>NZ_BMTS01000001.1 GCF_014649795.1 Streptomyces melanogenes
GGGCACGGCTCCCCGACGGCCTTGTCGATCGCGAAGTCCGTGGACCGCGAGAACGCCAGCGCGACACAGCACAGGCCGAAGCAGTTCGCACAGTCGGCCCGCAGCCCGGAGCGGTCGTCCGAGGGACCGGGCGCGGTGGCCCGCTCACGTACGCGGTTCTCGGATGTCTCGGACAAGGCGGTCGCTCTCCTGCGGTGTCGGTCGGCCCGGGACAGCTGTGCGAGGGGACGACGCGGGTAAATGTGCAGGTCGAGCCTATCGCCCGAGCCGCGGTGCCCAGGGGCGGCGGGGTTACGCGGCTTCGTCGAGGTCGGAGGTCGTGGCCGCCGCCCACAGCGTGAGCAGCCGCTCGTACTCCTCCGAGGGCCAGCCGCCGTCCGGGTCCGCGCTGTCGACGAGGTCGCGGATCGCCGCGTTGGCGGCTTCGGCGTCCGGCAGTACGGAACCAGGGACGTGGGCGGAAGTGGACATGCGTCCAGCCTAAGCGCACGGTCCGACAATCGGCCCCGAATAGTCACTGCCAGGTCCATCACACGGTCATCGGCCCTTCGCCACATGACCTTCACCACGCGCGCGCGGGCGCGGGAATCGGACGTACGCGCGCGCTGTTCCATGGCCATGACGGCATTCGACGCACACGAGGAAGCGCTGCTCAAGCTGGTCGCGGCGGAGAAGGGCGGCGTCCTCGCCACCCTCAAGCGCGACGGGCGGCCGCAGCTGTCCAACGTGAACCACGCGTACTACGCGGACGAGGGCGTGATCAAGGTCTCCCTCACCGACGACCGCGCCAAGACGAAGAACCTGCGCCGCGACCCCCGCGCCAGCTACCACGTCACCAGCGCCGACCGCTGGGCCTGGACCGTGGCCGAGGGCACGGGGGACCTCTCCCCGGTGGCCGCCGACCCGCACGACGCGACCGTCGAGGAACTGGTCCAGCTCTACCGGGACGTCCAGGGCGAACACCCGGACTGGGACGACTACCGGCGGGCCATGGTCCGCGACCGGCGCGTGGTGCTCCGCCTGCGGGTCGAACGCGCCTACGGGCAGCCGCGCGGCTGAGCCGTCCCCGGCGGGTCGCTGCCGCGTAACGGCGCTGTTCCCGCGTTGTCGTACCCGCCGCACATAATGGAACGACCCCCGAGCCCCAGGAGGTGCCGTGACCGGCGCTGGTTCTCTGCTCCCACTCCGCTCCCGGCTGCGCGAACTGCGCCCCGCCGCGTTCGGGGCCGACCCGGCGGGGGAGCGCCTGGAGCGGATCCGCCGCTCGCCGAACTTCGCGGACGGGGTGTTCCAGAACCCGGAGGGCGCGCGGACGCGGCCCTCCGGCTCGATGGTGGAGTTCGCCAAGATCTACTTCGAGAAGGAGCAGCGCGCCCTGCGCGCCCCGGTGGGCAACATCCCGGTGCACGCGACGACGCTCGCCGACCTCGCCAAGCCGCCCGCCACCGGACTGCGGCTCACCTGGATGGGCCACTCCAGCGTCCTGGCGGAGATCGACGGCCGCCGGGTGCTCTTCGACCCGGTGTGGGGCGAGCGCTGCTCCCCCTTCGCCTTCGCCGGGCCCAAGCGCCTGCACCCGGTGCCCGTCCCGCTGGCCTCGCTCGGCCCGGTCGACGTGGTGGTCATCTCGCACGACCACTACGACCACCTGGACCTGCCCACCATCCGCGGCCTGGTCGGTACGGGGACGGTGTTCGCGGTCCCACTCGGCGTCGGCGCCCACCTGGAGCACTGGGGCGTCCCGGCCGACCGCATCCACGAGCTCGACTGGAACGAGTCGACGAAGGTCAACGGACTCAGCCTCACCGCCACCCCCGCACGCCACTTCTGCGGCCGCGGCCTGCGCAACCAGCAGCACACGCTCTGGGCGTCCTGGGTCGTCGCCGGCCCCGAGCACCGGATCTACCACAGCGGTGACACGGGCTACTTCGACGGCTTCAAGGACATCGGCGCCGAGCACGGCCCGTTCGACGCCACGATGATCCAGATCGGCGCCTACAGCGAATTCTGGCCGGACATCCATATGACTCCGGCCGAAGGCATGCGGGCCCACCTCGACCTCCAGCGCGGCCGGCCGCACGGCGTGATGCTCCCCATCCACTGGGGCACCTTCAACCTCGCCCCGCACCCGTGGGCCGAGCCGGGCGAGGGCACCATGGCCGCCGCCGCGGCGACGGGCGCCGGGATCGCGCTCCCCATCCCGGGTGCACCCTTCGAACCCACCTCGGAAAACGTGCCGACCGCGCCCTGGTGGCGCCCGGTCGCCCCGACCCCGCCGGGCGGCTGGCCGGTGCACGCCCGCGAGCCCGCCAAGGCGGGAGAACAGGAGACGGCCCCGGTCGTCTCCTAGGAGTCGTCGGGGGTATTTCGCGCTGCCGTACGAGGCGTCATACCAGAGCGGGACGCGGTAGGGGGAACTTTTCCAACTGCGCACCGAGGGTGAGGGGTTGACCACTACTGTGAGTGGCCGACGATCAACGCGGGCCCGCATCGGTTGAGTTGGGCCCGGGACCACGATCTCTGGGACCCCACGTACCGAGGACGCAGATGTCTCATCTTCGCGCACCCGCCGCGCGGTCCGAACGCCGCGAGGGCGGGCGGCACGGACGTACGGCACACCGGCCGCAGCCCCCGGCCGCCCCCGCGCCCGCCCCGGCTCCGGCGAGTCGGCCGCCCGGCGGGCCGCGCCCGTCCACCGAGGGCCGCATACGACCCCAGCTGCTGCGCACCGCGGTGCTGCCCGCCGTGGCCGCCGTGGTGTGCGGCGCGGCCGCCGTCGTCTTCACCCTCCACTCCACCCACGCCCACCCCTCGGAGCTGCTCTGGGCGGCGCTCGGCGGCATGGCGCTGCTCGCCGTCGCGTCCGTGGCGGCCGCCGCGGTGGGCGCCGACCGCGCCGCCAAGACCGTGCTCGGCCGCGCCAACGGGCTGCGCCGGGGCAGCGCCCGCTCCGCCGCCGACCTGCGCACCGTGGTCGAGGGGCTGCGCCGAGGCGAGGGCCCGCCCGCCCGCCGGGCAGCGGCCCAACTCCCGCCCAGCGCCGACGAGTTCGAGCTCCTGGCGCACGAGCTGACCCGGTCCCACGAGGCCGCCGTGGCCGCCGTCGTGCAGGCTTCACAGCTCTCCAGCAGCGTCGGCAACGAGCAGAAGGTCGAAGTCTTCGTCAACTTGGCCCGCCGCCTCCAGTCCCTGGTCCACCGCGAGATCCAGCTCCTGGACGAGCTGGAGAACGAGGTCGAGGACCCCGAGCTGCTCAAGGGCCTGTTCCACGTCGACCACCTCGCCACCCGCATCCGCCGGCACGCGGAGAACCTCGCCGTCCTCGGTGGCGCCATCTCCCGCCGCCAGTGGTCCCACCCGGTGACCATGACCGAGGTGCTGCGCTCCTCGATCGCCGAGGTCGAGCAGTACCCCCGGGTCAAGCTGGTGCCCCCGATCGACGGCACCCTGCGCGGCCACGCGGTCGCCGACGTCATCCACCTGCTCGCCGAACTCGTCGAGAACGCCACGCTGTTCTCCGCCCCGCACACCCAGGTGCTGCTGCGCGCCCAGCTGGTGACCGCCGGGCTCGCCGTCGAGGTCGAGGACCGCGGTCTTGGCATGCCCGTCACCGAGCAGAACAAGATGAACGCGCTGCTGTCCGACCCCGATCAGGTGAATGTCGCCCACCTCCTCCAGGACGGCCGGATCGGCCTGTTCGTGGTCTCCGCGCTGGCCCGCAGACACGGCATCGCGGTCCGGCTCCAGACCAACATCTACGGCGGCGTCCAGGCCGTACTGGTCCTGCCGCAGGGCCTGTTGGGCGCCGACTCCGAGAGCCACAAGGAGGGCCAGACGGCCGAGCGCCAGCCCCTCGCGGAGCCCGCCAGGACCCCGCTCCCGGCCCACCCGCAGCCCCACGCCGCGCCCCAGACGCCCGCGCCCGCCCCCGCGCCGATGCCGCCGCCCGCGCACCGCACGCCCGCGCACGGCACCCCGCTGCCCCGCCAGCCCCAGCACGGCGAGACCGCGTCCACCCACGGCACCACCCCGCTGCCGGTGCGCGCCGCCCACGAGGAGCGGCCCAACCCGGCCGCCGCCGTCCCCGGCCACCGGGGCACCGGGGAGGTCGCGGTGCCCCCGATACCCGTGGCGAACGGTACGGTGCGCGGCGCGGCCCGGCCCGACCTTCCCCGGCGCCGCAGCCAGGAGCACCTCGTGCCGCAGCTGCGGGACGCCCCCGCCGTGCGCAAGGAGGACGAACACGCCGTGCACGACCCGGGGTTGATGGCGGCGTTCCAGCGGGGCATCGGCCTCGCCGAGTCGCAGCCGGCCCCGCACGACAGCCCCGTAGTACCGCAGCCGCACCCGCCCCACCCCGCACAGCCGTTACACCACCCCCAGGCAGAAACCGACGTCGAACACTCCAAGGAGTAGATGCACCATGGCGAGCGATGCGCCGACCGGACACGTCTCGGACCTCGACTGGCTGCTCAGCGGCCTTGTCCAGCGGGTGCCCTACACACGCAACGCGGTCCTGCTCTCCTCCGACGGGCTGGTGAAGTCCGTGCACGGTCTGGACGTCGACAGCGCCGACCACATGGCGGCCCTGGCCTCCGGGCTCTACTCGCTGGGCCGCAGCGCGGGCGCGCGCTTCGGCGACGGCGGCGAGGTCCGCCAGGTGGTGGTCGAGCTCGACTCCACGCTGCTGTTCGTCTCCACGGCCGGCTCGGGCACCTGTCTCGCCGTGCTCGCCGGCCGCGAGGCGGACGCGGCCGTGCTCGGCTACGAGATGGCGATGCTGGTGAAGAGCGTACGGCCCTACCTCGTGACGCCGGCCCGGCAAGGCGCCGGGACACCGAGCGGCACGAGGCACTGAGCGTGCCGGCCCCGCAGGACGGCCCATGGCTCGACGACGCGGCCGGGCGGCTGATCCGCCCGTACACCGTGAGCAACGGCCGCACCCGGCCCACCGCCACGCTGGACCTGCTCTCCCAGGTGATGGCGACCGGGCAGCCGCCCCAGACGCACCTCGGGCCCGAGCACTCCCAGGCGCTCGGGCTCTGCGAGGGGCCGACCTCGGTGGCGGAGATCGCGGCCCATCTGCGGCTGCCCGCCGTCGTCACCAAGGTGCTGCTGTCCGACCTGGTGGACTGCGGGGCGGTGACGGCCCGCGCGCCCCGCTTCCACCACACCCCCACCGACCGTTCTCTGCTGGAGGCAGTGCTCGATGGCCTACGACGACGGCTCTGACGTCAGCCCCGCCGTGGATCTCTTCCCCACCGCGCTGAAGATCCTCGTCGCCGGTGGCTTCGGGGTCGGCAAGACGACCTTCGTGGGCGCGGTCAGCGAGATCGAACCGCTCTCCACCGAGGAGCTGCTCACCACGGTCAGCGTGGCGCACGACAGCCTCGAAGGGGTGGAGTCCAAGACCACCACGACCGTCGCCATGGACTTCGGCCGCATCACGCTCGACGAGCTGCACGTCCTGTACCTGTTCGGCACGCCCGGCCAGGAGCGGTTCTGGTTCATGTGGGACGAGCTCTCCGAGGGCGCGCTCGGCGCGGTGATCCTCGCGGACACCCGGCGCCTGGAGGACTGCTTCTCCGCCGTGGACTTCTTCGAGCGGCGCGGGATCGGCTTCCTCGTCGCGGTCAACGAGTTCGACGGGGCCTACCGCTACACCCCGGAGGAGGTCCGGTCCGCCATAGACCTCAAACCGGAGGTTCCCGTCGTGCTGTGCGACGCCCGCATCGGCAGCTCCGGGATCGGCACCCTGGTCACCCTGGTCCAGCACCTGCTGTCCACCTTCCCGGCCGCCACCAGCCATGGAGCGCACACATGACGTACGACCCGACCGGCCATCTGCTGCTCACCCCCGTCGACCGGGAGGCGCCCGTCCGCGTCCAGCGGCTGCGCCAGCTCGGCATGGGGGAGCAGCCCGATCCGGCCTTCGACGAGTTCGCCCACAAACTCGCGGAGGTCACCGCGGCGCCCTATTCGATGGTCAACTTCATCGACGAGAACCAGCAGTTCTTCGCCGGGCTGCACACCCCGGAGGGGGCGCACGCGGGCACCGACCTGAACGCGGTGGCCGCCTCGGGCGGGGTGAGCCGGTTCATGGCCCGCGACCACGGCTACTGCCCGCACGTGGTGGTGCGCCGCAAGGCCCTGGTCCTGGAGGACGTCTGCGACTACCCGCGCTTCGCGGGCAACCCGGTGGTCGACGAGATCGGCATCCGCTCCTATCTGGGCGCGCCGCTGATCGACCGGACCGGTATCGCGCTGGGCACCATCTGCGTCGTCGACACCGAGCCACGGCCGTGGGGCCGGGCCGGTCTGGAGACGATCAAGTCGATGGCGGCCGAGCTGATCGAGCAGATCCACCGCCGGGAGGACGGCGGCTTCTGACCGCCGCCCTCCCGGTTCCGCGGTCAGTGGGCCGCCGCGAACTCCTCCGTGCGGACGACGTCGGAGAGCCGCTGTGACCACTGGCCCTTCGTCGTGCCCAGCGCCACTTCGGCCAGCCGGAGCAGCTGGACGTCGGTGGTGCCGGCCGGGGCGAAGATGTGGTGCGCGTCCCGCAGGTACCGCTCGATCGGGCGGTCGGTGAAGAGCCCGGCCGCCGCGTGGATCTCCATGGCGGCGCGCGCCGAGTCCAGCGCGGACTCCACGTTGACCACCTTGGCGTTCATCAGCTCGGCGTCGCACGGCAGCCCCTGGTCGAGCAGATGCACCGCGTGGTACGCGGCGAGCCGGGCCGTCATCAGCCGGGACTGGAGCTGCCCCAGCTTGATCTTGATGTTGGGCAGTTCGTAGAGCGGCTTGCCGTAGCGGATCCGCTCGGTGCAGAACTTGGTGGTCTCCTCCAGGATCGCCCGGTGGATGCCGAGCGAGACGGCCGTCAGATTGGCCCGGCCGTAGAGCACGCTGGAGGAGTAGGCCACGGCGAGCCCGTCGCCCTCCTCACCGAGCCGGCTCTCCACCGGCACCCGGCAGTCGTCGAAGTGGAGCTCGCCGAAGCTGAAGCCGTGCAGGCCCATCGTGTCGCGCTCGGCGGCGAGCGAGAACCCGGGCCGGTCGGGTTCGACGAGGAACGCGGTCAGCCCCCGGGAGCCGGGGCCGGTGCGGACGACGACGCCGTGCACATCGCCGACGTGGCTGTTCCCGACGTACACCTTGCGGCCGTTGAGGACGTAGTCGTCGCCGTCGCGGACCGCGCTCGCCGTCATCCCCAGCACATGGCCGCCGGACTCGGGTTCGGTCACCGCGATCGTCGGAAGGCAGTCACCGGCGGCGATGGCGGGCAGCCAGTGCTTCTTCTGCTCCTCGCTGCCGAAGTGGACTATCTTGGCCACGCCGAGCTGGGAGGCCTGCGCCATGGCGCCCATGGCGGCGCTGACCCGGGACAACTCCTCGATGATGATGGTCTTCCCGAGGTGTCCGACGCCCATTCCCCCGTACGACGGGCTGACGGTGGCGGCTATCCAGCCCTGCCGGGCGATCAGCCGGGACAGGTCGTACTGGACGGACCGTGCCGCCTCCATCGCCGCTATCCGGGGCCGGATCTCGCATTCCGCGAACTGCCGCACACACTCCCGTAGTTGGTGGTGCGGGCGGCTGCTGAAGTATCCGTCCATGGCGAGCCCTCCTCCGCGAAACGCCTGCTCGCAACGGTGTTCGAGCAGGTGGTGCATCGGCAGTGGTCCCCGTCCCGAAGAGGCCGACCCCATCATGTTGTTGATCATTCAGTGGCGCTTCAACGTCCTTGTCAACTTTGGCCGAAACGCGGCGTGTTGACGTTTGACTACTGGTGTGTTCTGTGAGGTTGGCCTCCCCGGTTCCACTCGGTTGGCATTCCCCGGTCCCGTCTTCTTGCCACATGCCAAGGGCAAAGGTTTCGTGGGCATACGGCACTGAGGGACAGCTTTCGGTCCCGGATGCGCACGGGGATGGCATCGAGGAGCACCCCGGGACGCGATTGGGTGCCGGGCGCGAACGCATTCGGAAGTGCGTGGGCCGCCCACCGTACGGTCTCCGCCTGTGCGAACCTGATCGTTTCCCGCTGCGGGCGGCAAGCGCTGTTCCGGACCAGCGCGTTGGAGCGCCGCCCGGTGGCGGCGGCGCGAAACGGTTGTTCCGGGCGCGTGGTCCGGCGTGCGGCACCGGACCGGGCGCCGATGTCATCATCGGCACCGGACCACCCGGCGCGCCGGGTCACCAGGCCCAGAACGTAAGGAAGTTGACCATGACCGACCTCCGTATCGGTGTCCTCGGCTTCGGCCTGCGCGGCAGCCTCGCCCGCGTCGCCCACCGCCCGGGCCGCGGCTCCGCCGTGACCGCGCTCGCCGACCCCGACCCCCGGGCCCGCGCGGAGGCCGCCGGGGCCTTCCCCGACGCCACCCTGACCGGCGACCACCGCAAGGTCGTCGAGGACCCCGACATCGACGCGCTGCTGATCCTCACCCCCGACCACACCCACGCCGACATCGCCTGCGCGGCCATGCGCACGGGCAAGCCCGTCTTCGTGGAGAAGCCCCTGGACATCTCGGTCGAGCGCTGCGACACGATCCTGCGCACGGCGTACGAGACCGGTTCGCGGCTGTACGTCGGCCACAACATGCGCCACATGCCGGTGGTCCGGCTGATGCGCGACCTAGTCGAGCGCGGGGCGATCGGCACGGTCAAGACGGTCTGGATCCGCCACTTCGTCGGCTACGGCGGCGACTGGTACTTCAAGGACTGGCACGCCGAGCGCGCCAACACCACCGGCCTGCTGCTCCAGAAGGCCGCCCACGACATCGACGTACTGCACTGGCTGGCCGGCGGCTACGCGCGCGACGTCCAGGCGATGGGCGATCTCATGGTCTACGGGGACAACCCGCACCGGCGCGCACCGGGCGAGCCCAAGGCGGACGACTGGTACACCAAGGACGGCCACTGGCCGCCGCACACCCAGCGCGCCCTGAACCCGGTGATCGACATCGAGGACGTCTCGCTGCTGAACATGCGCCTCGACAACGGTGTGCTCGCCGCCTACCAGCAGTGCACCTTCACCCCCGACTACTGGCGCAACTACACCGTGATCGGCGACGCGGGCCGGCTGGAGAACTTCGGCGACGGGCCGGGCAGCCGGGTCAAGGTGTGGAACGCCCGGCGCTCCCACTTCCGGGACGAGCCCGACGAGGTCCACGAGGTGCCGGCCGCCCCGGACGGTTCGGGGCACGGCGGGGCGGACCCGCTCCTGATGGACGAGTTCCTGCGCTTCGTGCGCGAGGGCGGCCGGACCGACACCTCGCCGGTGGCCGCCCGGATGGCGGTGGCGGCGGGCTACCAGGCGACCATGTCGCTGCGCGACGGCGGTACGCCCCGGCGGGTCGAGCCGCTGGATCCGGAGCTCGCGGCCTATTTCGCGGCCGGTCAGGTCCGCTGAGGCGGCCCGCCGGACCGGGCGGCCGAAAGGGGTTCGTGACCACCGGTCGAAGTGCGGTATTGTTCTCGTGCACGTTCGGCCCGGGGAAACCCCAGGTCAGACGGGCATCGGGACGTGGCGCAGCTTGGTAGCGCACTTGACTGGGGGTCAAGGGGTCGCAGGTTCAAATCCTGTCGTCCCGACCAGCGTTTTCGCAGGTCGGAAGCCGTCTTCTCCATCGGAGAAGGCGGCTTTCCGTGCGTTCGGGCCGGGAATTTCGCCGCTTCCGCCGGGCCGGGCCCCTGTCCGGCCCGGGTCCGTCACGAGATATCTTGATGTCGAGCAATGTTGCATACGTGGAGTGGAGCACCCGGTGACTGACTCGACCATCATCTACACCCACACTGACGAGGCGCCCGCGCTGGCGACGTACTCGTTCCTGCCTGTGGTCCAGGCGTATGCCTCGACGGCCGGGGTCACTGTGGAGACGCGGGACATCTCGCTGGCCGGGCGGATCATCGCCCACTTCCCGGAGTACCTCCAGGAGGGGCAGCGCATCGACGACGCCCTCGCCGAGCTCGGCGAGCTGGCGAAGACGCCCGACGCCAACATCATCAAGCTGCCGAACATCTCGGCCTCGATCCCGCAGCTCAAGGCCGCCGTCGCCGAGCTGCAGGCGCAGGGCTACGCGCTGCCGGCCTACCCGGACGACCCGCAGACCGACGAGGAGCGCGACGTCCGCGCCCGCTACGACAAGGTCAAGGGCAGCGCCGTGAACCCGGTGCTGCGCGAGGGCAACTCCGACCGCCGCGCCCCCGGCTCGGTGAAGAACTACGCCAAGGCCCACCCGCACCGCATGGGCGCCTGGACCCCCGAGTCGAAGACGAACGTGGCGACCATGGGCGCCGACGACTTCCGCTCCACGGAGAAGTCCGCGGTCGTCTCCGGCGCCGGCTCGCTCCGCATCGAGCTGGCGGCCGAGGACGGCACCACCACCGTGCTGCGCGAGTCCGTACCGGTCCTCGCGGGCGAGGTCGTCGACGCCTCCGTGATGCGCGTCGCCGCGCTCCGCGCGTTCCTCACCGAGCAGATCGACCGCGCCAAGGCCGAGGGCGTGCTGTTCTCGGTGCACCTCAAGGCCACGATGATGAAGGTCTCCGACCCGATCGTCTTCGGCCACGTGGTCCGCGCGTTCTTCCCGCGGACCTTCGAGAAGTACGGACAGGCGCTGGTCGCCGCCGGTCTGTCCCCCAATGACGGCCTGGGCACCATCCTCAAGGGCCTGGACTCCGTGCCGCACCTCGGCGCCGAGATCAAGGCGTCCTTCGAGGCCGAGCTCGCCGAGGGCCCGGCCCTGGCGATGGTCGACTCCGACAAGGGCATCACCAACCTGCACGTGCCGTCCGACGTCATCGTCGACGCCTCGATGCCGGCCATGATCCGCACCTCGGGCCACATGTGGGGCCCGGACGGCCAGGAGGCCGACACCCTCGCCGTCCTGCCGGACAGCAGCTACTCCGGTGTGTACCAGGTCGTCATCGACGACTGCCGTGTCAACGGTGCCTTCGACCCCGCGACCATGGGCTCGGTCCCCAACGTCGGTCTGATGGCGCAGAAGGCCGAGGAGTACGGCAGCCACGACAAGACCTTCGAGATCGCCGCCGCGGGCACCGTCCGCGTCGTCGACGCCGAGGGCAACGTCGTCCTGGAGCAGCCGGTCGCCGCCGGTGACATCTTCCGGATGTGCCAGACCAAGGACCTGCCGATCCAGGACTGGGTCAAGCTCGCCGTCACCCGCGCCCGCGCCACCGGCGACCCGGCCGTCTTCTGGCTGGACGCCGAGCGCGCCCACGACGCCGTCCTGATCGAGAAGGTCAAGACGTACCTCGCGGACCACGACACCGACGGTCTCGAGATCAAGATCATGTCCCCGGTCGAGGCGACCGCGTTCTCCCTGGAGCGCATCCGCCGCGGCGAGAACACGATCTCCGTCACCGGCAACGTGCTCCGTGACTACCTGACCGACCTGTTCCCGATCCTGGAGCTGGGCACCAGCGCCAAGATGCTCTCGGTGGTCCCGCTGATGAACGGCGGCGGCCTCTTCGAGACGGGCGCCGGCGGCTCCGCCCCCAAGCACGTCCAGCAGCTGGTCAAGGAGAACTACCTGCGCTGGGACAGCCTGGGCGAGTTCCTGGCCCTCGCGGTCAGCTTCGAGCACCTCGCCACGACCAAGGGCAACGCGCGCGCCCAGGTCCTGGCCGACACGCTCGACCGCGCCACCGGTGCCTTCCTCAACGAGGACAAGTCCCCGAGCCGCAAGCTCGGCGGCATCGACAACCGTGGCAGCCACTTCTACCTGGCCCTGTACTGGGCCCAGGAGCTGGCCAAGCAGACCGACGACGCCCAGCTCGCGGAGGCCTTCGCGCCGCTGGCCAAGACGCTGGCCGAGCAGGAGGAGACCATCGTCGGCGAGCTGATCGCCGTCCAGGGCTCCCCGGCCGACATCGGCGGCTACTACCAGCCCGACCCGGCGAAGGCGGCGGCGGTCATGCGCCCGTCGGCGACCTTCAACCAGGCCATCGCGACCCTGGCCTGATCCGACAGCGGCACCCGTACCGCCCCGGCCGGCATCACGCCCGGCCGGGGCGGTCCCCGTTCCCGGGGTCGGTCCCCGGATTTCCCCGCCCGACCTTCGCGGACCGCCCGCGCGGGCGCCGCCGCGCTGGCACCATGGGGAAACTCCGGCGTGGCTCAAGGGGGAGCGATGGTCGAGTTGACCGTGGAAGAGCGTCAGCGGCTCGTCACCCTGCTGGCCGCCGTGCCGGTCCTCGGCTCCCCGTCCGGGCGCGCCGAGATCCTGCACCTGGCCGGTCTGGGCGACCTCGTCCCGCACATCGACGTCGAAGGCCCCACCCTCGTCGCGGTCAGCCGCCTCGTCACGCACCTCTCCGCGTACGGCAGGGTCTCCTACGACCACGAGGCCCTCGGCCTGCTGCTCAACGTGGTCGCCACCCTCACCGGCAAGGAACAGCAGGACTTCCTCGCCGCCCTGCTGCTGCGCCACCGCATGATGGTCCCGGTCTCCCCGGCCCCCGCGGTCACCGCCTGGAAGGGCGCCACCAGCCCCGGCCTGGTCGAAGAGAAGATCATCACCGCCAACACGCTGCGGCCGGTGCACTTCCTGGAGCAGGCCCTGGCCGCCGCCCGCCCGGTCTGCCACATCGTGGTCGAGCACCGCACCGGCCACTGGACCGGCACCGGCTTCCTGGTCGCGGAGGACCTGCTGCTCACCAACGAGCACGTACTGCCGCACTCCGATCTGCTCGACAGTGCCCGCTTCGTCTTCAACTACGAGGACGACTCGGCGGGGCGGCCGCGCCCGGTGCACGAGGCCCGCGCCACCGGGCGGCTCCACCTCACCGACGCGCGCTGCGACTTCGCGCTGGTCGAGCTCGCTCAGAGCCCCGGCAGACAGTGGGGCCACCTGGAGATATCCGGGGCGCCGCCCCTGCCCGGCGACCGCGTCAACATCGTGCAGCACCCCGCCGGGCGGCCCAAGCAGATCGCGTTCCAGAGCAACTTCGTGGAGTACGTGGACGCCGACGTCGTCCAGTACGTGACGGCCACGCTGCCCGGCTCCTCCGGCGCCCCCGTACTCACCGACGACTGGCGGGTCTGCGCCGTCCACCACGCCGGCGGCAACCTCCAGGAGCCCGCCACCGGGAGCTACTACTACCGCAACGAGGGGATCCTGCTGAGCCGGATCCTGCGCGAGCTCCCGCCCGACGTCCGCTCCCGCCTCGGCTGAGCACCCGGCCCATCTGGGGGGAGACCGCCATGCCAGATCCCGACCGCGCCGGGCCGCGCGGCAGACTCATCCAGGCCCTCGCCACGCTGCCCGGCATGAACGACCCCGGGCAGCGCACGTTCCTCCTGGAGAGCGCCGGATACGGGGAGGCGCTCCTGCACGTCGCCCCCGGCACCACCACCGTCACCTTCTTCACCTCGGTCGTCGCCCGGATCGCCCTGGACGGCCCGCGCGCCCTCGCGGACTTCGTGCGCGCGCTCGCCGCGGTGGCGGTCGTCGGCGTGGACCGCCAGGAGGCGATGGCCCGGCTCGCCGACGAGGTCGCCGAGCTGGACGCGGCCGGTCTCGACGCGCTCACCGCCACCGGCACGCCCTTCGCGGAGCTGCGCGGGAAGGCCCGCAGCGCCACCCTGCGGGAGATCTCCGAGATCGGCTCCAAGTACCTGCGCGAGCTCTACTTCCGCCACCACGAACTGGAGGGCCGGGTCGAGGAGTTCCTGGCCAACGACAGCACCTGTCTGTTGGTCGTCTCCAAGCCCGGCCGGGGCAAGACCAATCTGCTCTGCTCCCTCGCCGAGCGCCGCCTCGACGACTCACCGGTGCTGCTGATGTCGGCCCGCGTCCCGGTCTCCGAGCCGCACGGGCTGCTCAGCCTGATCGCGACCCGCCTCGGCTACGGCGCCGACTGGCCCGGCTGCTTCGCCGACCTCGCCCGCACCGCCGCCCCCGGACGCCCGCCGCTGCTGCTCCTGGACGCGATCAACGAGTCCCCGGCCAAGCCGGACGCGATGAAGGCGGCGCTGCACGAACTGCTGCGGCAGGCCGAGAGCGCGGGGGTGAAGGTGGTGGTCACCTGCCGCACCGACTTCTGGCAGTTCTACCGGGCCCCGTTCTGGGCCAGTTACGTCTGGCAGCGCGAGCCCGTGCAGAGCGGCCCGAGGGTCACCCCGGCGACCCGGGTCGAGGACGTGCCGCTCTTCCCGCTCGCCTCCTTCCCGGAGATCGCCGCCGCCTACTTCGGCGCCTTCGGCATCCGGGGCCGGCTGCGCGGCGAGGCCGCCGAGCGCTGCCGGCACGCGCTGGTGCTGCGCATCCTGTGCGAGGCGTACCGCGACCGCGACATCGGCGTGGTCGAGGACTTCCGGCTCTTCCGCCTCTTCAAGCTGTTCTGGGAGCGCAAGGTCGAGCAGGTCGCGTACGCCACCTCGCTCAAGGGCAAGGGCGCGGTGGCCGAACTCGTCCTGGAGGTCGCCCGGTTGATGCGGCAGAGCCGCTCCACCTCGGTGCCGCGCAGCGCCGTCGCCGCCACCCTGCGCGCCACGGCCGCCGAGCTCGACAGCAGCGACTCGCTCTACAGCCGGGTCATCGACGAGGAGATCATCCTTGAGGAGAGCATCGACGACGAGATCGGGGTGCGCAACGTCGTCTTCATCTACGACCGCTTCGCGGAGTACGTGCTGGCGCTGAGCCTCTATCTCGACGGGGGCTGGGAGGCGAAGAGCCCGGCCGCGATCGCCGAGGACGCGCTCGCCCTGATCGAGCAGGAGGCCGGCTTCGCGTCGCTGCGCGGCGCCCTTGAGTTCCTGGTGCTGCGCCTGGAGGACCGCAGGGCGGCGGACGAGGCGCACTTCGCGGTGATCCGGGCGATGCTGGAGCGCGACTGGAAGTGGCGGGGCATCGGCACCCAGCTGGTCTTCCAGCTGGATCCGCACCGTGCACGGTTCTGGGACTTCGTGCAGGAACTCGTCGTACAGGAACACCACTTCGTCCGCCGAATCGTCGCCGACCAGCTGGACCGGCTGGCGCCGACGGGCGGTTCGCGGGTGCTGGACTCCCTCAACCGGCTGCTGTGGGACCGGAACGCGACGGTGCAGGCGTCGGCGCGGCGCGCCCTGCTGCGGCTGCCCGCCGAGGTGGCGGCGGAGGAGGTCCGGCTGCTGCTCGCCCGCCCGGACCAGGACGCGGTGGAGCTCGCGGCTCGGCTGCTGGTGGGCACTCCGGAGGACGGCCCGGGGCTGCCGGCCGGGCTCGTCGCACGGCTGGCCGCCGAGCACGCCGCCCACGGGAGCCTGCCGGACGCGGTCCTCGCCGTGGTGGAGGCGACATCGGGGATCGCCTACACGGAGCTGCCGTGGCTGGCCGCGTGCGAGGACGTGTTCGCGGCGGCGCCGGGGCGGGCGGCCGAGCGCTGCCGCGAGCGGGTCCGGGCACTGCGCCTGCGGCGGGAGGCCGAGCTGGAGCAGGACCGGGTGTTCCTGCGGGAGTTGTACGCGCGCATCACTGAGGCGCCCGAGGCGGCTGGACTGCCGGACATGCGGAGTTACCAGCGGGAGTCCTTGATGGAGGTGCTCTGGGAGAGGATGAAGGCGGAGGGCGTTCCCGGGCCGCGTCACAAGCGCCTGGAGGACGGGTACCAGCGCTGGCTGTTCCCCTCCACGATGAGCGATCTGTGGCAGTTCGGCCGACTGGTCCTCGGCTCGCCGAGCCTGCGGCGCGGCCCGGCGGAAGGTCGGCACGAATGGGTCCAGTTCTGCCTGCGCACGGCCGGTCTGGCCGAGCGCCCCATGGCGGAGCGCGAGGCCCTGGCGATGGCCCACCCGGAGCAGCTGGTGCTCTGGCTCTGGGAGAGCGAGCAGACAAGACGGGCGCGGGTGAGGGGGCTCGACCATCTCGTGGCGCGCCTGGAGCGCGTGCCGGTGGCGCGGCTGGCCGAGGAGTTCGAGGCCTACCAGCACCAGGGGTACCTGGCGCAGACCTCCCTCGCCGACCTGATCGAGGCGCTCTGCCAGGTGCTGCGTGGCAACCCCAGCGCCCCCGCGCAGGTCCTCGCCCCGCTGGTCGTCTGGCACGAGACGCGGGACAGCCGGGTGGTCGACGATGCACTGGATGAGCTGCACTGGATGGACCCCGACGCCTTCTGGTTCCTCCTCCAGTCCTTCCTCAACCACCCCGACCAGCGCCTGATCGACACGGCCTCACGGGCGGGGGAGCGGGCCGAGCAGACCGACGAGAGCGGCTCCGACCGGCGCCGGGACATCCTGGACGGGCTCGCGGAGATCATCAACGAGATCGCCGGGATCGCGGTCGAGGACGTCCGGATGGGGGCGCGCTTCAACGAGGACCTGGATCTCGACTCGCTGTCGTTGGTGGAAGTGGTGGTCGCGGCCGAGGAGCGCTTCGACCTCAATATCCCCGACCAGGACATCATGGACGTACGAACCGTGCGGGAGGCCGTGGACTACATCGTCAACGCGCCTTCGCGGAGGCGCCGATGACCGCGCGCCCCGACTCCACGGCGGCCTGCTCCGGCGCGGCGTCCTGGGGCCACACCAC
Source organism: Streptomyces melanogenes (assembly GCF_014649795.1). Lineage (GTDB taxonomy): Bacteria > Actinomycetota > Actinomycetes > Streptomycetales > Streptomycetaceae > Streptomyces > Streptomyces noboritoensis. The sequence goes on from NZ_BMTS01000001.1 coordinate 16,533, forward strand.
CGTCGCCGCCCCCGCCGCCCCCAGCGCGATCACCCCGAGCACCCCCGCCGTCACCGGCACCCCCGCCCCTGCCGCCAGCCACCCCGCCAGCGGGTACGTCAGCAGCCAGCAGCCGTGGGAGAGGGAGAACTGGGCGGCGAACGCGGCCGGGAGGTCGGGTGTGGCCGTGCAGTGGCGGATCAGGCGCCCGGCCGGGGTCAGCACCGCCGAGCTCGCCGCGCCGATCGCCGCCCAGATCAACAGGATCCCGGCCCAGCTCCAACTCCCGGCCGGGGCAAGCGTGGTGGCGGCCACCGCGACCAGGACGCCGGGCAGGGCGTAGGCCGCCGGGAGCATCACCGCGCGGTCGCCCGTGCGGGCCAGGAGGCGGGGGAGCCACAGTGCGGCCGCGATCGAGCCGATCCCGTACGCGCCGAGGGCGAGCGAGACCGCCCCGGCGGGCTCGTGGAAATGGCCCCTGACCACGACGACCGTGTTGACGAACACCATCGCGCCCGCCGCTGCGACCGCGAGGTCGAGGGCGAGCAGCGCCCGCAGCCGGGGGTCAGCCCAGAACAGCCGGGCCCCGGACGCGGCCTTCGCGTACGCGCTCGTGGACCGTGCGGCCGGGGTCGGCCGGGGCAGCACGGCCGACACCACGAGGGCGGCGGAGCCCAGGAAGCCGAGCGTCGTGCCCGCGAAGAGCCAGTGGTAGGAGACGACGGTGAGCAGCAGCGCGGCGAGCGCGGGGCTCAGCAGGCTCTCCAGGTCGTAGGCGAGGCGGGACATGGACAGGGCGTGGGTGTAGTCGCGCTCGGCGGGCAGGACTTCGGGCACGGTCGCCTGGAAGACCGGGGTGAACGCGGCCGAGGCGGACTGGAGCAGGAAGATCAGCGTGTAGATCTGCCAGACCTGTGAGACGAACGGGAGCGTCAGGGCGACGCCCGCGCGGGTCAGGTCCGTCGCCACCAGCAGGGTCCGGCGCGGGATCCGGTCGGCGCAGGCTCCCACCAGCGGGGCCACTCCCACGTACGCCACCATCTTGATCGCGAGCGCGGTGCCGAGGATCGCCGAGGCGTGGCCGCCCGCCATGTCGTACGCGAGCAGGCTGAGCGCCACGGTGGCGAGTCCGGTGCCGAGAAGCGCCACGACCTGGGCGGTGAACAGGTGGCGGTAGGTGCGGTTGCGCAGTACGGACAGCATGGGACCCGTCCCGGGGCGCGAGAAGGTGCTGGGACTCTCATCGTAACCAATGTGTGCGTACCTATGCACATGTTGGCCGGATCAAGGCCCCGGGACGGGCGGTGGCTGTCGTCAGTCGTGCGGCGGGAGGGAGCCGAGCTGGTGGTCGGCCACGTTCAGGGCCTCGTCGACCAGCCGCCGCAGATGGCCGTGGCGCAGCGAGTAGACCACCCGGCGGCCGTCCTTGCGGGTCGCCACCAGACCGGCCAGACGCAGCTTGGCCAGGTGCTGGCTGACCGACGGGCGGGCGGCCCCGCAGGCCTCGGTGAGGGTGGTGACATCGGCGTCGCCCGCGCCGAGCTCCTTGAGCAGGGCGAGCCGGGTGCGGTCCGCGAGCAGCGCCAGCACGGCGACCGCGACGTCCAGGCGCTCGTCCTCGCCAGTGGTGCGCGGGTGCGGGGAGTGCGCATCTGACAGGTGCTTGCTCGCGCTCATGTCCCCATCGTAGAGGGCCGGTACGGGCCTGAGCGGTCTCGGGGAAGTGGCGCACGCCCCGAGACCGCTCAGGCGGATGGCCCGCCCGCACCGGTTCGCCGTTCAACGGGTCGGTATCACGCCGCCGTCGACGCGGACGACCTGCCCGGTGATGTGCCGGGCGGCGGGCGACGCCAGGAACCGTACGACCTCCGCCATGTCCTGCGGCTGTCCGGCCCGGCCCACCATGGTCTCCGCCACCCGGGCCTCGTGGAACTGCTCCGAGCGGCGGTCGCGGAAGAACTCCGTCTTCTCGACGTAGCCCGGCGCGACCACGTTGCAGGTCACCCCGCGCGGTCCGAGCTGGCGGGCGAGGAAGATGTTCCAGCTGTTCATGGCCGCCTTGGCCGCGCCGTACGAGCCGGCGCCCCGGTCGGCCGCGAAGGAGCTGATGTTCACCACGGCCCCGCCGGAGACGAGCTGCTTGTCGACGGCGGCCGTGGTCAGCACCGCGCCGAGCAGATTGGCGTCCAGGTTGGCCCGCCAGCGCTCGGCCAGGCCGCGCAGATCGCCGGGGGGCGGGGCGTCGAACTCCCGGTTGCCGCCCGCGTTGTTGACGAGCACGTGCAGGGCGTCCGGCAGCCGCTCGCCGAAGGCCTCCAGCTGCTCGGGGTCGGTGACGTCGCAGGGCAGCGCCGTCACCTGGCCGCCGAGCTCCTCGGCGGCCCGCAGCAGCACGTCCTCGCGGCGGCCGCTGATGACGACGTGGTCGCCGTCGGCGAGGAACGCCGCCGCTATCGCCTTGCCGATGCCGGTGCCGCCACCGGTCACCAGGACGGTTCGAGTCATCTCCACACACTCCAGGGGTCGTTGCAGCGAGGTAGGGCGGGGGCGCGGCGCGGGCCGCGCTCAGACCGACGTTCCGAAGGCCCGGGCCTCCATCAGGTCGTGGCTCAGATAGCCGTCGTGCGGACTGGTCCGGCCCGCCTGGTACGTGGGGATGGGGCCCAGCAGGACCTTGCGGATCGACCGCTCCCGCAGCGCCTCGCGCGCCAGCGGCTCGTCGCCGCCGAGGATGGTGAGCGCGAGCGTGTCCCGCAGCGGGCCGAAGCCCTGCTCGCGCCGCCACGGCAGGATCCACACGCACGGGAACGAGAGCTCGATCCGCGCGCCGGGGTGGTCCGGGCGGTCACACAGCAGTACGGCGGGGCGCAGCGCGCCCGACCCGTCCCCGAGGTCCGCCACCGGCCCCTCGGGATAGAGCTTCGCGGCCACGTCGACGGCCCCTTCGAGCCGTCCCTCCAGGTGCTCCCGCAGCGCCCGCGCCTCCGCGAGCGGCAGCACCGGCACCTGCGCGTCGGGCGACTGGGGCGGCGCCGGGGTCAGCCGCGCCAGGCGCTCGGCCACGGCCGCCGCCAGGGCCGCCGGGTCGGCGTCGGTGAACACGGCGGTCGCGTTGGTGCAGCGCATCCCCGCGTCGTAGCCGACCGACCGGCAGATCACGTCGACGGTCTGCTCGGTGATCTCCCCGGTGTGCAGCAGCTTGGAGCGGCCCGGGCCGCGCAGGATGACCCGGCGGTCCTCGCCGTAGCGCCGGGCCGCCGCGTCCCCGCCGAAGACCAGGCTCAGATCGGCGGCCTCGACAAGGGCGTCCCCGGTGGCGTGGCTGCCGGGCAGCAGCGAGAGGTAGTGCGGGGCGACGCCCGCGTCGAGCAGCGCGGCGATCATCCGGGCCGGGGTGAACGGGTCCCGTGTCCCCGGCCGCACCACCAGCCGGTACCCGCAGGCCAGCGCGGTGAGCCACTGGGTGTGCGTGCCGGGGTTGTTGCTGGGCGCGATCACCGCGAGCACGTCGCCGCGCCGCGTCCACACCGTGGAGATCTCCCCGGGCACCGGCGCGGCCGAGGCCCCGGTCGGGCGCTCGGCCAGGAACCGCGCCCCCACGCCCGCGAACGTCTCCGCGACGTCCCGCAGCGAGTGCCGGGCCACCGCGACGGGTACCCCGGCGACCCGGGACTGGAGCTCGCAGTAGGCCTGCGGGGACAGCCCGTTGAGCGTGGCCGTCTCGAACAGCTCGCCCGCCGCCGCGATGCGCTCCGGCTCCGGCGTCCGCTCGGCCCCGGCCCGCGCGTCCGCGACGGTCAGCCGCGCCAGGAGCGGCGGGGCGAGGTGGACGAGCGCCAGCAACGTGCCGTCCACGCCCGCGAGTTCGGCGCGCTCGACCGAGTGCCTGGGCAGGCCCGCCCGGATCAGCGGGATCTCGTGGAGGTCCTTGGCCTCGGCCATCAGTAGACCCCCTCGACCACGGAAGTGGACGCCGACTCGTAGGGGCGGACCCCGGAGAGCTCGATGCCGGGGAAGGCGTCGGCCGAGGCGCGGCGGGTGGCCACGTCCCGCTCCAGGGTCGGCGGGGTGAAGTAGTCCCGGGTGAGCACGGTGATGACGACCCGGCCCTCCTCGTCGTCGGAGGTGATCCGGTCGGTCTGTGCGGGGTCGACCAGTTCGACCACGGTGTACGGGTAGAACGGGCGGAACACGCACGGAGCCTTGTCGCCGGGCACGGGGGTGCGCTGGGGCGCCACGCCCATCATCGTGTTGCCGTACGCACCGGCCAGCTTGGCCTGCGGGAACAGCTCCTCGTCGATCAGGCGCAGGGTCTCGCCGTCCATGCTGGTGCCGCCCCAGATGATGCCGCGCACGCTCTCGCGCAGCAGGGTGAACACGTCCTCGCGGGCGCCGATGGACTCCAGGATGCGCGGGGTGGTGGAGATGCCCCGGATGTCCTGGGTGCGCAGGACGTCCTTGACCTGGTCGAGGATGTGGTCCACGTACCGCCGGAACTCGCTCTGGCGCCCCTCGCCGACGCAGCGCCGCACCCAGCGCGGGTCGAGGTCGACGAAGTAGCAGAGCATGCCGCGCAGTTCGGAGAGGGCGGTGATGTTCTTGGCCATGACGTGCGGGCCCGTCGGGCCGATGTGGAGCCAGTTGCCCTCGCCGGAGGGGAAGCCCTGCTCGTCGAGGAGCAGGCTCTGCCACTGGACGTTGCGGCGCCGGGAGGTCGCGTCCACTATCCGCTTGGGCGCGCCGGTGGCCCCGCCCGACTCGTAGATCCCGTACCGCACCCCGGGCGCGCTGCCGCGCGGCACGAGCTGGTGGGCGGGTATCTGCGACCAGTCGACCGGCACGTCGGCGAACAGGCGCAGGTCCGCGAGGCACTGGACGTCGGTGCGCGGGTCGAAGGAGAAGCCCTTGGCGCGTTCGACCCAGTACGGGCTGCCGGTCAGCGGCGAGAAGTGCCACTCCATGGTCGCGCGGACGAGGTCGTCGATGTCGGGCAACTGGTCAAGTGGGGGCTCGAACACGGAACTGAAGTCGTCGGCCATCTCGGTTCGGTCCTGTCCGTTCTGGGTGGCGTTTCGGTGACCGGGCGTCGCAACGCGCGGCGGGCGTAGAACAGTTGACTGATTGTCAGAGGTGCTGATTGTTGGCAGTATGTTGAGCGCGGGAAGGGGCGTCAAGACTCCCCGCGCGCCAGTGGGGAGCTGGTCGTGCGGGTGAGACGCCCTGTTCGGCCGGGGGGCCGGGCCCGGCCCCCCGGCCTCACTCCGCGGAGGGTGACGCCGGACGGGCCCTGGGGTCGGGGAGCGCCGCGGCCGGCCGGATGCCGTGCCCGGCGAAGGCGGCCAGGAACGTCCTGGTGAGCCTCGGACGGCAGATGAGGGCGAGGGGCGCGGAGCGGCCGGGGGCCACTTGGTGTGGACCGGGCCGCTCCTCCTGTGCGGCGGCCAGTCTGGTCACCTGCAACCCCGCCGCGTCCGCGACCCGGAACAGCGCCTCGTCGCCCCAGTCCCAGGCGCCCGTGGTGTGGATGTAGGCGTCGGCGTCGCCCTGGACCACCGCCAGGGTCTTGGCGCCGGGCGAGCCCATCGGGACCAGCTCGGCCCCGGTCTGGCGCACCACCGTACGGGCGAAGGGGGCCGGGTCGCGCGTGTCGACCACCACCCGGGGACGCGGCCGGGGCACCGGCGACGGATGCCGCCACCCCGCGTCCCGGTCCGCCGTGCACACCACTTCGCACAGCGCGGGGACCGCGACGGCCGCGGCGACCACCCCCCGCTCGCGCTCCCACAGCGCGAGCCGCACCGACCAGTGCGGATTGCCGTCGGCGTGGTACTCCTCGGCCGAGTCCAGCGGTTCGACCAGCCACACCCGCCGTCTGCGCAGGGCGTCCGGCGGCCGCGAGGCCGGGCCGGTGAGCACGCCGTCGCGCGGATAGCGGGCGCGGATCCGGTTGCGCAGGAGCAGCCCGGACCAGGTGTGGCCCAGCTGCGCCAGCTTGGCGCCGCCGGGTCCCAGGCCCTCCTCGTGCTGCATGCGCAGATCGAGGAGCAGCCGTCCGGCCGCCACCGTGGCGCGGGCCGCGAAGCCGGCGGCGAGGAAGTCGTCGGCCACGACGGTCCGTTCGGCGGTGCGCGGGGTCGCGGGCATCGGCTCAGCCTCCCGAGTCCGGCAGGAAGTGGTGGAGGTGCGTCTTGAGGAAGTCCGCCACCGGGCGCGGCCCGCGCCCGGTGACCCGGCGCACGTCCTCGGTCACCGGCTCGCCCGCGCCCTCGCGGAACTGCCCGAAGAGCGCGTCGAGTTCGGCCTCCCACGGCCGGTGCTCGCGGGCCAGCCACGCCGCGAGCTCCGGCCCGGCCAGCTCGCTCGCCGAGACCGGTACGGACATCAGCCCGGCCAGCAGCTCCGCCAGCTCGGCGAAGGTGGGCGCGGCCGGGCCGGTGAGGGCGTAGGTGCGGCCCTCGTGGCCCGGCTCGGTGAGCACCCGCGCGGCCACCTCGGCCACGTCGTGCTCGTCGACCACGCTCACGCCCCGCCCGCCCGCCGGGTCGACCAGCACCCCGCGCCGCCGCACCTCGGGCGCGTAGTGCCGGATCAGCTCCTGCATCGGGTAGTTGGGGGACAGGATGGTGTACGGCAGGTCCCGCTTGGCCAGATACCGCTCGGTGATCCAGTGGTGCCGGGCCCCGGGCGCCGGGCTGTCCTCCCGTACCGCCGCCTGCCACGGCGACATCTTCACCAGCAGGGCGCCGACGTCGGCGGCGACGTCCACGGCGGCGCTCTGGCACTCGACGTCGCAGGAGGCCGAGAGGAACAGGCTGGCGCAGCCCTCGGCGGCCGCCCTGACCGAGGCCGGGTCCGACAGGTCCCCGGCCACCACCCGCACCCCCGCCCCGGCCGGGACCCGCTCGGGGTCCCGGGCCAGGACGGCCACTTCCACGTCACGTTCCCGCAGCGCGCGGACCACCAGCTGCCCGAGCCCGCCGGCCGCGCCGATCACGAACACTGTCACGGCCGCAGGGCCCCTTCCGTACGTACGCGCTCGGTCGGCATCGGATCAGTGCTTGTGCTCGTGGTGGTGCTTGTGGCTCTGCGGGTGGTGCCCGTGGTCGCCGTGCCCCTCGGGCAGCACACCGCCGTGCGCGGCCAGGTGGCAGGCCGGGCAGACCATCCGGCCGCGGTGGTCGTGCAGCGTCTCCACGCTGGTGGGCTCGCCGCAGTCCACGCAGAGGTCCGTGCGGGCCAGGTGCTTGACGCCCGGCGCCGGGGCCTCGACCTTCTCGGCCACCAGGATCTCCTCGTCCGCCACGCTCAGCAGCGCCGAGATCCGCTCGCCCTGGAGGCGCTCGAAGGCCGCCTGGTCCTCCAGGGTCGCGGTGCCGTCGTCGATCCGGCCGGCCAGCGCCCAGATCTCCTCGGTGCGGAAGACGATGCTGTCCGCCTTCGCCCTTATCCGCACCCCGGCGGAGCCGTCGCGCTCCCAGAGGGTGAACACATTGCGGCCCGCGTCCTGGTGGATCAGGTTGCGCTTGCCGTACGTACAGCCCGTGAGCACCTGGAGCGCGTCGACCGCGCAGGCGTCGGTCTCGGAGACCAGGACCAGCGGCGTGGCCGGGTCCTTGAGGTCCAGGGCGGTGAGGGCGGCCTCCGCGACCCGTACGCCGAAGGCGGCGCCGGGGCATTCGTGGCCGTGGAAGCGGATGACGTCGTTGTAAGCCTGGGTGCGATCCATGACGACCTCTTGATGGGTGAGAGACGGAAGGGTGCGGAACGGGTGCGTGGCGGAGGACGGTTCAGGCCCCGGCGGTATGCGTTCCGGGCAGCGGCGGGACGATGCGGATGGTCGCCTCGCGGTCGTTGTCGCCCTCGAAGAACGCCCGCAGGACCGGGCGGTGCAGATCGACGACGGACAGGATGAAGGTCCACTGGCCCGACTCGGCGGCCAGCACCCGGTCCAGACGGGTGCAGGTGTCGCGGACCGGATCGTGCGGCCAGGGCACCCGGTGGGTGTGGTAGTTGCCGAACAGCACCCAGCCGGCGTCGTCGCAGGCGTCGTCGATGTCCATCAGCTCGCGCGGATCGGCGATCCAGCCGCGCTGGTCCATCGGCGTCTCGGACGGGATGGCGTGCTCCTCGACGACCTCGTCCATCCGGGCGCGGTGGCCGCTGTCGTGGCGCATGTTGACGATGAGCGGGAAGACGGAGCCGACCTGGATGCCGCCCGGCACCGGTCGGCCCGCCAGCATCCCGAACGCCTTGCGCTCCTCGGTCTCGCCCGCCAGGTAGTGGCCGGTGAACTTCCGTACGGCGTGGGCCACCAGGCTGGAGTAGAGCGGGCGCGGGAAGATGATCTGGCGGGCCCGGGATATCTCCCCGGTGTCCGGCTCGGCGGTCGCGGTCGCGGCGCTCATCGCGCGTCGCCGCCGTCCGCCTGCGCGTCCGCCTGTGCGGGCCGGGCCAGGGCCGCCCGGGCCCCGGCCACGGCACGGCCGGTCAGGGCGACGGACTGGCCGAGATAGGTCGCCGGGTCGAAGATCTCGTCGAGGGCGGCGGCGTCCAGCGGCGCGCCCGCGAGCCCGTCGCGGCCGGTCACCTCGCGCATCGAGGAGCCGTTCTCCCTCGCCGCCTGGACGAGTTCGTACACGTACTCATGGGCGGTCTGCTTGCCGATGTGCTTGCCGAGCGCCAGCATCAGCTTCTCGGTGGCGATCTGCTCGGCGACCGCCGAGACGTTGGTACGGATCCGCTCCGGCCGCACCGCCAGGCCGCCGACGAGGTGCGTGACGATCTCGCACGCCGAGAGCGCGTAGTGCGAGGCGTCGGGCACACAGGCCCATTCGATGCGCAGGGAGCGGGAGTCGCGCTCGTGGTCGCCGCCCATGCAGGCAAGCGCGTTGGCCATCTGCGCGGCCGCGAGGCGGGCCATCACGACGGCCTGCTCGCACGCCTCCGGGTTGCGCTTGTGCGGCATGGTGCTGCTGCCGACCTGGCCGTGCCGCCAGCCGATCGCCAGCTCGCCGAACTCGGGGCGCGACAGCGTGCGCACCTCGTCCCCGATCCGGCCCATCGTCCCCGCGACCATGGCGAGGCACGACACGAACTCCACGACCCGGTCCCGCGACACGTGCCAGCCGACCGCCGGGGCCGCCAGCCCCAGGCGGGCGGCGAACGCGTCCAGGAGCGGCAGCGCCTGCTCGCCGAAGCCCGCCATGGTGCCGACGCCGCCGAAGAGCTGGGCCGCCAGGACCCTCGGCCGCAGCTGCTCGATGCGCTCCAGATGCCGGACGATCTCGTCCAGCCAGCTGGCGATCTTGACGCCGAAGCCCATCGGCAGGGCGGGCTGGGCGTGGGTGCGGCCCAGGGCCACGGTGGCGCCGTTGGCCTCGGCCAGCTCGGCGAGCTGCCCGGCGAGCGTCCGCAGCAGCCGCTCCAACTCGTCCAGGACGTCCCGCATTTCGAGGACCTGCGCGGTGTCCTGGATGTCCTGGGTGGTGGCGCCGTAGTGCACGTACTCCCCGGCGCCGCCCTCGCAGGAGGCCTGGAAGACCCGCAGGAAGCCGACGAGCGAGTGGCTGGTGCGGCGGATCTCGGCCTGGATGGCGGGCAGGTCCAGGCGGTCCACCCGGGCGGCCTCCGCGATCATGCGGGCGGCCGCCGCCGGGATGATGCCCAGTTCGCCCTGGCTCAGGGCGAGCGCCGCTTCGACGTCGAGCCATCGTTGGTACCGACATCGGTCACAGAAGATGCGGTGGCTGGCTTGGGTGCTGTACCGGTGCCCGTAGAACCGGGAGTCGGTGATGTGACTGCGTAAATGGGCGCACTCGGTGTCGGCCGGGGCCTGGCCGGTGAGCGGGGTTTCCGGCGAGGGTGCGGTGGTCATGACGGTCGCCTCTCGGACTTCAGCGGGGTACGGACGGAACGCCCCCGGCCACCCCGGGGCGCGGGGCGGGACGGGCGGTAGGGACTGGCGCCGTAGGGCTTGTCGCCGGGCGAGACGATCGCCGAGGCCGCGATGTCGGCGGCCACCTGACGGGGACTCACCCGCCGGTCGCGGGCACCGCACAGGATGTCCCCGACGAGCTCGCGCATCATCGCCCCGATGGTGTCGAGCACCTCGGGCGCCGTCGGGGTGGCGCGGGGCCCGAAGAGCGCCTCCATCGAGGCCGAGCCACCGATCCCGCCGATGAAGTCGGGGACGACCACGACTCCCCGGTCGAGCAGCAGCCGCTCGGCGGTGGCGCTCAGGCCGCAGTTGGCGCCCACGGCGACGATCGGCACCGGCAGCACCGCCGCCTGCGAGGGGGTGACCGCGTTCTCGCCGGCCGCCAGGACGAGCACGTCGGCGGGCAGTTCGAGCAGGGCCTCGCGCGGCAGCCGCATCGGCTCGGCCAGCAGGCTCTGGACCGGGCGGCTCTGGTCGAGGGTGAGCATCCGGGCGATGTCGAGGCCGCGCGGGTCGACCGCGCAGCCGTACTCGTCGGCCACGACCGTGATGCGTACGCCGGCTTCGAGCAGGGCGAGGGCCGCGGCCCGGCCCAGGTTGCCGAAGCCCTGGAGGGCGACGCTGACCTGGCTGTCGCGGCGGCCGGTGTGGGCGGTGGCGGCGAGCGCGGAGTGGGCGAGGGCCTGGCCCGCCCGGCGCTGGCCGAGGGTGAGCAGGCCGACCCGCGTGTTGAGCAGGTCCATCCGGGCGCGGAACTCGTGCTCGGTGATCCGCTGGGCGCGCCGCACGGCGGTCTTGGCGGAGCCGATGCCGAGCGCGGCGGCCATCCTGTCCAGCTCCTCGAACCGCGTGCCCATGTCGCAGCCCATGCTGAAGCGGGTGGTCAGTTCGCCGGCGAGGAAGGCGACGAACCGGCGCAGGACCTCCTCGCGGTGCGGCCCGTGCGGGTCGTAGGCGATGCCGCACTTGGCACCGTCGACGTTGACCCCGAGCACGCGCTGCTTGAGCGTCATGCGCCCCGCGAGGGTCTTGAGGGTGTCGGCGGTGAGTCCCGCCTGCATACGGCACCCGCCCGCCGCGAGGCGGCAGTCGGTGGCGTCGTACACCAGGTAGCCGGGACAGTGCACAACCGGATCTGAATACTCGATGACGCTGACCATGGTTCCCCCGTCGGTCATGAAGAGCGCGCGAAGAAGGCGCGCGAATTGAGCAAGATAGATTGTCTGCTACAGTGACAATCAGGTGCTCTGTTGAACCGGGAGCATGGCCGACCGGTGACTGGGGAGTCAAGGGTCCTGATTCGCGGCCCTCATGATGGACCGTCACCACTGGAGGGTGAACCGAAAAAGTGGTGGCGAACCGGGAACCGAACAGTGGGACACAGCCGTTGTTCCAGGGGTTGCAAGGCTGGCACGGCTTCCTTCTGCGCAAGGCCGGCCAGCGCTTCACCGAGCAGGCCGAGCAGGCCCTGGCCCATCTGGACATCACGCTGCGTCAGTTCGGGGTGCTGAACGTGGTGGACGCCGAGCCCGGTATCAACCAGCGCATGGTCGGGCAGACCCTGCGGATCGACCGGACGACCATCGTCGGCCTCGTCGACGACCTGGAGCGCAAGAACCTCCTGGAGCGCCGCCGAGGCGCCGACCGCAGAACCTTCGCGCTCTATCTGACCGACCACGGCACCGTGTGCTTGCGGGACGCCGGGGACCTGATGGTCAAGATCCACGAGTCGTTCCTGCAGCCCCTGACGGTGGCCGAGCGCGATGTGCTGCGTGAGCTACTGCAACGACTCGCGGTCGCGGACGACTCGTCGGCCCTGTAGCGGGAAGCTCCGGCCCCCGCCCCAACTGCCTTATCTGCACACCATTTTGATGATCCGTCAGCCCATTGCTGTCCGTCACTCTTGCGCATCATGTGCAAGTAAGCAAAGCTGGCAGTGGGCCTTTCGGTCTGCCCGCATGCCCTACGGATCCCCGTCCGCCCGGCCGCGTACGGCGTCCTGGGCGGCACCGCCCCCTGTCGGGGGTCAAGGCGGCTGTGTACATCAAAGGGTTCGGGCCCGGGGCGGACGGCCGCGGCAGACGGAAGTACCAGAACATCTCAGATTCCCAGGGGACACTGCGGTACGCCCGCGACCCCGCGCCCGCCTACGCACAGCCCCTCCCGGGTGACCCGGCAGGGGCCTCCCCCTACAGGCGTCGAATCGATTCGCCGCGGGCCCGTGCGGCCGCCTCCGGATGGTGCGCGAACCCCGGCCGCAGCTCCGCCGCGTCGTAGGTGCGGTGGAACACCTCCGTGGTCGAGCCCGACATCGGCGGCACGATCCACGACCAGTCGGCGGGCACCGGGCGGCCCTTGTGCTCCTCGCGCTCCAGGTGCCGTACGAAGCGCCGGGACTCCGTGTGGTGGTCGGCCATGGTCACCCCGGCCCGGTCGAAGGAGTGCAGCACGGCCCGGTTGAGCTCGACCAGGGCGCGGTCCTTCCACAGCGAGCGGTCGTCGGCGGTGTCCAGGCCGAGCCGCCGGGCAACGCGCGGCAAGAGGTCGTACCGGTCGGTGTCGGCGAGGTTGCGGGCGCCGATCTCGGTCCCCATGTACCAGCCGTTGAAGGGTGCGGCCGGATAGTGGATGCCGCCGATCTCCAGACACATCCCGGAGATCGCGGGCACCGCGTGCCAGCGCAGCCCCCACTCCCGGCTCCACGGGTCGTCGGGGTGGTCGAGCGGCACCTCCAGGACGGCGTGCCGGGGCAGTTCGAAGACCCGCGGCTTGTCGTCGACGCCTTCCACCACCAGCGGCAGTACGTCGAACGCGGTGCGCGGGCCGCCCGGCCAGCCGAGCCGCAGCGCCAGGTCGGTGAGCCCGGCGTTGCGCGGGTCGCCGAGGACCCGGCCGTCCCGGGCGCGGTAGCCCGCGTACCGGATCAGCTGCTCGTTCCAGATGCGCGGGGCCGGACGGCCCGGCGCGTCCGGGGCGAATACGGTGATCAGGGGCCGGATGCGGCCGCCGTTGGTGGCCTGGATCAGATGCTCGGCGCACGCCTCGGCGATCGGCTCGGCGTCGGTGAGTCCGCGCAGATCGCGCACCCGCAGCGAGCGCCAGTACAGGCGGCCGATGCAGCGGTTGCTGTTGCGCCAGGCCACCCGGGCGCCGAAGGTCAGCTCCTCGATGGTGTGCCGGTAGGTCCCCGTGGCCCGGATCTCGTCGCGCACCTGCGCCAGGCGCCGCTCCGGCCCGCCGGGCGCGGGTTCCTCCGCGTGGTGCAGCCGGACGAACTCGGCGGCCTCCCGGCACAGCGCCGCCTCGGCCGGAGTCGGGCCGCCGCTCGCGGGGCGCCTCGGCCTGGCGAGGAATTTCCGTATCACGCGTACCTCCGGGCCCGACGACGCTCGATGGGCCCCGATGATGCCCGCGATCCGCCCGCGGCGGACGGCCGTTGCGAAGCAGTGATGGGCAATGGCGTGTTCGGATCGCGCGATGACTGTTTTCGATCGGGTGGGGCGACGGTGGCGGCGGAGGTGGCCGCGTGGGACCGGGAGCACCCCCGTGACCCCCGGTCGCACGCGGCACTGCCCGTCCCCCCGGCCGGGCCCTCACTCCGTACATGGTGGCAAGCGCTCCATGTGCTCGGCGTCAACCCTCCGTTGGGCCCGGGGTAAACCCGCGCGGTATATCGGAACCGGTCGCCGCCCGGCGCGCTCCCGGCGTGTGTCCGAACGCCCGCCGGAAGACGTCGATGAACGCGCTCGTCGACGACCAGCCGCACTGCTGGGCCACCGAGGTCACCGAGGCGTCCCCGGCCAGCAATACCAGGGCGTGGTGCAGCCGCAGTTGGGTGCGCCACTGCGGAAACGTCATCCCCATCTCCGCGCGGAACAGCCGGGCCAGCGTCCGCGCGCTCGCCCCCACCGCCGCACCGAGCGCCGCCAGCGACCGGGGGTCGGCCGGGTCGTCGTCCAGGATCGCGCACAGGGCCGCGAGCCGGGGATCACGGGCGGTGGGCAGGTGCAGCGGCTGCTCGGGCGCGTGCCGCAGCTGGTCCAGGACGACTGCCAGCATCCGGCGTGCCTCGGGCGTCTCCTTCGGACCCGGCGAGCTGTACGCGATGATCAGCTCCCGCAGCAGCGGCCCCACCGCCAGGACCGCGGGCCGGGCGAGCCCCAGCGGATCGCGGTCCACCGGAACGCCCACCGTGTGCAGGGCGGTCCCGCCGTACGCCCGGTGCTCGTGCGGTGTCCCGGCCGGCACCCAGATCGCCCGGGTGGCCGGGGCGACCCAACTGCCCGCGTCCGTCGTGACCGACAGGACGCCCCGGCCCGCGTAGACGACCTGGTGCACCTCGTGGCGGTGCGCCAGCACACCCGTACCCGGCGCGAGGTACCTCGTCGTGGTCGGGATGTGCGGCGGACCGTGGCGGAATATCGGCACAGTCCGGCACTTTATCGGAAGCCCGCCGACGGGCCGCGCTCGCAGGATCGAGGGGTGACGACGACAGCGCAGCCATCGGGCTCCACCAGGAAACCGTCCGCGACCGCCGTGATGGCCCTCGGCCACGCCACGGTCGACTTCTACCAGGGGGCGGTGCCCGCGCTCGTCCCCTTCCTGGTCGCCGAGCGCGGCTACGGCTATACGGCCGCCTCCGGCATCGTCCTCGCCGTGACTCTGCTTTCCTCGGTGGTGCAGCCGCTGTTCGGGGCGCTCACCGACCGCCGGACGATGCCGTGGCTGATCCCGGTGAGCAGCCTCTGCGCGGGTGTCGGCATCGCGCTGTCCGGGCTCGGCGGCTCGTACGTCCTGACCTGGCTCGCGGTCGCGCTCGCCGGGATCGGCGTCGCCGCCTACCACCCGGAGTCGGCGCGGCTCGCCCGCACCGCCGCCCGGGGCAGTCATGTCGCCATGGGGTGGTACTCGCTGGGCGGCACCCTCGGCTTCGCGCTCGCGCCGGTCGTCGTCGGGCCGGTGCTCACGGCCGGGGGGCTGGGCGCGACGCCGTGGCTGGTGGTGCCCGCGGCGGCCGGGGTGCTGGGGACGGTGTCCGCGATCCGGGTGCTCGCGCGGCGGGCTGCGGTCGGGCGGGCCGCCGCAGCCCGGTCCGCGGCGCCGGACAACTGGCCGGCGTTCCTGCGGCTTTCGGCGGTCGTGGTCTGCCGCTCGGTGGTGTTCGTCGGGCTGAGCGCCTTCATCGGGCCCTACGCCCAGGAGCGCGTCGGCGGCGGTCCCGCGACCGGGTCGGCCGCGCTGTTCACCCTGTTCGCGGGCGGCGCCGCCGGGACGGTCGCCGGGGGACGGCTCGCGGTGCGCTGGGGCCGGGTCCGTACCGTACGGCTCGCGTACGCCGCCTCCGTCCCGGTCGTCGCGGGCGTGGTGCTGGTGCCCGGACCCGGGCTCTTCGTCTTCGCGGCGCTCGCGGCCGCCGTGCTGTACGTGCCGTTCTCCCTCCATGTGACCCTCGGCCAGGACTTCCTGCCGAGCCGGGTCGGCACGGCCAGCGGAGTCACGCTAGGGCTCGCGGTGAGTGTCGGGGGAGTGGTGTCGCCCGGGATCGGGGCGCTGGGTGAGGCGGCGGGGCTCGGGGTTGCGCTCGCCCCGCTGATCGGCCTGTGCGCCCTGGCCTGGTGGCTGGCGCGCGGGCTGCCCGAGCCGGACACGGAGGCCTACGGGGCGAGCACCGGCAGCGCGCGCGGCACCACGTCCAGCGTGTAGCGCGCCGAGCCGGTGTACAGCAGGTCCCCGTCGTGCTCGAAGAAGAGCGGCTCGCCGTCCGTGCGCTCCACCACCACCCGGCGCCCCCGTGCGTACACCACCCCGTCCCGCCCCACATGGCTGCCGTCGCGGGCCAGGCGCACCATGTCCCGCAGCGGCAGTTCGGCGCCCGCCACACAGATGTCGAGCAGCCCGTCGTCCAGCACCGAGCACGGCAGCGGCATGAACTGCCCGCCCCGCCGCCGCCCGCCGCCCACCAGGACCGACACGGTCGCCCCGGACTGCACGACGACCCCGTCCACGCTCACCCGGCCCCGGTACGGCCGGAAGGCGATCATCGTGCGCGCCACCGCCGTCTGATAGCGGCGCCGGCCCGTCCCCAGTGCGTCCCGCACACTGGTGAGCGCCTGCGCGGCGAGCCCCGACGAGGCGCCGAGCAGCGCCAGTTCACCGGTCTCCGCTATCCGCGCCAGATCGACGCGGCGCACGTGCGGCGCGGACAGGGCGGCCTCCAGGGCGGCGGGCCACGGGCGGTCGGACCAGAGCTCCCGGTAGAAGGAGTTGCCGCGGCCGCCGGGCAGGACGAGCAGGGCGGCGCGCCGCTCCTCCCGCCCGGCGAGCAGACCCGTCACGATCTCGTGGGCGGTGCCGTCGCCGCCGACGCAGACCAGTACGGCCGGGCCGCCCGGCCCGCCCGCGGCGCGGGCGAGCTGACGGGCATGGCCCGGCCGCTCTGTCACAGCCAGCTCGACGGGCGTACCGGCCCCCGCGATCCGTCGCGCGACCTCGTGAGCCATCTCCCGGGAGTGCGTTCCCGCGGCTGGATTGGCCACCACCAGAACGGACTTGGGGGACGGACTCATCGACGGACACCTCGGCGCGCTCGGCGAAGCAGTGCTGTGGCGGAGAGGACAGGATTTGAACCTGCGCGGGCTGTTCGCGCCCGGTCCGGAACACGCCCGGAACCCCCGTTGGACCTCTTCGGGTACCTCTCCCATCGTCGTACGGATGGATCCTCGCCGGGGCCGCTGAGACCCCACTGAGACGACACTGAGACGCGTGTCTTACCCGGCCCGCCACCCGGGCACGCCGTCCGCCCGGCGCATGGCCCGATCCGCCCGCAGAACAACTGTCCCGGTGCCACGGGCAGTTGACTACCGGCCCGCCGGTCATTACGACGGCAGCGCGGGGGCGAGCGAAAGGCTGGGCTGTGCGATGGAGGACGACGATCCGCGCTGTCTGCGCCCGGGCGAGGCCCGGACCCTGCTGGCCGGCCTCCCCTGGCGCCGCGCCGTGGTGCTCAGCGGGCAGGAGGGCAGACTCGCCCGCAGTGCCGTGGTCCCCGGCTACCGGCCCCGGGTCTGGCCCGACCGGGTGGCCCGGGCGCTGCGCGAGGCCCGCCCCGGCCTCGCCTGCCTCCTGGTGCAGGCCCGGCGCGAACTCGTCCTCGCCGAGGTGCGCTCCCGCCAGCTGGCCCAGGCGCTCGCCTTCCGGGCCGACCTGGCCCTGATCGCCTGCGGCGGGCCCGATGTGCGGGCGCGCCGGTTCGACGCGGACGCGGTGGAGACCGAACTCAGCCGAATTCTCGCCTCGTTGAAGGAGGCGGAGTGCCGCCACACCGTGGTGGTCAGCCCCTTCGACTGGTCCGCCTCCGGCCAGCTGACCCCCGCCCAGCGCGACCGGGTGCGGTCCCGCCAGCGCCTCCTCGTGGAGCGCCTGACGATAGTAACGCTTCGTCATGGGGCGCTGCACATCGACCTGATGGGCCAGCCCGACACCGACCCCGGAACGCTGTGGAGCCCGCAGCCGGGCCGCCTCAACAGCCGGGGCCACGCCCTGGCGGCGGCACTGGTGGTGCGGACCCTGGCGGCCCGGCTCGCACCCTAGCGCCCTCAGCCTCGGGGGCGGCGGCCCGCCTCGGCGCGGCAGGACCGGTCCAGCGCCTCGTACAGATGGTCCAGATCGGCCCGGGTGAGCACGGCGGGCGGGGCGAGGCGCAGGACGTGCGGGGCGCCGGGCGCCCTGCCGGTGATCACGCCGTGCCGGACCAGCTCGATCAGCAGCCCGGCCGCCGCGTCCGGGCCGGTGAACTCGATGCCGAGGAGCAGCCCCCGCCCTCGCACCTCGCGCACCGCCGGTCCGTAGTGCCCGCGCACGATCCGGCCGGTCACCCGCAGGATCTCCGCGCCGAGCACCCGGGCCCGCCCGACCAGGTTGTCCTCGCGCAGTGCCGCGACCGCCCCGCGCGCGGCCGCCATCGCCAGCGGCGCCCCTGAGCAGGGGTACGGGTCGGCGTACGGGGCGTGGTCGAAGGCGGCGGACGCCCCGGCCGTCGCCACCACTGCCGCCAGCGGGACCACTCCGGCGCCAAGGGCCCCGCCGACGAGGAGCAGATCCGGCGCGACCTCCTCGCCGCCCGCGCCCCACCAGGCCCCGAGCCGCCCGAGCCCCGTCGCGGTCTCGTCGAGGGCGAGGAGCGCCCCGTACTCCCGGCACAGCGCGGCCACACTCCGCAGGAAGCCGGGCGGCGGCAGCACCACCCCGGCACCGCCCTGCACGGGTTCGACGAGGACACCGGCCCGCCCGGGCAGCCCCGCGAGCACCCGCCGCAACGCGGCCGTGTCGCCGTACGGGACCACGGAGCTGCTCGTAGGCGTCAACTCATCGATATTCGCCGCATGCTGACTGCCCGTCATGGTGACGATCCGGGTCCGGCCCCGGGCGCGGGCCATCCGGGCCGCGAGGGTCAGGGCCTGGACGGCCGAGCCGGTGAAGTGGACCCGTTCCAGGCCCGGCGGGGCGACCGAGAGGAGTGCGTCGGCGGCGAGCGCGGACTGCGGCTCCGGGAAGAGGCCGCTCGCCATCGGCCGGTGCTCCAACTGCTCGCGGACGTGGCGCAGCACGGTCGGATGGCGCGCCCCGGTCAGCGGGATGCCGAGGCCGCCGCAGTCCAGGAACCGGCCGCCCGCGTCGGTGGTGATCCAGGCGCCCTGGGACGCCACCTCCACCTGGCCGCCGAGGAGTTCGCCGAGGGCGCGCCCCTCGCCCGTCCGGGAGCGGTACAGCCTGCGCAGTGCCTCGCGGCCGGTCCGCTGCCGGACGACCGCCGCCACCGTCATGTCCCGGTTCGCCCCCTCTTTCCGAAGAACACCGGAAAGCTGCCACCGCCCGCTGAGAAGAATCTGAGACGGGACTGAGACCCGTGTGTCAGGGAATTGGGGCCCGCGGCTGCCACGATGCTCAGGACAGGGGGGAATGTCATGAGTATCGGTACCTTCGCCGTTGACGGCGGCGACACGGTTTTCGGAGCGTTACGGGCCTACGGCGACAATCCCAGCGCGTTCCTCGCGATGAACGAGGGGAAAGAGTACTTCACCGTTGCGGGCAGGCACGGAGTGATCCCTTATCGGGATACCGGCAGCCATCTGCGTCAATCCGCCGGAGTGATCGCTTCCCACGACGGCCAGGAGCCGTTGCTGCGCGCCTTCACGGAATTCGCCGCACAGCGCTGCCGCAAAGTGGTCGCCACCCGGCTGCGGCGCCCGGAGGCCGAACTCTTCTCGCGCTGCGGCTTCACGGTGAACCAGGCGGGCTCGTCCTATTCGGTCTACCTGCCGGAATTCCGCCTCGGCGCCCCGCGCCTGGCCGACCTGCGGCTCGCGGTGTCCCGGGCGTGGCTGGCGGGGCTGCAGGCGGCGGAAGCGGCGGAAGCGGCGGACGGGGACAGCGCGGCCGGGCCCGGGGAGGAGGCCGACGGGCGGCGGGTGTTCACGGGCCGGATCGGCGACGAGGTGGTCGCATCCGTCACGTATCTGCCGGTCTTCGGCACCCGTCCGGGCTGGCTGCACCACACCGCGCACCGGCTGCCGGGCGCGCCGCAAGGCGCCCTGGAAGCGGTCGGCCTGGAGGCGGTACGGGTCTTCGCGGCCGAGGAGGCGCAGTGGCTGCACCTCGGCTTCACCCCGTTCGCCGAACTGGGCGCACAGTACGAGCTGGCCTCCGCCAGTGTGCTGGCGGCGCGGCTGCTGCGGCTGGCGGCCGAGCGCGGTGAGTGGCGGCACGCGACGGCCGGGCGCCTCGCCCACCAGCGGCTCTGGGATCCGCATCTGGTGCAGCCCGGCTATCTGGCATGGCAGGGCCGAGCGGCCGCCGGGGCGCTCGGCGAGCTGTTGCGGCTCGCCAAGTCGCCCTGACGGACGCCCGGTCGGTCAGAGCGCCACCGGCTCTCTGCGCAGGATGTCCTGGAAGCGTGCGCGCAGCGCGTCCCCGGGCTCCAGGCCGAGGTGGTGCGAGAGCCGCTGCCGGGTGCGGTGGTAGGCGTCGAGCGCCTCGGCCTGCCGCCCCGACCGGTACAGCGCGGTGATGAGCTGCTCGCAGAACCGCTCGCGCAGCGGGTACTGGGCGTGCAGCTGCTGGAGTTCGGTGATCACCTCGCGGTGCCTGCCGAGGTCGAGCTCGGCGTCGAAGAGGTGCTCGTACGCCATCAGCCGCACCTCGGTGAGCCGGGTGTAGGCGAGCCGGCTGATCATGCCCTGGCCGGTGTCGAGAAGGGCGGGCCCGCGCCACAGGGCCAGGGCCTCGGTGAGCAGCCGGACCACGCGCTCGGGCGAGGCCCGGCGCGCGGCGGTGGCCTGCCGCACCAGGGCGGTGAACAGCGAGGCGTCGACGTCCCGTTCGGGCAGCGACAGCGCATAGCCGAAGCTGGACGTCTGGATGAGGCCGCGCGGGCCGTCGCGCCCCGTGCGGGACTCGATGATGCGGCGCAGCCGGGCGACATGGCCCTGGAGCGAGTTCTCCGCGTTGCGCGGGAGTTCCTCGCCCCACAGCTCGTCGATGAGGTCGTGACGTGAGACGGGCCGGTTGGGCGACAGGGCCAGTGCGGCCACGATCGCCCTGAGCTTCTCGCCGGGAATCCGGAAGGTGAGATGGCCGTCGGTGATTTCCAAAGATCCGAGCAGGCGAACTTTCAACGTGCTTCCCCCGTGCTTCGTGCTGAATCCTATGACTCCGCCGACGCCGGACAGGGATCTTCCGGCAGCGCCGGTGGATTTGGATGATCACCGCTCGAAGAGCGGTGATCTTACCCCGTAACGAACATGGATGAAGAGTATTTGTCGCTTCTGACACGGTCAACGCAATTGAAAGTCGGGTGACGCACTGTGAGGGGGCTCACGCGGGAGCGCGCCCACGGTCCGGTGCGATTCAGCCGACGAGCCGGAGCGCGGTGTCCGACCGCCCCACGCTCACCGTCTGACCCCATGTCAACTCCAGTGCGTCGGACTCGATTCCGTCGCCGAAGGCGACGAGCCGGTCCGACTCCACGGTGAGGCGCAGCCTTTCGGCGTACTCAAGCACCCCTTCCACCAGGCTTGTTCCGGTGGTGGGCGAGGGCCAGGCCTCCCGTACGAACCAGATGAGCCGGGGGTCGGCCGGGCCCGGCAGCGCGAGGCGGCTGCCGCGCTGCTGCCACAGCGAGCGCAGCCAGCCCGTGGACCCGGTGCCGGTGCCCACCAGCAGGCCGGAGGAGGCCTGGGGTTCCGGGGCGGCGGCCGGGTCGTCGGGGCCCAGGCGGTAGCGGGCGGTCTGGTGGCCCGGCGGGCCCAGATAGATCTCGTTCAGCGCCAGCAGCCGCTGGGTGTCGTCCGCGACCGCCTCCACCATGGTGAGCTCGTCGGCGCGGGCCGTGGCGGCGCACGGCAGCAACGCGCCCGCGTCGGAAGGCCGGTGGCGCACCAGCACGCCCGGGTTGCGGCCCGGGTCGGTGTCGATGCCGACCACGGGCTGCCCCGAGAGGTACTTGGCCGTGTTGGCGACGAGCCCGTCCTGCCCGACCACCACGACCACGTCCTCCGGCGCGAACAGGAACCGGTCCAGATCGGCGCGCTCCACCTGCGACTGCCGCCACTGGAGCGGCACGGCCGCCGCCACCTCGGCGAGTGCCCGCCGGGTGCGGTGGTGGCGCTCGGCCACCTCGTCGAGGGAGCGCCCGCGCGAGGCGAGGAAGAACGCGGCCTGGCCGTGGGTGCCGTGCCGGGCCAGCAACTCCTCGTACTCCGTGGTGCGGTGGACGAGCACCGCGCGCGGCGCGAGGCTCACCGCTCCTCCTCGGCCGGGCGGGCCAGCTTGGCGAGCAGTCCGGTGAGCACGTCGGGGGAGAGGGTGAGGCTGTCGATCCGGGGCAGGTTCTCGGCGAGCCGGGTCGCGGTGAGCGCGTGGAGCGTCGCCGTGTCGACGTCGGCGTGCACCCGCAGCCAGGCGGCCTGGGCCTGGGCGCGGGCCTCGCCGGTGGTGCGGGCAGCCTCGGCCTCGGCCCGGGCGAGCCGGACCGTACGGGCGGCCTCGGCCTCGGCGCGTACACCGTCGGCGGCCGCGTTCTCCTCGGCCTCGCGGCGGGCGTTGGTGCCGCGCTGCTCGACCAACTGCTCCTCCCTGCGGGCGAGTTCGACCTTGCTGGCGAGCTCGTTCTCGGCGATCGTGCGCTCGCGCTCGACGGCCACCGCCCGGCGCTCGTACGTCGC
The DNA here is from genome assembly GCF_014649795.1 of Streptomyces melanogenes. Taxonomy (GTDB): domain Bacteria; phylum Actinomycetota; class Actinomycetes; order Streptomycetales; family Streptomycetaceae; genus Streptomyces; species Streptomyces noboritoensis. The sequence goes on from NZ_BMTS01000001.1 coordinate 38,670, forward strand.
CCGGTCGGCCTCCTGCTGGATCTGCTCGCGGGCCGGGGTGCGCAGCGCCCGCTCCACCTCCGGCTCGGGGCGGATGGCGACCACCCGGACCGCCACCACCTCGATGCCGGTGGCTGGCAGCCGGGGCTCGGCCGCCAGCCCGGCCGAGATCCGCTCGCGCACCGACGCCACCCCGTCGACCAGGGCCGCCGCGAGCGGGGTGCGGGCGAGCACGTCGAGCGCGTGCTGCTGGGCGGTCTCGGTGAGCAGCGTGGACAGCTGCTCCAGCGGGGCGCCGCGCCACACACCGCTGTCCGGGTCGATCGAGAAGTCGAGCCGGGCGGCGGCGACGGCCGGGTCGCTGATCCGGTACGTGACGGTGGCCTGCACGGTGACGTCCTGGAAGTCGGACGTCCGGGCGTGGAAGGCCATCGCCAACTCGCGGTCGTCGACCGGCACTTCGGAGAGCGCGGCGGACAGCGGCCGGAACCAGAAGCTGAGCCCGGGCCCGTCGTGGACGAGCCGGCCGCGCTTGTGGTGGCGGATGTGCGCGGTGGGCGCGGAGCGCGCGTGGCGCCAGCCGAACCGGCGGTTGATGTCGGCCATGGTGGGACCCTCTCTTTTTTCGTCATGGCGACGATATTGGGTGTCCGTCGATATCGTCAAGATGACGAAAGGGCTCGCGCGGCCCCGCCCGGTGGCGCGGGCCAGGGCGGTGCGGGCCACCGGGTCGTCGCGCAGGGCCGCGCCCAGGACCGCGGTGGGACCGTCGCGGTCCTGGCGTCCGGGCCGCCGGGGCGAGGGCAGGGCGACGAGCAGGGGCGGGCGAACGGCGTGCGCCGTCTCGAAGGCGGGCGACATGCGCCGATGCTGACAACCGGGACATCGCCGGTCAACGGCCGGGAGTTAAGCCTGTGTGGCATTCCTGCGAACCTGCTCAGACCGAGGTGCGCGAGGCCCCGAAGGCGCCGCGCGGGGGCTGTGCGACGCACGGTTTTACCCGTCCGGTATCCGCGAAGCCGTTGACATGTACCGGCCGCGTCGTGAATCTTGATGCTCGAAACTCCACCGTTCCAAGCATGAATGCGCACGCATAGCCCCCTCGTTGTTCGGAAGTGGCTTCGGAACCAGCTTCCCGAGCGGCTCGGTACGAACGGAGAACACTCCTTGCGGAACCTTCGACACCGCCGGGGGAGAGTGGCCGCCGCCGTGCTCGCGGCGGCCGCGCTCACCCTCACCGCGCTCACGGTCCCGGCCGCCTCGGCGGCCGACGCCGCCCCGCCCTCCGGCACCCTCGACGGCACCTCCAAGAGCGTCACCTGGCAGAGCCCGGTCTACCCCAAGGGCACGGTCGGCTCGCCCGACAAGTGCGGCACCCCGGCCGAGGACCCGTCCAACGCCGTCTGCGCCCGCTTCGACCTGACGGTGAACCCGCCGGCCGGCGAGTGGGACGACAACCCCGAGGGCGGGATCCCCGTCTCCATCCAGTGGGAGAAGCCCACCGACGACTTCGACCTCTACATCTACGACTCGGCGGGCAAGAAGGTCGCCGAGAGTGCCGGGACCGCCGACCCCGAGGCGACGGTCATCCCCAAGGCGTCGGGCACGTACCACGTGGTCGTCGTCCCGTACGACGTGCACGACAACTCCTTCACGGGCAAGGCCTATCTGCCCGAGGCGAGCGACGCCGGGAACCTGACCGGTTTCACCGGCGGACACGGTACGTACGAGATCGCGGCGGGCGCGCTCAAGGCCCGCGCCGAGTTCTTCGAGGACGACACCCTGCGGCTGCAGGCCTCGCCCGACGGTGTCCTCGCGGACCCGCCGGGCAGCCGCATGATCCAGCACCAGCCGAAGCCGCGGCGGGCGACCAGTTCCTTCGACGCGGGCGCCTACTACGGGATCCGCGCCAAGGACACCGTCCTGCGCGTCTACAAGAAGCCCCTGCGGTTCGGGCTCTACAAGGCCGACAACCGCACCGCGCTCTGGCAGGAGGCCGACCCGCTGCGCTGGACCACCGGCGGTCTGCGGCAGAGCCTGGCGCGCGGCGCCACCGAGCAGTTCTTCGGCGGCGGCGAGCAGAACGGCAGCTTCTCGCACCGCGACCAGGTGATGAACGTCGGCAACAACACCAACTGGAACGAGGGCGGCTACAACAACTCCCAGCCGTTCTACGTCTCCTCGGCCGGCTACGGCGTCTTCCGCAACACCTTCGCGCCGGGCGTCTACGACTTCGGCCCCCACGTCCGCACCGGCCAGCAGGAACGGCGCCTGGACGCCTACTACTTCACCGGTGACGTGAAGTCCGTGATCGGCAAGTACACCTCGCTGGTCGGCAAGCCGTTCATGCCGCCGGTGTACGGGCTGGAGCCCGGCGACTCCGACTGCTATCTGCACAACGCCAACCGGGGCGAGCGGCACACCCTGGACGCGCTGAAGGTCGCCGACGGGTACGTGCAGAACCAGATGCCGCTCGGCTGGATGCTCGTCAACGACGGCTACGGCTGCGGCTACGAGAACCTCGCCGAGACCGGCCAGGGCCTCCAGGCGCACAACGCCCAGCTGGGCCTGTGGACCCAGGACGGCCTGGACAAGCTCGCCGACCAGGTCAAGGCGGGCCAGCGGGTCGCCAAGCTCGACGTCGCCTGGGTCGGCAACGGCTACGGCTTCGCCCTCAACGCCTGCGACCAGGCGAAGGCGGGCATCGAGGACAACAGCGACGCCCGCGGCTTCGTCTGGTTGCCGGTCTCCTGGGCGGGCGCCCAGCGCTGCGGCGTCCTGTGGAGCGGCGACCAGAAGCTGAGCTGGGACTACATCCGCTGGCAGATCCCCACCTACGCGGGCGCCACGCTCTCCGGCATCGCCTACAACACCGGTGACGTCGGCAGCATCTTCGCCCACGACCCGAAGATGTACGCCCGCGACCTCCAGTGGAAGGCCTTCCTTCCCGCGATCATGACGATGGACGGCTGGTCGAGCGACCTCACCACCAAGAAGCCGCACGACCAGCAGCCGTGGCTGGACGGTGAGCCGTACACCTCCATCAACCGCAAGTACCTCCAGCTGAAGGAGCGGCTCATCCCGTACATGTACGGGCTCTCCAAGGACGCCACGAAGACCGGCGTCGGCGCGGTCCGGCCGCTGTCGCTCGAATACCCGGACGACCCCAACACGCTGGGTCCGAACGCCAGGTACGAGTTCCTGGCGGGTCCGGACTTCCTGGTCGCCCCGGTCTACAGCGACACCGAGGTGCGCGACGGCATCTATCTGCCCAAGGGCACCTGGACGGACTACTGGACGGGCAAGACCTACCAGGGTCCGACCACGATCAACGGCTACAAGGCGCCGCTCGACACCCTTCCCCTGTTCGTGAAGGGCGGCTCGATCGTCCCGATGTGGCCGAAGGGCACGCTGTCCTGGCAGACCCGGGACAAGGGCGAGCTGGACTACGACATCTACCCGCAGGCGGGGAAGTCCGCGTACACGCTGTACGAGGACGACGGCGTGACCCGGCAGTTCGCCCAGGGCTCGTCGGCCACGCAGCGGGTCCAGGTGCACTCGACGGGCCGGGGCTCGGTCATCGAGGTCGGCCCCAGCGTGGGCAGCTACACGGGCAAGCCCGCCGCTCGCGCGTACCGCTTCACGGTGCACGCGAAGTCCGCGCCGGCGGCCGTCGCCGTGGGTGGCGACCGGCTGCACCGCTACGGCTCCGCGCAGGAGCTTTCGGCGGCTGGCTCGGGCTGGTTCTACGACAGCAAGACGGGAGTGACGGAGGTGAAGACCGCCTCGGTCCAGACCGCGCGCGGCTTCACGGTCACGCTCGGCTGACCCGACGGGCAGCGGGGGCCGCACCGGAGTCTCCGGTGCGGCCCTTCGTCGTCACCGCCCGGCCGTCGGGTGGGTGCGCGCGTAGTGGCGGCGGGCGCGGTCGCGGTTGCCGCAGTCGCCCGAGCTGCACCAGCGGCGGGTGCCCGCGCGCGTACGGTCCAGGAAGAACCAGCCGCAGCCGGGGCCCGCGCAGCGCCGGACCCGGGAGGCGGTGGGCCCGGAGAGCAGCTCCTCGGCGTGCAGGGCGAGGGTGTGGCACAGATCCGTGAGGTCCCGGGTGCCCGGCTCCCACCGCAGCGGCAGCACGGGCGGCAGGGCGGCCGCCTCGCGGGCCCGCAGCAGGGCGTGACGCAGTGCCCGCCAGGCGGGGGCGGGCGGCGCCTCCCCGTCCACCAAGGCGTCCAGGACCGCTTCGAGCACGTCGCGCAGTGCGACCAGCTCGGCCAACTCAGCGTCGTCGACGGGTAGTTCACCGTCCGGTACGGCCGGGAAGACCTCCGCCGTCACGGCCCAGCGCAGCCAGCCCGCCGCATCGCTCACGCGCTCGGCGCGGCGGGCCGGTTCGGTGCGCCAGGCCACGGTGTTGACGAAGTCGAGGACCGGGTGGCCGCCGATGAAGGAGGGCTGCTTCTCGCTCACCGGCCCATCGTAGGCGCGGAGTCGAAAAACTAACGAGCTAGAGTGCTTATGCTTGTTAGCGTGCCCCGCATGGACACTCAACTGCCGGACCGCGGCGAGGCGATGCCGCGCGACCGCTTCCACGCGGGACTCAGGGCCGGGGCCGGGCTCGCCGCCGCCGCGTTCCTGATGGCCATCAGCTTCGGCGCGATCAGCCAGGCGCGGGGCTGGGGCTCGGTCGCCCCGGTCGTCTGCTCGCTGGTGGTCTTCTCGGGCTCGGCGCAGTTCGCGCTGGCCGGGACGCTGGGCGCGGGCGGCGGCGTGGTCGCGGCCGTCGTCGCGGCGGCCCTGGTCAATGTGCGGTACGTGCCGATGGGCATAGCCGTGGCCCGGGATCTGCGCGGCGGTCCGCTGCGCCGCGCGGTGGAGGGGCAGGCCGTGGTCGACGGCTCCTGGGCCGCCGCGCACCTCGGTGGCGGGCGGTTCGACCGGGCGTTCCTCTTCGGCGCGACCGCCGTCCAGTGGCCCGCCTGGGTGGCGGGCACCGCGCTGGGCGTCGTCGTCGCCCCGGACCCCTCGCTCGTGCACCGGCTCGGCCTCGATGTGCTCACGCCCGGCCTGTTCCTGATCCTGCTCCTCGACGAGGTGCGCCGCGACCGCGCGGGCCGACTGCCCGCCGCCCTCGGCGGGGCCGTCGCCGGGGCGCTGCTGTTCGTCCTGCCGACCGGACCGGCCCTGATCGGCGCGGCGGCCGCCGCGCTGCTCGCCCTGCGCACCACCCGGGAGGCCGTCCGATGATCGTGTGGACGGCGATCGGCACCGTAGCGGTGCTCGGATTCGCGCTCAAGGGAGTCGGGCCCGCGCTGCTCGGCGGCCGTGAACTGGCCCCGCGCACCCGCTCGTTGCTCGCCCAGCTGGCGCCCGCGCTGCTCGCCGGGTTCGTCGTGGTGGCGGTCGCGGGCCGGGACTGGGCGGCCGTCGACGGCACGGTCCTCGGCGGACTCGCCGTCGCCCTCGGCCTGCGCCTGGGCCGGGCCCCGCTGCCGGTGGCCCTGGTGGGCGCGGTGGTGGCGACGGCCCTGCTCAGGGTGGTGACGGGTTAGGGATCCGGTGCGCTCAGACCGGCACGTGGACCGGTTCCGGCGTGCGCGGGGCCGGGACCTGGACCGGCTCCGCGCCGGTCAGCATGATCACACCGCGCGCGGCGACCGCCGCCGCGGCCGCCGCCGTGAGCCAGCCGAGCGGCCCGCCGTGGAATCGCTCGCCGAGCAGCGCCACGCCGATCACGGCGGCCGCCGCCGGGTTGGCGAGGTTCACCACGGCGAGGGGCGCGGCGAGCCCGCCCCGGAAGGCGGCCTGCGAGAGCAGCAGCCCGCCCACCGCGAACGCCGCCACGAGCACGGCGAGCAGGGTGGTCTGCCACCAGGCCATCGGCCCGCCCGGCAGTTCGCGGGCGAGCGAGGCGGTGACGGTCTGGGTGAGCGCGGACGCCACGCCCGAGGCGACGCCGGAGGCGGTGGCGTGACCGAGCCCGACGCGGCCGGAGCCGGATCCGGCGCGGGAGGCCACCGCGATCAGGAGCGCGGTGGCCGCCGCCACGGCGAGCCCCTCGCGCAGGCTCAGCGCGTCGCCGGGCGTCGCGGGCCCGGTCACCGCGATCAGACCGGTCAGTCCGGCGAGCGTCCAGGCGGCGCCGCGCCATTCGCGCCGGGTGACCCGGCGGCGCTGGTAGTACGCGCCGATCGGCAGCGCCGCGACCAGCGTGAGCGCGCCCAGCGGCTGGACCAGGGTGAGCGGGCCGTAGTGGAGGGCGGCGACGTGCATCAGCGCGCCGCCCGCGTTGAGCCCGACGGCCCACCACCACTGGGGCCGGGCGAGCAGGGCGGCGAGTCCGCCGCCCCCGTTCGCGGAGGCCAGCCGGGACTGGGCGACGGCGGCGAGGGCGTACCCGGCGGCCGAGGCGAGCGAGAGCAGGATGGCGAGGACCGCGGACTCGTTCATCGCAGCGCCTCCGCGAGCCGGTCGGCGTCGGCCTGCTGGGGGACGCCCGTGCGCCCGGAGGTCAGGGCAGATTCCGGGGCACGGGCGGGTTCGGGGGCCACGGCGGGCCGGGGCGCGGGGCTCCGGCGCACGTGGACGGCGACGGTACGGCCGCCGCGTACCGCCTTCGGACGCGGTACGAGGGAGAGGGCGGCGCCGAGCAGCGCGGTGGCGACGAGCGCGTCCAGCCAGTAGTGGTTGGCGGTGCCGACGATCACCAGCAGGGTGAGCGCCGGGTGCAGCAGCCACAGCCACCGCCACCGGCCGCGGGTCGCCGCGATGAGGCCGATCGCCACCATCAGCGCCCACCCGAAGTGCAGCGACGGCATCGCCGCGAACTGGTTGGCCATGGTGTCCGTGTCCGGCTTCGCCGAGTACACCGACGGCCCGTACACCTGCGCGGTGTCCACCAGCCCGGCCGACGCCAGCATCCGGGGCGGCGCCAGCGGCAGCAGGATGTGCAGGGCGAGCGCGGCCGTGGTCACCAGCGCCAGGACCCGGCGGGACCAGAGGTAGTGGGCGGGCCGCTTCACGTACAGCCAGACCAGGAAGGCGACCGTCGCGGGGAAGTGGACGGCCGCGTAGAAGGTGTTGGCGACCTGGATCAGGGTCTCGTCGTGGAGCAGGAGCCGCTGGACCGCGCCCTCGCCGGGCAGGTGGAGCGCGCGCTCCCAGTCCCAGACGCGGTCGGCGTTGTGGAAGGCGCGCGTCTCGTGGCCGTTCGCCAGCTGCCGGCCGAACTTGTACACGACGAAGAGCGCGGTCACGAGCAGCAGCTCGCGCACCAGGGGCGGCCGGGAGGTACCGGTCGTCTCCGGTCCGGTGGGACGCCGGGTCCCTGGACGTATACCGGCAGCCATTCTCCGGCCCCTTTGAGCAAGAAATCGAGCAGAAATCGGACAAGCAAACGTAGGAAGGCTAGATCGGATTTCATCGAGACGCAAACGTCTCGATACGTTTGCGTCTCGGTTGAGCGGCGCCTACTCTCGTATGTGCAGGAGCAGGGCCCCACGCACCGGAGGAACGGGATGTCGACGCAGGCCGCGACGGCCGCCGCACGCCGCAGCAAGATCAGCCCCGAGCGGGAGCTGGAGCTGTACGAGGCGGTGCTCGACCTGCTGCGCGAGGGCGGCTACGACGCCGTGACCATGGAGGGCGTCGCCGCGCGCACCAAGTGCGGCAAGGCCACGCTCTACCGCCAATGGAAGTCCAAGCCGGTCCTGGTCACGGCGGCGCTCGGAGCGAGCCGCTGCTCGTTCTTCACCGGGATCGACACCGGCACGCTCGCCGGCGACCTGCGCGAGGCGGCGCGGGCGGCCTCGCGCCGCAAGGGCCGCGACACCGAGCTGATGGAGGCCGTCGGCCAGGCCTATGTGATGCACCCCGACCTGCGCGAGGCGCTGCGCGAGACCGTGCTGAACCCGGAGATCGCCGCGCTCGACGCGATGGTGCGGCGCGGGGTCGAGCGCGGCGAGGTGGCCGCGGACAACCGCGCCGCCGACTTCGTCGCCCCGGCGTTCATGGGCGTCCTGCGCGTCGAGCGGCTCTTCGAGGACCGCTTCACGGAGGCGGAGGCCCTGCCGGAGTTCCTGGAAGCGGTGATCCTTCCGGCCCTGGGCGTCAGCTGACGCTCAGTCGGTTGCCGTATCCCGTACGGGAGTTCACACCGCCAGGACCGTCACGCCCGCGTCGGTGAACCGGGCGGCCGTCTCCTCGGACACCCCCGCGTCCGTCACCAGCGTCCCGACCTGATCCGTCGCGCAGATCCGCGCGAACGTCCGCTTGCCCAGCTTGGTGGAGTCGGCCGCGACCACCACCCGCTCGGCCCGCTCGCACAGCAGCCGGTTGATCCCGGCCTCGTCCTCGTCGTGCGCCGAGGCGCCGTGGATGACGTCGAAGGCGCCGACGCCGAGCACCGCCACGTCCATGGTGATCTGGTTGAGCACGCCCCCGGCCAGCGGCCCGGTGAGCTCGTACGACTGCGGCCGGGCGACCCCGCCGGTCACCACGATCTTGAACTGGGGCCGTACGGCCAGCTCGTTGGCGATGTTCAGCGCGTTGGTCACGATCGTCAACGCCGGTGACCCGGAGGCGAGTTCGGGCCGTACGGCGAGAGCCCGCGCCACTTCCGTGGTCGTGGTGCCGCCGGTGAGCCCCACCGCCTCGCCGGGCGCGATCAGATCCGCCACGGCCTTCGCGATGCGCTGCTTCTCCGAGGCCTGCCGGGCCGTCTTGTAGCGCAGCGGCAGCTCGTACGACACCCCGTGCACCACCGCCCCGCCCCGGGTGCGGACCAGCATCTGCTGCTCGGCGAGCTGGTCGAAGTCGCGGCGGATGGTCGCGGCGGACACGCCGAGCGCCGTCGCCGCCTCCTCGACGTCGAGGCGGCCCTGCTCCACGAGCAGTTCGAGCAGCGCCTGCCAGCGGGCGTCGCGCGACATCCGGAACCTCTTCTCTGCCGTGTTCTTGGGTACGTCTCGGCCGTGCTCCCCGGCGCATCCTGTCGCCGTCACCGTCGGTGATGACTTTAACCCACCCCGGGATGCTTGATTGTGCTTGAAAGCTAGCTATATTTTGCAGAAACACGCATCCGGATACGGATCCGAGGCCATGGATCCAGAGTGAGTGGGAGCCCGGCATGAGCCATGTCGAGAACGAACTCAGCAGCCAGCCCGAGTGCTGGAAGCGCGCCGCCGAGCTGGCGGTGCACCACAAGGACGCCCTTCCCGCGCCGGGCGAGCGGGTCGCGATCGTCGGCTGCGGCACCTCGCTGTTCATGGCCCAGGCCGCCGCCGCGCTGCGCGAGGGCGCGGGCCAGGGCGAGACCGACGCCTTCGCCGCGTCCGAGTACCCGGCCGGCCGCTCCTACGACCGGGTGGTCGCCCTCACCCGCTCCGGCACCACCACCGAGGTCCTCGAACTCCTCGCCCGGGTGCGCGGCGGCGCCCGCACCACCGCGATCACCGCCGACCCGGAGACCCCGGTGATGCGGGCCGCCGACGACGTCGTGGTCATGGAGTTCGCCGACGAGGAGTCGGTGGTCCAGACCCGCTTCGCCACCACCGCGCTCACCCTGCTCCGCGCCCACCTCGGCCTGCACACCGAACAGGCCGTCGCCGACGCGCGCACCGCGCTCGCCGAGCCGCTGCCCGAAGGGCTCGTCGGGCGCGACCAGTTCACGTTCCTGGGCCGCGGCTGGACGGTGGGACTCGCTCAGGAGGCCGCGCTGAAGATGCGCGAGGCGTCGCTGTCCTGGACCGAGGCGTACCCGGCCATGGAGTACCGCCACGGCCCGATCAGCATCTCCACCGACAACACCGCGACCTGGATGTTCGGCGAGGCTCCCGACGGGCTCGCCGAGCAGGTGCGCGCCACCGGGGCCCAGTGGGTGGCCGGACACCTCGACCCGCTGGCCGAACTGGTCCGGGCGCAGCGCCTCGCCGTCGCCGTCGCGGCCGCCCGGGGCCTGGACCCGGACCGCCCGCGCCACCTCACCCGCTCGGTGATCCTCGACGGCTCCTGAAGCGCCCAGAGACGACAGAGGACAGGGGAAGCACGATGCCACTCGCCCAGACCGGGGCCCTGGTCACCGAAGCCGCGGCCAAGCGCAGCGCCGTCGCCGCGTTCAACATCATCACGCTGGAGCACGCCGAGGCCGTCATCGCGGGCGCCGAGGCCGCGCACTCGCCGGTCGTCCTGCAGATCAGCGAGAACGCGGTGAAGTTCCGCTACGGCCGGGTGCTGCCGCTCGCCCGGGCCGCCGTCGCCGCCGCCGAGGCCGCCTCCGTACCGGTGGCGCTCCACCTCGACCACGTCCAGCGCGACGACCTGCTGCGGCAGGCGGCCGACGCCGGGTTCAGCTCGGTGATGTACGACGGCGGCCAGCTGCCGTACGAGCAGAACCTCGCCGCGACGCGGGCCGCCGCTGATTGGGCGCACACCCAAGGCCTGTGGATCGAGGCCGAGTTGGGTGAGGTCGGCGGCAAGAACGGGCAGCCGCCGCTGGACGCGCACGCGCCCGGCGCCCGGACCGACCCCGAGGAGGCGCGCGCCTTCGTCGCCGAGTCCGGGGTCGACGCGCTCGCCGTCGCCATCGGCAACACCCACGCCATGACCACCCGCACGGCCTCCCTCGACCACGCGCTGCTCGCCCGCCTCGACGCGGCGCTGCACGTCCCGCTGGTGCTGCACGGCTCCTCCGGCGTCCCCGACGACGAGCTGACGGCGGCGGTCGCGGGCGGCATGGCCAAGATCAACATCGGTACGGCGCTGAACATCGCCATGACCGACGCGATCCGCGCGTATCTCGCCGCCAACCCGGAGGCGGTGGACGCCCGCAGCTATCTGACGGTCGGGCGCCAGGCGATGGTGCAGGCGGTCACCCGCCTCATCGGGGTGCTGAGCACCGAGGCCTGACGCGCGCGGCGCGCCGCCGGGCCCCCTTCCCCGGGCCCGGCGGCTGCCCGCGCCCTTCGTCCGTCGCCGACTCCGGCCCGACCGGTGCTCTTCCGCCGCGGACCCGCTTCGTACACGATGAGCCTGTGGACAGGCATGAGCACGCACGGCTCGACGCGCTCCAGCGCGACCCCTATCCGCACTACGCGCGCGCCCGCCGTGCCGAGGGCCTGACCTTCGTGCCCGAGCTGGACGCCTGGCTGGTCGCGCGCGACGCCGACGTACGGGAAGTGCTGCGCCGCCCCGAGGCGTTCTCGTCGGCGAACGCGCTGCGCCCGGACGTGATCCCCGGCCCCGCCGTCCTCGCCGAGCTCGGCTCGGGCTTCGGCGGCCGCCCGGTCGTGGTCACCTCGGACGGCCCCCAGCACCAGCGGCTGCGCGCCCCCATCGTCCACGGCCTCTCGGCGGCCCGGGTGGCCGCCGTACTCCCGTACGCCACCGAGCGGGCCACCGCCCTCGTCGAGGCCTTCGCGGCGCGGGGGCGGGCGGAGCTGATGGGGGAGTACGCGATGCTGCTCCCCGGGGACGTCATCGGGCGGCTGATCGGCCTGGACCCGGTGGACGTTCCGGTGGCGGTACGCGGCGGCCACCGGGCCGAGGAACTCCTCTTCCGGCCACTGGAGGAGCCGGAGCAGATCGCGGCGGCGCGGGACGTGGTGACGATGCAGCAGCTGCTCGACACGTATCTGCGGGCGAGACGGTCGCGGCCGCGCGACGACCTGTGCACGGCTCTGCTGACGGCCCTCGCGCCGGGCACCGGCGAACTGACCCTGGAGGAGCGCCACGAGCTGGTGGCACACCTCCAGAACTTCCTCCTGGCGGGCCACCTGACGACGACGGCACAGATCGGCACGACGGTCTTGCACCTGCTGCGGCACCGCACCCAATGGGAACTGCTCTGCGAAAAACCGGAGTTGATCCCGGCGGCGATCGAGGAGGCGGTGCGTTACGACACGGCGCTGCAGGGTTTCCGGCGCATCACGACGCGTCCGGTCCTGCTGTCCGGGACCGAACTCCCCACGGGGGCGGCCGTCTTCGTGGCCTTCGGCTCGGCCAACCGCGACGCCCGCCGCCACGAGCGGCCCGACGCGTTCGACATCACCCGGCCGCCGTCCCGCCACCTGTCCTTCGGCCACGGCGCGCACAGCTGCCCCGGCGCGAACCTGGCCCGAGAACAACTCCACCTGACCCTCCACCTCCTGACCACCCACCTCCCAGGCCTACGCCTGGCCACCTCGGACACCCCGGTGCGGATGCGCCCAACGCTGATCCATCGGTCGCCGGAGGTGTTGGAGGTGGTGTGGTGAGGGTCCGCCTGCGGGTGGGCGGTGGGCTGGTCGCGCAGTTCCCCGCGCCCCTAGGGGGTACGGGCGAGTGCGATGGCGAAGCCGAGCATTTAGGGGCGCGGGGAACTGCGCGACCAGTTGGGGACGGCCCGCAGGCGAAGGACGAAAGCAGCGGGGTGCAGGGGCCGCAGGCCCCGCAACGGGGTCCGGGGGCGAAGCCCCCGGGAAACCCACCTCCACCCCCACCCACCCCCGGAGGGTTTAGGGAAGGGGCGGGGAGGGGCCAACTATCCTCGGCACCATGCCCGCCCCCCACGCCCTGATCCTCGGCGGCACCGCCGAAGCCCAAGCACTGGCAACCGCCCTCACCACCACCGGCACCCGCGTCACCACCTCCCTCGCAGGCCGCGTGGCCACACCCAGGACCCCCCCGGGCGAGCTAAGGATCGGAGGGTTCGGCGGAGCCGAAGGCCTGGCGCGCTGGATGCGCGAGCACCACGTCACCGCACTCCTGGACGCCACCCACCCCTTCGCCCACCGCATCAGCGAAAACGCAGTCAAGGCAGCCCAAAACACCGGCACCCCACTCATCGCACTGCGCCGCCCCGGCTGGACCCCCACCCCCGCCGACCACTGGCACAGCGTGCACACCCTGGCCGAGGCGGCCGCCCTACTACCCACCCTCGGCCAGAGGATCTTCCTCACCACCGGCCGCCTGGGCCTCAGCGCCTTCGCCCCGCAAGACGGGGCCGACCCGCTCCAAGACCTCTGGTTCCTCATCCGCTCAGTAGAGACCCCCGACCCCCCAACCCCTCGCCACTACCAACTCCTCCTCGCCCGAGGCCCCTTCACCCTCGAAGGCGAGCGCGACCTCCTCCGGGCGCACCGCATCGACGTCCTCGTCACCAAGGACAGCGGCGGCCCCGCCACCGCCGCCAAGCTCACCGCCGCCCGCGAGCTCGGGCTGCCGGTCGTGGTGGTGCGGCGGCCCGACCCGCCCGCCGGGGTGCGCACGGCCCCCGACGTACAGACCGTGCTCGCGCTGCTCAGCCCCGCCGCAGCAGATACGTATCCATGATCCACCCCTTGCGCTCCCGCTCCCGCGCCCGCAGCTCCTCGATGCGGTCGGAGACGTCGGACAGACGTCCCTGCACCAGGATCTCGTCGGGCGTGCCGACGTACGCACCCCAGTAGATGTACAGGTCCTGGTCGAGGTGGCGGGTGAAGGCCTGGCGCGCGTCCAGCATCACCACCACGTCGTCGACCCCCTCCGGCCAGCCCTCCGCGAGCCGCCGCCCGGTGGTGATCTGCACGGGCCGGGCCACCCGGTTCAGCCCGGTCCGGTGCTTGGCCAGGAGCGCCGAGACGCTGCTGATGCCCGGCACCACCTCGTGGTCGAACTCCACCGCGCCCCGCTCCAGGATCTCCTCCAGGATGCCGAGCGTGGAGTCGTACAGCGCCGGGTCGCCCCACACCAGGAACGCCCCGCACTCGTCCTCGGCGAGATCGTCCACGATGAAGCGCTCGTAGAGGTCGGCCCGGCGGCGCCGCCAGTCGTCGACGGCGGGCGAGTAGTCCGATGTCTTGCGGTCGCGCTCCGGGTCCCGCGCCTCGACGAGCCGGTACGGCCGACCGGTCACATGCGCGTCGAGGATGTCCCTGCGCAGCCCGGTCAGATCGGACTTCTCCTCGCCCTTCTCCATGATGAAGAAGGCATCCGCCTTGTTCAGCGCCTTGACGGCCTGGAGCGTCAGATGGTCGGGGTCGCCCGCCCCGATGCCGATCACATAGATCTTTCTCACGGCACCGAGTCTGCCGCATCCGTATCAGGGCGGGAACGGCGAGGCCTACCGGGGCCGGATCCCACCGCCTATCCTCCGATCATGCGTGTCGCACTCTTCGTCACCTGCGTCAACGACGCGGTGTACCCGGCCACGGCCGTCGCGACGGTGAGACTCCTCGAACGCCTCGGCGTCGAGGTCGACTTCCCACCCGGCCAGACGTGCTGCGGACAGGCCCAGTTCAACACCGGCTACCGCCGGGAGACCGAGCCGCTGGTGCGCCGGATGGGTGCGGTCTTCGAGGGGTACGACCACGTGGTCACCCCGTCCGGCTCCTGCGCGGCGATGGTCCGCGAGAACTACCCCCGCATCGCCCGCAAGGCGGCCGCCGAGGGCCGGGGCACGGAGCTCGGCGAGATCGCCGGATCGCTCGTCCCGCGCGTGTACGAGCTCTCCGAGTTCCTGGTCGACGTCCTCGGCGTCACGGACGTCGGCGCGTACTTCCCGCACACCGTCACCTATCACCCCTCCTGTCACGGTCTGCGCACGCTGGGGCTCGGCGAGCGGCCGCGCCGGCTCCTGGAGGCCGTCGAGGGCCTGGAGCTGCGCGAACTGCCCGGTGCCGAGGAGTGCTGCGGCTTCGGCGGCACCTTCGCCCTGAAGAACCCGGACGTGTCGGCGGCGATGGGCACCGACAAGGCGGACAGCGCGCTCAGCACCGGCGCCGAGGTGCTCTGCGGCGCCGACAGCTCCTGTCTGATGCACCTCGGCGGCATCCTCCGCCGCCGGGGCGCCCCCCTGCGCCCCCTGCACCTCGCCGAGATCCTTGCCAGTACGGAAGCGGAGCCCCACTCATGAGCGGCACCTTCGTCGGCATGCCCGCCTTCCCCGAGGCCGCCAGGGAGGCCGTCGGCAACCGCACCCTGCGTGCCAACCTCCGGCACGCCACCCACACCATCCGCGACAAACGCGCCAAAGCGGTCGCCGAGCTCGCCGACTGGCAGCAGCTGCGCGAGGCGGGCAAGCAGATCAAGAACCACACCCTGCGCCATCTCGACCGCTATCTGGTGCAGTTGGAGGAGTCCGTCGTACGG
Organism: Streptomyces melanogenes; assembly: GCF_014649795.1. Taxonomy (GTDB): domain Bacteria; phylum Actinomycetota; class Actinomycetes; order Streptomycetales; family Streptomycetaceae; genus Streptomyces; species Streptomyces noboritoensis. The sequence goes on from NZ_BMTS01000001.1 coordinate 53,751, forward strand.
GCCGGGGGTACCGTCCACTGGGCCGCCGACGCCGACGAGGCCAACCGCATCGTCGCCGACCTGGTCAAGGCCACGGGCGAGCGCGAGGTCGTCAAGGTCAAGTCGATGGCCACGCAGGAGATCGGCCTCAACGAGGCACTCGCCGCCGAGGGCATCTCCGCGTACGAGACCGACCTCGCCGAACTGATCGTGCAGCTCGGCCACGACCGCCCGTCCCACATCCTGGTCCCGGCGATCCACCGCAACCGGGGCGAGATCCGCGACATCTTCCGCGAGGAGATGGGGAGTTGGGGCCGCCCGGCCCCGGACGGTCTGACCGACAGCCCCGCCGAGCTGGCCGAGGCGGCGCGGCTGCACCTGCGCGAGAAGTTCCTGCGCGCCAAGGTCGGCGTCTCCGGCGCGAACTTCATGGTCGCCGAGACCGGCACCCTCGTCGTCTTCGAGTCCGAGGGCAACGGCCGGATGTGCCTGACCCTCCCCGAGACCCTGATCTCCGTCGTCGGCATCGAGAAGGTCATCCCCACCTGGCAGGACCTGGAGGTCTTCCTCCAGACGCTGCCGCGCTCCTCCACGGCCGAGCGGATGAACCCGTACACCAGCATGTGGACGGGCACCACGGACGGCGACGGCCCCTCCGTCTTCCACCTGGTCCTGCTGGACAACGGCCGCACCGACACGCTCGCCGACGAGGTCGGCCGCCAGGCCCTGCGCTGCATCCGCTGCTCGGCCTGCCTCAACGTCTGCCCGGTGTACGAACGGGCCGGCGGCCATGCGTACGGCTCGGTCTACCCCGGCCCCATCGGCGCCATCCTCAGCCCCCAACTCCGGGGCACACAGCGCGAGATCGACGCCTCGCTGCCGTACGCCTCCTCGCTCTGCGGGGCGTGTTACGAGGTGTGCCCGGTCGCGATCGACATCCCCGAGGTGCTGGTCCATCTGCGCGAGCGCGTGGCGGACCGGGGCGGCAAGGGGCACCGCCTGGAGAAGGCGGCGATGAAGGCGGCGAGTTGGGCGATGGACCGGCCCGCGGTGCTGGCGGCGGCCGAACGCGCGGCGACCCGGACGCGCCGACTGCACCCGAAGAAGCTGCCGGGCGCCGGAGCGTGGACGGACAGCCGCGAGCTGCCGGAGCTGCCGGAGAAGTCGTTCCGCGACTGGTGGAAGGGGGAGGGGCGGTAAAGGGGCCGATGGAAGGGGGAGAGGCCGTGACGGGGCCGGTCCGGAGCGCGAGGGGTACGGGTGGGAGCTCCCGCGACCGCATCCTGGCCCGCGTCCGCACGGCCGTGGCCGACGCCCGCGAGGCCCCCGAGGTCACCCGCGCCTACCTGACGACCCACACCCCGGACGCCCCCGCCGCCGTACTCGACCTGCTGCACGAGAACCTGGCCGAGTACCGGGCGCTGGTCCACCGCACGGACGCCGATGGCCTGCCCGCACTCCTGGCGCGGCTCGTCGCCGACCACGGCTCGTCGACGGTCCTGGTCCCGCCCGGGCTGCCCCTTGAGTGGCTGGGCGAGGCCGGTCCCGTACGCGTCCAGGACCGGTCCGCGTCCACCGCGGCCGAACTGGACACCGTGGACAGCGTCGTCACGGGGTGCGCCCTCGCCATCGCCGAGACGGGCACGATCGTCCTGGACGGCGGCCCCGACCAGGGCAGGCGCCGCATCACACTCGTCCCCGACCACCACATCTGTGTCGTACGGGCGCCGGACCAGGTCGTGGCGTCGGTGCCCCAGGCGATGGCGCGCCTCGACCCCACCCGCCCGCTGACCTGGATCTCGGGCCCGTCCGCGACGAGCGACATCGAGCTGGACCGGGTGGAGGGGGTACACGGCCCGCGCAAGCTGGAGGTCGTCCTGGTCACGGGCTGAAGCTCGCCGAGGAGCCGGTCAGCCTGGGCGCCTCGGCCCGTGCGTCCACCGGCCCCGGCAGCCGCCCGGCCAGCTCCCGCGCCCACGCCACGAGCCCGGCCAGATCGATCCCGTACGCCGGTATCCCCCCATACCGCCCCAACGAGTCGACACCCCGCGCGAGCAGTGCGGCGCCGCCCTTCGCGTTGCCGCGCGCGGCGTGGGTGAGCCCGACGGCGAGCTGGGCGAGCCCCCGCCACAGCTCGCGCTCGCCCTCCGGCCCCGACTTCCAGGCGTCCTCGAACACCTCGTGCGCGTGGAACGGCATCCCCGCGTCCAACAGCCGCTGCGCCTCCCGCACGGTCTCGTCCGGAGTGCGGCTGACCCCTTCCGGCTGCCGCTCCACTCCGGCCGCCCCGTACGGCAGCGGCCGCCCGAGCCCGTCCCTGGGCCGCGCGTTACGCGCCCGCCCCTCGGCATCCCGGTCCCGGCGCGAAGAAGTCTCCATGCTCCCATTGTCCCCCGCCACCGCTCCCCGTACCGGAACACGGCCGCGAGTGAGGTATGGTTCTCATGCACGACCGGCCAGGGGAAGCCCCAGGTCAGACGGGCAACGGGACGTGGCGCAGCTTGGTAGCGCACTTGACTGGGGGTCAAGGGGTCGCAGGTTCAAATCCTGTCGTCCCGACCAGCGTTCTTCGCAGGTCGAAGCCCGCTTTCGCAGAGATGCGAGAGCGGGCTTATCCGTTTTCCGGCCCGTCGCGCGAGGCACCGCCCCGCGTCGACCACGGGCTGCCCCCGGCTCAGCGGGGGGAGCTGATCTGGCCCAGGGGCAGCCCGCGTGCTGCCGTCGACTGCGGCGCCGACACCGTGCCGGATCCCGGGCACGGTGGTCACAACGTATCGCCGGGATCCGCGGCGGCCGATCCGGGATGCGTGGCCGTTTCACGCAGGCTAGGGCGTGCCCAGGGTCTGGGAGGGGAGTTCGCCGAAGCGCCTGCGGTAGTGGTCGGCGAAGCGGCCCAGGTGGGTGAAGCCCCAGCGGTAGGCCGCCTCGCCCACGGTCAGTTGGGCGGGGTCGGCCTGGCACAGCTCCGTGTGGACGCGGGTCATGCGGACGTCGCGCAGATACGCCATCGGGGACATGCCCAGATGGCGGCGGAAGCCCTCCTGGAGCCAGCGGGCGCCGACTTGGCCTATGACGGCCAGTTCCGTGGTGGTGAACGGGCGCTCGGGGTGCGCGTGTATCGCGTCCACGACCCGCTTGACCGGGCCGGGCAGCGCGGCCCCGACCGGCTCGTCGAGCGCCTCGCGGTAGCGGTGCTCGGTGGCCAGGAGCAGGCCCGTGAGCAGGGCGTCCTGGAGCCGGGCCGCCATCAGGGGCTGGGCGAGCGCCCCGTGCTCGTTGTCCATCTCCTTCACCGCCAGCGCGACCAGGCGTGCCCAGCTCAGGCCCGGGCCCCGGCTGATGTCGAGTTCGGGCGCGAGCCGCATCCCGGTGGGGACCGAGCGGTCGAGCAGGAGCTCCAGATGGCGCAGCAGGTCAGTGGCGCCGATCTTGACGGCGAGCAGGCGGCAGTCCCCGTGCCACCGCTCCAGGGTCGACTCGCCCTGCGGGTGGAAGACGGCCGCGCGCCGGGCGTCCGCGGTGGCGGGCGTGCGCGACCCCTGCCGCCAGGCGAGCTCCCCGGAGAGGGGGACGTCCACGTGGTACGCCCCCAAGTCGCCGAAGCGCATGTGCACATCGGTGCCGCAGCGCAGGTCACCCAGGGTCAGCGGGCCCAGCCGCACCACTTCGAAGGCGGCGTCGAGGCGGCGCTCGCGGTCCAGTACGTCGATGGAGTTGGCGTAGTACGTCTCGCCGATCACCTGGCGGGCCTCGTCGAGGTCCCCGGTGCGGAACGAGAGCCGGGACGCGGTCGGCGCGCGCCGCGTGCCGGTCTGCGAAGTTGCCTGCATGGCCCACATCTTCCCGGTGGCCGGGCCCGGTCGTCACCCGTCCTTCACGAACCCGTTTCCGCCCGTGGCCGCGCGGCGGTCGCGGGAATCGCGGGTGTCCTTTCGTGGGCGTCCTGGAGAAATCCGGTGCGGCCCCTCTGTGTTTGCCGTGAAAGACGTTGAACGCGTCGTACTCTGAGGCGGTTATCGGCTATCGGGTTAATTCAGAACTCTCCGGTCCGCGCGTCAGGGATCCGTGGGACGACTGACGGGAGAGGCGATGCACGGGATCACCCGAAGGGGACTGCTGGGGGCCGGACTTGGTGCCGTCGCGGCGGCCGGAGTCGCCGGCTGCGGCACGGAAGGCCGGGACGGCGCCGCGGAGCGAGCGCATTCGCCGGGGAACGGGCCGGGCCATCCGGCGGCGCCCAATGCACCGGTAAAGCCCCAGGTCAAGCTGATCGGTGACGGTTCGACAGCCGATGCCGGACGGCAGCCGCACCAGCCCGACAAGCCCGTGCCGCTCGAACCGGGCCAGACCCCGCCGCAGTTCGTGATCTTCTCCTGGGACGGCGCCGGAGAAGTCGGCAACGGGCTCTTCCCGCGCTTTCTGGAGCTCGCCCGCGACCACGGCGCCTCGATGACGTTCTTCCTCTCCGGAATCTATCTGCTCCCCGAATCCAACAAGTCGCGCTACCGTCCGCCGAACAATCCTGTCGGCGCCTCCGACATCGGCTATCTGACCGACGCACATGTGCGCGAGACGCTCAAATTCGTACGCGAAGCCTGGTACGACGGCCATGAGATCGGGACGCATTTCAACGGGCACTTCTGCGGCGGATCCGGCTCGGTGGCCAACTGGTCGCCGGGCCAGTGGCGCAGCGAGATCGAGCAGGCCGTCTCCTTCGTCACCGAGTGGCGCACCAACACCGGCTGGCACGACCTCGAACCGCTGCCCTTCGACTACCGCAAGGAGCTCGTCGGCGGCCGTACGCCGTGTCTGCTCGGGCAGGACAACCTGTTGCCCACCGCCCGCCAGCTCGGCTGGCGCTACGACGCCTCCTCGCCGGGCGGGCGCCAGGTGTGGCCCGAGAAGCGCCAGGGCGTCTGGGACCTGCCACTCCAGGGCGTGCCCTTCCCCGGGCACTCCTTCGAGGTGCTGTCGATGGACTACAACATCCTCGCCAACCAGTCGAAGAACACCACCCGGGGCATGCCGTCGCGCTACCCGGGCTGGCGCGAGCAGGCGACCCGCGCCTATCTCGCCGGGTTCCAGCGCGCGTACGAGACGAACCGCGCGCCGTTCTACATCGGCAACCACTTCGAGGAATGGAACGGCGGGATCTACATGGACGCCGTCGAGGAGGCGCTGAAGGGGATGGCCGGGAAGAAGGACGTACGACTGGTGTCCTTCCGCCAGTTCGTGGACTGGCTCGACGCCCAGGACCCCCGAGTGCTGGACAAGTTGCGCGCGCTGGACGTCGGCCAGGCCCCGGCGGGCGGCTGGAACGCGTACTTCAAGACCGTCTGACGCCTATGACTCAAGACCGTCCGAGGGAACTCGGCGCACACGCGAAAGGGACGTTGTCGTGCACGAGATGAGAGCCGAGCGGGACCCCGGCGGGGTGGGGGCGGTGGGCCGGGCCGCCCTGCTCTGGCACGTCATGAGCGCCGACGAGCCGAGGACGATGTGCGGCCGCACCCTAGGCCGCCCGGACGCGGCGGTGCCGCCGGACCCGGACCTGTCCGACGCCGACCGCTACTGCGCGGCCTGCATGGCGGCCTGCTGAGCGGCGTCAGCTGTGGGAGACCGGCTCCTCGTGCCGTATCCCGGCCGGTACGTGCGGCGCCGCCACCAGTGAGCCGAGCGTCAGCCACACCGCCGCGAACAGCCAGCCCCCGAGCACATCGGTGAGCCAGTGCACCCCGAGGTAGACGCGGGAGAGGCCGACCGCCGCGCCCCACCCGAGGACCAGCACGGCGGCGAGGTGCGCGGAGGCCGAGCGGGAGCGCGTGGTCACGCCCCACACCAGGAGCCCGGCCGTCAGTGCGGCGGTGGTGGCGTGGCCGGAGGGGAAGGAGTGGCCCGAGGCGTGCGTCGCCCAGTCGGCCATCGCGGGGCGCGGGCGCGCGACGGCGCTCATCACTCCGTACCGCACGGCCTGGCCGAGGGCGAGGACCGCGAGCGCCCCGGCGGCCGCGCACAGGCGCTGGCAGGCGTCCCGCCCGGCCAGCAGACCCGCGCCCACGGCCAGCAGATAGGGGAGCGCCCCGGTGCCGGTGGTGGTGACCGCGCGGGCGACCGCCAGCGCCACCGGCGGCCGGTGGTCCAACGCCCAGGTGTGCGTGGCCCGGTCGCCGGGCAGCGGTGCCCCGTCCCGTACGGCGACAGCCACCGTGAGCAGGACGAACAACAGCAGGCACAGCGCGGCCCCGACGAGCCGGGCCCTCCTCATCGGGCGGTCACCAGCGGGCGCAGCCGGGTCTCGCCGAGCCGGTCCACGAGCGGCCCGGCCCGGCGCGCGAGCAGGGTGAGGACCAGGGCGACCGCCGCGCCGACGGCCAGGCCGACCAGGACGTCGTGCGGGTAGTGCGCGCCGATCCAGACCCGGGAGGCGGCCATCAGCAGCGCGGCGGGCACCGCGATCGCGCCCAGGAGCCGGTCGCCCAGCAGGACGGCCACGGCGGCCGCGGCCGCGATCGCCGCGTGGTTGCTGGGGAAGGACCAGTCGCCCAGCGGCGGACAGGCCTCCACGGTCAGCACGTGCAGGGTCTGGCAGGGCCGCTGTTCCTGGACGGCGGACTTGAACAGGTCGTTGACGGCGAACGCCGCGACCACCACGAGCGGCGCGGCCAGCGCCATGGCGAGCCGGGCGCCGCCGGTCCGCCGGGCCCGCCACCAGGCGAGGACCATCAGGACCGCGAAGAGCCCCAGACCGTAGTCCGACCAGAGCCGGACGGCGGTGTCGACCGGGCCGGGGGTGTCCTGCGCGAGCTCGGTCACCCAGCTGTACCACCTGTCGTCGAAGTGCATCAGGGGGTGTCCTCGGTGGTGCGGGCGCGGCGGGCGCGCAGGATCTCCAGGGCGATCGGGAGCAGCGAGACGGCGACGACCAGCGCCACCAGCGGCAGCAGATAGCGGTCGACGTTCGGGATGGAGGAGCCCAGCGCGTACCCGCCGAGGACCAGGCCGCACGTCCACACCGCGCCGCCGACGACCTGCCAGAGCGCGAACACCCCGGCGGGGACGCCGAGCACGCCCGCGAGGGGGTTGAGCACGGTCCGGACGATCGGCACGAAGCGGGCCAGGACGATCGCCTTCGCGTGGCCGTACTTGGCGAGCAGCTCCTCGGCGCGGGCCGCGCCCTCGTGGAGCTTGCGGGACCTGGTGCGGGCCAGTAGCGCGCGGCCGCCGCGGCGGCCGATCCAGTACCCCACCTGCGCTCCGACGAGCGCGCCCGCCACGGAGGCGAGCAGGACCTGCGGCAGCGAGAGCGACACCGGTCCGTCGCCGCCCGGCACGCACAGCAGCCCGGCGGTGAACAGCAGCGAGTCGCCGGGCAGGAAGAAGCCGACGAGCAGGCCGGTCTCGGCGAACAACACGACGGCTACGCCGATCGCGCCGAACGCGGAGAGCAGCGAGCCCGCGTCCAGCACGTTCACGGCCTGCGGGGCGGCGGCGAACAGGGGTACGGCCATGGCGGTGGGCCCTCCCATAATGGTTTGCGGGCCGCGAGCAGCGCGGAGCCCGACTGACTACAGTGGTGTAGACGGTCTACAGAACTGTAGACGAAAGATCGAGGAGGATCGTTCCCATGGCGGTCGTTGACGGGTCCGGCCACTTCGGCGGCCGCGCGGGCGGCGACGCGCGGCGCCCCGCCGGCGAGCTGGAAGCGGGCGTGCTCGCGGCGCTGTGGGCCGCCGAGGGACCGCTGACGCCCGGCGAGGTCCAGGGCGCGCTCGGCGGCAGCCTGGCCCGCACCACGGTGACGACGATCCTCACCCGGCTGTACGAGAAGGGCGCCGTCACCCGCGGCCGCTCCGGCCGGGGCTTCGCCTACACCCCCACCGAGGACTCCCCGGGCCTCACGGCCCGCCGGATGCACACCGAACTCGCCAAGGAGGAGGACCGCTCCACGGTCCTCGCCCGCTTCGTCTCCCAGCTGAGCGACGAGGACGAGCAACTGCTGCGGACGCTGCTCGAAGGGGAGGCGGGGGCGTCGGGGGAGGCGATATCCGGGGGCGGGGCCGCCTCTGGCCACGACCGGTTCGGTTCGGCGCACGACCGGGCTCCCTCCGCGCACGACCGAGCCCCCTCGGGCCACGGCCGGACCACCCTGGGCCGTGAGTCCGCCGGAGGTGACCGGGGATGATCTTCGCGGTGTGGATTCCGCTGCTCGTGCCCTTCCTCGCCGTCCCGGCCGCGCGCAGGCTCGCCGAGGCGCTGCCGCCCAGGCCCGCCGCCTGGCTGCTCGCCGTCGCCTCCACCGGCCTCGCCCTCTGCTCGGCGGCCGCCCTCGGACTGCTCGCCCTCGCGGGCGCCCTGCGGCTCCCGTTCGTCGCCGCCCTCGGCCATCTGGTGAGCCCGCTCGACGAGGTGCCCGGCGCGCTCGCCCTGCCCGCCGCCTGCGCGGCCACCGCCCTGCTCGCCCTCTGCGGCCTCGCCCTGATCCGCACCGCCCGCCGCCAGCTCGGCGAGGTGCGCGCCGCCCGCCGTAGCCTCGCGCCCGCCACCGGTGAGCTCGCGGTGGTGCGCGACCCCTCCCCGTACGCCTACGCGCTGCCCGGCCGCCCCGACCGCATCGTCGTCACCACCGGCATGCTCCGCGCCCTCGAACCGGCCGAGCGTGAAGCCCTGTTCGCCCACGAGCGCGCCCATCTGCGCGGCCGCCACCACCTCTTCCTCGCGGCGGCCGAACTCGCCGCCCATCTGCACCCCTCGCTCCGCTCGCTGCGCGCCCCGCTCGAATACGCCCTGGAGCGCTGCGCCGACGAGGCCGCCGCCCGGGCCGTGGGCGACCGCCGGCTCGCCGCCCGCGCCATCGGCCGGGCCGCCCTCGCCGGCCGTGCGGGCGCCCCGGCGGTGCCGCGCGCGGCTCTCGCCGTTGCGGCGGGACCCGTGCCGCGCAGGGTCGCCGCGCTCCTGGACCGCCGCCCAGCCGCCCCGTTCCGCTCGCGCGGCGCCCGGCTGGTGGCGGCCGCGCTGCTCGCCTGCCTCTGCGCCTCCGCCGTCTCGGCGGTCGAGGCCGCCGCCGATCTGCACGGCGGCATCGAGACGGCCCAGGGCGAGGACTGACCTTTCCGAGTAGGCGGGGCACCCCAACGGCCCAGCAACGCTGAGGCCCGGCGCCCGCCGCACCGGAGAGTGGATCCCGTACGCCCGTGACGGCGTGCCACGTCACGAACGGCCAGCGCGGGAGGCAGCCATGACATGCATCAACCGACGGGACCTGGGACTCCTCGTCCTGCGGGTGGGCACCGGCGCCGTCCTCGCGGCGCACGGCACCCAGAAGCTCTTCGGCTGGTTCGGCGGCGGCGGGATCGAGGCCACGGCCGCCGGGATGGAGCACATGGGCTTCCGCCCGGGCAAGCAGAGCGCGGTGGCCGCCGGGCTCGGCGAGGCGGGCGGGGGCGCGCTCCTGGCCCTGGGCCTGGCCACCCCGGCCGCCGGGGCCGCGGCGGCCGGAGCCATGGCGGGCGCGGTCGCCGTGCACGCCCCCGCCGGGTTCTTCGCCCAGGGCGGCGGCTTCGAGTACCCGGCGTTCCTCGGCTTCACGGCCGCCGCGATCGGCGTCGCCGGAGCCGGGCGCTACTCCCTCGACCACGCCTCCGGCCACGTCCTGGACCGGCCGTGGACGGTCGCCCTGGCGTTCCTCGGCAGCGCGGCGGCGGCCGCCCTGGTCGTCGGCCGACGCGCGCAGGACCAGGGCGACGGCGACCCCGAGGCCGAGCGGGCGGAGGCCGACGCGTCACCGGAGGCCGGGACGTCCGCGTGACCCACGGCCCACGGCGGAGCCGGGCATTCAACTCGCGCGGCCGTTGAGATCGAGACGCAGGCCACAGGCCCGGGCGGCGGACCAGGGCCGTACGCTGTCGTCGACGGCGCGTACCCCGACCGGGGGCGCGACCCTTTGTACGGCAGGGAGTGACGCAGTGCTGCGCACCATGTTCAAGTCCAAGATCCACCGAGCCACCGTGACCCAGGCCGACCTCCACTACGTGGGGTCCGTGACGGTCGACGCCGAGCTGATGGAAGCCGCCGATCTGCTGCCCGGCGAGCTCGTCCACATCGTCGACATCGACAACGGCGCCCGCCTGGAGACCTACGTCATCGAGGGCGAGCGGGGCTCCGGCGTCATCGGCATCAACGGCGCCGCCGCCCACCTCGTCCACCCCGGCGACCTGGTGATCCTCATCAGCTACGCCCAGGTCGACGACGCCGAGGCGCGCACCCTGCGCCCCAGCGTCGTCCACGTCGACGCGGAGAACCGCATCGTCGAACTCGGCGCGGACGCCTCCGCCCCGGTGCCCGGCACCGACCAGCGCCGCGGCCCGCACGCCGTCGCCTCCGTCCCCGCCCCTTCCAGCCCCGTCGCCGTTCCCCAGCACTGATCCGGGAGAAACGTATGCTCGCGCTGCTCCACACCTCGATGGTGCACGTGCCGGTCTTCAATGCCCTGCGCGACGAGAACCACCCCGGCCTCGAACTGCGCCACCTGGTGTACGAGGAACTGCTCGGCCGCGCCCGCGGGCTCGGCCCCGCCGCTGCCGCCGAGGCCACCAAGACGGTCATCTCCGAGATCACCGAGGAGGGCGCGACGGCGGTGCTCTGCACCTGCTCGACGATCGGCGCCGTCGCGGAGGCCGTCGGGGCCGAACTCGGCGTGCCCGTGCTGCGGGTGGACCGCCCGATGGCCGCTGCGGCGGTCGCGTACGGCTCCCGGATCACGGTCCTCGCCGCCCTGGAGTCCACCCTGCGCCCGACCTCGGAGCTGCTCCACGAGGAGGCGGACGCTGCGGGCCGCGAGGTCGAGCTGCGGCCGGTCCTGGTGCCCGACGCCTGGCGCCGCTTCGAGAAGGGCGACCTGGAGGGCTACGCGTGGGCGGTGGCCGAGGCCATCGAGGAGGTCGAGGACGCGGACGTCATCGTCCTGGCCCAGGCCTCCATGACACCCGGAGCGCAGCTCGTCCCGTCGAAGATCCCGGTGCTCTCCAGCCCGCGCCTGGGCCTGGAGGCGGCGGCGAAGCTGGTGTGAACGCGCGCGGTCCGGGGTAGCCCGCCCCCGGACCGCGCTCCTCGCTCAGCCCGCCTCGACCTCCGTGCGGTCCCCGCCCCACAGCGTGTGGAACGAGCCCTCGCGGTCCACCCGGCGATAGGTGTGCGCCCCGAAGAAGTCCCGCTGCCCCTGGGTGAGCGCCGCCGGCAGCCGCTCGGCCCGCAGCGCGTCGTAGTACGCGAGCGCCGCCGAGAAGCCCGGCACCGGCACGCCCTGGCGGGTCGCCGCCACGACCACCGCGCGCCAGTCCTCCTGCGCCGCCCCGATCTCCTCGCCGAACCGCTTGTCCGAGAGCAGGCTCACCAGCTCGGGCTCGGCGTCGTACGCGGCCCGGATCCGGTCCAGGAACGCCGCCCGGATGATGCACCCGGCCCGCCAGATCGCGGCCACCGAGCCAAGGTCCACGCCCCACTCGTACTGCTCGCTGCCCGCCCGGATCTGGTGGAAGCCCTGGGTGTACGACACGATCTTCGACGCGTACAGCGCCTGCTCCACCTGGGCGGCGAACGCCTCGGCCGCCTTCTCGTCGAGCGGCTCGGGCACGGGGCCCGCGAGCGCGCCGGACGCCTCGCGCAGGTCGGCGTGGCCGGAGAGGGAGCGCGCGAACACCGCCTCGGCGATGCCGGAGACCGGCACCCCCAGGTCGAGGGCGATCTGCACGGTCCAGCGGCCCGTGCCCTTCTGCTCGGCCCGGTCCTGCACGACGTCGACGAACGGCTTCCCGGTCGCCGCGTCCTCGTGGGCGAGCACCTCCGCCGTGATCTCGATCAGATACGAGTCGAGGCGGCCCGTGTTCCAGCCCCGGAACGTCTCCGCGATCTTGGCGGGGGAGTACCCGGCGACCGTGCGCAGCAGGTGGTAGGCCTCGGCGATCAGCTGCATGTCGGCGTACTCGATGCCGTTGTGCACCATCTTCACGAAGTGACCGGCCCCGTCCGGGCCGACGTGCGTCACGCACGGGGTGCCGTCCGGCGCCTTCGCCGCGATCTTCTCAAGGAGCGGGCCCAGCGACTCGTACGACTCGGCCGAGCCGCCCGGCATGATGCTCGGGCCGTGCAGCGCGCCCTCCTCGCCGCCCGAGACGCCCGCGCCCACGAAGTGGATGCCGCGCTCGCGCAGCTCGCGCTCGCGCCGCCGGGTGTCCTCGAAGTGGGCGTTGCCGCCGTCGATGATGACGTCGCCCTCTTCGAGCAGCGGCGCGAACTCCTCGATCACCGCGTCCGTCGGCTCGCCCGCCTTCACCATGACGACCAGCCTGCGCGGCCGCTCAAGGGCGGCTACGAACTCCTCGGGCGTCTCGGCGGGCACGAACCGCCCCTCCTCGCCGAACTCCTCGACCAGCGCCCGGGTCTTGGCCGCCGTCCGGTTGTGCACCGCCACCGTGAGGCCGTTGCGAGCGAAGTTGCGGGCGAGGTTGCGCCCCATGACGGCGAGTCCGGTCACGCCGATCTGGGCTGTTCCACTCATGGCTGTGCTCCTGAATCATCGGGTGCGCTGCTCGATCAACCCTACGGAAGACTCCAAGCCGCGCGACTCGGCCGGCATTCCCCTCGAAGCGTGGGTACGCACTCTTGTCACGGTCCGTTCAGAGCCCCTAGTTTGGCGGCTCCCGATGCGTTCGAGGGGGACCCATGTCCGTACGCGGGCGGCACCGCCGGTATCAGCCGAGCCGTATCAACCGGGCCTCGCTGACAGTGACGGCGGGCGGGGCGGGCATGGCCCTGCCTCTGATCGGCGCGGGCGCCGCGCACGCCGCGTCGCTGGACGTCTGGGACAAGGTCGCGGCCTGCGAGTCCACCGACAACTGGAAGATCAACACCGGCAACGGCTACTACGGCGGGCTCCAGTTCAGCCAGTCGACCTGGGTGGCCTACGGCGGACGGCAGTACGCGCCGCGCGCCGACCTGGCCTCCAGGAGCGAGCAGATAGCCGTCGCCGAGAAGGTGCTGGACGCCCAGGGCCCGGGCGCCTGGCCGGTCTGCTCGGGCGAGGCGGGGCTGACCCGGGGCGCCGCGCACACCGCGCACACCACCCCGGCGGCGCAGCAGCACCACGCGCGCGTGGCGAAGAAGGCGCCGCCGCAGGCGAGCCCCACCAAGGTCCCCGGCAAGCGCGAGGGCTACACCGTCATCCCCGGCGACTCCCTCTCCCGCATCGCGCACACCGAGCACGTCAAGGGCGGCTGGCAGGCGCTGTACACCGTCAACCGCAAGGTCGTCGGCCCCGACCCCGATCTGATCCTGCCCGGCCAGCGGCTGGCCCTGCCGGACACGGCGACGCCGCCGAAGGCGCACCCGAAGCCGAAGCCCCAGCAGAAGCAGCCGACCAAGCCGCAGCAGAAGCACCCCGCCAAGCCGCAGCCCAAGAAGCCCGCCGCCCCGCACCAGCAGGCGCCGACGCCGGTCGTCCACAAGAGCGCCGGGTTCAGCGCTCCCGTCGACGCCGGCCCCAGCACCCCGTACCACAAGGCCGGTTCGTCCTGGGCGAGCGGCTACCACACGGGCGTCGACTTCCCCGTCTCCACCGGGACCTCGGTACGGGCCGTGGCCACCGGCAAGGTCGTCGAGGCGGGCTGGGGCGGCAGCTACGGCTACCAGGTGGTGATCCGGCACGCCGACGGCAAGTACAGCCAGTACGGCCATCTCTCGGCGGTGAACGTACGGGCCGGACAGCAGGTCAACTCCGGCCAGCGCATCGGCCGTTCCGGCTCCACCGGCAACGCCACCGGGCCGCATCTGCACTTCGAGATCCGCACCGGGCCCGCTTACGGGTCGGACATCGACCCGCTGGCCTACCTCAGGGCGGGCGGCGTCAGCCTCTGATCGGACCCGGTGCTCTTGCTCTCGGCGCTCGGACCGGGCGCCGGGATGCCCGGCAGCGTCTTGTGCTCGGTGCGTGAGCGGCGGGAGGCGGCGCCGAGCCGCTCGGTGGTGAGCAGGATCAGCCCGCCCGCCGCCACGATGCCGCTGGCGAGGGCGAAGACCAGCCCGGCCGTCCCGTACCGGAACTCCTCGCCGAACATGGTGAGCCCGACGGTCGCCGCGACCACCGGGTTGACGACGGTGACGGTCGCCAGCGGCGCCGCGAGCCCGGCGCCCCGGTAGGAGGCCTGGGAGAGCAGCAGACCGGCGGCGGCGAGCACCGCTATGGCCAGCAGGCTGGGCACCTCGCTGAGCTGGAGGCCCGCGTCCCAGTCCTCGGCCACCAGCTTGGTGAAGACCGACGCCATGCCGAAGGAGACACCGGCCGCGGCGGCGAGCAGCACGCTGCGCACCACCGGCCCGTGCACCACGCGCGAGGCGAGGAAGAGCACCGCCATCCCGCCGAAGGTGGCCGCCGCCAGCAGCAGGCGCTGGCCGCCGCCGACCGAGTCGGCGTCCGCGTCGGTGGTGAGGGCGAGCAGCCCGGCGAGGCCGACCGTCGCCATGACCGCGCCGCGCCAGGCCGCCGCGCCCGCCTTGCGGCGGACGAAGACGGCGGCCATCGGCAGCGCGAAGACTATGGTCAGCGCGCCCAGCGGCTGCACCAGGGTGAGCGGCCCGCAGGCGAGTGCCACCACGTGCAGGAGGGCGCCGAGACCGTTGAGTGCCACGGAGACCCACCAGGCGCCTTGGCGGAGGTAGGTGCTGTCGGGGGTGGCCGCGGCCACGCGCTCCTGGACGATCGCCGCGGCCGCGTAGGCGACGGCGGAGACCAGGGAGAGCAGCACGGACAGGGCAAGGGCACTCATGCATCCACGATCTCTCGCGAATCGCCTTCCGTCGTCGTCCTTGAGACCGCATTGACACGTACTGCCATAGGAGTAGGCGCCTACTCCAGAAGTCGTCCATACATCGGACATTCGGTACAACTGCTGGTGAGGGTGGGTGTGTTTGGATCATTTCGGCCAGATGACCCCCTAGGGATGTCCGGTAGTAGTCGTACGTAAGTTCGATCGAAAATCTGTAAGAATCACGGCCATCCTGGCGCGGACACGCCAGGTCTTTCCGTGGGCGGCGCCTGCGGACGCAAACAAAGCGGACGGGAACAAAGGGGACGCGTGGTGGATCTGGCGGCGGTGGCGTCGGTGGGCGGGTTCTTCGCGCTGCGCACCGGACCGGCCGACGGCGCGCACCTTCCGCTGGCGCGGCTGTACGCGGGCGAGGGCGCGCCGCTCACGGCCCGGATCGACACCGTCGCGGCCGCCCTGCGCGCGCCCGAGCGCCGGACCGCCGCCTCCATCGCCCACCTGGGACTCGTCGCCCGGCTCTGGTCGATCGCCCTCGGGTCCGCCGTGCTCCACGGCGAGCTGCCCGACCTCGACCCGAAGGCCCTGTCCTGGGACGGCGGCCGCGGCGCCCCCGACGACCTGCTGCTCGACGCGGTCCGGCCGCTGCCCGGCACCGCCGAGCGGATCCGCGAGAGCGTCCAGTACGGCCACCTCGTCCCGCTCGCCGAGGCCTTCCGCCGCGACACCCCGGTCTCGCCCGGCCTGCTGTGGGGCAACGCGGGCTCCGCGCTCGCCGGGGCCGTCCGCGAGCTGCACCGCTGGGCGCGGCGCGAGGGCCGCCCGGACGCCGCCCGGCGGGCCCTTGAGCTCGGCGCCGAGCTCTTCGCCCACCCCGACCTCGCGGGCACCGGCACCCTGCTCCCCGGCCCGGCCTTCCGGCGCCGCAGCTGCTGCCTCTACTACCGCTGCCCGGGCGCCGGCCTGTGCGGCGACTGCGCCTTCGATCGGCCACCCGTACGCGCCTGACCGGCGGCCGGAGGGCTCGCGGTTTGGTGTGCGGCGTCCTCGCTCCGTACCATTCCGCTTTTGGGAACTTTCACGCGCGGGCGAGACCGCACGCATGACCGAGGAACGGCGACGGCGATGACGGTGACAGAGGACATCCAGGACCAGGGGTACGGTCCCGGCATCGGCCAGGAGCCCGGCGAACCCGAGATCGAGTACGGCCCCGGCATCGACCCGGAGCGGCTCGCCGTCTGCCTCAGCGTGCTCGACGAGCTCGACACCATCGAGGTCGACCACCCGGACGCGATCGCCGTGCGCCGCGCCACCGCCGCCATCTACCGGACCGTGAAGCAGCGCCGCCGTCAGGAGCGCCGGGCCGCCAAGACCGCCCACGACCGGGCCGTCACCCATGCCACCGCCACCGGCTCCGCCGAGCGCATCGACGACGAGACCGAGGGCATCCTGCCGTCGTCCGCGACCCCCACCGGAGAGATCGCGGGGATACTCCAGCGCCCGCGCTCCTGCTACATCTGCAAGACGCGGTACGTCGAGGTCGACTACTTCTACCACCAGCTCTGCCAGAAGTGCGCCGCCGAGAACCGCATGCGCCGGGACGCCCGCACCGACCTGACCGGCAAGCGCGCGCTGCTCACCGGCGGCCGGGCGAAGATCGGCATGTACATCGCGCTGCGGCTGCTGCGCGACGGCGCCCACACCACGATCACCACGCGCTTCCCCAAGGACGCCATCCGCCGGTTCAAGGCGATGGAGGACTCGGCGGACTGGATGCACCGCCTGGAGGTCGTCGGCATCGACCTGCGCGACCCGGCGCAGGCGGTCGCGCTCGCGGAGCAGACCGCCGAGCAGGGCCCGCTGGACATCCTGATCAACAACGCCACCCAGACCGTGCGCCGGCTGCCCTCCGCCTACGCCGCCCTGGTCGACGGCGAGGGCGCCCCGCTGCCCGCCGGCGAACTGCCCGCCCACCACGTCATCGGCGCCTTCAACTCCGGCGCGGTCGACGGGCTCGCCGCGCTGCCGCTCGGCACCTCCGGCCTCGACGCCCAGCGGGTCGCCGACCTCGCGCTGGTCGCGGGCAACGCCAGCATCGCCCGGCACCACGACGGCACCGCCATCGACGCGGGCGGGCTGCTCCCGGACGTCGTCGACACCAACACCTGGGTCCAGTCCATCGACCAGATCTCCCCGGTCGAGCTGCTGGAAACCCAGCTGTGCAACTACACGGCGCCGTTCATCCTGATCAGCATGCTCCGCCCGGTGATGGCCGAGGCCGCCCGCAAGGCGCCCAACGGCCGTGCGTACGTGGTGAACGTCTCGGCGATGGAGGGCGTCTTCAGCCGCGGCTACAAGGGCGCCGGACACCCCAACACCAACGCCGCCAAGGCCGCCATGAACATGGTCACCCGGACCAGTGGCCAGGAGATGTTCGAGACCGACAAGATCCTGATGACCTCCGTCGACACCGGCTGGATCACCGACGAGCGCCCGCACCACGACAAGCTGCGGCTCGCCGAGGAGGGCTTCCACGCCCCGCTCGACCTGGTCGACGGCGCCGCGCGCGTCTACGACCCGATCGTGCGCGGCGAGGCGGGCGAGGACCTGCACAGCGTCTTCCTGAAGGACTACGCGCCCGGGAACTGGTAGGCCCCACCGGACACGCGAAAGTGGCCGGGCTCCCTCGGGGGAGTCCGGCCACCGGCGTGTCCGCCCGGGTCAGGCGTCGTACCGCCCCCGTGCCGCGCGGCCACCAGCTCCAGGACCGGCCGCCAGTCCTCCATCACACCCACGTCCAGGCCGACGACCTTCCCGGCGTCGTCGGCCTGGCGCAGGGTGAGCGCCGCCTCGGCCTCCGGGTCGAGCGCGAAGGCGTCCGCCTCCTCGGGCGTCATCACCCCGCCCTGCGCCCGCAGGGTCAGCTCGCTCTGCGGCGACAGCGTCCGGTCGGGCTCGACCGCCGCGAGGTAGCGCTTGGCCGGAACGTGCAGCCGTACGAGCCGGGCGACCCGCGCCCCGAGCAGCGGGCGCACCGCGTCCGCCGCGCGGTCCGCGTGCCCGGCGTCGTCACCCGGACGGAGCAGATGCCCCAGATCGTGGACGAGCCCCGCGATCTGGAGCTCCTTGTCACTCGGATGGGTGCGCCGCAGCAGATGGGCGGTCTGCAGGGCGTGGTCGTGCAGATCGACCGGATCGCCGCTGCGGTCCGGTGTGTCCCAGGCGTCCCGGCAGGCGTGCAGCAGGTCCATCAGTTCCGCGACGGACCGAGGCCGGCTCGGCAGGTCCATGTGAACTCCTCCCCGGGTGGCGACCGACGCCGGTCAGCAGATCATGGCCGGATGAACGCCGTGATGAACTCCGTGTTGAACGGGCGGCGAAGGAAAGTTGACGCAAAGGAAGTGGCCCCATCGAGCGGGGGTCCGCTCATTTGGTTACTCTGACCCCGACGGAAGCCATCAAAGGATCCACCAGTCCTCGATGCCCGTTCCGGGACCGGCCTGCAACCTGGCCGTGCTTCCGACAGAGTGCCGGCGCCACCGCGTCAGAACTGCCCCTGCCCCCTGCCCCCTTGGGCGGCCGGCGACCGGGAAGAGACCGGAGTCGCCAGTACGCCCAGGGTTACGCGACACAGAGGAGTGCGCGGTGACACCAGAGATGACAGAACGCGAACAGCGGACACCGGAACGCGGCGACCGGCCGGGCCGGCCCGAAAAGCTCCGCAACCTCGAAGTCTGGGCCCGTTCGGCCCCGATCCGGCTGGCCGGGTACGAGGACGACCTGGCCGAGCCGCACATTCTGCCTGGCATTGACTGAGCGGGTCCGTGTGACGTGTGCCCCCTGTTCCGGCAGGGGGCACACGTCGTTCCGGCGCGCCGCGAGTGGTGCGGCCCGGCCACACGTATGCCGGTCGTCCGCTTGCGGGACCGGCCGACATCCGGCAGACAATAAGGGATAACTCGGGGCAAAAGGTGGGAGATTTGCGTGCGCCCGATCCCGCGCCGGTTCACCCTGGCGGCAGCCGTCATGTCCATCGGAGTGCTCGTCGCGGCCTGTGGCAGCGACAGCGGCGGCAACAGCGCCTCCGATCAGAAGGAGCTGTTCCTGCAGCCCGTCGCGGCGTCCGGCCCCGACCCCTTCACGGAGTCGACGGCCAAGGCCGCCAAGCCGCTCACGCCCTCCCAGCCGCCGCCGAACGCCCCCAGCAGCCCCACGGCGACCGTGCAGGCCATCCGTGCCGTCTCGGGCTCCACTCCCGGCCTCTACGGCGGCACCCAGTCGGTGGCCAGCTGCGACGTGGAGCAGCAGATCCGCTTCCTCAACGCCGACCGGGTCAAGGCGCGCGCGTTCTCGGAGACCGCCGGGATCAACCCCGACGACCTCCCGTCGTTCCTGCGCGGGCTGACCCCCGTGGTGCTGCGGGCCGACACCCGGGTCACCAACCACGGCTTCAAGGACGGCCACGCCACGGCCTTCCAGTCCGTGCTCCAGGCCGGCACCGCCGTCATGGTCGACGACCACGGCACCCCGCGCGTGCGCTGCGCCTGCGGCAACCCGCTCAAGCCCCCCGTCGCCACCCGGGGCGCCGCCTCGCGCGGCCAGTCCTGGCCCGGCTACCAGCCGCAGCGGACCGTCGTCATCAACCGCACCACCACGGTCATCAACAGCCTGATCATCGTGAACGTCATCAACAACACCTGGATCGAGCGGCCCACCGGCGACCACGGCATGCACGACCGCGAGCGCCCCGACATCCAGATCGACCCGACCGCGCCGGTGGTCACCGACTCGCCGTCCACGTCGGTGAGTCCGGACCAGTCCAGCCCCGCCGTCTCGCCGAGCGAGTCCACGCCGTCCACGTCCAGCACCTCCCCGAGCGGCACCAACTGCCCGAGCACGACCCCGACGGTCACCGTGACGCAGTCGCCCCCGTCGGTGCCGCCGGGCGGCACCACGCCGAGCGCGCCCACCACCTCGGGCTGCCCGACGGCCACCGTCACCGTCAGTCCCAAGCTGACGTCGAAGCCGCCGTCGCTCCCGGTCACGCCGAGCCAGCAGATCGTGCCGACCCCGTCCACCGAGCTGCCCACCCTGCCGTCCGAGCCGCCGCCGGTCTTCCCGCCCGAGTCGTCGGGCGGCCAGTTGCCGTCCGGCACCTCCGACTTCGACACCGAGCCGCCGCTGGACGCCAGACTCTCCTGACGGACGCCCCCGATCGGACCGAGGATCGGAGTGACGATGGACGACTGGCCCGCGCCCCCGAGTCTCGGCCTCGCCCTCAACCGCATGGGCACCTTCGACTGGGACCTCATCAGCGGGCAGCTGCACATGGACCGCTCCGCGCTGGCCGTCTTCGACATGGCGCCCGAGGAGTACGACGGCCGGCCCGAGACCCTGGGCAGCCGGGTGACCCCGGCCGAGGGGACCCGGCTCGACGCCCTGGTCTCCCAGGCGCTGAAGAACGGCAGCGTCCACTACGGCGCCTACTTCCGCGTCCGGCTGCGCGACGGCTCCGCGCGCTGGACGCACACCCAGGGGTACGTGGAACGGGACGCCACCGGCCGTCCGCAGCGCATCATCGGCGTGGTCCGGGACGCCACCCAGGAGCTCACCGAGTACTCCGACCGCCCCGCCGCCGACGACGAGGACCAGCGCCGCAGTACGAGCGTGGTGGACAGCACCACGGCCGCCCTGGCGCACGCCCGTACCGTCCAGGACGTCATCGACGTGCTCAAGGGCTCGCACGGCCTGGAACACCTGGGCGCCACCAGCCTGGTGATGGGGCTCCTCGAAGCGGGCCGGATCCATCTGGTGGCCGAGGGCCCCGAGGGCAGCTTCGTGCCCGGTACCCGCTGGACCCGGGTCGACGAGCAGTACCCGATGAGCGAGGTCGTCCGCACGCTCGCGCCCCGGTTCATCCAGACCGCCGACGACTTCGCCCGCTCCTACCCCCGCCTGTGGCCGCACATCAGCGGCCTCGGCATCACCGCCGCCGCCTATCTCCCGCTGATCGCCCAGGCCCGCCCGATCGGCGCCCTCGGCCTGCTCTACAGCGACAAGACCGGGTTCACCGCCGACGAGCGCAACCTTCTGGTGGCGCTGGGCAGTTCCATCGCCCAGAGCCTCCAGCGGGCCGTGCTCTACGAGCAGGAGCACGACCTCGCCGAGGGGCTCCAGCAGGCCATGCTGCCGCGCCGCATCCCCGAGGTGCCCGGCGCCCAGATCGCGGTGCGCTACCGCTCGGCCCGGCTCGGCCGGGACATCGGTGGCGACTGGTACGACGTCATCCCGCTGCCCGGCGGCCGCGTCGGCGCGGTCATCGGCGACGTCCAGGGCCACGACACGCACGCCGCCGCCGTCATGGGCCAGCTGCGGATCGTGCTGCGCGCCTACGCCGCCGAGGGGCACACCCCGGCCACCGTGATGGCCCGCGCCTCGGTGTTCCTGCACGAGTTGGACACCGACCGCTTCGCCACCTGCACCTACGCCGAGGCCGACCTGTCGACCGGGGTCGTCCAGCTGGTGCGGGCCGGACACGTCGACCCGCTGCTGCGGTACTCCGACGGCAGCTGTCGCAGACTGCCGGTCGAGGGCGGCCTCCCGCTGGGCCTGTCCGCCGAGTTCGGGCGGCTCGAATACCCGGTCACCACCGTCGAGCTGGACCCCGGCCAGACCCTGCTGCTCTACACCGACGGCCTGGTCGAGCAGCCAGGCGCCGACCTCGACGACGGGATGCAGCTGCTCGCCGCGCTCGTACGGTCGGGGCCCGGCGACCTCCAGGAACTCGCCGACCGGCTGTGCGACGTGGTCGACGACCGGGCGGGCGACGACGACGTGGCGCTGCTGCTCCTGCGCCGGCGCGCCCTGGAGGCCCCGCAGAGCGGCGGCCGGCTCCAGCAGCACGTGGCGCAGAACGACCCGGAGGCGCTGAGCTCCTCGCGCCATATGATCCGGGCCGCCGTGCGGGCGTGGGGCGCCCGGGAGCGGGCCGACGAGATCGAGCTCGCCGCCGACGAGCTGATCACCAACGCGCTGATGCACACCGACGGCGGCGCCATCGTGACCGTACGGGTGCTCGCCGGGCCCGAGCGGCGGATGCGCGTCGAGGTCGAGGACCGCTCCAGCGCCCTGCCGCGCCGCCGCGAGGCGGGTGACTCCGGGGTGTCGGGGCGCGGCCTGATGCTGGTGGACCGGCTCGCGGACGTGTGGGGCGTGGAGTCGAGGGGCAGCGGCAAATGCGTGTGGTGCGAGTTCATCGTCCCCGAGCGCGCTACTTGACAGTAACTATCCGTAATCTGATCCTACTTGACCGTAACCGAACGTTGACGCTTGACTGCTGAACTCGTGCGGTCGGCGGTGTCGCCGGCTGCCCGCCCGCGACTGACACGAGGCC
Organism: Streptomyces melanogenes; assembly: GCF_014649795.1. GTDB lineage: Bacteria > Actinomycetota > Actinomycetes > Streptomycetales > Streptomycetaceae > Streptomyces > Streptomyces noboritoensis. The sequence goes on from NZ_BMTS01000001.1 coordinate 75,936, forward strand.
CCCTTGAGCAGTGAGCTTCTGGCCCCTCTCGACCTGGCGTTCTGGCACCTCGAATCGGCCGAGCACCCGATGCACCTGGGGGCGCTCGCGGTCTTCGACGCCCGCCCGGGCTGCGACGGCGAGCGGATCGCGGACCTGCTCGCCGAACGGGCCGCCGCGGTGCGGCGCCTGCGGATGCGGGTGCGCGGCGTCTGGCTGCCGGTCGGCGGCGCCGCCTGGGTCGCGCACCAGGAGTTCGACGTACGCCGCCATGTCGGCCTGGTCCGGCTGCCCGGCGACGACTTCGCCGCCGAGGCCGCCCGCGTGGCCGCCGAGCTGATGGAGAGCCCCCTCGAACGCGGTCTGCCGCCCTGGCGGATGTACGTCCTGACCGGCCGCGACGACGGGCGTACGGGAGCGCCCTTCGCGGTCCTGGTCAAGCTGCACCACGCCCTGGCCGACGGGATGCGGGCTGTCGCCATCGGCGCGGGCATCCTCGACCAGGCGGCCGAACCGCGCACCCGGCGCGGCCGCCCCGCGCCCCCGAAGTCGTGGCTGCCGGGCCCGCGCGAGGTCGCCGGGTTCGCCCGCGAGCGGGTCGGGGAGGTGGCCAGGGCGGTCGGCATCGGCGCCTCCGTCGTCCGGGCCGGCCGCCTCGAACTCGGCACCGCCTCCGCGCTCGCCGCCGACTCCAGCGGCACCCGGCGCCTGGCCACGGCCGTGCTCGACGAGGACGAGGTAAGGCGCGTGCGCAGGGTGAGCGGCGGCACCGCCAACGACGTGCTGCTCGCGGTGGTCGCGGGCGGGCTGCGGCGCTGGCTGCTGGAGCGCGGCTCCCCGGTCCCGGACGCGCGGCCCCGCGCCCTCGTCCCGGTCTCGCGGCGCCGCCCGGGCACCCCGCCCGGCTCCGGCAACAAGCTCTCCGCGTACCTCCTGGGGCTCCCGGTCGACGAGCCGGACCCGGCGGCCCGGCTCGCCGCGGTCCGTACCGCCATGGAGCGGAACAAGGCCGCCGGGCCCGGGCGCGGTGCCGGGGCGGTCGCGCTGCTCGCGGACCGACTGCCGCCGCTGGCCCACCGGTTCGGGGCGCCGCTGGCGGGCGGCGCGGCCCGCATCCTCTTCGACGTGCTGGTCACCAGCGTGCCGCTGCCCCGCACCGGGCTGAGCCTGGGCGGCTGCCCGCTGCGGGAGATCTACCCGATGGCGCCGCTGGCGCGCGGCCAGTCCCTCGCGGTCGCCCTGTCCACGTACGGCGGCCGTATCCACGTGGGCCTGGTCGCCGACGGCAAGGCCGTCCCGGACGTCGACTGGCTGGCGCGGGCGCTGGGCGAGGAGCTCGCGGAGCTGGTTAACCTGTGAGGTATGCCGGAATTGCCCGAAGTTGAAGCGCTCCGTGACTTCCTCGCCACGCATCTCGTCGGCCACCGGATCGCCCGCGCGCAGCCGGTCGCGATCAGCGTCCTCAAGACGTACGACCCGCCGCTGGCCGCCCTCGACGGGCGGACGGTCACGGGTGTGGGGCGGTACGGCAAGTTCCTCGACCTCGACGCCGACGGCCTCCACCTGGCGCTCCATCTGGCCCGCGCCGGCTGGCTGCGCTGGCACGACGCGCTGCCGACCGCGCCGCCGCGCCCCGGCAAGGGCCCGCTGGCGCTGCGGGTCGCGCTGGAGGGCGGGGCCGGGTTCGACCTGACCGAGGCGGGCACCCGCAAGAGCCTCGCCGCCTACCTGGTCCACGACCCGCGGGAAGTGCCCGGCATCGCCCGGCTCGGGCCCGACCCGCTCGCCCCGGACTTCGACCGCGACCGGTTCGCCGGGCTGCTCGCGGGGGAGCGGCGCCAGCTCAAGGGCGCGCTGCGCGACCAGTCGCTGATCGCCGGGATCGGCAACGCCTACAGCGACGAGATCCTCCACGTGGCACGGATGTCGCCGTTCAAGCAGGTGGACCGGCTCACCGACGACGAGATCAGCACGCTGTACGAGGCGGTCCGCGCCACCCTCACCGACGCGGTGGAGCGCTCGCGCGGGCTCGCGGCGGGCCGCCTCAAGGCGGAGAAGAAGAGCGGGATGCGGGTGCACGGCCGCACCGGCGAGCCCTGCCCGGTCTGCGGCGACACCGTCCGCGAGGTCTCCTTCGCGGACTCCTCGCTCCAGTACTGCGCCACCTGCCAGACCGGCGGCAAGACCCTCGCCGACCGGCGGATGTCCAAGCTGCTCAAGTAGTCCTCCCCGTACGGCGGACGGCCGCCCCTCAGCCCGACCTGGTCAGCGTCGCGAGCCGGGCCCCGTCCCGGGTCCGCACCTCGAAGCGGGAGATGTCGGCGGGTGCCAGCGCCGCGGCCCCCCGCATCGTCACCTGGGCCGCGTCCCGTACCGCCCAGGTCGCCACCGTGTCCTCCTCGCCGCCGCGCCCCACCGCCACCAGCGTGCACACCGCAGGTCCCCGCACCCCGCCCACGTCCAGCCCCACGTCGGTGCCGAACCCGGCGGGCGCGGCCGCCAGCGTCGCCGTCACCCCGGGCGCCGCCGCGGTCGCCGTCCAGTGCGGCGTGGCCGGGTCCGCCATCAGTTCGCGCGCAGCGAGGGGCGCGCCCGCCACCAGCGCCGCCGCGGCCACCAGCAGGCCGAGCCGCCTCCTGCGCCGCGCCCGCAGCCGGTCGCCCACCGCGCCGAGCGCCGAGTGCAGCAGGCCGGGCGACGGCGTGGCGACCGGATCCACCCCGGGCGGCGTCCAGCGGGCGTACGCGGCGAGCAGCGCCTCCACACTCCCGAGCTCCTCCAGCAGGCGCGCGCAGTGCGCGCACCCCGCCAGGTGCTCCTCGAAGCGGAAGGTTTCGGCGACACCGAGCACACCGAGCGCGTACGCCCCGACGTCCCGGTGGAGTTCCAGCGGCCTCATGCCGTCTGGTACGCAGACGGCGGCCCAATCACTCAAGTCACACGGGAAGGGACAGTAAGGAGTCGGCGCACCTACAATCCGACCGCATGCTGCGCGTACTGGCCGTCGACGACGAAGCCCCCGCCCTGGAGGAGCTCCTTTACCTCCTGCGCTCCGATCCGCGGATCCGCAGCGCCGAGGGCGCCACCGGGGCCACCGACGCGCTGCGCCTGATCGGGGGCGCGCTGGACGCCGGGCCCGACGACGAACAGGGTGTGGACGTCGTCTTCCTCGACATCCACATGGCGGGGCTCACCGGACTCGACATCGCCCGGCTGCTCGCCGGGTTCGCCCGGCCGCCGCTGATCGTCTTCGTCACCGCGCACGAGGGCTTCGCCGTCCAGGCCTTCGACCTGAAGGCGGTCGACTACGTCCTCAAGCCCGTCCGCAGGGAGCGGCTCGCCGAGGCGGTGCGCCGGGTGGCCGAGATGAGGGGGGAGCGCGGCCCGGCGCTCCCGGAGGTGCACGAGTCCGCGACGGCCCACATCGCCGTCGAGCTCGGCGGCGTCACCCGGTTCCTGGCCGTCGCCGACATCGCGTACGCCGAGGCGCAGGGCGACTACGCCCGGCTGCACACCGACTCCGGCAGCCATCTGGTGCGCGTGCCGCTGTCCACGCTGGAGGACCGCTGGCGCGCACACGGGTTCGTACGCGTCCACCGCAGCCATCTGGTGGCGCTCGCCAGGATCGACGAACTGCGCCTGGAGGCGGGCAGTATGACCGTCCGCATCGGCGGGGCCGAGCTCCCCGTCAGCCGCCGCCATGCGCGTACCCTCCGCGACCAGCTGCTGCGTCGCGGCGGTCGCTGATGCTCCATCGCCTACGTTCTGATGGTCCGTCAGAACAGATGGATCGCCAGATGCCCGAGCGGCAGGCCGAGTTCCCACGCCGGGGTCCACACCCGCGGCTCGTCCTCGGCCTCGGCGCGCGGGTCGACCCCGCCCGGCACCACCGCCTCCAGGTCCGCGGCCAGCAGCTCGGTCTCCTCCAGCCACCGCCACGCGTCCCGCGCCAGCGCCAGGTCGGGGCCGGACCCGGCCGCCTCCCGCTCGCGCAGGCGCTCGCGGACCCAGCCGTGCCACGGCCGCCCGGCCGCGGTCAGCGAACTCCACTCGTCGAGTCTGGCCACCACCCGCGCGCCGCCGACCGCGCCGTCCGACAGGAAGATCGTCAACGCCAAGGCGTTGCGTCCGGCCCTGAATTCGAGCGTCGTCGGCGGCATGAGATCGCCGGTGCGCAGTAATTCGTCGGCGATGTACTCCGCGTACATCCATGCCATCGGCACCAGCAGTTCGCCACCACTGGTCCCGTTCGTACCCTCCGGACGCATTCCGTCTCGCCTCTTTCATCGACTGTCCAGGCGCTCCAGGGAGCTCCAGGGAGCATTGAACCGGGGGAGCGTGCCCGCCGTGGCCAGAAGGGCAGGATCCGTCGTCCCACACGAGGTGCCCATGCATGTGCGGCAGTCGCTCGGCGCTTACGTCCTGGGCGCCCTCGCGCCGGACGAGGACCGCCGGGTCGCCGGTCATCTGCGCACCTGCCCGGGCTGCCGCGCGGCCTACCTGGAGGTCGCGGAGGCGCCCTCGATGCTTGCCCTGCTCTCCGAGGAGGACCTGGCGGACGGGCCGCCGGACGAGTAGCCCGGCAGGACCCGCGCCAGGGCCCGCAGAGCATAGTACGAGCGGGACTTGACGGTGCCGCACGGCACCCCCAGGACCTCCGCCGCCTCGGCCACGCTCAGCCCCCGGAAGTAGATCTGCGCCAGCACCGCCCGGTGCTCGGGGCTCAGGGTGCGCACCGCGTCCCGTACGTCGAGCGCCGCCGCCGACCGCTCGGCGTGGTCGTCCTGCGCCTCCACGCGCGCGTCGAGCACGGCGTCGTGCACCTCGACCGGGCGCGCCTGCCGGTTCCGGCGGGCGTCGATGGCGAGGCGCCGCCCGACGGTGAACAGCCACGGCCGCATCGAGGCGTACGGGCCCTCGAACGCCTCCGGGTGCTGCCAGGCGCGGACCAGCGTCTCCTGGAGCAGGTCCTCGGCGCGCTGGCGGTCGCCGTAGGTCAGGCCCAGCAGGAAGTGCATCAGGGCGGGGCCGTGCTCGCGCTGGAGCGCCGCGAGGTCGGGCTCGCGGGTGTACCGCGGCGGCGCCGCACCTCGCGGGGCCGCGCCCGGCCGTGGGGCCGTGTCCGGTCGGGGGACCGCGTCCGAGATACCCGTGCTCACCGTGGTGCTCCCTTCCCGAGAAGTCCGCAGGCCGCAGCCCGTATCCGAGCGCAGTCGGGCGCGAAGGGACAGCCGCCGGACCGCGACATGCGACGAACGGTCGAATGGAGCGGCGAATGGTGCGGCGAACGGTTGGACAATCGGGCTATCTATGCGTGATATGGATATCTGATAATCAATCAGGCATTCCCGACCCATGGAGCCCGGTGCCATGACCAGCAGCACGAGCCGGCGGACGGCGGCCGTCGCGGCCCTCGTCCTCGCCGCGACCGCCGGGTGCTCGGTGGAGCACCCCGCCCCCGCGCGCCTGCCGCACCACCAGGACTCCGAGCGGCCCGGCACGCCGTCGCCGGCCGGGGGTTCGGCGAAGGCGGGGCCGCGCCCGTTCACGCTGGTCGCGACCGGTGACGTACTGCCGCACTCCTCGACCATCGAGCGCGCGGCGGCCGACGCGGGCGGGGACGGCTACGACTTCCGGCCGATGCTGGCCGGGGTCAAGCCGGTGATCTCCCGGGCGGACCTGGCGATCTGCCACATGGAGACGGTGTACGGGCCGGACGGCGGGCCCTTCACCGGCTACCCGGCCTTCAAGTCGCCGCCGCAGGTGGCCGCCGCGCTCAAGGACACCGGGTACGACTCGTGCTCGACCGCGTCCAACCACAGCCTCGACGACGGGGCGGACGGGATCGCCCGGACCCTGCGCGCCTTCGACAAGGCGGGCCTCCAGCACACCGGTTCGGGCCGCACGGCCACGGAGTCGGCGACGCCCGCCCTGCTTGAGGCGGGCGGCGCGAAGGTCGCCCAGTTGGCGTACACGTACGACACCAACGGCTATCCGATGCCGGACGGGCAGCCGTGGGCCGTCCACCTCATCGACGAGCAGAAGATCCTCGCGGACGCGCGCGCGGCCCGTAAGGCGGGGGCCGACGTGGTCGTCGTCAGCCTCCACTGGGGCACGGAGTGGCAGACCGAGCCCGACGAGCAGCAGCTCCAGCTGGGCAAGGCGCTCACGGCCTCGCGCACCGGGGGCCGCCCCGACATCGACCTCATCCTGGGGACGCACGCGCACATCCCGCAGGCGTACGAGAAGGTCAACGGCACCTGGATCGTCTACGGGGAGGGCGACCAGGTCGCGGGGGAGATGTTCAACAACTCCGGCGCGCGCGATCCGCGCGGCAACATGAGCTCCATCGCCCGCTTCACGTTCGCGCCGCCCGTGCGGGAGGGGGCGCGGTGGGAGGTCACCAAGGCGGAGTTCATCCCCCAGTGGGTCGACGCGGACCGCGGCCGCGTGGTGAACCTCCCCGAGGCCCTGCGCGCCTCCCCCGACCGGGAGGACTACCGCACGGCGGAGACGGAGATCCGGGAGGCGGTGCTGGGCCGCGGGGCGGCGCGGGACGGGTTGCGGATGGCGACGGGGTAGGGCTGCGCCCCCGTTCGTCTGCGGACCGTGCTGGGTTGCTCGCGCAGTTCCCCGCGCCCCTAACCACCTAGGGGCGCGGGGAACTGCGCGACCAGCCACAGACGGCCTGCAGTCGACGAACCCGGCCGCCCGCCAGAGGGCTTTCGGGAAGGGGCGGGGTGGGGAATCCAACCCCCTACGGAACCACCGTCACCGGCCACCGCCCCGCCTTGACCAACCGCACCGCCACCGACCCGATGATCCGATGCCCCGCCGACTCCGACGCCCCCACCACCACCGCATCCGCCTTCAAAGAATCCGCAGCCGCCACCAGCCCCCCATACGCGTCGCCCCGCAACGTATGGAACTCCCACCGCACGGTCCAGATGTCCCGCACCCGTTCCGCCGCCGCGCGGATCTCCTCGGCCAGGCCCTCCGCGATCTCACCCGTGGTGTCGGCGATCGGCGCCCCCATCGCGGCGCCCGCGGGCACCAGCGGCTGGACGTAGACCACCGCGAGCAGCGCGTTCTGGCGCCGGGCCAGCCCGCTCGCGTAGGCCGCCGCGCGCAGCGAGGAGTCGGAGCCGTCCACCCCGACGACGATGACCTTGGGACCATCCGTACCGCGTTCGAAGGGTGTTGTCACACCATCGAGGCTAACCCGCTCCCGACAGGCGGCCCGGCGTGCCGCTCCCTAGAGTGCAAGGCATGAGTGTCAGCGAGGAGACGCCCATACCGGCACGGGCCCGGACGCCCGCGCGGTCCCGGTTCCTGAGCCGGGTGCCGGAGGCCTTCGCGATGTTCTTCGCCGGGCTCGGGCTGTACTGCGGCGTCATCGCGCTGGTGCCCGCGCTGCGCAGATGGCTGCGGCCGGTCTCCTGGTTCTTCGACCGGGTCACCGTCCCCGTCAGCGCCAACCTCGCCTACGCCGTCTTCCTGCTGCTGCTCGCCGCCGCGATCGGCGCCCGCAAGAAGGTCGCCTGGTGGCTGGTGGTCGGCTACCTCGGGCTGCTCTTCCTCGCCGACGTGCTGCTCGTCGCCGTCGCCGAGTGGATGTGGGCCGCCAACGGCGTGGTGTGCGGGGCCGCGCTCCTCGTGCTGATCCTGGCGCGCGGCGAGTTCTACGCCGAGACCCGGCGCGGCGCGGTCCGCCGCGCGCTGCTCGTCCTGGTGCTCGGACTCGCCGCGGGCGTCGTGGCCGGCTGGGCGCTGGTGGAGATCTTCCCCGGCACGCTCCCGCGCGGCCAGCGGCTGCTGTGGGCCAGCAACCGGGTGCTCGGCGGCCTCGCCTCCGGCGGCCAGTTCGACGGCCGCCCGCCCCGCCCGCTCTACTTCTTCCTCGGTCTGTTCGGCGCGATCGCCCTGCTCAGCGCGGCCACCACGCTCTTCCGCTCGCAGCGCATGGAGGCCGCGCTGCACGGCGACGAGGAGCCGCGCATCCGGGCCCTGCTGCGCGCCTACGGCCGGGACGACTCGCTCGGCTACTTCGCCACCCGCCGCGACAAGGCTGTCGTGTTCTCGCCGAGCGGCAAGGCGGCCGTCACCTACCGGGTGGAGGCCGGGGTCGCGCTGGCCAGCGGCGACCCCGTCGGCGACCCGGAGGCGTGGGGGCCCGCGATCGCCGCCTGGCTGGACGTGGCCAGGAAGTACGCCTGGGCGCCCGCCGTGATGGGCGCGTCCGAGGAGGGCGCCACCGTCTACGCCCGGCACGGCCTGGGCGCGATGCAACTGGGCGACGAGGCGATCCTGCACGTCGCCCGGTTCGACCTGGACGGCCGCGAGATGCGGGTCACCCGGCAGGCCGTCCGCCGCGTCGCCCGCACCGGCGCCACCACCCGGATCCGCCGCCACTCGGCGCTCACCGACGAGGAGATGGGCCAGATCGTCGACCGGGCGGACGCCTGGCGGGACACCGAGACCGAACGCGGCTTCTCCATGGCGCTCGACCGCCTCGGCGACCCGGCCGACGGCGACTGCCTGCTGGTGGAGGCGTTCGACGCGGACGGCAAGCTGATCGCGCTGCTCTCGTTCGTGCCGTGGGGCCCGGACGGCATCTCGCTCGACCTGATGCGGCGCGACCGCAGCGCGCCCAACGGCGTCATGGAGTTCATGGTGGCCGAGCTCTGCGCGTACGCCCCGAAGCTGGGCGTACGGCGGATCTCGCTCAACTTCGCGGTGTTCCGCTCCGCATTCGAGGAGGGCGCCCGGATCGGCGCGGGCCCGGTGCTGCGGCTGTGGCGCAGGCTGCTGCTGTTCTTCTCCAAGTGGTGGCAGCTGGAGGCGCTGTACCGCTCGAACGTGAAGTACCAGCCGCAGTGGTTCCCGCGCTTCCTCTGCTACGGGGACGCGGGCTCGCTCGCCCGCGTCGGCCTCGCCTCCGGCATCGCCGAGGGCTTCGTCTCCGTACCCAGCCTGCGCAAGCTGTGGGGCAAGGGGCACCCCAGGGGCGTCACCAGCCCGGGCAGCACCGAGGGCCTGCCGTCCATCGAGGCGCTCGGCCTGTCCGAGCAGGGCGCCGAGGGGGCGGGGGAGCGGCGGCTGCCCGACCAGGTGCGGGTGCGCCACCGCAAGCTGGAGCGGCTGCGCGCCGAGGGCACCGAGCCGTATCCGGTGGTCATCCCGCGACGCACGCACACCCTGGCGGACCTGCGCGCGGCCGGTGCGGGCACGGCCGCCACGGTCGCCGGGCGCGTGATGGCCGTACGCGACTTCGGCGGGGTCGTCTTCGCCGTGCTGCGCGACTGGTCGGGCGACCTCCAACTGGCGCTCACCCGGGACGGCACGGGCGCGGAGGTCCTCGACCACTTCACCCGTGACGTCGACCTCGGCGACCACATCACCGCCACCGGCACCACCGGCACCAGCGCCAAGGGCGAGTACTCGCTGTTCGTCACCGGCTGGCAGATGACCGGGAAGTGCCTGCGCCCGCTGCCCGACAAACGGCTCGGCCTGGCCGACCCCGAGGCCCGGGTCCGCCGCCGCTACCTCGACCTGGTGGCCCGCCCCGAGGCCCGCGACGTCGTCCGGGCCCGCTCCACCGCCGTCCAGGCGCTGCGGCAGGGCCTGCTGGACCGTGGCTATCTGGAGGTCGAGACACCGATGCTCCAGCAGATCCACGGCGGCGCCAACGCCCGCCCCTTCACCACCCACATCAACGCCTACGACCTGGACCTGTATCTGCGGATCGCGCCCGAGCTGTATCTGAAGCGGCTGTGCGTCGGCGGGGTCGAGAAGGTCTTCGAGATGGGCCGCACCTTCCGCAACGAGGGCGTCTCGTACAAGCACAACCCCGAGTTCACGATGCTGGAGGCCTACCAGGCCTTCGCCGACTACGACGTGATGCTCGATCTGACCCGCGAGCTCATCCAGGGCGCCGCGACCGCCGCGTTCGGCGCGCCGGTGGCGCGCAAGGCGGGTCCCGACGGTCGGCTCGTGGAGCACGACATCTCCGGCCCCTGGCCGGTCAAGACGCTGTACGGGGCGCTCTCCGAGGCACTGGGCGAGGAGATCGACGCCGACACCGAGGAGCGGGAGCTGCGCCGGCTCTGCGACCGGGCCGGGGTCCCGCACACCCCTGAGAACACCCGGGGCGACGTGGTGCTCGAAATGTACGAACGGCTGGTCGAGGAGAAGACCCAGCTGCCCACGTTCTACAAGGACTTCCCGACCGACGTCTCGCCGCTCACCCGCCAGCACCGCCGCGACCCCCGGCTGGCCGAGCGCTGGGACCTGGTGGCCTTCGGCACCGAACTGGGCACCGCCTACTCGGAGTTGACCGACCCGGTGGAGCAGCGGCGGCGGCTCACCGCGCAGTCGCTGCTCGCGGCGGGCGGTGACCCGGAGGCGATGGAGCTCGACGAGGAGTTCCTGGACGCGCTCGAATACGCCATGCCGCCCACCGGCGGACTCGGCATCGGAGTGGACCGGCTCGTCATGTTCCTCACCGGCCTGACGATCCGTGAGACACTGCCGTTCCCGCTGGTGCGACGCCACTGAGCCACGTCCGTCAACGGTTCGGCCGGGTGCGTCCCAACGGGTGTTTTCGGCCGCGCGGGCGGTGCGCTTCAGGCGCCGGGACCGCGTGTCGTGCGAGCCATGGGTCATGAAAGAGGATGAGATGCTCCCCGGGCGGCGTACGTTCCTGCGCGTCGGCGCCTGTCTGGGAGCCGCCGCCGCGCTGCGGATGCTGACCGCCGAGGACACCGGCGTTCCGGAGCGGAAGGCCGCGCGGGCCGCCGCGGGCCCGCAGGCCGCCGCGCCCCGGCTGAAGTCCACCGCGTACCGCCTCGAACCGATGACCGCCGAGGCGCCGCCGCAGTACCGCACCGCGCTGCCGCCGGTGCGGCGCCGGCCGTTTCTGAGCATGCCCCAGCTCGGCCCCGACACCATGGTGCTGACCTTCGACGACGGGCCCGACCCGCGCTACACGCCGGAGATCCTGCGGACCCTGCGCGAGCACGACGTGCGCGCGATGTTCTTCGTCTGCGGCGAGATGGCCACCGACAACCGCGACCTGCTGCGCGAGATGCACGACGACGGGCACGTGATCGGCAACCACTCCTGGACGCACCCGCTGCTCATCAAGATGTCGCGGGAGGCGGTACGCGACGAGATGACCCGGACCAGCGAGGTGGTCGAGGAGGTGCTCGGCGAGCGGCCGCAGTGGTTCCGCGCCCCCTACGGCGCCTGGAACCGCAACTCGTTCCAGATCGGCGCCGAACTCGGCATGGAGCCGATGGGCTGGACCCTCGACACGCTGGACTGGACGACGCCCGGCACCGACACGATCGTGCGCCGGGTCCAGCAGGGCGCCGCCCCCGGCGTCGTGGTGCTCTCGCACGACGCCGGGGGCGACCGCTCGCAGAGCGTGGCGGCGCTGCGCACCTATCTGCCCCGGCTGATGGCCGCGGGCTACCGGCTGCGCGTACCGCCCAAGCGGCGCTGAGGCCGGGGCGGTTCAGCGGGTGGCCACCATCCGGGCGAAGACGACCACGTTGCCGTCGTAGCCCTTGGTCCTGGTGAAGCCGCCGCCGCAGGTGATCACCCGCAGCTCCGGGTGCCCGGTGTCGCCGTACACCCGGGCACCCGGGAAGTTGTTCTTGTCGTAGACCTCGACGCCGTACACCTCGAAGACGGCCACGTGCCCGTCGTAGCGGGTCACCTCGACGTGGTTGCCCTTCTTGAGCGAGCCCAGGCCGTAGAAGACGGCGGGGCCCCGCAGGGTGTCGACGTGGCCGACCATGACGGCGGTGCCGCGCTGGCCGGGGGAGATCGCGTTCTGGTACCAGCCCGCCAGGTTGGGGTCGTCCGGCGGCGGCGCCTGCACCCAGCCGTCCTGGTCGATGCCTACCTCGATGACCGGGGCGTCGACCTTGATCGCGTCGATCTTGACCCGGGAGGCCGGCGCGTACGCCAGCGGCTCCACCGGGGCGAGGGAGGTGGCCGGGACGAACACCTCCGGCCGGCCCGTCAGCGCGGCGGCCGCCGCGGGCTGCGGGGGGCCCATCGTGACGTCCGCGCCGTTCCGCATCAGCGCCAGACCGGTGAGCATCACCAGGGCCAGCGCCCCCCACGGCGACCGCCTCCGATGCTCCGAGCCGCCCTCTTCCTGCCCCATCTCGCTCCCTCCAAAGCCCTCCGTGCCACCTCTAGGCACGGTAAGGGCGCGCTCGCACTCCGGCGATCAGAGAGGGGCGAACGGGTGGTGGCGGGGGTGACGGCCGACCCGTGCGGCACCCGGGGTGACCCATCCGTGTCATGGTCCGATAAAAGTTCTGACGGTCTGTGACCTGCGGGTCCGTCAGATCAGCCGTCCGTCCCCCGGCGTGTCGGCTCACCAGGGTGGACCAGCGCGACATGCGAGGTGAGAAGCCTGCGGTGAGGGTTCGTCATGGGAGGCGTACTCGTCGAATTTCCCGGAGCACGGCTTTGGGGCGCCCTCCCTCGGAGGTTCAACCATGCGTGCTGCACGCGCTCTCCCGGTGGCCGTGGCCGCCTTCGCGGCGGTGGGGCTCTCGGCCCCGCTCGCCTCCGCCAACTTCGGCCCGAGCAACGTCACCGTCAACCCGAGCGCGGTGCACCCGGGCTCCACGCTGACGATCACGGCCAACGGCTGCGGCCACGGCGGCATCGTGACGTCGAACGCCTTTTCCCCCACGTCCCTCTCGGGCGGAGACACCGGATTCGCGACCGCCAGGATCCACGACCACATCACCCCCGGGTCGTACAACCTGTCGGTCCGCTGCAACGACAACCCGCGGACGGAGACGCGCAGCTTCACCGTGCTCCCCGGCCGCGGCGCGATGGGCGGCCTCGGTGGCGCCGCCGGTCCGACCCAGACCGAGATGGCCGTCGGCGGGTCCCTGGTGGCGCTCGCCGCCATCGGCGGTGCCGTGTTCGTGGCACGGCGCCGCCGCACGAGCGGCGGGCGGGTCTGACCGGCCGAACCTCCCGGACAGAGCCGAACCGCCCGTCGCCCCGAGTCCTGGCCAGGACTCGGGGCGACGGGCGGTTCGCGGTGTCTTCTTCGGATGCGGCTAGCCGTCCCGGCGGCGCAGATAGAACATCAGGCCGCCGCCGGCCGCGGCGACGAGCGCGAGGCCGATCGCGATCTCGCCCAGGTCGACGCCGTCCGAGGTGCCGCCGAGGCCGCCCCGCACCCCGCGCGAGGGCGCGGTGGTGGTGCTGGTCGTGGGGCGGAGCGTCTGCAGCCCGCCGGTGATCGTGAGATCGGTGGTGCCCCGCTCGCCGCCGCACATGAACGTCACGGTGTAGGTGGCACCGCGCTTGGCGTTGAAGTCGACCTGGGCGGTCGTGGAGCTGTTCGGGGAGATGGTCACCGTGTTGAAGACGCCGGAGGAGGCGGTGGCGGTGGAGGGGCACCCGGTGACGTTCAGCGTGACCGTACCGCCGGGGGCGATGGTGGAGGGGGTCACGCTGAACCCGAACGACGTGATGTTGCTGCCGTGCGCGCCGCCGCCGTCGGCGGCCGGCGCTGCCGCGGGGGTGGCGAGGGAGAGAGCCGCGGCGCCGAGCAAGGTGGCGGATGCGATGCGTATCGCGCCCATGGACAATCCTCCGGGTCCCCGAGGAGCACTGCGGAAACGATTTCCACAAAAAGCGGGAAATGCACCTCGTGCCCGACACGCTAGGAGCGGGTGGCGCCGGTCGCGATCCCTGTCCGGCGAATGGGGCATTCGCTTCCCCCACCCGGCGGACCTGTCGGGGTGTCACCGGGGATTCGGCTCAGGTGAACAGATCGGGAAAGAGGTCGCGGAACGGCGCCGAGGTGGCCGACAGACCCCGGCCGAACGGCGCGTCGAAGTCCCAGATCAGGAAGAGCAGGAAGGCGATGAGCACGCTGAAGAGCCCGGCCAGGAGCAGTTCGCGCCCGGTGCGGCGGATCTGCAGCGTGAAGATCAGGCCGACGGTCACCACGGCCCCGGTGATCAGCCCGAACCAGACCACCCCGGGCATCGTGGCCCCGGCCCCCTCGCCGCGCGTGGTGCGGGCGTCGTCGACGGCCGCCACCTGGTCGACCAGCGGCTGGTACGCCTGGCCCTCGTGGTCGGTCTTGGGCTCGTAGTCCGTGACGTCCCGGCGCAGCTGGGCGAGCAGCACCGCCCCCTTGTCGCCGAGCTCGCCCTTGACCTCCATGTGGTGCCATTCGGAGCGGACGACGTAGGTGACGTACGAGTCGACGTCGGCACGGATGCGCGCGCGGACCGGGCCCGGGTAGACCTGGACGCGCTCGCTGACCTCGTGCAGCGCCTGCGCCTCCTGGCGGACGGTCTCCGAGGCCGCGCCCTTGGCCTCCCAGACGCCCGCGATGGCGAGGCCGAGGACGATCGCGTACACCACTCCCATCATCATCGTCATGTACTCCATGACGTCCGGGGTCTGGGAGGGGTCGTCGTCCTCGCCGATGCGGCGGTGGTTGACGACGACGATGGTCAGCACGACGACGCAGGCGGCGGCCATCGCGATGGTGAGGACGATCCAGTCCTTCAAGGGGGAACCTCCGACGAGGGAGAAGCGGTAACGGCGCGGGGGCCGACGGCTAGCTGGAGCGGGGGCGGAGCACCGCGACGGCGATCACCGCGGGCACCGTGATCAGCAGGGTGAGCGTCACCGTGGACAGCCCCGGCGCGGGCTTCTTCCGCGGCGGCTTGCGGTAGGCGGGCAGGGCGATCGGCCGCAGCCGGGGCGGCGGGGTGGCCGAGGGGCTCGGCGGCACGGGCGCGGGCGGCGGCGGTGGCGCCGGCTGCGGTGGTACGGGCGGCGCGGGCCGCACCGGCCGGGGCTTCGGGGGCTGCGGCGCTGGTGGCGGGGGTGGTGCGGGAGGGACCGGCTTCGGCGGGGCCGGTGGATGCGTCGGCGGTGGTTTCGGCGGCGCCGGCGGCTTCGGTTCGGGCGGCTCGGGCGGCGGTGGTTTCGGCGTGGGCGGCGGGGGCGACGGCGTACAGATGCCGCCCCCGGCGACCGCCACCGCCCAGTCGTCCCCGGAGCCGCCCGAGACCGAGGCGTACGCGCAGGCGTCCGCGCGCGCGTACGGCGCGGGGCCGGTCAGCAGCAGGGCGAGCGCGGCCGCCGACAGCAGTCGCTGGGCCAAGTGGGTTACGGGCACGCCCAGGATCATCCGGCCCGGTGGGCCGTGCGGCCACGAGACCGACGTGGATTCGCCTGATGGGGGGAGGTTGGGCGGGTTTGCGTTTGGAACCGCCGGGGGCGGTTCTGCGGGGGCGGGAAAATTCTTTCGCAGGCTTTGAACACTCGGGGGTCCGCCACGCGTACCTAGGGCCATGAAAGGCGCACTGGGGCGCCACAAGAATCAGCGGATCAAAGGGAGTTGACATGGCAACCTGGCGCAACGCCTCGCTCGCGGTGACGGCGGCGGCAGTACTGGCACTCACGGCGACGGCCTGCGGCCAGGACAAGGGAAGTGCCTCGCCGAAGGGCCAGTCCGTCGGCAACGCCGCCCAGGCCGCGGGCAGTGGGAACGGGTACGGATACGGCGACGCGGGCTACGGCTCGGGGGGCACGGCCAACCAGGCGGCGGCCAAGGCGGCCGGGCAGCTGGCGGTGTGGGACAGCAAGGAACTGGGCAAGGTGGTCACCGACAGCGCCGGATTCACGCTCTACCGCTTCGACAAGGACACCGCGAGCCCGCCCAAGTCGAATTGCGACGGCGACTGCGCGAAGCTGTGGCCGGCGGTGCCCGCGGCCGGTGTCACGGCGGCTCCCGGCACCGACGCGAGCCTCATCGGCGAGGTGACCCGTACCGACGGCAGCAAGCAGCTGACGATCGCGGGCTGGCCGATGTACCGGTACACCAAGGACACCAAGCCCGGCGACGCGACCGGCGAGGGTGTGGGCGGCACGTGGCACGCCTCGGCCCCCGACGGCAAGAAGGCGACGCCGTCCGCCGACAGCGCCGAGGCCGGTGGCGGCGCGGAGACGCCGAGCCTGCCGGGCCTCTCGGTCCGCAACGACCCCAAGCTCGGCAAGATCATCGTCGATGCCCGGGGGATGACCGTCTACCGGTTCAAGAAGGACTCCGCCTGGCCCATGAAGTCGGCCTGCACCGGCGACTGCCTCAAGAAGTGGCCGGTGGTCGCCCCGGTCGACAAGAAGGACACTGAGGGCATCATCCAGAAGGGCTTCGTCACCTTCAACCGGCCCGACGGGCTCAAGCAGCAGTCGGTCAACTGCTGGCCGATCTACACCTACGCCGGTGACAGCAAGCCCGGCGACACGAACGGCCAGGGCGTGGGCGGCACCTGGTGGGCCGTCTCGCCGGAGGGAAAGCTGATCGCCACCACCAAGTGAACCCCCTCCCAAGGCCGTCGGCCCGTCACCGTGTCCCCCGCGCGGTGGCGGGTTCGACGTGCGTCGCGGCGGGTGTGACCGAACCTGTGTGTGACCAATAACGGATCGGCATTTTCCGTTTTTACTCGCCCTCCTGCCTGACGATCAGTAGCCTCAGCTCGAACACTGACCATGCACATGGCCACCACACCCCCCGCGGCGAGTTGTTGGAGACATAGATGGAGCGTCCTGCCTGGGCCCCTACGGGCATCGACATCTCGGTGCCGAGTGTGTCCCGCATCTACGACTACTACCTGGGCGGTTCGCACAACTTCGAGGTGGACCGGGAAGCCGCGCGCAAGGCCATGGAGTTCATCCCCGGACTGCCCAAGGTGATGCAGGCGAACCGGGCGTTCATGCGGCGGGCGGTCCGGTTCGCCCTGGATGAGGGAATCACGCAGTTCCTGGACATCGGCTCGGGCATCCCGACGTTCGGCAACGTCCACGAGATCGCCCAGAGCGGCGCCCCCGAGGCGCGGGTCGTCTACGTCGACCACGACCCGGTCGCCGTGGCGCACAGCAAGGCCGTCCTGGAGGGCAACGACCTGGCGGGCGTGGTCGCCGCCGACCTGCGCAAGCCGCAGGACGTCCTCAGCAGCCCCGAGGTCACCCGGCTGCTCGACCTGGACCGGCCGGTCGCGCTGCTGCTGGTCGCCGTCCTCCACTTCGTGGAGGACTCGGACGACCCGCGCGCCGCGGTCGCCGCCCTGCGTGACGCCCTCGCCCCCGGCAGCCTGCTGATCCTCACCCACGCCGCGTACGAGGGCATCCCGCTCAGCGAGGACCGGGCCGGCGGCGCCGTGGGCGTCTACCGCAACATCCGCAACCCGCTGGTCATGCGCACCAGCGAGGAGATCGCCACCTTCTTCGACGGGTTCGAGATGGTCGCGCCCGGTCTGGTGCAGATGCCGATGTGGCGCCCGGAGAGCTCGCCGGAGCAGGAAGACCCCTATGCCTTCTCGGGGTTCGCCGGCGTGGGACGCATAGCGTGAGCACCCCGATCCGCACGGACGGGCAGCCCGTCGATCCCGACGGCCCCGAGTCCAGGCTCAGACGGTTCGCCACGATCTGGAGCCGGGCCATCTTCCCGGTGACGGCCACGTCGCTGACCCGCCCCGAGTTCGAGCGCCATCTGCTGCCGCTGGCCCGCCGCCTCATCGAGGCGCTGCACCGCCGCCACTTCGACCCGGCGCCCGCGCACGAGGTCGGCGCCGCCCTGGTCGGCGTCCACTGCACCGACCCGGACGCCCTCAGCCGTACGCTCGGCGTGGTCGACTCCTACCTCGTCCTGTACTGCGGTACGGGCGGCGACCTGCGTCCCGAGGAGGCCCGGGCCCGCTGCGCCCGCCTCCAGCACGCACTGGCCGCCGGGTTCGCCCAGGCGCTGCGCGAGCGCACCCTGAGCGAGCAGGAGGCCATCGCCCGCTCCGCGCTCTCCGCCCGCAGCGCCGCCGAGGAGGCCCTGCACACCACCGAGGCCCGGTTCCGCGCGGTCTTCGAGGGCGCCGCCGTCGGCATCGGGATCGCCGACCTCGAAGGCCGCGTCCTGGAGGTCAACGAGACCCTTACCCGGATGTTCGGCGGCGTCGAGGGCCAGATCCGCAGCCGCAACGTCAGCGAGTGGGTGCACCCCGAGGACGCGCCGCAGGTCTGGAAGCTGTACGAGGAGCTGGTGCGGGGCGAGCGCGACCACTACCGGGTCGAGAAGCCGTACTACCGCGGCGACGGCACCGTCCTGTGGACCAATCTGACGGTCTCGCTGCTGCGCGACGCCGAGGGCCGCCCGCAGTACCAGCTGGCCCTGTTGGAGGACACCACCGAGCGGCGGCTGCTCAATCTGCGGCTGCGCTACGAGGCCACCCACGACGCGCTGACCGGCCTGCCCAACCGCACCCTGTTCTTCGAGCGCCTGGACAAGGCGCTCGCGGCGGGCGACGGCAAGCGCTTCGGGCTCTGCTACCTCGACCTCGACGGGTTCAAGGCGGTCAACGACAGCCTCGGCCACTCGGCGGGCGACCGGCTCCTGGTGGAGGTCGCCGACCGGCTGCAGAGCTGTGCGACCGGGCCGGGCGAGATGGTGGCGCGGCTCGGCGGCGACGAGTTCGTGGCCCTGACCACCGGCACCGACACCCTGCGCGAGGTCGACGAACTGGCCTCGCGCATCCTCGGCGTGCTCTCCGTGCCGATCCGCCTGGAGGGCCGCGAGCTCACCGTGCGCGGCTCGATCGGCGTGGTCGAGGGCCCGGCGGACGAGCGCGGCCCGGCGGAGGTGCTGCGCAGCGCCGACATCACGATGTACCGGGCCAAGGCGGCGGGCGGCAACCGCTTCGAGCGGGCCGACCCGGAGGCCGACGCCCGTGCGATCACCCGGCACGGGCTCACCAACGCGCTGCCCGCGGCCCTGGAGCGCGGCGAGTTCTTCATCGAGTACCAGCCGCTGGTGCACCTGGGCGACGGCAGTGTGCACGGGGCGGAGGCGCTGGTGCGCTGGTCGCATCCGCAGCACGGCGTCCTGGGCCCGGACCGCTTCATCCCGCTCGCCGAGCACACCGGTCTGATCGTGCCGCTCGGCCGCTGGGTGATGGAGGAGTCCGTACGCCAGGCGCGGTTCTGGCAGGAGCGCCACCCGGGCGCGCGGGCGGGCGCTCCGTTGCGGGTCAACGTGAACCTCTCGCCCACGCAGCTGCACCACCCGGGCCTGGTGGCCGACACGGTGGAGATGCTGGAGCGCTCCGGTCTGGAGCCGGGCGCGCTGTGCCTGGAGGTCACCGAGTCCGCGCTGATCGGCGCCGACGACGATCTGCTGAAGCCGCTGCGCCAGCTCGCGGACATGGGCGTGGACATCGCCCTGGACGACTTCGGCACCGGCTACTCGAACCTGGCGAACCTGCGTCGCCTCCCGGTGAGCGTGCTCAAGCTGGATCGTTCCTTCACCCAGTCCATGCAGCAGCACCCGGCCGACCCCGTCGACATCAAGATCGTCGAGGGGATCGTGTCACTGGCCCACAGCCTGCAACTCGCCGTCACCGTCGAGGGCGTGGAGACCGGGGCGCAGGCCGAGCAGCTGCGCGAGCTGGGCTGCGACACCGCCCAGGGCTGGTACTACGCCCGCCCGGGCGCCCCGGACCGCATTCACTCGCTGGCGCTGACCGACGCCGTCTGATCCGTACCGATGCCGAGCAGGACCCGCTGCAACTCCCGCGCCGCGCGCGGCGGGTCCACGTCGCTGCGGTGGGCGAGCGCGATCGTGCGGCGCAGGCCCGGGCGGGCCAGCGGGGTCACCCGCAGGTCGCGGCCCGCCCGCGCCGCCACCATGCTCGGCACCACGGCGATGCCGAGCCCGGCCCGTACGAAGCCGAGCACCGCGTCCATCTCGCCGCCCTCGACCGTGAACACCGGCTCGAAGCCCTCGGCGCGGCAGGCCGCCACGGTGAGCTCGCGCAGGTCGTAGCCGTGCCGGAACATCACCAGCGGCGCGTCTCGCAGATCGCGGACGTAGACCCGGCCGCCGCTGCCGGGGGCCGGTTCGGCGGCGGCCGAGACTACCACCAGGTCCTCGTGGAAGAGCTCGACGCTGGTCAGCGCGGGGGAGCCGGGCGGCAGCGGGAGCACCACCAGGGCGAGGTCGAGGGCGCCGCGCGCCAGCTCCCGTACGAGGTCGTGGGAGCCGCCCTCCTCGATCAGGAGCTGGATGCCCGGATGGCGGTCGTGGAAGGCGCGCAGCACGTCCGGCAGCAGACCGGTGCACAGGCTCGGGGTGGCGCCGAGCCGCACCCGGCCGCGGCGCAGCTGGGCCAGCTCCTGCACCTCGATCCGGGCGGTGTCCGCGTCGGCCAGGATGCGGCGGGCCAGCGGCAGCAGCGCCTCACCCGCGTCGGTCAGCGCGATGTTGCCCCGGGCGCGGCTGAACAGCTCGGCGCCCAGCTCCTTCTCCAGCGCCCTGATCTGCTGGGAGAGCGAGGGCTGCGAGACGTGGACCTGCTCGGCGGCGCGGGTGAAGTGGCGGGTCTCCGCGACGGCCACGAAGTACAGGAGCTGCTGGAACTGCATGGACCCACGATAGGCCATGGCTATCGAATTGAGCGTATTCATGTCTTGGACCTCTCGGGACCTCCGGCCCTAGCGTCTATGACATGGCTCTGGCAACGCGGACGGACCGAAAACCGTCCTTGACGCGCACCGTGTGGGACTCGACCGTCGGCAAGAAGGCGGTCATGGCCGTCAGCGGTCTGATCATGCTGACGTATCTGGCCGTCCACATGTTCGGCAACCTCAAGATCTTCTTCGGGGCGGGCGACTTCAACGGGTACGCGCACTGGCTGCGCACCGTCGGCGAGCCGTTCCTGCACTACGAGTGGGCGCTCTGGATCATCCGGGTGGTGCTGGTCGCCGCCGTCGTCGCGCACGCGGTCTCCGCGTACCAGCTGAGCCGGCGCGACATCAGGGCGCGCCCCAGCCAGTACGTGCACCGGCGCCCCCGTGCCAGCTACGCCACGCGCACCATGCGCTGGGGCGGTGTCATCCTCGGTCTGTTCATCGTCTGGCACGTCCTGGACCTGACCACCGGGACTGTCCACCCCGGCGGCTTCCAGTCCGGGCACCCCTACCAGAACGTGATCGACACCTTCTCCACCTGGTACGGCAACACCATCTACATCGTGGCGATGCTCGCCCTCGGCCTCCACGTCCAGCACGGCTTCTGGAGCGCCGCCCAGACCCTCGGCGCCGGCAGCGCGGCCCGCGACCGGATCCTCAAGACCCTCGCCAACGTGCTCGCGCTGGTGCTGACCCTCGGATTCATCTCCGTCCCCGTCGCCGTCATGACCGGAGTGGTGAGCTGAATGACCTCGTATACCGACTATGCGCTGGGCGAGCCGATCGCCGACACCAAGGCGCCCTCGGGCCCCGTCGCCGAGCGCTGGGACACCCGCCGCTTCGAGGCGAAGCTGGTCAACCCGGCCAACCGCCGCAAGCACACCGTGATCGTCGTCGGCACCGGCCTCGCGGGCGGCTCGGCCGGGGCGACCCTGGCCGAACAGGGCTACCACGTCGTCCAGTTCTGCTTCCAGGACTCACCGCGCCGCGCCCACTCCATCGCCGCGCAGGGCGGCATCAACGCGGCCAAGAACTACCGCAACGACGGCGACTCCATCCACCGCCTCTTCTACGACACCGTCAAGGGCGGCGACTTCCGGGCGCGGGAGTCCAATGTCCACCGGCTCGCGCAGATCTCGGTGGAGATCATCGACCAGTGCGTGGCCCAGGGCGTGCCCTTCGCCCGCGAGTACGGCGGCCTCCTCGACACCCGCTCCTTCGGCGGCGTCCAGGTCTCCCGTACGTTCTACGCCCGCGGCCAGACCGGACAGCAGCTGCTGCTCGGCGCCTACCAGGCGCTGTCGCGGCAGATCGCGGCGGGCAACGTAGAACTGCACGCCCGCACCGAGATGCTCGACCTGATCGTGGTGGACGGGAAGGCGCGCGGCATCGTCGCCCGGGACCTGGTCACCGGGAAGATCGACACGTACTTCGCGGACGCGGTGGTCCTCGCGTCCGGCGGCTACGGCAACGTCTTCTACCTCTCCACCAACGCCATGAACTCCAACGCCACCGCCGTGTGGCGGGCCCACCGGCGCGGCGCCTACTTCGCCAACCCGTGCTTCACCCAGATCCACCCCACCTGCATTCCGCGCACCGGCGAGCACCAGTCCAAGCTGACCCTGATGAGCGAGTCGCTGCGCAACGACGGCCGGATCTGGGTGCCGAAGGCCAAGGGCGACACCCGTCCGGCGGCCGCGATCCCCGAGGACGAGCGCGACTACTACCTGGAGCGCATCTACCCCTCCTTCGGCAACCTCGTCCCGCGTGACATCGCCTCGCGCGCCGCCAAGAACGTCTGCGACGAGGGCCGCGGGGTGGGCCCCGGCGGCCAGGGCGTCTACCTGGACTTCGCGGACGCCATCGCGCGGATGGGGCGGGACAAGGTCGAGGAGAAGTACGGCAACCTCTTCGAGATGTACGAGCGGATCACCGCCGAGAACCCGTACGAGGTGCCGATGCGGATCTATCCCGCCGTGCACTACACGATGGGCGGGCTGTGGGTCGACTACGACCTCCAGACCACCGTGCCGGGCCTGTTCGCGATCGGGGAGGCCAACTTCTCCGACCACGGCGCCAACCGGCTCGGCGCCTCGGCCCTGATGCAGGGCCTGGCCGACGGCTACTTCGTGCTCCCCTCCACGATCAACGACTACCTGGCGCGCAATCCGCACCAGGAGCCGGTCACCGCCGAGCACCCGGCGGTCGCCGAGGCCGTCGCGGAGACCGAGGACCGGCTCAACCTGCTGCTCGCGGTGGACGGCGACCGCACCCCCGACTCCTTCCACCGCGAGCTCGGCGAGCTGATGTGGGAGTACTGCGGGATGGCCCGCACCGAGGAGGGGCTGCGCAAGGCGCTGGAGCGGATCCCGCAGATCCGCGAGGAGTTCTGGCGCCGCATCAAGGTCCCGGGCACCGGCGAGGAGTTCAACCAGTCCCTGGAGAAGGCCAACCGCATCGTCGACTACCTGGAGCTCGCCGAGCTCATGTGCCTCGACGCACTGCACCGCGCCGAGTCCTGCGGCGGCCACTTCCGCGAGGAGTCCCAGACCCCGGACGGGGAGGCGGCCCGGCGCGACGAGGAGTTCTCGTACGCCGCCGCCTGGGAGTTCCGGGAGACCGGTGCCGCCCCCGTCCTGCACAAGGAAGACCTCGTCTTCGAGTACGTCCACCCCACCCAGCGGAGCTACGCATGAAGCTCACCCTGCGCGTCTGGCGGCAGCAGAACGCCGACGCCGACGGAGCGATGTCCACCTACGAGGTGGACGGCATCTCGGCCGACATGTCCTTCCTGGAGATGCTCGACACGCTCAACGAGGAACTCATCCTCGGCGGCGAGGACCCGGTCGCCTTCGACCACGACTGCCGCGAGGGCATCTGCGGCGCGTGCAGCCTGGTCATCAACGGCGATGCGCACGGACCGGAACGCACCACCACCTGCCAGCTGCACATGCGGGCCTTCCGGGACGGCGACACCATCGACGTCGAGCCGTGGCGGGCAGCCGCGTTCCCGGTCGTCAAGGACCTGGTGGTGGACCGCTCGGCGTTCGACCGGATCATCCAGGCGGGCGGCTACATCAGCGCCCCGACGGGAGCCGCGCCCGAGGCGCACGCCACGCCGGTGCCCAAGCCGGACGCCGACTTCGCCTTCGAGCATGCCGAGTGCATCGGCTGCGGCGCGTGCGTGGCGGCCTGCCCCAACGGCTCGGCGATGCTGTTCACCTCGGCCAAGGTCAACCACCTCAACGTCCTGCCGCAGGGCGCGCCCGAGCGCGAGACCCGGGTGCTCGACATGGTCGGCCAGATGGACGCGGAGGGCTTCGGCGGCTGCACCCTCACCGGTGAGTGCGCCACCGCCTGCCCCAAGGGCATCCCGCTGCCGTCGATCGCGGCGATGAACAAGGAGTGGCTGCGGGCGACCAGGAAGGCGAAGAAGGTCGGCCGCTGAGACGCTGAGACGCTGAGGCGCTGAGGCGCTGAGCGGTGGGTGTGCCCCGGGCCGTGGGTCCGGGGCACACCCCTTTTTTTGTTGTACTGCTCAGCTGGTGACGGTGATCTGCTGGGCCGCGTCGGTGGTGTCGGTGACGTCATACGTCGCGCTGAAGGTGGCCGTCTGGTTGCCCGTCGGGCAGAGGAACCCACCCGTGCCGGTGGCGGCCACGGGCGCGTTGGCAATGGCCAGCTTGGACGGCGAGCCGTTGGTCCAGGTGCCCGGGACGCTGGTGGGGCCGCCGGGCGAGGCGGTGAGCGTGCAGCTGGCCAGGCCGCTCGTCTTGATGACGACGCCGCCCTTCGGCATGGTGAGCCCGGCCGAGATCGGCGAGCCGTACTGGGCGGAGATGCTCCACTGGCCGTTGGTCGCGTTGCTGGTGACGGTCACACCGACGCCGAAGATGCTGGTGGTGCAGCCGCTGAAGGTCGGTGGGTTGATGGCGGCGGAGACGGGCCCCGAGGCGTTGTGGTTGCCGGGGGCGGCCGGGATCTGGTTGGTGCTCCCGCCGTTGGGGACCGACGCGGAGACCGTACAGGTCATGGTGGTGGAACCGGCGGTGAAGGTGGCCTTGCCGTTGAGCTTGGCGGCGAAGGAGTGGCCGGCCGGGGTCACCGTGGTGGAGCTGGGGGCGACGGCGCTCGCGGCGGTGGTGGCGCCGAGGGTGAGAGCGGCCGCGGTGGCCACGAGGGCGGCGGGCACGCGGAATCTGCGGGTTGCCATGGGGGGCTCCTCGGTCGTACGACTTCGATGGGGTGGGGGTTGCGAGGAGGAACTCAGGTGAATCCGAACCCTGGTGAACTTGAGGGTAAGTCCGCTTTTTCGGACCGAACAGCCGCTGTTCCGCCACGAATTGACGAACCGTCAGCTTGCTGTTCGGTGAGGTTCTGCTACTGATCGGCGGCGGTCGCCCGTCAGCCGTCGAGCGCCTTCGCCAGATACGGGGCGGTGCGTCCGGCCCCCGCCGACGCGACCTCGCGCGGCGGGCCCGCCGCCACGATCCTGCCGCCCTCGTCGCCGCCGCCGGGCCCGAGGTCGACCACCCAGTCGGCGCCCGCCACCACGCTCATGTCGTGCTCGACCACGACCACCGAGTGGCCCGCGTCGACCAGGCCGTGCAACTGGCGCAGCAGCACCTCGACATCGGCCGGGTGCAGCCCGGTCGTGGGCTCGTCCAGCAGGTAGAGGGTGTGGTCGCGCCGCACACGCTGAAGTTCCGACGCCAGCTTGATGCGCTGGGCCTCGCCGCCGGAGAGCTCGGTGGCGGGCTGGCCCAGCCGCAGATAGCCGAGGCCCACGTCGAGCAGTGCGGTCAGGCTGCGGGCGGCGGCCGGGGTGTCGGCGAAGAAGTCCGCCGCCGCCTCCACGGTCAGGTCGAGCACCTCGGCGATGGTGAGCCCCCGGTGGGTGACCTCCAGCGTCTCGGGGTTGTACCGGGCGCCGTGGCAGTCCGGGCAGGGCGCGTACGTACTGGGCAGGAACAGCAGCTCCACCGAGACGAACCCCTCGCCCTGGCAGGTCTCGCAGCGCCCGCCGGCCACGTTGAAGGAGAACCGGCCCGCCTTGTAGCCGCGCACCCGCGCCTCCTCGGTGGCGGTGAACAGCTTGCGTACGACGTCGAAGAGACCGGTGTAGGTGGCGAGGTTGGAGCGGGGCGTGCGGCCGATCGGTTTCTGATCGACCATCACCAACCGTCCCACGCCCGGGAGTTCGTCGGTGACCTCGCCGACCAGGGTGGACTTCCCGGAGCCCGAGACGCCGGTCACCGCCGTGAAGACGCCCAGCGGCAGGCGGGCGGTCAGACCCCGCAGATTGTGCCGGGTCACCGGCCCGACCTCCAGCCAACCGGACGGCTCGCGCACCTCGCGTACGGGCGCGGGCGCCGTGTCGAAGAGGAAGCGGCGGGTCTGCGACTCGGCCACCTCGGCCAGCTCGTGCGGCGGCCCGCTGTGCAGCACCTGCCCGCCGTGCACACCGGCGTGCGGACCCACGTCCACCAGCCAGTCGGCGTGCCGCACCACATCGAGGTGGTGCTCGACCACGAACACCGAGTTCCCGGCCGCCTTCAGCCGGTCGAGGACCGTGAGCAGGGCCTCCGTGTCGGCCGGGTGGAGCCCCGCCGACGGCTCGTCCAGGACGTACACCACGCCGAACAGCCCCGACCGCAGCTGGGTCGCGAGCCGCAGCCGCTGGAGCTCCCCGGCGGAGAGGGTGGGCGCGGTCCGGTCCAGGCTGAGGTAGCCGAGGCCGAGCTCGGTGACGGGGGCGATCCGGCTCAGCAGGTCGGCCGTCAGGACCTCGGCCGTGGGGCCGCCGTCGGCCGAACGCAGCACCTCGGCGAGGGAGCTGAGGGGGAGCGCGGCGAGCTCCGCGATCGTGCGGCCCGCGAAGGTGACCGCCAGGGCCTCCGGCCGCAGCCGGCTGCCGCCGCAGACCGGGCAGTCGGCGCTGGTGAGGAACCGCTCGGCCTTCGTCCGCAGCGTGGGGCTCTTGCTCTCGGCGAACGTCTTCATCACATAGCGGTGGGCGCTCATGTACGTGCCCTGGTACGGGCGTTGGATGCGGTTCGCCTCGCGCACCGGGTGCACGGTGACCACCGGCTGCTCGTCCGTGAACAGGATCCACTCGCGGTCGGCCGGGTCGAGCTCGCGCCAGGGCCGGTCCACGTCGTACCCGAGCGTGTCCAGGACATCGCGCAGGTTCTTGCCCTGCCAGGCGCCCGGCCAGGCGGCGATCGCGCCCTCGCGGATCGACAGCGACGGGTCGGGGACGAGGAGCTGCTCGCTGGTGCGGTGGACACGGCCCAGGCCGTGGCACTCGGGGCAGGCCCCGGCGGCCGTGTTGGGCGAGAAGGCGTCCGAGTCCAGGCGCGCGGCGCCCGCCGGGTAGCTGCCCGCGCGGGAGAACAGCATCCGCAGCGAGCTGGAGAGCGTGGTGACCGTGCCGACCGAGGAGCGCGAGGTCGGCGACGAGCGCCGCTGCTCCAGCGAGACGGCGGGCGGCAGCCCCGAGATCTCCGCGACCTTCGGCGCCCCCACCTGGTGGATCAGCCGCCGGGCGTAGGGCGCCACCGACTCGAAGTAGCGCCGCTGGGCCTCCGCGTAGATCGTCCCGAAGGCCAGCGAGGACTTGCCCGACCCGGAGACCCCGGTGAAGACCGCCAGCGCGTCCCGGGGGATGTCCACGTCGACCCCGCGCAGATTGTGCTCGCGGGCGCCCCGCACCCGTACGTACGGGTCGTGGGCGCGGTCTTCGGTGGGTCCGGCGGGGCTTTGCATACCGGAATTCTAGGCGGGGCCGCCGATGAGGCCCGCGAGCCGCCGGTAGGAGTCCAGCATCGCGCCCCGGTCGTACGTACTGGTCGTGACCAGGTACTCGTCGGCCGCGCTGCGCGACAGCAGCTTCTCCAGGGCGTCAGTGACCTCGTCCTCGGTGCCGTGGATCTGGCCGCGCCGGGCCTCCTCGAAGAGCGCGCGCTCGCGGTCGGTCATCGCCAGCGCGAGGATGTCCTCGGCGGGGGACAGCGGCGGGAACTCGCCCCGGGTGCGCGAGTACGCCGTCGACCAGGCCTCGGGCAGCAGGATGCGGCGGGCCTCCTCGGTGGTGTCCGCCACCGCGACCGTGCCGGAGACCACCACGTACGGGCGGTCGTTCCACGCGGACGGGCGGAACGCGTCGCGGTAGTCGTCGATGGCACGCAGCATCGTGTCCTCGCCGCGCACATTGGCGATGACCAGGGCGAGACCCGCCTCGGCGGCGAGGCGGGCGCCCTGCCCGGTGGCGAGGACGAAGGCGGGCACCCGCAGGCCCTCGGCGGGGCGGGCGTGCACCTGGGGGTGGGCCGTCTGCGTACCGTCGAAGTAGCCGAGGAGCTCGGTCAGCCGGCCCGCGAAGTCGTCGGCGTCCTGCTTGTCGCGGCCCAGCGCCCGGCGGATCCCGTCGGTGAACCCGACCGAGCGGCCCAGGCCCATGTCGATGCGGCCGGGGAAGAGGGATTCAAGCACCCCGAACTGCTCGGCCACCACCAGCGGTTGGTGGTTGGGGAGCATCACCCCGCCGGTGCCGACCCGGATCGTGGAGGTGGCGGCGGCGACGGCCGCGGCGAGCACGGTCGGGGCGGAGCCCGCGACGCCCGGCACGCTGTGGTGCTCCGAGACCCAGAAACGGTGGTAGCCCAGCCGCTCGGCCTCCTGCGCGAAGGCCACGGTGTCCCGCAGCGCCCGCGGGCCGTCGTGTCCCGCGCGGATGCGGGAGCGGTCCAGGACGGAGAAGCGCGTCGACGCGATCACTGAGCTCACACAACCTTCAACGTCTGTGCCGCGCCAGGATTCCCTAGGGTGGACGCATGACCGAGAACAGCAGGCCACTGGCCGTATTCGATCTCGACGGCACGCTCGCGGACAGCGGCCACCGCCAGCACTTCCTGGAGGGCGCGAAACGGGACTGGACGGCGTTCTTCGCCGCCGCCCCGGCCGATCCGCCGCTGGCGGAGGGCGTCGCGCTGTGCCTGAAGGCCGCCGAGGAGTGCGAGGTCGTCTACCTCACCGGCCGCCCCGAGCGCTGCCGCCGGGACACCCGCGCGTGGCTGGCCGAGCAGGGCCTGCCCGACGGGACGCTCCACATGCGGCCCGACGCCGACCGCAGGCCCGCCCGGACCACCAAGCTGGAGCTGCTTCGCCGGCTCGGCGCCGGGCGCGAGGTGCGGATGCTGGTGGACGACGACGAGCTGGTGTGCGACGCCGCCGAACGGGCGGGGTTCCGGGTCGTACGAGCGCGCTGGGCTGCCCCGTCCGAGGCGCTCAAGGACGCGCAGGAGCGCGAGGGCAGGACCTGAGCGGCGGGCCGGACGGCCCGTCACACCTCCTGGTCGTCGTCCAGCCGGAAGCCGACCTTCAGACCCACCTGGTAATGCTCGATCCGCCCGTCGGCGATCTGGCCGCGCACCTGGGTGACCTCGAACCAGTCGAGGTTGCGCAGGGTCTGCGACGCGCGGGCGACGCCGTTGCGGATGGCCTGGTCGACGCCCTCGGGGGAGGTGCCGACGATCTCGGTGACGCGGTACGTGTGGTTGGACATGGAGGTGCACTCCTCTTCGTCGCGTCCCTCCACCGTGCCCCACCTCGCGCCGCTTCGCGAGGCGTCGGCCGGGGCGCGGGTGCCGGGCCGGATGCGGCCTCGGTTCCGTAACGGGGCTTGACCGGTCCATTGGTACAGACCAAAATCGGCCGCACCCGAACTAGCCAACAGCTGCTTTCCCCCAGAAGAGCCGTCTGCGCTTTCCCCACGTCGGGTCATGACTGCCCGTGCCATGACGCAGAAGGTGACCTCCGTGAAGAACCGCTTCCTCCATGCCCCCGTCGTGCTCGTCACGGCCCTAGCACTCGGCGGCTGCGGCGCGCTGCCGGGCATGGGCGGGGACTCCACCACCAAAGTCACCGTGTGGCTGATGAAGGACAGCGCCTCCGACGAGTTCGTCAAGCGGTTCACCGACGAGTTCGAGAAGGAGCACAGGTCGGTCAAGCTGGACGTACGCATCCAGGAGTGGACCGGCATCGGCCAGAAGGTGACCGCCGCCCTCAAGACCGGTGAGGCGCCCGACGTCATCGAGGTCGGCAACACCCAGGTCTCCCAGTACGCGGCGAGCGGCGGGCTGCTCGACCTCACCCTGGAGTCGCTGCGCGACTGGGGCAGCAAGGACTGGCTGCCGGGCCTCGCCGAACCCGGCAAGGTCGACGGGGTGCAGTACGGCATCCCCTGGTACGCGGCGAACCGCGTCGTCATCTACAACAAGGACCTGTTCGACGCGGCGGGCATCACCAAGACCCCGAAGACCCGCGCCGAGTGGCTGACCGACACCGGCAAGCTGAACACCGGCGCCCAGCAGGGCATCTACCTCGCCGGACAGGACTGGTACACGCTCGCCGGGTTCGTCTGGGACGAGGGCGGCGAGCTCGCCCAGGAGAGCGCCGGGGAGTGGACCGGCACCCTCGCCACGCCCGCCGCGCTGCGCGGCATGGACTTCTACCGCCAGCTCCAGGCGCTCGGCGCGGGCCCCAAGAACGCCGACGAGGCCACGCCCCCGCAGGCCGAGGTCTTCGCCAAGGGCAAGGTCGCCCAGATCATCGCGGTCCCGGGCACCGCCAAGGCCATCCAGAAGGCCAACCCCGCGCTCGCCGACAAGCTCGGCTACTTCCCCATCCCCGGCAAGAGCGCGGCCAGGCCGGGCGCGGTGTTCACCGGCGGCTCGGACCTCATCGTGCCCAAGCGGTCCGTGCACCACACCGAGGCCGTGGAGGTGATCAAGGCGCTGGCCGGGGAGAAGTGGCAGCAGGACCTCGCCGCCACCATGAGCTACGTACCGAACAAGCCCGCGCTCGCGGCCGCCGTGGAGAACCAGGCGGGCACGGCCGCGATGGCGCAGGGCGCGGCCCGGGGCCGGGCCACGCCCAACTCGCCCCAGTGGGCCGCCGTCGAGGCCGACAACCCGATCAAGCCGTACATGACCGCCGTCCTCACGGGCGCGGACCCGAAGACGGCGGCCAGGACGGCGTCCTCGCGGATCAGCGCGCTGCTGTTCCCCTGACCGGGTCGTCGCCAGCCGCGCCCGCCGTCGCCAGCGACAGCGCGAACCGGCCGCCGGCGTCGGTCCACCAGTGGGTGGCCGTCAGCCCGGCGGCCGCCAGCTCGGCCCGCACGCCCTCGCGGCGGAACTTCGCCGAGATCTCGGTCCGCAGCTCCTCGCCCTCCTCGAAGCGGACGACGAGGTCCAGCTCGGGGATCTTCACGGTGAGGTCGGCGCGGGCCCGCAGCCGCATCTCGATCCACTCGTTCTCGGCGTCCCAGCGCGCCACGTGCGCGAAGTCGTCGAGGTCGAAGTCGGCGCCGAGCTCGCGGTCGATGACGGCGAGCACGTTCTTGTTGAACTCGGCCGTCACCCCCTGGTCGTCGTCGTACGCTCGCACCAGGACCGACTCCTCCTTCACCAGGTCGGTGCCGAGCAGGAAGCTGTCGCCGGGCTCCATCATCGCGGCGACCGAGGCCAGGAACTCCGCGCGCTCGGCGGGCAGCAGATTGCCGATGGTGCCGCCGAGGAAGACCACCAGGCGCGGGCCCGGCGTGGCGGGCAGGGCGAGCGGCCGGGTGAAGTCGGCGATCAGCGCGTGCACGTCGAGCTTCGGCCGCTCCTCGATCAGCGCCTTGGCCGCCCCGGTCAGGGCGCTCTCGCTGACGTCCACCGGGATGTACGTGAGCGGGTCCGGCAGCGCGTCGAGCAGCAGCCGGGTCTTCTCCGAGGAGCCCGAGCCCAGCTCCACCAGGGTGCGGGCGCCGGAGGCGGCCGCGATCTCGGCGGCCCGACGGTGGAGGATCTCCCGCTCGGCGCGCGTGGGGTAGTAGTCGTCGAGCCGGGTGATCTCCTCGAACAGCTCGCTGCCCCGGGCGTCGTAGAACCACTTGGGCGGCAGGGTCTTGGGCGTACCGGTCAGCCCGTGCAGCACGTCGGCGCGCAGCGCGGCCCCGGTGGCGTCCTCGGGCAGGGTGCGGGTCAGCTGGAACGGGTGGGACTCGTGCACGAGGAAGGCTCCTTGAGGGGGGTCAGTACGAGGTCGGTACGGGTCGCGGACAGCAGGGTGCGGTCGGGGACCTCGTGCCAGTGCGGATCGTCGTCGTAGGGCTCCGAGGCGACGACCGTGCGGTCGCCCGGCCGGGCCAGGTACCAGAGGGTGTCGCCCCAGGCCGTGGCGGCGATCGTCTCGCCGTCCATGACCAGCAGGTTCAGCCGCGAGCCGGGTGCGGCCTCGGCGACCTCGACCACCGTCTCGGCCAGCGCCCGGCCCAGCTCGTCGCCCGCCCGCAGGCGGTGCAGCAGCAGGGCCCACACCAGCGCGGAGTCGCAGCGCGCCTCCAGGCGCAGCAGTTCCTCCGCGGGCAGGGTCGCGGCCAGCGGGGCGAGCGAGCCGGGCCAGCCCTTGACGGCCCCGTTGTGGCTGAACAGCCAGTTCCCGGCGGCGAAGGGCGCGGCCGCGGCCTCGCCGTCCGCGCCGGGTTCGGTGGCGTCCCGGACCGCCGCGAGCAGCGCGCCGGTGCGCACCACCCGGGCCAGGTCCGCGAACGACGGGTCGGCCCAGATCGGCCCCGGGCGGCGATAGCGGCCCGGCACCGGGTCGCCGTCCGCGTACCAGCCCACCCCGAAGCCGTCGGCGTTGACCGTCCCGTACCGCTGGCGACGGGGCGCCCACGACTGCCGGTACAGCGCGTGCGGCGGGCTCACGAGCAGCTCACCCAGCGCCAACGGCTTGCCCAGAAAGGCGATGTGACGGCACATCAGGCATCCCTCGCGGTCCGGAACCCGGCGAAGATCTGCCGCCGCACCGGAAGGTCCCAGTTGCGGAAGGTGCCCCGGCAGGCCACCTGGTCCACGGCGAAGGAGCCGCCGCGCAGCACCTTGTGGTCGGGCCCGAAGAACACCTCCGAGTACTCCCGGTAGGGGAACGCCACGAAGCCCGGGTAGGGCATGAAGTCGCTGGACGTCCACTCCCACACGTCACCGATCAGCTGCCGCACCCCCAGCGGGGACGCGCCCGCCGGATAGGCCCCGGCGGGGGCCGGGCGCAGATGGCGCTGGCCCAGGTTGGCGTGTTCGGAGGTGGGGTCGGCGTCGCCCCACGGGTAGCGGTGGGAGCGGCCGGTGGCCGGGTCGTGCCGGGCCGCCTTCTCCCACTCCTCCTCGGTGGGCAGCCGCCGCCCGGCCCAGCGGGCGTACGCGTCCGCCTCGTACCAGCTCACGTGGAGCACCGGCTCGTCCAGCGGTACGGGCTCGGTCACCCCGAAGCGGCGGCGCAGCCACTGGCCGCCCTCGCGGCGCCAGAACAGCGGGGCCGTCAGCTCGTGCCGGCGGACCATCGCCCAGCCCTTCGGCTTCCACCAGCGCTCGTCGGTGTAGCCGCCGTCCTCGATGAACCGCAGATACGCGCCGCAGGTCACCGGGGTGGTGTCGAGGTGGAACGCCGGGACGATCCGGTGGTGGGCGGGGCGTTCGTTGTCCAGGGCCCACGGCTCGGCCGAGGTGCCCATGGTGAACGGGCCGCCGGGTATGAGGACTTCGGCGGGCATTTCCGCGGTGGAGCCCTTCGGCGGCTCGGGGGCGGCGAGCGCGGCCGGGCCCTTGCGGAGCTGATGGGTGATCAGCATCGTCTCGTCGTGCTGCTGTTCGTGCTGGGCGATCATCCCGAAGGCGAAGCCCGCGTCGACGAGGCGGGGGCCGCCCTCCAGCGGGGTGCTCTCCAGGACGTCGAGCGCCCGGCCGCGCACTTCGGCGGCGTACCGGCGCGCCTCGGCGGGCGAGAGCAGCGGCAGCGAGGGGCGGGACGCTCGGGGGTGCTCGAAGGCGTCGTACAGCGAGTCGATCTCCGGGCGCATCGCGTCCCGCCCGGCGACGGCCCGCAGCAGCCACTGCTCCTCCTGGTTGCCGATGTGCGCCAGGTCCCAGACCAGCGGCGACATCAGCGGGGAGTGCTGGGCGGTGAGGTCGTGGTCGTCGACGCAGGAGGTGAGGGTGGCGGTGCGCGCCCGCGCGGCGGTGAGAGCGTCCAGGGCGCGCCGGCGCAGCGCCTCCGGGTCGGTGGGGGCCGCTCCGGTCGGTTCGGGGCCGGTCATGAGGAGGTGTCCTTCCCGGGGGCGGGCGCGGACGAGGTGTCCGCGGGGGAGAGGCCCCGTGCGACGTGGCGGTCCGTGAAGGCGGCGACCGCCCGCCGGACCTCGGTGGTGGCGCCGAGCCGGGGCAGCGCCTCGATGGCGGCGGCGAAGCAGATCTCGGCCGCCTCCCGCAGTTCGGGGTCGGTGAGCCCGGAGCGGGCCGCGTCGACCCAGAGCGGGTTGCGCGGCGCGGGCGGTGAACCCGCCCTCTCGGCGAGGGACTTGACGGTCCGGTAGGCGGTCTCGGCCGCCTCCTGGTCGTCGAAGAGCGCGGTGGTCACGGCGAGTGGGACGATCCAGCCGTCCTCGCCCGGCTGCGCGTCGATCATGCGCAGCTCCAGGTGCCCGCGCGGTCGCACCGGCGGGAAGAGCGTGGTCAGGTGGTAGTCGAGGTCCTCGCGGGTGGGGCGGCGCGGCTCGCCCGTGCGCAGCCACTCCCGGAAGGTGAGCCCCTCCGGCGCGTCCCAGGGGCCCTCGTCGGAGCGGACGCACATCACCGGCGCGTCCAGGACGTGCGCGGCCCAGGCCGCCCGGGGCTCGGCGTCCAGCGGCGGCGCCAGCGAGCGCACCGGGTCGATCGCGGTCCACACCGCCTGCCGGGAGGAGCGCCAGTCGGTGCGTCTGCCCTCCTGCCAGGGGGAGTTGGCGAACGCGGCCACCAGGACCGCGCCGAGGAGGTGGGCCAGCCGCCAGCGGCGCCCGAAGCCCAGCGGGCCCGGCTCCTCGTACCCGGCGTCGAGGCAGACCTGGACGGAGGCCGAGGCGCACATCATGGCCCGCCCGGCCGGGCCCGTCCGGTCGAAGTGGGCTTCCATGGCGTCGTACCGGGGGTCGTGCAGGAACCGGCGCGGCGGCTGCCACGGCTCCTGGCCGAGCCCGGTGAGTGTGAGGTCCCTGGCGCGAAGAGCGGCCCGGACGGCCGTCAGATCGGCCGCCACGGAGTCGATGCACTCCATGAGGGATTCGGCGGGAAGCGAGCTGAGCTCCAGCTGGCCGCCGGGTTCGACGGTGAGTGCCGACCGCAGGGGCAGTGCCCTTAACGAGGCGTAGGCGGCGGCGAGTCGATGGTGCTGTACGGGGAGGTGCGGGTCGTGCAGATCATGGACGAGCCATTCCACTTCGACGCCGACGGCGCGAGGTGGGCCGGTCTTGAAGCAGATACATCGAAGCAGATCATCCGCTTCCGTTTCTGTGAACTGTCTGGTCAGCATGGTCGCTTCCCCAACTCGGGGGCCTTTTCGGTGCACTGTCCCACCTAAGCCACTGCCGTCATCTCGCACAAGAGTGCCCATCCGGACGGAAAGTATGTTGCGGGAGTGTCGTCCCGGCGTCAACGATGCTAGATATGAGTGCACGACTGCGCGACCTCGCGCGCCATACCGTGGAGATCACCGAAACCGGAGCGTACGAGGCGCCCGGCGGGGCCACGGTCTCGATCGCCGCCTGGCTGGCGGCGGCCGTCGACGGAACCCGGCTCTTCGGCCCCGGCCCGGTGCCGGTGACACCCGACTCCGACCGCTCCAGCGTATGCGCGGTGACCGGCGAGAGCAGCCTGGAGGCGGCCCGGCGGCTGGTGGGCGAGGGCCCCGGCGAGGTGGCCGTGCTGAACTTCGCCTCCGCCCGCAACCCCGGCGGCGGCTTCCTGAACGGCGCGCAGGCCCAGGAGGAGGCGCTGTGCCGCTCCTCCGCGCTCTACCCGACGCTGCTGACGGCGCCCGGATTCTACGAGCACCACCGCGCCGACCGCGATGTCTTCTACACCGACCGGGTGATCCACTCACCCGGTGTGCCGGTCTTCCGGGACGACCGGGGACGGCTGCTGGACGAGCCCTTCCGGGTCGGCTTCCTGACCTCGCCCGCGCCCAACGCGGGAGTGATCCGCCAGCGCACCCCGGAGGCCGTGGACCGCATCCCGCAGGCCCTGGCGGGCCGCGCCGAGCGCGTGCTGGAGACGGCTGCCGCCTGCGGCTACCGACGCCTGGTGCTGGGCGCCTGGGGCTGCGGTGTCTTCCGCAACGACCCGGCGGGGGTGGCGGGCGCCTTCCACGCCCACCTGACGGGCGAGGGCCGCTTCGCACGCCACTTCGACGAGGTCGTCTTCGCGGTCCTGGACCGCACGGCCGGCAGGGCCACGCTGCGGGCCTTCGAGACGGTGTTCGCGCAGGCGTAGCGGGCGCCATCGGGTGAGAGTCGCCTCCCCGGCTGCGCCGGACGGCGCAGTATGCGCGGCCCCGGGGGCGGACGGCGGCCAGGCTCGGGGGCATGATCGTCCGAGCCCTCACGGCGCTGCTCGCCGCCCTCCTCGCCGTCGCCGCCGTGCCCCCGCCCGCCTCCGCAGCGGAGCCCGCACCGCCCCGCACCGTCTCCGCCTGGCTGCCGTACTGGGACCAGGAGGGCGCGTACCAGGACGCCCTGCGCCACGCGGCCCAGCTGCACACCGTCAGCCCGTTCTGGTACCAGGCGATCAGCGCCGAGCGCGTCGACGGCCACCCGGGCGCGGGCGACCGGCGCATCGTGGACGGGCTGCACGCGGCCGGGATCGCCGTGGTGCCGACCGTCATGGAGACGATGAAGCCCGGCGTCCTCGCCGCGATCCTCGCCGACCCGGCTCGCCGCGCCGCCCACATCACGGCCCTGCTCGCGGTGGTGGGCAGCCGCTCCTACGACGGCCTGGACATCGACTACGAGTCGATCGCCCCGACCGGCGACGCCGGCTACCTCGCGGTTCGCGCGAACTACGCCACGTTCATCACCGAGCTGTGCGAGCGCCTGCACGCCCTGGCCAAGCAGTGCGTGAGCACCGTCTCGCCGCAGACCGCGACCACCGGGCGCATCTGGGACTACGCGACGATCGGCCGGGCCGCCGACCGGGTGCGGATCATGGCGTACGACCGGCACTGGTCGGGCGGTGACCCCGGCCCGCTCGCCGGGGTCGACTGGTACGAGGAGATCCTGCGCCGGGCCACCGCGCTGATCCCGCCCGCCCGCATCGAGATGGCCCTGCCCGCGTACGGCTGGGACTGGCCCGCCGACGGCGGCGGCCGCGCCAAGCACGTCACCATGCGCGAGGCGGAGGCCCTGCGCGTCGCCGAGGGCAGGCCGTACCAGCTCGACCCGGTGTCCCAGACCCCGCACTTCGGCTACCAGGACGGGGACACGGCCCGCGAGGTCTGGTACCAGGACGCCAAGGGCATCGAGGCCGACCTGCCGGTCCTGGCCCGCTACGGCATCCGGAACACCTCCCTGTGGGCCCTCGACTTCGAGGACCCGGGGGTGTGGCCGGTCCTGGCCAAGCTCAGCCCGTGACCGTGGCGGTCGGGGTGTTCCACCCCGAGATCCGCAGCCGGGGCGCGGAGCCGTGCAGGTCGGCGGTGCGGTAGCCGACCGTCAGGGTCGCCGATTCGCCGGGCCAGAGGCTGACCTGGTTGTCCGACCAGTGGACGGGCAGGACCGGGGTGTCCTTGGTGTCCACGAGGTGGACGTCGGTGAGCAGCGCCGGGGTCCTGCCCGTCCCCGTGTTGGTGAGCGTGACGGTCGTGGTCGAGGTGCCGTCGCCGCCGGTGGTGGTCGTCGCGGTGGCGCTCACCTGCGCCTTCGCCATCGCGCTCAGGCCCTTCAGATCGGCGTACGCGGTGGTGGGGGTGTGGTACCAGTCGGTGTGCGCGTAGTCGAGGGCGTCCGCCTTGGTGGAGAGCCAGTACACATTGCGGCTGACCTCCTTGCCGGTGGCGTCGGTGAGCAGCAGCCGGGCGAGGTAGGTCGTGGAGAGGCCGCTCACGTGCGCCGGGACGGTCAGCGCGGTCGCCTTCGCCCCGTCGCCGCCCACGGCCACACCGGTCGCCGTCCTGTCGTACTTCTGCGTCCCGTCGGTGGTGAAGAGGGTCACCCGGGCCGTGAGACCCGACACCGGAGCGTGCGCGCCGTTCACCACGGCGACCGTGCGGTCGTCGTAGGAGTACTGGACGTGCAGCGGCTCGTTCGCCTTCCTCGCGCCGAAGTACGCGCCGCCCTGGTCGAGATAACGGTCCATCAGCTGCCAGTGCAGGGAGGTCCAGCCGCTGTTGAACATCCAGTAGACGACCCCGGTCGCGGGCTTCGAGGCGTCCTTGGAGTTGCGGGCGTACGCCTCGTACTGGGCGCGCACGTTCTCGTACTGGGCGAGCTGCGCCTTGCGCACATAGTCCTCCAGGCCCGTCGGGGCGCCGTAGCGGCCGGTCAGGGCCGCGTCGTAGAGGGCGAGGGTGGCGAAGGTGGAGGAGGGGGAGCGGTGGTACTGCTTGGCCGACGGGCTCTTCCAGAGCGTGTCCAGCTCGGCCGGGGACATCATGCGGCGCAGGGTGTCCAGGGTCGGGATGTCGGGGCCCGCGCTGGTCTCGGAGTTGAAGCCGGTGGCCCCGCCCTCCTGCTTGTTGTACCAGTAGGTGGGCGGCACCCAGTCGTAGGGCCCGGTCATCTTCATGCCCGAACTGCCGGTGATCGGCGAGGAGTTGTCGGAGGCGGCGGCCACGACCGGGGTCGGCCAGTCGGCCGCCCGCAGCGCGTCCACGTACCCCTTCTCGATCGTCTTGTCCGGCGCGAAGTCGCTGCCGATCAGGAACGAGATCACGCTGGGGTGGTCGCGCAGCCGGGCCGCCTCGGCGGCCATCGACGCCTTCGCGACCGGGTAGTCCGTCGCCGTCCACTTCTCGCCCGGCTCGCTCCCGTTGACCTGCCCCTCCCACTTGTCGCAGCACTCCCAGCCGGGGAGCGTGAGGATGCCGTACCGGTCCGCGAGGTCGAAGAACTCGTCCGGCTCGATGTGCCCTTCCAGCCGGATGGTGTTGAGGCCCAGGTCGAGCGCGTACTTGAGCCGGTCCTCCACATAGGCGCGGTCCCAGCGAAGATACTCGTCCGGCGACCAGCCGCCGCCCTTGATCAGCAGCGGGCGGCCGTTCACCGAGTACTGGCGGGCGCCGTCCGCGTTGAGGGGTGCCTTCACGTCGCGGATGCCGAACGACTCGTGCGCGGTGTCGGAGGGGGTGCCGGAGACCGACGCGGTCAGGTCGAGCCCGTACAGCGCCTGCTCGCCCATCCCGGCGGGCCACCAGACGTGCGGCGAGGCGAGATGGAGCTGGGGGAAGGCGGTCGGGGTGAAGGTGACCGTCTTCGTCTCGTGTGCGGCGAGCGTGACGTCCTGGCTGAAGGAGGCCGTGCCGATCGTGCCGGAGACGGTCGTGGTGACCGTGCTCGCCGAGTCGTTGCGCGCCTGGGCCTTCACCGTCAGGTCGGCGGTCGCGAGCGACGGCACGGCCAGGGAGGTGACGACGTGCGCGTCCCGCAGCGCCACCGGACCGCCGCGCCGCACCAGCACGTCCCGGACGATGCCCATGTTCTCGTCGGGCGGCGGCTGGAGCCAGTCGATCCACCCCATGGTGAGGTTCTTCCTGGGATCGTTGGGCTGGACGCGGAAGGCCACGGTGTTGGTGCCGGATTTCACCGTCGAGGTGATGTCCAGCTCATGGCGGGTGTACGCGCCGGCGACCGTGCCCTTCTCCGCGACCTGCTGCCCGTTGACGAACACGTCGGCGGCCGAGACGACCCCGCTGAAGTCGAGGTACGTACGGGAGGAGGTGTCCGCGACGGTGAAGTCCGAGCGGTACCACCAGGGGACGGCGAAGTCCGCGGTGGGGATGTTCTTCTGGTTGGTGGAGTAGAACGGGTCGGCGTACTTGCCCGCCGCGAGCAGGGCCGCGAGGACCGTGGAGCGGGGCCCGGCCGGGTACCAGCCCGCCGCCGGATAGCCGGGGCTGGAGACGGCCGCGGCCGAGTCGGTGACCTTGGCGGTGGACTGGATGGCGTATCCGGAGAGCGCCATGGTGGAGGGGGCAACTGCCGTGCGGTCGGCGGGAGTTGCCTGCTGGACCCCCGAGGCGAGCGCGAGGATCAGGGTGAGGGCGGCGGCCGCGGCGGTCCTTCGGCGGACGAGAGGTCGACGGTAGAACACGGTGGTCTCCCGGCATCCAGGTCAGGCATCAAAGTGAGGAATTCAAAGTTAGGAACCCTTACTAACGCGCATCCCGAAGGTAGAGACCTGAGGAAGCCATGTCAACGACCGGGGTTACCGGAGCGGGTGCGCCGCTCGAACGTCACGTCCCGCGCCGTCCCCAGCGCCGTCGCCACCGCGCCGAGCAGTACCGCGTCCTCGCCGAGCGAGCTCGGCGCCACCTTGGGGCGCAGCGGCGTCAGGGTGCGCAGGGTCTCCCGTACGGTCCGCAGCAGCAGGTCCGCGCTATGGCCCACGCCCCCGCCGAGCACCACCAGATCCGGGTCGAGCACCGCGGCGACGGCCGCCACCGTGTGGGCCAGGCGTTCGCCCTCCAGCTCGACCGCCTTGACCGCGGCGGGATCTCCGGCCCGCGCGGCCTCGAAGACGTCCTTCGCCGTGAGGGGCCCGGCCATGCCGTGCGAGCGCGCCGCCGCCACCACGGCGTCGCCGGAGACCGCGTCCTCCAGGGTGTCCGGCTTCTGCCGTCCGGGCCAGGGCAGGAAGCCGATCTCGCCGGCGCCGCCGTGCGCGCCGGTGAAGAGCTGGCCCTCGCTGACCACGCCCATGCCGAGGCCGGTGCCGATCATCACGTACACGAAGAGGCGGCTGCCCGCGCCGACGCCGAAGGTGTACTCGCCGAGCGCCGCCAGATTGGCGTCGTTGTGCACCGCCAGCGGCATCCCGAGCCCGTCGCGCATCCGGTCGAACAGGCCGGGGCGGCCCCAGCCGGGCAGGTGCTGGGCATAGCGGACCCGCCGCTTCTCCGCGTCGTACACACCGGGCGTGCCGACCACCGCCTGGGCGATCTTCTCCGCGTCCACGCCCGATCCCGCGACGAGCTGGTGGGCGGTGGTGACCACCAGATCGGCCATGGTGGAGGAGGTGCGGGCCTGGTTGCGGACCTCCGAGCGGGCCACTACCGCGCCGTCCAGGTCCGCCAGCGCGACCCGCAGCCAGGCCCGCCCGATGTCGATGCCCAGCGCGTATCCGGCGGTCGGGTCCGGGGCGTAGAGCACCGCGGACCGGCCCCGCTCGGGCGTGTGCGTGCCCGCCTCGCGGACCAGGCCGGTGGCGGCGAGCGCGGCCAGGGCGCTGGAGACCGTGGGCTTGGACAGACCGCTCTCGCGGGCGAGCTGGGCCCGCGACGAGGGGCCGCCCGCGCGCAACCGGTCGAGCAGCAGCCGCTCGTTGCTGTTGCGCTGGCGCTGTGGGTTCCAGGGCTGCTCACCCTCGTCGCTGCTGGTCATCGCATCATTCTCACGCATCGCTCCGGACGGTTTCCCGGCGACCTCTTGACGCCCAAAGTAAAGGTACTTAACTTGAGCACGCCCGGCGCCGGGGCGCACCCCCGCACTGGCGAAGAACCGCCGCCCGCACCGCCGTTGCCCTCGCGTCCCCCGAGCCCCAGGGAGGTCCCTCGTGTCCGGAACCCCGCCGCCGACCGGCGGCTTCGTCCGCCGTATCGGACTCTTCCAGGCCACCGCCATCAACATGAGCCAGATGTGCGGCATCGGCCCGTTCGTCACCATCCCGCTGATGGTCGCCGCGTTCGGCGGACCGCAGGCCGTCCTGGGCTTCGTCGCCGGGGCGGTGCTCGCCCTCGCCGACGGGCTGATCTGGGCCGAACTCGGCGCCTCCATGCCGGGCTCCGGCGGCAGTTACGTCTATCTGCGCCAGGCGTTCCAGTACCGCAGCGGGCGTCTGATGCCGTTCCTGTTCGTGTGGACGGCGATGCTGTTCATCCCGCTGATCATGTCCACCGGGGTGGTCGGCTTCGTCCAGTACCTCGGCTATCTCGCCCCGGACATGGGCAAGACGACCGGCGACCTGGTCGGGCTCGGGGTGATCGCGCTGGTCGTCCTGCTGCTGTGGCGCGGCATCGAGCACATCGCGCGGATCACCACGGTCATGTGGGCGGTGATGATTGCCTCGGTGGCTCTCGTCATCATCGCCTCGGCCACCCACTTCAGCGCCGACCGCGCCTTCACGTACCCGTCGGACGCCTTCGAGCTCACCAGCAACCACTTCTGGCTCGGCTTCGCCGCGGGTCTCACCATCGGGATCTACGACTACCTCGGCTACAACACCACCGCGTACATGGGCGCCGAGATCAAGAACCCCGGGCGCACCCTGCCGCGCTCCATCGTCTTCTCGATCCTCGGCATCATGGTGATCTACCTGCTCCTCCAGATAGGCACGCTGGGCGTCATCGACTGGCAGCGGATGACGGACCCGGGCGACATCGCTTCCACCTCGGTCGCGTCCGCAGTCCTGGAGAAGACCTGGGGCAAGGGCGCCGCGGACGTCGTCACCGTCCTGATCCTCGTCACGGCCTTCGCCTCCGTCTTCACCGGACTGCTCGGCGGCTCCCGGGTGCCGTACGACGCGGCCCGCGATCGCGTCTTCTTCCGCCCGTACGCCAAGCTCCACCCCCGGCACCGGTTCCCGACCCTGGGCCTGGCCACCATGGGCGTGATCACGGCGATCGGCTTCCTCATCGGCCGCCACACGGACCTGGCCACGCTGATCCAGTTGCTCACCACGGTGATGGTGCTGGTGCAGGCGCTGGCCCAGATCGCCGCGCTGACGGTCCTACGCACCCGCCAGCCGACCCTGCGCCGCCCCTACCGGATGTGGCTCTACCCCCTGCCCAGCGCCGTGGCCCTGGTGGGCTGGCTGGTGATCTACGGCTACGCCGACAAGAACTCACCCGGCCGCCACCCCATCGAGTGGTCACTGGCATGGCTGGCACTGGGCTGCGTCGCGTTCCTGGCATGGGCGCGCTTCGAGAAGGTGTGGCCGTTCGGGGAGCGGGAGGTGCGGGAGGAGTATGTGGAGGAGGGGGTGGGGGCGGGCTGAGTGCCGTACGGGCGAGTTCCGATGGCCCGGTTCCTGGTTGGGGCGGGGCCAACTCCGCAAGGCCCGCACCGCCCTCGGCAGCATGTCCTACGCTTCCCCCATGATCCGCGCAGTGGCCTTCGACGTCGGCGAAACCCTCGTACGCGACGACCGCTACTGGGCTTCCTGGGCCGACTGGCTCGACGCCCCCCGGCACACCGTGGCCGCTCTGGTCGGCGCCGTGGTCGCCCAGGGGCGGGACAACGCGGACGCGCTGCGGCTCATCCGGCCGGACATCGACGTGGCTGCGGAGTACGCGGCTCGCGAGGCCGCCGGGCGGGGCGAGTTCCTGGACGAATCCGATCTGTACCCGGACGTACGCCCCGCTCTGACGGCCTTGCGCGACCGAGGCGTACGGGTCGTGATCGCCGGAAACCAGACGACTCGCGCCGCCGAACTCCTTCGGGCCCTCCACCTCCCCGCCGACGTGATCGCCACATCCGGCGAGTGGGGCGTGGCGAAGCCCGCGGCCGACTTCTTCGCCCGAGTCGTCGAGGCCGCGGGGACCGCGCCGGGCGAGACGCTGTACGTCGGCGACCACCCGGCGAACGACGTCGCTCCCGCCCTCGCCGCGGGCCTGCGAACGGCACACCTGCGGCGGGGCCCGTGGGGCCACCTGTGGGCGGACACGGCGGAGGCGGCTGCGGCGGATTGGCGGGTCGACTCCCTGGATGACCTTGTGCGGATCGTTACCGGGTAGGTCGCGGTGAAACGGCCCCAACTCGGTCTTGGGAAAGGTCTCGAGCGTGCGCCTCGCCGGTGTCGTGGCCCTGTCTCAGCAAACCGCATCGCGCGCCATCACGGCGGCGAGCTCACCCATGCGCTGATGACGGCAGAGCCTCGATGGCGGCTTGCCACGGGTACGCTTCGAGGTCGCCGTGCCGGGGCCGGTGCGGGACGAAGCCGTCCTCCCCGAGCAGCACGGTCACACCAGCGCCGCGCAGCGCGTCGACGTGTCGCGCGATCGCGGGATGCGCGCCTTGGGCGCTGTTCCAATGCGGCAGCGCGACGATCGGCAGGCCGAGCCCGATGCCCTCGGTGATGAGTCCGAGGGCGAGGGTGTCGCTGACGGCGGTGGCCCATTTGGCAAGGGTGTTGGAGGTCAGCGGGGCGACGAGGAGTGCGTCCGGCGGCGGCAGCACGTCGTCTTGCGAGGGCAGCTTGCAGTCCACAGCGATCGGCGAGGCCGCGCAAGCGGCCCTTGGTGCTGCCGGTGCCGCAGGCATGAGGACGGAGATCTGGAGGCGCGAGTGGGGCGATACGGCGATCGGATCCAGCAGGCGTATGGCCACCGGGCAGTGCACAACTACCCTGCCTGGGAGGCAGGCTTCGAGCAGCGGGCGCGCCCGGAGACGTCCAAGACGAGGTGGCGCCTGTCATGCCGCTCGGCGGGCGCGTACCGCGTCGGTGTACAGCTCACGCGTGAGGTCGTCGGCGTCGATTCCGAGGTCTGCCAGCACGGCGCGAACGTCGGTGAGTGCTGCCGCGAGCTCGTCCTCGTCCACGAGGGTCTCCAGCTCGATGAATGTGCCGTCGAGCTCCGGGACCCGGACCAGCGTCGCGAGCATCCGGCGGCCGCGCGCCTCGAAGTCGTAGTTCCGGCACCGCTTCTCGAACGCGATCACGGGCAGATAGCCGAGCCCGCGCAGCATCGCGTGCACCGCGTCGGCATCCTCGACACGGGTCTCGTGCTCGGGCTTGGAGCCGGTCTCCTCGTCCACGCGCGCGCCCTTGAAGGTGAGGACGGTGCGGGTCTCGTCCTGACCGTGCACGGTGCGGACCCGCAGTTCCTCGTCGCGTGCCTCCAGCACGCCGTCCGGGGTGTCGTAATAGGTGTCCTGGTACACCTCGGCCCTGCCGACGGCACGCTCGTCGAGTTGCCGGAGCAGCGTCTCAGGTGCGTGGACGCGGGCCTTCAGCTCGGCCTCGATCACGTAAGGCTCCCCTCTTTTCCTCAGACAGTGCGTGTGGCTCCGTCGACGATCGCCTCCACCATCCGCCTGAATCCCCGGAACAGGGGTCCGTGCGGTGTCTCCATCACCTTGTACGTCGCCGATTCATGCCCTTCCCATCCCGCATCGAAAGCGCTGACGAACATCGTGTTGTCGGTGCGGATCATCCGCCAGATAGGCAGCATGCCGTACCGGTAGACCTGAATGTCGCACGTCTCGGCGAGCTCTCTCAGCCGGGCTTCGGCCAGACGTACGCCGCTGGCCAGAGACT
Source organism: Streptomyces melanogenes (assembly GCF_014649795.1). GTDB lineage: Bacteria > Actinomycetota > Actinomycetes > Streptomycetales > Streptomycetaceae > Streptomyces > Streptomyces noboritoensis. The sequence goes on from NZ_BMTS01000001.1 coordinate 120,767, forward strand.
CCTCGGATTCGCCGATCTCGGCCGCACGCCGAGCGAGGGCCGGTGACTCGGGATCGAGGAGCAGCACGCGTACTCGCAGCCCATGGCCGCCCTGCTCGCGCGGCAGACAGGCCCGCAGGAGCGAGTCGTTCAGGCCGATCAGGCCGAGACCTCGCACCGCGAGGACGTCGAGCTCCTGGGCGGCGCGGGCCTGTTGCTGGATTTCTTCGCGGGCGGAGGCCTGCGAGGCGTAAACGCGCACGACCTCGGGGAACGCGGACAGGTCGAACGCGGCGCCGCCGGAGCGCTTCTCGCGGCCGGCGGCGAGGCCTAGGAGGTGCCGAGCGTCGTCGGGCATGTCGAGGCCGTCGGCGATCCGCTCGTACACGTCGAGCCGGGACACTTCGCGACGCCGGTTGATGATCTCGTTGACGCGGCTCTGCGTCATGTCGACCGCTGCGGCGATACGAGCCTGGCTGGCTCCCGAGTACTGCTGTACGTACGCGAACACCGAGGCGATGTCCCTGCGTCGGAGGGCCTGGCGGACCGCGGCCTGTTCCCACGCCCAGGCCGGGATGGTGACGGCGCCGACCGACGCGGACATGGCTGTGCTCCCTCTCCACCGGGGAATGAGAATCCATCTCACCGTGAGATTACCGCTCGGGTATCGAACCAGCACCGGCCGTGACCGGAACCTGTGGCGCACAGTCAGCTACCAAGGCGACCAAGGGAGTACCTCTGTGAACGCCATCAAGCCGTCGGTCGATCCGGCAGCGCACCGACAGTGCGAGGTGTGCAAGGAGCCGGGGGCCGACACTGCTATCCGCCTGCTGGTCGTCGACTCCGGCGGCTGCCACGCCAGCTACGCCCACCGTGGCTGCGCCGAGGCGAACGAGCCCACCGGGGTGGTCACGCCGTGATGAACCAGACCACCAGCGCCATCACCGACTGGCTCGCCTCCGCGCACGACGTGCCCGCCCAAGCCCAACGCGAATTCGCCGTAGGCATCGCCCTCGTGCCGACCGGCGAGAAGTTCGACGCGATCCGTCTCCCCGCACCCATCGTCCACGCCGCTGCGGGCAGCGAAGCCCCCGACGCCGTCGCCGCGTTCCTCGCCGAGACCCTCCCCGGCGGAGCCGTCATCCACGACGCGTACGGCATCGGCGTCTGGCACTACGCCCTCGTCCCACCCGGAACGTACGCCAACTGGCAGGCGCCGGGCGTCGAGTGCCTGCGCCCAGGGACCTGGCTTGGCGTACCCCGCCCCGACCTCACCGCACAGCCTGGCCCCCACTGGGCCCTGCCGCCCCACACGGCAGGCAGCGTCTGTGCGGCCAAGGCCGTCGCCGACCTGGTCGCGCTCGGGCAGAGCAGTCCGCGCCCGATGCCGATGGCGCCGGAGCGGACGTCATGAGGTCCGTGATTCGGTACGCGGAGTGGACGCTCGGCGCCGACACCACCCCCGGCGCCTCCGCCCCCATCCACGTCATGGAATGCACCACCTGCCTCGACGCCTCCCCACCCTCCGACACCCGCGACGGGCCGGAGGACTGGGCGATCCGGCACACCGCGCGGCACCACGATCACGCCGGATTCCGGGCCGTCGTGACGTCGTTCGGCCGGGTCACTCCGGCGCCGGGCAACCCGTTGTACGCGCAGGCGCCGCCCCGTTGAGCGCCCGCCCTCGTGTCCCGCGCCCCGGACGGTATATCCGCTCCCCGCCGTACCGACTTCGGCCAACCGCCGGACCTGGACACCGGTGGTTCTGCAAGGATGCCGAACGCGATGAGCGATACAGCGAAGCAGCCGCAGCAGCCCGCCGAACGTCCGGTCCCGACCAGTGCCGACGTGGCCCGACTGGCCGGTGTCTCGCGCGCGACGGTGAGCTACGTACTCAACAACACCTCGGCCGTACGCATCAGCGAGCCCACCCGCGTGCGGGTCCGGGAGGCCGCCCAGGAGCTGGGGTACGTGCCGCACGCCGCCGCCCGCAGCCTGCGCGCCGGACGCACCCGGATCGTGCTCCTGCCCAGCGGGCACATCCCGGTCGGCCCGCTCTACAGCCGCTTCCTCAACGAACTGCAATGGGCGCTGCGCCGCCTCGACTACACGGTCGTGCAGTACGGCAGCCTCGGCCTGGGCGCCGACGAGGCCGCCCGCGCCTGGGCCGAGCTGCGCCCGGTCGCGGTCATCTCGCTGGGCGAGACCGCACTGACCGCCCAGGGCGTCGAGCTGCTGAAGCGGTCGGGGGCGCGGGCGGTCGTCACCCTCGGCCCGCACCGCGTCGAAGGCGCGCACTCGCTGCCGATGGACCAGCGCGAGATAGGCCGCTGCGCGGTCGGCCACCTCCTGGAGCGCGGCCACCGCCGCATCGGCGTCGTGGTGCCGTCCGAACCGGGCCTGGAACTCTTCTCCACCCCCCGCCTGGCGGGCGCGCGCAAGGCCGTCGCGGGCACGGACGCGGTGGTCGAGCCGCTGGAGCTGGCGTACGACGAGTCGTCGGCGGCCGCGCTGGCCCGGCGCTGGCGGGGCCTGGGCCTGGACGCGGTGTTCGCGTACAACGACGAATACGCGATGCTCCTGATGCGCGCCCTCCAGGACGCGGGCGTCGAGATCCCCGGCGAGACGGCCGTGGTGGGAGCCGACAACCTCCTCCTCGGCAACCTCCTCCGCCCCCGCCTGACCACGGTCAACATAGACATGGTCGAGGGCCGCCACCTGGCAGAACTGGTGGACGCGGCAGTACGCGACCCGTCGGAGGTGGGGGAGCGGAGGGATTTGATGGGGGCGACTTTGGTGAGACGGGAGTCGAGCTAGAGGCGTGCAGTTGCGCGCCAGCTACCCGTCCCTCCCCGTCCGTTGTGGGCATGCGTTCCGCCAAGGGCGGAACGGGTGGGCACAACGGACCACCGGCCCGCAGCCGAAGGACCCAGCCACCCGCAGGGCTTTCGGGAAGGGGCGGGGTGGGGAAAAATCCCCCACCAGCGGAGTGGCACCGCAAACCCCCCACCCCCACCCCCCTACCGTCCCCCCATGCACCCCTCCCGCTTCGTCATCCTCATCGTCCCCTCCCACGTGGAAACCCGCGGCACCGCCTCCGTAGCCGACAGCGCCGTCCGCTCCGCCCTCGTGGAGGCGACGGGCGAGACCGGCGAGACGGGCTACCCCCGCTACGCCGGCCACGGCATCGTCGCCGACGTCGACCCCCGCACCCGCACCGTCGAGGCCCTCCTCGTGGACGGTACGGAACTCGACTACGGCCTCACCGCACTCATCGCCCCCGAAGAGTGACCGGGCACCCCCAAAGCGCCCAGCGCGCCCGGCACCCCCAGCACCCCCAGATCCGCCGAGATCCCCGCCCCCGCAGCCCGCAGCGCGGGAAGCACCGCCCGCACCATCTCCTCCGCGCTCCCACGCCCCGCGTGCTGCGCCACGTTCACCGCAGCCACCACCCGCCCGTCCGCCCCGCGCACCGGCACCGCCAGTGAGCGCAGCCCGACCTCCAACTCCTCGGCCACCAGCGCGTAGCCATCGGCCGCGCACCGCTCCACGATCCGGGTCAGCTCGGCCGCGGACGTCACCGTGTTCGGGGTGAGGGCGGGCAGCCCGTCGGGCAGCGGCGGGCGTTCCCCGGGCGCGAGACCGGCGAGCAGCACCCGCCCCATCGACGTCGCGTACGCCGGGAACCGCGTCCCCACCGTGATGTCGATGCTCATGATCCGTACGGTCGGGACGCGCGCCACATAGCGGATGTCGGCCCCGTCGAGCACCGCCATCGACGCCGACTCGCCGGTCCGGGCCACAAGGCGCGCCAGATGCGGCCGGGCGACCTCGGCGGGACCGAGCGCCGAGAGCCGGGCACAGCCCAGTTCGAGGACGCGGGGGAGCAGCCGGAAGCGGTGCCCATCCGGACCGCCGCGCTCCACGTACCCCAGCTGCACGAGGGTGAGCAGCGAGCGCCGCACGGTGGCCCGGGCCAGGCCGGTCGCCTCGGAGACGGTCGTGAGCGTCAGCCCCTCGCCCCGGTCCGCGCCCAGCGCGCACAGCACCGCGAGCCCACGCGCCAGGGACTGCAGGAAGTCCGGCCCGAGCTCCCGCTTGAGCCCGGCGGACGCGTCGACGAACGCGGCGCCCGCCACCGGATCCGCCGCACACCGGCCCGCCAGCGCCGCCTCCATCGCACCCCCCGCCTCCCGCAGCCGAGGCAGCGCCGCCTCCCGCAGGGACCGGGGGGTGTGCCTGCTCGTATGGCTCGCCACGCTCACCGCGCACACCGTCGAGCCCGCCCCGTCCCGTACCGGCACCGCCACCACGATCAGCCCCGGCTCGATCAGCTCCTCGTCGACCGCCCACTCCAGTGTGCCGTCGGCGAAGAGCGCACCCGGCGCGCAGCGGTCGGCGGGCAGCAGGTCGCCGACGCGGAAGGCGAGCGCCATCGTGCGGCGGCGGGCGGCGGTCTGGAGGACGACGCGGACGCCGTCGCCGTCGGGCACGCCCACCGAGACGGACTCGTCCAGCTCGTCCGCGAGCCGCCCCACCAGCGGCCCGAGCGCCGCCGGGATCCCGCTGCCGCGCAGATAGGCGCCGGACAGCACCATCAGGCGCGGCGCGAGCGCCACTTCCCGGCCGTCCGCGCGGACCAGGTCGAGCCGGTCCAGGGTCGCCACCACCCGGTCGACCGTCGCCCGGGCGAGCCCGGTGGCCCGTACGAGGGCTCCCCGGTCCATTTCGTACGCGGCGAGCGCGCGCAGCACCGCGAGGCCGCGTTCCAGCGGGCCGACCGACATGTCTGGGGACACGGGTCCTCCTGGGGCCGTTGACAGCGCGCCGGGGGCGGGCCGAGACTCGGGACTGATTGTGAACCAAAGTTCACTGGGCGAACAGCCCCGGAATGAAACGAGTGCGTCGGACCGAATGCGTCGCGCACCACGCGGGCACGGCCGACCGAGCAGCGGGAGAGAACCGATGAGCATCCGGGACGTGTACATCGTCGACGCCGTGCGCACCCCCATCGGCAAGTTCGGGGGCGCGCTCGCCTCGGTGCGGCCCGACGACCTGGCCGCGCACGTGGTGAAGTCGCTCGTCGGCCGCTCCCCGCAGCTCGACCCGGCCCGTATCGACGACGTCTACTTCGGCGACGCCAACGGCGCCGGAGAGGACAACCGCGACGTGGCCCGGATGGCCGTGCTGCTCGCCGGGCTGCCGGTGTCGATCCCCGGCGTCACCGTCAACCGCCTGTGCGGTTCGGGCCTGGAGGCCGTCATCCAGGCCGCCCGCGCCATCGCGGTCGGCGACGCGCACATCGCGGTCGCGGGCGGCGTCGAATCGATGTCCCGCGCCCCGTGGGTGATGCAGAAGCCCGAGCGCGCCTTCCCGGCCGGCCACCAGCAGCTCTGGTCGACCACGCTCGGCTGGCGGATGACCAACCCGAGGATGCCCGCCGAGTGGACGGTCGCGCTCGGCGAGGGCGCCGAACTGATCGCGGACAGGCACGCGTTGACCCGCGAACAGCAGGACGCGTTCGCCCTCGCCAGTCACCGCAAGGCCGCCGAGGCCTGGGCGAAGGGTCTGTACGACGACGAGGTCGTTCCGTACGAGGGCGTCGACCTCGCCCGTGACGAGTGCATCCGTGAGTCGTCCTCCATGGAGGCGCTCGCCCGGCTCAAGCCCGCCTTCCGCGAGGGCGGTTCGGTGACGGCGGGCAACTCCTCGCCGCTCAACGACGGCGCCGCCGCGCTGCTGCTCGTCGACGAGGAGGGGCTGCGCGCCACCGGCCGCGAACCGCTCGCCCGGATCCGTACCTCCGCCGTCACCGGGATCGAGCCGCAGCTCTTCGGCCTCGGTCCGGTCGAGGCGGTGCGCACCGCGCTCGCCAAGGCGGGCAAGGGCCTCGGCGACCTGAGCGTCTTCGAGCTCAACGAAGCCTTCGCCGCGCAGTCGTTGGGGTGTCTGGCCGAGTGGCCGGAGCTGGATCCGGCCGTCGTGAACCCGCGCGGCGGCGCCATCGCCATCGGCCACCCGCTCGGCGCCTCGGGCGCCCGGCTCGCCGGGGCGGTGGCCCACCAACTGGCCGCCAAGGGCTCGGGCGTGGGCCTCGCGGCGCTCTGCATCGGCGTGGGTCAGGGGCTGGCGCTGGTCCTGGAGCGCTAGGCGCTCCGCCGGGAGTGCGGTGATTCGGCTGCGGGTTGTGGGTGGCTGGTCGCCCCTTCGGGGCGCCGGTACCGCACCGGACTTCCCCAAGTCCGCTTGGGGGGACCCGTATCACGAGTGACGGGCGGGACATTTGTTCGTGCGGCCCCACTAAGATGCCGCACGGGACTTCCCCGCGATCATGGCTTCCCCCCGGGCACCGCTCTCGATCACGCGTGAGACTGGAGATCCTTCATGACCCTGCTCGACCCCAAGACCTGGCAGGCGCGGACGCTGTCGGGGGGTGAGTACGAGGTCACCGAACCCGCCACCGGAGAGGGCCTGGGCGCGCTCACCCTGGCCACCGCCGACGACATAGCGGCGGCCGTCGCGGCGGGCCGCGCGGCCCAGCCCGGCTGGGCCCGCTCCCCGCACTTCGCCCGCGCGGCCGTACTGCGCCGCGCGGGCGACCTGTTCACGGAGTACGCCGACGAACTGCGCGAATGGCTCGTACGGGAATCCGGCTCCATCCCCGGCAAGGCCGACTTCGAGCTGCACGTGGCCGCCCAGGAGTGCTACGAGGCCGCCGCGCTCGCCTCCCGCCCACTGGGCGAGGTGCTGCCGAGCGAGGAGCCGAGGCTCAGCTTCACCCGGCGGGTGCCGGTCGGGGTGACCGGGGTGATCGCCCCCTTCAACGCTCCCCTCATCCTCGCCATCCGCTCGGTCGCGCCCGCGCTGGCTCTCGGCAACGCCGTGATCCTGAAGCCCGATCCGCGCACCGCCGTCTGCGGCGGCCTCTCGCTGGCGGCGGTCTTCGAGGAGGCCGGACTGCCCGAAGGACTCCTTCACGTGCTGCCAGGGGGCGCGGAGGCCGGCCAGGCCCTGGTCGCGGACCCGGGCGTCCCGGTGATCTCCTTCACCGGCTCGACCGCCGCCGGGCGCAGGGTCGGCGAGGCCGCCGGGCGCCTGCTCAAGCGCGTCCATCTGGAGCTCGGCGGGAACTCCGCGCTGGTCGTCCTGGAGGACGCCGACATCGAGGGCGCGGTGGCACAGGCCTCCTGGGGCTCGTTCTTCCACCAGGGCCAGATCTGCATGACCACCGGCCGCCACCTCGTACACGCCTCGCTGTACGAGGAGTACGTGGAGCGGCTCGCCGCGCGGGCCGACGCGCTGGCCGTGGGCGACCCGTACCGCGAGCAGGTGCACCTCGGCCCGGTCATCGACCGGCCTCAACTGGCCAAGATCCACGGCCTGGTGGAGGCCAGCACCGCGCGCGGAGCCCGGCTCGCGGCGGGTGGCACCCACCGAGACCTGTTCTACCGCCCGACCGTCCTCGCGGACGTCGACGACCACACCCCGGCATACGCGGAGGAGGTGTTCGGTCCGGTGGCGCCCGTACGGCCGTTCCGTACCCTCGACGAGGCCGCGGCCCTGGCCGCCGACGGCCCGTACGGCCTCTCCCTCGGCATCGTCACCCGCGACACCGCACTCGGCCTGGAGCTCGCGGACCGCATCCCGACCGGCATCGCCCACATCAACGACCAAACGGTCAACGACGAGGCGGTGGCCCCCTTCGGCGGCGTGGCGGCGTCCGGAACGGGGGCGAGGTTCGGGGGCACGGCGAATGTGGAGGCGTTTACGGAGCTGCGCTGGACGACGGTAAGGCGGGAACCGGCGGCACACGGTTTCTAGGGCAACGTCGCGGTCCGGGGCAGGCCGTACCCCCTAGGGGCGCGGGGAACTGCGCGACCAGCCCCAGACGGCCCGCAGTCGAACGACCGTCCGTTCCAGCCACAACGCACCGCATACCCTTGCGCGGTGCACAACGTGATCACCGGCTTCCTGCCCATCTGGGCGCTGACGGCCTGCGGCTGGGCCGCCGGGCGCTACAACGTGCTCGGCGCCCAGGCGCAGGCGCAACACGTGCTGGGAAGGTTCGCGTTCACCTTCGCGATGCCGTCGCTGCTGTTCCTGACGATGTCGCGCTCGCACCCGGGCGACCTGGCCCGCCCGGGCGTCGCCGTCTTCGCCGTCAGCCTGGTCACCGTGTTCGCGGCCGGACTCCTCGTCAGCCGCTGGATGTTCCGCCGCAAGCGCGGCGAGCAGGCGATAGGCGCGATGGCCGCGTCCTACGTGAACTCCGCGAACCTGGGCATCCCGGTCGCCGTACACGTCCTGCACGACACCTCGTTCATCGTCGCCGCCGCGCTCTTCCAGATGCTCTTCATCACGCCGCTGATCCTGGTGCTGATCGAGCTGGACGTACGCAGGGCGGGGCGCGAGCGGTGGACGCGGATCCTCCAACTCCCGTTCCGCAACCCGGTGATCGGGGCATCCGCCCTGGGACTCGTGGTCGCCGGGCTCGGGCTGCGGCTGCCCGAGGAGGTGGTCTCGCCGCTCCAGATCCTCGGCGGCGGCGCCGTCCCGGCCGCGCTCTTCGCGCTCGGCATGTCGCTGAACGCGCGCGCCCGGCCCGACGCCGACGGCCGGACCGAGCGGCTGATCCTGGTGGGGCTGAAGGTCGCGGCGCAGCCCCTGTTCGCCTACGCGCTGGGGCGCTGGCTCTTCGGGCTCGACGGGCACGCGCTGTTCGCGGTGGTGCTGTGCGCCGGACTGCCGACCGCGCAGAACGCCTTCATCTTCGCGTCCGAGTACTCCCTGGACACGGAGCTGCCCAGGGACACCGTGCTGCTCTCGACGCTCCTGTCGATGGTGTCCCTGTCGCTCATCGCCTGGCAGCTGGGCTGAGGCAGCGCAGCCGGAGGGCGCCCTACTGCGCCTTGTTGGCTTCCTCCACCGACTTGCGGACCTCGTCCATGTCGAGCGCGCGCGCCTGCCCGATCACGTCCTCCAGAGCCGCCTCCGGCAGCGCGCCGGGCTGCGAGAAGATCGCCACGTTCTCGCGGACGATCATCAGCGTGGGGATCGAGCGGATCTCGAACGCCGCCGCCAGCTCCTGCTGGGCCTCGGTGTCCACCTTGGCGAAGACCAGGTCGTCGTGGCGCTCGGAGGCCGCCTCGTAGACCGGGCCGAACTGCCGGCAGGGACCGCACCAGGAGGCCCAGAAGTCGATCAGGACGAAGTCGTTGTCCGACACGACCTGGTCGAAGTTCTCCTTGGTCAGCTCCACAGTCGCCATCACGCACTCCCTCTTCCTGGCCTCACCGTGAAGCCGCTTCGCACAACGGCGGCCGCCGTCGTGGTATTCCGAGTGTTTTCCGCTGACTCACGGCTGCCCCTGTGGCTCCCGGGTACTCCCCGCACCAGACTGTGCCTATGACGGAAGCCTTGGAATACGACGTGGTGGTGCTGGGAGCGGGACCGGTCGGGGAGAACGTCGCCGACCGGGTGCGGGCGGCGGGCCTGAGCGCCGCCGTGGTGGAGAGCGAGCTGGTCGGCGGCGAGTGCTCGTACTGGGCGTGCATGCCCAGCAAGGCGCTGCTGCGGCCGGTGATCGCCCGCTCGGACGCGCGCAAGGTGCCCGGCCTGCGCGGGAGCGTGGCGGGCCCGCTGGACGTGCCGGCGGTGCTCGCCCACCGCGACGAGTACGTCTCGCACTGGAAGGACGACGGCCAGGTGCGCTGGCTGGAGGGCATCGGCGCCCACCTCTACCGGGGCCACGGGCGCCTCTACGGCACCCGCAAGGTCAGCGTCACCAGCCCCGAGGGCGAGCACCATGTGCTGACCGCCCGGCACGCGGTGGCCGTCTGCACCGGCAGCCGCGCGGTCGTGCCCGATCTGCCCGGCATCGCTGACGCCCGGCCCTGGACCAGCCGCGAGGCCACCAGCGCGCAGGAGGTGCCGGGGCGGCTCGTGGTCGTCGGCGGGGGAGTGGTCGGTGTGGAGATGGCGACGGCCTGGCAGGCGTTCGGCGCGCAGGTGACCGTTCTGGTGCGCGGCGACGGGCTGCTGCCGAAGATGGAGCCGTTCGCGGGCGAGCTGGTCGCCGAGGCCCTGAAGGAGGCGGGCGCCTCCGTCCGTACGAACGTGTCCGTCTCCGAGGTCGTACGGGACGGCGGCACCGGTCCCGTCACGGTCGTCCTGGACGACGGCGGGCGCATCGAGGCGGACGAGATCCTCTTCGCCACCGGCCGGGCCCCGCGCACCGACGACATCGGCCTGGACACCATCGGGATGGATCCCGGCTCCTGGCTGCCGGTCGACGACTCCTGCCGGGTGGCGGGGAGCGACTGGCTGTACGCGGTGGGCGACGTCAACCACCGGGTGCTGCTGACCCACCAGGGCAAGTACCAGGCGAGGATCGCGGGCGCCGCGATCGCCGCGCGCGCGGCGAAGGTGCCGCTCCTGGAGACCGACCCGTGGGGCGCCCACGCGGCCACCGCCGACCGCGCCGCCGTCCCCCAGGTCGTCTTCACCGACCCCGAGGCCGCCTCGGCGGGGCTGACGCTCGCCGAGGCGGAGGCGGCCGGGCACCGCGTCCGGGCCGTCGACTACGACCTGGGCGGCGTGGCGGGCGCGGGCCTGTACGCCGACGGCTACCGGGGCCGCGCCCGGATGGTCGTCGACCTGGACCGCGAGGTCCTGCTCGGCGTCACCTTCGTCGGCCCCGGCGTGGGCGAGCTCATCCACTCCGCGACGATCGCGATCGCGGGCGAGGTCCCGATCGGACGGCTGTGGCACGCGGTACCGGCGTACCCGACGATCAGCGAGGTGTGGCTGCGCCTGCTGGAGGCGTACCGCGACCAGTAGGAGCGGGCCCGCGCGGAGGTCAGCGCTCCTCGAAGACGAGGTTCTCCGGTGGCTCGGTCATCCGGACCGTCTGATCGGCGACCTCCACGACCGTCGACAGGGTGGTGAACTGCCCCTTGGAGACGATCAGGACGCGATCGGGCCGCTGGTCGAGGAAGGCCTTGAACCCGGCGAGCGAGGGGTCGTCGGCGCCGAGGACGAGATAGTCCGCGAGCCGCCGGAACAGCTTCGGCAGCACGACCGCGCTCTCGGTCAGCGAGGCCAGACCGTCGATCTTCGCGCCGCTGGCGGTCAGGTCCACCGGCCACAGCCCGTTGGCGGCCGTGCGCGCCTCCTGCACCGCGGCCGTCATGACCGCGCGCAGATCGACGAACAGCTTGGTGTAGTACGTCGGATAGGCGAGCCCGTCCGCCAACTGGGCGAAGTTGGCGGTCTGCTGGAGCAGCGCCGCGTCGACGAAGTGCTGCTGCCCGCTGGGGCCGGGCGCCGGGCCGCGTCCGGCCATGGCCACACAGCGCCCGTGCAGGTCCGCGCCCCGGGTGAGAATGAACCCCGGGGCCTGCGCGGGCTCGGAGGCGGTGACCGTGCCGTGGGCGTCGCGCTCGACGCCGGTGAAGCCGAGCCAGGTGGTGAGCGCGTCGGCCGCCTCGTCCGCGAACGGCGGCGGCTGGTGCATCTCGCGGCCGTGCGCCGGGATGTAGTGCGTCTCCAGGGTGTCGATGCCGTCCAGCCGCAGCTGGGCGCCGCCGGTCCGGTTGCGCTGGACGCGGTGCGGTCCGGGCACGAGGTCCCACTGGGTGAGGTCGGCCGGGTAGAAGCGGACGGAGTCGCCGTCCGGGCGGGCACCGGTGACCCGGTACGTTCCTTCGATCACGAGCATTCCCACGACGGCCTCCTCAGCGTGCACACCGGGCACCTCCAGCATCCGCCGCACAGCCGTCGAGGGCGCCCGCCCGGCGCGATACTTACGGTCCCGCGGGCCCCGGCGCGCACAGCGTCGTACGCCGTTGCGCGTACGCCCCGTCCGCTCCGGCCACCACCTTGCCGAACGCGTGCGATTCGGCCAGGCCGGGAGCGCGGCGCCGGGCCCCGGTTCGCCCGTACGGCCGCCCATCAGTAATACTCACCCCATGACCTCACACATTACGAGCAAGGGTGGCGAAGGCGTGCGGATCCGGCGCGCGGTCGCGCGCGACGCCAAGCGCCTCACCCGGCTCGTACGGTCGTCGCGCGCCTACGAGGGCCCGTACGCCGCGATGGTCGCGGACTACCGGGTGGGCCCCGACTACATCGAGACGCACGAGGTGTACGCGGCGGTCGGCGCCGACGACCGGCTGCTCGGCTTCTACGCCCTGCTGCTCGCCCCGCCCGAGCTCGACCTGATGTTCGTCGCCGACGACGCCCAGGGGCTCGGCATCGGGCGCCTGCTCATCGCGCACATGACCGACCGGGCCCGGGCCGGGGGCCTCGACCGCGTCCGGGTGGTCTCGCACCCGCCCGCCGAGGGCTTCTACCGCAGCGTGGGCGCGCTGCGCACCGGCACGGCCCGCGCGAACCCGCCCGCGGTGCTGTGGGACCGGCCCGAGCTGGAGATCCCGATTCCCTGACCGGTCCCGGACCGGCTCAGCCCAGCGGCACGCCGACCTGGCTCCACGCCTTGGTGACGGCCTGGAGCTCATCGCCGTCGCCGAACAGGCTGCGGGCGGTGGCGACGGTGAGGCGCCCGAAGTCGGCGAACTTGGCGTCGGTCGCCAGCTCTCCGCCGGTCAGCGTCGCGTACCAGATCTTCCCCGCGCGCTCCCAGGCGTTGCCGCCCAGGGCCGTGGCCACCAGGTAGAACGCGTGGTTGGGGATGCCCGAGTTGATGTGCACACCGCCGTTGTCCCGGCTGGTGCGCACGAAGTCGTCCATCGTGGCGGGCTGCGGGTCCTTGCCGAGCTGCGGGTCGTCGTACGCCGTGCCCGGCGCCTTCATCGACCGCAGCGCCTCGCCGTGGATGCGCGGCCCGAGCAGCCCGGCGCCGATCAGCCAGTCGGCCTGGTCGGCGGACTGCCCCAGCGCGTACTGCTTGATGAGCGAGCCGAAGACGTCCGAGAGCGACTCGTTGAGCGCGCCCGACTGCCCGAAGTACTCCAGGTTGGCGGTGTACTGCGTGACGCCGTGGGTGAGTTCGTGGCCGATGACGTCGACCGGGATGGTGAAGTCGAGGAAGAGCTCGCCGTCCCCGTCGCCGAACACCATCTGCTCGCCGTTCCAGAAGGCGTTGTCGTACTTCTCGCCGTAGTGGACGGTCGCGTCCAGCGGCAGCCCGGAGTCGTCGATCGAGTGGCGGCCGTACGCCTTCAGATACAGCTCGAAAGTGGCACCCAGCCCGGCGTGCGCCCGGTTGACGGTCGCGTCCTGCGACGGCGTGTCGCTCTCGGAGTGGACCTTGGTGCCGGGCAGCGCCTCCTGGGTCCGGGCGTCGTAGATCGTGCGGTCGGGCTTGTCGGACGGCGTGCCCGCGGAGGGGGTGATGCCACGCACGGTGGTGATCCGGCGCCGGGTGCGCTGGAGCGCGTCGTGCTCCAGGGTGCGGCGCGCGGGCTCGAACGTGCCGGGGTCCTCGGCCTGCGCGAGCTTGTCGAGGACGTGCGGCGGGATGATGGTGCAGAACACGGTGTTGGTCTCCATGCCGAGCAATGTGGCACAGCGTGACCGCTTCGGTGATGCCTGTAGTCGAGTTGGCCGAAAATCGGTGGCGGAGTCGGAACGCCCGCTTCTACGGAGCGTGACGGTGACCCCTCAACCGACCGATCAGAGCCAGCCGTTGCGGCGGAACCCCCGGTGGATGGCGAAACAGGCGGCGGCCATGACGGCGAGCGCGAGGAAGTACCCGTACTTCCAGTGCAGTTCGGGCATGGTGTCGAAGTTCATGCCGTAGATCCCGCACACCATCGTCGGCACCGCGACGATCGCCGCCCAGGCCGTGATCTTGCGCATGTCCTCGTTCTGCGCCACCGTCACCTGCGCCAGATGGGCCTGGAGGATCGAGTCGAGCAGCGCGTCGAAGGAGCCGATCTGCTCGTTGACCCGGGCCAGATGGTCCGAGACGTCGCGGAAGTACGGCTGGGTGTCCGGGCCGATGAGCGGCATCGGCCCGGTGGCCAGGGCCTGGAGCGGGCGGTTCAGCGGGGTCACCGCCCGCTTGAACTCCAGGAGTTCGCGCTTGAGCTGGTAGATGCGGCCCGCGTCGCCGCGCCCGGCGGTGTCGCTGAACACGGCGGTCTCGACGGCGTCCACGTCGTCCTGCATGGCGTCGATCACCACGAGGTAGTCGTCGACGACGTGGTCCGCTATGGCGTGCAGCACCGCCGCCGGGCCCTTGGCGAGCTGCTCGGGCGTCTCCTCCAGGGCCTCGCGCAGCGGGCCGAGCGAGCCGTGCTTGCCGTGCCGCACGGTGACCACGAAGTCGGGCCCGGTGAAGATCATCAGCTCACCGGTCTCGACGACCTCGCTGGTCGCGGTGAGCTCCTCGTGCTCGACGTAGCCGACGGTCTTGAAGACCGCGAACAGCACGTCGTCGTACGGCTGGACCTGCGGGCGCTGATGGGCGCGGACCGCGTCCTCGACGGCCAGCGGATGCAGCCCGAAGAGCTCGGCGATACCGGCGAACTCCTCGGCGCTCGGCTCGTGCAGCCCGACCCACACGAACCCCTCCTTGGCCCTGCGCACCCGCCGTACGGCCTCCTCCACCGGGCAGTCGCCGGGCTGGCGCACCCCGTCCCGGTAGACCACGCAGTTCACCACGGCGCTGCCGAGCGGCGAGCGGGCCGGGTGGCTGAGGTCCACCGTGCGGCGGTAGGCACGGCGGACCGCCCTGCGGAGGTTGCGGATCATGGGCACGGCTGGGCACTCCTTCGGCGGATCGGCGGCCAGTGTGCCATGCCCGGCCAAAGCGCCCGTCCGTACGCCGACGCCGCAGGTCACCGCTGTGCGGCGACCTCCCCCGCGACGTCCCCGTCGAAGGCGGCGGCGAGGCGCAGATAGCGGGCCGCGTCCTCGGGCCGGCCCTGGCGCTCCAGGGTGCGGCCGAGCATCAGCGTGGCGTACTGCTCGACGGGGTCGCGCTCGAGCACGGCCCGCAGCTCGGTCTCCGCCTTCTTGAGCTGGGCGGAGTGGTAGTAGGCCCGGGCGAGCAGCAGCCTCGGCGCGACCTGCTCGGGCACCTCGTCGACGATGCCGGTCAGGATGCGTACGGCTGTGACGTACTCCTTGGCCTCGAAGAACAACTGGGCGCGGTCCCAGCGCTCGGCGGTGCTGCCGGACTCGTAGTAGCTGTCGACCACGGAGGATCCTCTCGTAGCTGGTGTGCTGGATGCCGTTACGGACGCCACAACACAAGGTAATGGTTGAAAATTCCACAACCTTGCGGGTGTGGCGCGCGTGGGAGGCTGCCACCGGGTGCCCCGACAGGAATAGGTTGACCGACATGAGCAATCTCGATCGTCAAGCCACACTCTCCGTGTGCGGCGGCCGCGGCTTCGTCGTCGCCGAGCCGGTGCGCGAGCTGCTTTCGCCGCGCACCGTCAAGCTCGGCGAGTCCACCGAGGTCCGCCGACTGCTGCCGAACCTCGGCCGCCGTATGGTCGGCGCCTGGGCCTTCGTCGACCACTACGGCCCGGACGACATCGCCGACGAGCCCGGCATGCAGGTGCCGCCGCACCCGCACATGGGGCTCCAGACGGTGAGCTGGCTGCACGAGGGCGAGGTGCTGCACCGCGACAGCCTCGGCAGCCTGCAGACCGTACGCCCGCGCGAGCTCGGCCTGATGACCTCGGGGCGGGCGATCAGCCACTCCGAGGAGAGCCCCCGCCCGCACGCCCGCCTGCTGCACGGCGCCCAGCTCTGGGTCGCCCTGCCCGACGCCCACCGCCACACCGAGCCGCACTTCCAGCACCACGCGGACCTGCCCACGGTCACCGCGCCGGGCCTGCAGGCCACGGTGATCCTGGGCGAGCTCGACGGCGCGGCGTCGCCGGGCACGATCTACACGCCCCTGGTCGGCGCGGACCTGACCCTGACGGCGGGCGCGGACCTCGCCCTGCCCCTGGACCCCGACTTCGAGTACGCGGTCCTGTCGATGTCCGGCGAGGCCCACGTGGACGGCGTCCCGGTCCTCCCCGGCTCCATGCTCTACCTCGGCTGCGGCCGCACCGAACTCCCCCTGCACGCCGCCTCCGACGCGGGGCTGATGCTCCTGGGCGGCGAGCCGTTCGAGGAGGAGATCGTGATGTGGTGGAACTTCATCGGGCGTTCGCAGGCGGACATCGAGGAGGCACGCGAGGAGTGGATGTCGGGGGCGCGGTTCGGTGAGGTGAAGGGGTACGACGGGGAGCGGCTTTCGGCTCCTGCGCTGCCGGCGGGGGTGTTGAAGGCTCGGGGGAGGGTGCGGTGAGCCGGGGCTGAGCTTTGGCGCCGCGATCATCGACGTCGCGTACAACACCGCCCCCTGACCGCCCCCTTGAGATCGAACGATTGGTCGACGGTGTTCGAGCGCTGGTAGCTTCACCTCGCCCCCGGACCGCATGCGGGGGCGATCGGAGGAAGCACGCCCATGAGGTTCGGCGCGAGGCTCGCGCTCGCCGTCATCACCTTCGTGGCCACGGTCACCGCCTGTGGCGCCCCGCACGGCAGCGGCCCGCAGTCCCGTACGGCCACGGACTGCGGGCCGTACGCGCGTTACGGCGAGCACGCGGGCACCCGGGTGAGCGTCTACGGGCCGGACCGGGACCGGGAAGCCGATCTGTTCGAGGAGACCTGGGCGGACTTCGCGCAGTGCACGGGCATCGACGTCCAGTACGAGGGGGACGGCGAGTTCGAGGCCCGGATCCAGATCCGGGCCGAGGGCGGGAACGCGCCGGACGTCGCCTTCTTCCCCCAGCCGGGGCTCCTGGAGCGCTTCGCCCGCGCGAGCAGGCTCAAGCCCGCGAGCGCCGGGCTCGCCGCCCTGGCGAAGCGGGGCTGGTCGGCGGACTGGAACGGCTACGCGACCGTGGACGGCACCCTCTACGGCACGCCGTTGGTCGCGAACGTGAAGTCGTTCGTCTGGTACTCGCCGAAGTTCTTCCGGGACAGGCGACTGACCGTTCCCCGCACCTGGTCCGAGCTGATGGACGTGACGGAGAAGGTCGCCGCCTCGGGGGTCAAGCCGTGGTGCGCGGGCGTCGAATCCGGTGAGGCGACCGGCTGGCCGCTGACGGACTGGATCGAGGACGTCCTGCTGCGCCAGCAGGGGCCGGACGTCTACGACCAGTGGGTCACCCACAAGATCCCGTTCAACGACCCCAGAGTGCTCAGGGCCATGGACACCGTGGGGTCCATCCTCAAGAACGACCGGTACGCCAACGGCGGTTACGGTCCGGCCAAGTCGATGGCCTCGATCTCCTACCAGGAGGCCGGTACCCCAATCCTCCCCGGCGACTGCGCGATGCACCGACAGGCCTCGTTCTACGCCGAGCAGTGGCCCAAGGGCACCGAGATCGGCCCGGACAAGGACGTGTTCGCCTTCCTCCTGCCCGGAACCGACGCGACCAGCCGTCCGGTCCTGGGCGGTGGGGTGTTCGCCGCCGCGTTCGCCGACCGGCCCGAGGTCCGCGCCTTCCAGGAGTACCTGGCGACCGCGGACTTCGCCCGCGCGCGCATGAAGAAGGGTCCGTTCGTCTCGGCCAACAAGGGCGTGGACCCGGCGAACGCCGCCAACCCGGTCGACAAGCTCGCGATGCAGCTGCTCCAGGACCCCCGGACGCAGTTCAGGTTCGACGGCTCGGACCAGATGCCCGCGGCGGTCGGTGCGGGAGCGTTCTGGAAGGGCGCCGTCGACTGGATCGGCGGCAAGAGCACCCGGCAGGTGGCCGACTCCATCGAACGGTCCTGGCCGAGCCACTGATGTCGTTCGATGTCGTCGCCCAGCAGCCCAAGCTGCTGTATCTCCTCCAGGGCATCGCCGCGTTCACGGCGGTGGTGGGCCTGATCCTCGTGGCGCTGCACCGGGGGCCGATACGCAGGCGGGGCGCCGCCGCCCTGCTGCTGGCCCCCGCGCTGCTGCTGCTCGCGGTCGGTCTCCTCAGGCCCGGTCTGCGCACCCTGATGCTGTCGTTCACGGACGGCGAGGGGGACTCGTGGGTCGGGCTCGACAACTACGTGTGGATCCTCACCGACCCCCAGGCGCTGACCGCACTGCGCAACACCCTGACGTGGGTGGTGCTAGTCCCCGTACTGACGACCGTGGTCGGTCTGCTGTACGCGGCGGCCGTCGTCCGGTCGCGGTTCAGGGCGCTCGCCCTGTCGCTCCTCCTGCTGCCGATGGTGATCTCGTTCGTCGGCGCCGGTCTCGTCTGGAAGTTCGTCTACGCCTACCGGCCTGCCGGGGCGGACCAGATCGGGCTGCTGAACCAGCTCGTGGTGGCATTGGGCGGCCAACCGCAGCAGTGGCTCGTGGACTCTCCCTGGAACGTCCTGTTCCTCATCGTCACGATGGTGTGGACGCAGGCGGGCTTCGCCGCCGTCCTGCTTGCGGGCGCCATCGCGGGGGTTCCCCGGGAGATGACCGAGGCGGCCCGGCTGGACGGTGCCTCGCCCCGGCAGATCTTCTGGCGGATCACCCTGCCCTCGATCAGACCCACCCTGCTCGTCGTGGTCCTCGCCGAACTGATCGCCACCTTCAAGGCCTTCGACGTCGTCAAGACCATGACGGGCGGTCAGTTCGACACGGGTGTCCTCGCGTACGAGATGTACGACCAGGCCTTCCGCTACGGACAGACGGGCCGGGGCGCGGCGCTCGCCGTGCTGCTGTTCGTCCTGGTCACCCCCGTCGTCGTGTACCAGGTCCGGGCGCAGCGGGGGGCGAGGTGAACGGCGTACGGGAGCGGCTGGCCTCCCGTACCTTCTCCGTGATCGCCGTGGTGATCGCGGTCCTGTGGACGACACCGACGTTCGGCCTCCTGCTGTCCTCGTTCCGCCCCGAGGGCGAGATCAAGACGACCGGCTGGTGGACCACGTTCGGCTCGCCGCACCTCACCCTCGACAACTACGGCGAGGTGCTGTTCGGCACCGGCAACGCCTCGGGTCGGCTCGCCGACCACCTCGTCAACTCGGTCGTCATCACCCTCCCCTCGGTGCTGTTCCCCCTCGTCCTGGCGTTCTTCGCCGCGTACGCCCTGGCGTGGATCGACTTCAAGGGGCGCGACGCGCTCGTCGTCGGCATCTTCGCGCTGCAGATCGTGCCCCTCCAGATGGCGCTCGTCCCCCTGCTGAAGCTCTTCTCCCAGGGGTGGCTGTTCCTGCCCGCCTGGGACCCCACAGGACCGGCCCGGTTCGGCCACGTCTGGTTCGCCCACACGGTCTTCGCGCTGCCGTTCGCGGTGTTCCTCCTGCACAACTTCCTGGCCGCGTTGCCCCGGGAGCTGATCGAAGCCGCCCGGGTCGACGGCGCCTCGCACGGCACGCTGCTGCTCCGGATCGTCCTGCCGCTGGCCCGCCCGGCGCTGGTCTCGTTCGCGATCCTCCAGTTCATCTGGGTGTGGAACGACCTGCTGGTGGCGCTCACCCTGTCGGGAGGTACGGCGGATACCGCGCCGATGACGGTGAAACTGGCGGCACTGGCCGGGACGCGCGGCAACGAGTGGCAGCGGCTGACGGCCGGGGCGTTCGTGTCCGCGCTCGTCCCGGTGCTCGTGTTCTTCGCCCTCCAGCGGCACTTCGCCCGGGGGCTGCTCGCCGGATCGGTCAAGGGATGACCGCCGGGCCTCGTGACGCGGTCACATGGCGTGGCCGCTGCCGTACGGGGCGTACAGATCGAGCAGTCTGGTGCGGGCCGCGTGCAGCCGGTGGGCCAGGACGCGGCCCACCCAGCCGCTGACCGCCGCGCTGAACGCGGGGTCGGAATCCATCAGGGCGCGTACGGCCAGGGCGTCGAACTCGAAGGCGTGGACGGGCGTCATGACCTCGGCGCCCAGCTGCCACACATAGGGGCGGAACAGCCAGGACCAGCCCACCAGTTCGTCGGAGCCGAGCGTCTCGATCACGGCCGGGCGTCTGCCGGGGATGCGCATGTCGAGGGTGACCGTGCCGGAGCGCAGGACCCAGAACCGGTCGGCGTGGCCGCCTTCGTTGAAGAGACGGGTTCCGGAGGGGAAGTCGACCTCTTGGGCGAGGTCGGTGAGGCGGTTGCGGTGCTCGTCCGCCAGGGCGCTGGTGAGCCGGGGGAGCGCGGGAATGCTCATGGGCGGCCTCCTTGCCGAGTCCCCCTTTTGTCGCGTTTCCCTCCAGTGTCACCCGCCCGCGACCAGGACCGCCTCCTCCAGGGTGGGAACCACGTGCAGCACCGCGCCCAGGCCCGAAAGCGCCAGGATCCGGAGCGTGAACGCGTGCGCACACACCACGGTGAGGCTGCCGTGGCGGGCGGCCACCCGACGGCGGGCGGAGCTGAGCAGCCGCAGGCCGGAGCAGTCGAAGAAGGTGACCGCCGTCAGATCGATCACGACATGGGCCTCGTACGGGGCGGTGACCGCCTCCAGGTACGGGACGACCTCGACGGCGGTGGCGATGTCGATCTCGCCGCAGAGGGCCAGCACGGTATGCCCGTGCATGCGGTAGACGCGCGACGGTGGAGCGAAGTCCGGAAGAACGGTGACCATGTGCTCACCTCGGCGGAGGCGACCCGCCCGCCGGGGGCGGACGGAGGAGAGAGGACGGCGGACGACGTGCGGTGGAACGGTGGAGACGCCCGGCCCCAGGTGTGCAGAACCGGAGCCTCCGGTGTGTGCATGCCCGTCCCAAGTGGCCATTGAACATGGTGCGTTGGCATATGACGAACTGGTTGGGCGGGCGGTCCGGTAGGTCGGCCGGTGAGGCGTCAGGAACCGTCGCCGGTGCGGGCGGTCAGATGCTCCATTCCGAGCAGATCGTCGATGCCCGCCTTGATGCGCTCGGGTGTCACCCGCCGCCCGATGGTGAGGTGCTCCATCAGGCTCGGCACGAACGGCGCGAGCAGCAGATGGGCCAGGATCGCCGTGTCCGCCTCGGGGCGCGCCTCGCGCAGGAGCATCGACACATGGGTGTGCAGAGTCGCGTACACCCCGCTGGTGTAGCGCGCGCTCGGTGACGCGGCCTCCGCCAGCTGCATGATCTCGCGCTGCTCCACGATCCGGTCGGCGAGCGCGTGCAGGAAGGCGCGCAGCCGGTCGGCGGGCGGGGCGCCCGGGCCGAGCGGCGGGGGGCCGGTCAGGAACGACTGCTGGAAGCGCTGCTCGCTGTCGTCCAGGAGGGCGAAGAGGAGCTGGCTGACGTCGCCGAACCGCCGGTAGACCGTGCCGACGCCCATGCAGGCGGCGTGCGCGACCGCGTTCATGGTGACGGCCTGGGGCCCCTGCTCGGCAACGAGACGGGCCGCCGCGTCGAGGATCTTCCGGCGGTTGCGAGCGGCGTCGGCGCGCTCGGGTGGGGCCTGGCCCGTGACGGAGAGTTCGATGCGGGTCATGGTCCGAGGCTAGCGGATGCCTCGGATACGTATCCGCTTCGAGCGCGGGGTCGTGCGGAGCCCCTCCCGAATCGCTTGCAAAGTGGATTCCTATCCGCTTTACTCGTGCTCAGCGGAACCGGATAGATATCCGGATCCAGTGCACAGTCTTACGATCTCTGCTTGGGAGGGGCCTCGTCATGAGCGCCAAGGTCGCGGTCATCTACTACTCGTCCACCGGCAACGTCCACCAGCTCGCCAAGGCGGTCGCCGAGGGCGCCGAAAAGGCCGGCGCCGAGGTCCGGCTGCGCCGGGTCCCCGAGCTCGCCCCGGACTCCGCCATCGACGCCAACCCGGCCTGGCGCGAGCACGTCGAGGCCACCAAGGACGTCGAGATCGCCACGCTCGACGACCTGGCGTGGGCGGACGCGTACGCGCTCGGTTCGCCGACCCGTTACGGCAACATCGCCGCGCAGCTGAAGCAGTTTATCGACACCACGGGCGGCCTGTGGCAGCAGGGCGCGCTGGCGGACAAGCCCGCCACGGGCTTCACCAGCGCCCACAACGCCCACGGCGGCAACGAGTCGACGACGCTGGCCCTCTACAACACGTTCCACCACTGGGGCTCGATCATCGTCGCGCCCGGCTACACGAACCCGGTCGTGTACGGCGCGGGCGGCAACCCGTACGGCACGGCCCACGCCGGCGCCGAGGCCGTCTCCGAGGACACCCTGGTGGCGGCCCGCTACCAGGGCGAGCGCCTGGCGACGATCGCCGCGCGTCTGCTGGCGGGCTCGCGCTGACCGTTCCCGCTCCTTCGGTGCCCCGGCCGTACGTCACGGCCGGGGCACCGACGCGTACATCGACGTAGAGGGGGAACCCGTACCAACCGACCGCACACGCAGTCGAGTTCGGAGGTACAGCCATGGGTCTGGGCGGATGCATTCTGCTGATCGGGGCCGGAGCGATTCTCACGTTCGCGGTCGACTGGCATGTGCAGGGCATGAACATCCATGTGGCCGGTCTGGTCCTGATGGCCGTCGGCATCATAGGAACGGCGGCGTACGTCAGCATCTTCAAGCGCAGGCGGCTCCAGGCACCGCCTCCTGCCGCGCCGGTGGTCGAAGAGGACCGCCGCTACTACTGAGGCGCGGAGGATTTCGCATGGAACCCCTGTCGAAGAAGGTGACGACGGAGTCGACCGGCCTGGTGGAAGCGGCGGTCCTCGCCCTCGACTGCGCCGAACCGGAGGCACTCGCCGAGTTCTACGCCCGCCTGCTGGGCGCCGAGCCGCCGGCGGAACGCGGTACGGAACGACTGGAGATCACCGCCCCCGGCGGCACGAGAATGGCCTTCCGCCGCGACCACGGCGCGGCCCCCAACAGCTGGCCCCGCCCCGACGACTCCCAGCAGGCGCACCTGGAACTGCTGGTGTCCCGGGAGGACATGGACGCGGTCGAACGCCAGGTGATCACACTGGGCGGCCGCCCCCTGGACACGAAGGACAACGGCGGGCTCCACGACACCAGGCTGTACTCGGATCCGGCGGGGCATACGTTTTCGTTGCGGAGCGGGTGAGGGGCCGCGCGGAGGACGAGGCCGGGCTGAGTACGGGTACTCATGCGCCCGCCTCACCCGCACGGCCAGGGTGACGGACATGAACCTGCCCATCGCCCCGCCGGCCTTCGACGCCACGACCGGCCCCAAGCGGCGCCACCGCGCCGATTTGGGCGCGGACATCGCGGCCGGGTGCGGCCTGATGCTCCTGGAGCTGTTCTTCCTGGGGATGACCTTTGGACTGTGGTTCCTGTCGGGGCTCGACCTCGACGCGGGGGAGCCCGTCCACGTCGACTCGTTGTGGGGTTACCTGGCTGTCGCGGGCGGGGTGGGTGTGGTGGCGGTCGTGGCGGCTGCGGTTGCTGCCCGTGCGGGAGCGGTGGTGACGGTCATCAGCCAGGTGGTCATGGCCGTTCTGGTCTGTGTCTGCGTGGTCGGCGGGGCCGCGATGCAGTCCCATGAGGATGTGAAGTGCCGTGATGTGCCGTCCGCTTCGGGCTGCGACGACTGATCCCGCGTGCTGGCGGGCTACCGCCTGGCTTCCGAGCACCGTTTCCCCGGCCGCGCTGAATTATCCGTATGCCGTGCCGGTCCGGGCCGCCGAGTCGGCGGCCGAACTTGGCTTCGACGTGGGGCCGCGATCTGGCAGCGCCACTCTCCGCTATTGTTGAACGCGTTCAAGTCGGCGCGTAGAGCGACATGGGGCGCTGCGCGGCGGGGCGGGAGTGGGGGTGCCTGGCGTGGCGCGGAGTGCGAGTAGGGGTGCTGCGGGGCAGACGGGATCTGCGCCGTCGTCGGTGCCGATGGCTGTGCTGTGTGTGACCGTTGCCGCGCTGGTATTGATATGGATCGAGGCGTTCGGCGGTTCCCCGGAGGGCGCTGCGGTGCTGATTCCTGTAGCCGTCGTGGCTGGGCCGGTGATGTTTGTGTCGGTGAGCGCGGCGGTGACCGTCGCGTACGTCCTGCCTGCTGTAGCCCTTGCTCATTGGTTCGCGCGGCGCACCGGCCGCAGGCGGCAGTGGCGGTGGGTGGCCGCGAGCGGCGCACTCGGGCTGCTGCCCGCGGCTGGCCTGCCCACGTTGTTCCGGATCCTGCACGGCGGGCTCCATGACTGGCGTCGGATTGCCGTGGAGGGTCTGGTGTTCGCGGGTGTGCTGTGGATTGTTGCGACTCCGGCCGCCGTTGCCGCGCACATGACCGTGCTGCGGGAAGACGCAGGAGACCCGATCCGGCCGGTTGGTGACATCCTCCTGTGGGGAACGCTGGGGCTGTCGATCGAACTCACAGGGTGGCTGGCATGCCTCTGAATCAGGCGGTGGGGTGTGAGTGGGCCGCCGCCGTGCACCCGTAGCGGTCATGCTCTTGTCGGTGTGATCAGGCGACCAGTTCACTGATCTCGAACAGATGTCCGTCAGGGTCGCGGAAGAATGCTCGGATCTCGTAACCGCGGTCCAGCGGCGGAGTGAGGAAACGCGCCCCGCGCGACCGGAGCGTTTCGTATGCGCCACGGCAGTCGCGTACGCGAAAGATCAGTTCGGCGCTGACCCGGTCGGGGTCCGTGGGTGGGGCCATGGTCACGGTCGGTTTGTCCTCGGTCGGGTCGCCGCCCGGGACCAGGAGCAGCCAGCCGCCCAGCATGCGCAGCACGCACGAGGATTCGTACGCGCGGTCGACGTGCGCGCCCAGTACCTCCTCGTACCACTGACGCGAGGCCGCGACGTCGGAGACGACGAGCAACCGGGTCATTTCCATGTCCTCGGTCGGGAAAGCACTCACCGCGCGGACACCTCCTTGGGACGGAACCCCGCCGCTTCGGGGCGGCCCTTGTCTCTCATCGTCGGGGGTTGTGGGCGTCGTGCCACCGGAGTCGGCCGCATGTGCCTACCGAGTCGCCAGTGGCGCGAGGGCGGGCCAGGATGGGCGGGCATATCTCGTACATCTCGTGTATCTCGATATGAGAGGTTCGATTCCATGGCCGCTGAGAACGCGTCCGAGCCGGAGAACGGGCCCGTAAGAGTGCTCGTCTTCGGGGGCTCGCTGCGTGCCGATTCCCTGAACAGGCGTCTAGCCGCGCTCATCGCCCGGCTGGTGGAACGTACCGGCGCGGCCGTCGAACTCGCCCATATGCGGGACTTCACCATGCCGGTCTACGACGGGGACGTCGAGACGGCCGAGGGGCTACCGCCGGGCGCGCTGGCTCTGCGGGAGCGTATCGAGGCGTGCGACGCGTTCGTGATCTCGGCTCCGGAGTACAACGCGTCGGTGTCCGGTGTGCTGAAGAACGCCATCGACTGGGTCTCGCGTGTCCGCCCCCAACCGTTCAAGGACAAGCACGCCCTGCTCGCCTCGGCCTCGCCCTCCATGGTGGGAGGAAACCGCGGGCTGTGGGCGCTGCGGGTCCCGCTCGAACACCTCGGCACCCGCGTGTACCCGGACATGTTCAGCCTCGCCAAGGCGCACGAGGGTTTCACCGAGAGCGGTGACCTGTCCGACTCGGCGCTCCAGGAGCGCCTGGCGGACACGGCGGCGTCGTTCGTGCGGTTGGTGGAGGCCGACACCCGTTACGTATGCCTGCAACGCCGCTGGTACGAGTTCCTGGGGGACTGCACGGACGCGCCGGTCACTCTGCGGGCCCAGGACTGAGCGCCTTTCGGGGGGCCGTGGTGGACCGTCACGGCGACGTCCCCCGTCCTTTCCGTCGTGCGGGGACAGCGGCGGCGTCCAAACAGGCCATTGTTTAGGTAATTTGGCTATTTCGAGACATTTGATCAGCATTTCTTACGCGATGTGAATATTTTCCGTATAGGTTAGGTGTTGTCAGTCGGAGAATTTCTTCGGCTGTACAACCGAAAGGCGTACCCCATGCGCTCCATGCGCACCATCGCCATCCCCCGAAGCCTCCTCGTCGCCGTGTTCGCTGTCGCCGGCCTCGCTGCTACCCCCGTCCTCGCTTCCGCAACGTCACAGACCAACACGGGCATCGCCCGCACCCACACCGACCTCGGAGCCCTGGGGCTCCCCGGTGGCAACGGAGCCAATGGAGTGGGGAGCAACGGTGGGATCGGCGGCCTGGGCGGTACCGGCGGCGCGGCCGGCGCCAACGGCAACGGCGGCAACGGAGGCGCCGGCGGCAACGCCAACGGCATCCTGAGTGTCGGCGGCGCCGGTGGCGCGGGAGGCGCCGGCGGGGCCAACGGCAACGGTGGCACTGGCGGGTTCGGCGGCGCCGCCACACTCAATGGCACCGGTGGCAAAGGCGGCGTAGGGGGCGTCGGCGATGCCGGGGCCGGTATCCCCGGTGGCGCGGGCGGCAACGGCGGTGCCTCCACAGTGGGAGGCGGCCACAAGGGCGGTACGGGTGGCGCCGGCGGCGCTGCCAGCCCCGTATGCCCGGGCAAGCCGGGTGGCAACGGCACCGCTGCCACGTTCGGCGCTGACGGCACCACGGGTGCCACCGGCGCTGCCGGTCGCACCACCCTTCCCTGCTGAGCGTCGCACGACCAGCGAAAGGCCGGTCCTCTTGCCCCTTCGGGGGCGGGAGGACCGGCCTTTCGCGTGCATGCCGAGGCGCGGGGAGGGTCGGCCACACCGGCCGACAGGAAGCCTCCGCTCCCTCGAAGAGTCTGGCACCATGCAGCGACATCGCAGTGTGGGACAGCGTCGCAGCGTGGGACAGCATCGACCCAAGGAAGCAGGCAGTCGAAGATGACCGATCCCGGCGGTACGAGGCAGCATCATCCGGTCGTCGTCGCGCACCGGACCCACCGCGCGGGCGACGCCCAGTTGCGCATCGCCGATGCGATCACCAAGTTCGCCGGCTCCATGCCGTTCGTCTATCTGCATGCGGTCGGTTTCGCGCTCTGGATGCTGTTCGTGGAATCCAACCCTTGGCCCACGCTGACCCTCGTCGTATCCCTTGAGGCGATCTTCCTCTCGACGTTTGTCATGATCGGCCAGAACCGGCAGGCGGAGTTCCAGCAGGCGAAAGCCGATCACGACTTCGTCGAGCAGGAACTGGAGCTCAAGACGAACACCGAGCTGACCAGGGCGATCCACACGATGACCGCGGAACTCCACCGGCGGCTGCTGACCACCCCCGAGAAGGAATAGCGCCGCCGTAGTCTCCATTGCGGTCCCCTGCGCGCCCAGGACTGAGCGGGATCAGCCGGTGTCGAGGCCGTCGATCAGCCGGTTGAGGAACCGGGTGAAGGTGGCTTCGGGGGTGAGCGGGCGGCCGGGGGCGGAGAGGGCTTCGGCGAGTTCCGGGTGGTGGCCGTCCGTGGCCACGGCCGCGAGGTAGCGGGCTTCGGCGGCGGCCCGGTCGGGCGACTGCGAGGCCGCGGCCTGCGCGATCTCATGCGCGGCGTGCCCGGCCACGAATGCCGTGAGCTGGGCGAAGACCTCCAGCTTCGCCGTACCGTCCAGCCCGGTGGGCCGCAGCACAGCGAGCACACGCTCCAGGAAGGCGAGCGTGTTGGGTCCGGGGATGCGGCGGCCGGTCAGGGCGGCGGGCAGCCAGGGGTGTCGCAGCATGTGGGCGCGCTGGAGGTGGGCGATGGCCTTCAGATCGGCGCGCCAGTCGCCGGTGGATGTGTCCGTCGTCGGCAGTTCGCCGCTGACGTGGTCGACCATCAGGTTGAGCAACGTTTCTTTGTCCGGGGCGTAGCTGTAGAGCGACATGACACCGGCTCCCACCTGTGCGGCGACCTTCCGCATGGTGACCGCTTCGAGCCCCTCCGCATCCGCCAGGGCGACGGCCGCGGCGGTGATCGCCTCTCGGCTGTAGGCGGGCTTGCGGCCTCTGCGTGGCTGGGCGGGGCTCAGCCAGAGCTGCTGGGGGTCGATGCCCGGGGCGTCGGTCTCTCCCTCGCGGGACATGGTCCCTGCTCCTTCCCTTGATCACGGAGGCCTTGCGGGTGTCAGTCAAGCATGCTCTATTCTCGTACAGTGTACGGAAAAGAAGGAGGGGAAGGAACCATGACATCCCGCACGCACGGTCCTGCTGTGCCGAGGCCGACCTGGGTGGCGCCCCCGGGGAAACCGCCACTGTCCGCACGGATGATGAGGGCGACTTGGCGGCGCCTCCCGGCCAAACTGCACGAGGTCGGGTGGGAGCCGGGGTTGGTGGTACCGGCGGCCGATGGCAGCCCGCTGATCACCGACCACTACTTCCCGCGTGTCAACGACAACCGCGCCCAGGGCGACTTCCCCACCCTCCTGGTGCGCTCCCCGTACGGCAGGGGCCTGCCGTGGTCCCCCATGTACGGCCTGCTCTTCGCCGAACAGGGCTTCCACGTGGTCGTACAGAGCTGCCGGGGCACGGGTGGTTCGGGGGGCACGTTCGACTACTGGCGCAACGAGGTCGCCGACGGCCAGGCCACGGTGGCCTGGCTGCGCGAACAACCCTGGTTCAACGGCACACTCGGGACCGTCGGCCCCAGCTACCTGGGTTACGTGCAGTGGGCTCTCGCCGCCGACCCGCCGCCGGAACTGAAGGCGATGGTGGTGCAGTTGGGTCTGCACGACCCGTACGCCCTGTTCTACGCGGACGGTGTGCTGCGCCTGGAGACCGCCCTCGCCGTCGGTGTAGGTATGACCTACCAGCACCAGGGCATGGGCCCGTTCCTGAAGGCGACCTTGCGCCTGCAACGCCGCCTGCGTGAAGTCACCACCGCCAAGCCACTGCGCGGAGCGTATGCCCCGGCGTTCGGAGGCGAAGTGCCCTGGTTGGACGAGGTGATGGCCCACCCGGACGCCAAGGACGCGTACTGGCAGGGCGCGTCATTGGCGCAGTCGGCAGAGCGTCTCAGCGTTCCCACCGCTCTGATCACCGGATGGCACGACGCACTGGCCGACCAGACCTTCGAGCAGTACGACCGACTGCGTCAAGCGGGCTGCGAGACCTCCCTGCTCGTCGGCCCCTGGACGCATACCTCCGCCCTGCAACAGGGCTGGCCCGAGGTGTTCGCCGAAACCCTGGCCTGGCTGCGCGCCCACCTCGGCGCCGATCCCTCCGATCTCCGTCGCACGAAGGTGCGCGTGCACGTCGGCGGCGAGAACGCCTGGCGCGACCTCGACGACTGGCCGACGGCCACGGCCGCCAGCCCGTGGTTTCCCACCGCCGAGGGGCATCTCACCCAGCAGGCCCCCACGGACTCCGCACCACTGACGTCGTTCCGCTACGACCCGGAGGACCCCACCCCGTCCCTCGGCGGCCCGCTGCTCTCCCGCACGGCCGGTTCGCGCGACAACAGCAACCTGGAGGCCCGCGAGGACGTACTGATCTTCACCGGCCCGCCGCTGACCGAGCCCGTGGACATCCTCGGACCGGTCTCCGCGCGGTTGAGCATCTCCACGGACACCGGGCACACCGACGTCTTCACCCGCCTGTGCGACGTGGACCCGCAAGGCCGCTCCTTCAACATCTGCGACGGGGTGGGCCGCCTGCGTACGGAAGGGGACGAGCCGTCGCAGATCACCGTCCCGATGAGCTCGACCGCCCACCGCTTCGGCGTCGGCCACCGCATACGCTGGCAGATCAGCGGTGGCGCCCACCCGCGCTACGCCCGCAACCCCGGCAACGGGGAGTCGCAGCTGGACGCCACCACGTTCACACCGGTGCACATCACGCTCCATACGGACTCGGCGTTGATGCTCGCGACGCATACGGCGGTGCGTGCTGCTGAGGCCGAGGACACCGTGTGACCGGTCTGGGACCGTTCTTGGCTCAGCCCACGAAGTCCTGCGCCCACCAGTAGTTGCCGTTGCCGTCGACTGTGACGCCGACGCCGGTGTACTTGTAGGCGTCGCCCAGGATGTTTCGCTCGTGCAGCGGTTCCTTGATCCACGCGTCGACGACCGAGGGGGCGTCCTTCCAGAAGCCGGGTGCGCCGGCCGCGTTCTCGGCGATGGCCCCGACCGGGCGGGAGTAGCCGTACCGGGAAAGCGAGTCGCGCATCGCCGCGAAGGTCCAGTGGCCCTGCTGCCCACGGCGGGCCTGCTCGTTCGCCTCGTCCTGTGCGGTACGGGCCACGGCGTCGTCGTACTGGAGCGCCGCCTTGCCGTGCTGTACGCGGTAGTTGTTGACCAGGTCGAACACCTGCCGCTGCAGTGTGGCGGGCGGGTTCTGGCCCTGGTCACCGCCCCACTTCCACACCTGGGAGGCGGTGAAGTTGCAGGTGTAGATCTGCACCGGGGTGCTGTCGGCGGTGTTTCCGCCGGACACGTCCAGGCACTTGTTGGACTGCGGGTTGATGAGCACGTCGCCCTGGTAGCGGACCCACTTCTGCGCTCCGCTGCCGTTGCAGTCCCACAGCTGCACGGGGGTGCGGTCGGTGGTGCCGCTGGACGCGACGTCCAGACACTTGCCGAACGCGGTCACCGTCGCACCGACCTCGCCGGGCTGCTCGGTGTAGGTCCATCTCTGGGAGGTGGTGCCGTTGCAGCCGTAGATCTGTACGGGGGTGCCGTTGCCACTGTTCCCGCCGCGGACGTCGAGGCACTTGCCCCCGAGCCCGACGACCGGACCGGTCAGCTGCGCCGCCTGCGCGGTGGTCGGAACGGCGGCGATACCCATCGCGGCGACGGCCAGCGTCCCCCATATGTGCGACTTCTTGAGTGCCAGTGTCATGACAGTCAGTCCTTGCCCTCGCATCCGCGGCCCTGGCTCGCCACCAGGGCCGTTCCTGTCGTCAAGGACGGTATGGACGGGCTCTCAATATCAAATAAACGCCCTCTGAGCGGGGTTGGTCGGCCCGGCCGCCGAGTCTCCCCATTCATTCGCCGTTGATCTGCCATTGAGCGACCCACGTTGCAATGCCCGGACAAACGCTGTCCAGGTACCCAGAAAACGAGGTCACGGCATGGTCCTCCCACACCAACGGGTGAGGAACAGACGGCGGCGGGGGCGGAGCGGGTACGGCGTTCCCGTCGTCCTCCTCCTGGCCGTCGCCCTCCTGGCCGGGCTGCTCCCGGCCTTCGTACTGCCCGCGCGCGAGGCGGCTGCGGTTCCGGGGGGATTCCAGTACAAGGCTGCGTCGTGGAACATCGCGGCCTCGGGGTCGCGACTGCGCAACGAAGTGCCCAGGCTCATGCAGGCGTCGGGCGGACTGGACGTGATGACCATCCAGGAGGTACGCGACCAATATTCGGAGGCTGTCCTGCCGGGGGACGCCGAGCCTTCGGTGGTCGTCCCGGAGGACCGGAGGGTCGACGACCCCGATACCCCAGGGGGCTGGCAGGTCCGGCGGCAGTGGACCGTGGAACGCTCCCGGTGGACCCCGCAAGATGGGCTCTCATTGTATCTGTACCGCGTCAAGACGCCGGAGAAGAACAACCGGTCCTTGGTGGTTGTGCAGCGGAGTTGGAACGCCGGGCAGGTGCTGCTGGATGCGAATGACCTGAGCGTGCTGACGATGCGGCCCGGTCACACGGTGGCACGACCGCTGCCCAATCCCACCGCCATCCATCCCGACAACGCGGGTTTCCCCGCCCTGGGCATCCGCCTCAATGTTGCCGGGCGCGGCGGAGCCACCTGGTTCTATTCGATCCACGCGACCAGCAAAACGACGCGCGCCGACAACAACGCCGACTTCATCGTCCAGGACGTGAGCTCCAACGACCCACGGCGTGCCGCGGGCGACAGGTGGGCCATGCTCGGCGACTTCAACCGGATTCCCACCGCCCGTTCGATCGGCAACACCGGCAATGCGGAGAACGACGCGCCTCTCGAAGACATCGTCGAGCGCGACGCCGATGAAGCGTTCCACTACTCGGACCCCAGCCTTCCCACCTATTGGAGCAAGAAGGGCGCCAGGATCTCCAGGTCGCAGCTGGACTACATGGTGTCCAAGGAAGCCATCGACAAATACAAGGCCGTGCGCTGGCCCGACCGCATGGGGTCCGACCACTACCCCGTCGTCTACGTGCCGCCGGCCTGCCCGGTTACCGCTCGTACGGCCAGGGCGGCCGCAGACAACTGCGGGACCAAGCTCCCCGCCGCAGTCTCCCTAGGCGACAGCTACATCTCCGGCGAGGGCGGCCGATGGCGCGGCAACGCGAACACCTGGGCCGACGGGTCGGCCTGGGGCACCGACCGTACCGCCGTGTCATGCGATGCGGACGAGTCGAAGTGCGGACACGACCTGAGCCGGGTGTACGGCTCCACCTCCTACGGCACCGATGAGGAGGGCGTCGAGGGCAATCGGTGCGACCGGGCCGACACCGCCGAGATCCTGACGGCCGACCTGCCGGACATCGGCCCGGAGCGCCGCTTCAACCTGGCCTGCTCCGGAGCCACCACCGCCAACGTGCGCGATACCGGGTTCAAGGACGAGGACCCGCAGATCGATCAACTGGCGGCGCTGGCCGAGTTCTTCGACATCAAGACGGTCGTGGTGTCGGTGGGCGGCAACGACCTGGACTTCAACGGCATCGTCAATGCATGCGGCGAAGCCTTCGTCAACCGCCTGAACACCTCGTGCAGCAAGAGCAGGGAGCCCGGTTTCGCCAGCGCCCTCGGTGAGGTGCAGAGCAAGGTCAAGGCCACCCTCGACGCCGTGCACGCCACCCTCAGGGCCACGCAGGCGCCCGGCAGCTACAGCGTGGTGCTGCAGTCCTACCCGTCGCCGATCCCGCGCAACGACAACAACCGCTACCGCGACGCGCTCAACCGCTACGAGTCCGGCGGTTGCCCCTTCACCGCCCAGGCCTCCGACTGGGCGCGCGACTCGGTCATGCCCCGGATCAGCTCGATGCTCCGGCAGGCCGCCCGCGCCGGTGACGCGGCGTTCCTCGACGTCCAGGACGCCTTCAACGGGCACGAGTTGTGTGCCAAGACCGCTCAGCAGGCCACCTCGGCCAACCGGCTCGGCCGACCGCAGTCCGCCGAGCAGGCGGAGTGGGTGCGCTGGGTTCCGTACCTGTCCGAGAAGACGAAGGACTGGCTGTGGCAGTCCCAGGGCGACCAGCAGGAGGCCGTCCACCCCAATGCTTTCGGCCAGCAGATGCTCGCCGCCTGTCTGACGCGTCTGGTCGGCCAGTCGCCGCGCGGGGGCGCGGAGTTCGCCTGCACCAACACGCCGGGGCAGGGCCCGGACGGCGCCCAGGTGCGGCCGGGCACGGCCCGTGGCATCGACGCGACCCTGTCGGTGGCGACCAACGAGGCGTATTTCTTCCACGGCGACCAGTACGCCCGGGTGAAGCTCGGTCCCAACGGCGCCAACGAGATCGTCGACGGCCCGGACAAGGGCATCAAGTCGATCGGCGACAACTGGCCGAGCCTGCGCGGCACCCAGTTCGCCAACCGGGTCGACGCCGCGTTCTCGCTGCCCGATGTGCCGGGCGAGGCCTTCATGTTCAGCGGCAGCCAGTACGTACGGATCAAGAACGTGACCCCGGGGACCAGCAACGACACCCGGGTGAACGGGCCGTGGTCCATCTGCACCGGGTGGACCAGTCTGTGCAGCACACCGCAGTTGAAGGCGCTGTTCGCCGACGGTATCGACTCCGCGCTGTCGGTCCGCAAGAACGAGGTGTACTTCTTCAAGGGCGACCAGTACGTGAGTGTCGAGGCCAACCCCGGCAGCATCGACCACATCATCAACGGCCCGAAGCCCATCGCCGACCACTGGCCCAGCCTCAAGGCCGCCGCGGACAAGGCCCCCTCGGCGGGCTTCACCAACGCCATCGACGCCAGCTTCGGCGTGCCCGAGTGGTACTGCAACTGGCTGGAGGCGTTCATCACGCTCGGCATCGCCTGCTCGTTGAACGAGCCGGGGCGCGGGGCGGTGTTCGCGGGTGGCCAAGCCGTCACGATCTCGGTCATCCCGGGCACCAACGACGACAAGCTGCTCGGCGGTCCCGAGCGGATCTCCGATGCGTGGACGTCGCTGCGCAACACGATCTTCGACGAGCAGCCGGACCCGGCCGTCATCCGGGCGCGCTCATCGATGCGCGGCCCGCAGCCGGCCGAGGACCGCGAGCCGAAGGGGCCGGGCCCCTGGTCCACCAACCCCGCCGACCAGCCCAAGTGCCGTCCGGACGGTATGACGTCGACGCCCGACGTGAACACACCGTACTGCCAGGTGTACGACGACCAGGGCCGGGAGCGGATGGGCAGCACCCACCCCCGGCGCGTCGTCGGCTACTTCACCGGCTGGCGCACCGGCGCCGACGGGCGGGCCCAGTACCTCCCGAACAGCATTCCCTGGGGCCAGGTCACCCACGTCAACTACGCCTTCGCGCACATCCAGGACGACAAGATCTCCGTCGGCGACCCGAATGATCCCGACAACCCGGCGCTGCGGATGACCTGGCCGGGCGTCGCGGGCGCGGAGATGGACCGCAGCCTGCCCTATCAGGGCCAGTTCAACCTGCTCACCCAGTACAAGCGGCAGCACCCCCGGGTGAAGACGCTGATCTCGGTGGGCGGTTGGGCCGAGACCGGCGGCCGTCTCAACCCGGACGGCACCCGCACCGCCGACGGTGGTTTCTACGCGCTGGCGACCAAGGAGGACGGCAGCGTCAACCAGCCGGCGATCGACACGTTCGCCGACTCCACGGTGGAGTTCCTGCGCCGCTACGGTTTCGACGGAGCGGACATCGACTACGAGTACCCCACCGCACTCCCGGACGCCGGAAACCCGCTGGACTGGCCGGTGTCCAACCCGCGGCGCAAGGGCCTCACCGCCGGATACACCGCACTGATGAAGACCCTGCGCGAGCGGCTCGACCGCGCGGGTGCGGCGGACGGCCGCTACTACCAGCTGACCACCGCCGCATCCGCTTCCGGCTATCTGGTGCGCGGTATGGAGGACTACTCGGCGCTGCAGTATCTCGACTTCGTCAACGCCATGTCGTACGACCTGCACGGCTCCTGGAACAGTTTCGTCGGCCCGCAGGCCCCGCTCTACGACGACGGCCGCGACATCGAGCTGGCGGCGGCCGGGATGTACGACAAGGCCAAGTATCCGGAGTTCGACCAGGAGGGCTACTTCAACACGGACTGGTCCTACCACTACTTCCGGGGTGCGATGCAGGCCGGGCGCATCAACCTGGGCGTCCCGTACTACACGCGCGGCTGGGACCACGTCAGCGGCGGTGTGGGCAATGGGCTGTGGGGGACGTCCGAACTGTCCGACCAGAGGGCGTGCCCACCCGGTACCGGTCCCAACGGGGCCCGCAGCAACTGCGGTTCGGGCGCGAAGGGCGTCGCCAACCTGTGGCACGACACCAACCCCGACGGCAGCGAGGTCGGCGCGGGTTCCAACCCGATGTGGCACGCGAAGAACCTCGAACGCGGTGTCACTCCCGGCTACCTCGAACGCTTCGGCCTCGACCCCGACGCGCCGGTGAACGCGACCGGTGGCTACACCCGCCACTGGGACGACACCCTCAAGGCGTCCTGGCTGTGGAACGAGGACAAGAAGACGTTCCTGTCGACGGAGGACGAGCAGGCCGTGGCGGCCAAAGCCCAGTATGTGAAGGACAAGGGCGCGGGCGGTGTGATGCTGTGGGAGCTGGCCGGGGACTACGACTGCCCGGCCGAGGGGGAGTGCCGTCCCGGCTACACCCTGACCACGGCACTCGACGAGGCACTGCGCTCCGCCGATCCGTACGGCGCCGAGCGCGCGCAGGGATCGACGGCCACCCTCCCCAAGGAACAGCTCGACGTCAGCGCCGAGTTGGTGGAATTCCCCACCGGTCGCGATGACCTGTGGCCCCAGCAGCCCAAGCTGAGAATCACCAACCACACGGGTGGCTCGCTGCCGTCCGGTGCGGAGCTGTCCTTCGACATCCCCACCAGCACGCCGCCGCTCGTGAAAGACGGGGCGTGGAAGGAGCTGAAGGGCGCGGTCCAGGCGGGTCACAGCGGCCCCAACGTGGGCGGTCTGAAGAGCGACTTCCACCGGGTCACCCTGAAACTCGGCTACTGCGAGGACATCCGGGCGGGCCAGTCGCGTGACATCGCGCTCAAGTACTACCTGCCCCTGACCGGCCCGGCCAACTTCACCCTCAAGATCGGAGACACCACGTACGGCCTGAGCCAGGACCGGCGCAAGAACACCACGACCGTGGCGCCCGCCGCGTCCGACGGTCCCGGCTGCCAGGCCGAGGAGTGGGACGGCGGCCGTACGTACAACCCGGCCTGGGCCCCGTTCTCGTTCTGGCAGACGGGCGACAAGTGGAAGATCGAGGACGTGAGCAGCGGCAACCTCCTCGACCACCCCGGTGACTGGTCCACCGCACACCTGACCGAGAAGCAGGACGGCAACGCCAACCAGCTGTGGACGGTCAGCGAGGACTCGGCCGGCGGTTGGTTCCGGATCAAGAGCGGCACCAGCGGCCACGAGCAGTGCCTGGGCGCGGCGCGGACACTGGACGCGCTGACGGTGGGGGACTGCGACTACAGCCCCGGCCAGTGGTGGCAACTACGCACGGATGCGGGGGAGGTGACGACGGGCGCGCCACGCCATGGCGGGTCGTACGGCCTGGTCTCGTTCGCGGCAGGCACGGACTACACGAAGCCGGACTTCGCGGCGGAGCCCCGCAACAGCGGCACCGCACCGGGCACGCAGGTCGTGGCCGGCGCCCCCGACGGCAGTACCCGCACGGTCGTCTCGTACGGCGGCTTCTACTGGAGGGCGAAGTACTGGACGAAGGGGAACCGCCCTGACGCGGCAGATCCTGCCAACCCGTGGACGCGCCTCGGCCGTACGACGACGGAGGCGCTGCTGAGGGGCCCCGGCTTTGGGGGCGGCCTTATGTTGTCGCGGCCTCTGGTGGGGGGAGGTATGGGTATGGGTATGCAACGGGGGCTCGGCTTGAACTAGGCGAGCACTACCTGCAAACGGTGGCCTGCTGCGGCAGGCCACCGTTTCGGGTTTCACGTCCGGGTAGCGCGGCCGCAGCCCTTGTCCGTCCGCTGCTCCAGGGGCGTGCTGCGGTCGTACGGATCGATCGCGGGGCCATCACCGGCGCCGGTGTCCTGTCCCGAGCCGAACACCGGGTTGAGGTAGCCGTTCGGTGCGCCGCAACCGCCGTTGGTCATGTCGAGTTTGTACGAGACGAGGGAGAACGTTCCCGGCTCGGTGATCACCTTCGCGGGATTGTCCCAGCTCACCACGACCTCGCGCCGCACGATCGTACGCTCGACGTCGTCGCTGCCTGCGGCCGCGCGCACGACCGGGTATACGTACGTGATGTCGGTGGTCACCTGCAGAGCGCCGCGCTCACCTTGCTGATACGTCATGCGGCCCCGCGTCTTCACCACGTCCCCGACGAGACGTGTACGCGTCTTGTCGAACCGGCTGAAGAGCAGCAGCGGGTCGTTCTCCTTGCTGGGTGTGCGGAACGCGGTCGACAGGTAGTCCTGGACGTCCTTCTGGTGCGGGTTGATCCGGGCGATCGCCTTGGTGGGGTGATCGCCGCGCAGCACCGCCGGATCGAGGCTGGCGGCGGTGAGGAAGTCCCGGGTGCGGCCGAGGGCCTGTGCCACCTCCGCCGTACTCATCCACCCGGTCGCCTTGGCCTCGGGAACCGTAATCCCGGCGGCGTTGTCGGCCCAGCGTGCCGCGGGCGATCCCCTGAACGGTTGGTCGAGGGTGGGCCGCTGCGCAGCCGGTGTGGGCGGTGCCTGGTCGGGGCGTCCCGACTCGGCGGCAAGGGGGGTGTCGGACTGCGCGTCGTCGCCGAACAATCCGACGACACGCCCCGGCATCAAGGCGACGACCAGCAGGGCGATCGACGCCAGGAAGCCGACGACGTACCACCCCTGCTTCTTCCGCCTCGGGCGGGCCGGTGTGTGGCTGCGCCACGCCTGCGGCGACTCGGGTTCCTCGCGCAACCGCTGCGCCACCACGCGGGCCCGCGCGGACGGCTCCTTGGGTGCATCCGCCACGCCATCGGCGGACTCCCGCAGAAACCGCTCCCACTCCTCGTCGGGCACCGACGACCCGTCGCCGTGCTCCGCAACCCCGCTCACGCCAGTTCCCCCTGCATCACCGGCCGCCCAGGCCCTCCCCGGCGGCCCGCCCATGGTCGCACAGCGGGTTGCGGGTGTTGGTCATCGGTTCGGGTGCTCGGCGCACGTCGAGGAGGTTGGTGCCGCTCGGATTCCGTTACGGCGCCCGATCCCTCAGACTTCCGGCTCGGTGCGCTCCACGCCGCCTCGGTGCAGCACCGCTTCCCGGGCCCGCCGGGCGGCTCCCTCGGCCACGCTCCGGCCGGTGCCTCGGTCGGCGACGATGACCATGCCCATGCTGCCCTTGTCGGCCCAGCCGCATGCCACTTCGGGAACGCTGACGGCGGGTTGGTACGTCACGCACTTCATCCAGCCGCCGTAGCGGCCCGGTTCGGCGTTCCACTCGACGCTGACGGTCAGGCCGGATGCCTCCAGGCCGTGGCGCAGCTCGTCGAGGAGGTCGGGGGTCATGGCGTGGAAGTCGCCCGTCGCGCCGAGGACGATGAACGCCGTCCGGCCGAGCTCCTTGTTCCCGTATACGTAGGCGAACGTCTCGTGCGCCACGCCCGCGAAGTTCGCCTTCAGCTGGTCGGCCATGCCTTGCTGGACGGGTGTCAGCTCCAGCCTGTCCAGGCGGCCGAGGCTCGCGGGCGCGGCGACCGTGTAGTGGGGGTAGTCCCGGTACTGGATCTGCGACCAGGTCACGGAACCGGCGGCCGCGCCGATGGCGGTGGCGAGGACGAGCGCGCGGGTGATGCGGTCACGTGGGGTGGGGGCCGGTACGGGCGGCAGCACCGGGAAGGTGAGGTCCTGCGGGGTGTGGGTGGAGGTGGTCGAGGTGTGTGTCCCGGCTCTGCGTCGAGCCCCGCGCAGTACAAGGTGCAGGACGGCCGACGGGAGGAGCGGGAGTGCGGCGGCGCATGCGGCCCACGCCGGGAGGGGGACCGCGGGTACGGCGAGGAGTATCGCGGCGTAGGCCACCCAGGACATGAACGTGCTCGCCAGTGGGTGTACGACCATCAGGCGCAGCGGACCCCGGCCCGGCCGGACCAGCGCGTCCAGGGTTTGGGTGAGCACCGCGAGGCGTTCGTCCTCGGGGCGGGCGCCTGCCTGGATCCGGGCTCGGTCCGCGGCCGTGCGGGGGGTGGGGGAGAGCTTCAGCACCAGCCGCGCGTCGTGGCGCTGCACTCGGGCGGGCTTGGGTACGCCCTTGCCTCCGGCAGCGCGCTCGGCCCGGAGCGCCTGGACTGAGCCCGGGGCCAACTCGCGGATGCGTGCGGCGAGTTCGGGGCCCCGGCGGTGGCGTCCGGGGCGTTCCAGGTAGTCGGCGTTGAGGCACAGTTCCGCGTAGGCGGACAGCAGATCGATGTCGTCGGGGAAGGCGTCCAGGCCTGCCCGGTATACGGCCTCGGCGCGGTCGTCGTGGTGGTCGTCGCCTTCGGCGGCGTGTGCGCGGCCGAGGACGGTGTAGAGGCGGGCGGTGGGCCGTACGCCGGTGTCCAGCGCGCGCTGGGCGGTTTGCCGGGCCTCGATGAGCCGCCCCTGCTGTAGCAGGGTCTCGGCCTCCTCGACTGCGGCGGCGGTCGCGGTGTCGGCCTTCGCGTTGGTCGCCGTCTCAGACGCCGCTTCCGCTTCCGCTTCCGCTTCCGCGCATGCCGAACTGCCTTCTTGCCCCTTGACCTGCATGATTCCCCACCCTGTGAACGCCCGAACGGTTCGATCAGAATTCCGTTCAGTGGGCAACTATTGTTGCTGCGCGGTGGGGCGGTCAACTGGGTTGATCAGTGGTCAAGGCTGGCTCGGGGCGCCATCCCCGCAAGGCCGCCGACCAGCTTCAGGGAAGCAGGCGCCGGGCCACGGGTACGCTGGCAGCCGATGCCGGAACCCCGCCAACCCTCACCGCCCTTACCGACGCCCGGGGCACCACCGGCGGAGGTGCCTCGTGGTGCGGCCTGGATCCCGCACGGCTACCACCTCGACGCCCACTCCCACACCCACGGCCAGCTGGTGTACGCCGCCGCAGGAGCCTTCGCCACCACGACCGAACGCGGTACCTGGATCGCCCCGGCGAACCGGGTGACGTGGACGCCGCCCGGATTCGACCACTCCCATCGCTTCTACGGCCGAACCGACGTCCGCCTGCTAGACATCCCCGTCGACCTGTGCGGCGAACTCACCGCGTACCCCGGTGTGTTCGAGGTGAGCCCGCTGCTCCGGGAGGCACTCCTGGCGTTGACCGACCGGCCGGAGTTCCGCCCCGGGGCCGACCGGCGGCTGCTCACGGTGGTGGTAAACGAGCTCGCCGAGGCCCCCGAGCCGTCCCTTCACCTGCCCGAACCGCGCGACGACCGGCTGCGAGCCGTAACCGCCCTCCTGCATGCCGATCCCGGCCGGACCGCGACCCTGGCTGCGTTGGGGCGGACGGTGGGGGCGAGCGAGCGGACGTTGAGTCGTCTGTTCCGCACCGACCTCGGTATGAGCTTCCACCATTGGCGCACTGTCCTGCGCATCCATCACGCCCTGGTGCATCTCACCAACGGCCGGTCGGTCACCGACACCGCGATGGAGTGCGGTTGGTCCAACCCCTCCAGTTTCATAGAGGCGTTCACCAACATCGTGGGTCAGACCCCGGGCCGCTACCAGGCCGATCTGCGCGGCGAGGTGCCGTAGCCGTACACCGTTCCCACCTTGGCGGCTTTCCCGTATTCGCTGGCTGTTTCCCGGTTGGGGGAAGTCGCGGCGCGGCTCACAGTGAAGGGCATACAGGCGGAGCGAAGGGGGAGACGGACACGTGATGGATACAGGTGAAAGCACAACGGTCGTCATCGTGGGAGCCGGGATCGCCGGACTCACGCTCGGCAATTTGCTGTTGCGCAACGGCATCGACTGCGTCGTTGTGGAGAAGCGCAGCCGGGCATACGTCGAGCGGAGGCAACGGGCCGGAACGATCGACGCCCGAGGGGTGCGTATGTACCGGGAGTGGGGCCTCGAAGAGGTGGTGGAGAGCTTCTTCTCCTCGGAGATGATGGGTTTCCGGCTCGACGGCGAGGAGTTGCCGCTCGTCTTCGGCGGGGACGACACCGACGACATCGCCTTCTGCCCGCAGCAGGTCCTCGTACGCAATCTCACGGAGGTCTTCCTGCGCGACGGCGGCGACCTCCGGTTCGAGGCGGCCGACGTCCTGCTCGAAGGCATCGACGGTGAGCGCCCGCGTGTCCGATACCGGGACGCGCTCGGCTCGACGAAGACAGTCGACTGCGACTACATCGCTGGCTGCGACGGCCACCACGGCGTGAGCAGGGCCTCCATCCCCGCAGGCGTCCTCACACGCCACGCTCATGAGTACGCGTACGCCTGGCTGAGCGTCCTGGTCGACGTGCCGGCCGATCCCGCAGCCATGGCGATACACTCCCGCGGCATGGCCGGGCTGATCCCCCGTGGCACGAACGCCAGTCGGCTCTACCTCCAGTGCCCGGCCGACGACACCCTCGCGCAGTGGCCGGACGAACGCATCTGGAGCGAGCTGGAAGCCCGCTTCGGCACTCCCGTCTCGACCGGCCCGATCCTCGACAAGCGACTCGTGCCGCTTCGTAGCGTGGTGTACAGCCCTATGAGTTACGGCAGGTTGTACCTGCTCGGAGACGCGGCGCACCTCGTCCCACCCATGAGCGCGAAGGGGATCAACCTCGCCCTGAACGACACCGAGGTGTTCGCCCGAGTCGTCATCCGCCGGGCGAAGGAGACCGATTCGACCCTTCTCGATGCCTACTCGGAGACCTGCCTGCGCCACATCTGGAACTATCAGGCGTTCGCGGTCTGGATCACCGAGCTGATGCACAACGCCGGAGACGCCTCCTACGAAGGGGAGTTCCGTCGCCGGATCGCCCGAGCGGAACTGGAGCGCATGCTCACCTCGCGGACGGCGAAGCGCCTGTTCGACGAGTTCATGGCGGGCGTGAACTAGGGACTGGGAGGCTGTGCGCGCGCGGGGACCGCCTGTGCGATCTCGCCCGGGTCTGTTGGCCTGGGGGTCGAGATCCTGTGCGGGACGGCGGATTCAACGCCCAGTGCCATGGTCGTCGGAGTCGAAGCGGCGTCGTGCGGTGTCGATTTCGTCGAGGTAGCGGCGGGTCCAGGCGCACATGCCGTTGACCGTGTCGCGTAGCGCCGCGCCTGCCTCGGTGAGGCGGTAGTCGACGCGGGGTGGCACCGTGGCGTACACGGTTCTGTGCACCACCCCGTCGCGTTCCAGCCCGCGCAGAGTCTGAGTGAGCATTTTGTGGCTGATGCCCTCGACCTCGCCTCTGAGCTCGGTGAACCGCAGCGTCCGCGTCCCCAGGACGTTGATGACGAGCAGTGCCCACTTGTTGGCCACCCCCGAGAAGATCTCGCGGGCGAGGGAATGGGCGCGTGTCACATCCGCGTCGTCGGGGACGGGTTGGGGCTGCTCGGTTTCCATGAGGTTCCTCTCTCACCGAAAAGTGCGTTCTTCCACGCCCGAGGCTACGCACCTACGGTTCCAGAGAGCCGGCAAGAGACTTGAGAGGGCAAGGCCATGACCATCCTGAGGACCTACGCACGCCTGTGGACCGACGACCTCGACCACGCACTGCCCCTGTTGGAGGAACTCACGGGCGAGCAACCCCACTTGCGTCTGGATTTCCACGCGGTGGGCCTCGCCGCCATCGGCAACTTCCTGGTGATCGCGGGCTCGGCCGAGGAGCGAGCGAAGTACGAGCACGCCTCCGCCACCGTCGTCGTCGACGACCTCGACGCCCTCCAGGAGACGCTGGTGTCGGCCGAGGCGACCATCACGACCCCCGTAACCGATGGCCCGACGGGGCGGTTTCTCTACGCCCGCCATGCGGATGGAGCGGGCGTGGAGTACGTCGAGTGGAACAGGGAGCTGGTTGGCAGGCTCATCCGCGCGTAGGCCCTGATACGGCGAGGGCGGATGGACGGTCCTCACGTATCGGAAGATGCCTTTGGACGGGTCGGGTCGGGTCAGGGGCGGTCGACGGGGGAGGGGCTCGTGGCCCGGGGGTCGGTGCCGCTGGTGCGGGCCGGGGTAGGGGCCGCGACCGTTACGACCTTCGTGTCGCGCCGGATCAGCCGGTGACCCAGCTCGCCGATGAGCAGGCCGGTGGCGATGATCGCGGCTGCGGGGAGGCCGAGGTGGTTTACGGACACCACGTCGTCCAGGAGGAAGCCGCCGACGATGGGGGCGAGGGAGACACCGATGTAGTTGGCGGAGGAGCTCAGGGAGATCGAGAGTTGGGAGGCGGCGGGGTTCACGCCGACGAGCCGGTGCTGGATCGGGACGAGCATGGCCCATCCGCACGCGCCCCAGATAACGACAGCGATGAACGCCGATACGAGGTGTCGGCTGCTCCAGGGGGTGGTGAGGAAGACGAGGACGGCTGTGACGCCTGCGGTGTTGATGACGATGCGGCTGCCGAATGCGTCGGTGAGGCGGCCGGCGAACAGGTTGCCGACCACGGCGGCGGCGCCCCAGGTGAACAGGAGCCAGGCGAGGGTCGTGCCGTCGCCGCCGGTGGCCGGTCGGAAGACCTGGCTGACGTAGGTGTAGAGGACGAAGAGACCGCTGTAGGCGACGAGCAGCAGGAGCAGGGTGAGGGTGATCCGTGCGTCGGCGAGCGGGGAGAGGCGCTGCTTGAAGGGGACGGCGGGTGGGCGGGGTATGGCGGGCAGCCCGATGAGTACGGCGATGGCGGCGAGTGCGCCGACGGCGGCGACGAACATCATGGTGCCGCGCCAGTCGGTGATTCCGCTGATGGCGGTGCCGATGGGGGAGCCGAGGGCGGTGGCGGCGCTGAGCCCTCCGAAGAGGATCGACAGTGCGGTGGCCCGCTTCTCGGGCCCGGCCAGGGCGACGACGGCGCCTGCGGCGGTGGGGGTGAACATGGCGCCGCCGAGCGCCGCCACGACGCGGAAGGCGATGGCGGTTTCGAAGGTGGGGGCGAGGCCGGTGCCGATGTTGCCCGCGACGAAGACGGCCAGCCCGCCGATCAGCAGTGCTTTGCGGGATGCCCGGCCGGCGACCGAGGCGATCACCGGGGACAGGATGGCGTAGGCCAGGGCATAGGCGGTGATGAGTTCGGCGCTGGTGGGGACGTCGACGTGTAGGTCTTCGGCGACGCTGGGCAGGATGCCGGCCACTACGAAGCTGTCGGTGCCGATGGCGAACATGCCGATGGCGAGCGCGACGAAATGGAGGTTGAGGCGCTTGTCGGTTGGTGTCATGGGTTGTTCCTCGGTAGGAGCCTTGGCCGAG
The DNA here is from genome assembly GCF_014649795.1 of Streptomyces melanogenes. Lineage (GTDB taxonomy): Bacteria > Actinomycetota > Actinomycetes > Streptomycetales > Streptomycetaceae > Streptomyces > Streptomyces noboritoensis. The sequence goes on from NZ_BMTS01000001.1 coordinate 164,897, forward strand.
AACTCGGGGTCTAACGGCAAAGGTGTTGGCTTTCCGTTGTAGATCGGTCGGCGTGACGGTACGTCGAGTCACGGCAAATCTCAACTGATACCGTTAGGGACGTGGACGCCGTCGAACGATCTCTCTCATCGCAAGGGCCCGCCCCCGGCGAGGCCGATCACTGCTCGCTGGCCCTGGTCAACACCGAGTTCGAACTCCCCGGTGGGCCCTACGAGGGGCTGCCCGACGGGCCGGCTGCGGGCCGGTGGCTGCGAGAGCGCGGCCTCGGCCCGGTGCGGTCGGTGACGGAGGCGGAACTGCGGCGGCTCAGGCTGCTGCGCGAGGCCACGAGGGCGATCTTCAGCGCGCACATCGCGGGCGAGCGCCCGGCGGAGCAGGCCCTGGAGTGCTACAACGACGCGTTGGCTGCGGCGCCGGGCGTACGCGAGTTGGCCTGGAGCGTGACGGGCCCGCGACTGGCCGTGGGGGAGAGGCCGGGAACGCGGATGGAGGCGGTGCTCACGCAGTTGGCCGAGGACGGGGCGGACCTGCTGACCGGGGCGTCGGCCGCGAAGCTGTCGGCCTGCGGAGCGCAAGGCTGCACGCGCCTGTTCATCCGCTCGCATGCGGCTCGACGCTGGTGCTCGGACCGCTGCGGGAACCGGGTCCGGGCGGCGCGGCATTATGCGGAGCGTGACCGCAGTACGAAGTGATGTACGGGGGCCGGAAGCTTCCGGCTCCGCTCTTCGGGGAGAGGTCAACGGAGCGGTCGCGCACCTCGCGCGCACCGGGATCTCGTGATCCTCGGACGTTGGGATCGCCGAGTCCCAGAGTTTCCAGCACGACGCGGCCGGTGCCCCCCACGAGCGCCTGCAGCTGATGAGTTGCCGGATCTTCCCGCGCGTCGGCAGGAAGGACCCACAAGGCGCGTCTCGTACTCCAGCGTGACTTCGCGATCTACGTGCTGGAGGGGGGCGGAGGGCCGCTGCCGGTAGCGGCTGCGAGGTGCCGGAGCTTGGTGGCTTGTGCGCCAGTTCGACCAGTGCGGGAGTGTGTTCAGGGCTGTGATCGGCGGGCTGAAACAGTGCGCCGATCAGGCGGCGGATCTCTGGGGCGGTCAGGCCGACCGGGTCTCCGCTTCGGGCGGGGCGGTTCGGATTCGCACGTCTGGTCGGCCTCGCGCAGTCGACTGCCGCGGCACGGAACGCGTCGCGTCGGTGCGGCGTTGCTCCGTTGGCTGTGATGTGTGGCGCCTATGTCACACCAGTGCCGCGCCGCCGTCTATCGCGAGCGTGATGCCGGTGACGTAGGCGTTGGTCAAGACGAAGAGATACGCCGCCGCGGCTTCCTCGGCAGTGCCGACACGCCGTGTGAGCAGCTCGGACCCGGCGCCCTGGAGGAAAGCCTCCGGGTCCGGGACACTGCCGTCCCACAGCTCGGTACGGATCACACCGGGCTGGATCACGTTGACGCGCACAGGGGCGAGTTCGACGGCGAGGGCCCGGGACAGGGCCTCGATGCCGCCGGTGATCCCTGCCGTGAGCGCGGTTCCGGACAGGGGGCGGATCGCGAGGACGCCGGAGCTGAAAGTGATCGAGCCGCCGTCGCGCAGTCGCGGTGCGGCGTACTTGGCGGAGAGGAACGCGCCCCAGAACCGGCGCTCGAAGACGGCCCTGGCCTCCTGCGGGGTGGTGTCGACCAACGGCTTGATCAGCAGAGATTCGCCCGCGGTGTAGACGAGGTGGTCGAACTCCCCGACCTGCTCGAAGAACGCGGCGATGGCGTCGCCGTCGGCGACGTCCAGGCGGCGGCCTTGGGCCGGCTCGCCCAGCCGCTTCGTCGCGGCGTCCACGCGGTCCTGATTGCTGGAGGCGACCACGACGTCCGCGCCGGCCGCCACGGCCTGTTGGGCTACCGCGAAGCCGATGCCGGAGGTTCCGCCGATGATCACGATCTTCTTGTCGGCCAGAGACATGGAATCCATTCCTTCGTCGATGCGGTGCCGGGGTTCGGCAACCGCCATGGCAAGAACGTACGCCTCTACATCGAGACGGTGAATGGCTGAAGATCTCGATTCCCTGTCATATCGTCTCGCCATACAGGCACTAGAGTGGTGCTATGGACATCCTGAGCGACACCCTCGAAGTCCTGCGCACGGGACGCCCGATGGTGACGCGCACCGACGCCCACGCCCCGTGGGCCCTGACGTTCCAACCCATCTCGGGAGCCGGATTCCACGTGGTCGTGGAGGGGCACTGCCACCTGCTGCCACCGCACGGCCAACCGCTCGCGCTCGGCCCCGGCGACATCGTGTTCCTGCAGCGCGGCAGCGGACACACCCTGTGCGATATACCGGGCCGCGATCCGGTGGACTTCGTACCGGACCGCGTGGACCGTTCCTCGCCGATCGGCCAGGTCACCGTGGACGGACCAGGGCCGCACACAGTTCTGGTGTGCGGCGCGTACGCGATCGACATCGATCGCCCGCATCCGCTGTTCAGCGATCTGCCGGAGGTCATCCACCTCCCCGCGGTCCCCGGCCGCCACCCGGTGCTGCGCTCGGCGGTCGATCAGCTGTGCGCCGAGTTCCACGCGCCGCAGCCGGGCTCGGACGCGGTCGTCACGGCGCTCATCGATCTGCTGCTGCTGTACATCCTCCGGTCGTGGTACGCCGAACTACCCAAGGAGCGGACCCGGGGTTGGGCGGCCGCGCTGACCGACCCGGCAGTCGCCCCGGCCCTCAAGGCGATCCATGACGATCCCGGCCACCCCTGGACCGTGGAGTCGCTGGGCACCCGCGCCGGGCTGTCCCGAGCGGCGTTCGCCCGCCGCTTCACCTCGGTGGTCGGCGAGCCGCCGTTGACCTATCTGACCAACTGGCGGATGGCCACCGCGGCACGGTTGCTGCACCAATCGCCGACCCCGTTGAGTACCATCGCGCAGCACACCGGGTACACGTCGCAGTTCGCCTTCGCCAAAGCTTTCAAACGACACTTCGGGTCGCCACCGGGGGCCTACCGCAAGCGGGTCAGGACGGCAGGCGACGAACCAGGCGGACACAACTGACGGTGAGGGACAGGACATCACCGCAGCGGATGGGGGAAGCGGTGGTCGCTGCCGATCCCGGTCTCGCGGTGGTTCAGATGCAGTGACCGCGACGATGCGCGGTGGCGTGGGCTGGCGGGGAGAACGGACGGGTGGGTGGTGGGAGGCAGACTCCGGCCGGAACACCTCCACGCTGGCGGGGAGGACCCGACCAGGAGCTCACCCTCACCAAGGCCATGCGGATCACCCCCGCGTCGGCGGGAGGGGCACTTCCTGACCTGCACCTCAGTAAGGGCTTTGCAATTCCTTTGACTTGGTCGAGATGTGTGGGGCGCAGGGCATGCGCTCACTGTATAAGACCTCACACCGCGACGGCTGGTCTGTCTTCCTTCTGTCAGCCGTAATACCTACTGGTAGCGAAGCGGGCGTCAACGGCCTCGCCAGGCATCATGAGGAAGCGCCCGAAGCCAACGAATCTGCCTGACGGATAGCCGATGAGCTGTGCTCACTTACCGCACCACGCCGACCCCTCGGGGGCCTGTGAGGCTTGACCCGAGACCCCCCGCAATAGTCGGCCATCAATCGAACACCGAGACCCGTCCGTTCCCTGAGGCTTGCCAGACCGCCCGTTTCTTCCTGTGCCCGTTAACCGGCCGACGGCACCCGAGCCGTAACTCAGGAAGGGGAGCCAGCCGCCCCGGCGAACGAACCGCCCAGCCCCGATCACGACACCGCTCACCTCGCCCACACCCACGCTCAGCCCGTAAGAACTCCCGAAGCGGAATTCACCGGAATAGCCTCCTCCGGCACCGAAACCTTCACAGCCTTCCCGTGATCCGCGAAGTCCACCGTCACCGCCACGTGCCCCGGCCCCAGATCACAACGCAGACGAGCCCGCACCAGCCTGCCCCGACCGTCCACCCACGTGTCCGCGTACATCGGTATCTCCCCGATCGCGTCGCGCAGCTGGCCGGCCTGCTCGCGCAGCTTCGCCGAGCCGCGAAGCGTGAGGGTGTCCGCGCCGAGGAGTCCGTGATAGCGGACGGCCGCCGTACCGTTCACCTGCTCCGTCTCCTCCTTGGAGATCTTGTGCATGGTGCCGAGCTGGCGCAGCACATGCTCCGGATCATTCAACGGTGCCCTCAGCAGATAGTGTGCCTCGGCCTTATCGCGGCCGATCACGCCCCATTCACCATCGAGGCCCGCCGCACCCCGCACGTATACCTTGCTGTCCGCGAATACCTCGTCCACGTGACTGATACCGCCCTCAGGGAAATCGACGGCGAGCGTCCCCCTGTCCCCGGCGAAGTCGAAACGGCCCTTGACTCCGATCCCGAAATTCTGGCCGTCGCCAGCGATCTCTACCTTCTCGTCGAATGCCGCCGTCGACTTGCCCATCGCAGCTACAGCCGTTCGCACCGTCGGGCCGTAATCCGGAGCAGGCGACTCGGCCGCCCTGTCGGTCTTCGTACCCGAGCAGGCCGCACAAAGCAGCAAGGCAGCACTAGTCAGAGCGAGGTGAGGGCGGCGGCGCATGAGTGGTTCTCCGAAGTCGTGCAGGAGTCGTACAGGACCGGCCACAGCCCAACGTCCGTCCGAGCCCAGGAAAAAGAGGAGTGAGGCCCTGCGTTCGGGGGATGCCGCAGGGCCTCACTCGCGTCCACTTTACTCCCTCTTTTCCATCACGGCAGTGGTCGGTCAGCCGATCGGCCAGAGGGTACGGACCCTCCGCCTTACTTCCGCCAGAACAGGTGATGCATCACACCACTCGGACTCGGCACCACCTCCAAGTGGAAGCGGTCCCGCAGCTCATCCGGCGACTCCCACAGCCGGATCCCCGACCCCAACCGCACCTGCGGCGACACCGCCACATGCATCGTGTCGACCAAGTCCGCCTCCAGGAACTGCCGGATCGTCGTGACCCCTCCACCCAGCCGTACGTCCTTGCCCTGCGAGGCCTCCCGCGCCTGCGCCAGCACCGCCGCCGGGTCCCCGTCCACGAAATGGAACGTGGTGTCCGAGAGCGTGAACGACGGCCGCTTGTGGTGCGTCATCACGAACACCGGCGTATGGAACGGAGGCTCGTCACCCCACCAACCCCGCCAATCCTCGTCCTGCCACGGCCCCCGCAGCGGCCCGAACTTGTTCCGACCCATGATCTCCGCACCGATGTTGTGTGCGAAGTCCCGCGTGAAGTAGTCATCCAGGCCACGGCTGCCCCCGGGATCCGTACGCATCGGCCAGCTCGCCGTCGCACCCGCCCAGGCGAACAACTCGCCCGGATTAGGAAGGCCGAACGGGCTCTCCAGGCTCTGGTCCTCTGCAGCACCCGCGCCGATACCGTCGCTCGAAACGTTGAAGTTCTGCACCCTCAGTAGCTGAGTCATTCGTTCCCTCCTGCTGTTGCCGACACAGCTGTGACTGCTCGGGCCGCGCAAACTCATCGCCGCGGCGGTCACCAATCACACGGGCGCGCAGGATGGCCATGGCGGGCAGCGTTCCACGATGCACCTCCTCGCCACGACGTGAATCTGGGACCCCACGCCAACTCGCACGCTCCGGGGATCGGCTGACACGGCGTGAACGCTGTGTGGGGACCAGACCGCGGTCTGGTCCCCACACGCGTCTGCGGCCGGACAGGTCAGCCGGTGTACTCCATCCATGGACGGTCCGGATCGGGAACGTTCGGCGGCCCCCACACCAGAGCCCCGCCCGCGATGCCTGGTTTGCCATATGTAGACAGGGAAGGCGCTTCAAGGCTGTCGGCGATCTCTTCCAAGTAGGTGACCAGCGTTTCGCGCTTTGCTTCGTCCCGGTACGGGTAGTGGTCTTCCCGGGACCAGGGGTACATGTAGCCGGTATCGGTTTCGAGGTAGAGGCCGGAGAAGGTGTCGTCGGCTCCGAAGGAGCACACCGGTACCCATGTCGTCCTCCACACCGTGGTCTCCTCTTCGTCCCTTCCTGCTGCCCGCCGGATGGCGCCAAGAGCGTCCGACTACTCCTGGATGTCCATTTTCATCCGGTAGTGGTAGACCACCCTGTCCAGGTCCATCAGGGCCCAGCCGTCCAGGAGGAACCCCGCGCCGTACACGTGGCGGACACCCGCATGCAGGGACCACAGCGCCTTCAGGGGTGCGGGGACCGGCACGCCGAGTGTTTCTTCGAGCGCAGCGATGTCCTCCCGTGAGGCGCCCGGGTTGAGGGATGCGTACGACGCGGGAGCATGGGCGCGCAGCCATGTTCCGATACGGTGCCACGCGTCGGCCACCTGCCGCACCGCTATCTCCTCCGGGTGCGGGCCCGGTGCCGGGGGCTGGTCCTTGGGGGGCGCGGAGGCAGGTTGGCTGGCGAGGAACTCCGCGAATGCCGCCGACTGCTTCGGGTCCATGTATCCCTGGCGTCCTTGGCGCGCCCGCTCTTCCAGCCAGGCAAGATCACGCGCAGAGCGCATCTCGGCCACGATGACCCGGTCCCGCGTAAGCGTCATCCGTAACCCGTCCGCGTGTACGTACCGGGTATACGGGCCCTGCTGTTCCGGTCCCGGAACGCTTTCCAGCGATGCGTCCGGAACGGGCAGCGGGGCGCCGGAGCCCCGCTGCGCCCAGTGCTCCAGCTCGGCCAGCTCGGCCGCCGGAAGGACCACACCCACCAACTCACCACCAGCGGTAATACCCACGCGTTCGCCGGTCTCCTCGACCAAGGAAGCCAGGCGCTCGAAGTCCCCGACCACATCTGCCAGTTCAACGCTCCTCAGCGGCGTGCCGTCCGGCGTCACGTTCGCTTCCCTTCTGTGGGCGGGCCATCTCGTCTGTCGTACGACACTAGCGTCGGCCCATGTCGTAGGAGTGCGAGAGGAACCGGCGCTGTTACGTCCCCACCTCCCTCGCCGTTTCGCTTGGGTACGGCTGTGAGTGGGCTGGAATCGGAAAGTGCCCTTCCTGACCTGGGACGATGAGGCACCTGATATACGGGCAGCGCGTGCGGGGTGTGGAAGTCATGCCGAGCCCTCCGCCCACGCGGGGACCACCGCCGTCGAGTCCGGGCGGGGGAAACGGCTCCCCCAGGTGCTCGCCGAAGGCCCGGCCGACTCCGGGGCAGCGAAAAAGCTGGTGTGCGGGGCCGACGGAACCGGGTAAGGTCTTTGTCATGTTCTTCCAGACGCCGATTTACGAGTGAGAGCGTGACGGGCCCCGCTGACGTCCTTCGACGTCGCCGCCCGTCCCCCATCGATGAATCCGTAGATCACTTCGCATCATTACCGGGAGAACCCGTGACCGTGAGCAAGAACATCAACAACCCCGTGGGCCAAGGCGGCGGCCAGCGCAAGAAGCAGTCCCGCGCCGAACGCCAGAACAACGGTCCGCACCGCAACCTCGACCGTCAGAGTGCGGCCGAGCAGAAGGCGGAGCTGGTGCGCAAGATGCGCGAGAAGGCAGCCGCAGCCGCAGGTGAGGGCGCCGCGCAGGCGGGCGACGACACCGCACAGAGCTGACACACCGCCGCCACAGGGCGGCACCGCACGGGGCAGGGCCCGGACCGCGACGCGCGGTCCGGGCCCTGCTGCCGTACCGGGCGCGGCCGGTCCCATTCAGCTCCCGGCCCACCACCGCATCTCAGCTGACAACCCGGGGCAGCTCGTGGAGGCGCCCGCCGGGATCGTCCCCCCAGGCCCAGAGACCACAGCGTCGCCGCGTACGACGACGACCTGCCACCGGGACCGCTCCCGCACGTGGCAGGGGCCACGCCCGCACCCATGGGGCCCACCCCTGCGTGTGCGGGGACCACACACCGGATTTCAGGCTTGCCAATGCCGGGCGGGGACCACACGGCCCGCCTGATGAGGCAGGACTCCGTGGAGGGACCACCCCCGCGTGCGCGGGGACCACTTCGAGAAGGTGAAGAGTTTGTTTGCCAGCCAGGGACCACCCCCGCGTGCGCGGGGACCACAGGTGGTGACCAGGGCCTTCACGTAGCTGGCCTACGGATTCTGCCCACTTCTTCAGATTCCGGCATTCCGATCGAAATACGTGTAATCGGTGGCTAGTTGTGGGGGTGGAACTACCTCCACGACAGGCTACTGGGAGGGACTGCCAGGGGGAGACGAAAAGGCGTCGCGTTCACTATCCCGATCGAACTGCCCCTCCACGCTCATGGGATTCGCCTTGTCCTGAACAGAGCACCGATACCTTGCCCGTTTCCTCCTCTGCCCGTTATTCGCGTTACGAGCCGTACCGAGCATCAAGCCCGCGCCACACCGGTGAGCCAGTTGAGTCCTTGCGGAAATGAGCTTCATGCCCAGCGAGCGCAGCCGCTACGAAGTTCCCCCGTGAGGCCTCGCCCCCGCCCCCATCAGGAGCTCAACGGTTTCCGGATGAGGCCCACGAAGCGCCCACTCCAGTGGCGACCAACCCGTCCCGTCATCCTCCCGGCGGTTCGGATCCGCGCCGTACGCCAGCAATACGCGCACCGTCTCCGCATACCCCCAGCACGCCGCCGCGCACAACGGGGTGCCCTCCGCCCCGACCCCGCTGCTCTCGGCATTGGGAGCAGCCCCCGCCGCCAGCAGCAGGCGGGCGATCTCCGCGTTCCCGTTCACCGACGCCTTGTAGAGAGGTGTGGTGCCTTCCCTGTCCGGGCGCTCCGGGGCGGCCCCAGCCCTCAGAGCCGCCCTGACGCGGGCCGCGTCACCCACCAAAATCGCTGTGAAAAGACGATGGGAGAGCTTCTTCTGCTGCCGCCGGTTCATAACCGCCGAGGCTAGCGACCGGGCGCCCGGCTGAGCCAGTCATTTCCGCCCCACGGCGCCCTTGACCTGCAACGTCACCGTCGGCCACCGGATCGCGGCCTCATCGCGGACACCAGCCTGCCCCTCGCTCCAGCCACGCCCCAATCTCAGAATCCAGGGGAGCAGTCACTCCTGGCCGACCCCATCGCGACTCAAGCCACCGACCGATCCTCAACCTCAATCACCCGCGCCGGCCCCGCCCGAAACCCTGGGCTCGCGGCATCCGCAGCAACCATGTGCGCAGTGACATCGTGCGCCGCCAACGCCTCCCGCGACGCCCAAAGCTCCACGAGAACGAACTGATCCGGATCACCGACCACCCGGTGCAGGTCGTACTGCAGGCACCCCTCCTCAGCCCGCACGATCGGCGCGAGCCGCTCATAGGCATCCACCTGCTCCTGGCCGCGGCCAGGAAGCGTGGTGATCAGTATGTGAAGTCGTACGGGCTGTGACATGCGTGCGAGCGTAGATCAGCAAGCACGGCAGGAGAACCGGGGTCTCAGCAGGCAGACATCAGCCCAGATATCGGCGCAGACGTCAGTGGCGCAACCCGCCCCTGGTCAGCCGACATCACCCCCATCGACTCGCGCGCCGCCCCTACCAACCACCACCGCCCCCACCCCATCGGCCCATCCCCCCGAGCGTCCACCCCACCCCCCACCTTCCAATAGGAACGTGACCGCCGGACAGCTCACCGCGGTGCTGCCGCCCGCCGACGCCGGGGCGCCCCACGACTGCCTCGCGCGTAACGAATGGATCTGCGGGGAGTACCTCTCCACCCGCCGCCAGATCCTCTGGGACGCCGTCGTTCAGCACCTCCAGCTGACCGCCGTCTCCGTCGTCATCGGGCTGGCCGTCGCCCTGCCGCTCGCCGTCGCGGCGCGGCGGTGGCGGTGGGCCGCCGGGCCCGTGCTCGGGGTCACCACCGTCCTCTACACCATCCCCTCGCTCGCGATGTTCTCGCTGCTCCTGCCCGTATACGGGCTCTCGGCGACGCTCGTCGTGGCGGGACTGGTGCTGTACTCGCTCACCCTCCTTGTACGGAACATCCTCGCCGGGCTACGAGCCGTACCCGACGAGACGCGGCAGGCCGCGCGCGGCATGGGATACGGGCCCGTACGGCTGCTCCTCGCCGTCGAGCTGCCGCTCGCGCTCCCCGCCGCCATGGCCGGGCTGCGCATCGCGACTGTCTCCGCCGTCTCCCTCGTCACCGTTGGCGCCATCGTCGGATACGGCGGACTCGGCAACCTCATCTACTCCGGCATGAACACCTACTTCAAGGCGCAAGTCCTCACCGCCTCCGTCCTCTGCGTCGTCATCGCCATCGCCGCCGATCTCGTTCTCCTCTTTGCCCAGCGGCTGCTCACCCCCTGGACCCGGGCGGTACGCGCATGACCCAGCCCCCCGACCCCCCACCGGCGACCCCATGACCACCCTCTCCCACGCCTGGTCCTGGCTCACCACCTCCGCCCACTGGCACGGCGAGAACGGCATCTGGCACCGGCTCGGCGAGCACCTCTGGCTCACCGCCCTCTGTCTCCTCCTGAGCTGCCTCATCGCGCTGCCCGTCGCCCTCGTCCTCGGCCACCTCGGCAAAGGCGGCGCCCTCGCCGTCAACCTCTCCAACATCGGGCGGGCCGTGCCCACCTTCGCCGTACTCGTCCTGCTGCTCCTCACCCCCCTCGGCAGGCACGGCGAAGCCCCCACGATCGTCGCCCTCATCCTCTTCGCGGTACCGCCGCTCCTCACCAACGCGTACGTCGGCATGCGCGAAGTCGACCGCGACGTCGTCCGGGCCGCCCGGGGCATGGGCATGACCGGCAGCCAGATGCTCTGGCGCGTCGAGCTGCCCCTCGCGCTCCCGCTGCTCCTCACCGGCGTACGCATCGCAGCCGTCCAGCTCGTCGCCACCGCCACCCTCGCCGCACTCGCGGGCGGCGGCGGGCTCGGGCGGATCATCACCGCCGGGTTCAACCTCGCCTCCACACCCCAGGTCGTCGCCGGTGCCGTCCTCGTCGCCGTCTTCGCCCTCCTCGTGGAGGCGATCTTCGAGGTCGCCCAGCGCCTCGCGCCCGCCTGGGCGAGGGGCGGCCCCTCATGAAAGCCCGGCATCTGCTCCCTGCGGCGCTGCTCACCCTTACCGCCTGCACCACCGGCCCCACCCTCGAAACCCAAGGCACCGTTACCGCACCCCCCGGCGACAGCAAACACCTCACCATCGGCACCGCAGGGTTCACCGAAAGCGACCTGCTCGCCCAGATGTACGCCCTGCTCCTCGGCAAAGCCGGCTACCGCACCAAGATCCTCTCCGTCACCAACCGCGAGCTCTACGAACCCGCCCTCGAAGCCGGGCAGATCGACGTAGTCCCCGAATACGCCGCCACCTTCGCCGACTGGCTCAACGCCAAAGCCAACGGACCCGACGCGCCCCCCGTCGGCTCACCCGACCTCGCCACCACCATGACCGCCCTCCGGCGCCTCGCCGCACCCCGCGGCCTCACCGTCCTCGACCCCGGCAAAGCCGTCGACCAGAACGCCTTCGCCGTCACCGCCGACTACGCCCGGCAGCACAGACTCCGCACCCTCAGCGACCTCGGCGCCGCCAAACTCCCCGTACGGCTCGCCGCCGGTGACGAATGCGTCCAACGCCCCTACTGCGAACCCGGGCTGAAGAAGACGTACGGCATCGACATCACCGCCGTCGACCCCAAAGGCGTAGGCACCACCCAGTCCAAACAAGCTGTCCAGAACGGACAGGACCAGATGGTCCTCACCACCACGACGGACGCCACCCTGGACGCCTTCGGGCTCGTCCTCCTCGCCGACGACAAGCACCTCCAGAACGCCGACTACATCGTGCCCGTTGTCAACCGGTCGCGAGCCGGAAGCGCAGGGGTCACCAACGCGCTCGGTGCGCTCAACACCGTCCTGACGACCGGCGACTTGGCCAGCCTCAACCAGCAGGTCGACAGCTGGCGGCGACTCCCGAAAGACGTCGCCAAGAACTACCTGGTGTCCAAGGGCCTGCTGCGTCCCTAACGGTCCTGACGCCCCTGCCGACCCGGAATCCTGTCCCGCAACCGGTCCTTGCCGCGCCGGTGCAGCCGCCGCTGGACACGCCCGAGCGTGCGGTCCGGCGGCACCTCCTCCACCAGGTCGTCGGCGCCCTCCTGCACGCACACATGGACGTGCACGTCATGCCAGCCGTCCGCGTGCAACTGCGCGCTGCGCCGCGTGCTCTCCGGGACGAAACCCGACTTCAGAGCCACCCGGCAGGCCGCCTCGTTCGCCGTCGGATGCGCGATCTCGATCCGGTGCAGCCCCACCGTGTCCAGCGCCCACGACGCCAGCGTGGCCACCGCAGCCGGCGCCACCCCCTGGCCCCGCACCGACGGCAGGATCCAATAACGGCAGTCCGCGCGGCCGACCGCCAAGTCCAGACTGCACAGCGCGACCCAGCCGATCAGCGCCCCGTCATGCGCCCGCACCACCGCCCAGTGCGCGTCCGTCTCCGCACGCCAGCCCTGCCGCCAGCGCGCGATCCACCCCCTCGTCTCGATCTCACAGTCCGCGCGCCGCCGCGTCCAGTGCTGGATCGCCGGATCCTGGTACGCCTCGTAAACGAACGGCGCGTCCTCAAGTTCCCACGGTCGCAGGAAAAGACCGGCTGACACCGCCAGGGCCGGTTGGTCGGACCGACCGAGACGGCCTGCCGGGACAACGGCAGGGACCAACTGGGGCATGGACCCATCATGGCAGCGGAGCACCGCCGGAGGGGGCCGCTCCAGACGGACCGTCCAGCCGATTTTTCACGTCCACATTTTCACGTCCCTACGGGACTTGACGCGACCAGATGCCACGCCCGCACCGCACCCGCGCGACCCGCCCCACCGATTCGACCCCGACAATGGCAGCAAGCAGCAACAAGAGAAGGCACCGGCGAGAGGGACACGAGAGCATGGATCACGACGAGCTCCGCAGCCGCTTCGCGACACTGACCACCGCACACGTGGCGGACGCCTGCCTCCGCGCGCGCGTGCCCGTGCGGTGCGCGCCGTCCGTCGTACGTCCCGTAGTGGACGGCGGACGCGTCGCCGGGCGCGTGGCACCCGCGCGGCACGTCGGCAGTGTCGACATCTTCCTGGAGGCGTACGAGGAGGCCGCGCCCGGAGACGTCCTGGTCGTCGACAACGGCGGGCGGCTCGACGAGGCCTGCGTCGGCGACCTCGCCGTCCTGGAGGCCAAGGACGCCGGGCTCGCCGGAGTCGTCATCTGGGGGCTGCACCGCGACAGCGCCGACATCCGGGCCATCGGGCTGCCCGTCTTCAGCATGGGCGCCACCCCTGCCGGACCCCAGCGGCTCGACGGCCGCGCCAAGGACGCGCTGGAAGCCGCCACGGTGGGGGAGTGGACCGTCAGCCGCGAAGACGTCGTCTTCGGAGACGACGACGGCGTCCTCTTCGTACCCGCCGACCGGGCCGCCGAACTCCTCACCGTCGCCGAGACCATCCGCGACACCGAACGCCGCCAGGCCGACCGCATCCGAGAAGGCAACTCCCTGCGCGAGCAGGTGCAGTTCGCCCGCTACCTCGCCGACCGCCGAGGCAACCCCGCGCTCACGTTCCGTGAGCACCTGCGCGCTGTCGGTGGGGCGATCGAGGAATAGCATGGTGTACGTGGCATACGGCACGCATCTCCGCACGCCTCGCGGCAGAAAGGACGGGTGACCGATGCTCATCGGCGCACACGACCCTCTCGCCGTCGAGGTGGCAGCGGCGATCCGTACCGGGGACCTCCAGCGCTTCCAGGAGCTCCTCGCCGCCCACCCCGGCCTCGCCACCGCGCGGCTGGGCGACGAGCTCGTGAACCGGACCCTGCTCCACGTGGCCACCGACTGGTCGGGCCACTTCCCGAACGGCCCGGCGGTCGTGGCCGCGCTCGTCGCGGCGGGCGCGGACGTGGGAGCGCGGTTCACCGGTCCGCACGCCGAGACCCCGCTCCACTGGGCCGCCAGCTGCGACGACGTCGCCGTCCTCGACGCGCTGCTCGACCTCGGCGCGGACATCGAGGTCGACGGCTCGGTCATCGCGGGCGGCACGGCGATCGCGGACGCGGTGGCCTTCGGCCAGTGGCGGGCCGCCCGCCGCCTGCTCGAACGCGGCGCCCGTACGACCCTGTGGCAGGCGGCCGGCCTCGGCGAACTCGACCGCGTCACCGCCTACTTCACCCCCGGCACCCCGCCACCGCCCACCATCGATGTCACCGAGGCCCTGTGGTGCGCCTGCCACGGCGGCCAGCAGCCGACGGCCGCGTACCTGCGCGACCGGGGCGGCGACATCGACTGGGTCGGCTACGACGAACTGACCCCGCTGGACGCGGCAGTCCGCTCGGGCCACGAAGAGGCGGCGGAGTGGCTGCGGGGGCTGGGGGCGCGGTCGGCCACCGAGCGGACCTGACGCGGCCGCGTTCCCGGCCTCTGCCCGCGACGCCTGGCGGGCTCCGCCACGGGCGTGTGGACCTGGCGGGAAACGAGGCTCGGCCTCGGGGGCCGGTCCGCTACCGTTTTCCCACGGGGTCGCCTCGCTCCACCCGGCTGGTGCGGAGCGTGCGGATCCCTCTCCTGCCGCCCGGTGTGACCGCTGGGGCTGCGCGCACGTTCGTCCGCTCACCACGGGGGAGTCCATGCCGGTCGCGCGCGTGTCCACGGACCTGATACCGGTGGCGGAACGATTCGACTGGTGGTGCGACCTGGTCTGGCAGGACGTCGCCCGCACCATCATCACCAGCGATCACGCCGCCGAGTTCCAGGCCGGGGCGGAGACGGCAGACCTGGGTCTGGTCAAAGTGACCGCGATGCACTTCGCGCCGATTCGCTCCCTCCGCACCCGGACGCTCATCCGGCAGTCCGACCCCGAGGTCTACGAGCTCGCCTTGATCACGGGCGACCCGATGTGGCTTTCGCAGCGCCGCAACGACACCGCCGCCCGGGCGGGCGACCTGCTTCTCTGGGACACCTCACAGCCGTTCGACGGCGGTGTCTGCGGAGACCACGCCGAGGCGATCATCGTTCATCTGCCACGCTCGGCGCTGTCCCTCCCACCCGACCGGATCGACCGCCTGGTCGCGCAGCGCATGCCCGCGACCAGTGGCATGGGGGCGATCCTGGCCGCCTTCCTCACCGAGGCCCTCGACCAGGCCCACGCCTGCCGCCCACAGGACCTGAACACCCTGGGAACGGTCACCCTGGACCTGGCCTCCGCGTACCTCGCCCAGCGTGTCGACGCCGCGGAGCGGCTCTCGCCCGAGACTCGCCGACAGGTCCTGACTGCGCGCATCACGGCCTTCATCGACCGCAACCTCGCCGACCCGGACCTGACCCCGGCCGTGATCGCGGCCCAGCACCACATGTCGCTGCGCTCACTGCATCTGCTCTTCCAGACCTCCGGGGAGAGCGTCGCCGCCACGATCCGGCGCCGCCGCCTGGAACGCTGCCGCAGGGACCTGGCCGACCCGAGACTGCGTCACCGCACGATCGGCGAGACCGCCGCCCGGTGGGGATACCACCGCCCCGCGGACTTCAGCCGGGCGTTCCGGGGCGCCTACGGCGTCTCGCCGAGCGAGGTCCGGGCGCGCGCATGGGAAGCGAACGACGCTCGCGCTCCGCGCTGAGCGACGCGTCCAGCACTCGGCGCAGAACAAGCCGAACCGGCTCCGGCGAAGTCATCGTTCAGGCTCTGAGTTCAGCCTTCGACAATGCCGCCCGTCCATGATGCTTTTCCGGCCAGGAATGGCAAATCCCGGCGTATGTCTGGAACAAGGAAATCCGGATGCGCTGAATGACAACGAACCGTGCGCGACAACCCAACGACCGAGTGCCGCCCTCCCCTGCAAACTCCTTGCACCGAGTCGATCCAAGGCCGACTCGGTATCGCAGCAGTCTTCGACAAAGGAGTCAGACAATGCACTTCTCCCTGCCGCGCACGGCAGTTCTGGGGGCCTTCCTCATGGGAGCCGCCCTCACACCCACCGTGGCCAACGCCGCCACCAGCACCTCCCCGGCGCCGGCCCCGGCCGTCGCCAAGGTGTCGGCGAGCAGCGCCGGTACGACCGTCACGGTGAACCGCGACGCGCGTACCGGCGTCTTCACCGCGACCGGATGTCACGGCACCACCTGCATCTACGTCAACGGGACCGGCCTTTACGTGAATTACGCGACCGTCACCAATCGGAACGGCGACCCCACGGGCCGGGGAGTGATTTCCAGTACGTGGGACGGCCAGACCCACTACGGACCCTGGCTCGGGAAGAGCGGTTCCTGGCGCTGGGACTACTACGTTTATATGAACCAGAACAACAAGGTCTGCGGATCCATAGAAGGCCGTGACGTGGCCTGCCTCACGATCCATCGCTGACGTCAGGCAGCGGTGACGGTGGCCGGGCCTCGGAGGCCGCGCCCGCGTCCACCGTCACCGCGAGCCGCGCGGTCCCGTGCGCCCTGCCCGATGTCAGTGGCCCGTGCGAAGGTGGTCCACATGGGAACGACACGTACGACACCTGACGGGCGGCCCATTCCGCCGCCGCACGCGGACGAACGGGCCATGCTGGAGAGCTGGCTGGACTTCCAGCGCGCCACGCTCGCGCTGAAGTGTGAGGGGCTGGACGACCACCGGCTTCGGCTGGCGTCCGTGGAGCCGTCCGCGATGACGCTGCTCGGGCTCGTCCAGCACATGGCGGAGATCGAACGGAACTGGTTCCAGCGGGTGTTCGCCGGGCAGGACATACCGTTCCTGTTCGGCAAGGACGGCGACGCCGGGTTCACGCTCGACCCGGACCGAGGGATCGACGAGGCGCTGGCGCTCTGGCGCGCGGAAATCGACCGGGGCCGCGAGCTCATCGCCGACGCGTCCCTGGAGGACTCCGGGCCGCTGAGCGCGGAGAACGCGGCGGTCCTGGGCGAGCCAACCGTCTCCCTGCGCTGGATCCTCATCCACATGATCGAGGAGTACGCACGGCACAACGGGCACGCGGATCTGCTCCGGGAGCGGGTCGACGGGGTGACGGGCTTCTAGGGGCGCATTGAAGCAGAGGGAGGTTCTGGAGCGCCCTGGTCGCACATCGATCGGACCTGTCGGCTTGGGGCAAGGCCCTGCCCGCGAAGCACTCCGTTCGCGACACTGGAGTACGGGGTGGGCCGCGCGCGGTCCTGTTCCCGTGTGTCGGAGGACAGGAGGCAGTCATGGCCCTGCATCGCAGCACGCGGTCGCGGCCCTTGGCCGTCGCGACAGGTGTGCTCCTCGCCCTGGTGGCCGTCACGGGGTGCTCGGACGGTGGTCTGCCGAATCAGGGCACCGCCCCCGTGAACCAGGGGGGCCAGCGCGGCGGTGCGGACGACGCCTGGATGACGGAAGCCCGGGATGCCGTCCAGGTGGTGGACGACTTCTGGCGGTCGCACTGGAACCAGCACTTCACCGGTGCGTATGGATCACCGAAGGTCTTCGGCACGTACACGCCCAACACTCCGCAGGCCCCGAGGTGCGGGAGCGAACCGGCCACCCCGTACAACGCGTTCTACTGCCCCGCCGGGGACTTCATCGCCTGGGACGGAAAGCTGATGCGCGACGGATATGCCCAGGGCGACTCCTGGGTGTATCTGGTCATCGCCCATGAATGGGGCCATGCCGTGCAGCGCAGGGTTCTGGGATTGAAGGACGTGGCTCAGGAACTCCAGGCGGACTGCCTGGCCGGGGCCACCCTGTTCGGCTCCGAGGAGCTGCGGTTCGAGCCGGGGGACACCGACGAGCTGGCCCAGGCGCTGACCGCTCTCGCCGACGAGTCGCCGTGGACCAACTCCCAGGACCACGGCAACGCCGACCAGCGCCTGTCGGCCTTCAGCACGGGCGGCCGGGGCGGGGTCAACGCCTGTCTGCCCAGGTGAGCGGCGTGCCGGACAGCCCGTCGTCAGCGAATCCGGCGGACCGGTCCCCCACGCTCACATCCCGCCGTGGTGCTCGACCGCGTACACCCGACCGCCCAGGTCGGCGACGTACACCACCCCGTTCGACGCGGCCGGTGACGCCTGTATCGGGCGGGCCGTGGCAAGCCGCCACCGCAGGGCACCGGTCTCGGTGGACAGGGCGTACAGACGCAGACCAGGCCGTCCGCCAGGACCGGCGACACGCTCACACCGCTGCCCACAGGGGTGCCCCATCTGATCTGTCCGGTCAACGCGTCGATCGCGTACACGTAGCCGCTGCCGGTGCCCACGTAGAGGAACCACTCGGACAGAGCGGACCGGGACGAGATCGGGGAGGGGAGCGCGGTCCGCCACTTCCGGTTCCCGGTCGCCGCGTTGACGCCGTACACGGCCCGCCCGGTGGCGGTCCACACCAGACCGCCGGCCGCCGTCACCCACAGGAAGGGGGCGATGCGCGGGCAGTACGTCCAACTCTTCTCACCCGTGGCGAGGCTCAGGGCGTACAGGCTGTTCGTGTTCGCGAGGTAGACCGACCCGCCGTCCGTCTCGGGGAGGGCGGTGATCCGTTGGCGCACCTTGAACTGCCAGCGTTCCGCGCCGGTGCGGGCGTCGAGCAGATGGAAGTACGGGCCCGCGGTGACGCCCACGGTCCCTTCCGGTCCGGCGAGCACGGCCCGCACGGGGTTCCCGGCGTCGAAGCACCAGTGGTCGCGGCCGGTGGCCGTCTCCACCGCGTACACCCGTCCCCGTTCGTCGCCGACGTGGACCGAGCCGCTCACGACGGCGAGGGAGGCGTGCACGGAGGCGTCGGTGGTGACGGACCAGCGGATGCGGTCCTGCGGCACGGGGGGTGGGGCCGGTAACGCATGCGGCTCCGGCGGCAAGGCCGGGGCCGAGTCCTGCGGCGGCGGGACCGGGACCGGAGCCGTGGGCGCCAGCTCCTCCCCGGCCCCGGTCAGGGCCTGCAACCGCGCCGCGGCCGCCGCCGAAACACTGCGGCTGTCGTCGTCCAGGAGACGCCGCATCTCCTCCTCGACCCGCTGCCGTACGGTCGCGTTGCCGGTCCGGTACCGATCGGCGAGGCCCTCGATCGCGCCGAGCCGGTCGGCGGCCAGCGGACTGGCCAGCGCGTGCCGCACATGCGCGGGCAGCTGCCAGTTGACGTTCCGGGCGATGACGATGCGGCCCTCGACGTTCTCCTGCTTCTTGGGGCGCTGCTGCGGCATCTCCTCGACGACCTTGTCGTGGACGTACGCGTACAGCTCGTCCAGCGTGATGTCCCCGTCGCCGTCGAGGTCGGCGCTGCCGTCGCGCAGCCCGGACACCAGGTGCCGGGTGAAGACCGACTGCGGGGCCCGGCCGTGCACCTGGTCGCCCTCGAAGGAGTACTGGGTGGCGTCGGAGGCCGTCAGGACGCTGCGGCCCCGGCCCCGGAACCGCTCCAGGGTGTGCATGTCGGCGTCGCCCTTGGCCAGGCGGCCCGCCGGGAAGGCGCCGCTGTAGCAGCAGTCCAGGATCAGCACCTGCTGCCGGGACGCGCACCCGGTCATCGCGCGGTCGATCTGCTCGGCGGGCAGCGACGTGAACGCCAGGTTGTCGCGGCGGGTGTTGCCCATCGCCAGATGCAGATGCCCCTCGTCGTCCTTGAGGCCGTGCCCGGTGAAGTACAACAGCGTCAGATCGTCGCGCCGCCGGTCGCGGAACAGGTCGCCGATGGCCTCACCGACCCGGTAGTGGGGCTCGTTGATCAGCGTGGTGACCTCGAAACCCGCGATGTCCGGGTCCCGCAGCACGCCCGCGAGGGCCTCGGCGTCGTGCGCGGGCGCCGTGAGCCCGCGCAGACCCGCGTCCTGGTACTCGTACGTCGCGACCAGAAGGGCGAGCCGACGGCCCACCGCTACTCGCCCGCCCGGTGGCGGCGCACGAACCCGTCGATCAACTCCCGGCGCTCTTCGGCGGTCGCGTGCTCCAGCTCGATCGTGTCGCCGTCGATCGTCACGGAGATGCGGTGCCGGGCCGACTGCCGGCCGAGCCAGTCCCGCAGGGTGTCGATGAGCACCGTGAACACGCCGCCGGACGCGCTCAGCGCCACCACGATCGCCCCGACCGTCACCGGGTCGCTGCCCTTGGCACCCGGCGGAAGCTGCCCGACCGGCACCGGACGAAACACGTCGACGTCCAACTCGCGCAACTCCGCGAGCAGCCGGCGCGTCAGCCGCTCGGCCTCCTCCGCGTCCGACTCCTCGTCAGGTGCCAGCGCCAGCAGCACTTCCATCACGCGCCCCCGCTCCAAACCCGCAGCCCACACATCTCGGTGGTCCCGCACGGACAGTACGGTCCATTACATCAGGCGGGCCCGCGGCTGGTTTCAACTTCCCTGTCACGGCAACCCGGTCGGCATGTCCAGACGCTATGGCGGAAACCCGGCCGCGACGATCATCCTGATCATCGCGGATGTCACGGCGGTGATCCTGATCCTGTGGATCGCCTTCTTCCTCTTGGACGCCAACACCGCGAACGACCTGGTGTCATGGGTCCACCACGCGGCGAACTGGCTCTCGGGCTGGTCGCGCGACATGTTCGACGTCCAGTCCGACGACTGGCGCACGATCCTCAATTACGGCCTGCCCGCAGTGGTCTACCTGATGATCGGCCACGCGGTCGCGGGGCGCGTCAACCGCTCGTAGCACCGCAGCGAGTGCACCGCAGCGGGCGCCTCACCGCAGCGGCCGCCGACGGCCGCGCCGGGACCACCGCAAGGTGAAGAAGGCGATGTCGGCCACCAGCACGATGACACCGATGGCCAGCAGATAGCCCAGGCCGTCCGCGACCGCGCCGATCAGTCCCAGGACGACGGCCACGAGGATGAGGAACAGGAACAGCGCCATGGTGTGGCCATCTCCTTCGTACGTGGGCGGCGGTCGGCGCGGTCACGGGCGGGCGAGCCGGCGCTCGCCCGCCGCGCCCGGCCGGTACTCCAGCTCGTAGTACTGGAAGATCGCCTCCTCCTGGTCGGCGGGCAGCACGTCGTCCGTTCCGATGGAGGGGGCCTGGCGGACCATCGACCGGGCGTACGGGACCTTGACGTAGTGCGGACCGAGGACCGCCTCGCCGAGCGGGACGAAGACCAGGCGGCGCCGGGTCGGCAGACCGGTCAGGACGGTGGCCATCGCCGGTTCGTCGCTGCTCGTGTCCACGTACACCGCCTCCAGCACCCCGATCCTGCGCCCCTTCGGGTCGACCACGTCCTGGTTGCGCCACTCACGGACATCGGCTGAGGTGATCATGGTCGTTCCCTCCGGTCGGGACCCGGATCGGCAGGCCCCCGCCCCTCCAGCCTGCCCCCGATCGCGTACGACCACCACGGTCGCCACGCCCACCGGCCCCCGAAGTCACCCGAGCCGCGTCACCTTCGACCCGAAGGACGGCTCGCGGAGATCCTTCTGGAGCGCCACCGGGACGGTCGGGGCGTCGGGACCGGTGCCGATCGTCAGCGTGGCCACCACCGCACCGGCCCCGGCCGCGTGCGGCACCGGCTTGCCCGAATCCGTGAGCCGCAGGGGCAGCCGCTGGCCCGGTACGCCGATCGCCTTCAGGTCCCTGGTGGCGACCAGCGGCGTACGGCCGCCGAGCCCGTCGTCCACGTACCCGACCACCTGGCCCTTCCGCACCGCGACCACGGAGGTCAGGGCGTCGCGCACCGCCGCGATGACCTTCTTGCTGTTCTCCTTCACCAGGGTGAGGCTGTTGCCGCCGTTGGGGTCCGGGCCGTCGACGCGCTGGTCCAGCATCGTGCCGAGGATCAGCGGCGTCCGGTCGCCGACCGTCTTGTACGCGGCCCACATCAGCGCGCCGCCCGCCGCCGTGTTGGATCCCGTCTTGATCCCCTTGATGCTCAGCCCGGCGAGCAGCAGGTTGTCGTTGTTGTTGTTGATCGGCTGGGGCAGACCCTTGATCGTCGCGTTCGGCAGCGCCACGATCGGCCGGAAGGCGTCGAACCTCATCACCGCCTCGGCGAGCTTCAGCTGGTCGACGGCGGTGCTCACGGTCTTCGCGTCAAGACCGCTGGGATCGGTGTACGTGGTGTCGTTCATGCCGAGCGCCTTGGCGGCCTCGTTCATCTTCGCCACGAACGCCGTCTCGTCGCCGCTCCCCGTGTCCCAACGCGCCAGCAGCCGGGCGATGTTGTTGCCCGACGGGATCATCAGCATCTTCAGCATGTCCTGCTGACTGAACTTCGCCCCGGCCGTCAGACCCTCGATGCGCGACTCGTCCTTGGCCTCCCCCTCCCGTACGGCCTTCTCGTCGACCTCGATCGTCGGCCCCGCCTCGTCCTTCTTGAGCGGATGGTCCTTGAGGAGCACGTACGCCGTCATCACCTTGGCGACACTCGCCGTCGGCACCGGCTTCTGCTCCCCGAACGTGCCGAGGCTCCCCGAGCCCTGGACCTGCACGGCGCCCTGGCCCTTCGCGGGCCACGGGAGGCTGAAACGCCCGTCGAAGGTGTACGAGGCCGTGTCGGCGCCCAGCTTCAGGGACGGCGCCGGCAGGGGGCGGACCGCCTGGACGATCACGAAGACCAGGGCCAGGAGGAGGACGATCGGCACCCAGATCTTGAAGCGGCGCGTGATCGTACGAGCCGGGGTCTCCGGCGGTTTGGGTGTGTTGGTGAGCTCCGCGAGGAGGTCCAGGGGCGGGAGGGCCGGTGCGGGCTCCTCGGCGTCAGGGGTGGGTGATTCGGTCGGCTCGTCCTTGGGCCGGGCGCCGAGCGCGGGACCGGCCGTCACCGGGCGCGGCGGCTTCAGGGCCGGTACGTCGACCGGCTTCAGCGCCACGAACTCGCTGGTGCGCTCGGAGTCGGATTCGGGGGGCGCGTCGGGGGTGCCGGGAGCGTCGGGGGTATCGGCGGTCTCGGGGGTGCCGCCGGAGCTGGCCGAGCCGACCGTCTCCTCCGTCCCACTAGCCTCCTCCGTCGTGTCTTTCTCCTCCGCCTCGCTCGCCGCCTCCGCGTCGATCTTCCGCTTGCTGCCCTCGTCGGGGGACTGGTCCGCCACTGCTCTCTTTCCCTGTCCGATCTGAAACCGTCGTGGCACCACCCGTGCCACCGCCGCCACCTGTCGGCGCTACTTCTTCAGCACCGCCTGCATGACCGCCTTCGCGATCGGCGCACCAAGGCGCCCGCCCGCGATGGCGTCGCGCGAGATGTCCATGTCCTCGGGGTCGACGAGCACCGCCACCGCGACCGGTGAAGTGCCGTCGCTCTGCTTGGCGTACGACACGAACCAGGCGTACGGGCGCTCGTCGCGCACATCGGCGCCGTGCTGCGCGGTGCCGGGCTTGCCGCCGACGGTCACGCCGTCGATCTTCACCTTGCTGCCGGAGCCGTCGGTCACCGTGTACTCCATCATTTCCTGCACCTTCTTCGCGGTGGCCTCGGAGACGGCCTGGTTCAGCACCTCCGGCCGGGTCTTCGCGAGCGGTGACAGGTCGGGGCCGCGCAGCTCCTCGACCATGTACGGCTTCATCACCTTGCCGTTGTTGGCGAGCCCGGCCGTGACCATGGCCATCTGCAGCGGGGTGCTGGTGAGGCTGCCCTGGCCCATGCCGGTCAGCGCGGTCTGCGGCTTGTCCAGCTTCTCGGGGTAGCCGCTCGCCACCGTGCGTACGGGAGTGAACTGCTCCTTGTTGAAGCCGAACTTCTCCGCCGTCTCGCGCATCTTGTCCTTGCCGGTCTTCAGCGCGGCGTCGAGGAAGACGTTGTTGCAGGACCACTGGAGGCCGGTCTTCATCGAGACCTTGTCGCACTGGGAGTTGGGGACGACGTTGCCGATCTTCTTCGTGCTCTGCGGCAGCGGATACGGGGCCGGGGCGCCCGAAGGCGCGTTGATGTCGGTGACCGTGCCGTGCTCCAGGGCGGCCGCCGCCGTGAGGATCTTGAAGGTGGAGCCGGGCGGGTAGATCTCGCGGATCGCCCGGTTGTTCAGCGGCTTGGACTTGTCCTGGTCCAGCTTCTTGAACACCTCGCCCTCCTTGCGCGAGATGCCCGCGAAGACCGAGGGGTCGTACGAGGGCGTGCTCGCCATGGCGAGGATCCGGCCGGTACGCGGGTCGAGCGCGACCACCGCGCCCTTCGCGTCGAGGTCGGTGAGCCCCTTGTACGCGGCCTTCTGCGCCTTCGGGTCGATGGTGGTGATGACGTCGCCGCCGCGCGGTTTGACGCCGGTCAGCGTGTCGAGCGGTCCGGCGAGCAGTCGGCTGTCCTTGCCGCTGAGCACATCGCCGTGGACGCCTTCGAGGAAGGTGGCACCCTGCGCCTGGGAGAGGTAGCCGGTGACCGGTGCGTACATCGGGCCGTCCTTGTAGACGCGCTTGTACTTGAGGTCGGAGCCCGGCGTCTCCACGGAGGCGGTGATCGGGGCGCCGCCCACGATGATGTTGCCGCGCGGCTGGGCGAAGGTGTCGATCCGCACCCGCTGGTTGTTCGGGTGGTTGGCGAGGGTGTCGCGCTGCGCGAACTGCACCCAGGTCGCCCGTACGAGCAGGGCGAGCGTCAGCGCCCCGCAGAAGACGGCTATGCGTCGCAGTGGCCGGTTCATCACTCTCCGTCGGGCGTCGTGGGTTCGGCGGTGGGCATGGGAGGAGGAGATCAGCAGTCTGTGCCGTATGTCCAAGTTCACTATCAGTCCCAGATCGATAAAATTGCGATATCGTCGCTGGTCGTGGACTTGATTCGGCATCTGGAGTGCTTCGCGGCTGTTGCAGAAGAGTCACATTTCGGTCGGGCCGCGGAGCGGCTCGGTGTGGCTCAGCCGCCCCTTTCGCAGCGCATCCAGCGCCTGGAGCGCGAGCTCGGGGTGCGGCTCTTCGAGCGCACCAGTCGACAAGTGACGATCACCAAGGCCGGGACGCTGCTCCTGGAGGAGGCGCGTGAGCTGCTCGCCCGCTCCGAGGCGCTGATGGCCACCGCGCGCCGCATCCGGGACGGCGAGAGCG
Organism: Streptomyces melanogenes; assembly: GCF_014649795.1. GTDB lineage: Bacteria > Actinomycetota > Actinomycetes > Streptomycetales > Streptomycetaceae > Streptomyces > Streptomyces noboritoensis. Next base: position 189,673 of record NZ_BMTS01000001.1, read on the forward strand.
GGCTGCTGCGCGCCGCGCTGCCGCCGGACATCGCGGGCGAGACCGTCGCCGCGATCCTGGCGGACTTCGCCCGGCTCCACCCCGGTGTGGAGCTGGAACTGCGTGAGCTGACCACCACTCAGCAACTGGCCCAGTTCGCCTCGCACGACCTGGACGCCGGGCTCATCCACCACCCCTGCGACGTCTCCGGCCTCGAACTGGGCCCGGTGCTCCGCCGCGAGGTGGGCGTCCTGCTGCCACGCGACGCCCCGGAGGCGGAGCTCGACGCGGTGCCGCTGGCCGCCCTCTCCCCGTACGACCTGATCCTGTTCCACCGCGCCGCCGCGCCCGCGCTCCACGACGACGTCCTGACCACGTGTGCGCGCAACGGCTACACGCCCGCGGCCGTACGGCACGGCCAGGGCGCCAGCTTCATCCGCGGTCTGATCCTCTCGGCGCACGCCGTCGCCCTGAGCCCTAGGGACGCCCACACCGCCGACCGCGACCCGGACCTCGTCTGGCGGCCGCTCGCCGGGGCGCCGCTGTCCTGGCGGCTCTCGGTCGCGTGGCCGCGCGGGCGCAGCGACACGGCGGTGAGTACCTTCGCCGAGGCGGCCACGCGCGCGTTGCGGGAGACTTCGGCCGTGAGCACCGAACTGCCCCCGCGCCCGCTCCATCTGCGCCCGGCCGCGGAGTACTGGCTGTGACCGCCGCCGCCCGCATCCGCGAGGCCTTCGACGAAGCCGGGGTGACCGGCTGGCTGCACGCGCTCGACATCGACTCGGGTGCCGAGATCGGCACGGGCGGCGACCACGCGGTGGTCACGGCGAGCGTGCACAAACTCTGCGTGCTGGTCGCGCTCCACGAACAGGCGGCGGCGGGGCGGTTGGACCTGACGGAACAGCTGGAAGTCCCCCTGTCCGGCCGGGAGTTGGGCCCCACCGGAGTCGCGGCCATGCTGGACCCCGTACGCATGTCACTGCGCGACGCCGCGTACCTGATGATGGCGGTCAGCGACAACACGGCCGCCGAACTCCTCCTGGGCCGCATCGGCCTCGACGCGGTCAACGCCACCACGGCCCGGCTAGGCCTCGCGCACACGTATGCCGTCCACACCTTCCGCGAACTCCTCGCCACCATCAAGGAGGACGCGGGTCCCGGCGGCGCCCAGGCGCTCGCCGACCCGTACGTCATCGCCCGCCTGCGCGCGCTGGACCCCGCCCGCACCAACCGCAGCACGCCCCGCGACATGACCCGCCTGCTGAGCGCCGTATGGCGGGACGAGGCGTGCACCCCCGAACACGGCGCCGCGATCCGCCGCCTCCTGGGCCTCCAGGTCTGGCCCCACCGGATGGCCTCCGGCTTCCCCTTCGACGACGTCCACGTGGCGGGCAAGACGGGCAGCCTGCCGACCCTGCGCAACGAGGTCGGCGTCATCGAATACCCCGACGGCGGCCGCTACGCCGTCGCGGTCTTCACCCGCGCCGCCAGCACGGCGGCGACGCTGCCCCCGGCGGACGCGGTCATCGGAACGACGGCGCGGATCGCGGTGGAGGCGCTGCGGGGGGCGTAGTCGCCGTCCGGGCCGACGTGCATCGGTGGCGGCTGTAGCGCCGAGGGAGTGATCTCGGAGGGGCTGCAGCCTGGCTGTGTTGCACGGGGCACATGCCCGGTTTGGGAGTTTACGTCCTGAGGGTGGGCGGTCGGAGCAAGACTGCTGAGCAGGAAGACACCCCCACGTGAAGGAGAGACAATGTCCCCCACCAATGTCCTGCCTCTGCCTCGGCGCGCGAACTCGGAGTCCGAGTGCCCCTCGTGGTGCGCGCGCGAAGCGCACATCGAAGCCACCGGGAGCCACGCCGGGGCCCCGGTCGAACTGGCCTTGCCGCAGGGGAGGCTTCCGGCCGCTAAAACTCCTCTGCTTTCGGTACGGATCGTCCTCGGGCACGACGAGGAGCTGCGCGGCGATCCGCCCAGGCTCTGGCTCTCGGATTCTGTGGGCTCGGCGGAATGGGACAGCCAGGCCCTGGAAGCACTCATCTTCGGCCTTGAAGACTTCGCGCTGCGGCTGCGGGGCCTTCAGCACCGGTACGACACGGTCGTGGTCGGCGGTGCGGAGGAAAGCCTCGATTTCGTCGAATCGCCGACCCATCCGCTCGAACTCGTCGCTCCCTGCCCTCCCTGGTGCCAGTACCGGGACGCGGACCCGCACACTCTGACCGGGCTCCTGGTGGATCACTTCCACGCAGCACACGAGTTCAGCCTGGAGCTTGGGCTCCAGAGGCCTGTGCGGACAAGCCGAGGGCTGGAGGCGGTGTCGCTCGAACTCCACATGGAGCACATGCCGCACGCGGCGATGCCTCAACTCGACCTCACGGTCGGCAGCTCGGCGAACTGGCGTCACGCCTCTCTCACCTTCGAGGAGGCGGATCAACTCCGGTCGCAACTCAACGAGTTCATCGCAGAGGGTCGCGAATACGCTCAGCCGCAGGCCGTACCCTCGCTGCGGGAGCTCGTGGACTACTGCGGTGTCCGGCTCGTCGAACACGAGGGCAGCGCGACCCGTTTCCTCGAGCACGCCGTCGGCGACACACGACAGGGTGGACCCGTCTGGGTGACTGTGCCGAAGGGAATCGCCGGCCCATGCCTTGAGGGCTTGGTCAAGAGCCTCCTCGCGGAAATCCACGAAAGTCAGGAGGAGTTCACCGTGCGCGGCGACACCGCAGCGCACACGGTGGGTGAAGCACCCATGCCGACCTGGCCGGAGAATCGGTCGGCCGCCTAGCTGAGGCGCGAGATGATGCCGCTGGCCAGCGAGAAATCAGATGCTGGTCAGCGGCTGTTCGGCGCCTCGTTCGGGCTGGTCGCCGCGCCGCTGATGCGGCGGCGCCGCCTGGAGACGGGGCTCGGCCTCGCCGTCGCGGTGTGCTGCGCCAGGCCGGTACGGTCTACCAGTTCCGCCACATCCAGTTGCAGCGCCACCTCGCGGGCCGCCGCTGACGACGACCGCCCGAAAAACCCCTCTACGCATCCGCCACAGAGTCGAACTCCACCTCCCCCCGCCCCACCCCCTGCGCATCCGCGTCCACCGACCGCCGCAGCGCCTCGTGGAGCTTCGCCGGGGTGAGGACGCCCGCGAAGTGGGAGCCGTCCAGGACCGCCACCCAGCCCGCGTCGTACTGGAGCATCTCGCTGAACGCCTGCTTCAGCGGCGCTCCCAGCGGGACCCACGCCTCCATGCGGCGGGCCAGGTCCGCCACCGTGGCCGGGGTGCCCGCCAGGGACAGCTCGTCCGTGGAGACCCAGCCGTGCAGCTCGCCCGACGCGTTGAGCACGACCGCCCAGCGCGCCTCCGCCTCGCGCAGCCGCGCGGCCGCGGCGTCGGCGGGCTCGTCGAGGCGGGCCAGCGGCGGCTGCTCCAGGTCGGCCTCCTCGACCGTGGTGACCGACAGCCGCTTCAGCCCCCGGTCCGCGCCCACGAACTGGGCGACGTACGGGGTCGCCGGGGCGCCCAGGACCGCCGCCGGGGTGTCGAACTGTTCGATGCGGCCCTGCCCGTACACCGCCATCCGGTCGCCCATCCGCACCGCCTCCTCGATGTCGTGCGTGACCAGCAGGACGGTCTTGCGCACGGTCGCCTGGAGGCTCAGGAACTCGTTCTGGAGCCGCTCGCGCACCACCGGGTCCACCGCCCCGAACGGCTCGTCCATGAGCAGCACCGGCGGATCCGCCGCCAGCGCCCGCGCGACCCCGACGCGCTGGCGCTGGCCGCCCGAGAGCTGCGCCGGATAGCGGGAGCCGAACGTCTTCGGGTCGAGGCCCACCAGGTCCAGGAGCTCGGCCGCCCGCGCCCGCGCCTTCGCCCGCTTCCAGCCGACCAGCGCCGGAACCGTCGCCGTGTTGTCCAGGACCGTGCGGTGCGGGAACAGGCCCACCTGCTGGATCACGTAACCGATCCGGCGGCGCAGTTTCACGGGGTCGACCGACGCGATGTCCTCGCCGTCCACCAGGATCCGGCCCGACGTCGGCTCGATCAGCCGGTTCACCATCATCATCGTCGTGGTCTTGCCGCAGCCCGAAGGGCCGACCAGGGTGACCAGCTCCCCCTCGGCCACCTCGAAGGACAGCCCGTCGACGGCGCTCGTACCGTCCGGATACACCTTGCTGACCCGCTCGAACCTGATCATGGATCCACGCTAGGAGCCGCCGTGGCCGTACGCACACGGACCGCCGCCACGGGAGTGCGCTCCCGGTCGGCCGGATGGCAGCGGGCGGGGGAGTGCGCGCAGCGGCCGGTGTGATCCACTGGGCCGAACCGGACGTACGACCGAGAGCAGGAGCCCGCACCCTTGACCACCGCGCCCGCCTACCGCCAGCCCGGAACCGTCCTCGTCGACCACCGGTTCGTCGTACCGCTCGACCACGCCCGCCCCGACGGCGAGCAGATCGAGCTCTACGCGCGCGAGGTCGTCGCCGCGAGCCGCGCCGCCGACAGGGAGCGGCTGCCCTGGCTGCTCTACCTGGAGGGCGGCCCCGGCTTCGGCGCGCGGCGGTTCATCGGGCGGCAGGCCTGGCTCGGGCGCGCCTTGTGCGACTTCCGGGTGCTCCTGCTCGACCAGCGCGGCACCGGCCTGTCCACCCCGGCCAACCGCCAGACCCTCCCGCTGCGCGGCGGCCCCCGCGAACAGGCCGACTACCTCGCCCACTTCCGTGCCGACTCCATCGTCAAGGACTGCGAGCTGATCCGCCGGCGGCTCACCGGCGGCGCGCCCTGGACGGTCCTCGGCCAGAGCTTCGGCGGCTTCTGCGCCACCCACTACCTCTCCACCGCCCCCGAAGGCCTCGACGCCGTCCTGATCACCGGCGGCCTGCCCTCGCTCGACGCCCACGCGGACGACGTGTACCGGGCCGCCTACCCCCGCATCGAGCGCAAGAACGCCGCGTACTACGCCCGCTATCCGCAGGACGTCGAGCGGGTGCGCCGCGTCACCGAGCACCTGGCCACCGAACGCACCACCCTGACCAGCGGATACGTACTGACCCCGGCGGCCTTCCAGTCGCTCGGCATCCTCCTGGGCGGTGGCGACGGCGCCCACCAGCTGCACTACCTCCTCGAAGACGCCTTCGTGCGCACGGCCGCGGGCCCCGCGCTCTCCGACGCCTTCCAGGAAGGCGTGCACACGGCCCTCTCGTACGCCGCCCACCCCCTCTACGCCGTCCTCCACGAGGCGATCTACGCCCAGGACGCCCGCCCCACCGCCTGGTCCGCCGACCGGGTCCGCGCGGAGTTCCCCCGGTTCTCCGCCGAGAAGGCCCTCGCCGGAGACGGCCCCGTCCTCTTCACGGGCGAATCCGTCCACCCCTGGCACTTCGAGACCGACCCCGCGCTGCGCCGGCTGCGCGAGACCGCCGATCTGCTGGCCGCCCGCACCGACTGGACCCCGCTGTACGACCCGGCCGCGCTCGCCGCCAACGAGGTGCCCGTGGCGGCCGCCGTCTACCACGACGACATGTACGTCGACACCGCCCACTCCCTGGCCACCGCCCGGGCCGTGCGGGGTCTGCGCACCTGGGTCACCGACGAGTACGAGCACGACGGCGTACGGGCGAGTGGCGAGCGCGTACTCGACCGGCTGCTCGCCCTCGTACGGGGCGAGTTGTAGCCGGGAGGCGGCGCGGCGGCCTCCGCCGGGGCTCGTAAGCTGCGGCTATGACAGAGCAGTTGGAACAGTTGGAAGAGATGCCCGACGACTGGCAGCGGGCCCTCGCGGTCGTCGCCCACCCGGACGACCTGGAGTACGGATGCGCCGCCGCGATCGCCGGATGGACCGACGCGGGCCGTGAGGTCACGTATCTGCTCGCCAGCCGCGGCGAGGCGGGCATCGACGGCATCGAGCCCGCCAAGTGCGGGCCGCTGCGCGAGCAGGAGCAGCGGGCGAGCGCGGCCGTCGTCGGCGTCTCGGCGGTGGAGTTCCTGGACCACAAGGACGGTGTGATCGAGTACGGGACCGACCTGCGCCGGGACATCGCGGCCGCCATCCGCAGGCACCGGCCCGAGCTGGTCATCACGCTCAACCACCGCGACACCTGGGGCGGCGTCGTCTGGAACACCCCCGACCACCGGGCCGTCGGCCGGGCCACGCTCGACGCCGCCGGTGACGCCGGGAACCGGTGGATCTTCCCCGAGCTCATCGAGCAGGGCCTCCAGCCCTGGAACGGCGTGCGGTGGGTGGCCGTGGCCGGTTCCGACTCCCCGACCCACGCGGTCGACGCGACCGCCGGGCTCGAACGGTCGGTGGACTCGCTGATGGAGCACCGCAGTTACATCGAGGGCCTGACGGACGAGGAGCCCGAGACGTACTGCCGCACCTTCCTCACCGCCAACGCCGAGCGCGCGTCCGCCCGCTTCGGGGGCCGCCCGGCGGTGGCGTTCGAGGTGTTCCCCCGGTAGGGCGGTTCTTCCGGCAGGGCTGTTTTCCGGTAGGGACGGACAAGGGCCGGGCCGAGTGGGTTTCCCCTGCTCGGCCCGGCTCGCCGCTATTCTGACGTACCGTCAATTATCTTTCACCATAAGGGAATCAGGAGGGCGTGATGATCGACACCCTCGACCGGGAGATCCCGGACGGCGAGGAGCGGATGCGCCTCGAGGTCACGGGGGACGGGCTCGGCGTCCTCACCCTCTGCCACCCCGAGAAGCTGAACGGCTGGAGCTGGGAGTCCAGCCGTCAGCTCGGCCTCCTCGCCGACCGGATCCGCTTCGACGACGCGATCCGCGCCGTCCTGCTGCGCGCCGACGGTCGCGCCTTCTGCGCCGGGATCGACGTCACCGCCCCCGGCGGCGCCATCACCGGCCGCTCCCCGGCCGAGCGCACCCACCGCTACTCCGAGGGCATCCGCTGGGTCCACGAGCGCTTCGCCGCGTTCGCGCGGCTGCCGCAGCCCGTGGTCGCGGCCCTCCAGGGCTACTGCCTCGGCTTCGGCTTCGAGCTCGCGCTGATGGCGGACATCAGGATCGCCGCCGAGGACGCGGTCTTCGCGCTGCCCGAGACCGGGATCGGGGTCGCCGTCGACGCGGGCGGCGACCTGCGGATCGCCCGGGACGCGGGCGCGGGCTGGGCGAAGCTCCTGGCCCTCACCGGCCGCCGCATCGACGCACCCACCGCCGAGCGGCTGGGTCTCGTCCAACAGGTGGTGCCCGAAGCGGAGTTGGAGAAGGAGGCGCGGGCGCTGGCCGCCGAGATCGCGGCCAACGCCCCGCTCGCCGTGCGGGCGGTCAAGCGGAACATCGACGCGTTCGCGGACGCGGGGCTGGCCGAGGCCCTAGACCGTACGGCCATGGCCGCCGCCCTCACGCTCACCTCGGAGGACGCCCGCGAGGGCTATGCGGCGAAGGCGGCTCGCCGCCCGCCGAGGTTCGAGGGCAAGTGAGGCCGCTGGGGTTCACCCGTGGAAGGGCTCGCGGCCCAGCTGCTCCCGTACGGGAGTGACCGGCGCGGCGACCACCGTGCGGCGCTGCCAGTTCGCGCCGTCGACCACCAAGGTGTGGCCGCTGATGAAACGGGCGTACGGGGAGGCCAGGAAGGTCGCCGCCCAGCCGAGCTCACGGGGCTCGCCCACCCGTAACGCGGGCTGGCGGGCGTCGAGTTCGCCGCGCGCCGCCGCATCTTCCAGCCCCGAGCGGATGGCCTCGGGCATGTCCGGATGTGGGAAGAGTCCGGGGACGAGCCCGTTGACCTGGATGCCGTAGGGGCCCCACTCCACGGCGAGTGTCTCCACGAGGTTCCGTACCCCGGCCTTCGCGGCCGCGGAGTGGGCGTACCCCGGACCGCCCGTCCAGGCGTACGACGCCCCCACGTTGATCACCGACCCGGGCGTCCCGGCCGCGAGATGGCGGCGGCCGAACTCGCGGGTCGTGAACCAGGTCCCGGTCAGCGTGATGTCGACGACCGCGCGCCAGGCGTTGGGGGACAGGTCCTCGGCGGGGGAAGGGAAATTGGCGGCGGCGCTGTTGACGAGCACGCCGGGGAGTCCGACCTCCCGTTCGGCGAGGTCGAAGGCCGCGCCGACCTGCTCCGGTTCGCGGACGTCGCACACGGCGACGACCACGCGGCCACCGCTCAGCTCCGCCAGCTCCTCCCGAGCCGCCTTCAGCCGCTCCTCGGTGCGTCCGAGGATCACCAAGTCCGCTCCCAAGCGGGTGAATTCGGCGGCCATCGCCTTGCCGAGGCCGGAGCCGCCGCCGGTCACCAGGACTACGGTCCCGGCGTACGTCCCCGGCGGCAGTGCGCGGGCGCCGGGCGGGGGAGGGGCGGGCAGCCCGGGCAGTGGTGCGGTGTCGTCCGTCATGGCGGCCATCCCTACCGCCGACACCTCGAATCCACCAGACACGGCTACTGAGTAGCCGTCAAAATCCCTCTGTGGCAGTGACTCAGGACGAATCGGCGATCGCGGCGGTCTGGGACCAGCAGAACGTCTGGTCGCGGAGCGCGGACCGGCTGAAGAAGGCGGTGGAGGGGGCGCGCGGCAAGGCGCTGCTGCTCGCCATCCTCGCGGCGGTGCTCGGGACGGGTTCCGCCCAGGCGATGGGCCGGAACGAGGCGGCGGGCAAGGCGCTCGCCTTCGCCGCGGCCCTGGCGGCCGGAGCGGCCCCGCTGTTCGCCCAGCGCGGCGGGGCGTCCCGGCTCAGCGACTGGATCCGGGTGCGGGCGGTGTCCGAGGCGCTGAAGGCCGAGGTGTACACCTGCCTGGCGCGGGTCGGGCCCTACCGGGACCTGGCGGGCGCGGGGGCGCTGCTGGCCGAGCGGGGACGGGCGTACCGGACGGACGGCGGCGACCTGATCCGCTACACCGCCGGGATCACCGCCCTCCAGAGGCCGCTGCCGCCGGTGACCGACCTCGACTCGTACGTCGAGCACCGGCTGCGGCGCCAGATCGAGACGTACTACCGGCCCAAGGCCGAATGGATGCGCCGGAAGGTCGTCCTGGCGGGCCGTGTGGAGCTGGCCCTCGGCGGCCTGGCCGCCGCACTGGCCGCGGCGGCGGGCGTGTTCTCGGTCGGCGGCCTCGCCGCGTGGGTGCCGGTGGTGGCGTCGGTGTCGGTCGCGCTGACCGCGCATGCCATCGCGCAGCGGTACTCGTACCAGCAGCTCGAATTCATGCGTACGGCTGAGGAGTTGGAGCGGTTGTCGGTGCGGTGGGAGGGGGTGCCGGGGGGTGTGACGCCTGAGGCGGCCGAGGCGTTCGTCGCTGAGTGCGAGCACGTGATTTCGATTCAGAACGAGGCGTGGATGATTCGGTGGACGGTGGGTTGATGGAGGACATCGCCGCGACGACCGCGGACAGCGCGTTCGAAAGCCGCTACCTGGAGTTCGTGGCCAAGAGGTACGACCGGGTCGAGGTGTTCGGCGTCGATGTCCCCTCAAGGCGGCCGAGGCACGGCTGGCCGCTGCGCGACCTGTTCACCGGTCTGAGGGCGTTCGACGAGGCCGGGTGGCCCACGGCGGTGACCGCGGGCAGCGCGCTGACCGGGGGGCGGCGGACGCTGCTGCGCGGTGCGGCGGGCACCGGGAAGACGACCCTGCTGTGGCACATGGCCGTCTCGGCGGCGCGGGGCCAGCTGGCCGGGAGCGACCATCTGCACGAGCACATCCCCTTCGTCCTGCCGGTACGGAGCCTCGGACGGCTGGATCGCCTGCCCCGCCCTTCGGACTTCCTGGCCGCCACGGGGGTGGTGATCGCGAACGAGCAGCCGGTGGGCTGGGCGGAGCGCGTACTGGCCTCCGGCCGAGCCCTCCTGCTCGTCGACGGCGTCGACGAGGTGGGCGAGTCCGAGCGGGCCGGCATCCGCTCATGGCTGGGCGAGTTGCGCACCGCGTATCCGGACTGTTCGTACGTGGTGACGTCACGGCTTCACGCCGTGCCCGAGTCGTGGCTGGGCGAATGGGAGTTCAGGGCGCTGGACCTGGGGCCGCTGAGCCCGGAGGAGGTTCGTGAGCTCATCACCCGCTGGTACGCGGTCAGCTTGGCGGCCACGGAGGGACGGGCGGAGAGGGCGGCACTGGGGTCGAGGCGGGACGCGCTGCTGGCCGCCGTCGTCGAACGGCCCGATCTGCGGGAGTTGGTGAGCAACCCGCTGCTGTGCACGCTGCTGTGCGTCGTCAACGAGGAACGGCGCGGCCTGCTGCCCCACACCCGGTTGCAGCTCTATGACGCCGTCCTCGACATGATGCTGACCCGGCGGGACGCGGAGCGGGAGATCACGGTAGCCGGGGCGGCCGTGCTCGGGCGGGAGGCCCAGACCGCGCTGTTGCAGCGGCTGGCCTACTGGATGCACCGCAACGACCGGACCGAGACCGAGCGTGCCAGAGCCGTGGCCCTGTTCGCCGACTTGCTGCCGGCCCTTCCCGCCGTCGTCGGGCGATGGACGCCCGAGGAGGTACTCGGCCGGCTGCTGGAACGCAGTGGCCTGCTCCGACTGGCCGCACCCGGCTACCTCTGCTTCCAGCACCGGACCTTCCAGTCGTATCTCGCCGCGAAGGCCGCCGTCGAGGAGGGGGACTTCGGCATCCTCGTGGCCAGGGCCCATGAACCGGCCTGGCAGGACGTCGTCCTCATGGCGTTCAGCCACGCCCGGCGGCGCGACGCCGAGGAGCTGTTCCAGGGGCTGCTGGACCGCGCGGAAGGGGACGCGGAGCACCGGGTGCGACTCCATCTGCTGGCCGCGGCGGCGCTCGGATACACCGCCGTGGTCGCCCCTTCGGTCCGCGAGCGGGTCGAGTTCCGGCTGGCGCAGCTGGTTCCGCCCCGAACGCCCGCCGAGGCCGACGCGCTGGCCGAAGTGGGGGAGCTGGTGCTGGAGTTCATGCCGGGGCCCGAGAGTCTGGACCCCGACGGCCCGGAGGCGGCGATGGTGCTGCGCGCCGCGCAGCGGATCGGGAGCGCCGCCGCCCACGAGCTGGTCCGGCGCTTCGTCGCGGCCCGCGAAGAGCGCGCCGCCCGGGTGCCGCGAGCAGCCGCCCGGCCGGCCCCGGAGGCCGTCCGGGTCGAGTCATGGGCCACCGTGCCGGGCCGACAGGATTCCGCACCCCGGTCGTTGGAGATCTCCGGATCCGAACTGCCGAGGGACCTGGACCGGCTCGCCCGCACCGTCCATCACGTGGTCTGGCGCGGCGCCGCGTCCCCGAACGCCGCCCTCGCCCGACTGCCGCTGCTGCGCACCCTGGTCATCGCGGACAGCCCGGCCCTGACGGACCTCGGCGGACTCGTCGGGCTGCGCCGGCTGCGTACGGTAAGGATCACCGCGTGCCCGGCCCTCCGCGACCTCACGGCGCTCGAGCGCACCGGAGTGGTCTTCCTCGACGTGGCGCCCAACCCCGGGGTCGCCGCGATGGCGGCACTCGCGCGCGCGGAGCGCCTGCGCGTGCTCGGATTCCCGCTGCCCGAAGGGGAGTTCGACCTGGAGGCGCTGCGCAGCGGGCTGCCGGGAGTGCAGCTCGTACCGCGTTCCGGCGTCCACGGGTGAGAGGGCGCGCCGGCGTGCACAATGACTTGCGGACGCACCGTCGAGGGAGGGCCGCGTGCTGCGGTACGACAAGGAGTTCGACCCCAAGGGCAGCGGCGGCCCGGCGGCAGATCCCGGGCGGTACGCCGCCGACGACGAGGTGTACGTGTTCGACGACGACGAAGTCGTCCTCGCGGTCAACGTCGCCCTCAAGACGGGGCGCCCCCTCCTCCTCTTCGGCCCGCCGGGCTCCGGCAAGTCCACCCTCGCACCCAACGTGGCCAGGATCCTGGGCTGGGAGTACTACGAGCACGTCGTCACGGCCCGCACCGAGCCGGAGGACCTGCTGTGGCGGTTCGACGCGCTGAAGCGGCTCAACGACGCGCAGGCGCAGCAGCTCGTCGACGACATGGGGTACTACTACACCAAGGGCCCGCTGTGGCGGGCCTTCGCGGCTCCCGGCGGCAAGCGGTCGGTCGTCCTCATCGACGAGATCGACAAGGCTGACCCGGACCTGCCGAACAGCCTGCTGGGGCCGCTCGGTTCGCTGTCGTTCCCGGTGCCGTGGGACGACGAGCAGTCGGTCTCCGTACCGCCGGAGCGGGCGCCCTTCGTGGTGATCACGACGAACGACGAACGCGAGCTCCCCCGGCCGTTCCTGCGCCGCTGCATCGTCTTCGAGCTGCGGTCTCCGACCAAGAAACACCTGCTGAAGGTCGCGGACTCGCACCTCGGCGAGCGGTACGAACCGGAGCTCGCGGACAAGGTCGCCGAGCACATCCTCGACGTCCGCAAGAAGCTGGAGGATCCGGCGGCCGGGCCCAGCACCGCCGAGTACCTGGACGCGCTCAAGGCCAGCCAGCAGCTCGGCGTGGTGCCCGGTACGCCCGAGTGGGACGCGCTGGAGGCGGTGACCCTGCGCAAACGGCGCGACGGAGCGGAGCCCACCGGGTGAGCGGGCGCGGCGAGCTCTTCCTCGGTGATCTGGTGCGGGCCATGGCCGAGTTGAAGCCCGCGGACCTGGCCACCGCCGCCGCCGTGGCCGCGCTGCTGGGGCAGGGGAACCGTACGCCCACGGCCCCGCCGCAGAGCCACGCCGTACGGGCCGTCGTCGCGGGTGCCGGTCGCCCGACGGCCGTACGGCTGGAGGGGGCGTCCGGCGGGCCGCGTCGCAGCACGCCCGCGCCGCCTCCCCGGGCCATCGCCGCGGAGCGGGGACCGCGCGCGGAGCGGCCGGAGCGCTCCGGACCGGAGGAGGAGGTTCCCGGCCGCGACGGCGCGGAGCGGGCGGTCCTGCTGGCCCACCGGCCCGTCGACTTCTCGCTCACCGCGATCGGCGGACCCGCGCCCCCGGCCACCGAGGCGAACGGCACGGAAGCGGGACCCGGGCTGCCGGAGCGCAGGGCCGCCGCCGTCCCGCTCGCCCACGAGCCGCCCTGGAAGAAGGACTGGGCCCGGGGAATCATGTTCGCGGCGGTCGCCACCCCCGTCGAAAGCAGGGAGGTCGACCAGCGGGCGCTGCTGCGGGGCGTCGCGGGCCGCCAGGCGCTGCGGTCCGTACCGCGCCGGCGGCGGCTGAGCACCCGGCGCGGTGCGCAACTCCTGCTCGACCACGGCCCGGGCATGGCGCCGTTCCGCGACGACGGACTGTGGCTGCGCGACCTGGTCGGCAGCATCGCCGGACGCGACCGGGTCGAGGTGCTGAGGTTCCGGGGCGCACCCGGACGCGGGGTGGTGCGCCAGGACCCGCTCACCATCGACCCGTACCGGCCGCCGCCGCCCGGCACACCCGTGATCCTCTTCTCCGACCTCGGCCGGATGCGGCCGCCGTTCGCCGGGCAGGGCGTCGCGGGCCCGCAGGAGTGGCGCGCGTTCGTCCACGCCGTGGCGCACTCCGGCTGCCCCGTCGTCTGCCTGACCCCGTACGAGAGCGGCGACTATCCGGCCGTGCTGCGCAAGAGGGTGGCGTTCGTCCCCCTCGACCGGCGCGTCTCGCTGCGGCACGCGCAGCGGGCGACGGCGCGGGTGCGGGGCTGGCTGGAGCGCCCGTGACCCAGCCCGAGGCGCCGGAGGCGCACCTGCCGCCACGGTCCGACCGCACGATGGAGGAGTACATCCCGCGGCTCGCGCGCAGCCGTCCCCAGCTCGTCCGGCTCGCCGAGTGCCTCTCGCTCGCGGCCGGGGTGGAGCGGCCGCTGCTGCGGCGCGCCCGGCTGCGCTTCCTGCCGCGCTCGGCGGCGGGTCTGGAGGCCGAGCTGTGGTTCTCCCCGCTGGTGGAGGCGGCGAGCGAGCACTCCTTGGTGCTGGATCCGGCCGCGGCGGCCGTCCTGCGCCGACGCCTCGCACTCCGACCCCGCCCATTCGTCCAGGACGTCCGGGACATGTTGGTCGAGGCGCATCTGGGCGCGCAGCCGGTCGCCCGCTGGTTCGAGGACCTGCTGTGGGCCGACCTCTTCCCGGCCACCTCGACCCCCGAGTACATCGAGGAGCAACTGCGGCGCGTCCTGCACGCGGTCACGGCCATCGGCGATTCGGGCGACGAGGTCGGGCGCTGGGCGCTGCACTATGTGCCGCGTCTGCCGAGCGGGGTGCGGCGCTACGACGACGCCTGGCGGATCCAGGTGGCCTCCTCCGAACGCCTCGGCCTGGCCCCGCCGGTGGACGACTTCCCGCGCCCGCCCGGCGTGACGGCGGGGGCGCGGGCGCTTGTGCGGCGGGACATTCCCGTGGGGGTGGTGGCCCGCTCCGACGGCTTGGTGCTCAGCTGCCCGCCCGTCGACGGCGTGCGTACGGTGTCGGCTCCGGGGGTGCGGACGGCCCGCATCGAGGTGGCGAGCGTGCTCGCGCCCCGGTCGGCGCCGGTGCGGCTGGAGCTGGAGGAGCACCAGAGCGTCCGCCTCCCCTTCACCGTGGTGCAGAGGCTCTCCACGAACGGCGAACCGACCCAGGGCATCGCGCACCTCGGGAACGCCGACGAGGTGGCGGTCGCCTCGGGTGTGGTGGGGGAGGGCGCGCGGTACGCCGTCCTGCTGGCGGACGGCACGATCGTGCTGTACGCGGACGACGGGACGGAGAGGGGCCGCCTCCCCGCCGAGGACGGCGGCCCGCCACGGAAGTCCCTGAGCGTGTTGGCTGACGGGCGGTTCCTGGCCTGGATCGAGGGGGGAACGGCGATCACGTACGAAGTGGCCTCGGGGAGGCTGGATTCCCATGAACGGGAGTGGGACGCGGCGCTCCTCGTGCGGTTCACGTCGAGTCATACGGTGAGACTCGTGCAGCTGGGCATCGGGGACGGCCAGCTCCTCCTGGACAGGGGGCGGCATATGGTCAGCTGGGCAGAAACCACCCCGGTTCGGACGCTCTGGCTGTCGCAGGACGGGGAGTGCGCGGCCTTCATCGACGGATCGGGTGTGCTGAGGGTCGAGGGCCCCTGGGAGCTGGAGGGGGCCGGGGCCCCCGACGTCACCGCCGTTACCAGTACCGCGGACGCGGTATCCGTGGCCTGGGCGCATGCGGATGGAACGGTCTGCGCGCGGGTGATCGGCGACGACCAGAGACTGGTCGACTGCGGCGCCGCGCCCTGGCAGATCACCTCCCTGGCCATGAGTGATGACGGCCGCTGGATCACCGCCGTGGGCGGGGACTCCAGGCTGCTGCTCTGGGAGCTCGTGGACGGGGCGGCCGTACCTCACGTACGACGGCTGGCCTTCTGCGCCGACCGCGTCTTCGCCCTCCCCGGCGGCGAGTGGGCCGTTTCCGGCACCGGCGGCCCGGTCGAGCTCACCACCGACGACGGCCGTCAGTACGTCGTCACACCGGACACCGAAGCCCTGGCTCACCCGGTGGACGTGCCCGGCTGGATCCGGGGCGAGGTGATCGCCGTGGTACGGGCGGGCCGGGACCCGGTCACGTTCGTGGACCTGGCGGAGGCGATGGAGTCCATCCGGGCGGTCGGCGTCACGTGCCTGACGGTCGGGCCGATCACCCCGACCGGCAGCGGCGACGTGGAGGGAATCCCCGGCGAGGAAATTCCCGGCTCCCTGGGGGACTTCGGAGGGTTCGCGTCACTGCTCATGTCCGCCCACCACCACGGCGTACGGATCGTCGTCGACATGGATCTGCGGGCCGTGTACGCGGTCGGCCGGATCCTCAACTCGATGCGCCAGTGGCTGGACCACGACGTCGACGGCCTGCGGCTGGTCGGCGACCGCCGCCTCGACGCGGACGTACTGCGCGATGTGCGCCACCTGCTGGACGGCTACGACGACCGGGTGCTCATCGGTACGCACACCACCGGGCTCCCCGCCACCGCGGACTCCGACTTCGGCGCCACCGGCGCCTTCGTGGCCTGTGATGTCGTGGTGCGGGCTCTGCAGGGGGAACTGATCATCGGGTTGACGGAAGGCGCACTGGTCAGGAACGCACTGGTCAACGCCCAGTTGCCGCTGGGCGCGGCCAGGTCCGGAGCGCAGTGGGGCCATCTGCTGCCCGACGACCTGACCGCACCCGGGCGAACGGCGTTGGCCCTGCGTGTGCTGCTCGGCCTGCCCGGATGCCCCATCGTTCCCCTGTCGCTCCTCCAGAACCAGGACCCGGAGGTGTCAAGAATGCTGGAGCTGCGCCGGGACCACCTCGCCCTGTCCCGAGGTGACTGCCGTGAACTCCCGTTGTCGCGCCCTGGCTTGCACGGAGTCGTACGGCGACACGGCGACGAGATCGTCCTGTGCGTCGCCAACGCTGGTGCGAACCGGGAGGCGATCCACGTCACCCCGGACGACCTGGGCGCCCCGGGCGACGCACGGCTGCTCGACCTGTTCGGCGGGACCGTGACCCCGTGCTCGGACGACACCCCCGCCACCGTGACCGTCGACGCCGGCGCGGTCCGCTGGTACCGGCTGCTCCCGATACCGCACACCTCCGGCCCGGGGGAGTAGCGGCCATGGCACGTCCCCGGATCTTCCTCAGCCACAGTTCGCAGTGCACCCCCGAGTCGGGGTGCGACTGCCGGGCCTACCTCTTCGCGCTCGAGGCGCACCTCGTCGACCTGGGCTGCGAACCGATCGTCGACAAGGGCATCCTGAACGGCGGCGACACCTGGTACGGCAAGGTGCTCACCGAGATCAAGAACTGCCACGGCATGATCATCCTGCTGTCGCCGCACGCGCTCGACTCGTACTACGTGATGGTGGAGGCGATCGTCGCCGACGCCGAGCGGGCCGGGACCGACGACGCCTTCGTGGTCCTGCCGGTGACGCTGCCCGGAGTCCGGCGGCGCCAGCTTCCCGACAGCGGGCTCGGCAAGCTGAACCTCGGGCGGTTCGACATGGTGGACTGGAGGCCGCAGTACGGTCCCACCCGGCCCCCGAAGAAGATCGCCACGTCGCTGCGGCCGCTGATCGAGCGCCAGGGCGCGCTGCCGTATCCGGAGGTCACCGACTTCCTCGTCGGACGTATCTCCGACCTTTCCGACGCCGCCCTGGAGCACACCGCCGAGATCCTGGGCGTCGCCACCTTCGCCTACGCGCGCGGCCACTCGCGCTACGCCGTGGCCCAGGGGCTGCTGACCGAGCGGCCGGTCGAGAACGTCGGGGACAGCTGCGCGATGCGCAAGGCGGTCACGCACTTCCTGCCCAAGGTGAAGCTGCGGGAGCACCGGCAGGAGATCGTCGACGTCGTGGTGCCGTTCGCCCGGGTGCCCAAGGAGGCAGCCGATCAGCTGCGTCTGGTGGTGGAGAGCGGTGACGACCGGGTGGCGCTCCTCGGGGCGACGCTCAAGGAGACCGCGGACATGTACGTACGCCGGGCGAGCGAGACGCCCAAGCCCTGGCTCATGAGCAAACCCGCGCCCCGGCACGACGGGGCGGGCTTCGTCGAGAGCGTGGTCGCCGAGGTGCGTGCCTGTGTGGTCGCCTCGATCGGGTACGGCTTCGAGTGCGACGACGACACCCTGCGGCGGCTGCTGGCCCGCCACGAGGCGGAGTCGGGGCCGTTCACGATCGTGCTGTACCAGCCGCCGGACGCCGACCTCCTCGACCGGCTGCTCGCCGCGTTCCCCCGACTGCTGTTCGTCTTCGCCCACCAGCAGGCGGCCGCCGCACGGGGGTGGAAGGGATCCGTCCGCCTCGCGGGGCTGACGCCGGGTCAGGAGCAGGACATGGTGATCACGCACTGGGAGTTCCAGGAGCTGGCCGCCGCGCGGGAGTGCCCTTCGAGCAGGCCCGATTGACAATCCGCCTTGCCGATTCTGCAATGGACGGATGGACGAGGAACGCGCACTCGACGACGTGCTGACCGACGTCGGCCCCCGGCTCCGGCGGATCCGCAAGGAGCGCGGGGCCACGCTCGGCGATCTGTCGGCGGCGACCGGGATCTCCGTCTCCACGCTCTCCCGCCTGGAGTCCGGGAACCGGCGGCCCAGCCTCGAGCTGCTGCTGCCGATCGCCCGCGCCCACCAGGTGCCGCTCGACGACCTGGTGGGCGCGCCGCCGGTCGGGGACCCCCGGGTGCGGGCCAAGCCGATCGTGCGCGGCGGCAAGACCCTGGTGCCGCTCACCCGCCAGCCCGGCGGCCTCCAGGCGTACAAGGTGGTGGACCGGGAGGTGGGCGGCGAGCCCGAGCCGCGCGTCCACGAGGGCTATGAGTGGCTGTACGTCCTGGCGGGGCGGCTGCGGCTGGTGCTCGCCGGGAACGACGTGGTGCTGGGGGCGGGGGAGGCGGCCGAGTTCGACACGCGGTTGCCGCACTGGTTCGGGCCGGCCGGGGACGCGCCGGTGGAGTACCTGAGCCTGTTCGGGCCGCAGGGTGAGCGGATGCACGTACGGGCGCGGCCCAAGCGGGCGTAGTCGCGGTACGGCGGGGGAGAAGAGACAGTGCCTCGCCTCTGCCTGTTCCCTCAGCGGCAAGCGACCGCTTAGTATGCGATGTGGCAAGGGTACGCAGCCGTACCGCCTACAGTGCGTGGAGGCCCCGAATGCAGGCATGGCGAGTGCACGAGAACGGCGAGCCGGGCGAGGTGATGCGGCTCGAAGAGGTCGAGCGCCCCACCCCGGGCCCGGGGCAGGTGCTGCTGAAGGTGCGCGCCGCGAACATCAACTTCCCGGACGCGCTGCTGTGCCGGGGGCAGTACCAGATCAAGCCGCCGCTGCCGTTCACGCCCGGGGTGGAGATCTGCGGGGAGACCGAGGACGGGCGGCGGGTCATCGCCAACCCCGTGCTGCCGTTCGGCGGGCTCGCCGACCATGTGATCGCCGACGAGCGCGCGCTGCTGCCCGCGCCCGACGCGCTGGACGACGCCGAGGCCGCCGCCCTGCACATCGGCTACCAGACCGGCGTGTTCGGGCTGCACCGCAGGGCCAACCTCCAGGCGGGCGAGACGCTGCTGGTGCACGCCGCCGCAGGCGGGGTCGGCAGCGCGGCCGTCCAGCTCGGCAAGGCGGCCGGGGCCAAGGTCATCGGCGTGGTCGGCGGCGCCGACAAGGCCGAGATCGCCCGGCAGTTGGGCTGCGACCTGGTCATCGACCGGCGCACCGACGACATCGTGGCCGCCGTCAAGGAGGCCACCGGCGGGCGCGGCGCGGACGTGATCTACGACCCGGTCGGCGGCGACGCGTACGCCAAGTCCGCCAAGTGCGTCGCCTTCGAGGGCCGCATCCTCGTCGTGGGCTTCGCCAGCGGCAGCATCCCCGCCCCGGCCCTCAACCACGCGCTGGTGAAGAACTATTCGATCGTCGGTCTGCACTGGGGGCTGTACGCGCAGAAGGACCCCGCGTCGATCCTGCGCTGCCACGAGCAGCTGACCGAGCTCGCCGCGAAGGGCGCCGTCAAACCGCTCATCAGCGAGCGCGTGGCGATGAAGGACGCTGCCGCCGCCGTCCAGCGGGTCGCCGACGGCACGACCACCGGCCGTGTGGTCGTGCTCCCGGACGGAGTCGCCCGGTGAGCGAGCAGCAGCCCGGCGCCGACGAACTGCTCGCCCGTACACGGGAGTTGCTCGCCGCGCACCCGCCCGCCACGACCGAGGCGGTCGACTTCCTCAAGGCCCGCTTCGACGCCGGGCTCGCCTGGGTGCACTACCCGGTGGGCCTCGGCGGGCTCGGCGCGCCGCGCTCGTTCCAGCCGGTCGTCGACGCAGAGCTGGCGGCGGCCGGCGCGCCCGACAACGACCCGCGCCGGATCGGGATCGGGCTCGGCATGGCCGCGCCGACCGTGCTCAAGTACGGCACCGACGAGCAGAAGCGGCGGTTCCTGCGGCCGCTGTGGGTCGGCGAGGAGGTGTGGTGCCAGCTGTTCAGCGAGCCGGGCGCGGGGTCCGACCTCGCCGCGCTCGGTACCCGGGCGGTCCGTGACGGCGACCACTGGGTGGTGACCGGGCAGAAGGTGTGGACGTCGAGCGCCCATCTCGCCCGCTGGGCCATCCTGATCGCCCGCACCGACCCCGACCTGCCCAAGCACCAGGGCATCACCTATTTCATCTGCGACATGACCGACCCCGGCGTCGAGGTGCGGCCGCTGCGCCAGATCACCGGCGAGGCCGAGTTCAACGAGGTCTTCCTCACCGACGTCCGCATCCCCGACGCCCACCGCCTGGGTGAGGTCGGGGACGGCTGGCGGGTCGCGCAGACCACCCTGATGAACGAGCGGGTCTCCATCGGCGGGATGCGGCTGCCCCGCGAGGGCGGGATGATCGGGCCCGTCGCGCGCACCTGGCGCGAGCGCCCCGAACTGCGCACCCACGACCTGCACCAGCGCCTCCTCACCCTCTGGGTCGAGGCCGAGGTCGCCCGCCTCACCGGCGAGCGGCTGCGCCAGCAGCTCGTCGCGGGCCAGCCGGGACCCGAGGGCTCGGGCATGAAGCTCGCCTTCGCCCGGCTCAACCAGGAGATCAGCGGCCTGGAGGTCGAACTCCTCGGGCAGGAGGGGCTGTTGTACTCGGACTGGACCATGCGCCGGCCCGAGCTCGTCGACTTCACCGGCCGCGACGCCGGATACCGGTATCTGCGCTCGAAGGGCAACTCCATCGAGGGCGGCACCAGCGAGGTGCTCCTGAACATCGTCGCCGAGCGCGTCCTCGGGCTGCCCGCCGAGCCGCGCAACGACAAGGACGTCGCCTGGAAGGACCTGGCCCGATGACCGAGACCGCCCCCGACCTGCTGTACTCGGAGGCCGAGGAAGACCTCCGGGCCGCCGTGCGCTCCCTGCTCGCCGACCGCACCGACACCCCGTCCGCGCTGGCCCGCGCCGAGTCCGACACCCCCTACGACCCCCGCCTCTGGCAGGCGCTCGGCGCCGAGATGGAGCTCGCGGGTCTCCTGGTGCCGGAGAAGCTGGGCGGCCAGGGCGCGGGACACCGCGAGGCGGCCGTGGTCCTGGAGGAGATCGGCCGGAGCGTCGCCCCGGTCCCGTACCTCACCAGCTCGGTCGTCGCCACCGAGACGCTGCTCGGCCTCGACACCACGAACGCCGAAGTGGCGTCTCTCCTCGGCGAGTTGGCGTCCGGCCGCAAGACCGCCGCGCTGGCCGTGCCGTTCTCGTACGGGCCCGACTCGCTGCGGCTGCGCGGCGGGCTCGACGGGATCGTGCGGACCGTGGCCGACGCCGCCACCGCCGACGTGCTGCTCGTGCCTACCGGGCAGGGGCTCTACGCCGTCGAGGCGGACCAGGTGACCGTCACCGCGCTCACCCCGCTCGACCTCACCCGCCCGCTGGCCGACGTCGCCCTCGACGGGGCGCGCGGCACGCTGCTCGCCGACGCGGACACCGGCCGGGCTGCCGTCCGTCGGGGGCTGCTCGCCGGGGCCGGGCTGCTCGCCTCCGAGCAACTGGGCGTCGCGGAGTGGTGCCTGACCGAGACCGTCGCGTACACCCGGGACCGCAAGCAGTTCAACCGACCCGTCGGCTCCTTCCAGGCGCTCAAGCACCGGATGGCGCAGCTCTGGCTGGAGGTCGTGTCGGCGCGGGCCGCCGCGCGCAACGCGGCCGACGCGCTGGCGACCGGCAGCCCTCAGGCGCCGCTGGCGGTGGCGGTAGCGCAGGCGTACTGCTCGCGGGTCGCGGTGCACGCGGCCGAGGAGTGCGTCCAGCTGCACGGCGGCATCGGGATGACGTGGGAGCACCCCGCGCACCTCTACCTCAAGCGGGCCAAGTCGGCGCAGGGCGCGCTGGGTTCGGCCGGTGAGCACCGCGCGTCGGTCGCGGAGATCGTGGGGCTGCCCGGACCCGCATAGTCTGCGCCGAGTGTCCCGTTTTTGACCGCCCCTTTACGGACTGTTTAAATGGCGAGCTGTTGCGATCGATTCGCAATAACAGTCGATCTTCAATAAGGGGTGTGGGGCATGGTCGCCCGTTCGATCCACGGGGCGATGCGAGGAGCGGGCGCCGCGGCGCTGGCCGGAGCACTGGCCCTCACCGCGAGCGCCTGCTCGAACCCGGGCGGGGAGAGCGGCGGCACGGCCGCCAAGGACACGGCCGTCGTCGGCATCGCCTACGAGCCCGAGACGCTCAGCCCGCTCCTCGGCTACGGCAAGGACGGCAACTCCAAGATCTTCGACGGGCTGCTCACGCAGGACGTCGACATGAAGCTGAAGCCCGCGCTCGCCGTCGCCCTGCCCGAGGTCAGCTCCGACCGGCTGACCTACACGTACAAGCTCCGCAAGGGCGTGACGTTCAGCGACGGGCAGCCGTTCACCGCCAAGGACGTCGTCTTCACCTACTCGACGATCCTCGACCCGAAGACCAACAACCCCTCCAAGGGCGAGCTCGACGCCGTCAAGGAGGTCCGCGCCGACGGCGACGACACGGTGGTCTTCACGCTCAAGTACCCCTACGCGCCGTTCGCGCAGCGGACCGTGTTGCCGATCGTGCCCGAGCACATCGCGGGCAAGCAGGACGTGAACACCGGCGACTTCGCCACCGCGCCCGTCGGCACCGGGCCGTACAAGCTCGTCAAGTGGTCCAAGAGCGAGAAGATCGCGTTCGAGGCCAACCCGTCGTACTGGGGCGGCGCGCCCAAGGTGAAGAAGTTCACCATGGCGGTCATCAAGGACGACGACGTGCGCGCCACCCGGCTGCGCTCCGGCGACCTCGACGGCGCGATCCTGCCGCCCAACCTCGCCCAGGGCTTCGCGAAGGACAAGCACAAGAAGACCTGGACGGCGAAGACCTACGACTACCGCAACGTGACCCTGCCCACCGGCAACAAGGTCACCGGCGACACCGCCGTGCGCCGCGCCCTCGACCTCGCCGTCGACCGCAAGGCGATGGTCGACAAGATCCTCGACGGCGCCGGCAAGCCCGCCTACGGTCCGGTGCCCACCGGCAGCCCCTGGTTCGCCAAGGGCACCGAGCGGCCCCACGACCTCGCCGGGGCGAAGAAGATCCTGGACGAGGCGGGCTGGAAGCCCGGCGCCGACGGCGTCCGCGAGAAGGACGGCGTCCGCGCCGCCTTCCCGCTCTGGTACCTCTCCGGCGACAAGCTCCGCCAGGACCACGCCCTCGCCTACGCCTCCGACGCCAAGAAGGCCGGCATCGAGATCACCACCCAGTCCGGCACCTGGGAGGTCATCGAGCCGAAGATGAAGGACGAGGCGGTCCTCGCGGGCGGCGGCTCGCCCGGCGACCCCGACTTCGACCAGTACACGCTGCTCAAGTCCTCCCTCGCGGGCGACGGCTTCAACAACATGGCGTGGTTCACCGACCCGGCCGTCGACAAGGCGCTCGACGACGGCCGCCGGAGCGGGGACACCGCCGTGCGCAAGGCCGCGTACGACACCGTCCAGCGCGAGCTGGTGATGAACCCCGGCTACACCTTCCTCACCCACATCGACCACCTCTACGTCGTCAACGACCGCTGGGACGGGCTCTCCACCCAGACCGAGCCGCACGACCACGGCCTGGCCTCCGGCCCGTGGTGGAACGTCGAGACCTGGGCGCCGAAGAAGTGAGCCGCCGCCTCCCCTGGGGGCCGATGGCACGGATGGCGGGGCGGCGGACCCTGTTCGCCGCCCCCGTCCTGCTCGTGGTGACCTTCGGCGTCTTCGCCGTGGCCGCCGCCTCCCCCTTCGACCCGGTCAAGGCCTACGCGGGCACCGCCGGGCTCACCGCCTCGCAGGACAACCTCGACCAGCTGCGCGCCAACCTCGGCGTCGACCAGCCGCTGGTCACCCGCTGGTGGGACTGGCTGACCGCCGCCCTCACCGGCGACCTCGGCGACTCCAGCGTGCTGCGCCAGCCCGTCGCCGACGTCATCGGCGAACGGCTCGGCTGGTCGGTGCTGCTCGCCGCCACCGCCTTCCTGGTCGCGATCGTGCTCGGCACCGGGCTCGGCGTGCTCGCCGGGCGCCGCCCCGGCGGCTGGCTCGACCGGTGCGTCAGCTCCGCCGCGTACACCCTGGAAGCGGCGCCCGCCTTCTGGCTCGGGCTGCTCGCCATCTGGTTCTTCGCGCTGAAGCTGGACGTGCTCCCGGCGGGCGGGCTCACCGACACGGCGAGCGACACCGTCACCTTCGGCCAGGTGGCGAGCCACCTCGTGCTGCCCGCCGCAGTCCTCGGCGTCTCCCAACTGCCCTGGTTCTTCCTGTACGTACGCCAGGGCGTCGCCGACGCCCTGGAGGAGGACCCGGTGCGCGGCGCCCGCGCGCGCGGGCTGAGCGAGCGGACCGTCCTGCTCGGCCACGCCCTGCGCTCGGGCATGCTGCCGATGCTGACCCTCGTCGGCTCGCGCGTGCCCGAACTCATCACCGGCGCACTCCTCGTCGAGACCGTCTTCAGCTGGCCCGGCATCGCCGCCGCCACCGTGCAGGCCGCGACCTCCGTGGACTTCCCGCTGCTCGCCGCGCTGACCGTGCTCGCCACCGCGGCCGTGCTGCTCGGCAACCTCCTGTCCGATCTGCTCTACGGCATCGCCGACCCGAGGGTGGGCTTCGATGGCTGACACCGTGTGGCGGACGCACGGGCGCACCCGCCGCTCCACCCGGACGCTGCGGGTCCGCGCCTCCGCCGTGATCCTCGTCGCGGCGGTCCTCGCCGTCCTGCTCGTACCGCCGCTCGTCCACCTCGACCAGCAGGCCGTCGACCTGTCGCAGAAGCTCCTCCCGCCGTCCTGGGAGCACCCGTTCGGCACCGACGACGTCGGCCGCGACCTGCTGCTCCGCTGTGTCTACGGGCTGCGGATCTCGCTCCTCGTCGGTGTCGTGGCCGCGCTCGTCGCCACCGTCGTCGGCACGCTCGTGGGCGCGGCGGCCGCGGCCCTCGGCGGCTGGACCGACCGACTGGTGATGCGCCTGGTGGACGTGTTCTCGTCGGTGCCGCACCTGCTGCTCGGCATCTTCGTGGTCGCGATGTTCCGCCCCGGGGTGTGGCCGGTGATCGCCTCGGTCGCCGTGACGCACTGGCTCTCCACCGCCCGTATCGTGCGCGCCGAGGTGCTGTCCCTGCGCTCGCGCCCCTACATCGACGCGGCGATCTCCGGCGGCGCCTCCCGGCTGCGGGTGACGACCCGGCATCTGCTGCCGGGAGTCCTGCCGCAGGCCGGGCTCGCGGCGGTGCTGATGGTGCCGCACGCCATGTGGCACGAGTCGGCTCTCTCCTTCCTCGGCCTCGGCCTGCCCAGCCACCAGGCCAGCCTCGGCAACCTCGTCCAGTCCGCCCGCGGCTCGCTGCTCGCCGGGGACTGGTGGCCGACCCTCTTCCCGGGCCTGCTGCTCATCGTGCCGACCCTCGCCGTCGCGGGCCTGGCCGGCGCCTGGCGCGAACGCCTGGACCCGCGCCGCCGATCGGAGCTGATGCTGTGACCAAGGCTGCTGCTACCAAGGCCGCTGCGACCACGGTCCTTTCGGTGCGCGGCCTGTCCGTGCGCTTCCGGATGCGCGGCGGCCGCCACATCGCCGCCGTCACCGACGTCTCCTTCGACCTGGCGGCGGGGGAGTGCCTGGCCCTGGTCGGCGAGAGCGGCTGCGGCAAGTCCGTCCTCGCCTCGGCGCTGCTCGGCCTGCTGCCGGGCAACGCCCAGACGGCGGGCAGCGCCGTGCTGCACGGCGGCGGCGACCCCGTCGACCTGCTCGCCGCCGACGAACGCACACTCGCCCGTACGGTACGGGGCCGCCGCATCGGTCTCGTACCGCAGAGCCCGGCCGCCCACCTCACACCGGTGCGGACGGTCCGGGCGCAGCTCGCGGAGACCCTGCGCGAGCTCACCGGAACGCCCAGGCGCGAGCTGCGCGCGGCGACCGAGGCGGCCGCCGAACGGGCCGCGTTCCCGCTCGGGCACCTCGACCGCTACCCGCACGAGCTGTCCGGCGGCCTCGCCCAGCGGGCCGCGACCGCGCTCGCCCTCGTCGGGGACGCGCCGCTGCTGCTCGCCGACGAACCGACCACCGGGCTCGACCGCGACCTGGTCGACCGCACCGCCGACGAGCTGCGCCGCACCGCCGACGACGGCCGGGCGCTGCTGATGATCACCCACGATCTGGCCGCCGCCGAGCGGATCGCCGACCGGGTCGCCGTGATGTACGCCGGGCGCGTCGTGGAACTCGCCGACGCAACCTCGTATTTCGGCGGGTCCGGACCCCGTCACCCGTATGCTCAAGGCCTGCTCGAAGCGCTCCCGGAGCGGGCCTTCACGCCCGTCCCCGGGATGCCGCCCGAGCTGGGCGATCTGCCGGACGGCTGTGCGTTCGCACCCCGTTGCGAACGGGCCACCGGCCAGTGCGGCACCCGGCCGCCGTTCGACGGCCGGGTCGCCTGTCACCACCTGGAGGAGCCCGGCCGTGCTTGATCTGAAGAACATCACCGCCGGGTACGAGCGCGGCAGGCCCGTGGTCCGCGAGGTGAGCCTCGCCGTCGCCCCCGGCGAGGCGGTCGGCCTGCTCGGCCCCAGCGGCTGCGGCAAGTCCACCCTGGCCCGGGTCGCGGCGCTGCTGCACCGGCCGGACAACGGCACGGTGACCCTCGACGGCGCCCTCGTCACCGAGTGGCGCCACCGCGCCCCGCGCGCGCAGCGCACCACCGTCGGGGTCGTCTTCCAGTCGCCCCGGCTCGCCGCCGACCCCCGGCTGCGGCTGCGCGAGATCGTCGCCGAGCCGCTGCGGGCGACCGGCCGCCAGATCGAGGTGCGCGAGCGCGTCGACGAACTCGCGGACCTCGTCGGCCTCGGCGGCGACCTGCTCAACCGCCGCCCCCACGAGGTCAGCGACGGCCAGCTCCAGCGCGCCTGCCTGGCCCGCGCCCTGGTGCTGCGCCCGCGCCTGCTGGTCTGCGACGAGATGAC
Organism: Streptomyces melanogenes; assembly: GCF_014649795.1. GTDB lineage: Bacteria > Actinomycetota > Actinomycetes > Streptomycetales > Streptomycetaceae > Streptomyces > Streptomyces noboritoensis. Next base: position 216,414 of record NZ_BMTS01000001.1, read on the forward strand.
GGCGATGCTGGACGCGTCGACGACGGCGGCCCTGGTGGCGGCGGTCGAGCGCTACCGAAGGGAGACGACCGCGTCCCTCCTCGCGGTGGGCCACGACCGGACGCTCCTTGAGCGGTGGTGCGACCGGGCGGCGGAGTGGACCGAACTCTCGGGGTGACTGAGCAGTAACGTGCCTGCGATACGGGTCGCCCCGCGCGGCCACCGGGTGTCCGGGCGGCGAAGTACCGGCCAACTCTGCGAAGGAGCCTGCCCGTTGGGGCGGGTGCGCACGCATACTCGGTCGCGTCCGCCCGTCCCACCGCCCCGGGAGCACCCCATGGCTCGACCGACCCGCCGCAGCGCCGTCGCCGCCCTCGCCGCGGCCGCCGCCTCCGCCGCCATCGCGCCCGCCGCGAGCGCGGCCGAACGCGCCCACCCCGCCGGGCCCAGACCGCTGCGCCGCACCCACGCGCACAACGACTTCGAGCATCCGCACCCCCTCTTCGACGCCCTCGACCACGGGTTCACCAGCGTCGAGGCCGATGTGTTCCTGGTCGACGGACAGCTCCTGGTGGCCCACGACCCCTCCCAGCTCGACCCGACGCGTACGCTCGAAACGCTCTACCTCGACCCGCTGCTGGCCCGCGTCCGCGCCCACCACGGCTCGGTGTACCGGGGCTACCACCGGCCCGTGCAGCTCCTGGTCGACATCAAGACCGACGGCGCCGCCGCCTACCTGGAACTCGACCGGCGGCTGCGCCCCTACCGCCGGATGCTGACCAGCTACGCGCACGGCCGCGTCTCGACCGGCGCCGTCACGCCCGTCGTCTCCGGCGACCGCGCCGCCCGGGTGCCGATGGAGGCGCAGAAGGTGCGGTACGCGTTCTACGACGGGCGCCTGGACGACCTCGGCACCGCCGCCACCGCCGCCTTCATCCCGCTCATCAGCAGCAACTGGACGCAGAGCTTCAGCTGGCTGGGCGCCGGGCCGTTCCCGGCCGCCGAGCGCCAGAAGCTGCGCGCCATCGTGGCGCAGGCCCACGCGCACCGGCAGCGGGTGCGGTTCTGGGCGACCCCCGACCTCCCCGGACCCGAGCGGAACGCCCTGTGGCGCGAACTGCTCGCCGCCGACGTCGACCACATCAACACCGACGACCTCGCGGGCCTGGAGGCCTTCCTCCGCGCACACGGAGAGTAGTACCGGCCGCATACCGGGGTCGCACGCGCCACTCGCCTCACGGGTCGTCACCCGCAGTCAACACCCGTACGGCGGACACGCCATACGCCCGACCGGCCCGCCTCCTCCGCCACACTGGCCGCCGAATGCCGCAATTCCGGCGCGGTGGAGGAGGTTGGCCATGGCCATTTCGATCTCGGTGGTGCTGTTGCTCGTGGTGCTGGCGGTGATCTTCCTGCGCAGCGGCGGCCTCAAGGCCTCGCACGCGATGGTCTGTGTGCTGCTCGGCTTCTTCCTCGCCGGTACGAGCATGGCCCCCACCATCCAGGACGGGCTGAACGCCACCGCGAGCGTGGTCGGTAGCCTCAGGCCATGACCCCGGCCCGCCCGAAGATCACCGCCGCGGCGCGGCGCGCCCGCCTCGGCCCCCGCCACCTCCTCACCCCCGCCACCCGCGCGGCGACCCCCGAGGCGGTCGCGGACGCACTGGTGGCGCTGCACGCCACCGACCCCGCGACGGTGTACCTGGCGGCGGCCGCGCGGATGGGCAACGCGTCGGTGGCGGAGCTGGAACGGGCGCTGTACGAGGACCACTCACTCGTACGGATGCTGTGCATGCGCCGCACCATGTTCGTGCTGCCCACGGCGTTCGCCCCGGTGGCCGACGCGGCGGCCGCCCGGGCCGTCGCCGTCCGTGAGCGCGCGGGGCTTGCGAAGGTCATCGAGGAGCAACTCGGCTTCGACGCCCAGTGGTTCGCCGCCACCCAGGAAGCGGTCCTGGCCGCGCTCGCCGAGCGCGGCGAGGCGACGGCGGCCCAACTCGCCGACGACGTACCGGACCTGAAGTCGCAGATCGTCCAGGCCCCGGGCAAGCCGTACGAGGCGCGGCCCCGCATCACCAGTCGCTTCCTCGGGGTCCTGGCCGCCGAGGGCCGCATCCGGCGCGGCCGACCGCTGGGCACCTGGGCGTCCAGCCAGTTCCGCTGGACCGTCGCCGAGCCGCACCCCGAGCTCGCGGCCGACGAGGCCAGGGCCGAGCTCGTCGCCCGCTATCTGGACGCCTACGGGCCCGCCACCACGGAGGACGTGAAGTGGTGGACGGGCTGGACCCTCACCGACACCCGCAAGGCGCTGGCCAGGACCGACGCCGTCGACGTCGACCTCGACGAAGGCCCCGGGCACGCCCTGCCCGGCCAGCTGGCCGCGCCGCCCGACCCCGAGCCCTGGGCCGCCCTGCTCCCGGGCCTGGACCCGACCCCGATGGGCTGGCGCCACCGCGACTGGTACCTCGACACCGGCCACAAGGCCGAACTCTTCGACGGCACCGGCAACATCGGCCCCTCGGTGTGGTGGAACGGCCGCATCGTCGGCGGCTGGGCCCAGCGCCCGGACGGCGAGATCGTCACCCACGTCTTCGCCGACCAGGGCCGCGAGGCGGCCGCCGCGATCGAGGCGGAGTCGGTCCAGCTCACGGCCTTCTTCGGCGACGTGCGGGTCCGTCCGAGCTTCCGCACCCCGCTCGAACGGCGGCTCTCCGCCTGAGCACCGGCCGATCATGAAACGTGTGTGAAGCGGCCATCGTTTCCATGGACACTTCAACCCTGCGGCTCTAGCGTCGGGCGCCGGCGCGACACCCGATGTACGTACACGGCGTACGTGTGGACCACGTACGCATGCCGACGTACGCACCCAGAGGAGCCGTATGTCCCGCAGAGCGCTCGCCCGCGCACTGGCCCTGACGCTCACCGTCTGCGCGACCGCCCTCGCCGGGCCCACCGGCGCCGGGGCGGCCGAGATACCCAAGGCGCCCGGCCACCGCCTGGTCAGCCAGTACGAGGGCGCCCCCGCCACCGCCCGGCCGGTGCCGGGGCCGGCCCCCGCCCAGCACCCCTACCTCGCCCCCAACGGGCGCAGCGGGATGCACGGCGACGCCTGGGGCAGCGGCACCCATCCGTACGCCGGTCCGCTGGGCCGGGATCCGCAGGTGACCAGCGAGCAGATCGCGGCACTCGGCGGCGAGTGCGCGACGGCGACGTTCGACGCGGCCGGGCGGCTGATCACCGTCTGCGGCACCTTCCAGGGCTTCAAGCTGAAGCTCCTGGAACCGCGCACGCTCGCCACCCTCGCGGAGTACCAGCTGCCGCAGCGCTCCTCCACCGTCGAGGCGATCACCCGCCTGGACTTCTCGAAGATCTTCAAGGACACCTCGGGCGGCGCCTACTTCTACCTCGACAACGAGGACCGGGTGGTCCTCGCCGACTCCCGCCACCACATCCTGCGCATCGCGCACGAGCGGACCGGGGACGGCGGTTGGCGCTTCGCCGTCGTGGACGACTGGGACCTGACCGGGGTGGTCCCGCACGACTGCGTCAGCTGGACCAACCTCTTCCCCAGCGGCACCTGCGACCCGGTCACCTCCGTGATGCCGGACTGGCAGGGCCGTATCTGGTGGGTGACGCGGCTCGGCCGGGTGGGCACGGTGGACCCCGGCACGGGCCGGATCCGCTCGGTCGAGCTGCCGGGGGAGGAGATCCAGAACTCCTTCTCGGTGGCCGAGGACGGCGTCTCCATCGTCTCCGACCACGCCCTCTACAGCTTCCGCGCGGGCGCCGACGGCACCCCGGTGGTGCAGTGGCGCCAGACGTACGACCGGGGCACGGGCACCAAGCCCGGCTCGGTGAACCAGGGGTCGGGCACCACCCCCGACCTCTTCGGCGACGGCTATGCGGCCATCACCGACAACGCCGACGACCGCATGAACGTGGTCGTCTACCGGCGCGGGGCGGGCGTCCCCGACGACCGGCGCCTGGTCTGCAAGATCCCGGTCTTCGGATCGGGCCGGTCGACCACCGACAACTCCCTGATCACCTGGGGCAACAGCATCGTCGTCGAGAACAACTACGGCTACGAGAACGTGACCTCGCTGACCTTCGGCAGGAGCGTGACCGGCGGAGCGACCCGCATCGACGTGCGCCCGGACGGAAGCGGCTGCGACACGGTGTGGGAGAGCGCCGTCCGCTCCCCCTCGACGGTTCCCAAGCTCTCGACGGCCAATGGGCTGCTCTACTTCTACGAGAAGGAGCCCAACGCCCTCGGCATCGACGCCTGGTATCTGACCGCCGTCGACTTCCGTACGGGCGCGGTGCGCTGGAAGCGGCTGACGGGGACCGGCCCGGCGTACGACAACAACTGGGCGCCGGTGACGATCGGCCCGGACGGTACCGCGTACGTCGGCGTGTTCAACGGGATCGTGGCCGTGCGCGACCGGGACTGACCCGGGGCGGGGGCTTTGGCGTGGCCGTCAGATGAGGCGGGAGCGGATCAGGAAGCGCACGCCCTCCGGCGCCTCCAGGGAGAATCCGCTGCCGCGCCCCTCGACGACGTCGACAATCAGCCGGGTGTGCCGCCACACCTCGTGCTGACTCACCGACATCCAGAACGGGACGGGCTCCTCCACCCCGTCGACGGCGAGGCGTTCGAGCAGGACGTCCGACCCTCCCGTACGGAACTCGCCGTCCGGGTAGCACATGGGCGCGCTGCCGTCGCAGCAGCCGCCCGACTGGTGGAACATCAGTGGCCCGTGGGCCGCCCGCAGCCGCCGCAGCAACTCGGCGGCGGCGGGCGTCAGCTCCACGCGCGCGTGCCCCGTGCTCGCGTCGCTCTCCGCGTTCCGGTCGGACATGAGGATCACGGCCCTTCGGTACGGTGTCCGGTGCCAGCCCCCCAAACAACCACGGAGGGGGTTGCGGTCACGTTGCGGGCAGGTCAGACGACCGTCACCGGGTGCCGGACCACCGCGTCGAAGAGGTAGCCCTGGGTGTTGTGCACGGCGGTCGGCGGCTGGACGCGGCCCGAGGCGTCGGTCGCACGGGCGAGCAGTACGGCGGGACCCCGCTCGCGCGGCACCCAGGGGGTGGACCAGCGCACCCAACTGCCCCGGCGCGGCGCGTCGTGCAGCCGCGCCCGGCGCCAGGTGCCACCGGCGTCGGTGCTGACGTCGACCCGCCGCACGGGGGCGCCGCCCGACCAGGAGCGCCCGGTGAGCACCGTGCGGCGGTGGGCCGGAAGGGTCGCGCCGGACGCCAGCTCGAAGGCGCTCTTGAGGGTCTGCCGGGTCAGCGGGGCGCTGCCGCCGGGCGGGTAGGCGGCCCCGAACAGCCGGTACATGTCGGTGTTCCACGGGGTGTACAGCGGCTCGTCGCTCACCTCGATGTCCCCGACCCACTTCACCGAGGAGATGCCCACCCACCCGGGCGTGATCACCCGGACCGGATGGCCGTGGTCGGGCGGCAGCGGCTCCCCGTTCATCTCGTACGCCAGCAGCACGTCGTCCAGCGCCTTCGCGACGGGCAGCGGGCGGCGCACCCGGCCGAGGTTCACGCCGTTGCTGACGACCTCGTCGTCGAGCCCTCGCGGCAGTACGTCGACGGCGTGCGGTGCGATGCCCGCGCGGTGCAGCACGTCGGCGAGCCGCACCCCGCGCCAGTGCGCGACTCCGATCGCCCCGAGCGTCCAGGCGGTGCCGGTCACCTGCTGGCCCTGCTGGGTGGTGTAGAAGCTGCGGCCGTTGCCCGCGCATTCGACGAAGAGGGTGCGGCTGACCGACGGCAGCGCGCGCAGCTCGTCGTATCCGAACTCCACCGGCCCGCCGGTCAGCCCGCTGCCCCACACCTTCAGCCTCCAGTCGGCGGCGTCGATGTGCGGGGTGGCGGTGTGGTTGCGGACGAAGAAGTGGTCGGCGGGGGTGAGCAGCCCGGTGCCGCGCAGCGAGGCGAAGTTGGTCTCCGCGTTGGAGCCGCGAACCGTGAACACCTCGGGCGGGAGCGGCTTGACGATGCCGGGCGAAGCCCCGTTCGTACTCTCCCGTGCCGCCGCCTCGGTCGCCGTCAGGCCCAGCGGTCCGGCGGCGGAGGCGGCCGCGAAGAGCTTGAGCAGATCGCGGCGTTCGAGCCCGGCCGACCGGGCGCGCCCGCGCGCCCACTGCCGCAGCCGTCTGCGGTCGTACGCGATCTCGTCGGACGGGTCCGGTGCCATGGGCAACTCTCCTCGTGTGGGCGCCACGACGGACCGTAGAACCGGCGGCGGCCGGGGAGAAGCGCCCGGCCGCGATGGCCACGAACCCGCAATACGGCGGCAATACGCTCGCCGGGTGGTGCGGCCACCGTCAAGACCGCACCTCCGGCCACGCGCTAGCCCTTGAGGTCCGCCCGGGCCGAGTCCGGTGCTTCGCGCGGATGCGGGACCGGGACCGGGGACGACACGAGTGAGGAGGGTGTCTGCTCGTCGTGCTGGAGCGAGACCGTGCGGGTGGGGGCCGGGATCGCGATGCCCTCGGCGCGGTAGCGCTGGTGCAGGCGCTTGATGAACTCGTGCTTGATGCGGTACTGGTCGCTGAACTCGCCCACGCCCAGGATCACGGTGAAGTTGATCCGCGAGTCCGCGAAGGTGTGGAAGCGGACGGCCGCCTCGTGGTGCGGGAGCGCGCCGGTGATGTCGACCATCACGCTGTCGATGACTTCGAGGGTCACCCGCTCGACGTGCTCCAGGTCGCTGTCGTACCCGACGCCCACCTGGACGAGGATCGACAGCTCCTGCTCGGGGCGGCTGTAGTTGGTCATGTTCGTCCGCGCGAGCCGGGCGTTGGGGATGATGACCAGGTTGTTCGACAGGTTGCGCACCACGGTGTTGCGCCAGTTGATGTCGACGACGTACCCCTCCTCGCCGCTGCTGAGCCGCATGTAGTCACCCGGCTGCACGGTCTTGGAGGCGAGGATGTGCACGCCCGCGAAGAGGTTGGCCAGGGTGTCCTGGAGCGCGAGCGCCACCGCGAGCCCGCCCACGCCGAGGGCGGTGAGCAGCGGCGCGATGGAGATGCCCAGGGTGTCCAGGGCGACCAGCGAGCCCATCGCGACCACCACGACGCGGGTGATGTTCACGAAGATGGTGGCCGACCCGGCCACCCCGGTCCGCGAGTGCGCCACCGACTGCACCAGACCCGCGATCACCCGGGCCGTGGAGAGCGTGGTGATCAGGATGAGCAGGGCGGTCAGCGAGTGGTTGACGATCGCCGCGATCCGCGTGGTGAGCGGCAGCGCGGAGGCCGCCGCCGCGGTGCCCGCGATGACGGCGGCCCAGGGGGCGACGGTGCGCAGCGCGTCGACGATGATGTCGTCCCCGCTCCACCGCGTGCGCAGCGCGTGCTTGCCCAGCCACCGCAGCAGCGCGCGCAACAGCACCGCGGCGACGAGCCCGGCGGCCACCGCGATGGCGGCGACCACCCAGTCGTGCACGACGAGGCCCCGGGTCAACGGACACCCTCCGAGGCGTGTCGGGCCGGGGAGACGCCGTGGGGGGCCGGAGGAACGGCGAGGGCCGCCACCGGCCGCCGTATGTGAAGTGTCGCCATCTTGTCACCTGTCAGTTCGTCGTGCGCGAAGCCTCGTTCGGCGGTCCGCGTACGCGCCGAACGGGCTGCCATCCTGCCCCATGGGCGCAGCGACGTCGCAGGTGGGCCGGGGTGACACCGGGCACCGGCTCATTCGTGCGGGGTGCCGCCGCAATCCCGGGCCACCGGGTCCTCGGGCGCGGTGAGTCCGGCGCGTTCGGCGAGCGCACCGCCCTGGAAGCGGCTCTCGGCGCCCAGCTCCTCAAGCAGGTCCGCGATGTGGCGGCGGCAGGTGCGCAGGGACATGCCCATGCGCCGGGCGATCACCTCGTCCTTGGCGCCCTCGGCGAGCAGCCCCACCAGCGCCCGCCGCAGACTGTGTCCGACCTCCTTGTACGCGGCCTCGCTGGTACCCAGGAACGGGGTCGCGCCGGACCAGTGCTGCTCGAACACCCGGCAGAGGTAGGCGACCACGTCGGGGTCCCGGACGAGCACCGCGCCCTCGCCCGACCCGCCGTCCGCCCGCCGGGGCAGAAAGGCCACGGCCCGGTCGAACACCACGGCCCGGTCGGGCAGTTCGGCGGCGGTGCGGTACTCGGCACCGGCCTCGGCGAGCGTCTCCACATACCCCTGGGTGGACAGGCTGGCGCGCGCCGAGTGCTGGTAGAGCGTGCGCATCCGGACGCCCCGGCGGAGCATCGCCAGGTCGCGGTCGATGGCGTCCCCGAGGCGGTGGGGCGCGCGGCCGCCGCCCGGCTGGATGCTGAACACCTCCTCCCGGCACTCCGCCGCGGCCTCGGTGAGCATCGCCGACGCCGCCGACAGGTCGGGCAGCAGGTCGATGCCCTCCCGGTGGCCGCGCCCGCGCCGGGCGGCGCGGTAGTGCGGCATGAGGGAGTGCAACTCGTCGCGGACGGACTGGGCGTGCGCCGCGTCCCGTGCGAGCCGCGCCTCCAGCGGACCCACCACCTCGGCCGCGGCGGCGTCGGGGCTGACCGGTATGAGCTCCTCGGGTCTGCCCGGCGCGGGGCGCAGCAGCCGGAGCAGCAGCAGGGTCCGGCAGGCCGCCTCGACCTCCTCCTGGGTCAGGCCGAGCGCCGGGGGCGCGTCGGGCGGCCACCGCTTGAGGCTGCCCCGCGACAGCACGTACTCGAAGACGGCGACGGCTCTCGCGTCCAGCTGCGGCAGCCCGTCCAAGTTTGCCCCGATAGTCATGAGTTTCCCCCGCAATGCGGCCGTACGACTTCCGTGCCATGCAGGGTATTGCCAGGTCAAAGCGCTGGACCAACGGGGCCCGCCGGGATGGACTTTGGTCGTCCGGCCGGGCAAACCCCGCCAGGCCGACATTTGGGACCCCGTGTGTCCATGAGTTCATGACCTCCCGACCCTGGAGCCGTGCCATGCCCGGAGCAGTCCGCTGTCTTCTCGTCCTCACAGTCCTGCTGGTGGGTGGCGCGTGCGTCACCACGGCGAACGGCGGCCCGGGGACGGCGGCCGGAGTGCGCGGGGGTGCGACCGCGACGGTCGCGGCGGACATCCTCGACACGAGCTGGGGCGACGACTACGTGCGGCCCCAGCTCTAGCCCCCTTTATTTCCTTCCGCTCCTCCTCCTGCGAACTGTGAGGTCGAACAGCGTGTCCACCCTGCCCGCGCCGCCGCCGCCCGCCCCGGCTCCGGCCCTGCCCGGACCCCGGCGGGCCCGCGCCGAACGTCCGGCGGACCTGGCGCTGTTGCCCGATCTGGTACGGGCGGTGGTGGCCCGTACCGCCGCCGGGGCGGACTGGAACGTGGAGCCCGGTGACTTCTGGTGCCACGTCGTCCCCGCCGGGGCCGCCCGCCGCGCCCAGGGCTGGAAGCTCCACGTCTCGGCCACCCCGCTCTCCGCGCCCCTCACCCTGGCCCGGGCCGCCGAGGTGCTCGTCGCCCACCGGGCCGCGTTCAAGTTCGCGGGCAGCCCCGCCCGGGTCGCGGCCCTCGTCTCCGGGCGCTACGAGCGCGGCGGGGGCGGCAAGTTCATCACCGTGTACCCGGCCGACGACGACCACTTCCGCCTGCTCGCCGAGGAACTGCACCGCGCCACCGTGGGGCTGCCGGGGCCCGCGGTGCTGTCCGACCGCCGCTATCTGCCGGGCAGTCAGGTGTACTACCGGTACGGCGTGTTCGCCGCCGCCACGGTCCTGACGGCCGACGGCTGCTTCGCCGCTCGGCTGACCGACCCCGAGGGGCGGCCGGTCGCCGACGAGCGGAACGCCTGGTTCAGCCCGCCGGCCTGGGCGGGCGACCCGTTCCCCGACCGCCCGGCGGCCCCGGCCCGCAGCAAGGCCACGGCCAAGCCGGTGCTGCTGAACGACCGCTATCTCGTGCGCGGTGCGATCCAGCACTCCAACAAGGGCGGGGTGTTCCGCGCCGAGGACACCAGGACCGGCGCCCAGGTCGTCGTCAAGCAGGCCCGCCCCCACGTGGGGGCGGGGTTGGAGGGGCTGGACGTCCGCGATCTGCTGCGCCGGGAGGCGGCGCTGCTCGACCGCTTCGGCAGCGCCCGCCCCGACCGGGTCCCGCGCCTGGTGGAGGTGTTCGAGCAGCAGGGCAGCGAGTTCCTGGCGACCGAGTCCGTGCCCGGGGCGACCCTGCGGCGTACCGTCGCCGAGCGCCTGATCCAGGACGGGACCGGCTGCCCGGACGACCGTACGGCCGACTCCCTGGTCTGGCAGCTCGTCGAACTGGTCGGCACCGCCCACGAACTGGGCGTCACCCTCCACGACTTCAACCCCAACAACGTGATGGTCACGCCGGACGGCCAACTCCTGCTGATCGACCTGGAGATGGCGGCCCGGCAGGGCGAACTCTGGGTGCTCGGCGCCACCCCCGGCTACACCGCCCCCGAACTGCGCGCCCTGGACCAGGTGGCGCCCGCGCTGGCGCCGGACGTCGACCTGTACGCCCTGGGGGCGACGGTGCTGCACGCGCTGACCGGCGCGGACCCGCTGTTCGCGGCGGACCGGCCGGGCGCGGGGGACGGGGGCCGACCGGAGGAGGAGCGCCTGGCCGGGCTCGTGGAGCTGCTGGCCCGCGACAACCCGCTGGTACGCCGGTTCTCGCCGCTGATACGGGGGTTGATGCGGGACGACCCGGCCGAGCGGTGGACGCTGGAGCGGGCACGCCAGTTCGTCACCGGGGCGGGGGAGGCGCGAGGGTCCCTGGTGCAGGTCGCCGCCGCCCGTACGGCAGCGGACCCGGAGCCCGTCGACGCCGTGCGCACCCGCGCACGCCTGCTTCACGACGGTGTCGCCCACCTCCTCGCCACCATGCGCCCGCACGACACCGAACGGCTCTGGCCCTCGGAGGCGTTCGGCGAGACGTGCGACCCGGTGGCCGTGCAGCACGGTTCGGCGGGCGGCGTGAGCGTACTCGCCCGGGCGCTGCGCCACTGGGACGAGGACGGCGCCGGATCGGCGCCCGTGACCCGGGACGCGTTGCGCGAAGGGCTGCGGTCCGCCGCGTACTGGACCGCCGACCGGCGGGACGCCCTGCCCGGGAACCTCCCCGGCCTGCACTTCGGCCGCTCCGGCACGGCGTGGGCCCTGCTGGACGCGGCCCGGGCGCTCGACGACACCGCGCTCGCCGCCCGCGCCGCCGACCTCGCCCTGGCGCTCCCGGTCGAGTGGCCCAACCCCGACGTCTGCCACGGCGCGGCCGGATCCGGTCTGGCCCAGCTGCACTTCTGGCGCACCACCGGGGACCCGCGCTTCCTCGACCGTGCCACCCGGGCCGCCGACGGGCTGCTCGCGGCGGCCCGGCGCACCCCGGAGGGGATCTTCTGGCCGGTGCCCGAGGACTTCGCGTCCGCCCTCGCGGGAGCCTGGCACTACGGCTTCGCGCACGGCGTGGCCGGGGTCGGCACCTTCCTGCTGCTCGCGGCCGAGGCCACGGGGGAGGAGCGCTTCCTGGGCGTGGCCGTCGAGGCGGGCGCCACGTTGGCCGCCGCCGCCCGCCGGGGACCCGCGGGTGCCCTGTGGCCGGTCGACCGCGCCCGCCACCTCTCCGACTCGCCCGACCTGGCCCGGCACTGGTGCAGCGGCTCGTCCGGAGTGGGCACCTTCCTGGTCCGGCTCTGGTCGGCCACCGGCGCGCACGACGACGCCCTGCGCGAGCTGGTGGAGGGCGCGGCCCTCGCCGTACGGGCGGGCAGGGCGACCGACTCGACGTCGACCTGCCACGGGCTCGCGGGCAACGCCGAATTCCTGCTCGACGCGGCCGAGTTGACGGGCGACGCGCACCACCGAGCCGGGGCCGAGCTGCTGGTCGAGCACCTGGCGGCGCAGGCGGTCCGGTACGACGGCCGGTTGCTGGTGCCCGACGAGAACCGCAAGACGGTGCTCGCCGAGTACGCCGGCGGCCTCGCCGGAAGCCTCGCGCCGCTGCTGCGCATGCGGTTCGGCGGGCCCCGCGCGTGGCTGCCCGAGGGCGGACGCGCCCACCCCTGAACGTCCGGTGGCCACCCGGCCACCGGCGGCCGGACCCGCCGGGTCCGGCCCGTCCCTCCCGAACGAAGGAGTCCACCATGATGGAGCACGACATCGACGCCCTCCAGGTCCTGCCCGAGGACATCCGCACCGAGAGCCTCGGCGGCGAGGACCACGCCGCCGCGCTGATCACGGCCTGTCGCATCCACACCAGCGGCTGCTGACGCGCCGGTGGAGGGGACCGGCTCCAGTCCGGCCCCCTCCACCCTGCTTGCCAGTCAGGCTGAACACGGGCTAGCGGTGCAGCAGTTGGGTCGTCGCCAGCTCGCGGTACAGGCTGTCGCGGGCCAGCAGTTGGGCGTGGGTCCCCACCGCCCGTACGCACCCGGCTTCCATGACCACGATGCGGTCGGCCGTGGTCACGGTGGACAGCCGGTGGGCGACCACCAGGACCGTGGTGGTGCGGGCCGCGTCGGCGACGGTGTCGCGCAGGGCCGCCTCGTTGGCCGCGTCGAGCTGCGAGGTCGCCTCGTCGAGCAGCAGAAGCCTGGGGCGGCGTAGCAGGGCCCGGGCGATCGCCACGCGCTGGCGCTCGCCGCCGGAGAGTCGGCAGCCCCGATGTCCGACGTCGGTGTCAAGGCCCTGCGGCAGCCGGTCGGCCACGCCCTCGAGCCGGGCCAGCCGCAGGACGTGGTGCAGTTGGTCCGCTGTCGCCTCGCCGACCCCCAGCGTCAGGTTGTCGCGGAGGGTGCCCGCGAGGACGGGGGAGTCCTGCTCGACGTAGCCGATGTTGGCCCGCAGCTCGGCCAGCGGCCACTCCCGTACGTCCTTGCCGTCAAGGGACACCCGGCCGGCGTCGGGCTCGTAGAACCGCTCGATCAGGGAGAACGCGGTGGTCTTGCCCGCGCCCGACGGTCCGACGAACGCGGTCAGACCGCAGCCGGGAACCGTGAAGGAGACCCGTCGGTGGACGTCCGGCAGCCCGGGGCGGTAGGCGAACCGCACCTCGTGGAACGCCACGGTGGCGGGCAGCGGCTCCTGTCCGGGGGGCGCCAGGGCCGCGACACCCGGCACCCCCACGTCCTCCACCTCCAGCTCCTCCACCTCCCGGATGCGGGCGGCCGCGGCCGAGCCGATCTGGAACTGGCCCACCCCGTCGACCAGTTGGCCGATCCTGGGTGCAAGCGCGAAGAGGTAGAGGAGGAAGGCCACCAGCGTGGAGACGCCGATCGCGCCGGAGGTCACGCGCGCGCCGCCCACCCCCAGGACGACGAGGAAGCAGATCTGCACGACCACCGCCGACACGGTCGCGGAGACCGCTTCCCACGCGGCGGCGCGCACCCCGGTGCGGCGGGCGTGTTCGGCCGCCCGGTGCAGCACCGCGGCCTCGCGCTGTTCGGCGCCGGACGCCTTGAGCGTACGGAAGGCGCCCAGGGCCCGTTCGAGCGCGGCCCCGATGCGGCCGACCGCCTCCTGGGTGTGCCGGGTGGCGCGGCCGATGCGCGGGGAGACCACCGCGACGACGACGCCCACGAACGCGATCACGGCGAGCGTGACGCCGAGCAGCACCGCGTCGAGGAGCCCCATCATGACGACCGTCGCAGCGGTGATCAGGGTGCCCGTGACGGCGGCCGACACCGCCTGGGGGGCGCTCTGGCGCAGCAGCGCGGTGTCGGAGGTGGCGCGGGCGATCAGATCGCCCGGCTCGGTGCGCTCCACCACCGGAACGCGCAGCCGCAGCAGACGGTCGGTCAGGCGGCGGCGGGCGGCGCAGACGACGGCCTCGGCGGACCGGTCCAGTACGTAGTGGCCGAGGCCGGCGAGGATGCCGCCCGCCACCACCAGCGCGCTGAGCGCGACGACGGGGCCGGCCGCCGGCTGCCCACGGCCCATGTCGTCCATCACGTGCTTCGCCGCGAGGGGCTGCGCCAGCCCCATCAGACTGCCCAGCAGGCCGAGGAGCACCCCGGCGAGCATCCGGGTGCGCTGCGGGCGGAGGTGGCTCAGGAGGGCGCGATGGCCGTTGGTGCGTGGAGGGTCGTCCGGCCGGGCCGTCACGCGATCGTCGTCGGACGCTCGGCGGATCTCGACGGGAGGCGCTTGCGTCACGGCCTCACTCCACCGCGAAGAAGCGCTGGAAGTAGTCGGCAGGCGTGCCCTCGCCCACGAGCTCGCCCTCGGCCTCCACCCAGGCGTGCGCGGCGAACGGCGGACGGGTGCGCACCCCGACGCACCAGGTGGGCCACTGGCCCCGGCAGCGGCAGAGCAGCACGGTGGCCAGCGACCGGGGCAGACACCCCTTGTGCCCGCCCGCCGCCAGGCTCACGGCGAGCACCGTCTCGCGCGCCCGGGTCGCCTCCGCGAGCGTCGCGGGCCGGGCGCCCCTGCGCAGCAGGCCCAGGACGGCGCGGATGCGGCCGGGCGGCAGCGCGGCCAGCGCGTGCGCACAGCCCACCACCAGCCGGGCCGCGACACGGCGGCCCAGGGGGACGGAGCGAGGGCGGTAGGGAAGCGCTTCGGGCGTCGACATTCCGTTCCTCTTCTCTGCCGGTCTCTGCGGGTCCCTGCGGTCTCCGCGGGCGCATCCGTTACGGGGTCTACGGGGCGATGAGGCCCGCCGAGCTCAGGTCGTCCACGATGCGCGCGACGTCCCGCGCCGCCGTCTGCACGTCGACGCCCTCGTACCGTTCGACCAGGCTCGCCACCGCCCGCTCGGCGCCGTGGCCGTCGAGCAGGGTCTGCAGGACGAGCGCCGCGGTGGGGTTGAGGGTCCAGTACTCGGCGCGCCTCTGGTCGAGCAGGGCCCTGCCGTACTCGGTCTCGGTGAGCAGGACCTCGGGCTTCAGCGTGCACATCGGCTCACCCTTCTCGGCCGGCCGGAGGTCCGGCCTGGGACGGTGTCGTCTCCCGGGAGCGCAGCCACACTTCGCAGGCCACGGTCGAATGCAGCAGATAGCTCTCGGTCTCCGCGGAGAGCGCGCGGCCGCACCACTCGCGCAGCACCCGCTCGTCGACCAGCCCGAGCCGGGCCAGCCGCGAGTCCTCGCACAGCGCGAGCAGCCGGGCGCGGTGGCGGCGCAGCCCCGCCTCCTCCTCGAAGGTGGCGTTGGCCTTGGTGCCGCGCGTACGGCTGGCCTCCGGCACGACGCCGCGCATCGCTTCGACGATGAGCGGCTTGTAGCGCCAGGGCGTGATCCGCTCCTGCGGCCGCACCGCCAGGGCCGCCTCGATCACGCGGTCGTCGTAGTACGGGGCCGCGACGGTGATCCCGAGCGGGGCGGCCATCTGCCCGATGTGCCGGGTCCACTGCGAGATGCCGTCCATGGCGACCAGTTCCCGGTGCTCGCCGTGGTCCCGGCCGCGCGGCCCGACGTCGCGCAGACGGTCGCGGAGCAGGGTGCGCACCGCGTCGACGGCCTCGCGGGTGGCCCAGGGCGGCATCCGGGGCGGCACCGACCAGTCGAGCAGTGGCTCGTCCACGGGGGCGGGCGGCGCGGTCAGATCGCGGGCGACCCGGCCGAGCCAGGACCTGTACGAGCGCCGGTCCAGCAACTGGTGTGCCGTTCGCCCCCTGGACCACTGGTACTTCGCGCCGTACCCGCGTATGTGCCGCAGGGCGATGAGGGGATGGGTCCGTACCAGGGCGTGCAGCCGGGCGGGTGTTCCGGCGAGGAGCTCGTCGCCTCCCAGCCCGGTCAGATGCAGCCCCGAGCCCCGGGCCGCCGCCAGCGCCACGATGTGCATGCGCCGGTTGCGGTCCACCGTGAGGATGCTGGGGGTGTCCAGGACGTCGTCGAGCACGTCGACGCCGTCGAAGGTCATGGCCACGTCCTCGGCCGGGACGACGTGGTGCTCGACGGTTTCCAGGGCCTGGACGGTCCGCCGCGCCCAGGACACGTCGTCGCCGAGCTCGTCGTGGAGGGCGGCGGTGTACGCGACGACCTTCGCACCGCCGTGTGCGGCGGTGCAGCACACGGCGGTGGAGTCCAGGCCGCCCAGATCCGCCGTCACCAGCTCGCGCCCGCGCGTGCGCGCCTCGACGGCGGCGGTCAGCGCGTCGCGCAGGTGCAGGGCGCCCTCGGCCAGCGGGATCTCGGGCTCGGGCGGCGACCACCAGCGGGTCGTTCGGGCCCGGCCGCGCGCGTCCAGGGTGAGGGCGTGGCCGCCGGGCACCGCGTGCACACCCCGCCACATCGGGGACCCGGCGAGCGGGTACGGCACCGACGTGATCAGTTCGAGGGCGAGCCGGTGCTCGTCAAGTTCGGCGCCGACGAGTTCGGCGAGCACATCGGCCCGGTCGGACGCCAGGCTCACCCCTGCGGAGCCCGGCGGCGCGGGGTCGGTGTGGAACACGCGCCGCATCCCGACGACGCCGCCCCGTACCAGGGCCCGCCCGCCGCAACTGGCGACCAGGTGGAAGCTGCCGGTCCAGGCGGCGGCGAAGCGGTCGAGCGCGGTCAGGGAGGACCCCGCCGAAGTCGCGGCGGCGGCGCGCTGCGCCTCCTGGGCCGTGACGGTGTGCTCGCCGATCAGGACCACGCGTACGCCCCGGTGCTTCGCCGCGACGATCGTCTCGGGCGCCCAACGGCCCACCAGCCAGGGGCGGCCGGAGGCGTGGGGCAGGCTCCGGTTGACGTGGGCGAGCGCCTTGGCGGCGAGGGCGGCGGCCGCGTCCGTATCGGGCAGGACGACGAACCAGGCGGGCACGGCCCGCAGGGAAAGGAACTCTGGCACGGCTACGGCCTCCGGTCGGCAGTGTCCAAAGGGGAGGGCTCACGCTTCACGGCAAAGGGATCGGGTGGCGGCTGGACGCCGCCACCCGATGGCCGGGCCGGTTCAGCGACCGGCAGGCCTACGACGGGACTCGCACCGCGAGGCGGTCACGAGCCGCCCGTGTTCAGAGGAGCTGCTTGCCGCCGAGGACGTCCTTGGGCCCGTGGTCCTTGAGTCCCGTGACCTTGCGGAATCCGCCGGCCTTGGTGAGGGTGGGGCGCCCGTACGTCAAGGTGGAACTCCTTTCCCGTGGGGGACGGTGCATTTCCCAGGCGCGCCTAAAGCGGATTTACGAGGGGAATGCCGTTTCCGGTCCCCCGAGCGGTGAAATCCGCATCACCCACCTAAATACGATAAGAGCATCATCACAATCACCACCCGGAGGTGGCGGGTAGCGCCCGGGGGGCGCGTCTTTCGGTCGCACGACCGTGCTGCGGGCGCACCCGCTCCGGGGTGTGATCCGTGGGGCTGTGGGCTTGTGGCGGGGCTCAGGTCAATAGAACCCCTCTTCGGCCGGGGGGATCATCCGATCGACGTGCGGGGCCGGGGTGGCCGAAACGCGGACCGCGCGTCGGGCTGTCCAACTCCGCCCGCCCTCTCTACGGTGGTGTCGACCGGCCCGACGGGCGGGAGACATGAAGGGGGCTGGGTGGACGCCGAGTTGACCGCGCTCGCGGCGTCGGGTGCGACGAGCCTGGTCGGGCTCATGGTCACGGACTCCTGGGGGCAGGCCAAGGAGCGGCTGGCGCGCTTCCTCGCCCGCCGACGCGGTGGCGCGGACGGCACGGACGGCACGCGCGCCGCCGGGGACGCCGAGGACGAGCTGGCGGCGGTGCGCGGCGTACCGGACGCGCGTGCCCTGGCGGACCTGGAGGACCGCTGGTCGCAGCGGCTCCTGCGGATCCTCCGCGAGGACCCGGGCGCGGCCGTGGAATTGCGGCGGCTGCTCGACGAACTCGCCCCCGCCCAACCCCACTCGACGCGCCCCGAAGTCCGTCCCTTCCAAGTGCCCGCCCTCACCGTCGCGTTCGTCAACCGCACGGCCGACCTGTCGGCCCTGGACCGGTGCTTCGGAAGTGGCGGGACCCGCGCCGCCGCCCCCGTCGGCATCGGCGTGCTCCACGGTCTGCCCGGCGTCGGCAAGACCGCGACCGCCTGCCACTGGGCGGACAGGGCTCGGGAGCTGTACCCCGACGGCCAGATGTACGTGGACTTCGCGAGCCTGCGCGCAGGGACCGGCGGCGACGTCTCCGAGGCCGTCGCCATGTGCCTCAGATCGCTCGGCGTGAGCGACGACTGGATGCCGCGCTCGCTCGCCGAGCGCACCGCGCTGTTCCGGTCGCACTCGGCAGAGCGCCGCATGCTGGTCGTCCTCGACGACGTCAGCCACCCCGCGCAGGTCAGACCCCTCGTCCCCAAAGGGCCCGGCAGCGCCGTGCTCGTCACCAGCCACGGGAAACTCGGCGAACTGGTCCTGGACGGCGCTCGGTTGATCTCGCTCGACCCGCTGGACGGGGACGGCGGGATGCGGCTGCTCGCCGACCGCTGCGGCGAGGACGCCGTGACCGCCGAACGGGCCGCCGCCGAGCGGCTGGTGGAGCTGTGCGGCGGCCTTCCGGTGGCGCTGCACGTGGTGGCGGCCCGGCTGCTCACCGACCGCCGGCTGACCATGACCGGCCTGGCGGACGAGCTCGCCGACGAGGCCGGACGGCTCGCCGGAATGTCGATGCGAGGGGAGCGCCAGGTGTCCGCCGTGCTCGGCCCGTCGTACCGCACGCTGCGGCCCGACGCGGCCCGGCTCTACCGGCTCCTGGGATGGGCGCCGGTGAGCGCCTTCGATACCACGACGGCGGCCGTCGCCGCCGGAATCGACGTTCCGCACGCGGCGGAACTCCTGGAGGTACTGGAGACCGCGAGCCTCCTCGAAGGCTCCCCGGACGGCCGGTACCGCCTGCACGACCTCGTACGGCTGCACGCGCGCGAATGCGCGGAGCGGGAGGAGGCGGACGGCGAGCGGGCGGCGCTGACGCGGCGCGTGGTCACGCACTACCTGGCCCTCACCGCCCTGGCCGACCGGGCGATCCGGGCGGACCGCCTGCGCATCGCCGACCTCTCCGGGCCGCTGGCGGATATTCCGGATCCGTTCGCCTCGCCGGGCGGCCCGGTCCCGCTGGAGTGGCTGGAGGCCGAGCGGACGAACATCCTCCAGGTGCTCCGGGCGGCCGTGCAGGAGCAACTGCACGAAGTTGTATGGCAGTTGGCGGAGGCCTTCACCGTTCTGTTCCTGCACCACCGGCACCTGGCCATGTGGCGGGAGTCCCTGGAGCTGGGCGCGGCCGCCGCCGCTGCGGACCTGATGCCGGCCGCCGAGGCGCGGCTGCGGAGCCTGCTGTCGCGGCCCCTGCTCGACCTCGGCGAGGACGACCGGGCGCGCGCGGAGCTGGAAGCGGCCGTGAGCTGCGCCGAGATCGCCGACCACATCGTCCTGCGGGCGTCCGTGCAGGAGTTCCTCGGGCGGTACTGGGACCGCGCCGACCCCGCCCGCGCCATCGAGGCGTACCGGCGCTCCCTCGCTCTCAACCGCCGGGCGGGCGAGGCGCGCGGGGCGGCCATCGCGGCGTACTTCCTCGGGTGCGCGCAGGACGCCCACGGCGACCACGCCGACGCCCTGACCACGCTCACCCGGGCGCGGGACGAACTCCTCGGCTGCTCGGACGCGCGGATGGCGGCGCGGGCGACGGCCGCCCTCGGGACCGTCCACGACCACCTGGGCGACACCCAGGAGGCCCTGCGCGCACTGCGCGAGGCCGCCCGCACCCTGCACGAACAGGACGCCACCCACTACGAGGCGCAGGCCCTGGTCCGACTGGCCGACATCACCGAGCGGAGCGGCGCGCCGCGCTCCGCCGCACGCCCGTACCTCGTCCGGGCCCTGGAGATCCACGAGGCGGGCGGCAGCCCCGAGGCGCAGGGGCTGCGCGAGCGGCTGGACGGCGACTAGGGAAGGCGCGCTGTACGACGACGGTTCAGCGCGGGCGCAGTCGCAGGACGACGTCCGCGTCGCGCAGTCCGCCGACCCTCAGCGTCACCATGGTGTCGTCCAGCGGGCGGCCCGCGCGCAGACAGCCGTACACGGCGGCCGCCAACAGCCCCGCGTCCAGGGCCGGGCCGGTGGCCGCCGCCTCGACGACCCGCCCGTCCCGAAGCCCGACCAGCCACTCGGCCCCGCTGACGCCGGTCGCGGCCAGGCCGCTGCCCGGCAGCCGGGTCAGCGTGTCCTGGATCCAGCCCAGGGCCCCGGCGGCCGTCGCGGCCGGGCGGGCGCGGACGACGACCGACGCGCTCTCGGCCAGGCGCGGGTCGCGCTCCTCGTCGGTGCACGCCAAATGGACGTACGGGCCCGGGCCCTCGGCCCAGTCCTCGCAGACGGCGGCGGGGAACCGCTGCACGGTGACCACCGGCCGCCCCACGTCCTCGGCGACGGCGGTGGCCACCCGCCACGAAGTGACCGCCGCCGACGCGGGATCCGGCGGGAGCAGGGTCGGCGCGGCGGGCGGCCGCGAGGGCGGCTCGGGCAGTTGGAGCAGCTGATATACGGCGGTACGCAGCCGGGCGAGCGCCTGCCCGGAGTCGCTGAAGGCGCGCCCGGCGACCTCCGCGTACTGCTGCGGCTCATGGCTCTGGACGGCGTCCTCGATCTGCCGCCGCAGGTCTCCGGCCGGATCGAGGCGGGGCGCCATCCGGCCGAGATCGGCGCCCGCGGTCCCCGGCACGGCGTCGCTCCCGAACGCGGCGAGCAGGACGGGCTTGTTCAGGGCGGCCCCGTACAGCGTCACCGAACCGTGGTCGCCGACGACGAGGTCGGCCGCGACCAGCGCGGGCCGCCAGCTGTGGACCGGCGGCATCAGCAGCAGCCCCGCGTCCAGCGCGGTGGCCTGCGCCGTGCGGAGCTGCCAGGAGCCGTGCGCCGACCACACGTTGGGGTGGACGATCGCGCCCACCCGGTACTCGTCGTACGGCAGCGCGGCGAGCAGGCGCGCGGGCAGCCCCGGCTCCCGGCCGACGAGGGAGGTCGGCCCCCAGGTCGAGCTCACCATGACCAGGCGCTGTCCGGGGCCGACGCCCAGCGCCGCCCGGTACGCGTCCCGGTGCCGCGCGCTCACCACCAGCTCGTCGAAGCACGGATCGCCCACCAGCAGGGTGCGACCGGCGGTCTTCGGATGGCTGGCGAGCAGTTGGGCTTCCTGGTCCGGGTGTGACACCGCCAGCCAGGCGCGCCCCGCCTCCAGGAGCGCGTCGGGGACCACACCGGACAGCCGGGTGCGCGGCGCCCGGGAGTCCGGGACGAACTTCTGGAAGCCGATGCCGTGCGGCAGGACGAGGACCGGGCAGTCGCCGTCCGGTACATCGATGTTCTCGCTGGCGGAGACGATCAGATCCGGGTCGATCTCGCCCAACTGCCCCCAGGGCATGACCCGGCAACCGGAGTCGTGCAGCAGCTCCAGGACGCCGTTGTCGAAGGCGGACGTCGGGTCGTACGCGAACACCACGGACACACGGGTGTCGTCGCGCAGGAGGGCGGGCAGCGACTCCAGGACGCGGGCGGTCGAGGTGACCGTGCGGGCGGCGACGACGAGCGTCCGCAGGGCCTGGAAGGTGCTCCACCGCGGGGCTTCGTGCCCTACCGGTACGCGCAGGGGCGGGCTAGGGTGCATGGCCACCCCGAGAAGCTACGCGCCGAATGTCCCCTATGCCCGCGCGGCTCGCGGCTCGCGGCTCGCGGCTCGCGGCTCGCGGCTCGCGGCTCGCGGCTCGCGGCTCGCGGCTCGCGGCTCGCGGCTCGCGGCTCGCGGCTCGCGGCTCTGGCCATCGTCGCTCTATCGCACTTCAAACCGCGGAACAACCCTTCTGGGGACGTGGCCTGACCGGGCTACAGATTACCGGCAGGGGTCCGGCGGGGTCCGGCCTCGGCGCGGGAGAGTGAAGTTCGGCCCGGCGGGGGTACGCGCTCGGCGGACGGTGCACATGTATGCGCCATGTGGAAGTTCCCCCGAACCGGCCGCACCCTGCGGGCGCTGATCCCCGCCGCGCCCCTGGCGCTCACCGTCGGCGTCCTGCCCGCGTACGGCGTCGCACCCGCGACGCCCGCGAGCGCCCCGCTGAAGTGCTCGACGGCCGACGGCCCGTATCAGCGCCAGGTCGAAGAGCTGCTCGGCCTCGAGGTGGACGGCTCGCAGTCGCCCGCCGACTGCCTGGCGATCCAGCGGTACCAGGAGAGCCAGCTCATCGTGCCCGCCGACGGCTCCGCCGGGCCGATCACGTACACCGCCCTCTACTGGGAGTGGGCCCAGAACTATCCCGAGCAGCTGCGCGGCTGTCCCGAGCGCAAGGGCCGGGTCGCCTGCGTCGATCTGGGCCACCAGATCATGTGGGTCGCCCTGGACGGCAAGGTGGCCTTCACGCCCGTCGCCATCCGGTCGGGCCGGGCGGAGCTGCCCACCCGGACCGGCTGGTTCCGCGTCGAACGGCGCAAGGAGGACGACTGGTCGACGCTCTACAACTCGCCGATGACGTTCAGTCAGTACTTCAGCGGCGGCCAGGCCATCCACGGCGTCTACAACAACCTCTACGAGGGCGTCGGCTCCCACGGCTGCGTCAATCTGCGCTACGCCGACGCCAAGCGGCTGTGGACCGCTCTCCAGCAGGGGGACGCGGTGTACGTGTGGGGGAGGAAGCCGGGAGGGTGACCCTTCGGCCAGTCCTCCGGGGGTTCCCGGATGGCGGGCCCCCGGCGGCTGGGGCATCGTGACAGGCATTCACTCACGGTTATCGGGTGTGGGTTTTCCGTCACCGCCGTGCACGGCCCGGTGGCTCTCGCCGAAGGAGAAGATCATGAACGCTCGCAGAGTGGCCCGGACCGCTGTGGCGGTGGCCGCGGTGGTGGGTGCGGGAGTGCTGTCGGCTCCGGCGGCCTTCGCCGGTGGTGGGGGCGGCGACGAGTGCCGGAGTGTGGGGGACTCGGTCGTCTGCGTCGGACCGCAGGGCCCGGCCGGGCCGCACGGACCCGCTGGACCGGCCGGTCCCGCCGGTGCGCAGGGGCCCACGGGCCCGGCCGGTCCGGCTGGCGAACAGGGACCCACCGGACCGGAAGGCCCGGCCGGTCCACAGGGGCACATCGGCCCCGCTGGTCCCCATGGCCCCACCGGCCCGGCGGGCAAGGGCGGCGCGGTGGGCCCCAAGGGGGACAAGGGGGACCCGGGGCAGGTGGGACCCGCCGGCCCGAAGGGCGACAAGGGTGACAAGGGCGATCACGGTGAGCAGGGCGCCGCGGGTCCGACCGGTCCGGCCGGAGTGGCGAAGGCTCCCAAGATCGTTCACAGCGTTCAGACGACCGTCGCCCCCGGCAAGACCGAGTTCGCCATCGCGAGGTGCCCGGACGGGACGATGCCCACCGGTGGTGGCTTCTTCTACCGGACCGAGCCCAGCGGTCTCGCCGCGGTGACCTCCCACACGGTGGGAAGCGACTGGATCGTCGCGATGACCAACACGTCGACCGCGGACCGCGTCTTCCAGGCCCAGGCGGTCTGCCTGCCGATCGCCTGACCTCGCCCGTTCTCGTGTTACACGCGCTAGGCGGCACCCCCTGAAGGGTCGAACAGGGGTCGGGTTACCATATGAGCGCCGCCTAGCTCGAAAGATAAACTCGTGACTGTCAATGACGACTCGTTCACCAATTGGAAGAACCGCGAGGAGATCGCGGAGTCGATGATCCCGATCATCGGGAAGCTGCACCGGGAGCGGGACGTCACCGTCCTCCTCCACAGCCGCTCCCTGGTGAACAAGTCGGTGGTCAGCATCCTCAAGACCCACCGATTCGCCCGGCAGATCGCCGGTGAGGAACTCTCGGTCACCGACACGCTTCCGTTCCTGCAGGCTCTCACCACCCTCGATCTCGGCCCCTCCCAGATCGACATCGGCATGCTCGCCGCGACGTACCAGGCCGACGACCGCGGGCTGTCCGTGGCCGAGTTCACCGCCGGGGCCGTCGTCGGCGCCACGGGTGCCAACAAGATCGAGCGCGGCGAGGGCCGCGACGTGGTGCTCTACGGGTTCGGCCGCATCGGCCGCCTCGTCGCGCGCCTGCTCATCGAGAAGGCCGGTTCCGGCAACGGCCTGCGGCTGCGCGCCATCGTCGTGCGCGGCGGCGGCGAGGCGGACCTCGTCAAGCGCGCCTCGCTGCTGCGCCGCGACTCCATCCACGGCCAGTTCCAGGGCACGATCACCGTGGACGAGGCGACCAGCACCATCGTCGCCAACGGCAACGAGATCAAGGTGATCTACGCCAACGACCCGTCCGAGGTCGACTACACGGCGTACGGCATCAACGACGCCATCCTCATCGACAACACCGGCAAGTGGCGCGACCGCGAGGGCCTCTCCAAGCACCTGCGCCCCGGCATCGACAAGGTCGTCCTGACGGCGCCCGGCAAGGGCGACGTGCCCAACATCGTGCACGGCGTCAACCACGACACGATCAAGCCGGACGAGCAGATCCTGTCCTGCGCGTCCTGCACCACCAACGCGATCGTCCCGCCGCTGAAGGCGATGGCGGACGAGTACGGCGTGCTGCGCGGCCACGTGGAGACCGTCCACTCGTTCACCAACGACCAGAACCTGCTGGACAACTACCACAAGGCCGACCGCCGTGGCCGTTCGGCGCCGCTGAACATGGTCATCACCGAGACCGGTGCCGCCTCCGCCGTCGCGAAGGCCCTGCCGGACCTCAAGGCGCCGATCACCGGCAGCTCGATCCGCGTCCCGGTGCCGGACGTCTCGATCGCGATCCTCAGCCTGCGGCTCGGCCGCGAGACCACCCGCGAGGAGGTCCTGGAGTACCTCCGCGACGTCTCGCTGAACTCGCCGCTGAAGCGCCAGATCGACTTCACCACGGCCCCCGACGCGGTGTCGATGGACTTCGTCGGCTCGCGTCACGCCTCGATCGTCGACGCCGGTGCCACGAAGGTCGACGGCGACAACGCGATCCTGTACCTCTGGTACGACAACGAGTTCGGCTACTCGTGCCAGGTCATCCGCGTGGTCCAGCACGTCTCGGGCGTCGAGTACCCGACGTACCCGGTGCCGATGAGCTGAGCGTCCTGACGCACGAAAGAGGCGCCCGGTCTGGGGAAATCCCAGGCCGGGCGCCTCTTCTCGTACGTGTGGGATCAGACGAGGTCGAACCGGTCCAGGTTCATGACCTTCACCCACGCCCCGACGAAGTCCTTGACGAACTTCTCCTTCGCGTCGTCGCTCGCGTACACCTCGGCGAGGGCGCGCAGCTCCGAGTTCGAGCCGAAGACCAGGTCGGCCCGGGTGCCGGTCCACTTGACCTCGCCCGTGGCGGCGTCGCTGCCCTCGAAGGCGGTGGCGTCCTCGGAGGTCGCCTTCCACGTCGTGCCCAGGTCGAGCAGGTTGACGAAGAAGTCGTTGGTCAGGACCCCGGGGGTCTTGGTGAGCACGCCCGCCGACGACTGCTGGTGGTTGGCGCCCAGCACCCGCAGACCGCCCACCAGGACCGTCAGCTCGGGAGCGCTGAGGTTCAGCAGGTTCGCCCGGTCGAGCAGCAGGTACTCGGCCGGGAGCCGGTTGCCCTTGCCGAGGTAGTTGCGGAACCCGTCGGCGGTCGGCTCGAGGGCGGAGAACGACTCCACGTCGGTCTGCTCCTGCGAGGCGTCCGCGCGGCCCGGCGCGAAGGGCACCTCGACGGCGAGGCCCGCGTCCTTGGCGGCCTTCTCCACGGCGGCGGATCCGCCGAGCACGATCAGGTCGGCCAGGGAGACCTGCTTGGCACCGGAGTTGAACTCCCGCTGGATGCCCTCAAGGGTGCTCAGCACCACCGCCAGCTGGTCCGGGTCGTTGACCTCCCAGCCGCGCTGCGGCTCCAGGCGGACGCGCGCGCCGTTGGCGCCGCCGCGCTTGTCGCTGCCCCGGAAGGAGGAGGCCGACGCCCAGGCGGCGGACACCAGCTGGGACACCGTGAGGCCCGAGCCGAGGATCCGCTCCTTGAGGGAGGCGACGTCGGCGGCGGAGACCAGCTCGTGCGTCACCGCGGGCAGCGGGTCCTGCCACAGCAGCTGCTCGGCCGGGACCTCCGGGCCGAGGTAGCGGACGACGGGACCCATGTCGCGGTGGGTCAGCTTGAACCAGGCGCGGGCGAACGCGTCCGCGAACTCGGCCGGGTTCTCCTTGAACCGCCGCGAGATCGGCTCGTACACCGGGTCGTACCGCAGCGACAGGTCGGTCGTCAGCATGGTGGGCGCGTGGGTCTTGGACGCGTCGTGGGCGTCGGGGACGGTCCCGGCGCCGGCGCCGTCCTTCGGCCGCCACTGGTGCGCGCCCGCGGGGCTCTTGAAGAGCTCCCACTCGTAGCCGAAGAGGATCTCGAAGAAGCTGTTGTCCCAGGTGATCGGCGTGTTGGTCCAGATGCCCTCGAGGCCGCTGGTGATCGCGTCGCCGCCCACGCCGGTGCCGTACGAGTTGTGCCAGCCCAGGCCCTGCTGCTCCAGCGGGGCGGCCTCGGGGTCGGGGCCGACGGCGTCGGCCGGGCCCGCGCCATGGGTCTTGCCGAAGGTGTGGCCGCCCGCGATGAGCGCTACCGTCTCCTCGTCGTCCATCGCCATCCGGCGGAACGTCTCACGGATGTCGCGGGCCGCGGCGATCGGGTCCGGGGTGCCGTTCGGGCCCTCCGGGTTCACGTAGATCAGACCCATCTGCACCGCGCCGAGGGGGTTCTCCAACTCGCGGTCGCCGGTGTAGCGCTGGTCGTCGAGCCAGGTGGTCTCGGGGCCCCAGTAGACGTCCTCGTCGGGCTCCCACACGTCCGGGCGCCCGCCGCCGAAGCCGAAGGTCTTGAAGCCCATCGTCTCCAGGGAGACGTTTCCGGCGAGGATCATCAGGTCGGCCCAGGACAGGCTCTTGCCGTACTTCTTCTTGACCGGCCACAGCAGTCGGCGGGCCTTGTCCAGGCTCGCGTTGTCCGGCCAGCTGTTGAGGGGGGCGAAGCGCTGCTGACCGGCTCCGGCGCCGCCGCGGCCGTCGCTGATGCGGTACGTGCCGGCGCTGTGCCACGCCATGCGGATCATCAGCGGGCCGTAGTGGCCGAAGTCGGCGGGCCACCAGTCCTGCGAGGTGGTCAGCACCTCGGCGATGTCCCGCTTCACGGTCGGCAGGTCGAGCGTCTTGAACGCCTCGGCGTAGTCGAACCCCTCGCCCAGCGGGTTGGCCACCGCGGGGTTCTTGGCGAGGATCTTCAGGTTGAGCCGCTCCGGCCACCATTGCCGGTTTCCGCCGCCCTGCGTCGGGTGCGGGGCGCGACCGTGCGCGACCGGGCAGCCGCCGCTTCCCTCCTCCGCTTTCGGGTCCGTGACGATCGCGTCGTGGTTCTCAGACATCGGAATCCTTCCGGGCTGGGTGGATCACACTGCTCAGGGGACTTCGGGGGTCGAGCGGTTCGATGCGGCGGAACGGTCCCGTCGCGGTCATGGGTGGACGGTGGACGGCCGGTCCGGAGCGGGGCCCGGAGGGGACGGACGCTTCGATCGGACGTGTCCGCTCCCTTGGCCGTCTATGGGATCGATCCTACGATGGACGCAGTCCAGGTCAAGAAGCTCACCGGTTTCGTCCTCGGTCGGAAGCTGTACGGCCACCGGTGAACGGGCGCCCCGTCACTGTTCCACTCGATCTCCACGGGCCGGAAGGGAAGGACCCCTAATGAGTGACCTGCTGGAGCGGCTCCGCGGACGCGGCTGGCGGGTGACCTCGCAGCGGCGTGTCGTGGCGGAGGTCCTCGACGGCGACCACGTGCACCTGACGGCCGACGAGGTGCACGCCCGCGCGGTGCGGCGGCTGCCGGAGATCTCCCGGGCGACCGTCTACAACACGCTGGGCGAGATGGTCTCCCTCGGCGAGGTCCTGGAGGTCTCCACCGACGGCCGCGCCAAGCGCTACGACCCCAACGCGCACCGCCCCCACCAGCACCTGGTGTGCTCCGGCTGCGGCACCATCCGCGACGTCCACACGACGGGCGACCCGCTCTCCCAGCTCCCGGCCGAGGAGCGGTTCGGCTTCACGGTGTCGGCGGCCGAGATCACCTACCGGGGGCTCTGCCCGTCGTGCGCCTAGCGCCCATCCGCGTGGGTCATCGCCCGTCGAGGAGCGGCCGCAGGGCCGTCGCGAGGCGTTCGTACTCCTGTGGCACGTTGTAGATCTGCCCGCAGACACGGATGCCGCCGCCGCCCGGCCAGGGCCAGATCAGCACCCGGAAGCCGAGGCGGGCCGCGATCTCCTCGCGCAGGGCGGCCGCCTCGGCCGGGGTGCGGGCGAGGCCCGACGGCAGGCGCAGGGCCCGCATGGCGAGGCGGTCGTCGGCGGGCAGCGGGGTGAGGCCCGGGAGGCGGGCGAGGAGGCCTGCGCCGTAGCCCGCCAGGGCGCTGTTGTGCGCACGCACCCGTTCCGGACCGAGGTCCGCCAGCAGGTCGAGGCCCTCGGGTGCGGCGAGCCGGCCGGTGTAGTCGACGGTGGCCCGGTATTCGAGCGCACGCGGGAAACCGCGGTCGTCCTCCCAGGAGGGAACGGGCGCGGGCACCCGCTCCCGGTGGGCGGGGGAGACCACGAGCAGGGCGCTGCCCGGCGGCGCGTACGCCCACTTGTGCAGGTTGCCGAACCAGAAGTCGGGCCCGCCCGCCAGCGGTTCGGCCAGCATGCCGGGGGCGTGGGCGCCGTCGACCACCGTGGTCACCCCTCGCTCGGCGAGGTCGGCGAGGAGCCCGGGGGTCGCGATGAACCGGGCGGTGGGCGAACTGATCTGGTCGAGCAGGGCGACCTGGGTGCGGGGGGTGAGGGCGGCGAGCACGGCCTTGCGCACCGCCTCCTCGTCGGGCAGGTCCGGGGCGAGGGCGACGGTCGTGACGCGGGCGCGGCGGGCGGCCGCCGCGACGACCGTGCCGTAGCCGTGGTCGGTGACCAGCACTTCGTCGTCGGGCGCCAGCCGCAGTGCGTCGAGGGCGAGGTTGGCGGCCTCGGTGGCGTTGTCGACGAGCGCGGCCCCCTCGGGATCGGCCCCCAGCCGGGCCGCGATCCGGGTCCGGGCCTCGGCGAGCCGGTCCGGGACGCCGAGGAAGAAGGCGTCCGGGTCGGCGTGGGCCTGTTCCACCAGCCGCCGGTGGGCGGCGGCGACGGGGACCGGGACGGCCCCGAAGGAGCCGTGGTTGAGGTGGGCCACGTGCGGGCCGAGCCGGAACAGCTCGGCGCCGCCGGGGAACGCGCCGGGCGCGGTCACCGCACCTCGACGGTGACGGTGCGGCCGGGGGCCACTCGGGTGCGGACGGTGGTGTACGTCATGCCGTCGATCATCTCGGTACGGGCCGGGCGCGGCACCCCGTCGACGGTGACGGTGGCGTGGGCGCCCGGGAAGCGCGCCTGCCAGGTGTAGGGCACGGTGCCCGAGGTGTGGGTGAGGGTGGAGCGGCGCCGGGTGTCGTGGCGCAGGGTGAACGCGGAGTCGCCGACGCGCAGGTCCTCGACGCTCAGCCACTCCATGCCCGACGGGAGTCGCGACTGGGTGGTGAGGGTACGGGCGGGGGCGTCGGGGGTGACGCCCATCAGCCCCTGGACGGTCTGGCCGACGAGGGTGAAGGAGACCTCCGGGTAGTCGCCGTTGGTGCCCTGGCGGGTGTTGACGTGCTGGACGTCCTTCTGCGCGTAGATCTCCCGCATCCACTTCCAGGCGGTGTCGGGGCGGTTGTTGGTGAAGAACGTGTCCGGCAGGTAGGTCAGGGCCTCGATGTTGTCGGGCCGCCCCGCGCCCTCGGCCTGGGCGTCGATGTAGTCGAGGTAGGCCTCGCGCCGGGCGCCGGGCGCGAGGATCCGCTTCATCGGCATGAACCAGCTGTTCTCCTTGCCCCAGCCGGTCAGGGCGCGCCCGTCGGTGGTGTATCCGCGCACCATGGCGGCGCCAGAACCGCCGCCGCTCCAGGTGGTGTTGAAGTACGCCTTGAGGTCGTTCGCCCGGCGCTCGAAGCGGGCGGCCGTGTCGCGGTCGCCCTTGGCGCGGGCCAGCGAGGCCATCGCCCGGTAGGCCTGGTACTGGGAGCCGATGGCGTCGCCCGCCTCGGCGAGCGGCTCGTCGCTCTGCTCGTTGTAGCTGGCGGTGCCCTGGAAGATGCCCTTCCCCGTGCCCTCGGCCACGCGAACCGGGCCGTTGTCCTTCGTACCGTCGTGCAGGGCGACGAACTCCTCGGTGGCGTGCCGGTAGAAGTCCCACAGGGCCGGGTCGTCGAGGTAGGCGCGGTCCCCGCTCCAGCGGTACGCCTCCTCCGCCTTCTGCACCAGCTCGAAGACGGCGGGCACCTCGCGCACGAAGAGGTCGGGGGAGCGGTAGTCGATGGACAGCGGGGTGCGGTCGTCGAAGTTGAGCGCCCACACCGGGTAGTAGGCGTGCCGGGCCGTCGCCGACGCGGCGAAGGCGCGCAGCATCTCCTTGTCCTCGGTGCGCAGCCCGAGCACTTCGGCGCCGCCGAGCTGGTGGGCCATGTCGCGCGAGTAGTAGCCGCTGCGGTTGGCGTAACCGGCCCAGTAGGACGGGGAGTAGACGCCGCTGCCGGTGCCGCCGGTCTGGCGCTCGTCGGCGTCGAGGGGGCCCACGGTGCCCGGCGACTGGACCCAGCTGTTGGCCTTCCGCGCGGCCCAGTCGAACATCTCGGCTATCTCCGGGTTACTGGAGGTGACCTTGGGGCGGGCCGGGGTCGCGGGGGAGACCATCACGTCGTCGGCGTTCACCCAGCCCTGCCCCGACTCGAAGGCGACCTCCAGGCGGTCGCCGGGCGCCAGGGCGACCGGACCGAGCGTGTAGCGGCGGTAGTTGGCGGAGGCGGGCAGGTCCAGGGAGGTGGCGGTGGCGCCGTTGACCCGCAGGACGTACCGGCCACCGGGGCCGCCGGTGGCGATCCAGGCGGAGAGGACGTAAGCACCGCGGCCGGTCGCCGTCACCGCCTGGGAGACCTTCATGCCGCTGCCCGCGTCGAGGTAGACCAGTCGGCTCCCGCTGTGCGGGTTGTTGGTCGCGACGCCGGTGCCGGAGGTGAACTGCCAGGCCCCGCCGCCCGCTTCGAAGCCGGGGTCGCCCACGGCGAGCACGGCGGGTGCGCCGGCGACGGGCGCCTTCGCGGCGGACGGCTGGGCCGCGGACGGCTGCTGGGCCAGGGCGAGCGGAGCGAGCGTGCCGAGTAGTGCGACGGCGGAGAGCAGCGTCGTACGGGAACGCGTCATCGGGTTCTCTCCCGGGGGGATCAGGTCGGTCGGAGCGGGGCGCGCGGCACGCTAGCAAGCTCTAGCGAAGGATTGCAATGGGCCAGACAGCAATGGAAAGTTGGTCAAGCTGAAAGTTTTCATTTCTCCATTGCAAGTTGATTGTGGAGGCTTGTAGTGTCCCGCCCCGTCAACGTCGTGACAGCGCGAACAGAGGGGATCCGACGTGAGGGACGACAGGGAGCCGGAGAGACGGCCGGGACGGCGGGGCGTCCTCCTGATGGGAGCCGGGACCCTCGGGTCCCTCGGTCTGGCCGCCTGCTCCGGCAGCGGCGGAGGCGGCGACGCGGGCGCGGCCGGCGACCCCCGCAAGGGCCGGATCACCGTCTGGTCCTGGCAGGGCCCGGCCGCCGAACTCAAGGCGCTGGTACCGGAGTTCAACAAGACGTACCCCGACATCCAGGTCACCGTCGAGGACATCGGCAACCCGGCGATCTGGGACAAGATCACCGCCGGGATGGCGGCCGGCGGTCGGGGCCTCGCCGACGTCCTGCACATCGGCGTCGACTATCTGCCCGGTTACGTCGAGCGCTTCCCGGGCGGTCTCGCCGACCTCGCCCCGCTCGGCGCGACCACCCACAAGGACGCCTTCGCGCCCGGCCTGTGGGGGACCGTCAGCCCGGACGGCAAGCGGGTCAACGCCCTTCCCTGGGAGGCCAACTCGGCGGGCTTCTACTACCGCGCCGACCTCTTCGAGCGCGCCGGAGTCGACGTCGAGGCGCTCCAGACCTGGGACGAGACCATCGAGGCGGGCAAGAAGCTCAAGGCGAAGACCGGCGCGTACCTGCTCGGCATCGACAAGCCCGCCTCGCAGCCCGACGCCGCCAACTTCTTCCAGATGCTGCTCCAGCTCCAGGGCGCCTTCTACTTCGACCTGGAGGGGCGCATCACCCTGGACTCCCCGGCGGCCGTCCGCGCCATGACCCTGATCAAGACCATGAACGACGCCGGTCTGGTCAGCGACCTCGCCGGCGGCTGGAACGCCCTGATGAGCTCGCTGAAGCGGGGCACGGCGGCCGTCCTGCCCTGGCCCACCTGGTTCGGCGGCGTCATCGAGGAGCAGGTCCCTGCCGAGGCAGGCAAGTGGAAGGTCCGCCTCCCTCCGGCGGTACGCCGTGGCGGCCCCACCGCCGCCACCGTGAACTCCACCCACCTCGCCATCGCGGGCAGTAGTAAACACCGGGCCGCGGCCTGGTCGTTCGTCGAGTTCGCCCTCACCCGCCCCGCCTCCCAGGTGCGGATCTACCGGGGCAAGGGCATCGCCCCCGCCCTGATGAAGGCGTACGACGACGCCGCCTTCCACCAGCCGTCGGCGTTCTTCAGCGGCCAGCGCAAGGGCGAGACCTTCCTCGCCGCCCTGAAGGCGCCCTCCCCGGCGGTGAACTACACCTCCGACTACGCCCGGGCCCTCAAACTCGTCACCGACGCCCAGTCCAAGGTGCTCCTCAAGGGCGCCGACCCGGCGAAGGTGCTCCGCGCCGCGGCGGACGACCTGGCCCGCCAGACCGGCCGGAAGGCCGCCCGATGACGCTCGCGCCGCCCGCACCGGCCCCGGCCAGGACCAAGGCCCCGGCCGCCCGCCCCCGTCGGCGCGGCCGGGCGGCCCCGTACCTCTTCGTCCTGCCCGCGCTGCTGCTCTTCGCCGCGTTCAAGCTGTACCCCATCGGCTGGTCCTTCGTGATGAGCCTGCACCGCACGGTCGCGGGCGTGGACACCTACGTCGGCGCCGACAACTACACCCGCATGCTCGACGACCCGCTGATGTGGACCGCGCTGCGCAACACCGGGGTGATCCTCGCCGTCCAGGTGCCGCTGATGCTGGCGCTCGCCACCGCCCTCGCCGTGGCCCTCAACTCGACGCTCCTGCGCGGCCGTTCGCTGTTCCGGCTCGGCTTCTTCCTGCCCATGGTCACCGGCCTCGTCGCGTACGGAATCGTCTTCTCCGTCCTGCTCAACAAGGACTACGGCCTGGTCAACTGGCTCCTCGGACAGCTGGGCATCGATCCGGTGCCCTGGCTGACCGACGGGCTGTGGGCGCGGATCTCCCTCGGTCTCGCGCTGACCTGGCACTACACCGGCTACAACGCCGTGCTGCTGCTCGCCAGGCTGCAGACGATCCCGCACGAGCTGTACGACGCCGCCTCCGTCGACGGGGCGGGCGCCTTCGCCGCCTTCCGCCACGTCACGCTGCCGGGCCTGCGTCCCGCGCTGCTGCTCACCACGGTCCTGTCGACGATCGGCACGCTCCAGCTCTTCGACGAGCCGTACGTCCTCACCGGCGGCGGCCCCGACAACGCCACCCTCACCATCGGCGTGTACCTCTACCGCAACGCCTTCACCTACTTCGACTTCGGCTACGCCTCCGCCCTCGCCTACGCCCTGACCGTGCTGATCGGCCTCCTCGGCCTGCTCCAGTTCCGCCTCCTGGGAGAGAAGCCGTGACGACCTCCGCGACGACCTCGGTGACGACCTCCGTGACGAACAGAAACCCCGGGCGCGGCATCCTGCTCACTTCCGGCCTCGCCCTGGCCCTCGCGGCCGTCGCGGTGCCCTTCTACTGGCTGGCCGTCGCCGCCACCCACAGCTCGCAGGAGATCTTCGCCAGCCCGCCGCCCCTCCTGCCCGGCGGCCACCTCCTGCGGAACCTGCACACCCTCCAGGACTCGGCCCACTTCGGCCGGGTGATCCTCAACTCCCTGGGCATCGCCGTCGTATACACCCTCCTCGCGGGCGCCGTCTGCACCCTCGCCGGGTACGGCTTCGCCACCTACGACTTCCGCGGCCGCGAGCTCCTGTTCGGGCTGCTGATGCTGGGACTCGTCGTCCCCACCCAGGTCACCCTGGTGCCGCTGTTCAGGATGATGGCCGACCTCCAGTGGCTCGACACCTATCAGGCGGTCATCGCCCCCAACCTGGCGCTGCCCTTCGGCATCTTCCTGATGCGGCAGTCGATGGCCGCACTCCCCAAGGAACTGCTCGACTCGGGCCGGATGGACGGCTGCGGCGAACTGCGGCTGTTCTGGCGGGTCGCGCTGCCGCCCATGCGCCCGGCCCTCGCGGCCCTCGGCATCTTCCTCTTCCTCTACCAGTGGAACGACTTCGTCTGGCCGCTGATCGTGCTGCGCGAAGGCACCTCCTTCACCATCCCGGTCGCGCTCGCCTCGCTCCAGGGCCTCGACGAGACCGACTACGGCGCGATCCTGGCGGGCACGTCCATCGCCGCCGTCCCCATGGCGGTGGTGTTCCTCGTCCTCCAGCGCCACTTCGTATCCGGCCTGCTCGCGGGCGCGGTGAAGGAATGACCATGAACGCACCCGTGTACGACGCCGTGACCACCGCCCACGAGGCCCCGGCCCCCTGGGAGCCCCTCCTCGACGAGGTGTCGATCGCCGTCCTCGCCCCGGACGCCGACCCCCACTGGACCCTCACCGAACTCCCGGGCGGGCTGCGGATGCTGGAGGTCCACACCCGGGGAACCCCGGTCGAGATCCGCCTCTCGGTGCCGCTCGGTGACAGTGCGGGCTACTGGCACCCCCAGGGCGGCTGGCGGCGCACGCTCGTCGCCGACTGGGAGGGCCGGAGCACGGTCAGCCTGGTCAACGGCCCCGCCGCGGGCTGTCTGTACGAGCACTCCGGCGCCACCCTCCTCACCTTCGCCGCCGCCGACCCGGTCTCCGAGGCCACGGTCCGCTTCGGTGTCTCGGAGGAGAACGACACCCATGTGGTGCATCTGCGGATGCCCGCCCGGACCGGCCCGCACCGGCTCCTGCTCGTCCCGCGCGCGCCGTCGGTCGCCTCGGCCCTGCGCCCGCTGCGCGACTGGTTCGCCGCCGCCCATCCGCCGATGCCGGTGCCGGACGCGGCCCGGCGGCCCGTCTACTCCACCTGGTACGCCTTCAACCAGAACGTCACCGCCGCAGCGGTGGAGACCCAGGCGCGTCCGGCCGCCGAGCTGGGGTGCGGCACGCTGATCCTGGACGACGGCTGGCAGCGGTACGGCAACGGCCGGGGTTACGCCGGATGCGGCGACTGGCAGCCCGACCCGGCCAAGTTCCCCGACCTCGCCGGGCACGTGGCCCGGGTGCGCGCCCTCGGGCTGCGCCATCTGGTCTGGGTGGCGCCGCTACTGCTCGGCCCGGAGGCCGACTGCCACGACGACTGGGCCGCCGCCGCGCCCGCCCCGGCCACCGTGCCCGGCGCCCGGGTGCTCGACCCCCGGCTGCCCGAGGTGCGCCGTCATGTGATCGACCTGTGCGTCCGACTCGTACGCGACCACGGCCTCGACGGCCTCAAGCTCGACTTCCTCGACGAGGCCGCGGTGTACGCGGGCGACGGCGCCGGGGACGTGGGCCCGGCGATGACCGAGCTGCTCAGCGGCCTGCGCCGGGAGCTGGAGGCGGTCCGCCCCGAGGTGCTGCTGGAACTGCGCCAGCCGTACGCCGGGCCCGGCATGACCCCGTACGGCAACATGCTGCGCTCCTTCGACTGCCCGGCCGACGCCACCGCCAACCGGGTGCGCACCCTGGACACTTCGCTGCTCGCGGTCGGTACGGCCGTCCACTCCGACATGGTGATGTGGTCGCGCGACGCGAGCGCCGAGGCGGTGGCCCGGCAGCTGATCGGCGCCCTGCACTCCGTACCCCAGATCTCGGTACGCCTCGACGAGGTCCCGCGCGAGCACCTGGATGTGGTGCGGTTCTGGCTCGGGCGCTGGCAGAGGCACCGCGAGCTGCTGCTCGACGGCCGGGTCGAGCCGGGGCGGCCGGACGAGCTCTACCCGTTGGTGGCGGCGGCCCGGGGCGACGAGTGTCTGCAGAGCGTGCACGGCGACCGGGTCGCGGTCCTCGACTTCGCCGCGTACCGCCGCTTCCACCTGGTCAACGGCTCCGACCGGGACCGGCTGACGGTGGAGGTCACCGGGGGCGGCGGCCCGGTGCGGGCACGGGTCCACGGGCCCGACGGCCGTATGATGGATGATCCTCTGACGCTCCTGCCGGAGGGGCTCCGCCTGCTGGCCGTCCCGCGCGGCGGTCTGGTGTCGCTCACACACACGGAAGGACCGCGATGAAGGTCGGTATCACCGACGTCGCAGCCCATGCACAGGTCAGCGAGGCGACCGTCAGCCGGGTGATCAACCGGCGTCAGGGCGTGTCGCGCAAGACCAGGGAGACGGTCGAGCAGGCCATGGCGGAGCTCGGCTACGAGCGCCCCACCCAGGGGCAACTCGTGGCGGTGGTCACGGAGTTCGTCTCCAACCCGTTCTTCGCCGACGTCGCCGAACGGATCGAGTCGGCCCTCGCCCCGCACGGCCTCAAGACCATCCTGTGCCCCGTCTTCCCCGGCGGCGTGCAGGAGCTGGACTTCCTCTCCGCGCTGGTGGACAAGGGCGTCGCGGCGGTCGTCTTCCTGTCGGCGTCCAACACCGTCGAGGGCGCCGACACGGAGAGCTACGAGCTGCTGCGCCAGCGCCGCGTCCCGTACGTGGGCATCAACGGCGAGTTCGCCGACGGCGTGCCGGTGCCGGTCTTCTCCACCGACGACGCGCTCGCGGCCGAACTGGCCGTGGACCACCTCCACCGCCTCGGCCACCGCCGCATTGGCATGGCCTCGGGCCCCTCCGGCAACCGGCCCGCCGACCGCCGGGTGCGGGGCTTCGTCGACGCGATGACCCGCCGGGGCGCGGACGACGCCGAGCGGTGGGTGGTGCGGCAGTCCTACACCGTGGAGGGCGGCCAGGCGGCCGCCGCGTCCCTGGTCGCGCAGGGCGCCACCGCGATCGTCGCGGCCAGCGACTACATGGCCCTCGGCGCCGTCCGGGGCCTGCGCCGGCAGGGCCTGTCGGTCCCGGACGACGTCTCGGTGGTGGGGTACGACGGCTCGTCGGTCACCGAGTTCACCGACCCGGCCCTCACCACGGTCCGCCAGCCCGCGGACCGCCTGGCCCTGGAGGTGGGCCGCAGCGTGCTGTCCCTGGTGAGCAACCGCGAGGTCCCCACGGGCGAGCTGCTCTTCGACCCGGAGCTGGTCATCCGCGCCTCGACGGGGCCCGCACCTCGGTGACGAGGCGGGGAACGCCGTCGAATAGGGTGCACAAGTAGACCTGGTACCGCTTCCGTATGCAGGTAGACGGAGGATACTGGTCGGGCCCCGACCACCTACAGAACGACTCCATGGCCAAGAAGAGCACCTCCTCGACCACCGTCCCCGGCACCGCGTGGCTGGGGCGCGCGCGCCACCTCGGGCCCGAGCCCGAGCAGGACGTCCGGCGCAACCTGATCGCCCTCAAGGCGGCCGGGGTGCTCGACGACTTCCTGGACCTCGACCCCGTCGAGGCGGCGCGCTCCACCGTGCTGCACCCGCGCGACGAGACCGCCGACCCCGGCCCCTCGGCCCGCCGCGTCTTCGAGGCCCGCTGGCGCGTGGCCGAGGACGTCACGGTGCGGGCCCAGCTGACCACGTACGACCCCGAGTCCCGCCGCAAGGACGGCGACGGCGTCACCTGGGTGCTCGCCGCCGAGGCGGAACGCGCGTGGGAGGCGCACTGGCCCTCGCCCGCCACCATGTTCTGGCCCGACAGCGACCGGATCGCCTGGGACCACGACACCGTGCCGGGGGTGCGGCTGCGCACGACCAACCAGCTGCCGAAGGACGACGACGAGCTGCGCCACCGGCTGCGGGACTGCACCCGGCAGAGCTGGTTCATCCACGTCGTGGTGCACGAGGCGATGACGCCGGACGCGGCGGGGCAGCGGCCGGTCTCGGCGTTCCTGCCGCCGAGCCTGCGTCACCTGGTGGTCGAGCACCGCAGCACACCGGAGCAGGCGCAGATCGCCGACTTCGCGATGAAGCGGGAGCTGGGTGTGCGGCTGCCGCGCGGCGGCGCCGTCGTCCTGCCCGCGGACCCGCAGGGCCCGGACTACGACGCGGACCGCTTCACCGTGCGCAGCGTCTTCCTGGACGGCTCGGAGCCCACCGAACTCCTCGACAGGATCAAGGAGTTCGCCGCCCTGCCCAGGCCCCTGCCCGTCGACGCCGAGCGGGTCCTGACCCGGCTGCGCCAGGGCTGGCACCTGCTTACCCCGGACGAGGAGCTGGTCCATGCCCAGGGCATGGTCACCAAGTACGCCGAGGCGTTGGACGCCATGACGAAGTCCCGTGACCTGTACCGGGAGGCCGCCGAGGCGGCCCAGGCCGCGCTGGCCGAGGCGACCGGCGGCGACGGCGTGCCCCGCCTGCCCGCTCCCAGGCCCGCCAAGGCGGACGGCAAGCCGCTGGGCGCCCTCACGAAGGCGTTCGGCCGCTTCCGGGACCCGAACAAGTAGGCCGCGCCGCCCGGCCCGCCGGGTCTACCGGTGTGCCAGGCCGCGCCGCCCGGCCCGCATCGCCACGGCGTGGTTGAGGTGGAAGAACGGGCGCGCCAGCGGCATCCAGCGCCGCAGTGCCGCCTTGCGGATGGTGACGTGCTGGGCGAAGTGGGCCGCAGACCCGTGGTGTTCGTCGGGGGCCACGGCCCAGCGCACGCTGCCTGCGAGGCCGCCGTCGAGCGCCGCCTCCAGCACGCGCGGCGGGATCCTCCACGACCGGCGTCATACGGACGGTGAGCTCGTACGGCAGGAGGGCACGGATGACGACCTCGCACTCCCGCTCCCCGGTTTCCCGTACGGAGCGGAAGCTCGGCCACCACTGCGGGTAGGCCGTGAGGTCGGCGAGCGTGGCGTACACGGCGTCGGGTGCGAGCGGTGTGCGCCAGGTGTCGGTGAAGCGGATGGCGTGGCGGTTCACACGGGGCTCGCTGTCGGCGGTGGGGTAGGAACCCGGAGGTGGTTGCGGGTCCGTACGAAGAACGCCGCCGTGCCGAGGGCCCACATCAGCAGGAACCAGGCGGGACCGAGTAGCAGATGCCCGAGCGAGGCGTCCGTGGACGTGAAACCGGCGGCGACGCCGATCTGGGTGGGGCCGTAGCCGGGCAGGAACTGGAGCCCCTGCTTATCGGCTTCCGTGTTGCTCATCGGGTTCTGGAGCATCGTGTCCAGCAGGCTCGTCATGATGATGACGAAGAGCCCCGCCAGGTCGCTGCGCAGGAACGCGCCGAGCAGGATGCCGATGCCGCCGTAGCTCACGGCGGCGGTGAACAGGCCGAGGGCGAGCAGGACGGGCCGGACCGGGTCCCAGTACCAGCACACGATCAGCGTGGCGTACCCCGCGACCAGGGCGGAGGCGACCGTCATGGCGATGACCTTGCCCACCAGCAGACAGCTGCGGGGGTATCCGGCGAGCGCGAGCCTGCTGTCGAAGGCGAGGGCCTTGAAGGTCGTCATGAACATCATGAACCCGACGATCAGCGTCACCGTGTTGACGGCGCCGGACACCATCGTCAGGTGGTTGCCGTCGACGGTGACGGTACGACCGGTCGCGCGCAGCAGGAACCGCGCGGGCGCGGGCGTCACGAACCAGTGCTCCATCGTCAGCCAGAGCGGGATGTAGACGACGACCAGGACGATGGCGAGCCGGTTGCGGGCGTGTTCGAGGAGCGCGAAGCCCGCGCCGGTGCGGAACACCTCCCACGCCCGCCTCAACGCGACGCTCCTTGCGGGACGCCGGTGCGCTCCTGGGCGCTCCAGGGCGCGGCCACTCCGTCCTTCAGTCGGTGGACGACGTCCAGCCGCCCGGCGTCCCAGGCCAGGTGCGACACGACGAGCACACAGCGGCCCCGGTCGCGCAGCCGCGCGGCGACGTCCCAGAACCGCAGATACGTCTCCCAGTCGAAGCCCTGGTACGGCTCGTCCAACAGCAGCACATCGGGGTCGTGCATGAGCGCGAGCGTCAGGTTCAGCTTCTGCCGGGTGCCCCCGCTGAGCACCTCGACCCGGGTGTGCCGGTACTCGGCGAACCGCAGCTCGTCGAGGAGTTCGTCGGCGCGCCGGGTCCCGTCCAGACGGTAGGCCGTGCGGAACCAGCGCAGATGCTGGTCGACGGTCAGCGCGTCGTTGAGCACGGTCGCCTGCGGGCAGTACCCGAGCGTGCCGCGCCGCTCCACCTCGCCCGAGTCGGCGGCGAGCTGCCCGCTGAGGACGCGCAGCAGTGTGCTCTTGCCCGAGCCGTTCTCTCCGACGATGCCCACCAGCGTGCCCGGCTCGACGGCGAACGAGACGCCTCTGAGCACCCGGCGGGACCGATAGGCCTTGTGCAGATCGAGCACGCGCAGGGCGCAGGGTCCGAGCGTCATAGGAGCCCCCTTCCGGCGTTTCTTTCTCGTCTCAGCCGCGGCGCTGCGACAGCCCGTCGATGATCGAGTGCCACTGCTGCCGTACGTCCGCGGGGAGTTCGGCGGCGTCCAGCGCGGCCACGGCCGACGCCACATGGCGGGCCGCCACCTCCTCGGCCCGTTCCCGGCCGCGCGTGGCCTCCAGCAGGCCCATGACCTCGGGGACCTGGGCCGACGGCAGCGGGGCGGGGCCGAGCAGGGCCGCGAGCCGCCGCCCGTCGGCGGTGTCCGACCCGGCGGCCAGCACCAGCGGAAGGGTCTTCTTGCCGCGCACCAGATCCGTACCGACGGGCTTTCCGGTGAGCGCCCCGTCGCCCCAGAGGCCGAGCACGTCATCGAGGATCTGGAAGGCCACGCCGAGGTCGCTGCCCGCGCCGCGCAGGGCCCGTACGACGGTTGGCGGTGCCTGCGCGAGCACGGCGCCGAGCGCCGCCGCGCAGCCGAACAGCGCCCCGGTCTTGCCGCGCGCCATGCGCACGTATCCGGGCACGGACACCTGGTGGGCACAGCGGTGCTCCAGGGTGAGGTCCTCCGCCTGCCCCGCCACCATCTGCTCCACGGCGGAGATCAGCTCCTCGGTGGCGGCGGAGGCGCCGGGAGCGCGCGCGTGGAAGATGGTGGCGACGGCCTGCACGACGAGGGCGTCACCGGCGAGCACGGCGGCGCCGGTGCCGAAGCGGGCCCAGGCGGTGGGCCTGCCGCGCCGCTCCGTGTCGCCGTCCATGATGTCGTCGTGGAGCAGCGACAGCTGGTGCACGAGCTCGACCGCGGTGCCGGCGACGGCGGCGTACCCCTCGGGAGCACCGACCGCACGCACCGAGAGCAGCGCGAGCGCGGGCCGCACCCGCTTGCCGGCCCGCACCACGGCGGGCGCGCGGCTGTCACCACCGTCCCACCCCAGGTGATACCGACACACCGAGGCCAACGACCCGTGCAACCGCCCCACGGCCTCGCGCAACACGGGTTCGACGAGCCCGGTCCCCGCCCGCAGCAACCCGAGGAACTCCCCGTCACCCGAGCCGGGTTCACCACCGCACCAGACCCCAACACCGCCCGCCAACGTGTCAGTCATCGTCTCCCGGCCCACCCTGCTGTCGTCGTTCCCCTTGGTGGCATAACGAGGGTGACGATCATGGGTTGCGGGCGGGCGGGGTCCATCTGGGCCCTTCACGAACGAACGTGCTGGAAAGCGTCCTCGAACGCCTCCCAGCACGCAGTCGTCAAACCAACCCATCACCGAGGCAACATCACTTCCCGTAATACGCGTTGTGGATCGTCAGCATCGACTTGTTGCCCTGCTTGTCCGTGACGTCGGCTCGGAGCGAGACCGCCTTGTCCTTCGCCGGGTTCTTCACGGAGATCCTGCCGTTCTCGACCTTCACCAGCTGCCAGGTCTTTCCGTCGTCGTAGCTCACCGACACCGCCAGCGACTTGAGGTTCTTTCCGGCCGCCGAGCCCTGTACGGTCACCGGGATCTGGACCGGTCGGCCCGCCGGGGCGCGCGAGGCCAGGTCGACGGGGGCGGCGAAGCGGACCGTGGACACCGGGAGCGACGTGGTGGTCGCGACCCGCTGGGAGCGGAACGTGAAGCTGGTGTCGATGCGGGTGGAGGTCGTGGCGACCTTCGCCGAGCGCTCGACGGAGGTCGTCAGGCGGTATTCGGCGTCGGCGGAGTCGACGGTGAACGGCTTTCCGCCGGTCAGCGGGTCGTCGTTCTCGGCGACCTTGACGCCGTCGCGGTAGAGGGTGGACACGGCCGAGGTATACGCCGAGAAGCCCGTGTGGCCCTTGCCGTCGGCGAACAGCGGCACGGCGCCGACGAGCTGCTGCTCACCCGTGGCCGGGTCGGGGGCCGCGCGGAAGACGCCCGTCTTCTCGCCCAGGAGCGGGCCGAAGACGCCGGTGTTGAACGTCTCGTGATACGTCCTGCCCGCCTCGTAGCGCTTCGGCTCGGACATCTCGTACGAGCCGTCGAAGGCCGGGTAGCCCCGCTTGTCGGGCTCGCCCAACTGGTCGGACTTCGTCGCCCACTTGACGCCGTCGGTGGTGGACACGTAGAAGGTGCGCGTGCCCGGCGTCGGCTGCGGTGCGGAGAAGCCGTTGCCCTCCGGCGCGCCCGGCAGATGGGCGAAGGGGGAGGTGAGCGTGGT
Source organism: Streptomyces melanogenes (assembly GCF_014649795.1). Taxonomy (GTDB): domain Bacteria; phylum Actinomycetota; class Actinomycetes; order Streptomycetales; family Streptomycetaceae; genus Streptomyces; species Streptomyces noboritoensis. Next base: position 258,971 of record NZ_BMTS01000001.1, read on the forward strand.
CTTCCCGGGCGCGGAGGCACCGACGTCGACCTTGAGCGTCGCCAGCTCGGTCGCCTTCACATGCCGGGTGTAACCGGTCGCGACCTGCTGCGTCTTCCCGCCGAAGGCCACCGAGTACTGGGCGGTGTCGCCCTTGACGAAGTGCGCGTCCCAGGTCTGCAGGAGCGAGCCGTCGGTGACGGCCGGACCCAGGTGGGCCGTGCGGAAGCCGGTGAAGCCGCGCAGCACCCAGCCGTTGCCCACGCGGCCGATGTCGGTCTTCCCGAGCTCGTAGTACGTGCCCCCGTAGTCCGCCTTGTCGAGGCCGGGCACGGTGAGGTCCACCGGCTTGGCGGTGCGCGCGTCGGCTGTGACGGCGGTGTCCGCGAAGACGTCCAGCTTCGGCTGGGCGATCCAGTCGGTGCCCTTGGCGAAGTCCGACGGGTCCTGGTAGACGGCCGCGTTGAACATGTACGAGCCCTTGGGCACGCGGATCTTGTGCGTGCCCGGCTCGTTGTCGATCCGGGCCTGGAAGCCCTTGGCGGGGCCGGTGGTGCCGATCAGGCTGCTGAAGAAGTTCCGCGCGTCGGTGCCGTCGCGGTCCACCGTCCTCAGCGTCACGTCGTAGGACTCCGGCTCGCGGACGGCCGCCGCGGCCGTGCGGACGGACTGGCCCGCGCCGGTGGCGGTGACATGGCCCGAGTAGGCGCCGTCGGCGTCGCCGATCCTGGTGTCGGCGGTCAGGTCCACTTCGGCCCTGCCGCCGGCGGGCACGGTCACCTTGGTGGCGCCGAGCCGGAAGAACCCGGCAGGGGCCGGCTCGCCCCCGGGGTCCACCCCGGACACCGCCAGATCGAGGGTGACGTCGCTGGTCCCGAGGTTGCGGTAAACGACCTTCTTGGTGAGCGGCCGGTCGTCGGTGTGCGGCCACTGCGCGACGCCGAAGCTCAGCGAGACCGGGTCGGCGATCACACTCTGGGCCAGCGCCCTGTCGACCTGGACGCGGCCCGAGCCCTGCTGGAAGACGGTGTAGTCGCCGCCCTTGGCGGACGCGGTCAGCGCGCCCTTGAGCTCGGCCGACTTCCAGTCCGGATGCCGCTGCTTCAGGATCGCCGCCGCGCCCGCCACGTGCGGGGTGGCCATGGAGGTGCCGTCGATCTGGAGGTAGCCCGGGGCCGGGTGGGGCGTGCTGGGGTCGGTGTCGATCGCACTGCCCGCGGCCGCCGCCGCGGCGATGGCGACGCCGGGCGCGGTCACGTCCGGCTTGACGGCGCCGTCGCCGGTGCGCGGGCCGATGCTGGAGAACGGCGCCAGCTTGTCGTCCCGGTCGACGGCGCCGACGGTCAGCGCGGCGTCCGCACTGCCCGGCGAGCCCAGCGTCGACTCGCCGCCCTCGCCCTCGTTGCCCGCCGCGACGGCGAACAGGATCCCCTTCTCGGCGGACAGCTTGTCGACCATCGCCTCCAGCGGGTCGACACCGGGGGAGTCCGGGCTGCCGAGGCTGAGGTTGACCACGTCCGCGCCCTCGGCGGCGGCCCACTCCATGCCCGCGATGATGCTGGAGTCGTCCCCGCGTCCCCCGTCGTTCAGCACCTTGCCGCTGATGATCTTCGCGCCGGGGGCGACGCCCTTGTACTTGCCGCCCGACTTGGCACCGGTGCCGGCGGCGATCGAGGCGACGTGCGTGCCGTGCCCGACGCGGTCGGCGGTGTCGGGTGAGGCGGAGAAGTTCTTCTCTTCGACGACCTGGTCCTTGAGGTCGTCGTGGGTCTTGTCGACGCCGGTGTCCAGGACGGCGATCTTGACGCCCTTGCCGTCGTACCCGGCCTCCCACGCCTTGTCGGCGCCGATCTGCCGGACACTGCGGTCCAGGCTCGCCGTGCGCACCCCGTCCAGCCACACCTTGGCGACACCGGAGGCGGTGGCGCGTACGCCGCTCTTCTGCGGACTGGTCAGCGCCGCCCACACCCTGGCCACGTCGTCCCGCGATGTACGGACGGCGTCGGCGTTGATGGTGGGGAACGTGCGCCGCACCTGGGTGTCACCGGCCGAACGCACCGCGGCCCGCGCGGCACCGGCACCCCCGTCGTACTGCACGATCAGCTTGAGCCCGTCGCGGTGGCTCTCGCGCAGCAGCGGGTCGGTGAGCGCGGTGACGTCGAAGAGCCGCTGGTCCAGCCTGCCCGTGGCGATCAGGCGCTGCGCGTCGCTGGGCACCACCAGTGTGTGGTCCTTGATGCGCTGCAGCTGTACGGGTATGCGCTCACGGCCCTTGGCGGGTTCGAAGCCCACCACCTGGCCCTGGGCGCCGACCCTCACGCGGTCGCCCGTGACGAGCTGGATCCGCTGGTCGCTGTCGAGGCGCGGGGTCTTCGGTGTGGTCGTGGTGTTCGCGGCGAGCGCTGCCACGGGGCCGGTCATACCCGCCACGAGGGCCACCGAAGTGGCCGCCGCGACGGTGACGGCGCGTGCTCTGTGCCTGTGTGCGCGCAAGTCTCCCCCAGGAGCTTGGGATGAGGTCGAGTGGTCGGGTCCGGCCAGGGGCGCGAACGGCGCTCGCCGGGCCGGTTCAGCGCAGTATGTGACGTGATCAACGGCGGTACGGGAGTGGGGGATTGAGGCACGTGGGTTCAAGCCATCCCGAGGTCGGCGAGTGCGATGGGGCCGCGACAGTGGTGTGACCGCTGTGTGACGGCGGAGCGATCCTTCTGCGACACCGGCGCATGGCAGCTCCTCCGGATCCCGGTCCAGGACAGGCCCCGCGCGCATTTCGAGGCCCGGTTCGCTCGCGATCGGTACGTGCCCTTCCACTTGGCCGTATCCGCACCCCGTACGGCAGCTGTCGCCGTGCGGCCCGTGGCCCTTCGGCGCGTAGCATCGCTACAAGATCGGGAAGGAGCCCCCACCCATGCACCCCTTCGATGCGGAGACACTGCCCGCGGGCCCGTGGCGCAACGGCGGCGGCGCGACCAGGGAGATCGCCTCACGGCCGGTCGGCGCCGAGGAGTTCGGGTGGCGCGCGAGCATCGCCGACATCCACCGGGACGGGCCGTTCTCGGCGTTCCCGGGCGTGGACCGTACGCTCACCCTGCTGACCGGGGACGGTGTGCGGCTGACCTGCCCCGGGGAGTTCGACCGGCTGCTGGCGCGTGCGGGGGAGCCGTTCGGGTTCTCCGGCGACCTCGCCCTCGACGCCGAACTGCCGGGCGGCCCGTGCCGTGTGCTCAACCTCATGGTGCGGCGCGGCCGTTGGACCGCCAAGGTGGCCCGGGTCGCGGACCCGGTCGCGCCGCGCGCGGGCCACGCCGGGGTGCTCTATGTGCTGCGCGGCCGCTGGCAGCTCGGCGATCACGGGCTGACGTCGGGGCAGGGTGTGTGGTGGGACGGAGACGACGAGGCGCCGGCCGGAGCGGTCGTACCGCTCTCGGCCGACGCCGATGCCTTGTGGGCGGATGTCGTGCCGACGGGGTGACGCGGGATCAGACGACCGGCGCTGCCTGACCGCTTTCGGTCGCGGTCGGGTGGATGGTCTCGGCGGGCGGGTTGGTGGTGCGCCGCGCCCACAGCCAGTACAGGGCCGAGGTGACCAACAGACCGACGATCCACGAGATGTCGGCGCCGTCGAGCTTCTTGGTGATCGCGCCGGTGTACAGCTTGGTGGCCAGGAACGGGACCTGCACGGCGACGCCGACGACGTAGCAGGTCAGTGCGGTGACGTTCCACCGTCCGTAGCGGCCGTCCGGGTCGTACAGGGCCGGGATGTCGACGCGTTCGCGCGAGAGCAGGTAGTAGTCGACCAGGTTGATCGCGCTCCACGGTGTGAACACGGTCAGGAGCAGCAGCACGAAGTTCTTGAAGTTGGTCAGGAAGTCGTCGCTGGCGGCGAGTGCGATGACCATGGACACCGCGATGAAGCCGACGATGTAGGCGGCGCGTACGGCGGCCGAGATGCGCGAGCGGCGGTCGAAGGCGGTGACGGTGGTCAGGATCGACATGAAACCGCCGTACGCGTTCAGGCAGTTGACGGTCAGCTTGCCGACCACGATCACCAGGTAGATGAGGAACGCCAGGAAGGCCGGGCCCGCCAGATCGCCGAGGAAGCCGACCTGGTCGGGCAGGAACGCCTTGCCCGCGACGGCCGCGGTGAGCGCGCCCAGCGTCATGGCCCACTGGGATCCGATGACCGAGCCCGCGAAGGTGGACCAGAACGTCGCGCGCGTGCTGGTGTCGCGGGGCAGATAGCGCGAGTAGTCGGCGACGTACGGGCCGAAGGTCAGCTGCCATCCCGCTCCGAGGCCAACGGCAAGCAGGAAGGTCGCCGCCTCGAAGCCCTTGTTGCCGACGTGCGCGCCGACGTCGTACTGCGTGAACAGCCGCACCAGCAGATAGCCGAGGCCGAGCGCGCCGACGACGGTGGCGATGCGGCCCGCGATGTGGATGAGGCGGTAGCCGGTGACGGCGACCACGGCGGTCAGCGCCCCGAAGACGAGGATCCCGGCGTTTGTGCCGATGTGCAGCATCTCGGACACCGCCTGCCCGGCCAGCACACTGCCGGTCGCGGCGAAGCCGAGGTACATGAGGATCACCAACACCAGTGGCAGGACCGCGCCGTAGACCCCGAACTGTGCGCGGCTGGAGATCATCTGCGGTACGCCGAGCCGCGGCCCCTGTGCGGAGTGCAGCGCCATCACGATGCCACCGAGCACGTTGCCGATCAGCAGCGCGGGTATGGCCCAGAGCGCGTCGGCCCCGAAGACGACCGAAAGGGCGCCGTCGACGATCGCGGTGATCTGCATGTTGGCGCCGAACCACAGGGTGAACTGGCTGCGCGGCGTGCCGTGCCGCTCGGCGTCCGGTACGGCTTCGATGGTCCGCCGCTCCATCGCGAGACGGTCCCCAGGGGCGTGTTGAACCGGCATGGTGGTGGCCTCTCCCCGCAGCTGTTCCGGCGTGTTCAGGACGAACTCCGCCGTTGACCCAGGTGGTGCTGCGCCGAATCTGGCATGGGCATGAACAAACAGCAAGATCTTGAATGGCAAATTTCACAGCGGGCCGTCAGGCCGGTGGGTCGCCGAACGCATGGATGATCACGATTGAGTACGCGTACTCATGGCTGGCCTGAATTCGCCCCATAGCCTCCCGGAAGGAAGATCAACAAGCGGAGGGGCGAACGGCATGTCCACACCGATCGGTGGTCCCACACGGGGCTTCTGGATCACACCGGGTGAAGTCCAGAAGGCCGGAGAGTCGGCCCGCAAGGTGGCCAAGGACATCCCCGACGAGATCAAGACCCTGTACAAGCCGACGGACGCGGCGGTGGCGGGTCTCGCCGGTTTCGAGACGGCCAAGGCGATCGACGACTGCCTGGAGGCGTGGGCGAAGGCGCTGCGCTCGCTGGCGGGCATGGTCGAGGGGGCGGCGGACGCGGTCGGCTCGTCCAGTACGAGCTTCACCCGGGAGGACCACGAGCGCGGGAAGTCCTTCCTGGACTTCGGCCCGCACACGCCGTACGCGCCGGGCGTCACGGCACCAGGGGCGCACGGCCCGTACGCGCCGTACACCCCCTACCCGGGAGTGACCCTCCCGCCGGCGTCGAACGGAGGGCACTGACGCATGCAGGTCTCGCAGCTCCGCGACGCCAAACCGCTCCTGCTGACGGACGCGGGCGACGCCTGGGACAAGCTGGCGGAGAAGTTCGCCACGCACACCGCCGACTGTGGCAAGTATCTGCACCAGCCCCTCCAGCAGGGGAACTGGGGCGGGCTCGCCGCCGAGTCCGCCGCCGACCGGCTCGCCCGGATGCAGCGCGACCTGCTGGTGGCGAAGAGGGAACTCGACGCCGTGGGAACGGTGTTGAGGGCGTGCGGCGAGGAGTTCGCCGCGCAGCAGGGCAAACTCGCGAACGCCGTGGCGGACGCGACGGGGGCCGGGTACCACGTCGCGGACGACGGCAAGGTCACCGCGCCGACCGTCGACACCGCCGGGATGAAGCCCGGCGACGTGGCGATGATGCAGCGCGACCAGGCCACCCGCGCGCAGGGCTACGCCGACCGCATCGGCGACGCCCTGTCGGCGGCACAGAAGGCCGACAAGGAGTACGCGGCGGCCGTCAAGCTCTTCACCGACGCGGCCAACCGCTGCGCGAAGGGCGACTGGAGCGTGGGTTTCGTCGAGCTGGCGAAGGCCGACGAGCTCAACCGCGAGCTGCTGCACGAGCTCGGCATGCCGGACAGGAAGGGCTCACCCGGCTCCGTACAGGCGTGGTGGGCGCAGCTGTCGCCCAGCCTCCAGGCCAAGCTGATCCAGGACTACCCGCAGGAGATCGGCAACCGCGACGGCATCCCGGCCGCCGACCGCGACCGCGCCAACCGGACGTATCTGCCGATGCTGCTGAACAGCCTGGAGGCGGAGTACGCGGGAGCGGACGGCGACAAGGCGAAGGCCCTCAAGGACAAGATCGACGGGCTTCAGGGCATCAAGAAGCAGCTGGCGGCGGAGGGCGAGCCGCGCCCGTACCTGCTGGGCATCGGCTCGGAGGGCAAGGGCCGGGCCATAGTCTCCTTCGGCAACCCGGACACGTCGAAGAACGTCTCCGCGTACGTACCGGGGCTCAACACCAAGCTGAGCGGCCACTTCGCGTCGGCGGACGTGGACCGGGCCCGGAACGTGGCGACCATGGCGAACAAGATGTACCCCGACACCACGACCGCCTCGGTGGTGTGGCTGGGCTACGACTGCCCGCAGCTCGACAGCTTCTCGTGGTCGGCGACGGACGTGATGAGCAAGGACGACGCGAAGGCGGGAGCCCCGGCGTACGACAGGTTCCTGAGCGGCATCAGGGCCACCCACGAGTCCGGCTCGCCACATGTGACGGCCATCGGCCACTCGTACGGCTCGCTGACGGTGGGTCAGGCGACGCAGCAGCCCGGCGGCATCCCGGCGGACGACGTGGTCCTGGTCGGCAGCCCCGGCGTCGGCGTGAACAAGGCGTCCGACCTGGGAGTGGGGGCCGAGCACGTGTACATAGGCGCGGCGGAGAACGACCAGGTCACCTACCTCCCGTCGCCGAACCTCCTGGAGTACGTGGCACCGGGAAGCGAGTACGGCCCGAAGAAGAACTGGTTCGGCACGGACCCGGCGGACAACCACTTCGGCGGCCACCACTTCGCCGTGGCCCCCGGCAAGGACACGGGCCTGACGGGCCTGGCGAAGGGCGACCTCCCCGCGCACTCGCTCTACTTCGACCCCGACGCGGGCGGCGACTCCCTCCCCAACATCGCGAGCGTGGTGACGGGCCACGGCGACCGCATCACGACGACGAGGCCGCGATGAGGGGGGTACGGCTGGTGGTGGGTGCGGTACTGATGACGGCGCTGACGGCGTGCGGGCCTTACGGGGCAGGGTCCGACCAGCACACACAGCAGACGCGAAAGGAGACGAAGATGAACATGGACATGCAGCAGGCGGGCGAGGGCTCGGAGAAGATCCTGGACGACACGCTGGCGGCGATCCGGCCGCCGGTGAAGTGGGCGTACGGCGCTCCCATGCGGGAGGCGTGCAGCACCGACCTCAACGAGCCGACGGGCAGGACGACGGTCACCCGCAGCCGCAACCTCCTGACGGTGGTCTCCCCCCACCGCCGCGGCAACCTCCTGGGCGTGGTCCAACGCCAGTGGGAGCAGCAGGGCTTCAAGGTCACGAGCGTACGCAACGACGAGTCAATGCCGTGGCTCCGCGCCACCCGCCCCGACGGCTTCAGCGTGTCACTCCAGGTGGGAAGCGTGGGCAACGTGTTCATCAGCGCGAGCTTCGGATGCGCGCGGGACTCGGCGATGACGTATCCGGCTGGGACGCCGGGTCAGCCCGGGGGCCCTCGGTCGGAGAAACTGCGGCCGACGGAGCGGTCGGAGTTTTGGTCGGTGGAGGGGTGAGGTGGGTGGGGCTACAGCGGCTGCACCCACGTTGACCAGGAAGAACTGCAGTTGACGCGGCATCCGCTCTTCTCTCCCCGCGACACCCCGCCGCGCCCCGCTCCGACAAGGAATGCCGGGCCCCGGAACGGGGTTGGTGCCGGACAGTCGATCTTCTGCTTCCAGTGGAAGTTGGCTGCGCGACCGCCGGTGACCAGTCGGTTGGTGTCGCGCCGTGAGCAAGGGGGATGCCATGAGACGGTCCGCGGTCTCTGCCGCCACAAGGGCGTCGGCCGACGGGTCAGGCTGGTTCTGCGAGATGGTGCGGAGTGAGCTGACGTCCGCACCACTCGGCAGCAGCCGGTGTACGTCAGACGTCCACGCCCGGCACACCGGGCTGAACCTGGGGCCGGTGAGGGTTGCGTCGGTCGCGTTTTCGCGGGTGTGCTCGCGCCGGACGGCGACCCGCGTCCGGCGGGACGGTCCCGGGTCGTATCAACTGGCCCTCGCCACGCAAGGCGCCTTCAACATCGCCCGGTTACGCAATGCGTCCGTGGTGGCGGGAGGTCTCGTCCTGACGGACACCTCACGTCCGATGGAGAACGTCTGCCTCAGCGACTACGGGGCGGTCGAGGCGATCGTGCTGGAAATCCCCCGCACGGTCCTGCCCCTGCGGTCCGACAGGGTGGACCGCATCCTCGCGGAGCCGAGCCCCGTGCATACGGGTACGGGCGGAGGGACGGCCGAGATCCTGGCCGACTTCCTGCACTCCTTGCACCACCACGGCCCCCGGTGCGGACCCGACGAGTTGCCTCGCCTGGGCTCAGTCGCCCTCGACCTCGCCACCGCGTGCCTGGCACAGCGGCTCGGAGCCGAGGCCCGGGACGAGACACCGGCCGAGGCACACGCCCGGGCGATGCTCCAGCGCGTCCTCCAGTTCATCGACGACAACCTCCACGACCGCGAGCTGACGCCGCAAGCCGTCGCCGACCGGCACAACATGTCCCTGCGCGGCCTCTACACACTCTTTCGCGACCAGCCGACGAGTGTCGCCGAATCGATCCGCCGACGCCGACTGGCCCGCTGCCACGCCGAGTTGGCCCGCCCCGAGTCGGGCCACCGCACCGTCGAGGCCATCGCGGCCCGCTGGGGTTTCGCCAGCGCCACCGCTTTCGGCCGTGCGTTCCGGAACGCGTACGGGATCACCCCCGGCGAACACCGCGCAGCCGCCCGGTCTTTGAGCACGGCGCCATGTGTCCAGCAGATCAGCCGGTAGCAGTGCGCGGGCGTCTGCCCGGTCAGGTGGCGGCTCTCGCCGCGTCGATCATCGCGCCGATCGTCAGCAGGACGACGGGTAGGAAGATCAGCAGGAAGGCCATGGCCCAGCCCGTCCGCGCCGTGGTCCTGTTCGCGACCTTCCGGCACAGCAGGGTCACCGGCACGAGGTAGAGGATCGCGGCGAAGAAGGCGACGTACAGCATGCCCATGAGGAGTTCTCCGATGGTGTGCGCGAGGAGAAGGGGGGCGGCCTGTAATGGCCGCCCCCCTTCTCCTCGCATTACATCACGCGATGTCCGACGCGGTCACCGGGTGAGAGGGGCGGTGAACTCGTTGGCCGGGTCGTCGCAGTGGACCACCTTGCTCGGCCGGTTTCCCGGGCCGTCACCGATGATCGGTGCCGGGGCGTCGACCCCCCACGGGTTGCCGCCACTGCCGCGAGTGGCATTCGAGCAGGTTGCGTAGGCGTTGCCGTTGGGAGCGGTGGCGGGGAAGTTGGAGAAGTTCCTCCAGTCTCCGCCGCTGATCCGGTGGTTCGACGGGCGGCCGAGGTTGTCGGTCAGCTGGTCGTCGACGTACAGGTACAGGTCGGGCATGTAGGACTGGAAGACGATGCCGTTGGACGGAGTCGCGTCGCCGTTCCGCTGCAGGTGCGTCGGCTTCACGGACCCGTCGGCGCAGAAGGCCGCGGATATGTCCTGCCAGATCGGAGGCGCATTTCCGATCATGGAGCCGCCCATGTTGTTGTTCCAGGATCCGGAGTTCTTGAAGAACATCGCGTAGACGTCTCCGGCGAACCGCTTCACCGCGTGGTTGGCCTGCAGGCTCGCGTTGACCTTGTCCACCCACGCCTTGACGTTGTCGTTGATCGACTTGTGGCCGATCATGGCGCGGTAGCCGTGCACGCCGCCGCCGACGGCGCGGAAGTCGACGCACTGCTTGGCGTCGTCGATACGTGCCTGGCGGAAGTGCGGGAAGTACGCCTGACCCGGAGTGTCCCCGTCGGTGTAGGGGTGGGAGGTGTGGACGTTGCCGTACTCCAGCGCGTCCTGCGTGGTGTAGTCGATGTCCGGCGCCGGGATCCCGTAGTCCGCCTCGATCGTCTTCATGATCTTGGTGACGAAGTGGGGCAGGTGGGCGTTGCCGACGCGGGCCCGGTAGTTCGACGCGGCGCTGCCGTCGACGATCTTCCCGTCCTCGCCGACCACGAACGTCACGTTCACATCAGACTTGATCTTGTAGCTGTTCGGGTCGTTGTACGCCTCGGAGGCGGGCTTGGACACGTCGGGACGCAGGTTGGACATGGCCATCCACACGGGGATCGACATCGCGGGGGCGGAGCCGTCGGCGCGCGGAGCCGATCCACCGGCCCTGATGTCCTTGGCCCACTGGTCGGCCGCGTCCCATGTCTGCTGCCCCGTGCACTCGCCGACGGCCTTCGCCGTCGGGCAGCGCGCCTCGGAGGACAGACCGCGGGCGTCGGCTCCCTCCGGGTTGTTCCACAGCGGTCCCTTGTCGGCCAGGCCCAGCCCCCAGTCGTAGAGGGCCTTCATGGACCGCACGGGCGAGTTGATCTCCGTCGACACCGGCCAGTTGGAGTTCAGCTCCTGGTTCGGGTCGAAGATCGCGGCCGCGGTCAGGGAGCGTTGGACGAACCTGCCCCTGATCGGCTTGAAGGCGACGGAGTTCCAGGCGATGTCGCGGTCGGCGGTGGCCCCCTTCGAGTAGTTCGTCAGCGTCACCTTCGGCGTGGAGGTGAACTTGTACGCGCCCAGCGGCACCCACTGGCCGTTGTTCGCGTCCTGGTCGACGTACCGCTCGTACGGGCCGCCGACAGCGCCGCTGATGACGTACTTCGCGTCCTTGGTCTGCGCTCCGGTGTCGGGGATGTAGGCGTAGACGGCCGCGAGGTCGTACGTCTTGCCCGCCGTCCACTCGCCTCCGATCGTCATCCGGTTGCCGTCGCCGCCGAGGTGGTTCTCGTCACGGGTGTGGGTGTACCAGAAGTGGCCGCCGTGGCCGCCGCCGATCGAATGCAGATCGGCCTTGGCCTCGTAGTGCTGGTCCCAGTCGGGGTGGAAGGTGAACTCGAACGAGCCCGTCGACGCCGCCGCCCCGCAGGCCGACCACGTCGGTGTGCCGGTGGGGACGGAGGTGACGACGTCGGAGCCCGCCGGGGCGCCGGCGCACACCGGACTGCCGTTCTTCAGCCGGTAGCCCCGGCCGGGCTCGGCGCGCAGGGTCTGGTACTTGATGTTCTCGTGCCCGCACGTCTGCTCACAGTCGGGCTTCCACGTCGCGTTCTCCTGGTTCCACCAGAACTGGCGGTAGCAGGCCTCGTCCGGGCAGTCGATCGGGCTGGCCGGGTTACAGTTGTTCTTCGTGTTGCAGAAGGTGCTGATCGGCGGGCTGACGCGGGAGCGGTCGGCAACGGTGGTCCACCAGGCGGGGTTGAACCCGGCGGAGGAGAACCCCGATTCGCCCTTCCAGTCCTGGCGGCCGTCCGTGCCGTAGGAGAAGCCGCTGTCGATGGACCAGGCGGACCAGCCCATCACCTTCATCTCGTACGGCCAGTACTGCGGGGTCGCCGCGTCACGGATGTTGTTCGTGTTGAGGCTCACATCCATGAACGGGTGGTCCCAGGCACCCTTCTTGTACATGGGGTTGGCGGGGTTGTTGTACCAGCCCAGGCCCCAGCTGCCGCCGTTCTGTCCGGCCGCCGACCTGGGGTTGAAGCCGAGGTTGTAGTTCCAGGCCGCCGTGAACCAGTTCTCCACGCGGGAGGGATCGTCGTTGTTGACCGTGATCTTCTGCCCGTCGGCGTGCACCTCGTTCCACTTGTCGGCGAGGATCTTCATGGAGGCGGCGATGTTGGTGGCGTAGTCGACGGCGATCGCCTTCTGCAGCGCCGGCTCGAGGCTGGTCTCGCCGGTCTTCTCGTGCCCCTTCAGACGCATGCCGTCGGTGACCTGGCCGACGCCGTAACCGCAGTCGGACTTGTCCCAGTTGATGCGCCAGTAGCCGAGCAGGGTGTCCTTCGCGCTGTGGCCGTAGTAGCCGTCCACGGCTGCCAGCGGGCTGCCCATCTGGCCGGGGATCGCGCCGGATTCGGCCTGCCACAGGTTGGACTCCTGCGCCAGGATGCCGAGCAGCACGTTGGCGGGGATCCGGCCGCCTCCCTTCAGCTCCGGGCGGGGGAACAGGCCCTGGGGGTCGGTCGTGAGGAGCCCGGACTGGCCGCGGTAGTCGCCCTGGCGGATCCAGTTGCTGCGCAGCTCGCCGCGTACGGCCATGTCCACCGCCCACTCGACCTGGTTGGGCGTCGGCTGCAGCGCCTGCACACTCAGGTCGTTGCGGGAGACGGAGCACCAGCGGTCGGTGTCACGGGGGTCGTGGGAGTCTGGCGCGGCCGCGGCCGCACGGGGCAGCGTACGCGGCTTGGGGTCACCGGTCAGGGCGGGGGAGAGGCCCTCGACGGGGCTCTGCCGCTCCGGGGCGACCTGCTGCCGGACTTCCTTGCCCGTCGCCGTGACGGTCGACGTCACCGTCATCGCGGTGTCGTCGTCCGACGTCTCGGGGGCCGTCCCGGAGCGGGAACGCACACCCGCCTCGGGCTCGGCCGGCCTGTCGAAGTCCTTTCCGGCCGCCTTGATCCGGGTCAGTCCGGCGCGGACACCGGGGGTGAGTACGGGGGCGACGGCGAGGCGACCGTGGGAGGAGACGTCGGTGTCGGCCGGCGCGTCGAGCCGGGTGACTCCGCTCCCCTCCACCTTGACGTTCTGGGGACGGCCGGTGAGGAAGACGCGGCCCTGCGCGCCGGGCACCAGCTCCAGGTCGCCCAGCTGCCCGGTGGCGACCGTGCGCGGCTCACCGCCGCCGTACACCTTCGCCTGTGCCGTCTTCGTGTCCTTGCGGTCCACGAAGCCGATCCGGTCCCCTGTCATGGGGCGGATGTCGAAGGGGATGCTGTCGCCCCTGGCGAGTCGGCGGACCTTCCCCTTGCCGTCGATCCGGACCAGATCGCGGCCCAGACCGGCGACGACACCGTCCTTCACCGGTGCCGCCGACGACACCTGACCTCGCAGCTCCCCCGTCTTCACGACCGTGGTGCCGGCCGTGTCCACGGTGATCACCTGCGTCTTCACCTGCGCCATGTCGTTCATGTCGCGGTACTGGGTGAAGGCGGCCGTGTGCGTGGTGGTGTTACAGGTGGGGTCGAAGTAGGCGAGGGTGGCGGTGAACGGCAGCTTCGTCACCTCACCCGTCCTGGTGTTCACGATCGCCGTGAACGCGCCGCCCTGCATGAGGTCGGGCTTGTTCGTGAACGCGCGCGGGGCGTACACCGCGGCCACGTGGGAGTCGTCCATGACGCACTGGTTGCCGATCCAGGAGTCGGCGGGCACTCCCGGCTCCGCCAGCGCGGCGACCGTCTTCCACTCGTACGCCTTCGCCTCGTCGGCGACGAGTATCTTGAAGGCCTTGGCGTCGGCCGCGCCGGTCACCGCGCGGTCCTCGGAGGTCTTCCAGCCCTTGCCCAGCGTCTCGTCCGGACTGTCCACGCGTCCGGACGCGGCGGGCGGCGGGGCGTCCCCGGTGGAGGGCGTCGGCGCGGCGGCCGCGGGAACGGCTTGGAGTAAGCCCCCGGTCAAGGCCGCACAGGCAGCCACCGCGGCTACCGGCACGCATGCCCGTCGGATGGATCTCAAGAGAGAACTCCCCCGTATCTCGTCGGTCAGGGGCCGTGCCCGCTCGGGCACAGCCGAGTTCACCCGGCCGGTGGGATCAGGCCTTCACTGGGCTGCCCCCGCCGGTGCGGGTGTCTCTTCGGTAGGTCCGCACATCCGGTGCGGCCAACAGATCTCCGATGAACGGATCGCCCGCACGAGCGGTCTCGGCGGAGCCGGAGAAACCCCGCCACGGCGGTCGGACGGCAGACAACTCCCCCTGCCGCACGAGTGCGTTGCGGCGTCACACCCGGCGGGGATCGGAGCGTCGACCGGTGTGCCGACCGTCAGTACCGCATCATCCAGTGCTGCTCCGGCGGAAAGTCCGAGGCGCAGGTCCACAGGGTGAGGTAGGTGCCGTTGCCGGACGAACCACCCTTGTTGGTAAGGCACTTGTCCGAGTATTTGGTCTTGATGGACCAGTCGTCCGACCAGAACTGCTGGCTGCGGTTGCTGCCGCTGTTGTCGCACGGCCACAGGGTGAGCACCGCGCCGTTGACGTTGTACCCGTCGCCCGTCGGGGTCAGGCACTTCCCGCTCGCCTTGTGGACGATCTGGTAGTCGTCGCGGTCCCACTTCTGGAGCTCGTCCCCCGTGCAGGTCCACAGGGTGATGATGGTTCCGTTGGCCGTGCTGTTGCCCTTGGGAGTGGCGCACTTCCCGGGGTACCAACTGCCGGGGCCGACCGGGGTGAAGAGCTCTCCCCAGTTGGGGCCGGCCGCCGAGGCCTGCGGGGCCATGGCCGTATGGAAGCCCACTGCCAGGAAGACCGCCGACAGGAACGCCATTGGCTTGCGCATGACACGCCTTTCATGAGATGCCGTCTGCAACACCGGTGAATCTAGCCACGCCCGGCGGGCCGGGATGTGCGAGGCGTGCAGAGTTTCTCCACAATCCATGCACCCCGTGGTGTCGCATGTCGTCACTGCCCGGGGCGGCGAAGTCGGTGAACTCGGCGGGCGGGCGCGCCCACAGCGCGTGTCTCGGCCCGCCGGCCCGGCCGGGCGCGCTCGCGGCGGCCACCGCGCGCGGGCGGCCCGCCCCTGTGCGGCTGTGCCGTGCGTCACCGGGACGCCTCCCGCACCCCTTTTGCGCCCGTATGAAGATCGCACGTGTGATGGAATGAGGTGATGCGACCCCCCACACGCATGCCGTCCCGTCCCCACAACCCCTACGACGAACTGGCGGCACTCGCCGACCCCGACCCCGATCTGGACCCCGCGCCCCGGCCCCGGATCCTCCCGCTCGACCTCAGCCGTATGTACGCCGACGAGGACGAGCCGTGGTCGCCGCCCGACCACCGCCGGTCCGGTAACGGGCGCCGCGCCAGGCGGAGTCGACGGCGCCGCCGCAGTCCCCTCGCCGCGCTGCCCCGGCTGGCCAAGCTGCTTTTCGCGCTGGTCGTGTGCGTCGGGTTCCTGGTGCTCGCGGACCGGTGCGCGGTGATGTACGCGGAGAAGAAGGCGCAGCGGGCGCTCCAGGACGAGCTCCACCTCGCGGCCGCTCCCCAGGTGGACATCCACGGCTTCCCCTTCCTCACCCAGGTCC
Source organism: Streptomyces melanogenes (assembly GCF_014649795.1). Taxonomy (GTDB): domain Bacteria; phylum Actinomycetota; class Actinomycetes; order Streptomycetales; family Streptomycetaceae; genus Streptomyces; species Streptomyces noboritoensis. The sequence goes on from NZ_BMTS01000001.1 coordinate 274,410, forward strand.
TGGACAAGGACCTGAAACGGGTGGACGTCACCGTGCCGCACGTGGCCGCCGACCGGGTCTCGCTCACGAAGGTGCAGGCCAGCGCGCGTGACATCAAGCTGACCGGGGATCTGCCCAGCGACATCCGCAGCGCGGTCATCGGCGACCTCGACGGCAGGGTCACCCTGTCCTTCGACGACATGAACCGCGAACTCACCGCCTCCCGGCTCAAGTTCAGCCGGGTGAGCGACGACACGGTGGGCGCGGACGGCAAGCTGAGCATCGCCGGGCAGGAGTTGCGCGTACGGGCACGGGCCCAGGTGCGCCTCATCGGCACCAGCGGGCTGTCCACGGACGTCGACGGCATGAGACTCGACGTGCCGGGCATCGCCACGTACCGCCCGGGCCGCGACCGGGGGCTGACGCTGCACCGGGCGTCCGCCGAACTCATCAGCCGGGACACGGCACGCGTGAAGGCGCTGCTGTCGGTGCCGGCGGTGGTGCGGCGGCTCGGGGTGCCGGAGAAGGACGTACGGGCGGCGCTGCGGAGCGACGAGAAGCTGCACGAGCTGGTCGGCACGCCCCAGTTCGTCGAGCGGCTGACGCGGGTCAACCTGGTCGACGTCGTCACCGACCACCCCTGGCTGCTGTCCAGGATCGGCATCGACCCGAAACTGATCACCGGCCTGCTGGCGATGCGCCCGCCGGAGCTCTCCGACCGGCTGTCCTTCTCGTTCACGCTGCCGAGCCAGGCGCGGGAGCTGCAGATACGGGACGTCCGCGTGGAGGAGAGGGGTGTCGTGGCGACGGTGTCCGGGGTGGAGGTGGGGGTGGGACGGTGACGGGGTGCGGTGTCCGGCCGCGGAGCGTGCCGGGCTGAGCACGGCCCACGACCGTGTTCAGCCGCCACGGCGTGTACGCCGCCGGGTCTCAGGAATCGAGAACGGCGGCGACAGCCTCGATCTCGACGAGTTGGTCCCGGTAGCCGAGCACGGTGACGCCCATCAAGGTGCTGGGGACGTCATGGTCACCGAACGAGTCCCGGACCACCTCCCAGGCAGCCACCAGGTCCTCTTGCCGGGCGGACGCCACAAGGACCCGCGTACTGATGACGTCCGGCAGTGACGCACCGGAAGCAGCGAGAGCAGCCTTCATGTTCTCGATGGCTTTCGCCGCCTGGCCCGCGTAGTCCCCGATCGCGGCCGTGGAGCCGTCATCGTTCAGCGGACACGCCCCGGCGAGAAAGATCAGGCGGGACCCGGCGGGCGCCGTGGCCGCATAGGCGTACTCCGCGACGTCGGACAGGGAGGCGGAGCGGATCAAGGTGACGGCACTGGCCACAGTCGTCGGTCCCTTCGTATCGGGCATGGAACGCGGACATCCTGCCAACCCCGACAGGGCTCCCGCCTCCCCTTTTTCCTTCGCCGAGCAGTCACGACTGCCGGCTGAGACCGGCCCCCACTCCAAGCGCGTCGTGCGAAAGGCGCCTGCCCGGCAAAGTCCCCGGTCAGGCGCCTTTCCTCGCGCCCCTAGAAGAAGCCCAGCTTCTTCGCCGAGTACGACACCAACAAGTTCTTCGTCTGCTGATAGTGATCCAGCATCATCCGGTGGTTCTCCCGCCCGATCCCCGACTGCTTGTAGCCGCCGAAAGCGGCGTGCGCCGGGTAGGCGTGGTAGCAGTTCGTCCAGACGCGGCCCGCCTGGATCGCTCGGCCCGCGCGGTACGCCTGGCTGCCGTCGCGGGTCCAGACGCCCGCGCCCAGGCCGTACAGCGTGTCGTTCGCCGTGCGGATCGCGTCGTCGAAGTCCGTGAAGGACGTCACCGCGACGACCGGGCCGAAGATCTCCTCCTGGAAGATCCGCATGCGGTTGTCGCCCTCGAAGATCGTGGGCTGGACGTAGTAGCCGCCCGCCATCTCACCGTCGTACTCGATCCGCTGACCACCCGTCAGGATCTTCGCGCCCTCCTGCTGGCCGATGTCGAAGTAGGAGAGGATCTTCTGGACCTGGTCGTTGGAGGCCTGGGCGCCGATCATCGTGTCGGTGTCCAGGGGGTGGCCCGCCACGATGGCCTCGGTGCGGGCGATGCCCGCGTCCAGGAACTCGCCGTAGTGGCCGCGCTGGATCAGCGCCCGGGACGGGCACGTGCAGACCTCGCCCTGGTTGAGGGCGAACATCGTGAAGCCCTCCAGCGCCTTGTCGCGGAAGTCGTCGTCCGCCGCCCACACGTCGTCGAAGAAGATGTTCGGGGACTTGCCGCCGAGCTCCAGCGTCACCGGGCGGATGTTCTCCGACGCGTACTGCATGATCAGGCGGCCCGTCGTCGTCTCGCCCGTGAAGGCGATCTTCGCCACGCGCGGGCTCGACGCCAGCGGTTTGCCCGCCTCCACGCCGAAGCCGTTGACGATGTTGAGCACGCCCGCGGGGATCAGGTCGGCCACCAGGCTCAGCCAGACGTGCACGGAGGCCGGGGTCTGCTCGGCGGGCTTGAGGACCACCGCGTTGCCCGCCGCGAGCGCGGGCGCCAGCTTCCACGTGGCCATCAGGATCGGGAAGTTCCACGGGATGATCTGGCCGACGACCCCGAGCGGCTCGTGGAAGTGGTACGCCACCGTGTCCTCGTCGAGCTGGCTCAGCGAGCCCTCCTGCGCCCGCAGCGCTCCCGCGAAGTAGCGGAAGTGGTCGATCGCCAGCGGGATGTCGGCGGCCAGTGTCTCGCGGACCGGCTTGCCGTTCTCCCAGCTCTCCGCGACCGCCAGCTCCTCCAGGTGCGCCTCCATCCGGTCGGCGATCTTGTTGAGGATGTCGGCGCGCTCGGCCGGAGCCGTCCGGCCCCAGGCGGGCGCCGCCGCGTGCGCCGCGTCCAGGGCGCGCTCGACGTCCTCGGCGGTGCCGCGGGCGATCTCGGTGAAGGGGCGGCCGTTCACGGGGCTCGGGTTCTCGAAGTACTGGCCGCCGGCCGGCGGAACGTACTCGCCGCCGATGAAGTGGTCGTAGCGGGACTCGTACGAGACGATCGCGCCCTCGGTGCCGGGCGCTGCGTAACGGGTCATCTCCGTGGCCTCCCTCCGGCGCCGCCCGCCCTTGGACGGCACTCGGGTGGAGGGTAGGGATGGGCACGTTGCGGCCTGGTTGCGAGGCCCAACGGCGCTCACGTGCTGCCCGCGAACCCCGCCCCCAGCTCCCCGTCCAGCTCCTGCAGCCTCGCCAGCGCGGCCCCCCGTCGGCACTCCGGCAGCGCCGCCACCAGCGCCCGCCACACGCTCACGTCCTCCTCGCCCCACGGGCTGCGCGCCCAGTCCGCCAGCAGCCCCGGGTCGCCGCGCTCGATCAGGGCCGCGCGCAACTGTGCGGCGAGCCGAGCCCGTATACGTACGATCGCGGGTGCCTGCGAGGTGGGCAGCAGCGGGCCCGCGTACGCGCCCATCGCCGCCGCCACCGCGCCCGAGCCCAGGCGGCGGGCGACCATGTCGAAGTCGGTGTCGACCGGGAGGGCGAGGCGGTACGGGCGGGAGGAGAGCAGGTCGGGGCCCAACAGGCGGCGCAGCCGGGAGAGTTCGGCGCGGACCGTCACCGGGGTCACCGACTCGTCCTCGTACAGGTCGACCAGCACCTGATCGCCCGTCAGGCCCTCGGGGTGGCGGGCGAGCAGCACCAGCAGCTCGCTGTGGCGGCGGCTGAGGCGGACCTTGCGCCCGGCCGCGACCAGCAGCGCCTCGTCGCGGCCGAGGGCGCTCAGCTCGATGGTGTCGCCGGTGGGCGGCGGGGCGAGCAGCGCGAGCTCCGACTCCGCCGCCCGCGCCACCGCCTGGACGAACGCGAGGCTGTGCGGATGCGCCAGGCCGTCGCCACCGGTGATGTCCACCGCGCCGAGCAGCCGCCCCGTGCGCGGGTCGTGCAGCGGGGCCGCCGCGCACGTCCAGGGGTGCACCGGGCGCCGGAAGTGCTCGGCGGAGAAGACCTGGACGGGCCGGTCCTCTGCGAGCGCCGTGCCCGGAGCGTTGGTGCCCACCGCCGACTCCGCCCACCGCGCGCCCGGCACGAAGTTCATCGCGCCCGCCTTGCGCCGGGTCGCCGGGTGGCCCTCCACCCACAGCAGCCGTCCCTGTGCGTCGCAGACGGCGACGAGGTGCTCGCCGTCCTTCGCGTACGAGTCCATCAGCTCCCGGATCACCGGCATCGCCCGGGCCAGCGGGTGCCCCTCCCGGTACCCGGCCAGCTCGTCCTCGCCCAGCTCCACACCGGCCGTGCCGTCCGGGTTCACCCGGGCCCGCGCCGAGCGCCGCCAGGACGCCGCCACCAGCGGGCGTACGGGCCGGACCACCCGTCCGGCCGAGGTGAACGCCTCATGGGCGCGGCGCAGCTCGCCGGTCCGCTCGACGGGGTCGGCCCCGGCCTCCAGGGCGACCCAGGACTCGTACCGCGTATCGGTCAACTGGGCCTCCGGGGCGGGCGGGGCGGGCGGGGACCGGTCCATCGTCGGCCCGCCGGGCGCACCCGGCAAGGCGTCCCGCACGCCCTCGGCGCATCCCCGCTCCGGCGGGGCTCCGTCAGGCGAAGTTGACCAGGCGGATGTAGCGCACCCAGTCCCAGTTCGACCCCGGGTCGGTGTGGTCGGTACCGGGGACCTGGTAATGGCCGAGAATGTGCTCCCGGTCCTTGGGGATGCCGTGCCGGTCGCAGATCGAGGCGGTCAGCCGCGCCGACTCCTCGTACAGCGCGTCGGTGAAATAGGCGGGCTGGTCCACCCAGCCCTCGTGCTCGATGCCGACGCTGCGGGTGTTGTAGTTCCAGTTGCCCGCGTGCCAGGCGACGTCCTGCTCGCGCACCATCTGCGCCACATAGCCGTCGGCGGAGCGCACCACATAGTGCGCGGACACCTTCTTCGCCGGGTTCTGGAAGATCTGGAGCGTGTTGGTGAACGACTCCTGGGTGACGTGGATGATCACCCGGTCGATCGTGTACGTGAAGGGGCGCTGCGAAGCCGTGTAGTTGGCGGTCGAGGCGGGGACCCAGTGCGCGCCCGGGTAGTCGGTGTCGGCGGCGGCCTCGGCGCGCGTCGCGGGGAAGAGCGCGCCCGCGGCCACGGTCGCGGCGGCACCCTGGAGGAGTCTTCGGCGGTCCACGGGCAACGGAGCTCCTGAATGTCGCGTCGTGTGCACGTCGTTCGTACGTCGATACGTCACGTTCAACCGGCAAGAACCTCGCCGAGGTTACGTTACGGGGCGGTGTAAGGGAGTGGAAGGGCAGCGGCAGCGCGTGGCGCACGGCGGCGCGCCCCCGCGTACGCGGGGGCTCCGGCAAGCGTCGCGACTGACCGACTTTGGCGTAAATTCCGGCCAGGGGTCGCGAGATGAACCGTTTCGGGCCGACTCTGGAGGCTATGGCCACGCCGCCCCTTCCTCCGCGCCCACCCGGGCCGCCGTCCTCACCGGGCGGGGGCTTCGGTCCCCCCGCCTGGGAGCCCCCGACGCCACCGCCCCCTGCCCCAGAGGGCGGAGGCGGCCGCCGGGGCGTCTTCATACTGCTCGCGGTCGTGGTGGCCGCCGCGGCCGTCGTCGCCATCGTGCTGGTGGTGAACGGCAGTGGCGACGGGGACGGTGGCAAACCCACGAGGACCCCGACGAGCCAACCGGCCCCGACGCCGTCGCTGAGCCTCCCGAGCGGGATCCCGACGGACCTGCCCTCCCGACTGCCCAGCGGTTTTCCCTCGAACCTTCCGTCAACACTCCCCACGGAACTGCCGAGCGGCTTCCCCAGCGACCTGCCGAGCGAACTGCCGGACCTGCCGGATCTGCCCACCGAGATCCCCGGCGGCATCCTCCCGTCGGCGGCGGACGGAATCGGCGACGACCTGCCGCTCTACGAGATCAGGGCGGGTGGGGAACCGAACCACGAGATGCCTCCCAGGACATAGGCCCCCCACCCCCGCACCCCTACCGCTCCAGCACCGCCCCCGGATCCGGGTCGGCGGGCCCCGCCGGAACCCACGCCCCGCGCTCCTTGCGGTACGGCCACCACCGGCCGTCCCGTCCGAGCCGCAGCTGCGCGCCGCCCCCGACCACCGTCCAACGGTTCGCCCCGGAGGCGCGCAGCACGGGCCGGTCCTCGTCCTGCCAGGCCCGCGCCAGCGCGTCCTTGGCGCGGGCCAGGGCCTCCTGGCCGGGGGTCCACTCCTCCTCCAGCACGGAGAGGGAGGCGGCGCCCCCGTAGCGCCACGCCTGTACGGCCAGGTCCAGCTCGGCCGGTCGCCGTCCGGAACCGGCCGCCAGTCGGCGCGTGATCCGCCGATCCTCGCAGCCCGCCGCCAGGCGTACGGCGTCCTGATGCTCAGTCAGGCCATCGGTCGGCGGCTGGAGTTCGTGGCCCGGCGCCAGCGCCTCCGCCAGCAGCTCCCGCGCCCGCCGGGCCGCGTCCGCCGCCAGGAACTCCAGCGCCGTGGGATCGACGCCGGGCTCGGGTGCGACCTCCGTGTCCAGGTGCGGCGGCGCCCCCGCCTCGGCCGGTACCTCGGGTGCCTCGGGCAGCGGCGGCACGATGTCCCGCGCCGCGAACACCTCGGCGGCCGGCACCCCGGCCGGAACATCCGGTTCCGTGGAGCGGGGTGCCGCACTCCGCTCCGCCAGGTCCGCCAACAGCGCCCGCTCGCCCCGGCCCCGCATGAGCAGCAGGACGAACGGGTCCTGGTCGAGGAGCCGCGCCACCTGGTAGCAGAGCGCCGCCGTGTGCGGGCAGTGGTCCCACGCCTCACAGGTGCACTCGGGCTCCAGGTCGCCTATGCCCGGCAGGAGTTCCACCCCGGCCGTCGCCGCGTCCTCCACCAGGTGCGGAGGCATGTCGCGGTCGAGGAGCGCCGCGATGTGCCCCGCCCGCTCCACCGCCATGCCGAGGAAACGGTCCCAGTCGTCGTCGGAGAGCCGCTGCCACACCACGTCGCTGCGGTGGGAGCTGCCGTCCCGGTCGCGCACCACCGCGGTGATCCGCCCCGGCCGCACCGACACCGCGCCGACCGCGCCCCCGCGCGCGTAGCGGCGGCCCGTCTTCAGCTGCTGGTTGTCGAGCGCCGTGTCCTCCAGGGCCTTGAGCCACGCCTGGCCCCACCACGTCTCGGCGAAACCCCGCCCGTGCGCGGGCGGCAGCGCCGCGAAGGTCCGCTCCTCGGCGCCGTCCCCGTACATGTGCTCCTCCGAGAGATCCCCGTACCCGCTCATCGCCCGCTCCCTCGCAGTGCCACCAGATCCGCCAGCTCGGCGTCGGACAGTTCCGTCAGCGCGGACTCGGCCGACTCGCCCGTGCCCAGGACCGCGTCCGCCAGCTCCCGCTTGCGCGTCAGCATCTCGGCGATGCGGTCCTCGATCGTCCCCTCCGCGATCAGCCGGTGGACCTGCACCGGCTGGGTCTGGCCGATGCGATACGCGCGGTCGGTGGCCTGCGCCTCCACGGCCGGGTTCCACCAGCGGTCGTAGTGGACGACGTGGCCCGCCCGGGTGAGGTTGAGACCGGTGCCCGCCGCCTTCAACGACAGCAGGAACACCGGGACCTCACCGTCCTGGAAGCGCCGCACCATCCGCTCGCGCTGCTCCACGGGCGTACCGCCGTGCAGGAACTGCGTGGCGACCCCGCGCGCCGCCAGATGCTGCTCGATGAGCCGCGCCATCTGCACGTACTGGGTGAAGACCAGCACCGCACCATCCTCGGAGAGGATGGTGTCCAGGAGCTCGTCCAGCAGCTCCAGCTTGCCGGAGCGGTCCGCGATGCGCGGCTGCTCCTCCTTCAGGTACTGCGCGGGGTGGTTGCAGATCTGCTTCAGCGCGGTGAGCAGCTTCACCACGAGCCCCCGCCGCTCGAAACCGTCGGCGCCCGCGATCTCCGCGAGGGTCTCGCGCACCACCGCCTCGTAGAGCCCCGTCTGCTCCTTGGTGAGCGAGACGGCCCGGTCGGTCTCCGTCTTGGGCGGCAGCTCGGGCGCGATGCCCGGGTCCGACTTGCGGCGCCGCAGCAGGAACGGGCGCACCAGACGGGACAGCCGCTCGGCCGCAGCAGGATCCTTTCCTCCCTCGACGGCCTGGGCGTACTTCGTACGGAACGTACCCAGGCGGCCGAGCAGCCCCGGCGTCGTCCAGTCGAGGATCGCCCACAGCTCGGACAGGTTGTTCTCGACCGGCGTGCCGGTGAGCGCCACGCGCGCGCGGGCGCCGATGGTGCGCAGCTGGCGGGCGGTCGCCGAGTACGGGTTCTTGATGTGCTGCGCCTCGTCGGTGACGACCATGCCCCACGCCACCTCGCCGAGCTTCGCGGCGTCGAGCCGCATCGTCCCGTACGTGGTGAGGACGAACTCCCCGTCGGCCAGGTCCTTCAGGCGCCGCGCGGAGCCGTGGAAGCGGCGCACGGGCGTGCCCGGCGCGAACTTCTCGATCTCCCGCTGCCAGTTGCCCATCAGGGACGTCGGGCACACCACGAGCGTGGGACCGGCGGTCGCCGGATCGCTCTGGCGGTGCAGGTGCAGGGCGATGAGGGTGATCGTCTTGCCGAGGCCCATGTCGTCGGCGAGACAGCCGCCGAGGCCCAGCGAGGTCATGTCGGCCAGCCAGTTGAGGCCCCGCAGCTGGTAGTCGCGCAGCCGCGCGGCGAGCGCGGCGGGCTGCTCCACGGCGTCCTGGCGCGCGCCCTCGGGGTCGGCGAGGCGGTCGCGGAGGCCCGCGAGCCAGCCCGACGCCTCGACCTCGACCCGGCGTCCGTCGACCTCCGTCGAGCCCGTCAGGACCGTGCTCAGCGCGTCGACGGGGGTCACCTTGCGGTCCTGCGCCGCGCGGGCGCGGCGGACCTCTTCGGGGTCGATCAGGACCCACTGGTCGCGCAGCCGCACCACCGGGCGGCTGGCCTCGGCCAGTTGGTCCAGCTCCGCGCGCGTGAGCCGGGTGTCGCCGAGCGCGAACCACCACTCGAAGGCGAGCAGGGCGTCCGCGGAGAGCGTCGACGGGGCGGCGGACTGCGTGCTGTCCGGCCGCGCCCCGGAGGTGCCCTGCTCCGCGCTGTCCTGTAGGGGCCCGATCACCGCGCGCGTGGTGAACTTCCGCGCGAGGTCCTTGGGCCAGTGCACCTGGACGCCGATCGCGGCGAGGGTGCGCGCGGCCCCGCCGAGCAGCTCGCCCACCTCCTCGTCGGCCAGCTCGATCGCGTCCGGCACGGCCGCCGACAGCAGCGGCGCGAGCGGCGCCCACGCGCGCGTGGCGCGACGCAGTGCGAGGAGCGCGTCCATCCGCGCGTGCGGGCCGAACGCCCCGGCGGTGGGGCCGGACTCGCCCCACACCTCGGCCGCGTCCGCCACCAGGGCGGGGTCGCTCACGCTGTGCACCTGGAGCACGGCCCGGAAGACGGGTCCCGCCGCGTCCGGGTCCGCCGACTCCAGGCCGGGCAGCTCGACGCGGAGCGAGATGCGCACGCCCGCGTCGTGCCCGGCGGCCACCTCCGCGGCCCAGGCGCGCTGTTCGGGCAGCCGCCGGGGCGGGTCCGCCGCGAAGGCGGGGGAGCCGGTCGCCAGGGCGGCGGCGGGCGTTCGCGGCAGCCCGTCGGCGACCGCGTCGAGGAACTGCCGTACCAGCACCTCGGGTTCGGGCAGCAGCAACGGTTCGCCACCGGCGTCGAGCGGCACCGCGTGCGCCTCGGGCGGCATCGAGGCCGCCAGCTCACGGACGCGCTCCAGCTCGTCGGCGCCCAGCGGACCGATCCGCCACGCGTCGTGGTCGGTGGCGGTGAGGCCGGGCAACAGCAGGCCGCGCGCGGCGAGTTGCAGCGCGCGCAGCGCGGCCGTCCCCCAGAAGGCGGCGGCCCGCGAGGCGTCGGTACGGGGCCGGGCCCTGGTCAGGACGGGCAGCGCGTCGCGTACGGGCAGGAGAACCGCACGTACGGCGTACGGCTCGGCGTCGGCCCCCGCCACGGTCAGCTCCTCGGCAGGCTCCTCGACGCGGTCGGAGAAGGCCTGCGGGGCGGAGCCGTCGGTGTGCCAGAAGGCGATGCGGCCGAGTCGGGCGGGGTCGGCGGGCAGGAAGGTGACGTGGCAGCGGGCGAGTTCGTCGATTTCGGAGGGTGTGGGCGCGGGGAGCCTGTGTGCGGCGATGACACATTCCTCAAACTTGACTACCGAGGTTCCGGAATCGCCGAGGGTACACCGGCCGGTGCGCTTCCGGGCGGATGCGCGCCGTGATCTGGATCACTCCGTGTGCGTGCTGGGCTCTTTCCCCGCCCGCCGGGGTGGCGTCAGCACCACCATGCCCCCGGGACAGGCCCCCGCCCCGTCCGGGTGGTGGCGCCATGGTGGCCAAGGGCCCCGGATTCGTACGTTTCATGAGGTCAGCGCAGGTGACTGCGGAAGACGAGCGACCGGAGACCCACGATGCCCCAGGCCATGCCCCCGGCCATGCTTCAGGCCCCTGCGAATGCCGAGGGTGGCGCGAGCGGCACCCTGCTCGCGCCACCGCGCCCCGCCGGACGGGGCAGCGAGTTCGCGCCCCTCCTCAAGGAGGTCAAGGGGCAGGGGCTGCTGGAGCGGCGCACCGGCTGGTACGCGAGGGGCATCGCCGTCAACCTCCTCGCCCTCGCCGCGACCGTGACCGCGATGGCGCTCACCGGCGACACCTGGTGGACCCTGCTGTACGCGGTGCCGCTCGCGGTGTTCTGGGCCCGGACCGCGTTCTTCGGCCATGACGCGGGCCACGCCCAGATAACCCGTAGCCGCCGCGCGGGCCGCACCATCGGCCTGCTCCACAGCAACCTGCTGCTCGGCATGAGCTACGCCTGGTGGAACGACAAGCACAACCGCCACCACGCCAACCCCAACCACGTCGACAAGGACCCGGACGTCGGCGTCGGCGCGCTCGTGTGGACCGAGAGGCAGGCCGAGCGCCGCGAGGGGTTCGCACGCTGGCTCACCCGCAACCAGGCCCGGCTCTTCTTCCCGATGCTGCTGCTCGAAGGCATCGCCCTGAAGGTGTACGGATTCCAGGACCTGCGCAGGCAGTTCCGGCGGGAGCGGGCCGTCGAGGGCACGCTCCTCCTGGTGCACCTCGCCGCCTACGCGGGTCTGCTGCTGACCGTGCTCCCGCCGGGCAAGGCGCTGGTCTTCGCGCTGCTGCACCACGCCCTCTTCGGGCTCCACCTGGGCATGACCTTCGCGCCCAACCACAAGGGCATGGAGATGCCCGACGCCGACGACGACGGCTGGGGCCATCTGCGCCGCCAGGTCCTCACCTCGCGCAACGTACGCGGCGGACCGCTCACCGACTGGTTCCTCGGCGGACTGAACTACCAGATCGAGCACCACCTCTTCCCGAACGTGCCCCGCCCCCACCTGCGGCTCGTGCAGCCGCTGGTCCGCGCCCACTGCCGGGCCGTCGGCATCCCGTACGCCGAGACGTCCTTGATCGACTCCTATCGGCAGGCCCTGCGGCACATGCACGCGGTGGGCGCGCCGCTGCGGCGGGGTGGTGCGGCGTAGGTGCCGCACGGAGGGGCCGGGGCGCGTGACTGTGCTGTGGGCGGCCGATATGTGGCTGCCCTGCCGCATAGTGGAAGCAGACGGTCGGCGTACCGCGCGGAAGCGGACACGTGGCCGGGAACCGGAGGACGCGGCCACGCGTTCCCTGGACAGAGAGCGGCAGCAGCAGCGGCCGCGAAGGAGGCGACGGACATGTCGAAGCGCGCGATGATCGCCGCCGGTGGAGTGGTGGTGGGACTCATCCTGATCCCGCTGATCGGATTCCTGCCGGCGCTGCTGGTGCTCATAGGGGTGCCCGTCGTGGCCTACCTGATGCTGGACCCGAGCCAGCGCCGCCGGCTGCGCCACATCAGCCGGAAGGAACTGCGCTGAGGGTGGGGCCTCTGGACCTGGCCCCGGCCCGGGGCTGACTGCCGGTGCGGCCTGGCATCGTCCGTCGGCCCCGGCGGTCGGGCCCTCAGCCGTCGAGGCCGCTCCCGGATGCCGGCTCGCCCGCGTAGTAGTCCCGCATCAGCTCCGTGGACCACTCCGGCTGGACCGTCTGGCCGCGCGGGCCGAACTCCGCCATGTACGGCTTGATGTCCAGCACCGGGGTGCCGTCCACCGCGTCCAGGCCGGTGACGTGGACGTCAAGCCCTTCCACCTTCACCACGCGGCAGCGCGAGACGCCGAGCCGGTTCGGGCGGTTCTTGCCGCGCTGGGCGAAGATCCCGACCAACGGCCAGCCGGGGTTGCCGCGCGGGTGGCGCGCGCCCGACTCGACCTTCTCGGGCGGCACCCGGTCGAAGTGGTACACGACCTCCAGATGGGAGAAGTCCGCCAGGCCGAACAGCGCCTCGGGGCCGAACTGTTCGGCATCGAGCCGGATCACCGCCGACTCTCCGCCCCAGTGGTCATCGGCCACCTCGGCCCGCCCGCCGACCACCCGCCCCACCGCCCGGCACACCACTTCCCCTTCCGCGCCGTGCTCGAGGATTTCGCCGTCCGCCATGTCAGTTCCTCCCGTTGGCCCGCCCAAAATCGCCTTGCCCGTTGATCGAAACGCTGCCAGGATCGTACGCATGATGATCCGAAAGGAGGCCTCACGATCCCACGGTGATCGTTGATGGCCCATTCCACTCCGCCCCAGCCGCTGACCCCCGAGTGGATCAGCACCCACTTCGACTCCCTGCCGTTCCCGGCCCGGATGCCCGCCCTCGCGCGCTACGCGCGAACGCTCGCCCCGGACGCGTACACCACCCTGCACCGCGCACTCGACACCGGTGACCAGGATGAACGGCACACCGGACTCTTCCTCGCCGTCGCCCGCCGCGACCTCGACGCCGTGGCCGCCGCGCTCGACGACCCCGTGCTGCGCCGCCGCGCGCTCGCCGCGGCCATCCGGCTGCCCGTGCCGGAAGAACCGCTCGCCGCCCTCGCGTTGAGCGACATCCGAGCGGTCCGCCACTCCGTGTACCGCGTCCTACGGCTCAGCGGCCGCCGCGGCCTCGCCGACCGGCTCCTGCCCGAGGTGTACGAGCGCCACGGCGCCCAGGAAGCGGCCCGGCTGCTCATCGCCTGCTCACCCGGGACGGTCGCCCGCTGGCTGCCCCGAACCGATGCCCCGCCGGGGGTGCTGTCCACCCTCGCCCGTACCGCGCCCACCGCTGTCGCGGCCCTGCTGATCAAGGAGTACGGGGAACGGGCCGACGGTCCGTACGCCTACCGCTATGCCCAGGGCAGGAAGCTCGTCGCCACCGTCGTCGCGGAACACGACCCGGCGGCGGGCCTGGCGCTGCTGCGCGACGCGCCCCGACTCATCGGGGAACGCGCGGCCGTCGCCCTCCTGCGACGCCCCGCCGAACTCCTCGACGTCCTGCGGGGCCTCCGCGCACTCCCGCCCGTTCCAATGGGGGAGGACGCCGGACCCTTCGAACTGACCGTACCGGCGGGCCCCTTGGCCAGGGCGACCGTCGCCGCACTCCGCGCCCTCCCCGAGCCCGACCTCGTAGAGCTGGCCACCCGCTGCCGCGCCACCGGCGGCCATCTGCGTGCACCGGGACGGCAGGAGGTCGCGGCCGACCCCCTCTTGTCGCTGCTGCCCCCGGCCGAACGGCGGCGGCTCGTCGCCGAACGGGCGGGTGGCGAGGGACAACGCGTCCCGCTGGCCGCCCTCGCCGCCCTCGAACCGGCCGACCGCGCCGAGTTCAGCGACGCTCGTCTCGAACGCTGGAAGCGACGCCCGGTCCATCTCATCGCCGTGGCCATCGGCCTGCCCCTCGCGGACGCCGAACCCATCCTGCGAGAACAGGCCTCCCACCATCGGATACACCAGCGGGTGTATGCCTGGCCCGCGCTGCTGGCCTGCGCCGAACTCGACGGCGATCCGGACGAGTTCGCCCGCATCGCCCTGAGCTGCGAACGGGCCTGGCACGACCAGGAAGAGGTACGCCGCCACACCCTGCAACAACTGGCGGGAACCGCCGCACGACTGCTGGCCGCCGTCCCCGAGCAGGTACTCCGGGACGCCACACTGACCGCCGTCCAGTCCCGTGACTCCAAGGCGGAAACGCTCGCCGCCGCCGCGTCGCTGCTGCGCCGCACGGCGGAGAGTGCCGCAGCACGCGGCGACCGTGGGCGCGCCGCGACCGCCGCCCTGCTCCTCTGCCATGTTGTCACGGACCCGCGCCACCATGGCTCGCACGGCCCGCTGCGCGTGGATCTGCCGACGGCACGCCACATCTGGGCGATGGCATCCCCGTCCGGCGAGGGTTCCGAGGACCCGGCTGCGCAGATCGCGCTGGCCGAGCTGCTCGCGTCTCACCTCACCGAACTGCCGGACGCCGACGCCCTGATGCGCCGCACCGCGCTCACGGACGACGACCCTCTGGCCGCCGTCCGCGCGGCCGCAGTGTGGGTGACTCCAGCCCGCGTCCGGGAGGACCGCTGTGCCCAACTGATTGCGGCGGACCCGTGGTTCGCCGCCGTACCCGAAGTGCTGACAACGATCACCGAACGCCGTACCGACCTGCTCGTATCCGTCCTCGCGTCGGCCCTGCCAGCGGTGGAAGCGGGCGATGTACGGGGGCTGCACGGCAGGGTCCGGCCGCGAGGCGGGGTATGGGTGCCCCGGCTGAGAGCCGGAGCCACCGGACGCTGGCAGCTGAAGGAACGCCGACAGTGGTACGAACTGCTGGCGGCGGCCGCCACCGACGAGCGGGCACCGATGCGCGCCCGCGCCGACGCCGCGGCCCAGCTCCGCTCACCCGCTCACCTCCATCCCCTCGCCGAACACGCACCCCAGCCGGTCGCGGCCGCCGCCCTCACCGCCCTCGGTGAAAGCGGTCCGGCCACACCGGAGCTCCTGGCCACGCTGCTGCGGCACGCCGGAACCGGCGGCGTGCGCGGCCGCGCGGCCGTCGCTTCCCTGCGCTCCCTCCTGGCCGAAGCGCCCGACGGCCAAGGGGTCACATTGCTCATCCCTCTGCTCAACGCCCCGTCGTCCCCGGTTGGTTCCCGCAAGGAGGCGGCCCGTACGCTCGGAGTTCTGGGCGGGGAGGACGCCGACGCGGCACTGCTCGGAGCATGGGACCAGCCGGACCAGCACCGGGATGTACGGGCCGCGATCGCCCCGTTCCTGCTGCGGCACGCGGACCGGGACGACATCGCCCGCCGGCTGCTGGAGGGGACGCGCGAACCGGCTGTCCGGGACGCGGTCATCACGCGGTCCGTCACGTCCGCCGCGCACATCGCGTTCCTCGCGCGCGTGGCCCGCGAGGGCGACGACGACAGCGCCAAGGCAGCCTGCGCCGCTCTGCACGGGCGGATCGTGGGGGAGAGTCCCACCATGCGGGACGCGGCCCAGGCGCTGGGCGAGGCCGCGGTCGCGGAGGGGCGGCCACGAAAGGTGTGGCACGCGGCGATTGCGGCGATCGCTGGGATTACGGGGATTGGTGGGATTACGGCGATGGGTGCGGTCGGTGAAGTCGCGGTGGGGCGCCCGTCGAGTGGCGGACCGAGCGATGTGGCGACTGATGTTCTGGGACAGGTCCTCGGCGCTCTCGTCGACAAAGCGACGGCGAGTTCGAGCACGGAGCACGTGAGGCGAGACGCCCTGCGGCGACTCGAAGGATGCGCCGACGCGGTCAGCTCCCGCTACGGCTCGTACGTGGATGTGCGCCGCGCCGACGCGATGGCGGCGGCTCTGGAGGACGTCGGGCTTCTGCGCGAGGCCGCGTGCCTCGCGCTGGACGCGGCGTGGGCGGCACTCCGACGCGACGACCCCGCGCCCGAACGCTGGGCGAAGGCGCTACGGCTGGTCGAGGACCACCCCGGCCGGCTGCCCGACCTGAGCGGGTTCAGCCTCGGAGCCACACCCGTCCGCCACGCCGAGGCCACCCTCCGTACCGCCCGCATGCTGCGCGAACGGGGCACGCCTGCCGCCGGACTGCTGGCGATGGCGCTCGTACGGGCATCGGGGGCGCGCACGGGTTGGGACGCGCCATGGCGCACCGAACTGTCCGCGCTCCGGCGCCACACCGACCCCGATACGGCGATGGCGGCGCTGCTGACCGAGCCTGTTGGGGGTGGGTGAGGGGAGCGGGAGCGCGGGCGGCGTCGCGCGCGTGGCTCAAGACGGTCGTACGGCGATCGCGTCCAGGGCTTCCAGAAGCTCCGGCAACTTGGGCCCGCGCCCCACCGGCGTCACCTCGCCCGGCTCGTCGTCCAGCAGCACGAACGCGATGTCGTCGGTCCTGGCGACGATCGACCACCCAGGACCGTCGGCTCGCAACATCCGCGCCCCACCCGGCGCGAAGCTCGACCGGACACGCCCGAGCGGGGGAGGGGAGTCGAGGTACTGACGTACCTCGTCGAGAACTCGCTCTACGCGCGCGTTGAGGTCGCCGGGGGTGGGGGAGGTGTCGGGGTTGGGCTCGTCCGGGGTTTCCGGGGTTTCCGGGGCTTTCGGGACTTCCGGGGTCTCTGAGGTCGACGGGGCGGCGGAGTCCGCGGCGTCTGCGGAGGTTTCCGGTGCGGCATCTGCGGATTCATCCGCAGGGTCATCCGGAGCCGCAGTCGACGATTCCGCGGATGCCGTCGGCTCCGGCTGCTCGTCCTCCTCCTCGTCACCGTCCTCGTCCTGGCCGTCGGCTATCTGCCCGCGCCACATCGCCCACTGAAGGGCGATTTCGTCCGCGCCGAGGCGCCGTTGCGGGGAGCCCCACACGCTCGTGTCGGGCGGAGTGAGCGGCGGGCGTACCGTGCCGTCTTCGTCCGGCTCCGGCTCGGGGTCGTGCGGCGGGGCCACCCCGGGCGCGGCCACGGCGAGTTCCAGCGGCCACCCGGGCAGCGCGGCCACGACCGTACGCTCGTCCGGCGACAAGTCGTACTCCATCCCGCAGTCCCACGACGCGATCGCCACTGCGACCAACGAGACGTCGTCGACGATCACGGTCCAGCGGGCACCGCTCCCGTCCTGGCCGAGGACCAGGCCGTAGCCGCCCGGGTACGGTTCGAGGCCGAGGGCCGCGCACGCCTCCGGGAAGTCGTCACCGAGCACGCTGGGGAACTGCGCGGGTGTGAGCAACACCGCCGTGAGCACATACAGCGCGTCGTCATCGACCGCGTCGGCTGCGGCTGTGGCAGCCGCCGCCTCGTCCGTCCCGGTCACGGAACCCTCCCCTTCGGATCGCTCGTCGGCGCACCATAACCAGTCGGTAACCCGATCGTCGAGGGTTTGCGGCACCCAGCCGGTACGAGGTCAGGCCACCGGCAATCCCATCAGCGAACGCGCGACGGCCTGCGGCGACTCGTCGCGCTCCCGCGCCAGCGCGATGAGCGCCCGGCACGCCAGCTCCCGAACCCCGAAGGACATCGCCTCCGGCGACACCCACCCGACCGCCTCGTCGAGCGCCTCCTGGTCGTCGTCCGCACAGGCCGCGACGTAGGCGGCGGCGGCCTCGAAGATGTTGTGCTGCCGCACGGGCTCCCGCCGTTCGGGCTTCCGGAATCTGCCGAACATACGAAACATCCGGACCGCCTTCCCCACAAGTGCGCTCACCAGGTGCGACTCAAAGTTCCTTTCCCAAGCTAGAGTTGACGACCTGGTGACAGATAGGGGTCGGAACGGGTCGGTTGACGTGAACCGCTGATGTGAACTGTCAGCGAGTGCCGACCGTGAACGGCTTACGAGCGGGCCCGGCCGCGCGACCCCGTCGCGCCGGTCGAACGGTTCGAGCCGGACGCCTCCGTCGCGCCGGTCGCATCGGCCGCGCCTCCCGGCTCCATTGTTCCGTCCATTGATCCGAGCGACCGGAGTGTGGCGCGCAGCCACTTCAACTCCGCCGCGCTCGTGGCCCGGGCCACAGTGAGAATCCCCTGCCGAAACGGGTCGTCCAACTCCTCTGCGCTGAGCGGCCGTTCGCCTTCGTAGAAGAAACTCGCGGGCTCTTCGAGGAAACGCAGGCGTCGCCGCAGCACCTCGGCCTGGCGGGCTGGCTCGGGCAGGTGCCGCAGGAACGCCAGCAGCGTGAACCACCGGTTTTCATCCGTGATCTCCACCTGCTCGGGCTCCGCGAGCCGCCGCACCAGCTCCGCCCTCCCCTCGGCAGTGAGCGTGAGCGTGTGGCGGGGCGCCGCCACCGCACCGGGCTGCGTCTCCCGCGCCAGCAGCCCCGCCTTCTCCAGCCGCTTGATCGCCGGGTAGAGCGTGCTCTCGGCGACAGGGCGTACGTGCCCGGTCAGCGCGGTGATCCGTTTGCGCAGCTCATAGCCGTGCAGCGGCGTTTCGTACAGAAATCCCAGGATGGCGAGCTCAAGCATGCCCGTATTCTGCCGCACGAGCGCTGTACATCGATGTCGCTATACATCGACACCGATGTATAGTTGCCGAACCGAAGCAGACACGGGAAGTGCCTGGCAGGCATGCAGGCATGACCAGAACGGGGGACGGAACCGTGCGACAGACGGCATTCGACAAGCAGGGCAGCCAGATCCGCTGGACCGAGTCGGAGGGGCTGATCGAGTCGGAACGACTCGACGAGGCTGGGCGACCGCAGGCCGGTCGCCCGCAGACGGGTCGCGATGAGCGTGGCCCGAACGCCGCCAAGCCGCCCCTCGTGTACGTACACGGGCTCGGCTCGGCATCAACCGTCTATCACGCCCACATCGCCGCCGACCCCCGCCTCGCCGCACGCAGGCAGCTGTTCGTGGACCTGCCCGGCCACGGCATCAGCGACCGCCCGGCCGACTTCGGCTACAGCCTGGAGGAGCACGCGGACGCCCTCGCCGCCGCCCTCGACGCGGCAGGCGCCACCGGAGCCGACATCGCCGGACACAGCATGGGCGGCGCCGTGGCCATCGTGCTCGCCGCCCGCCGCCCCGACCTCGTGTCCCGCCTGGTCCTCACGGAGGCCAACCTCGACCCCCACTCCGTCCCGACGGCCGGAAGCAGCGGCATCGCCACCTACACCGAGGACGACTTCGTCCACGGCGGCGGCTTCGCAGCCGTCCTCGACCGAATCGGCCCGCTGTGGGCGGCGACGATGAGGCTCGCCGACCCGCTCGCGCTGCACCGCACCGCCCTCGGCCTGGTACGCGGCACCCAGCCCACCATGCGCCACCTCCTGATGGGCCTGCCGATCGACCGCACCTACCTGGTCGGCAGCATCGACAACGACCTCTCCGGCCGCGAGGAACTGACCGCGTCGGGCGTCCGCATCGAGGTCGTACCGAACGCCGGCCACAACATCATGTTCGACAACCCCCAGGCCTTCATCAGCGCGGTGGCGGGCGGCGGCAGCACCAGCACCACTACGAGCACTAGCGGTTCGGCGGGCTATCGCCAGCCCTGACCGGAAGGGCCAGCCTTGGCCGGAACTGCCGGAAGTACCGGGACTGTCAGTCGTACGGGAGGGGGCCCGCCCCCGCCCCCCTCCCTCCCCCCGTCACCCCTCCCGCACAGCGATCGCCAGAAAGCGCGCGTCCTCGTCCACGTACGACACCATCCGCCAGCCCGCCCCCGCGAGCAGCGGCCGCAGCTGTGGCTCCGCCCGGAGGTCGTCCGGTGTGATCTGCCGCCCCTGGCGTGCGGCGAGGGCCGCGCGTCCGATGGGGTGGAAGAGCGCCAACTGCCCACCCGGCCGTACCACCCGCGCCAACTCCCGGAGATTTCCCTCGGGTTCCGGAAGGTGCGAGATCAGGCCTGCCCCGAACACCGCATCCAGCGCTCCAGTCTGCAGCGGCAGCCTGGCCACATCGCCGAGCGCCAACGACCCGGCTCGGTCGCGCCCGGCCCGTACCGCCGCTTCCAGCATCTCGGGCGTCAGATCGAGCCCGAGCACCGTGCCACCGGGGCCCACCGCGTCCCGGAGCGGCGGCAGTGCGCGGCCCGTTCCGCACCCGGCGTCGAGTACGGCGGCTCCGGAGCGCAGTCCCAGCTCCGCGACCGCCGCCGCGTATGCCGGCCCGTCGTCCGGAAAGCGGTTGTCCCAGTCCGCTGCGCGAGCGCCGAAGAATTCCTGAACGTGCATGTGGTCGTCGGCCATATGCCCATGATCTCGCACAGGATCAAACGGTCCGCCTCTGACTCGGCTGGCTGAAACAAGTCGTCGGTGCGCACGTTCGAACGCGGCACGATCGTTCAGGGGCCTAGTTGTGTCAATTTTCAACGGCTTTCGAAATGCGCCCCTGCCGTGCGCCCCCGGCCGGACTACCGTCCCGGGGCCATGGGACACCTGGACCACGCCGCCTTCGGCTGGCTGACCCCCGTGCTGTCGTACGCGATGGCCTGTATCGGCGCCGCCCTCGGGCTGCGCTGCACCGTCAGGGCGCTCTCGGCGACCGGCCGCTCCCGCCGCAACTGGCTGGTCACGGCAGCGTCCGCGATCGGCACCGGCATCTGGACCATGCACTTCGTGGCCATGCTCGGCTTCGCCGTCACCGGCACGGACATTCGCTTCGACGTGCCACTCACCCTCCTCAGTCTTCTCGTCGCGATGCTCGTCGTCGGTGCGGGTGTCTTCGCCGTCGGCTACGGCAAGGACCGCACCCGCGCCCTGCTGCTGGGCGGCCTCACCACCGGTCTCGGCGTCGCCAGCATGCACTACCTCGGCATGGCGGCCCTGCGACTGCACGGCCAGATCCACTACGACCCCGCGCTCGTAGGTCTCTCCGTGCTCATCGCGGTCGTCGCGGCCACCGCGGCCCTATGGGCCGGACTCAACATCAAGTCGCCTGCCGCTGTCGCCGTCGCCGCCCTGGTCATGGGCGCGGCCGTGAGCAGCATGCACTACACCGGCATGATCGCAGTGAGTGTGCACGTCACCCCGTCCGGCGCGGATCTGCCGGGAGCGACGGCCATGCAGTTCATCTTCCCCCTCGCGGTCGGTCTCGGCTCCTATCTCTTCATCACCTCCGCCTTCGTCGCGCTCTCGCCCACCGCCGGGGAGCGCAGCGCCTACCGCTCCGCCGAACTCACGGACATGGGCGCGCCGCCCGCCGCTTCCCCTCGCGACGCGAGCGCCCCTGAGTGCATTCGTGCATCCGGCCCCCTCTGACCCCGTTCACCCCTCGCCCATCCACTCTCCACAACGACCGCTCATGGCCCGAAGTTCCGGTCGCAGAACAGCCGTTCCCGGATTTTTTGCAGAACCGTTCCCGTAAGCGAGGCGATCCGTGCGCACACCCCGCAAGGCCCCGGGCGCCGCCCCCGGGCCGCTTCCCCCGTCACCCTCACCCGCACGCGGCCGACGCGCGCACGCCGGCCCGCCCGCCGCCGAGTACGACTCCGCAAGGGCAGGCCGGAGCGAGGGTCCAGGGGCATATCAGCGAGCGTTCCGTGCGCGCCCGGAATCAGGGGAGCCGGGTGAGCCGGGGGAGTCGGGGCTGCGTGGGCGGCTGCGCCCGACGACCGTCCGGGCCAAGATCGTGTCTTTGCTAATGGTTCCGGTCGTCTCGCTGCTGGCCCTCTGGGGATTCGCCACCGTCACGACCGCGCAGGACGTTTCGGCTCTGCGCCAGCTGCGCCGTATCGACGAGCAGGTGCGTACGCCCGTGGCCGCGGCGGTCGCTGAGCTCCAGGCCGAACGGCGCTCGGCGGTACGGTACTTGGCCGCCCCGGCCGACGACCGTGCGACCGCGTACACCCAGCAGGCCAAGCGCACCGACGGCGCGCTCGCTCGGTTCCGCCTCGGCGACAAGAACACCGTCGCGGACGAAGGTGACCTTCCTGGCGGCGCGGCCGACCGGCTGCGGCAGTTCGTGTCCCGCGCCCAGCAACTGCCTGCCCTGCGGGCGAACGCCCTCGGTCGGAAGGCCGGCTGGGACGCCGCCTACCAGCAGTACACCGACACCATCGCGCTCGCCTTCGACGTGACCGGTGCGCTCACCGGCATCAAGGACGGCTCACTCGGCTCCGACGCGCGCGTGGTCCACGAGTTCAGCCGCGCGGCGGAGATGCTGGCCCGAGAGGATGCCCTGCTCAGTTCAGCCCAGCTCGCGCGCACATTCACTGCTGCCCATCACACCGCGTTCGCCGGTGCCGTCGACTCGCGCCGCACCCTCACCGACGCCGCCACAGCCGACCTGAGCGGCACGGAACGCGCTGCCTGGCGCACCCTGAGCGGGCAGCCCGCGTACACCGCGCTCCGCGCCGCCGAGGACAAGGTGCTGACCGCGACGCCCGGACGCGACGCGGCCCAGGCTGTACCGGACGCTTCCTGGGACGACGCGCTCACCGCAATTCAGAAGGGCATGCGCGACATCGAGTCCGGTGCCGCGCGCGATGTCGTGGGCCGCGCCGATCCGTTCGCCCGAGGCCTGCTCACCCCGGCCGGGGCGGCCGTCCTCTTCGGGCTGGTGGCTGTGGCCGCCTCCCTGGTCATCTCCGTCCGGATCGGCCGGGGTCTCGTCGTCGAGCTGGTCAGCCTCCGCAATACGGCCCTGGAGATCGCCCGGCGTAAACTCCCGGCCGCCATGGGCCGGTTGAGGGCGGGTGAAGACCTGGACGTCGAGGCCGAAGCACCCCGGGGTCCGGCGTCCGAGGACGAGATCGGCCAGGTCGGGGAAGCGCTCGGCACCGTCCACCGGGCCGCGCTGGCCGCCGCTGTGGAGCGGGCCGAACTCGCCAGCGGCATCTCGGGGGTCTTCGTCAACCTCGCCCGCCGCAGTCAGGTCCTCGTCCACCGCCAGCTCAATCTGCTCGACAGCATGGAACGCCGTGCCGAGGACCCGGGAGAACTGGGCGACCTGTTCCGCCTCGACCACCTCACCACCCGGATGCGCCGCCACGCGGAGAGCCTGATCATCCTGTCCGGGGCCGCCCCCGGGCGTGCCTGGAGCGTGCCCGTCCCGCTCACCAGTGTCGTACGGGCGGCGGTGTCGGAGGTCGAGGACTACGCGCGCGTAGAGGTACGCCCGCTTCCCGAGGCGGCCGTCGCCGGAGGCGCGGTCGCCGACCTCACCCATCTGCTGGCCGAACTCGTGGAGAACGCCGCGCAGTTCTCGCCGCCCCACACCAAGGTGCGCGTCAGCGGCGAACCCGTCGGCAACGGCTACGCACTGGAGATCGAGGACCGGGGTCTGGGTATGGGCAGGGAGAGCCTCGACGAGGCGAACCACCGGATCGAGCACTCCGAGGCCGTCCACCTCTTCGACACCGACCGTCTCGGCCTCTTCGTGGTCAGCCGGCTCGCCGCACGGCACGGCATCAAGGTGCAGCTGCGCACCTCGCCGTACGGCGGTACCACTGCCGTCGTCCTTCTGCCCACTGGGCTGCTGGACAGCGCCATCACCGCCGTCACGCGACAGGCAACGCGCTCCGGGCTCGACACGGAGCGGGTACCCCTTGCCAGGTCCGGCGCCGAGCACGACGACCGCGCGCCCACTGCTGTGCGACACGAACGACGCAGACCGCTCGCCCCGGCGCCAGGCCCACGGCCGGAACCGACAGTTGACGATCGCCCGGCGAGCCCCAGCAGGACCGCGCCCACCGCGCCGACCGCAATACGCCCCGCCCTCGTCGCCCAGCCCGAAACTCCATCCACGCGCGCGACGACCGCGCCCGCGACGGTCCCCACACCACCGCCCGGTGTGACCACGCTGCGTCAGCGGGCCCGGACTGTCGCTCCCGACAGCGCCCACGGCGACGGACTTCCGCGCCGCGTACGCCAGGCGAGCCTCGCCCCCCAACTACGCGAAGCCCCCACCGAGGAACCCCAGACCGATGAAACCGCCGACACCCGCACCCCGGAGCAAGTCC
The DNA here is from genome assembly GCF_014649795.1 of Streptomyces melanogenes. Taxonomy (GTDB): domain Bacteria; phylum Actinomycetota; class Actinomycetes; order Streptomycetales; family Streptomycetaceae; genus Streptomyces; species Streptomyces noboritoensis. The sequence goes on from NZ_BMTS01000001.1 coordinate 298,121, forward strand.
GGGACCGTATGACGGCGTACATGGGCGGCTGGGCCCGTGGAGGTGCCTCCCGTGCCGGCGCGGCTCAAGGCACCGCCACTCGCGCCCCTGAAACCGACGCTGACACCGATCGCACCACCAGCGGCCCTTCTGCCGCCGAAGACGCCTGCGGCGACGACCACCCGAGCGAAGGAGACCACGCATGATCGACCACCAGAGGCTCGACTCCCCGCTCCGCGCCGGGGAGGTCGACTGGCTGCTCGACGACCTGGTCCTGCGGGTCGGCGAGGTCCGGCACGCCGTCGTCCTGTCCAACGACGGACTGGCCGTCGGCGCGTCCAACGGCCTCAGCCGCGAGGACGCCGAGCATCTCGCGGCCGTCGCCTCGGGGTTCCACAGTCTCGCCAAGGGAGCCGGACGCCACTTCCACACCGGAGGTGTGCGACAGACGATGGTCGAGATGGACGAAGGTTTCCTCTTCGTCGCCGCGGCGGGGGATGGCTCCTGCCTCGCCGTGCTGAGCACCCTCACCTCGGACATCGGGCTCATCGCCTACGAGATGGCCCGCCTCGTCAGGCGTGTCGGCGAGCATCTGCACACCCCGCCCCGGCACACCGCGCCGCCCCCGGCCGCTGGTTGACCGGACGACGAGGGACGTCACACCCCATGACCGAGCACGAGGAGGCCGACCCGGCGCCGGCGGCGAGCCGCTGGTACGACGCCGATGCGGGTCCGCTCGTCCGCCCCTACGCCATGACGGGCGGCCGCACCGAACCGGCCGCCGGTGGTATCCGACTGGACTTCATCGCCCTGGTCTCGATGGCCGCGGACGCTCCGGGCCCCGCCGAGGAGTCGCTGCTGGGGCCCGAACACCGCTCCCTGCTCGCCCTGTGCCGGACGGAGACCCAGTCGGTCGCCGAGCTGGCCGCCGACGCGGATCTGCCCGTCGGGGTCGTCCGGGTCCTCATCGGCGACCTCCTCGAAGCCGGTCACATCAGCGTGCACCGGCCCGTGCCGCCCGCGCAGTTGCCCGACGAGAAGATCCTGAGAGAAGTGATCGATGGACTCCGAGCACTCTGACCCCACTCCCGCCCTCGCGCTGAAAATACTGGTCGCGGGCGGCTTCGGGGTCGGCAAGACCACCCTCGTCGGCGCCGTCAGCGAGATCCGGCCCCTGCGCACCGAAGAACTGCTCAGCGAGGCGGGCGAGGACGTCGACGACACCGACGGCGTCGACCACAAGACGACCACCACGGTGGCCATGGACTTCGGCCGCATCACCATCCGGTCGGGGCTGTCGCTCTACCTGTTCGGCACCCCTGGACAGGATCGCTTCTGGTTCCTGTGGGACGAGTTGTCGCAAGGCACGCTCGGCGCCGTCGTCCTGGCCGACACCCGCCGCCTGGAGGACTGCTTCCCCGCCGTCGACTACTTCGAGCACCGCCGCATTCCGTTCGTCGTCGGCGTCAACTGCTTCGCGGGCTCGCGCGCCTACGGCGCCCACGAGGTCTCCCAAGCCCTCGACCTCGACCAGGGCACCCCCGTCGTGCTGTGCGACGCCCGCGACCGCGACTCCGGAAAGGAGGTCCTGATCCGCCTCGTCGAGTACGCCGGGCGCGTTCACACCGCCCGGCTGCTCGACTCCGTGGGCTGAGCGCTGCCGCTACCGCCCGCAGGCCCTGCTTGCCCCCACGCGAACCATGGGTAAGGCTTGCCGCAGACCTGGGGGGAAACGGGGAACGCATGAGTGGGGTGAGGCCGTAATGGCACTGAACAAGGAACTCGACTGGCTGCTCGACGACCTGACCAAGCGGGTCGAGCACGTGCGGCACGCCATCGTCCTGTCCAACGACGGTCTGGTCACCGGCGCCAGCGCCGACCTACCCCGCGAGGACGCGGAACACCTCGCCGCGGTGTCCTCGGGGCTGCATAGCCTGGCGAAGGGGTCCGGCCGCCACTTCCGGGCCGGCCGGGTGCGGCAGACGATGGTCGAGTTCGACGAGGCGGTTCTCTTCGTCACGGCTGCGGGCGACGGGAGTTGCCTGTGCGTGCTGGGCACCGCCGAGGCCGACATCGGCCAGATCGCGTACGAGATGACGCTGCTGGTCAATCGGGTCGGTGAGCACCTCGGCGTCGCGGCACGGCGGCCAGGCCCCCCGGTTTCCGACCTCTGATCAGCGGTTCTCCGGCGAAGTCGGTTCGGTCGGCGAAAGTTATCCACAGGCCGAGCGGGATGTCCGCACGGAGGGTTACGGTCGTCACCGAGAGTATTCGCAACTCGCGGGGGAGGACCTCATGACCACCACGACCACGGCCGAAGTGAGCGGAAAGACCGTCACCTTGGGCCGGGCGGCCCAGCAACTGGACCTGAAACGAGGCGAATTCGACCTCGCCGTGCAGCTCGGCCATGTCCGCACCGTGCGGGAAGACCTCGGCGCGCGCCCACGGGTCGCACAGGAAGAGGTCGAGCGGATCCGCTCGGCCGAGGACTTCCCGGAAGCCCTGCGTGAACGAGTACGCGTGGTGGGTACGGCGGAGGCGTCGCAGCTGCTCGACGTGCCCGCCCACCGTTTCACGCGACTCGCCCGCGGCGGCCACTTCACGCCGGTCAAGTGCTACCTCAACCGATACAGGGCCGTCGTCTGGCTCTACCTCGCCGAAGAGCTGACCGACCTGGCCCTGCGGCATCCGGAGCTGCTCACCGACCGTCAGCTGCCCAAGGAGACACTGGTCCGGCTGGGCGCGGGCGAGGACCGGCGTCCGCGCAACTGGCGCGGTCGGCGCGCCGCCATGCTGCTGCAGCAGACCGACGACCCCTGGGAGCGAGCCGCGGGCATCGCCTCCGCGCTCGACGCCGCGCATCTGGCGGAGCTGGTCACGGACCCGTACGAGCTCGCCTATCTGAGCAGGCTCCGACCCGAAACGGCCAGGGTCGGCCCGGATTCGCCCGCCGCTCGGGAGATCATCGAGCGGCTGCAACTGGCCCAGGACCCGGACGAGGTTCTCTGGCACCGCATGGATCTCGCGCAGCACCTGAGCATCGCCCGCTCGGCCCGTCCAGCACCGAGGCCGGAGTGGGAACGCCCCGCGATCGGCACGACCGCGACTGCGACGGCCATCGCGCGCCCGGCCCACGTGCCTGCGCCCGCTTCCTCTCCCGGACCGACGGAGCTCAAGCCGAGTCAACTCCGGCAGAGCTATCCCAAGGGGAGGGAACTCGAGCCGGTCGGAGTCGAGCGCGTGGAGTCGAGGGGCGGCCACGGAAGGCTCAGGCGCGGCCTGGCACGCTTGCGTCGGCCCAGGACGGCCGCCCGCTCGTCCACCACCGCGCCCTGACGCTGGTGGCAGTGATGACAAGGACAGGATTCCTCAGCGGGATCGGAGCCGTGGTCGGATCAGCTCTGCACCGAATGCTGTGCGGTGGCCGGAGGCCGTCCCCGCCGCCCGTGTCCGCGCCTGCGTGTGCGGTCCCGCTGTGGCCACACCAGCACGTACGTCGTGGAGATCACCACGAACGCGAGACGTATCAGACCCCGTGCCGAGTCGTCCGGGACGACGAAAACGCTGCCGTACAGGGCGATCAGCGCGAGCCAGCTCCACCACGGCACCAGCCGGCGCTGCCCGATCACGTCCCACAGGAGTGTGCCCAGCAGGACGGACGCCGTGTAGTACGTGTAGACGCTCGGGTCCAGGACGATGCGGGCGTTGGCGCCGAGCAGCACCACGGCCGTCCAGCGTTTGCGCCAGACCGCGATGCCGCCGAGCACCAGGCTCAGCGCGGCCTGGGCGGGCCGGTCCCAACCGGGGGTCTCGGCGTCGCCGACACCCAGCCAGCGCAGCGCGGAGGCGGGTTGGTTGGGTATCGCGAATCCGGTGGCGGCGAAGCTGTCCGCGTTGCCGATGAAGAACGGCAGCCAGGCCAGGGCGACGAGGCCGGCGCACCACAGCCCGGCCCGCAGCCACGACTGTCGGGGAAGCGCGAAGAGCAGCATGGCGAAGCCCAGCGCGGTCGGTTTGGAGTCCATCGCCAAGGCGAGCCAGATGCCCGTTCCGGCCGCGTTGCCACGGGTGACCGCCCGCACGGCGAGAGTCGTGAAGAACAGCGCCAGCACATCGTCGAGATGGCCGAACCGGACCGAGACCTCGATCCACATCGGGATGAAGGCCAGCCCCGCGATGAGGACGCGCTGGCGCAGCCGCTGGTGGTTGGTGCCCGTGCCCAGGAAGTGCCAGGCGGCGCTGCGGCCGACCAGCACCACGATCACCAGCCCGAGCACCGACATCAGCGCCGCGGCCAGGAACTGCCCGGTCGAGTCGGGGAACGGGTTGAACAGCCCGGCGATCAGAAAGCTGACGGGCCCCATCTGGAGCTCGGGATGGTGGGCGTACAAGTTGAGCCCGCCGGTGCCGTCGCCGGACGGCCCCTGGTAGATCAGCTCCCCGCCAGTGCGCAGATAGTGCCAGGAGAAGCCGCCGTTCGGCTCCACCACGGCGAACCAGAGCACGGTCCATGCGGTGAGCAGCACGAGGTGCATCCGCTGGCTGATGGCCGGCACGTGTGTTCAGCTCCTGTTTCCCCGCCGGGTACGTCGATAGCTCGCAGGGGCCTGCGGAGCCCGGCAGGGAAGACGGGAGTCCGGTGCGACTCGTTCATCGGGGCACGCAATTGTGCTTCCGCCCACACCCGAAGGGTGAGGAACGGGTCATCCCACACTGATCACCTTGGCGATGCTCGGTACGCCGTCTGTATTCAGGGCGAACAGCAGGTACGTCCCGGGGAGGGCGACTCCGGGGTCGCTCGGGATGGAGAGATCGTAGGAGCCCACGCCGGTCTGCCGGAACGTCAGTGGCACCCGGCGCTGGTCGTTGTCGACGGAGTGGGTCGCCGCACCGGAGCGCACCAGGGCGAAGGCGCTGACGGGCGACCCGGTGGAGACCTGCAGCGTCGAGCCGAGCGCCACATGGCTCGGTGGGGTGCTGGTGATCATGGGCCGGGGTCGCTCGCTGCCGTCCGGGTTGAGCAGGTAGGGCGGGGTGAAGATCGCGCCGTCCAGGTGGTTGGTCGCGCAGTCGCCGCAGAGCCCGCCGCCGCCCGAGAAGATCCGTCCGTCGGGCAGCAGGTTCGAGGTGCTGTGGTAGTTGCGGGGGACCGCCATCGTGGCGAGCGGTGTGAAGCGGCCGGTGGCCGGATCCCAGATCTCCGGGGTCATGACCGACGTGGCGTCGCTGAACGGAACCGGGGTCCCCTGGCCGCCGAAGACCGCGACCTTTCCGTCCGGCAGCACGACGCTGTTGCTGAACGCGCGGGCGGCGGCCATGTCTCCGGTGCGGGTGGCCGTGGGCCGACCGCCGCCGTTGAGGTCGACCGTGTAGGCGCGGCGGGTGGCGGGGGTGTCCTGGTAGGCGGGTGCGCCGCCCAGGGTGAGCAGTTTGCCGATGTCGTACGAGACGGCGTTGCCGTTCATCGCGTCCGCGCTGTCGGCCCGTGTGCCGGCGGGGGTGATGCTGCCGTTGCCGTCGGTGGTGATCCAGTTCATCTGCTTGCTGGGGCCGAGCTGGAGGACGCGCCCCTGGGAGGTGGCGTGCAGCCACATGTGGTTGTCGGCCCGGTAGGCGCCCTTGGGGTCGGCGGTCATGGCGCCCTCGACCGGCACGCCCGGGAGTCTGCGCCAGGTGTGGGTGGTGGCCGACCACACTTCGCCGTCCTTGGGACCGTCCCCGCCGCTCCAGGAGCCGCCGAGGACGAACGCGTCGCCGTTGGAGAGCAGCGTCATCGCCTGGTAGCCGCGGGCGATGTTCATGTCGGCCGTCGAGGACCAGGTGTCCGTGCGGGGGTCGTAGATGCTCGCACGGGACGCGTTGCTGCCGCCCGTGACCAGCACCCGCCCGTCGGCGAGCAGGGCTATGCCGGGGCAGAACATGTCGTGGCCGGTGTTGTCGACGCGGCGCTGGGTCACTCGGCCGGTGGTGAGGTCCATGACGGCGGTCTGGGTGTAGCCGTTGCTGCCGCCGTACCGGTCGACGGCGTACGCCGACCAGGCCAGCAGTTTGTTGCCGGGCAGTACGGCCGTGGCGACCGGCACCAGGGGGAATCCGGTGACCGGTCCCCAGGAGCCCGACAGGGAGGGGTCGCTCGGGCCACTGAGCCGGATCTCGGCGGCGGAGCTCCAGGGGCCGCGCTGTCCCGCCTCGCTGAGGGCGACGAGTCGTACGTACCGCGCGGAGACGGTGCGGGTGAAGATGGCGGTCTTCGAGGTCGCGTCGTCCTTCCAGTGGCCGCTCGCGACGGGGGCGTCGAACGAGGTGCCGTCGAGGCTGGTGGAGATGGCATAGGTGCCGATGCGGCCGTTCGCGCCGGTCTGGCGCGGCTGATAGGTGAGTGCGGAGACGGCGGTCGTGCGGTGCATGTCGATGACGAGGGCGTGCGGGAGCCGTACGGTCGTCGGCGACCATCTGCTGTGCCAGACGGTGGTGGGATCACCGTCCAGGATGTTGGCGGCGCGGTCGTTCGCCTGGGCCGTCTCCTCGTCGGTCGCGGAGACCGTCCAGCCGTCGACCGGCAGGGAGGCAGTCGACGGCGCCGTGAGGCCGGGGTCACCCAGGAGTTGGACGGCGGCTCGGGAAGCGAGGGGAGTGGGCGAGGAGGCGGAGGATATTCGCTCCGTTCCGGCGGCCCAACCGTTGTGACCGGCGGCCGGTGTCGTGGCGGAGAGCCGTACATAACGGGTGCCCTGGGCGGCGAAGCTGAGGGTCTTGGCGGTGGTGTCGTCCGCCAGGGTTCCGGTGGCGACGGGTTTGGTCCAGCGCCGCCCGTCCGCGCTGAGGCGGATGGCGTACTCGGTGAGGCGGCTGCCGCCGCCCGTCCTGCGCGGTTGGTAGACGAGCGCCGAAACCACGTCGGTCCGGTGCATGTCGATGGTGAGGGCAGTGCCGCTCGCCGTGACACTCCAGCCGGACTCGGCCAGGACGGGGGCGGTGGGGCGCATGGCGTCAGCCGGTGCCACACCGTGGTGGGGAGACATCGGAGACGCGTTGGGGTCGATCACAGGGGAGGCATGGCGGCCGGGGACGGCCGCGTCGCTCGGGGTGACCAGCGGCAGCAGCGCGGCGGTCGTCGTCGCCGTGGCGAGGAGGACGAGAACACGTGGTCTGAGGCGGGTGAGACGGAACGACGTACGCGAGAACCTGAATGTCACCCGAGCCCCCCGGCCGAGATGTGGTAGCAATGTTCCGGCTGAACCTAGGACATGTGGATGCCATGTCAAGGTCAGCGGCCGGAAATGCCCCGGCTCGGGCTGCCGCACCGGTGAGACGCCAGTCGGCAGTTGCCCGTAGCCGGGGGCCGCTGCCGACCGGATCCTCTCGCGGCCGGGCCGGGCCGGACCGGCGAGGCCGAGGCGGTTGACCGCGACGCGATACACCGTGGACAGCAGCGACGCCATACACCGCACCATGGACAGGATCGCGCTCCGGCGGGCCCTCCCGAGCCGTCGGCTCCGCCTCGGCCCCAGCCCGACCTGCCCTCGGTAGGTGTTAGCGGGCCACCTCGTACGCCGCCACGCCTGCTCGGCGGCCCGCGAGGGCCAGCAGGGCGACGCCTGTCAGGGTTCCGGCGACGAGTACGGTCGCACCGGTCCACGCGGCGTAGCCCACCGCGTCCGTGAAGGCCGCGCCAGGGTTCTTGGCGCCCGCTGCCAGGCGGTCCGTGAAGTGGGAGGTCATCAGGGTGCCCAGGATGCTGGTGCCCAGGACCGCGCCGACCTGGCGGGCGGCGTTGACCGTGCCGCTCGCCTCGCCCTCGCGGCCGCGCGGCACATGGCTGACGCCGAGTGCGGTAGAGGGCGCGTTGGCCAGTCCGCAGCCGAGGCCGAAGACGACGAGGGCGGCGGCGTACCCGGTGAAGGTGTCGCCCGGCTCGACGGTGGCGAACAGCGCCGCACCGAGGGCGGCCAGGAGGAGCCCCGCGATGATCAGCGGGCGAGGGCCCCACTTGCGTACGAGGATGCCTGCCACCACCGAGGCGGCGATGAACGTACCGAACTCCGCGAGGAGTTGGACGCCCACCTCCAGGGCGCTCAGTCCGCGTACCCGCTGGAGCCACAGGACCTGGAGCAAGGAGATCCCGACGAAGCCGAAGAGGACAGTGGCCGCGAGCAGGAGGGAGGCGCTGTAGGACGGGTCGCGCATCAGGCGCAGGTCGACCATGGGGTGGTCGCGGCGCAGTTCGACGGCGACGAAGGTGCCGAGGAGGACGACTGCTCCGGCGAGGGAGGAGAGTGCGCGGGCGGAGGCGTAGCCGTGGTGGCCGCCGTCGATCAACCAGTAGATGAGCAGGGCGAGTCCGGCCGTGCCGAGCACCTGGCCGGCCCAGTCGGGTCGGCCGCCGGGGACGCGTGACTCCTCCACCCGGGTCAGCGCCACGAGGACGGCCAGGGCGCCGAGTACGAGGTTCAGCCAGAAGGCCGCGTGCCAGGTCCACCAGCGCAGGGCGAGCCCGGCGGTGACCGGGCCGATGGCCAGGCCGAGCCCCGAGGTGGCGGCCCAGGCGGAGATGGCTCCGGCGCGGCGGCGCGGGTCGGGGAAGGCGTGGCTGACCAGCGCGAGCGAGCTCGGGGTGATCAGCGCCCCGCCGAGGCCCGCGAGGGCCTGGCCGACCAGGACCGTAGGCAGGTTGGAGGAGAGGACCAGGACCAGTCCTCCCGCGCCCATCGCCACGGCACCGGCGAGGAAGATCTTTCTGCGGCCCCAACGGTCCGAGAGGGCGCCCGCGCCGAGGACGAAGGAGGCGACGACGAGGGTGTACATGCTGGGCACCCAGACCAGGTCGGCGGGGGCGATGCCTAGGTCGTCCTGGACGGCGCTGAGGGTGCCGATGGTCTGGGTGGTCTGGAGGAAGACGGTGAACAGACCGAGGCAGGCGGCCACGAGGACGGCCACGGGGCTGCCCTTGGAACGCGGTTCAGCGCGCGGCATGCGGCACCCCCGACAGCGCGGCCTTGACCTGGCGGGTGATCTCGTCGGCGAGTACTTCCTCGCGGCCCGCCTCGACCGCGTCGAGCACCTGGTGGGCGACGTCGACGGGGCTCGTCTTCGGCTGGTCGACGCCCGCCGCCATGTCGGTGTCGATGAAGGCCGCGTGTACGGCGACGGTCAACGTGCCCTGTGGGCGCAGCTCTTCGCGTATCGCGTTGGTCATCGACAGGGCGGCCGCTTTGGAGACACCGTACGAACCGATCTGCGGGAGGGTGTGCCAGGACAGCACGGAGAGCATGTTGACGACGGCGCCGCCACCGTTGCGGGCGAGTACGGGGGCGAAGGCGCGGCACATCGCGAGAGTGCCGAACAGATTGGTCTCCAGCTCCGCCCTCGCCCCTTCGAGTGAGTCCGCACCGATCAGGGAACTGCCGCTCAGAATCCCCGCGTTGTTGAGGAGAAGGGAGGTGTCGGAGCAGAGTTCGGCGGCCGCGGCGACCTGGGTGGGGTCGGTGATGTCGAGCGCGACCGGGGTGAGACCCGGGTCGGTCACCGTGCGCGGATCGCGCGCCGCCGCGTAGACCGTTTTGGCACCCCGCTCCAGCAGGGCGAGGGCGAACGCGCGCCCCAGCCCTCGGTTGGCGCCGGTCACGAGCGCCGTGGTGTTGCGCATGCGTGTCTTCTTTCGGGAGTCGTGGAAGGACGTCCGGTCCGGAGCCGGGTTAGTTGGAAATCTGGACTCACCATAGCGGAGTGGGTTGGATATTCAAATGGACGGGGGATGGGTGGGGGTTGGTGTGCGCGGAGTGCTGTCGATGGGGGCGAGGGGAACGGGGGGAAGCGTGAAGAGTGAAGGGCGACTGAGGGGGCGGTCGATGGAGTGGTGTGCGGTGGCGGGTGTCAGCGCGCCGCCTCGACCTCCAGATAGCGGTGGCGGCGCGCGCCCCGGTATTCCAGTGCCTCCCAGCCCAACGGCCGCAGCGCGTCCGCGCAGCGGCGCAGTGCCTCCGGTTCCTCCTGGGCGGCGCCACTTCCGGCCGGGCCCAGCCACTCCACGCGGACGACTCCGGGCTGGTCGGCCGGGCCCACGCGGTAGCCGGTCGCGGTTCGCTGTCCGGCAGCGTCCACGGCCGACGGTGGAATGCCCGCGGCCTCCAGGGCCAGGGCGATCGCGCGCACCATCTGGTTCCGCTCCCAGGTAGCGGGCATGGAGAGCGGATCGGGGTGCCCGGTGTTCATCAGGCGCCGGATCTGTCGCAGCCCCTCGAAGGCGACCCGTACCGCCGCCTCCCGCTGGGCGGGCGGTTCCGTCGGTGCGGGCCCATCGCCGGTCGCCGCCTCGAAGGCCGCTGCCGTGGGCCGCTCGTCGCGCTCGTGGGGAGGCGTCACCGTAATCCCTTCTCCGGGGGCGGGGAGGGTAAGTGTCGCCGACCTTGCGGGGTGAATGGGGTCGAGGGCTGTAGGGGCTGGTTTGGTGAGTAAAGTTTGCGCCATGTGAGACAGATTTGTATCATTCGAGGCATGGAGGGATCGTCATGCTGAAAGATGAAGCGCTGCTCGACGCGGCAGCGCGGGTACTCGCGGACAATCGCGGTGCTTCGCTGGTCCAGGTCGCCAGCGGGATCGGCATCAGCCGCGCGACGCTGAGCAGGCGCTACCCGACCCGGGAAGCGCTGATCAGAGCCGTCGCGGCGCGGGCCATCGACGTCATCGACGAACGGCTGGCCGCCACCGACCTGCCCGACGACGCGGACGCGGCGGCGTTCGACGCCTCACTCGAACGGCTGATCGCGGACCTGGCGCCCGCCGTGGACCTGTACGGCTTCACCGCCCACGACGGCCTCGTCCTCGCGGATCCCGTCTTCCGGGCCGGCCTGGAGCGGCACGACCAGCGCGCCCTGCGCTTCGTGACCCTCGGGCAGCGGCTCGGGCGCCTCCGCGGCGACCTGCCGCCGTACTGGATCTGGTACATGCTGTGGGGACTGCTCGACGCGGCCGCCGAGGGCGTCCGCGACGGTCACCTCGGACACCGCGAGATCCGCCGCCTGGTCGGCACCGTGTTCCGCCACGGCGCGGAACCGCCGGACGCCCCGTCCTGACAGCAACGTCCTCTTCGTCTTCGTACCGCCTGGGCACCACGTCACAAGCCCCTACGGACCCCGAGCAAACCGCTTCGAACGGAACACCCATGTACGCCCCTGTCTCCCGGCCCGCCGCCGACCTCACCGAGCGCCTGGATCCCCGGCGTTGGATCGTCCTGACGATCCTCTCCGGGAGCCTTCTGCTGATCGCGATGGACACCACCATCCTCAACGTGGCCTTTCCGTCGCTGGTGGCCGACCTCCAGCCCGGCTCGGTCGAACAGCTCTGGATCATCGACGTCTACGCCCTGGCCCTCTCCGGCCTGCTCGTCACCGCCGGTGGCCTCGGCGACCGCTGGGGGCGCAAGCGCCTGCTCCTGGTCGGCTTCGGGATCTTCGCGTTCGCCTCGCTGCTGGCCGTGTTCGCCACCGAGGCCTGGCACGTCATCGGCGCGCGGGCGCTGCTCGGTGTCGGCGGCGCCGCGATCATGCCGTCCACCCTGTCGATCCTGCGGGACGTGTTCACGGACGCGCGCGAGAGGGCGTTCGCGTACGCCGTGTGGGCCGCCGTTCTCGGTGGCGGTATGGCTCTCGGGCCGATCCTCGGCGGTCTGCTCGTCCAGGACCACGGCTGGCAGTCGGCGTTCCTGCTCAACATTCCCATCGCCGCGCTGGTGATCGGGTTCGGTCTCTGGTTCCTGCCCGAGTCGCGCTCCGCGCGCAGCGGCAAGTGGGACTGGTGGGGCGTGGGGCAGTCGATCGTCGGCATGCTCGCCCTCGCGGGCGGGATCAAGCAGCTCGGCAAGAGCGGTGTCGACGACCCGATGCCGTGGATCCTGCTGGCCGTCGCGGCAGTTGCCTTGACCGTGTTCGTACGCCGTCAGCTCCGCTTGGAGGTTCCCCTTCTCCAGGTCCGGCTCTTCGCCAACCGGTCCTTCAGCCTCGCCGCCACCGCCATCTTCCTGGGCATGGTCGGCATGGGCGCGGTGCTCTTCCTGGTGACGCAGTGGTTCCAGTACGCGCAGGGGTACACACCGCTGCAGGCCGGACTGCGGCTGCTGCCCGCGCCGCTCGGTCTGATCGTCACGTCGATGACCACGCCCGCGCTGATGCAGCGCTTTCCCATCCGGCATGTGATGGGCGCCGGACTGGTCGCGATGGCGGCGGGGCTCGCGCTGCCCTGGGTCGTCCAGCAGTTCGCGGAGGTGGGCTACCCGGCCTTCGCCGTCGCCCTCGCGGTGCTCGGCCTCGGCGTCGGCGTGGCCACCACGGTGGCGTCCGTGACGCTCATGGCCGCCGCGCCCACGGACGACGTCGGTGGTGCGGCGGCGATCGAGGAGACCTGCTACGAACTGGGCGCCGCCATGGGCGTGGCCATCCTCGGCAGCCTCGCCACCGTCCTCTACACGGCCAACCTGCCCTCGTTCGACCTGACTGGACAGGCGTCCGACAAGGTGCGTGACTCCGTCGGTGAGGCGGCGCATGTGGCCGACGAGATAGGCGGCCCGGCCGGCAAGGCGCTGCTCGACACCGTCTCGCACGCCTACAGCACGGCCGTCACCCCGGCCTTCCTGGTCGCCGCGGGCCTCGCACTCGCCGCCGCCGCGATGGTGTGGGCGTGGATACCCAGGGACCTGCGCCCGACGGAGAACGCGCACTGAGGCGTACGGGCCCTTGCCTCGCCCCCGGCCCGCAGTGCCCCTGCTCACGGCCCCGCGCCCGCCCCGATCAGGCGCCGTGGCCGGGGCGCAGGCCGTCCATCTTGTCGGGGTTGACCTGGAAGCGCAGTTGGTGGATGCGTCCGTCCAGCAGGTCGAAGGTGAGCGCGCCCAGCGGCTGGCCGTCCACGCTGAAGAGCAGGCCCTGCTCGCCGTTGAGCGACGCGGCCCGGATCTCCAGCGGTTCGAGGTGGGGCTTGGCGAGGACGCCGACCATCCACCGCGCCACGTTGTCGGCGGTGTGCAGGGGCCGGCGGGCGGCGGTGACCTTGCCGCCGCCGTCCGACCAGGCGGTCACATCGGGGGCGAGCAGCTCCATCATGGCGTTGAGGTCGCCGCCCTGGCAGGCGGCGATGAAACGCCGGGTGACCTGGGAGCGCTGCTCCGCGTCGGTGTCGTACCGGGGGCGGCGCGCCTGGACGTGCTCCCGCGCCCGGTGGGCAATCTGACGGATCGTCGGTTCGGGGCGTTCGAGGACCTCGGCGATCTCGGCGTGGCTGTAGCCGAAGACCTCGCGCAGCAGGAACACGGCCCGTTCGACGGGGCTGAGGGTTTCCAGGACGACCAGCATCGCCATGGAGACGGTGTCGGCCAACTCCGCCTCCTCGGCGATGTCAGGGGTGGTGAGCCAGGGTTCGGGCAGCCAGGGGCCGACGTACGCCTCGCGGGTGGCGGCGGCCGAAGTGAGCCGGTTGAGCGCCAGGTTGGTGACCGTGCGCACGAGGTACGCCTTGGGGTGCCGCACCCCGCTCCGGTCCGTCTGGGACCACTTGAGCCAGGCGTCCTGGAGGATGTCCTCGGCGTCGCTGACGCTGCCGAGCATGCGGTAGGCGGTGGCGAACAGCAGCCGCCGGTGCTCGGTGAACGGGTCGAGGGCAGCGTCTTCGCCGGTCGTACTGATCATGGCGGTCAGGCTGTCAGACGCCCAGGGAGCGGGCAAGCGAGCGCACGCCTTCGACGCTGTCGGCCTGGCTCGGCTTCCAGCCCAGCTCCGCCTTGGCCTTGCTGCTGTCCAGGCGCAGGTTGGTCGCCATGACGGTGTGGGCGAGCGGGGCGGGCTTGAGCAGCCACAGCGGGATGCGCAGCGGAGCCGGTGTGCCGAAGGCCTCGGCGACAGCGCGGACATGGCTGCCGAAGCCGGTCGGCAGGTCGTCCGCGATGTTGTACGCCTGCGAGGGGCGGCCGTGCTCGACAGCGGCCGCGACCGCGCGGCCCGCGTCGTCCACGTTCACCCACGCCAGCTCCCGGCCGTGGTCGGCGACGACCGGCATCTTGCGCTTGCGCAGCATGGTGAGGACCGTCGTGTCGGTGACGTCCTTGCCGTAGAAGAGGCCGAAGCGCAGGCTGACCGCGTCGATCCCGTCGGCGGTGAAGGCCAGCTCCTCCTTGGCGCGCATCGCGCCGACGTGCTGCTCCAGCCAGGGGTTGGTCCCCGCCGGGCCGAACGGGGTGCCGTCCTCGGTGAGCGGCCGGTCGCCGTGGTCGCCGTATCCGTAGCCGAACATCATGTTCTCCAGGACGATCCGGCGGGCGCCGGTGGCGCGGGCGGCGGCCAGCAGGTGGGCCGTGCCCCGCACGCGCAGGGCGTTGGTGCCCGCCATCTCCTGGTGGCGGATCAGGGAGGTGTCCTGGAGCGCGGTGGCCGCGTGGATGACGACGTCGAACGCCATCCCGTCGACCGCCCGCAGCACCGCGTCCCCGTCCAGCAGGTCGGCCCGTACGGTGTTGGACGCGCCGCGCCCGAGTCCGGCCACCTCGTGGCCCGCGGCCGTCAGCTCCCGCACGGCCCGCCGCCCCAGCACCCCGCTCGCCCCTGCCAGCAGAATCCTCATCGCCCTTGCCTCCGCCTCGCGTCTCCACCGTGGTGACGTACATGGGACAACCGGGGGAGCGTGGACGTGACAGCGTAGAAGGTGACCTACGTCACACTCTTCAGGTGGTTGATGCCGATCTTGTCCGTGGCGTCGGCATCGCCGCCGAGCCGGTGGACGAGGACCCAGGTGCCGTCCGGCAGGGCGCCCGCGAAGACGGAGGCGTCCTTGGTGGCCCCGTTGTGCCAGATCAGGCGCCCGGCCCGCTGCCAGGACGGGGCGGGCTCGCCCAGCCGGCGTTCCACGAGCAGCGAGGTGACCAGCCGGGAGGCCGCGACCGGGGTGGCCCACAGGCCCCCGGCCGGGAGGATCGCACCGGTCATCGTCCAGGGCCTGACGGGACGGCCGAAGAGCCCCCGCGCGACCAGGCGCCGCTCCGGCGCCGGGGTGGAGGTGACGTCCGTGATGTCGATCGGGCTGAGGACGTACTCGTTGAGCAGGTGCTCGTACGGGGCGCCGCCCGCGGCCGCGAGTGCCGAACCCAGCACCGCGTAGCCGAAGTTGGAGTACTCCTCGTTCTTGCCCGGCTCTGCGGTGGTCAGGGTGTCGAGGCGGCGGACGAGCGCGTCGAGCGCCTCGGCGTCGAACGGGGCGTATGGATCACGGCGGTTGAGGCCCGGAGGCAGCCGGGGCAGGCCGGAGGTGTGGGTGGCCAGGTGTCGCAGGGTGATGCCGGTGCCCGCGGGTGCGGGCAGGAAGCGTTCGAGGGGATCGTCGAGATCGAGCGCGCCCGCGACGGCGAGGCGGACCAGCAGGGTGCCGGTCAGGGGCTTGGTCAACGAACCTATCTGGACGAACAGTTCGGGGTCATGGCCGTGCTCCACGCGCGGCGGGGCGGAGCTGCTGAGGATGCAGAGGGGTACGGGGCGCACCCTTCCATGATCACCGATGCGGGTGAGCGGGTGTGCGGCGGGCCCGCCCCGACGGAGGTGGGGCGGGCCCGCGCACGACTGCCCGGCGTCAGCCGCGGGGCAGCGTCAGGCCCTGGACCTGGGGAAGGGCGGTCCAGTCGTTGGAGGCGATGGTCGCGTGGGACTTGGCGAGCAGGGCGATACGGGCCTGGGCGTCGGCCGGGAGCGGGTTCTTGCCGTCCAGGGCCGGTGCGACGTTGTGGGCGTCGGTCATCACCAGCAGATAGTGGCGGGCGTCGTACCAGGCGGTGTCGATGGTGCCGTTGAGATACGTGGCGGCGTCACCGTCGAACAGGACGAACCACGGGCGCAGCGAGGCGTCCGCGTAGCGCGTGCGGGGGTCGCCCGACTGGGCGCCGTGGACCGTGGGGAAGATCTGGGCCTGGGCGGTGCGCCCGGCGGTGTGCAGATCGCGGAGGTACGTCGCGTACTCCTTGTCCGTCCACAGGGTGTCGGTCGGATTGCCCTCCTCGACCGTGCCCGGGATGATCTCCAGGATCACCTTTCCGGCGAGCTGCGCGCGCGTCGGCCAGTTCCCGGCCGTGGCCGCCTCGTCGAGCGTGGCGTACTGGCCGCCGCCCGGCTTGGCCAGCAGATCGGCCGGGCGGAAGACGGCCGACCCGAGGTGGGCGCTGATCGTCTGGTCCAACTGGGCCGGGCCGAGGCCGAAGCGGGACTGGAACCCGGCCTTCATCTCCAGCTTGATCATGAGCGGCGCGTGCCCGGGGTGGGCCGCGAGCCAGACCCTTACGTCGTCCAGGCAGCTCTCCAGGTTCTTGTTGGCGCTGCCGGAGTAGAGCTGTGCGGGCGTGCTCGCGTTGACGCAGTTGTTGCTGTTGCCGAGGGGGTTGGAGTGGCTGACCTTCCACTCCTTGGTGATGAAGTCGTCCCACACATCGAGCTCGATCATGGAGGTGCCGGTGTCGAGCGCCTGCGCCAGATACGGGAAGGCGGCCGGGTCATAGGTGTTGTGCAGGCCCGACGAGGTGGTGCCGGACAGCGGCAGGTCCTCGGACCCGGCGGCGGAGGCGGCGCTGGTGCCGCCGCCCGCGCCGACGAGCGCCAGGCCGATGGCGACGGCGCCGGCCAGCGCGGTGCGCAGGCGGGGAACGCGGCGTCTGGGCAACGGTTCTGACAGCGGCTCTGACACGGGGGACCTCCTGTGGGGGGACGACTCTCGTCGGACGGTGACAGGAGAGTGTGAATCGACGAAGTCATGACAAGCAACAGAAGCTGCACTCCGGTTGTCCCCGCAGAAACGAGCGTCGGCGGAAGGGGGTTGGGCGACGCCCCCGGCTCCGCGTCGGCTCCCCTCGGCCCGCGTCGGCTCCGCGCCCTCTTCGGCCGTTCCGGCCACGGTTGCCCCCGGCGACCGAAACACGCTCTGGCCGCCCCGTGATCCGCACAGCAGGATGCTCCCCTGAGCAGCACCTGTACGGCAGAGCGGCGTGCCGCCCGTATCAACGCCGCACCTCAACCCGCACGTCCCTCAACCGGCTGGGAGGCCGAGGCAATGACCCGTACGACATTCCGTACCGCATCACGCTCCAGACGCAGGCGCGCGCTCCTCGGCGTGGCCGCGGCCTGTGGCACCCTCGCGCTCGCACTCGTCGGCGCGCAGCCCGGCTCGGCCGCCCCTGCCCCCGCTCCCGACGGGCCCACCCTCAAGGTCGACCGGACCACCGGCATCCGCGACGGCGACATCGTCAGTTTCCAGATCACCGGCGGCCCGCCCAAGGAGTACGTCTGGGTCGAGCAGTGCGTGGCGACCTCCGGCGGGGGCACGGCCTGCGACGAGAACACCGCGCGCCAGTTCCGCGTCTACCCCGACGGCACCTACCAGCTCTCGCCCAAGAAGCTCTACGCGCGCCTGGACACCCCCGCCGGAGCGACAGACTGCCGGACCGCCACCGCCGCGAACCGGTGCCTGCTGGCGCTCACCGACAACGCGGGCACCGTACTCACCACGGTCCCCCTGCGCTTCCTGCCGCTCGCCCCGCTCGAAGCGCCGCCGACCCTGCGCGCCACGCCGAACGGCGGGTTGACGGACGGTCAGTCCGTCCACCTCGGTGGGCAGCGGTACGAGCCGCAGTACCACATCCCGATCCTGGAGTGCCTGGCCGGAGCGGCCGACACGTTCGCCTGCCGCCCGGGCGGCCGTCCGCCCGCGACCACCGACCAGGGCCGGATCGACCAGGACAGCACCCTCTCGGCCGCCTTCACGACGATCGACGGGCGCACGGTCGACTGCCGCGAGGTCAACTGCGAGCTGGTCGCGTTCGCCTCCCGCTACCACGGTCCTTCGACGGTCCGCACCCCGATCAGCTTCGCCCCGGTGCCGTCCGTGGCGCACTGACGCCACCCCGACCTGCAGGCCCGGCCGTCCGGGAACGGAGGCGGCGGCTCCACTTCGTCCCCACCCGGATGGCCATCCCCGGCCGTGTCATGCGGCCGGGCGGGCCCTCTCCCGTCGATGATGCGCAAATGCGCAGGTTCAATGCCAAACAGGTACTGGTCGGACGTCCGCTGGACACCTCGCGGCTCGGTGAGACGCTGCTGCCCAAGCGGCTGGCCCTGCCCATCTTCTGCAGCGACCCGCTCTCCTCGGTGGCGTACGCGACCGAGGAGATCCTGCTCGTCCTGGCGCTCGGCGGCGTCACGCTGCTGCACCTGGCCTGGTACGCGGCGGCCGCGATCGTCTTCCTGCTCGTCGTGGTCGTCGCCTCCTACCGGCAGACCTGCTACGCCTACCCCGGCGGTGGCGGCGCCTATGTGGTGAGCGCCGAGAACCTGGGCGCCACCGCCGCCCTCACCGCGGCGAGCGCCCTGCTCGTCGACTATGTGCTCACCGTCGCCGTGTCGGTGGTCTCCGGGGTCGCGGCCATCACCTCCGCCGTGCCCTCGCTCCACGACCACCAAGTGGCGCTGTCCGTCGGCTTCGTCAC
This sequence comes from Streptomyces melanogenes, assembly GCF_014649795.1. Lineage (GTDB taxonomy): Bacteria > Actinomycetota > Actinomycetes > Streptomycetales > Streptomycetaceae > Streptomyces > Streptomyces noboritoensis. The sequence goes on from NZ_BMTS01000001.1 coordinate 316,599, forward strand.
CGTCCTGACCCTGCTGAACCTGCGCGGGGTGCGCGAGTCCGGCCGCATCTTCGCCATTCCCACCTACGGCTTCGTCGCCGTCATCTACGTGATGTTCCTGATCGCCGGGATCCGCCTCGCCACCGGCACCACCATCCGGGCTGAGTCCGCGCACCTGCCGATCCACCAGGCGGGCACCTACACCGGGATCGCCCTGGTGCTGCTCGCGATGCGGGCGTTCGCCTCCGGCTGTACGGCGCTGACCGGCGTGGAGGCGATCAGCAACGGGGTGCCCGCCTTCCAGAAGCCCAAGAGCCGCAACGCGGCGGCGACCCTGGCCGCGATGGGCATCCTGTCCGTCACGATGTTCGTGGGCATCACCACGCTCGCCCTGGTCTACAAGGTGCACGTGACGGCGGACCCGACCGAGCTGGGCCTGCCGCCCGGCACCGCCACCTCGACCGCGCTCGCCCAGATCGCCCGGGCCACCTTCGGCCACGTCGACGTCCTCTTCTACCTGGTGCAGGCGTTCACCGCGGGCGTCCTCGTCCTCGCCGCCAACACCGCCTTCAACGGCTTCCCGATGCTCGCCTCGATCCTCGCCCGGGACCGGTACGCGCCGCGCCAGCTCTACAACCGGGGGGACCGGCTCGTCTACTCCAACGGCGTCGTGCTGCTCGCCCTCGCGGCCATCGCCCTGATCATCGCCTTCGACGCCGAGCTGACCCGGCTGATCCAGCTCTACATCATCGGCGTCTTCGTCTCCTTCACGCTCTCCCAGGCGGGCATGGTCCGGCACTGGCGCAAGGAGCTGAGCACGGGACCTGCGGCCGCGCGACGGAGGAAGATCCACCGCTCGCTCGCCATCAACGCCGTGGGCGCCGCCCTCACCGGTCTCGTTCTCGTCATCGTGCTCATCACCAAGTTCACCCACGGCGCCTGGCTGGTGATCATCGCGATGCCGGTGCTGTTTCTCGGGATGAAGGGGGTGCGGCGGCACTACGAGCAGGTGGCCCGGCAGGTCGCCGTGTCGTCGACGGAGAGGCCGCGCAAGCCCGCACGGCACCATGTGCTCGTGCTCGTCGCCTCGGTGCACGCTCCCACTCTCAAGGCGATCGGCTTCGCGCAGGCGCTGCGGCCCAGCACGCTGACCGCGCTCACCGTCGCGGCCGACGAGGACGCCGAACGGCTGCGGCAGCAGTGGAGCGAGCACGCCCTGGACGTCCCGTTGAAGATCCTGCACTCGCCGTACCGCGAAGTGGTCGGACCCCTCATCGCCTACGTCCAGGAGCGGGCGGCGGCCGACCCGGACGCGATGGTCTCCGTGGTCATCCCCGAGTACATCGTGGGCCACTGGTGGGAGCAGCCGCTGCACAACCAGAACGCGCTGCGGCTCAAGGCCAGGCTGCTGTTCACCCCGGGCGTCGCCGTCATCGACGTGCCGTATCTGCTCCAGTCGGCGCGCCCGCAGGAGACGGCGGCGGCGCGGACGCCGAGCGGGCCGGACACGTAGGTGTCCGGCCCGCCAGGAGGTACGGGAGTGCGTCAGCCGTTGATCGAGAAGACGACCCGTATGCCGGTGGTGGAGTTGATGCGCTCGTTGATGCCCCAGATCCGTCCCGTGTCCGGCGCGTAGCCGAGGTTCTGGGTGAGGACCGGGGAGGTGGTGTACACGTGCGGGGCGTCGTCGGGCAGTGCCCGGTGGATGCACGAGTAGTCGATGGCGTCGCCGGATCCGCCGCCGGTGCCGGTGGGGCAGGTGCCGCTCATGTACCAGTACTGGCCGTTGGTCGCGGCGCCCTGCATCGCCCAGACCGGGGACGAGTAGCCGACGGTGGCATGGCTGACGCCGTGGCCGGAGGGGTCGGTGGTGGTGGGGAGCGCGGTGAGGTAGTTCAGCGGCCAGCGCACGACGCGGCCGCCCGCGCCGCCGGGCTTGTACTCGGCGGAGACCAGGCCGTCCTGGCCGGTGCGGTCCAGGCTCAGCGAGTTCAGACAGGGGCTCGTGCCGGTGGCCACCACGCAGGCGGTGTTGTCGTCGGCGGTGGTGCGGTAGCGGCCGATCATCGGCAGCGCGTAGTTGCTCCAGCGCGCTGAGGAGGTCGTGCCGGTGATGCCGACCGACTCCTGGCTGGAGTTGACCTTCCAGATGTGCTGGAGGTCGTACACCTGGAGCCAGCGGCCGTTGGCGACGAAGACCTTGTTGCCGTACCAGACCACGCCGTCGGCGTGGGTGCCCTGGACGGCCCGGAAGTTGCCGTCGCCGCCCGCCCGGGTGCCGGTCGGCTCGACGAGCAGCAGATGGTTGTACGTGATCTTGCCGTTGTCGGCGTTGACCAGGCTGACGCGGGCGAACTCGTTCCCCACCGGGTTCGCCCCGCCCAGGCCCCGGCTGAAGTGCCAGGAGGCCAGGAACGCCTTGTGGCCGTCTACCAGGCCGCCCGGCTGGGCGTCGTAGGAGCCGGTCAGGCCCTGCGGCGTCCAGCCGCCCGCGTCGGTGTACGAGTTGGACGTGTCGTCCGCCTTGTCCCAGCAGAAGCCCGAGGGGTTCAGGCCCGCCGCCAGGCCGGTGCCGTGGCACAGCCCGTTGGTGCCGGTGCGGCCGCCCGAGGTGAGCACGCTCGTGGCGTTCACCTGGGCGACCGCGCCCTTGGCCTCCACCGCCCTGATCGCCTCGTCGTAGACGTCGAAGGTGTTCTGGCGCTGCCCGCCGAAGTCCGCGACCGGGTCGAGGGCGAACTGGCCGACGACAGCGCTGTCGATCGAGCCGAACGGCGTGGCCGCCTGGGCGGGGCCGGCCGTCACCAGGGTCGCGGCGACGGCGGCGAACCCGGCGGCCAGGGCGGTGAGCCCCGTCTTCCATGATCTTGTCATGGGTAGGAAGGGTATGCCTCAGAGCGGCGGGCGCACATCCCGGGCCGGGGACGTGAAGTGATATATGGGGCCTTGTTCGGCGTGGGGGAAGGTCAGCAGGGTGATTTCCACCGTGCGGTGGTGCTGGTCGCGCACCTCGCGGTGGATCTCCAGCTGCGGGACGCCGTCGGAGCGGTCGTCGCCGGGGGCCATGGTGAGCTGCTCGTTGTGCTCCAGGCTGAGCCCGGCGTCCGCCGCCCAGGCGTAGAGGCGGCGCAGATCGCTGTGGGTGTGGTGGGACAGCGTCCGCTCGTAGCGGGCGAGGAGCGGGATCTGGGCGATGAGGCTGGGGGAGAGGTAGCTGACCGCGTGCTGGATCACCCTGTCGCCGGCCGAGGCCGTGTAGTAGTGGACGAGGGTGCGGACGCCGGGCCGCAGGCCCAGCCTGGTCGCGTACGTCGCCGGGGCGGCCTCCCAGACGAGCCGGGTGGCGGCGGCGATGCCCGCCCGGGGGCTGAGCGCGCCCAGCGGGAACTGCGCCTCCGGGGGCGCCTGGAGCAGCCGCGCGTGCGCCTCGCCGGGGCGGTCGCCGCGGACGAAGGAGCCGCGCTTCTCGGTGCTGATGAGCCCTTCCTGTCGCAGTACGTCCAGGGCCTGACGGATCGTCTGGCGGTTGCTGCGGTAGTGCTCGGCGAGGATGCGCTCGGCGGGCAGTCGGTGTCCGGGGGCCGAAGTGCCGGACTCGATCGTGGACTTGAGGTCGTGGGCGATCTCCAGGTACCGGGGAACGGGGGGCAGGGAATGACCATGTGTGCCGGGCATGTGTCTCCCTAGATTGATCACTGCGGGTGTCTGAACGGTTCTGTGGAGCGACTGCCTTTGTATCATTGGTCTAGACCGCCGAAGCGATCCGGAGCCTGTCATTGGCGAGATTGCAACACGTGGGCAAGGGGGCGCGCGGGTCACGCGGCCAGGAATGGCCGGAGCGCGTCGTTCGCGTCCGGAAATCCGCCCGGGTGCGCCCGCCTTGTGGACGCGTCCGTCGCGCGGCCGGAGGCGGGCGTGTCCGCCCCGTCGGGGGCGCCCTGTGGGGCGCCGCCGACGGGGTCGTGGACCTCGCTCCGCGCGGCCGCAGGTCTGGTGCCGGGTGAACGAGGGGTGGACGGGCGGCGGGGTGCGGGGGCGTTCCCGCAGGGCGGCACGCTGGGCGTGCGCGTGCGGAGCCGCCCGAACGGGCCGCCGTCCGCGCGGGGTTCGAGTCCGAGCCGTACATCCGGGTCCCGCATCGCGCGCACCCTCCCGATCGCCGTCACCGCCTCGCAGCCCCATAGTGGCAGGCGCGCCCCGCGCTCATGGACCCGAGGCGCAGGTATCGGTCTGGAGGTCCTCCACCAGTGCGAACAGTCTGGCCTCGTTGCCCGCGAGGCCCGCCGCCCGCAGGGACTCCTCCGCCTCGGCCATCGGCCCGGCGAGCAGCGCCAGGGCGCGCGGGGCCGTCGCCGGGTCGGCGAGCACGGCCTGGGCGGTGCGCAGCAGCCGGACGTACGCCTTGGCGGCCGTCCGCTCCGGTTCGGTCATCTCGGCTTCTCCCTCGTGTCCTTCGGATCCTTGGAAAGGTGTCGGACCGTCAAGCATCCCTCGCGGCACTGACAACGCGGGCCGTGCGGCGCGCGGGCGGGCCGCCCGTCCCCTCCGCGCGGCTCAAGTCCACGTATCCCGTCGCAGGTTCAAAGATTCCCCATGGTCTAGTCCAAGTCGTTGACGTGCCCCGGACACGGCTCGATTCTGCTGGGAACCCATCCCTCCGGAGTCCCCTCCGGACGCCGGGGAACTCCCCCCACCCCAGGAGACCTGGACATGAAGCGTCTTCGCGCTCTCCTCTGCGGTGCCGCCACCGCCGCGCTCGCCACGGCCGGCCTCTCGGCCTTCGTCGCCGGTCAGGCGTCCGGGGCACCGGCCGCCGCGGCCGCGCTGGGCAACCGGTGGTACGCGGCGGCGCCGTATCTGATGCCGCTGGACAACAACCCGCCCAACGCGGGCGCCATCATGGACGCCACCGGGCTCAAGGCGTTCCAGCTCGCGTTCGTCCTCGCCCCCAACGGCGGCGGATGCAGCCCCACTTGGGGCGGCACCGCGCCCGTCTCCTCCGACACGGCCGTCGGCTCCGTCGTCGCCGCCATCAGGGCCAAGGGCGGCGACGTGTCCGTCTCCGTCGGCGGCTACGGCGGCACCAAGCTCGGCCAGACCTGCTCCGACGCGGCGAGCACCGCGGCCGCGTACCAGCAGGTCGTCACCAAGTACCAGCTGAAGGCGATCGACTTCGATCTGGAGGAGCCCGAGTACGAGAACAGCACGGCCATCGCCCATGAGATCGGCGCCGCCAAGATCCTCCAGCAGAACAACCCCGGCCTGTACGTCTCGGTGACCACGGCCGGAACCGCCGACGGCACGGGCTGGTTCGGGAAGCAGATGCTGGGCGAGGCCAAGGCGCAGGGCTTCGTGCCCAACAACTTCTCGATCATGCCGTTCGACGGGGGCTTCAACGGCGCCGCCGCCCAGACGAGCGCGCTGACCAACTTCAACTCCATCCTCCAGTCGACCTTCGGCTGGAGCGCGGCGACCGCCTACGCCCACGAGGGCTTCTCCGGGATGAACGGCCGCAGCGACACCGGCGAGTACTTCCGCCAGGCCGACTTCCAGACCGTCCTCGACTACGCCACCGGCCACGGGATGGACCGCTTCACCTTCTGGTCGCTCAACCGGGACCGGCAGTGCTCGCCGCCCGACAACAACGGCACCACCTCCGGCACGTGCAGCAGCGTGGCCCAGGCCGACTGGGACTTCGCCAAGTACGCCGTGCGGTTCGCCGGTGCCACCCCGCCCACCGACCCGCCCACCACGCCTCCCACGACGCCGCCCGGAAGCTGCTCGGTGGCGGCCTGGAGCAGTGCCGCGATCTACACGTCGGGCAACGAGGTCTCCCACAAGGGCCACAAGTGGAAGGCCAAGTGGTGGACCCAGAACGAGGAGCCCGGGACCACCGGCGAGTGGGGCGTGTGGCTGGACGAGGGAGCGTGCTGATGCGTTCCTAGGTGCCCGTGTGTCCGGCGCGCCCCCTTGACCGGGGGCGCGCTGACGCGTTTTCGGGGGCCGATGGGGGCAGTTGAGTCCGTTCGGGCGCGCGGTGCGTATGTGAGGTGGTGGAATCCGTCACTAACACCACTGTCCATTTCGTCATAGAGGACATAGAGACGACGCTGGTGCCCGTCCCGAGGGGGGAGACATGGAAGAGATCTGCGTACCGCTGTATGTGGAGCTGTTGCACGAGGGGGGTGATGCCATGACGCCGGTGGAGGCCGTGATGACCTACGACTCCGACGACCCGCTCGCGGTGTCCGTGGACTTCGTGTGCGGCAACGGCACCCACACCACCTGGACGATGGGCCGGGACCTGGTGGCCGAGGGGCTGACGTCCCGCCGCCCGGTCGGCCTGGGTGATGTGCGGGTCTGGTACTGCGGCGACGGGGGGTTACGGATCAGGCTGGATTCGGACGAAGGCAGCGCCGACCTGCTGGCCGGCCGGGAGGACGTCGCGGAGTTCCTCTCCCGTACGTACCAACTCGTTCCGGAAGGGAGTGAGCTGGACGGCTACGACGTGGACGCGGTCCTGGACCTGCTGTTCGCGCCTACGTCACCGGCCCCGGCCTGCCAGTGGTGCGGCCGGGAGTGTCCGTGTCCGGACCACGGCGCCCGGTAGACCCGACGGGGGGAACGGATTCCTGAGCCCGCCGCCCGCCCCGGTGCTCCGGAGCGGGCGCGGCTCGAAAGCATCCCGTATCAACGCGTGTGGCTCCTGCGGCTATTGACAGTTCTGTCAATGACATGGACATTACAGTCGCTTATTCGGTTCCGCCGCGGCGCACCATCCCGCGCCGCCGCCGGACCGTGCTCCCACCCCCACCGTCGTACCCCATGACGTCCGGACCCCGGTCCGGTCTGGAGGAGCCACGTGAACAGACACACGCCCACCCGAGCGAGGTCTGCCAGATCCGCGAGAACCGCCCTCGCGGCCGCCCTGCTCGTCGCCGCCGCGGCCCTGGGCGGCGTGCACGGCGCCGGGACCGCCGCCGCCCGGCCCGCCGAACGCCCCGGCGCCGCGCCCTCGCCCGACGCCCCGCACCACGGCGCCGTCGCGGGAGCCCGCGCCCCCGGCCGTGACGCGGGCCGCGACCGCGCCGTCGAGGCGCTCAGGGACGGCCGCGCCGCCCACCGCCGGGCGCGCGCCGCCGCCCTCACCCACAACTGGTGGGGGATCTTCCCGCAGCCCGGCACCCACGACGGCATCACCGCCACCCACAGCGTCGACGCCGCCTACCGCGTGAGCAACGCGGACAACTTCACCTACGCGCCCACCACCAAGGCGCAGAACTCCTGCATCGAAGTGGTCACCGCGTACTGGAACAGCGGCAACGAGCTGTGGGCCTGGGACTGGTGCTCGCAGAACGGCGGCCCCGCCAAGATCCTGCCGCTGGACGCCGACTTCCGCGCGAAGTACACCACCGCCGTCGACGGTCGCCCCGCCTTCAGCATCCAGCTCGTCAAGGACACCGGATCCGGCAATCGCTGGTCCTCGTACCTGTACAACTACCGCACCGCCCAGTGGGAGCTGCTCTACCGCCAGTCCGGCACCGACCAGAGCGACCTGGACTACGGCTGGGACATCTTCGAGATATACGCGAGCGTCAACCCGGCCACCAAGGTGGGCTACTACTGCACCGAGGCGAGGAATACCGTCTTCGACAGCAGCACGATCCAGCTGCGCAAGAACGGCGCCTGGAAGCCCGCGCGACCGGCCGACTCCCCGTGGACCGAGGCGAACCCGTCCGGGCGTGACTTCCTGTGCCCGCCCCTGAAGTTCCTCCAGGCGGGCGCCAACGACCACTGGACCGTACGGCAGTGACCGCGTCCTGAACCGCCCCGTCGGCGTCCGGCCGCCGCTCCTCGGCGGCCGGACGTCACGGCCGGTCGGCCGTCCACCACCGCGCCTTGTACAGGCTCGACCCCTTGAGCTCCTCCTCGCCGCCCGGGCCGTGGAAGCGGATGCGCGAGGTGCACCAGGTGCAGGGCGCGCCCGGCTCGGGGCTGACGGTCAGGACCTGACCGGTGACCGGGTGCTGGCTGACGCTCTTGACCGTGGGCCGGTCGACGGCGCTCTGGTTCGCGTACGGCACGAACGCGCCGGTGCGGACGGCGAACTGGCGCACATGCCCGCTCGTCGACAGCCACATCGGGGTGTCCGCGCCCAGCGCCCGCGCCAGGTCGTGGCCGCCGGACTCGGGCAGCGGATAGGAGCGCGCCGCCGTCAGCCGCGGGCTGGCCGCTCCGCCCTCCACGGCGAGGCCCACGAGCAGCCCGGTGCCGAGCGCCCACAGCAGCCCGCTGCCCGCGTCCCAGAGCAGCCCGTGCGCACCCGGCAGCGCGAACGAGGCATGCACGCGGGAGCGCGCGCCCTGCGAGGCGGTGTAGACGCGGACGAAGCCGCCGGTGCTGGCCGCCACCGCGATGTCGCCGTCCGGCAGCAGTTCGACGGTGTGCGGGTTGGTCCAGGCGGGCAGCGACGCCGCCCAGTACACCGCCGCGCCCTCGTGCCGGACAGCCGCCACGAACCCGCCGGAGGCGCAGGTCAGCAGGAGCGGGCCGGAGGTGGTGGAGCGGGCCTTGGCGTCGCTGACGTTGCGCCAGCCGCTCTGCGGATCGAGATCCGCCAGGCCGGGGTCGTCCACGGGCGTCCACGACCACAGCGGCAGCAGATCGGCGGCCCGCGCCGTCCGGTCGCTCTGCCCGGAACGCCAGTAGGCGCTGGTCGCGTCGAGCAGGAGCACCGACTGGGACGCCTGGTCGCAGGCGAGGATCTGGGTCGGCGGCGCCCCCGGCGTGGCCGGGGCCCGTCCGGCCGCACGGGCCGTCGGCGGCGCCACCGCGGCGAGCCCGCCCGCCACGGCGGCGCGCAGCAGGGCCCGGCGGGGAGCGCGCGAGGGGGATGCGGATCGCGTCGTGGACACGTGGCCCTACGTTGACAGGCGCTGTCATTTCATACGGCGTGGGGGCACCGCGTCCGCGCCTACTCCACCCGGACGGGCCAGCGGGCCCGGCCCGGCTCGGCGGGCGGGGCCGTCGCGCGCACCCGACTATGGAGCGGTGAACACCACGTCGCACATCGCACCCGGGGGGTTTCTGACGCGGCCGATGGACAAGGCCGACGTGCCCGCCTGGCTGGACCTGCGCGGCGACGCGGAGCGGGTCGACCGGACCGGCCACCACGTCGACGCGGACGACCTCGCCGAAGAGCTGGAGAACCCCAAGCTGGACCTGGAGCGGGACACCCTGACGCTGTGGGACGGCGCGCGGATGGTCGCGTACGCCCTGCTGCACACCCCGGACGGCGCCGTGGACGCCGCCCGCTTCCGCGGCGACGCGGCGGTCCGGCCCGAGTGGCGGCGCCAGGGGATCGGCCGCCATCTGGTCGCCTGGATGGACTCCCGGGCCCGCGCGCTCTACGCCGAGGGCTTCACGCACCTGCCCGGCGAGCTCCTGATCAGCGGAAAGTCCGGCGACGAGAATCTGGAGGCGCTCGCCGGGAGCGCCTCCTTCACTGCCTGCCGCTGGTGGTTCGAGATGACCCACCCGCTCAACACGGGCCGCCCGATGACCGGCGGCGTACCGCAGGGGCTGCGGCTCGTGGAGTTCGAGCCCGCGTACGACGAAGCCACCCGGCTGGCCCACAACGACGCCTTCCGGGACCACTGGGACTTCACCGAGATGGACGGGACCGACTGGCGGACCTGGGTCGTGGGCGCCCGCTCGTTCCGCCCGGCCCTGTCGCGGCTGCTCCTGGACGGGGACGAGGTGGTGGCGTATCTGATCGCCGAGGAGTACGACGCGGACACCGCCGCCGACGGCACTCGCGACTGCCACATCGGCTACCTCGCCACCCGCCGCTCGCACCGGGGCCGCGGCGCCGCCCCCGCCCTGATGGCCGCCACCCTCGACGCGGCCCTCACCCACGGCTACGACAGCGCCTCGCTCACCGTCGACACCGCCAACCCGTCCGGCGCCCTGGGCCTCTACGAACGTCTCGGCTTCACCGCCCACCGCGAGTACGTCACGTACGCCCGGCCGCTGCCCCGGGCCTGAGCGGGGCGCCCCACACGAACGGGGTTCGCGCGGTTAGCCGCGATGATCTTCGGGTACCCGTGGCGGGCATGTCCGGTATCCGGGTGCGCAGCGGCCCGGAGCAGTCAGGTCAGGGAGGCACGCATGGACGGTGTGACGGCGGGCAGCGGGGCGCGCGGCCGGACCATCACCACCGAGGTCCCCGCGCGGCTCGACCGGCTGCCCTGGTCGCGCTGGCACTGGATGATCGTCATCGGGCTCGGCACCGTCTGGATCCTCGACGGCCTCGAAGTCACCGTCGTCGGCAACATCGCCAGCCGCCTCTCCGAGGACGGCAGCGGCCTGGCCATCACCGACGCGCAGGTCACCGGCCTCGGCGCCGCGCTGTACGTGGCAGGGGCCTGCTCCGGCGCGCTGTTCTTCGGCTGGCTCACCGACCGGTACGGCCGCAAGAAGCTCTTCCTGATCACCCTCGCCGTCTATCTCGCCGCCACCGCCATGACCGCGCTGTCCTTCTCGGCCTGGTGGTTCTTCCTGTTCCGCTTCCTGACGGGCTTCGGCATCGGCGGCGAGTACGCGGCCATCAACTCCGCGATCGACGAGCTCATCCCCAGCAAGTACCGCGGCCGGGTGGACCTGATCATCAACGGCAGCTACTGGCTCGGCGCGATGGGCGGCGCGCTCCTCTCCGTACTCGCCCTCAACACGGACATCTTCCCCAAGGACCTCGGCTGGCGGCTCACCTTCGGACTCGGTGTGGTGCTCGGCCTGGTCATCCTGGTGGTGCGGCGCCATGTGCCGGAGAGCCCGCGCTGGATGTTCATCCACGGCCACGAGGAGGGCGCCGAAGAGCTCGTCGACGGCGTGGAGCGGCAGGTCGAGGAGGAGAAGGGCGAGCCGCTGCCCGCGCCGGGGCGGCTCATCACCATCGAGCAGCGCGAGAGCGTGGGGTTCGTCGAGATCGCCCGGACCCTCTTCCGCTCCTATCCGAAGCGCGCGGTGCTCGGCTTCGCGCTCTTCATCGGGCAGGCCTTCCTGTACAACGCCATCACGTTCGGCTTCGGTTCGATCCTGGTGAAGTTCTTCGACGTCTCCAGCGGGGCGACGGGCTACTTCTTCGCCGTCATCGCCTTCGGCAACTTCCTCGGGCCGCTGCTGCTCGGCCGGTTCTTCGACACCGTCGGGCGCAAGGTGATGATCGCCGGGACGTATCTGCTCTCCGGCGTTCTGCTCTTCGTCACGGCCTGGTTCTTCAGCCAGGGGTGGCTGAACGCGCCCACGATGACCGCGTGCTGGTGCGTGGTGCTGTTCTTCGCGTCGGCGGGGGCCAGTTCGGCGTATCTGACGGTGAGTGAGATCTTCCCGATGGAGACACGGGCGATGGCGATCGCCTTCTTCTACGCGATCGGCACGGCGGCCGGCGGCATCTCCGGGCCGCTGGTCTTCTCGGACCTGACGTCGAGCGGAGTGGTCGACGACGCGGTCCTGGCGTTCTGCATCGGCGCGGCCCTGATGACGGTGGCGGGCACGGTGGCCGCGTTCTTCGCGGTCGACGCCGAGGGCAAGGCACTGGAGGACATCGCCACGCCGCTGTCGGTGCGGGAGGCGACCGCCGGGGGATGAGGACCGGGAGGCCGCCCCTTGTGCGGCGGCCTCCGGGCCGAGGTCAGTTCACGTTGACCGCGCTCCAGGCCGCGGCCACCGCGGCGGCCGCGGGGCTGGTCGTCCCGTACAGGTCGCGGGCGGCGGCGATCGTGGCGGTGCGTGCGGCGCGGTAGTTGGCGTTGGGGGTCAGGTACTGGGTCAGGGTGCGGTACCAGATCGCCGCCGCCTTGGTGCGGCCGATGCCGAGGAGCTTGGCGCCGTTGACGGTCGGGCTGTCGTACGAGATCCCGTTGATCACCCGGGGGCCGCTGCCCTCCGCGAGCAGGAAGAAGAAGTGGTTGGCCACACCGGAGCCGTAGTGCGGGTCCAGGGTGGGCAGCGACGGCGACCAGTAGTCCGGCGAGACGCCGTCCCGGGAGGGGCGGTCCATGTAGCGCAGGGGTGTGCCGTTGCCGTTGAAGTCGGGCTTCTCGCCGATGAAGTAGTCCGGCACGTCGGCCGGGATGTTGGCGTGGAACTCGACCATGGTGGCGAAGATGTCCGAAGTGGCCTCGTTGAGGGCGCCGGGTTCGCCGCTGTAGCCGAGCCCGGCGGTGGCCGAGGTGACGCCGTGCGTGATCTCGTGGGCGCCGATGTCGAGAGCGGTGAGCGGGTGCGCGTTGCCGGGCCCGTCACCGTAGTTGATGCACCCGCACGCGTCGCTCCAGAACACGTTGGGGTAGTTGGAGCCGTAGTGCACGACGCTGCGGACCCCCTTGCCGTCGTTGCGTACGCCCAGGCGGTTGAAGGACGACTTGTAGTAGTCCCACACCGAGGCCGCCGCGAACTGGGCGTCCACCCCCACGGACTGGCGGTTGGTCGGCAGTCCGTTGCCCCATACGTTGTCGGCATCGGTCAGGATGGCGTGGGTCTGTCCGTCGACGGTGTCGGTGTTGCCCCGGGTCGGGTCCTGGAGCAGATACGACGTGGCCGTCTTCGTGGTCGTCAGCGGCACCTTGCCGTCGAAGACCCCGGTGCCGCTGCCCAGTGCGGGTGAGTCGGCCGCGGCCGGTGGAGCGCCGGTCAGGCCCGCGACGGTGGCCGATACGGTGAGGACGGCCGCCGCGAGCGCGGCCCGGCCGCGTCCCGTGGTGTGCGTGCGTCTGGCGCTGCGGTTTCCCTGTCGGTCCATCTGCTGTCTGCCCCTCGGTCGGCGACGCGGGCGCGGTGGCGCCTCGCTCTCGGGGCGCCGGGTGGGCGCCGGGTCGCAGCATGGGGGAGCGGCGCACGGGTTGGCAGGATCCCGTCAAGAAAATGGCTCGGCTTCGCCGCTGGGGCGACGGGATCCGGTCATCGAACGGCGAAGGCGCCCCCGCGGGTCTCGCGGGAGCGCCTTCTGGGAACTGCGTCAGGCGTCAGTGCTTCGGCGTGTTCGCCACGGTGACGTTGACGGCGGCCCAGGCCTTGTCCACCGTCTTGTACTCGACGCTGTTCGCGCCGTACAGGTCGGTCGCCGCCTTCAGCGTCGCCGTGCGGGCGTCGTGGAAGTCGGTCGTGGAGACCATGTAGCGGGACAGGGCGCGGTAGAAGATCTGCGTGGCCTTGTCCCGGCCGATGCCGGTCACGGTCGAGCCGTCGTACGTCGGCGAGTCGTAGGCGACCCCGCCGATCGTCTTCTGGCCGCTGCCCTCGGCGAGCAGGTAGTACGCGTGCGAGGAGACGCCGGAACCGGCGTGCACCTCGGTGTCGTACGACGCCGGCGACCAGTAGTCGACCGTGCCTTCCAGCTTGTCGAGCGACGGCTTGTCCAGACGGCGCAGGAAGGTCTGGGCCAGGCCCAGCTTCTCGCCCATCAGGTAGTTCGGCGGGTTCTTCGGGTTGTTGGTCTGGAACTCGACCGCGCTCCCGAAGATGTCCGCCAGCGACTCGTTGAGCGAGCCCGCCTCACCGAACTGGTTGTCGTTCGCGTCGACCCGGGTCGGCTGGAGGTTGGCCGTGGCGTCGACGACGCCGTGGGTGAGCTCGTGGCCCGTGACGTCGAGCACGACCAGCGGCTTGGTGAAGGTCTGGCCGTCACCGTCGCCGTAGAGCATGCAGCCGCAGTCCGAGTACCAGAAGGCGTTGCCGACGTTGGTGCCGAAGTGCACCATCGCGCGGGCGCCGACGCCGTCGTTCTTGATGCCGTTGCGGCCCAGCACCTTCTTGTAGAAGTCGAGGGTGCTGGCGACGCCGAACTGGGCGTCCACGGCGGCCGTCTGACGGCTGCTCAGGGCGCTGTTGCCCCAGGTGTTGTTGGTGCTGGTGAACGGCTTGCCCTGGGAGAACTGCACGACCTCGCGGCCGCCGGCGTCGCGCGTCTCGGTGTTGCCGCGCGAGGCGTCCTTGAGCAGGTAGGAGCTGCTGCCGGTCTTCAGCGTGTTCAGCTGGACCTGGCCGACGAACAGCGAGTTGCCGGTGCCGAGCGAGGGGATGCCCGCGCTCTTCGGCGGGTTGAACGGCTTGGCGCCGGACGCCGAGGCGGCCGCGCCGGAGGGGGCGGTCGCACCGGTCAGGGGCGCCACCTTCTCGCCGCGCTGGCGCAGCTTCGCCTTCAGCTGCGGCGAGACGAACTGGTCGTTGACCGGGGCGTTGCTGAGCACGGCACCGGTGGCGGCGTCGACGACGACCGTGCGGGCGCCGCCCCCCTCGGTGGTCTTGCTGCCGGTGACCTTGATCTGGTACGCGAGCGCCGTGCGGTCGGCGCGCGCGTCGACGACCAGCTCGGCCGAGTCGGCGTCTCCCTTCGCCACCGAGGCCGCCTTCGCCTTGGCCTGCTCGGCCGTCAGCTTCGGGGTCTTGGCGGTGACGGCGACCTGCTTGCGGGTGGCCCGGGTCACGTCCAGGTAGGCGGACTTGGCGTCGAGGTGGACGACCAGGTCGCCGCCGAGGACCGGCAGGCCCTTGTGGGCGCGGACGAACCGGACGTGCTGCTTGCCGTCCGGGTCGATCAGGGTGTCGGTGGCCGTCAGGGTGTCGTCCTTGGAGACACCGGTGGCGGCGGCGTGCGCGAAGGCGGCGGCGCGCGCCGCCTCCACGACCGACTGGGCGGACTTGACGGCGGCGACGGAGGAGGTCCCGGTGGTGGCGGAGGTCGCGACGGCGGTGCCCACGCCCCCTGCCGTGATGGTCGCGGCCGTGGTGACGGCCAGGGCGATCGCCAGTCTGCGTATGTGGGGTGTACGCACTATGGAGGGTCCTTATGTGTTGCGGGGGCGGCCGGCTACAACCGCCCGTACGCACGGTGCCCTTGAGCACCGCGGGGACTGTGTGGCCCCGAGCGAACCCTGCTACGCCTGACATGTGCATGTAAAGGCGTTTGTTCGGCTTACGCGCCTTTGGAACTCAGATTTAACAATCGTCCCCGCCCAACTGAACGGAGGGCGACGGGCTGTGTGTTCTCTGTGTTCCTGCTGTATGCCACTGGTCCAGATGCACGCACGACGGGGTTGGTTGCTCCGCCCGCACACTGTGCTGGTGATCACAGCGCGCGGACGGTGCTTCCTCCATGTACGTACGGTGCTTTCTCCGCGTACGGGGAAAACGCGCATGTTCCAGCAGGTCGGCCGGGGTGTGATCCTCTCACCCCGGCCGTGCCGCGGCCGGTGCGGGGGTGTCAGCCCCCGGACGGGCCGGTCCAGTCGGCGGAGACATGGCCGATGCGCACCCGCTGCGGGTGGTCGCCGACCGCGACGGACACCGTCTTCTGTCCGGTCGCGAAGTCGATCGCGGTGATCCGGTCCGCCCCGGCCTCGGAGATGACACAGGCCTTGCCGTCCCCGCTCACCGTCGCCCAGTACGGCTTGGAGGCGGGAACCAAGGGGCCTTCCTGCAACGTTGTACGGTCGACGACCGTCGCGTAGTCGTCCATCGTCCCGGCGACGCAGAGCTTGGCCCCGTCGGGGCTGATCGACAGCCCGTGGTGGCGCGAGTCGTTGACCCAGGTGGTGCGGTCCTCGCTGGTCGCGGGGTTCTTGGGGAGTGTCTTGGAGCGGGTGATCCGGTCGGTGGCGATGTCGTATTCGAGGAAGCCGTTGAAGAACGACACCTGGAAGTAGAGCTTCGACTCGTCGGGGGTGAAGACCACGGGCCGGACGGCGTCGGAGAGGTCCTTGCGGCCGAACGCGTCGAGCCGGTCGCGCATGTCGATGGTCTTGACCGTCTTGAAGGTGTGCGCGTCCACCACGGTGATGTGCCGGTCGCCCTTCGTCCAGTCCAGCCACGGGTCGTCGAGGGCCGTGTTGACCTCCCCGATCGCCATGTTCCACAGATACTTGCCGCCGTCGGTGAAGACGTTTTCGTGGGGTTTGTCGCCGGTCGCGAACGAACCGAGCTGCTTGCCGCTCGCGATGTCGAGCACGTGCACGGTGTTCGAGGTGGACGCGGAGACGGCGACCCGGGTGCCGTCGGGGGAGACCGCCATGTGGTCCGAGCGGTAACCCGACACGGGGAAGCGCCAGTTGATGCGTCCGGTGGCAAGGTCGATCGACACGACGTCGGCGAAACTGGGCCGGGAGACCACGACGGCGGAGCCGTCGGGCGTGGAGTACATGTCGTCGACGAACTGGTCGTGGCCCTCGCCGGGGCCCTGTCTGATGCCGAGGAAGTAGGCCAGTTTGATCGGGTTGAGGTAGATCTCGGTCATCCGCTGGTCCTTGTCCGGAATGACGTTGATCCGCCCGATCCGGGCCAGGGCGCCGCTGGACTCGACGACGTCGGCGGTGCCGTCCCAGTTGTTGCCCACGAACAGGACCTCGCGCAGCCCCGCGGCGGCGGAGGCCGAAGGCGGTGCGGAGGCGGTCGCGGTCGCGGAGGCCCCGGTCACGGCCAGGGTCACCACGGCCGCCAGGGAGCCGAGCGTTCGGTAGAGGGGCATCGTCACTCCGGTGATCTTGTGGGGGGGCATGGCAATCACGGTGCGATGTGGCTACGGGACGGTAATGAGCGGCGCCCGACAAGACAAGAGCCATGACGACGGCGTCCGGACACGCGCGAACCGCCGCCCACCCGCGAAGGGGGGACGGCGGTTCGGGTGACGCGACCGCGGGGTCAGCTCACGT
Source organism: Streptomyces melanogenes (assembly GCF_014649795.1). Lineage (GTDB taxonomy): Bacteria > Actinomycetota > Actinomycetes > Streptomycetales > Streptomycetaceae > Streptomyces > Streptomyces noboritoensis. The sequence goes on from NZ_BMTS01000001.1 coordinate 333,284, forward strand.
CGAGCGCCGTGTCGTCGATGACGAACGACGTCTGGAGCTGGGAGCCCTCGGTGCCGGTGAACTTCACGGTGACCGTCTGCCCGGCGTACGCGCCGAGGTCGAAGGTCCGCTGCGTGTAGCCACTGGCGGCGTTGAGGTTGGAGTACGTGGCGAGGGTGGACAGCACCGTCCCGCCGCCGTTGACCACCTGCGCCTTGAGCGTGTCGTAGGCCGTCGTCGTGGTTGTCTCGGCCGTGTCGACGTGCAGGTAGAAGCTGAGCTTCGTGCTGGTGCAGCCCGCCGGGATCGTCACCGACTGGGAGAGCGTGTCGGTGCGGGCCGAGCCGTAGCCGTTCAGCCATGCCTTGTACGTGCCGGTGCGCGCGGCCTCGCCGGAGTCGTTGGTGATCACACCGCTGGTGCCCGACCACGCCGAACTTCCGGACTCGAAGCCGGGGTCGGCGAGCAGCTGGGCGGCGGTGCAGGTGCCGCCGGTCCCGCCGCCGTCGCCACCGCTGCCCGAGCCCGCGGCGCCCGCGAGCCACTCCGTACCGTTGAGGGCGAGGGCCGCGTCCGTGCCGGCCGGGTCGTTCCAGCCGTCGTAGAGGGTGTTGCCCGACTGGCCGGTGCCGTCGTCGATGGGCGAGCTGTCGCCCCAGAACGCCACCCGGCCGCTGCCGAAGGTGCTGGTCGCGAAGAACGCGCCGGTGTTGCCCGAGGAGCCCGTGCGGTACACCAGACCCTTGACCGCCGGGTTGTCCGCGGGCTTCAGGGTGGCCGTGGTGCCGTTGCGGATGATGCTGCCGGTGACCTTGCCGAAGGAGCCGTTGAGCACCGGGTCCGTGGTGCTGGAGACGGCCCTCGGGTTGTCGGTGCCGATGTTGAGCGAGTCGATGGAGAACCCGAACGGGTCGGTGCTGTCCACGCTGTTGTTGGTCATCAGGTCGTTGAGGACCTTGACCGCGTCGGCGCCGTCGTTGTTGCGGTCCGAGCCGGTGTGGTCGGAGATCATGAAGAGACCTCCGCCGTTCTGCACGAACTTCATGACCGCGGTCTTCTCGGACGCCGAGAGCAGCACGTTCGGCTCGGGCAGCACGAACGTGTCGAAGTTCTGCAGGTCGAGCGCCGACGAGGTGCCGTAGGTGATCGTGTTGCCGGAAGGCAGCGTCTTGAGCGAGTAGTCGCCGGTCTTCTGGAGCGCGACGCCCCAGGACGACAGCGCACCGGTCCAGTCCTTCTCCGCTGTGGGGTTGGCCTTCTGGCCGAGCGGGTCCGGCTGGCTCGTACCGATGATCCAGTCGGCGTTGCCGGCGGTCTCGGCCTTCGAGTTGTCGAAGAGCACGCGGTGCGGGGTGGTGGCCGCGGCGGCCGGGGGAGCGGTGACGGCCAGCGCGGCGGTACCGGCGCCGACCATGCCGAACACGGCGAGTGCGGTCGCGAGTCTCTGCCGTGACCTTGGGGAACTCCGGGGTCGGAGCATCCTGCTACCTCCATGAGGGGTGGGGGAGAGGCGGTGCGGGCGCCCAGTCTGCGCGCGTAGAACGGCAGTTGGGGTACTGCCGGACGACACGCACTTGAACGGTACATGGCGAGATCGCGTCGGTGCAGTGTCCTGGCGGGGCCGATCTGAACCGGCCACCGCCGACCATGCCGCGCCCGGGCAAGCGAAGGCCCCCGCCGGCCGCGCCGACGAGGGCCTGACAACCCGTCAAATCTCCTAATCGGTACGGAGACTGTAGAAGCCACGACCGAAGGTGGCCGCCACCAGACGGTGGTGGACCTGGTCGTATGTGATGTCCGACACCGGCACCAGCGGCAGCCCGCCGCCGAGCCGCCGCCAGCCGTCCCGGCCGCTCACGAACACCCCCTGGTCGGTGGCGGCGTAGAGCGTGTTCCGGCCGCTCAGCACCACGTCGTTCACCGGAGCCTGGGGTAGGTTTCCGGACAGATCACGCCAACTCGCGCCCGCGTCCCGGGTCCGCAGCAGATGCGGCTGCGAGGAGCCCGACCGGTACCCGGACAGCGACACGTACGCGGTCGCCGGGTCGTCCGGGTCCACCGCGATCCGGGTCACCCACGGCTGCCCGGCGAGGACCCGGGTCCAGTGCGCGCCGAGGTCGCGGGTCACCCACACCCGCCCGTCGTCCGTGCCCGCCCACACGGTGTGCCCGTCACGCGCGGCCGCGACCGTGGTGATCGTGCCGTAGGGGTACGCGTCGTGGCCCGGGCCGCCGGTGAGGTCGGGGCTGATGGGCTGCCAGGTGGCGCCGCCGTCGGTGGACCGGTTGAGGCGGTTGCCGCCGTAGTACAGGACGCTCGTGTTCACCGGGTCGAACTGGACGGGGGTGAGCCAGTTGCGCCGGTCGGCGGTGGTGGAGTCGGTGTACTCGGTGAGCGTGGCGCCGCCGTCCGTGGAGCGGAAGCAGTTCCCGTACTGGTAGCAGGCGTACACCCGGTTGATGTCGGTGGGATCGATCAGGTTCTGCAGCCCGTCTCCGCCGAGGTACTCGTTGAACCGGTCGCCGCCCCAGGACCGCAGGGAGCCGTTGTCCTGGGCTCCGCCGGAGATCCGGTCGGTGTCCTGCGGGGTCGCCGCCACGGTGTAGAGCTGGGTCCACGGCTCGTACGTGGCCTTGGTCCAGCCGCCGTCGCCGCGGGCGTCGGAGCGGTAGACACCGCCGTCGTTGCCCAGGTAGACGCGGCCGGGTGTGCGCGGGTCCCAGAGCATGGCGTGCTGGTCGGCGTGGACGGCGTCCTGCTCCGTCCAGGTGGTCCCGCCGTCCTTGGTGGTGAGCAGGTCCACCCCGGCCACGTGGACGTGCCGGGCGTCGGCCGGGTCGACCCACACCTTGCCGAACCACCAGGAGTAGCTGGACTGGGACTCCTTGAGAGCTGTGTTGTCCGGCAGCTTCGTCCAGCTGTCGCCGCCGTCGGCCGAGGTGAGGAAGGACCCGAAGGTGCCGTCGGTGGCGCCGACCATGGCGTAGAGGCGACCGGGCTCGGAGGTGGCGATGCCGAGGCCGATGCGCCCCGAGTCGGCCGTGGGCAGCCCGCCGCCGAGGCGCCGCCAGTGGGCGCCGCCGTCGTCCGACCGGTAGACGCCGGAGCCGGTGCCGCCGTAGGTGCGTTTGTCCGGCTCGCGCCGGTGGTCCCAGAGCACGGCGTAGACCCGGTCGGGGTTCACCGGGTCGCGCTGGACGTCGACGGCTCCGGTGAACGCGTTGGGTACGTCGAGCACCCGCCGCCAGGAGCCGCCCGCGTTCTCGGAGAGGTACACGCCCCGGTCGCCGCCCGGGTTGTAGAGCGAGCCGGTCGCCGCGGCGAGCACCCGGCGCGGTCTGCGCGGATCCACGGCGAACGCGCCGACGGCCCCCGAGTCCCGCAGTCCGACCGACCGCCAGCTGCGGCCCTGGTCGGTGGAGCGGTAGACGCCGGTGCCTTCGTACGTGACGCTGCCGCCGCCCGGGTTGGGCTCGCCGGTTCCGGCGTAGAGCGTGCCGTCGGGGGCGGCGGCGAGCGCGCCCATGGCCTGTGTGCCGCGCTCGGGCCAGGCGGGGGCGAACGTCCGGCCCGCGTCGGCCGAGCGCCACACCCCGCCGCTGGCGGCGGCCGCGTACAGGGTGTCGGCGTGGTGCGGGTCGAGCGTCAGCGAGACGACCCGGCCGCCGATGTTGGTGGGCCCGACGGGCTGCCAGGCGCCGCCGGTCGCGGGCAGGGCGGCGGCCTGTGCGGCGGCGGTGTCGTAGGCGTGCCGGGGCAGCGGCTGCCCCGGTATCGCCTTCTGCAGATAGCTGTATTCGGCGGGGGCGGCCGGACCGCCCTCGTCGTCCTCCTCCTGGATCCCGGCACCGGCGGCCGGGCCTCCCGGGACCAGCAGCCCCGCGATCGCCAGGAGGACGACCGCGGCCGTACGCATCCCTCTCGATCTCCCTGTACGCATGGACGGCTCCTTACGCGGGCCGGTGCGACCGGCGCGCGACGAGTGGAAGAGCTTTCCCGGCACGTAACAGGGGGAGAGTGTTCATCAACTGCCGCAGCGGCACCAGTAGTTGGGGCGAGTGAAGGGTGTGAATCCGCCGTCCGGCGACCGAAGCGGAAGCTGCTTGCCGCGACTCGCCGCACCCCACCCCCTTCGCCGCTCATCTGAGCGCGGTTCATCACGATCGGATCTCGGAGCGTGGGAAGGGGCTTGTCCGGGCGCCTGTAATCGATTCCAATCCTCCGTGTAATCGATTCCAGGGGCTCGTAACGGGCTCACCAGGAGGTGGTGCGGCGCATGGCGAGCATCAAGGACGTGGCGGCCCGCGCGGGTGTCTCCGTCGCCACGGTCTCCCGCGTCCTCAACAGCCACCCGTCCGTCAGCCCCGAGGCGCGCGCCCGCGTCCTCGCCGCCGTCGACGCGCTCGGCTACCGGCCCAACGCCGTGGCCAGGTCGCTGCGCACCGACCAGACCCGCACCCTCGGCCTGGTCATCAGCGACGTGCTCAACCCGTACTTCACCGAACTGGCCCGCTCCGTCGAGGAGGAGGCCCGCGCGCTCGGCTACAGCGTCATCATCGGCAACGCCGACGAGCGGCCCGAACTCCAGGACCACCACGTCCGCACCCTCCTCGACCGCCGGATCGACGGGCTGCTCGTCTCGCCCACCGACGGCGGCTCCCCGCTGATGCTGGACGCGGCCCGCGCGGGCACCCCCATGGTCTTCGTCGACCGCTGGATCCCCGGTGTGGACGTCCCCGTCGTACGGGCCGACGGCCGCGCCGCCATCCGCGACCTGGTCGCCCATCTGTACGGCCTGGGCCACCGCAGGCTCGCCATCATCGCGGGCCCGGCCGCCACCACCACCGGCAGCGAGCGCGTCGAGGCCTTCCGGGACGCCCTGCGCGAGCACCGCCTGGCGCTCCCCGAGGCCTACATCGGCCACGGCGACTTCCAGGCCGACAGCGGCCGCCGCAGCACCGAGGCCTTCCTGGCGCTCCCCGAGCCGCCCGAAGTCGTCTTCGCCGCCGACAACCTGATGGCGCTCGGCGCGCTCGACGCGATCCGGGCGCACGGACTGCGCGTGCCGCACGACATCGCGCTCGCCGCGTTCGACGACATCCCGTGGTTCGTCCACACCGACCCGCCGATCACCGCGATCGCGCAGCCCACCGGAGAGCTGGGCCGGGCCGCCGTCCGCGCCCTGGTCGACCGGATCGAGGGGCGGCCCCCGCAGTCCGTCACCCTGCCCGCGCGCCTGGTCGTCCGCAGCTCCTGCGGCGAGCACGCCCCGACCCGGAGGAGCAACCCGTGAGCGACTCCCCCGACCTGCTGCGCGTCGAAGGCATCCGCAAGGCCTTCCCCGGCGTGGTCGCGCTCGACGGCGTCGACTTCGCGCTGCGCCGGGGCGAGGTGCACGTCCTGCTCGGCGAGAACGGCGCGGGCAAGAGCACCCTCATCAAGATGCTTTCCGGCGCCCACCGCCCCGACAGCGGCCGCATCCTCGTCGACGGGCGCGAAGTGCGCGTCCACGGCGCCCAGGACGCCGAACGGCTCGGCATCGCCACCATCTACCAGGAGTTCAACCTCGTCCCCGACCTCACGGTCGCCGAGAACATCTTCCTGGGCCGTCAGCCGCGCCGCTTCGGGATGATCGACCGCAGGCGGATGGAGGCGGACGCCGCCGTGCTGCTGGAGCGGGTCGGCGTCGACGTCGCTCCCCACGCGCGCGTACGTGAACTGGGCATCGCCCGGCTCCAGATGGTCGAGATCGCCAAGGCGCTCAGCGTCGACGCGCGCGTGCTCGTCATGGACGAGCCGACCGCCGTCCTCACCTCCGAGGAGGTCGACAAGCTCTTCACCATCGTCCGCTCGCTGCGGGCGGACGGGGTCGGCGTCGTCTTCATCACCCACCACCTCGAGGAGATCGCCGCCCTCGGCGACCGCGTCACCGTGCTGCGCGACGGCAGGAGCGTCGGCCAGGTACCGGCCTCCACCCCGGAGGACGAACTCGTCCGGCTGATGGTGGGGCGCGGCATCGACCAGCAGTATCCGCGCGAACGCCCGGACGTCGGCGCCCCGTTGCTGTCGGTGCGCGGCCTCACCCGCGACGGCGTCTTCCACGACGTCGGCTTCGAGGTGCGCGCCGGTGAGGTCGTCGGCCTCGCCGGGCTGGTCGGCGCGGGCCGCACCGAGGTCGCCCGCGCGGTCTTCGGCGCCGACCGCTACGACAGCGGAACCGTCGAGGTGCTGGGCGCACGCCTGCCCCGGCACGACGTGAACGCCGCGATGGGCGCCGGGATCGGCCTCGTCCCCGAGGACCGCAAGGGCCAGGGCCTCCTCCTGGACGCCTCCGTACAGGAGAACCTGGGTCTGGTCACCCTGCGCTCGGCCACCCGCGCCGGGCTCGTGGACCGCAAGGGGCAGCGGGCGGACGCCGCACGCATCGCCGAGCAGTTGGGCGTACGGATGGCCGGGCTCGGCCAGCAGGTGCGCACCCTGTCCGGCGGCAACCAGCAGAAGGTCGTCATCGGCAAGTGGCTCCTGGCCGAGACGAAGGTGCTGATCCTCGACGAGCCGACCCGTGGCATCGACGTCGGCGCCAAGGTCGAGATCTACCAGCTCATCAACGAACTGACCGCCTCCGGGCACGCCGTCCTGATGATCTCCAGCGATCTGCCCGAGGTGCTCGGCATGAGCGACCGGGTCCTGGTCATGGCCCAGGGACGGATCGCCGGCGAACTCCCGGCACACGAAGCGACCCAGGAAGCGGTCATGGAACTCGCCGTCGGCGCCGCCCCCGCGCCCGCCCCGGCACCGCACGAAGAGGAGGGCTCCCGTGGCCACTGACACGCTCCGGAGCACCACGGGCGCGAGCGCCCCGGCGGTCCGCCGTCTGCTGCTCGACAACGGCGCGCTGAGCGCCCTGGTGGTCCTGGCGGTGGCGATGTCGCTGCTCTCCGGCGACTTCCTGACCACGCAGAACCTGCTCAACGTCGGCGTCCAGGCCGCCGTCACCGCCATCCTCGCCTTCGGCGTCACCTTCGTCATCGTCTCGGCCGGCATCGACCTCTCCGTCGGCTCGGTCGCCGCGCTCAGCGCGACCGTGCTCGCCTGGACGGCGACGAAGCAGGGCCTGCCGGTGTGGCTCGCGGTCGTCCTCGCCATCGGTACGGGCCTGGCCTGCGGCGTCGTCAACGGCGCCCTCGTCTCGTACGGCAAACTCCCGCCGTTCATCGCCACCCTGGCCATGCTCTCGGTCGGCCGCGGCCTCTCCCTGGTCATCTCGCAGGGCAGCCCGATCGCCTTGCCCGAGTCCGTCTCCAAGGTGGGCGACACCCTCGGCGGCCACCTGCCGGTCCCGGTGATCGTGATGGTGGTGATGGGCCTGCTCACCGCCCTGATCCTGTCCCGTACGTACATCGGGCGCTCCATGTACGCGATCGGCGGCAACGAGGAGGCGGCCCGGCTCTCCGGGCTGCGGGTCAAGCGGCAGAAGATCGCGATCTACGCGCTCTCCGGCCTCTTCGCCGCCGTCGCGGGCATCGTGCTGGCCTCCCGGCTGGTCTCCGCGCAGCCGCAGGCCGCCCAGGGGTACGAGCTCGACGCGATCGCTGCCGTCGTCATCGGCGGCGCCAGCCTGTCCGGTGGCGTCGGCAAGGCGTCCGGCACCCTGATCGGCGCGCTGATCCTCGCCGTGCTGCGCAACGGCCTCAACCTCCTTTCGGTCTCCGCCTTCTGGCAGCAGGTCGTCATCGGCGTCGTCATCGCGCTCGCGGTGCTGCTCGACACCGCGCGCCGCCGCGCCGGGGCCGCACCCGGGCCGGCCGCGACGGGAGCGGGCGGCGGCTTCGGCGGCAAGCGGGGCGCCGCGAAACTCGCGGTCGCGGCCGTGGCCCTCGCGGCGGTCCTGGGCGCCCTGTCGTTCGTGAACACCGGCTCCTCCGGCGCGTCCACCAAGGTGGGCATGTCGCTCTCCACCCTCAACAACCCGTTCTTCGTACAGATGGCGGCCGGGGCCAGGGCGGAGGCGAAGGCGGCCGGAGTCGACCTCACGGTCACCGACGCCCAGAACGACGCCTCCCAACAGGCCAACCAGATCCAGAACTTCACCGGCGCCGGAGTGAAGTCGATCATCGTCAACCCGGTCGACTCGGACGCCGTCGGGCCGTCCGTGCGCGGCGCCAACAAGGCGGACATCCCGGTGGTCGCCGCCGACCGGGGCGTCAACAAGGCCGAGACCGCCACCCTCGTCGCCTCCGACAACGTCGCGGGCGGCAGGCTCGCCGCCAAGACCCTCGCCGACAAGCTCGGCGGCAAGGGCAGCATCGTCGTCCTCCAGGGCACGGCGGGCACCTCCGCCAGCCGCGAGCGCGGCCAGGGCTTCGCCGAGGGCATCAAGGCGTACCCCGGCATCACGGTCGTCGCCCGCCAGCCCGCCGACTTCGACCGCACCAAGGGCCTCGACGTCATGACGAACCTGCTCCAGTCCCACGCCGACGTCACCGGAGTCTTCGCCGAGAACGACGAGATGGCACTCGGCGCAGTCAAGGCGCTGGGATCCAGGGCGGGCACCTCCGTCGCCGTGGTCGGCTTCGACGGAACGCCCGATGGCCTGAAGGCGGTCGCAGCGGGCACGCTGTACGCGTCGGTCGCGCAGCAGCCCGCCGAACTCGGCCGCATCGCCGTCCGAAACGCGGTTCTGGCGGCCAAGGGCGACGCGGTCCAGAGCACCGTGAAGGTCCCGGTCAAGGTCGTCACCCGGCAGAACGTCGTCGACTTCTCCTGACGGACGTCCACCCGCCACCCAGCCCCACCCGCCCCTCAGCGAAAGCAGGACAGGGATGTACGACTACGACCTCCTGGTCGTCGGGTCCGCCAACGCCGACCTCGTCATCGGCGTCGACCGGCGGCCCGGTCCCGGCGAGACGGTCCTCGGCTCGGACCTGGCGGTCCACCCGGGCGGCAAGGGCGCCAACCAGGCCGTGGCCGCCGCCCGGCTCGGGGCGCGCGCCGCGCTCCTCGCGCGCGTGGGCGACGACGGGCACGGGCGGCTGCTGCTCGACTCCCAGCGGGCGGCGGGCGTCGACACCGTCGGCATGTTGGTCGGCGGGGCGCCCACCGGGGTCGCGCTGATCACCGTGGACCCGTCGGGCGACAACAGCATCGTGGTCTCGCCCGGCGCCAACGCCCGCCTCACCCCCCAGGACGTACGCGCCGCCGCCAGCCTCTTCCAGGCCTCCCGGGTGGTCTCCGCGCAGCTGGAGATCCCGCTGGAGACGGTGGTCGAGACGGTCCGCAGCCTCGCGTTCGACAGCCGGTTCGTCCTCAACCCCTCGCCGCCCGGGCCGCTGCCCGCCGAGGTCCTCGCCGCCTGCGACCCGCTCATCGTCAACGAGCACGAGGCCCGCTTCCTGCTGGGCGCCTCGGCGGGCCCCGACCCCGAGGACTGGGCGCGGGCGCTGCTCCTGCGCGGCCCGCGCTCGGTGGTGATCACCCTGGGTGCGGCGGGCGCCCTGGTCGCGGCCGGAAGCACGAGCTCGTTCGTCCGCGTGGAGAGCCCGCGGGTGGACGCGGTGGACACCACCGGCGCGGGCGACGCCTTCACGGCCGCCCTGGCCTGGCGGCTGAGCCGGGGCGAGACCCTGGCGGAGGCCGCCGCCTTCGCCGCGCGGGTCGGCGCGGCCGCCGTCACCCGCCAGGGGGCGCAGGAGTCCTTCCCCACCGCCGAGGAGGTCCTGGTCCGGTGAAGAAGACCGGCATCCTCAACCGCCATCTGTCGGGCGCGCTGGCCGAGTTGGGGCACGGCGACGGGGTCCTGGTGTGCGACGCGGGCATGCCCATCCCGCCCGGCCCGCGCGTGGTCGACCTGGCCTTCCGGGCCGGGGTGCCGTCGTTCGCCGAGGTCCTGGACGGGCTCCTCGCCGAGCTGGTGGTGGAGGGCGCGACCGCCGCGCGCGAGGTGCACGAGGCGAACCCGCCGACCGCGGACCTGCTGGCCGCACACTTCCCCCGCCTGGAACTGGTCGCGCACGACGAGCTGAAGGCGCGGTCGGCGGGGGCCCGGCTGGTGGTGCGGACGGGGGAGGCGCGGCCGTACGCGAACGTACTGCTGAGGTGCGGAGTGTTCTTCTGAGCCGACCGGCCCGGCCGGCATCGGTTATCGGCCATACACGTACATATCCCGGAGGGCGCCCCCTCGCGCCCCTTACCGTGATCCCCGTGCGTCGACCGACGCAGCACGACACGGCCCACGGGGGCCTCGGGCCAGGGAGTTGCGGGAATGAATCGACGGTTGGGCACCCTTGCGGCGGTCGGCGCGCTGACCCTCGGCGCGACCGGCGCGGGCACGGCGGCGGCGTCAGCCCCGTCCTCGGCCGGATCGGGCCACACCACGGCGACGGCCGAGCTCTTCGCCACCAACAACACGGCCACCATCACCGACCCCGCCGACCCCCGCCTCAAGACGCGTCTGGTCCGCTTCGACCACGAGGTCCGGAACATCATCCGCACCCATGGCGCGAAGGCCGGTGACTCGACGCTCCTGGACGGCGTTTTCTGGTCGTCCGACCTCAAGAAGGCGACGTACGAGCGCTCGCGCGAGTTCGACGTCAACCATGTCAGCGCGGCCGGGCTGCACCACATCGCGGACGTCATCCGCAAGCAGTACAAGCAGGAGTCCGTCCTGACGTTCCGCCACCTCCCGCGTACCTCGCCCGAGACCAACGCGGTCGACATCGAGGCGACCGGGGTGACCTCGCGCGAACTGCACGACGCCCTCCTGGCGGACCCCGAGGCCCGCGACGAGCTCGGCGGCGGCTCGGTCACCGCCCGCGACGGCCGCCTCATCCTGATCGCCCCCCTCGCCGACCTCCCCCTCGCCAAGAAGTTCGTGGGCGAGCTGGGCGTGGACTGGAACAAGGCGAAGGTGCGGTACGGGGCCGAGGAGTTCGTCGGCGGATAGCGCGCGGCCGGGGCCCTCGCCGACAACGGTCGGCGAGGGCCCCGGCGTGTGCCGGTTACGACACGTACAGCTTCCCGGGGTGCGGGTAGTTGGACCGGTAGCCCGCCAGGTCACGGGCGTCGGACGGCTTGAGCTTTATGCAGCCGTTCGACTTGTAGTCGCTGTTGCCGTCCCAGCGGTAGGGCTCGCTGCTGCCCTGCTTGCCGTTCGGGAGCATCTCGCTGTGGACGAAGAGCGCGTCGCGGTTCGTGCCACCCGGCTTGCACCGGTGCTCGCCGATGTACCAGGCGAGGCCGTGGATGCCGTGCGGGCCGCCGTCCTTGTGCGCCTCGAACGAGCGGATCTTGTAGTCACCGCTCGGCAGCACGCCCCGGTTCTTGAGGCACGAGTTCGTGCTGCCCGTCCCCGACCCGGCGCGCCAGGTCTTCACCGTGTACGTGCGGACCTTGTCCGGGTTGATCACCTGGACGTACACCAGGCTCAGCCGGGAGTTGGAGGTGTCCTTGCGGTTGATCTTGAAGGAGAGGTACGTGTAGCTGCGGGACGCGGCGGCCTTGGTGGTCGCGCCGGCGGCCGACACGGCCGACTGCTGCTGCGGGGCCTTGGCGGGCGTCGGCGCGGCGTGCGCCGGCAGGACGCCGATCCCGGTGACGGCCATCGCGACGACGGCGCCGTACGCGAACTTCGACTTCCCCCGTACCGTGGTCATGGAATCGTTCCTTTCCTGAGTGGTCCCCGGAGGACTCATGTCCTCGGTGTGCGGAACACCATAGGAACCACGGCTACCGCTCGGCATTCACCGTGGGTTTGAACCCATATCAACTTCGGCGGCAGCTCCGGAGGGCGGCTCATACCCGGGCGGTAGGTCGCTCGCGGTAGCCGGCTCGTGCCCGGCGGGCGGCGCCGTGCGGTCCGCGCCGGACAGGAACGCCCTGGCCTGTGCCTCGATGTGGACGGCGCCCAGCGCTCCCGCCCAGCGCGCCACCTCGCGGGCCAGCGCCTCGGCGGCCGCCGCGTCGCCGGTGGTACGGGCGAGGACCGCGAGCAGCATCTGCTGCGAGAGCGTGCCCGGGACCAGCCCGGCCCGCGCCCCCAACTCGGTGGCCCGCTCCCAGCGTTCGCGCGCCCGCACGGGGTCACCGGCGTCGTGGTCGTGGTCGCCGAGGTGGCGCAGGGCCTCCCGGGCGAGCCGGTCGTCGCCGTGTCCGGCGGCGCGCAGGGCGGCCGCGTAATGGGCGGGCGCGGAGTCGCGCTCGGCGAACAGGTTGTCCGCTATCAGGCCGAGGTACATCTCCGCCCAGCCCGCCCGTACGGCGTCCGGCGCCCGCTCGCGCAGCGATACGGCCCGGCGCCGGACTTCGGCGAGCGCCCGCGCGTCCTTGCCCTCCGGGCCGAGCCGGAAGCTCCCGCCGACGAAGATCTGGCCCGCGTAGTCGTGCCGCAGCCCCAGGAACGCCAGGTCCCAGCGGTCGTCGGAGTCGAGGTCGGCGGCGCCCTCCTCGGCGACGGCCAGCCGCTTCGCCGTCAGGTCGGTCCCGCCGAACCAGTCGCTCTCCAGGGCGACTTCGACCGCCGCCAGGGCGATCCGCGCCCGGCTCCCCTCGTCCCCCGGCTCCGTCGCGTCGAGGAGAGCCGCCGCCCGGCGCCACCGCCCGCCCCGGGCCAGCTCCAGCGCGGCCGCGATCACGTCGTCGACCGGGACCCGACTCCTCTTGCCCATCTCGGTGTTCGTCATGGCGAGGAAGGTAGTTATCGAAAAAACTATCCACAAGAAAACTACCTTGGGCGTAACGCGGTAAAGCCGTAAGCCGTGAAGCCGTAGGGCATCGAGACGTGAAGAGGGGGTTGCCGTGCCGGAAGACTCGGCCGATCGGCAGGTGGCGCGCTGGGCGCGGGAGTTGGATCCGTACGACCCGGTGAAGGAGGCGATCGTGATGCGCCTGGCGATCCTGGGGCGGTACCTCGCCCAGACCCGCCGGGAGGCCCTGGACTCCGACGGGCTCAGGCACGGGGAGTTCAAGATGCTCCTGATGCTCCGCCGCCAGGGCCCGCCCTACACCACGAGCCCGTCCCGGCTCGCCGATCTGCTCGGCCTCACCCGGGGCGCGCTGTCGGCCCGGCTCGGGCCGCTGGAGCAGGCCGGGCTGCTCACCCGGACGACCGACGCGACCGACCGCCGCCGCGTCCACGTACAGCTGACCGAGGCCGGGCACGCGGCGCTGCGGGGGCATCTCGACTCCGAGGGCCGGGGCGAGGACGCCCTGCTGTCGGTGCTCGACGACGACGAGCGGCACGCCCTCGCCGGTCTGCTGCGCAAGCTGGTCGTGGGCGTCGAGTCCGGGCCCGGGGCGGCTTGACACGCCCGGTCACTCTGACCGGATCGGTCGGTCACCCTGTGTGACCACGTGGGTATCACCCGTCCCGCCGTCCACAGGGCGGCCCTGGCGCAGCCGGATTGGCCACTTTAAGTGGTCGCACACCCCGTGCATTTCGCGGAAGTACGGCGCAAGCTGGAATCGGAGCCGGGCCGTCTATCCCCGAGCAGACGGCCCCGCTCTCTCCGGGGCGCCGCCGAACGCGGGAGGACGGCGCCCCGAAAACACGCCCGCGCACGGGCCCCGCTCTCAGCCCACCAGATCCGGGTGGTGCAGCCGGGCCACCTGCGGGTGGGCGCGCAGCCACCCCTTCAGCTCGTTGCGGCCGTACTCGGCGTGCAGCGGGTTGTCCGTGCTGTGCGCCACGCCCGGCGCGTGCGCCAGATAGTCGCCGGGGACCGTGTCGACACGGGCGTCCAGGCGCGGGTTGTAGAAGAACGGCACCGAGTACCGCTCCACCGCTCCGGGCGGCGAGACCACCCGGTGGTCGGTCGCGGAGAGGTAGCCCTCGGTCGCGATCTCCAGGAGCTCGCCGAGGTTGACGACGAAGGCGCCGGGCAGCGGCGGTACGTCCACGAAGCCGTCCCCGAGCCGGACTTGGAGCCCGCCCACCGAGTCCTGGAGCAGCAGCGTGAGGAAGCCGTAGTCCTTGTGGGCGCCGACGCCCTGGCCGTCGCCCTCCGGCGCGCTTCCGGGGTAGCGGATCAGCTTGGTGTGCAGATGCGGGCGCTCGGCGAAGGCGGCGTCGAAGAAGTCGGCCGGGGCGCCGATCGAAGCCAGCAGCTCCTGGAGCAGCCGGTGCGCCACGGCTGCGAGCCGGTCCTGCCAGTCGAGGACGACGGTGCGCAGCTCGGGCAGCGCGTCGGGCCACTGGTTCGGCCCCTCCAGCCAGCGGTACGCCGGGTCGTCGGGCCCCACCTCGGGCGCGGGCCGCTCGGCCCCGACGTCCAGCTGGTCGCGCCAGTCCGAACGCCCGCCCGTCAGCTCGTGGCCGATGCGGGTGTAGCCCCGGAAGTGCGGCGAGCGCAGATTGCTCAGGGCGAGCCGGTCGGCCTCCGGCAGCGCGAAGAACTCCCTGGTCAGCCGCAATATTCGGGCGACCTCGGCGTCGTCGATGCCATGTCCGGTGAGGTGGAAGAACCCGGTGTCGCGAGCCGCTCGGTGCAGCCCCTCGCGGAAGGCGTCACGCGTGGCCGGGTCGTCGGCCTGCGAGAGGGCGACCACGGGGAGTGAGGTGGGAAGCAGGGTGGTGCTGGACATGAGCGGGTTCCGTTTCCGTTCCGGGATGTACGGAGGTCCTGTTCCCGGGGTTGGCGGGAGGGAGGCCCGGGACGGATCGGCGTATGGGTGCGCCGGAACCGGAGGGACCGCGACAGGACCGTTGGCAGAAGGGCGAAGGGCCGGGGCGGGCGGAAAGCCGGGCCGGGGCCGTGGCCGCGAAGGCCGCGAGGGTCAGTCCTGCGGGCGACAGCTCATGCTGGTGACGCGCACGTAGTCCACGTGTCGGCGCATCACCAGAAGAGTCATGCCTTGAGGGTACGCCCACGGCGCCCGCTCGCGGACGAGACCTTCCCCACACCCCTGCTTCACGCCCGGTTCAGGCCCCGGCCACCTCGCTCCCACGGGAACGGACCCGGACGCCCCGGACGCGGGGTTGCCCGACCAGTGACCCCGGCTAGTGGACCATCCCCTGCTTCCGCGCCTGGCGTCCCGCCGCACCGTCGCGGCAGCCCTCCACCCACAGCGCGGGGTTGTAGCCCGCCTTCACCCCGCCGCGCCCGGCCGACCGCCACCGCTCGCAGCCGCCCTTGAGCAGCATGCGGGCCTCGGCGCCGGTGCGGTCGTAGTGGCGCGCGCGGGAGCCCGCGATGAACCCCGACTCGTACGCGATGTCATCGGCCCACGGCGGCCGGTCGTTGTACTCCCAGATGAGGTAAGAAGCCGCCGTCAGCAGCAGGGTGACGGCGGCGGCGATCGCGCCGACCCTCTTCAGGCGCGCGCGGCGGGGGGTGCGGTGCGCGCCGATGGTGTGATGCCCCAACAAGACCATGACCGCACCATGTCAGCCGGGACCTTTCCCGGATGTTTCGTCAAAGGCCGTTGACAGGATCCAGGGGGCGGGCGCGCTGATCCGATCGGGGCAACCCCCAGCCTGCCTACCGCGCCCGGCGTCCCGGGTTGGCGAGAGTCGTACGCGATCAGCCGCACACGCCGGCCCGCCCACCAGCCAAGGGACCCCCCTGCTCCGTCGCCTCCGACGAACCCCGGGAGCTGACGCCCCGTGAGCAGGCGGGCCTCGCGTTCGCGGGCCAGGTGCTCGGCAGCTTCCTCGGCGGTGCGCCGCTGCGCGGCGCGGGCCTCTGACAGCGCGAGGCGGGCGCCCACCCCTCGGAAGGGGTGGGCGCCCGCTTTCGCACGTTCCGCAGCCGGATCAGCTCACGCTGACCGCGGCCCAGGCCGCGTTGACCGCCTTGTACTCGGCGCTGCTGGCGCCGTAGAGCGCGCTCGCCGCGTTGAGCGTGGCGGTGCGGGCGCCCGCGTAGTTGGTCGTCGACGTCATGTACGTGGTGAGCGCCTTGTACCAGATCTGCACGGCCTTGTCCCGGCCGATGCCGGTGACCGTGGAGCCGTTCGAGGTGGGCGAGTTGTAGCTGACGCCGTTGATGGTCTTGGCGCCGCTGCCCTCCGAGAGCAGGTAGAAGAAGTGGTTGGCCGGGCCCGACGAGTAGTGCACGTCGAGGTTGCCGAGGCCGGAGTACCAGCTGTCCTTGGACCCGCCGTCCTTGCTCGGCTTGTCCATGTACCGCAGCGGCGTGCCGTCACCGTTGATGTCGATCTTCTCGCCGATGAGGTAGTCGCCGACGTCGGTGGAGTTGTTCGCGTAGAACTCCACCGAGGTGCCGAAGATGTCCGAGGTCGCCTCGTTGAGGCCGCCGGACTCACCGCTGTAGTTCAGGTTGGCGGTGGCCGCCGTCAGACCGTGCGACATCTCGTGCCCGGCCACGTCCAGCGAGGTCAGCGGGGCGGCGTTGCCGGACCCGTCGCCGTACGTCATGCAGAAGCAGCTGTCGTCCCAGAACGCGTTGACGTAGCTGTTGCCGTAGTGCACCCGGCTGTAGGACGCCACGCCGTCGTTCTTGATGCCGTTGCGGCCCAGCACGTTCTTGTAGAAGTCCCAGGTGACCGCCGCGCCGTAGTGCGCGTCGACGGCCGCGGTCTGGGTGTTGGAGGCCAGCCCGTTGCCCCACACGTCGTCCGCGTCGGTCAGGAGCGTGCCCTTGCCCGAGGTCTTGTGGGCGAGGTTGTACGTCTTGTGGGCGCCCCGGGCGGAGTCGCTGAGCTGGTAGGTCGACCCGGAGAGCGTGGTGCCCAGGGTCACCTTGCCGCTGTACTCGCTGTTGCCCGTACCGGTCTTGACGGCCTGCCACTCGGAGAGCTTCTTGCCGGTGGTGGCGTCCGTGACGACGTGCAGCTGGCTCGGGGTGCCGTCGTCCTGGAAGCCGCCGACGACCGTCTCGTAGGCGAGCACCGGGGTGCCGCTCGCCGCCCAGATCACCTTGCGCGGCGCCTGGTCGGCGGTGGCCTTCTGGGCGCCGGCGCCCTTGGCGGCGGTGAGCGCCCTCTGCTGGACGGTGGCCGCGCCGAGCGCGGGGGTGGTGGAGGCGACCTTGATGGCGGCTCTGGTCGCCCGGGTCACGCCCGCCGGCTTGCCCGCCTTGGTCTCGTGGACGACGAGGTCGCCGCCGAGGACGGGCAGTCCGGCGTAGGTGCGCTCGTAACGGGTGTGGACGGCGCCGTCGGCGTCCTTGATCACATCGCGGACGACCAGCTTCTCCTGGGCGCCGAGGCCCAGTTCACCGGCGGTCCTGGCGGTGGTGGCGTTCGCCTCGCGGATCAGCTCGGCCCGCTGGGAGGCGGAGAGGCGGAGCGGCTGCGCGGAAGAGCCGTCGGCCGTGGGGGAGGCGCCGGCGGATCCGGAGGACAGGCCGGTGAGGCCTGCGGCGAGCAGCGCGGCGGCGGCGACGGAGCCGGCGACGCGCGTAGAACGCGATATACGAGAGGTCACGCGAGCGTCCCTTTCTGAGGGGGGAGGTGTGGGGGGTGCGGGTGCCACGTGCGACCACAGCGTTGCAGGCAAGGCGCGTACATGTCATGAAGGTGTCGCCGGAATGACCGGAAAGCAACTGCGGGGCGGTGAGCCGGGGTGGAAGGGGAAGTTGCTTTCCGGCCAAGGGATTTCAGGAGTGCCTGGTCGTCGTGGGTCAAGCTGTGAACCAGCTGTGACTTTCCGTGGTGGCTGGAAAGTGACCTTCGATGTGAAGGCGGGTGCGGCCGTGGGGGAGGGGTCTGGACGTGCGGCGGCGTACGTGGCTACTGTCTTCTGCACATACTCAAAAAATTGAGTATGCAAGGGAAGAGGTGGCTGATGGCGACGAGCGCCTTCCGCAAGGCCGTGGAGTCCGGCGACCACGCCGCGATCGAGGAACTGCTCGCGGAGAACGTGGTGTTCACCAGCCCGGTGGCGTTCAAGCCGTACCCGGGCAGGGCGATCACGGCGGCGATCCTGCGGGGTGTGAGCCGGGTCTTCACCGACTTCCGCTATGTGCGGGAGATCGTCGGCACCGACGGCCGGGACCAGGCACTGGTCTTCACGGCCAAGGTCGACGGGCTGGAGGTCAACGGCTGCGACTTCCTCCACTTCGACGAGGACGGGCTCATCGACGACCTCACGGTGATGGTGCGCCCGCTGTCCGGCGCGAACGCGCTGTCCCAGGCCATGGGGGCCCAGTTCGACCGCATCCGCGCGGAGGCCGCCGCGGGCTGAGCGTGCACGAAAGAGCCCGGGCCCACGAGGTGTTCCTCGTGGGCCCGGGCCTTTGTGTCGCGGGAGCCGCTACTCGACGACGAGCTCGACCTCGATGTTGCCGCGCGTCGCCTTGGAGTACGGGCAGTAGGCGTGGGTCGCCTCCACCAGCTGGCGGCCGGTCTCGCCCGCGAGCTCGTCCGGCAGCTCGACGCGCATGACGACCGCGAGGCCGAAGCCGGTGTCGTCCTTGCCTATGGAGACCTCGGCGGTGACCGAGACGTCCTTGGTGTCGACCTTCATCTGACGGCCGACCGCACCCATGGCGCTGGCGAAGCACGCCGCGTACCCGGCGGCGAAGAGCTGCTCGGGGTTGGTGCCCTCGCCGTTCCCGCCGAGCGCCGCCGGCATGGCCAGCGGGAGGTCGAGCCGGCCGTCCGAGCTCACGGCCCGGCCCTCGCGCCCGTTGGCGGTGGCGGCGGCGGTGTACAGCGCGTCCATGGGATGCCTCTTCTTCCGTCCGGTGGTGAGCGGCGTCCGCTCTCCTCTGCACTGAAGAGTTGCACACAACTAAATTGTGCGCAACTCAATGACGGGCGACAAGCTACCCTGGTGTCATGAGCTCCTCGTCGACCCCCGCCGCCGCGTCGCACCCGCCCCTGGCGTCCGACGTGGATCTGCTCCGCCTGGACCACCAGGTCTGCTTCTCGCTGCACGCCGCGTCGCGCGCGTTCGGCGGCGTCTACCGCGACGCGCTCAAGGACCTGGGCCTGACCTATCCGCAGTACCTGGTGATGCTGGTGCTGTGGGAGCACGGCCCGCAGCCCGTCAAGGTGATCGGCGAGCGGCTGCGGCTCGACTCGGGCACGCTCTCGCCCCTTCTGAAGCGGCTGGAGACGGCGGGTCTGGTGACTCGCGAGCGCAGCGCCGAGGACGAGCGCTCGGTGGTGGTGCGGCTCACCGAGCAAGGCTCCGACCTGCGGGACCGTGCGCTGCCCGTACCCCTGAAGATCCTTTCGGCCACGGGGCTCTCGGTGCCGGAGGTGCTCGCGCTCCAGCAGCTCCTGGGGCGGATCACGAACGCCCTGGACCAGGCGCACTGAAAGCGCCGGGCCGCGCCCCGGCGGGGCGCGGCCCGGGCGCAGCGGCTACTTCAGGCCCATCGCGTCGCAGGCGTCCTTGACGTTGGGCGTGCAGATCTCGGAGGTCGAGTAGACGCCGTCGCGGATGACCGTCTCCTTGATGTTGGCCTTGGTGAGGGCCATGATCGGGATGATCATGGACGGGATGGCCTTCTTCGTGGGGGAGTCGACCGTGGTCTTGGTGATGATGGTCAGCGGCTGCCCCTTGGCCAGTGCCACGGCCATCTGCGCGGCGACGGGGCCCTCTTGGACGTAGGGCTTGTAGACGCTCATGAACTGCTCGCCCATGACGATGCGCTGGACTCCGGCGAGTTCGGCGTCCTGGCCGGTGACCGGGGGGAGCTTGGGCAGGCCGGCGGCCTTGAGGGCGGTGATGATGCCGCCCGCCATGCCGTCGTTGGCGGAGTACACGCCGATGATCTTGTCCTTGCCCAGGGCCGAGATCGCGCCCTCCATGTTGGCGTTGGCGTTCTCCGGCTTCCACTCCTTGGTGTCGTACTCCTTGCCGATGTTCACCTTGCCGTCGAGCTCGGCGTGCGCGCCCTTCTTGAACAGCGCCGCGTTCGGGTCGGTGATCGCCCCGTTCATCATCACGATCTGGCCGTCCTTGGCCTTTGCGCCCAGCGCGTCGACCAGGGCCTTGCCCTGCACATGCCCGACCTGCTCGTTGTCGAACGACGTGTACGCGTCGATCGGACCCTCCGCCAGACGGTCGAAGGCGACGACCGGGATCCCCTGGTCCTTGGCCTTCTTCACCGCGCCCGCGATCGCCTTCGAGTCCACCGCGTCCACGATCAGCGCGTCGACCTTGTTGGTGATCATCGTGTCGACCTGCTGGGCCTGGACCGTGGCGTCCTGCTTGGCGTTGGCGTAGATCACCTGCCCCTTGCCCGCCGTGAGTTCCTTGACCATCTTCTCGATGAGCGGCTTGTCGAACTTCTCGTAACGCGCGGTCTGGTTCTCCGGGAGCAGCAGACCGATCTTGAGGGCGCCGCCCTTCTTCGCCCCCGCGACCTTGCCGGTGTCCCCGGACTCCTTGGCGCTTCCGCAGGCGGCGAGGGAGACGGCCATCGCGGTGGCGGTCACGGACACGGCGGCACGACGCATACGGGTGTTCATCGAGAGACCTCCCTGACATGGCCACGTCCTCGCGGCCGAGGTGGCTGGAAGTCAACTGGGAGGTACAGGAGGCGTCAAGGAGTTGAGGGTGACCGAGACCGCAATGAGTCTTTCCATTGATTAGTCGAACAGGCAACAACTCTGAGCTGGGCAAAGGCGGTTGGACCGGCCGTGCGGACGCGGCGCCTCCGGCGCCTGCGGATCGCCCGTCACGCGAGCCGGAACGCGTCCGCCAGCGCGTCGGCCTGAGCCATGAGCAGGGTCCGGGTCCGGTGGCCGATGCCGCCGTACTGGCCCGACACCGCGAGGCTCACCGTGCCGTGCAGTTGCGACCAGGCGAGCACCGCGCCCGACAGCGCCGTCCCGGCCGCGGTGTCGCGCGCGGGGCGCCCGGTGTGCTCCCAGACCCACGCGGCCAGTGAGACGTCCTCCCGTACCCACTGGGCGATCTCCTCGACCACCGGGCGGAACGCCTCGGTGGGATTCCCGGCGGCGAAGACCGCGAGGAAGGGGCCGAGGGCGGCCCGTGCGCGCTCCAGGGTGTCCGGCGGCGCGGCATAGCCCGGCACCGGAGTTCCCTGGATCAGCAGATAGCGGTGCGGCTGCGCGGTGGCCCAGTCCAGGAAGGCGTCGGCGAGCGCGTGCAGCGCGGTGCGGGCGTCGGTCTCGCCGGTGCCCACGGCGTGCGTGACGGCGTGCGCCAGATCGTCGTACGCGTCGCGGATCAGATCGCCGAGCAACTCGTCGCGGCTGGCGAAGTAGCGGTAGAGCGCGGGTCCGGAGAGCCCCATGTCCTTGGCGATCCGGGTCAGCGCGACCGCCTGGGTGCCTCCCTCGGCGAGCTGTTCCAGCGCCGCCGCCTTGATGTCGGCGCGGGTCTGCTCCCGGTAGCGGGCCCGGGGACTCTTCACGTCGGCGGTCATGGGTCCTCCTGCGTGCACCGGTGTTCCCGTGCGGCGCGGCGGCCGGACGCGGTGCCCTTGCGGCGGTCCCCTCCTCCCATGATCACTCCGGTGAGTGCGGTTCGCAATGGCTACGAGCCGTAACAAGGCCGACCGAGGCGGCGCGGGAGGGCGCGGCCGGTGTGCCCGCTGCGTCATCATTCGGATGCGTACCGTCCGCATGAGCGAGCGCGAGAGCGTGAGAAAGAAGGCCGCCGGTGGCTCCGCATTCCGCAAGCGGCCCTGACGGCGGGCCGGGCCGCGCCGGTACGGCCGCCGCCGTGCCTCCGTCCGACCGCGACCGCTGGCGGGCGCTCGCGGTGTGTCTGGTGGCGGGGTTCATGACGCTGCTCGACGTGTCGATCGTCAACGTGGCGCTGCCGTCGATCCGGGTGGCGCTGGACGCCCCGGAGGCCGATCTGCAGTGGGTGCTCTCCGGATACGCGCTCGCCTTCGGGCTGTTCCTGGTCCCGGCCGGGCGGATCGGCGACGCCCGGGGCCGACGCGCGGTGTTCATGACCGGGCTCGCCCTGTTCGTCGTCGCCTCGGCGGCCTGCGGGGCGGCGCAGTCCAGCCTGTGGCTGGTGGCGGCCCGCGCCGTCCAGGGCCTGGCCGGAGGGCTGATCTCGCCGCAGATCTCGGCCCTGATCCAGCAGATGTTCTCCGGCGCCGAACGCGGCCGCGCCTTCGGGATGCTCGGCAGCGTCATCGGCATCTCCACGGCCGTCGGCCCGCTCCTCGGCGGACTGCTCATCCACGCGGCGGGCCCGCACGAGGGCTGGCGCTGGGTGTTCTACGTCAACGTGCCGATCGGCATCGCCTGTCTGGTGCTGGCCCGGCGGCTGCTCCCCGACACCCCGTCCGCCCGCCGCATCCCGCTGCGCGCCCTGGACCCGGTCGGGGTGCTGCTGCTCGGCGCCGGGGTCCTGGCGCTGCTCCTGCCGTTCGTCCAGGCGCAGCAGTGGCACGGCCCGGAGAAGTGGCTGCTCCTGGTCGTCTCGGCCGCGCTGCTCACGGCGTTCGTGGGGTGGGAGCGGCGCCAGAGCGGACGGGGTGCGTCGCCGGTCGTCGACCTGGCCCTGTTCCGCGAGCGCAGCTACTGGCTGGGCTGCGCCCTGATCCTGCTCTACTTCGGCGGGTTCACCTCGATCTTCTTCATCACCGCGCTCTATCTCCAGGCCGGGCTGCACCTGAGCGCGCTGCTCGCGGGTCTCGCCATCACCCCGTTCGCGGTGGGCTCCGGCGTCGCCGCCACCATCGGCGGCCGCCTGGTCGCCCGGTTCGGGCGACGGCTGGTCGCGGTGGGCCTGGTCATGGTCGCCACCGGCCTCGGCGCCACGGCGCTCGCCGTCCATCTCGCCCCCGGCAAGCCGGCGGCGTGGGCGATGACGGCCCCACTGCTGCTCGCCGGACTCGGCAGTGGTCTGGTCATCGCCCCCAACCAGACGCTGACGCTCTCTCAGGTCCCGGTCCGCTCGGCGGGCAGCGCGGGCGGCACCCTCCAGACCGGTCAGCGCGTCGGCTCCGCCGTCGGCATCGCGGCCGTCGGGGCGGTCTTCTTCGCCCAACTGGGGCGCGACGGCTGGGCCACGGCGTACGACCACGGACTGCTGGTGTCGATCGCGTTCGTGCTCGGCGCGCTGCTGCTCGCGCTCGGCGACCTGAAGGCCGGTATCCGGGAGAGCTGACCGGCCCTCCGCTCAGGCCGTCCCCTTCGCCGCCCGTACGGCTCGGCGCCAGGCAGAGTCGACCGAGAGCAGGGCCGCCGGGACGCGATCGGCCGGTACGTCGGGCAGGAACCCGGTGCCGAGGAGGGCGCCGGACCCGTCCACCGCGACGGGCCGCGCGAGGCCGCGCGGCGCCGCACCCCGTCGGCCGGTCCAGTGCTCGCGAGCCTCGTCCCGTACGTCGACGAGCGCTTGGAGGCGGTCGACCGGGGGCGGGGCGAAGAGGTGGCCCGCCGCACGTATCTGCTCCTGCCACCGGTCCTGCCAGAACTCGACCGTCCAGCCCGGCCAGCGCGACGCCATCTCGTACGCCCCGGCCTGCGCGCCGAGCAGCCACCAGCCCACCCGGCGGCGCGCCGGGTCGACATGCAGCCCGGAGAGCACGGCCAGCTCACAACGGCCGTGCTCCGGCGCCGAGTCGAGGCGTTCGAGGAGGGCGGGTCCCTCGGCGACGGGGTGGTCCCCGGTGGCGGCCAGGAGGTGGCAGCGGTCGGCGCCGACGGTGACGACCGTGGCGAGCGGATCGTCCTCGGCCAGCTCCTCGTCCCCGGGCGCGAGCATCGACCCCGCATGCACCTCGCCCCGCGGATCGCGCACCGCGCCCGGGTCCAGGCCCAGGTAGGCGCGCGGTTCCGCCGGGCCGTCGTAGGTCCAGCGCACCTGCCAGCCCGGCCAGGCGTGGCGCAGCAGGTCGAGGGCCGCGGCCCGGTGGCGCATACAGGTGGTCGGCCCGTCCTGGACGAAGGCGAGCAGCACCCGGCGGTGCGGGTCGACCAGGACCGCGCCCTCGCAGTGGACGTCGTCGCGCCAGCCGTGCCGCGCCGGGTCGTGGGCGCGCAGGAACGGCAGCACGACGTCGGGGCCGGCCAGCAGGTCGAGATCGAGCCCGACCGCCCCGGAACGGGACTCGTAGAGCTCGTACCGCTCGTGGTCGCCGTCCTCGGGAACGACGGCGAAGGTTGCCCAGTCGGCCATGGCGAGAGGATCTCAACCCGGTGCGGCCCCCCACCAGTCCATTCCCGGTGGTGCGCGCAGTGATCCACACCACGGCCCGCGCGGCCGCGACGGCCGTAGGGTGCGATCTTGTGAACAGACACATCGCGTTCGAGCGGCTGCACAACTTCCGTGACCTGGGCGGCTATCCCACCGAGGACGGCCTGGCGGTGCGGTGGGGGCGGCTGTACCGCTCCGACTCGCTGGGCAAGCTCGCGGGCGAGGACTGGGACCGGTTCCTGGGCCTGGGCGTCCGTACCGTCATCGACCTGCGCTACCCGTGGGAGATCGAGGGCAAGGGCCGCGTCCCCGAGCACGCCTCGCTGGCGTACCGCAACCTCAGCATCGAGCACCGCCCGTACGACCAGGCGAGCCTCGGCGTGGACGTGGAGACCGGCCGGTACCTCGCCGACCGCTTCCTGGAAGTCGCCCACGACGGGGTCGAGGAGCTGCGCGAGGCGCTGCGGACGATCGCCGCGCCCGACAGCGGGCCGCTCGTCTTCCACTGCGCCTCCGGCAAGGACCGCACCGGTCTGCTGGCGGCGCTCGTGCTGGACCTGATCGGTGTCCCCGAGGACGTCATCGTCGAGGACTTCGCCCTCACCGAGCTCGCCACGGACCGCCTGATCGCCGACTGGCGGGCCGCCAACCCCGGCCGCGAGATCACCTGGCCGGGCTACGGCCGTGCCCCCGCCGCCATCATGCGGTTCTTCCTCGCCGACCTGCGTGCGCGGCACGGGTCGGTGCGCGGGTACGCGAGCGAACTGCTCGGCGTGGACGAGGAGTTGGTGGCAGCCCTGCGCGCCGGACTGCTGGAACCGGCGGTCGAGCCCGCCCCCGCCCCGTAACCGGGGCGCGGGGACGAGGCCACTGGGGGCACTTCTGCCCGCAACGCACCACGCCTATGGTGGGTCGTCACTTGTGTCCGGCCAGAGGGGAACTGATGGTGCGTAGGACCAGGATCATCCGGCACACCGCCGCGTTCGCGGCCGCCCTGCTGTTCGGCGCGGGGTTCGCCCCGGCCGCCGCCGCTGCCGAGGGCGGCCCGGCCGGGCCGAACCCGGCCGCCGCCGCGCTCGACGCCTACTGGAGCCCCGCCCGGATGGCGGCCGCGCTCCCCGCCGACGGGGGCAAGGGCGCGGGGGCCGGGCCGTTTGCGCGGGCCGTATCGCCCGCGCAGTCCGCGGACCCCACGGTGGACGGGCCCCGGCCCGGTGAGTACATCCCGCCCAGCCGGAGCTTCGACGGCATCCCGCAGGCGGGCACGTTCTTCTGGACCGACGCCAACGGCACCGGGCGCACCTGCAGCGGTTCGGTGGTGCGCAGCCCCGGCCACGACCTGGTGCTGAGCGCCGGGCACTGCCTGAAGGGCTACGCGGGCCCCTCGCCCCGGCGCCATCTCGCCTTCGTGCCGCAGTACCACGACGGGCTCAAGCCGTTCGGCGTCTTCCCCGTGGCGGCCGACGGGGTCTACGTGTCACAGGAGTACTACGACCTGGGCGAGCACGCCGGAGCCGCGTACGACTTCGGCTTCGCGCTCACCCAGCCCAACCAGGACGGCACCCGGCTCCAGGACGCGGTGGGCGGCGTGCGGCTGCTCACCGGCACGGGCTACTACCACCTCCCGGTGCGGATGATCGGCTATCCGGGCAGCGCGCAGAAGCCGCTGGAGTGCTGGAGCTGGGCCACCAGGTGGGACAGCGACGACCCGGCCGACCCGGGCACCTTCCCGCGCATCGCCTGCGACGCCTTCGTGGGCGGGACCAGCGGCGGCCCGATGCTGGTGCCCTCGCCGGACGGCTGGGCGGTGATCGGGGTCATCGGCGGCTACCACACCGGCGGCAACACCCCCCAGGTCTCCTACAGCGCCTACTTCGGCGCCGCCACCCGGGCCCTCTACCGCGCCGCGGTCACCGGCGCCCCGCCGGCGGGTCCGGCGTCCTGACGCGTCAGCGCCCCAGGGCCGACAGGCCCTTGCGCAGATCGTCCCGGTCCATGACCGGTGTGTAGGAAACCTTGGCGCCGAGCTCCAGGAAGAACGGCTCCGAGAACTTCGGCATGTTGGACGAATCGGTCATGTCGAAGAAGATGAACGCCGTACGACAGCCGTTCTGGGCGGTGAAGTAGGCGGCTTCGGGGTGGAGCGCCTCCATGGCGGCTTCCACGGTCTTCTGGAGCGTGCCGTTCTTGATGGCGTCGTTGGCCTTCTCCGTGTCCATTTCGACCTTCAACAGTGTGCGCACGAAACTCACCCCTTTTTGACCGGGTGGGTGCTCTCTCTTCGGCGCACCGGTCACTCCCGGCCGCATACACCTCAAGCGTCTCCCCTAACCGCCAGTATCACAATGCGGGGCATCTCGCACGGCGGCCACGAGGTGTATTCGGACGGGTGTATTCCGGGGCGCGCGGGCCGTCGTACAAAATGAGGGCCGAGTTCCTGTTATCCCCGTGTCCGCCAGGGGTCTTAGAACGACGGGAGCGTACGAACGACGCCAGCGGGTGAGGGAGCAGATGCACAGGGACAGCACGTCCATGCCGGAGCTGGTGGGCGCCGCGCGGACCGGCGACGCACGGGCCCAGGAGCGGCTGGTCTCCGACTACCTCCCGCTCGTCTACAACGTCGTCGGCCGGGCCATGGACGGGCACGCCGACGTCGACGACGTGGTGCAGGAGACCATGTTCCACGCCCTGGAGGGGTTGGACGGGCTGCGCGAGCCGTCCCGGTTCCGGTCCTGGCTGATCGCCATCGCGATGAACCAGATACGCCACCGCTGGCGGGCCCAGCAGTACACGACCGCGACCCCTCCCGAGCAGCTGGCCGAGGCGGCCGACCCGGAACCGGACTTCGTGGACCTCACCATCCTGCGCCTCGGCCTGTCCGGGCAGCGCCGCGAGGTGGCCGAGGCGACCCGCTGGCTCGACGAGAGCGACCGCGAACTGCTCGCCCTGTGGTGGCAGGAGGCGGCGGGCGAGCTCACCCGCGCCGAACTCGCCGAGGCGATGGCCCTCACCCCGCAGCACGCCGCCGTACGCGTCCAGCGCATGAAGGCCCAGCTGGAGGTCGGCCGGATCGTGGTGCGGGCGCTCGCCGCCCGGCCGCTCTGCGACGAGCTGGCCCGGACCGCCGCCGGGTGGGACGGCCGCCCCGCCCCGGTGTGGCGCAAGCGGATCGCGCGCCACACCCGCGACTGCCGTACCTGCTCGGGCCGGGGCGCGGGCCTGGTGCCCGCCGAGGGCCTGCTCGCCGGTCTCGCCCTGCTCGTGCCGCTGTACGGGGCCGCCCATTTCCTCCCCGGCGCCCGCCTCGCGCCGGTCGCGTCCACGGCGCCGGTGCCGAGCGCCGGACCAGGCCCGGCCACCTTGGCGAAGCCGCGTGCGTACGTGATCGGGGGCGCCCTCGCCGTCACCGTCGTCCTCGGGATCCTGGCCGTCCTGCTGTGGCCCGATCCGCACCCCGAGGCCAAGCCCGCCGCGCCCGTGGCGCCGCAGGCCACCGTGACGTCCGCCTCGCCGTCCCCCTCCGCCACTCCCGTACCGCAGCCGACGAAGGCGAGCCCCTCGCCCAAGGCGCCTCCCAAGACCGCCCGGCCGACGCCGACCGCCGCCACCCCCGAGCAGCGGTTGCTGCGGCTGGTCAACAGCCGCCGTGGCGCGGCCGGTTGCGCGCCCCTGCGCATGGACCCCCGGCTCACCACGGCGGCGGTCGGGCACGCCCGGGACATGGTCGCCCGCCACTACTACGACCACGCGAGCCCCGAGGGGCAGCACGCCGACGCCCGGATGCGGGCCGCCGGGTACCCCGTCGGGGCCTGGGCGGAGAATCTGGACCGGGGCACGGCCGACCCGGCCGCGATCGTCGACGACTGGACGGACGGCGCGATCCACCAGCAGAACATGCTCGACTGCGGCTACCGCGACACGGGCGTGGCCGCCGTGCCCGGCCCCGACGGCACGGTGTGGGTGCAGGACTTCGCGGGTTCGCAGTCCTGAGTCCCACCCACACCTGTGCCGGGCGAGGCTCAGCTGCCGAAGTTCTGCACCCACCACGGGCCGTTGCCGCTGAGGTTCACGCCCACGCCGATGTCCTTGAAGCCGCAGTCCAGGAGGTTGGCGCGGTGGCCCGGGCTGTTCATCCAGTCGCGCATCGCGTCGGCGGGGGTCTTCGGGCCGCGGTGGATGTTCTCGCCCCACTTGTGCCAGTCGTATCCGGCGGCGCTCATCCGGTCGCCCGCGTTGCGCCCCTCCGGGCTGTTGTGCTCGTAGTAGTCGCGCGCGGCCATGTCGTCGGCGTGCGCCTGGGCCGACGCGTTGAGGCGGCCGTCGGCCTTGAAGGGCGAGCAACCCGCCTTGGTGCGCTCGGCGTTGGCGAGGTCCACGACCTGCTGGACGTACGCGGCGGCGGTGCCGGTCGGGGTGTTGTCGGTACGCGGCGGTGTGGTCCTGCGGGGTGCCTGGCCGCCACCCGCCTGCCCCTTGGTCGTCGTGGTGCCCGTGCCCGTGCCTGGGTGCGTGGACGCGGGGCCGCTCCGGGTCGGCTTCGGCTTGGGGGACGCGGTCTTCGCGGGGGCGTCGGAGCGTATCGGCGAGGGCGAGGCGGACGGAGTTGCGGCGGCCGTGGTGGCGCCGGTGTCCAGGGGGTGCCCGGCGGGCGGGGCCGCCTGGGTGCGTACCGCCTCGGCGGGGTCGTCGGAGTGTGGCCACAGAAGCGCTCCGGCGACGGCGGCGACCGCCACGGTCCCGGCCATCGCGGTGCCGACGGCCTGCCGGGACCGCTGCCGGTGCGCGCGGCGGCGCCCGGCCCGGCCCTCGCTCGCGGCGGGCCGGACGTGGGGGTGGTCGTCGTGGTGCTGCATGGTGCTCCGCTCTCTGTCCGGTGCTGCCGGGGTGTCCGGCACCTGGGAGAGCCGGGGGAGGCGGAGCCATAACGATTTCTCCGGGCGTGACCTGGGCCACAAGTAACCGTCAGGCGCGCAGGATCGCGGGTTCCGGCCCGGTGGTGTCGGCGCTGGACGCGTTGAGCAGGCCGATCCCGGCCGCGGTGGGGGTGTGCAGGACGGCGTTGCGGTCCCGGGCCGTGCTCACCAGACCCGCCGACCGCAGCACCGTGGCGTGTTCGCTCGCGCTCGCCGGTGAGATGCCCGCGCGCGAGGCGAGCTGACTGGTGGTCAGGCCGGGGTGCTCGGCGATCGCGCACAGCACGGTCGCGCGGGTGCGGCCGAGGAGCGCCGCCAGGGAGCGCGGCGTCTCGGTGAGGGCGCTCGCGGTCGCCGTCGCGGTCAGGGGGAACCACGGTGTGCGGTCGTGGCCGATGGGGAAGCTGATCCAGGGCTGCGGCCCGGTGTCGTCGAAGACCGGGAACGCCGAGCCGAAGAGCGTGGGGATGAGCAGCAGGCCCCGCCCTTCGAGGTACAGGTCGCCCTCGTGGCCGGAGGCCATGGTCAGTTCGAGCACCGGGGGGCTCCAGCGCACCCGGCGCGGATTGAGCCCCTGGAGCAGCCGCTCCACCCCGCCCTCGGTGAGCTGGCGCATCCGCATCGCCCGGTCGGCGTCCGCGAGTTGCTCGATCCGGGGCCAGTACGGCGCGACGAGCTGCTCGTAGGTGTCCTCGAAGACGTCGACCAGCTCCCGTACGAAGAGCGGGTCCTCGGCGAGGCGGCCCGTCCACGGCGGAATCCGTTGGACCCGGCCCGCCCACTCGTCGACCTGTTCGCGTACCCGCGTCGCAGGGGTGGCGCGCACCCTCTCCCACAACTCCTGGGCGCTGCCCGGCTCCACGGGCAGGAGGAACTCCATCGACCAGCCCTTGACAGGAACCACTTCGAAGGCGAGCCGGGCCCGGGGTGCCAGCCGGGCGAACGACTCCCGCCGCCACGCGTCGAAGCGCACCGGGTGCACGGGCTCCCGCAACACCCGCAGGGCGACGTCCAGTTCGAGCAGCGGACGCGGGCCCTCCGCCAGCCGGGTACGGGCGAGGTCGTCGGCGGTGAAGTGGATGCGCAGCGTCACGCGCCCGAGCATCGCCCTCCGCCGTGTTTCGGACCAGCCCGAAACACGTCACCTCCGCGCCTACAGGGCTGCCACGGTGGAGGGGCGCAACAACGGGGGAGTGCCGGCTGGTCCACACGGAAGATACGGGGGGTGGTGGACCGGCCGGCACTTGCGTGGGCAGGCGTGACCGCGCGGCATCCTTGTCCTACCGAACGGCTCGGTTTACTTTTTCCGCGTACCGGGTGGCCGTCCCTCTCCGGCCCCCGATCCCGAAAGGATCGAGCCTCATGCGCTACGCAGTCCTCGGCACCGGCATCGTCGGCCGGACGATCGCCGCCAAGCTCGCCTCCCTCGGCCACGAAGTGGCCGTCGGCACCCGTGACCCCAAGGCCACGCTCGCCCGCACCGAGCCGGACGGCATGGGCAACCCGCCGTTCTCCGTATGGCACCAGGAGCACCCGCGTGTACGCCTCGAAGCGTTCGCGGACGCAGGGGCGTTCGGCGACACCGTGGTCAACACCACGTCGGGCCTGGCCAGTCTGGACGCGCTCGGCGCCGTCGGCGCGGAGAACCTCGACGGCAAGGTGCTCATCGACATCGCCAACCCGCTGGACTTCTCGCACGGCATGCCGCCCACCCTCGACCCGGCGAACACCGACAGCCTCGGCGAGCGGATCCAGCGGGCCTTCCCCGGGGCGCGCGTCGTGAAGACCCTCAACACGATGAACACCCACGTCATGGTCGAGCCGTCCCGGGTCCCCGGCGAGCACAACGTGTTCCTCTCCGGCGACGACGAGGACGCCAAGAAGGCCGTCGCCGCGCTGCTGATCGCCTTCGGCTGGCCCCAGCCGAGCATCATCGACCTGGGTGACATCACCAGTGCGCGCGGCGCCGAAATGATGCTGCCGGTCTGGCTGCGGCTGATGGCGGCGCTGGGCCACGCCGACTTCAACTTCCACATCCAGGGCGCCTGACCCCGGTCCGGCGTCCCCACGAGGCGGGCATGCACGACGAGACGACGACCAGGAGCGCCGGACGGCCCCGGTCCGCCGAGAAGAACGACGCGATCCTGCGGGCCGCGCTCGACCTGCTGGCGCGGCAGGGTTACGTACGGATGACCCTGGACCAGGTCGCCTCGGCGGCGGGGGTGAGCAAGTCCACCATCCATCTGCGGTGGAAGACGAAGGCCGACCTGCTCACCGCGGCGCTCGCCGCCGCACGGATGGCCGACGCCCCACCGCCCTCCGGTGACGTCCGCGCCGACCTCGTCGCCGTCCTGCGGGACTTCGCCGACACCGTCGCGCGGGTGAACGGGATGGCGCTGATAGGCACCTGCCTCGCGGAGGAGGACCACACCCCGGAACTCCTCGCCCTGCTGCGCGCCCGCACGGTCCTGCCCCGCCGCGCCCTGCTGCGTGAGGTCCTGGAACGGGCCCGCGAGGAGGGGAGCATCCGCCGGGACGCGGATCTGGAGGCGGCCGTCTCGGCGCTCCTCGGGCCGTTCTACGCCGACTATCTGGCGGGCCGCGGCGGCCACCCGCAGTGGGCCGAGCAGGCCGTCGACCTTACGTTGGCGGCACTGCGCCCCGAGACACGTACACAGTGACGCGCACGCCTCACCGCCGCACCAGCAGATCCCCCACCGCCGCAACCCCCGCCCGGATCGCCCGCTCGCCCACATTGCCGAACCCCAGCACCAGCCGGGGCGGGGCCGTCGCGCCTGTCGAGCGGCACGGGCTCATGCCGTAGAGGCCGACGGACCGCTCCCGCGCGGCGGCGATCACGGTGCCCTCGTCGGCCGCGTCGTCGAGGTGCGCGACCACGTGGAAGCCCGCCGCCAGGCCGCTGACCTCGACCCCGGGCGCGTGCTCGGTGAGCGCTTCGAGCAGGGCGGTGCGGCGCGCCGCGTACATGGTGCGCATCCGGCGCAGATGCCGGTCGAAGCGGCCGGACTCGATCAGCCGCGCGAGCGCGAGCTGGTCGAGGGTGGGGGAGCCGCGGTCGCTCAGCCGCTTGTGCTCGACGACGTCCTCGGCGAGCGCGGGCGGGCAGAGCAGCCAGCCGAGGCGCAGCGCGGGCGCCAGTGACTTGCTGACCGTGCCGAGGGAGACCACCCGGTCCGCGGCGAGCCCCTGCACCGCACCCACCGGCTCGCGGTCGTAGCGGAACTCGGCGTCGTAGTCGTCCTCGACGACGTACGCGTCCCGGCGCACCGCCCAGGCGATGCGTTCGCGCCGCCGACCGGGGGAGAGCACCACTCCGGTCGGCCACTGGTGGGCGGGGGTCAGCACCACCGCGCGGGCGTCCGTCACGGCCAGCGCCCGCACGTCGACGCCGTGCGCGTCGACCGGCACCGGGACCGCCGAGAGCCCGGCCGAAGCCGCCGCCGCGGACACCGTGGCGGGCGAACCCGGGTCCTCGTACGCCACCGTGCGCACCCCCGCGCGGGCCAGGGCCCGCAGCGCCAGGCCCAGGCCCTGCGCGTAGCCGGAGCAGACGACCATGCGCTCCGGGTCGGCCGCCGCGGCCCGCACCCGGCGCGCGTATCCGGCCAGCACCTCGCGCAGGACGGAACTGCCGCGCGGGTCCCCGTAGTCGAGCGCCGCCGTCGGCATGGCGCGCCCGGCCTCCCGCAGCGCCCACAGCCAGTCGTCGAGGGGGAAGGTGCCCAGGTCGGGCACGCCCCAGCGGAAGTCGGCCAACAGGCCGGGGCCGGTCCCGGGCGGTGGTGCGGGCGCCGGTGGTATGTGCGCGCCGGCCGCGACCCGGGTCGCGGCGCCGACCCGGGTCACCAGGTATCCCTCGGCCTGGAGCTGGGCGTAGCACTCCTGCACCAGGCCCCGCGACACCCCCAGGCCCAGGGCGAGTTCACGCGAGGACGGCAGCCGCTCGCCGACCTGGAGGCGCCCCGAGCGGATCGCCTCGCGCACCTGCCGCTCCACCTGCGCACGCAGGTGCTCGCTGCTCTCGAGGTCGAGCGAGAGCAGCAGACCGCAGCCCGCCGTCTCGACGGCGGGCCGCTGGTGGGCGGGCCGCCTCGGCGACCGGCACGGCGCCGCCCGGCTCGTCCTGCCGGGCCTGCTCCTGTCGGCCGCCGGGGTGCTCCTGACCGCGCTGATCCGCATGCCCGTAGCCGCGCTGGCCGGGGTGGCCCTGTTCGGGGCGGGCTTCGGCATCGCCCAGAACGCGACCCTGACGCTGATGTACGCACGGGTCTCCACGGCGAGTTACGGCACGGTCAGCGCGCTGTGGAACCTGGCGTACGACGGCGGGATGGGCGTCGGCGCGGTGGGGTTCGGGGTGCTCGCCGACCGTACCGGCTACTCCTCGGCGTTCGTGCTCACCGCCGCGCTGATGCTGGTCGCGGTCGTCCCCGCGGTGCGCGACAGGGCTACGCGGTGCCCTTGAGGCTGTCCACGACCGTGCCCGCGAACTCCTGGGCGAGCGGGCCCAGCGCGTCCCACTGGCGCACCGCCCAGCCCGCCGCCAGCGGCGGCAGCATCGGCAGGGGTACGAAGCGCAGGGCGCCCTGGCCCGACGCGGTCCAGCCGGGCAGGGCCGGCACCACCGCGTGGCCGAGCCCGAGCTCGGCCAGCAGGATGGCGGTGTCCCAGTCCGTCACGCTGGTGGTCGACGCCAACGTGATGTCCAGACCGGCCAGTTGGACGTCCAGGTGGTGGCGTGACCTGGAGTTGGTGGGCAGCTGGATGTGGCGGATCTCGACCAGGTCCGCGACCTCGATGCTGCTCTTGTGGGCGAGGGGGTCGTCCGCGTGGACGGCCAGCACCCAGGGCAGCTCGATGACCGGACGCTGCTCGATGCCCCGCGCGGGGGTGCCGGTGGTGATCCAGGCGAGGTCGGACTCGCCCGCTGCCAGTGCGTTGAAGCAGCCCCGGCTGGAGTTCTCGGTACGGAACTCCAGCTTGACGTGGGGGTGCGCGCGCCGGAAGCGCACCACCGCGTCGGACATGAAGTGGCGCACGGTGGTGGCTCCGGTGGTGATCCGGACGGTCCCGCCGTCGCCCTCCCGTAGATCGCGGAGCTGACGCAGTGCCAGTTCTATGTGGCCGATGCCCTGGGCGGCGGCCTGTTGCAGGATGCGCCCGGCCTGGGTGGGGGCGACGCCCCGGGGCCGCCGCTCAAGGAGGGGCAGGCCGAGTTCGGCCTCCAGGCGCTTGACGTGCTGGCTGACCGCCGACTGCGTACGGGACAGATCGCGCGCCACGGCGCTCAGATTGCCGCTCTCACAGGCGGCGACGAAGACACGGAGGTCGTCGAGAGTCATGAACTCCAAGGTATTGCTTGGATCTTTGAAAGAAAACCAGAGGATTGACTTGGGTAGGTGTCGCCACAAGGATTTGTGTCCGGGGCGGCAACCCGTCCGTGGAAGCCGTCGGGGATCCGGACCCGGGCGGCGTGGTCCACGGAGGGTGCCGACCCCTCCGGTGAACCCGCTGAACTGATGGCCCGCCAGATCACGTCACACCAGGCCTGTTTCGCGCCTGGTGTTACTCATGAGAAATGTGTGACCCTCTGACACGGCGCAGACGGTGCAGGTGACGAAGGGACAGTTGATGGCAGCCTCGGGTCGTCCGGAGCAGGAGGACGGGGCCGTCGCCCCCGAGCTGGGGCGGCGGCGGTTCCTGGGATATGTGCTCGCGGCCTCGACGCTGACGGTGGCCGCGCAGCTCGGCGAGGCAGCGCTCGCACCCGCCCGGGCCGAGGCGGCGGTCCCGTCGTTGCCCGGCCCGTCCGAGATCTACGACCTCAACGACATGCTCACCGACGCCGCCCTGGCGACGTCCGGTCTGATCACGATCGAGGTCCACGACGACGGCACCGCCTCCTTCGTGCTGCCCCGCGCCGAGGTGGGCCAGGGCGTGACCACCTCGTCCGCGATGCTGATCGCGGAGGAGCTGGACCTGCCGCTCGACCGGATCCGGGTGAGCCTGGCCGACGCCCGGCCGGAGCTGCTGTTCAACCAGATGACGGGTGCGTCGAACACCACCATCGCCACCTACACCCCGATCCGGGTCGCCGCCGCGACCGCCCGGGCGCGGCTCGTGGAGGCCGCGGCCGCCGAGTTCGGCGAGGCCGCCTCCACGCTGACCACCCGGGCCGGGGTCGTCACCTCCCCGCGCGGGAAGAGCGCCACGTACGGCGAACTGGCGGTGAAGGCCGCGAGCCGCACCACCGTCCGCATCCCCGTCACCCTGAAGAAGCCCGCGCAGTTCGGCGTCATCGGCACCCCGCGCAGTCGCGTCGACGCGCTCGCCGCGGTCACCGGGCGCAAGCAGTTCGCCATGGACGTCAGCGTGCCGGGCGCGCTGCCCACGATGGTGTGCCGGCCGCCGACGATCAACGGAACCGTACGGTCGGTGGAGAACCGGGCGGACGTCCTCGCGATGCCCGGCATCACCGACGTCGTCACCGTCTCCACCGGAGTCGCCGTGCGCGGGCGGACGTTCGGCCAGTGCATCGACGCCGTACGGGCGCTGCGGGTTTCCTGGGGCCCCGGCACCGAGGAGGGCGCCTCCGACGCCACCGTCCTCAAGGAGTTGCGCGCCGCCGAACTGCCGCTGGTGGTACCGGCCCTCGACCCCCTGGTCCACTCCGTGGACGCGCGGTTCACGTTCCACTTCGCCAGCAACAGCGCCCTGGAGCCCAACTGCGCGGTGGCGGATGTCAGAAGCGACCGGGCCGAGATCTGGGCGTCGCTGAAGACCCCGATCACCGCGCAGGAGACCATCGCGCTCAAGCTCGGCCTGCCGCTGTCCGCCGTCAAGGTGCACGTCACCGAGGGCGGCGGCTCCTTCGGCCGCAAGCTGTTCTTCGACGCGGCACTGGAAGCCGCCCAGATATCGAAGGCGATGGGCAAGCCCGTCAAACTGATGTGGCACCGCACGGACGACTTCCGCCAGGGCCGCACCCACCCGATGTCCACCTCCCGGGTCCGGGCGACGTACGCACTGGGCGAGGTCCTCTCGTACGAGCAGCGGCACACCTCGGTGGCCACCGACTTCGGGCACGGGCTCGGCGAGATCATCACCTCCATGGCGGCCAAACTGCCCGTCGGTGATCTCGCCTTCTCCGAGACGATCTTCGCGCTCTCCACGCAGAGCCCGTACCACTTCGGCGTCACCACCCAGCTGCTCAGCGAGGTCGACAAGGGCTTCAACACCGGCAGCATGCGCAACATCTACTCGCCCAACGTGCGCTGCGCCCAGGAGCTCGTCGTCGACCAGCTCGCTTCGCGGATGGGCAAGGACGCCTACCGGTTCCGCCGCCAGTTCCTCAAGGCGGACCGGGCCCGGGCCGTCCTGGACAAGGTCGCGCAGGTCGGCGAGTGGGGCCGGAGCATGCCCGCGGGCACCGCGCAGGGCATCGCCCTCCACCCCGAGTACCACGGGTTCGTCGCCGTCCTCGCCGAGATCGACTGCCGCCCGGAGACGACCGGGCGCCAGATCCCCGACGCGTACACCGGCCCGCGGGTCACCCGGGTCGTGTGCGCCGTCGACGTGGGGCTTGCCGTCAACCCGCGTGGTCTTGAGGCCCAGATGATGGGCGGCATCATGGACGGCATCGCGATCACCCTCAGCTCCGGCCTCCATCTGAAGGACGGCCACTTCCTCGAAGGCAGCTGGGACAACTACTTCTACACCCGGCAGTGGAACACCCCGCCCGAGCTGGAGATCATCGTGATGCCGCCCACCGGCGACAAGCCGGGCGGCGCGGGGGAGCTGGCCGTCGCGGGCGCGATGGCCGCGGTCGCCTGCGCCTACGGCCGGGCCACCGGCACCATGCCGACCACCTTCCCCATCAACCACGACGGCCCCCTCGGCTTCGACCCCCTGCCGACCGTCCCCCCGATCCCCGCGTCCCCCACCGACGGCCTCAGCCGCGCGTACTAGGAGCATCCGTGCCTCAGCACACCTTCATCCTCAACGGCAAGCCGGTGTCGGTGGACGTCGAGGACGACGTCCGGCTGCTCTGGGTGCTGCGTGACGTCCTCGGCGTGACCGGGCCGAAGTACGGCTGCGGCCTCGGCGTCTGCCAGGCCTGCACCAGCCACATCAACGGCAAGGCGTTCAACCCCTGTTCGGTCCGGGTCAAGGACGTCAAGCCGACCGACGAGGTCACCACCATCGAGGGCCTGCCCGCCACCGTCGGCAAGGACCTGCACCCCATGCAGGAGGCCTGGCTTGAGTACGACGTGGCCCAGTGCGGCTACTGCCAGCCCGGCCAGATCATGGCCGCCGTCGCCAAGGTCCACCAGGCCCGCGCCGCCGGTCACGAGATCGGCGACGCGGACTTCGACGAGATCCGCAACATATGCCGCTGCGGTACGTACCACCGCATCCGCGAGGCCATCAGGGCGGGTGCGAAGAACTTCTGACGCGTACGGCGCGACGCGCGCGCTCTCTGACATGTTCAGCGCAGGTGGGCGCTACGATCAGCGCCAGGAGGGCCCGGCCAGGCCCGGGAGTGCGCGGGAGAACACGTGAAGTTCGGGCTGCTCGGTCCGCTGTCCGTCCACGACGACCACGGAGTCGAGCGGACACCCGTGTCGCCCAAGGGGCGGGCCCTGCTGACCGCGCTGCTGCTCACGCCCGGCCGTGCCGTACCGCTGGTCCGGCTGGAGCGCGCGCTGTGGGGCGAGCGCCCGCCGGCCACCGCCCGCGCCTCGCTCCACAACCACCTGCTGCGGCTGCGCCGTTCGCTCGGCGAGGAGACCCGGATCCGGGCGGTGCCCGGAGGCATGCTCCTGGACGTCGAGGACGGCGAGCTCGACACCCGCGTCTTCGGCGCGCGCCTCGACGCGGCACGCGCCGCGCGTCCGAACGAGGACTGGGACGCCGTCGTACGGGAAGCGGACGCCGCGCTGGCGCTGTGGCGCGGCACCCCGCTCGACGAGTTCCCGGAGCTCGCCGAGGACGAGGGCGCCCGGCTGGAGCAGTGGCAGGAGGCCCGGGTGCAGGCCCTGGAGTGGCGCTGCGACGCGGAGCTGCGGCGCGGCCGCCACGAGGGACTGCTGCCCGAACTGTCCCGTCTGGTTGTCGAGTTCCCGCTGCGCGAGGCCTTCCACGTCCAGCTGATGCGGGTGCTGTACCGCAGCGGACGTCGGGCTGAGGCGCTGGCCGCCTACCACCGGCTGCGGCGCACCCTGATCGACGAGATGGGCGTCGAGCCGGGCCCCGACGCGGCCGCCGCCTATCAGCACATTCTGGTCGACGACGCCCCGGCGCCGCCCCGGACCCCGGACGCCGACGCCGTGCCGACGTCACTGCCCCGCGATGTGGTCGCCTTCACCGGCCGCGAGCGCGAGGTCGAGGGCCTGGTCGCGGCGGTACGCGCCGGAGCCACCGGAGGCGTGGTCGGGATCCACGCCGTCGACGGCATGCCGGGCGTGGGCAAGACCGCGTTCGCCGTCCACGTCGCCCACCGCCTCGCGGCCGACTTCCCCGACGGCAGCCTGTTCCTGTCCCTGCACGCGCACACGCACGGAACGCCGCCCGTCGACCTCGGCACCGCGCTGACCAGCCTGCTGCTCGCCCTGGGGACCGCTCCCCAGCGCATCCCGGCCGACCTGTCCGCGCGCGCCGGACTGTGGCGCGCCACCCTCGCGGGCGGGCGCTACCTCGTCCTCCTCGACGACGCCGGCGGCAGCGCACAGGTGGAGCCGCTGCTGCCCGGCACACCCGGGTCGCTGGTCCTGATCACCAGCAGGCGACGCCTGGTCGCGCTCGCGGACGCGGTGCCGGTCACGCTGGACGTCCTGCCCGAGGACCGGGCGGTACGCCTCCTCGTGGCCAAGGCCGGGCGCGCCGACCTGACGGCCGAGGACCCCGGCTGCGCCGAACTCGCCCGGCTCTGCGGACACCTGCCGCTGGCCCTGCACCTCACCGCCGCGCGGCTGCGCCACCACCGCGCGTGGAGTGCCGAGGACGTGATCACCGACCTGGCCGCCGCGAGCGGCCGCCTGGCGGCGCTGAGCTCCGAGAACGTCTCCGTACGGGCCGCCTTCGAGCTCTCCTACCGCGACCTCTCCCCGGATCAGCAGCTGTTGTTCCGCCGCCTTGGACGGCAGCCGGGGCTCGACTTCGACGCGTACGCGGTCGCCGCGCTGCACGGCACGGACCTGCCGACGGCCCGCGGCCTCCTGGAGGAGCTGGAGGACCACCACCTCGTCGAGGAACCGTCGCGCGGCCGCTACCGGATGCACGACCTGGTACGCGACTACGCGCGCGCCCTCACGGACAGGGACCACGACAGCGGATGTCGCGCCGACGCGGCGCGGGCCGTGGAACGCCAGCTCGACTACTACCTGCACGCGGCCCTCGCCGCCAGCCGCTCCTTCGCCCGCTACGACACCCCCGCCCTCGCTCCCAGCGCCCCTGCTCCCGTGGCCCTGCCACCGGTCGCGGACGAGGGGCGGGCGCTCGCCTGGATGCGGGCCGAACACGCCAATCTGAGCGCGGCCGTCGCCCACGCGGCCCGCCACGGCCACGGCGAGCACGCGGTGCAACTCCCGGCCGCCATGGCCGAGTTCATGCGCACCCAGGGTTACTGGGGCGACGCCCTCGCGCTGCACCGGACGGCCCTCGGCACAGCCCTCCTGACCGAAGACCCCCTTGGCCGAGCCGTCGCACTGCGCAACACCGCGGTGATCGAAGCGCTCCAGGCCGAGTTCGCGCAGGCCGAGAGCAACCTGCTGGCCGCCCTCGACCTCTTCCGCGGCCTGCGCGACCGGGGCCGCGAGGCCATCGCGCTCCACGACCTCTCCTCCGTCGTGCGCCGCACCGGACGCTACGAGGAGGCGGAGAGCTCGCTGCGGCACTGCCTGCGCCTGTTCGGGGAGACCCGGGACACGCGCGGCCAGGCAGAGGTGCTCGTCGAGCTCGGCCACGTCCAACAGCTCACCGGGCGCTTCACGGA
This sequence comes from Streptomyces melanogenes, assembly GCF_014649795.1. GTDB lineage: Bacteria > Actinomycetota > Actinomycetes > Streptomycetales > Streptomycetaceae > Streptomyces > Streptomyces noboritoensis. The sequence continues at coordinate 373,230 of NZ_BMTS01000001.1, forward strand.
GGCGGCCGACAGCATGGGACGCGCACTGGAACTGCACCGCGCCCTCGACAACCGACTCGGCCAGGCCAACGCGCTCACCGCGCTCGGCGACGTACGCAAGTCGACCGGGGCGTACGCGGAGTCCGTCTCCAGCCACCGCCGGGCCCTGGTGCTCTTCCGCGACCTGGGCAACGAACTGGGCGAGGCGAACGCGCTGAGCGACCTCGGCGACGTCCTGCGCCTGACCGGGGCGTACGAGGAGGCGCTGGAGAGCGTCGGCCAGGCGTCGCGCCTCTATCAGGGCCTCGGCGCCCGCCTGGGCGCGGCCAACGCGCTCGCACACCTCGGCAGGATCAAACAGCGCACCGGTCGGCTGACCGAGGCGGAGAAGGACCTGCAAGAGGCGCTCGACAGTGTCCGTTCCCTCAACAGCCGTATGGGGCAGGCCTATGTGCTGATGTATCTGGCCGAGGTCCAGGCCCTCGGCGGCTGTCACACCTATGCCCTGGAGAACGCCACCGCGAGCGTGGCGCTGTGCCGCGAGATCGGGGACCTCGGCGGCGAGGCCGAGGCGCTCAACACCCTTGGCACGGCGCAGCGGGCGGACGCGGCCCCGGCCGACGCCCTCGACTCCCACCGGCGCGCCCTCGAACTGGCCCGCGAGGTCCGGTCCCCGTACGAGGAGGCCCGCGCCCTCGAAGGCCTCGGCGAGAGCCTGCACCAACTGGACCGACCCGACGAGGCCGCCGCCCATCTGACCCAGGCCCTGGAACTCACCCGCACCCTCCAAGTCCCGGACGCCCAGCGGATCGAGGCCCGGCTGGCGCGGGGGCGGCGGCCGCACTGAGTGGTCCGGTCGAAGCGACAGGTGTGTACGGGCGCCCCGGAGCCCGGCGGCGCGGCAGCGGTCCACTCGCCCGCGCCGCCGGGCCCGGCGGTCAGCCGAGCCGCTCGCGGACCTGCTCGGCCTGCCTCGCGAACTCGGCTGCCTCGGCCCCCTCCAGCTCGCGGAGGTCGGCGACGAGGGCGGTCATCCGGGATATGCCGTCCTGTGCCCGGCCCAGCGCGTGCTCGGTCCAGGCCGCCCGGACGGCGCACTGGAACCGCTCGCGCAGCGCGTCCCCGCCGAGCGTGGCGTAGCCGGTGGCCGCCCGGTCCAGGAGCGCGGCTATCTCGGCCCGGACGGCCGCCGCCAGCTCGGGCGCCCGGCTGGGGGCATCGCCCTCGTCCTCCTCCCCGTACTCGTCCTCGTTCACCGAGTCCTCAAGGAGTGCGGCGAGCTGCTGCCAGGTCTGCGCGCGTTCGTAGCGCAGCTCGGGCTCCTCGGAGCCTTCGAGTACGGTCAGTGCCTGCTCCATCAGCGCACGCGCCTGCCCGTACTCCTCGTCGCCCGCCCGGCCGTCCACCGTCAGCCACGCCAGCGAGCGCAGCACCCGGACCTCTCCGACCGGGTTGTCGCCCGCGCGCCGCCACAGCTCCAGGGCCCTTCCGTACGCCGACCGCGACTGGTCGCGCAGCCCGGCGCCCGACAGTGCCTCGGCGGCCGAGTGGGCCAGGCTCGCCTGCGGCCGGGGGTCGTCCCAGCCCTTCGCGGTCTCGGCGGCCAGCAGATACTGCTCGGCCGCCGCGCGCTGGTCGTACAGCCGGGACAGCAGCCCGCCGAGCATCCGCCGGGCTTCCACGGCCTCCTGCTCGCCGTGCTCCACCAGGTCGGGCAGCGCGGACTGGAGGACCTCGGCCGCCTCGGCGGTGCGGTCCGCCTCCGCGTAGGCGCGGGACAGCAGCAGCCGTGCCCGGGCGCCGCCGGTCGCGGTGCGGCCCGCCTGGTCGAGCCAGTGCGCCGCGTCCAGCGCGTGCGCGGCCGCCTCGTCGGCCGCGCCGGTCCGGTGCAGCAGGATCTCCGCGAGCGTCAGCCGTACGGCCGCGTGCTCCTCCGGGTCCGTCAGCTCGGCGGCGTGGCCGAGCGCGGCCCGGGCGAGGGCCTCGGCGCCCTCCATGTCGTTCCTCGCGGCCAGCACCCGCGCCCGCAGCGACAGCGGCTCGACCGCCTCCCAGGGGCGCTCGGCGGTGAGGCAGCGGTGTGCCGCCGAGGTGAGCAGCGGCTCGGCCCGGACGAGGTCACCGGTCGTCAGGGCCATCCGGGCCAGCGCCAGTTCGGCCTCGGCGACGATGTCCGCCACGTCCTCCGCGTCCGTCCGTACGCCGGAGTCGAGCGCGGTGACGAAGTCCTCCAGCCCGGTGGCGAGGTGGGCGTCCACCGGCTGCCGTTCCTCCTCGGGCGTCTCGCGCCCGCGCAGATACGACTCGATCTGGAGGGTGGTGAGTTCGGCCACGGCGATCCGCCGGGCGCGGACCGGATCGGTCTCCTCCAGGGCCCGCGCCGCCTCAGCGGCCACGGCGAGCAGACGCCGTATCTCCCCGGTCTCCCCGCCGGACTGGGCGGCCGCGCCCGCGATCCCGAGCAGGGCGTAGGCCGCGCGGGCGTGCTGACCGGCGGCCCGCTGGGCGGCGGCCGCCTCCGCGAACAGGCCGCGAGCCTGCTCGGCCCCGGCCCGCGCCGCCGTCGTCGCGCGGAACTCCAGCAGGTCGGCGCTCACGGCATGGTCGGGCAACTCCGCGCCCGCGTCGGCGAGTTCACCGACCCGCGCCCACAGGGCGTCGGCCGAGGGGTGCCCCTTCTGCCGGGCCGTACGCGCGTGCTTGACCAGCGCCGCGAAGTCCGGGTCGTCGGTGGCGGCCGGGGCCGACGCATCGGACACGGCGGGCGGCCGTACGCCCACGGGAGCCGTGGCGGCGGGAAGTCCCGCACTGCGCACGCCCAGTGGCAGCACGTCGACCAGCGGCTGCCGACCGATCCGTCCGGCCAGCTCCTCGGAGACGTGCGGGCTGCCGTTGCGGGCGTCGAAGCGGGCCGCGATGGCGGTGGCGTCCGCCGACAGGCGCGCGTACAGCTCGTCCACCGTGTGTCCCGTGCCCTGGTAGGGCACGGCGGGGCGGTGGCCGTGGCCGAGCTCGGCCAGGCGGCGCAGCAGGACCAGGACGCCGCCCGCGAACTCCATCTGCGACTCGACGTCGGTGAGCGGGCCCAGGTGGGCGGCGTGCTCGGCGAGGATCTCCAGGCCGCGCGACTCGTTGCCGGTGAGCGCGCAGAACTCGATGTGCCTGCCGACCGAGCGCAGCAGGCTGTCCTTGCCGCGCGCCATCCGGTAGCCGCGCAGATGGTGGGAGCGGGCCTCGTCGAGACGGCCGAGGCGCACCAGCGGGAGCAGGGAGTGCGCCAGGACGCGGTGCGGCTCCTCCATGCAGGACTTGCCGCCGGAGAGCACCGGCTCCCAGATCCCGATCGCCTTGGCGTCGTCGCCCTTGCGCGCCCAGTACCAGCCCTGGGTGTTGATCTCGCACGCGTGGCAGTCGCTCATCCGGTCGCGCGCGGCCGCCGTCCAGGCCGCCGCGGCCCGGTCCATCCGGGCCTCGTCGCCCGTCGCGTCGGCCAGGTGGAACTCGGCCTGGCGCACGGCCCGTTCGCTGTATCCCGCCAGCCGGTAGCGGCGCTCCATGTCGGTGAGCCAGCGCTCCACCGCGGCGAGCGGGATCTCCGGGGACTCGACGATCCGCCCGGCCACCCACTTGAAGCGCCAGAACAGGCCGTGCACCTCGTGGTCGGCGAAGGCGGACGGGTCGCGGTCGTACTCCTGGAGCAGGCGCGCGAACGGCACCACCATCTTGGTGCGCTCGGCGCTCCACTCGTACGCGTCGATCAGCCCGTCCAGCGCCCGGCGGAACAGCTCGCGGTCGCCGCCGGCCTCGGCCGCGGCGGCCAGCGTCTCCGCGCGCGCGTTGCGCGCCGCGCCGTAGGGGGCCCGGGCGTTCTCCGCGAGGCCCCTCAGGATCTCCTCGGTGGTCAGGGCGGTCACTTCTGGTCCTCCTGGGGACGCGTGCTCGACGTGGAGTGGGTGGCCCATTCGAGGAGGCCGAGGAAGGCCCGGTTGAGCAGGGTGGAGTCGGCGGGGCGCAGCGGGCGCTGCGACATCAGCAGCGCCTGGCCGTAGAGCGATTCGACCGCCGTGCCGGTGAGCTCGGCGTCGGGCAGCGCGGCGATCCGGCGGATCAGCGGGTTGTTGTGGTTGAGCACCAGACGCGCGCGCGGGGCGGAGCCGCGCAGCGCGCCGAGGATGTCGTTCCACAGCGAGTCGGCGTTCTCCTGCGCGGCGGCCCGGTCCCGCTCGTGGCGTGCCTGGCGGTCGTCGAGGAACAGCGCGGGCACGGCCACCGGCTGGAAGGCGCGCAGTGCCACGTCGCAGCCGTGCGGGTCCAGACGGGTGCGGGCGGTCGACAGGAACCCGGCGAGCGAGAGCTCGGCCGTGGTGGGCACCGGGTCGAGGCGGTCGGTGACCGCGCCCGCGTCGAGCTCGGTGACCTTCAGACCGGGCCGGATCCCGGGCAGCAGGGCGAGCAGATCGGCGTCGTACGTGTAGCCCGCGTTGACCACGCCCAGGCCGTGGGCCGCCGCGATCGGGGCGATCTGGCGGAACTCCTCGACGGTCCGGGTGAAGTGGATCTCCGAGTGGGCGGCCGCGAACTCGTCCAGGCTCCGCTGCCCGTCGTTGGTCTCGAACGGCAGCCACGGCAGCATCAGCGCGAACAGCTCGGCGTCGTGGCGGGCCAGCGACTTCACGCCCAGGTGGTGGACGCTGAGGAAGGCGGCCAGGCGCTGCGGGTCGCCCGCGGCGAGCTCGGTGAGCCACTGCCGCACGCGCGCGCCGAGGGCGTCGCGGACGGCGGCGAGCGTCTCGTCGTCGTACAGGTTCTCCCGCGAGGCGGTGGGGCGCAGGGTGTCGGTGTCCACCACCGCGCGCACGAAGAACGCCCACTCGGGCAGCAGGTTGTCCGCGTGGTCGGTGAGCAGCATGCCCTTGAGGTAGGTGCGGTGTCCGGCCCGGTGCGCGGGGCTGGTCGGCTCCGGCAGTACGTAGGCGACGCCGCGCACCCCGGCGACCGGCAGGTCCAGGTCGATCGAGTCCAGCGGGGTGAAGCCGAACAGGCGCGCGCAGTGCCCGGAGAGCGCGACCCGGCGGGCGGCCGGTGTGGCGTACTCCCGCTCCCACACGGCGGGCCGGTCGGTGACCGGGCGCTCGGCGCCGTCGTCGCCCGCGAACGTGATGTCGTACGGCAGCAGCGAGCCGAAGTCGCGGGCCAGTTCCTCCACGCGCGCGGCGGCTGTCCACTCCTCGGCGCCCGGGCGCGGCTCCAGGTAGACGGTGGTGCCGGGCTCGGGTCTGGCCTCGTCGGGCAGCGCGCGGACCGTGTAGGAGCCGTCGTCGGTGGCGAGCCACTCCACCGGGGCGGCGTCGGGGGTGCGGGCCGAGCGGGTGACCACGCGGATCCGGCGAGCCACCACGAAGCAGGCGAGCAGGCCGATGCCGAACTGGCCGAGGAACTCCCGGCGGGCGGACTCCAGACCGTGCTCCCCGCCGCGCTTGGAGCTGCGTCCGATGGTCGCGAGCAGGGTGTGCACCTCGTCGGCGGTCAGGCCGATGCCGCTGTCCTCGACGGCGACCCGGCCGTCCACCGCCGAGAGGCGGATGCGGATCCGCGCGCCCGGGTCGTGCGCACGGCGTGCGGTGACCGCGTCCACCGCGTTCTGCAGGAGCTCGCGGACGTAGACCCGGGGGCTGGAGTAGAGGTGGTGGGAGAGCAGGTCGACCAGGCCCCGCAGGTCGACCTGGAAGCTGTTGACGTCCGGCGGGGTGCCGTCGGTCAGGGCGGAAGAAGTCATGGCGCATCACCTCGCGTGCACACGGAAATGGGCGATCGCGAGGTCCCCCCTCATCGATCACGAAGTGAGAACCAGCGTAGGGGCGGCCACTGACAATCTCCTCCGGAATTGCCGCCGCGGGCGTTCCGGCCACGGGTGCGGCGATCCCGGCGGTTCGCGGGGGTGATCTTGTGCGTTCGTTCCCGTTCGGGTCGGTCCGCTCCTCGTCAAGCGTTGATCACGATTTGGCAAATTTGGAACCCTTGCATCGGCTTTGTCCATCCCCGGAGGCGGAACACGACCGTCGTGCCCCGAGGGGCCGAAGCAAGCCGGAGCCACAGATGTCGCACGCGTCCACCAAGACCAGGAACGGGGCCGAGACCTATGAGTCCCGGGGCCACCGTCGCGCCTCCAAGGCCCGGCGATGGCTTGTCGCCGTGGTCTGCGTGGGGCTGCTCGGGGCCATCGCCTGGCCGGTCATGAGCTACTTCGAGATACCGCCGTTCACGGACAAGGGCGACCCCATCTCGTACGGCAAGATCGACAACAAGGGCGACGGCACCCCGCAGAAGCCGGCGGACTCCAAGACCCTGATGCCGACCGGCCCGGCCGCCGACTTCAAGATCTCCAGCACGCTGGGCAACGGCACGCACGTGGGCGTCGTGAAGATCACCGGCAAGAAGTCCGGCTTCACGGGCAAGGTGTGGGTCTGGGCGCCGAAGGAGTACGACGACCCGAAGTACGAGAAGAGCGGCTTCCCCGTCCTGATCGCGCTCCCGGGCGGCCCCGGCTTCCCCAACAACTACTGGATGGACAACAACCTCAAGCTGGAGTCGTCCATCTCCAAGTGGGCCGAGGAGGGCAAGGGCAAACCGTTCCTGCTGGCCATGCCGGTGCTGAACCCCAAGCCCGACGACGGCGGGCTCTACTGGGACGGCAGCGACATCCCCGGCCAGCCCAAGATGGGCACCTGGCTGACCGAGGACGTGCCGGACCTCATGCGGCAGAACTTCCGCACGATCAAGTCGCGCGACGGCTGGGCCTTCATGGGCTCCTCCTCCGGCGGCTTCGCCGGTCTGAAGGCCGTGCTGAAGCACCCCGACAAGTTCAAGGCCGTCATCGCCTCCGGCCCGGACATCGTCCCGGACTCGCCCCTGTGGAACGGCCACCCCAAGGAGAAGGCGGAGAACAACCCCGAGGTGCTCTCCAAGCAGCTGATCGCCGCCAAGGGGCCGGACGTGTACCTCGCCTTCCAGTACGGCACGAAGGAGTCGTCCGTCATCCCCAAGGTGAACAAGTACATCGCCACCTACGGGAACAAGGGCCCGATCCACACCCACCTCGAAGTCATCCAGGGCGGGCGGCACAACGCCGTGACGTATGTGAAGGGGATGGACGCGAGCAGCATGCAGTGGATCAGCGAGCAGATCGAGGGGCCGACGCCTTCGCCGTAGGGTCCACGCCTTTGTCGTAGAGGGCCAGTCTCACTGAGGGGCCGCGCCGAGGGTCTATTAGGTAAGCCTAACCTTATGCGTAATGATCTCGTATCGCCGCACGCCACAGCAGGTCGTGCACGTCCGTGAAAGGGATCCGATGTCGTTACGCATGCTCGCATCCGGCGCCGCCGCTCTGGCGGTCGCCGCGGCGACGGTCGCGCTCGCCCAGCCGTCCGCCCAGGCCGCCACCGTCCCGCTGGGCACCCCCATCACCAAGGTCCTCGACTGGCGGGCCGGTCACGGGGACGCCACTGCGGCCGGGACCAGATGGCTGGAGCAGGGGACCACGCCGTACGAGCGCCCGCTCGTGGTCAAGGGCGAGCTCCGCACCACGGGGCCGGGCTGCTCCTCGGGGTGGATCCAATGGCAGCGCGACTTCGTGACCTACCCGGCGCAGAAGCAGGCCACCCAGTGCGGCCCCGGCGCCACGCCCGTCGCGTACCACAAGAGCTCACCGGGCACGCTCTCCGGCGCCACCCTCTTCGTGTGCAAGGGCGAGCAGGACACCCAGGACTGCGGCGACCGGGTCCTGATGACCAACTGGGGCCTGGGCTGACGCTCCGGCGGCCCGTAGGCCTTACGCCAGGATCTTGGCCTTGGCGCGCTCGAACTCCTCCTGGGTGATGTCGCCCTTGTCCTTGAGCGCGGAGAGCTTGCTCAGCTCCTCCACCGAACCGCCGCCGGTTCCGGCCGCCTTGCGGACGTACTGCTGGAACGCGTCCTCCTGCTCCTTGAACTGCTTGGCGTCGCGCTGCCCCATGCCCTGTCCACGGGCGATGAGATAGACGAAGACGCCCAGATAGGGCAGGACGAGCACGAAGACCAGCCATCCCGCCTTGGCCCAGCCGCCGAGGCTGTGGTCGCGGAAGATGTCGGTGGCGACCTTGAAGAGCAGGAAGAACCACATCACCCACAGGAACAGCCACAACATCGTCCAGAAGAGGTTGAGGAGTGGGTAGTCGTCCATGCCTGTCTCCGATCGCGGGGGTGATTCCTTCCTACCTTTGGTAGGAGGAGGCCGCATTCCGGAGGGGCGCCCGGGAGAGGCCGGAGTTCCGGAGGGGGTCCCACAACAGGGCTCCCTCCGGGATGCTGTCTTCAGTGGCGGTACGGCCCGTCTCCGTCTCTCCTGAAGCCGAGGGCGGATCGGCCCCGGGCGCCTCCGCCGCCCGACAGCACCCCGCGCACACCGGAGCGGCCCATGGAACCCGCAGGCCCGGAAGCGCGGCGCCGTCGCCGTGCCCTCGCCGGTCATCTGCTGCGCGCGGTGGCCTCGGTGGTCCTGCTGACGTCGCTGTACTACCTGGCCCCGCTGGACCGGGGAGTCGGCGTCGGCACCGCTGTGGCGCTCGTGCTGGGGCTGGTGCTGTTCGGCTGCCTCACGGCCTGGCAGATCGCCGCCATCACCCATGCGGAGTATCCGCGGCTGCGGGCCATCGAGGCGCTGGCCACCGCCGTGCCGCTCTTCCTCGTGCTGTTCTCCGCCACGTACTTCCTGCTCGCCGACAACCGGCCGTCGTCGTTCTCGGAGCCGCTGAGCCGGACCGGCGCCCTGTATTTCACGGTCACGGTCTTCGCGACCGTCGGCTTCGGCGACATCGCGCCCGCCACCGACACCAGCCGTGCGCTCACCACCGTGCAGATGATCCTGGACCTGATCGTGGTGGGCGTCATCGCCAAGGTCCTCTTCGGCGCGGTCCAGGTCGGGCTGCGCCGCCGGGGGGATCCGGACGACCGGCCCTGAGGGCGAGCGGGGGCGGGCGGTGCGGGTCGGGCCGAAGCGCCTCCGCCCGCACAGCGCCGGGTGGCACAATCCGATCACCATGGAGGCCTCCGGGGCGGTACGCGTGCTGCGCGCGGCGGTGTTCGCCGCCGTGTGCGTGGCGCTCGCCGCCGTCGGCCATGTGCTGGCGACGGGTGCGGCTCCGCCGGTGTGGGCGTACGGCGCGGGGCTGGCCGGCGTCTTCGGCGCGGCCGTGCCGCTACGCGCGCGTGAGCGGTCGCTGCCCGGCATCGCCGGGGCGACGCTGGGCGCGCAGGGCGTTCTGCACGGGGTGTTCGCCGTGGCGTGCGGTCGGGCCGCCGGCGCGCACGGGCGGGACCCCGGCAGACCGGGGATACGGCACCGCCTCGCGCCCACCGCGACCCACTTCGGCGCCGCCCCCGCAGGAGCCCGGCACGCCGCCCACGCCGCCGCGCACCACCTCGCCCACCCCGCGCTCCCGCACGCCACGGCCGCCCACTTCGTCGCCGCGCTGGTCACCGCCTGGTGGCTGTGGCGCGGGGAGGCAGCGCTGTGGTCGCTGCTGCGGCGGGCGGCCGCGCTCGTGCCGGGGCTGGCCGCCTGGTGGTCGGGGCGGGGGTCCGGCGTGGGCGCAAGCCCCGGGCCCGCACCCCACCCGTACACCTCTTCCGCGCGGCCGAAGCGGCAGGCGCTGCTGCGCCACGCCGTGTCCCGGCGCGGACCGCCCGACCGGAACCCGTATCCGACCCACCGTCACACCACCATCAACGGTACGGAGTTCCTGTCATGTCCCAGCACCACACCATGCTCCGGCGCGCCCTGCGCCGGACCGCCGTCTCCACCTGCCTCGCGGCCGCCGGGCTGCTCGGCGCCGCGGGCGCGGCGTCCGCGCACGTCACCGTGCACGCGGAGAGCGCCACGAAGGGCGCCACGGACGGCGTGCTGACCTTCCGCGTCCCCAACGAGGAGAGCGGAGCGAGCACCACCAAGGTCCAGGTGGTCGTGCCCACCGACCACCCGCTGCTGTCCCTGCTGGTCACCCCGGAGGCGGGCTGGACCGCGCAGGTGACCACGACCAAGCTCAAGACGCCGGTCAAGACGGACGACGGCACCGTGAGCGAGGCGGTCTCGGAGATCACCTGGACCGGGGGCAGCATCAAGCCCGGTCAGTACCAGGACTTCCACGTCGCCTACGGCCAACTACCCGACGACGCCGACCAGCTGACGTTCAAGACGCTCCAGACGTACTCCGACGGCAAGGTGGTGCGCTGGATCGACGAGAGCCGCGAGGGCCAGGACGAACCGGCGAACCCGGCGCCGGTCCTGCGGCTCACCGCCGCGTCCGCTCCGCCCCAGTCCCCGGCGTCCGGCAAGCCCGCCGCGCCGACCGCCTCCACCGCGCCGAAGGCGGCGTCGAAGAGCAGCGATGCGACGGCCCGCGGGCTGGGCGCCGCCGGGCTCGCCGTGGGTGTGCTCGCGGTGGCCGGAGCCGCCGTCGCGATACGCAAGGGCCGGGCCGCCACGCCCCGCGACTGACGGGTCGCTGACGTGGACGGCTGCCCACCTCACTCGGTGGGCAGCCGTCTGCCGCACCAGGTGGAGAGCCGGACCGCCTACCGCTCTGGTTGCAGGAGGGATCTCAACCCCCTGTGTGACGCCGCGCGGCAACCCCGCTCCCTATGTTGGCGTTCCGGCGGCGGCGAACCGGCACGCCGCCGGAGTACGGCGACACGCGTCGCGCCACACGCGGTCGCCCCCATCCGCGGGAGACCCCATGAAACAGGTACGGATCCTCGTCGTCGCGCTGCTCAGCGCGGCAGTGCTCGGCGGCGCGGGCATGCTCGCCCCGGCCGACGCGGCCACGTCCGCCACCCGAGCGCCGAGCGCCGCCGGATGTGCGCAGACCCGGCCGTTCCTCTCGCAGGGCGACCGGGGCACCTGCGTCAGGTTCCTCCAGCAGAAGCTCACCGACCAGGGCATCAGCACTCGCGTCGACGGTGTCTTCGGCAGCGGGACGACCAAGTCGGTCAAGAGTTTCCAGTACCTGTGCGGCTACCGCGGCCGCGAGGTGGACGGCCTGGTCGGGCCCCGGACGTGGGCGGGGCTGCTGGACCACGCCTGCGTGTGAGGAGCGGCCCGGTGTCGTCTGCGGATCGGCCCGACATCGCAGGTCAGCGCTGCCGATCCACCCCAGGGTGTACATCCATGGGTCCAGCGCCCGAGTATGAAGTTCGGTCGAGGGGTTGATGTGGTGACGGCCGGACTTCCGGCACTCTTATGGACATGCCGAGCAACCGACATCACCTGATGGTGCGTCAAAAGACCGGAAATATGCGGAGACTGGGGTCGATGGTCGCCGCTCTCTGCCTGGCCTCCGGCGCCGCCGCGCTGTTACCGGCGTCCGCGTCCGCCGCGCCGGAACCAAACGGCAAACGGGTGGGCGACCACGGCTACACCGCGCAGATCCGCCGCACCGAATACGGCATTCCGCACGTCCTGGCCCACGACTACGGCGGCTTGGGGTACGGATACGGGTACGCGTTCGCGCAGGACAACCTGTGCCAACTCGCCGACCAGGTCATGACGTTGCGGGGTGAGCGCTCCCGGCACCTCGGCCCGACGGAGACAACCGCCGACGGCACGCCCAACCTGGCGAGCGACACCTACCACCAGGGACTGCGGCAGGCCGGTACGGTCCGGCGGCTGCTCGACCGCCCGGCGCCGCTCGGCCCGACGCCCGAGCTGCGCCGGATGGTCGAGGGGTACGCCGCCGGGTACAACCGGTATCTGCGCGACACCGGCACCGCCCACCTGCCGGACCCGACGTGCAAGGACAAGCCCTGGGTCGGCCCGATCAACGCGACGGACATCTGGAACCTCGTCTACGACGTGAACGGCGCCTCCGGGGCGACGGCGCTCAAGCAGGCCATCGCCACCGCGACCCCGCCGACGGGGGCCGGGGACAAAGTCGCCGCGAAGCCACCGAGGGCAGCAGAGGAAGCAAGGGGAGCCTCTCGCCGCGACGACCTCGGCAGCAACGGCTGGGCGCTCGGCCGTGACGTGACCCGTGGCCGCGACGGCATGCTGCTGGCCAACCCGCACCTGGCCTGGATCGGCGGGGACCGCTTCTACCAGGTGCAGTTGACGATCCCGGGCGTCATCGACGTCGCGGGCGCGAGCATCTACGGCACCCCGGTGGTCGAGATCGGCCACACCCGCACCCTGGCCTGGACGCACACCACGAGCTACACCGACCACGCCTCGCTCTACCGCCTCGCCCTCGCGCCCGGCGACCCGACGAGCTACCTCGTCGACGGCAAGGCGGTGCCGATGACCCGCCGGACCGTACCGGTCACGGTCCGGGGCGCCGACGGCACGGTCTCCACCGTCTCCAGCACCCTCTACACCTCCCGGTACGGCCCGGTGCTCGCCGAGGGCTGGACGCGCACCGAGGCGTACGCGCTGAGGGACGCCAACGTCGACAACCTGCGCTCGATGAACGAGTGGCTGGCGATCGGCAGGGTGGGGTCCGTGGCCCAGCTCAAGCAGGCGCACCAGACGTACCAGGGCATCCCGTGGACGTACACGATCGCCACGGACACCACCGGCACCGCGTACTTCAGCGACTCCTCCGCCGTGCCCCATGTCGCCGACGACCGGCTCGAGCGGTGTGCCCTGGCGGGCGGGGGTGGGGGCGAGGATCTGCCCGGCGTGCTCGACGGTTCGACGGCGGCCTGCGACTGGGGCAGCGACCCCGACGCGGTGGTGCCGGGCATCTTCGGCCCCGGCCACCAGCCCCGGCTGACCCGGACCGACTATGTGGCCAACTCCAACAACGACTCGACGCTGACCAACCGCGCCGAGCCGCTGGCCGGTTACCCGCGGATGTACCGCGCCGGAGTGCCGCTGGGGCCGCGCGCCCAGCTCGGGCTCCAGATGATCGCGGGCCGGCGCGACGGTTCCGACGGACTGGGCGCACCGGGCTTCACCCTGCCTACGTTGCAGGCGAGCATGCTCGGCGACCGCAACTACACGGCGGAGCTGGGCCGCGACGACGCGGTCGCGATGTGCCGCGCGCACCCCGTCCTGACCGCCACCGACGGCACCGAGGTGGATGTGCGCGCCGCCTGTGACGTCCTGGCGGCCTGGGACACCCGCGACGACCTCGGCAGCCGCGGCGCCGTGCTGTGGAAGGCGTTCCGCACCCGAGTGGGCGGCCCGCACGCCTGGTGGCGTGTTCCGTACGACCCGGCCCAGCCGCTCACCACCCCGCGCGGGCTCAACGGAGACGAGCCGCAGGTGCGGCGCGCGCTGGCCGACGCCGTGCGCAAGCTGGCCGCCGACAAGGTGCCGCTGGACGCGCCGATGGGCAGCGTGCAGCGCTGGGCCGGGATCCCGCTGCCCGGCTGCTCTGGTGGCGAGGGCTGCTTCAACGTCGTGAACGCGTCACCGACGTCGGGCAGCGGCGGCGCCACGCGCCCGAGCTCGCCGGACGACTACGCGTCGGGCTCCAGCTTCATCATGGCCACGGAGCTGACGGCCCAGGGGCCGCGCACCCGGACGATCCTCACCTACGGGCAGTCCGCCAACCCCGAATCGCCCCACTACACCGACCAGACCGTCCTCTTCTCGCACAAGCGCTGGGTGACGGAACGGTTCACCGAGGCGGAGATAGCGTCCGATCCCCGGCTCCGGACCATAAGCCTGCGGGGCTGACCGGGGCTGACCGGGGCGGCGGGCGCCGGTGCCATGGACGCGGCGGGGCGACCTGTACGGTCCACGCCATCCCCAGAGTTGGGGATACCGCGCCCGGGAGGTGCCTCCTAGTCTGATCGAGGCGGGAACGTCCCCCTCCACCGTACGGGGGGGCGTTCCGGCGTCGAGGCCGCGAGCGGACACGGGGAGCATGCGATGGAGCGCGCGAACAACGTTGTCGATGGTCCCCAGTCCGTGATCTGGGACATCACGTACGCCTGTCCGCTGCGCTGCACCCACTGCTACTCGGAGTCCGGCAGGCGCCCCTCACGCCAGGCCAGCCATGACGACATGCTCCGGATCGCCGACGCCATCATCGCCCTGGGCCCGGTCCAGGTCACCCTCGCCGGGGGCGAACCACTCCTGGTCAAGGGGGTGTTCGAGGTCGCGGAGCGGCTGACGCGGGCCGGTATCTCGGTGCTCGTGTACACCGGCGGCTGGAACTTCCAGCCGTGGATGACCGAGGAGCTGGCGCGTGTGTGCGGGCGGGTCGTGGTGAGCGTCGACGGCCCCGCGCCCGAGGTGCACGACCGGATCCGCGGCAGGGCGGGTTCGTTCGAGCGGGCGATGCGGGCGCTGGCGCTGCTGGAGGTTGCGGCGCGGGAGCGGGCCGAGCGCGGCGAGCGCCCGCTCCCGTTCGCCATCGACTGCGTGGTCGTACGGAGCAACGTCGACCGGCTGGAGGAGTTCTGCACGGACGTCGTGCCCCGGTTCCCGCACCTGAGCTCACTCGACTTCGGCGCCGCCGTGCCGTCCGGGCTCGGCAGCCGCACCGGATACGCCGAGCACGAACTGCTCTCGGACGAACAGCTCGCCAGGCTGGGCAGTGAGGAGCAGCGCGCGCGGCTCCAGGCGCTCGCCCCGGCCACCGTCCGGGTCGGCACGTCGACCAACTTCTCCTTGCAGATGAACCCCGAACAGGTGGCGCGCGGGCTCGACTTCCAGTCGGTGCAGATCGAGCCCGACGGGCAGGTCCGGGCCATGCTCATCTACGAGGGGACGGTCGGCAGTCTGCTGGAGGAGCCGCCCGCCGAGCTGTGGCGGCGTGCGGTGGAGCGGTGGACCGACCCGTTCGTTACCGAGGCGCTCTCCGGCGCGGGCGTGGGCACCATGCGCGGCTGGGCCGAGGCCGTGCGGCGCATCGACTACCACTTCGGCTCCGCCGCGGTCCGCGCCCGTATCGACCGCCGCCCGGTGTTCATCGCACCGACGGTGGGGTGAACGGCGTTTCGGAGGTGGGTCATGGCTGGGAGGGTTTGCCCGCGATCGCGTCGTAGACCTTCACGCGCAGCCGGCGGCGCCAGCCTTCGCGTTCCTCCCGGCGTTGTGCCCGCTGTGCTTTGTGGCTGCCCTCCGGGTAGCGGGCCCGTGCCCACGGCGAGCCCGGGCGGGCCAGCCGCAGTGCCCCGATCACCGCGACGAGCGGGACGAGGATGCCGAGCAGGCCCGTGAAGGCCTTGCCCTTGCTCAACGCGACCAGCGCGAAGGCCGAGTTGAAGACGATCACGCTCGCGTACGTCCAGCCGGAGACGGGCGCGCCGTCCACCGAAGCGTCGTTGACGCCGAAGGGGGCCGCGCCGAGCAGCAGGAGCCCGCACACCGCCGCGCCGAGGACGACGCTGTCCACGGAGAGCCTGCCCTCCTCCGACCAGTAGACGTCGCGCAGATGCAGGATGAGGGCGAACTCGTCCAGGACGAGGGCCGTGCCGATCCCGAAGACGGCGGCCTCGATCTCGGCCCAGGGCCGCTCGCCACCGATGGGCGAGGCCAGCCCGAGCCCACCGATGATCATGAAGATCACGCCGAACACCGCATGGTGGATGTGGAGGCCGCCGGGCGTGACGTTCTTCGGCCACCACGAGACCTCGGCCCGCATCATCCGCACGCTGAACCGGATGAACAGGAATGCCCCGAGGAACCCGAGCAGCAGGAACAGCAGGGGCTGCTTGCCCGGGTCCATGATCTCCCGCCGGTACCAGTCGTTCATGGGTCAGCCGTGTTCGCCGGGGTTCGGTGTCCACCGGTCGGGGCCGGGGTCGCCGCCCCGGGCGCGGACGGTGAGCCGGTCGAGGTAGTGGTGCCAGCCATCGGAGTGGCCCGCGCAGGCTTCGGGAGAGGGCAGACCGGTGTGGAGCAGGCGCAGCAGGGTGTCCTCGCCGTCGGGATCGAGGGTGACCTCGACCGTGGAGGAGCCGGGTGCGACGGGGGTGCCGCCGCTCTCCCAGCCCCAGGTGAACACGATGCGCCGGGGCGGTTCGACGGCGAGGAAGCGGCCGGCGGCGCGGTGCGCGCCGGTCACCGTGGTGCGGTAGGCGCCGCCGGGTTCGAAGGCGAAGGTGCCCTCAGTGCCCATCCAGGACAGCCAGCGGTCGTGGTCGGTGAAGAAGGAGAACACGGCGGCGGGGCTCGCGGCGATGTGCCGCTCGACCGCGACCGTGTTCCTGCTGGCGGCGTCGCCCATGCGTCGGCCCTTCCTCGTGCCCGTCGCGCCGGGCCGGGAGAAGCGATTGCTCCCGTCCGGCGCAGCGTAACCAGGCCCGCGTGCGTCAGCACCTTGAGCGGGGGCGGCCGGGTGCCGCCCCCACCGCCCGCACCGCGCGTGTCAGGCCCGGCTCTGCTCCGCCGGTAACCGGAGGCAGGGCGCGCAGGGTGCCCGCAGGGGGACCCGGGGCCGAGTGGCGGGCCCCCGCCGCGCGCTCGGAATGTGATCTGCAATACCCCTGCCCACAGCCAGACTTGCAGGTGGGGCGGGTCGCACCTACGGTTGGCGAGCCGTGGTGTTCGGGAAGACCGGTGCAAGACCGGAGCGGCCCTCGCCACTGTGATCGGGCCCCATGTCGTCCAGGCCATGAACGGCTTCGGGTAGCCCGTCCCGTAGTGCCACTGGAGGCCGTGAGGCCGCTGGGAAGGCAGGGGCGGCGCGACACCCGGAAGCCAGGAGACCGGCCACGGCATCTCGCGTAATGATCCACGAGGTGCTGGAGCGTGAACGAATGACCCTGCCCACCCCTGCCGCCACATTCCACTGGCGGCGCGAGGACACCGTGCGCACCGCCTGGCTGCTGGCGGTGATCGCCGCCCTGCACGTCGTGGCGTTCGGCATCCTCTTCCTGCTCGTCGTGCCCGAGCACTACGAGGTCGGCTCGAAGACGTTCGGCCTGGGCCTCGGCGTCACCGCCTACACCCTCGGCATGCGGCACGCCTTCGACGCCGACCACATCGCCGCGATCGACAACACCACCCGCAAGCTGATGGCCGACGGCAAACGCCCGGTGTCGGTCGGCTTCTGGTTCGCCCTCGGGCACTCCAGCGTCGTCGTCGCGATGGCGGCCCTGGTCGCCGGGGGCGCACAGCTCGCGGGCACCCTGATGAACGACGACTCGCAGACCCACCAGACCCTCGGCGTCGTCGGAACGACCGTCTCCGGATCGTTCCTCTACCTCATCGCCGCGCTCAACCTCCTCGCCCTCGTCGGCATCCTGCGGGTCTTCCGGGCCATGCGCGCGGGCACGTACGACGAGGCCGAGCTGGAACAGCACCTGGACTCCCGGGGGTTCATGAACCGCCTCCTGGGCCGCTTCACCAAGTCGATCACCCGGCCCGGCCAGATGTACCCGCTGGGCTTCCTCTTCGGGCTCGGCTTCGACACCGCCACCGAGGTCACCCTGATGGTGATGGCCGGCTCGGGCGCGGCCGCCGGGCTGCCCTGGTACGCGGTGCTGTGCCTGCCGCTGCTCTTCGCGGCGGGGATGAGCCTGTTCGACACCATCGACGGTACGTTCATGAACTTCGCCTACCAGTGGGCCTTCTCCAACCCGGTGCGCAAGGTGTTCTACAACCTCACCATCACCGGGCTCTCCATCGCGGTGGCCTTCCTGATCGGCACGATCGAGCTGGTGGGCGTGCTGCACGACAAGCTCGACCTGAGCGACGGCGTCACCGGCTGGGTCGCGGGCCTCGACCTGGACAACGTGGGCTTCATCATCGTCGGCCTGTTCGTCGCGGTGTGGGCCGCGGCCCTGACGTACTGGCGCTTGGCCAAGGTCGAGCAGCGGTGGGCGGGGCGCGTCGCCGCACCACCCACCGAAGGGCCCGTCCAGGCCGTATCCGCACCACCCGCCGAAGTGCCCGTCCAGGCCGTGTCCGAGCCGGTCCCGGACGTCACCTGAAGGCCGCCGCGCTGTCCGCCGCCCAGGCGCTGAACGGACGCGGCGCCCGGCCCAGGACCCGCTCCACGTCCGGGCTCACCCGCCGCTCCTCGGGCGTCGGTTCGCCGAGGATGCCCAGCGTGGCCTCGACCACCGGCTCCGGCATGAAACGCAGCAGCAGCTCCCGCGCCTCGGCCCGGCTCTGCTCGACGAACCGCACCGGCGCCCCCAGCGCGTCACCGATCGCACGGGCCTGCTCGCGCGGTGAGACGGGGGCCGGTCCGGTGAGTTCGTACGTCCGGCCCGCGTGGCTCCCGTCGCGCAGGGCCTCGGCGGCGACCGCGGCGATGTCGGCCGGGTCGACGACGGGCAGGGCGACATCGCCGAAGGGTGCCGTGATCGTCCGCTCGGAGCGGACCGAGGGCGCCCACATATAGGCGTTGGAGGCGAATCCGCTCGGCCGCAGCACCGTCCACTGGAGGCCCGACTCCCGTACGGCGTCCTCGAAGACGCGCAGCCGGGTGTGCGCGGGGGAGTGCGGACGGGTCGCGGTGGCCTGCGAGGACTGCAGGACGACCCGGCGCACCCCGGCGGCCCGCGCCGTGTCCAGGATGGCGTGCGGGTCGAGGCCCTCGCCGTCGCCGGGGACGAGGAGGTACAGCGCGTCGGCCCCGTCGAGGGCGGGCTTGAGGCTCTCGGGCCGGGCCGGATCGGCCTGCTGGAACTCCACGTTGCCCGGCACCTCCCCGGCCGGGACGCGGCGGGATACCGCCGTCACCCACTCGCCCGCCGAGGCGAGGGTCCGGACGAGGTGCCGTCCGACGTTCCCGGTTGCTCCGGTCACCACGATCATGATCTCTCCCTGAAGGTGTGCGGCGCGGCCCTTGATCCGTTTTCTGATCGTCCGCGCTCGATCTGCACCCATCCTGGAAGCCAAACTGGCCATCTCCTGGCCAGTTTCCAAAAGATAATGATCCGTATGAGAGCCGATCGTCTGGTGGCGACCCTGTTGTTCCTGCAGACACGCGGACGCGTGACCGCGCGCGAGGTGGCGGTGGAGCTGGAGGTGTCCGAGCGCACCGCGCGCCGCGACCTGGAGGCACTGGCGGCCGCGGGCATCCCGGTGTACTCCCAGCACGGGCGGGGCGGCGGCTGGTCCCTGGTCGGCGGGGCCCGTACCGACCTCACCGGTCTGACCGCCGCCGAGATCCGTGCGATGTTCCTGGTCGCGGGGCCCTCGGCGGACTCGCCCGAACTGCGCACGGCACTGCGGAAGTTGGTGCGGGCGCTGCCCGCGACGCTTCGGCCCGACGCCGAGGCCGCGTCGAAGGCCGGTGTCACGGACGGCACGGACTGGTCGCGGCTGCCCGTCACGGCGGGCACGCCCCTGCTGGACGCGCTGCAAGGGGCGGTGGTGGACGGACTGCGGATCCGGCTCGGATACGCCCGCCCCGGCAGCCCGGCCGGTACCCGCACGGTCGCCCCCCTGGGCGTCGTCACCAAGGCGGGAGTCCCATACCTCGTGGCCGGTACGGACACGGCGAGAGGCGAAGCGGCGGCCGGTCTGCGCATCTTCCGGCTCGACCGGGTCACCTCGGTCGAGGTGACCGCGGAACCCGTCGTCCGTCCCGAGGGCTTCGATCTGGCGACGGCCTGGCGGGCCCTGGCCGCCCCGATGGAGGAGCGGATGCGCGGCGCGATCGTACGGGGGCGGGCCGAGCCCACGGCCGGACGCGTCCTCGGGATGTTGTTCGGCGGCCGACTGCGCCTGGGCGGCGAACGGGCCGACGGATGGCTGGAGATGGAGATCGACGGCCCGTCCCCGGAGGTCGTGGCCGCGCAACTGGCCGGTCTCGGGGCGCGCGTGGAGGTCCTGGAACCGCCGGAGGCCCGCGAGCGGCTCGCGCGGCTCGGGGCCGAACTCGCCGCGCTCTACGGCGAGGAGTGAGCGACCGGGCGAGGGGCCGGAGCGGACACCCGCTCCGGCCCCTCGCCACTGGTCACCCGGCGGCCAGCACCGCCTTGCGGTGGCTGAACGTCTCGATGGAGTAGCGGCCGTGGTAGTTGCCCATGCCGCTCTCGCCGACGCCGCCGAACGGCAGGTCGGAGACGGTGAGATGGGCCAGCGGCAGACCGAGGCCGAGACCGCCCGAGGAGGTCTCGGCGGCGAGGCGCTCGCGGGTGGTCGTGGACTCGGTGAAGGCGTACAGCGCCAGCGGCTTGTCGCGGTCGTTGATGAAGCCGATGGCCTCGTCCAGGTCCGCCACCGTGACGATGGGCAGGATCGGCCCGAAGATCTCCTCCTGCATCACCGGCGCCTTGGGGTCGACGTCGGCCAGCACGGTCGGCGCGAGGTACTTGGTGGCGCGGTCGCCCCGGCCACCGGTGACGACCCGGCCCGAGTCGAGCAGTGCGCTCAGACGGTCGAAGTGGCGCTCGTTGACGATGCGGCCGTACTCGGCGGAGGCCTGCGGGTCGGCGCCGTACAGGGCCTCCACGGCCCGGGCCAGCGCCGGTTCGAGGGCGCGGGCGGTCTCCGGGTCGGTGAGGACGTAGTCGGGCGCGACACAGGTCTGGCCCGCGTTGAGGAACTTGCCCGCGGCCAGCCGGGCCGCGACCGTGTCGAGGTCGGCGCCCCGGTCGACGAACACCGGGGACTTGCCGCCCAGTTCGAGGGTGACCGGGGTGAGGTGCTGGACGGCGGCAGCCATGACGATACGGCCGACGGTGCCGTTGCCGGTGTAGAAGATGTGGTCGAACCGCTCGGCCAGCAGCGCCGTGGTCTCCGGAATGCCGCCTTCCACCACGGCCACCGCGTCCGCGTCGAGATACTCGGGCAGCAGCCGGGCCAGCACGGCGGAGGTGGCCGGGGCCAGCTCGCTGGGCTTGACCACGACCGCGTTCCCGGCGGCCAGGGCGCCGATCATCGGGGTGAGCAGCAGCTGCGCCGGATAGTTCCAGGGCGCGATGACCAGGACGACGCCCAGCGGGTCGTACTGCGTCCAGGCCGTCGCCCCGCCCAGGTGCTCAGGGACGGGCGCGGGCTCGGGGCGCAGCCACTGCGCGAGGTGGTCCAGGGTGTGGTCGAGCTCCCGGACGGTGAAGCCGATCTCGGTGCGCTGGACCTCGGCCGGGCTCTTGCCGAGGTCCGCGCGGAGCGACTCCACCAGGTCCGCACCGCGCTCGGCGAGCATCTCGCGCAGGCGTCGCAGCTGCGTGGTGCGCCACTCGACGGGCTTGGTGCGGCCGGTGCGGAAGGTGGCGCGCAGCCGGGCCACGGTGTCGGCGGGCTGCTCCTGGATGGGGTTCATGGTGCCTCGCTGCTGGGGGCGGACCCGTCGGTCCGCGCTGTCGTCGGGGTCGAGCCGTGAGCAGCTCGATGCATATGCCAACAGTTGAGGTTGGAAAATAGATTCCCGGTGGCGCGCGAATTTCTCGACGAGATTTCGTGGTTGCGCGCAGTGATGAGTCGCGACGGTATGTGTCGACCGGAGGGCGGGTGTATGGCGGATCCGGTGGCTCAACTTCCGTATGGGGCGGGCTCGTGTGGCACTTCCGTGGATTCACCTCGCATATACGAGAAGTTTCCTACCGACCAGTAGACATCGGGTCAGCGGCTGATCATTCTTGGCCGTGCGCATGCCAATCCCGTGCCGTCCGAGCCGATCGCCACGGCCCGGCGGGTCCCCCACGGCCTCCCACCATCGCGACAGAGGAGCACCAACCCCCCATGCACCGCACTGCTTGGACGACGCGCACGGCCGTCACGGTGGCCGCAGCGGCGACCGTCCTCATCGCCGCGCCGACCGCCTCCCAGGCGGCCCCCGCCGCGGCCCCGCACTCCGTCGTGGCCCAGGCCTCCGCCTCCGGCGGGATCGCCGGGCTGAAGGGCGTCGACTACGGGACCTGGCAGCGCGACGTCCAGTCCGTCGTGGACACCGCCCGCCCGTACCTGAAGGAGCGCATCGCCGCCTCGCCCGCGGGCGAGAAGCCGGCGATCGTCCTGGACATCGACAACACCACGCTGGAGACGGACTTCCACTACTTCTGGACGTTCCCGACCCCTGCCATCCAGTCCATGCGGGACATGGTGCGCGAGGCGAACGCCCAGGGCGTCGCCGTCTTCTTCGTGACGGCCCGCCCCGGCATCATCGAGTCCCTCACCTCGTACAACCTCAAGGCGGTCGGCTACCCCGTCACCGGTCTCTATGTACGGGACCTGCCGGACCTCTTCCACGAGGTCAGCACGTACAAGACGGAGAAGCGGGCCGAGATCGAGGCGCGCGGCTACACGGTCATCGCCAACTTCGGCAACAACACGACCGACCTGGTCGGCGGTCACGCCGAGCGCACCTTCAAGCTCCCGGACTACGACGGCAAGCTGTCCTGACCGGCCGCTGACACGAGGACGGCGCCCCGCGGCCACTGCCGCGGGGCGCCGTTCTGCGTAGATCAGAATCGTCAGCCGAGCACCGGGAAGTTGCTGCGGAAGACGCCGCGCGGGTCGCGGTCGCGCTTGACCTGCTGGAGCCTGGCCAGCGCGTCGGGCTTGAACGCGGCCGCGGCGGTGTCGCCGGGGGAGAGGTAGGTGTAGGGCTTGCGGCCACTGATGTACGGGGCGACCGACTGGACCAGCGCCTCCTGGCGGGCGGCGATCTCGGCGCCCCGCTCCGGCGTGAACGGCAGACCGAACATGGACAGCGTGTAGGGCTCGGTCAGCGGGCCCTGCGGGTTCTCCGTCGGGGTGGCGAACGCGCCGCCCAGGTGGCGGATGTGCACACCGAAGAGCGGGTCGACCGGCTCCGCGAGCAGCGCGGCCGCGACCTTGTCGTCCAGGTCGGTGAGCAGCTCGGCGCGGGTCGCGCTGGGCCCGGGCTCGGTCGGCTCGCCGGTGATCTCGCCCAGCTCGGCCACCGGCAGCATGCCCCGGGTGTCCGTGTTCGCCCCCTCGATCGCGTCGAGCGCGCCAAGCAGCGCCCGGCCCTCGGCCTCCTCGCCGAGGAAGGTGCTGTCGACGGTGACCAGGGAGGGACCGTTCGGGATCTGGAGGAAGTTGATCCACGCGGTCAGCTCGTCCGGGGCGGTGGAGGTGATCTTGCGGAAGGCCTCCAGGACGCGCGGCGCCTGGCTGCCGTGCCAGACCACCCGGCCGCCGAACAGGGCGGGCGCCGGATGCAGGTCGTACTCGATGGCCGTGACCAGGGCGTAGTCGCCGCCACCGCCGCGCAGCGCCCAGAAGAGCTCGGCGTCGGAGTCGGCGGTCACCCGGGTCTGGGTGCCGTCGGCGGTGACCACCTCGAAGGCGGTGACGCTGTCGGCGGCCCAGCCGTACTTGCGCCCGAACCAGCTGAGCCCGCCGCCGAGCGTGTAGCCGACCACGCTGACCAGCGGGGAGCTGCCCGGCAGCCCGGTCAGGCCGAGCGGCCCGGCCACGGCCTGGACCTGGCCGCCCAGGACGCCCGCGCCGACGCGCGCGGTGCGCGCGGCGGCGTCCACGTGCAGCTCGTCGAGCTTGCCGGTGCGGAGCAGGATCACTCCCTCCACGTCACCGCTGGCGCCCCGGCCGCCGGGCTGGGGCGCGACGACGAGACCGGCGGCCGCCGCGTAGCGCACCACGGCCGAGACGTCATCGGCGTCGGCGGCCTCGACGACCGCCGAGACGGGCTGCTGGACCGCGAGGTTCCACGGCTG
Organism: Streptomyces melanogenes; assembly: GCF_014649795.1. Taxonomy (GTDB): domain Bacteria; phylum Actinomycetota; class Actinomycetes; order Streptomycetales; family Streptomycetaceae; genus Streptomyces; species Streptomyces noboritoensis. Next base: position 396,798 of record NZ_BMTS01000001.1, read on the forward strand.
TCGTGCCTGGTCGAAGTCGTCGTCGCCGGTCAGCAGGACACGGCCGCGCACTTGGGAACGCAGTTCGGCGAGAGCGCTCGTGGTCATGGTTCTTCCCTACTTCCTCGTTCAGCGTGTGCCCCCGGAACCGCACCGGCCGGCTTTCGCGATCACTTCCCTGACGGAATCGAACGGGGAAATGTGACGAGAGGAGAGAGGGAATATGGCGCGCGGAACCGGTGGACGCGGTTCCGCGCGCCCGGCCTAGACCCCCTCGGGCCCGGCCGCGTCGTCCTCCGGGGCGGGCGGCGCGAGGGGCCGCAGCCACAGCCAGACCAGGAAGAACAGCCCCAGGGCCAGCATCCCGAGCCCCGTCCAGAGGTTGATGTTGACCCCCTCGGCCTTCTTCAGGTCGGCGTCCGAGGGGTTGATCCCGGCTATGGTGACGATCACTCCGTACAGGGTGAAGAGGCCGCCGATGATCCGGCGGATGTCGAACAGCCGGGCCGCGGTGGCCGACTTCTTCTCCAGCTCGGAGACTTCGCGTTGCAGTTCAGACATGGTCCGGGCCTCCGATCAGAGCGAGTAGGGCAGGTAGCAGAGCGCGGCGAGGACCACCGCTCCCCAGCCGAGCAGCGCGGGCCTGCGGTACCAGGCGCCGTCGCCCTCGGCGGGCGGCTCCTCAAGGCCGGGCGAGACCGTCCCGTACACCAGACCGGCGAGCTCGGCCTCGGGCTTGGGGGCGGTGAAGAGCGTCACCACGACCATGACGATCGCGCCGGCGGCGAAGCCGACGATCGCCGAGACGAAGTTGGCGCCCTGGTCGGTGGGGATGGAGACGACGCCCTGCTTGTAGATCCAGAAGTAGTTGACCATCGCGGCCGTGGTGCCCGCGAGCAACCCCCAGACACCGGACTTCATGGACGCCCGCTTCCAGAACATCCCGATGACGAAGACCACGAACATCGGCACGTTGAAGAAGGAGAACAGCGTCTGGAGGTACCCCATGATGTTGGAGAAGGACGAGGCGATGAACGCCGTCCCGATGGAGGCGAGCACACCGATCGCCGTGATCACCCGCCCGAAGCGCAGGTAGTACGCGTCCGGCTGCCCCTTCTTCACGTACTTGGACCATATGTCGTACGTGAACACGGTGTTGAACGACGACACATTGGCCGCCATGCCCGCCATGAAGGCGGCGAGCAGCCCGGTGACGGCGATGCCGAGCACACCGTTGGGCAGCAGCTCCTGCATCAGATACGGGATGGCGTCGTTGTACGTGAGGTCGGAGCCGGGGGTACCGATCTTGGGCACCAGGGCGGCGGCGACCAGTCCCGGGATCATCACCAGGAAGACGATGAACATCTTCGGGAAGGCGGCGATCAGCGGGGTGCGCTGGGCGGCGCTGAGGTTCTTGGCGGAGAGGGCGCGCTGGACCTCGGCGAAGTTGGTGGTCCAGTAGCCGAAGGAGAGCACGAAGCCGAGCCCGAGGATGATCGTCAGCCAGTTGGCGCCGAGCGGGTTGCCCTGCCCGATGCCGGTACCGCCCCAGGCGGTGAGGTAGTTGTGGCCGTGCGCCGCCTCCAGGTCGTCGCTGAGCGCGCCCCAGCCGCCGACCCGCTTGAGGCCGAGGACGACCAGCGGGATGAGGGCGGCGAGGATCACGAAGAACTGGAGCACTTCGTTGTAGATCGCCGAGGAGAGCCCGCCGACGGTGATGTACGCGAGCACGAAGAGCCCGGCGACGACGATGGCCACCCACTGCGGCCAGCCGAGCAGCGCCTCCACCACGATCGACAGGGCGTAGAGGTTGACGCCCGCGATCAGGATCGCGGCGAAGGCGAACAGCGCGGAGCTGAGCAGGTGCGCGGACGCGTCGAACCGCTGGAGCAGGAACTCCGGCACCGAGCGGACCTTCGAGCGGTAGTAGAAGGGCATCATCACCAGGCCGAGGAAGACCATGGCCGGGATGGCGCCGATCCAGTACCAGTGGACGACCGCGACGCCGTACTGGGCGCCGGTCGCGGCCATCCCGAGGATCTCCGTCGCGCCCAGGTTGGCGGCGACGAAGGCGAGCCCGGTCACCCAGGCGGGCAGCGACCGCCCGGAGAGGAAGAAGTCGAGGCTGGTCTTCACGCTCGCGCGGGCGGCGAAGCCGATCCCCAGAACGACGACGAAGTAGATCGCCAGAATCGTGTAGTCGAGCCCGTTGGTGGGGAGCCGGAGCCCTTCGGCCAGAGATTGCATACGTACCCGCTTCGTCGCGCGAACTGATCCGAACCGGAACCTACGCCTCGACGAGCAGAAACTGAACAGTTTTGTTGGAAGTTTTTGTTTGATTGTGGTGGAGAGTGGGCGTGGTGCGGGGGCTACCGGTGCCGGAACGGGCCGTCCAGGGCCGCCCACTGGAGCAGCATGACGGTCTTGGCGTCGGCGATCTCCCCGCTGCGGACCAGGTCCAGGGCCTCGGTGAAGGGGAGCTCCAGGACCGCGATGTCCTCGCCCTCCGCCGCGACCCCGCCGCCCTGGGCGGTGGCGGTGGCCGGGCCGTAGGGGGCCGCGAAGAAGTGCAGCCGCTCGGTGACCGAGCCGGGGCTCATATAGACGGTGAAGACCGGCTCGGGCGTGCCGACGGTGTGGCCCGTCTCCTCGGCCGCCTCCCGTCGGATGGCCTCCTCGGGGCCGTCCCCGTCGAGCAGCCCGGCGGCGGTCTCGACGAGCATGCCGTCGGGGTGGCCGTTCACGTACGCGGGCAACCGGAACTGGCGCGTCAGCAGCACGGTGCGGCGGTCGGCGTCGTACAGGAGGATCGTCGCGCCGTCGCCCCGGTCGTACGTCTCGCGCTGCTCGCGGCTCCAATGGCCGTCGCTGTGGCGGTAGTCGAAGGTGGTCTTGCGCAGGACGTACCAGTCGCAGGAGAGCACCTCGACGTCGGTGATCCGCACCTGCGGGTTGCCGGTCAGGTCGCGTCCGTGCCGGTCGAGTCCGGTGCGGCCGCGGCGGTCGGGGGTGTCGATGCCGGCGGTCATCGGGCGAGCACCGTCTCTACGCCCGCGTCCCGCAGCGCCTTCAGGGTCGCCGGGCCGCCGGGGTGGGTGGCGGTGTCCTCGGCCGCCGCGTCGGTGACGAAGGTGTGCACCGCGTCGAGCGGGGCGACCTGGCCGAACGCCTGGACGCCGAGCTTGGTCGCGTCGGCCACCCCGACCGTGCGGGCGGCCTGGGCGAGCCCGGCCTGCTTGACGGCCGCGTCCTCCAGCGAGAACTCCGACCAGCCGTGCTCGGCGTGGACGCCGCCGATGGACATCACGAAGCAGTCGAAGACGAGGGATTCGAGCGTGCGCAGGGCCAGCGGGCCCACCAGTGAGCGCTCTCCGGGCCGTGATCGGCCGCCCACGACGAGCAGTTCGATCCCGGGCCGGTCCGCCAGGCAGGCCGCCGCCTGGAGGCTGAGCACGGCGACCGTGAGCGGGGCCCGGGCGGCCAGGTGCTCCGCGACGTGCACGGTGGTGGTCCCGGCGTCGAGCAGCACGCGCGATCCGGGCTCCATCAGGGCGGCCACGGCCGCACCGAGCCGATCCTTCGTAGCGGCCTGCCACGCCTCCCGCGCGGCGAACCCCGCACCCTCCTCCCGGGGCGGCCCGGCGACGGCCCCACCGTGCACACGCCGGAGCAGCCCCTGACGCTCCAGCGCGTCCAGATCCCGACGCACGGTCATCTCGGAGACCCCCAGACGCTGGGAGAGTTCGGACACGGAGACCTGACCGGCGCCCTGCACGAGGCGGAGGGTCAGATCGAGACGGTTGGCGACACTCATGGCTCCTTTCTAACATGAAAATGTTCGATCGAACATAGAGATGGGAGAACGGGGATTGCCGGGGCCGGGCCGACCGACTGGTGGTGGCGAGTCGCGGGCGCGGGCGGGCTGACCCACCCTGATTGCATGAACGAGCCACGGGAACCCGGCGCCAGTGGGTCCGGTCAATGGGGGCCTCGTCCGCAGCCGCGCAGGCGCAGGCGGTGGCCGTGGGTGCTGCTGGTCGTCGCACTGCTGCTGGCGGGCGGCTGCGCGGCGGTGTTCGCGCTGTTCGCCAATGAGGTGTCGAAGGAGAGCGGGAAGACGGTCACGATCCGGTACGAGGTCACCGGGCGTGCCCGCGATGTGTTGATCACCTACTCGATCTGGCACGGCGGTGATGAGTCCCGGAACCAGGTCAACGGTGTGACGCTGCCCTGGTCCAAGCAGGTGGAGGCCAAGGGCTTCCTGAGAGGTGGCACCCTCACCGTCACGCTCGGCTCCGAGGGCGGCAACGCCACCTGCTCCGTGACGGTCGGGGACGGCACGCCGAAGACCGCCACTGCCTCCGGGGCGTTCGCCAGTGCGTCGTGCAGCGACTTCTGAAGGCGGTGTTCCGCATGTGCCGCCCCCGTGTCATCGTGATGCCGAGGCCAACTGGTCTGGACCATCTCACCTCAGTCGGGAGCGGGCGGATGCGTGGGGCGACGGTGTTACCGGGGGCCGGTGGGAATGGGTGTGGGGTAGTTGAGGGGGTGCCGCCGCTGCATCGGCTTGAGGTGCCGATGCCCAACTCGCTGCCCTTCGCCATGGGCACTTTCGACACCATCGGCGCCATGTCCCGCGCCGACTTCCCGCACCGGCACACCTTCTACGAGATCGTGTACGTCACCGGCGGCACGGGTGTCCATGTGCTCGATCTCGCGCGGTTCGCGCTGCGGCCCCCGCACCTCTGCGTCATCGCGCCCGGGCAGGTCCACCAGTGGGAGTGTGCGGACGGGCCCGAGGGGTGGGTGGTGCTGTTCACCGACGACTTCCTGCTCGACCACCCCGACGACCGCACCCTGCTGCGCGGGCTCGGGCCCCGGCCCTGGCTGGAGCTCGACGAGGAGGCCGACGCCTGGACGTCGTCGCTGGTGGCGGAGATGTACGAGGAGTACCGGACGGGGGCCGAGGGCTTCCACGGGGTGATCCGCGCGTTGCTGCACGTGCTCGTCGTGCGGGCCGCCCGGCTGCCCGCGCGGCCCGTCACCCCGGGCGTCGCCCGGGCGAGCGGCGTCGCGGGGGAGTTCACGGCCCTGGTCGCCCGCGCCGACGACCTGCCGCCGTCCGTACGGGAGTGCGCCGACCGGATCGGGGTGTCGGTGGGGTATCTGACCGAGGCAGTGAAGGAGGCCACCGGCCGTACGCCCGGCGAGCTCATCCGGCAGGCCCGCACCCACGAGGCCAAACGGCTGCTGCTGCACACAGAGTTGAGTGTCCGTCAGGTCGGCAGCCGGGTCGGGTTCGACGATCCCGCCTACTTCTGCCGGTTCTTCCGTCGCGAGACCGGTACCAGCCCCGGTGACTTCCGCCGCGGCGGCGGAGATTTTCACCACGACCACCGCATTGCGTCCATCGCCCGGCCCGAACCGCCCGCCTAGCGTCGTAGCCGTCCCCCCACCTCCCCCGAGGATCTCCCCGAGGAGCAGACATGGATGGCGAGAGCGACGCGACACCCCGTGACGACAGTCGGCCGCGGCCCAGCCGCAAGACCGTGCTGCGGGCCGCGCTCGCGGCCGGCGTGGCCGTGCCCGTGTCCCTGGCCGCGGTGCCCGCGTTGGCACGCGGCTCCGTCGGTACCGGCAGCGCCCCCGAGCTCACCCCGTCGTGCGACGACGGCGACCACCCCACCCCCGCGCAGATCGAGGGCCCGTACTTCAAACCCAACTCCCCCCTGCGCACCTCGCTCCTGGAACCGGGCACCCAGGGCACCCGCCTCACCGTCACCGGATACGTCTTCGGCCGGGCCTGCCTGCCCATCGGAGGCGTGCTGCTCGACTTCTGGCAGGCGGACACCAACGGGGCGTACGACAACACCGGCTTCAAGTTCCGCGGCCACCAATTCACCGACGCGCGCGGGGCGTTCACCCTCACCACCGTCGTGCCCGGCCTCTACCCCGGCCGCACCCGGCACCTCCACGTGAAGGCCCAGGCCCCCGGCCGCCCGGTGCTCACCACCCAGCTGTACTTCCCCGGCGAGCCGCGCAACAACACCGACTCGCTCTTCGACGCCCGGCTGCTCATGACCGTACGGGACGCGGGCGGCGCCAAGGAGGCCGCGTTCGACTTCGTGCTGGACGTGGCCCAGTCCCCGACGCCGACCGCCTCACCCACCACCGCACCCCCCGGCACCACGTGGGCCGTCGGCACCTCGTACCGCTCCGGCGACCGCGTCGACTACGGCGGGCGCCCCTATGTATGCCTCCAGGCCCACACCGCCCAGCCGGGCTGGGAGCCGCCGAACGTGCCCGCGCTGTGGCGGGCCGCGTGACCCCTGTAGTTCCCCTATCAGTGGTCGTTTCGGATTCGGATTGCCGCGTATTCCCCGCCTCTTGGCTTTCCGGGTAATCCCCTCCGATCGTTCGGCGCACGGCGTGCATTCGAGGGAAGGCGGTCGAGAGAGCCGAAACCCGGCGGATTCTTTCGGCCGTACTTCTCTCACACAGCCGTGGAGTTCGGGCGGTCTGCGCGCGCGGGCGCGGATGGCAGACTGCGCTCATGGCTACGAAGACGATCGACGCGGCGGCAGCGGGCACCTGGAAACTCGGTGACCTGACGGTCAACCGCCTGGGATTCGGCGCGATGCGCCTCACCGGCAGTGCGGCATTCGACCCGAGCACGCCCAGCAGCGACCGTGAGCGGTCCATCGGCGTGCTGCGGCGCGCGGTCGAACTCGGCGTCAACCACATCGACACCGCCGCCTTCTACTTCTCCCGGCTCCGGTCCGCCAACGAGCTCATCAATCGGGCGCTGGCGCCCTACTCGGACGATCTGGTCATCGTCACGAAGGTCGGGCCGGGGCGCGACGCCTCGGGCGCGTGGCTCCCCTGGGCCACGCCGGAGCAACTGCGCGGCCAGGTCGAGGAGAACCTGCGCCAGCTCGGCCGCGACCACCTCGACGTGGTCAACCTGCGCCTCAACGGGCCGGGTTCGCTCGCCGAGCACTTCGGCGCGCTGGCCGAGCTGCGCGACGCCGGGCTCATCCGCCACCTGGGCCTCTCCAACATCACCCCCGAGCACCTCGCCGAGGCCCAGGCGATCGCGCCGGTGGTCTGTGTGCAGAACCGGTACGGCCTGGACAGCCGGCGTACGGGCTCCGACGAGGTGCTGCGGCTCTGCGGCGAGCAGGGCATCGCGTTCGTCCCGTTCTTCGCGATCGCCGGGGAGGGGCGCGAGGGCGGTGCCGGGCAGGGCGGCGGCACGGAGAGCGACGCGGTCCTCGCCGTCGCCCGCGCGCACGGGGTGACGTCCGCGCAGGTCCGCCTCGCGTGGACGCTCCAGCAGGGCGAGCACGTGCTGGCCATCCCCGGCACCGGCAACCCGGACCACCTGGTGGAGAACGTGGACGCGGGCGCCCTCCGGCTCACCGACGAGGAGATGGAGCTACTCCTCTCCTGATGTCCGAAATGAACCATGAGGGGGCTATTTCCCTTCTATGTCGCCAATCTCTTCATTGGGAATGATAAAGCGGCTTAGCCTTCGTTTGGGCGCTGTCGGCGGAATTGCTTTTGACGGCACGGGAAGTGAATTGGGTCACGCGGACCCCTGATGGGCCGGGGTCCGTGAAGCGTGCATTCCCGTGCGTGGAAGGGGAGTTGGGGGTACGGGGAGGTGGGGACCCGTATTCCCCGCCCCTGATGGATCTTTCTCGCGGATGCCGTCGTGAATTCAGGTCTTGTTTCGGCTGGACCTATTCAATTACGGTCACGCTCAAATCCGGATGGACCGCCGAATCCTGCCGCTGTCCGGAAACCTCCCACACACGAAATGGCAGGAGCGGGGGACCCAGGTAGGCCGCCGATTCCGGAGACGGAACGGCTCGGGGTGAAGCCGCGTGCGCCGCGGCCGGGCAGCTCTCGCCCGAACCCGACAGCTCACCTCGCAGGCGAAGGAGAGGAATGCGCCATGCCTGCAAAGGGTAAGCACCGCCGCCCCAAGTCCAGCTCCCTGACCCGGGGCATCGCCGCCGCGGGCACGGGCGGCGCCGCGCTCATCATTCCGGTGATCGGCGCGACCAGCGCCGGTGCCGCGCCCTCGGCGGCGCCGCACTCCGGCGCCGTGAAGTCCGCGCCCGCCGTCGCGACGGGCACGGTGGCCGCCAAGCCGATCGTGGCGAAGAAGGCCGCCGCGACGACCTACTCCGTGGTCGCCGGGGACACCCTCTCCAAGATCGCCCAGGACCTGGACGTCAGCGGCGGCTGGAAGCAGCTGTACCAGGACAACCGCCAGGCCATCGGCGGCAACCCGGCCCTGATCCACCCCGGCCTCGAACTGGCGGTGGGCGAGAAGGCGAAGGCCCCGGCGTCCGCCGACCGTACGGCCACCTCGGCCCGGGCCGACCGTTCCGCCCGTACGAGCACGCTGCCCCAGCAGGCGACCGCCGCCGTGGCGAAGACGGCGACGTACGGGAACAACCTCGACGGCTGGATCCGGCAGTCGCTGGACATCATGGCCCAGCACGGCATCCCCGGCTCCTACGACGGCATCTACCGCAACGTGATGCGCGAGTCCTCGGGCAACCCCTTCGCCATCAACAACTGGGACTCCAACGCGGTGGCCGGCACGCCCTCCAAGGGCCTCCTCCAGGTCATCGACCCCACCTTCCAGGCCTTCCACGTGCCCGGCACGTCGACGGACAGCTACGACCCCGTCGCCAACATCGTCGCCGCGTGCAACTACGCGGCCAAGACGTACGGCTCGATCGACAACGTCGACGGCGCGTACTGACGGCGGCCCGCGGCCGACGGCAGCCACCGGTCGACTACTGAGGAGGGGACGACCGGGGTAGCAGACCATCTGGTCCATCACGGACCAGGTGGTCTGTTACGGTGTGCGTGACCAGGCCCAGGGGAGGACCCGTCATGCCACGCCCGACGCGCGCCGAGCTCGACGCCGAGATCGTCGAGGCCGCCGCCGAGCTCTTCACCGCGCAGGGCTACCGCGGCACCTCGGTGCAGGAGATCGCGGACCGCGTCGGCTACTCGAAGACCGGGCTGCTGCACCGGTTCCCCTCCAAGGGGCGGCTGCTCGCGGCGACGCTGATCGGTCCGCTGACCGAGTTCGCCGCGCTGCGCGCCACCTGGGGCGCCCTGCCGCACGGCCCCGAGCGGCACCGGCGGGCCTCGGCCGACCTGGTCGACCTGGCGCTGCGCCACCGCTCCCGGCTCGCCCTGCTCTTCAACTCCGGGCTGCCGGTGCTGCCCGGCGCGCTCGCCGGGGTGGAGGGCCTGGACGACCTGGGCGACCACCGCACGGAGACCCTCGCCGCCTTCGCGGACGCGGACGACCTGGCGGGCACGATCCGGGCGCAGCTGGCCGTGACCGGGCTGGTCAGCACGGTCGCCGCGCGCCAGGACGTACCGGACGACGTTCTGCGTACGCCCCTGCTGCGCGCCTTCCGCGCCGCGTGCGGGATCTCCGCGCACGCCGTACCGAACGGGGGATCCGCATGCTGAAGAAGCGTGCCGTGGCGGGCAGGGTGCTGCGCGGCTGGCGCAAGTACGCGGTCGGCGTGGTCGTCCTGGCCGGGCTGAGCGTGGCGGGCGACCGGGCCGCGGCGGTGTGGACGGAACACCGCACGGCCGACGCGTTCCAGAAGGCCCAGGGGCTCAAGTCCGCGCCGCATGTGGAGGTGCACGGCTTTCCCGTACTGACCCAGCTGGCCGGGGGCACGCTCGACCGCGTCGACATCGAGGCCTCCGACATCCCCGCGGGCCGCGACGGCGGCAGGCTCCCGATCACCACGCTGAACGTCGAGCTCGATCGTCTGCGCCGCTCCTCGGACGCCTCCGAGGCCCACGCCGCCTCCGCCAAGGCCACGGCCTTCGTGTCCTACCGGGACCTGTCCGACGCGCTCGGCGTCGAGATCGGCTACAGCCAGGACAGTACGAAGTCCGAGCCGCGCGTCGCGGCCACCACCAGCCTGCCGCTGCTCGGGAAGGCCACGGCCAGCGCGCGGGTCGACGTGGCGGGTGACCACGCGCTCGCCTTCCGGTCCGTGAAGGTGGGCGACGGCCTGCCGAAGGCGATGCGGGCGATCGTGACCGGCATGCTGGAGCGCGAGCTGAAGCTCGACGGCATCCCGGACGGCCTGGCGCTCAAGTCCCTCACCACCACTCCGGACGGCCTCACCGCGACGCTCTCCGGAAAGGACGTCACCTTCCGCACCGACGCCCGCGCCTGAGCGCCCGCCGGGCAGGTGCAACACCGGGTTTCGCGGACGCCAACGCCCCCGAAGGGGCGCCGGGCGTGATACGCAGAGCCCCACACTGGTCGGGGTCACGGAACTTCGCCGACCGGTGACAGGAGCAGCGGGAACAGACGGGGAGTCAGCCCATGCCCATGAAGGTGATCCTCTTCGGCGCGACCGGCATGGTCGGCCAGGGTGTGCTGCGGGAGTGCCTGCGCGACGACAGGGTCGAGAGCGTCCTCGCCGTGGGCCGCACCGCGCTCGGCGTCGCGCACCCGAAACTCAGCGAACTCGTCCACCCCGACCTGGCGGCCCTGATGAGCGAGCCCGGCACCCAGGCCCGACTCACCGGATACGACGCCTGCTTCTTCTGCCTGGGCGTCTCCTCGGCGGGCATGGACGAGGCGGCCTACCGCACCATCACCCATGATCTCACCCTCGCGGTCGCCCGCCCCCTGTCCACCTGGAACCCGGGCTCCACCTTCGTCTACGTCTCCGGCCAGGGCACCGACAGCACCGAGCGCGGCCGGATCAAGTGGGCCCGGGTCAAGGGCGAGACGGAGAACGACCTGCTGGCGCTGGACCTGGACGCGTACATGTTCCGCCCCGGCTACATCCAGCCCCTGCACGGAATCACCTCGAAGACCCGCCTCTACCGCGCCGCGTACGTGGTCACGAAGCCGCTCTACCCCGCCCTGAAGCGCCTGGCCCCGAACCACGTCACCACGACGGAACAACTGGGCCGAGCGATGATCGCGGTCGCGACGGAGGGCGCCCGGGTCCATGTGCTGGAGACGAAGGACATCAACAGCACAGCAGCCTGCCTCTGAAACACCCTCCGGTTGCAGGCACCCCCAGATTGCCCGCAACCGCGTGCGCCCCCAGCGCCGAGTCCGACAAGCCGTGCAGGTCATATGGCACTTGGGGTGTCAGGGCGAGTGCCGACGGCGCGCGGCGCCCTGGCCGCCGGTCTCGTCGTCATGGGCGCGGTCGTCATCCGCCTCGGCTTCCGCCGGGGCAAGACCCCCAGGGACATCTGATGCGCATCCCCACGGCGACCTACGCACCCCTCCCGCGCCTCGCCCTCCTCGCCGTACTGCCGTTCACGGCGTTCGTGGGGTGGGGAGTGTGGCACGCGCTGGCGGTGACGCAGGCGTTTCAGGGGCACGGGAACCGGCTCGCGCTGGCCTGGGCCGCGTCCTTCCTGCTGCTCTGGTGGGTGCCGCTGGCCTGGCGGGAGAAGCCGGTCAGTGTCACCGCGCGGCAGCAGCGGCAGCTCGACACGTTGCTCGTGACCGTGCAGATCCCCGCGTACAACGAGGACGAGGCGGCCCTGCGGCAGTGCATCCAGTCGCTGTTCGAGCAGACCCGGCTGCCCAACCGCATCCACGTGGTGGACGACGGCTCGTGCGACCGGGCCACCGGACAACCCGTCACCTACGACCAAACCCACGCCTGGTTCCTCGCCGAGGCGGACCGCCTGGGCGTCCAGGCCACCTGGACGCGCACCGCCAACCGCGGCAAGCGCCACGCCCAGATGGAAGTCCTCGCGCACGACGACGGGGACATCTTCATCACCCTCGACAGCGACTCCGTACTCGACCGCAAGGCCGTCATGGAAGGCCTCAAACCCTTCCACGACCCCAGCGTCACCTCGGTCGCGGGCATGGTCGTCGTCCTCAACAGCCGGGACAACCTGCTCACCTTCATGACGAGCATGCTCTACCTCCCCTTCACCCGAGGCCTGCGCTCCGCGCAGTCCGCGATGAAGCGGGTGATGGTCAACTCCGGCACGCTCGCCTTCTACCGCGCCGAGACCATCCGCAAGTACGCGGGCGTGTACGAGAACGAGCGCTCCCGCGGCCGGCCCATGCAGATGAACGACGACTCGCTGTTCACGCTGTACGGACTGCTCGACGGAGACACCGTCCACCAGCCCTCCGCCGTCTGCTTCACCCTCGTACCGGTCTCCGTCCGGCACTACCTCAACCAGCAGTTCCGGTGGATGCGCGGCACGTTCGTCCGCAGCTTCTGGTGGTTCAGATATCTGCCCATGACCGGCATCGCCTTCTGGATGCCCGTCATGGAGCTCATCCAGCTCGTGCTCTCCGTGGTGATCCCGGCCGCCCTCTTCACCGACCCGCACCCCCGCGACCTCGGGGCCATCGTCACCTCGACGGTGATCGTGGGGCTGGGCGTCAACTACCTCATCGCCCTGCGCTTCTACGCGATCGACCGCAGCGACGAGCCCCAATGGTTCCGGCTGGCGCTGTTCCTCACCTCGCCCCTCACCGGCCTGTGGCGCCTGCTCATCCTGCGGCCGATGTACTTCTACGCCCTGTTCACCTGCTGGAAGATCGGGAAGTGGGGCACCCGCGACAGCGTGGAGGTGGGGCTCGCCGCCCCGGCCGCCGCGCCGCTCGTCGGCACCTGACCCCGTCCGGGGCGGAGCCGCCTCACACGACGGTCCCCGTGCTGCGGTACACCCGCAGCACGGGGACCTCGAACGACATCTCCGACACCCCCGGCGCCGGGGCCGGGTGGTAGCGGCCCGCGCTGATCGAGAGGTTGACGATGAGGTGGGCGTGCCAGGTGCGGCCCACTCCTCGGTGGTCGGCGAAGACGTGGGTGCCGTTGACCCACCAGGTGACCGAGCGGGCGCCGAACCGCACCCGGAGGTCGACGAGGGCGCCGGGGGCGATCGACGGGGCGCGGTGGGAGTGGTGGGCGTCGCGGACGTGGTTGGTCAGTTCCAGGAGGTCGGGGTTGTCGGGGTGGTACTCGAACACGTCGACCTCCTGGCCGCCGTCCCGCCAGGTCCAGATCGCCGGCCAGGCCCCTTCGGCGTGCGGCAGCCGCACCCGGGCCTCCAGGACGTCGCCCGCGCGCACCACGAAGTCCTCGTCGCTGCCCTCGGTGGTCAGCAGCCCCGTGCTCCACGTGCCCTCGAGGCGGCGCCGCCCCCAGAACGTGCCGGAGCGGCTGTACGCGGCGTCCGGGACCAGGTGGTCTTGTCGTCGCCGGGGTTGACCGGGCCGCCGTCCGGATACGCCCAGGAGCGGCCCGCGACCCACTGCGCGGGGGAGGTGAAGTCGGCCGTGAGGACGGGGAGCCGCGGGGCCTCGGTGAGCACGGGCACACTCTGGCACAGGCAGGGGGCGCACCCCGGGAGCCTTCTGCGCGTCGCCCCGCCTCTCCTCCCCGTACGCCGAAAGTATGCTTTACGTAAGCAAATATCTGTTGGGGCAGGTCGGGGGCGGGTTCGGGGATTTTTTCCACGGGGGTTGGGGATTCCCGGGGGAGCGGCTGGAAAAGTCGGCATTTGCTGTACGGGACGGCCGCATCGTGCTACGGTTGATCCAGTTGCAGTTGTGGTTCCCAAAGACTTCAAGTGCCTGGACGGTCTAACCGTCGGGCACTTTTGTATTTCCGGTGCTTTTTCCGGACGGGGCAATCATCACGGCGACGCCGGGGTTCGCACAGTGTGGACCCCAGGGCAATGCCCCGAAGGAGATATGACATGGCTACTGGCACCGTGAAGTGGTTCAACTCGGAAAAGGGCTTCGGCTTCATCGAGCAGGAGGGTGGCGGCCCGGACGTCTTCGCCCACTACTCGAACATCGCCACCCAGGGCTTCCGTGAGCTTCAGGAAGGCCAGAAGGTGACCTTCGACGTCACGCAGGGCCAGAAGGGCCCGCAGGCGGAGAACATCCTCCCCGCCTGACGTCGCTGAAGCGCAGGTATGACGCAGCTGGGGCCCGCACCTTGTGTACGGGCCCCAGCTCGTTGCTGTCTCCGGGCACGCACCCCTCGTGGCGCGCGTGCCCGCCGCGCCGTGGACGGCACTCCACGCCGCGCGTGACACCGGGTACCGCCGTACGCGCCACCGCCCCGCCGGGATCATCCGCCCGGGCCGGCGCGCGCCAGGTATTCCGAGGCCCGACGACCGCCCGCAGTGACGCGGCCGGACCGGGCTCGTTCTCGTCTTTTCTTTCGGCTCGTTCTTGCGATTCCCCGGCAGTCATTTCTGCCGCGAATTCCTCGATACGTGCCATATCGAGGAAGGTTCTGCATGAACCGATCAGCTCGCACGAATGACCGCTCGTTCGGCGCCCGCAAGGGATCCGGCTCCGGCGGCGCCCGCTACCGCGCACAGGCGCAGGCCCAGGCGCAGAGCCGCTCCGGCGGCCGCACCCGGCGCCCCACCGCCCCGCAGGGCGAGTTCACCCTCCCCACCACCGTCACCCCGGCCCTGCCTCCGGCCGAGGCGTTCGCCGACCTGGACATGCCGGCCCCGCTGCTCGCGGCGCTCGACGCCGAGGGCGTGACGGTGCCGTTCCCGATCCAGGCGGCCACCCTGCCGAACTCGCTCGCGGGCCGCGATGTCCTGGGCCGGGGCCGCACCGGCTCGGGCAAGACCCTCGCCTTCGGCCTCGCGCTCCTGGCCCGTACGGCAGGCAAGCGCGCCGACTCCAAGCAGCCGCTGGCCCTGGTGCTCGTCCCCACCCGTGAGCTGGCCCAGCAGGTCACCGACGCGCTCACCCCGTACGCCAGGTCGCTGAGGCTGCGCCTGGCCACCGTCGTCGGCGGGATGTCGATCGGACGGCAGGCCGGGGCGCTGCGCTCGGGCGCCGAGGTCGTCGTGGCGACGCCCGGCCGCCTCAAGGACCTCGTCGAGCGCCGCGACTGCCGTTTGGACCGAGTGGACATCACCGTCCTGGACGAGGCCGACCAGATGGCCGACATGGGCTTCATGCCGCAGGTCACCGAGCTGCTCGACCTGGTGCGCCCCGGCGGCCAGCGGATGCTGTTCTCGGCCACCCTGGACCGCAACGTGGACCTGCTGGTGCGTCAGTACCTGACCGACCCGGTGGTCCACTCCGTCGACCCCTCGGCGGCCACGGTCACCACGATGGAACACCACCTACTGCACGTGCACGGCGCCGACAAGTACGCCACCGCCACGGAGATCGCCGCCCGCGAGGGCCGGGTGATCATGTTCCTGGACACCAAGCACGCCGTCGACCAGTTCACCAAGCACCTGATGAGCAGCGGCGTACGGGCGGCCGCGCTGCACGGCGGCAAGTCGCAGCCGCAGCGCACGCGCACCCTGGCCCAGTTCAAGGACGGGCAGGTCACCACGCTGGTGGCGACCAACGTCGCGGCCCGGGGCATCCACGTCGACGACCTCGACCTGGTCGTCAACGTCGACCCGCCCGCCGACCACAAGGACTACCTGCACCGGGGTGGCCGTACCGCTCGTGCGGGTGAGTCCGGCAGCGTCGTCACGCTGGTGACGCCGAACCAGCGCCGCGACATGACCCGGCTGATGGCGGACGCCGGCATCCGGCCGCAGATCACCCAGGTCCGCTCCGGCGAGGCCGCGCTGAGCCGTATCACCGGGGCGAAGACCCCGTCGGGCGTGCCGATCGGCAACGCTCCGGCGGCCGAGCGCCCCAAGCGCGGCGGGGCCCCGTTCCGGGGCATCGGCACCACCCCCGGGCGGCCCGGCCGCTCCGGCGGCAGCCGCCGGACCACCGAGGCCCAGCAGCTCGCCGAGGCGCGCAAGGCGGCCCGGGTGCGCCGCTCCGCGTAGGCGGGAGCGCAGACGGGTGCGCCGCTCGGCCTCGGGGCCGGGCGGCGCTCAGTGTGCGTGGGTGTGTGTCGGCGTCGCCGCCGGGAACGTCTCGCCGAGCAGGGCGTCGAAGAGCGTCGTGACGTCGTGTTCGGTCATACCCTCCGCCCGCGCCTCGCGCAGCCACTCGCCGAGCCGGGCGCGCAGCGGTGACTCCGGAGCGGTCTGCGGGGTGGCGAGCGAGCGGGTGATGAACGTCCCCGCCCCCTGGCGCACTTCGACGAGGCCGGAGCGCTCCAGCTCCCGGTAGGCCTTGAGGGTGGTGTTGGGGTTCACCTTCGTGGTGGCGGCCACCTGCGCCGCCGTCGGCAGTTTGTCGCCCTCGGCCAACGCCCCCATGCGCAGCGCCTGCTCCACCTGGTGGACGATCTGGAGGTAGGCGGGCAGGCCGCTGCGGCGGTCCACGCGGAACACGACCATCGCACCTGCCTCCTTCGCTTCGGATGTGTCGGGCGGGCGCGCCCACGGGCTTCAAGTCCCGGGGCGCAAACCCCTTCGTACAGTGGCTTACAGCCTATGCGCAGCGGTTTCGCGCGCCGCGCCGGAGCGGGCTAGAACGCCTGGCGGCGGGTCCGCCACACGGCCAGCGCCAGCAGGACCGCGCTCGCCACGACCAGCAGGGCGGCAGCCGTCCACTGGAGGGTGGCCATCTGGTCGTAACCGAAGTAGTCCCACACCGAGTTGACGATGCCCTTCCGGGCGCGGCAGGCGTCGGAGTCGGCCTCGTTGACGCAGGTGCCCCACCCGTAGAGCTTTCCGGAGGCGGTGCCGACCCACTGGTCCACCTGCACCGCGCCGTCGAGCACCGCCGGGTGTTCGCCGTTGAGGGGGAACGCAACCCGGCGGGGTGTGCCGAGGTGCGGCTTGAAGTAGTCGAAGACCACCGAGAAGGCGAACACGCCGAAGAACGTGAGCGTCATCGCGGTCACCGCACGGCGCACCAGCGCGCCGATGACGATGCCCAGGGACAGGGTGAACAGCGCCGTCGTGAGCAGGACGGGGCCCGTGTTGACGAAGATCGTCTCATCGAGCCAGTCGCGGGAGACGAACGGCCGGGCGGTGTGCCAGTACCAGGTCAGCAGCGTGCCCAGGATCGCCGTGGTCACCACGACGAGGGTCACGGCGAAGCCGAGCTTCCACAGCAGCCAGCGCGCGCGGGGCACCGACTGGGTGGTGACCAGCCGCGCCGTGCCGTTCTCCTGGTCCGCGGAGAGCAGCGGGGCGCCGAGGAAGATGCCGAAGAGCAGCGGGAGATACCCCACGTAGGAGGCGATCTCGTCGAACTGCTTCTCCAGCCGCAGGCGCAGATTGCCGTCGATCTCGTCGACACCGGTGCCGGGCCAGCCGGCGGCGTGCGCGTCGTGGAGGAGGTTGCCGCGCTGGTAGACGATCCAGGCCGAGCCGATGACGACGGCCGCGGCGCAGGCGATGAGGACGGCCCGGTGCTGGCGGGTCACCAGCCAGAGCAGTCCGCGCACCCTCCGGGGCGCGGTGCGGGTCGGCCCGTCGGTGACGGCGGGGCGGGTGAGCGTGCTCATACGGCGTACTCCTCTTGGTGGCCGGGAGCGGCGGCCGGGGAAAGCAGCGCGGGCGCCTCGGGGTTGCGGAGGTAGGCGAGCAGTACTTCTTCCATGCTGGGCTCGGCGAGCTGCCAGTCGCCGGTCAGCGGGCCCTCGGTGCGCACCATCGCGGTGAACTGCCGTCCCGCGGTGCGGGATTCGATCACCGTGTGGGTGGCCAGCCCGGCGGGCAGGCCCTGGTCGGTGGCGACCCCGGTGACCAGGGTGTGCATCGGCACCAGCTCGTCGGTCTCACCGGCCATCCGGACCCGGCCGTCGGCGAGGACGAGGAGGTAGTCGCACATGTGCTCAAGCTCGCTGAGCATGTGGGAGGACATCAGGACCGTGGTGCCGCGCTCGACGGCCTCGGACATCAGCAGCGAGCTCAGCTCGTCGCGGGCGACCGGGTCGAGATCGGCCATCGGCTCGTCCAGGAGCAGCAGCTCGGGCCGCTTGCCGAAGGCGAGCGCGAAGGCCACGCGGGTGCGCTGGCCGCCGGAGAGGCTGCCGATCCGGGCGTCCAGCGGGATCCCTCCGCCACGCACGATGCGCTCGGCCGCCGCCTGGTCCCAGCCCGGGTTGAGCTCCTGGCCCAGCCGCAGCGACTCGGCCACGGTGAACCGCTTGAACATCGGCTTGTCCTGGGCGAGGTACGCGTACCGGGGCAGCGCGGCGGGCGAGTCGGCCGGGGTGCCGAAGATCCGCAGCTCCCCGGCGCTCGGCTCGACGAGCCCGGTCGCCAGGTTCAGCAGGGTGCTCTTTCCGGCGCCGTTGGGGCCCACCAGGCCGCAGATGCGCCCGGCCGGAATCCGGAAGGTGCAGTCCCGCAGGGCCCAGCCCCGACGGTATTTCCTCCCCAGCCCACGCGCTTCCAGGGCCCACCGGGTGTCGGCCGCGCCAGGAGCGGTCATGTCGCGCACGCCTCCCCCCTTTCCATGATTCCACTAGGTGACTAGTGGAATCATGGTGTCCGTGGCGAAGACCTGTCAAACGCGCGCGGACTGGGGGGAGCGGATCACTGGGCGGCTGCCCGCGTCTCCTCCCACAAGTCACGGGTGAGGGAGGCGGCCGGTACGGCGCGGGCCAGGTGGTGGCGGCTGCCCGCCCACAGATGCAGCCGCTCCGCGTCCCCGTTCTTGGCCGCGGCCGCGCGCAGGCCCTTGGTCAGGTGGTGGACCTGCGGATACGCATCGGGGGCGGTTGCGTCGTGCGCGTCGATGAACCGGTTGCGCAGGCCCCGCGCGGGCCGTCCGGAGAAGGCGCGCGTGACCACGGTCTCGGTGAAGCGCGGGTCGACCAGCGCGTCCTGGTGCGTCCGCGAGGCCCCCGACTCATGGGTGCGCAGATATACGGTACCGAGCTGCGCGGCGACGGCACCGGCCGCCAGCACGGCCGCGATGTCCTCGCCGGTGCCGAGGCCGCCCGCCGCGATCAGGGGGATCCGCACGCGTTCGCGGACGGCCGACAGGAGGTCGGGCAGCGGCAGGTCCGACGGCTCGGCACCGGCGTCGTGGGTGGCCCGGTGGCCGCCCGCGTCCGGGCCCTGGAGGCAGAGCGCGTCCAGTCCCAGGGCCTCGGCCGCCTCGGCCTCGGCGAGCGTGGTGGCGGTGCCGATCAGCCGGCTGCCCGCCCGGTGCAGCGCCTCGACGACGGCCGCGCCGGGCAGCCCGAAGGTGAAGGACACCACCGGCACGGGCTCGCGCACCAGGACGTCGACCTTCTCGTCCCACTCGTCGTCATCCGCGTCGTCGGCGGGTACGGGCAGGGTGATGCCGTACTCGGCGGCGTCGGCCAGGAGTTCCTCGCGGTAGGCGGCCACCGCCCCGGCGCTCGACGAGGCCGGGGGACCCGGCACGAAGAGGTTGACCCCGAACGGGCCGCCCGTCAGCTCCCGGGTCCGGACGATCTGCTCCCGCAAGCCCTGCGCGGTGCGGTATCCGGCGGCCAGGAAGCCGAGTCCGCCCACTTCGCTGACGGCGGCGGCCAGTTCAGGCGTGGAGGCACCGCCCGCCATCGGCGCCTGGACGAGCGGAACGGAGAGTCGGTCGGGCTGGAACGGCATGGTCGTCCTCCAGGTGAGGGTTGGTGCGTCGTCACTCCCGATCATGCCGGGGCCCGGTGCGAGCGGGCCAAGGGCGGGTGCCGCCGGTTGCGGCTCCTCGGCCGCGCGGCTGGTCAAGGGGCGTCGGGGCGTGGCTGATTGATCCATATCGGCGGTGGCCGCGCTCGGCGTACGATCCGGCCGCCCGACGGTCACATCCGGCCGGGGCCACGAGGTCGATGGGGGAGTCATGACGAGCAACGGGAGTGACAGACCGAAACCGGACGGCGGTGGCCTGCCGGATCCGGGGGCGCTGGGGACGGTGGGGGAGTTCATCGGCGCGCTGAGGGCGCTCAAGGCGGTGGAGAGCCTTTCCCTGCGCGAGTTGCAGCGGCGCACCGGGCTGCCGCGCACCACCATCGCCCACGCGCTCAACGACGAGCGCCCGTCGCTGCCGCCGTGGGACCGGGTGCAGGCGCTGCTCCAGGCCTTCGGTGTACGAGGGGACGCGCTGGCGAGGTGGAAGGACGCGTGGACGCGCATCCGGCTCGATTCGGCCAAAAGCGCGGGTGGGGACGGTGAAGCGGAACCGGAGGCGGCGGAGCGGGCCGCCGAGCGCCCGGAAGGGGAGGTTCAGACAGCGGTGGAGACGGAGGTACCGGAAGGGGACGTTCGGCAGGCGGTCGCCGCCGTGCCCGAGGTGTCCGCCGCACCGCGCGCCGCGTTCCGTCCCCGGAGCCGTGCGCTGACGTACGGCGGCCTGCTGGGGGCCGGCGCGGTGCTCGGGGCCGTGACCGTGTTCGGTCTTGGCGGCTCGGCGGGCGGTTCGCCGGGAGGGGGCGGTCCCGAGACCTGTCCGCCCGCGACCGCGTCGCGGAGCACCGACCCCGGTCTGCCCATCTCGGCCGACCCCCGGCCGCCCGCCTCCGCCGACCCCGGCCGTTCGCCCACCGGCGATTCTCCGAAGCTTTTCGTGCGGGCACGCCCCGACTGGGTGGGCCGCCCCGCGTCCGACGCGCAGATCCTCTCCGACACGGACGTCGATCTTCCGGTGACGTCCCCGGTGACCGGCGGGGACGCGCTGATCGTCAGCGTCATGCTGACCAGCACCTGCCCCGGCCCCGTCGCGGTGACCGACACCCAGGGGGACCGGTTCGTCGTCGCGGGCGACGTCACCGACTCCCGCAGGCACCGCACCCTGCTCCTGGCGGCCTTCCACGTGCACGCGCTCACCACCGCCGACTCGATCCGGGTGGTGTATCCGTGGGCCAGTAAGTACCACGTCGCGGTCGACGAGTTCCGGGGCATCAACACGGTCGCCGCGTGGGCGCGCGCCCACGGTGAGGCCGGCGGCACCGCCTTCACCACCAGCCACAGCAAGCTGGAGTGCACGGGCGGTGACCTGGTGGTGGCCGCCGTGGGCACCAACAGCGGTACCGCGCCCACCTATTCGGCCGAGTGGAACGCCCTGCCCGCGCTCCGGCTGTCGTCCTACCGGCTGTCCGGCGCCTACCGCATCGCATCGGACGACGCGTCGTGCGCGGCGACCGGGACCACGACGGCCCAGTGGGGCGCGGTCGTGGCGGCCTTCCGCTGACGCGCCCGCCCTGGCGGATTCGCGCCCTTCCCCGCCGCCCGCGCGGCACGTTACGTATGGCTTCGTACGCACCGGCGGCGCGCACGGGGCGGGGAGGGGCGGCGGCCATGACCGAGGCACTGCCGAGGGGCCAAGTGCCCGCGCCGGACGACGTGTTGCGTCCGTCCCGCACCGGCGCCCACGGGATGACGCGCTTCGACGACGCCTACGACCAGCCCGACCCGCGCGCCTACTTCCGTGCGCTGCGCCCCTGGGGGTACCGGACACCCCACCACGCCCAGAGCGTGTTCCGGCGCCTGCTCGCCGCACGTACGGCCGCCGGGCGCGAGCAGGGCCCGGCGACCGTGCTCGACCTCTGCTGCTCGTACGGCGTCAACGCCGCTCTCCTCCAGCACGACCTGACGCTGGAGGAGTTGTACGAGCACTACGCCTCGGCGGGCGCCGCCGCGCTCACCACCACCGAGCTCGAAGCGCGCGACCGCTCGTTCTACGCGGCCCGCCGCCGCCCCGACGCGGTGCGCGTCATCGGGCTCGACATGGCCGCGCACGCCATCGCCTACGCGCGGTCGGTGGGTCTGCTCGACGAGGGTTTCGCCGAGAACCTGGAGGCGGCGCCGCCGAGCCGGGCGCTGGTCCGGGCCGTACGGCACACGCGGCTGATCACCGTCACCGGCGGAGCCAGCTTCCTGTCCGCCCGCACCTTCGCCCCGCTCCTCGCGAGCATCGAGGTGCCCGTGTGGGTGGCGGCGTTCGTCCTGCGCACCGGCTCCTACCGGGCCATCGCCCGCAGCCTCGCCGCCTACGGCCTCGTCACCGAGAAGCTGATCGCGCCCACCTTCCCGCAGCGCCGCTTCACCGATGAACGGGAGCGGCGCTACGCCGTCGACGCGGTGACCGCGGCCGGTGAGGACCCCCGGGGCAAGGAGAGCGAGGGCGCTTTCCACACCGCGCTGTATCTGTCGCGTCCCGCTGCCGAGGTCGCGGATGTGCCGCTTTCGGCGCTCTTGGGCGGGGGTTTGTAACCGTCGTGCCACACGGGTGCGTACGTGTGAACCAATGCGGCCGCCGCGGTGTGTTGTACGGCGAGTGCCGGGGTGTGCCGGCCATATCCTCGGGGGAGTCATGGACTACTCGAACGTGCGACGTGCGATGACGGTTGCGGCGACGGCCGTGGTGGCCGGTGTGCTGGTGGTCGGCTGTGAGCCGGGCGGCGGCAAGGGACCCGACACGGGGGCCGCGTCCCCGGTCATCCCGACCGCCAAGGCCACGCCGCACACCGCCGAACCCACCACGAAGGCCCCCACGGCCCCGGTCGGGACCGCCAAGCCCAAGCACGCGGCCCCCAAGTGCGGGATCAGCGACCTGAAGGTCACCCCGGCCCACCAGCCGGCCAAGCACCCGGAGGGCACGGGCACGGGTGCGGCGGTCGTCGGCTTCGCCAACACCTCCGCGCACCCCTGCACGGTGAAGGGGTTCGTCACGGTCGCCGGCGCGGGCAACGGCTCCCCGGACCACAACGTCCCCCTCACCGCCACCCACATCGGCACCGCCTCCACGGTCACGCTCGCCCCGGGCGCACACGCCTGGACGAAGCTCACCTTCGTCCAGGTCCAGGGCGAGGCCGACGGGTACTGCGTGTCCGGCTCCACGCCGCACTCGTACCCGACCCTCGTCCTCGGGGTGCCGGGCGCCGGGCACCACCAGACCGCCATGGACGACGGGGTGTTCGCCGAGTGCGAGAACACCGTGAAGGTCACCGCGCTCTCCGCCACCAAGCCCTCCTGAGCGCACACACCGTCCGGCTCAGCCGTCCGGCGGGCAGTACACACTGACCCGCTGGACCAGGTTGTTGGCGAAGCCGCCCCGGTTCCAGGGCTGGGTGAGCGGCTGGGTGGCGCCGCTCGCGTCGGTGGCGCGGCCGCTCAGGACGTGGCTGCCGGGGGTGGCGGTCCAGGGTGCCCGCCAGTGGCGCCAGGCCCAGTCGTGGCCGTGCGCCGGGGCGAGTTCGGCGTCGTACCAACCACGCCCGTCGTCCGTGCTCACCTCGACCCGGGTGATCGGCGCCCGCCCCGACCAGGCCCGGCCCTCCAACACGCAGGGGCCGGGGCGTACGACACGCGTGCGGGACATGAAGTCCGGGAAGCCCGGCGGGATGATCAGGGCGCGCGGGGCGATCCGGGTCACCGGCTCGCCGGGATCACCGGCGGACTGCCGGAGGCGGTAGGCCACTTGTTGCTGGAAGCCGGTGAACGGGGTCGCCGTGAGCGTGATGTCACGTAGCCACTTCACCTGGGCCATGCCGTACCACCCCGGGACCACGAGCCGCAGCGGGTGGCCGTGCTGCGGCGGGAGCGGGGCGCCGTTCATCTCGTACGCCACCAGCACCTCGGGATCCGGACCGAGCGCGTCCGCCAGCGGCAGACTGCGCTGGTAGTCCTGTTCCACACCGCGCTCGACGCCGTGGTCCGCGCCGGTGAACACCGCCTCGACGGCGCCCGGCTCCACCCCCGCCTCGGTGAGCAGGGCGCACAGCGGCACTCCGGTCCACTCGGCGGTCCCCACCCCCTCGACCAGCCAGGGCTGGCTGACCGGGCGCGGGGAGAGCCGGGCCCGGCCGTTGCCCGCGCACTCCATCGTCACCCGGTGGGTGACCGCCGGGAAGGCGCGCAGGGCCGCCAGGTCGAAGGTGAGCGCGGTGCGCACCCGGCCGCCTACGGTGAGCTGCCAGTGGTCCGCTTCGGCGTACGGGATGTCGTAGTGGACCAGGACGTAGTGCAGCCCGGGCGGGGTGACGTCGTAGCGCAGGGCCTCGAGCGGCAGCCCGTGGTTGCGGGCCGCCAGGGCGAGTTCCTCGGGGCTGACGCCCTCCGCCGGGTCGGCGAGGCGCCCCGGCGTACTGATGTCACCGAAAGGGCCGTCCATGCCCCCATCGTGCGCCCGCGAACGGGCCCGGTCATCTCCGGAGCCGGGCCGCGCCGGCCGGGGTTTGCGAGTCTTCGCCCGCGGCGAGACGCTTGAGGTGTCAGCCCTGTGGCGCCCGTGCCGGCCGAGACCGGTGGGACGCCGGGGCACCGGCGCGCGCAGCAACCCACCGGCGGCCCAGCAGGGGAAGGGCCGGGCGGGATCACGGACCGTACCGTGCCGCTGCTAGGAGATCGCCATGGACGGCACCACGCTGGAGGCGATGCGGACCGTACTGCGCGGCCCGGTCATCGGCCCGCAGGACCAGGAGTACACCGAAGCCCGCACGATCTACAACGCGATGATCGACCGGCGGCCCGCCGCGGTCGTCCGGTGCGCGGACGCGGGCGACGTCATCGACGCGGTCGACTTCGTCCGCGACCACGGCCTCGAACTCGCCGTGCGCGGTGGCGGCCACAGCGGCGCGGGCCTGTGCCTGGTGGACGACGGCGTCACCCTCGACCTGTCGCCCATGCGCTGGGTGCGCGTCGATCCCTCGGCGGAGATCGCCCAGGTCGGCGGCGGGTCCCTGCTCGGCGACCTGGACCACGCGGCGCACGCGTTCGGCCTGGCCACCCCGGCCGGCATCATGTCGACGACCGGCGTCGGCGGGCTGACCCTGGGCGGCGGCCACGGCCATCTGACCCGCAAGTACGGCCTGACCATCGACAACCTGCTGGCCGCCGACGTGGTGCTGGCGGACGGCAGCTTCGTCACCACCAACGAGCGCAACCACCCGGACCTGTTCTGGGCGCTGCGCGGCGGCGGCGGGAACTTCGGCGTCGTCACCGCCTTCACCTTCTCGTTGCACCCGGTGCACACCGTGGTGCTCGGCGTCACCGTCTGGACGCTGGACCGCATCGGCGACGTACTGCGCTGGTACCGCGAGTTCCTGCCGCAGGCACCCGAGGACCTCAACGGGTTCTTCGCGGTGCTCGTCGTCCCGCCGGGGCCGCCGTTCCCGGAGGAGATCCACGGGCAGAAGATGTGCGGCGTGGTGTGGTGCTGGACCGGCGACCCGGACCAGGCCGACAAGGTCTTCGAACCGGTCGGCGAACCCGGCCCGCCCGCCTTCCACTTCACGGCGCCCATGCCGTACCCGATGGTGCAGAGCATGTTCGACGAGCTGATCCCCAAGGGCCTGCAGTGGTACTGGCGCGGTGACTTCTTCGACCGGATCACCGACGGGTCCATCGACGTCCACGCCAAGTACGCCGAGGGCATCCCCACCGGCCTGTCGACCATGCACCTGTACCCGGTCGACGGCGCCGCCCACCGGATCAAGCCGGGCGACACGGCCTGGGGCTACCGGGACGCCGTCTGGTCCGGCGTCATCGGCGGCATCGATCCCGACCCGGCCAACGCCGAGACCATCAGGCAGTGGTGCGTGGACTACTGGGAGGAGCTGCACCCGCACTCGATGGGCGGCAGTTACGTGAACTTCATCGGGGCCGGCGAGGGCCAGGAGCGGGTCCGGGCCACCTACCGCGACCAGTACGACCGCCTGGCCGCGGTCAAGCGCGCGTACGACCCGCACAACCTCTTCCACGCCAACCAGAACATCGAACCCGCCCGCGGTTAGGGCCTGTCCGGCGGCCCCGTCACACCGGCAGCAGCCGGGCGACCAGGCCGCCGAGCTGGTGCGCGTTGCGGCACACGTGCATCTCGACCAGCTCGGCGTAGGCGAGCGCGGCCGAGTCCCCGGTGCCCCACTGGGACGCCGGTTCGGGGTTGAGCCAGTAGACCCGGCGGGCGCGCTCCGCGATGCGGCGCAGCGCGGGCAGGTTCGGGTCGGCCATGTTGGTACGGGCGTCGCCCAGGACGAAGACGGCGGTGCGCGGGCCGACCGCGTCGAGGTGGCGCTCGGCGAACTCCCCGAGCGAGGTGCCGTAGTCGCTGCTGCCGTGCCAGCCGGTCACCGCCGCCTCACCGGCGATGCGGTCGCCGAGGCCCGCCGGGTCCGCCGCGCCCTTGCGCAGCAGACCGGTGACCTCGTCCACACGGTTGACGAACGCGTACACCCGCACCTTGCTGAACTGGTCGTGCAGCGCCTGGACGAGCAGCATCGTGAAGTTCGCGAACCCCGCCACCGAGCCGGACACGTCGCAGAGCAGCACCAGCTCGGGACGGGCCGGACGGCGGCGGCGCAGCACCGGGCGCATCGGGACGCCGCCGGTCGACAGGGAGCCGCGCAGGGTGCGGCGCAGATCGATGCGCCCCCGGGCCGCGCGGCGGCGGCGCGCCGCCAGGCGGGTGGCCAGTTTGCGCGCCAGTGGATGCACCGACCCGCGCAGCTCGTCGAGTTGGGCGCGGCCCGCCACCAGGAAGTCGACCCGGTCGGCAGTGGGCCGCAGGGCCCGGCGCGCGATCTCGTCCGCGCCGCGCCGCTCGGCCACCCGGCGGCGCGCCTCGGTGCCCACCCGCTGCCGGAACCCCTCGATGCGGCGGCGGATCTCGTCGTCGGTGAGCCGGTCGGTGAAGTCGGCGGCCTGAGAGCCCTGGGCTCCCTGGGCGAGCGTGGCCCGTACCCGCGCCAGCAGCGTCTGGGGCCGCAGCCGGTCCAGGGTCTGGTGCGCGGAGAAGCCGTCCGAGCCCGGCGAGGCGCCGTAGCCGCCGAGGCTGTCCACCGCCTCGGCCGCCAACTGGCCGAGGGCCGCCTGGTCGTTGGCGGCGAGCGCCGCGGCCAGCCGCTCGCGCAGCTCGGCCGTGTCGCCGGACGCTGCCGGCGCGCCGACGCGCAGCGGGAAGTACAGGTCGAAGACCGGATCGAAGACCGCCCGCTGCCCTTCGTGGTGCAGCAGCGCCGCCGCCAGCCCCTCCCGCACCCGCTCGCGGTCGCCGAGGCCGAGCACCTCCAAGGCGGCCGCGGCGTCGACGGTCTCGCCCGGGCCGATCCGCAGCCCGTGCGTCCGCAGCGTCCGCACCAGCTCGATGACCCGGTCGGGGAGCGCGGTCACACGGCGTCCAGGTCGAGTTTGGCGGCGGCCTTCAGCATGTCGTCCTGATGCTTGAGCAGGACGCCGAGGCTGTCGCGCACCACGTTCTCGTCGAGGGTGTCGGCGCCGAGCGCGAGCAGCGTACGGGCCCAGTCGACCGTCTCCGACACCGACGGCACCTTGCGCAGGTCCATCGCCCGCAGCGCCCCGACCGCCCGCACCACGGACGCGGCCAGCGCCTCGTCGAGCCCGGGCACCTTCATCCGGACGATCCGGCGCTCCAACTCCTCCTCGGGGAAGCCGATGTGGAGGAAGAGGCAGCGGCGGCGCAGGGCCTCGGAGAGCTCGCGGCTCGCGTTGGAGGTGAGCACCACGAACGGGCGGCGGGTCGCCGTGATGGTGCCCAGCTCCGGGACGGTGACCTGGAAGTCGCTGAGGACCTCCAGGAGCAGCCCCTCGACCTCCACGTCCGCCTTGTCCATCTCGTCGATGAGCAGGACCTTGGGGTCGCTGCCTCGGATGGCCGTGAGCAGCGGCCGGGAGAGCAGGAACTCCTCGCCGAAGATGTCCGTGCGGGTCTCGTCCCACGACTCGTCGCGGCCCGCCGTGATCCGCAGCAGCTGCTTGGCGTGGTTCCACTCGTACAGCGCGCGGGATTCGTCGACGCCCTCGTAGCACTGGAGTCGGATGAGCTCGGCGCCCGCGACCTGGGCGACCGCCTTGGCCAGCTCCGTCTTGCCGACGCCCGCCGGGCCCTCGACGAGCAGCGGCTTGCCGAGCCGGTCGGCGAGGAAGACGGTGGTGGCGACCGCCTGCGAGGCCAGATAGCCGGTCTCGGCGAGGCGCGCGGAGACGTCGTCCACGGACGTGAAGTACCCGGTCGTCATGGGGCGTTCTCCTGGTCTCGCGCGTCTCCCGCCCTGGCGGAACAGCCGCGCGGCGCGCTCGTACGTGATGTCGTACGTACTTGATCAGCTCCCGGGCCGGTCCACAACGGGCGGGCACGGTTTGCGGCGAAGGTCACGGTCGCCGGGGGAGGGCGCGTCAGCGGGTGGCGCGGCGGGTGGTCAGCAGGAGCGCGATGTCGTCCGGGCGGTCGGTGGCCTGGCGGGCCTCCTCGATGAGCAGGTCCGCGGTGCCGCCCAGGGACGGGCCGGTGCGGCGGGTGGGGGTGGCGGCCCGGGCCAGGGCCGCGCGGAGCCGCTCGATGCCCTCGTCGATGTCGGTGCCCGGCCGCTCGACCAGCCCGTCGGTGTACAGGGCGAGCACCGCGCCCGGCTCCAGGTGCAGGTCCACCACCGGGTACACGGCGTCCGGGGCCACCCCCAGCACCACGCCGCCGGGCAGGTCCAGGACCTCGGTGCGGCCGTCGGGGCGGCGCAGCAGCGGCTGCGGGTGTCCGGCGCGGGCGGCCCGGGCGGCGCCGGTGAGCGGGTCGAGCCGGATGTAGCAGCAGCTGGCGAACTGGCCTGGGTCGAGGTCGATGAGCAGCCGGTTGGTGCCGCTCATGACCTCCTCGGGCGGATGCCCACCGAGCGCGAAGGCCCGTACCGCGCTGCGCAGTTGGCCCATGGTGGCGGCGGCCTGCACGCCGTGCCCCTGCACGTCGCCGATGACCAGGGCGAGCCCGTCCCCGGCCTCGACGACGTCGTACCAGTCGCCGCCCACGTCCATGCCCTGGGTGCCGGGCAGATACCGTCCCGCCGTCTCCACCTGGGGGTGGACGGGGAGGCGGTGGGGGAGCAGGGCCGCCTGGAGGCCGCGGGCGAGGGCGGCCTCCGTGTCGTAGCGCTGGGCCCGCTCCAGGGCCTGGGCGACCAGGCCGGCGAGCGCGGTGAGGACCGTGCGCTCCTGCGGGCTGAAGCCGCGCGGCCGGTCGAAGCCGAGGATGCAGGAGCCGACCGGCCGTCCGGAGGCGATCAGCGGCAGGAAGGCGCGGGCGCCCTGCTCGGCGTCGAGGGCGATGCCGGGGTAGGCCGCCGCGAGCTGCTGCATCGACTCGAAGAAAAGCGGGCGGCCGCTGGTCAGCGTCTCGACGCCGGGCAGCCGTACGTCGAGCGCGACCCCGTCGAACGGGTCCAGGAAGCCCTTGGGGAAGCCGCTCTCCCAGGCGAGGTAGAGGTGGCGGTCCTGGAGCAGGTAGATGGCCAGGCGGCGGCCGCCGAACGCCGGGAGCAGCTCCTGCATCACCACGGCGGAGACCTGGCGGGCGGTGACCGCCTCGCTCAGGGCCAGGGCGAGGATGACCGGCGGGTAGAGGGAGTCCGTTCCGTTCGTGGGCGCGGCGGCCGAGGCCGGGACGTCCGCGAGCGCCGCCGGGGCCGTCAGGGGCCCGAACGGCGGGTCGCTGACGGCCCCGGCGGCGCCGGGGTGGGAGGCGGCAGTGGTGGCCTCCGCCTCCCGGCCCACCGGGACCGCCGTGAACGTCAGACCGTCGGGGCCGGGGTACGCGGACAGCGAGAGCCGGTCGCCGTACCGCTCCCCGGCCCCCGGCCCCGCACCGGGGGCCGGCGGGCGTCTGACCTGGAAGTGCACCGGGTCCCTGGACAGCAGGGCGCCGCGCAGCTGGTCCTCGTACGCGGGCTGCTCCAGCCACGGCACCGCGTGCCACAGGGACTGCCCCAGAAGTTCGGCGCGCGGCCGGCCGAGGAGCAGGGCGGCACGCGGGTTGACGTAGCTGAACCGCCCGAGGCGGTCCAGTGTGAACACTCCCTCGGGGAGCAGATCGGCCGCGCCGCCGCCTGTCTGCTCCGGTGCGCAGACGTCGTCCGGGGGCGGTACGGAGAGCGGCTCGCCGTCCCAGACGACGGCGGGGCCGTCCGCCTCCAGTTCGAGGAGGGCGGCGCCCAGGGCCTGTGCCGCCTCGGTGAGGCGGTCGCGGTCCAGGGGTGCCGAGGAGGCGTCCGCCGTCGCCGGGCGCACCACGCTGAGGACCCCGTACGCCGTGGACGCCCCCACCACCGGCACGTACACCGAGCCGAACCGGAACGGCAGCCCGGCCGCGAGCTGCGGGTAGCGGCGCATGGTCTCGATGGGGTCGGCGAGCTGGATCTCGACGCCGAGCCGGTGGGCGTCGGCCACCGGGAAAGGCCGGTCGACGTGCATGCGCCACCAGGGCCGGAACAGCGGTCCGGGCAGTCCGGACAGCACGGCGAGCCGCAGCAGCCCGGGGGTGCTGGAGCGCAGGTACACGCCCCCCACGTGGCCGCCGACGGCGCGCATGGCCTCCGCCACGGCCCCGGTGAGCAGTGCGGTCAGTCTTTCCGGCGCCCAGTGCTGGCTCTCGGCGCTCTCGGTCATCGGTCTGCCCTCGTCCGCGACGCCGCGCGGTAGGTGATACAGCAAGAATGCGCCCCGGGGCCGGGCGCGCGCACCTCGTGGGCGGCGCCCGGGTGGCCCAGGGCTCAGGGTGCCGTGCGGGCCGGGGATCGGCGCGGCGGCTCGCCGAACGTACGGCGGTAGGCGCCCGGTGTCGTGCCGAGCGCGGTGCGGAAGCGGCGGCGGAGGTTGACGGCGGAGGCGAGGCCGACGCGCGCGGCGACCGCCTCGACCGGCAGGTCCGTCTCCTCAAGAAGGACCCGCGCCGCGTCCACGCGGCGCCGCAGCAGCCACTGGCCGGGGCTGACGCCGAGCTGGTCGGTGAAGCGCCGGGCGAGGGTGCGGCCGGAGACGCCCGCGTGGGCGGCGAGCCGGTCGAGGGTGAGCGGGGTGTGCAGGTGCGCGGAGGCCCAGTCGAGCAGCGGCGCCAGTGACTCGTCGGCGGCCCGGGCGGGCACGGGCAGGGCGGCGTACTGGAGTTGGCTGCCCTCGCGGTGCGGCGGCAGGACCATGTCGCGGGCGATCCGGGCGGCGTGGGCCGCGCCGTGGTCGCGGCGCACGAGGTGCAGGCACAGGTCGATCCCGGCGCCGCCGCCGGCGCTGGTGGCCACGTCGCCGTGGTCGACGTACAGGACGTCCGGGTCCACCTCGGCCTCGGGGTACTCGGCGGCGAGCCGGTCGGTGTGCCGCCAGTGGGTGGTGGCGCGGCGGCCGTCCAGCAGCCCGGCGCGGGCCAGGACGAAGGCGCCCGTGCAGATGGACACGATCCGGGCGCCGCGCCGGTGGGCGCCTCGCAGCGCGTCCAGGACGGCCGTCGGCACGGCCCCGTCGACCGGCTGCCAGCCGGGCACGACCACGGTGTCCGCCCTCTCCAGGGCGTCGAGCCCGGCCTCGACGAACATCGGGCAGCCGACGGTGGCCGGTATTGGCCCGGGCCGCTCGGCGCACACCTCGAAGGTGTAGGCGTCGGGGAGGTCCGGGCGCAGGGTCCCGAAGACCTCGGCGGCGCAGGAGAGTTCGAAGGGCGACTGCGGCCGGTTGACCAGCGCCACGACACGATGACGGTCCATGGCAGGAATGTACCCAGGGATGTCTTTCAGGACTCTCGGGGGATGGATCGCGTGTGATCCACAGTGGGTCCATGAGCGAGATCACTGGAACAGGACCGCTGAAGACCGTCGTGCACGTCGAGGAGTTGGAGCCGGTCGAGGTCGCCCCCGGCATCGTGCGCCGCAGGGTGGGGGCCACCGGGCACGCGCGCGGCTGGCTGATCGACTTCGCGCCGGGCAGCGAGTGGCCCGAGGTCGACGTGCACACCACCGAGGAGCGCTACTACGTGCTCAGCGGGGAGGTGATCGAGGGGGAGGAGCGCCACGGGGCCGGTACGTATGTGGTGTTCGCGCCCGGCAGCCGCCACCGGCCGCGCAGCGAGAGCGGCGCGCGGATACTCGGCATCACGGTGCTCTGACACCCCCCGGACATACGAGTGGGCCGGAAGGCAGTCGCCTTCCGGCCCACTCACACCTGTCGGTGGCGGTTACTTCTCGGCGTGCCCGCTCGCCAGCGGCCACTCCTTGTGGAGGGCGCCGAGCGGGATGCGGCGCTCGATGACCGGCGTGCCGAACAGGGACAGCTGGAAGTGGAGCTGGCCGCTCAGGTCGAAGCCGCCGTAGACGGCCCAGGCACCGGAGACGGACGCCTTGCCGTCGCTGGACGCGGTCGCCTTGGCGTCGGCCTCGCCGCGCAGATAGGGGGCGAAGTCGGCGCTGACGCCGACGGCCCCGTACAGACCGACCGAGGCCTCGGCGCCGAGGGCGCCCTTGACGCGCCCGGCCGCGGCGACCGTGGCGGTCACCGGCGTGCTGTGCACGGCGGAGGTGCTGACCGGGGTCCAGCCCTTGCCGGAGGCGTAGCTGCCGCCGACGCGGAAGTCGCCCTTGACGTCCTGCTGGACGTCGAGCGTGACGCGGCCGTCGGCCTCGACCTGGACGTAGCAGGTCAGGTCGAGGTTGACGACGACCGGGACCGGGCCGACCTGGATGACGGGCGCGCTGTGCAGCTTGGCGAAGGGGATGCGCTTGGGGGCGCCGGTGCTGGCGGCGGCGCGGCCCTTGAGGGCCCACTGCGAGGACCAGTCACCGCTCATGCCGAGGAACGCGGAGCGCGGTCCGAAGCCGCCGGAGCTGCCGTCGTACGAGAACTCGACCTCGGGGGCGAGCTGGACGAAGCCGGAGACCGAGGCGCCGGCCGAGGCGGGCGCGTCCTTGGCGGTGTCCACCGCGGCGTTCACGTCCAGGCGCAGGTTGCCCAGCGGCAGCTTGGCGCCCTTGGGCCCGAAGGTGAGGCCCTTGCTCTTGGCCCAGGAGAAGGTGACGCCCTTCATCAGGGGCTCGACCTTGACCGAGGACGGGTCGACCGGGACCTTGCCGTCGGCCTTGTCGTCCTTGAGGACCGAGGCGAGCGTGGTGGAGGCGGTCTTCACCTCGGTGCCGTGCTCGGTCTTCCCGACGACCTCGGTGACCTTGGCGAGCAGTCCGTTGGGGGCGCCCGGCGCCGGAGCGCTGGCGATGACGTCGCCGACCGCGACGGGCTTGTCGGGCGCGGGGGAGTGGCTGGGACCACCGGTGTGCCGCTGCGGGGCGCTGGATATGACGGCCCGTCGGCTCGTCTTGTCGTAGGAGGCGACCTTCAGCGAGGACTTCTCCGGGTGGCCCTTGCCCGTGCGGGTGCGGGCCACGGCCGTCCGCGCGGACGCCTCCTGCGGCGCGGCGGCCACGTCGAGCTGCTGCGTGCCGTCGGCGGCCGCCGCGGTGGTGGCGGTGCTGCCCGGCTGCGCCGCACTGCTGGTTCCGGTCGAGGAGCAGCCGGTGGCGGCGAGGGCCAGAGTGGCCAGGCCGGGCACCAGGAGGCGTGTGGTGAACGTGCGCACGTAGATGTGACCTTCGGATGGGAGGAGGGGGGTCGTTACTCGGGAGTAACGCGAAGGCCGATCATGCCATGTGCGCCCGGCGCCAGTCATCTTGACGGCCCGCCAACTCGCGTGCGACGCGGGACGGTTGAAGCTTCATTTACGTAGGTGGGGGTGGTCCCACGCGGGGGCGGCTCCCGACCGCCGTCGGGGATGCCCCCGGCGGCCCCCCGCTCCGACGTCAGGCGCGCTCCGCGAACGCGTCCACCCCGGTCAGCTCGGCGGAGAGCCGCCACAGCCGGGCGGCCTGCTCGGGGTCCGTGGCGTGGGCGCTGACACCGGTGGTGAGTTCGTCGCGCGCCACCTTCCCGTCGGCGTCCACGGGCTCCGCGATGTCGCAGTCCTCGCAGTAGACACCGCCGAGGCCCGCCAGCCGGGGCGAGGTCGCCGCCCATACCTGGGTAGCCGCACCCTGCTCCGGCGTCTTGAACGAGCCGGAAACGTTGCCCTCCTCGTCGACCCAGCCCGCGTCGAGCATCTCCTCGCGCGAGACATGGCGCGTCAGCGGCGTCAGGATCTCGCCGGGATGCAGCGCGAACGCCCGCACGCCCGCGTCCCGTCCCAGCGCGTCGAGTTGGACGGCGAACAGCACGTTGGCCGTTTTGGCCTGCCCGTACGCCAGCCACTTGTCGTACCCCTGGGTGAAGTGCACGTCGTCCCAGCGGATGCCGGAGAGCTGGTGGCCCCGCGAGGACACCGCCACCACCCGAGCCCCGCCCGCCGCCAGCGCCGGCCAGAGGCGGTTGACCAGGGCGAAGTGGCCGAGGTGGTTGGTCGCGAACTGCGTCTCCCAGCCCGCCCCGACCCGGGTCTCGGGGCAGGCCATGACCCCGGCGTTGCCGACCATGATGTCGATGCTCCGGCCCGACGCCAGGAAGCGGTCGGCGAAGGCGCGGACACTGTCGAGGTCGGAGAGGTCCAGGGTGTCGACCTCGACGGCGCCGGTGACGCCTGCCAGTGCCTCCTCGGCGGCGGCGCGCCGCCGGGCGGGCACCACCACCCGGGCTTCGGCGGCGGCCAGCGCCCGGGTCGTCTCCAGGCCCAGGCCCGAGTAGCCGCCGGTCACGAGGGCGAGCTTCCCCGTGAGATCGATGCCGCGCAGCACCTCCTGCGCGGTGCTGCGGGGGCCGAAGCCCGATCCGATCCCGCGCTGAGGAGTCGCCGTGGTGGTCGTACCGGTCGTGTGAGATGTCGTGCGCGTCGTCATGCCGCAGACGCTACGAATTGGAGTGCGCTCTCAGTCAAGCCCGGCTCTGATTGGCGGCCGGTGCGGTGCGCGTCCATGGTCGTGCCTGCTCCAACTGGGCCACTACATCGAGGAGTTGGTGTTCCGAGCCGGGGCGGCCGACGAGCTGGACGGAGCCGGGCAGGCCCGTCGCCAGCGTGCCGAACGGCAGCGCGAGGGCCGGGTTGCCGGAGAGGTTCCACGGCGGGGTCATCGGCGAACAGGCCGTGTTGACCAGGATGTTGGCCAGCCAGCCGCGCTCGTGCCAGGCGTCGGCCGCCGGGCCGCGCCGGGCCAGCGCGGGCGTGAGCAGCACGTCGTACTCCTCGAAGAAGGGCGCGAGCCGCTTGTTGAGCGCGCCCCGGTGGTCCGCGCGCAGCATCCCGAGCCGCCCGGCGGCCCGCCCGACGGCCGCGTGCCGCCGGGTGCGCGGGGCGAGCAGCCGCGGGTCGAGCCCCTCGGCGTCCTGCGCGGTGCCTCCCGTCCAGCGGGCCAGGATGACCGTGCCGAAGGTGAGGGGGTAGGGCGGATGGGCGGCCGACACCCGGTGCCCGGCCTCCACCAGCACCCGGGCCGCCTGACGGGCGAGCGAGGCGTACGCACCGCCGACGCGCACCCCGGCGATCGGACTGCGCGTGGA
Organism: Streptomyces melanogenes; assembly: GCF_014649795.1. GTDB lineage: Bacteria > Actinomycetota > Actinomycetes > Streptomycetales > Streptomycetaceae > Streptomyces > Streptomyces noboritoensis. The sequence goes on from NZ_BMTS01000001.1 coordinate 431,901, forward strand.
TACGGCGATCCGGAGCCCGCGCGGCGGGTCGGCCGACTCGTCGGCGCCGGGCCCCGGCTCGCCCGCGAGCACCGAGAACATCAGCCGTGCGTCGGCCGCCGTCGTCGCCAGCGGGCCGTTCTCCGACATCCCGAACCAGGCGCCGCCGAGGCTCGGCACCCGCCCGGTGCCCGGCTTGAGGCCGATCAGACCGCAGTGCGCGGCCGGGATCCGCAGGGACCCCATGCCGTCGTTGCCGAGCGCGAGCGGAACCAGGCCCGCCGCGACGGCGGCCGCGCTGCCCCCGGAGGAGCCGCCCGCCGTACGCGACGGGTCCCAGGGGTTGCGCGCGATGCCGTGCACCCCGTCGGTGGTTCCGAAGACACACAACTCCGGTACGTGCGTGAGCCCCACCACCACCGCACCGGCCGCCCGCAGCCGGGCGACCGTGGCGTGGTCCTCGGCAGCGAGGGTGGTCGGGGTGGCGGCGGAGCCGTTGCGGGTGGACTCGCCGCGTACGGGCAGGTTGTCCTTGACGGCCACGGGCACGCCCGCGAGCGGCAGCCGGGACAGGTCCGTACGCGCCCCGACCTCGTCCGCCTCCGCGAGCGCGGCGGTGGCGCGCACCACGCGGAACGCGCCGACCCGGCCATTGCGTGCGGCGATCGCGGCCAGGTGGTCGGCGACCACCTCGCGGGGTGTGACCACCTTCTGCCGCACGGCCTCGGCTATCTCGGTGGCGGTCCGGCCTGCCCACTTGGTCACGGTGGCTCCTCGGCGCTGCTGGCTCGGTCACGACGGACGAGAGGCCACTGTGTACGACCCGCGCGCCTCCTGTCGATACCCGTGGATCTTCGTCGCCGCCGCGATCGGACCCGCCCGGCCCTGGACAGGCGGCACGGCCTGGGGCAGGCTCCGGCGCCATGAGCGCACACCAGTCGAGTGGGAACACCTTGCCGCCGGGGCTCGGTGACGCGATACGCGCCACCGCCGAGGACATCGCCGTGCTGTTGCGCGGGGCCCGCGACACGAGCGTCCCCGTACCGGGTCTCGAGTGGATGCTGGGGGAGACGGCCGCCCACCTGGCGCAGGCCAACCAACTGATGGCCGAGATCGCGGCGGGGCACGAACGCGGCCACGGGGACGGTACGCCCGGGAGCATCGCGGCGGCCAACGCGCGGGCCCTCGCCGAGTTCGGTGAACGGGGGGCCGAGCCGCTGGCCGCGACGATCGTGGCCCAGGCGGTGGCCTACCTCGACGCGGTGGAGGCAGCCGACCGGGGCGCGGCCGGGCCACTGGCCACCCCGATGGGCACCATGGACCTGCCGACCCTGGGCGCGTATCTGCTCACGCACATGCTCGGCCACGGCTACGACATCGCCCGTGCGGTGGGCCGCCCGCACATGCTCGACCGGCGGCGCGTCGGGCTGACCCTGCCGTTCATGCTCGCGGCGATGCCCCGGGTGGTGGACGCGGGCGCGGCGCGGGGGTGCAACGCGCGGTACACCGTACGACTGTGGGGCGGCGCCCGGTTCGGCGTGGAGTTCACCGAGGGCGCGGCCACGGTGGGTGAACGCCCGCTGGAACGCCCCGACTGCACCATCCACATCGAGCCCGTCACGTTCCTGCTGATGGCCCTCGGCCGTGTCGAACCCCGCGCGGCCATCGCCCGGGGCCGCGTCCTGACGTGGGGCCGCAAACCCTGGCTGGCACCGCGCTTCCCCACCCTGTTCAAGGCACCCTGAATCGGCGGCGGGATACTTGGCGGCGACATACCCGGCGGCGCGGCCGTGCCCACGGCCCGTCCCCAAAACCCGCCCTGCCCCGCCTTTGAACAGGAGTCTTCTTGTCCCCGCAGCAACCGTCCCAGCGAACCACCCGAACCACCCGGAGCCGTACGGGAGCACGTGCGGTGGTGCTCGCGTTGGCCCTGCCGTTGCTCGCGGCCGCCGTCGCCGCCCCCGCGCAGGCGGAGATACGTCCTGCGGCCCCCGCCTACTCGGCGCCCGCCACGGCCACCGTGACGGAGGGGCAGATCCGGGAAGTCGCCCGGGGTGGTGTGCTCACCTACCCCTCCGTCACCAGCTGTCTGACGGTCACGGTCCGGCTGCGCGGCGGCGGCCTGGTCGGCGCTCACGCCAGCCTGTTCCAGGTGCCGGGTGAGCTGAGGTCGGACGAGATCCTGCCCGCCCTGCGCAAGGCCGTGGCGGGGCGCCCGGTCGCCGCCGTCGAGGTCCGGGGTGCCGTGGGCGCCTGGCACCCCGGCTACTTCACCCGGGCGATCGAGGCGTACGGCGACGGGGAAGCCATACCGCAGCCGCAGGGCCGTGACTTCGACGGCTTGGCCAAGGCGGTCGCGCTCGGGCTGAAGCAGCCGCGTGGATCGGTGACGGTCGAGGACGTGCCGGACGGCGACCAGATCGTGCGCTGACCCGGTGCCTAGCGGCCGCACCCCGAAACCGGGGTGCGGCCCGCCCGGCGGGATGCCACAGTCACCCTCGTGACCTTGCTCCCCCTCCTCGTCGACTTCGCCACGACCGGCCGCATCGGGCCGCTGCACTGCGGAATGCCCCTCACCGAGGCCGAGAAGCTGCTCGGCCCCGGGCGGCCGCACCCGATCATCCAGATGAAGGGCCCGGACACCGACGGCTATCCGTACGTCTGGGGCGGTCTGGAGCTCGTCGTCACCCGACACCGGGTCAGCGGCATCTGGATCCGACTCTGGCCGGGGTCGACGGTCGCGCTGCCGCCCCTCGTGCTGCCGGACTCCGGCTCGTACGAGGCGACCGTGCTCCGCGAGGACCTGCTCGCCGCACTCGACGCCGCGGGCTGCCGCCACGAGGTCAACAGCGTCCTCACCTTCGACGAGCAGTCGAGCGTCTATACCCGGCCCGCCGACGTCTGCGCGGTGTTCGGCATGCCGGGCCGGGACAACCGGGTGCCGGACCGCGACCGGTTCTACCTCGAAGCGCTCCACAAACACACCGTGTGACGCGGCCCGTGCACGGCCCGGGGGCTACCCCCACCCCGGTCGTCCTGCCTGCCGGATGGGATCACGCGTACCGCTCAACCACCCTTGTCTCATGACGACTTACCGCCACAGAGGCCTCGCGATCGCCCTCTCCCTCGCGGCCGCCACCACGGCCCTGACCGCCACCGCCGTCCCGGCGGCCCAGGCCCGCTCCGCCGGCGCCGAGGCACCCGTGCTCGACTGGAAGCCCTGTGCCGACGACACGACCGGGCGGGAGTGCGCCCAACTGCCCGTGCCGCGCGACTACGCCGACCCGCAAGGACCGAGCCTCACCGTCGCCGTCTCCCGGCTGCGCAGCGACCACCCGGACAAGCGGCGCGGAGCGCTCGTGCTGATCCCCGGTGGGCCGGGCGGATCCGGGGTGCGGGAGGTGGCCGAGCGGGGGGCCGCGCTGCGCGAGGAGACCGGCGGCGCCTACGACATCGTCGGTCTCGACCCGCGCGGCGTGGGCGGCAGCACCACCGCGAGCTGCCAACTCTCCGACGACGACCGGATGCTGGTGAACCTCCGGTCGTGGCCCGGCCCCGGCGGCGACATCAGCGAGAACGTCGCCAGGTCCCGCCGCATCGCCGAGGCCTGCCACCGCAACGGCGGCGCGGACCTGCGCAGCTTCACCTCCCGCAACGAGGCCCGGGACATCGACCGCTTCCGCCAGGCACTGGGCGAGCGCAAGCTGTCGGCGTACGGCGTCTCGTACGGCACCTATGTGGGCGCGGTGTACGCGCAGATGTTCCCGCAGCACACCGACCGCTGGGTGCTCGACAGCAACGGCGACCCCGACCCGACGCGCGTCGAGCGCGGCTGGCTGGCGAACATGGCACCGGCGGCCGACCTCCGCTTCCCGGACTTCGCGGCCTGGGCCGCCGACCCGGCCCGCGAGGCCCAGGGGCTGCGCCTTGCCGAACGCGCCGAGGACGTACGGCCGTTGTTCATTGCCCTGGCGGCGAAGCTGGACGCGGAGCCGAGGAAGACGACGGAGGACGGTGTCCTGCTGACCGGCAACCAGCTGCGCCAGGCGCTCCAGCTGGCCCTGGAGTCGGACGGCTCCTTCCCGATGCTGGCGCGGCTCGTCAAGGCGGCCCGGGACCCGAAGGCGGTCCCGGTCCTGCCGCCGCCGCTCGCCGGGCCCCTGAGCGACCAGGACGCGGCGGCCGTCGTGGCGGTGCTCTGCAACGACGTGAGCTGGCCGAAGTCGGTCCCCTCGTACGAGCGGGCCGTCGCGGCCGACCGGATCCGCCACCCGCTCACGGCGGGCAGCCCCGTCAACGTGCTGCCCTGCACCTTCTCGAAGGACGCGCCGGTCGAGAAGCCGGTCCGGATCACCGACGAGGGACCGTCCAACATCCTGATGATCCAGGGCCTGCGGGACCCCGCGACGCCGTACTTCGGCGCTCTGAAGATGCGTGAGGCGTGGGGCGACCGGGCCCGCCTGGTCACGGTGGACCACGGCGGCCACGGGATGTACCTGGACAGCGGCAACGCGTGCGGCGACCGCGCGGTCACCACGTTCCTCACCACGGGAGTGCGTCCCGAGCGCGACACGTACTGCGCGAGCTAGCTCGCCGCGTCGGTGTCCCGCAGGGTGCGCAGGATGCGCTCCAGGGCGTGGCGGTCGTCGGGGGAGATGCGGCCGCTGAAGTAAGTGCGCAGTGCGCCCACGTGGCTGGTGAGCGCGCGCTCCAGGGCCCGTTCGCCGTCCTCGGTCAGGACGGCGAACGCGGCCCGCCGGTCGTCGGGGTCGGGCTCGCGCCGGATGAGCCCGGCCTCCTCGATGCGGTCGGCGAGGCGGGTGAAGCCGCCGGAGCTGAACGAGACCGCCGCCGCAAGCTCGCTCATCCGCAGTGCGCGCCCCGGGGTGCGGCCCAGGCGCAGCAGCACCTCGAACCAGGTCTCGGGCAGCCCGAGGTCCTGGTGGAGCAGGGGTTTGAGGCGGGAGTACGCCTCCACGAACAGGCCGTACAGCGTCACGTCGTCGTCATCCAGGAGTTGTCGCTTCACCGCACCAGGGTGGCAGAAAACCGCTCCCACCGGCAGAACCTGCCCTTGCAGTATCTGCTGATGCAGACATATTGTCTTCCTCGGCAGATAATTCTTTTGCACATATGTGGAGCTCGTCATGCGCAAGCGCACCCTTCCCGCCCTCGGCGTCGCCGCGGCCACGGCCGGCGTCGTCGGCGTCGTCCTCGCGATCAGCCCGAGCACGGCCGGGGCCGCCCCGTCCGGCGCGCCGCACTCCCTGAGCCTGGAGGTCGTCGAGAAGGGCACCGCGATCAACATGGTCGACGTCGCCCCCGCCGACTCCGCCCTCGGCGACCAGCTGATCGGCACCGGCGACCTGATCGGCACCGGCGGGCGCAAGGTCGGCACCAGCAGCTTCCAGGGCATCTCCACCGACGCCAAGCCGCGCACCTCCGAACTCCTGACCTTCGTCTACGACCTGGGCGACGGCAGGATCACCACCTCCGGCACCGCGAAGCTCTCGGCCACCGGGCCCGTCTTCGACGAGCAGTTCGCCATCACCGGCGGCACCGGCAAGTACAAGAACGCGCGCGGCCAGGTGCGGGTGCTCCAGGAGACCGTGGAGCAGGCCAAGGTCACCTTCGACATCCAGCTCTGACGGCTCCGGCAGGCGCACCGCCCCAGACCTGGAACCCCGTAGACCCCGTACACCCCGACAGTCCGGAAGAAGATCCCCATGGCCACCGCCCCCCTCAAGATCGTCGTGCTCGGCGCCACCGGCATGGCGGGCGGCCGCATCGTCACCGAGGCGCTCACCCGCGGCCACCACGTCACCGCCACCGCCCGCAGCCACGCCCAGGCCCCGGCGCACGACCGCCTGAACCGGCTCGCCGCCGACGTCACCGACCCCGAGGTGCTTCCGCAGGCCGTCGCCGGTGCGGACGTCGTCGTCAGCGCCCTTCCGGCCCAGCGCGTGCTGCCGCTGCTGCCCCGGCTCACCGAGCAGGTACGGACGTCCGGCGTCCGGGTCGCCTTCGTCGGCGGCGCGGGCAGCCTGCGCCACCCGGACGGCGGCCGGGTCATCGACCAGCCGGGCTTCCGCGAGGAGTGGAAGCCCGAGGCGTCCGCGCACGTCGAGCTCCTGGACCAGCTGCGCACGCTCCCCGACGACGTCGACTGGACCTTCCTGAGCCCGTCCGCGCTGTTCCTGCCGGGCGAGCGCACCACGGCGTTCCGGATCGGCGGCGACGACCTGCTCACGGACGCCGAGGGCGCCTCGCGGATCTCCGCCGAGGACTACGCCATCGCGCTGCTCGACGAGATCGAGACCCCCGCCCACCGGCGCCGCCGCTTCACCGTGGGGTACTGAGTCCGCCGCGGGGCGCTGAACCGCTCGTGGTTCAGCTCGTGAACCCGATGTGCACGTGGTCGTGGTGGGTGGCGTCGGAGAAGAACTGGTTCGCGGTCGCACCGCCCGACAACTGGACGGGGCCGCCGACGTTGTACGAGCCCGCCGCGGCCGCCGCGCGCATGAAGCCGGTGATCAGCGCGCGCGAGGTCGCCGGGTCGACCACCGGGTGCCCGTCGACGCGCCAGACGTCGAAGGCCCGCCCGGGCGGATGGTCGCTGGGGCGGTCGGTGCCGAACACGTCGAGCGGGTGCCCCGAGCGCACGACGCTCACCGACATCCGGTAGTCGACCGCGAGCCGGAGCATCGCCCGCAGCACGCTCTCGTGCACCTTCCCGCTGCGGATGTCGGCGGCCGAGGCGGGCGGCAGCTCGATCCGGGGCTGGGCGAGCACCGCCTTCGCCGACGCGCCGAGGGGTACCGGAGGCCCCGGGGCGGCGGGGTGCAGCGAGGTGACCTCCCAGCCCGACGAAGTGCGGCTGAGCCGGACGTCGACGGTGGTTCCGCCGCTCCGGACGGCCGTGCCGGTCCGGGTGCTCTGCTCGCACACGACCAGCACGCTCGCGGAGTCGGACAGGATCCCGCCGTACTGGGCGTCGATCACCCGGACCACCGCCTCGTCCGCCGACGGTGTCAGCGACCCCGCCTCGGCGGCGAGCCGGGCCGCGGACGCTGCGGGGATGCCGAGCGCGGCGGCGCGGGCGGTCGCGCCGCGTACACCGCCCTGCCCGGCCCGCCAGGTCCCGAGCGCTTCGACGAGGCGGACGGCCGCGGTCTTGGCCGCCGGGGTGACCTCGCCGGACCCCGGCCGCCACGGGACGGGCGAGGGTAGGGGCGTGCCTGTCTCCTTGCTGGGCAAGGGAGTTGGAGCCGAGGTCGTCGGCTGCCGTGTGCCGGGACCGGACGGGGAGCCCGTGGCCTTCGGTGTCTTCGTACCGTCCGAGCACCCCACGGCGCCGGCGCACCAGGCGGCCGTTCCCAGGAGCAGCGCGCGGCGTCCGAGCGGCCCCGGCCGCTGCTCGTGGATCGGGGGACGACGGGCCATGACCGCTCCTCTGACGCACGGCGAACGACGCACACCGCGCGGATCGCCTCGGGGCCTTCGGGGTGCCTCCACTATCCGTCAGACGAGCCCGGCGGCACGGCACATGCGGGGGGCGACTACTCCGTACGCGTCGGGCTGCCGTCCCGTACACGGTTGGCCGTCACGGCCCCGACGTTGTCGTCGCAAACTCGCCGGACCCGAGCCGGGGGTGGCTGCTGGACTGTGCCGTCGGAGAAACGACGTACACCAGCTACGGGACGGGACCACCCCACCATGACCACAGCCACCACCCTCTCTACCGCCACGGACCCGGCCGCGCGGCGACCAACCCTCGGGGGATGGCTCGCGGTGCTGTCGGTGATGGCGGGCATCTTCTCGATCGTCACCACCGAGATCCTGCCGATCGGCCTGCTGACACCGATCGGGGACGACTTCGGTGTGTCGGACGGCACGGCGGGGCTGATGATGTCCGTCCCCGGAATCGTCGCCGCGGTCGCCGCTCCGGTCGTCACCCTGAGCACGGCGCGGATCGACCGACGTGTGGTGCTGTGCGCCCTCGTCCTCCTGCTCGCCGTGGCGGACTTCCTGGCCGCCGCCGCACCCGTGTACTGGGTGGTGCTCGTCTCGCGGGTGTTGGTCGGCGTCATCGTCGGCGGGTTCTGGTCGATCGCGGCCGGTCTCGCCGAACGCCTGGTGCGGGCCGAGTCGGTGGCGCGGGCGACCGCAGTGATCTTCGCGGCCGTCCCCCTCGGGTCCGTCCTCGGTGTGCCGGTCGGCACCTTCATCGGGGACCACGCCGGATGGCGCACCGCCTTCGTGGTGATGGGCGTCATGTCGGTGGCGGTGTTCGCCGCGCTGCTCCTCGTGGTCCCGCCGCTGGCGCCGGTCCGGGCCGTACGCCCGGCCGCGCTCGGCTCGTTGCTGCGCCACGGCGCCGTCCGCCGGACCCTGCTCATCACCTTCCTGACCGTCCTGGCGCACTTCGGCGCGTACACCTACGTCACACCGTTCCTGGAGGACGTCACCGGTATCGGCGCGGGTGCGGTCACCGGCCTGCTGTTCCTGTACGGGGTCGCGGGCATCGCGGGCAACTTCCTGGGCGGCGTCCTGGTGGCCTCGCGCCCGCGCGCCGCGTTCGGCACCGCGACCGCGCTGATGGCCGGTGCCACCCTGCTGCTGCCGGTGCTCGGGGGTTCACCGGCCGGGGCCGTGGCGCTGCTCGTCGTCTGGGGCATCGGCTACGGGGCCGTACCGGTCTCGACGCAGGTATGGTTCGCCCGGGCGGCGCCGCACGCGCCGGAGGCGGCCGCGGTGCTGTTCACCGCGTCGTTCCAGGCGACGCTCTCGCTGGGGGCGCTGGCCGGTGGCGCGGTCGTGGACCACACCACACCGTCGGTCGTCATGGCCCTGGGCGGCACGGTGGTGGCCCTCGCCACGGCGGTCATCGCGACGGCGAAGCGGCCGACGGTCTGAGCGTCGCGTTCCCCGGGACGGCCGCCCTCCCGGTCACCGTGGCGCGAGCGTCGGTTCCGGGCCGAAGCGCCGCCGGTACGCCGAGGGGCTCAGCCCCGTCTCGCGGCGCAGCCGGGCGCGCAGATTGGCGGCGGTGCCCAGGCCGCTGAGCTGGGCGACCACGTCGAGCCGCTGTTCGCCGCGCTCGATGAGGCGGCGGGCGAGGGTGACCCGTTCGCCGGTGAGCCAGGCCAGCGGGGTGGTACCGAGCTGGCCGCGGAAGCGGCGGTGCAGGGTGGCGGGGCTGACGGATGCGCGGGTGGCGATGTCGGCCACGGTGAGGGGTTCGCCGAGCCGCTCCTGGGCCCAGGCCAGCACCGGCGCCAGCGACTCGTCCGGGGTGTCGGGGACGGGCCGCTCCACGAACTGCCGCTGCCCGCCGTCCCGGTGGGCGGCGAAGACCAGCCTCCGGCTCACCGAGTTGGCCACCTCGGCACCGTGGTCGCGGCGCACCAGGTGCAGCCCCAGATCGAGGGCGGCGGCGCTCCCGGCCGAGGTGAGGATGTCGCCGTCGTCCACGAACAGCACGTCCGACCGCAGGTCGACCGCGGGGAAGCGGGCCCGGAACGAGTCGGCCCACTGCCAGTGCGCGGTGGCCCGGCGCCCGTCGAGCACCCCCGCCTCGGCCAGGGTGAAGGCACCGCTGCACATCCCCACCAGACGCGCGCCGCGCGCGTGCGCCCGACGGACGGCGTCGAGGAGCGCGGGGCGCCGGGGCACGTCGGTGTCCGGCCGGTTGGGCACGATCAGGGTGTCCGCGGTGTCGGCCGCGTCCAGCCCGGCGACGCCCGTCAGCGTGAAGAACCCGTCCCGCATCAGGGTGTGCGGCTCGGGGGCGCACATCGTGAAGTCGTAGAGGTCACGGCCGAGTTCGGGCCTGCGCAGCCCGAACACCTCGGTGACACAGCCCAGCTCGAAGGGGTTGGAGTTCTCGTCGACGACCACGACGACCCGGTGGGTGCGGGACGCGCGGGGCCCGTGCGAGGAATCTTGCGGCATGTGCGATTTCTAGCACTCGCGGGGCCGGAGCACCACGGCCGAGGATGAGGTCATGAGCAACGACCCGATCGCCCTGAACCAGGCCCTGGCCTCCTTCGACGCCCTGTGGAGCCCCCGTATCGTCACCCGCGTCAACGACTACGACGTCCGCGTCGCCAAGGTCGAGGGCGAGCACGTGTGGCACGTCCACGACCACACCGACGAGTTCTTCCTGGTGCTCGACGGGGAGTTGGACATCGCCCTGCGGGAGAGCGGTGGCGAGCGGACGGTGACCCTGGCCACCGGCTCGGTGTTCACCGTGCCGCGCGGCACCGAGCACAAACCCTCCTCGCCGTCCGGTGCCTCGATCCTCGTGTTCGAGCCCACCGGGACCCTCACGGTGGGCGACCGCCACGAGGAAGTGCCCGCTCACGTCGACGCGACCACCGGGCACGCGCTCTGAGCGTGTACCGAGGCGTTTGCCGAGCTCACCCGGGGGTGTGTGTCGGCGACGATCATGTTTCCGGCATATTTCGGTCGCGCCGCCGGAACACCCGTACCGCGAAAGGTACTTCCCTCCCCGGGTGATCATCTGACATCTTGCGTCCACCACTCGTTTCGTACGACCCGGTAGGTGCCACCCGTACCCGCCGGGTCATCGGAGGACGCATTGATACCCCCCATATCCAGACGCCCCCGACGTTTCCTGGTCGGGGCCGCCGCCCTCGGAGCCGCGCTGACCTTCGCGGCTCCCGCCCTCGCGAGCACCCAGCCCGTCGCCCCGGCCAAGTCCGCCGCCCCGGCCCACACGGCCGCGAAGGCACCGGCCCGGAGCGCGGCCTGGGTCGCCGGCACCCGCGCCTACCTGGTCATCACCGCTCCTGGTGACACCTCGGCGGTGCGCTCGGCCGTCACCGCCAACGGCGGCACGGTCTTCTCGTACTTCGACGCGATCGGCGTCGTCGTCGCCCACTCCGCCTCCGGCACCTTCGCCGCGACGATGCGGGGTGTGAGCGGAGTCCAGCAGGTCGGCGCCACCCGCACCTCGGACGTCCCGGCCGACGCCTACAACCCGGCGCTGTGAAGGTGGGCATCCTCGACACCGGCGTGGACGACCAGCACCAGGACCTCGCGGCCAACTTCGACGCCGCCGACTCGGTCTCCTGCGCCTACGGCAAGCCGGACACCCGCGCAGGTGCCTGGCGGGACGTGGACAGCCACGGCACGCACGTCGCGGGCACGATCGCCGCCGCCAAGAACGGCAAGGGCGTCGTCGGCGTCGCACCGGGCGTCAAGATCGCCTCGGTCCGCCTGGCCGAACCGACCTCCACGCTCTTCTACGCCGAGAACACCGTCTGCGGTCTGGTGTGGGCCGGTGACCACGGCTTCAAGGTCACCAACAACAGCTACTACACCGACCCGTGGCAGTTCAACTGCCCGGACAACGCCGACCAGGCCGCCATCATCGAGGGCGTCCGCCGCGCCCAGGAGTACGCCGAGGGCAAGGGCTCCCTCCAGGTCGCCGCCGCGGGCAACTCCAACTACGACCTGGCGAACAAGACGACCGACACCGAGAGCCCCAACGACTCGACGCCGACCACCCGCCGCATCACCAACGCCTGCCTCGACATCCCGACCGAGCTGCCGGGTGTGGTCACGGTCTCGGCGATGGGCAGCGGCAACGTGAAGGCGTCCTACTCCAACTTCGGCAACGGCGTCATCGACGTCGCGGCCCCGGGCGGCGACGGCTCCAACGGCGTCTACTCCACCCTGCCCGGTGGCAAGTACGGCACCAAGAGCGGTACGTCGATGGCCTCGCCGCACGTCGTGGGTGTGGCCGCGCTGCTCGCGAGCGCCAACCCGGGCATCACCCCGGCGCAGCTGCGCGACAAGCTGGCCGTGCAGGCCAACGACGTCGCCTGCCCGTCGGACAGCCGGTGCACCGGCACCACCGCCAAGAACGCGTTCTTCGGCGAGGGCCAGGTGGACGCGCTCAAGGCGGTCGGCGCCACCGTCCCGCCGGGCACGTACTTCGAGAACACGGCCGATGTCGCCGTCGGCGACAACACCACCGTGGAGAGCCCGCTGACGGTCACCGGCGTCAGCGGCAACGCCCCCGCCGCGCTCAAGGTGGGCGTGAACATCGTGCACACCTACATCGGTGACCTGAAGGTCGACCTCGTCGCCCCCGACGGCACCGTGTACACCCTGCACAACCACACCGGCGGCAGCGCGGACGACATCCACCAGACGTACACCGTCGACGCCTCGGCGCGGGTCGCCAACGGCACCTGGAAGCTCCGCGTGAACGACAACGCGGCCGGTGACACCGGCCGCATCGACAGCTGGAACCTCACGTTCTGAAGCCTCTGAAACCTCTGAAGCCTCTGAACTGAGAAGGACCCGGGCGTCCGCTCCCCGACGGGAGCGGGCGCCCGGGCGCGTTCTTCCTGCCGCCTTCGTCCGCGAGTCGCGCGTATGCCCTCGAAGCGGGAGCGCACCCCACGGGGCGAATTTCCATCCAATCGGATGATTTTTGTCAACGTTGCTCGGTAAGTGGGGAGTTACACAGCAAGGCCCCCAAGCCCGCCCCCCTGTCCCCGTCCATGCTCACGTCGCCCGACGGCCCGAAGCAGCACCCGAGCCGTCAGGGCGCGTCGGCATGTGCCGAGTTGTGCGCGACCCCCTCCGACGACATCCGTAAACCCTCGTAAACCTCCGTAAACCTTCCAAGAAGACAGAGGTGTTCAGTGATCCGTGTGTGTGCCAGGTCCGCACTGGCTCTCGTCCTCATGCTCATCTCGATGGCTGCCGCACCGACGTCCTCGGCGGCGGCCGCACGGCAGACCCTGACCGTGCTGACCTACAACATCCACCACGGCGCGGGCGCCGACGACGACCTCGCCCTGGACCGGGTGGCCCGCGTAGTGAAGGACAGCGGCGCCGACGTCATCGGCCTCCAGGAGGTCGACCGGCACTACGACGCGCGCAGCGACTTCGTCGACCAGGCGGCCTGGCTCGCCAAGCGCCTCGGCATGCACGTGGTCTACGGGGCCAACCTCAGCCTCGACCCGCCCCGGTCCGGGGCACCCCGGCGGCAGTACGGGACCGCGATCCTGTCGCGCTTCCCGGTCACCGAGGCCCACAACACCCGGCTGCCCCGCCCGCGCGACGGTGAGCAACGCGGCCTGCTGGAGGCGGACATCAACGTGGAGGGCACGGCGGTGCGCGTCCTGACCACCCACCTGGAGCACACCTCGCAGACCGAGCGGCTCGCCCAGGCCGAGGCGATCAACGGCGTCATCGAGGACTCCAGCCGTCCCACCGTGCTGGTGGGCGACCTCAACGCCACTCCGGGCGCCCGCGAGGTCGGCGTACTGACCAGGCATCTCGGCGACGCGTGGCGCGCGGCCGGGGAGGGCGCCGGATACACCTTCGACGCCCGCAGCCCGCACAAGCGCATCGACTACGTCCTCACCTCGTCGGGCATCGCCGCCCGGCAGGCGGAGGTCATCGACAGCGACGCCTCCGACCACCTGCCGGTCAGCGTCGACATCACCCTTCCCTAGCGCTGAGCCGACACGGCCGCCACGGCGGAGACGAACCGTTCCAGTGCGCGCGGATCGTTCTGAAGGAACAGGTTCGGCTCGATGAGCTCCAGCTCCATCACCACCGGTGCCCTGCTGTCGTCCAGCGCGAGGTCCACCCGCGCGAACAGCAGGGCGCTCGGTGCCGGAACCGCCGCGAGCGCGTCCAGCGCGGTACGGATCTCCGCGCCTGTCGGCTCGTGGGGGACCAGGCCGGGGTGCGCGTCCCGGAAGTTGTCGATCACATTGGGCTCGGTCAACACGGGCTGTTTGCGGATGGCATGACTGAACGTCAGCCCGTCCCCGGTGGCGAGGAAGACCAGCGCACGTTCGCCCTCCTCCACCAGCGGGAGATAGGGCTGGACCATCGCGCTGCGGCCCTGGTCGAGCAGCATCCGGGCGTGGCGTGCGGCATCCGCGTGGCGGCCGGGCTCGTACCGCGCGGTGTCCCGGGCGCCGGCGGACACCGCGGGTTTGACCACCACGCCGGTGGGCAGGTCGAAGTCCGCCTCCTCGCACCGCCCGCCCGGGTCGATGACGCGCGTCGGCACGACGGCGACGCCGCGCCCGGCGAGCTCCGGCAGATAGCGTTTGTCGCTGTTCCAGCGCACCACCGGCAGCGGATTCCACAGCCGGGTGGCGCGCCCCGCCTTGTCGGCCCACGCGAGGAACTCGTCGAGGCGCCCCGAGTAGTCCCAGGTCGAACGGATCACCGCCAGATCGAATCCGCCCCACTCCACGCCGTCCGCGTCCCAGGCCACCGCCTCGGCGGCCAGGCCGTCGGCGCGCAGCGCGTCGACGATCAGCCGCAGGTCCACGTCGTACGCGATACCGGCGGCGCTCGTCACGACCGCGACCCTGGCAGCACCCATGGACATCCCCGTTGCCTCGCACGTCGGACCGGAGCTCCACCTCGGACCGGAGCTCTTAGAACACTCTTATAGTGCACGACTATTCACGACGCATGAGATCAATCTTCTCGACGCACAGGGGAACCCACGGCGGAACCCCCAGCCGGTCCCGGAGCCGCGCCGCCGCCCACGGGCTCGCCGTCAGTCTCGCCCTCGCCGCGCTCGCCGGATGCACCACGGCGGCCGGCGCCGAGATCTCCGCCGCCCGGGACGGGGACGGCGAGGTCACCGTTCCCGTCCGGGGCGGCACCGCCGTCATCGACACCGCCTCGCTCGCCGTACGGGCGCGCCCGGCGTCCGGGAGAGAGCTGGAGCTGTCCGCCCCGGCCGCGACCGACCTCGGTCGGCCGGGCCCGGTCAACAAGATCCCCGGGGGAGCCCGCTGGACGTACCCCGCCAAGGAGTTGACCGTCGCGGCCGTCGCCGAGCGCGGGCGGCTGCGGGTGAGCATGGCCGCAGGGCGGGACGGTGAGGTGCGCTGGCCGGTCACCGGCACCGACGCGTCCGCCACCGACCTCCAGCTGCCGCGCGGCGAGGGCCTGGACATCCCCGTCCGCGACGCGTTCTGGAGCGCTCCCGAGCGCGGACTCACCGGCGAGCCGATGGACCTGGGCTCCGGCGCCCTCACCATGCCGATGTGGGGCTATACGTACGGCAAGCGCGGTGTCAGCTATCTCGTGCCCACCGACATCGGCACCTCGCTGGGCTTCGCCTCCGACCAGGGCGGTCTGCGCGGCACGGCCACCCACACCTTCGACAGCGGCGACGACACCCGCGCGTACACCGTCACCTTCGCCCTCACCGACGGCGACCCGGTCGCCCCCGCCGTCGACTACCGCGACTGGCTCTCCGAGCACGGCCGCCTCGGCAGCCTCCGCGACAAGATCAGGGCCAACCCGGCCGACGGCAAGCTGCTCGGCGCCTTCCACGCCTATCTGTGGGGCGACGCGCGGACACCCCAGGGCATGGCGGAGCTGCGCAAGCTGGGCGTGAGCCGGATGTGGCTCGGCTACGACGCCGGAACCGACCCGATGAGCGCCCAGGCCGTCAGCGCCGCCAAGAAGAACGGCTACCTCGTCGGCCCGTACGACTCGTTCGCCAACGGGCAGGACGCCGCCACCGCCGACTCGCCGAGCTCGGCCTGGCCCGACCGCGTCTACCCCGACTACTGCGTGATCGACGCGAAGGGCAAGCCGGAGACCGGCTTCGGCAACCGGGGCTGCTACCTCAGCTCGCAGGCGTTCGAGCAGGCCGAGCCCACCAAGCACTACCTCGCCGACCGCACCCGCCAGATGGTGGCCAACGGCGCCGACAGTTACTTCCTCGACGTCGACGCGGCCGGAGACCTCTTCCGGGACCACAGCCCCCGGCACAGGATGACCAAGGCCCAGGACCGGGCCCACCGCCTGGCCCGGATGAAGCGCCTCCAGGACGGCGGGCTCGTCCTCGGCTCCGAGTCCGCCGGAGGGTGGGCCAACCAGGTCGTCGCCTTCGACCACGGGTCGGCCACCCCCGTCGGCAACGACCTGTGGGCGCTCCAGCGCAACAAGGAGGTGTGGGGCGGCTACGCCCCCGAGAAGGCGCCGAAGACCTTCTTCAAGCCGGTCGACCTGCCCGCCGACCTCGCCCGGGAGATGTACGACCCCAAGTACCGCGTTCCGCTGTACGAGACCGCCCTGCACGGCTCACTCGTCAACGTCGAGCGCTGGGAGCTGTCCTTCGGCAAGCTGCCGCAGCAGAAGCAGACCCGCGCGCTCCTCGCGATGCTCTACAACGTCCCGCTCAACTACGTCCTGGACGGGCCGACCCTGATGCAGGACGGGCCCGAACTGGCCGCGCTGCAGAAGTACTTCGCTCCGCTCCACGAGAAGGCGGGCACCGAGCGGCTGACGTCCTTCCGCCGGTTGACCGCCGACCGCGCCGTGCAGCGGACCGTCTTCGGTGACGGCGTGCTGACCGTCACCGCCAACTTCGGCACCACCACGTCGCACGGTGTGCCCGCCGGATGCGTCAGCGCGAAGCTCAAGGGCGAGGGGCAGCCGAGGCTGCTGTGCCCCGGGAAGGTGGTTCGCTGAGCCCTCAGCGGGCCAGTCGCAGCTCGATCCACGGTGTGTCGTCACCCGGCAGCACATACCGCTCGAACTCGACGAACCCGTGGTTCAGCGCGAACCGCAACCCCTCCACGTTGGAGGCGAGAACGACCGTCTCGATCACGTCGGCGCCCAGCGCCCTGGCGTGGTCGAGGCCCCGGGCGTAGAGCTGCTCGCCGAACCCCTGCCCGCGGTGTTCGGCGAGCACCCGCGCGATGACGGTGGCCGTGGCCGAGCCGTCCTTCGGCGGACGCACCGTCGTGCACCCCACCAGGACGTCCCCGAGGTAGGCGACCTCCAGCCGGTTGCGGTGCACGCGCTCGCGCACCTCGTCGAGCGACAGGGGAGCGGTGGGGATGATCACGTTGTGCACATGCCGCCAGTCCCGCAGCATGGCGTCACTGTCCGGCACCTGGATACGAAGGTTGCTCACCGGAGCAGGAAACCCGCAGGTGGGGCGGGCCGTCAAGGGTTCACCGGGGGTCCGTCTTGACCTTCTCACCGGTGTGAGGGTTGGAGCATGGCAGCACGTTGC
Source organism: Streptomyces melanogenes (assembly GCF_014649795.1). Classification (GTDB taxonomy): domain Bacteria; phylum Actinomycetota; class Actinomycetes; order Streptomycetales; family Streptomycetaceae; genus Streptomyces; species Streptomyces noboritoensis. The sequence goes on from NZ_BMTS01000001.1 coordinate 448,936, forward strand.
CGCACCAAGTAGCAGACACGAGGTGAGAGTTGATGGACAACCAGCTCTATGACTACAGCCCGATCGTCGACCGCGAGCCGATCAGCTGGCCCGGCGGGGCCAGGGTCGCCTTCTACGTAGGACTCAACGTCGAGCACTACGAGGTCGACCGCCCCTCGACGAGCACCTTCGAGGGCACCGCGGGCCTCAAGCCCGACCCGCTGAACTACGGCTGGCGCGACTACGGGCCCCGGGTCGGCATCTGGCGCGTCATCGAGAGCCTCGACCGGCACCGGATCCGGGCGAGCGTGCTGCTCAACTCCGACGTGGGCGCGCGCTACCCGCAGATCGTCGAAGCGGGCCTGGCCCGCGACTGGACCTGGCTCGCCCACGGCAGGAACAACTCCATCTTCCAGGCCGACATGACCGTCGAGGAGGAGCGCGCCTATCTGACCGAGGTGGTCGACACCATCGAGAAGGACACCGGGCGGCGGCCGCGCGGCTGGATGGGACCGGCGCTCACCGAGACCTTCCGCACGCCCGAGCTGCTCGCCGAGCTCGGACTCGACTACGTACTGGACTGGACGAACGACGACCAGCCGTACCGCCTGAACGTGCCCGGAATGCTGAGCGTGCCCTACTCCGTCGAGCTCAACGACATCGGTCTGTTCGTCAGCAAGGGCCTGACCGGGCCCGACTTCGTCCAGATCGTCAAGGACCAGCTGGACCAGCTCCACGAGGACGCGGCGGACAGCGGCCGGGTGATGGCGCTGGCCCTGCACCCCTTCGTCATCGGCCAGCCGTTCCGCCTCAAGTACCTGGACCAGGCCCTGGAGTACGTGGTCAACCACCCCGGGGTGTGGGTGACGACCAGCGACGAGATCGCCGACCGCTTCGTCAGCGGAAGTAGCCCGGAGCGGGCAGGTTCGGACGGAACGGCATGATCACCCGCTCCAGGTTCCGCTGGATCTGCTCGGCCTCCCGGCGCACGTCGCCAGGGACGTCACCCCGTTCCCGTATGAGCTGGGCGTAGATTGGTACGTCACTGTCGCTGTTCACCGCGCGCTGTCCCTCCTGGCCGCCGGCGCGTCCCGCCGACGGCACGATTTTAGGCGGTGCGCGAGGGCGGTCGAGCACGCCGGTCAGTCGGTGGCCGCGATCGCGCTCGCCGTGGTGCCCAGCGCGACCCACTCGGAGCCGCGGCCGGTCCACCGGGAGACGGCGGTCCCGTCGACGGCGATCCGGTACACCGAGTTGCCGGTGACGGCGAGGGCGGCGCCCGCCGCGCCGATCGGGGTCCACGAGCCCGGAACGCCGCCGTACTTGAGGATCCGCCCGCTCGCCGCGTCGGTGGCGAACAGCCCCGCGCCGCTCGCGTGCAGCTGGTGGGCCGGGCCGCCGATCCGCCGCCAGCCGCTGCCCCTGCCGTTGGCCTGCCAGATCTCCTTGCCGTCGGGGGGAGAGGCGGGCCACGTAGTCGGGGCCCACGGCGAAGTCGGCGCCGGGGCCGCCCGCGTCGACCCACTTGTCGCCGTAACCGGAGTAGCGGAACAGGGCGCCGGTGTCCGGGCTCGTGGCGAAGAGGCCCGCGCCGCCCGCGTACAGCCGGGCGGCGGGCCCGCCGATCTGCGCCCACTCGCCTCCCAGGCCGGTCCAGCGCATGACGGCGTCACGGTGTTCGGTGATCGCGTAGAGGCCGTCCCCGGCGGTGATGAACTGCTCGCCGGGGAGCCCGATCTGGGCCCAGGACCGGGACGGCTCGTCGTACCTGGAGATGCGCCCGTCGTCGGGGTTGGTCGTGAAGAGCCCCGCCGCGCCCGCGTAGATCTGGTCGGCCGCCGGGCCGATCACCTTCCAGGAGCGGTCCTCGGCGGTCCACCGCAGGACGTTCCGACGGTCCCGCGAGACGACGTACGCGGTGCCGTGCGCCCGCCCGGACGGCGGATTCGGAGGCGGTACGAGTACGGGGAGCGGGGGAGCAGGGGCCCGGCCGGAGGGTGAAGGCGCCGGCGGGCTGCCGAGGGCGCGATTCGAGCCCCGCGACGGCGACGGCGAGGGCGAGGAGGCCGAAGGGGAAGCCGACGGGCTCGCCGTGCCGGGCCCGGTGGCGGACGGCAGGGGTACGGATCCGGGGACCTGCCAGACCGTCGTCCCGGACGCGGACGCGGTGTGGTGGCGGCCGAGGAGGACCCCGGTCAGGGTGGCCGCGGCGAGCAGGGCCAGGGCGGTGACCGTCCCCAGCAGGGCGAGCGTGCGTCTGGTGCGCGGCTCCCGGGCGGCCGGGAGGGCGGCGCGGGGCGCCGGGTTCCTGGAGGCGGGCACGACGGACCTGTCCAGCCGCTCCAGGACCACTCCCTCGACGACGTACGGGCGGAACGAGTCGGGAGCGACCGGCTCCGGCAAGGCGCCGGACGGAAGCCGCCATACCCGCTTCCGCAACCACCGGGCGTCGGCCCGCTGTTGCCTCAGGGTGTTCCCGATGCGGACCAACTCGACGGAGAGCGCGGCGTCGGCGAGGGGCGGAACCCGGTGGTGGGCGTCCGGTGCGGCGGGCACTGGCCGCTCGGCGTCCGGCGAGGTGTTTCCGGGCGCGGGTCCGGCATCGGGCAGGGGACGGTCGTCCAGGACCATGCCCGCCTCCACCAACTCCCCGTCCTCCGGCCGGAATTCGACTCCCCGCCCGGTCCCCGCCTCCCGCTGGGCCTCGGCGTCCGCGACGGCCCGTCGCGCCGCCGCCTGGACGGACCGGGCGGCCACCAACTGGTCGACGGCCTGGTCCAGTCGCAGCCGCACCTGCTCGGCCGCCGCGGATTCCGCTTCCCCGGGCGGCGCCTCCGCGGACCGGCCTTCCGCATGTGCCGAGGAGGCGTCGGATTTCACGGCGCCCGCGCTCGCATCCCCCGCCCCGTCGGCGTCCACGCGCTCCCGGAGCAGCGACACCATCGCCAGCAGGCTCTCCACCAGACGGCCCGACTCGGCGAGGTCCGCGCGCGCCTGACGCAGTGCCTCCGTCACGCTCGGCGCCGGTCTGCCCGCTGCCTCGGCGGTGAGCGCCAGGTCGTGCAGCCGCCGGGCCTCGGCGAGCAGCCCCTCGCGCCGACGCGGATCGCGGACCTGGTCCTTGAGTACGGCGTTGAGGCGCCCGAGCACGATGATCCGTGCTCCGGAGCGGTATTCGCCCCACGCCGTCTTGCCGCCGCCGTACCGGTCCGCGAGCTCCCGCACCGTCATTCCGTGTGTCACCTCGCGGAGGAAGTCCGCGAGTTCGTTGGCGGCTTCCGTTCTGCCCTTGGGTGCTCCCTGCGGGCGTCCTGCTCTGGCCATGTGTTCCCCCTGATCCACCGACCGGCCATGTGGTCCGTGCAATGACTGCCGCGCGTGCGGCCCCCGGCCGCGTCCCCCGCGCGAGCGCGGCACAGGGAACACCTTCCGGCCTGTCACGTCCAGCACAGGGAGCCACCGGTGTCTCAAACAGATGCCCGCCGCCACCAGCTGGAACGGGCGCCGGGCCGCCACGGCGGTGAGCTATGTTTTGAACACACATGGCATGAGAAGGAGGCCCGCCGGTGTCATCGGGGCAGAAGGCGCGCGCCCAGGCGGCCGCGATCACGCCGAGCGGGCAGGCGTCGGACCACGAGCGCCCCGCGGCGGACCGCGTGCGCGCCCTCTTCGACGGCCACCGCCTCTCCCCGGGGCAGCGGCGCATCGCGCAGTATCTGATCGACCACCTCACCGAGGCCGTGTTCCTGTCGATCACCGAGCTCGCCGAGCGGGCCGGGGTGAGCCAGCCGTCCGTGACCCGCTTCGCCGTGTCCCTCGGCTACAGCGGCTATCCCGCCCTGCGCGACGTGCTCCAGCCGATCGCCCTGAGCGCGGTCGCGGGCTCGCCCGAGACCCGCGAGGAGATCCGGCACAACGAGCTGCAGGCGGCGGTGGACGCCGAGATCGAGAACCTGGAGAACGTGCGCCGGCTGGTGGCCGACACCAACCAGGTCCTGGAGCTCGGCCGCGAGCTGGCCCACTCGGTGCCGCTGACCATCCTCGGACTGCGGATCTCGGTGTCCCTCGCGGAGTACTTCGCGTACGCGGCCCGGCGCATCCACCCCGATGTGCGGCTGGTGACGCGCGGCGGCAGCGTCGCCTACGACGCGCTGCTCCAGTCCCGCTCGGCGGGCGGCACCTGGGTGCTGGCCTTCGCCATGCCCCGGCACGCCAAGGAGACCCTGGCCGCGCTGCGGGCGGCCCGCAGCGCGGGGCTGCGCGTCGCGCTGATCACGGACACCACCCTGGGTCCGCTGGTCGACGAGGCCGACGTGGCCTTCACCGCGGGCACCGGCTCCCGGCTGGTCTTCGACTCGTACGCGGCACCGAGCATGCTCGCCGCGGCCCTGCTCCAGGCGATGGCGGACGCGGATCCGGAGCGGACGCAGGCGCGTCTCGAACAGTACGAGCAGGCCGCCGACCAGCACGGTTTCTTCCTCTAGGACCCGATTAGGGCCCGATTCTCCCGCCCGGCTCCCCGGGATCTTCACACGTTTCGGGTGCATGAATTTTTTCATACCCTTGTTTACTCAACGGTATATATGTTTACTGAGGCGGTGGCGATCCCCTGATCCCCCAGATGCCAAGGAAAGCGACCCCACGCCTTCCCAGAGCGAACAGCCGACGTGACGCCCCCCTCCTCGCGTCAGGCCGGATGTTCGATTCGAGGCTTTCGGATCCGGGCGGACGCCCACGGGCGGCCCTGGCTAACCCCTAGGCCGGGGCCGCCCCCCTCCTCCCACCTCTCGATCAGAGTTCGACAACTTCGGAAGCGACGAGAATGCCCCACACGGCCCCCACCATCGCGCTCAGCCCGGACTGGCCCTGTCAGGTCAAGGAACCCGGGACGCGTGACTGGGAACGCACGGCCACCCGCTGGCTGCGCGACCTGCTGCCGGCCCGCTACGCCGGCTACTCACCGCTGACCCGCCACCACGTCATCCTCGCCCGGCACGCGCAGCTCCAGCTCCAGCACGAGATGCGCGCGGTCCGGGTGGCCCTCCAGACCAGCCGGGCCGAACTGCCCACGCTGGGCGTGGCGGAGGCGGTCATCGAGAACACCATCCGGATGTACGCGATGGAGCTGGACCAGCTCGGCCGCCTCGCCCGGGGCGTGCGCCTGGTGACGGACGCGCTGGCGGGCGACTACCCGGGCCACCGGCGCCCCTAGGTCCCGGCCGCAGGGCCGAGCCCTCACGTCAGAGCCGCCCCCAGCGCCACGAATCCGCAGATCAGCACGAACAGGATGACCAGCAGGGGCCAGACGAAGCGCAGGTACCTGTCGTAGCCGACCTTGGCCAGGGCGACGCCACCGATCGTCACGGCCGTCGTCGGCACCCACAGGTTCATCCAGCCGCTCGCCGCCTGCCAGGCGGTGACGACCACCGCGCGCGAGACGCCCGCGAAGTCGGCCAGCGGGGCGAGGATCGGCATGGCGAGGGTGGCGTGCCCCGAGGTGGACGGGATCAGAAAGGCCAGCGGCAGGTTCACCACGAACACGATGATCGCGAAGAGCCCCGACGAGGTGCCCTTCACGACGCCCTCGATGGAGTGCAGGACCGTGTCCGTGATCCGCGAGTTGTTCATGATCACGGTGACACCGCGGGCCAGCATGATGACGAGCGCGGGGGAGATGAAGTCCCCCGCGCCCTGGATGATCGTCGAGCTGGTCTTCTGCTCCCCGAGGCGGGCCACCAGGCCGACGAGCACCGCCGCGCACAGGAAGAGCGCCGCCAACTGCGGGAACGACCAGCCCAGTTCGAAGGAGTACGGGGTGGCGTCGGCCTTGCCCGTCAGCGCGCTCGACCACGGCACCACCGAGAAGATCATGAAGGCGAAGACCAGTCCGAGCACGACGAGTACGGCCTTGTGCGTGCCGGTGAGCTGAGGAGCCTCGCCCGCGTCCGTCGCCGTCCGCTCCCGGTCGCCGGGCAGGAAGCCGCTGAGGGACCGCGCGGGAACCTTCTGCACGCGCCGCGCGTAGCGTACGACGTACGCGATGGTCACCGCGGTCAGCACCAGCCACATCACGAAGCGCAGCGCGATGCCGTCGCCCAGCGAGATGTCGGCGGCCGAGGAGGCGACACCCGTGGCGAAGGGGTTGACCGTCGAGCACAGCACGCCCACCCCCGCGCCGAGGATGGCCGTGCCGACCGCCACCATCCGGTCGTAGCCGAGCGCCAGCATCATCGGCACGAGCAGTCCGTAGAAGCCGAGCGTCTCCTCGGCGAAGCCCTCCACGGTGCCCAGGACCGAGAAGACGACCATCACTCCCGCGATCAGCAGGGTCCCGCGCTCGCGCAGCCGGTGGGCGAGGCGCTCGATGCCCCGGTCGAGGGCGCCGGTGGCGAAGACGACGGTGATGAACGCGCCGATCGCCAGGACGAAGAGGAACACCCCCGCGCTGCCGTAGAGATCACCGGTCAGGCTGGGGCCGACCTCGCCGGAGGTGGTGTCCCGGATGCCGTACAGACCGTTGACCGGCGCCAGGAAGAGGTCGTTGAGGCGGTCGACGAAGCTCTGGCCGGAGGAGACCCGGTGGTAGGTGCCCTGGACCGGCGCGCCCTTGTCGTTGCGGTCGTACTGGCCGGACGGAATGAGGAACGCGAGCAGCCACACGGCGACGGTGACGATCGCCAGGACGGTCAGCGCACTCGGAAACGCGAGCTTCCGCTTCTTCGGCGGACCGGGCGGCTCGGGCGAGGCGGTGTCCCCGGGCCCCGGCGGCCCGCCCGAGTCGACCTCGCCGTGCCGCAGCGGCCCACCGGATCCGCCCGGCTCCACCGGCCCCGCCGCCCCGCCCGCGCCGCTCACGCCCCGGCCCCCGCACGGCCGCGCGCGTCGCCACCGGCGAAGTCCTCGGCGTATTCGCGGACGAAGGCCGACATGGCGATCACGGTGTTGCGCAGTTCGGAGAAGAGGACCCGTTCGTTGGGGGCGTGCAGGTTGCACATGCTGTCCTGGGCCCCGAACAGCAGCACCTCCGCTCCCGGCGCGGCCTTGGCCAGGCCGTTGACCAGCGGGATCGAGCCGCCGGTGGCGACGTACGAGGCCTCCTCGCCCCAGGCCTCCTTGAGCGCGGTGAGCGCGGCGCGGTAGGCGGGCCCGCCGGTGGCCGCCTCGTATCCGGGGCCGGTGTCGCCGGGGGTGACGGTCAGCGGGATGCCGAAGGGCCGCAGCGCGCGCAGGTGGTCGACGAGCTTCCGCTGCGCCTCGCGCGGGTCCTGGAGCGGGTGGAAGCGGAGGTTCAGCTTGGCCCGGGCATAGGGGACCACCGCCGAGGCCGCGTGCTCGACGGCGGGCGCGTCCAGCCCGATCACCGTGATCGCGGGCCCGCTCCACAGCCGCTCGCCGAGCGAGCCGGAGCCGATCAGAGGGAGCCCTTCCCGTACGCCCGCCAGCGAGCGGAACTCCTCCTCGGTGTACGTCGTTCCGGTCCAGGGATCGCGGCGCAGGCCCTCGACGGCCACGTCGCCGTGCACGTCGTGCAGGGTGGCCAGGGCTTTGAGCAGGGCGAGCAGCGCGTCGGGCGCCGCGCCGCCGAACTCCCCGCTGTGGCGCGGCTCGTCCAGCGTGCGGACCTCGACCGTCACCTCGGCGGCCCCGCGCAGCCCGGTGGTCAGGGTCGGGGTGCCGGGGCGGAGGTTGCCGAGGTCGGCGATGACCATCGCGTCGCAGGCGAACCGCTCGGGATCGGTGGGCGGATAGGTGTCGAAGGCGCTCCCGTACTCCTCCTGCCCCTCGATCACGATCTTGACGCCGACGGGCGGCCGTCCCCCGTACACCCGCAGCATGCCGAGGTGGGCGATGACGTTGGACTTGTCGTCCGCGATGCCCCGGGCGCGCAGACCGCCTTCGACGGGGGTCGGCTCGAACGGCGGTGAGAGCCACAGAGCCTGGTCGCCGGGCGGCTGGACGTCGTAATGGCCGTACAGCAGGACGGTGGGCGCGTCCGGGGTGGGGGCCGGGATCCGCCCGTAGACCACCGGGGCGGTGCCGGGCAGGTCGAGCCGTTCGACGTGGGGCACTCCGGCATCGCTCAGCAGCTCCGCCACCAGGTCGTGCGCCTGCTGGACCGGTTCGGGCGGAAAGCCCGGGAAGGCGATCGAGGGGATCGCCGCCAGCCGTTCCAGATCGGCGCGGAGCCCGTCCATGAGGCCGTCGACTCGGGTTTCCAGCTCCATCGCACGCCGCCCTGACTGCCGCTGAGCCGCCGTGCCCGGCGCCCGGGCCGGCGGATTCGAATGTCATCGGGACACCACGATTGGCGATCGGGCGCACGGCCGCACTCCGGGTGGCGCACCCGGGTCATCCCGGCCGCATCCGGCGTTGTCAGTGGTGGGTGGCACGCTGGCGGGTATGGACGAGCTGATACGGCGCCGGGTGTACGGAGCCGACCACGACGATCCGGACCCCGGCCCGCGACCGGGGCACGTCTACCGCGAGCTGGTGGCGGGCCCGCTGGACGGGCTGCTGCTCGACGTCACCGGCTGGACCGACGGCCAGTTGCGCGAGGGCGCCGCGCTCGCCACGGAGATCGGCTCCCACGGCCCGGGCGGCCGCGCCTGGTACGGGCCGCGCGCGGGCGATCCGCACCACTGGGACTGGGCTGGCGACACGCCCTGACCGCACGGGCCCCGTGGCGTCAGGAGTCGTGCTGTCCCGGTCCACGCACGATCAGCCGGGTCAGCAGCACCACGGACCGGGGCGCCGAGCGGTCGCCGTCGATCCGGGAGAACAGCAGATGGGCGGCGGTGGCGCCGAGCGCGACCGGATCCTGGCTGACCACGCTGAGCGGCGGGCTGAGGCGGTCGGCGAGCGGGAAGTCGTCGAAGCCGACGACGTCGACGCGGTCGGCGGGGCCGAGCGCGCCCATCACCCCCATGGTGATCACGTCGTTGGTGGTGAACAGGGCGGTGGGCGGCCCGGGCAGCGCCCGCAGCGCGGCCAGCGCCGCCGCCGCGTCCGACCGGCTGCGCAGATCGTGCCGTACGAGCGCGGGGTCCTCGGGTATGCCGTGCGCGGCAAGGGCGTCCCGGTAGCCCGCGTGGCGCTCGCGCTGGGTCCAGATGCCGAACCGGTCGCCGAGGTAGGCGATCCGGGTGTGCCCCTGGGCGAGCAGATGGCGCACCGCCCGCTCGGCGCCCGCCCGGTTGTCGACCGTGACGGTGTCGACGGCCAGGCCCTTGGCCGGCCGGTCCACGCAGACGACACGCGTGCCGCCCTCCATCGGCTGCTTGAGGAAGCCGTGGCCGCCGATGGTGGGGACCAGGAGCAGGCCGTCGACCTGGCGGGCCGTGAAGGCCGCTATGACCTCGCGCTCGCGGCGCGGCTCGTCGTTGGTGCTGCCGACGAGGACGAGACAGCCGCGCCGGTGCGCCTCGTCCTCGACCGAGCGGGCCATCAGCGCGTAGAACGGGTTGGCCAGATCGTCCACGACCAGCCCGATCGTGGACGTCCCGGGGTTCTTGCGCCGTAGGTTGCGGGCGTTGTCGTTGCGCTGGTAGCCCAACTGCCGTACGGCCTGCTCGACTCGGGCGGCCGTCCCGGGGGAGACGCCGGGCTCGCCCGACACCGCGCGCGACACGGTCATGGGGCTGACCCCGGCGGCGCGGGCCACGTCCTTCATCGTCGGGCGCTTCACGGGCCTCCTCAGCGGCGGATCCCCCTGCGGGGACGGACGGGCACGGCGATGCGTCGATGATTGCAGACGGAGCCGCATGTCAGGCCGGATGAGGGGACCTTGGTGCCGCTGGTGCGGCCTGGGCCTCGGCGCGGGTCCGGCTTGGTAACGTTCCCATTCTCAACTGCCCCGTCCGGGGCTTGTTTACGTCCCGCGCTCTTGACGAGTCGTCAGGGACACCTCAACAATCCTGAGTTGATTGGTAACGTTCACACGCCCACCCTGCACCCGCACTCCGAGCATCCCCGTCCCCGAGGCAGCCCGCCGGACGGCGAGCGGGCCTCCGCGAGAAGGTGGTCCCCCCTCGTGCTCCGATCCGTGCACCCCTCCAGATCCCCGCTCCGCGCCCGGTACGCGGGGGCGTTGAGCGCCCTCGCCCTGGCCGCCTCGGGCCTCGTCGGCCTGGCAGCCGCGGCGCCGGCCCACGCGGCTGCGCTGCCGCTGACCCAGTACGTCGATCCGTTCATCGGCACCGACGACAGCAACGCCCCCAACCCCGTGCCGGGCGGCGCCGGGGGCAGCACCTACCCCGGCGCCGTAGTGCCGTTCGGCGGCGTGCAGTTCAGCCCCGACACCCCCACCGCCTCCCCGTCCGGCTACCGCTACAAGGACACGACCGTCGAGGACTTCAGCCTCACCCACTTCGACGGCGCAGGCTGCGCCAACAACGAGGACCTGCCGCTGCTCCCGGTCACCGGCGCGCTCGGCACCTCGCCGGGCGCCAACTGGACCGGCTACGCGTCCGGCTACACCAAGGCGAACGAGGTGGCCAGGCCCGGCTACTACAAGACCCGCCTCGACCGGTACGGAACGGACGTCGAGCTGTCCGCCACCACCCGCACCGGCATGGGCAAGCTGACCTACCCCGCCTCCACGGCCTCCCGTCTGCTGGTCGCCACGGGCCGCAGCGCCACCGGCAGCCGCGCCGGAGCCGTGCACGTCAACGGCAACGAGCTGACCGGCAGCGTGACGGCCGGGGGGTTCTGCGGCTCGTCCAAGACGTACCAGATCTACTTCGACATCCGCTTCGACCGCACCCCGACCGGCTTCGGCACCTGGTCCGGCTCCACCGTCACGGACGGATCGGCGAACGCCTCGGGCACCAACACCGGCGCCTACGTCACCTTCGACACCACCAGCAACGCCACGGTCCAGTTCAAGGTGGGCCTGTCGTACGTGAGCGTCGCGGGCGCGCAGGCCAATGTGGCGGCGGAGAACGGCGGCTGGGACTTCGGCGCGGTGCGCACGGCGGCCGACGACTCCTGGAACCAGATGCTCAACCGGGTCCAGGTCTCCGGCGGCAGCACGGCCGAGCGCCAGAAGTTCTACACCTCGCTCTACCACGTGCTGCAGAGCCCCAACGTCTCCAGCGATGTGAACGGCGACTACCGGGGCTTCGACAACGCCGTGCACAACTCGACCCGGCCGGTCTACCAGAACTACTCCGGCTGGGACATCTACCGCTCCTGGGCGGCCCTGATAGGGCTGATCGCGCCCACCGAGGCCAGTGACATCGCACAGTCGATGGTGCTCGACGGACAGCAGGGCGGGCTGCTGCCGAAGTGGTCGCAGCAGACCAACGAGGACTTCGTGATGACGGGCGATCCGGGTCCGATCATCGTCGCCAGCCTGTACGCGTTCGGGGCGCGCGACTTCGACACCAGCGCGGCGCTCGCCCTGATGGAGAAGGCGTCCAACGGCGGCACCACCCAGGGCAGCGCGATCCGTGGGCGCCAGTCGACGTATACGAACCTGCACTACCTCGACGACCCCTCCGACTCGCTCGAATACTCCGCGTCCGACTTCGCGGTGGCCCAGTTCGCCAAGGCGCTCGGCAACACCTCCAGCTACACCACCCACATGAGCCGCGCCCAGTGGTGGCGCAACACCTTCGGCCAGGAGTCCTCGTACGTCCAGCAGCACAAGAGCGACGGCTCTTGGAGCTGGCCGCTGGACCCGGCGAGCCAGTCCGCCTTCACCGAGGGCAACGCCTCCCAGTACACCTGGATGGTCCCGTACGACTTCGCCGACCTGATCAACTCGATGGGCGGGCGGCAGACCGCCGTGCAGCGCCTCGACCACCACTTCACCGAGGTCAACGCCGGTCAGAGCAGGCCGTACTACTACATCGGCAACGAGCCCGAGCACGGTGTGCCGTGGGCCTACAACTACGCCCGCCGGCCGGCCGGGGCCTCGGACGCGGTGCGCAAGGTGATGGCCGAGTCCTTCACCACCGGCGCGGGTGGTCTGCCGGGCAACGACGACCTCGGTGCCACCTCCGCCTGGTACGTGTGGGCGGCGCTCGGGATGTATCCGGCCACGCCCGGCGCGGACACGCTCGCGCTGCACGGGCCGCAGTTCCCGTCCGTCCTGATCCAGCGGGCGGCCGGGAACATCACCATCAACACCACCGGCTCCGGCCCGTATGTGCAGGGGCTCGGCGTCAACGGCACCGCCACCGGCCACAGCTATCTGCGCTATCCGGACCTCGCGGCCGGTGCCACCCTCACGTACACCATGGGCGCGGCGCCCAGTGCCACCTGGGGCACCGGGGCATCGGACGTGCCGCCCTCCTTCCAGGACGGGGCAACTCCCGTACCGGCCGCGCCCGAGCTCGGGGCCGATCTGGCCCAGGGCGCGACGGCGACCGGAACTGCCGTGTGTGCGGCGGCCGAGTCGCCCGACAAGGCGGTGGACGGTTCGCTGAGGAACAACAGCAAGTGGTGCTCGGCCGCGGCCAGCCCCTCGCTCCAGGTCGACCTCGGGTCCGCCCGGACGGTGTCGTCGTTCGTGGTGAAGCACGCCGGCCTCGGCGGTGAGAACACCGGCTGGAACACCGGTGGCTTCCAGATCCAGACCAGCACCGACGGCTCCTCCTGGACCACGGCGGCCACCGTCACAGGCTCGCGCTCCAGCAGGACCTACCACCCCGTCTCCGCGCGCACGGCCCGCTACGTCCGGCTGCTGGTCACCAGCCCGGCCAACACGTCGGGCAGCGCGGCCCGCATCTACGAGCTGGAGGTGTACGGCGGCGGGAGCGGCAACCTCGCCCTCGCGCGGCCCGCGAGCGGCTCGGCGCCGTGCAACGCGTCGGAGACGCCGGACAAGGCGGTCAACGGCAGCGTCAGCGGCGGCAACAGCGACAAGTGGTGCTCGCTCGTCTCCGGCACCAAGGACCTCCAGGTCGACCTGGGCGCCTCCCACCCGTTGAACGCGATCACCGTGCGGCATGCGGGCGCGGGCGGCGAGAGCGCCGCTCTGGACACCAGGGACTTCGACCTGAGCGTCTCCGCCGACGCGGCGACCTGGACCACCGTGGCTCAGGTGCGCGGCAACAGCGCCGACTCCACCACCGACCCGGTCGCGACCTCGGCCCGCTATGTGCGGCTCTCGGTCGTCACCCCCACCCAGAACAGCGACCAGGCCGCCCGGATATACGAGTTGGAGGTCTACGGCACCTGACGCACCGGCCTGGTCGACGGGACGTCGTCGCGCGCCGCCGGACATGTGAGGTCGGCGCCCGGCAGCCGCCCGTCGGCCAGGTAGGCGTTGACCGCGCCGTTGACGCAGGCACTGCCGTACGAGAGTCCGTACACGGCGTGCCGGTAGGAGTCCTCGACGGTGATCAGCCGGGAGCTCGGCCACTTGGCGTGCATGGCCAGGGCTTCGGAGTACGGGACGCGCGGATCGCCGGTGGCGTTGACCATCAGCGCCGGGACGTCGTTGTCCACGACGGTCGCCCGCTCGCGCGGCGCGGGCCAGAACGGGCACGGGGTGATGTCGTTGAGGACCGGCCCGAACAGCGGGTGGGCCGCGCGGCTGCGCTCGACGGCCCGCCGGTAGACCTCTGGGTCGCGCGGGCCGGGGGTGTCGGCGCACAAATAAGCCGTCTGGGTGCTGCCGTAGGCCGCGTACTGACCGGTGAACAGCCCCGGCAGTATCTCCGCGAGCCCGGGGTCCGGCTCCGCGTGGCCGGTCTCGGTGGCCCGCTTCAGGGTCCCGACCATCACGGCGATGTCCGCGTCACTGCGCGCCAGGTCGTCGCCGAGGACTCCGTACACGAGCACCGGCAGGACGTGTTCGTCGATGCGGTAGGTCCCGACCGTGAACGGGCGGCGGGCGGCTGTCGTCCGGATGCGGTCGACCGTCGCGAGGACCGCGTCGGCCGTGGTGCCCAGGCCGTAGGCGGCGTCGCGCGGCGCGGCCCACCGGGCCCAGTGGCGCAGGGCGTTCTCGTTCACCTCCTCCGTGCCGTACTCGGCCCAGGGGGCGAGGTGGCCCGGCTCGTGCACGCCGTCGAGGACCATCCGGTCGGTGCGGCCCGGGAACATCGCGGTGTACACCTCGCCGAGGTACGTGCCGTAGGAGATCCCCAGATACGAGATCTTCCGCTCGCCGAGCGCCGTGCGCACGATGTCGAGGTCGCGGGCGGCGTTGCGGGTCGAGGCGTACGGCAGCAGGGCGGCCGCGTTGCGGCGGCACTTGGCGGCCAGGTCGCGCTGGAAGGCCGTCATACGGTCGAAGCCCGCGCGGTCCTCGCCCGCCCCGCGGAAGTACGTGCTCGTGGGCCAGCGGCAGTCGATGGGTGGGTTGCGGCCCGCGAACCGGGGGTCGACACCCACCAGGTCGTAGCGGGCCGCGAGGTCGCCCAGCGCGGCCCGGCGGTCGAGCAGGTAGTCGATCACCGGGTCGGCGGGGCCGCCCTCGTTCACCACCAGCGCGCCGATCCGGTGGGCGGTGTCGGTGGCCCGGATGCGGGCGACCGCGACGGTGAGGGACGGGCCGCCGGGTCGGGTGTGGTCGAGCGGGACCTTCACCTCGGCGCACCGGGCGCCCGCCTTGTCCAGCTCCTGGCCGGCGGTGTCCTGGGCGTCGCGCACACAGCTGTGCCAGGCGGGGGCCGCCGGGCGCGCGGCGGCCGTCGACGGCGGGGTGGCCGTCAGGGCGAGGAGGGCGGCCACGGCCGTGGCCGCCCCCAGCCTGACGCGGGTGTCCATGCCGCACGCGATCCTCATGTCACCGAGGGTAGCGGGACGTTTCGCCACTCCGTCGCCGAAACCGGAAATTCCGTCAGGAGACCGCCACGGGGGCGGCGCGCACGAAGTCCGCGAGGACGATGCCGCCCTCCTTGGTGTCGTCGTTGATGAAGACGATCGACTCGATGGGCACGTTCCGCTCCTCGCTCAGCGCCGCCACCAGCTCCTGCGCCACCACCGTCTCCAGGACGACCCGGGCGCCGGGCGAGCTGTCCGGCAGCCGGACGACGGCGAGGTGCTCGGACGCCTTGACCCGTGCGGTGGTCACCAGCAGGGTCAGATGGCCCGCCGCCGACAGGGAGCGGGCGAGCGCGACCTCGCGGCCGCAGCCGAAGACGAGGTGCAGCGTGTTGCCCGCCGACTCCATCTCGCCGTGCAGGTAGTTACGGGTGACCGAGGCGGCAGCGGGCATCCGGGGCACCTCGCGCAGCAGCAGCGCCGCCTCCTCGGCGGTGACCCGGGAGGCGCCGGAGGCGACGCAGTCGGCGGCGACGCACCGCGCGGCGCGGGTCCGCAGCGAGGCGACGGCGTGGGCCGCCCGGGTCCGTACGGCCTCGGCCTGCTCGGGGACGCCGTCCCAGGCGTCGCCCTCGCGGCCCGCGATCACCCCCGCGATCAGGTCGAGGGCGATGACCGTACCGGTGAAACCGACCGTCGAGGCGCAGGAGTCGGGCTCGTTGCCGAGGTCGACGGTCAGCCCGGCCAGGGCGCCGAGCGAGGACGGGGTGACGTTGAGGACCGCGAGGGTCGGCACGCCGCGCGCCGCCCGGAACGCCGCGATCGTCTCCGAGCTGCGGCCGCTCTGCGACACACCGACGAGCAGATCGGTGTCGAAGCCGCCGAGCCCTTCCTCGATCTCGCTGGCGAGCACCCGCTGGGCGGGCACGCCGTGGCCGCGCAGCACCTCGACCGGCAGCGCCAGCGCCGCGTACGAGGCGCCGATGCCCGCGAGGAGCGGGCGTCGGACGGCACGCAGCCGGTCGCCGACGGGGCCGTCCAACTGCCGCCGCACATGGGCGATCACGCGCTCCAGCGCCTGCGGCTGGCCGGCCTGGCCGTCGAGGAAGGTGATTCGCGTTCCGGACATGAGGAGTCCTTTCGTGCGCCCCCGGCGTGAGCGGGCGGGAGCGCGGGGCGGGGGACAGAAGGCGGACGAACCGGGCAGGCAGGACGTTGAAGGAAGGATCATCCTGCGAAGTGCCGACCGGGTAAATGGCGCCCGGGGAGCGCACGGTGGCGGACGTGTCCGCCGTGACCGCAGGCGCCTCATCCGCAACGGTGACGCGCCGGGGCCCACGGCGCTCGGCGCCGTGTGTCCGCCGTCCGGCCGGGCGCCGCCCGTCCGCCCACGTACGCGGGCCGTCCCCCGCTCCGCAGAGTCGGGGGACGGCCAGGAAGGTCAGGCGTGGGACGCCAGGGCGTCAGATGAGGTCCATCGCGGCCACCTCGTCGGGGCTGCCGTAGCTGACCGGCCCCTGGAAGCGGCGGCGGGCGGTGGCGAACCACCACAGGGTGGCGATGAACAGCACCGCGCCCAGCGCGATCGGCGCGTAGTTGAACGAGGTGGTGGTGATCGGCGAGGTCTGCGGCAGCATGAACAGCACGCTGCTGAGCAGGATCCAGACCACGGCGATGGCCGCCACGGGCTTGCCCCACCGGCCCAGGTTCCATGGGCCGGGCTCGAAGTCGTCCAGGCGCAGCCGCAGGAAGATGGGCACGCCGTAGGCGAGGTAGAGCCCGACGACGTTGACGCTGACGATCGCGGTGAAGGCGGTGTGCGACCACCAGCCGGGAATGATCAGCACCAGCGAACAGGCCGCGGCCAGCCACACGGCCTTGACCGGGGTGCGGGTGCGCAGCGAGACCGAGTGCCACAGGCTGGAGCCCGGCATCGCCCCGTCCCGCGAGAAGGCGAAGATCTGGCGGGTGTTGCTGGTCATGTTGGCGAGGCCGCAGAACAGCATGGCGCCGATCACGATCAGCAGGAGCAGCTTGGCGGTGCCCATGCCGAGCGCGTCGATGAGGATCTGCACCGGCGGGGCCGCCGCGCCCGCCTCGCCCGCGTAGTCGCGGATCGCGTACACCAGGGCGAGCATCAGGACCAGTCCGGCGAGCGCCGAGTAGATGATCGCGCGCATGATGCCCTTGGGGGTGTTGACCGTGGCCTTCACGGTCTCCTCGGACATGTGGAAGCTGCCGTCGAAGCCGGTGAACGTCCAACTGGTGACCAGCAGGCCCAGCATCGCCGCGTACAGCCCGTTGCTGAAGCCGGTGGTGTTGACGAAGTGGTTGGCGAACGACGCGGACTGGTGGTGGGAGGGCTTGAAGGTCAGGGCGGCCACGATGACCACCATGCCGACCAGCAGCCACCACACGGAGATCCGGTTCACCACGGCCACCAGCTGCACGGTGTAGGTGTTGGCCAGCGCCTGCACCACCAGGATCACTGCGGCGATGCCGACGGTCTGCTGGGGCGTCGGGTCGTAGGAGGGCCACTGCATCGAGACGAACGCCTGGATGAAGGTGGCCGCCGCGTAGTTGGTGGCGGCGGTGCCGCCCACCTGGCCGACGAAATTCAGCCATCCCGTGTACCAGGACCAGGCGCCGCGGTGCCGCTTGGCGAGCTTGCCCGCGGAGAAGTACAGGGCGCCGCTGGTCGGGTAGGCGGAGGCGATCTCGCCCATCGCCGCGCCGACGAACAGCACCATCACCGACACACCGATCCAGCCGAAGATGAGGATGCGCGGCCCGCCGGCGCCCATTCCGAATCCGAAGGCGGAGAATATGCCGGAGATGATGTTGATGATCGTGAAAGATATCGCGAAATTGTCGAACGCGTGGAATCTGCGGGTGAGTTTCCGCGGGTAGCCCATCGCGTGCAGCGTGGCGTCGTCGTCGAGGGCGACGGGTGCTTCACGGCGAGGGGCTTTCGAGCGGAGCGGGGACGTGCGCTCGGACACTGGGGCAGCCTTTCCTGGTGGGGGTGGACAGGACAGCGGGGAGTCTCGTACGGGCGCCGCGGGGCGGCGCGGCCCAGGGAGCGGATCAGGCCGGGCCGGGAGTGGGCAGTCCGCAGGACCGCCGCGCCCTGGTCAGGCGTTCCTCGGGGTCGCCGAACGCGCTCCAGGGCATGCGGGAGGCGTACGGGCCCATGGCCGTGAGCACTTCCCGGGCCTCGAACTCGCGCTTGGCCATGTACAGCGCGTGCGCCAGATACGCCAGGTCCAGGACCGGGGTGAAGCGGTAACTCGCGGTGTGCGGGAACCAGTTCTGGTAGATGCCGAGCGCGGTGGTCGTCCACTGGGGCTGGAGCCAGGTGCTGTCCGCGAGCAGGGCGTTCGGGTCGTAGTCCTCGACCAGGGCGACCAGGGGGAGCAGCCGCAGCGCCGAGGTGAGCGGTGCGCGGTGGCTGAGGAAGGAGGCGACGTCCCAGCGGGCGCTCGCCGAGCCGCCGTGGCGGGTGAAGAAGAAGGCCAGGAACCGGTGGTGGGCCTCGCGGTTCCAGGGGTCGAGCCGCAGGATGTGCGAGAAGAGCAGCCAGGGTCCCGGCGGCGCGGTCAACAGCCCCTTGGGGGCCGGGTCGTGGGAGCGCTCGTAGCGGGCGAGGGCGAGCTGGGCGACCCAGGGCGTGGGGTCCTGCGGGAGCAGCTTCGCGGCCCGGCCGCACGCGGCCGTCGCGATGCGCACCAGCGCGCTCGCCCGGCCGTCGTGGGCGTCGGCCATGCGTAACGCCCGTACCATCGCGACGCGCGCGGCCAACAGGGCGGCCTCCGCGCTGGGTTCCTCGGCGAGCCACCGCTCGGCGAGGTCGGAGTCGGCGGCCTCGGACGCGAGCACCAGCGAGCGGTGGGCCCGCACCTCGAAGTCCGTGCGCGCTTCCTTGAGGACGTTGTGCGCGCTCAGATACCGGCCCGCCCGCACGTCCGTGCAGGCGCGCGCCAACTCGCGGTCGTCGGCCGCCGGATGCCACACGTACTGTCCCTCGAACGAGCCCGCAGTCACGATCCCCTCTCCATCCCGAAGACGACGCCACCCGCATGCGCATTCCGGCCATGGCGAATTCGGCCAGGGGACGTAACCCCTACGCAGGCTCACTGACAGCGAGCCACACCTTACTCATCATTAAGTCGTATCGAAACTCGTCGCCCGGAATATCTGGTTCCTTGTCATTTATGGGCGGGGTAAATGGGGTTCGCTCCACGAGTGCGGCCGCCCGGCTTTTGGCGGGACGCCGGTGCGGGGTATCCGTACGGCATATTCAACGGCTCAGCGCCGCCAGTTCCGTGCCGGCCAGCAGGAAGGCACCGACGCCGAAGTCCGCCGTGGTGTCGTACGTGACGGGCTGGCTGGAGTCGGGGTGGTCGCCGACGCCCTGGACGTGGCCGAGGAAGCCGTCGGGGTGCACGGCGGTGGAGACCAGGCCCTGCCAGGCGCGGGCGGCGACGGGGAGGAAGGCCGCGCGGGCGACGAGCCCGGCCCGTACCGCGTAGGCGGCGCCGTAGGCGAAGAAGGAGGTGCCGCTGGTCTCCGGGCCGGGGAAGTGGCCGGGGTCGGCGAGGTTCACGTTCCAGAAGCCGTCGGGGCGCTGGACCTGGCGGACGGCGGTGAGCAGGCGGACCAGCGTCTCGCGGTACTCGGGCACCCGCGGGTCCTGCGGCGGCAGCGCCTTGAGGGTCTTCACATGGGCGCCGGTGACCCAGCCGTTGCCGCGCGACCAGACGACGGGCCGGCCCGAGGGCGAGCTGATCGCGCCGGGCAGGCCGGGGATGAACCGCTTGTCGCGGAACCACAGTCCGCTCGCCGCGTCGTACAGACCGGGGCCGCCCTCGGTGCGCTTGGTGTGGGTGTAGAGGCGGTGGAGTTTGTCGGTGTACGCGCTGTCCCGGCGCAGCACGCCGAGCCGGGCGAACGGCGGCATCGCCATGTGCAGCGCGTCCGCCCACCACCAGTCGTCGTCCTTGGCGGGCCGGTCGACGGCGACCATGCGGTGCAGGCACTCCTCGACGGCCGCGATCTTCGACGGTTCGGGTTCCAGACGGTGGAGGTCGAGGTAGGTCTGCCCGGCGCACTGGTTGTCCGCGTGACGGGTGGTCACACCGCCGATGAGTCCGTACGCGTGGCTCTCGGCCCAGTTCCGCGTGTACGCGAGGTAGCGGGCGTCGCCGGTCAGCCGGTGCAGTGCCATGAGGCCGCTGAAGAACGTGGCGCGGGCCCAGCCGTTGTCACCGGGGTCGGTGTGCGCCGTCAGCCAGTGGTCGGCGACCCTCCGAAGGACGGCCACGATCTCGTACCTGGACGGGAGGCCGCTGTCGGCACTTGCAGGGGAGGATGCCGCCAAGGAGCCTGTGGTCGCCAACACGGCACTGGCTGCGAGCAGTTGACGACGATTCATCTTCGGGAACCTCTCCATCCATGGGGTTCCGTATCCTGCACGGGAATCAGGGATGTGTCCACGGGGCATTGTGCGAGAGGGTTTCCCCGGGTGGCGCGCGTGACGCGGGTGTGCCGGGCGTGTCACTCTTGCCGTCTGTGAAGGCCCTGGTCACAGGGCCGGGGGCCGGTGGTGGCCGGTCCGGGGAACCGATGCCTGGAGTAGGGCTGTTGCTGCATCTGCGTCTGAACGTGCCCGCCGACCTGACCGACGAGGTGGTGCGGACCCTGGAGGCCACCGTGGGCACCGCCCACCTGGCCGTCGTCCAGGGCGCCTCCCGCAACCCCGCGGGCGATCTGGTGCTGTGCGACGTCGCCCGCGAGGCCGGGGACGAACTCCTCGGCAGTCTGCGCGCCCTCGGGCTCGACCGGTCCGGGGCGATCGCCGTCGAGAACATCGACCTGTCGCTGTCCAAGCGCGCCGAGAAGGCCGAGGCGGAGGCCCCGGGCGAGGGCGTGGACGCGGTGCTGTGGGAGCAACTGGCGGACGCGACCCACGAGGAGTCGACGCTCACGGTCACCTATGTGGCGTTCCTGGCGATCGCCACGATGCTCGCGGCGTGCGGTGTGATGCTCGACAACGCCATCCTGATCGTGGGCGCGATGGCGGTCGGTCCCGAGTTCGGGCCGCTGGCCGGGATCTCCACCGCGCTCGTCCAGCGCGCGCCCGGCCTGGTGTGGCGCTCGCTCACCGCGCTGGTGGTGGGCTTCGCCGCGGCCATGCTGCTGACGGCCGGATTCGGCTGGCTCCTGGACCAGCTGGGGCTCTTCGACAGGGCCATGCTGGAGGCGGACCGCCCGAACACCGCCTTCATCTGGAAGCCGGACTGGATGTCGTTCGTCGTCGCCTTCCTGGCGGGTGTCGCCGGAACCCTCTCGCTCACCTCGGCCAAGTCCGGGGCGCTGATCGGGGTGGCCATCTCGGTGACCACGGTCCCGGCGGCGGCCAACGCCGCCATGGCGTTCAGCTACAAGGAGTACGCCCAGACCTGGGGCTCCAGCGGGCAGCTCCTCGCGAACCTGGGCGGGATCGTCCTCGCGGGCGTCCTCACCCTGCTCACCCAGAGGTCGCTCCTGGCGAGCGTGCGCCGGCGTCGTAGGCCCGCGCGCTGAGGGTCCGTGCCGCGTGGCGCGGGGCGGCGGGCAGCCCGTCGCTCCCGCGCCACACGCGAGGCCGGTCAGTACGTCTCGTGGTGCCCCTTCTTGGACCAGCCCCCCGAGTCGCAGTCGTGCTCGTAGAACGAGCCCTTGCTGGCGTTGCTGCCCGCCGCCGTGTGACAGCTCTTCTTGTAGCCGCCGTCCTCGCCGTGGCCGCGGCCGTACTTGTCGTCGTGGTCGCGGCCGTGGTCGCGGCCGTGGTCGCGACCGTAGCCGCGGTCGTGGTCACGGCCGTAGTCGTGCCCGTACTTGCCGCCGTGGTCACGGTCCGTAGCTGTCCTTGCGGCAGTGGTCGTCGTGGTCGTGCGCGAGCGCGGTCGACGCGCCGCCGAAGACGATGCCGATGGTGAGGACGCTCGCGGTGATCGTGGTGCGCAAACGCATACGTGCTCCTGTGAAGAGGGGCGAAGTCCTCAGCGATCACCGATACGGGCGGTGGCGAAACCTGACTTCACCCGACTGCCCGGTGTGTGACTACCGGTGTGTGACGTCCTTCACGTCTATGTGGCGGAACGTGATGAATTCCTTACAGGGGCACTACGTACAGGTGTGCACAAGGATCGGTTTGACGTTTCCGCGGGAGGTTCCTCATGAGGCCGTTCACTCTGCGTTACACGGTGCCGCATGAGCCGGAGGCGGTGGCGGTCCCCTACCGCTTCGACGCCTCACGGCAGTTGAACGTGCTGCCCGACGGGCGTCCCGCCGTGGCCGACCGCGCGGTGCTCAGGGCGACCGGGACCACCGCGTCCACCGCCGGTTCCCAGACCCATTTCGACGACTGACGGCCCGGCGGATGACGGTTCTCATCCTCACCTGCGAAGGCGACGTCACCACGGACATGGTGGTGACCGAGTTGCACGGGCGGGGCGTCCCGCTGGTGCGCCTGGACCCCGCCGACCTGCCCGGCCGGGCGGTGCTGTCCGCCGAGTACGCCCACGGGGACTTCGCGGGGCACCTGTCGGTCGACGGGTTCCTGGTGAGCATGTCGGGGCTGCGCTCGGTCTGGGTGCGCCGGCCGGGACGGCCCGCCGCCCATGCGCCGGAGCCCTCCCGGTGGCTCACCGCCGAGGTCCGCCAGGCGCTGTTCGGCATGCTGTACTCGGCGTCGGCGCGCTGGATGAACCATCCGCGCGACGCCGAACAGGCCCGCCACAAGCCCTGGCAGCTGCGGGTCGCCCACGCCGGCGGGTTCGCCGTGCCGCCCACCGTCGTCACGACGGTTCCCCGGGTGGCCCGGCAGTTCGCGCAGGAGTACCGGGACGTGGTGGTGAAGAGCGCCGCCGGGCCGCCGCCGGACGAACCCCTGATGGCGCTGCCGACCACGCTGATCGGGCCCGACGCGGACTTCTCCAGCGTTCGGGCGGGCCCGGTGCTGCTCCAGCGCTACATACCCAAGAAGGCGGACATCCGCCTCACCTGCGTGGGCGCGCGGCTGTTCGCGGCCCGGAAGGTCTGCGACCCCGACCAGGTGGACGGGCGCTACGACGACAGCGGCCGCCGCTGGGATCCCACCGGGGTGCCCGACCGCATCGCCGAGTCGGTGCACGCGTACACCCGCCGCACCGGGCTCGCCTACGCGGCGTTCGACTTCGCCGAGGACGCGGACGGGGTCTGGTGGTTCCTGGAGTGCAACCAGGGCGGGCAGTTCGGCTTCGTCGAGCTGGACACGGGCCTGCCGATAGCCGCCGCGGTCGCCGACTGGCTGGCTCAGTGAACCGCGGCGGGGCGGCGCGTGCGCACGGTCGCCATGAGCGGCACGTCGGGCTGGAGCAGCAGTCCGGGGTGGGGCGCCACCTCGGTGGTCGGCAGGTCGAGGCGGCAGCGCTGGGCGAGGGTGGCGAGCACCAGGGCGGCCTCGACCTGGGCGAAGCGGGCGCCGAGACAGGTCCGCTGGCCGCCGCCGAACGGAAACCAGGCGTGGTCCGGCACCGCGTCGGGCGCGTCGGCGTCCCAGCGCTCGGGCCGGAACTCGTCGGGGCGTGGGAACCAGCGCGGATCGCGGTGCGTGGTCCACTGGCTGCACCAGACGACCGTCCTGGCCGGGACGCGCGTGCCGCCGAGGGTGGCTCCCGCGCGGGCGAGCGCGGGGACGAGCCAGACCGGCGGGTACAGGCGCAGCGCCTCCTTGACGATCTGCCGGGTCCACCCGAGCCGGTCGTAGTCGTCGACGGTGGGCGGGCGTCCCGCGAGCACGTCGTCCAGCTCGGCTTCGAGCCGGGCGCGGGCCACCGGGGCGCGGGAGAGCAGGTGCAGGGCCCACGTCAGGGCCGTGGAGGTGGTCTCGTGACCGGCGGCCCAGAGGGTGACGGCCTCGTCGCGCACCTCCTTGGGCGACAGCGGCCGGCCCTCCTCGTCGCGGGCGGCGAGGAGCCTGCTGAGCAGGTCGTCGCTCTGGTCCGTGGCGTCGGGCGCGCTCAGCCGCTCCTGGATGAGCCGGTGCACCTCGGTGTCGATGGTGGCCACGGCCCGCAGCATGGCCCGCCGGGACGGGGTGCGCACCCAGGCGGGCAGGAACAGGCCGATGCCGCGCAGCTCGGCCCCGACCGTCCGCCCGGCCAGGTCCATCGCGTCGCCCAGCGCCCGGGTCTGCTCGCCGAGGTCGTTGCCGAACAGGGTGCGCAGGACGACCCGCTGGGTGATGAGCGCCATCTGCTTGCGCACGTCGATCCGCTCGCCCTCGCGCCAGGCGTCGGCCGCCGCGCCCGCGCAGTCCACCATCGTGGCGGCGTACGAGCGGACCTGGCGAGGCCGTACGGTCGGCTGCACCAGTGAGCGCTTGCGCCGCCAGTCGTCGCCCTTGCTGATGATGACGCTCTGCCCGGTGATCTGTTTGAACGCCCAGCCGATCTCGAGGATGTCGAAGGTGTGCTCGCGCCCCGCCAGCATCTCCATGATGTGCTGGGGGTGGGAGAGGAACAGGCTGCGCCTGGGGCCCAGCGACCAGGTCACCGCGTCCCCGAACTCGTCGCGCAGCCGCGTCAGGAAGGCGAGCGGATCCTTCCCGAAGTCGAACAGGTTGCCCAGCGGCCGGGGCAGGCCCCGGGGGCCGCGGACGGGGTGGAGCGGGGGCGCGGGCAGGGTCACGGGGACTCCCGGGGTGTGCCGGTGGGGGCTCGACATAGTGCTTTTCTGCCCGGGTGCCCGGCGCGCCAAGCCGCCCGTACGAGCCATTGCGGGGCGCGCCCGGCGAACGCTCAGGCGTCGGAGGCCTGGAGCTCCGGCAGTTCGTACGGCGGGTGCAGCTCCGGATGGGTGTCCCACCAGGCCCGGTGGAACGCGTTGTTGTCGACGTTGGACAAGTAGGCGCAGACAGCGGCGCGGTAGAGCAGCTCCGCCTGCCGGGCCGGGACGGCCGAGCGGTTCCATGCCAGCCGGATGCGGCCGTGCAGCGGGGCGCCGGCGAGGGGGCGCACCACGGTGCCCTCCGCCCGTGGCGCGGTCGGCTGGCTCAGGGCGACGGCGCGGCCCCCGGCGATCAGCGCGTACTGCATCTTGCGGTCCGCGATCCGGTGCCGCAGCCGGGGCACGAACCCGGCCCGCGCGCAAGCCTCCAGGAAGGCCTCCGGGCCGCCGTCGTCGTCCTCCACGAGGGTCATCCACGGCTCGTCGGCCAGGTCGGCCAGCTCGATGTGCTCCCGGCCGGCCAGCGGGTGGTGGGCCGACAGCCGGATGGAGAACGGTTCCTCCGGGATCAGCGTCCTGGCCAGGACCCCTTCGGGGAGCGGGACTTCGTGGTCGTTGACCTCGCCGTACACGATGGCGTCATAGCGTCCGGCGCCGAGCATCCGGGTCAGCGCGGTCACCGAGTGCTCCACGTCGACGGTGATCTCCTGGCCGGAAAGCGAGAGGTCGGTCTGCTCCAGCAGGCCGTCGACCAGGACGAGCAGGATGCAGCCGAGCCGCAGCGGGGCGTCGGCGGCGACCGTGCGCGCCCGGGTGCCGAGCGCGTCCATCTCGCTGAGCACCCGGCGCGCCCTGTCGAGCACGAAGCGGCCCAGCGGGGTCGGCTCCGTGCCGTTGCGGCTGCGGACGAAGAGGTCGCCGCCGGTCACCCGCTCGATGCGGCGCAGCTGGGCGGAGAGGGAGGGCTGGGACACCCCGAGCCGACGGGCGGCGCGCCCGAGACTGCCCGCCTCCGCAATCTGGCAGACGGCCTGTAAGTGCCTCAACTCCAGCTGCATCTTCCGAGCGTACGCAGCGGCCTCCCGACGCACCATAACTCGCGCCGTATGACCAACTGGTATGTACCACGTTTGCCATGTCCACGCCCATACTGCGCGGAGAACAGGCCCCCCACGATCGGAGTGGACGTTGCGCCCCTTCAGATTGACGGCCGCCGTGGCAGCACTGGCACTGACCACGGGCCTGACCGGCGCTTTGGCCGGTACGGCATCGGCCGCACCCCATTCGCAGTCCGGGCCGGACCAGCGGCCCACCCCCCTCTCGCGCGCCGTCGCCGCCGCCGACCAGGCGGTCCGCAGCGGGCTCGACACCTTGGTCAACTCCCCGCAGGAACAGTACGAACGGCGCATGGTCACCCCCTGGGTGAAGAACCTCTACTCCGTCGCCTACGAGCGCAGTTACCGCGGGCTGCCGGTAGTGGGCGGCGACGCGGTGGTGCTCGCGGACGGCGACGGCGACATCCGCGCCGTGCAGTCCGCCTCGACCGTACGCATCGACGTGGCGACCACCCCGGCGGTCACCGCGAAAACGGCCGAATCCACCTCGCGCACCAAACTGGCCAAGGTCGACAAGGTGGTCGACAGCCGGCTCGTCGTCCGGCTCGCGGACGGCAAACCCGTCCTCGCCTGGGAGACCGTGCTCGCCGGACGTACCAAGTCCGCGCCCAGCAAGCTGCACGTCTTCGTGGACGCACGGACCGGCAAGGTCCTCGCCACCCACGACGACGTCGAGGCGGGCACCGCCAACAGCAAGTGGAACGGCCCCAGTCCGCTCACCATCGACACCACCAACTCGAGCGGCAGCTACTCGCTGCGCGACCCCAACCGGCCCGGCCTGAGCTGCGCCGACTACAGCAGCGGAACCGTCTTCACCAAGTCCTCGGACTCCTGGGGCACCGGCAACCCCACCAGCAAGGAGACCGGCTGCGCGGACCTCATGTTCGCCGCGCAGAAGCAGTGGGACATGCTGGGCCAGTGGCTCGGCCGCAACGGCGTCAACGGCAGCGGCCGCAGCTTCCCCGGCAACGTCGGCCTGAGCGACCTCAACGCGTACTGGGACGGCAGCTCGGTCACCATCGGCCACAACAGCGCCAACGAGTGGATCGCCGGGATCGACGTGGTGGCCCACGAGTACGGGCACGCCATCGACTCCAACACCCCCGGCGGCACCAGCGGCCAGGAGGCCGGACTCGGCGAGGGCACCGGTGACATCTTCGGCGCGCTGACCGAGGCGTACGTCAACGAGCCCGCCCCGTACGACACCCCGGACTACACGGTCGGCGAGATGATCGACCTCCAGGGCCGGGGCCCGATCCGGAACATGTACAACCCGTCGCTCGTCAGCAACGACCCGAACTGCTACAGCTCCTCGATACCCGGCACCGAGGTGCACAAGGCCGCGGGCCCGATCAACCACTGGTTCTACCTGCTCGCCGAGGGCAGCAGCCCTGGTGGCGGCAAGCCCAACAGCCCCACCTGCAACAGCTCCACGGTGACCGGCGTGGGCGTCCAGAACGCCGGCAAGATCTTCTACGGCGGCATGCTCCTCAAGACCAGCAGCATGTCGTACAAGAAGTACCGTACGGCGACGCTGAGTTCGGCCAAGACGCTCGACCCCACGTGCGATCTGTTCACCAAGACCAAGGCCGCCTGGGACGCGATCAGCGTGCCCGCGCAGACCGGTGACCCGACCTGCACGCCGAGCGGCCAGAACGACTTCTCGATGGCGCTCAACCCGGCGTCCGGCACCGTCCAGCAGGGCGGATCGGTCACCACCACGGTGAGCACGTCCGTCACCACCGGCAACGCCCAGTCGGTGGCGCTCACCGCCTCCGGCCTGCCGTCCGGCGTGACCGCCTCCTTCAACCCGGCCACCGTGCAGTCCGGCCAGTCCTCGGTGCTCACGCTCTCCGCGACCAACAACGCGGCGCCCGGCCCGTCCACCGTCACCGTCAAGGGCCAGGGCACCACGCTCTCGCACACCGTCGACTACGCGCTCAACGTCGGCGGCACCCCGCCCGGCACCGACCCGCCCAACATCGACGTCGCCAACGTCCAGGCGCACCTCTCCCAGCTGGGCACCATCGCCACCCAGAACGGCGGCAACCGCCGTGCGGGCAGCGGCGGCTACACCCAGTCGGTGGCCTACATCAAGGGCAAGCTGCAGGCCGCCGGATACACCGTGACCGAGCAGAACTGCACCAGCTGCACCTACCCGTCGAACAACCTGATCGCCGACTGGCCCGGCGGCCCCGCCGACCAGGTCATCATGCTCGGTGCGCACCTCGACAGCGTGTCGGCCGGACCCGGCATCAACGACAACGGCTCGGGCTCCGCGACCCTGCTGGAGAACGCGCTGGTCCTGGCCCAGAAGAACCCCACCATGACCAAGCACGTGCGGTTCGCCTGGTGGACCGACGAGGAGCAGGGCCTCAACGGCTCCAAGTTCTACGTCAACCGGCTGAGCACCACCGACCGCGCGGCCATCAAGGCGTACTACAACTTCGACATGGTCGGCTCGCCCAACGGCGGCTACTTCATCAACAACCTCAACTCGACCGCGGGCGCCCCGCTCAAGGCGTACTGGACCTCCCTCAACCTCGCGCCCGAGGAGAACGTCGAGGGCCAGGGCCGCAGTGACGACGCGTCCTTCCAGGCCGCCGGCATCGCCACCTCCGGCTACGCGGCCGGCGCCAGCGACCGCAAGACCTCGGCGCAGGCCGCCAAGTGGGGCGGCACGGCCAACGCCGCCTACGACTCCTGCTACCACAGCGCCTGCGACACCCCGAGCAACATCGGCCCGACGGTCCTGGACCGCAGCGCCGACGGTGTGGCGTACGCGATCTGGAAGCAGGCCGTCGGCGGGACCACCCCGGCGCAGGACTTCTCCATCGCCACCAACCCGTCCTCCGGCAGCGCCAACCCGGGCGGCAGCGTCACCTCCACGGTGAACACCACCACGGTCAGCGGTGACCCGCAGACGGTCGCCCTGTCGGTCTCGGGCACGCCCACTGGTGTGACCGCGACCCTCAACCCGACGTCCGTGCAGTCCGGCAGCTCCTCGACGCTGACCGTGCAGGTCGGTGCGAGCACCGCACCGGGTACGTACACCCTGACGGTCACGGGCGCCGGTACGGTCAGCCACAGCACCACCTACACGCTGACCGTCGGCGGCGGCACCTGCACCCCGCGCCAGCTCGTCGTCAACGGCGGGTTCGAGAACGGCTCCAGCCCGTGGACGGCGACCTCGGGCGTCATCACCAACCAGGCCGGCGAGACGCCGCACGGCGGCTCCTACATGGCATGGCTGAACGGCTGGGGCTCGCCCCGCACGGACAGCGCCTCCCAGTCGCTGAGCATTCCGTCCGGCTGCTCCAGCTACCAGCTCTCGTTCTTCCAGCACATCGACACGGACGAGAACGAGAACGTCGCGTATGACGTCTTCACCGTCTCGGTGGGCGGCCAGACCCTGGCCACCTTCTCCAACCTGGACGCCAACTCCGGCTACACGCAGAAGTCCTACGACCTCTCGGCGTTCGCCGGACAGACCGTCACCCTGAAGTTCAACGGCGTGGAGGACCAGTCCCTGCAGACCTCGTACGTCGTGGACGACGTCACCCTCCAGGTGAGCTGACGACCACCTGAGCGTGCCGTGAACAGCATCGGCCCCCGCCTCTTACGGCGGGGGCCGACCCGTGTGCCCAGGACGCGTGACTACGCGCCGCTGGCCCTCAGCATGTCCTCGCGCTCCACGATCTTGACGCGCTCGCGGCCCTGCGGCTCGCCCAGCGCCTTCTCGGCCGCGTCCAGGCGGTGCCAGCCCTCCCAGGTCGTCCAGCGCACCCCGCGCTCGGCGAGGAAGGCGTCGACCGCCTCCGGCTCCGGCGCGGACGGGGTGCGCAGCCGGCCCCGGGCGTGGTCGTCCAAGAGGTTGGCGACGGTCTCGTTGGCGTCGCCCTTGGTGTGGCCGATCAGGCCGACCGGGCCGCGCCGGATCCAGCCGGTGACATACGTGGAGGGGAGGTGCTGCCCGGCCTCGACGACCCGGCCGCCCTCGTTGGGGACCGTGCCCGACTCGACGTCCCAGGGCAGCTTGGGCAGCTCGTCGGAGAGGTAGCCCACGGCCCGGTAGACGCCCTGGACGTCCCAGTCGTGGAACTCGCCGGTGCCCTCGACGTTGCCGGAGCCGTCGAGCCGGGTGCGCTCGGTGCGCAGGCCGACGACCGTGCCGTCCTCGCCGAGGATCTCGGTGGGCGACTCGAAGAAGTGCAGGAACAGCTTGTGCGGGCGCTCGCCCACGTCGCGGATCGCCCAGTTCTCCAGGGTCTTGGCGACCATGTCCGCCTGCTTGTTGGAGCGGCGGGTGGCGATCGAGCCCTCGTCGTAGTCGATGTCCTCGGGGTCGACGATGACCTCGATGGTGGGGGAGTGGTCCAGCTCGCGCAGCTCCATCGGGCTGAACTTCGCCTGGGCGGGGCCGCGCCGGCCGAAGACGTGGATCTCGCGCGCCCGGTTGGCCTTCAGGCCGTCGTAGACGTTCTGCGGGATCTCGGTGGGCAGCAGCTCGTCGGCGGTCTTGGCGAGGATGCGGGCCACGTCGAGGGCGACGTTGCCGACGCCGAGGACGGCGACCTTGTCCGCGTGCAGCGGCCAGGTGCGCGGCACGTCCGGGTGGCCGTCGTACCAGGACACGAAGTCGGCGGCGCCGTACGAGCCGTCCAGCTCGATGCCGGGGATGTCGAGCGCCCGGTCGGCGTCGGCGCCGGTCGAGAAGATCACCGCGTCGTAGAACTCGTGGAGCTCGTCGAGGCTGATGTCGCCGGGGTAGTCCACGTTGCCGAAGAGCCGGATCTGCGGTTTGTCGAGCACCTGGTGCAGGGCGGTGACGATGCCCTTGATGCGGGGGTGGTCGGGAGCGACGCCGTAGCGGATCAGTCCGAAGGGCGCGGGCATCTTCTCGAAGAGGTCGATCGAGACACCGGGGTCGGCGGCGGCCGCGGACTTCAGCAGCGCGTCCGCGGCGTAGATCCCGGCGGGGCCTGCGCCCACGATGGCTGTCCGCAGGGGGCGGGGCATGAGTGTTTCCCTTCGACCGACAAACGAAATGGCTCGTCGGACACCCTAAGCTTAGGTAAACCTAAGTGAGTACCCGCCCCCTGTTTATGACCTCATAAGCCAACCTTATGACATCCCAAAGTCATGGTGATGGGCAGGGTGGCAGACGACGCAAAACGGTCGCCGCGGCGGGGTGTCCCGGGCCCGCTCCGGGGCAAGGGAGAATACAAAGCCTCAGCAGGAGTGGGAGGTTGCCCCTTGACCGTCTACGTGGACGACGTGAAGGACTACGGCGCTCTCGCGCGACGACGAGGTCTGCCGTCCGCGCACTGGTGCCATATGACGGCCGACACCGAGGACGAACTGCACGCATTCGCGGCCGCCCTCGGCATGCGGCGCGCCTGGTACCAGCGCAAGGGCCCGCACGACCACCGGTGGCACTACGACATCACCCCGCCGACCCGCGCCCAGGCCGTCCGGCTGGGCGCCCGCGAGGTGGACCGGCGGTTCATGGGCAACCTGATGATCAGCCGCAGCGACGACGTCCGGGTCTGACCCGGCAGGGTGCGACGGCCCCGGCGCACCGGGCTACGGGGTCGCGCTCCGCGCCGGCTCGGCCGCCCGCCGGACCGGGGCGGTGATGGCGGGGTGCTTCCGGCGCGTCGCGAAGCCGTGCCGGACCAGGGCCGCCCCCGTCAGCAGCGCCACCAGAGCGCACACCGCGGGCCAGCCGAACGCGGCGTACGCCCGCGCCCCGGTCCACGAGCCGACGCTTCCGCCGATGTAACCGCAGGTCATGTACGCGGTGTTGAGCCTGCTGCGGGCCTCGGGGCGCAGTGCGTAGAACCGCACCTGGTTGGCGACCATGCCGGACTGCATACCGAGGTCGAGCAGCAGCGTGCCGACCACCAGCGCGCCCATGCCGAGCGCCCCGCCGAGGCCGCCGAACGCCAGGACGGCGGCCGCCGCCAGGACGCCGAGCAGGCTGACGAGGTTGACCGCGTCGGGCCCCCGGCGGTCCGTCTGCCGTCCGGCGAACGGGGTGCAGAGCATCGTCGCCGCGTTGACCAGGGCGAGCGCCCCGACCGCCCGCGCGCCCATGCCGTACGCGGAGCTCGTCAGCAGCAGGGCGACGCCCGTCCAGACCGCCGAGAAGCCGCCGAACACCATGGCCTGGTAGAAGCAGGACCGCCGCAGCTCGGGCTCGGCGCGCAGCAGCCGCAGCGGCTCGGCGAGCAGCGCCGGATACCGCTGCCGCGACGGCGGCGACGTCCTCGGCAGCACGCGCCACAGCAGCACCGCGGTGATCAGGGCGAGCACGGCGGCGATCAGATACGGCGCCCGCCACCCCAGCCACTCCCCGACGGTCCCGCCGAGCGTCCGGGAGAGCAGCATCCCGCCGATGGACCCGCTCAGCAGGGTCCCGCTGACCGCCCCGCGCCGGTCCTCGGCCACCAGGCCGACCGCCAGCGGCCCCGCGATCGGGGCGATCACCGTGGTGATGCCGATCAGGGCGCTCGCCCCGACCAGCGGCCCGAGCGCCGGTGCGGCCCCCGCGGCGAGCAGCCCGAGCCCGGTGAGGCCGAGCAGCGTGACGATCAGCGACCGGTGCGGGAACCGGTCCCCGAGCGGCACCAGCAGGAATATCCCCGCCGCGTACCCGAACTGCGCCGCAGTCACCGTGAGGGCGGCCGCGTCCGGGGAGACGCCCAGCGCGGCGGCGACCGTGGGGCTGATCGCCTGCGGGAAGTAGACGTTGCCCACGGCAACGCCGCAGGTGATGGCCAGGAGGAGGATCACCCGGCGGCTCACCCGGGCCCCGTCGGGTACGGCGGAACGGCCTGCGCTGGGATCACTCATGTGCGCATGTTCACGTCACGAGCGGGCCCTTGCCAACCGAATTACCGGACGGCCCGTCAGCGCCGGGAGAGCACACCCCGTACGAACGCGGCCTGCCCGGCGTGCTGGAGGTCGTCCGAGACGACGCTGATCAGCCGGACGGCGAGGGTGACCGGCGGGTTCCACGACGTGTCGACGACCCGGGCGAGCGCCTTGCCGTCGAGCCCCGCCAGACAGGCGACGGTCTGCGCGTGGACGGCGTCGTGGTAGCCGGTCAGTTGCTCGGCGGAGGCGCCGACCGAGGCGACCTGGGCGGAGGTGTGTCCGTAACCGGTGTCCGCGTCCGCCAGCGGCAGCCCGAACCGCCGCGCCCACCCCTGCCCGGTCCACACCTGTTCGAGCCCGGCCGCGTCCGCGATGTGGTCGTCCTGGATCCTGGTCAGATGCCAGACCAGCCAGGCGATGGAGTTGCCCGAGCCGTCGACGCGGAACGCCAACTCCTCGGTGCTCAGGCCTTCGACGGCCTCCGCGACCGTTTCGCGGATCCTGCCGAACGCGTCGACGAGGAGATCGGAACTGCTCACGGTGGCCAACGTAGTGCACGGGCCAGCGTGCGCGCCGGTTCGTGGCGGGGCCCGCGTGGGAGTGTCGTGAGCCTTCCCGGACCGTCCTGCGCCTGAGGTCCTAGGGCCAAAAGGTGAGGTCAGCACCGTCTTCGAGTAGAGGTCCCGGCACCTCACGCGGCGTAGGCTCGACCTCGTAACGGATGATCGTTGTGAAGCCGACGAGGTGTTGACACCATGCGTACGGATACACCGGCGCGGGGGTCCGGAAGAGGGGGAGCCGTGAGCGAGGCAGGGAACGACGGACGCGGCTGGTCGGGCGACCGGCTGGACCTGGACGCCTATCTGGCACGTATCGGGTACGAGGGCGAGCGCACGCCGACACTCGGTGTCCTGCGCGCGCTGCAGCGGGCGCACGTGACCTCGATCCCGTTCGAGAACGGCAACGCGGTGCTGGGCAAGCCGGTGGCGCTGGACCTGGAGACGGTTCAGGACAGGCTCGTGCGGGGCAGTCGCGGCGGGTACTGCTACGAGCACGTCGTGCTGTTCGCGAGCGCGCTGGAGCGCCTGGGCTTCGCGTTCACCGGCCTCATCGGGCGCGTGACGCTCCGCAACCCCAAGATCCTCCCCGCCACCCACGCCCTGATCGCGGTGCGCCCGGCCGACGACGACCGGCTGTGGCTGTGCGACGTGGGATTCGGCAGCGGGCCGCTGGAGCCCATCGAGATCGCCGACGGCGTCGAGGTGGACTTCGACGGCTGGAAGTACCGCGTGGAGCGCAGGGACGGGGTGCTCGGCATCGACGAGTGGTGGCTGCACCAGCGCGGCGAGGACGGCTGGCTGGACCGGCACACCTTCACGCTGCTCCCGCAGTACCCCATCGACTACGCGGTCGGCAGCCACTTCGTGAGCACCCACAGCCGCTCGCCGTTCACGGCCCGCCTGTTCACGCAGAAGTTCAGCGCCACCCACCACCATCGGCTCGACGGGGCCACGTGGACGACGTTCCGCCCCGACGGCTCCTCCACCGAGCGCAAGATCGAACCGGCCGAGCTGGAGCGCGTACTGGCGGAGGAGTTCGAGATCGTCGTCGAGAAGGACGAACTCGTCCAGCTGGAGCAGGGTCTCGCCCCGGCCTGACGCGCCGGGGGGCCTGCCGCAGGGCAGGAAAAAGCCGGTGATCCTCGCGGTGGCGAAGATCACCGGCAGTGTCCGGGACCGGGTCCCGGACGGTGATGCCCGTGGGGAAGCTCAGGCGCGCTTGTCCTTGGACTCCTCGGCGCGCTGGGCGTTCTTCTCCTTGATGCGCACCGCTTCCTTGCGCACCTCGGCCTGGGTGGCGCGCTCCTTCTGTAGCCACTCCGGGTTCTCCTGCTTCAGCGCGTCGATCTGCTCGGTGGTGAGCGCCTCCGTGACACCGCCGCGGGCCAGGCCCGCGATGGAGACACCGAGCTTCGCCGCGACCACCGGCCGGGGGTGCGGGCCGGTGCGGCGCAGCTCCTGGAGCCACTGGGGCGGGTCGGCCTGGAGCGCGTTCAGCTCGGTGCGCGAGACGACACCCTCCTGGAACTCTGCGGGGGTGGCCTCGAGGTACACACCCAGCTTCTTCGCCGCGGTCGCGGGCTTCATGGTCTGGGCGGTCTGGTGCGACGTCATGGGGTCAAGAGTATCGAGCGTGTGCGCCACCTCCGACCATCACCGGTAACCTGGCGGAGTGACAGGCTCGGAAGCAACCCCCTCGTTCCGGCTCGCCTACGTCCCGGGCGTGACACCCACCAAGTGGGTGCGGATCTGGAACGAGCGGCTGCCCGACATCCCGCTGACCCTGGTCGCGGTCTCGGCCGCGGAGGCGTTCGGCGTGCTGCGCGGCGGCGACGCCGACGCCGCTTTCGTACGGCTGCCGGTCGACGCGGCCGACCTCAGCGCCATCCCGCTGTACACGGAGACGACCGTGGTCGTGGTCCCCAAGGACCACGCGATCACCGCGGTCGAGGAGGTGTCCGCCGAGGACCTGGCCGACGAGACCGTGCTGCACCCCCTCGACGACACCCTCGACTGGGAGCGTCCGCCCGGGCAGCCCGCGTTCGAGCGCCCCGCCACGACGGCCGACGCCGTCGAGCTGGTGGCGGCGGGCATCGGCGTGCTCGTCGTCCCGCAGTCGCTGGCCCGGCTGCACCACCGCAAGGACCTCACCTACCGGCCGGTGACGGGCACCCCGGAGTCGCGGGTCGCCCTGTCGTGGCCCGAGGAGCGGACCACCGACATGGTCGAGGACTTCATCGGGATCGTCCGCGGCCGTACCGTCAACAGCTCCCGTGGCCGCGCGCAGACCCCGGCCAAGACCAAGGCCGAGCCGAAGGCCAAGCGGCCCGACGCGTCCGCCGCCCGCCGCAAGCCCGCCGCGGGCAAGCCGGCAGGCAAGAACCAGCGGACCGGCTCCGGCGCCTCCAAGGGCGGTTCGAAGGGCGGCGGTGCCAAGCGCGGCAAGCCGCGCGGCCGCTAGGCCCCTCACCGCTTACGGGGCCAGCAGCTCCCGTACCGCCTGCTCGGACCAGTGGGGATGCGCCCCGGGGCGGGAGGCGACGTACGCGGCGACCGCGTCCGTGTCCCACGCCCCGGCCTCAAGGAGGCCCGAGGCCAGATGGCGCAGATACGCGGCGGACGGCACCGTCGACAGGACGTCACCCACTCTCCACGGCGCCGTGAAGGTGAGCAGGGGCAGGCCGTCCACCTGCCCCGCGCAGACGAGGGTTTCGTAGCGGCCGTCGCCGAGCGTCACCCGCCCGCGCGTCAGGACCTCGGTCAGATCGAGGTCGGCGCCCGGCTCGCGGTACATCTCCTGCGCGGCGATGTCGGCGAACTGGGAGGCCGACACCAGGTGGGCGCGCGCCAGGACGCGGCCCTCGGTGTCCGGGTCGTAGAAGGCCCGGCCGCCGCCCCAGACCGGCGACCGGGTCGCGAAGTACATGACCCCGGGGAGCTCCACGGGGATCGACGCGGTCGGCAGGCTGCGGTCCCGGCAGCCGGGGTAGTCGCGGGTCCCCCCGGCCGGGCGTCCGCCGGTGAGGTAGCAGGCGAGCCGGTCCAGGAGCATGTTCGAGCCGTACGAGGTGTACCAGACCCGCTGCGGAGCCGGGTCGGCCGGCGGCCCCTGCTCGATGGCGCGCGTGGCGCTCATGGGCGCCGCCGTCCCGCCGTGTCGTCCAGGCTCCGCTCGAAGCGGAGGCCGGGGCGGCCGTCCAGCTCGATCTCCCCGCAGGGGACGAATCCGGTACGGGCCAGGACGGCTTGCGAGGCGGTGTTGTCGAGGGTCGTCGACGCCCGCAGCCCGGTCAGGCCGTACTCCGACGCGGCCAGGGCGCAGACCTCGCGGACGCTCGCCGTGGCCAGTCCGCGCCCGGCGGCGCTCTCGGCGATGCGGTAGCCGAGTTCGGCCGAACCGTCCGCCACGTCGACCAGGTTGACCCGCCCCAGCACCTCGCCACCGCCGTCCACCAGTACGTGGAAGTGGCACAGCCCCGTCGCCTGTTCGGCCAGCAGCGCGGCGTGGCGCGCGTCGAAGTGGGCGAAGTAGTGGTCGCCCCGGTCGGGGACCGACGCCGCGAAGTAGGCGCGGTTCTGCCGCTCGAACTCGAGGAGTGCCGGAGCGTGGTCGAGGTGCAGGCGCTGGAGCTGAGGCATGGTCCGCATGCTACGCAACGGGCGCGGTGGCGGCGGAGATTTACGGCTGCGCCCGGCCCCCTTCCCCTTCGCGGCGCGGGCCGCGCCCTGCCACGACGTCCTGGCGTCGGAGGCCGCCGTCACGGGGCGAGCGTGAAGTCACGCACCAGCTCGACGAATTCGTCCTCCTTCTCGAAGAACGCCACGTGCCCCGCGTCGATTTCGGCGTACGTGCTGCCCGCGATCGCGGTGTGCAGGGCGCGGCTGTTCTCGACGGGGATGGTGATGTCCTGGGTGCAGCCGATGACCAGGGTCCTGGCCTGGATGCGGGGCAGGTGGTCGCGGATGTCGATCCGGCTGTCGAGGTCGACGTGGCGCAGGGTGCCGGGCGTGGGCGGCATGTTGGGGATGAGGAGCTCGACCTGCTCGCGCCCGATGGCGTTGAGGAAGCCCCGGCTGAAGCCAGTCATGGCGACGGCGCGCCCGAAGGCGGCCGGGTCGGACGTGCCGAGCTGCCCCCACAGGGTGAACAGGTTGCGCAGGTACTCGTCGCCGTCGGTGTGGGCCCAGCCCGCGACCAGGACCAGTCGGCGGACGAGGTCGGGGCGCAGGGCGGCGACGGCGGCGGAGACCGGGGCGCCCATCGAGAAGCCGAGCAGGTCGACCGGGCCGACGGCGGCGTCCTCGATGACGGCGATGACCTGCGCGGCCAGGCCTTCCACGGTCAGCGGCGCACCCCCGTCCGTGGTGCGCTCGCTGCCGGACAGGTCGGGCGTGATGACGGTGTGGCCCGAGGTGAAACGGGGCGCGGTCCGGCCCCAGTTGACCGCGGCGCCACCCGAGCCGGTGCCGTGGACCAGGACGAGGGCGGGGCCCGATCCGGCGCGCTCGTAGTGGACCCGGGCGTCGGCGACGGTCACGGTCGCGGAGGTGGCGGCGGGGGTGAGGACGGAGGTGGTGGACATGGGTTTCTCCTTGGTGTGGTTGCCGGGGTCGTTCGCTCCGGCTGTGCCCACACTGCCGCCCTGGCGCCAGGGGTGGCAGAGACCGCCCGGACCCGGGGACCGGGAGTCCCTGGCTGGGGCGCCGGGGCATCCGGCAGGATGATCCTCATGACGATCGACCGCCGTGAGCTCGCCGACTTCCTCCGCCGTTCGCGTGAGCGGGTGAGCCCGCAGGACGCGGGGCTCGCCGAGGGCTCCCGGCGCCGCACCCCGGGGCTGCGGCGCGAGGAGGTGGCCCAGCTCGCGGGCATGTCGACCGACTACTACACCCGCCTGGAACAGGCCCGCGGACCGCAGCCCTCGCCCCAGATACTCGCCGCGCTCGCCCGCGCCCTGCGGCTCAGCGACGACGAGCGCGACCACCTCCACCTCCTGGCCGGACAGCGCCCGCCCGCCGTGCGCAGCAGGGACGACGAGGTCGGCGCGAGCCTGCTGCACCTACTCGACCGCCTCCCCGGCACCGCGGCCCAGGTCCTCAGCGACCTGGGCGACGTGCTGGCCCAGAACGACCTGGCCCGCGCCCTGCTCGGCGGGGTGTGCACGGTCTCCGAACACGGGCGCAACGTGGTCTGGCGCTGGTTCGCCGACCCGGCGGCGCGGGCCGCGTACCCGGCCGAGGAGCACGCGCACTACAGCCGGTTGCACGTCGCGGACCTGCGGGCCGCCGTGGGCCGCCGGGCGGGGGACCCGGCGGCGGCTCGGCTGGTGGAGCGGCTGCGCGGCGCCAGCGAGGAGTTCACGGCCCTGTGGGAGCTGCACGAGGTAGCCGTCCGCCGGCACAGCCGGATGCGCGTGCTGCACCCGGTGATCGGTCCCCTCGACCTCGACTGCCAGGTGCTCCTCGCCCCCGAGGGCAACCAGCGGCTCGTCCTGCTCACCCCGCCGCCCGGCACGGACGCGGCCGACCGCCTCGCCCTGCTCCCGGCCGCCGGACAGGAGCGGCTGGTCGGGTGATTCGGCGCGCCGCGCCGTGGATGCGGCGGGCGGCGGGACATCAGTGGAGTGGGAGCCGCCGAGAGGGAAGGTGCGGGAGGTGCCCGAGTTCACTGATCCCCTCGTCCATCTGGCGCGCCGCCGCCGGGAACCCGCGGTGGCGCAGACCCTGCGCTCCACGGCCGCCGCCGTCATCTCGTACGTGGTGGCGCTCCACCTCAGCAGCGAACCCGCGCCCCTCACCGCCCCGCTGACCGCCCTGCTCGTCGTCCAGGTCACCCTCTACACCACGCTGGTCACCGGGGTGCGGCGGGTGAACTCCGTGGTGGCCGGTGTGCTGCTCGCCATCGGATTCAGCGCCCTGGTGGGGCTGACCTGGTGGAGCCTGGGGCTGATCATCCTGGCCGCGCTGGTGGTCGGACGCTTCGTCAAGGCCGGGGAGTTCGTCCCCGAGGTCGCGATCAGCGCGATGCTCGTGCTCGGGGTGACCCGGGTGTCCGCGACCGCGTGGGACCGCGTACTGGAGACGCTGATCGGCGCGGGCGTCGGCATGCTGTTCAACGTGCTGTTCGTGCCGCCGGTGTGGGTGGAGTCCGCGGGCGAGGCCATCGAGGAGCTCGCCGCCCGGATGCGCAAACTCCTCCTCGACCTCGCGGAGGAGGTCGGCGGCCACACCCCGGTCGCACGGGCGGCGGCCCGTCTCCACGAGGCCCGCCGGCTCGACCACGACATCGTGCAGGTGGACGCCTCGCTGCGGCAGGCCGAGGACAGCCTGCGGTTCAACCCCCGGGTCAAGGAGGGCCTGCTGTCGCGGGTGGCGCTGCGCACCGGGCTCGATGCCCTGGAGATCTCGGCGGTGGTGCTGCGGGTGGTGTGCCGTTCGCTCACCGACCTCGCCAAGGAGCGCACCGAGGAGCACCTCTTCGAGCAGGAGACCGGCATCGCCCTGCGGGACGTCTTCGAGCACCTCGCCCGGGCCGTGGAGAGCTTCGCCGTACTGATCACCACGCAGGTCAGGGCCAACGCCGAGGAGGCGGAGAACCGCTTCGCGGCCGAACTGGCGGCCGCCCGCGCCAGCCGTGACCGGGTCGCCCTGTTGCTGCTCGCCCAGGTCCGGCGCGACCCCCGGCAGTGGCAGCTGCACGGCGCGCTGCTCGCGGAGGTCGACCGGATCCTGGACGAACTCGACGTGGAGAAGCGCTCGCAGCGCCTGGTGGAGGAGCTCGACCGGCACTCCCGCGAGCGCCGCGAGCGCCATCCGCTCCTCACCCGCCTCCAACGCGGCCTGCGCCTGCGGGAGTCGGCGGACTGAAGCCGTGATCCGTCACGTACGCGGTACGCGCAGCTTCGTCCAGGACACCGGTCCCGGCCAGCCGTCGGCGTCGCTGCCCCGGTAGCCGATCTTCCGCTGGAAGTTCGCGTACGACCTGCGGTCGGCGTCGGTCCACTGCGGGCCCGGGCCCTCCTCGTACACCGCCACCCCCTCGGCCACCAGCCTGCGGCCCATCGCGGTCACGACCGGGCTGCGCGGCTCGGAGTGGAACCACTCGGCACCGGGGAACGGCTCCAAACCGTCCGGGTGCGGGATCGGGGCGGGCGGCGGCCACGACGGGTCGGCGGAGTCGATGCCACCGGGGTAGTCCGGGTAGCCGTACCCGTACACCCGGATCGACTTCCGCTCCCGTACGCGCCGGTACACACCGTCGCCCTCGGAGGAGCCGTTCACGTTGGTGTTGCCCTCGATGGTGTAGATGTGCGTGCTGTCGTACCGCTCGACCACGCCCGTGTGCTCGGAGCCGCCTGGGCCGTAGAACACCTGGGCGCCCACCGCCGGATACTCGGAGAAGCGGCCGCGCTCACGGAACCAGGCCACCCCCGTCGCGCACGACGCGGTGCGCGGAAACAGACTGGCGCACCCGGCCCGCATGGCCACCCAGGAGACGAAGGTGGCACACCAGGCCTGCCCCTGCGACCACTTGAGCCCAGGCACCTCGTCGCTGTAGCGCTGGACGTTGTTCCAATGGCCGTTCTCGCGCCCCTCGTGGACACCGACCTGCCCGGCCGCCGTCAGCAGCACCGCGCCGGCACCTGAGTCGACGAGCTGCCCTTCGGGCGATGACGTGACTGTCTTCACTGGATCCATGTGTCCCCCGTATGCGACTGCGCTCGGACGCCTTGCTGCCCGGGCTCAACAACATCAACGGCCGTTGCTCCGGCCGCACTTGAGCGTCGCATCCGCACCGCCGCCCGCCCAGGCGGTGTTCCGCTGAGCGGACCGCACCCGGTCTCTGGCGGTGTGGTGGTGCGCCCGCCTAGCGTGGGCGGACACGTAGACACCATGAGGGGGAACCATGGCAATCCACCGCATCGGGCGGCGGCAGACCCTGCGGGCGGCGCTCGCCGCGACCGTGGTCGCGGGGACCGGGATCGGCGGCATCGGCGGCGCGCGCGCCGCGGAAAGCGGCGGACACCTGCCGCCGGTCCCCGGAATGCGGGGCGACCGCCTCGCCAACGAGTTCTGGTACGTACTCGACGACACCACCCTGTTCCACCGCTCGCAGGAGCTGGACGACGCCTATACGGCGATCAGAACGT
Organism: Streptomyces melanogenes; assembly: GCF_014649795.1. Lineage (GTDB taxonomy): Bacteria > Actinomycetota > Actinomycetes > Streptomycetales > Streptomycetaceae > Streptomyces > Streptomyces noboritoensis. The sequence continues at coordinate 490,093 of NZ_BMTS01000001.1, forward strand.
ACGCGGGCGGGCTTGAGGCGCCGGTCATCCAGGCCTGGGTCACGAGATACAACCAACCCGGCTACCCGGGCACGTTCCGCGACTGGATGGAGCCGATCGCCGAGCAGTTACGCCTGCTCTCGGAGGTCCAGCTCGGTGTCGTGGACCGGTTCTACCGGCGCCGCGACCCCCGGCTCGTCACCGCGTTCGCCGGTTTCGGACAGGGCACGCTGTACGACCCGCGCCGCCCGGAGCCGGCGCTCTCCGTGCACACCATGAACGGGGAGGCCGGCTACCACGCCTGGCACGTGTACGCCCGGGCGATGGCGCTGCTCGGGATCGACCGGCGGCGGTGGGAGGAGATAGGTCCGCTGCTGGGCTTCGCCTGGGCGCTCCAGAGCATCGCCAAACCGTCGACGTCGTCGCCCAACCCCCCGCTGTCTCCCCGTACGGTCGTCGAGCAGGCGGCGTACTGGCTGCCGAGGGGGATCGAGCGCCAGGACGCCGACTTCCAGTCCTATCCGTATCCCGCCGGAACCGGTCCGTCACCCCTCGGCTGACACCCGCTCGCGGCACTCCGACCGGCGCTCCTCCAGCGCCTCGCGGTCGGCGCCGGGCAGCTCCAGGGCGTGGGTGTAGTCGTCCAGGGCCCGCGCCCACTGCCCGGCGCTCTCGTGCACGTATCCGCGGTTGTGGAGGAGGTCGGGGTCCTCGGGCGAGAGCGCGAGCGCCGTCGTCAGGTCCCGCAGGGCCTCTTCGTGGTGGCCGAGGGCGAGGTGGGCGGAGGCGCGGTTGGCGTGCGCCCCGGGGGTTGAAGGATCCACTGCGAGGGCACGGTCGAGGCTGTGCAGGGCCACCTCGGCCGTGCCCAGGGCGAGCAGCGCCGTCCCCTGGACGCAGAGCAGCGACGGGTCGTCGGGGGAGAGGACGAGCCCTTCGCGGGCCAGTTCGGCGGCCTCGGCGGCGCGTTCGTCGTCCAACCACAGCTCCGCGAGGGCGATCCGCGCGTCCGTACGGGTCGGCTCCAGCTCCAGGGCCCGCGCGAACTCGGCCGCCGCGTCGCCCCCGCCCGCCGCGCTGTAGAGGTCGCCCCGGTTGTAGTGCAGCTCGGCGAAGGGCGGACTGATCCGCTCCACCTCCGCGTAGTCCGCCAACGCCGCCTCGAATCGCCCCTGTTGGTGGTGGAGGACGGCCCGGTCGAAGCGGTACTCGGGGTGGTTCGGGTCCTGGGTGACGATCCGCTCGTACTCCTCAAGGGCCTCCTCGCCCCGGCCGAGCCGGGCCAGGAGCTGGGCGCGGTTGTGGTGCAGGACCGACTTGTGCAGGTGGTGGCGGCCGGGCGCCAGACCGTCCTCGACCGCCGCCAGGGCGGTGTCGACCAGGCGCAGCGCCTCGGGCAGATCGCCGAGGTGCATGGTGACGAGCGCCTTCCCGTTGTGCATGAAGGCGGTGTGGAAGGCGCGGTCCTCTGCGTCGGGGAGCTGGTCGATGAACGCGATGGCGGTGTTGATGTGGGCGAGCGCCCGGACGTGGTCCTTGCGGGGCGCGTCGTAGAGCCGGGTGAACAGGACCGAGAGCGCGTAGCTGACGGTGGTGTGCACCTTGGGGTCGGTGGTGCGCGCCAGCACGTCGTAGTACGCGGCCTCCGCCTCGGCCGGGCGGTCCAGGAGCGCCAGACACAGGCCCCGCTGGCGCAGTTGGCGGTAGCGGGTGGACCAGGGCGCGTCCGGACTGAGGAGGTCGTCCATGCGGGTGGTCAGCTCCAGGGCGGCGGTGTAGTACCCCATGCCCAGGCAGTATGCGACGGCGGATTCACAGGCCGCGTGCCCCGCGTCGGGCGAGCTGCCGTGTGCCCGGTGGTACGGGACGGCGCCCAGCCGCCACGACCACACGGGCGATGCCTCCAGCTCGTCGGCGCGGCTGTCGTGGAGTTTGGCACGGGCGGCGGGGTCCAACTGGCGGTAGAGGTCGTCGGGTTCGCCCGTTCCGTCGGTGCCGACGAACTCCCCCCGGTACGTGTCGGGCACGGCCGGGGCCTCGCGGTGCTCGGCGCGGCGGCGCAGCTCGGCGGCCGTGGCGGGGGCGAGGGACGAGCCGGGTGTGTCGTCGTCGGAGCACACCACGATCCGTACGCGCGCGGGGTCCAGTCGGCGCAACGCGATGCCGAGGAACTCCGCGTCCGTCGCGTCGGCCTCGTGGACGTCGTGGAAGACGAGGGTGAGCGGCGGGCCGGGGTGGGCGGCGAGGTGGTCCACCAGGCCGTTGGCGATGCGCCGGGTCCGCTCGTGGCCGTACCAGCGGGTGCGCTCGCCGGGCGGGGCGGCGGAGGTGAGGGTGGGCTCCGGCGCCCCGAGCAGGGCGGAGAGTTCGGGTGCGGCCGCGAGGATCGAGAGCCGGGTGCCGCCGGGCAGCGGGCCCCGCCCGTGGGTGCGCGGCACCAGCAGCCGCATGAGCTCGCCCGCGCCGGTGTACGGGCCGCGCAGCCCGCGGTGGCAGTCCACGCTCACCGGGTCCGGGAAGGGCAGCGCGGCGGCCGCCTCGCGCGCGGCCCGGTTCGGGCCGGTGATCCACAGGTGTGCCGTCGCCTCACGCACGCCGTTTCTCCTTCTGAGCCGATGGGGGCGGTCATCCGGCCCGGTGGCCGGTCTTGCCGGGTGACAGGGCGGTCCGCGCGGCGGCGGCCCGGCGCAGCCGGTCCCGTACCGCTATCCACGCGGCCACACCGAACTGCGTGAACATGATCAGTGCGGCGACCGCCGCGTCCCAGAAGCCGTGGCCGAGGGACCCGGAGGACAGGGCGGAGTGGAAGCGGGTCGCGAAGCCGACCAGGACGGGCAGCGCGGCCGTCGCCGCGAGGACGCACAGCAGCACACTGCCGACGACGAGGAGCGGAACGTACCAGCGCAGCACGGCCAGTTCGCGGTCCGTGGCCCGGGCGGAGACGGCTGCCTCGGCGGTGCGGCGACGGCGGGGGAGCCAGGCGGTCCGCTCGCGCAGATACGCCCGCGCGAGCTCCTGGAGGTCGGGCAGGGCCAGGGTGTGGGCGAACAGGTGGTGCAGATCCGTCTCCAGGAAGAACAGGCACTGCCAGGCCATCCGCATGAGCGCGCCGAAGGCGAGCGCGAGGGCGAGACCGCCCCACACCGTCACCTCGCCGTGCGCCAGCAGATCGGCCTCCGCCGCCAGGATGAGCACCGAGGCGACCAGGGCGTCGGCGAGGAGTCCCGCCAGGACCGGCAGGACGCGCTTGCGCCTCGGCACCCCCATCAGCCCGACCAGGGTGGTCTGGAACACCACGAAGTACAGCCGTCGGCCCAGGCTGAGCCGGCTGGGCAGCCCGAGCCGCCGTCCCGCCAGCACATGGAACGACTCGTGCAGGGCGATGCCGGGGAACTGGCCCAGGAACGAGGCGAGTTCGACCAGAAGTAGTGAGGGCGTGAAGAACACCTTCGACGGGCCGGGGCGCAGCTGGGGGTGGCGGACGGCCACGGCGGCGGCCGCCACGACGAGTACGGCGTACAGGACCCGGGCGGGTGCCGAGAAGACGGCGGTGCCCAGGCGTTGGAGCGGGACGTTCCGAGGGGTGTCGGGTGACGGTCCGGCCTCGTCGTCCCGGCGGACGAACCGCAGCTCGTCGAGGGTGTCGACGAGGTCCTCGATGTCGGCCTCCTCGCCGTACGCGGCGGTGTAACGGCGTGCGGCCTCGGCGATCGTGGCGCCGTCGCGCAGCCAGCCGACCACGGCGGCGGCGTCGGCGGGGAACACCGCGAAGGAGTCGATGTCGAAGCGGCCGATGACGACGTCCTCGCCCTCCTCGACGAAGGTCAGCGGATGGAGTGCGACACGGACGCCTTCCACGGCCCTCCCCTCGCGGAAACGGGCGTGTGCGGCCCGGTGTCGGCGGACCGCACACGCCGTGCCCTGGTGCTCAGCACCACCAGTCGTAGACGGACGTACCGCTCGTCAGCCGGACCGGACCGGTCTTGCGGATTCTGAACTTCTTCATCCCGGTCGTGGGCTGCTTGACCTGCTTCATCGCAACCGTCCTTCGTTCTTGTGGGAGTGGGAGGCCGCCGTGTCCGCACGGGTTGGCCCGTCGGCGTCGTCGTCGCGCTGTGGTGGCCCGCCCCTGTCGAGAGAGTCGTGGTGGATCTGACTGCTCGTCAATGGCCATGGTTGAAACCATGTAGGTGTACGGCGAAGTCGGGCCACCCGGGGGTGCTCCCACCCTCGGGGAAATCCAGTGTCGGCAACCTACCCGCCTCACTACACTCACACCGAAGCGGCCACGGGAACCCGGGCCGCGAGTCGACCAGTTGAGGGGAGCCCGGCATGTGTGAGCACACCGCTGTCGTCGTCTCCCCGTCGCGGTACGACGTGATCCTGGTGTCCACGCCCTCCCGGTGACGGCTGCGCGGCCGCCACCGGATGCCCGCGACGAACTCCTGACCCCTGTCCGCACCTGAGTCATGTGCGGACGGCCTGGTCACGACCTTGATGCCACCTAGGCAGCCCATGCCGCATCAGGGATTTCCCTTGCCCGGATCCAGGATCCGGTCCTCTTCGTCCCGTCGCGGAATCGCGCTGCCCATTTTCGCTTCATCCTGAAAGGCCCCGGGTCGTGCGCACCAACCTCCGAACCCACCCCACCCGTCCGCTGACCGTCATACGGAACCTCGGCATCCTCGCCCACGTCGACGCGGGCAAGACCACCGTCACCGAACGCGTCCTGTACGCGACCGGCGCCACCCACAAACGGGGTGAGGTCCACGACGGCACGACCGTCACCGACTTCGACCCGCAGGAGCGCGACCGCGGCATCACCATCTTCGCCGCGGCCGTGAGCTGCGACTGGGACGGCCACCGGATCAACCTCATCGACACACCGGGCCACGTCGACTTCTCCGACGAGGTGGAACGCTCGCTGCGCGTGCTCGACGGCGCCGTCGCGGTGTTCGACGCGGTCGCGGGCGTCGAGCCGCAGAGCGAGTCGGTGTGGCGGCAGGCCGACCGGCACCGGGTGCCCCGGATCGCGTTCGTGAACAAACTGGACCGCGCCGGGGCCGACCTGGACACGGCGGTCGCGTCGATCCGCGACCGGCTGCGCACGGTCCCGCTGGTCGTCCAACTGCCGATCGGCCGCGAGGACGGCTTCACCGGCGTCGTGGATCTGGTCCGTATGCGTGCGCTCGTCTGGGGCGCGGGCGGCGAGGCGTACCAGGAGGGCCCGGTCCCCGAAGACCTTCGCGAGGAGGCCGGGCGGCGCCGACGGCTGCTCGAAGAAGCGGTGGCGGAGCTCCACCCGGTCGCCCTGGAGGAGTTCTGCGCCGGGGTGGCCCTGAGGGACGCGACCTTGGCGGCGGCACTGCGCGACCTCACCCATGGCGGCGAGGGCGTGGTCGTGCTGTGCGGCTCGGCCTACCGCAACCGCGGGATCGAGCCGCTGCTCGACGCCGTGGTGGCCTACCTTCCGTCCCCGCTGGACGTGCCCGCCGTACGGGGCACCCTGGACGGGGAGGTACGGGAGCGGGCCGCCGACCCGGCCGCGCCCTTCGCCGGTCTGGTCTTCAAGGTGACCGCGACCGCCACGGGCCGCCTCACCTACGTACGGGTGTACGCCGGAACCGTCGAGAAGGGGGACACCGTGCTGGACGCCACGGCCGGGCGCACCGAGCGCATCGGGCGGATCCTGCGCGTACAGGCCGACCGGAACACCGAGGTGGACCGGGCGGTGGCCGGGGACATCGTCGCCGTGATCGGGCCCAAGTCGGCCCGCGCCGGGGCCACGCTGTGCGCACCGGACGCGCCGCTCGTCTTCGAACCGCCGTCCGTCGCGACCCCGGTCGTGTCGGTGGCGGTCGAGGCCCGCAGGAGCCTCGACACGGACCGGCTGGCCTCGGCGCTGGCCCAACTGGTCGAGGAGGACCCCTCGTTGGTGGTGCGGACCGATGCCGAGACCGGGCAGACGGTGCTGTCCGGGATGGGCGAGCTGCATCTGGAGGTGGCGGTGGAGAAGATCCGCCGCGCCCAGGGCATCGAGCTCAACGTCGGACAGCCGCAGGTCGCCTATCGCGAGACGGTCGCCCGCGGGGTGTCCGGACTGCTGTACCGGCACGTCAAACAGGAAGGAGGAGCAGGTCAGTTCGCCCATGTCGTGCTCGACGTGGAGCCGTTGGACGCGGCCGCCGAGGCCGCTGACGGTTTCGTGTTCCGTTCGGCCGTCACCGGTGGCCGGGTGCCGCAGGAGTACGTGCACGCGGTCGAGGCCGGGTGCCGGGACGCGCTGGCCGAGGGCCCCCTCGGCGGCCACCCGGTGACCGGGCTGCGAGTCACGCTGGCCGACGGCGCCACCCACTCCAAGGACTCCTCGGAGATGGCGTTCCGCACGGCGGGCCGTTTCGCGCTGCGCGAGGCCCTGCGGGCGAGCGCGATGGCGCTCCTGGAGCCGGTCATCGAGGTCACCGTCACGGTGCCGGACAGCGCGGTGGGCGCGGTCCTCGGTGATCTGGCGGCCCGGCGCGGCCGGGTCTCGGGGTCGACCGCCCGGGCGGGCACCGCGGTGGTCACCGCGACCGTGCCACTGGCCGACCTGTTCGGCTACGCGTCCCGGCTGCGCGGTCGCACCCAGGGCCGGGGCACCTTCACCACGCGGCCCGCGGGTTACGCCCCGGTCCCGGTCGGCGTTGCGGACGCCCTGCTGACCCGGTAGTGCCCGCACGATGGCCCCGCCCCCCACCCGCGGAAGGCGGGGCCATCCCCGTGCTACCGGTTCTTGATCTGTACGCGCTTGATGTTCACCGGCAGCGTCGGGAACCCGTCACCGGGGCCGTTCTGGTCGTCCTCGCCGCCCGCGGCGATCTTCTGGAGCACGTCGAGACCGGCCGTGACCTTCCCGAACGGTGTGTAGGCCGGGGAGAGTTTGGTGTCCTTCCAGACGAAGAAGAACTGGCTGCCGTTGGTGTTCGGCCCGGCGTTGGCCATCGCCACCGTCCCCGCCGGATAGGTGGCACCCGTGAGGTTCTCGTCGGGGAAGGAGTAGCCGGGGCCGCCGCTCCCGGTGCCGGTCGGGTCGCCGCACTGGAGCACAAAGATCCGGGCCGTGGTCAGCCGGTGGCAGTGCGAGCGGTTGAAGTAGTCCCGCTGGGCGAGGAACTTGAAGGAGTACGTGGTGCAGGGGGCCTTGTCCGTGAGCGCCTGGAAGGTGATGGCGCCCTGGCCGGTGCGGAGGGTGGCGCTGTAGGGCTTGGCGGCCTTGACCGGGTCGAAGACCGGTATCCCCTTGAAGTTGTCCGCGGGCACGGCCGGCGTGTACGTGCAGGCGGTCGCGGCCCCGGGGGCGGCAGGGGCGGCGGCTGCGGCCTGCGTCGCCGCGCCGAGGGGCAGCAGGGCGGCAGCGGCGAGCAGGGCGTACGGCTTACGGAGCACGAGACGGGTCCCTTTCGGATCGACACCGGACGGGTGTGTCATGGCCGCCTCATCCTGCCCGCTGCGGCGCACGCCATGCCAGGGGTCGGGGAGGACCGCCCGTGGCCCGGTGGCTACTTCCGTACGACCGTGTCCAGCGCCGGGGCGATCACGACGAAGGCCCGCTGGATCAGCTCGGCCGGGTCCTCGCCGCCGTCGCTGTCGCTCCACCGCCGCAGTACCACGTCGAAGGCGGTCAACGTCATACCGGCGGCAAGCGGCGGATACAGGTCGGTGTCGGGGTCGAGCCCGAGGCGGTGTGCCAGCTCCGCCGTCAGGTCGTCGCGCCACTGGGCCTGGTGCTCCAGGAAGCGCGCGTTCAGGGCGGGGGTGCGCAGGATCAACTGGACCACGCGCAGGGCCCGGTCGGCGTGGCCCGCGCACTCGTCCAGCGGTACGGAGACGGCATGCCGCAGCGCCACGGAAGGGAGTTCCCCGGCGGCGCGGGCCGCGAGTTCCGCGCGGATGCCGGTGCCCATGTCGGCCAGGAACTGGACGACCACGTCCTCCTTGGACGCGAAGTACCGGAAGAACGTGCGCTTGGAGACGCCCGCCGAGGTGGCGATCTCGTCGATGGTGACCGCGTCGAACCCCTTCGACGCCAGCAGTTGGAGCGCCGCTTCGGTCAGCTCGTTCGCGACGAGCTGACGTTTGCGCTGGGCCAGGCTGACTTCGGGACGGGTGCTCACCCGGCCATGGTAACGCCATGCCGCGTGTGTCACTCAGTAGCGTCTTGACACCGAGTGCCATGAACGGCAGCGTATGCCATATGACGCAGAAGCAGCGCTGGACCACCGAGCAGATCCCCGACCAGACCGGCCGGGTGTTCGTCGTCACCGGAGCCAACAGCGGCCTCGGCCTCGCCACCACCCGGGCGCTGGCCCGCCGGGGCGGGCAAGTGATCCTGGCCGTACGGGACGTGGAGAAGGGGCGGGCGGCGGTCGCGCGGATCGCCGCCGAGCAGCCGGACGCGCAGGTGGAGGTGCGCCGACTCGACCTGGCCGACCTGGACTCGGTCCGAGCCTTCGCGCTGCGGGTGCGGGCCGACCACGCGCGGCTGGACGTGCTCGTCAACAACGCGGGGGTGATGGCGCCGCCCCGCTCGCTCAGCGCACAGGGCCACGAGCTGCAGTTCGCCTGCAACCACCTCGGCCACTTCGCCCTCACCGGGTTGCTGCTCGACCTGCTGGCCGCCGGGCGCGATCCCCGTGTGGTGACGGTGAGTTCGGTCAACCACCGCAAAGGCCGCATCCGGTTCGACGACCTCGCCGGGGAGCGCGGCTACTCGCCCATGGTGTTCTACGACCAGTCGAAGCTCGCCAACGCCGTGTTCGGGCACGAACTCCAGCGGCGTCTCGCCGAGGCGGGCAGCCCGGTGCGCAGCGTGCTCGCCCACCCCGGGTACACGGCCACCAACCTCCAGACGAGCGCGCCCGTCGGCCTGGTGAAGCTGCTGTTCGGCCGCATCCTCACCCCGCTCGCCCAGCGCCCGGACCAGGGCTCGCTGCCCCAGCTGTACGCGGCGACCGCGCCGGACGTGCGGGGCGGTGAGTTCATCGGGCCTGACGGTAGGGGCGAGCTGCGCGGCGGACCCACCCGGGTGGAGCTGTCCGCCGAGGCGGCCTCCGCCGAGACCGGGCGCCGGCTGTGGGAGGTGTCGGAGCAACTGACCGACGTATGGTTCCCGTTCGCGGCGGCCGGTGTCCCAACGGGTGGCAACGACTAGTGATCAGGCCGCCCTGGTCTGACGGCGGTACCCGCCGGGAGCCACACCGTACTCGCGCTTGAACGCCTTGGCGAAGGCGAACTCCGAGCCGTAACCGGTGCGCGCCGCGACCGAGGTGAGCGGGGCGTCGGTCTCGCGCAGCAGTCGCGCGGCCGTCGTCATGCGCCAGCGCGTCAGATACGCCATCGGCGGCTCGCCGACCAGCGTGGCGAACCGCCGGGCGAACGCGGCCCGGGACAGACCGGCGCGCTCGGCCAGCGACTCCACCGTCCACGGGGCCGACGGGTCCTCGTGGATGGCCGACAGGGCCGGTGCCACCGCCGAGTCGCCCAGGGCCGCCGCCCAGCCCCGGGCCGCGGCCGGAGGCTGCTCCTCCAGCCAGGCCCGCAGGATGTAGAGCAGCAGCGAGTCGATCAGCGTGGGCACGATGCCGTCCGAGCCGATCCGCGGGTTCTCCAGCTCCGAGCCGAGGAGCTGGACTGCGGCGCTCAGTTCGGGGTGGCGGCCGTGCCGCGTCTGCAGGTGGATCACCTCGGGCAACTGGTGCACCAGCGGGTGCGCGCGGCCCTGGTCGAGGTGGTAGTTGCCGCAGAGCAGGCTCGTTTCGGGGCCCTCGCCGCCGACCGTGACCGAGCCGATCGGCGAACCCCCGTCGCACTGCTCGGCCTTGGCCTCCTCGGCCACGGTGGCGGGGTGGTCGGCGAGGATGTGGCCCCGCCCGTCGCGCAGGAACACCACGTCGCCGGGGTTCAGCGGGATCGGCTTGAGGTGCGGCGGCGCGTCCTCCAGGGGGACCAGCCAGCAGGTCCCGTACAGCACCACGTGGAACCCGGCGCCCGCGACCGCCGGCAGTCGCAGGCCCCAGGGGGCGCGGCCGTTGGTCCGTACGGACGCCGGGTGCCCCGTGCGCATCGAGGCCAGCGCCTCGGTGAGGATGTCCATCCGGCCTCGCCCTCCCCGGTGGTCCGTCGGTCAGACCGTCAGGACAATCTTGCCCTGTACGTGTCCGGCGCCGACCAGCTCATGCGCCTTGCCGGCCTCCTCCAGCGGGAACGTCTCCTCCACGTACGGCCGGATCGCACCCGCGTCGACCAGCTCGGCGATGGCTTCCAGCGCCGCGTAGTCCGGCTCGACGGAGATGCCCGCGAAGCGCCGCCCGGCCGCCTCGACACGCGCGGCGAGCTCGGCGTCGCCGTGCTGAAGGATGGAGACGAGGGTGCCGCCGGGCCGCACCGACCCCACCAGAAGGTCCCCCTGCGCAGCGGAATCGAAGACGACGTCGGCGTCCTTGACAGCCTCCGCGAGGTCGGTGGCGCGGTTGTCTATGACCTCGTCGGCGCCGAGGTCGCGCAGGAACTCGTGCCGGGCCGCACTGGCGAGGGCGATCACGTGGGCGCCGCGCGCCTTGGCGATCTGCACCGCGAAGTGCCCGACCCCACCGGCCGCCCGGTGGATCACCACCCGGTCCCCCTCCTTGACACCCGCCGCCTGCACCAGCCCCTGCCAGGCGGTGAGCGCCGCGAGCGGAATGGCGGCGGCGTGCACGTGGTCGACGGAGGCGGGCTTACGGGCCACCTGACGGGACGGCACCAGCACGTACTCGGCGTACGCGTTGGCGGCGCGCGGGAAGAACGGCATCCCGTACACCTCGTCCCCCACCTTGAACCGGGCGCCCGGACCGGCCTCCTCCACCACACCGGAGATGTCCCACCCGACACCGAACGGCGGCTCCCCGAGCAGCGGATAGGCCCCGGACCGAACGGCTACGTCGACCGGGTTGATCGCACTGGCACGCACCCGCACGAGAAGCTCACCCCCCAGCGGCTTGGGCCGCTCGACCTCCACAACCTCAAGAACCTCGGGCCCACCGAAGGACTTCTGAATCACTGCACGCACGATAACTCTCCCTAAGTCCGCACAAGTCCCCGCCCGACTCGACGCCCGACGCGGTGTGTGCCCTGCTTGATGTCCCCAACATTAGGGAGATCGAACGAGCGCCAGAATGGCCTTCCGTCTCACTTACATGTCTCAGCGTCTTGGGGGTTGGGGGTTTGGGTGGGCTCAACGCAACCGCGCCGTCATGCCCGGCTCCCACCGCTGCTGATACCGCGCGGCCGAGGCGCCCGCTGTGAACGCGGCCGACGACGCCGGGGACGTGCCCACGCGCCAGTCGATTTCCTTTACCGCCTGGTACCAGATCACGCCGATGATGTCGCGGTGGCGGGGCAGGGAGTGGAACATGCCCGTGATCCACTCGGCCTTGCGGCCGGCCGCGTCCGTGGCGGCGACCTCGGTGATGACGAGGGGCTTGTGGGTGAAGCGGCGCAGTTCGGTGCGGGTGGGGGTGAAGAGGGCGTCGAAGGACTGGTAGTTCTCCTTGCCCACGGTGCCGTAGTAGCCGGACAGGCCCACCCAGTCCACGTAGGCGTCCCCGGGGTACAGGCTGCGCAGCGGTGTGGAGTTGGTGTAGCTGACGTTGGGGCTCCACACCCACACCGCGTTGTGCGCGCCCGCCGCGTCGAAGAGTTGGTGGATGTGGCGCCATGCACGGATGTACTCGCCAGGGCTGTTGCTGTTGGACTGCGCGCACCACGGGTACCAGTAGCCGTTCATCTCGTGGGCGAAGCGGATGGCCACCGGGTAGCCGAGCGAGGCGATGCCGCGCGCCCATGAGCGTACGTACGTGTCGAAGGCGCCGTCGGTGATCCGGGAGAGGCGGTACGTCGGCTGTTCGCCTCGCAGTTTCGGTTCCTTGGCTTCCTTGGCGTGGTCCCATGGTTCCCAGGCCACCATGGGGAGCATGCCCCGTTCGGCCACCCGGTCGATGGCCGCCGCGTCGAAGCGGTCGTGGGCCCAGTCGGCCGAGAACTCGAATACCTGCGGTCGGTGCCCGGTCTGGCGGGTGAAGTCGGCGGCCTCGGTGAAGTCGTGGGTGCCTTGGGAGGTGAAGACGCCCAGGAACGCCCTTCCCGGGGCGGGGAACGGTGTGGTGGGGTGAGGCGACCTGGATGCCGGCAGTCGCGTCGTCGGGGGTAGTACCGCGTCCGCGCGGGCTGCCGCCGCACGGCGGGGGCGGTCCGCGAGGTCCGGGGCCACCTGGAAGGTGTACCAGCACAGGACGACGGCGCAGAGCAGCGCGAGCACCCGGGGCGCGGTGAGCCTCACTGCTCGGCCCTCGCCGTACGCAGCCGCGTGGAGACGCCCTCGGCCAGCGCTAGCAGCGGCGGCGCCGACCCGGCCGCCAGGCACAGCAGCGTCCAGATCCGCATGCCCGTGTAGTCGTGGTGGTGCAGGAAGCTGACCACCAGCAGGCCCCCGGCCAGCAGCGTCCAGATCAGATGCAGCCGGAACGTGCGCGGCGACTCGGAGCTGCGCAGCTCCCCCTTGGCGGTGACGACGTACGCGAGCGGGCGCCGCAGCAGCGCGTTCACCGCGGCGGCGATGTACACCGGCCCGGCGAACAGCGTCAGCAGGAGGCCCGCCGTGCCGATCTCGCGCCGCTCGTGCTCGGCCAGGTTGAACCGGCGCAGCCACAGCCACAGCGCGAACGACCCGGCCATGCCCGCCGACCACAGCAGGAACCAGGGCAGCCCGGGCAGTTGGATCGACGACACGCCGAGCAGCATGTACAGCGCGGTGGCGAGCGTGCCGAGCGCCAGGTTCGCCGCGATGCTCGGGTAGTAGAACTGCACCAGGTCGTACAGCAGCCGCTGGCGGGGCGCGAGGCGGATGCCCTGCCGCAGCCGGGGGTTGAGCTTGATCTCCCAGATGCCGTACGCCCAACGCTTCTGCTGGTTGAAGTAGTCGGTCCAGGTCGTCGGCCCCTCGCCCACGGCCACCACGTCCGGCGTGTAGACGCCCTTCCAGCCGTTGCCGGTGGCGGGGTTGGGCGTCCCGTGCACCCGCATGCTCGTCAGATGGTCCTCGATGATCGAGTCCTGGTACCCGCCGATCTGTCGCCAGGCGGCCACCCGGTAGAGGTGGTTGGTGCCGATCAGCAGGGGCGCGCCGAGGCCGTTGCCGCCCCGCTCGACGATGCTGCTGAACAGGTACTGCTGTACGGAGGCGCCGTGCGCCACCCAGTTGTCGTACGCGTTGCCGTACACCTGCGGGGCGACCACGAACGCGGTGTCGGGGTCGTGGAAGTAGCCCAGGGTCCGCTCCAGGAAGCACGGCAGCGGCACATGGTCCGGGTCCATCTGCGCGACCACGTCGTACCGGCTCTCGTGCTCGGCGCGCCACGCGTTGTGGTTCCCGGACTTGGTGCGGGCGCGGAAGGGACCGGACGACTGGTTGTACTCGGGCCGGTCCTTGCGGCTGAAGTGGTGGACGCCGAGGCGCGCGGCCATCTGCCGTACGGCCGGGTCGTTGCCCTCGTCCAGGATCCACACGTCCACCGCGCAGTCCCAGCGCTCCACCTCCAGCATGGCCCGCAGCGTCCGCTGCACCACGGCGAGCGGCTCCTTGGACGGCACGATCGTCGTCAGCATGGCGACCCGCAGCTTGCCCGGCGGGGTCATGGGAATGGGGTCGCGCGCCCGGAAGGCGAACACCCAGATCGCCACCGCCTGCACGACTTTGATCGTCTCGACCGCGATGACCAGGCAGAACCCGACCCGGGCCAGACACAGTCCGCACCCGCCCAGGCCTGTCACCCCGGGGCCGGGCACGTGCTCGGGCAGGAGGAGCCAGCCGATGAAGACGACGTCGGCCAGGGCGGTCGCGGTGACCAGTGCCGTGAGCGAGATCCGGTCACCCGTGCGCAGCACGGAGAAGTACCCCACCTCCCGGCGCGGGTTGGCCAGCGGGCCGCAGCCCCGGGCCGCACGCCGATAGGCCGCGACGGCCGACGCGTTGCGGCGGTCGCGCTGTTCGGCGCGCCGGTCCAGCCGGGACGGATAACCGGACATGTCTCCCCCTGCCGACCGAACAACATCACTGTGGCGTGAAAGGCCCGCTACTTGCGGTGAGTAGGACAGCCGTCGTCGGCTGTCCGGTTCCCGCCCTTGCGCCGTGGTCGGGTGTTCGGATGCGCGTCAGAGGCGTACGGCGTACAGGGCGCTGTCGTCGCAGCCGAAGTACACCGTGTCCTGGGTGGCGGCCGGGGCGTGCACCGGCGCCGGGGCTAGGAAGCTCCAGAGCTCTTTGCCCGTCGCGGCGTTCAGCGCGTACAGCCTGCTGTCGTCGCTGCCCACGTACACCACGGAACCCGCCACGGCCGGGGTGTGCACGTCGCCGGCGGTCATGAACGTCCAGACGGTCTTCCCGGTGGCGGCCTCCAGCGCGTAAAGCGCCTTGCCGCCGCCCACGTACACCAGCCCCCGGGCGATCGCCGGGCTGGAGCCGACGGACGCGCCGTCGAACCGCCAGGCCTGCTTCCCGGTGCCCGCGTCCACCGCGTACAGGCCTCCGTCGGTGCTGCCGAAGTGGACCAGGCCGCTCGCCACGGCCGGGATGCCGGAAACGGCGCCTTTGGTGGTGAACGCCCACCGCTTCTCGCCGGTGGCCGCGTCCACCGCGTACAGATTGGTGTCGCTGCTGCCGACGTACACCGACTCGCCGGACACGGCGGGGGAGTGCGTGTCGTTTCCGGCCGTGAAGGCCCAACGCCGCTTGCCGGAGGCCGCGTCGACGGCGTACAGCCGGTGGTCGGCGCTGCCGACGTAGGCGACGCCGCCGGTCACCACCGGCGTGTGGACGATGCCCTGGGTCGTGAACCGCCAACGGACCGCGCCCGAGAGCGCGTCGAAGGCGTACAGGACGCGGTCGTCGCCACCCAGATAGACGCTGCCGCCCAGCACGGCGGGCGCGGAGCCGATGGCCGCGCCGGTCGTGTACGCCCACCGACGCCGCCCGTCGGCCGTGTTGAGCGCGTACAGCGTGCCGTCGTTGCTCGCCGCGTACACCAGGTCGCCCGCCACCCTGGGGTACGACAGGACCGTGCCGGTGGTCGCGAAGCGCCAGCGCTGCCCCCCTGCCCCGGGCGACCCGCCGCGCGTCAGCGCCCACCCGGCGGCCACCGCGCCACCGGCCGCGAGGGCGCCGACGGCGGTGTACAGCACCCGCCGACGGCCGACCGGCCGACCGAGGGCGTCCGGCGACGGGGTCGGGGGTACGGGGCCGGGCTGCGCGGTCGTCGACGTCGGCGCGTCCGGGAGGGCCGGTGCCGTGTCCTCGCCGTGCCACGGTTCCGGCAGCCAGCCCGGGGCGAGCAGTTCCTCCGGCGACCGTCCGCCGGTCAGGGCGTGCATCAGCGCGGGCAGCTCCGGTCGGTCGGTCGGCTTCTTCGCCAGGCACCAGGCGATCAGGTCCCGCAACCCCGTGGGCACCGCCTGGAGATCGGGCCGCTCGTTCACCACCCGGTACAGCAGCGCCGGTACCGACGCCTCCCCGAACGGGCTGGTGCCCGTCGCCGCGTAGGCCAGCACCGAACCGAGCGAGAACACGTCCGACGACGGCTCGATCCGGAAGCCCTGGATCTGCTCGGGCGACATATAGCCCGGGGAGCCGATCGTGGTGCCGGTCAGGGTCAGTCCGCTGTGCTCGCTCAGCCGGGAGATCCCGAAGTCGATGACGCGCGGCCCGTCCTGGGCGAGCAGCACGTTGGCGGGCTTGAGGTCCCGGTGGATCAGGGACGCGCCGTGGATCGCGGTGAGCGCCTCCACCAGCGCCGCCCCGAGCGCCCTGACGGACCGCTCGGGGAAGGGGCCGCTCTTCTGCACCGCCCGCTGGAGGGAGGGGCCCGGGATGTACGCCGTCGCCAGCCACGGCCGGGGCCCCTCGGGGTCGGCGTCGACCACCCCGGCCGTGAAGAAGCCGCTCACGGCCCGGGAGGCGATCACCTCCCGGGCGAACCGCTGCCGGAAGGCCGGGTCCTGGACGTACTCCGGCCGGATGACCTTGATCGCGACCTTGCGGCCGCTGGGGGAGTACCCGAGGTAGACCCGGCCCATGCCGCCGCTGCCCAGCTGGGCGACCAGCCGGTACGGCCCCACGGTGGCCGGGTCGTCAGGCCCCAACGGCTCCAAGGCGCCCCCCGGGTCGCATCCTGGACGTCACCACGTCGCTAGCCGGAAAGCGTAGCGCCGCTCAGGCCGCGCCGCTCACCCCCGGAGCGATGAACCGCCGGTGCAGCGGCAGCAGTTGGGTGTCCGGCTGGCCGACGATCCCGGCCTTCTCGACGGCGGGCGCGAGCCGTTCGCCGAAGAACCGCTCGAAGTCCTCCTGGGAGTCCCAGACGTCGGTGACGTGCAGTGCTCCGGAGTCGAACCACGCCACGTGCACACAGCCGCCGTCCGGCGCCTGCTCCTCCCAGCCCACGGCGTCACGCACCGCGTCGTACTGCTCGGGGGTGACCCCGTCCCAGGTCAGCGAAAGGACAACGGCCATCGACTGCTCCTCTCCCGGTCTTGCCCGCTCGTGCGTCGGGCGGGCCAATTCTCGCCGCGGGCGTCCCCTTTGAGACACCGCTCCCGAGGGCGTGCGGCAGCGTACGGGAGCACATTCGGGGACCGTCGCGCCCCCGGATCCGGCGCGGCCGGTGTCACCCGGACGGGTGCCTCTCCGGCGCGCGCACCGGCACGGGCGCCACCCGTCCAGCGGCTGTCGGCGCGCCGGGGCGTCCGCCGGGCGCGAGCCTGGGGCTGTCGCCCCTCGCCACCGTCCCAGGAGGACGCCGTGCCCCGTCCCCGACGTCTGTTCCACGGTGTGCTCGCAGTCGCCGTCCTCACCCCGGCCCTGCCCGCCGCGACGGCCGCCGCCGAAGGGCCCACGGCCCCGGCGCCCGGGGCGGCGGCGCGGACGACCAGCGTGGCGTGGGCCGAGGGAGCCTTCCGGGGCGTCTGCGGCACCCGTCAGGGCGGCGCGCCCGACCGTCGCGTCTTCCGGTTCTTCGACGACGCCCGGATGGAGGCGGTCGCCTCGCACGTCACCCGGGACCGCCAGGGCACCGTGCTGTGGACCGGGCACCTCGCGGGCCGCCCCGACCGGCCCGTCAGCCTCGCGATCGACGGGGCGTGCGGCAACGGCGTGCCCAGGGTGGCCGGAGAGGTCCACCTGGGCAGCAAGCGCTATGTGATCGACGCCGACCGGCCGGGCACCTCCACGGTGCGCGAGCTGTCCTTCGCCCGGACGACACCGCTGCACAACGACGTCGTACGGGTCGAGCCCCCGCAGGGCCCCCGCACACCCAGGCCCGTATGGAACGAGCGGCAAGCGCGGCCGCGAGCCGCGATCACGGCACCCGTCATCGACCTGCTCATCGGCTACACCCCGCACACCGTCCGGGAGACCAAGGGCGGGGTGGAGGCGCTCGACCTCAAGGTGAAGGCCGCCGTCGCCGGGACCAACGCCGCCTACTCCGACAGCACCGTCACCGCCCGGCTCAACCTGCTCGGCACCTTCACCACCAAGGAGTGGACGGGCGACGACGGCGACACCGACGGCATCACCAGCGCGCTGTCGGACACCAAGAGCGTGCGCTACTCCAGCGCGTTCGCCACCGACGCGCGCCGCCAGCGCGACGAGAAGGGCGCGGACCTGCTGCACGTGCTCACCCAGTTCACCCCCGAACCCGGCACCCTCTACACCGCCGGCACGGCCAACACCCCCTCGCTGCCCCGGATCATCCCCGGCGCCGCCCCCGCGGCGAGCAGCGACGGCGCGGCCTTCGGGGCCCAGCAGATCGACACCCTCGGCACCTACCACCTGGCTCACGAGATCGGGCACAACTTCGGCCTCAACCACGACTACCGCACCGATCCCATCGACCGCGACGCCGACGACTACCGGGACGGCAACCTCAACCTGTACTACCCCGACAACCACGGCTATCTGCCCGCCGACCGCACCTGGACGGACATCATGGGGTACACCATGGCGTGCGCCGACGAGGACAAGTGCGAGACGAAGCTGTGGTTCTCCAACCCCCACCAGAAGTACCTGGACGGGTCCCGGGAGGTGCCCCGGGGCGTGGCGCTGGGCCAGCCCAATCCGGCCGACTGCGTCCGCGTCATGAACCTCACCGGGCCCGTGCTCGCCAACTACCGCACACCGCCCGCCACTCCGGCCCCGACCGCCCGGTACGCGCTCACCGCCGCCCCGGACAGCCCTGAGCGCGGCAGCGTCACGCCCGCCGCGACCGGCCTCTTCGACAAGGGCGACCAGGTCACCCTGACCGCCGCGCCCAAGGCGGGCTACAAGATCGACTACTGGGCGGTGGACGGCAAGCTCCAGTCCACCCGGGCGAGCGAGCTCACCGTCACGATGGACGACAACCACTTCGTGACGGCGAAGTTCATCAAGACGACGGCGACCGCCACCCAGCTCCCGGCGACGATCACCAAGGTGTCCCCGGCCAGCGGCCCGAAGGCGGGCGGCTTCACCGTCACGCTCACCGGCACCGGCCTCGCCAGCACCACCAACGTCTACGTCGGTTCGCGCACCGCGACCGGATTCAGCGGCAGGCCCGCGAGCGCCGTGAAGGTGGTCGACGACTCGACCGTCACCTTCACCATGCCCACCTGGGCCAGCGCCGCGACCGTGCAGATCGCGACCGTGGCGAACGGCGTGCTGACCGCGTCCGCCGACTTCACCTACACCGGCTGATTGGACCCCCTCATGCACCTCCGGCACACGTTGGGCGCCGCCTCGGCGGCGGCCGCGCTCTCCCTCTCGTTCGCCGCCCAGCCCGCCGCGGCCGCCTGCGACGTGGCGGTACGGGTGGACGCCCGCTTCGCACCGCCCAAGGGCTCGGCGCCGTACAAGGCGGTGACGTATGCCCCGGCCGGGATGCCGGTGGGCGCCCGGGCGGCCGTCGTCGAGTCGCTTCCGCACGAGGGAGGCACCCGTTTCACACTGCGGCTGAGCGGTGCGCGTCCCGACCACACCTACGGCGTACACGTGCACCGGATGCCGTGCGGCGCGCACCCCGAGGACTCGGGCCCGCACTACCAGGACCGGCCCGACCCCCACCAGCCGTCCACCGACCCCGCGTACGCCAACCCCCGCAACGAGGTCTGGCTCGACCTGACCACCGACCACCGGGGCGACGGGCACTCCGCCACGCGGGTCGCCTGGCGGTTCCGGCCGGGCGAGGCGCGTTCGCTGGTCTTCCACGAGCAGGCCACGGCCACCGACCCCGGGCACGCGGGCACCGCGGGCGCGCGGCTGGCATGCGTCGGTGTGCCCTTCGAGCCCGCGGGTTGAGGCGGCCACCGGCGCGGTGACGCGGCCCGGCCCGTCGTCGCCGCTAGCCTCGGCCCATGACTGACACCTTTGAGCACAACCCCCGGGTGTGGACGGCGGCGCGCCTGCGCGAAGCCCTCCAGGGGCTGCCGGACGAGACCCCCATCCACGTCGGTGTCGCGGACGGGCCGGGCGACTTCGACGGGTACACCGAGTACGCGCTGGTCAACCTGGAGCCGGTCGAGAAGGACACCGCACCGGCCGGGCCCGCCGGGTCGCCCGCCGTGCACGCGGACGTGGAGTACACGCTCTTCGCGGACTTCAAGGCGGGCCAGTACCACTACGACCTGGACTGACCCCGCGCTACTCGAAGCGCGAGGTGTCGCCCGCCCCACGGCGGACGATCTCGGCCTCACCGCCGGAGAAGTCGATGACGGTGGTCGGCTCGGTGCCGCAGTCGCCCGAGTCGATCACGGCGTCCACCACATGGTCGAGGCGCTCCTTGATCTCCCACCCCTGCGTCAGCGGCTCGTCCTCGTCGGGCAGCAGCAGGGTGCTGGAGAGCAGCGGTTCGCCCAGGTCGGCCAGCAGGGCCTGGGTGACGGTGTGGTCGGGGATGCGCACCCCGACCGTCTTCTTCTTGGGGTGCAGCAGCTGGCGCGGCACCTCCCTGGTGGCGGGGAGGATGAAGGTGTAACTGCCCGGCGTCGCCGACTTGATGGCGCGGAACACGTCGTTGTCGATCTGCACGAACTGGCCGAGCTGCGCGAAGTTTTCGCACACCAGGGTGAAGTGGTGCCGGTCGTCGAGCTGCCGGATCGCCCGGATCCGGTCGATGCCGTCACGGTTGCCGAGCTGGCACCCCAGGGCGTAGCAGGAGTCCGTCGGGTACGCCACGAGCGCGCCGGAGCGGATGCTGTCGGTCACGCTGCTGATGGTGCGCCGCTGCGGATTGTCGGGGTGCACGTCGAAGTACTTCGCCATCCGCCGAGTCTACGGGCCGCGCGGCGCCGGTGCCCGGGGCGCCCGTTCACTCGTCGGGGTGGTGCGATGATCCCGGTGTGACCAGCACTCTTATGGATACCGCCGGTGCCACCGCGCGGGGCACGCACGTCCTGTTCGACGTCGACGGCACGTTGATCGACGCCGTCGACAACCAGCGCCGGGTGTGGCGGACCTGGGCGGAGCGTTACGGTCTTGACCCGGACGAGGTGTACCGGGTGGCGCTGCGGACCCGGCCCCTGGAGACCTTCGCGAGCGTGGCCCCGGACCGCGATCCGCGGGAGTGCCTGGCCGCGCTGCACGAGCTGGAGGACGAGGACGTCCGCTCCGGGGTGTACGGCGCCTTCGCGGGGGCGGCGGAGCTGCTGTCCGCCCTGCCGCCGGGTTCCTGGGGGCTGGTGACGTCGAACTACGAGCACCGGGTGCGCGGGCGGTTCGCCCGGACCGGGCTGCCGGTGCCGGAGGTCCTGGTGGACGCCGCCTCCGTGACGGAGGGCAAGCCGTCGCCGGTGCCCTATCTGCTGGCGGCCGAGCGGTTCGGCGCCCTGCCGCAGGACTGCCTGGTGGTCGAGGACGCGCCGTCCGGGGTGCTGGCCGGACGACGCGCGGGCATGACGGTGTGGGGAGTGAACGCGCCCGCCCCGGTGGACGGGGTGCACCGCCACTTCGCGAGCCTCGAGGAGGCGGCGCCGGAGATCCTGGCGTTCGTGACCGCGGCAGGGTGAAGCGGGCGCGCCGCTCCTCAGGACCGGGGAGCGAGCGCGTCCACCACCAGGTCCGCGAGCAGGCGCCCCGCCGTGCCGTCCGGGTCGAGATCGGGGTCGTAGATCGTGAGGTTGAAGCCCACACAGCGCTCCGACCGCACCAGGGCGCCCAGGAGCAGGGCGAGTTCGTCGGGCAGCAGTCCGCCGGGGTCGGGGCTGTCGACGGCGGGCATCACGGTCGGGTCCAGGACATCGGCGTCCAGATGGACCCAGAACCCGTCGAGCGCCGCCGTCTCCAGGGACTGGCGGACCGAGGCGCCGATCTCCGCCGGGCCCCACTGCCTGATCTCGCCGACCGTCGCCGTGGGGATCTTCAGCTCGGCGAACTCCGCCTGGTCCTCGTCGCCGTCCCGCATCCCCAGGATCCGGACGTCCTCGTCGCGTATGTACGGACGCAGCCCTTCCAGATCGGTCAGGTCGTTCTGGCCGCGCCCGGTGGCCAGGGCCAGCTCCTCGCCGCCGGCCGCGCCGATCCGGTCGGAGTTGCCCGGGTGGCGGAAGTCCGCGGAGCCGTCGATCACCACGATCCCGTACCGGCCGGCGCGGCGCAGCGCCAGCGAGGCGCCGAGCTGGATCGAGCAGTCACCGCCGAGCACGACGGGGAAGTCGCCGGCCCGGACGTGCTGTTCGACGCGGTCGGCGAGCTTGCGGGTGTACGAGGCGATGGCGGCCGCGTTGAAGACGCCGTCACCCTCCTGCCAGTCGCCGCGGTCGTAGCGCGGCGGCACCACCACCCCGCCCTCGTGCGCCCCGAGCCGCCGGACGATGCCGAACTCCCGCATCGCACCGGCGAGTTTGTAGCAGCCGGGGACCGTGCCCGGGGCGGGCGGGCGCAGGCCGAGGTTGGACGGGGCATCGATGACCACGAGACGTCGCATGCGCGACATCCTCGCCCGGGGCGGCCTCCTCCTCAACCGTGATTCGCGCGTGCGGACGGCGGGGCTTGACCTCGTGTGCGCTCCAACGTGCAGACTCCCGTCCCGACGGCGGCGCGGAAGGTCACCGGCGTCACACACATCACAGCGGGAGGGGACCGGAATGAAGCGGCGACACCTGGGCGGGGCGGACGGGTTCGAGGTCAGCGGGCTGTGCCTGGGGGCGATGGGGTTCGGGACCTGGGTGGACGAGCGGACCTCGTACGCCATCCTGGACCGCTTCCTGGAAGCGGGCGGGACCTTCGTGGACACCGCCGACTGCTATGCCTTCTGGATGGACGGCGCCACGGGTGCGGAGAGCGAACTCCTGCTGGGGCGCTGGCTCGCCGACCGTGGCGTACGCGACCGGATGGTGCTCGCCACCAAGGTCGGCGGGCTCGCCACCGGGCCGCTCGAGGAGTGGCCCGGCAACGCCGAGGGGCTCTCGGCCCCGGTGATCCGCAAGCAGGCCGAGGCGAGCCTGCGCCATCTCGGCACCGACCGCATCGACCTCTACTACGCGCACGTCGAGGACCGGACCGTTCCGGTGGAGGAGACCGTGGGCGCCTTCGGCGAGCTGGTGCGGGACGGGAAGGTGCGGGCGCTCGGCTGCAGCAACCTCGCCGCCTGGCGCATCGAGCAGTCGCGGGCCGCCGCCCGGGAGTTGGGCGTGGCCGCCTATGGCGCGGTGCAGCAGCGACACACGTATCTGCGCCCCCGGCCGGGCGCCGACGGCGGGGTCAACCCCTTCGCGGGCCCCGAACTGCTCGACTACGTCCGCGACCGCCGCGACGAGCTGACGCTGCTCGCCTACTCTCCGCAGCTCGGCGGCGCCTACACCAACCCGGCCAAACCGCTCCCGGCCGAGTACGACCACCCGGACTCGACCGCGCGGCTCGCCGTGCTGCGTACGGTGGCGGACGAACTGGGGGCGACCGTCAACCAGGTGGTCCTCGCCTGGCTGCTGCACAGCGACCCGGCCGCGCTGCCCGTGGTCGGCGCCAGCAGCGTCGCGCAGCTGGACGAGGCGCTGGGGGCGTTGGAGCTCGACCTCGACGCGGAGCTGATGGAGCGTCTGGACGCGGCCGGGGCCTGACGCCCCATCAGCCATCACGTCGGCGCGGGCCCGGGAGTCAGGACGTCAGGTGCAGGGCCTGGGCCACGTCCGCCGTGCGGGCCGAGGACGTGGTCGACTCGTAGCCGCCGCGCATCGAGGCGTCCGGGTCCTTGAGGCCGTTGCCGGTGACCGTGACCACCACGCGCTGCCCGGCGTCCAGGCGGCCCGCGCGGTGCTCGGCGAGCAGCCCCGCGATGCCGGCCGCCGACGCGGGCTCGACGAAGACGCCCTCGTGGCGGGCGACGAGGCGGTACGCGTCGAGGATCTGCTCGTCGGTGACGGCGTCGATCAGACCGCCGGAGCTGTCGCGCGCGTCGATCGCGCCCCGCCACGAGGCGGGGTTGCCGATGCGGATCGCGGTGGCCACCGTCTCCGGCTCGGCCACCACCTCGCCGTGCACCAGCGGCGCCGCGCCCGCTGCCTGGAAGCCCCACAGCCGGGGTCGGCCGGTGGCGAGACCGGCGGTGGCGTACGCGTCGTAGCCGCGCCAGGCGGCCGTGATGTTCCCGGCGTTGCCGACCGGGAGGCAGTGGATGTCCGGCGCGTCGCCCAGCGCGTCCACGACCTCGAAGGCGACGGTCTGCTGGCCCGCCAGGCGGTGGTCGTTGACCGAGTTCACCAGCGCGACCGGGTGGTGCTCGGCCAGCTCGCGGGCGATGCGCAGACAGTCGTCGAAGGAGCCGGTCACCTCGACGATCTCGGCGCCGTAGCGGACCGCCTGGGCGAGCTTGCCGAGCGCGATGTGGCCCCGGGGGACCAGGACGGCGGCGCCGATGCCCGCGCGGGCCGCGTACGCGGCGGCCGAGGCGCTGGTGTTGCCGGTGGAGGCGCACACCACCGTGCGCGCGCCCGCCTCGACGGCCTTGCTGACCGCGACCGTCATGCCCCGGTCCTTGAAGGAGCCGGTGGGGTTGGCGCCCTCCACCTTCAGCCATACGTCGCAGCCGGTGAGCGCCGAGAGGTGGGCGGCCGGGACGAGCGGCGTGTTGCCCTCGTGCAGCGAGACGACGGGGGTGGCGTCCGTGACGGGCAGCCAGGCGCGGTAGCCGTCGATCAGGCCGCGCCAGGGGCGGGTCCGTACGGAGGTCGTGGTGAGGGCGGCGGAGCGCTCGTCTATGGTCACGAGTGTTACTCTAACCCGAGATATTCAAGGTTTGCGAAACAATCGTTTCATCACCGGCGACGGCGGCGGGGAGTGGCATGGCGAACGAGGACGAGGTGGCGGCCCGGCTCGGGGCGGTCTATCCGGAGCTGCCGCGCGGGGAGCAGGCCATCGTGCGGGTGCTGCTCGACGACTATCCGTTCGCCGCCCTGGGCTCGCTGCGCTCCCTGGCGGACCGGGCGAAGGTCAGCCCGCCGACCGCCTCCCGGCTCTTCGCCCGGCTCGGCTGGTCCGGCTTCGCCGACTTCCAGGCCGCGGTCCGCGCCGAGGGCCGCGAGCACGACCGCTCCCGGCTGCGCGAATTCGTGGCCACCGCCCCCGACGGCCCGCGCCGGGCGGCCGAGCAGCTCACGGCCGGGCTCGACGCCACCATCGCCGCGGCCGGCGAACCCCTGCTCGCCCGGATCGCCGCGCTGCTCTCCCAGGCGCGCGGGGTGTGGGGGATGGGCGGCCCGCTGAGCGAACTCGCCGCCGACTATCTGGTCCGCCAGCTCGCCAGCCTGCGCCCGGGAGTGCGCCGGGTCCCGGACGGGGCGGCCGAGCGGGCCCGGGTGCTGCTCGACCTGGGCCCGGGCGATCTGGTCGTGGCGTACGACTTCCGCCGCTACAGCGACACCACCGCACGGTTCGTGCGCGCGGCCCGGGCGCGCGGGACCCGGCTGGTGCTGGTCACCGACGCCTGGGAGTCCCCGCTGGCCGCACAGGCCGAGGTGCTGCTGAGGCTGCCCCGCGGCGCTGCGGGCCCCATCGCCCCGCTCACCCATGAGATCGCGGTGACCGAGCTGATCCTGGTCGCGACCGTGCCGCTGCTCACCGAGTCGGCCGGGCGGCTGGAGAACCTCGACGCCCTCACGGCGGAGCTCGGCCAGGACTGACCGGCCCGGCGGTCGGGGGCGTGCGGGGGCGCTTCTCTCTCTGGTTACGCGCGCAGGGCGCCGGTCCTCGCGCTCTGCCGGGGCGCGCGGGCGGTGCGAGACGGTGGCACGGTCTCATCGCCGTACGGAAGGCCCGTCGATGCCACGAGGTGCGCAGCCGACCACCGTGACCCGCACGAGCGCGGAGGCCTCCCCGCCGCACTGCGTGACCCGTGGCCGGGGCTCGGGCGTGGTCGTCCGCAGCGTCGTGGCGTCACCGGCCGCCCGCCGCTCCCCCCTCGAATCCGGCTGCCGCAGCGTCTGCCCGGGAGGCAGTGCCCTCTTGTACGCCGCCGGGCCCGCCGGGTTCACGCGGTGATCCCCGCACAGGCCTCCCGTCCCGGAAGGGACGTGCGGGTGGTGGTCGTCGGAGCGGGGTTCTCCGGCATCGGCGCCGCCATCCGGCTGCGGCAGGCGGGGTTCCGCGACGTGGTCGTCCTGGAGAAGGCGCCCCAACTCGGCGGTACCTGGCGGGAGAACACCTATCCCGGCTGCGCCTGCGACGTGCCCTCCACGCTCTACAGCTACTCGTTCGCCCCGGACACCGCCTGGACGAGGGTGTTCGCCGGGCAGCCGGAGATCCACGCCTATCTGCGCACCACGGCCGAGCGGTTCGGGCTCGGCGAGGTGCTGCGCTGCGGGGTGCGGGTGCTGGGAGCCCGCTGGGACCCGGCGGCCGCGCGCTGGCGCCTGGAGACCAGCGACGGCTCCTACAGCGCGGCCGTGCTGGTCCTGGCCACCGGCCCGTGGCACGTGCCGCGCCCGCTGGAGGTGCCCGGCGTCCAGGACTTCGCCGGACCGGTGCTGCACACTGCCCGCTGGGACCACGGCGTCGACCTGACCGGCCGCCGCGTGGCCGTGGTCGGCAGCGGCGCCTCCGCCGTCCAGCTCGTGCCCGAGATCGTGTCCCGCGCGGCGGGGGTACGGCTCTTCCAGCGCACCGCACCCTGGGTGCTGCCCAAACCCGACCTGCCGGTACCGGCGGCGCTCAACTGGTGTCTGGATCGCGTGCCCGGCGCCCGCAGAGCCCTGCGCGCCGGGCAGTTCGGCCTCCAGGAGGGCCTGGGCTGCGCCTTCCGCCACCCCGAGCTGGCCCGGCTGGTCGAGACGGGCGCCCGCGCACACCTGCGCCTCGCGGTCCGCGACCCGGCCACCCGCCGGGCGCTCACCCCGGACTACCGACTGGGCTGCAAGCGCCTGCTGACCTCCAGCACCTACTACCAGGCCCTGTCCCAGCCGCACGTCCACCTCCACCCCACCGCCGTGGCGGCCGTGCGCGAGAAGGAGGTCGTCGGCGCCGACGGCACCGTGGCCGAGGCCGACGTCCTGGTCACGGCCACCGGCTTCCGGGTCGGCGAACCGCCGCTGGCCGAGCGCCTGTACGACGCCGACGGCCGTACGCTGCGAGCGGCCTGGGCCGGTGAACCGCAGGCGTATTTGGGCAGCAGCGTCAGCGGCTTCCCCAACCTCTTCCTGCTCCTGGGCCCCAATCTGCTCGGCGGTTCCACCTCCGCGATCAGCGTCCTCGAAGCCCAGCTGACCTTCCTCACCGCCGCCCTCACCCACCTCCGGCGCACCGGGCACACCGCCCTGGATGTCCGGCCCGCCGCACAGGCCTCGTACAACGCGACCGTGCAGAAGGCGTTGGCGAGCACCGTCTACAACACCGGCGGCTGTACGAGCTATTACCTCGCGCCCAGCGGGCGCAACACCTTCGCCTGGCCGTGGTCCACCGGGCGGCTGGTGCGACTGCTGAGCCGCTTCGACCCCGGCGCGTACACCTGGCAGGCACAGGGCGTCCGGGGGCCGGAACTGCCCGAGACGGCCGAGGCGTTCTGAGGAGAGGCGAGCCGCGGTGCGGCGGTGTCAGGACGTGTCGGTCCGCTCCGCCGCGCGTTCGGCGGCCTCGACCTGCGCGGCGAATTCCTTGGCGGTCAGGCGCTGCAATGCGCCGCCGTGGCGCCAAGCCAGCTCGTCGGCGGGCTCCGGCGACGCCTCGTGGAGGTCGAGGACGAGCAGGGCCGCGCCGTCCTCGACCCGGCTGCTCAGCATGATCAGGCCCGCGCCGTCCTCGATGAGCTGGCGGTTCTCGGCGGCGTTGGCGAGGGCCGCCCCGGCCGCGCTGCCGAACAGCACGCCGATCGGCCCGCCGAGCAGCCCCACGAGCCCGCCCACCACTCCGCCGCCCACCGTGGGCACCCCGGCGCCGCGCACATGGTTGTCGGGCACGTCGAGCAGGCCCTCCGCGGACCGCTCCAGGACCGCCGCCTGACGCAGCCCCGGCAGCGAGACGGCTTCCTCGTACGCCGCCCGGCACCGCGACGGATCGGTGAACGAGACCAGCAGCACATGATGAGTGTCCGCCATGGCAGGTGCTCTCCCTTGTCGTGCGATGCGCCGTCCTTGCCCTGCGGTCCGCCGCTCCCGCCCCTCCAGTGGAACGCCCGTTCCGGCGCGCCGCCAGGTGAGCACGCCCGTCGGGGCAAAAGGACCGGTCCGGCCGGGCGCGGATTCGGGTCATTTTCCCCGGGGCTCCTATGTGACCGAAAAGAAATCAAGAAATGCACTATTCGCCGCAAGGGAATCCGGTCACGCTGGCCTGCGGAATTCATGCGTTTCTGGCCAAAGGGACTTTATGGCTGTCGCGCCGGAGAACTCTCCCATACGCTGCGCGAGTTGCTGGAAGAGTTGACTCACTGTCGGCTCGGGTGATCCTCAATCGAGAGGAGAATCATGCGGATCTGGAGAAGGGCCGCCGTGGCCCTGGCGACGCTGGGCGCGCTGTTCCTGGCGGCGCCGACGGCCGGTGCTGTGTCTCCCGGCTCGGACCACGCGCCGGACCACTCGCGCATTGGCGTGGCGAAGGCGAAGGGCGCCGTCCGGGCGGCCCCGGACCCCAAGCTCGACCTCGCGGCGGCTGCGACGTTCGTCCACCTCGTGAACTACGGGTCGGGGCAGTGCCTGGCGGTCCCCGGCGGCAGCCTCGACCAGGGCACGGGCCTCATCCAATGGCCGTGCGGCACCTGGAACGACCACTACTGGAACCTTGAGCCGTGGAGCATCGGCGGGGTCCGCTACTACCGGGTCGTCAACTACAACAGCAACCAGTGCCTGGCCGTGCCCGGCGGCAGCCGGCAGAACGGCGTCCAGGTCATCCAGTGGCCGTGCGGCACCTGGTACGACCACTTCTGGAGGTTCGACGCCACCGGTGGCGGCACCTACCACGTCGTGAACTACAACAGCGGCCAGTGCCTGGCGGTGGAAGGCGGAAGCCGTAACGCCGGTGCGAAAGCTATCCAATGGCCGTGCGGAACCTGGGCCGACCACTACTGGCGGTGAGGAGTAAATCTGCGAGATAACGACGATGCCCTCCGGCGGCCGGGTGACGCGACCCGACCGCCGGTCGGTCGTCCCCTCCTGATTCCGTCTTCGCGGCGAACCTTTTCCCTTTCTGAATTTCCCCTTCCGTACGGATGTGAAGTCGACCCGTATCGCTGTGAAGCCGACCCGTACGGCTGTGAAGTCGGCGCCCGGCACTCCCCGCACTTTCGAGGCTTACGTCCCGTCGGTCACGGAAAGGTACGGCTCGTGCCGACGAACGACGAGATGGCCAGCGAGTTCGCAGCCGAGCTGCGGCGGCTGAGGAGCCTGCGCGGGATGTCCCTCACCGAGCTCGCCCGCTCGGTCCACTACAGCAAGGGCTACCTCAGCAAGATCGAGAACGGCGGGAAGCCCCCGACGCTCGACGTGGCCCGGCGCTGCGACGCCGTCCTTGACGCGGGCGGGGGTCTGACACGGCTCGTACCGAAGACCCCCGCCGGACCGCCCGCCGTCGTCGGCGTTCCCCAAGCCCGCTCCGGCGAGGCCGATCCGGAGGGGGCGCGCTGCCCGTACCGGGGACTGGCCGCCTACGGGCCGCAGGACGCCGAGTGGTTCTTCGGCCGGGACGGCGCCACGGCGGAGCTGGTGGGGCGGCTCGCCGAGCGCGTGGGCCACGGGCCGCTGGCCGTGGTCGCGCCCTCGGGCGCCGGGAAGTCCTCGCTGCTCCAGGCCGGGCTGCTGCCCGCGCTGCGGCGCGGCGCGCTCCCGGTCGCCGGGTCCGCCGCGTGGCCCGCCGTGGTGTGCACGCCGACCGCGCACCCGCTGAGGGAACTGGTGCGCTGCACCGCGGACCTGCTCGGCCGCGCGGGCGACCGCCTCACCCCCGAGGCGCTGGCCGAACGGCCGCGCGCCCTACTCGACGCGGCCCGCGACGCCCACGGCCACCCCGGACTCGTGCTCGTGGTCGACCAGTTCGAGGAGGTCTTCACCCTCTGCGCCGACGAGCACGAGCGCCGCGCCTTCGTCGCCGTCCTGCACGCGCTGGCGACGGGCACCGAGCCGCCGTCGGGAGCAGCGGCCGAGGCGGCGGTCATCTTGGGAGTGCGCGCCGACTTCTTCGGGCACTGCCTCGACCATCCCGAACTCGCCGAGGCGTTCACGCACGGCCTGTTCGCGCTCGCGCCGATGTCCGACGCCGAGCAGCGCGCCGCGATCGCCGGACCCGCCGAGCGGGCCGGGCTCGCCCTGGAGCCGGGCCTGGCCGAGCTGCTGCTGCGCGACCTGCGCTCCGGCCCGGCCGCTTCCCCGGGCTCGCTGCCGCTGCTGGGTCACGCCCTCCTCGCGACCTGGCAGCAGCGCACGGGCCGCACCCTCACGGTCGCGGGATACGAGACGACCGGCGGCATCCACGGAGCGGTGGCCCGCACCGCCGAGTCCGTGTTCACCCGCCTCGATCCGGCCGAGCGGCGGATGGCACGCCACCTGCTCGTACGGCTGGTGCAGGTCGGTGAAGGGTCCGCCGCCCAGACCCGCAGACCGCTCGAACGGGCCCTGATTCCCGGCCAGTCGGCCGATCCGCCCGCCGCCGCACGCGCCCTCGACGCGTTCCTGCGGGCCCGGCTGGTCACCGCGGGCGCCCAGACCGTGGAGATCACCCACGAAGCGCTGCTGCACGCCTGGCCCCGGCTGCACGGCTGGATCGAGAGCGACCGCGCCGCCCTCGTACAGCGCCAGCAGCTCGCCGACACCGCCGTCGAGTGGGCGCGCGCGGCGCACGACCCCGGGCTGCTGTACCGGGGCGCGCGGCTCGACGCGGTCCGCGACTGGGAGCGGCGGCCCGGCAGCGGGGACCGGCTGGGGGAGCGGGAGGCCGCGTTCGTGGCGGCCTGCCTCGCCGAGGAGGAGCGCGGCCGGCGGGCGGCGCGCCGCCACGTCCGGGTCCGCCGCACCCTGCTCGGCGCGCTCGCCGCGCTGCTCGCCGTCGCCGTCGCAGCGGGCACCGTGGCCTTCCGTCAGCGCTCCGACGCGTACCGGCAGCGCCGCATCGCCCAGTCGCAGGCCATGGCCGTACGGTCGGAGGCGCTCGCCGAAGGGCGGCCGGAGGCGTCCATGCTGCTCGCGGCCGCCGCCTATCGCTCGGCCGCCACCCCCGAGTCGCGCGGGGCCCTGCTGAGCACCCAGGCCCAGTACTTCGACGGGCGGCTGACGGGTCATCAAGGAGCGGTCAACGGCGTGGCGTTCAGCCCCGACGGGCGCCTGCTCGCCTCGGCCGGATCGGACGCCACGGTACGGATCTGGGACACCGTCCAGCACCGCGAGACGGCCACGCTCACCGGGTACGACGGCCCGGTCACGGCCGTCGCCTTCGCCCCCGACGGCCACCGCCTGGCGACCGGCGGCACGGACGGGTCGGTACGCCTGTGGGACATGCCCTCCCGTCGGATGACCGCGATCCTGACCGGCCACCGGGGAGCCGTACGGTCGGTCGCCTTCGCCCCCGACGGGCGCGGCCTCGTCTCGGGCGGCCTCGACCGCACGGTACGGCTGTGGGGCGTGCCGGACGGCGCCCCGCGCGGGGTGCTCACCGGCCACGGCGACGCGGTGATGGCGGTGGCCTACGCCCCCGACGGCCGGACCGTCGCCTCGGCGGGCGCCGACCGGACGGTACGGCTGTGGGACGCGGCCGACGGGCGCCCGGGCGCCGTGCTCACCGGTCACACCGACCAGGTGCTCGGTCTTGCCTTCGCCCCGGACGGCCGCAGCCTGGCGTCCGGCAGCGCCGACCGGACCGTACGCCTGTGGGACACCGCCGACGGAACGGCGCGAGCGGTCCTCACCGGCCACGGCGACGACGTCAACGCCGTGGTCTTCAGCCGCAGCGGCGACACCCTCGCCAGCGCGGGCGGCGAGGGCACGGTCCGGCTGTGGGACCCGGTGAAACGCCGTCTTGCGGCGGTGCTCTCGGGCCACACCGACTATGTGCTGTCCATCGCGGCGGGCCCCGACGGCCGCCTCGCGACCGGCGGGTTCGACCAGTCGGTGGTGTTGTGGAACCCGGGCGGTCCGGCGCTGGTCGCACGGCCGTTCGCCGAGGAGTGGCAGTCGGCGTTCTCGCCGGACGGCCGCCTCCTCGCCGCCGCGGCGGCGGACCACACGGTACGGCTGTGGGACGCGGCCCGCCGCCGCCCGCTCCCGCCGCTCACCGGGCACGACGGATCGGTGTTCGCCGTCGCCTTCTCGCCCGACGGTCGCCTGCTGGCCTCGGCGGGCGCCGACCGCACGGTCCGGCTCTGGGACGTGCCCCGGCGCACGCTCCTCACCACGCTGACCGGGCACGCCGGTTCGGTGTTCGCCGTGGCGTTCTCCCCGGACGGGCGCACGCTGGCGTCCGGGAGCGCCGACCGCACGGTACGGCTGTGGCGCGCGGCCGACGGCGCTCCGCTGGCGGTCCTGCGCGGCCACACGGACTTCGTCAACGCGGTCGCCTTCGCCCCGGACGGGCGCACCCTCGCCACCGGCAGCGACGATCTGACGGTCCGTCTGTGGGATCCGGCCGGGCACGCGGTGCGCACGGTCCTGCGCGGCCATACCGGCTCGGTGCGCGGTGTGGCGTTCTCACCCGACGGCCGCACCCTGGCCAGCGCCGGCAACGACGGCACGGTCCGCCTCTGGGACCCCCGGCGCGCCGCCACGCTCCGCTCGCTCACCGGCCACAGCGGTTCCGTACGCGCGGTGGCCTTCAGCCCGGACGGGGCGGTGCTCGCGAGCAGCGGCAGCGACCGGACCGTCCGGCTGTGGCAGCCCGCGTCGGGGCGCTTCGTCGCAGCCCTCAGCGGACACGCCGGAGCGGTGTGGGGCGTGGTGTTCGCCCCCGGACGGCCGGGGACGCTGGCGAGCAGCAGCAATGACGGGACGGTCCGGCTGTGGTCGACGGACCTGCGGGCGCGCGAGGCGGAGGTCTGCCGACTGCTCGGCGACACCGGTCCCCGCCGGTGGGCCGGACTGCTGCCGGGTCTGCCGTACGAGCGCGTCTGCGGGCCGACGGACTGACGGAGCGTCAGTTTCCTTGGATACCCGGGGCTGTTTCCCTGGGTGTTTCCCGTTTCACATCCGCGCGGGCGACACCCGCCTCCTCGACACCGGCCCCGGGCGGCGGCCAGGCTCGAACCCGTCCCGACACCGGCGGCGGAGGCACCCCCACCTCTCGCGAGAGGCGATCCCTGCGCCATGGGACGCGTAGGACAGGTAAGACGCGTACGACTCGAACAAGGAGCACGCACACCATGAACGCACTCGACAAGCTCGCCCTGATGGCGGCCGCCACCGTGCTGGCGGCCGGATTCACCGCCGCCGTCCCCGCCGTGGCCGCCGCCCCGGCCAGGACCACCAAGCCCGCGGCCGAGTGCGGGGTGCGCTCGGACGGACGGCTGTACTGCGGCAACAAGGCGGGTGCGAAGGGCTACGCGGACCGCTCGTACCGCTCGGCGACCCGGGGCCAGCTGAACGGCACCTTCAGCTGGTTCCAGTGCTGGGGCCACGGCGACCCGCACCAGGGCCAGAACGACATCTGGTACTGGACGCAGCTCGACAACGGCGCCTGGGGGAATGTGCCCGCGGTCGACGTGAACACGGGCCAGGACCCGGCCCCCGGCCTGAGTCAGTGCTGACCGCCCGTCGAACGTAATGCCGTCGCCGCCCGCCGCCCGCCGCACCCTCCCCGGCGGGCGGCGCTCGTGTGCTCAGACCCCTTGGAAACTGCGCCGGTACGCGTGCGGGCTGGTGCCGATGAGGCGCTTGAAGCGGTCCCGGAAGGCGGTCGGGGAGCCGAAGCCGACCTGGAGCGCGATGCGGTCGACGGGGTGGGCGGTGGTCTCCAGGAGGTGCTGGGCCCGGCGGATCCGCGCCCGGTGCAGCCATTGCAGCGGGGAGGTGCCCGTCTGCTCGCGGAAGCGCCGGTGCAGGGTGCGGGCGCTCATCCCGGCCCGCGCGGCCAGGTCGTCGAGGGTGAGGTCGGCGCCGGCGTTCTCCTCCATCCACAGCAGCAGCGGTTCCATCGTCGAGCCGCGCGGGGCGGGCGGATGCTCGGGCACGATGAACTGGGCCTGCCCGCCCTCGCGTTCGAGTGGCATCACCGACAGCCGTGCCGCGTCGGCCGCCACCGCCGAGCCCAGATCGCTGCGGATCATGTGCAGGCACAGATCGAGGCCCGCGGCGGCCCCGGCCGAGGTGAGCAGCTGTCCGTCGTCGACGTAGAGCACGGCCGGGTCCACGTCGACGGCCGGATGGAGCTCGGCGAGCAGCGCGGCGGCGACCCAGTGCGTGGTGGCCCGATGGCCGTCGAGCAGGCCGGTCGCGGCGAGCACGAAGGCGCCCGTGCAGATGGAGGCGATCCGCGCGCCCCGGGCGGCGGCCTGCCGCACGGCGTCCAGGACGTCGTCCGGGACGGGTGCGGCGGGGTCGGCGCAGCCCGGCAGGATCACCGTGTCCGCCTCGGCCAGCGCGTCCAGCCTCCGAGGGGCCCGAAGCGTGAACGCCCCCGCGTCCACCTCCTCGGCGGGCGCGCACACCTGGACGCGGTACGCGGGTCGCCCGTCCGGCAGCCGGGTGCGCTGGAACACCTCGATCGGCGTGGACAGGTCGAAGGGGATGACTCCGTCGAGGGCGAGGACGGCCACGGTGTGCATGGCTCAACCTTAGAAGAGTACCCAGATCCCGGTCAGCCGCCTTCGATCGCAGCGCCACGGATCGATGATCCCTGCAAAAATCGTCGTTTTCAGCCATGACGACCGGTGGATGTGCGGCCAACTTTGCGATTCGCGCTCCGATGTTCCATCATCGTGACCGCGCGTCAGTTCTCGGCGCGCTTCGAGGAGTCAGGGGCACGGGGGAATCCCCTGTACACCGAACGATCCCGCAGGCGGCGAGCACGTGGTCTCGCCATGCCGCGGTGACTCCCGCCCAGTTCCGTTTCACCTAGGCAAAGGCCGCATGTCCGCCCAGCAGCTTTCGGACCTCATCCGGTTCGCCCGGCACAACTCGCCCTTCTACCGTGACCTCTACGCGTCCCTGCCGCCGGACGCCGACCGCCTCACCGACCTGCCGGTCGTGGACCAGGAGCGGTTCTGGGCGGCCAACACCCTCGACGGCAACCGCGTCCTGACCGGCCCCCTCAGCGAGGCGACCGTCTACAAGACCGGCGGCACCACCGGGGCGCCCAAGTTCTCCGTCTACACCCGCGACGAGTGGCGCACCTTCGTGACCGCCTTCGGCCAGGGCCTGGTGGACACCGGCCTGCGCCCGGGCCACCGCGTCGCCGACCTCTTCTACGCGGGCGAGCTCTACGCCAGCTTCCTGTTCGTCCTCGACTCGCTCGCCCACGCGCCCGTCGAGAACGTACGGCTGCCCATCGGCGGCGCCGCGCCGCTGGAGTCGACGGCGGCGACCCTGCGCGACTTCGCGGCGCAGGTCGTGGCGGGCACCTCCACCACGCTGTGCCGCCTCGCCGAGCACCTCCTCGCGACGGACCTGCGGCTCGACTCGGTCGAGCTGGTCCTCTTCGGCGGCGAGGCCCTCTTCGCCGACCAGCGGCGACTGCTCACCGCCGCGTTCCCCAACGCGGCGGTCCGGTCGGTCGGTTACGCCAGCGTCGACGCGGGGCTGCTCGGCCGCCCCGTGCCCGGCCCCGACACGCGGGTGCACCGCGCCTTCACCCCGGAGTCGATCGTCGAGATCCTCGACGAGGCCACGGGCGAGCCCATCACCGAGCCCGGCCGGGCCGGCCGCGTCGTGGTGACCAGCCTCTTCCGCCGGCTGATGCCCGTCATCCGCTACCCCGCTGGCGACCGCGCCGAGTGGACCGACACCGACCTGGGCCACTTCCGCATCCTCGGCCGCGCCGAGGAGGGCGTCCGGGTGGGGCCGGTGTCGCTGTACTCGCAGGACGCGCAGGACGCCGTCGCCGAGGCGGACACCGAGGGCCGCATCGTCGGCATGCAGCTGGTCGTCCGCCGCTGGGAGGGCCGCGACGGGCTGGTGCTGCGGCTCGCCACCGCCCCGGGCGACGACGACCCGGCCGCGCTCGCACTGCTCGCCAAGGCCGTCGTCACCGAACTGGAGAGCGCCCGTCCGCTGTATCCGGACAGCGTGAGCACCGGATTCGTGCACCCGCTCTCCGTCGAGTGGGCGCGCCACCGCGACCTCGCCGTCAACCCGCGTACGGGCAAGCTCGTCCGCGTCCTGGACGAGAGGCCGACCGCATGAGCACCACCCTCGTGGACGAGGGCCGCCGCAGGCCGCTCGTCCTGCGCAACCGCGCCTTCGGCGCCGTGTGGCTGAGCCAGGTCCTGACCCAGGCCGCCGTCCGCATGTTCCAGGTCGGCGTCTCCTGGTGGCTGGTGGCCTACGCGGTCGACGGCGGCCGGGGCCTGGCCTCCGGCCTCTTCATGGCCGTCAGCACCCTGCCCGCCGTGGCCCTCGCCCCGGTGGTGGCCCGTGTCGTCGCCCGCACCGCCCACCGCTCCGTGCTGCGCACGGCCGCCGCGGTGGCCGGGGCCGCCGCCGTCGCGCTCGCCGGCTGGGCGTGGACGAGCGGTCTGCCGCTGCCCGCCGTGTACGCCGCGACCCTCGCCCTGGCCACCTGTCAGGCCTTCTTCGACCCCTGTCTGACCACCTCGGTGCCCGAACTCGTCGACGACGAGGACATCGAGGCGGCCACCGGCTTCGAGCTGTCCACCCAGTCCCTGGCCGGTCTCGGCGGGGCGCTGCTCGGCGCCGTGACCGTCGACCGCGCGGGCGTGGCCGGACTGGGCGCGGGCTGCGGGGCCGCCTACCTCGCCGCGGCACTGCTCGTCGCGGGCGTCCGCTTCCGTACCACCGCCTCCGGTGCCGACGACGAGGCCGACGCGACCGCCGAGCCCGAGCGGCGCACGCTCCGCGACATCCTCGGCGGACTCCCGTACGTACGGCGGATCCTGATCTGCTTCACCGCGGCCAACCTCTTCACCACCGCCGTCTTCGTCGTCATCCCCCTCTACACCCGGACCGTCCTGGCCGACGGCGGCTCCACCGTGGCCCTCCTGGAGGCGTCCCTGGGGTGCGGCACGCTCATCGGCTCGTTCACCGGCGCCCGGGTGCCGGGACGGCCCACCGTCGCGGGTTCCTACTGCCTGGCGCTGATGGCGTTCGCCCTGGCGCTGCCGGGGCTCGTCGCGGGACGACTCGTCTTCGCGGGGTGCCTGGTCGTCGCCGGATGGTGCGTGGGGGTGATCGGGGTGCGGTTCGTGGCCCTGTTCCAGCGGCTGGTGCCCGCCGCCGACAAGCCCGGGTTCTTCGCGGTGATGCAGGCGGTCCTGGGCGCCTCCTTCCCGGTGGCCTCGCTGCTGTTCGGCCTGGCGGGGGACCACCTCTCGGCGCAGACGCTGTGCCTGGTGCAGGCCGCCGGTCTGCTGCCCGCCGCCGCTGCCCTGGCCCTGCTGGGATCGCCCAACTCTCAAGTGACGCAGGAGAGTTCGGCCGACCGCACCCCCGAGCCCGTCGGGAGCGAACGATGAGCGCCCTCGTCGCCCCGGCCACCGGCGCCGACATCGCCGAGCTGCGCCAGCTCTACTACGCCGTCTACGGACCCCACTACCCGGCCGGACTCGGCACCGACCCGGCCGAGATGGCCCGGCTCATCCAGGACCCCGACTCCCTGTGGCTGGTGGCCCGCTGCCCCGACACCGGCGCCCTGGCAGCGTCCGCCGCCATCCATGGAGAGCCCGGCAGCCGCATCGGCCGCCTCGAAGGCCTCGCCGTGCACCCCGACCACCGCTCCGGCGGCCTGGCCGCCACCCTCACCGAGGCGCTGTGCGCGGGCATGCTGGACAGCGGGCGCCTGGACTCGGTGTACGCGACGGTCCGCACGGTCAGCGCCGGACCCCAGCGCGTCGTCGCCCGCAACGGCTTCCGCCCGCTGGGCGTCCTGCCCAACGCCGTGGACCTCAGCAGCCGTGAAAGCCTCGCACTCTACGCGCGTCACTCGGCCGGTGTGCTGGAGCGCCGCGTGCCGGTCACCGAAGTGCCCGCGCAACTGCTGCCGCTCCTCACCGCCGTGGAGGGCTGTCTCGGCGTCAGCTACGGCGACGTCCGCGCCACCGGTCCGCTCCCGGCGGCCGGGCGCGGGCCCGCCGAGCGCCTGGAGATGATCGAGGCGCCCGCCTTCGTACGCCGCCGCTTCCGCGAGCGGTTCCCCGACGCGGGCGGCTGGTTCTACCCGCTGCACACGCCCAACGTGCTGCTCACCCCCGACGACGGCCGGTTCGAGGTCTACGCGTACTTCAACCGCACCGGCGGCTACTGCTCGCTGCTGACCGCCCACCCCGACCCGGCCGCTGCCGCCGACCACCTCGAACCCGTCACCCGGGCCCTGACCCGGGCCGGGGCGGGGTATGTGGAGGCGCTGGTGCCGCTCGCGCACCACCAGGCGCTCTCCGCGTTCCTGGCCCAGGGGTTCGTCGCGGGCGCGCTCTACCCGGCGATGCGCGCGGACGGCGACGGCTTCCACGACTACGTGGTGCTCTCGCGCACCACCGAGCAGATCGACTTCCGCGGCGTCGTCGTCGAGCCGCCCCTCCAGCCCTATCTGGACTGCTATCTGTCGGCCTGGGCGTCGACCTACCTGCCCACCCTAGAGGTTGCCTCATGAACCCCCATCTCGCCCCGGTCGGCGTCCCCGACCCCGCCCTCCTGCCCCGGGTGCAGGAGCTGTGCGACCTGACCGATCCGTACGCCTGCGGGCCCGCCGAGGACGAGCTGTTCGCCGCGGCCATGGCGGAGACCAACGCCTGGCACGCCGAGCGCTCCCCGTTCTTCCGCTCGCTGTACGAGGCGGCGCCGCCCGCCGAGCCGTACCGCGCCCCGCTGGTGCACGCCAACTTCTTCAAGCGCCACGAAGTGCTGTCCATCCCGCGCGAGGACGTCGACCTGCACCTGACCTCGTCGGGCACCACCGGCCAGAAGTCGCAGATGTTCTTCGACCGCTGGACCATCCGCTCGGCCCAGCGCATGGTCGCCCGCATCTTCGAGCGCAACGGCTGGATCACCCCCGACCAGGAGGTCAACTACCTCCTCTACAGCTACGAACCGGCCCCCGCCCTCAACCTCGGCACGGCCTTCACCGACAACTACCTCTGCGACTTCGCCCCGGCCCGCACGGTCGAGTACGCGCTGCGCAACACCGGCAACGGCCACGAGTTCGACCCGTTCGGCTGCGTCGCCGCGCTGCGCCGCTTCGAGAGCGACGGCGCCCCGGTCCGCATCCTCGGCTTCCCCGCCTTCCTCTACTTCACCCTGGAGCGGATGCGCGCGATGGGGCTGCCGCCCCTGCGTCTGCCCGAGGGCTCCCTGGTCGTCCTCGGCGGCGGCTGGAAGGGCCACGCCGACCGGCGCATCGGCAAGGACGAGCTGTACGCCCGCGTCACCGAGCAGCTCGGCATCCCCGGCGACCGCATCCGCGACACCTTCGGATCCGTGGAGCACTGCATCCCGTACATCGAGTGCGACCACCACCGGCTGCACGCCCCCGTCTGGTCGCGCGTCGCCATCCTCTCCACCAGCACCCTGGAGCCCCTGCCGTACGGCGAGACCGGCTATCTGCACCTCGTCTCGCCGTACATCACCTCCGTACCGGCGCAGAGCGTCGTCATGGGCGACCTCGCCTCGCTGCACCCCGGCGAGGAGTGCGGGTGCGAGCTGGGCACCGACTGGTTCACCGTGCACGGGCGCGCCGGAGTGAGCCGCAACAAGAGCTGCGCGGTGGCCGCCGCCGAACTGATGAAGGGCATGTCGTGACCGTGCAGACCATGGACCGGGCGGACGAACACCACTACTGGCAGGGCGCGTTCATCGGGGACGAGGAGGCCGGGCGGCGCCTGGCCGCGCTGCCCGCCGCCGTCGAGGAGGCGCTCGCGAGCCCGCTGGAGACCGAGACGGTCCTCGCCGCGTGCGACGCGCTCGCCACCGCCCTGCGCGACGAGCGGCATCCGGTACGGGAGCGGCTCGCCCGGCACCTGCCCGAGGGTGAGGACCCCGCCGTCCTCGGCGAGCTGGGCACCTACCTCAGCCGGACCGAGCTCACCCGCAAGCTGCGCCGCGAACTCGGCGGCACCGCGCCGGGACGGCTCAACCGGCCAGACGCCCGCGAGACGGTCTACGAGGCCTGGGCGCCCGTCGGCCTGGTCGCCCACATCGCGCCGGGCAACGCGGCCACGGTCGCCCCGCTCAGCATCGTCGAGGGCCTGCTCGCCGGGAACGTCAACATCCTCAAGACCAGCAGCGGCGACTCGTTGCTCACCCAGCACCTGCTGGCCGAGCTGGTCACGCTCGACACCACCGGCGCCCTCGCCGCCCGCGTCATCGTGCTGAGCTTCTCCTCCTCCCGCAAGGAGTGGCTGGAGCTGATGTGCGCGCCAGCCGACGCGGTCGCGGTGTGGGGCGGCGAGAGCGCCGTCGAAGGGGTCGCCGCCCATGTGCCGCCCGGCTGCCGCCTGGTGGAGTGGGGACACCGCATCTCCTTCGCCTACCTCACCCGCGACGCCTGGGACGAGGGCGCGACGCTGGAGGCGCTGGCGGCCGACGTGTGCCGGTACGAGCAGCAGGCCTGCTCCAGCCCCCAGGTGGTCTACCTCGACACCGAGGACGAGCAGGACGTCTTCGCCTTCGCCGAGCGCTTCGCCGACGTCCTGGCGGCCCGGCCCGCCGCCGTGCCCGATCCGGCCGGTCCCGACCTCGCGGCGCAGGCCGAGCTGACCACCACCGAGCTGGTGGCCCGCCTGGAGGAACACCTCGGTCTGACCCGGGTGTTCGCCGCCGCCGACGGCTCCTGGCGGGTCATGGCCGACACCCGGCCCGCCCTCACCGCCTCGCCGCTGCACCGCAGCGTGTGGGTCAAGCCGCTGCCGCGCAAGAAGCTGATCGGCGCCCTGCGCCCGATGCGCCGATACCTCCAGACCGCGGGCATCGCGGCGAGCTCCACCGACACCGCCGAGCTCTCCCGCGCGGTCTTCGCCGCGGGCGTCACCCGGGTCACCCCGGTCGGCGCGATGCTGGGCGGCTACTCGGGCGAGCCGCACGACGGTGTGTACGCGCTCCAGCGCTACAGCCGCCGCGTCGCGGTCCAGGCCGACGCCCGGTTCGCCACCACCGCCTGCCTCGACGACCTGGCCCGGCCGGTCGTCCTGCCGCCGCCCAGCGGCCCGCTGACCGGCAAGGAGGAGGTCCAGGAGCTCAACCGCCACGTCACCAGGGCCGACGCCGAGCTGTACTTCCGCAGCGGCGGCAGCACCGGCGACCCGGCGCTCTCGCTGTTCAGCTACGACGACTACGACACCCAGATGCACGCCGCCGCCCGCGGTCTGCTCGCCGCGGGCTACGACCCGATGGGCGACCGCACCGCCAACCTCTTCTACTGCGGCGGCATGTACGGCAGCTTCATCAGCTTCTTCTCCATCCTGGAGCGCCTCGGCGGCGTCCAACTGCCGCTCGCGGCCGGCCCCGACCACCGGGCCACCGCCCAGGCGCTGATCGCCCACAAGGCGGACACCCTCTTCGGCATGCCCTCCTACCTGTGGCAGCTGCTGCACGAGGAGGCGGACGCGCTGCGCGAGTACGGCGGCATCCGCAAGGTGTTCTACGGCGGCGAGCACTTCACCGACGCCCAGCGGCGCACCCTGCGGGACACCTTCGGCATCGAGGTCGTCCGCTCCATCACGTACGGCAGCACCGACCTCGGCCCGCTCGGCTACCAGTGCACCGAGAGCACCGGCGGCGTCCACCACCTCCACGCCGATCTGCACACCATGGAGATACTCGACCTCGCCGCCGACCGGCCGGTGGCGCCGGGCGAGACGGGCCGTCTGGTGTTCACCACGCACGCCCGGCGCGGCCAGCAGCTCGGGCGTTACGTGATCGGCGACCTCGGGCGCGCGGTCGACGGCCGCTGCCCCTGCGGCAGCCACGCACCCCGCTTCGAGCTGCGCGGCAGGACCGGGGACGTGATGCGGGTGGCCACGTACTTCCTCAACCACCGCCGCTTCACTGCCATCGCGCAGGAACGGGCCGCCTACAGCGGCGAACTCCAGACCGTCCTCACCCGGCAGGACACCCGCGAACGGCTCACCGTCCGGGTGGAACGCTCCGGCGCGGTCGACGCCGGGCCGCTGCGCGAGGCCTTCCTGACCGACTACCCCGAGCTGCGCTCGGCCGTCACCGAGCGGCTGCTCGACCTCACGGTGGAGGCGGTCGACGGCGCGTCCCTGGACCGCAGCCCCACCAGCGGCAAGCTGCGCTCGGTGGTGGACCTGCGCGGATAGGCTCCGCTTCTCCTGTCGGCCCGGGCAGCGCGCCCGGGCCGACAGGGAACCCTCAGGTGTCTCCGTCGCCCCAGGACTACCAGAAGCCGCGCCCGCGCCCCGGGCACACGCGGCCTCACCGTGACGGCTCACGAGGTGAGCGCGTGAGCCGGTCATGATCCCGGTGCGCTCTTGGCGTGCTCCTTGCCGCCCCTACCCGGCACGGTAGAGCGCCGACCATGCTCATACCTACCTTCCCGACGGCACCCGGCCCGGCTCTGTCCGCTGCTGCCGTACGTATTCCGACGCCGCACCCTGGGCCGCTTGCCCGGTCGCGACAGTCCGCGACGTTCCTTCCCTCCACTGACAGAACGGAACGCCATGAACACACGTCCAGCGCCGGCCCTTGTGCTGCGCACCGACCTCGCCGCGTCCCTCGTCGTCTTCCTCGTCGCGCTCCCGCTGTGCGTGGGCGTGGCGGTCGCCTCCGGCGTCCCCGCCGAACTCGGCCTGATCACCGGCATAGTCGGCGGACTGGTCGCCGGGCTGCTGCCCGGGAGCAGTCTCCAGGTGTCCGGCCCCGCGGCCGGTCTGACCGTGCTCGTCTACACCGCCGTCACCGAATACGGCCTCGCCGCGCTGGGCGTCGTCGTCCTCTTGGCGGGACTCATCCAACTCGCGCTCGGGGCGCTGCGGATGGGCCGCTGGTTCCGTGCCATCTCGCTGGCCGTGGTGGAGGGCATGCTGGCGGGCATCGGGCTGCTCCTGATCGCCGGTCAGCTGTACATCCTCGCCGACCGCAAGGGCCCCGGCGCGGGCGTGCCCAACATCGCGGGCCTGCCGGGGCTGGCCGCGGAGGTCGCGCGCTCGGCGACCGCGCTCACCGCGCTCGCCGTCGGCGCGGGCACCATCGCCGTGATGGCGGGCTGGAAGAGGCTGCCCGCCCGGTGCCAGTTGCTGCCGGGCGCCCTGGCCGCCGTGGGCGGCGCCACCGCCCTGACGATCGTGCTCGGGCTGCCGGTGGCACGGGTGCGGGTGAGCGGCCTCGCCTCCGCCGTCCAGCCGCCGGGCTCCTCGGAGTTCGCCAAGCTCGCGGACACGGGGCTGCTGGCCACGGTGCTCGCGTTCGCGCTGATCGCCTCCGCCGAGTCCCTGTTCAGCGCGGCCGCGGTCGACCGGCTGCACACCGGGCCGCGCACCGACTACGACAAGGAGCTGATCGCGCAGGGCATGGGCAACACGGTGTGCGGACTGCTCGGCGCGCTGCCGATGACCGCGGTCATCGTGCGCAGCGCCGCCAATGTGCAGGCCGGTGCCCGCACCAAGGCGTCGCGCGTCCTGCACGGCGTCTGGCTCCTGCTGTTCGCGGCGCTGCTGCCCGGC
This sequence comes from Streptomyces melanogenes, assembly GCF_014649795.1. Lineage (GTDB taxonomy): Bacteria > Actinomycetota > Actinomycetes > Streptomycetales > Streptomycetaceae > Streptomyces > Streptomyces noboritoensis. The sequence continues at coordinate 533,349 of NZ_BMTS01000001.1, forward strand.
GCGCTCACCTACGTACCCACCGCCGCGCTCGCCGGTGTCCTCGTGCACGCCGGTTTCAAACTCCTGCCGGTGAAGGGCATGTTGACGCTGTGGAGCTCCCACCGGGGTGAGGCGGTGGTGCTGGCGGCGACGGCGCTGGCGATCCTGTTCACCAACATGTTCGAGGGCGTCCTCATCGGTCTGCTGCTGGCCGTGGTCAAGGCCGCCTGGGAGACCTCCCACGTGCACATCGAGGTCACGGACGACGGGGAAGGCCTGGTCAGCGCCCATGTGATCGGCAAGGCCACGTTCCTGCGGCTGCCGCGCATCCTGGAGACGCTGGAAAAACTCCCCAAGGACCGGGCCGTACACCTCCATCTGGCCGGACTGCGCCACCTCGACCACGCGTGTCTGAGCGCGCTGCAGAACTGGGCGGACGAACACAACCGGGCGAGCAGCGAGGAGGTCCGGCTGGTGCATCCCGCCTGACGATCGGCTCGCGGTCCCTCGGGTCTGAAACCACATCAGGGTGGTACGCGTCATGGTGGTGTGCGGAGCGTCCTGTTCCGTGCGTGGTCGTGTCGAGTACGAGACTGAGGAGACCGCCGTGTCGCGTCCCCGAGTTCGCTGGTCCGCCGTCGCCGTCGTGGCCGCCGGTCTGACGTTGGGTGGTTGCGGCGGCGACCACTCGGGGGAGGCGGCGGCCACCAGCAGTGTGCCGAGGGCCTCGGCCAGTGGGGGTGGCAGCTCGGCGCCGGCCCCCTCGGGGCACAGAAGCGCCGCATCCGGCGGGCGCTGCCGGACCGCCGACCTCGGCTTCGCCATCGTGCCGACCAGCCGCGCCAAGAACCCCAACCTCCAGTACGCGCTGACCATCACGCTCACCAACAAGGGCGCCACGTCCTGTGTGATGACCGGGTATCCGGGCGTGGACCTCGTCGGGCCCCTGACGTGGTCGCTGGCCCGGCAGACCGCCGTGCAGCCGCACCGGGTCACGGTGCGGCCGGGCGCCACCACCACCTTCACCATCTTCTATCTGCCGTACGTCCAGGGCAGCGGCGACGAGTTCAAACCCACCCGCATCGTGGTCACCCCGCCGGGCGAGACCCACTCCCACACCCTGCCGTGGCCGGTCGGTTCGATCCTGCTCCAGGACGCGGCCACCCACCCCGGTACGTATGTGAGTCCGGTCGGCGCCAAGTAGCCCGGAGGCAGCGGGATCAGGAGAAGGGGCGCTGGTCCTGGGGGATCTGGACCATGATCGTGGCGCGCTTCTCCGCGGGCGTCGCCCCCTGGCGGCTGGCCCACGGCTCGTCGGAGCGCATCCACGCCGGAAGCCCCGGCGGCAGGTCGGCCGAGGGGATGGTGGCGAGGTCGGCCGGGGTGAGGGTGCTCCCGTACAGGGCGAGCGGGCGGTTGGTGTCGGGCGTGACCGTGCCGTGCAGCGCGTTGAGCGCCTCGTTCCAGTTCGTCAGCAGCCTGGTCATGGCCTCCGCCGGGTCGGTCCCGGAGCCCGCCGCGCTGTCGGGGAACGTGGGATGGAGGATGTGCTGGTAGGCGCCGTCGAACGCGGCGCCTGACGGGGTCTTGCGCCAGATCTGGTACGCGGTGTCCGCGAGCCCGCCCAGCGCGATCACCGCCTCGATGGGCTGATGGGCGACGAGCGCGTCCAGCCAGCCGTGCCGGTACGCGGCGATGTGTTCGTCCTTGGCGTGGGCGTTGCCCCCGCCCTGCCCGAACACGCTGTACACATACGTGTTGACCATCACGTAGCTCGTGTCGATGCCGAGCTTGGCCAGGAAGCCCTGGAAGCGGCGGCCCGCGGTGCCGACGAGGATCCGGCGGGTGATGGCCTCGTGGGCCGCCGGGTCCTGCCCGATGACCAGCACGCGGGCCGTGCCGTCGAGCCGCCCGCGGTGGAAGATCGGGCCCCACTCCACGCGGAAGTCGGTGGCCGGATAGATGTCGGGTCCGGGGTAGTCGCGCACGAGCGAGGCGTACGGCTCCTGCGCGTAGCCGGGGTCGAAGGGGTGCATGCGGGGCTCCTACTCCATGCGGGCGATCAGCCATGACAGAAGGTGATCGCTGGATGACATTACGGCATGGTGTCTATTAAGTGATGTTCATCCGATATGTGGTGTTCATCCGTGCCTCTCGGGGGGGCGGCGAGAAGGGACCCGCATGTCGCCTGGAGCAGATGCCCCGGATACCGGCCGGTTCGCCCTGCGCGGCCGGATCGTCACCCTCGACGCGGCGGGCACCGTGATCGAGGACGGAACCCTCTATGTGGCCGACGCGCACATCGCCGCGGTCCTCCCGGCCACCGCACCCGCCCCGCCCGGCTTCGAAGGGGTGGTGCCCGTCGACACCCGCGGCTCGGTCTACCCCGGGCTGATCGAACTGCACAACCACCTTCCGTACGACGTGCTCCCGCTGTGGCAGGTGGCGAAGAAGTACGGCAACCGCGCGCAGTGGGGCGGCAGCGGCAACCCCGCCTACCGCACCCTGGTCACCGGGCCGATGAAGGTGCTCGGCCAGGACCCCCGTCTGATGCCCGCCGTCGTGCGGTACGTCGAGGCCAAGGCGCTGGTCAACGGCACCACCACCAGCCAGGGCATCGCCCTGTTCAGCAACGCGGGCGCCCGCCGCATGTACCGGGGCATCGTCCGCAACGTCGAGCAGACCGACACCCCGGACCTGCCCGAGGCGGCCTCGCGCATCGCCGACGTGGAGGCGAGCGACGCCGAGAAGTTCCTGGCCCGGCTCAAGCAGCCGCACCGGCTGCTCCTCCATCTGGCGGAGGGCACCGACGCGGCCGCCCGGGCCCACTTCCAGGCCCTCCAGTTCCAGCCCGGCAAGTGGGCGATCACCGAGAACCTGGTGGGCATCCACTGCACCGGCCTGACGGCCGACGACTTCACCGTCTTCGCCGACCACGGCGGCTCCATGGTGTGGTCGCCGCTCTCCAACCTCCTGCTGTACGGGAAGACCGCGGACATCGCCGCCGCCAAACGGGCCGGTGTGCTGATGGGCCTGGGCTCGGACTGGTCGGTGTCGGGGAGCAAGGGGCTGCTCGGCGAGCTCAAGGCCGCCCGGCTGGCCTCCACCGCCGCCGGATCCGTCTTCAGCGACCAGGAGCTGGTCGCCATGGTCACCCGGGACGCGGCCAGGATCCTGCGCTGGGACACGGCCCTGGGGTCGCTGGGCGCCGGGATGCGCGCCGACCTGGTCGTCGTCGACGGCGCCGACGGCGACCCGTACACCTCGCTCATCGACGCCCGAGACAAGGACATCCGGCTGGTCGCCGTCGACGGCGTCGCCCGCTACGGATCCCGTCGGCTCATGCACGCCCTGGCCCCGGGCGAAACCCTGGAGCAGGTCCCCGGGATGTCGGCGGACCACGTCCTGCACCTGCACGACGGCACGGCCGACACCATCGTGGCCGGGCTGACCCTCACCGACGCCACCGAGCGGCTGACCGGTGCGCTGGCCGACCTCCCGGCCCTCGCCGACGCGCCCGTACCGCCGATGACGGCGGCGCCCGACGGGAGTGTGCGCTGGCAACTGGCCCTGGACGAGATCGAGCCCACCGGCGCCGAACTGCGGCCCCGTCTGCCGCTGCTGAGCGCGAACGGGGCGACACACCCGTCCGGGCCCGGCATCGGCGTGCTCACCGCCGCCCCGGCCGAGCTCGAACCGGTGGTGCTCGACGCCCTGACCGCGTCCGGCGACCACACCTTCCTCCACACCCTGGCCGACGAGGCCAACCTGCCCGCCGACTACGCCGAAGCGCTGTCCCGCCTGCTGACCTGACCACCCCGTCCCCGTGGAACCCCTCCGCGGCAGAAAAGGAGCCCGGCATGCTGGTCACCCAGCTCGCCCTCGTATCCGAGACCGACGAGATCACCCCCTCCCAGCTCACCCGTGTGGCCGCCGCCCTCCAGAAGCAGGCCATCCGGGACTTCGCGCCGCTGTGGCAGATCCCCGCGTCCGTCGACGCCTTCGACAGCCTCCACGACGTGCCCGTCGGCTACTGGCCGATGATCGTCCGCGACGACATCGGTGAACCCGGGGCGGCCGGTGTCCACATGGACAAGAACGGCCAGCCGTTCTCCTTGATCCAGTACAGCGACAGCTGGTCGCTGACCGCCAGCCACGAAATGCTGGAGATGCTCTGCGACCCCTATGGCAGCAAGGTGGTGGCCGGGCAGTCGCCGAAGAAGGGCCAGGGCGTGGTGGAGTTCCTCGTCGAGGTCGCCGACCCGTCCGAGGCCCCCGAGAACGGCTACACCATCAACGGGTTCCTGGTCTCGGACTTCTTCACCCCGAACTTCTACGACCCCGTCCAGGCTCCCGGCGTGCGCTACAGCTTCACCGGCAAGCTGGACGGCCCGCGCAAGATCCTGGACGGCGGATACCTGAGCTGGCGCGAACCGGTCAGCGACCACTGGTGGCAGCAGATCTGGTTCGGCACGAAGAATCCCACCTTCCGCGACCTGGGCAAGCTCACCGCCCGGACCGGCAGTCTGCGCTCGGCCATCGACGCCCGTACCAAGACGAACGAGCGGATCGCGGCCAGCGGTCCGGAGTCCGAGCGCTTCGCCGCGGCGAAGACACTCACCGCCGCCGTCCAGGAGACCACCGCCTCCCGCGCCGACCTCTGGCGCGGCCAGATCGAGGAGCTGAAGGCCGGACAGGTCACCGAGGGAACCTGGGAGGGCGGCAAGGCCGACCATGGCTAGCACCCCTCGGACCGGCCCGTCCGACGAGGACGCCACCGGTAAAGAACCCCCGGAGGACGGCCCGGCCGGGACCCTCGCCGAGTCCCCGGCGGAGGCACCCGGCAAGGAGAGCCTGCGCGAGGCCGTCCACCGCCGGATGCGCGAGCTCGACGGCCGCGGCGCCGAAGAGCCCGCCCCCGACGGCGGACCCGGACCGGAGGACGAACCCCCGGACTGACCAAAGGGACGGTCCGCAGCACCACCGACCTCAGGAGGTGACCCGATGCCCCACTCCGCGCCGCCGCCCCCGACGGCCGTCCGGCCCGCCCGGCCCGTCACGGCCGAGCAGGGGTTCCTCCGGGCCTGGGCCGCGCTCGTCCCGGCGGCACTGGGCGTCGCCTACTTCCTGTGGCGCGCCCCGGACGTCGACCTCGCCCGGCTCCAGCTCGCCGGTACGGCCGCTGCGGCCAAGGAGGTGTACGACGGGCACGCCCCGGCCTTCCGGGACGCGTTGGTGGCCCAGATGGTGTGGGTGGCCTGCGGGGCCGCGACGCTGCTGCTGGTGTTCCAGATCGGCCACCACGCGTACTCCGGGCTGCGCGGCCGTCAGGTCGCCCACTGGGCGTTGATCGCCACGTTCGCCGGTGCCGTGTTCGGTCTCGTCGAGAACGGTCTGCTCGTCGGCGCGCTGAGGGTGCGGGGCCGCGTCGACGACTGGCCGTTCGCCACGGCGACGGCGCTGGAGACCGTCAAGTGGCTGCTGCTGGGCGCCTGCACGGTCGTCGGCGCGACGGTGTGGGCCACCACGGTCTCCCGTGCGGGCAGGGGGATGCGGAAGAAGGCCGAGGACCCGCACCCCGACGACTCCGACGCGGACGACGACACGACCACCGGGGCACCCCACCCCCAACACCCCGCCCACGCCCCCAAGGTGGTCCCGCCCTGGCCCGTCGCCGAGGCCGACGGGCGGGTCTGGCCGACCGGAGTCGCCCATCCGCACGCCGAGCCCGGCATCCCGTCGGCGCACTGGCGCTACCAGAGCACCACGGCCCCCGGCCGACAGCACGCGAAGCTGGGCTTCTGCGTCTCCGGGGGCGGCATCCGCTCGGCCACCGTCACCCTCGGAGCCCTCCAGGCGCTGCGCCGGTCGCTGCGCGAGGCCCGGTACCTGGTCTCCGTCTCCGGCGGCGGTTACACGGCCGGCGCGATGCAACTGGCCCTCAACGACACCCTCACCTCCAGGGACGCGTTCGCCCCCGGCTCGCCCGAGGAGGACCACCTGCGGCGGCACTCCAAGTACGTCGCCGACGGCACCGGACAGTGGATGGTCGCCCTCGGAGTGCTGCTGCGCGGACTGCTCGCGTCGCTGTTCCTGCTGGCCGCCGCGACCGGCACCGTCGGGCTGGTCCTGAGCTGGGCCTACCACGACGTACCGGTGACCGATCTGACCCACCTGGCCAAGCCCGGCATCCGCTTCTGCGCCCACTGCACGACCACCCCGGCGCGCCCGTCGTTCCGCGACCCGGCGGTGTGGACGGTCGCGTACGCGTTCGTCGCCGCCGCCGGGATCTGGCTGCTGTGGCTCGCCGCGTACGTATGGGACCGCGCCGACCAGACGGCCCGCTGGCTGGCCCGGGCCTTCCAGGCGTTCGTGGTGCTCACGCTCGCGCTGACCGCCGTGGTCTTCGTGCTCCCGCTGCTCGCATGGTCGGCGGTCTACCTCCAGACCCGGCACCAGATCAGCCGCCCCGACGCCACCGTGGGCGCGGGCCTTACCGTCCTGATCACCTACTTCGCGGCGCTGGTGGGCACGTTGTGGCGGCGCCGCCAGACCCTGCGCAGTGGGCTGTCCAAGGTGATGGACGTCGTGCGCGGGCGGTCGGGGCTGACCCGTGCCGTCCCCAACGGCCTGCTCCAGTATCTGACGGTGTGGGTCGTGCTCATCGTGCTCGCGGCCGTCTTCCTGCTCATCCTCGGCTGGACGACCGCCACCGGCTGGGCATGGCCGCTGTGGATGCAGATCTGCGTCCCGGCGGTGCTCCTGTTCATCGGCTCGCTCCTGGACCAGACGTGGATGAGCCTGCACCCCTTCTACCGCCGCAGGCTCGCCTCCGCGTTCGCCGTACGCCGGGAGATCCTGCCCGGCACGGAGGGTACGCAGGTGGCCCGGCCGTACGACTTCGCCACCGAGACCACCACGCTCAGCGAGTACGGCGCGCGCAAGCCGGACTTCCCCCAGGTCATCTTCGCCGCCGCGGGGAACCTCTCCGGCAGCGACCGCACACCGCCGGGCCGCCGCGCGGTCTCCTACACGCTCTCCCACGATTACGTCGGCGGTCCCGATGTGGGCTACGCCTGCACGGCCTGTCTGGAGCAGCGCTCCAAGCGGCACATCGCACGGGACCTGACCGTCCAGTCGGCCGTCGCGATCTCGGGTGCGGCCTTCGCCTCGGCCATGGGTGCCCAGGCCCGGGCCTTCCAGGTGCTGTTCGCCCTCTCCAACGCCCGGTTGGGCAGCTGGCTGCCCAACCCCGGCGCCCTTGCCGAGCAGTGGAGCGCCCCGCGCTGGCCGGCGCCCCCGGCGCCGCTGATCCGCCGGCTGCCGTATCTGCTGCGCGAGGTGTTCGGCCGCTACCCGATGGACGACCGGCTGCTGCTGGTGACCGACGGCGGCCACTACGAGAACCTCGGTCTGGTGGAACTGCTGCGGCAGGGGGTGCGAACGGCCGTGTGCATCGACGCGAGCGGCGGCATCCCGCCCTTCGCGGCCACCCTCGCCCAGGCGATCGCGCTCGCCCAGGAGGAGTTGGGCATCACCATCACCCTGCACGAGCCCACCGACCTCGTCCCCGGCAGCAGCGACCCCCTCCAGCCCCCGAGCGTCCTTTCCGCGCTCAACGCCCGGCTTTCCCGTACGGCGGTGGTCACCGGTGACATCACCTACCCCGAGGACCTGGACATCGACGGCGAGCGGGGCCGCCACGGCACGTTGATCGTGGCCCGCACCACGCTGACGAAGGACCTGCCGTACGAACTGCTCTCGTACGCAGCCGCCCACCCGGTCTTCCCGCACGACAGCACCAGTGACCAGTGGTTCGACCACCGGCAGTTCGACGCGTACCAGACCCTCGGGCGCTGTCTGGGGCAGCGGGTGCAGGAACTGCTGGACGGGGCGGAGGCGTCCTGAGGGGCGAACGGCTCCACGACGGGGGACAGGATGACGGCGGAGACGGCCGAACAGCGGGGCGGGCGACGCGGGGGCACCGCGTGGCCGGGGTTGCGGGCGGAACACGTGGTGGGTGTGGGCGCGCTGCTGGGCGTCGCCGCGCTCGTCGAGCGCACACCGAGGTTCGTGCCCGCACGCCGGTACCTCCTGTGCCACGCCTCACCGACCCTCGATCACCTGACGCTTACGGCCCTGGGTCTGGTGCTGGCGGCCGGGGTGGCCGCGGTGGCGGGCGGTGTGATGATGCAGTCCCGGCGGGCGCCGGGCAGGGCGCTCCCCGTCGTATGGCTGGTGGTCGTCGCCGCCCTTCTGATCGCGGCGGACGGGGTCGACGCCCACGGCGAAGCGTTGGCCGCGCAGCAGGCGGCGACAGGGTTCACGGAAGGCGCGTGCGACTACATCCCGCAGGACTACACCGCGACGCCGGGATGGTTCTTCTGGTGACCCACCGGGCCCGGGTGGGTGCGAGCGTTGCTACGCGTCCGCCACGGCAGCGGCCAGTTCGGCGAGGGTCTTGGCCTCGGGAGTGTTCTCCTCGGCGCTGAACACGTGGACCACCAGGCCCGTTTCGCCCGGAGCCGCCGGTACGTGGAGTGTCTCGAAGTCCAGGGTGAGGAGCCCGGCGACCGGGTGCCGCAGTTGTTTGCGGCCCGCCGCGCACATCACGATCTCGCCGGTCGCCCAGATCTCGCGGAACTCGGCGCTGTGGGCGGACAGTTCGGTGATGAGTGCGGTCAGTTCGGCATCGTCGGGGTAGTTGCCCGCCGCCACCCTCAGCTGCCCGACGGCCTCGGCTGCGCGGTCCCGCCACTCGGGGTGCACCACACGGGAGGCCGGGTCGAGGAAGAGGTAGCGCGCGTTGTTGGGGTCGCGGCGGGCCGGGGCGGCCAGACCGCCGACGAGCTCGGCGCCGAGGCCGTTCCAGGCCACCACGTCGAGGCGGTGGTCCGTCGCGAACGCGGGCAGCTGGGCCATGGAGTCCAGGACGCGTTGCAGCAGCGGGCTGACCCGGGCCCGGGGCGCGGGTCCGCGCCGGGCGGCGGCCAGCGTGGCGAGGTGTCTGCGCTCGGCGGTGTCCAGGCCGAGCGCCCGGGCCAGCGCGTCCAGCACCTCGGGCGACGGCTGGGTGGCACGGCCCTGTTCGAGGCGTACGTAGTAGTCCACACTGATCCCGGCGAGCTGGGCCAGCTCCTCGCGGCGAAGACCGCGCACGCGCCGCCGCCGCCCACCGGCGAGGCCGACGTTCTCCGGGGTGACCCGGCCCCGGCGGGCGCGCAGAAAGGCGCCGAGGGCGCGGTGGGTGTCTCCGACACCGTCGATCCGGCCGATACCGTCGTCGGTGCGCTCTGTGGATTCCACGCCGTTCATACGCTCAAGTATGCGTGGCCCTGCCAGTACCAGGAACGCCGGTCCGCCGGTCGAACCGGGTGCTGGCTGCCCGGCCGCAACGGAGAGAGGGTTGGCGGCATGAACGACACCACCGCGCAGGACCCGCAGCCGAAGAAGATCCTCCTCGTCAGCGCCCACCCCGAACCCCGCTCGCTCAACGCCGGTCTGACCGCCTTCGCCGCCGACCATCTGCGCGCGGCCGGGCACGAGGTGCGGGTGTCCGACCTGTACGCGATGAAGTGGAAGGCGGTGCTGGACGCCGACGACTTCCCCGACCACCCCGGGGACCGGCGGCTGGACGTGATGAACGCCTCCGAACGGGCCACGCTGGCGGGCCGGTTGGCGCCGGACATCGCGGCCGAGCAGGAGAAGGTGCGCTGGTCGGACGCGGTGATCCTGCAGTTCCCGATGTGGTGGTTCTCGACGCCCGCGATCCTGAAGGGCTGGATCGAGCGGGTGTTCACCAGCGGGTTCGGATACGGTCCCGCGCTGCCCCCGCCGTACAGCGAGGACCCCCTGGGCGGGCGGCGCGCGCTGGTGTCGGTGACGGCCGGTGCGCGGGCGTCGGCGTTCTCCGACCGCGGTATCCACGGGGAGCTCGCGGACGTCCTCCACCCGTTGCAGCACGGCCTGTTCTGGTTCACCGGCATGGCACCGCTGGATCCGTTCGTGATGTACGACGCGAACGAGGTGTCCGAGGAGGAGTTCGCGGCGGCGAAACTGGCGTACGGGCAGCGCCTGGACGGGCTCTTCACCGACGAGCCGGTCCCGTACCGCACGCTCGTCGGCGGCGACTACGGGCGCGACATGCGCCTGCTGCCGGGCGTGGAGGCGCCGGGGACGAGCGGGCTCGGGCTGCACGTCCGCCCGCGCGGCTGAGCGCCTATCCGTCGCGGCGCCGCAGCCCCGCGTAGAAGGTGGTGGCGGCCGTGAGCAGCAGCAGGCCCAGGGTGATCGCCACGGTGATCTCCGTGGTGTTCTCCTGGTCCGGGCTGTCCGGAAGGCGCGGCTTCAGCAGGCCGAGCGGGTCCTTGCGGATCTCGACGCGGTCGCCGACCGCGGCCTGCCCGAAGCAGTTCTGCTGCTGGGACACCCTGTGCACGGTGTGGTCACCGCCGGTCTCGGTGACCGTGCAGAACATGTCCGGGCCACGCCGGTTGTGCTCGTCGACTACCTGGGTGACCACCGCCGGAACCGGGTCCCCGGCCGTCTTCATGTACACCTCGTACATCGCGGGCCCGGCGAACAGCATGAGCGCGAAGCAGCTGACCGAGGCGAGCGTGGCGGCTCCGGCGCGGTGCCAGCTGCCGCCGATCAGACAGGCGGCGAGGGCCGTGAAACCGAGCGCGACGATCACGCCCAGCCAGGTCGCGTACTGACCGATTCCGGCGCCCAGGGCTGTGCCGCCGGGTATGAGCAGGGCCCACATCGCGGAGTTGAGCGCCCGGCTCCCGCCGCGTACGCCTTCCCGCGACCGCTCCGCCGCTACGACACTCATACCGCCCCGCCCCCGTCTGCACATCTGAACTGCCGATCAACGGGGGGACAGCCTAGTCAGGGCCGCAGCAGGATCTTGACGGCGCCGTCGGCCCCGCGCGCGAAGATGTCGTACGCGTGCGGCGCCTGCTCCAGCGGGAAGTGGTGCGTGGCGAAGTCGTCCACGCCGAGCGGGTCGTCGTCGGCGAGGAACGACATGATGTCGTCGCTCCAGCGGTTGACGTTGGTCCGGCCCGTGCGCAGCTGGACGTGTTTGTCGGACAGCGTCATCAGCGGCAGGGGGTCGGCCACCCCGCCGTAGTCGCCGCCCAGCGAGATGGTGCCGCCCCGGCGGACCAGGGCGACCGCCAGGCGGAGGGCGGCCGTCCGGTCGGGGCCGGTCCCGTAGGTGCGCCGCGCGACCCGGCCCCGCGGCTCCGAACCCTGCTGGGCCAAGGCGAGTCGGGCGAGCAGGCCGTCATGGGCCTCGGTGCCCACGGCGTCGATCACCGAGTCGGGGCCCCGGCCGAACGTATGGGTGCCGATCGCGGCGATCAGCTCGTCCTGACTCTCGTAGTCACCCGGGTCGAACACCTCCACGCCCCGTTTGCGCGCCCGCGCCAGCCGCTCGGGCACCACGTCGACGCCGATGGCGTGGGAGGCGCCGCGTTGCAGGGCGATCCGGCAGGCCATGTCGCCGAGGGGGCCGAGGCCGAGCACCGCGACCGTACCGGCCGGCGGGATGTCCGCGTACCGGACCGCCTGCCAGGCGCTCGGCAGCACGTCGGAGAGGTACACGAAACGGTCGTCCTGCGGCCCCTCGGGCACCCGGATCGGCCCGAACTGGGCCTGCGGCACCCGCAGATACTCCGCCTGCGCACCCGGCACCGCCCCGTACAGCTCGCCGTGGCCGATGAGCGCCGCCCCGGTGTCGCGGCCCGGGTCGTGAGTGGTGCGGCACTGCGCGGGCAGGCCCGCCGAGCACATCCAGCAGTGCCCGCAGGAGAGGTGGAACGGCACGACGACCCGGTCGCCCGGCTTCAGCTCCGTCACCTCGGAGCCGGTTTCCTCGACGATCCCGATGGCCTCGTGGCCGAGGACGTCGCCCGGTTTCATGAACGGGGCGAGTGTGTCGTGCCGTTCGTACAGCCGGAGGTCGAAGTCGCACAGTCCGGTGGAGGTGACGCGCACGATCGCGTCGGTGCGTTCCCGGATCACCGGGTCCGGCACGGTCTCCACCCGGACGTTCCGCTCGCCCTGCCACGTCACAGCCCTCATCGGCGGTCCCTTCCCTCTCGTCACGGGAGCGCCCGGGTACCCGCACCCCGGCGCGGGCAACGCGGGGTTCACGCCATTGCCGGGATCACTTCCGGGCCGTGTCGTCACCGCCGCGGATCTCGTCGAGCGACTCCTGCATGAGGCCCTTCGCGCGCGTGAACCAGTCGGCAAGTACGGCGACTTCCTCCGGGCCGTAGTCCGCGAAGAGGGCGCCGAGGCGCTCGTAGAACGGGCCGTATACCGCCAGGATGCGGGCCTGCGCGGACTCGTCCATGACCACGCGCACCCGGCGGCGGTCCTCCGGATCGGCCTGCCGGTGGGCGTAGTTGGCCTTTTCGAGCCGGTTGAGCACGCCGGTGATCCCGCCGGTCGTCAGACGGGCCCGTTCCGCGAGGTCGCCCGCGGCGAGCGACTCCCCGGCCAGGGAGGCCTCGATCAGGAAGCCGAGACAGGTGAGATCGGTGACGTTGAGGCCGAGCCGCGCCGCGATGTCCTGCTGTCCGAAGTGCGCCAGCGCGATCATCCGGTCCATCGCGTACAGCGCCTGCTCCGGTGTCGCCGCCGGACGCTCCTTGCCTTCCACCGCGAAATCCCCTTACGATCTAAGCTACTTAGCCAGTAAGGCATTCTATCGCGCGGCTCCGAGGAGACGGCATGGGGTTACACGGCGACCACGACATGGGCCACACCGTTGCCGGTTGGACCGGTACGGGGGTGGGGGTGCTCGGCAGCGTCGTCACCGGCGCGGGGCTCGTGGCCGGTTCGACGGCCGGGGTGTGGCTGGGGGGTGCGGTCATCGCGTTGGCCGCCTTCGCCACGTGGACGCTGCATCTGGCGGGGTGGGGCAAGGCGTCCGGGCCGCGCCCGCCGGGGCAGCAGCACTGGCGGGCGCGTGACGTGGCGGCCCGGGACGGTCACCCCGACTGCGTCGGCTGCCGTATGGCGGGGCGCACCGGGCCGCGTACGTCCGAAACCGCTCAGGTGGCCGTGCCCGCGCGGCTCTGAGAGCAGGTCAGGACCCGGGTCGTACTGCCGTCGTCCTCCGTGATGTCCCGGACGTGCTCGAAACCCATCTTGTCCAGCACCGCCAGCGACGCCGTGTTCGGCTCGGCCACGGTGGCGTGCACCTCGGTCAGCTTGAGGGTGTCGAAGCCGTGGGCGACGATCGCCCGCGCCACCTCCAGACCGAGGCCGGAACCCCACACCTCGGGGGCCAGCGCGTAGATGATCTCGTGTCCGTCCACCTCTTCGGTGGGCTTGATCTCGGCGTGCCCGACCAGCCGCCCGCCCCGGCGAACGGCCCAGACATCGAACCGCTCCTCCGCGTACACCTTCGTGAAGATCCGCCCGAACAGCGCCCGGTCGTCCGCTTCGGAGGCAGTCCCGTCCCCCATCCACTGGGACACCCTGGTGTCCTGGAACAAGGCGACGAAACCCTCCTCGTCCTCGGGGGTGTACCGCTCAAGGAGCAGACGCTCGGTACGCAACGTCGGGGTGCAAGCCGGGGTGGAAGTCACGAGCGCGACGCTACGCAACCGTGCTCCCGCTGCCAAACGTATTTCGCGGTGGGAGCGGTTGAAGGAGTAGACGCAGACGGGGTGTCGAGCGGGCGTTGTGAAAACCCACCTGCCCCTTCCCTCCGACTCGCCTATCGTCGATCCGATCCCTGGCCGAAGCCGCGGCTCGGCCAGTTCGGGAACCACGACGTGGAGGATGATGGTGCGCTACCGCGAGCTGGGACGCAGTGGATTGTCCGTGTCCGAGATCGGTTACGGCGCCTGGGGCATCGGCGCCTCCGGCTGGGTGGGTGCTTCGGAGGACGAGTCCGTACGCGCGCTGCACCGGGCCATCGACCTCGGGGTGAACTTCATCGATACGGCGCGCGGCTACGGCGAGAGCGAGCGCATCGTCGGCCAGGTGGTGCGTGAGCGGGCCGGTGACCAGGTGCTGGTCGCCACCAAAGTGCCGCCGAAGAACCGGATATGGCCCGCGCCCGACGGCCTGGACCCCGCCGAGGCGTTCCCCGGTGCGCACATTCGCGCGAGCCTGGAGACCAGTCTGCGCGCCAGCGGGCTTGAGCACTTCGACGTACTCCAGTTCCACGTCTGGAACGACGAGTGGGTCGGCCGAGGGGACTGGCTGGAGACGGTCGCCGAGCTGAAGCGGGAGGGGAAGATCCGGCTGTTCGGCGTCTCGATCAACGACCACCGGCCCGACACCGCGCTCGCGCTCGTCCGCAGCGGTGCCGTGGACAGCGTGCAGGTCATCTACAACATCTTCGACCAGTCGCCCGCCGACGAGCTGCTGCCCGCCTGCGAGGAGCACGGCGTGGGCGTCATCGTCCGGGTCGCGCTGGACGAGGGCGGGCTCACCGGCCGGATCACCGCCGGAACCACCTTCCCCGAAGGGGACTTCCGCAGCCGCTACTTCCGGGGCGACCGCCCCGCGCAGGTCGAGCGGCGAGTGGCCGCCATCGTCGCCGACCTCGGCATCGCGCCCGACGAGATCGCGGAGAACGCGCTGCGGTTCGTGCTGAGTTCGCCGGCCGTCTCCACCGTCATCCCCGGCATGCGTACGGTACGCAACGTCGAGCGCAATACCGCCCTCAGCGACGGCCGTCCGCTCACCGCCGACCAGCTCGCCGTGCTGGCCGAGCACCGGTGGCCGCGCAACTTCTACTCCTGAGCCGCTGCCGGGGCGCCGTGAAACTCCGGTGCGCCGGTCCCGGCGGTGGGATACAACGAGAGCATGGAAGAAGAGCGGTTGCCCGGGGGCCGGACGGTCGGCGCGGTACGCATCGGTGACGCCGTCCACCGGGCCGCCCAGCCCTGGACACCCGCCGTGCACGCGGTGCTGCGGCACCTGGAAGCCGGGGGGTTCGAGGGCGCGCCCCGGGCGCTCGGCACGGACGATCAGGGCCGCGAGATCCTGACGCATCTCGCGGGGGAGACGGCTGGGGAGGAGCTTCCCTGGCCCGGCTGGGTGTACTCGGACGCCGCGCTGGTGAGCGTCGGCCGGTGGGCGCGGCGGCTGCACGACGCCACGGAGACGTTCGTGCCGCCGCCCGGCGCGCGCTGGCTGGCCGGGCAGACCTGGCGGCCCGGCCTGGTCATCGGCCACCACGACGCCGCCCCGTGGAACGCGGTGTGGCGCGACGGAGAGCTTGCCGGGTTCTTCGACTGGGACACGGCGGGGCCCTCGTCGCGCGAGTTCGACCTGGCGTTCACGGTGCTGACCTGGGTGCCGCTGCACGCCCGCCGGTTCGCCCGGCGCACCGGGTTCACGGACTTCGACGACCGGTCGCGCCGCCTCCATCTGTTCCTCGACGCGTACGGCTACGAAGGCGACCGGTCGGCGTTCGGGGCCGTCGTGGCCCGGCGGGCCCGTACGAACGCCGAAGTGATCGACCGCATGGCGGCCGGCGGCGACCCCGTCTACACGGCGCTGGCGCCCGTCGCGGCCGACCTGCGCCAGGCGGCCCTCGAAGTCGAAGCGCTGCCGGAGTCCTTCTGGCGCGGGCCCACGGCGTAGGCCCGGCCCGTCAGAGGTGCGCGGCGGTCATCGCCATCGCGAGGACGATGGTCACCAGCGCCAGGCTCATCATGGCCGCCCGCGCGGGGCTCATGCGGTTGCTCTCCCACCCCGTGCCCGAGGCGCCGCCGCGCGGTGAGGCGCCCCGGTCCGCCTCGCGCAGCCGGGTGCACCATTCGCAGTCGAGTCCCGGGCGGGCTGGTGTGGACAGCCAGTAGGCCCCGGTCAGTTCGGCCCGGTGCGCGGTTTCCGGGCCCTGTGCAGCGTCCCTGTCCATGCCCGGTTCAACGCCGTGGCGCGGCCGGGGGGAATGCGTGCGTCAGGTTTCGCGATCAAATCGTTGCCACCGGGCATGATCGAGTGTGCGTACACGAGATCGTTCTCCGCCCCTTTGTGCGCCACCGGGGGAGCGATTGTGGCTGGCGGTTCACTGTCGGCGGGCGGGGGTGCCTGCGATGCTGACGGCAGGGCTTCGAAGCGGCCGGGCCTGTCCGTCGGTACGGCCGCGTGCGTGCCGGGGACGCAGGGTTCCCCTCCCGCTGCGTCCCCGGCACCCGGTGCCCGCTCCGCGTCCATCGCTTCGCGGAGCGGGCACCGATGGCCTCGCCCGGCGGCGTCAGCCCAGGAACGTGCTGGTGGCAGCCACGAACCGGTCGGCGTCGTCGAGCCACGGGAAGTGCCCGGCCCCCGGCTGAACGACCAGCTCGGCGTGCGGGAAGACCTCGGCCACCTCGGCCATCGCGCCGGGCGGCGAATTGAGGTCGACCTCTCCGGCCAGCAGCAGGACGGGCGAGCCGAGCCGCGCGAGCGCCGCCCGGGTGGCCTCCGGGTCGAACGCGCCCTCGCCGCCGAAGGCCGCCGCGGCCTCCCCGTTCTTCTGCCCGTCCTCGGCGGCCTTGTGGGCCCGCGCCGCCTCGTCCCAGCGGCCGTACCAGAACGGCGCGACCGCCGACCACGAGTCGGCCGTCGCCTTCCCACCGAAGATCGCCTCCAGCGCGGCGAACGCCTCCGGGAACCACGGCTCCCCCCGCCGCAGCAGCGCCGTCTCCCGCCGGACCTCACCCGCCACCACGATGCCGAGCGCCGCCACGCTCGGCGTGATCAGGGCGAGCCTGCCGACGCGCTCGGGATGCCGCTCCGCGTACCGCACGGCCAGGTTCGTCCCGGCGGAGTGCGCGAGCAGGTCCACCCGGTCGAGCCCCAGGTGCTCGCGCAGCGCCTCGACGTCGCCGACGAGCCGGTCGCAGCGGTACGAGGCGGTGTCCGCCGGAACCGCCGACTCACCGGTTCCCCGCAGGTCGAGCATGATCAACTGCCGGTGGGCGGAGAGACCACCGAGCTCCCCGAGGTAGGCGGAGGCCTGCATCGGCCCGCCGGGCAGACAGATCAGCGGGGGGCCTTCCCCGAATACGTGGTAGGCGAGCTTTGTTTCGTCGTATGTGGAGAAGGTGGGCATGGCGGAGACTCTGTCAGGGGCGCCGGGGCCGGGCAACCCGGTTCCTCGGCAGGCGGCCGTCGGGCCGGGCCGATGCGCCGATGGTGATCTCACCCGGGCGGTAGAGCCGCTCGTGCACCTTGCCCGCGAAGTCCAGCATCTGGGCCTGCAGGGCGCCGGTGGTCTCCCGGTACCGCAGGGTGTCGGCCGGTTCGCGCGCCCCGTCCGGCTCGCTGCCCGCCAGCCATTCGTCGACGTCCTCGATGAGCGCGAGGTGGCAGGTGTAGATCGCGTCGATCAGGTCCGTCACCGCCGCCTGTTCGTCCTCGGCGAGCATGAGGCGCAGGACCCACTCGGCCGCCTGCAGCTCCCGTATGCGGTCGTGCACGGCCGCCCGCTCCGCCTCCAGGTCGTCGTCGGTGCCCCGGGGTGTCTGCACGTGTTGGCGCACGATCCGCATCTGGCGCCGGACGGTGTCCACGCACAGGATCAGGTCGGCGTACGCGGCGCGTTTGCGGGCTACCGTCTCGGCCTCCTGCTGCGAGACGAGCTGCAAACGCGCCACGTCGAGCTGCCCGCGTGCGGAAACACGGGCACTCGCCCAGGTGGTGAGGGCGCCGACGACCGCACCGCTGGCGCCAAGACCCGCACCGACGACCACCGCCCACTGTCCGTCCATGGAACAGACGTTAGGGCGCGGCGGGGCAGCCGCAGGGGGTGCTCGCGGATGTTCGCAGGAGTTGGCTGCCGAACGGCGGCGGTCGGCCGTCGCGAGCGGCCCCGTCCACGCACCCCCTACTTGTCCCCCTTCGCGTCCGCGTCCGCCGCTGCCGACTCCGCCGCGCCGACCTTCTGCTCCATCTGCTGTTCCGTGCCCGAGGGTGAGTCCGATCGGGGGTGGGAGTGGGAGCAGCCCGTGGCCAGTGCGGCGGTCAGGGCCACGGTCGCCAGGGCGTGGCGGGTGCGCATCACTTTGTTCCGTTGTTGTTCGTCTTGCACCAGGCGGCCACGTCCTTCAGGTCCTTCTGGCGTTGCTGAAGGGTTGTCACCAATCCCTTGCGGTGGGTGAGTTTGTCGTTGAGGTAGGTCTCGATCGCCGTGTGGCCCTCTTTCTTGGCGTTGTCCACCCGCTGCTGCAGCCGGGCCACCGAACCCACGGTGGTCACACCGCCGTTGAGGCGGTCGAGGGAGTGGTCGAGGCGCGTCGCGACCTTGGGCGCTCGCTTGCAGACGGCTTTGGCGCCGTCGGTCGTGGGTGCCTTGGCCGTGGTGCGCGGGGGCTTGGAGGGGGTGGCGTCCGCGAAGGCGCTGGGGGCGGTGACGGTCAGTACGGCCGTCGCGGCCAGCGCGGCGGCTGCCGCCCGGCGGCGGGGCGAGAAGGGTTTCTGCATGGTGGGTGCCTCCCGGTCCACAGGACTGGTGCCTCGGGGTTGGTGCTGACGACCGGAGGCTAGGAAGGCTCTTTGTGGAAACTCTGTGACCGGGCCGCCGTGAGCGTCAGCCAGTCCCGCTGGAGGGGGAGCGCGCCGCTCTGGGAGGGGGCCCGCGAGGGCAGTCGTACCGTACAGCGGGTGCCCACGTCGCCGGGCCCTGCGCCCAGTTCGACGGTCCCGCCGTGCAGCGCCGCCTGCTGGGCGGCCAGCGTGAGGCCGAGCCCGGAGCCGGTGCTGCCGGGGCCCCGGTGGAAGCGTCGGAACACCTCCTCTTTGCGGGCGTCGGGCGGGATGCCCGGGCCCCGGTCGTCCACGGTGATCAGCACCTGCCCGTCCGCCCGGCGCACGGCCACGGCGACCTCGGCCCGGCCCCGCGCGTCCCTGCCGTGCGCGAGCGCGTTGCCGATGAGGTTGTCGAGCAGGATCCGGATGCCGGGCTCCCAGCAGTGCACCGGCGCGGGCTCCGCGTCCAGGGTGATCCGGGCATCCGGTGCCCGCCGCCGGGCCTCGGCGACCGCCGCGTCCGCGGTCTCCGCGACATCGAGCACGCGGAAGGCGTCCGGTTCCACCAGATCGCCGCGCCCCAGCTCCCGCAGCGCGACCAGCATGCCGAGCAGCCGCGCGTGCTCCGCCCGCAACTCGTCGACGACAGCGGTACGTTCCGTCTCCGGCATGCCGGGAAGGGCCAGGACGTCGAGGTTGGTGCCCATGCTCATCAGCGGGTTGCGCAGCTCGTGCGAGGCGGCCGCGGAGAAGGAGCGGGCGGTGTCCAGGGCCTGTGCGGTGCGGGCGGCCTGTTCGTCGTAGCGGGCCAGGACGGTTTGCAGGGTGGCGGCCAGGTCGTCGACCTCGGTGACCCGGGTCGGCCGGTGCTCCAGTCGTACCGCGCTCGTACGGGGATCGAGGCCCGCCGCGCTGTGCCGCAGCCGGCGCAGCGGGCGGGTCGCCCCGCTCGCGACGGCCCAGGCCAGCAGTGCGGAGAGCGGGGCGGCGAGCAGGGCGGTGGTCGCCGTCCGCCGTCGTACGAGGCCGAGTTGGGCCCGGTTGGCGGTGTCCGGCGCGAACACCCACAGGGTGCCGGACACCTGCGGCCCCTTGACCGGCAGCGCGTACGCCCGCCAGCTGCGGCCCGCGCCCCGCACGGTCACCGGCACCTTGCTCATATTCGGCAGCGGGACGGACGCGTCGGGCTGCGGCCCGCCGCTGAACGTGCCGTCGGGCCCGGTCAGCCGTACGCCCACGTCGAGTGCCGCGTTGAAGAGCTTGCGCTGCCGGTTCGCCTCGGCGTTGGCCTGGTCGTTGGCCGCGGCCCGCAGTAGTGTGCGGGCGTCGTGGGCGATCGCGGTGGCCCGGGTCCGCAGATGGCTGTCCTCCTCGCGGTGCAGATCGCGGGCGACGAGCGTGAGCAGCAGCCAGCCGCAGGCCAGGACGAGGATCGGTACGGCCACGCCCACCGCGAGGGCGATCCGGGTGGACAGTCTCACGGCCCCTCCCGCAGGACGAAACCCACTCCGCGCACGGTGTGGAGCAGCCGGGGAGCGCCGTCCGCCTCCAGTTTGCGGCGCAGATAGCTGACGAAGGTGTCCACCGCGTCGGTGCGTACGTCGACGTCGTACCCCCAGACCCGTTCAAGGAGTTGGTCGCGGGTGAGGACGAGGCCGGTGTTGCGGGCGAGGACTTCGAGGAGTTCGTACTCGCGCCTGGTGAGGTCCAGGAGACGTCCGTCGCGGTGTGCGGTGCGCGCTGCCGGGTCGACGACGAGGCCGCAGGCCCTGACCACGTCGTGTCCGGCGGGCGGGCGGCGGCGCAGCAGCGCGCGCAGCCGCAGCACCAGCTCCTGCAGTGCGAACGGCTTGACCAGGTAGTCGTCGCCGCCCGCCTGGAGCCCGGCGATGCGGTCGGCGGTCTCGTCGAGCGCCGACAGCATCAGTACGGGCAGATCGTGCCCGGCGCCCCGCAGGGCCGTACACACCTCGATGCCGCTCATGCCCGGCATGGAGACGTCGAGCACCAGCACATCGGGCGGCGCCTCCTCGACGGCGGCGAGCGCGGCCCGTCCGCCGTCGGCGGTACGCACCCGAAACCCACTGAGCCGCAGCCCCCGCTCCAGCGAGCGGCGCACCGCATCGTCATCGTCGACGACCAGAACGTCCCCCGGACGGTTCGAACCGCTCATCCGCCTCACCTCACTGCGCGCTGTCGCGGGGGAGTCAGGGTACGGCGCCCGCCTGTGTACGGGGCGGGCTCGGCGGACCGTCCGCCGATGAGCTATGTTGAACGCGTTCAAGACATTGAACGTGTTCAAAAATGGGGAGGGTGTGGCATGGGGGGCATCGCGGTGTCGACGGGCCGGACGGCCGAACGCCGGGTCGGGCGGGTGCTCGGGCGCATGGGGCTGTGCGTTCTGATGTATGTCGGACTGCATACCGTGGCGTGGACGGCCGTCATCCTGAAGGCCGACTGGGAGGACAGTTCTTCCCAGAAGGTGCATCTCGCTGCCGGGATGCTCGGGTTCGTCGGCATACCGACCCTGCTCGTCGCGATTCTGGCGGTGTCGGTGCATCGCCGCATGGACGTGGTCCGCTTCCGGATCCTGCTGGCGATGGGGTTGGTGCCGTGGGTGGGACTGCTCCTCGGGCTCAACTTCCCCGAGCCGCTGTCGTTCCAGCTCATGGCCCAGTTCGCCTTTGCGGCGCTGATACCGGCGCCGCTGTTCCCCGAGGACTGGGAGGGCGGGGCCGACCGGTGACGCGGCTCCCGCGCGCGTCACCGGTTCGGCGGCCGTGACCGTACGGCCAAGTCCTACAGGTCGAGCTGGTACTCGTGCGCGGAGTGCGTCGGCAGATAGCCGAGTGCGTCGTTGACGTGCCGCATGTGCGGGTTGTTGTCCGCGGTGTCGGTCAGCAGGCCCGCGAGGTGGGGGTGGCGGGTGCGGGCCTCGTGGATGGAGGCGGCCTTCATCCAGAGGGCGAGGCCGTGGCCGCGGTGCTCGGGCAGGACGGCGGTGCCGTAGTGCTGGGCGTCTCCGGTGCCGTCGCCCGGGACCACGAGCTCGGTGAAGCCGACGACCGAGCCGTCCGACTCGTCGACGGCCGCGACGGTGTGCAGGATCTCGCCGCGCCCGGCGACGGCCGCGGCCGCCGCCTTCACCCGGTCTAGGTCCCACACCACGGTGCCGAAGTCGGTGGTGCCCATCGGCATGTCGTCCATGGCCCGGCGCGAGGCCACGAAGGTGTCGGCGAGCTCGTCGGGCACCGTCCCCTCCCACGACGTCAGCCGGTAGCCCGAGTGCGGCGTCTCGATGGCCTTGGCGAGGGCCGGGAGGTCGGCGTCGGCCAACGCCAGCCGGGTGTACGTCAGGGTCAGCACCTTGCCGAAACCGCGTGCGGCGAGGAACGCGTCGCCGGGGGAGCCCGCCGCTGCCTGCGCGATCACGCTGCGCCGGCCGTCCCGGCGCGCCGCCTCCACGGCCGCTTCGAGCAGCCGCGAGCCCACGCCGCCGCGCCGCTCGGCCGGGTGGACCTGGACATCGAGTTCGGCGAGGTGGTCCTGCCCGGGCCGGGTGAACAGCCGCAGGAAGGCGGATCCGACGGGAGCGCCCTCGGCCCCGGACGCCAGCCAGGCGAGCCTGCGGCTGGCGGTGTTCTCGTCGGGGTCGGTCAGGGCGGTGATGCGCAGCGACAAGGTGTCTCCATCGCGAGAAGGGTGGAAGGAGGCGCGGTCGGGGGTGCGTTGCTCGGCCGCGGGCAGGGCTCGGTGATCCACGCCGGTCGATCCCCGACCCTGACCCCTAATTGCCGTGCGTGCGAGGCGTCCCCCGGCCTACGCTCGCGGCCATGACATCACAAGATCAGCGGGAGGTCTCCCCCATGAGCGCTCTGACCGGCTCCCCGGCCGGTTCCACGGTGAGTTCTCCGATCGCCTCCGCCGCCGAGGAGTTGGTGATCCGCGACGAGACGGACGCGGACCACCCGGCGGTACGCGAGGTGCACATGCGCGCCTTCGGGGAGGAGCGGGTGCCCGCCCTGGTGGAGGCGCTGCGCACCGCACGGGCGCCGCTGGCCCCGATGTCCTTCGTCGCCACCCTCGGCGGTCGGGTGGTCGGGCACGTCCTGCTGAGCGCGTCGCGCCTGGACGCCCCGCGCCGGATCGTGGACGTGATGTCGCTGTCGCCGCTCGGCGTGCACCCCGACGCCCAGGGCCGGGGCATCGGCACCCGCCTCATCGCGCACGCCCTCGCGGTGGCCGACGAGCAGGGCGTGCCGTTGGTGTTCCTGGAGGGATCGCCGCTGTACTACCGCACGCGCGGCTTCGAGGCCGCGAGCCCGCTGGGCTTCCGCTCGCCGTCGCTGCGCATCCCCGACCCCGCGTTCCAGGTCGTCCGACTGGCCGCGCACGAGCCGTGGATGACGGGCACCTTCGTCTACTCGGAGACCTTCTGGGCCTTCGACTGCGTCGGCCTGCGCGACCCGGACGCCTGACGGGGTACGCGCCGTACGCCAACGGTCCGAGCAGACCGACGCGTACACCCGGGGCCCGCCGACCGGCGGGCCCCTTCGCATGCCCGCGCCCACCCGCGATCCGCACAAAGTCACACACAACTACCGAGGCACGCGTGGGGCCTTGACGCCCCACCCTCCCCTTCCTAGTGTTTGCTGCTGCTCACTTGAGTTCGCTTGTGATCGAAAATGTGCGTGCATGTAGTTGCTTCCCCGCCAGAGAGGGTCGCACCACGATGAGATCCCTTAACCGCACCCTGCTCGCCGTGCTTCTGCTGTGTCTGTCCCTGACCACCGTCCCGCAGGCGGCCGCCGCGCCGCGCGCCGCTCCCGAGGCCGCTGCCGTCACCACCGACCTCACCGTCGACGGCGCCTCCCCCGGCCGCGTCTTCGACGGCGTCGGGGCGATCAGCGGAGGCGGCGGCAACACGCGACTCCTGCTCGACTACCCCGAGCCGCAGCGCGCCCAGATCCTCGACTACCTCTTCAAACCCGGCTACGGCGCCGCCCTCCAGATCCTCAAGGTCGAGATCGGCGGCGACACCAACTCCACCGACGGCGCCGAATCCTCCATCGAGCACACCCGGTCCACCGTCAACTGCTCCAACGGGTACGAGTGGTGGCTGATGGAGCAGGCCAAGGCCCGCAACCCCGGCATCAAACTCGCCGCACTCTCCTGGGGAGCGCCCGGCTGGGTGGGCAACGGAAACTTCTGGTCCCAGGACATGATCGACTACCTGATGTCCTGGCTGGGCTGCGCCAAGCAGCACAACCTCACCATCGACTACCTCGGAGGCTGGAACGAGCGCGGCTTCAACGCCGCCTGGTACAAGAACCTGCACGCCACCCTCGCCGCCAAGGGGTACGCCACCAAGGTCGTCGGCGCCGACGACGGCTGGCAGATCGCGACCGCCATGCGCGCCGACAGCGCGCTCAACGCCGCCGTGGACATCGTCGGCGCCCACTACCCGTGCGGCTACATGTCCGCCATGACCAGCTGCTCGACCACCCCGGACGCGCTGGCCACCGGCAAACAGCTCTGGGCGAGCGAGAACGGCTCCGAGGACGCGGCGACCGGCGCCGTCCCGATGGCCCGGGCCATCAACCGCGGCTATCTCGACGCCAAGATGACCGCCTTCATCAACTGGCCGGTGGTGGCCGCGCTCTACCCCAACCTCTCGTTCAACAGCATGGGCCTGGTCACGGCCAACCAGCCGTGGTCGGGCGCGTACAGTGTGGACCGCAGCGTCTGGGCGACCGCGCAGACCACCCAGTTCACCGCCCCCGGCTGGCAGTACCTCGACACCGCCTCCGGCTACCTCGGCGGCAACCGCTCCAACGGCAGCTACGTCAGCTATGCCGCGCCCGGCAAGGCCGCTTGGTCCACCGTGTTCGAGACGATGGACGCGACCGCCGCCCAGAGCGTCACCCTGAAGGTCGCGGGCGGTCTCCCGGCCGGCGCCCTGCACGTGTGGTCCACCGACTTCTCCAGCAACGGCGCCACCGCACACCTGGTGCCCGAGCCCGACCTCACCGCCAGCTCGGGAACGTACCGGCTCACCCTCCAGCCCGGTCACCTCTACACCGTCACCACCACGACCGGCCAGGGCGCGGGCATCGTCACCTCCCCGCAGCGCACCCCGCTCGTTCTGCCGTACGCGGACTCGCTGGCCGGGACCGCCACCGGGCAGGAGGCGCGGTACCTCGCCGCGATGAACGGCGCCTTCGAGACCGCGCCGTGCGCGGGCGGGCGCACCGGCCGCTGTCTGCGCCAGCAGGCGCCGACCACACCCATCCGCTGGACCGACGAGTCCACCCCGCAGCCGTACGCGCTGATGGGTGACGTGAACTGGACCAACTACACCGTCCGCTCGGACGCCCTGCTGGAACAGGCGGGCGCGGTCGAGCTGCTCGGCCGGGTCGGCACCCAGGGCCGCAACAACAACGGCCTCAACGCCTACCACCTGCGCGTCGCGGACACCGGCGTCTGGTCGCTGCTGCGCACCGACACGGCCTGGTCCTCCACCACCCTGGCGAGCGGTACGGTCACGGCCCCCGGGCTGAAGACCTGGCACACCCTGGCCCTTACCTTCCAGGGCGCCACCATCACCGCGAAGCTCGACGGGACCACCCTCGCCACCGTCACCGACAACAGCTACGGCGCGGGCCAGATCGGCCTCGGCACCGCCGGGTACTACGGCGCGCAGTTCGCCAACCTGAGCATCACCCCCGGTACGACGGCGCCGCTCGACGGCACGTACCAGCTGGTCAACGCCCACAGCGGCCAGCTCCTTGACGCCTCCGGGCAGGGCACGGCCGACGGCACCCCGATCATCCAGTGGCCTGGCAACGGAGGCGCCAACCAGCAGTGGAAGCTCGCCTCGACCGGCGACGGCTACTACACCGTCACCGGCGCGGCCAGCGGCAAACCCCTCGACGTCCCCGGCCGGAGCGTCGTGCCGGGCACCCAGCTGAACCTGTGGACCGCCACCGGCGGGACCAACCAGCAGTGGCGGGTGACCCCCGGCGCAGGCGACTGCTACACCCTGGAGTCCCGGCTCGACGGCCATCTGGTGGACGTCAGCGGCGGGTCGCTCGTGATGGGCGCCCAGGTGATCCAGTGGCCCGCGAACGGGGGTGCGAACCAGTGCTGGCGGCTGGTCAAGGCGGGGTGATCCGGCGGCACGGAGAGGATCAGAGGGGGACTGATTCGAGGGAACCGTTGACCTCAACTTAACTAGAGGTCGTACGTTCCTCGTATGAGTATGGAAGCCACCGCGTGGACACAGCTCCACAACGTCATCACCGCGCAGCAGGACCGACGTCCGTTCAACCGAGCCACCCTGCGGCGCATCGCTGTGTTCGCGCGGCCCCACCGCCGCCGCATCGCCCTGTTCCTCCTGCTGAGCATCGCCACAGCACTCCTCGCGGTGGCCACCCCGCTCCTCGCCGGACGCGTCGTCAACGCGATCGTCGGCGGCGAGGAGACGGGGACCGTCACCCGGCTGGCCCTGCTCATCGCCGCGATCGCCCTCGCCGAGGCGGCCCTGGGGCTGGTCGGCCGATGGCTGTCGTCGACGCTCGGCGAAGGGCTCATCCTCGACCTGCGCACCGCGGTCTTCGACCACGTCCAGCGCATGCCGGTCGCCTTCTTCACCCGGACCCGCACCGGCGCGCTGGTCAGCCGCCTCAACAACGACGTGATCGGCGCCCAGCGGGCGTTCAGCAACACCCTCTCCGGCGTGGTCAGCAACCTCGTCACACTGCTGCTCACCCTCGCCGTGATGCTCGGCATCTCCTGGCAGATCACCCTGCTCGCGCTGGTCCTGCTGCCCGTGTTCGTGCTGCCCGCCCGCCGCATGGGCACCAGGATGGCGCGGCTCCAGCGGGAGGCCGCCGAGCACAACGCGGCGATGGGCACTCGGATGACCGAGCGGTTCTCGGCGCCCGGCGCGACCCTGGTCAAGCTGTTCGGACGGCCCGCCGACGAGTCCGCCGAATTCGCCGCCCGGGCCGCCCGGGTCCGCGACATCGGCGTCCGTACGGCGATGGCGCAGTCCGCGTTCATCACCGCCCTCACCCTCGTCTCGGCCCTCGCGCTCGCCCTCGTCTACGGCCTCGGCGGCTACTACGCCCTGCACGACAAGCTGGAAGCGGGCGCGGTCGTCTCCCTGGCCCTCCTGCTCACGCGCCTGTACGCGCCGCTCACCGCGCTCGCCGGGGCGCGCGTCGAGGTCATGAGCGCCCTCGTCAGCTTCGAGCGGGTCTTCGAGATCCTCGACCTGAAGCCGCTCATCGCCGAGAAGCCGCAAGCCAAGCCGGTGCCGGACGGGCCGGTCTCCGTCGAGTTCGACGACGTGCGATTCGGCTACCCCTCCGCCGAGAAGGTCTCCCTCGCCTCCCTCGAAGAGGTCTCCAGCCTCGACACCCGGGGCGGCGCCGAAGTGCTCCACGGCGTCTCCTTCCGCGCCGAACCCGGCCAGATGGTGGCCCTCGTCGGCTCCTCGGGCGCGGGCAAGTCGACGGTCGCCCAGCTGCTGCCCCGGCTCTACGACGCGGACGAGGGCGCGGTACGCCTCGGCGGCGTCGACGTACGCGACCTGACCGCCGACTCGATCCGCGACACGATCGGCATGGTCACCCAGGACGGCCACCTCTTCCACGAGTCCGTCCGCGCCAACCTGCTGCTCGCCCGCCCGGACGCCGACGAGGAGGAGCTCTGGGACGCCCTGCGCCGGGCCCGTCTGGACGGCTTGGTCGCCTCCCTGCCGGACGGCCTCGACACCGTCGTCGGCGAGCGCGGCTACCGGCTCTCCGGCGGCGAGCGCCAGCGCCTGACCATCGCCCGCCTGCTCCTGGCCCGCCAGCGCGTCGTCATCCTCGACGAGGCGACCGCCCACCTCGACAACACCTCCGAGGCGGCCGTCCAGGAGGCCCTCGGCGAGGCGCTGGAGGGCCGCACCGCCGTGGTGATCGCCCACCGGCTCTCCACGGTACGGTCCGCCGACCTCATCCTCGTGGTGGAGAGCGGCCGCATCGTGGAACGCGGCACCCACGACGAGCTGCTGGCGCTCGACGGCCGCTACCAGGAGCTGTACCGCACCCAGTTCGCCCGGCCCGGGGGCGCGCACGCGGAACGGGGCTGACGAGGCGGCCCGGCGACCGTCACCGCGAGCGAGACGCACGTCACATCCGCGGGTGTCACGGCTGGAGGAGCTGCCTTGTCATACGGGTGACAGCGAACAACCTCCAAGGAGTACACGATGGAAGCCAGGCTGAACCTCTTCACCAGCCCGATCGCGGCCAAGTTCGGGAAGCACCTCGTCGCCGCGGGCCGGGTGCTCGCGGACTCCACGCTGCCGGGCGCGACGCAGGAGCTGGTGAAGCTGCGTGCCAGTCAGATCAACGGCTGCGGATTCTGCACCGACATGCACACCAAGGACGCCGCGCACGCCGGGGAGACGCAGACGCGCCTCAACCTGGTCGCCGCCTGGCGGGAGGCCACGGTGTTCACCGAGGCCGAGCGCGCCGCCCTGGAGCTGACGGAGGAAGCCACCCGCATCGCCGACGGGGCGGGCGGCGTATCGGACGAGACGTGGGCGAGGGCCGCCGAGCACTTCGACGAGGAGGAGCTCGCCACGCTGGTGTGTTCCATCTCCCTGATCAACGCCTTCAACCGGGCGAACGTCATCATCCGGCAGCCCGCGGGCGACTACCAGCCGGGCCAGTACGCCTGATCGGCACGAGAAGTCCGTCGGCACGAGAAGCCCATCGGCACCGCTCCGCGAAGGGGGCGGTGCCGACGGGTGCGTGCGCTACTTCGCGCTGTCCGGGTGGATGTGGCGCTGTACGAACTCGTACGAGCGCTGCCCGAACTGCGGGCCGAAGCCCGCTGAGGCCTTGACGGCCGACGGGAAGTGGACCCCGGCCCAGACCCTGGTCTTGCCGCAGGTCGTGGCGAAGTCCGTCCAGGAGTCGTACGTCAGCGTGAGGGCCTTCGCCGGGGTGACACCCGGCTCGATCACCGACGAGCCCGCCTTGCGCGGGATCGCGATGTGCACCTTGTCGCTGCCGAGGAAGAGCCGCGCCGCCTGCGCGTACGCATAGCAGGCCGCGGTGGAGCCGGACGGGTACTCGGGGTGGTTGGTGACGGGCAGATAGCTGCGCCACTCGTTGCCGGTGATGTCGTGGACCGTGCCCTTGCCCGGGCCGCCCCAGGCGGTCAGCGGTGTGTCGCCGTACAGGTACCGGATCGCGCTGAACGGCCGTACGGAGTCGTAGTTCGCCTTCTGCTGCCACACCGCGATGGTGCTGTCGAAGATGGCGATCTCGATGGTCGCGATGAACTGCACGAACCCCTCGACGTCCAGGTGCGCGTCCTGGATCACGGCGACGCCGGGTGCCTCCGCGAGGGCCATGAACTTGTCGCCGAAGAATTCGGTGGCCATCTTCTTGTAGTCGGTCAACGCCGCCGACGCGGCGAGGACTTCATCGGCCTGCTGCTTGTAGCCGCGCCGGTTGTGGTAGTTGCTGTTGACCGGCGGGGGGATGTGGAAGCGCGCCGGATCCTTGTACGTGAACGGGGTGGTGAGACGCATCTGCGGGGTGATGAACTTCTGGATCTCGAAGGTGCCGTCGTCGTGGGGGACGATGGCCGGCTGCCAGTGCGAGGGGTCGCGGAGTTCGTACGCCGTGTTGACCGGCTGGTAGCCGGTGTAGTCCGCGTACGGCGCCTGCCGGCGTCCGCCCTCGTCGCCGTAGCGGTTCATGCCGTCGTGCCACCGGGCCTCCAGGACATGCCGGGCGGCCAGGTTGCCGATGCCGGCGGCGGTCCGGGTGTTCTCCTGGCGGTCGTCCGGGTCGAGGCCGACCGAGGCCATCATCTCCCGCCAGGCCGCCGCGGCCTGCGGGATACGGGCGTTGAAGATGCGGTACGAGGTGTAGAGAAGGGCGGTGTTCTTGTTGCGGTTGGTGCGTTCGGCGACGGGACGACGGCCGAGGTTCGAATAGATGCCGACCGCGCTGCGGTGGTACGGCGCGATGGAGTCGAACCAGGAGGTCTCCAGGAGCATGCCGTAGTCCACGATCAGGGTGATGTCGGAGCCGTCCTTCGAGATGACGGACCGCTCCTGCGCCTGGAGCGCCGGGTAGACCACTTCGAGCGCGGCGTTGCCGTGGTCGAAGTCGAACGAGGCCGCCTTGGCCGCGGGGTGGGACGCCGGGTGGTCCGGCGCGGGGTCGGCCGACGCGACGTTGGCGAACGAGCCCAGTAACAGGGTCACGGTGCAGGCGGCCGTCCATCGTCGCACACGCGACCACCGCAGCCGCCTCTGGTCCCTCATGGGTCAGTCTCCCTTCGATGGGAATTGGCCAGCGAGGGCACGGTAGGACCCGGCCACGGCTCGTGGTACCGCGCTATCCGGCCGTGTTGGGCCCGTCCTCCCGAACGCTCTCCCGGCAGCAGCGGACGAAGTCCCGGACGACCGGATCGGCGTCGTCGGCGGGCGCCCGGGCCACCGCGACGCGGCTCGGGCTCACCCCTTTGACCAGCCGGTAGGTGACGCCCGGGCGGGCGTAGAAGCGGGCGGCGGACGCGGGAGCCAGGGCGACGCCGTAGCCGTTGGCGATCGCGCCGAGCCACTCGTCGGGCTGATCGGCGACGGCGACGGCGCCGACGCGGACCGGGTGGCCCTCGCGCTCGTCGGTGGCCAGCCAATAATCGCGCCACCGACCGGATTCGGCCGCGGCGGCGACAAACGGCTCGTCCCACAGGTCGCGGAACGCGACCTCTTCGTGTACAGCCAGCGGGTGACCGGAGGACAGCGCGACCCACCGGGGCTCGTTGAACAACACCTCCACCCGCAACGCCTCTTGGCCGGGGAACGGCACCCGCGGCAGCGCGGCGTCGACGTCCCCGGTGGCGAGCCCGGCGGTCGGGTTCGACCACGCGGCCTGCCGCAACTCGGCCCGCCGGCCCGGCCGGCGGCGGGCGAACGCGGCGACGATGTGCTGCGTGGCCTCGTTGGCGGCTACGCGGGCGCCCTCGCGGCCCACGTACGCGCCGGGGTGTTCCGCAACATCGGGTTCCCGGGCGCGTATGCGGCGTTGGCGGTGGGTTCGCTGGTGCTCGCTGTCGTGCGATGAGGGATCCGGGAGCCGACGCCGGACCACTGGTAGGAAACCTTCCAGTCCGCTACGCTCCCCGGCGGCGGCTTGGCGCGGTGCCCCATTCCCGTGGGCATGACGCGCTCAGCGAGAGCTCTGACCCGGCTGCCGTGGCGCTGTGCCCTGCCCGCGCCGGGCAGGGGCGGGGTCGCGTCCCGGTGTCCAGCTCTCGCCGTTCCCCACCCCCACGGAGTCCAGGTATGCGCCTGAACACCTCAGCTCGACTCTCCCTCCCACGCGGCAGAAACCGCGTTCTCCTCGTCGTCCTCGCGCTCCTCGGCGGGTTGCTGCTCGCCTGGCCCGGGCGGGCCGGGGCCGCCGCCGATCCCCTCATCTCGCTCGGGAAACCCGCAACCGCCTCCTCTGCCGAGACGTCCTCGCTCGGCGCCGCGAACGCCTTCGACGGGGACACCGCCACCCGCTGGGCCAGCGCCGAGGGCAAGGACCCGCAGTGGATCCGCGTCGACCTCGGCGCAACCGCCACCATCAGCCGGGTCAAGCTCAGTTGGGAAGCCGCCTACGCCAAGGCGTACCGCGTCGAGGTGTCGCAGGACGGGGCGTCCTGGACCGCGCTCGCCGAGGAGAAGGCGGGCAACGGCGGCACCGACGACTGGAACGGGGTCACCGGCAAGGGCAGGTACCTGCGTATCTACGGCACCGCGCGCGGCACTTCGTACGGCTACTCGCTGTACGAGGCCGAGGTGTACGGCACCCTCGACGGCGGCCCGCCGCCCGGCAAGGGCTTCACCGTGGTCGCGGCCGGTGACATCGCCGCCCAGTGCA
Organism: Streptomyces melanogenes; assembly: GCF_014649795.1. GTDB lineage: Bacteria > Actinomycetota > Actinomycetes > Streptomycetales > Streptomycetaceae > Streptomyces > Streptomyces noboritoensis. The sequence continues at coordinate 564,764 of NZ_BMTS01000001.1, forward strand.
CCGCCGCCGACAGCGGCTGCGCGCACCCCAAGACCGCCGCGCTCGCCCGGCAGATCGATCCGAAGTTCTATCTGACGATGGGCGACAACCAGTACGACGACGCCCGGATCGCCGACTTCCGCGCCTACTACGACAAGACGTGGGGCGCCTTCAAGGCCAAGACGCGTCCGGTCCCGGGCAACCACGAGACGTACGACCCGGCCGGAGCCCTCGCCGGGTACAAGGCCTACTTCGGGAACATCGCCTACCCGCAGGGCAAGAGCTACTACAGCTACGACGAGGGCAACTGGCACTTCATCGCCCTCGACTCCAACTCCTTCGACAAGGCCGCCCAGATCGACTGGCTCAAGGCCGACCTCGCCGCCAACGGCAAGCAGTGCATAGCCGCCTACTGGCACCACCCGCTCTACTCCTCCGGCGGTCACGGCAACGACCCGGTCTCCAAGCCCGTGTGGAAGATCCTGTACGGCGCGAAGGCGGACCTCGTCCTCAACGGTCACGACCACCACTACGAGCGGTTCGCCCCGCAGGACCCCGACGGCAAGGCGACCGCGGACGGGATCGTGGAGATCGTCGGCGGCATGGGCGGCGCCGAGCCGTACCCCATCGAGCAGGTCCAGCCCAACAGCCAGAAGCGGATCAGCGGCCAGTACGGCGTGCTGAAGCTGGAGTTCACCGACTCCGGCTACGGATGGACCTACGTCGGTACGGACGGGCAGGTCAAGGACACCAGCCCGAAGTACGGCTGCCACTGATGTACCTGGCCACCACCGGCCGTACGGACGCGCCGCCCCGCACCTCCGGGGTGGGGCGGCGCGTCCCCGGCACCGTCCTCGCGCTCGGCGCGGTCAGCCTCGTCACCGACGTCTCGTCCGAGATGGTCACGGCGGTACTGCCGCTCTACCTCGTCCTGGGCCTCGGCCTCTCGCCGCTCCAGTTCGGCTTCCTGGACGGCATGTTCAACGGAGCCACCGCGCTCGTACGGCTGCTCGGCGGCCGGCTCGCCGACCGCGGGGGCCGTCACAAGCGGGTCGCCGGGGCCGGTTATCTGCTCTCCGCCCTCTCCCGGCTCGGGCTGCTCCTCGCCGGAGGCGCCACCGCGGGCATCGCCACCGCGCTCGCCGCCGACCGGCTCGGCAAGGGCATCCGCACCGCCCCGCGCGACGCCCTCATCTCGCTCAGCGGCCCGCCGGAGACGCTCGGCCGCTCCTTCGGCGTGCACCGCGCCATGGACACCACGGGGGCGCTCCTCGGCCCGCTCGCCGCGTTCGCCGTGCTCCAGGCCACCGCCGACGCCTACGACGCGGTGTTCGTCGTCAGCTTCTGCGTCGGGCTGATGGGTGTGCTGCTGCTGGCGGTGTACGTCCCGGCGGGATCCGGGACGGTGCCCATGCCCGTAACGGCCCGCCCCCGCACAGCACTTCGCGACCCCGTCTTCCGCCGCATCCTCTACGCGACCGCCCTGCTCGGCGCCGCCACGATCGGCGACTCCTTCCTCTATCTGCTGCTCCAGCGCGGCCTCGACCTGCCGACCGCCCTGTTCCCGCTGCTGCCGCTCGGCCCGGCCGCGGGCTATCTGCTGCTCGCCGTTCCGGTGGGCCGGATCGCCGACCGGATGGGGCGGCGGCTGCCGTTCCTGCTCGGGCACGCGGCCCTGCTCGGCGCGTACGCCCTGCTGCTCGCCCCGATCGCCTGGCCGACCGCCGTGGCCGTACTGGCCCTGCTCGGCATCTTCTACGCCGCCACGGACGGGGTGCTGATGGCGCTCGCCGGGCCGCTGCTGCCCGTGCGCGGGCGAGCGGGCGGGCTCGCGGTGCTCCAGACCGGTCAGGCGCTGGCCCGACTGCTGGGCGCGGCCGGGTTCGGGGCGGCGTGGACGCTCTGGGGGCAGCGGCCCGCCCTGTGGCTGGCGGGGATCGCGCTGACCGGTGCGCTCGCGGCCGCCTGGCGCGTCCTGCCCGCACCCGCCCGGGAGGCGTCATGAAGGCCGGTCCCCTGCGGCTCGCCGCCGTCGTGATCGCCGTGCTCCTGCTGGCGGGCGGCTCCCTCGGTTACGTCCTGCACGCCCGCCACCGCGAACGCCCGCCCCAACAGGCCGCTGCCGACGGCTCGTTCACCCTCGACGAGCCAGGACTGTACTTCCGGGACTCGGCCACCGGCCGGGTCGCGCGCCTGCCCGCACGAGGCGCGCCGCGCGTCACCGACGGCCCTTCCTGCGACCGGTTCTACGCGGCGGGGGAGCGCGCCCTGTGCCTGCGGAAACTGCCGGGCCTGCCCGCCCGCACCCGGGCCCTCGTCCTGGACCGGCGGCTGCGCGAGGTGCGCGGCGTGACCGTCCCCGGCATCCCCAACCGGGCCCGCGTCTCCGCCTCCGGGAACCTGCTGTCCTGGACGGCGTTCGCTGTCGGTGACTCGTACGCCACCTCCGGCTTCTCCACCCGGACCTCGGTCCTGGACCTGCGCACCGGCTATCTGATCAAGTCGATCGAAGACATCCCGCTGACGATCGGCGGCGCCCGCCACCACGCACCGGACGTCAACTACTGGGGCGTCACCTTCGCCCGCGACGACAACCGCTTCTACGCCACCGTCTCCACCCGGGGCCGCACCCACCTCGTCGAGGGCGACCTGCGGAACTGGTCGGCGAAGGCGCTGCGCGAGAACGTCGAATGCCCGTCGCTGTCGCCGGACAACACCCGGATCGCCTTCAAGAAGAAGGTCTCCGGCGACCCTCGGGCCCCCTGGCGGCTGTACGTACTCGACCTGGCCGGGATGCGCGAGCACCCGCTCGCCGAGCCGCACAGCGTCGACGACCAGGCCGCCTGGCTGGACGACTCGACTGTCGGCTACGCGCTGCCGGGACGCGATGGACGAGCAAGCGACATCTGGTCGGTCCCGGCGGACGGCACGGGCGAGCCCCGCCTGCTGGCACCGGGCGGCTCGTCACCGGTGGCGGTGCGGTGAGCGGCACCAGCGGGCCCCGGGCTACGCCTCCCGCCGCGCGTCGGACTCCCTCGCGTGCCCGGTCACCAGTGCGCGCAGCAGCCCGGGGAAGACCTCGTCGAACTCCTCGCGGCGCAGGGCGTTCATGCGGGAGGTGCCCACGTAGTACTGGCGGATGAGTCCGGCCTCGCGCAGCACGTGGAAGTGGTGGGTGGCCGTGGACTTGCTGACCGGCAGTTCGATCGTGCCGCAGCTGAGGTCCTCGCGGGCCGCGTGGAGCTCGCCGACGATGTGCCGGCGCACGGGGTCGACCAGGGCTTCGAGCACCTGCTGGGTGCTGATCGCCCGGACGTCCGGGTGGGGCGGGATGCGCCCTCGCTCGCTCTGCCTCGCTGCTGCCATCGACTGCCGACCTCCGGGGCACATCGTACGACACGCATCGAAGTATGACCCCCATCGAAGTACGGTCGCCATCAAAGTTTGACAGTGATCGTACTTCCTGTTTGGCTGAGCCCCGGCGGCGCGGTCGTCGCACCGCCGTCAACTCGTAGAAGGGGGAGGCCCGATGGCCAGGACGGTGCGGTTCCATGAGCTCGGAGGACCCGAGGTGCTGCGGCTCGAGGACGTGGAGGTCGGCGCGCCCAGGCCCGGTGAACTGCTGATCCGGGTGGAGGCGATCGGCATCAACCGTGCCGAGGCGCTGTTCCGCAGCGGCAACTACATCGAGCAGGTCAAGGAGTTCCCCGCCAGGCTCGGTGCCGAGGCGGCGGGAGTGGTCGAGGTCGTCGGTGCCGGGGTGACCGGCTTCGAGCCCGGCCAGGCGGTCAGCGTGGTGCCCGCGTTCTCGATGAACGCGTACGGGGTCTACGCCGAGCGCGCGATCGTCCCGGCGGCCGCGGTGGTGCACCGGCCCACCTCGCTGGACGCGGTCGGCGGCGCGGCGGTGTGGATGCCGTATCTCACCGCGTACGGGGCGCTGGTGGAGGTCGGCGGGATGCGGGCCGGGGACACGGTCGTGCTCACCGCCGCGTCCAGCAGCGTGGGCCTGGCCGCGATCCAGGTAGCCCACCGCGTCGGGGCGGTGCCCATAGCGACCACCCGGACCGGCGCCAAGCGGGACGCGCTGCTCAAGGCCGGGGCGGCCGAGGTGATCGCCACCGGCGAGGAGGATGTCGTCCAGCGCATACTGGACCTGACGGCGGGCCGGGGCGCCGAGTTCGTCTTCGACGCCGTCGCGGGGCCCGGTGTGCTGGACCTCGCCAGGGTGGTCGCCCCCGGCGGCACGCTCATCGAGTACGGGGCGCTGAGCGGCGAGGTGACCCCGTACCCCGGGTTCGAACTCGGTATGCCGGCGCTGAACATGCGCACCTACACCGCCCTGGAGACGACCACCGACCCCGAGCGGCTGCGCCGGGCGGAGGCCTTCGTGACCTCCGGTCTGCGCAGCGGTGCGTTCGCGCCCACCGTGGACCGCGTGTTCGGGCTCGACGAGATCGTCGAGGCCCACCGCTACATGGAGGCGGGTGGCCAGGTGGGCAAGATCGTGGTCGCGGTCGACCACTGAGGTGCCGGCCGAGGTGGGGGCCGAACGGGGGAAAAGTCAGAAAAACTGGTCGGTGTGGCCGGGGGCGGTCAACTCCTCAAGAAGGTGCGTCAGCACAAGGACGCCATGCCACCGAAGGAGATCCCCATGCGCTCGTACAGGCGACCGGCCCTCACCTCCGCCCTCCTCGTCGCGGCGCTTCCGGCAGCGTTGCTCCCCGTGGCCGCCCAGGCCGCGTCCCCGCCCACGCGGCCCGCGGCCGACCAGCCGCAGAGCGCGGCGCTCAACTTCGACGAGCTCGACTGCGAAGGCCCGGAGGAGGACCGGCTGCCGTCGACCGACTCGGGCCAGGGGGCAGTGCACGAGCCCGGCACCGCCGCGTTCGTCCCGGCTCCGCTCCCCGCCGGCCTGCCGCCCGCCGCGGTCAAGTGGCCCAAGAACATCCCCGACCTGGACGACGCCAAGCGCATGCTCTCCGAGCTGGAGGTCGGCACGTTCGACAGCAAGGGGTTCAAGCGGACCGACTTCGGCGGCAAGAGCTGCTGGGTCCTGCACGGAGTCGACAAGTGTTCCACGCGCGAACTCGCCCTGAAGGCCCTCTCCGACATCCCCGCCACGTTGAAGGACGGCTGCAAGGTGGTGGGCGGCCGCTGGCGCAGCGCCTACGACGACCTGACGGTCACCAACCCCCTGCGCGTCGACATCGACCACGTCGTGCCGCTCAGGGCCGCATGGGGTTCGGGCGCCCGGGACTGGCCCGAGTACAAGCGCCGCGCGTTCGCCAACGACCTCAGCGGCTCGCCGCAGCTCATCGCGGTCTCCACCTGGAGCAACCGCGACAAGGGCGACAAGGGCCCGGACAAGTGGCTGCCCAAGGGGTACGAGTGCACGTACAGCCGCGCCTGGATCGGGGTGAAGGACTACTACGGCCTGCGGGTGACGACGGGGGAGCGCACGAAGCTGGCGGAGGTGTTGGGCGACTGCCGAGGGTAGACGCCTGGCGTGGGGCGGTGGTCCGCGTCCGGCGCGCAGGTCATACCTTGGCGCGCATACACTTCTGCGGTGGACGAGAACAACCTTCCCCCCTGCCCCGAGTGCTCCGGCGCGTACACCTACGAGATGGGCGCGCTGCTGGTCTGCCCGGAGTGCGGGCACGAGTGGTCACCCGGGGCCACCACGTCCGATGCGGGTGAGGGTGAGGCCGGGGTGATCAGGGACGCCGTCGGCAATGTGCTCGCCGACGGCGACACGGTGACCGTGATCAAGACCCTGAAGGTCAAGGGCAGCCCGACCGGCATCAAGGCGGGCACCAAGGTGCGCAACATCCGCCTCGTCGACGGTGTCGACGGGCACGACATCGACTGCAAGGTCGAGGGCTTCGGGTCCATGCAGCTCAAGTCCAGCGTGGTCAAGAAGGCCTGACCGGTGCCCGTGCGCTCAGCCGTGGGACACCGTGAGTTTGTAGAAACCGACCCGGGCGCCCTTGGTGGTGCTGTCCGAGGACGACTGGTTGTATGACCCGGCCTTGAAGTACTGCTTGTAGCCGTTGAAGGACGACGGGATCGGGTAGTGGGTGGTCGTGCCGTTGACCGTCAGGTCGATGGTGTGGCCGCCCGAGACGCCGATCGTGTAGCTCCACGTCTTGCCGACCGGGACATGGCCCACCGGGTGCGGGGTCTGGCCGCCCGAGGGGGAGTTCTCCGTGCCGAGGACGATGTCGCCGCTCGACCGGTAGTACAGCTCCAGCAGCGGTTTGGTGGACGAGCCGCCCGTGCCGAGGTGGATCTGCCCCACGCAGACGTTCGACGTCACGGACACCACGCGCAGGGTCGCGTCGAGCCGGTGCGTGCCGCTCAGCGACCAGTTCGCGGGGCTGCCGTCGCGGTTCATCTCGCGCAGCTCGGAGCGGGCGTAGTGGGAGTTGGGCGTGGTGACGCCCTTCTCCGGCGCCCAGAACGTCATCGCGCCGTCACGCGTGTCCGTGTAGAAGTACGCGTCCTGGAAGCCGTTGGCCCCCTTGAGCCGGGACGGCGGGATCGTGGTCGGCGAGCCGGGGGAGCCCACCGGTTCCTGGAGCGACCACACGGAGAGGTCGAAGTTGCCGCCGGGGGCGACGGTGGGGCTCGTGCTCGCTGTGGTGGCCGAGGCGGTGGGGGTGGTGAGCGCCAGGCCGCCTGCGGCGGTCGCGGTGGTCACGTATATGAGCAGGGTGCGGATGCGCATGAGGGATTCCCGTCGAGTGGGGGAGTCGAGGGCCGGGTCAGTGCTCTTGGAGGTCTTGACAGCCATGCGAATTCATATCTATGAACCTTGTGTTACGACGTGAACGTGGAGAACCGTAGAGCTCTGGCGTGACCGCGTCAATGGATCGCGCCAACGGCGTGAACCGGCCAAGCGTTCCGCTCACCGGAACGGCTGATCGCCGGGCGGCCCGCCGGACACTACGGTGAGGTCACCTCCGCCCGACGACGTAGAGAGGCAGGGATCGCCTTGTCACGAGCGAAACTTCGGATGCTGGCCGTGGGGGCCGGGATGGCCGCCGCCGTGGCCGTCACCACCCCCGTCCCGGCCGCCCAGGCCGCCGGGTCGGCCGCGCCGCAACGCGCCGCCGCCTGCTCCTACAACGTGCCGAGCCAGTTCCTGCGGCGTTGGAACGACAACCATGGTGCGGACGGCGGGTTCGGCTGTCCGGTGCAGGAGGCGTTCCAGTACGGGAACGGGCTGTACCAGTGGTTCGCGAAGGGCGCGATGGTCTGGTCCCCGAACCAGGGCGCCAACATGGTCACCTCCGTCCAGCGCTGGGGTGCCGGTCTGCGGTTCGACTGGGGCCTGAGCGACGGCTACAACTACGACGGCTGGCTCATCAACATCCGCCGTGACGGCCAGGACATCAACGGTGACCAGGAGTGCATCGCCCACGGCGGCGGCAGCGGCGACTGCGGACGGTACGACGGCACGGTGTACTGGAACACCCTCCAGCCCGGCCAGTACCGCATCTCGGTGGAGGGGTGTGACATCGGCTCGGGCCACACCTGCCGCCAGGGCTGGACCCTTCCCGTCTACGAATACCTGTAGCCCCAGGGCGCGACGGCAGCCCGCGTACCCCGGCGCAAGATGGTGTTTCCGGTCATTTCGCGGCTGGTTGGTTGCTTCGGTGCTCTCCGGTCGGGCGGCGGTTCTACCCTGCGGCTGTTCGCGACCGCCCGATGGGCAGGGGGCGGTTGGCCAGTGCGAGGGGGGATCGGTGGCCTACGGGGGAGTACGGGCGGAGGAGGTCGCGGCGGGCCCGCCGGGGCTTGTGCCGGGGAGTGCGCCATGGCGGGGCGCGGCCGTGGAGTGCGCGCTGACCGCCGTCATGATGTTCTGCGTGGTGACGATGGTGCGCTGGCTGCTCGATCCGGCCTCGCCGCTCTTCATCGCGGACCTGCATCTCGCGCTGGGCGTCGTCGGTGCCCTGGTCGCGGTCCTGCTGGTGGGGCTGATCCTGAGCCCGCCGGGCCGAGGCTCGGGGGCACACCTCAATCCGGCCGTCAGTGTGGCCCTGTGGCTGATGCGGGCCTTCCCGGGGCGTGCTGTTGTTCCGTACGCCGTGGGGCAGTTGCTCGGCGGACTGGCCGGGACCGCGCTGGGCCGGTTGGTGTGGGGGCCAGTGCTGCAGTCGGCGGCTCTCAGCGACGGACTGGCCCGCCCTGCTCCCGGCCGCTCCTCCATGGCGGTGTTCGCCCTGGAGGCGGCGAGCTTCGCGGCGGTGGCCCTGCTCATCAGCTTCTTCGTCGCGCATCCGGGGCTTGCCCGGCCGATGCCGTACGCGGTGGGGCTGGTGGTCGGCCTGATCATCGCGCTGCTCGGCCCGGTGAGCGGCGGGGCGGCCAACCCGGCCCGTCAGCTGGGCCCGGCGGCCGTGTCCGGCACGACGACGGCACTCTGGGCGTACTTGACGGCACCGTTCCTCGGCGCCGCGCTGGGGGCGCTGGTCCACTACGGGTTCACGTCGAAGCGCGCCAAGTCGGATACGTCCACCTCTAGTTGACCATCCCGTTGTTCAGCGGCAGTGCGGGAATCGTGTGATCCTGCCAGATCCGGCGGGAGGTTTCCTCCGGGTACGCGGTGACGGTCGGCCGGGTGTCGAAGAGCTGCACGAGGCGCTGCTCGGTGTCGTACGCGGGCCAGCCGGGGTCGCCCTGGGTGGCGAACGCCGTCCAGGCGGCGCGCATACGGGCGGACAGCTCCTCCGCCTCCGGGGACGGGCCCTCGCCGATGAGCATGGCGGGCTGGCCGCGGTCCAGGTTGCCGAAGACGAGCGGGACATCCAGACCGTGGCAGGCGCCGAGGGCGCCGCCCATGCCCGGGGCGGGCCAGGTCAGCTCGTAGACGTGGGCGCGTCCGCCTGCGGCGGTCTGGGCCTCGGCGAGGTGGAGGCTCGGCATCCGGAACAGGTAGTCGGACTGGACCAGTTCGTACAACTCGTCCGGGGTGGCCGCAGGGAAACCGTCGAGGTAACCGCGTGGGCCGCCCTCGCCGGGGGCGAAGGCATCCAGGGTGGCCGCGGCCTGCTCCTGTGTCACCTCGCCGAGCAGGCCCGCGAGCGCGGTGAACAGCCGTTGTTCGTCGCGGGTGTGGCCGACGAGGAGCTCGACGTCCCGGCCGGCGCCGTCGGCCAGGGCCTGCCACGGGGTGACCGGCAGGGTGTCACCGTCGACGATGGGCGAGAACGGGATCGACCTCTGCGCGGGCTGCCCCCAACGTTCCGCCCACTGCGTCATCTTGGCGCCGACCGCGTCACCGGCGGCGGACAGCCGGACCGGGTCCACCGTGGACAGGTCGGCCACCGTGGGCCTCAGCCCCAGCTCGGCGGCGCACGCGGTGGCGATGTCGGCGGCGAGCTCCGGCGTGAAGAACGTGCCCTGCACGCTCTGGGCGACGGCCCGCCCGAAGAGCCCGGCCGCGCGGGGCATCGCAAGCAGCGCGGCCACCGATCCGCCGCCCGCCGACTGACCGAAGACCGTGACGCGGTCCGGGTCGCCGCCGAAGGCGCGGATGTTGTCACGCACCCACTCCAGCGCGGCCACCTGGTCGAGCAGGCCCCGGTTGGCGGGCGCGCCCTCGAACTGCCCGAACCCCTCAAGCCCCACACGGTAGTTGAACGTCACCACGACGACCCCGCCCTCGCGCGCGAGACGTCCGCCGTCGTACTCGGGCAGCCCGGACATGCCGATCACATACGCGCCGCCCTGGATCCAGGCCATCACCGGCAGCCCGGCGCCGGGGCTCGGCTCCGGCGACCATACGTTCACGGTCAGCCAGTCGTCGCCCACCGTGTCCCGCGCCAGCGCGTCCATACCGAAGTGGCCGCCTTGCGGGGGCGGCGGCCCGTACGCCGCGGCCGCCCGCACCCCGTCCCACCCCCGAACGGCCCGAGGCGCCGCGAACCGCAGCGCACCGACGGGCGCCTCGGCATACGGAATCCCCCGAAAGACCCCCACCCCCGCCTCCCGACCACCACGCACTGCCCCGGCCGCCGTACGGACCACGAACTCGGACGCGGCACCACTCATCACGACTCCCTCAACTGGGCAGGCGGCGCGACCGCAGGGGCTCGCATCGGCCCGGACACTTCGGATGATCCCGCCGTGTCATGGGGGGCGCCACTCAATTACGGGCGCAGTCGAGGTCGATAGTCCGCCCCACGCCTGATCGACCTGCCGGTAGCGTGATCGGTATGACAGCTGAGGGTGGGATGGCAGAGGGCGAAGCCTTGGTGGGTGGCATGGTGAATGTGGGGGCGGTCTTCCGGGACGGTGACGTGGTGGAACGTCCGGCGCCGCGCACCGCACGCGCCCTTCATGCCCATCTCCGCGCGCTCGCGGAGCACGGGTTCGACGCGGCTCCGAGGCCGGTCGGTCTCACGGAGGATGGCCGCGAGCGGCTGACCTTCATGCCCGGTGATGTCGCTCTGCCGCCGTATCCGCGCTGGGCGATGACCGAGACCGCGTTGAGGTCGGTGGGAAGTCTGTTGCGGCGCCTGCACGACGCCAGCGCGGCCGTCGCGGTCGACACAGGTGCGGAGTGGCCCCGGTCCCTGGCCGACCCGGAGGGAGGGACGATGCTGTGCCACAACGATGTGTGTCCGGACAACGTCGTCTTCCGTGATGGTCGTGCCGTAGCCCTGATCGATTTCGACATGGCCGCCCCCGGCCGAGCAGTGTGGGACGTTGCCATGACCGCCCGCTACTGGGTTCCCATGCTTGATCCCACGTCTGCGGCAGTTCTCCACCCCGGGGGACTGGACGCGCCGACGCGGCTGCGGATCCTCGCCGACGGCTACGGCCTCTGCCCGCAGGAGCGCGCTGAACTGCCCGGCGTCATCGAACAGGCCACCGCAACCTGCCGGGCCTTCGTCGCCGACCGAGTGGCCGATGGCGATCCCCTCTTCACCCAGGCGCTGTCCGAGCAGGATGGTTGGCAACGTTGGGACCGTATCCAGGGGTGGCTGGTGGCTCAGCACGATGTTCTCACGGCTGCCCTGGTGAAGTGAACAGCATCTCCCCGGCCAAAGAAGCCAGTTCAATGGCCTGGGTGCGGTTCAGGCGGGGGTCGCAGGCCGTGGTGTAGCGGTGGGGGAGGTCCGTGGGGGAGAGGTGTTGGGGGCCGCCCAAGCACTCCGTTACGTCGGTGCCCGTGAGTTCCACGTGTAGGCCGCCGGGGTGGGTGCCCAAGGCGCGGTGGACCTCGACGAAGCCGCGGATCTCGTCCAGGACGCGGTCGAAGTGGCGGGTCTTGTATCCGTCGCGAGACTGCACCGTGTTGCCGTGCATCGGGTCGCACTGCCAGACGACCGCGTGCCCGGACGCGGTGACCTTTTCCACGATCGGTGGCAGCACGCGCCGCACCTCCGTGCTGCCCATCCGGCTGATCAGGGTCAGGCGGCCCGGCTCGTCGTGCGGGTCGAGGCGTTCCACGTACTCGACCGCCTGCTCCGGCGTGGTCGTCGGGCCGATCTTGACGCCGATCGGGTTGGCCAGGAGCTCGGCGAACGCGAGGTGGGCGCCGTCGAGTTGACGGGTGCGTTCGCCGATCCAGAGGAAGTGCGCCGACAGGTCGTACGGCTGTCGCTCACCCCGTACTCGTACCATCGACCGCTCGTAGTCGAGCAGCAGAGCCTCGTGGCTCGTGAAGAGCTCGGCCTCGGCGCCGCGTCCGACCGCGCTTGTCGCGCGGAGCGCACGTACCACCGTCATCGCGGCCGTCGCGTTGACGTAGGCGCGGAGCATGCGGTGCGGGTCGGGGACGCGGGACTCGGCGGTCGCCTCGCGGTCGTTGACGATGTCTCCCCGGTAGGTGGGGAGGCCCACGGTGTCTATCGGTGAGGAGCGGGGTTTGGCGTATTGGCCTGCGAGCCTGCCGACCGTCACCACCGGCAGCCCGGTCGTGGACGTGAGTATCGATGCCATTCGATGCAGGGTGTCGACCGTGCCCGCGATCGCGTGCTCGGTGGTCCCTGCGAACGTTTCCGCGCAGTCACCGCCCTGGAGCAGGAACGCGGTGCCGGTCGCCACCGCGGCCAGGTGACTGTGCAGCCGGTCGACCTCTTCCGCGTTCACCACCGGTGCCACACCCTCAAGGATCGCCCGCACCTCGCGTACGGCCTCGGGGTCGGGCCACTGCGGCTGCTGGGCGGCGGGGCGGGCGAGCGCGCGGTCCAGCGCAGCGCTCAGGCCGTCCGGTAACGGCTCGTCAGGAAGTGGTCGGGGCGGCGGCGACGGCCGTGCGGGGCCGAACCGAGGAGCCGCAGGCGCTTGTCCGTTCAACGATCCCCCTCGTACGGCTCGGCAGGGCAGGGTGCGAGCCGGTGGCGTCATTACGGAGTCGGGCGGGGTGCGAGCTGAGAAGTGCGAGACGCGGGATGCGCGGTTTCTTCTCCGATCTTATTGCCTCCGCCGTCTGCGACAAATGCCGTACGGGTGTGGCGAGTCAGTCCAGTTGGACACGCGTGAACTATGGCGTGCGCCTCGCTAGCGTGGGTCAGATCTGACCCCTTGGGAACGTCGTCTCCGGAAGGACATGTACGTGAGTGGACTGATGCGGGGCAAGGTTGTTCTGGTGACCGGCGCGGCCCGCGGGCAGGGCCGTGAACACGTCGTACGGATGGCGGGCGAGGGCGCGGACGTCATCGCCGTCGACCTGTGCGCGACACTGCCCGGCGTGGCCTACGCCTCCTCGGAACCCACCGACCTCGACACGACCGTCGCCCTGGCGGCGGAGTCCGGGCAGCGGGTCGTGCCCCTCGTCGCCGACGTCCGTGACCTGGCCGGACTGCGCGACGCCGTCGACGGAGCCGTGGAGAAACTCGGGCGCCTCGACGCCGTCGTGGCGAACGCGGGCATCTGCATACCCAGCGCCTGGGACGAGGTCACCGAGGAGATCTTCCGCGACACCATGGACGTCAACGTCACCGGTACGTGGAACACCGTGATGGCGACCGCGCCCCACCTCGTGACGGCGGGCGGCGGCTCCATCGTGCTGATGAGCTCCTCGGCCGGGCTGAAGGTGCAGCCGTTCATGATTCCGTACACGACCAGCAAGTTCGCGGTGCGCGGCATGGCGAAGGCCTTCGCCGCCGAGCTCGCGCGGTTCGGGATCCGGGTGAACAGCGTGCACCCGACCGGCGTCGACACCGCGATGGGCAGCCGCGCCATGCTCACCCAGGTCGCCAAGGCGAGCATGGCCGATCCTCGACTGCGCGGCATGCTGGTCAACATGCAACCGGTGGACGGTATTTCGGTCGAGGACGTGGCCAACGCGGTGTTGTTCCTGGTGTCCGACGCCTCCCGCCATGTCACCGCGCACGCCATGGCGGTCGACGCCGGGGTCAGTGAGTTCTGAGGAGCGGGGTCGCTCAGCTCCTCGCCGACGGCACCAGGTTCTCGACGGTCTCCCGCAGCCGGGTGCGCAGCACCTCGGGGCTGCTGACGTGCAGGGTGCGCATGCCCAGGTCGCGCGCGGCCGCGATGACGGCCGTCCGGTCGTCGACCATCAGCGCCTCGCGGGGTTCGACTCCGCAGCGGTCCAGCGTCGCGGCGAAGTACTCGGCGGAGGGCTTCACCTGGCCCACGCGCCATGAGGAGCACAGGTGGTCGAACAGCCGGTAGTGGTCGTGGCGTTGGTTCTTGAGGTGGTCCCAGTGCTCGGCCTCGTTGTTGGCCAGGACCAGGGTGAGCTCCGGACGGGCGCGGGCCACCTCGGCCAGCTCCACGATGTTGGCGCTGTAGTAGCGGAGGTTGGCGGCATACAGGCGGTCCACCCACTCCCCGTCGAAGGCGTCCGCGAAGGGGCTGCCCGCCTCCTCCAGGAGACCGCGCAGGACGTCGTGCGCATGGCAGGCGCCGCTCTCGTACGTATGGGCCGATGAGAGCACGGCACCCAGCAGCCGGCTCTCGTCGACGGCATAGCGGTGTGCGATGTCCCGTATGAAGGACGTCTCCTCATTGATGTTGTTGAACAGAACTCCACCCGCGTCGACCAGGAGTGCTCGAATCATTTCCTCAATCCCGTCTCGGTCTCAGTAGTTTCAGCCATGCGTAATTTTTCGGCCATACGATGCGGTGGCCCATTCCGAAGTGGTGGAAAGGAGCGGCGCTATGGCGCTCTATCGCGATCTCGTCGGGCGGACCTGGGATTCCGGGACCCGGCAGTGGACATTCTCGGACACCTCCCTCTATGCGCTCGGAGTGGGCGCGGGCGGCGACGACCCGGCCCGCGAGCTGGAGTTCACCACGGAGAATTCCGCGGGAGCCATGCCCTCGGTCCTGCCGACCTTCGCGGCCACCCTCGTCTCCCGGCGGGCCGAGCCCGCGCTCGGGGACTTCGACGTGTCGCAGCTGCTGCACACCCAGCAGACCCTGACGCTGTACGGGCCGCTCCCCGTCGAGGGCACGGCGGCCACGACCTCGCGGCTGGCCGCGCTGCGGGACCGGGGGAGCAGCGCGCTCGCGGTCATCGAGTCCTCCTGCGTGGACCCCGCCGCGGGCCGGCCGCTCGCCGACATCCGCACCGGGCTGACCATCAGGCGCGAAGGCGGCTTCGGCGGTGAGCCGGGCGAGGACGAGCCGTGGGAGCGCCCTGAGGGGGAGCCCGACCACACCGCGGACTACCGCACCGCTCCTAACCAGGCACTTCTGTACCGGCTCAGCGGCGACCCGAACCCGCTGCACTCCGACCCCGCGATCGCCGCCCGTCTCGGCTTCCGCCGACCCCTGCTGCACGGCCTCTGCACCTTCGGCTTCACGGGCCGGGCGCTGCTGCACGCGCTCTGCGGAGGCGACCCGGCCCGGTTCGGGACGATGTCGGCGCACTTCACCGCGCCCGTGTTTCCCGGCCAGGAGCTCACCGTACGGATCTGGGAGCGCGGGGAGTCGGCGCTCTTCCAGGTCCGCGCCCAGGGCAGGGTCGTCCTGGACCGAGGCACGTTCGCCCGGCGCTCCACCGGCTCGGCGGGAGGCTGAACGGGAGAGCACCGCCCCAGGTCAGCGGCCATCGGGGCGCCCACCCGGTCCGGCCAGGGTGTCCGCGTACCAGCGCACGGTGCTCCGTACCCCCTCCGCCAGCCCGATCCGCGGCTTCCAGCCCGTGGCGAGCAGCCGTGAGACGTCGAGGAGCTTGCGCGGGGTGCCGTCGGGCCTGCTCGCGTCCCAGGTGATCCGGCCGGTGAAGCCGGTCGCGTCGGCCACGAGGGCGACGAGGTCCGCGATCGTGAGGTCCTCGCCGACGCCGATGTTGACCGGCGACGGGTCGTCGTAGTGCGCCAGCAGGTGCAGACACGCCGCCGCCAGGTCGTCGACGTGGATGAACTCCCGGCGCGGTGTGCCGCTGCCCCACACGACGACCTCCTCGGCGCCGGAGAGGACCGCCTCGTGGAAGCGCCGGATCAGCGCGGGCAGGACGTGCGACCGGGTCGGATGGAAGTTGTCGCCGGGGCCGTAGACGTTGGTCGGCATGGCGGAGATCCATCGGCGGCCGTACTGCCTGCGGTACGACTTCACCGCGATCACCCCCGCGATCTTCGCTATCGCGTAGGCGTCGTTGGTCTCCTCCAGCGGGCCGGTGAGCAGGGCGGACTCCGGGATGGGCTGGGGGCTGTGCTTCGGGTAGATGCAGGAGGAGCCGAGGAACAGCAGCCGGTCCACGTCGGCCGCGTGTGCCGCCGCGAACAGGTTGGTTTGGATCCGGAGGTTGTCGTTGAGGAATTCCACGGGTTCGGCGTCGTTGGCGGCGATGCCGCCGACCCGCGCGGCCGCGTCGATCACCACGGTGGGCCGGAGCGAGGTGACGTGGTCGAGCGTCGCGCGGGCGTCGGTGAGGTCCACGTCCGAGGAGCGGATCCCGACGACGGAGGTGAACCCCTCGGCGCGGAGGCGGCGCACGACGGCGGAGCCCACGAGCCCGGACGAGCCCGCCACGAGCACGGTCGCCGACGGGTCAAGGGCGGGGGAAGCTGCGGGCATGGGTCTTTTCATCCTCGGTCGGCGCGGTGGGCGGGCGGCTTCTGGTCCGTGACCTCGGCTCGTATGTGGTCGTCGAGCGCCGGGATCTCCAGGCCCCGGCAGTGCAGCGCCCCCAGCAGGCGCAGCAGCGAGACCGGCTCGGGGGTCTGGCGCTGGCCGGAGGCGACCACCAGCGGATCGTCGATGCCCTCGGCCCGCAGCGTCTCGCGGAGCGGCGGGATCAGCACCGGATGCGGCCCGATCTCCACGTACGCCCGGATGCCCCGCCGGGCCAGCGACGACACCGCCTGGGTGAAGCGGACCGGGCGGCGCAGATTGCGCGCCCAGTAGTCCGCGGTGGCGAGCCCGACCGGGTCCGGGTCGGCGTCGACCGTCGAGATCCACGGGATGTGCGGCGTCGCGGGGGCGACATCGGCCAGCTCGGCACGGAGTTGCGGCAGCACGCTGTCGACGAACGGGCTGTGCGACGCCGCGTTGATACGGATCAGCCGGCACCGCACCCCCTCGGCCTCCAGCGCGCTCACCAGCGCCCGTGTCGCCTCGCCCGCGCCGGTGACCACCGTCTGCTGCGGCGCGCTGTGGGCGGCGACGACCACCGTCCCCGGGATCCGCTCGCACCGGCGCGCGGCCGTGTGCCGGTCGAGGTTGACCGTCGCCATCGCCCCGCCGTCCCCGGCCTTCGCGAGCAGGCGGGAGCGTACGGCGACGACCCGCGCCGCGTCTTCGAGGGTGAGGGCGCCCGCGACATGGGCGGCGGCGACCTCGCCGAGGCTGTGCCCGACGACCGCCTCCGGCCGCAGGCCCAGCGACCACAGCCAGTGGGCGGTGGCGACCTGGACGGCGAAGATCAGCGGCTGGGTCGTGTCCGGCGGGCCCAGCTCCCCGTCGGCCGTGCTCAGCAGTGGTTCGATGACGCCGTTGGGCAGCAGTACGTCGAGTTCGCGGAGCACCTTCGCCGCCTCGGGCGCCCAGTCCAGCAGGGCACGCCCCATGCCCGGCCACTGGCTGCCGTGGCCGCCGAAGCACCAGGCGGTCCGGGAGGCGGCGCCGTCGGCCCGTCCCGACACCCAGCGCGGACTGGGCAGTCCGTCGGCGAAGAAGGACAAGCCCTCGACGAGGCCCGCCGTATCGGTGGCCGCGACCGCGAGGCGCTCTCTTTCGTGTCCGGCGGAAAGGAGCCGAGCGGGCAGGACCGCCTCGGGCCGGGCGCCATCGGCCAGCATTTCGGCGGCCGTTCGGGCAGTTTCCGTCAACGCGGCCCGGTCGGCGGCGGAAAACGTCAGCAACCACGGCGGGGGAGGCGGCACCGCATTGGTGTGGGGCATGGGAACTCCCTGGTTCCGTAAACGGGGATCGGACAGGTCGTCAGTACTTGCTACGATCGCTGCGCTGGCAATACCGGACCGTTGAACGGGCCGTTGGCCGATAACGCGATAAAGGAGTAGAGGAAGCATGCCGGAAACCTCCTTCCAGGGCCAGATCGTTGACACCGAACCCGCCTCCGACGTATTTCTCGTCATCGGCATTCCAGGGTCCGGAAAGAGTTCGGTGTCGGCGGCGCTGGCCCGTCGGTTCCCCCTCGGCGCGCACATCGAGGGCGACCACCTCCAGGACCTCATCGTCGCGGGCGGACATCTGCCCTCGCCGGACGAGGATCTGGAGGCGGACCGCCAACTGCTGCTGCGGGCCCGCAACGCGTCGGTGCTCGCGCGCAGTTTCCACGCCGCGGGTGTCGTTCCGGTCATCGACGACGTGGTGGTCCGGCGCGCCCATCTGGAGTTCTACCGGGAGCAGTTGAAGGACCTGCCGCTGCGCCTGATCGTGTTGGCCCCGGCGGCCGACGTCGTGTCGCGGCGGGTCGCGGAGCGGGACAAGGTGTTGGCGGACGACTGGTCGTTCCTGGACGACGCGCTGCGTAACGAACTCGCCGGTGAGGGAACGTGGTTCGACAGCTCCGACCTGACCCTGGAGGAGACGGTCGACGCCGTTCTGGCGAAGGGCTGAGCGGTTGAGGAGCAGGTGAAGAGTCCGGCGCGGGCGATCCCCGAGGATCCCCGCGCCGGACTCATCGTTTTTCTCAGCCGCCGTCGACGCGGCGCACCGCGCTCAGCCAGGTGCGCATGAGGTAGGCGCTGCGGTGCAGGAACGCCCTCGCCTCCTGCGACCAGGCCCCGCCCCGCGCCTGCTCGGCGAAGTCCTCCAGACCGTGGCTGAGGGACTCGTAGGCCTCACGGTAGTCGCTGCCCTGGAGCTCGAACTCCCTCAGCCAGGCGAGGAGTTCGTCCATGAAGCGGATCGCGGGCAGCTCGATGGCCAGGTCGTTGAGCAGATCGTGTGCGTTGCGCTCGTGGTTGACGAGAGGGCCGCCGAACCTGACCGAGTGGCCGAGGTGCTTGGCGCACGCGGCCACGAAGTATCCGCTGAAGATGTCGCCGAAGCGCTCGACGGCGGCCCCGCCGATGGGCTGGCCCATCCGCAGGAAGTAGTAGGCGGGCAGGGCGTCGTGGTGCACGGCGGTGTTCTGGGAGTTGACCGGGCACCAGGTGTCCCTGGCCAGTACGGCGGGTTTGCCGTTGTAGGCGGTCACCCTGGGCCGGACCGCGAGCCGGGTCACCGCGTCCACGTCCGGATCGTCCAGCCACAGACCGGCGTTGATCCGTACGTCGGCCACCTCTTCGGTGCTGGTGACCTCGGTGGGAGTCTCGCGGGGGCCGTACGGGAAGCCGCGCGGGAAGACCCGGCAGGGGCTCACTTCGAGCAGGTCGCAGGCGTTGAACCAGCCGTTGCCGGCCGACACCACGCGGTGCGGCACCGGGCCCTGCAGCACCACCCGGTGCTCGTCGAAGAAGGGGCTGTCGATGGGCAGGTTGTCGTCGTCCATGGAGACCGCCATCGCGCTGCCGTTCAGATAGGACAGCAGATAGCCGATGTTGCGGCGGTTGTCGGAGTCGTACGGGATCAGATCCGGCACACCGAGCTTCGCGAGCAGCCGGTCCTGCTCCTCCACGTCGGGGGAGACGATGGTGGCGCCCCGGCCGCGGGCCTTGTCGCAGGCCTCGTAGAACGACCTGGGGGTCTTGCGGTCGGGGATGACGACGAGCCGGGAGCCGGATTCGGCGAGGGTGTCGGCGTAGTGCTCCAGGAACGACCCGGAACCGATGGTTGTGATGACGATGTCGATCGTCTCAGACATGTGGTCACTCCACAGTAGGAATGTCCCGCCAGTACCGTAAGCGAGACGACGCGGTGATGAGCGGGGCGCTGAGCCAGAGGAACATCACGACGGCCAGCGCGGCCCGGGGGCCGAAGAGGCTGCCCAGGCCGCCGCCGACGAGGCCGCCGAAGAAGAGCATGCCCCGGCTGATGAACCGGACGCAGGCGACGGTCCGTTGCAGCAGGTCGGGCGGTGTCAGCAGTTGTACGAGGGTGGCCTGGCCGACCGTGAACACGGAGAACCCGGCGTGGAAGAGCAACGCCCCGCTGAAGAAGAGGAGCAGCCCCGGGCCCGGCCGGGTCATCGGCAGGAGCAGGCCCGCCGGTGCGAGGACGGCGGCGGGGATCCACACGGCCCGCGCCGTGCCGAGCCGGCGGCTGACGCGGCCCGCGCTGAACGCGCCGATCAGACCGCCGATGCCCACCGACCCGAGCAGCATGCCCAGGGTGCCCGGGGCCACCCCGACGTCGTGGGCCAGGAAGATGACGACGAGGGCTTCGTACGCGGCGAAGCAGCAGTTGCCGACGGCCGAGCCCGCGATCGAGGCCAGGATGACCGGGCGCCGGGTGACGAACCGTACGGCCTCGGACAGTTCGGCCCACATGCCCTTCGCGCCGGACGCCGACGAGGTCGCCTCGATGTGCGAGCGCATGAGGAGGTTGCACGTCACTGACGCGCCGAAACCGGCCGAGTTGAGCAGCGGGGCGTGCTCGGGGCCGAGCAACTGCACCGTGAAGCCCGCCAGTGTTGGGCCGAAGGCGAGCGAGACGGCGCGGGCGATCTGGAGGCGGATGTTGCCGTAGACGAGTTTGTCCTTCGGCAGCATCCGCGGCGGCATGGACAGATACACGATCTCGTAGAACACGGTCGCGCAACTGACCAGCACATTGGACAGGTACAGGTGCCACAGCGCGAGGTGCCCGGTCGCGGCGAGGACCGGCACCATGGTGACGATCAGCGCGCGGCCGAGGTCGGCGAGCAGCAGCATGGTTCTCGGGGGCAGTCGCCCGCTGTACACCCCGGCGGGCAGGGTGAGGATCAGCCAGGGCAGATACCCGGCCGCCGTGATCAGACCGACCTCGCCGACCGACGCCCCGAGGGTCTGGGCGGCGAGCAGCGGGAACGCGACCACCGTGGACATCCCGCACAGCTGGCTGATGCCGCTGCCGATCCACAGTAGCCGGAAGTCCCGTTCGCGGACGGACTCGGGCGCCAGGGTGGCGGGACCGGACATGACGGGTGGCCTCTTCTTCCTCGGTCCGCGTGGGATCCCGCTCCGGGAGCCCTCGGTGGGTCACGGATGTGCTTGTTCGGCGGGGGTTGCTTCGGCAGCGGCTGCCTGGTCAGGGGAGGCCGCGATGAACGCCTCGACCGCGTCGAAGGCCTCCGAGTCGCGGTACTGCTCGGGGGGTGACTTCATGAAGTACGACGACGGCGCGAGCAGCGGCCCGCCGATCCCCCGGTCCAGGGCTATCTTCGCCGCCCGTACGGCGTCGATGATGACACCCGCCGAGTTGGGCGAGTCCCACACTTCGAGCTTGTACTCCAGGTTCAGCGGTACGTCGCCGAACGCGCGGCCCTCCAGACGTACGTAGGCCCACTTGCGGTCGTCGAGCCACGGCACGTGGTCGGAGGGCCCGATGTGCACGTCGTCCTTGCCCAGGGTGTGGTCGATCTGGGAGGTCACCGCCTGGGTCTTCGACGTCTTCTTCGAGACCAGCCGCTTGCGTTCGAGCATGTTGCGGAAGTCCATGTTGCCGCCGACGTTGAGCTGCATGGTGCGTTCGAGGTGGACGCCGCGGTCCTCGAAGAGGCGGGCCAGCACCCGGTGCGTGATGGTGGCGCCGACCTGCGACTTGATGTCGTCGCCGATGATCGGCACGCCCGCCTCGGTGAACTTCGCCGCCCACTCGGGGTCGGAGGCGATGAACACGGGGAGCGCGTTGACGAAGGCCACGCCCGCGTCGAGGGCGCACTGGGCGTAGAACCGGTCCGCGTCCTCGCTGCCGACGGGCAGGTAGGAGATGAGGACGTCGGCCCCGGTGGCGCGGAGTACGGCGACGACGTCGGCCGGGTCCTCGGCGGACTCCGTGATGGTCTCGCGGTAGTAGTGGCCGAGCCCGTCCAGGGTGGGCCCCCGCTGCACGGTGACGCCGGTGGGTGGGACGTCGCAGATGCGGATGGTGTTGTTCTCGGACCGGGAGATGGCGGAGGAGAGGTCCTGGCCGACCTTCTTGGCGTCCACGTCGAACGCGGCGACGAACTCCAGGTCGCGTACGTGGTAGCCGCCGAACTCGACGTGCATCAGGCCGGGGACGCGCTGTGCCGGGTCCGCGTCGGCGTAGTAGTGCACTCCCTGGACGAGCGAGGCGGCGCAGTTGCCGATGCCGGCGATGGCCACGCGGATCTTGCTCATGGTGTTCCCTTCGCAGAGTCGCCGTATGAAGCGTCAAGAGTCGAGGTGCCGATGGGGGTTGCGACGAGGGTTGTTCAGAGGGCTATCGGGACCGACCCCGTTCTGGCCGACCGCTCGGCCGCCAGCGCACACCGCAGCGCCTCGTACGAGTCGCGCCAGCCACCGGCGGCCGACGTGGCGGACCCGCCCGCGGCCACGGCCAGGAACGCCCGCGCCTGTTCGCGGTAGGCGGTGGCGAACCGGTCCCAGTACCCCCGGAACCGCGAGGTGTCCACGCTGCCCGCGCCGGGTGCCTCCGCCCGGGTGAGACCGGCCTGCAAGTTGCCCTTCTCGCCCAGGACTTCGGCCCGTACGTCATAGCCCACCGGCTGCCACCGGCCCGCCGAGAGCGCGGCCAGCGTGCCGTCGTCGAGCCGGACCGTCGCCGTGACCGTGTCGAAGTCGCCGATGTCCGCGAGGCCCGCGCCGGAGAGCGCCGAGCCGTCCGCGACGACCTGGACGATCCGGCGGCCGGTGAGCCAGCGCACCATGTCGAAGTCGTGGAGCATGAGGTCGGTGAAGATGGAACCGCTCTCGCGCAGCCGCGCGAGGGGCGGCATGGACACATCGTGCGAGACCAGCCGGAGCAACTGCACGCGCCCCAGCTCCCCGCCCGCCGTACGGGCCCGCAGATCGGCGAGGCCCGGGTCGAAGTGGCGCTGGAAGCCCACCCACAGCGGCACACCGAGCTCCTCGGCGCGGGTGCCCAGGGCCTCGGTGCGGGCGAGGTCGATGGTCAGGGGTTTTTCGCAGAGGGTCGGCACACCGGCGTCGATCAGCGTGCCCACCAGCTCCGGGTGGCTCGTGGTGGCGGCCGTCACCAGCGCCGCGTCACAGCCGCCGGACACCAGCTCCTCGACCGACTCGGCGACGGTCCGCGAAGGCACGTCTTGCGCCAGTTTCTCGGCGCGGGCGCGGTCCGCGTCCACGCAGACCACCCGGTACGGGCCCAGCGCGTCGAGGTGGTCGGCGTACATCGCGCCGATCTGACCGCAGCCCACGACGCCCACCACCATCCCGGCGCTCATCGGCCCGCCTCCGTCACCGGCGAGAGCGCGGAGTGGGCCAGCGCCACCAGGTCCGTCGCCTCACGGCACTCGCGCAGCCGGGCACCCCAGTGCGCGGCCCGCTGGGTGAACGCGGGGTCGCCGAGCACCTCGGCGATGCCCTTGCGGACATCGTCGGCGCCGACGCACGGCTGGTCGGACGGGCCCGAGTAGCGGTCGCTGAAGGTCAGCCGGCCGTACGGGGTGGTCTCACTGGTGCGCAGCAGCACCCCGGAACCGGTGTCCTCGACCAACTGCCGCCCGTTCATCTCCTGTTCGGACATGAACGGCATCACGACCTGCGGTTTGCCGTGCAGCAGGGTGGCGAGGACGGTGGCCGAGCCGCCGTGGTCGACCACCACGTCCGCCCACTCCAGTGGGGTGTCCAGGCCGGTGAAGCCCGCCACCACGACGTTGTCGGGCACCGCGAGGCCGCCCTCGAAGGCGAAGCCGCTGGACACGTAGACGCTCCACGGCTGGTCGGCGCAGGCGTCCAGGACGTTCTGCAGCGCCTGGCGGCCCACCGTGCCGCCGCTGCCGATGGTGACGTACACCTTCGGCCGGTCAGTGCGCGGGGGAGCGGGGCCGTCGGAAGCCACCGCCGGGTTCCAGTACATCGGCCCGACGAAGTGCAGCGCACCCCGGTGGGGAGAGCCGTCGACCGGCTCCAGCGCGGACAGGCTGGACACCAGCGTGACCTCGCCCCACAGCAGGTGCTCGGCGCGCGCCACCGGGCCCAGGCCCAGCTCGCGCGAGACCCGGTCCCACACCGGCAGGCTCGACGGGTGCGGCAGCAGATCGCGCGGCGCCACCGTCGACCACGGCATCCACCCGTTGGCGCGCGGGGTGATGAAGTCCGCGTCGGCGAGCGAGACCACGGGGATGCCCGCGGCCCGGGCGGCGAGGGCGGCGGTGGGGCACATGTCGATGACGACGAGCGTCGGGCGGTACGCCTCGATCAGCTCGGCGTCGGCGGCGACCCGGCGCTGGACGCGCTCGACGCGGTGGTAGGTCGCGGCCACCGCGAACACCCGCTCCACGTCCGCGAACGGCAGATACGGCGGCATCGGGTGCCGGTCGGGCGGCCTCGGCGCCTCGGGCTCGGACTCAAGGACCGGGAAGCCCGCCTCGCGCACCATGGCGTTGATGCCGCAGTCCGCGAACGCCACCTCGTCGCCCGCTTGGGCCAGCGCCGAGGCCAGGGCGAGACAGCGGCCGGTGTAGGCCGCGCCACCGCCCCAGCCCCAGGGGAAGAACAACACTCGCTCGGTCACACGTCCTCCAGCTCGTCGGTCGTCCTCATACCGTCAACCCGCCGTCCACCGCGATCACTTGCCCGGACACATAGGACGCCGGGGGAGAGCACAGGAAGCCCACCACCGAGGCGATCTCGTCGACGCGGCCCGCCCGGCCCAGCGGTGTGCGGTCGAGCACGCCGTCCCGCGCCCTGGCGGACAGGCCCTGGTAGGCGGGGGTGTCGGCGATCAGTCCGGGGGCCACGCAGTTGCAGGTGATGCCGTACCGGCCGTACTCGCGCGCGGTCGTCCACGCCAGCCCGTGCAGGCCGGACTTGCTCGCCGCGTACGCCGCCTGGCCGGGCTGGCCGCGCAGCCCCGCCACCGAGGAGACGAGGACGATCCGCCCGCCCCCGTGCCGCGTCATGGCCTTCACCCCGGCCCGGACGCAGCGGAACGCGCCGCTCAGATTGACCGCGATCTGGTCGTCCCACTCGTCCTCGGCCACGTTCAGGAGCAGCCGGTCGCGGTGCACCCCGGCGTTGACCACCAGCGCGTCGAGCCGGCCGAACTCCTCCACGACCTTGCCGACCACGTGCTCGCCGCTGTGCGGGCGGGACAGGTCGGCGGTCAGGGCGAGCGCGGCCGCGCCCGCGGCGCGCAGATCCTCGACCACGGCCGCCGCGGCCTCCTCGTTGCGGTGCGCGTGCACCCCCACGGCGTAGCCCGCCATGGCCAGCGAGTGGGCGATCGCCCGGCCCAGAGGGCCGGAGCCGCCGGTCACCAGGGCCACCTGTGCGGTCATGGCGCCGCTTCCTCGCGTACGGGGAAGCAGGTGCTCTCGATCTGTGCGAACCGGGCGCGCAGCCGGGCGGAGGCGCCGGGGTCGGCCGCGCCCTCCCGGCCGCCCGCGGCGACCAGGGCCTCGCGCAGCCGGTCTAGGGCGGCGCGCAGCGGACGGCCCAGCTCCAGGACGCGCGGATACACCGCGAGCGGGTCCGGCTTCTCGTGCGCCGCGATCAGTGCGATGCCGAGCCGCTTGGCGTGCACCCGGGCGTCGAGCGCGGCCTTGCGTACGGCGGCCAGCTCCGGGGGCAGGGCGAGCTGTTCACCGGGGGCGGGGGCCACGGCGAGCGCGTTGGCGTAGATGAACAGCTGGGGCTGGATGTCGCCGAGGACCAGGACGTGCAGGGCCCTGGCCGTCACCGCGCTCAGCCCGGTCGCGGTGAGCTCGTCGAGGAGGCCGCCGAGGGCGTCCGCGCCCACCGAGAGCAGCGCGGTGTCGCGGTGCAGCCGCTCGGCGAAGTACTCCCGCGGGTCCCGGTGGTCCGGCGCGTCGGTGACGGTGACCGTGCCCACCCAGGTGAACAGGGCCCGCAGCGCGGGCGTCAGCGTCCAGTGCCGGCGGAAGCCGTCGGCCGGGTCGGCGTCGGTGTCCAGGACGGTCATGACGCTGTCCCGCGCCGACCAGTCCACCGCGAGCACCGCGTGGTCGTGGAAGTGGAAGCGGCCCTCGTACACGTCGCCGGGCAGGTGGAAGCGGTCCGGCAGCACCATCACCGGCTCGCCCGCGCCGAGGCGCTCCAGGAGGAACGGCACGTTGCGGCTGCCGTCGTCGAACTCGGTGCGGTAGTCCACCCGGCAGCCGTCGAAGTCCTTGGCCAGGTCGCGGCCCACCGGGTCGAGGGGGCCGTTGAGCGCGCGGGCGACCGCGAGCGGGTCGAGGCCCCGGAAGTGCAGGACGGACTCGACACAGCGCAGTACGCAGTTGAGCCCGTCCAGCGCGCGGTCCTGCCACCCCAGCGCCCCCAGCTGGTCGAACTGCGGGGTCATCGTGGCGGTCACCGCAGCTCTCGCCCGGCGGTCCGCGCGCGGGCGACCAGGGTGTCGGCCAGGTGCCCGAGGTTGTCGAAGGCCGTGCCGTCGGTCTCCTCGCCGCTGTAGGGCACGCCCCACTTCTCCTCGAAGCGGGACAGGACCACGATCAGGTCCAGGGAGTCCATGCCTATCTCGTCGAGCGTGGTGGTCTCGCTGAGCTGGTCGGGCAGGTGGGGGCGTTCCGCGAGGACGGTGGTGATGAGCTTCATGACGTGCTCGCGGTCGATGGGCTGTGCGTCGGCACCGTTGGTCATGTCCTTCTCTTCCTCTTGCGGTGTGGGTCGATGGGTGGGCTCGGCTGACGGTTTGTCAGGCGCCGTCCTCGATCAGCAGGCCCCGGCGGATCTTCCCGCTGCCCGTCCGGGGCAGTTGGTCGACCCGGCGGATCACTGACGGCACCTTCACCGTCATGAGGAGTTCGCCCGCCCGGCGGCGCAGTGCCGCCGCGTCGAACCCGTCGGCGCCGGCCTCGACGAAGGCCCACACCTGGGTCTCGCCGGAGGGCCCCGGCCGTCCCACCACGGCGCAGTCGTTGACCCCGGGCAGGGCGCGCAGGACGGTCTCCACTTCGAGCGGGGAGACCTTGTTCCCGCCGATGTTGATGACGAGGTCGCTGCGGCCGGTGAGCCGCAGTCCGTCGTCGTCGAGCACCCCGAGGTCGCCGGTGGCGACCCAGCCCTTGGCGTCGGCGAGCGGCACCGGGTGCCCGTCCTCCATGCGTACGGGGGACAGGCCCGGGAAGCACGCCACCACCGGCCCGGGCTCGTCCCCGCCCGCCTTGAGCTTGACGCCGGGCAGCGGGTTTCCGACGCTGCCGCCGCCTCCGGCCGGGTGGAGGGTGAGCTGGCCGAGTTCGGAGTTGCCGTAGTGGTCGTACACGGGGATGCCCGCGTCGCGCCAGGCGGTGACCGCCTGGGCCGGGAGCGCCTCGCCCGCGCTGACGCACCGCTTCCACCAGCCCGCGTGCGGCACACCGCCGCGGCCCCACCAGTCCAGGATCAGCGGAACGGTCTGCAGGACGGTGGGCCGGTGGCGCTCGGCGAGGGCCGCCGCCCGCGCCGGGGTGAGCGGCCCGGACGGGACGATCTGGCAGGCCCCGGCCGACAGGACGGCCAGGGTGCCCGCCTCGATGGCGTAACTGTGGCCCAGCGGGCTGGTGGTGAGCACCACGTCGTCGGCGTCGATGCCGAGCCCGCGCGCGAAGGTGGCCGAGTTGTGCAGGGTGCCGGACCACTCGCGGGAGATCACCTTGGGGCGGCCGCCGGTGCCCGAGCTGGTCACCGCGAAGGCCGGGTCGCCACCGCCGGGCCGGGAAGACCGCAGCCGGGTCACCCCCATGGGGTCGATGCTCAGTTCGGTCCCGAAGTCGGCCAGCGCGGCCGAGCGTTCCGTCTCGCCCGCGCGCTCCTGGAGTACGAGCACGGCCGCGCCCAGCGAGGTCGCGGCGGCGAAGTCGACGACCGAGTCCAGCGACGACGTCAGGACGACGGCGGTACGGGTGCCCGGACCGACACCCGTCGACCGTAACTCCCTTACGCGTACCGTGACTTCGCGCTCCAGCTCCGTATAGGTGACCGAGCGCCGCTGGTCCACCAGGGCGGGGCGGTCGCCGCGTCCGGCGCGGCGGTGCCCCGCGAGGACGTCCACCAGTGTGTCGTCCACGGTCATCCCTCCTTGTGCGCGGTGCAGCGGTAGCCGTGCCGCCGCCCTGCCACCGCCACGGTCGTCGTGGCGGGCGCGCCGTCGTCGGTGAGCACGGCGGCCAGCTCGGCCAGGGGAGCGGTCGCGCGGATGTCGGCCGCCAGCTCCAACGGAGGCGGACACGTCTCGACGGGACCGAGCCGGGCAAGGACGCGGGCGCCCCGCTCACGGGCCCGCGCGGCCGTCTCCAGGACCAGGAAGGCGGCCCAGCCGGTCACCGGATCGCTGTCCCGGGCGCGGGCGGCGGCCGGGCTGAGCATCTCGTACGCGCCGCACAGCACCGGGCCGTCGCCCGCGAGCCGGAGCCGGCGCTGCGCGAGGGCGAGGGCCTGGAGGCCCGCGCCCGGTCCGAGCACGGTGGCGCAGTAGCCGCGCAGCCGGTGGCGCAGACAGATCAGCGACGTCACGCCGTGCGCGTTGAAGTACAGGAAGGACTCCGGTGCCAGCGACGAGCGGGCGCCCGCGTCCAGCCGGGCGCGCATGGTCTCGGCCACGTGCCCCGCCCCGTACACCGACCCGATGACGCAGGCGGTGTCGCCCGGGTCCGTGTCGCCCGCCCCGGCGAGTGCCTGTCCGGCCAACTCGGCGATGCGTTCTGGCAGTTCGCGCGTCCACTTGTTGACGTCCCGCCAGCCGTCGGCGCCCGCCGCGTGCGCCTGCCACAGCTCCGCCGTGTCGACCTCGCCCGAGGCCACGGCGGTGATCACGACCGAGTCGTCCATCAGGGCCTCCGGAAGATGAGTGCGGTGTTCATGCCGCCCAGACCGCAGGACACGCTGAGCGCGGTCCGCAGGCCCGGCAGCCGCCGGGGGCCGTCCTCCAGGACCAGGTCGAGGTCGGCGCAGATCGGGTCGACCGGCTCGGCTCCCCAGGTCGGGGTGACCGCGCCGTGCGTCAGCGACAGCACGCAGGCCATCGCCTCGACCGCGCCCGCGCCGCCCTGGAGGTGCCACAGGACGCCCTTGACGCTGTTGACCGGGATCGAGGACAGCCGGGTGCCGAACACCGCGCGCAGCGCCTCGATCTCGGCGGTGTCGCCGCGCCGGGTGCCGGGGCCGTGGGTGTTGACGAAGTCGATGTCCTCGGGGGCCAGGCCCGCGTCGGCCAGGGCGAGCCGTACCGCCAGCTCGATGCCGTCGGCCCCGGGCGCGGCGAGGTGGCCGGTGGCGTTGGTCAGGCCGCAGCCGGCCAGGACGGCCAGCGGCGTTACGGCGTCCGGCGCGGCCTCGTCGTACGGTTCGAGCCGGAGCACCGCCGCGCCCTCGGAGACACCGATGCCGCGTCGTTCGGTGCTGAAGGGCCGACAGCCCTCCGGGCCGAGCGTGCGCAGCGAGTTGAGGCCCAGGAAGGCCATGTCGGTGACGGCGTCGGCGCCGCCGACCACGGCCGTAGGCGCCTCGCCGAGGGCCACCAGGTCGCGGGCGACCGCGATGGCGGCGGCGCCCGAGGCGGAGGCGTTGGCGATGGTCAGGGCTTCGCCGCCGAGCCCCGTGCGCTCCGCGCAAGCTCCGGCCAGGTCGCCGGTGAAGTGTCCGGGCCGGGGCGGGACCACTCCGGGGTCGGTGGTGCCCAGGACGAGGGCCACCTGTTCACGGTCGACGTCGTCGAGGGCTTCCCGTACGGCGGTCTCCGCGAGGTCCAGGGCTCGCCAGACGCCGTCCCCGCCGGTGTGTCCCGGTACGTGGCCCGCCGCGCCGAGGGTGGCCCCGGCGGTGTCGAAGTCCGTGAGGGGAGGGTGGTGGGCCTTACCCGTGGTCAGCGCCTCCCACAGGGCGGGGACGCCCACCCCGCCCGGGCCGCACACCCCGAGGCCGGTGACGGCGACCGTGGCGCGTGTGGTGCTCATCGGCGCGCTCCCCGGGTCAGTGCGGTGGCGAGCGAGCTGATGCTCGCCGATTCCAGGACGGCGTCGTCCGGCAGCGTCACGCCCAGCTCCTGTTCCAACTGGCCGACCACCGAGATGAGTTGGACCGAGTCGACTCCGGCGGGCGCCAGCGGCTCGGTGTCGCTCAGCCAGGGCAGGCTCGGCTCCTCCTGCAACTGGTGGGCGAGTTTGGCCCGTACGCGGGCCCGCATCGCCTGCTGGGTGTCCACCGCGCTCACGCCACCTTCGCCACGGCGCGGAACGCCTCGTCGCAGGCCGCCAGGGTGTGGTCGAGGTCGGCGTCGGTGGTGGCGGCGCAGATGAACCAGTGGTGGGTCGGGTGCAGCAGCACGCCCCGGCGGGTGGTGTGGGTGAAGAACGTGTCCTGCATGAGGCGGGCGCGGCCCGGGTCGGGGTGGGAGAAGGTGAGGAACGGCATCTGCGGCACACCGCGCACCTCGGCCGGGACGCCGTGGCGGCCTATGAGCTCGGCCAGGCCGCTCTGGAGGCGGACGCCGAGGCGGCGCACCTTGTCCAGGACCGTCCCGTCGGCGAGTTGGTCCATGGTGGCCACGGCGGCGGCCATCGCCACGGTGTTGGAGTAGAACGTGGACGAGATGTGGGTCCGGCCGACCATCGCCATCACGTCGGCCCGGCCGGTCAGCGCCGACACCGCCCAGCCGTTCGCCATCGCCTTGCTGAAGGTGGCCAGGTCGGCCCGGACGCCGAACAGCTCCTGGGCGCCGCCGAGGGCCACCCGGAAGCCGGAGCGCATCTCGTCGAAGACCACCAGCGCCCCGTGCTCGTGCGCCAGGTCGACCGCGCCCTGGAGGAACCCGGGGTCGGGGCTGTCGAGTTCGAACGGCATCAGCAGCAGACAGGCGATCTGGCCGGGGTGCGCGCGGAAGACCTCCCGCAGGCTGTCCAGGTCGTTGTACCGGAAGGTGTCGACCTGGGTGCGCACGGTGTCGGGGATACCGCCGGGGCGCTGCGCGGCCCAGTCGTGCCACCCGTTGTAGCCCCAGCGCACCACGCGGTCGCGCTCGGTGTACGCGCGGGCGAGGCGGACGGCCGCGCTGGTGGCGTCCGACCCGGTCTTGAGCAGGAACACCCGCTCGGCGCCCGGGATGATCTGCACCAGCCGCTCGGCGAGCTCGATCTGGGTGCGCTTGCGGAGCGTGATCGAGAAGCCCTCCTCGATCTCCCGCAGAGCGGCTTCGGTCACCACCGGGTCCGCGTGTCCGAGGATGATCGTGCCGTACGCGAGGATGTAGTCGAGGTACTCGTTGCCGTCGGCGTCCCAGATGCGGGCGCCCCTGGCCCGCTCGCCGTAGACGGGGTAGGCGCCGTCCACCAGCCGGTCGCGCTCGATCACGTAGTCCTTCTCGGACAGCGTCGCGTCGACGAGGCGGCCGCGGGCGAGCAGCTTCATCGAGTTGTCGAGCCGGAGCCCTTCGGTCATGTCGGTCACTGCGTGGTCCCCTCTGTAGCGTGGTGTCCCCGGTGCACGGGACGACGGTTCGGACGACGGTTCACAGGACGACCGGGCCCGGTCGGGTGCCGCGCACGAGCTTGCCGGGCAGTGCGCCGGTGGCTTCGCCGTCGCGGAAGGTGATCTCACCGGCGACGATCGTCGCCGCGTAGCCGTCCGCCTTCTGGATTAGCCGGCCGCCGCCCGCCGGGAGGTCGTGGACGAACTCGGGGGAGCGCAGGGTCAGCCGGTCCAGGTCGATGACGTTGATGTCGGCCCGGTAGCCGGGGCGCAGCAGACCCCGGTCGCGCAGCCCGTACAGCCGGGCGGGCTCGGAGGTCTGCTTCTTGACGACGAACTCCAGCGGCAGCCGCTCGCCCCGGGCGCGGTCGCGCGCCCAGTGCGTGAGCATCGAGGTGGGCGTGCTGGCATCGCAGATGAGCCGGCAGTGCGCGCCCGCGTCGCTGAGCCCGAGGACCGCCTGGGGGTGCAGCAGCATCTCGCGGATCGGGTCCAGGGTGTACTCGGCGTAGCCGAGCAGCGGCCGGAAGATCATCCCGCTGGTGTCCTCGGAGGTGAGGAAGTCGTAGATGAGGGCTTCCGGGTTCGCGCCGGTGCGTCGTGCCAGCGCGTCGAAGGAGTGGTCGGCGGCGGGCTCGTAGTCGGGCGAGGTCGACTCCATCGGGAAGTGCCGCTCGTAGCCCTGCGGGAACAGCGCCGAGCGCGGGTCGGCGTTCTCCGGCCGCTCGGCGAGGATCCGCTCGCGCAGCGCGGGATCGCGCATCGCCACCCGCCGTTCGGGCGCGGGCAGATGGGCGATCTTCTTGTACGAGGGCCGTTTGTGGAAGGGGTGGGTGGAGTCCAGGCTGATGATGACGCTGAACGGGCGCCCGGCCACCTGCGGGTGCAGATCGGCGCCCTCGGCCACCGCGTCCTCGGCGATCTGGAGCAGTTCGCGCCAGCCGTCGGGGTCGTTGTCGTTCTGGAAGAGCCCGAAGGTGATGGGGCGGCGCACCGCCGCCGACAGCCGGCGCATCCACTTGATCTCGCCTAGCGGGTCGTCCACCTTCTCGCCGCCCGCGCCCAGCGGCACCAGCTGGAACACCCCGGTCCCCACCTCGCCGAGCACACCGCCGAGCGCGAACAGCTCGTCCTCGGCGGCGAAGGTGCCGGGCACCGGGGCGCCGGTGATGGCGAGGTGGGTGAGGGTGCGCGAGGTGGAGAAGCCGATGGCGCCCGCGTCCAGGCCCTCGCGGACCAGTTCGCACATCCGGCGCAGGTCGTCCTCGGTCGGCGGCTCGTTGTCGGCGCCCCGCTCGCCCATCACGTACGCGCGCAGGGCGCCGTGCGGGACCTGCGCCGCCACGTCCATCACCCGGGGCACGCGCTCCACCGCGTCGAGGTATTCGGGGAAGGTCTCCCACTCCCAGGTGATGCCCTCGGAGAGCGAGGCGCCGGGGATGTCCTCGACGCCCTCCATCAGTCCGATGAGCCACTCGTGGCGGTCGGGCCGGGCCGGGGCGAAACCCACCCCGCAGTTGCCCATGACCACCGAGGTGACGCCGTGCCAGCAGCTCGGGGTGAGCTGGGGGTCCCAGCTGACCTGCCCGTCGAAGTGGGTGTGGATGTCGACGAAGCCGGGGGTGACGAGGTGGCCCTCGGCGTCGATCTCGGTGCGGCCCCGGCCGGTGACCCGGCCGACCTTGGTGATCACACCGTGGTCCACGGCCACGTCCGCGACGCGGGCCGGTATGCCGGATCCATCGCACACGGAGCCGTTTCGGATGATCAGGTCATGCATGGTGATGCGGACTCCTCGGGTCGGGTGAGTGCCACAGGCCCGCCGGTGCGAAGAGCAGGTTCTGGTACTCGTAGTGCGTCTGCGGCCGGTGGGGCACGGGGGTTCCGCCGCGCAGCTCCCACGGCTCGTACTCCGCGGCGATCAGGGTGTCGACCAGCTCCCGGCTGGAGGGCGCGCCGGCCACGTCGAGGTCGCCCACCTCCAGGGAGATGACGGGCCGCTGTCCGGAGAGCAGGTCGCGCATGCCGCTCAGGACGTGCGCCTCCGCGCTCTCGGTGTCGATCTTGATGAAGTCGACCTCGATGCCCTCGCCGCGTACGAAGTCGTCGAGGCTGAGTGCCTGCACGGTGAAGGGCTCGGAGGGGATCCGGGCGCGGACCGCGTCGGGCAGCCGCGCCTCGAAGGCGGAGTTGTAGGCGCTGTAGCCGAGGCCGTGGTCGAAGAAGACCAGCTCCTCCTTCTTGGACCAGGCCGCCGCGGCCACCACCGACGCGTTGGGCAGCCGGGCGGCGTTCGCCCGCAGCACCGAGAGCGTCGAGGGGGTCGGCTCGAAGGCGATCACCCTGCCGTCGGGACCGACCAGGTCGCTCGCCCACATCGTGTAGTAGCCGATGTGGGCGCCGACGTCGAGCACGGTCGCGCCGGGCCGCAGATGGGAGAGGAGGAACGCGGTGAGGTCGTAGTCCACGAAGCCGTACCGGTGGAGGGAGATGGACACCTCCTCGGGGAGCGCGATGGACATCTCCCGGCCCCAGAACGTCTTCGCGGTCGACGGCGCGCCCTCGCCGCGGTGGCGTCGGGCGCGCAGGGCGCGGGTGGTCGGGAAGGTGGTCCGGACGGGGTGGCGCAGGCGCTGCGCGAGCCCGCCGATCCCCTCCTTGCGGGAGCGCCGGTCGAGGGCGGTGCGCCAGGCGGTGCGGTTCGGTGGGGTCACAGACGGCTCCGAGTCTGCTCGTGGTGGGCCCGGGAGTCCGCGAAGGGAAGGGCGTCCGACGGTTCACGGCCGCTCGCCCCGAGCCGGGCGAGCTCGGCGTCCACCATGATCTGGGCCAGCCGCTCCACCGAGGTGCGCGCGCTCCAGCCCAGTGCGGTACGGGCCTTGGAGGCGTCCCCGATCAGCGAGTCGACCTCGGTGGGGCGCAGATACGCCTCGTCGTAGCGGACGTGGCTCTGCCAGTCGAGGCCGACGTGGGAGAAGCAGTGCTCGGCGAACTCCCGCACGGTGGAGCCGACTCCGGTGGCCAGCACGTAGTCGTCCGGCTCGTCACGCTGCAGCATGCGCCACATGCCCTCGACGTACTCCGGCGCGTATCCCCAGTCGCGGACGGCGTCGATGTTGCCGAGGTAGAGGTGCTTCTCCAGCCCGTTCTTGATCCGCGCCGCCGCTCGGGCGATCTTGCGGGTCACGAACGTCTCGCCGCGCCGGGGCGACTCGTGGTTGAAGAGGATGCCATTGACCGCGAACAGCCCGTACGCCTCACGGTAGTTGCGCGTCATCCAGTAGCTGTACACCTTGGCCGCGCCGTACGGGCTGCGCGGGTGGAAGGCGGTGTGCTCGTTCTGCGGCGGCGGGGTCGCTCCGAACATCTCGGAGGAGGAGGCCTGGTAGTAGCGGATGTCCCGCGCGGACATGAGGATCGCTTCGAGGAGCCGGGTGGTGCCGATGCCGGTGATGTTGCCGGTGTTCTCCGGCTCGTCGAAGCTCACCCGCACATGGGACTGCGCGGCCAGGTGGTAGACCTCGTCCGGCCGGATGCGGGCCAGCAGGGTGACCAGCCGGCTCGCGTCGCTGACGTCGCCGTAGTGCAGGATCAGACGCCGTCCGGCGTCGTGCGGGTCGCGGTAGATGTGGTCGAGCCGACGGGTGTTGAAGGTCGAGCTGCGGCGGACTATGCCGTGCACCTCGTAGCCCTTGTCCAACAGGAGGTCGGCGAGATAGGAGCCGTCCTGGCCGGTGATTCCGGTGATCAGCGCGCGCTTCACGCCGATTCGCTCCGGAGCGGCGGCGTGCTTCCGGAAGTCATGTGTATCGACCGTCCCTTTCCAGAGGCTCCAGAGTGCGACGAGGTTCCAGAGGAACGAACCCGGGGTTGAACCGCTCGTGTACGTAGACGCGTCCCGCGCCGCCGCAGTCGATGATGTATTCCTTGCTCACGCACGCGGGCGAGGTGTCGTCGAGCGGCCAGATGTCCCGGGACACGGCGATCGGCTCGCGCTTGAGCGCCAGCCCCACCTTCTTCAGGTAGGGGCCCAGGAGTTCGTCGGGCGGGGGGACCAGGCGGTCGCTCTCGCGTCCGGCGATGACCACCCGGTTCACGCTGATGACTTCGTCGTCGGGGGTGAGGATCCTGGTCTGGCGGTCGACCACCAGGGCGTCGGGGGCGGCGCCGAGGATCTGGCACCCGATGCGCCGGACCCGGGCGGCGGGCACCTGCTGCTGGTGGTCGACCCGTACGCTCAGCCGCTCGCCGACCAGGGCGTCGAGCAGCAGGGTCGTCGATCCGTCCGCGCAGACGAGCATTCTCGTGTGCGGCGGAGCCGAAGAGAATTGATTCAGCCGTTCTTTCATATCACGACCGTTCCACGCCACAAGGCGGACCAGAAAACGTGAATCGCGCTGCCGATTTCTTCGATGATCATGTGCCGAAAGGCTAAGAGCCGGGGAAGCCGGGGGTCAAGTGGTGTTCGACTGCACAAGTTTGTGCAGTCGAACACCTGGAACTTCGATTCCTGGGACACCGTGAAGAGGCCGGGGGGCGGCCCTTTGCGTTACCGTTGCTCCAGTTCCGTCGCGAACTCTTCGAGATTGGCCATGCATACGCGCATGGCGCGCGCCGCGATCGCGGTGCAATGCTCGGGAACGCTGTTCACTATGACACTGTGGTTCTTGCTGACGGCCGCGGTCAGCCGCAGCCACTGCACCAGCATGCGGCCCGTGTCGGTGTGCCGCACGGACGGGTCGCGGGCCAGCAGTTCCAGGTGGCGCAGCTGCTCAGGTCCGGAATCCGGTCCGTCCACCGCGGAGAGCGCCGGCGGCTGCCGCGCCTGGGGGTCGGCGGAAGCCCGCTTCAGCGTCGCGCGCCGGCGTACGTCCTGGGCGGTCGAGGGGGAGATGTTCGCCGCTCGCGCGATCTCCCGCAAAGAGGCGTGGGGGTTTTCCTGAAGGTACTCTTCGGCAATCCTTCGGTTCTCCTTGGGGTTTACGGGTCGTGCGCGCCCGTCCACGCCGATGCGCGACGTGCCGGGCCTGGTGGGGGGAAGTTGCTGGCGAATTCTGGCGACGGTCTGCTGGGCGAGACCGGTGAACTTCGACAGCGCTCGGTCGGACATCGTCGGAAAGGCCTTGATGATCCTCTCCGCGGCGGCTCTTCGGTCCTCCCGGGTGAGGGGGAGACCGTGTTTCGTGTTCGACTGGACGGCGAACAGAAAAGCCTCGTTCTCGCTGCCGGTGAAATAGCGGGCCCGAATGCTGGTGTCGCCGCGCTCGGCCCGGGCCCGCAGACGGTGCATTCCGTCGATCACCCGCATGGACTGCTGGTGCACGACGATCGGCTGCGGCTCGTCGTCCAGCTCCGCGATCAGCCGGACGTGCTCCGTGCTCTCGCCGTTGAGACGAGGGGAATCGGCGGGCAGCAGCGATTCGATGGGCAGCCAGACGCAGTGCTCGCTGATGTACCGCTGGAGCGGAAGGAAGTGGTCGGCGCGGTCCTCGTTCGCTAAGTCAGGAACTGTCGACATGATCCCCCATGCGATGGTGACGATGGTGAAGGTGTCATTTCGGCCATGGTCGGCGCCGGTGGTCGCCTTCCGGCGTGGTGGGACCGGGTGCCCTCGCACCGGTGCATGCCACGCCCGCGAGGGCGACCCGTGGAGGCAGTGGAGACCACTGAGCTCCCCTTTCGCATCGGTGAGTACTGCATTCAACTTTCCCGAGGGCGTAGAGGAGTCGCAAGTTCCGATTCGGACAGTCCTGATCATCAGGGCAACCGGATTATTTTCGGCCGGGGGTACGGACCAAATGCAGCGGAGTGGTCCGGGCTGTTCGAAACGGGGAACTGGACAGCGGGCACGGGGAGTTAACCTTCTGCGGGACGTGCCGGACGCACCCGGTGCATGCCGGACGCACTCGGTGGCGGAGCACGGCCTCCGTTCGACTCGAAGGGACGAGCCATGCCCCAAGCCCCCATCCGGACCGCGGTCGGCATAGTCGGCGCGGGCCCGGCCGGGCTGATGCTCTCGCACC
Organism: Streptomyces melanogenes; assembly: GCF_014649795.1. Taxonomy (GTDB): domain Bacteria; phylum Actinomycetota; class Actinomycetes; order Streptomycetales; family Streptomycetaceae; genus Streptomyces; species Streptomyces noboritoensis. Next base: position 601,659 of record NZ_BMTS01000001.1, read on the forward strand.
TGCTCGCCCGCGCGGGGATCGACTCGGTGGTGGTCGACCACCGCACCCGCGCCGAGATCGAGGGCACCAGCCGCGCGGGCATCCTGGAGGCCGACAACGTCCGCCTGCTGACCGACTCCGGGGTGTCGGAGCGGGTGCGCCGCGACGGCCATCCGCACGACGGGATCGCGCTGCGCTTCGGCGGCGAGAGCCACCGCGTGGACTTCCGGGCGCTGGTCGGGGAGAGCGTGTGGCTCTATCCGCAGACCGATGTGTTCACCGACCTCGCCGACGCCCGCGCGCGCGACGTGGGAGACGTACGCTTCGGCGTCTCGGATACCCAAGTGGTCGACCTGACCGCCGAGTCGCCCGGCATCCTGTTCACCGACGCCGACGGTGTGGCCAGGGAGATACGCTGCGACATCCTGGTCGGCGCCGACGGTTCGCGCGGGGTGTGCCGCTCCACCGTGCCCGAGGCGGCGCGCACCCACTTCTTCCGCGAGTACCCGTACGCCTGGTTCGGCGTCCTCGTCGAGGCCCCTCCCAGCGCCCCCGAGCTCGTCTACACCCACTCCGAGCGCGGTTTCGCCCTCATCAGCCAGCGTACGGAGTCCGTCCAGCGCATGTACTTCCAGTGCGACCCGGACGAGGACCCGGCGGCCTGGCCGGACGACCGGATCTGGGACGAACTGCAGGCACGGGTGCGCGGCGCCGACGGTTTCACCCTCAAGGAGGGCCCGGTCACCGACCGCTCGGTGCTGCGCTTCCGCAGCTTCGTGTGCGAGCCGATGCGCTACGGCAACATGCTGCTCGCCGGCGACGCCGCCCACACCGTCCCGCCCACCGGCGCCAAGGGCCTCAACCTGGCCCTGGCGGATGTGCGGTTGCTCGCCGAGGGTCTGGAGAGAGCCCTGGTGAAGGGCGACCGCACCGCCCTCGACGAGTACGGCCCCCGCGCCCTGCGCCGCGTCTGGCGCGCCCAGCACTTCTCGTACTGGATAACGGCCATGCTCCACCGCGCCCCCGGCACCACCGACTTCGACGTCCGCCGCCAGCTCGGCGAACTGGCGGCGGTGGTGGACTCCATGGCGGGCTCGACGTATCTCGCGGAGGCGTATACCGGGTGGAGCGAGAGACGGGCGGGCCGCGGGCGCGGCGTGCAGGATGCGTGGCAATAACAAGAACCCAGCGGCGCACGGCTGTTCGGGGAATTAGCATCCAGCTCGACGAGCACGGCCGCGACCGGACGACGACCTCAGGTGCGTACCGGACGGGCCGGTGACTTCACCGGGGGGACTGGATGCTGTTCGAGCTGATAGGCCGGGAGTGGGCCGGTGACACCGCCCCCTGGCGCGGTGTGCTGGACCGGGAGCAGGCGCGGTGGATCGACGCCGCACTCGCCGCGTCCCCCGAGGAGCTCGCCGCGCTGACGCGCGACGCCGGGCCGGACGGCCTCTCCGTCTACCTTCCGGCGCTCCTTGAGCGGGGCCGGGCGGCCGTACGGGCCGGGCAGCGGGACACCGAGCCGATCGGCCGGGCGCTGATCGCGCTCGACTTCCACGCCGGGGAGGGCCGGGCGGCGGGCCACTTCCTCGTCGGCTTTGCGCTCCGGCTCCAGGCGGCGGACGCCGAGCGGCACTTCCAGCTCGCCCGGATCGGCTACCGGGACGCCGGGGCACCCCTGCGCGAGGGCCTCGCGGCGGTGGCGGCCGAGGCGGGCAAGCTGGACCTCCTGTTCGGCGCCGAGCCCACGACCGGCCTCACCCTGGCCTTCGGCGCCCTCGCCGCCGCCGACCCGGGCTGCGCGGACCGGCTCACGAACTCGCTCGACCACTTCTTCGCGATGCTCCGCACCGTCCACGCCCTGATCGACGACCCGTCGCTGCCCGAGGCGGCGTTGCCGGAGGCCGTGACGGACGAGGACGTCGACATGCTGAGCGCCGCGCTGGCGGCGACCGTACAGCGCCGACCCGCCACGGCGGCCGCGCTCGCCCGCTCCATCGACCAACTGCGCCGGCGCGACGGCAAGCCGTCCCACGCCACCGACGGCCTCGTCACCGTCCTGGAGGAGGCCCGCGACTGGGACGCCGCCGTGACCGTACTCCACGACCTGCGCGTCCACGGCGACCGGCGCCCGGAGACCGTCAGGGCGCTGGCGCGGGCGCTGACCGAGGTCGGCCGCTGGGACGAGGCCAAGGCGCTGCTCCTTGAGCACATCGGCGATCCGCCGGGGCAGGCGGACGTCGAGACGCTGACGCACCTGGTCCTGCTGGGCACCAGGGAAGGGGACCCCACCTGCGGGCAGTGGGCCGCGCGGCTGCGCGCGCTCAACCCCGCGCACCCCCTGGAGGCCATGGCGCCGCCCTCCATGATGCGCAAGGAGCAGGCCCCGAGACCGCAGCTGCTGGCCCACCACGAGAACGGCTCCCTGACCCTCGACCCGCGCCTTGCCGAGCTCGGGCAGCACGAGATGCAGGCCCACATCATGGCGGCCGTCATCATCGCTCAGGGCGACGAGTCGGGCCCGCTCCGCGCCGACGTCGCGGCGAAGGACCCGAAGCTGTACGAGCGGATCCTGGAGCTCCTGCCCGCGCCCGAGCCGCGGTTGACGCCCGCAGAGGAGCGCTGCGCCCACGCCGAGGACCTGTTCCGCCAGCGCCGCTACCGCGAGGCGATCACCGCCTACCGGGCGGCGATCGAGCTCAACCCCGACTTCACGCTCGCGCACCTGGGCCTCGGGGACGCCTACTACATGCTGGGCGAGTACCACATGGCGGCAGCGCAGTTCACCGAGTCGATCGCCATCGAGCCGACCCCGCAGGCGTACCGGTTCCTGGGCGACGCGATCCAGCGCGGCGGCCGCGACCTGGCCCTCGCCCGGCAGTGCTACGAGCAGGCCCTCGCCCTGGACCCGGAATACGGCGGGGCGCGCCTCGCGCTCGAACAGGTGCGGGCCGCCCAGGCGGAGCGCCGACGCCCATGAGCGGTGAGGAGAAGGCGTTCCGGTCGCTGTGGGGGCCGCCGGTCTCGGCCTGGCGGCCGACGGACTACCGGGCGGACGGAAGTGATGCCCGCCCGCCGGGTGCCGCGGGCTCGCTGGGCGACGCGCTGCTCGCCAAGTGCCGTGAGAACCCGGACTACGACGGTTTCTTCGACCGCGTCGACGACGAGGCGGCTCTCTCCGCCTGGCTGGCCCGGCCGAACCCGCCCCGGCTGGAACTGCTGATCTGGGCCACCAACGCGGTGGCGTACACGTATCGGGTGAAGGACCGGAACGTCGAGCAGGCGCACTATTGGTCGGCGGTTGAGATGAGGCTGGCCCAAGCCTTCCCCGCCGACTACACACCGGCCGACAGCGTCATGGGATACGGCAGGGACAAACGCATCGCCATGGCGCTCATGGGCATGGCCGACAACGAGGAGCTCCAGGGAGCCATCGCCCACGCGCACGATCTGCTGCTGGAGGCGGAGCGGTACTTCGACGCCGAGGACGAGGTGCGCGAGCGGCACTCGATCACCGAACGGCCCATGGTGGAACGGCTGTTGTCCGTCACCGGCGACCGCCGTGACCTGTACGGCCGCCTCGCCGCGACCGCCCGGCAGCTCGGCGACGAGAGCGCCGCGCAGCGGTACTGGTCGCTCAGCCACAAGGGCGGTGCGATCGAGCGGGAACACGGTGTGCCGATCGCCGGGGAGGAGATCAACGCGCTGATCCTGCGCGGCAGATACCACCTGTGGCGCAAAGAGCCGGACCGGGCCCTTTCGTACTTCCAGCGGGCCGTGGACATCGCGAACACGGAAACCCTGGCACCGGGCGTGGCCGAGAACGCCAGCCACGCCTACCATGCGATGGCGGACGCACACCACTCCCTCGGGAACGCGCGCAACGCACTCGCCCTCCTGGACAGGGCGGCCCAGTTGATCGAGGGCAAGGTCAGCGCGATCCGCCTCACCGGTATCCATATGAGCAGGGCGCGCGTATTCCGCGACCGTCCCGATCTGGGCGACGCGTTGGAGTATTACCTGCGCTCGCTGGAGTACTGCAGCGCGCCGACCGCACCGGATGACGCGGATACCTGGGAGACGGCGGACGGCAGGCTGCTGCGCATCGCGGCGGCCGACCAGGCGTGGCCGATCCTGCGTGAAGTGGCCGACTACCTGGAGCAGAGCCACCAGCTCAGAGCGGCGGAACGGTTCCTGCGGCTGGCGACCGCCGTGGCCGAGCAGGTCCGCCACGGCGCCTTCGACGAGAAGTCGCGCATGGCCGTGCAGAACGACCGCGCGGACGTCTATGTTTCGCTGGCCCGCACACAAGTGCAACTCGCGAGGGAGTCCGGGGAAGAACGTCCGGCCTTCTTCGACGAAGCATGGCGCACAGTGGAGACCCTCCGCGCGAGAAGCTTCCTCGACGTGCTGGGTGAAGCCGAACTGACCGTGCCGCGCGAGGTGCCCGCGCAACTGGCCCGAACCGAGGCGGCGCTGCTGAGCAGACGACGCGTTTTGCGCGCCCTTCCCGCCAGGGATTCCGCATTCTGGCCACAATTCCAGTCCCTCGAAAAGGAATTGGGGGAAACCTGGAACGCGATGGAATCCGCCACCCCGGCCGCGCAGGAATACGTGGCCGTCCGTCAAGCCCGCCCGACATCCCACTCGGCGGTGGCCGCGATGCTCGCCGGGCAGGAGGCGGGCTCGTCGACCGGCCGCGCCGTCGTGGTGAACCTGCTCTTCCTCGACGACGACCGGCTCGCCTTCCTTGCCGTGGGCGGCGCCGATGAGCATGTCCGCGTCGCCGTGGCGCGCGTCGACCGCAAGCGCCTCAGCCGGTTCGTCGCCGCCAACTTCGGCTCGGCGGCGCGGGTGTACGAGCTCGCCGTGGACCTGGAGGACCTCTTCCACCACGAGCTGGCGGGCGTGGTCGCCCCGCTCGCGGACCTCTGCGACCCCGGGGACACTGTGGTCGTCTGCCCCACCGGACCGCTGCACCACGTGCCGCTCGGCGCGGTGCGCCACGGGCCGGACGTGTTCCTCGCCCGCAACTCCGTGGTCGTCACCCCCAGCGCCTCGCTGCTGCACTCCCGCCGCCTCGCCGCCCGTGAACGCGCCAGGAACGCGCACGCCGTGTTCGGCGACCCGACCGGCGACCTCCCCAACGCACGCCTGGAAGCGGAGGAGTTGGCGGCGCTCTGGGAGGTGCCCCCGCGCATCGGCCCGGCGGCCACCGGGGACGCCGTGTTGGCGGCGCTCGGCTCAGTGGGCACCGTGCACGTGGCCGCGCACGCCAGGTTCTCCGCTCCGGACCCGCTGGCGTCGGGCCTGGTCATGGCCGACCGGGTGCTCAGCGCACGCGAGATCCTGCGCGCCCAGGCACCCGCCCTGGACCTGGTCACCCTCTCGGCCTGCGAGACCGGCGTCTCCCACGCCGACGCCTCCGAGGACCCCATGGGCCTGACCCGGGCGCTGCTCTTCGCGGGCGCCGGATCCGTACTGGTCAGCCTGTGGACCGTACCGGACAGCTCGACACGGCGGCTGATGGCGGGGTTCTACGCCGAACTGGGGCGTGGCACCGGCAAGGCCGAGGCCCTGCGCCGAGCGGCACTGGCGGCCCGCGCCGACGACGCCAGGTTCGACCACTGGGCCGGGTTCGTCCTGATGGGGGCGTGGGCGTGAGCGCGCTGCCGGAGGAGCCGACGGCGTACGACACCGAACATGGCGGACCGAACAACGATCCGCACGGGAAAGGAACGCGGTACATGGACGACGACCGTTTCGTGGTGGTGGCCGAAGGCGCGCTCGAAGTGGACGAGCAGGAGGCCGACCGGGCCGGGTTCCTCACCGCCGAGGAGCGGGAGCTGACCCTGCGGGGCCACGGCAACAGGGTCGGGATCGCGGTACGGGAGCCCGAGCGGGTGGTGTCCTCGGATGCCGGGCCGGGCCGGGTCGCCTACGACGTCGGGCTGATGCTCATCGTGCACGCCCACCCGGAGTGCCGGTTCGTCTGGTCGCGTCTCGTCGTGGACCTGACGGCGACGCCGGGCGCGGTCATCGAGGACATGGCGCCGAGCGAGGTCGAGGAGACGCCGGTCGAGGTGGAGACGACGGTCGGGGCGGGGCTGACGTTCTCCACGGCGGTCGTCCCGGTCGACGTGGAGTTGCGCCCCGAGCTGACCCGCAGACGTACGGTCCACTTCCCGACACTCACCGCGTCCGGGACGGGCTTCCACAAGGCGTACTGGGACTTCCAGGCCACGGACGACAGCTATCTGCACACCAACCGCGAGCTGCGGCTGCTGATCAGCGCCCCGGCGGGAGCGCCCGTGACGGCGTCCTTCCAGGTCCGGGCCCGGCTGCGGCTGCGCGGCGCCAGGAACCTCGTCGCGTTCCGGGCGAAGAAGGGGAGCCTGGACACCAGGATCACGCTGGTCCCGGCCCGTGAGGGGGAGGGGGCGGGGGCCGAGTAGGCGTTCGCCGGTGGACCCGTGGGACCGGACCGCTCGCCCCGCCAGGTTGACGGAAAGTCCCCTTTGGTCCGGCGCGGGGTCTCCGTAGATTCGATAGGCGTTTCTGTCCGCAGCACCGCAGCAGGTTCTTCATCCTTCGCGTCGGCCGCGAGGGGGCAAGGGGACCAAGCCGGGATGAGTGACCGCGAGATCGTTCTGATGACGGATCACAGCTCGACGGAGGGCAGCCGCGCCGCTCTTGCCGCTGCCGTCGAGTTTCTGACGGGACGGCCGCCGGTGCTGGTCGACGCGCGGCACTTCCTGACCGGCGGGGACGGCCGGACGCACATCAAGGACTCCGTGGTCCGCCTGGAGGTCCCCGAGGAGGACATCGCGGTCACCCCCTCGGCCGTGCTCATCTACGAGATCCAGCCGCCGGAGCGCCGCCGCTTCGAGCCGTTCCAGCGGCTGCTGCGACGGTACGGGACGGTCTCGCTGGGGACGGACGCCGACGCGTGGCGGGCGGCCACCGACAAGAACATGACGATGGCGCGCTTCGCGCTCCACGGCATCCCGCACATGGAGACCGTCACCCTGACGCGGCCGAGCGTGGACGCGGCCGCCACCGCGTTCGACCGGCTCGGCCGCGACGTCTGGGCCCGGCCCGCCCTAGGGACCTGCGGCAACGACGTCCTGCACATCACCACGTTCGAGCAGCTCTTCCAGGCCCTCGCCCGCTACGCCGACTCCGAGCAGGACTGGCTGATCTCGCGGGACGCCGGGAACTTCAACGCCGCCGGGCAGCGCCACCAGTTCCGCGTGTCGGTGCTCGACGGGCGTGCCGTGCAGGCCTGCGAACACGTTCAGCTGCGCTCCGACGCGCCCTGCAACGAGGCCCAGGGCGCGGCCTGCACCCCCATGCCGGTCGACGACCTGCCGCTGGACCTGTGCGAGCTGGCGGTCGCCGCCACGAAGTCCGTGGGGCTGCGCTTCGGCGGCGTCGACCTCGCCGCCGAGAACGGCGGTGTGGTGTTCGAGGTCAACGTCCACCCGATGCTCGGCGCGGCCCACCCGGCGGAGTCGGTGGCGGTCCCGTATGTGGAGGCGCACCTGGCCATGCTGTGACCGGGCGGCGCGGTGCCGCGGCCCGGCAGCAGACCCCTCCGTACGACCCCTTCCGCGCGCCCCTTCCGTACGACATCGACAGTGCCGCACGGGCCCTTCGGGGCCGCCACCCCATCCGACCTGTGGAGGATCACTCATGGCAGCAACCGGCCCCGCTGTACCGGACGTCGACGCGATCTACTTCGGCGGCGACATCGTCACCGTCGACGCCGCCAGGCCGACCGCCGAGGCGGTGGCGGTCAGGGACGGCCGGATCGCGGCCGTCGGCCGGCTGGCGGAGGTGCTGGCGCTGGCGGGCCCCGGCACGGAGATGGTGGACCTCGGCGGGCGGACCCTGCTGCCCGGATTCGTCGACGCGCACAGCCATGTGTCGCTGATCGGGTTCCAGGCGGGCGCGGCCAACCTGCTGCCGCCGCCCGACGGCCCGGTCGACGACATCGCCGCGCTGCGGCGGGAGTTGGAGGCGTGGACGGCGAGCGAGAGCGGCGACCGGTGGGAGTGGATCGTCGGCTTCGGCTACGACGACGCCCAGCTCGCGGGCCGGGAGCACCCCACCCGCGACGACCTGGACGAAGTGTCGAGGGACCGGCCCGTGCTGGTCATCCACCAGTCCAGCCACCTGGGCGCCGTCAACAGCAAGGCCCTCGAACTCCTCGGTTTCGACGCGGAATCGCAGGACCCGAAGGGCGGAGTCATCCGTCGGCGGCCCGACAGCACCGAGCCCAACGGTGTCCTGGAGGAAGCCGCGTTCTTCCAAGCCTGGGGCCTCTCGTCGAAGGACTTCGACGACGAGGAGCGGATCCGGCTGGTCCTGCTCGGGCAGCGGGCGATGGCCGCCTATGGCTTCACCACCGCGCAGGACGGGCGGGTGATGTCCCTCAAGGATCTGGAGATCCTGGAGTCGGCCGCCGCGCAGGGGTTGTTGGACATCGATGTGGTGGCCTACCCGGACGTCTCGTTGGCCGAGCATCTGAAGGATGCGGAGGTGTCGGTGCCCGAGTACCGGGGGCGGTTGCGCATCGGCGGGGTGAAGGTCGGCCTCGACGGTTCGCCGCAGGGGCGGACGGCCTGGCTGACCCGGCCGTATCTGACCCCGCCCGGGGACGACCCCCGCTACCGGGGCTATCCGGCGATGACGGACGACGCGGTGGTGGAGGCGGTCGGCGGCGCGTACGCCAAGGGCTGGCAGGTGCTCGCGCACGTCAACGGCGATGCCGCGATCGACCAGTTCGTCATGGCGCTGCGGCAGGCCACCACCCGCCACCGGCCCGCCGACCCGCGCCCGGTGGCGGTCCACGCCCAGACCGCCCGGGAGGACCAGCTCGACGCGATGAAGGAGCTGGGCGTCATCCCGTCGTTCTTCTCCATGCACACGTTCTACTGGGGCGACTGGTACCGCGAGACCGTCCTGGGTGAGGAGCGGGCGGCGCGCATCTCGCCCGCCGCCTCGGCCCTCAAACGCGGCATGGTCTACACCTCGCACCACGACGGCCCGGTGGCGCTGCCCAGCTCCCTGGCGATCCTGTCGAGCCAGGTCACCCGCACCACCCGCAGCGGACACGTGCTGGGCGAGGACCAGCGGGTGGCACCGCTCGACGCGGTCAGGGCGACCACGCTGCACGCCGCCCACCAGTACTTCGAGGAGGCCACGAAGGGCTCGATCGCGGTGGGCAAGCTGGCCGACCTCGTGGTGCTGAGCGCCAACCCGCTCAGGGTGCGTCCCGAGCAGATCAAGGACATCCGGGTGCTCCGGACCCTCAAGGAGGGCAGGACGGTTTACGTGCGCCAGCCCTGAACAACCCAACCGATCACGCTAGTTGGTGATCGTGACGCAGGGGAGGCCCACGCTGGGGTCGCGCGGAAGCCCTCCGCGCAGAGCCGGGTGCCGCGTGCCCCGAAGGGGCGCGGGGAACTGCGCGACCAGCCACAGACGGCCCGCAGCCGAATACCCGCCCTTCCAGCGAAGCGCTCAGGTGCCGGGCACGAAGTGGTTGTGCACCTGGGAGATCTTCGGCTCGGGGCCCTGGGGCATACCGGCCTCGGTCGCGAGCGGCGTCACGATCTCCATGAACTTCCGCATGTGCTGCTCGGACTCCCACAGGTCGGTGATCTGCACACCTCCGCCCGCCGGGACGCAGACGTGCGACAGACAGCCCTCGAAGGTGTTGCCGGGCAGCGCCTGGAGTTTGGCGTTGAGGGCGTCGTACTGGTCCGTCGTCACACCGGGCAGCTCGATCTGCATCAAGATCGCCATCGGGTTCTCCTCTGCGGAACGGGTCTCCTGCCTCCCCACCGCCACGGTGGCGGTCCGTACCCAGGGCCAGCAGAGCACGCCCGTCTCCGCCCGGCATCCCGCCCGGCGCCGTACGAGTGCCTGTCCTGGGGGGATAGCGGTGCGTGACCGTTCCGGATGCGTGGTGCGGGCGGCGCTGGTTCCCTGGTGGCGTCCGCTCCCCCCACAGATCTCAGGAGTGATCATGAGCATTGCAGACGAGTCCGGCGGCCGTTCCCGGCAGATGCGCCAGAAGGCGCAGCAGCTGGAGCAGGCCGCGGAGCGCGCCAGCGACCCGGCAGAGCGTGAGCGGCTGAAGGAGAAGGCGCGTCGGCTGCAGGAGGAGAGCAAGAAGACGGACCAGATGGGCAGCGGCGGCATCGACCCGATGTGACGCTCCCCGCGCGGTAACAGGCCGACCGGTGGTCACCCGCTTCCACGAAGGAGCGTGGTGTCACCGGTCGGTCTCTGCTGTGGCGGGAAGGGGAGGCGTGGCCTGCGCGCCGCTGTCGGCGTGGTTGTCGAAGGAGAGCTGTGCGCCCAGCACCGCGGCCTGGCCCACCGCGATGGTGAGCCCCAGGCCCAGGGCGGGCCTGCCCTGCTGCTCGGTGAGCCGGGCCGCGTAGAGCAGGCGTTCGCGCTGGACGTCGCACTCGCGGTTGGTGAGCAGGACCGGGACCTGGCTCGCGGTGACCACCGCCGCGAGGGTGGCGGTCACGGTGATCGTGACGCCTATCTTGAGTCGCAGTCCCATGTTCGCCGGCCTTGTCCCCCGTGGAGCGGTAGTTCGCGTCCGAGCCTACGCAACGCGGTCCGGCGGCCTCATGGAGGGCCTGCCCCGTCGGTGGTGAACGCCCGGCGCGCGGCGCGGCGCCAGCGGTTGGCGGGAAGGGCGGGGCGCAGCACGGCGAGGGCGCCGCAGTACTTGGTGAAGACGGCGGGCCGTACGCGGTGGGCGTGCAGGAGGCGGTCGGCCTCGGTGAGGTGTTCGGCCGACTTGGTCTCGACGAGCACCAGACCGCTGTCGCAGCGCACGGTCTCCCCGGTGCGCAGATCGACGCAGACCAGCCCGGCGTCGCAGGTGATCCGCTGCCCGTCCGCCACGAACGTCGAGCGGAGGTAGTCGGTGCTGAGCGAGGGGTGCAGTACCGGCGGAGGAGCGATCTCGTACGCGTGGTGCAGGGTGTCCGCGAGGAACGCCCGAGGGCCTTCGTCCAGCGGGGTGTCCGTGCCCGTCAGGGGGCTGCGGTGCTTGACGGTGTCGCCCCGGCCGCCCTTGAGCTTGATCTCGAACTGCCGCTCGCCGCTGTCCGCGTAGAGCCGTTCGCGGATCTTGAAACGGAGGCGGCGGCCCTGGCGGTGGTCGTGGAAGGACCGGAGCCCGGGGGTGTCGTAGTAGACGGAGTGGTAGCGGAAGGCCCGGCGGTCGTCGATGGTCAGAGCCCGGAACGGCACGCCGTGGTGGGTCGGCCGGGTGAGCTGGCCGATCACGCGCAGGAACGTCGCCGTGGGCACCAGATAGCTGCGGTCGAAGCGGGCGAGCAGCGCGGACCGCTCGTTGAGCTCGGCGAGGGAGATGGGGTCGGCCCGGTGGGCCGCCTCGCTGATGGCGTGCGAGGCCACCGACGTGGGCGCTGTTGTCGTGGTGCTCATGCCGCGTCCAGTACGGGCTCGGCGCGGCGCACGGTCTCGGCGCCGGAGGCCCGCCGACGGGCCGCGCCCGCGCCGGGTTCGCGGTAGCGGACGTCGAGGACCATGAGGTCGCGTACGAAGTCGACCTCCATGACCGACCAGTGCAGCGGCTCGCCCAGCCGCAGCGCGAGGTCCGCGCGGAGCGCGGCGGGGTCGCTGTGCACGGCGTCGAGGGTGATGACCGCGCGGCGCACCCCCGAGAGCAGCCTCGGGTGGTCCGCGGTGTAGACGACCAGCAGGAGCACGGCGCTGAGCGCGGCGGCGAATCCGAACGCCAGGTGCGGCAGCCCGCAGATGAGGCCCAGGACGAGGGTGGTGAAGTAGTACGCCACTTCCTCGTGCTGTACGGCGTCGGAGCGCAGCCGGATGATCGACAGGACGCCGAAGAGCCCGAACCCGATCGCCGTGCCACCGCTGCCGCCGACTTCCGCGAGGGCCGCGACGATGGTGAACAGGGCCACGTTCAGGGACAGATACGCGGGCACCAGGTCGCGCCGACGGTGTCTCGGGTAGTAGATCGCGAAGGTCAGCAGACCTATCGCCGTGAGGTCGAGACCGAGGTGCGCGGTGAGGTGACGCAACGATTCCATGGCTCCGCTCCCTGTGAGTACGCGGTGAGACACCCAGACTTTAGGAGTACGGAGGGTGAACATTCGGCGACTTGTCGTTGAACAGAACGGATCTTTGACGGGATCGGGAGGTATTTGTCCGATACCGCGCGACGGGTGTCGCGTTCGGCGCTCTTGCCGGACGGAGGTCAGCGCTGGTCGGGGCGACCTGAGGCGACGGCGGCGGTCGGTCTGCCGATGGGCGCGCGGTACTTCTCGGTGAGGGAGGGGCTGTGCAGCAGGTCGCCGGGGGTGACGAAGTTCGGCTCGGCCTCGGTGGTGCGGATCGCCGTCAGGGCCTGATGAGGTGTCAGGCGTTCGGCGTGGTCCGCGTCGGTAGCCTGGTGCAGCGCGGTGCCGAACGCCGTCATGGACGCCAACAACTCCTCGTCGCTCGGGTCGGCCAGGGCGCCCACGCCGGGCAGGCGCTGGGCCGCCGGGAGGCCGTTCGCCTTGCCGACGGCCGCGTGGTAGGCGGAGAGCACGGGTGCGAGCGCCGCCTCGACGCCGGCGTGGTCGTACGCCCCCAGTGCGGCAGGGGCCGTCAGCGGGACGCGGGGGAGCGCCGGGTGGGCTTCGGCCCAGTCCAGGAGCGTCCGCCCCTCGGCCCGGGCAGCGGGCTCGCCCTGCAGGCGCAGCGCGTACGGGGGTGTGGGCCGCGCCTCCGCGTGGCAGCGGTAGACGAACTCGGAGCAGATCATGGGCTGTTGGCCGCGCTCGGCCATCGTGTTCAGGACCCCGGCGGCCTGGTCGAGGACCGCACGCACCATGCGCTTTCCGCCCAGCGGCAGCGGGATGCGGCGGGTGACGGCCAGCACGGCGAGCAGCACGATCTGCTGATGGGCGTAGGCGTGGCGGGAGCCGAGATAGCGGTGGGCCCCCTCGATGACCGGGGCCATGTCCGCCGGGCGGGTCAGCGTACGCCCGACGACGAGGTCGTGCTCGTCGAGGGCCTGGGCGTAGGTGATGGTGCGCAGGCCCTCGCCGACGCACTCGGCGACGGTGTCAGGCCCGACGGCGATCAGGGCGTGGCTGATGTCGGAGCCGTCCAGGAGGCAGATGGCGCGGGAGAGGTGTCCCGTGCCGCGCGTCAGCAGCACGTCACCGGTCTTGAGCTGGGAGGGGAGGGGCATGGAGGCGTTCCCGTCTGTCGGGGTGTGCCGCTTGCGGCACGGGTTCGCTGCCGCCATGCCCATCGCCGCCGGGAAACCGACACGTGGTTCGGAGGATCACTCGCCGGGGTGATGAAGTATCGGTCCTGCGACGCAAGTGGATCCCGATCGGCGGCCGGTGGGGCCGCGGCTACCGCGTACGCGCCATGGCCACGAGCCCTTCGACCACCCGCACCAAGTCCTCGGCGCCGCCCGCGGTCTTGAGGTCGGTCCGGTACTTCCCGTTGACGAGGAAGGTGGGGACACCCTGGACACCGGCCCGCCGCGCCTGCGCCTTGGCGGCGGCCAACTGGCCCTGCACACCGAAGGAGTTGAGGACTTCCAGATACCGCGCGCGGTCGACGCCGAGCCGGGCCAGGAAGTCCGCCTGCTCCTCGGCCCCGGTCAGCCGCTTCCCGTCGTGCTGGACCGCCTCGTACACCGCCCGCATCGTCCCGGTGTCGGCGTGCGCCAGGGCCTCAAGCGCGAAGTGCATCCGCGCGTGGGCGTCCCACGGCCCGCCGAAGGGAGCCGGGACGCGGACGAACGTCACCCCCGTCTGCCTGCCCGCCCAGCGGCGCACGGTCGGCTCGATGGCGTACGAGTGCGGGTCCCCGTACCAGAAGAACTCCCACACCTCGACCGTGCCGGCCGTCGTCCTCGGGGCGGGCGGTGAGAGCTCCACGTACCGCCCGCCCGTCGCGATCTCTTCTGCCATACGTTGTTCTTCCTCACCTGTGAGCGGCCGCCCCGGTGCGCCGCGGCAGACGCCGTGGCGGTTTTTTCGCCGGGGCGGTCCGCTTGCGTTGGAGTGCGCTCCAGCCTCTAGTTTCGGTCATATGAACAGCGCACAGAACTCCGGAACCGCTTCCCACGCCACTCCCGCCGCCACGACCGCCGACGAGCGCTTCGAGCGCGGCCTCGCACTGCTGCGCGAGATCGGCGGCCAGGAGCGGCCCGCCGTGCTCGACAGCACCGCGGACATCGCCCCCGACCTCGGCCGGATGACGGTCTCCTTCGGTTACGGGGAGCTCCTGGCCAACGACCGGCTCACCCTCAAGCAGCGCCAGGTCGCCACCGTCGCCGCGCTGGCCGCGATGGGCACGGCCGCCGCCCAGCTGCGCTTCCACATCGACGGGGCGCTCAACGTGGGCGTGACCCCGGCGGACGTCGTGGAGGTGCTCATCCACACCGCCGGATACGCCGGTTTCCCCGCGGCGCTCAACGGCATCGCGGTGGCGCGCGAGGCGTTCCGCGACCGGCCCGGACTCGCCTACGAGCCGACCGAGACGGGCGAGCGCGACCAGCGGTACGAGCGCGGCCTCGCCAAGCTCGCCGAAGTGGACGGGCACGCGGGCGACGCCGTCGTCGCCTCCCTCCAGGACATCGCCCCCGACCTGGGGCGCTACATCATCGAGTTCGCGTTCGGGGACGTCTACTCCCGCCCCGGCCTCGACCTCAAGTCCCGCGAGCTGGCCACCGTCGCCATGTGCACGGCCCTCGGCACCGCCGCCCCGCAGCTGCGCGTGCACATCCACGGACTGCTCAACGTCGGCGGTACCCGCGAGGAGGTCGTCGAGGTGATCACGCAGATGGCCGGATACGCCGGTTTCCCCGCCGCCCTCAACGGGATCGCGGCGGCGCGCGAGGTGTTCGCGGAGCGGACGGAGGACTGAGCGTCCGTACTGGACGGGGTGGTTCAGCAGCTACGGGTGGCCGCGCCGATCTGGATGGTGTCGGGGGTGGCGCAGCATCCGCCGCCCGCCGCCCCGGCCTCGGGTTCGTCGAACAGGCCCGCGCCGCCGCAGACCCCGGTCTCCGGGAGGGTGAGCTCGACGCGCTCGGCGGCCTCGTGGTCGCCCGCGAGGGCCGCGGCGACGGAGCGGACCTGCTCGTAACCGGTCAGGGCGAGGAAGGTCGGGGCGCGGCCGTAGGACTTCATGCCGACCAGGTGGACGCCGCTCTCCGGGTGGGAGAGTTCCTTGGCGCCGTGCGGGTACACGGTGCCGCAGGAGTGGACATTGGGGTCGATCAGCGGCGCGAGCCCGACCGGGGCTTCGAGGCGCTCGTCCAGGGCGAGCCGGAGTTCACGGAGGAACGAGAGGTCGGGGCGGAAGCCCGTCAGGCCGATGACCTCGTCGACCGGGTCGAGCCGTCGGCCGTCGTCCCCGACCAGGACGAGCCCGTCGGCCGTCCGCTCCACGGCGGCGACGCGGAACCCGGTGACCGCGTCGGCATGCCCCTCGCCCACGGCGGCCTTGGCGGCGAGGCCCAGCGCACCGCGCGCGGGCAGCTGGTCCGCCTCCCCGCCACCGAAGGTGGAGCCGGAGATTCCGCGCCGCAGGATCCACACGGCGTGCGTGCCGGGGGCCTCCTTCGCCAGCGCTGCTAGGGAGGCGAGCGCAGTGAAGGCGGAGGCGCCGGAGCCGACGACCGCGGTGCGCCTGTCCGCGTAACGGGCGCGTACGGCGGGGTCCTTGAGGTCGGGAACGCGGTACGAGATCCGGTCGGCGGCCGCGCGCTCGCCGAGCGCCGGGAGTCCGTCGCCGCCGAGCGGGCCGGGGGTGGACCAGGTGCCGGAGGCGTCGATCACGGCGCGGGCGAGCAGGCGCTCCTCAGTCCCCTCGGCGTTCACCACGTGCACGGTGAAGGGCTGCCCCTCGCGGTCGGCGTCGACCACGCGGTCGCGGCCGGTGCGGGAGACGCCCGTGACACGTGCGCCGTAGCGGACTCGGCCGCCCAGGGTGTCGGCCAGCGGCTGGAGGTAGAGGGCGGCCCAGTCGCCGCCGGTGGGGTAGGTGGCGCCGTCCGGCCTGGTCCAGCCGGTCGGGGCGAGGAGCTTCTCGGCGGCCGGGTCGACGACCTCGGCCCAGGGGGAGAAGAGGCGTAGGTGCGACCACTCGCGCACCGCGCTGCCGGCGGCGGGCCCGGCCTCCAGGACCAGGGGTTCGATACCGCGCTCGACGAGCCGGGCGGCGGCGGCCAGGCCGACGGGTCCGGCGCCGATGACCACGGTCGGGAGGGCGGGGACGGCGGGGTTCTCGCTCATGCGGTGCTCCAGTGAGGGGCGCGCCGATCACCTGTATCGACGTTTATCAATATCCTGGACGTCTTCGAGCTTGCTCGCTGCATCGATGGATGTCAATATTGGCGTATGTCGAATCAGCGTGTAGTGGAGCTGCCGGTCCTCGATGAGCAGGTGGTTCCGTGCTGCCCGCCGCTGACCGAGCGGCCGCTCACGGCGGCGGAGGCCGAGCGGACCGCGCGGATGTTCAAGGCGCTCGGGGATCCGGTGCGGCTGCGGCTGTTCTCGCTGGTCGCCTCACATGCGGGCGGCGAGGCGTGCGTGTGCGACATCTCCGACGTCGGCGTCTCGCAGCCGACCGTCTCCCACCACCTGAAGAAGCTCAAGGACGCCGGTCTGCTCAGCTCCGAGCGCCGAGGGACGTGGGTGTACTACCGGGTCGAGCCCGGCGTGCTGGCGGCGATGGGACAGCTGCTCGGCACCGCCGCATGCTGACTCCGTGGTTCAGGGGGTCGGCGTCGGCCGGACGAAGATGAGCGCGACGAGCGCGAGCCCCACCGCCGCCCCCGCCACCTGGGCGCCGACGAACGCCGGGACCGAGCCCGGTGCTATGCCCGCGAACGTGTCCGTGAACGCCCGCCCCACCGTCACCGCCGGATTGGCGAACGAGGTCGACGAGGTGAACCAGTACGCGGCGCCGATGTAGGAGGCGACCGCGACCGGGGCGAACCGGAGCCGGTCGGTGCGGGCCAGGCCGAAGATCAGCAGGATCAGCCCGGCCGTGGCCACCACCTCGCCGAGCAGCAGGTGTCCGGCGGAGCGGTCGTGGGTGGACCACTTCACCAGCGGTTCCCCGAACATCGCGTCCGCCAGGACCGCACCCGCGATCGCGCCGGTGAGCTGCGCGGGCAGGTACACGGCCACCTCGCGGGGGCCGACCCCGGCGCCGCCGCGCCGGGCGGTCCACCACTCCGCCAGGGTGACGGCGGGGTTGAAGTGGGCGCCGGAGACCGGGCCGAGGAGGGTGATCAGCACGCCGAGGCCGAAGACGGTGGCGATCGAGTTGGCCAGCAGTTGGAGCCCGACGTCATGGGTGAGCGCGGTGGCCTGGATGCCGGAGCCGACGACGACCGCCACGAGGGCCGCCGTACCCGTGAATTCGGCGGCGGCCCGGGCTGCCAGTGGGACGGCGCCGGGTGCGGGTTGGGTGTCGGCAACTGCCACGGGGGCGGTGCCGACGGGCTCGGTGGCGGTCAAGGTTCTCCTCGTACGGATGGGGCGCGGGCGGTCGTGGGAGGTTACGGGCAGGACCGTTTGAGGTTCGCCTCGGCGGTGATACGCGCCCGCTGGGCGAGGTCGGCGAACTGACCGGCGAGGGTCTCGATGACGTCGGGGCGCAGCCGGTAATAGGTGAACCGCCCGCACGGCTCCGTGTCGACGACCCCGGCCTCGCGCAGCACCTTCAGATGGTTGGAGAGGTTGGTCTGCTTGGCGCCGGTCTCCTCCACGAGGTGCGTGGTGCACAGCGTCTCGCGGGCGAGCAGGGTCACGATCCGGAGTCTGAGGGGGTCGGCCAGTACCCGGATCAGATCAGTGTCGACTGACGTCATCATGGGCTGATACTGTCACATCATTCGGAGCTGATACCAGTATGTACTGATCTCGATGGCTCCGGACCCCCGACCGCGAACGAACGACGTCGAAAGCAGGCGCCATGTCCTCGGCTGCCACCCCCTCCGGCAGGCCCTCCGTCCTGTTCGTCTGCGTCCACAACGCCGGCCGCTCCCAGATGGCCGCCGCCTGGCTGGCCCATCTGGCCGGGGACCGCGTCGAGGTCCGCTCGGCGGGCTCCAACCCCGGCGAGGCGGTCAACCCGGCAGCCGTCGAGGCCATGCGCGAGGTCGGCATCGACATCTCCGCCGAGGTCCCGAAGATCCTCACCATGGACGCGGTGAAGGAGTCGGACGTGTGCATCACGATGGGCTGCGGCGACACCTGCCCCGTCTTCCCCGGCAAGCGCTACCTGGACTGGAAGCTGGACGACCCGGCCGGTCAGGGGGTGGCCGCCGTGCGCCCCATCCGCGACGAGATCAGGGTGCTGGTGGAGGGCCTGATCGCCGAGATCGCGCCGGGGTCCACGGCCTGAGAGCCGAAGAACGGCCGTGTGCGGCACACGGCCGTTCCCGGTGTGACGAACAGGCGGCAGGCCTCAGTCCTCGGAGTCCGCGAACGCCACCCGCATGCTCCGCTTCAGTGCCTTCCCCGTGACCCCCACGTGTTCGTCGGCGCCCTTGACGAGGACCCTCTCGACGGGCGGCCAGCTCCGCTCCGCCAGCAGGGCGTTGATACGTAACTGAAGGTCCGCCAACTCCGCCTCGGAGGACGGAACATCGATGGTCAGGACCGGCACCTGGCTGTCGCCGTCACCGCTCTCCACCCCGACGATCGAGCAGTCGACGAGGTCGGGGAAGTGGCGCAGTATCAGCTCCTCGGTCTGCGCGCTGTAGAGGACGCCGTTGACGGTGGTGATCCGGTCCGTCGTCCGGTCCACGTGGTAGTAGAGGCCGTCGTCGCTGCGGTAGGCGAGGTCGCCCGTGAGCCAGTACCCCTGGATCCGGTTCTTCTCGCTGAGCAGACTGTTGTTCCAGTAACCACCCGTGATCGTGGGCGACTTGAGGGCGAGGCGGCCCACCGTGCCGTTCGCCACGGGCTCGTCGTCGGCGTCGAAGATCTCGACCTCCACCCAGCCGAACGGGCGGCCGATGCACCGCTGGTAGCGGTCGCTCGTGGGGGTGTGCACCGTACGGAACATGGCGAAGCCGAACTCGGACGAGCCGAAGTTGTCGATGAACAGCGAACCGGGCTGGGGGTTCCCGTCCCGGTCGACGTGGTTGCCGCGCGCCACCAGCTTGCGTATGTGCCGCTCGTGGTTGGCGTCGCCGGTCGACATCCAGCGGGCGACCGAGGACAGGTCGTACGCGTCCAGGTCGACGCGGCACAGGTCGACGAAGGTCTTCGGGAAGCCCGCGACCAGGTGCGGCCGGAACTCCTGGACGGCGAGGGCGATGTCCTCGGGGGCCCGGCGGGTCGCGAGGAGCGTGGTGGCGCGGCGGGCGACCGCCGACATCAGCACGGAGATCGCGGAGGCGTGGCTCTGCGGCAGGGCGGACAGGATGCGCGTGCCGAGGTCGGCCCCGATCTGCTGCTTGACCCCGAAGAAGAACCCCTTGTGGTTGAACTGCACGGCCTTGGGGATGCCCGTGGTCCCGGAGGTGTGCGCGATCAGCACCGGGTCGTCGTCCTCGTGCGTGAAGAGCTTGAAGGCGCCCTGACCGTACGGCTCCTCGGTGTAGTACGTGATCGGCAGCCGGTCCTCGGCGAGCCGCCCGGGGTCGGAGACCACGGCGGCCGCCCCGACGTGCTCGATGAACCCGGCCGCGATCTCCGGGGGCAGCGAGCTGTTCACGAACACCGGGATCGCGCCGATCTTCGTCAGTGCGATGTAGTGCAGGAGGTAGCGCACGCTCTCCGTGACGAAGACCGCCACCGGGTCCTTGGGGCGGATGCCGTCGGCGTAGTACCCGGCGGCCACCCGGTCGGTGAGCTCGTCGAGCGCCGACAGCGAGAGTCTCTCGTGCACGGCCCCGGTGGGAGCGCGATAGGGCTGATCGAGCTCGATCACGGCCTCGGTCGTCTCGCTCGCCGCCGCTGCCGCCAGCCGGAAGAAGTTGCCGGCGCCGAGCCCTTCGGTCTCGATCAGGCCGAGCGGATCCGCTCCCTGCGGGGCGTGGGTGCGGGTGGCGTCCGTACGGTCGGTCGTCATGTGTAACGCTCCATCGCTGTGCGGATGTCCTGGGGAATGGGGATCGGGCCGTGTCCGTCGAGCGACGTGGTCACCAGCACCGCGCGGATCCGGGCGCGCACGTCCTGCCCCGGCGACCCGGCGCACTCGTAGCGCAGCTCGAACGACGACTTCCCGATGCGTTCGACGCTGAGCGTGATGTCCAGCGCGTCGCCGAGCCGGCTCGGCGCGAGGAAGTCGCATTCGAGACGGACGGTGGGAATGCCGATCCGGCGGTCGGCGAACAGTCCGGCATAGCCGACGTCCAGGCCCGTCTCGAACCAGTCCTGGAGGACCTCGTTGACGAGCAGCAGATACTGCGGGTAGAAGACGATTCCCGCCGGGTCGCAGTGATGGAAGAAGACGCGCTTGCGCTGGGTGAAGCCGGTCGGGCCGGGTTCAGGCGGAGGCAGGGTCACCGGTCACCCCTTCCAGCTCGGCCGACGGGTCGGAGCCGCCCGCTCCGCGCAGCCGGAAGCGCTGGACCTTCCCGGTGCCGGCCCGGGGGAGCGCGTCGCAGAAGGCGATGACGCGCGGATACTTGTAGGGCGCCATCTCCCTCTTGGCGAACTGCTGGAGTTCCAGGACCAGTTCGGGGGAGGGGAGATACCCCGCCGCGAGCACGACATGGGCCTGCACCACCGCGCCGCGCTCGTCGTCGGGGGCGGCGACCGCCGCGCACTCCCGCACGGCCGGATGGGTCAGGAGCGTGCCTTCGACCTCGACGGGCGAGATGTTGTACCCGGCCGACACGATCATGTCGTCCAGCCGCGCGTGGTAGTGGAGGTACCCGTCCTTGTCGGCCCAGCAGGCGTCCCCGGTGAGGTTCCAGCCGTTGCGTACGTAGTCCACCTGGCGGTCGTCGTCGAGATAGCGGCAGCCCGTGGGCCCCTTGACGGCCAGCGCTCCGACCTCGCCGTACGGCAGGGGGCGGCCCGCGTCGTCGACGATCGCGGCGAGGTAGCCGGGCACCGGGCGCCCGAGCGCGCCGGGCCGGGTCTCGGCCTCGTCGCCGCGCATCGCGATGAAGATGTGCAGCATCTCGGTGGAGCCCAGCCCGTCGATCAGGTCGTGGCCCGTGCGCTGCTTCCACATCTTCCGCGTGACCGGCGGCAGCGGCTCGCCCGCCGAGACGCACTCGCGCAGCGAGGACAGGCCGTACGGGGCCGGGTCCATGCACATGGCGCGGTACGCGGTGGGGCCGCTGAAGCAGACCGTGGCGCGGAACTCGTCGATGGCGCGGGCCAGTTGCTCCGGCGAGGCACGGTCGAGCAGCACGACGGAGGCGCCGATGTGCAGGGGGAAGAGCAGCAGCCCGCCGAGGCCGTACGTGAACGCCAGCGAGGGGGTGCCGATGAACCGGTCGTCGCTCGTGGCCCGCAGCACGTGCTGGGGGAAGGAGCGGCACACCGCCATCACATCGCGATGGGAGTGGACGGTCGCCTTCGGCATCCCCGTGGTGCCGGAGGTGAAGGCGATCAGACAGGGGTCGGTCGCGGCCGTGTCGCCGGGTGGGAACCAGTCGGAGTGGTCGGCCATGGCCGCTTCGAGGTCCGTGCCCGGGTCCTCCTTCGCGTCCCAGTCGCCGCGCGCCTCGTCGAGGAAGTACATCGTCCGCAGCGGGCTCCCGTCGGCCTGCGCCGCCTCCAGCTCGGCGCGGAGAGCGGACTCGCACAGGGCGTGGGTGATGCGCGCCTTGTCGATCACGTACGCGAGCTCCTTGGCCCGCAGCAGCGGCATCGTGGCCACCACCACACCGCCCGCCCGCACCACCGCGAGCCAGATCGCCACCAGCATCGGGGTGTTGGCGCCCCGGAGCAGCACCCGGTTGCCGGGCACCAGGCCCATGTCCTCGGTGAGCACGTGCGCGATGCGGGAGACGGTGGCGAGCAGTTCCGCGTACGTCCAGCGCACCCCGTGCGGCGAGAGGACGGCGAGCCGGCCCGCGCGGTCCGCCGGGTCCGAGGGGCCGTCGAGGAGCTCGGTCGCGCAGTTCAGCCGGGGCGGAAAGCGGAGGGTGGGCAGGTCGAGCAGCATGTCCGGCTGGAGGGCGGCGGGCGGCAGGTGGTCCTGGACGAAGGTGTCGAGGTGCGCGGTGCCGACCTGCGGGTCCGCGGGAGGTGGGGCGGAGGACGGTAACGGGGAGCGAAAGGGGGATGGGGTGCTCAACTGCCTGCCCTTCAGTGTGACGTCCGGTCGGCGTGACTTCCGGTCGGCTGACGCCTTATTCAACGGCCGACGGCAGCGGGATTGCGTTGACGATGCGTGCACGGTGCTGGCCTGATCGTGCACGGGCGCGCGTACCTTCCCCTCGTGGCGCGGAGTTGCCGCTACGGGAGGAGTGGGGGGCAGGTGGTCGGGAGCGGGGGCATGTGCCGTCCCGGACACGCTAGAGCGCTGCGTACGCGACGCGTAATCCCGCAGTTTAGGGATTGCAAAATGACGCGGAGGGTGAGGCCCTGGGGAGGGGTCTCTGGCCGGAAGACGTCCCGGAGAGGTGAGTTGACCACGGTGGCGGGTTGGCCGGAACGGCGATCCGGACGGAACGTTGAGTCACTCGGGGCAGCCCGGGGTGCCCTGGAGTGCGCCCCCCTGGCGCCCGGAACGGCCGGGAGCCCGGTCGGCGCTGCCGTCCGGGCTCCCATCCCTCTGATCCTGCTGCTCAGTTGGCCTTCTTGCCCGCCCGCCACTCCGGCGCGAGCACCGACCAGATCTCCTCGTCGTGCCGCTTGCCCCGGTACAGATAGCTCTCGCGCAGCACGCCGTCCTTGGTCATCCCGAGCCGCCGGGCCACGGCGATGCTCGGCTCGTTCTCGCTGGAGACCCACCACTCGACGCGGTGGACGCCCCGCTCCTCTACCGCCCAGTCGATGATCACGCGCACGGCCCGGGTCACCAGGCCCCGGCCCACCGCCGACGGCTCCAGCCAGCACCCCGCCTCGGCGGTGCCCTGGGTGACGTCCAGCTTGCGCAGCAGGACCGCGCCGACCAGCGTGCCGTCCGTCCAGATGCCGTAGAGCCGGCCGGCGTCGGCCGCGGCCTTCTCCGCGTACGCCTGGAGGAACGCCCGGCTCGACTCCAGGTCGGCGACGACGTCCGGCAGACCGTTGTACTGCCCGATGAACTCCCGCCCCCGGTCCACGTGGGCGAGGAACTCCTCGGCCTGCCACGGCTCGATCGGGCGCAGCTCAGCGCCGTCGTCGCCCAGCGATATCGCGTACATCGTCACCCTCCACACGGTTGGAACCGGCGCCGGTGGCGCGGTGCCTATGGCGCGAAGGTGATCCTCGCAGGTCGGTGGGGGTGGCTTCCAGCGACTTCCTGACGCTGGGGGAGTCCGCCATATATCACTGTATGCCCGGAATGCGATCTCCGTACGCACATGCGAGCCTGGTGGCATTCATCCTCCAGGATCCCTTGAAGGAGGCATTCGTCGTGGGCAAGAAGCAGACCCGGCAGAACCGCGGCGCCCGCACCGGCGGCCATGAGCGCAGTGCGACGGCGGAGACGAAGGAGCCGACCAGGTCGCCCGCACCGCAGGACATGACACGCCCGGCCCCGCAGGAGGTTTCCCGCAAGCAGCCACGGAAGTTCGGGCACAACTGACCGATCGCGGGGGGAGGCGAGCCGACGACTGCCCCGCCGACGCGAGTTGACGGGGGAGCCAGTCGTGCGTCTAGGCTCACCTCCGCCAACAAACGATCATGTGGGGGGCCTGTCGTGGTGGACGACAACAAGAAGGTAGTGCGGGGCTTCTTCGAGGCGGTCAGCGACCGTCGGCTGGAGGACCTGTCCCGGTTCATGGCGCACGACGTCGTGGACCACAACAAGATCATCCACGGTGAGGCCGACGAGCCGGGTGCCGCGTTCGAGGGACTGCGTCAGCAGCTCGCCGCGTTCGACCCGCTCACCGTCCGCGTCGACGAACTGATCGGCGAGGGGGACCGGGTGGTCGCCCGGGTCACCCAGCGCGGTGTCCATGGCGGGACGCACCCCCGGATGCCCGAGCCGACCGGCCGGAGCTTCGACGTCGAGGCGATCTGGATCTTCACGCTGGCCGAGGGCAGGATCGCGGAGATCCGGGCGGTCAGCGACCGCCTCGGCTTCTTCCTGCAGCTCGGGTGGGACTGGCCGCAGGTCTAGGGCCTGCAGGGCCGTTGGGCTTACGGGCCCGGTGTCCGCGCCGCCGGGTGACGGGCGGCTACGCCTTGCGTCGCAGGCGTGCCGACAGGTGGTGCTGGAGGGGCTGGCCGACCGCCGCGAGGTCGTGGACGAAGGTGAGCGTGCCGTCGTCGGTGAGGGTGTACCGGCGGCGGGTGGCGTCGACCTCCTTGGCGGTGGGGGTGAGGGCCACTTGGTGGGTGGAGAGGTCGACGGTGTTCTCCCCCGCGTAGCCGACCGCGATCTCCGCGATGCCGGTGGGCTGGGTGATCAGCGCCTCCACCCGGCCGTCGGGCTGCAGCCGCCACCAGCCGCTCTCCCGGGCGGAGGGGCGCAGGGGGGTGTCGTCGGCGCCGATCAGCCAGGCCCGGGCCTCGTACCGCAGGAAGGGGCGGCCGTCGTGGCTGAAGGTGACCTCCTGCGCGTAGCTGAAGTCCCCGCTGATCGTCGGGTACCCGCCCTGACCCCGGCCGTGCCAGGTGCCGAGGAGGCCGAGCACGGGCGCGAGCAGCTCGTGCGGTGCGGGGACGTCGTCGCTCCGCAGGCTGTCGGGGTACGGGTTGTCCAGTACGGGGTCGAACACGGTGTGCGCTCCTGGGGTCGGGATCGGCGGGCGGGCCGGTACCGGTGCAGCCTAGGCGCTCCACGGGCAGCGCGGTGTTGAGGCTGTGGGCCGTCCGTGGCTGGGCGCGCGGCTCCCCGCGCCCCTACCGGACTTCGGCGGTACGCGTCGCGGTGACCGCCACCGTCGTATAACGCATCGTGAAACCGCCGCCCACCGAGTCGATGGCGGCCCCGATGCCCTCCAGCACCTCGGCCAGTTTGTCCGGTGGGAGGCGGGTGAGGGCGCCGTGGGTGGGGATTTGGTCCAGCCATGCGTCCCGGGTGTAGGACCACTCCCAGTCGTAGCGCCACTCCTCCGGCTCGCTGAACGCACCGGTTCCGCGCATACCGTCGACGGCCTTGGTGGACAACGTGCGGTACGCGTCGTCCAGGGGTTGTTTCGTCAGGGCATCGAGGTTGAACGGTGAGTTGGGCAGCACCCGCCGGTACACCGCGGCGAAGGCCTCCGCCACCTCGGGAGGGAGCAGGAATACGTTCCAGAACGCCGCCAGCCGGCCGCCGTGCCGCAGCACTTGGGCGGCCTTGGTCGCTCCGGCCACCGGGTCCACCCAGTGCCAGGCCTGTCCGGCGACGACCGCGTCGAACTCCCGCCCGCCGGGATCCCACGCCTCGAACGTCGCCACCTCTGCCTCGACCCCGAGTCGGCGTGCCACATCGGCCATGCGCGCATCGGGCTCGACCCCGACCACTTCGCAGCCCGCCGCCTGGAGTTGCCGGGCGACGATGCCGGTGCCGCAGCCGACGTCGAGGATGCGGGCGCCCGGGGTGGCGATCCGGTTGACGAGGGCGTCGGGATAACGGGGCCGCGCCCGGTCGTAACGCTCGGCATCGGAGCCGAACGACTTGGCTGCTTCTCGCAGTTGATGGGTGTCGATTTCAGGGGAACGCTGCCGCTCCGGCGGTAAAGTGGGCATGCGCCCACTATGGTGGGCACGTGCCCACTCGTCAACGGGCGGGCCCGGTGAGGGAGGGGTACGGGTATGCCGACAGGCGTGGCCCTGCGAGACGTGCGCCGGCAACTGTTCGATGCCGCCGAGCGCGTACTGCTCCGGGGCGGCCCGAACGCGCTGACCAGCAGGGCGGTCACGGAGGAGGCAGGCTGCGCGAAAGGGGTGCTGCACCGCCACTTCACGGACTTCGACGCGTTCCTGGTCGAGCTCGTACGGGACCGGGTCGACGGAATCGCCCGCCAGTCCGACGCTCTGCGCGCGACCGCCGGTACCGGCACCGTCGCGGATCACCTCGCCGAAGCACTGACGGCCACATTCGGTTCGGTCGCGGTGGCGATCATCGGGCTCGTCACCTTCCGAGGCGAACTGCGCACCCGGCTGCGCCGGACGACGCCACAGGGCGTCCCCGTACTGGCCGAGGCCACGTCCATGCTGGCCTCCTACCTCACAGCGGAACACGCCCTGGCCCGCATCGCGCCGGACGCCGACGTCGACACGCTCGCACTCACACTGATCGGGACCGGCCACCTGCTGTTCGCAGGCCGGGAGGGCGCCCCGCCCGAGCCGGAGGAGGTCCGCAGGGTGGTGACGTCGGTGATCGCCGCGGCCGTACCGTAGCCGTCACCCGCCCCAATACTCAGACCACTCGCCGGGGATCGGCCGCGGATCCCTAAACCCAGTCCTCGCTGTGCCGGTGGCGGTCGAGTCCGAGTGCGGTGAACTCGTCGAATGAGTGGCCGGGTTGGACCCCGAGCTCACGCAGGGCCCGTATGGCCGGTGATCCTTCTGCGGGGACGGGCTCGAATTCGAGTTGGTGGAGGGGGCCGAGAGTCAGGCGCCCGGCTCGCCACACGGCGCTGTTCTCTTCGCCGAGCCCTCCGAAGTACTCGGATTCGACGTACGCCACCGGCCCGGCCTTCGACCATTCGGCAAGAGCGAGGTCGAGGGTGGTGGGCAGGCGCCAGAACGCCGGGTGGCCGGCCTCGTTCTCCTTCGTCAGCTCACTGAAGAGCGTCTCGGTCATGGGCAGTAGCGCGAGCCCCTGCGGCAGGGGGGCCGTACGGGCCGACGGGAACGTTGCCGCTGCGGACGTGAGAAGGCCGCTCTCCGCGATGACCGCTGTGAGCTGGTAGCTCAATGGTGAGACTCCAAAGTCTGTGTACTCGAACCCATCGGCGTCGGCGCCCCGAGGGGCGGCATCCGGTCGACAGGCGGATCTGGCGATCGTGAAGGATCTTCAGTAACGCGTCGAGCGATTTTGCCAGCTCCGCCCGTGCGGGAGTCCGGTCAGCCCACCTCCACCGGCCCCACCGGCGTCAGCACCCCCAGTCGGTTCTCGATCGCCTGGGCCGCGTCCAGGCACAGGTCCTCGCGGAAGGCTCGGCCGATGATCTGGACTCCGCAGGGGAGGCCGTCGGTCAGGCCGGTGGGTACGGCTACCGCCGGTATGCCGACGAAGCTTGTCGCCGTGCACAGGCGCATCGCCGAGGCGACCCGGTCGCGGCTCGCCCGGTCGCGTGACTCCAGGCCCGGTTCGACCGGCGGCTCGGTGAACGACGGGCCGAGTACGAGAGGGTAGTCGGCCAGGAACTCCGCCCATGAGCGGCGGATGTTCAACCAGGTGCCCATCAGGCGCATGACTTGGGCCGGGTCGGTGACCGGTGGGGTCTGTTCCATTGCCATCGCGATGTAGCGGTCACCGCCCGGGCCCAGGAGCGTGCGTACCATCGGCCAGTTGGGGGCGAACTCGGTCACGGTGATCTGGTTGTACGCGTCGAGGGCCTCGTCCAGCCTCGGTACATCCGGCACCTCGCACACCTCGTATCCGGCGTCGCGGAGCGCGTCGGCGGCGGTCTGGATGGCCTTCGCGACGGTGGGGTGGACGCCGTGGCCGCCCGGGTCCGTCACCACGGCCACCTTCGCCTTTCCCGGCAGCGGCTCGCCGTACGTGGGCACCGGAACCGCTCGCGGGTCGCGCGGGTCGGTCCCGGCCAGGGCCTCGTAGGCCAGGCGCAGGTCGGCCACGGTCCGGGCCAGCGGGCCGTCGGTGACCAGCATCTGGGAGGCCGGGCCCGGGTCGTCAGGGCCGAGGACGCGGTGGTCGGCGGGGAAGCGCCCGGTGGTCGGCTTCAGCCCCGCCACCCCGCAGAATTGGGCCGGGACGCGGATCGACCCGCCGGAGTCGTTGCCCAGGCCGAGCGCCGCCATGCCGGTGGCGACGGCCACCGCGTCGCCTCCGCTGGTGCCGCCGGGCGTACGGCCGCGGTCCCACGGATTGACCGTGTCGCCGAACAGCTCACTGCGGGTGTGCATCCCAGCCAGGATCAGGGTGGGCATGTTGCTGTGCCCGACCGGGATGGCACCGGCGGCCCGCAGCCGGGCCACCGGGGGCGCGTCGGCCGCCGCGACCAGATCGCGGAAGCGCTTCACCCCGAACGTCGTCGGCACGCCTGCGATCGGAGTGCTCTCCTTCACCGTGAACGGCACGCCCGCGAGCGGCCCCAGCGCGTCCCCCGCGGCCCGCCTGCGGTCCGTCCGCTCCGCGGCCTCGCGGGCGCGCTCCGCCAGGAGCTGGGTGACCGCGTTCACCTGCGGGTTGACGGCGGCGATGCGCTCCAGATGGCTCTCGACCAGCTCGGCCGCCGACACCTCCCCACTCCGTACCGCTGCCGCCTGTGCCGTCGCCGGCCTCTGCCACCACGCGTCCTGCATGCTTCACACTCTCCCCTTGGGCGTTCTGATGCGGTTGCATCGGAACAATAGCCCGAGTGCCGATGCGAGCGCATCGAATAAGGTGGGCGAAGCGCCACAGCCGCGGCAAGGCGGCAGGCACGGCAGACGGAGGCGAGCGGGCATGCCCAGGCAGGTGGACCACGAAGGCCGACGCCAACTGATCGCCGAGGCTGTGTGCCAACTCGCCGACGAACGCGGCCTTGAGGGCGTGACCCTGCGCGATGTCGCCGCCCGGGCGCAGGTGTCGATGGGCGCGGTGCAGCGCTGCTTCCGCACCAAGGAAGAGATGCTCGTGTTCGCCCTCGGGGCCGTCGGAGAGCGGGTCGCCGAGCGCGTACGGGCCCGCCTCGTCCGAAGCCCGGCCCAGTCGGCCGCGTCCGCCCTGGGCCACGCGGCCACCGAGATCTCACTCCTCCGGGAGGAACACCGCGCCGAGGCCAGGGTGTGGCTCGCCTTCGTCGCGCAGGCGGCGGTCAGCGAGGCGCTCGCGGGCACGCTGAAGGCCAACTACGCGGCCCTGCAGGAGGCGTTCGCCCGCCTCGTCGCGGAAGCCGACGAGAGTGGCGCGTACGAGGTGCCCCTGGACGCGCACCACGAAGCCCGCACTCTCCTCGCCCTGGCCGACGGCCTCACCGCACACGTCCTCATCGGCCACCTCACCGCGCGGCAGGCCCAGGAGGTCCTCCACACCCACCTGGGCCGGCTCTGGGAGCGGCCGACCCGGCACGCCCGCTCAGGCTGAACCGGCGGGTGTGTTGCGGGCGGTGCACGTCATGTCGAGCGGGCCCGGTCCCAGCGTGCCGCGCACCTGTACGTGCAGGGTGGCCTCGGGGTCGGGCGTCAGGTCCCAGCGGGTGCAGACCGTGGCCAGGGCGAGGGTCATCTCGGTGAGCGCGAACTGGTCGCCGATGCACTTGCGGTTGCCGCCCCCGAAGGGCACGTGCGCGCCCCGGGGCAGGGCGTCGGCCCCGTCGGCGGCCCACCGGTCGGGGTCGAAACGCTCGGGGTCGGGGAACAGGTCGGCCTGGTGGTGCAGCAGGTAGGCGCTGTAGAGGAGGGCGGTGCCCTTGGGGAGGGGGTGCCCGGCGAGGGTGGTGTCGGTCGTGGTGACCCGGGTGAAGAACCACCCCGCGGGGTACATGCGCATCACCTCGTGGATGATGCGCTGGGTGTACGACAGGCCGTCGAGGTCGGCGGGTGTGGCGGTGCGCCCGGCCAGCGTCGCGTCCACCTCGGCGTGCAGCTGTTCCCGTACCTTCGGGTGCTGGCTGATCAACCAGATCGCGAAGGCGAGGGTGTTGGCGGTGGTCTCGAAACCGGCGCCGATCATCACCATCAGCTGGTCGCGGATGTCCTCGTCGGACATGGGCTCGCCCGTGTCGTCGTCGTGGGCGGTCAGCAGCATCGACACCAGGTCGTCCTTGCCGGGCGCGGCCCGCCGGGCGGCGATGATGTCGTCGATCGCGCGGTGCAGGCGCCTACAGGCGCGGCGGTAGCGCAGGTTGCCCCGGGTGGGCAGCCGGTAGAGCGGGCCGAGCGGCAGCATCACGCGCTGGTAGATGCCGTCGATGACCGTGTGCAGGCTCTCCAGCACCTCGGCCACCGCCGAGTCCTCGGCTTCCGCTGCCAGCACGCTGCGGGTGACGATGCGCAGGGTCAGGGTGGTGAGCGCGGCGGTGACGTCGAGCCGCTGGCCGGGCTTCCAGGCGGTGGTCATACGGTCCACCTCCTCGCCCATCACCACCGCGTACCCGTCGATGCGGCCGGGCTGGAAGGCCGGCTGCATCTGGCGGCGCTGCCAGCGGTGTTCGCGCCACCCGGCCATGGGCAGACTGCTGCCGAACAGCACCCGTGCCTTGTCGAAGAACGGGCCGCCCTTGTCGAAGGTCCGCGAGTCGGTGAGCATCTGGTGCGCCGCGTCCGGGCGGCAGACGACATAGGCGGGCCAGGGCCCCATCCCGATCCGTACGAGGTCCCCGTGGGCCGGCAGCGAGGACAGGAACTCCAGCGGGCGGGCGTGGAGTTGCCAGGCGTGGCCGAGCAGGGGCAGGCCGCCGGGAGCCACACCGGCGCGGGGCCGTGAGGGGGTGGTGGTCACAGCAGGACACCTCCAGGAAGGACATGCCGGGCCCGGTGCGCGGCAGGCCGTCGGCTTCCGACTATCCTCCCCCCGCACACGTACGGGAACCCGGCGCGAAGCAGCCCGCGAGGGCGTGGTGCGCACGGGCAGCAGCCCCCGGTCGACGGGCACGAAGGCGCAGGCGGCGGGCCCGGGAGCGGGTCCCCGCACTCCCTGGCAGGTGCACATCATCGGTTCTCTATCCTCCCGGTATGAAAAATCGTCTGCGCATGCCGCGGCTGCTGGCTGCCGCGCTGCTCGGGGCGGTCCTGCCCGCCCTGCTCGGCGCGCCCGCCACGGCGGCCGCACCGACGCCCCCGAACACCACGAAGTCGGCCGGACAGCAGTGGGAGCTGCTCTCGCTCGCCACCGGCAAGTACGTCTCGGTGGAAGCGTCCAACACCAACGAGCTGCACGCCCGGGCGGACAACCCTGGCATCGCGGAGCAGTTCACCCTGCACACCGACAACACGGCCAAGGGGGCGACGGTCTGCCTGCGGTCGCAGGCCAACGGTGCCTATGTGGCGGCGGAGTTCGGCGCCGGGGCCGACGGCCGGTACGGGAAGCTGCGCGCCCGCACCGACGGGCCGCCCGCCGGCTGGGAGAAGCTGGAGCTCGTGCCGCAGCCGCAGTCGGGCGCGGACGTCTACGCCCTGCGCTTCCACGACGGTACGCAGGAGCGCTATGTTTCCGCCGACGCCAGCGCGACGGGCGACGGGCTGCTCCAGGCCCGTGCCACGGCGGTGAACTCCTGGGAGCGCTTCCGGCTGGTGGCCGTGGCCGCACCGGCCGACCCGACCCCGCCGCCGACCGCGTCGCCGCGCACCGTCAAGGCGATGACGTGGAACGTGTGCGGCGACAACAACAAGGACTGCGGCTTCTACCACACGGCGGCGGGCCCGCTGGCGGACCAGATCGTGGCCCGCGCGAAGACCGCCGGGAACCCTGAGGTGATCCTGCTCGAAGAGTTCTGCGAGAAGTTCGCCAAGCCCGTGGAGCTGGCGCTGGAGTCGCAGCTCGGCGGCGGCTGGGACGTGCGCTTCGCGCCGGTCCAGTACCAGGTGCCCGGAACGGGCATCAAGGCGCAGAAGAACTGCCAGCCCGACGCGGCGGGAGCGGACCGGGGAGCGTACGGCGTGGCGCTGGCCGTGCCGGAGGAGAACACCTGGTACCGGGCGTACGAGCTGCCCTCCCCGCCCGGTTTCGAGCAGCGCACCGCGCTGTGCGCCACGGTGACCTCCTGGGCGGCGGAGGTGTGCGCCGCGCACTTCAGCACGGGCGGCAAGGGCTACGACGACCCCGACCGCACCTACCAGCCGCAGCAGGCGGACGCCCTGCGCCAGGCGGCGTCGCTGCCCGGCTACCGCCCGCTGCTCGGCGGTGATCTGAACGCCGCGCCCTCGACGGGTGTGCTGGGGGCGCTGTACTCCGCGTACGAGGAGTGCGACGCGCACTCGGCGACGCCGAACCGGCCGACGGCGGGCGTCAGCAAGATCGACTACCTGTTCGGCGGGGGCACCTGGAGCGGCTGCGGTGTCGCGGCGGACACCGGCTCCTCCGACCACCGGGCGGTGTGGGGGACGCTCACCCTGTCCTGACGTGGATGTGCGGGTGTGCCCGTGAGCCGGAGGACGACGGTAGTGGATCTTGGATTTGTAGGATGTGTGCATGTCACGCACACGTACCACTGTCCTCGCCGAAGGGCGAGTACTGCACCAAGGTGAAGGTCAGTGCTCCTCCGCAGGGCTTCGCGCACGGCAGTGACGCCGAGTGCATCTACCACGGCTCCACCAACAACATGATGTTCGTGAACATCTGCCAGTTCGACACCCCGGAGAACGCGCAGAGCGCCCTCGCCGCCTGGAAGGGCACCGAGAAGGACAAGCAGCGGGCGCTCGAGAAGCCCGTCGGCGACGAGTCGGTGCTGGTGGTCAACCCAGGGCTGAGCGAGGACTCGGTCCACGCGTTCAGCCGCTCGGGCACCGTCAACATCCGGGTGAAGATCGACGGCGCCGGGGGCGACACGACGGGCGCCCAGGACATGCTCACGGCCACGCTCAAGCGCCTCCAGCAGGTCCAGGACGGCAAGCGGGCCACGGTCACCACCACTGAGGTGGCGGCGGAGGCCGACAAGAAGTAGTAGTCGGTATGTCCCCTCACGTCGCGGCTTGCGGTTGCCGCAGCGTCAACTCCTACTGTCCTCGGTGTGGCCGGAAAGACCGGCCCGGCGATGGGAGGCACGGCGATGGCCTGGTCGATTTCGGACGTGGCCCGGATGTCTGGGGTGACGTCCCGGACGCTGCGGCACTACGACGAGATCGGTCTGCTGCCGCCCGCCTGGATCGGTAGCAACGGGCACCGCCACTACGAAGAGGACGATCTGCTGCGGCTCCAACAGATCCTGCTGATGCGGGAGTTGGACCTCGGACTGCGCGAGATCCAGGCGGTCCTGGACAGCCAGATCGACCAGGTGGCGGTGCTCCGCGAGCACCACCGGCGGCTGCTCGCGGAGCGGAACCGGCTGGACACGCTCGCCCGCACGGTCGGCCGCACCATCGCCGAACTGGAGGAAGGCAGGGACGACACCACCATGGCGAAGATCAACAGGCCGGAGAACCTGTTCGAGGGCTTCGAGCCCACCACCGCCGAGACCGAGGCCGAGGTGCGCGAGAAGTGGCCGCGGGCCTGGGAGCAGTCCCGGCAGGCCGTCGCGACGATGACCGCCGAGGACACCGAGCGGTGGCAGCGCGAGGTGACGGCGCAGATGATCCGCTTCGCGGAGTTCATGGTGGCCGGCACACCGGTCGACGATTCCGCGGTGCAGGCCGAGGTGGAGGTCCACTACCAGGGCGTCTGCCGCTTCTGGACCCCGAACGCGGCCGCGTACAAGGGGCTGGGCCAGACCTACGTCGACGACCCGCAGTTCCGGGTGAACTTCGACAAGATCGCCGACGGGCTCGCGGTCTACCAGCGCGACGCGATGGTCGTCTACGCCGACGCACGGCTGGACTGACCTGGCGCTGACGGGGGGTGTTCCGCGTGGTGGCGGGCCGGTGTGTGACGCACTCGGCCCGCCCGCCACGGCGCCCGACTAGCGCTGCGGCTCAAGGCCCCAGAGGTGCTTCGGGGTGATGACCTGCGTGATGGCCGTGCCGAGGACGGTGCTCGGCTCCTGGCCCTTGTAGAGGATGTCCGTGTTGAGCAGGGCGACCAGCGTCGCCTTCTGCTCCGGCAGGTAGATGGTGAGGCTCTCGTACCCGGGCAGTGAACCGTTGTGACCGGTCCACCCGTTGACGTTCACGATGCCCAGCCCGTAGCCCGCGCCGGGGGTGCCGGTGGGGAGCACCTTGAGGCGCTCCGCCTGGGTGGCGGGGGAGAGCAGGGTGCCGGTGGCGAGGTCCTTGGCCCAGTGCTTGAGGTCGTGCAGGTCGGAGATCATCGCACCCGCCGACCAGGCCCAGCTCGGGTTCCAGTGGGTGCTGTCCACGACCTTGCCGGACAGCGTCTGGTTGGTGTAGCCGTGCGCGTGCGGGCGGGGGAACTCGGCCGCCTTGGGGAAGATCGTGTCGTCGAGGCGGCTGGGCCGCAGGACCCGGTGCTCGATGACGTCCCGCACGCTCCTGCCGGTCACCTTCTCGATCACCAGGCCGAGCAGGATGTAGTTGCTGTTCGAGTACTGGAACTTGGCGCCCGGCGCGAACACGTTGGGGTGCTTGAAGCCGTAGGCCAGCAGCTGGTTCGGCGTGAAGACGCGCTGGGGGTTGCTGAGGAAGTCGTGGATGAAGTCGTTGTCCGCGCTGTACGGGAACAGGCCGCTGCGCATGTCGAGCAGGTCGCGCAGCCGGATGCGGTGTCCGTTCGGGACGCCCTTCACGTACTTGGAGATGGGGTCGTCCAGCCGGACGCGGCCGTCGTCGACGAGTTCGAGGACCGCCGTGGCGGTGAACGTCTTGGTCTCGCTGCCGATGCGGATCCGCATGTCGTCGGTCATCGGCGCGCCGGTGCGCTTGTCGGCGACGCCGAACGCACGGACGTAACTGCCCTTGCCGGGCAGCCACACGCCGACCTGGACACCCGGGATGCCCGCCTTCTTCATGGCGTCCCGCACCGCCCTGTCGAGCTTGGCCCGCAGCTCGGGGCTCAGCTCGTTGCGGGGGTAGAGATAGTCCTCGCCCGCCTTGGCGACGGTGTCACCGGGTGGCGCGGCCTGGGCCGGGGCGACCGTCGCCGGCAGCAGTCCCACGGTGGTGAGCGTCGCCGCGGCGAGTCCGAGGGCCGCCTTCGACCGGCGGGACAGGGAGGGTCTTCTCATGGTCGGGCCTCTCTCATCTTCCGTTCGTCTGCCGAGCAGATCGTCCGCGATGAGAGGCTCGCGTCCGCGTCGATCGGGCGGGGGAGACGGGTGAATCACGGTGATCCACCCGATCGGCCCTCGTACGCGCGTGTGGGCACCGCCGCGGTGGCGGTGCCCACGGATCGTCGGTCAGCGCGGTGTCACGCGTGGGGGAGGGGGAAGTAGTTGAGGTCCTCCTCGGCCAGCGGTTGGCTGCGCCAGCCGAGCGAGACCGGCATGTCCTGGATGCGCCTGCGGCCCAGGAACGGGAAGGCCGCGGGGAAGTTGGGGACCAGGCCCGGGATCAGGACGCGCAGGACCCGGAATCCGGTCTTGGCGACGTCCTGGGTGGTGATGTCGACGTAGATGATCTCGTAACCGCGCTGTTCGACGGTCTTCTGGTACGTGCTGAGGGTGCGGTCGGCCAGGCGTGGCAGCGAGTCCATGGAGCGGCTGGTGGGCGTGTCGACCCAGGGGCGGACGATCTCGGCCGCGCGCGGGTCGAGGAAGAGCTGCTCCTGGCAGAGCAGGTCGTTGACGTCGTGGAAGTCCTTGGCGTAGTCGTCGAGGTAGGCGCGGTCCTCGCGCCACGGCTTGACCCGCGCGCTGGTCCAGCCCGCCGCGACCGCCTCCCGGAACAGCCCTTGGGGGTCGTCGAAGTCGCGGGTGCCGTCCTGCAGGGTCAGCCCCTCGCCCCACGCCTTGCGGGCGGCCTCCACCGGGTCGGGGCGGGCCCCGAAGCCGATGGAGAACAGCTTCTCCACCTCGTTCTCGACCACTCCGGCCATGACCGGCATGTCGAACTCGTTGTCCAGATGGATGAGCCAGCCCCGCTGGCCGAGCTCTGTGGGGCGGCCGGCCCAGAGCGCGGCGAGCTCGGGGGTGGGCTCGATCTTGGGCAGCGGGTGCCGGTTCATCCACCAGATCATGGTGGCGTCCCGCTCGATGATCTCCTCGATGCCGGAGACCAGGGCGTGCTCCACGCTGCGCCCCGCGGCCAAGCCCGGGTAGTAGAGGAAGTTGGTGGGCGGCACCTCGGCGTACTGGTCCATGTACCAGTTCACGTACACCAGGCTGGCCGGCACCCACATCGGCCGGTCCTGGGTGAGGGAGTGGCCGCGCACCCAGTGGGTGGTGCGGTCGTGGGTGAAGCGGACGAACGGGAAGCCGGGGCTGTCGTAGAGCCGGTCCGAGTAGAGGACCAGGCGCTCCGGGTCGAGCGCGCGCTCGCCGGACCGCTGCATTTCCCGGTACGAGGCCTCGCGCACCTCCACGGAGTCGGTGATGCAGTTCCCGCAGTACCGCTCGACCGCCTCGCCGATCGCGGCGCCGCGCGCGGCCCGGAAGTCGCGGAAGGAGGTGCCGCCGCAGACGACGTTGCTGGACCAGGTGTACAGGCGGCGCATGTCGGCGACGTTGGTCTGCACGGTGACCAGCTGGTCCGGGATCGAGGGGTGGTGGTCGAAGACCTGGTGGGTGGCGATGAGGCCGGTGCGGTCGTCCAGCAGATACCGCTCGCTCAGCGGCGGGGTGTCGTCGTCGATGGGACGGTCCGGCAGCGGCAGCAGCGGATGCCGGGAGGTGGTCAGCTCCACCGGGTCGAGCTCGATCTCCGCCCACAGCGTCAGCGCGGTGACCCCCGCGATCCACCGCTCCACGTCGATGAGCAGGTACGAGAGCATCCACAGCAGCTCGGAGTGGGTGGGGCGGGCGGCCTCGCCGAACACCACGTCGCCGGTGAGCGCGGTGTGCACGTCGGCCCGTTCGGCCACGGTCAGCCGCCGGCCCAGCAGGTCCCGGTAGTCGGGGGTGCGCCCGGGCGCGACGGTGGGTCCGGCCCAGCCGCGGCCCTGGCTGAGGTGGAACGAGGACCAGTTGACCTTGAGCTCGGCGCAGAAGTCGTTGAGGGACTCCAGGTAGTCGAGGTCGAAGCGGTCGCGCAGCGCAAGGACCAGCGGCTCGGCGTCCTCGTACGCCTCCAGCACCTGCGGCAGACCGGCGGTGGTGGTGACCTCGACGGAGGCGAAGTGGGCGGCAACCGGGCAGAGTTGGGCGATCTCGGTGAGCTCCGCGTCGCCGGTCAGGATCAGTGGAGTGGCGGCCACCCGGTCGGGGTCCGGCTCGGTCCCGTTCGCGAACCGCAGCCAGCGCCCCTCGCCGGCGAGCGGGGTCCCGGAGCTGAGGGCGCCGAGCTCGGTCAGCTTCTCCAGCACCTCCCGGTATCCGGCCGGATCCGAGGTGCTCTCGGTGACCTCCTCGGCCGTCTTCGTACCGTCGCAGCGGGCGAGGACCGCCGCGACCTTCTCGGGCGCGGCCTTGATCTCGAAGAGACCGCCCCTCGGGGCGATGGCCAGCGTGTGCCGTTCCGTACCCGGGCCGGGTTGCACGAGCGGCCGTAGTTCGACGTTCACCAGGCGGAGCCCGCCGGTCCGCACGGAAGGACTGACTGTCACGACTTCCTCCAACCTCAAAGATCCGGGAGCCGCCGAGACGGCGGCTCCCGGAACCGAACGACCTCTAAACGGTCAGTCCTTCTTCCACGTGAACACGGGAGCGATCCCGGAGTGGTGGTGGGCCGGGGGGTACATCCGTCGGGCCCGCTGGAACTCGAGCTGCACGATCATGAGGTTCTCCTCTCGGATACGCGGCTCACGTCAGATACGTATGCCGCCGTACGCTTCGACGCGTCCCCGGCAGGCTATGGCAGCTCATCACGGGCGCCGTATCCCAAAATCTGGGGATGGCCCGGCTGTTGGGGGGCGACGTATACGCGTACGGAACCTCGAGTGGTCAGAGCCGGAAGACGACTCCCCGCCAGGTCCAACCCGCGTCCAGGACCGCACCCCGCAGGGGGTTCTTCATCGCCGCGAAGTCGAAGCGCGCGCCCTCGGTGATCTGCGGGCGGCCGTCGGTGCCGCGCTCGACCGTCCAGTCGCGGGCGACGCCGGTCACCTGTCCGCGCGCGTACTCACGCGTCTGCGCGTCCCACTGCTCGTCGATCGCCCGCACCTCGTGCTGCCCCGGGACCAGACGCATTCGGGTGCGCACGGTCATGCCCAGCTCCCGGACCCGGCACACCGCCACCAGATCGGCGCGCTCGGTAGGGGCACCGTTGCGCACGACGAACGGCACGTCCGGCCCGTTGACCGCGAGCAGCGCGGCCCGGACCTCCGCGGCCGACCGCGCCGCGACACCGGTGTCGGGGTACCGGGTGCCGGTGAGTCTGTCGAAGATGCCCATCGGGACAACTTACGGATGCGGGGTTGTACGGCACAAGATCTCCGGCGTCGGGGCGTGGGAGGGGTGCGTCAGCGGTCCACGCGGAAGTCCACCCGGACGGGGCATCCTTGCGGTGTTCGTCCGGTAACTCCTGTGCGTCGCCATTATGTTGGCCGCTCCGTCGGCATCCCGGAGTCGCCATGGAGGCGTCGTGAAAGTCTTCTGGGTCCTCTTCGCCCTCATGCTCACCGCTCTCGCGCTGGGCGGATTCATCAATGCGGTGAAGGACGCCGACAAGGCGAGCCGCGTCGGGGACCTCGTCATCAGTGCCGTGCTCGCCCTGGCGGCGCGGGGGAGCTGGAGGCGCGTCGGCACATGAGAGGCCGACGCGTCGCCGGCCTTCCGGCCAGGGGAAACGTCGTACCCGCCCTGCCCCGGGGCGAGTTGTCAGTGGCGGGTGTCACCATCGGGACATGAGGCGATACGAATGGCGGCCGTTCCTCGAGCGCTGGAGCGCGGAGCGGGCCGATGTGTACGACGCGGAGCACGAGACGCGGGACGGGGACCGGGATGCCCACGCGGCGCGCTGGCTGGGGTTCGCGCCCGCCAATGAGGAGCGCCTCGCCGCGCTGGAGCAGCGCATCGGGCTTGCGCTGCCACCGTCGCTGCGGTCGTTCCTCCAGGTCACCGACGGCTGGCGGTACCCGGGCCACTTCGTGTACCTGCTGGCCGGGACCGAGCGCATCGACTGGTGCGGGGACGCCCACGGGCTGAGCAAGGACCTGCTGGAGGAGCTCGGCGAGGACGCGGACGACGAGGAGGTCCGGGAGGCCGGGGTGTGGGCGCGCTCACTCCAGCTGGCCGTGGAGTCCGACATGGTGGACGTCCTGCTGGATCCGGACGACGTGGACGAGCACGGCGAGTGGGCCGTCTATACGTATGCCGCCTGGCGCGCGGCGCCGCCCAGGCGCCACGAGACGTTCAAGCACTTCATGGAGGACATGTACCAGGAGTTCCTCAGCATGTCCGCCGACCGGATGTCCGCCGACCGGCCCGGCGCCGTGCCCACCGGCCGCGTCGGGCACCCCGTACCCCCTGGGTAGGGTGGGACCACCAGCACACCGTGAACCGGAACAAGGAGCAGACGTGAGCGAGCCGGCGTCCACCGCCCTGCAGCAGGAGATCGCCCGGGACCTCCAGGTCGCCGAGACCTTCGAGGCCGAGCGGGAGATCGAGCGCCGGGTGGCCTTCCTCGCCGAGCGGCTGACCTCCACCGGTCTGCGCTCCCTCGTGCTCGGCATCAGCGGCGGCGTCGACTCCACCACCACCGGCCGCCTGTGCCAGCTCGCCGTCGAGCGGGCCCGGGCCGCCGGGCACGAGGCGCGGTTCTACGCGATGCGCCTGCCGTACGGTGTCCAGGCCGACGAGCACGACGCCCAGCTCGCGCTCTCCTTCATCCGGGCCGACCACGTGCTGACCGTGGACATCAAGCCCGCGAGCGACGCCGCCCTCGAAGCCGCGCTCGCCGCCGAGGTCGGCTTCCGCGACGCCCACCACCAGGACTTCGTGCACGGCAACATCAAGGCGCGCCAGCGCATGATCGCCCAGTACGCGGTGGCCGGGGCGCACGACGGCCTGGTCGTCGGCACCGACCACGCCGCCGAGGCGGTGTCCGGGTTCTTCACCAAGTTCGGCGACGGCGCGGCCGACCTCGTCCCGCTGACGGGCCTGACAAAGCGCCGGGTGCGCGCGGTCGCGGACGCCCTGGGCGCGCCCGCCGAGCTGGTGTGGAAGACCCCGACGGCCGACCTGGAGACCCTCGACCCGGGCAAGGCCGACGAGGACGCGCTCGGTGTCACGTACGACGACATCGACGACTTCCTGGAGGGAAAGCCGGTGGCCGAGCGCGCCTTCGAGACGATCGTCCACCGCTACCGCCTCACCGAACACAAGCGCCAGCTGCCGGTCGCCCCGTAAGGGGTGCCCGGGCCCTGTCCGGCGCCTACGAGCCCTCCGTCAGCACCCCCGCCAGGTGGTCGGCGAATTCGGTGAGCCGGTCCAGCCACGGGCCGCTGCGCGCGATGCGGAAACCGTGGCGGCGGCCCCAGAACGCGGTCTGGACGGCGTGGAACTGGGCCCACCGCCGGGTGCGTTCGCGGTCGAGTTCCGCCGCCTCGGCGAAGACGTCGAGGGTGCGGTGGACGGCCTTGCCAAGGCCGTCCGCCGCCAGGAGCGCCAGCGCGCGGGTCTTCAGTAGCGTGCCGCCGTCGTAGGCGGGGTCTCCCGCGTATCCCTTGGGGTCGACGGCCAGCCAGGGCTCGCGGTCGGCGCGCAGGATGTTGCGGGCGTGGAGGTCGCCGTGGATGAGAGTGTCCGGCTGGGTGCGGCCCAGTTCGCGGACGGTGGCCACCGCGGCGTCCACCACACGGGACGACAGCGCGTGCGTCAGTTCCGCGGCGTCCTTGCCCAGCTGCTCCTCCCAGGCGTCGGCCTGCTCCCGCAGCCGGGGCAGCCCGGGCGGCGCGGGGACGGCCAGTCGGCGATTGAGGCGCCCGGCGACCGTCACCACCTCGTCGCCGTCCTGGACGTCCTCCAGGGTCGACGTCCGCGCCCGTTCCAGCAGCATCGCGAACCGGTCGTCGTCGCGTTCGTACAGCAGGACCGCGCCGCGCCCGCCCCACGCGACGAACGCGTCCGGCTCGTGGACGTTGCCCGGATGCGGAAACGACACCTTCAGCACGGCGGGGCCCTCCGCCGGCCGGCGCACCGGGACGATCACCCCGACACCGCCGTGCATCACCTCGCCGTCGGGCACGCACCCCCAGCGGTCCAGCAGCCCGTCGACGATGGCGGGCAGCCCGGCGAGCCACGCCGCGCCGGGTTCTCCTTCGCGCTCGACGGTGGTACGCGCGAACACCTCCGGTATCACGATCATCCGGGCACGTTACGCGCCTGATGGGCCCCGAGGCCAAGGAATCGGTGTCATGCAGCGGGCAAGTACGCTGACCGCGTGAGCACGCACAAGAGGGTCGACGTGAGTGTCGACGCGATGATCGAGGACCTCAGGACACTCGTCGAAGTCGAGTCTCCCTCGCGCGATCTGGAGGCCTTGGCGGCCTCGGCCAAATCCGTCGCCGCCTTCATCGAGAGGCGTCTCGGCGGGACGGCGGTTCTCGTCGAGAGCGAGGCCGGGCCGCATGTCCACTGGTCGGGCGGTGGTGAGCCGCGCGTACTGATCCTCGGGCACCACGACACGGTGTTTCCGCTCGGTACGCTCGCGTGCCGTCCGTTCCGGGTCGAGGGCGGGCGGGCGACCGGTCCCGGTGTCTTCGACATGCTGGGCGGTCTGGTGCAGGCCGTCCATGGGCTGGCGGCGCTCGACGACCTCTCCGGTGTCGAGATCCTGGTGACCGCCGACGAGGAGGTCGGCTCCGGCTCCTCCCGTGCGCTGATCGAGGAACGGGCCCTCGCGTGCGGCGCCGTGCTCGTCTTCGAGGGGGCCGCCGACGGCGGCGGACTGAAGACCGGCCGCAAGGGCTGCGGCACGTTCCGGGTCTCGATCGCGGGCCGGGCCTCGCACGCCGGACTCGAACCAGCGGCCGGGGTCAACGCCCTGGTCGAGGCGGCCCACCAAGTCCTTGACATCGCGGCGCTCGGCCGCCCCGACATCGGCACGACCGTCACCCCGACCGTCGCGGCCGCGGGGACCCTGGACAACGTCGTTCCCGCCGAGGCGACCGTCGTCGTCGACGTCCGCGTGGAGTCGGCCGAGGAGAAGGAACGTATCGAAGCGGCGTTCGCGGCCCTGGCGCCGCACCTCGACGAAGCGCGGATCACGGTCGAGGGAGCCGTCGGCCGACCCCCGATGCCCGAGTCGGCGTCGGCCGAACTCTTCGCGGTGGCACGGAAGTTGCATCCGGGGATCGAGGGTGTGGCCGTCGGCGGTGGCAGTGACGGCAACTTCACGGCCGCGCTGGGGGTTCCGACACTCGACGGCTTGGGCGCGGTCGGAGGCGGTGCCCACGCCGACCACGAGTACGTGGTGGTCGAGGCGATGGCCGAGCGGGCCAGCCTCGTCACGGGGCTGGTGAACGCGATTCGGGGCGTGTAGCGGGGCGAAGGGGCCGGAGGTAAAGGGAAGGTCAACGTCCGCTTATGATGTGGGCGACCTTGTCTTACTTGTCTGACTTTCTTGAGAAACCGGGGGAACCACATGAAGTTGACCCGCATGTCGACTCTTGTCGTATCCGCTGCCATCGCACCGGCCGTTCTGCTCGCCTCTCCGGCCTTCGCCGCCGACACCACCAAGGCGCACACCGTCTCGGGTGCGGGTGCGAAGGCCTCCGCCCTGACGCCTGAACAGCAGGAGAAGGAGGACCGGGCCGAGATCCTCCGGCTGATGGCGGCCAAGGACGCGGGCCGCGGCCTCAAGGAGGCCGCGACCAAGGCGCTCGATGGAGGGGCCGCGGCGATGCGGCACTTCCTCGAGGTCGACCAGTTCACCGCCCGGGACGAAGACAACGAGGTGCTGATCTCGAGGATCATCAGCGCGGGCGGCCCGGGGGTGCAGGAAGCGGGCAAGAAGGCGCTCAAGGGCACTCCGCAGGACCGTGTGAGGTTCCTGGAGACCGGCCAGTACATCGCCCGCTTCGACGACGACCGGGTGCGCACCGCGCAGATCATCAGCACGGGCGGGCGGGCGGTCCGCGAGGCCGGGCGCAAGGCTCTGGACGAGGACACCCCCGAGTCCATCAAGCAGTTCCTCGAAGTGGACCAGTTCACGGCCCGCGCCCTCGACAACCGCGTCCTGGCCAGCAAAATCATCAACGGCGGCGGCCCGGCGGTGAAGGCGGCCGGGAAGAAGGCGCTCCAGGGTACTCCCGAGGACGTCCAGGCCTTCCTCGACAAGGGCCAGTTCGAGGCGCGCAAGAAGGACGAGGCCGACGCGGCGGCGAAGAACAAGCCGACCCCCAAGCCGAAGCCGGAGCCGGGCAAGCCCGACGAGGACAAGGGCGGCAAGCCGTCCCCGGCCGACGAGAAGAAGACGGACGGCGCCGAGCCCGCCGCGGCGAAGAAGCCGCAGCACAAGACCACGGCCGACGGCGGCAGCGCCGGGCTCGCCTCCACCGGAGCCGGTTCCGCACTGCCCTGGGCCGCGGGCGGCACCGCGCTCGCACTCGCCGGAGGCGCGGGCCTGCTGTTCGCGTCCCGGCGTCGCAAGTCGGCCGAGGGATAGCGGCACCCGTATTCCTCACGGCCCAGGGGGAGCTGTACACCCTGGCCGCCCTCCGCGCCGCCCTCACCGGCCCCATGCCCACGCCAACAGGCCCGGGCATGGGGCCGATTGGTTGCACGGAACGGTGTTGCATCAGCCCGTGACCAGCCATTAATGTCCGTGAGGTGACTGCCGGGTCGGCCTTGAGCCATGTACGAGTGGGTTCCCCGGCCTCGGCGTGAGCGCGAGGCGGGCAAGAGCCCCGCCCTTTTCTCCGCGTCTTCCTGTCCGGCGCCCGCCTACGGCGCCGCGTCCCAGCGAGTCCAGAGGCTCGCAGCCTCGGAAACCACCCGGAGAAACCTCACCGATGTCGTACGACCAGAACCACCCGCACCACCCGCACTCCTCCGCGCCCGCTGTCCAGCTCAACCACACCGCCGTGTACGCCGGCGACCGGCACCTGTCGGCCGAGTTCCTCGCCGCGATCCTGGGGTTGAAGGTCGGCGCCCCGTTCGGGCCGTTCCTGCCCGTCGACCTCGGCAACGGTGTCACCCTCGACTACTACGAGAAGAGGGACGAGCCGATCCAGTCGCAGCACTACGCGTTCCTGGTTCCCGAGGAGCGGTTCAACGCGATGATCGGCCGCCTGGAGGCGGTGGGAGTCACCTACTACGCCGACCCCGACCACACCGAACCGGGGCGGACCAACGGTCTCTTCGGCGGCCGGGGCGCCTACGTCAAGGACCCGGACGGCCACAACATGGAGATCATGACCCGTCCCTACATCCGGCCGTAGTCGATGCCACGACGGACAGGAGCCTCATCCGTGGACAGTATGAGCATCGACACGGGGTTGGTGCGATCCCTCCTGCACGCGCAGCATCCGGACCTCGCCGGGCTCGGCCTGCGCCCGGTGGAGGGCGGCTGGGACAACCAACTGTGGCGGCTCGGCGACGAGTTTGCCGTCCGCATGCCGCGCACGGAACGCGCGCCCGACCTCCTCCGCAAGGAGCACCGCTGGCTGCCCGTGCTCGCTCCGGGCCTACCGCTCCCGGTCCCGACACCGCTGCGGACGGGGGAGCCGTCCGCGCTGTTCCCGGCGGTGTGGACCGTCGCGAAGTGGGTTCCCGGCGAGCCGGCCGACCGCGTCCCGGTCACCGA
The DNA here is from genome assembly GCF_014649795.1 of Streptomyces melanogenes. GTDB lineage: Bacteria > Actinomycetota > Actinomycetes > Streptomycetales > Streptomycetaceae > Streptomyces > Streptomyces noboritoensis. The sequence goes on from NZ_BMTS01000001.1 coordinate 646,304, forward strand.
TGGGCACCGAGCGGCCGACACCTTGGCGGGCTTCCTGCGAGCACTCCACCAGGGCGCCCCCGCCGGGGCTCCGGCCAACCCGACGCGCGGCGTCCCCCTCGCACCCTTCACGCACGATGTGGAGAAGCAACTCCAAACCCTCGCCTCCCGCGTGCCCGCAGGTATCCGGGACATCTGGGAGGACGCGGTGTCGGCTCCTGACTGGGCGGGCCCGCCGGTGTGGCTCCACGGTGACCTCCACCCCGCCAACGTGGTCGTCTCGGACGGCACGCTCACGGGTGTGCTCGACTTCGGTGAGCTCTGCGCCGGTGACCCGGCGACGGACCTCTCGGCCGCGTGGCTGCTGCTCCCGGCGGGCTCGGCTTCGCGGTTCTTCGAGGCGTACGCCGACGCGGACGCGGCCACGATCCGACGCGCACGGGGCTGGGCCGTGCTCCGAGGCCTGGGCCTCGTCGCCATCGGGCGGGCCTGGGAGCGCGGGCTTCCCGGCGGCAAGCAGACCTGGGGACCCGCGGGCCGGGCGACGCTGGAGCGCGTGCTGGAAGCCACCTGAGAACCGCCCTCGCGGCGCAGGTCCACGGCCTCCCCGAAAGCCCGTTGAGATACGGCCGCACGTCGGGGAGACTCCGTGGCCATGGAGTTCTTCTGCTACCACCGCGACCGGCCCGACTCCGTCAAGCTGCGCGACGAACTGCTGGAAGCCCACTGGTCCTCCATGGACGGGTACGAGAAGGAGCTGATCGCCCGCGGTCCGACCTTCGCCGCCGACGGTGAGACGCCCAGCGGCAGCGTGCACATCGTCGACCTGCCGGACCCGGCCGCGGCCCGCGCGTTCGCCTTCGACGAGCCCAACTACCAGGCGGGTGCGTACCGGGACGTGCTGATACGGCGGTGGCGCAACCTGCTGGGGCGCACCATGTGGGACTTCCCCGGCGGCCGGACCGGCGGCAACCGCTACCTCGTGCTCGGCCTCGGCGAGGGGGAGCCCGCCGACCTGGTGGTGCCGCCGGACCGGGACGACCTGATTGCGTACGGTCCGCTGCTGTCGGACGACGGGGTCACCTGGGTGGGTACGGCGGCGCTCGTCCGGGCCCCGGACGCGGACGCCGCGCGCGCCGTACTCACCCGCGACCGGTATGCCGACATCGAGGTCCACGACTGGCAGTTCGGCGGACGGCGGTAGTCGGCAGGGGGCGGGTTGCGCGGGTGCTCACAGCCCCCTGGCGCCGTCGATCCGCTCGCGGAGCAGGTCGGCGTGGCCGTTGTGCCGGGCGTACTCCTCGATCATGTGGATGAGCACCCACCGCAGCGACACCGTCCCGCGCCACGCGTCGTCGCCCTGGATGTCCAGGTGGGGGGCCCGCCGGGCGAAGTCGTCGGCGTACGCGACCTCGTCCCGCCAGGCCTGCCAGGCCTCCGCGATCGCCTCCGGGGCGTCGGACGCGGCGTCGTCGAAGTCCCCGTCGGGGCTCTCGGGGGTGGAGAAGAGGGGCGGAGCCTCCTGCTCGGCCAGCACGCGGCGGAACCAGTGGCGTTCCACATGGGCGAGGTGGCGGACCAGGCCGAGCAGGGAGAGCGTGGACGGTTCCACGGCCCGCGCGGCCAGCTCCGTACCCAGGCCCGCGCACTTCAACTCCAGGGTCGCGCGCTGATCCGCGAGGAAGCCGAGGAGCATGGGCAGTTCGTCGCCGGTCGCGGGTCCGCCGAACCGCTGGTCGGGTCCGTCTCCGGTGAACAGTTCGGCTCTTCTGGTTGAGGTAGTCACGCGCGCAATCATCACCCACGGCCGTCGCGGCGCCCCGGCAACCCTGTCTTCCGCCCCCACCACTAGGGTCGTTTGACCCTCACACCGTGTCAGGCGCTGAACTCGGAGCCATCATGTTCACCATCGGAGACTTCGCCCGGCACGGTCGCGTCTCGGTCCGGATGCTGCGTCACTACGACGCGACCGGTCTGCTGCGGCCCGCCCATGTCGACCCCGCCAGCGGCTACCGCTACTACACGGCCGCCCAGCTGGCCCGCCTCAACCGCGTCATCGCGCTCAAGGACCTCGGGTTCACCCTTCAGCAGGTCCAGGAGATCCTGGACGGCAAGGTCACCACCGAGGAGCTGCGCGGCATGCTGCGGCTGCGGCAGGCCGAGCTGGAGGCCGCGATGGCCGCGGCGGCGGCGCGGTTGGTGCAGGTCGAGGCGAGGCTCCGGTCGATCGAGAGCGAGGGGCACATGCCCACGAACGACGTCGTCATCAAGACCGTCCCGGCGATCCGGGTGGCCGAGCTGACCGGGACCGCCGCGAGCTTCGGGCCGCAGGAGATCGGCCCGGTCATCGGGCCGCTGTACAAGGAGTTGTTCCGGCGCCTCGGCGAGGCCGGAGTCACGCCCGTGGGCCCGGGGATCGCCTATTACGAGGACGCCTCGGAGGGCAACGGCGGGATCGTCGTCCACGCCGCCATCCAGGTCGCGGCGCCCCTCCAGGACGGCGCCTTCCAGGTGCTCGACCTGCCGCCCGTCGAAGCGGCGACGATCGTGCACCGCGGCTCGATGGACGTCGTGCTGCCCACGGCGCAGACCCTGGCCCACTGGATCGACGACAACGGCTACCGGTCGGCGGGCTACCCCCGGGAGATCAACCTGGAGTGCCCGGAGGACCGCGACGAGTGGGTGACCGAACTGCAGGCGCCGATCGCCAAGATCTGACCCGAAGGCCGTGTTACCACGGCTCTCGCCGCCCGGGTTTGCGTCACGGTACGAGCACCAACCTGCCCCGGATCCCTCCCTTGGCCAGCAGGCGGTGCGCTTCGCCCGCCCGGTGCAGGGGGAGGGTGTCGGCGACGCGCGGGGTGAGCCTGCCCGTATCGGCCAGTGCGGCGAGGTGGGCGAGGGCGGGACCGTCGGCCGCGATCCACTCCTCGGTCACGGTGATGCCGCGCAGCGGGGTGGGCGCGGCGCCGCCGACGACGGAGACGAAGGCGCCCCGGTTGCGTACGGCCCCCAGCGCCGTGATCCCGGCCACGGCGGCGTCGAGCGCGCCGTCCACCCCGCCGGGCACCAGCTCCCGTACGGCTGCGGTGAGTTCGGAGGAGCGGGGGACGAACCACTGGGCCCCGGCGGCTCGTACGAACGCCTCGTCGCCGGGGCCGGCGCACGCCACCACCCGTATCCCGCGCAGCGCCGCCAGCTCCACGGCGAAGCCGCCCACCGCCCCCGCCGCGCCCGTGACCAGCAGGGTCGAGCCCGGCGCCAGATCGAGCAGGTCCAGGGACTGGAGCGCGGTGAGGCCGTTCAGCGGCAGGGTGGCCGCCTCCACCGGCGACAGCCGGTCGGGGGCGTGCGCCACCGCCGTGGCGTCCAGCACGATGTACTCGGCGTATGCGCCCAGGGAGAGGTCGAGCCTGTCCCGCAGCCCGATGACCCGGTCACCCGGGGCGAACGCCGCAACTCCCGGGCCGACTTCGTCGATCCGCCCGGCGACGTCCCAACCGATGCCGATGCCGGCGCCGATGGCCTCGCGGGGCGGCATCAGGCCCGCCGCGATGAGGTCCCCGGAACGGGTCGCCGCGTCCACCGGGTTCACCGCCGCCGCCTCCACACGTATACGTACCTGCCCCGTACCGGTGACCGGCACCGGCACGTCCACCAGCCCCAGCGCCTCCGGTCCGCCCACCGCTCGCACCACGATCGCGCGCATGTGCAACTCCCCACGTATTTCCGCCGCGTTGACACCAACGACCCTATGGAGAGCTACTCTCCAGGAGGAAGAGGGCACTTCAAGGTGCCTATGGCACGGGAAGGAGAGCGGGAACGCCATGACGAAGAGAGCCGACGCGCAGGCCGCCTATGACGCCTACCTCGCCGAGTGCCCCGCACGGCACCTGCTGGACCGCATCAGCAACAAGTGGGTCAGCCTGATCGTCAACGCGCTCGCCGACGGCCCCCAGCGCTACACCCACCTGTCCCACAAGCTCGCCAGCGTCAGCCAGAAGATGCTCACCCAGAGCCTGCGCGCCCTCGAACGCGACGGACTGGTGACCCGCACCGTGACGCCGACGGTGCCGGTCCGGGCCGACTACGCCCTCACGCCCCTCGGCGAGAGCCTGATCCCGGTGATGCAGGCGATCAAGACGTGGGCGGAGCAGAACATGGACGAGGTCCTGGCGGCCAGGTCCAGTTACGACGCGACGTCCTGACCGTGCCCGGCGCCACCCACGTGCTCTTCCACTTCGGCCTCAACGACCTCGGCCTTCCGGGCATGACCGGCGAACCGCCCGCCACCGCCGAGGACCTGATCGCGGGCTACACCGCGCTCGCCGCGAAGGCCTGTTCCGCCGGGCTGACCACCATCGGCACGACCATGGGCCCGTACGCGGGCACGATCTACCCGGGGGTCGACAGCCTTGAAGGCCGGGCGATCCGCCGCGAGGTGAACGACTGGATCCGCACGTCGACCGTCTTCGACGCGGTCGTCGACGTCGCGGCCGCGGTCCAGGACCCGGACGCCCCCGGCTCCATCCGCCCCGATCTCGACAGCGGTGACCACCTCCACCTCAACGACGAGGGCACCCGCACGATGGCCGACGCGGTCGACCTCACCTACCTCGGGCTGTGAGGGCGTACGCCGCGCCAAAGCGGTTTGTCCGATCACCGGCGGGAACGGGCGGCAGCCGATAATCGATCTTGTGACAGGGGGAGGGGGCGGGGCGCGTCTCCGTCGGTGGAGGACAGGTGCGGCGTCACACCGCGAACAGGGGGAGAGAGCATGGGGTGGTCACAGGCGTCGGCGGACGCCGTCGCGCCGGGGGACAGATTCGAATGGTTCCGCGAAACACTGTCCACCGAGTTGATGCCCGTCGCGCTCCGCGCGCCCAGCCCGGCCGACTTCCGCGCCGAGATCTCGCATCTGGATCTCGGCGTGGTGCAGATGTCGACGTTCACCTTCTCGGCGGTCTCCTCGCGCCGGAGCCGGGCACACGTACGGCAGGGGGATCCCGAGCAGTACCAGCTGGCGCTGGTGACCCAAGGCGCCTTCAGGACGGCCCAGTTGGGCAACGAGTCGCTGGTCACGGGGGGCCTGGTGCTGACGAACACGTCCCGCCCGATGGAGACCACCTGCCGCTCCGGCGACGGCGGGCAGGCCCAGGCGGTCATGCTGCAGATCCCCCGTTCCGCCCTGCCGCTGCGGTCGGACCGGGTGGACCGCCTCATCGCCCGGCACCTCGGCGCGGGCGGGGGAACGGCGGCGATCCTCGCGGACTTCCTCGCCACGCTGATCCGCCGTGGACCCACCTGCCGCCCGGAGGAGTTGCGCCGTATGGGATCGGTCGCCCTCGACCTGGCCACGGCGTGTCTGGCGCAGCAACTCGACGCCCCCGAGGAGATACCCGCCGATGCCCGCGCCCAGGTGATGCTGCGACAGGTCCTCCGTTTCATCGACGACAACCTCGGCGATCCGACCCTGACTCCCCAACTGGTGGCCGACCGGCACCACATCTCCCTGCGCGGCCTGTACGCGCTCTTTCGCGACCAGCCCGCGAGTGTGGCGGAGTCCATCCGTCGGCGGCGCCTCGCACGCTGTCACGCCGACCTCGCCCGTCCCGAGCTGGGCCACCAGTCCGTGCAGGCGATCGCGGCCCGTTGGGGCTTCGTCGGCGCCACCGCCTTCAGTCGCGCGTTCCGCGAGGCGTACGGCATCACCCCCACGGAACACCGCGCGGCCACCCGGCGCCCCGGCATCGCACGGAACGTCGAGAAGCCCTCCCCGCAGGTCGCGCGGACCTAGATTTCAGGGCGCGGGGGACGACATCCCGCGGTCGGCGGGGCCGAGCAGCGGCACGGTGTGGGTGACCGTCAGCAGTCGGCGCACGGCGCCGCTCGCGGCGCGCACGCACAGCGTCTTGCCGTCACGGAGTGCGCGTTGTCGGATGCGCAGCAGGATGTTGAGGCCGGAGCAGTCGCAGAAGTCGACCCTGCTCAAGTCGAGGTCGACGCCCCGGCGCGACCGGTCGAGAGCCGCACGCAGTGTGCTGTGCAGCAGGTGGTCCGCGTCGATGTCGACCTCGCCGGTGACCACGACCAGCTGCCGGTCGCCCGCCGGGCGGACCTCGATCTCAAGGCGCGGCAGTGGCCGGCCGCTCGGCGAGAAGGCCGGTGCCGCGTAGGTGGTGCCCCCGCGGTTGAGCTGTGCGGGTATTGCGTGCTCTGGCATGGCATTGGCTCCCCAGGCGTCCGCCGGTGCCCTGCTCGGCTTCCTTCAGGTTCCGCCTCCATCCCTGATGCGTCAAGAGATACATGAAAAGTATTTCGTCTATTTGTATGCGCGAATGCTGCGTCCTACGCTGAGGGGATGGGTGCCGTACCTGAACCGCATGCGGGTTGGACGTTCTTGACCAACCACGCGCGCGTGCTGGCCGCGATCGCCGACGACCCCACCGTCCGGATACGCGACATCGCCGCGCACTGCCGGCTCACCGAGCGCGCCGTCCAGAGAATCATCGCCGACTTGGAAGAAGCCGGATATCTCTCCCACACCCGGCAGGGCCGTTCCAACACCTACCGCATCGAGCCGGGCACCCCGCTGCGGCACCCGGCCGAGGCCGGAGTGACCGTGGCGACCCTGCTCGCGGTCCTGGCGCAGCACGACGAACAGCGCGGAAAGCAGCCCCGGCACCGGTGACCGCGCCCGTCGGGCGATGAGTTTTCGCCTTTGATCAGCCCTGGTCCACCGGGCGGGTGAGGTCGCCGGGGTCCGTGTTGGCGCCGCAGAGGACGACGGCCACCTTCTCGCCCGGGCCGGGCCGGTAGCCACCCTGCCGCGGTGCGGTGAGGGCCGCGAGCGCGGTCGCGGCGGCGTGCTCCACCGCGATACGACGCTGGTCCCACAGCGCCTGCCGGGCGCGCACGATCTCGCTGTCGGGTACGAGCACGGAGTGCATGTCGGCCCGTTGGGCGGCGTGCACGGCCATCCTCGATACGCGGCGCGCGCCGAGGGCGTCGGCGGCGACCGAGTCGACCGTGACGTCGACCGGATGGCCCGCCCCGATCGCGGCGTTCAGCGCGCGGCAGTTCTCCGGCTCGACCGCGACGACGCGTACGCCGTGGTGCCGGGCGGCGGTGGCGACGCCTGCGAACAGCCCCCCGCCGCCGACCGCGACCACCACGGTGTCCAGGTCGGGTACCTGCTGGACGATCTCCTCCAGCAGGGTGCCGGCCCCGGCGGCGATGAGCGGGTGGTCGTACGCGTGCGAGGCGAGCGCGCCGGTCGTGGCGGCGAAGTCCTCGCACGCGGCCAGGGCGTCCGCGTACTCCGCACCGACCAGCCGCACGTCGGCGCCGAAGCCGCGCAGCCGGGCGACCTTGACGGCGGGCGCGGTGGTGGGCAGGAAGACGGTGGCGGTGACGCCCTGCTGCTGGGCGGCCCAGGCGCAGGCCAGCCCGGCGTTGCCGCCGGAGGCGATCGTCACCCCGGCGCCCGGCAGGGTCCCGGCCTCGCGGTGGGCCTGGATGAAGTTCTGCGCGCCACGGGCCTTGAACGAGCCGGTGTGCTGCATGAACTCCAGCGTCAGCCACACCTTGCCGGGCTCGTCGGGGCCATCGGCGCGGACCTCCCCGGCGTCGACCGGGGCGAGGACGACGGGGCGGACGCGTCCGGCGACGCGGTCGGCGGCCGCCTTGACGTCGCCGTACGTGAGCTGGTGCATGTCGGGGGACTCCCATGCGGAGAGGGCGGGCGGTGCGGGGCTGTGACGCGCGAGAGGCAGTGACGATGACGGTCGATACGCTGTACCGTACGCTGGCTCACATGCCCAGGCAATCCGCTTCCCTCGACCTCGCGACCCCCGAGCGCATCGCCGAGACCGCCCTGCTCATCGTGGACCGGGAAGGCTCCGCGGCCCTGAGCTTCCGGACCCTGGCCGCCCGGCTCGGCATCTCCCACGCCACGCTCCAGCGCCGCTGTACGGACCTGGCCGGGCTGCTCGACCTGTGCGTGGACCACCTCGCCGCGTCCCTGCCCGACATCGAACCCGGCACCGCCTGGGCCGAGGCCACCGAAGCCCGCTTCCGGTCCCTGTACGAGCTGCTGGCCGCCCATCCGGGCCTGGTCGCCCTGCGCGGCGCCCGGCCCTGGCTCGGCCCCCAGCTCCTCAAGCGCCTGGTCGAGCCGCAGCTGGCCGATTCCCTCGCGGTCGGGATGACGCCCGAAGAGGCGATCGCCTGCTACCGGCGGATGTATCTGCTCACCCTGGGCAGCGCGAGCTTCGTCGACCACCGCGACCCGGGCGCGGCCCAGGCCGCCACCCGCACCGCGCTGGCCGCGCTGGACCCCGCAGACTTCCCGGTGCTGACCGCGAACATCGCCGCCATCCTGCCCGCCGTGGTGGGCCACGACGTCTACTTCGGGGCGCTGCGCCAGCTCATCGACGCGGCCGACCCCGCCCGCGCTCACCGCTGAGCGCGGCGGAAGTCGCCCGGGGTGCGGCCGGTCTCACGGGTGAAGAACTTGCCGAAGTTGGTCGCCTCGGTGAAGCCGAGCGCACGGCCGATCGCGGCCACGGGCAGATCGGTGTGGGCGAGCAGCCGCTGCGCCTGGAGGGCGACGCGGGCGTCGGCGAGCTGCTTGGCGCTGCGGCCGGTGGCGGCCAGGCACGCGCGCGTGAGGGTGCGGGGCGAGTAGCCGAGCCGCGCGGCGTACTCCTCCACGGAGCGGGTGGCGGCGAAGGAGCGCTCCAACTCGCGCCGGAACGCGAGGTAGACCTCGGCTCCGGGCGCTGAGGGGACGGGGCATCCGGCCGGGTCGGGGAGTCGCGCGAGGCGGATGAGCAGCGCACCGAGGAGCTGGCGCAACAACGCACCGGTCAGCTCGACGTCGGCGGTTGCCGCCCGCAGTGCCTGGTACTCGGCCCCCAGCTCCGCCACCGCGCGCTCGAAGGCCCCGAACCCATCGGGCGGCAGATGCCACGCGACCGGGCCGAACCCGTCGAGCACCTCGCGCGTTGCGGGCAGCGGCGGTGGGAAGTCGGCGGTGAACATCAGCAGGACGGCGTCGAGTGTCGCGGGGCTGCCGTCCGTACCGTAAGGCAGCCGCTGCACCTGGCCGGGCCGCAGGTGCAGCAGCGTGCCACGGGCACACGGGTAGGTGACGAAATCGACCATCGCGGTGCCCGAGCCGCCGCGAACGAGCATGATCTGGTGGAAGTCGAGCCGACTCGGCCGCCGGGCAACTGACCGCTTCAGACGCGGTTTCAGCACATCGAAGGTCAGCACTTCGATACCGGTGTGCAGCCGGTCGGGATTGTCGTAGGCGATGTCGATGACCTCGCGCTGTCCACTTTCAACCATGTCGAGTCCGGACTCTACCTCGTGGGGAGGGCGGCCGCGCGGGCACTGTGGAGTCACGGCCGTCACCAACACCCCTTCGTAGCCAAGGAGCTTGCCCATGTCCCCTGTCATCACCGACCCCGTGAAGCTGCCGATGCTGTTCCAGGACGCGCTGAACATCGGCGACGTCGACGGTGTGCTGGCCCTGTTCGCCCCGGGTGCGGGCATGCGTACGGTGACCGGCGAGCACATCGTCGGCGCCGAGGCGCTGCGTGCGGAGATCGGCGGAACCGTCGCGGCCCACGGCAGGCTGACGAACGTCCAGCGGCATACGCTCGTCGGCGCGGACACCGCCCTCCTGGTCACCGACTGGACCATGGAGATCGACGGCCCCGACGGCGAGCGGATCGCCCCGACCGGAACCACCGCCAACATCGCCCGCCGGGACGCCGACGGCGGCTGGCGCTTCGCCCTCCTCAACCCGCTCGGCACGGCCTGAACCCACGTGTGCCCCCGGGGCTGTCCCGGGGGCACACGCGGCCGTTCAGCTTGACGGATGGTCAGAAGCGGCCGTGAACCGCCTCCGGGTCCGTGGGCGAGACCGCGGTCACGGCGGCCTTCGCGGTCGGGGTGGGCTCGACGTACGTCGGTGCCGGGTCGGCCTCGGGGGCGCAGGTCTTGGCGATGAACCCCTTGCCGCTGGGCAGGGTTCCGTCGCGCAGGTAGGCCACGAAGGTGTCGTCCAGGCAGGCGTTGCCGTGGAAGAGGACCTCGTGGAAGCTGCCGCCGTTCTGGACGACCAGCTTGGATCCGGGCAGCGCCTTGTGCATCGCGACCCCTCCGGCGTACGGCGTGGCCGCGTCCTCGGTGGCCTGGAACAGCAGCACCGGCGGAAGACCCTTGCCGGTGATCTTCAGCCGCTCCGGGCCACCCTGGTAGGGCCAGAACATGCAAGCGGCGTTGTACCACATGTTGTTGTACGTGTAGAACGGCGCCACCGCGTTGACTTTGGCCTGGTCCTTCTTCCAGAACTCCCAGTCCCGGGGCCAGGCGCTCTCCGTGCACTGCGTGGCGTTGTAGTTGGGGAAGGCCCCGTCGTCGGCGCCCGGCGCGGCGTACCGGTTGTAGGCGATGGTCAGCGGCCGGGTGTCGTGCCGGGTGAGGTAGCCCGAGAGCACCGTGGCCATCCGGGGCCAGCGCAGGAAGTTGTAGCCGCCGCCGTAGAAGGTGTCCTCGAACTCGGCCGGGCCGATCTTGCCGGGGGCGGGCGCGGCGGACACCGGGGCGGTGCGCAGCGCGTCCTCCACGGCGTAGTACTTCTTGATCACGGCGTCCGCGTCGGTGCCGAGGTGGTAGACCGAGTCGGCCTTGGCCGTCCACTGGGCGAAGGCGCGGAAGCGCCGCTGGTGCTCCTTGTCCTGGAGGATGTTGTGGTCGTACCAGGAGATGGTGGGGCCGACGATGCTGTCCAGGACCATGCGCCGCACGTGCGAGGGGAACAGCTGGCCGTAGGTGGAGCCCAGCGAGGTGCCCCAGGAACCGCCGTAGAAGTTGATCTTCTTGGCGCCGAGTGCCGCGCGGATGCGGTCCATGTCCCGGGCGCTGTCCACCGTCGTCATGTGCGGCAGGATCCAGCTCCAGTCCGCCGCGCAGTCGGCGGCGTACTTCGCGGCCTTGCCCAGCCACGCCTTCTCGGTGCCGTGGCCGAGCTGGTAGTCGGGCCGCTCGCCGTCGAAGTAGTGGGCGTCGCAGACCACATGGGGCTCGCTGCCGTTGGTGCCGCGCGGGTCGAAGCCGATCCAGTCGTACGTCGAGGCGACGTCGGCCGGGATCTGTCCGGTGATGTAGGCGGGCATCCACAGACCGCTGTCCCCGGGGCCGCCCGGGTTGAGCAGGATCGGGCCCTGCTGCTTTGCCTTCGGGGCGGTGGCGGGCAGCCGGTTGAGCTTGAGCTTGATCTTCCGGCCGTCCGGATGGGCGTAGTCCAGCGGGACTTCGAGCATGGCGCACTGCAGCGCCGGGGTCGTGGCGTCACCGCAGGACGTCCAGGCGAGGCGGCCCGCGTCGGTCTCGCGGCTGTCGCCGTCGGGGGCCGCGGCGACCGGGACCGCGCTGCCCAGTAGGACGGTGGAGACCGCAACGGCCAGCAGTGCCAGTGGTCTTCGCATGGTTGCCCTCCTCGGTCCGCGCGCCGGGGCGGCGCGACGGAGTCAGAGAAATGATGTGACATGTGCAATGGCACATGTCACATGCTGGAATCACTCGTTATGTAACCGTGATTCAGGGCTTCGGGCGAAGCATCGGCTTGGTGGCGGCCCTTGGTACGGCCCGGGCGGACCGGCCACCAGATGCTTCGGCCGAGCAGGGCGGCGAGCGCGGGCACCAGCACGATGGACAGGACGAAGGCGGAGAGCATGATGCCCAGGCCCGTCGCGAAGCCGATCTGCTGGGTGGCGGGGGCCGAGTTCACCGCGAGGCTGCCGAACGAACCGGCCAGGACCACACCGGCCGTGGCGATGGCGGGAGCCGTGTGGCGTACCGCGCGGGCCACGGCGGCGCGGGCCGGGCCCGGGCGTTCCATCTCCTCGCGGATGCGGTCGCTGATGAGGATGTTGTAATCGGTGCCGAGGGCGACCACGAAGAGGAACAGCACCAGCGGCAGGACGAAGTTGACGCCCGGCTTGTCCAGCAGGTGCTGGAAGACCAGCGCGGAGGCGCCCAGCGTCGCGGCGAAGCCGAGCCCCACGGCGATCATCAGGACGGCCGGCGCGAGCAGGCTCCGCAGCAGGACGATCAGGATGAGGGCGATCAGGCCCGCGGCGACCGGGAACACGGTCTTCAGATCGTGGTCGACGGCGGTGGAGATGTCCGCGAAGATCGCCGCTGTGCCGCCGACATGGGCCTCCGTACCGGCAGGCGTGTTGCGGGCGACGGTGTCGCGGACCGGCCCCGAGACGAGGTCGCGGGCCCGCTGGCTCTGGGTGTCGGCGGTGAGGTAGACGTCGATGCGGGCCGCCGTGCGGTCCTGGTTGAGGACGGTCCCCCCGACCTGGCCGACGCCCTCGACCTTGGCGAGCGCCTTCGGCAGGGCGTCGATACCTCGTACGGTCAGCGTGTGGCCCTTGTCGGCCGTGACGTAGACGGTGGTCGGATCCGACACTCCGGCGGGCAGCGCGCGGTTGATCTCGGCGGCGGTGGCGGCCGCCGGGGTGTCCTTGTCGCCGCCCGTCTGGTCGAAGTCCATGTGGATCCCGGCGACTGAGGCCGCCAGCGCGCCGAGGAGGGCGACGGAGCCCACCACGAGCGCGAAGGGACGGCGGGCGACCAGATCACCGACGCGCCCGGCGGTGCCCGGCCGCGGCTCGCGGCGAAGAGCGCGCGAGGGCCAGAACATCTTGCGCCCGCAGACGGCGAGCAGCGCGGGCATGAAGGTGAGGCTGGCCAGCAGCATGACGAGCACCGACACGGCGACGGCGGGGCCGAGGACGCGGAACTGCCCGAAGGCCGCGATGCCCAGGGTGGCGAAGGCGGCGACGATGGTGAGGGCCGCCGAGGTGATCGCCGTGCCGACCCGGCCGGTGACCTCCGCCGCCACGGCACGGGCGGGCAGGTCGGGGTGGGCGCGCAGTTGTTCGCGGAAGCGGAAGAGGAGGAAGAGGAAGTAGTCGACGCCGATGCCGATCAGTACGACGCCGATCAGGCTCGGAGTGGAGGTGTCGAGGTCGATGCCGGTGAGCAGCGCGACGCCCACGACCGTGCCCAGCGCCGCACCGCTGATGACGGCGACCGCGAGCAGGGGCACGAACGCGGCCAGCACGCTGCGGAACACGAAGATGTTGATCAGCACGATCAGGCCGACCATCAGCGCGCTGACCACGGAGGTGGTGGTCTCCTCCGCCTCCGTGGTGTCGACGAGGTCGGCGAGCCCGCCGGTGAAGCCGGTACGCATATGGGCACCGGCGAACTCGCGCTTCACGTCGTCGCGGAAGGCCCGGTAGAGGTCGTGCATGCCGGGATCCGTGGAGTTGCCCGTCAACTGCACCGAGAGCAGCTCGAAGGCCCGGTCGGGAGCGACCATGGCGGGACTGACCTTGGGCGTCTGCGAGTAGTCCTGGGCCAGGAACGTCGGCTGGTCCCCGCTGGGCTCGGGCATCTTGACGTGCCGCCGGCCCAGCTCCGCCGCGATGTCGCCGACGCGCCGCTGGTCGGCTGCGGTCAGGGCCTCGCCGTCCGCCCGGGCGACCAGCACGGTCACGGCGTTGGCGTCGGGCTTGGCCCCGAACTTCTCCTCGGCGACCTTGAGCGCGGCGGCCGAGTCGTACTTCGCGGGCAGGAAGTCCCCGCTCTGGCTCTGGGTGACGCGGTAGAGCAGCGCCTGGCCGAGCATGGTGAGGAAGATGCCCACCACCGCCCACAGGACGATGACCTTCCATGGGTTGCGGGTGGAAAACCCGGTCAGAGCGCGGATCACTGTGTCCTCCGAAGATGGCTGGGGGTACGGCGTTGTGGGCCGGTGACCAGCACATCAGCGCGGCGGGACGCAGTCGTCCGAGCACGGGAGGAGAAGCACCCCGGGAGCGTGGGGTGGGCGGGAGCGCCGACTGGGACCCTGCTCCCACAGCGGAATCGGACCACGGGCCCGGGGCGGGCCGCGTTCCCGGTGCGAGACTGGGATCATGCAACAGGGGGTCGTGGCGCACCATCGGCGGCCCGGACCGCCCCGCACAGAGTCAGGACCTTCATGGTGACCACACGCCCCGCTCCCCGGGCCCCCGAGACCCGGCAGGGCGGCGACGCGCTGCCCTGGTCGCGCAACGACGGCCTGGTCGCGGTCGGCGCCGGGGTGATGGACCTGCTCAGCTTCACCTTCGCCAGTCTGGCGGGGCAGGGCGACGTCCCGGTGGCCGGCTGTGTGCTGGTGGTGGTCTCCGCGCTGCCGCTGCTCGCGCGGCGCCGCGCGCCGGTGCCCGTGCTCGCGGCCGTGCTCCTGCTCGGCCTCGGGCTGAACCTGACCGTACCGACGTCACTGCACTTCGGCGCCTCCGTGGTGGTCGCGCTCTACTCCGTCGTACGGTTCACCGGCGCGCCCGTGGCGGCGGCGGCCTCGGTGGCAGCGGTGACGGCCCTGGTGGACTGGACGAAGTGGCCGCGGCTCTCGCTGCTGGAGCTGGTGGGCAATGCGCTCGCCGCCGTCATCGTGATCATCGCGGGGGCCGTGATGAACCGCTGGCAGCGGGACATCGAGGCCAACCGCCGCCTCCTCGCGGACCGGGCCGTGGCGGCCGAACGGCGGCGCATCGCCCGGGAGCTGCACGACATCGTGGCGCACCACATCACCACCATGCAGCTGATGGCCGGAGGCGCCCGGGCCAACCTCGCCCGTGATCCCGAGGTGGCCAGGGAGGCACTGGTCGAACTGGAGGGCTCCGGGCGCATGGCCCTGCGCGAGATGCGCCAGCTCCTGGACGTACTGCGCGCCGGGGACGAGGCGGAGGCCGAACCGACCGCGCCGCAGCCCGGCATCGCGGACCTGGAGCGCATCGTCGCCGAGTCGTGCCGGGCCGGGCTCCCTACCGCACTCGACGTACGCGGCAGCGAGCGGCCGCTGCCGCCGAGCGTGGGTCTGACGGTCTTTCGGATCGTGCAGGAGTCGCTGACCAACGCGCGCAAGTACGCGGGCGAGGCACGCGCCCAGGTGCGGTTGACGTACGAGCCGGACGGGGTGGCGGTGGAGGTCTCGGACGACGGGACGGGCGCCGACGCGGGACTCGTGCGAGCGGGCACCGCGTCGGGTTCCGGCTACGGCCTGGTGGGGATGCGGGAGCGGGCCGCGCTGCACGGCGGCACGTTCGAGGCCGGTCCTCTGGACGAGGCGGGATTCCGGGTGGCGGCACGGCTGCCGCTCACGGCTGAGGCGGGGGCGCTGCGATGAACGGGACGACGGACGACATGACGACGACGCGGGCCATCAGGGTGCTGATCGCGGACGACCAGCCGCTCGTACGGCGTGGACTCGCGCTGATCCTCACCCCTGACCCGGCTTTCGACGTGGTGGGCGAGGCGGGCAACGGCGAGGAGGCCGTCGCCCTCGCTCACCGGCTGCGCCCCGACGTCGTCGTGATGGACATCCGCATGCCGGTGCTCGACGGCGTCGCCGCCACCGGCCGCCTCGCGGCGGAACTGCCCGAATGCCGGGTGCTGGCGCTGAGCACCTTCGACATGGACGAGTACGTGGTGGCCGCGCTGCGCGCCGGAGCCTGCGGGTTCCTGCCGAAGGACATCTCACCGGAGGAACTGGTGGCGGCGGTACGGGTGGTGCACACGGGCGAGGCGGCCGTCGCGCCCCGGCTGCTGACCCGGCTGATCTCCACGTACGTCAGGACGCCGGAGCGTCCCGGACCGCCGCCCCGCGCGCAGATCGCCGGTCTCACCCCGCGCGAGGCGGAGGTGTGGCGGCTGATGGCCACCGGCCTCGACAACACGGAGATCGCCGAGGCGATGGGCGTCAGCGGCTCCACCGTCAAGAACCACATCACCGGCCTCTTCGGCAAACTCGGCGTCCGCGACCGGGCCCAGGCCGTGATCGTGGCGTACGAGACGGGGGTCGTCGAGGTGGGGCGGCCGGGCTAGTCGCCGGGCGTGCGCAACGCCGTATGCCCGGCGCGGAGGCCGGGCATACGGGGGAGCGGTGGGTCACCAACCGGTGCCGATCTGGGTGCGGTTGCCCAGGGCCGAGTTGCCCGTGCCGGGGTAGAGGTAGAAGGCGCCGGTGGCGGCGGACGGGGCCTCGACCGCGGCGAGGTCGCCCTTGCCGTCGCCGGTGAAGTCCGCGCCGACGAGCCCGCGCATGGTGTTCCAGCCGGTGCCCGCCGCGGTGCGGTCGCCGAGGGTGGCGGTGCCGTTGAGCCTGCCCGTACCGGGGTAGCTCCACAGTGCGCCGGTGCGGTCCACGGCCATCAGGTCGGCGACGCCGTCCGCGTTCAGGTCGCCGGGGCTGGTGAGTTCGGTCATGCCGTCCCAGCCGGAGCCGATCTGGACGCGGTCGCCGAGGGTGTTCATCCCGGCCGCGCCGCCGCTGCCCGGGTACGCCCACAGCGCGCCGTTGACGTCGACGGCGGCGAGGTCGGGCCGGCCGTCCTTGGTGAGGTCCAGGGCGGTCAGTTCACGCATGGTGTTCCAGCCGGTGCCGATGCGGACGCGGTCGCCGAGGGTGCTCATTCCGCTCGCGCCGCCCGTGCCGGGGTAGACGTACAGCTCGCCGGTGGCCGCCTCGACGGTGACCAGGTCGGCCTTGCCGTCGCCGGTGAAGTCCCCGGCGGCCAGCTTGCCCATCGCGCCCCAGCCGGAGCCGATCTGGACACGGTCGCCGAACGTGCCGCGCCCGGTGCCCGGGTAGAGCCAGAGCTTGCCGGTGCTCGCCTCCACGCCGACGACGTCCTTCTTGCCGTCACCGGTGAAGTCGGCCGCGGTCAGCTCGGTCATGCCCGCCCGGGCGGGCTCGCCGGGCCAGGGCGTGTGCTCGACGACACGGCCGCCCGGGACCTCGTTGAGCATCCAGAGCTGGTCGGAGTCGGGCCAGTAGGAGAGGTTCTCCAGGTTCACGGGCGCCCGGGTGACCAGCCGCACCGGCTCGCCCGGCCGCGCGTGGTAGAGGCAGTTCTCGAAGTTGTGGACGGTCTTCGGGTCCTGGTGCTCGGCGGGGACGAACTCGGGGCAGGGGCCCGAAATCGTGAAGCGGCCCTTGTTCATGGCGATGCCCTGGGCACCGCCCATCGGGGAGGCAAAGGCCTCACTGGCCGCCACGCGGCCCGACGCGTCGGCCTTGAGGGCACCCGTGGCGGGGTCGATGGGCCAGCGCACGACGGGCGCGGTGGCCCGGCCGAAGTCGCCTTCCACCTTGTAGGGATCGCCCTCGGCGGTGACCAGGGCGGGCTGGGAGCCGGTCAGGTCCAGGGAGGCCGAGGTGATGCAGGGGCGCTGGGGGACACCGGCGTACGAACCGCAGCCGTCGCCCGCCCCGGTGTAGGCGTAGCTGCCCTGGCGCGGCAGGACGTAGGTGTGCCCGTTGCCGTGGGCCCTGCCCGAGCCGTCCAGGCCGACGGCGGAGTCGGAGGTGGTGTCCATCTTCCACAGGTCGTTCAGGTCGAAGACGTCGAGGCCGCTGCCGGTGCCGGCGACGTACAGCTTGCTGCCGGACCAGACCACGCCGTGGGCATGCCCCTGGACGATGGGGACGAAGTTGCCGCCCGCGTCGTCGAGGGCCACCAACTGCACGTGCCGGTAGGTGACGTGGGCCGGGTCGGTGACGTCGGCGAAGGTGATCCGCTCGGTCCCGTTCGGGCCGTACCAACTGGCGATGAGCACCTTGCGGCCGTTGACCAGCGTCTGGGACTGGGGGGATTCGCCGGAGCCGGTGAGGCCCTGCGGGATCCAGGAGCCGCTGGCGTCGTCCTCGGGGGACCAGCAGAAGCCCTCGGCGCCGGCGACGCGGGAGGTGTGGCACAGGGGTCGGCCCGCGGTGGTGCCGACGGTGTTGGCGAGCACGTCGGCGGCCTTGACCCGCTGGAGCGCGGGGTGGGCGGACTCGAAGGCGGCGACGCGCCCCTTCTCGCGACCGCCGTCGCCCTGGAGGCCCAGGCCGTCGGTGCCGATCCGGGTGACCGTGTTGTACGTGGCGATCCCCCCGTCCGGGACGGTGGGGGCACCGGCGGCGGCCGGGGACGCGCTGCTCAGCGACAGCAGCGCCGCCAGGGCCGCGACGGCCGCTCCTGCGGTGCTGCTCGCGCGGGTGCGGATGCGGTGGGTGGGGCGTGGTCGGGCCATGGCGGTGGAGCTCCTTGTCGGATGCCGGGGTGGTGGTGATCCGGGGCGGGGGACTGTGCGGCGGGGCCGCCACCGCCTGGTTGCTGCGGTGGCGGCCCCGGGTGCGAGGGGGCGTCGGCTTCTTCGACGCGGGACGCCTTACCAGCCGGTGCCGATCTGGACGCGGTCGCCCAGGGTGTTCATGCCGTTGAGGGTGCCGGTGCCGGGGTAGGCGAAGAAGGTGCCGGTGCTGCCCGCGGTGGCCTGGACGGCGCCGAGGTCGCCCTTGCCGTCGCCGTTGAAGTCGGCGCCGACCAGGTTGGTCATCGACTTCCAGCCGGAGCCGATCTGGACGCGGTCGCCCAGGGTGCTCATACCGCTGAGCTTGCCGGAGCCGGGGTAGGCGAACAGGTTGCCGCTCTCGTCCCGGGCGACCAGGTCGTCGACGCCGTCGGAGTTGAGGTCGCCCGGGGTGACGATCTGGCTCATCGCACCCCAGCCGGTGCCGATCTGGACGCGCTCGCCGAGGGTGTTCATCCCGTTGACCGCACCGGTGCCCGGGTAGGCGTAGAGGTTGCCGGTGCCGGTCTCGACGGCGACGACGTCGGCCTTGCCGTCCTTGTTGACGTCGATCCGGGCCACGTCGCGCATCCCGGACCAGCCGGAGCCGATCTTCACCCGGTCCCCGAGGGTGCCCATGCCGTTGACCGCACCGGTGCCGGGGTAGAGGTAGAGGTCGCCGGCCGCGCTCTCGGTGGCCAGGACGTCGGCCTTGCCGTCCCCGGTGAAGTCGCCGACGGTCACGTTGGTCATGGTGTTCCAGCCGGAGCCGATCTTGACGCGCTGGCCGAGGGTGCTGTTGCCGTTGACGGCGCCGGAGCCCGGGTAGAAGTACAGGTCGCCGGTGGTGGTCTCGGTGGCCAGGACGTCCTGGGTGCGGTTGCCGTCCAAGTCGCCGCCGGCCAGGTGGGTCATGCCCGCGTCGGCCGGGGTCACGGAGGAGTCGCTGTTGAGGACCGGCGATATGTAGCCGCTGATGGTCTGGCCCCAGGGGGCCTTGCCCACCTGCCAGTCGGTGGTCGACTCGGTCTGCACGATGCCGTCGGGGTGGGTCCGGTGCCCCTCGTTGCCGCCCACCATCGTCACAGTGGTGCCGTTGAAGCCGGTCACCATGGCGACGTGGGCGGCCCAGTTGCTGCCGTTGTAGTCGTAGACGACCGCGTCGCCCACCTTCGGGGTGCTGTGCAGGGTGTTGTTGGCCACGCCGTACTTGTAGAAGCTGACCGCGCCGTCGGTGAGCGAGGCGAGACGCGCCACGTCGTAGTGGGACCACACCCACCCGACGAAGTCCGCACACCATGCCTGGGAGGCTCCGCCCCGGCCGTCGCAGCTGCTTCCCTGGTTGTTGGTGTGGCTCCAGTAGCCGCCGTGGGCACAGGGGCCGTTGCCGACCTCGGCCCGGGCGAGCGTGGCCATCGAGGAACCGGCGTCGGCCTGCGCCGGGCTGACGCTCAGACCGGTGACGGCGGCCGCGACGGCCAGGGCGGCGAGAGCGGACTTCTTGACGTGGGTGAACTTGGACATGGCGGAGTCTCCTGTGAGTGAAAGGGTGTGAGAAAGCGGGGGTCTGAGTGAGAGGGGAGGTGAACGGCGGTGTGGCTACCAGCCGTTGCCGATCGCGGCACGGTCGGCGAAACCGCCGTTGCCGTTGCCGGGGTAGAAGTAGAAGCTGCCGGTGGAGCCGGTCGGCGCCTCGACCGCGTCGAGGTCGCCCTTGCCGTCGCCGTTGAAGTCCGCGCCGACGAGCTGGCGCATCGAGTTCCAGCCGGTCCCGATCCGGTTGCGGTCGCCGAGGGTGTTCATGCCGTTGAGGGATCCGCTGGCGGGGTACTTCCACAGCGCGCCCGCCGGGTCGACGGCGACCAGGTCGGCGGTGCCGTCCCCGTTCAGGTCACCGGGGCTGGCGAGTTCGGCCATGGTGCTCCAGCCGGAGCCGATCTGGACGCGGTCGCCGAGGGTGTTCATCCCGGCCGCTCTGCCGCTGCCCGGGTAGGCCCACAGCGCGCCGCCCGAGTCGATGGCCAGTAGGTCGGACTTGCCGTCCTTGTTGGTGTCGAGCGCGGTGAGGTCGCGCATCGCACCCCAGCCCGCCCCGATCTGGAGGCGCTCGCCGAAGGTGTTCATACCGCCCGCGGTGCCGCTGCCGGGGTAGACGTACAGGTCGCCGGTGGAGTTCTCGACGGCGGCCAGGTCGGCCTTGCCGTCGCCGGTGAAGTCGGCGGCGGCAAGCTTGCTCATCGTGCCCCAGCCGGAGCCGATGCGGACGCGGTCGCCGAGCGTGCCGTCGCCGTTGCCCGGGTACAGGTAGAGGTTGCCGGTGGCGGACTCGACCCCCACCAGGTCCTTCTTCCCGTCGCCGGTGAAGTCGGCGGCCGTGAGGTGCACCATGCCGACGGGCGCCGGCGGGGTGGTCGGGTACGGAGTGGCGTGGTCGTTGGCGAGCCCCGCTTTCGCCCCGCAGCCGCCCCAGGCGATCGCGCCCTGCCCGGCGAGGATCTTCTCGGCGATGAGGATCTGCTGCTGCTTGGTGGCCTGGTGGGGGTACGTGGCGTACTGGCGGCCGCCGTACGCGTTCCAGGTCGACAGGAGTATCTGCAGACCGCCGAAGAACCCGTTCCCGGTGTTGATCTGCCAGTCGTCGGTGGACTCGCAGTGGGCGACCTTGTCCCATGTGGCTAGGGAGGCGGCGCTCGCGGATCCGGCGGAGGCAAGGGAGAGGGTCACCCCGGCGAGGGCCAGGGCGGCGGTGGTGGCGGTCTTGGCCGTACGGGACGAAGTGCGGGGTGTTTTGGGCATGACGGAACCTCACAAGGGCGGAGAGAAAGAAAAGAAGAGACGCGGACCGGGCGGCGCAGGGCATGACGGAGGCACGGGCCGGTGGCGGAGAGGACGGCGGTGCGCGGACGGCACGGCCGCAGGCGTGACATCGGTCGGTCGGGGACCGGCCGGGGCGGCGGGCTGCTACAGCTGCCCTGCAGGAACAGCTGGTGCGGCACTGCGCTTCAACAAGCTGTACCGCGCTTCAACGAGGGCGGTGTATTGCAGCAAGTCGACGGAAGCGGAGACCGGGAGCCGTAACGAGGGCTCCGGGCCCGAGAGTTACGACCAACCCATGGTCTGCAGGGTGACGGCGGTCGTGGTGGGGACCGGAGCGGCGTGCGGCCCGGCGGACGACGGAGTTCCGACGGAGGCGGCGGCCACGCCGAGGGCGGAGACGAGGAGGGCGGTGACCGCGGCGGCCCGGGCGACGGAGGTGCGAAGCATGACGAGAGTCCTTTTCTGATGGTGTGTCGGCGATCTGGAACCGGTTCGCATCCCGCGGTGACGCTGTCCGGTTCCGGCCTGCCGGGCGGTGTTCCCTGCTGGCGAGAACTACTTTCGTCGCTGGTCGGACTGGGCGGAAGGGTTTTCCCGTGGCCCCAACGGGCCATGGCCGCTTCCGTCCGCCGCCGCTTCCGTGGGGCCGGAAGCGGACAGCAGCGACTCGTAGAACGGGGCGACCATCGGGACCCGTGCGCCCAGCAGCCACCAGCCGCCGAACTCGGGGCAGCGCAGGGCCCGTCGGCACACCTCGGCCGCCCGCTCCTCGGCGGCGGCCAGACCGTCCGCCCGTACATAGAGGCCGATCACGGGATGGGGCTGGGCGTCGGGGTGGACGGCGACGTGCTCGATGCCGTCCTCGTCCCGGGCCTGGGAACGCACCAGGGAGCGCGCTTCGTCAGGGAGGCGGGAGTCGAGCGGCCCGCGAAGACTGGCATGGACGAGATACATGGATCGAACTCTTCCAAATGGCCAACTCACACGCCAGCCACGCCGGGTGGACGTTTCCGGCCAAGGCCGCTTCCGTCCAGCACGGATGTCTGTCGCACAGAGGCTTCGGAGGTATATACCTGGACGTGGCATGATCCCTTCAGGCCCGGGGGGTTGTTTCACCGGTTTTGAGGGGGGTTTGCTCGATGCTCACCGCATTGGGGCTCGACGCGGCGGCGGAATCCGTCTACCGAGCCATGCTCGCCGATCCGCGCGGCGGGGTCGCCGAGCTCGTCGCCCGGCTGGAGCGGCCCGAGGACGAGATACGCGACGCCCTGGACGTACTGAGCGAGCTCGCCCTCGTACGGCCGTCGGCCGAGCGGGAGGGCAGCCTGCGGGCGGTGTCGCCCGACATCGGCATGGAAATCCTCATGGCCCGTCAGCAGGCGGAGTTGGCCGCACAGCAGCAGCGCCTGGAGGAGTCCCGCGCCGTCGCCGCCCAGCTGATCGCCGAGTACGCGGATCTGCGCCCGGCGGCGTCCAGCCCGGGCGTGGAGCAGCTCATCGGCATCGATCAGATCCGCGACTGCCTCGCCCGCCTCACCCGCGACGTCACCACCGAGGTCATGTCCTTCGCCCCCGGCGGCGCCCAGCCGGAAGCCCAGATGCGGGCGTCGCGGCCGCTGGATGAGCAACTGCTGCGCCGGGGCGTGCGGATGCGCACGCTGTACCTCAGCAGCGTCCGCAACGACCAGCCCACCGTCGAGTACGCCACCTGGCTCGCCGGGCTCGGCGGCCAGGTCCGTACCGTGCCCGATCTGCCCACCCGGATGATCATCACCGACTGCTCCACCGCGGTGATCCCGGTCAGCAGCGACGACACCGGCGCGGGCGCCGTCCTGCTCACCGGCCAGGGCACCCTCACGGCGCTGTGCGCGCTGTTCGAGAGCACCTGGGCGGGCGCCCAGCCCCTCGGCGCGGCCGCCCCCAGGGACACGAAGGGGCTGAGCCCCCAGGAGGCCACCACCATCGCCCTGTTGGCCCAGGGGCACACCGACGAGGCCATCGCCAAGCGGCTCGGCGTCTCCCAGCGCACCGCCCGCCGCATCGCGACCGAACTGATGGAACGCCTGGGCGCCCGCAGCCGTTTCGAGGCGGGTGTGCGCTCGGTGCAGCACGGCTGGCTGCCGTCGACCCCGAACTGACGCGCCTCGGGGCACGCGCCCGTCGTAACGTCACTCGCTCAAGGACGCCCACGCCCACACGATGAAGGCCAGCGGCACCGCGACGGCCGTCAGACCGAGCGCGACCCCGGCGCGTGCCCGGCGCCGGTCGACGCCCTCCTCGCCCCGCAGGTGACGCAGGTCCCCGGTGCCGTAGATGATCGCGGCGATCCCCAGCGGCACGGTCAGGTACAGGGGGACGTGACGGATCTGCGGCGGGATGGCGTCGGGCAGCCACGGACACCCGAAGAACGCGAGGGCGACCGTGCCCATCACCATCGACGTCGTGCCCGTCCACTCCTGTGCTTCCGTCGTCACCTGGGCGGACGTGGTGGGGGTCTGCTGCTCGAAGCTCATGATCGAGAGGCTAGGGGGCGGGGTGATCGGGGCGCGTGGGGGCGGCTACTCATTTCGCCGTGAGTAGCTGGGGGATCGTCGCGCAGCCGCTCAGAGGACATGAACGGCGATGGCGTGGGCGCACGTCAGGGACTCCGCGTGCGTGGTGTCGACTTCCATGTCGTAGACGACACCCTCGTGTGCCATGTGCGCCTGGGACGCGGCCATGCCCTGGGTCCGGTCGCCCCGCGCGGTCTCACGGGCGGCGGCGACCGTGCTCTCGCACCGGACGCCGACCCAGAGCACGGACAGGTCGCCGACGGCCTCGCACCAGCGCTGCTGGGAGGCGGCTCCGCCGAGGAAGACGTCGTCGACGATGACCCGGGCACCTGCCCGGGCCGTCGCCACGACGCCTTCCATCCAGGCCGCCTCCAGCGCCCGGAAGTCGGCCCCGATCGTCACGGCGCCGTCCGCCTCGAACCCGATGCCGTCCGGCGACGTCTGCATGCTCGCGGGCAGGGCGTCGACGAGCGAGTCGATTCCGAACGCCAGCCAGGGATGCGGCAGTACGGCTTGCAGGCACCGCACGATCCCGGTCTTTCCCGAGCTGGAGCCGCCGTTGAGGATGATCATCTGAGTCGTCACCGCGACACAGTACGGCGCCTGTCTCGGTGATGCGGACCGAATTTCCCTCCCCGGCCGGACGTCGGCGTGTCCGGATGTGACAGGGAACCGTCATTGCGGTCATCGGTGGTGGCGGTGAGGATTAAGGCATGTCCTTCACCCACCGCGTCGTCATCGCGGTCTTCCCCGATGTCGACCTCCTCGACGTCACCGGCCCGGCCGAGGTGTTCGCCCTGGCCAACCGGGAGACCGGGGGCCGGGCCGGTTATGAGGTCCGGCTGGCCGGGCCGGTCGCGGGCGAGGTGCGGACGTCGGCCGGGGTGCGGCTGCTGGCCGATCTGGGCTTCGCGGAGGTCGGCGGGCAGGTGGACACCCTGCTGGTGCCCGGCGCGGTCGACATGACCGACGAGGGTCCCGTCGCCCGTATCGACGCCGAGGTGGTGGCGTGGGTGAAGGAGACCGCCCCGTACGCCCGGCGGGTCGCGTCCGTGTGCGTGGGTGCGCACCTGCTCGCGGCGGCCGGGCTGCTCGACGGGAAGACGGCGACCACGCACTGGTCGACCGCTGCCCAGCTCGCCGCCGACCACCCGGAGGTCACCGTCGACGCGGACCCGATCTTCGTACGCACCGACCGCGGCCGGGTGTGGACCGGGGCCGGGATCAGCGCCTGCCTGGACCTCGCGCTGGCGCTGGTGGCCGAGGACCTGGGCGAGGACGTGGCGCTGGCGGTGGCCCGGCAGCTCGTGATGTACCTCAAGCGGCAGGGCGGGCAGAGCCAGTTCTCGGTCCCGCTCAGTCGGCCCGCCGCCTCCCGCCGTGACATCGACGAGCTGCGGCTGTGGATCGCCGACCATCTCGACGAGGACCTGTCCGCGCAGGCCCTGGCCGCCCGGATGTGCCTGAGCGAGCGGCATTTCGCGCGCGTCTTCAAACAGGAGACGGGCGCCAGCCCGGCCACGTACGTCGAGGCCGCCCGGGTGGAGGCGGCCCGGCGCCTGCTGGAGACCACCGACTGTCCGCTCGACCAGGTCGCGGCCGCGTCCGGGCTCGGCTCGGCCGAGACCCTGCACCGGTCGTTCAAGCGGCAGTTGGCGACCACGCCTGCGGCATACCGGCGCCGCTTCCGCACCACCACCTGACCCACCCCTCCCCACCCTTCCCACTCACCCCAGACCCGGGCGCGCGAGCGCGACACGGCGCTTCGCCATGCCCGCATTCATCCGAGATTCATCCGAGACAAGAAAGGCACTGCCTCCATGAACGCGATCAACCCCGAGACGGCTCAGCCCTCCACGACCCTGCGGGACCTGAGCGGCCTGGACAACCAGCCGCCGAGGCTCAGCGAGTCCGTCCTCATCATGATCGACTTCCAGAACACCTACCGCACGGGCGTCATGACCCTCGACGGCGCGGAGGAAGCCGTCGCCGCCGGTGCCCGCCTGCTGGCGCGTGCCCGCGCCGCCGGTACGCCGGTCGTCCACATCATCAACGACGGCGGGGAGAACACCCCGTACGACATCCGCGCCCACATCGGCGCCATCAGCGACGAGGTGGCTCCGGTGGACGGCGAGCCGGTCGTGGTCAAGCAGGTCCCGAACGCCTTCCACGCCACCGAGCTGGAGAAGACCCTGACCGAGCTGGGTGCCGCGCCGGGCAGCGGCAAGGCGCTGGTCCTGGCCGGGTTCATGACGCACATGTGCGTCAACTACACCGCCCAGGGCGCCTTCTACCTCGGCTACCGCCCCACGGTCGTCGCCGAGACCACCGCGACGCGCTCGCTCGCCGCGCCCGACGGTACGGTCCTGCCCGCGTCGACCCTCCAGGCCGCGGCCCTGACGACGATCACGGACCTGTTCGGCACGGTCGTTCCCACGGTGGAGGCACTTCCTGCCTGACCCGACAGTGGGCGGTGCGCGGCAGAGGGGGTTGTTCTGCCGCGCACCGCGTCAGGCGACCAGCCCCTCCACCAGCAGGACCCCGCCGATGGCGATCATCATGGCGCCGGACGCCCGGGTCACGGCCCGGGCCGCCGAGGGGCGAGCCCTCAGGACCGTACGGGACAGGACGCCCACGGCGAGGTAGACCAGGGCGCAGGCCGTCATGTGCAGGGTGCCGAGCAGGCCCGTCTGCGCGGCCACCGGCCAGCCCTTCGCTGTGTCGATGAACTGCGGGAACAGGGAGAAGTACAGCAGCAGCGCCTTGGGGTTGAGGCCGCTGATCCCGACGCCCCTGAGCATGATCTGCAAGCGGGAGGACCCCATCGCCTCCTCGGCGGCGGCCGGCGCGGCCGGTTTCCTCAGCACGCCCCAGCCCAGCCACACCAGATATCCGGCCCCGGCGACGGTCAGCGCGGTGAGCACGGTGGGCGAGCTCGCCACGATCACCACCAGACCGGCGACGGCGAGCAGGGTGTACCCGGCGTATCCGGCTATCAGCCCGGCGACCGCCGGGACGACCGACCGGTCCCGCAGCCCCGCCGAGATCGCGTAGGCCCAGTCCGCGCCCGGGGTCAGCACCAGCAGCAGGTCCACCGCCAGGAAAGCCGCCACCGTCGTCGTGTCCATCGATCGATCGTTCCCTCTCGCGTTCCTTGTGACGAGAGGGAAGACTAGGGTGGATCCGCCCGAAAGTGTTTGCTTAATTACTCCATGATCGCGTCTGGTGAGGGAGAATCTTCTCCATGGATGCCCTGGATCGAAAAATTCTTACCGAGCTCCAGCTCGACGGCCGTCTGACGGTCACCGAGCTGGCCGCGCGCGTGGGACTCAGCGTCTCGCCCTGCCACCGCCGGGTACGGGACCTCGAACGCGCGGGCGCGATCCGCGGCTACCGCGCGGTCGTCGACCCGTCCGCCGTCGGCCTGGACTTCGAAGCCCTCGTCTTCGCCACCCTGCGCTGGGAGGACCCCGACACCGTCACGGCCTTCGAGGACGCTGTCAGCGCCGTCCCGCACGTCATCCAGGCCCAGCGCCTGTTCGGCGAACCCGACTACCTCCTGCGCGTCGCCACCACCGACCTGGCCGCCTACCAGCAGCTCTACGACCAGCAGCTGGCCCGGCTCCCCGGAGTCCAGCGCCTGACGTCCACCCTGGTCATGAAGAAGGTCGTCCACGACCGGCCCCTGCCCGAGTAGGCGGCGCGAACCGGCGTGCGGGGGCGCTCCGGCACGGCGAGAGCCCCGGCGGCCCTGCCTTCGCGCCCTGTCCGGCACCCCGGCCGTCTGGTTGATTCGCAGGGTGAATCCGGCAGCCGACACCGCCCTGCCCTACCCCTCCGGCTGGTTCTGCCTGGCCCCGTCCCACGAGCTGGCCGCGGGGGCCGTGCTGACCCGCGCGCTGGCCGGTGAGGACGTCGTCCTCTACCGGACAGTGCCCGGCGCGGCCCACGCCGTACGGCCCCACTGCCCCCACCTCGGTGCCCATCTCGGCATCGGTGGGACGGTCGAGGGCCAGAACCTCCTCTGCCCCTTCCACCGCTTCGCGTTCGCCCCGGACGGTACGTGCGTGAGCGCCCCCGGCAGCCTGCCGCCGCGCGCCCGCCTCGCCCAGCTGCCCGTACGTGAACGCAACGGCATGCTGTTCGTCTGGTACGGCCACGAGGGAGCCAGGCCCGGCTGGGAACTCCCGGACGAGCTCGGCACGGCGGTCCCCACCTCCTGGTGGACCCGTGACGTGGCCACCCACCCGCAGGAGGTCATCGAGAACATCGTCGACTACCGGCACCTGGCCGCCCTGCACGGCGCGTCCGCGCGGGAAGTGGCCCCGCCGGAGGTCCAAGGGCCCTTCCTCCGGCTGCACTTGAGCTTCGGCGTCGAACGCCACCCCAGAGCGGAGCGCCTCTTCGCCGGCACCCGGCAGGAGGTGCTCCTGGGCGGCCTCGGTATCCTGCTCACCCGGCTCCCGCTGCCCCGTTTCGGCCTGCTGTTCCACCTGTGGAGCCTGCCGACGCCCATCGGCCCCTGGGAGTCCCGGCTGCGCTGCGCCGCCTCCTGCACCGTGACCGACCGGCGCCGCTTCCCCGGCCCCGGCCTCCTGCGGACCCCGCTCACCGGGATCGCGGCCCATGCCGTGCGCCGGGCGGCCGTCGAACTGCTGGAGCAGGACATCCCGATCTGGAACCACAAGCGGTACGAGCCGCACCCCCGGCTGGCCCGCGGCGACGAGATGATCAGCCGCTTCCGGCGCTGGGCCCGGCAGTTCTACCCCGACGGCGGCTTGGCGTAGGGCCGTGCGGCCGCCGCCTACAGGACCGTGCTGCCCAGCGGCCGGTCCGGAGCCGCGCCCGGCGGGACGAAGAACAGCGCGGAACCGTAGTGCTCGACGAACGCGCCGAGCGCGTCGTGGCCCGCGAGACGGCGCTGCACGCGGGTGAACAGGTTCGGGTCGTTCATGTACGCGAGGAAGAGCAGACCCTGGTCGTCGGGGGCGTTGTCGTAGGAGTACCCCCGGCGCAGCATCCGGGCGCCGCCGTCGAACCGGGGGTGGGCGAGGCGGACGTGGGCGTCGGCGGGGAGCAGATAGCCGCCCTGCGGCGTCTTGGCGAAGAGGTCGGCCTCGGTGTGTTCGGGGCCGCCCTGGAGGGGGCCGCCGTGTGCCTTGCGGCGGCCCATCACACGCTCCTGGCGCTCGACGGGCAGCGCGCCGAACTCGGCCGTCGCCAGGCGGATGCGGCGCACCACCAGGTAGGTGGCGTTGTGGTGGGGCCCGGGGCCGAGCCACACCCAGCGTTCGGCCTCCTTCGCACTGGGGTTGGCGGTGCCGTCCTTGAAGCCGAACAGGTTACGAGGGGTCTCTCCGGGCGGCGTGGCGGGCAGGAAGCCCGCCTGGTGCCAGCGCGGGCGCAGCACGCCCGGCGCCGCCCGTTCCAGGCGCCGGGCGAGGTCGGCGCAGACGGTCGGGGCGGCGGCGCAGATCTGCAGGAACAGCTGGCCGCCCCCGGCTTCGGGGCGCAGCCGGTCACCGGCGAAGGCGGGCAGGTCGCGCAGCGCCTGCGGCGCCCGTGCGCCCAGACGGGAGAAGAAGGCGGGGCCGAAGCCCACCGTGACGCTCGGCCCGTCACGGAGGCCGGCCGGCCGGGCGGTGAGCGGAGGCGTCCACGCGGCGAACATACGGCGCACGGCGTCCCGGCCCGTCGCCCCGTGTGTACCGGGGCTCAAGTCGTAGGACAGCAGCAGCACTCGGGGAGGCTGCGGGTCCGTCACGCCCGGCTGGCGGCCGGGTTGCGAGGGCGGGCCGGGGACAGGGGCGGGGGATCCCTGACAGCCGGTCACGGCGGCGGCCGTGCCCAGGGCGGCCAGCCCGCCGAGCAGCTCACGCCGGGCGGGCCCGTCACCGCCGACGGGCGGTGTCACGTCGGATCCCCGGGCGACGGCGAAGCCCGGCCTGCGAGCGCGTGCGGCATGCTGTCCCTGCCCATCACATGACAAGTAGTCGTATAAGGGGTGTAGTTCGCATTCACGGCGCTTGGCACGATACACCTGACGCCGTGCTCGCTCTCGTTTCCCGTCTTCTGACGCGGCGTCGGCTCGGTCTGCCCGCCGCCGCGCTGCTCCTGCTCGTTCCGGCGTGTTCCGGCCCGGTGGACGACTCCGCCCCGCCCGGTCACGGCCCGGCCGCCACCCTGCGCGTACCGCAGAACTTCGGGTCCATCCAGCAGGCGGTGGACCGCGCGCGCCCCGGGGGACCTGGTGCTGGTCGCGCCCGGGGTCTACCGGGAGAGCGTCACGGTCGCCGCGCCCCGCGTCGTCCTGCGCGGCGCGGACCGCAACGGCACGGTCATCGACGGCGAGTTCCGCAGCGCCAACGGCGTCACCGTGACCGGGGCAGGGTCGGCCGTGGAGAACCTGACGGTCCGCAACCACCTCGCCAACGGTGTGCTGTTCACCGGCGTCACCGACGCGTCCCGGCACACCGGCGGCGCCGGGGGAGCGGGCTACGAACGGCTCGACACCAAGGCGTACCCCCCGCTCAAGGGCTTTCGGGCGTCCTTCGTGACGGCGCACAACAACGCGCTGTACGGCATCTACGCGTTCGACGCCCGAGAGGGGATCATCGAGGACTCCTACGCCTCCGGCCAGGCCGACTCCGGGATCTATGTGGGCCAGTGCCGTCCGTGTCTGACCACCGTGCGGCGCAACACCGTCGAGCACAACGCCGTCGGCATCGAAGTCACCAACGCCTCCGAGGAGTTGTACGTCCTGGGCAACACGGCCCGCCACAACCGGGTCGGGGCGACCGTGAACTTCAACGACCTGGAGGCCCTGGCACCCCAGCACCGCGCGGTGTTCACCGGCAACGCCTTCACCGACAACAACGACGACCGCAGCCCCGAGCAGGCCGACGGCGGCTACGGCACCGGGATCGGCCTCGGCGGGGGCACGGACAACACCGTCGAGCGCAATCTGATCAGCGGAAACCGCCGGGCCGGGGTGCTGTTGACCGATGTCGCCGGGTATCCGGCCGCCCGCAACGCGGTACGGGACAACCGGGTCAGCGGCAACGGGACCGACCTGGTGCTCGCCACCTCCGCCGTCGCGGGCAACTGCTTCGACGCCAACACGTCCGACCGCGTCTCCCCGGCGGACCTCACCGAGGTGGCGCGCTGCGGACGTCCGGCGGGGCAGTGGCGGGTGCCCGGGTCGGTGCCCGCCGTGGCCGCACCGGCGGGGCTGTCCTTCCGGCTGGTGCCCGCCCCGCCGCCCCAGCGGTCCATGCCCCGGGCGTCCTCCGCGCCGGCGCGGGCGGCCGTGGGCCTGCCCGGAGGCGCGGGGCTATCCGCTGCCGCCGGATTCCGCGTAGCCGCGTGCGTCACGCCGGTGTCGAGGCTGCCGGGGAGGGCCAGGGGCCCGGCGGCAGCGGCGCGCGGCGCCCGGTGAAGTCGACCGTCACGGGGTCGCCCCCACGGCTGAGCACGGCCTCGACCCGGCCGAGCCCGCCCTTCTCGTCGATCCAGTACGTCACGGGCGAGTTCGGCGGGCCCGACGGCTTCGTGCTGCTGAACGTGCGGGTGGCGGGGCGGGGACCGGCGAACAGCGTGTAGGTGTGGCCCCGCAGCCGTCTCTCGCCCAGCCACTGGGGGCCCGACTGGGCCAGGAGCTGGGCGTTCTCGGGGCGGTCGCTGCCCAGGGCCAGCACCAGGCGCAGCGCGCGGTCCACCGGGTCGCGGGTGTAGGAACGCCGGGACCAGCGGGGTGCGGCGCCCGGGCGTTCCGCGCGGCCCCCGGGCGCCACCGCCACCCCGGCCGCGTCCCAGGCGACCCGGCCGTCCCGGCCCAGGGCGCGATAGCTGCCCAGCGCGCGGTGGGCGGCGTAGTCGACCACGGCCTCGACGCCGACGTCGGTGTCCGCCGCGGGCACGTTCAGCCGGACCGACGCCGGGCCGCTCTCGTACACCGACAGCCGGGCCAGCGCCAGCCGCTGGGCCTCCTCCAAGGTGACCGGCCGACGCTGGTCCGGTGCACCGCACGCCGTCGTTGCGATCAACAGCGCCGCCGTGAGCAGCGCGGCGCAGCCGCCGTGGCGCAGGGCCCGGCGGGCCGTATGTCCCATCACCGCGTCAGCACACCACCGGCCGGGTGCGAAGGAGGCGCGTGACACGGTCGCGTGGGCCGTTCAGGCGCAGCGGTCGCGCCCGCGGTGGCACCCGGATGGCCCCTTCGCCACGGTGGGCCCGGGTCCGCCGTGCTCGAATGGTGGCAGGGCGGCGGTGCCCGATGCCGTCGCCGCAGCCAGCAGGAGCCGCCGTGACGCCGCTCATACGCCGCCCGCTTTCCTCGATATGCGGGGCCGCCCTCGCGGCCCTCCTGGTCGGGGTGGCCGCCCCGACTCCCGCCGCCGCGGCGCCCGCACCCGCGTGCACCGCGGACACCGGCCCGTACCAGTGGCAGTTGGAGCAGTATCTGCGCCTGCCCGCCGACGGACGCCAGTCCGGTGCCGACTGCGAGGCGATCCGCGCCTTCCAGGAACGCAACGGCGTCCTGCCCGCCGACGGCTTCGCGAGCCTGGCCACCTACCGCACCGCCCTGGTGATCGAGGAACGCCGCGCCCCCAACAAGAACGGGACCTGTCCCCACCGGCAGGAGCGGCTCGTCTGCGTCGACCTCGCCCGGCAGCTCCTGTGGGTGCAGCGCGACGGCCAGGTCATCTACCCGGCGGTCGCGGTCCGCACCGGGCGCTGGGGCCAGCAGACCCGCAACGGCTGGCACGAGATCACCGAGCGCCGCATCGACGACCACTCCGAGCTGTACGACAACGCGCCCATGCCGTACTCCCAGTACTTCTCCGGCGGCCAGGCCTTCCACGGCGTCTACGGCGACCTCTTCAACGGCGGCGGCTCGGCCGGGTGCATCAACCTGCACCTGCGCGACGCCGAGCTCCTGTGGAACACCACCGACGTCGGCGACGCCGTCTTCATCTGGGGGCGCAAACCCGCGACGTGAAGGATCGGCCGGGTGAATCCGCCGTGGCGCACGGGTGAGTCCTCGGCATGATCACTTCTGTCGATCGGGAGGGACCCGCGGTGTGATGTTCATTCAATTCGTCGTATCAGGTGTCGGCGGAAATGAGACATCACGATGGAACATCCCCCACGGCCTCCCTCGGGCCGGATCCGGTACTGGGCGGCGGGCGGCGCCGCCCTCATGCTGGCCGCTCCCCTCCTCGCCGCCACCACGGCGGCGCACGGCCCGGCGGCCCGCGCCGACGGCACGGTCGACGTCACGGTGGTACGGGACGTGGACTCCGACGGCAGCTGGACCCCGGCCCTGGAGGTCGGGGAGAGGGGCATCCCCGTCACGCAGCGCTCGCTGTTCCCGGCGATGGGCGACGTCACCCGGGTGTGCAAGAAGGGCGCCGAGTGGGTGTGGGACAGCACCTCCGCGGACTGCCCCAACCACTTCGTCAACGGCAGCGCGCCGCCGCAGCAGGACGGGGGGAAGGAGTACTACTACGACGACTCCACGCTCGGCCAGCTCGCGGAGTCGCTCCAGGGCGGCCTCGCGTTCGCGCCCCGCTTCACCACGACCGTGGCGACCATCGTCGACCCGCTGGACATCTTCACCGGCGGTGTGCGCAAGCTCGACAACACCACGGGCGCGGGCTCCGAGGACTACGAAGTGGACGGCGGAAGGGGGTCCTTCGGCAAGGCCAACGGCCTGGGCGACCTGGAGCTCCTGTGCGACGAGGCACCGGTGCAGATCGGCAACCGGGTCTGGTTCGACCGCGACCGCGACGGCATCCAGGGGCCGGCCGAGGAGCCCATTCCCGGCGCGAGGGTGACGCTGCTCGACAAGGGCGGCAAGGTCGTCGACCGCACCAGGACCGATGCGCGCGGCGAGTACTACTTCCAGGTCAAGCCGCACACCGAGTACCAGATCAGGTTCGACGTGACCACGGCCGACACCGGCGGCATCCCCGAGAAACCCGCGCCCCGGGACCTCGTCCCCACGGCGAAGGACCAGGGACACAACCGGTCCGTCGACTCCGACCCCGACCCGCGCACCCAGATCGACCGGCTCACGGCCGGGGCGGCGGGCGACAACGACCACACCCACGACGCCGGTTACTACATCCCGCCGAAGGGACGGGTGAGCGTCGTCAAGCACGACGCCGGGACGGGCCGACCGCTGCCGGGAGCGGTCTTCCAGCTGTGGCGGGAGACCAACGGGCACGACGGCCTGCAGACCACCGGGGACGGGCCCGACACCCGGCAGGGCGCCGCGTGCACGACCGGCGCGGACGGCACCTGCACGGTCACGGACCTGCCGCTCGGGTCGTACTACTGGCAGGAGACCAAGGCCCCCGACGGCCACGTCCTGCCCGTGCCCGACGTCTTCGGACCGCTGCGCCTGACGGCCGCCGACGCCGAGAAGGGGGTGGCGATCACCGTCGACAACCACCCGGTCCAGGGCAAGCTCAAGGTCCCCAAGCGGGACGCCACCTCCCACGAACCCCTGCGGGGCGCCGCGTTCGAGCTGTGGCAGGAGACCAACGGCACCGGCGGGTTGCAGACCGGCGGCACCACCCCCGACACCAAGCACGGCGCCGCCTGCGCCACCGACGGGCAGGGCCACTGCACCTTCACCGGCCTCCCGCTGGGCACCTACTACCTGCGGGAGACCGCGGTGCCCGAGGGCTACCGCCTGCCCGAGCAGCCGGTGACCGGGCCGTACACGGTGACGGCCGCCGACGCCGAGCAGGGCATCGAGATCAGCCTCGTGAACCAGAGGGGCGAGCCGGACAAGGGGAAGGGCAAGGGAGGCAAGGGCGGGCCGCGTTGAGCTGACCCGGCCTGACCTGACCTGATCCGGGCCGCACGGGCCCCCGAGCGCATCCGCGCGCGCCCGGGGGCCCGTCCTCATGGCTCCACCGCCACCTCGCCCGATCCGTGCTTTCAGGCCGCCTCGGGGAAGTGACAGGCGACCTGGCGTGCCTCGCCCGGCGCTGCGATCCGCAGTACGGGCGCCTCGCTGCGGCACTTGTCCTGTGCCTTGGGGCAGCGGGGGTGGAAGGTGCAGCCCGGTGGGGGCGCGGCCGGGCTCGGTGGGTCGCCCAGGAGCGTGATGCGTTCGCGGGCCCGCTCTGCGGCCGGGTCGGGCAGCGGGACGGCGGAGAGCAGGGCGCGGGTGTAGGGGTGGGCCGGGGCCGTGTACACCCGCTCCTTCGCGCCGATCTCGACGATCCGGCCCAGATACATCACGGCGACCCGGTCGCAGACCCGCTTGACCACCGACAGGTCGTGGGCGATGAAGAGGTAGGCTAGCCCGAGTTCCCGTTGCAGCCGTTCCATCAGGTTGACGATCTGGGCCTGCACGGACACGTCGAGGGCCGAGACGGGCTCGTCGGCGATGACCAGCCGGGGCCCGGTGGCCAGTGCGCGGGCGATGCCGATGCGCTGGGCCTGGCCGCCGGAGAACTCGTGCGGGAAGCGGTCGATCTGCTCGGGGATGAGCCCCACCAGCTCCATCAGTTCGGAGGCCCGCCGACGCGCGTCCGCCGCCGAACTCCCCTGGACCAGAAGGGGGTCGGAGATGATCCGGGCGACGGTCTGGCGCGGGTTGAGGGAGGAGTGCGGGTCCTGGAAGACCATCTGGATCTCGCGGCGCAGCGGTTTGAGCTCGCGCTGGGAGAGGTGGCTGATGTCGTGGCCGTCGTAGGTGATCGAGCCGCTGGAGGGTTCGAGCAGGCGCACGATGGTGCGGCCGGTGGTGGACTTGCCGCAGCCGGACTCGCCGACCAGGCCGAGCGTCTCCCCGGGCGCGACGTCGAAGCTGATACCGTCGACCGCCCGGACGGGAGCCGAGCCGCGCCGCCGGGCCGGGTAGACCTTGGTCATGTCCCGTACGGACAGCAGGGGTTGGGTCGCTGTGGTCATGAAGGGGCGCCTTCGTACGTGGGGAGGTGGCAGGCGGACGCGTGGCCGGCGGGTCCGGAGAGCACGGGCGGTTCGGTCTGGCAGCGCAGCCGCTCGCTGGCGGCGGCCGACGCGGCCCGGGAGCAGCGGGGTGCGAACGCGCAGCCGGGAGCCGGGGTGAGCAGCGACGGGGGGCTGCCGGGGATCGCCCGCAGCGGTGCGTCGTCGGGGTCGTCGAGGCGGGGCAGCGAGTCGAGCAGGCCGCGGGTGTAGGGGTGGGCCGGGGCCGCGAACAGGGTGTCCACCGGGGCCTGTTCGACCGCCCGGCCGCCGTACATCACCAGGACCTCGTGGGCGACGCGCGCCACCACCCCCAGATCGTGGGTGATCATCACGACGGCGAGCCCCCGGTCCTGCTGCAACCGGGCGATCAGCTCCAGGATCTGGGCCTGCACGGTGACGTCGAGCGCGGTGGTCGGCTCGTCCGCGATCAGCAGCTCGGGCTCGCAGGCCAGCGCCATCGCGATCATCACGCGCTGGCGCATACCGCCCGAGAACTGGTGCGGGTACTCGCCCGCCCGCCGCTGCGGCTCCGGGATGCCGACCTCGGCGAGCATCTCCACCGCACGGCGGCGGGCCACCGCGCGGCCGGAGCGGAAGTGGACGCGGTGGTGTTCGGCGATCTGCTCGCCGACCGTGTAGTACGGGTGGAGGCTGGAGAGCGGGTCCTGGAAGATCATCGCCATCCGGCGGCCGCGCAGCCGGTTCAGCTCACGCTCCGTCAGACCCACCAGCTGCTGCTCGTCGAGCGTGATGGAGCCGGTGACCTGGGCGCCGGTGTGCAGGCCGAGGACGGCCATGGAGGTGACGGACTTGCCGGAGCCGGACTCGCCCACGATGCCCAGGGTGCGGCCCCGGTGGACGTCGAAGTCGAGGGAGTCGACGGCCCGTACGGGACCGTGCTGGGTCGGGAAGGTGACGCTCAGGTTCCGCACGGACAGTAGGGGCTCGCCCGCGTCCCGCAGGGGTGTCGCCTGCCGTGGATCCGCGGGCGCGGTGGGGCGGGGTGCGTCCATCAGTACCTCACTCGCGGGTCGACGACGGCGTAGAGCAGGTCGACGGCCAGGTTGGCGACGACGATGAAGGCGGCGGCCAGCAGGGTCACGCCGAGGATGACGGGCTGGTCCCCGCTGGACAGGGCACCGTAGAAGAGACGTCCGATGCCCGGCAGTCCGAAGATGGACTCGGTGATCACCGCGCCCGCGAGCAGCCCGCCCAGGTCCATCCCGAAGATGGTCAGGATCGGCGTCATCCCCGCCCGCAGGCCGTGCTTGACCACGACCGTGCGGCGGGGCAGGCCCTTGGCGCGGGCGGTGCGGATGTACGGCTCCGCCATGGTCTCGATCATCGAACTGCGGCTCTGGCGCGCGTACATGGCCGCGTACAGGACGGCCAGCGCCAGCCAGGGCAGCAGCAGGTTGGACGCCCAGTGGACCGGGTCCGAGCCGAAGGGCACGTACTGCGGATACGGCAGCAGCCCGGCGGTCCTGATCAGGCCGTAGATCAGCATCATGGAGGTGAAGTAGACGGGCAGCGAGGCGGCGGCGACCGCGCCGACCATCAGGACCTTGTCGGTGAGGGTGTCCTTGCGCAGCGCCGCGGTGACCCCGGCGGACAGACCGAGCACCAGCCACAGGACGGCCGCGCCGAGCGCTAGCGAGGCGGAGACGGGCAGCCGGTCCATGAGCAGCCCCCACACCGACTCGCTGTTCTCGTACGAGTAGCCCAGGCACGGGAAGTCGCAGTGCAGCGCGTACTGGCCGCTGCCCATGGTGCGGCCGGTGAAGATCCCGGAGGCGAACTCCCAGAACTGCTTCCAGACCGGCTCGTCCAGGCCCATGTGGGTGCGGATCGCCGCAAGCCGTTCGACGCTGCACGACTTGCCGCACGCGGCGGCGGCCGGGTCGGAGGGCAGCACGTAGAAGATGGTGAAGGTGACGGCGGCGATCGCGATCAGGACGCCGGTCACGCCGAGCAGCCGGCGGCCGATGTAGAGGATCATGAGCGGCTTCCCCTCGGGTCGAGGATGTCGCGCAGCGCGTCGCCGAGCAGGGTGAAGGCGAGCACCGTGAGGAAGAGGCAGGCGCTCGGGATGACGAAGTACATGGGGTCCGTGTCGTAGAAGGCGACGCTCTCGGCGATCATCTGGCCCCAGGAGGGCGTGGGCGGGCGGACACCGACGCCGAGATAGCTCAGGGCCGCCTCGGTGGCGATCATGCCGGGGATGATCAGGGTGGTGTACGCGATGACGGGCCCCGCGACGCCCGGCAGGATGTCGCGGGTGAGGATCCGCCAGGAGCCCGAGCCGTTGACCCGCGCCGCGTCGACGTACTCGCGGTGCTTGAGCGAAAGGGTCTGGCCGCGCACGACCCGGGCGATGCCGGGCCAGCCGAACAGGCCGATCACGGCGGTCATCAGGGCGATGCGGTTGACGTCCTTGGCCACCGACATCATCGCGATCATGAAGATGAGGGAGGGGAAGGACATGGTGAGGTCCATGAGCCTGCTCAGGACCGCGTCGGTGCGGCCGCCGAAGTAGCCGGCCGCGATCCCGGCGGCCGTCCCCGCGACCACGACGATCGCGGTCGCGGCGAAGGCGATCAGGAGGGAGACCTGGGCGCCGTGCACGACCCGGGCGAACAGGTCGCGCCCGGTGACGGGTTCCACGCCCAGCCAGTGGTCGGCGGAGATGCCGCCGAGGGTTCCGAGCGGCTGACCGCCCAGGTACGGGTCGACGGCGGTCTTGTCGAACTCCTCGGGCGACCAGCCGCCGAGCCTGCTGAGCAGCGGGGCGGCGGCCGCCATGACGAGGAAGAGCGCCACGACGGCGAGGGAGATCTTGACGGAGGTGCGGCGGCGCAGTTCCGCGCGGGCCAGTTGCCAGGGGCCGCGGCCCGTCGGCGCGGCCGCCGGTGCGAGGGTGGTGGTCATGATCCGGCAGACCCTCAGCCCTGGCTCTTCGAGGGGTCCTTGAGACCGGCCGTGGCGTAGTCGAGCTGACCGCCGAAGGAGGTCTGGCCGTAGGCGCCCGCGATGTTGGTGCCCAGCACCAGCGGCCAGCGGCGCACCAGGACCGGCACGGCCGGGGCCTTGGCGAGGATCTCGCCGTCCAGCTGCTGCCAGGCGGCGTTGGCCTGCTTGGCGTCCGTCAGGGCGGCGATCTCGTCCATCTTCTTCATGGTGGCGTCGTCGCGGAAGAGCGAGTGGTTGCCGGAGTTGCCCTTCTCCTTGATGTAGCGGCCGTCGAAGACGAACGGCAGGAAGGTGGACCCTGACGGGTAGTCGGGACACCAGCCCGTGTAGACCATGTCGGTCCGGTTCTTGGTGTCGCCGATCGTCGCGTAGAACGCGGACGGGTCGACGGTCTCGATGGTGACCTTGATCCCGGCCTTGCCGAGCGCCTGCTGGATCGCCTCGGCGCGCCCCTTGTCGCCGGTGGAGACGGTCATCTTGGTGGTGAACCCGTCCGGCTTGCCCGCGTCCTTGAGGAGCTGCTTGGCCTTGGCCACGTCACCGGCCACGGGCACCTTCACGGTGTCCGGCTGCTTGCCGCCGAAGAGGGAGGCGGGCATGTACGCGGTGGAGGGGTCGTTGAAGGCGGGGCCGCCGGACGAGGTGAGGACGGCGTCCTTGTCGAGGGCGTACTGCACGGCCTGACGGACCTTGACGTCGTCGAACGGGGCGCGCCCGGTGTGCATCTGGACCATGTCGGTGCAGTTGGTGGACTCGGCGATCAGCCGCTTGCGGACCTCGGCGCTGGGCAGCACCTTGGCCGCGCTCTCCGGCCGCAGGGCGCCCCAGGAGACGGCGGAGGCGTCGGCGCCCTGCGAGGCGATGAGCCGGTCGTCGATCTGGTTGGCCTTGAGCCCCATCACCATCACGAGCTTGTCCGGGTAGGCCTTGCGGACCTGGTCGGTGGCGGCGTCCCAGTGGGTGTTGCGCACCAGCACCAGCTTCTTGCCCCGCTGGTACGACTCGATCTTGTACGGGCCGGAGGAGAACGGCCGGTTGTCGTACTGGGGCCCCTTGTCCTGCGCCTGGGGGACCGGCGCGAAGGTCGGCATCACGGTGGCGTTGGGGAACTCCGCGAAGGGCTTGCGCAGTTCGAAGACGATCGTGTGGTCGTCCGGCGTCTTGATCGAGTCCAGGTGCTTGCCCTGGGCCGGGCCCTGGTAGCCGTCGGCGCCGGCGAGGTAGCGGGCTGCGTAGTCGGCGCCGCCGGGCAGGTCGGGCGAGAAGGACCGCTCCACGTTGTACTTGACGTCCCCGGCGGTGACGGGGCTGCCGTCCTCGTACTTGACCCCCGGCTTGAGGTGGAAGGTCCAGGTCTTCGCGCCGTTGGAGGAGGTGCCCAGATCGGTGGCCAGGTCGGGGACGAGCTCGCCGCCGGCGGTGCCGGGGGCCGCCTTGTAGGTGACCAGGGTGCGGTAGAGCAGCCGGGTGCCGAAGTCCATGTCGTTCATGACCCAGTTGCGGGCCGGGTCGAGGTGGGTGAAGTCCTGGTTGGACAGGACGGTCAGGGTGCCGCCCTTCTGGGGAGTGCCGCCCACGACGGTGCCCGCGTTGGCGGTCGCCGGGTTCTTGCCCCCGGCGTCCGGGCCCGCGTCCGCGTGCTTGGTCTTCGAGCAGCCGGTCGCCCCGAGGGCGAGGGAGGCCGCCAGGGCGGTGGCGAGGGCGGTGAGGGTGCGCTTGTTCATCAGTGGTCACTCCGGGAGCGCGAGAGCGGTCTGGCAGCCAGCCGACAGCCGGAGCTGGCTGGAATGTGACCTGTAACATAGTAATGTGAAATTGTACTGACAACCCATCGGCCGCTCCTTTACCTACTCGTGTCCCAACGGGCCGTCGGAGCGCACCTCTTGGTCCAACCGGACCATGCCTCTTGGTCGACCGAGACGCACCTCTTGGCGAGCGCAGTGCAATGTGAAATATTACTGGTGTGCCCACGAGAACATCCTCGGACGTCATCGTCATCGGTGCGGGCGTGGTCGGCGCCGCCTGTGCCTACTACGCCGCACGCGCCGGCCTCACCGTCACCGTCGTCGACCGCGGCCCCGTCGCGGGCGGTACCACCGGCGCCGGCGAGGGCAACCTCCTGCTCTCCGACAAGGAGCCCGGCCCCGAACTCTCCCTCGCCCTCGCCTCCGCCGAGCTGTGGCGCGAGCTGGCGCACCTGCTCCCGCCGCAGATCGAGTACGAGCCCAAGGGTGGCCTGGTCGTCGCCTCCGGCGAGGCCGGGATGGCGGCCCTGCGTGGCTTCGCGGCCGGACAGGAGAGCGCGGGGGTACGGGTGAAGGAGGTCCCGGCGGACCGGCTGCACGACCTGGAGCCCCACCTGGCCCCCGGCTTGGCGGGCGGCTACCACTACCCGCAGGACGCCCAGGTCATGCCCGCCCTCGCCGCCGCCCATCTGCTGCGCGCGGGCGGCGATCGGATCCGCCTGCGGCTGGGCGAGGAGGTCACCGAGCTGCTCACCGGGGAGGGTGGCGAGGTGAGAGGAGTCCGCACGGCGAGCGGCACGCGGCTCCACGCCCCGTACGTGGTCAACGCGGCGGGCACCTGGGGCGGCCGGATCGCCCGGCTCGCGGGCGCGGAGCTGCCCGTCCTGCCGCGCCGCGGCTTCGTCCTGGTCACCGAGCCGCTGCCCCGGGTGGTGCGGCACAAGGTGTACGCGGCGGACTACGTCGCCGACGTCGCCAGCGACTCCGCCGCGCTCCAGACCTCGGCGGTCGTCGAGGGCACCGCCGCGGGCCCGGTCCTGATCGGCGCCAGCCGGGAGCGGGTCGGCTTCGACCGCACCCTGTCCACCGAGGCGCTGCGCCGCCTCGCCGCCCAGGCCGTCGCCCTCTTCCCGGTCCTGGGCACGGTGCGGGCGCTGCGTACGTACGCGGGCTTCCGCCCCTATCTCCCCGACCATCTGCCCGCCATCGGGCCCGACCCGCGGGTGCCCGGCCTGCTGCACGCCTGCGGCCACGAGGGGGCGGGGGTCGGCCTGGCCCCGGTCACCGGGCTGATCGTGGCGGTGTGCGTGACGGGCGGCCAACTGCCGCTGGACATCGCCCCGTTCGCGCCGGGCCGATTCGCGGCGAAGGGCTGAGTCCGGTTGGCCCTTGGTCTCTTCCTGGCCCTCCGGAAGAGGTCCCTGCTGTCCCCCCCCGTAATCGCTACGCAAGGAGGCTTTCCGTGGCCCGAACCCCCGCCGACCTGGTCGGGACGCGCACCGGCCCATCGTTCGAGATCACCTTCGGGGACCGGCCCGTGCCCGCCCGGCCCGGGCAGTCCGTCGCCGCCGCGCTGTGGGGCGCGGGCATCCTCGCCTGGCGGACCACCCGCAGCGGCGGCCGCCCGCGCGGCGCGTTCTGCGGCATCGGGCAGTGCTACGACTGCCTCGCCACCATCAACGGACAGCCCAACCGCCGGGCCTGTCTGGTGCCCGCCCACCCCGGAGATGTGGTGGTCACCCAGGAAGGACACGGTCATGCGTCCCTCGGCTGAGCCGCCCACAGCGCCCGACCTGTACGACCTCGCGGTGATCGGCGCGGGCTGCGCCGGGCTCTCCGGTGCCGTCACCGCCTCCGAACTCGGCCTGTCCGTCGCCCTGTTGGACGCATCGCCGCAGATCGGCGGCCAGTTCTTCCGCCACCCCGCGCCCGCCACCGGGGCGGCCCGCCCCGAGGCCCTGCACCACGACTGGTCCCTGTTCACCGGACTCCGCCGACGCCTGGAGGCCAGTGCGGTGGACCTGCTCGGCGGCCACCACGTGTGGAGCGTCGTCCGCGAAGGAGGCCTCTGGGCGGTGCACGCCGTCACCGGGGCCGACGGAGGCGAGGAGCGGGCGGTACGGGTGCGGGCCCGCGCGGTCCTGCTCGCGACCGGCGCGTACGAGCGCCAACTGCCCTTCCCTGGTTGGACCCTGCCCGGTGTCGTCGGCGCGGGCGGGGCCCAGGCCATGCTGAAGTCCGGCCTGGTGCTGCCCGGCAGGCGGGTCGTGGTGGCGGGCAGCGGGCCGCTGCTGCTCGCGGTCGCCGCCTCGCTGGCCGCCGCCGGGGCGCGGGTGCCCGCCGTCATCGAGGCGTCCGGCTACCTGGGCTACGCCCGCCACCCGTACGCGCTCGCGGCCAACCCGCACAAACTCACCGAGGCGGCCGTGCACGGCGGGGCGCTGCTGCGCCACCGGGTACGGCTGCGCACCCGCACCGCCGTCACCGAGGTGCACGGCACCGACCGCGTGGAGGCGGTCACCGTCTCCCGGCTGGACCGCGACTGGCGGCTCGTACCGGGCAGCGGCCGTCGGATCGCGTGCGACGCGCTGGCCGTGGGGCACGGTCTGGCGCCCCAGATCGACCTGGCCACGACCCTGGGGTGCGCCACCCGCACCACGCCCGACCGGACCACCGCCCTGGTCCTGGACACCTCCCAGGAGACCTCGGTACGGGATCTGTGGGCGGCGGGGGAGC
Organism: Streptomyces melanogenes; assembly: GCF_014649795.1. Classification (GTDB taxonomy): domain Bacteria; phylum Actinomycetota; class Actinomycetes; order Streptomycetales; family Streptomycetaceae; genus Streptomyces; species Streptomyces noboritoensis. Next base: position 689,274 of record NZ_BMTS01000001.1, read on the forward strand.
CGGGCGGCGTCGGCGGGGCCCGACTAGCAGACGTGGAGGGCGAGTTGGCCGGTCTTGCGATCGCCGCCCGACTGCGCGGGCACCCCGCCCGTCGTGGCCGCGTCCGGGAGCTGGAGCGCCGCCGGGACCGGATGCGCGCCTTCGCCGACGCCATGGCCGCCGCGCACGCGCCCGGTACCGGCTGGCCGCAGTGGCTCGCCGACGACACCGAGGTGTGCCGGTGCGAGGAGGTGACCACGCAGAGCGTCCGCGCTGCGGTCACCGACCTCGGGGCGCGCGACGCCCGCACGGTCAAGCTGTTCACCCGGGCCGGGATGGGCTGGTGCCAGGGCCGGATGTGCGGTGCGGCCGTGACATGCCTGGCCGCACAGCACGGCAGCGCGGAGGCGCTCGCCGAACCGGCCCCCGAGCGGCGGCCGTTCGCGGTACCGGTACCGCTCCGCGCGCTCGGGTCGCTCGACGACCCCGCACCCGCCCCGCAGACCGTCACCACTGACTGACCGGGTGCGGGCCCCGTCGAGGGCTCCCCGTACCCACTAGTGAAATGTCACATCACAGAGATTACGGAAAGAGGTCGCCGACATGGCCACCACCAGCTGGAACCCCACCCGTCCCTGGCGCGGCATCATGGTCGCCACCGCCCTGCCCCTGCGCGAGGACCTGTCCGTCGACTACGACGCCTACGCCGACCACGTGCGCTGGCTGATCGACAACGGCTGCGACGGTGTCGTACCGAACGGCTCCCTCGGCGAGTACCAGACCCTCACCGAGGACGAGCGTGCCCAAGTGGTCCGCACCGCCGTGGAGGCGGCCGGGGACGGGGCTCGCGTGATGCCGGGCGTCGCCGCGTACGGCAGCGCGGAGAGCCGTCGCTGGGCCGAGCAGGCCGCCGAGGCGGGATGCGGCTCGGTCCTGCTGCTGCCCCCGAACGCCTACCGGGCGGACGAAGTGTCCGTGCGCGCCCACTACGCCGAGGTGGCCCGGGCCGGAGTGCCGGTCGTCGCGTACAACAACCCCATCGACACCAAAGTCGACCTGGCGCCCCCGCTCCTCGCCGCGCTGCACCAGGAGGGCAGCATCGTCGCGGTCAAGGAGTTCAGCGGGGATGTGCGCCGGGCGTACGAGCTCGCCGAACTCGCCCCGGAGCTCGACCTGTTGATCGGAGCCGACGACGTCCTCCTCGAACTGGCTCTGGCAGGCGCGGTGGGCTGGATCGCCGGGTACCCCAACGCCTTCCCCGCCTCCTGCGCCGAGCTGTACCACGCGGCCGTCGCCGGGGACCTGGAGACCGCCGTGCCGCTCTACCGCTCCCTGCACTCCCTGCTGCGCTGGGACTCCAAGACCGAGTTCGTCCAGTCCATCAAGCTGTCCATGGACATCGCGGGACGCCCCGGCGGCCCGGTCCGCCCGCCGCGCGCCCCGCTCTCCGGGGAGATCGAGGCGGGAGTGCGCCTGGCCACCGAGAAGGCCGTGGCCGAGGGCCACCGCTGATCCTTCCGGCACACGGCACCACTGTGCGGGAAGGGTGGCGCGATCCCGTCGCCCTTCCCGCTCCGGCCCACCACAACTGCCCTGCCCGCCCCCGTTCCTTGGAGGACTCCTCCCGTGACCGCTGACGTCACCCACCTCATCTCCCGCAACCCGGCCGACCCGGCCGACGTCCTCGTTCGGATTCCGGCCCCCGGGGCGCGTGCCGCCGTCGACGCCGTGGAGCGGGCCCGCGCCGCCCAGCCGGGATGGCTGCTCGGCGGGGCCGCCGGGCGTGCGGCCGCGCTCGGCGCCGCCGCCGACGCGATCCAGGCCGCGGCCGACGAACTGGCGGCGCTCGCCGTGCGCGAGGTGGGCAAGCCGCTCGCCGAGGCCCGGGCCGAGGTTGCCCGTACCGTCGCCATCTGGCGGTACTACGCCCAGGCCCCCTATGAACCCGTCGGCGCGGTCCACGAACCCGCCGCCGGATCCGGGCTGCTGCTCACCCGCCGCCGGCCCCACGGCGTCGCCGGGCTCATCACCCCGTGGAACTTCCCCTTCGCCATCCCCACCTGGAAGGCCGCCCCGGCGCTCGCCGTCGGCAACGCGGTGGTCCTCAAGCCCGCGCCCGAAGCCACGGCCTGCGCCCAGCGGCTGGCCGAGATCGTCCAACACGCCCTGCCCGCAGGCGTGTTCACGGTGCTGCCCGGCGGTGCCGCCGAAGGGGACGCGCTCGTCCGCAGCGCCGACGTCGTCTCGTTCACCGGCTCGACCGCCGTCGGCCGGGCCGTGGCGCGGGCCGCCACCGAGAGGGGCATCCCGGTCCAGGCGGAGATGGGCGGCCTGAACGCCGCGATCGTCCTGCCGGACGCCGACATCGGGCAGGCCGCCGCCCACATCGCCGCCGCGATCGCCGGATACGCGGGCCAGAAGTGCACCGCCACCAGCCGTGTCATCGCCGTCGGCGCGGCCCTCGACCCGCTGCGCGAGGCCCTCGCCGAGGCACTGCGGGCGCTCCCGGTCGGCGACCCGGCCGCCCCCGACACCGTGTGCGGGCCGCTCATCAGCGAGCGCGCCCGCGACCGGGTCGGCGAGGCATCGCGCGGCCTGGACGTGCTCGCGGGCGGGACCGCACCCCGCCACCCCGGCTGGTACACGGCCCCCACCCTGGTGGAGAAGGTCGCCCCGGCCCATCCCCTGCTGCGCGAGGAGGTCTTCGGCCCGATCGCCGCCCTGCTGCCCGCCGACGACCTTGCCCACGCGGTACGGATCACCAACTCGGTTCCGTACGGCCTGGTCACCTCGGTGCACACCGCCGACCTCGACACCGCCCTGCACGGACTCGACCGGCTCGACACCGGGATGATCCGCGTCAACGCTCCCTCCACCGGCGTCGACTTCCACCTGCCGTTCGGCGGCACCAAGGACTCCAGCCACGGGCCGCGCGAACAGGGCCGGGCGGCCCTGGAGTTCTACACCTCCAGCCGCACCTACACGTTGTCGCCCTCGCGGGCGGGATGACCTCGTACGCGTACGGCCCGCTCCGGCGGGGACGGCCCCCGGCCCCCATAACGCGGCGTTATGCGGGAACGAGGGCTCCTCGCCGGGCGGCCGCCCGCGCCATGCTCCTTCAGGAAACGTCACACGGCACACGGCGGCGACCGCGCCGCGAAAGGCATCCATGAACCCGGCGTACGCAACCGTCGACCACGTCTTCACCGTCCCGCTGGACCCCTCGGTCCCGCACGGCCCCACCCTCCAAGTCTTCGCCCGCGAGGTCGTCGACCGCGCCCGGGCGGACGAGCGACTGCCCTGGCTGCTGTACCTCCAGGGCGGCCCGGGCGGCAAGTCGCCCCGGCCGTCGGCCGGTTCGCCCGGCTGGCTGGACCAGGCCCTGAAGACCCATCGGGTGCTCCTGCTCGACCAGCGCGGCACCGGCCGCTCCACCCCGGTCACGGGCCGGACGGCCGCGAACTTCCCGTCCCCGGCCGCCTTCGCGGATTACCTGGCCCACTTCCGCGCCGACGCGATCGTCGCCGACGCCGAGCTGATCCGGCGCCGCCTGTGCGGCGACGAACCGTGGGAGACCCTGGGGCAGAGCTACGGCGGTTTCCTCACCCTCACCTATCTGTCCCGGGCGCCCGAGGGGCTGCGCGCCTGCTATGTGGCCGGCGGACTCCCGGGGCTCACGGCCACCGCCGACGACGTGTACGCGCGCACCTACCCCCGGGTGCGCGAGCGCGTCCTCGGCTTCTACGCCCGCTACCCCGACGACGCCGCCCGGCTGCGCGAGATCGCGGACCTCCTCGCCGCCACCGACGTACGCCTGCCCGACGGCGACCGGCTCACCCCCCGCCGCCTGCGCACCCTCGGACTCGCCCTCGGCATGGGCGACGGCTACGAGCGGATCCACTGGCTGCTCGACGAAGCCCTGGACAGCGAAGGGGAGTTGAGCGACACCTTCCTCGACCAGGTGAGGAGCGTGACCGGCTTCACCGGCAACCCGCTGTTCGCCGTTCTGCAGGAGAGTCTGTACGGGCAGGGCGCCCCCGCCACCGGCTGGGCCGCCGCCCGTGCGCTCGGCGACTTCCCCGAATTCGCCGACGGCGCCGACCCGTTCCTGCTCACCGGCGAGATGATCTACCCCTGGATGTTCGAGGAGATCGCGGCCCTGCGCCCCTTCGCCGGGGCCGCCGACCTGCTGGCCCGCCGCACCGACTGGCCGCAGCTGTACGACACCGACCGCCTCGCCGCCAACGAGGTCCCGCTCGCCGCGATCGTCTACCACGACGACATGTACGTGGACGCGGGGCTCTCGCTCGGCACCGCGCGCCGGGTCGGGGCCTGCCGCGTCTGGGTCACCAACGAGTGGGAGCACGACGGGATCACCGCCTCCGGCGGCCGGGTCCTGGCCCGACTGATGGACCTGGCCGCCGGCCGCGCCTGAACCGTTCCGCCCATCTTCTGGAGGAGAGCCATGCCCGCCCCCTCGCTCCGCCCGCGCCCCCTGGCCGCCGCTGCCGTCGCCCTCACCGTGTGTCTGGCCGGGAGCAGTGCGGCGGCCGCCGTACCCCGGCCGCACCCGGCCGCTCCCGCCGCCTGCGCGCTGCCGGGCCGGACGGGCTGGACCGACGAGGGCCACGACACCGACCGCAGGCAGTTCCAGCGGTCCACCGGAACCCACCGCGTCCTCACCCTGTTCGTCGACTTCCCCGACGCACCGGAGACCGGCTCCACCGCCCCCTACGCCGACCAACTCGCCCCGGCCGCCGACTGGATGCGCACGGCGAGCTACGGCCGCTCCCGCCTCGCCCTCACCCCGCTGCACCGCTGGATACGGATGCCCGCCGCCTCCACCTCGTACGACTTCGCCCGCGGCATCACCTTCGAGGCGCACGAGAAGTACGTACGCGACGCGGTCACCGCGGCCGACCCCTACGCCGACTTCTCGCGGTACGACATGGTGTACATCGTCCCCACCAAGGCGGCGACGGCCGTGCCCTTCTCCCCGACCTACCTCTACGACCCGGCCACCGAGGGCGTCACGGCGGACGGCACCCGGGTGAAGTGGGCCGTCACCTTCGGCCAGGACATGTGGCGCTGGGGCCCCAAGGTCGCCGACCACGAGACCGCCCACACCTTCGGCCTGCCGGATCTGTACGCGTTCACCGGGGACACCCACCAGTACGTCGGCGGCTGGGACGTCATGGGCAACATCGCGGGGCCCGCCCCGCAGTACCTGGGCTGGCACTCCTGGAAGCTCGGCTGGACCCGCGACGACCAGGTCGCGTGCCTGGCCGCGCCGGGGCAGCGCACCGTGCGGCTCATGCCGGTGGAACGCCCCGGCGGCACGAAGATCGCCGTGCTGCGGACGGGCCCGACGACCGCGTACGTGGCGGAGTCGCGCCGCGCCGAGGGCAACGACTCGGCCGCCTGCTCCACCGGCGTCCTCGTCTACAAGGTCGACTCGGCCGCCGCGACCGGCGAGGGCCCGGTCCGGATCGCCCCCACGCACCCGACCACCGTGCCCACCGGCTGCACCGCCCTGGACCTGGCCGCCCGTACCGAGGGACAGAGCTTCACCGACCCCGGCACCGGCGCCCGCATCGACGTCCTCGCGGGCGGCCCGGCGGGGGACACGGTACGGCTCACGAGCCGATAGGTATGCGCAGGACCTGCCCCGGCACGATCTTGTCGGGGTCGGAGATCTGGGCCGGGTTGGCGCGCACGATGCGCGAGTAGAGGGAGGCGTCGCCGTAGGACGACTTGGCGATGGCCGACAGCGTGTCGCCCTTCACCACCTTGTGCTCGCGGTAGCCGTAGTAGCCGGGCACGATACGCGGCCCGTAGATGACCGGAACGGTCACGACGTTGATGTCGCCGCCGTCCCTGGCGCTCGCCTCGAAGACCTGCACGAGGAGGCGGTCGGTCTGGAAGGTGGTGTGGCCGATGTCGACGGCGATGTGGAACTGCCCGTGCTCACCGGTGCCGCCTCCGGCGGTGAACGTGCCGGTCAGCTGGTGGTGGCCGTCGCCGATGCGGTACTCCAGGGTGGCCTCGAAGCCGGTGGCGATGCCGCCGATGTGGATCGGGTTGCCGACCAGGTCGAGGGTGCGCGGTTGGTCCAGGCGATTGGTCATGAAGCCTCCCGGGTCGTGAAACGTTCGGCACTCGCAGCTTCGGCGGCCGGACGGCGGAAGACAATGGCACGCTTCGGCCGATTTCGCGGCCACCGCGAGGCGTGTCCGCTACGCCCCGGAATGCAGATGGGCCGCCCAGGTGTCGGGGCGGTCGGGCATGCGGTCGCGCAGGTGGCGGACCGCTTCGTGCAGTGCCCGGGCGGCCCGGTCGGGCGTGAGATCGGAAGGGCTGCCGAGGGTCGCGTAGAACAGCCGGGCGAGGTCGGACGCGTGGCTGTCGTACACGGGCCAGAGGGTGGCCACCACACTGCGGAATCCGGCGAGTTGGAACGCGGTGGCCAGGTTGACGAACTCGTCGGCGAGGTGCGGCACGCCCGTGGCGGCGGTGCTGCACGCGGAGAGGAAGGCCAGCCCGGCGTGGTCGAGGTCCAGGGCGGCCAGGCCGCTCACGGTGAGCGGGGCGTCCTGGAGCAGGAGGCGGCTGCGGGACGGGTCGACGGGGTCGCTGACGGCATGGCAGGCGAAGTGGACCAGGGAGCAGTCGCCCATCGCCGCCATCACGTCCTCGCGCATGGTGGAGACAGGCCCCTGCGCCGAGGTGTCCAGGTGGTCGCGCCGCCGCGCGGTGAGCACCAGCGGCTCCGGCGCGTGGGTGCGTACGTACGCTTCCTCCTCGGCCGTGTGCGGCAGCGGTGGGGCCCCGGGGGTGAGCGGCATCGTGACGACGAGCGCGCGGTGCGGGGAACGGGGCGGCAGGGGGCGGCGGGCATGGCGCAGCGCGCGCAGGGTCGGGGTGTAGGAGGAGACCACGCGGTCCATGACGGTCGCCCGTGTGCCATCCACGGGGCTCCGGTGGTATCCGGCGGCGTGCAGCGGGAGCAGGCCGAGCAGGCCGCCGGGGCTCCACCACACGCGGGGGGCCTGGTGTCCCGGCGGTGGGGGAGAGGTGATCCCGAGGGCGGTCAGGACGGGCTCGGCCGCGACGTCCCACAGCCACTCCAGGGTGGAGGTGAGGGTGTGCAGGGCCGGTTCGCTGCGGGCGGGAGTGGGGCTCGGCGCCCACCTGAGCGCCGCGGTGAAGTCCTGCGCCTTCTGCCGCACGGTGTCCCGGTCCAGGCCGGGCAGGGGCAGCGCGGTGACGGCGTCGGGGCGGATCAGCAGGGCGTGGCTGCCGTGGCCGCTCACGGCGAAGACCACCACCGGGCCGTACGAGGCCTGGGCCAGCAGGTCCGCCGGTTCCATCGGCAGCAGGAACCGGTCGAAGCCGGGCCGCGACCTGATCTCGTCCAGTACGGCGGTGAACTGCGCGGCGAGGTCGCGCCGGGTCTCCGTGGCCGGGTACCAGGGCTCGGCCGACGCCCATACGCCGGGGGCGTCGTCCGCGTACGACGTGTTCAGCCGGTCGCGTATCGCGAGGAAGCGCGTGGCGAGTTCGGGCAGTTGGCGGCGCAGGTCGGTGACCTCGCCCCGGGTGTCGAGGGCCTGGCCGAGCATGACACCGCGCCCCGCCTCCGTCAGCCGCAGCGCCTTGGACGCGGCCTGGGGGTCGGTGCTCGGTTCGTCGCGCGCGGCCAGGACGAGCGCGGCGGCGTCGGCGGCGAGTTCGAAGCAGGTGCCAAGCAGGATCTGCTGGTCGGTGCGGGCCAGCATGCGCGGGGTGAGCGCGGGCAGGATGTCCACGGCCGCCTCAAGCAGCGCCGCCGCCCGGGCCGGCTGCCGGTCGGACAGCAGGAGTGCGGCGGCGCGTACGGCGGTGAGGCGGCGCAGGGGCGCGGTGCCGGTCAGCTCCCACGCCTCGGTGAACGCGCTGACGGCCGGGGCGACGACGGCTTCCACGTCCGCTTCCGTGCCGACGGTCAGGACGAGCAACTGCCCGAGGTTGACGAGCGGATAGGTCCGCCCGGGCGCGCCCGCCGGGAGCAGGTCCAGGACGTCGCGGAAGGTGCGGGCGGCCTCGTCGCGTATGGCGGTCGCCGTGGGGTCCTGGACGGCCCGGGCCAGCAGGCTGTAGCCGAGGTTGTTGAGGTGGGTGGCGCGGGCCGGATCGCCCGCCGAGGTCGCCGCCACGGCTCGGCGACCGACGGCGACGGCCTCCTCCAGGTCGGCCGGTGCGGCCGTGCGGTCGAAGCGGCTACGCAGCGCCAGGCACAGATTGGACAGGCAGCCGGGGAGGCGGGGGTCGACGGGTGTCATCAGCTCGGCGGCGCGCCGGCTGCTGTCGATCGCCGCGTCGAGCTCGGCGGCCGACCGGGTGCGGTGGTACCGCGTGAGCAGCGCGTACCCCTCGTTGTTGAGCAGTTGGGGGTGTGCGGGGTGGCCGGGTTCCAGGCGGCCGCGGGCGTCGCGGATCGAGGCGAGGCACGCGTCGATGTCCTCCAGCGCGCCGCTGTGTTCGTAGCGGGTGAGGAACGCCAGCGCGTTGTTGGCGATGAGCGTCACCCAGTCGGGGTGGTCGCGCGGAGTGTCGGCGAGGGCCGCGTGGCCCAGCTCGATGGCCGCGTCCAGATCCTCCGGGCGGCCCTGGGCGGAGGAGCGCCTTACGAGGCAGAGCGCGAGCTGCTGGCGGGCCCGGGCGCGCTGCCGTGCGTCGGCGGCACATGCGGCGGCCGACTCGGCGGCCTCGATCGCGTGGGCGATGTCGGCGGGCTCTCCCGAGCGCAGGAAGCGGGTGCGGTACATGAGGCTCAGGTTGGACAGGTCGAGGGAGGGAGCATGCCCGGCGGCGGTCGCGTCGAGGAGCTCACGGCTGAGAGCGAGCGCGCGGTCGAGGTCTTCGAGGCGTCCGCCGCCCTGGAAGCGGTGCGCGAGCGCGCCGCCGAGGGCGCGCAGCGCCACGTCCCGGTGGGTGTGTCCGGCGGGCGCCGCCGCGAGTGCCGACTCGCCCAGTTCGACGGCGATGTCCAGGTCCTCGCGAACACCGGTGTGGGCATGGGCGGAGAGCGCGGTGAGGGAGGCGTTGGCCAGGTGGCGGGCCCGCCCGGCGGACTCGGGCGGCAGCGCGCGGGCGTGCCGTACCGCGAGATCCCTCGCCGACTTGAGCGCCGTCGGATCCCCGGTGTGCTCGAAGATCGTGTGCCAGACCCCCGCGACGGCGAGCTGGGCCTCCACGTCGTCGTCCGGCGCGGCGGCGGCCGCGCGTCGTGCGGTGTCGGTGGCCTCGTCCATGACCCGGGTGTCCTGGGTCCGCGCCGCTCGGTCAGCGAGCCATTCGCCGAGCATGGCCAGCCGACGGGCGAGCTGAGGGTCCCCGGGGCCGGTCGCCGCGACGAGAGCGCGCATCCACTCGATCGACTCCTCCAGGTCGCCGGGCGACCGCGACCGCTCATAGCGCAGGTGCAGGAGCTGCGCTATAAGTTGCGCACCGTCCGGGTGCAGGGGGTCCTCGGGGCGGCCGGCGCTCGCACAGACGCGTGCGGCCTCCACCGCCGCCTCCAGGTCCTCCAGGCCGCCCGAGCTCTCGTACCGGGACCACAGGGCGGTCGCCATGATGCCCATCGCCGCCGGCCGCTGCGGCTCGTCGGCGGCCATCGTGGCGACGGCGTGGCAGGCGGTGGCGACGGCCCGGTCCAGGTTCTCGGTGCCACCGCCCCGCTCGCCCAACAGCCGCAGCGCAACGCTCAGATTGGCCAGTGCGCCCGCGCCGCCGGGGCCCGCCGGGACGTGCTGGGCGATCCGCATCCACGCCCGGGCGGCGCTGGTGGCCGACTCCAGGCCGCCGTCGTCACCGGCCGCCTGAAGCATCCGCATGGCAGGCCGCATCGCCGCCTCCGCGAGGGTCGGCAGCAACTCCTTCGGCATCGACGAGCTGGGTACGTACGCCTCTCCGGCGAGGAAGACGGGAAGGAGGTGCAGCGCGGCGAACGCCTCATGGGACCGCGCGGCCTCGCCTTCGGAGGCGCGCGAGCGGTGCCACTGCACCCAGCCCAGCGCGACGACGCAGTCGAGCGTCGGGTGGTCGGTGAGCTGCTCGTACAGCCGGGCCACGTCCGCTGCCACGTCCGGGTCGAAGATCGACGACGGGTCGCCGCTGTCGGCGATCGCCTTGAGGTAACCCTGCACTGCGGCAAGCGCTTCCGGCTCGCCCGGTCCGTTCTCCTCCACGCCGCTCTCCACCATCCGGCCCGCCCCCTCCACCGTCCGACCTGGTTGCTTTCGCGTCTTCGAGTGTCGTGAAGCAGGGCGCCGGTTCGCAGGGGTTCGGGCGTATTGCCTGGTGCGGGCCGGGGCGGGCGGTGTGCCCCGCGCGGGGGAACCGCCCGCCAACAGCGAAACGGCGGCTGCGGCGGAGCAAGCGGTGTCAGCGGAACTCGACCGGGGCCTGGAAGCGCGCCCTGCGGGCCGCGCGGCGGAACGTGGTGAGCACGGCCGGTCCGGCGAGCGTGACGCAGACGAAGTTGGTGACCGCGCGACCGGTGTCCCAGCCCAGCGACGTGGCGAGGTCGAAGGCGAGATAGCGGTGGAACTGCTGGGTGAAGGGCAGCCCCGGCAAGTACGCGATCGAGCTGTTGGGGTCGAGGGAGAACGGCCAGAACGACAGGTTGAGCAGGAACCCGAAGAGGTAGCCGGAGAGCGAGCCGTACACGGCGAGCATCAGCACCTCGCGGCGGCCGGTCGCCTTGGGCAGCAGCCCGGCGAGCATGCCGACGAACGCACAGCCGAACATCTGGTACGGCATCCACGGCCCCACCCCGCCGGTGATCAGCGCGGAGGCGAAGAGCGACGTACAGCCCAGGGTGAAACCGAAACCCGGGCCGTAGACGCGCCCGGCCAGGACGAGGATGAAGAACACCGTCTCGATGCCCGCCGTGCCGGCGCCCAGCGGGCGGATCGCGGCGTTGACCGCGGACAGGACCCCCAGCATCGCCAGGGCCTTGGAGTTGATGCCGCCCTCGGCGATCTCCGACAGGACCACGCACAGCACGATCACCAGCAGCACGCCGAAGATGAGAGGTGGTGCGTAGTTCGAGCCGAACTTCCCCGGGGCGACCAGGAACGGCCAGAAGAAGGCGACGACGCCGAGGAAGGACGCCAAGGCGATGACCAGCCCGGCTCGCGGAGCGATCCGGATGGCGGTGGCTCGGTCGGTCATGAGGCCGTCCCGGAGTCGGGGAGGGCGGCCGTCACCTGGTCGACGGTGAGATAGGGGAGGGGTGCCAGGATCTTCGCGGTCTGCGGGGCGAAGACGGGGGAGGCGACGATGACTTCGGCGGTGGGCCCGTCGGCGACGACGTCGCCCTCGGCCATCACCACCACCCGTTCCGCCGCGCGGGCCACGAACTCCACGTCGTGCGTGGAGATCACCACGGCGCGCCCTTCGGCGGCGAGGTCGTCGACGATGCGGATCAGGTTGCTCTTGGCACGGTAGTCGAGACCGCGCGTCGGCTCGTCGAGGAGCAGGACCTGTGGTGCGGCCGCGAGCTGGATGGCGAGGACCAGCGCCAGCTTCTGCCCCTCGGACAGGTCGCGCGGGTGCGTGGCGTCGGGGATGCCGGGTGCCAGCCGGTCCAGGATGGCGCGGGCGGAGGGGCCGCCCGGCCCCGGGGCGGACTCGGCGTCGGCCTGGTCGAGTTCGTGCTTGACGGTTTCCAGGTAGAGGAGGTCGATCGGCGTCTGCGGGACCAGGCCTACGAGCTCCCGAGCCCGGGCGGCCGGGAGCTTGCCGGGGTCGTGCTGCGAGCCGTCGGCCGGGGAAGCGACCGTGACCGCACCCGCCGTGCGCGGGCCGGACCCCTGGAGCGCCCACAGCAGGGAGGACTTGCCGGAGCCGTTGCGCCCCATCAGCGCGGTGATCTCGCCCGCGTGCAGATCGAGGCCGACCTCCCGGACCGCCGGCACGCCCCGGTAGGAGACGGTGACCCCGCGGGCGCGCAGCAGCCGGGGACGCTCCTGCGGGGCGCTCGGCCGCACCGGCGGGGGAGTGGTCCGGGCGAGGCGTTCGCGTACGCCCTTCGCCGCTCTGCGGGCGTCGCGGATCGACAGGGGCAGCGGGTCCCAGCCGGCCGCCCGGCCCAGCTCAACGATGGGCGGCGCGATCGAGGACGTACGGAAGACCTCGGCGGGCGGGCCGCAGACGACGAGGCCGTCGCCGGGCAGGTGGATGACGCGGTCGGCGTACTGGACGACGCGCTCCAGGCGGTGTTCGGCGAGCAGCACCGTCACACCCAGGTCGTGGACGAGCCGGGTCACCGCCGCCAGGACCTCCTCCGCGGCCGTCGGGTCGAGCGCGGAGGTGGGCTCGTCGAGGACGAGTACGCGTGGGTGGGCGGTGAGGACGGAGCCGATGGCCACCCGCTGCTGCTGGCCGCCGGACAGCTCGTGCAGGGCGCGGTGGCGCAGATCGGCCAGGCCCAGCAGGTCCAGGGTCTCCTCGACCCGCTTGCGCATGGTGGCGGGCGGGACCGCCAACTGCTCCATGGCGTAGGCGAGTTCCTCCTCCACGGTGTCGGTGACGAACCCGTCGAGCGGGTCCTGGCCCACCACGCCCACCACGTCGGCCAGCTCGCGCGGCGGGTGCTCGGCGGTGTCGCGGCCGTCGACGGTCACCCGCCCGTACAGGGTGCCCCCGGTGAAGTGCGGGACGAGGCCGTTGACCGCGCCGAGCAGGGTGGACTTGCCGACCCCTGTGTGTCCGACGACGAGGCACAGCTCGCCCTCGTCGACGGTCAGGTCGACGTCCCGCAGGACGGGTGCGGCGGTGTCCTCGTACTGGACGCTGACCCGGTCGAAGGTGATCACGTGGTTTCCTCGGTGCGCTGAGCGGGGACGCGGGACGCGGTCGGGGGCGGTGCCAGGAAGCCCGCGGCGCCCGCGAGCAGGATCGCGGCGGCCGGGACCGGCGGCAGCGTCGGCCAACTGAGCGGGTAGATGGACGGGTTGAGCTCGGCCGCGTCGAAACCGGCGCCGCTGAACAGCAGCGCGGCGGAGAGCACGCCGCACCCGGCCACCGCCCACTCGGGAAAGAGCCAGGGGTCGGCGCGGTAGGTGGTCCGGGTGACCCGGCGCCCGCCGAGCCGCAGCCCCGCGACGCACAGCGCGGCACCGGCGGCCAGCGCGGGCAGGCCAAGGAGCTGCGGCGCCGTCGCGTCGAGGAGGCCGTACGCTCCCGCGCACAGCCCGCACATGCCCAGCAGCATGAGCGCGCCCGTCATCCGCCGCGAGCGCCGGGTGGCGGTTCCGGCGCGTCCGTAGCCGCGGGAGTCCATCGCCGCGGCGAGCCGCAGCGAGCGTTCCAGCGCGTCTTCGAGGACGGGGACGACGATGCCGCGCAGGGCGCGCAGTCCCTTGTGGCGGCCGGCCCGCAGCCGCCGGGCCCGGCGCACCCGCTGGACGCTCTGCACCAGCTGCGGCGCCACGCTGATGGACACCGTCACCGCGACCCCGAGCTCGTAGAGCGCGCCGGGCAGCACCCGCAGGGCCCGCTTGGGGTTGGCGAGGGTGTTGGCGGCGCCGACGCAGCACAGCATGCAGGCGAGCCGCAGCCCGTCGGTGGCCGCCGAGAGCAGCGCCTCCAGCGAGACCGGCCCGCCGAGTTGGATGCCCGCGTACCAGTCGGGGGTCGGGATGTGGGGCAGGGAGAAGAGGAAGTGGTCGCGGGGGGTGATGCCGGTGGCGAAGACGGCGCGGAAGACCACCCGGATCGCCACGACGGTCAACGCCAGATACAGGTAGTACGCGAAGCCGCGCGCCCAGGGCGCTTCGGTGCGGCGCATGCTGATCACGTATCCGAGGACCGCGAGGACCAGGAACAGCAGCAGCGGATTGTTGGTGCGGCTGACGGCGGTGGCCAGGGCAAGCGCCCAGATCCACCAGGCCACCGGGTGCAGGGTGCGCGGAAGCCGCCGCCCGCGCGTGTCCGGCACGAGGCCGGGCGCGGGCGGCTTCGCCGTCACGGTCGATCGGGACACGGCCTACTCCGTACGACGGCGGCGTCTGGCCGCGTACACGGCCGCGCCGCCCACCAGGAGCACCAGGGCGCCGGTGGCGACGGCGGGCAGGTACGACCCGGCGTCGTGCTCGGCGTCGGCGGCCGGGGCGGCGTCCAGGACCCGGGTCCGTGGGGTGGGTGCGGCGGTGGAGGCGGAGGGCGTGGGCGTCGCCGTGGCGGAAGGAGACGGTGACGCGGAGGTGGACGGAGAGGGCGACACGGGCGCCGAGGGGGTCGGTGTGGGCCGCTTCGGTGCGGGGCCGGTGTCGGTGCCGGGTGGCAGTGCGGGCGCGGACCGGGAGTCCTCGGGCGCGGGCTGTCCGCCGCCCGTGGGACGGTCGTTGTGCGCCCGGAGTTGACCAGGCGTGACGGTGGGGCGCCCGCGGGTGCCCTCGATGTCGGTGCCGCCGAAGATCCACAGATCCACGCTGCCCGGCTCGGGCTTGTAGAGCATGGCGCCGAGCTGGCTGTACTCCCAGGTGTCGGCGCCCGGACCGGCGTGCCAGTAGGACCAGTACGCGGAGGCGGGCGGGGTGAGGACGCAGTCGTCCTGCTGGGGTGTGGGGTACTGCTTGCCGCCCTGGTAGCCGCTGTAGCCGATGCGGCAGATGAAGGCGGGGCCGTCGTGGCCGGTGCCGGTGGTGGCCCAGCCGCCCTGGTTGAGCAGTTCGTAGCCGGTCGTCGGTGTCGTACCGCAGGAGCGGTAGACGGGTCCGCCCCAGTGGCTGAAGTCCACCGCGAGCACCACGCCTGACGACGTCGTGCACTGCCCCATCGGCTGCGGGGCGGCCCCGGCCGGGCTCGTGGTGACGGCCAGTGCCGCCGCCGCGAGGCCGAGAGCGGTCGCCACACGGGCGAGGTGGGCCGTCATCGATGGCCCCCGACCGTCGTACGGCGCTTGCGCGCTGTCGCAGTGACAACCCAGCCGCCGAGCACGAGAAGAGCGGCGCTGATGGCGAGAGCGCCCGCCTGCACTCCGGTGGAGGCGAGCCTGCCGCCGCCGGAACGGCCCGTACCGGTCTCGCCCGGCGTGATGATGGTGGGAGCGCCCGTGGAGGAGGGCGGGGTCGGGGTGGGCTGGGCGGTGGTGCCGCTCAGGTCGCGGGTGAGGCGGGCGAAGGAGATGCCGGTGGCGCCGCCGACCGCCTGGGTGGAGGCCCGCAGATCGGAGCCGCGCTGGCCCTCCTTGGCGATGTTGAAGCCGCCGTCGCCGTTCTGCTGCGAGGCCAGGAACTTGCGGGCCCTGGAGATCTGCGCGCTGTACTTGGCGGAGTCGAGCGACAGGCCCTGGACCGCGAGGGCCGCGGAGTTCACGGAGTCGCCGGCCGCGCCGGGGAAGCCGCCGTCCGGCAGCTGGCGGGTCGCGATCCAGGCCAGGGCCTTGTCCACGGCGGCCCGGGAGGCCGCGTCCCCGGCCAGGTCCAGGGTCATGGCGGCCATGGCGGTGGAGTCCACGTCGGAGTCGCCCGTGCTCGGGATGATGCTCGGCCAGGCACCGGAGGACTGCTGAAGGCTCTTCAGATAGGCGAGGGGTTCCTGTGCCGCGTCCTTCTCCCCGGCGCGCAGCTGGGCCATGACGCCCAGGGATTGGGCGAAGACGGCCGGTGCGTACGTGTAGTTGCCCTTGGCCGCGCACCTGCGGTCGGGCGCCTTGCTCGGAGCGGTGCAGACCGCCTTGGCGAGCGCGGCGATCAGGTCGTGGCCGCCGAGGGCGCGCGGATCGCGGCCCACCGCCTCGGCCAGCAGCGCGGTCTTGCCGATGGAGCCGCCCGCGGCGTACTTGGTGCCCACCGAGGTCCAGTCGTCGACGGTCCGCCCCGCGCCGTCCTTGCCGCGCTTGTCGAGGAAGTCGACGATGCCGCGCAGTTTGTTGTTGTCCAGGCCGGTGGCGGCGAGCGCGTAGGCGCCGTCGATGGTGAGTCCGAAGTCGGCCCGGCCCGTTCCGCCGCCCGCGCTGTAGTACGCCCCCTGGAGGAGGTTGGTCCCACGGGTGAGGTAGGCGACGCCCTTGCGCAGGTCAGGACCCTCGCCCGGCGGGATCGTCGGCGGCTTGGTCGGGGTGGTCGGTGTGGTCGGAGGTTGGGTGGGCTCGGGCTTTTTCGTCGTCAGCGTCGCCAGGCTGGTGCCCCGGCCCGCGAGGACGGCGGGAACGGTCGGGTAGACAGCGGCGTCGGTGGCGCCCTCGTCGAACCCGAAGCCCCCGTCGGGGAGTTGCTGCCTGGAGAGCCACGAGACGGCCGCGTCGGCCCGCGCGGTGTCACCGAGGGTCCGCAGCGCCTGCGCCGCGTACGCGGTGGCGAAGGGTGAGGCGGTGGGGGAGTCGGTGTAGCCGGGGAAACCGCCGTCGGAGCGCTGGGCCTTCTTCAGATACGTACGTGCCTTCGCGACGACGGCGTCCTGCCCGCCGGCCTTGCCGAGCGCCAGGACGGCCAGGCCGGTGGTCGCCGGGTCCGGGTCGCAGTTCTCGCCGGGCCCGATGAGGATGCTGGTGAAACCGCCCTGCGGGCACTGCAGTTGCGTCAGTCGGGTCACGGCCGCCGGGGGCGGGGTGGTTCCGGCGCGGGCCACGGCCAGCAGGGCCAGGCTCTGCCCCTCGGCGTATCCGGCGTTCGGGAAGTCGCCCTTGGCCGTGCAGCCGGGGGTGGGAGTGCCGGAGCTCGGCCCCGCCTGGCAGAGGTGCTTGACCAGATCGCCGACCAGGTCGTGCCCGCCGAAGGCGTGCGGGTCGCCCTCGGTCGCCTCGGCCAGCAGGGCGAGCCGGGCGGCGGCGCCCGCGTCCGGGGCTCCGGTCTTCCCGGCCGGATAGGCGTACGCGTCGGTGTTCTTGGCCAGGAACGCGGTGACCTTGTCGAGGCCGGGGCCCTTGCCGTTCGCCGCGGCCAGGGCGAACGCGGCCTCGGCGGTGAGGAAGTGGTCCGGGGTGCCGCTGTCGCCGACGACGCGCTCCCCGTCCGAGAGCCTGCCCGTCAGCCACTTCGCGGCGGCCGCAACGTCCACGTGACCGGCCGGAACCGTCGGAACGGTGGGGTCGGTGTCGCCGCCGCCCGAGGCGCGGACCTGGTCGGGGGTGAAGGCGGGGCGGCCGGTGGTCCCGCCCACGTCGGTGCCGCCGAACACCCAGGCGTCCACGTCACCGGCCTTCGGCTTGCGGTCCATGGCGCCGTACGCGCTGTAGGTCCAGGTGTCCTGTCCCGGCGAGGCGGTCCAGTACGACCAGTAGGCGGTGGCCTGCGGGGTGAGGACGCAGTCCTCCTTGTCGGGCGTGGGGTATTTCGTACCGGAGTCGAAGGAGCCGAAGCCGAGGCGGCAGATGAACGCCGGGCCGTCGTGCTGCGTGCCCTCGGTGGTGAATCCGGCCTCGTGCAGGAGGTCGTAGCCGTTGGTGGGGGTGGCGTCGCAGCCGCGTTCCACCTTGCCGCCGAAGGGGCCGAAGTCGACGGCGACCACGGCCCCGGTGGTCGCGGTGCACTTCTCGATCGGGTCGGCGGCCGCGGGCGCCGTGCCCGAGAGGAACGCCGCACCACCGGCGAGGGTGAGGAGCGCCGCCGTGACGAGGGACAGGAGCCCTCTGGTGCCCGTGCGCCGGTCTGTTCGCTCTGTGGTCCCCACCACGGCCCCTCGCCTCGGCCGGGCGGTCGGAAGCGTGGCGAAACGGACCCGCCGCCGGTGTGTGCCGACGGGAGGCGGTCGAACCACGCCGTAGTCCGCGACGGCGTTGTGTCGCTGCATTGCCTGACTCCAGGCAGTCCGGCTCGCCCGGGCTCGGCCCGGGCCTACGGTTGCGGGTCAGCGCCGGAATTCGACCGGCTTCCCCTGGAGTTGAGTGCTCATCAGTTCGTGCTTATCAGGCGGAGTGAAACACGGAGGTAAAGACGGAGTCAACGTGTGCTGGATCTCATCGCGGACATGTCGGACTTCGGGTGCCAGGGCCGCTGACACGGCAATGATCCCTCCGGTAGCGTCCGGTCTTGCCAGACGGGGGAATCCGGTGTGAATCCGGGGCTGACGCGCAGCGGTGTGGACGGCAGGGGGCCGTTCCGAGCCCGAATGCCCGGACGGCAGAGCAGCACAGGAAGCCGTACCACGCGTTCGGACGGCGGCCGCCGCCTCCGGTGTCTTCCCGCTCCGGAGAGGTGTGTCGGGCCGCGTCCCTCATCCCAGGAGCAGGTCATGTCCCGTACCCACGCCTCCCGCCGCATCGCCGTGGCGATACCCGCCGCCCTCGGCGCCCTCGTCCTGACGGCGCTGCCCGCGTCGGCGACGTCCACGCCCGCGCAGATCGCCACGTCGAAGACGAACGGCGTCGCCTACCTCAAGTCCCTCCAGGCCGCCGACGGTTCGTACGCCGGCTCGGGCCTGTCCAACGAGTGGGCGTTCAGCGCGTTCGCCGCCGCGGGGACCGCCGCTGTCGACGTCACGCCCGGGGGCGACACGTCGAAGAACGCCCGCACCGTGTACCGGAACCTCCTGTCCACCGCGGGCTGGCCCTCGGCCTCGCCGGTCGTCACCGACTATGAGCGCGGTGCGCTCAACGCGTACGCCGCCGGTGTCGACCCGGCCCGGGTCTCCGCCTCCCGCAACCTCGTGGCCGACGTCTACGGCTACTGGCAGAGCGCCGAGGCCGGTTACTTCGGCTCGTCCTCCAACTACAACGGCACGGTCTTCGCGGCACTCGCCCTCGGTGGTACGAGAACGCAGTCGGGCGGGCAGCGCGTCCCGCAGGCCCTGCTGGACTCGGTGGTCGCCCGGATCCGGGCCAACCAGCACAACGACGGCGGCTGGAACTTCAGCAAGGCCGAGGGCAACCCGACCGCCCTCAACTCCGCGAGCGACATCGACATGACGGGCGCCTCGATGGCGGCCCTGTGTGTCGCCGGAGTGCCCAACACCGACGCGGACGTCCTCCAGGCCAAGGCGTTCCTCAAGGGCAAGCTGGTGCCCGGCAGCGGTGCCTTCAACGGCATGTTCGGCGTGAACACCGACTCCAACGGGTGGGCCGTCTCCGGTTTGAACGCCTGCGGCATCAACCCGCAGACCGGCGACTTCCTCACCTCCATGGGCAAGACCCCGGTCGACTTCCTCATCGCCCAGCAGTTCAAGCCCGGCGGCGGCTTCAAGTACCTGCCGAGCGACACCGTGCCCCAGGCCTACGCCTCCATCGACGCCCTGCGCGCGGTCGCGGGCGGCGGCTTCACGGCCGCGCCGCCCACGCCGGTGACGCTCGGCGCACCGAAGTGGGTCGGTGAGACGGCCTTCACCCCGGGCTCGGCCGCCAAGCTGGCCCTGACCGTCGACGACGGCGCCGGGAACCTCAAGGTCTGCTCGGTCTCCGTGACGCCGACCGGCTCCACGACGACCCTCGGCGATGTGCTCACCGCCGCGACGGCCGCGTCCGTACCGTCCGGGTGCGTCACCTCGGTGACGCCGTCGTCCGGCGCCACGGGCCCCGTCACCGCCGTCAACGGCAAGGCCAACAGCGGCTCCGGGACGTGGAAGGTGAGCCTCGACGGGGCCGCGTTCACCGGTGCCGACCGAGGTACGACCGTCGGCATAGGCGACACCATCGCGCTGCGCTGGGGCGCCTGACCCGATCCGACCAGTGCGGGCCCGTGCGTGACGGGCCCGTACCGGACCGGTTCCGGTGGAGAAGTCCGGTTAGAAGGCGGTCCAGGTGAACGCCACCTTGTCGCCGGACTTCAGCGCGAACTGGCAGCCGCCGACCGGGGTCGGCGTGCCGTTGACGGAGATGCTCCAGTACGCCGAGCCGCCGCCGCTCACGTTCTTGACGGTGTCGACGGAGAAGTCGTCGAACGAGGCGTACCAGGCCCCGTCCCAGGTGAAGTGGTGGCGGCGGGCCGCGTCGTCGAGGGCGGCGGTCGGGGTGGGCACGGCGGCCGGGTGGGCGGCGCCGTTGGTGCCGTCGCACTTGTGCGTCCCGCCCGCGACGGTCGTCACGTCGTGCCCCTTGGTCCTCACTCTGCCGTTGAAGAGCGGGCCGTCGGGGCCCTGGACGGTGAGGGACACGGTGACCGGCGCGTTGGGCACGGGCGCGGGCTTGGCCTGGGCGACGGCCGGGGCGGCGCCCAGGGCGAAGGTGAGTGCGGCCGTGGTGATCAGGGTGCGGTGCAGTACGTGCTGGCGCATGGTGTGCCTTTCGAGGCGGGTACGGGCCGACAGGCCGCACCCCTGCACACCGCGCTCCCGATCAGGGGCCCGGAAAGGGGTGCTTCGCGCTGCAGACCATGACAGTGGGAAGCGATACGCGCGTAACGCGCCGGGCCACCCGACTCGCGGCACACGGTCACCGCTCACGGTTGCAGGTCAGCGCCGGATTCCCACCGGCTTCCCCCGGACACGCACACATTTGGTTGTACTCCCCGGCAGGGCCGGGGAGTTGCATCGTAGGGCGTGGTGGATCCCGAAGACCAGAGAGACGGCAGCGGCAGTATGCGGGGCCCGGTGCGGGGAGTGATAGAAAGAGCACCGAGGGGTCAAGGTAGTGATTTCGGTAGCGAATTCGGGGGAAAGTCGCTGTGAGCCATCCGCCAAGTGAACAGCCGCCGCACGAGCCGGTTCCGGGCAACCCGTATGCCCAGCCAAGTGGTTACGGAGAGCCGGGCCAGATACCGCCGGTTGGTTACGGCCAGCCCGCGCCCGGTCCGCCCGGCGGTTACGGTCAGCCAGGAGCGGCCCAGCCCGGTGGTTACGGCCAACCCCTCGGCGGCACCGGCTACCCGCCGCAGCCCCCGTACCCCGGTGGATACGGCTCGCCGATCCCGTCCCCGTACGACCAGACTCCGCCCACGGCCCCGCCGACCCCACCGGGCAGCGGCGGTCAAGGGCCCTTCCGCCGCAAGCGAGTGGTGATCGTGGCCGCCGTGGTCGCGGGCCTGCTGGCCGTCGGTGGTGGTGTGTACCTCGCCACCGGCGACGACGGGGAGCCCGCCAAACCGGCGGCGTCGGCCAGTGACGCGGCCGTGCCCTCCGCATCCCCGTCGGTCGACCTCGGCGACGGCACGGGCAGCGGAAACGGCGGCGCGAGCGGCGGTGACGGGTTCAACGACGGGATCAAACCGGGCGAGGCGCGCGTCTGGGTGCGTGAGAACGAGACCCAGCTGACTTCGGCGGGCGGCGTGCAGTTCGGCCCGTGGCGGCTCGGCGACATCGTGGCCAGGGCCATGTACAAGGAGGTCACCGGGCACGCGGTGGCCGACGGCGCGCTGAAGTGGAGCGTGGCCCTGGAGACACCCGTGTGCGGCGCCGGGCACACCCCGACCGCCCACGGCAAGCTGGTCATCGCCACGCTGGAGAACAACACCAAGCGCGCCCACTGCAAGTACCTCCAGCAGATCGACCTGGCCACGGGCAAGGTGGGCTGGAAGGTCGAGGTGCCGCAGGAGAGCGAGTTCGACACCACCAACGAGTTCCGGCTCGCGATCACCGGCGACACCGTCGCCGTCGGCCACAGCGCCTACGCGAGCGGTTTCTCGGCCGTCGACGGCAAGAAGACCTTCGGCACGTGGAAGACCGACGGTTGCAGCCCGTACACCATCGGCGGCGGCACCAGGCTGATCGGTGTGGACCTGTGCCCGTCCGCCGCCGGCACCACCAAGTCGCAGCAGCTGATCGAGGAACTCGACCCGGCCACCGGCAAGTCCAAGTGGAACTACAAATACCCCGCCGGTTGGAACGTCGGCCGGGTCTACTCCACCGACCCGCTGATCGTGGCCGCCCGCAACGGCGACACCAAGGCGTGGAACATCACGTCGTTCGCGCCGGACGGCAAGGTCCGCTGGCAGGTCGAGCCGAAGTTCCAGGTCACCGGCGCGTGCGACGGCTTCGGTGACGGCAGCGGAAACCTCCACGCCTGCACCTTCGCCGCGAACGACGCGGCCACCCTCTACCTCGGCACCGCGGGTTCGGGCGGCGCCGTGCTCGGCGAACCGGAGACCAACGAGGTCGTCGCCATCGACCTGGGCACCGGCAAGGAGAAGTGGCGTACGAAGGACTCCCGCGGCCGTGCCATGCGGCCGGTGGCCGTCGAGGGCGGCAAGGCGGTGGTGTACGTCCACCCCGGCAAGGACCCGAACGACTCCGCCGCCGTGGCCACCATCGCGGCGACCGGCGGCGCTCCCCAGATCCTCCTGCAGACCCCGGCAGCGGCGGCCGCCACCGAACGCGCCTTCTTCCTCACCCCCCGTATGGCCTGGTCGGACGGCCGTTTCTTCCTGCTCAACGGCCATGTCCAGAGCCCCACGGCCCAGCGGAAGGACCGCACGCTGCTGTCCTTCGGAAAGTGACGACGCGGCTGGAAACCCCGGGGTGGGTTTGCGTCAATCCGGGCGTCGGGTGAGCTGCCGGGGAGCCCGCCCGTACGGCATGTCGCCTGATGGACACGGTTCGCGCGCGGGGCGCATTCCCTCCGGGTGTGCCCGGGGCAGGGTTGTCCCCGCGTCAGGCGCTCGTCGAAGCTGGTGCCCACCGAACCGGTGGGCCTCGACGACACCCCGGAAGGGACACCATGAGCAGATCAGGGTCGAGCAGCCGCCGTGGGCGGCTGGCCTGTGCGTTGGCCGCCGGGGCACTGGCGACCGCCGGGCTCACCGGCACGGCGGCCCACGCCGTGCCGACGGGTCCGCGAGCCGCCGCCCCCGAGGTCGGCATCCAGTACAACCCCGACGGTGACGCGGGCCAGTGCGGCGGACGCACCGGGCAGCAGTGGGCCACCTCGCCGGACTGGACCCAGCCCATCCGCTTCGACACCGACGGGCGCCCCGGCGGCTGCCAGCTCGCCTTCGGTGTGTACGACCCGGACAACACCTTCGCGGGTGCGTCCATCAGCTACGCCTTCTACGTCAACCCCGGTGGGGACAGCGGCCAGTGCGGTGCCCAGGGCACGTATCAGATGCCGATCCGCCCCTTCCAGACCTTCGGCCCGAGCGTCCGGGTCGACACCGACAACCGCTCGGGGTACTGCAACCTCACCCTCGCCGTGTCCGGTCGCTCGGACATCGGTCTCGACGTGCAGTTCTACCCCGACGGCGACGCAGGCCAGTGCAAGAACTACCTCCCTGCGGGCCAGTACCGCACGGCGTACGCCGGCAACCCGGTCACGGTCGGCATCGACGCCGACAACCGCCCCGGCGGCTGCCAGTTCCTGCTGCGACTGCGGCGCTTCTAGGGGGTGTGCGGCCCAAACGGCACCACCAGCGGCCCCTTCCGGGCACGCCACCACGGCAGCAACTGAACGACACCGAACGTCACCAACCCGCCATCTGCTCCCGAAACTTGGGGCACTTGACGATGTCCTCCTCGCTGCACTTCACGGCGTGGGTGAGGAGCTGGTGGGCGTGGTCGAGGTCGATCATGCGCTGCTCGATCTCGGTGATCTTGGCGCGGATCATCGCCTCGCGGTGCGGCTGGTCGCGCTGGAACTCCCTGATCTCGACCAGGGTCAGCCCGGCCTGCTGGCACTTGCGCAGCACCGTGATCCGCTCGGCGGCCTCCGGCGGATAGCGCCGCTGCCCGCTCTCCCGCTCGGGCGCGGGCAGCAGGCCGTGGCGCTCCCAGTAGCGGATGGCCGAAGCGGGCACTCCGGTGATCTCGGCGAGTCGGCCGATCGTCATACGCACGTTCCGCTCCTCCTCCTGCTGCCGTCCGGCGGCCCCGTTCGGTCCCGGCATTTGACTTAAACCTTAGTTCAAGTTGGAGAGTGGTCGGCACGTGGACAGCGGCGAACGAGCGGCCGCTGGCAGCACACTTGGAGATGCCGGTATGAGCGATACGTACGTGGTGAAAGAGCGGGCCGACCAGCTGGTGGAAGCCGCGGAGAGGCTCTTCGCGGCCGGGGTGATGTCCCACTCCGGGCACGCCAACCTGAGCGCCAGGCTCGACGGCGAACGCCTCCTGCTGACGCCGGGGTTCGTCCAGGGGCTGCGGACCGAGCAACTGGCGACCGTCGGCTTCGACGGGCAGGTCCTGGAGGGCGAACTCCAGTCCGTCAGCGCCGAGATCATCGCCATGCACAGCGCCGTCTACAGGGCCCGCCCCCATGTCGGCGCGATCATCCACACCCACTCACCCTCCGCGACCGCCTTCGCCGTGGCCCACCGGCCGCTGCCGTGCCGCACCGAGCCGATGCTGCGCTTCGGGCAGGCCGAGGAGGTCCCGGTGGTCCCCTGGGGGCCGCGCGGCTCGGACGTGTCGGTGCGCGGTATCGCCGACGTACTGGAGCGGCGCCCGACGACGTCCGCGGTCCTGCTGGCCAACCACGGCCTCCTGGTGTTCGGCCCGGATTCGGCGGCCACCGCCCACCTCGTGGTGGCGATCGAGGAGAGCGCCGAGGCCGAGATCGCCGCGGCGGCGATCGGCGGGGCCGTGGACTTCCCGCCGGGCGCCCAGGAGGCCGTGCGCGCCGCGATCGCGAAGGCCACGGCATGAGCGACGACAGCCTCGCCTCCCGTGCGGAGGCCGTACGGGACCGCTACCGCTCCACCCTCGGAGCCGTTCCGAGCGGGGTGGAGGAGCGGCTGCGCCTGGCCCAGGAGTTCGGCCGGCTCCCGACCGAAGAGGCCATCGCGGCGCTGCGCCACATCGTGCTGACGGACAACCCCCTGGGAGCGCGGGTGCAGCAGCTCGTCCACTTCGGACAGCTGCTGGCCCTCGGCCGGGCCCACCCCGCCCGCATCCACGCCCAGGGCGCGCTCCACGCCGGGGCCGGTATCGCCGACCTCATCGGCGTCGCCGAGACCGCGCTCATCACCGCGGGCGTGCCGGCGTACGCACTCGGCACCGAGATCATCGCCGAACTCCTGCCGCCCGGGGGTGGTGCCGAAGGGCGATAGCGCCCCCCGTCCCTCCCCGGCCGTCAGGTCAGGTTGCGCTCCACCAGGGCGAGCAGCCGGGCGAGTTCGGCCCGGTCGGGCTCGGTGAGGCCGGCCAGGGTGAGGTCCTCCAGCTCCTTCCAGGCCTGGCTGACCTGGTCGCGCAGGGCCTGCCCGGCGGCGGTGGGCTGCACGATGACGGCGCGGCGGTCGGTCTCGCTCCGCACGCGGCGGACGAAGCCGGACTGTTCCAGCCGCTGCACCGCCCTCGTCACGGTCGAGGCATCGAGGCCGAGCAGCTCGATCAGCGCGCTCTGCGGCTGCGGGCCGTTGTCCCACAGATGCATCATCAGGAGTTCCTGCCCGGCGTGCAGGCCCGAACTGCGCAGCAGGCGTTCGGCGGCGGCGCGATGCGAGCGGGCGACCCGAACGATCGCGTGGCTGGTGGTGTCGATGTCGGCGTGCACGCATTGATTGTACGGGCAAGGAACACCCCTCACGCGACGAGTTGATCGCTCAAAATACCTACGCCACTTGCAAATCCGTCCGGCATGGGCATTTACTTGGCCGTGCAAGCAATTGCCGATCAAGAGGAGTCCGCAACCATGCGAGTGACCAGCGAACCCATGCGCGTGAACCAGCCCGGCGACTCGGATCAGGTCCGGCTCGACCGGCAGGACGTCTGGGCCGGACTGCTGCGGAAGGCCGCGAACGCGGTGCCCTTCGTGGCCGGAATGGTCGAGTGCGTCGTTGTCGAGCGCAGCGAGAACGGCTTAGTCCGTGACGTGGTCTTCCAGAGTGGCGAGCGAGTGCGGGAGAGGGTCGCCTTCGAGCACGAGCGGCGGGTCAGCTTCTACCGCGAGGACGACCGCGTCCGCTGGGTGATCCACAACGACCTCGGCGAGGACGATGCCGGTGAGCTGACGCTGACCTTCTGGGCCGAACTCGACCTGGACGACGACGCGGAGGCGGAGCGGATCGCCGCGTCCATGCGGGTCGGCTACCCGGCCGCCATGGAGAAGACCCTGGCTCTTACCCGGGAAGCGGTCGCCGCGCGATCGGCTTGAGCCGTTGGTGCGTTGTGGGCGTCACTGCGCCGGCACATCGTGTCGGGGCAGTGACGATGGCGCTGGACTCCGATGGCGGCCGGTCCCTCGCGGCGCCCCTTGGCGGCAGACCGGCTCCTGCGGTGTCACACCGGACCCGGCAGGTCCATCAGCGCCAGCTTGGCCGGGTCGACCACGGCCGTGATCTCCGTGATCCGGCCGTCGGCGACCGTGAACGCGAGGAGCGTGTGCGGGATGCCGTCCTCGTGCCAGGAGAGGACCCCGGGGAGGCCGTTGACGAGCACCGCGCATCCACGTACCGCCGCGGTGGCGGACAGCTTCGCGCCTGCGGCGACCTTGGCGGCGCCGAGGGCGACGACCGCACCGGCGGCGGTGTCGAGGGTCAGCTTCACGTCCGGGTCGAGCACCCGCAGCAGTTCCTCGAAGTCGCCGTCACGAGCGGCCGCGAGGAAGGCCCGGACCACCTCCCGCTGCTCCCGGCCGACGCCCGTCGGCCGCTCGGTCGCCCGCACCTTCCTGCGGGCGCGGCTGGCGAGCATCTTGGTGGCGTCGGTGGACTTGCCGAGGATCTGGCCGATCTCGGCGAACGGCACCGCGAACAGGTCGTGCAGCACGAACGCCAGCCGCTCGCTGGGCCGGAGCGACTCCAGGACGACGAGGAGGGCGAGCCCGACCGAGTCGGCGAGCACCACGTCGTCCTCGGGAGCGGGCACGTTGTCGAGCGTCACCACGAACTCGGGCAGCCCGTCGTCGTACGACGCCTCGGGGCGTGTCCGGCGCGCCCGCAGGACGTCGAGACTGATCCGGCTGACCACCGTGGTCAGCCAGCCGGTGAGGTTGTGGATGTCGGCCGCGTCCTGGCGGGAGAGCCGTAGCCATGCCTCCTGTACGACGTCCTCGGCGTCGGCGTGCGAGCCGAGCATGCGGTGGGCGACCGCGCGCAGCCGGTCCCGCTGCGACTCGAAGACCTCGGCCACCAGGTCCGTCGGGTTGGCGTCTGACATGTTGTTACCTTCCTCGGATCCGCTCCGTCATGGGTGATGACGGGCCCTGAAGGGCACACGTAACGGATGAGGGAGCAGGACCCGATGGAAGCACGTATGAAGAGCGCCGGAAACCCGGATCTGACCACCGCGATCCAGCACCTGCACAAGGCGATTCACGCCGGGGGCGTCGATCCCCGCCTGCTGGCACTGGTCCACCTGCGCGCCAGCCAGATCAACGGCTGCAGCCCGTGCGTCTTCGCCGGTGTCGACGCGGCGATGCAGGCCGGGGAGACGGAGGAGCGGCTGCACAACGTGGTCGCCTGGCGCGAGACGCCGTTCTTCACCGATGAAGAGCGCGCGGCGCTCGAACTGACCGAGGCCGCCACCCGTATCCAGGACGGCGCGGCGGGTGTGACCGACGAGATCTGGGACGCCGTGGCCGACCACTTCACGGAGGAGCAGTTGTCCGCGCTCATCCTGGAGATCGCGACGACCAACTTCTTCAACCGGATCAACCGTACGACCCGGGAGCAGGCCGGTAAGACCTGGTGAGCGGGGTGGGACGCCAGTCGTCAGGCCTTGGGACCGGCCCGAAGGCCGACATCCCAACTGTGTTCGTGTGTGCGGTCAGGTGTGGCTGGCCGGGTGTTGCCGGAGGTGGGCGGGGGTTTGGCTGATCTGTACGAGGCGGTCGAAGTCGACCGCCGCGCCGCGCAGCAGCAGATCCACCGTGTCGGCCGCGGACGGCCGGGCCGTCGTGGTGTCGCCCAGGAGCGCGCGTTGGTATACGGAGGCGGCGAGCAGGTCCACCAGGACGTGCGGGTCGACGCCGGGGCGCAAGTCACCCCGGCTGACGGCCTGTTCGACGGCCGCCGTGGCCGCCTGCCTGCTCGGCTGGACGAGCACCTCCATCAGCCGCTGGTGCAACTCCGGTACGCGGGCGCAGTCGGCGACCAGCGGTGCCAGGACACCACGGGGCAGCCGCTCGTGCAGCGCCTCGTCCAGCAGCCGCACGCTCTGCATCAGGTCGCAGCGGGTGCAGTTGTTGTCGGGCACGGGCGGGATCGTGAGGATCGAGGCGAGTGCGTCGATGAGCAGGTTCTGGCGCAGTGGCCAGCGCCGGCGCATGGCCGCTTTCGTCGTCCCGGCCCGTGCGGCGACCGCCTCCAGGGCGAAGCCCGGGTAGCCGTCCGTGCGCAGGATCTCCAGGGTGGCGGCGAGGACGGCGGCGTCGATCGCCGGGTCGCGCGGGCGCCCGGCCGCACTCACTCGGCGTCCTCCGGGTACCAGCGCAGCTCGACGGTGTTGCCCTCCGGGTCCTGGACGTACACCGAGGTGGCGCTGCCCCGCGCACCGAAGCGCGGCACCGGGCCCTCCAGTACGGTCAAGGTGCCCTCGTCTATGACCTGCTGCCAGTCGAGCGGGTCCACGACGAGGCAGATGTGGTCGACGTTCGACTCGCCGCGCGGCCGGTCGAACAGGTCGATGATCATCGTCGGGCTGACGCGGACGGACGGGAAGGGCACCTTTCCGGCCCGCCACTCTTCGACGCGGACCGGCTCCAGGCCGAGGGGACCGGTGTAGAAGTCGAGGGCGCGCTCGACGTCCTGGACGTTGAGGACGAGGTGGTCGAAGTCCTTGACGCGCAGCATGAGGTCGGAGCCTTTCGGTCGGTCGGTGGAGCCGGTCGCTATTTCGATTCGGTCCGGGTCGGATCGTAACAGGGAGAGGGGGTGGTGGGGAAGGGGGGGGTGGCTCGTCTGGTGTGTGGGGAGGGGTGGTTGGGGCTTTGCCGTGCTGGGGGAGGGGCTGTGCAGTCGCTGTCCGGTGTCACGGGCGGCCCCTTCGGGTGTCCGCCCCGGCGTGGCATCAATCCGATCACCTCCTCAACCCCCGTTTGAACGCGTTCAAGTCCTGCTCTAGGCTCAGGCCAACAGAGGGAGGGGAAGCTGATGAAGGTAGTCATTCCTGGCGGAACCGGGCAGGTCGGCGCCGTGCTTGACCGTGCTCTGACCGCCGTCGGCCATGAGGTCGTGATCCTCACCCGGCGGCCCGTACGCGAGCGCGAAGTCTACTGGGACGGTGAGAGCGCGGGTCCGTGGACCCAGGAGATCGACGGCAGCGACGTGGTGATCAACCTGGCCGGCCGCAGTGTCAGCTGCCGCTACACCCCGGACAACCTGCGGGCCATGATGGACTCGCGGGTGCGCTCGACGCAGGCCGTGGGCCGCGCGATCGCGGCCGCCGCCCGGCCGCCCCGCCTCTGGCTGCAGATGAGTACCGCGACCATCTACGCCCACCGCCATGACGCGGCCCACGACGAGGCCACCGGTGTGCTCGGCGGCGCCGAGCCCGGCGTCCCGGGCTACTGGGGCTACAGCGTCGAGATCGCCAAGGCCTGGGAGCAGGCGCAGCGGCAGGCCGACACCCCGCACACGCGCAAGGTCGCGCTGCGTTCCGCGATGGTGATGAGCCCGGACAAGGGCGGCGTCTTCGACGTGATGTCGTGGATGGTACGGCTCGGCCTCGGCGGGCCCGTCGCGGGCGGCGCGCAGTACGTGTCGTGGATCCACGAGGACGACTTCGTCCGCGCCGTCCAGTTCCTGGGCGACCGGGACGACATCTCCGGCCCGGTCAACCTCGCCGCCCCCGCCCCGCTTCCGCACCGCGCCTTCATGCGGGCCCTGCGTGCCGCCTGGAGGGTCCCGGTGGGCCTGCCCGCCACGAAGGGCATGGCCGAACTCGGCGCGTTCGTCCTGCGCTCGGACACCGAACTCCTGCTGAAGAGCCGCCGCGTCGTCCCCGGCCGCCTCCTCGACGCGGGCTTCACCTTCGACCACGGTGAGTGGCCGGACGCCGCCCGGGATCTGGTCGGGCGCCGACGTCGGCGTCAGGGCCCGGTCGTGGATGCGGCTTCACGTCCGGCCAGGTCAGGCGTGCGTTGAGAGTCTGCGGGGCTGCGAACCGGTGCCTGGTCGATGAGTGGTTTGACGACGAGGAGTTGTACGGCGGCCAGTGCCAGGGCGAGGGTTGCCGTGGCCGTCCATAGGGTCGTCACTCCGGCGTGTTCGAGTATCTGCGTGGCGGTGACGGGGGCGGCGGTGGTCGCGATGCCCCAGCTGATGCCGTACGCGGCGAGGTAGCGGTCGGTGGCGCCGGGCGGGGCTAGGTCGGCCACGACGGTGAGGGCGCGGCCCAGGATGATGACATCGCCCAGGCTCCACACGGCGGTCGCGATCAGGAACGCGGGGAGGGTGTGCGCGACCGCGTAACCGGCCAGGCCGATCCCCAGCAGGGCGTAACCGAGGGCGAGGGCCGCGGGGGCGGCGAGCGCTGTGAGGCGGCGCAGACGCAGAGCCGGTTGGGCCACCACGACGGTCACGGCCGACGCGGTGAACAGCAGCCCGGCGTCGGCGGACTCGTGGCCGCGCCGGTCCAGGGTGAGCGGCAGCGCCATGACGATCTGCATGGAGATGAGCGCGAACGCCGTACCCGACGCGAACATCGCCCACACTGCGCGGTCGCGCCACGGGCCGGCCGGGGCGCCGAGTTCCCGGTGTCGGGCAGCGGGAGTACGGTCCGCCGCCGCTGGGCGCGGATGGTCGGCGGGCAGGGCGATCCGCAGAGCCAGCGCGCACGCCAGACAGGTGACCGCGTCGACGACGAAGAGCCAGCGCAGGTCGTAGCGGCCCAGACCCGCCGCTATGAGGCCCGCGCCCGTGCCACCCGCGGCGAGCGCGGCATTGAGCAGGCTGTACGCGCGTACCCGCTCGGCGGGCGGCACGGTGTCGGCGATGATCCCCTGGCTCGGCGGCTCGTAGAGCTCGAAGGCCAGGCCGAGCAGGATCGCGAAGCAGGCCACCGCGGTCAGGGAACCGGCGGCGGCGATGCCCAGTTGGGCGAGGGTGCAGCCGGTGAGGCCGACCACGATCGTACGGCGGCGTCCGAGGCGGGCCGCCAATCGGCCGCCCGCGAGCCGGGAGGGGATCGTCGCCAGGCCGAAGGCCGCCGAGAGCAGGCCCGCCGTCGTGGTGCTCGCACCGAAGTCGCTGCTGATCAGGACCGTGAGGAAGGGCAGGGAGAAGGCGCCGAGCCGGTTGATCGCCCGTGCCGCCACCAGCAGCCATACGGTCCGCGGCATGGCCGCCACCCCTCGCGTAACTGTCGAATCGAGTAATGTCAGTCACGGACCTAACCATGGAAGGAGTGACTGGTCAAGTGATGTTCGACAGTCACGTCGCGGTGCTGCTGGACCAGGCCGTATCGCTCGTGAACACGTTGACCGACGGGCAGGCGCGCGGCCGCCCCTACGCCGCGCCGCACGGAGCGGAGCTGGCGGACGCGATCGACGCCGCGATCCCGCGCACCGCGGCCTCGCTCCCGCGCGCCATCGACACCGAACAGGCCGCGTACCTGGCCGGGACGGCACACCGTATGCGCGAGGTCTTCCAGGCCATGCAGGACGGCAGGACGGACACCGCGGCCGAGACCGTCAACACCCTGCTGCGCGACACCGGCGCCGGGCCCCGGCTGGACCGGACCGGGGCCGAGCCCTGGCAGATGCACTTCCACGGCGCCAACGACTCGTTCGCGGCCGGGTGCAGCGCCAGCTGCGCCACCGCGCTCGCCTTGGCAGTGGGCGGCGGCCTCGCGGGCCGCCTGGGCGTGTGCCGGGCAGAGCGCTGCGACCGCGTGTACGTCGACACGTCCCGAAACGCCGCCCGCCATTTCTGCTCCACGGCCTGTCAGAACCGCACCAAGGCCGCGGCCTTCCGCGCCCGGAAGGACGCGGGCGGCTGAGACGCCCCCCCCGAAATCCGCCGCAGTCCCTTGTCACCCCTCCAGCAGCGGACGCAGATGCGCATGAGCCCACGCGCTGAGCGGGGTCGGGGTGGTGGTGAGCAGGTCGCGGGGCTGTTCGGGCACCAGGCCGCGCGATCCGGCGGTCATCCCGACCATGCCCTCCACCGCCGACGGCGGCAGCCCCGCCGCGCGCAGCGCGTCCCGCGTCGCGTCGTCGCTGACGGGGTCGAGCCGAATCAGGCGCCCGAGCGCCTCGGTGAGGATCCGCGCGACCTGGTGGAAGGTGAGGTCCTCCGGCCCGTGTACGGCCTGCACCACTCGCCCCCGCCAGCTGTCGCTCAACAGTCGGGCCGCGACCACGTCTCCGATGTCGCGCGGATCCACCCAGGGCATCGGGTGGTCGGGATCGAACGCCGTGGTCAGGACGCCTTGGGAGAGGCCTTCGAGGCTGAACAGCAGGTTGGTGAAGAAGTACGCGCAGCGCAGGTGCAGGACGTGCGCTCCGGTGGCGTCGAGCTGTTCCTCGATCCCGGCCAGGGCGTCGATGTGCCCGACCCCGTGCCGCTTCTCCGCCCCGATGCTGCTCAACAGCACCACCCGCTCCACCTCACCTGCCCGGGCAGCCGCAATCAGCGGCGCAGCGGTCCGCAGCGAGGTCTCGATGGGATCCGCCGTCGTGTGGGGCGTGGGATCCACCCAGAACAGGGTCCGGGTCCCGGCCACCGAGTCGCGTACGAACTCGGCGTCCGTCAGGTCGCCCTGGCGCACCTCGACCCGCGCCCGGGTCGCCTCGTCCAGGCGGGCGGGGTCGCGAACCAGGACGCGGGGGCGGACGCCGGCCTGGAGCAGCAGCCGCACCACGCGCGAACCCACGTGTCCGGTCGGTGTGGTGACCACGAGGGTCATCGGGTGTCCCTTTCGTGGACTCCGCTGGCACTTCGCACTCTAGGGCCCCGCGTGTACGCAGTCGTCTCGTCGAGCAGGACGACGCTGGGAACCGGCCATGGCGGCTCCCCAATTGACCTCACATTTCTGCGCCGAATTGCACTCTGTCGAAGGTCTTTCGGCTTCATAGAGTAGTGATCACAGCGGCGACGAGCCCGCTGTGAACCTGAGGGGAAACCACCATGAACAGCATGAACACCAGCGAGAACACCGGCTTCGACGCGCTCCTCACCCGCGCCGCCGAGGCCGAGACGTGTGCCGACCCGAGCAGCGTGATGACGCTGCTGGCCGACACGGACGGCCCGGAGGGCGGGTTCACCTCGTACCGCTCCACCTTCGCCAAGGGAGCCGTCGGCGCTCCCGCGCACCTCCACACCAAGGCCACCGAGCTCTTCTTCGTGATCAGCGGTTCCCTCCAGGTGCTGGTGGGCGAGGAGGTCACCGTCCTGAACGCCGGCGACTTCCTCGCCGTGCCCCCGCACACCCCGCACGCCTTCGCGGCGGCCCCGGGCTGCGAGGCCGACGTCCTGTTCACCTTCACGCCGGGCATGGGCCGCTTCGACTACCTGCGGCTGCTCGGCAGCGTGATGCGCGGTGAGACCGACCCGAAGAAGATCGCCGAGTCCTCGGAGCGCTACGACAACCACTACGTCGACAGCCCGGCCTGGCGCGCCGCCCTCGCCGCGTCGTGAACGAGCGGGTGCGCTGAACAGGGGGGCGCGGCGACCAAGCGGGCGCGCGAGGGCCGCTGTTGAGCCCCGTTGTCAGTGCCCCCGGTTAAGGTCCCCTTCAAGAGCCGCACACCGAGGTCCTCAAGGGGTAGATGCGTGATGAGCAGCACCGACAGCAGTGGGTACGAGGGGTTCACGGCCGATGAGCGGGCCGCGATGAAGGATCACGCCAAGGAGCTGAAGACGGCGTCGCGCCGCACCTCGCGCGAGGAGAAGGCGGCGCTGGCGGTGCAGGAAGTCCTCGCGAAGATCGCCGAGATGCCAGACTCGGACCGGATCATGGCGGAGCGCATCCACGCGGTCGTCACCGCCAACGCCCCGACGCTCGCGCCGAAGCTCTGGTACGGGATGCCGTCCTACGCGCTGGACGGAAAGGTCGTCTGCTTCTTCCAGAGCGCGGAGAAGTTCAAGACGCGCTACGCCACCCTCGGCTTCAGCGACCAGGCCAAGCTCGACCAGGGCACGATGTGGGCGTCGGCCTTCGCCCTGACCGAGGTGACGGCCGAGGTGGAGACACGGATCGCCGCGCTGGTGAAGCAGGCGGTGAACTGAGGCGCGGGCTCGGGGGACGAGCCGGGGGCGCATCTCTCCCGGCACCGACCGGCCAGATCCTCTACGCCTGAAGCCTGGGCTTGGACGCGACCAACAAGTCCACCACGTACGTCTCTTCGACCATCCCGCCCGGGAAGACCTCGCTCAGCAGCGTGCGTTCCTCCGCCAGGAACTCCTGGGTCCTGGCCTCGCCCAGAACCAGGAACGCCGAGTGGCTGGTGACGTTCGCCAGGTGGGTGTCGAGCGGTACCGTCCGGCTCCAGCGCAGCAGGCGGCGGGTGTAGGGGAGGTCGGACAGGCCCGCGAGGCGGCCGGCGCGGATGGTGTCGGGGCGGGCGCGGTCGTTGGGGGCGACGCCGCACCAGTGCGCGATGCGCTCGTCCTGGGCGGCGGCCCAGGGCACGTCGAGGGCAGTCGTGTTCCACCACAGGGCGAGCGCGCCGCCGGGCCGCAGCACCCGGAGCGCTTCCGGCACCGAGCGGCTGGTGTCCGTCCAGTGCCAGGCTTGCGCGTACGCGATCAGATCGCAGGAGCGGTCGGCGAGCGGCAGGGCGTTTCCGTCGCCCCGGACGATCGGCACATCGGGCAGGACGCGTTGGAACTCGGCCGCCATGCCGTCGCCCGGCTCCACGGCGATGACATCGGCGCCCCGCTCCCGCAGCAGCGCGGTGCCGATGCCCGTGCCCGCGCCGATGTCCGCGACGCGGGCTCCCGCGAGCGGGCGCCCCGTGATCTCCTCGATGGTGCTGAAGAGGCTGGGCGGGTAGGAGGGGCGATTCGCGGCGTACTGGGCGGCGGCCGCGTTGAAGGAGAGCGCGCGGGAAGCAGAGGTCATGCCTTCATCATCCACCTCGCACGCTGCCGGTCCACGGGGTTATCCGGCGGCACCCGGCGCGCGTCGGCCACGAACGGGGATTTGTTGGCCGAGGGAGTGCTGTTTAGCCGGGGGCGGCGGCTGTCACGCTCGATTCAGCCCCAGTGGCTCCGGCGACACGGCTTTCTCCTGGCCCGGTCGCCGGGTGCGGTGCACGCGGAGGTCCCCCGTCTCGGCGTCCGCCGCGGGTGTCTGCCCGCCCATCGGGCGGCGGGCAGACACCCCTCCCCTGTACGTGAGCCGGTGCTCACGCCCGTTCTGGCCCGGGGAGTTGGGTCAGCGCCCTGTCCGCGGTGTCGAGGATGTTGCGGAACGTACGGGTAATGACCGGCCGTGCGAGGCGCCGGGTCAGGAAGGCGCCGACGAGCGGGACGGGGATCTCGGCGCGGGTGGTCCAGCGCACCAGGGTGCCGTCGGCGACTTCGCTGAGCTCCATGCGGCCCAGCTCGTGCCGTGCCGGCGGCAGGCTGCGCTCGACGACGTACTCGGTGGCGTACGGCGGTTCGTACCGCGTGATGCGCTCCCGGAACCAGCCGATCACCCAGAGGTGACTGCGCACCGCGCCGACCCCGTAGGGCGCGCCCTCGCCGCGCCGGGCCAGACGGCAGCGCAGTACGAGGGGCGAGGCGGTGTAGTGGGTGGTCGTGGTGAGCCAGGCGAACACCTCGTCGATCGGGGCGTCGATGACGCGCTCAACGGTCATGGTTTCCATGGCTGATGACCTCCTTCGGTCAGCGGATACCCATGGAGACAGCTCGGCTGCGTCAACTGTGACAGTTCGCCGGAGTGAGTCGCTTCACAGGCCTGTCGGTCGTCCCCGGGGGGCGCGGCAGCCGGGGTCACTGACTGAAGCGCTTCAGCAATCGAACCGCCGAAGAGCCGAACCCCCCCACCACATCCGGACTACGCTCCCGCTCACACCCGGCCGTCGAGAGGGAGTGCGTGACGTGGTCAGACCGACGATCGCCGACATCGCCCAGCGGGCCGGAGTGTCCACCGGGGCCGTGTCGTTGGCGCTGAACGGGCGTCCGGGGGTCAGCGATGCCACCCGGGCGCGGATCCGTGAGGTCGCCGATGCCATGAACTGGCGCCCGCACAGCGCCGCTCGGGCCCTGGGCGGCGCCCGGGCCGACGCGGTGGGCCTGGTGGTGGCGCGGCCCGCGCGCACGATCGGGGTGGAGCCGTTCTTCGGGCAGCTCACGGCGGGCCTTCAGGCCGGTCTGTCCAGGAACTCCGTGGCTCTGCACCTGATGGTCGTGGAGGACACGGCGGCGGAGATCGAGGTGTACCGGCGCTGGGTGTCCGAGCGGCGTGTGGACGGGGTGGTGGTCGTCGACCTCCAGGTGCGCGATCCGCGCATCGGCGCACTGGAGGAACTGGCCGTTCCGGCGGTCGTCCTGGGCGGTCGAGGGCGACGCGGCGGGCCGTCACGGCTTTCGCGCGTGTGGGCCGACGACCGCGAGGCGATGCTTTCTCTGGTTGACTACCTCGCCGCGCTGGGCCACCGCCGTATCGCGCATCTGGCCGGACTGCCCGCCTTCCAGCACACACAGCGCCGCATGAGGGCCTTGCGGGACTCCGCGAAGCGGCTCGGGCTGATCGGAGCCGTCTCCGTGCCGACGGACTTCAGCGACGCACAGGGCGCGGCGGCCACACGCACGCTCCTCTCGCGCCCGGAACGCCCCACCGCGATCATCTACGACAGCGATGTGATGGCGGTCGCCGGGCTCGGCGTGGCCGCCGAGATGGGCGTCCAGGTGCCGCGCGAGCTGTCGGTCGTCTCCTTCGACGACTCGGTGCTGACCCGGATCGTGCACCCCTCGGTCACGGCGCTGTCCCGGGACACCTTCGCACTCGGCGAGCAGGTGGCCCGCGTACTGCTCGATGCCGTCAACGACCCGGAGACCGTACGTGAGTTGCGCACGGCGACACCCCGGCTGACCGTACGGGAGAGTACGGCGCCCCCGCTCGGCAGCGGGCACTGAGCAGGGGCCCCAACGGGGCACCGTACAGGCACCGTTGACACCACAACTGAAGCGCTTTAGTCTCCGTCCCCAGGCGGCCGCCCGAACCCTTCCGGACCCACGCGCCCCAGTCCACCGCGGACCGGGGCCCCGGAACGCACGCGCCACAACCCCGGTACCACGCGCCCTCGCACAGGCCTCGCGCCTGCCCCGCAATCCGGAGGTGCATCAGTGTCGCCCACCCCCTCGTCCCCGCGCGCCTGGAAGGCCGTTCTGGCCGCCGGCGCCACCACACTCGCCCTGGCCGCCACCGGTGCCCTGCCGGGCTCCGCAGCGCAGGCGGCCACACCGACCCGTCACACGCTCGCGTACTACCAGACCCAGTACTCCAACAACGCCTACGTCTCACCGCTGCCGCTCAAGGGCATCGCCACGGACATCGAGGTGGCCGCGTTCCACCTCAACGACGACGGGTCCGTCCACCTCAACGACGACCCGCCCTCGGCCGCCAAGTTCACGCAGATGTGGGCCGACATCGCCACGCTCCAGGCGTCCGGGGTCAAGGCCCAGGCCCTGCTCGGCGGAGCGGGCACCGGCAGCTTCGCGAACCTGCACAAGGACTTCCCCAAGTACTACGGCCTGCTCAAGAACACCCTGCAGACGTACAAGCTCGACGGTGTGGACCTCGACATCGAGGAGACGTTCTCGCTCGCCGACACCGAACGCCTGGTCAACCAGCTGCGCGCCGACTTCGGCAGCTCGTTCCTCATCACCCTGACCCCGGTCGCCACGGACCTGTCCGGCTCCTCGTCGTTCTCCGGCGGCTTCAGCTACAAGCAGCTGGAGGCCGAGGTGGGCAGCAAGATCTCCTGGTACACCGGCCAGTTCTACTGCGGCTGGGGATCCCTCGGCGGCACCAGCGGCTACGACGCGGTGATCGCCAACGGCTTCAGCCCCTCCCGGGTGCTGGCGGGCACGGTCACCAACGCGGCGAACTGCTCCGGCTACGTCACCCCGGCCACACTCGCCGGCACCCTGAAGTCGCTGGTCGGCAAGTACCCGTCGTTCGGCGGCGGCGCCGGCTGGGAGTACTTCAACGCGGTCCCGGTCAGCGCCCACGGCACCGGCCCCGCCTCCTGGTACGCCAACATGGCCGCCGCGATGGGCGGCACCGGCACCTCGCGTGTCGGCCCCATCACGTCCGCGATCGCGGGCAAGTGCGCGGACGACAACCACCAGGGAACCGCGAACGGCACGGCGATCCAGCTGTGGACCTGCAACGGGACGGTGGCACAGCAGTTCACCGTCAACGCCGACGGCAGCCTCGGCGTCATGGGCAAGTGCATGAACGTACAGTCGGGCGGCACGGCCAACGGCGCGAAGATCCAGCTGTGGGACTGCAACGGATCCGGGGCGCAGACATGGCAACCGACGGCGAACGGCTCGCTGCTCAACCCGCAGTCCGGACGCTGCCTTGACGACCCCGGCAGCAGCACGACCGACGGGACGCAGCTGCAGATCTACGACTGCAACGGCACGAACGCCCAGAAGTGGACGCTGCCGTAGTCTCTGCCTCGGCTGAGACAACGATGTCACGCACCTCTTTCACTAACGGGAGTCGATCGGATCCGTACCCGAAGCCGGTTCATCCGCCATCGCGCAACCGCCCCCGAACGTCAAGGCGCAATGCAGCCACGCGACTGGATCAAGTCGATGCCGACGAAGGCGTCTTGAAGCTCGTGGACCAGCCGTCTCGCTCGGTGTGGCGTCGTCGAACGTCGCCACACCGACCGCGATACCGCGCACGAACACCCCAAGACTGTGGCCGGATTAGTCGTCTGACAGGTGTTCGGATCCGGCAATACTCGGGACTGGGCAATCCGTCCCCATCCCTATGTCCGGAGGCCGCAGATGCCCCAGACCAGTGTTCCCGCAACCGCAGTGCTCAACGCCTGGCTGTCGGGCGCCGAGAGTGCGTACGGCCAGTCCAACCCCGCAGGTCCGCTCTATGTCGGCGGCGCCGCCGCCGAAGCCGCGCTCACGGACCCGAGCGACTCCCTCTACGGCTTCTGCTCCAGCCCGAGTGGGTCGCGCGGAAGCTGGTGTTGCTGATCACCGACGGCTGTTGACCGTCCTGCGGAGTGCGCCTGTCGGGGGCACCGCCGCTGAGTGACGTTCGCGGTCAGGAGAGTACGGACAGTCGAGTGGGGAACCGCTCACCATGCCGAAGCGTGCGTCCGCGCACCCGAGGCTGGTCGTGCGGTTCCCCACGCCGTGTGCAGCACCTTGCGAGGGAGGGGCGGGCCGTGGACGGATCGGTGCCGGACAAGAGGGACGAGGCGGAGTGGTTCGCCCGCCCGGTACACAACATCGCCCGCCCGTGGCGGGAGGAACTGGCCCGGCAGCTCGGCGCCGTGGACGGTTTGGGGAGCGCTGAGCGGGACGTGGTGCTGGGCGCCGGGGACACCGCCCTGATCGGGTCCCTGCACGCGAAGCTGTCCCGGCTGTTCCTGATCGAGCTGCACGCACTGCGTATGGCGGAAGGCGGTGGGCGGGAGGCCGGATCCGATACGGCGACGTGGGCCGCGTTCATCGAGCAGGCCGGCGACGAGGGCTATCTCGACCGGCTGGCCGAGCGGTACCCCACCCTCGGGCGGAGGGTCACGTCGGTGGCGCGGCTTTCGGTGGCGGCCACGGCCGGTTTCGCCGCCCGCCTCGCCTCGGACCGCGAGCTGCTGCGACCGCTGCTGGGAGCGCCCGCGGGCGAGATACGGGCCGTCGAGTTCGGGGCGGGCGACACCCACCGCGGCGGTCTGACGGTGAGCCGCGTCGACTTCGACGGCGGCAGCGTCATGTACAAACCCCGGCCGTCCCAGGCCGACGTGGCTCTCGGCGCGCTGCTGGACGAGCTGTTCGCCGACTTCCCCGATGCCCCGCCGCCCACCGAGCGCATCCGTGTGCCGCATACGTTGGTACGCGAGGGCTACGGCTGGGCCGAGTTCGTCCGCCACCGCTACTGCACGGGCGATGCCGAACTCGCCGCCTTCTACCGCAACGTGGGCCACTGGCTGGCCGTCCTCCGCTTCACCGGAGGCACCGACATGCACGCCGAGAACATGATCGCGGCGGGCCC
Organism: Streptomyces melanogenes; assembly: GCF_014649795.1. Classification (GTDB taxonomy): domain Bacteria; phylum Actinomycetota; class Actinomycetes; order Streptomycetales; family Streptomycetaceae; genus Streptomyces; species Streptomyces noboritoensis. Next base: position 729,183 of record NZ_BMTS01000001.1, read on the forward strand.
GGTGCCGGTGATCGTGGACGCGGAGACCCTCTTCGACGCCCCCGCGCCCTTCCCGGCCAGCGGCCGGGGCGACGCGGTGGACGTGGCGGCGGCGGCCATCCGCCGCACGGTGCTGCGTACCGGACTGCTGCCCGTGCGCGGCACCGGATTCGCGCTCGGCGGGGTGGACATCTCCGGCGTCGGCGCGCTGCCCGGCCAGCAACCCCTGATCCCCAACCCCGTGATCGCGGACGGCGGCACCGCCAAGGCCCGCTTCGAGGTGGACCTGGTGGCCATGCCCACCGCGGGCAATCACCCCAGCCCCACCCCGGTGCTCAGCACCTACTGGGACCGGGTCCTTGCCGGGTTCCGCGAGATGACCGCGCATCTGCGCCGCCCCGGGACCGACCCGTACCGGCTGCTGCGCCGCTTCGAAGGCGCCCAGGCGCGGCGGATCCTGCGGCCGACGCAGGCGTACGTGGACATCGGCCGGATGCTGTGGCATCCCGCGTCGCTGCACGACGAGGCGGCGGCCGTCGAGCGGGCCCGCGACATCCTGCGGCGCAACGCCGAGGTGCTGCCGGGCGCCCCGACCGACCGCGCGGCCATCGACGGCGAGATAGCGGACCTGCTGGCCGGGGACGTACCGATGTCCACGTTTATCGTGGACACGACCAACGTACGGACCACCATCGAGGACTGGCACACCGCCGACCTGCCACTGGAGGAGTCGGTGATCCAGGACGCGCTGGTGGGCGCGTACCTCAACGAGCGTTCACTGCCCCAGCGGGTGCAGGAGGGCGCCCGCGACCCGCATGCCCGCGACCGGGAGCGGCGGCGCCGCGACCTCGCCGTGCAGATGGTCCGGCGGCTGTGCGACGGCGCGGTGCGCGGCGAGGACGGCACGGTCACCTGGATCAGCCCGGTGTTCACCCCGGCGGGCTGGTCCATCAGGGTGCTGCCCGCCGACCTCTACACCGGGCAGGGCGGTGTGGCGCTGACGCTCGCGGAGTACGTGGCCGAGGCGCGGGCGGGCCGGGCGGACGAAGTCCCGGGCGTTGCCGAGGCGTTCGAGGGTGCGCTGCGGGTGCTCATCAGCACCGAGGACCGGACGCCGACGCCGTCGGCCGGGGCGTTCAGCGGTGCGGCGTCGCAGGTGTGGACGTGGTTGGCGCTGCACCGGGTGCTGGGTGAGGACTGGTTGGTGGAGCGGGCGGCCCAGCGCGCGCTGCTGCTCGCCGAGGGCCGTCTCGTCGAGGACGACGTGGAGGTGGACCTCCTCAACGGGGCGGCCGGGGGAGTGGTTCCACTCCTCAACCTGGCCGAGGCGACCGGGCAGGACCGCTGGTTGGCCGCCGCCGCGCACATCGGCCGTCGGTTGTCCGGGCTCGCCACCGTCGACGCGAGCGGCGCCCGCTGGACGACCCGGCTCAACCCCGAGGGCATCGGCGGCTTCGCGCACGGCGCCACCGGCATCGGCTGGGCCCTGACCCGGCTCGCCCTGAGCGAGGCGGGCACTACGGCCGAGCGCCGCGACTGGACCCACCTGGCCGAACGCGCCTTCGCCTACCAGGAGTCCCTCTACCAGCCCGAACACGGCAACTGGCTCGACGTACGCATCGGTGCCGAGGAGGACTTCTTCACCAGTTGGTGCCACGGCAGCGCGGGGGTGGGCATCGGCATGCTCGACCTCCACCGGCGTACGGGCGATCCGGCCCACCTCGACATGGCCCAACGCGCCGCGCGCGCCTGCGCCGCCGAGGGCTTCGGCTGGAGCCACACCCTGTGCCACGGGGACCTCGGGCTGTGGGAGTTCCTCACGTCCGTGGGCCATGGCAACGCCGAGGACCTCGACGGCGAGATCCTCACCGGCCTCGAACAACGCGGCCCGGTGGGTGGTTTGGCCCGCGAGGCGTTCTCCCCGAGCCTGATGTCCGGCCTCTCGGGAGTCCTGCACACGCTCCTGCGGATGCACCCCGGGGCCGCGCTGCCGAATCCCCTCCTTCTGGACTGAAGGAGGGGATGGGGACTGGCGGAGGAGGTGGGTTCGACCGCGATACGTCGGCTCAGCCGATGCTGTTGCCGCAGATGTTGATGGGGATGTGGATGGGAATCTGGATCAGATTTCCGGAGCCGACGCCGGGGGAGTCCGAGACCGATCCCTCGGTGACGGCGCCGGGGTCGTCGTGGGTGCACTCCTTCCCGCCGTCGTCGTAGCGGTGGCGGTCGCCGTAACCGTAACCCTGGTCCGGCCCGTGGTCGGCGAGGGCGGGTGCGGCGCAGGTGAGGGTCAGGGTGGTGCCGACGACAGCGGCGAGCAGGTACTTCTTGGTGTTGGTCATCTGGACATGAAAACCGGTGGAGTCGGATCCCGCGCGGCGTGGGATCGCAGGTTCACTCGCTTGCCCGACGTGTCGGCCCGAAGTGTTTGTCCCGAGCGCCTGGACGACGCGCCCGCTCGTAGCGGGCGGGAAAAGACGAAGGCAAGGGGGTCATCGCCTCCTTGCCACTCTCAATGTATAGCGCACCCGGGGGCTTGCGGCAAGGCCCCCCTCATACCGCAGAATCACGGGACAACGCCAGGACCTGCGGAAATGGGAAAACTTTGATGATCGACGTGGTCATTGTCGGCGGCGGACCGACGGGCCTGATGCTCGCCGGTGAACTGCGACTGCACGGCGTGCGGGTGGTCGTGCTGGAGAAGCTGACCGAGCCCACCGGGCAGTCCCGCGGGCAGGGCCTGCACGCGCGCAGCGTCGAGCTGATGGACCAACGCGGCCTGCTGGACCGGTTCTCGGCGGTCAGTGAGAAGTTCCAGGTGGGCGGTCTCTTCGGCGGCATCGTCAAGCCGTGGCCGGAGAGCCTGGACACGGCCCACGCGTACGGCCTCGCCCACCCCCAGCCGGTCACCGAGCGGCTGCTCGACGAGCGCGCCCTCGAACTCGGCACCGAGATCCGGCGCGGCTGCGAAGTGGTCGGGCTGAGCCAGGATGAGGACGGGGTGACCGTCGAGCTGGCGGACGGCACGAGGGTGCGCTCGCGCTACCTCGTCGGGTGCGACGGCGGCCGCAGCGCGGTGCGCAAGCTGCTCGGCGTCGATTTCCCCGGCGTGGCCGCCACGGTCGAAACACTCGTGGGTCAGATGGAGGTGACCGAGGATCCGGCGAAGGTCGCCGCCGTCGTCAAGCAAGTCAACAAGACCCAACTGCGCTTCGGCGTCACCCCGCCCGACGAGAACGGGCTGTGCCGGGTCGTCCTGCCCGCCGACGGGGTGGCCGAGGACCGTGCCACCGAGCCGACCCTCGACGACTTCAAGCAGCAGTTGCGCGCGTACGCGGGCACCGACTTCGGTGTGCACTCGCCGCGTTGGCTGTCCCGGTTCGGCGACGGGACCCGGCAGGCCGAGCGCTACCGGGTCGGCCGGGCGTTCCTGGCCGGGGACGCGGCGCACATTCACCCGCCGACCGGTGGACAGGGGATGAACCTCGGCCTTCAGGACGCCTTCAACCTCGGCTGGAAGCTGGCCGCCGCGGTCAACGGGTGGGCGCCGGAGGGACTCCTCGACAGCTACCACGCCGAACGGCACCCGGTGGGCGCCGCCGTGCTGGACAACACCCGCGCGCAGATCGCCCTGATGGGAACCGAGCCGGGCCCGACCGCGCTGCGCGAGCTGTTCTCGAAGCTGATGGACTTCGAGGAGGTCAACCGGTACGTGACCGGGATGATCACCGCGGTGGAGATCCGCTACGACTTCAGCGACGGCGAAGGCGAGGGCGAGAGCCACGAGCTGCTCGGCCGACGGCTGCGGGACGTGGAGCTGAAGCAGGGGCGCCTGTACGACCTGATGCACGGCGGCCGCGGACTGCTGCTCGACCAGACCGGCCGGCTCTCGGTGGAGGGCTGGGCGGACCGCGTCGACCACGCCGTCGACGCCAGTGAGGAACTGGACGTGCCCGCCGTGCTGCTGCGGCCGGACGGCCATGTGGTGTGGGTCGGTGACGACCAGCAGGAGATGCTCGGCCAGTTGGCGAAGTGGTTCGGCACCGCCACCGGCTGAGCGCGTGCCGCCCGGTCCGGCCGGGGTGCGCGGTGTGTCCGCGCACCCCGGCCGGCCTGGTTACGGCTTACGGCAGGAAGTACATCGGGTTGGGGATCTTGTACGTCTTGTCGGCGTGGCCGCCCGCGAGGTCGGTGTACTGGTCGCCGAGGTTGGCGACGATGCGGTAGCCGAGGCTCTCGATGTGCTGGCGCGTGCCCGCCTTGTAGTCGACCGTGGAACACGTCCAGGTCGGCTTGCCGCAGCTCAGGTAGGCCGGCGGGTTGGTCTTGTCCTTGAGGAAGAAGTGCGCGCTGTCGACCGGGACGGCGTACCCGGCCTTGGTGAGGTTGGTGGCGCTCGCATCGCGCTGCGAGACGTCGCGGCCGGTGAGGAAGAAGACCGTCACACCCTTCTTCGCGGCGAAGTTGACCAGGTCGGGCATGCCGAACACGGCGATGGACTGCGCGCTCTGGACGTACGCGTTGAAGGCGGTGGCGTTGTACGCGAAGCCGTTCTTCTTCTCGTAGTCGTAGGTCAGCAGGGTCGTGTCGTCGACGTCGAGCACGATGGCGGGCTTACGGCCGTCCCGCCCCGGGTGCTCGGCGGCGTGCGCGATCTGGCGCTTCGCGCGCGCTTCGATCGCGGCGACCTGCTTGGCGTAGTTGCTGGTCGAGGAGGCCTGGTAGGCCCCGGTGGAGTCGGGAGCCCCGCCGTAGTAGGCGTTGATCTTCTCCTCGACCTTGGTGATGTTGGGTATCTCCTTGTCGCTCTTCGGCGTGCTGTTGCCTGCGGTGGCCGCGCCGGCGCCGTAGAAGGCGGCGCCGGTGACGGCGAGGGCGGCGACGGTTGCTGCGGTCTTGGTGACAGTGCGCATGGGCAAAGATCTACGCGCATCACACACCGCCCCGCCAGGGTGTTTGATCAACTCTTTACCGCGAGGCGATGCAAGAGTGGTCACACTCCGCTGAGCGACAGCTTCGCGGCGAAGCCGAGGAAGAGGACGCCCGCGGCCGAGGTCGCGCCCGCCGAGAGCCGCTTGCGGCGGCGGAAGGCGGCGGCCAGGCGGGTGCCGCTGAATATCAGCGTGGACAGGTAGAGGAAGCTCGCCAGCTGGAGCAGGGTGCCGAGCACCAGGAACGACAGCGCCGGATAGGCGTACCCCGGGTCCACGAACTGAACGAAGAAGGAGACCAGGAACAGGATCGCCTTCGGGTTGAAGAGGCTGAGCATCAGCGCACGCCGGTAGGGCCGCTCGACGGCGGCCTCCTGCTGGACGGCGTCGGCCGCACCGGGGTCCGCCGCCGCGTGGCGGTTGCGCCACATGCCGAGGGCCTGGCGCAGCATGCCGATCGCCAGCCAGCAGAGATACCCGGCACCGGCGTACTTGACGACGGCGAACAGCAGCGGGGTCGTCTGCAGCAGCGACGCCGCGCCGAGCGCGGAGAGCGTCATCAGCACCGTGTCCCCGGTCCACACCCCGGCCGCGGCGACATACCCCGTGCGCACACCGCGCCGGGCCGCCACGGAGAGCACGTACAGGGAATTGGGCCCCGGCGCCAAGATGATCAGCACCAGGCCCACGAGGTATGTCGGAAGATCGGTTACACCCAGCATGCGGGGGAGTGTCGCACAAAGGGGTGAGGTGTGGCTTGTGCGTTTCACGATGCGGCGCGAGCGGCCCCTCGGAGCTAGGTCTGAAGTATTTATTGCGCAATTTATCTTGCACACCTAGGGTCGGTGCATGCCACCGAAGCACGAGCCCAAGTCCTCTCCCGAGCAGATCACCGACCTGTCCCGGTTGAAGGCGTTCACGAACCCGCTGCGCATGCAGCTCTACCGGCTGCTGTACGCCGCGGGCACCGCGACCGCCTCCCAGCTCGCCGAGCAGGTCGACCAGGCGCCCTCGTTGGTCAGCTACCACCTGCGCAAGCTGGCCGAGCACGGCTTCGTGACCGAGGCGAGCGGCCGCAGCGCCGACGGCCGGGAGCGGTGGTGGCAGGTGGCGTCCGAGGAGGGCTGGGGCTTTCGCGACTCGGACTTCGCGGACACACCCGAGGGAGCGGCCGCCGTGGGCGCGGTGACCCGCGGCGTCTTCGACACCCGCGTCGCCCAGTACCGTACGTATCTCGATCAGGCGGCCGCCTGGGGCAAGACGTGGACCGACGCGGCCTTCAGCTCCGAGTGGCTGGTCGATCTGACCCCGGCCGAACTCGCCGAGATGAACGACGAGTTCGAGGCCGTGGCCCGGCGCTGGCGGGACCGGGGCCGGGCCGCCAAGGCGGCCGACGACACGGCAGGCCGCGAACACGTGTCCGTGCACCTCTACGGCTTCCCGTTCCGGCCCTGACCCTGCCGCACCCACCCACTGGAGCCCGCCATGGCCACCGCAGACACCGCCCTGCCCGAAAACACCACCGCACCGGCCCACCGCGACGGCAACGTGCTGCGTTGGCTCGCCGCATACACCGCCTCCCTCGTCGGCGACAGCGTGTACTTCATCGCGCTCGGCTGGTCCGCCCAGAAGGCCGCGGGTCCCACCGAAGTGGGCCTTGTCATGGCCGCCGGGGCGCTGCCGAGGGCGGTGCTCATGGTCGGCGGAGGCGTGGTGGCCGACCGGTTCGACCCCCGCCGGGTCATCCTCGGCAGCGATGCGCTGCGCTGCCTCCTCATCCTGGCGGTGGCCGCCGGCATCGCCCTGTCCACGCCCGCCCTGTGGATCCTGGTCGCCGTAGCGCTTGTCTTCGGTGCCATAGACGCGCTGTTCGTACCCGCGATCGGCGCCCTCCCGCCGCGGATCACCAGCCCCGAGCAACTCGCCCGGGTCACCGGTCTGCGCTCGCTGTCGATGCGGCTCAGCCAGATCACGGGCCCGCCGATCGCCGGGTTGGCCATGGGGATCGGCGGGGTGGCGGCCGCCTTCACCGTCGCGGGCCTGCTCTTCGCCCTTTCCCTGCCGCTCCTGCTGGCGGTGCGTATGCGCCCCCTCCGTGCCCGCAACGATGAGCAGCCCGAACTCACCTCCGCACGCGAGGACCTGCTCGACGGCTTGCGCTACATCCGCCGCCACCGCCTCATCGGGCCGCTCGTCGCCGCCGGTGCCCTGTGCGAGCTGGGCCTCACCGGCACCCTCAACGTCGGCATGGTGCTCCTCAACGCCGAGCGCGGCTGGGGGCCTTCCGGCTACGGCTGGATCGTCAGCAGCTTCGGCGCGGGCGCGGCGGCCAGCGCCGCACTGCTCGCCGTCGCCGGGTGGCTGCCCCGCGCGGGCTTGATGATGGCCGGGACCCTGTTCGTGGGATGCGCGGGGGCGGCCGCCATCGCGCTGGTGCCGATCCTGTGGGTGGCGGTGGTGCTGGCCGGGGTGATCGGGCTGAGCGCGGGCGTCTTCGGCAGCCTCGACAACGCCCTCATACAGACCGCGGCGGACCCCGCCTACCTCGGCCGGGTCACGTCCGTCGTCATGGTCACCATGGTCGGGCTCGCGCCCCTCAGCTATCCGCTGGTCGGCGCCGCCATCGGGGCGTGGGGCGCGGCGCCGGTGTTCGTCGGCTGCGGTGCCTTCGCCGGTCTGGGCGCGGTCGTCGCCCTGGCCTCCGACGCGGTACGGCGGGCCGAGCTGCCCCGGCAGCGGGCGGGGCTGACCGCGTAGGTATGTCAGCCGGTGCTGCGCCGGAAGGTCGCGCGGTAGTCCCTCGGGCGTCGTCCGGTGTGTTTGGCGAAGAGGGCGGCGAAGGTCGCGGAGTCCTGGTAGCCGACCGCGGTGGAGATGCTGGCGACGGTACGGTCGGTGGTCTCCAGCAGGTGACGCGCACGGCGGACCCGCGAGGACTGCAGATATTCGAGCGGGCTCTGCCCCGTCTCGTCGGCGAAGCGCCGCAGCAGTGTCCGGGTGCTGACGTTGAAGGTGGCCGACAGCGCGGTGAGGTCGTACCGGGCGGCCAGGGTCTGGTCGAGGCGTCGCATCACACGGTGGGAGAAGTCGTTGCCGGGCCGGGGAAGCAGTCGCGCGTCGACGTAGGGCGTCTGGGACGAACGGGCGTCGTCGACGAGCGTGACCCGCGCGGTCCTCCGCGCCACGTCGGCGCCGCTGTGCCGACGGATCAGTTGCAGCGCGAAGTCGTACATCGCGCTGAAGGCCGCCGTCGTCGTCACCCCCTCGTCCGTGGCGACCATACGGTCGGGTCGGACATCGGCGTCCGGACAGCGCCGGGCCAGCTCGTCCGCGAAGAGCCACGAGGTCGTGGCCCGGCGCCCGTCGAGGAGCCCCGCCTCGGCGAGCAGGAAGGCACCGACGCAGATCGACACCACGGCATTACCGGTGGCGGCGTGCGAGCGGATCGCCGCGATCTCGGGGGCGAGAAGGGCGAGTTCGGCGTCCACGTCCAGGCCCGGCAGCAGCTCGAACCCGGGGACGACGAGGACGTCCACCTCGCGCAGAGGAGAGACAGCCAGGGCCGCGCCGCCCGACGCGGTGACGCGACGGCGGGGCGAGACGATCGACACCTCGTACCCCGCGTGGTCCGGGCCCGCGACGTGCGAGGCCATGGTCAGCAGATCGGGTACACCGAACACCTCGGACGCGAAGCACCCCGGATAGGCCAGAACACCCACACGCAGAGCGCTCACGCCCATGCCCGCCTCCTCGCCGTCGGCCCATGGCGAGATTACCCTCATCCATGGCGATCCGGCCCCTCGGTGCGCACGGGGACATGACGACACGCTGACACCATGAGTGCTGCCAACGGACGTCGTGACGACGCAATCACGGATTTCTCCCACCGCCTCGTGGACGTCGACGGGACGGTCAAGAAGGTGTACGTCGCGGGCAACGGGCCCGCCGTCGTGCTGATGCCGGAGATGCCCGGCATCAGCCCCGACGTCCTGCGGCTGGCACGGTGGGTGCGGGACGCGGGCTTCACCGTCCACGTCCCGTCGCTGTTCGGGACCGACGGCGCCTACCCCACGGCCGAGGAAGGCCGCGAGGTGGTCCGCCGGGCGTGCGTCAGCGCCGAGTTCCGCGCGTTCGCCGGGGGCGGCACCAGCCCCGTCACCGCGTGGCTGCGCGGGCTCGCGCGCCGGGCCCACGCCGAGTGCGGAGGCCCGGGCGTCGGCGCGATCGGGCTGTGCTTCACCGGCAACTTCGCCCTCACCATGGCGCTCGAACCCGCCGTCATCGCGCCCGTGGTCAACCACCCGTCCCTGCCGCTGGACGATCCCGCCGGACTCGAACTCGGCGACGAGGACGCGCGCGCCGTCCGCGACCGCATCGCACGCGACGGGCTGAAGGTGCTCGCGTACCGCTTCGACGACGACCGCTGGTGCACCGGCCAGCGCTTCGCCGCCTACCGCAGACTCCTCGGCGACGCCTTCGACGGCCGTGTCCTCACGGGCAGTCGTGCCAACACCGACCCGCCGCCGTTCTTCGCCGACGTGGTCGGATCCCCGCACAGCGTGGTCACCGCCCACCTCGTGGACGAGGAGGGACACCCCACCGTGCGGGCCAGGGACGAGATCCTCGCTTTCCTGACCGACCGACTGGGCCGACACACCTCCTGAGGGCCGAAGACACCGTCGTACGTCACGGCTCGGTGATCACCCGGGGGTCCGCGCCGGACGGGTCCACCGGGTCCGTAGGTGTGGACGGTTCAGTGATGCCCGGGGTACCGGCGGGCGGCGCCTGGGCGGGGGCCGGGCCGCCGGGCAGCACCAGCAGGCACACGGTCACCGCGGCGGCGGCAACCCCGAGAGCCGCGAAGGCGACCCTGCGCACGCGGCGTACGCCCCAACTACGCCCCTGCGGGGGTGCCTCGTGGCTCAGGTCGCGGTGGGTGACGAGCGCGGCGCGGGCGGCCAGCGCGGCGCGCACCCGGTCCTCGGTCGCGGACCGGCCGTCTTCGGCAAGCGGCTTCATCGGGCCGCCTCCAGCTTCTTCTCCAGGACGTCCAGCGCGCGGCTCGCGGTGGACTTGACCGTGCCCCGCGACAGACCGAGGGTGTGGGCGATTTGCGCCTCGGTCAGCTCCGACCAGTACCGCAGCACCAGCACCTCACGCTGACGCTGTGTCAACTGCGCGATTGCGTCGAGGACTTGACGATGCTCCTCGGCCAGCAGCAGCCCCTCGTCGACGGGCGGCCCGTACCCCTGGTGGGGCGGGGTGTAGCCGCGGGCGGTGCGGCGTCTGCGCAGCACGGAACGGGCCGCGTTGAGCACGGCGGTGTGCAGATAGGACGCGGGGTCCTTGAGTCCGTCCAGCGACGTGCCGTATCTGCGGCACACGGCGGCGAAGGCGTCCTGGACGACGTCCTCGGCGGTGTGCAGATCGTCCACCAGGAAGAGCGCGAGCCGCACCATGTCGAGCCGCCGCGCCCGGTACAGCTCGGTGAGCGTGGGCGGCGGCTCGTCCTCGTACGGTGTGCCGACCGACCGCAGACCGCGCCGGCGTACGGGCACGTCCTCGGTCCGGGACATCCGGGCGAGCAGCCGGGACCACCAGGGCAGCGCTGCGGGTATGGCGTACTGCATGAGCCTCGATCCGTTACGGAGGAGCGGGCCGGCCTGGGAAAAGGCCGGCCCGCTTCGTGGTGCCGTCGCTGCTACTTCTGGGCTCCGCTGCCCGGCTTGATGACCCGGGGAGCGTTCTCGGCCGGGGCGGACCCGGTGCCGGGCTTGGCGGCCGACTTGTCCGCCGTGGTGACCTTCGGCGTACCGGTGGACTTCGAGGCGGCGGGCTGCGACGCGGCCTGCGGGGCGGCGTCCCCGGTCGTGGTGACCTTCGGCGTGCCGGAGTCGGCGACGGCCTGCGCGGCGAAGCCGCCGCCGAGCAGCAGTGCGACACCGGTGACGGCACCCAGGACCCGGGGGCTGGGACGGAGGTTCCGCTTGGCGTGCGAGGACATGGCAATCTCCCGAGGAAGTGGTGAACACGGTCTGGTGCATCAGCTGAAGGGCGCCTTCACCCCACCAGACGTGCGACACCGCCCGGGGTTGCGACCACATCCGAGAAACTTCAGTGCTGCCCGTCCGTCGACGCACCGCGGTACTCGGGAAGGTCGCCGTCGCCGCCGAGGTTGGCGACGATACGGCGCAGGGCGTCGATCGTCGCCGCGTAGGCGGCATCGTCGATGCCCACCCGCATCCGCGCGTGCACCTCGGCGTTGCGGTCGCGGGCGCGCAGCCGCCCCGCCTCGCCCTCCTCGGTCAACGTCAGGGTGGCGTCGGTCTCCGCGATCCAGCCACGGGAGGCGAGGTCGGCGTAGACGGCGTCGAAATCGGTGTCCTGGTCGTCGTAGGGCGTCAGCTTCTCGGTGAGGGTGGCCCGGGTCCAGTGCCCCGGTGCCCCGGCTATGTGGTTGAGGCTCCACCAGTGCGGCTGGGTGAGGTCCTCCTCGGCCAGGGCGGTACGCAGACCGCCGATGACCAGGTCCGCGGCCTCTCTGCTCCAGAAGCCGATGGGCTGGGCGGCGAGCTTGTGCTGCGGGTATTCCTTGATCGTCATGCTGTTGACCGTAGAACCTCAAGGTGGCTTGAGGTCAAACGATCTCCATGTACGTCCGATCGCACAGGCACAGGTCGCGAAGGTCGCGCGTAGAGGCACCCCTCACTCATTCGCATGCGCTGATCCATACATAGCCGGATAAACCAGATAAAAAGATCTTGTTCCCATGCGGGGACGGTGCTGGTTCGCAGCGCGCAAGGCGAAGGGCAGTTCCCGGATGAGACGCTTCCTCAGACGTCGTGCACGAGCCAGGCGTTGGCCGTGCCGGGCGGTGACCCTCCCGCTGGGTTGCGCCGTGGCCGTCAGCACGGCCCTGCTCGGGCAGCCGCCTGCGGCCGCGTCGGCCCGCCCGTCACCCGCCGCCCCGCCGCCTTCTGCCACCCCATCAGCTTCTGTCACCCCGTCACCTTCCGCTCCGGCTCCATCGACGGCTCCACCGGCGGCCACCACCCCGCCTTCGGCGACCACCTCGGCATCGGCGACCCCTTCGGTGTCCGCCTTCCCGTCCGCCCCGGCATCCAGACCCGCGCCGTCCTCGCCCGCGGGCGCACGCGGCGCCGGTGCCCAGGCCGATCTGGAGGCCCGGTCCTCCATCGTGGGCGGGGACGAGGACGGGCCCGAGGCGCGGTCCGCCGCCGGAGTCGAGCGGGAGCCGGACGGCGTGTACGACTACGTCATCACCGCCGTCAACCACGGCCCCTCGCAGGCCGTCTCCGTGACCGTCACGGACGAGCTGCCCGCCTCGCTCGTCTTCGTCTCGTCCCGCGACGGCTGCACGGCGAGCGGCCGCACCGTCCGCTGCGGACCGCTGCCCCGGCTCGCCGTCGGCGAGTCCCACTCCTGGGTGGTGACCGTGCGGCTGGCGGACGACTACGAGGGCGACGGCCAGGACATCGTGAACTCCGCGTCCGTCTCGTCCCCGACCTCCGACCCGCACCCGGAGAACAACACGACCTCGGTGACGGGCCTGCCCGTGCACCCGGACTGGGGGCGTGCGGACCTGGCCCTGGCCAAGACGGCGGTCCTGGCCAAGGGGCAGCGCTGGGTCAGGCCCGGCGAGACGTTCGCCTACCGGATCACGGTGGACAACCGGGGTCCCGGTGCCGCCCGCCAGGTGCGGGTGAGCGATCCACTTCCGGGCGAGCTGAGCTTCGTCGAGTCGGCGGACGGATGCGCCCCGGACGGGGACGGCGGACGGACGGTCGTCTGCCCCGCCCTGGACCGGCTGGAGCCGGGCGCGTCGGTCTCGTACGAGATCACCGTGAAGGTCGCCAAGTCGCTGCCCCGGCACCTGCGGCAGATCGACAACATCGCGTCGGTCACCTCCGCGACCAGGGACCCCGACGAGAGCAACAACCAGAACGCCGAGAACACCACCGGCCCCGACGGCGGCCCGCTCCACGTCAAGCCGTGGCCGGATCCCGATCACACGGACGGCGAGCTGCCCGACACCGGCAGCGACATGCCGGACGGGCTTGGCTGGCTGGCCGGTTCGGCGGTCGCCGCCGGAGCCGTCCTGGTGGCAGCGGCACGCCGCCGCGTGACGTGCCGGGGACGGAAGCGGTGACGGCCCGGCGATATGCCCTCGTACCCCGCCGGGCCCGGCGCACGGGTACCGTCCTGCTGGCCCTGGCGGTCGTCCTGGGCCTGGGGGCCCTGTTCCAGCCCGCGACGGCCGTCGACCACGCCCGGGCTCCCAGGGCCCTGAGCTTCCCCGTCCATGAGGCCTTCGACAACGGCAACGACCTGGGCACCGCCACGGGAAGCGCCGCCTACCAGAGCGGCTGGCTGCGGCTGACGTCCGCCTCCAACAACCAGGCCGGATCCTGGCAGATGAAGGACTCGTTCCCCACCAGTCTCGGGATCGTCGCGGAATTCACCTACGCCACCTACGGCGGCAAGACGTTCGACGGCAAACGCGGCGACGGGATGGCGTTCTTCCTCGCCGACGGCAGCGCCGCCTCCGGGACGGGCGCGGGCGGCGGGGCCCTGGGCTACGCCTGTGCCGGCTTGTCCGTGCGCTGCACGTCCAACGGTGTGCCCGGCGGCTTCCTGGGGATCGGCCTGGACGAGTTCGGCAACTTCTCGGCCAACTCCACCGGAGCCAGCGGCCCGGGCACCCAGGCCAACAAGATCGTGCTGCGCGGCGGGGGCAACGGCACCACCGGCTACCGCTTCGGCACCTCGGCCGACGGCCCCGGCTCCACCGTGGAGACCGGCAGCCGGACCTCCTACCGCACCGTGCGGATCTCCGTGCAGCCCACCAACGGCAAGCTGCTGGTGTCGGTGTGGTCGGACTCCGGCCCGGGCACCGCGTCGACCAAGATCATCAGCGACTTCGACGTCTCCACCATCACCAACCAGCCGTCGCTCCCGTCCACCCTGCGGGTGGGCTTCTCCGGCGGTACGGGCGGCGCGACCAACATCCACGAGGTCGGCGACCTGACCATCAACGTGCCGGCCAACCTCACCGTCGCCAAGTCGGGCAGACCCGCCACGGTCGCGGCGGGGACGGGCCCGGTCACGTACACCGTCAAGGTCACCAACAGCGACGCCAACGACGTGACGGGAGCGATCGTCAAGGACCCGGTGCCCGGCCTCACCCAGGTGACCTGGAGGTGCACGGCCAGCACCGGCAGCGCCTGCGGCAGAGCCTCCGGCAGCGGCGACCTCGACACCACGGCGGACCTCCAGCGCAACGGCACCGTCACGTACACCATCACCGGCACCGCTCCCGCCCAGCCGACCACACTGCGCAACACGGCGACGGTGACCGCCCCGGACAACCGCACCGACACCGACACCAGCGACAACTCCGCCACGGCAGAGACCACCGTGACCGCACGTGCCGACGCGGAGGTGACCAAGGAAGGCATCGGAACGGGCCCGGTGCGCCCCGGTGAGGAGTTCGACTACCGGATCACCGCGCGCGACAACGGGCCGTCCGACACGCGCAACGTGAAGGCCACCGACACCCTGCCCGTCGGGCTGACCTTCGTCTCGTCCCCCGACGGCTGCACCGCCGTGGGGTTCTCCGTGACCTGTCCCACCGCCACCACGCTGAAGGCGGGCTCCGCCGTGTCCTGGACCATCCGGGTCAAACTCGGCGCCGCCTACCAGGGTGACGGCAGCGACCTGGGCAACGTCGCGAAGATCACCCACGATGTCACCGACCCGGACACCGCCAACAACACGAGCGACGCGGCGTTTCCGCCGGGCGGGATCACCCCTCCGGCGGCCGACCTGGTGACGGTGAAGAAGACGGCGACCACCGCCCGGGTGGCGCCGGGCGAGACCTACGCGTACACCGTGACGGTCACCAACCGCGGCCCGTCCGTGGCCCGCGCGGTCCGGATCCAGGACCCCCTGCCGACCCCCTTGACGTTCCTCTCCTCCGCCCACGCCTGCGCGGCGACCGACCGCACGGTCACCTGCGGGCCCGTCGCCGTGCTCACCCCCGGTTCCTCCGTGTCCTGGACGTTCACCGTCCGTCTGGACGCCGCCTACAGCGGCGACGGCACCGACGTGCACAACACCGCGACGGCCAGTGCCGACACGGCCGACCCCGACACAACCAACAACAGCGGCACCGCGGCCGTTCCGGGCGGCCGGCTCAAGCCGCCGACCGCCGACCTGGAATTCGCCAAGAAGGCCGACAGCACCCCTGCCTGACGCGGCCACCACCCGCCCGGCACCCCCACGCGTCCGTACAGCGGTGTACGGCAACCGGAGCACGAACGGAATCGATGCGAGATGAGAACGACACGACGTCGTCGGCGCCCCTGGGCGGGAGCGGCGTTCGCCGCACTGCTCTGCGCGCTGCCGCAGTGGGCCGGGCAGAGCCCGGCCGCCGCGGCCGACACTCCGCCCGGCGGCCTGATCACGTACACCCTCACGGCGAAGAACAACGGGCCGTCCGTGGCCCGCAATGCCACGGCGACCGACACCCTGCCCGACGGTATTTCCTTCGTTTCCTCGGCGGACGGCTGCTCGGCCGTCGGACAGACCGTCACCTGCGGCCCCGAGGGGCAGCTGGGCGTGGGGCAGACCAAGAAGTGGACCTTCCTCGCCCGGCTCAGTGCCTCGTACGAGGGTGACGGCTCGGACCTGGGCAACGCCGCGGTCGGCAAGTCGGACTCCACCGACCCCGACCCGGACAACAACAAGCCCAAGCCGGTGAAGCCACCGGGCCCCTTCACCCCGCAGTCCGACATCTCCGTGGTCAAGACGGCACTGGGCAGCGGACCGACGATTCCTGGTCAGGAGTACGAGTACGAGATCGACGCCTCCAACGCCGGACCGTCGGACGCCCGCAACGTCACGGCCACCGACACTCTCCCGGAGGGCATCACCTTCGTGTCGTCGGGCGACCCCTGCACGGCGTCCGGGCAGAAGGTGACCTGCGGTCCGCAGGCCAAGCTGGTCCCCGAGGCGACGGCCAAGTGGACGTTCAAGGTGAAGCTCAGCGCCGCCTACCAGGGTGACGGCGCGGACCTGCACAACACCGCCACCGCCACCTCGGACTCCAAGGATCCCGACACCACCAACAACACCAGCACCGCGGTCCTGCCGCCCGGCGGGGTCACCACACCGCAGGCCGACCTGTGGGCGGCGAAGCAGCCCGCGACCACCACCCCCATCGCACCGGGCGAGACCTTCGAGTACGCGGTCACCGTCCACAACGACGGCCCCTCGCGCGCCCTGAACGCAAAGGCGACCGACACCCTGCCCGCGCGGCTGACGTTCGTCGACTCGGCCGACGCCTGCACCGCCACCGGCCAGACCGTCAGCTGCGGTCCGCAGGCCGTCCTGGAGCCGGGCGCGTCCAGGACCTGGAAGTTCCGCGTCAGGCTCGACTCCGAGTACACCGGCGACGGCAGTGACATCCGCAACACCGCCACCGTCTCGTCCGACACCAAGGACCCCGTGTCGACCAACAACACCAGCTCCCCGGCCGGTCTGCCCGGCAGCACGGTCAACAGGCCCACGGCCGACCTGGCGGTGACCAAGACCGCCGTGGGGGACACCCCGCCCGCCCCCGGCACCACCTTCGACTACAAGATCACGGTGAAGAACAACGGCCCGTCGGCCGACGCGTACAACGTGAAACTCACCGACGACCTCCCCGAGGGCCTGTCGTACGTGTCGTCCTCCCCGGCGGGTTGCACGGTCGCCGGGCACGCGGTCTCGTGCAAGCGCACAGATCCGCTCAAGGTGGGCGAGAGCGTCGACTACGTACTCACCGTGAAGGTCGACCCCGCCTACCACGGGGACGGCAGCGACCTGAAGAACACTGCCAGGGTCACCGCCGACAACATCGACCCGAGCAGCGAGAACGACAGCGACACCGCCTCGCCCCCGGGTGGCACGGTCGCCGCGCCCTCCGCCGACCTGGCGATCGTCAAGAAGCCGGTCACGGACACGCCCGTTGCCCCCGGCGAGAGCTTCGAGTACTCGGTGACCGTCACCAACAAGGGCCCCTCCCAGGCGGAACAGGTCCAGGTCACCGACACTCTCCCCACCGCCCTGAGCTTCGTCTCCTCCGACGACACCTGCGCCTCGGGCCGAGCCGTCACCTGCGGCCCGCTGGCCGTACTGGCGCCCGGTGCGTCGGTGACCTGGGTGTTCAAGGTGAAGCTCGCCGCCACGTACACCGGTGACGGCTCCGACATCCACAACACGGCCACGGTGTCGTCGGCGACCAAGGACCCAGTCACCGGCAACAACTCCAGCACCACGGGCCCGCCCGGCAACAAGGTCAACAAGCCGACGGCCGACCTGGAGGTGTCGAAGCAGACACCCTGACCGGACATGGTGTACGGGGGCGGGCCGCACGACGGCCCGCCCCCGTACCGGTGGAGCGGGGGTGTCGATGACTCGCGTTCAGAAGCGCAGCGCCCACGAGTCGACGTAGCCGGTGTTCCCGGCGCGGGCGTCGAACACCCGCAGCCTCCACACCCCGTTGGCGGTCTCCGAGGAGGCGTCGATCGCGTAGACCACGGTGAAGTCCGTGACGATCCAGCCCTCCCATTCGTCCTTGATGGGATATGCGGTGCCGTCCGGGGCGATCACGTCGATCCGCAGGTCACCGGAGTCGGGGTGCTTGATGTCGATCTCGACGTCGAGGTCCGCCGGGGCGCGGCCGGACACGCCGCTCACGGTGACGGGGGAGTCGACGGTCGCCAGGTCGTCCAAAGGGTAGTCCGTGGTGTTCGCGAAGCGGCTGCCGGGCGGCCGTTGCGGTGAACTGCCCACGTACAGAAGCCGGTTGGGCGATCCGGTGCCCGGGTCGATGACGGATCCGGTCGTCGTCGAGGCGGTGAGTGCCGCGCCGACCTGGGCCGGGGTGGCCGTGCGGTGGTCGGCGAGGTAGAGCGCGGCCGCACCGGTGACGTGCGGTGTGGCCATCGAGGTGCCGGACATGGTCGTGTACCAGTCGTCGGACCAGTACGCGGCCGAGGTGATGGAGTCGCCCGGAGCGAACAGGTCCACCAGCGGCCCGTAGTTGGAGTACTCGGCGCGGTGGTCGTAGTCGCCGACCGCCCCGACCGTCAGCGCGGTCTGGACGCGGGCGGGGGAGTGGCCCGACGCGTCGATCGCCTGGTTGCCCGCGGCGACGGCGTACGTGATGCCGGAGGCGACGGAGTTGCGGACGGCGGCGTCCAGGACGTCGTCGGGGTCACCGCCCAGGCTCATGTTCGCCACGGCCGGTTTCACCGCGTTGCGGGTCACCCAGTCGATGCCCGCCACCACCTGCTCGGTGGTGCCCTCGCCCGTGTAGTCGAGCACCCGCACCGCGACGACCTTCGCCTTCTTCGCCACCCCGGAAGTGGTGCCCGCGACCGTACCGGCGACGTGCGTGCCGTGGCCGTGGTCGTCCTGCGCGGTCATGTCGTCATCGATGGCGTCATAGCCGTAGGAGGCGCGGCCGCCGAAGTCCTCATGGGTGATGTTGACACCGGTGTCGATGACGTACGCGGTCACCCCCTGCCCGGCCGAATCCGGGTAGGTGTAGCCCCCGGTCATCGGCAGCCGGCGCTGGTCGATACGGGCCAGGCCCCAGGAGGGAGGATTCGGCTGGGTGGCGTCGAGCCGGAGCGTCCGGTTCTGCGCCACCTCGGCGACCGCCGGGTCGGCGGCGAGGCGGCGGGCCTGACGCGCCGACAGATGGGCCGAGAAGCCGTTGAGTGCGGCGTCGTAGGTGCGGCGGACCTCGCCCCCGTACCGCTCGACGACGGCCCGGCCGCTCGCCGTACGCGAGGCGGCGCGGGCGGGGTTGAGGACGACGAGGTAGCTTCCGGCGACGGACCCCGGAGCACCGGCGTACTGAACGACGCCTTCCGGTGGTCCTGCGGCCGATGCCTGTGTGGTGCCGCCGAGCGTGAGCGCCGCGGCGAGCGCGATCACGGCGCCGCAGCGCCGTCTTAAGCGCGGTGTGATGGCCATCCGGCCAGGGTGACCGGTGCGGGTTGCGCGGACAAGGGTGGGCGGCAGTACTTGGGGGCCTTGGTGTGAATGAGGGGTGAGTGCAGTGGCGTGGGCCGCCGCTGGTGCTTCAGCCCCGCGCGGAGTGGGGTAAGGTTGCTCTCAAGCCGGTCGGCGGAACTTCCGCAACACGGCCGTGCGTTGGTGGTCCAAGGAAAGACATCCCGCTTCCTGCGGGGAGATGCAGGTGCAAGGCCTGCCCAGCGCTCCGATCCGATCCCCACTCCGCTTCCTGCGGGGTGGGGATCGCGCGTTTCGGCCGAACCGACTGCCAAGCGCGCCCAGTTTGCCCCCCGCTGTCGCGGCATGCCGGGCGTACGCAGATGGCGCCGCCGCATGGAACCGACGGAAATTCCGGGCAACCAGCCTCCCCTCCCGTATGTCTGTGCTCATATGCGAGCGCGTACCGAAGAACACCGTGACGTCGACTTCGCCGTTGCCTCCGTCGCGGCGCTGTTGGACCTGCTGCTCATCGGCTTCTTCCTCATGGTGGGATGTGACGGGATCTGGACGGCTGACTGGATGGGCTCTCCCGGCCCCGTGGACTCGACCGGCGCTTCGTATCAGGGGGACGTTGTGCGCTTCGCCGGGTGGGCATGTGCGGCAACGACTCTGTTCGGGTTGGTGTCGCGGTGCTGGGTCACCGCTGCGACCCAGCTCGTTCTGCTCGGCGGCGGCGCCCTGTTCCTCGCTTCACTGCCGACGTATTGGAACCCTTGACGCGCTGGAGTGGGGCACCGGTCCGGTGCTGAAGGATCAGGGGCTTCCCAGCAGGCGCGGCGGGTCGCCGCGGCCGCATGCCGCCGCAGTGACGTCGGTGACGCCGGGGACTGATCTACCTCCCCGCCGGATCACGCGTGGTCGGCAACTGCCACACGTACTCGAACGAGGCATGAATCATCTTGAAACCGTGTGCCCCCGAGCGGAAGAGGATCATCGGCAAGCCCACCGGGGCCTTGGGGGCGAGGAGGTTGGGGGAGTAGTAGCAGACGTGCGGGAAGATGTTTCCCCCGGTGCCACCGGTGGCACAGTGGTTCCATGTGTGGCCGTTACGTATCCACCCGTAGCCCCGAGGACCTGGTCCAGCTCTTCCAGGTCACCGACTGGCGTGCCGAGGAGGTGCTGGCGCCGAGCTGGAACGTCGCGCCGACCGACGAGGTGTGGGCCGTTCTGGAGCGCGCCGCGCGTGGGCACGACGGTGGCGCGCCGCGTGGCAGGCAGTTGCGGCCGCTGCGCTGGGGGCTGGTGCCGTCGTGGGCTGAGGACGTGAAGGTGGGGGCCCGGATGATCAATGCTCGGGTGGAGACCGTGCACGAGAAGCCCGCCTTCCGCCGTGCCTTCCTCAAGCACCGCTGCCTGCTGCCCGCCGACGGCTTCTACGAGTGGGAGCAGGTCAAGGACCACGGCACCGGCAAGGTCCGCAAGCAGCCGTACTTCATCCATCCCGAGGACGACCGGGTGATGGCGCTGGCGGGGCTGTACGCGTACTGGCGCGACCGGTCGGTCAAGCAGGACGACGATCCCGCCGCCTGGCTGGTGACCTGCACGATCATCACCACCGAAGCCACGGACGCGGCCGGCCGGGTGCACCCGCGCATGCCCCTGGCGCTCACCGAGGACCACTACGACGCCTGGCTCGACCCCCACCACCAGGACCCCGACGAGCTGCGCGCCCTGCTGACCCAGCCCGCGGGCGGCCACCTGGACGCCCGGCCGGTCGTCCCGGCCGTGAACAACGTACGCAACAACGGCCCCGAACTCCTGGAGGAGTCCGCGCCGTAGGCCGCTCCGGTGTGGGGGCCGTTGGTAGGGGTGGCCCCATCGATGCTCGGGGGACAGCCGTAGTGAGTGAGGTGGCTGTTCCGCCTAGCGTCTGACGGTATGAGACATATGCGGAACAGGGTGACGAGATCCCCTTTTGGTGGGCGTCAACGAACCGTGGCCGAGTGGGTGTTGGTGGCGCCAGTCGTCTCGGCGTCCATCACGCGCACTCCCAGCCTCAACCCCCTGCACCCCAAGGAGACTTCGTGACCCACCCCAGCCCCGCCCTTCGCCGTGCCTCGGCCGTGGGCCTCGCCCTCGCCGCCTGTCTCGGTACCACCGTCACCGCCTCGGCGGCCGCGCCCACCGCGTCGAAGTCCGGGGCCTCGCTCGACCGTTACTACGATCAGCGTCTGGGCTGGGGCAGCTGCGCCAAGGGCCCGGACGACACCATGGGCCGCGATCTCGACAAGGCCGGTGTGCAGTGCGCGGACGTCACCGTGCCGCTCGACTACACCGACCCTCGCGGCCGTACGATCACCGTCGCGATATCCCGGCTCAAGGCCACCGACACCCGCCACCGCATCGGCTCGATCCTGCTCAACAACGGTGGGCCGGGCGGCACCGCCCTGGAGTCACCGCCGGAGTTCCACGCGTGGATGAAGAAGGCCGGCCCGCGTTACGACATCGTCGGCTTCGACCCGCGTTTCGTCGGCCGCAGCACCCCGCTGGACTGCGGCTGGCCCGTCGGCACCAACCTCTTCTCGGCCGGTCTCGGCCGGGCGAGTTTCGAGCGCCAGGTCGCCCTCCAGAAGGACCTGGCCGCCAAGTGCCGTACCAGCAACGCCTCCGTACTGCCGCACGTCAGCACCCGTAACACGGCACGCGACATGGACGTCATCCGTGGCACGCTCGGTGAGAAGAAGATCTCCTACTTCGGTTACTCGTACGGCACCTACCTGGGCACCGTCTACACCCAGATGTTCCCCGGCCGCACCGACCGCATGGTCCTGGACGGCGCCATCGATCCGCGCGAGTTCGGTCCCCGGCTGCTCCAGCAGGCCGTCGGGGAGAACGAGAAAGCGCTGGCCGACTGGGCCATCTGGGCGGCCGCCCGCAACGACACCTACGGCCTCGGCCGCACCGGCGCCCAGGTCCTGGCCACCATCGACCGTGTCATCAAGACCTCCGCGCGCGGCCCGCTGACCGTCGGTACGGCCCCCGACACCTTCCAACTCGACGACACCCAGATCCCGTTCATCCTGCTGGCCGGGGTCGACAGCGACACCGACACGTCCCGGGCGTCCCTCGCCGAGCAGGTGTCCGTGCTGAACAAGGCCGCGGCCGGGCAGCCGACCCGGCTGTCGCCGGTCTTCGCCGCGACCCTGCGGCTCGCGATGACCGGCGAGCAGTCGCACCACGGCAGTGTGCAGTCGGCGATCATCTGCGGGGACAAGGCGGCCCCGCGCGACCCCGAGGTCTACTGGCGGGACATCGAGCGCACCCGTGCCGCATACCCGCGCTTCGGCGCGCTGGCCAACAACATCGGCCCGTGCGCCTTCTGGGACCAACCCCGTGAGAAGCCCACTCAGGTGAAGCACGACGCCGAGCTGCTGATCGTGTCCGCCACCGGCGACCCGCGCACCTCGCACAAGGGCGCCGTCGCCCTGCACGGCCTGCTGCCGAGCTCCAAGCTGATCACCGTCAAGGGCGCCAACCGGCACGCGGTCTACGGTCTGTACGGCAACGCCTGCGTCGACAACAAGGTCAACCACTACCTGGCCACGGGCAGGCTGCCCGCGGATGACCAGACCTGCGCCAAGTAGGCCGGTCAGCGGTGATCGGGGCAGGTCAGGACCGGTGGAGCGCATCGGTCGCGAGGGAGTCCAGTGCCACGCGGATGAGTGAGTTGACCGCGGCGGGCTGCTCCTGGTGGGCCATGTGCCCAGCCTGCTCGATGGTATGGAAGGTTCCGTACGGGGTCAGCGCGGCCAGCGTACGGGACACCTCCAGCGGTATCTCCGTGTCGTGACGGCCGTGCAGATAGGCCACCGGCACGGGTATCCCGGTCACCGCCTCGCGCGGGTCGTGGGACATGGCCTCGGTGAACAACTCGTCGATGAAGTGGCCCGATGCGAGGATCTGACGCACTGTCCGCCGTACGAGCTCGACCGGTGCGGCAGGACCGAACCACTTCGGGACCCAGTCGGCCACGGTTGCCGCGCGGTCGGTGGCGAGGGAGGAGATCAGGGAGCGCAGGGCACCGGCCATGCCCTGGCTCGGCCAGTACCCGGGCCCACTGATCGACACCACCCCGGCCACGTGCCGCGGTGCGCGAAGCGCGGTTTCCAGGGCGAAGGTGGCTCCGAGCGAACTGCCCACCAACAACGGCTTTTCCAGGCCGAGGTGCGAGATGAGGGCGAGTATGTCCTCCACGTTGGTCCGGGTGGTGTTGCCGGTGGGCGGGTGCTCCGAGCGTCCGCACCCCCGGCAGTCCACCGTGACCACGCGGTGGTCGGGGGCCAGGTCGGCGACCTGCGCGTCCCACACCCGGCCGCTGGTGCCCCAGCCGTGCAGGAACAGGACCGGCGTCCCGGCTCCGGCGTCCGTGTGGAAGAGCTTGACCCCGTTGACGGTCACGTACGGCATGAGCGGCATTCCTCTCTACGGCTCGCCACGCGGGATGCGAGGCGTCGCGCGGGCGACTTCATGACGCCAGTTCACCGCGCCCCGAGCAGACGACCAAGGTCCGGTTCGCTCGTACACTCATCAAGGATCGTGATGAATTCGGAGTGGCCGGAGGTAGGCGGTGGAACTGCGTCAGCTGCGGTACTTCGTGGCCGTCGTCGAGGAACTGCACTTCGGCCGGGCCGCGGAGCGACTGCACATCGTCCAGCCCACCGTCAGTCAGCAAGTCCGGCGACTGGAACGCGAACTCCGACTGGACCTCTTCGACCGCACCACACGCCAGGTCAACCTCACCGCCGCGGGCGCCGCGTTCCTGCCCCACGCCCGCGCCGTCCTGGCAGCCGAACGTGCGGGCCTCGACGCCATGGCCGACCACCGCGCCGAGCAGAACGCCGTCCTGCGCATTGGTACGAGTGTCGGCCTCGGGACCCGCCTCGAACACGTCCTGGCCGCGCTGGCGGAGAGCGCCCCCGCACTGACCGTCACACTGACGAGCTCCCCGACGGCCACCCGCCTGCGCGCTGTACGGGACGGTGAGCTGGACGCGGCCTTCGTACGCGGGGCGAGCCGCAGCCCGGGGCTCGATCTCCTCCCAGTCTGGAAGGACCCCCCCTGGTCGTGGCGCTTCCCGCGGCCCACCCCCTGGCCGCCGACACTGCCGTCCACATGGCCGACCTCGCCACCCTGCCCTTGCGGGTCGTCCCTGGCGAGACCAACCCCCACCTGGTGGACCTGGTGGTGACGGCATGCAACCACGCCGGGTTCGAGCCCGTCCTGGGCCCCGCCTTCACCACCGACCAGGACACCCTCGCCGCGATCGCCACGGGCCCACCCAGCTGGACGGTCTTCTACGCCGCCCAGGCCGCCCACCTCCCCGCCGGGCGCACGGTCTTCCGCCCCTTCGCCCCACCCGCCCCGATGGCCGAAACCTTCCTCGCAGTCCACCCCACCACACCCGCACACCGCCTGGCTCCTCCCCTGGCCGCCTGCCACGTCCAGGCATGACGGTTCGACTGCCGCGCAGTCGGCCGCGTACCCGGTGATCTCACGAAATCAAGGTCTTGAAAGGGTTGTCCTCTATGGAGATGGAGACGCCGTTCCTGCTGTGGGTCGAAGACATCTTTCGCATGCGGCAGGGGAGGGTGGTCATGCTGACAGGCCGCGTCGAGCGCGGGAGAGTGCGCAAAGGAGACGAGGTGGAGACCGTCGGCTCCGGCAGCGGCGTGACGGCCCGTGTCGCGGACATCGAGCAGAGCCGTGTACGTATCGACGAGGCGACTGAGGGTATGAACGTCGGCGTGCTGCTGCGCGGGATCGCGGCGGACGCGGTGGCGCGCGGGCAGGTGCTCGCGACGCCGGGTTCGATCAGCGCTCACGCCGCCTTCATCGCGGACATCGCGCTGTTGTCCGAGGAACAGGGCGGCGCGGAGGTGGTCCCCGGAGACCGTCTTCGCTTCTATACCGGAAGCGTCGCGGTGTTGGGTACCGTCACACCGCTCCACGGCGTCGATATGGTGCGGACCCTGCACCGGGCCGAGGTCAGGGTCGTACTCGAAGAGCCCGTAGCCCTGGAGGAAGGCTGGTCCTTCGCCTTTCGCCACCACAACCGTGCCGCCGGTTCCGGCACCGTGACGCGACTGGTGTGCTGAGCACCCGCGGCGCCGGGGGGCCGGGTCACCCCGAAGCCGCCCGTCCAGAGACCGGAATCCCCGCACGGCAGCGCCAACGCGCGTGAGAGGACAGGCGCTGATCATCGGCCTTGGGTCCAGGGGGAGTTATGAGCAGCGGTCAGGAAGTCACGAGCGGTGGGCACGGCGGTCCGGTCGCCCCGTGGCCGCTGGACCGCTTCTGAGCCCGGCGGGGCGGCCACCCGAGTGGGGGAGCCGGGTGGTTGGTATCCCCTTCGCGGGGCATTCCAAGGGGATGCCCCCGACACCCGTGGGGGCCCGCACACCGGGAGTCTCCATGACCGACTACGTCATCACCGTGCCGGGCACGTTCGTGCACGGGATCACCGACGCCCAGCGTTCCTCGGTGGAGCGGAAGCTGCGTCCGCAGGACCCGGCGAACACCGACTTCGGGGAGAGCGAGGAGCTGAGCCTGTTGACCGTCCAGGACGTCAACACGTTCTCCGTCCGCCTCGAAGTGGAGGCCGCGAGCCGCAGCGAGGCCGAGGCGAACGCGGTACGGCTGGTCTCCGCCGCCCTGCGCGACAGCGGATTCAGCGAGGAGGACGCCCCCTTGGGGCCTGCCGCGGTCACGGGGATCGACCGCGAGTTCTGAACGCGGCACGGTCCGGCCAGGGGGACGCTGGAGTCAGCCGTGCGGGTCAAGGAGTCAGGACCACCTTGCCCGTCGCGGTGCCCGACTCCGCCAGGCGCAGCGCCTCGGCGGCCCGGGTGAGCGGGAGTTGTGCGGAGATACGGGCGCTCACCTCGCCCCGGGAGACGGCGGCGAACACCTCGGTGAGGTCGGCCCGCAGGCGGGCGCGGAAGCGGTCCTTGCCGAGGGCGCGGCCGGCCCAGATGTTGTAGAAGTACGCGTGGCGGCCGTTGGGCAGGGCGTTCCAGAGCGAGGTGCGGGCGAGGATCTTCAGGACCGGCCACTGCTTGGAGCCGGTGTCGTCGCGGGTGGAGGCGCTGCCGTACGAGACGAGCGTGCCGCCGGGGGCGAGCAGGCGCCAGGAGTCGATCACGCTGCGGCCGCCGACGTGGTCGAAGACCGCGTCCACTCCGCCGGGCGCCAGCTCCCGGACCCGGGCGGCCACGTTGCCCGCGCGGTAGTCGACCGGGGTCACGTCGAGCTCGCGCAGGGCGTCGTGGTGCCGGGGCGACGCCGTGCCGATCACCTCGGCCCCGGCCGCCCGTGCCAACTGGACCAGCACCGAGCCCACCCCGCCGCCCGCGCCGTGCACCAGGACGGTCTGCCCGGCGCGCACCCGCGCCCGGCGGTGCAGCATCTGCCAGGCCGTGATGCCGTTGACCACCACGGTCTCCGCCTCCGCCGCCGTCAGGCCGTCCGGAACGGGTACGGCGTCGTCGGCGTCGACGACCACGTGGCTCGCCCAGCCGCCCACCTTCACCAGCGCGGCCACCCGCTGCCCGACCAGACCGGGGTCGACGCCCTCGCCGGTGCCCTGTACGCGCCCCACCAGGTCGTAGCCCGGCACGAACGGGAAGGGCGGCTGGTCGTAGTACCGCCCGCGGCGCATCTGCTGCTCGGCGAAGGAGACCCCGCTCGCCTCCATGGCGATCAGGATCTGGCCCCGGCCGGGCTCCGGTACGGCTCCGTGGCGGACCGTGAGGCCCTCCGGAGCCACGATGCCCGGCAGGACGACCTCGGTCAGGCGCTCGCTGGTCATGGCGATCCCTCTCTTCTGTAGCTGCTCGGTTGAAGCTGTCGCGTTCGTTAGAAGTTATAACTGGCAGCTTTTGTGAGAGTCAAGAGGGAAAGTGATAACCTCTAACTAGAGGTTGATGCTGTAGTCGTGAAGCCTGGAGGCGGGCATGGCCGAGTCGGACGCGAAGACTCCCCGGGAGCGCTACCGCGCCCAGGTGCGGGAGGAGATCAAGAAGCACGCCTGGGAGCAGATCGCCGACGCCGGGGCCTCCGCCCTGTCCCTCAACGCCATCGCCAAGCAGATCGGCGTGAGCGGGCCCGCGCTCTACCGGTACTTCGCCAACCGCGACGAGCTGATCACCGAGCTCGTCCGGGACGCCTACCGCAGCCTCGCCGACACCTTCCGGGCCCGCGCCGAGGCCGGTGCCGACCTCGCCGAACTCGCGCACGCCCTGCGCGAGTGGGCCCTGGCCGACCCCCAGCGGTACTTCCTGGTCTACGGCACCCCCGTGCCCGGATACCGGGCCCCCGAGGACACCACCAGGATCGCCTCCGAGATGATGGCCGTCCTCCTCGACGCCTGCGCCGCCGTCGCGCCGGACGCCTCCCCGGCGGCCCCGCTCGACGACCACCTCGCCGAGCACCGAGCCTGGGCGCGCGACCACCAGGCCCCGCCCTCGGCGCTCAGCCGCGCCCTCCTCTTCTGGACCCGCCTCCACGGCGTACTGTCCCTCGAACTCGCGGGCCACTTCACCGGCATGGGATTCGACCCCGCGGAGCTCTACGCCGCCGAGATTCGAGCACTCGCGAACCCGTGACGGTTCCTCACATGCGCGGCCGCTCGCTCAGCTCGACGGAGATGTGCGGCGACAGCGTCCGCAGGAAGTCGGCCGCGTCGAAGAGCGCCCCGGCGGAAGCGACACCGAGCGTCCGCGTCCGCCCGGCGAGGATGCGGTGGACCGCTTCCACCGCGAGCGGTGCGCTGACGGCGTAGATGTCCCGGCCCCTCGCCACGGCACGCCGCTCGCGGCCGTCGGAGCGCACGACGACGTCGACGAGGAAGGTCTGTGCGGACCGGCCCCGCTCGTCGACGGCGGCGGGCGCCGGGGAGTCCGGGGTGAGCACGTCCTTGATCGCGTCGACCGTCATATACGTGCTGAGCTCGGCGACGGGCAGATGGGTGGGTGCGGTGACGACGTCGGCCGTCAGGAACTCCCCGTAGACGGTCCTGGAGCCCAGCGGGTCGGGAAAGACCCAGTCCAGCGTGGGTG
Organism: Streptomyces melanogenes; assembly: GCF_014649795.1. Classification (GTDB taxonomy): domain Bacteria; phylum Actinomycetota; class Actinomycetes; order Streptomycetales; family Streptomycetaceae; genus Streptomyces; species Streptomyces noboritoensis. The sequence goes on from NZ_BMTS01000001.1 coordinate 757,240, forward strand.
CGCTGTCGTCGCGGTACTCCATCCGCCCGTCGGCGAAGCGCAGGCGCCGACCGCCGCGCCGCGCCCGGGAGACCGCGCCCGACGCCCGGGTCGCCGGCGTCGGGTGCCAGCTGTCCAGCGCGTACGCGATGTGCGCCTCGTCGGCCTTCTCCCAGTCCCCCAGCGCGGCGGTGGCCAGCAGGTCGCCGAGCCCGCCGAAGAAGGCCATCGCCGGGAGCACCACCGCCCCGGTGGCGCGGGCACGGTCCGCGAAGTGCGCGAATGTGTCGAGGGTTGCCTCGACTTCGCCCGCCACGTCCACGTACGGGATACCGGCGCGCAGCGCCGCCTCGACCAGCGGCGCGGCCGTCGTCGCGAAGGGCCCCGCGCAGTTGATCACGGCCGCCGCACCCGCCAGTGCCCGGTCGAGCGCGGCAGGATCGTCGACCGGCGCCGGACGTACATCGGACCCGTCCATGGCCACCGCCTTGAGCTTGTCGGCGTCGCGGCCGGACAGGACCGGCACGAAACCGCGCTCCAGCAGCTCCGCCACCACGAACCGGCCGGTGTGCCCGTACGCGCCGTACACCGCCACCATCTGCCCCGCCACCATTGGTTTCTCCCCACTTCGTGTGTTCGTGTCCCGCGTCCCGGGCTGATCACCTGCGATCATCTTGGCTCGCCCGGACACCCCGCCGTGAGTGTCTGGAACGACATGACCCGTACACTTCCGGACATGACCACTGTCGCGCTGGCCGTCACCGACGGGATGTTGCACTTCGAACTCTCCGTGGCGTACGAGGTCTTCGGCTCCAAGCCGGACAGCGTGGACGTCCCCTGGTACGACCTCGAAGTCTGCGGAGGTGGGGCCGTGCGGTTGGGCCGGTTCGTGCTGGAGCCCGACCACGGCCTGGACCGGTTGAGCGGGGCCGACACGGTGATCGTCCCGGGTTGGGTCGACCCGGACGTGGAGCCGCCCGCCGACCTGGTCGACGCGGTGCGCGCGGCCCACGAGGCGGGCGCGCGGGTGGCGTCGCTGTGCACGGGTGCGTTCGTGCTGGCCGCGGCCGGGCTCCTGGACGGGCGGCGCGCGACCACGCACTGGGCGCACACCGACGACCTGGCCGCGCGCTGGCCCCGCGCGGACGTCGATCCGGACGTGCTCTACGTGGACAACGGCAGCGTGCTCACCTCGGCGGGCAAGGCCGCGGCGCTGGACCTGTGCCTGCATCTGGTCCGCCTCGACCACGGCTCGTCGGTGGCCAACGCGGTCGCCCGCCGCCTGGTCGTACCGCCGCACCGGTCCGGCGGCCAGGCCCAGTTCGTCACCACCGCGGTGCCCGCCCGGGACGACCATCCGCTCACGGCGCTGCTGCCCTGGGTGCTGGAACGGCTGGACCGGCCGCTGACGGTGGAGGACCTGGCGCGCCGCGCGCGGATGAGCTCGCGCAACCTGAGCCGCCACTTCCACGCGGCGACCGGCACCACACCCTTGCAATGGCTGCTGACCCAGCGGATCCGCCGCGCCCAGGAGCTGCTGGAGAAGACCGACGACAGCGTCACCTCCATCGCGACGGCGACCGGCATGGGCACCGCCACCACACTGCGGCGGCACTTCAACCGCACGGTGGGTGTGCCGCCGGACGCCTACCGCCGTACGTTCCGCTTGAGGTCCGGCCCCGACGGGGGTGTCACAGCCAACCGTGTCGCTGTGCCTGTAGAGCCAGTTGGAAGCGGTTCGCCGCGCCCAGTTGAGCCATCAGGATCTGCAGTCGGCGGAACAGCGTACGCCGGCTGAGCCCCAGCTCGCGGGCGATGACGTCGTCGCTCGCACCGCCCGCGAGCAGCCACAGCAGACGGCGGTCGGCGGGCGGCACGCCGCCGGGGAGTGCGGTGCTGCCGTGGAACGGCAGGGCGTTCTGCCAGGACTGCTCGAACAGCGCGATGAGCGCGGAGAGCAGACCGCAGGGCTGCACGACCAGCATGGTGTTGTGCACGTCGGCCTCTTTGATCGACAACGACACCAGCGCGTACGCCTCGTCGATGATCACGAGTTTGACCGGCACCGACGGCAGCACCCTGGCCTGCTCACCGGCGTTGACGCACGGCTCGATCGCCTCCTTGAGATGACCCGGGTACTCCAGCGACTCCCGCGAGTACACGACGCGCTGGGTCACACCGCGGGCGAGCGTGGCCAGCGCGTCGTCCGTGGCGCCGGGCAGGGTCAGGTAGGGAGGCGACTCCAGCTGCCGGATCTGCTCGCGGGCGCTCGCCCAGGCCTGCCGGATCCGGGGGCCGACCGCGTCGCCGGTGACGACCTCGACGAGGTTGTCGTTGTACGCGGCGAGCCGCTGGCGCCGGAACGACTCGAACGCGCCCCCGACGGCGATCCGCGACTCCTCGACCTCCGCCGCCCGGTGCCGGGCCAGGATCTCCAGACCTGCGGCCGGCGGGACCGGGGCCACCACGTCCCCGCCCTCCTCGGCGGCACTGGCCAGACCGGCGTCCACCAGCGCGCCGTACGCCGCGGTGAGCTCGGCGCCCTCCAACCCTGCCGCGGCCGCGATCGCGCTCAGCGGGGCGGGGGCGAGGTCGAGCAGCGCCAGATAGACCCGGCCCGCCGCGTGATCGATGCCCAGAAGCCGCAGGGCCTCACCGAGTTTCGCGTTCGTCATGTGCCGCATTATCGACGGCCCGGGCCGGACGTGATGGCCGATCTGTGCCAGTGGCACTGCTCGGCACCCGGCGCGCGCGGTGCGGGGTAGCGTCCGCCGAGGAAACGCACCCAGCGGTTCCAGCTGGACGTTCCCTCCAGAAGCCCCCTCCAGAGGAAGGTGTACGCCGTGGCGAAAGGCCGGAAGAACGGTCTCTACTCAGGGATCTCCGAGGAACTGTCCGCGCTGATGCGGACGGGGTGGGCGGACACCGAGCGGCACGACCTGCGCCCCGACGAGCAGGCCCCGTACGCCGCCGCCCGCCGCGCCGCGCTCTCCGCGCGCTTCCCGGGCGAACGCCTCGTGATCCCGTCGGGCAACCTCAAGACCCGCTCCAACGACGACAGTTACCCCTTCCGGGCGTACACGGGCTACGTCCACATGACCGGGGACCAGGCCCGGGACGGCGCGCTCGTCCTGGAACCCCGGGCGGACGGCGGCCACGACGCCTACTGCTACCAGCTGCCGCGCGACAGCAGGGACGACAACGAGTTCTGGACCGGCGCCCACGCCGAGCTGTGGATGGGCCGGCGCCGCTCGCTCGCCGAGTCCGCGGTCGTCCTCGGACTGCCCTGCCGCGACGTCCGTACGGCGGCCGAGGATCTCGCCTCCTCCGGCGCGCCGACCCGGATCGTCCGCGGCATCGACCCGTCGCTCGAAGGCGCGGTCGCCACCGAGGAGGAGCGCGACGCCGAACTGGAAGAGGCGCTGAGCGACCTCCGCCTGGTCAAGGACGAGTGGGAGGTGGCCGAGCTCCGCAAGGCCGTGGACTCCACCGTGCGCGGCTTCACCGACGTGATCGGCGAGCTCTCCCGGGCGATCGCCTCGTCCGAGCGGTGGATCGAGGGCACGTTCTTCCGCCGCGCGCGCCTGGAGGGCAACGCCGTCGGCTACGGCACGATCTGCGCTGCGGGCGAGCACGCCACGATCATGCACTGGACGGACAACGACGGCCCGGTCCGCCGCGGTGACCTCCTCCTGCTCGACGCCGGCGTGGAGACGCACACCCTCTACACCGCCGACGTCACCCGCACGCTCCCCAGCAGCGGCACCTTCACGCCGCTCCAGCGCAAGGTGTACGACGCGGTGTACGAGGCCCAGGAGGCCGGGATCGCCGCCGTCAAGCCGGGCGCCGCGTACCGCGACTTCCACGAGGCGTCCCAGCGCCACCTGGCGGCCCGGCTCGTGGAGTGGGGCTTCATCGAGGGCCCGGCGGAGCGTGCGTACGAGCTCGGCCTCCAGCGCCGCTTCACCATGGCGGGCACGGGTCACATGCTCGGCCTCGACGTCCACGACTGCGCGCAGGCGCGCAACGAGGAGTACGTCGACGGGGTCCTCGAAGCGGGCATGGTGCTCACCGTCGAGCCCGGCCTGTACTTCCAGCCGGACGACCTCACCGTGCCCGAGGAGTGGCGCGGTATCGGCGTCCGGATCGAGGACGACCTGGTCGTCACGGCCGACGGCCACGAGAACCTGTCGGCGGGCCTGCCGCGCTCGGCGGACGAGGTCGAGGAGTGGATGGCCCGCCTGGGGGGCTGAGCCTCCGCCCCCCGAGGCCGGTACCCCGAGAGGGTGCCGGCCTCGGGGGAAGCGCCGTACTTCAGGAAGGCTCCGCGCCGAAGCGCCAGGCCTCGATGTCGCGGTAGTGGATCGGTCCCGGCCCGCGGCCGATGTTGCTGGCGACCAGATGCAGGCGCTCGGCCGACCACGGGCGGCCGGTGAACGCGGCGAGCCCGGCGGCGGCCTCCACCACGATGGAGGTGTCGTCACGGCGGGACCGGGCCAGCGTCAGATGGGGCCGCAGGGGCCGGTCCTCGAAGGCGACACCGCACGCCCTGACCACGTCACGTACCTCCTTGGTGAGCAGGTGCAACCCTTCGAGGTTCCCCTCGACCCCGCTCCACAGCACCCGCTCGTCGAAGTGCCCGCCGCCGCGCAGTGCCAGTCGCAGGGGCTGGTTCACCGCCGCGAGATCCGCGAGCGGCGCCTGGAGGAGCGGGACGGTCGCCACCGGAAGCTCACCGAGGAACGCCAGGGTGATGTGCCAGTCCTCGATACGGTTCCACCGCAGCCGGGGGTACGCGGCATAGGCGGGCCGCAGCTCCCGCGCCAGCTCTTCCTTGGCGTCGTCGGGCGGGGCGAGCGCTATGAACACGCGGACGGTCGAGGGCTGAATCTGTTCCTTCACGCATGCTTTCGTACACCATCGAGTGCGGGAACGAGGAGCGGGCACCCTCGCGGCGGCGGCAAGACCGTCCCAAGTCGTCCCACCTCGTCCCAACCCGTTGTCGGACAGCCGGCGTGCTTTCTACTCTCCCGGGACCACTCCAACGTCACGAGGAGAATTCCATGCGCAGATCACGCACGGTTCCCGGCGCACGCAGGGGCAAGGTCCGCATCGGCGCGGCCGGTGCGATCGCTGCCGCCGCACTCGCCACCACGTTCCTCGCGGCACCCAGCGCGAGCGCGGCCGGCGCCAACTGGAGCGGCTGGTCGGGAAGCTGCTTCGGGTGGACGACCTGGGACGCCAACCACGTCACCGGACACACCTGGGACCACTCGTACGACACCTGCAAGATCACGATCTATCAGTGGGACAGCGCCCGCCCCAACCAGGGTTCCTCCAACTCCGGCTATATAGCGGCCCCCGACCGGGGAGCCGACACGGCCACCTACTGGCACGGGTTCGCCTCCTCCGGCGGCCGCCTGGAGGACAACGTCTGTGTCCAGGACCTCTCCACGGGCGCCGCCCCGGCATGCAGCGGCTGGGTCTACAACTAGCCGCCGCGACCACGGGGATTCTCCGGGGGCTGCCGGGCCCGGGCCCGGCAGCCCCCGGAGCGATCGGGGCCGGGGGTATCCCCCTGCCCGGGGCCGCTGACTCCGCAGATGTACACGAGAACGGTCGGTTAGGGTGGCAGATGCGTCATCTGCCCGTCTCGTGCGGGCTGCAACTCAAAGGAAAGATGGGGGAGTCGGCGTGACGGATGCATCAGCGGGGGCGGAGGAGGCCCGGCGCGAGGCGGGCCTGGTCGCGGCGCAGGAGAAGGCGATCGCCCTGTTCGCCGAGGTGGAGGCGCGCGGACTGGTCGCGCCCGGTGTCGGGGAGCGGGAGGCGAGCGACCGCATCCGGGACCTGGCGAACGACATGTTCGGCACCACCAAGCACTGGCACAAGCGGATCGTCCGCTCGGGGCCCAACTCCCTGCTCCCGTACCGGGAGAACCCGCCGGACCGGATCATCGGCGAGGACGACGTCGCCTTCGCCGACTTCGGCCCGATCTTCGAGGAGTACGAGGCGGACTTCGGCCGCACCTACGTCTTCGGCGACGACCCGGACAAGCACCGGCTCCTCGCGGACCTGCCGCGCGTCTTCGACGCCGGACGCGCCGCGTTCGCCGCGGACCCCGACATCACGGGCAAGCAGTTGCACGCCGAGGTCGAGCGCCTGGCCGCCGAGGCGGGCTGGACCCTCGGCATCTGGCACGCGGGCCACCTCGTGGGGGAGTTCCCGCACGAGACCAACGACGGGGCGAAGACCGAGTCCTACATCACCCCCGACAACGACAACCCGCTGCGCCGCACCGACCGCAGGGGCCGGGTCTGCCACTGGATCCTGGAGCTGCACTTCGTCGACGAGCGCCGCGGGTTCGGCGGTTTCTACGAGCAGTTGCTCGACCTGGCGTGACGGCTGCCGCAGCCGGGTGATTCCCGCCACCCCGGACGAGGGCGCGATCGAGGCCCTCGATCCGGGGTGGGCTGCGTGGTGCATGCGCCGACCCCTCGTACGGTCGCCGACTCCTCCACCCGGTATCTCGCATCTACGAGGTGGATGCGGGACCCGTCATCGTAAATGCGAGGAACCTGACCCAGCCCCTCCCTTGGTTGATTCACCAGGACCTGACCCGTCCGGCCGGGTGTTTTCCGTGTTGCGCACCAGTCGTTTTCAGCCGCCGCCCCGGCTTCACTGGCGGGGAAGCAGCGGCCGAAGACGGGGGAGACATGGATCTGCATACGGTTCTCGACGTGCGTGACGCCCGACGTCACGAGCCCTGGCGGCCGGGCGACGCCTGGCTCGGCGGCGGAACGTACCTCTTCTCCGAACCCCAGCCGCAGCTGCGGCGGTTGGTGGATCTGAGCCGGATGGGCTGGGAGCCGATCCGGACACTGCCCGACGGATCGGTGGAGATCGCGGCAACCTGCACCATCGCGCAGCTGTCGCGGTTCGGGCGCACGCTCGACGCGACGGCCGCGCCGCTCATCGAGCAGTGCTGCCGGGCCTTCCTCGCCTCCTTCAAAATCTGGAACATGGCCACGGTCGGCGGCAACCTCTGCAACGCCCTGCCCGCAGGCCCGATGATCTCCCTCACCGCCGCCCTCGACGGCGAGTGCCTGCTCCAGGCCCAGGACGGGTCGACGCGGCGGGTGAAGGCCGCCGCCTTCGTCATCGGCGCGGGCCGCAAGGATCTCGCCGTCGGCGAGCTGCTGCGGTCGGTGACCGTCCCGGCCCGCTCGCTGCGGTGCCGTACCGCCTTCCGACAGGCCTCGCTCTACGGCCTCGGCCGCTCCGGCGCACTCGTCATCGGGGCGCTGGATCCGCTCGACGGTTCGCTGGCGGTGACGATCACGGCCGCGACCGTACGGCCGTTCCGCCTCTGGTTCGCCCTGCCGCCGGGCCGGGCCGAGCTGCGCGCGGCGATCCTCTCGGCCGTGGGCGAGTCCGACTGGTTCGACGACATCCACGGACTGCCCGAGTGGCGGCGGCACATGGCCTGCCACCTCGCCGAGCAGATCCGTCACGAACTCACCCGGGACGGTGTGCGATGAGCTTCCGCATCCAGATCAACGACCAGCCCTTCGACGCCGATCCCCGCGCCGGTCAGTGTCTGCGCACGTATCTGCGCGAGCGCGGCTGGTTCGGGGTGAAGAAGGGCTGCGACGCCGGGGACTGCGGCGCCTGCACGGTCCATGTCGACGGCGAGCCGGTGCACAGCTGTCTGTATCCGGCCGTACGGGCGGAGGGCCGGTCGGTCACCACGGTGGAGGGGCTGGCCGCGAAGGACGGTGAACTCCACCCCGTACAGCAGAAGTTCCTCGACGCCCAGGGCTTCCAGTGCGGGTTCTGCACGGCGGGTTTCCTGATGACCACGGCCGCCCTCGAACAGGAGAAGGGCACCGCCCACGACGACGGCAAACTGGACGACCTGCCCCGCGCCTTCAAGGGCAACATCTGCCGCTGCACGGGATACCGCGCCATCGAGGACGCCGTCCGGGGTGTGCAACACACCGAACGCCCCTGCGCGGGACAGGCGGTGGGCAAGAGCCTCGGCGCCCCTGCGGGCCCGCAGGTCGTGACGGGCACGGCCCGCTACACCTTCGACGTCGAGGTCCCCGGCCTGCTCCACATGAAGCTGCTGCGCTCCCCGCACCCGCACGCCCGCATCCTCGCCATCGACACCTCCGCCGCCCTGCGCGTGCCGGGCGTCCACGCCGTCCTCACCCACGAGGACGCCCCCGCCACGCTGTACTCCAGCGCCCGCCACGAACACCCCACCGAGGACCCCGACGACACCCGCGTCCTCGACGACACCGTCCGCTACATCGGCCAGCGCGTCGCCGCCGTGGTCGCGGACAGCGAGCAGGCGGCCGAGGAGGGCTGCCGCCGGATCGAGGTGACGTACGAGCAACTCCCTTACGTCACCGACCCCGAGGAGGCCATGCGCCCCGGTGCGCCCGTCATCCACGCGGGCAAGGGACCCGAGGTGCGGATCGCCCGGGTCGAGAACAACGTGGCCGGTGAGGTGCACGGCGAGATCGGTTGCGTCGAGGACGGGTTCGCCGAAGCGGCGGTGGTGTACGAGGAGACGTACCGCACCCAGCGCGTCCAGCACGCCAGCCTCGAAACCCACGGCTGCGTCGCCTACTTCGAGCCGAAGGAGGACGGCGACGGGGAGCGGCTCACGGTCCGGTCCAGCACTCAGACCCCCTTCCTCACCCGCCGCGCGCTGTGCGCCCTCTACGGCCTTCCCGAGGGCGAGGTCCGGGTCGTCGCGGGCCGGGTCGGCGGCGGCTTCGGCGGCAAGCAGGAGATGCTGACCGAGGACATCGTCGTCCTCGCCGCGCTCAAACTGCGCCGCCCGGTCAAACTCGAATACACCCGCGCCGAGCAGTTCTACGGTGCCACCACCCGCCATCCGTTCACCATCCGCATCAAGCTGGGCGCCCGCGCCGACGGCACCCTGACCGCGATCCAGATGCGTGTCGTCTCCAACACCGGCGCGTACGGAAACCACGGCCCCGCCGTCATGTTCCACAGCGTCGGCGAGTCCTTCGCCGTCTACCGGGCCCCGCACAAGAAGGTCGACGCCTACTCCGTCTACACCAACGCCGTCCCCGCGGGCGCCTTCCGGGGCTACGGCCTGGGCCAGGTCACCTTCGCCGTCGAGTCCGCGATGGACGAGCTGGCCCGCCGCCTGGACATGGACCCGCTCGCCCTCCGGGAGAAGAACATCATCGGTCCCGGCGACCACATGGCCAGCCCGATCGGCGAGGAGGAGGACCTGCACATCGCCTCGTACGGCCTCGCCCAGTGTCTGTCGATCGTCCGTCAGGCCATCGCCGAGGACCGGAGCGCCGACGACGTACCGGAGGGCTGGCTGACCGGCCAGGGCACGGCGATGGCGATGATCGCGACCGGCCCGCCCGGCGGCCACTACGCGGACGCGACCGTCAGCCTCCTCTCTGATGGGACGTACGACATCGCGGTGGGCACGGCGGAGTTCGGCAACGGCACCACCACCGTCCACAAGCAGATCACCGCGGGAGCCCTCAACACCACCGTGGACCGGATCGCCATCCGCCAGTCCGACACCGACGTCGTACGCCACGACACCGGCGCCTTCGGTTCGGCCGGTACGGTCGTCGCGGGCAAGGCGGTGCTGCTCGCCGCCGGTGCCCTGGCCGAGCGGCTGCGGACCTTCGCGGCCCGGTACACCGGAGTGGCCCGCCATCGGTGCACGCTCGGCGCGGAGGCGCTCGACTGCGCCGGCCGGACCGTCACCCTCAAGGAGCTCCACGAGGCGGCCCACGCCCAGGGGGCGCGGGACGAGCTCAGGGCGGACGGCCACTGGGGCGGCAGCCCGCGGTCGGTGGCCTTCAACGCCCAGTGGTTCCGGATCGCCGTCGACCCGGTCACGGGCGAGATGAGGATCCTGCGCAGCGTCCATGCCGCCGACGCGGGCAAGGTCATGAACCCGCTCCAGTGCCGCGGCCAGGTCGAGGGCGGCGTCGCCCAGGCGCTGGGCGCCACGCTCTTCGAGACGGTACGGCTCGACGAGCGCGGCGCGGTGACCACCGCGGCCTTCCGGCGCTATCGCCTTCCGCAGTACGCCGACGTGCCGCGCACCGAGGTCCACTTCGTGGAGACGACCGACGCGATCGGCCCGCTCGGCGCCAAGTCGATGAGCGAGAGCCCCTTCAACCCGGTGGCCCCCGCCTTCGCCAACGCACTGCGCGACGCGACGGGGATCCGGTTCACCGAGATGCCGGTGACCCGCGATCGTGTGTGGCTGGCGATGGACCAGCGGCGCGCCGGGCCGACCCGGCCCGGCGCGTCGGAGCGGGCGGGCTAGTGCGGCATCAGGGCTGGGCCGGTGCGAGGGCCTTGATGACGGCGAAGACACCGCCCTGGGGGTCGGACAGGACGGACATCCGGCCGGCCGGCATGTCGAACGGCGGGGCGATGACCTTGCCCCCGGCCTTCCCGGCCGCTGCCGCGATCGCGTCCACGTCGTCCGTGTGGAAGTACGTGAGCCAGTGCGGCGGGGTGCCGGCCGGGTGCTGGTCCAGGCCCATCATCCCGCCGACCTCACGGCCGTCGACGCGGATGGTGGTGTAGCCCTCGGCGCCGGGGAGGTCGGTGGGGCCGGTGGTGAGGGGCAGGACGCGGGAGTAGAACTCGGCCGCCGCCTCGGTGTCGTTGGTGGCGAGCTCGTTCCAGGTGAGCGCGCCGTGCTCGTTGACGATGCCCGCGCCGTCGAAGGTGCCGGGCTGCCAGAGGCCGACGACGGCGCCGGTCGGGTCGGTGACGATCGCCATCCGGCCCAGCTCCATGACGTCGACCGGGCCCATCATGACGCCGCCGCCCGCGTCGGTGACGGCCTTGAGGGTGCCGTCGACGTTGTCGGTGGACAAGTAGGTGGTCCACACGGTCGGCGGCATCGGGTCGGGGACCGTGCCGTCCGGGTTCATCGCCTTCATGATCCCGGCGACGGGCTTGCCCTTGAGCTGGCAGACCGAGTACCCGCCGGTCTCAGGCGGCCCGATCTCCCCCTGCCAGCCGAACAGGCCGCAGTAGAAGTCGAGGGCGGCCTGCTGGTCGGGGACCATCAGATCGACCCAGCAGGGGGTGCCGGGCTTGTACGGACCGTTCATGTCGGGCATGGATGCCTCCGGTGAATACCGTGGGGGAAGGACGGGCTGTCCTTTACCCGCCTCATGGATCCGGAACCGGGCCGAACGGGTGAACGTGGTGCGCGGCGCCGGTCACGGTGTGTGCCACCCCGCCGCTGGCCGCAGAGCCGGGTGTGTAACACCCTGGACGTGGGGGAGTCGCGCGAAAGGAAAGCGCCATGGATACCAGCAGCGGCGATCGCCGTGTCGTGGTGGGTGTCGACGGCTCCGAGGCGTCGTACGAGGCACTGCGGTGGGCGGTACGGCACGCCCGCCTCATTCGGGCGTCGGTGGAGGCGGTGGCAGCGTACGACGTGCCCGGGGCGGCGGGGTGGTCGGCTCCGGCGGTGGACGCGGACCTCGACGAGGAGCAGGCGAGGAAGGATCTCGGCGATGAACTCCGAAGCGTGCTCGGCCAGGCCCCGGACGTACCGCTGACCAGCCACGTTGTGCGGGGCAACGCGGCAGAGGTGCTGACCGACACTTCGGTCGGCGCGGAGCTGCTGGTGGTGGGCAACCGGGGCAGGGGAGGGTTCGCCCGCCTCCTGCTCGGCTAGGTCAGCCTGCAGTGCGCCCAGCACGCCTCGTGCCCGGTGGTCATCATCCGCGAGGGCGCCCTGGGCGGGAGCGCCCACGAGGCTTGAGGGGTGTGGGCGCGGGTGTGGCTGTCGCGCGGTGGTTGCCTCTCCGCCTACCTGCCCGTTTCGACCGCGTCCCGAGGAGCGCCATGCCGCGGGCGAACTCGGGCTCCCGAAGACCCCCGAGGGCCTGGCGCGTCTCGTCGCGGCTGAGGGCCTGCCGAGGCTGGCGGCTGCCCTGGTACGCGTGGAACTCTCCGGCGGGGCGGCCGACGCGCTGCGGGCGGCGGGTTGGGAGCTGCTCAGGGCGTCTGCTCCGCTTCCGGGCCGTCGGGCGGTGTGCGGTCGAGTTCGGCCGCCCAGCGCTCGGACCAGCGGTGCAGCCCGCGAAGTTCATGGGAGGCGTCCCTGCCGAGGGCTGTGAGGCGGTAGCCGCCGTCTAGGTCGCGCTCGATCAGGCGGGTTTCCTGGAGCTCGGTGAGGCGTTGGTGCAGCACGCTGGACGACATGCCGTCGCACCGCTGCTGCAGCGGCCGGAATCCCAGGGCCTGGTCCCGGAGCTCCCACAGGATGCGCAAGGTCCAGCGCCGGCCGAACAGGTCGAGGGCCGCCATGAGGGGGCGTCCCGTGGCGGACCCGCGTACGGGACGCCGGGGTGCTGGTGCGGCGGTCATCGAGCCTGCCCCTCGTCTTCTGCCCGGGCCTTCTTCCGCCCGGTATGGCGCTTCGGTTTCAGAAACAGTACCTTCTCTCCAGGTGCTTCTAAAAAAGAAGCGGTCGAGTGGGAGGCTCCATGACTGCCCGGATCTCACCTGTCACTGCCCCGTACCCCGCTGACGTCACGTCAGTGCTGCGCCGCATGATGCCCACGGGGGAGGAGCCGATCGCCCTCTTCCGGACCTATGCGCGCAACCCGCAACTGACGGAGGCGCTGCACGCCTGGGGCTCGTACCAGCTCAGCCGCCGACTCAGTCTCGGCCTGCGCGACCGGGAGATCGTCATCGACCGCACCTGTGCGTTGTGCGGCTGCGAGTACGAGTGGAGCGTGCACGTGCAACGCTTCGCGCCCCGCGCCGAGTTGACCGAAGCGCAGATCCGCTCGCTTACGTACGGAACCAGCTCGGACGCGTGCTGGGACACCGAACGCGACCGGCTGCTCATCGAGGCGGTCGACGCGCTGCACGCCCGCCATGACATCGTCGACGCACTGTGGGGCCGACTGGCCGGCGAGTTCACCGCCGAACAGCTTCTGGACCTGCTGATGCTGTGCGGCTGGTACCACGCCATCAGTTTCACGGCCCGGGCCACCAGGCTGCCGCTGGAGCCCGGCGCGCCACGGTTCTCCGCGTTCGCCGCACCGGACGGCGACACGTCGTCATGACGGTGTTCCTTCGAGTTGGTTGTCTGCGGGGGTTACGGGGCGTGGGGCAGGTGTTTCGGCTCTGCGGCGGGGAAGTATGCCGATCGCCACGGCCGCCGCGAGTACGAAGAGGGCGGCGGCGACGGTCAGGCCCAGGGCGTAGCCGGAGTTGAGTGCGGCGGGGTCGGTGGCCGTGCCGGTGTGGTGTGCGGCCAGGGTGGTGAGGGCGGCCACGCCGATGCAGCCGCCGAGTTGGCGGGAGCTGTTCATGAGGCCCGAGGCCATGCCGGCTTCGTGCGGGGCGACGCCGGTGGTCGCGGCGGCGACGATCGGGGCGATGACCAGTCCGATGCCGACGCCGGTGATGATGCAGGGGCCGAGCACGTCGGTGAGGAAACCGCCGTGGGGACTGATGCGGGCGAACCAGGCCAGACCCGCGGCCGCCAGCAGGGCGCCGGACACCAGGGATGCGCGAGGGGTGCGTGCCGAGGTGACGCGGGTCGCGACGACGGTGCCCGCGATCAGGCTCACGGAGAAGGGCAGGAACGCGGCGCCGGTCGCCGCCGCACCCATGCCCAACACCTGCTGCATGTACAGCGACACGAAGTAGAACGCCGCGAACTGCCCGGCCGTGGAGAAGAACGCCAGCACGTTGGCGCCCGCGACCCAGCGGCTGCGCAGCAGGCCGAGGCGCAACAGGGGCGCGGTTGCCCTGGATTCGACGAGGACGAAGGCGGCCAGGAGCGCGGCCGCAGTGGCGAGCGTTACCCAGGTGGATGCGGAGCCCCACCCGTGGGTGTCGGTGCGGACGACACCGAGCACGAGCAACCCGATTCCACCGGTCGCCAGGACGGTGCCGAGCACGTCGAGCCGCTCGCGCCGGGCGGGGCGTGCGTCGGCGGGTACGCCCGCGATAACCAGTGGCAGAGCAACCGCCACGATGGGCAGGTTGATCAGCATCACCCAGCGCCAACCCGCGTACTCGGTCAGCAGCCCACCCGCCAGTACACCCAGTGCTCCGCCCGCCGCGTTCACGGCACTCCACACTCCCAACGCGCGCACCCGCCGTGGACCCTCGGTGAACGTGGTGGTGAGCATCGCCAGTGCGGCCGGGGCGGCTGCGGCGGCCCCCAGGCCCTGACCGGCGCGGGCGGCGATCAGTTCCCAGGGTGCCTGGGCCAGGCCGCCCGCCAGCGAGCACAGCCCGAAGACCGCCAACCCCAGCACGAACAGCCGACGTCGGCCGTACAAGTCGGCCGCGCGGCCCCCGAGTAGCAGGAATCCGCCGAGCGTGAGGGCGTATACGTGCACCACCCACGGCAGTTGGAGCGGCGCGAACCCCAGCGCGGTGCGGATCGTGGGCAGGGCGACGTTGACCACCGAAAGGTCCAGGGCGACGGCGAACTGGGCGACGGCCACGGCCGCCAGCACCACTCCGGGACGCCCGCGTAAGTTTTTGTACATGTAAGAAAACTAGCCCCAGAGGATCGCCGCTGTCGAGAGCTGGGGGATGATGAGGGCATGCCGCAACCGCCCGCACCGCGCAAAGCCACCGGCCGACCTCCCCGTATCTCCCGCGAGGAGGTCATCGGGACGGCCCGCCGGATCGTGGACGCGGACGGCGTCGACCGGCTGACGATGCGTCGGCTGGCCTCGGAGATCGGCAGTACGCCGATGGCGCTCTACCACCACGTACGCAACAAGGAAGAGCTGCTCGTCCTGCTGCTGGACGACTACGCCACGCGGACGCTGCGCCGACCCGAACTGCCCGACCGGCCGCGCGAACGGATCGTCGTCGCAGCAGCCGCGATCCACGAGGCGCTCGCCACCTGCCCCTGGATCGTGGAGGTGCTGACCGCCGACGACCTGATGTCCGAATCCGCCCTGTGGTTCGTCGAGCAGATCGTCGACGGGCTGGTCGCCTGCGGTCTGTCGCCCGAGCGAGCCGTGCACGGGTACCGCGCGATCTGGTACTACACCGCCGGAGAGATCGTGATCCGGACGACGGCGGCCCGGCGGCGCGCGGAGGACGACCGGACGACCTACCGGGAGCGGGTCTTCGCCGATCTCGACCCGGACGAGCTGCCCCGCTTGGCACAGGTCGCGGACCACTGGGCCCCGCTGACCGCCGAGGACACCTACCTGGAGGGACTCCGCGCCTTGGTGGACGGCCTCGTCGCCACCCGCTGAGGAGGTGTGCCGGTTGTGCGGGCTCAGCCCGTCGGGGTGCCCTGATGGAAGTACATGCGCCAACCCGCGTCCGTCAGGCGCCACACGGAGCTCCGCCACACCCGGCGGCCCTGGTGTTCGGAGAAATACGTCAGGTGCACGATGCCCGGGGCGAGGACGACGCCGGACATCTCGGTGACGTTGACGGGAGACTCCGGGGACACCGTGCCGTCACCGGTCGCCGTGAGGATCGACGCCACATCCCACCGGCGTCCGGATGCCCCGATCTCGGTGAACTCCGGATCGAGGAGTTCCAGGACACGCTCCGGGGAAGCGCGCACCTCAGGTTCGAGAAGCCGCAGCTCCCCCTTCACCGCCGCCCGCACCGCCTGCTCGCTCTCATCCGTCATGCGGGAACCCTACGGACACACCGTCCCAGGTCACAGCGAATTGTCCGCGTGCGGCGGCCCGGGCCCCGCCGCCCCGGGACGGTGCTCGAATTCCATGGCGGTGCACGGCGCCGTATGGCCATAAGATCTGCTGGCTCGGCCCGGGGCCGGGCCATGGGGTTCTGGATCTTTTCTTGGGGGGCGACACCGTGGGTGTCATCGTGGGTGGAATCAGCGCCGTGCTGATCGCCGTACTGGCGTGGTGGCTCGTCCGGACGTACAACCGGTTGGTCCGGCTGCGCAACCAGACGCAGGCGTCGTGGGCGCAGATCGACGTCCAACTGAAGCGGCGGCACGAGCTGATACCGAATCTGGTCGAGGGGGCGCGCGGGTATGCCGCGCACGAGCGTGCCACGCTCGAAGCGGTGGTGGCAGCGCGCGGGGTGGCCACGGGCGGCGGCCTCGGGATCGTGGACCAGGCGGCCGCCGAGGACGCGCTGACCGCGTCCCTGGGCCGGTTGCTCGCGCTGGGCGAGAACTATCCGCAGCTGAAGGCCGACCGGCACTTCGCCACGCTGCAGGAGGAGCTGACCACGGCGGAGGACAGGATCGCGTACGCGCGGCAGTTCTACAACAGCGCCGTGCAGAGCTATCACACCGCCCTGGAGAGCTTCCCGGGCAACCTGCTCGCCGGTCTGGGCGGGGCGCACGGGCGCAAGGAGTACTTCGAGGCCGGTGCCGTGGTTCAGGACGCGGTGCAGGTGAGATTCGCGTGACGTTCGAAGCCGAGCTCTACTGGAGCGGCGCCGGGCTGATCGCCCTGTGGCTCGCGGCGTTCGGGATCGCCCTCGCGGCCACGCGCAACGGCGCCGTGGAAGCCGCCCCCGCCACACAGGAATTCGGGCCCGAGCCCGAGTCGCCCGCCGTGGTCGCGCTGCTGGCCAACCGGTGGCGGTCCGTCGACCGCGCCGCCGCGGCCACCCTCCTCGACCTCGCGGCGCGCGGCCTCCTGGAGCTGCGCCAGCCCGCCGACGACCCGGCGCACAGCACCGTGCACCTCACCGGCAAGGACGCGGCGGACCTCACCCCGTACGAGCGGCGCGTCCTCGCCCGAGTCGCCGAGCGCGCGGGCGAGACAGGTGCCCCGATCGGGGCGATCGCCTTCCGCGGCGAGGAGCGTGCGAAGGCCTGGAACGGCGCGCTGCGCCAGGAGATCGTCGTCGAGGCACGGCGGCGCGGGCTGTCCCGGACCCGGTTCGCACCGCTGCTCGCCACGGCGTTGTTCATGACGCTCTTCGCCCCTGGCGCGCTGTTCGGCGTGGCCGCCGTCTCCGGCGGACACGGCATCCGCGGCGCCCTGGCGGTCGCGGTCCTCCCGGCACTCCCGCTGATGTGGCTGCTGGCCAGGTCGCTCGGTGAACGGGCCACCCCGCGCGGGCTCGAACGGGCCGGGCACTGGGCCGGAGTCCAAGCCTGGCTGCACGCCCACGAGGAGTTCGCCCCACTGCCACCGGCGGCCGTCACCGTCTGGGACCGCTACCTCGGATACGGCACCGCGCTCGGCGTCACCAGCCGGGCCGGGCGACTGCTTGGCTTCGACGCGGGCGACAAGCGCCGGGTCTGGTCCTCGTACGGCGGCACCTGGCGTCCCGTACGGATCCGCTATCCACGGCTGCGCCCCGGCTTCGGAGCCACCACGGCCCGACTGCTGCAGTTGGCGTGCGCGGCGGGCGTGGTGGCGGTGGGCCTGTACCTCTTCGCGGTCCTGCGGCAGCCCGACTGGGCGGTGACCACCGGCCCGGACGCGGACCACTCGCTGCGCCGCCCCGGGCTGCTGCTGAGCGCCGGCTGGGTGGGCATCGCCCTGCTGGGCGTCCTGGTGGCGGGCCGCTTCGGGCGCTGGACGCTGTTCGTGGCGTTCCTCGCGCTGATGCCCGGCAACTTCGGCAGCGCCCACGGCTGGCTCGGCCACGCCATGGACCGCTCCGGGCTGCTGGTGGGGGAGACGGTCGCGATCGTCTCCTTCGGCGCGCTGGCCGCGTACTACCTGACCCTCGCCGTCCTGGAGCGACGCGCTCCGCACACGGTCACCGGCGAGGTGCTGCGCATGGAGCCGCGCAGACGCGAGAGCGCACCGCGCTTCCTGGCGCTGGACACGGGCGACGCGGACCGCACCGTCGCCTGGGCCCTGCCGCCCGAGGCACCGGCCGTCGCCCCGGGCAGTGTGGTGCGCCTCGCGGTGTCACCGGCGACCCGGGCGGTGCGCTCGGCGGACGTGGTCACCGGCTGATCGAGGGGGCGCGGCATGGGCGACCGGGGGTTTCCGCTCCGCCGGGTGCTCAGTCGCGGCCGTCCCCGGGAGGGCGCTGGGCCCATGGATGGCGCAGCCGGATCCAGATGTCCCGCGCCTGGCGCCCGGCCGCCGCCCGGCTGTGGGCGACCAGGCGTTCCGCCTCGCCGTGTGTCTCGACCATCGGCCCGGACCCGCGCAGCGGCTTGCCCGCTGTCTCGTGCAGGAAGAGCGTGGATACGAGACCGATGACCCCGGCCACCATCAGGTAGTACGCCGGGACCAGGTCGTTCCCCGTCACCTCCACGAGCGCCGAGGTGAACAGCGGCGTCGTACCGCCGAACAGCGAAACCGAGATGTTGAAGGCGATGGACAGCGCGCCGTAGCGCAACCGGGTGGGGAACAGCGCGGGCAGGGTGGAGGCGGCCGTGCCCGCGAAACACACCAGCAGCAGGCCCAGGACCGCGCAGCCCACCGCCGGAAGCAGGATGCCGCCCTCCCGGATCAGCAGGAACGCGGGCAGTGCGAGAGCGATGAGGGCGACACTGCCCGCCAGGAAGACCGGCCTGCGGCCCCAGCGGTCCGAGGTGTGGCCCACCGTCGTGATGGTGAGGACCACGAGCAGCATGGTGCCGAGCACCAGCAACTGCGCCGTGGTGTCGTTCTCGTCGAGGGTGACGGTCATGTACGTCGGAAGGTAGGACGTCACCATGTAGTTGGTGACGTTGTACAGCAGGACGAGGCCCATGCAGATGAGCACCGCGTGCCAGTGCTTGGTGAAGATCTCCTTGAGGGTTCCTCTGGCCGTCGGAGGCGCCTCCTCGGTCGAGGGCGCGTCGCCCCCGCCCTCCGCCGCCGTGTAGGCGGCCTCCTTCTTGAAGGCCGGGGTCTCCTCCAGTTTCAGCCGCATGTACAGGCCGATCAGACCGAGCGGCCCCGCGACGAAGAAGGGGATGCGCCACCCCCAGTCCTCCAGCCCCTTCGTGCCGAGCGTGACCGTGAGGATCGTGACCAGGCCGGACCCCAGGGCGTACCCGACGAAGGTGCCGAAGTCGAGCCAGCTGCCCAGGAATCCGCGGCGCCGGTCGGGCGCGTACTCGGCGATGTACGTGGTGGCTCCCGCGTACTCGCCGCCGGTCGAAAACCCCTGGACGAGCCGGCAGACCAGGAGCAGAAGGGGCGCGGCGAAGCCGACTGTCGCGTACGTGGGGAGGAACCCCACCGCGAAGGTGCTCGCCGCCATCATGATCATCGTCGCGGCGAGCACCTTCTGCCGCCCGATCCGGTCGCCGAGCGGGCCGAACACCAGCCCGCCGAGCGGCCGGACCAGGAAGGCCGCGGCGAAGGTCGCGAAGGTGGAGACGACCTGGACGCCCGGCGAGCTCGACGGGAAGAAGACCTTGCCCATGGTCCCGGCCAGATAGGCGTAGACACCGAAGTCGAACCACTCCATGGTGTTGCCGAGCGCGGCCGCCGTCACCGCGCGGCGCACCTGGGGCTGATCGGCGACCGTCACGTCCGCACTGCTCAGCGCCCGCTTGCGGCGGCGCAGCAGTGTACGGAGCATCCGGTCGGTCCGCGCGTGCCCACGGCGTGGCCCGGCCGGACGACGAGAAGGTCCAGGCATGGGGAGGGCCTCTCTGCCGGGGCGCGCCGCGACGCCGGTGACCACTCATTCTCGATCCCGCATGGCGTTCGGGCATGTCGGCGGGTGCCTATGGGTGACGTGTGCGGCGGGCGTCCGTCGACGGGGGTGATCGCCCGGCCGGTATGTCGTCGCCCGTCAGTTGCCGGTGAACTGCTGGCGGACGCACTGCTTGTACTCATGGAAGGTGTCGGGCTGGTAGCACCCCTGCGTCTTGTTGGCGTACCAGACCGTGACGACGGCGACCAGGACGGACACCACGATCGCGATGGCCGAGGTCACCACGGCGGTGATGGCCTTGCCGCGGCCGACGCCGGTCCTCTTCGCCGTCGCCAGGGCGGCGACGCCCAGGATCAGGCCGATGACGCCGAGCGGGCCGCCGATGAAGACGATCGACGTGCTCAGGGCGATGACGCCCAGCACCGTCGCGGGCTGGGCAAGGCCGTTCTTGCCGCTCGGCGGCCGCGTGCCACGGTGATGGGGGTCAAGGGAATCGACCGCCCAACTCGATGCCGTGTGATGCGGCGGTATCTCTATCTCTGTACGTTGCGTGCTCACTGCCGTCCTTCCGTCAACCGGGCAGGGCACGATCATGGGGTGCGGGGTGTCGGGTGCGCATCGCGTGAAGGCGGGAGAATCTGCTCCCCCGATCGGGGGAGGGCGACCGTGAGCTGCCCGGTCATACTGGGGCGATCATGATCAGGGGATTTCGGCCGCTGCTGCGCGGCTCCACGTATTCGGGCATGCTGTTCGCCTATTGCGGCGCGGTGGCGAGTCTTCCGCTGCTGCCTTTCGCGCTGGTGCCGACGCTGGTGTGGCCGTCCGCTCCCTATGGAGTGCAGGTGGTCCTCGTCCTCCTGGTCTGGGCCGTATTGATCGGAGCGGTCGGGCTGGCGCGCACGACGCGGCGGGCGCTGATCCCGTTGGCCCGTCGACTGCTGAGCGTGCCGTTGGCGGCCCCGGTGACCGCACGTCGGCGGACGAACGAGCCAGGCACCGCGCCGACGTCGACCTCGCCGTCCGCCGCCGACCGTTGGCGGACTCCTCTCTGGTCGCTGCTGCACGTGGCACTGGGGTGGACGGGTGCGCTGGTCAGCGGTGTGCTGCTGGTCGCGGGCCTGACACTCCCGGCGATGGGGTGGTTCCGCGCCGAAGCGGGGCTGAGTCTGTTCGGTTGGTCGGTGCGGGCCGAGCCGGGTTGGCGGAGCTGGGTGGTAGCAACCTGCTGTCTGCTGCTGGCGGCGTCGGTATGTGCGGTGGTGACGCATACCCTGCGGTGGTCGGCGCCCAGGCTGCTCGGGCCGTCGTCGGCCGAGCGGCTCGCGTTGGCGGCCGAGCGGGAGCTGCGGCTGGCCGAACGCAACCGGCTGGCCCACGAGCTGCACGACTCCATCGGACACACGTTGACGGCGACCACGATCCAGGCGGCGGTGGCGGGCGAGGTGCTCTGCGCCGACCCGGTGGCCGCGCGGGCGGCCCTGCGCAGCATCGAGGAGTCGACCCGTGCCGCGCTGGAGGATCTGGACTACGTCCTGGGCGTACTGCGCGAGCAGAAGGCGGAGACGGCGCCGACCCGGACCTTGGCCGACCTGCCCGAGCTGTTCGACCGGTTGCGGCATGCGGGCGCGGTGGTGGAGCCGCGGCTGTCGGGCGAGTTGGCGCAGGTACAGGGGACGCTCTCCCGGGCGGCGTACCGGATCCTGCAGGAGGGGCTGACGAACGCGTTGCGGCACGGGGCGGGCGGTCCGATAAAGGTGCGCGTGGCGGCCGAGCCGGACGGGCTTGAGCTGAGTGTGGTGAACCGGACCGGGGAGGGGACGGGCCCGGGCCCGCGTTCCTTCCCGACGTCCGGGCACGGCCTGTCCGGGCTGGCCGAGCGGGTGCGGTTGCTGCACGGTGAGTTCGAGGCCGGCCCGGACGGGTCGCGGCACTGGCGGTTGGCGGTCCGGCTGCCCGTACGGTTGTCCGCATGATCGACTCTGATGTGGGCGCAACCGTCACGACCAGCCGTGCGGCGGTTGACGGCACCGGCCCCGCCAACCCCGTCACCCTCCTCATCGCGGACGACGACGAGGTGACCCGCAGCGGTCTGCGCACCCTGCTCGCGGCACAGCCGGGGATCGCGGTGGTCGGGGAGGCCGCCGACGGCGTCGAGGCGGTCGATCAGGCGCTGCGGCTGCGCCCGGACGTGGTGTTGATGGACGTACGTATGCCGCGTCGCAACGGCATCGACGCCACCCGGCAGTTGCTGGCCGAGTCGGCGCCACCGCCGAAGGTCGTGGTGATCACCACGTTCGAGAACGACGACTACGTCACCGCCGCGCTCAGCGCGGGGGCCAGCGGGTTCGTGCTCAAGCGGCATCCGGTCCGGCAGATCGCGGAGGCGGTACGGGTGGTCGCGGCCGGGGAGGCGATCCTCTTTCCGGCCGCGTTGCGCCGGATGGTCGCCGCCCGCCCGCTGGGCTCCGCCGAGGCGTTGCCGCGGGCGGCGCTGACGGGGCGGGAGGAGGAGACACTGCGGCTGATGGCCACCGGCCTGTCCAACCCGGAGATCGCACAGTCGCTGACGGTGAGCCTGGAGACGGTGAAGACGCACGTCGGGAACGTGCTGACCAAACTCGGCGCGCAGAACCGGACCCACGCGGTGGTGATCGCGTACGAATCCGGCCTGGTGGTGCCGGGGTTCACCGGCTGAGGCGGTCGCGCGGCACGCGGCGTACGAAAACCCGAGTGCGTCGGTTCGTACGGCTCTGGGATCATTCCCGGATGGTCCACCGTTTCGAACCCCTGGTCATCCGGCACACCCACCGCCTTCCCGCCCCCTGCGGACCCGCAGGGCAAGGCGGTGTCGCGGCACGGCAGTTCGACGCCGCGCTGATGGCGGTGGGTTTCAAGCTGTCGGCGGACCTGCTGGGGCACCTGTCGGCGCTGGACGAGGGGACAGTCGTCGACACCGCCGTACGGACGCTGGACACGGTCCGCGCGATGGTCGGCGACCACGTCCAGCACAACGCCTACTTCATCGACTTCCCGGCCAACGTGCCGGACACGTTCGACTTCTGGGCGCGGTGCATCAACGAGGCGCTCGCCGACGACGCCTCGCGCGAAAGCACGCTCGCCCAGCTGAGCACGGGCGTGCTCGACCTGCTGACCCTCCCGTCCTACGGCACCTACCAGCACACGTACACCCAGATGCTCGCCGCGCACGACGAGCTGATCGCCGCGGCGGGTGACCGCCTGACCGTCCTGCACCTGGGCGGCACCCCGGACGACGAGGTCACCGCCCTGTACCTGGCCCTGGCCGGGAGCGTCACGCCACTGGGCGAGGAGGCGCTGCTCGACCTGGCCGCGCTCGCCGGGCACTGCGTGGACGGTCCGCAGCCCGAGGAGATCCCGGTCCGGGAGAACCGTGCCGTCGTCAACCGCGCCCGGCTGGAGGCCGGTGCGGGTCTGCTCCTGGACACGGTCACCGATGTGCTCCGGCTGGCCTGCGCGCTGTCGGACGGCGACGTGACCCTCGTGGAGCCGACCCGGTTCCGCTCGCCGTCCCGCCCGGTGCGGCGCGCCCTGCTCGCCGGGCTCGACGCGGTCGTGGCGGCGTCCCCGGCCAAGCTCGCCGATGTGGGTGCGCACCGCGAGGCGTTCAAGCGCCTGGGGGAGCGGCTGCACGCCCGCGAGTACGCGGAGCGCTGGCCGCACGCGGCCGATGTGTTCGCCGTCGCCCGTGGGGAGAAGGTGGCCCGGTCCTTCGACAGCCGCGCGGCGGAGCTGCTCGGCGCGGGCGACGTCACCGGTGCGGCGCGGTTGCTGGAGTCCGCCCCGGGCAAGCTGTTCCGCTCGCTGGACCACCTGCTGCGCGCGTGCGGCACCCAGGACGAGCGTGACGTGGTGGTCGCCGCCGCCGAGCGGGTCGCCCCGCAGGTGTCCGGCCGGGTCCTGCTGTCGGTGCGCGAGCACCTGCACAACCGCGCCCGTGAGGGCGGCGCACGCCGTGTCTTCGTCAACAGCCGCGGCCGTGCCTGGGTGAGCGACGACACCCGCCCGCCCGTGCCCGCGGCCGAGTGCGAGCGTCTGATCGCCGCCCTGGACGCCGAGATACGCGTGCGTCTGCCTGACCCGGGCCACCTGCTGATCGACCCCGATGTCCTCGACGTCGCACTCCCGCTCAGCGGCAAGGCGACGGCGGCGGGCCTCGGTGTGCTGCCGCGCGGCTCGCTCTCCCCGGTCGACGGCGAGCTGCTGCGGTTCTTCGTCCACTGGAAGCAGACGAGCCGCAGCACCGACTTCGACCTGTCGGCGCTGATGCTGGACGCGTCGTACGAGACCGTGGCCTGGCTGTCGTACACCACGCTCACCGAGCTCGAGGGCGAGCACTCCGGCGACATCACCGACGCGCCCGCCGGTGCCTCGGAGTTCATCAACCTGCGCCTGGGCGCCGTGCGCGGCACCTTCATCGTCCCGCAGGTCAACATCTTCTCGGGGGAGGGTTTCGAGGAGGTGGAGGAGTCGTTCTTCGGCTTCATGCTGCGTGAGACCGAGCAGGCGGGCCGCCCCTTCGAAGCGCGCACGGTCCGTATGAAGTCGGAGCTGCGCGGTACGGGCCGTGTCGCGCTGCCGCTGGTGTTCGTACGGGGCGAGGACGGCCGCTGGCACGCCAAGTGGCTGCACCTCTACCTGACGGGCACCCCGAACTCCAACCGGGTCGAGGGCAACCGGGTATCGGTCGCCACGCTGCTGCGCGGCATCGTCGAGCGCGACCACCTCACGGTCCGCTACCTCACCGACCTGATGGCCGACGGGGCGACGCCCACCACGCTGTGGGACGGTGTGTCGGTCCCGGACGGCCCGGTCACCTACGTCGGCCTGGAACGCCCGGAGGGACTGCACCCCGGCTCCCGCATCCTCACCCCGGAAAACCTGCGCGACCTGATCCCCGCCTGACTGCTACTGTTGGCCGTGCGAGGCCATGAACGGACTTCCTTCTCCACTCCACTGAAATAGTCCCTTCGCTTTCCTCGCCTTCGACTTCGCGCCGGGGTGCCCGATCGGGCACCCCGGCGTCGTCGTGTCCGGGGGCGGGGTGGCGGCTGTGTACCGCCAAAGTTGACCTCCCCACGGCGCTACCGCGCGCGGTCTACCGGAAGGTCAACCGTACGTTGGATGACTGCTCACGAGGTGCTTTGTAGCTTCGTTGACGACCGCGGCGCCCGAGTCGGGACCTGACCCCCGGCAGACAGGGCGTGGCACGGAAGCCGAAACGGGAGGAACCAAGTGCAATTGCGTGGAGCGGTGTTGTCGGTGGCGACGGCCTTGGCCGTCGCGGCCCCCGTGGCACCGGCGGTCGCGGCCGGCACGGCGAGCAGTGCGTCGTCCGGTCAGGCGAGCGTCCAGGCCCTGAAGTGTCATACGAACTGGGAGAACAGCACCTCGGCCAACGTGTGGTGCGACGGGCACGGTCCCGCCCGATACGGGGCCAGCATTCTGTGCAAGAAGGGATCCCTGCAGAAGCAGCTGAACTACGGCCCCGGCCCGTGGCAGGGCGACCGCCGTGGCATCAGCATGTACTGCCCCGACGGTGGCTTCAAGCGCGTGAAGCAGTGGGGCTGGCCCGGATAGTCGACTCGGGCAGGTGCCGTGAGGCGGGTGGGGCAGCGGCGATCGGTCCGTCGTCCCACCCGCGTGACCTCGTCAAGGCGTTCTGAGCGATCTTGAGCTCAGGTGGCCGACGGGCGTTAGGCCGGGGCTCGAATCAGGAGGGCCGAAAAAAGAGCCAAGAAATTCTGGCGGCGATGTCGAGAACCCGTGGCTGGCTCCGTCCCGGTAGTGAAGGCGACCACAATGGGTCGCACCAGTACCGAGGAGAGTCACCATGGCCAAGTACCTGCTGCTCAAGCACTACCGCGGCGCCCCGGCGGCGGTCAACGACGTTCCCATGGACCAGTGGACGCCCGAGGAGATCTCGGCCCACATCCAGTACATGCGGGACTTCGCGGCCCGGCTGGAGGGGACCGGCGAGTACGTCGACGGTCAGGCGCTCGCGCCCGAAGGGGCGTGGGTCCGCTACGACGGCGAGGGGCGCCCGCCCGTCACCGACGGTCCGTTCGCCGAGACCAAGGACCTCATCGCCGGGTGGATGGTGATTGACGTCGACACCTACGAGCGCGCCGTCGAGCTGGCCGGGGAGCTGTCGGCCGCCCCCGGGGCGGGCGGGAAGCCGATCCACGAGTGGCTGGAGGTGCGTCCCTTCCTGGCCGCGCAGCCCAACGTCACCGAGTGCCACTGAGGTGGACGAGGTTCTGCTGAGGAGCCTCACACCGAGCGTGCTCGGGATCCTCGTCCGCCGCGGAGCCGACTTCGCGGCGGCCGAGGACGCCGTGCAGGACGCGCTGGTCGAGGCGGTCCGCGTGTGGCCGGCCGACCCTCCGCGGGATGCGAAGGGCTGGCTGGTCACCGTGGCCTGGCGCCGGTTCCTCGACGCGACCCGGGCGGACACCGCCCGGCGCAGACGTGAGGACCTCGTCGACGAGGAACCGACGCCGGGGCCCACGCCCGCGGTGGACGACACGCTCCAGCTCTACTTCCTGTGCGCCCACCCGTCACTGACGCCGTCGTCCGCGGTCGCGCTCACCCTGCGCGCCGTGGGTGGGCTGACTACCCGTCAGATCGCCCAGGCCTATCTGGTGCCCGAGGCGACGATGGCGCAGCGGATCAGCCGGGCCAAGCGGACCGTATCCGGGGTGCGTTTCGACCAGCCCGGCGACGTCGCCACCGTGCTGCGCGTCCTCTACCTCGTCTTCAACGAGGGCTACTCCGGCGACGTCGACCTCGCCGCCGAGGCCATCCGGCTCACCCGGCAGCTCGCGGCCGCGATCGACCACCCCGAGGTGGCGGGGCTGCTCGCCCTCATGCTGCTCCACCACGCCCGGCGCGCCGCCCGCACCGCACCCGACGGCAGCCTGGTGCCGCTCGCCGAGCAGGACCGCGGCCGATGGGACACCAAGGCGATCGCCGAGGGCGTCGCGATCCTGCAGGCGGCCCTCGCCCGCGACCGCCTCGGCGAGTTCCAGGCCCAGGCCGCCATCGCCGCCCTCCACGCCGACGCGCGCACCGCCGAGGAGACCGACTGGGTGCAGATCGTCGAGTGGTACGACGAGCTCGCGCGCCTGACAGACAGCCCGGTCGTCCGGCTCAACCGCGCGGTAGCCGTCGGCGAGGCCGACGGACCGCGCGCGGGGCTGGCGGCGCTCTTGGCCCTGGACGAATCACTACCCCGCCACACCGCGGTGGCCGCGTACCTCCACGAGCGCGACGGCGACCTGGCGACGGCGGCACGCCTGTACGCTGAGGCGGCTCAAAAGGCCCCCAACCTCGCGGAACGCGACCACCTGACGCGCCAGGCGGCCCGGCTGAACGCCCGCCGGGGCCGCTGACGGGACCCCCGGGCCGTCACCCTGATCAGTACGGTCCTCGCCCACCGAGCCACGGTGAGTGCACTTGGGGTCCGCTGCTACTGGGGCACGGTGAGCAGCACGCGGCCACGGCCCCCGGTGTCCACGCGGTTGTGGGCCTTGGCGATGTCCGCCAGCGGGAAGCGCTCGCCGACCTCGACGGTGAGCGCGCCCACGGCGGCCGCCGCCGTCAGGTCACGGGCGGCTTGCCGCTTGGCCTCGACGGGGAAGTCGTCGCTGCCGAAGAGCCGCAGGGTCACGTTGTTGAACAGGAGCGGCCAGAAGGGGAGTTCGGTGCGGTCCGCGCGGGTGGCGTAGGCGGCGATGACGGCCTCGTTCGCGGCGACGGCGTTGTCGAGGTCGGCGTTGTCGGACAGGGCCACCTCGATGATCCGGTCGACGCCCCGGGGCGCGTGGGTGCGGATCGCCTCCGCCGGATCGTTGGTGTCCAGGGCGACGGCGTGGGAGACCACGGCCGGGGCGACGCGGTCGAGGTCGGCGGTGCGACGCACGGTGGCGATGACGGTGGCTCCGGCCCAGCGGGCCAGCTGGGCGGCCAGCGAGCCGACACCGCCCAGGACGCCGTGCACCAGAACGAGTTGCCCGTCGACCGGGCCGTCCGCGAAGACGGTGCGGTGGGCGGTGATCCCGGGAATGCCCAGGCTCGCGCCGAGTTCGTCGCCGAGGTGGTCGGGCAATGGGACGGCCTGGTGGTCGGGCACGACGGTGTACTGGGCGGCGGTGCCGAACGGGCGGTAGGACTGCGCCCCGTACACCCATACCCGCTGCCCGACGCGCCGGGCGTCGACCCCGTCGCCCACGGCGTCGACGACTCCCGCCGCGTCGCTGTGCGGGACAACTCTCGGGTACGGCATGGACGAACCGAGCCAGCCACGCCGCTTCTTGGTGTCACCGGGGTTGATGCCCGAGACGGCGACACGGACGCGGACCTCGCCGGGGCCCGGGGTGGGGTCGGGCAGTTCGCCGACGCGCAGGACGTCGGCGGCAGGGCCTTGTTCGTCGTACCAGGACGCAAGCATGGGATACCTCCGTGTGCGGCAGCGGGACGCCAGGTTCTTACCGGTTCGACGGTGTCACGCCACGGTAATTCGATGGCGCGCGCCGACCGGTGTGTCCACTCTGGTGATCGTGGAAGAACCCAAGTATCAGATCCGGGCCCAGTACACGGCCTCCACCATCACCGTCTACCAGGCGTACAGGCCGGAGATCGGCGTGCCTGCGGCGAGCGAGGGCCGGTTCCCGGACGTGTGGAAGCGGGACCGGATGACGTGGATCAAACCGTCGTTCCTGTGGATGATGTACCGCTGCGGCTGGGGCACCAAGGAGGGCCAGGAGACCGTCCTGGCCGTGGAGATCACCCGCGAGGGTTTCGAGTGGGCGCTGGAACACTCCTGTCTGTCCCACTACGAACGGGGCCTCCACCCCGATCGCGCCGCGTGGCAGCGCCAGTTGAAGCGGGCTCCCGCCCGAGTGCAGTGGGATCCCGAACGCGACCTGCACCTCCAGCCCCTGTCCCACCGGGCGCTCCAGCTCGGCCTGTCCGGCGAGGCCGCACATCGCTACGCCGACGAGTGGATCACCTCCATCACCGACGTCACCCCGATCGCCCGCCAGATCCACGCCCACGTACGGGACGGAGACCTGGACACCGCCCGGCGACTCCTGCCCGGCGAACGGCCCTATCCCGCCGACGAGGGGCTGCTCCGGGGCGGAGCCGATGCGTTGGACAGCGCCGCTGAGCAGACGGGTTGAGCCGGGTCCACCGCGCGGCTGAGGCGCGGGTCTACTTCCCGTCGGCGGTGAAGCGGGCCTGCCACAGGTCGCGGAGCAGCGCGATCTCGGCCATGTGGTGGATGAATTCGATGTTGGCGGACGCCAGCACGTTGACGTAGGGGTATTCGGAGTCGTTGCTGTACGGGTACTGGGAGAGGCCGACCGTGTCGAGCTGCTCCTCCGTCAGGGCTGCCACACTGTCGCGCCAGCGGTCGATCAGCGGCCAGAACCGCTCCAGTGCCACGCTTGCGGACGGGGTGAAGTCGACCAGCAGCTTCGGTTCCTGCCGTCGTTCACCGAATGTCCACTCATAGGCGCCCGCGAAGTGGAAGTGCAGGTGTGCCAGGCGCCACGCGATGGTCGTGATCGGTGTCTGGTCGGGCTCCGGCTCACCGGTGTGGGCGAGGACCTGCTCCACCCGCTCGACGCTCACGCTCCAGTCATCGGCGATCTTGGCAACGGTCATGCCGTCGGCGGCCTGCCGGGCGACCTCGGCGTACTCGTTGGCCGGGATGTCCGGGGCGCCCAGGTCGAGGACCCAATCGCCCGGCCCGAACGCCCGGGGAGTCACCGCGTCCTCCCGGCGCCGGACCGACCAGCTGCCGGGCGCCGGCTCCCACAGGTACTCCTCGTCGCCGAGCCCCGTCAGCCGTACCTGCGCCATCTCCCTGGCCCGGTCGAACTGGTCGATCAAGAGGCCCAGTCGATCGGTTCGTACGCCCTCGATCTCCATGCGGCACCCTTCGCGTTCGTGTTGCGCGACTCACTGCGGTCAGGCGGAAGGTAACGGCTCACCTGACGGGGCGCCACTGATTTCCTCACCGCCTAAGGGGTACGGCATGCCTCACGTACACGGCCCCCGCAGCGTAAAGAGACCGTACCTGTCCGGACCCGGTGATTTCGGTGGGTGGATGTGTCTAGAGGCGAGGGTCCGGCGTCTGTTTCTATGATCTCCGGCAGACAAGCGCAGGAGGTGGCGGATACATGGTGTCCACGGAGAGCATTCTCGCGTTCGCGGCGATGTCGCTGTTGGTGATCGTGATTCCGGGGCCGAGCGTACTGTTCGTGATCGGCAGGGCCCTTGCGCACGGCCGCCGCGTCGCGCTCGCGACCGTCCTGGGCAACCTGCTCGGTTCGTACCTCCTGGTGATCGCGGTGGCGTGGGGTCTCGGCGCGCTGGTGGAGAGCTCGGCGACGGTGTTCATGGGCGTGAAGCTGGCCGGGGCGGTGTATCTCGTCTACCTCGGCGTGCAGGCCTTCCGGCACCGCAAGGAGATGCGCGCGGCGACCATGGCCGCCCCGGCGGGTGAGCGGCGCGGCGATCTGCGCACCGTCCTGGACGGTATTTTCGTGGGTGTCACCAACCCCAAAGGCGTCGTCTTCTTCGCGGCGGTGCTGCCGCAGTTCGTGGACCACTCGGCGGGCCGCGTCCCCCTCCAGATGATGGTGCTGGGGCTGGTCCCGGTCGCCATCGGCATGATCACCGACACCCTGTGGGGCCTGGGCGCCTCGGCGGCCCGCTCCTGGTTCGCCCGCTCGGACCGCCGTCTGTCGATGGTCGGCGGAGCGGGCGGGATCGCGATGATCGGCCTGGGTGTGACCGTGGCGGCGACGGGCCGCGCCGACTAGCCTGCGGCCGCCGGGGGACCGGGCCGACGAAATCCGGCCACCCCGCACGGTGCCCCTACAGCGCGAAGCCTCCCCGGAGGGCTGACGGCGGATCAAGTTAAGATCCGCGATCAGGGCGATAATCAGGGGGTTATCGATCGGGGGGCGTTGATGGAACTGAGAGACATCGAGATCTTTCTGGTGCTGGCGGAGGAGCTGCATTTCGGCCGCACCGCAGCCCGGCTCCATGTCTCCCAGGCCCGGGTCAGTCAGGCCATCAAGAAGCAGGAGCGGCGGATCGGCGCGGCCCTGTTCGACCGCACCAGCCGCACGGTCGTGCTGACACCCGTGGGCCGGCGCCTGCGGGAGGAGTTGGGGCTGGCTTACGACCTCATCAACGAAAGCCTCGCCCGAGCCACTGTCGCGAGCACCGACCTGAGCGGCACCTTGAGCCTGGGTGTGATGGGTGCGCTGGGCCAGGAGTTGCGTCCGGTGATCGAGGCGTTCACGGCGGAGCACCCCGCGTGCGAGGTGGTCGTCAAGGAGTTCCACTTCAGCGACCCGTTCGCAGAGCTGCGCTCCGGGCGGACCGACCTCCAGCTCATGTGGCTGCCGGTGCGTGAGCCCGACCTGTCCGTGGGAGCCTGCGTGCTGACCGAGGGCCGGGTGCTCGCGGTCTCCGACGACTCCCCTTGGGCAGGGCGCGAGTCGGTGTCGATGGAGGACCTCGCGGACTGCGTCCTCTTCGACGCCGGCCCGGACGTGCCCGACTACTGGCTCGAAGCCATGCTGCCCGGCCACACCCCGCTCGGACGCCCGATCCCGCGCGGTGCCCGTGCCAGGTCCTTCCACGAGATCCTGACCCTCATCGCCGCCCAACAGGTCGTCAGCCCCTTGAACGAGCACGTGACCTGGCACTACACACCGCCCGGCATCACCTTCGTACCGCTCCACGACGCACCCACCACCGAGTGGTCTCTGGTGTGGCCCACTGCGCGCGAGAGCGCACGGGTGCGTGCCTTCGTCGGCACGGCCGAACGCCTGGGCCCACGGCCGGTCCGTCGGCGGGATTGCTGAGCGGAGCGCCTACCGGCTCTGGAGGAACCGGGTGAGGACGGCCACGTACTGCTGCGGATGGGTGGCGTGGGGCATGTGACCCGCGCCTTCGATGGTGTGGCGTTGCGCCTGCGGCAGTGCCTCGGCCAGTCGGTCGAGGACCGTCGTGAACCATGCCGGGCTCGTGGTGCCTCGGGTGAGGAGTACGGGTGCGGTGCAGCGGGAGAGCCCGTCGATGTCGAGCGTCGCCCATCCGGGGTCGGACTGCTCGTCCAGCCAGGTGGGCGCGTTGCGTACGAACGTGTCCTGTACGGGACCGGGCAGTTGGTCCCACATACCGGGGCCCAACGCGACTTCCTCCACGAACAACCGCGCGGCCCGCTGGTTCTCGCCCTGCCGGATAAGGGCGAGTGCGGCGTCGATCGAGGCCCCCGTCGGACGCAGCTCCTCCATGGCGTCCGGGTCGTCGGCCACGATCGTGAGCAGGGGCGGTTCGTGCACCGTGATGCTGCGGAACAGATCCGGACGGCGGGCGGCCAGACCGAGGGTGATGATGGCGCCGAAGGAATTGCCCGCCACGTGCGCCGGCGCGGGCCCGAGCTGTTCGATCAGCGCCTGGAGATCGTCCTCGTCCTGTCTTCGCCTGCCCTGACCTGCCACGACTTCGCTCCGGCTGTGGCCACGGCGGTCATAGCTGATCACCTGGAACGACGCACGGATGTCCGCTTCGATCGCGGGCTGCCACGAGGTGTGGTCGGTCCACGAGCCGTGGACGAAGACGAGGGGCTCGCCTTCCCCGACGACCTCGTAGTACAGGGCGACGCCTCCTGTACGAAGAAGCGGCATGGCGGGCTCCTCGGATGATTCCGTCCCATTTCAGGCTCAGGTGATAGCTGACTGTAGCCGGGATGATGGCCCGGTGCACGCTCTGTTACCTGAAGACGGAGGTGTCAGACTCGCCCTCGCCGACTCTCGTCAGCGGCGCGCCTTGAAACGGTCCAACGCGCCCACGCCCACGGCGGCCAGCGCGATCTGCAGGGCGAGTTCGATCCAGTCGACGCCCTTGGTGTCGGCGACGCCGAAGCCGGCCGCGATCGCCGTACCCACCAGGGCCGCGACGATGCCGACCAGGATGGTCCACAGGATTCCGATGTGCTGGCGCCCGGGGACGACGAGCCGCCCCAGAACACCGATGACGATACCGATCACGATCGCGCTGACGAGCCCCGAAATCTCCACGATGGCCTCCTTGCAGCCTGACCTTCTCGTTCAAGGTGTGCCCCGAGACGGCCTGCTCACGCTTCCATTGAGCGCACGCCCGGCGCAGTGGCCGGACCCAGCGCGCCTGCGGTCGGGCTGGAGTGGCCCTCGCACACCCTCTAACATGTAACGCATGACAGCTCTGAATGACCCTTACCGGATTCGAGCGGGAGTACCTTCCGTCGAGGTATTCCGCCGTCTGCGCACCGACGCGGGACTCTCCGACAAGGCCCCCGAGGCGGTCGCCCTCGCCCTGCCCAACACCTGGTACGGCGTGGTCCTTTACCACGAGGGCGAGCCCATCGGCATGGGGCGGATCATCGGCGACGGCGGCACCGCGTTCCAGATCGTCGACATATGTGTGCACCCCGCCCATCAGGGGCGAGGGCTCGGCAAGCGCATCATGGCCGCGCTCACCGAGGAGCTGGAACGCCGCGCACCCGCCACCGCCTACGTCTCACTGATCGCGGACGGCCCCGCCCGCTTCCTGTACGAGCAGTTCGGTTTCGCGGATACCGCTGAGCACGACTCGATCGGTATGTACCGCTGGATGAAGGCGAGTTGATGGCCACTGGGGCTGTCCGGCTCACGCGGACGAGGACGCGCCCTTCTGACTGACGACGTCGAGGAGCATCTTCGCGGCCACCGTCGCCCCGTCACCGTGGATCGCACCGGCCACGGACTTCGCTCGTACGTGTGTCTCCGGCGTCAGGGCCGTGGTGAGCGCTGCGGACAGGGACTCGACCGTGGGTGTCGAGCCGTCGTGAGCCGCGCCGATACCCAGCTCGGCCACGCGTGAAGCCCAGTACGGCTGGTCCGCGATCTGGGGGACGACCACCTGGGGCGTACTGGCCCGGGCCGCTGTCGTGGTGGTGCCCGCGCCGCCGTGGTGCACGACAGCGGCCACCCGGCCGAACAGGGCCTGCTGGTTGACCTCGTCGACGACGAAGCAGTCATCGGCGTCGTCGACCGGAGCCAGCCCGGCCCAGCCACGGGCGAGGAGGACGCGGCGCCCCAGTGTGCGGCTCGCCTCGATGGCTACCCGGGCGGCGTCCTTCGGGGCGTGCGCGGCCATGCTGCCGAAACCCACGTATACCGGCGGTTCACCCGCGTCCAAGAACGCCTCCAACTCCTGCGGGAGCGGACGGTCGTCGGGCAGGATCCACGCCCCGGTCTGCACGAGGTCCAGGTTGGTCATACCCTGCGACGGGCACAGCGTCGGGTCCGCCGCCAGCCACGGCTGGTCGGTGAAGACGTAGTCGCGGACGTTGTCCACCGGCGGCAGGCCGATCGCCGCCCGGTGGGTGGCCACCGCCCCGCCGTACAACGCGTTCACCCTCTGGGCGTCCTGCTCCCACAACACCCGCCTGTCCGTCTCGCCCTGTGGGGACGGCTTGCCCGGTCGCACTCCTGGAGAGAAGTACGGCGAGGGCAGTCCGGCGAGATGGAAGCACGCGTACACGTACTGAATACCCAGTTTCTCGGCCACGTCCCGTGCACCGGCCGGCATCAGGCCGGTTGCCAGCAGCGCGTCACACCCCTCGGCTGCCTTGCCGAGTGTGTCGAACCGTGCGGCGACCAGTTCCGGAGCGAGTTG
The DNA here is from genome assembly GCF_014649795.1 of Streptomyces melanogenes. GTDB lineage: Bacteria > Actinomycetota > Actinomycetes > Streptomycetales > Streptomycetaceae > Streptomyces > Streptomyces noboritoensis. The sequence goes on from NZ_BMTS01000001.1 coordinate 791,578, forward strand.
GAACGCGTCCTTGGCCGTCGGTTTCGTGCCGGACACCACCGAGCGCACGGACGGACCCAGTGGCACCAGTGGCACGCCGACCCGTGCGAGCAGCGCCGCGAACTCCTCGTCCGGAGGCGCGCACACCCGCGCCTCCACGCCGATTTCCCGCAGCGCCAGCGCCAGCCCCGCCAGCGGTTCGACATCCCCGCGCGATCCCCACGTCGTCAACAACACCCGCATTTCGGGACTCCCATTTCCGCAGGTTCAGGCTCTCGGTCGCCGATTGTGCGGCATTGACGGGGCCTTGCCGCAAGCCCACCACTGCGCTATACGTTGAATAGGGCAAGGAGTGGGAACTCCTTGCCTTTGTTTTGGCCGCCGCTGTTTTGGCCGCCCGCGCCGCCCCTCTTCCCCCGATGGCCCTCCTCAGCCGTACCCGACCGAACCGGGCACAGGATGTCGGGTGAGGCAGGGTGGTTCCTTCCTAACGTCAGTGATCGAAAGGGAAGGAGGCCGGGGTGCTGGAGCGGCTGAACCAGGCCATGGAGCACATCGAGGACCATCTCGACCAGCGGATCGAGGCGGCCGACCTGGCGCGGATCGCGGTGACGTCGGAGTACCACTTGCGGCGGCTGTTCTCCGCGCTGGCGGGGATCCCTCTGTCGGAGTACATCCGGCGCAGGCGGCTCACCGTCGCGGGTGCCGAGGTGCTGGCCGGTGAGCGGACGCTGCTGGAGATCGCGGTGCGTTACGGCTACACCTCGGGGGAGGCGTTCGCCCGCGCGTTCCGCGCGATGCACGGCGTCGGTCCGGGAGAGGCCAGGCGTATCGGTGCGACTCTGCACTCCCAGCCACGGATGTCCTTCCGCCTCGTCGTCGAAGGGAGCAGCAGCATGCGGTACAGGGTCGTGGAGAAGGAGGAGTTTCGTGTGGTCGGCAGGACGGCGCGCGTCCCCCTCGTGCACGAGGGGGTGAACCCGGCCATCGCCGACTTCATCCGGGGCATCGGCAAGGAGACGCTGGAACGCGTCCAGAGCCTGTCCGACCAGGAGCCGGAGGGGATCGTCTCGGTGAGCGTGAACCTGGACGAAAGCCGGGCCGAGGGGACCGAACTCGACTACTACCACGGTGTGGTGACCGGCGCCCCCGTGCCCGAGGACATGGACGCCCTCACCGTCCCGGCCGGGGTCTGGGCCGTCTTCGAGAGCTCCGGGCCGTTCCCGCAGGCGCTCCAGTACATGTGGCGGGACGTGTTCACCCAGTGGTTCCCGTCCAACCCGTACCGGAGCAGGCCGGGGCCAGAGATCCTGCGGACCCGTCTGTCGCAGGACGCGACGCGGGCGGACGCGGAGTTGTGGATCCCGGTGGAGCGGACCGCGTTGTGAGGGTGGGTGCGCGCCGGCCCCGGCTGCCGCGCACCGTTGCCCGCCTGCGGATGCACGCCCGCTTACGCCTGCCCGCGTACGGCAAGTCAGCCCACTGCCCTCACATTCCTTCAGGCGGGTGGTTTACCGCTGCGCCGGTGGTCCGCACGGGGGAACGCGGCTGAGACTGGCCGCGGTGGCAGCAGCCGACCGGGGAGGGGACCACATGCGTGACAACGCTGTTCTGGTTGCGGTACCGGAGCACCCACGGGACGACAGTGCCGGTGTGGATCAGCTGAACAGGATCCGCGGGGCCATCGAGTCCCAGGGGTACGACGTGCGGTGGGTGGTGAGTGTCTCCGACGCCGAGGCGGTGCTGCGTACGGAGGCGAGCCTCGCCGCCGTCCTGGTGGCCTGGCACCTTCCGGGCGGCCACGACGCGAAGGACGAACCGGGTGGTGCGACGGTCCTGCGGGCGATCGGGCGCCGCTTCAAGGACCTGCCGGTGTTCCTCGTCATGAGGGACGACAGCCTGCGCGAACTGCCCCTGTGGGTGTCGCAGTCCGTGATCGGGTACGTGTGGCCGCTGGAGGACACTCCGGCCTTCATCGCGGGACGCATCACCTCCGCCGCCCGCACCTACCAGGAAGCGCTCCTGCCACCGTTCTTCAAGGCCCTGCGTCGCTTCGACGACGCGCACGAGTACTCATGGCACACCCCCGCGCACTCCGGTGGTGTCGCGTTCCTCAAGTCGCCGGTGGGCCGCGCCTTCCACGACTACTTCGGGGAGCGCCTGCTGCGCAGCGACCTCTCGATCTCGGTCGGCGAACTCGGCTCGCTGTTCGAGCACACGGGCCCGATCGGCGAGGCGGAGCGCAACGCGGCGCGGGTGTTCGGCTCCGCACTCACCTTCTTCGTCCTGCACGGCGACTCCACGTGCAACCGTCTGGTCGGCCACTTCAGCGTCACCCGCGACGAGATCGCGCTCGTGGACCGCAACTGCCACAAGTCGGTCCTGCACGGCCTCGTCGTCTCGGGCGCCCGGCCGGTGTATCTCATCCCCACCCGCAACGGCTACGGTCTGGCCGGACCCCTGCCCCTGGCCGAGATCGAGGCGGACGCGGTGGCGTCCCGGATCGCCACCAATCCGCTGGCCCGCGAGGCCATCTCACTGGACTGCCAGTACGCGGTGTTCACCAACTCCACGTACGACGGCCTGTGTTACGACGCCGTGTCGACGGCCCGGTCCTTCGCCGCCAGCACCCCTCGCGTCCACTTCGACGAAGCGTGGTTCGCCTACGCACGCTTCCACCCCCTCTACCGCGGGCGCTACGGCATGTCGGTGGACGAGAACACCCTCCCCGGCCCCGAGCGGCCCACCGTCTTCGCGACCCAGTCCACGCACAAACTGCTGGCGGCCCTCTCCCAGGCCGCCATGGTGCACGTCAGGCCCGCACCCCGGGCGCCGGTGGAGGACGCCCGTTTCAACGAGGCGTTGATGATGCACGGCACGACGTCACCGCTGTATCCGATGATCGCCTCGCTGGACGTGGCGACCGGAATGATGGACGGCGCTCAGGGCCGCTGGCTGATCGACGAAGCGGTGACCGAGGCGATCCGCTTCCGTCAGGAAATGGTGCGCATCGGGCGGCGGATCGAGGCCGCGGGCGACCGGCCCCTTTGGTTCTTCGGGGTGTGGCAGCCCGAGACTGTGACCGACCCGGCGAGCGGCACCCGCCTGCCCTTCGACGAGGCGTCCGCCGACCTGCTGCGTACCGAGCCGTCCTGCTGGCACCTCGAACCGGACGCCGACTGGCACGGCTTCCCCGGCCTCACCGAGGGCCACTGCATGCTCGACCCCATCAAGGTCACCCTGACCTGCCCGGGCATCAACGCCACCGGCGACATGAGCGACTGGGGCATCCCCGCCCGGGTGCTCACCGCGTACCTGGACACGCGGAAGATCGTCGTGGAGAAGACCGACAGCTACACCACCCTGGTGCTGTTCTCCATGGGCATCACCAAGGGCAAGTGGGGCACGCTGCTGGATGCCCTGATGGACTTCAAGGCTCTCTACGACGAGGACGCACCGCTCGACCGAGTCCTTCCGACGCTGGTCGGTGAGCACCCGCAGCGCTACTCGGGCCGTACGCTGCGGCAGTTGTGCCAGGAGATGCACGACTATCTGCGCTCGGTCCGCCTGGTCGCTCTGCTCGACGCCGCCTTCCAGGAGCTTCCCGAGCCCGTCGAGCCGCCTCAACTGTGCTACCAGCGCCTGATCCGAGGCGGCACCGAGCGGGTACGGCTGGCCGATGCGGCGGGCCGGGTGGCGGCGGCCATGGTCACCGTCACCCCGCCCGGCATCCCCGTCCTCATGCCCGGCGAGAGCACCGGCGCCCCGGACGGCCCCCTGCTGCGCTACCTCACCGCACTGGAGACCTTCGACCGCCACTTCCCCGGATTCCGCAGCGAGACCCACGGCGTGACCCTCGACTCCGACACGGGCGACTACCTGATCGAGTGCCTGCGCCCCCAGGCGGACGAAGTGCCGAGCGAATCGCGTACGCACAGTGCGTCGACGCCGGCACAACGCCGAGGCACCGAAGCTGTGCGCCCACCCCAATGAACGGGCGTGCCGGTCTGCCCGCCCCGCCCAGCCGCCGCGCCGCGCCCCGCGCTCTTGCCGGGCCGGTCGGCGGAGGAGCACCCTGGAGCCAGTGCGGCATCGGTACCCCTGGATGGAGGCCGAAGTGGCCAAGGACCGTTCTTCGCGTTCCCTCCGGTGTTCCTCCTGTCTGCGGTGTGGACGCCGACCGTGTGCCGCCTGGCAAGGGCCGCGCAGAGTGGCCCGGCTGCGGCGTACGGTCGTGACGTATCTCGGTTGTTTCCGCTGGTCGTTGGCCGCCTGGGTGGCGGTCGCCGGGCTGCTGGTGGGCGGTGGGGTCGCCGGTGTGCTGCTGCCCACAGGGGCTGCTGCCTCCGTGGTCGCTCTGGTCTGGCTGGCCCTGACCGTACGGGTACTGCGACGCGCCACCGCGTGCCCCGGCCCGGGCGGGGGCTTCGGACCGGGGGCGGGCGGGGTCCGCGAGCCTCGCCGCCCCAACCCCTCCCCGCCGGGCGGGGCCGTCGCCCTGGCGCTGCCCGAGGATCCGTCGGGTGGTGTGGTCTCCCTCGTCTGAGCACCGCCCGTCCTCGTCGCGTCGAGCGGGGCTGTCGAAGAGCGGGGCTGTCGAATATTCAGTGCCCTGTCGGCCCGTGGAAGTGCAGACTCGTTGCATGGCGGACATGTGGGCGTTCCGGGACGCGGTGAGTGGCTGGGCAGCCGGTGGGACCGGTGAAGCGGCGAGTGAACTGGCCGTACGACTGGGGTTGAGGACGGCGGTACTGCTGGAGGGGCCCAGTGATCTCGCGGCCGTCGAGGGTCTGGCCGCACGGCGTGGCCGGGACCTGGCCGCCGAAGGGGTGTGCGTCGTGCCGATGGGCGGGGCGATGAGCGTCGGCCGCTACGCCGGTCTGCTCGGGCCGCCCGGTCTCGGCCTCAGCCTGAGGGGACTGTGCGACGAGCGTGAGCAGTCCTTCTACGACCGCGGTCTGACCCGGGCCGGGGCGCCGCCCGGGGGCTTCTTCGTGTGCGTGGCGGACCTGGAGGACGAGCTGATCCGCGCGCTGGGCACGGCACGGGTCGAGGAGATCATCGAGGCCGAGGGCGACCTGCGCGCCTGGCAGACCTTCCTGCACCAGCCCGCACAGCAGGGCCGCCCCCGGCAGCGGCAGTTGCGGCGCTTCCTCGGCACCAAGAAGGGCCGCAAGATCCGCTACGGCAGTCTGCTGGTGGAGGCCCTGGAGCCGGGGCAGGTACCTGCGCCGCTGGACGAGCTCCTCGCGAGCGTGTGACGGAGGCACGACAGGCGGTCGGCACCGACCTCGGGAGCGTCGGCGCATGCGCGTACCGAGACGCACCCCGTCACGCCTCGTCAAGGCGCCCCAGATGCCGGATGTTCTGCTGGTCGGTGTGGTCCTGGCTCGCACTGGTGTCGAACCACGCGTCCAGGATCTCCCCGAGTGTCGCGGTAGATGTCAGCCGCAGGCTCAGGGCCAGGACGTTCGCGTCGTTCCAGCGGCGGGCACCACTGGCCGTGTAGGCATCCGTGCACAGCGCCGCGCGCACGCCGGGAACCTTGTTCGCGGCGATGCTCGCGCCGGTCCCGGTCCAGCAGCAGACCACGGCCTGGTCCGCCCGCCCCTCGGCCACGTCCCGCGCGGCAGTCTCCGTGCAGAACGCCCAGTCAGCCGTCTCCTCCGGTGCCAGCACGCCATGAGGGATCACCTCGTACCCCCGGCGGCCCAGCTCCGCCACGAGCGGACGGGCCACCCCATCGTCGGAGTCGGCGGAGACAGAGATCCGCAGGTTCGCCATGACATTCCCCTTCCGGCAGGTACGTAAGGTGCAGGAAACACCATGGTCTTACAGCAACGCCCCTGGACGCTCCGTCGGCGGGGGTCGGCCTGGAAGGTTGCCTGGAAAACCCCGAGGCGGGCGGCGGGCGTTCGGGCCCAGCGCCCCGCCCCGGGGCCGGTTGCTCGTACGAGGTGTGGCTACTGGCAGAGCGCGAAGGCCGTCAGGCTCTGCGATCTGCTACCGGTGTTGGTCCCCCGGATGTACCAGGCGTTCCCGGAGGCGTACGAGTCGGTGAAGAAGATGTCGTAGCCGCTGGTCACGCCCCCACCACCGGTCGGCGCGGTACCCGCCGGGCACTCGGCGTACACGATCCCGTGGTCGCGGTTGCCTTGGACGGTCACGGAGGCGCCGTACACCGGTGTTCCGGCCTGTGCCGCTGCGGCCTTGACCGGTTTCGGCGGCGGTTTGGGCGCGCCGGAATCCGACGACGCCGATGCGGCGGTGGCGATACCCACGGTCGCGATGACAGCGGCCGCGATACCCGCCGCCTCCCGCGCACTCTGGTTCCAACCAGTGGACCGGTCCGCTGAGCGGACCGCCGACTGGCGTGCCCGACCGGGCCCGGGCATTCTCGCGCTGTGCCGCATCTGTTCGTACGCGCGGGACTTCGAGGGAGCAGGTACGGGCCAAGCAGCCGTCACCGTATGGCTGTTGGGCGCTCCAGAAGCCGATGAGACGGGAGTGGGCAAAGGTGAAGAGATCGGAAAACGTGAGCCGGAGAGGTGTGCTCCGCATCGGCGGAACTGCGGTCGCGGCGGGTCTCGTCGGCCTCGCTGTCCCCCCGGCGGCCTCGGCGGCGGTACGAGGGCGTGCCCCGCTGGGCATCAGCGCCGGAAGCACGTTCATGGCGTGGAAGGGTATTTCCGGGGACCAGCGGATCTGGTGGAACGGGCTGCAGAACGGCGGTACTTGGACCGGGCCGCAGCCGGTGCCGGGCGCGAACACGAATGCCGGGGTTGCCTTGGCGGGCCAGTCCGGTGGTCCGCTCCACATGACGTGGAAGGGCGTTGAAGGGGATCAGCGGGTCTTCTGGAACACGTATCTCGGCAGTTCCACGGGCTGGACCGGGCCGCAGCCGATCGACGGCGCGTTCACCAGCGGCGGCGTCGCCCTGGCCGGCCCACCGGACGGGAGCCTGCAGCTGGCGTGGAAGGGCGCCCCCGGCGACCAGCGGATCTGGTGGAGCCGGCTCTACGCGGGGGCGACGAGTTGGACGGCTCCGCAGGTGGTACCCAGCGCCAACACCAGTGTGGGCCCGGCTCTCACCGTCTACGGCGATTCCCCCTACATGACCTGGAAGGGCGTCGAGGGCGACGAGCTCATCTGGTGGAGCCGTTTCAACGGCAGCACGTGGACCGCGCCCCAGTCCGTCCCCAGTGCCAGCACAAGTTTCCGTCCTGCGTTGGCGACTCTGGGGGTTTGAGGGGGTACGGGCTGTGGGCGGGGCCAGGGGAAAGCCGCTTTTCACGGCTCGTCAGACACCAGCGACAGCTCCCACAATGTCTCCAAGGCGCAGTTGGCCGGGTAGTCGTACGGCAGGTGGCGGGCGTAGTGCTGCTGGGCGATCGTGATCTGTTGGACCATGGTGTGGGTCAGGCGCAGGTTCTGTGTGGTGTCCAGGCCTGGGGCGTAGCCCGCGACGAAGGTGTCGAACGGGAGGCCCTCGGTGTGGTGGGCCAGGGCGGTGCCCAGAGTGCGCAGGGGGCCCGTCATGTGGCGGCGGGCGGCGCTGTGGAAGTGCATGCCCTGCCGGTAGGACGCGTCCAGCAGCATGCACACCGCCCAGTAGTGGAGGTTCGCGAGGTGGCGTAGGGCCGGGACCGTTTCGTCGGGGACGGGGGTGCCGGACGGGGGCAGCCCGCTGGAGTGGCTGAGGGGGACGACCGGGTGGTCGGGGCTGGCCGGGTTCCATACGTCCGTGCAGTCCTGGAGGGCGGGGTGGGTGGCTTCGAACATGGACCGGAACAGCGTGAAGTGTTCGCTTTCCCCTTCCTCGCGCAGCAGCTCCAGGCGGGCGAACCAGGACGTGTAGTCGAGCCGGTCCGGCTCCCGCTCCTGGAGGAGTTCCAGCACCCGGGTGACTTTGCGGTAGAGGCTGCCGACCTGGTTGGGGCGCGGAGCCGCAGGTGCCGTCGAGCCGAGCACCTCGTACAGGCGGTCGACGAAGGCGCGGTCCTCGGGTGTGTGCTGCTGGGCGGGGTCGACCGCGCTGGGCGACGCCTCGACGTACACGTACTTGGCCAGAGAGTGCAGGCTCAGTGGTTCCAGTACGAAGTCGAAGGGATAGATGTCCTGCTCGTACGGGAACTGCTGGCGGCCGAGGTGAGGGGCCGCTCCGAGAGCGACGAGCAGCGAGTTGACGATGTCGAGGTGGGTCATCTCCTCGATGGCCACGCCCATCAGGTGCAGTGGGCGGCCTCCGTAGCGGTGGCTGGGCCAGCCGGCGAGGTCGGCGAAACGCGGCACCTTGATCGAGAAGGCGGCGTAGAGGTACTGGACGAGCAGCGAGTGCTCGATCTCCGCGCCGTCGCGCAGCAGACGGATCAGTTCCAGCGTCGGATCGTCGAACACGGGGGTGTATCCGAGCCGTTCGGTGTCTGCCGTGGTGAGCGTTGGTGTCCTGCTCAGCCGGGGTGTGGTCTCGGGAGGTGTGGCGGGCGGGCCGAGTTCGCGTTCTGGCGGGGCCGCGCTCTGTGCGGCGGCCAGTACGGCCGCCCGGTAGCGCTCGTAGTCCGTGCAGCGGCATACGTGTGAGCCGAGTACGGTGTCGATGGTCTCCTGCAGTGGTTGTTCCGCTTCGTTTGCGGCGTGGTCGACGACGACGCTTCCGGCGACCGCGAACCCGGCCGCGCAGTATCCGCACTGGAACGCCTCACGCTCCAGGAACGCCTGCTGTACGGGGTGCAGTGCGCCCTCGGCCGCCAGGCCCTCGACGGTGGTGACGTCCCATCCGCGCACGTGCCGCATGCTGGTCATACAGGCCTGACGGGTCACCAGGGGCGCTTGGGGGCGGGTGCGGACCGCGACGGTGCAGGCGCGGCACTCCCCGATGGAGCAGCCGATCTTCGTTCCGGTCAGGCCCAGGTCCTCGTGCAGGAAGTGGACGAGCGACATGTCGCCGGGCACGGAACGGCCGTGGTGGCGCACGCCGTTGACGGTCAGGTCCAGGTCGGTGTTCGGCTCTTGCATCACGACCGCCCGTCGTCGGGGAGTGGCAGGTCCGCCAGGCGGATGGGGGTACGGGAGGGCCAGCAGCGGTCGTCGCCCTGTCCGAGGGCGTGCGCGACGGCGTTGGCCACGGCCGGTGCGACGCTCGTCATGGTCGCTTCTCCGATCCCCTTGTGGCGCAGGCTCGGACTTCCTGGACCGAGCACACCCGCCGACGGCAGGGGAACGAGGACCGTCTCGCGCCGGATCCCGGTGATGTCGGCGTAGCGTGCCAGCCGGTAGCGGTCGAAGTTGACGTAGGGACCGGCACCGGTCTCCGGCGGCAGTTCCTCGTGCAGGGTGTGGGAGATCCCCATGGCCAGCCCGCCCGCCACCTGGCCCTCCAACGCGGTCGGCAGCAGTGGGTCGCCCGCGTCCAGGAACGTCACCGCGTCCACGACACGGATCGTCCCGTGCCGGGGCACGATCTCCACGCCGATGAGGTGTCCGGCGGCCGCGTACAGCGACCGGGGCACGACGTCCCCGCCCGGCCCGCGCGCGGTCGGGGCTCTGAGCGGGCCGACCGGTGGGAGTGGCACGGGGTCGTCGTCCGGCGAGCGGACGAGCGCCAGCGCGTCGACGGACGCCTCGTGGGACACCCCGTCCACCTGGAACGTCGCCTGCGACCAGCCGTTGCAGAAGTAGCCGTGCGCCATGACGCACGTCTGGCCGCCCGTACGCACCAGCTCACCCGCCAGTGCGGCCAGCGGCACTTCGGGGCGGCCCGGCAGCCGTACCGCACCGTCGTGCCAGGCCGCCAGCAGGTCGGCGTCGCTCAAGGCGGGCTCGTTGAGGAGCGTGCGTGCCACGGGCAGCAGGCGCAGCCGCAGGAGTGCGCGGCACGCCTCCCGTACCGCGTGCACATGGAAGAACGCCGTCTTCGACGCGCTGCTCGCCCCGTGCGACAGCGAGATCTTGACCTGGTCGTGCAGTCCGAGCTCCTTGAGCCGCTGGGCGAAGCGCTCGAAGGGACCCACCACACCGAGCCGGGCCACCGCCTCCGCCCCCAGCACGTCGTGGGCGGCCCGCTCCAGAGCGGCGCGGGAGCCCTGCCCCATCTCCACGCTCTGGCCCCACACCACGATCCGGCCGTCCCCGGTCACCTGCACGGCCGTGTAGACACTGTCCTGGCTGGTTCCGTACGCCTCCATGCAGCAGGCGAAGCCGACCCCGTACAGCGTGCCGTCGCCGCGCGCGGCGACCCGGTCGCGGGCCTCGTCGCGCTGCCGCCACAGGGTGTGGTCGCGGGCCGCCGCACAGACTTCGGCGGCGCCGACGTGGAACCGCAGCGGAGTCCCCGCGAGGTCCGTGTCCGGGGCAGGAGCGCCGGGTGACCCGTCGGCGCCGGCGCGGACCACGTTGGCCAGGCGGACGTCGATGGGATCCATGCCCAGGCCCCGTACCGCGAACCGGTCGAGCGCGGTCTCCAGGTTGAACGCCACCTGCGGGATGCCGAAGCCGCGCATGGAGCCGACGGCGGGGATCGCCCGCTCCATCACGATGGCGTGCACCGAGGCCCGCGGCACCCGGTAGGGGCCGGTGGCGTGCAGGGCCGCGAGCCCCAGGACCGGACCGTTGAGGTTGGCCTCGACACCCCCGTGCAGCACGACGAACGACCGCACCGCCCGGATCCGCCCGTCGGGGTCCGCCCGGATCCAGCTGCGGACGCCGGAGGCGTGTCGCTTCAGACCGCCCTGGAACTGCTCGCGCCGGTCGTACGCCAGCCGGACCGGCCCGGGCGCGAACACCGCGGCGAGCGCCAGGTAGTACGGGAACGGCGACTTGTCCCGGCCCCCGAACCCACCCCCGCAGTCCTTCGACCACAGCCGCACGGCCCGCACGCTCGGATGTGCCGCGCGGCCGAGCAGCGTCTGGATGTCCGGCACGTCACCGTGCGGCGACTGCGTGCCGAGCACCAGATGCAGTGTGCCGGAGGAGTGGTCCAGCCAGGCAAGTCCGGCCTCCGGTTCCAGGAACCCCGGGTCGGTCTGCTGGGTGAACGTCGTGGTGACGGCGCCGAGCGCTCCGGGCTGGGCCATGTCGCCCGCGATCGCCGAGAACAGCTGTTCCGCGTCGGTGTCGGGCTGCCCGTTCCTGACGAACGTGCTCTGGGCGGCGTCGTAGGTGACACGCCCCCGGTTCCAGTGGGAGTACCCGTTGGGCACGGTGGCGTCCAGCAGGTAGTGCGCCTGGCGCGGCGTGCCGGTGAAGCTCCGCTGCGTCCATGCCTCCAGATCCTGCGCGAGCAGCTGCTCTTCCGTGGGCGGCTGGACGCCGGTGGCGGGGGCGGGCCCGTACACGACAGGAGCAGCGCCTTCGCGCAGCTCCTGTGCCGCGCGTCGGAACCGTACGAAGTCGTCGTAGACCACAATCGCCACTGGCTGGCCGATGTAGTCGGCCTTCTCGCCCGCGGGCAGCAGCGCCTGGACGTTGTCGGCGGACACCCGGTTGCTGTACGGGGGCTGCGGGAGGTCCGCGGCGGTGACGACCACGTCGGGCCGCAGCTCGACCGGCAGCCGTGCGAAATCCACCCCCGTGAAGACCCGGTCGACGTGCCGGCTGCGCAGCAGCAGGGCGTGTCCGCAGTCCGTGGGCCACCCCACGGCGGCCATGTCCACCGGCCGGAAGTCGCTGGCGAACACCTTTTCCCCGGTCACTCTGCGCATGCGCCCGTCGGCGGCGTCGCCGTCACTGCCCATGCGTCCGACCTCAACACCCCCCACCGCGCCCGGCAACATACGGTGCGCCTTATGGGGCCGTCGAGGTCACCCCGAAGGGCGGCCGAGGCGACGAGCCTCCTTGTGGGCGCCGATGCTCTTCAGGGCCCGGATCACCTCCTGGGCCCGGCTGGGGCCGGGCCGCCGGTCGTGGCTGAGCAGACCTTGGACGGCGTTTCTCACCAGGGCGAGCGCGGGGGTGCCGTCGAGTTCCCGGTGGGCGAGGTCGAGATCGGATGTGAGCGCCTCCCATTCGTAGTCGGACTCGACACCGGAGACTCTGCGGCGGACGGCCTCCGCCAGTGCCCGGGCCGCCTCGTCGCGTCGGCCGATGGCGAGGAGGAGGCGGGCCTTGCGTCGGAAGTGTGGGGGGACCTGCCAGTCCAGGACCGCACCGCGCGCGTGATCCTCGTCCAGCTTGGTGATCAGCTCGGCGATGTCGATGTCGGCGAGGGTGTGCGGCACGGCGGCGGCCCGTTCCTCGGGCGAGCGCGTGAGGGTGTCGGCCCACTCCAGCTCGTAGACGGCCCAGCCGTCCAGCATCAGGTCGATCTGCCCGTAGCCGAGGCCGGGAGCGGAACGGGACTGCCGGTAGTGGTGGTTGAGCTGGAAGCGCCGGTGCGTGTTGTTCGTCCGGTCCGCCACGTCCAGCACCATGACGCTGTTCGCGTCGATGTCCACCGTCAGCTCGACGTGCACCGCCGACTGCGGGGAGGGCAGGGTGATCGTGCAGATCTCGACGTCTTCGTGGGACGTCTTGGACTTCTCGATCACCGGAATGACGACGTCGGCTCCCGGTGGGCCTTCGAACACGAACTCCTCGGACCGCTTCGTGGGGATCGTGGTCAGCCTGTCCACCAGCACATGGCTGCTCGCGTCCGCAGCCGGTGTCTTGCGCAGCCGGTGTTCGCCACCGGTCCCCTGTGCGCCGCTTCCGCTCACGGGCGTGCATCGGATGCCGATACCCCGATGGCTCATGTCGAGCAGCAGCACGTCCTTTTGCAGCCCTTGCAGTACCCCGGCTTGCATCGCCAGTCCGTGGCAGACGGCGAACTCCTGGTAGAGGTCGATGAATTCGGCGTCGGGCAGCAGTCTTTCGAGGGCTTCGCGGACGGTGAACGTCTTTCCGCCCTGTCCGGTGAGCAGGACGGCGTCGATGGGCGGGCGGTCCCACGCGTCGTCGACGGCCGTGCGCGCGACGTACGCGAACCGTGCCGTCAGTTCTTCGCACACGTCCCGGAACTCGGCGCGGTCGACGGTGAAGTCGTGCGACATCACCTGCGATCCGACCTCGATGTCCTGGATGGCGACCACCGCCGACTGGTGCGTGGTCAGCAACTGCTTGGCGCGCTCGGCCTCTTTGAGGACCTGTGCCTCCAGCGCGGCGTCGAAGACCACCGCGCTGTTCCAGGCGAAGAGGCGCTGCTTCAGCCGGGCCGCGAGCGCCGCGTCGAAGTCGAGGCCGCCGAGGTGGTTGTCGCCGTAGACCGACTTGACCTCCAGCACACCGTCGCCCGCTTCGACGACCGCGACGTCCAGGGTGCCGCCGCCGAGGTCGACGACGAGGGCGTGGCCCTCCCAGCCGGGACGGTCCACGAGCAGCAGATAGGCCGCGACATTGGGTTCGCCGACCATCCGGGCGACGCGCAGCCCCGCCAGTTCGAAGGCGCGCAACAGGCTGTTGGCCTGTCGGATGCTGAAGTTGGCGGGGTAGGCGATCACGGCGTCCTGCGGCAGCCGCCCCAGGGCGTCCTCGGCGTTGCCGCGCAGGCTTCTGATGACCAGCGACGCCAGTAGTTCCGGCGACAGCTCCTTTCCGTCGAGCGACAGGGCGTAGTCGGTGCCGAGGTGACGCTTGACGGCCCGCACGGTGCGCCCGGGGGAGAAGTGCTCCAGCTCCACGGCGCGCGAGCCCACCAGATAGCTGAAGTCCGGGAGGAACGTGACCACGGACGGCACCAGTTTCCTGCCGTCCCCGGCTGGTAGGAGGTGTACGTTGCGGTCGGTGTCCATCACCGCGATGACCGAGGTCGTGGTGCCGAAGTCGATGGCGAAGATCGCCCGGTCGGGGATCCTGGTGCTGGCCGCCCGGACGACCGACCGCTGTCTGATCTCCTCGCCCACCCCGGCCGAGGCCCGCCACTCGTTTCTCTTGCGCGGCGAGACGAGTTCGAGGTCGACGAGTGCCGCCGGTTCGACGCGGGAGTACGGGCGCTGGAGCGGCTTCTCGTACTGCCGGGCGAGCCTGGGGACCCGTTCCGTCAGGAACGCGTCGAGCTGTCCGACGGTGACACATCGCCCTTCGTCCCCGAAGGCCTCCTGGAGGGCCTGGGAGAAGATGCCCGACTCCAGCCGGGCGCTCTCGTACGAACTCGTCTCGGGTGCGCACGAGCAGAACGACACCATGCCGGGCGGGCAGAGCTTCTCCACGTCCACCTTGGCGGCGGTCGGGGAGAGTGACTTGCCGCCCGCCACGGCGGTACGGCAGGCGTCCAGCAGCAGCACGACGTGGGCGGCGCCGGTGGCCCGGAGCATCCGCACGAGGAGGTCGAACCTGAGGCTCGTCTCCTCCAGGGCCGAGGTGAGGGACTCCCGCGTGATGAGGTAGTCGTTCCCGTCCACGGTGGAGTGGAAGCCGTGGCCGCTGAAGAAGAAGAAAAGCCGGTCGATGGGGGCGGTGGCGTGCGTGGCCAGCTTGGCGATCGTACGGAGCACGTTGTGGCGGGTCGGCAGTGCCTCCGGCAGCCCGTCGGCGAAGGCGAAGACGGCGTCCGCCGGAATGTCCATGGACGCGGCGAGCGTGTCCCGCATCCGCAGCGCGTCCCGGTGGGCGAAGCGCAGATCCGCGATGTCCTCGTCCTCGTAGCGGGAGCATCCGACGGCCACCGCCACGTTCACACCGAGCCTCCCGCCCTCCGCTGGAAGATCAGCTTCATGCCGCCGTTGACCTCGGCGGAGGTGGCGCCGACGAGCCGGACCTCTCCCTTGGCGGTGACCTGGACGTGCACCTCCAGGCCGGTCAGCTCCAGCGTGTCCGAGGCGGTGGAGGCCTGCTCGAAGACCCCGCCCACGTACTGGCACAGCGTGGCCACGTTCTGCGCCAGCGTGTCGGAACTGATCCGCGTGACCTGGGTGACGGCGGTGCGGGTACGGGAGAGGAACGACTTCTCCCCGTCGTCGACGCCGTAGTCGACGGTGATCACCGGTACACCGGCATTCCGCGGATCTGACACCCGGGCCCCCTGTGAAATGCTGCCTTACCGTCGAACTGTGCCTGTGTACACGGAACGTGGCCGTGTGAAAGCGAGCGTACTGAACCCGGCGCCGAAATGTGCATGTTCTTGCATGAGGTGATTTTCGCGGAAAGTGCTCCTTGTGGCGCCGCGGCTGTCATGGTCGTGAGGATTTCACACAAGTCCGGTCACCGATATTGACGCCGACTTGGCGGCGCCTCACATTACCTATGGGTAGAACCGGGCGGTAATCCCGCACCGGCCTTTCGTTGTTCGAGCCGCTCCTTCGTCGCGCCGGTCCGGCGCGCGCACCGTTCTCCGGGAAGAGAGAGCAACCATGGGTAAGTCACTTCGATATGTCATGTCTGCGTCAGTCGCGGCAGGTGCGCTGGCCCTCGGCCTCGTCGGCACCACCGCCGCGCACGCGGACACCACCTCCGTCCAGGCCCTGAACTACGTCGCCCTCGGGGACAGTTACAGCGCGGGCTCCGGCGTCCTGCCCGTGGATCCGACCAATCTGCTGTGCCTGCGGTCCACCGTGAACTACCCCCACGTCATCGCCTCCCGCACCGGTGCGCACCTCAAGGACGTGACCTGCGGCGGCGCCCAGACCAAGGACTTCTCCCAGTCCCAGTACCCGGGCACCGCACCCCAGTTGGACGCCGTCACGGCCGACACCGACCTGGTGACGCTGACCATCGGCGGCAACGACAACAACACGTTCATCGGCGCCATCCTGGCCTGCGGCACCGCGGGCGTTTTCAGTGGCGGTCAGGGCAGCCCCTGCAAGGACCAGAACGGCACCGCGTTCGACGACCAGATCGACGCGAACACGTATCCCGCGCTCAAGACCGCCCTGCGCGCCGTCCGCGCCAAGGCGCCCCACGCCCGTGTGGCGGTGCTGGGTTACCCCTGGATCACCCCGGCCACCGCCGACCCGTCCTGCTTCCTGAAGCTGCCCATCGCCTCCGGCGACGTCCCGTACCTACGCGGCATCCAGGCGCACCTCAACGCCGTCGTCGAACGCGCCGCCGACGAGACCGGAGCCACCTACGTGGACTTCTCCCGGGCGTCCGAGGGTCACGACGCGTGCGCACCCGCCGGGACGCGCTGGATCGAACCGCTCCTGTTCGGGCAGAACATCGTCCCCGTCCACCCCAACGCGCTCGGGGAGCAGCGGATGGCCGAGCAGACTCTGAGTACGCCCGGACTCGGACTCTCCGGACGGTAACTTTAGTTCCCAATTGGGCTTGCGTGAACTATGGTTGTCGCATGATGGTGCCTGAGATCACCCCAGAAGAGCAGGTGGAGCTCGACAAGGCTCTGTACGACGCCTTGAATCCCCTGGCCTCAGCCATACGCTCCCGAGAGACGGGTCTCCCGGCCGACCGCATATGGGACGCGGACCCCGTCGAAGTGACTCTGTCCGTCCTCGCCGCGTGGAAGGTGGTGGACGCCGAGGTCAAGCGGCTGACTGCGAACGCGGCGGCGACCGCCGGCTCCTACGGCGCGAGCTACGAGCAGTTGGGGGCCGTGTGGGGCATCACCCGGCAGGGCGCACGCAAGAAGTGGCCCGACGCGGTCAGCCGCCCGGCGCCCCCGACGAGCACCCTTGAACTCTTCGGCGGAACGGCTGCATTGGTGCAGGCGTCATCAGGCGGTTGGAGCTGGACAGGCAAGGGTGCCGATGGGGCATCGAGTGCGGCCGACGAGGGGACGTGCTACCCGAGCGCAGAGGAAGCGGCAGCCCATGCGGGTGCGTTCCTCAAGGAGCATGCCCTCGACGCTGTCGGTCGGCCCTGACGCATCGTCGCCGCGAACGGGCTGAGGGTTTCGGCCGGGAAGATCAGCTCAGTACTGCCAATGAGGGCGGCCGCTGACGGTCCGGCAGTAGATCATCCGCCCGTTCGCGGCATGCGTGGAACGGCCGAGGTCGGCTTTGCGGCAGAACTGGCCGGCGTTGTAGCAGTTGCCCGCGTTGGAGACGATCTCGCAGCTGCCGGAGTGGGTGGCGGCAGTCGGCTTCGTGCTCGGGTTGCCGCCCGGCGCCGGGGGCTTCGGGGTGCGTGACTTCGTCGGCGCCGGAGCCGGGGTGTGCGGCTTCGCGCTCGTCCGGGTCGGGGTCGGTGTGTGGCTGGGCGAGGCGGCGGGAAGCGTGGCCGGGGTGGTCGGGGGAGTGGCGGTGGGAGATCCGGTCCCCGGAGTGGCGCTCGCCGTGAGCGACGGCGGCGTCGAGGCCGCGCCGGAGGAGCTGTCCTGGCAGCCCGCGAGGGTGAGGACGGCCGCCAGGGCCGCGCCGACGACGGCCGCCGCTCTGGCGCGTGAGTGCGAGGGTCTGGATATGCGCATGGCGGAGCACTCCTCTTACGGGACGGATCGTGCACGCAGCGAACCTGCTCGCTCGCGCTGCGCAGCAGGCTACGCGCTCGACGCCGGTCGTACTGGGCAAATGGACTGCCTACTGCCGACGCTGAGGAGCTGGCAGGTTGGGAGCGGCGGTCCGGAGGTTTCTCCACCCCACGATGGCGCGTTCCCGAAGGGAGCTGCTGCCCACGGTCACCCGGACAGGCCCTGGTTCATGGAGCGGGGATTCTCCCAGTCGCCCAGCCGGTTGCCCATGCGGACGGCTCGGGACGACGGATGGGCGATGGCCTGGGTCGAGGGGCCTTCCTCGGCGTCGGGGCCGTGGCGCAGTTCGTGTGACCGGTGCATGAGCCGTCGCGCGAGGTCATGGTTTTCCAGCGCCCATTCGATCTTGGCGATCAGGCGGTAGGCGTAGCTGAGATGGGCGGGGGTGCCGACCACCTCGAAGTGCTCCAGCGCGAGACGGGCATGGTGGCGTGCCGTTGCCAGGGTTCCGGCCTTGCGGAGGGCTTCCGCCGCCGTCGCGTGTGCGTGGGCCGCTCCCTCCCGGTCGCCCCGCTCGTCCAGCAACCGGGCCGCCCTCTGGGCCAGTTCGGCCGCGTCCGGATGCTGACCGGCGTGGACACGCAGTGCCGCCTCGCCCACCAGGCACTCGGCCAGGAGTGCGAGGTCCCCGGCCTCCTCCACGCAGGAGCGTGCCTCGGCCTGGAACCGCAGGGCCTCCTCGACGAGATCGGCGGCCAGCGCCCGCTCGGCCAGGTCCATGAGGTGCCGGCCGTGCTCGGCCGCGCCTTCGGGTGCCGCCTCGGCGGCGCGCTGGAGTTCGTCGGCCACGTCCTGTCGGGTGGCCGAGGGGGCGCTCACCGTCGTCGCGACACGGCCGGGCGCGGGCTGCGCGCCCAGGCGGGCCAGTACGGCCCGGGCTCGGGCGACGCCGACTCCGTGGCTGTGGTCCTTGGCGTGGCGGTACGCGGCCTCGGCCTCCTCCTTGGCCTCCTCGGGCCGTTCCTCCTCGTGCAGGGCCTTCGCCACGTCGCAGGTGAGCTCGGTCGCGAGGTTCCACCGGTCCTCGCGCGCGGCCCGGGCCGCCGCGCGCAGTTCGCCGAGCGCGGCGGTCCGCCAGGCCGTGAGCGCACTGTCCTCACCCGCGGGTCTCAGTCGGCTGCGCAGGTGCAGATACAGCGAGGTCCGCCGCAGCGCCTCCTCCGCCGGTGTGGTGCGCGAGTAGCTGCGGTAGAGGTCGTGGAAGGCATAACGGCCGTTGGCGCGCTGGAGGAGTCCTCCGTCGACGAGCTCCTCCAGCATCAGCCCGCAGATGCCGGGTGGCAGTTGGCACAGGACAGCGGCGGAGCGGCGATCGAAGTCCGGGCCGGGGTGTCCGGCGCAGTCCCGGAGCACTTGCTTCTGCTGGTCGTTGAGTGCCTCGTACGAGACGGTGAAGGCCGTACGGACGCGGTCGTCGTCGGAGTGCAGGTGCTGCAGCGGGCGGTCCGACTCCCGCATGGCGTCCAGGAGCAGGTCGGGCGGGGTGCGGCGCAGCCGGGCGGCGATGGGGAGCAGGGCGAGCGGGAAGCAGCTCAACAGCTCGGCGATCTCGGCGAGCTCGCCGTCGTGCCCGGTCAGCCCGCTGATGTCCTGCATCAGCGCCACCGCGTCGCCCACCGCCAGCGGAGCGAGCGCGTAGCGGCGGACGTGCTGCGGTGGCATCGCGTCGGTGAGTGAGGCGCGGCTGGTGACGATGACCAGCGCGTCGCGCGCGGTCGCGGCGGTGTGGTTGAGCTCGGTGGCGTCCGTGACGTCGTCGAGCAGTACGACGGGTGTGACGGTTTGCCCCTCGGCGCGGTGGGTGAGCCGTTGGTGCAGCGACGCCGCCAGCGCCGACTTGCCGACGCCGGGAGGTCCGTGGATGACGAGGACGCCGGGCCCCTGGGCGGCTTCCGCCGTGAGCTCCCGCAGCTCGCGTTCGCGGCCGAACAGGCGTGTGGCGGGCAGGGGCCCCGGCACGTCGGCGGTGCGGTCGGCTTCGTGCGGGGTTGGCGCCGTGTAGGCGGGGTTGTGGAAGACGGCGATCCGCTCACCCGAGTTGTGGGCCCCGATCTGCGGATGTTGAGCGTGTTCCCGGTTGCTCAGGCTCTGGTGCAGCCGGGCGTGCACGGTCCCGAAGTCGAGCACCGGACCGGCCTCGGGCACGCCCGTGCGCAGCAGGTGGAGCAGGGCGCCGGTGAAGGCGGACAGCTCCTCGTCGGCCATCGAGTAGGCGACTTCGGTGGCCGCGCTGGAGGTGAGGACGCAGACGCCGTCGATGTCGGCGGCCTGTTTGAGCAGGGTCTCGCGGGCACTCATACCGCCTTCGACGGCGGCTCCGCTGAAGCAGCAGTCGAGGACCATGGCGCACTTGAGGCCGTGCCGCCGGTGGGCCGCACGCACCTCGTCGCGGATGTGCGCGTAGGGCAGGGCGCGCCACATCTGCTGTTCGTTGGAGTCGTGCAGCGCGAGGTGGAGTTCGGTCGGGCGGTCGGGGTGCAGCAGTCCGTGTCCGGCGTAGTAGACGAGCAGGGTGTCCGAGGCTTCCTGGACGGCCGTGTCGATGGCCCGCATGATGTCGCCGGTGTCGGCCTTGCCGTCGAGGATGCGGCAGCTCGCCGGGGCCAGGCCCCAGACGGTGTCGTCGCACAGGGCGTCCCGTAGCGCCGTGATGTTGCGTTCCACGGCGGGCAGTTGGGCGAGCCGACTGCCCGCGGCGTACTGGGGGATGCCGATCAGTACCGCCCGGGAGGCCGCCGGGTCGGACAGTCGGGCGGTCATGAGTCGGACTGCTCCGGCTCCCGACGGGCCTGGAGTATCCGCAGGACGTCCTCGGGCGTTCCCTCAAGCACGGTGCCGTCGCTCTCGGTGATCCGTACGGTGGGAGTCCGCGCTCCGCGTGGGCGGCGCCAGGCGGCGGTGCTGACCAGCAGTCCGAGCAGGCTCACCGTGCTGTTGGCCACGGCGGTGATCGTGTCCACGGACCCCATGGTGGTGGCCGGTGCGGCGGCGGGGCTCGCAGGCTCGATCGTGGTGCCGGAGCGTGCCACCGAGGGATCGCGGAGCAGCCATCCGGTCAGGGCCGTGGCGCCCGCGGCGCTTCCTACGCTGATCCGTACCTCGGCCATCCGGCTCCCCCGTGGAACATGCGACCAGCACCTGTTCAGCAAGGTCAGTATCCCAGGTCCGTCCGGCGCATGGGCGGATTTTCGACAGCTGGCCAGCCGGACGGATTACTACAGCGGCGTTTCGGCCTCATGGCGGAAACCCGTAAACCCTGGTGTCGCTTCACAGGTACGGACCAGACTCGGGCTCGCACGTCTGTGCATACGTTCTGTACCTCCAGAAGGCTCCACCGCGCATGTATACCTCCCTCAGATTCCGTGCCCCCGGGGCACACCTCCCGCGTGCGGTGAGGAGGTGGCGGGCGTGGTGCGGTATGTGACCCGCAAGGCGCTGGGCTGGCTCCTGATGATCGTGGTCGCGACCAACGCGACCTACTTCCTGGCCAGTTGGTTCCTGGATCCGCGGTCGAACTTCAAGGAGCTGCGACCCGTCCGCAGCGAGGAGCAGATCGACCGGGCCCTGGCGCCGTACAACCTGGACCCGAGCGTCCCCCTGGTGCACCGGTGGTGGGACTGGTTCACCGGGGTGTTCCTCCGCTTCGACTGGGGGAAGTCACCGACCGGTGTCTCGGTCAACGGGGAGATCGGCTACCGGTCGCTCATCAGCGCGGAGTTGGTGGTCATCGCGACGGTCCTGTCCGTGGTGATCGGCGTCGCGCTCGGGGTGTACACCGCGTCGCGGCAGTACGGCTGGGCCGACCGCGTCACGCAGGCGGTGTCCATCGCGGTGTTCAACATACCGACGTCGGTCGCCGCGCTCGCCGTGGTCTTCGTCGCCATCTGGCTCAACCAGCACGCCGGGCTGCACTTCCTCTACGTCGCCGGGGAGAACTCACCGAACGTCGAGGGGCTGCTCCCCACCGTCGGCGACCGGCTGCTGCACCTGATCCTGCCGACCCTGACGCTGACCCTGATGGGTTACGTGGGCTACCACCTGACGCAGCGTGCGCTGCTGCTCGACACGATCAACGCCGAGTTCGTACGCACCGCCCAGGCCACCGGGCTCACCCGGACCCAGGCGATCCGCCGACACGCCCTGCGCGCCGCGCTCATCCCGACGGCGGCGTCCGTGGCGTTCAGCATCCCGTCCATCTTCACCGGGGCCATCATCACCGAGACGATCTTCGGCTGGAACGGCATGGGCCGCTACTTCATCCAGACCATCAGCAAGAACGACGTGCACGGCACGGTCGCGACGGCCGCCTTCGCCGCGGCGCTGACCGCGATCGGCGCGATCCTCGCGGACATCGCCACCGTCTTCCTCGACCCGCGAGTGAGGGTGAGCTGACGTGACCACCGATGTGACCACAGAGGCGACGAGCGCCGACGCCTCCCCGGCGACGGCACACCCGGTGCCGCACAAGGCGCCCTCCGCCCGGCGCGACGGCCGCCACCTCGGCCGCGGACGGCTCTTCCTGCGCCGCTTCCTGCGCAACCGCCTCGCCGTCGTGGGTGTGCTGATCTTCGTGCTGCTGGTGGCGTTCAGCGCGTTCGGCGGCCTGTTCACCTCCTACGCGTACTCCGACGCCGACTTCGCCGCACTCACCCAGCCGCCGAGCGCCACCCATTGGTTCGGAACCAACCAGGGCGGCAACGACATCTACGCCTCCACCGTGCACGGACTCCAGCGCTCCCTGGTGATCGCCGTCAGCGTCTCCGTCCTGACCGTCGTCGTCGCCGCGATCGTCGGCTCCAGCGCCGCCTACTTCGGCGGGCGGGTGGAGAAGGCGACGCTCGCCGTCATCCACTTCCTGCTGATCGTCCCCTCGTTCCTCATCCTCGCCCTGGTCTCGCACCGCCTCGCGGGCGACTGGCGGGTCCTCATCGCCGTCCTGACGGTCTTCGGCTGGATGTCCACCGCGCGCGTGATCTGGTCGGTGTCGACCTCACTGCGCGAACGCGACTACGTGACCGCGGCCGAGTTCATGGGGGTGCGCCCGCTGCGCATCATCCTGCGCCACATCATCCCCAACCTCGGCTCCCTGCTGATCGTCAACCTGACGCTCGGAGTCGTGGCGACCGTACTGAGCGAAACCGCCCTGTCGTTCCTCGGGTTCGGCGTCCAGACCCCGGACGTGTCGCTGGGCACGATGCTCGCGGACGGCGCGGGCACCGTCACCAGCGCCCCCTGGCTCTTCGCCTTCCCCGCGGGCCTGGTCGTCCTGCTCACCGTGTCGATGACGTTCGTCGGCGACGGACTGCGCGACGCCCTCGACCCCACATCCGTGACCGGTGCGGCAGGAGGCCGACGATGACCCTCGCGACGACCGTCCCCACCCAACCGGCCACGCCCACCGGCGCCACTCCCGTGCTCTCGGTGCGTGACCTGCGGATCTCCTTCCCCTCCGAAGCCGGCCCCGTCCAAGCGGTGCGCGGCGTCAGCTTCGACCTCCTGCCGGGCCGCACCCTCGGCATCGTCGGCGAGTCGGGCTCCGGCAAGTCGGCCACCGCGATGGGCATCATGGGACTGCTGCCGCCCACCGCGGACCTGCGGGGCCAGGTGCTGCTCGGCGGACGCGACCTGGTCGGCCTCGGCGACAAGGCGCTCTCCGAGGTACGGGGCAACGCCATCGGCATGGTCTTCCAGGACCCGCTCTCCGCGCTCACCCCGATCTTCTCCGTCGGACGGCTGCTCAGCGACGCCCTCCGCGTCCACCAGGACCTCAGCAAGCGGGCCGCCTGGGAGCAGGCCGTCGAACTGCTCGGCCTCGTCGGCATCCCCGACCCGCGCGAGCGCGCCAAGTCCTTCCCGCACGAGTTCTCCGGCGGTATGCGCCAGCGCGTCGTCATCGCCATGGCGATCGCCAACAAACCCTCCGTCCTCGTCGCCGACGAACCCACCACCGCGCTCGACGTCACCGTGCAGGCCCAGATCCTCGACGTCCTGCGCCTGGCGCAGCGCGAGACCGGCGCGGGCCTCGTCCTGATCACCCACGACCTCGGAGTCGTCGCCGGTCACGCCGACGACATCGCCGTCATGTACGCGGGCCGGTTCGTGGAGCAGGCGGGAGTACGAGAACTGTTCCGCCGCCCGACCATGCCGTACACCGCCCGGCTGCTCGCCGCCGTACCGACCGTGGACAGCGGCGTCCACCGCCCGCTGGTGCCCATCGGCGGGGAACCGCCGCGTCTGGTGGACCTCCCGCCGGGCTGCCCGTTCGCGAGCCGCTGCGCCGTGGCCCTCGACGCGTGCCGCACCGACGAGCCGGAGCTGCGCGAGGTCACCGGCCACGGCCACGTGGCCTGCGTACGCGCCGACGAGATCGCCGACGGGTCGCTGGATCCGGCGGGCGGTGTCGCACCCGTCCACCGGGCCGCCGAACGTTCCGGGACAGGTGAGGTGGTGCTCCGCGTGGAGGACCTCGTCAAGACCTTCCCGATCACCAAGGGCGCCCTCCTCAAGCGCCGGGTCGGCACGCTGCGGGCGGTCAACGGGGTGGGCTTCGAGCTGCGGGCGGGGGAGACCCTGGGCCTGGTGGGGGAGTCGGGCAGCGGCAAGACCACGACCCTGCTGGAGGTCCTGCGGCTCAGGAAGCCCGAGGGCGGCCGGATCGAGATCGCCGGAACCGACGTCAGCACGGTCGAAACCACCGCGCGCAAACGGGAGTTGCGGCGGGACGTGCAGATCGTCATGCAGGACCCGCTGGGAGCCCTGGATCCGCGACTGCCCGTCTTCGACCTGCTGGCCGAGCCCCTCCAGGCCATCGGGCGGGACCGCGAGTCGATCCGCTCCCGCATCGCGGAGCTGCTGGCCCTGGTCGGGCTCGACCCCTCGGTGGGCGACCGGTTCCCGGCCGCTCTGTCGGGCGGCCAGCGCCAGCGGGTGGGCATCGCCCGCGCCCTGGCCACCGAACCCAAGCTGCTCGCCCTGGACGAGCCGCTCTCCGCCCTGGACGTGTCGGTGCAGGCCGGAGTGATCAACCTGCTGGCGCGGCTCCAGCGCGAACTCGGGCTCGCCTACCTCGTGGTGGCCCATGACCTGGCCGTGGTCCGGTACGTGTCCGACCGCATCGCGGTGATGTATCTGGGGCACATCGTCGAGACCGGCGACACCGAGACGATTTTCGCCGACCCCAAACACCCGTACACCCGGGCCCTGCTGTCGGCGATCCCGGTGCCCGACCCGGAGCGCGAACGCACCCGCGAACGCGTCGTGCTGCAGGGCGAACAGCCCAGCGCCGCCCGGCTGCCCGCCGGCTGCGCCTTCGTCGACCGGTGCCCGCTGTACCGCCTGGCCGCCGACGACGTACGCGAGCGCTGCCGTACGGAACGTCCCGCACCGGCCGAGGTGGCCGGGCAGCCGGGACACCAGTACGCCTGTCACGCGGTCTGAGCGGCCAGGCCCGAACCTCCAGAACTTTCATCCGTACCGAACCACAAAGGAACCACTCCGCCATGCGCACAAGACTGGCCCTGCCCGTCGCCCTTCTCGCCGCCATCTCCGTCGCCGCCACCGCGTGCCAGTCCTCCTCGGGGAAGGACGCGGCGAAGACGGACGGCAAGGACGTGCAGAAGGCCGCGTCGTCGGCCGCCGACTACAACCCGCAGCCGTACGAGAACATCAAGGACGGCGGCACCTACACCACCGTCGGAACCTTCGACGAGCAGGGCAACCCCTTCAACGTCAACTCCACCCTGACCGCGTCCCGGGTCTGGTCCTGGTACAACGCCGACGCCATCACCTACGCGCCCACCGGCGAAGTCCAGTACAACCCCGACTACTACAGCGACGTGAAGAGATCCGTGGAGGGCGGCAACCAGAAGGTCACGCTCACGATCAACCCGAAGGCCGCCTTCAACGACGGCACCCCCATCGACTGGACCGCGATCCAGGCCACCTGGAAGGCCAACAACGGGTCGGACAAAGCCTACGCGGCCTCGTCCACGGACGGCTACGACCGGATCACCTCCGTCGAGCAGGGCAAGGACGCCAAGCAGGCCGTCATCACCTTCAAGGGCGTCAACGCCGCCTGGTCGAGCCTGTTCACCACGTTCCTGCACCCCAAGGCCGCCACGGTCGACAACTTCAACAAGGCGTACGTCAAGACGGCCCACCCCGAGTGGGGCGCGGGCCCGTACACCGTCGGGAGCTGGGACACCCACTCGGGCAACATCACCTTCGTACGCAACCCGAAGTGGTGGGGGAAGAAGGGCAAGCTCGACAAGCGCGTCTACGTCAACCTGGAGTCGACCGCGGCGGTCAACGCCTTCAAGAACGGCCAGGTCGACTACGCCTCCGCCTCCGACGCGGAAAGCCTCAAGCAGGTCAAGGGGCTCAAGGGCACGGAGATCCGCAGCGGCGGCAGCCCGTTCGAGTACGCGCTGTACTTCAACACCAAGTCGTCCGTCCTCGCCGAGAGCGACGTCCGCAAGGCCATCCAGCAGAGCATCGACCGCACCCAGATCGCGAAGATCCAGTTCCAGGGCCTCGACTACAAGGAGCCGCTGCCCGGCTCGGCCGTGCTCTACAGCTTCCAGAAGGGCTACCAGGACAACGTCTCGGCGGTGCTGAAGTACGCGCCCGACGAGGCCAAGAAGACGCTCGACGCGGCGGGTTGGAAGCCTGGGGACGACGGCATCCGCGTCAAGAACGGCAAGAAGCTCGAAGTCGGCTACACGCTCATGGGCGACGACCCGCTGGCCAAGGCCACCGCCGGTGCGTTCGCCGCGATGCTGAAGCCGGCCGGCGTCCACGTCGTGATCAAGAAGGCCGACGACGCGGACTTCTCCAAGATCCTCAGCGAGCGCAGGTTCGACCTCTTCGTGTCGGGAAACCGCTCCATGGACCCGTTCGGAGCCCGCTACCTGTGCGACTTCTACTGCTCCGACCGTGACTCCAACATCACCGGCTCGGGCACGCCGGAACTGGACAAGGAGATCCGCGCCGCCGCGGACATCGCCGACCTGGACCAGCAGATCACGGCGGTCAACAAGATCGAGCAGAAGGCGCTCCAGCAGTACGCCTTCCTGCCCCTGTACAGCGGCCCCTCGACGTACGGCGTGAAGAAGGGACTCGCCAACGTCGGCGCGACCATCTTCAACAGCCCGCTGCCGGAGACGGTCGGCTGGCAGAAGTAACGCACAGCGAGGGAGGCTTGGAGGCGGTCCGGCCCGTCAGCCGTCGTGGCTGGCGGGCCGGCGCTGCTTGGCGCGGTGGGCGAGCGCGTCGGGTGAAGCCTCGGAGATCCGGCCCGGCGCCCTAGCGCACCCGGTAGACCTGCCCCGTCTGCGCCCCCTCGATCGAGCGGATGTACGCCGTCGCGACGCGTGCCGCCGGGACGGCTTCCATGCCCGCGAAGAACGGACCGTAGGCGGGCAGGGACTCCTCGGCCACCGTCGGGCTCACCGCGTTGATCCGCTGCGGCGGGAGCTCGATCGCGGCGGCCCGTACGAACGCCTCGACCGCGCCGTTGGCCGCGGAGGCGGCGGCGCCGGCCACGATCGGCTCCTCCGTGAGGATCCCGCTGACCAGCGTGAACGAGCCGGTCGCGGCCACGTGCCGGGCGCCCTGGCGGACCAGCTCCAGCTGGCTGAGGGCCTTTCCGCGGAACGTCGCCGCGAAGTCCTCCGCGGCCAGCTCGGCCAGCGGCTTGAACACGGCGTCGCCCGCCGCGACGGCCACCGCGTCCAGCGGACCGGCCTGCGCGTACAGCCGGGCCACGGCCTCCGGGTCGGTGACGTCGAAGACCAGGTCCCCGCGCGTGCGGCCCACGCCGATCACCTCGTGGCCGCGCTCCGCGAGAGCCTTGTGCACCGCCGAGCCCAGCGTGCCGCCCGCGCCGATCAGAAGAACCTTCACAACCCACCGTCCAATGCCTGGTAGACGCCTCCCGGAGTCACCGGGAGTTGCCTGCGAAATCCTGGGAGTGCCCCAGGAGGGAGCCGGGCGAACGAGCCACCCGGTGCACCCGACGCTACGGATCGCGCCCCGTACCCGGAAATGCCATCTGGGCAGTGACTATGCTTGGTGGGCATGGATGTGGAACTGCGTCATCTCAAGGCCCTGGCCGCCATCGCCGAGGCGGGCACCGTCACCGCCGCGGCCGCCGAGCTGCACATGACGCAGCCCGCCCTCTCCCGCACGCTCGCCCAGCTGGAAGCACGTGTGGGGGTCCGCCTGGTGGACCGCTCGTCCCGGCATCTGGACCTCACCCGGGCCGGGGCGACCCTCCTCGGCCACGGGCGGGCCATCCTCGCGCACCTCGACGCGGCACTCGCCGAGACCCGAACCGTCGACCGGCCGCTGCGGCTCGGCTACACCTGCGCGGTCCTGGGGCAGCAGACCGTCCCCCTGCTGCGCTCATGGCGCCAGGCGCACCCGGACGCGCCGCTCGAAGTGGTCCGGCGGGACAACAGCACCGCGGGTCTGGCGACCGGCGACACCGACGTGGCGGTGCTCCGCACGATCCCCGCCGACCCGCGCATCCGCACCGAGGCCCTCTACACCGAGGACCGCGTCGCCGCCCTGCCCGACGACCACCCGCTCGCGACCCGCGACCGGGTGCGCCTGGCGGAGCTCACCTCCGGCCCGCCCCTGCCGCTGGCCCTGTGGCCGGACACCGGCACCGCCTCGGTGGACCTCTGGCCCCCGGCGCAGCGCCCGGACCGCACGGTCGAGGTGCACAACGTCGACGAGTGGCTGAACCTCATCGCCACGGGCGGCGCCTTCGGCATCGGCGCCGCGGGCACGGCGGAGAGCCACGGCCACCCCGGCGTACGCTTCGTCCCGCTCGACGACGCCCCCGTCGCCACGGTCTACCTGGCCCGCCCGGCCCACCCCACACACCCGCAGACGGAGGACTTCCTGGCGGCTGTGCGTGAGGTGGTCAGCATCTGACGTGCGCCTTCAGGCGGTGTGGCCGACGAGCAGGGACGCGAGCCTGCTGAGGCGCTGCACCGAGCGGTTCTCGGTGGCCGCGGGAGCCGGGTCGACGCGTTCGTCGCGGTCGTAGTACGCGCCGTTGACGATCTCGACGGCCGGGTCGCAGAGGCGTACGACGTGGGCGGCGCCCTCGGCGGCCGGGGTGCCCTCGTGTGCGTACAGCGGCAGCAGGGCGGTGTCGCAGACGCCCGGGTGCACGGAGACGGCGGCCACGCGCGGATCCGCGGCGAAGACCGTCAGCGCCAGCTGGGACTGGGCGTAGGCGGCGAGCCGGGAGTAGCGCCGGGAGCGGTTCGGGTCGCTCCACTGGATGTTGCCGGTCCGGTGCAGCGACGACGACACGTTGACGACGCGGCCGCCCGGGCCGGTGGTGAGCGCGGGCTCAAGGAGGCAGGTCAGCAGGTAGTGGGCGAGGAAGTTGACCTGGAAGGCGATCTCGTTGCCGTCGGCCGTGACGGTGTGCCGCTCGGGGGCGGCCATGCCCGCGTTGTTGACGAGGACGTCGAGGTGGGGGTGGGCATCGACGACCCGGCGGGCCATCGCCTCGACGTCGTCGAGGTGGGTGAAGTCGGCGGCGTACGCGCACAGATGGGCGGCATCGATGCCCGCTGTGGCGATGAGCCGGTCGGCGGCGGCTTGGGCCTCTTCGCGGGTGCGGCCGTGGATGAGGACGGTGGCGCCGCGCTCGGCGAGCTGCCGCGCGGTCTCGTAGCCGATTCCGGAGGTCGCTCCGGTGACCAGGACGGTACGGCCGGACAGGGTTGCGGAAGTCATGGTGGATTCCTGGGTACGGGCACGGCTCAGTCGCCCCGGGACGGGGCGGTGGACGTGCGGGAAAGGGAGACGCGCGTACGCCGCCGGGAATGGGACGGCGGCGTACGCGCGGGGGAGGCGCGGCTCTACGGAGCCGGCGCGGGAACAGCACGCACTACCGGAGGCACCGGATGCGGTGGCCGGTCGTCATGGCGCGGACTGCTGTTCACGACATTCATCCAACTCCGGGACGATCCCGGTCACAAGAGACCGGCCCAGTCCTTGACGGCCTTCTGATGCCGGTTTCTGATGCCGCCTTCTGATGCGGGGAACCACGGCGGCGCCCACGGGCTCGGCGAAACACCCCTGCGTGTGCCAGCCGCGGTCAGTCCGCCAACTCCCGTACGTCCAGGGGAAGTCGCCACGAGACGCGGCGGTGCACGGCGTCGAGTTCGCGCTGGAGGGGTGAGGGCGGAACGGCCAGCACCGGGCAGGTGGCGTGTGCCAGGCAGTACCGGGCGACCGAGGGCCGCACCATCCGCTGGAGCCGCCCGCGGGTTCCCGCGCCGACGACCAGCAGGTCGCCGTTGCCACCGGCGGCCTCGACCAGCGCCGCCCCCGGCCTGCCTCGTACGACAAGACCCTGGAGCGGCACCCCGGGCCCGCTCGGCCCGAAGGCGCGGTCCAAGGCGTCGAGCAACTGCTCGCCCGCGATTCGCCGACAGTGGGCCAGCAGGTCGGGCGTGGCCGAGTCGCGGTGCCCGAGCTCGCCACCGGGCGCGGCCCAGGCCAGTACGGCGCAGAGAGTGGCGCCCGAGCGCCGGGCTTCGACGGCTGCGCGATGGAGAGCGGTCAGGCTGCCCAGCGTGCCGCTCACCCCGACGACGACCCGTGGCTCGGGTGTCGCGTCCACGGCCGTCACCGCTCCTCGACGTGCAATGCGTTCATACGCCCCATGAGAAGGCAGGGCACCGGTGAGTCGGCTCCTTGTTGGCGGGTCCCATACGGGGAAGCGGTCTGTCCTGACGCGCTCCTGACGACGGAGAGGCGGCATCGCACGTCAGGCGGATGGGCCGCCGTCGTCTCCTGTCGGGGAGGGCACGATCCGAATGCTCTGCCGCCCCTCGTGGAGGGTGACGCGGTAGTCGGCGTCGGTGTAGGTGGGCCAGGTGCCGGTCACCTCCGGCCAGCCGAGTTCGTCGTACGGGAGTTCATCGCGTTGCCCGCGGACCTTCATGAACGCCACGCCCGTCACCAACCGGCCCTCTGCGCCGCCGTCTCCGTCGGCGACGAGCCGTAGCAAGGCGTCGTGGCCGAAGGGGCCGTTGAGCGGGGTGACGATGACCGCGCCGGGCGCGGCCTGGTCGAGCCAGGCCTGGGGGACGCGGCGGACCGCGGCGGTCGAGATGATCCTCGTGTAGGGGGCCCGGCTTTGGTATCCCTGCTCCCCGTCCGCGCACACGACGGTCGGACGCAGGCCGAGGTGGGTGAGCTTGTCCCGGGCCAGGTCGGCGAGTTGCCGGTCGATCTCCACGGTGACCAGTCGCCCGGGAGGGATCCGTTGGGCCAGGAGCGCGGCGCTGTAGCCGGTGCCGGTGCCGATCTCCAGGGCGCTGTCGCCGGGGTGGGGGTCGAGGTAGTACAGCATGTCGACGACCACGGCCGGGCAGGAGGCGGCCGAGGTGAACGCCTCTTTGGTCGGTCCGTCCTGCGGCCGCACCCGGCCGTCGGCGACCTGCGTGATGAGTGACGCCTGCGCGGTGTAGACGGCCCGCAGCCACGAACGCGGTCGCGCCGCACGGTCGATGACCGGGTGCAGTCCGTCCTCGCCCGGGTGGGGCCACCAGACCTGGTCGGGTACGAAGTGCTCGCGCGGCACCGTCAGGAACGCCTCCCGCAGCCAGGGTCGCCCGTTGAAGTGGCCCGTCCGCCGGGAATCGAGTTCGGCCGCGCACTGAGCACGCAGCTCCCGCGCGTCCAACCGGCTCGGCATGCCGGTCGTGCCCGCCTAGTCGTCTTCCGATGGCGGGGTGGGCTCGGGCTCCGGAGCGGGGTTGCCCGGATCGCCCGGCGAACTGTGCGGCCCGCCCACCTGACCGTCCGAGTCCTGACGGCTGCCCATGAACACCTCCGGCGTGATCGCGGCGACCAACTCGCGGCTGTGGCAGCCGCGTTGTCCGGACGCTACCCGCCCTCGCCGGTATGGATTCACCCCGGTGATTCCCCAGGGGGCGGCCCGGCCGTCCGATCAGGGTCATCAAGCAGTCATCAACCAGCTGGTTAGTAGAAATGTCGATTATATTTACCTTGTATACCTACATGCCCTCCGCGCCCCGCGATGGGAGTACGGACATGGCCGAGCGGGATGGTCCAGCGAAGCGGGGGCGGCTGAGTCGGGCGCTGGTGCTCGCCGCCGCCGTCGCGCTGGTGGACCGGGAGGGGCTCGGTGCGCTGACCATGCGGCGGCTGGCCGCCGATCTGGGTGTGGAGCCGATGGCCATCTACCGGTACACCGCCGGTAAGGAGGCCCTGCTCGACGGGCTCGTCGAGGCGTTCTTCGCCGAGGTCAACGAGCGGTTGCGGACCTCCGCCGACCAACGCGACGACGACGGCCCGGCCTGGCGGGCCGAGCTGCGGCGGATCGCCCGCGCCTTCGCCGCCGTGGTGCACGCCCACCCCGAGATCCTGCCCGTGGTGGCCACCCGCCCGCTGACCGTGCCCGTGGCCCGGCGCCCCGCACCGCTGCTCCAACTCACCGAGCACATCCTGGCCGTACTCGGCCGCGCCGGGTTCGACGACGCCGCCACCCTCACGATCTACCGCGCCTTCGTCGCCTGGAACATCGGCCGCCTCCTGGTCGACAGACGCCAGGTCGTCGACAACCCCGAGGAGCCGGACCCCCTGCTGCGCCTGGGGCTGCACCGGCTGCCCGCCGCCGAGTACCCGCGGCTGCGCGCACTCGTACCGCGGCTCGCCGAGTACGACGACGAGCAGGAGCTGATCACCGGGCTCGACGGGCTGTTGAGGGGGATGCCCGAGGCGCCGCTTGACTCGTTCTACGGCTGAAGCGCACCCTGGGAATACGAGGTACACATCGGACATACATCTACATCAGCCACGCGTCGTCGGTACCGCTGATGTGAGCCGGACGGCGCCCGGAAGAGGCCGTCATGTCCACCGCTCGTCAGCTTCTGCGCGTCCGCGTCACAGCCAAGGACGCCGAAACCCTGCGTTCCCTCCTGCGCGAGGCCCGTCCCGATGTCGGGGGCCGCCCGCGCCAGGGCGAGGACGGCACGTTCAGCATCGAGGCGTACGCCTCCCCGGAGGAGGCCGAGGCCCTCGAACGCGAGGGTGTGGTGGTCACGACCATCGAGGACGCCACGGCAACCGGCCGCGCCCGCCAGGCCGAAGTCGGCGAGGGCGACCGGTTCGCCCCCGACGACGCGGTCCCGCGAGGCCTCGCCCTCAAGGTGAAGGACGCCTAGCAGGCCGCCCAGGAGGGACACCATGTCGTACTTGAACACCACCGAGGTCGAGTCCGCCGTGACCAGCCTGGCCACCGCCTTCCCGTCCGCGTGCGACCTCATCGACCTGCCCGAGCCGTCCGTGGAGGGCCGGGCCGGACACGCCCTGCGGATCGGTACCGCACCCGCCGGTACCCACGACTGCGTCGTCCTCATCGGCGGCGTGCACGCCCGCGAGTGGGGCAGCTGCGAGATCCTCGTCCACCTCGCGGCCGACCTCCTGGAAGCCGGTACCGAAGGCGCCGGGCTCGCGTACGGCGGCAAGACCTACACCGCCGCCCAGGTACGGAACGTCCTCGACAACCTCGACGTCGTCGTCTTCCCCCTCGTCAACCCGGACGGCCGCCACTACAGCCAGACCGTCGACCCGATGTGGCGCAAGAACCGCAACCCGGCCAACTCCGGCGGCGACCCCTCCCGTATCGGCGTCGACATCAACCGCAACTACGACTTCCTCTTCGACTTCGCCACCGCCTTCGACCCGACCGCCGGTGTACAGGTCTCCGACGACCCGGGCGACATCCAGGTGTACCAGGGCCCCAGCCCCTTCTCGGAGCCCGAGACCCGCAACGTCCGCTGGCTGCTCGACGCGTTCCCGCGCACCCGCTGGTTCGTCGACGTGCACAGCTACTCCGAGGACATGCTCTTCGTCTGGGGCGACGACGAGAACCAGTCGCTCGACCCGGCCAAGAACTTCCGCAACACCGCCTTCGACGGCAAACGCGGCGTGGCCGGCGACCTCGCGTACGCGGAGTTCATCCCGAAGGACGACGCCGACGACAGCACCGTACTCGCCGAGCAGTTCTGCAAGGGCCTGCACGGCGTACGCGGCCGCGCCTACAGCCCGATGTCCGCCTTCCACCTCTACCCGACGAGCGGCACCAGCGACGACTACGCCTACTCCCGGCACATCGCCGACCCCCACAAGGGCAAGATCCTCGGCTTCACCATCGAGTGGGGCAAGAGCTTCCATCCGCCGTGGTCGGAGATGAAGCGGATTGTGCTGGATGTGGATTCGGGGCTTGTGCAGTTCTGCCTTACTGCGCTTGCGTAGGGGGTTGGGTGGAGTACGTCGACGTACGGGGCAGGAGAACGAGGCGATCGACGGCGAACCGGGATCACTGCCCTCACAGCGTCCGGGTCTGTGCTGGCCGCCGCCGCGTGGACGACGGGGCCGGGAAGATGCATCGTGTCGAACCGCTGGCCCGTCGGCACGAGCGCGATACCCACGTCGAACTCACATCGGGCCTGCGCCAGCACGTGGTGCGCGGAGGCGAGCCAGTCCGTGATGGCTCTGCGGGCTTCGTCCATCACGGCGCTGCCGTCTGAGACGCAGGCGTACAGGGCGACCTGGACATGGCTGCTCCCGCCTGTTCCGGGAGCGATGGCGAACGCGGGAAAGCCCCTCGTCGGTGGCGGGTTGGTTCCACCACCGACCGTAGGGGCGTGCGCGCGGGATCACGGGTACAGGTTGCCCCTTATCTGTAGGTACAGGTTGTACCTACGCGGCAACGGGGACATGCCAGTGGAGCGAAGGATGTGCGAGGTTGCTGTAGGTGGAAGCGGTGATGTGGTCGTCGCCGGTGAGGTCGGTGACGGATACTTCGAGGATGTCGGCCATGCACATGGGCATGGGCAGCCGGGGAGTTCGAAGACGTCCGGATTCGATGCCTTTCCACCATTCCATGGACGTGCCCGCTCGGGCAGCGAGAAGGTGTCGGTGTCCACCGCGTTGTCATGGGGATCGGGCATAGTGAAGCTCCGTTCTGACCTGGACGCTCAGAACGCTACTCCCTCTGAGTGATGGGGTGCACAGCCGCTCTGGATGCAGTTCACCCGGTTGGCGTGACACGTATGGGCGGTCCAACTCCGCTGTTTTATAGGCCTGTTTGACGTGATCGGATGCGACGGTGGGTCGTGCGTGCCAGTAGGAGTGCCGTCAGGGCGCCGGCCAAGAGGCCTCCGGCTACGAGCAGCGTGGTCTCGTGGATGGCGTGTGCGGAGGCGTGCGTCATGTGCCGGTCCGCGCCGGATACGTACACACTCCCGTAGGTTGCGATGCCGAGTGCCTGTGCGACCTGGGCCGAGGTGGTCATGATGCCGCTGGCATCCGCGGCGTCGGCGGGGTCGACGTGGGCGAGTGCGACGGTCAGCAGTGGGCTGGTGAGGTACCCCATGGCGAGTCCGCACACCAACTGCAGTACGGGGAGGGCGATGCCCCCATGGCTGCCCGAGCGCATGGCGAGTCCGATGCCGAGGTAGCCGGCTGCCGCGACCGCGCAAGCAGCGGCGATCATAGGCCGGTGCCAGTTCGTGGGCAGCTTCTGCCAGGTGAGGCTGCCCGTCGCGACACCGATGGCCAGTGGCGCGAAGGTGAGGCCGGTCCGGGTGGCGGACTCGCCCAGACCGGTTTGCAGGTGTTGGGAGAAGGAGAACAGGAATCCCGCGTACCCGGCCATGGCGAAGAACATAGTGGTGGCGCCGAGCGCCAGGCCCGGGGCCTTCAGCACCGCGCCGGGCATCAGCGGCGCGCCGCCACGACGTGCCACCGCACGTTCTACCAGGACGAACACGCCGAGCATGGGGAGCGAGGCGGCGAGACAGGCCTGCGCCCAGCCCGGCCAGTGCCGGTCGTGCCCCAGGACCAGCGGTACGACCAGCAAGAACAGTGTCACGGTCAGCGTGATCAGGCCAGGGACATCCAGGCCCTTGGCCACTGGGGGCTTGCCCGGCGGGAGAACGCGCAGTCCGGCGAGCGCCAGCAGTACCCCGACCGGCAGGTTGATGAGGAACACCGGACGCCAGCCGGTGCCGAACACATCCGCGCTGACCAACAGTCCGCCGGTGACTTGGCCGACCACGACGCCGAGCCCGATCACCGCCGCGTACACACTGAGCGCCCGTGCTCGCGCGGGACCCTCGAACTTCAGCTGGATCAGGCTGTAGACCTGAGGCATCATCATCGCCGAGCCGACGCCCTGTACCACCCGGGCCCCGATGAGTACGCCCGTGCCCGGAGCGAGGCCGCAGGCGAGCGAGGCGGCGGTGAACGTGACCAGTCCGCACAGGAACACGGCACGGAAGCCGTTACGGGCACCGAGGCGGGCACCGGTGACCAGTAGCGCGGCGTAGGAGATGGTGTAGCCGGAGACGATCCACTGCAGGGCCGAGCCGTTTGCGTGGAGATCGGTGCGGATGGTCGGGGTGGCGACGTTGACGATGGTCGAGTCGAGTAGCGCCATGAAGACCGCACCCAGCAGGACCACGAGCATCCGGTTGTCGCGGCGCGTGGATGCGATGGGGTCCGGTGCTCCGGTGCTTCCAGGTCGAGTTGCGGCGACCTGTCCAGGTTCTGTTCTGCTCATGGCCCGATGATCCGCAGAGTCGTAGAGGGGTACCAGATAACCCGTCATCCTGGTATCAGCGGGTACCTGGTCATACCTCGGCGGTGCCGCGCAAGATGGTGCGGTGACCTTGATCGACCCCAATGCCCCGCGACGTACCGAACTGGCCGCCTTCTTGAGGGCTCGCCGTGAACGCATCACCCCTGAGGAGGCCGGCCTGCCGAACAGAGGCCGGCGGCGCACGCCAGGGCTGCGACGCGAGGAGGTCGCGGAGCTCTCCGGGGTCGGGGTGGTCTGGTACACGTGGCTTGAGCAAGGGCGGCCCATCAACCCGAGCGCTCAGGTGCTCGACGCGATCGCCAGGACCCTGCGGCTGGACTCGACCGAGCACAACCACCTCTACCGGCTCGTCGAAAGCCCCAGTGCGCCATTGAGTGCGTCGACGTATCCGCAGCCTGCGGAGAACCAGGTGATCCTGGACGCCCTGGCCCCGCTCCCGGCGACCATCACGACGACCCGCTACGACGTCCTCGCGTTCAACGAGGCATACGCGGCGCTCGACCCAGCGATGGCGCTGCTGCCGGACTCCGAGCGCAACGTGCTGTGGCACCTGTTCACCACGGACGAGCTGGTGCAGCCGCTTGTCGACTGGGAACGTGAGGTCTCCTTCATGGTCGCCCAACTACGGGCCGAGTTCGGCCATCGCGTCAACGACCCTCACTGGACCGAGTTCCTCCGTCGGCTCTCCGCCGCGAGCCCGCGTTTCGCCGTGATGTGGGCCAGGCAGGAGGTCGCCTCGCCGACCCCGCGCAGCAAGTCCTTCTTCACCGTCGACGGCGACACGGTCACGGTGACCGCGTCCAGCTTCGCGGCGGCCTCCGCCCCCGATACCAAACTGTGGATCTACACACCGGACAGCCCGGCGACGGCCCAACTGATCGAGGACCTCATCGACCGCTACCGGCAACGCGGACCCGCCGACATGCTGACCACTGGACTGCGCACCGGTGGTGGCCGTTGAGATGGCGTGCCCGAAGGGCGCAGGGATCCGCCAGGTCATCAGGTCAGGCGAGTGCGGTGCAGGGTCACGAGCAGGAGCCATACCCGTTGTGCGATCCCGGCGGGGGTGGCTTCGACGAGGCCGTGGAGCCAGTCGGCGAGTACTCCGGCGAAGGTCGCGGCCACGGCCGAGGCGATCAGGTCGGGCTCCGGTGCGCCGGCCAGGGTGCGTTCGGTGCGGCTGCGGTTGCGTAGGTCCTCGTGGAGGGTGCGGCCGAGTGGGCCGCCGCCGCCCGGGCGCAGCAGCTCGCGGTAGAGCCCGGCGTGCGGGGTGAGGCGGTCGAAGAAGGCGAGCAGGGCGGGCGGCGGGGTGACGGGGTCGGGTGTGCCGCGCCAGGCGTGCAGGGCGTCGACGGCCTCGCGGACGACATCGGCGCAGGCGTCGACGGCGAGCGCCTCCAGGTCGGTGTAGTGGAGGTAGAACGTGGCGCGGCCGACCTTCGCCCTGCGTACCAGCGCCGCCACGCTGACCTCCGCCAGTGGGCGACTGGAGCACTCCTCCAGCAGCGCCTGACGCAGTTTGGCCCGGGTTCGTGCCGCACGAGGGTCTTCGTGCACCACGGTCACCGCGCGAGCAGGACGGCACCGAGCGCGAGCGCGCCGGGCAGCGCCTGGGCGATCAGGATGCGGCGGTTGGCGGTGAGGCCCCCGTACAGCCCGGCGACCACCACGCAGGCGAGGAAGAAGACCTGGACCCGGAACCCGGTCGGATCCCCGGCGATCAGCCCCCAGATCAGCCCGGCCGCCAGGAAGCCGTTGTAGAGACCCTGGTTCGCGGCGAGCGGGGCGGTGGCCCGGGCCATGTCGGCGTCGAAGCCGGACAGCTCGCGGCCCGGCTTCTTCTCCCACAGGAACATCTCCAGGATCAGGATGTACGCGTGCAGTGCGGCCACCAGGCCCACCAGCACCGTTGCGGTCGTCTCCATCGGTGTATTCACCCCTCGCATCTCCTGGACAAGTGTCCAGGATACATGGACAGGTGTCCAGTAGTGGCGACGTATGTTTGCCGGATCAGTTGCTTCCTCGTGTGCGTCGGAATCCCCGGGCGATGAGCCGTACGGCCAGCGTCACCTCCCACGCGAAGACCGGGAGCGCGGCCAGCGACCCCGGCACGGAGAGCTGTGCGTACAGCCCGAACATCACGGCGGCGGCCGACGCGCAGATCAGCGGGCCGCCGACCAGGCCGAGTAGGGCGATGGGTCTGGGTACGAGCCGCGAGCGGTACATCAGCCAGGCCAATAGGGTGGTGTTCAGCCCGAGGGCGATGTTGGGGCCGAGCAGGAACGTCCAGTCGTGCACGGCCACCAGGGCCGCGTCGGCTGCGGCCGCACCGGGCCGAACCGCCTCCTGTCGCAGGGTGGTGAGGGTCAGTACGGCGACGATGCCGAGGAGGATCAGGGCGGC
This sequence comes from Streptomyces melanogenes, assembly GCF_014649795.1. GTDB lineage: Bacteria > Actinomycetota > Actinomycetes > Streptomycetales > Streptomycetaceae > Streptomyces > Streptomyces noboritoensis. The sequence continues at coordinate 830,019 of NZ_BMTS01000001.1, forward strand.
CTCCAGGAGGCGGGCGCAGAGGTATCCGAGTGCTATGCCCTCGCCCCACCGTTTGACGACCGGGAACAGCGTCACGCCCGTGCCCGCGACGGCGGCGACCAGGACCAGCTCGCACACCGCCCCGATCAGCGCCCGGTCGTCGGCCCCCGGCTCGCCGCCGAGCAGGGGGCGGTAGAGGAACGCCCCCGCGATGGCGGCGACTTCGGTGATGAGGAACAGCACCCCCGCGACAAGTGCCGTTCGTCTGTCCGTGTCGTCGTCCGCACTCACTGCGGCGCCTGCGTCCGAGCTCATCTTCGATCCCTCCGAGAAAAGGTGTACGGCGTACACCTTGGTGGGACCATAGGTGTACGCCGTACACTCGTCAAGGGGAAAGGGAGGCCTTGATGACGCGACTGAACCGGGAACGGGTCCTGCGCGCCGCCGTCGCGCTGGCCGACGAGAGCGGGATCGAATCGCTCAGCATGCGCAGGCTCGCGCAGGAGTTGGGCGTCGTGCCGATGGCGCTCTACAAGCACGTGGCCAACAAGGAGCAACTGCTCGACGGCATGGTGGACACGGTCGTCGGCGAGATCGATCCGCCGGAGCCCGGCTCCGACTGGAGGGGCGTGGTGCGGCAGCGGATCCTCTCCGCCCGGCGGGTCCTGCTGCGCCACCGCTGGGCGTACCGGGTCATCGAGTCGCGGACCGGCCCGACCCCGGCGGTGCTGGAGTACCTGGACTCGATGATCGGGGTGTTCCGGGACGGTGGACTCTCCGTCGACCTCACGCACCACGTGATGCACGCGATGGGGAGCCGACTGCTGGGGTTCAGCCAGGAGTTGTTCGAAGCATCAGGGGCGTCAGGGGGAGCCGAGCCCCCGGGCCCCGCGTTGGCGCAGCGCTACCCCCGCATCGCGGAACTGGCGGCGGCGGCCGCGCACGACGGGGATTCCGTGGTGGGCGGGGGTTGCGACGACCAGTTCGAGTTCGAGTTCGCGCTGGATCTGCTGCTCGACGGGTTCGAGCGGCTCCGGGTGGAGGGGTGGTCGCCGCCGGGCCGTGGTTGACCTGAGGGCGGCCGCCCTACACCCAGTACGCGGCCCATGCTCGTGCCGCCCGTGCGATGGCGGCGATCCGCGGTTCCCCCTTGGCCGCGACGTCCTCCCAGCTGTCCGCCTCCGCCGCGGTGAACACCCGCAGGGCCTCCGGCTCCGCCTTGCTCCACACGGGCACCCGGGACACCCACCGCAGGGCCTGCTCGGGGCTCTGGCCGCCGTCGGAGATCAGACGTACCCCCCACAGCGCCGCGTCCGCCCAGGCCGGGCCGAGGGCGGGCCACGCCCAGTCGACCAGGTGGGCGCCGCTGCCGTCGATGAGGACGTTCTGGGCGGCCGGATCGGTGTGCAGGAGGTTCAGGCCGAACAGGTGCCTCTGGTGGCCGGGGGCCACGTAGTAGCCCCAGCGGTCCCGGGCCGTCATCAGCGGCGTTCCCGGGGCCAGGCAGCCGCCCAGTTTGGCCAAGGCCTGGACGACGAGGTCGAGTTCGGGCGAGTCGGCGGCGTAGTCGGCCCGCTCGCCGTCGATCCCGTCGAACGCGAGCAGATGCCACCCGCTGACGTGCATCCGCCACAGGACGCGCGGCGCGCAACTCGGCAGCGCGGGGTTGATCTGTTCCTCGCGGTCGAGTTCGTCGAGCGGACCGTCGTCCGCCTGCCCCTTGACGAAGACCGTCCGGCCGTCGCCGAGGGTGAGCAGCGCGGCGGTGCCGCAGTTCGCGCCGTCCCGGGGATCCCGGGCGGCGAACCGGCTGCCCAGTCTGGTGGCGACCGCCGCCCGGACCTCGGCCGGGAGGTCCCGCCACGCGATGCGCTCGACCACGTCATGCTCCCGGGGGGGGGCGGATGCTGGGGAGGGCTCCGAGGGGTCTTGTCCGGGCCGGTGGGGCCGGGTGAACGTGGCTGCGGTGTCGGAGAGATCGGCCGCGCCGGTGGGGTGCGCGCGTGAGTCGTCATCGTCATGTCTTTGGAGCGTAGCCACCCGCGCGGTGGACGCGAGGGGCCTTCTCGAACGTGGGATGACTTGCTACGGGTTCACGCCGTGGCGGACAGCGCCGCGAGGTAATCCGTCAGGGCCGCTGCTGTACGGGCGAGGGGGAAGCGCGTGCTGAGTTGCCCGTCCGGGCGGACCACGAAGCCGGTCGGGCCGTCGGGGCGATAGAGGCGGGCGAACTCCCCGGCGGCGTCCCGGTATCCGGGGATGGCCAGAGTGCCGGCGAGCATATCGGCAGTGGCTGGTGGGGCTTCGCGGGCGAGGACGGCGATGGTGTGTGGGGCGGTCGCGGGGGCCGGGCTGCCGGGTGTGTGCGCTCTCTCGTCAGTGATCAGTGGCCCGCCCGCACCCCTGCTCGCCTCGGCGGCCCGAGCCAGGTCGACGCTGTCGGCGCCGTACAGCAGCACCGTGTGCCCGGTGCGGCCGCGCAGGATGTCGAGCAGACGCAACGGGTAGGCGGCCAGGGGAGTGGTCAGCCCGGCGCAGTCCGGGGCGCGGTCGCCGGGCTGGGGTGCGTCGGCCGGGCCGTACGGGCTGCGGGCGAGCGGGCCGTCCCGGTAGCTGACGAGCAGTTGGGCCTCGCGGAGCATCATCGTCCGGGGGCTGTCGGGGTCGGTCTCGATGCCGTGCGTGGCATGTCGGACGGTACGGCCGACGACCTCCTCGCCGATGGGGCGGCGCTCGGCGTCGTAGGTGGTGAGCAGGGCGGGCCTGGCCTCGCCCCGGATGACCAGGGCCAGTTTCCAGGCCAGGTTGCAGGCGTCCTGGATTCCGGTGTTCATGCCCTGGGCGCCGGTGGGCGGGTGGATGTGGGCGGCGTCGCCCGCGACGAAGACGCGTCCGTCGGCGTAGCGGTCGACGATGCGATGGCTGATGCGGAAGACGGAGGACCAGCGCATCTCGGAGAGGCGGGCGGGGCTGGGTGCCAGGCGGTCGACGACGTCCTGGATGTGGGCGAGCTCCGGGGTGCGGCCACCCTCAAGGCCGTGTGCGACACCGTCGCCCCGCGCCGGTGGCGCGGACAGCGTGGAGAGTTCGGGCGGCACCAGCATCGACATGCGGTAACGGCCCGCGCCGGGCAGCGGGATGCAGACCAGCAGGTCGTCGGTGGAACCGTCGTCGGCGCGGTGACTGGACCGTACGCCGTATCCGTACGGCAGGTCCCAGTCGGCCTCGACGTCGGCCAGCATGTACTCCTCCGGGAAGGCCGCACCCTCGAACGTGAGGCCCAGCCCCTTGCGGACCAGGCTGTGCGCTCCGTCGCAGCCGATCAGATAGCGGACGCGCACCTCCTCGTCGGCGCCGGAGGCGGTGCGCATGCGGGCGGTGACCCCGTCCTCGTCCTGGGTGAACGACAGGAGCTCGGTGCCGCGTTCGATGACGGTTCCCAGGGAGGCCAGGTACTCCTCAAGGAGGCGCTCGGTCTCGTACTGCGGCAGCGCGGCGAATCCGTAGGGCACCTCGGGCGGCAGCGCGAGGTCGATGCGCGCCTGCTCCCGGCCGTTGACGTACATGAGCTGGCCGCGCAGCGGAACGGCGGCCTCCAGAACGGCGCGGGCCAGGCCCATCCGGTCCCAGATCTCCAGGGTGCGCGGCTGGATCCCGACCGCCTTGGCGAACGGGAGGCGGCCCGGCAACCGGTCGACGAGACGGCAGTCCACCCCTTGGCGCCGCAGCTCGGCGGCCGCACTCAGCCCGACCGGTCCGGCGCCCGCGATCAGTACGTCAACCGTGTACGTGTGCGCCACGGGTGCCTCCCGGTGACTGCTCCGGACCTTCCTGGTACGTCCATGGTCACGCCGTGGGAGGCGAGCAGCGAGCCGGGCGTGGAGGGAAGGCCTCAGTGGGCAGGGCGGCTATCCGGCCCCACGGGCCTCAATCCTGCCCGAGTTCGGGCAAGATCTGGACTGTTTGGGCTGGTGGAGGAGATGATGTGCCGAGTCGGAATCGGGGGGACCACACATGCCGCTGAGCGGGCTGCACGTGCGCCAGGCCGTTGCCCACTGCGTCGACGTCCTCGGAGGCGTCCCGGACGCGCAGTGGGACGAGCGGGCCAGTGGTTTGGAGTGGACGTGCTGGGAGACCCTCGAACACCTCGCGGACGACCTGCTCACCTACGCGCTGCGGTTCGGCCTCGCGCAGCCCTTCGCCGTACCGCGCGTCCCGCTGCGTATTTCCAGTGACCGACCGGATGGACCGGGCAACGTCATCTTCGGGGACCGCGACGCGGGGCCCGGGGGACTGCTGACGGTCGTGGAGGCTTGCGGCGGACTGCTCGCGAGTGTTGTCGACACCAGCGAGGCAACCGCCTTGGCCCCGCACGTCTTCGGGGCCTCCGACCCGGAGGGCTTCGCGGCGATGGGTGTCGTCGAGACCCTCGTCCACACCCACGACATCGCCCAGGGCCTGGGCCACTTCCGGGAGCCCCCGCGGGATCTGACCGAGGGAGTGCTCGCGCGACTGTTTCCCGATGTCTCCGTCGTCGACTCCCCGTGGTCGACTCTTCTCTGGGCCACCGGACGCATCGAGACGCCCGATCGTCCACGCCGGACGAGCTGGCGCTGGTACGGCACACCGCGGGACGGCGGCTGACGCGGAGGCGTGGATCAGGTCGGTTGCGGTGGCCTCAGTCGGCGCACGGGGGCCGGTAGGTGATCTCGGGGAAGTAGCGTTCCCATTCGGCGCGGGTGATCGTGGGGTGGACGGTGGCGCAGACCCGTGCGGCGACCCGGTCGACGGAGGTGTCCCACAGTCGTGCCGTGTGGTCGTCGCTGCCGGTGGCCAGGGTGTGGCCGTCGGGCAGGAACACCACCGACGTGACACTGTCGGTGTGGCCGGTGAGGGTGGCCAGGAGTTTGGGGTGCCGTGGGTCGGCGATGTTCCAGACCCGGACGGTCTTGTCGTTGGCGGCGGTCGCCAGCGTGCGGCCGTCGGGGCTGAAGGCCACCGCGCGGATCTTGCCGGTGTGGCTGGTGATCGTGGCCAACTGCCGTGGTGCGGAAAGGTGGTTGATGTCGACCAGCCGTACGAGGTTGTCGTTGTCGAGGTCGTTGCTGACCGTGGCCAGGATCCGGCCGTCGGGGCTGAACGCGCCGGGCGGAACGGAGTCGGTCCTGCCGAACGGGTAGGCCAGCTCGCGCGGGTGGCGGGGGTCGCCGATGTCCCACAGGCGGGCGGTGACGCCCCGGCCACTGGCGACGCCCAGGATGCGGCTGTCGGGGCTGAAGGCCACGGTCCAGGTCATCATCTGCGGAAAGTCGTCCAGGTTGGCCACTTCCCTGGGGTTGTCGCGGGTGGTCACATCCCACAGGTTCACCTGTTGGTACGCGCCGGTGGCCAGCCATCGGCCGTCCGGGCTGAAGGCGACGGCGGCGACCTCCGAGGCGTGTGGCTCCAGCGTCTTCACGGCGTGTGGTGCACGGGGATCGACGACGTCCCACAGCCGTACGGTGTTGTCGTCGCTGGCGCTGGCGAGGGTCCGGCCGTCGGGGCTGAAGGCCACGGACCGTACGAAATTGGTGTGGCCGGTGAGAGTCGCGAGCGGGCGTCGGACGCGGGGGTCGCCGACGTCCCACAGCCGTACGGTGTCGTCCCAGCCGGCCGTGGCCAGGATGTGGCCGCGCGGGCTGAGGGCCACCGAGGGAACGACGTTGCCGTGGCCGACGAGCGGGAGTTCGCGCAGGTCGACGAGGCGCGCGGTGTGGTCGACGTCGGTTGTGACGAGGGCGTGGCCGTCGGGGGTGAAGGCGGCCGCGTAGAACCCGGGAACGGTGGTCATGTGGACCGGACGGCGGGGGTCGGAGACGTCCCAGAGCCGGGCGCCGTCACCGGACGAGACGAGGCTGCGGCCGTCGGGGCTGAAGGCCACCGCCCACACGATGGCGGTGTGGTCCGTCAAAGTGGCCAGTGGGTGCGGGGAGTCGGGACGGCTCAGGTCCCACAGTCGTACGGTGTGGTCCCAGGCAGCGGTCGCCACGGTGTGACCGTCGGGGCTGAACACCGCCGAACCGACGCCGCCGGTGTGCCCGGTGAGGAAGGCGATGGTGCGTGGGGTGCGCGGATCGCTGATGTCCCACACCCGGGGAGTGGGGCCGGAGGCGCTGATCAGTGTGCGGCCGTCCGGGCTGAAGACCACTGTGCCCAGCTGTGCCGCGTGCCCGGTCAGCGTGGACAGGAGCCGGGGTCGCCGGGGCTCGGTCACATCCCACAGGCGTACGGTGTGGTCGCTGCTCGCGGTGGCCAGGGTGCGGCCGTCCGGGCTGAACGCGAGCGCCTTGACGGTGTCGGTGTGGCCGCTCAGGACGGCCAGTTCCCGTCGTTGGCGCACATCGGAGGCGTCCCACAGCCGGGCGGTGTGCCCGCTGGCGGTGGCAAGGACGTGGCCGCCAGGGGCGAAGGCGACCGCCTTGACCTCCTCGGCCTGCTCGAGGACGGTCAGTTGCCGGGGTCGGTGCTCGTCGGTGATGTCCCACAGCCGCGCGGTGCGGTCCGCGCTGCCGGTGATCGCGGTGCGGCCGTCCGGGCTGATGGCCAGGGCGAACACGTCGGACGTGTGGCCGACCAGACGGCTGGCGTAGGGGAGGACGAACGAGCCGAGGAGGGTGTCCCTGGTCTCGGCGGTCGGCGCCAGACGATAGGCGGCCAGGCTCAGTTGGAGGGACAGGGCGGGGTTGGTGGCCCGCATCGCGGCTGCCTCACCGGCGGCTCTGCGCGCGACCGCGATGTTGCGCTGCTTCTTGGCCTGGTGCTCGGCGTCCATCGCATAGCCCACCGAGACGGACGCGATCAGGAGCAGGACGGTGAGAAGGCCGACCAACTGGCGCAGCCGCCGCGTCCGGCGCCGGGTCGCCTGCTGCTCGGCGGCCTCCGCGGCCGAGCTCGCCCGCAGGAACCGCTCCTCGCGTTCGGACAGGGCATCGCGGTGGACGGCGGCCCATTCGCCGACCAGGGCGAGGCGTGTGCCGCGGAACAGGGTGCCGGGATCGTGCTGGAGGGCTTCCCAGGCGTCGGCGGCTTCGGCGAGCTGGTCGAGTGCGCGCAGCCCTTGGCGGTCCTCCGCGAGCCAGTCCCGCAGCCGGGGCCAGGCGCGCAGCAGCGCCTCGTGCGTGATCTCGACGGTGGTGTCGTCCAGGGTCAGCAGCCGGGCCGCCGCCAGCGCCTCCACGATGTCCGGGGCCCGGCCGCCGGACTGGTCCACCAGCCGGTCGCGGTCGACGCGGCGCCGTGTGTCGGTGCCGTCCTCGCCGACGCGTATCAGGCGCAGCAGCAGTTGGCGGGCCGCTTGCCGGGCGGCGGGATCAAGCCGGGTGTAGACGCGCTCGGCGGTCGTGGCCACGGCGCCGTGGATACCTCCGGTGAGCTGGTAGCCGGCCACGGTCAGGTGGGAGTCGGTGCGTTGCTGCCAGGTGGACAGGAGCGCGTGGGACAGCAGGGGCAGCGCGCCCGGGTCGTACGTCGTGTGGTGGCCGGTGCCGGGCGCCACGCCGAGGTCCCGCAGCAGGAGTTCGGTCAGTCCGGGCTCCAGGGCGAGCCGGGCGGCCAGTGCCGGGGCGGTGATCGCCTCGACGAGCTCCTCCCGGCTCATCGCGCCCACCGCGAACTGGTTGTCCTGGGCCGCCCGCAGCAGCTCGGGATGGTCCAGGCACCGGCTGTAGAAGTCGGCCCGTATCCCGAGCACCACCACGGCGGCCGCGATGCCGTCCGGGCCGGGTCGGGCGGCGTCGCAGACGGCCGTGATGAACGCCCGGCGCTCGGCTTCGTCGTCGCAGACGGCGAAGACCTCTTCGAACTGGTCCACGACCAGGAGGAGTCGTCGGCCCGCGAGCGCGGTCCGCAGTGCGGCACTCAGGCCTCCTGTGTCGATCTCCTTCCGTAACCGCTCGGCGGGTACCTTCAGCAACTCGGCCACCGTTTCGGCGAGCGCGTTCACCGGGTGTGCCGTCGGGGTCATCACCAGCATCGGCCAGGCAGCGGCGCCCGGGGCCGGGAGGGCGCCGCGGGCGACCGCCGGGACGAGCCCGGCGCGCAGCAGCGAGGACTTGCCGGCCCCCGACGCGCCGAACACCGCCAGGGGAAGGGAACCGGACACGCAGTCGGTGACCCGGCCGACCAGATCCGCCGTCATCCGCGCGCGCCCGAAGAACCACTCGGCGTCCTCCGGTTCGAACGCCGCCAGACCCCGGTACGGACACGCGGGCTCCTCGCGGGCCTCGGCGAGCGCGAGCAAGGCGCCGTCGGCGCCGAGCGCGGTGTCGAGTCGGCGGGCCAGCGCGGGTGAGGCGGGCTTGCGGGCGTTTTCGAGGTTGCTCAGATACCCCTTGCTGTAGTGGGTCAGCGCGGCCAGCTCGGCGAGCGACAGCCCCCGATCCTCGCGCAGACGGCGTAACTCCGCCCCGAAACCCGAACCGGCACCCACCTGGTTCCCCCAGCTCAACGGCCGTATCCCGCATCCCGCTCGGCAAAGGATACGGGCGACGTCTTCCGGTGACGCGTGGTGTCTGCGCCAGACTCGCAGTCTCGAACCCGCCGCGCGCGATCCCGGTCGAGAGGGGGCGGCGGGGGTTCGGGCACCGATCGGCGTGACACGTACTCACTCCCGCCACCACCCTGGAGTCTCGATGGAGCTCGCCGGCGACATGCCCGCGCCCGCAAATGCCGCAAATACCTCAAGTTCCTCAAGTTCCTCAAGACGAAGCACAGTTCGTCCGGAAGATCGCCGAGAGAGCGGGAGCGAACCGGGCCCCGACGCGCCCCGGCACACCACGTCGAAGGCCTCGCCCGGACGCGGCGTCCTGGAAGGGGCCTTCCTGTTGCTGGAGGAGCTGGCCCGGGTGGACGAGGCCGGGCTGACCGAGCTCGCGGCCGGTGCGGGGTTGCCCAAGGCGACCGCGCACCGCCTGCTGGAGCAACTTGCCGCGGTCGGCGGGGTGGAGCGCCGCGCGGGCCGCTACCGCATGGGGGCGACGATGGTACGCCTGGGGTACTCCTGGACACCCCACCGCAGGCTGGGCCAGGCCGCCTCCCTGCCCCTGCGGCACCTCGCGGCGTCGACCGGAGCCGCCGTCGCCGTCGCGGCCCCCGTCCGCGGCCGGATGATGATCCTCAAAGGGCTGCCCGGAGCGGCGGACGCGGTCCTGCCCCACCGGCCGGGGGTGTTCCTGCCGCCCGGCAACGCCGCCGAGGTCGTCATGGCGGCCGCCGAGCGCGCCACCGAGCCGCCTCCCGGACAGGCCGCGTCGCGGTGGATGGAACGTCTGCGCGCGGCCCGCGAGCACGGCATGGCCGTCCACCGCTGGGAAGGCGACATGGTGATCTCCTGTGTGGCCGCCCCCGTCCGCACCCGTACTGGCAAGGTCGTCGCCGTCATCGGCGCCGCCGTCCACGACAGCCGCCGACTCGCCGCCGCCACGGCCGCGACCCGGCAGGCGGCCCGGTTGGCCAGCGCGAACCTGGCACGGCTGCCTCATACCGCGCGGTCGTGAATCGGGGAGCGCGCGAATCCCTTGAGGGTGGGCTTGTGCTGCCGAGCTGCCGAGCTGCCGGGCGGAGGAAGGGCGCCTGCACCCGCCCCCTGCCCTGGGGCCCCGTAAGACCCCGGCACCCAGAGAAAACACGAGTAACCCGTACAACCACCGCCCCTCATCGCAAGTCTGATCGAGCGGCGTGCACCGATGTGTGTGCCGCTCGGCTCATCAGGAGGGACTTCCTTGGTTTCCGCACGCACCACCCGACGCCGTCTCGGCGCCTCCGTCGCGACCGTTCTCGCCGCGACGGTCGGCGCCGGCGTCCTGGCCTCGCCCGGCGCCGTGGCCGCTCCCGCCGCCGCGACCAGGGCCACCGCCGACGCCGCCGACGAGGCGCACCTGCCCGTCGGCGCCGAGATCGTCAGCACCGGCGACACCGGATACCTCACGTCCCGTACGGACGATTCGGGCAACGCGGTCCTGGAGTGGCACAAGTACGCCGACGGCTCGGTGCTGCCGATCAACACGGGCACCGTGGGTCACGACAGCGGCTCCGACACCGTCGTGACCAGCGACGGCGGCAGCACGGTCTTCCTGCGGGACATGAAGGCGAACGGCAGCTGGTCCACGTCCTTCAACCTCGCGTCCGTGTTCAAGCCCGGGGCGAAGCTCGTGGGCGTGGTGGGCGAGAACCTCTTCGTGAGCGTGCCGACCACGGGCGACTACCACGAGCTGTGGCAGCTCGCCCAGGTCAACGGGGTCACCAGCAAGACGAAGCTCACCTCCAACACCTACGGAGTGGATTACAAGGTCGTCGCCTCCACCGGCTACGACATGCTCGTCCTGGGCAGCGCCCGAGTCTTCTCCGGACCCACCTACCGGACCGAGTACTGGAAGGCGCTCACCAACGTCAACAACCACTCGGTCATCGACTGGGGCGGCACGGAGAGCACCGGGGCGTGGACCCAGGACTCCACGGGTGCCTACACCGCCGACTACAAGGCGTGGGCCGAGGCCGCGGCCGGACGCACCGAGCTCGTCGTGGCCGCGCGCGGCACCCGTAAGAAGTTCGCCATGGACAGCTCCATGAGCGGCGCCGTCATCGCGGGCATCCAAGGGAACACGCTGCTCTACGGAGTCCCGGGCAAGGCCGCCGACGAGGCGCGGAGCCCGTTGTACGCCCGGAGTGTCACCGCCGACACCGCGCCGTACAAGCTCCTGGAGCACTTCTCCAGCGTGGCCCACGCACCGGACGGCAGCCTGCTCGTGCGCGGTGCCACGGCCGACGCCGACGGGCTGTTCCGGATCCACGACGGGGGCAGCGGTACCCCGGCTGTCACGCTCGTGGCGAACACCGGCCGGGACCTGGGTATCAAGGTGACCGAGTCGAAGGTCCCCACCGCGGTGGACCTGGAGAAGCCGGGAACCACGGTCCCGATGGAGTGGACGCTGTCGCGCGCGAACGCGACCGTCGACCTCACCCTCACACACGCGGCCACCGGCAAGAAGCTCACCAGGCACCTGTCCCAGCCGGTCTCCGACAGCCGTTTCGCCTTCGCCTGGGACGGCGTCCTGGACGGCATCAGCGCGCCCAACGGCGTCTACACCTGGCAGATCACCGCCACGGCGGCCAACGGCGCCGGCGCTCCGGCGATCGCGTCGGGGAGCATCCAGGTCGCGCGTCTGGCCAACCCGCACGACTTCAACGACAACGGCTCGACGGACGTCCTCGCGCGGGACGCCTCGGGCGCGCTGTGGCGGGACGACCTCTTCGACTGGCCGTCGGGCAGCCAGGTCACTCCCGCCAAGCGGACGAAGGTCGGTTCCGGTTGGCAGGTGTACAACCAGATCGAGGCCGCGGGCAACCTCGCAGGTGCCCCGGCGGGTGACCTGATCGCCCGTGACGCGTCGGGCGTCCTGTGGCTCTACCAGGGCGACGGCGCGGGCAACTTCACCGCCCGCGTCAAGGTCGGCGCCGGTTGGCAGATCTACAACAAGCTCGCCGGTGGCAGCGATCTCACCGGTGACGGACGCCCCGACCTCCTCGCCACCGACACCTCCGGCGTTCTGTGGCTCTACAAGGGCACCGGCAGCGCGTCGGCCCCCTTCGCGACCCGCACCCGGGTGGGCGGCGGTTGGCAGATCTACAACCAGATCACCGCCGTCGGCAACATCGCGGGCGGCCCGGCGGGCGACCTCGTGGCCCGTGACGCGTCGGGCGTCCTGTGGCTCTACCAGGGCAACGGCACGGGCAACTTCACCTCCCGCGTCAGGATCGGGGGCGGCTGGAACGCCTTCTCCCAGCTCGTCGGCGCCGGAGACGTCACCGGCGACGGACGCCCCGACCTGATCGCGTACGGCCCGAACGGCACGTACGTCTACCAGTCGACCGGCTCGACGACGGCCCTGTTCAGTCGGCAGACGACCGGTCTGTACACGGGCGAGGGCAGCAAGTTCAACGCCATCGGCTAGGGCTTGGCACTGCATGGGAGTCGAGTGGCCGTCCGCCGAGCCTTCGCGTCGGCGGACGGCACCGGCCGCCGCGTGGACGGTCACCCGTGCCAGAGCTGGGTGGCGCCTCCGTAGCAGTCCCACTGGTTCACGACGGTGCCGTTGTCGTGGCTCCACACGGCGTCCAGACACTTCCCGCTGTCCACGTTGACGACCTCCCACCCGTTGTTGACCCATCGCAGCGACCACAGCTGGGTCGCGCCCCCGTAGCAGTCCCACTGCGTGACGGCGGTGCCGTTGGTGTGACTCCATACGGCGTCCAGGCACTTGCCGCTGTCGGCGTTCACGATCTCCTGGCCGTTCCAGCTCCACTGCTGGGTGGCGCCGCCGTAGCACTCCCACTGGGTCACCTTGGTGCCGTTGGTGTGGCTCCACACCGCGTCCAGGCACTTGCCGCTGTCGGCGTTGACGAAGTATCCACCGGCCGCCGCGAGAGCCGGGGCGCCGGGCTTGGTCTGTGCCTCGGCCGGGGCCGCCGTGACGAGACCGGCCGCGATGAGGGTGGCCGCGCCGACCGCGAGAGTAGCCAGGTGCTTTACGTGGTTTCGCGCCATGATGGGTGCTCCTTCGCTGATGCCCGGTGTCGAGGCCGCTCACGTTGATCGGCCCAGTGGTGACCTTCTGGTATCCCTGGCCGCCGAGCCAGGCGTACGTCCCGGTGAGCAGACGCCACCCGTCGAACGGATGCGGGGCAGGCCCGAGAGTGCCGCAGGGGGAGCGAGCACACCAGGAATCAGTCCGCTGAGCGGAACGCCGCGGGTCCGGTGAGTCCGGCCCGGTCGCCGTGGGCGAAGACGTGGGGGCAGCTCCACGGCCCACACTTGCAAGATGTTGAAAACCAGCCAATCGGCGGCGACTTGATCATATTCTTTCCCCGGCTTGCAAGATCATCTGGCCTGTGCGTGTCCGGTGGACGGCACCACCCATGCCGCCGCCGGTCCGTCAACGAGGGGGTAGACCAATGTTCGTCCCGAGAAAGCGCCCGGGGTACGGAAGACGCGGCGCGGCTCTCGCGTTAGGGGCTCTCGCGCTCGCATCGAGCGTGGCCCTGGCCGCACCGGTGGCCGCTCAGGCGGCCGACTCCGGCGGGGTCCTCATACCGGCGCCCGACGCCTACACCGACCTCGCCGACACGCTCCTCTCCACCAGCAACAACGGGGTGCTGCACCAGGAGGAGGGCTCCGCGAGCTATCTGTGGACCAATACCTACAACCGCCGGACCGTCCCCGTGACGGCGCTGGACGGCGTGCCCAGGGAAGCGATCTTCACGCAGCACGACGAGTACGACCGGGCGGCGTACGCCACCACGGTGGACGGCACCACCACCATCACGCTGGTCGACGTCGAGAAGAACACGAAGACGGACCTGACCCTGCCGCAGGGCTACGCCCATCCGCGGATCTCCGGCGGCTTCGTCCTCGCCACCCGGGCGACGGGGGACGGCGGGCACGACCTGCGGGTGCTGCGGCCCAGCGGCACGAGCACGCCGTACGACGTCGCCGTACGCCTGCCGGCGGGAGCCACCGCCGAGGCCGAGCCGGTGCTGTACGGCGGCGAGTACTCCTCGCTGGTCATCCGCTACCGCATCGGATCGACGTACGGCTATGGCGTCCTCAACGGCATCTCCGGCACTGTCAGCGCGCTGCCGGTCACCGGCGAGGCGAGCAGCTTCCGTATCACCCGCGACGTGGTCACCTGGTTCACGCGGCAGGGCGGGCAGGGGGTGCGGGTGCTGTCGCGCGACAGGCCCGGCGGCACGCCCAAGGTCGTGGCGCTGGCGCCGAAGTCCGCCGACAGCGAGGTCACCGCGTACGTCGTGGGCCGGAACGTCCTGTGGACGGAGGGGCGCAAGGGGGCGCTGAACCTGACGCCGATCGACGGCGCGGAGACCTCCCGCGTACTGCTCACGGAGTTCGAGCAGGGCCTCGAGCGGTCCGACAGCATGCTCACCGCGCTCGGCCGCACCTCGGACGGCACCCGCGCCGTCCACCTGTTCACGGTGGACGGCAGCGGACTCGTCTTCGACCTGCCGCTGCGCGTGCTGAAGCCCGTCAAGAAGGCGGACGGCTCGGTGCGGGCGCTCGGCCTGGACCGGGGAACCGTCCGCTTCGCCGACGCGCTGCCGGACGCGGTGAGGCTGTACGGCAAGGACGTCGGCACCGGCCTCGACCCCGTCGCCGGAACGGATCTGCCGGTCTTCGACGACGCCGCGCCGGGACGGTTCGCCGACGGCGGCGACGAGGGGCTGGCCCGGCTGGTCACGGATCCGGACACTGGCAAGGACGTCCTGGTGACCGGCGACGACCCCGCCAAGTCCGGCGACCGTCTGCCGCTGCCCGCCGCAGGCGGCCGTATCGTGGACGTCTCGCCCGAGTTCCTGCTCTACCGGGCGCCCGGCGCCGACGGCAGGAACTACGTCGTCGACACCGCCCGCGACAAGATCGTCCAGGAACAGCCCGCGCAGGCGGCCGCCCTGGACCACTCCACGCTCTGGACCGCGCAGCCCAACGGCTCCGGCACGCTGATCGCCACCGATCTGCGCACCGGCGCGGAACGCGGCGCCGTCGCACTCCAGGCGGGCTGCGTCCCCGACGAGCTCCAGTCCAACGGGAAGCTCATCTACTGGAGTTGCACCGGCCAGGACCGGGCGGGGGTGTACGACGCGGCGGCCGACCTCGCCTACCCCGCGCCGGCCCATGACGTGCTGCTCGGCGACGGTTTCCTCGCCCAGCGCGTGGCGGGCGCCGACACCGTCCGCCTCACCGGGCTGAACGACGACGGCACCACCGCCGACCTGGGCGCCGTCAGCGGCGTCAAGGACACCGCGACGGCCGACAGCCGCGGCGTGACCTGGACCGTCGACCGGCACGCGGGCAAGATCGCCTTCGTCGACAAGGACGACACCGTCCACGTCACCACGGTCCAGCGTGCCGCCTCGGCGCTGACGGTCGCCGACAGCACCGTCCCGGCGGCCTTCCGGCCCGGCGACGGCGCGGTCTGGCAGGCCCGGTGGTGGCTGTCCAAGCCCGCCGCCTCCTGGAAGCTGACCCTGCGCAGCCGGGACACGGGCGCCGTCGTCCGTACCTGGACCGGCACCGCGACGCGCGGCACCGTACCGGTCTCGTGGAACCGTGGCATCGCGGACGGCACCGCGGCCGCCGGTGGCTACACCTGGTCCCTGATCGCGGTACCCGCCGACGGCCAGGGACCCTCGCTCCGGGCGTCCGGGGCACTGGATCTCACGGGCTCGTAACCCGTCGGGCCGGGGAGGGGCCGGGGGCCGCGGTCCTCCCGGCCCCTCCCGTGCCGAGGGCGCCTGCGCGACAGCAGAAGCAGCATGCTGGCGGCGGTATGAGGACCGCCGTATACCCATCCAGTGGGGGTGTGGCTCCGTGATGGGTATTGCATGCTGGACAGGTGGAAGTTTCACTGGGGACGTTCGGAAGGGAGGGCGTAGTGTGCTCCCAGGAGAACGGAGATGGTCATGTGTCCTTCCATGACACCAGAGGCCTCGGGGAGCCGTGGTCTTCCTGCGGCTGCCGGTGAGAACGCGCGCACCGAGGCACTGGACGGACGGCGGCTTGAGCAGCTGATCGACGAACTGCGTGCGCGCCAGCAGCACCTTCCGGGACTGGCCGAGCAGCGGCACCAGTTCCTCGACATCGACCCTGACCTGGCGGGACGCAGCTACGTGCCGTAGCCGGAAAACCAGAAAAGGCGACCGCCGCAGGGCCACCCGTCGCAGACGACGGGCCGGTGGCCGCCGTGCTCCCCGCAGATCGTATCGGGCCACGTGCGGGCCTTCCGGGCGACGCCGAGTGTGTATTATCAGCCACCTCGCCGACCGGGCCTGTCGCCCTCCTCGGCCTCGCCCCTCACCCGTGTCAGCTTGATCAAAGTATCGGCTAATGCCATGTAACGGACGCACTGGTCGTCCCTGTCGGTGATGCCGACGCGCGGCTGACCCTGCGGCATACATCTCGTCGGTGGCGTAAATACGTCGGTATGTCGGCAGCCGTGTCGACCAACATCATTACCCGCTGGTTCACTTGCGCACCGGGAGCCTCTCTCGCCCGATCGGGTAACTCTGGAGGCTCCTTCTTGACGCATGCGCCCCAATCGGAGGGATCAGGATGTCGACCGCCGCGTATCCGCACCTGCACGAGGAGCCGACCGGGCGGGCACAGCTCAGCCTGGGGATCGCCGCCGCGCGGAACCTGACGACCACTACCAAGAGCGTCCCGCAGATGCAGGGCCTCAGCTCGCGGTGGCTGCTGCGCATGCTGCCCTGGGTGGAGGTGAAGGGCGGCACGTACCGGGTCAACCGGCGTCTGGTGTACGAGGTCGGCGACGGCCGGGTCACCTTCGTCCAGGAGGGAAGCGCGGTCCGCGTCATCCCCGCCGAGCTGGGAGAACTTCCGCTGCTGCGCGGGTTCGAGGACGAAGCGGCGCTGCGGGCGCTCGCCGAGCGGTGCGTCCAGCAGCAGTACGGCCCCGGCCAGTTGATCGCGGAACAGGGCGGGTCCGTCGACCACGTCTATCTGATCGTGCACGGCAAGGTCGAGAAGGTCGGCACCGGAAGCTACGGGGAGGAGACCCGCCGGGGTGTGCTCTCCGACGGCGGGTTCTTCGGCGGGCAGGCGGTGTCCGAGGAGCCGGGGGAGTGGGGCTTCACGGCTCGCGCGACGACCGCGTGCACGGTGCTGGCCCTGCCCCGTGCCGCGTACGAGGAAGTCGCCGACCGTAACGGCCGGTTGCGCGAGCACGTCCGCGAGCGCGAGGCCGAGAAGACGCTGCCGCGGAACAAGAAGGGTGAGGCGAACATCGCCCTCGCCTCCGGCCACACCGGCGAGCCGGTGATCCCGGGGACCTTCGTCGACTACGAACTCGACCCGCGCGAGTACGAGTTGAGCGTCGCCCAGACGGTCCTGCGCGTGCACAGCCGCGTCGCCGACCTCTACAACGACCCGATGGACCAGGTCGAGCAGCAGCTGCGGCTGACCATCGAGGCCCTGCGCGAACGCCAGGAGTCCGAGCTGGTCAACAACCCCGAGTTCGGGCTGTTGCACAACGCCGACTACAGCCAGCGCATCTCCACCCACTCCGGCCCGCCCACTCCGGACGACATGGACGAGCTGCTGGCCATGCGGCGCGGGACCAAGGCGTTCTTCGCGCACCCCCGGGCCATCTCCGCCTTCGGCCGCGAGTGCAACAAGCGGGGCCTGTCCTTCGACACCGCCGACATGAACGGCCACCCGGTGCCCGCCTGGCGCGGCGTGCCGATCCTGCCCTGCGGCAAGATACCCGTCTCGGACGAGGGAACCTCCGCCATCCTCGCGATGCGCCTGGGAGAGGCCGAGGGAGGGGTGGTGGGTCTGCGGCAGACGGGCATCCCGGACGAGTACGAGCCCGGCCTCAACGTGCGGTTCATGGGCATCAACGACCAGGCCCTGATCTCCTACCTGGTCAGCACCTACTACTCGGCGGCCGTTCTGGTGCCCGACGCGCTCGGCGTTCTGGAGAACGTCGAGGTCTTCCACAGCCCGTCCTGACCCCAGCGGCGCGAACGGAGAAGAACCGGTGTCCCAGCTGTCCCGGATGACCGCGCCCGCGGCTCACCACCAAGTGGCGCGACTCGTGGCCACGCTCCTCACCCACAGCCAGAAGAACCGCCTTCCGGCGCCGAAGGCACTGCCGGGATCCACCTTTCGACCGGTGGGCGTCGGCGTGCCCACCGGGCCGACCGGCCTGGGTACCTCCGCCGCCCGCATCGCGGCCCGCACACCGGCCGGCGACGCTCCGGGCAGCGAGGCCGAGCGCGGCAGCGGTGTCCCCGAGCTGTACTGCCCGCCCGCCATACGGGACGATCCGGCGCTCGGCCGGGAGGTCAACGACCGGCTGGTGGAGTGGGCCGAGGGGGTCGGCCTCTACGCCGGACGCCTGGAACGCGTACGCGCGGCCGACTTCGGGCGGCTGATGATGCTGGCCCACCCCGACAGCGACGACCCGGACCGGCTGCTGGCCGCGGCGAAGTGCGCGCTGGCGGAGTGGGCCACCGACGACTACTACTGCGACGACGAGACGATGGGGTCGCGGCCCGAACTCCTCGGCTCGCACCTCGGTCTCGCCTACGCGGCGCTCGACCCCGCCCACCTCCCGGCGGCTCACGCGTCCGCCTGGGAGAAGGAGATGGACGAGGACCCCGTACGGGTGGCCCTGCGCTCGGGTCTTCGGGACCTGGCCACCTATGCCGACTCCTCCCAGGTGGCCCGGCTGCGCCATGAAGTCGCCGTGCTCTTCGTGGGGTACGGACAGGAGGGGTCCTGGCGCTCTCGCGGGTACATGCCCTCCGTCCGCGAATATCTGGCACACCGTCAGATCAACAGCTTCCTGCCCTGCATCGCCCTCGTCGACGTGGTCGGGGGCCATCCGCTGACCGCCTCCGAGTACGCGGAGCCGCGGGTCCGGCGCGCGGTGACGATGGCCGCCACGGCCAGCACGCTCGTCAACGACCTGTACTCGATGGCCAAGGAGCACGACTCCTCCGGCGTGGAGTTCAACCTGCCCACCGTGATCGCCGAGGAGGAGCGGTGCTCACCGCGCGAGGCGATCGAGCGGAGCGTGGAGATCCACGACGAGCTGGTGCGCACCTTCGAGACGGAAGCCGCCGCCCTCGCCCTCACCGGATCGCCCCAGCTGTGCCGCTTCCTCGCCGGGGTCTGGGCCTGGCTGGGCGGCAATCGTGAATGGCACAGCGGCAGCCTCCGCTACAACGAAGCCTGAGCACACCGCTCTCCCCTCTATCTCGGTAACCACCCACGCGGTCATACCCGCATGCACCAAGGAGCCCCCCTATGACGAGCACGCCCACCTCCTCCACGGCCCCGGTGCTGCGCACGGCCTACCAGAAGTCCGTCGCGGAGTACTGGAACAACGAGAAGGACCCGGTCAACCTGAGCCTGGGCGACGTCGACGGCCTCTACCACCACCACTACGGGATCGGCGAGTACGACCCGTCCGTACTGGAAGGCCCGCAGGAGACCCGCGACGCGCGGATCATCGAGGAGCTGCACCGGCTGGAGTCGGCCCAGGCGGACGTCCTCCTCGACCACCTCGGCCCCATCGCCCCCGAGCACCGCCTCCTCGACGCGGGCTGCGGCCGGGGCGGCAGCAGCATCATGGCCAACGCACGCTTCGGCTGCCAGGTGGACGGCGTGTCCATCTCCCAGCAGCAGGTCGACTTCGCCAACGGCCAGGCCCGCAAGCGCGGTGTGGACGACAAGGTGGGCTACCACTTCCGCAACATGCTGGACACCGGCTTCCCGACCGGCGCCTTCCAGGGCATCTGGAACAACGAGTCCACCATGTACGTGGACCTGTTCGACCTCTTCGCCGAGCACGCGCGCCAGCTGGCCTTCGGTGGCCGCTACGTCGTCATCACCGGCTGCTACAACGACGTGACCGGCGGCCGCTCCAAGGCGGTCAGCCGGATCGACGAGCACTACACCTGCAACATCCACCCCCGCAGCGCCTACTTCAAGGCCATGGCGGCCAACGGCCTCGTCCCGATGAACGTCGTCGACCTCACGGCCGCGACGATCCCGTACTGGGAGCTGCGCGCCCAGTCCTCCCTGGCCACCGGGGTGGAGGACCCGTTCCTGACCGCGTACCGGGAGGGCAGCTTCCACTACCTCCTCATCGCCGCCGACCGCGTCTGACGGCCGGGGTCGCGACGGCGGTCGTCCGCTCAGCGGCCCCCGCGGAGCAGCGTCGCCGCGTGGTCCGGTACGTAGGACTGGAGATTGCGCGGCGGGCGCTGGT
Source organism: Streptomyces melanogenes (assembly GCF_014649795.1). GTDB lineage: Bacteria > Actinomycetota > Actinomycetes > Streptomycetales > Streptomycetaceae > Streptomyces > Streptomyces noboritoensis. Next base: position 849,845 of record NZ_BMTS01000001.1, read on the forward strand.
ACGAGGTGGCGGGCGGGCGTTCGGGCAGGGACAGCGGGGTGCGGGGGACCTCGTGGTAGGGCACCGCGGCCAGCAGATGGGCGATCGTGTTGAGCCGTGCCTTGCGCTTGTCGTCGCTCTCGACGACGTGCCAGGGGGCCTCGCGGATGTCGGTGTGCTGGAACATCTCGTCCTTCGCCCGGGAGTAGGCTTCCCAGCGGGTGATGGACTCCAGGTCCATGGGGGAGAGCTTCCAGCGGCGTGCGGGGTCCTCGAGGCGGCGGTGGAAGCGCTGTTCCTGCACGGCGTCGCTCACCGAGAACCAGTACTTGAGCAGCAGGATGCCGTCCTCCACGAGCATCCGCTCGA
>NZ_BMTS01000002.1 GCF_014649795.1 Streptomyces melanogenes
TGATCGCCCACCTGGACGCCCAGGCCCGTCTCAACACCCTGGCCCTGGACCCGTCCAACGGCTACCGCCCCACCGGCACCCCGACCTGGTCCGCCCACCCGACCCCGGCCTCCCGCGTGGCGGAACCGACCCGGGTCTGACGACGAAGGGGGCCCGGGGCTGTCGGCCCCGGGCCTCCTTCCGCTCCCTGCTCGCCCGTGGTCAGCCGCGCCACGATCAGGAGCAGCTGAAGTGGGCCAGTTTTTCCGCGAGTTCACGCGCCGCCCTGGTCGCTTCGGCCGACGACTCGCGGTGCTGGTCGAGGCGTGCGGCCAGCGTGGGGTCGACGCGGGCGTTGACGAGTTCGGCGCTGATGATCTCCGCGTCGTCGACGGCGTAGTGGCCCCGGAAGAAGTCCAGGAGGTAGCGGCCCTGGTGGTCGTACGGCTCTCGGGGCAGGCCGGGGCCGTAGGCGCCGCCGCGGGCGGAGGCGACCACGAATTTGCGCGGGGCCAGCACCATCTTGGGGAACGTGACCTGGTCGATCCACGCCTTGAGGGCGGCCGGGACCCCGAAGTTGTACATCGGCGCCCCGATGAGGACGACATCGGCGGCGACCAGCTCGGCGAGGAGCGGTTCGACGACCGCCCAGGCCGCCCGCTCCTCGTCGGTGCGGACGGCCTCGGCGTAACGGTCGATGTCGGTGATGCCCTCGCGCAGCAGCGTGTCGCAGATACGGGTCCACGCCTCCCCGATCGGCGGCACCGGCTCGGCGGCGAGGTCCCGGTACGTCACGGTGCCGCCGCCGGCCGTCCGCCACGCGGTCGTGAACGTCGCCCCCAGCCGTCGGGAGAAGGAGTCGCGGCGGGCGCTGGAGTCGAGGTGCAGGAGGTGCGGCATGGAGAACTCCCTTGGAAGGTCCGGGTGTTGCAAGCCGAAGGGAGTAAGTGGACGCGTTGTCCACTTGCCCCGCAACGGGACCGTACGCCTAAGTGGACAGCGTGTCCACTTGCCTTCTAGGGTGAGGGAGTGAGTGAACTTCCGCTGCTGCCCCAGGCCGGGTCCGCGCCCCCCGAGCGGGCCGACGCGGCCCGCAACCGGGCCCGTATCCTCGCGGCCGCCGAGCGGCTCTTCGCCGAGCGCGACCCCGCCTCGGTGACCATGGAGGACATCGCGAAGGCCGCCGGAGTCGGCCGGGGGACGCTCTACCGCCGCTATCCCGACCGTGCGGCGATCGCCCGCGCCCTGCTCGACGAGCACGAGCGGGCCCTCCAGGAGAAACTGCTGCGCGGCGCACCGCCGCTGGGGCCCGGGGAGCCGGGCGGGCGGTCCGCGTCGCCGGGGGAGCGGCTGGCCGCGTTCTACGCGGAGATGGCCGCCCTTCTGGAAGCCCACCTTCCGCTGGCCCTGGGCGCGGAGACGGGGGCGGCGCGGTACGGGACGGGTGCGTACGGCTTCTGGCGCGCGCACGTCGCCCAGCTGGTGCGCGAGGCCGGGCTCGACGACCCGCAGACGCTCGCCGACCAGCTACTGGCGCCGCTGGCCCCCGAGTTGTTCCGCCACCAGCGCGAGCTGGGCCTCAGCGGGGAGCGCATCGCGGCGGGGCTGGCGACGCTGGCGCGCCGCACTCTCGACTGATCCGGTCAGTCCGCACAGTCGGTCGGCGTACCGAGCGCCGCCTGGGCCATCGCCACGAACCGGCGGATCAGCGGATGTCCGCCCTGCTGCGGAAAGACCAGGTTGAGGGGGACGCGCGGCGCGTCGGGGACGGACAGGAACGACACGAAGGGGTGGATGTGCTGGCGGCCGACGAACTCCGGCACCACGCCCACGCCCTTGTTGGACGCGACGGCCTCCAGCCACTCGTCGAAGTTGCGGCAGACCACGGAGACACTGGGGCGGCGGTCCGCCGGCCAGTCCGCCAAGTCGGTCGTGCCGCTCACCTCGTTGAGGACGAGCCGGTGGTCGGCGATCTCCTCCCAGCGGATCTCCTCCTGCCCGGCGAGTTCCGAACGCGTCGACACCGCCACGATCCGGCGCTCTTGCAGCAGGGTGACGGACCGCATGTTCGCGGCGGATATACGGCCCCGGAGGATCGCCAGGTCGGCGTCGCCCCGGTCCACCCCCGCGAGTTTCGCGTCATGGCGGTGGACCCGTACCGACATCCCGGTCTCCGCCTCGAAGGACGCGATGACCTCCTGCGTCCATCCCGTGGGAAAGCCCCAGGCGAACCCCACGCGAAACACGTCCTCGTGGACTTCGGGCCGCAGCGCCGCTTCCAAGCGGGGAATGATGACCCGGAGTTGGTCATAGAGATCCTCACCGGCCGGGGTGAGAGCGACCTGACGCGTGGTCCGTTCCAGCAGGCGCCGGCCGACCAGTTCTTCGAGGCGTCGGATGGTGCGACTGAGCGTCGGCTGGGACACGTTCATCCGCTTCGCGGCCCGGGTGAAGTGCTTCTCGTCTGCCAAGGCCAGAAACCCGCGCAAGTGATGCAGCTCGATACTCATGGACAGCAGCATATGTAATGCCGCGAAGGGAGCCTTTACACCGTCGGGCGGCACTTGGTTGTGGGAGCGCACGATACCTGAGTCATTTCTCCCAAGGGTCATCGCGGGGTAATCGTGAACCTACAGAGGGAACAGCGGAGTTCGCCCTCTCAATGGCCCGTCGGCGCGGGGATGGGGGCCCCGCGCCGACGCTCCACCCGGCCGGGTTTCAGTCCCGGTACTCGGCCTCCGTCACGTGTTCCTTCCATTCCGTCGGACCGTCCGTGACGGCTATGTGCGTCATGAACGTGTTAGGGCCCGCGCCGTGCCAGTGCTCTTCGCCCGGGTGGCACACGACCGTGTCGCCCGCGCGGATCTCCTGGCGCTCGCCGCCCCGGTAGCCGACGACCCCCACACCCTCGGTGACGTGCAGGACCTGCCCCGCCGGGTGCCGGTGCCAGGCACTGCGGGAGCCGGGCGTGAACAGCACGTTCCGTACTTCCGTGTGGGCGGTGGCGCCGATGCGCGGCCACAGCCACACATCACCGAAGAAGCGGTCCTCGGGCCCCTTGATCGCATCTCCGGGGTGACGGATGACATCCACAGTACGAACTCCATTTCTTTTCGATTCGTTTGCTTTTTCTTGCGGGGATAAGCAAGGTCAATATCAGCTCTGTGCGGGCTTGTTAGCCGCCTCGGCCTTTCCCGCGAGCGCGATCAGCGCGGACGCGGCGAGCGACACGAGCGCCAGAACCGCGTTGGTCGTACTGAACGCGTCCCGCGGATCACCGCTGTGTTCGACGAGTCCCAGATATACGGTTCCGAAGACCGCCACACCCATGGTTCCGCCGACCTGGAGCGTCGTGTTGAACAGACCGCTCACGTCCGGCGCGTACCGCGCTTCGACGGAGTCCGTCAGACGGGCGAGCGTCCCGCTGAACGCCGCGCCGTACCCGACGCCCCCGATGCCGAGGAGGACAATCAGCCAGCCGGTGCTCTGCGCGCCGGCCGCCACACCGGCGAACGCCACCGCCATCAGCAGACCGCCGACGGGCGCCGCGAGCTTGCGGATGCGCGGCCCCGTCCGGCCGAGCACCGGCCCGACCAGCGCGAACGTCGCCACCCACGCGATCGGGACCAGTCCCGCGTACACCGCGCTCTTGCCGAGCCCCTGCTGGAGGTAGATCGCGAGGACGAACAGCAGCGCGAAGTACCCGGCCCGGGTGGCTCCTTGGGAGACCAGCGCCAGCGCGATCTGCCTGCGGGCGAGCAGTGAGACGTTCATCAGCGGGTCGCCGCCGCGCCGCGCGATGCCCCGCTCCACCCCGACGAACAGGGCGAAGACCGGCACGGACGCGATCAGGCTGACCCACGTCCACAGCGGCCAGCCCTCGTCCTGCCCCAGCACCAGCGGTGTCACCAGCAGGAACAGGGCGAGCGACAGCAGCCCGACGCCCCGCAGGTCCAGCTTCTTCCGCCCGGTGCTCTCGTCGGCGGGCAGGAAGGTGTACGAGGTGACGAACAGGGCGATCCCGATCGGCACGTTGATCAGGAAGATGGGCCGCCAGTCCATGCCCAGGATGTCGGCAGACACCAGGACCCCGCCGAGCGCCTGTCCGATCACCGAACTCACGCCGAGGACACCGGTGTAGGTGCCCAGGGCCCGCCGACGCGCGGCGCCCTCGAAGTTGACCTGAATGCCCGTCAGGACCTGCGACACCATCAGAGCGGCGCCGAGCCCCTGCACGACCCGCGCGCCCACCAGCGTGGTGCTGTCAGGAGCGAGGCCGCACGCGAGCGAGGACAGCGTGAAGACGGCGAGCCCGAACAGGTAGGTCCGGCGCCGCCCGCGGATCTCCCCCAGCCGCGCACCGGTGATCAGCAGCATCGCGTACGCGAGCGTGTAGCCCGAGACGATGAGCTCCAGCTCACCGCCGGACGCGTGCAGCCGGTCGCGGATCGAGGGGATCGCGACGTTGACGACGGCGATGTCCACGTTCCCGAGGAACATGCCGCCGAGCAGGGAGATCAGCAGCCAGGTCGACCGGCGCCCGTCCGGTCTGGATGCGCCTTGCTCTGTCCCGGCTCGCGCTTGGTCATGTGCAGGAGACGTCTTCAAGGAATCCACATCCAGGACTGTAGCTACTAGTAGGTACAGGCTGCAACGCGAGGCGTCGCAGGCCGGTCACCGGCCTACTGGACGGCGTCCCGCTGGACCAGCTGGAACTGGATGCCCTTCGAAGTCCCGGGCTCAGTCCACGCGTTGAGGTTCGGACCGACCGGGACGGGCTCGCTCGTGGTGAGCTCGATGCCGAGGCCCTGGACCGCCCGCATCATCTGGGACACGTCGTCGACCTCGACGCCGATGTGCTCAAGGCGGGCCTTGTTGCCCTCGCCCAGCCGGCGCTGCCGGGCCTCCGGAGTGGTGGGCTCGATGAGCTCGATGCGGCCGTCCCCGCAGTGGTAGAACGCGATCTTCACGTTCCGGGCCGGTACCTCCTCGGCCCGTTCCAGCCGCATTCCCAGGCTCTCCAGGAGCGCCCTCGCTTCGCTGATGTCGTCGACGACCACACCGATGTGGTCGATGCGCTTGAACATGTCCGCCATGTCCGCCTCCTGATGTGTTTTCTCTTAAGCGTTCTCTTTGGAGAACTTGTTGTGCAGACCGGCCATTTGCGGCAGGTTCGACATGTTGAGCAGCAGCAGATCCGTGTCCGCCCCGTGGTTCTCGAAGTGGTGGACGTGCCACGCCGGGATCAGCACGATGTCGCCGTCTGCGAGCGCGACCGTCTCGTCCGTCTCGTCGAATACGAGGACGCCCGATCCGGACCGTACGAAGTAGAGATGCCACCAGGAGTGCGTGTGCGGCGTGGTGCGGTCACCGGGCCGTACGGACTGGAAGGTCATCGACGTTCCCGGAATGACCTGGTGGTCGCCTCCGGGCGCGGCCAGCGTGACCGTGCCGTATTCCGTGTGCTCGGCCGCCTCGATTTCCTTGGCCAGGCTCTCCCACGGCCAGACGACCGGTTCGGGCCGCTCCTGCACATGGCGCTTACGGAACTCCGGGTAGGGAAACTGGCTTCCGCTCTGCACCGGCATGCTCGTCCTCCTGGCTGGTGTCGTGCAGGTCCTGGATGTGCCCGACCATGCCGCGCACGGCGGCGTCGGCGTCGAGGGTGAACTGCGAGGTCATGCCCTGGCGCGGCAGCGCGTGGGTGTAGAACCGCGGGCCCTCGACGAGATAGCCGACCGCCCAGGCGGTGCGCAGCGGCTCGCCCGCCGCGGTGAGCGGGCGGCCCTGCTCGTCGATGTCGAGGCCGCCCGGTGTGAACGGGCCGTTCGCGTAAGGGCGGACGAGCCCGCGCCCCAGGAGTCCGGCGATCAGCGGCGACCTGTCGTGCTCGGGGTGGAACGCGTCGAGCCGGGCGACCACCAGGGCGTCGGCGTGGCGGATCTCGGGGCCGTCCGGGTAGTCGGTGCGGACGGCGAACCGCGCCGCCTCCCGGTCGAGCACCAGCCGCCCGCCGGGCCCGCCGGCCAGGTCCACCATCCCGGCCCGCAGCAGGGCCAGGAGCTGGTAGTTACGGTGCCGGGGCGGGCCGAACGAGACCCGGTTCATGACCGGCACGTACGTGGCGTTGAACGTCCGGTGGGACGCGGGCGTCAGCCCGGAGAACTCGACGGCCTCCCGCAGACTCGCCCGGGTGTCGCGGATGACGTCCGTGGCGGCCTTCAGCGGGCTCGTGGTGTTGCCCAGCTCCGCGTGCTCCAGGTCGTCCTCGACGTAGTCCACGAAGAACTTCGTGAACGCGCCCTGGTTGGCGAAGTCCAGCCCGCCCAGCGGGTCGAGGATCTCCTCGACCACCCGGCGGTCGGCCTCGGTGAGCTCGTACTCCTCGGGCGGAAGGGAGCGCTGCTCCGCCGCGCGATAGGCGTAGCCCATCTCGCGCAGCAGGAGCGGAAGGACGTCCTCGGTGAAGTCGAGCCGGGAGTCGCCGCGCTCGGCCGCCCGCTCCCGCGCCCGCCGCACCGCTTCCTTGGTGAAGAACCGCGGCCGGTGCGCCCCGGTGATCCCCTTCTGGTTCACTCCGCGCGCGCTGAACGGCAGGCACTGGCGGGAGAAGAGGAGGATCTTGGGTTCGCGCCCCGAGGGGCGGTACTCCATGGCGTGGCCGGAGCCGTGGAACGTACCGCCGCGCCCGACCGTGAGCTCGGAGATGACGTCGTGCGCGGTCAGCCCGAACCCCTGGACCGCGACGGTCGAGCCGGGCGCGATCGCCTGGAGTCGTTCGACCGGATAGGGCGTGGAGCAGTACGCGAGCGCCGGGTTGCGGTCCGCGTGCTCCCGGGCGAACTCCTCGTACGCGAGGTCCTCCTCGGTCGGGATCCGCTCGCAGTGTCCGGTGGTGAGGAAGACGTAGTCGCTGGGGAGGGCGAAGCCCTTCTCCAGGTGGACCACGAACCGGTCGCCGTCCCTCTGCTCGATGTCCACGGCCCGGTCGCGGTGGTGGACGACCCGCACCTGCGGCGGCAGCGTGCGGACGGTCCGGTCGAAGACCCAGCTGAGATACGCGCCGAGGATCTGCCGGGGCAGATAGGCGTGCTCGCCCAGCGGCTCGCCCGATTCGCCACCGGTCGGGTGGAAGACGCCGTCGAACTCCCGGTACCCGGCGGACTGCGCCCACTCGGTGAACGAGGGTCCCCGGTTGTCGGCGAACATCGTCACCTGGCTGGCGACGGTGTTGGTCAGCAGGTGGGAGGGCTGGCGGGCCGAGTGCGTGCCCTGGCCGCCGTCGCCCGGGTCGATGAGGTGCACGTCCAGCGTGCGCCCCTCGGGCAGCCGGTCCGCGAGGTCGGAGATCCGCTGGAGCACGCTCAGGCCGCGCGGGCCCACTCCGACGACTGCCACCTGGAGCGCCGTCATCGGACGGCTCCACCGGCCACGGCGGCGGCTTCCAGGCTGTCGAGCGCGGGCTCGTGGAGCCGCACCCAGTCGGGCGCCCCCGGCAGCGCCGGGAACCGCAGGGCGACCTGGGGGTCGTGGCCGGGGATGATGTGGTCGTCGCCGTCGGCCAGCGCCTCGATCTTCTCGTACCCCTCCAGCATCGGAGTGAGGTGGTCGAGGATGGGGAACGGGCTGCGCAGCCGGATGTTCGCCCACAGGTGCGTGGCGTCGCTCGCCAGCACGACCCAGCCGCGCGCGGTGGGGACGCGGACCACCTGGGTGCCCGGCGTGTGGCCCGGCACCGGATGCACGGTCACGCCGGGGATGATCTCCGCTTCCCCCCGGTGCAGGACGAGCTGGTCCTCGAACAGCCCCTGGACCGCCGTCTTCACGTTGACCGGCTCGAAGGGCTTGCGCACGACGTGGTGGCGCATGGCGGGGCCGGTGCAGAAGCGGAGCTCGTCCTCCTGCAGATGGATCCGGGCGTGCGGGAAGCGGTCCAGGTTGCCCGCGTGGTCGTAGTGCATGTGCGTGACGACCACGTCCGAGACGTCCTCGGCCGCCACGCCGAGGTCGGCCAGCGCGTCGACCGGGCAGCGGAACAGGGTGCGGCCCCGGCGCCGCGCCATCTCCTCGTTGAACCCGGTGTCCACGAGCAGGAAGTGCCGGTCGTTGCGGATCACCCACAGGTAGAAGTCCATGGGCATGTCGCTGCCCGGGGTGAACTGCCCCTCGTTGACCAGGAAGTTGTCCCGCGCGGGCCGGTCGGCGTGCGTACCGAACCGGAGCGCCAGGACCTCGTACTCAGGAGGCGTGTCCTCGGCCATGTCCCTCACGCCCCCACGAGGTCGAGCGGCTTGCCGAGCACGGAGGAGTCGGCGGCCGACGGCTCCTCCTCGAAGAGGAACTTGCTCTCCCCGAAGGCGGGTTCGAGCTGGTCGAACCAGGTCGCGGCCGGGTCGAACTTCGCGTAGAAGGGCTGCCGGACGAGACCGCCGCGGCGCGCCTGGAGCAGTTGCAGGGCGAAGACCTTCTCGCCCCGGATCGTCGGCGTACCGTCGATCAGGACCTTGCCGGGGAACGCGCTCATCGAGGGCCCGCGCACGGTGCGCGAAAGCCCGGAGACGCCCGCGTACGCCGTGCGGAAGATGTCGTACGCCTCGGCCAGCGGCAGCTCGAAGTAGGAGCGCGCGCCGGTGTCCCGCTCGACGAACATGTAGTACGGGATGGCGCCCAGCTTCACGCCCGTGGTCCACAGCTCGTGCCAGGCGGCCGGGGCGTCGTTGATGTGCCGCAGCACGGGCGACTGCATGCGCACGACGGCGCCGGTCGCGGTGATGCGCCGCAGGGCGTCCTGCGCGATGGCGGGGCGCAGTTCGGCCGGGTGGTTGTAGTGGCCCATCAGCGCGAGGTGCTTGCCCGCGCCCACCACGCGCTCGAACAGGCGCAGCAGGTCGTCGGCGTCCACGTCGCTGACGAAGCGCTGCGGCCAGTAGCCCACGGCCTTGGTGCCGATCCGGATGTTCTGGATGTGGTCCAGCTCGGGCACCAGGAGCGGTTCGAGGTAGCGCTCCAGATTGGCCGTGCGCATGATCATCGGGTCGCCGCCGGTGATCAGGACGTCGGTGACCTCGGGGTGCCGCTTGAGGTAGGCGGCGAGCCCCGCCGCGTCCCGGGCCGCGAAGTGCAGGTCCTCCTCGCCGACGAACTGCGGCCACCGGAAGCAGAAGGTGCAGTAGGCGTGGCACGTCTGCCCGGCGCTCGGGAAGAAGAGGACCGTCTGGGCGTACTTGTGCTGGATCCCGGGGACGACCTCGCCGTCCAGCTCCGGCACGTTGTGCGTCAGCTGGCCGGCCGGGTGCGGGTTCATCCGCGAGCGGACCACGTGGATCTGCTTGGCCAACTGCTGCTTGTCGCCCGACCGCAGGAGATCGCGCAGGGTCGCGAAGTCGTCCGGGTCGAGCATGCTCTGGTGCGGGAAGTTGAGCCGGTAGATCGGGTCGTCGGGGATGCGGTCCCAGTCGATGAGCTCGTCGAGCACGTACTGGTTGGTCCTGAACGGCAGCACGTGCGACACGACGTCGACCGCTTCGCGCAGGTCGTGCGGTATGCGCTCCCATTGCGGCGCCTTTTTGATCGACGACCGATTGTAGGGCTTGTACTTGATGGGGGTGGAATCACCCATGAGGATTCTCCGTCCGGAAGGCGGAAAGTGGGGGCCGGCGGCCGCGCCTCGACGGCAACGGCCCGCCGGTTGACGGGGATTGCGCGAGCGTGGAGGCTCCCGCGCATTTCTGCTTCTCCACGCTCGCGCGGCCAGGTGGAACCCGACCTTGCGGGCAACCCTCGCTCGCCGGTTCAGAAAGCTATCCGGAGGAATTGCGGGGTGGGAAATAGGCGGACCGCCCCACTTATTCAGCAGGCGCATGAATAGATCTATGTGTCATATGAATCAATCGGTCGTGCGACGCATTGATGGATTTGCTCTCGGCTTAGGATCGGCAACTGCCCGAGCATGGACAACAGAAGAAGTGGGGCTCGCGTTGAACGGTCGGCTCAGCGTCGGCATCGTGGGGACGGGGCCGCGCGGGCTCATCGTCCTGGAGCGGTTGTGCGCCAACGCGGCGGCGGATCCCGGCGCGCGCCCGGTGACCGTGCACACCGTCGACCCGGCCCCGGCGGGCGCGGGCCGGGTCTGGCGCACGGACCAGTCCGCGCACCTGCTGATGAACACGGTCGCGGAGCAGATCACGGTGTTCACCGACGCGAGCGTCTCCTGCGCGGGCCCGGTGGTGCCGGGCCCCAACCTCCACGAGTGGGCGACCCTGCTGGCCGTCGTCGGCGAGGCCGAGGGGTACCCGGACGACGTCGTCGCGCAGGCGCGGGAGCTGGGGCCCAACTCCTATCCCACGCGCGCCCTTTACGGGCGGTACCTGCGGTGGGCGTTCCGGCGGACGGTGGAGACGGCGCCGCGCCATGTGACGGTACGGGTCCACCGGGACACGGCGGTCGAACTGGGGGAGGAGGACGGGCGGCAGGTGCTGCGGCTGGCGGGCGGGGAGCGGCTGGTGCTCGACGCGGTGGTCCTGGCCCAGGGCCATCTGGCGGCCGAGCCCGCGCCCGGCTTGGCGGCTCGCCACATCGCGCCGGGCAACCCCGCCGACGTGGACCTCGACGCGATCGGGCCCGGCGAGCCGGTGGCGCTGCGCGGCCTCGGGCTCACCTTCTTCGACTACCTGGCGCTGTTCACCCAGGGCCGCGGCGGCACGTTCGTGGAGCGCGCGGACGGCCGCCTCGACTACCGCGCCTCGGGCCGGGAGCCCCGCCTGTACGCGGGCTCCCGCCGGGGCGTCCCGTACCAGGCGCGCGGCGACAACCAGAAGGGCCTGGGCGAACGCCACGAGCCGCTGCTGTTCACCCCGCAGACGATCGCCGCGCTACGGGAACGCGCCGCCGCGCACGGCGACGTCCGCTTCCGCAGGGACGTCTGGCCGCTGATCGCCCGGGAGGTGGAGATCGTCTATTACCGGACGCTGCTCCGCCGACGCGGTGAATCGGGCGAGGCGGTGGAGGAATTCGTGCGGTGCTGTCTGCTGGGCGATGCGGACGGCCCGTTGGACGAGAAGCTGTTGCGGCGGTACGGGATCGAGGAGGGCGACCGCTGGAGCTGGGAGACCGTCGAAACTCCCTATGAGGCCCAAGCGCTGAGCGGGCCAAGGGAGTTCACGCAATGGCTCGTCGGCCACCTGGAACGAGATGTCGTGCGCGCAAGCGGAGGCAATGTAGGCGACCCGATCAAATCGGCTCTGGACGCCCTGCGTGATTTGCGGAACGAGATACGCCAGGTGGTGGATCACGCGGGTCTCACCGGGAACTCCTACCGCGATGAACTCACGGGCTGGTACTCGCCGTTCAATGCCGCGCTGTCGATAGGCCCGCCCAGGCGGCGCATAGCGGAGATGGCCGCGCTGATCCGTGCGGGTGTGCTGGAGCCGGTGGGCCCAGGAATGCGAGCGACACCGGAGCCAAAATCCGACGGCTTCCTCATTTCCTCCTCCGTGCTGCCGGGGTCGCCGGTCCACGTCACTACCCTCATCGAGGCCCGCATCCAGGACCCGGACGTACGCGCGACCGCCGACCCGCTGCTGCGGGGCCTCCTCGACACGGGTCAGGCCACGCCGTACCGCCTGCCGAACCCGGACGGCGACCCGCACGAGACCGGCGCGCTCGCGGTGACCGAGCGCCCGAGCCGCCTCCTGGACGCGCACGGCCGGGCCCACCCCCGGAGGTTCGCGCTCGGCATCCCCACGGAGGGCGTGCACTGGGCGACGGCGGCGGGCGTACGGCCGGGGGTCGACTCCGTGTCGCTGGGCGACGCGGACGCGGTGGCCCGGGAGTTGCTGGCGTGCGGGGCGGAACGGCCCACGGGCAGGGTCGAGGTGAACGCGTCGTGAGCGTCCTTGTCCGTACGGAGGCGCGCGACACGGCCGACGCGGGTCCTCCACCGGCGGGGATGTCCACCGCGTCGGGCGTCGCGGCGGTCACCGTCCTCACCTCGCTGCCGGTGTTCCTGCCCGGCGCGGCGAACGGCCTGATCTGCGCCGAACTGGGCTGGAGCCCGGTACGGATGGGGGCCGTCCTGGCCGTGTACTGGCTGGCGTCCCTGTCGGGCGCCTTCGTCAGCAGACGGGCCGCGCTGCCGCCGGTGGTGGAACGCACCCTGTGCATCGCCCTGTTCGCCACGGCCCTGGGCCTGCTCACCGCGGCGACGGCTCCGTCCGCAGGCCTGTGGATCAGCTCGGCGGCCGGGGGCTACGCCTACGGCTACACCCAGCCCCACACCAACGCGTTGCTCATGCGGCGATGCGCGCCCCGACTGCGCGCCTTCGCCTTCGGCCTGAAGCAGGCCGCGGTGCCGACGGCCACGCTGCTGGCGAGCGTGGCGATGCCGCTGCTGGCGGGCCCGGTGGGCTGGCGGCTGGTGTTCGCGGGGACGGCGGTGGTGTGCGGCGCGGGCGGCGCCTTTCTCGTACGACAAGGTCACTCAGGCGCACAGCACCCAGCGCCGGTACGGGACCGAGGCGCCGCCCTCCGCATGGAGCCCTTCCTCCTGGCCCTCACCAGCGCGGGCTTCTTCGGCGCGATGGTGGGGAACGGCCTGGGCGGCTTCCTGGTGCTCGCGCTGACGACCCGAGGGGTGTCGCTGTCGACGGCAGGAGCGGTGGCGACGGCGGGTGCCGCGCTGAACATCGCGGTCCGCCTGGCGATGGGCTGGCTGGTCGGCAGGGCGCCGGGCGTGGCCTGGACGGCGTTGACGGTGCTGTTCCTGACGGGCGCGGCGGGCACCGCGCTCCTGACCCGGCCGGGCCTCGGCGCGCTGACGGTAGGCGCCCTGCTGGCGTACGGCGGCGGCTGGGGCTGGGCGGGCCTGCTCCACTACGCCATCGGCCTCCCCTACCCCGGCCAGGAGCAACGGGCCACGGCGTACAGCCAGATGGGCGTCTCCCTGGGCGCGGCCACCGGCCCACTGGTGTGCGGCCTGCTGTTCCAGGTGGACCCGGACGCGGCCTGGTGGGCACTGACGGCGGCGGGGCTGGCCGCAGCGGCCAGCGTCCTCATAGCCCGCAGACGTCCAAACGCCGACGTCAGCCCCGCCCGGAACCGGCAACGAGATTCCCCACGACCTGCTTGACCCCATCAACGGCCTGCCGGAACGCCGCCGGGTCCTGATGGGCACGGGCCAGGGTGTACCCGCCCTGCACCGCCGCGATGATCAACGACGCCATCACGTCGGGCCGGGTGTCGGCCCGGAGCTCCCCGGTACGCACCCCGTCCGCGAGCACGCCCGCCAGCCGCCCCTCGACCCAGCTGAAGAACTCGGCGGCGGGCGCGCGCAGGACGTCGTCGCTGACGACATCGTGATCCTGCGTCAGCCGCCCGATCCGGCACCCGGCGAGCGGATCGCGCTCCAGATCGAGAAAGGCGTTGATCCGCGAGACGGCCGACCCGTCACCACCCAGCGCGTCCTCGGTACGGGCCCGCAGCTGATCACTCATCTGCACCATGGCAGCCACCGCGAGCTCGGCCTTGCCGGAGAAGTGGTGGTACATACTCCCCTGCCCCGCCTGAGCCCGCTCCAGAATCATGGCCGGGCTGGTACCGGTGTACCCCCGCTCCCAGAGGAGATCGGCAGCGGCGCGGGTGAGTGCCTCCTTCTTGCTCATGGAGGCGAGTGTACCTACCACTCCTTACAGGACGCGGTAAGTCGGAAAACAAAGAAGCCCCGGGCCGCTGGGCCGGGGGCTTACTGGAGCGAGTGACGGGAATCGAACCCGCGCTCTGAGCTTGGGAATCGCCCGGGCTGCGGGAGTCGATGTGGCCTCTGACCTGCAGGTATGCCTTCAGCGGGCGAGGCTGGGGGGTGGCCGTGGGGCGTCTCTGCCGGCCGCTGTTTACCGCCCTGTATGGCATGTAGTGGCACGGAGGTGCATACGAGACGGACCCCGGCAACGCCGAGGACGGCTGATTCGGAGCCCTGTCAGGTGGGCCTGCCAGGTACTACCGTGGGCTGTGCGGCCCAGGACCCCGGTCGACTCGTTGCCTCCCGAACGCCTGCCGGGCTCTTGTTCCGCAGCCCGCCGTACCGGTTGAGGCGCACTACCCGAGACCTCGCGGTGGGCGTGCGGCGCGTCCGTACGGCCGGGCGCGGTGCGTCCGAGACAGCAGCGGGTGGATGAACTCCTGGGTGAATTCCGCTCGTTGCGTGTGAAGGCCGCCGCCGGAGGCATGGGCTGACATCGGCGGCGGCCACGAGTGCGGGAACGTCACGGCTCCCCCTCCGTGCGGTCCTCGCACCCACCGTCCTCATCGGCACCCGGAGTGCGCGGGAGTACACCCCGGCTCGAACATGCCAGGAGGACGAAAGGCCGGAGCCGCCGTGAGTCGGCGCATGCGCGGCTCCGGCCGCTCAGAGCGTGGAGAGTACTGAGGCCCGGGGGCCGGGGGCCGGATCAGCGGGGGAGGCACCGGCCGACGGTGGGACACGGTCCGGCGCTCTCCGATACCACACATGCTAGGTCCGGTCGGGCGGCGAGCAACACCGCGTGAACCGGCCGCGCTCCGCCACCCGGTGCGAGGAGGCAGGGCCGTGCCGCTCGGTTCACCGGTCGGTGAGATCGGGATCCGCGCGGCCCTCGATCACTTCACGGGCCACGTCCCTCAGCGGCCGCTGCCGTGAACGGGCGTGCTTGCGCAGAAGGTCGAAGGCTTCGTCCAGGGGCACGGCCCAGCGAGTCGCGAGCACGCCCTTGGCCTGTTCGATGACCACGCGGCTGGCCAGCGCCTGTTCCAGCTGGGCGGTGAGCGTACGGCTGCGGTCGGCCTCGCGGGCGCGTTCCATGATGACGGCGGTGAAGTCCGCGAGCGACCGGCCGAGGACCAGTGTCGAGGGAGGGAAGGCGTGCTGTGCGCCGGACAACAGGGTGAGCACGCCCTTCGTCACGGTGTGTTCGCGCAGGGGGAGGGCCACGACGTGGGTGTAGCCCAGCGTCAGCGCCCGTGGGGTGTAGCGCGGCCACCGCTGCCTGGTGGGGCGGCTGGTGAGAGCCGTCTGGGCCCAGGGGCCCGCGTCGGCCCGGTGACAGTCGTGGCCGGGACCCTCCCGCCACCCGATGGCCTCGTGTTCCAGGCGGGACACCAGGGGGTTGGAGCCGGCCGCGCGCGCCGCGTCGTACTTCCCCGGGGCGAACACCACGGTCGCGGCATGAACGCTGAGCAACGCCGGGGCGCGGGTTGCCAGGACACTCAGCGGTCCGGGCACGTCCGACGAACCGTCCGCCGTGCTGCCGGCCAGGGCCACGAATGCGTCGGCCAGCCGCTGTTCGGGCGTCATGACACCTCTCCTCAGATGAGTTTCCGGTCGCCGTGCACGATCTCCCCGGCCACGGTCTCGGAGGAGACCTCTTCCGTGAACGCCCGCGCCTTGATGAGTGCCAGCGCGTCCGAGACGGAGCAGCCGGTCCGTGCGGACACCATGCCGGCCGCCTGGTGCACGGTGGCGCGCATGTCCGTCCCGCCGTAGAGGTCCGGGTCGGCGTCGGGGTCGAGCAGCACGATGTGGGTGAGGGCCTCGGCGACCTCGGCGAGGTGAACGGGTCCGGTGTCCGTGGGCCGCGTGTCGAAGACGGTGAGTGCGCCGATGCAGCTGTTCTGTGCCCGCAGCGGTACGGCGGCCACGGAGGCGATGCCCAGCGAGAGCAGGGAAGGCCCGCACCACGGCCAGCGCGCCTCGATCCGGGGCCCGGACAGGTGCACCGGGCGGTGTCCCGCCGCCGCGTCCTGGCCCGGCCCCTCACCGAGGACGAACTCCAGGTCCTGGGCCGTACGGGCCAGCCGGTCGGATGCGGCGACCGCGAGCTGGTTCCGTTCGGCGTCGAGCAGCGCGATCGCCGCGCTGGGGGTACCGCACGCCTCCGCGACCACCGTCATGAACCGCGGCCGGGTGCCCCGCTCTCCGGACCAGGCCGCTGCGCGCGCGGCGAAGTCGTCCTGGAGACGGGCCGAGGCGCGATGGCACTCGGCGGTTCTGCGATGCGTTTTCGCGATCTGCGCGTGGAACTCCTGGCCGGGCCTCGCCGCCAGGAGCTCGTGCCGCTCGGCGACCGCGTCCGCCCGGTCCGCCCGCTCACGGGCCAGAGCGGCACGCTGCCGGGCCATCGCTGTCAGACCGAGGTTCTCCCTGCGCCCCTGAGGGTCCATGAGTACGAAGCTACGCCGCCGGGTTCAGCTGGAGGTGTTGTTTCGGCTCTCTTCCATCATCAGGACGACGCCGCCGTGGTTCCCGCCGAACGGGGAGAAGAACACGTCGCAGGTGATGGGCCGGCCGATGCGGCTGAGGGCCTCCACACCGAGCGGGCCGGAGCGTTCGCGGGTCTCCATACAGCGCTCCACTACGGACCGCAGTTCCTTGGTGGGCAGTCCGAAGTCCAGGTCGAAGAACGGCCGGTCCAGCACCTCGTCGGCGCGCAGTCCCCACAGGTCGACGGCGCCCCGGTTCCAGCTCTTCACCTTCAGGTCCTTGCCCAGGACCACCACACCCGCCGCGATGCTCGTGAGAACCGCTTCCAGGAACGCCCTGGCCTCGTCCAGTTCGTCCGTGCGGATGCGCATCTCCTCGTTCATCGTCTCCAGTTCCTCGTTGCCGGACTGGAGTTCCTCGTTGGTGGTCTCCAGCTCTTCGTTGGTGGACTGGAGTTCCTCGTTGGTGGTCTCCAGTTCCTCGATGCTGGACTGGAGTTCCTCGTTGGTGGTCTCCAGTTCCTCGTTGGTGGACTGGAGCTCCTCGTACGCCGTCTCCAGCTCCTCCCGGACCCTTTTGACCTCGGCCTTCAGCTGTGTGGCGACGGTGACGTCGGTGAACGAGATCACGGTGGCGACGTGCAGCCCGCTGGGTCCGGAGAGTGGCTGGATGAGGATGTCGCAGTACTGGACGTCCTCGGCCCCCCGGCGCTCGACGCGGTTGACCCGCAGCGTCCGGCGCTCGTGCGTGGACTGGTCGATCAGGGAACGGAGTTCGACCGGCCGGTAGGAGACCTCCAGATCCTGGAAGGGGCGGCCGATGTCGCTGGTGGTCAGGCCGAGCTGGATCCTCGCCTGGCTGTTGACCGCGACGACGGTTCCGTCGGCGTCGAGGGCGATCAGCGGGGTGGGTCCGGCGTCGAGCGCCAGGTCGCGCAGCTGGCGGGTGCGCGCCACCGAGTGCACCTCCGTGCCCGTGGCGGCCCTGAGCTTCACGGGGGCCGGGTGGTAGGCCGGGCCCTTGCTGTTGCCGGCCCGGCGCCGGAAGACGCGCTGGCGCATGTTCACGACTTCGAACCGCTCGCTGTCGTTCAGCAGCATCTCGGCCTTGCCGAGGAAGAGGAAGCCGCCGGGGCGCAGGGCGAAGTGGAAGCGGTCGACGATCTGCGTCTGGGCCTCGACGTTGAAGTACATCATCGTGTTCCGGCACACGAGCAGGTCGAGCCGGGAGATCGGGGCGTCGCGGGTGATGTCGTGGCGCCCGAAGATCACCCGGCGCCGCAGGTCGAGGCGGAAGCTGAACTGCGCGCTGTTCTGCTCGAAGTACTTCTCCCGCAGATCCGAGGGGAGCGACTCCAGGGCCTTCGGCGTGTACAGCCCGGAACGGGCCTCACGCAGTGCTTCCTCGTCGACGTCCGTGGCGTAGATCTTGACCCGGCGCAGGCACTCCTCGATGCCCAGGGCCTCCGAGAACATCATGGCCAGCGAGTACGCCTCCTCGCCGCTGGAGCAGCCCGCGCTCCACACCCTGATCTCCTGTTCCGGATCGAGCGTCCCGAGCAGCTCGGGGACGACCTCGTGCTGGAGGAGGGTCCACGCCTCAGGGTCGCGGAAGAAGGAGGTGACGTTGATCAGGATGGTGTTGAAGAGGGCGCTGAACTCGTCTGCGTCGGTCTCCAGGAGATCCTGGTAGTCCGGGTACGAGCGGATGCCGACGTCGTTCATCCGCTTGTGGATGCGCCGGGCCAGCGTCGAGCGCTTGTAGCCGGTGAAGTCGAAACCGCGGGCTTCCCGGATGAATCCGAGCAACTCCTCCAGCGCCTCGTCGTCAGCGTCCTGCGGTCCGCCCATCACTGCCTCTCGGCCTCGACAAGTCCGCGTACGACCGCGGCGATCTCCTCAAGAGGTAGCACGAAGTCCACCGCCCCCGTGTCCACGGCCGACTGCGGCATCCCGGTGAACTCCGCGGTCTTCGGGTCCTGGGCGATCACCGTGCCGCCGTGCGCCTTCACGGTCTCGACTCCCGTGGCTCCGTCCCGGCCGGTCCCGGTGAGTACGCAGGCGATCGCGGCCGGACCGTAGGCACGGGCGACCGAGGCGAAGAGAAGGTCGGCGGAGGGGCGTACGAAGTGGACGGCCTCGGTGGTGGACAGGCTCAGCACGCCGTCGGAGCCGACGAGCAGGTGCTGGCCGGGAGGAGCGATATATACGGTGCCGGGCCGCACGCGCTCCCCGGCCTCCGCGAGCTTGACCAGAAGCGCGGTCCGGCGGGCGAGGACCTGGTCGAGCACCGTCCGGTGCCGTGGGTCGAGGTGCTGGACCACCAGCACAGGTACCGGCAGCTCCGGGCCCAGCGCCCCGAGTACCGCGCTCAGTGCCTGGATGCCGCCCGCGGACGATGCGACGGCGACGATGCCGTAGTGATCTGCGGGTGGCCGTTCGCGCGTCACATCACGAGCGTAACGGAACCTGACCGCTGGGTGAGGAGCTGAAGAGGCCGACGGGCGCCGGACAGTCCGATTAGTGGGCTGTTGCCTGCGGACGAGGCGCCCTAGGCTGCTGGGCAAGGAACTCTCGCGCTCACCGAGACAGAGGCAGCAGTAGCGGCCTGTGTGGTGGGCGGTTTCCGACCCCGGGCCCCCGGGTCGGGAGAGGCGTATCCGTCAAGTGGCCGAGCCCCGTCCCGCAAGGGACGTGAACGGACTCCGGCCCGCGTCCTCCCGGTTTCCGGTTGGGGCCACACTCCCGCGATGCCTCAACGGCTGTGAGGACGATCCGCGCGCGCGGATCCCGTGATGTGGGGGGGCAACTCCGCGCGCAGGCGGCCGTCGCCGACGCACGGCGACGGCCGCCTCCAAAGCGCCCTCGGCGCCTTATGGCACGCGAATGACATGCGCCCCGGAAATGGCCCAGAAAACAAACAAACCCCAGGTCGATGACCTGGGGCTTTCTGGAGCGAGTGACGGGAATCGAACCCGCGCTCTGAGCTTGGGAAGCTCATGTTCTACCATTAAACTACACTCGCGCAACGATCCCCCCGAAGGGGATTCGCATCGTTGCTCACCCTACCCCATGCCAGCCCTCCGGCGTATCCGCCCGGGGGCTGTTCGCGTTCCGGGTGGCGTGAAGGGGGTGCGGAGGTGGCGGGATTCGGGTGCCGGGGGCCGGAGTTGGGGCGTACGGTGCAGGGGGTCCACAGGGGCGGGCGCGTCGTCGGAGTGCCGCCTGGAGTGGCGTCCCGTTCATCCCTTAATGTGGTGGTTTCTCCGTCCATGCTTGTTGTTGGGGAAGGGACTTGAGCCACTTGATGGACTCGCTGGAGCGCACCGTCGTCCGCTGTGCCGAGGGGCACGTCTTCACCACCGATTCGTTCCCGATGCAGCAGCTCGGGGCCGAGCGGATCGGTCCCGGCCGGCTGCTCCGGTGCCCCCGCTGCGCCCGGCTGCGGCACGCCGTCCCGGTGGCGGACGAGCGCCACTAGGTGGCGGGCGCACACCCGTAACCGGTACGCGGTGGCACGCGCGGGTCTGTCCGATTACGGCAGCCCCGCGCACCCTGCGTATCCTCGGGACGTGCTTCTCTCAGACAAGGACATCCGGGCCGAGATCGACGCGGGTCGCGTCCGCATCGATCCGTACGACGAATCCATGGTCCAGCCATCCAGCATCGATGTGCGGCTCGACCGCTATTTCCGGGTGTTCGAGAATCACCGGTACCCGCACATCGACCCCGCGGTCGAGCAGGCGGACCTCACCCGGCTCGTCGAGCCGGACGGCGACGAGCCCTTCATCCTGCACCCGGGTGAGTTCGTGCTCGCCTCGACCTACGAGGTCATCTCTCTCCCCGACGACCTCGCCTCCCGCCTGGAGGGCAAGAGCTCGCTCGGGCGGCTCGGCCTGGTCACGCACTCCACGGCCGGCTTCATCGACCCGGGCTTCTCGGGCCATGTGACGCTGGAGCTCTCCAACCTCGCGACCCTCCCGATCAAGCTCTGGCCGGGCATGAAGATCGGGCAGCTGTGCCTCTTCCGGCTGACCTCCTCCGCCGAGTCGCCGTACGGCTCGGAGCGGTACGGGTCCCGGTACCAGGGACAGCGCGGACCGACCGCCTCGCGGTCGTACCTCAATTTCCATCGGACCCAGGTGTGAGCGGCAGCGAGAACATGAGCGACGTACGAGAGAACCTCACCTACGAGAAGTTCGGGGGCGCCATCCGCGACCTCGCGCAGACCATCGCGGACGACGGCTACGAGCCCGACATCGTCGTCTCCATCGCCCGCGGCGGCGTCTTCGTCGCCGGCGGCCTGGCGTACGCCCTGGACTGCAAGAACATCCACCTGGTGAACGTGGAGTTCTACACGGGCGTGGGCACCACCCTCGAAATGCCCGTGATGCTCGCGCCGGTCCCCAACGCGATCGACTTCTCCGGCAAGAAGGTCCTGATCACGGACGACGTCGCCGACACCGGCAAGACGCTCAAGCTCGTCCATGACTTCTGCGTCGACCACGTCGCCGAGGTCCGCAGCGCCGTGATCTACGAGAAGTCGCACTCCCTGGTGAAGTGCGAGTACGTCTGGAAGCGCACCGACGAGTGGATCAACTTCCCGTGGAGCGTCGAGCCGCCCGTCGTACGCCGTGAGGGGCAGGTTCTGGACGCGTAGTCCGGAGAAGTACGTAGGTGTACGTGAAGGGGCCCGGGGTTCGTCCGAACCCCGGGCCCCTTCACGTACTGCTCAGATCGTGCCCAGCTTGATCAGGCTCAGCAGCGCCACCAGCTGGATCGCGCTCGCGCCGAGGGCGCGGGGCCACGGCAGGTCGTGGGACTTGCTCACCATCGACGTGAACAGCGCGCCCGCCGCCAGCCAGGTCGCCCAGCCGACCACCTGCACCAGGCCGTTGTCGCCGCCCAGGAACAGGGCCAGCAGCAGCCGGGGCGCGTCCGTGAGGGACATGATCAGCATGGAGAGGCCGACGGTCGGCTGCCAGGAGCCGTCGCCGCCGAGCTGGCGCGCCATCGTGTGGGTGACCGCGCCAAGGATCATGCCGCCGAGGACGAAGACCACACCGGTGGTGAGGACCACCGGGACCGCCTTCGACAGCGTCGTGTTGATGACGTCCGCGCGCGCCTTGTCGAAGCCGAAGATCGCCAGCAGGCCGTAGAGGAACGTGATGGTGAGCGCCGGGCCCCACACGGCGTAGTCGCGCATCTGCCAGAACGTCGGCCCCGGCCGCATCACGATGCCGTTGAGCAGTTCCTTCCAGCGCAGCCGGGGGCCGGACGGCGGCGCCGCGGCGGCACCGGCGCGATAGGTCGCCCCCGCGCCGTACGGATCGTCGTTGATGCTGAAGGCCTGGGTGTGGCCCGGGTTGTTGGCGTACGGGTCCTGGGCAGGCGCGTATCCCTGCGGCATCCCCTGGCCGTACGGCTGCTGGCGGCCCTGGCCCTGGCCGTATCCGCCCTGGGGCTGGCCCTGGCCCTGGCCGTAGGGGTCGCCGAAGTACTCCGGCTCGCCCTGCTGCGGGTACGGCTGCTGCTGCCCGTACCCGTACTGCTGCTGTGCGCGCTGCTGCTGGGGGTCGGGCCACTGCTGTCCTTGGCCGTGTCCCTGCCCCTGCTGCGGTTGCCGTCGCGGGTTCCGGTCGTCCCGGCCGCGCCCCATCCTGAATCCTGCCACGCCTTCGAACGTACCTGTTCTGACGGGTCGCCAAGCCGGGGGGCCGGTAACCGGCCGTCTTTGCGGCTGAGCTGTGACATCCCCTAGGGGGACCCGGAAGGGGCGCGCGGGAGGCCCCCGCGCGCCTCAGCCCCAGCCCGCCGTCGTGAACCCGACCAGCGGTTTCTCCCGTACGCCGGTGCCCGCGCCCGCGTACACCGCCACCAGGTCGCGTGTCTCGCCCCGGTGGACGCGGACCGCCACATCGGGCACCTTGTCGCCGGTGAAGTCCGCGACCTGGAGGACATCCGTCACGGGGGCCGGGCCGCCGCCCGGGAGGGCGGCGGCGGGCAGCTTCGGCGGGCGGGCCGAGGTGTTCCGGGCGTACGTATAGGTGCCGCCCGGCCGCACCGGGCCCCGCGGGCCGCCGAGGAGCAGCCGGGGCCGCGCGCCCGGCGCGCTGACCACGAGGTCGTCGTACCCGTCCCCGTTCGCGTCCGCCCTCGGCTCCGGCGCGGCCAGGACGGGCCCGCCCCCGGGCAGCGAGTCGCCCGCCGCGCGCGGGGCGCCGGTGCGGGCGAACGGGCCGCGCAGGAAGCTGACGCGCCCGCCGGTCGCGGTGACCGCGAGGTCGGTCGCGCCGTCGCCGTCGAAGTCGCCGCAGACGGGGTGGTCGGGCCAGTCGTTGCCGTACCGGGCCCGCTCGGGGATGCCGAGGACCACCGCGCGTCCGGTGAGGCCGCCGGGGCCGCCGAAGAGGACCTGGAGGGGCACCGGCGGGCGGCCGACGCCGTCGTACGGCGGGTCGGTCGTCACGATCAGGTCGCCGAACCCGTCCCCGTCCAGGTCGCACGCCGCCTCGGCGTCGAACGTGGCGGGCGGCTTGCCGCCGACCGGCGCCGCGTCGCGCCGGGTGGTGAGGACCTGGCGGGCGGCCGGGTCGAGGGCGCGGCCGGAGCCGGTGCCGTAGACGACCGCGATGCCCGCGTCGTCGCCGTAGCTGTCGCCCTTGGCCAGGTCGTTGACGACGAGGTCGCGGTGGCCGTCGCCGTTGAAGTCGTACGGGACGTGGCTGCCCCGGCCGTGCGGTACGGGCCGGGGCACGTCCCCGGCCCGGGCGGCGGCCGGGGTGGTGGGCGCGGGGTGGTGGGCGGACGCGGAGTCGCACCCCGCCGCGCCCCACAGGGCGGCGGCGACCAGCGCGGCCACTCCTGCCACGGCTTTACGGGTACGCACCGGCCTCATCACGCGCCACAGAATGCCGCATCGTGGGCCAAGGGTTAAGCGCTGGGTAGCCGGGGTGGTGCGCTGCGTATCATTTTGGTTGAAATTGGCGGTATTTACATTTCCGCAGGACAAGTACGAGTTGTCCGTTACATTGCCTACGCATTACCCAGACATCCCGCTCGTAACTTTCTTGGTGTCGCCGCCACAAAGGGCTACAGACACGACGAACACGACACCGAGACCGCCGAGTTACGAGGAAGAGCCACCGATATGCGCGCCACCCGTCGCACCATTCGTACCGCCGCCATCGCCACCGGAGCCATCGCCGCCCTCGCCCTTCCGGCCGGTGCGGCCTTCGCCGCGGATTCCACTCCGGGGCCGGTTGACCAGGGTCAGGGCCAGGAGGGGCAGAAGCCCACGGACGATGAGCAGAAGCCGCAGGTTCTGCCCGGCACGGACGACGAAAAGAAGGACGAGTCCAAGAAGGACGAGTCCAAGAAGGACGACACGAAGAAGGACCTTCGTTCCTTCGTGAAGTCCGTGAAGCTCGCCGACGGTTCCGTCGCCAAGGTCTACAAGCTCGGCCAGAACCACTACGAGGCCGAGATCTGGGCGAACGGCAGCAAGCTCGACACCCTCGTGGCCAACGGCTCCAAGGCGGTCGGCGAGAACAACGGTCTGCACGTCGTCCTCAACCCGGACGGCACGGTCACCTCGTGGGTCGACGGCGGCAAGAAGCCGGAGAAGAAGCAGGAGAAGAAGGCCGACTCCAAGGTCGTCTCCTCCGTGAAGATCACCATGCCCGACGGGCGCATCGCCAAGCTGATCAAGACCACCGACGGGCCGCGCGTCGAGATCTCCATGCCGAACGGCAACTTCCTCGGCTCGATCGACCTGAAGAACCCGTCGACCCTGAACGACGGCTGGACGTACAAGATCGTCAACGCGGGCAAGGGCTTCTACAAGTTCGTCGTCATCGACGGCAAGCACGGGGGCAACAGCTGGGTGTACGACTTCCAGGGGAAGCTGATCGAGAAGTACGGGGTGGAGGGGAAGGGCGGGAAGAAGGCTGTGGCCCCGACCACCGGCGTTGTGCCCAAGGGCGGCGTAAAGGCTGGTGCCGAAGGGGTTTCCGGTGGGTCCGGGAACCAGGCGCCGCTCATCGCGGCCGGTGGGGGGATGGCTGCGGCCGGTGCGGCCGGGCTGGGGTTCGCGCTGTACCACCGGCGTGGGCAGCAGCGCGGCTGACGTACGTACGGGAAACGGCTGTGGCCGGTGCTGCCTCGGGGGCAGGACCGGCCACAGCCGTTTGCTTTGTGCTTTGTCTGCGGACCGTGGGTGGCTGGTCGCGCCCACGCGGCGGAGCCGCAAGTGTTACAGCCCCGCGCCCCTTAGGGGGACACGGGCTCCGGGGTGGATTCCGCGTCCTCGGCCGACTCGCCGTCCAGCGGCTTCTTCACCGAATCCAGCAGCAGCTGTGCCACATCCACCACCTGGATCGACTCCTTCGCCTGGCCGTCGTTCTTCTTGCCGTTGACCGAGTCGGTCAGCATGACCAGGCAGAACGGGCAGGCCGTCGAGACGATGTCCGGGTTGAGGGAGAGGGCCTCGTCGACGCGCTCGTTGTTGATGCGCTTGCCGATCCGCTCCTCCATCCACATCCGCGCGCCACCGGCGCCACAGCAGAAGCCGCGCTCCTTGTGGCGGTGCATCTCCTGCTGGCGCAGGCCCGGGACGGCCGACATGATCTCGCGCGGGGGCGTGTAGACCTTGTTGTGGCGGCCCAGGTAGCACGGGTCGTGGTAGGTGATCAGGCCCTCCACCGGCGTCACCGGGATCAGCTTGCCCTCGTCGATGAGGTGCTGGAGCAGCTGGGTGTGGTGGATGACCTCGTACTCGCCGCCGAGCTGCGGGTACTCGTTGGCGATCGTGTTGAAGCAGTGCGGGCAGGTCGCGACGATCTTCTTGGAAGCCTTCGGCTTCTTCGTCGACTCGTCCTCGTCGTCCTCGCCGAACGCCATGTTCAGCATCGCCACGTTCTCCTGGCCGAGCTGCTGGAACAGCGGCTCGTTGCCCAGGCGGCGCGGGGAGTCGCCGGTGCACTTCTCGTCGCCGCCCATGATGGCGAACTTGACGCCCGCCATGTGCAGGAGCTCCGCGAAGGCCTTGGTGGTCTTCTTGGCGCGGTCCTCCAGGGCGCCGGCGCAGCCGACCCAGTACAGGTAGTCGACCTCGGACAGGTCCTCGACGTCCTTGCCCACGATCGGGACCTCGAAGTCGACCTCCTTGGTCCACTCGACGCGCTGCTTCTTGGCCAGCCCCCAGGGGTTGCCCTTCTTCTCCAGGTTCTTGAGCATCGTGCCCGCCTCGGACGGGAACGCGGACTCGATCATCACCTGGTAGCGGCGCATGTCGACGATGTGGTCGATGTGCTCGATGTCGACCGGGCACTGCTCGACACAGGCGCCGCAGGTGGTGCAGGACCACAGGACGTCCGGGTCGATGACGCCGTTCTCCTCGACGGTGCCGATCAGCGGGCGCTCGGCCTCGGCGATCGCCGCCGCGGGGACGTCCTTCAGCTGCTCGGGCGTCGCCTTCTCGTTGCCCTCCATGTCCTTGCCGCCGCCCGCGAGCAGGTACGGCGCCTTGGCGTGCGCGTGGTCGCGCAGCGACATGATGAGGAGCTTCGGCGAGAGCGGCTTGCCTGTGTTCCAGGCCGGGCACTGCGACTGGCAGCGGCCGCACTCGGTGCAGGTGGAGAAGTCGAGGATGCCCTTCCAGGAGAAGTGCTCGATCTGGGAGACGCCGTAGACGTCGTCGTCGCCCGGCTCCTCGAAGTCGATCGGCTTGCCGCCGGAGGTCATCGGCTGGAGCGCGCCGAGGGCGACGTCGCCGTCCGCCTCGCGCTTGAACCAGATGTTGGGGAAGCCGAGGAAGCGGTGCCAGGCCACGCCCATGTCGGTCTTGAGGGAGACCGTGATCATCCAGATGAAGGAGGCGGCGATCTTGAGGCCCGCGACCGCGTAGGTCACGTTCTGGATCGTCGTCAGGCTCAGGCCCTTGAGGGCCAGGATCAGCGGGTACGAGGCGAAGAAGCCGGGCTCGTAGCTGTCCACGTGGTGCTGGACGCCCTCCAGGGCGCGCAGCGTCATGATGCAGACGCCGACGATCAGGATGATCGTCTCGACGAAGTAGGCCTGGCCGGTGTTGGAGCCCGCGAACCGGGACTTGCGGCCCGGCTTGTCGGCCTTGCTCAGCTGGCGGACGGTGATCAGCGTGAGGATGCCGAGCGTCGTCATCAGGCCGAGGAACTCGACGAAGATCTCGTACGGCAGCCAGTCGCCGATGATCGGGATCAGCCAGTCGGCCTGGAAGAGCTGGCCGATGGCGTTGACGATCGTCAGCAGCAGCGAGAAGAAGCCCACCGCCACGAACCAGTGCGCGACGCCGACGATGCCCCAGCGGTTCATCCGGGTGTGGCCGAGGAACTCCTTGACCACCGTCACGGTGCGCTGGACGGGTTCGTCGGTCCGGGTGCCCGCGGGCACCGGCTGGCCGAGTCGCACGAACCGGTAGATCTGCCAGATCGCACGGCCGAACAGCGCTACGCCGACCGCGATTAGGACCAGCGACACAATGATCGCGGCGAGTTGCATGTGGGGGCTCCTCGGGCCTGCCAGGGATTACTAAGCAGTAACTTATCGAGCTCGTCTGAGCGTACCCATTTATACGGCGGCGCTGTAGCCGCGCACGCGGTGATCTGTGTCGCTCAGGCGGCCCTCAGTGAGCGGGTCGACGACGGATCGCCGACCGGGGTCGGGGACCAGTGTCGGACAGGGTTCGGCACTTTTGAAATGTCCATCGTGTTATTCAGCCCATACACGGACATAACAATCTAACTTGGTTCGCATGATCTCCGGGCTCACGGCCGCCGTCGCCGCCCTGCTCTGCACCGCCCTGCTGACCCCCGTGGTCCGCGCGGCGGTCCTGCGCGCCGGGGCCCGGGGCCGGGGCACGCGCCCGGCCCGCACCCCGCACCTGGGCGGGATCGCGGTCGCGGTGGGCACGCTCGCCGCGGTCGGGGCCGGTCCGGTGCTCGGGCTCGCGGGCCTGGGGGACGGGGTGGGGCCGCTGCTCGGCGCCGCCGGGGCCGTGGCCCTGCTCGGCCTCGCCGGGGATCTGCGGCCGCTCGGGGCCCGGGTCAGGATCGGGGTGCAGACCGCCGCCGCGACCGTGGTGGTCGCCCTGGCGTCCGGGCTCTCGCCAGGTCCGGGCGCCCTCGCCGTGCTGTGGATCGTCCTGGTCACCAACGCGTTCAGCCTGCTCGACGCCTCCGACGGGGCGATGGGGACGGTGGCCGCGGTGACCGCGCTCGGGCTCGCCGTCTGCGCCATCGCCGACGCGCTGCCGGGGCTCGCCCTGCTGCTGAGCGTCCTGGCCGCCTCGCTGACCGGGTTCCTGCTGCACAACTGGCACCCCGCGCGGATCGTGCTCGGCCACTGCGGCTCGCTCTTCACCGGGTTCCTGCTCGCCTCGGCCGCCGTGCTCGTCCACACCGAGGCCGACCCGGCCCGGGCCGCCGCCTCCCTGTTCGCCCTGACCGCCGTGGTCCTCGCCGACGCGGTCCTGGTCCTGGTGTCGCGGCGGCGCGCCGGGCGGGCGCTGGCCGACGGCGCGGCCGACCACATCGCGCACCGGCTGCGCCGGGGCGGGCTGACCGTGCCGGGCACGGCGGTGGTCCTCGGGACCGCCGCGCTCGCCGGGACGCTCACCGCGCTGCTCGTCCACGACGGCCGCCTCGCCCCGCCCGCCGTGCTGCCGCTCGTCCTGGGTGCGGCGGTCGCGGTGGTGCTGCTGCTGAAGGTGCCGGTGTACGGCGACGAGGCCCTGCGTACCGAATCCGCGCCCGACGCGGCCCCCGAAGGAGCACCGGCGTGAGCATCGACCTCCTGGACCGCGCGCGCACCACCCTGCGCCGCCTCGGCACGCCCCGGCCGCCGGCCGTGGACGACGGGCCGTCCCTGGCCCGGCTGCTCCGGCGGTACGAGATCGACCTCGTCCTGGACGTGGGCGCGTACTCCGGCGCGTACGGCTCGATGCTGCGGCGCTGCGGCTACGAGGGCCGGATCGTCTCCTTCGAGCCGCTGCGCGAGCCGCGCGCGGAGCTGCGGCTGCGGGCGGCGGAGGATCCCTTCTGGTCCGTGCTGCCGTACGCGCTCGGCGACCGCGCGGGGTCGCTGACACTGAACATCGCGGGGGACGCGGGGGTGAGCAGCTCGGTGCTGCCGATGCTGCCTCGGCACCGGGCGGCGGCGCCGCAGGCGGCGTACACGGGCACGCGCAGCGTCGAGGCGCACCGGCTCGACGCCCTGTGGGAGGGCGTCACGGCTCCGGGTGAGCGGGTTTTCGTACGGCTGGCTGTGCAGGGGTACGAGCGGGAGGTGCTGCGGGGTGCGGGGGCGTACGCCGACGAGATCATCGGTCTCCAAGTGGGCGCCGCGCTGGTGCCGCTCCACGAGGGTGGGGCGGGCTTCGACGATGTCCTGTCCCACGCGCGCGAGGATCTCGGCCTGACCCTGATGTCGGTCCGCCCCGGCCTCACGGACCCCCGGGACGGCCGCCTGCTCCAGTGCGAGCTGGTACTGCTGCGGGAGGACACCCCGTCCGAACAGGTCCCGGCACAGGTGCCGCACGGCGGTTGACACGCTCTCGTCTGCGGACCGTGCTGGGTTGCTCGCGCAGTTCCCCGCGCCCCTTAGATGCCGCTTCGCGGCATCCTCTAGGGGTGCGGGGAACTGCGTGCTCAGCCACCCACCCAGCCGCAGACAAAGGCCGGGCACACATAAGCCGCACATAAAAGTTGAGCCGACCAGACTCAGCTCTGTTGACGGCCCGGGACGGGTGAGGCATCCTTGAGTCAGTTCCACTCAAGATGTCAGTTGGAGGAATCAAAATGGCACGTGCGGTCGGCATCGACCTGGGCACGACTAACTCCGTCGTCAGCGTTCTCGAAGGCGGCGAGCCCACCGTCATCACCAACGCCGAAGGCGCCAGGACCACGCCGTCCGTCGTCGCCTTCGCCAAGAACGGCGAGGTCCTCGTCGGTGAGGTCGCCAAGCGGCAGGCCGTCACCAACGTCGACCGGACCATCCGCTCGGTCAAGCGCCACATGGGCACCGACTGGAAGATCGACCTCGACGGCAAGACCTTCAACCCGCAGCAGATGAGCGCCTTCATCCTGCAGAAGCTGAAGCGCGACGCCGAGGCGTACCTGGGTGAGAAGGTGACCGACGCGGTCATCACCGTCCCGGCGTACTTCAACGACTCCGAGCGTCAGGCGACGAAGGAGGCCGGTGAGATCGCGGGCCTCAACGTCCTGCGCATCGTCAACGAGCCGACCGCCGCCGCCCTGGCGTACGGCCTCGACAAGGACGACCAGACCATTCTCGTCTTCGACCTCGGCGGCGGCACCTTCGACGTGTCGCTCCTGGAGATCGGTGACGGCGTCGTCGAGGTGAAGGCCACCAACGGTGACAACCACCTCGGTGGTGACGACTGGGACCAGCGCGTCGTCGACTACCTGGTGAAGCAGTTCCACTCCGGCCACGGCGTGGACCTCTCCAAGGACAAGATGGCGCTCCAGCGCCTGCGCGAGGCCGCCGAGAAGGCGAAGATCGAGCTGTCCTCGTCCACCGAGACCTCGATCAATCTGCCGTACATCACGGCCTCGGCCGAGGGCCCGCTGCACCTGGACGAGAAGCTGACGCGCGCTCAGTTCCAGCAGCTGACCGCCGACCTGCTCGAGCGCTGCAAGCACCCGTTCCACAACGTCATCAAGGACGCGGGCATCCAGCTCTCCGAGATCGACCACGTCGTCCTCGTCGGTGGCTCCACCCGTATGCCCGCCGTGGCCGAGCTCGTGCGCGAGCTGACCGGCGGCAAGGACGCCAACAAGGGCGTCAACCCGGACGAGGTCGTCGCCATCGGCGCCGCCCTGCAGGCCGGTGTCCTCAAGGGTGAGGTCAAGGACGTCCTGCTCCTCGACGTGACCCCGCTGTCCCTCGGCATCGAGACCAAGGGCGGCATCATGACCAAGCTCATCGAGCGGAACACCACGATTCCGACGAAGCGCTCCGAGATCTTCACGACGGCCGAGGACAACCAGCCGTCCGTGCAGATCCAGGTCTACCAGGGCGAGCGCGAGATCGCGGCGTACAACAAGAAGCTCGGCATGTTCGAGCTGACGGGTCTGCCGCCGGCCCCGCGCGGCGTCCCGCAGATCGAGGTCGCCTTCGACATCGACGCCAACGGCATCATGCACGTGACCGCGAAGGACCTGGGCACGGGCAAGGAGCAGAAGATGACCGTCACCGGCGGCTCCTCGCTGCCGAAGGACGAGGTCAACCGCATGCGCGAGGAGGCCGAGCAGTACGCGGAGGAGGACCACCGCCGCCGCGAGGCCGCCGAGTCCCGCAACCAGGGCGAGCAGCTCGTCTACCAGACCGAGAAGTTCCTCAAGGACAACGAGGACAAGGTCCCCGGTGAGGTCAAGACCGAGGTCGAGACCGCCGTCACCGAGCTGAAGGAAAAGCTCAAGGGCGAGGACACCGCGGAGATCCGCACCGCGACCGAGAAGCTCGCGGCCGTCTCCCAGAAGCTCGGCCAGGCGATGTACGCGGACGCGCAGGCCGCCCAGGGCGCCGAGGGCGCTGCCGGTGACGGCGCGCACAAGGCCGAGGACGACGTCGTCGACGCCGAGATCGTCGACGACGAGAAGCCGGGCGACGCGAAGGGCGGCGCGGTCTGATGTCTGAGGAGACCCCGGGCTTCGAGGAGAAGCCCGACGTCCCCTCCGGCGCACCCGAAGACGCCGAGCCGAAGGCCGCCGACTCCTCCAAGGAGGGGAAGGCGGCCCCGGCCGGGGACGCAGCCAAGGAGATCGCTCTGACGGCACAGCTGGACCAGGCCCAGACGGCGCTCTCCGAGCGCACGGCGGACCTCCAGCGCCTTCAGGCGGAGTACCAGAACTACCGCCGCCGCGTGGAGCGGGACCGCGTCACGGTCAAGGAGATCGCCGTCGCCGGCCTCCTGACCGAGCTGCTGCCCGTGCTCGACGACATCGGCCGGGCCCGTGAGCACGGCGAGCTGACCGGCGGCTTCAAGTCGGTGGCCGAGTCCCTGGAGACGGTCGCCGCGAAGATGGGCCTGCAGCAGTTCGGCAAGGAGGGCGAGCCCTTCGACCCGACGGTCCACGAGGCCCTGATGCACAGCTACGCGCCGGACGTCACCGAGACGACGTGCGTCGCGATCCTCCAGCCCGGGTACCGGATCGGCGAGCGCACGATCCGCCCCGCCCGGGTCGCCGTGGCCGAGCCCCAGCCGGGCGCGGCCAAGGAGGGCAAGGAAGGCAAGGCCGACGAGGAGAGCGGTGGCCCGGACAAGGGCTGACGCAGCGGTCGAGGATGAAGTGACCGTCCGGAAGGAGGGACGTCGATGAGCACGAAGGACTTCGTCGAGAAGGACTACTACAAGGTCCTCGGCGTCCCCAAGGACGCCACCGAGGCCGAGATCAAGAAGGCGTACCGCAAGCTCGCCCGCGAGTTCCACCCGGACGCCAACAAGGGCGACGCCAAGGCGGAGGAGCGCTTCAAGGAGATCTCCGAGGCCAACGACATCCTCGGCGACCCCAAGAAGCGCAAGGAGTACGACGAGGCGCGCGCCCTCTTCGGCAACGGCGGCTTCCGGGCCGGGCCCGGTGCCGGAGGCGGCAGCTTCAACTTCGACCTGGGCGACCTCTTCGGGGGCGCCCAGGGCGGGGCGGGCGGCGGTGGCGGCTTCGGCGGCGGCCTGGGCGACGTGTTCGGCGGCCTCTTCAACCGGGGCGGTACGGGCACGGGCACCGGCACCCGGACCCAGCCGCGCCGGGGCCAGGACCTGGAGTCCGAGGTGACGCTCAGCTTCACCGAGGCGGTCGACGGGGCCACGGTCCCGATCCGGCTCTCCAGCCAGGCCCCCTGCAAGGCCTGTTCGGGCACCGGCGACAAGAACGGCACGCCTCGGGTGTGCCCGACGTGCGTCGGCACCGGCCAGGTCTCGCGCGGCACCGGCGGCGGCTTCTCGCTCACCGACCCGTGCGTGGACTGCAAGGGCCGGGGCCTGATCGCCCAGGACCCCTGCGACGTCTGCAAGGGCAGCGGGCGCGCCAAGTCGTCCCGGACCATGCAGGTCAGGATCCCGGCGGGCGTCTTCGACGGCCAGCGGATCCGGCTGCGCGGCAAGGGCGCGGCGGGCGAGCGCGGCGGCCCCGCGGGCGACCTCTACGTGGTCGTCCACGTGGACAGCCACCCGGTGTTCGGCCGCAGGGACGACAACCTCACGGTCACCGTGCCCGTCACCTTCGTGGAGGCGGCGCTCGGCGGCGAGGTGAAGGTGCCCACCCTCGGCGGGCCCCCGGTCACCCTGAAGCTCCCCGCGGGCACGCCCAACGGCCGTACGATGCGGGCCCGGGGCAAGGGAGCCCTGCGCAAGGACGGCTCGCGCGGCGACCTCCTGGTCACCGTGGAGGTCGTGGTGCCCAAGGACCTCGACGACAAGGCGCGCGACGCGCTGGAGGCGTACCGCGAGGCGACTGCGGACCACGATCCGCGGGCAGAACTGTTCCAGGCCGCGAAGGGAGCATGAGATGGACGGCCGACGACGCAATCCGTACGAACTGACCGACGAATCGCCGGTGTACGTCATCTCGGTCGCCGCTCAGCTCTCCGGTCTGCATCCGCAGACCCTCCGGCAGTACGACCGCCTCGGCCTGGTCTCGCCCGACCGCACGGCCGGGCGCGGCCGGCGCTACTCGGCCCGCGACATCGAACTGCTCCGTACGGTGCAGGCGCTGTCGCAGGACGAGGGCATCAACCTGGCGGGCATCAAGCGCATCATCGAGCTGGAGAACCAGGTGGCCGCGCTCCAGCAGCGCGTCGCCGAGCTCTCGTCGGCGGTGGACGGGGCGGCGGCCGCGATGCGGCAGCGCGAGGCCCAGGTCCACGCGTCGTACCGGCGCGATCTGGTGCCGTACCAGGACGTGCAGCAGACCAGCGCGCTGGTGGTGTGGCGGCCGAAGCGGCCGCAGGACTGACCCTGCCCAACTGCCTGGAGCCCGCGCCCTTTTGGGGCGCGGGCTCTCTGCATTGGATACAGTCGGTGTCACCTCTTCGGGTGAGGCAGGGGAAGACAAGTGACCGTGAACGTGGACGAGGGCGAACGGCTGGCGGAGCGGTTCGAGGCCAACCGCACCCACTTGCGGGCCGTCGCCTACCGGATACTCGGCAACCTCAACGAGGCGGACGACGCCGTCCAGGAGGCGTGGCTGCGGCTCAGCCGCACCGACGCGAGCGGCGTGAAGAACCTCGGCGGCTGGCTCACCACGGTCGTGGGGCGGGTCTGCCTGGACATGCTGCGCTCGCGCGACTCGCGGCGCGAGCTGCTGTACGACGAGCCCGTGCCGGTCCACGCGCGCGGCCACGAGGAGCCGGGCGACCCCGAGCACGAGGTGCTGCTCGTGGACTCGGTGGGCCTGGCGATGCTGGTCGTCCTGAACACGCTGGCGCCCGCCGAGCGGATCGCCTTCGTGCTGCACGACATGTTCATGGTGCCGTTCGACGAGATCGCCGCGGTGGTGGGGCGCTCCACGGTCGCCACCCGGCAGCTGGCGAGCCGGGCGCGGCGCCGGGTGCAGGAGTCGGCGCCGGTGCCGGACGCGGATCTGGCGCGCCAGCGGGAGGTCGTCGACGCGTTCTTCGCCGCCTCGCGGGCGGGCGACTTCGACGCGCTGCTCGAACTGCTCGACCCCGATGTGGTGGTGCGGGCCGACCGGGCGACCGTGGAGGTCGGCGCGATGGACGAGGTCCGGGGTGCGCTCGCGGTGGCCGGCACGTTCAAGGGCCGCGCCCAGACCGCGCAACTCGCGCTGGTGGACGGCACGGTGGGCGCGGTGTGGGCGCCGGGTGGGTGCCTCAAGGTCGTCATCGGCTTCACGTTGTCGGCCGACCGCATCACCGAGATCACGCTACGGGCGGACCCGGAGCGGTTGCGACGGCTGGACCTGGCGGTACTGGCTTCCTAGGCCCGGTCTTCGTCTGCGGGCCGTCACCAGCCCGCCACAACCCGCAGACGAGCCCCGGGCCCCTCAGTTCAACAGATCCGCCACGATCTCCGTCGCCGTCATCCACATCGGCTGCGCCCCCGTACCGAACCCCGCCGCCAGCGCATGGCCGACGCTCACGTCCAGCGGCAGGACCTTGGCCGTGTCGTGCCACGACGCGTCCACCCGCCCGTCCCCGTCGCACTCGAGCGACCCCAGGCGGCGCCCGTCCCGCAGCAGGCGGCTGCCCGCGAACGAGTCGGGGACGAGCCGGTAGCGGACGTCGCCGCACCTGACGTCGACCCGGTAGGAGCGCCGCGTCAGACGCCCCTTGGCCAGAGCGAGCGCGGCCGGCGCGCCGTCGACGGTGAGCGCGAGCCGGTCGGCCGCGCGCGTCCCCACGGGCGTGTGCGCGTCCGCCTCGCCGCCGGTGCGGCGCAGCTCGACACGGGGCAGACCGTCGCCGGAGACGGTCACCGCACCGGCGACGGGATCGAACTCCACGAGCGGCTCTTGGGGCTCGTGGGTGGGAAGCGCGTTCAGTTGTCCTGCTCCAGAATTCCGGACTGGGCGATGAGGTAGCCGAGCTGCGCCCGGCTGCCGCTGCCGAGCGCGGCGTTGAGTTTGGCGATGTGCGCGCGGCAGGTGCGGACGTTCATCCCGAGCCGCCGTGCGATCGAGTCGTCCACGTGCCCCTCCACCAGCAGCTTGGCGATGGAGCGCTGGACGCCCGTGATGCCCTCCGCCTTCTGGGCGTACGGGACTTCCTCCTCCCACGGCACCGCGTGCAGCCAGAACTGGTCGAAGACGCCGACCAGATACTGCACCAGGCCCTCGTGCCGCAGCTCCAGCGCGACCCGGCGGTCGCTGCGCGCGGGGATGAAGGCGACCCGCCGGTCCACGATGATCAGCCGGTCGATGATCTCTTCCAGCGTGCGCACTTCGAGCCCGTACGGCGCGATGCGCTCCACGTATCCGATCGTCGCGGAGTGGTGGCGGGCGGTGTGCTGGTAGAGGGTGCGCATGTCGACGCCCCGGTCGAGCAGCGGCTGGACCCGGCGCAGGCCCGACTCCAGGGTCTCGGGTCTGCGTCCGCTGCCCGGCTGGATGGTCAGCAGCTCCTTGGTGCACTCGTCGATGACGCGGTCCAGCGTCGCGTTGATGAGTTCGAGCCCCTCAAGGACCGTGATCGCATGGGTGCTTGCCGCGTCTTCGCTGGTGATGGCCATGAATGGCTCGAAAGTACTGGCCAGCGACATCGACAGCTTCCTGCGCTCCTGAATCT
This sequence comes from Streptomyces melanogenes, assembly GCF_014649795.1. GTDB lineage: Bacteria > Actinomycetota > Actinomycetes > Streptomycetales > Streptomycetaceae > Streptomyces > Streptomyces noboritoensis. The sequence goes on from NZ_BMTS01000002.1 coordinate 35,509, forward strand.
CGCGTTCCAGCGGCTGCACGAGCTGGTTCAGGACGACGGAGGGAGGGACGGGCCGCAGCTGCTCCGCGTCGTCCGCATCGGGCCGCAGCAGCGCGAGATCGATGAGACAGGGAGCGGCCTGGGCTTCCGTGCGAGTTATTCCGCCGGTACGCAACGCGGTGGCGTAGAGGGTCTTGCCCATCTCGCACAGGTCTGTAGGGCCATGGCTATGTCCGAAGTGCCCCTGATACAACCGGATTACACCCCCCTCATACTCCTGAATTACAGGAACATGATGCCTGGCCTCGCTGGTGGAAGCGCTCAGAGTGAGCCATCGTCTTATGCGCGGGGGGAGGGAATGATCATAAAGAGGTGGAGATCGGCCATGAGCAGGATGGTTCGAGCACTTAGCGCTATAGCCGTTGTCACGGCTGCTCTTTGCGCTCTCGCCGCGAGTGGGGAACCCACGTGGGAGAGCAAGCCGTCCCACGGAACCGTAGCGGCTCCGGGCGAGCCCACTTGGGAGCACAAGCCGGTGACGCGGGTCCTGGCGGCTCCGGTGGAGCCCACCTGGGAGGTCGCGCCCGCGGGTGTCGGCGCATGATCCCGCCGGACGACCGGGTCTTCCGGCGCGAGATGGCCACGGCCTACCGCTCGGGGTGGCACTTCATCGACCTCGTCACGGCGATTCCCCATCGTGGCGATTCGTTGATGGTCACCCTGTTCGGCGAGCCGATCCTGGTCGCGCGTGAGGACGACGAAGACGTCCGTGCCTACCGGTGCCTCCGCCGGCCACGAGGGGCGCCGCAGCCGATCCGCTGTGCCGTGAGGTACGGCATGGTGTTCGTCAACCTGGACCAGCGTGACCACCAGCTGTTCGACCCCGAGTCATCTACCGCCACCCCCCGCAGTGCCTGAAGCGATTCCCCCGTCGTTGTAAATCGCTCAGGCGCTTCCCCCACACAGCGGCGCCATCGTGGACCTGAACACGGTGGCGCCGCTGTGCTGCCCCGGTACGGCCGGGGGCCCGCTCAGCCCTTGCCCATCGCCCGGTCCAGGACGATCTCGATCAGCACCCGGTCCGGGTTCTCGCGCGGCACCCGTCCGTACCGCTCGGCGTACCGCGCCACCGCCTCGGCGATCGGCCCCGGCTCCGTACGTACGTAAGCGCGGCCCTCCAGCGTCGCCCACCGGCGTCCGTCCACCTGGCAGACCGCCGCGCGCACCCCGTCGGGCCCCGCGGCCAGCACGTTCAGGACCTTCTTGCTCGACCTGTTGGCGATCACCCGGGCGACCCCCGCCTCCGGGTCGTACGTGACCCCCACCGGCACCAGGTGCGGGCTGCCGTCCGGGCGCGGGGTCGTCAGCGTGCACAAGTGCCGCTCGCGCCAGAAGCTGAGGTAGGCGGGGTCGGGCCGGCGGGGGTCCAGCGGGGTACGGGTGCGGGTGGCCGGGACGGCGGCCGGCTCCGTGGTCGTGGTCATGCGCCGAAACCTACGCGAACCCGGACCCGCGCCGAATCCGCACCGAATCCGTCCCTCTACCTTGAGCGGAATAGGCTCAACTTTATGTACGCTGGATGAGTCATGGAGTTCTGACCCCTACGCCGAGGAGGAGAGACCGCACGTGGACGCCGAGCTGACCAACAAGAGCCGGGACGCGATCAACGCCGCCAGCAACCGGGCCGTGTCCGACGGACACCCGGACCTGACGCCCGCGCACCTGCTCCTCGCCCTCCTGACGGGCGAGGAGAACGAGAACATCGTCGACCTGCTGGCGGCCGTCGACGCCGACCAGGCTGCCGTGCGGTCCGGGGCGGAGCGGCTGCTCGCCGCGCTGCCCAGCGTGACCGGGTCCACGGTCGCCCCGCCGCAGCCCGACCGCGAGCTGCTGGCCGTCATCGCCGACGCCGCCCGGCGCGCCAAGGAGCTGGGCGACGACTTCCTCTCCACCGAGCACCTGCTCATCGGCCTGGCCGCCAAGGGCGGCCGGACCGGCGAGCTGCTCGCTGAGCAGGGCGCCACGGCGAAGAAGCTCCTTGAGGCATTCGAGACAGTACGAGGAGGACGGCGGGTGACCACCCCCGACCCCGAGGGCCAGTACAAGGCCCTGGAGAAGTTCGGCACGGACTTCACGGCAGCGGCCCGCGAGGGCAAGCTCGACCCGGTCATCGGCCGGGACCAGGAGATCCGCCGGGTGGTGCAGGTGCTCTCCCGGCGCACCAAGAACAACCCGGTGCTCATCGGTGAGCCGGGCGTCGGCAAGACCGCGGTCGTGGAGGGCCTGGCCCAGCGGATCGTGAAGGGCGACGTCCCGGAGTCCCTGAAGAACAAGCGGCTCGTCTCGCTGGACCTCGGCGCGATGGTCGCCGGGGCGAAGTACCGGGGCGAGTTCGAGGAGCGCCTGAAGACCGTCCTCTCCGAGATCAAGGCGAGCGACGGCCAGATCGTCACGTTCATCGACGAGCTGCACACGGTCGTCGGCGCGGGCGCCGGCGGCGACTCGGCGATGGACGCGGGCAACATGCTCAAGCCGATGCTGGCCCGCGGCGAGCTGCGGATGGTCGGTGCGACGACCCTCGACGAGTACCGCGAGCGCATCGAGAAGGACCCCGCCCTGGAGCGCCGCTTCCAGCAGGTCCTGGTCGCCGAGCCCACGGTCGAGGACACCATCGCGATCCTGCGCGGCCTCAAGGGGCGGTACGAGGCGCACCACAAGGTGCAGATCGCGGACAGCGCGCTGGTGGCCGCCGCGACCCTGTCCGACCGGTACATCACCTCCCGCTTCCTGCCCGACAAGGCGATCGACCTGGTCGACGAGGCCGCCTCGCGGCTGCGCATGGAGATCGACTCGTCCCCCGTGGAGATCGACGAGCTCCAGCGCGCGGTCGACCGCCTCCGGATGGAGGAGCTGGCCCTGTCCAAGGAGACGGACGCGGCGAGCAAGGAGCGCCTGGAGAAGATCCGCCGCGACCTCGCCGACAAGGAGGAGGACCTGCGCGGCCTCACCGCCCGCTGGGAGAAGGAGAAGGAGGGCCTGAACCGGGTCGGCGAGCTCAAGGAGCGCCTGGACGACCTGCGCGGCCAGGCCGAGCGCGCCCAGCGCGACGGCGACTTCGACACCGCCTCCAAGCTCCTTTACGGCGAGATCCCGACCCTGGAGCGCGAGCTGGAGGCGGCCTCCGAGGCCGAGCAGGAGGCGGCGAAGACCGCCGACACCAAGAGCAGCATGGTCAAGGACGAGGTCGGCGCGGACGACATCGCGGACGTGGTCGGCGCCTGGACCGGCATCCCCGCCGGGCGCCTCCTGGAGGGCGAGACGCAGAAGCTGCTGCGCATGGAGGACGAGCTGGGCCGCCGGCTGATCGGCCAGAGCGAGGCCGTCCGCGCGGTCTCGGACGCGGTCCGCCGTACGAGGGCGGGCATCGCGGACCCGGACCGCCCGACGGGCTCGTTCCTCTTCCTCGGCCCGACCGGCGTGGGCAAGACGGAACTGGCCAAAGCCCTGGCCGACTTCCTCTTCGACGACGAGCGGGCGATGGTCCGCATCGACATGTCGGAGTACGGCGAGAAGCACAGCGTGGCCCGTCTGGTCGGCGCCCCGCCCGGGTACGTGGGGTACGAGGAGGGCGGCCAGCTCACCGAGGCGGTCCGCCGCCGTCCGTACAGCGTGGTCCTGCTCGACGAGGTCGAGAAGGCGCACCCGGAGGTCTTCGACGTCCTGCTCCAGGTCCTCGACGACGGCCGCCTCACCGACGGCCAGGGCCGCACGGTCGACTTCCGCAACACGATCCTGGTGCTGACGTCGAACCTGGGCAGTCAGTACCTGGTGGAGCCGCTGACCTCCGAGGACGAGAAGAAGCAGCAGGTCCTGGAGGTGGTGCGGGCGAGCTTCAAGCCCGAGTTCCTCAACCGGCTGGACGACCTGGTGGTCTTCTCGGCGCTCACCAAGGACGAGCTGGCGCACATCGCGGAGCTCCAGATCGCCCGCCTCGCCAAGCGCCTGGCCGACCGCCGCCTCGCCCTGGAGGTCACCCCCGAGGCCCTGGCCTGGCTGGCCGACGAGGGCAACGACCCGGCCTACGGCGCCCGCCCCCTGCGCCGCCTGATCCAGACCGCCATCGGCGACCGCCTCGCCAAGGAGATCCTGGCGGGCGAGGTCAAGGACGGCGACACGGTCCGCGTCGACCGGTTCGGCGACGGCCTGATCGTCGGCGCGGCGACCGGAAAGAGCCTGTAGAGCGACCCGCGCGCCAGGATTCGGTCAGCCGTCAGCGGATACCCGTGGCGGGGGTTGCCAGCCCCCGCCCGGCATGGGGGAGGATGACCGGAACCGTACGAAGGAAGATTCACGATGAGCATCGACCCGTCCTCGATTCCGAATTTCGGGGCTCAGCCCGGCCCGCAGCCCACCGGTGGACCGGCCGGGCCCGTCGTACCCGACCAGGACCTGGTCAAGCAGCTCCTGGAGCAGATGGAGCTCAAGTACGTCGTGGACGACGAGGGCGACCTCGCCGCGCCGTGGGAGGAGTTCCGCACGTACTTCATGTTCCGTGGCGAGGAGGACCAGCAGGTCTTCTCGGTGCGGACCTTCTACGACCGCCCGCACAGCATCGACGACAAGCTCGCGCTGCTGGAGACGATCGACGACTGGAACCGCCGCACCCTGTGGCCGAAGGTCTACACGCACACCCACGACGACGGCGCCGTCCGGCTCATCGGTGAGGCGCAGATGCTGATCGGCACCGGCGTCGCCCTGGAGCACTTCGTGTCGTCGACCGTCAGCTGGGTCCGCGCCTCGATCGAGTTCGACAAGTGGCTCGTGGAGCAGCTCGGCCTGGAGAAGGACGCCGACGCCGCCGAGGGCGACGACGAGGGCGACGCCCCCGGCGACGACGCCTGAGCCGCCGCGCTCACAGCGCCATCGGGGCCAGCGTCAGCAGATACGCCCCGTACGCGAACGACAGCCCGGCCAGGGCCGCGGTCACGATGACCGCCGCCCTCGGCCGGGCTTTCGTCAGCGCGGCCGCGAGCGGCAGCAGCAGCGGGAAGGCCGGGAGCAGGAACCTCGGCTTCGACTCGAAGAAGCCCGACCCGCCGACCGTGATCAGGACCAGCACCGCCGTGTAGACCAGCACCGGCAGGGGCGGCCGCTCCAGCAGGAACAGGGCGAACAGCAGCAGCGCCGCCGCCGTGATCAGGAACGCCATCGTGTAGCCGAGGTCGTACGGCCTCATCGCCAGCTTCCGTACGAAGCGCAGCGAGCCGTGGCCGAAGTCGAACCTGGACGTCCAGGCGGCCTGGACCGTGAAGTAGCCGCGCAGCGGATCACCTTTTCGGGCGCCGACCGACAGGACGTACCCGCACCAGCCGAGCGGCGCCGCGAGGCCCGCCGCCCACACCCGCCAGTCCCCCCGTACGGCCCGCCCACCGCGCCACAGGGCGACCGCGGCGGCCGCGGTGACCGCCGCTGCCACCGCGACCGCGTTCGGCCGCGAGAGGCCCGCCAGCGCCGCCAGCGCCCCCGCCCACAGCCAGCGCCGCTCCAGGACCGCCCGCAGCGCCCAGGCGGCCAGCGCCGTCATCACGGGCTCGGTGTAGGCCATCGACAGCACGATGGAGTGCGGCAGCAGGCCCCACAGCAGCACCAGGGCGGTCGCCGTGCGGCGGCCCGCCAGGCGGTCGCCGACCGCGTAGATCCCCCACGCCGCCGCGGCCGCCGCCGTCCAGGAGACCAGCAGCCCGGCCGTGCCGCCCGCCACCGGCAGCGCCGTCGTCACCGCCCGCAGCAGGCTCGGGTAGAGCGGGAAGAACGCCAGGTCGCTCTGGACGACCCCGCCCGGCCAGTACAGCGTCCGCCCGTAGCCGTTCGCCGCGATCTTGATGTACCAGTCGGCGTCCCACGTCGTCGCCAGCAGCGCGCGCGGCGAGCGCCCCAGGTGCCAGGCCCACCCCGCCAGGAACAGCATCCCGGAGAGCCGCGCGGCGGCGAACAGCCCGAGCGCGGGGGCCGCCCGGCGCAGCGCGGTCAGCCGCCGCGGCGTGGCCAGGGCGGCGCCGGACCGGCGTACGAGGGCGGTGATCTCGGCGGACAGGGTGCACCTCCGGGCGCGCGCGTAGTCGGTCCCGCGGGCCTGCCCCGCGAGCTCAGCCCGCGAGCGCCTTCAGCCGGGAGACGGCCTCTTCGAGCACACTCTCCCTCTTGCAGAAGGCAAATCGGACGAAAGGCGCGCCCGCGTCCCGGTGGTCGTAGAAGACGGCGTTGGGAATCGCCACCACCCCGCAGCGCTCCGGCAGCGCCCGGCAGAAGGCGAAGCCGTCGCCACCGTGCGACAGCTCCGCGCCCAGCGGGCGGATGTCGGTGGTGACGAAGTAGGTGCCCGCCGGGCGATACACCGCGAAGCCCGCCGCCGCCAGGCCCTCGCTCAGCAGGTCCCGCTTGGCCCGCAGGTCGTCGCGCATCCCGTCGGTGAACGCGTCCGGCAGCCGCAGCGCCTCGGCGACCGCGTACTGGAAGGGCCCGGAGGCCACGTACGTGAGGAACTGCTTGGCCGAGCGGACGGCCGCGACCAGCTCGGGCGCGCCGGTGGCCCAGCCGACCTTCCAGCCGGTGAACGAGAACGTCTTGCCCGCCGAGCCGATCGTCAGGGTGCGCTCGCGCATCCCCTCCAGCGTCGCCAGCGGCACGTGCTCGCCGTCGAAGACCAGGTGCTCGTACACCTCGTCGGTCACCACCAGCAGGTCCCGCTCGCACGCGAGCTCGGCGACCGCCGTCAGCTCCGCGCGCGTGAGCACGGTCCCGGTGGGGTTGTGCGGGGTGTTGAGCAGGATGAGGCGGGTGCGCGGGGTGACGGCGGCGCGCAGCTCGTCGAGGTCGAGCACGAAGCGCCGCTCGCCCCCTTCGGTCCGGGGCCGCAGCGTCACCGGGACGCGGGTGCCGCCCGCCATCGCGATGCAGGCGGCGTACGAGTCGTAGTACGGCTCCAGGGCGATCACCTCGTCCCCCGGCTCCACCAGGGCGAGCAGCGCGGCCGCGAGCGCCTCGGTGGCGCCGGCCGTCACCAGCACCTCGCGGTCCGGGTCGAGCGCGAGCCCGTAGCGCCGCAGCTGGTGGTCGGCGATCGCGGTGCGCAGCTCGGGGACGCCCGGGCCCGGCGGGTACTGGTTGCCGCGCCCGTCGCGCAGCGCCCGCACGGCGGCCTCGCGCACCTCCTCGGGGCCGTCGGTGTCGGGGAAGCCCTGGCCGAGGTTGATGGCTCCGGTCCGCGCCGCGAGGGCGGACATCTCGGCGAAGATCGTGGTGCCGAACTCGGCGAGGCGGCGGTTCAGGAGAGGGCGCGCGCTGGAGGTCATGGCCGCCATCCTGCGCGGAACCTCTGGAGTTGCTCAAGTCTGCTTTCGCGCGCGACGGCCGAGGGCATCCCCCTGTCACGCACGAGAGAAGAACGAAGGACGGTGGGGGAGATGGGATATGTCGTCGCGGGGGCCGTGCTGGTACTGATCTGGTACGTCGTCGGCAGGCTGACCCGGGGAAGCAACGCCAAGTGGCGGCGCGGGTGGTACGCGTCCGGATCCGGCCGCTCGGCCGGCTCGGGCGGCTCCTCCTCCGGGTCCTGGTGGGCCGGTGACAGCGGCGGCGGTGGCGGCCACGGCCACCACGGCGGCCACTCGTGCGGCGGCGGCCACTCCTCCTGCGGGGGCGGTTCGTCCTGCGGAGGCGGGGGCGGCGGCTGCGGCGGCTCCAGCTGACGGTCTGCGGCGGTCGCGGCTGACACGGGGCAGCCGATTCCGTCCGCACGCCCCTTCCGCGCGCCCGGCGGGCAGCCACCCGCCGGGCGCCTTCGCGCACACCCTCGGGTTGAACAGTTGAACCGTGTTGCATCCCAGGGGATGGAAACCACGTCAAGTTGGGTAAAAACGCTGTGAGCGCCGCGCACTTCATGATTCCCTCGCTGATGAGAAACGCAGCCCACGGACCCCCACCGGGCGGACCTGAGCAGGCGGTCCCCCCTTCCCTCGCACCGGTTCCGGGGTGACCCCGGTCGTCCACCCTCCACATGTGTGTTTTTGCGGAGCCCACCCATGCTCACGACTCTCCAGACCGTCTACACCGACACGCGTGCCAGTGACCTCGCCTGGGCTCTGGGCCGGGAGCCGCTGCCCGCGCTGGCCGTCCTCGACCTCGAACTCTCCGGCGCCAAGCTCCAGTTGAGACTTCTCGGCGCCTCCCACCAGGTCCTCCTCGAAGAGGAGCAGGGCTCCTGTTCGGAGACCGTCGCCTGTATGCCCGGCAGCAGCACGCCGCTGCCCCTCGGGGTGGCGAAACGTCTCGGGGAGTGGGAGTACGAGTTCGCCGCGCGGGTGGAGACGCTGTCCGGGGGCTCGTTCGCCGGGCGCGCCCAGGAGCTCCTCGCGCTGGTCGCGGACCACCCCAACGGTCTTGCAGGGACGTTTCCCGGCTCGCCGCACGCGTTCACCGCGATGCTCGCGCAGCGCGGCGAGGGCCAGGTGCGCTGGCGGACCTGGCACGCGTACCCACAGGAGGGGCAGTTGGTGGTGACCCGTACGAGGGTCGGTGTCCGGATGGCGGCGCCCGTGGTGCTCTGAGAATGCGTGCAGGCAGGAGGGGGTGCACCGCCACTCCGGGGGCCGTAATTCCCTCCGCAGTGCGCGAGTTGCACTCGTGTGGGTGACAGGATGCCAGCGAGTCGTGACGTAGCGTTCCCATCATGATCGAACCGTCTGTGCCCGTCCTGCCCTGTGGCATCCCGCCGCCGGCACCCCGGCGCAGCACCGCGCGGTTCATCGTGCTCGGCACCGTGTTCATCTGCGCGGCCTGCGGACTCGTCTACGAACTCGAACTGGTCGCCCTCGCCTCGTACTTGATCGGCGACTCGGTCACCCAGGCCTCCGTCGTGCTGTCCGTGATGGTCTTCGCCATGGGCATCGGCTCCCTGCTCGCCAAACGGCTGCGGCTGCACGCCGCCGTCGGCTTCGGCCTGATCGAGGCGGCCCTCGCGCTGGTCGGCGGCTGCTCGGCGATGGTGCTGTACGCGACGTTCGCCTGGATCGGCGGCGCGAGGTACGCACTGGTGGCGTTCTCGCTCGGGATCGGCGTGCTCATCGGCGCGGAGATCCCGCTCCTGATGACCCTGATCCAGCGCGTCTCCCGGCAGGACCCGGGCGGCACGGTCGCGGACCTCTTCGCCGCCGACTACGTGGGAGCGCTCGTCGGCGGCCTCGCCTTCCCCTTCCTGCTGCTGCCGCTGCTCGGCCAGTTGACGGGGGCGCTGCTGACCGGCGCGGTCAACGCGGTGGCGGGCGGCGCGCTGGTGCTGTGGCTGTTCCGGCGCGATCTCACCCCCCGCGCGCGCTGGTGGCTCTTCGCTGCGAACGTGCTGGTCCTGGCGGTGCTCGCGACGACCACGGCCCTGGTGGGCGCCTTCGAGCAGGCGGCGCGGCGCGCGGTGTACGGGGGGCAGGTGCGGGTCGCGGTGCAGACCGGGGTGCAGGAGATCGTCCTCACCGGCAGCCGCACCGGGCACGGCCCCGGCGGCCCGCTCGACCTCTTCCTCGACGGCCGGCTGCGCGTCAGCGGCCGCGACGAGCACCGCTACCACTCGGCGCTCGTGGGCCCCGCCATGGAGTCGGGCCCGCACGGGCGGGTGCTGATCCTGGGCGGCGGGGACGGCCTCGCCGCGCGCGAGGCGCTGCGCAACCCGGGCGTGCGCTCGGTGACGTTGGTCGAACTCGACGCGGGCGTCGTGGACTTGGCCCGCCACGACCCGGCCCTGTCCGCGCTGAACGGCCATGCGTACGACGACCGGCGGGTGCGGCCGGTGGTCGCGGACGCGTTCGGCTGGCTGCGGGGCCCCGGCCGGTCGGCCGGGCCGTTCGACGTGGTGGTCTCCGACCTGCCGGACCCGGGCATCACCCCGAGCACCAAGCTCTACTCGGAGGAGTTCTTCGGCCTGGCCGCGCGGGTGCTGGCGCCGGGCGGGCGGATCGTGGTGCACGCGGGCCCGGTCGCGACGCGCGAGCACACGTACTGGACGGTGGAGTCGACGGTACGGGCGGCGGGCCTGTGGACCGTGCCGTACCGCGCGACGGGCCGCCTCACGGGCTTCACGGCGGGCCCCGACCGCGCCTCGGACGCCACCAGGGCCCCGCACGACTGGGGCTTCGTCCTGGCCTCGCCGTCCGGGCCGCCGGGCGCCCCGCTCGGCCCCGAGCTGGAGCCCCTGGCGGACGCCCGCCCGCGTGCCGAGCTGCCCCCGTCGACGCTGGTGCACCCGCGCTATACGGGATGAGGGGGGTTCGCCGCCGCCGGTCGCGGCGTTTGCGCAGACGGGACGGCCGCCCCTGAGTAGGCTCGTTTCCCATGGAGCATGAGGTGTTCGTTCCGGTTGAGGTCCAGTCACTCCGCCAGACGCTGCGGGACCCGGCGAGGGTCGCCCGCTGCGTCCCCGGCCTGCAGCAGGACGCGGGCGAGCCACCGGTGGCCGGGCGGCTGAAGCTCCGCGTCGAGGGGCACACGATCACCTACCGGGGCACGCTGCGGATCACCGAGCTCGACGAGGACACCTTCGGCGTGGAGGCGGAGGGCACGGAGGTGCGCGGCACAGGCGCCGCGAAGTTCTCCCTCACTCTGCGGCTGGCCCCCGAGGCCGAGGGCACCCGCCTCGCCTTCACCGCCACGGCGACCGCGGACGGCCGCGTGGCCACGGCGACGCCGGAAGGGGCCAGGGCCTCGGCCGCCCGTCTGCTGGACCGTTTCGGCGCGGCGCTGGCGGCGGATGCGGGGACCCCGTCCGGCGAGGTGCCAGGTGACGTACCCGGCGACGAGCCCGAGGCGGATCCCGCCGGGCCGACCGCGTCCGGGACCGGCACCGCCCCCGGCGCCGACGCCTCCGACGGCACCGGCCACTCCGTCTTCGACGCCGTCGTCCCGCCGCCCTCGCTCGATCCGCTCGCGGAGGAGGAGTTCGACGTGCCGGGGGACGCGGACTACGTACCCGCCGAGGCCGCGCACGCGCGCCGGACCATGATCGGGCGCAGCGCCGAGGAGGTCGACCACGCGCCGCCGCGCGGGCGGTACGCACCGGTGCCCGCCCCGGCCGGCGCCGGCGGGGCCACTCTGCGCTGGGTCGCCCCGGCCGCCGCCCTCGCGCTGGCCTCCGCCGTGGTGGTCGGACGCGCCCTGCGCCGCCGCCGCTGACCGCACCACTGTGGCCAACACGGCGGCGCGCGCTCCGGCGCGTGCGGTGACGCAAGTAGTGTCGGGGGCGTGAGTAGCGACAAGAGTGTCCGGCTGGCGGCCGGCGACGTCGAGTTGACGGTCCGTCCGGACCTCGGATGCCGGATCGAGAGCCTGCGCATCGGCGGTACGGAAGTGCTGCGCCAGGGCGAGCACTACGGCTCGTTCCCGATGGTCCCCTGGTGCGGCCGCATCGAGCACGGCGAGTTCCGCAACGGCGGCACCAAGTACCAGCTGCCGCTGAACTCCCCGCCGCACGCCATCCACGGCACCGGCCGCGACACCGTCTGGAAGCGGGTGCGCACCGGCGGGGGCGAGTCCGGCCACGCCGAGGCCCACTTCACGTACGACCTGGCCGAGCCCTGGCCGTACACCGGCCGCGTCACCCAGATCTTCGAGCTGTCCGAGAACGCGCTGACGCTCACCATGGGCGTCGAGACGTACGGCGACTCCTTCCCCGCGCAGGTCGGCTGGCACCCGTGGTTCCTGCGCAACCTCGGCGGCGAGGACGTCCGGCTCGGGTTCACCCCCGCCTGGCAGGAGGAGCGCGGCGACGACCACCTGCCCACCGGCCGCCGCATCGACCCCCTGCCCGGCCCCTGGGACGACTGCTTCGGGATGCCCGACGGCGTCGACGTCACCCTCACCTGGCCGGAGCAGCTGGAGCTGAAGGTGACCAGCCGCAGCGAGTGGGTGGTCGTCTACGACGAGCAGGAGGCGGCGGTGTGCGTGGAGCCCCAGTCGGGCCCGCCCAACGGCCTCAACACGCTCCCGAGGCTGGTGACGCCGGTGGACCCGCTGGAGCTCGCGACGACCTGGAGCTGGCGGCGCCTCTAAGCTGGCGGGCATGACTGACGTACGCGCTGACCTGCTCCAGCAGATCAAGGACAAGGCCGTGGTGCACGGCAAGGTGACCCTCTCCTCGGGCCTGGAAGCCGACTACTACATCGACCTGCGCCGGATCACGCTGGACGGCGAGGCCGCGCCGCTGGTCGGTCAGGTCATGCTCGACCTCACCGCCGACCTGGACTTCGACTGCGTCGGCGGGCTGACCCTGGGCGCCGACCCGGTGGCGACGTCGATGCTGCACGCCTCGGCCGCGCGCGGGCAGCGCCTGGACGCCTTCGTCGTGCGCAAGGCGCAGAAGGCGCACGGCATGCAGCGCCGGATCGAGGGCACGGACGTCAAGGGCCGCCGCTGCCTGGTGGTCGAGGACACCTCCACCACCGGCGGCTCGCCGCTGACGGCCGTCGAGGCGGTGCGCGAGGCGGGCGGCGAGGTCGTGGCCGTCGCCACGATCGTCGACCGGGGCGCGGCCGACGCGATCGCCGAGGCGGGTCTGGCGTACCTCACGGGGTACCGGCTGGGCGACCTGGGCCTGGCGTAACAGGGTCCGGCATAACGGGGTAAATGCCCGGATTGCCACCGTCGCCGTAACCGGTCCGGGGTACCCGGCAAGATCGACTGACGGGCACTCCGAAAGTGGTGACCTAGGTCCTCGATGCCGCCCATACCGGCTCTGACCTGTGCTTTCCCCGAGGGGGCTGCCGTTTCACGTGAAACGGCAGCCCCCTCGTCCGTCCGCAGGGTGGAGCCGGGCGCAGAGTCTGGAAAGATGGGCCGCGACGATGACGTCGCCCCCAGGTCAGGGCCAGCACATATCGCACACCCCGCACATCACAAGGAGCGGACAGATGCCCATCGCAACCCCCGAGGTCTACAACGAGATGCTCGACCGGGCGAAGGCAGGCAAGTTCGCCTACCCGGCCATCAACGTGACCTCGACCCAGACCCTGCACGCTGCGCTGCGCGGCTTCGCGGAGGCCGAGAGCGACGGCATCATCCAGATCTCCACCGGCGGTGCCGAGTTCCTGGGTGGCCAGTACAACAAGGACATGGTCACCGGCGCGGTCGCCCTGGCCGAGTTCGCGCACGTCGTCGCCGCCAAGTACGACATCACCGTCGCGCTGCACACCGACCACTGCCCCAAGGACAAGCTGGACGCCTACGTACGTCCGCTCCTGGAGGTCTCGGCCGAGCGCGTCGCCAAGGGCCTGAACCCGCTCTTCCAGTCGCACATGTGGGACGGCTCCGCCGAGACCCTCGCGGACAACCTGGCCATCGGCCAGGAGCTGCTCGCCAAGGCCGCCGCCGCCAAGATCATCCTTGAGGTCGAGATCACCCCGACCGGCGGCGAGGAGGACGGCGTCAGCCACGAGATCAACGACGAGCTGTACACGACCGTCGACGACGCGCTGCGCACCGCCGAGGCGCTCGGCCTGGGCGAGAAGGGCCGCTACCTGCTGGCCGCCTCCTTCGGCAACGTCCATGGCGTCTACAAGCCGGGCAACGTCGTGCTGCGTCCGGAGCTCCTCAAGGACCTCCAGGAGGGCGTCGCCGCGAAGTACGGCAAGGCCTCCCCGTTCGACTTCGTCTTCCACGGCGGCTCCGGCTCCAGCGAGCAGGAGATCGCGACCGCGCTGGAGAACGGCGTCGTGAAGATGAACCTGGACACCGACACCCAGTACGCCTTCACGCGTCCGGTCGCGGACCACATGTTCCGCAACTACGACGGCGTCCTGAAGGTCGACGGCGAGGTCGGCAAGAAGTCCACCTACGACCCGCGTACCTGGGGCAAGCTCGCCGAGGCGAGCATGGCCAAGCGCGTCACCGAGGCGTGCGCGAACCTGCGCTCGACCGGCACGAAGCTGAAGTAACGGGCGCGCGGGCCCGCCGCCCGCGCTCCCCCGCACGAGGCCCGGCCTCCCCCGCTCGGGGGGTGCCGGGTCTCGTGCGTTGGGCGAGAGTGGATCCATGAGCGTACGGATGGGCACGGCGGCCGGACGGTGGGTGCTGTTCACGACCGTGCTCGGGTCCGGGATGGCGATGCTCGACTCGACCGTGGTCAATGTGGCCCTGCCGCGCATCGGGGCGGACCTGGACGCGGACATGGCGGTGCTCCAGTGGACCGTGAACGCGTACATGCTCACGCTCGCCGGGCTGATCCTGCTCGGCGGAGCGCTGGGCGACCGGTACGGCCGCCGGAAGGTCTTCGTCTTCGGCGTGGTCTGGTTCGCCGCCGGGTCGCTGCTGTGCGGCATCGCGCCCGACGCGGGCGTCCTGATCGCCGCCCGCGCCCTCCAGGGCATAGGCGGCGCGCTCCTCACCCCCGGCTCGCTCGCCCTCATCCAGGCGAGCTTCCACCCCGACGACCGGGCCGCCGCCGTCGGCGTCTGGTCCGGGCTCGGCGGGGTCGGGGCGGCCGTCGGCCCGTTCCTGGGCGGCTGGCTGGTGGACGGCCCCGGCTGGCGCTGGGTGTTCCTGCTGAACGTCCCGCTGGCCGCGCTGTGCGTCCCGGTGGCGCTGCGGCACGTCCCGGAGTCCAAGGACGCGCGCGTGCACACGGCCCGGTTCGACGTCACCGGGGCGGTGCTGGGGGCGCTGGCGCTCGCACTGGTGACGTACGCGCTGATCGAGGCGCCCGGGCAGGGGGCGTCGCCGCTGGTGCTCGGCGCGGCGGCGGCGGGTCTCCTGCTGGGCGTGGCCTTCGTCCGTCTGGAACGCCGCCTGCCGGATCCCATGCTGCCGCCGGAGATCTTCGCGTCGCGCCAGTTCACGGCGGTGAACGTGGTGACGGTGTGCGTGTACGCGGCGTTCGGCGGCTTCTTCTTCCTGGCGGCGCTCCAGCTCCAGGTGGTGGCGGGGTACTCGGCCCTGGGCGCGGGCGCGGCCCTGCTCCCCACCACGGTCCTGATGCTCCTGCTCTCGGCCCGCTCGGGCGCGCTGGGCGAGCGGATCGGCCCGCGCATACCGCTGACGGTGGGGCCGCTGCTGTGCGCGGCCGGGATGCTGCTGATGCTGCGGGTGGGGGTGGACGCGTCGTACGTACGTGACGTGCTCCCCGCGGTCGTCGTCCTCGGCCTGGGCATGGTGACCCTGGTCGCGCCGCTCACGGCGACGGTGCTCGGGTCGGTGGACGCGGGGCGGGCGGGTCTGGCGAGCGGGATCAACAACGCGGCGGCGCGGGCGGCGGGGCTTATCGCGGTGGCGGCGCTGCCGTTGGTGGCAGGCATGTCCCCGTCCGCCTACCGCTCCGCGGCGGAGTTCGGGTCGACGTTTCGGCGGGCGATGCCGGTGTGTGCGGGGGTGTTGGTGGTGGGGGCGGTGCTGGCGTATCTGACGGTTCGCCGTCTGCCGGTGGGGGTGTGCCATCCGGAGTGCCGGGTGTCCTGCGGGGTGACGCCGCCGCTGGAGCGGGACCGGGGGGTTTGACCCCCACCCCGCCCCTTCCCTAAACCCTCCGGGGGATCCGTGTCCGTCTGCGGGCCGGTGGTGGGCTGGTCGCGCAGTTCCCCGCGCCCCTAAGAACGCCCCTTCGGGGCGCCCAGGGGATTGCCGCGGAGCGGCATTTTTAGGGGCGCGGGGAACTGCGCGACCAGCCACAGACGGCCTGCAGCCGACGAACCCGGCCGTCCGCCAGAGGACTTTCGGGAAGGGGCGGGGAGGGGCCAAAACCCCCGGTGGGTGGCGGACGCGGCAGACTGGAGGCATGTCCATTCACGAGAACCTCCTCGGCGGGCCCGCCCCGACCCACCTCCCCGACGACCCCGAACCGCGCGACCTGCTCGCGCAGGGCACCGCCCCCGCCGACGTCGCCGCCAAGTACCCCACCTCCTCCCTCGCCTGGGCCCAGCTCGCGGACGACGCGTTCGACGCGGGCCGCACGGTCGAGTCGTACGCGTACGCCCGCACCGGCTACCACCGCGGCCTCGACTCGCTGCGCCGCGCCGGCTGGAAGGGCCACGGCCCGGTCCCGTGGGAGCACGAGCCCAACCGCGGCTTCCTGCGCGCCCTGCACGCACTGGCCCGCGCCGCCCAAGCCATCGGCGAGCAGGCCGAGTTCGAGCGCTGCACCACGTTCCTGCGGGACTCCTCGCCGCTCGCCGCCGACACGCTGGGCTGACCTGCACGAACGCGTACCGCCCGGACAACTCCCGTACGGGCGGTACGATCGCACGCACCATCGATTACAGGACAACAAACCGAAAACCGCGGATCGTATCCGAGCGCTGGCGCACGAGGCCCCACACCTCTTCCCCCCAACTCCAGCCGTGACAAGGGGAGAAGTCTGTCTTGGGCAAGCGAGCAGCCCGCAGCGGAGACCGTCGTGGCCGTGGCCACACCCGACCCCGTGGCCGTGGCAGACGCTCGGCCCGGCGCCACCCGCGCGCCCTGCTCCTCGTGGGCGGCCTCCTCGGCCTCGCCCTCATCTGCGGCTCCGCCCTCGCCGAGTGGCGCGGCCGCGACGGCTACACCCCCGAACCCGGATACGCCGCCGAGAGCCCCCTCGGCTCCCGCACCCCCCTCCCGACCGCCCCGCCCCCGAAGCAGTCGAAGAAGGACGAGAAGCCCGGCGAGGGGAGCGACTCCGGCAAGAAGGGCGACGGGGGCGACGACGTGCCCGCCGCCGGGCCCGGCACCTTCACCCCCGCCCGCGCCTCCGGCGTCCCCGTCGGCACCGGCGGCCCGCTGCGCCGCTACAAGGTGCTCGTCGAGGACGGCGTCGACGTCTCGCCGCGCCAGGCCGCCACCGAGGTCCAGGCGATCCTCGCCCACCCCCGCAGCTGGGCCGCGCACGGACGCGGCCGGTTCCAGCTGGTCTCCGGCGACGACAGCGCCGACGTGACCATAAAGATCGCCACCCCGGCCACCACGGACCGGCTCTGCGCGGTCAACGGCGACACCCACGGCGAGCTGAACTGCGAGGTCGCGGGCGGTGTCGTGGTCAACCTCAAGCGGTGGGTGAAGGGCTCGCCGCAGTACGACGGGCCGCCCGCCGAGTACCGGCACCTGATCATCAACCACGAGATCGGCCACATGATCGGCTTCCATCAGCACATGGACTGCCCGGGCGAGGGCAAGGCCGCGCCGGTGATGATGCAGCAGATCAAGGGTCTGAAGGGTTGCAAGTCCAACGCGTGGCCGTACGCCAAGGGCGGCGCCTTCGTGGACGGCCCGGCCGTGCCGTAGGCCACTTTCCGGGCCCTGACGAGGGTGGGCGGGGCGTGCTTATGATGCGGGTGGGGACCGGGGCTCCGATGCCGATGAAGGAAGGGGCGGACCGCTACCCGGACACATCAGGGAGACAGCGATGTCATCAAAGATGTCCGAACCGGTAGAAACCGCCGGAGCAGCCGCCGCCGGAGCCGTCGACCCGGCCGAAGCCCCCAACCTGGACTTCGCGGGCACCACGCCCTACGAGGACTACGTCCAGGCGGACGTCCTCACCCACCTCCAGCACCTGCGCTCGGACGACCCCGGCGAGATGGTCTTCCTGGTCACCACCCAGGTCATGGAGCTGTGGTTCACCGTGATCGTCCACGAGTGGGAGACCGCCACGCGCGCGTTGCGCGAGGACCGGGTGCCGGTGGCCGTGGACGCGCTCAAGCGGTCCGTACGCGAGCTGGAGGCGCTCAACGCGTCCTGGACGCCCCTCGCGCAGCTGACCCCGGCGCAGTTCAACTCCTACCGCGCGGCCCTCGGCGAGGGCTCCGGCTTCCAGTCGGCGATGTACCGCCGGATGGAGTTCCTGCTCGGTGAGAAGTCGGCGTCCATGCTGGTGCCGCACCGGGGCGCGCCGCGTGCGCACGCCGAGCTGGAGAAGGCGCTCCAGGAGCCGAGCGTGTACGACGAGGTGCTGGCGCTGCTGGCGCGGCGCGGGTACGCCGTTCCGGCCGCCGTCCTCGACCGCGACCTCTCCCAGCGGTACGAGCCGTCGCCGCAGGTCGAGGCCGTCTGGGCGGAACTTTACGCCGGGGACCAGAACGGGGAACTCGTACGCCTGGGCGAGGCGTTGACCGATGTGGGCGAGCTGGTGTGGCGCTGGCGCAACGACCATCTGGTGGCGACGAGGAGAGCGATGGGCGCGAAGACCGGCACGGGCGGTTCGGCGGGCGTGGCCTGGCTGGAGAAGCGCGCGGCGAAGAACGTGTTCCCCGAGCTGTGGACGGCGCGCAGCCATGTCTGAGTCCCTGGCCGGCAAGGCCGCGGCGCTGGACGCCGCAGACGAACTCGCCAAGCACCGCGACCTGTTCGCCCTCGACGACGACACGGTCTACCTCGACGGCAACTCGCTGGGCGCGCTGCCGCGCCACGTTCCGGCCCGGATGCAGGAGGTCATCGCGCACGAGTGGGGCGAGCTGCGCATCCGCTCCTGGGACGAGAGCGGCTGGTGGACGGCGCCGGAGCGGATCGGCGACCGCATCGCGCCGCTGGTCGGCGCGGCGCCGGGCCGGATCGTGGTGGGCGACTCCACGAGTGTGAACGTCTTCAAGGCGCTGGTCGCGGCGGTGCGGCTGGCGCCGTCCGACCGCGACGAGATCCTGGTCGACGAGTCGACGTTCCCGACGGACGGGTACGTGGCGGGGTCCGCCGCGCGGATGACGGGCCGGGCGGTCCGCCCGGTCGCGCCCGGCGAGATGGCGGCGGCGGTCGGTCCGCGTACGGCCGCGATCCTGGTCAACCACGTCGACTACCGCACGGGCCGGCTGCACGACCTGCCCGGCATCACCGCGGCCGCGCACGTGGCGGGGGCACTGGCGGTCTGGGACCTGTGCCACAGCGCGGGCGCGCTGCCGGTGGGCCTGGAGGCGCACGGGGTGGACTTCGCGGTGGGCTGCACCTACAAGTACCTGAACGGCGGGCCGGGTTCGCCCGCCTATCTGTACGTCCGGGGCGACCACCAGGCGTCCTTCGACTCGCCCCTTCCCGGGTGGAACTCGCACGAGGATCCCTTCGGGATGCGGGGGGAGTACGTGCCGGGGGCCGGGGCGGTGCGGGGCCGTGTGGGCACGCCGGACATTCTGTCCATGCTGGCCCTGGAGTCGGCCCTCGACGTCTGGACGGGGGTCTCGATCGACGCGGTCCGCGCGAAGTCGTTGGCGTTGACGGACTTCTTCTTGGAGTGCGTGTCGGCGTACGTGCCGCAGGGGCGGGTGGCTTCGGTTACGCCTGCGGCGCACGGGGAGCGGGGCAGCCAGGTCGCCCTCCGCTGCGACGACGCGGGTTCGGTGATGGCGGCGCTCATCGCGGCGGGTGTCGTGGGCGACTACCGCCGCCCCGACGTCCTCCGGTTCGGCTTCACGCCGCTGTACGTGGGGTTCGGGGACGCGGAGAGGGCAGCGCGAGCCCTGTCGACGGCCCTGGCCTAGCCCCCCCACCCCGCCCCTTCCCTAAACCCTCCGGGGGTGGGGAGGGGGCGAGGGCGGTCTCTCGGGGGCTACGCCCCCGGACCCCGAGGTATTCGTTCGTCTGCGGCCCGTCCCCCACTGGTCGCGCAGTTCCCCGCGCCCCTAAAAGGCTCGGCTTCGCCATCGCCGTCGCCCGTACCCCCTAGGGGCGCGGGGAACTGCGCGAGCAACCGGCCACGACCCGCAGACGAACACCGGGCCGATAAGGGGCGCGGGGAACTGCGCGACCAGTGGGGACGGCCCGCAGACAAAGCACCCGGCCGCCCGCCCAGGGCTTTGGGGAAGGGGTGGGGTGGGGGAATTACCGCCCGGGCCGCGAACCCCCTGCTACCGTCCGCCTCCGCCCCCACAAAAGAGACAGGTGACCCATGCACGACCCCGCCGCCAGGGACGCCGCCGAAGCCGCCGCGGCCTTCTCGCATCCAGCCGTCCCCCCCGACACCACCGCCCCCTACGGCCCCCACCCCGACCAGGTCATCGACTTCTACGCACCCAGAGGGGAGGCCCACGACACCCCCCTCGTCGTCGCCCTGCACGGCGGCGCCTGGCGCGAGCGCTACGACCGGGCGCACCTCACCCCGTTCGTGGACTTCCTCACCCGCAGGGGATTCGCCGTCGCCAACGTCGAGTACCGACGCGGCGGCCTCCTGCCGAAGCAAGGAGGGACGGGACCCGTCGCCGGACGCTGGCCGGACACCTTCGACGACGTGGCCGCCGCCCTCGACGCCCTCCCCGACCTCGCCCGCACCCACCTCCCCACCGCCGGCCTCCGCCGTACCGTGATCACCGGGCACTCCGCCGGCGGCCACCTCGCCCTGTGGGCCGCGTCCCGACACGTACTGCCGCCGGACTCCCCGTGGCACACCCCCACCGCCGCCCACCTGCGCGGAGTCGTCGCCCTCGCCCCCATCGCCGACTTCACCACGGCGGTGGCGTTGGAGGTGTGTGACGGGGCTGTCCAGCAACTCCTCGGCGGGGACGGGGCGTTCAGCGCTCGCGCCGCCGCCACCGACCCCGCCGCCCTCCTCCCCACCGGCGTCGCCACCACCCTCGTCCAGGGCCGGGACGACATCGTCGTGCCGCAGGCCGTGGCCGAGGCGTACGTCGACGCCGCCGCCAGGGCGGGGGAGACCGTCGGGCTCACGCTGCTCGACGGCGTCGGCCACTTCCCCCTCATCGACCCCGCCGCCGACGCCTGCGCGGTCGTCGCCGAGGAGATCGCCCAGCTGGCGTACTGAGAGGCCGGACGGAGGAGCCGTAGTACCTGAGGCGGACCCCGCCGGATCCGTAGCGCAGGGGACGCCCCGGCCACTCGCCCCCGCCTACCGTGGGCACGTGACCGAGACCCTCAGCCCCAAACCGCCGGGGAGCACGCCGGGCAACGGCGTACGCAGCCCCGAGTTCCTGCTCGCCATGGACGCCTTCGGCGGACTCCGCCAGGACCTGTTCCGGGACGCCTTCGCCTACCGGCCGCTGCCGCCGATGCGTACGGACGGCCCGCTCACCCGCCATCTGTCCGACCGGCTGCGCCGGTACGCGGCCTGGACCCCGCACGCGGCCGTGCTCTTCGTCGCGTTCTGCGCCGCGGTGATCACGTACACCGCCGGCTCCCAGCGCGGCGGCCCGGAGCTGCTCATCTGGGTGGCGTCGGGACTGCTCACCGGGGTGCCCGTCGCCATGACCCTGATACGGCCGGTCGGCGCCTGGTGGACGATGTGCGCGACCACGGTGGTCATGAGCGTCCTGGGCCGGGGCGACGGCCTCGGCTGGCCGTGGGCGCCGGGCACGTTCCTCGCCCAGCTCACCGTGATGGTCGTGGTGGCGCTGCGCACCCGGCCCCGTACCGCCGCGTGGATGTGGGTGCTCACGCTGCTGCTCGGCACGGTGATGCAGTTCTCCGGCCACCGGTACGGCGGCTCGGACGCCGGGACGATGGCCGTCACCTCCGCGATCCTGCTTCTGATCGCCGTCGTCGTGAGCATCCGCCGGGAAGCGGAGCAGAAGATCACCGTCCAGCAGTCGGTCACCGCCGTCGAACGCGACAAGCGGACCGTGCTCGAAGAGCGCACCACCATCGCGCGCGAGCTGCACGACGTGGTCGCGCACCACATGTCGGTGGTCGCCATCCAGGCCGAGGCCGCCCCGTACCGCGTGGAAGACCCGCCGCCGGAGCTGACGCAGGCGTTCGCGACGATCCGCGAGAACGCGGTGGCGGCGCTCACCGAGCTGCGCCGCGTGCTCGGTGTCGTACGGGCGGAGGACTACGAGGCGCCGGACGCGCCCCAGCCCACCCTCGCCGACCTCGACCGGCTCCTCGCGAACGTACGCGACGCCGGGCTCGACGTGACCAAGGCGGTCACGGGCGCGGTGCGCGAACTCCCGCAGGGCGTCGAGCTGTCGGCGTACCGCATCATCCAGGAGGCCCTCAGCAACGCCCTGCGGCATGCGCCGGGCGCGGCCGCGCGGGTGGAGGTCGGCTATGTGCTGGGCGGGGTGGGCCTGCGCGTGGTCAACGGCCCGCCGACGGGCCCGGCGGCCGCGTCGCCGGGCAGCGGCCACGGGATCACGGGGATGCGGGAGCGGGTGGCGATGCTGGGCGGCGAGATGACGGCGGGTGAGGTGGGGGAGGACGGCGGTTACGAGGTGACGGTGTTCATCCCCGTGACGGCGGCGGCGACGGCGGGCGAGGCATGAGCGGGGCGAGCATCCGCGTACTGATCGTCGACGACCAGATGATGGTCCGCGAGGGCTTCTCGGTCCTGCTCAACGCCCAGCGGGACATCGAGGTGATCGGCGAGGCGGTCGACGGCCGGGAGGCGCTGGCCAAGGTCCGCGAACTCCGCCCGGACGTCGTCCTGATGGACATCCGGATGCCCGAGATGAACGGCATCGAGGCGACGCGGGAGATCGTGGCGGCGGACACGGCGGCGCGGGTGCTGGTGCTGACCACCTTCGACCTGGACGAGTACGTGTACCAGGCGCTGCGGGCGGGGGCGTCGGGGTTCCTCCTGAAGGACGCGTCCGCACGTCAACTCGCTGAGGGCGTACGGGTCGTGGCGTCCGGCGACGCGCTGCTGGCGCCGTCGGTGACGCGCCGCTTGATCACAGAGTTCGCGCGGTCGACGCCGATGCGGCGGGGAACGGTGGGTGTGGGTTCGGTCCAGGTCGAGGAACTGACCGACCGCGAGACGGAGGTCCTCGTCCTGATCGCCCAGGGCCTTTCCAACGCGGAGATCGCGGAGCGGTTGGTGGTGGCGGAGTCGACGATCAAGACGCATGTGAGCCGGGTACTGGTGAAACTGGGCCTGCGGGACCGCACACAGGCGGCGGTGTACGCGTACGAGTCCCGCCTGATCACCCCGTCGTAGCAGCCCCCACCCCACCCCTTCCCTAAACCCTCCGGGGGCGGGAGGGGGCGAGGGTGGTTTTCCCGGGGGCTACGCCCCGGACCCCTTGGGCGGGGCCTGCGGCCCCTGCACCCCGCTTTCGGGCTGCGCCCCGGGCCCGTGCAGGGGGTGGGTGGGCTACTGGGGGCTTCGCCACTCGGACCCCGTTCGTCTGCGGGCCGTCCCCAACTGGTCGCGCAGTTCCCCGCGCCCCTGAATGGCTCGGCTTCGCCATCGCCATCGGCCGTACCCCTTCAGGGGCGCGGGGAACTGCGCGAGCAACCCACCGCGACCCGCAGACGAAAGAAGCGGGGCGCAGGGGCCGCAGGCCCCGCGACGGGGTCCGGGGCGAAGGCCCGAGGGGGTGCAGGGGCGCAGCCCCGCCCGGGGTCCGGGGGCCCAGCCCCCGGGAACGCACCTCCGCCCCCTCCCACCCCCGGAGGGTTTAGGGAAGGGGCGGGGTGGGGGCCCGACCAGGTCAGGCCGCGAGCTCCGGCTCGCGCTCCGGCGTCGCCACCCGCGAACCATCCCGCATCAGCAACCCCGCCAGCACCGCCGCCACCAGCACCCCGATCCCGCTCACCGCGAACGTCGTCGACATCGACGAGGTGAAGGCCTCGTGAGCCGTACGTACCAGGGACTGGTCACCACCGGCCACAGCCAGCGCACCCGCGATCGAGTGCCGAGCCGCATCCGGCGCGTCCGACGGCATCTCCGACGCGAACCCGCTCGACAGCATCGAGCCGAGGATCGCGATGCCCAGCGCCGTACCGGCCTGCTGGATCGTGTCGTTGAGCGCCGACCCCACCCCCGCCTTGTCCGCCGGGATCGTCCCCATCAGGGCGCCGACCGCAGCCGGCATCGCCAGGCCCGCGCCCAGGCCCAGCAGGCCGAGGGCGATCGCCGGGACCGTGAAGCCCGAGGACGCGGTGACCGTGGTCAGCAGGGCGAAGGACGAGGACATCGTCAGCATGCCGGCCACGATCAGCCACCGGTTGCCGATCTTCGCGGCGGCCTGCGCCCCCACCGTGTTGCCGACCAGCGCCGTCACCGCCAGCGGCACGAACGCCAGGCCCGCCTTGACCGGCGAGTAGCCGAGGACGAACTGGAGGTACTGGGTGAGGACGAGCAGCAGCCCACCCGTACCGATCTGGACGAGCGCCAGCGACACCGAACCGCCGCTGAAGTTGCGGTGCTTGAACAGGACCAGCGGCACCATCGGCGCGGAGGTGACGTTCTCCCAGACCACGAAGCCCGCGAGAGCCACGACCGCGACCGCCAGCGTGACCAGCGAGCGGGACCCGAACGCCCCGTGCTGCGGAATCTCGATGATCCACCAGATCAGCGCGGTCATCCCCGCCGCCGACAGCACCGCGCCCAGCGGATCCGGCTTCTGCCACGGCGCCTTCGACTCCGGCATCAGCAGCAGACCCGCGAGGATGGCCAGCGCCACGACCGGGATGTTGATGAAGAAGATCGAGTGCCAGGAGAAGTGGTCGATCAGTACGCCGCCCAGCACCGGGCTGCCGACCAGACCGAGCATCGACACCGAACCCCACGCCGCCATCGCCTTGCCGCGCTCCTCCTCGTCGAAGACGGTGATGAGGATGGAGAGGGTCGACGGCATGATCAGCGCGCCGCCCACGCCCATCGCCACTCGTACGGCTATGACCTCGCCGGGATTCGTACAGAACACCGCCGCCAGCGACGCCGCCCCGAACAGCAGCAAGCCGATGATCATCACCTTGCGGCGGCCGAACCGGTCACCGAGGCTGCCGGAGGTGAGCAGCAGGCCCGCGAACACCAGGATGTAGGAGTCGAGGATCCACTGCGTGTCCTGGGCACTCGCCCCGAGGTCCTCCGTCATCGACGGCACCGCCACCGTCAGCGCCATGCTGTCGATCACCAGCACCAGCGAGCTGAGGCACAGCACGATCAGGATCCACCAGCGGCGTGGGTTGCGGGTTTCCATGGTTCGTTCCCCTTCTCAGCTGCGCACGTCGTTCTCTCGATGCGCACACTGTACGCAGGGGGGAACAGTGTGCGCAACTGTCTGTCGCTGTACGCTAAATGCGAACGTCGTACGCACGTACCGCCGCGAAGGAGCGTCATGGCCGCCAGGACCACCAAGGCGAACCCCATCCCGTCCGTCTGGGCCCGTCGGGCGCGCGAAGCCGACCAGCCCGCGCTGAGCAGGGCCGCGATCGTCCGCGAGGCGGTCGTGATGCTGGACGCCGACGGCGTCGAGGCGCTCAGCATGCGCAAGCTCGGCGCCCGGCTGAACGCGGGCGCGACCTCCCTCTACCGGCACGTCGCCACCAAGGACGAGCTGATGGAGCTCGCGGTGGACGAGGTGTTCGGGGAGATCGCCGTGCCCGCCGCCGACGGCGCCGACTGGCGGGCCGCCGCCACCGAGGCCGCCCAGTCGTTCCGCGCGACGGCGCTGCGCCACCGCTGGCTGTCCTCGGTCCTCGGCCAGGCGGGCCTCGCCTATCTGGGCCCCAACCTGATGTCGTTCTCCGAGCGGCTCGCCGCGCTCTTCGCGGACGCCGGGTTCCCCGAGCCGGAGCGCGCGATCGAGACGGTCCTGTCGTACGTGATCGGGATGAGCACCACGGAGGCGGCGTGGCTCACCACGGTCGCCCGCTCCGGCGAGTCCGAGGCGGACTTCATCGCCCGCCTCATGCCCGCCGCGCAGCAGGCGGTGGCGGACCACGAGCACCTGGCCGAGGCGTACGCGGCGGAGGTCGTGGACCCGGTCGCGCTGCGCGACGACAAGTTCGCGTACGGGTTGGAGGTCGTCCTGGACGGCTTGGCGCTGAGGCGCCCGAAGGCGTCCTAGACCTCCACTTCGACGGCGGTGAGGCCCCGGATCACGTACCCCGGCTTCCAGCGCGGCTCGGTGACCAGCCGCATGCGCGGGGCCTCGCGCAGCAACAGACCGAAGGACGCGGCCAGTTCGAGGCGGGCGAGGGGGGCGCCGAGGCAGTAGTGGATGCCCGCGCCGAAGCTGACGTGCCGGTTGTCGGCGACCGGACGGCGTACGTCGAAGGTGTCCGGGTCCGCGAACGCGGCCGGGTCCCGGTTGGCGGACCCGAAGAGCAGCGCGACCTCCGCCCCCCGGGGGATCTTCGTCCCCGCGACCTCGATGTCGTCGAGCACCCAGCGTTCGAAGAGCTGCAACGGGGTGTCGTAGCGCAGCAGTTCCTCGACGGCGCCGGGGAGCAGCTTCTCGGGTTCGGCGCGCAGCAGGGCCAGCTGCTCGGGGTGGCGGAAGAGCGTCCACCACGCGTTGGCCGTGGTGTTGACGGTGGCCTCGTGGCCCGCGTTGAGGAGCAGGACGCAGGTGGAGATCATCTCCTGCTCGGTGAGGCGGGTGCCGTCGGTGTCGTGGACGGCGATGAGGGCGGAGACGAGGTCGGGGGCGGGGGTGCGGCGCCGTTCTTGGATCAACTCCCTCAAGTAGGCCGAGAACTCGACCGCCGCCGTAACCGCGCGTGCGGCGGTGTCCTCGTCCGGGTTGAGCTCGTACATCCCGCAGATGTCGGCCGACCAGGGGCGTAGGAGGTGCCGGTCTGCGTCGGGGATGCCGAGCATTTCGGCGATGACGGTGACGGGGAGGGGCTCGGCGACGTCTGCGAGGAGGTCCCCGCCGCCCGCTGCGACGAAGTCGCGTACGAGGCGGGTGGCGATGCGCTGGACGACGGGTTCGAGTTCCTCGACGCGTCGGGGGGTGAACGCCTTCGCCACGAGCCGCCGGATCCGGGTGTGATCCGGACCTTCCTGGTCCAGGATCCCCTGGTCGTTGAGGGTGTGGAAGGGCTCGTGGGCGGGGGATGGGGGCGTACGGCCGAACTCCTCGTGGGTGAAGCGGTGGAGGTAGGTGCGGCCGAGGCGGCGGTCGCGGAGGAGTCCGCTGACGTCGGTGTGGTGGGGGATGAGCCATTGGTTGGTGGGGGTGTGGTGGTGGGCGCGGCCCGCTGCGCGGAGCTGGGCGTACGCGGGGTAGGGGTCGGCGACGAAGCCGGGGTCGCCGGGTCGAAAGTGACGGCTGGTGTCCATGGGTTTCCTTTTCCCCACCCCACCCCTTCCCGAAAGCCCTCTGGCGGGCGGCCGGGATCGTCACCTGCGGGCCGGTGGCGGGCTGGTCGCGCAGTTCCCCGCGCCCCTGAAGAGGTACGGCCGATGGCGATGGCGAAGCCGAGCCATCCAGGGGCGCGGGGAACTGCGCGACCAGTTGGGGACGGCCCGCAGACGAACGCGGACCCCGGGGCGAAGCCCCCCTCCCACCCCCGGAGGGTTTAGGGAAGGGGCGGGGTGGGGGCTGACCACGTCACGGGGGTGGCAGCGTCAGCGTCCACGTCCCCGCCGTCCACGTCCGCGTGCGGACCGGGCCCGCCACCACCTGGCCCGCCCGGTAGCGGAAGCCGTCCCCGGACACCGCCCCCGACACCGTCACCACCCGCGCCCGCGCCCGAACCCCCGGCACCCCCACCCCCCGGGACACCACCACATCGCCCCCCACCCCCACCGACACCCCCACGACCGGACGGTCGAGGTCGGACAGGAGGACCCCGTCCGCCTCGACCCGCAAGCGGTGGGTGACGGACAGGGGCGCCGGTGCCCGCACCAGGGTGCGGACGAGGGAACGGCACGTACCCCAGACGGTCGGGGCGGCAGGACGCACCTCGAGCGGCGGAGCCGGGATGCAGAGGTCGCCGAGGACCACGCCCCCGCTGTCGTCCACCAGGAGGTCGAGGCGGCGTGGCGCGCCCTCCAGGACCGCCCGGGCCGCCGCCACCGCCCCCGTCGGCACCCCCAGTGACCTGGCAAGTTCCACCAGAGGGGCGGTCCCCACGGGCACGATCGCCAGGCCGGAGGCGCAGACATCACCGCAGACATCACGTTCCCGCTGCAGCAATGTCACAGTACGTAGCAGTGCCCGGTCGTCACCCACCACCACGGGCCGCCGCGAACCCCTTCGCGCAAGGGCACGCGAGAACTCCTCCACCCCCTCCGGCCAGCATATTTTCGCCTGTGCACCCGCACACAGCACATCTTTCGCGATCCGCACGGACTCGCCGTCGATACGGCGGGCGACCGGGTCGATGACCACCAGTAGCTGGTCGGCAGCCGACACTTCGGTCCTTCCTCGGGTAGCATCTTTGTGCAAGAGCCCCT
Source organism: Streptomyces melanogenes (assembly GCF_014649795.1). Taxonomy (GTDB): domain Bacteria; phylum Actinomycetota; class Actinomycetes; order Streptomycetales; family Streptomycetaceae; genus Streptomyces; species Streptomyces noboritoensis. Next base: position 63,560 of record NZ_BMTS01000002.1, read on the forward strand.
TGCGCTATTGCGCCAGGGGCTTCGTCTATTCCGGGGCACATTGGTGAGGCGGCGACAAGCCCCTGACCTTGGACATGCCCCGCCCGGAAGGGGTGTACGCCTGTGCCCGCACTTGTGCTGCTCGGTGCTCAGTGGGGTGACGAGGGCAAGGGAAAGGCCACCGACCTGCTCGGTGGATCCGTTGACTATGTAGTGCGCTACCAGGGCGGCAACAACGCCGGCCACACGGTCGTCGTAGGCGACCAGAAGTACGCGCTGCATCTTCTCCCTTCCGGGATCCTCTCGCCGGGGTGTACCCCGGTCATCGGCAACGGAGTCGTCGTCGACCCGGCGGTCCTGCTCTCCGAGCTGAGCGGGCTGAACGAGCGCGGCGTCGACACGTCCAAGCTGCTCATCAGCGGTAACGCTCACCTGATCACGCCGTACAACGTCACCCTCGACAAGGTGACGGAACGGTTCCTCGGCTCCCGCAAGATCGGCACCACCGGTCGCGGCATCGGACCGACCTACGCGGACAAGATCAACCGCGTGGGCATCCGCGTCCAGGACCTGTACGACGAGTCGATCCTGATGCAGAAGGTCGAGGCGGCGCTGGAGTCCAAGAACCAGCTCCTGGCCAAGGTCTTCAACCGGCGCGCGATCGAGTCCGAGAAGATCGTCGAGGAGATGCTCCAGTACGCGGAGCAGATCAAGCCGTTCGTGGCCGACACGACGCTGATCCTCAACGACGCGATCGACGACGGCAAGGTCGTCCTCTTCGAGGGCGGCCAGGGCACGCTCCTCGACGTCGACCACGGCACGTACCCCTTCGTGACCTCGTCGAACCCGACCGCGGGCGGTGCCTGCACGGGTGCGGGCGTGGGCCCCACGAAGATCAGCCGCGTGATCGGCATCCTCAAGGCCTACACGACGCGCGTCGGCGCGGGCCCGTTCCCGACCGAGCTGTTCGACCAGGACGGCGAGGACCTGCGCCGCATCGGCGGCGAGCGCGGTGTGACCACCGGCCGTGACCGCCGCTGCGGCTGGTTCGACGCGGTGATCGCCCGTTACGCGACCCGGGTCAACGGCCTCACCGACTTCTTCCTCACCAAGCTCGACGTCCTGACGGGCTGGGAGCAGATCCCGGTCTGCGTGGCGTACGAGATCGACGGCAAGCGCGTCGAGGAGCTGCCGTACTCGCAGACCGACTTCCACCACGCGAAGCCGATCTACGAGATGCTGCCGGGCTGGTCCGAGGACATCACCAAGGCCCAGACGTTCTCGGACCTGCCGAAGAACGCGCAGGCGTACGTGAAGGCGCTGGAGGAGATGTCCGGCGCGCCGATCTCCGCGATCGGCGTCGGCCCCGGCCGGACCGAGACGATCGAGATCAACTCGTTCCTGTAGGAGCGGGGTTCGCCCGGGCGGGCGGGGCCGTCGGGATACGTTCCCGTCGGCCCCGCCCCCTTTTTTTTGGCCCGGTGTCCGTCTGCGGACCGTGCTGGGTTGCTCGCGCAGTTCCCCGCGCCCCTAGAAGCCCCCCTGCGGGGCGCCCAGGGGATTGCCGCGGAGCGGCATTTTTAGGGGCGCGGGGAACTGCGCGACCAGCCAGCCACGGTCCGCAGATGAACTCAGGTGACGGTCCGGACTACGAACCAGGCGACGGCGGCGGCGACGGCGAGGACCGCGAGGGCGACCAGCAGGGCGGTTCTGCGGCGTGTGCGCCTGCGTGAGCCCCACGCGGGGCCACGGGGCAGACTCGCCCGGTGCGGCGGCGGGGACGGCGCGGGCTCGCTCGCGGACCACGGCAGCGGAGGCGGCGGATCCGGACGGTGGCTGTCCTCGGGAACGGGCGGCAGATACCGGCGCCGGTACCCGGGAGACACGACGGACTCCCCCGACCGCACCGCGTACCGGGCGAGTTGAGCCGACACCTCCCGGGGCAGCCAGGACTGCCCCGGGCTCCCGCTCGCCAGATACCCGGTGAGCTGCCCCGGCGTCGGCCGCCGCGCCGGATCCTTGTGCAGGCACGCCCGTACGACGGGCAGCAGGGACGCCGGAACGCCCACCAGGTCCGGCTCCTCGTGGACGACGCGGCGCACCAGCGCCCCGATGTCGCCGTCGGGCAGGCCGAAGGCCATCCGCCCGGTCGCGGCGTACGCCAGCACCGTCCCCAGGGAGAACACGTCCGCGGCGGGGGTGACCGGCTCGCCCCGGAACTGCTCGGGTGCCATGAACCCTGGGGTCCCGACGATCACCCCGGCGCCCGCAGAGGCCTCCATCGCGCGCGTGATCCCGAAGTCGATGACGCGCGGCCCGTCCATGGCGAGCAGGACGTGGGACGGCTTCAGATCACGGTGGCGCAGGCCCGCGTCGTGGATGTCGTCCAGCGCCCGCGCGAGCCGGTCGGCGAGCACGAGCAGCGTCGGCTCCGGCAGCGGCCCGAAGCCCCGCTCCACGACGTCCTGGAGGCTGGGCCCCGCCACGTACGCCGTCGCGATCCAGGGGATCTGGGCCTGCGTGTCCGCGTCGAGGACGTACGCGGCCCACGCTCCGCCGACGCGCCGCGCGGCCTCCACGTCCTGGCGCAGCCGCTGCCGGAACGCGGGATCGGCAGCGTACGGCTCCCGTACGAGTTTGACGGCAGCCGGCCGGCCGTTCAGCGACTCGCCCAGGTACACCCGCCCCATACCCCCGGCCCCGAGCCTGCCGAGCAGCCGGAACGGGCCGACGCGATGGGGATCCTCCGCCAACAGGTCGTCCATGACGGGATCGTGGCACAGCGGGGGCCGGTGCGACAGGTGATCGGGCGGGGTCGCCGCCGGGGGGCTTCGCGGCCCGTAGGCCGTATCGCCGGGCCCAAGTGATCGTTCTGCCAGGCGTGATCACCCGTCAGCTGCTCCTCTGTCTCGGCGCGACCGTGGCACTGAACCCGCTCGCCGCGCAGCTGTACGCGGGCACCGGGCAGTGCCCGGTGGGCGTGGGCCCCGTCCCGCCGAGGGTGGCCGCGCCCGCACCGGCCGCGCCCCCCGTGGTGCGGCGTGAGCGCCCTGAGGCCGGGCCGCCCCCGCCCCAGATCGGCGTACCGACGTCCCGCCCGCGCCCGCCGCAGCCGGTGCTGCCGCAGGTCGTGCCCGTGGTGCCCGTGCCGCCGCCCGCCGCCAAGCCCCCCGCCCACCCGGCCGTGCACCACCTCGCGCACCCCTACCGCTCCGCCGCCCACGCCCGTCCCGCCCCCGCCGGGTTCTCCACGGTCACGCTGATGCTCGTCGTCACCACCCCCGCCGTCCTGGCCGCCGCCATCCTCCGCCCCCGATCCCGTTCCGGAGCCCGCCCGTGTCGCAATGGCTAGTACTCCTCGCCGCGTTGGTGCTCGTCTGCGCCGTCGTCCTGACCGTCACCGTGCTGCGCCACCGCCGTGTGGCCGACGCCGAGGACCCCAGTGAGACGCCCGACGTCATCGAGTACATGGTGATGATGGTCGGCGTCGTGTACGCCATCGTGCTCGGCCTCGCGATCGCGGGCGTGTGGGAGGCCCGAGGGGCGGCCGAGGACTCCGTGCAGCGCGAGGCCCAGGCGCTGTACGAGGTCGGCCAGCGGGTCGACGTGTACCCGCCCGCCGTGCGCGACCGCATCCGGAACGAGATCGGCGCGTACGCCGCCCACACCGTGTCGGCCGAGTGGCCCCTACTGGTCCAGGGTCAGGAACCGTCGCCGGACGGAGCCGCGCTGCTCGCGGCCGTACGCACTGACGTCACCCACCGCGCGCCCGCCAACGACCTCCAGGCGCAGGCCTATCAGCCGCTGCTCGACCAGATCGCCACCGCCGACGACGCCCGGCACGCACGGCTCGACAGCGCCGGTTCCACGCTGCCGGGGGTCGTCTGGTTCGGCCTCGTCGCCGGGGCCGTGGTGACGATCGGGCTGATCTTCACGCTCCAGATCCGCCGCTCGGCGAGGGAGTTGCTGCTCGCCGGGATCTTCAGCGGCCTGATCGTTTTCCTGCTGTTCCTGGTCTGGAGCTTCGACGCGCCGTTCGGCAGGTCGGGTACGGAGTCGGCGGACCCGTTCCGCGAACTCGTCCCCAGCGTGACCGCCGCTCAGGCGGCCCACCCGACGAACTGAGCGAGGCGCCGCCCCCGTAGGGACGGCGCCTCGTCGCTCACGTGGCCGGGGTCAGCAGCCGGGGGAGTTCCAGTCGCTGCCCCGCACCCCGCCCGTGGAGTAGTCGTGTTCGGCCGTGTCGCCGGTCATATGGCAGCCCCGGGCGGTGTTGGTGATGTCCGCGCGAGCGTGGAACCACTTGTTGCTCGTCCAGGCGTTCCAATGCCCGATCCAGACGTGCGGGGACTCCACGTTCGCGCCGTAGTTCTGGGCGGGGACGTTCGTGAGGAACGTGATGTGGTAGCTGCCGTCCGGGTCGTAAATGGCCACGCCGATGTTGGCGTTGAACGGCTGCTGGTAGGGCGTGTAGCGCGCGAACGCCGCGTAGCAGCCCTGGTCGTAGAAGTGCTGGATGGTGCCGATCCGGGTGGTGGGAACGCGGTTGTCGTAGAGGCGCTCCTGGTCGATCAGCAGCAGGTTGCTCGATCGGCAACCGGTCTCGGCATCGGAGCCCGCCGCATGCGCGCCCGTCGTGTTGACGGCCGTCAGCGCCAGCGCGGCGAGCGCGAGCCCGGTGGCGCGCTTGGCTCTCGAACTGGTCCGCAGTCCACGTACCTTCATGGGTTCTCCCCCTCGAATACGGTGATGTAGCCGGTATCGGGGGACAGCCTGGCCGCGCTCCTCGCCGCCGAACCGCTTTCCGCTGTCCAAGATCGTCCAAGGTCGTCCCAACCCGTTGGGACAGCGGTGTTCCTACTGCGCCTCCGACGCCTTGTCGTACGTCAACTGCTCCCCCGTGTCGTCGTTCTGGCGGCGCAGGCGGCCGTCCGGGAGGACCGTGAGGGTGGTGGCCGCGCCCGGGGAGCAGGACGTGGTCGGGCCGGACTCGACCGTGGAGGGGCCGAGGCGGAGGGGGGCGTCGGGGGTGGACGGGGTGGCGGTGAGGGGCGCGCGGAAGACGCAGTGGTAGGTGCCGCCGCCGTCCAGCGGGCCGTCCGCCGTGAGCGTCATGACCTGGTCGCCGACCTTGCCGGGGCGGATGACCAGATGGCGGTTGTTGAGGCCGGAGTCGTTGGCGATCGAGCCGGACCAGGCGCCGAGGTACTGCTGGGGGATGTCGCCCGGGGCGCTTGCGCTGGGAGAGGCGGACGGACTTTCGCTGTCGCTCGAACTCGGCGTGGTGGAAGGCTCCTTGGAGGCCGACGGGCTCGCCGACGCCTTGTCGTCCTTCTTCTTCTCCAGCGGGTCGTTCATGTACGCGTACACCGCGCCGCCCGCGCCGACCGCCACCACCAGCGCCACCGCGATCAGCGCGATCGTCGACTTGGCGTTGCGACGCGGCGGCTCCTCGGGGGGCGGGGGCGGGCCGTAGCCGTAGGGGGCGGGGTTGGGGTGCGGGTAGCCGTATCCGACGGGCTGGTGCGGGGGCGGGTAGCTGTGGGCGGGGGCGGGCTGGCCGCCGTTGGCCCAGGGCGGGGGTGCGGGGGCGGCGTAGCCGGGGCGTGCGAGGCCGGAGCTTCCCGTTCCGTTGGGGGAGATCTCGGTGGGGGTCGGGGGCGTCGGGGCCGGGCTGCTCGGCGGGAGTGCGGGCATCGGGGGCGGGGGCGGGACCGGGGTCTGGGCCGTGCCGCCCTCCGGGTTCTCGACCTCCAGCAACTGCACGGCGTGGCTGCCGAGTTCGGCGATCAGGGGGCCGGGGAGCCACGGGCCCGTCGACGCGTCCTCGGGGCCGAGGCGCTCCAGGATCGCGGCGAGCGCGGGGCGGTCCTCGGGGGTCTTGTGCAGACAGTCCCGTACGAGCTCGCGCAGCGCCTCCGGCACCCCGTCCAGCTCCGGCGGCTCCTGCGCGATCCGGAACATCAGCGCGTGCACGCCGCTGTCGCTCCCGCCGAACGGGAGCTTCCCGCTCGCGGCGTACGCCAGCACCGAGCCGAGGCAGAAGACGTCGCAGGCGGGGGTGATGCGGTCGCCTCGGACCTGCTCGGGGGCCATGAAGCCGGGCGATCCGACGAGCGCGCCGGTGCGGGTCAGGCCGCCGTCCGTGACGGTTTCCAGTGCCCGGGCTATGCCGAAGTCGATGACGCGGGGGCCGTCGATGGTGATCAGGACGTTGGAGGGCTTGAGGTCGCGGTGGATCAGCCCGGCGGTGTGGATGTCCTGGAGGGCGTGGGTGAGGCCGCGGGCGAGTACGCGGACGGAGTGCTCGGGGAGGGGGCCGTGGGTCTTGGAGACGATGGTGTGGAGGCTGGGGCCGGCGACGTAGCCGGTGGCTACCCAGGGGGTGGGGGCGTCGGTGTCGGCGTCCAGGACGGGGGCGGTCCATTGGCCGCCGACGCGTCGGGCGGCCTGCACCTCTTGGCGGAAGCGGCCCCGGAACTCCTCTTTCTCGGCCAGCTCCTGTCGTACGAGCTTGACGGCGACGGTCCGTCCTCGGTCGGAGCGGGCGAGGTAGACCTGGCCCATTCCGCCTGCGCCGAGGCGCGCGAGTATCCGGTACGCGCCGATCCTCTGCGGATCCCCGGCCCCCAGCTTGTCCATGGCGCCCGCCGCCCTCCCCCGATCGAACGACCGTCAACGGGCTGAGGATAGTGGGCCTCCGGCGGGGAGGCCCCCACCCCGCCCCTTCCCGAAAGCCCTGGGCGGGCGGCCGGGTGCTTCGTCTGCGGACCGTGGTGGGCTGGTCGCGCAGTTCCCCGCGCCCCTTATGGGGGCCGGTCTTCGTCTGCGGGCTGTGGTGGGTTGCTCGCGCAGTTCCCCGCGCCCCGGAGGGGATACGGGCGGCGGCGATGGCGAAGCCGAGCCTTTTAGGGGCGCGGGGAACTGCGCGACCAGCCACCTACGGTCCGCAGGGGAACGCGAAGCGGGGTGCAGGGGCCGTAAGCCCCGCAACGGGGGTCCGGGGGCGTAGCCCCCGGGAAACCACCTCCACCCCCACCCACCCCCGGAGGGTCTGGGGAAGGGGTGGGGTGGGGGCTCGACACCCTGCCGAGCCACGCCCGCCACGCCATACAACCTGGCCATCCCCACCCCCACCTGCCACTCCCTACCCTGGCCCCATGACCCCTCATGTCGACCCCGACCCCCGGACCGGCGCGGCCGTCAAGGCCGCCGACCGTGCGCACGTGTTCCACTCCTGGTCCGCCCAGGGCCTGATCGACCCGCTCGCCGTCGCCGGCGCGGAGGGCTCGTACTTCTGGGACTACGACGGCAACCGCTACCTCGACTTCACCAGCGGCCTCGTCTTCACGAACATCGGGTACCAGCACCCGAAGGTCGTCGCCGCCATCCAGGAGCAGGCCGGGAAGCTCGCCACCTTCGCGCCCGCCTTCGCCGTCGAGGCCCGCTCCGAGGCCGCACGCCTCATCGCCGAGCGGACCCCCGGCGACCTGGACAAGATCTTCTTCACGAACGGCGGCGCCGAGGCCGTCGAGAACGCCGTCCGGCTGGCCCGGCTGCACACCGGCCGCCACAAGGTGATGAGCGCGTACCGCTCGTACCACGGCGCCACCGCCCAGGCCATCAACCTCACCGGCGACCCCCGCCGCTGGGCCTCCGACACCGGCTCGGCCGGAGTCGTACGCTTCTGGGCGCCCTTCCTCTACCGGTCGGCGTTCTACTCGACGACCGAGGCCGAAGAGTGCGCCCGCGCCCTTACCCACCTCGAAGACACCATCGCCTTCGAGGGGCCCGGCACCATCGCCGCGATCATCCTGGAGACCGTCCCCGGCACCGCCGGCATCATGACCCCGCCCCCCGGCTACCTCGCCGGCGTCCGCGAGATCTGCGACCGGTACGGGATCGTCCTCGTCCTGGACGAGGTCATGTCCGGGTTCGGGCGGACGGGCGCGTGGTTCGCCGCCGATCTGTACGGCGTCACCCCCGACCTCATGACCTTCGCCAAGGGCGTGAACTCCGGGTACGTACCCCTCGGCGGTGTCGCCATCTCCGCCGAGATCGCCGCCACCTTCGACAAGCGGCCCTTCCCCGGCGGGCTCACCTACTCCGGGCACCCCCTCGCCTGCGCCGCCGCCGTCGCCACCATCAACGTCATGGAGGACGAGGGCATCGTCGACCACGCCGCCCACATCGGCTCCACCGTCCTGGAGCCGGGGCTGCGCGACCTCGCCGCCCGCCACCCCTCCGTCGGCGAGGTGCGGGGGACCGGCGTCTTCTGGGCCCTTGAGCTGGTCAAGAGCCGGGAGACGCGCGAGCCGCTCGTCCCGTACAACGCCGCTGGCCCCGACGCCGCCCCCATGGCCGCCTTCGGTGCCGCCTGCAAGAAGAACGGCGTCTGGCCCTTCATCAACATGAACCGCACCCACGTCGTCCCGCCCTGCAACATCACCGAGGCCGAGGCCAAGGAAGGCCTCGCGGTGCTGGACGAGGCGCTGTCCGTCGCGGACGAGTACACCGTCTGAGCCGCTGGTCACGCGCAAGTACGGCCCGGGAGCCCCCGCCCCGGGCCGTACTTGCGTATGCGCGCAATAATGTGCCAGGCTGCCGACCGGAAGCGGCCGGTGTGTTCCACAACGGGCTGAACCTCGCCATACGTACGGTCTATCCAGATGAGTCCACTCGCCCGCCGGTCCCGCTCCCTCTGGACCGACCTCGTGGTCGCCGCCGCCGTCCTGGTGCTCGGCTATCTCGTCCTGCGGGCCGGCAAGGGCGCCACCGTCAACTTCGACCCGGCCGACGTGGCCACCGCCGACACCAGCCCGGCGCGGCTGCCGTACGACGCGGCCCGCTCGCTGCTGCGGATGTTCGCGGCGCTGGGACTCTCGGTCTGCTTCACCTTCGTGTACGCGTACGCCGCCGCCAAGAGCCGCCGCCTTGAGCGGGTGCTGATCCCCGCGCTCGACATCCTCCAGTCGGTGCCCGTGCTCGGGTTCCTCACCGTCGCCGTGACCGGGTTCATCGCGCTGTTCCCCGGGTCCGTACTCGGCCTCGAATGCGCGTCGATCTTCGCGATCTTCACCTCGCAGGCCTGGAACATGACGTTCTCCTTCTACCGGACGCTCACCGCGCTGCCCCGTGAACTCGACGAGGTGTCACGGTCGTTCGGGTTCACCCGGTGGATGCGGTTCTGGCGCGTGGAGCTGCCGTCCGGGGCGATCGACCTGGTCTGGAACGCGATGATGAGCTTCGCGGGCGGTTGGTTCTTCCTGGTCGCCTCGGAGGCGATCAGCGTCGGGAACAGGGCGTACTCGCTGCCCGGCGTCGGCTCGTACGCCGGGGCCGCGATCGCCGAGGGCGACCTCGGGAAGATCGGCTGGGCGATCGCCACCATGGCGGTCATGGTCGTCGGCGTGAACTTCCTCTTCTGGCGGCCGCTCACCGCCTGGGTGGAGAAGTTCAAGAACGAGCAGTCGGAGGCGAGCGAGGTCCAGCGGTCCGTCGTGCTCGACCTGCTGCGCCGGGCCAACGTGCCGACGGCAATCGGGCGTTGGAGCCGTCCGCTGCGGGACGCCGTCGGGCGCGGCGCCCGCGTCTTCGGCCGCGACGACCGGCCGCTCGTCCACGACCCGGCCCGCCGCCGCGCGGGTGACCTGCTCTTCGGCGCGGTGCTGCTCGCGCTTCTCGGCTGGGGGCTGTACGACCTGCTGCGCTACCTCCACCGGCGGACCGGGCTCGGGGTGTTCGGCGAGCCGCTGCTCCTTGGGCTCGCCACGCTCGCCCGGGTCGCCGTGGTGGTGGTCGTGGCGACGCTGGTGTGGGTGCCGGTCGGGGTGCGGATCGGGTTCTCGCCCCGGCTCGCCCGGATCGCCCAGCCCGTCGTCCAGGTCCTGGCCAGCTTCCCCGCCAACTTCCTCTTCCCGCTGGCCATGTGGGTCTTCCTGCGCACCGGTGTGGACATGAACCTGGGCTGCGTCGCGCTGATGGCGCTCGGCGCGCAGTGGTACGTCCTGTTCAACACCGTCGCGGGCGCCATGGCGATCCCGTCCGACCTGCGCGAGGCGATGGACGACCTGGGCGTACGGGGGTGGCAGCGCTGGCGGCGGCTGATCCTGCCGGGGATCTTCCCCGCGTACGTCACCGGCGGCATCACCGCGTCCGGCGGCGCCTGGAACGCCTCGATCGTCTCCGAGGTCGTCACCTTCGGCGGCACGACGCTGACGGCGACGGGCCTGGGCGCGTACGTCTTCCGCGCCACCGAGACCGGCGACCACCCGCGGCTGATCGCGGGGGTGGCGGTGATGAGCCTGTACGTGGTGGTGCTGAACCGGTTGGTGTGGCGGCGGCTGCACGGGGTGGCGCAGCGGCGCTACACGCTCTGACCGATGGCCTTGAGGAGGTTCACGTGATGACCGGAGAAGTGCTGCTCAGCGCGCACGGGCTGACGAAGGCGTACGCCGGGGCCGACGGGGAGCTGCCCGTGCTCGGCGGGATCGACCTGGAGGTGCGGGCGGGCGAGGTCGTCGCGCTGCTCGGCAAGTCCGGGTCGGGCAAGTCGACGCTGCTGCGGTGCCTGGCGGGGCTGGTCCCGGCGAGCTCGGGGACGGTCGCGTACCGGGGGGAGCCGCTGACCGGGGCCAACCCCGGTACGGCGATGGTCTTCCAGACCTTCGCGCTGCTGCCGTGGCTCACGGTCCGGCAGAACGTGGAGCTGGGCCTGGAGGCGAAGGGGGTCGGCCGCAAGGAGCGGGCGCGGGCCGCCGGCCAGGCCATCGACCTGATCGGCCTGGACGGCTTCGAGAACGCGTACCCCAAGGAGCTCTCCGGCGGGATGCGCCAGCGGGTCGGCTTCGCTCGGGCGCTGGTGGTCGAGCCGGACGTGCTGATGATGGACGAGCCCTTCTCGGCGCTGGACGTGCTGACGGCGGAGAACCTGCGCGGCGAGCTGATGGAGCTGTGGGAGTCGGGCCAGTTCCCGACCCGGGCGGTCGTGCTGGTCACGCACAACATCGAGGAGGCGGTGCTGATGGCGGACCGGGTGGTGGTGCTGGGGGCGCGGCCGTACGGGACGATCCGGTCGACGTTCGCGGTGGACCTCCCGCGCCCGCGCGACCGCCGGTCGACGGGGTTCCTGGACCTGGTGGACTCGGTCTACCGGGCCATGACGGGTCGCCCGAAGGACGCGCCCGGCCGCAGCGTGCTGGGCAGCACGCCGCTGCCGTCCGCGTCGGTGGACGGGCTCTCCGGCCTGGCCGAGATCCTCGCCCGGCACGCGTCCGACCGCTCGGACGTGGCGGATCTGGCGGACGGGCTCGGCCTGGAGGTGGACGACCTGTTGCCCCAGATCGACGCGCTGGAGTTGCTGGGGCTGGCGGAGGTTTCGGGGGCGGACCTTGCCCTGACCCCGCTGGGCTCGGCGTTCGCCCGGGCGGACGTCCAGGAGTCCAAGCGGCTCTTCGGGGAGGCGGCGCTGTCGGTTCCGCTGGTGTCGCTGCTGGCGACGAGCCTGACGCGCACGCCGACGCTTCGGCGGGGCTTCTTCCGGGATCTGCTCTCTCACCACTTCACGAGTGAGCAGGTGGAGGGGCAGCTGGAGACGGCGACGGACTGGGGGCGGTACGGGGAGCTGTACGCGTACGACGCCGCGACCGCGACCTACTACTTGCCCCCCACCCCACCCCTTCCCTAAACCCTCCGGGGGATCCGCACCCGCAGGTGGGGAGTCCCCGGCGGGGCTGGCCTATCGTGGGCGGTTACCGAGGAGGGGAGGGCGCCGTGCCCGCGAGTGGAGGCGTGACGCGCAGCACGCTGCGGCAGCAGATCGCCGACGCGCTGCGCGACGAGATACTGGCCGGGCGCCTGCAGCCCGGCGAGGAATTCACCGTCAAGCAGATCGCCGAGCAGTACGGGGTCAGCGCCACCCCCGTCCGCGAGGCCCTCGTCGACCTCACCGCCCAAGGCCTGCTCGACTCCGACCAGCACCGCGGCTTCCGCGTCCATGAGTTCTCCATCGAGGACTACAAGGGGATGGTCGAGGCTCGGTCGCTCGTCGTTAATGGGATCTTTCGGAAGATTACCGAGCTCGGTGCCGCCCAGGGGCCCGCCCTCGTTTCCGTGCGGCGCCGCGCCGAGGAGTGCGCCCGCGCCGCCCGCAGCGGCGACCTCAACATCCTCATCGGCTACGACCTCCGGTTCTGGCGCGAGCTCGGCGCCCTCGCCGGAAACCCGTACATCTCGGACTTCCTGCACCGGCTCCGCATGCAGTGCTGGGTCTTCGCCGTCCCGTACCTGCGCGGGCGCAGTGACCTCAGCGACTGGCTGTGGAACGGGCACGGCGACCTCGTCGACGCCGTGGTCAAGGGCGACGGCGACGCCGCCCACGCCGTGATCTGCGCGTACAACGACCACTCGCTCACCTGGGCGGAGCGGCTGAAGCGGTGACGGACGGCGGCCCCCCCGACCTCTCGGTCGTCGTCCCCGCGTACAACGAGGAGCGGCGCCTCGGCCCGACCCTGGACGCCATCCGGGACCACCTCCACGGCTCGGCGCTCTCCTGGGAGCTGATCGTCGTCGACGACGGGTCCGAGGACGGCACGGCGGACGTGGCGAGGGAAGCGGCCGCCGACCCCCGCATCCGGCTCCTCGCCGCCGACCGCAACCGCGGCAAGGGCCACGCCCTGCGGCTCGGCGTCGCCGCCTCCCGGGGCGCCCGCGTGCTGCTCACCGACGCCGACCTGGCCACCCCCGTCGCCGAGCTCGACCGGCTCGCCAAGGAGCTCGACGGCGCCCAGGCGGCCGCCGCGATCGGCTCCCGCGCCCACCCCGAGGCCGACATAGCGGTCCACCAGGGCCGCGTCCGCGAGTGGCTCGGGCGGATGGGCAACCGGCTCATACGCGCGGTCGCGGTCCCCGGCATCCACGACACCCAGTGCGGCTTCAAGCTCTTCGACGGCGACAAGGCGCGCGCGGCCTTCGCCGACGCCCGCCTCGACGGCTGGGGCATAGACGTGGAGATCCTCCAGTACTTCCGCCGCCACGGCTGGCCCGTGGCCGAGGTCCCGGTCCGCTGGTCCCACCAGGAGGGCTCCAAGGTCGGCCCGGCCGACTACGGCCGGGTGCTCCTCGAACTCGTCCGTCTCAAAGCCCGTTCCGCGAGCCGCGCGAGCCTCGCCCTGTTCGCCCTCTTCCTGCTGTCCTCGGTCCTGCTCTACAAGGACCTCTGGACCGACCTCGGCCACGGCTACCTCGCCGACTCCGGCCAGGACCAGAACCAGTGGGAGTGGTTCTTCTCGGTCACCGCCGACAACGTCCGGCATCTGCGCGACCCGCTCTTCACCACCCTCCAGGGCTTCCCGGACGGGGTGAACCTCATGGGCAACACGCCCATGCTGGGCCTGTCCGTGCCGCTCACACCCGTCACGCTCGCGCTGGGCCCGACCGTCACCTGGGCGCTGGTCCTCACCCTGGGCCTGACCGCCACCGCGTACGCCTGGTACCGGCTCTTCGCGCGCTGGGTGACCGACAATCCATGGGCGGCGGGCCTCGGCGGCGCGCTCGCCGGGTTCGCGCCGCCGATGATCTCGCACGCCAACGCGCACCCGAACTTCTGCGTCCTGTTCATGATCCCGGTGATCGTCGACCGCGCGCTGAGGCTGTGCCGACCGGCCGCGAACGTACGCCGTGACGGCGTGCTGCTCGGCCTGTTCACCGCGTACCAGATCTTCCTCGGCGAGGAGGTCCTGCTGCTCGCCTCGGTCGGCATGCTGCTCTTCGCGCTGTCGTACGCGCTGGCGCGCCGCGGGGTCGTCCGCGAAGCCGGGCCCGCGCTCGCGAAGGGCCTCGGGGTGGCCGCCCTGGTCTGCCTGCCTCTGGTCGCGTACCCGCTGACCTGGCAGTTCTTCGGCAGCCAGAGCTACCACTCGGTGCTGCACGGCGACGCCGCCGGCAACAGCCCGCTCTCGTTCCTGAAGTTCTCCGGGCGGGCGCTGCTCGGCGACGAGGCGACGGCCGACAAGCTGGCGCTCAACAGGACCGAGCAGAACGCGTTCTACGGCTGGCCGCTGATCGCCCTGGCCTTCGCGATCACGGTACGGCTGTGGCGGCACGCCCTGGTCAAGGCGCTCGCGGGCACGGCGGTCGCGGCGGCGCTGCTCTCGCTCGGGCAGAGGATCCGTATCCCCTACACGGACGTCGTCCTGCCCGGCCCCTGGCGGGCCCTCGCCCACCGGCCGCTCTTCGAGTCGGTCATCGAGGGCCGGGTCGGCATGGTCTGCGCGCCGGCGCTCGGCGCGCTGGTCGCGCTGGCGGTCGGCCGCCTCGCGGCGGCGGGCCGGGTGAACCGGTCCGTCGGCCTCGCCGCGGTGGCGCTCGCCCTGCTGCCGATCGTCCCGACGCCCTTCGCGGTGACCGAGCGGGCGCCGGTGCCGTCGTTCTTCGCGGACGGGCTGTGGCGTCCGTACGTGAAGCCCGGCGAGTCCGTGGTGACCGTGCCGCTGCCCGACCCGACGGCCGCCGACGCCCTGCACTGGCAGGTCCGCGCCGACCTCGGCTTCCCGCTGCCCGGCGGCTACTTCAACGGCCCCTGGGGCCCGGACCGCATCGGCATCTACGGCGCCTCCCCGCGCTGGACCTCCAACCTGCTGCGCGATGTGCGCTACGGCGGCGCGATCCCGGACATCGGCGACGCCTGGCGCGCCCAGGCGCGGGCGGACCTGGCGTACTGGAAGGCCGGGCTGGTCGTGCTGCCCCCGCAGGACAACGACGACGCGCTGTACACGACGGTGACCCGGCTGCTCGGCAGGGAGGGACGCCGGGTGGACGGGGTATGGATCTGGGACGTGGGCCGCTGAGCCCGGCGGGTCGGTCGTCATGCGTCTGCTGATACGCGTGTGACGCCTGAGCCGACGGCTTCGCGGCGCGTTGACGCGTGCCCCGCACGGGAGTTGACGGGCGAGCTTCGCGGAGCGTGCTCGGCGGACTACGCTGTCCCGACCATCGCGACCTCGTAAGGAGCCCCGTGGCCTGTGACTTGTGGCTGGTCCCCCTCGTCGACGTGCTGTGCCACAGCCCCGACAACCCGTTCGCCGAGGAGATCGCCTCGTACGACAAGGCACTCGGTGAGGCCGGGCTGCCGCCCGTGCCCGTCTTCGCGTACATGCCCGGCCTGTCGGGCGACGTCGCCCCGGTCGCGGGCTTCGACTACGACGCCCTGCACTTCCTGCGCCGCGCCTACCTCCTCCAGCTCTGCCGCCTCGCCGTGACCCCGGTCGACGAGCTCGGCGGCGACTACGAGCAGCTCCTGGAGATGTTCGAGACGACGGCCCAGCAGTCCCATCTGGTCTGGCACTACGACCACGCGGGCGCGTACGTGCCGGTGGACTTCCACACCCCGCTCGCCAACGAGGAACTGCTGGCCGGGGGCGGTCCGCTGGGCTCCACGCACGGGCTGCTGCGGGAGCTGGAGTTCGTGGCCCCGGCGATCGGGATAGATCCCGTCAACCCGCCGATGGCCCCGGCCCCGCCGGACCGGCCGACCTCGCTCGAGGAGCCGGCGGGCCCGATCCCGTACGACGAGAGCCCCTTCGCACGGGAGCGGCACGTGTGGCTGGGGCTGCACGCGGCGGCGACGCGGTCGCTGGCGCAGGGCTCTATGATCATCTTCAGCTGAGGGGCGGGCTGCTGGGGGCGGGCCGTACGGGGGATGTCGCCGGAGCACCACCGGCCCCACCCCTGACCGTAAACTCCCCGCCACCTGGCGGGAGTAGGACCGGTCCATGTCACAAACGACGGGCGCTCAGAGCGCCGCCGCCCCGGCCCGCTTCTCCGATGTGAAGGGGTGGTTCTGGCCCGCCGACCAACTGCTCTTCGACTGGTTCCTGGCGCGCCAGGAGCGCCAGGAACTCCGTGGTGACCTGCTGGAACTCGGCGCGTACCTGGGCAAGAGCGCGATCTTCCTGGGGTCGTACCTGCGGGAGGGCGAGACGTTCACGGTCTGCGACCTGTTCGACTCGCCCGCGCCGGACGACCCCAACAGCGAGGAGATGGACCGCTCGTACGCGACGCTGACGCGGCGGGCGTTCGAGGCGAACTACCTGTCCTTCCACGACTCGCTCCCGGTCGTCGTCCAGGCACCCACGTCGGTGATCACGTCCCGGGTGTCGGCGGCGTCCTGCCGCTTCGTCCACGTGGACGCGTCGCACCTGTACGAGCATGTGTACGGGGACATCGCGGCGGCCCGGGCCCTGGTCGCCCCCGACGGGATCGTGGCGTTCGACGACTTCCGGGCGGAGCACTGTCCGGGGGTGGCGGCGGCGGTGTGGGGGGCGGTGGCGACGACGGGCCTCCGTCCGATCTGCATCACGGGAACGAAGTTCTACGGCACGTGGTCGGACCCGGAGCCGGCTCGGTCGGAGCTGCTGTCGTGGCTCTCGTCCCGTCCCGACATGTGGCACGGGGTGGAGGAGGTGGCGGGGGCGCCGCTGATCCGGATCGCGGGGAAGAAGGCGGTGGCGCCAACGCCGCCGCGCTCCCGCCACGAGGGGGCCGCGACCCCCTCGACGCCGTCCCCGGCGACGCCCCCGAAGCCGCGAGCGCCCCTGACCCGCCGCTTGGCGAGGACGCTACTGCCGCGCCGCTGAACGGCGGGTTTTTGCCCCACCCCACCCCTTCCCGAAACCCTCCGGGGGTGGGCGGGGGCGGAGGTGGTTTCCCGGGGGCTACGCCCCCGGACCCCTGGGTCTGCATTCGTCTGCGGACCGTCCCCAACTGGTCGCGCAGTTCCCCGCGCCCCTTAAATGCCGCTCCGCGGCAATCCCCCTGGGTGCCCCGAAGGGGCGCATCCAGGGGCGCGGGGAACTGCGCGACCAGCCCGCCACGGTCCGCAGACGAACAGGGGGTCTGGGGGCGCAGCCCCCAGTAGCCCACCCCGCCCCGGTCCCACCCACCCGGCCGCCCGCCAGAGGGCCTTCGGGAAGGGGCGGGGTGGGGGCTTCTACCTCGGGGACTCCGGGGGGCGTTGGCGGGGCATGTTGGGGCGGGTGCCTGGGGGGAGGGGGAAGCGGCCTGGGCCGGGGGCTGCGTCCGGGCGGGGGGAGGAGGATGCCAGCGACTGCATGACCAGCGGCGCTGGGCCCGAGCGGAATTCCACCATCCAGTCCGCCGTTTCGGAGCGGACCAGTTCCGTCACGTCTTCTGAGAAGCGGCGGAGGACCGTGAGGCAGCGGTCCGCCGCCTCGCTCGCCGTCCCCTCCGTCGGGCCGAGCACCTCACGAACACTCTCCGACGCCCAGTCGAACTGCAGCACCTGCAACCTCCGCTGCACCGCCTGCGCCGTCGCAACATCCCGCATCCACCCCGACGTAAGCCCGAAGTACCGGTCGCAGGCCAGGCACGCCGCCCCCAGGAGCAGTGAGACGTAGCCCCAGCCGGACGCCCCCGACAGCGCGCCCGTGACGTCGAGCAGCGGCAGCCCCGCCCCGGCGATCGCGCCCGCCGCCGTGCACACCCGCAGCACCCGCGCGCCCCGCCGCTTCCACAGCCGGTCCGCCAGGTACCACTCGGCCGTGCGCAGCGCCCCCGCCTCGACCCACCGGTACAGCTCGTCCAGCCGTTCCGCGGGCTCGCCCCAGTCGCCGAGCGGGAACGGGCGACCGGTCAGGTCGCGCTCGTCCCGGGGCGGTCCCGGAAGCCCCTCGGGCTGCATCTCCGGCTGGCTCACCCGGCGCTCCCTCCGCGGTGCGTATCGAAACTGTCGGCGTACGGTCGGCACATGTCGGTGACGTAACGTACAGTCACCGTCCATCACCGTGCGCAGCGGCCACCGGCCTCCCCCGAGACGTGACTGCCCTTCCTACCGCCGAATGGTGGGAGCCAGAGCCGATATCCCGGTATTTCCCCCCGTAAGAGGGCCTTGATCAGGTAGGAGAACCTCCGTCGACTCACTCGAAAGAGTTGCGGAGCAGTGCGCGGGGAGAGCACGTAGGCTCGGAGTGCCGGATCCTTCCGGCACCCGAGTACGCGACACGACTACGCGAAAAGACGGAGTGCACCGTGATCCCTGGTGGTGGCCAGCCCAACATGCAGCAGCTGCTCCAGCAGGCGCAGCAGATGCAGCAGGACCTCGCCCGTGCGCAGGAGGAGCTCGCCGCGACCGAGGTCGACGGCCAGGCCGGCGGCGGGCTCGTCAAGGCGACCGTGACCGGCTCCGGCGAGCTGCGCGGCCTCGTCATCGACCCGAAGGCGGTCGACCCGGAGGACACCGAGACGCTCGCGGACCTCGTCGTCGCCGCCGTCCAGGCCGCGAACGAGAACGCGCAGCAGCTCCAGCAGCAGAAGCTCGGCCCGCTGGCGCAGGGCCTCGGCTCAATGCCGGGCCTGCCCTTCTGAGGCGGCTGCGGGAGCGCGCTCCTGAACAGTGGTGAACAACGCGGGTCCGCCCTTATGCGGCGCCCGCCCACCAACTACCGTAAGCACCCGGAAGACCCACGAGAGGCAGTCCGTTGTACGAAGGCGTGGTCCAGGACCTCATCGACGAGTTGGGCAGGCTGCCCGGCGTCGGTCCCAAGAGCGCGCAGCGGATCGCCTTCCACATCCTCCAGGCCGAGCCCACCGACGTGCGCAGGCTCGCGCACGCCCTGCTCGAAGTGAAGGACAAGGTCCGGTTCTGCGCGGTGTGCGGCAACGTGGCGCAGGAGGAGCGGTGCAACATCTGCCGCGACCCGCGCCGCGACCCGGCCGTCATCTGCGTCGTGGAGGAGCCGAAGGACGTCGTGGCGATCGAGCGGACCCGTGAGTTCCGCGGCCGCTACCACGTGCTCGGCGGCGCCATCAGCCCCATCGAGGGGGTCGGCCCGGACGACCTGCGCATCCGCGAGCTGCTCGCCCGGCTCGCCGACGGCACGGTCACCGAGCTGATCCTGGCCACCGACCCGAACCTGGAGGGCGAGGCGACAGCGACGTACCTCGCCCGCATGATCAAGCCGATGGGCCTGCGGGTCACCCGGCTGGCCAGCGGACTCCCCGTCGGGGGAGATCTGGAGTACGCGGACGAGGTCACGCTCGGGCGGGCCTTTGAAGGAAGGCGACTTCTCGATGTCTGACGCAACGCTGCACGCGGTCAACCAGGATCCGGACTCCTTCGCGGTCCAGATCGCGGACCAGGTCGAGTCCTTCATCGTCGCGGTCACCGAGGTGGCCAAGGGCGACGAGCCGGACAGCGCGGTGCCGTTCCTGCTCCTGGAGGTCTCCCAACTGCTGCTCGCGGGCGGGCGCCTGGGCGCGCACGAGGACATCGTCCCGGACGAGCGGTACGAGCCGGACCTCGGCCCGGAGCCGGACGTCGACGACCTGCGCGAGCGGTTCGCGGCCCTGCTCGAGCCGATCGACGTGTACTCGGAGGTCTTCGACCCGTATGAGCCGCGCAAGGCGCCCGTCGCCTGCCGGATCTCCGACGACCTCGCGGACGTCGTCACCGACCTGCGCCACGGCCTCGCCCACTACCGCGCGGGCCGCACCACCGAGGCGCTGTGGTGGTGGCAGTTCTCGTACTTCTCCAACTGGGGCTCCACCGCCTCCGCGACCCTGCGCGCCCTCCAGTCGCTGGTCGCCCACGTCCGCCTCAACCAGCCCCTCCAGGAGCTGGACGGCCTCGACACGGACGAGGACCTGACCGAGGAGTCGCTCGCCGAGGAGGCGGGCCGCGTGATGGCCGAGGAGATCGCGGGGCCGCTGGGCCTGCGTACGGTCAAGTAGTCCGGTACTGGCTCCGACGGCTATGTGAGCCGCCCCACACCCGTGCGTACAACCACGGTCGAGGGGCAGGTGCGCCTTCACGAGCGGACCGGATCCGTCCCCCCGCCCGGGGGCCTACCAAGATCACATCGCGAGCGGGACATCTCACGATGTGGCACCTCCCGGGCGGATCCGGGCCGCTCGTTAGACTGAGCCGACCGCAGTAATGGACTGAGCGAGGAGCGCACGTGGGCCTTGTCGTGCAGAAGTACGGAGGCTCCTCCGTTGCCGATGCCGAGGGCATCAAGCGCGTCGCCAAGCGGATCGTGGAAGCCAAGAAGAACGGCCACCAGGTGGTCGTCGTGGTTTCCGCGATGGGCGACACGACGGACGAGTTGATCGATCTCGCCGAGCAGGTATCTCCGATGCCGACCGGCCGGGAATTCGACATGCTGCTGACCGCCGGAGAGCGGATCTCCATGGCCCTGCTGGCCATGGCGATCAAAAACCTGGGCCACAAGGCCCAGTCGTTCACGGGCAGCCAGGCAGGCGTCATCACGGACTCGGTCCACAACAAAGCGCGGATCATCGACGTCACGCCGGGCCGGATCCGGACCGCCCTCGACGAGGGCAACATCGCGATCGTGGCCGGTTTCCAGGGGGTCTCCCAGGACTCCAAGGACATCACCACGCTCGGCCGAGGCGGGTCCGACACCACGGCCGTGGCCCTCGCGGCGGCGCTCGACGCCGAGGTCTGCGAGATCTACACCGACGTCGACGGTGTGTTCACCGCGGACCCGCGCGTGGTCAAGAAGGCCAAGAAGATCGACTGGATCTCCTTCGAGGACATGCTGGAGCTGGCCGCGTCCGGCTCCAAGGTGCTGCTGCACCGCTGCGTCGAGTACGCACGCCGTTACAACATTCCGATCCACGTCCGGTCGTCCTTCAGCGGACTTCAGGGCACCTGGGTCAGCAACGAACCGCGAGGGGATCAGCAGGTGGAGCACGCCATCATCTCCGGAGTCGCCCACGACGTCTCCGAGGCGAAGATCACGGTGGTCGGGGTCCCCGACAAGCCGGGCGAGGCCGCGGCCATCTTCCGGACGATCGCCAATGCCGAGATCAACATCGACATGGTCGTCCAGAACGTCTCCGCCGCCTCCACCGGGCTGACCGACATCTCCTTCACCCTGCCCAAGGCGGAGGGCCGCAAGGCCATCGACGCCCTGGAGCGGGCCAAGGCGACCATCGGCTTCGAGTCGCTGCGCTACGACGACCAGATCGCCAAGATCTCGCTGGTCGGCGCCGGGATGAAGACCAACCCGGGCGTCACCGCCGGGTTCTTCGAGGCGCTCAGCGACGCGGGCGTGAACATCGAGCTGATCTCCACCTCCGAGATCCGTATCTCCGTGGTCACCCGCGCCGACGACGTCAACGAGGCCGTGCGCGCCGTGCACACCGCCTTCGGCCTGGACTCCGACTCCGACGAGGCGGTCGTCTACGGAGGCACCGGACGATGAACCGGGGGCCGGCGCTCGCGGTCGTCGGTGCGACCGGGGGCGCCGGCGCGGTGCTGCTCCAGATCCTGTCCCAGCACGCGGACGTCTGGGGCGAGATCAGGCTGGTCGCCTCCGCGCGCTCGGCGGGCCGCAAGCTCGTCGTGCGCGGCGAGGAGACCGAGGTCCTGCCTCTGGGCGAGGAGGCCCTCGACGGCGTAGACGTCGCCGTCTTCCTGGTGCCCGAGCAGGTCGCCGCCCAGTGGGCGCCGGTCGCCGCCGCCAAGGGCGCGGTGGTCGTGGACACCTCGGCGGCCTTCCGCATGGACCCGGACGTGCCGCTGGTGGTGCCCGAGGTCAACCCGCACGCCGTACGGCTGCGGCCGCGCGGGATCGTCGCCTCCCCGCACTGCGTCACCCTCGCGCTGATCGTGGCGGTGGGCGCGCTGCACGCCGAGTACGGCCTGAGCGGGCTCGTCGTCTCCACGTACCAGGCGGTCAGCGGCGCCGGCCGGGCCGGCGTCGAGACCCTGCGCGCCCAGCTCTCCCTCGTCGCGGGTACGGAACTGGGCACCGGGCCCGGCGATGTGCGCCGGGCTGTGGGCGAGGACACCGGGCCGTTCGCGGCGCCGGTCGCGCTCAACGTGGTGCCCTGGTCGGGGGAGCCGGCCGACGGCGGCTGGTCCAGCGAGGAGCTGGGGCTGCGCGCGGAGACCCGCAAGGTGCTCGGCCTGCCGCGGCTCGCGGTGGCCGCGACCTGCGTGCGGGTCCCGGTGGTCACCACCCACTCCGTCTCCGTCCACGCGACCTTCGAGAACGAGGTCGAGGTGGCGCGGGCCCACGAGATCCTGGCCACCGCGCCCGGCGTGGTGCTGCTCGACGACCCGGCGGTGGGCGAGTTCCCGACGCCCGCCGACGCGGTCGGCACCGACCCGGCGTGGGTGGGACGGGTGCGGCGCTCGCCCGACGATCCGTACGCGCTCGACCTCTTCGTCTGCGGCGACAACCTCCGCAAGGGCTCGGCTTTGAACGCCGCTCAGATCGCCGAGCTGGCGGCCGGGGAATTCAGCGGCTGAAGACCGGTCCCATACCGGCGCGATTTCGCCGCCGGGAAGGCCACAGAGTTTGTAGGATCTGTGAACGCTCTGTGAGCAAGTCGCTGGTCTGTACCACTTGAACTGCACTGTTGCCCTGTTACACGATTCATTTCCGTGTCCCTGCAACCGGCAGCCCGGCATGGAGCGTCTATGCGGTCGCCCATCAAGGTGCCGTAAATATCGGGGCATTGGGGAAGAGCGAGTACGCATGAGGGCATTTGTCGCACTGTCAAAAACGGTGTCGTACGCGTACAACCCTGACGGGGGGAAGCGTGTCCAACTGGCGTGGCAGAGGTTCTCGACATCAGCGCTATTCCGGTGCGCGGCGCAGTGGTCCGCCCGCTCCGGCGGCGGCCGCCCGGCGGCATGCCGGTGATCGCCCCCATGCCCACCGCGCGCCCCACCCGCGTCCCGTCCCAGCCGACGTCGGCCCGCGAGGGCACTGACGACGCCATGGCAGCGGGGACCACCGTCGACCACCTCACCGAGACCTACCGCGCGCACTACCGCTCGCTGCTCGGGCTCGCCGCCCTGCTGCTCGACGACACGGCCTCCTGCGAGGACGTCGTCCAGGAGGCCTTCATCCGCGTCCACTCGGCCCGCTCGCGCGTGCGCGAGCCCGAGAAGACGCTCGCCTATCTGCGCCAGACCGTCGTCAACCTGTCCCGCTCGGCCCTGCGCCGCCGCATCCTCGGGCTCAAGCTGCTCTCCAAGCCGATGCCCGACATGGCGAGCGCCGAGGAGGGGGCGTACGACCAGCTGGAGCGGGACGCGCTGATCAAGGCCATGCGCGGCCTCCAGCGCCGCCAGCGCGAGGTCCTCGTGCTGCGGTACTTCGCGGACATGACCGAGTCCCAGGTCGCCGAGACGCTGGGGATATCCCTGGGCTCGGTGAAGGCGTACGGCTCGCGCGGCATCGCGGCCCTCCGGATAGCCATGGAGGCACCGGTATGAGCGCCAAGTGGAATGCGGGATTCGGGGACAGGGGGGATCGGCGGGGAGACGGCGACGAGCGCGGTGACCACCGCGGGCGCCGGGACGGCACGGATGGCTTGACGGACGGTTTGTACAGCACCGACAGTCCGTACGGCACCGACAGTCCGTACGGTACGGCCGGGGCCCGAGGGGAACACGGGCACCACGGCGAGCACGGCGACCGCGGCCACGGCCGCCGCCACGGGGAGAGCACCTACGGGCCCGACCGCCCTCTGGACGACCGGACTGGAAACGGAATTGTGAACGACCCCTTCCCACCTGGCCTCACCCCGGACGAAGACGCGCTGCGCCGGATGCTGCACGGCGCGGTGGACGGCATGGAGCCGTCCGAGGGAGCCCTGGACCACCTGCGCCGGGCCGTCCCCGCCCGCCAGGCCCGCAAGCGGCACGCGATGGTCGGCGCGGCCGCCGCGGCGCTGCTCATCGGCACCGCGGTCCCCGCGTTCCTGCACGTCGCCAACTCCGGCGCGGCCTCCGAGGACCGGCCCACCATCGCCGGGCACGGCCAGCAGGCCCAGGGCGGCACCGGCACCGCTCCGGGCGTGGAGGACGGTGACCGGGGGGCCGACAGGCCCTCCGGACGGACCCCCCGCACCCCGGCGCCGACCGGGACCGTGAAGCCCGTGGAGCCCGGGCGGACCGCCGTCGGCGGCACCGTGGGCGGCGCGACCGGACCCGTCGGCGGGCCGGTCGTCCCCGGCTCGCCGGTCTGCGACGCGACCGAACTCGGTGTGAAGTCCGCGCGGATCAGCAAGCCCGACGCCGACGGCAAGGTCTACGGCACGTTCCGCGTCGCCAACGTCTCGCAGAAGCTCTGCCAGGTCAGCGGGGCGGGCAAGGTCGACTTCCAGGCGCTGGGCGCGGCCGACGCCTCCCGGATCACCGTCGTGGACCACTCCACCGGCGACCCGGCGGCCCGGCTGCCCGACCCCTCGCTGGAAGCCACCGGTCTCGTCCTCAAGCCGTCGGCCGCGTACGAGATCAAGTTCGCCTGGGTGCCGTCCGAGACCTGCCCCAAGCCACAGCCCTCGCCCGACCCCTCGCCGTCGACGGTCAGCGGAGGCGGCGGCGCGGCGACCGGCGGCACGGGGACCGGTACGGCCCCGACGGGCGCCGAACCCCAGCTCGGCGCCGCCGACCCGGCGACGCCCGCCACCCCGACGGACGGCAAGGTCGCGGTGACCCACGTCGCCGAACCGGGCGCCCCGACCGCCGAGGCGACCATCCCCAACGCCTGCGCCGGAACGATCTACCGCACGGGCGTCCTCGCGGCCCCGACCCCGGCGGCACCCTGACGGCTCCTCGTCCGGAGGGGGAGGAGCACGAGGGGGCGGCGGCCGGTTGATTCAGGCCCCCGCCCCCTCGCACGTGGTGCGCTGCGGTTCAGTGCCTAAGGGGCGCGGGGAACTGCGCGACCAGCCCCCACCGGCCCGCAGAAGACACTCAGCCCGTACTGGCCGTACTGGCCGTACTGGCCGTACCGGTCGGCTCGGGCGCCAGGCCCAACTCCGCGTCCTCCGCCGCCTCGGCCTCGCGCCGCAGCAGCCGGAACCACATGAAGATCACGAACCCGGCGAAGACGAACCACTCGCCGGTGTAGCCGAGGTTCTGGAACGCCTTCAGGTCCAGGCCGGTGTTCTGCGGCTTGGCGGCCGGTACCGCCGTCATCCCCGCGTCGGCCTTGGTGAGCGTGATCCACGCGTCTTCCACCTCGTACGGCACGAGGTTGACCAGCGACGCCGCGCTGATCATCCCGAGCTGGCCCCGGGGGAGTCCGCCCGAGGCGTTCACCCCGTCCGTCCCGGGCGTCTCGGAGGCCTGGAGCGCCCCGGCGACGGCGACCTCGCCGGTGGGCGGGGCGGGCGCCGGGCGCCCCTTCGGCAACCAGCCGCGCACCACGGGCAGCGCCTTGCCGCCGTCGGTACGCAGCAGGGTCAGCACGTACGAGCCGCTGCGGCCATCCACCCGGCGGTCCGGCACCAGGAACTGGTCCCCGTACCGCCCGGTCGCGCTCGCCGTGCGGCCCGAGGTCTTCTGGTCGACGGGCAGCAGCTCGCGCAGCGGTGCGGCCCGCTGCTCGGCCTGGTCGGGCCGCTCGTCGGCCGCGTTGTGCGACTGCACGCGGTCCTCGAAGCGGCCGAGCTGCCAGGACCCCATGAACACGCAGAAGGGGATGGCCAGCACGACGAAGACGTTGATCCCCCACCAGCGGGGCGTCAGCAGGAACCGGTACACACCACCACGGTACGGAATCCCTCCGGGGGGCTGGGGCGCGGGGTGCCCGCCCGTCTCGCTAGGGGGCCAGGTGCCTCCCCGCGAACTCCAGCTCCAGCCGCACCTGCTTGATCCGTTCCTCCACCACCAGCGATCCGTGCCCCGCGTCGTACCGGTACACCTCGTGCACCGCCCCCCGCGCCGCCAGTCGGTCCACGTAGTTCTCGACCTGGCGGATCGGGCAGCGCGGGTCGTTGACGCCCGCCGAGATGTAGACGGGGGCCTTCACCGCGTCCACGTACGTCAGCGGCGAGGAGGCCTCGAAGCGCTCCGGCACCTCCTCCGGCGTGCCGCCCAGCAGCGTCCGGTCCATCGCCTTCAGCGCTTCCATCTCGTCGTGGTACGCCGTCACATAGTCCGCGACCGGCACCACCGCGAGGCCGAGCGACCACGCGTCCGGCTGGGTGCCCAGGCCGAGCAGGGTCAGATAGCCGCCCCAGGACGCGCCCGCGAGCACCAGCCTGGCCGGGTCGGCGAGGCCGGACGAGACCGCCCACTCGCGGACCGCCGCCACGTCCTCCAGCTCGATGAGCCCGACCCGGTGCTTGAGCGCGTCCGTCCACTCCCTGCCGTACCCCGTGGAGCCGCGGTAGTTGACGCGCACCACCGCGTACCCGTGGTCCAGCCACGCCGCCGGGCCCGCCGCGAACGCGTCGCTGTCGTGCCAGGTCGGGCCGCCGTGGAGCTCGAAGACGGTCGGGAACGGGCCCGCCCCGGCCGGCCGCTGCACCAGCGCGTGGATCCGGCCCCCGGGCCCCTCCACCCACGCGTCCTCCACCGGGACCGAGCCCGGCGCCTTCATGCCCGGGGGATCGAGGACGACCGCGCCCGTGGTGGAGCGCACCTCCGAGGGGCGCGCCGCCGACGACCACAGGTACTCCACGGTCCCGTCGGGCCGGGCCGTCGCGCCGGAGACGGAACCGGCCGGGGTCTCCACCTCGACCAGCTCGGCCGCCGCCAGGTCGTACCGGAACAGCTCGCTGCGGGCCTCGAAGCTGTGCACGACGAGCAGCGCCGAGCCGTCCGGGTACCACTCCGCCACCACGTCGCCCGGCAGTTCCAGCGCGAGCTCGGTCTCCTCGCCGGACGCCACGTCCCACACCATCGGCTCCCAGCGCCCCCGGCGCTGGTGTGCGATCAGCAGCCGGGTGTCGCCGGGCAGCGGTGCGAAGCCGAGCACCTCAAGGCCCAGCTCCTCCGCGCCGCCCTTGGTGTCGTCGAGCTCGGCGGCCGTGGAGCCGTCGAGCCGGACCACGCGCAGCGCCGAGTGCATCGCGTCGCCGTGCTCGGTGTGCTCCAGGGCGATCAGCGCCCCGTCGTGCGAGAGGTCGCCGACGCCCGCCGACTCGCGGTGCCGGTAGATCTCCACCGGTGCGGTCCCGGGCCGCACCACGTGGACCGTCGTGCCGTCGTCGTCGGTGGAGCGGCCGACCACCGCCGTGCCGTCCCGGCCGAGCGCCAGGCCCGCCGGGTAGGACGGCTCCAGGCCGGGCACGGCGGGCTCGTCGTCCCCGCCGCCGAACGGCTGGCGCATCCACACGCCGAACTCGTCGCCGTCCGTGTCGCTGAACCACCAGATCCACTCGCCGTCCGGCGTCAGCACCCCGTCCGTCGTCCCGTTCGGCCGGTCCGTCGCCTGGCGCTGGGCGCCGGTCGCCCGGTCCCATGCGTACAGCTCGTACGTCCCCGTCGCGTTCGACACGAACAGCGAGCGGTCCGGGGCGTCCTCCGCCCAGTCGGGGAGCCCGACCCGGGGCGCCCTGAACCGCTTCTCCCACTCCGGCATCTCGTTCATGGACCCCATCATGCGCCGCCCCGCCGACAACCCGCCCACACCGTCCGCAGCCTGTGGACAACTCCGTGCGTGTACATGCCGGGCGGGTCGGCGGCGGTTACGGGCGCGGCGCGTCGGCGGGGTGCGGTGCGGGGGTCTGGGCGGGAGTCTGGGTCGAGGCCTGAGCCGTGCTCCGGTCGGCGGAGGGCTGGACGACCACGGTCGGCGTCACGGCCCCCGCCTCGCCCCCCGACTCGTCCTTCATCGCCCGCGTCTCGCTCTTGAGGATCCGCAGCGACTTGCCCAGGGCCCGCGCCGTGTCAGGGAGCTTCTTGGAGCCGAAGAGCAGGATCAGCACCACGGCAACGATCAGCAGATGCCAGGGCTCCAGGCCATTGCGCAGGAACATCCCGTCGTCCTTCCCTCTCGGCTTCTCTCTCAGTAAGACTTGCTACATTGCGCAACTGTACAACCAAACGGACACGGATAGGGCGTACGGATGGCAGGCAGCCACAAGGCGGGACACGGGCGCGGCGGAAGCCGGAAGGGCGCCGCCGGCGCGCCCCCGGCCCGGCGGCGCAGACGCGGCAAACTGCGTCTGGTGCTCGCCCTGCTGGTGTCCCTGCTCGTCCTCGCCGTGGCCGGGGTCGGCTGGCTCTACCTCCAGCTCAACGGCGACATCCGCACCTTCGACGACGGCGGGGTCTCCGGCGAGCGCCCGGCCGCCTCGGCCAAGGGCCAGAACGTCCTGGTCATCGGCTCGGACTCGCGCGCGGGGGACAACGAGCAGTACGGCCACGGCGACGGTGACATCGGCCGCTCGGACACCGCGTTCCTGATGCACGTCCACGCCGACCACAAGCACGCCACGGCCGTCTCCATACCCCGCGACACCCTGGTCGACGTACCGCCCTGCAAGCTGCCGAACGGCACCTGGACCAAGACGCAGCACAACGTGATGTTCAACTCGGCGTTCTCCGTGGGCGACACCGCCAAGGGCAACCCGGCCTGCACCCAGAACACCGTCGAGAAGCTGACCGGGCTGCGCGTCGACCACACCGTCGTCGTGGACTTCGCGGGCTTCGCCAAGATGACCGAGGCCGTCGGCGGCGTCCAGGTCTGCGTGCCCAAGGACATCTACCAGGGCGACCTCAACCCCAACCTCCACGCGCGCGGGGAGCGGCTGTTCACCAAGGGCGTCCAGGAGGTCTCCGGCCAGAAGGCGCTCGACTACGTACGCATCCGGCACGGCATAGGCGACGGCTCCGACATCGGCCGCATCCAGCGCCAGCAGGCGTTCATCGCCAGCCTCATGAAGAAGGTGAAGTCGCAGGGCCTCAGCCCGACCACCCTCTTCCCGCTCGCCAAGGCCGCGACCGCCTCCATGACCGTCGACCCGGGCCTCGGCTCGGCCGACAAGCTGATCTCCTTCGCCATGTCGATGAAGAGCATCGACCTGCACAACACCAAGTTCGTCACCCTGCCCTGGCGGTACGAGGGCGCGCGCGTGGCGATAGTGAAGCCGCAGGCCGACGCGCTCTTCGCGGCCCTGCGTGCGGACCGGAC
Organism: Streptomyces melanogenes; assembly: GCF_014649795.1. Classification (GTDB taxonomy): domain Bacteria; phylum Actinomycetota; class Actinomycetes; order Streptomycetales; family Streptomycetaceae; genus Streptomyces; species Streptomyces noboritoensis. The sequence continues at coordinate 92,467 of NZ_BMTS01000002.1, forward strand.
CGTCGACGGCAAGGACGCGGGCGGCAAGCAGGAGCAGGCCCGGGCAGCCTCCCCGAGCCCGAGTCCGAGCGCCCCGCCGTCGGGCGCCGGGGTGTCCGTCGCCGTCTACAACGGCACCACCACCAAGGGCCTGGCCGCCCGCGCCGCCGACTCCCTCAAGGCGGGCGGCTACACGGTCACCGGCACGGCGACCGCCGCCACCCAGGACTTCGTGCACACCGTCATCGAGTACGGGCCGGGCGCACGCGCCCACGCCGACGCCCTCGCCCAGCGCTTTCCCGGCGCGCTGCTGCGCCAGGCCAAGGCCCCGGGGCTCAGCGTCATCCTGGGTGCGAAGTACGCGGAAGCCCCGGCGGGCGACGCCTCCTCGAACAGCGCCCCCGCCGCCGTCCCCTCCGAGGTCGCGGACAAGGCCCGCTCGGCGGACGACAACATCTGCTCCGGCCTCTCGTACGGGTAGGCCGACACGACGGGCAACAAGACGGAGCCGCACCACGGATCAACACCATGGAAAGGCAAAGCCGTTCGTTCGCCGTACTCCCGCACCTCACAACTCGTTCATATTCGGCTCATAGCTTCGCCGCCATGAGATCCATGGGACACAAGCGCCGCAAGGCGCTGACGGTGGTGGCACTGGCCTCCGCCGTCGCGGCGGGCAGTGCCGTCACGGCCAACTCCGCCCCGCAGCACGACGCCCGCCCGTTCCCGGGCCACGGGCAGGAGATACACAACGTCATCTACCTGCTCGGCGACGGCATGGGCCGCACCCACGTCACCGCCGGCCGCGAGCGCTACTACGGCGCCCAGGGCAAGCTGAACATGGAGCGCCTGCCCTACACGGGCGCGGTCGCCACCTACGCCGTCGAGAAGGGCACCGACCAGCCCGCGCTGGTCACCGACTCGGCGAGCTCCGCCACCGCGTGGTCGTCCGGCGTGAAGACGTACAACGCCGCGCTCGGCGTGGACGCGTACGAGAAGCGCCGCGTCACGCTGATGGAGCAGGCCAAGAAGGCCGGCTTCGCCACCGGCAACGTCTCCACCGCCGAGATCACCGACGCCACCCCCGGCGCCCAGTTCAGCCACGTGCTGCTGCGCGGCTGCCAGGGACCGGTCTACTCGGACGCGGCCTGCCTTCCGAAGAACGCGGACGGCTCGTACGAGAAGGCCCCCGAGGACAAGACGCTGATCACCCCGGTCGCCGAGCAGATCGCCCGCAACGGCACCGCCGACGTGGTCCTCGGCGGTGGCCTCGCCCGCTTCGAGCCGGACGACCAGAAGGCCCTCCAGGCCCAGGGCTACCAGGTGCTCGGCAGCTTCGGCGACCCGAGCCTGCCCGCGCAGACCGCCGCCAGCCAGAAGGTCGCCACCAAGGCCGACCTCGCCGGCGTCAAGGGCAAGAAGGTCGTCGGCCTCTTCAACCGCGGCAACCTGACCGTCGAGCAGGCCAAGGCCGGGCTCCCGGCGGACGCCCCGCAGCAGCAGGAGCCGAGCCTCTCCGAGATGGCGAAGAAGTCGATCGACCTGCTCAACGGCCGGTCCAAGAAGGGCTTCTTCCTCCAGATCGAGGGCGCCCAGATCGACAAGCGCTCGCACGCCAACGACGCGGCCCAGACGCTCGCCGAGGTCAAGGCGTTCGACGACGCGGTCAAGGCGGCGACCGACTTCGCCAAGAAGGACGGGCACACGCTGGTCATCGTGACCGCCGACCACGAGTGCGCGGGCTTCAACATCATCGAGAAGGGCACGTACACCAACGCCGAGGCCGTCGCGCCCCCGGCCAACACGGACGCGGGCAACCCGGCGAACAACTCGAAGCCGTCGCGCGACAAGTCGGGTGCCAAGGACCCGGTCCGCTCGTCCGGCATCCTCAACGGCGCCGGCTCCGGCGACGTCAAGAACTTCGCCCCGGCGACGTTCCGTACGCCCGACGACGCGGCCGGCGTCAAGGACGGCAGCCCCGAGGCGAGCCTCTGGCTGACCTACCTCTCCGGCAACCACACCGGCGCCGACGTGCCGATCTACGCCTACGGGCCGGGCGCCGAGAAGTTCGCGGCGAGCCAGATCAACACCGAGCTGTACGGCAAGATGTACCGCTCGCTGTTCGGCCGGGCGCCGCGCGGCTGACGCGGCAGGGCCGTCGAGTGAGCGACGTTTCACGTGAAACGCGGACTGTTCCACACGAGCTGTTTCACGTGAAACGCCGCCCCAACAGCCTGCTCCCCCACGGCGGTTGACCCGCCGTGGCCATGCTTCACCAGGGGCCGGGGGACCACCCCTCTCCCGGCCCCGCACCCGCCGACACAGGAGTACGCAGTGAACCGCTCGATCCGTCTGGCCGCTCTCGCCCTGACCGCCCTGGCCCTCACCACGGCCTGCGGAGGCTCCGACGGCGACAAGGCCGACGCCGGGCAGCGGCCCGCGCAGGCCGAACAGGCGGCGGCCCCGGCCGTCACCTTCCCCGCGCCGAGCGGCGCCCCGGCACCCGCCGCGACCCTCGCCAAGGTTCCGGCGAAGGGCGAAGTGCGGCTGGAGCAGGGCCCGTTCACGGATCGCGTACGGGTCACCAAGCTCCAGCTCTCCGAGAAGGCCTCCGGGAAGTCGTCCGTCACCGGCCACTTCGCCATCACCTCCGACGTGAGCGACGTGCTCGCGCTCGAACTGCGCGCCGCGTTCTACGACGAGAGCGGCCACCTCGTCGGCACCGGCTCCTTCCAGTACGCGGAGGAGGGCGAGGCGGGCGAGGCCGCCCACGGCACCCCCGGGCACGCCGGACCTCGCGCCGAGGGCGCGGGCATCGACTTCACCGCCGTACCGAAGCCCCCGCTCACGGGGAAGGCGGCGAGCGCGGTCCTGTCCGTGCCGGTACTGGTCAACGAGTAGCGGTCAACGGTCAGTTGTAGCCGTTGGCGCCGGGCGCGCGGCCTTCACGCCAGCCGCCGCGCCAGCGCCCGTCCCGCCGCCCGGCCCGAGAAGATGCAGCCGCCGAGGAACGTCCCCTCCAGCGCGTTGTAGCCGTGCACCCCGCCGCCGCCGAACCCGGCGACCTCACCGGCCGCGTACAGCCCGTCGAACGGGGTCCCGTCCGGCCGTACGACCTGCGAGTCGAGCGTCGTCTCCAGGCCGCCGAGCGTCTTGCGCGTCAGCACGTGCAGCCGTACGGCGATGAGCGGCCCGTGTGCCGGGTCGAGCAGCCGGTGCGGCTTGGCGACCCGGGTGATGCGGTCCGGCCAGTACGCGCGCGCGTTGCGCATCGACATGACCTGGAAGTCCTTGCCGTACCCGTTGTCGATCTCGCGGTCGCGGGCCCGGATCTCCCGCTCCACCTGGTCGAGTTCGAGCTTGGGGCCGGGCGAGATCGCGTTCATGCCGTCGACCAGGTCGCGCAGCGAGCGGCGGACGACGAAGTCCTCGCCGTGGTCGAGGAACGCCTGCACGGGCCCGGGTGCGCCCTTGCGTACGCGTGACAGGACCAGCTTCAGGTCCTTGCCGGTGATGTCGGGGTTCTGCTCCGAGCCGGAGAGCGCGAACTCCTTCTCCACGATGGAACGCGTCAGCACGAACCAGGTGTGGTCGTGGCCGGTCCCCACGATGTGCTTGAGCGTGCCGAGGGTGTCGTGGCCGGGGAAGAGCGGCGCGGGCAGCCGCCGCCCGGTCGCGTCCAGCCACAGCGAGGACGGGCCCGGGATGATCCGGATGCCGTGGCCGGGCCAGATCGGGTCCCAGTTCTTCAGGCCCTCGGTGTAGTGCCACATCCGGTCGCGGTTGACGATCGAGCCGCCCGCGTTCTCGGTGATCCCCAGCATCCGCCCGTCGACGTACGCGGGCACACCGGTCACCATCGAGCGCGGCGCGGGCCCCATCCGCTCCACCGGCCAGTTCTTGCGGACCAGGTCGTGGTCGCCGCCGATGCCGCCGGAGGTGACGACGACGGCCTGCGCCCGCAGCTCGAACTCGCCTGCGGGCTCCCGCGAGGAGGCCACACCGCGCGGCTCCGACGAGGGCACCAGGACGCTTCCGCGCACCCCGACCGCCGCCCCGCCCTCGACGATCAGGTCGTCCACGCGATGGCGGTACTTGAAGGTGACGAGCCCGCGCGCGGCGGCCGCCAGGACCGGCTCGCGGAAGACCCGGACGACCTCGGGCCCGGTCCCCCAGGTCAGATGGAAGCGGGGCACCGAGTTGCCGTGCCCGCCCGCGGTGCCCGCGCCGCGCTCGGCCCACCCGACGGTCGCCGTGACCTTCAGCCCGAGCCCGTACAGATAGCTCCGCTTCTGCCCGGCGGCGAAGTTGACGTACGCCTTCGCCCACTGGCGCGGCCAGTGGTCCTCGCGCTCGCGGTCGAAGGCGGCCGAGCCCATCCAGTCGGCGAGCGCCAGGTCGTACGAGTCCTTGATGCCCATCCGGCGCTGCTCGGGACTGTTCACGAAGAACAGCCCGCCCAGCGACCAGAAGGCCTGGCCGCCGAGGTTGGCCTCGTTCTCCTGGTCGACGACGAGCACCTTGCGGCCCGCGCGGACGAGTTCGTACGTGGCGACGAGCCCGGCGAGGCCGGCTCCCACGACGATGACATCGGCGTCGTCACTCACGGCGGTCTCCTGGGAGGTAGGGGTTAGGAGGTTGCGGTGCTGTAGGCCTGAAGGACGTGCAGGAAGAGCGCTTCGCGGCGGGCCAGGACGGCCTCGCTGCCGGGGTCGAGCAGGACCTGGACGGCGGTGCCGTCGTGGACGGCGACGAGCGCCTGACCCAGCGCGTCCTCGTCGGTGACCCGGCGCCCGGTGCGCCCGAGCGCCTCGACGACCGCGGGCAGCACGGCGTCCTGGATCGCCCGCTCCCGGGCGGCCATCACGCGCCGCAGGGCGGGGTTGCGCAGGGCGTGCGCGGTGAACTCGGCGGTGACCCGGTACCAGGCGTCGTCCACCGGGATGGCCCGCAGCGCGGCCCGCACGGCGTCCTCGGGCGCGGCCGCCGACACCTCGTCGAGGGCGGCGCGCACGTCCGCGAGCAGCCGGGTCGAGCGCTCCTCCCACATGGCGAGGAACAGCTCGTCGAGCGAGGTGAAGTTCGAGTAGAAGGCGCCGCGGGTGTATCCGGCCCGCTCGCAGATCTGCTCGACCGTGGACCGGCCGAAGCCCTCCTCGGCGAACACGTCGAGCGCGGAGTCGAGCAGCCGCCGCCGGGTGCGGGCGCGGCGCGAGGTGACGCGCTTGGGCGGGGTGGCGGTGGTCATGGGCTCCCTCTCTCGGATACATGAACGTATCCGATGCGCGAATGTATCGACAAGGCCTCTGACCTGGGTGTTCGCACCCGCGATAGAGGTGACTGATACGCGCCCCTCTCGCGTCGGGCCTCTTCGGCTCTATTCGGCCGTGTCTCGCTCGCGTCGGCCTTTGTCGAGATTGCGTCCTGTACAGGTCTGGGTCCCCGCAGCAGGGTTCTCCCCGGCGGACGGATGACAGCTGACAGACGTCGACGCACTGATGGGGAGTGGGAACCATGGGCGACTCGCTCGGCACGGCCGGCGCGGCCGGGGCACAGGACCCCGGGCCCGAGGGCGCGGGCTTCGCGTACCACCCGGTCGAGCGGGAGCTGATCGTGGTCGCCCGCCCCGAACTCGTACAGGACGGCTCGCCGATCTCCGAGGCGCCCCCGGGATCGTCCGCCCTGGACATGTTCCTGATGGACCAACAGCTGGCCCTGGAGCCGCTGTTCGGCAGTGAGGCCCGGGTGCGTGAGGCGCTGGCGCTGCTCCCCCGGCACGGCGTCGACGTACCCGACCTCACGCTCTTCCACCGCGTGCGCGGCGGCGAGGACCGCCTGGAGGAGCTCGCCTCCCGGCTCGCGGGCCTGCCCGGGATCGACACGGCGTACGTGAAGCCGAGCGCGCTCCCGGCGACGGGCCCGTTCGGCGCGAAGGACGACGGCGACGCGCGCGCCGACGAAGGGCGGCGCGAGAAGGAAGGGGCCGCCACCCCCGACTTCAGCGGCCGCCAGGGCTACCTGGGCCCCGCGCCCGACGGCGTGGACGCGGCCTGGGCGTGGCTCCAGGCGGGCGGCTCCGGCGAGGGCGTGAGCATCGTCGACGTCGAGGCGGCCTGGCAGCTCGGCCACCGCGACCTCGGGCCCAAGCTCGCCGGGATCGTCGCGGGCACCCCCGTCGAGGACCTGGCCTGGCGCAACCACGGAACCGGCGTGCTCGGGGTGCTCGGCGGCAGCCGCACCGGCAGCGGCACGCTCGGCATCGTCCCGGAGGCGGTCCTCGCGGTCGCGTCGATCCACGGCATCGGCACGGCCCGGGCCATCACCGGCGCCGCCGACCGCCTCACCCCCGGCGACATCCTGCTGGTCCCGCTGCACCGCCCCGGCCCGCGCTTCGGCTACGCGGCCGACGACGACCAGCGCGGTCACATCCCGCTGGAGTGGTGGCCCGACGACTACGCGGCCGTGCGGTACGCGACGGCGCGCGGCGTGGTGGTCGTCGAGGCGGCCGGCAACGGCGCGGAGAGCCTGGACGACGCGCTGTACGAGGCGCGCCCGGACGGCTTCCCGGCGTGGTGGCGCAACCCGTTCGACCCGGCGGCCCCGTCCTCCGGCGCGATCGTGGTCGGCGCGGGCGCCCCGCCGCCGGGCACGCACGGCCGCGACCACGGCCCCGACCGCTCCCGCCTGGGCTTCTCCAACTTCGGTACGCGGGTGGACGCCCAGGGCTGGGGCCACGAGGTCACCACGGCGGGCGGCTTCTGGAACCGGCCGGGCGAGCTGCAGGGCGGGCAGTCGGAGGACACCTGGTACACGGACGCGTTCTCCGGCACGTCACCGGCGGCCGCGCAGGTCGCGGGCGTGCTGGCCGCGCTCCAGGGGATGCTGCGCACGGCGGGCCTGGCCCCGCTGGCGCCCGAGCCCCTGCGCGAGCTCCTGCGCCGCACCGGCTCGCCGCAGCGGGAGGCGCCGGGCCGCCCGTCCTCGCAGCGCATCGGCACCCGCCCGGACCTGCGCGCCGCGGTGGCCCACCTCGTACCGCGCCGCATCACGGAGGGCGTGGCGGAACGCTTCTGGGACGACCTGCTGCCGGACCCGCCCGACCCTCTCGACGCGCACCACAGCACCACGCGCCTGCGCCTGTACGTGAACGGGGCGTGGCGCACCCTCACCGACCCCGAGCCGCACGTCCGCCTGGCGGTCCACACCGCGTTCGCGGGCGGCCGCCACGCCGTACGCGTCCGGTACACCGATGCCGACGAGGTCGTGGGCGTGACGGTGACGGGCGAGAGGTGACCCCCAACACGAGGAAAGGGGAACAGAGATGACGTCCTTCGTACCGCAGCAGTTCGAGCAGGGCACGGGTCAGGGGATGGGCCAGGGGATGGGTCCGGGGCAGGGCTTCGGTCAGGGCCAGGGAATCGGCCAAGGGCAGGGGCAGGGCCAGGGCGTCCCGCAGCACCTCCAGCAGCAGCTGCACCAGCTGGGCCAGCAGCAGCCGTTCCAGTCGCTGCTCCAGCAGTTCGGCCAGCAGCCGGGCACCCAGCCCCAGGCGCAGCCCCAGCCCCAGGCACAACCGCAGGCGCAGTACTTCGTCGCGTACGCAACAGCCGTACAGGCGCCGATCGCCCCGTTCCCGGGGATCGAGGCGTCCATGACCCTGGTGGTCAACGGCCGCCAGGTGCGGCTGCCGCACCCGAGCCAGTTCGTGATCGAGCGGGTCCTGAGCGCGTTCCGGCACGGCCAGTTCGTCCGGGTGGCGTACGACGACCGGATGATGGTGAAGGGGATCGAGATAGAGGCATCGAGGCCGATGCAGTAGCAGCCCGACCATCGAGGAGGGGCCCGGGCCGCGAAGACGGTGGCCCGGGCCCGGCGGCTCAGGGCAGCAGATGGACGTCGTAGAAGAACTGATACCGCGACGGATCGTCAGGTAGGAACCAGTGAAACCCTTCCAGCAGAAAGACAGCGACGAGATTCACGGCGATGACGAGCGCGACGAAGGCGAGCACGCACCGCCCGACGGCCCGCAGGGGTGAGGCGGGAAGCACGCGGTCGGCGGTGACGGGCGCGAAGGCGAGGACGACGCCGACGGCGAGGATCGACGCCACGAAGAGGACCCAGGCCCAGACGTACAGATGCAGCCCGAGGACGGGGCTGCCGTATCCCTTGTCGCCGGGCAGGATGTGCAGCATGGTCTGCCGCCACGAGGTGAACCCCCCGCCCACACAGGCGACGAGCGCGAGCCCCCACCCGGTCATGTAGTCGCTCCCGGACACCCGCCCGGTCATCCCCTGCCGTACGACGTACGCGGCCCCGAGCGCGGCCAGCAGCATGAACATCCGCTGCACCATGCAGAGCGGACAGGGATAGTCCCAGTCCCCGAACTGCACGGCGAGCCCGCCGCACACGACCCCGGTCCACCCGACGGCGAAGAGACAGGCGAACCAGTACTGCACCTGCCCGAGCACCCCGCGCCGCTCATCGATGGCGACGGCTACGGGGGAGGTGCTGGGCGTACCACCACTGTCGTCCATCAGTAACTCAGCCCCAGCCCGAGCCCGCTGGTGATGTGATGCGCGAGCAGGAAACAGGTAGCCACAAACACCACCCACCACACCCCGACCCCCACCACCCCCCGCCGCCAAATCCCCACGACGACGACCAGCAGCCCCCCGAAGATGAGCGTGTCCATGGCCGGGACGCTAGCGGGCGGGGGCAGGGGAGGGGGGAGGCTGCGGGGGGACGCGCGCGGGGGTGCCTCGGGAGGGTGTACGGCGCGCACGCAGAAACAGAAGAGCCACCTACTCACGTGAGTAGATGGCTCTCCTGCTGTTTCGGCTGTCGGGGTGGCGGGATTTGAACCCACGACCTCTTCGTCCCGAACGAAGCGCGCTGCCAAGCTGCGCTACACCCCGATGTCACCGGTTGTCGCGGCGACGTCGTTTACTTTAGCCCACCGGCGGCCGGAGACGAAATCCGGTTTCGGGGGGCCGTCACGGGCGGGGTGTCAGGGTCAGCAGGGTGGCCTCCGGGGGGCAGGCGAAGCGGACCGGGGTGTAGCGGTTCGTGCCGCAGCCCGCCGAGACGTGCAGGTAGGCGCGGTTGCCCGCCGACTCGTGGGTGGAGAGGCCCTTCACCCGGTCCGTGTCCAGGTCGCAGTTGGTGACCAGGGCCCCGTAGAAGGGGACGCACAGCTGGCCGCCGTGGGTGTGGCCGGCCAGGATCAGGGGGTAGCCGTCGGCGGTGAAGGCGTCCAGGGAGCGCAGGTACGGGGCGTGGACCACCGCGATCGACAGGTCCGCGTCCTTCTCCGGGCCGCCCGCCACCTTCTCGTACCGGTCCCGCTTGATGTGCGGGTCGTCCAGGCCCGTGAAGGCGAGCTCGAAGCCGCCCTCCAGCTTGAGGCGGCCGCGCGTGTTGCTCAGGCCGACCCAGCCCGCCGTGTCGAACGCGTCCCGGAGCTCCTCCCACGGGTTGTGGACGACACCGACCGCGGGCGGGTTGCCGTTCAGGCCGTGCTTGCCCTGGACTTTCTCCAGCAGATAGCGGGCGGGGTTGCGCAGCCTCGGGCCGTAGTAGTCGTTCGAGCCGAAGACGTACACCCCGGGGAACTCCATCAGCGGGCCCAGCGCGTCCAGGACCTCCGGCACGCCCTCCGTGTCCGACAGGTTGTCGCCCGTGTTGACCACGAAGTCCGGGCGCAGCCCGGCCAGCGACTGGAGCCAGGCGCGCTTCTTGCGCTGGCCGCCGACCATGTGGATGTCCGAGACCTGGAGCACGCGCAGCGGGCGCGCGCCGCGCGGCAGCACCGGGACCGTCACCCGGCGGAGCCGGAAGGACCGGGCTTCGATGCCCGCCGCGTAGGCGATACCGGCCGCCCCGATCGCCGTGATGGCCGCCGTCGTCTTCAGAGGAATCCCGTATCGCGCGCGCATGCGTCCATCGTTGCAGACGTACGTACTCCTACGGCCTTCGCGGGTGGTTCGCGGACGTCCCGTACGCCCCTGCCCGCGCCCCGCGTACGCCCGGACCCGCGCTCCCGGCGTGAAACTGGCACGCGCCCCGGGTGCGCCACCTGCCACACTAGGCGCATGACCACGCTCAAGGCCACGCTCAAGGACGACCTCACCACCGCCATGAAGGCGCGCGACGAGCTGCGCTCGTCGACGCTGCGACTGACCCTCACCGCCATCGCCAAGGAGGAGGTCGCGGGCAAGAGCGCGCGCGAGCTCTCCGACGACGAGGTGCTGCAGGTGATCGCCAAGGAGGCGAAGAAGCGGCGTGAGGCGGCCGAGGCGTTCGACCAGGGCGGCCGGGCCGAGTCGGCGGCGAAGGAGCGGGCCGAGGGCGAGATCCTCGACGCGTACCTGCCCAAGCAGCTCACCGACGACGAGCTCCACGCGATCGTCTTGGAGGCCGTGGCGGAGGCCAGGGCCGCGGGCGCCGAGGGCCCGAAGGCCATGGGCGCCGTGATGAAGATCGTGAAGCCGAAGGTGGCCGGGCTCGCGGACGGCGGCCGGGTGTCGGCGGCCGTCAAGAGCCTGCTGGCGGGCTGACGCACCGCCCGCGTACGTACGCGGAAGGGGCGCCCGGGTGATCCCGGGCGCCCCTTCCGTCGTATGCGAGCCGAGGGCCTACGGGAAGTTCCCGCCGATCGCCCCGTCCGTCGTCGCCCCGCCGATCACTCCCGGCGGGATGGTGATGCCGGGGTTGGGCGGGACGGTGATGCCGCCGCCCGGCTTGTTGTCGCCGGGGCGGTGCTTCTTGCCGCCCTTGCCCTTGCCCTTCGCGTTGTCGCCCCCGTCGCCCGCCGGCGGGTCCTTGGGCTGCGGGTCGGGGATGTCGACCCGTACGAAGTTGGGGGCGGGCTGGCCGGAGAGGGCGCCGGTCATGGCGTCCTTCCAGATCGGTCCGGGGACCTCACCGCCGTACACCTTCTCCTTGTACACGCCGCCGATCGTGATGTTCTCCATCTCGACGCTCTGCGACGGGCTGCCGACCCACACCGCGCCCGACATGTTCGGCGTGTAGCCGACGAACCAGGCGTTCTTGCGCTGGTCGGTGGTGCCGGTCTTGCCCGCGTTGTCGCGGTCCGAGAGGCCCGCCAGCGCACCCGTACCGGAGTCGGTCACGCCGCGCAGCAGCGTGTTGACGCTGTCCGCCGTGTTCTGGGACATCGCCTGGCTGCACGAGGACTTCGGCACCGGCAGCGCCGTACCGTCCGCCTTCTTGATCGACTCGATGGCGACCGGCGTGCAGTAGGTGCCCCGGCTGGCGAAGGCCGCGTACGCGCTCGCCATGTTCAGCGGGGAGATGCCGGTGGAGCCCAGCGTCAGCGCGGACGGCACCATCGGGAGCTTCGCGCCGTTGCCCTGCACCACGTGCAGCTTGTCCGTCATCTGCGACACCGGGCACATGCCGATCTCGCCGAGCATCTGCACGAAGTACGTGTTGACGGACTTCTCCATCGCCGTCCTCAGCGCGTACGGCCCGTGCTCGGACTCGTTCTCGTTCTCCAGCGACTCGTTGCGGACGTTCACCCACGGCTTGGCGCCGCACGTCTGCACGGTCGCCGGGTACGCCATCTCGAACGGCGACGGGTACTGCTGCGTGGGCGGCTTGCCGCCCTCGATCGCGGCGGCGGCCAGGAACGGCTTGAAGGTCGAGCCGACCGGGAAGCCGTAGTTCGAGCCGCCCATCTGCTTGTTCACCGAGAAGTTGATCTGCGTCTCGTGGTTGCCGAAGCCGTACGGCCGCGACTGGCCCATCGCCATGATCTTGCCGGTGCCGGGCTGGACCAGGGTGACCGCCGTGGCGACCTTGTCCGACTGGTAGACGTGGTCCTTGATGGAGGCCTGGGCGGACTGCTGGGCCTGCGGGTCCAGGGTCGTGCGGACGGTGAGACCGCCCTGGTTCCACAGCTTGGCCCGCTCCTCCTTGGTCTTGCCGAAGACCGGGTCGGAGAGGAAGACCTCGCGCACGTAGTCGCAGAAGAAGCCCGCGCCGCTGACGGCCGTGATGCAGCCGTTCTTCGGCTTGGAGACCTTCAGCTTGATCGGGGCGGCCTTGGCGCGGTCCGCCTCGGCCTGCGAGACGTCCTTCATGTCGGCCATCCGCTGGAGCACCGTGTCCCGGCGCTTCTTGGCCTCCTGCGCGTCGTTGACCGGGTCGTACCGGCTCGGCGACTGGACGATGCCCGCCAGCATGGCGGCCTCCTCCAGCTTCAGGTCCTTGGCCGGCTTGGAGAAGTAGCGCTTGGCGGCGGCCTCGACGCCGTACGCCTGCTGCCCGAAGAACGTGATGTTGAGGTAGTTCTCCAGGATCTTCTTCTTGCCGAGCTCCTCCTCGACCTGGATCGCGTACTTCAGCTCCTTGACCTTGCGGCCGAGCGTCTGCTGGGTGGCCTCGGCGACCTTGTCGGGGTCGTCGCCGGCCTCCTCCACGAAGACGTTCTTCACGTACTGCTGGGTGAGGGTGGACGCGCCCTGGGCCACCCCGCCCGACGTGGCGTTCTTGTTGAGCGCGCGCAGCACGCCCTTGAGGTCGATCGCGCCGTGCTCGTAGAAGCGCGAGTCCTCGATCGCGACGATCGCCTTCTGCATGTACGGCGAGATGTCCGCGAGCGGGACCACCGTGCGGTCGCGCGAGTACACGGTCGCGATCGGACCGCCCTTGGAGTCCAGGATCGTGGTGCGCTGACTCAGCGGCGGGGTCTTCAGATTGGCGGGGATCTCGTCGAACCCCTCGACCGTGCCCTTGGCCGCGAGCCCCAGCGCGCCGAACGCCGGCAGCGCGATGCCCGCGAGCACCGCTCCGGAGAGCACACTCACCCCGACGAACTTGGCGGCCTGCTGGGTCCCGGTCAGACCACCGCCCGAGCGCTTCTTTGCCATGGGGGCAGCCTACGTTCTGATTCGCCGGACACGGGTCAATGCTCTGGCCTAAGCTGCTCTCAACTGTCACAGCAGTGCGGTTGTGCATCAAGTCGATGTTTATCGCCGTTCAACTCTCGCAAGAGGGCGGCCGTCCCGAATCGCCGTCCGTTTACGCCTCATGCGTCATCAGGCGTCCGTTGTGGCTCAACTGGAACGTCCCGCTTGGTCGGGTTTGTCACTTATGTCCCCAGCTCACTCCGTTGGGTGATCTGCCGCGTACGCATAGTCCGTTCGGGCCATTCAAGATTGGGCCCGAAGGGGGTGTTGCGCTGTGCCCACCTTCCGTAACGTCCTCAACTGGCAGCGGTGAATATGCCTCTGCCGCCGTGGGGGAGCCTCGATTCGGGAGAGGACGGCGCCGGCATGGGCTGGGTAACCGACTGGAGTGCGCAGGCAGCCTGCCGCACTACCGATCCGGACGAACTGTTCGTACAGGGTGCGGCTCAGAACAGGGCGAAGGCGGTGTGCACCGGATGTCCGGTGCGGACCGAGTGCCTCGCGGACGCACTGGACAACCGCGTCGAATTCGGCGTGTGGGGCGGAATGACGGAACGGGAGCGCCGCGCACTGCTGCGCCGCCGGCCCACCGTCACGTCCTGGCGGCGTCTCCTGGAGACGGCGCGTACGGAGTACGAGCGCAGCACGGGCATCCTGCCCGTGGGCATCGACGACGAGGAGGCGTACGCCTACCGGCACGCCGTGGACGAGACGTACGCGGCCGTGGGGTAAGCCCGCGCACGTACGACACGTACGTAACCAGACGTATCAGAGCGCTCCGGCCGTCTCTTCCTGGGCCGCGAGCCGTTCCCCGATGGCCCGGAGCCCGGCGAGATCGTGTACGTCGCCGGGCAGGGCGGCCACTTCGGCCACCGGGACTTCGGGGTGGAGTGCGGTGAAGCGGTCTCGCGTGCGCTGCTCGCGGGCGAGCACCTGCATCCGCTCGGCGTGCAGGCGCAGCAGACCGGCGGTCAGCCGGTCGACCGACACGCCGTGTTCGGGTGCGCTGTCCTGGGACGCGCTGTCCTCGGAACCGGTGGGGGAGGGAGCTTCGGGAGAGGAACCACCGGTGCCACGATCCTCAGCCTTCCCGGACCCCTGATCGACAATGCGGCCGTCGACAAGATTTTCCCCACGGCCCTCGCCCCGGTCCTCGCCGCCCCGGTCCTCGTCCAGGTGCTCCGCCGCCGCGAGCGCCCGCTCGGCCGACAGCCGGGCCGCGCCGCTGCCGTGCACCCGGTTCAGGACGAGACCCGCCAGCGGCATCGTGTCGGCCGCCAGCCGCTCCACGAAGTACGCGGCCTCGCGCAGCGCGTCCCGCTCCGGCGCCGCGACCACGAGGAAGGCCGTGCCAGGGGCCTGGAGCAGCCGGTAGGTGGCGTCGGCGCGGGTGCGGAAGCCGCCGAACATCGTGTCCATCGCCGCCACGAACGTCTGGACGTCCCGCAGCAGCTGCCCGCCGAGGAGCTTGCCGAGCGTGCCGGTCATCATCGACATGCCGACGTTGAGGAACTTCATCCCGGCCCGGCCGCCCATCTTCGCGGGCGCCATCAGCAGCCGGATGAACTTGCCGTCCAGGAACGACCCCAGCCGCTTCGGCGCGTCCAGGAAGTCCAGCGCCGAGCGCGACGGCGGGGTGTCCACGACGATCAGGTCCCACTCGTCGCGGGCCCGCAGCTGGCCCAGCTTCTCCATCGCCATGTACTCCTGCGTGCCCGCGAAACCGGCCGACAGGGACTGGTAGAAGGGGTTGGAGAGGATCGCCCGGGCGCGCTCCGGGTCCGCGTGCGCCTCGACGATCTCGTCGAAGGTCCGCTTCATGTCGAGCATCATGGCGTGCAGCTCGCCGTCGCCCTCGACGCCCTTGACCCGGCGCGGGGTGTTGTCGAGCGAGTCGATACCCATGGACTGGGCGAGCCTGCGCGCCGGGTCGATGGTCAGCACGACCACCTTGCGGCCGCGCTCGGCGGCCCGCAGCCCCAGCGCCGCCGCCGTGGTGGTCTTGCCCACCCCGCCGGAGCCGCAGCACACCACGATCCGCGTCTTCGGGTCGTCGAGCAGGGGGTCGATGTCGAGCGGCGCCGCCGCGTCCATGCTCACTTGCTTCCCACCCCGGAGTTCCGCAGCTCGGCGGCCAGGCGGTAGAGCCCGGCCAGATCCATTCCCTCGCCGATCAGGGGCAGTTCGTGCACGGGCAGACCCAACCCGCCCACCACCGCCCGCTGTTCGCGCTCCAGCTCCACCCGCTCGGCGTGCTCGGCGGCCTCCTGGAGCAGCGGGGTGACCAGCTTCGCCGAGCCGGTGACCCCGGCGCGGGTGAGCGCCTTGGCGACCTCCTTGCGCCGGTCGCCGGTGACGCCCCGGACCGCCTCCTCGTCCAGCAGGTGCGGGCGGACCATGTTCACGATGACGGCGCCGGTCGGCAGATCGGCGGCGCGCAGCTCGGCGATCCCGTCGGCGGTCTCCTGGACCGGCATCTCCTCCAGGAGCGTCACCAGGTGCACGGCCGTCTCGGGGGACTTCAGCACCCGCATCACGGCCTGCGCCTGGTTGTGTATCGGGCCGATCTTGGCGAGCCCGGCGACCTCGTCGTTGACGTTGAGGAAGCGGGTGATCCGCCCGGTGGGCGGGGCGTCCATGACCACATGGTCGTACGCGTACCGCCCGTGCTTGTCCTTACGCCTGACGGCTTCGCACGCCTTGCCGGTCAGCAGGACGTCGCGGACGCCCGGGGCGATGGTGGTGGCGAAGTCGATGGCGCCGAGCTTCTTCAGGGCGCGGCCCGCCGAACCCAGCTTGTAGAACATCTGGAGGTAGTCGAGCAGGGCCCGCTCGGCGTCGATCGCCAGCGCGTGCACCTCCCCGCCGCCGGGCGCCACGGCGATCTTCCGCTCCTCGTACGGAAGGGTCTCCGCCTCGAAGAGCTGTGCGATGCCCTGTCTGCCCTCGACCTCGACGAGGAGCGTGCGCTTGCCCTCCGTCGCGAGGGCGAGCGCGAGGGCAGCGGCGACCGTGGTCTTGCCGGTACCGCCCTTGCCGCTGACGACCTGGAGCCTGCTCACGTCGTCGAGCCTAACCAGTCGCCCGGCGGCCTACGCATGAGGCTGCCTCCGGCAGCGGCTACAGTCGGCCCCATGACCAAGTGGGAATACGCGACCGTGCCCCTTCTCGTGCACGCGACCAAGCAGATTCTGGACACCTGGGGCGAGGACGGCTGGGAGCTGGTCCAGGTCGTTCCCGGGCCGAACAACCCCGAGCAGCTGGTGGCCTACCTGAAGCGGGAGAAGCAGGCATGAGCGGCGCGGTGGAGGCGAAGCTGGCCGAGCTCGGCCTGACGCTGCCGGAGGTCGTGCCGCCGCTGGCCGCGTACCAGCCGGCCGTGCGGTCGGGTGTGTACGTGTACACCTCCGGGCAGCTGCCGATCGTTGAGGGCAAGCTCACGCTGACCGGCAAGGTCGGTGCGGAGGTCACGGCCGAGGAGGCGAAGGACGCGGCCCGTATCTGCGCGCTGAACGCCCTCGCCGCGGTGAAGTCCGTCGCGGGTGACCTCGACCGGATCGCGCGCGTCGTGAAGGTCGTCGGATTCGTCGCCTCGGCGAGCGACTTCACCGGGCAGCCGGGTGTGATCAACGGGGCGAGCGAGCTCCTGGGTGCCGTGCTGGGCGACAAGGGTGTTCACGCCCGCAGCGCGGTCGGCGTCGCGGTCCTCCCCCTGGACGCGCCCGTCGAGGTCGAGATCCAGGTCGAGCTGAACGACTAGCCGTTCGTCTGCGGGCCGGGGGGTGCTCGCGTAGGGCACCCCCCACCCCGCCCCTTCCCCAAAGCCCTCTGGCGGGCGGGCGGCTTTGTCTGCGGGCCGTCCCCAACTGGTCGCGCAGTTCCCCGCGCCCCTAAATGGCTCGGCTTCGCCATCGCCGTCGCCCGTACCCCCTAGGGGCGCGGGGAGCTGCGCGACCAGCCCGCCACCGGCCCGCAGACGAAGGCCCGCGAAAGCTAGCCGCAGCCGCAGGACCGGCGGATCACCAACCGCGACGGGAACTGCTTCAGGCGTTCCCGGCGCGACCCCGCCACCCGCAGCGCGTCGTCCAGGACCAGGTCCACCGCCGCGCGGGCCATCGCGGGACGGTCGGAGGCGACCGTCGTCAGGGGCGGGTCCGTCAGACCCGCCTCCTTCACGTCGTCGAAGGCCGCCACCGCCAGCTCCCCCGGCACATCGATCCGCAGCTCGCGCGCCGCGCGAAGGACCCCGATCGCCTGGTCGTCCGTGGAGCAGAAGATCGCCGGGGGCCGCTCGGGCCCGCCCAGGATCTCCAGCGCCACCCGGTACGCGTCGTACCGGTTGTACGGCGCCTGGAAGAGCCGCCCCTCCACCGAGCGCCCGGACTCCAGCATCGCCCGCCGCCAGCCCTCCACATGGTCCGCCACCGGGTCGCCGACCGCCGGGGTCGACTCGACCCCGCCGAGGCACGCCACGTACGCGTGACCGTGTTCCAACAGGTGGCGCGTGGCCAGCTGCGCCCCGCCGATGTCGTCCGTGACGACGGCCACGTCGTCGATCGCCTCCGGCCGTTCATGGAGCAGCACCACGCGCGCGTCCCAGGCGTCGATCTCGGCCGCCGCGCGCTCGCTGGGACCCTGGCTGACCAGGATCAGACCCGCGACCCGCATGCCGAGGAACGCCCGCAGATAGTGGACCTCGCGGTCGTCCAGATAGTCGGAGTTGCCGACCAGGACCATTTTCCCGCGTTCGGCCGCCGCCTGCTCCACCGCGTGCGCCATCTCCGCGAAGAACGGCTGGCGCGCGTCCGGGACGATCATGCCTATGAGGTCCGTGCGCCGGGAGGCCATCGCCTGGGCAACCCGGTCCGGCCGGTAGCCCAGCTCCTTGATCGCGGCGAGTACCCGCTCGCGCGTGGCCGGGGCGACCGGCCTCGGTCCGTTGTTGATGACGTAGCTGACGACCGCGGTCGACGTACCCGCCAGTCTCGCCACATCATCCCGCGTCACCTTGGCCACGAGCGGGAGTCTACGCGGGGTGACCTACCTCTGGGCAGGGCGTACGGAGGCTTCCTCCGGCTCCGCGGCGGGCGGGACCGGTGCGGAGGCCACGGATTCCGCGGCCGCCTTGGCCTTGGCTTCTTCCGCCGCCCGTTCGACCTTTTCGGGGGTGACGAACCGGTAGCCGACATTCCGGACGGTACCGATCAGCGACTCGTGCTCGGGGCCGAGCTTGGCCCGCAGTCGCCGTACGTGGACGTCGACCGTCCGCGTACCGCCGAAGTAGTCGTACCCCCACACCTCCTGCAGCAGCTGCGCGCGCGTGAAGACCCGGCCGGGGTGCTGTGCCAGGTACTTCAGGAGCTCGAACTCCTTGAAGGTGAGGTCCAGGACCCGGCCCTTGAGCTTGGCGCTGTAGGTCGCCTCGTCCACGGAGAGGTCGCCGTTGCGGATCTCCATGGGGGAGTCGTCGGAGGTGATCTGCTGGCGGCCCATCGCGAGCCGCAGCCGTGCCTCGACCTCGGCGGGACCCGCGGTGTCCAGGAGCACGTCGTCGATGCCCCAGTCGGCGGTGACGGCGGCAAGGCCGCCCTCGGTGACCACCAGGATCAGCGGGCAGCCGGGGCCGGTGGAGCGCAGCAGCTGGCAGAGGGAGCGGACCTGCGGGAGGTCGCGGCGGCCGTCGACGAGGATCACGTCGGCACCGGGGGTGTCCACCAGGGCCGGGCCCTCGGCGGGGGCCACGCGCACGTTGTGCAGCAGCAGGCCGAGCGCGGGAAGCACCTCGGTCGACGGCTGGAGGGCGTTGGTCAGGAGCAGCAAGGAGCTCATCGCGCCTCACCCGCCACGGTCGTCTGTTTCGGTTTCTTCGGTTCGTGCACGGTCTGCTCGCCCATAACGTCGGTTCCTCCTCGGTCCCTGCGAGGACGTTTACGGCACTGCTTTCGCTGCCCGGCTCCCGCGCCCTGAGAGCCTTTGTTCACCTGCTCGTAACAACGACCAGGAAACGCAAAAGGACCCGGGGGCTGCGCTGCCCGGATCCTCTGCCCAGCAGAATAGCCCACATGAGTTCCGGGGCAGAGGGCCGATTTCACACTGTGGATGTTTCCTCGATCACTAGGGGACCGCGGCGCGCAACTCTGCGCACCTCGGACGGTGTGCCGATCGAGGCTTTCCACGACCCCTGCACGGCGGGTCCGACGGACACCGCGGTCGTGGTCGCGCACGGTTTCACGGGGTCGGCGGCCCGGCCCGCGGTGCGGCGGGCGGCGGGGGTGTTCGCCCAGTACGCGGGCGTGGTGACGTTCTCCTTTCGGGGCCACGGCGGCTCCGGCGGGCGCTCCACGGTCGGCGACCGCGAGGTGCTCGACCTGGCGGCGGCCGTGGAGTGGGCGAGATCACTCGGCTACGCGCGCGTGGTGACCGTCGGCTTCTCCATGGGCGGATCGGTGGTCCTGCGGCACGCGGCGATGCACAAGGGGCTCACGGATGCGCGGACGGATGCCGTCGTCTCCGTCAGTGCGCCGGCCCGTTGGTACTACCGGGGGACCGCCCCCATGCGGCGGCTGCACTGGCTGGTGACCCGGCCCGCCGGGCGCCTGGTCGGGCGGCTCGGCTTCGCCACCCGGATCGACTCCAAGGAGTGGAGCCCGGTGCCGCTCTCGCCGGTCGAGGCGGTCCCGCTGATCGCGCCGACCCCGCTGTTGATCGTCCACGGCGACCGCGACCCGTACTTCCCGCTCGACCACCCCAGGATGCTGGCGGCCGCCGGACCTGCGCGGTTGTGGCTGGAGGAAGGGATGGGGCACGCGGAGAACGCGGCCGGCGAGGAGCTGCTGCGCCGGATCGCGCAGTGGCTGTCGGTGGCGTAGCCCATCATGGGGGACGACGAAAGGAGGGTCGCCATGGCAGCGGGAACCATCCGCTTCTGGGCCGCGGCCAAGTCCGCCGCCGGTGTCGCGGAGGAGCCGTACGCGGCGGCCACACTGGCCGAGGCGCTCGACGCGGTGCGCGAGCGCCACCCCGGCGAGCTGACCCGCGTACTGCTCAGGTGCTCGTTCCTGGTCGACGGTGACCCCGTCGGGACGCGCGGGCATGAGACCGTACGGCTTGCCGAGGGCGGCACGGTCGAGGTGCTCCCGCCGTTCGCAGGAGGGTGACCCCCACGTCATGAGCGATCAGCAGTACCCGCAGCCGTACGACGAGCCGTACCCGCGCTTCGACCAGTACGGGCAGCCGGTCCAGCAGTACCAGCAGCAGTACGACGCGTACCAGCAGCAGCACCAGCCGCAGCAGCAGTACGACCAGTACGGGCAGCCGCTCCAGCAGCAGCCGGTCCAGCACCAGCAGCCGCAGCAGTTCCCGCACGATCCGTCGCACCAGGAGCAGCAGCAGTACACGCAGACGTGGGAGGGCCAGACCTGGGACACCCAGTACCAGCCCACCATCCAGCCGCAGCCCGTGCAGCGGCAGCCGGTCCAGCAGCCCGTGCAGCCGCAGCCGATGCAGCAGCAGTACGCGCAGGCGTACGCGCAGCCCGCCGCCGACACCGCGTACCTGCCGCCGCAGACCGGGTCCGTACCGCTGCCGCCGGAGGCGTCGGCGTACGAACCGCCGCCCGCCGCGCCCGCCCCGGCCGACGGCCCCGCCTACAGCCCGCCCACCACCGTCGGCAACACCCGCGTCACCGACGCCCAGCGGGCCCGCGCCGAGGGGCGCTCGCCGATCATCGCGCCCGGGATGCAGCCCGCCGCGCTCACCGCCGTCCTCGGCCTGCTGCTCGCGGCCGCGTCCGGCATCGGGCAGTACGCGCTGGTGGTGCCGATGGTGCTGCTCCAGGCCGTCACGGCCGCGGGCTGGTTCCGGCTCAACGGGATGTGGCCCGCCCGGCAGGGCATCGCGCTCGCCTTCCTGGGCGGCCTGGTCGCCGACGCGGCGCTGCTCGCCGTCGGCGACGAGCACGCGCCCGCGGCGATCCTGGGCACGCTCGGGGTGTGGGTGCTGCTGACGCTGGTGCTCCAGCTGCGCAGCCACGCGGACCCGGACGAGCGGATGTACGGCCTGATGGCGACCGTGGCCTCGGCGGCGCTCGCGATCCTGGCCGCCGGCTACCTCGCGGCGATCCCGCACGCGGTGGCGGTGGGCGCGGCGGCGGTGGCCGTCGCCGTCCCGGCCCGCGCGCTGCCGCTGCCGGGGCCGGTCTCCGTGGTGGTCTCGCTGCTCGCCGCGGCGGGCGCGGGGATCGTGGTCGGACAGCTGACGGACGTGGGTGCCTCGGGCGCGCTGCTCGGGCTCGCGGCCGGGGTGTGCGCGCTGATCGGGCTGCGGGTGGCCAGTTATGACTACCCGTCGCGTTTCGTGCACATGACGGCCGGAGTGGCGCTGCCGCTCACCGCGGCTGTTCCCGCTTTGTATCTGATCGGTCGAGTGATCGGGTAATTCCGGAGGTTAGGCTCGCAGCGTCAACGACCAATGTGGGGGGACTCGTACGCAATGCGCGCACTTCGGATATGGCTCATCGTCGCGGTGGTTCTCGGCGGCCTCTTCGTCGCCGCGGACCGCATCGCGGTGAACGTCGTCGAGTCCAAGGTGGCCGACAAGATCAAGGCCAGTCAGGGCCTGCGGGAGACCCCCGACGTCTCGATCTCCGGCTTCCCCTTCCTCACCCAGGCGATGGGCAAGGAGTTCGACGAGGTCGACGTGAAGCTGGGCGGGGTCACCGCCACGGCCGACGGCCACTCGGTCAACGTCACCGAGGTCCGCGCCAAGCTGCACGACGTGAAGGTCAATAGCAGCTACTCGTCCGCCACGGCGGTACGGGCGGACGGCTCGGCCCGTATCTCCTACGCCGACCTCACCAAGTCCGCGCCCAAGGGCGCCAAGGTCGGCTACGCCGGTCCCGAGCGGGCCGCCAAGGGCCAGGTCCAGGTGACCGGCCAGCTCACCGACCTGCTGGAGGGCGCGGGCGTCCAGGTCCCCGCGAGCCTCAAGGTGCTGCTCGCGGGCCGCACGGTCAGCGCGTACAGCACGGTGACCACGGACGGCGGCGCGACCGTCAAGGTCCGCTCCGAGGAGCTGCCGAAGCTGCCGGTGGCGGGCTTCGACGAGAAGCTGCGCAAGGCGGTCGACTACGACCTGAAGATCGAGGGCCTGCCGCGGGGCATCAAGCTGGACAAGGTGACGGCCACGCCGGACGGTTTGCGGTTCTCGGGGACGGGCACGAACGTCTCCCTGGCGGGGTGAGCGGCCCCACGGCCCCTGGGGGTACGGCGGCGGCCGCACCGGACCTGCTGGACCGGCCCGTAACCGCATGCTGAGACGAAGGCGTCCGCTGGGCAGATGGTGAGCGGCGGGGAGGCGTCCGGACGCCGCCGGAAGAAGCTTTCCGGCCGATCTCGTCCCACCATCCGGATGATCGTGTCTCAAAATACGACACACCGGTGACATGGCAGCCCGTCCGTCCCTACGATCGGACGCATGAAGCGACAGGCGGATCTCACGAAGCGGCGGGCAGTCGACCTGTGCCGCGTCGCCGCCATGCTCTGTCGCCACGTCTGAGCGGGACCCGCCCCTCTCTGCGAAGAGACGGCAACTCCCGTGTTCCCCGGGCCCTTTGAGCTGTCATTCAGGGCCACCCCCCGTGCCGAAGCAGCGCCGCGCCCGCTCGCGTGGCGAGCGCACCCGCACCCCGCACCACCCGCCGCACCTGCCCCGGAGGAGAACCGCATGAGCCGCAGCGACGTCCTGGTCGACGCCGACTGGGTCGAGGCCCACATCGACGACCCCAAGGTCGCCATCGTCGAGGTCGACGAAGACACCTCGGCGTACGAGAAGAACCACATCAAGAACGCGATCCGGATCGACTGGACCAAGGACCTCCAGGACCCGGTCCGCCGTGACTTCATCGACCAGGAGGGCTTCGAGAAGCTCCTGTCGGCGAAGGGCATCGCGAACGACACCACCGTCGTCCTCTACGGCGGCAACAACAACTGGTTCGCCTCGTACGCCTACTGGTACTTCAAGCTCTACGGCCACGACAGCGTCAAGCTGCTCGACGGCGGCCGCAAGAAGTGGGAGCTCGACTCGCGCGACCTGGTCGACGGCTCGCAGGTGCCGGCCCGCCCGGCCACGGACTACAAGGCGAAGCCGCAGAACACCGCGATCCGTGCCTTCCGCGACGACGTGGTGGCGGCCATCGGCGCCCAGAACCTGGTCGACGTGCGCTCCCCCGACGAGTTCAGCGGCAAGCTGCTCGCCCCGGCCCACCTCCCGCAGGAGCAGTCGCAGCGCCCGGGCCACGTGCCCAGCGCGCGCAACATCCCGTGGTCGAAGAACGCCAACGACGACGGCACCTTCAAGTCGGACGACGCCCTGAAGGAGCTGTACGCGGCGGAGCAGGTCGACCTGGCCAAGGACACCATCGCGTACTGCCGCATCGGCGAGCGCTCGGCCCTGACGTGGTTCGTGCTGCACGAGCTGCTCGGCGTCGAGAACGTCAAGAACTACGACGGCTCGTGGACCGAGTACGGCTCCCTCGTCGGCGTGCCGATCGAGCTCGGCGCCAACAAGTAACCCCGCACACCCCCAGACCGTAGACCGTAAGGAAGAACCATGTGTGGAGCGAAGGCAGGCGGCCCCGACGCCTCGACGATCAAGCCCGGTGAGACCACGATCCAGGGCCAGGTGACCAAGGACGGCGAGCCGGTGGTCGGCTACGTCCGCCTGCTGGACTCGACCGGCGAGTTCACCGCCGAGGTCCCGACCTCGGCGACGGGCCAGTTCCGCTTCTACGCGGCCGAGGGCACGTGGACCGTCCGCGCCCTGGTCCCGGGCGGCACGGCGGACCGCACGGTGGTCGCCCAGACGGGCGGCCTGTCGGAGGTCGCGATCGCCGTCTGACGACGAGCGCCGCTGTACTGGCCGGAGGGCCGCACCCCAGGGGGTTGGACGCTACCTGGACCGGGTGCGGTCCTCCGCGCCGTTTCAGCCGTACGCTGGACTTATGTTGGCCCGGCGCCGGCGCGAGTACTTCTGGCTGATGGGCGGATGCCTGGTCCTGTTCGTGTCCGCCTGGGGATTCGTGCGGCTGTGGTCGGTCCCGGCCGCGGTCGCCATGTGCGTGGTCGCGATGCTGATCCCGCCGGTCGCGGCGATGGTCGCGAACCGGAGAGGCCCGGACGACCGCTGGTGGGACGACCCATCCCCAAGCTCTCAACTTCGTTCGAGCAGGGGAGACCCCACTGGGGACCCGAAGTCGGACGAGTGGTGGGACGAGCTGGACGGCAAGAAGAAGTACTAGACGCTTCGCTGGGGTGCCGAGACTTCGACTGCGGGCCGTGGGTGGCTGGTCGCGCAGTTCCCCGCGCCAATAAGGGGCGCCCGGCGCCCTCAGTAGACCAGCGCCTGCGTCTCGTCCGCCATCGCCTCCTGGACGAAGACCTGCGCGCCCGCGATCCGCGCGCCCTCGATCAGGTCCTTCTCGGTGATGTCGCGGCGGGCCGCGCACTGCGTGCACACCGTGATCGTGCCGCCGCCCGCCAGGATCCCGCCGATCAGGTCCGGCAGCGGCGCCGCGTGCGGGAGCTCGAACTCGGCGGCCCGCCCCGGCAGGGCGAACCACGACGACTCACCGGTCAGCCACAGCGAGACCTCGACCCCACTGGCGACGGCGACCGCCGCCACGGTGAACGCCTGCGAACACCGCTCGGGGGCGTCGGCCCCGGCGGTCACCTTCAGTACGAGCTTTTTGGCCATATGCCGAACTGTAATGCGCACCGGCACAACCCCTCCCGAGGACGGCGAGTCAGTTCTGTGCACGGGTGATCGGGCCCGTACCGAGGTCTCGTGGGGGGACCCTTTTGGATACGGCATTCGCGTCGGATACGACGGAAGCGACGGATACGACAGCGGTGGTGCGGCGGCGCGGGCGTACGCCGCTGCTGATCGCGGGGGGCGCCGTGCTCGGCGTGGTGGCCGGGCTGTGCGCCGGTTACACCGTTCAGGCGGGCCGGGCGCCGACCCCGTTGCCGCCGCTCTCCCAGCCCGTACTCGCGCAGGCGAAGGGCAAGGCGCCCGCGCCGCTCTCCGCCGCCCGGGACCGCAAGGCCGCGTCGGACGGCGATCTGCGGAACATGCTGCTGAAGAGGCCCGCCGGGGCGTCGGACGTCGAGCGTCCGGCGGGCATCGATGGCTGGCTGCCCATGTCCGACTACGCGGAGGACTTCACCAAGCCGGACGCGGCGTTCGGGAACCTGCTGAGCGAGGAGTTCCGGCGCGCGGCCGTGGCGGAATGGCGGGAGGGGAACCTCTCCGTGACGATCCGGCTCGTCCAGTTCCGGGACGAGCGCGTGGTCGCGTCGCAGGGGGCCCTGGACGGCGCCGAGCGGTGGGCGGCCGAGGAGAGCGGCCACACCACGGCGATCAGCGGTTCGGGCAACGGGCGCGTCTACACCGGCGGCGACCTCGACTCCGGCAGTCGGCACCGGGCGGAGGCCTTCGCGCGGCGCGGGAACGTCCTCATGGAGCTGTGGCTCGACAGCGACGAGCCGATCGCGGCGCGCAAGGCGTTGGACCTGGCACAGCGGCAGTGGGAGCGGATGTGAGCGGGAGAAGGCGTGGTGTCGCCCTTGCCGTGGGAGGGGTGCTGTTCGTGGTGGTCGTGGGGGGAGTCGGGGCCACCGCCGTCGTCGTGGACCGGGCCGACCGAGCGCCCGGCGCGCCGGACTGGGCCTTCCCGCCGAGCGACCGCAAGACCGCCGATGCCGGTGCCCAGGCCGGAAAGGCCGCCTCGGAGCTCGGGCGGATGCTGGTCCCGTACGGCACCGACGGGTACAGCCGGGGCCCCGACATCGAGGGCTTCGGCGCCGACGCCGATCTGACCGGCGATCAGGTGGTGGCGCTGCGCAGGGAGTCCCTGCGCGGTCTGACCGGTGGCCAGCGGCAGAAGCTGGAGAAGCGGGTCGAGAAGGAGCGCGTCAAGGGCATGGCGATGCGCAGCTACAGCAGCACCGACGACGCGCCCGACTCGAACGTCGCCGCCGCCTCCGCCTTCACGGTCCAGATCGCGCTCTCCCGGATGGAGAACACCCGGACCGTGCGCCAGATCGCCGAGTTCCGCACGGCGCTGTTCGACTCCGTGGGCATCATGCGCAAGGGCCCCGAGGTCAAGGGGCACAAGGACGCCCGGTGCTTCCTGGGCCCCGACGAGAAGGACGAGAAGCTCGACATGATGGTCTGTTCGGCGTACCGGGGCGAGGTCCTGGTGGACGTCGTCGCCGAGAGCCCCAAGCCGATGAACGCCAAGGGCGTCGCCCTGCTGCTGAGCGAGCAGCTGGACCGGATCGGCGCGTCCGGGGAGTCGGTGTGACCGAGCCGACCACCGAGCAGACAGAGCCCCAGCCCGTCACCGAGGAGCAGCCGGAGCCGCAGTCCGTCACCCCCGATCGGCCGGAGCCGCAGCCCACCGCCGACGAGCAACCCGCCCCCCAGCCGGACCCCCCGGCCCCGCCCCGCCGCCGCACCCGCGCCGCACTGCGCTGGACCGCCGCCGTCCTCGCCTTCCTCTCCGTCGGCGCCGGCACCGCGTACGCCGTCGTGGACCGCACCCGTACCGACCTGCCGGGGCTCTCCACCGAGTCGGACGGGCGCTGGCGGTATCCGGAGATCGCGCTGCCGCCGCTGCCCCCGGGTGCGCCCCGGCCGCTCGCGGGGTCCAACACCGGGCAGAACCACTACGCCGATCTGCGCGCGCTGGTGCTGCCCGCCCCCGAGGGGGCGGTGCCGGACCCGGCGCTGAAGGGCGACGACGGCTGGCTGGCGACCTCCGTGTTCCTCGCGCAGTACGAGAAGGAGGACCGGGCGGCTTTCGGCCAGTCGCTCGCCGACAACGGGCTGCGCCACATCGCCGCCCGGGGCTGGACCATGCCCGACGGCACCCGGAGCAGGATCTTCCTGCTCCAGTTCGACACCCACGCACTGGCCAACCGGGTCCTGTCGAAGGACGTCGCCCGCTACAGCACGCCGTACCACGCGCTCATCGGCGGCCACTACGCCGAGCTGGACGAGTCGTTCCCGATGAACGCCCTGGTCGAGGGCACCGCGCGGTACCCGTACGACGAGGTGAAGCCGTACGGACCGGAGCAGCTGCGGCAGGCGTACGTCCTGGCCGGTGACGTCCTCGCGGTGGTCGTCCAGTCCCGCTCCGGCACCGCCCCCGCCGTCCCCTTCCAGCAGACCGTGGTCCTCCAGAACCAGCTGCTCGGCTGACCGGCGGGCCCGTCGAGGTGCGCCGCGCGGTCGCGGCGGCGCACCTCACAGAGAAGGCCGTGGCTCAACCCATTAGGCTGGGGTACGGCCCTTTACTGCCCACACGCTCATCCGAGGAGCACCCCGTGCTTGAGGCTTTCTTCGAAACCCTGCTGGTCCTGGTCTGCGTCGGTGTCCTCGCCTTCGCCGGTCTGGCCGTGAAGAAGCTGTACCAGGGCCAGCGCTGAACCGCGCCCCAGCCGCAGACGTAACGAAAGACTGATCGAAGCCTCATGATCGAGATCCCGTCCGACCTGAACCCGGACCTCGTCCCCCTCGCCTTCCTCCTCGGCACGTGGGAGGGCGCGGGCGTCACCGACTTCCCCGGCGCCGAGAAGGCCAATTTCGGCCAGTCCGTCACCTTCAGCCACGACGGCCGGGACTTCCTGGAGTACGTGTCGCACTCCTGGATCCTCGACGCCGAGGGCAACAAGGTGAAGCCGCTGGAAAGCGAGTCCGGCTTCTGGCGCATCGACAAGGACCGCAAGGTCGAGGTCGTCATGGTCCGCGACCAGGGCGTCGTCGAGATCTGGTACGGCGAGCTCGCCGACCAGAAGCCGCAGATCGACCTGGTGACGGACGCCGTGGCGCGCACCGCCGCCTCCGGTCCGTACACCGGTGGCAAGCGGCTGTACGGATACGTGAAGAGCGACCTGATGTGGGTCGGCGAGAAGGCCACCCCCGAGGTCGAGCTCCGGCCGTACATGTCCGCGCACCTCAAGAAGGTCGTCACGCCCGAGGAGGTCGCGGCGATGGCCAGGGGCCTGGGCGACCTGCCGGACGACGGGATCGCCTTCTTCAAGTAGGAGATCCGCAAGTAGGAGATCCGTCTCAGAAGTACGAGATCCGTTTGCGGAGTCGGTAATCCCGGGGTGGCTCCTACACTGGGCGTGTGGTGACCACCGACTGGCAGAGCGACCTCCGCAAGCGCGGGTACCGGCTGACCCCCCAGCGCCAGCTCGTGCTGGAGGCCGTCGACGTACTGGAACACGCGACGCCCGACGACATCCTCACCGAGGTGAGGAAGACGGCGGGCGGCGTGAACATCTCCACCGTGTACCGGACCCTGGAGCTCCTGGAGGAGCTGGGTCTGGTCTCGCACGCCCATCTGGGCCACGGCGCCCCGACGTACCACCTGGCGGACCGCCATCACCACATCCATCTGGTCTGCCGGGACTGTACGTCGGTGATCGAGGCGGACGTGGAGGTGGCGGCGGAGTTCACCGCCAAGCTCTGCTCGACGTTCGGCTTCACCACGGACATGAAGCACTTCGCGATCTTCGGGCAGTGCGAGAAGTGCGCCAAGAACGCCTCGAGCGATGCTTCGAACGGCGAGTCGTAGGCTTGCCTGCATGAAGAGTCCCCTGCTGTCCCTGCCCGGCGCCGTCCCCGCCGAAGGGCCCGACGACGGTGTCGCCGCGCACTACGGCGACCTGTTCCGCGAGCAGCGCGCCCTCGCCGACGGCAGCGGCCTCGTCGACCTCTCGCACCGCGGTGTCGTCACCGTCACCGGCGACGACCGGCTGAGCTGGCTGCACCTGCTGCTCACCCAGCACGTCAGCGACCTGCCGGCGGGCCTGGCGACCGAGGCGCTGATCCTCTCCGCGCACGGGCACATCGAGCACGCGCTCTACCTCGTCGACGACGGTACGACGGTGTGGGCGCACGTCGAGCCCGGTACGCAGGACGACCTCGTCGCGTACCTGGAGTCGATGAAGTTCTTCTACCGCGTCGAAGTCGCCGACCGTACGGCCGACTTCGCGGTGGTGCACCTGCCCGCCGGGTCTATCGCCGAGGTGCCCTCGGGCACGGTGGTCCGGGAGGCCTCGCACGGGCGGGACCTGTTCCTGCCGCGCGCGGAGCTGGAGGCGTTCGCCGCCGCGCACGGGCCCGCGATCGGGATCCTGGCGTACGAGGCGCTGCGGGTCGAGGCGCACCGGCCGCGGCTCGGCCTGGAGACCGACCACCGCACCATCCCGCACGAGCTGGGCTGGATCGGCACCGCCGTGCACCTCCAGAAGGGCTGCTACCGGGGCCAGGAGACGGTCGCGCGCGTCCACAACCTGGGGAAGCCGCCGCGCCGGCTGGTCTTCCTGCACCTGGACGGCAGCGAGGTGCTGCTGCCGGCGCACGGGACGCCGCTGCGGGTGGCGGCGGACGGCGACGAGGGCCGCCAGATCGGCTTCATCACGACGTCGGCCCGCCACCACGAGCTGGGGCCGATCGCGCTGGCGCTGGTGAAGCGGAACGTGCCGGTGGACGCGGAGCTGCTGGCGGGGGTCACCGCTGCGGCCCAGGAGGTCGTGGTCGAGCCGTAACGGCTAGACCTCCACCAGGACCGTGAACGGGCCGTGGTTCGTCAGGGTCACCCTCATGTCCGCACCGAACCTGCCCGTCTCCACCCTCGCCCCCAGCGCCCTCAGCCGCGCCACCACCTCGTCCACCAGGGGCTCGGCGACCTCGCCGGGGGCCGCCGCGTTCCAGGTGGGGCGGCGACCCTTGCGGGCGTCGCCGTAGAGGGTGAACTGGGAGATCACCAGGAGCGGGGCTTTCACGTCCGAGCAGGACTTCTCGCCCTCCAGGATCCGTACCGACCACAGCTTCCTGGCCAGCTGCGCCGCCTTCTCGGGGGTGTCCCCGTGGGTGACCCCGACCAGGACGCACAGGCCCTCGCCGGTGATCTCGCCGACCGTCTCGCCCGCCACGACGACGCTCGCGCCGTCCACCCGCTGTACCACCGCTCGCATGGGACCCAACCTATTCCACGCACCAATCCGGTCCGACGGGGGCCGAACGGGTGGTGTGTGTCTGCATATGCGCCATCGGGAGTGGCACGATGCTGGCAGGCGGTGCGCCCCATCCCGCACCGGTCGAGGGGACGGTAAGACTCATGAGCACTCCTGGCGCCGGGCAGCACTCGCCCGGCCCCGTTTCGCTGACCCGGACGAGCCCGTCGGCCGCGCGGGCGGCCGTCTCGCGACCGCCCGTCCAGCGTGCCGGTGACCATCTGCCCGTACCGAAGGACCCCGACCTGACCGCGCTGCGGCTGCCGGAGCTGCGGACGCTGCGACGGCAGTCGCAGAGCGACGAGGCCGACCTCAGCTATGTGCGGCGGCTGCTGCACGGCCGCATCGACATCCTGCGGGCCGAGCTGGCCCGGCGCACCGGGCCGCACACGCCCGTCGTGGAGCGGCTCTCCGAGATCCTGGCGGACGCGCCCTCCTCGCACCGGGCCTCCGCCCGCCACGTCACGCTCTCCACGCCGCGCAGCGCCGAGTACCGCCGACTCGCGGCCGAGATGGACGCGGAGGTCCAGCTCTCCGACCTCGACGCCCGTACGGACGAGGAGCTGCACACCGCGATGGGCCGGCTGATCCGCTACGAGCAGCAGGTCTCGCGGCGCCGCCAGCACCTCCAGCGCACGGCCGACGATTGCAGCGCGGAGATCGCCCGCAGGTACCGTGAAGGCGAAGCACAAGTAGACGACCTGCTCATCTGACCACCGATTCGAAGGCCACTTCGGGGTTACGAGGCGGGTCCACCCCTGGAAGGCCCCGCCATGACCACCGAAACCGTCATACCCCCGGTCCTCGCCGAAGTCGTACGTTCCGGTTTCGTCGAGGGCCATCATCGGGGCTCGCTGGTGGTGCTGGCGGCCGACGGCAGTGTGGAGCTGGCGCTCGGCGACCCGGCCGCGCCCGTCTTCCCGCGCTCCAGCAACAAGCCCATGCAGGCCGCCGCCGTGCTGCGGGCCGGGCTCGACCTCTCCGGGGAGCGCCTGGCGCTCGCCGCCGCCAGCCACTCGGGCGAGGGCTTCCACCTGGACCTCGTCCGCAAGATGCTCGCCGAGCACGGGCTGACCCCGGCCGACCTCCAGACCCCGCCCGACCTGCCGCTGGACCCGGCCGAGGCCGAGACGTACCTGGCGGCGGGCCACGTCCGCGACCGGGTCACCATGAACTGCTCCGGCAAGCACGCGGCCATGCTCGCCGCCTGCCGCCTCAACGGCTGGGACGAGGCGACCTACCTGGACCCGGCGCACCCGCTCCAGCGCCTGGTGCACGACGGCGTGGAGGCGGCGGCGGGCGAGCCGGTGACGACGGTCGGCACGGACGGCTGCGGGGCGCCCCTGATGGCGATCAGCCTGACGGGCCTGGCGCGGGCGTTCCGTACGTTCGTGCTCGCCGAGCCCGGCACGCCGGAGCGCCGGGTGGCGGACGCGATGCGCGCGCACCCCGAGTACGTGGCGGGCACCCGCCGCCCCGACACCTGGCTGATGCGCGAGCTGCCCGGGACGCTGTCGAAGATGGGCGCGGAGGCGGTGCAGGCGGTGGCGCTGCCGGACGGCCGCGCGCTCGCCTTCAAGGTCGACGACGGCGCCGCGCGCGCCCTCGGCCCGGTCCTGGCCCGCGCGCTGCGCCTGCTCGGCGTGGACGCGCCGGTGGTCGACCGCATCGGCAGCGCGCCGCTGCTGGGCGGGGCGGAGCGGGTGGGGGAGGTCCGGGCGGCGTTCTGAGGCGTCGCCGCGAGGCCCCGGAAATTGCCGCGACAGCCGGGCGGGGGCGTGCCTAGCGTGACGGTATGAGCCCGAGCCGCCGCGAAGCCGCCCCCACCCCTCCCGCCCTCGACATCCGTACCGTCTCCGAAGCCGAGTTCGGCGACTGGCTCAAGGCCGTCAACGTCGGCTTCCTACGGCCGCCGGTGGTGGGCGAGAACGACCTGGCGAACCGGCTGGCCAACAGCGATCTGGCGCGTACGCAGGGCGTGTTCGACAACGGCCGCTGTGTGGCGACCTTCCGCTCGTTCGCCCAGGAGCTGACCGTGGTGGGCGGCGCGGCCGTCCCCACCAGCGCGGTCACCAACGTCACGGTCTCCCCGACGCACCGCCGACGCGGCCTGCTCAGCAGGATGATGGCGAACGACCTGGCGGCGGCGAAGGAGCGCGGCGAGGTGGCGGCGACGCTGATCGCCGCCGAGTACCCGATCTACGGGCGGTACGGGTTCGGCCCCGCCACCTGGACCGCCGAGTGGGAGGTCGACACCGGCCGGGCGGGCCTGGACCCGCGCTGGTCGGGCCCCGAGGACGGCGGCCGCGTCGAGCTGGCCGACGCCGGGGACGTACGCAAGCTGGGCCCCGAGCTCTTCGAGCGCTTCCGGGCCGGGCAGCCGGGCGCGGTGAGCCGGAGCGCCCGCTGGTGGGACCTGACCACGGGTACGGTCCGGCGGGACGACCAGCCGTGGACCGAGCCGTTCTGGGCGGTGTACCGCTCGGCGGCGGGCGAGGTGGAGGGTCTGGCGGCTTACCACGCGGACGAGACGTGGACGGACGCCAAGCAGCCGCTGAACACGGCGACGGTGCGCGGGCTGCTGGGGCTGACCCCGGCCGCCGAGCGCGCGCTGTGGCACTTCGTCTGCTCGGTCGACTGGATCACCAAGGTCCGCACGGGCTACCGCGCCCCCGACGACCTGCTCCCGCTGCTCCTCCCGGACCCGCGCGCGGCCCGGATGGTGACGCACGCGGACTTCCTGTGGCTGCGGGTGCTGGACGTCGTACGGGCCCTTGAGGCGCGTACGTACGCGTCCTCGGGCACCCTCGTCCTGGAGGTCACGGACGCGTCCGGCCTCGCGTCGGGCCGCTACCGCCTGGACGCGGACCCGTCCGGCGCGTCCTGTGCCCCCACGACTTCGTCGCCGGATCTGACTCTGGACGTCCGGGAGTTGGGGACGCTGTACCTGGGAGACGAGTCGGCGGTGCGACTGGCCGCGCTGGGCCGGGCCGCCGAGGAGACGGCGGGGGCAGCGGCCCGGGCGGACGCCCTCTTGCGGACGCCTCGGCGGGCCTGGTGCCCGGACATGTTCTGATGCTGACGGCGATGCTCATTTGTCCGCCTGCGGGATGAGTGCGGCGAGGATCGCGGCCGCGCCGATGACGGTGAAGGTGTGGTCGTGGGTCTGCACGCCGACGGACAGCACCACGATCCCCACGGTGCCGACGGCCCCGAGCTTGTGGTGGACCAGCTTCTCGGAGGCGACGAGGGCTAGGGCGACGATGAGCGCGATCACTGGCATGGAGTCCCTCCCCGTAGGACTTCGTAGGGCTTCGGAGAACTTCACCAAGTTGGCGGACAACTTGGTGAAGTTGTCCCGCTAGCTCAAGACCCATAAACCAACTCCCGAACAACTCCCCATTGCTGTCAGATAGTTGTAGCGTTCAGATGTGACTTCGCAACCTGAGGTGACGGACGGCGGGGACGCCAGGCGCACCCCCGACGACGTGGCGGCCTCCCTGCGGGCCCGGATCCGCGCGGGCGAGCTCAAGGTCGGCGCCAAACTGCCCACCCAGGCCTGGCTGGTGGAGCACTACGGCGTGGAGCGGACGGTGGTGCGCCAGGCCCTGCAGCAACTGCACGGCGAGGGCCTGATCACCGAGGGCCGCAAGGGCGCCCCCGCGAAGATCGCCAGCGCGGTCCCGGCCGCGTCGCGCCCTTCGGACGAGGAACCGAAGCGGACGGCGGCGGTCCTGAGCCCCCGGGTGGCGGAGGCGTTCCGCGCGCGGGAGGTGCGGATCGACGCGGTGTGCCTGACGACGGAGACGCTGAATCTGGCGCTGGGGGAGCCGCTGGGTGCGATCCACGCGGGGCTGTTCCGGCCGGAGTCGGTGCATGTGCGGGTGCTGCTGCCGGACCGGGGGATCAATCTTGCTTTTCCGCGGCCCGTACACCGTTCCGTGGACGGCGACGACCGGCTTGTACACGAGCGCTGGCTCAGCCAGCGGAACACCCAAGGCCTGGTCCTGCGGGACAACTTGGAGGCACTGCACATCATCGAGGACATCGACGTCCGCATCGAGTTCCAGGCGCTCCCGCTCACCTCGCCGATCAAGCTCTACCTGCTCAACGGCTCCGAGGCCCTCTTCGGCTACTACGACATCACCCGCCGCGAACAGGAGATCGACGACACCTCGGTGGAGATCTATGACTCGCTGGGCAACCAGTCGATCCTGTTCCAGTACCTGCGCAGCGGGGGGTCGAGGGACGCGGCCTTCGTGGAGCGGTCGCAGCGGTGGTTCGACGGCCTCTGGAACACGATCACTTCGCAGTTGAGACTGTCCTGATGGACACTCAAATCTTACGAATTCCTCGTCGGTGGTGACCGTGATGGAGGACCTGACGGGTTTGATCGCGAAAGCTGAATGCGTGCTCTTCGACTTCGACGGCCCCGTCTGCCGCCTCTTCGCCCACCACAGCGCGCCCGGAGTGGCGCACAGGATGAGGCGCCTCGCGAAGGCGCGAGGGCTCCGGGTGAAGGCATCCAGAGACCCGCATCGCGTCCTGAGGATCGCGAGCGAACTGCGTCCGGGCAGCGGGCTGGTCAGTGAGCTGGAGGAGCGGCTGACCAGGGAGGAGACCGGCGCTGCGATGAGCGCCACACCCACCCCGCATGCCGACGAGCTGATACGGACCTGGCGGCTCGGCGGCCGAGGGTTGGCCATAACGACCAACAACTCCCCGCGCGCGGTGGAGCGCTACCTGACCGACCAGGGGCTCATCGACTGCTTCGCCCCCCACATCCACGGCC
This sequence comes from Streptomyces melanogenes, assembly GCF_014649795.1. GTDB lineage: Bacteria > Actinomycetota > Actinomycetes > Streptomycetales > Streptomycetaceae > Streptomyces > Streptomyces noboritoensis. Next base: position 127,257 of record NZ_BMTS01000002.1, read on the forward strand.
GCACCACCGACCTGGATCTGCTGAAGCCGGATCCGTACTGCCTCCACCAGGCCCTGGACTCCCTGGGCTCGCGTCCCGCGGCCGCACTGATGATCGGCGACAGCGCCACGGACTGGGATGCCGCCCAGCGAGCGGGCGTCCCTTTCCTCGGATACGCGCGCGACACCAGACGGGCGAAACGATTGCGCAGGGCCGGGGCGCCGCTGGTGGTGACCTCGCTGGGCGGGGTCCTTGAAGCGGTGCGAGGTGTCGGCGGGTTGTGAGGCGCCGGCAGCGAACGAGCGCTGCGTCCTCGCCGTAGGGATCCTCATGGGACCCTCCCTGTTTGCCTTCAGTTGGACTGATCAATGGCAGTCCAACTGGACTGAATTGGTGCTTGAGAGCTATGTCCCCGAGCCTTCCGATCCTTTAACCCGCCATCTGTTCGGGGTTCCTATATGACTGAAAGTGGCATGCCGGAACGCCGGGAGCAGTACGGTCGCAGGTGTGGGCAGTCAGCGAGCGGGTGGAGGGACGGGCAGGGCGTTCCAACGTGTCGCGGACACCCTGCGCAGTCGGCTGGCAGACGGCCGCACCTACCCGATCGACCGGCTGCTGCCTTCCGAGCGGGAGCTCGCCGCGGAGTTCGACGTGTCCCGGGACACCGTCCAGCGGGTCCTGCGGGAGCTGCGGAGCGAGGGCTGGATCAGGGCCGAGCAGGGCCGAGGACACCGGGTCGTCAAGACACAGAGCATCCACTCACCTGACCAGCCGCAGGGCCACGCCAAGCGGGTCAACCTCGAACTCGTCCTCGACAAGGCGTTCGCGGCGGAGGAGGTGGCCCTGGACGTGTACAGCCTCACCTCGGAATCACTGGTGGGCCGACTTCAGGAGCAGGCAGGCCGGATCCGACGAGGCGAGATCTCGCCTCGCGGTATCAAAATCCGGATGCTCCTGCCTGCCAAGGATGCTCTGATGGATCTTCCACGGCCTTGCGGCGGCGGTGACAACGCGGCCCTGCTGGAGCGGCTGCACGGCATCATCGACGTCATGGCCGGGATGGTGCGCAAGACGCTGGAGGACCTGAACACCGAGGGCTGGGTACCGTCCGTGACCGTGGCCGTCAGATATACGCGGTCAAGACCCCAGTTCAAGCTCTATCTGGTCAACCGGACCGAGGCGCTGCACGCGCTGTACCGGTCGGAGCGCCGCCCCATCACGCTCCACGGGGGAGAGACGGTCGACGCCGTGGACATACTCGGGATGCAGGCGACCCTGATCCACTACGAGAAGGGCGCGGACCCCGAGTCCCACGGCTCGCTTTTCGTACGGGAGTCCCAACGCTGGTTCGACGAGGAATGGATTAATTCACTCTCTGGAGCTACTTGGCGTCCGAGTGGTGCAACTGCGGGCGAGTAAAGCGGGTTTGCGCTTAGTAGGCTCTGCTCGTCATCGCCAGCGCCGTTGAATCATCCAGGGAGTGGCCCAGGTGGCCGGCAGTCCCCATGTGGCCGGTCCCCCGGCGCCCAGCCGTTCGTCGTCCGACGCCTGCGGCGCCTTCCTGCGGAACGCGCTCCGCGAGGGCACGATGAGCCGCGGGCATCATCACCGCAACTTCTTCGCCAGGCTCGACGAGCCGATGGCGAGGCTGCTGGGACGGGAGCAGGGCGAGTTCGTCACCGTACGGCAGCGGGCCCAAGGCGTACTGGGCGTCGTCATCAGGACCTGGCCCGAGGAAGATCGCATCCTGGAGGCGATTCGCGGGAGGGTTCCGTGTGTCCCCGAGCTCCTGATGTCCTGCGGCGACACGGACATCCACAGCTATGTGGCAGGCGTGCCGCTGTCGGCGGTCTGCCCCGACGGCATGCGGCTGGACGCCGACCTGGTCACTTCGCTTGCCGGTCTGTTCGCCGACCTGGCCAAGGTATCCCGGTGGGTATTGCCGCCGCTGCCGACCTCCTGGCCGCGCGACGGTGACAGTACGGGATTCCTGCGAAGGCTCGTGGTCCTGGCCGAAGAGCAAGTGAGGCAGCCCAACTGGACTGAATTCGGTGGTCTGTTCATCGCACTCGGTGTGCCCGAGGACGTGCTGCGACGGTACGTCGAGAGGCTGCCGACGCTGACCCCGCGCCCCTACGCTCTGCTCCACACCGATCTCCACAGGGACAACGTGATCGTCCCGTTCGTCGCCGATCCACCGCTTGTCTGCCTCGACTGGGAACTCGCCTCTTACGGCGACCCCTTGCATGACCTGGCCACCCATCTGGTCCGGATGCGCTACCCGGCTGCCCAGTGGGACGAGGCGACGGCTGCCTGGCGGCTGGCCGTGGAGCAAGAGTGCCCAGCTGCGGTCGTATCCATGGAACAGGAGCTCCGGCACTATGTGGATTTCGAGCGGGCACAGTCGGTGTTTCCGGACACCATGCGCGCGGCGCGGAGCCTCGGCGCAGCGGACGAACCGAAAGGGTTGGACTCAGCCGCGCGGAGCATCAGCGATGCTCTGGAACGGGCCAGCGAGCCACTGGCCCTCGGGGAGCCGCCCGCAGTGACCGAGGTGGAGAACATCCTCCACCGCTGGTACACCGCCCGCCTCACCATCAGGAAAAGGGCGCCACGGCCCGCGCCGCCCCTCGTGTGGCACAGGGCCGACGGGTCCGTGGATCGAGCCCCCTTCCCCGACGCGGCGGTGCGGGAGGCACTGGCCGCCGAGGGGTCGGCCGGGGCGGAACACGTCTTCAAGGGAACGGGCCACCTCAACACGGTCGTACGGGTACGGGAGCCCGTCGATGCCACGGTGATCGTGCGTCGCAGACTCGGCGGCGCGGGGTTGGAGCACATGGGGCGCCTGGACGAGAACGAGGTGCTGCGGGCCCTGGAGTCCTTCTGCGCGCGAGTGCGGGCCCCTCGCCTGCTGGCCGTCGGATCCACCCGCCCCGGAGGCAACTTCGCCATCCACTCTTATATCGGCGGTCCAGGCGGGATGCCGGCACCTCGGCATCCCGCGGACGGGCTGATGCCGAAACAGGCGGACGCGTTGGTGGACCAGCTGTGCGAGCTGGCGCTGATGCCCACTGACCGCTTCGGCGGTGAGCCGAAGCTCGACGGGTTCTATGAATGGCTGTGCGCGCAGCTCGCCGATCTCGTGGCGAGACTGCCGAGGGAGACGATGCAACTCGCCCAGGGGCTCGGACTGCCGGACGCCGATCAGCTGAGGGACATCCTCGGCCGCCACAAAGTGACCGATCGCCGCCCGGTGCTCCTGCACGGGGATCTCAATCCCTGGAATCTGGTGATTGGCGCTGCTAATCGGCTCACCCTCATCGACTGGGAACTGGCCATGATCGGTGACCCGTTGTACGACTTGGTGCGCCATCTGCACCTGACGCCGCACAGGCCGTGGATCCGCGACCGCATGTACGGGCGCTGGGCCGGGCAGCTGGGCGACGATTACACCAAGGGGTGGGCGGAGGACATCGAGGTCTACCAGCGGATCGAGGTGGTTCGCTCGGCCTATGTAGATCTGCACCGGCTGACGGCCGGAGCCGGGCTGGAGGCCCCCAATGTCCGCCGGGCGCTGGCGAATTACCAGCGCACCGTCATGGCTGCCACATCCGCACTGGGACGGCGAGGTCAGCAAGTGACCAACCCGCACTTGGCGAAGGCGCTGTCGGGTGCGGGTGTCGCGGGTGAATGAAGGTAGCCCGTACGGAGCCTGTCCGCACGCCCCCTCCCCGCACCGTCCCTACACACTCAGCAGCACCTTCCCCACCACCCCCCGCCCCTCAATCACCGCATGCGCCTCCCCCGCCCGCTCCAGCGGATACACCGCCCCCACCACCGTCCGCAGGCGCCCCGCAGCCGCCTCCTCCAGGGCCCGGGCCGCCAGGGCCACCCGCCGCGCAGGCGGGATCTGGACATCCGCGATGCCCAGGAACGTGATCGAGCGGCGGGCGGCCTCCTCCGGAGGTACCGCCGCGAAGTCGCCCGTCGGCGCGCCGTGGGCCGAGAAGCGGCCGCCCGGGGCCGTCAGGGGGAACGCCGCCGCGCCCACCGCGCCGCCCACCCCGTCCAGGACCACATCCGCACCCCCGCCCAGCGCCTCCGCCGCGCGCCGGGGCCAGTCCGGGAGTGCCGCGTCCACCACCTCGTGGGCGCCCAACTCCAGGGCGAGGGCAAGCTTCTCCCGCCCCCGGGCCACCCCTACCACCCGCGCCCCCCGCGACCGCGCCAGCTGGACCAGCAGCGTGCCCATTCCCCCCGACGCCCCCGTGATCAGCACCGTCTCGCCCGCCTTCAGGGCCGTGAGGTCCAGCAGGGCCAGGGCCGTCACGCTGTCGTGGATCAGGGCGGCCGCCTCGCGCAGGCCCAGGCCGTCGGGGACCGGGACCAGGTGGTCGACGGGGACGGCGGCCAGCGAGGCGTAGCTGCCGGGCTCGACCGCGGCGATCACCCGGCGGCCCGACCACTGGGCCGGGTCGACCTCCGCGCCGGTCGAGACGACCGTGCCGGAGACCCCGCCGCCGGGCACGTACGGCGGCTCGACGTCGAAGTACTCCCCGAACGCCCCCGCCCGTATCTGCGTCTGCACGAACAGCGTGTCGATGTGGTCGACCGCGATCACCACCTCGTCCGGCCCCGCCACCGGGTCCGGCAGCTCCGCCGGAACCAGTACCTCCGGGCCGCCGAACTCCTTCACCTGTGCCACACGCATAACCGATCACCCATCCCCGTCGTTCAGTCGAAGTCTGTGATCGGAGTCTTTTTCCTCAAGTGGGGTTGAGGTCAAGCGCCCGCCGCCCCGCCCCCTCCCGCGCCCTCCCCGTACGCTCGCCCCATGGGCTTGCGGGAGCAGAAGAAGCAGCAGACGTACCAGGCCGTCTCGGACGTGGCCATCGCCCTCTTCCTGGAGAAGGGCTTCGACAATGTGCCGGTCGCGGAGGTCGCGGCCGCCGCCGGGATCTCCAAGCCGACCCTCTTTCGCTACTTCCCGGCCAAGGAGGACCTGGCCCTGCACCGGTTCTCCGACCACGAGGACGAGGCCGCCCGGGTGGTCGCGCAGGGGCGTACGGAGGGGCTCGCCCCGCTGCCCGCCCTGCGCCGCCACTTCCTCGCCGGGCTCGACGGCCGCGACCCGGTGACCGGCCTGAACGACGACCCGCGGGTCCGCGCGTACCACGGGCTGCTCTACGGGACCCCCAGCCTCGTCGCGCGGCTCTTCTCGTACCAGGGCCGGGCCGAGGGCGCGCTCGCGCAGGCCCTGGGCACGGACATCGGCGCGCGCCTCGCCGCCGGCCAGATCGTCGCCGTACAGCGGATCCTCGCGGAGGAGAACTGGCGGCGGATCCAGGCCGGGGAGAGCGCCGAGGAGGTCCACGAGAGTGCCGTCGTGGCTGCTGAGGAGGCTTTCGCGCAGCTCAGGGACGGCTTGGGGAAGTACGCGTAGCAGGCACCATCCCGCATTTCATTACTGAGTAAAAAATTTAACCGAGTTGCGTTACGCTGGATCCATGACGCCACTCGACCGCGAACTCAGTCAGGAACGGACCTACCACGAAGCCTGCCGCGCGGCCCTGGCCGGCATGGTCGAAGGCGCGGACGTCCGGGTCGTCATCGGCGAGAACGCGTTCGCCTCCGGCGCGGACGCCGAGGTGCTCGGGTACCAACTGCGCAGCTGGGCCAAGGAGTTGCGGCAGGAGCCGGACAGTCCGCTGTTCTTCGGGCGGCTCGACTTCGAGGACGGCGGGGCGTCCGGCGACCACGCCGGGCAGCGCTACTACATCGGCCGCCGCCGCATCAGCGAGCACCCCTCGGCGCCGCCGCTGGTCGTCGACTGGCGGGCGCCCGTCTCGCGGACGTTCTACCAGGCCGGGGCCCGCGACCCGCTGGGCGTCGCCGTGCGCCGCCGGTTCGGCTGGGCCCCGGGCAGCCTCGGCGCCCCCGAGGACCTCACGAGCATGGAGGACGAGCGGCTGGGCGCCCCGGCCGCACAGCGGGAACCACAGGTCGGCGGCATCCTCGCCGCCGAGATCGAGCGCCCCCGCGTCGGCCCCATGCGCGACATCGCCGCCACCATCCAGCCCGAACAGGACGACCTCGTACGCTCCGAGCTCGGCCGGTCCCTCTGCGTCCAGGGCGCCCCGGGCACCGGCAAGACGGCCGTCGGGCTGCACCGGGCCGCGTATCTGCTCTACACCTACCCGCAGCGCATCCAGCGCGGCGGCCTCCTTGTCCTCGGCCCCAACCGGACCTTCCTCCACTACATCGCCCAGGTCCTGCCCGCCCTCGGCGAGATCGACATCCGGCAGTCGACGGTCGACGACGAGGTCGCGCGCGGGCCCGTCCGGGCGGTCGACGACGAGGCCGCGGCCGTCGTCAAGCACGACGCCCGCACCGCGCGGGTGCTGCACCGGGCGCTGTACGCGCGGGTGGGCACGGCCGGGAGCTACGAAGCGGTCGAGGTGCCCGACGGCTCGTACCGCTGGCGGGTGACCGGCGGCGAGCTGGCGAGGATCGTCGAGGAGGTACGGGCCGAAGCGCCCCCGTACGCGGTGGGCCGCGAGCGGGTCCGCAGCCGGGCCGTCCGCGTCATCCAGCTGGAGGCCGAGCGCCGGGCCGGGCCGATGAACAACACCTGGCTGCAGCGGATCTCGCGGGCCCGCCCGGTCTCCGCCTTCGTGGACGCGGCCTGGCCGAAGGTCACGCCCGAGGAGGTCCTGGCGGAGCTCTTCACCGACCCGGACGTGCTGGCGGCGGCCGCCGACGGCGTGCTCGGCGCGGACGAGCAGAAGCGGCTGCTGTGGAGCCGGGCGCCGCGCTCGTACAAGTCGGCCAAGTGGTCCGCCGCCGACCAGGTCCTGCTCGACGAGCTCGCGGGGCTGATCGAACGCCCGCAGGGATACGGCCACATCGTCGTCGACGAGGCGCAGGACCTCTCCCCGATGCAGTGCCGGGCCGTCGCCCGCCGCTCCGGCTTCGGCTCGCTGACCGTGCTCGGCGACCTGGCGCAGGGCACCACCCCGTGGGCGGCCCGCGACTGGCCGGAGCACCTGGCCCACCTCGGCAAGCCGGACGCCCCGGTGGTCCCGCTGACGACCGGCTTCCGGGTCCCGGCGGCGATCGTGGCCCTGGCGAACGGGCTGCTCGGGGCGCTCGACGTGACCGTACCGCCGTCCCGCTCGCTGCGCCGGGACGGCGAGCTGGCGCTGCGGCGGGTCGAGGACGTACGGGCCGCGCTGGTCGACTCCGTACGGGCGGCGCTGGCGCGGGAGGGCTCGGTGGGCGTGATCGCGTGCGACGCGGACGTACCGGAGCTGCGCGCGGCCCTCGCGGCGGCGGGCGTGGCGACGGCGGAGGCGGACGACCTGACGGCGGCGGCCCGGGTGACGGTTCTGCCCGCGACGGTGGCCAAGGGCTTGGAGTACGACCACGTGGTGGCCGTGGAACCGGCGGCGATCGCGGAGGCGGAGGAGCGGGGGCTGCACCGGCTGTACGTGGTGCTGACGCGGGCGGTGTCCCGCCTCGAGGTCCTGCACAGCAGGGCGCTGCCGGAGGCGCTGCGGTGAGGGCCGCGATGCAAGGGTGTTCAACATGCCCATGGAGCAAGGCGGTTGGGTGCGCTCGGGGCGTCGACTCACTATGTTGTGGAGCGCTCAAGCAAGGCTCGGCACACCCGAAACTCGTCCGCTCACGCCTTCTGGGGGCCTCACCCGTCATGACCACTTCTCCTGAGCCGACCGCCACCGCCGCCACGCTGCCCGGCTACACCCCGGGCACCTGGACCATCGACCCGGTCCACACCGAAATCGCCTTCGCCGTACGCCACTTGGGCGTCGCCAACGTACGCGGCCGGTTCGACGAGTTCACCGGCGAGATCGTGCTCGCCGAGAACCCGCTGGAGTCGTCGGTGACCGCGACGATCCAGGTCGCGTCCGTGTCCACGGCGCACGAACAGCGCGACAACCACATACGGTCCGAGGAGTTCCTGCACGCGGCGGAGTTCCCCGAGATGACCTTCCGCTCGACGGGGCTCCGCCCGGGCGACGGCGACGGCTTCCTCGCCGACGGCGAACTGACCGTCCACGGCGTCACCCGCCCCGTCACCCTCGAACTGGAGCTGATCGGCTTCGGCAAGGGCTACCAGGACCGCCCGGTCGCGGGCTTCACCGCCACCACCCAGATCAGCCGCAAGGCCTTCGGGGTGACGGGCGGCGCGACGGGTGCGATGCTCGGCGACGCCATCAAGATCACGCTGGACGTCGAGGCGTCCCTGGCCTGAGGGGGCGCCCCACCGTGGCGTCGCACACTCTTGCAAGCACCTGCTTGCAATAGTTAGCAGGGAAGGGGCAGTATCGGGGTATGGCATCGCTCAACGTCGGCAATCTCGGCGGGTTCCTGCGCGAGCAGCGGCGTAACGCCCAGCTCTCGTTGCGGCAGCTCGCGGACGCCGCCGGCGTGTCCAATCCGTATCTGAGCCAGATCGAGCGCGGGCTGCGCAAGCCGAGCGCGGACATCCTGCAGCAGCTCGCCAAGGCGCTGCGGATCTCCGCCGAGACGCTGTACGTGCAGGCCGGGATCCTCGACGAACGGGCGCCGGAAGCGGCGGAGACACGGAGCGTCATCCTCGCCGACCCCTCGCTCGACGAGCGGCAGAAGCAGGTGCTGATCCAGATCTACGAGTCCTTCCGCAAGGAGAACGGGCTCGACGCGGACGCACCTGCTTCGGCCCCGGGCGAGGGCACCGAGGGCGGCACGGGCGATGACCCATCGGCTCCCCAGAGCTGATCCAGGCACTGATCACTGATCCGGGAGGAAACCAGCATGGCCGTCACCGATGAGCTGCGTAATGCCCTGACCGACCCCAAGCCCCTGTTCTTCGTCGCCGGCGCGCTCGACCTCGGCGCCAAGCAGGCCGCGAAGGTCCCGGAGAAGATCCCGGTCATCGTCGAGCGGCTCCAGACCGAGGTCCCGGCGCGGATCGAGGCCGTGCGCAAGACCGACCCCAAGGTCGTCCAGGACAAGGTCGTCGCCCAGGCCAAGGAGGCCCAGGCCGCCGTCACCGCCAAGGTGACCGAGGTAGTCGGCGCGCTCGACGGCGATGTGAAGAAGCTGGGCGACTCCGTCCAGCACCTCGCCCTCCAGGCGGTCGGCTTCGCCGCGGAGTCCCTGGTCAAGGCCCGTGAGGGGTACGACAAGGTGGCCGAGCGTGGCCAGGAGGTCGTCAAGGAGTGGCGCGGCGAGGCCGCCGAGGAGATCTTGGAGGTCGCCGAGGCCATCGAGCCGAAGGACTCCGGGGCCGAGGCCCCCGCCGCTGACTCGTCTGACGGGTCCGACTCCGCCGAGGCCGAGCCCGCGCCCGCGCCCGCCAAGAAGACGGCCGCGCGCAGGAGCACGGCGAAGAAGACCGCGGCCAAGCCCGCGGAGTGAGCGGGGTCCGTCGCGGCGGCGGGCACCTTTTCGGTGTCCGCCTCGTTGGACGGGTACCTTGGCCGCGTAGGAGCGATTCCGGGAAAGGTGGTGGACGACCGTGCTGATGCAGGGATTCTCGGGGTTCATGTGGTTGCTGAGTACAGCCCTGACCGCATTGAGCCTGTTCGCGCTCGTGGACGCGGCCTTCCGCCGTGAGGACGCGTTCCGTGCGGTGGACAAGCAGACCAAGCCGTTCTGGCTGATCATCCTGGCCATCGCGCTGCTGGTCAGCGTGCTGTTCCCGCTGCTCTCGTTCCTGCCGGTGATCGGCGCGGTGGCGGTGATCGTCTACATCGTGGACGTCCGCCCGGCGGTCCGGCAGATCAGCGGCGGGCGCGGACGCGGCGGCCGCCGCGGCGGATCGAGCAGCGACGGTCCGTACGGGCCGTACAACGGCGGACGCTAGGCCTTCAGGCCTTACGTTCCCTTGCGTTACGGGGCGGTCGCCCGGCCGGTCCGTTCCAGCAGCAACACCGCGACGTCGTCGGTGAGTTCACCGCCGTTGAGCTCGCGGGCCTCGGTGACCGCCGCCTCCAGGAGCGCCTCGCCGCCCAGGCCCGTCGTCAGCAGCCGGTTGACCATCTCGGTCATGCCCTCCTGGCCCAGCCGCTGGTTGCCGACGCCGGTACGGCCCTCGATCAGGCCGTCCGTGTACATCAACAGGCTCCACGCGTCGCCCAGTTCGACCCGGCGGCGCGGCCAGCGGGTCTGGGGCAGCAGCCCGAGCGCCGGGCCCCCGCTCTCGTACGCGAGCAGGCTCGCGGGGCCGCCCGCGCGGGCGATCAGCGGGGCCGGGTGGCCCGCCAGGCTCAGCTCGGCGCGGCGGCCGTCCGGGGCGATGTCGACCGTGCAGAGCGTGGCGAAGATCTCGTCGTCGTCGCGCTCGTGCTCCAGGACCTGCTGAAGGGTCGTGAGCAGCGCGTCGCCACACAGCCCGGCCAGTGTCAACGCCCGCCAGGCGATGCGCAGTTCCACCCCGAGGGCGGCTTCGTCGGGGCCATGGCCGCAGACGTCGCCGATCATGGCGTGGACGGTGCCGTCGGGGGTGCGGACCGTGTCGTAGAAGTCGCCGCCGAGCAGGGCGCGGGACCGGCCCGGCCGGTAGCGGGCGGCGAACCGCAGGTCGGAGCCGTCGAGCAGCGGCGTCGGAAGCAGTCCGCGCTCCAGCCGGGCGTTCTCCTGGGCGCGCAGCCGTGACTCCGCGAGCTTGTACTGCGCGGTGTCGGCACGCTTGCGCTCCACCGCGTACCGGATGGCCCGGCTCAGCAGTCTGCCGTCCAGCTCGTCGCGGAAGAGGTAGTCCTGCGCGCCGACGCGGACGGCCTCGGCGGCGCGTTCGGCGTGGGTGGAGGCGGTGAGGGCGAGGACGGCGTGCCGGGGCGCGAGCCGCAGCAGGGCCCGCAGCGCGGCGAGCTCGTCGTCGGGGTCGCGGCCGGGCAGCGCGAGGTCGAGCAGGATGCAGTTCACGTCGTCGGTGAGCAGCCGCTCGGCCTCGGTGAGATTGCGCGCGGTACGGATCCGCACCCGGGTCCCGGCGGTGTGCAGCAGCTCGGAGACGGTGAAGGGGCCGACGGGGTCGTCCTCGATGACCAGCAGGTTGAGGGCGGCGGCGGTGTGCGGTGCGGTGCTGTGGGAGCCCACTTCCAGGCCTGTGCCGTCCGCACCGGGCGCACCCGGCGCCGTCGGTACGACCGCGCCGCCCGCACCCGCGAGGGCGTCGGGACTGCCCGCTCCCACGAGCCCGCCCGGCACACGCGTCCCCGGCAGGCCGGGGGACGGGGCCAAGGGACCCGGGGTACCCGAAGTGCCCGGGGCCGGTTCGCCCGGCCCCGGTGGGGGCGTCCGAGGGGACCACATCTGCGGTGCGGGCATCGTTCCGGTCTCCCTCCTTTCGAGGGCGCCGCGGAACGCCGGGCTGCGTTGCCGCCAGTCCGGGACCCTAGCGTCAGTGGGCCGGGCAGCGGAATGGCGTTCGGTGACTGTTCGGCAAATGGCGCATGGCATATGCCACATGCCGCACTTGTCGGGGCGCCCGACGCCTGGTCCGGCCGCCGGACCACCCCTTTTGCATCCGATCCCGCATCCGATCCCGCATCCGCTGGCGCGTCCGGCTACTTGTCCGGGCGCACGACCCCCAGGATCGGCATCGTGCCCGCGCCCGCGACCGTCACGTTCCGCCCCGGCCGGGGAGCGTGCACGATCGCGCCGTCCCCCACGTACATCCCGACGTGCGTCGCGTCCGAGAAGTAGATGATGAGATCGCCCGGTCGCATGTCCTTGATGGCGACATGCGGCAGTTGTGCCCACTGCTCCTGCGAGGTGCGCGGAATGCCCCGGCCCGCCGCGAGCCACGCCTGGGACGTGAGGCCCGAGCAGTCGTACGACTTCGGTCCCTCCGCTCCCCACACGTACGGCTTGCCGATCTGGTCGGTGGCGAACGCCACCGCCTTGCGGCCCTGCTCGCTCGCCCTGCCGTTGATCTCCTTCAATATCCCCGAACTGAGCCAGTCCGTCTGCGCCTTGTACTGCTGCTGGCGCTCCAGCTCCGCCAGCCGCTCGCGCTCCTTCGCCTCCAGCTGGGACTCCAGCTTCTCGGCGGCCGCGATCTTTCCGGTGATCTCCTTCTTGGCGGTCTCCTTCTTGACCCGGTTCGCCTCCAGCTTCTTCCACTGGGCGGAGGCGTCCTTCGAGTACTGCGCCAAGTCCTGTTGCGTACGGTTCAGTTCGGCCAGCATTCCCTGCCCGGCCTGCTGGCCCTGGCGCAGCCGGTCGGCGCCGTCCAGGAAGCTGTCCGGGTTGCCGCTGAGCATCATCTGGGCGCCGAGCGGCAGCCCGCCCGTGCGGTACTGCAACCGGGCCGTCGCCCCCGCCTGGTCCTTCAGCTGCTTGATCCGCTGCTCGCCCTTGACGATCGCCTGGGCGATCTTCACGATCTCGGCCGACTGGAGCTTGGTCTGCTCCTGGGCCTGGTTGTACGCCTCGGTCGCGACCGCCGCCTGCCGGTAGAGCTCGTCTATCTCCTTGCGCACGTCGTCGAGGCTCTTCGACGACAGCGGCGGAGCCGGGGGAGCGGACGACGTGGTCGGGTCCGGCTGCGGATTCGGCGCGGCGAACGCCGTCGCCGGCATCGCGAGCACGGTCAAGGCGCACACCACGGTGATCGCGGTGGCCAAGCGGTGCGGCTGCACTAAGTCTCCCCCTCCAACAACCGGACAACACCAGGCAGAACGGTATGTGATTTACCGTCAGTAACATTCTGGCAACGTCGTGATGGTGCCATGCCGTCCCCCAAAACGACAGGGGCGGACGGGCACCTCACGGGTCACCCCCCGCGAATGGGACGAACGACGGGCGCGGTGCGTTCCCCTCCAGGCCGCCCGCCCCCGGCATTCACTCGTGCGAGGTCAATCGGCCCCGGTCCGGTACGCCGGGGTTCACCCCCGAGGGGCCAGCGCCTCCCACTCCACCGTGACCTCCCCCTGCCGCCACCGCCGCGGCCCGTCCCGCAGCGGCCAGTCCGCCGCCAGGTCCCGGACCGCCCGGATCCACCGCTGCCGCGCGCCCAGCGAGGCGTACGGGGCCGCCGCCGCCCACGCCCGGTCGAAGTCGCGCAGGAACGCGTGGACCGGCTCGCCCGGCACGTTCCGGTGGATCAGCGCCTTCGGCAGCCGCTCCGCCAGGTCGGACGGGCGCTCCAGGGAGCCCAGCCGGGTCGCGAAGGTCACCGTGCGCGGGCCCGACGCGTCCAGCGCCACCCACACGTGCCGCCGCCCGATCTCGTCGCAGGTGCCCTCGACCAGCAGCCCGCCGTCCGCGAGCCGTCCGCACAGCCGCGCCCACACCGCCGCGACCTCGCCCTCCTCGTACTGCCGCAGCACATTGGCCGCCCGGATCAGCAGCGGCGGATGCGGCAGCGGCACCTCGAAGCCGCCGTGCAGGAAGGTGAGGCCCTCCCGCTCGTACGGCTTCGCGGCCGCGACCCGGGCCGGCTCGATCTCGATCCCGACCACCGACACGGCGGGCGCGGCGGTCCGCAGCCGCTGCAGCAGCTCGACGGCCGTCCAGGGGGCCGCCCCGTACCCCAGGTCCACCGCGACCGGCGCCTCGGCGCGGCGCAGCGCGGGCCCGTGGACCTCGGCGATCCAGCGGTCCATGCGGCGGAGCCGGTTCGGATTGGTGGTGCCGCGCGTGACGGTGCCGACGGGTCGCTTGGGTGGAGCCATACGACGAGGGTAGGCGCCCCTGATGAGAGGCGTGGGCGGGCAAGATTTCGGCAAAAGTGCGGGGAGGTGGAATGGAAGGAAGGGTTCCGGTGGTTACCGCCCATTGGGGGCGTGTGCAAGCCCTCGATGAGTTGTGCCCAGTGCCACCCGCCCTGCCCCTTGGTCGAGAGGACGTCGACGTGAGCCAGTACGTGTCCCGGTTCACCGGCACCCTGGCGGGGCCGCCCCGGCTCAGGCTCCCCGGGGGCCATCGCAGACCGCGGCGGATCGCCATGCTCAGCGTCCACACCTCGCCGCTGCACCAGCCGGGCACGGGCGACGCGGGCGGCATGAACGTCTACATCGTGGAGCTCGCCAAGCGGCTCGCCGCGATCAACATCGAGGTCGAGATCTTCACCCGGGCGACCACGGGCGGCCTGGCCCCCACGGTCGAGATGGCGCCCGGGGTGCTGGTCCGGCACGTGGACGCGGGGCCGTACGAGGGCCTGGCCAAGGAGGAGCTGCCGGCCCAGCTGTGCGCCTTCACCCACGGCGTGATGCAGGCCTGGGCGGGCCACCGGCCCGGCCACTACGACCTGGTCCACTCCCACTACTGGCTCTCCGGCCACGTCGGCTGGCTGGCCGCCCAGCGCTGGGGCGTACCGCTGGTGCACGCCATGCACACCATGGCCAAGGTCAAGAACGCCGCGCTCGCCGACGGCGACACGCCCGAGCCCGCGGCCCGGGTGATCGGCGAGACGCAGATCGTCGACGCGGCGGACCGGCTGATCGCCAACACCGCCGAGGAGGCCGACGAGCTCGTCCGCTTCTACGAGGCCGACCCCGGCAAGGTCGCGGTCGTCCACCCCGGTGTGAACCTGGACCGCTTCCGCCCGGCGGACGGCCGGGCGGCGGCCCGGGCCCGGCTCGGCCTGCCGCAGGACGCCGTGATCCCGCTCTTCGCGGGCCGCATCCAGCCGCTGAAGGCGCCCGACATCCTGCTGCGGGCGGTGGCGGTGCTGCTCACCGAGACCCCGTCGCTGCGCTCGCGGCTGGTGGTGCCGGTGATCGGCGGCCCGTCGGGCAGCGGTCTGGCGAAGCCGGAGGGGCTGCACAAGCTGGCGGCCCGGCTCGGCATCTCGGACGTGGTCCGGTTCCACCCGCCGGTGGGCCAGGACCGGCTGGCGGACTGGTTCCGGGCGGCGTCGGTGCTGGTCATGCCCTCGTACAGCGAGTCCTTCGGCCTGGTGGCGATCGAGGCGCAGGCGGCGGGGACGCCGGTGGTGGCGGCGGCCGTGGGCGGCCTTCCGGTCGCGGTCCGCTCCGGCGAGACCGGCTTCCTGGTCGAGGGCCATGACCCCGGCGACTACGCGCGCGCCCTGCGCCGCTTCCTGGACGACCCGACGCTGGCGGACCGGATGGGCGCGGCGGCCGCCCGGCACGCCGAGTCCTTCGGCTGGGGGACGGCCGCGTCGGCCACGGCGGACGTCTACACCGCCGCGATGCACGAACACCGCCGTCGCGTACGCTCGCACCATGGCTGATGCACTGGCTGTGATCGACGCGTACCTCAAGGACGCCGAGCTGGAGTGGGAGTCCCCCGGGCCGGGCTCGTACGTGGTGAAGCTGCCGGGCACGCGGAAGCTGTCCACGACGTGCTCGCTGCGGGTGGGTCGGCATTCTTTGTCGGTGAACGCGTTCGTGGTGCGCCATCCCGACGAGAACGCGGCGGGTGTCCACCGCTGGCTCCTTGAGCGCAACCTCCGCCTCTACGGCGTGGGTTACGCGGTCGACAACCTCGGGGACGTCTACCTCGCGGGCAAGCTCCCGCTCTCCGCGGTCACCCCGGAGGAGCTGGACCGCCTCCTGGGAACGGTCCTGGAGGAGGCGGACGGATCCTTCAACACGCTGCTTGAGCTGGGGTTCGCGTCGGCGATTCGGCGGGAGTACGAGTGGAGGGTGTCGCGGGGGGAGTCGACGCGGAACTTGGACGCGTTCGCGAACCTGACGCAACGCCCGGCTTCCCGGGGGGAGTAGCCCCCACCCCGCCCCTTCCCCAAATCCCTGGCCGGGCGGCTGGTTATTCGTCTGCGAGTCGGTGGCGGGCTGGTCGCGCAGTTCCCCGCGCCCCTGAAATGCTCGGCTTCGCCATCGCACTCGCCCTTACCCCCAGGGGCGCGGGGAACTGCGCGAGCAACCCAGCACGGTCCGCAGACGAAAGAAGCGGGGTGCAGGGGCCGCAGGCCCCGCGACGGGGTCCGGGGCGAAGCCCCGCCCGGGGGCTGGGGGCGTAGCCCCCGGGAAACCACCCTCGCCCCCACCCACCCCCGGAGGGTTTAGGGAAGGGGCGGGGAGGGGCCAAAAAGGCCGGAGCCACTACGCCGCCACGTTCTCCCGGCGTTCCCGTACCCCGCCCCCCGCCACCACATCCGCCTCGTTCCCCAGCCCCCGCATCAGCAGCCAGTAACCCCCCGCCGCCACAGACCCCAGCACCGCACACGCCCCCCACAACCAGTCCGCCCCGAAGTGGTCGACCACGAAGCCCGACATCAGGGGGGCCACCAGGGCCGCCACCGACCAGGACATCGTGTACACACCCTGGTAGCGGCCCCGTCCGTGCACGGGCGACAGGCGCACCACGAGTCCCGTCTGCGTGGGCGAGTTGACGATCTCGGCCAGCGTCCAGACGCAGATCGTCAGCGCGTACACCGCGACCGACCCGGCGAACGCCGTGAGCCCGAACCCGTACCCCGCCAGCAGCGACGACACGATCAGCAGCCGCCGCGGATCGCGGTGCTCGATCGCCCGCGTGACCGGGATCTGGACGGCGACGATCAGCACGCCGTTGACCGCGATCGCCAAGCCGAAGTCCGCGCTGGAGAAGCCGTCCGCGCCCATGGCGACCGGCAGCCCCACGTAACCCTGCTGGAAGATCAGGGAGATGAGGAAGGACAGGCCGACCACGCCCATGAAGCGGCCGTCGCGGAACACCGTCCCGAGCCCGACCTCCGGCTCGGCCCCCCGCTCGCGACTCCCCTTGAGCGGAGCGTCCGGACGGGACTCCGGCAGCTTCAAGAAGACGAGGACCGCACACGTCAGCGTCAGCGCGGCCTCCCCGAGGAAGCCCGCCAGATAGCTGTGCTGCGCGATGAAGCCCGCGCCCGCCGAGGAGACCGCGAACCCGAGGTTGATCGCCCAGTAGTTGAGCGAGAACGCCCGCATCCGGTCCTCGGGCTTCACGATGTCCGCCATCATCGCCTGGACGGCCGGGCGCGAGGCGTTGGAGGCCATGCCGACCAGGAACGCCACGGCGACGATCGCCGCCGGGTCGGTCATGAAGCCGAGCAGCGCCACCGAGAAGGCCGTCGCCGTCTGGGCGATCATCATCGTGGGGCGGCGGCCGAGCCGGTCGGTCAGGACGCCCGCGCCGAGCGAGGAGACCACGCCGCCCAGGCCGTGGAGGGAGACGACCAGACCCGCGTACGAGGCCGAGTAGCCGCGCTCGTGCGTCAGGTACAGCGTCATGAAGGTAACCATTGACTACGCCGTACGCAACGCGTTCCCCCCTGCGGCGCCTCGGATCGGGGCTCGGCCCGTTCGCTGTATCGGCAGGTTGCGCCGAACATGACGCCGCCCGCCAGTGCCCCCGGTGGGGGCTGCTGGCGGGCGGCGTGTGGGGCTGCTGGGGTCCTACGCCCATCCGTGTTCGGTCAGTGCCTCGGCGCCCTTGAGGTAGCCGTACAGGCCCGCGGCGGGGTACTCGATGATGTCCTCGGGTAGGGCGTCGACGGGGAACCACGTCAGTGCGAGGCACTTCTCGGGCTCGCGGTTGACCGGTTCGCCGGCCCACTCGGTCGCGAGGAAGAACAGCCCGATCCGCTCGACCTGCTCGCTCTGCTTGTGGTGCACGGTGTGCACGAGCCGCAGGTGCCCGGGGTCGACGTCGATCCCGGTTTCTTCGCGCAGCTCGCGGGCGGCGCCGACGGTGAGCGGCTCGCCCTGGTCGAGCTTGCCGGAGGGGGCGTGCCACCGGCCGTAGCCGTACGGTCCTCCGCGCTGCGAGAGCAGGATCATGTCGCCGTCGCGCAGGATCACGTGCGTGTCGATGACGGGGGCTGCGGGTGTGGGGCTCATGGGGTCACCGTGGGGTCGTCGTCGTGTGGGACGGGTGCGACGGTACCGCCGGACGGGGGCAGCGCGTCGGCGATTCGGCGCGCTACGTCCTTTGGGGCGATGGTGGTGGAGTCGAGTACGAGTACCTGTACGCCCATGCCCATGAGGGTCTGTGCTGCCTCGGCGTAGAGGTCGAGTTCGCGGCTCGGGGCGTCGGGGTCGTGGTGGAAGCGGTGGCGTACGCCGCGGGCGGCGAGGCGGGCGGCGATCACGGCCGGGTCGGCGGTGAGGATCACGGCGAGGTCGGGCAGCATGATTTCGCGGTTCAGGTCGAGCAGGTACTGCTCGGCGACGCCGTCGAGACGTTGCAGCACGAGCGACGAGGCGAGGTACCGGTCGGATATGACCGTGAATCCGGCGTCGCGCATCGGGCGCAGTTCGACCTCGACGTGTTCGTACCGGTTGGCGGCGACGAGGCAGGCAAGGGCGTGCCCGCGGAGGAACGCGGCGCTCGCGCGGGTGAACTGCCCGAGAGCGCTCTGCGTGGGCTCGCACGTGCGGTAGACGAGGCGGCCCTCGTTGCGTAACAGGCGGTCGAGTTCTTCTAGGGTGGTGGACTTCCCGACGGCGCCGGGGCCGTCGAGGCTGATGAACAGGCCGGGGTCGGTCATGAGGTCGCTCCGGCGAGGTTGCGTTCGTACTGCTCGCGGGTGACCTCGGCGAGGCGGTCGCGCAGCTCGGGCAGGGGGGTGCCGCCGAACTGGATGCCGACGGAGAAATTGAACTCGTCGCGTTGCCGCATCGACTCGTTGGCGCCGTTCTCGGTGAGGTCGACGTCGGCGTACGCGAGCATCTTCTCGGGGTCGTGGCCGGCGTCGACGAGGGGCTGCCAGACGGGGGTACCGGGGTAGGGGCGGAACTCGAAGGCTGAGGCTCGGAAGGTGCCGGGGGAGCGGTCGGCGATCTTCCACAGGTTGTGGATGTGCCGCATGGTTGCGTCGAGGTCTTCGGGCTGTTCGCCGGGGTAGCCCATGATGAAATACCCCTTCACGTTGATGCCGCGGGCGAGCATCCGTTCGGCGGCGCGCTCGGTCATCGCGGCTGTGATGCGCTTGTCCATCTGTTGCAGTACGCGGTCGCTGCCGGATTCGATGCCGAGGGCGACCTCGCGCAGCCCGCAGTCGGCGAGCTGGTCGAGCAGGGCGTCGTCGGCCTTGTCGATGATGTTGATGCGGCCGGTTGCGTCCCACACGTACCGGTCGCCGATGCCGTGGTTCTCGAATGCTTTCATCTGCGGCCGGATGATGACTTCGGCGCCGAGGAAGAGGTCGTCAACGAAGCGGAACGAGGTCGCGCCGTAGTCGCTGTGGAGCTGGTCAAGCTCGGCGATGATGTTCTCGGGGTCACGGACCCTGATTTTGATGTCGGGGTTCATGCTGTTGGCGGCGCCGCAGAACGTGCACTCGTAGTAGCAGCCGCGGCTGCCGCAGATGTTGCACTTCTTGCGGCCGTCCGATGCGGTGTACGGGTCTTGCGGTAGGAAGATCCGGTCAACGAACGGGATCTCGTCGATGGGCGGGGTCAACCATGCGTGATGGTCGGCCGGCGCGCACTTGCCGTAGTTGATCGTGTCGAGCAGGGGGTCGCGCCACCACACTTGGGGCAGGTCGGCGCGGCGGTGGTGATCGGTGAGCAGGGCCGCGACGCGGTTCTCGCCCTCGCCGATGACGAGGGCTTGCAGGCGGGACATGCGGGGGTCGCGGAGGATGCGGGTCGGCATGGCGCGGGCGTGGTGGCCACCGACCATGAGCATGATGTCGCGGTCGAGCTGCTCGGCGATCCGGGCGCTCATTTCGTAGGTCGGAGCGAGCAGGTTCATGCCGACCCATCGGGGGCGGGCGCGGTTGATGATGCGGGCGGTTTCGTCGATGCCGAGGCCGTGTGCCTCGGCGTCGAGGACCGCGACGTTCAGACCGGCGACGTCGCGGGCGTAGGTGGCGATGTAGGCCATGCCGAGCACGGGCAGGGTGTAGTCGTTGGTGCGCGGGCGCAGGCCGTAGTCGCGGAGCGGGGCGTTCACGAACAGTGCGTCGATGACGCGGTTCGGGTCGGCGCCGGCGATCAGGTCAGGGGTGGTGCGGTGTTCCTCCTGTGCGGGTAATACGGGCATGGCTCCCCCAAGTGAGAGTGAACAGGGTCAGGGCGTGCAGGTTGGTGCGGGCGGGCGCCCAGCGGCGCCAAAGGGCCTCGAACTCGCGCTCGGCGCTCGGCAGGGTGAGGCCAGGGGCGGCGCGGCCGGCCCAGGTGCGCACGGCTAGGTCGGCGTGCGGGTAGACGGAGTGGTCCCCGGTGAAGTCGGCCGCTGCTGCTGCGGCGGTCCACGGGCCGATGAACGGCACCTGTACGAGTTCCTTGATGAGGCTTTCGGGGTCGAGGGTGGTCCAGTGGGCGCCGTGGTCGAGGTAGGCGGTTGCGGCGGCGCGTAGGCCCTTGGCGTTGAACCGGGCACCTACTTGGGCGAACTCGTCGTCGGTGAGTTCGAGGACGATTTCCGGGGCCGGTACCAGGGGCAGGGGGCCCGCCGGGGTGTCGAACGTGTAGCCGTACGCGGAGTAGTAGGCACGGTGGCGCTTTCGCGCCTGCGCGGCGGTCACCACCTGGCGGAGGAGCGCGGTCGTGATCGCGTCCCACAGAGAGGGGTTGGTGAGCCGCGCCACCGTGCCGAGGGACACCAACTCGTCGAGGAGCAGCACGCCCTCGTCGGCCGTCGGGAGGTCAACGGCGGACGTGTAGGCGACGGGGGGCTGCTCGCCCTCGGTGCGGTCGAGCGCGCGCAGCAGCAGGTGCTCGCGCTCGGTCTCCCAGTGGGCGAGCCATGCGGCGCCCTGGTGCTCGACGATGCGTACCGGTTCGCCCGTGGGGGTCTCGTGCCAGCCGGGGTGTTCCGTGATGATTGTGGTGCTCATATGCTCAAGTCCCGTCGAACTAGCTGCGGTTGAACTGCTCAGTCTGCGGAATGCTCCCGAGGCTCGCGGGGGTTCGCGGCTGCTGGCGTCCGCGGAACTCGGCCCAAACGATCTTTCCGGGGTTTCGTGGCAGCACGCCCCACTCGTCTGACAGGGCGCCGACGATGGACAGGCCGCGGCCGGCGGTCGCGTCGGCCGCAATCGTGGTGCTCGGCGGCTCTCGCCAATTCGGTCCGCTGTCGTGCACTTCAATCCGCACCGTGTCCTCGAACGCCAGCAGCCGGACGAGGAAGAGGCGCCCGCAGGGCACGCCGTGCCTGACTGCATTGGTCGCTAGCTCGCTTGCGCAGAGCACCATGTCGTCGACGCGCGCCGGCTGTACCGCCCACGTGGTTGCGGTCTCACGCATAAAGTCACGGGCTGCACGGCTCGACTGACGCGACCTCAGAAACGCTCGATCGCGTGCGACACCAGGCACCGGGGCACCACGAAGATTCGGGCTACTCATGCGGTGGCCCCCTGGCGAGGGCAGTCAAGCGCGATACGGGTGTTCAACGCTTCGAGCGCGAGGAGTCGTGCGGGGCGTACCGACCACTCGATGACTGCGCCGCTTCCAAGTACGACG
This sequence comes from Streptomyces melanogenes, assembly GCF_014649795.1. Taxonomy (GTDB): domain Bacteria; phylum Actinomycetota; class Actinomycetes; order Streptomycetales; family Streptomycetaceae; genus Streptomyces; species Streptomyces noboritoensis. The sequence continues at coordinate 148,607 of NZ_BMTS01000002.1, forward strand.
GTGAGGCCGCACGGTTCGCCCGCAGTGAGCAGCCCGAGCGCCTGGAGCCATCCGGATTCGGTCCACTCGACGGCGCGACTGATCTCCCGCGGGGTCATGCCGGCCGAGTGCGCGCCGCGCACGTCCACCCGGAGCAGGCGTACCGCGGCGCGAGCGGTGGGGAGTATGGACGGCGGGCGGAGTGGGGTCGCGCGGCGCGCGAGCGTCGAGTCGCGCCGAACCGCCTCGTACAGATATCCGGTCCTGCGGGTGACCTCGGGCAACGCGGACAACGTTGCCCCGTTGACGCCGATAAGACTGCTTGCCGCGCCCATGCCTGAGCCCTCCGGTATGGTGTCAACTTTGGCCCCTGCCGCGTGGTGACGTGATGCCGTTGGCAGGGGTTCAACCCTCGGGGGTTCCTCCCAACAGGCTTGCGAATGGGAAGAATTGCGCAGCAATCGACATCGCACATTGCGGGCGATCGACCATTGCAGCGCAGAGCGACCGTACTGCTACAGGTGATGAGCGGCAAGTGTGCTACGGGGCAAACTTGACGATTGGCATATGCAGATGCCCCCCGACCCGATGGGTCGAGGGGCACCGTTGCTACAGGAGGGGGCGAGGCTCAGCTCAGCAGGTAGTCGAACTCTCCTGCCTTGGCGCCGCGGAGGAACGCCGCGAGCTTTTCTCGGCTCGTGGTGATGACCACGTCGGGGTCATCGCTCTCGCGCATCTTGATCATGCCGTCGGCCGTGCCGAGTTCGAGGCAGTTCTCACCCTCGCCCCCGGAGAACGAAGACTTTTTCCAATTGATGGGAGATGCGCTCATGCCCGTTACTCACAGTTCCCTTGCGATGTGGTGGATGATCTGTCTCGACTCGTCCGGGGTGAGTGCTGCTTTCTCGGCGATGTCGAGCAGGGTTCGATATTTCTTCAACTCGGCTTCCGCGTCCAAGAATCGACCGCCCGAGGCGCTGTCGATCTGCACCGTGTCCAGTTCTGAAACCGGGCCGTAGGCGTAAAGGACGGGCTGCGTCACCTCGATAAAGTCCTCGCTCGTGAACGGAATGACCCGAATTTCGATGCTCGGCCGTTCTGAGACCTTGATCAGGTGTTGAAGTTGTTCGCGTACCACGGTGCGGCCCCCGAACCGCATCCGCAGTGCTGCCTCGTGGATGATCGCAGTGTACTGCGGGGGTGTCTCACGCTCGAAGATCGAAAACCGCCTGAGGCGGTGCTCGACTCGGGCCTCGATCTCATCCGCCGGGAGCTTGGGCATCACTCCGCCGAACAGGGCCCGTGCGTAGTTCTCGGTCTGGAAGGGGCCCGGAAAGGTAAAGCTCTGAGAGGAGCGCATTGCCTTCGCGTGAAACTCTAGCTCGGCAACGTTCAGCCAGTTCGGATCGAGTTTTCCTCGGAATTCGTCGAACCAGAATTGCCCGCGGTGCTCAAGCGCTATTTCGCAAAGGGCGTCAACTAGCGGCATGTTGTCGCACTGGTAGAAGGTGCACATGCGTCGGATTCGATCGGTGCTGACTCCGATGCGGCCCGCTTCCATGTGCGAAATCTTGGCTTGGTCGATCGACAGAAGGCCGGCCGCCTCGCGAGCAGTCCGGCCCGCAAGTTCGCGCAGCCTGCGCAGCTCCGTTCCGAGCCGCTGCTGCCGCGCCGTCGGGTTGTCCCTCGGTGGCATAGTCCCTTCCCCTGTCGGTCCCATGAGTCTGCCGGGTAACGGTGCCATGGGTCTACCCAATCTGCCCAAGAGGGGGGCGCATGGTTGCCCCGGGGCATGTTTGACCCCTACAGTCCGAGCAGTACCGCGCCACGTCAGTAAGCCCGAAGTGCAGCCGCGGGGGCCGCCGTTGGTGTGCCCTGCCCCGGGGAGCGGCCGATGCCACGCATGGCGAGCGCGAGTCTGGACCGCGTTGGGAGACGACGAAATGACCATGACTGCATTACCGCCTGCGCCGCCCCCTGAGCTGGGCGTGAGTTACCGCATGACGGCGCCGCGCGCCGCGACCACACCCAAGATCATTCGAGACTGGCTTGTGCTGCTGCTGGCCACCTTCGGGCACGAGGACATCGCCGAACAGCTCCGACTGTGCGTGTCCGAGGTGGTCACGAACGCCTACCACCACACGCGTACCGCCCTGATCACGGTTGATGTGTCCCTGGGCTCATCCGGGGTCACTGTCTGGGTGAACGACGACCGTCCCGAGTGGCTACCCCGTCCGCCCCGCACCGCGCCACCGTGGCGATCAGAGCACGGACGCGGCCTGTTCCTCCTGTCGCGGCTCGCAGACCGATGGGACGTCAGCGCCAACGGCGCCGGTACGAAGCGCCTTAGCTTCACCATCGACTACAAGGGGGCGGCGTGAAGATCGAAGAGAACATCGGCGCCGTATTCAGGCCCGGCGAGGCCGACGGCGAGCACGCCGTGTGGCTGGTCAACGGTCAGAACATCCCGCTCTGCGAGGTGCCCGAGTCCGACGCTGTCAGTCTCGTACTCGAACTCGCCGAGCTGCTCGGTCTGTTCGTGTGCCGCCGCGAGGCATTGAGCGAGGCGGCCGAATGAGGTTCGAACCCGTTGTCGTCGGCGTGGTCTCGATCGCCGTCAGTCTCGGTCTGCTCGTCCTTACTGCTGTGTGGGCCTCGCTGCCGAGCGCTCGCCGTGCAGTGACGCCGGCGCCGGATCGCCCCGGAAGAAAATACCGCTGCTACTGCTGGAAAGAGCCCGTTCTCGTGCTCGTCGAGGCGCAGGTGCCCCCGGACGTCGAGGCGTCACCGACACCGCGCAGGCGCCACGCGAGGCCATCCAAGACAGACCACGCCGCCCGCCCGGATAGTGCCTCCCACGCGGGGGCGGGCGGCGGTGGAAGGGGAGCACATCCCGTGCACGCGGTCGCGTAGATCACCCGCACGGTGACCCCAGGCAGGGGGCCCTCGACGAGTGCACCGTCGAGGGCCCCCTCGCCTGTCTCCAAAACAAAAAAGGGCGCCCCCGCCACCGGCACGAGGCCGGGGCGGGGGCGCGCAGTGTTCAGCGGGCGGCGGTCTGCCAGAGGGTGAGGGCGAGGCCGATTACGGCGACCAGGGCGAGGACGCTCGGGAGCGGCCACCGGGTCTTTTCGAGGGCGTCGAGGCGTGCCTCGTGGTCGGCGAGCTGCCGGTCGACTTGGTCGCCCCGCTGTACGACGAGAGCGAGCTGCCCGTCGAGGCGGGCGAACCCTGCCTCGACGACTCCTCGCAGCCTTTCGAGTTCGAGGGCGACGTCGGACGGAGAGGGGTCGGTCACGGGCGACCGTCCGGCCGGCGGCCTAGGGCGAGCAGCTCGGCGTCGGCGCTCGGGGCGGCGCGCAGCCACGCGGGCAGCAGGGCCTCGACCACGGGCAGCGCCATGACGCGGGTTACTCCACCTGCGACAGCGAGGGTCAGGCCGACGCCGGCGGCGGTCTGGGGAATGCCTGCGGCGTCGATGATCAGGGGGAGTCCGGCGGCGAGGGCGAGCACGGTCTGCACGACGGTGCGTACGGTGCGACGGGTTGCGTCAGTCATGGGTGATGCCTTTCCACAGGGCGGGGACGGCCCGCCCGCGGTCGCGGGCGGGCCAGGGGGCAGGGGGTCAGACCTTGGGGACCTTGAGCGCGGCCCACGAGGACGGGCCGGGCCATCCGTCGGCGTCGTCGCCGGAGTAGCCGAGGTGGCGCTGCCATGCGGCGTACGACTGGCGGTCGGACTCGGTCCACTGAGGGCCCGGTCCCTGCGAGTAGCGGCTGCACCCGACGGCGACGAGGCGCCGTCCCATGGCGGTGATGAGCGGCGAGCGTGGGTTCGCCTTGAACCAGCCGACACCAGGAAACGGGGCGTACTGCGTGGCCGGGGGCGGGGTGGGCTTGGGCTGCTCGGGCGTGCGGCCGAGGCGGTTGTCGATCCGCTCGCGCATGTCGTCCATGGACCAGCCGCGCGGGTCGCTCTTCCAATCCGACCACTCCTTGTGGCCGATCACGGATGCGGCCGACCACCCGTAGACACGGCAGATCGCCGCCGAGGTGCGCTCGATCGCGTCGAGCTGCTCGGCCGGCCACGGGTCGGCGCCGTCGCCCAGGTTCACGCACTCGAACCCGTAGTACCTTGCGTTTCCGTCGACGGCGCCGGGCGAGCCCTCGTGCTTGGTGGTCGCGGGCAGGTCGCCCTCGGCGATCACGGCGTCGAGCACGCGTGCGTCGCCCCCGCCGGCATGGTTCGCGCGGCCGGCCGAGATCAGGTAGACCGTGCCGTCCTTCGCGATCACGCCGTGACAGAGCGGCCCGGGGAGTTCCGCGTATCCGTCGTAGCAGAGGCGTACTGAGGCGTCGGTGCCGCTGCTCACGGTGTGGTGGATCATCACGCCGTTGATCGGGCCGAAGGCTCCCTTGTGGTTGCGGTTGTGGGTGCGCCACGAGCCGTACTCGACGACGCGTACGCCCTCGGTGCGCAGGGCCTCGACGAGTCGATCGGGGGACAGGGGCTGTGCCATGTGGGGTGTCTCCAGACATGAAAAGAGCCCCGGCCAGAGGCACGGGGCTTACGAGGAAGGGGAGTTAAGCGAGGGCGCACCAGAAGCGGTTGGCGCCGTTCTCCATCGAGGCGACGGTGATCGTTGCGGGCGCGGTGGCGGCGCCGGCGGTGTAGACGCCGAAGCGGCGCACGGGGGTCTGCCCGAACACGTTGGGCGGGGCGCCCGCGCCGCTCTCGGCGGCGAGGAGCATCGGGCCGTCGCCGGTGCCGGTGTTGTACTGCCAGCGCGAGGCGACGTAGTAGACGCCGGCGGGCGCTGCGTAGGACGCGGTCAGGGGCGAGCTGATCGTCGCCCCGCCGGCCGTGTGGACCTCGGCCGGTTCGTAGGTGGCGGTGGACATGTCGCCGGTTGCGGCCACGCGGGTACCGGCCGAGTCGTAGATCGCGGCCCATGAGCCGGTGGTGAGTCCGCCCGCGTATCCGGTGGCGAACCACACGATGCGGGTCACGGTGACCGGGACGCGCAGGATGACGGCGGTTACCCGAATGGGGCCGCTGCCGGGGTAGAGGGCGGTCGACTGGCCGAGGGCGGGGTCGAATGCCCACGTGAGCAGACCGTGATCGGACGGGAGCCACTCGCCGCCCCCGAGCGCGTCGACGTAACTCTTCCTCGTGAGGTGGTTCGCGGTGGTCGGCGCGGCGGTGGTCGAGGGAATGGCGCTGAACGTCTTACCGCCGCTGATCGTCTGCGTTCCGGCGAGCAGGACGGCGGCCGAGGTCTGCGCGTACCGGGCGTCGGCCGCGGTCTGGTCGAGCGCGCCGACGTCTGCCGCGGAGAGTACGACGACGCCGGTTTTCGAGTTGACGGAATCGACGGCGCCCCCGCCCCCAGTAGTGGGGAGCTGCGCCGCGGGCACCTTGCCGTCGGCGCCGAGCGTGGCGACGCCGGACGGGGCGCCGGCCGCGGAGGTTGCGAGGGCGCCGACGTCGGCCGCGGACAGGGTCACGGCGGCGGCGCTCTTGCCGTTCACGGACTGCACGACGCCGCCGGGCCCGGGGGCGCCGGTCTGCCCGGTCGCTCCGGTGTCTCCCTTGGGTCCGCGGAGATTGCCGACCGCGGAACCCCACCCGGACGCGCCGCGCTGCCAGAGGTCGCCGGTATCGGTGCGCAGCAGCATGTCGCCCGGTCGGGTGCCGGTGCTCGGCGTGCTCGCCGTGTTGACGTACCAAGCTGCGCCGCGGATGTCGCCGCCGAGCTGCGCCCATGTTCCGGCGCTGCGCTGCCATGTCGAGACGGTCGTCGAGGTGACGCCGAGCACGGTCGAGGATTCGTAGCGCACGTATAGGTCGCCGTCGACGCCGAGGCCGGCCGCGGGCGCGGCGGCGCCGCTGTAGATCCGCGACCCGGGGGCGCCGGTCGGGCCTGTGTCGCCACGGGGTCCCGGTACCCCGACGTAGTTCGGTTTCGTCGGGTCGGTGGGGGCGATGTCGGCGAGGTCGACCTCGGGCTGCGCGCGCGGTAGCAGGATGTTGTACGAGCGGCCGATGGGGATTCCCGAGAGCTGCTCGGTCACGATGTACGCCCACCCGTTCGGTTCCATGTCGGGGGCGTCGGTGGCGGGCAGGGTGACCTCGATCGAGCCCTGCGCGTCGAGCGGAGTGCTTACGGGGCCGCCGAGGATGACGTCGGCCTGCGGAAAGGTGAGGGTCGCGGGGGCCCGGAACACGAGTGCCCCCGACAGCGGCGTGCCGTCGGGGGCGAGGAACCGTGCTCTCACGGTCACCGTGGGTATGGACGGGGGCAGCAGGGCGGAGCCTCCTTAGTCGTCGATGGTGTGCAGTCCCTGCTCGGGAGGAGCCGGCGGGGGCATCTCGGGAGGCGGTCCGACGGGCGCGCCGAGGAACGTCGCCCCCTTGGCCGCGGCAGCGGCGGCCGGCGGCGGGGTGGGGGACTCGTCGGCCTCGAAGGTGTTGCGGGTGTACGCGTTGAACACGCGGGTCTCGATGCCGGACCCTGCTGTCTTGACGCGGTGCTGGATGTTCCATCCGACGTAGTCGAGGAACCCGACACCGTTGAGCGGCTGCACGATCGTCTTGTTCACCCACGTGTTCGCGGGCACGTCGTACTCGGCGACCGCGACCTCGCCCCCGCTCGGGGGAAGCATGTTCACGCGGACCTGCCCGCCCCCGGGGGCGGAGATGCTCGAAATCGTGATGATGGCGACGGCGTTGTGAGCGGCGGCGCCGCCCACCCATCCGTACTGGTAGCTGGTGCCCTCCGTCCCCTGCTGCTTGGTCGGGAACAGTTGGATCGGCATCCACGGGCGGCCGAGAAACTCGCGGTTGTAGTAGTCATCCATCAAGATCGGTTGGCCCGAGCGTGAGAACGTGCGGACCATGTTGGAGCCCTCGCCGCTGCCGCCGATGCTCAGTGCGAGGGTGCCGTCGGACCGCTGCATTCCCACCCCGTAGGCGCCATCCCAGTGACGCCCCACGGCAAAGATGCCGGTACCGTCCGGGGCCCGCACTTCGAGTGATCCGCCCTCGGCGATCTTGACCGGGCCGTTCGTGATCTCGTTGAGGGCGGGGCGCATGTTGGCGCGGCCGGTCAGTTCGCGCACCTTGCGTTCGAGTTCGCGGATGCGGTCGAGCAGGTCGAGCGGGATCGCTGCCACTAGGCGGCCTCCAAGTAGAGCTTTGCGGTCTCGGGCCGGCCGCGCAGGGGTGGACTGATGGCGAGGCCGACGACGCGGTATCGCTGGTCGAGGCCCTCGGCCCACCACAGATCCCGGATACGTACGCGGACGGTCGAGCCGAGCAGCGCGGGCGACAGGGCGACGCGATCGAGAGCGATGGTGAGTTCGGGAATCGGCCGCGGTGTGAGGGCGGCGGCGAGGTCGGCGCGGGCGTGCGCGGCGAGGGTGCCCGGGTCGGTCACGGTCGTGTAATCCGAGGTTCCGTCGAGGCGCGGCCATCCGGCGGCGAGCTGCTCGTCGTCGACGAGTAGCTCGCTCATCAGGGGCAGGGACTCGGCGGCCTGATTCTTGTTGTCGGACGCGCCGCGGGACTGCCAGACGTTGGCGCGCACGGTCGCGTCGATGGGCCAGTCGTAGGAGAGGACCGGCCCGGGGTGGTCGAGGACGATCTCGGACTCGCCGGTACGGATCACGGGAGTCCCGAGCTGCAAGCCCTTGACGCGTCGGCCGCTGCCCGTGTCGCGGTAGCTCGCGATCCTCCATTCGAACCCGTCCTCAAGCGAGGCGAGTTGGTCGATGACCTCGCGGATTCGTGGCTGGTCATAGCGCCGGTACGTCCGGTCGCGCAGGACTCCCGAAACCTGCTCGTCGTACTCGATTCCGATATCGCCGCCGCTGAGACTGGCGCTGTAGTCGATCAGTCCTCGCACGAGGTCGAACTGATCAACAGCGTTGGCCTGCTGCGTGTGAAGGATTGCGCGGTGGTCGAGGTAGGACGCCCACCCGCCCGCCTGTATCCGCAGGCTGAGGTCACCCCGCGCGCCGCTCGTCAGGTTGGCGGTCCACGGGATACCGCCCCACCAGATGTCAGGGCCTCGCTCGATCCACATCGCGGTACGGCCGAGGTCGAGTGCGGAGCGGACGCGGGCGGCGATCTGTGCGTTCGGCAGGGGCACGGTCACGGCGGCCGAGCCGATTTTGCCGAGGTAGTCGTCGAGTGACACATCGGTCACAGGAAGGACGTCGAGAACCTGGTCGGTGCGCAGGTCGCACAGGACGACCCGGTACGCGGGGGCGGTCAGACGATCACCCTCTTACGCGTCGAGGGGGTACGTCACCCCGGAGAGTGCGGCCCACGTGGTGAGCCCGGTACTGGAGATGAGCCGTAGCTGCCCGTTGGTCTGCGCGTCGAGCTTGATCGCGGCGCCGCCCGCGGCGATCGGTACGGACGTGAGGGCGGCCGGCCGGCAGTTCGCGGGGAGCACTGCGGCGAGCAGGTTCCCCGTGTTGGGCGGTGAGCCCGAGGTCGCCCACGACACGCCGCCCCGCAGCTGTAGACAGGGGACGCCGGCGACGACGATCCGTCGGTACTTGATGTCGCCCTGGGCGTTGCCGTTGTTGGTGAAGCCCGAGGCGAGGGTGAGCGGCGTCCACCCGACGGTGGGTTCGAGGGGCTGCCACGCCGAGCCGTCCCACCGGTCAAGACCGGTCCCGTTGTCGCGGTACTGACCCGCGTACGCGCCGGCGAAGCTCAACCCCCAGCCACGGGGGATCACCCCTCCATATGCGGCGGTGTAGCGGCGACGGTCGGCGAGGGCCGACGCCCACGTGATCCCGCCCGTTCCGGCCGAGGTACCGGCCGGAACCGTGATGTCCCACAGCCGCAGCGTTGCGGCCGGCAGCGTTGGGGGGACGGGGGTCGCGGTGGCGGCGCCCTGCACGATCTCGGCGCGGGCGAGGGTCTGTCCGGTGTTGTCGTACGTCGTGTCGTAGACGCGCAGCACCACGGAGTCGATCCGCGCGAACTGGGCGTGTCCGTCGCCGACGGTGAGGGTCTCGGGCGCCGTGACGGCGACGGGGTACGCCCCTTGAGCGTCGGCCCCTTGGACCAGGGCGCGGCCGACGGCGAGCTGCACCTGCATGGCGGCGGCGCCGGTCGCGGCGAGGGCGGTTCCCCCAGCGATCACGCCGTCGCGGGAGCCCAACGCGGTCTCGGGCGCCATCACGCCGAGCGGTACGAGGCGGGTGTCTTCGCGGGTCTGTCCCGCGGCGAGCAGCCATCCGGCACGGACGGTCAAGGGGTCCTCCTTACCAGTGGGCGGAGCGCCATCGGATCGAGCACGAGGCGCGGGGGTCGGTGGTGCCGGGCGCCGCGCGGAACAGAAGCGAGGTCGTACCTGGGGCGAGGACGAACAGGCTCTCGGGGATGCTGCGGGCGGTCGCGGTGTAGAGCCGCGCGGCGGTTCGGTTCAGCGTCACCGTGCCGTCGCGGGTGTCGACGAGCAGCTCGTCGTCGAGGGCGAGGTCGATGTCGTACTCGATCGCCGCGCCCGTGGCGAGGTTGGTCACGGACGGCAGGGAGACCGGGCCCCGGATTGCGATCACCGGGTGCGCGGGGGCGTCGCCCTCGTTGACGGTGAGGAGCGAACCCGTGCTGCCGGGGGCGCCGAAGTTGAGCGGGTAGAGCAGCCGTTCCGGGCCCGGGGTCACCTGCCAGTCGAGGCCCGGTTCGGCCGCCGGCAGGCGCGCCTCGACCTGCTGCTCGACGAGGCTGTACCGGCGGGGGTCGCTTGCCTCGAACTGCAACGCTGCCCCCTGCACGATGCCGATCGCGTACCCGCCCACACCGACGGGGATCGAGCGGCGCAGGCAGCGGGCAAAGGAGAGCAGGGGCGGCTCGTCGTCGAGCTGCACGACGAGCGGCTGCTCGTCGTCGCGGAGGGCGGTCGCCGCGCGCAGGGCGCGCACGGCGGCGCCCATCCGGCGCGGCTCGGTTCGGATCACCATGTCGTCGACCGTGATCGTCCGCGGCTGCGCGAGCAGCCGGCCGGGGTAGGCGCCGTGAGCGTCGGATCGCGGGACGGTGCCCGAGTCGACGCCGGGGGAGTCCTCCCACCCTTCGAGGGTCCGCCACCGGTAGGCGGTGCCGGGGCCGAGCAGCAGTGCGTCGCCGAACTGGACGTGCCCGGGGGAGGTGACGCGATCACCGGCGGCCATCGCTCACCCCCGGCCCTTGGCGTGCCAGGCGAGCGCCGCCGCGGTCTGGTCCGCGGTCGCCGTGCCGGCGTTCCAGTTCTCGATGTGGACAGCAGGACCGCCCCAACCCCCGCCCGTGCTGCCGCCGTTGGCGGGCGTGCCCGCGGTGGCGAACTGCGGGCCGGCGGGCACCGAGACGAGTCGGCGCATGGTGCGGTCGATCGCGGGGGCACCGGCCTTGATTCCCTCGACGATTCCCGCGGGAATGAACTTGCCGATTTTGTCGCGCATGAGACGACTCGGAGAGTGAATTCCGAGCGCCTTTGCGATCGGCCCTGGAATGAGATTTTTGGCCCAAGACATGAGGGTTGAACGCAGCCAACTGCCCATGGCCTTGATGCCATTCCACAAGCCCATGATCAGATCACGGCCGCTGTCGTACAGCATCGAGCCAAAATTTCCGAAGTAGCCCGCGATCATTCCGGGCAGGCCGCGGACCCAATCCAGCATTTCACCGGCCTTGCGGACGGTGCCCGACTTGATGGAATCCCAATGCTTGATGATCAGCCCGACGAGCGTCCAGTTTAGGAAGAAATCGAGGATGCGCCCCGGGATGCCCCGGACCCATTCGACGGTTGCATTCCAAGCGGATACCGTGCCGCTCTTGATCGCGTCCCAATGCTTGATGATCAGCCCGACTAGCGTCCAGTTCAGGAAGAAATCGAGGATCATCTGACCGACCCACTTGAGCTTTCCCCACACCCAATCCCAAGCGGCCGACGTCGCCGAAACGATGGTGTCCCAGTTGGCAACGACAAGCGCGACGATGCCGACCACGGCGGCGATGACAAGCGCTATCGGGCCCATGGCCAGCAGCCAGGCAGCGGCTATCCGGGCGCCCTGAATCAGGGATTGCGTGCCCATCAGAACCCACGCCCCGACCACCCGCAGCGCAGCAGCGCCGGCGCTCACACCCTGGGAGACCCACCCGGCGAGCATCATCGCGTTGAGCGCGACGAACCGCGCCGCGGCTGTGACGCCGGCCGCGGTCTGCATGGCCCAACCAGTGACAACGGCTGTTGTGGTCGTCCACGCGGTGATGCCGAGCGCGACGAGCGTCGGCAGCATCAGGAGCGTGATCACGCCGGCGGCGATCGAGAGCGCCGTCGAGTGCTCGGAGATCCACCCCACCGACGCGCGCAGCGCGCCGCCGAGGCCACCCTCGCCGATCCAGTCGGCCGCCTTTTCGAGGGCGGGTACAACGTAGTTTCCAAGGACGGTAACGACTTTATCGATTGCCGCCCGCTTGAATACCTCGAACTTTGTCGCGGCGTTGTCGCGCATTGCGTCGCCCGCCGCGTCCGTCGCGCCCTTGACGTTGCCCAGAGCGGCGACGGCGGTTTTCGGGTCGAGCTTAAAAAGGGCTTGCTGTAGGTCCTCGGCCTTGGTTCCGAAAAGGGCGACCGCGGTCGCATTTCGTTCGGCGGGGTCCTTGATTGCCTTGATGCGGGTAAGGACTTCGCCGAGGGCTTTCGAGGCTTCCGGTCCACCCTTGGTGAACGTCTTTGCCATTACATCCGCGTTGAGCCCGATGGACTGGAAAGCCTCTACGCTTCCCTTGCTCATGTCCTTCGAGCGAATCGCGAATTCTTTCAGTGCGTCAGCGACCGTATCCGCGTCGCGCGCACCGCCTTGCAGGCCCTGCTGCATGAGGCCCATCGCGGTCTGTGCGTCGAGCCCCAGGTCGCGAAATTGAGTCGGGTATTCCGCGAAAGTGTCGAGCAAATCCTCGGCCGCATTGGTGCCCGACTGGCTGCCCTTTACAAGGACGTCCATCGCCTCTTCGGCGTTTTTCGCGATGCCGGATTTCAGCATCACGCCGACCGCGCGACTGACTTTTCCGACGTCCTCGCCCATGACCGAGGCGGTGTCAGCGACGCGGGTCGCCATCTGCTTGATCTGGCCCTGCGTCGCCTCGGGCGGCAGCAGGCCCTGCTGCGCGATCCCTTTCAGGATGTCGGCGCCGTCGGCGACCGACTCGACGATCGCGCCCGAGTACAGCGCGCCGGCCACCTTGCCGTACTCCTTGGCGACGGGGCCCGAAGTGCCGAGCTGCGCCTGCAACTTCCCGGCGACCTTGCCCCGGTCCATGGCTTCGGCGATGCCGCCCATGAGCGCAGAGCCGATCGCCCCGCCGACCGCGGCGGCGGCGAAACCTTTCAGCGCGGCCCCCATGCCGGAGGACGCACGCTCGCCGCCGTCGGCCGCGCCCTCGGCGAGACCGTCGCCGAGACGGTCGCCCGCCTCTTGGCCTGCCTGATCGGCGGCGGCGGCGATCTGGTCGCCGCCCGCCTGTACGGCAGCACGGGCGCGGGCCATCCCGGCATCGGCGCCGGAATCGTCGATCGTGATTGTGGCGGCGAGCTCGCCCACCATGAGGGCCACGGGTGGTCACCTCCTGGCGGGTGCACCTCCCGTCGGGGAGGCATCGGGCGGAGGGGTGAGCACCCGGGCGAGGCGAGACTCGGCCGAGAGAAGAGCGAGGATGCGCACGCGCAGCCACCGCCAGGAACGGGCACGCAGCAGCCCGGGGTCGCCTACGTCGATGCCGTAGACCTCATGCAGATCAGCCTCGACGAGCGGCCACTCGGCGAGGATCGCCGCCCACGTCAGTGACGCTTGCGGCCCTTCTTGCCCGCGCCGCGGGCGGGTACCGGGCGGGTACTCGTACCACTCGTAGAGCCCCGACTCGGCGTCGAACTCGCCGCACCCGATGGGTTGCTGCGGCGGGCCGCCCGGTTCGGGGCCAGACGAGAAGGGTCGCCGGCCGCGGTCCAATAGCGCTCGGCCGCGGCCTTGTCCTGCGCGATCCACACCATGGCGGTGATCGCCGAATGTTTGAGCGTCGGCCACTTAACGCCGTCGGCGATCATCTCGTCGTGAGCGGGCCCGAGTACGTCGCGGTACAGGTCACGCTCGGCGGCGTCACCGAGCACCTGCTCGTCGGCGCGCCCGCCGTCCGCGGCGACCGCCGCGGCATGGATGAGCGCCTGTGTCCGCAGGCCGATCTCGGCCGACGGGGCAGGCACGGTGTAGATGCGGCCGGCGATCGGTAGCTCGATCGATTCGTCGAGAAGCTCGCCGAGTTCCTCGAACGCCACTAGCTGTCACCCCCCTTGGCGGCGAAGGTTCCGCCACCGGCCGCGGGGTTGGTGATCTCGACGAGCGGACCGGACCCGGTCAAGGTGACCTTGATCGTGTCGACCTCGTCGGGGCCCCCGCCGTCCGGCTCCCAGGTGACGAGGGCGGAACCTTCCTGCGCGTCCGGGGCGCCGTTGCGGTCGTAGTACCGCACGCGGACATAGGACTTGGCGCCGAACGAGCGGCTCGCCTTCCGCAGGGCTTCCTGCGCGGCGTTGAAAACCCCGGTCGTCGGGTGTGCGCGGTGCGCGATCGTGGTCTCGATGGACCACGCGAGCATGGTCACGGCCTGCTCGCTCCAGCCCTCGGCGTCGTAGGTTGTCACCTCCTGCTGCGTCGGCTCGATCTTCGGAGTGAACTCGGTGATCCCGGGGACCAACGTCCACACCGGGGTATTGGGCGTCGTGCCCATATCCAGCTCAAGGCGGTAGCGGCGCGCGAGGGCGGTTACGGTCTCGGCCGGGGGCGTCGGGGTGCTCAAGTGGGCGCCTCCTATTCGAGGTTGGGGTGCGCCCGGTGGGCGCGGGCGTAGTAGTTGGCGGTCCGCTCCCAGCGGCCGGCCGAGTCGGCGCCGATCGGGGCGGCCGAGACGCGAAAGACGAGCTGCACGGGGACGGCGCCGAAGCGGTGCGGGCCACTGCCGTGCAGCACCTCGTGCACCTGGTCGTCGAGGGCGTCGACCTCGCGGGGGTCGGCCCCCGCGCGGGTGCGCGCCTGAATCCCAGTGGTCGTGTCGGTGAGCACGGGGGAGTCGGTGACCGGGTAGGCGGCGAGGCAGATCACGCGGTCGGGAACCGGGGGAAGAGCGGCGATGGTGATCGCGGTCTCGCCCGCGGCGTACACGCCGTCGGGGCGATAGATGCCAACGCCGGCGGAGTGCAGCAGGCGGGCGAGACCGTCGAGCAAATCGACGGAATAGGTCATCGCAGCGCGCGCCGGATCTGCGCGGCGATCAGGGCCTGCACCTCGCCGGCGGTCTCAGGCAGAACCGACTCGACGTACTTCGCGGAGCGGCCGGGGGAATGCCGGGCGGTCATGTCCTCGTGGACCCGCGCGGCGTACGGGGTGTCGTAGCTGACGGCGGCGGTCATGGTGGCCTCGTCGACCGACGTCGCGCCGGACCGTTCGAGGGTGCCCTCGGCGATCGGTACGCGCTGCCTGCTCGCGGCGAGCACATGCTCGGCACTGAGCAGCAGCCCACGGGCGGCGGCCTGCTTGATCGCGCCGGTGGCGGCGTCGCCGTTCCAGCGCAGGCGGGCGCGGCTCATTCGCACATCACCTCCGCGCAGCTCGGTACGGGCAGGCCCGGGGCGGTGTGGCGGGTGATCGAGAGTGCGGTCGCCGTCCGGCCGTCGGGCAGGGTGACCCGTGATCCGGGCGGACAGTCGAGATCGGGTGCGGCGATGATCTGCGCGCTACTGGTGACCTCGCGCCCATCGGGTGCGCGCACCATGCGGACGGCGGGCGAGACGAGGGCAGGCACTGCGGGGACGGGGGCGCCGTAGCGCGGCCCGTAAGCGCCGTCGCCGAGGTACGGCTCGATCGTGATCCGGTGGCGCAGCAGCACCTCGGGGATACGGCTCACCATCCGATCACCCGCCCCGGGGTCAGACCCGCGCGGCGCAGCGCCCGGTCGGCGCGCGGAGCGAGTTCGACGCCGGCCGCCGCGGTGCGCGAGCTGCGCCCCGACAGGCTCACGGGGCCGATACTGACCGAGGCCCACTGTCCGCCGGCGCCGGTCCCGTCATCGCCGCCGGCGAGCTGGTACTCGACCTGTGCGCACGTGGCGTTGGCGAGGGCGGTCCGTATCTCGGGGTCGAGGGGGTCGCCGTCCTCGTCGACGGGGTAGATCGCGGTGAGCAGCGCCGAGTCGACGTCCTCGCCGGCCCGTGCGAGGAGTCGCTCGGCGTCCGCGGGTGCCGGTTGCCCGGTCCATGCGGCGAGCTGCTCGGGGGTCGCGTAAGGCTGCCGAATGGCTACCCCTCCTTACCGGGCTTGCGGCGAGACGGCGAACGCCCCGCGGCCGGTGGCTGCGGGGCGTCCTCGTCAGGCTCGGTCTCGGGTGCGGGGTCCTCGTCGGGGTGTTCGTGATAGCGGCGCAGCAGCACGTCGGCGCCCTCCTTTGCTGATCAGGTGGCGGCGAGGGTGCCGACGCACACGCCCCGGTCGTCGAGGCGCTTCACGGCGTAGTGAACGTTCGTCGTGATCACGGTCGTGCGCTTGAGAATGTCGCGGTCGGTCTCGACGAGCGGGCGCCGCTTGTAGAGGGCGCCGAGAGAGTTGTTCTTGAGGATCATGAACTTGCCGGCGGTGATCCGGTTCGTGATGAACACGGGCAGTCCGGCAATGGCGCCGATCTGCCCGGTGCGCACGGGGGTGTCGCCGCCCAGCTTGGAAGCGTCGATGAACTGCGGGTCGGCGAACGCCTCGGCCTGCTGCGCGGAGTTGAGGAACAGGCCCGCGAACTCGGCCGGCTCCCACTCGTCGCCGAACTGCGCGAGTGCGGGCACGACGGCGTCGCCCCACGTGAACTTGGTCTTTCCCGCGGCGGTGGTGAACTGGAAGGGCTTGCCCCCGCCCTGCGCGGTCTCGTCGGCCTGCGCCTGCGTGATGAGGGCGGCGTCGACCTTGCGGGCGGCGAGGATGCCGAACTGTCGCTGCGCCTCGCCTCGCGCGTCGCCGAGGCCGGTAAGCAGGGCCTTGTCGGTGATCTCGACCGCCTTACCGGCTTCCAAGATCACGGCCTCGCTGTGCGACTGCTTCATGACGCTGGTGGTCATGGCGGTGCCCTCGGCGAGATCGTCGAGTTCGCCGAGCGCGGCCCACTTCGGGAAGTTGATTCGGTCGCCGGGCTGGCCGGTGAGGGTGTCGTCGGTGACGACGGCGCCGCTTGCCATGACGCGAACGGTGCCGGTGAATCGGGCCTGTGCCATGTCGGCCCAGACCTCAGGAATGATGAGATCGGCGGCGGTGGTGTTGGGCACGCGGGCCCTCCTTGGTTACTGGGTTCCGGCGAGACGCCGGTAGGTGTCGGGGTCGGTCTGGAACAGGTCGGCGCGGGCGCCGTAGTCCATGGCTGCGAACTGATGCGCGGTGACGCCGCCGCTGGGGGCGCCGGAGAACTCGGCGCCGCCGCGGGGCGGTCCGCTCGGGCCTGCGCGGTAGAGGTCGGGGTCGGCCGTGACTGCCGCGGTGATCGCCGCGCCGAGCTTGGTGTCGAACGTCGCGTCGGCCGGGTCGAGGTCGGCGACCGAGGCGAGGAAGCTGCGGGAGTTCAGCAGCCGGTCGCCGCGTGCTCCGGCGTCGGCCGCGGCGCGGGCGACGGCGAGTTCGACCCGAGCCGATCGCAGCTCGGCGGCGTGGTCGGCGAGCAGCCGGTCGCGCTCGGCGACCGCGGCGGCGAGCGCGGCCGGGTCCTGCTCGGCCTCGCCCCCGTTCGGGTTGAGCGCACGGGTCACGGCGTCGAGGGCGGCGCGCAGTTCGTCACGCTCGGCCGCGGCCTGGTCGGCGCGGGTGGTCACCTCGGCGAGCTGCTGCTCGGCGCCGGGGGCCGGGGCCGGCGGAGCGCTCGGGGAGGGGCTCGGCGGGGTGGCCGGGTCACCCGCGGGCGGTGTGGCGGTGCCGGGGTCGGCGGTGGTCTCGGACATGCGGGATAGCCCTCCGGGGCTCGTACGGGCATGAAAAAGGGCCGCCGGATCGGCGGCCCTATATAGGGGAGAGAGGGGCTACGGCTCGGCCGGTGCGAGCTGCTGCTCGGCGGCGACGTAGCCGCGCACCCATGCGGCGCGCAGCAGTGGCTCGTCGCCGCGGTGCGGGCAGTCGGTTGCCGGGCGGCCGGCGACTGCGGCGGCGGTGCCGGCCTCGCGGGCGCGCACGGCGTTCTCGCGGAACCCCACGATCACCCCCTAGAACTTGTTGCGTTGGTCCTCGCGGGCGGCGCGGGCGGTGTCTCCTGCGGCGGTCCGGGCGCCGGTCACCTGCTCGGTGAACTCGGTCAGCGTGACGCGCGGTGAGACCTCTTCCCAGAAGCGGATCAGGTCCTCACTCGCCCTCGCGTAGGCGACGTGGGCGGGGCCGCTGAACAGAGAGAAGGGATCGACGCCGGCGGCGCGTGCCTTGCGGTTCAGCATGAATCCGCGGGTGTAGTCCTCGGCGGCGAGCACTTGCAGATAGACGTGCTCCCGGTACATCTCGCGGATTTCCTCGCGGCTGTACGCCTCGCGCGCCGCCCGCGCTTCGAGTTCCCGCTCGTACGCCCACCGTTCGACGGCGGACATGTGCTCGGTCCCGTCGGGGCCTCGTTCGAGGTCGCGTCCGTAGGCGCCCCACTCGTCGGGGTCCGTCGGGGGCGGGTCGTCGAGGCGTACGGGCTGCATGGCCTCGTCGAGGGCGGCCCGGGTGGCGAGGGTGTCGGCGACGCGTGCGCCCGTGGGGGCGGGCGGCGGCGTGGCGGGGTACCGGCGGTCGATCTCGGCGGTGATCCGTGCGGCGTCCGCGGGGGAGGCGTAGCGCACCCCCCACACGAGCAGGTCGTCGCTGAACGGGGAGAGATCGGCAGCGAGGTTACCCGCCGGTAGCAAAAACTCGAGCGCGGCTCGGCGGTGAATTTCGGCGCCGATCGCCGCCCGGTCCTCGGGAACGTTGCGCGCTCGGGTGGCGAGGTCGCGCTCGGACATGCCGACGAGGTCGCGCCGGATACCGGGCATGGCGGCGTCGATGTCGCGCCGGTCCATCTCGCCCATGATCCGCAGCATGTCGTCGTCGCCGAGGTGGCCGGCGACGGCGGCGAGTTCGTCGTCGCTGAACTCGGCGAGGTTGTCGGCGAGCTTGCCGTTCGGTCGGATGCGGTCGAGCAGCACCTGCTCGTCGCGGCGGGCGGCCTCGCCGCGGATGCGGTCGAGGTCGCGCTGATCGAGCACCCCGGGCCGGATCGCGGCGCCGAGCTGCTCGTCGGTCATCTCCGGCAGGGTGCGGTCGTCGCCGGAGCGGACGCGCGCAGCCTCGAAAGCGTCCTGCGGCGGGCGCGGGGCCGTGCTCGGCAGGTTGCCGGCGCCGGGCTGCTCGCGCTCGCGCCGGCGGATGAGTTCGGGGTGCTCGGCGAGGTGGGCGCGCTGCTTGGCCTGCCACTGCCTCACCTTGGCCTCGGCCGCCCGACGGGCCTCGGGGCTCGTCGCCGCGGCCGACCTGTTCTTGTACTTCCTGATCCCGCGCTCGATCGCCCGCTGTCTCTGTGTCGCCTCGTATCCGTCGGGGTCCTCGGACGCCTCAACCGCCGGCCGGGTCACCCCGGGCAGGTAGGCGGCGACCGAGTGCCTGCAATTCGGATGCTGGAAACCGCGCTGCCGTGCCTCGTCGAGGCTGCCCGCGATGTGCACCTGCACGGTGCGGCCGTCCTCGACGGCGTGCTCGACCTCGACCGTGCGGGCGCCGCCCGGTCCGGCGAGGCTCAGTACCTTGCCCTCGAACGGTTTGCACACGGGGCACTCGTGCGGGGCGTTGCTGACGATCACGAGGTCGAGGCCGGCGGCGCGCAGCTTGTCGCCGTGCGCCTCGACCGCGGCCCGTCCGGTCGCCGTCCGTACCGCCATTTCGGCATAGCTCGTCATCTGCCACGCGCGCCCGCCGCGGTCGATGAACGTCCTCAATCCCCGGTCGGCAAAACGGTCCATGGCGGATTGGGTGGCCTGACGCCGGGTGTCGACGCCGAGCAGGGGAGTCGCCGACACCTCGGCGATCACCTGCCGATAGTTGTCCTCGACGCCGCGGAGAATCCCGCGGTGGGTAGCCGTGACGAGATCGAGGGTCTCGGCGGCGAGGCGGTCGACCGCCCTCGTGTTCGGCGTGGTGTCGGCGATCCGGCGCAGGTCGTTGTCGTGCAGCGCGCCGAGTTCGGCGAGCCCGGATCGGGCGCCGATGCTGTACGCCTCGGCGACCGCGTCGAACACGTCGAGCTGTACCGCCTCGGCGAGGGCGTCGACGACACCCTGCGCCCCGCGGCGCAGCGCCTGAATATCCCTGAGCTTGTTGGTCGCCCACCCCGGGGCCTCGAACCCGTCGGTCAACTGGCGGGCGACGAGGCCGAGCAGCCGCTGCTCGGCGTCTGCGTAGAGGTCGCGGACGCCGGCCGAGAGATCCTCGACCATGCCGGGGTGAATGGGCATCGCACCCCCTCACACGGTCAGACGAGGGCGCCGGCCTGCATGGGGTCGGGTACCGCCTGCCCGGTCTCGGTGAGGATGCGGGCGACCTCGGCCTGCACCTCGGCCTCATCCCATCCGGGATGGAGCATCCGAACTTTGGTGTCGACGCTTACGGCCTGCGCCTGCTGGTACAGGGACAGGGTCTGAGCGAGAGTGGTCGGGTCCTCGCTGACGACGCCCCCAAAGTCGATCCGGGGACGCTCGGGCACGATGCCGCGGCCGAACATGAGGCGGTCGAGCAGCAGCATGACGTGCAGCATCTCGCCGAGGGGCGGCGACCAATACCTGATCTTCTTACCCCTGGTCGTCATGCTCCGGCGCTCCTTGGCCTTGACCTCGGTCGCGGTGATCGCGGCGCCCTGGTCGTCGATGCCGAAGGTCTGCGCGGCGTAACCGGCCGACCTCACGGCCTGCCGAGTCGTGGCCTCGGACGTCCGCTCGTGCTCCTCGACCCTGATCGCGAACTGGCTCAGGGTGATGCCGCCCTGCTCGGTGGGCGGGATGTTCAGGAGCTGCCAAATCTCCCGGTCGGCATCGAAGCTCGCACCGTTGCCGGGGCCGTGGTCGCGCAAGTAGGCGTCGGGGATGATCAGGCGGGCGCGCGCGAGGCGGATGTCGCGAATCCACGAGGTCCATGTCGTATCGAGCGCGTCGAACAAGTCGTACAACGGGGCGGCGTAGTCCGAGCGACCGAGGTCCGAGCCGCGGTGCTTGCGGTTGGGTCCGATGTTGCGGACGTAGGCGGCGGTCAACCGGTCGATGCCGGTCTCGATCGACTCGCCGTCGGGGCCGAGCGCCTCGGCGAGCGGTGCGACCGCAGGGTGCTCGGTCAGCGGGACGCGCCGGCCGAGGCTGTCGGCGGTGCCCTGGTAGAGCCCGTGCAGGATGCGACCACGCTCGTGCCGTTCGAGGTGGCGGAGCACGCTCGCGCCGTCCGAGGCGAGTTCGTGCCAGAAGGTGACGGCGCGCAGCAGGCCGAACGAGAACTCGGGCACGGCGGCGTCGGCGTGCACGGTGGTGAGCAGCGGCCGGTCGACGAGCGAGTGATCCCACGTGATCCGCAGGTACACCCCGCCGAGGGCGGCGGCGACCTCGGCGCCTTCGAGCAGCGTGTTCGCGATGCCGTCGGCGTCGCTCAACTCGTTCAGCCGGTCCTGTGTCGCGGTGTCCCCCACGGTGAAGGTGGGCGGCTCGCTGAACAGCAGGTCGGCGGATGCGGTGGCGATGTCGCCGGCGAGGGGGATGTGCAGGCGGTTGTCGCGCTTGCCGGGCTGCGGTGCGCGGCGGCGCCCCCACAGGCGGGATGCGCCGCTCTTCCTGCTCGGGTTGGTGGAGTAGACGGCGGTCAGCTTGGCGGGTTCGCCGGAGTACCAAGCGTCATCGACGCGCATCTCGGCGAGGGAGCGCGCGAGGTGCGGCGGGGGCCAAGAGACGTTGTTGTCAGGCAGCGGCACAGTCCACCCCCGTCCTGCTCCGAGCGTGCGTGCGGGCGCGGGTGCGCGCGGCCGTCCGGCACGTGCGGCACTTGCGGGTTCCGTTGCCGGCCCGGTAGGTGTTGGCCTCGTCGAACGGGTGGCCGTGGATGCACTCGGTTTGACGGGCGCGGGCGGCGACGTGCGACTCGCCCCGTAGCACGTTGACTCGCTGCGTGACCGGTTCCAGGTGGGCGGGGTTCACGCACCCGCGGTTGCGGCACAGGTGGTCGATCACGAGGCCGGCGGGTATCGGCGCGACGAGGGCCTCGTACGAGGCGCGGTGCGCGTATTGCCGTTCGCCGTCGATGGTGAAGCGGGCGTATCCGTTGGGCATGAGGTAGCCGGTCCACTGCCAGCAGCCGGCCGGGGTGTCGGTGACGCGGGCGAGGAATCGGTCGGTCCAGTCGGCGCGCATGGCGGCCCCCCTTGGGCATGGCAAAGCCCCCGCGCCAACTCGGCGGCGGGGGCCGTGGTCGGGTTGGGTTATGCGGCGTGCGCGAGCAGGGGGCGCCACTCGTGCGCCGTCGAATGGATCACGTAGCGCAGGGCGTCGACGCTGTGATCGTCTTTCTTCACCGGCTTGTCTTCACCGCGGGCGGCGGCCTCTTCTGACCACACGTAGTTGGGCAGTTCGCCGAGCAGCCCCTCGCACGAGCGATGGATGCGCAACAGGCCGGCGTCGAGGGCGTTCGAGACGCTGCGGATACCGTCGATGACGTCGTTCACCGCGCGGGTGACGCCGGGGTGCCCATCGGCCCAAAGCTGAGTGGAGTACGAGGCGGCGCTCGGGTCGATGAACGTCCATTCGGGGACGACGTCCAGCTCGGCGAGCCAGTCGCGGACGGCGCGGCTGTACTGCGCGTCGGTCATCTGGCGGTGTGCGAGGCGGGAGTCGTGGCGCCACTCGCTGACCACGTACAGGCGGTCGTCGTCGCCGAGGCCGAGCAGCAGTGAGGCGAAAGGATTCGCCGTGCCGTAGTCGATGCCGACCCAATAGCGGCGCATCGGGGGCAGCTCGTCGACGACGTGCTGCTGCTCGTCGTACGCGTCGTAGATGGAGCCCTCGGCGACGACCCACTCGCCGAGGATCATCCGCCGGCGCCAAAGGCCGGTGAACTCGGCGGCGAGCGCGGCGACGTACGCCTCGCTCAACGAGGGGTTGTCGGCGAGGCGGAAGTGAAAGGCGGCGAGGTCGAGGTCGCCGGCGCGGTCGAGGTAGTCGGTCCGCAGCCAATGCCGGGGGCTGTCCGGGTTGGTGGTGCCGATCAGCTTCGCGCCGGGGGCTGAGAGACGGGCGAGGAGCTGCCGGAAGAAAGCCGGGGGCAGCAGCGTGACCTCGTCGCAGTAGGCGAGCGAGGCGGTCATGCCGCGCAGGCGTCCCTCGGCGCGCGCGTCCGCGGCGCCGACGAGGTGCACGACGCGCCCCAGGATCACGGCGGTTGTGGCGCCGCGGGTGTGGTGGACCTCGGCCGCAACGTCGCCGAACAGCGTCGGGTCGGCGAGGACGTCGAGACAGTTCCGCTCGATCGTCTGGAGCGACCGGCCGCAGATGACGATCAGGCCCGACGCGGGGGCGCGGCGGATCATGAGCAGGAAGCAGACGAGACTCGCGATCGTCTTTCCCGACCTGACGCTGCCGTGCCAGATGTTGATACGGGCGGTGGCGCCGCGGATCGAGTCGACCTGTTTGGGGGAGAGCGGGGCGAGGGTGGTCACTAACCCCCCTCGTGGTCACCTCCGGCCGGGGGCCCGAGCAGGGCGTCGGCGAGGCGGTCGAGCATCGAGCCGCCGCTGCTCCCGTTGCTGCTGTGGCGGGCGAGTTCAGCGACGCGGGCGTGTACTTCGGTGAGGGCGCGGGCGGCGGTGGCGTGGTCGCGGGCATCGCGCGCTGTCTCGGCGCCGGCCGTACGGGCGACTTGGCCGAGGGCGCCGTCGAGGGCCTCGTCGGCGAGCTGCTCGCGGCGTGCGGCGGCGTCTGCTCGTCGGGCCTCGGTCGCGGCGGCGACGCGGGCGCCCCCTGAGAAGGTGAGCCCCTCGGCCTTGGCGATCTTGCTTACGGTCGCTGCGCTGCGCCCGGTGAGTCGGGCGATCTGGTTGCGGCTCTTGCCCTCGGAGTGGAGGCGGCGCACCTGCTCGCGGTCGCGTTCGCGGATCGGCTCGGGCACTGGCTCACCTCCCGGCGGACATGCGTACGCCCCGCCGCAGGGGGGGGGCGCGGCGGGGCGTACGGGATCGGGGGGTTTCCGGGCACGCCGGAGACGCCTCGAACAATAGGTCACGAACCGATAACGACGCAAGTCTGTTCGGTGGCGCTCTCTCCCGACTCCATCGCAGCGGCGAACAGAGCGAGCAGCGGGCCCATGTCGGACCGCTCCCACACCCGGTGTCCGTCGAGGTCGAGGGGGACCGGCGCCGAGCAGGACGGACCGCCCGAGCAGGTGATGCGCTGCACGTCCCCCGACGCCGAGTACGAGGTGAGGGGGGACGCGCACCACGGGCACGGGTACCGGCTGCTCGCCGACCGCTCGTCGTGGCGCAGGGTGCGCAGTACGCGGTCGGCGCACTGCCTCGCGACGCGGTGCGCCTCGTGCAGCGCCCATCCGGGCAGGGGGGCGAACAGCCGCTCGGGCCCGTCGGTCTGCTCGCCGAGCACGCGTCCCTCGACGTACACGCTTGCCCAGTGGGCCCCCTGCGTCCGTGAGCCGTGCCCGTGCTGCGTGCGGTAGTTCCAGCGGTGCAGCTCGTCGAGGGGGGTGTGCTGCTGTGTCACGGCGGCGCAGGTGTCGGCGAGGTCGAACAGCATGCCCTCGACGGCGACCACGGCATCGTGGGCGGTGAGGTTCAGCGGGGCGGGGTGCGCGCGCAGGGCGTACGGCTCCCGGTCCTCGACGAGCAGCGGCCCCTCGGCGGCCGGCAGCTTGTCGAGGAACGCGGTCGTCTCCCTCGGTGGCCAGTCGGCCGCGGTGGGCGGCGCCTCGACGGCGGCGAGCAGCGCGCCCCACTTGTCGCGCACGAGGCGCAGGGCGGCGACGGTCTGATCTATGGCTCGGGTCTGGTTCATCGGTCCCCCTCGGTGACGACGTGCTGCTCGACGAGCTGCTCGCGCAGGGCCTCGGCCTCGGCGAGCGCGAGGTCGCGGTCGGCCTCGGTCTCGACGAGGGCCTGCTCGGCGGCCTCGATCCGGGTGTGCAGGCGCATCGCTGCTGCCTGCTGTCCGCCGGCGCTGCGGCGGTGAGTGTCGCTCTCGGCGACCTCGGCCTCGACGTCGGCGCGCAGAGCGGCGCAGTCCTCGGGAGTGAGCACGCCGCGGTCGGCGCGGGCGAGGAGCAGCAGGAAGCGCTCGCGTCGGGCCTCGCGGGTGAGTTCGCGGACGAGGACTCGGCCGCGACGGGAATCGGTACGGGTACGGGCGTGCAGCGTCATGCGGGCGTGTCTCCGTTCGAGGCTCGGCGGGCGGCCGACGAGCAGGCAGTGCAGTGGATCGGGCAGGGACGGCGGACGAGGGCGCGTGCCTCGCGGTCGAGGCGGCCGTCGAGCCGCACGGCGCCGACAAGGGCGGCGACCACGGCGAGGGCAAGCGCGGCGACGAGGGCGAGCAGGACGTCGGTCATGTCGTCCGGTCCCCGTCCGTACGGGCACGGCGGAACCAACGGGAGAGGGAGCGCCGAGCGCGCGGTTCCCGCGCGCGAGGCGCGACCGGTCGCGCGTAGTGGTTGCTGTTGATCTCCCATCCGTCGATAGCGAGGCGGTCGAGCAGGGATGCGGCGGTGAGCGTGGCGAGGTGGGGGTGCACGTCGAGCGTGTCGGTCAGGTGGGCGGCGATCGAGGCGCGGGCGGCGGGCGGGGTCATCGGTGCTGTCCTCCTGATGTGTGGCGGGCTCGGATCGTGCGGGGCGAGGGCGGGGTGCACATGAGGCGCACGAGGCGGTCGTGTTCGTCCTCGGCGTGATCGGCGAGGATGCGGTCGCAGAACGCGGCGGTCAGTTCGGCGAGGTGTGCCTCGGCGCGGGCGCGGCGGGCTGCGTCCTGCTCGACGAGGCGTCGAAGGTGATCACTCACGCGGCGGCCTCCTGTGCGGCTCGGATGCGGGCGGGGTGCGGTTCGGGGGCGGTGCAGTGTTGGCCGGGGGCGGCGTCGCAGTCGGGGCAGGTGGTGACCTCGACGGCGTAGGCGTCGCGGCGGCGGCCGTGGACGTTGTTGCGCAGCTCGATCCCTGCGCCGCGCTTGCACAGTCGGCGGCGGCCGGCGCGGCAGGTCTCTACCGGGCACGGCACGGCGAGGGCGGGCAGCGAGGCCCGTTGGTTGGGCAGGGGTGCGCGCAGGGCGGACCGCTGCTCGGGCGTGATGTACGGGCGCGGCTCGTCGTCGATGGGTCGGCCGACTCCGGCGACCAGGGCGAGGACGGCGGCCGGCGGGGCGGCGTCGAGTGCTTGCGTGATCGACCGCGGGGGCAGGTGTCCCTCGGCCGCGGCGGCGAGCTGCTCGCGGCGGCGTGCGGTGAACTGCTTTCCGGTCTCGGTCGGGTTGCCGTCGTAGATCGGGTGGGCGGCGCCGATCCGGGCCTCGCGGATACGGGCGCGAATCCTGCGCACGTCCGCGGGTGTGGCTCGCTTCTCGGTCACGCCGTAGTGGTCGGCGACCGCTTGCCGGGTGTCGTCGTCGAGGGGGATGTCGCGCAGGGCGTAGGCCCATGCTCGGGCGTCCGCCTCGCCGATGGTGCGCAGGTCGAACGCGGCGCACAGGGCGAGGACTTCGGCGGCGTCTGCGGGTGTCATTGGGCGTTCTCCTGTTCTCGGAGTTGGGCGGCGAGGTCGAGGCCGGCGCGCACCCGCTGATCGGTGGTGGAGGGGCGGGCGGCGCCGGGGTTGAGCGGGACGACGTTCGGGCCGGCCCCGGGTGCGCGCGGGGGCGGTGTGGGCAGGGAGCGCCAACCCGAGACGAAGTAGCGGGCGGAGCGGGGGCGGGTGCGTGCGGCCTGCCAGGCACCGCCGGCGTGGTCGACGAGGACTTGTACGCCGCACCGCTCGATCAGGGCGTGAAGCAGCAGCCACTCGGCGGAGGACAGTTCCCAGGAGACGACCATTCCGGCGGCGCTCATGGCGTCGACGAGGGGCCGTACAGGCTCAGCGATCCGGGGTCCGTCGGGGCTAGCTTGTTCACCTCTACTTCCGAAGGAAGTAGAGGGGTAAGGCTTGGTGCTGGCTTGGGGGCCTGTGACGCTATCGACGGCGTCACGGTGTGACACCCCCTCGTGACCTGCGGATTCCTCCTGAAACGGGGGTGCGTTTCGGTTTTGATTCGGCGCCGATCCGCGCTCGTTTCGCGCACGATCCGCGGCCGATTCGTCGGCGATTCGAGCCTCGTTTCGGGTACGGCTCTTGGCCTTGCGCTCCGCGGCGGCGGACCGGTTGGCCTCGACCTGCGCCCTCGTCGAGTTCCGCCCGCCCTCAAAGAAGTCGTGCACCATGAAGTCGCCGACGGGGGGCTGCGGGCAGCGCGGGCAGGTGTGACCGTGCTCGTGCCACAGACCGACCGCGACCAACTTCCGGGCCTGCGGGGCGGTCCCGTACTGGCGGGCGACCACGGCGGGCACGGTGCCCTCGGTGAGGTGCTGCGCGGAGTAGGCGCCCGCCCGCAACCACAGACCGAGGGCGGCGTTACCCGCCTTGACGATCTTCGGGTGCATGTGCGAGCTGTCGTCGATCTTGAACCACGCCACGGTGGGTGACTCCTTCCTGATCTGCGGGGGGTGGGGTGCCCGGCTCGGGCCGGCCGGCGAGGGCGGCAGGCGTGTGCAGCGGGCAGCGGTAGCCGGGCAGGTAGCGGCGGGCGCCCGGGGCGCCGCAGTAGCGACGCCCCGCCCCGCTCCAGTGCCGGCACCGGTAGTCGATGGCCGGCCCCGGGGTCACTGCGCGGCCGGCTCGGCGGCCTCGGGCCACCCGGCGAACTGCGAGGGCACGTCCTCGACCGCGGACTGCTCGCCGCCCTGTACGGACGGCTGCTCGACGATCTCGCCCTCGATGTACTCCCCGGGCACGTCGAGACCCTCCGGGGACGCATCGCGCCGCACGGTCCCGTCGTGGGCCACGGCGCGCGCGAGTTCAGCGGACTTCGGCAGCAGCTTGAAGAGCTGCCGTACGGCGGTCTTGCACGCCATCGCGTCGTAGTCCGTGGACCACGGCCCGAAATCCTTCGCCTTGCTCCGCTTGCGGATCGCCTCGACGTCGTCGACGTCGAGCACCACGAACGCGCTGCCACCGTTGGCCAGTCGGGCAACGGCGTAATAGTGCGTCGCCGGCCCCCTCGCCGAGCCGCGCGCCGGAACGTGCCGCAGCTTGGGGTCGAGCCCGTACTCGTACTCGAAGGTGTCGCCCTCGTGCACGGTGCCGGTGTCGAGGCCGGCGGCGAGCGGGTGCTGCCAAAACAGCTTGATCATGCCCTGATAGCCGATGACGAGCTGTACCTCGTACCCGCGGATCTTCTTGTTCCAGAACGGCAGCAGGTACGCCTCGCCCGACACGCCACCCGGCTCCAGCCCGAGGGCCGAGCAGGTCATCAGGGCGCCGGCGAACGACTCGCGGCTGCACTCGGCGAGGTGCTCGACCCTGCGCAGCTCGGTAAGGGCGATCCGGGCGATCCGGTCGGCGCCGCCCATGTGCGCGGGCAGCGCGCGCTCAATCTCCGGGCGCATCTGCTGCACGAACTGCACGAGCGTGGCGGCCGGTTGCGCGGCTCGGGTGGCGGGGACGGCGGGTGTACGGGTCTGCGTGGTGCGGGCGGCGACGCGGTCGGCGAGATTGCTGGTCATGCTGCGGAACTCTCTTTCGGGACGACGAGGCGTCGGGCGCGGTGCGCCCGGAACTCGTCGGGGCGCTCGGCGGCGAGGCGCGCGGTATCGAGCGCGTCGACGCGGTGCGTGTACTGCTGCGCGAGGTCGGGATACGCAGCGATGAATCGTTTCTGCGAGAGCGGCCCGTTCTGCTTCCACGTGAACGCGATGGCGCCCTGCGTCTTGACGATCTCGGCCGCGCCCGCGGTCGCCTTGAGGCGGTTCTCGACCTCGCGCAGCTCGTCGGCGGTCCGCTGCTCGCGCGCCTTGAGTTCGCGGCGGCGCTCCAGCAGCGGCAGCACCTCGGCAGGGTCCGCCACGGTTACACCGCCGGCCGTGACCGAGTAGAGGTGATCGAGCAGTGACTCGGTCGCCTCGGAACCGTCGATCGCCGGCGGGGTACGGTCGAGCACGCCCTGCCAGAATCGGCCGACGATTTCGACGAGGTGCTCGACGAGAGCCTCGTCGCGCTCGACGCGGTGAATCAGCAGCCGGTTACCGCCGAGCAGCGCAGCGACGTGCGCGTGCCGGTAGCCGGTGACGGCGAGGTACCAATGCGTCTGGAGTGCCGGCCCGTCCGGCACGCCGAGCAGCCACTCGTCGAGCTGGAACGCGCTACGGGTCTTGATCTCCAGCAGACTCGACGGCGTCGAGGCGCCCTCGTCGAGCACGTACCGGTCGACGTTGGCGAGCATCCAACGGCGCTCGACGTGCGCCAGCGTCCCCGGACCCTCGACGACGCCGAGACCGGTCCGCGCCGAGAACACGCGGGCGACGGTCGGCTCGTGCTCGTGCCCCCAGAACGCGGCCTCGGCGAGGACGGGATCGAGCGGGCGGTCGAGCGGCAGCTCGCCGACCTTGTCGAGGTAGACCTCGGTCGGCGACGTGTACTTGCTCATTCCCAGCACCGCGGCGACGTCCGAGCCACCGATGCCCGCACGACGGACGGCGAGCCATTCCTCGCGGCCGAGGGACGGCGGAGCAACGACGACACCGGTCGGCGTCACCAGCGGCAGCGCCGGAGCGCTGTTCACTGCTCGCCCCCGACGTACCGGGCGTATACGCGGTGCTCGGTGGAGCCGCCCGAGGTGATCGTGCGGGCGACTGCCTCGAACGATCCCGCCGGCGAGTACGCCGGAAGGCGGGCGTTACGGATGGCCTGCGCTGCGGATGCGGCGCGGGTGATGCTGGCAGGCTTTCCGACGACTCCCCACACGTTGGGGTGCGCCCGGAGGTCGGAAGCGATGCGGGTGTGCTTGGTGTTCCGCTGCTTGGGCGGCGGACCGATGAACTCGACGAGGCTGGACGGCTGCTCGCTCCTCATGCCGCGACCCCCTGCTCGCCGCGGACCTCTCGGACACGCGGGGCGAGGATGCGCCGGATCATGGCGAGCTGCTCGTCGGTCGGTTCGGGCCACTCCGTCTGATCGTGCGGTGTGGCAGGTGTCTCCTTGGTGTGCACGGCTCCCCCTCCGTTGTTGCACATGTCGAACAACCAAGGGCGCAAAGTGCTGTATTGCGCCCCGTTGGTTGTTGCAGATGTCGAACAAGGGCAACCGTAGGTGGCTCGAAAGTGCACGTCAACGCCATAGATCGGCGTGCAGTTCGGGGTAATGGCTGATTAGATGAGAGTGTTCGAGTTGTGCAACAAGAACAGGAGTAAGAGAGTGTCGGAGATCGACACCCCCTTCCGAGCCCCGTACGGAACCCCCTTCGGGGACCTGGTGCGGAGCGCGAAGGATGAGACGGGGCTCTCGTACCGCGACCTCGCCAAGAGAGCCATAGACCCGATAACCGGGGTCGAGGTGAAGTACGCGACCCTGTTCCGCATCGCGAAAGACAAGCCGATCATGCTCGAACCGGGCGTCATCGGCGCCGTGGCCGCCGCGATCGGACGGCCCGAGCGCGACGTGCGGATCGCCGCCTCACAGCAGTACTGCGGACTCGTCGCCGACGATCCGTTCAAGATGAGCGACGACGAGACGACCGTCGTAGTCGTCCACGCGCCCGGCATGGGGCGCAAGGACATGCCGAAGGTCGAGGCACTCCTGCGACGCTATGCGGCGGGCGACCTTCCGGCGGAACTTTCCAACACGGACCGCTCGTCTAGTAGTTGATCACTAGGTGTCGTATGCGCGTGACCTGCGGTGTTGGGATGAGTAAGGTGGTTCGGGCGCCTTGACTCGTGCACATGTTCGGGTCGGGGTCAGTCATGCCACGAGGGGGGCACCACCTTGATCCGCGTCATCCGCACCCAACTCGATACCGGAGCAATCACCGTAGTCCGAGCCACCGAATCGGGACTCACCATCGACATGGACGGCCGCCACATCACCCCCACAGGTGCGGCAAGCCTCCAGCAAGCCCTAAACGGACTGGCCCCCCACGGGGAGCGCGAAGGCGCCGCCGAAGGTGCCGAGCGGGCGCCCGCCGGCGAACGAGCCTGAGCAACGCGAAGGGCCGCGCAGGATGCCCTGCGCGGCCCTCGCCGGTCACTACGCCGCCGCGACGAGACTCCGCCGCTTCACAAGCTGCCTAGGAACCACGGACACGAACTGTTCGACGGGTACGTTCCTGCGCCCCGGACCCTGCGGCTTCAACCGGACCTCGACCAGGGCCTCGAAGATCGCCCGCCGCTGCGAGAGATCCAGCCCCCGCCACGCCTTCTCGATCTCCTCCATGGTCGCCCCGGCCAACTCGCGGACCACCGGAGGAACCGCCATCGAACGGGCCTGCTTCCGGGCCGCCTCGATCTTCGGCAGCATCTCGCCCTCGACGGCGACGAGCCCCCGAGCCGAGAGCCTGCCCGCTGCCGCTTCCGCGTAGAACGCATCCAACTCGGACTGGAGTAGCGCCGCCTTGGCCTCGGCCGCCTCAAGCTCCCTCAGCATCTCCGCATCGTCCTTCGCGTACGCCCGAGCGAACGACGGCGACGACAACCACTCGAACGTTTTCCGCTCGACGAACGGATCAACGATGCTGACCTGTGCACTCGCGTGGTACCCCGTCTCGCCTTCCGGCGCCGGCGTCGTGCACGAGTACCGAGGCAGACCGTGCTGCCTGTCAGAGTTCACGCCGAACTCGCAGATATCGCAGATCATCACGCTAGAGAGTTGATGAATCGCCTTCCCCGGCCGCTGGTTGAACTTCCGCTTCTCCTTGCGCGCCTTGACTGCGCTGGTTGCGCGAAGGTGGTCGACCTCCTCGACGAGCGCCGGCCACGCGTCCCGGTTGGTCACCTTCCCGTGGTGCTTGCGGTAGCCGAGGTATCGGTCGTCGGTCGCGAACAGGGTGATCGTCGCGGAGATCCACCGCGCCATGATCATCGGCTCGCCGCGGTCGATGAGGTCCCGTGCGATGTCCTTCGCGTCCTCGCCGGCGTCCAGTCGATCACGGCACTCCTGGCGCAGCTCGACCGCAGCCTCGATCCGAGCCACCCAATCGGGGTGGAGATCCTCGTTCTCCTTCAAACCGGGGTGCCACGCCGCGGCGCGCCGGACCATGGATTTGGTCCAGTGGAACGACGGCGGGGTAACGCCACGCTTGTTGAAGCGTGCGGCGATCTTGGTCGACTCTTCGAAGTTGCCGACGCCCTTGGTCAGCTCGACGATGATGGGCTTCTCGATCGGGTCGGCCTCGGTGCGCAGGAACGCGCCCGTTCGCTCGTCGTAGATCCGCCGGTACCCGTAGGCGACTGGGGCGTGAGGCCGGCCGGCCGCGGCGTTCGCGGTCAGCGTCCGCATGACGTTGCGCCGCAGCTCGCCGACTTCCCGCTCGCCGATAAGCGCATCAAGGCCGGTCCGGAAACGGTCGTCTTCGTTGGTGAGGTCGTAGACCTTGCCGCCGTAGCACCACAGCACGCCGTGCTTAGCGCACGCGTCTCGCAGTCGCGCGTACACCGCGACGTCACGCTGCAACCGCGTCGAGCCGAACGCGATCACGATGTCGAGCTTTCCGCCCTCGATCCACTCGATCATGCGCTCGAACTCTTCGCGCTCAATCTTGCCGCGGTAGGTCGAGGCCGATCGGTCGTCGTCGACGAACTCGCCGGCAACGACGGTGCCGAGGTCGTCGGACGTAGCGCGCCCGACGTCAAGCTGTTCCTTGACTGAGTAACCCTGACGCTTCTTCTTGCCCCGATACGCGCTCTTGCGCGCGTAGAGACCGGCCCGCAGGCCGGCGAGGCTCTCGCGCAGGGACTTAATGCCTGAAAGGTTCATACGGTGGCCCCCTATCGAACAACCGTACGTCCTTCTCGGTTAGAGGCGTACGGCTTTACCGAAGGGCACCAACGTGGCGACGAACGCCCCGAGCCGGTTGATCAGCGTGCTCGTCCACAGCCACCAGAACTCCCGGGGCAGACCCGAGACGCTCTCTCGTGCGGCGCGTCTGAGACTGGCGACGGACATCGATTCCCCCGAAGATGTGTAAGTGGCGCAGGCGATAGCCGCAACTTACGATGCAGGGATCGGAACCCGCCACTCAATTGACACCGTCCGTCAATCGTCCACGTGCCGAGACGCCCCCGCCGCCTTCCTCCCCGCGCGCGCGACGGCCCGCGAACGTCGATTACGCTCGGACGCATGGCCGACGCACCGTACAAGCTGATCCTCCTCCGCCACGGCGAGAGCGAGTGGAACGAGAAGAACCTGTTCACCGGGTGGGTGGACGTCAACCTCACCGCGAAGGGCGAGAAGGAGGCGGCGCGCGGCGGTGAGCTGCTCAAGGACGCCGGCCTGCTCCCCGACGTGCTGCACACCTCCCTCCAGAGGCGCGCCATCCGCACCGCCCAGCTCGCGCTGGAGTCCGCGGACCGCCACTGGATCCCGGTGCACCGCAGCTGGCGCCTGAACGAGCGCCACTACGGCGCCCTCCAGGGCAAGGACAAGGCGCAGACGCTCGCCGAGTTCGGCGAGGAGCAGTTCATGCTGTGGCGCCGCTCGTACGACACCCCGCCGCCGGAGCTCGCGGACGGCACGGAGTTCTCGCAGAGCGACGACGCCCGCTACGCCTCCATCCCGCCGGAGCTGCGCCCCCGCACCGAGTGCCTCAAGGACGTCGTCGTCCGCATGCTGCCGTACTGGTACGACGGCATCGTCCCGGACCTGCTCGCGGGCCGGACCGTGCTGGTCGCCGCCCACGGCAACTCGCTGCGCGCGCTGGTCAAGCACCTCGACGGCATCTCCGACGCCGACATCGCGGGCCTGAACATCCCGACCGGCATCCCGCTCGTCTACGAGCTCGACGCCGACTTCAAGCCGGTCAAGCCGGGCGGCACCTACCTCGACCCGGACGCGGCCGCCGCCGCGATCGAGGCGGTCAAGAACCAGGGCAAGAAGAAGTAGTAGTACGTACGTATACGTACGAGAGGGGCCCCGTCCGATTCCCGGATGGGGCCCCTCTCGTCTGCAACGAGGAAGAATTCGGGGTCGGTGTGGTTCGCTAAGGGGCCAGGGATGCCGGCCCGGCCGCGATGCGGAACTGCTCCAGCAGGCGCTCTGGCAGCACGGATCCAGTCAGCCTCAGGGTTGCGTCTTCGACCAGCTTCCGGTGCTCGTGTTGGAACAGTGGAATGCTGACGTTTCCCCGGTACTGCGGAGAAATCGAACTCGAATACACTGAGGCCGGAGAGAGCTTGTTGGCGGAGGACCAGGCCTTCGACTGGCTCAGGAGAATCTCCAGGAACTCCTCGATGCCGAATGCCACGATGAGTTCGTTTGCTCGTTCGAGGGTTGCGAACAGGGCGTTTGCGTAATACGACGACCGTGAGGCCAGGTAGCACAGCAGCGACGAATCTTCCGACGTGCCAATTTTTGCATCCGGAACCCAGATTTCGTCGACAGCTCCGGAATTGGCCATCATCGCTGCCGTGACTTGCTGGGACTGGTCGTAGTCGACAGATCCGAGGATGACGGCTGACTTTGCCCGGTTCTTGCAGGGTTCCGTGAGTGCGCGAAAACTCTCCCAGACCAGTCGGCCGCGTGCCTCAAGGTACTGGATGAGCGAGATGGCTTCTTCCCTCCATTCTTCGTCGGGTGCCAGGAATTTCCGGGCCCGCGCATGGGAGAGCAGTCGCTCGTGATCCCTTGTGCGAATGGTTTCATGGGTGGGGTCGATATGGTCGGTCCCGGTTGCCGTGTTGTGCAGCACGATACGCATCCTGTTGCGCGGTCCCGTGAAGTCGCTCCACTTGACCCGGAACCCTCGCTCGCGGAGCCCGGTAACGCAGTGATCGCAGAAACAGGAGACCGAGATCTCGTTGTCGCCCAGAAGCGAGGATCCAGCGCTCGGCAGGATGTTGACGGCGTCCAGAACGATCCCGTCGACTCCGTGGTCCAGTACTTCTGTGACCATCTTCGCGACGATCTGCCGGGCGATCTTGTTGGTGATGCAGATCTGCTCGCCGGGCTCGTTGTACTGGTCCCTGATGAAGAGGAACTCCGACGCCGTGAATCCGAAGTGCAGCAGCACGCGCCCCCAAATCGTGCCGTCGGGTCCGAGCGCTTCCCTCGCCTCGGCGACCCATTGGCCCAGTGGGTCGACCGAGCCGAAAGAGGCCTGCGGGGGCTGGACGATGGACTCGAAGGCCGGCCCCGACCGTACGATCGCCGGAAGGCAGATCTCGGTAGGGGTCCGGCGAGCGTACTGCCGGTAGCGCTCGACCCAATATGCGACGTTCGAGTCCTGCAGCATGACCGTGGACGGGATATCGAGGATGAGGCGTTCAATTTCCTCGGGAGCGCTGCTGGAGGTTTTTGCGGGTGGGGTGTTCCCCGGGTCACTGCTCACTTCCTGCCCTCTCTGTCCTGCATCGCCTATCTGACGGGAACGCGGTGCAAATAGCCCAGGAACTGGGAGACGCTGTCGGTCTCGGTATGGCCCTCGATGAACCTGGCGATCAGGCTCCGGGCCTCTGGAGGTGCATCGATCTGGTCACGGACGACACGGACGACAGGCGGTGTGCGGTCTTCGTGTCGAAGTGCCTGTGGATCAAGGAGGGACCAGAAGGTCACGGCGAGAGCGAAGACGTCGGTTGCATAGGAGACGCGCCCGATGTCGCGGCGGGCGTAATGGGGAAGAAAAGCCAGTCTTCCGCCCTGCAGCAGGGACTTGGACGGGATGGATATGAGATTTGATTCGGCGACCTTCAGCAGTCCGAAGTCGGCGAGCAGGTATATGTCGGAAGACTTGTCGTGCATGATGTTCCAAGGGGCGATGTCGCTGTGGACGATGCCCTCGGAATGGGCCAGGCCGACGGCTTCGCAAGCGTGCAGGAGGATCTGCTTCGCGGTTGCCATCGACGAGTGGCCGATCAAGTGCGATATGTCTGCACTCTTCGCTTCGCCTGAGTCTATCCAATCCATGACGAAGTAGAGAGTGCTGTCGATGCGCCCGAGGTCGCGCACGGGGACAATGTTCAGACACTTTCGGCTGAGCCGGGCGGCCACGATGGCCTCTGCGGCGAACGACGCCTGAGCTTTGGCCAAAGCCTGGGTCGTGAGATCGCTGCGGATCGTCTTGATGGCGACGTCTTCCCCGAACAAACGGTCGTGTGCCCGCCAGAGGTCGCCGCACCCCCCCGAGTGCAGAGGTCGTCGGGACTGGATGGTGTAGCGAAATAATTCCGAGAGAAGATGGTCGAAAGTCACCCCGCGCCCCCGTTTTTTGAGCGAGGAGCCAAGGCTACTGAAACCGTGTCCTGAATTCTAGAAGTATGCGGCATCGGTAAACTGTGAAGGGGTGTGACCGGTGTGAGCGGAGTGCTGATCGGGGCAGGAGATTACTGTCGAATCCCATGAGGAGGCGCCCGCAGCCGACCGGTGAAGATGAAGGCGAGATATCACCCCGAGGCCCCGGCGGCGCATCGCTGCGCACGAAGGGCCCCGTCCGTTCCCGGACGGGGCCCTTCTCGTTGTACGGGTCAGCCGCAGCCGCCGCCGCACTGGCACGAGCCGCCGGACTGGCAGCCGCACGAGCAGCCGGGGCCGCACTGGCAGCCGGAGGCGCTGGGAGTCGGGGTTTCGGTCATGGTCCCTCCCGGGGTTGGGGGTACGCGTACCTCACCCCCATTGGACGCCCACCGGGGTAGGCGCATCAACGGCGCGTACCGCCATTCCCGCGCGCCCCCGCGCTCCGAGGCGCCGGCCGAACCCCGCGCGCCGAGCCGTCCCGCGCCCCGCCTCGCCCCTACGCGCCCTCGACCTGCGCGGGCTGCTGGAGCTCGTCCGCGTGCTCGCCGGTGACCAGGTACACGACCCGCTTGGCGACCGAGACCGCGTGGTCCGCGAAGCGCTCGTAGTAGCGGCCGAGCAGCGTCACGTCGACGGCCGTCTCGATGCCGTGCTTCCAGCGGTCGTCCATCAGGTGCTGGAAGAGCGTGCGGTGCAGCAGGTCCATCTCGTCGTCGTCCTGCTCCAGCTGGAGCGCCAGGTCGACGTCCTTGGTGATGATCACCTCGGCGGCCTTCGCCATCAGGCGCTGGGCCAGCTGGCCCATCTCCAGGATGGTGGCGTGCAGGTCGCGCGGGACCGCCCGCTCCGGGTAGCGCAGCCGGGTCAGCTTGGCCACGTGCTGGGCCAGGTCGCCGGAACGCTCCAGGTCGGCGCTCATCCGCAGGGACGTCACGACGATGCGCAGGTCCGTCGCGACGGGCTGCTGGCGGGCCAGCAGGGCTATCGCACGCGCTTCCAGGTCGTGCTGCAGATCGTCGACCTTCTGGTCGGCGGCGATCACACTCTCGGCGAGCTTGAGATCGGCGTCGAGCATGGCCGTCGTGGCGCGCCCGATCGCCGACCCGACAAGGCGGGCCATCTCGACCAGGCCCTCGCCGATCGAGTCAAGTTCCTCGTGGTACGCGTCCCGCATGGGTGTCCCTCTTTCGATGACTCCGGGCAATGACTCCGGGGAGGCAGGGGGTGTCCGTGACCCCCACGCTCCCACGTTCCGTGGGTTACGCGTCCGATTCGGCCACACCAAGTGAACCAGCACTATCACCATGGTGAACTCTGGGCGACGAACGTTCGAGCAGACACCCGGATGGCTGGGAGACTGTCGGTGGGCACGCATAACCTGGATGCATGGACGTGAACGCGGCGGTCGCCGCAGCTGCAGCGATCGCCGGGTTGTGCACCGGCGTCATCGCCATGCTGGCGTTCCGCTGGAGCGAGCGCGACCAGGCGCGGCCCACCCGGACATCCCTGCACACGGACGCGGTCCTGCCGCCCGGTGTGGACACCGTGCTCTCGGTGCTCCGCTCCTCGGCGGTGGTGCTCGACGAGAGCGACTCGGTGGTCAAGGCCAGCTCGGCGGCGTATGCGCTGGGGCTGGTCAGGGGCGGGAAGCTGGCCGTGGAGCCGATGCTCCACATGGCCCGCGACACCCGCCGCGACGGGGAGATACGGCAAGTGGAGCTGGATCTTCCGCGCCGGGGCACCGGCCGCGGCGAGGCCCTGGCGGTCTCCGCCCGGGTCGCCCCGCTCGGCTCCCGCCTCGTGCTGCTCCTGGTCGAGGACCTGACCGAGGCCCGGCGCATAGAGGCGGTCCGGCGCGACTTCGTCGCCAACGTCAGCCATGAGCTCAAGACGCCGGTCGGCGCGCTCTCCCTGCTCTCCGAGGCCGTCATGGACGCCTCGGACGACCCCGAGGCGATTACCCGCTTCGCGGGCCGGATGCAGATCGAGGCCAACCGGCTGACCAATCTGGTCCAGGAGCTCATCGACCTGTCCCGGGTGCAGAACGACGACCCGCTGGAGGACGCCGAGCCGGTCCGGGTCGACGAGCTGGTGGCCGAGGCCATCGACCGCTCCCGTCACCCCGCGTCCACCAAGCAGATCACGATGGCCGCGGGCGGCACGGCGGACCTGTACGTGTGGGGGAACCGCGGCCAGCTCGCCGCCGCCCTCGGCAACCTCGTCGAGAACGCGGTCAACTACTCCCCGGCCAGGACCAGGGTCGGCATCGCGGGCCGCCGCGTCGCCGCGCCCGGCGGGGACCTCATCGAGATAGCCGTGACCGACCAGGGCATCGGCATCTCGGAGAAGGACCGGGAGCGCGTCTTCGAGCGCTTCTACCGCGTCGACCCGGCCCGCTCCCGCGCCACCGGTGGTACGGGCCTGGGCCTGGCCATCGTCAAACACGTGGCCGCCTCGCACGGCGGGGAGGTCACCGTCTGGAGCTCCGAGGGACAGGGCTCCACCTTCACCCTGAGGCTGCCGGAAGCCGGCGCCGTACGGGACCGCGCCGCACCCGACCCCGCAGGCCCGGACGACGACGCCGTCGACGAGCCGCCGTACGACACCTTCCCCAACGCGCACGACTCCACCACTGTGCCCCCTGCCCCGGAGGTCCTTCCGTGACCCGAGTGCTCGTCGTCGAGGACGAGGAATCGTTCAGCGACGCCCTGTCCTACATGCTCCGCAAAGAGGGCTTCGAGGTCGCCGTGGCGGCCACCGGGCCCGACGGGCTGGACGAGTTCGAGCGCAACGGCGCCGACCTCGTGCTGCTCGACCTGATGCTGCCGGGGCTGCCCGGCACGGAGGTCTGCCGCCAGCTGCGCGGCCGCTCCAACGTCCCGGTGATCATGGTCACCGCCAAGGACAGCGAGATCGACAAGGTCGTGGGTCTGGAAATAGGAGCCGACGACTACGTCACCAAGCCCTTCTCGTCCCGTGAGCTCGTCGCCCGCATCCGCGCGGTGCTGCGCCGCCGGGGCGAGCCGGAGGAGGTCACCCCGGCGGCCCTGGAGGCCGGCCCGGTCCGCATGGACGTGGACCGCCACGTGGTCACCGTCTCCGGCGGCAAGGTCGACCTGCCGCTGAAGGAGTTCGACCTCCTGGAGATGCTGCTGCGCAACGCGGGCCGCGTGCTGACCCGGATGCAGCTGATCGACAGAGTCTGGGGCGCGGACTACGTGGGCGACACCAAGACCCTCGACGTCCACGTCAAGCGCCTCCGCGCCAAGATCGAGCCCGATCCCGGCGCGCCGCGCTACCTGGTCACCGTGCGGGGCCTGGGCTACAAGTTCGAGCCGTAAACCGGCCCGACATACGAGGAGGGGCCCCGGACAGTGTCCGGGGCCCCTCCTCGTATGCGTGCTTACGTCAGTGACCCGCACCCGTGCTCGCGGTGCCCGACGGCTTGCCGCCCTTGGCCGGGGTGTTCGACGGCTTGCCCGAGGGCTTGCCGCTCGCGGGGGCGCCCGGCGTGGCGCCCGGGGACGCGCTCGTGCCCGGCTCGCCCGGGGCCACCGGAGGCTTGGGGGCCTCGCTGGGGCCGTAGCCCTCGAAGTAGCTGGTGGACGGGACCACGAACGCGCGCAGCGTCACGTCGCCGGTCTTGCTCAGTTGGAAGGTGACGGGCTGGGCGTCGCCGTTCTTGGCGGCCTCCTTGCCGTTCTCCACCACGGCGGACGCGTTGTCCTTGCCGCCGAGGATCAGCGAGCCGTGCGCGGGCACGGTGAGGCCCTGCTGGCCCTTGCCGGGGGAGAGCTTCACCGTGGCGCCCGACGCCGAGAGCTTGATCGCGTCGAGCGTCTGCGGCTTGTCGCCGTTGTTGAACACGGTCGCCGTGATCACGGCGGGCCCGGCCGCGTCGGCCTTGGGCTGCGTGAGGACGGTCGCGTTCTGGATCTTGATGTCACCGACCTTGACGGCGGCGTTGTCCGGCTTCACTTCGAGCGTCTGCGCGTCGTTGCCCGCCGAGCATGCGGCGAGAGAGGCGAGCGAGAACGCGATGGCAGAGGCGGCGAGGGCGCCGCGTCGAAGGCTGCGGCTCACGGCGGCGGCAACTCCTTGGACGTAAGGACATCTAAAGGACGGCTAAGTCTGTGTCAGCTGGCTTAGGTTACCGAGCCGTCCTCGCGAGCCCGCACCCGACCCGCCCCTGGGCGCGGGTCCGCCGCGCCCGGACCCGTACGCCGCTCCCCGCGCACCTCCCCGGCGCGTCACCGGAACCTTCCGCGCAACCCCCGTGATCCGTCCGCACCCGCTCTGATCTCGGAGTTTCGCGCGGCGTTCACATATCGCGGGTGATCAATTCTCCGGACCGCCACGTATTCCTTACCGAAAACCTCCAGGCCCGCATCCGTTGATCAATTCAGGAAAAAATCGCGATCACGCCGAACGGGTGACCGATCACCGAACGGAGCAGTGGAAGTTCACCGCTTGGAACCCGACAAAACGGGACGTTCAGACCAGTTGAGGGGGGTTGCGAAGAGTGTGACGGGCATGTTTCCCTGCCCCCGAACAGCCGCTCCGACCTGCGGATACCCCCTCCCGTGAGCCCTCCGCAGCACGTTCCTGTTGCTGTTGTCAAGCCCCGAGATATGCCCTGACCTGCGAAAACGCCATTCAGAACAGGCTGTTCTCGTGTTACCCTGGATAGCCACGGAAGGGGTACCTGTCACATGACGTTCAAGGTTGGCGACACCGTGGTCTATCCCCATCACGGGGCCGCGCTGATCGAGGCCATCGAAACTCGCCAGATCAAAGGCGTGGACAAGACCTACTTGGTGCTCAAGGTCGCCCAGGGCGACTTGACTGTGCGCGTGCCTGCGGACAATGCGGAGTTCGTCGGCGTTCGCGATGTGGTTGGCCAGGACGGGCTGGACCGGGTCTTCGAGGTGCTGCGCGCACCGTATGCGGAGGAGCCCACGAACTGGTCCCGTCGCTACAAGGCAAATCTCGAAAAGCTCGCCTCCGGCGATGTCATCAAGGTCGCCGAAGTGGTGCGCGACCTGTGGCGTCGTGAGCGCGAGCGCGGACTCTCCGCAGGTGAGAAGCGCATGCTCGCCAAGGCGCGGCAGATCCTGGTGAGCGAGCTGGCACTCGCTGAGAACACCAACGAAGACAAGGCCGAGGCCCTCCTCGACGAGGTCCTCGCGTCCTGACACTGGTGATTCCGGGGGCATCGCCTCCCGGCGGACCAGCATTGCCGCGGTGCCCGCTGACCAGCAGTGACCTCACTGCTGTGTCGCCGGGCGCTGCGGCATGTTCGGACATCATTCGTACGCACGGCACCCGCAGCGGCGTGCCGGGCCGGGCAGAGCGCCCGACCGGTCGTCACGGAAGGGGCCGGTCAGGGGCGTCGCGCCCAGCTTGCTGAGGCCATACCCATGTCGCCGAAGGACACAAACCTTGTCTGAGGAAACGCGCGTTTTCCGCACCGCCGCAGTGATTCCCGCGGCCGGCCGCGGCGTGCGGCTCGGCCCGGGCGCCCCCAAGGCGCTCCGCGCGCTGAACGGCACGCCCATGCTCATCCACGCCGTCCGGGCGATGGCCGCCTCCCGCGCCGTCTCCCTCGTCGTCGTCGTGGCCCCGCCCGACGGCGCCACCGAGGTGAAGAACCTGCTGGCCGAGCACGCCCTGCCGGACCGCACCGACTTCCTCGTGGTGCCCGGCGGCGAGAGCCGCCAGGAGTCCGTCCGGCTCGGCCTTGCCGCGCTGCCGCAGGGCATCGACGTGGTCCTCGTCCACGACGCGGCCCGCCCGCTGGTGCCGGTCGACACGGTCGACGCGGTCATCGAGGCCGTACGGGACGGGGCCCCGGCCGTCGTCCCCGCGCTGCCGCTCGCCGACACCGTCAAGGAGGTCGAGCCGCACGCCGACGGCACCCCCGAGCCGGTGCTCGCCACGCCCGACCGCGCCCGGCTGCGCGCCGTCCAGACCCCGCAGGGCTTCGACCACGCCACCCTGGTGCGCGCCCACGAGAGCGTCACCGGCGACGTCACCGACGACGCGTCCATGGTCGAGCGGCTCGGCCTGAAGGTCGTGGTCGTCCCCGGCCACGAGGAGGCCTTCAAGGTCACCCGCCCGCTGGACCTGGTCCTGGCGGAGGCGGTCCTGGCCCGCAGGAGGGCGAACGATGGCTTCTGAGACCCCCGTGGCGCCACTGATCCCGCAGGTCGGCATCGGCACCGACATCCACGCCTTCGAGGAGGGCCGCGAGCTGTGGTGCGCGGGCCTGCTCTGGGAGGACGAGGGCCCGGGCCTGGCGGGCCACTCCGACGCCGACGTCGTCGCCCACGCCGCCTGCAACGCCCTGTTCTCCGCGGCCGGCCTCGGCGACCTCGGCGCCCACTTCGGCACCGGGCGCCCCGAGTGGTCCGGCGCCTCCGGCGTCACGCTGCTCACCGAGGCCGCCCGGATCGTCCGGGCCGCGGGCTTCGGCATCGGCAACGTGGCCGTCCAGGTGGTCGGCCCCCGCCCCAAGATCGGCAAGCGGCGCGACGAGGCCCAGAAGGTGCTCTCGGACGCGGTCGGCGCGCCCGTCTCGGTCTCCGGCGCCACCACCGACGGCCTGGGCTTCCCCGGCCGCGGCGACGGCCTCGCCGCGATCGCCACGGCGCTGGTCTACCGGACCGGCTGAACCCGCCGCGGCACCCGGCGCAAAGCGGACCGCAAAGCTCCCCGCCGAGCGCGCCGGAAAAGCTTCTGTCACACTTCGGTGCCCCGTGGCCCAAGGGTCGCGGGGCACTGCTACGGGCCCACTACCCTGGAGTGGTGACTATTCGCCTGTACGACACCAGCGCCCGGCAGATCCGTGATTTCACCCCGCTCGTGCCGGGCTGTGTCTCGATCTACCTCTGTGGCGCGACCGTGCAGGCCGCCCCGCACATCGGGCACGTCCGCTCCTACCTGAACTTCGACATCGCCCGCCGCTGGTTCCAATACCGCGGCTACGACGTCACGTTCGTCCGCAACGTCACCGACATCGACGACAAGATCATCGCGAAGTCGGCCGAGCAGGGCCGCCCCTGGTGGTCGATCGGATACGAGAACGAGCGCGCCTTCAACGACGGCTACGACGCGCTGGGTTGCCTGCCGCCCACGTACGAGCCGAGGGCGACCGGGCACGTGCCCGAGATGATCGAGATGATGCGCGGCCTGATCGAGCGCGGTCACGCGTACGAGGCCGACGGCAGCGTCTACTTCGACGTGCGCTCCTTCCCCGGCTATCTGGAGCTGTCCAACCAGGACATCGACGACCTGCTCCAGCCCGACGAGGGCGTCGCGGGCAAGCGCGACCCGCGCGACTTCGCCATGTGGAAGGCGACCAAGCCGGGCGAGCCCGACTGGGAGACGCCCTGGGGCCGCGGCCGTCCCGGCTGGCACCTGGAGTGCTCGGCGATGGCCCACAAGTACCTGGGCAGCGCCTTCGACATCCACGGCGGCGGCCGCGACCTGATCTTCCCGCACCACGAGAACGAGATCGCCCAGGCCAAGGCGTTCGGCGACGCGTTCGCCGCGTACTGGATGCACAACGCCTGGGTGACCATGTCCGGCGAGAAGATGTCCAAGTCGCTCGGCAACTCGGTCCTCGTCTCCGACATGGTCCGCCAGTGGCGCCCGATCGTCCTGCGCTACTACCTGGGCACCCCGCACTACCGCTCGACCATCGAGTACAGCGAGGAGGCCCTGCGCGAGGCCGAGTCGGCGTTCGCGCGCATCGAGGGCTTCGTCCAGCGCGTCGTAGAGAAGGCGGGGGGCGCGGTCGAGCCCGCCGCCGAGGTGCCGCCCGCGTTCGCCGAGGCGATGGACGACGACATGGGCGTCCCGCAGGCGCTCGCGATCGTCCACACCACGGTCCGCCAGGGCAACAGCGCGCTGGCCGCCGACGACAAGGAAGCGGCCGTCGCCCGGCTAGCCGAGGTCCGCGCGATGCTCGGCGTCCTGGGCCTGGACCCGCTGGACCCCCACTGGGCGGGCGAGGCCGACCGCGGCGAGGACCTGCACGGGGCCGTCGACACGCTCGTACGGCTGGTGCTGGAGCAGCGCGAGGCGGCCCGCGCCCGCAAGGACTGGGCCACCGCCGACGCCATCCGCGACCAGCTGACCCAGTCCGGCCTGGTCATCGAGGACAGCCCCAGCGGCCCCCGCTGGACCCTCGGCCCCCGCTGACGAGGCAGCGCGATGTGCCGCCCGGGCGACCGGGCGGCACACTTCATATACGTACGTACGCAGGACCCACGGACGCCACGACGCCCCGCAGGTCGCTCAATCACGGAAACAGGTAGGTCATGGCCGGGAACAGCCAGCGCAGGAACCGCCGCACGTCCAACAAGAAGGGCGCTACGGTCGGCAGCGGTGGCCAGCGGCGCCGGGGGCTGGAGGGCAAGGGCCCCACGCCCAAGGCCGAGGACCGCAAGAAGCACAAGAAGAACCGCATCGCCACGGCCAAGGCCCGGCAGGCCGCCACCCGCCGCCCGGCCCCGCGCCGCGGCGGCCCCAAGGGCACGTCCGAGATGGTCGTCGGCCGCAACCCGGTCTTCGAGGCGCTGCGCGACGGCGTCCCGGCCACCACGCTGTACGTGCAGCAGTACATCGACAACGACGAGCGGGTGCGCGAGGCGCTCCAGCTCGCGGGCGAGCGCGGCAACATCAACCTGATGGAGGCCCCGCGCGCCGAGCTCGACCGGATGACCAACGGGCTCAACCACCAGGGCCTGGTCCTCCAGGTCCCGCCGTACGAGTACGCGCACCCGCAGGACCTCCTGGAGGCGGCGTACGACAACCACGACGAGCCGCTGATCGTCGCCCTCGACGGCGTCACCGACCCGCGCAACCTCGGCGCGATCGTCCGCTCCACCTCCGCCTTCGGCGGACACGGCGTGGTCGTGCCCGAGCGCCGCGCGGCCGGGATGACGGCCGGCGCCTGGAAGTCCTCGGCGGGCACCGCGGCCCGTACGCCGGTCTCGCGCGTCACCAACCTGACCCGCGCCCTGGAGGACTACAAGAAGGCCGGTGTCACGGTCGTGGGCCTGGCGGCCGACGGCGAGCACACCGTCGAGCAGCTGGAGGCGCTGGCCGGTCCGGTCGTCATCGTCATCGGCAGCGAGGGCAAGGGCCTGGGCCGCCTCGTCGGCGAGACCTGCGACTACCGCGTGCGGATCTCGATGCCGGGCGGCGCCGAGTCGCTGAACGCCGGTGTCGCGGCGGGCATCGTCCTGTACGAGGCGGCGCGCCGCCGCAAGGGCTGACGTACGTACCGCCGGA
This sequence comes from Streptomyces melanogenes, assembly GCF_014649795.1. Lineage (GTDB taxonomy): Bacteria > Actinomycetota > Actinomycetes > Streptomycetales > Streptomycetaceae > Streptomyces > Streptomyces noboritoensis. The sequence continues at coordinate 193,453 of NZ_BMTS01000002.1, forward strand.
CGGGCCGATCGGCCGACGCCCGTCCGGCGTACATGATCTTGACGGGCCTCGGACAGATCCCATCCCGTCAAGGCAGTGTCCTAAACCTCCGTCACTCGGTTAGATGAGTGTGGACACCAGAACGCCCCGGCCCGGGTTCGACGATCAGCCTGCCCTGAGTATGGTCAAGGTGGACTCGGACCCCGCGCAGGTCATCGTCAACCACGCCAGTTTCCGGGTGCACTTCCCCCCGAAGGCCCAGCCGAGGCGCCCGCTGAAGGACCCGGCGAGGCTGCCGGCCGGGGCGGCCCGCCGCCGCGCGCCGGTGGTGTGGAGCGGCCGGGCGGCGCCCGGGGCGACCGGCCTGCTCCAGGCGGTGCGCGGCCTGGACGCGACGGCCGCGGCGGGCACGTCGCTCGACGTCGGCGCCACCCAGGTCATCCCGCGCATCGACGAGGACACCATGCCGACGCCGGTCGTGGTGGCCCCGCGCTCGCCCCTCGGCGACTCCGGCGGCGCCGAGACGGCCCTGCTCCAGGCGGTCCGCCAGAGCCCCCACGGCTACGGCCAAGGGGCGTACGGGGACGACGGGTTCGACGAGTTCGAGCGCGGCTACGGGGACGGCTCCGACGGCTTCGACGGGCCCGACGGCCCCGAGCCGCGCGGCCAGCGCCACGGCGCGGACCAGGTGCGGCACGCGTACTACCCGGGCCGCCGGATGAACCTCGGCGTGGTCCTCCTCCCGCTGCGCGTCTTCCTCGGCTTCATCTCCGTGTACGCGGGAATGGGCAAGCTCTGCGACCCCGTCTACTTCGACGGCGGCGAGCGCGGCTCGATGATGAAGTGGCTGAACTCGCTGCACCCGTGGGGCCTCGCCGAGCCGCTGCGCTCCTTCGCGCTCCAGCATCCGGTCGGCGCGGGCCTGTCGGTGGCCTTCCTCCAGATCGTGGTGGGCGTGCTGACCATGCTGGGCCTGTGGCAGCGGGTCGCGGCGGTGTTCGGGGCGCTGCTTTCCGCGGCGCTGCTGGTGACGGTGAGCTGGCAGACGGTTCCGGCGTACGACGCGCCGGACTTCATCTACCTGGCGGCCTGGTCGCCCCTGATCACGGCGGGCGCGCCGGTGTACTCGCTGGACGCGCGCCTGTCCGGCGAGGCCTGGCGCCGGCTCGGCCCGCGCTCCACGCTGTGGGAGCTGCGGCGGCGGGTGCTGCGGCGGGGGACGGTGATGGCGACGGTCGTGGTCGGCCTGACCCTGCTGATCGGCTCGCTGCTCGGCGGGGCGGTCCGCTCCACCGAGATGGTGACGGTCCCGGGTCCGCATTCCGACCCCACCAACTACCTGCCGGGTACGCCGCTGGCGCCCGCGCCGCACGCCCCGGCGGTCCGCCGCCCCGGCTCGCCCAAGCCGTCCGTGAGCGGGTCCGCGAAGCCGTCTGCGAAGCCGTCCAAGAAGGCGCGGTCGAAGTCCTCCGTACGGGAGTCCGGGACGGTCGGGGGTGTGCCGAGCCAGACGTCCCAGGGCACGACGGGTCACAAGCCGCCGACCCGCCACCAGGCGCCGGTGGCGCCGTCGACGACGAGCGCGGGGCCGACGTCGACGGGCGGCGCGTCGACGCCGTCCGGGAGCTCCTCGGGCAACCGCAACCCGATCGGCGGCCTGCTGGGCTGACGGGCAGTTCCCCCACCCCGCCCCTTCCCGAAAGCCCTCTGGCGGGCGGCCGGGTGGGGGCGGGTTGTTTGTCTGCGGACCGTGGCCGGTTGCTCGCGCAGTTCCCCGCGCCCCTAGATGCGCCCCTGCGGGGCGCCCAGGGGATTGCCGCGGAGCGGCATTTTTAGGGGCGCGGGGAACTGCGCGACCAGCCACCCACGGTCCGCAGACGAACGGGATCCCCCGGAGGGTTTAGGGAAGGGGCGGGGCGGGGCCGAAAACGCCCTCAGCGGGCTGCTGCCGCCAGTTCCTTCGCCGCCTCCGTCAGGTCCTTCGCCGTGTCGATGGCCCGCCAGTACGCCCCGTGCGGCAGCGGATACCCGGCCAGGCGGCGCTCGCGGGCCAGGCGCGGGAACGTGGTGCGCTCGTGGTCACCCCGGTCCGGCAGCAGCGAAGTGAAGGCCGAGGAGAAGACGTACACGCCGGCGTTGATGAGGTACGGCGACGGCGGGGACTCGATGAAGTCCGTGATGTGGCCGAAGGCGTCCGTCTCGACGGCGCCCCAGGGGATCCGGGGCCGGGCCAGAGCCAGCGTGGCCGTCGCGTCCCGCTCCCCGTGGAACGACGCCATCTCGCGCAGGGAGAAGCGCGTCCAGATGTCACCGTTCGTGGCGTACCACGGCTGATCCGGGTGCGGCAGGTGCGCGGCCGCGTACTTGAGGCCGCCGCCCCGCCCCAGCGGCTCGCTCTCGACGACCGTGGTGACGCGCAGCGGCAGATCCGCCGAGTCCAGCCACTCCTGGAGCACACCGGCGAGATGGCCGCAGGAGATCACGGCGTCGGTGACGCCCTCCGCGGCCAGCCAGGCGAGCTGATGGCCGATGATCGGGGTCCCGGTGCCCGGGATCTCGACCATCGGCTTGGGGCGGTCGTCGGTGTACGGACGCAGTCGGGAGCCCTGGCCGCCCGCCAGGACCACGGCCTGCGTCGGGAAGGTCGAAGTCGTGCTCGCAGTCATGCGGTGAACGATATGCGGTACGGCGGAGCCGGGGTCGCTCAGGACTCCTGGGCCACGCCCGACGCGAACGACGTGTCGCAGACGGGGCGCGAGTACGACTGGGCCTTCACGGGACCGTACTGCTCCACGGCGGCCCGTCCGAGCGCCCGCGCGATCGACATGCACTGCTGGGCGAGCGAGGGGCGCCGCTCGACCTCGCGCTGGAGGTGGGTGAGGGCGGTGCCGGGGTCCTTCTCCTGGAGCTCGACGAGGAGCGCGTCGCGCAGGACGTCCTGCGGGGTGCGCGGCTTCGCGCGTACGGAGACGTCCTCGGAGGAGGCGGTCAGCAGCTGCGAGTCGCTGGTCCCGGCCCAGTTGACCCGGGTGACCGCGAGCGTCCCGGAGAGGACCAGGACGACGGGCAGGACGAGAGCTAGGGTGCGGCCGATTCGGCGGGCTGTGTGCGTCACGGAGGCGAGCGTAGCGGGGGGTAATGATTTGGCGACATTTAGTCACCCGGTCGGGGGATGGTTCGAGGCGGCGTTTCGAATCCGGTGTTGACGAACGACGTTCGAAATGGGCGGTCTGCCGGGGTATTTGTCGACAGCCGCCCGGGCGCGGGGGAAAGCGGACAACGGAAAGCCCCGCACCCCGGTAGGTGGGTGCGGGGCCGGCTGACGTGCCGCCGTACGTCAGTCGCTGAGGCGCTCGCCCGTCGAGGTCGAGAAGACATGCGTCTCGCCGGGGCGCGGAACCACGTGGAGCTGGGTGCCCTTCTCCGGGACCGAGCGGCCGTTCACGCGGACCACGAGGTCCTTCTGCTCGCCGCCGACCTCGGCCGTGCCGTACACGTAACCGTCGGCGCCGAGCTCCTCCACCACGTTCACGGTGACCGCGAGGCCCGCGGGCTCCGCGTCGGAGTCCTTGGTGAGGGACTTCGCCGCGCCGCCGTTGTGCTCGACGATGTCGAAGTGCTCGGGGCGGACGCCGACCGTCACCGTGCGGTCGCCCTTGTCGGCGGCCGCGGACAGCGCCTCGCGGCTCACCGGGACGACGCTGTTGCCGAACTTCACGCCGCCGTCGGTGATCGGGACCTCGACGAGGTTCATGGCGGGGGAGCCGATGAAGCCCGCGACGAAGAGGTTGGCCGGGCGGTCGTACATGTTGCGCGGCGAGTCGACCTGCTGGAGGAGCCCGTCCTTCAGTACGGCCACGCGGTCGCCCATGGTCATGGCCTCGACCTGGTCGTGGGTGACGTACACCGTGGTGATGCCGAGGCGGCGCTGGAGCGAGGCGATCTGCGTACGGGTCGAGACGCGGAGCTTGGCGTCGAGGTTCGACAGCGGCTCGTCCATGAGGAAGACCTGCGGCTCGCGGACGATCGCGCGGCCCATCGCCACACGCTGGCGCTGACCGCCGGAGAGCGCCTTCGGCTTGCGGTCGAGGTACTCGGTGAGGTCGAGGATCTTCGCCGCCTCCTCGACCTTCTTGCGGATCTCCGCCTTGTTGACCCCGGCGATCTTGAGCGCGAAGCCCATGTTGTCGGCGACGGTCATGTGCGGGTAGAGCGCGTAGTTCTGGAACACCATGGCGATGTCCCGGTCCTTCGGCGGGAGGTGGGTGACGTCGCGGTCACCGATGCGGATCGCTCCGCCGTTGACGTCCTCCAGGCCCGCGAGCATCCGCAGGGAGGTGGACTTGCCGCAGCCCGAGGGGCCGACGAGGACGAGGAACTCGCCGTCCTCGATCTCGATCTCGAGCCCGTCGACCGCGGGCTTGGTGGAGCCCGGGTAGATCCGGGTCGCCTTGTCGAACGTGACAGTGGCCATGGGAGACCTGTCCCTTCACCGGCAGGAACGTGCCGGACGATCCGAGTAGAGGGAGAAGTGGTGTAGTCCACCTGAGTGGGCTGCACGAGACGCTACCCGGCGATGTCCGATCTGTCAGCAGGTGGGAGCGGGGAACTTCGTGGAGCTCCCGATCGTGCTCTGTGTAGAGTGAGGGAGCCCTCGCGTGCGGGTGCCGGTCGCATGCCGGTCGCACGCGCTGCCGCCTTAGCTCAGTTGGCTAGAGCGCTTGACTTGTAATCTTGAGGTCGTCGGTTCGATTCCGACAGGCGGCTCCACCGAAACACCGCGTAACACCGTGTCCCGGACCTTCCTGGTCCGGGACAATTGTGTTTCACGGGGTGTGACGTGGGGTGTGCGGGAAAGGGGTCGGGGAGCCGTATGAGTCGTCGTTCCAGCGGGCTGGTCGGGGTGTGGGCCCAGGCGCAGCGGCAGCAGCAGCGCCAGCAGGAGGCCCAGCACCGGGCGTCGGTCCAGCAGCAGCGGCAGCGGGAGCGCCAGCAGCGGGAGTACGAGCGGGACGCGGCCCGGGTCGACCGGGAGCAGCGGGCGGCCTACCGCCAGAGCCGGGAGGCGGACGCCCGGCAGCGCTCGCAGGAGCTGGACGCGCGCGTGGAGGCGCTGACGGGGCTGCTGGCGGCGGGGTGCGCCGAGCCGCCGTTCCGTACGGCGGCGCTGCTGCGCGAGGAGCGCGTCGAGCCGTTCGCGCCCGGGGCACTGGCCCAGCCGGTGCCGATGCCGGACCCGGCGCGCTACCAGGCACAGGGCGGCTGGCGCCGAGGCCAGGCCCAGCAGGAGGCGCAGGCCGCCTACCAGCGGGACTGGGACGCGGCGCAACTGGCCGAGAACGACCGGCGCCGCAGACTCGCCGACTACCGGGCGCAGTACGAGAGTTGGGCGCAGGGCCAGCTCGTCGAGGTCCGCGCCCACAACGCGGGCGTGGCCGACCTGGTGCGGGGTGTGCGGGCGGGCGAGCCGGACGCGGTCGTCGAGTACTTCTCGGCGGCCCTGTACGCGGCGTCGGCGTGGCCGGAGGGCTTTCCCCGCCGGCTGTCGTGCGCGTACGACAGGGGCGCCAGGCAGCTGGTCGTGGACTGGGAGCTGCCCGCCCTCGACGTGGTCCCGGCGGCGAAGTCCGTACGGTACGTGGCCAGTACGGACGAGGAGCGCGAGTCGGCCCGCCCGGTGTCGCAGCGGCGCGCGCTGTACCGGGACGCGCTGGCGCAGAGCGTGCTCCTCGTGGTGCGGGACCTGTTCGCGGCGGACGAGTCCGGCGTACTGGAGTCGGTGGCGCTCAACGGCTTCGTCGACGACGTCGACCCGGCGACGGGCCGCCGGGCGGAGATCTTCCTGGCGACGGTGATGGTGGACCGCCCGTCGTTCCAGGGGCTGAACCTGACGCACGTGAGCGCGGTGGACTGCCTGACGGAGGCCCTGCGCGGCCAGCTCTCGGCCCGCCCCGACCAGCGGGCGGCGGTACGCCCGGTGCGCCGCCCGGAGGACGTGGGCTCGGCCGTCCTCTCGCACGGCACCGACGCGTCCTCGGCGGAACCGGACCTCTTCGTGATGGACCCGATCGAATTCGAGTCCCTGGTGGCGGAGTTGTTCCGGGCGCGGGGGATGGGGGCGGTGACCACGCAGCGCTCCAACGACGGCGGGGTGGACGTCGAGGCGGTGGACCCCGACCCGATCAGCGGCGGCCGGATCATCGTCCAGGTCAAGCGCTACCGCAATACGGTCCCGCCGACGGCCGTCCGCGACCTGTACGGCACGGTCCAGGGCGCCGGCGCCAACAAGGGCGTCCTGGTGACGACCTCGGGCTTCGGCCCCGGCTCGTACGCCTTCGCCCAGGGCAAACCGCTGACGCTGGTGTCGGGGGCGGAGCTGGTGGAGCTGCTGCATGCGTGCGGGCTGCGGGGGAGGCTGGGGGAGCGGGGGCCGCGCGACCACGCGCCGACGCTGGTGGACGCACAAATGGCCCCCGACTCCGAATCCGACTCCGACGCCGACTTCAACGTCCTGGGCATGACGTGGACGGGTTCCGTGGTCCTGGACGTGTGCGCGCTGGTGTGCGCGGGCAGCCGGGTGCTCGACGACGACCACTTCGTGTTCTTCAACAACCGCGAGATACCCGGGGGTTCGGTCCGGATGGTGCCCGGCGCGCTCGGCGACCGGGCGGCGGTCCGGGTAGCCTTCGACGCCCTGCCGCCCCGCGCGGACCGCCTGGTCCTGGTCGCCTCGGTCGACCCCGAGGCCAACCCGGACGCAGACCTCTCCGGCTTCACGGACGCGGGCATCCGCCTGCGCGACGCGTCAGGCACGGAACTGGACCGCCTGGAGGTCTCGGACGGCCGCACCGGCGAAACGGCCCTGGTGCTGGGCTCGTTCCGGCGGAGGGCGGGGGGCGACTGGGACTTCGTGGTGGGTGGGAAGGGGTATCGGGGCGGGCTTGAGGAGCTGATCGGGGACTTTGGGATCGAGGTGGAGTAGGGGTCGCCCGATTCGGCGGGCTCCCGGGGGCTGCCTGCGGCTCAGCCAAGGGCTGCCAACGCATCCGCCACCAGTGCGCGCGCAGCTGAGCCATGTTCGGCGTCCTGCGCCAGCCGTTCGAAAGCCCTGCCGTACAGGTCGATCTGGCTGGGCTGGGTGAGGGTGGAGGCGGAGTCCAGGGTGTCCGCGTGCACGCGGTGGTTGTCGAAGACGGTGAACGTGGGCATGGGCCACACCGTGCGTTGCCGGGTGAACGGGATGACGCCCAGGACGACGTGGGGCAGGTCCATCGCCATCAGGAGGTGGCCGAGCTGTGCGGCCATGGTGTCGGGGCCGCACAGCCTGTGGCGCAGGACGGATTCCTCCAGGACGAACCGGAACCGCAGTGCACCGTTCCCGAGGACCGCGTTGCGTCTCATACGGGCCTCCACGGCGTCACTCACGTCGTCCGGGGTGCCCCGGAAGTCGGCGATCGAGCGCAGGAGGGCGGTGGCGTATCCGGGGGTCTGGAGGAATCCGGGGATGACGTCGGACACGTACACCCGGAACATCCCGGTGCGCTGGTACAGGTCCCCGGTGGACTCCTGGAGGAGGCGGAGGCCGCTGCGCTGGAGTCGACGCCATTCGATGTGGGCGTCCGCCGACTGCCGGTTCGCCGCGATCAGGTCGGGGACTTGGTCGTCGGCGTCGCAAGCACGACACCACGCCCTGATGTCGGCGTCGGACGGAGGGGTCTTGGCGTTCTCGATCCGGGAGGACTTCGACTCCGACCACCCGCACCTGACGGCCAGCTCCCGGCCGCTGATCCCCGCGTCCCTGCGGACCTCCCGCAGACGGCCCGCCAAAGCTTCACGGGCCTGTTGTATACGGGACGACGGGTGCGACGGCATGAAGCCGACCTTAGTCAGACGTGGAACAGCTGGTGCGGGACCGCCCGCTCCCACACGGCCTCGAAGGCCGTGGAACACAGCTTCACGGTGGCGGGATCCCGTGTGATCTCGTCCTCCACCACCTGGCCGTCACCGGAGAAGTGGTGGACCCGGAGCAGGTGGCCGTCGAACAGCCAGAAATCGTTGCCCGGCAGCGGGATGTCCGTGGCCCGGCGCCGTGGCAGCCAACGCACTTGTTCACCGGCCGTGATGTTGGCTCTGGTGACGTAGTGCTCCCACCGGATGTACTCCGACACCGGCTCGGAGACGATCCGCGCACGGCGGATCACCACGCCCCGAGCGACGGAGTCGGCGATCAACTGGTCGTACGGGTGCCACCAGGAGACGCGGTCCTCCCAGTCGACCCGCTCGCCACGTCGCCATGCCTCGAACCGGTCCGTGGGCGCGTAGGAGTCACGCAACTCCAGGTGGACAGCGGACCGTTCGCACCGCCCGAGGAGCTCAGCGAAGCTGGGCGCGCTCGACGGCATCACATGCCTCCCTGAGCAGTGGAATCATGCGCGCGGGAATGCGAATGATGGCCTCGCCATCCGGTACCGAGCCATTCGCAGGGCTGGTCTGCTCACACTGCGCTTGGGTCTCCGCGTCCGGTTTCCACCCCTGGAACAAGAGCTCCTGAGCTTCCGTGTCCGCCCACACGGTGGGGCAGTGGTCCCGGTCGGTGTCGGGGTCGATGCCGACGAACACAACGGCCATAGCCGGCTCCTTGGTCTAGGCGCTTGCTCGGGCTTGCACAAGCCTTGCCGTTCAGTGGCTATGCCGTCAACACCCCTCTCAGTCAAGCGAATTGACGTGCAAGTACATGCAAGTTTATGGATCCCCAAGCGGGCCGACTCCTAGCGTCGTCAACACCACGACGTTCGGAGGGATGGCGAGTCATGGCTCAAGAGGAACCGGCGCGGGGAACGCGCTACAAGGTCGATCCGGCCGGGCGGATCGGGGAGGTGGTCGGCTCTTACCTGGGGAGCGTCTACCTTCGGCCGCCGGGTGGCGGTACGGAGTGGTCCGTCCGCCCGGACCTGTTGCGGGACCCGACGACCCAGGAGCTAGGGACCGCGCTGATGTACTCCACGCCGGTGGTGGCGCCATGACGTGGGCCCTGCCGCCATTCGTGCCTGCCGTCACGGGGTCTCCCCTCCGTGACGACCCGGAGCCCACCCCTCATCCGGAGTGCGCGATCTGCCAGACCTCGGCGGATGCGCGCACCCACGCACATGACGCTGAGGGCTACTCCGTCCCGCCCAACCCCTCCAACGCCCCACCATCCAACCGGTAAACCGTCCACTCGTCCTGCGGCCGCGCCCCCAGCGACTCGTAGAAGGCGATGGACGGGGCGTTCCAGTTCAGGACCGACCACTCCAGGCGGCCGTAGCCTCGGGTTACGCAGATGCGGGCCAGTTCCGTCAGGAGGGCCTTGCCGTGGCCGCCGCCTCGGTGGGTGGGGCGTACGTACAGGTCCTCCAGGTAGATGCCGTGCACCCCGCGCCACGTCGAGAAGTTGAGGAACCACAGTGCGAAGCCCGCCGGTTCGCCGGTCGGGGTCTCGGCGATGTGCGCGTACGCCGCCGGGTGCTCGCCGAACAGGGCCTCGTGCAGTTGCTCCTGCGTCGCCTGCGCCTCGTCCGGGCACTTCTCGTACTCGGCCAGTTCGCGGACCATGGCGTGGATGACGGGGACGTCTTCGGGCGTCGCGGTACGAATCATGGCCGCAGGGTAGCTGGGCGGCAGTGGGGCGGTCGCGGGCATTCCGGTCTGCGGGACGGGGGACGGGGGGACAGGGGACAGCGGGACGCGGGGGCGCCCGCTACCGCGTCCAGGCCCGTACCGCCCCGCCCACCTCCACCTGCACCCGCTCCAGCGGCTCACCGTCCTCGATCTCCCACAGACAGTTCTGGAGCACGCGGCCCAGCGTCCAGGCGCGGGCCCGTTCGCGGTCCAGGTCCAGCACCTCCGTCAGGGCGTCGAAGCGCCAGCGCAGCTCCGTCGGCTCGTAGCGGTTGTCCAGGGCCGGGAGGAGTTCGAAGGCGGGGTCGCCCGCCAGCGGGGTGGGGTCGATGGCCAGCCAGGGTTCGCGGTCGGCGGCCACCACGTTCTCGTAGTGGAGGTCCCAGTGCAGGAGGCGGTCGCCGGGCTCCGCGGCGACCTCGCGGACCGCCGCCGCGCAGTCCAGCAGGAGGCGCCGTTCCGACGAGTCGGAGAGGGTGCGGACCGCGTCCGGGGTGTCGTCGAGCATCGCCGCCGCCACGTCCCCCAGGCGCCGCAGCTCCGGCGGGGCCGGTACGGCCGTGAGCCGGGACAGCAGGTCGCCGATCACCAGCACGGCCTCCCGCGAGTCGGCGACCGAGGTCAACAGGCGTGCGGAGTCCAGCCGTTCGAGCAGCATCGTGCCGGTCCCGGCGTCGTGCCGCAGCAGCCGCACCGCGCCCGCCCCGTCCCACGCCCGCAGCGCGACCGGCTCGCCCACGCTCTCCTCGTCCAGCAGCTGGAGCTTGAGGACCGCCGGGGTGCCGTCGCCGGTCAGGACCGGGAGCACCAGCGCGCACATCCCGTACATGGAGGGCCCGTCGAGCCGCAGCCCCCACCGGTCCAGGAACTCGGCCGCCCGGCCGGGCAGCTCCTCGATGAAGGCGCGGCCCACGGGCCCGTGGAAGCGCGTCTGCGTGGCGACCAGCTCGTCCGGAATGTCGATCACCCACCCGACCCTACGCACGTGGGTGAATCGACTCATGCGGTTTTTCTCCCGGAGGTCCGTGTCCCGGCTGTCCGCCCAGGTGCGCCGGTACGTCCGCAGCGCCCCAGGCACGTACCTCTGGCTGGCGGTCCTGTTCGTCACCACCATCGCCCTGCACCACATGTCGCCGGAGTTCGAGGAGGACTTCCTGCGGCAGCGCTCCACCAACATCCACGAGCTGTCGACCAACCCGGTCCGGGTCCTGATCACCAGCGCCTTGTGGATCGACGGCGGCCACTGGCTCCCGTACGCCGTCCTCTACTCCGTCTTCCACGCGCAGGCCGAACGCTGGCTCGGCACCCTCCGCTGGCTCGCGGTCGTCGTCCTCGCGCACGTCCTCGCTACCTATTTCAGCGAAGGCGCGCTGCTGTGGGCGGTGCACCACGACCTCGCCCCGCAGTCGGCCGTCAACACCCTCGATGTGGGCGTGAGTTACGCCCTCGCGGGGGTCGTGGGCGTGCTCACGTACCGGATCGCGGCGCCCTGGCGGTATGTGTACCTCGTCTGCGTCCTCGTCCTGTACGGGACCCCGCTCCTGACCGGCCGCACCTTCACGGACCTGGGCCACTTCACGTCCGTACTCGTCGGGCTCGCCTGCTACCCGCTCGTACGGGGGCGGGGCGAGCCCTGGAATCCGGTGACGACCGTCAGGAGATACCGGCGTCCTTGAGCACCTTCGCGAACGCGTCCGCGTCCAGGATCGCCGAGCCGTCGCCCGCCGGGCGCTTGCCGTCGATCAGGACGGTCGGGCTGGAGTTCACGCCGGAGTCCTCGAAGGCCTTCTCGGCGGACGCCACCCAGCTCTTGTACGTGTTCTCGCGCACCGCCTTGTCGAAGGCGGTGCCGCGCAGGCCCGGCACCTTGTCCGCGATCTTCAGCAGGTTGTCGGCGGTGTAGCCGTCGCTGCCCTCGTCCTCGGGCTGGCTGGCGAAGAGGGCCGCGTGGTACTCGGCGAACTTGCCCGCGTCCACCGACGCCCGCAGCGCGCCCGCCGCGTTCTTGGATCCGCTGCCGCCCAGGTTGCGGTCGAGGAAGGAGGCGATCGTGTAGCGGATCTTGACCTTGCCCTGGGCGGCGAGCTCACCGAGCGGCACCGCTCCGGACGACTCGAACTTGGCGCAGTACGGGCAGCGCGGGTCCTCGTACACGGTCACGGTGTGCGCGGCCGTCGGGCTGCCCACGACGATTTCCGCACCCTCCGCCTTCGCCGGGAGCTTGGCGAGCGTCGCCGCGTGCGGCGCGGCCTTCACCTCCAGCTCGGCCGGGGTGGACGCGCCCGAACCGGACCCCGAGGAGCACGCGGCGACCGAGACGCCCAGCGCCCCGGCGAGCGCGAGCGCCACGGCCGCGCGGCGGACCTTGCGTGCGGACGGATGTCCGGTCATACGAGTCAGCTCTCCCGTGATGTCGATCTCGACGGCGTTTCGACGCGTCTCGATGTCGTACCAAACCTGCTCATATTGAAGCTAATTGCCCCGCCGGGCGGCCCGGCCCGCCGAAGGTCCCGACCCGCAGGGCCAAAGGTCCCGCGCGACCCCATTTCTCCCGGCTTCGGATTCCGTACCTGCGGATTCCGCATCTGGACAGGTCCCACCGGGCGGTGTACCAACAAGCCCCATGAGCACGCGGACGATCAACGGCGGCATCTCCTTCTGGTACGCGCAGGACGGCATCCCCGCCCCCCGCGAGCCCCTGACCGGCGACGCGACGGCGGACGTCGTCATCGTGGGCGGCGGCTACACGGGGCTGTGGACGGCCTACTACCTCAAGAAGGCCGTCCCCTTCCTCAACATCACCGTCCTGGAGGCCCGCTTCTGCGGCTACGGCGCCTCCGGCCGCAACGGCGGCTGGCTCTACAACGGCATAGCGGGCCGCGACCGTTACGCGAAGCTGCACGGCCACGAGGCCGCCGTACGCCTCCAGCGGGCCATGAACGAGACGGTCGAGGAGGTCGTACGGGCGGCGGCGGCGGAGTCGATCGACGCCGACGTCCACCGGGGCGGGGTGCTCGAAGTGGCGTACACCCCCGCCCAGTTGGCCCGACTCAAGGCCTTCCACGCCGCCGAGCTCGCCTTTGGCGAGAAGGACCGGCTGCTGCTCGGGGCCCGCGAGACCGCTGAGCGGGTCCGGGTCGCCGGGGCCGTCGGCTCCGCCTGGACCCCGCACGGCGCCCGCATCCACCCCGTCAAGCTGGTCAAGGGCCTGGCGGCGGCGGTGGAGGCGCTGGGCGTGACCGTCCACGAGTCGACCCCGGTGACGGAGATCCGTCCCAAGCACGCGGTCACTCCGTACGGCACCGTCCGCGCCCCGTACGTCCTGCGCTGCACCGAGGGCTTCACCGCGTCCCTGAAGGGCCAGCGCCGGGCCTGGCTGCCGATGAACTCGTCGATGATCGCCACCGAGCCGCTGCCCGCCGACCTGTGGGAGACGATCGGCTGGGAGGGCCGCGAGACGCTGGGCGACATGGCGCACGCGTACATGTACGCGCAGCGCACCGCCGACGACCGGATCGCGCTCGGCGGGCGCGGCGTGCCGTACCGCTTCGGCTCCCGCACCGACAACGACGGCCGTACGCAGCCGGAGACCGTGGAGGCCCTGCGCGAGATCCTGATCCGCTTCTTCCCGCAGCTCGCCGGGGTCGCGGTCACACACGCCTGGTCGGGGGTGCTCGGGGTGCCGCGCGACTGGTGCGCCACGGTCACCCTGGACCGCTCGACGGGCCTCGGCTGGGCGGGCGGCTACGTCGGCTCGGGCGTGGCCACCGCCAACCTCGCCGCCCGCACCCTGCGCGACCTGGTCCAACAGGACTCGGGCCAGTCCGGCGCCACCGACCTGACCGCCCTGCCCTGGGTCAACCACAAGGTCCGCCGCTGGGAGCCGGAACCTTTCCGCTGGCTGGGCGTGCAGGGGATGTACGCGGCGTACCGGGGGGCGGACCGCCGCGAGCTCTCGACCCATGCGGCAACGACGGACCGGGTGGCGTTGGTGGCGGACCGGGTTTCCGGGAGGCACTGAGAGGGCGATCGCTGTTTGCTGCTTGCCGTTCGCCGGAGGAACTTCAGGGAACCAGCACCACCTTCCCCACCGTCCCCCGCCCCTCCAGCGCCCGATGTGCCGCGGCCGCCTCCGCCAGGGGGAAGCGCTGGACCGCCGGGCGGAGGCGGCCCGTCGCGGCCTCCTCCAGGGCTTGGGTTTCCAGGGTGCGTAGGGGGTCCGGGCCCTCGGCGCGGGACAGCATCGTCGGGCCCAGGACGTTCTGGGACGTGAGGGCGCGTTCGGTGAGGTACTCGTCCGTGAACTTCAGCGGCTCGCCGTCGTGCAGGCCCGCTTCCGACCAGCCGAAGACGATGTGGCGGCCACCGGGGGCGAGGAGGTCGACCGCGATGCGGCCGGTGGTGCCGCCCACCGAGTCGAAGACGACCGTGGCGCGGCGGTCGGCGCCGAGGAACTTCCGTACGGTGTCGGGCCAGTCGGGGCGCAGGTAGTCGACGGCGAGGTCCGCGCCGTTCTCGCGGACGCGGGCCGTCTTGGCGGGGCCGCCGGCGAGGCCGACGACCGTGCCGCCGGCGTTCTTCACGTACTGCACCAGCAGCGTGCCGATGCCGCCCGCGGCGGCCGGGACGAGGGCCATCGAGTCGGGGCCGAGGTCGGCGAACTGGAGGATGCCCATCGTCGTACGGCCCGTGCCGATCATCGCGACCGCCTCGGCGGGGTCGAGGGACGGTGGGATCTCGTGGAGGCGGGTCGCGTCGGCGACGGCCAGTTCGGCGTAGCCGCCGGGGGCCATGCCCAGGTGGGTCACCACCTGCTTGCCGAGCCAGGCGGGGTCCGTGCCCTCGCCGAGCGCCTCGACCGTGCCCGCGACCTCGCGGCCCGGAATCGTGGGCAGGGCGGCGGGGGCTGGGAACGGGCCCGTCCGCCCCTCCCGCAGGGCCGTGTCGAGCAGGTGCACCCCGGCCGCGGCGACGGCGATCCGCACCTGGCCGGGGCCGGGCACGGGGTCCTCGGTCTTTTCGTACGTGAGGTTCTCGGCGGGGCCGAAGGTGTGGAGGCGGATGGCGTGCATGGCGGGGCTCCTGACAGGTGCGGTGAGGGTGCGCGTGCCTGGCGTCAGCCTCTGACCTCAAGTTCCCTTGAGGTCAAGCCTCGTCATCCCCGGTCGTCATGCCCGGGTCAGTCTCAGGCTCCGTACCGCCAGCGACGCCGCCTCTATCCCGCTCGCGAACGCGACCTCCGACAGCACACCCGGCGCCGCCACCTGGTCGCCCGCGAGGAACACGCCGTCGCCGCGGTCGATCGCCGGGCGGTCGCGCCAGGTGGTGCCGGGCAGGTCCACCGCTCCCGTGCGCCCCGCCGCCAGCGCGTCCCGGCGCCAGGCGACCCGCTGGCGCCAGCCCGCGAACGCGGCGTCCAGCAGCCGCTCCCCGCGCGCGACGCCGTCGGCCTTCGACTCGTGCGGGGCGATCGGGAACTGCGCCTGGACCAGCTGGTGCCCGGCCGGGGCGAGGGTGCGGTTGGCGGCCGTGAACCGCTCGATCCAGCCGGGGCTCTCCAGGTCGGAGACGACGAACGGGTCGCCCCGACGCGTACTGAGCCCCAGGTCCAGCAGGGCCGTGCGGCCGCTGGTCCAGTGCAGCGAGTCGTCGCCGAGCAGTCGCCGGGCGGCGTCGAGGGAGGTGGCGACGACGACGGGCCCGTGGTCCTCGGGAAGCGCGTCCACGCGCGCGGTGGTCTCCACGTGCACCCCCAGCTCCCACGCGCGCGTGGCCATCCGGTCGACGAGCGCGCCCCACCCGCCCACCGGATAGCGGGCCTCGGGCGGCAGGGCGGTGGCGCGGTGCAGCCGCTCCTGGACGAACGCGGCGGAGAGCGAGCCCGGGTCGTGGTGGAAGAGCGCCACCGCGGCGTAGTTGGCGGCGGCGCGGGCCGCCTTGGAGCCGACGATTCCGGCGGCCCAGGAGGCGAAGTCGCGGTCCACCGGGGCGGTTTCCGGACTCTGCCGGGCCAGCTTCAGCAGCGCCAGAGGCGGAGTGTGGCGCAGCGAGCCGTCCCAGCGGAAGCGGAACCTGGCCGCTTCGAGCGGTGCCACGGAGGCGATCTGCCCGAGCAGCCCGCGGCGTTTGAGCCAGGCCCAGTGCGGGCCCCCGTTGTAGAGCACGTGCGGACCGTCGTTGGTGAGGTACGGGCCCTCGGCGGTACGCGCGCGTCCGCCCAGCGTGTGGTGCGACTCGTACAGGTTCACCCGGGCGCCGGACTCGGCTGCGGTGATGGCCGCGGTGAGCCCGGCGAGGCCGCCGCCGATGACGGTGATCCGGTCCATGCTGCTCTCCTGTCGCTGTACGGGCACTCATCCTTAGAGACGGTGTGAGCAGGGTGGAATGTGACAGGTAGGGGTGGGGTGGTTGTCAGTGGCGTGGTCCAGCATGGAGTCATGGCGAAGAGGGCGAGGGAAGTGACGAGGGAAGTGACGGCGGTGCGGCGTCCCGAGGTGCGGCTGCCCCCGCTGGCACCGCACGGTCCGGCGGAACTGGAACCGGAGGGCGACTACGACGGCCTGGAGTTCCGGAACCTGGACCTGTCGGGCCAGGAGGGCACCGGCGCCCGCTTCATGGACTGCGGGGTGTACGGCTGCGCGCTGGACGAGACCCGGCTGCCCGGCGCCCGTTTCATCGACACGGTGCTCTCGGGCGTACGGGGTGTGGGGACGGACCTGTCGCGCGCGTCCCTGCGCGATGTGGAGATCCACGACGTGCGGATGGGCGGCGTCCAGCTGTTCGGCGGTGTCCTGGAGCGGGTGCTGATCCGCGGCGGGAAGATCGACTACCTCAATCTGCGCGACGCGGAGCTACGGGACGTGGTCTTCGAGAACTGCGTCCTGGCCGAGCCGGACTTCGCGTCGGCCCGCCTGGACCGGGTGGCGTTCGCGGGCTGCGAGCTGCGGGGCGCGGACTTCACGGGGGCCCGGATGAAGGACGTGGATCTGCGGGGCGCGGCGCTCCTGGACATCGCCCGGGGCGTGGACCGCCTGGCCGGGGCGGTGATCACGCCGTCCCAGCTGGTGGATCTGGCACCGGCGTTCGCGGCGCAGGTGGGGGTGCGGGTGGTGGCGTGAGGCGGGGCCCGCCTCGACCGCCCGCCCGGGGCCGGACTTTTCTGGGCCTCCGGCCCCGTCCCCCTTCAGTCCGTCATGCGGGGGAAGCGGGACTGGAGCGTCCAGATGATGGGGTTCTCGGCGAGGTCGTCGTGCATGTCGCTGAGGTCGGCGATCACGTCGTGCAGGAAGTCGCGGGCCTCGCGGCGCAGGAGCCGGTGGCTGAACGTGAGCGGCGGCTCGTCGCCGGGCATCCAGTCGGCCTCGACGTCCACCCAGCCGAAGCGGCGCTCGAAGAGCATGCGGTCGGTGGACTCGGTGAAGTCGATCTCGGCGTACTGCCTCCGGGAGGAGCGGCTGCCGCGGGGGTCGAGGTCGAGTGCCTCCACGGTGTCGCAGAGGGCCCACGCGAAGTCGAGCACCGGGACCCATCCCCAGGCTGTGGATACCTCGCGGTCCGCCGTGGTGTCGGCGAGGTAGACGTCTCCGCAGAAGAGGTCGTGGCGGAGGGTGTGTACGTCTGCGCGGCGGTAGTCGGTTTGTGGGGGGTCGGGGAAGCGGTTGGATAGGGAGTAGCCGATGTCGAGCACGCTCCGATGGTCCCACGGCGGGGCATCCCCCTCGCCCCGAGCCCCTGGGCTGCGCCCGGGGCTTTTTCCCCACCCCGCCCCTTCCCGAAAGCCCTCTGGCGGGCGGCCGGGGGTGGGTCGGGGCGGGCTGCCGGGGGCTTCGCCCCCAGACCCCCTGTGTTTGTCTGCGGACCGTGGATGGCTGGTCGCGCAGTTCCCCGCGCCCCTAACTACCTAGGGGCGCGGGGAACTGCGCGAGCAACCCAGCACGGTCCGCAGACGAAAGAAGCGGGGTGCAGGGGCCCGCAGGCCCCGCGACCGGGAGAGTCACCTCAGCCCACACCCACCCCCGGAGGGTTTAGGGAAGGGGCGGGGTGGGGGCCACACCTCACGGCAACAACCGCCGTTCCTTCCCCTCCGCCACCGCCCCCGCCCGCGTCTCCACGCCCAACTTCTCGTAGATCCGGCCCAGATGCGTCTTCACCGTCGCCTCGCTGATGAACAGTGCCCGGGCGATCTCGCGGTTGCCCAGGCCGCGGGACAGTTGCGCCAGGATGTCCAGTTCGCGGTCGGTGAGGGAGGGGCGGCCGGTGCCCCGCATGCGTTCCATGACGCGGCTCGCCACGGGGGGCGACAGCGCGGTGCGGCCCTGGGCAGCCGCGCGGATCGCCGCGAACAGCTCCTCCGGGCGCTCCGCCTTCAGCAGGTACCCCGTCGCCCCGGCCGCGATCGCCCGCGTGATGTCCGCGTCCGTGTCGTACGTGGTCAGGACGAGCACCCGCACCCCCGTCCCCGCGATCCGCCGGGTCGCCTCGACCCCGTCGATGCCCGGGCCGAGCTGGAGGTCCATCAGGACGACGTCGGGGCGCAGCTTGGCCGCCGCCGCGACCGCCTCCTCGCCGGTGCCCGCCTCCCCGACCACCTCGATGTCGGGCTCGCTGCCGAGCAGCGCGAGCAGTCCGGCCCGTACGACCGCGTGGTCGTCGCACAACAGCACCTTCATCGGACTCCCTCCAGTGGATCCAGCGGAATCGCCGCCGACAGCACCGCGCCTTCCCCCGGCGCCGACTCCACCGTCAGCGTCCCCCCGAGCTGCCGCACCCGCGCCCGCATCGCGGGCAGCCCGTGGCCCCGGCCGTCCCGGGACTCCGCGCCCGCGCCCGCGAACCCGCGCCCGTCGTCCGCGACGTCCAGCACGATCTGGTCGCCCAGATAGGTGAGGGTGAGGGCTGCCGTACGCGCCCCGGCGTGCTCGCGTACGTTCGCGAGCGCCCCCTGCGCGATCCGCAGCAGCGCCGACTCGACCCGGTCGGGCAGGGCGACGGGCACCCCGTCGACGTGCAGCCGTACGTCCAGGGACGACTCGGCGGCCGCCCGCGCCGCCAGTGCCCGCAGGGCCTCGGGCAGGCTGCCGCCCGCCGCCAGCTCCGCGGGCGCGAGGTCGTGGACGAAGCGGCGGGCCTCGGCGAGGTTGCGCTCGGCGATCGACTCGGCCGTACGGACGTGGCGGCGGGCCGCCGCCGGGTCGGACTCCCACAGCCGCTCGGACGCCTGGAGCAGCATCTGCTGGCTGGACAGGCCCTGCGCGAGCGTGTCGTGGATCTCCATGGAGAGGCGCTGGCGTTCGGCGAGCGTGCCCTCGCGCCGCTCGGTGGCGGCCAGTTCGCGCCGGGTGCGGATCAGGTCGTCGATGAGGTGGCGCTGCCGGTCCGCCTGGCGCTGCATGTGGACGAAGACGGCGGTGGCGACGGCCGCGACGGCGGGCGGCGCGACCACCAGGTTCGGGTCGACCCCCTCGGCCAGCATCAGCTGCGCGGCCACCACGAACGCGGTCAGCAGGGCCACCAGCACCAGCGCGGCCCGCGTCGGCAGCGTCCGCAGCCCGGTGTAGAACAGCGGCACCGCGCACCACGCGAAGCTCGGCGCGAGCACCACGAGCACCATCCACACCGCCACCACCACCCCGAGCCAGCCGAGCCGCCGGGGCTTCGGCCGCGTACCCAGGGCGGGGCCGAGGACGTACAGCAGGGCGAGCGTGGTCGAGAGGGCCACGATCCACGGGGTGCGGCCGTCGCCGGGGTGGCGGATCAGGAAGCGCGCGAGCGAGGCGCCGAGCAGCAGGAAGAAGGCGGCGTGCATCACGACGGGCAGCCACCGCTCGTCGGCGGCGAGCCGCCCGGCCCCTGCCTCCTCCGTGGCAGGCTCTGCTTCCACAACCCGCTCCTGACCTGCGCGTACGTACGTCTCCGTACTCATCCTCACCCGGTCCGGCCACCCCCGCATCAGCCGATCGGATGACGGGCGGGTCCACCGGTCCGGGTGCGGGGAGCAGCCGGTGCGCCGACCCCATAGGGGCGTGGCCGGGGCCACGATCGAGTCATGGACACGAACACGCACCGCCCCACGGCCACCCGCCGCACCAAGAAGATCGTCATCGGCGCCGTCGCTGCGGCCGCCCTCGCCGCCGGCACCTTCGGCGCGGTCAGCGCCAGCGCGGCCGCCCCGGCCGCCAAGCCCGCCGCCCAGCAGGCGGACGCCTCCCAGCGCAACCTCACCACCTCCACCCACCTCACCGTCGCCGCCGCGACCAAGGCCGCCACCGCCGCCCTGGACGCCGCCCGCAAGGAGAACCAGCGCGTCTCGGTCGCCGTCGTCGACCGCAACGGCAACACCGTGGTGACCCTGCGCGGCGACGGCGCGGGCCCGCAGTCGTACGAGTCGGCCGAGCGCAAGGCGTTCACGGCCGTCTCCTGGAACGCCACCACGTCCGTGCTGGCCGGCCGCCTCGCCCAGGCGCCCAACCTCAAGGACATCCCCGGCACCCTCTTCCTCGCGGGCGGCGCGCCCGTGCAGGCCCAGGGCGCCCCGATCGCGGGCATCGGCGTCGCCGGGGCCCCGAGCGGCGACCTCGACGAGAAGTTCGCCCAGGCGGGCGTGGCGGCGCTGGCGAAGTAGCGCCCCTGCCCGGGTACGGCGGGGCAGCGGTTTCCGGCCCCGCCCCCGCACCCCCGAGCCCCCCGCCCGCCCCGCCCGTAGGATCGCCCTGTGGATCACCGCAGCGCGATACGCCGGCTCGTCCTCCCCTCGGCCCTCCTGCTGGCCCTCGGCGGCTGCACCGGCGGCGTGGAGGGCAAGCCGGGGGCGGCGGGGGTGCGGGACGGGCTCTTCCCCAAGCTGGGCAACGGCGGCTACGACGTCGAGCACTACAGCGTGGCCCTCGACTACGACCCGGCTCGCAACCACCTCTCCGGCAGCGTCACCCTCGACGCCCGCGCCACCCGCGACCTCAGCGCCTTCAACCTCGACTTCGCCGGGATGGACGTGACCTCCGCGACGGTCGGGGGCGAGCGCGCGGACGCCAACCGGGCGGGCACCGAGCTGACCCTGCGCCCGGCGGACGAGATCGACAAGGGCGCCCGGTTCCGCACGACCGTGGCCTACTCGGGGACCCCGAAGACCCTCACCGACCAGGACGACTCGCACGAGGGCTGGCTGCGGACCGCCGACGGCGCCCTCGCGCTCGGCGAGCCCGCCGGGTCGATGGCGTGGTTCCCCTCCAACAACCACCCCGGCGACAAGGCCACGTACGACCTGAAGGTCACCGTGCCCGCCGGGCTGAAGGCGGTCTCCAACGGCGAGCTGAAGTCGACGGTCACGGCGGGCGGGCGCACCACCTTCACCTGGCACACCGGCGAGCCGATGGCGAGCTACGCGGCGACGGTGGCGATCGGCAAGTACGACGTGGAGTCGTCCAAGACACCGTCAGGAATCCCTGTCTATACGGCAGTTGATCCCGCAGCGAAGAAGGAGGCCGCCGGTGTCGTGGGGCAGCTTCCGGAGATCGTCGAGTGGGGCAAGGAGAACTTCGGGCCCTACCCCTTCTCCTCCACCGGAGTGATCGTCGCCCCCGAGGGCTCCGCCGAGTACGCCCTGGAGACCCAGAACCGCCCGGTCATCCCCGCCGACCAGTTTGACACCGAGACCCTCGTCCACGAGCTCGCCCACCAGTGGTTCGGGGACTCGGTCACGCCCGAGCGGTGGAAGGACATGTGGCTCAACGAGGGCTTCGCCACGTACGCGGAGTGGCTCTGGAGCGAGGACCACGGCGGAAAGTCGACGCAGGCGCACTTCGACGAGCAGTACGCGAAGGCGGCCGACGCCGAGCTCTGGGCGTTCCCGCCCGCCGAGCCGCCGTCGGCCGCCGAGATCTCGGGCAAGCCGGTGTACGAGCGTGGTGCGATGGTGGTTCACAAGATCCGCCGGGCCGTCGGGGACGACGCGTTCTACGACATCGTGCAGGGATGGACGAAGAAGTACCGGCACGCGAACGCCTCCACCGAGGAATTCACCCGGTTCGTGGAGGAGGAGTCCGGCGAGGACCTGACGGATCTGTGGGACACCTGGCTCTACGGGGACGGGAAGCCCAAGTCCCCGTAGAGCCGGGCCAGTTGTATCGCTACTGCTGGCCGGTTACTTCACGTTGACGGCGGTCCAGGCCGCCGCCACCGTCTTGTACTCGGTGCTGCTCGCCCCGTACAGGTCGGCCGCGGCCTGCAGGGTCGTGGTGCGCGCCTTCGCGTAGTTGGTCGTCGACGTCATGTACGTGGACAGGGCCTTGTACCAGATCTTGTAGGCCTTGGTCCGCCCGATGCCGGTGACCTTGGAGCCGTCGGACGTCGGGGAGTTGTAGCTGACGCCGTTGATGACCTTCGCGCCGCTGCCCTCGGACAGCAGGTAGAAGAAGTGGTTGGCGACGCCGGACGAGTAGTGCACGTCCTTGTTGCCGACCGTGCTCGACCAGTAGTCGGCCGACTGGCCGTCCTTGCTCGGCTTGTCCATGTACCGCAGCGGGGTGCCGTTGCCGCGGATGTCGATCTTCTCGCCGATGAGGTAGTCACCGGGGTCGCTGGCGTTGTTGGCGAAGAACTCCACCGACGTGCCGAAGATGTCGCTGGTGCCCTCGTTGAGGCCGCCGGACTCCTTGCTGTAGTTGAGCTTGGCGGTCGCGGCGGTGAGGCCGTGGCTCATCTCGTGGCCCGCGACGTCGAGCGCGGTGAGCGGCTTGAGGTTGTTCGCGCCGTCGCCGTACGTCATGCAGAAGCAGCTGTCGTCCCAGAACGCGTTGACGTACGCGTTGCCGTAGTGGACGCGGGAGTACGCGGCCTTGCCGTTGCCCGCGATGCCGTTGCGGTTCAGCTCGGCCTTGTAGAAGTCCCAGGTCACCGCCGCGCCGTAGTGCGCGTCGACGCCGGCGGTCTCGCGGTTCTGCGGGGTGCCGTCGCCCCAGACGTCGGTCGCCTTGGTGAAGAGCGTGCCGGTGCCGGAGGAGCCGTGCTTGAGGTCGTACGTCTTGTGGCCGCCGCGGCCGGCGTCCGTGAGGCTGTACGTGGAGCCGGACTTGGACGTCCCGAGGGTGACCTTGCCCGAGTACTCGCTGGTGCCGGTCCCGGTGTCGATGGCCTCGTACGAGTAGAGCTGGGCCCCGGTCGCGGCGTCGGTGATGACGTGGCGCTCGCTGGGGGTGCCGTCCTTCTGGGTCCCCTTGACGACGGCCTCGTACGCCAGGACGGGCGTGCCGCTCGCGGCCCAGACGACCTTGCGGGCGCCGGCCGGTGCGGCCTTGAGCGAGACGCCGGAGGTGGCGACGGATATCCGGGCCTCGGAGCTCTTGCTGACGCCCTTCAGACTGCCGTCCTTCTTGGCGTGGACGACGAGGTCGCCACCGAGGACGGGCAGACCGTCGTACGTACGCTCGTACCGCGTGTGGACGGTGCCGTCCACGTCCTTGATGACATCGCGTACGACGAGCGCCTCCTTGGCGCCGAGCCCGATCTGGCGGGCGGCGGCGGGGGCGGCGGCCTGGGCCTCTTGGATGGCGCCGGCGCGCTCGGCCACACCGAGCACGCGGGCGCTCGCGCCCGCCTCGCGGTCGGCGGCCCCGGCACTGGTGCCGGACTGTACGCCGACGACGACCATGGCGGCGGTGGCGGCAAGAGCGGCGGCACGCAGGGAAGTTCTCACTTGAGGGGTTCTCCTTCACTCGATCCGTTGCGCGGTGGGGGTGCGCGGTGGGGGGTGGTGCGAGTGGGTGGGGCCCGTGCAGGTGCGTGGGGCGCATCTGCGAGTGGTGCGTGGGGGGAGCGTGCCAGCAGATGACTAGTTTTTGACAGGGTACCGACAAGTATTTGACTGGAAAGTGTCCGTCAGGGGGTGCGGCGTGTCCGGTAAGCGATGCGAACGGCCCTGCGGAGATGGCTGGTTGGCGCGCGGCGGGGGTCGTGCGGGGTGCGGGCACGCCGAAGCCCCCGGCGCGGGGGGCGCCGGGGGCTTCGGGGGGTCTTCTCGGTGGCTGCCGGGACTCAGACGTTGACGCCGAAGTCCTGGGCGATGCCGACCAGGCCCGAGGCGTAGCCCTGGCCGACCGCGCGGAACTTCCACTCCGCGCCGTTGCGGTACAGCTCGCCGAAGACCATCGCGGTCTCGGTGGCGGCGTCCTCGCTCAGGTCGTAGCGGGCGATCTCGGCGCCGCCGGCCTGGTTGATGATGCGGATGAACGCGTTGCGCACCTGGCCGAAGTTCTGCGAGCGGTTCTCCGCGTCGTAGATCGAGACCGGGAAGACGATCTTGTCGATGTCGGCGGGGAGGCCGGCCAGGTTGACGTTGATCTGCTCGTCGTCGCCCTCGCCCTGGCCCGTGACGTTGTCACCGGTGTGGACGATGGTCTGGTCCGGCGTCGACTTGTTGTTGAAGAAGACGAAGTGGGCGTCCGAGTAGACCTTGCCCTGGGTGTTCACCGCGATCGCGGAGGCGTCGAGGTCGAAGTCGGTGCCGGTGGTCGTGCGGACGTCCCAGCCGAGGCCCACCGTGACGGCGGTCAGGCCCGGGGCCTCCTTGGTGAGCGAGACGTTGCCGCCCTTGGACAGGCTTACAGCCATGGGATGTCCCCTTCATCGTGATGTGCGGGCTACGGCCGTTCCCGAAGCTACCGTCACCCCTCATAACGTCGGCAGGGGAGGGTGGGTTCCAGTTGGCTTTACTTTCTTTGCCCGGCCGTGTGGGCCGGGGGCTCGCAAAAGAGGGTGACGGGGCCCCGCAGGCAAGGGACCATGGAGCGCATGTCCGGGCCCTACTTCATCCGCGGCTCCGTCTCCCTCCCGGAGGCCGAGCTCATGTGGCGTTTCTCGCGGTCCTCCGGGCCCGGCGGGCAGCACGTCAACACCAGCGACTCGCAGGTGGAGCTCCGGTTCGACCTGGGCCGTACGGAGGCGCTGCCGGAGGTCTGGAAGGCGCGGGCCCTGGAGCGGCTGGCCTCGCGGCTGGTGGGCGGGGTCGTGACCGTACGCGCCTCCGAGCACCGCTCGCAGTGGCGCAACCGCGAGACGGCGGCGGTCCGCCTGACCGCGCTGCTCGCGGAGGCGACGGCCCCGCCCCCGAAGCCGCGCCGAGCGACGAAGATCCCTCGCGGGATCAACGAGCGGCGGCTCCGTGAGAAGAAGGCCCGGGCGGAGACGAAGCGGGGTCGCGCGGGGCGCGACTGGTAGTGGGCCCGGTGTTCGTCTGCGGGTGAGTGGTGGGCTGGTCGCGCAGTTCCCCGCGCCCCTAAATGCGTCCCTCCGGGCCGCTCAGGGGATTGCCGCGCAGCGGCATTTAAGGGGCGCGGGGAACTGCGCGACCAGCCATATGCGGCCCGCAGACGAACGGGGTCCCAGGGGCGAAGCCCCCCGGCCGCCCGCCAGAGGGCTTTCGGGAAGGGGTGGGGTGGGGGCTCAACCTCAGCCCAGTTGCCGGTACCGCCCCCGGAAATACGACAGCGGTCCGCCCTCCGCACTGGGCAGCTCCACCCCCAGCACCCGTGCGATCACCAGCGTGTGGTCCCCCGCCTCCACCCGCTGCTCCGTCCGGCACTCCAGCGTCGACAGCGCGCCGCCCACCAAGGGAGCACCGCTCAGCGGACCCCTCTTGTAGGGGATGTCGTCGAAGAGCAGGCGGTCGCTGATGCGGCCCTTCATCGCGAACCGGCCCGCCACGTGGCGCTGGCTCTCCGAGAGGACCGAGACCGCCCACAGGGGCTGCTCGGCGAGCAGGTCGTCCATGCGGGAGCCGTTCCGTACGCTCACCAGGACCAGCGGCGGGTCGATGGAGACGGACAGGAACGCCGTGGCCGTCATGCCGACGTCCTCACCGCGCGGGCCGGCGTCCTCGTCGTGGGCGGTCACCAGCACCACCCCGCCCGCCAGCCGGGACATCGCGGCGCGGAATTCGTCATTGCTCACCCCCTCAGCATGGGGGTTCTGCGACGGCAGGGCGGGAAGAGCACGGAGAACGTCTGTCTGCAACACGTACAGAACGCTAGTCTCCGGGTCAACGCCGCACATCGGGCCCTGGGACCAGAAGGGTCCTAGGACCAGAGCGACGAGGCACCGCGCGCGGTGCAAACTCCGCCACCCGAACCACCCCCGCCGCACCCCCACCCCGCCCCCAAAAACCGGCATTAATGCTTGTTTGCATTCCGGAATCTCGCGGAGCGCTCCCACCTCCCGCGAGCGGCCTATCATCACCCCGTGTGACTTGAGTCACAGAGCGCAGTAATTGTTGACCCTGTGTACCGAGTGGGCAGCTCGCTGTGATTCAGTGACGGGGACGCTGCACGAAAAGCGCCCACAGGGAAGTCGGAAGCCGGGCCGGAAGCCGGAGAAGAAGCGCGCCGAATCAGGATCCTGGAGTTGCTGTCGAGGTCTCGGGGAGAGCGAGCAATGGAGACCGAGTCGGAGCCGTACGTCCGTCTTGCGACCCTGCGGCAGCTGCATCAGGTGGTCACCGACCTGAACACGGCCCGCAGCCTGGCGGACACGCTGCAGACCGTCGCCGACGGCGTCATCGCCGGGCTCGGCTACGAACTGGCCTGCGTCAACCTCGTACGCCCTGACGGCGACCTCGTCGTCGCCGCCTTCGCCGGGAACGCCGCCGCCGAGGCCCTCATCACCGGCCGCGTCGGCTCGCGGGCCTCCTGGGAGCGCCGGCTCACCATGGGCGAGGGCTGGGGCGACCTGCGGTTCATCCCGCACACCGAGGGCTGGGTGCTCCTGGAGGACGACGTCCCGCAGTGGTACACCGAAGGTCCCGAGCCGCGCTTCGAGGACGAGTGGCACCCCCAGGACCGGCTCTACGCGCCGATGTACGCCTCGGGCGGCGGGCGGGAGCTCCTCGGCGTCATTTCCGTCGACAAGCCGCGCAACGGGCGGCGCCCCGGCGCGTGGGGGCGCGAAGCGCTTCAGATGTACGCCTCCCAGTCCGCCATTGCGATCAGCAACGCCCGGCTTCGCGCAAACATGCAGCGCGCGCTCGTCCGCCTGGAGCGGGAGCAGCAGGCGCTGCGGGCCAGCGAGGAGAGCTTTCGGCAGGCGTTCGAGTACGCGCCGTCCGGCATGGCCATCGCCGAAATGGGCGGTGACCAGCACGGACGCCTGCTGCGCACCAACGACGCGCTCTGTCGGCTGCTCGGCCGGCCCGCCGCCGTGATGCGGCGCTACTCGTTCGCGGACCTCGTCCACCCCGAGGACATCGGGCTCCTGCTGCGCACCTCGGCCGAGGGCGGCCGCGCCGAGCTGCGGCTCGGGCGGCGCGACGGCTCGTACGTCTGGGTGTCGCTGCGCAATTCCGTCGTCGCCGATACCGCCGACGGTCCCCGTTTTCTGCTCACCCACGTCGAGGACATAGAGGAGCGCAAGCGGCACGAGCTCCAGCTCGCCCACCGCGCCTCGCACGACTCGCTCACCGGCCTGCCCAACAGCGCCGAACTGCGCGCCCGGCTCTCCGCGCGCCTGTGCCAGCGGCCGTACGCGGTGGGCGCGACCGCCGTGGAGGCGCTGGACGCGGCGTACGGAGCGGTGCACGACGGGCGCGGCGAGACCCCCGGCCACGCGGTCTGCGCCCCCGGCGGCTTCGACTTCGACCCGGTGCCGGGCGGCGGTCCCTTCGACCACCACGTGCACATGACCGCCCCCGAGGGCGACGTCGACGACGGCACCAAGGGCCTCGCGGTCCTCTTCTGCGACCTCGACGGCTTCAAGTCGATCAACGACCGGTACGGCCACAACACCGGCGACGCCGTCCTCATCGAGGTCGCCCGCCGCCTCACCTCCGGCGTACGGGACGGGGACACGGTCGCCCGGCTCGGCGGCGACGAGTTCGTCGTCCTCGCCGACGGCCTGGGCGCGGCCGACGCGGCCGACCTCGCGGTCCGGCTGCGCAACGCCATCATCCCGCCGATCCGGGTGGACGGCCGGGCGGTCCGGGTCGGGGCGAGTTTCGGCATCGGCTGGGCCAGCTGCGGGATGTCCGTGGAAGAGGTGCTGCGCTCCGCCGACCAGCGGATGTACATCGAGAAGCGGTCGCGGGCGAAGGTCCACCGGCGGGCCGGATAGCCGCCGCCCTCCCCCAAGCTCTCAAGGAGCAGGGGGGACCCCCACCTGTGCGCCCCGGCCGTTTCCCGGGCAACGGGACGAGGTCGCGGCCATGGTGTCGGCCGTTCGGGGTAGGCTCGGCCGGTCGGCGACGGCTGGCGAACAGTGAGGAGTGACCCCGGATGACGCCCGGCAACAACGGCGCGAGCACGCCCGAGGACGACGATCCGTTCGGCTATCTGTACGAGGACGGTCAGGCCTCCGGCGCCACCCCGCCCCGCTCCGGTGGCTACGGCTACCCGGGCCCGAGTGCCCCGCACCAGCCCGGCGTGCCCAGAACCTCGTACAACCAGGTGCGGACGGTCGGCGAGCGCCAGTACGGGCAGGTTCCGCAGCAGCAGTACGGCCAGCCGCAGGCGCCTTACGGCCAGCAGCCGCAGCAGTACGGTCAGCAGCAGTACGGGCAGCCCACCGCCCAGTACGCGGCGCCCGAGACGTACGGCGGCGCCCCCAACCGTCCCGGCCCCCCGGCCGACGGTGGCGGCGGGCGCGGCAGCCGTGGCCCCAACACCAAGGGTCTGCTGATCGGCGCGGTCGCGGTGGTCGCGGCGGTCGTCATCGGCATCGGCGTGGCGCTCGCCACCAACGGCGACGGCAAGAAGAACGAGGACGCGGGCAAGCCCGCGGGCGGCAGCTCCCAGGGCACCTCGCAGCAGCCGTCGACCCCGCCGTCCAACTCGGCCTCCGCCCCGGCGGCGGAGCTCCCCAAGCAGGACGCGGCGACGCTGAAGCTCGGTGGCGGCACGGTGCTGGCCAAGGACGTCAAGGGTGCGCAGGGGACGGACGGGGCGTACGTCAACGGCTTCAACCAGATCGGCGCGTCGCTGACCTGGCAGGCCGATCTGCCGTCGTCCGGCTCGTACTACCTGTACGTGCGGTTCGCCATCCCGGCGAAGGACGCGAACGCGACGCTGACGGTCAACGGCAAGCCGAACTCGCAGCCGATAGGTCTGAAGAACTTCAGGGGGTCGACCGACCCGAACCTGGAGAACAACTGGCAGTACACGTGGGCGCCGGTGACCCTCAAGCAGGGGTCGAACACGATCAAGCTCTCCTGTGAGCAGGGGAATCAGTGCGACGCGGTGTTCGACTGGGTCGAGATCAGCAAGACGAAGAAGTCCTACTAGGCCGCTGGCCGGGTCTTTCGGCTGCGGACCGTGCTGGGTTGCTCGCGCCCACGCGGCGGAGCCGCAAATGTCACAGCCCCGCGCCCCTCAGGGGGTGCTGGTCACCCGGATCTGCGTGAGCAGCTCCTCGTACGCCTCGGCGTCGAACTCCCCCGCCACCGGCGCCAGTACCGTCGCCGCCGACAGTGCCACCGCTCGGGTCAGCCGGGACGGCCACGGCAAGTTCTCCACCAGGGACGACAGCAGGGCCGCCACCGCCGAGTCGCCCGCGCCGGTGGGGTTGCCTCGGACCGGGGACGGTGGGGTGGCCTGCCAGGTGCCGTCGGGGGTGACCGCCACCAGGCCCTCGGGGCCCAGTGAGGCGACCACCGCGTGGGCGCCCCGGCGGCGGGCGTCGCGGGCCGCGCGGAGCGGTTCGCGGGAGCCGGTGAGGCGGGCCAGCTCGTCGGCGTTCGGCTTGATCAGGTCGGGGCGGGCCGCCAGGCCGCGCCGCAGGGGCTCGCCGCTGGTGTCCAGGAGGACGGGGACGCCCGCCGCGCGGGCCCGGCGTACCAGGTCCGCGTAGGCGCCGACCGGTACCCCGGGCGGCAGGCTGCCGCACAGCGCCACCGCGTCCGCCTGCCGCAGCAGCGGCTCGTACGCCGTGAGGAACGCCTCCCACTCGTCGGCCGTGATCTGCGGGCCCGGCTCGTTGAGCTGCGTGGTGTCGCCGGTGGCCGCGTCCACGACCGCGATCGTGCGGCGGGTGCTCCCGGCGACCGGGACCAGCGCGTCGACGGGCGCGAGCGGCGCGAGCAGTTCGCGCAGCACCGCGCCGGTGCGGCCGCCCGCGAAGCCAGTGACGACGCATCTGTGGCCGAGCGCGGTCAGCACCCGGGCGACGTTGAGGCCCTTGCCGCCGGGGCGCTCGGTCACCTCGTCCACGCGGTGGCTGGCGTGCGGGACGAGCTCCGGGACCCGGTAGGTGAGGTCGAGTGCCGTGTTCAGCGTGACGGTCAGGATCACGAGGTGATCATGCCAAACGGACGGTGGCCGGCCCAGACCCCACAGCCCCGGAATCCGGCCACCGTCCCGTCATGAGGGGCTAGGGCGCCACGATCCACTCGCCGCGCCGCATCACGCCCTTGAGCGCGAAGTGCTCGTCCAGGACCACCAGGTCCGCGTCCTTGCCGGGTTCGAGCGAGCCGACCTTGTCGTACACGCCGAGCAGCCGCGCCGGGTTGGCGCTGAGCGCGCGGACGGCGTCCTCGACGGGGAGGCCGTCGACGGTCACCGCACGGCGGAACGCGCGGTCCAGGGTGAGGGTCGAGCCCGCGATCGAGCCGCCCTCGACGAGCCGGGCGACGCCCTCCTTGACCTCGACCTCCAGCGGGCCGAGGTGGTAGAGCCCGTCCCCGAACCCGGCCGCGTCCATGGCGTCCGTGATGAACGCGACCCGGTCGGCGCCCTTGTGGTGGAAGGCGAGTTCGAGCGAGGCGGGGTGCAGGTGCGTGCCGTCGTTGATCAGCTCGACGGTGATCCGCTCGTCCTCCAGGAGGGCGGCGATCGGGCCGGGCGCGCGGTGGCCGAGCGCGGGCATCGCGTTGTAGAGGTGGGTGGCGACGGTGGCGCCCGCGTCGATCGCCTCGACGGTCTGCTCGTACGTGGCGTCGGTGTGGCCGATCGCGGCGATCACGCCGTGCTCGGCGAGCAGCCGTACGGAGTCCAGGCCGCCGGGGAGCTCGGTGGCGAGCGTGAACATCTTGGCGGTGCCCCGGGCCGCGTCCATCAGCTTGCGGACCTCGGCCGGGTCCGGGTGGCGCAGCAGGTCCTCGCTGTGGGCGCCCTTGCGGCACGGCGAGATGAACGGGCCCTCGAAGTGGATGCCCGCCAGGTCGCCCTGCTCGACCAGCTCGGAGAGCAGCCCGGCCCGCTGGGCCAGGAAGTCCATCTCGCCGGTGACGGTGGAGGCGACCATGGTGGTGGTGCCGTGCAGCCGGTGGGTGTGGACGCCCTTGAGGACGTCGTCGACCGTGCCGTTGGTGAAGGAGGCGCCGCCGCCGCCGTGCACGTGCATGTCGACGAAGCCGGGGACCACCCAGTGGCCGGTGAGGTCGACGCGCTCGGCGGCCTCGGGCGCGCTTCCGGCGATCTTCCCGCCCTCGACGATCACGCGTCCGTTCTCGACGACCCCGGTCGGCAGGACGACGCGGGCGCCGGAGAGGACCTTGCTGGTGGCCATCAGGCGGTTACCTCCGAGGAGTGGGTGGTGCCGGCGTCGGTGCCGGACGAGGGGGAGCCGGACGAGGCGGCGGTGTCGAGCAGGTCCCAGGCGAGCAGGCCCGCGCCCAGGCAGCCCGCCGTGTCGCCGAGGGCCGCCGGGACGATCGCGGGCAGCTTCTGGAAGGTGACGCGCTCCTCGACGGCCGCCCGTAGCGGTACGAACAAGGTTTCCCCCGCTTCGGCGAGTCCGCCACCGATGATCAGGGTGCGCGGGTCGAGCAGGGTGAGCGCGGTGACCAGGCCGTCCGCGAGCGCGTCGACCGCGTTCTGCCACACGGCGCGCGCCGCCGGGTCGCCGGACTCGACGGCCTTGGCGCAGTCGGCCGCGTCGGCGTCCGGGTCGCCGCTGGCCTCGGCCCACGCCTGGGTGACGGCGGAGGCGGAGGCGAGCCGCTCCAGGCAGCCGCGCTGGCCGCAGCCGCAGGGGATGCCGCCGGGGCGCACCACGATGTGGCCGATCTCGCCCGCGTAGCCGTGGGCGCCCGGCTCGATGCGGCCGTCGATGCCGATGGCCCCGGCGATGCCGGTGCCGAGCGGGATGAACAGGAAGCGGTCGGCGCCCTTGCCCGCGCCGATCCGGCCCTCGGCGAGGCCGCCGGTGCGCACGTCGTGGCCGAGGGCGACGGGCACGCCGTCGAGCCGCTCGCTCAGCAGCCGCCGCATGGGGACGTCGCGCCAGCCCAGGTTGGCCGCGTAGACCGCGATGCCGTTCTCGGCGTCGACGATGCCGGGCACGGCGACGCCGGCCGCCACGGCGCTCTCGCCGAGGTGCTCCTCGCCGTACGTCCGCAGCTCGGCGGCGAAGTCGAGGATGCTCTCGACGACGGCCTCGGGGCCGCGCTCGCGGCCGGTGGGCCTGCGCGCCTCGTACAGCAGGCCGCCGTCCACCCCGATGAGGGCGGCTTTCATCCCGGTGCCGCCCACATCCAGGGCGATGACGTGTCTCACGGGGGACAGTCTCGCGCGTTCACCCATGAAAGGTCTAGTCCACTCACCGGGCGGCGGGTAAGCGTTTTCCCAAGTGCCGCCCGGAATACGGCCGTACGGGTGGGACGGCGGCGGCAGAAGTTGCGGAAGTGATACCCAACTGGTGTAGACCTCAGCCCCGGCCGCAAGGGAAGATCGCAGCTCATGTAGACAGGACGTTGCGAACAGGACGTTCACGGGGGACCGACTGGCGAACAACGAGGGTGGGACAGGGCACGTGCAGCAGCGGCGGATGGGGTCTCCCCTGCTCTTTAAGAGCTTGGGGAACGGTCTGACGGCGGCGGTTGCCGCACTCGGAATAGCGGCTGCGGGCCTCACCGGCTGCGGCAGCGACAGCGGCTCCGGCAGCGTCACCCTCAAGCTGGTCGCGGCCGACTACGACATCGCGGGCGGCAGCAGCACCAAGGCGTACTGGCACGACGTGGTCGCCGACTTCGAGAAGAAGAACCCCGGCATCAAGGTCGACGTCTCCGTCCTGTCGTGGGACGTCGTCGACGCCAAGGTCGCGGAGATGGTGAAGGCGGGCAAGGCCCCCGACATCGCGCAGATCGGCGCGTACTCCGACTACGCGGCGGCCGGCAAGCTCTACTCCGTCGACCAGGTGCTCTCCATCCCCGTCCAGGCGAACTTCCTGGCGCCGCTGGCGGACGCGGGCGAGATGAAGCGCGTCCAGTACGGCATCCCGTTCGTCGCGTCGACCCGGCTGCTGTTCTACAACCAGACGCTCTTCGACAAGGCGCACCTCAAGCCGCCGCAGACGTGGGCGCAGCTGGAGGCCGACGCCAAGGCGCTGAAGGCCAAGGGGGTCAAGACCCCGTTCGCGCTGCCGCTGGGCAGCGAGGAGGCCCAGGCCGAGACGATGATGTGGATGCTGAGCGGCGGCGGCAGCTACGTCAACCAGATCTCCGGGTACGACATCGACTCGCCCGAGAACATCAAGACCTTCAACTGGCTGAAGAGGAACCTGGTCGAGGAGGGCCTGACCGGCCCCGTCGCCCCGGCGAAGCTCAACCGCCAGGCGGCCTTCGACGCGTTCGCCAAGGGCGAGGTCGGCATGCTCAACGGCCACCCGTCGCTGATGGAGCAGGCCAAGAAGAAGGGCGTGAAGTACGGGATGGTCCCGCTGCCCGGCGCCGAGGGCAAGGCCAAGGCGTCGATGGGCGTGGCCGACTGGATCATGGGCTTCAAGCAGAACGGCCACCGCGAGCAGATCGGGAAGTTCCTGGACTTCACGTTCAACGACCAGAACGTGCTGGCGTTCGCGGACAAGTACGACCTGCTCCCCGCGACCCGTACGGCGTCGCAGACCATGCAGAACAACGGCAAGCACCCGGAGCTCAAGGAGTTCCTGGCCGCGCTGCCGACGTCGGAGCTGCCGCCGGTCGGCAAGACGTCGTGGCCGAAGGTGAGCGAGACGATCAAGAAGCGGATCGGCGGGGCGGTGTCGCCGGAGGGGGACCCGCGGTCGGTGCTGGAGGGGATCGCGAAGGTGGCTACGGAGGCGGAGAACGCGGAGTGAGGTGCCCGGGGTTTGTCTGCGGGTGATCTGTGGCTGGTCGCGCCCACGCGGCGGAGCCGCAAATGTCACCGCCCCGCGCCCCTGACTTTCGGGGCTGCGCCCCTCAATCGGCTATACGTTGGCTTGTATGACTGACCACGACGACGGTGGGCTTAGTGAGCGGGCTCGGGCCGTGTTGGCCATCGAGCGGGGGTCCTGGGCCGGGCCCGGGGCCAAGGAGCGGGCCGTACGGGAGCGGCTGGGTATCTCTCCGACGCACTACTACCAGCTCCTCAACGCCCTGCTCGACGACGAGCGCGCGCTGGCCCACGACCCGGTCACGGTGAACCGGCTGCGCCGGATACGCGAGGCCCAGCGCGAGCGCCGCGCATAACCGCTCTCCCGCCATGGCTGTGATCCGCCCCGCGCCGCTAGGGTCGTGGCATGGGCAGCCAACCGCACCTCCTGCCGACCCCTGCCACCTCCGCCGGACGCGAGGCGCTGGCCGCGATCCTGGCCGCGCCCGAGCGGGCCGTGATCGCCCTCGACTTCGACGGCACGCTCGCCGAGATCGTCCCCGACCCCGAGCAGGCGCGCGCCCACCCCGGTGCCGTCCCCGCCCTGGCCGCCCTCGCCCCGAAGGTCGCCTCGGTCGCGGTGATCACCGGGCGTCCTGCGGGTGTGGCCGTACGGTACGGGGGCTTCGCGGGCGTTCCCGGCCTGGAGCACCTGGTGGTCCTGGGCCACTACGGGGCCGAGCGCTGGGACGCGGTGACCGGGACCGTGGCCGCGCCCGCCCCGCACCCCGGGGTCACGGCGGCGCGGGCCGAGCTGCCGGGGGTGCTGGACGCGCACGGGGCGTGGCGGGGTACGTGGATCGAGGAGAAGGGGCAGGCGGTCGCGGTCCATACGCGGCGGGCCACGGACCCCGCGGCCGCGTACGCCGCGCTGCGGGACCCGCTCGCCGCCCTCGCCACCCGCCATGGGCTCATCCTCGAACCCGGCCGGCTGGTTCTGGAGCTGCGGCCGCCCGGGATGGACAAGGGGGTGGCGTTGGCGGAGTACCTGCGGGAGGTGGGGGCGGGGTCGGTCTTGTACGCGGGCGACGACCTCGGTGATCTGCCCGCGTTCGCCGCCGTCGAAAAACTCCGCTCGGACGGGGTGCCGGGGCTGTTGGTGTGCAGCGGGTCCACGGAGGTGCCGGAGGTGTGGGAGCGGGCGGATGTGGCGGTGCCGGGCCCGGCGGGCGTGGTCGCGCTCTTGGCCGCCTTGGCGGCGGGCCTTTAGAGGCCCCCACCCCACCCCTTCCCGAAAGCCCTCGGCCGGGCGGCTTGGTTCTTCGTCTGCGGACCGTGGATGGCTGGCCGCGCAGTTCCCCGCGCCCCTAGAAGCGCCCCTCCGGGCCGCCCAGGGGATGCCGCGCAGCGGCACTTAAGGGGCGCGGGGAACTGCGCGACCAGCCCAGCACGGTCCGCAGACGAACGAGCACCCTCGGAGAGTTTCGGGAAGGGGCGGGGTGGGGGATTACCCCTCGCGCAACGCGTTCAGCTGCTCCAAGAACCACTGCCGCGGCGGCAGCGCCGTCGCCGCCGCGGCCAGCCGCTTCGTCCGCTCCCCCCGCTCCCCCGCAGACATCGACAACGCCTCATGGAGCGCGGCAGCCGTACCGACCACGTCGTACGGATTCACCCCCACCGCATCCTCCCGCAGCTCCTCATACGCCCCGGCCTCCCGAGAGAGCACCAGCACGCACCCCTCCTCCGACACCACCGGCACCTCCTTGGCCACCAGGTTCATGCCGTCCCGGATGGGGTTCACCAGGGCCACGTCCGCCAGCCGGTACGCCGCGAGGGACCGCGCGAAGTCGTCCTCGACGTGGAGGAGGACCGGGGTCCAACCGTCGACGCCGTACGTCGAGTTGATCGCGGACGCCACCCGCGAGACCTCCGCCGTGTACTCCCGGTACACCGCCAGATCCTGCCGCGACGGGTACGCGAACGCCACGTGCACCACCCGGCCCCGCCACTCGGGGCGGTCCGTGAGCAGCTGCCCGTACGCCAGCAGCCCCCGCACGATGTTCTTCGAGAGTTCCGTGCGGTCGACCCGCACGATCGCCTTGCGGCCCGGCCCGATCTGCTCCCGCAGCGTGGCCAGGCGCTCGTCCACGTCCGGCTCGTGCGCGCGCCGCCGCAGGAACTCCGCGTCCGCGCCCAGGCCGTACACCCCGATCCGGGTGGCGCCCGTACCGCCCAGCACGTCCACGCAGCAGCGCGCGAACGCGTCCGCCCAGCGCCGCGTCAGGAACCCGAGCCGGTCCGCGCCGAGCATCCCCCGAAGGAGCTGCTCCGCCACGTCGTCGGGGAGCATCCGGAAGTACTCCGGCGGCGCCCACGGCGTGTGCGAGAAGTGGCCGATCCGCAGGTCGGGGCGGAGCTCGCGGAGCATGCCCGGCACCAGCGCCAGGTGGTAGTCCTGGACCACCACCGAGGCCCCGTCCGCCGCCTCCTCGGCCAGCGCCTGGGCGAAGGCGCGGTTGTACGTCTCGTACGCACCCCACTGGCGCCGGAACTCCGCGTCGAAGACCGGCTCCAGCGGCGTCTGGTACAGCATGTGGTGGACGAACCACAGCACCGAGTTCGCGATGCCGTTGTACGCGTCCGCGTGCGTCCCCGCGTCGATGTCGAGCATCCGCACGCCCTCTTCGCCCACCCCGCGCCGCACGGCCTCCCGGTCGCCGTCGCCGAGCGCCGAGCAGACCCACAGGGCGTTCGCCTCGGAGCCGATGGCCGACAGGCCGGAGACCAGGCCGCCGCCGCCGCGCCGGGAGGTCAGCGTCCCGTCGGCGTCGAGGGCGTACGAGATCGGGCCGCGGTTGGACGCGACGAGAACCTGGGCAGCGCGCGCGGAGACCATGGACACGAACCTAGCCCGTAGCGGAATGCCTCAAACGTGCGAACAGCGGCACCGGCCCCCGATCGTCACGCCCCCTTACGCCGCCCGATGCACCGCGTACTCCCCGATGTCGCGCATCGGCGGCCGCTCCTCGGTGTCCACCGCGTACGTGCGCGGCACGAATCCGTCCTCGCCGCGCTCGAACTGCGTCAGCGTCGGGCGCACCAAGTGGGCGCGGGAGAGCCGGAGTTGGGCCGTGCGGTAGATCGCCGCCGCCATCCGGCCGAGGGCCTGGCCGTCCTGGTGGCGGTGTTTGCGTACGCCCACGTCGACCTGGGCCAGCGCGTCCAGGCCCACCGTGTGCAGCGCGTCGACGAGCAGGCCCAGCTCCACTCCGTAACCGACGGGGAACGGCAGCCGCTCCAGGAGCGAGCGGCGGGCCGCGTACTCGCCGCCCAGCGGCTGGACGAACCCGGCCAGCTGCGGCCAGTGCAGATTGAGCAGGGGACGGGCCACCAGTTCGGTGACCCGACCGCCCTGACCTGGGGAGTCGCCGAACGGGCGGTCGTACATCGCCTTGACGAAGTCGACGTCCGGGTCGGTCAGGAGCGGCCCGACGATCCCGGAGACGAAGGCGGGGTCGAAGTCCTTCAGGTCCGCGTCGATGAAGCAGACGATGTCACCCGTGGTGACCAGCAGCGAGCGCCACAGGACCTCGCCCTTGCCGGGCAGGGCGGGGATCCGGGGCAGGATCGCGTCCCGGTGCACCACCCGGGCGCCCGCGGCGGCCGCGACCTCGGCCGTACGGTCGG
The DNA here is from genome assembly GCF_014649795.1 of Streptomyces melanogenes. Lineage (GTDB taxonomy): Bacteria > Actinomycetota > Actinomycetes > Streptomycetales > Streptomycetaceae > Streptomyces > Streptomyces noboritoensis. Next base: position 230,796 of record NZ_BMTS01000002.1, read on the forward strand.
TGGAGCCGGAGTCGACCACCACCAGCTCGTCCACCAGCGGCACCGCGGCGGTCATCAGCTCGCGCCGGATCGCGGCGACGATCTGGCCGACCGTGGCCTCCTCGTCGAGCGCCGGCAGGACGACGCTGACCGTGGTGGCGCCGCGGCGCTTGGCGGCCAGGATCCCGTCCAGCGGGCGGTCGGCCGCCGACCAGGAACGCCTGCTCAGCCAGCGCTCCACCTCTTCCAACACGGGCCGGAGCCTCCTCTGTGATCCATCTCGCGGTTCGGACGACTATCTCAACCGTCCGGGCCTTCGGTTACAGTCTTGAACAACGCGGATGGCCGTCGCATGTCGGGGTCGTCGCGCGAACAAATGCCTGGGTCCTGGACCCAGTGCCACAGCGCTCATCCAGAGGGACTGAGGGAACGGCCCGTTGAAGTCCCGGCAACCCTCCTGCCGACCGCGAGGTCACGGTGGGGAAGGTGCCAATTCCGTCTCATGGCGAAATGCGCCATGGGGAAGATGAGGAGAAAGGGCCTCGCCATCATGGCTGTGCAGACCATCGACAATGCCGCCACCACTGTGAACCTCGGTCCCGCCGTCGCGCTTTCCTGCCGGGAATGCGGCGAGCGGTTCGACCTCGGCCCGATCTTCGCCTGCGCCCTGTGTTTCGGTCCGCTCGAAGTCGCGTACGACCTTCCGACGGGTGACCCCGAGGCGCTGCGCAAGCGTATCGAAGCGGGCCCGGACAACATCTGGCGCTATGCGCCCCTGCTGCCCGTTCCGGCCAATGTGGCTGAAAAGCCCAACCTGAATCCGGGATTCACCAAGCTCGTCAAGGCCGACAATCTCGCCCGCGAGCTGGGCGTCACCGGCGGCCTCTACGTCAAGGACGACTCCGGCAATCCGACGCACTCCTTCAAGGACCGCGTCGTCGCGATCGCCGTCGAGGCCGCCCGCGCCTTCGGCTTCACCACGCTCTCCTGCTCCTCCACCGGCAACCTCGCCGGCGCCGTCGGCGCGGCCGCCGCCCGGGCCGGTTTCCGCTCCTGCGTGTTCATCCCGCACGACCTGGAGCAGGGCAAGGTCGTCATGGCCGCGGTGTACGGCGGCGAGCTGGTCGGCATCGAGGGCAACTACGACGACGTCAACCGCTTCTGCTCGGAGCTCATCGGGGACCCGCTCGGTGAGGGCTGGGGCTTCGTGAACGTGAACCTGCGCCCGTACTACGGCGAGGGCTCCAAGACGCTGGCGTACGAGATCTGCGAGCAGCTCGGCTGGCGGCTCCCGGACCAGATCGTCATCCCGATCGCCTCCGGCTCGCAGCTCACGAAGATCGACAAGGGTCTCCAGGAGCTGATCAAGCTGGGCCTGGTCGAGGACAAGCCGTACAAGATCTTCGGTGCTCAGGCGGAGGGCTGCTCCCCGGTCTCCACCGCCTTCAAGGCGGGCCACGACGTCGTCCGGCCGCAGAAGCCGAACACCATCGCCAAGTCGCTGGCCATCGGCAACCCGGCGGACGGGCCGTACGTGCTGGACATCGCCCGGCGCACCGGCGGCGCGGTGGAGGACGTGAACGACGAGCAGGTCGTGGACGCGATCAAGCTGCTCGCCCGGACCGAGGGCATCTTCGCCGAGACGGCGGGCGGGGTGACCGTGGGCGTCACCCGGAAGCTCATCGAGAGCGGGCTGCTGGACCCGGCGCTCACTACTGTCGTCCTCAACACGGGGGACGGCCTCAAGACCCTGGACGCCGTGGCCCCGACGACCGGCCCGACCGCGACGATCCGCCCGAGCCTGGACGCGTTCCGCGACGCGGGCCTCGCCCACTGACCCACCGGCCACGGAAAGGCAGAACACCATGAGCGTCAACGTCCGCATCCCCACCATTCTCCGTACGTACACCGGCGGCAAGGCCGAGGTCGCGGCCGAGGGCACCACCCTCGCCGAGGTCATCGCCGACCTGGAGAAGAACCACACCGGGATCGCCGCCCGGGTCCTGGACGACCAGGGCAAGCTGCGCCGCTTCGTCAACGTGTACGTCAACGACGACGACGTCCGCTTCGAGCAGGGCTTGGAGACGGCGACGCCGGACGGCGCCGGAGTCTCGATCATTCCCGCCGTCGCCGGCGGCTGCTGAAGACAGGCGCGAACATAGGCGCGCCACACGCACAGTTACCTGAATTGCCCCCTCCGCAAGCTAAGCGGAGGGGGCAATTCAGTGTGGTTGAGCGCGGTAGAGTGGGGAAGTCCCCTTCGTTGTGCGTGCCACGTGCATATGAGAACGCGACGAACCGGCGTCGAGAAGCAGTCAAAGTGTTCGAGCATATTGCTCCTTAAGTGCGCTTTGCCCGGCCCGACTTGCCCCGGAATGCTGAATTTCGCGGCATTCCGCTCCTCACCCCTGCCCGGAATTCTCGTCCGATTGACCTGTTGCAGAGGGCAGTTGGGCAGATACATTCAGCCGCGGTCGACGCGTTCCGGCGCACACCCTCTCCTGTCGGAGGGTGGAGGTCTGACCCGGGTCCGCGAAGTGCGGTCCCGTGCAAGGGCCAGTAATAGGGGAGTTAGGCATGGCTCAGGGCACCGTCAAGTGGTTCAACGCGGAGAAGGGGTACGGCTTCATCGCGGTCGACGGTGGTGCGGATGTTTTCGTCCACTACAGCGCGATCCAGATGGACGGCTACCGCACCCTTGAAGAAGGTCAGCGAGTCGAGTTCGAGATCTCGCAGGGCCAGAAGGGTCCGCAGGCGGACATGGTCAAGCTCGCCGTCTGATCTCGGCGCGATCGGCCACCGACGCATACAGGCCCGTGGGGCCCGCATCCTCTGTAAATGGATGCGGGCCCCACGTGTGTGTCCGGGGCCCGGGCCGCCCGCCCCGGAGGTGGCCGGGACCCGGCCGGAGCGGTGGGACGGCCTTGCACTCTCCTGGGTCGAGTGCTAATCATTGGCGTTAGCACTCTCCGAGTGAGAGTGACAGAACCAGGATCGGGTCGGTGAGGTCCGCGAGCCGCGTGGGGCAAGGAACCACAAGGCGCGCAGGCCGTCCGTCGCGGGCGCCTCCTCGATCCGGAGCAATCCACCCCTGTCCGGGAGGACCACTTCACATGGCCAAGATCATCGCGTTCGACGAGGAGGCACGGCGCGGTCTCGAGCGCGGGATGAACCAGCTCGCCGACGCCGTCAAGGTCACCCTTGGCCCCAAGGGCCGCAACGTCGTCCTCGAGAAGAAGTGGGGCGCCCCCACGATCACCAACGATGGTGTTTCCATCGCCAAGGAGATCGAGCTCGAGGACCCGTACGAGAAGATCGGCGCCGAGCTGGTCAAGGAAGTCGCCAAGAAGACGGACGACGTCGCCGGTGACGGTACGACCACCGCGACCGTCCTCGCCCAGGCGCTCGTCCGCGAGGGTCTGCGCAACGTCGCCGCCGGCGCCAACCCGATGGCTCTGAAGCGCGGCATCGAGAAGGCCGTCGAGGCCGTCTCCGGTGCGCTCCTGGAGCAGGCGAAGGATGTCGAGACCAAGGAGCAGATCGCTTCGACGGCCTCCATCTCCGCCGCCGACACCCAGATCGGCGAGCTCATCGCCGAGGCGATGGACAAGGTCGGCAAGGAAGGCGTCATCACGGTCGAGGAGTCCCAGACCTTCGGTCTGGAGCTCGAGCTCACCGAGGGCATGCGCTTCGACAAGGGCTACATCTCGGCGTACTTCGCGACCGACATGGAGCGCATGGAAGCCGCGCTCGACGACCCGTACATCCTGATCGTCAACTCGAAGATCGGCTCGGTCAAGGACCTGCTGCCGCTCCTCGAGAAGGTCATGCAGTCGGGCAAGCCGCTCCTGATCATCGCCGAGGACGTCGAGGGCGAGGCCCTGTCGACCCTGGTCGTGAACAAGATCCGCGGCACCTTCAAGTCCGTCGCCGTCAAGGCCCCGGGCTTCGGCGACCGCCGCAAGGCGATGCTGAACGACATCGCCATCCTCACCGGCGGCACGGTCATCTCCGAGGAGGTCGGCCTCAAGCTGGAGAACGCGGGTCTCGACCTGCTGGGCCGCGCCCGCAAGGTCGTCATCACCAAGGACGAGACCACCATCGTCGACGGTGCCGGTGACAGCGAGCAGGTCGCCGGTCGGGTCAACCAGATCCGCGCCGAGATCGAGAACTCGGACTCGGACTACGACCGCGAGAAGCTCCAGGAGCGCCTGGCGAAGCTGGCCGGCGGCGTGGCCGTCATCAAGGCCGGCGCCGCCACCGAGGTGGAGCTCAAGGAGCGCAAGCACCGCATCGAGGACGCCGTTCGCAACGCGAAGGCGGCCGTCGAGGAGGGCATCGTCGCCGGTGGTGGCGTGGCCCTGCTGCAGGCCTCCTCGGTCTTCGAGAAGCTGGACCTGTCGGGTGACGAGGCGACCGGCGCCAACGCCGTGAAGCTCGCCCTGGAGGCCCCGCTGAAGCAGATCGCCGTCAACGGTGGTCTCGAGGGCGGCGTCGTCGTCGAGAAGGTGCGCAACCTGGCCGTCGGCCACGGTCTGAACGCCGCGACCGGCGAGTACGTCGACATGATCGCCGAGGGCATCATCGACCCGGCGAAGGTGACGCGCTCCGCGCTGCAGAACGCCGCGTCGATCGCCGCGCTGTTCCTCACCACCGAGGCCGTCATCGCCGACAAGCCGGAGAAGGCCGCCGCGGCCGCTCCGGGCGGCATGCCGGGCGGTGACATGGACTTCTGATCCCCTCCGGGATCGGTAGCTCCATAACGCTGTACGCCGAGGGCGGCACTCCTGTTCGCAGGGGTGCCGCCCTTCGGCGTTCTGTCGGGCTGCTTCAGCAGGCGCCGTCCGTGACCCGCGCCCCGATCACCGCCAGGCCGTCGCCGAACGGGCTCACCGTGAGGTGCATGCAGAACGCCGCGTCCGTACCGGCCCCGGTGATGTCGTACGCCGCCGATTCCTTGCCGTGACCGCGCAGCACGACCGGGTCGACGAACCACTGGGCCGCGCCGGTGTTCTTCATGGCGTCCTCGATGGTCCGTGCGTAGTCGCCGCCGGAGAACGCCCGGGACGGGTCCATGTTGGGCTGGGTCGACCCGTCCAGGTCGTGGGCCGCCTGGCGGGCGGCGTCGCGCAGCTCGCCCTCGCTCCAGTCGCTCTGGTCGTTCACGACGAAGAAGGCGACGGCGACGAAGACCAGGGTGAGGATGATGAGGGTGAGGCCGACGGGGTTGGCGGGGTTGTAGGCGAAACGGCCGTTGGCGTGGGTGAAGACCGGCTCGGGTTCGCGGTCGGACGTGGTCATGACGAGATCGTAAGGCGGCTGCGCCGTAAGGGAGTTGCCGGTTTTACGTCAGTGCCGAGCGCAGCCGCCCGCCCGCCCGCTCCAGGCGCCGCGTCGCCGTCGCCGCGTCCACGTCCGCGAGCAGCATCAGGATCGCCGTCTTCACCTCGCCGTCGGCGGCGGTGAGGGCCGACTCGATGTCCTCGTCGCCCGCGTCCGTCGCCAGCGCGACGATCCGTCGCGAGCGGGCGCGCAGCTTCTCGTTGGAGGCCCGTACGTCGACCATGAGGTTCCCGTACGTCTTGCCGAGCCGGATCATCGTGATCGTCGAGATCATGTTGAGCACGAGCTTCTGGGCGGTGCCGGACTTGAGCCGGGTGGAGCCGGTGAGCAGCTCAGGACCGACGACGACCTCGATGCCGTGCTCGGCGGCGGCGGCCAGGGCGGACCCTTCGTTGCAGGCGAGCCCGATGGTCAACGCCCCAAGCGCACGGGCGTGTTCGACGGCGCCGACGGCGTACGGGGTACGGCCGGAGGCGGACACACCGACGACGGTGTCGAGGGAGCTGAGCCGGAGCCCGTCCAGATCCTCCGCCGCCAACTCCTTGGAGTCCTCGGCGCCTTCGACGGAGGTGGCGACGGCTTTCGGCCCGCCCGCGATCAGCCCGACGACCTGCGACGGGTCGGTGTTGAAGGTCGGCGGGCACTCACTGGCGTCCAGGACGCCGAGCCGCCCGGCGGTGCCCGCGCCCGCGTAGACGAGCCGCCCGCCGCGGGCCATCCGCTCGGCGGTGGCGTCGATGGCGGCGGCGATCCGCGGCAGCTGCGCGGCGACGGCGGCCGGGACGGTGGCGTCCTCGGCGTTCATGAGGCGGGCGATCTCGGCGGTCGGCAGCCGGTCGATGTCGGCGAGCTCGGGCCGGAACGCCTCGGTGGTCAGTGCGGCCAGCTGGGCGCGGAGTTCCCCGTACGTGGAAGTCATGGGAGCGCTGCTCTTTCCGTACGTGTGCGAGGCACCCGGGGTCAGCGGGTGCGCGGGCTGTGGCGGTGGGCGAGTGCCTCGTAGGAGGCGGCGAGCGCGGGGGCGGCCGTCTCGTACGTGCGCTGGGCGATGCCGATGAACAGGCAGTCCACGACGAGGAGTTGGCTCGTCCGGGACGACATCGCGGCCGGGCGCAGCTCGCTCTCGCGGGCGGTGGAGGTGGTCAGTATGTGGTCGGCGTACTGGGAGACGGGGCCGTCGGGGCGGCCGGTGATGGCGATGGTGGTGGCGCCCCGGTCGAAGGCGACGCGCAGCGGCTCGATGACGTCGCCGGTGGAGCCGGAGTGGGTGATGGCGACGGCGGCGTCGCCGGACCGCAGCTGGACGGCGTTGGTGACGGCGAGGTGCGGGTCGGTGTGGGCGTGCGCGATGAGCCCGATCCGCAGCAGCTTCTGAGCAAGATCCTGCCCCACCAGCGAGGAGGCCCCCACCCCGTAGATGTCCACCCGACGGGCCTGGGCGAGGGCGGTGACGGCGGCGCCGAGCTGGACGGTGTCGAGGGCGGCGGCGGTGTCGGCGAGGGTCTGCTGCTCGTCGTAGGCGAGCTTGGCGACGACGTCGGCGATCGGGTCGTCCACGGCGATGTCGGCGGTGACGGCCGGGGCGCGCCCCGACTGCTGCTGGGCGGCGAGCCCGGCGAGCGCGAGGCGCAGATCGCGGTAGCCGGGGTAGCCGAGCAGCCGGGCGGTGCGGACCACGGTGGCCTCGCTGGTGCCGGTGAGCTCGGCGAGGCCGGTGACGGTGAGGGCGGCGCACCCGGCGGGGTCCTGGGCGACGGCCTCGGCGACGCGCTGCATCGAGCGGGTCATGGACGGCGCGAGGGTGCGGACCTTGGCGGCGAGGGCGGCGGGGGCCGGCGGGGTGCCGTCGCCGATGAAAATTTCCTTCACGTCACGAGTCACTATTGAAAGATATTTTCGCAGGTGGGCCGCGGTCAACCCTCTGGTGGTGGGGCGAGCGGGTGCGGCCGAAGGGGTGACAATGGCTGCATGGACGACGTCGACCCCCTGGAGCAGTCCCTTCACGCCGCACGCGCCCTGGTGCTGGCGGATCTGGCCGCGCGCGATGTGGCCCAGGCCGATGTGGTCTCGCTGGTCGAGGACGCGGTGACGCACCGCCGCTGGTGGGTGGAGCAGTGGCCGGACGGCGTTGAGTACGTGGCCGGCCTGGTCGCCCAGGACGTCCAGGACGCGCTCCTGGAGAAGTACGGTCGCTGGCCCATCTGCCCGGTCTGCGACGCCGGGGACCCGCACGCGCTGGACGTGGAGCCGGAGCTGGGCCCCGACCCGCACTGGGTGTGCGGCAAGGCGGGCGTGAAGGTGGCCCCGGTCGGCGGCCTGGGCGGCCCCGCCGCATGACGGTCTACATAGACCCCCCGACCTGGCCGGGCCACGGCCGCCTGTGGTCCCACCTGATCAGCGACGTCTCGTACGACGAGCTCCACGCCTTCGCCGCCGCGATCGGCTGCCCACCGCGCGCGTTCGAACGCGACCACTACGACGTGCCTCAGTCGCGGTACGGGGACGCGGTGGCGGCCGGGGCGGTGGAGATCGGGTCGAAGGAGCTGGTGCGGAGGCTTACGGGGGCGGGGCTGAGGCGGCCGAAGGGGCGGCCGGCGTAGCTCACCCGCCGAGCAGCTCCAGCTCCGCCGTCAGGTTTTCGCGGGCGCGGGACTCCCACTCCTTGGTGCCGTGCGGGGTACGGAACAGCCTCGGCAGGTCCAGGAGCTGGCGCAGGACCGCCGCTCGGCCGGTGCGGAAGGCTTCGTCGGGGACGAAGGCGTACTCCTCGCGGACTGCGGCGGCGTAGGCCGCGTACTCCTCCGGGTCCCCGGCGAGCACCGCCAGGTCCGCGTCGCACAGGACCTCGCCGTTGGTGTCGCCCTCGGCGGGGTCGTGGGTGACGGTGAGGCGCACCAGCCGGGCGACCTCGGCGGTGCCGTCCCGGCTCAACCCGGCCTCGGGCAGCGCCCGTTCGGCCTGCGCCGCGCTGCGCTCCTCGTTCTCGGAGCGGTCCGGGCGGTACACGGCGTCGTGGAACCAGGCGGCGAGGCGTACGAGTTCGGGGTCTGCGGCGTGGTCGGCGAGGGTGTCGACGTGGCGCAGGACGGCGCTGAGGTGGGCGACGGTGTGGTACTTGCGGTGCGGCTCGGCCCACTGGGCGAGGAGGCGCTCGGCGTAGGGGGCGGGGTCGGGGCCGGGCCCTTGGCGGGCGGCGGTGAGGGTGTGGGTCCAGCGGGTGTGGAGGTCGTCGAGGTCGGCCATGTGTTGAGCGTAGCCATGGCTCTGCCCTGTTCGTCTGCGGGCCGGTGGGGGCTGGTCGCGCCTGCGCGGCGGAGCCGCAAGTGTCACAGCCCCGCGCCCCTGACCACCTAGGGGCGCGGGGAACTGCGCGAGCAACCCACCACGGTCCGCAGACAACACCGACTACCCCTCCAACGCCCCCCGCCACTCCGCGACCGCCTCCGCCGCCACAGGCGCCCCCCACCCGTGGGGCCGGGACGCGCCGCCGATGTGGACCGCGTCGATGCCCGCGCGGAGCAGGGCGGGGAGGTGGTCGAGGCGGAGGCTGCCGCCTACGAGGATGCGGGGCTCGTAGCCGGGCTCGGTGGCGCGGGACGCCTCCGTGAGGAGGGTCGGGAGGCCGTCGTCGACGCCGCCCGCCGCCCCGGCCGTGAGGTACGTGTCGAGGCCCGGGAGCCCCGCGAGCTCCTTGCGCAGGGCGTCACGGTCGGCGGCGCGGTCGATGGCGCGGTGGAACGTCCAGCGGCAGCCGTCCAGCTCCGCGACCAGTGCCCGTACCGCCGTCATGTCCGGCGCGCCCGTCTCGTCGAGGAACCCGAGCACGAACTCGTCCGCGCCCTCGGCCCGCAGCGCCCGCGCGTCCCGTACGAGCGCGTCCACGTCGCCCGCCGCGAAGCCGTCCGCCGAGCGGAGCATCACGCGCAGGGGGATGTCGACGGCGGCGCGGATCGCCGCGAAGGTCTCCCTGGAGGGGGTCAGGCCGTCGGCCGCCATGTCGGTGACCAGCTCAAGGCGGTCCGCCCCGCCGGACTGCGCCGCGATCGCGTCCGCCGCGTCGAGGGCGATCACCTCAAGCAGTGCACGGTTGCTCATCTGACCCCAATTCCTCGGCTGCCATACAGGTCGACAGGTCTAGTCCAATAACAAGCCTACGCGTCGACCTGCCCAGCCGCATGACACCACCGCCGACGCGGCTGGATCACATACGGGCGGGGGGTGTGCCGAAAGGGATCTCACTCCACGAATCGCACCTCCGGCCATCGCCCCGAAGGCCCGTCGAGCAGCCGCCCGGCCTCCTCGCGCCCGCGCAGCCACCGGTCGAAGAACGCGGATACGTACGCCTTCTGCGCGGCGACCGAACGTACGGGATCGATCGCCCCCACGTTCTTCACGACGAAGGCGTCCGGCAGCCCCAACTGGCGGGCGATCTGTGGGACTTGCGACTGGAGGTCGGTGAAGGAGGCGTGGGCGGAGCCGGTGAGCGTCAGGTCGCGGTGCCAGCCGGTGCTGTGCTCCCAGGCCGCGCCCCACGAGGCCACGGTGTGGTGGTTGTCGCCGTCCATGCCCATGAGCAGCAGCGGCCGGTCGACGCCGTCGGTGCCGACGGGGGACGGGTTCGCGGGGTCGTCGTCGCGCTGGCTGTATCCCATCACCCCGTCCATGTTCAGCGCGGCCCTGATCCGGCGGTCGTCGTGCATGGTCTGCGCGGCGGTGAAGCCGCCCGCGGACTGCCCGAACATGCCGATGGCGTCGAGGTCGAGCAGGCGCGGGAGGGGGCCGGGGAGGTGACGCAGCTGATCGAGTACGAACCGGGTGTCCGCCACCCGTACGTCCACGACCTTCTTCAGGAGGGCGACGACGTGCTCGGGTCCCGCCTCCTGCGCGCGTGTGAACTCGCGGGGCAGGACCGTGCGTTCGAGCCTGCGCCGGGGGAATTCGACGACCTGGGCGTCGTACGTGTGGTCCACCATCACCACGACATAGCCGCGCGAGGCGAGCTCGTCGCAGAGGGTGGTGCCGAGGGTGCGGGGGTCGCCGGCGCCGGGCGAGTAGAGGACGACGGGGAGGCGCCGGCCGGGGGCGATGACGGGGGCGTGGGTGTACGCGTGGCTGCGGGTCGCGGCCCAGTCGACCGCGCCGGGCGGCACGTCGAGCCCGCTGACCTGGCCGTACGCGTCCGCCGCGGCCGGGGGCATCTGCGGCGCGCGCTCGTACCCGCGCACGCTCCGGGCCGGATACCGCACCCCCACCATCAGCTCCCGGTACGGCCGCACCCCGTCCCACGGATCCCGCCGCCCCCGGTCGACTAGCCGCACGCTCACGGTGCCGACGGGGTGCGGGCCGGTGGGCTCGGGCAGCGACATCCGTACGCGGGGTGCGGCGACGGCGGGTCCGCCGACGAGGGTGGCGGCGGCGGAGAGGGCGGCGGCGGACAGGACGACTCGACGAGACGGCGCGATCATGCCTCCGACTGTCCCAGTCCCCGTCCCCGCCCCCAATCGGGCAGGCCCCCGTGTCGGGCTTGGGGTTACCCCGACCAGCCCCACCGGCACGCAGACGACCACGCGCCCCGGCCTGCCCTCTTCCGGGCTACTTCCAGAAGATGCCCTTGCCGCCCAGGCTGAACGGGTCCCCCCAGTACTCCGCCGACGCCACCTTCGTCGCGGCCGACGGTGCCAGTGCGACCGCGCAGCCCTTCTGGGTCTTGCCGTTGGTGAAGCCCTGTGGCAGGGACTCGCTCCGGCACTTGGCGAAGTCGCCGACTATCAGGAGGCTCTGGGCCTCGGTGCCGTCGCCGAGGTGGCCCTTCATGTGGGACACGGAGGCGTACTCGAGGTTCGTCGTGCCGACGTTCTTGACCGTGTAGCGGATGTAGTACGGGACCTTTCCGCTGGCCTTGTCGCCGAGCTTGAGCGGGGCGAGGTCGGCCGGGTCGCCCTTCTCGATCGCGTCCACGGTGAGGGCGATCTCGCCCTTCTTCGTGGTCCCGTACTTGAACGGGAACTGCGCCGCCTCGCCGATCTTGAACGTCTGGCCCGCCTTCGCCTGACCCCCGGTCGCGCCGCCGTCGGCGGCCGGGTCCGACGGCTTGGTGGACGGGGCCGAGGACGGCGCCGACGACGTCGGCGTCGCCCCGCCGACCGGCTTGTCCGCCGTGCCGTCGTCCCCGTTGCACGCGCTCAGCGCCAGCGAGCCGACGACCACCAGCCCGACCGACGCCAGCTTGACCCGGCCGCCTCGGCGCATGACAGAACTGCTGCTCATTGTTCGTACTCCCCCGTACATCATCGTGCTGTGGATCGCCTTTGCGATCTCTGATCGCTACGAACAGAGTTCCTAGTGCAGATCCACTACGCGTTGCCACCGCGCTGACCGAAATGCCTGCGCCCGTGGCCGATTCATGACTTGGTCAATACGAAAGTGCTACGCGCGCCCCGCGTCGACGGTGAGGGCGCCCGCCGCGTCGTTGCCGCCGCCAAGGCGACCGCACACAGCATCAGCGCCGTTGACGTGAACGGGAACCAGCGCTCGCCCAGGACCGCGATCGCCGCGCTGCCCGTGCCGCCCGCCGCCGCCACGCCCAGGTACAGCGCGCTGCTGTTCAGGGAGAGGAGGAGGGGTGCGGACGGTGGGTCCAGGGACACCAGGCGGGCCGGGAGCGCCACCGCCACCGCCCAGCCCGCGAGGGGGTTCAGGGCCGACGCGATCAGGGCGGTCGTCATCGACTGCATCAGCCACGGCAGGGCCAGCGACACCGCCGCCGAGACCGTGCCCGCCGTCAGGATCACCACCCTCGGACCCCAGCGGTCCACCACCCGGCCGCCCAGCGAGCTGCCCGCCACCGAGAACACGCCCGAGACGAGGAGGAGCAGGGTCAGGCGCGACTGGTCGCCGCGGGTCGCCGGGGCCGCCGCCACCGTGTAATAGATGAAGACCGTCTGGGCGGCCAGGAAGACCAGGAACGTCGTCGCCGTCGCACCCAGTACGCGGGTGTTGGCCAGCGGGGCCAGGCGCACCCGCAGGCCGGGAGACGGCTGGGGGGCCGGGAGGCCCCGGAGCATCAGGCCGACCCCGGCGAACGCGGCCGCGCCCAGCGCCGTGACCAGCCACATCGTCAGGCGCCAGTCCGTCCGGCCGATCCAGGTGCCCAGCGGTACGCCGAGCGCCGTGGCGACCGTGAGGCCGCCCATCACCGTGGCGATCGCCCGGCCGCGCCGCTCCGGCGGTACGAGTGCGGTGGCCACGGCGTTGGCGGTGGGCGTGTAGAGGGCCGCGCCGACCGCCGCCAGGACGCGGGTGGCGAGCAGCAGGCCGAAGTTCGGGGCCAGGGCCGAGAGCGCGTTGGCCACGGTGAACACCGCCAGGGCCGTCAACAGGGTGTGCAGCCTCGGCCACTTCGCCGTCGCCGTGGCCAGGACCGGCGCGAGCACGGCGTACGCGAGGGCGAAGACCGTGATCATCTGGCCCGCCGCCGACACGGACACGTCCAGGTCGTCCGAGACGAGCGGCAGGATTCCGGCGATCACCATCCCGTCCGTACCGACGGCGAAGGTGCCGAGAGCGAGCAGGAGCAGGCGTAGGCGCATCAGATCCCCCGTATCGTTTGATGTGCGTCAAACGATCGCGGAGTTGTTTGATGTTTGTCAAACGATTCTGGTGGAGGGGAGGGTGGGGGCATGGGTGACGAACCGATCGGGGAGTGGCTGGCGCAGCCCGATGCGAGGGAGATCGAGCTGGTCAAGGTGCTGCACGCGCTCGGCGATCCCGTACGGCTGAGGCTGCTCAAGGTGTACGCGGACGGGGAGCAGTACAGCTGTGCGCCGGGGGCGTTGGGGCTCGATCACCTTCATAAGTCGACGGTGTCGCACCATATGCGCATCATGCGCGAGGCGGGGGTGACCTCGACCCGGGTCGTGGGGCGCAGTCGTTATGTACGGCTGCGTCGGGACGACCTGGATGCGCGGTTCCCCGGCCTTCTCGATGCGCTGATCAAGGCGTTGCCGTAGCGCTTCGCGGGAAGTGTGTCGTCTGCGGGCCGTCCCCAACTGGTCGCGCAGTTCCCCGCGCCCCTTAGATGCGCCCCTACAGGGGCGCCCCTGTGGGGCGCCCCCGTAGGGGCGCGGGGAACTGCGCGAGCAACCCACCACCACCCGCAGACGAACGCCGGGCCAAAAAGGGGCGCCGCTCAGGCCAGCTGTTCCGGCAACCCCGCCGCATGCACCACCGTCAACCCCGACACCGCCCGCGTCAGCGCCACATACAGCCGTCGCAACCCCGTGCGTTCGTCCGGCTCGCCGTCCACCACCGCTGCCGGCTCGTCCAGGACCACGTAGTCGTACTCCAGGCCCTTGGCCAGGGACGCGGGGACGAGGGTGAGGCGGGATTCTGCTGTCGTCTCCTCGCCGGGGGCCAGGAATGCCAGGTCCGCCGCCGTCAGGGCCTCCGCCAGGGCCGGGATCCGGGCGTCGGCCGCGATCAGGCCGATCGAGCCCTCGTGCTCAAGCGACTCGCGGCAGGCGGCGATCACGTCCGCGTCCAGGTCCGTGGAGAGCCGTACGTCCAGCGAGCCCGGTGTCTCACGGACCGACTCCACCGGGGCCAGGCCGGGGGAGATGGAGGGGAGCAGACGCGAGGCGTACGCGATCACCTCGCGCGGCACGCGGAAGCCCGCCGTCAGCTCCTCCACCACCGCGTCCGCCTTGCCGAGGTGGCGCAGCGCCTCGTCCCAACTGGCCGTCGCCCAGGGTGTGGTGCCCTGCGCCAGGTCGCCGAGGACGGTCGCCGAGCCGGTCGAGCAGCGGCGGCCGACCGCCCGGTACTGCATGGGGGAGAGGTCCTGCGCCTCGTCGACCACCACATGGCCGAGCGAGTGCGTGCGCGCCACCAGGTCGTTCGCCTCGTCGATCAGGACCGCGTCCGCCGCCGACCACCTGGCGCTCTTCACGCTCCGCGCGGGCCTGGCCCACAGGATCGTCTTCTGCTCGTCGGGGGTGAGCACGCCTTCCGCGTGCTCGGCCAGGAAGTCGGGGTCGGCGAGCAGCCGCAGCACCAGCTTCGCCGGGTCGACCGGCGGCCAGATCGCCTTGACCGCCGCCTTCACCGCCGCGTTGCGGGCCACCGCGTCCTGCACCCGGTCGTCGGGCGCCTCGCCCGCCTGCTCCATCCGTACGAGCACGGTGTGCGCGATGCGCTGCGGCAGGGCGTCGCGGGCGGCGCCGTAACGGATGTCGCGCTCCTGCAACTCGCGGACGATCTCCTCCAGTTCGTACGCCGGGACCCGCCAGCGGCGCGAGCCGCGCACCACGACCAGTGGCTCGGTGGGGATCGTGACGTGCGAGCGGACCGCCCGGCGCAGCACCTCGGCCATCCGGGCGTCGCCCTTGACGATCGCGGCGGGCGCGTCGTCGGCGCCCTTCACCTCGACGTGCGCCACCAGGTCGTCGACGGTCGCCTGCTTGACCTCCAACTCGCCCAGTGCGGGCAGCACTTGCTCGATGTAGTGGAGGAAGGACGCGTTCGGCCCGATGACCAGCGTGCCGGTGCGGGCCAGGCGCTCGCGGTGCGCGTAGAGGAGGTACGCGACCCGGTGCAGGCCGACGGCGGTCTTTCCGGTGCCGGGGCCGCCCTGTACGCACACCGATCCGCTGAGCCCGGACCGTACGATCTCGTCCTGCTCCGGCTGGATCGTCGCCACGATGTCGCGCATCGGGCCGACGCGCGGGCGCTCGATCTCCGCCTGGAGCAGCTTGCTGGTGGTGGCCGCCTCGGCGGGGTCGGTGAGGTGCTCGTCCTCGTACGCGGTGAGGTCGCCGCCCGTGTAACCGAAACGGCGGCGCAGACCGATGTCCTGCGGGTCCTTCTTGGAGGCGCGGTAGAACGGCTGAGAGACCGGCGCACGCCAGTCGATCACCATCGGGTCGCCCTCGGCGTCGTGCACGTGGCGGCGCCCGATGTAGAACCGCTCGCCGTCCGCGCCCTCGGCCAACTCGGCGCCGGGCGCGTGCAGATAGTCGAGGCGGCCGAAGAAGAGGGGGGTGTGCGAGAGGTCCGCGAGGGCCTTGATGCGGTCGTCGATCTGGCGCTGCAGGACGGCTGCGTTGACCCAGTTCGCGGTGACGTCCTTGATGTCGAGGTTCTCCACGTCCTCGCGCATCGCGCGCAGGGCCGCACGCGACTCGGAGAGGTGGGCGCGCTCGCGGCTGAGGGGGTCTTCGGGGTCGTGCGGGGACACGGGTTTCCTCCGGGCGGCAGATCGGGGCGGCGGTTCAGGGCTGCGGGATCGCCTTGCGGCTTCGGCGGCCGGCCGGTTTCCGTCCGGGCGGCGGCGCTCCTCGGGGGAGGCGGGGGAAGGGGTGATTGTAGTCAGGGGTTCGGGGGTGGTCGAACGAATTTCCCGGCGGCCGTCCCTGACCGTGGGCGAACCCTTAGGGACCGGGGTCCTACCCGTAGGGGATGGCGTTGGACCAGAGGTGGACACGGGGGCGCTCCTGGTTCCGACCGCAGAGCGATGAAACGCGGGGGGCCCGGGAGCACCATGGATACATGAGCACCGTGACCTGCACCTCCGCGCCCACCGTCCCCGCCCCCAGGGGCGCCACCGCCACCGGGGCCCCGCACTCGCCGCACCGCGTCGGCAACGCCCTGCGCGCCTGCAAGGCGTTCGCGGGCGCCGCGCTGAGCGTCGTCGTCCTCGGGGAGTACTCGGAAGAGGCGGGCGTGCGCCGCCGCCACTGAGCCCCGCGCGCCACCGGAACCGCCCGGACCGCCCGGGGCCGCCGAGCCTGTCCCCTCCGGATCGTGTGATCCTCTAGGGTCACGGCCGTGAAGTACCGGACCGTGATCGACCGTTCACTCCTCGTCACGCCCGCGACAGGCGCCGTCCTGCTCGCCCTCTCCCTCGCCGCGCTGACAGCGCTCTGCGCCGCACTCCGCATCCCCATGGCGGACGCCCTGGTCTACCGGGCGGAGGGCGCGGCCGTCGCGCACGGCACCGAGCTGTACGGCTTCACCGTCACCCGCTGGCACCTGCCCGCCACGTACCCCCCGTTCGCCGCGATCCTCTTCGTGCCGACCGCCTGGCTTCCCGTGCCGGTGCTCAAGGCCGCCTTCGCCGTCGGCAACGCGCTGCTGCTCGCCCTCCTGGTGCGGCTGTCCTGCCGTTTCGCCCGGATCGCGCCCCGTCCCGCCGTCCTGCTCGCGGCCACGGCCGCCGGGCTCTGGCTTGAACCGGTGTTCCAGACGCTGCTGTTCGGCCAGATCAACCTCGCCCTGACCTGCCTGGTCCTGTGGGACCTGACCCGCCCGCCGGGCTCCCTCGGCAAGGGCTTCGGGGTCGGCATCGCGGCGGGCATCAAGCTCACGCCCGCGCTGTTCCTGTTGTACGCGCTGCTCACCGGAAGACGGAGGGAGGCGGCGACGGGGGCGGCCACGTTCGCCGGGACGGTGGTTTTCGGCGCGCTCGTCCTGCCGGGCGCCAGCGCGGACTTCTGGACCCGGCGGCTCTATGAGACCGACCGCGTCGGCAAGGCGTGGATCGTCGACAACCAGTCGCTCCAGGGCCTGGTGGCGCGGCTGCTGCACACGCCCGGGCCGGGGGTGGTGTGGGTAGGGGTGACGGCCGTCGTGGGGGCAGCGGGGCTGTGGACGGCCCGGCGCGCGGACGAACGCTGGGGCGTCCTGGTCACGGCCCTCACGGCCCTGCTCGTCTCACCGATCAGCTGGTCGCACCACTGGGTGTGGTGCGTGCCGCTGGTGGCGGTGCTGGTGGCCGAGGGCCGGACCCGCACCGCCGTCGCCGTCGCGGCCGTCTTCGCCGGGCGAACGCTGTGGCTGGTGCCGCACGAGGGGGACCTGGACCTCCACCTCCCCTGGTGGCAACAGCCGCTGGCGTCACCGTACGCGCTGCTGGGGATCGTGGTGTCGGCCCAGGTTGCCTTTCGTCTGCGGCCCGGTGGTGGGCTGGTCGCGCAGTTCCCCGCGCCCCTGGGTAGTCCGCCGCAGCCGGAGAACTCAGCTCAGCCATAGTCCTTTAGGGGCGCGGGGAACTGCGCGACCAGTTGGGGACGGGCCGCAGACACAAACGAACCTCAGCCCAAGTCCCCCGTCAGCAAATCGTCCGCATCCACGATCCGATACGCATACCCCTGCTCCGCCAAGAACCGCTGCCGATGCGCCGCGAAGTCCTGGTCGAGCGTGTCGCGCGCCACCACGGAGTAGAAGTGCGCCTGGTGGCCGTCCGCCTTCGGGCGCAGCACCCGGCCGAGGCGCTGGGCCTCCTCCTGGCGCGACCCGAACGTGCCGGACACCTGGATCGCGACCGTCGCCTCCGGCAGGTCGATCGAGAAGTTCGCGACCTTGGAGACGACCAGCACGGAGATCTCGCCCTGCCGGAACGACTCGAAGAGCTTCTCGCGCTGGGAGTTGGGCGTCTCGCCCTTGATCACCGGCGCGTTCAGATGCTCGCCCAGCTCGTCGAGCTGGTCGATGTACTGCCCGATGACAAGGATCTGCTGCCCCGCGAACTTCCGTACCAGCGCCTCCGTGACCTTCCGCTTGGTCGCGGTCGTCGCACAGAACCGGTACTTCTCCTCCGCCTCGGCCGTCGCGTACGCCAGCCGCTCGGAGTCGGTCAGATTGACGCGGACCTCCACGCAGTCGGCGGGCGCGATGTAGCCCTGCGCCTCGATCTCCTTCCACGGCGCGTCGAACCGCTTCGGCCCGATGAGCGAGAAGACGTCCGACTCGCGCCCGTCCTCCCGTACGAGCGTGGCGGTGAGCCCGAGGCGGCGGCGCGCCTGGAGGTCGGCGGTGAACTTGAAGACGGGCGCGGGCAGCAGATGCACCTCGTCGTAGACGATCAGGCCCCAGTCACGGGAGTCGAAGAGTTCGAGGTGCGGATAGACGCCCTTACGGCGGGTCGTCAGGACCTGGTACGTGGCGATGGTGACCGGGCGGATCTCCTTGCGCGTACCGCTGTACTCGCCGATCTCGTCCTCGGTCAGCGAGGTGCGCTTGACCAGCTCGTGCTTCCACTGCCGGGCCGAGACGGTGTTGGTGACGAGGATGAGGGTGGTGGCTTTGGCCTGCGCCATGGCGCCCGCCCCGACCAGCGTCTTTCCGGCGCCGCAGGGCAGCACGACCACGCCGGAGCCGCCGTGCCAGAACCCCTCGACGGCCTGCTTCTGGTACGGCCGCAGCGCCCAGCCGTCCTCCGCGAGCTCGATGGGGTGCGCCTCGCCGTCCACGTACCCCGCGAGGTCCTCGGCGGGCCAGCCGAGCTTCAGCAGGGTCTGCTTGATCTGGCCGCGCTCGGAGGGGTGCACGGCGACGGTGTCCGCGTCGATCCGGGCGCCGACCAGCGGCACGACCTTCTTCGACCGCAGGATCTCTTCCAGGACCGGCCGGTCGGTGGTGGTCAGGACCAGGCCGTGGACGGGGTGCTTGCTCAGCGTCAGCCGCCCGTACCGCGCCATCGTCTCGGCGACGTCGACGAGCAGGGCGTGCGGGACGGGGTAGCGCGAGAACTCGACGAGCGCGTCCACCACCTGCTCGGCGTCGTGCCCGGCCGCGCGCGCGTTCCACAGCCCGAGCGGGGTCAGCCGGTAGGTGTGGATGTGCTCCGGCGCGCGCTCCAGCTCCGCGAACGGCGCGATGGCCCGGCGGCAGGCGTCGGCCTGCTCGTGGTCGACTTCCAGGAGCAGGGTCTTGTCCGACTGGACGATCAGTGGCCCGTTCACGTACCTACATCCCTCCGCAGGTGCCAAACCTCCAGTGTGCCTCAGTCGGGCGTGGCCGGGGCCCGTCCGCTCAGGCCGGATCGTCGGCGAGCTCCGCGACTCCCGTGATCCGGTGCAGGGGGTACGTGCGGACCTCGTCGGCCGTGTGGTCGTACGCCGTCACGAAGCCGCCCTCCACCCGCACCGGTGCGATCACCCGCTGGCTGGCGGCGCCGTCCGCGTTGACGTAGCCGATCCACAGCGCCGAGCCGGTCATCACGGCGGCCTGGACCGTGGCCAGGGTCTCGGCGGCGGTGGTGCGCGGCAGCCCGCCCGGCTCGGCGGGGGCGGTGTGCGGCGCCTCCTTGCGTACGACCGTGGCGGCCTCGTCGCCCGCCCGGATCGCCCGGACCGCCGCGCCGAGCAGCGTCTCGTCGGGCAGCGGCGGGCCCTCCGGCACGGGGGCGGGGGCGGTACGGGGCGGGGTGCGGCGGGTGTCGGCGCGGGTGATCACCACATCGCCCTCGGCGGACTCGGCGGCCGGGGCGTAGCCCATCGCGCGCAGGCCTTCGAGGAGGGTCGCGGGGTCGGCCTGGGCGGCCAGGACCGTCGGGGCGAGCCGGCGCAGCCGCAGCCCGGCCGAGCGCTTGTCCGCGACGATCTCGTCCAGGAGCGCGTCGTCGTCGCAGCGTACGTACGCCGAGGCGGCGCCGACCCGGAGGTGGCCGTGGCGGCGGGCCACGTCGTCGATGAGGTAGCTCAGCGGCTGGGGCACCGGCGTGGTGCTGTGCGCGGCCAGGAACGCGTGCAGGTCGGAGGCCGCCTGCCCGGCGTCGAGGGCGCGGCGCACCGAGGCGGGCGTGAACCGGTAGACGGTCGCGCCGCCCTTCGACTCGATGTCCGCGAGCACGTTCAGCGTCGCGGCCAGCGGGCGCCGCAGCGGGCCGGGCGCGACGGCGGTCAGGTCGGCCTGGAGCAGGACGTGGTCGACGGGCTCGGGCAGGTGCGGCGCGAGCGCGGCGGCGGCCGCGAGGCCGAGGATCGGGGTGGTGGTGCTCGTACGGGAGGGGCCGCCCGTGGCGAGCAGCTCCCGGCCGTGCGCGGCCAGCGCGCCCCGGCCGGTCACGCCCAGCAACTCGGCCTCCGTCAGCGTCCATTGGGCCAGCTTGGGCCGCAGGTCCTCGGGGCCGGTGCGGGTCGGGTGCTCCCAGTGCAGCCGGGCGAGCAGCGTCTCCGGGTCGGGCGCGGTCCCCTCGGGCAGCCGCGCGAGCAGCGCGAGCACGCGGTGGCGCACCTCCGGGGCCGGGGAGCGGTCCAGGTCGGGGCCGAGAGCGGCCAGGGTGCGGGCGCGGGCGTCCTGACCGCCGACCAGACCGGGCGTACGGGTCGCGGTGAGCCAAGCGGCGGCCAGCCGCGACCACCGCTCGGCGGGCGGCAGGTCGAGCCAGCTGTCGTATGCGGGGGTAGGCGCGTACCGCTCGTCGGCTTCTCCGTCCGACGCCAACAGCCCGGCCGTGTAGGCGAGTTCGAGCCAGAAGGCGGCGGCCTGCTCGGTGGTGTCGAGGGCGGCGGCCGTCCGCTTCAGGTCGCGCACGCTCAGCCCGCCCGCGCGCAGCACGGCGGGCCCGCCCTCGTTCCACTCGGCCAGCAGGTCCTCGACCATGGTCAGCGCGGTCAGCGCCTGACCGGCGGCGGCCGAGTCCACCACCTGCGGCCGGTACTCCTTGGCCGGCGCGACGGCGGGCGCCACCGGCTCGGGCGCCCGGTGTGCGCGCCCGGCGCGTAGGTGCAGGGCGACCTCGCGCGGCAGGACGACCGTGCGCGCGGAGGTCGGCAGCAGCAGCCCGTGGTCGCGCAGCCAGCGCACCGGCGGCGCCGGATCCGCCGACACCTCTCCGTACGGCGGCCCCCACACCAGCCGGTCGAGCACCGCGAGCGCCTCCGGCGGGGCGGTGTCCAGGAGCGCCGACATCCGCGCCCGGTCGGTGACCAGCGAGGTCAGCGCGGCGACGGCGGAGACGGGGTCATGGGTGGCGGGCAGCTGGGCGGCCCGCAGGATCTCCTGCACCCGCCCCGGCGACATCCCGGCCGTGGCCTCGGCGACGGTCGGCCCGAGGCCGGTGGGCGAGGGGTGCGTGGGGGAGGGCGCGAGCAGCTCGCGGGCGGTGCGCACGAGCCGCAGCCGCTCGTCCGACCCCCACACCAGCGCCTGCTCCCGCAGCCCCGCGAGGGCCCCGGGCAGCGCGCTCTCCACCGCCGTGTCGCCCTCGTCCCCCGCCAGCAGCGCGAGCAGCACGGGATACGGCGCCGGGTCCGGCGCCACGGCCAGTGCCTGCGCGGTCTGGAGCGCGAACCGGTCCAGCCGCTCAAGCGCCCGTACGACCGAGGCCCGCGTCCCGGCCCGGGTGGCCAGCTGGGTCAGGTCGTTCGGTACGGGAGTGAGCAGATCGGGCCGGGCGCGCAGCAGCGCGGCGAGGGAGGCGTCGGGGCGGGAGCGGAGGGCTTCGGCGAGGGTGCGGGGGGAGGACGTGGGGGTGCCACGGTGCTCGGCGGCGGCCGCGCCGGTCGTTCCGCCCGCTTCGCCCGTTCCGCCCGCTCCGGTCGTTCCTTCGGACACGTGCGCCTCCTGGTCGCGCTCGCCGGTCCCCATCCGCCCCACGGTAGCCGCTGCGCGCTACCGTCAGGGCAGGGAGGCGGCGGCGGGCCCCGGCGGGACCCGGCCGGGGCACGGAGGGGAACGGTGTGGGGATCGAGAGCGACCAGCTGGTCTACGACTATCTGAGCCGGGTCGGCGACCTGGCCCAGCAGCGGCAGCTGCCCTCGGCGGCACGGATGCGGCTGGTGTCCACGCTGCGCGACGAGATCGACCGCAGACGGGCGAAGTTCGGCAGCGACTCCCCGGCGGCGGTGCGCCGGATCCTGGGGCGGCTCGGTACTCCGGACGAGGTGGTGGAGTCCGTCGCGACGCACGGCGCGTACGAGGCGCCGGCGGAGGTGGAGACGGCGGTGCGCGGGGTGCCGGGGCAGCGGGACGGGGGCCGGGGGCGCCGCGTCCAGCTCCCGCAGTTCCCGCGCCCGCGCGCGTCGTCGCCCGCGCCGCCCCCGCCCCCGTCACAGACGGCCGCGTCCCCGCCGCACCTGGCGGGGATGGACGAGCTCGGCCCGTCGGACGGCGAGCCGGACTGGTGGCGGATCGAACCGGGGCCGATGGGCGGGATGCCGGGGGAGTCGGTGGCGGGGTTCGTGGGCGGGGTGGAGATTCCGGAGATACTGCGGCCGCCGGAGGAATTGGCGGAGCGCGCGGAGAAGGCGGAGCCCGTGGAGGCTCCGGAGACCTCCGAGACCGAGGAGGAGCCCCCGCCGCCCCGGGGCCCGAACTGGCGGGCCCTGCTCCCCGGCGCGAGCACGACGTCCTCCCGCCGTTCCCTGGCGAACCCGCTTCTGCTGCTGGCGGCCGCGCTGCTGGTGGTGGGCGCGGTCCTTGGCAACTGGCTCGCGCTCGGCGGGGGCTGGCTTCTGGCATACGTGTCGCGCCGCCTCACTCCTGCGGAGACGAAGTGGGCGGTGTTGGGGTTGCCGTCGCTTGCGGTGGTCGGGGGGTTGGTGTGGTTGTGGGGGCGCCAGAACGAGCGGTGGGGTGCGCCGATCGCTGAGGGGGCGATGGGGGATGCGGTGGCGGGGGTGTGGCCGTGGGTGGTGCGGGCCGCTGCGCTGTCGTCGGCGGCGTTCTTGACGTGGCGCTCGCAGCGCCAGCGCTGAGTTTCCCCCACCCCGCCCCTTCCCGAAAGCCCTCTGGCGGGCGGCCGGATGCTTCGTCTGCGGACCGTGCTGGGTCGCTCGCGCAGTTCCCCGCGCCCCTAACTACCTAGGGGCGCGGGGAACTGCGCGACCAGTTGGGGACGGTCCGCAGCCGAAGAACCAGGCCGCCCGCCAGAGGGCTTTCGGGAAGGGGCGGGGTGGGGGGCTCACCCCACAATGGGGGCATGGCTTCGCGCACAGTCGGGTTCGACCTCGACATGACCCTCATCGACTCCCGCCCCGGCATCCACGCCTGCTACCGCCGCCTCGCAGAGGACACCCGCACCCACATAGACGCCGACGCGGCAGTCAGCCGCCTCGGCCCCCCACTGGAGTGGGAGCTCAGCCACTGGTTCCCCGAGGACCGCATCGCGGAAATGGCGGCCCGGTACCGCGAGCTGTACCCCACGTACGCCATCGAGCCCACCACCGCCCTTCCCGGCGCCGCCGACGCGATCCGCGCCGTCCAGGAGCTCGGTGGCCGCGCCATCGTCGTGACCGCCAAGAACCGGCCGCAGGCCGCCCTGCACCTCACGCATCTCGGCCTGGAGCCCGACGAGCTGATCGGCGGGCTGTGGGCGGAGGCCAAGGCCGAGGCACTGCGCGCGCACGACGCCTCGGTGTACGTCGGCGACCACACCGGAGACGTACGCGGCGCCCACACCGCGGGCGCCCTCTCGGTGGCCGTACCGACCGGCCCCATCGGCGCGGACGAGCTGCGCGCGGCCGGCGCGGACGTCGTCCTCGCCGACCTCACGGAGTTCCGCCCGTGGTGGAAGACCTACGCACGGACGACGGGCTAGCCCGCCGCGCTCTCCGCCCGGCGTTGCGTCCGTACCGACGTCACCACGCCCGCCCCGGCGATCAGGAAGCCGACGCCCATCAGCATGCACACCGCGTACGCGATCGGCGGGAACGGCGACGTGTGCAGGAACAGCGGCGCCACCGTGACCAGCGTGGCGAGCGCGCCGACGAAGAAGACGATGACACCGGCGCGAACCAGCCGGTCCCCGGTGTTCGACTCGTTCCTGGCCGAATTCGCTTGGGTTTCGTTACTCACTCGGTCAGGGTAGTTCCCTGCCCGTAAGGACCCGCCGGGACGTCTTGTCAGCAGCCTCTGGACCATTAGCCTTGGTGTCGGCGGGTCCGAAGGCGACCCGCTGCAGTGCTATCCAGAGCCGTTTTCGCGGCGATCCCGAGCACCCGACGACGAGTACGAGGACGAGGACAGACGTGCCTACCGGCAAGGTCAAATGGTTCAACAGCGAGAAGGGCTTCGGCTTTCTCTCCCGCGACGACGGCGGTGACGTCTTCGTCCACTCGTCCGTGCTCCCCTCCGGGGTGGAGACGCTCAAGCCCGGCCAGCGCGTCGAGTTCGGTGTGGTCGCGGGCCAGCGCGGTGACCAGGCTCTCTCGGTGACCGTCCTCGACCCGGCTCCCTCGGTCGCGGCCGCCCAGCGCCGCAAGCCCGACGAACTGGCCTCCATCGTCCAGGACCTGACCACACTGCTCGAGAACATCACGCCGATGCTGGAGCGCGGCCGCTACCCCGACAAGGCGGCGGGCAAGAAGATCGCCGGACTGCTGCGGGCGGTGGCGGACCAGCTCGACGTCTGATCCACGAAGCCGGGCTAGTCCACGAAGCTGAGCGCGTCGCGGCCGAGCGGAGGCACGAGCCCCTCGGCCGCGGCCCGCGTCAGCAGCCCGCGCACCGCCGCGTAGCCGTCCTCGCCCAGGTCGTGGGTGAACTCGTTGACGTACAGCCCGATGTGCTGGTCGGCCACCGCCGGGTCCATCTCCTGGGCGTGCTCCCGTACGTACGGCCGGGAGGCCTCCGGGTCGTCCCAGGCCATGCGGACGGACGTCCGGATGACCTCGGCCAGCTCGCGCAGCCGCGCGGCGCCCAGCGAGCGGCGGGCGATGATCGCGCCCAGCGGGATGGGCAGCCCGGTCGTGGACTCCCAGTGCTCGCCCATGTCGGCGAGCGAGTGCAGCCCGTACTCCTGATAGGTGAACCGGGCCTCGTGGATGACGAGTCCGGCGTCCACCTTGCCGTCGCGCACGGCGGGCATGATCTCGTGGAACGGCATCACGACGACCTTGCCGACCCCGCCGGGCACCACGTCGGCGGCCCAGAGGCGGAAGAGCAGATAGGCCGTGGAGCGCTCGCTGGGGACGGCGACGGTCTTGCCGGTGAGGTCCACGCCCGGTTCGCGGGTCAGGACGAGCGGGCCGCAGCCGCGCCCGAGCGCGCCGCCGCAAGGCAGCAGCGCGTAGTCGTCGAGGACCCACGGCAGTACGGCGTACGACACCTTCAGGACGTCGAAGTCGCTCTCGGCCGGACCCCGTTCGGCGATGCCGTTGGTGATGTCGATGTCCGCGAAGGTGACGTCGATGTCCGGCGCACCCGGGACGCGGCCGTGCGCCCAGGCGTCGAAGACGAACGTGTCGTTGGGGCAGGGCGAGTAGGCGATGCGCAGCGGCTCAGTCATGACCGTTCCAACTCTCCAGTACGGGCGGGAGCTTCCCGAAAGCGTCGGTGAGTGCGCCCAGCGCGTCCCCGATCCGCCAGGCGGAACGGTCGCGGGGCCCCACGGCGTTGGAGACCGCCCGGACCTCCAGGACGGGCACCCCCCGCTGCGCGGCCGCCTCGGCGACCCCGAACCCCTCCATCGCCTCGGCGGCGGCCCCGGGGTGGCGGGCGGCGAGTTCGGCGGCGCGGGCGGCGGTGCCGGTGACGGTGGAGACGGTGAGGACGGGTCCGTACGCCGCGCCGGTGGCGTCCGCGACCGCCCGTCCGAGTTGCCGCGGCGGCAGGTGCGCCGAGCGCCCGAACCCGAGCGCCTCGACATCCAGATAACCGTCGGGCGTGTCGGCGCCGAGGTCGGCGGCGACGATCCGCGAGGCGACGACGAGGGAGCCGACGGGTGCGAGGGGCTGGAACCCGCCCCCGATCCCGGCGGAGACGACCAGGTCGTACGGGGTGAGGGCGAGCGCGGTCGCGGTGGTGGCGGCGGCCGCGGCGGGGCCGACCCCGCCCGCGAGGACGTCGAAGCCGGCCGGGCACGCCCTCGTGACCGCGTCCCGTTCGGCGGGGACGGCGGTCACGACGAGGACGCGCATGTCAGCCGTTGTCGTGCTTGAGCGTGAATCCCCACACGGCCTTGGGCTTGTTGTCCTTGTTGACCTGGATGATGTTGATCTTCCGGGTCTTCGGCGCGGCGCTCTGGCCACCGGTCGCGAACACGTCCGCGTTCGGGAACGAGCGGTAGGTGGTGCCGATCGGCTCGCTGAAGATCGGCGAGCCGTCCAGCAGCGCGAGCCACTTGTCGCCGTGCTCCACCACGTCCGGGTCCACGCCCAGACGCAGGGTCGAGCCCGGCGAGTAGTCGATCGACTTCGACGTCTTGACGCTGCTGAGGCAGGTCGTGACCTTCTCCTCGGTCAGCACCTTGCCGTCGTTGCGGCAGGAGGCCTCGGCGTTCACCGAGCTCGTCCCGACCGTCACGGTCGCGAGGGGCGTCGGCTTGTCGCAGGCGGAGAGGGCGAGGAGGCCGACGGAGACAGCGCCCAGGGCGATGCCGGCCCGACGGGCCTTACCAGAGGTGAACGCAACGGTCATGAGCCGAAGGCTATCGGTCCCCCGAGATCACGCCACGCGCGGGTGTGGCGTGCCGCGCCGCGCGGAGCTCAGCAGCCCTCGTACGGACGTGGCCGCGCCGACCGCGAGCAGCCCCGCCGCGACCGACATCCCGACCACGCCGTTGAGCGGCAGCACGATCCCTATGGCGCCGCCGAACACCCACGACATCTGGAGCACGGTCTCCGAGCGGGCGAACGCGGAGGTCCGCACCTCCTCGGGCACATCGCGCTGGAGCATCGCGTCGAGCGACAGCTTCGCCAGCGCCTGGGTGAACCCGGCGGTCGCGCCGAGCACCGCCATCAGGACCCCGCTGAAGAACGCGGCCGCGCACACCGCCGCGCCCAGCGCGGCCGTCAGCGCCATCACGATGATGATCTCCGGGCCCCGGGAGCGCAGCAGCGAGCCCGCGGCCGTGCCCAGCGCGTTGCCGACGCCCGCCGAGACGCCGACCACGCCGAGCGAGACGGCGGCGCTCTGCCCGGCCAGCGGGTGCTCGCGCAGCAGGAACGCCAGGAAGAAGATCAGGAAGCCGGAGAGGGAGCGCAGGGCGGCGTTGGCGATCAGCCCGTTCTGCACGGACGCGCCGACCGTGCGCAGCCCCGGTTTGCGGGCGCCGTGCACGACCAGCTGGGCCTTGCCCTCGCCCTTGGCCGAGTCCACCTTGTGGTCGAGCGTGAACGCCAGGAAGGTGCCCGCCACGAAGACGCAGAACGCCCCATAGAGCGGCCACTGGGGCCCGACGTGCTGGAGCCCCGCCCCGATCGGGGCCGCCGCGGCCGTCGCGAGCAGCCCCGCGAGTGTGACTCTGGAATTGGCTTTGACCAGCGAGAACCGTGGTGGCAGCAGCCGTGGCACGACGGCGCTGCGCACCACTCCGTACGCCTTCGACGCCACCAGGACGCCCAGGGCCGCCGGATACAGCTCAAGGCCGCCCGTCGCCACCGCGCCCGACATGGTGAGCGCGAGCAGCGCCCGCGCCAGCATCGCGCCCGCCATCGCGGCGCGCCGGCCGTGCGGCATCCGGTCGAGCAGCGGGCCGATCACGGGGGCCAGGAGGGTGAACGGGGCCATCGTGATCGCCAGGTACAGCGCGACCCGGCCGCGGGCCTGGTCGGTCGGGACGGAGAAGAAGACCGTGGACGCCAGGGCCACGGTGATCATCACGTCGCCCGCGCCGTTCACCGCGTGCAGCTCGATGAGTTTGCCCAGGCCCGACTCACCGGCGCCGTGCGCGTGGGTCGCCCTTCTGATGGAACGGGCGGTGCCCGTGAAGGGCAGGTGCAGCGCTCGGCCGACCGTCCGCCCCGCCCTGCGGAGGGGACTGGCCTTGTCGGTGGACCTTGCGGTAGCCACGCAGTCATAGTGCCCCAACCCCGTACGACCATGACGTACCGACGGGGATTCGGACCGGCAGGTGGGCCACGGGCCGGGAAGGGGGTAGCGTGACAGGCGCGCCGCCCGCGGCTGCTCATGGCCGCGCGCCTCTCCGCGATCCCGCAGAATGGATGGCGAAAGGCGCGCCCCTGATCAGCTCACGGCCCGGGCGCGGACGTCGACGCGGCCCCCTGGTCCGCTCCGTCCGCGACTCGTACGTACGCGGTCCCCGGCGCACCCGTGAGACGGCGTAGGAGAGAAGCGAGACCTGTGAGTGCTGCGACGACGCGAAGCCGTACCCCCGACCGCCTGTGCGCCGAAGCGGTCGACCTCGCCCGGGAGGCGGCCGAGGAGGCCGCGCACCCCGGCGTGGTCGGAGAGCACGTATCGGCGGTGGCCGAGGGCGACCGGGTCGTCACGCACTTCTTCGAGTGCAAGGAGCCGGGGTACCGGGGCTGGCGCTGGGCGGTGACCGTCGCGCGGGCCTCCCGCGCGAAGCTGGTCACCCTCGACGAGACGGTCCTGCTGCCCGGGCCCGACGCGCTCCAGGCGCCCGAATGGGTGCCGTGGAGCGAGCGGCTGCGCCCCGGTGACATGGGTCCCGGCGACCTGCTGCCCACCGAGGCGGACGATCTGCGCCTGGAGCCCGGCTACAGCGGCGAGGACGCCCCGCCGCCGAACTCCGCGGTCTCCGAGGAGATGGCCGAGCGGGTCGAGGCGGAGGACGCGGAGCTGGTGTCCCGTCCCGGGACCTCGCGCGGTTCGATCGCGGCGCTGGCCGACGAGCTCGGCATGCGCCGGGCGCGCGTGCTCTCGCGGTACGGCCTGCACGCGGCGGCGGACCGCTGGGACGAGTCGTTCGGCGCGAAGACGCCGATGGCGCAGGCGGCCCCGGCCTCCTGCGTGACCTGCGCCTTCCTGGTCCCGCTCGCCGGGTCCCTCCGGCAGGCCTTCGGCATCTGCGCGAATGAGTTCGGTCCGGCGGACGGGCGTGTCGTGTCGCTTTCGTACGGCTGCGGTGGCCACTCGGAGGCGGCGGTCATGCCGAAGCCGCCGAAGCCGGCGGCGCCGGTCCTGGACACGCTGGGCGCGGATGCGCTGCCCCTGCGGCCTGCTGCGGACAGTGGGTCTGTGGAGGCGGCGGGGGACGAGGGCTCGGAGGACTTGGGCCACTCGTGAGCCCGGGGGGTTTGAGGCCCCTCCCCGCCCCTTCCCTAAACCCTCCGGGGGTGCTCGTGCGGCTGCGGACCGTAGATGGCTGGTCGCGCAGTTCCCCGCGCCCCTGACATGCGCCCCTTCGGGGCGCCCCAGGGGATTGCCGCGCAGCGGCATCTTCAGGGGCGCGGGGAACTGCGCGAGCAACCCAGCACGGTCCGCAGACAAAGTCGGGGCCCGGGGCGGAGCCCCGGCGGGGCCGGGGCCGGGCGCCGGAATCCTCGACGCGGTACCTTCGGGCCGCAGGGTTTCCGATGGTTGTGGACGGAGTGCGCGTGATCGTGAAGGCGACGGCGGTCGAAGGTGCCGACCCCTTCGGGACGGGGCGGCTCCGACGCGGGGTCATCGACGCCTGGGCCACCACCCCGGCCCGCTTCCGCGAGGACGCCAACGCCGAGGAAGACCTCGCCCTGGGCGGATACAGGGACCGGCTGGTCGTCGAGCTTGCTCAGAATGCCGCCGACGCCGCCGCACGGGCGGGCGTCGAGGGACGGCTGCGGCTCACCCTCCACCCCGGCGCCCCCGGCGAACAGCCCGTCCTCGCCGCCGCCAACACCGGCGCCCCCCTGGACGCCACCGGCGTCGAATCCCTCTCCACCCTCCGCGCCTCCGCCAAGCGGCGCGACGCCGGCACCGCCGTCGGACGGTTCGGCGTCGGGTTCGCCGCCGTGCTCGCCGTCAGCGACGAACCCGCCGTCGTCGGCCGCACCGGCGGGGTGCGCTGGTCGCTGGCCGAGGCCCGCGACCTGGCCGCCGAGGCCGCCCGGTTCAGCCCCGGCCTCGGCGACGAACTGCGCCGCCGCGACGGCCACGTACCCCTGCTGAGGCTCCCGCTGCCCGCCGAGGGCACGGCACCCGACGGGTACGACACCGTGGTCGTGCTGCCGCTGCGGGACGAGCCCGCCGAGGACCTCGTGCTTCGGCTGCTCGCCGCCGTCGACGACGCCCTGCTGCTCACCCTCCCCGGCCTCGTCGAGGTCATCGTCGAGACCCCCGACGGCTCGCGCGTGCTGCGCCGCTCCGAGCACGACGGGTACGTCCACATCGACGACACCCGGGACGGGCTCAACCGCTGGCGGGTGGAGAGCGCGAGCGGCGCCCTCGGCGCCGAACTCCTCGCCGACCGGCCCGTCGAGGAGCGGCTGCGCCCCCACTGGTCGGTCACCTGGGCCGTGCCGGTCGACCTGGACGGCGCCCCCCAACGACCCCGCACCGCCCCCGTCGTCCACGCCCCCACCCCCACCGACGAACCCCTCGGCGTCCCCGCCCTGCTCATCGCGTCGCTCCCGCTGGACACCGCCCGGCGCCACCCGGCGCCGGGGCCGCTGACCGACTTCCTGGTGGAGCGCGCGGCCGACGCGTACGCCCGGCTGCTCGCCGACTGGCGGCCCGTGTCGACCGGCACCGTCGACCTCGTGCCCGGCCCGCTGGGCCGCGGCGAGCTGGACGGGGCGCTGCGCGCGGCGATCCTGGAGCGGCTGCCCCGGGTCGCCTTTCTCGCCCCGGCCGTGCCGTCCGAGGAGCTGCCCGCGCTGCGGCCGTTCGAGGCCGAGGTCGTGGAGGGGGCGGGCGCCGACACCGTACGGGTGCTGGCGGAAGTCCTGCCCACGCTGCTGCCCGCCGGACTTGAGCGCCGCGCCGAGCTGCGGACGCTCGGCGTCGGCCGGCTGCCGCTCGGGGACGCCATCGAGCGCATCGGGGGCGCCGAGCGCGCGCCCGAGTGGTGGTACCGGCTCTACGACACCCTGGCCGGCGTCGACCCCGACCGGCTCTCGGGTCTTCCGGTGCCGCTCGCGGACGGGCGTACGGCCATCGGGCCCCGGCAGATCCTGCTGCCCTTGCCCGACACCCCCGCCGACCTCGGCCGCCTCGGCCTGAAGGTCGCGCACGCGGACGCCACGCACCCCCTGCTGGAGAAGCTGGGCGCCCTCCCGGCCACGCCCCGGGCCGTCCTGACGACTCCTCAGGTACGGGCCGCCGTCGCCTCCTCCCTCGACAGCGGGGAGATCTGGGACGAGGACGCGCTCGACGCCGACGAACTCGCCGAAACCGTACTGGCGTTGGTGCGCGACGCGGCCCTTGAGCCCGGCGACGAGCCGTGGCTCGGCGCGCTCGCCCTGCCCGACGAGGACGGCGAACTCGCCCCCGCCGGCGAACTCGTCCTGCCCGGCAGCCCCTTCGCCTCCGTCATCCGCCCCGGCGAGCTCGCCGAGGTCGACGCGGAGCTCGCGGGCCGCTGGGGCGGGCAGCCGCTGGCCGCCTGCGGCGTCCTGGCGACGTTCGCCCTGGTCCGGGCCACCGACGTGGTCCTCGACCCGGACGAACTGGAGCCCCGCGACGGCGACTTCGCCGAGCCCGACGACGCCGGGCTGCTCGACGCGGTCGACGTGTGGTGCGAGGACGTGCTCGACCGGCTGCCGCACACGCCCGTACCGCCGGTGGCCACCGAGATCGTGGCGGTACGCGACCTCGACCTCGTCGACGACGACGCCTGGCCGCAGGCCCTCGCCATGCTCGCCCAGCCGCCGCTGCGGGACGCGCTGACCCAGCCCGTACGGATCCTGCTGCCGGACGGTACGACGGAGACGGTCCGGCCGTACACGGCGTGGTGGCTGCGCGGCCACCCCGTCCTCGGCGGGCGCCGCCCGGCGGGTCTGCGGGCGGCCGGGTCCGATCCGCTCCTGTCCGGGCTCTACGAGTCCGCCGACGCGACCGGGTTCGACGACGAGCAGGTGCTTCGGGCTCTCGGTGTACGTACGTCGGTGGCGGCGCTGCTCGACGAGCCCGGCGGCGCGGCCGAGCTGCTCGCCCGCCTCGCGGATCCCTCCCGCCCGGTCTCGGACGCCCAACTCCACGCCCTGTACACGTCGCTGGCCGACCTCGACCCCGAGCAGGTGACGCTGCCGGACGAGCTGCGGGTGGTGCTCGACGGGGCGGTACGGGTCGTGGACGCGGCCGATGCGGTGGTGGCGGACGCGCCGGATCTGCTGCCGCTGGCGTCGGGGGTGCCGCTGCTGCCGGTGGCCCCGGCGCGGGCCGCGGACCTTGCCGACCTGCTTCAGGTCCGTCGTCTCGGTGAGTCGGTGACGGCGGAGGTGACGTCGGTCGGGACCGAGCATGAAGTCCCCGAGGCGGTACGGGTTCTGCTGGGTGCGGCGACTCCTTCGACGTACGTCGAGCACGAGGAGCTGTTGGCGGGCGGGGTCGAGCTGGACTGGCGCCGGGCCCCTGACGGGGTGCTGCACGCGGCGACCCTGGAGGGGGTCGCGGCGGCGCTCGCCTGGGCGGCGGGGCAGTGGCCCCGGCGGTTCGAGGTGGCGGCGCTGTTGGAGGACCCGTCGCGGACGGGGGAACTGGCGCGAGCGCGCTGGTTCGACTAGGGGGGAGGCCCCCACCCCGCCCCTTCCCTAAACCCTCCGGGGGTGGGTGGGTGGTGGAGGCCCGTCTCCCGGGGGCTGCGCCCCCGGACCCCCGTTGCGGGGCCTGCGGCCCCTGCACCCCGCTTCGTTCGTCTGCGGACCGTGCTGGGCTGGCCGCGCAGTTCCCCGCGCCCCTATAGGGGGCGCGGGGAACTGCGCGACCAGTTGGGGGCGGCCCGCAGACGAACCCCGGGCTACGTCGGGAAGCGGCGGTCCACCCACCTCCACGCCACCTCCAGCAGCCCCGCCCCCACTACCGCAATCCCCACCGCGGCCCACGGCAACGTCGTCCCCACCAGTTTCAGGGCGAAGAAGGTCTGGAGCCACGGGACCGCCAGGACCAGGAGGAAGGCCGCGGCCATGGACAGGACCAGGCAGATGCGCCACCAGGTGTACGGGCGGGCGATGATCGCCAGGACCCACATCGAGACCAGGAACAGCGTCAGGGTGGCGGCGCTCGTCTCGGCCTCCCGGGCGCCGTCGCCCACGTAGTAGTGCCGCGCCAGCAAGTACGTCGCGAACGTCGTCACCGCCGCGATCACCCCGCCGGGAATGGCGTACCGCATCACCCGCCGTACGAAGTGCGGCTTCGCCCGTTCCGTGTTCGGCGCCAGGGCCAGGAAGAACGCCGGGATGCCGATCGTCAGCGTGGACAGCAGCGTCAAGTGCCGCGGCAGGAACAGGTATTCCACCTGGGTGCAGACCACCAGCAGGGCGAGGAGTACTGAGTAGACCGTTTTTACCAGGAACAGCGTCGCGACCCGCGTGATGTTGCCGATCACCCGGCGGCCCTCCGCCACCACCGACGGCAGCGTCGCGAAGCTGTTGTTGAGCAGGACGATCTGCGCGACCGCCCGCGTCGCCTCCGAGCCCGACCCCATCGAGACGCCGATGTCCGCGTCCTTCAGCGCGAGGACGTCGTTGACGCCGTCCCCCGTCATCGCCACCGTGTGCCCGCGCGACTGGAGCGCCGCCACCATGTCCCGCTTCTGCTGGGGAGTCACCCGGCCGAAGACGGCGTTCGAGTCGAGGACCGCCGCCATCTCCGCCTGGTCCGTCGGCAGCTGCCGCGCGTCCACCGTGTTCTCCGCGCCCGGCAGCCCCAGCTTCCCCGCCACCGCGCCCACCGACACCGCGTTGTCACCGGAGATGACCTTCGCGTGGACGTTCTGCTCCTCGAAGTAGCGCAGGGTGTCACCCGCGTCGGGGCGCAGCCGCTGCTCCAGGACGACCAGCGCCGTCGCCCGCGCGTCCGCCGCCACCTGCGGGTCGTCCAGCTCGCGCCGGGCCCGGGCGAGGAGCAGGACCCGCAGCCCCTGCTCGTTCAGCCCGTCGATCTCCGCGAGCGCCGGGTCACCGGGCGGCAGCAGCACGTCCGGCGCGCCGAGCAGCCACGTCGAGTTCTCCCCGTCCCCCTCGCTGAACGCCGCCCCGCTGTACTTGCGCGCCGACGAGAACGGCAGCGACTCCCTGCACCGCCACTCCTCGCTGTCCGGGTATGCGTCGATGATCGCCTGGAGCGACGCGTTGGGACGCGGGTCGGACTCGCCGAGCGCGCCGAGCACCTTCCGTACGTACGCCTCGTCCGCGCCCCCCAGCGGCCGCAGCTCGGTGACGTCCATGCCGCCCTCGGTGAGCGTGCCCGTCTTGTCGAGGCAGACCACGTCCACGCGCGCGAGGCCCTCGATCGCCGGGAGCTCCTGGACCAGGCACTGCTTGCGGCCGAGCCGGATCACCCCGATCGCGAACGCCACCGAGGTGAGCAGCACAAGACCCTCGGGGATCATCGGGACGATGCCGCCCACCGTGTACGCCACGGACTGCTTGAAATTGTCGTCCTTGACGACGAGCTGGCTGATGATCAGGCCTATGGAGGTCGGGACCATCAGCCACGTCACGTACTTGAGGATCATCGAGATGCCCGAGCGCAGCTCGGAGTGGACCAGCGTGAAGCGGCTGGCCTCCTCCGCGAGCTGCGCCGCGTACGCCTCGCGCCCCACCTTCGTCGCCGTGAACGCGCCACCGCCCGCGACCACGAACGACCCGGACATCATCCGGTCGCCGGGCTTCTTCAGTACGGGGTCGGCCTCACCGGTGAGCAGCGACTCGTCGACTTCGAGGCCGTCGGTCTCCACCACCTCGCCGTCGACCACCACCTTGTCGCCGGGGCCGAGCTCCACCAGGTCGCCGAGGACGATCTCGGACGTGGAGATCTCGGCGGCGACCCCGTCGCGCCGGACCGTCGGCTTGGCCTCGCCGATGACCGCGAGCCCGTCCAGGGTCTTCTTGGCGCGCAGCTCCTGGATGATGCCGATGCCCGTGTTGGCGATGATCACGAAGCCGAAGAGGCTGTCCTGGAGGGGCGCCACGAAGAGCATGATCAGCCACAGGACGCCGATGATCGCGTTGAAGCGGGTGAAGACGTTGGCGCGGACGATCTCGGTGGTCGAGCGGCTGCTGCGCACCGGTACGTCGTTGACCTCGCCCCGGGCGACGCGTTCGGCGACTTCGGCGGTGGTCAGACCGGTGGCCCGGCCGGGCGCCACGGGCGGCGGCACGGGGTGGACGGGGTCGAGTTCCGCCCCGGCGTCGATATTGGCGCGCTGCGTCATGATTTCGACGGTACGGGGGGAATTCCCGCTTCACCTGCCGGGAACGTCGAACATCCGACCAAGGGAGGAGACGAATGGTCCTCTGGCGGTACGTGCCGCAGGGGCCGCTCCTACCGGCTCTCCGCCTCCGCCTGCTCCGCCGCGTGCCGCTTGAGGGCCGCGTCGCGCCCCCGTACGTACCAGATGCCGATCAGGCCGAGACCGCCGCCGGCCAGGCAGGTCCACACCCACCACAGGTGTCCGTGGTCGTCGAACCAGCCGTAGAACGGCAGCTGGACGAGGAAGAGGACGAACCAGAGGATCGTGCCGCCGGTGATGGTGGCGACGACGGGCCCTTCCAGGGGCTCCGGCGCCTCGTGCTTGGGTGTCCACTTCGCCATGCGATCAGTGTAGGGGGAGGGGGCCGGGGCCCCCTCGGGCCTCTCACGGCCCAGGCGCCCCTTGTGTCTACGCGCGGAGATAGCGATCTTTGCCTTATGTATTCATACTGAAACGGCTTACGGCTGACTCGTTTTGTTCGTTGAAACGTCCAAAGAAGTTCGGGTTGAGGCCGCTTTCCGCATTTCCCTGCCCCCCGCCCCGTCTCACGACTGAGGTTCCGCATGTCCCCCTCGGCCACCGCCAAGGTCGACGTACCGTCAGCCCCGAAGCCGCCGGTCAACGCACTGGACCGCTACTTCAAGATCTCCGAGCGGGGCTCCACCCTCGCCCGTGAGGTCCGCGGCGGCTTCGCCACCTTCTTCGCGATGGCCTACATCATCGTGCTGAACCCGATCATCCTGGGCAGCGCGAAGGACATGTACGGGCATCAGCTCGACGGCGGCCAGCTGGTCACCGCCACCGTGCTGACGGCCGCCTTCACCACGCTCCTGATGGGCGTCATCGGCAACGTGCCGATCGCGCTGGCCGCCGGGCTCGGCGTGAACACCGTGGTCGCCCTCCAGCTGGCGCCCCGGATGAGCTGGCCGGACGCGATGGGCATGGTCGTCCTCGCGGGCTTCGTGGTGATGATCCTGGTCGCCACCGGGCTGCGCGAGCGCGTGATGAACGCGGTGCCGCTGGGCCTGCGCAAGGGCATCGCGATCGGCATCGGCCTGTTCATCATGCTGATCGGCCTGGTCGACTCGGGCTTCGTCTCGCGCATCCCGGACGCCGCCCACACCACCGTCCCGCTCCAGCTCGGCGGCAACGGCCATCTGCTCGGCTGGCCGGTCCTGGTCTTCATCCTGGGCGTCCTGCTGACGCTGGCGCTGCTGGTGCGCAAGGTGCCCGGCGCGATCCTCATCTCGATCGTCGTGATGACCGGCCTCGCGATGATCGTCAACGCGGTGGCGACCGTCCCGTCCTGGGGCCTGACCACCCCGACCTGGCCCGGCAACCCGGTCGCCAGCCCCGACTTCGGCCTGCTCGGCAAGGTCAGCCTGTTCGGCGGCTTCGACAAGGTCGGTGTGCTGACCGGCGTCCTGTTCGTCTTCACCGTGCTGCTGTCGTGCTTCTTCGACGCCATGGGCACGATCATGGGCATCAGCGACGAGGCCAAGCTGACCGACGCCGAGGGCAACATGCCGGGCATCAACCGGGTGCTGTTCGTGGACGGCATCGCGGTCGCCGCGGGCGGCGCCTCGTCCTCCTCGGCCACCACCTGCTTCGTGGAGTCCACGGCGGGCGTCGGCGAGGGCGCGCGCACCGGCTTCGCCAACGTCGTCACCGGCGGCCTGTTCACGGTCGCGCTGTTCCTGACCCCGCTCGCCACCATGGTCCCGTCCCAGGCGGCCACCCCGGCGCTGCTCGCGGTGGGCTTCCTGATCCTGTCCGGCTCGATCCGGCAGATCGACTGGGACGACTGGACGATCGCGATCCCGGCGTTCGTGACGATGGTGATGATGCCGTTCACGTACTCCATCACCAACGGCATCGGCATGGGCTTCGTCACCTTCACGGTGCTGCGCCTGGTGGCCGGGCGCGGCCGTGACGTGCCGGTGGCGATGTACATCGTCTCGGCGGTGTTCGGCTTCTACTACCTGATGCCGGCGCTGGGTCTTACGTAGTCGAGGGGGCGCTAGGCCGCCCCGTAGAACTTCTCCGTCTCGGCGGCAGCGGCCTGGAGCCGCTCGTCGAAGTCGTCGCGAATGAGCGTCCGGACCACATAGTCCTGGACGCTCATTCCGCGTTTGGCGGCATGCTGCCGGAGCCGTTCGAGCAGCTCACCGTCTATCCGCAGGCTGAGCACGCTGGTCCCCATGGGACGAGGGTCGCCGCAGGCCCCGCCCCGGTGCGTCACTTTTCCGATAGCTCTCACTCATTCGGGTGATGTGTGTGGTGGTGCGCGACGGATGTCGCGGCACGCCGGTGGTACCCGAGGGGTACCGGGCTGGTATTTAGCCAGAGTAATGAGTTATTCTAACGAACATGTCTGACCTGCCCCACGACAGCGACGCCGACGTCGCCGCCGTGAACTCCCTCCGCTCGGCGGTCATGCGCCTGAGCAGGCGCCTGAAGCACCAGCGCGTCGACGAGTCGCTGAGCCCCACCGAGATGTCGGTACTCGGCACCCTCTTCCGCTGCGGCTCGGCCACCCCCGGTGAGCTGGCCCGCAAGGAGCACGTCCAGCCGCCGTCGATGACCCGCATCGTCGCGCTGCTGGAGGCGAAGGGACTGGTCAGGCTGGAGCCGCACCCCGACGACCGCCGCCAGAAGGTGGTCAGCCAGACCGAAGAGGCCGAGGCGATGCTCGAAGAGAGCCGCCGCAAGCGCAACGCCTGGCTGGCTTCCCTCGCGGAAGGCCTGGACGAGGACGAGTGGGCGAAGCTGCGCGCCGCCGCACCCGTACTGGAGAAGCTCGCACACCTGTGAACTGACCGCGCAGAAAAGGAGGCGAACCCCTTTGAGTACGGGATCCGGAGCAGACTCCGCCCCCGCACACAAATCCACCCACGACACCGCTGCCACCGGCAACGGACGAGGGACCTTCTCCTCCCTCGCGATCCCCAACTACCGGCTGTTCTTCTCCGGTGCCATCGTCTCCAACATCGGTACGTGGATGGCGCGGATCACCCAGGACTGGCTGGTCCTCCAGATCACCGGCTCCTCGGTGGCGGTGGGCATCACCACCGCCATGCAGTTCCTGCCGATGCTGCTCTTCGGGCTGTACGGCGGCGTCATCGCCGACCGCTTCGCCAAGCGGAGCATCCTCTTCGTCACCCAGAGCGCGATGGGCCTCGGCGGTCTGTTCCTGGCGGCCATGACGCTCTCCGGGAACGTCGAGGTCTGGCACGTCTACGTGACCGCGTTCTTCACCGGCCTGGTCACCGTCGTCGACAACCCGACCCGGCAGTCCTTCGTCTCCGAGATGGTGGGCCCCGACCAGGTCCGCAACGCGGTCAGCCTCAACTCGGCCAACTTCCAGTCGGCGCGGCTCGTCGGTCCCGCCGTCGCGGGCGCGGTGATGGCGGCGGTGGGCCCCGGCTGGGCGTTCCTGGCCAACGGCCTCTCCTTCCTCGCCCCGCTGGCGGGCCTCGCCCTGATGCGCACGGCCGACCTGCGGCCCACCAAGCTCGCACCGCGCGGCAAGGGCCAGCTCCGCGAGGGCCTGGACTACGTCTCCAAGCGCCCGGAGCTGATCTGGCCGATCGTCCTGGTCGGCTTCGTCGGCACCTTCGGCTTCAACTTCCCGATCTGGCTGAGCGCCTTCGCCCATGACGTCTTCCACGGCGGCTCCGGGATGTACGGCCTGTTCAACAGCCTGATGGCGATCGGCTCCCTGATCGGCGCACTGCTGGCGGCCCGCCGGGGCACGACGCGGCTGCGCATGCTGGCCGGGGCGGCGGGCCTGTTCGCGGTCATCGAGATCGCGGCGGCGATGGCGCCCGGCATGGCGCTCTTCATCGCCCTCCTGCTCCCGATCGGCGTCCTCGGCCTGACGGTGAACGTCACGGCCAACGCCTCCGTCCAGATGGCCACCGACCCGGAGATGCGCGGCCGGGTGATGAGCCTGTTCATGATGGTCTTCACCGGCGGCACCCCGCTGGGCGGCCCGCTCTTCGGCTGGCTCACGGACGAGTACGGCGTACGGGTCAGCCTCGCCCTGGGCGGACTGATCTGCGCCCTCGCGGCGGTCGGCGTCGGCCTGATGCTGGCGCGGGCGGCGAACCTGAAGTTGAAGGTCGACCTGCGGCGCGGGCGCAGGCACGTGGAGTTCGTCCCGAGGGAGCAACTGGCCACGGCGGCGTGACGAGTCTTTCCCCTGGGGCAAAACTGGTCCCATGAGCATGAGACTCTTCGTGGCCGTGCTGCCCCCGTCGCCCCGGCTGGCCGAACTCGGCGCGGCGGTGGACGAGTTGCACGCCCTGCCCGGCGCGGACCACCTGCGCTGGGCGGGCCGCGACGACTGGCACCTGACGCTGGCGTTCCTGGGCGAGGTGGACGAGGGTCTGCTGCCGGACCTGCACACCCGCCTGGCCCGGGCCGCCCACCGCACCCCGCCCTTCGAGCTGCGCCTGCACGGGGGCGGCCGGTTCGGGGACAAGGTGCTGTGGGCGGGCGTCGCGGGCGCGCTCGACGCGCTGCGGCTGCTGGCCGAACGGACGGACGCGGCGGCCCGCCGCGCGGGTGTGTCGATGGAGGAGCACCGCCGCTACCACCCGCACTTGACGCTGGCCCGCAGCCGGTCGGGGGCCGACCTGCACCCGTACGTCGACGCCCTGACGCCCTTCGAGGGCACGGCGTGGCAGACGGAGGAGCTGGTCCTGGTCCGCAGCCGGCTGCCGGTGGGCGGGGTGGTGGGGGAGCAGCCCCGGTACGAGGTGGTGGGGCGGTGGGGGCTGGGGGTGTGAGGTCCGGCTCAGCCGGGGCGGAAGGCGACGCGGACGGTGCCGTCCGCCGGGACCATGATCACGAACCCTCGGGTACGGGTCCAGCCGTCCGGGATGAGGAACATGCGGTTCCCGGACTGGGCGAGCAGCCGCACGCCTCGGTAGCGGTACTTGTACTTCTGCCCCGGGCCGCCCGCCGGCAGCGAGGTCTCCTTCACCGGCGCGGCCCCGAAGTAGAGCTGCTCGGGGGTGTCGACGACCACGGTCGGCCGGTGCCACAGATTCCGGGCCAGCTCCCGCCCGTCGTCCCTGCCGTGGCTCTGGGCGTAGGCCTGTACGGCCCAGAACGAGCTCAGGGCGACCAGCGCCGCCACGACGGCGAGGGCCTTCAGCTCGCCGGGGAAGGGGTGGCCGGTGGTCTTGAGGTGCAGGGTGCGCCCGTACACCACGAGCAGCAGGCCGCCGCCGAAGAGCAGCGGGGTGTCGAGCGGCCCGGCGGGCCACACCTGGAGCCCGCCGAGCAGCCCGAGGACGAAGAGCGCGCCGCCGCTGACGGCGAGCCCCACGCCCACGCGCCCCAGGCGGCGCACCAGGACCGGCCGTGCGTCGCCGATGGAGGAGACCCAGGCGAGCCCGAGCGCTCCCGCGAGCCCGGCGGCGAGCGCCACGGCCAAGGGCATGTACAGGCCCGCCGCGCTGCGCAGCAGCAGGTCCTGGGTGGACAGGCCGAGGGTGGCGAGATCGATGCCGAAGTACGCGTAGAAGGAGGAGCTGTACGCGTAGCCGAAGTAGAGGAGGAGCCCGGTGAGCAGGGTCGTGGGCGCGACGAACCCGGCGACGGCCTTGAGCCAGTTGCCCCACGGGGGCCGGGCCGGGGTGGGCTGCTCCTCCATGCGCTGCCTCCTGGGTCAGGTGGCGTCGAGGGAGGGGGACGCGGAGGAATCGGGGTCGGGCTCCTCATCCGGGTCCGGCGGCACGGTGTCGGCCGGGAACGGGCTGCTCTGCGGTTCGGGGGTGCCGGTCGTCTTCACGCACGCGGTGTGGACGGGGATGAGCGGCGCGTTCGAGGTGTTCTCGAACACCCATTCAAGTGTCACGGATTCATCGGGTGAGAGCTTGACCGGCTGAGGGCCGGTCCTGGTCGTCCAGCGGCCCGTGGGGCTGCAGTCGTAGACGGTCGCGGTGCCGCTGTACGCGTCGGTGGTGGGGTTGGTGAAGGTCACCTTGACGCTGGGCCACACCCCGTCGAAGTCGGTCGAGACCCGCCCCGCCGTGTTGAAGCCGCCGCTGCTGCCGCCGCTGGTCTGCTGACCGCCCGTGTCCTCGGTCGGCTGCCCGGTCGGCTCCGGGGGCGGCGGCGCGGTGGGCTCCTCGGTCTGCGAGGTGTCGCCCGGCGGGCTGGGGGATTCGTCCGACCCCGAGGAGCAGCCCGAAAGCAGCAGCCCCACCACGAGGAGGGTGACCGGAACGAGGCGGTGTCGTCGACGCCGTACGTGATCCACCTTCGGGACGGTAACAGCGAGTCATCGCCCGCGTACGGTGGCGCGCCCGGGGTGGCCGAACGGAGCCGGGCGGGCGTTCGTTACGCTCATACGCGTGAACCCGAAGACCAGGAACCGGATCATGGCCGGTGTGCTCGTGCTGATGTTCGTCGTCGTGGCGGTGGCGGCGGCACGCGGCTGAGAGGGCGAAGGCCCGCACTCAGTGCGACGCGCCCGTCAGGCGGTTGGCGAACGTCGACACGGTGTACGCCCCGATGCCCAGGACCACCTCCAGGGCGTTCTGGCGGGTGTGGCCGTGGGACAGGAACGCGTCCAGGGCGTCGTCGGGGACCGCGCCCGCCGTCGCGTACACGGCCAGCGTGAACTCCCGTACGGCTTCGAGGCGTTCGTCCGTCAGCGGCTTGCCCTCCCGCAGCTCGGCTATCAGCTCCTCCGGCGCGCCGAGGCCTCGCAGCTTGGCCGTGTGCATGTTCACGCACAGGTCGCACGCGTTGCGGGTGGCGACCGTCATGATCACGACCTCGCGGGCGACCGGTTCGAGCGTCGTCCGCTCGAAGAGGGCGCTCATCTTCAGGAAGCCCTCCAGTGTGTGCGGTGAGGTGGCCAGCCGGGCCACGGCAGGGGACAGGTGCCCCAGGTTCTTGATCGTCCCCTCCATCGCGCGGCGCGACTCGGCCGGTGCGGACTCCAGGGTGTGCTCGACGAATGTCACGGCGTTCCTGCTCCCCGTAAGATGGACAACGTGGTTGACGATAAGAAGGTAAACCAGGTTGTCGGTTCTCGCAACGAGGAAAGCGAGGAGGCGCCCACCCCCGGCTACGAGCTGCCCCTGCTCCTCCTCGGCGGGTTCCGCTCCCTCATCGACCGCCTCCACGCCGAGCTCGCCCGCCAGGGCCACCCGGACCTCCGGCCCGCCCACGGCTTCGCGCTCCAGGCCGTCGGGCCCGGCGGGGCGACCGCGAGCGAGATCGGGCGGCGGCTCGGCGTCTCCAAGCAGGCCGCCGGCAAGACCGTCGACCGCCTGGAGGCCCTGGGCTACGCCGAACGCGCCGACGACCCCGCCGACGCCCGCCGCAAGGTCGTCCGCATCACCCCGCGCGGCCTCGACGCGCTCGCCCGGTCGGCGGCCGTGTTCGACGAACTGCGCGCCGACTGGGTCCGTACGCTGGGCGCCGGTCCCGTACGCGGCATGGAGGCGGCCCTGCGCACGGTCGTCCCGCCGGAGGCGTTCCGCCTCGACGCGTCGAGCTGGTTCGCGGGGTCCTAGCCGCGTACGCACTTGGGTTCGACAGCCCGTGTCCTTGGTGCCGTGCGTATCGTTGTACTAAGCGGCTGGCCGCTACAGAGCGGCGGCCGGGGAGGAGCGCCGCGATGACCGTCATTGAGACCGACAGGATCGAGATGGCCGAGAGCGACAACGAAGTCACTTTGGACGCAATGTTCGAGTGGCTCGAAGGGATGCCCATCCCCGGGTGCAAGACCGAGATTGTCGGGGGGCATATCTTCATGACGCCGCAGCGGCAGGTCCATTTCGAGATCATCCTGGACCTCATCGAGCAGTTGCGAACCAAATACCCACGGAAGCGTATGGCCTCTGACGTCCGCATCGACTTTCCCGGCCATCTAAACGGCTTTGCCTGCGACGTCGTGGCACTGAAGGACGGAGCGGCCCGGGACGACAAGGGGCACTGGCATTACGAGGACATCGAATTCGTCGCCGAGGTGATTTCCAGGGGCACTGCCGACAACGACTACGGCCCCAAGAAGGCCGCCTTCGCCGCCGCCGGCGTCCCCGCCTACCTGATCGTCGACCCGTACACCGGCAAGTGGCACCTGTACACCCTGCCGAAGGAAGGCGAATATCACTGCACGCTTTCGCTCGGTTTCGGTGACCCGATCGACCTCACCCAGACCCCCGTCGGACTCACCCTCACCACCGACGAGTTCCCCCGCGACTGAACGCCGCTGAACGGCGCTTGCTTGGAGCGCACTTCAACAGGTTCGCTGGTACCTCATGGAGTACACGCAGCTCGGACGCACAGGTCTCAAGGTCAGCCGTCTCGTCCTCGGCACCATGAACTTCGGCGGCCTCACGAACGAGGCCGACAGCCACGCGCTCATGGACACCGCCCACGACGCCGGTATCAACTTCTTCGACACCGCGAACATCTACGGCAAGGCCGAACGCAAGGGCCTCACCGAGGAGATCGTCGGGTCCTGGTTCGCGCAGGGTGGTGGGCGCCGCGACAAGACGGTCCTGGCGACCAAGGGCTACGGGAACATGACCCAGGACGGCACCCCCTGGAACGTCACCTCCTGGCCCAACCACGACCGGCTCTCCGCGCTCAACATCCGGCGCTCGGTGGAGGCCAGCCTGAAGCGGCTCGGCACGGACTACATCGACGTCTACCAGTTCCACCACGTCGACCGCGCCACTCCCTTCGAGGAGATCTGGCAGGCGATGGACGTCCTCGTACAGCAGGGCAAGGTCCTGTACGTCGGTACCTCCAACTTCCCCGGTTACAAGATCGCCCAGGCGAATGAAGTCGCTGCCCGCACCGGGCGGTTGGGGCTCGTCAGCGAGCAGTGCCTCTACAACCTCGCCGAGCGCCGCGCCGAGATGGAGGTCATTCCCGCCGCCCAGGAGTACGGCGTCGGGATCATCCCCTGGTCCCCGCTCCACCAGGGCCTGCTCGGCGGTGCCCTGCGCAAGGAGCGGGCGGGGGACGGGGCGCGTACGAAGGGCGGCCGGTCCGCCGCCGGGCTCGCGGATCCGGCGGTCCGGGCGCAGGTGCAGGCGTACGAGGACCTGCTCGCCAAGCACGAACTGGAGCCGGGCGAGGCGGCGTTGGCGTGGCTGCTCACGCGGCCGGGCGTGACCGGCCCGATCGTCGGCCCGCGCACCGCCGAGCAGCTCGCATCGGCTCTGCGGGCGGTCGAGCTGGAGCTGAGCGAGGAGGTGCTGGCCGGGCTCGACGAGATCTTCCCCGGACCGGGCCCGTCGCCGGAGGCCTTCGCCTGGTAGCAGCCGCGTGGCGCGTGGTGCTTGCTTGAAGCGCACTTCAAGGCGTTCGCTGGTACCTCATGGAGTACACACAGCTCGGACGCACCGGTCTCAAGGTCAGCCGTCTCGTCCTCGGCACCATGAACTTCGGCCCGCAGACCGACGAGGCCGACAGCCACGCGCTCATGGACGCCGCGCAGGACGCGGGCGTCAATTTCTTCGACACCGCCAATGTCTACGGTCAGAGCGCCGGGAAGGGCCGCACCGAGGAGATCATCGGCAACTGGTTCGCGCGGGGCGGCGGGCGCCGCGACAAGACGGTCCTGGCCACGAAGGCGTACGGGAACATGTCCGTCGACGGCGCCCCCGTCTGGCCGAACCACGACAAGCTGTCGGCGCTCAACATCCGCCGGGCGGTCGAGGGCAGCCTGAAGCGGCTCGGTACGGACTACATCGACGTCTACCAGTTCCACCACGTGGACCGCGCCACTCCCTTCGAGGAGATCTGGCAGGCCATGGACGTCCTC
Source organism: Streptomyces melanogenes (assembly GCF_014649795.1). GTDB lineage: Bacteria > Actinomycetota > Actinomycetes > Streptomycetales > Streptomycetaceae > Streptomyces > Streptomyces noboritoensis. The sequence continues at coordinate 275,741 of NZ_BMTS01000002.1, forward strand.
GTACGGGAAGGGAAGATCCTGTACGTCGGCACGTCGAACTTCCCCGGCTACAAGATCGCTCAGGCCAATGAAGTGGCCTCCCGCACCGGGCGGTTGGGTCTGGTCAGTGAGCAGTGCCTCTACAACCTCGCCGAGCGCCGCGCCGAGATGGAGGTCATCCCGGCCGCCCAGGAGTACGGCGTCGGGATCATCCCCTGGTCCCCGCTGTACGGGGGCCTCCTCGGCGGGGCGCTGCGCAAGGAGCGCGAGGGCGGGGGATCGCGGTCGACCGGCGGCCGGGCGGCCGATTCGCTGAAGGACCCGGTCGTACGGGCCCGGATCCAGGCGTACGAGGACCTGCTCGCCAAGCACGGCCTGGAGCCGGGCGAGGTCGGTCTTGCCTGGCTGCTCACCCGGCCGGGCGTGACCGGCCCGATCGTCGGCCCGCGCACGGCGGACCAGCTGGCCTCGGCCCTGCGCGCGGTCGAGCTGAAGCTGGACGAGGAGCTGCTGGCGTCCCTGGAGGAGATCTTCCCGGGTCCGGGGCCGTCGCCGGAGGCGTTCGCCTGGTAGGCCCCGGGCGTCAGCCCGCGTACGCCCCGCCCACCCCCCACCCCTGGTGCATCGCCTCGGCGAACGCCGCCGCCAGCTTGTGCTCGCCCGAGGCCGAGGGGTGGGTGCCGTCGTACGTGTCCTGGTGGATGTCGTACGTCGGCGGGTGGGAGGCGAGGAGCAGCGGGGAGGACGGCTGGTCCAGGTCCGCGACCGCCTTCGCCAGGAGTTCGTTGAAGCGGGCCACCTCGGCCGCGAAGGGGGCGTCCGACTCGGCGCGGACGTTCGGGATGACCGGGAGCAGGACCATGCGGACGGCCGGGTTCGCCGCGCGCGCCTGGGTCACGAAGGCGCGCACGTTGGCCGCCGTCTGATCGCTGTCGGTGTAGAAGCCGAGGTCTATCAGGCCGAGGGAGACCAGCAGGACGTCGGCGCCCGCCCCGGCCGCCGCCTCGCGGATCAGCGGGGCCATGTGCAGCCAGCCCTCGCCCCAGCCGGAGAGGTGGCGGCGGGCCGGGGCCGGGAAGTCCGCCGCCCCGTACGCGTACGACAGCGGGGCGCCCGCCTCCGTGTCGTACAGCTCGGTGCGCGGCCCCACGATCTCGAAGGGGCCGTCGAAGGACGTGCTGAGGTGCTGCCACATGCGGTAGCGCCAGGTGATGTCGCCGGCGCGTCCGATGGTCATGGAGTCGCCGACGAACATGAAACGCATGGGGCCATGATGGCGGATCACCTGGACGGCTTCGACGGGCTGCCACGTGACGATGGACACTTGGTCCCATGCGTTTCCCGATGCGTTCGCTTCTGTCCGCCGCCATGGCCGCCGGGCTCGTCGTGCTGGGGGCGGTCGGACCGGCCGCCGCCGACGGTGGTGACGGTGACTTCACGATCAAGGATCCCCGGATCAAGGAGTCCAGCGGCCTCGCCGCCAGCCGGGCGCACCCCGGGATCTACTGGACGCACAACGACAGCGACGACGGGCCGTACGTGTACGCGGTCGACTCCAAGACCGGTGAGACCGTCGCCACGATCACCCTGACCGGCGTCGGGAAGCCGCGCGACGTCGAGGCGATCTCGGTCGGCCCGGACGGGAACGTGTACGTCGGGGACATCGGGGACAACCTGGGCGGCACCTGGAAGAACGTCTGGATCTACAAGTTCCCCGAGCCCGCGCGGCTCAAGGACGCGACCGTCAAGGCGACGCAGTACGTCGTGAAGTACGCCGACGGGCCGCGCAACGCCGAGGCGCTGATGGTCCACCCCAAGACCGGCCGCCTCTACATCGCGTCGAAGAAGGAGGGCGGCGGGGGGCTGTACGAGGGCCCGTCGCGGCTCTCCACGTCCGGCACGAACGTGTTCCGGCGGGTCGACGACGTGCCGTGGGTCACCGACGGCGCGTTCTCCCCGGACGGGTCGAAGCTGGCGCTGCGGGGGTATTTCTGGGCGGCCGAGTACGACTGGAAGGACGGGAAGCTGGGGGCTCGGCACGGTGTCTCCGCCCCGCTGATGCGGCAGGCGGAGTCCGTCACGTACACGCTGGACGGGAAGGCGCTGCTGTTCGGGAGCGAGGGGGAGGGGAGCCCGGTGGTCCGGGTGCCGGTCGCCTCGGCCTCGAAATCCCCCTCCGACAAGGGGAGTTCGCCGTCGGGCGGGGGAGCGGGCGGTGGGGGCTCGGACTCCGGTGGGAACCGGAACTTTGTGTACGGGGCGATCGCGATCGTGGGCGCGGGGGCGGCCTGGGTGGGGCTTAAGCGGAGGTTCCGGCGGGGGTGAGGGCTAGCGGCGCCGCCGGGTGCCGCTGTGCCCACCCGTGCCGCCCTTAGCGGCACGATTGCCCACAGCGGCGGGGGAGGGGGAGCGGGCGGCCTGGCCCGCGCCCCGGGGATGGGCCCGGAGGGCCCTCCTAGGGGCGCGGGGAACTGCGCGATCAGTGGGGGACGGCCCGCAGGCGAGACTCAGAGCTGTTCGATCACGTAATCGATGCACGCCGTCAGGGCCTCGACGTCCGACGGGTCGATCGCCGGGAACATCGCCACGCGGAGCTGGTTGCGGCCGAGCTTGCGGTACGGTTCCGTGTCCACGATCCCGTTCGCCCGCAGCACCTTCGCGACCGCCGCCGCGTCGACGTCGTCCGCGAAGTCGATCGTGCCGATGACCTGCGAGCGCTTCGCCGGGTCGGCGACGAAGGGCGCGGCGTGCTTGGAGTCCTCGGCCCAGCCGTACAGACGGCTCGACGAGTCCTTCGTGCGGGCCGTCGACCAGGCGAGGCCGCCCTGGCCGTTGATCCACTTCAGCTGCTCGTTGAGGAGGAACAGCGTGGCGAGCGCCGGGGTGTTGTACGTCTGGTTCTTCAGCGAGTTGTCGATCGCCGTCGGGAGGCTGAAGAACTCCGGGATGTGGCGGCCGGACGCGTGGATCCGCGCGGCGCGCTCCAGCGCGGCCGGGGAGAACGCCGCGATCCACAGACCGCCGTCGGAGGCGAAGGACTTCTGCGGGGCGAAGTAGTAGACGTCGCTCTCGGCGATGTCGACCGGCAGACCGCCCGCGCCGGAGGTCGCGTCGACCAGGACGAGCGCGCCCTCGTCGGCGCCCGCGACCCGCTTGACGGGGGCGGCGACACCGGTGGAGGTCTCGTTGTGGGTGAAGGCGTAGACGTCGACGCCCGCCTCGGCGACCGGCTCGGGGTGCGTGCCGGGCTCGGAGGCGATCACCGACGGCTCGGCCAGCCACGGCGCGAGCTTCGCGGCCTTGGCGAACTTGGACGAGAACTCGCCGAAGTTCAGGTGCTGCGACTTGTTCTCGATCAGCCCGTGCGTCGCGACGTCCCAGAACGCGGTCGAGCCGCCGTTGCCCAGGATCACCTCGTACCCCTCGGGCAGCGAGAACAGGTCCCGTACGCCCTGGCGGACCTCGCCGACCAGGTTCTTGACCGGGGCCTGGCGGTGGGAGGTGCCGAGGAGCGAGGTACCGGTGGCGGCCAGGGCGTCCAGCGCCTCCGTACGCACCTTGGAGGGGCCCGCGCCGAAACGGCCGTCGGCGGGCTTCATGTCAGCGGGAATCTGGATCTCAGCCACGAGCGCAGGGTATCGGCACGCCGTGGAGCGCGCGGCTCCGGTCCACCCCGCGAGACGCGCCGGAGGCGGGGCCCGCCGTAGTCCGGCCTACGGCGGGCAGGCTGTTTCCCATGGGCGACACGGGTGATGCGGGTGGACGGGGGCGTACGGGGGCTTCCGGGGCATTGGAGCGGGAACTGCGGGCGGTCGTGCGCGGGGAGGTCGACTTCTCGGCGGGCGCGCGGGCGCTGACGACGATGGACGCGTCCAACTACCGGCGCGTGCCGTACGGAGTGGTCGCGCCCCGGGACGCCGAGGACGTGGCGGCGGCGCTCGCCGTCTGCCGGGAGCAGGGGGTGCCGGTGGTGCCGCGCGGCGGCGGGACCTCGATCGCGGGCCAGGCCACCGGCACCGGCGTCGTCCTGGACTTCACCCGGCACATGCGGGCGCTGCTCTCGGTGGACGTGGAGGCGCGGACTGCGGTGGTCCAGCCGGGCCTCGTCCTCGATGTGCTGCGGGAGGCGGTCCGGCCGTACGGGCTGACGTTCGGGCCCGATCCGTCGACGCACAGCCGGTGCACGCTCGGCGGGATGATCGGCAACAACGCGTGCGGGTCGCACTCGGTGGCGTACGGGACGACCGCCGACAACGTCCACGGGCTGACGGTGGTCAGCGGCGCGGGCGAGGAGCTCCGCCTCGGGCAGGGCTGGACGGGCGCTCCGGCGGGACTGCGCGAGTTCGTCGGACAGCACCTCGCCGCGCTGCGCACCGGCTATCCGCAGGAGCTGCCGCGCCGGATCTCCGGATACGCGATGGACGCGCTGCTGCCCGAGCGCGGGACGGACCTGGCGCGGGCGTTCTGCGGCAGCGAGGGCACGCTCGGCGTGCTGACCGAGGCGACCGTACGGCTGGTGGAGACGCCCGCCGCCCGGGCGCTCGCCGTGCTCGGCTACCCCGACGAGAGCGCGGCGGCCGAGGCGGCGCCCGCCCTGCTGCCGTACGGGCCGCTCACCGTCGAGGGCATGGCCGCCGACCTGGTGCGCGACGGCGCCGGGCTGCCGCGCGGCGGCGCCTGGCTCTTCGTCGAGACGGGCGGCGCCACCCCGGCCGAGGCGCTGGCCCGGGCCCGTGAGCTGGTGCGGACGGCCGTCCCGCTGGACGCGGCCGTGGTCACCGACCCGGCCGGGCAGCGGACGCTGTGGCGCGTACGCGAGGACGCGGCCGGGACGGCGACGCGGATGCCGGACGGGACCGAGGCGTGGCCCGGCTGGGAGGACTGCGCGGTGCCGCCCGCGCGGCTCGGCCCGTATCTGCGGGAGTTCCGGGCCCTGTTGAAGGAGCACGGCCTGCGCGGCACGCCGTACGGCCATTTCGGCGACGGCTGTGTCCACGTCCGCATCGACTTCGACCTCATGAGCGCGGCAGGTGTGGCGCGCTTCCGCCGCTTCTCGGAGGAGCTGGCCGACCTGGTGGCCGCGCACGGCGGCTCGCTCTCGGGCGAGCACGGCGACGGGCAGGCGCGGGCGGAGCTGCTGCCGAAGATGTACGGGGACGAACTGGTGCGGCTGTTCGGGCAGTTCAAGGACGTGTGGGACCCGGCGGGGCTGCTCAACCCGGGGATCCTGGCCCGTCCGGCCCGGCTGGACGAGAACCTGCGCTTCGCGGTGCTGCCGAGGCGGCCGGTGGAGGTGGAGTTCGGCTATCCGCAGGACGGCGGGGACTTCTCGGCGGCGGTACGGCGGTGTGTGGGGGTGGCCAAGTGCCGGACGACGGACGCCGGTTCGGGCGGCGGCGTGATGTGTCCGTCCTTCCGGGCCACCGGCGAGGAGGCGCACTCGACGCGGGGCCGGGCGCGGCTGCTGCACGAGATGCTGGCGGGCGAGGTCGTCACCGGCGGCTGGCGCTCGCCGGAGGTGCGCGACGCGCTGGACCTCTGCCTGTCCTGCAAGGGCTGCCGCAGCGACTGCCCGGTCGGGGTGGACATGGCCACGTACAAGGCGGAGTTCCTGCACCACCACTACCGGGGGCGGCTGCGCCCCGCGTCCCACTACGCGATGGGATGGCTCCCCCGCTGGCTGCGACTGGCGGCGCCCTGGGCGCGCGTCCTGAACGCGCTGGCCCGGGTGCGCCCGCTGGCGGCCCTGGCGAAGCGGCTGGCGGGGATCGCGCCGGAGCGGGGGCTGCCGGTGCTGGCGGGGGAGACGTTTGGGGGGTGGTGGCGGGGGCGTCGCCAGAGAGGCCTTCCCGTATCGGCCGTGCTCTGGCCGGACACGTTCACGAACCACCTCTCCCCGGAGGTCGGCCGGGCGGCGGTGCGGGTCCTGGAGGCGGCGGGGGTGGGGGTGGTGGTGCCCTCGGGCCGTGTCTGCTGCGGTCTGACGTACGTCTCGACCGGCCAGCTGAGCGGCGCCCGCGCGGTCCTGCGTCAAGCGCTCGACGTGATGGAGCCGCTGCTCGACCGCGGTCTCCTGGTCGTCGTCCTGGAGCCGAGCTGCGCGGCGGCGCTGCGCACGGACCTGCCGGAGCTGCTGCCCGACGACCCGAGGGCGGCGCGCCTGGCAGCGTCGGTACGTACGTTCGCGCAGGCGCTGGAGGAGTGCGCGCCGGACTGGACCCCGCCGTACGTGGGACGGGAGGTCGTCGGCCAGACCCACTGCCACCAGCACGCGGTCCTCGGGGACGCGGCCGAACGCCGACTGCGGGAGCGGGCCGGGCTGACGGGTGCGCTGAGCGGCGGCTGCTGCGGTCTGGCCGGGAACTTCGGGTTCGAGCGCGGCCACTGGGAGGTCTCGGTGGCCTGCGCGGAGGACGAGCTGCTGCCGGCGGTACGGGCGGCGGCCCCCGGCACGGAGGTCCTGGCGGACGGCTTCTCGTGCCGTACACAACTGGAGCAGCTGGCGGGGCGACGGGCGAGGCATCTGGCGGAGGTGCTGGCGGAGGGGCTGGGGTAGTAGGCGGCGGGTCTGAGCGCCGCTTACATTGATGGGAGGGCACGATTCCGCTTCGCGGGCAGAAATAGCTGGACCGAGCGGCCGGGCTGGTGCAATATTTTAACGAGACAGTTCAACGTACTGAACTAACGATTAGCTAGGGGAACCCCGGTGACCACTCCGCACGCCGCCGCAGAGCCGACGACCGCCACCGCGGCGGCGACCGTCGCGACCCCGGAGGCGGCGGGCGGGCTCGGCGGGAGCGGGGGCCGAAGGGCGGCGCTGGCGCCGGTCGCGCTGGTGGTGGCGGGCGGGATATCGGTCCAGTTCGGCTCGGCCGTCGCGGTCATGCTGATGCCGAGGGCGGGGGCGGCGGGAGTGGTGACGCTGCGCCTGCTGGCGGCCGCGCTGGTCCTCTTGTTGATCTGCCGTCCGAAGGTACGCGGCTACAAGCGAGCCGACTGGGGAACGGTGGTCGCCTTCGGCGTAGCGATGGCGGGGATGAACGGCCTCTTCTACCAGGCGGTCGACCGCATCCCGCTCGGCACGGCGGTGACCCTGGAGGTCCTGGGCCCGCTCGCCCTCTCGGTCCTGGCCTCCCGCCGCCTGGTCAACTTCGTCTGGGCCGGGCTGGCGCTCGCGGGCGTGGCCCTGCTCGGCAGCGGCGGGGGCGACGGGTTCGGGTCGCTGGACGCTGCCGGGGCGGCGTACGCGGTCGGGGCGGGAGCGTGCTGGGCGGTGTACATCCTGTTCAGCGCCCGTACGGGCCGCCGCTTCCCGCAGGCGGACGGCCTTGCCTTGGCGATGGCGGTGGCGGCGATCCTGTCGCTCCCCCTGGGCGCGATCCAGTCGGGCTCGAAGCTCCTGGTCCCGTCGACGATAGGCCTCGGCGCGGCGGTCGCGATCCTCTCCTCCGTACTCCCGTACACCCTCGAACTCCTCGCCCTCCGCCGCCTCCCCGCGTCCACCTTCGCGGTCCTGATGAGCCTGGAACCGGCCATCGCGGCAACGGCGGGTTTCCTGATCCTCCACCAGGCTCTGTCGGCCACGGACGCACTGGCGATCGCGCTGGTCATCGGGGCGAGCGTGGGGGCGGTGCGGTCGCAGGTGCGTTAGCCCCATGGCGGCCCGCAGTTCCAGACGGGTGGGCCGATGTGGGTCACCCCGGCCCGCCCGTCGAACAGCTTTCGGGTCTTGGCCCGGACCCCGCCGAGGGCTTCGGCGAGTCGCTCACCGAGCAGCTCGGCTTCTGAGGGCAGCAGCACCATCTCGGTGTCGGCCACGTGCCGCCCGTCGCGGGCCAGCCAGATCGGGACGCGGATGTTTCCCTCGCCGTCGCGGTAGGCGGGGCGGCTGGGGATGGGGTCGATGCGCCAGCCTCGGGGGGATGGTTGGGGGGTCTGGTTTTTTGTGGGCATGGGGACATGGTTGGGCTGGCGGGGTGTGCCGGGCCAGGTTGTTGCACCGGATTACATACGACTCACCCGAGTGAGGTAATCGCCTCCGTGATCAGGGCCCTGGCCTTGGTGCCGTAAACGGCCATGTCGGCCAATTCGGCGAACGCCCGGACGTACAGCTTCACTTCGGTCGGTGCGGTGACCGTCACGTCGGCTGACAGCAACTCGATCGCGGCCCGCTCGTCGTCGAACACCATGAACGTTTCGATGGGCCACATACGACGTGCCGCCGTCCGGGGAATGATCCCGAGCGACACCGACGGAAAAGCCATGACGGCCAGCAGATAGCCGAGCTGTCCCGCCATGACATGGGCGTCGCCGAAGCCGTAGTACAGCACGTCCTCTTCGATGATCAGGGCGAACCTGTGGTCACCCTCGCGGATCACATGGGACCGGGCCATACGCGCTTCGACGGCCTCGGCAACGTCGTTGGGGATCTGGCGGAACTCGGTGATGGCGGTCAGCAGCGCCCTCGCGTAGTCGTCGGTCTGAATCAGTCCGGGGACGACGTTCGAGCAGTACACGCGAAAGTGCCGGGTCCGCTCGAAGAGAGGGACGGCGGACTCCTGAAGCCTGCGCAGTCCCGTCCGCTGCTTGCGCCGCCACTCGACATACATCGAGTCGGCGGTACGGTTCGCGGCGATCAGGTCCGCCGCCTGCTCCTCGGCTCCGCAGGTGCGGCACCACGCGCGGACGTCGGCGTCAGACGGAGGCGTCCTGGCGTTCTCGATACGGGACGATTTGGCAACGCTCCAGCCCGCGCGCGCGGCGATATCCCGTCCGGTGAGCCCGGCGTCCAGGCGCAGCTCACGCAGGCGTGCTGCGAGGGCTTCGCGGGCGGCTTGGGCGCTGGATGACGGAGAGGGTGACATGGGCTGGTTACCCGGCGGTGCGCGAGGTCAGATCTTGAACTCCTCGTGCGGAATGGCTCGTTCCCAAACGGCGTCGAAGGCCGTTACGCACAACTTGGCCACTGCCGGCTGATCCGTCCACTCCTCGCCCGTGTACTGGCCATCGCCCGTGAAGTGACCGAACCGCACGATCGTCCCGTCGAAGACCCAGAAGTCGTTGCCTGGTAGCGCCAGATCGGATGCGTTGCGTCTGGGCAGCCAACGCACGAACTCACCGGCCGCCACGTTCATGAACGTGCCGTCGTATTCGAAGCGGATGTACTCGCTGACCGGCTCGGAGACGATACGAGCCCGGCGCACCGCGACGCCACGGCGTACGGTGCTCGCGATCAGGTCATGCCAGGGACGCCACCAAGAGGCCCGATCCGCGGGATCGTACCTGTGGCCCGATTTCCACTGCGCGAAACGGCCGGACTCGTTGTCCACCGCGTAGGAGTCCCGCATCTCCAGATGGACAGCGGAGCGAGTGCAACGGCCCAGAACCTCATCGAAGTCGTACACCGGCCCGCTCTGCTTCATCACACGCCTCCCTGATCGCGGTCACCATACGCATGGGGAGCCGCACCACTGCCTCGCTGTCGGGAATCGGACCCGCCGCCAAGCACTCGGCGCGCATGACTTCGTCGACCTGGAAGCCCTGGAACACGAGCTCCTCAGCCTCCATATCGACCCACACGGTGGGGCAGTTCCGCTCGTCGGTATCGGGGTCCTTCGCGATGATGCGCAGCGCCATGCCAACCTCCCAGGTCGACGGGGTTACATCGACTTGCACGCACGACCATCCCGCCGCCGCCCGCACACCGTCAAGGGCGCACTCCACCAACCGAGTTCACCCATCCCGCGCCCCCACACAACCCCTGGCAAAAAATAATGCAAGCACGCTTGCTTGTTTTGTAAACCGCTGCCATGCTCCGGGGCACACCGCCGTACTCCCCGCCCGAAGGGAAGCGCCCCGTGTCCGATCCGAACGTCGTGCTCGACGATCTGCGCGCCGAAGGGGAGGAGCTCGACCGGCTCGTCGGGGCGTTGGGGCCGGGTGAGTGGGGGCGGGGGACCGCCGCGTCGGGGTGGAGCGTCGCCCATCAGATCGCGCATCTGGCCTGGACCGACCGGGCCGCGCTGCTCGCCGTCACCGACGCGGACGCGTTCGCGGCGGAGGTGGAGAAGGCCGCCGCCTCGCCCGAGACCTTCGTCGACGAGGGGGCCGAGGCCGGGGCCCGGCTCGAACCCGGCGAGCTCCTCACCGCGTGGCGGCGCGGGCGGGAACGGCTCGCCGAGGCGCTGGAGGCCGCGCCCGCCGGGACCCGCTTCCCCTGGTACGGCCCGCCCATGTCCACCGCCTCCATGGCCACCGGCCGGCTGATGGAGACCTGGGCGCACGGCCAGGACGTCTGGGACGCCCTCGGCCGCACCCGCGAGCCCACCGACCGGCTGCGCCACGTCGCCCGGATCGGCGTGCGGGCGCGTGACTTCGCCTTCGCCGTACGGGGGCTGGCCGCGCCCGACGAGGAGTTCCGGGTCGAGTTGACGGGGCCCGGTGGGCTCTGGACGTACGGTCCCGAGGGCGCCGCCCAGCGCGTCACCGGGCCCGCCCTCGACTTCTGCCTCCTCGTCACCCAGCGCATCCACCGCTCCGACACCGCCGTCCGCGCCCACGGCCCCGACGCCGACCGCTGGCTCGACATCGCCCAGGCCTTCGCGGGTCCGGCCGGGCCCGGACGCGCGCCCAAGGGGGCCTGATGCGGCGGCCCCTGCGCATCGCCAACGCCTCCGGGTTCTACGGCGACCGCTTCGACGCCATGCGCGAGATGCTCGCCGGCGGGCCGCTCGACGTGCTCACCGGGGACTACCTCGCCGAGCTGACCATGCTCATCCTCGGCCGCGACCGCCTCAAGGACCCCCGCCTCGGCTACGCCAAGACGTTCCTGCGTCAGTTGGAGGAGTGCCTCGGGATCGCCCATGAACGTGGGGTGCGGATCGTCACCAATGCCGGGGGGCTCAATCCCGCCGGACTCGCCGCGGAGGTAAGGGGGTTGGCCGGCAAGCTCGGGATTCCCCTCCGCGTCGCCCACGTCGAAGGCGACTCTCTTCCCCCGCGCCCCGGCGGCCTCACCGCCCACGCCTACCTCGGCGGCACCGGCATCACCGCCTGCCTCACCGCCGGGGCCGATGTCGTCGTCACCGGGCGCGTGACGGACGCCGCCCTCGTCACCGGGCCCGCCGCCTGGTGGCACGGGTGGGGGCCCGAGGAGTACGACGCCCTCGCCGGAGCCGTCGTCGCCGGGCACGTCCTGGAGTGCGGCACCCAGGCCACCGGCGGCAACTACGCCTTCTTCAGAGACCTCCTCCGCGACCACGACCTCCGCCGCCCCGGCTTCCCCCTCGCCGAGATCCACTCCGACGGCACCAGCGTCATCGGCAAACACCCCGGCACGGGCGGTGTCGTCGACGTCGGCACCGTCACCGCGCAGCTCCTGTACGAGACCGGGGGCGCCCGGTACGCCGGGCCCGACGTCACCGCCCGGCTCGACACCGTACGGCTGGCGGCGGACGGGCCCGACCGGGTGCGGATCACCGGCGTACGCGGCGAGGAGCCCCCGCCGACCCTCAAGGTCGGCCTCTGCCGCATCGGCGGCTGGCGCAACGAGGTCGTCTTCGTGCTCAGCGGGCTCGACATCGAGGCCAAGGCCGAGCTCGTCCGGGCCCAGGTAGCGGAATCGTTCCGGCGCGCCAAGTCCCGGCCCGCCGACATCCGTTGGGAGCTCTCCCGCACCGACCACCCCGACGCCCCCACCGAGGAGACCTCCAGCGCCCTCCTCCGCCTCGTCGTCCGCGACCCCGACCCGGACGCCGTCGGCCGTACGGTGAGCGGTGCCGCCATCGAGCTCGCCCTCGGCAGCTACCCGGGGTTCCATGTGACCGCCCCGCCCGGGAAGGGCGCCCCTTACGGCGTCTTCGAGGCGGAGTACGTCGATGCGGGCGGCATTGAGCATGTCGCCGTGTTGCCCGATGGCGTACGGGAGGTGCTGCCCCATCCCGTACGGACTCGGGTCCTTGAGGATGTCGTCGAGCCCTCGCTCCCCGAACCGCTGTCCGCCGCGACCCCCACCCGCCGCGCCCCCCTCGGCCTCGTCGCCGGAGCCCGTAGTGGTGACAAAGGTGGGGATGCCAATGTCGGTGTGTGGGTGAGGTCCGACGACGCCTGGCGGTGGCTGGTCCGTGAGCTGACAGTTGAGCGTTTTCAGGAACTGATACCTGAAAGCCGTCAGTTGAAAGTCGTCCGGCATCAGCTCCCCCTTCTCCGCGCCCTCAACTTCACCGTCCACGGCCTCCTCGGCGAGGGCGTCGCCTCGCAGGCCCGCTTCGACCCCCAGGCCAAGGCGCTTGGCGAGTGGCTGCGCTCGCGCCACCTGGACATCCCGGAGGTGCTGCTGTGACCGTCCTGCCCACCGCCCTCGACACCGGCGGGGCCGAGTACGCCGCCCACCGCGACGCCATGCTCGCCAAGCTGGCCGAGCTCGACGCCGAGCACGCCAAGGCGCTCGCGGGCGGCGGCCCCAAGTACACCGAGCGCCACCGGGGGCGCGGCAAGCTGCTCGCCCGTGAACGCATCGAGCTGCTGATAGATCCCGACACCCCGTTCCTGGAGCTGTCGCCGCTCGCCGCCTGGGGGAGCGACTACCCCGTGGGCGCCTCGATGGTCACCGGGATCGGCGTCGTCGAGGGCGTGGAGTGCCTGATCACCGCCAACGACCCGACCGTACGCGGCGGCGCCTCCAACCCGTGGACCCTGAAGAAGGCGCTGCGGGCCAACGAGATCGCGTACGCCAACCGGCTGCCCTGTATCAGCCTCGTCGAGTCCGGCGGCGCCGATCTGCCCTCCCAGAAGGAGATCTTCATCCCGGGCGGGGCCCTGTTCCGCGACATCACCCGGCTCTCCGCCGCCGGGATCCCCACCATCGCGGTGGTGTTCGGCAACTCGACCGCCGGCGGCGCGTACGTACCGGGGATGTCCGACCACACCGTCATGATCAAGGAGCGGTCGAAGGTCTTCCTCGGCGGGCCGCCCCTGGTCAAGATGGCCACCGGCGAGGAGAGCGACGACGAGTCGCTCGGCGGCGCCGAGATGCACGCCCGCACCTCCGGCCTCGCCGACCACTACGCCGTGGACGAGCCGGACGCCCTGCGCCAGGCCCGGCGCATCGTCGCCCGCCTCAACCACCGCAAGGCGCACCCGGACCCGGCCGTCCCGTACGAGCCGCCCAAGTACGACGAGGACGAGCTGCTCGGGATCGTGCCGGGGGACCTGAAGACCCCCTTCGACCCGCGCGAGGTCATCGCCCGGCTCGTCGACGGGTCCGACTTCGACGAGTTCAAGCCGCTGTACGGGCCGAGTCTGGTCACCGGCTGGGCCCGGCTGCACGGCTACCCCGTCGGCATCCTCGCCAACGCCCAGGGCGTGCTCTTCTCCGCCGAGTCGCAGAAGGCCGCCCAGTTCATCCAGCTCGCCAACCAGCGCGACATCCCGCTCCTCTTCCTCCACAACACCACCGGCTACATGGTCGGCAAGGAGTACGAGCAGGGCGGCATCATCAAGCACGGCGCGATGATGATCAACGCGGTCAGCAATTCGAAGGTGCCGCACCTGTCGGTGCTGATGGGCGCCTCGTACGGCGCCGGGCACTACGGCATGTGCGGGCGCGCCTACGACCCCCGCTTCCTCTTCGCCTGGCCCAGCGCCAAGTCCGCCGTCATGGGTCCGCAGCAGCTCGCCGGGGTCCTCTCGATCGTCGCCCGCGCCTCCGCGCTCGCCAAGGGCCAGCCGTACGACGACGAGGCGGACGCCGGGCTGCGCGCCATGGTCGAGCAGCAGATCGAGGCCGAGTCGCTGCCGACGTTCCTGTCCGGGCGGCTGTACGACGACGGGGTCATCGACCCCCGCGACACCCGCACGGTCCTCGGCATCTGTCTGTCCGCCGTCCACACGGCCCCGGTCGAAGGCGCGCGCGGCGGCTTCGGCATCTTCAGGATGTGAGGCGCTGATGATCCAGTCCGTACTCGTCGCCAACCGGGCCGAAATAGCCGGCCGGGTCTTTCGCACCTGCCGTGACCTGGGCATCTCCACCGTCGCCGTGCACTCGGACCCGGACGCGTCCCTGCCGTACGTCCACGAGGCCGACGCGGCCGTACGGCTGCCCGGGGCCACGCCCGCCGAGACGTATCTGCGCGGCGACCTCGTCGTGAAGGCGGCCCTCGCTGCGGGTGCCGACGCCGTGCACCCCGGGTACGGCTTCCTCTCCGAGAGCGCCGACTTCGCGCAGGCCGTCGTCGACGCCGGGCTGACCTGGATCGGCCCGCCGCCCGCCGCCATCGAGGCGATGGCCTCCAAGACCCGCGCCAAAGAGCTGATGGCGGCGGCCGGGGTCCCCCTGCTCGCCCCCGTCGACCCGGCGACAGCCACCGCCGCCGACCTGCCGCTGCTCCTGAAGGCGGCGGCGGGCGGGGGCGGGCGCGGGATGCGTGTCGTACGCGAACTAGCGGCGCTGGAAGGTGAGTTGGAGGCCGCTTCCGCCGAGGCCCGGTCCGCCTTCGGGGACGGCGAGGTGTTCGCCGAGCCGTACGTGGAGCGCGGGCGCCACGTCGAGGTGCAGATCATGGCCGACGCGCACGGCACGGTCTGGGCGCTCGGGACCCGCGACTGCTCCCTCCAGCGCCGCCACCAGAAGGTCATCGAGGAGGCCCCGGCGCCCGGCCTGCCGGAGGCCCTGCGCACCCGGCTCCGCACCGCCGCCGTGGCCGCCGCCCGGGCCGTCTCCTACCGGGGCGCGGGCACGGTCGAGTTCCTCGTCGACGCCCAGGGCCGGGCGTACTTCCTGGAGATGAACACCCGCCTCCAGGTCGAACACCCCGTAACGGAAGCCGTGTTCGACGTCGACCTCGTCGCGCTCCAGCTCCAGGTCGCCGAGGGCGCCGCCCTGCCCACCGAGCCGCCCGAGCCGAAGGGGCACGCCGTCGAGGCGCGGCTGTACGCCGAGGACCCGGCGGGCGGCTGGACCCCGCAGACCGGCGTCCTGCACCTCCTCGACGTCCCCGGCGTCCGCCTGGACCGGGGCTACGGCGACGGCGGCACCATCGGCGTCCACTACGACGCCATGCTCGCCAAGGCCGTCGTCCACGCTCCCACCCGCGCCGCCGCCGTCCGCGCCCTCGCCCGCGCGCTCGAACTCGCCCGCGTCCACGGGCCGAAGACCAACCGCGACCTGCTCGTACGCTCCCTGCGCCACCCGGACTTCACCTCCGGCCGCGTCGACACCGGCTTCTACGACCGGCACCTGGCCGCGCTCACCGAGCCGCGCGCGGGCGAGGCGCACGCGGCCCTCGCCGCCGCCCTCGCGGACGCGGCGGCCCGCACCTCCCGCTTCGGCGGCGGCTGGCGCAACCTGCCGTCCCAGCCGCAGACGAAGCGGTACGGCGACCACGAGATCCGCTACCGCCTCACCCGCGACGGCCTCGCCGCCGACGGCTTCCCGGACGTGCGCCTGGAGGCCGCCGAGCCGGGTCGCGTACGCCTCGAAGTCGACGGAGTCGCACGGGACTTCCGGGTCGCGCGCTACGGCGACCAGGTGTACGTCGACACCGCCAGCGGCTCGTACGCGCTGACCGCACACCCCCGCTTCACCGACCCCAGCGACCTCGTCGCCCCCGGATCGCTGCTCGCCCCCATGCCGGGCGTGGTCGTCCGGGTCGCGGACGGGCTCGCCGAAGGGGCCCGGGTCACCGCGGGGCAGCCGCTGATCTGGCTGGAGGCGATGAAGATGACCCACCCCATCACCGCCCCCGCCTCCGGCACGCTCACCGCGCTCCACGCCGCCCCCGGCCGCCAGGTCGAGGTCGGCGCCCTGCTCGCCGTCGTACAGGACGCACCCGAAGCTCAGGAGGACCAGCCGTCATGACCGGAGCACGCAGCAGCGCCATCGAGAGCCAGGAACTCAAGGACCTGCGGGCCGCCGTCGCGGCCCTGGGGCAGCGGCACGGCCGGGGACACGACCGCGAGGTGCTGTGGGCGGAGGCCGCCAAGCTCGGCTACCTCGGGGTGAACCTGCCCGAGGAGTACGGCGGCGGGGGCGGCGGCATGGCCGAACTCTCCATAGTCCTGGAGGAGTTGGGGGCCGCCGGGTGTCCCCTGCTCATGATGGTCGTCTCACCCGCGATCTGCGGCACGGTCATCGCCCGCTTCGGCACCGAGCAGCAGAAGCGCACCTGGCTGCCGGGGCTCGCGGACGGCTCGCGGACCATGGCGTTCGGCATCACCGAGCCCGACGCGGGCTCCAACTCGCACCGCATCACCACCACCGCCCGCCGCGACGAGGAGACCGGCGGCTGGATCCTCACCGGCCGCAAGGTCTTCATCTCCGGCGTCGACATCGCCGACGCCACCCTGATCGTCGGCCGTACGGAAGACGCCCGCACCGGCAGCCTCAAGCCGTGCCTGTTCATCGTCCCCCGCGACGCCCCCGGCTTCCAGCGCTCGCAGATCGACATGGAACTCCAGGCGCAGGAGAAGCAGTTCGAGCTGTTCCTCGACGAGGTGCGGCTGCCCGCCGAAGCGCTCGTCGGCGACGAGGACGCCGGGCTGCTCCAGCTCTTCGCCGGACTCAACCCCGAGCGGATCATGACGGCCGCCTTCGCGATCGGCATGGGCCGCTACGCGCTGGCCAGGGCGCTCACGTACGCCCGCGAGAGGCAGGTGTGGAAGGCGCCCATCGGCGCCCACCAAGCCATCGCCCACCCGCTCGCCCAGGCGCACATCGAGCTGGAGCTGGCCCGGCTGATGATGCAGAAGGCCGCGGCCCTCTACGACCTCGGCGACGACATGGGCGCGGGCGAGGCCGCCAACATGGCCAAGTACGCGGCCGCCGAAGCCTGCGTCAAGGCCGTCGACCAGGCCGTGCACACCCTCGGCGGCAACGGCCTCACCCGTGAGTACGGGCTCGCGGCGCTCGTCACGGCGGCGCGCGTGGCCCGGATCGCGCCGGTCAGCCGCGAGATGATCCTCAACTATGTCTCGCATCAGACGCTGGGGCTTCCCAAGTCGTACTAGCCGTACTAGGACGTGCCCCCATGGTCTTCCACAGCGAGTACGCAGCCGTCCCCGTCGTCGACGAACCCATCCACCAGGCCGTCCTCGGGCACGCGGCGCCCCGCTACGGCGACGCCACCGCGCTCATCGACGGCACGGACCCGACGGGCACCACCTCCGTCTCGTACGCCCTGCTCGACGTGCAGCACCGCCGGGTCGCCGCCGCGCTCGCCGAGTCCGGGCTGCGCAAGGGCGACGTCCTGGCCCTGCACAGCCCCAACTCGGTGCTCTTCCCCGCCGTGTTCTACGGGGCGACCCGCGCCGGGGCCTCGGTGACCACCGTCCACCCGCTCGCCACCGCCGAGGAGTTCGCCAAGCAGATCGCCGACTCCTCGGCCCGCTGGATCGTCACGATCGCGCCACTTCTGGAGACGGCCCGCCGCGCGGCCGAACTCAGCGGCTGCATCGCGGAGATATTCGTCTGCGACCGGGCCGACGGCCACCGCTCGGTCCTCGACATGTTCGCCTCCACCGCCCCCGAACCCGCCGTGGAGATCGACCCCGGCGAGGACGTCGCCGCCCTGCCCTACTCCTCCGGCACCACCGGCGTCCCCAAGGGTGTGATGCTCACCCACCGCTCGATCGCCACCAACCTCGCCCAGATCCACCCCCTCGCCCCCATGGGCCCCGGCGACCGCATCCTCGCCGTGCTGCCCTTCTTCCACATCTACGGCCTCACCGCGCTGCTCAACGCCCCGCTGCGGCACGGCGCCACCGTCGTGGTCCTGCCGCGCTTCGACCTCGACCAGTTCCTCGCCACCATCGAGCGCCACCGCATCACCGGCCTGTACGTGGCCCCGCCGATCGTCCTCGCCCTCGCCAAGCACCCGGCGGTCGCCCAGTACGACCTCTCCTCCCTGGAGTACATCGTCAGCGCCGCAGCCCCGCTCGACGCCCGGCTCGCCGCCGCCTGCTCGGCCCGGCTCGGCCTCCCGCCGGTGCGCCAGGCGTACGGCATGACCGAGCTCTCGCCCGGCACCCACGCCGTGCCCCTCTCGGCCGCCAACCCGCCGCCCGGCACCGTCGGCAAACTCATGCCCGGCACCGAGATGCGCCTCCTCTCCCTGGACGAGCCCGGTCGCGACGTCGCCCCCGGCGAGACCGGCGAAATCGCCATCCGGGGCCCGCAGGTCATGAAGGGCTACCTCGGCCGCCCCGAGGCCACCGCCGAGATGATCGACGCCGACGGCTGGGTGCACACCGGCGACATCGGCCACGTCGACACCGACGGCTGGCTCTTCGTCGTCGACCGCGTCAAGGAACTCATCAAGTACAAGGGTTTCCAGGTCGCCCCCGCCGAACTGGAAGCGCTGCTGCTCACCCACGACGCCGTCGCGGACGCGGCGGTCGTCGGCGTCTACGACGAGGACGGCACCGAAGTGCCCTGCGCCTACGTCGTCCGGGCACCGGGCGCCGACGACCTCACCGCCGAGGACGTCATGGCGTATGTCGCCGAGCGCGTCGCCCCGTACAAGAAGGTCCGCCGCGTGGAGTTCATCGGCGGCGTGCCGCGCGCGGCGACCGGCAAGATCCTCCGCCGCGAACTGCGCGCACGCCACCAGGTCCAGGACAGCCGGAAGGGCACCGCATGACCGTCGTACACCGCTCGCACGACCGGGGCATCACCACGCTGACCCTGGACTCGCCCGCCAACCGCAACGCCCTGTCGGCCGCCCTCGTCGGCGAACTCGGCGCGGCCCTCGCCGACTGCGCCACCGACCCGGGCGTACGGGCCGTCCTGCTCACCCACACCGGCACCACCTTCTGCGCGGGCGCCGACCTCAAGTCACCGCCCGACCCGGCCGCCTTCGTCGCCCTGATGCGGGCCGTCGTCGAGCTGCCCAAACCGGTCGTGGCCCGGGTCACCGGACACGTACGGGCCGGCGGGCTCGGACTGCTCGGCGCCTGCGACGTCGCGGTCGCCGGGCCCGACTCCACGTACGCCTTCACCGAGGCCCTGCTCGGCCTCGCCCCCGCCGTGATCTCCATGCCCCTGCTGCCCCGCATGGACCCGCGCGCCGCCGGGCGCTACTACCTCACCGGGGAGCGGTTCGGGGCGGCCGAGGCCGCACGGGCCGGACTGCTCACGGAGGCCGCCGACGACGTGGACGCGGCCCTCGCACCCGTCCTCGACGGGCTGCGCCGGGCCTCCCCGCAGGGCCTGGCCGCGTCGAAGGCACTGGTCACGGCTACCGTGGTGGAGACCTTCGACCGCTGGACGGAAGACCTGAGCGCGCGTTCGGCGGCCCTGTTCGCCTCCGCCGAGGCGAAGGAGGGCGTGACGGCGTTCCTGGAACGACGGGAGCCCCCATGGGTGTGGTGACCTCGGCGGCCGCTGCCGCGAAAGGCCCCAACGTGCCTAAACAGGACCGCAGCCGGGCCACCCGGCAGCGCCTCCTGGAGGCCGCGGTGGCCTGCCTGGCCGAACACGGCTGGGCGGGCTCCACGGTCTCGGTCGTCGCGGAACGGGCCGGCGTCTCGCGCGGCGCGGCCCAGCACCACTTCCCCACCCGGGAGGACCTGTTCACGGCGGCCGTCGAGTACGTGGCCGAGGAGCGCTCCACGGCCCTGCGCGCCCTGGGCCCCACCGACCGCCACACGGTCGTCGCCAGCCTCGTCGACCTCTACACGGGCCCCCTGTTCCGAGCCGCCCTGCACCTGTGGGTGGCAGCGGCGAACGAACCTCAACTGTACGCACGCGTACGGGAGTTGGAGGCAAGGGTAGGCCGAGAGTCGCACCGCATCGCGGTGGCGCTCCTGGGCGCGGACGAGTCGGTACCGGGCGTACGCGAAACGGTCCAGGGCCTCCTGGACATGGCCCGAGGCCTGGGCCTGGCAAACGTCCTGACGGACGACGGGGCACGACGGCGCCGGGTGGTGGCGCAGTGGGCGGAGCTGGTGGACGGGGCGCTGGGGGCATGAGAACGGGGGGCCGGGCTTCGTGCCCGACCCCCCACCCCTACCCGACTAGGAGGCGCGGCTGTCCGCGTCCTCGCACGCCTTCGCCTTCTTGCGCAGCGCGTCAGCCTGCTGGTGCGCCTTCGCCGCGGCGGCCCGCTCGCCCAGGTGCTTCAGCTCCTCGGCCTTCCGGTCGAGCCGGGCGGCCTCCTGGCGCAGCTCCGCCGGCTTGCAGATGATGACACCGGCCTGCGCGGCGGGCGCGACGGTCACGGCGAGGCCACCGGCGAGCAGCGCGGCGGAGAGGACAGCGGTCACGGTACGACGCATGTGGGTACTCCAAATCCCGGGCCCTGAGAGCCCGTTGTGGGGGGGACTGGTACCCGAAAACCCTATCTAATCCAGCCACGCAATCGATCATGGGGGCTCGGTCGGGGGCGGATACGCGTGTGGCGCCACCCCCGTCCCCGGGGCGGCGCCACACGTAGAACTGAGGCCGAGTCAGCCGGCGACTCAGGCCCGGATGTCCCCGTACCCCTCCACCTCGCGCGGGTCGCGCGGACCCGGGCCGATGTAGCGGGCCGACGGACGCACCAGGCGGCCCGTCCGCTTCTGCTCCAGGATGTGGGCCGACCAGCCCGCCGTACGGGCACACGTGAACATCGACGTGAACATGTGCGCCGGGACCTCCGCGAAGTCCAGCATGATCGCCGCCCAGAACTCGACGTTCGTGGCGAGCACCCGGTCGGGCCGGCGGGCGTGCAGCTCCTCCAGCGCGGCCTTCTCCAGCGCCTCCGCGACCTCGAAGCGCGGCGCGGCCAGCTCCTTGGCGGTGCGGCGCAGCACGCGCGCACGCGGGTCCTCGGCGCGGTAGACGCGGTGGCCGAAGCCCATCAGGCGCTCGCCCTTGTCGAGGGCCTTCTTCACGTACGCGGTGGCGTCACCGGTCCGCTCGATCTCCTCGATCATGCCGAGGACGCGGGAGGGGGCACCGCCGTGCAGCGGACCGGACATCGCACCGACCGCGCCCGACAGCGCGGCCGCGACGTCCGCTCCGGTGGAGGCGATCACGCGGGCGGTGAACGTCGAGGCGTTCATGCCGTGCTCGGCGGCCGATGTCCAGTACGCGTCCACGGCCTTCACATGCCGGGGGTCCGGCTCGCCGCGCCAGCGGATCATGAACCGCTCGACGACGGACTCGGCCTTGTCGATCTCGCGCTGCGGCACCATCGGCAGCCCCTGGCCGCGCGCCGACTGGGCGACGTACGACAGCGCCATGACGGCGGCGCGCGCCAGGTCGTCGCGGGCGGTCCGCTCGTCGATGTCGAGCAGCGGCTTCAGCCCCCAGACCGGCGCGAGCATCGCGAGCGCGGACTGCACGTCGACGCGGATGTCCCCGGAGTGGACGGGGATCGGGAACGGCTCGGCGGGCGGCAGCCCCGGATTGAAGGCGCCGTCGACCAGCAGCCCCCACACGTTCCCGAACGACACATGGCCGACGAGATCCTCGATGTCGACGCCTCGGTACCGAAGGGCACCGCCTTCCTTGTCGGGTTCGGCGATCTCGGTCTCGAACGCGACGACTCCTTCAAGTCCGGGTACGAAGTCGGACATCAGGCGGCTCCTCGTGATGCGTGCGACAGCTGCGGGATTGGGTCGGGCACGGGGGCGCCCCTTCCCCCGTGATGCCCCGTGCGGTGGAAAATTCAACCCACCGGGTCGTAGGGGGGCCACAGTGGCCCAGCGGAGAGTTTGGCGGGTTCAACGGGTGCGGGGAAGCGTGACATCCGGCACACTGCGCCATTTGCCGCGCGGAGGATTGGCGACCCTCCGTGCCGGGAAAACTGACACGCCGTGCCATCCGAGGCGGCCCGGCGGCCGTACGCCGCCGCGCGCTCCTGCGGGAGGATGACGCCGTGACCGACCACGACCCCGCCGCCATGCGCCGCCAGTACCGCACCACCCTCCTGGACGAGGCCGACCTGGCGGCCACCCCCATGGCCCAGTTCGCGCGCTGGTTCAAGGAGGCCGTCACCGGCGGCCTGCACGAGCCGAACGCCATGGTCGTCGCCACGGCGACCCCCGACGGCCGCCCCTCGACGCGCACGGTCCTGCTGAAGGCCTACGACGACCGGGGCTTCGTCTTCTACACGAACTACGCCTCCCGCAAGGCGACCGAACTCGCGGCCAACCCCCACGTCTCCCTGCTCTTCCCCTGGCACCAGCTCTCCCGCCAGGTCATCGTGACGGGCCAGGCGGCGCAGGTCCCGCGCGAGGAGACCGAGGCGTACTTCCGCACCCGCCCCCACGGCTCCCGGCTCGGCGCCTGGGCGAGCCCCCAGTCCCGCCCGATCACCTCCCGCACCGAGCTGACGACCCGCTACGAGGAGCTGGCGACCCGCTACCCCGAGGGCACCGAGGTCCCGGTCCCGCCGGAGTGGGGCGGCTTCCGGATCGTCCCGGAGACGATGGAGTTCTGGCAGGGCCACGAGAACCGCCTCCACGACCGCCTGCGCTACGTCCCGGCGACCCCGGACACTTGGCGGGTGGAACGCCTCGCGCCCTAGCTCCCTGCCCCTGGACATGCAGAAACCCGCGGGCTCGGGTTCCTCCGAAGAGGAGCCGGCCGGACGTACCGGCGAGCCCGCGGGTCGGTGACTGCTGGGAATTTCGGCCGGCGGTCAGCCGGCACTGCACAGAGTGCGACGACGGGCCGCTAGCCCGCAGTCACCTCACGCGTCCGGTAGGACTTCACTTCCGGATCACCCCCTTTCTGCGGTGTGAACGACACACTAGGCAGGGGGCTGACGGGCCTCAACTGATTTTCGGAGTCTCTCTTTTCGAGGCGTACGAGTAGCCTTCCGCGCGCTGGAGTAGCCGCAGGTTGCGGTGCAGGACATTGAAGCGGCCGGCCGAGGTGGTGAGGCTGTGTTGGCCCCTGCTGCGGACGGAGACGCGTCCGGTCCAGGTGCCCTTCCATCTGCCGCTGGGCATGGTGGCGCGTACGAGATCGCCGGTGATGAAGCCGTGGTGCTGCTTGGCGCGTGGCCGTTGCAGGCGGGGGAAGCCGTAGCGGTCCGGGGTCGTGCGGGCGTACGAGCCGCGCCCGGTGGCTTTCACCAGGCAGACCTGCTGCGGCACGCGGACGATCACGTCGCCGCTTTCGTGATCGAGGAGTCCGACGCATAGAGCGTCGACGGTGTGGGTCTTGGCCAGCCCCATGGCGGTGCGGTTCCTTTTCGTACGGCCGCCTGACCAGGTCAGTACGGGAACGCCGAGTGTGCTCAGGGCGGCGGTGAGCTGCCAGCGGGTCGAGTTCATCGCGGCCGAGTCCCGCAGTGGCGTCTTCGCCTGGCGGAGAATTTGCGCGAGACGGACGGGGTCGTTTGCCAGGAACTTCTCGATGGGGCGGGAACCCTTGGCCTGATTGCAGCCGATGCAGGCGAGGGCGAGGTTCGCAATGCGGTCGGAGCCGCCCCGGCTGCGCGGGTGGATGTGGTCGATGTTGAGCGGTACGCCGGTGATTCCGCAGTACGTGCAGGCGCGGCCCCACAATTCGAGGAGGTATGCGCGGGCCTCGGTTCCTGCGAGGGGGCCTTGTTGGTACTCGGTGCCGGTGAGCGGGCGGCCCGCGCTCATGGCGTGGGTGTCGAAGGTGACGCTCTCGATGTGGATCTCGGTGACGGGCGCGTACCGGCACAGCCGTCGGGCCGTCGAGAGGGTGGTGTCGACGCGGTGCCGCAGGGAGGGCGGCAGCCAGCCGTCGGGGTGGGTCCGGTTGGCGGACCGGGGTGCTCGGTAGCGGCAGTGCGCCGAGCGGCGGCGGTGCCGGTAGCCGGCGCGCTGCCGCATGCTGTGGTGGATCTGGTCGCCCCGGTGCTGTAACTCGATGGAGACGAGTCCTCGGCGGGCGGTGACGGTCGGGCCGTGTGCGGCGGGTTCCTTCTTCTCATCGGTGAGGGCCAGACCGGTTCCCTTCGAGCCCGGGTCGATGCGTAACCGCACTCCGTCGACCTCGGCGTCGGCCAGTGTGCGGTCCTTGAGCCGCATGGTGAACGGGGCCTGCCGTGCCACGACCGCGCGGTCCTTGGCCAGCAGTTCGCGGGCGCGGGCCGGGTGGCAGGGCATGAGCGGCTGTCCGCCCTTGGCGAGGACGAAGACCCTGGCCTGGCCGATGCCCCATGGGGGAACGTCACCGTTCCCGTTCTCTGCCGTCCCCGCCGTGGCGGCGGTTGTGGCGTGACGCCGACGGGGCTCGGTGCGTCCCCTGCCGGTCTCCCCTCGCCCATGTTTCCCGCCGGTGCCCCGCGCATGGGCGGGGTGTCCGTGAGCCGTTTCGTCCCTACCCCCAGGGGTGTCTGCTCTCACGGATTCCAGAGCGAGCTGCTGAGGAAGCACAGCGCGGTGGGTCTGCTCGCCTGCGGGAAACGTAGCCATCGGTGGGCACCTGCCTGTGATCCAGTGATCGTGATGACTGGGGCTGTTCACTCGGGGACCTCGGGGCGAGGGCCCGGGAGCGAGTGATCTCCTTTCGCGTGTGCCGTTGGACGCTAGCTGTCGGGTGGGGATGATCCGGGGCTGGACGAGCGAAGAGCGCACGTATGTGTGAATGTGCCCAAGGGGCGAACGAATGGCCGTAGTTCGTGCTAAACGCCGCTGCAGGGGGGGCGTGTTCGTCTGCGGACCGTGCTGGGTTGCTCGCGCAGTTCCCCGCGCCCCTAAAAATGCCGCTGCGCGGCATCCCCCTGGGCGGCCCGGAGGGCGCTTCTAGGGGCGTGGGGAACTGCGCGACCAGCCACCCACCGGGCCGCAGACGAACGGGGACCGGGGGCGCAGCCCCCGGGAGAGCCACCTTCACCCCCACCCACCCCCGGAGGGTTTAGGGAAGGGGCGGGGAGGGGCTCAATGCCGTTGCCAGGTCCAGCGCCGACCCCACCCGCACCCCCACACTCTCCGCGAACTCCGCGTCGGGCCGCTCGAAGGCCGGGCGGCCGGGGCCGCGGAGGAACGTGAGGACGCCGACCGTACGGCCCCGGCTGCGCAGGACCGTACACAGCGCGTGCCGGGCATCCGCGGGCCACTGACGGTCCGCGGCCCACCCCTCCGCACTCCCGCTCGCCCGCACCGACCCGACCCGGTCCACGGCCTGGAGCGCGGGGTGCCCCGGTGCGTACCGGACCGGGATGCCCCCGCCCGCCACCGGCGCGACCGGCCCCGGCGCACTCTCCGGCGAAGCCGCCGTACGCACCAGACGCTCCCCCACCGCCACATCCACCAGCGCGTGCTCCGCGAACCCGGCGAGCGCGAAGTCGAGGTACGCGAGCGCCGCCTCCGACGGGTCCTCGCACTCCGCCGCCGTACGCGCCGCCCGGTACAGCTGGTTCCAGCGGAACCGCAGCCGGTCCGCCTCCTGCTCGGCCAGCTTCGCGTCGGTCACGTCCTGGAAGAGCCAGGCGACGCCCAGCGGCACCGGCTCCTCCGCCAGCGGCGAGGCCAGCCGCAGGAAGCCGCTGCGCCAGCAGCGCCGCCGCTCGCCCTCGGCGGTGCGCAGCGTCACCCACAGCTCGGCGGGCGAGGTGGGCGCGCCCTCCGCGAGGACGTGGTGCAGCGCGCCCTCCAGCTCCTCCACGCCCTGTGTGATCAGCTCGCCCAGCGGCCGTCCGAGCAGCGTGGCCCGCCCGGTCCCGAGCGCCCGCGCCGCGTACGCGTTGACGACCGTGGGACGCAGGTCCACGTCCACGAGCACCACGCCCCACGACCCGTCCTCGAACAGCGCCTCGCTCAGCGCGATCGACCGCTCCAGGTCGATCTGCGCGTGCACCTCGCTGAACGCGCAGTACACACCCGCCGGTTTGCCGTCCGCGCCCCGCACCCCGGCCGACTGCGTCCGTACGAGAACGCGCCCGCCGTCCTTCTTCAGCAGCGCGAACTCGTGCACCTGGCGGCCCGGCGCGTCCATCGCGGCCATCAGCCGGCCCTCGACCTCGCCCGCGTCGGCGGCCCGTACCGCCCAGCCGGCGAAGCCCTGGCGGCCGACGGCCTCCTCGGCGCTCCAGCCGAGGATCCGCTCGGCCTCGCGGTTCCAGTGCGTGACCGCGCCGCCCGCGTCGAACGCGCAGAGCGCGGCGTCCATCCCGTCGAGCAGCGCGGCGAGCAGATCGCCGCCGTGCTCGGGCTCGGGCGGCGGACCGTCCGGGCCGTCGTCGTGTCCCCGGTCCGGCTCGTCGGGACCGAGGGCGTTGGTGGTCTCACTCCGGGAAGCACTCATCCTGGCACCCCCTGCAGGACGTGTCGCCG
The DNA here is from genome assembly GCF_014649795.1 of Streptomyces melanogenes. Lineage (GTDB taxonomy): Bacteria > Actinomycetota > Actinomycetes > Streptomycetales > Streptomycetaceae > Streptomyces > Streptomyces noboritoensis. The sequence continues at coordinate 301,958 of NZ_BMTS01000002.1, forward strand.
CGTCACACCGACGCACCGACCCTCGTCGGATCATTCAACTGGAACGTGACGCATCCCACATCGACTTCCCCGAAATCCCTTCCCCGGAGGGGTCGTTTTGCGACGCGGAAGCGGAGCGTCCCGGCGGAAACGATCCACGCGGGCTCACCCGCCGAGCTCCGCGCGCCAGCGCACCTCGCCGTCCCGCCGCTCACCGGTCGGCGCGAGCCCGGCGGCGCGCGCGACGGCGGCGGACGCGGTGTGATCGGGGTGGATGTGCGCCACGACGACGCGCACCCCGTACGAGGCGAGCCCCGCGACGAGCAGCCGCGCGGCCTCCACGGCGATCCCCCGCCCCTGCCAGGGCGTCCCCACGACCCAGGCGATCTCCGCCGTACCACCCTCCACAGTGGCCTGGACCGTACCCACCGACCGGTGCTCCTCGCGCAGCCGGATGACCCAGTTGAGCCAGTGGACGGCGGGGTCGGGCGACCCGGCCGTCATCCGCGTGTACCGCGCGCGCAGTTGCTCGGCGGTGTCGGGCACGCCTCCGATGAACCTGTGCAGCGCGGGATCCCCGAGCACGCCCGCCATCTCCTCGGCGTGCTCCACCCGCAGGGGTTCCAGATCGATCCGCACCCCCGAAAAGACCTTTCCCGGCCCACTGTTGTCGAACATAGTGACGCTCATGACCTCACTTGTACGTCACGTGACGTTCGACTGCACCGACGCCTTCACCCTGGCCACCTTCTGGGCGGCGGCCCTCGACGGCAAGGTCTCCGACGAGGACTCCCCCGGCGACCCGGAGGCCCTGGTGACCAGCGAGGCGGCCACCCTCCTGTTCGTGTCGGTTCCCGACGCCAAGTCCGTCAAGAACCGCGTCCACCTCGACCTCCAGCCCCAGGACCGCACCCGCGACGAGGAGGTCGATCGCCTCCTGGCCCTCGGCGCCACCCTGGTCGGCGACCACCGCCTCCCCGACGGCAGGGGCTGGGTCACCCTCGCGGACGTGGAGGGCAACGAGTTCTGCGTGGAGCGGAGTGCGGGGGAGCGGGCGGGCCAGTAGCCCCCACCCCGCCCCTTCCCTAAACCCTCCGGGGGTGGGTGGGGGCGGAGGCTCGTTTCCCGGGGGATGCGGCCCCTACACCCCGCTTTCGGGGCTGCGCCCCGGACCCATGCAGGGGTGGGGGGCACCGGGGCTGCGCCCCGGTCCCCGTTCGTCTGCGGACCGTGGTCGGCTGGTCGCGCAGTTCCCCGCGCCCCTTAAGTGCCGCTGCGCGGCATCCCCGCTGGGCGCCCCGGAGGGGCGCTCCTAGGGGCGCGGGGAACTGCGCGCTCAGCCCACCACCGGGTCGCAGACAAAGACCGGGCCGACAAGGGGCGCGACCAGCCACCCACCGGGCCGCAGACGAACCCCGGGCACAAGCGCTCAGCGGCGGAAGAAGATCCGGTCGCCGTACTCCTCCAGCACCCGCCCGTTCCACTCGTGGCCCCCGTCCACGTTCCCCGACCGCAGCAGCGGCGGATCGATGCCCCGCTCCGCCAGGGACTCGGCCGCCGCGGCCATCATGGCCTGCATGAGCGCGCTGGTGACGACCGTCGACGCGGGCGCGAAGGGCGCCTCGATCGCCGGGTGCGTGAGCTCCGCGTCGCCGGTCGCGATCTTGCTGTCGAGGACGATGTCGCAGTGGTCGCGCAGGAACGTGCCGGAGACGTGCCGCGACTTCGTCTCCGAGGTGTACGCGAGCGATGTGACGCCGATGACCTTGAGGCCCAGGGCGCGCGCGTTCATCGCCATCTCGACCGGCAGCGAGTTGCGGCCGGACAGCGAGACGATCACGAGGACGTCGCCGGGCTTGGCGGGGCTGGAGTCCAGGACCGCGCCCGCCAGGCCGTCCACGCGCTCCAGGGCCGAGCCCAGCGTCGCGGGCGTCACGTCGACCCCGACCGTGCCGGGGACGGCGAGGAGGTTCATCAGGGCGAGCCCGCCCGCCCGGTAGACCACGTCCTGCGCGGCCAGCGACGAGTGCCCGGCGCCGAAGGCGAAGAGGCGGCCGCCCGCGGCGACGGCGTCCGCGATCGCGGTCCCGGCGGCGGCGACGTTCCCGGCCTCCTCGTCCCGTACCCGCTGGAGCAGCCCGATGGCGGCGTCGAAGAACTGACCGGCCAGTTTGCTCTCGCTCATCGCCTGGGCCCTTTCCGGAGGGGTGCGTGGGGGAATGCTCGGGGTGGGGAATGTCCGTGCCGCCGCACACGTTGCGGTCTGGACCATTGCCCTGTCAATACGCCCTCCCGTCCGTCCTCCCGAGCGCCCGTTCTCGGGCCGTGCCCCGGCCGGGGCACGGTTGTCAGTGGTATGCGTCAGAATTGAGCCAGGGCCAGCGCACGAGTGCTTTCAACATTCACAGCATCGAGGGGCACGTATGTCCGGACTGATCGACACGACGGAGATGTATCTCCGCACCATCCTCGAACTTGAGGAAGAGGGTGTGGTCCCCATGCGCGCCCGGATCGCGGAGCGACTCGACCAGAGCGGGCCGACCGTGAGCCAGACGGTCGCGCGCATGGAGCGCGACGGCCTGGTCCAGGTCGCCGGCGACCGGCACCTGGAGCTCACCGACGAGGGCCGCCGCCTGGCCACCCGCGTGATGCGCAAGCACCGGCTCGCCGAGTGCCTGCTCGTCGACGTGATCGGCCTGGAGTGGGAGCAGGTGCACGCGGAGGCGTGCCGCTGGGAGCACGTGATGAGCGAGGCGGTGGAGCGGCGCGTGCTCGAGCTGCTGCGCCACCCGACGGAGTCTCCGTACGGGAACCCGATCCCGGGCCTGGAGGAGCTGGGCGAGAAGGCCGAGGCCGACGCCTTCCTGGAGGACGGGATCATCAGCCTCAACGAGCTGGAGGCGACGGACGACGGCATGACGGTCGTCGTGCGCCGCATCGGCGAGCCGATCCAGACGGACGCCCAGCTGATGTACACGCTGCGTCGCGCGGGCGTGCAGCCCGGCGCGGTCGTCAGCGTGACGCAGTCCCCGGGCGGCGTCCTGGTCGGCAGCAGCGGCGAGGCCGCCGAGCTCGGCGCGGACGTGGCCTCCCACGTCTTCGTCGCCAAGCGGTAGCCGGGAGCGGGGAAGCAAGGGGCGGTGTCGCGCTGAGGCGCGGCGCCGCCCCGTTTCCTTTGGGGCGTACGGGAGTTGAGAGGGTGGGCCGTCCGCCGTGCCCGGCCGTTGTTTCCGGTCGGATCGGCAGCGGACGGACGGTTCGCGTGCCACGCTGTCGGGTGAGGCATATGACCTGAAGGAGCGGACGGGTGTACGGCCGAGGAACGGACGGCCGGGGAGGGGAGGGATCGTGCGGAGAGCCCCGCTGCCGATGTCTCCCGCGCCACCGTCTCCCGCTGCTGGCGGGCCCCGCCCAGTCGCAGAGGGCCCCGACGCCCTGCGGCGCCGGGGCCTGCCCTCCCCGGTGCTGACCCGGAGCCCCGAGCTCTCGGGGTCAGCTCCCTCGGGTCGGCCGATCGATCCCACCGTGGCCGCCCGCCTCCCGCAGAAGATCTCCCCTCGGGGCGGCCCGTCAATCCTTGAGTCCGGTCACTCGAACGAGGGGTGTTGCGCGAGAGACGCCAGTTTTCGAATAGAGGTTCGATACCCTGCCGTGAACTGACCTCAGGGCTTCGGGGGCTGAAGGGGGTGCCAGGACACATGGTGCGACGCAGCGACGTGACGGGATCCGATGGCGTACGCCTCGCTGCCTGGGAGTTCGCGGACCCGCCCAAGGACCGCCGGGAGACCGGTCCGGCGCCCGGGGTGTTACTGCTGCACGGACTGATGGGCCGCGCCGCGCACTGGGCGCCCACCGCCCGCTGGCTCGCCGAGCAGCACCGCGCGGTCGCCCTGGACCAGCGCGGCCACGGCCGCAGCGACAAGCCCGCCGAGGGCCCCTTCACCCGCGGGGCCTACGTGGCGGACGCGGAGGCGGCGATCGAGCAGCTGGACCTCGCCCCGGTCACCCTCGTCGGCCACTCCATGGGCGCCCTCACCGCCTGGCAGCTCGCCGCCCACCGCCCCGACCTCGTCCGCGCCCTGGTGATCTGCGACATGCGCGCCTCGGCGCTCGGCGCGGCCTCGCAGCGCGAGTGGGAGGACTGGTTCAAGGCCTGGCCGGTGCCGTTCGCGACGCTCGCGGACGTACGGAAGTGGTTCGGCGAGGACGACCCCTGGGTGGAGCGCCCCAGCCCGGCGCGCGGCGAGTTCTTCGCCGAGGTGATGGCCGAGCGCGCCGACGGCTGGCGCCCGGTCTTCTCCCGCCGCCAGATGCTCAAGGTCCGCGAGACGTGGGTGTACGACGCGCACTGGGAGGAGCTGGCCCAGGTCCGCTGCCCGGCGCTGGTGGTCCGCGGCCTCGACGGGGAGCTCGGCCGCGCCGAGGCGCAGGAGATGGTCCGCGTGCTGCCCCGGGGGCAGTACGCGGAGGTGGCCGACGCCGGCCATCTCGTCCACTACGACCAGCCGGAGGGCTGGCGGGCGGCGGTCGAACCGTTCCTGCGGGAGACGGCGGAGCACCCGGTCCCGTCGTCGCCCTGACCTCAGCCCGGCCCCGGTTTCGCGGGAGTCGGCGCCGGTGTCGCCCACACCGGGTACTGCTCGCCCGGCCGCATGTTCTCGTACAGCTGGGGGACCGTCACCAGCGTGTAGCCCGCGGCGCGCAGCCCGGTGATGATGCCGGGCACGGCGGGCACGGTCCACTTCAGGACGTCGTGCAGCAGGACCACGCCGCCCGGCCTGGCCCGTTCCAGGACCAGTTTGCGTACGAGCTCGGTGGTTGTGTTGTGGTAGTCGGTCGCGGTCACGTTCCACAGGATCTGGGCGAGCCCGAGCGCCTTGGCCGCGCCCGTCACCCGGGCGTCCGTGAGCCCCTTGGGCGGCCGCATCAGCGTCGGCCGGACGCCCGTGAGCTGCTGGAGCGCGGACTGGGTGAGGGTGAGCTGGCGCAGTATCTCCGCCTCCGGCAGCCCGGTCAGGACCGGGTGGGTCCAGGTGTGGTTGCCGATGGCGTGGCCCTGCGCGGCGATCCGCCGTACGAGATCGGGATAGGTGTGCACGGGCTTGTCGCCGACCAGGAAGAACGTCGCCCGTACGCCTTCCCGGCCGAGTATGTCGAGCAGCTGGGCGGTGTACGGGCCCGGGCCGTCGTCGAAGGTGAGCGCGATGCACTTGGTGGTGCGGCACAGGGGGGAGTACGGCAGCGCGGCCCTGCCGTCCCTGGGCGGGCTCTCGTCGCCCTCGTGCACGTGGCGTACGGGGGCGGTCCGGGGGGCGGGGCCGTCGGTCACGCAGCCCACGCAGAGCAGCAGCACGGAGGCCGCCAGTCCGGCGGCCCCGGCCCTGAGGGATATGCGGTACGCGCTCACACAAAAGATCTACCCGCGCCCGCGGCTGCACGCATGCGGGCGTCACCCGCGCGAGTGACGCGTCTGTGGCCGGGCCTTTGTCTGCGGGCCGTCCCCAACTGGTCGCGCAGTTCCCCGCGCCCCTAAAAATGCCGCTCCGCGGCAATCCCCGGGGTGCCCCGAAGGGGCGCTTCTAGGGGCGCGGGGAACTGCGCGAGCAACCCACCACCGGCCCGCAGACGAATAACCGCGCCCCGGCCGCGGCTAGCCCCGGCTGACCGCCGTCAAGATTTCCGGCAGGCGGCGGGCCGTGCGCGGGGCAGCCGCGCGCAGACCGGCGTACGCGACGAGCAGCCCGTACACCGCCCCCACCGGCAGCACCAGCCACAGCGCGCCATGCCGGTCCGAGACGTGCAGCCAGATCGTCAGGGCGATCAGCGGCGCGCTGAGCAGCCCGCTGGTGAGCATCCCGCCGACGATCGCCAGGGACGCGATGCCCCCCTGGCCCGGCGCCACGTTCTTGCGGCTGTCCTGCGGGATCGAGTACGCGAAGTTCGCCGAGGCCACCGCCCCCGTCGCCAGCATCGCGCCGAGCAGCCCGAGCGAGAGCCCCAACGCCTGCGGGAGCGCCGCCCAGTTGCCGACGAGCGAGGCGGTGACCACCGCGACCAGGACGGTGTACGGGGCCGTCACCAGCGCGATCGCGTACGCCCGGGCGCGCAGCTCCAGATAGGCGTCCCGGGGCGTGGAGATCGTCTGGACGACCATCCAGAACGCCGAGGTGTCCTGCCCGAACTGGTTGTACATCTGCGCGCCCAGCATGAACGCGCCGAACGAGGCGAAGTACACCGTGCCGTTGCCCTGGAGCGCGTTGACGACCGGCACGATCAGACCGATGGCGAGCGAAGTGATCCACGCCGCCTTGGTCTTGGGGTCGCGCCAGGCGTACCGCAGGGTGCGCAGCATGACGGTGCCGGTGCGGCCCTCGGGCAGCAGCCCGGAGAGGCCCGGCCGGTCCGCCTGCTTGCGGGCGGTGTCGGCGGGCCGCAGCGTCGAGCCGTCCGGGCTGGTCATCAGGCGGACCAGCGAGCGCTGCCAGGCGTACAGCAGGGCCACCAGCGCCACGGCGGTGAGCAGGAGTTGCAGCGCCGCCCGCCCGTACGCCCCCTCGCTCGCCGCGTCGACCGCGCCGATCGCGGCGGCGGGCGGCAGCCAGCGGACCACGTCCCCGGCCGGGTCGAGCGCGGACAGGCCGCCCGAGTCGCCGAGCTTCTGCACGCCGAAGTTGACGAACTGGAAGCCGATGGCGATCACCAGACCGCTGAGCACGGCGAGGTCGCGGCCCTTGCGGGAGGTCAGCAGCCGGGTGTTGGCCGTCGCCACGGTCCGCGCGAGCGCCACGCACACCAGGATCGTCAGCGGTACGGCGAGCACCGCGACGGCGGCCGACGCCGCGCTGTGGGCCACCGCGAGCGCCGAGCCGAGCACCAGGCAGAGCGTGAACAGGGGCCCGATGCCGACCAGGGAGGCGGCGAGCAGCGCCACGATCAGCGAGCGCGGCCGCAGCGGCAGCATCACGAGCCGGGTCGCGTCCAGGGTCTCGTCGCCGCTCGGGAAGAACAGCGGCATCACCGCCCAGGCGAGCGCGAGGACGCCGGTGACCAGGACGGCCACGGTGGCCGCGTGGGCGTCGCCGCGCAGCGCAAGCAGGCCGAGGAGCTGGAGGGCGGCGAAGAGCAGGGCGAGGACGGCCGAGGTGATGTAGGCGGCCTTGCGCCCGCCGGACTGCAGCAGCCCGTTCCTGAGCAGCGACAGCTTCAGCCGGACGAACAGCGGGGTGAGGGAGGGCGCGCTCGGCGTCGCGGGGGCCTTCGGGGCGGTGGTGCTCATCGGGCCGCACCGCCGCCGAGCCAGTCGAGGGTGTCGCCGGTGTCGCGGCCGTGGGCGCCCACGAGTTCGAGGAAAGCGTTCTGCAGGGAGCTGGCGCTGCCCCGGACCTCGGCGAGCGTGCCCTGCGCGCGGATGCGCCCGGCGGCCATCACCGCGACCCAGTCGCACAGCGACTCGACGAGCTCCATGACGTGGCTGGAGAAGACGACGGTCGCGCCGGAGGCCGTGTAGCGCTCCAGGACGCGTCGGATGGTGGCGGCGGAGACCGGGTCGACGCCCTCGAACGGCTCGTCCAGGAACAGCACTTCGGGGTTGTGCAGCAGGGCCGCGGCCAGCCCGATCTTCTTGCGCATGCCGGTCGAGTAGTCCACGACGAGCTTGTGCTGGGAGCCCGCCAGGTCCAGTACGTCCAGGAGCTGGGCGGCCCGCTTGTCGACCTCGGCGCCGGGCAGCCCGCGCAGCCGGCCGGTGTAGCCGAGCAGTTCGCGCCCCGTCAGGCGCTCGAAGAGCCGCAGCCCCTCGGGCAGCACGCCGATCCGGGACTTCACGGCGACCGGGTCGCGCCACACGTCGTGGCCGCCGACCTCGACGGTGCCGCGGTCGGGGCGGAGCAGGCCGGTCACCATCGACAGGGTGGTGGTCTTGCCCGCCCCGTTCGGCCCGACCAGGCCGATGAACTTGCCCGCCGGGAGCTCCAGATCGATCCCGGCGACGGCGATCTGGTCGCCGAAGCGCTTCCACAGATCGCTGACCCGGACGGCGGGCGGCAGCTCCCGCTCTCCGCCCGCGGTGGTCGGACCGGTGGCCTCCGGTTCCGCCGGGTCGGTACCGCCGTCGAATGTCTGGTCCGGCATGGTGGTGCGCCTTTCGTCCCCGTACGTACGTCTGTACGTCTACAGGGACACCCTACGAGCGGCGCGCCCGGGCGGCTGCGGCCTCGCGTCCGCAGGCGTACGCGAGCGGGCTGATCAGCTCCTCGGCGTCGGGCAGCCAGCGGTTGGCGGGGGTGGGGCGGCGGGCCCACTGCACCGCGCCGTGGCCGCCGATGCGGGTGGGGGGCGCCGCCACGTAGTCCCCCTCGCCCCGGGTGATCAGGTCGATCGAGGCGGCCGTCCAGCCCAGTTTGCGCACCAGGTCGGGGACCTTCGCGCCGGCGCCGGGCAGCACGAAGAACAGCATGCGGCGGTCCGGGGTGCAGGTGACCGGGCCGAGCGTGAGCTCCATGCGCTCCATCCGGGCGAGCGCCAGGAAGCCGGCCGACTCCGGGACGTCGATCGCGTCGAACGTGCGGCCGGTGGGCAGCAGGATCGAGGACTTCGGCTGTTTCGACCACAGGCGGCGGGCCGCGACCGCGCTCCCCGTGGCCTGGGTCGCCCAGTCCGGCCGGGACGGGTGCGCCCCCGGCGACGGGCAGGCGGCGTCGCCGCACGAGCAGTGCTCCACGCCCTCGGCCGCCTCCAGCCAGGTGCCGGGGAACACGTCCCAATGCCGCTCTTCCGCGTACCGCACCGCGCTGTCGAGGAGCTGGTCGCCGCGCTGCTTGGGAATCTGTGCGGCTTCCGTGCCTGTGATGGTCTCTTCCACGCAGAACTCAACTCCCGGCATCACCGCGGGTTACGGGCGCGCGCCGGGCGGGGCAGGAGCATCGATCCTGCATCCGGGGCGCATGGGTGCATGGACGGGGGCGCGCGTGCGGCCGCGCCTCTCGTGGCGGGTAGCCACAAGCGGGGGGTTCCGGGGAGACAGGCACCGCGCCCGTTCGTCCGACGTCACGTCCAGACCGCCGACTTCACCCACGACCGGTATTCATCCGATTTACGGCGCATTCTGTGTTTCCCGCGCTTTCTTTCGGTTCCTTCGCTTCCTTCGCATTCTCTGCCTTTTCGCAGGGCAGTGATCACAGGAGTGATCAACTGCCGCATCAGGGGGTTCACATGGCAGCCAGGCCTCTAGTCGCCCGCCAGCCCAATGAACGGCTGCAGGCGCTCATCCAGGAAGCCGGGTGCTCCAACGCGGGTCTCGCCCGGCGCGTCAACATGGTCGGCGCCGAACGCGGGCTCGACCTTCGGTACGACAAGACATCGGTGGCGCGCTGGCTCCGCGGCCAGCAGCCCAGGGGACGGGCGCCGGGAATCATCGCGGAGGCGCTGGGGCGCAAGCTCGGGCGCACCGTGACGATCGACGAGATCGGCATGGCGAACGGCAAGAACCTGGCGTCGGGGGTGGGGCTGCAGTTCTCGCCCACCGTCCTCGGCGCGATCGAGCAGGTCTGCGAGCTGTGGCGCAGCGACGTGGGCCGCCGCGACTTCCTGACCGGCTCCACGGTGGCCGCCTCGGCGCTGGTCGAGCCGAGCCGCGACTGGCTGATCACCGGCGCGGACGCGCAGGTCGCGCGGAACGCCGGGCAGCGGGTCGGGGTCGCGGACGTCGACGCGGTGCGGGCGATGACCCAGGCGCTGGTGGAGCTCGACCACCGGTTCGGGGCGGGGCACGTGCGGCCCGTCGTCGTGCACTACCTCAACAGCGTGGTGTCCGGGCTGCTGGCGGGCTCGTACCGGGAGACGGTCGGGCGCCAGCTGTTCGCGGCGGTGGCGCGGCTGACGGAGCTGGCGGGCTACATGGCCGTCGACACCGGCCAGCCCGGCCTGGCCCAGCGCTACTACATCCAGGCGCTGCGGCTCGCCCAGGCGGCGGGGGACCGGGGGTACGGGGGGTACGTGCTTGCGGCCTCCATGAGCCACCTCGCGGCGCAGCTGGGCAATCCGCGCGAGATCGCGCAGCTGGCGCGCGCGGCGCAGGAGGGGGCGCGGGGGCGGGTCACGCCGCGCGCGGAGGCGATGTTCTTCGCGGCGGAGGCGCGGGGGCACGCGCTGCTGGGGGACGCGCGTACGTGCCAGACGGTGGCGGGCCGTGCCCTCGCCGCGATGGAGGCGGCGTCCGTGGACTCCGGTGACGACCCGTCCTGGATCGCGCACTTCGACCACGCGTACCTGGCGGACGAACTCGCCCACTGCCACCGGGACCTGGGGCAGCCCGAGGCCGCGGCCCGGCGGGCCGAGGAGTCGCTGGCGGCGCACCCCGAGACGCGGGCGCGGCGCCGGGCGATCGGGCTGATCCTGCTCGCCACGGCGCAGGTGCAGCAGCGGGAGGTGGAGCTGGCGTGCGCGACGGGTACGCGGGCGGTGGACCTGCTGTCCACGCTGCGCACGAATCGCGGCGCGGACTACCTCGACGACCTCCAGCAACGCCTGGAGCCGTACGCGGACGAGCCGTCGGTACGGGAGTTCGGAGCGCGCCTGGAGGTCCAGGCGGCGTAGCCCCCACCCCGCCCCTTCCCTAAACCCTCCGGGGGTGGGTGGGGGTGGAGGTGGCGCTCCCGGGGCTACGCCCCGGACCCCGGGGTCTGTGTTCATCTGCGGTCCGTCCCCAACTGGTCGCGCAGTTCCCCGCGCCCCTAAAAGCGCCCCTCCGGGCCGCCCCGGGGATTGCCGCGCAGCGGCATCTAAGGGGCGCGGGGAACTGCGCGACCAGCCCCCCACCGGGTCGCAGACGAACGGGGTCTGGGGGGCCGGCCCCCCAGATGGGGTTACGCGAAGACCACCGTGCGGCGGCCGTTCAGCAGGATGCGGTGTTCCGCGTGCCACTTCACCGCCCGCGCCAGCGCCTGGCACTCCACGTCGCGGCCGATCGCCACCAGCTGGTCGGGGGTGACCTCGTGGCCCACCCGTTCGACCTCCTGCTCGATGATCGGGCCCTCGTCCAGGTCCGCCGTGACGTAGTGCGCCGTCGCGCCGATCAGCTTCACGCCCCGGGCGTGCGCCTGGTGGTACGGCTTCGCGCCCTTGAAGCTCGGCAGGAACGAGTGGTGGATGTTGATGATCCGGCCGCTGAGCTGCTTGCAGAGGTCGTCGGAGAGGACCTGCATATAGCGGGCGAGCACGACGAGCTCGACGCCCTCGTCCCGTACGAGCGCCAGCAGCTCCGCCTCCGCCGCCGCCTTCGTCTCCTTCGTCACCGGGATGTGGCGGAAGGGGATGTCGTAAGAAGACACCAGCTCGGCGAAGTCCGTGTGGTTGGAGACCACCGCCGCGATCTCCACCGGCAGCGCGCCGATCTTCGAGCGGAAGAGCAGGTCGTTGAGGCAGTGGCCGAACTTGGACACCATCAGCACGATCCGCATGCGCTCGTCCGCGCGGTGGATCTGCCAGTCCATCTGGAAGGAGTCGCCCACGGCGGCGAAGCTGGCGCGCAGCTTGTCCACGGTCACCGGCGCCTCGGCCGAGAAGTGGACCCGCATGAAGAAGAGACCCGAGTCGCGGTCTCCGAACTGCTGACTGTCCTCGATATTGCAGCCGGTGATGAAGAGATAGCTCGACACGGCGTGCACGATGCCCTGTTTGTCCGGGCAGGAGAGCGTGAGGACGTACTGGTCAGTCATTCAGGCAGGATGCCACAAGCGGCACCCCGTACCCGCCCCCGCTCAGGATGCGGACCCCTACGCCGCCCGCGTCAGGATGCGCAGGACCTCCAGGGAGCGCGGCTGCGCGTCCGGGTCGTCCCCGTCGCTCGCCGCCAGCCGTACGTGCGCCTCCCGCGCCGCCCGGACCGCCTCCGGCCACCCGTGGTGGGCCAGGAACGCCGACACCGGGGCGTCCGCGCCGACCTGGTGCATGATCCGCAGCACCCGCAGCACCGCCACGTCGACGAGGGCGGCCTCGCCGGAGTCGCGGAAGACCGTGCCCACGTACTTCTCGGCCGACCAGTTGTCCAGCCAGGTGTCCTCCACCAGCCGGTACACGGCGTCGGTGATGTCCCCGTACCCCTCCTGACCGGCCAGCCACACCTCCTGCTGGAAGGCCTCGTCGGAGAGCATGTGCAGCGCGGACCGCACGTTCGCGCGCCAGCGCCACCACGGCATGTCATTCAACGGCATGCCGCCCATGGTGGAGGAGCGACGGCCGCGACGGGAAGAGCTGGCTGAACCTTGCTGCACACATTCGATCGTACGTTCAAACTCTCCCGGGCCCCAGGCGCCCCCGTAATTCACCCGTGCGTCACCCAGTGTTGGGAAATGCTCACTCTGCCGTTACTCATGAGGCGGAATTGTGCAGGGACATGACCGGATGGCGCAGCTCCTCCTCCCCCCGCCCCTTCCACTCCGTGGCGACCGCGCTGGTCGCCGCGTGTACGGCGGTCGGAGCCTCGCTGGTGACCGGCTGCGGCGTGCTCCCTGGGACCACGGGGGGATCCAGGGAGCCCGTCACCGTGATGACGTGGGCGCCCGACAGCACCCGCGCGACCAATATGCCCGGAATGCCGTCCATGGCGCAGGCGTACGCGCGCTGGGTCAACGCGCACGGCGGCATCGACGGGCACAAGCTCCAGGTCCTCACCTGCAACGAGCACAACACCGCCACCGGCGCCGCCGAGTGCGCCCGCCGGGCGGTCAAGGAGAACGCGGTCGCCGTCGTCGGCTCCTACAGCCAGCACGGCCGCGCCTTCATGGCGCCCCTGGAGGCCGCCGGGATCCCGTACATAGGCGGCTACGGCGTCTCCGACGAGGAGTTCACCAGCGCGCTCTCCTACCCCGTCAACGGCGGCCAGGCCACGCTGCTCGCCGGCACCGGCAAGCAGCTCGCGGTGTGGTGCGAGAAGGTCGCGCTGGTGCGGCCGGACACCGTCTCCGGCGACATCATGCCTTTACTCCTCAACTCCGGCCTGACCACCGGCCACCGCAAGCCGTCCGCCGACATCCGGACGACCGAGGACGCGGGCGACTACACCCCGCAGGCCCAGGAGGCGCTCGTACGGGCCGGGGCGGATCCGGAACTGCCCGGGAGGATCGGCAAGAAGGCGGCGGCCGACCGGGCGCGCAAGGGATGCGTGACGGCGGTCCTCGGGGCCCGCACGGAGACGTTCTTCGACTCGTTCCGGCGCGTCGAGGACGAGGGCCAGAAGGTGCAGATCGCCTCGGTGCTCGGCTCGGTCGGGCAGCCGCTGATCGACCGCACGGGCGGCGCGGACGGCCCCTTCGAGGGCGCGTACATCACCGGCTGGTACCCGGAGGCGGGCGACGCGCGCTGGGAGCCGATGCGGCAGGTCATCCGGGAGCAGGCGTTCCGGGACCAGAACATCGACGCGGCGGACGCGGGCGTGCAGACGACCTGGATCGCGTACACCGTCCTGAAGAAGGTCATCGAGTCGCTGGACAAGAACGACGTGGCCGCGCACGACCTCATCCGCGCGCTCAACAAGGGCGTCAGCGTGGAGACGGGCGGGCTCACCCCGACGCTGCGGTGGAAGTTCGAGGACATGCTGGCGGCGCCGGACTTCCCCCGGATCGTCAACCGCGAGGTGACGTTCCAGGTGGTGAAGGCCGGGCGGCTGACGGCGGCGCAGCGCGGCTTCACGGACGTGAGCGCGACGCTGGAGGACGCGTCGGCACTGGGCTGACGCGCCCCCTTCGACCGCTGTTACGGGTCAGAGCTGGGCGGAGGACCGCTTGGTGAGCCCGTACTTGCCCGCGATGGCGTTCCACAGCCCCGCCGCCTGCTTCTTGGCGAGGGTCGCCTCGCCGCTGGAGCGGTCGCCCTGGTTGGCGTCCGCCGTACGGCGGGCGTGGCCGTGCTTGCAGCCCTTGTCCTTGCCGGACTGGTCGGCCCAGGCCGCGTAGTGGTTGTCGGCGGACGCGGACGCCTGCCACGCCTTGGTGAGCTCGGCGGTGAGCTTCGCGTTGTTCGGCAGCTTGTCGACGGCGACCTTCTGGAGCCGGGTGACCAGCTCGCCGCGCTGGCGGGCCGCGTCGCGCAGGGTCGTGGCGGCGGCGTCCAGCTTGTCGCAGCCGCGGATGTCGGCGACCGCGCCGATCACCGCGTCGCGGCTGTTGTTGCTGTCGGCGAGCAGCTTGTCGAGCTCGACGGCCTGCGCCTTGGCGGGGTCGGCCTCGGTCTTGCCGTCGCCGCCGCCGGTGGTCGGGGTGGTCGCGGCGATGGGCGCGTTGTCGTCCTTCTTCTTCCCGTCGCCGTCCGAGCCGGTGCCGCTGATCAGATACCCGGCGCCGAGCCCGACGACGGCGAGGCCGACGCCGACGGCGGCGATCATGCCGAGGCGGGAGCGGCGCGGGGGCTCGTCGTCGTACGAGTCGTACGCGTACTGCTGGGGCGGGGGCGGCTGTTGGGGCTGCACCTGGACCTGGACCGGCGGGGCCGGGGCGAACCGGGGCAACTGCTGGTTCTCACCGGGGCGTTGGCCCTGCGGCGGTCCGTCGGTGCGGAAGAGGCTGTCGAACTCGGCGGGCGGCTGCCGCTCTTCGGGGGCGGCCGGGACCGGGGGCAGGTACTGGGTGGCTTCGGCGCCGCCGGTGGTCTCCGGGGGGAGGGCGCCGGGGGGTGCCGGGGGGACGGGCGCGATGTACTGGGTGGCGTCGGATGCGCCGGGTACGGGCGCGATGTACTGGGTGGCGTCCGAGGCGTTCGCCGGGGGCGGGGCGCTCAGGTACTGCGTCTCCTCGGCGCCGGTGCCGTGCGCCGGGACGGGGGCGATGTACTGGGTGGCGTCGCCGCTCTCCGGGGGCAGGGGCCGGGCCCAGGCGTCCTGCTGGGGGCCCCAGGGCTGCCCCCAGGGCTGGGCGCCGGGCGGGCCCGGGGGTATGGGGGCGGATCCGTCGGCGGGCAGCACGACGCCCTCGTGTGCGGGCCGTACAGCGGGCAGCTGCGGCTCGTCACCCTGTCGGCTCTGCGTCACCGGGACTCCTACACGTGGGACTACGGAATCATCGAGCCACGCTACCGGGTCCCTGGGGCGGGGTGCCACGCCCACCGGGTTGAGGCCCGGGTCGGCCTGCTGGGGCTGCGCCCCAGACCCCTGTTTGTCTGCGGACCGTGCGTGGCTGGTCGCGCAGTTCCCCGCGCCCCTGAAGATGCCGCTGCGCGGCAATCCCCTGGGCGCCCCGCAGGGGCGCTTCCAGGGGCGCGGGGAACTGCGCGAGCAACCCAGCGCGGTCCGCAGACGAAGAGCTCCCTCGGAGAGTTTCGGGAAGGGGCGAGGTGGGGGCTTACAACCTGCTCAGCGACGCCGTCGCCAGCAGCACATCCCTGATCGCCTCGCGGTCGCCGAGGCGGCCCGCCGCCGCGTCCTCCGGCGGCACATGCCCGGCCGCGAGGCGGCAGAACTCGACGCCGTCCAGGGCGATGTGGGCCACCTCGTGGTCGGGCGACCCGACCGCCGCCGGCGAGTCGAGCGCGATGTGCCAGACACCGCCTCCCGCACCCTCGATTTCGAGGCGCAAGGAGCGGCCGGGCGCACCCGCCGCCACCAGCTGGCGCGGCGGCGGCGCGAGACCCGCCCGGCGCCGAGCCGCCAGCGCATCCGGCAGGATCCGCGCCGCAAGATCGATCATCCGGTGCAGATGCGTCCCGGACGGCGCGTCGTACGGATAGTCCACCGCCTCCGCGATGTCCCCCGCGTGGATCCAGCACTCGAAGGCCCGGTCCAGGAGCGCGTCCTGGAGCGGGAGAGCGAAGTCGCCGTAGGGCACCGCGAGTTCGGCCGCGCCCCGGCCCGCGAACGACACCGTACGGATCAGCGTGTGCGTCTGCTCGCGCCACGGCTCCCGTACCGCCCGCGTCAGCGGAAACCGCGTCGAGGTCCAGAAGGCCTCGGTGCGGGCCGTCGGACCGGACGGCAGGCCGGAGCCCGCCGGGTCGTCCAGGCCCAGCGCCGCCGCCACCAGCCCGTCCACCGCCATCAGATGGCCGATCACGCCCGCCACCGTGGTCTTGCGGTTCACCTGCTGCTCCCGCTCGAACCACTTCAGCCGCACCGGCGCGTGCCACTCCGCGTCGCCGAAGTCGTTGAGCAGCGCGTCCAGCCGGGCGGCCTCCGCGTCGTACGCGGACGCCCAGTCCGGCACCGGGATGCGCGCCGGGCGCCGGCCCAGACAGTTCTCCAGGACCCGGGACCGCAGCAGCGGGTCCAGGTCGAGGCTGCGGTCGGTGTGCAGCAGCCCCACCGCGTCCCGCAGCCGCAGCGCCTCGTCCGCGCAGGGCGCGCACTCGGTGAGGTGTGCCTCCACGGCCTCGGTCTCCTCCGCCGAGCACGCGGTCAGCGCCCACGCCCCGAGCAGTGATTTCAGTACGGCGTGCGAGCGGACCACCGGCTGCGGTACGGGTTCGGGCGACGGCAGCCGCTCGATGTCGTCCGCCGCCCGGCGCGGCGGCGGTATGCGCGGCGTGCCGTTCTCGTCGTCGGGAAGCGGCGGGCCCTGCTCGGCGGGCCCGTTCACAGCGCACGTCCGTAACCGGGCGGCGAGGACCCCTCCGGCGGGCGGGTGTTCGCCGTGGACAGCAGCTGGAGCCCGAGCCGCAGCCGGCGCCGGGCCTCGTCCTCGCTGATGGCGAGGTCTGCGGCGGCCTGCCGGTAGTCGCGGCGCTGGTGGTACGCCAGCTCCAGGGCCTGCCTCAGCGGCGCGGGCATCGACGTCACGATGTAGTCGGCGCGGGCGGCCGCCGTGGCCCGCCGCACCTTCGCCTCCAGCTCCTCGGTGGAGCCGCCGCCGTGCTCCGCGTACTGCGCGGCCTCCGCCTGGCGCAGCCGCAGCACGGCCTGGCGCTGGGTGAGCTTGGCGACCCAGGAGCGCATGGAGCCCTGCTTGGGGTCGTACGCGTCCGGGTTCTCCCACACGTAACCGAACACCTCGCGGGTGATCTGGTCGGCGGCGGAGTCCTCGCCGAGCACGCGGTGGGCCAGGCTGTGCACCAGCGAGGCGAACCCGGTCGTACAGCTCACCGAGTGCTGCCGCCTCGCCGCGCGCCAGGCGCTGCTGCATCTTGCGGTCCCAGCGAGGTGGTGCGTCCTTCGCCATGCGGCTCCCCAACCGTCTACGCGTGTACCGTCGTGCGTGCTTTGTGCCTTTTGTCCGCGCCCCTGTGTACTCGTGTCTCCTCGAATGTAGTGCGCGCGACCGGGAACGAGCGCTCCTTTACGGCAAGTGCGCCCCCGAAAGGGCAGGTCGTGGTAGGGGCGAAGTGGTTTCGCGCGCCACGGTCCGGGAAGGCGCGCCGGGGACGGGCGGGGGCCGACGGCACAGAGAGGTACCGGACGCGTGACGCTGATCGTGAACGAGGCCGAGCAGGGCGGATGGGCCGTGGTGTGCGTCCGCGGGGAACTGGACCTGGTGACGGCGCCGCAGGTCAGGCGTGTGGTCCATGACGCGGTGGCGGCGGGCCGGCGCGATCTGGTGCTCGATCTGTCCGGGGTGCTGTTCTGCGACTCCAGCGGCGTGGGCGTCCTGATCGCCACGCGCCGCCTTCTCCGCTCCTGCCGCGGTCGCCTGCGCCTGATCCTCCCGGCGCGGGGGGCGGTGGATGGCTCGCATGTGAACCGGGTGCTGGCGGCGCTGGGCGTCCGCCGCCTGTTCGATGTGTACGGGGACGTCGACGCGGCGGCGGGGGACCACGCGGAGCCCCTGTCGGCGTGAGCCGATTTTTGGCCCGGTCTTTGTCTGCGGGCCGGTGGCGGGCTGGTCGCGCAGTTCCCCGCGCCCCTAGGGGGTACGGCCGTCGGCGATGGCGAAGCCGAGCCTTTAGGGGCGCGGGGAACTGCGCGACCAGTTGGGGACGGTCCGCACCCGAAACTCAGCCCCCGCCACCCCCGAACCTCTCCCGCAACCGATACTTCAGCACCTTCCGAAGCGTCTCGTTGCGCGGCAACGCATCCACCACCTCCAACCGCTCCGGCAACTTGTGCACGGAAAGCCCCTGCTCCCGCAGGTAGGAGGTGACCGAGGACAAGGTCAACTCATCGGCGCCCACCGGCTGTTCGACCACCGCGCACACCAGCTCCCCCCGCGACACATCCGGCAGCCCCACCACCGCCACATCCCCCACCCCCGGATGCGCCGCCAGCAGATCCTCGATCTCCTTCGCCGAGATGTTCTCGCCCTTGCGGATGATCACGTCCTTGAGCCGCCCGGTCAGCACCAGATGCCCGCTCGGCTTCACGAACCCCAGATCCCCCGTGCGCAGGAACCCCTCCGCGTCGAACGCCTCGGCGGTCTGCGCGGGGTCCAGATACCCCTGGCACACCGCCTCGCCCCGCAGCCGTACCTCGCCGTCGACGATCCGTATCTCCATGCCCTCCGGCGGGCGCCCCTCCGTCGTCGCCAGGTTCTCCTCCGTGTCGTCCGGCGAGCCCATCGTGATCATCGGGACCTCGGTCATCCCGTAGCCGTGGGTGAGCTGGACGCCCATGTCCCGTACGACCGAGCGGTAGACCTCCGGCGGCTTGGGCGCCCCGCCGCCCGCGAGCAGGCGCAGCGAGGGGATGACCTTCTCGCCCGGCCGCTTGCGCTGCTCGGCCAGGAACATCGAGTAGAAGGCGGTCGACCCGCCCGCCACCGTCACCCCGTGCTTGCGGTACGCCTCCAGCGCGTCCGGCAGCGCGAACTGCTCGAACATCACCGCAGGGAAGCCGTAAAGAAGGAGCATCACCGTGTAGTCCGGCCCGGCGATATGGGCGTACGGGAACGCCATCGAGCCCACGTCGTCCGCCGACAGGTGGAGCGCGTGCGCCAGGCACGAGCCGCCCGCGATCAGTGAGCGGTCGGTGTGCAGCACGCCCTTGGGGTCGGAGGTGGTGCCCGAGGTCCAGTAGATCCAGCGGACGGTCGTGCCGTCGGCGGGCGGGGGCGGCAGGACGGCCGGGTCGCCGTCCGGGAGCGTCCCGTACGCCTCGAAGACGCCGCGCGCCCCGAGCCGGGCCGCCATCTCCGTATGGTCGAAGCCGCGCCAGAGCCCGGGCACGGCGAAGAACTCCGCCCCCGACTCCCGCAGCGCGAAGCCCACTTCGCGGTCCCGGTAGAAGGGGATGACGGGCGACTGCACGGCCCCGAGCCGGGCCAGGGCGAACGAGAGGAGCGCGGTCTCGATCCGGGTCGGCAGCTGCCAGGCGACCACCGTGCCGGGCCGTACGCCCATGCCGTACAGACCCGCCGCCACCCGCTCGGCGCGGTCGCGCAGCTCGCCGAAGGTGAGGACGCGGTCGTCCTGGAGCAGGACGGGCCGGTCGGGGGTGAGGGCGGCGCGGCGGGCGACCAGCTCCCAGAGGGTGCGCGAGGCGCCCAGTGCGTGTGCGGTGTCGTTCACTTCGACTCCCGGTGACCGCGTGGCGTGACCGTAACTGACGACTAGTCAGATCGTGCGCAGAGCGTAGGCCGCACCGCCTTGTCGGTCCAGGGGTGCGGGGCTAGCCTGATTTCTGACGAGTCATCAGATATGCAGCCGGGCGGAGGCCTCGTATGACCGAACTGCCGTGCGTCGTCGGGGTCGACCGCTGATGGACCTCTCGTACACACCCGAGGAGGAGGAGTTCCGGGCCGGGCTGAGGAAGTGGCTGGCGGGCGTGCTGCCGACGCTGCCGCCGAAGCCGGACCCGCTGGACTGGCCGGGGCGGCGCGTGTACGACACCGGCTGGCAGCGCAGGCTCTACGACGCCGGGTACGCGCGCGTGCACTGGGGCGCGTCCGCCACCCTGCGGCTGATCTTCCTGGAGGAGACCGAGCGCGCCGGGGCGCCCTATGTCGGCGCGAACTTCGTGGGGCTGCTGCACGCCGGCCCCACCATCGCGGCCGAGGGTACCGAGGAGCAGCGCGCGCGGTGGCTGGAGCCGGTGCTGCGCGGGGACGAGGTGTGGTGCCAGGGGTTCAGCGAGCCCGACGCGGGTTCGGACCTGGCGGCGCTGCGGACCCGGGCGGTGCGCGACGGGGATACGTACGTGGTGAGCGGCGCCAAGATCTGGACCTCGCACGCGGAGGTCGCCGACTGGTGCGAGCTGCTGGTGCGCACCGACCCGGACGCGCCCAAGCACCGGGGCATCACCTGGCTGGCGATGCCCATGGATGCGCCCGGCATCACGGTCCGGCCGCTGCGCACCCTTGCCGGGTCGGACGAGTTCGCCCAGCTCTTCCTCGACGAGGTGCGGATCCCGGTCGGCCACCGGGTCGGCGCCGAGAACGACGGCTGGCGCGTGACCATGGTGACGCTGTCGTACGAGCGCGGCACGGCCTTCGTCGGCGAGGTGGTCGCCTGCCGCCGCGTCCTGGTGGAGATCGCCCGCGCGGCCCACAAGAACGGCACCTGGGACGACCCGGTGATCCGGCACCAACTGGGCGCCCTGAACGCCGAGTTCACGGCACTCTGGCGGCTGATCCAGTGGAACGTGAGCGAGTCCGAGCGCTCCGGCGGCCCGCCCGGCGTCGGCGGCTCGGTCTTCAAGCTCCGCTATTCGCACGCCCGCCAGGAGCTGTACGACGCGGCCGCCGCCGTCCTCGGCCCCGACGCCCTCGACCTCGGCCGCGAGTGGACCGCGGACCGGCTGTCCTCGCTCTCGTACACCATCGCCGCCGGCACCTCCCAGATCCAGCAGAACATCGTCGCCGAGCGGATCCTCGGCCTGCCGAAGGGCCGCTGATGGACTTCCAACTCACCGACGAGCAGCGGGCCTTGAAGACGGGCGTACGGGAGATGCTCGCCCGGCGCTTCGACGCCACGGCGCTGCGGGCCGCCGTCGACGGGGGCGGGCTCGACCGGGGTCTGTGGCGGGCGCTCGGCGACGCCGGGTTCTTCGCGCTGCGGCTGTCGGAGGAGGCGGGCGGGGTGGGCCTCGGGCTCCCCGAGGCGGTGCTGCTGTTCGAGGAGGCCGGGCGGGCGCTGCTCCCCGGCCCGCTGATCGCCACGCAGCTGGCGGCGGGCCTGGTCGAGGGCGCGGCCGAGGGCGCCACGGTGGTGACCGCGCCCGACGGGGGCCTGGTGGAGTGGCTGGCGGAGGCCGACGTCGTACGGGGAGACGCCACCGGCGCCGAGCCGATCCGCTCGGCCGACCCGCTCACCCCGCTGCACCGGCTCCCGGGCGGCGGGGCCGGGGGGTCGCCCGAGCGGGCGCTGCTGACCGCCGCCGAACAGCTGGGCAGCGCGGGCCGCAGCACGGAGCTAGCGGTCCAATACGCCCGCGAACGCGAGCAGTTCGGGCAGCCCATCGGCGCCTTCCAGGCGGTCAAGCACCTGTGCGCGCAGATGCTGGTGCGCACCGAGGTGGCCCGGGCCGCCGTGCACGCGGCGGCCGTGACCGGCGACCCGGTGGAGATCGCGGGCGCCAAGCTGCTGGCCGACGAGGCGGCGGTGCGGTGCGCGCGGGACTGCCTCCAGGTGTACGGCGGGATGGGCTTCACCTGGGAGGCGGAGGTCCATCTGCACCTGAAGCGGGCGTGGCTGCGGCGCGAGCGGTGGCCGACGCCCGCCCGGGGGCGGGAGCTCCAGGCGGCGGCGCTGGAGGAGGCGATGTGAGGCGTACGCGCGGGGGAGGCGCACGGTCCGGCGAGGCGTTGGCCGAAGCATGATGAAACGTCACCGAGCGTCGATACCGGGTTGTGTCCTTAGCCGGACTCGTCACGCGCCGGAGTCGGGGTCGCCCTCGGGTACCCTCCGTGGGGTGCGATCCCCCAGGCATCCTGCGCGCCCCTGTTCGACCCCCCGCAATGTGCGTCGCACAGTATGCACCACGCGTACTCCTTCGCGCTGGAATATGCCTGAAGCGCTTGTTGCGGTGACTGTACGTCAACCATGCTGTCTCGTAAGGAAATCACGTTCCGTGAACTTGTCGAGGCGCGAGGCGATGTGTCCGCCGGTTCGGATGGTGTGAGCGGTGCAGGTGCTTCAGGTTCAGTTGGAGGTCGGAGCCGACCCCGCCGAGGTGGGGCGCGCTCGCAGATGGGCTCGCTCGCGGCTGGCCGGGTCGGGGATACGGCTGGACGAGCCGCTCGCCGAGACGCTGATCCTGCTGATCTCGGAGCTCGTCACCAACGCGGTGGTGCACACCGGCTGCCCCGCCGTGCTGCGGATGCTGTTCGGCCCCGTCGGCGGACCGGCCGACGGCGGCACGGTCCGGGTCGAGGTGGCCGACACCAGCGCGTGCGCCCCCAAGCCGCGCCACGCGGACGGCGACGACACCAACGGCCGTGGTCTTGAGCTGGTCGACGGCCTCGCCGACCGCTGGGGCTGGCAGCCCGAGGGCAAGGGCAAGTCGATCTGGTGCGAGGTGGACCGGTGCTGCGACGGGGGCGCGCCGGAGCGCACCGGCGGGGCGTTCGAGCCGGGCGCGTATGAGCCGTCGTGCGCTGTCACAAATCGGGCGTAAGCGGCATAGCTTTCACTAGGTGTTGACGCGTCGTGTCGGCCTGATCACCCTTGGATGAGCGATTCGTCGCGAGGGGACGTCGAGGGCGCGGACTGGCCCTTGGTCCGTCCTGGGTCGGTCCTGGCTCTCCTCGGCGAGTGCGGGTCGTGGCTCGGCGTGAGCTCAGGGCAAGGCTCCTTCAGGGCATGGGGAGCAGGGCGAGCACGCCGCAGCCGGGTGGCGGCCGCCGTGCCGTGCTCGGGGTGCGCATGACGCGCCGCCACCCGTGGATGTGCCGGGCTGCCCCCTCTAGAGCACGGCGACCGGCGCGACCGGCGTCCCCGTGGCGCCCACGAACGGCTCGGGCATCGCCGACAGCCAGAACGCGTACCGCCGCTCTTCCGCACAGGCTGTGGACAACTCTTCGAGATTCCAGTTCTGGCCCTGGATCATCCCCATCTCCACCAGGTCGAGCGCGTGCACCGGCAGCCACAGGTTCTCGACCTCCGGCGGGAAGATCTCGAAGGTGAGGGTGTCGTTGGCGACGGCCGCGACATCGCGCGCGTGGAACCACTCGGGCGTACGGATCGAGAGGCCCGGCGAGGGGAATCCGTACGCGTGCTTGTCGCCGCCGAGGCACAGCTGGATCTGCCCGGTGCGTACGAGCACGATGTCACCCGCGCGTACGGTGACGCCGCCCAGCTCCTCGGCCGCCGCCAGGTCCTCGGGGGTCACCGCGTGGCCGCCGGGCAGCCGGTCCACGCCGTGGGCGCGGGCCACGTCGAGCAGGACGCCGCGCGAGACGAGGTGGCGGGGCTTGTCGATCCCGCTGAACTCGGCGCCGCCGTGGGCGGTGATGGTGGTGGCGGGGCGGCCGTTGTAGATGCGGCCGGAGTGCGAGACGTGGGTCAGCGCGTCCCAGTGGGTGGCGGCCTGGAGCCCGAACGTCACGGCGTCGTCGCTGGTGGCGACCGTTCCCGGGCCGAAGATCTCCTGGTTGATCTGCACCATCGTGTGCAGCGGGTTGACCCGGCCGGGGATCAGCCCGGTCTGGACGCCGTTCTGCTCCAGGGGGAGCGCGAGGGGGATGCGGCGGCCCGTGCGGACGGTGGCGGCGGCCTCGCGTACGACGTCGTCGGTGATCAGGTTGAGCGTGCCGATCTCGTCGTCCGGGCCCCAACGGCCCCAGTTGTTCACGCGTTTGGCGATGTCGTGGAACTCGGGGGGCAGTGCGGAGGCTGCTGGCATGTGGGCCCTCCCTGGGTCTTGTCTTCCGGTGGCTGCCGGGCTCTAAAATCTAACGGTCCGTCAGAAACCGCGGGAAGGGGCCGGGTGTGGGGAACTTCTTGGCAGGCAAGGTGGTCGCCGTGACCGGGGCGGGGCGCGGCATCGGCCGCGCGGTGGCGATCGCGGTGGCGGCCCAGGGTGCGAAGGTCGTCGTCAACGACTACGGCGTCTCCATCGACGGCGCCTCGCCCAGCAGCGAGATCGCGGACGCGGTCGTCAAGGAGATCGAGGCGGCGGGCGGCGAGGCGGTGGCGGTCGCCGACGACATCTCCACGATGGAGGGCGGCCAACGGATCGTCGACACCGCGCTCACCCGGTGGGGCCGGGTGGACGGGGTGGTGTGCGTGGCGGGGATCCTGCGCGAGCGCATGCTCTTCAACATGACGGAGGAGGAGTGGGACCCGGTGGTCGCCACCCACCTCAAGGGCACGTTCACGGTGTTCCGGGCCGCCTCCGCGGTGATGCGGAAGCAGGGCACGGGCACGCTGATCGGGTTCACCAGCGGGAACCACCAGGGGAGTGTGGCGCAGGCCAACTACAGCGCGGCGAAGGGGGGTGTGATCTCGCTGGTACGCAGTGCGGCGCTGGGGCTGCACAAGTACGGGGTGACGGCGAACGCGGTGGCGCCCGTCGCCCGTACCCGGATGTCCGCCAACGTCCCCCTCGAACTCAAGGAGATCGGTGAGCCGGAGGATGTGGCGGCGTTCGTGGTCTATCTGCTGAGCGAGCGGGCCCGTGCGGCCGGGATCACCGGGCAGGTGTACACCGTGGCCGGGCCCAAGATCGCGGTGTGGGCACAGCCGCGGGAGCTTCGGGCGGGGTATGTGGCTGAGGGCGCGTGGACGCCGGAGCGGATCGCGGATTTCCTTCCGGGGGGTGTGGGGGTGGATCCGATGCCGCTGCTGGAGCGGGTGGGGGAGATGGAGCGAGCGGCGACGTCCGGCACCCGCCCGAATGCCCCCACCCCGCCCCTTCCCTAAACCCTCCGGGGGTGGGTGGGGGGTTGAGGTGGTCTGCCGGGGGCTTCGCCCCCGGACCCCAGGGTCTGTGTTCGTCTGCGGACCGTGGATGGCTGGTCGCGCTCCCCGCGCCCCTAACTACCTAGGGGCGCGGGGAACTGCGCGACCAGTTGGGGACGGCCCGCAGCCGACGAACCCGGCCGCCCGCCAGAGGCCACGCGGCGGAGCCGCAAATGTCACAGCCGGGAAGGGGTGGGGTGGGGGATCCCCCGCCCCGCGAACAGAGAGGCAGCCGCAATGGACTTCACCTTCCCCCCAGAAGACGACACCTTCCGCCGCCACGCCCGCGCCTGGCTCGACACCCACCCACCCGACCCGTCGGGAAGGGACTGGGAACGGACCCTCGGCGAGGGCGGGTGGATCGGGCTCGGGTGGGGGGGCACCCCGTACGGGAACCGGACCGCCACCCTCACCCAACAGGTCGTCTGGGCCGAGGAGTACGCCCGGACAGAGAACACCCCACCCCGGCCGGGCCACATAGGGGAGAACCTCCTCGCCCCCACCCTCCTCACCCACGGCACCCCCGCCCAACAATCCCGCTTCCTCCCCGGCATCGCCCGCGGCGAGACGATCTGGTGCCAGGGCTACAGCGAACCCGGCGCCGGATCCGACCTCGCCGCCGTCCGCACCACGGCCACCCGCGACGCCACCGGCCCGTACCGCCTCACCGGGCAGAAGATCTGGACCTCGCACGCCCACGAAGCCGACTGGTGCTTCGTGCTCGCCCGTACCGAACCCGGCTCGCACCGCCACCACGGGCTCTCCCTCCTCCTCGTCCCCATGGACCAGCCGGACGGCAGGGTCGAGGTGCGGCCGATCCGGCAGCTGACGGGGACGAGCGAGTTCAACGAGGTCTTCTTCGACGGGGCCCGCGCCGACCCCGACCATGTCGTCGGCGGCGAGGGCAACGGCTGGCGCGTCGCCATGGACCTCCTCGCCGCCGAGCGTGGAGTCTCCACCTTGGTCCAACAGATCGGGTTCGAGGCGGAGTTGGAGGACGTGATCCGGCGGTCGGGCGAAGCCGACCCCCTCCTCCGCGACCGCCTCGTCCGCCAATGGGCCGAGCTCCGCACCATGCGCTGGAACGCCCTGCGCACCCTGGGCGGCGACGACCCCGCCGCCCCCAGCGTCGCCAAGCTCCTCTGGGGCGGCTGGCACCAGCGGCTCGGTGAGCTCGCCATGGCCGTACGGGGCGCGGCCGGCACGGTGGGCCCGTACGACTGGAGCGAGGAGCGACCGTACGAACTCGACCCGCTCCAGCGGCTGTTCCTCTTCTCGCGGGCCGACACGATCTACGGCGGCTCCGACGAGATCCAGCGCACCATCATCGCCGAGCGGGTGCTCGGCCTGCCAAGGGAGGCACGGGGCCAGTGAGAGGTGTTCTGTTCGACGGTACGCACGCGCAGGTGGTCGACGACCTGGAGGTACGCGACCCGGGGCCCGGCGAGGTCCGGGTGGCGATCGCGGCCGCCGGGCTCTGCCACTCCGACCTGTCCGTCATCGACGGCACGATCCCCTTCCCCGTGCCCGTGGTGCTCGGCCACGAGGGCGCGGGCGTCGTCGAGGCGGTCGGCGCGGGCGTCACCCATGTCGCCTCCGGCGACCACGTGGCGCTCTCCACCCTTGCCAACTGCGGGGCCTGTGCGGACTGCGACCGGGGGCGGCCCACCATGTGCCGCAGGGCGATCGGACGGCCCGGGCGGCCGTTCTCGCGCGGCGGCGACCCCGTCCACCAGTTCGCCTCCAACTCCGCCTTCGCCGAACGTACGGTGGTCAAGGCCGTCCAGGCCGTGAAGATCCCCCCCGACCTGCCCCTCTCCTCCGCCGCTCTCATCGGGTGCGCCGTCCTCACCGGTGTGGGCGCCGTACTGAACCGGGCCCGCGTCGACCGCGGCGACACCGTCGTCGTCATCGGCACCGGCGGCATCGGCC
The DNA here is from genome assembly GCF_014649795.1 of Streptomyces melanogenes. GTDB lineage: Bacteria > Actinomycetota > Actinomycetes > Streptomycetales > Streptomycetaceae > Streptomyces > Streptomyces noboritoensis. The sequence continues at coordinate 328,619 of NZ_BMTS01000002.1, forward strand.
TCAACGTCCTTCAGGGCGCCCGGATCGCGGGCGCGCGGACGGTCGTCGCCGTCGACACCAACCCGGCGAAGCAGGCCGCCGCCCGGCAGTTCGGCGCCACCCACTTCCTGACGTCGGTGGACGGCGTACGGGAGGTCCTGGCGACCGGCGCCGACCACGTCTTCGAGTGCGTGGGCCACGTCGGGCTCGTCCGCCAGGCCGTCGACCTGCTCGACCGGCACGGCCAGGCGATCCTGCTCGGGATGCCCGCGCCGACCGCCGAGGCGACGTTCGCGCCCGCCGCGATGTTCCTGGACAAGTCCATCCTCGGCTGCCGGTACGGGAGTTCGCGGCCGCAGCACGACATCCCCCGGTACGCCGAGCTGTACCGCAGCGGCGTCCTGCTCCTCGACGAGCTGGTGACGGAGACGTACCCCGTGGAGGAATTCGCCAAGGCGGTCGAGGACGCGCGGCAGGGGAGGGTGGCGCGCGGGGTGCTGACCTTCTGAGGGCGGGCCCGCCGAGCGTCGAAATCCGTTTGTGGGCACCCCTTGCCCCCCGGCTATCTTCGGCCCCATGAGCTACCGCGACCTCGCCACGCGCCCCGTCCTGACCTGGGCGCTCGTCGCCGTCGGGGCGCGTGCTCCGGTCGCGATGGCGCCGCTGGCCGTCGTCTTCATGGTCCGCGATCGGCCCGGCGGCTACACCCTCGGCGCGGTGCTCGCCGCCGTCTACGTCCTCGGCGAGATCGTCGGCGCCCCCCTGCTCGGCATGCGGCTGCGCGCCGAGCGGGCCCGGCCGCACCTGGCGCTGGGGCTCGCGGGCGGAGCCGTCGGGTTCGCCGCGCTCGGGCTCGCCCACGACGCGCACCCGGTGGTGCTCGGTGCCGCCGCGTTCGTCGCGGGGGCGGCGCCCGCCGCGACCTCCGGGGGACTGCGCGCGATGCTCGCCTCGCTGGTGCCCGAGAAGGCGGTCCAACAGGCGGTCAGCGCCGAGTCGATGCTGATATTCGGCATCTGGTCGGTGACCCCGGCCGTCACCACCTGGCTGGCGCTGAGCGTGCTCCCATACCTTCCGATGCTGCTCGCGGCCGGGCTGATGGCCGCCGCCGTCGCAGGGCTGTGGGCGCTGCCGCCGGGCTGGCGGTCCGACACCGCCGACCGGGGCGGCGAGCCGATGCGCCGGGTGCTGTGGCGGGCCTGGCCGGTATACGTGACCGGCGCGGCCGGCATCTCCCTGCTCGCCCTGGCCGAACTCGTCCTGCCCGCCCTGCTGGAGCAGCGCGGCCTCGCGCTCGGCTGGGCGGGCCCGCTGCTCGCCGGGTTCTCGGCCGGGTCGGCGGCGGGCGCGTTCGTGTACGGGCTGCGCTCCTGGCCCGGCACCCTGCGCGCGCAGAGCCTGGTGCTGCTGCTCGCGGTCTCGGGGTGCGTGGCGCTCGTCGCGCTGGTGCCGGGCGCGGTGTGGCTGGCGGGCCTCCTGGTACTCGCGGGTGTTCTCCAAGCCGGGGCGATGCTCACCCGCAACCTGCTGCTGCGCGAGGTGCTGCCGCCGAGCGCGCTGGCCGCCGGGTACTCGGTGATGTACGCGGCCGTCGGCGCGGGTTACGCGGTCACCGGCACCCTCTCCGGCGTCCTGCTGCGCTCGGTGGCGCCGTCGACGGCGATCCTGGCCGGGGTGGGGCTCACGCTGCTGCTGACGGTGGTGGGGGTACTGCGCGAACCGGCGCGCGACCGCTCAGCCGGTGACGGAGTTGCTTCCGGCGGCGCGGAAGGTGCGCCGGTAGACGGTCGGCGGGACCCCGAGCGCAGCCTGTAGGTGCTGGCGCAGCGAGGTCGCCGTACCGAATCCGGCGTCGCGGGCGATCCGGTCCACCGACAGGTCGCTCGACTCCAGCAGGTGCCGGGCGCGCTCGACGCGCTGCTGGGTGAGCCACTGCCCGGGGCTGAGCCCCGTCTCCTCGCGGAACCGGCGCGTGAACGTCCGTACGGACATCGCCTCCTGCTCCGCCATGTCCCGCAGCTGGATCGGTTCGTCCAGGCGCCCGAGCGCCCAGGCGCGGGCGGCCGTGGTGGTCGCCACCTGCGGGGCGGGCAGCGGCCGTTCGATGTACTGGGCCTGTCCGCCCTCGCGGTGCGGCGGCACCACGGTCCGCCGCGCCACGTCGTTGGCGACCGCCGCCCCGTGGTCGCGCCGCACCAGGTGCAGGCACAGGTCGATCCCGGCGGCGACCCCGGCCGAGGTCAGCACGTCCCCGTCGTCGACGAACAGCACGTCCGGGTCGACGGCGACGGACGGGAAGAGCCGCTGGAAGTGCTGGGCGTGCCACCAGTGGGTGGTGGCGGGCCGCCCGTCGAGGTACCCGGCGGCGGCCAGCACGAAGCTCCCGGTGCAGATGGACACCATGCGCGTCCCCGGCCGTACGTACGCGAAGGCCCGCGCGAGCTCGTCCGTGAGCACGCCCTCCTCGTACACCGGCCCCAGCTCGTGCGAGGCGGGCACGACGACGGTGTCGGCGAGGGCCAGCGCCTCGGGCCCGTTCTCGACGAGCACAGCGAAGTCGGCATCGGTCTGCACGGCCCCCGGCGCCCGCACCGAACAGGTGATGACGTCGTACAACGCCTCCCGCCCCTCCCCGCCGCTGCGCGCCCGCCCGAAGATCCGCTGCGGAATACCGAGCTCGAAGGGGAGCAGGCCGTCGAGGGCGAGGACGACGACGCGGTGGGGCACGGTCATGGGGCCGAGTGTACGTGGCCCGATCCCTGCGAACCATGGCTATCCAGCCACTCGTACGGACCGGACCGCCCCGTCACGCTGTGGGCATGTCCCAGACAACCGATGCCGTCGCCCCCGACGGGCAGCAGGCCGCCCCCGCCCCGCGGCCCCGGCCCGCCCGCCGCTTCCACCGTGCCTGGTTCGTCGCCGCCGTCACCTTCGTGACGATCATCGGCGCGGCCGCCTTCCGGTCGTTGCCGGGGCTGCTCATCGATCCGCTGCACGAGGAGTTCGGCTGGTCGCGCGGGACGATCGGGGCGGCGGTCTCGGTGAACCTCGCGCTGTACGGGCTCACCGCGCCCTTCGCCGCCGCGCTGATGGACCGGTTCGGCATCCGCCGGGTCGTGGCCGTCGCGCTCACCGTGATCGCGGCCGGGGCCGGGCTCACCGTCTTCATGGACTCGGCCTGGCAGCTGATGCTCTGCTGGGGCGTGCTCGTGGGGCTCGGCAGCGGGTCGATGGCGCTGGCGTTCGCCGCGACCGTCACCAACCGCTGGTTCACCGAGCGGCGCGGCCTGGTCACCGGCATCCTCACCGCCGCGTCCGCCTCCGGCCAGCTGATCTTCCTGCCGGTCCTGTCGTGGCTGGTGGAGCACCACGGCTGGCGCCCGGCCGCCGTGACGGTCGCGCTCGCCGCGCTCGCGGTGGTGCCGTTCGTGTGGCTGCTCCTTCGTGACCACCCGGCGGACGTGGGGCTCGCCCCGTACGGCTCCGACACCTACGTCGAGAAGCCCGCGCCCGTCCCCGGCGCCGCCGCCCGCGCACTGAAGGTGCTGGCCCGGGCCGTGCGCACCGGACCGTTCTGGCTGCTCGCGGGCACCTTCGCGATCTGCGGCGCGTCCACCAACGGCCTCATCCAGACGCACTTCGTGCCCGCCGCGCACGACCACGGCATGCCGGTGACGGCCGCCGCCGGACTGCTCGCCGTCATCGGGATCTTCGACGTGGCGGGGACGATCTTCTCCGGCTGGCTCACCGACCGCTTCGAGTCCCGCCGCCTGCTCGCCACGTACTACGCCCTGCGCGGCATCTCGCTCCTCTTCCTGCCGATGCTGCTCGCGCCCTCGATCCACCCGCCGATGCTGTTCTTCATCGTCTTCTACGGGCTCGACTGGGTCGCCACCGTCCCGCCGACGCTCGCGCTGTGCCGGGAGCACTACGGCGAGGACAGCGCCATCGTCTTCGGCTGGGTGCTCGCCTCCCACCAGGTCGGCGCGGCCGTCGTCGCCTTCCTCGGCGGCCTGGCGCGCGATGCCTTCGGTTCGTACGACATGGTCTGGTACGGGTCGGGCGCGCTCTGCGCGGTGGCCGCGCTGATGGCCCTGGTGATCCGCCGCCCGGGCAGCGGCGCCCGGCCCGCGCCTTTGGCGGAACCCGCGGCGGTGTGATGCCCTCTTCCTGTGGAGGGGGCCGAAATGACGAAGTCGAGGAACGTGGCGGTGGCGGGGCTGCTCTGCGCCGTACTGGCCGGATGCGGGACCGAGAATGCCGGGAGCGCGGCGGGCGAGGGGCGGCCCTCGTCGGCGCCGTCACTGGCCGCCGAGAAGCAGCCGTGCCCGCCGGACGAGACGACGCAGGACGGGTCGTCGGGCGGGGGCGTGGACGAGACGTCCGAGGAGGCGTCGGCGCAGGCGTCGGCCCGGGCCACCGATGAGACGACCGACGAAACGTCGGGCCCGGGCATCGACGAGACCACCGACGACGGTGCCGGTTCCTCCGAGCCGCCCACGGACGAGATCACCGACGACGACGCCGGTGACGCCGGGCCGCCCACCGAGGGCACCGCCCCGCCCTGTCTGCCCGCCGGGTGGTTCGACATGACCCAGGAGTTCACCGACTACTACGCCAAGCACCTCACCAAGGCCGACGACGGCATGTGGCCCTTCCTGGTGGCCGCCAGGCTCAAGCAGGAGGGCGAGTCCGTCAGGGCGCTCGTGACCGTGAACTTCATCCCGTCCGGCGGCAGCGACTACGAAGGCCGCCGCATCGCGGAGGTGTTCGCCGCGTGGCGCCACGAGGCGTACGGCGACAAGGGGAAGCTGCGGATCGAGACCCGCAGCGGCGGCGAGGTCGTCGAGCAGCGCTGGTGAACGCGGGCGGCGCGGTCAGTCCGTGAACCGCCCGAACCGCCCCCGGTGGAACAGCAGCGGATCCCCCTCCGCCGTCCCGCCGAGCGCCTCCACCCGGCCCACCACGATCAGGTGGTCCCCGCCGGTGTGCACGTTCTGGATGCGGCAGTCCACCCAGGCCGGTACGCCGTGCAGGCGCGGGGAGCCGGTCACGGGAGCCGCGTCGAAGGCCACCCCCGCGAACTTGTCGGCGCCGCTCACCGCGAACGCCCGGCACAGCGGCCCCTGTTCGGCCCCCAGGATGTTGACGCAGAAGGTGCCCGCGCGGGCGATGCGCGGCCAGGTCGTCGACGTACGGCCGACCATGAACACGACCAGCGGCGGGTCGAGGGAGAGGGAGGCGAAGGACTGGCAGGCGAAGCCGGTCGGGCCGGCCTCGTCCCGGGCCGTGACGACCGTGACGCCGGTGGCGAAGTGGCCGAGGACACCGCGGAACTCGGCGGGGTCGACGGGCAACCGCTCGTCGTCCCGTACGGCCCGTAAGTCCGGCCTGGGCAGCGCCTCGACGGGCTCGGCGGGGGCGGTGGCCGCCGCGCCGACGGACCGCAGGTATCGGACGACGGTCGCCGCCATCCCTTCGTGTCCCATCATGTTCCCCATTGAAACTGACGGAGCGTCAGATCGGAACCCTCAGGGGACTGGCAAACCCGGCCCGCGAGCCTGCCCTGGCAGCCCTGTGGTCCCCTACAACCCCCGGTACTTCGGCGTCCTGCGCTCCACGAAGCTCGCCACGCCCTCCTGGGCGTCCCGGGTGGTCATGTTGATCTCCTGGGCCGCCGCCTCCGCCGCGAACGCGGTCGTACGGTCGGTGTCCAGGGACGCGTTCACCAGCTGCTTGGCCAGGGCGAGCGAGCGGGTCGGGCCCGCCGCCAGGCGCTCCGCCCACTCCCGGGCCAGGGCGGGCAGTTCGGCGTCCGGCACCACCCGGTTGACCAGGCCCAGGCGCTCGGCGTCCGCCGCCGCCACCGCGTCCCCGAAGAACATCAGCTCCTTGGCGCGCTGCGGCCCCACGAGCCGGGGCAGCAGATACGCGCCCCCGCCGTCCGGGACGAGCCCGCGCCGTACGAACACCTCGATGAACCGGGCCGACTCGGCGGCCAGCACCAGGTCGCAGGCGAACGCCAGATGCGCGCCGATGCCCGCCGCCGTGCCGTTGACGGCCGCGACCACCGGCTTCTCGCAGTCCAGTACGGCCGCGACGAGCCGCTGGGCGCCGAGCCGGATCGTCCGGGCCACGTCACCGGCGACCCGCTCGCCCGCCGCCGCCCCGCCCCGCAGGTCGGCGCCCGCGCAGAAGCCCTTCCCGGTCGCGGTGATCACCACGGCCCGGACGGCCGGGTCGGCGCTCGCCGCGTCCAGGAGCGCGATGATCCGCTCCCGCTGCTCCCAGGTCACCGCGTTCATGGCCTCGGGCCGGTCGAGCGTGATCCAGGAGACCCCGCTGTCAGTGGTGTGGCGTACGGTCTCCTCAAGGGGACGAAGTCCCCCGGAAGCGGTGGCGCTCATGAGCACACCACCAGTGCGTCCAGCGCCACCGCGCCCTGGCCGCGCGGCAGCACCATCAGCGGGTTGATGTCCAGCTCGGCCAGGTCGCCGCCGAGTTCGAGGGCCATCCGCTGCACCCGCAGCACCACTTCCACCAGCGCGTCCACGTCGACCGGCGGCCCGCCCCGTACGCCTTCCAACAGCGCTCGGCCGCGCAGCTCGTCGAGCATGTCGCGGGCCTGCTCCTCGCCGAACGGCGGGACCCGCACGGCCGCGTCGCCCAGGACCTCCACCAGGACCCCGCCCAGGCCCACGGTCACGGTCGGCCCGAAGAGTGCGTCGTGGGTGACGCCGACGACCATCTCCACGCCCCGCGCGACCATCTGGCAGACCAGCACGCCGTCCAGCTCGACGCCCTCGTACCGGGCGATGTCGGTGAGCTCGCGGTAGGCGTCCCGCACCTGGCTCGCCGAGGTCAACCCGACCTTGACCAGGCCGAGTTCGGTCTTGTGGGCGAGGTGGGTGCCCGAGGCCTTCATGACCACCGGGTAGCCGACCTGGCCCGCCGCCCGCACGGCCGCGGCCGCGCTGGTCACCAGCTGCTCGCGCGGCACCCGGATCCCGTACGCCCGCAGCAGCTGCTTCGCCGCGTGCTCGCTCAGCTGGCGGCCCGGCCGCATCAGCGCCTGGGCCTTGCGGAACGACGGCGAGGGCACGCGCGGCGCCTCGTCGAACGGCGAGCGGTAGGAGGAGGTGAACCGGTGGTGGGCGAGGTGGGCGCGGACCGCGCCGATGCAGTTGGCGAAGGTACGGAAGGTGGCGACCCGGGACGAGCCGAGCAGTGTCTCGCGGTAGGCGGCCTCGGTGCCCACCGGCGAGCCCCACACCACGCACACCAGCTTGTCGGTCTGCTCCGCCGCCTCCACCAGATCCCGCGCCAGCCGGTCGCTCATCGGCGGGAACGGCCCGGTGATGGGGCAGATCAGCACGCCCACGGCGGGGTCGGCGAGGATCGCGTCGATGATCTTGCGCCCGCGCCAGTCGCCCACCGGGTGGCCGCCGTTGTCCACGGGGTTGGACACGTTCAGATACGGCGGTATCCACTCGTGCAGCTCGGCCTGCTTGGCGGCGGAGAGCGTGGGCAGGGTGAGCCCGGCCGCCGTCGCCAGGTCGGCGAAGTGGGCGCCGGTGCCGCCCGAGATCGAGTAGACGACGACCCCGTCGGCGACCGGCGGGCGGGCCCGGGCCAGCAGGGCCGAGGTGTCCTGGAGCTCGTCGAGCCCGTCGACGCGGATCACTCCGTACTGCCGCATCGCCGCGTCGACCACCTGGTCCGCGCCGGTCAGCTTGCCGGTGTGGGAGGCGGCGGTGCGCGCCCCGGTCTCGGTGCGGCCGACCTTGACCGCCACCACGGGCACCCGCGCGCGGGCCGCCCGGTCGGCGGCGAGGAGGAAGGACCGCCCGTCCTTGAGCCCTTCGAGATAGCAGGCGACGGCCCCGACCTCGGGGCGCTCGGCGAAGTACGCGATGAAGTCGGCGGCTTCCAGGTCGGCCTCGTTGCCGGTGGGCGCCCAGTGGGAGAGGCGGATGCCCAGCTCCTGGAGCGCGAACAGCGGGCGGCCCTGGTGCCCGGACTGGGTGATCAGGGCGATCGCGGGCCCCTCCAGGTCGTCCCGGAAGCGCTCGAAGGCGTTGAGGTTGGTGTTGGGGCCGAGCAGCCGCATCCCCGAGCGCCGCACGGCGGCGGCCAGCCGCTCCTGCGCGGCGGCGCCGTCCTCGCCGGTCTCGGCGAACCCGGACGCGAAGGCGACCGCGAACTTCACCTTGGCCTCGGCCAGTTCGTCGATCAGCGGCAGCGGGTCGGCGACCAGCAGCACGGCCAGGTCCACCTGCTCGGGCAGGTCCGCGACGGACGCGCAGCAGGGCAGGCCGAAGACGGACGCGCGGGTGGGGTGCACGGGGTGGACGCGCGCGCCCACCCGCTCCGCCCAGCCGATCAGCTGGCGGGTGATCCCCGTGTTGGGGCGGCCCTCGGCGTCGGAGGCGCCGACGACGGCCAGCGACTCGGGCCGGAAGAACCGGTCGAGGTCGGGCACGGGCGCGTGCAGGGGCCGGCCGCTGACGTCCAGATCGCCCTCGGCGGCGGCCGTGCCGTGGACGGCGCCGGGCCGGGGCTGCTCGCCGCAGGCGACCACCCGTGCGCGGAAGTCGGTCGTGAGGGTGCCGTGAGTCGATCCAAGCATCGTTCCGCCCGCTCCTGGTCGATGGCCAACATGGCTCTTGCGCGACTTGCTTGACGCAACTGGCTGGTAACTGACGCATAGTCAGATTACAGACCTGACGACCAGTCAGGAACCGTCGTGCGGGCAAAGGCTCACCGAAGGCTCCGGGACGTGCGGAGGTCCGGCCGAGTACGTTTCCCGTACCCGCCCGCAGGGCGGCTACCCGTCACCATTGCGCCAACTACGGCGTACGCGGGTGGTGCGCAAGAGGCGTACTCGGCCGGACGTCCGAGAGGCGTACCGAGGCCTGTCGGTCGGTCCGCCGGTCGGTCCGTCGGTCCGCCGGTCGGTCCGACCGGCTTCAGGAGCGCGCGACGGCCTTGGCGATCTTCTCGGCGTCGATGGCCAGCTCGCGGAACATGCCGCTGATGGGGTTGGTGAACCCGGTGAAGTAGAGCCCGGGGGCGGTGGGCGCGGTGCGGCCGCCGTGGACGGTGGGACGGCCCCGCCCGTCGAGCACGCCCAACTCGCCGACCAGCCCCTCCAGGGCCCGCCGGTAGCCGGTGGCGGCCACGACGACCTCGGGGGAGATGCGGCTGCCGTCGGCCAGGACGACCTTGGCGCCCTCGAACGACTCGACCGCCGCGACCGGCTCCACCCGCCCCGACTGCACGGCCGCGATCAGCCCCACGTCCTGTACGGGGATGGCGCCTTCCCGCACGCGCGCGTAGAGGCCGGTCTCCGGCCGGGGCAGCCCCTTGTCGGACAGGTCGGGCACGCTGAGCCGCGCCACGGCCCCGGCCGCCCGGTCCACCAGCGGCACCGGCAGCCGCCGCACCAGGATCCCGGAGGCCTGGGCGGGCCAGCCGGCGGTGGAGCGGCGCAGGATGTGCGGCGCGGTGCGCACGGCGAGCCGCACCCGCCCGGCCCCGCCGTCGACCAGGTCGACGGCGATCTCGGCCCCGGTGTTCCCGCTGCCGACGACGAGGACGTCCTTGCCCGCGTACGGGGCGGGGTTCCGGTACTGCCCGGCGTGCAGCAGGGTGCCGGTGTACGAGTCGGCGCCGGGCCACTCGGGCAGGTACGGGGTGTGGTTGTACCCGGTCGCCACCACGACGGCCCGCCCGGTCAGCCGCCGCCCACCGGTGGCGTGCAACAGCCAGCCGCCCGCGTCGGCGCGCTCGATTGCTGACACCTCCACTCCGGTGACGATCTCCAACTCATGCACCTGGGCGTACTTCTCCAGATACCGCACGACGTCGGCCCGGGCGACCCAGCGCCCGAACGAGCGCGGCATCTTGAGCCCCGGCAGCGCGGACAGCCGCCGGGTGGTGTGCAGCCGCAGCCGGTCGTAGTGGTGGCGCCAGGAGTCCCCGACGGCGTCGGCCTTCTCCAGCACGACGGCCCGTACGCCCCGCCCGCGCAGCGCGGCGGCGACGGCGAGCCCGCCGGGGCCGGCGCCGATGACGTAGACAGGGCGGGTGGGGTCGTTGGTGGCCATGGGAACCGAGCGTAACGACGCTGCCACTTGATGGGTCTCGGTCAAGACCTGAATCGGTTACGAATCGATTACGCTCCGGAGTTTGCCTGGGTGGGTGCGGGGGACCCCTTGCGCGGGGGTGGGGGTGTGGGCTGAACTGACGTACCGTCAGATTCGGTGAGGGTGGTCGGGTTGGTGGGGTTGATATGGGGGGCTTGCGGATGATGGATGCGATCTGGCGCGGCGGCGGGGAGCAGGTGTCCGTTCGGTGGACCGGCCTCGGCCCGGTGGCGCTGGTGGGCGGCCCGGTCTTCACGGTCTCGTGGCAGGGGCGGTCGGTGGATCACGCGATCGGGTGGTTCTGATGGCGGATGCCGCAACCCCGGAGATCGACGCTTTCACGCGCCCGTACTGGGACGCGGCCGCCGAGGGCCACCTGCTGATCCGCCGCTGCGGGGCGTGCGGCCGGGCCCACCACTACCCGCGCGAGTTCTGCCCGTACTGCTGGAGCGAGGACGTCACCTGGGAGCGGGCGAGCGGCCGCGCCACGCTCTACACCTGGTCGGTGATCCACCGCAACGACCTGCCCCCGTTCGGCGCGCGGGTCCCGTACACGGCGGCGGTGGTGGACCTGGCGGAGGGGCCGCGGATGATGACGGAGGTGGTGGGGTGCGGGGCTGCGGCGCTGCGGATCGGGATGGAGCTGGTGGTGGGGTTTCGGGGTGGGGGGGTGGCGGTGCCGGTGTTCCGGGCTGCGTTGGCCCCCACCCCGCCCGTTCCCTGAACCCTCCGGGGGTGGGGGTGGGGTGAGGCGGTTTCCCGGGGGCTGTGCCCCCGGACCCCGTTGAGGGGCCTGCGGCCCCTGCACCCCGCTTCATTCGTCTGCGGACCGTGCTGGGTTGCTCGCGCAGTTCCCCCCGCCCCTGAAGGGGCGGGGCCTGCGGCCCCTTTACGTCCAGGGGAAAGTGACGACCGGCCTCGAAAGGGACTGCGCGTCACGTAGCTCCGCCTCGGTGCAGGGGCGTACCTGGTGGGGCGGCGTGCTCCATTCGGCTCCGCCGCCGGGTGGGCGGAGGTATACGGATCCCTCGTACTCGGCCACGATCTCGCCGACGGCATCCGTGCTCTTGTCCACTGCGAATCGTCTGCTGGTCATGTCGCCTCGCCGTCCCCTAGTAGGTCGTGTGGCGATCATTCCGCCGGGCAGCGACGCTCCACAGGGACGCAATGTCCCAGTCTCAGCACGCTAATGGGCGACACCCAGGAACTCGGCGAGCTTGCGCAGGCCAGGCGGTCGAGAAGACGACTCCCACAGATCGCTGACGATGGCCACCGCGAGCGTGTGGTGTCGCATCCACGCCGGCGCCACCCGCCGCAGCGATTCGAGTGCGCGGACGGCACCCGCGGCGTCTCCCACGTCCGTGTGCGCACGCGCCACGTCCAGCAGGAGCCAGGTGCGCCATGACGGCGGGATGTCCTTACTGAGCCGCATCCCCTTGGCCAGGTTGAGCGCCTCCTCCGGGCGTTCGTGCTGAACGGCGAGGCGGACGCGCTCGATGCGTACCGACGACCGGCTGAAGACCGAGACCAGCTTGCCGTCCGGCGGGGGCGGGAGCGTCGCGAGACGATCGGCTGCCCTCTCCGCCGTCTTCATCATCGTGTCGGCGGTGTCGTAGTCGTCGTTCCTGGCGTAACTGGTCGCCGCCGACATCAGCAGACCGCCCCACACGCGGACCCCTTCAGCGGTGTGGACGTGTTCCCTCTCGACTCCGTCCGCCGCGTACACGGCGAGGTGCTGCGCGTCATCCAGTCGGTTCTGGCGTTGGTAAGCCCATGCGACGGAGTTGGACACCATGGCGGGTAGGAGGGGATCGGCGGACTGCCCGGCGGCTTCCATGGCCCGTTCCAGAGCTGACAGCGCGAGGTCCGACTTGCCCAAACGGATCGCCAGATGTCCACCGAGCTGGAGCGCCTTGCCCAACGCCGCCTGTCCGGCTGCCCTTTGCTCCGGAGTGCCCACAGCAGCTGCGAGACGGGCATCAGCGAGGATCCCCGGCAGTATCTCCATGAGCGGCCCGAACTCGGCATCGTGGTAGAGCGTCCACCCCTCGGTCAGCTCCGACCGCAGAAGGGACGGGGACAGCCGCTCGGCTCCGGCCGGCTCCGGAGGTGGAGCGAAGAGTGGCGGCATGATCGCGCGACGTACGGCGACCAAGGCCGGAGGGTCCGCTTCACCGGTGGAAGGTACGCCGGGTGGATCGCCCAACAGACTGGTGAGTTCGACCCCGAGCCCCTTGGACAGTGCGTGGAGCGTGGGCAGACGGGCGCTGTGCTTGCGCTTCTGTTCCAGCTTGCGCACGACGTCGACGGACACACCGGACCGCTCCGCCAAGCCTTCCTGAGTCAGATCGGCGAGGCGACGCAGACGACTCAGCCGGTCGCCCAAGTGCTCGGAAGCCATGGTCTTACGCTACGCCCGCGCTTCGACCGGAAACACGGGAAGAGCGTCACGACCCCCCTACGGCCACAACAACTCCCGTACCCACCCCGCCCCCTCACGGCGATACCGAAGCCGGACGTGTCGCCGCCGGGCATCCCCTTGGAAGAACTCGACCTCCACGGGGTCCAGGACGTACAGCGTCCAGCTGGGCACGGGAGTGTCCGGCGAGGCCGCCGCCTGTGCCCAAGCGGTTTCCGACGCCGCCGCGAGCTCGTCCAGGGACCCCAGCACCTCGCTCTGGTGCCCGACCAGCGCGGCGGCCAGCGCGCCCGTCGACCGTGCGTGCAGATCGGCTTGGCCGGCGTCGGCGTCCGCCGGTCGCACGGCCCCCCGCACCCGCACCTGGCGCCCCACCGCAGGCCAGTAGAACCCGAGCGCCGCGGCGGGACGGGCCGCCAGCTGACGTCCCTTCGCGCTGCCGGAGTGCGACCCGAACGTAAACCCGGCCGTGTCGGCGCCATGGAGCATCAACGTCCGTACGTCCGGCTGCCCTTCACCGTCCACCGTCGCGAGCGACATCGTGTGCGGCTCGGTCTGCCCGGCGCGGCCCGCATGCATCAGCCACTCCTGGAAGAGCGGCAGGGGCTCGTCGGGCGCGGCCTCCACATCGAACTGCGGCAGCTCGACGTCCCAGACGCGCAGGGTGTGCAGGTACTCCTGGAATTCCATGCGCCGATTGTCACCCGTGGGCCTCAGTCGCCCCGCGCGAGCCACTCCTCCCGCGTCAGCGCGTACTCGACGTCCCCGTGCTCGTCGCCCTCGACGGAGTAGGGCCACTCCTCGAAGTACGTACGGACGTACGTGAGCCCGCACCGCTCCATGACGCGCCGGGAGCGGTCGTTCACGTACATCGTGTTCGCGGTGATGCGGGTGTAGCCCAGCTCGCCGAACCCCTTCTCGATGAGCGCGAGCGCTCCCTCGCGCGCGTACCCCTTGCCCCAGGCCGGTTTCCGCAGCCGGTACCCGAGGTCCGCGTGGTCCGGCGGGGCGTTGAGCCCGGGGCGCAGGCAGTGCCACCCGATGAACTCGCCCGTGTCGCGCAGATGCGTCGCCCAGAACCCCGCGCCCTCCGGCAGCATCCGCCCGAACGACCCGGCCCGGATCTCGTCCCGGGTCATGGGGCGGCCGCCGGTGAGGTACCGCATGACCTCCGGGTCGCTGTCGAGCTCGACGACGAGGTCGAGGTCGGCCTCGGTGTCGGTGAAGGGGCGGAGGGCGAGGCGGTCGGTGGTGAGGAAGGGGGGTGGGGTGGTCATGGGGGCGATTGTGAGGGGGTGGGGGCGCGCAGAGCCACTGGTTAAAACGGGTGTGAGGCGCCCGGGGGCGAGGGGCTCAGCCGCGCCCCAGGACCAGCGTCCCGGACGAGCAGAACCAGCCGCCCGTGCCGGAGGCGACAGCGAGCTCGGGGAGGCTGCCGTCGGCCCTGCGCACCTGACCCGCGCCCGCCTCGCCGCGCAGCTGCCGTACGGCCTCGACGACGAGGAAGAGCCCGCGCATCCCGGGATGGCAGGCGGAGAGCCCGCCCCCGTCGGTGTTGACGGGCAGCGCGCCCTCCCTCAGCAGGCGCCCCTTCTCGACGAACGCGCCCCCCTCCCCCTTCGCGCAGAACCCGAGGTCTTCGAGGGTCACGAGGGTCATGTACGTGAAGGCGTCGTAGATCTCCGCGAGGTCGATGTCCGACGGGCGCACTCCGGCCCGTTCGAAGGCGAGCCGGCCCGAGACGGCGGCCGGGGAGACGGTGAAGTCGTCCCACTCGGACATCGTGGTGTGGGAGACGGCCATGCCCGAACCCAGCACCCGGACGGGATCCTTGGCGGTGTCGCGTACGTACTCCTCCGCCGCGAGCAGCACCGCGCAGCCCCCGTCCGAGCGGATGCAGCAGTGCAGCTTGGTGAACGGGTCCGCGATCATCGGCCCGGACAGGACGTCGTCGACGGTGATCGGGTCGCGGAACATCGCGTCGGGGTTGGTCGCGGCGTTGGCGCGCGCCTGCACGGCGATCTCGGCGAGTTGCTCGACGGTGGTGCCGTACTGGTGCATATGGCGGCGGGCGGCCATCGCGTACTTCGAAATCAAGGTATGGCCATAAGGAACTTCGAATTGCAGGGGTCCACGCCCGCCGAACGATAGATTCGATGTCCTTCGCCCGGCTTTGATGTCGGCGCGTGCGGTCGAGCCGTAGACGAGGAGTACGGCGTTGGCGTGCCCGGCGGCGATGGCGTCCACGGCGTGCGCGGCCATCACCTCCCAGGTGGCGCCACCGACGCCGGTCGAGTCCACCCAGGTCGGCTTCAGCCCCAGATACTCGGCGACTTCGACCGGCGCGAGCGTACCGAGCCCCGCCGACCCGAACCCGTCGACGACGCTCCGGTCGAGCCCGGAGTCGGCGAGTGCCCGGCGGGCGGCTTGGGCGTGCAGGGCGTACGGGGTGGCGTCGTCGACGCGGCCGGTGTCGGAGAGGGCGATGCCGACGATGGCGACGGGGCGGGGGTGTGGGCGGGCGCGCGTGTGGGCTGCTGCCATAGATCTGACGGTACATCAGTTTTGAGCCCCCACCCCGCCCCTTCCCGAAAGTCCTTGGCGTACGGCTTGGTTGGTCGCCTGCGGATCGTGGTGGCTTGCTCGCGCAGTTCCCCGAGCCCCTTGGCGCCTTGGCGGCTCAGCCGAGATACGGCCGGTCCCGGTGCTCCAGATAGTGCGTGAGCCGTAGCCGCTGTGTGTGGTGCATGGGCAGCGCCTCGAAGTCGCTGGGCGATACGTAGCGCAACTCCGTCGACTCGTCCGACACGGCAAGCTCCCCGCCGACCACACGCGCCGTGAAGACGACGGCGAACTGCCGACGAACCTCAGCGACTCCCCCATGTCCATGACCCCACCGGGAAGCGCCCACAAGCCGTTGTCCCGGCGCCGCTGGAGGAGGACGCGCCCCTGGTCGTCCGCGACGACGGCGGAGGCGGCGACGACCAGGCTGTGGGGCTTCGGCGCGTTCGGGTCGTCGTAGTACTCGGTCCGTGCCATGCGGTCACCCTTCCATGGGTCGGCCGGGCTGCCTCCCCGTGCGGCGTCGCGGCTCTCCGTACAGGTGTCGAACTTGACGCAGGCCGGACTGGGCGGCCTCGTAAGGGGAGGGGTGGGTCGACGAAAACTGATGTACCGTCAGATTCGCCGCGTCGACCCCGCCCCCCCGGGAGGAAAGCCGCTCATGGACCCCGACCTCACCCCAGAGCAGCACGAGATCCGCCGCACTCTCCGCACCCTCCTCGCCAAGCGCTGCGGCCCCGACGAGGTCAAGGCCGCCGCCCGGACCGGACCGGGGTACGACCCCGTCCTGTGGCGGCAGCTCGCCAAGGAGCTGGGGCTGCCGGGGCTCGCTATACCCGAGGCGTACGGCGGGGTCGGCTGTGGGCCCGGCGAGCTCGCTCTCGCCTGTGAGGAGACCGGGCGCGCCCTCCTGCCCTCCCCGCTCCTCGCCACCGCCGCCCTCGCCGCCCCCCTCCTCCTCGCCCTCGGCGCCGAGCCGCAGAAGCACGCGTACCTCCCGCCGCTCGCGCGCGGCGAGCTCACCGCGACCCTCGCCGTCCCGGGGCCCGCCCTCCCGCTGGCCCTCGGCCTGACCGGCGACAACGCCGACGGCTCCTGGGCTGGTGGCGGCCGCGCCGGGGGCATCCAGGCCCGGCAGGTGGACAACACCTGGCGGCTGTACGGCGAGGCCGCCCAGGTCCTCGACGCCCATCGCGCCGACCTCCTCCTCGTCCCCGCCCACACCGGCGGCTTCACCCGCAGCCGTGTCCAGCTCTTCCTCGTACGAGGAGACGCCGCCGGGCTGCGCCGAACCCGGCACACCACACTTGATGAGACCCGTGTCCAGGGGACTGTGCAACTCCGGGAGGTGAAGGGTGAGTTGCTGGACGGCGGACTTGCCGAACCCCTCGCCGCCACCGGCCGCACCACCGCCACCACCCTCGCCGCCGAATCCGTCGGCGCCGCCGCGTACGTGCTGGAGCGGACCGTCTCGTACGTGAAGGAGCGCGAGCAGTTCGGGCGGCCCATCGGGTCTTTCCAGGCCGTCAAGCACCGGCTCGCGGACAGGTACGTACAGGTGCAGGCCGCCCGTTCCGCCGCCTACTACGCGGCCTGGGATCCGGACGCCGGGGGGCTCGCGCTCGCGCAGGCGCTGGAGGCGTTGCGGGGGGCCGCCGCCGAGGCGATCCAGTTGCACGGCGGCATCGGGTTCACCTGGGAGCACGAGGCGCACCTGTACTTCAAGCGGGCCGCGGCCGACGAGCTGCTCTTCGGGTCCGTACCGCTGCTGAGGGCCCGTGCCGCCGAGCGGGCCGGTGTGTACGAGCAGGCGGACACCCGATGACCGGCACCCCGCGCGGCGTGCGCCTCGTACAGAAAGTGTCGTCCACGCGCGCGTTCGCGAAAGTGGCGCCCCATGTCGTCCCCGCCTTGGACCGCGCCGTGCACCGGCTCACCCGGGGCCGGGTGCTGCCGAGTGCGCGGATGCTGCCGGGGGTCGTGCTCACCGCGCGCGGGGCCAGGTCGGGGCTCGCGCGGCGGACTCCGCTCGCCTGTATGCCGGAGGGCGCCGGGACCTGGCTGCTCGTCGGGTCCAACTTCGGGCGGCCCGGCCACCCCGCCTGGACCGGCAACCTGCTGGCCCACCCGGACGCCGAGATCAGCTGGAAGGGGCGGGACGTGCCGGTCCGGGCCCGGCTGCTCGCGGGGGAGGAGCGGGCGGCGGCCTGGCGGGCGGCGCTGGCGTTCTGGCCGCCGTACGCCGCGTACCAGGCCCGCGTCGAGCGCGAGATACGGCTCTTCCGGCTGGAGCGGCGGGAAGAGGAGGGGCCGGGGCGCGGGAACGCCGACGGGGCTCACCCGGGTGAACCACCGTCGGCGTGACAGGACTTGAGGGCGCGCGCCCCGGCGGTCACCGCGTCGGCGCTGGACGGCCGACCCGTACGTTCCTCGCGCCGCGCCTACTTCGTCGGCTTCTTGCCCGTGATGCCCAGGTGGACGAGCAGCGCCAGGTTCGGCTTCAGCTCGGCCTGCTTGACGCCCCAGGTCTGGAAGCCCTTCTGGTGCGAGGCGACCGCCGCCAGCATCGCGACGATCGAACCCGCCATCGCCGCCGGACTGACGTCCTTGTCGACCTTGCCCTTGGACTGGAGCTCCTTCACGGCGTCCGTAAGGGAGTTGTTCACGGAGTTGAGGATCTTCATGCGGATCTTGTAGAACCGCTTGTCGCCCTCGGCCGCGCCCAGGTCCACCACCCGGAGGATCGCGTCGTTCTTGCGCCAGAAGTCGAGGAATCCCTCGACCAGTTCCTCCGCCGTCTGCCAGCCGGCCTTGCCGACCCAGGAGCGGCCCTCGACGAGGGCGGTCAACGCGGCGCCCTCCTTGGCCATTTCCTCCGCGATCTCCAGGACGGCGCCCTCGACGTCCGGGAAGTACTGGTAGAAGGTCGCGGGTGAAGTGCCCGCCTTCCGGGCCACGTCGATGACTTTTACGTCCCGGTACGGCGAGGAGCTGAGCATCTCGCTGAGGCAGTCGAGCAGCTTCTGCCGCGTCGCCTGGCCGCGTCGGCCGGCCACGCGGCCGTCGACGGTGCGTACTTGTCCTGTCATGCCGTCAGCTTACCGAGGGGTGATCGGAGCGCGATTCGGCCGACTGCAAATGGGGGCCGGGGGTTGACGGGGGCCGGGAGCACGCACCGGCCCGTTCCCTCGCGCCGCTGTGCGCCCGCGCCGCCCCGGGCCCGGTATCGAGCACCCGTCCGCCACTCGAATGGTGTTATCAACAGCCTGTGGACGCGCTCTGTGGACAACCCGTGCGGGAAAAGGGCGCGGGCGCCTACAGTGGGGGCAAAGAAGAGTATTTGTTCGATTTGCTCCACTGCGGGGTGGGGGCGGGGCCGTTAGCTTCACGGCGTAGAGCTCACCGCGCGGCGGCACCCGCGCGGGGCCACCCCAGGAAGGAACCAGGCGCATGGGCGGATTTCCGGAAGGCGCGCCGTGCTGGGCCGATGTGACGCTGCCCGACCTCGCGGCGGGCAAGCGGTTCTACGGCGCGCTGATGGGCTGGACCTTCGACGACGACGCCGAGGAGAGGTACGGGTACTACACCAACGCCTTCAGCGCCGGAAAGCGCGTCGCCGCCCTCGTCCCCAAGCGGGACGGCCGGATGCCCACCGCCTGGGGCGTCTACTTCGCGACGCCCGACGCCTCGGGCCTCGCCGTGCGGATCAGGGCGGCGGGCGGCCAGCTGGTGAGGGACCCGGTCCAGGTCCCTCCGTACGGGACGATGGCGGTCGCCGCCGACCCCGGTGGCGCGGTCTTCGGCCTCTGGCAGGCCGCCGGGCACACCGGCTTCGAGAAGAGCGGCGAGCCGGGCTCCTTCTGCTGGACCGAGGTGTACGTGCGGGACACGGCCCAGGCCGACCGCTTCTACGAGGCGGTCTTCGGCTTCGGGGGCCGCGACCTGGACGGCACGGACGACGACTTCCGCACCTGGTCGCCCGCGGGCTCCGAGCCGGGACCCGACACCGCCTTCGGCGGCCGCAGCCTGATGGGGGACGCCTTCCCGGCCGAGATGCCCGACCACTTCCTGGTGTACTTCGCGGTGGGGGACTGCGACGCCACGGCCGCGACCTGCGCCGATCTGGGCGGCCGGGTCACCACCAGGCCGTTCGACATGGCCCACGGACGGATGGCGGTCCTCTGTGACGACCAGGGGGCGAGCTTCGCGATCCTCCAGAAGGACTGACCCGGACGCCGGGGAGAAGGGGCGGGGGATGTCCGGATCGGGGTGAGACATCCCGATCCGTGCTCGGGTTGGCCACCGGGCGCCTCCGGCAGGAAGAATCGGGGTGCCGCGTGAGACGCTGCACGGGGCCTTGTTGCGACGCGTTGATACTTAGGGCCCGTACGGGGAGGTGGCAGGCAAGTGGAGCAGCTGACGCAGCACGACCCGAGGCGGATCGGCCCCTTCGAGGTGCTGGGACGGCTCGGTGCCGGCGGCATGGGGCTGGTCTATCTGGCGCGCTCGGCGTCCGGCCGCCGCGTGGCGATCAAGACGGTGCGCACGGAGCTCGCCGAGGACCAGTTGTTCCGGGTCCGCTTCACCCGCGAGGTGGAGGCGGCCCGGGCCGTCAGCGGCTTCTACACGGCGGCCGTGGTCGACGCCGACCCGCGCGCGGCCGTGCCGTGGCTGGCCACCGCGTACGTACCGGCGCCCTCGCTGGAAGAAATAGTGAACGAGTGCGGGCCGCTCCCGGCCCAGGCGGTGCGCTGGCTCGCGGCCGGCATCGCCGAGGCGCTGCAGTCCATCCACGGGGCGGGCCTGGTCCACCGCGACCTCAAGCCGTCCAACGTCCTGGTGGTCGAGGACGGCCCCCGGGTCATCGACTTCGGCATCGCCTCCGGCGTCTCCAACACGCGTCTGACCATGACGAACGTGGCCGTGGGCACGCCCGCGTACATGTCGCCCGAGCAGGCGAAGGACTCGCGCAGCGTGACCGGCGCGAGCGATGTGTTCTCGCTCGGCTCGACGCTGGTCTTCGCGGCGACCGGCCACGCGCCCTTCCACGGCGCCAACCCGGTCGAGACGGTCTTCATGCTGCTGCGCGAGGGCCCGGACGTGACCGGGCTGCCGGACGAGCTGCGGCCGCTCATCGAGTCCTGCATGCAGATGGAGGCCGGGCTCCGGCCCTCGCCCGAGGACCTCCAGGCGCAGCTCGCCCCGCACCTCTTCGGCGGCTCCGACGACAGCGGCACCGCCTCGGCGTGGCTGCCGGACCGCTCGGTGGCGATGATCGAGCAGCGCCGGGGCGGTGGCCGGGCCAAGCCGGTCGCGCAGCCCGTGGACCCCTCGCCGCCGCCGCGCCCGCCCTACCAGCCGCCGCACCCCTCGCTGCCCGAGGCCGTGCCGGACGGGCCCGTCCGGCTGGCCGGGGCGAAGGTGCCGATCGGCCCCGGGCCCCGGGTGATGGACGGGGCGCGCGCGGTGGCCGAGGCCAGCCCCGCCACGGGGTGGGTCCGGTTCCCGGCCGGCGCCCCCCTGGGCAGACCGGACCGGCCCCCGGCGAACGGGGCGCAGACGGCGGCCCCGCCCGTCCCGGCCCCGGCCCCCTCGCCCGAGCCGCCCGGCCGCTGGCGGCCCTGGCGCTTCCGCATGTCGAACGACGTGTGGGGCACCCCGGCCGTCGCGGGCGACCTGCTGTACGTCACCTCCTTCGAGGTGCACGCGCTGGACGTGGGGTCCGGCCGGCGCCAGTTCAAGACGCGGGACGTGGCGTGGGCGATGGCCGTGGAGGCGGGCCGGATCCACGCCTCCGACGGCCCCACGCTGTACGCGCTGGACGCGACGGACGGCCGTGAGCTGTGGCGCCTGCCGACCGACGCCTGGGTCTACGCCCTCAAGGCGGACCGGGGCACCATCGTCACCGCGACCCGGGGCGGCGGGGTGCAGGCCTGGGAGGCCGCGAACGGCGCGAAGCTGTGGGAGATCACCGGCGCCCAGAGCGACTTCGAGACCCCCGAGGCCGGGCCGGTGATCCACGAGGGCACGGTGTACGTGTGGCAGGACGCGCGGCTGCGCGCCCTCGACGCGCGCACCGGCGCCGAGCGCTGGTCGTACCCGGTGGGCGACGCGGCGTCCTGCGGCGGCGTCCCGGTCCGCCTGGCTCCGGCGCCGGACGGGTACGTGTATGTCTCGGCGGGCACCCGGGTCCTCTCCGTCGACATCGCCAGCGGCCATGTCCGCTGGCACTTCGAGGCCCCGGCGGTCTTCCTCTGCCCGCCGACCTTCGCGCCGGGCCCTGCGGTCGCGGGCGGCGGGGTGTACCTGGCGGACTACCTCGGCACGGTGTACGCGCTGGACGCGGCCACCGGCAAGGACCGCTGGCGCATCGCGACCGAGTCCCGCCAGTCCATCGAGCCGGTCCTGGTGGCGGACGGCAACATCCACGTGGGCAGCGGCAACGCGCTGTACACGCTGGACGCGGTCACCTCCACGCCCAAGTGGCGGTTCGCGGCGGGCGCGGAGGTGGTGGGCACGCCGGTGGTGGCCGACGGCCGCATCCACTTCGGCTCGGCCGACCACTGTCTGTACACGCTGGACGCGGCGGGCGGCCAACTCCGCTGGAAGCTGGCCACGGGCGGCGAGATCACGGGCTCGCCCGTGGCCCGCAACGGGGTGGTGTACGCGTGCAGCAAGGACCGGTGCGTGTACGCGCTGGACGCGGTGAAGGGGACGGCGACGTCGGGGGCGCATCGGTAACCCTGGGTGCGGGCCGTGTGTGGCTGGCCCCGTCTCATTCCCCACCCCGCCCCTTCCCGAAAGCCCTGGGCGGGCGGCCGGGTGCTTCGTCTGCAGGCCGAATGGGGCTGGTCGCGCAGTTCCCCGCGCCCCTGAGATCGCCCCTTCGGGGCGCCCCAGGGGATTGCCGCGGAGCGGCATCTTTAGGGGCGCGGGGAACTGCGCGACCAGCCATCCACGGTCTGCAGACGAACGGGGGCCGGGGCGAAGCCCCGGGGAAAACCGCCCCGGGACGGCCGTCGTAGCCGGCACGGAAGGGGCTGGAACGGCGGCCGCCGTTCGCGAGCGCGGGAGGCGGGTCCGGGCTGAGGCGCGGCGGACCAGAACCACCCCGGCTCTCGCTCAAGACGCTACCCCCCACCCCGCCCCCCTGCCAGTGGACGGCAGCGGCGGCTGTGGGAGTACGACGCGGACCCCGAGGAGATCATGTGGCCGCCACCGGACACCCCCAACCCCCACCCACCCCTCCTGTTACGGTGTCGGCGAATTCGCCAGGCTTCGTTACGGGGGGTAGCGCGCGGTGTTCCGTCGACGCATGACGTTCACGGCCGTACTGGCCGGAGTGGTGCTCGCACTGACCGGCTTCTCCGGCCACGGCCACGGCAAGAGCGGCGGCGGCGGCGGTGGCGGCTGCTCCAACTCCCACAAGAGCAACGGCGGTTCCGGCTACCACCACGACGACGACAACTACGGAAGTAGCAGCGGCGGCTCCGGCTCCAACTCCGGCTCGTACACCCCGACCCCGACCCCGTCCCCCTCGGCCACCGCCACGGGGACCGTCGTCACCTGCGTCTCGCCCGCCAAGGGCAAGCGCCCGGCCGTCACCTCCGCGACCGTACGGGTCACCGGCGACCCGCTGGCGACCGGCAGTCACCGCTACCGCCTGGAGGTCGCCTTCTGGAGCTGAGGCAGCAGGCCTCGGCCTACCGGTTCTGCTCGGCCTTCTCCACCTTGCCCTTGAGCGCGGTCAGCAGGCCGCGCAGCAGGTCCACGGTCATGTCGTCGACCAGGTTCGCGTCCGCGTCGAACCGCTCGTGCGCACGGAAGACCTGGACCTCCGGCTTCACCACGACGTCGCTCTCGGTCCACACGAATACCTGACGCAGCGCCAACTGGGCGCGCACGGTGCCGAAGTTGGTCGGCGCCGCACCCATGATCGCGATCGGCTTGTGCCGCAGCGGCAGCCCCTCCTGCTTGGTCCAGTCGGTGCTGACCCAGTCGATCGCGTTCTTCAGCGTGCCCGGGATCGAGTAGTTGAACTCGGGCGTCGCGATCAGTACGCCATCCGCCTCATTGATACGGCGGCGCAGGTCGGCGACGACCGCCGGGCGGTTCTCGGGGGTGTCCAGGTCCATGTCGTACGGGGGGAGGTCGCGCAGGCCTTCGTAGATCTCGATGTCCAGGCCGCCGGGCTGGAACTTCTGGGCGGCCCGCAGCAGGGCGCTGTTGTGCGAGTCGGCGCGCAGGCTGCCCGAGATTCCGAGGATCTTGAAGTCGCTCATTGGTTTCCCTCCCAAGTGTGCGCCCCGGGGCGGGTGTTGCCCCTGCGGCGATGTCGATGACACTAAACCGTTCAGTTCATTCATGCAACTACACCGTGTGGTTTAGTCATCTGAACGGTTCAGTAAGGCATACTGGGCGGGACAGGTGGATGACGGCGGGGGCGGCGGAGGGCGAGGCGATGAGCGAGGACGTGGACGCGTACGGAATCCCGGTGATCCCGGAGGCCGTGAGCGTCTCCCAGGTGAAGCGGCGGGCCATCGAGGAGGCGGCCCTGGCCGAGTTCCTGGCCGGGGGGTACAGCGCGGTGTCGGTCGACACGATCGCCTCGCGCGCGGGGGTGTCCAAGCCGACGGTGTACAAGCACTTCGGCAACAAGGAGCGGCTGTTCCTCGCGGTCATCGGGTCGGTCCTGAACGGGGCGTACGAGGAGCTGGAGCCGCACGGGACCGCGCTCACGCGGGCGGTCGACCTGCGCTCGGCGCTGATCGAGGTGCAGCTCGAGTGGACCTTGATCCAGCTTGATGAGCGGATCGTGCGGTTGCGGCGGCTGGTGATCGGGGAGGTCGACCGGTTTCCGCAGTTGGGGCGGTTGTGGTTTCGGCGTAGCTATGCGGCGATGAATGCGCCGCTGGTGGAGGCGTTTGCCGAGCTTGCTCGGCGGGGGGTGTTGGTGGTGCCGGATGTTGAGCTGGCGGTGAAGCAGCTCGTGGGGACGACGATTTCGATTCCGCAGCTGGCGAAGACGTTCGATCCGGGGTACTCGCCGTCTCGGGACGAGGTGGAGGCGCTCGTGGTGGCGGGGGTGGATGTGTTTCTGGCGCGGTATGGGGTGGGCGGCGGGTGACGCCTCCGGCGGGGATCCCCCACCCCGCCCCTTCCCGAAAGCCCTCTGGCGGGCGGCCGGTTCTTTGGCCGCGGGTCGTCCCCAACTGGTCGCGCAGTTCCCCGCGCCCCTATAGGGGCGCCCCGCAGGGGCGCATTTAGGGGCGCGGGGAACTGCGCGAGCAACCCACCACTCAGCCGCAGACGAATCACCGCACCCTGAACCCCCCACCCCTCCCCCCGAACAACTCCTCCTGCCTCCCCGGCGGCAGATTCCCCAGCGCGATCAGGTGGGGGGCCTGCGCGAAGGACTGGGTCAGGGTGGGGGAGCGGGTCGTCCACAGGGCGCGGACCGTTCCCTGGACCGCGTCCGTGGGGTAGGAGGACAGGATCTCCGCGCAGCGTCTTGCCGCCGCCACCTCGTCCCCCGGCCGCGTGACCTCGCTGACCAGGCCCGTCTCGTACGCCCGGCGTGCCGAGACCCGTTCCGCCGTGCCCATCAGGGCGAGTCGGGCCGCCTCGCCGGGGGGCATCCGGGTGGCCAGGTAGGCGGACTCGTACGCGCTGACCATGCCGTACGTCGTGTGCGGGTCGAAGAACGTCGCGTCCTCGGCGGCGATCACGAACTCCACCTCGCCCAGCAGGTAGAACGCCCCGCCGCACGCCATCCCCCGCACCGCCGCGACCACCGGCTTCCACAGGTCGTTCGCCTTCGGGCCGATGGTGAGGAGGGGGTCGTCCAGGGAGTAGGGAGAGGAGGGTTGCGGCACCTCCGTCGCTCTGTCTATGCCCGTGCAGAATGCCTTTTCGCCCGAGCCCGTCAGCACCACCGCCCGTATCGTCTCGTCGTAGCGGAACTGCCGCCAGACAGCGGACAGTTCCGCCGCCGTCTCCTCGTCTATCGCGTTCAGCTTGTGCGGGCGGTTCAGGCTCACCACCGCCACGCCCGTCTTCTCGTCCCGTACGACCTCCAGCGTCACGGGCGCTCCAGGAGCCAGCGGGGGACCGTCACGCCGTCCGTCTCCGTGAACGCCACCTGCACGCGCGCCCCGATCCGCAGCCGCTCCGGTGCCACCGAGTCCAGGGGCGCGTCCGGGTCGGCGACCACGTTGCCGACCAGGCGGATCAGGGGGTCCTCGGCGAGTTCGACGACGACCGCGTTGTACGGGGCCTGGGCCGCGTACTCGGGCAGGAGCGGGGGGTGGGGGAACACGTACGACCAGATGCGGCCGCGGCCGGACATCCGGCGCCACTCGCTGTCGAAGGATTGGCAGTGCGGGCAGCACGGGCGGGGCGGGAAACGCAGCCGGCCGCAGTCGGGGGCCGCGCAGGCCTGGACGCGCAGTTCGCCCCGCGCGGCGTACTCCCAGAACGGGGCGCCGTCGTCGTCGGTCACCGGGGTCAGCATCTGGACTCCTCAACTCCTCAGCAGAACGGCCGATGTGGGGACTCCCTCGCCCGCCGTCACCAGGCACGTCGCCGCGTCCGGCACCTGTGCCGTGGACGTGCCGCGCAGCTGCTTCACGCCCTCGTTGATGAGGTTGAAGCCGTGGACGTACGCCTCGCTGAGGCCGCCGCCGCCCGTGTTGAGCGGCAGCCGGCCGCCGATCTCCAGGGCGCCGCCCTCGGTGAACGCGGCGCCCTCGCCCCGGCCGCAGAAGCCGTAGCCCTCCAGGGAGAGCGGGACGAGCGGGGTGAACGCGTCGTAGATCTGGGCGACGTCGACGTCCTGGGGGCCGAAGTCGGCCTGTTTCCACAGGTGGCGGGCGGCGGTCCAGGCGGGTCCGGTCAGCGGGTCGTCGTTCCAGTAGTTGACCATGCCGTGGTGCTGGGCGGGCAGGCCCTGGGCGGCGGAGTGCACGTACACCGGCTTGTGGCGGCAGTCGCGGGCGCGCTCGGCGGAGACGATCACGCAGGCCAGCGCGCCGTCCGTCTCCAGGCAGTTGTCGAAGAGGCAGAGCGGCTCGCTGATCCAGCGCGAGGTCATATACATGTCGCGGGTCAGTGGCCGCTCGTACATGATCGCGGCCGGGTTCTGGTTGGCGCGGTTGCGGCAGGCCAGGGCGACGTTGAAGAGGTGATCGCGGGTGGCGCCGTACTCGTGCATATAGCGCCGCGCCAGCATGCCGATCTCGTCGGCGGGCCGCAGCAGCCCGAAGGGGCGCGTCCACTGGGCTGGGGTGGGGAGTTGGACCGTGGTGTTCGTCCAGGGGCGGGGGCCGCTGCCGCGTTTTCTGGAGCGCCAGGCCACTCCCACGTTCGCCTGGCCGGTGGCCACGGCGGCCGCGAGATGGGCGATGGTCGCGCACGAACCGCCGCCGCCGAAGCCGACCTTGCCGAAGAAGGTGACGTCGCCGGCGCCGATGGACTTGGCGACCTCCACCTCGTCGGTCTCCTCCATCGTGTACGAGGCGAAGCCGTCCACCTCGGAGGGGGAGATCCCGGCGTCGTCGAGCGCGGCGAGAATGGCCCGGCAGGCCAGCTTCTTCTCGGAGTCGCCCAGTCGGCGGGCGAACTCCGTCTGTCCTATGCCCGCGATCGCCGTCGCGTCCTTGAGCGTCGACACCCGCCACCTCCGCGATCCCCGTACGCCATTGGCGCTGGATTGCTGCTGACAGCGAGGAAGGGTACAGCTAATCTGACGGGTAGTCAGCTACTGTGCCAACGGCTACTGCGGGTGGGAGGGTTTGCCATGCGGGACGACCTTCGCGGGGACCTGGAGTGGGGCTCCGTCCCCGCGCTCGTACGGAGCGCGGCCGAGCGGTTCGGACAGCGGGAGGCCGTCGTCGAGGGCCGCACCCGCGTCTCGTACGCGG
The DNA here is from genome assembly GCF_014649795.1 of Streptomyces melanogenes. Classification (GTDB taxonomy): domain Bacteria; phylum Actinomycetota; class Actinomycetes; order Streptomycetales; family Streptomycetaceae; genus Streptomyces; species Streptomyces noboritoensis. The sequence goes on from NZ_BMTS01000002.1 coordinate 355,648, forward strand.
AGCTCGGCGAGCGGGTGGAGCGGGCGGCGGCGGCCTGTATGGCGGCCGGGGTCGAGAGCGGCGACCGGGTCGCGGTGTGGGCGCCCAACACCCTGGACTGGATCGTCTCCGCGCTGGGCGCGGTCACGGCCGGGGCGGTGCTGGTCCCGCTGAACACGCGGTTCAAGGGCGCGGAGGCGGCGTACGTGCTCCAACGCAGCCGGGCGAAGCTGCTGTTCGTGACGGGAACGTTCCTGGGGACGTCGTACGTTGCCACCTTGCGGCGTGCCGCCGCCGAGGGCGAGGGCGCGGGGCCGCTGCCCGGGCTGCCGCATCTGGAGCAGGTGGTGGTCCTGGCGGAGGACGCGCCGGACGACTTCTGGACCTGGAAGGACTTCCTGGCGGGCGGGGAAGGCGTTCCGGCGGCGGATGTACGGTCGCGGGCGGACTCGGTGGCCTCCTCGGCCCCCTCGGACATCGTCTTCACCTCCGGGACGACGGGCCGCCCCAAGGGCGTGGTGATCACGCACGCGCAGACGCTGCGGGGCTACGACATCTGGAGCGAGCTGGCGGGGTTGCGCGAGGGCGACCGCTATCTGATCGTGAACCCCTTCTTCCACACCTTCGGGTACAAGGCGGGGATCATCGCCTGTCTGATGCGGGGCGCGACGATGGTGCCGCAGCCGGTGTTCGACGTCGAGACGGTCCTGGCGAACATCGCCGCCGAGCGCATCTCCGTCCTGCCCGGCCCGCCCACGCTCCACCAGTCCCTCCTCGACCACCCGGCGCGCGCGGCCCACGACCTGTCCGCGCTGCGGCTCGTGGTGACCGGCGCGGCCGTCGTCCCGCTGCGGCTCGTCGAGCGGCTGCGGACGGAGCTGGGGATCGGCACGGTGCTCACGGCGTACGGGTTGTCGGAGGCCAGCGGCATCGTCACGATGTGCCGCCGTGGGGACCCGGCCGAGGTGATCGCGTACACGTCCGGGCGGGCGATACCCGGTACGGAGGTACGGGTCCTGGCGGAGCCGGGTGAGCCGGGGGAGGTGCTGGTGCGCGGGTTCAACGTGATGCGCGGGTACTTCGAGGACGAGGCGGAGACGAGGCGGGTGATCACGGGGGACGGGTGGTTGCGGACGGGGGACGTGGGGGTGCTGGACGCGGCGGGGAACCTGCGGATCACCGACCGGATCAAGGACATGTTCATCGTCGGGGGCTTCAACGCGTACCCCGCCGAGATCGAGCAGGTGTTGGGGCTGCATCCGGAGGTTGCGGAGGTGGCGGTGGTGGGGGTGCCGGATGGGCGGCTGGGGGAGGTGGGGCGGGCGTTCGTGGTGCGGCGGGAGGGGGCCGGGCTTACGGGGGATGAGCTGATTGCTTGGGCGCGGCGGGAGATGGCGAATTTCAAGGTGCCGCGGGAGGTGTGGTTCTTGGGGGAGTTGCCGCGGAATGCGGGGGGGAAGGTGGTGAAGGGTGTGTTGCGGGAGTTTTCCCCCACCCCGCCCCTTCCCTAGACCCTCCGGGGGTGGGTGGGGTGTGGAGGCTCGCTTCCCGGGGGCTGCGCCCCCGGACCCCCTTGCGGGGCCTGCGGCCCCTGCACCCCGCTGTCTTTCGTCTGCGGGTCGTGGCCGGTTGCTCGCGCAGTTCCCCGCGCCCCTGAAATGCTCGGCTTCGCTATCGCCCGTACCCCCTAGGGGCGCGGGGAACTGCGCGACCAGCCACCCACGGCCTGTCACTTTGACTCGTCGTTGAACCTCGCCGTCGACCACACATAACCCAGCACCGCGAGCCCCACACACCACCCCACCGCGATCCACCCGTTGTTGCCGATCTCCGTGCCCAGCAGCAAACCTCGCAGGGTTTCGATCGCGGGGGTGAAGGGCTGGTACTCGGCGATCGGCTGGAACCAGCCCGGCATCGTGTCCGCCGGGATGAACGCGCTGGAGATCAGCGGGAGGATGATCAGCGGCTGGGCGCTGTTCGCGGCGGCCTCCGCGTTCGGGCTGGCCAGGCCCATGCCGACCGCTATCCAGGTGAGGGCGAGGGAGAAGAGCACCAGCAGGCCGAACGCGGCCAGCCATTCCAGGGGCGTCGCGTCCGTGGAGCGGAAGCCGATGGCGACCGCGACCGCGCCGACCAGGACCACGCTCATCACGCACTGCAGCACACTGCCGACGACGTGCCCGATCAGCACGGAACCCCGGTGGATCGCCATCGTACGGAAGCGGGCGATGATGCCCTCGTTCATGTCGGTGGCCACCGACACCGCGGCCCCGATCACCGTGCCACCGATGGTCATCATCAGGATGCCGGGGACGATGTAGGCGATGTAGTCGGAGCGGTCCGTGCCGCCGATGCCCGTGCTCATCACGTCGCCGAAGATGTAGACGAAGAGCAGGAGCAGCATCACCGGGGTGAGCAGCAGGTTCAGCGTGAGGGACGGGTAGCGGCGGGCGTGCAGCAGGTTGCGGCGCAGCATCGTCCGCGAGTCGCGTACGGCGAGGGAGAAGGTGCTCATCGGGCAGACTCCTTGGGCTGGCTGGGGAGGGTGGTGCCGCCGGTCAGGGCGAAGAACACGTCGTCCAGGTCGGGGGTGTGCACGGTCAGTTCGTCCGCCTCGATGCCCAGCGAGTCCAGCCGGTCGAGCAGGGAGCGCAGCTCCCGCTGGCTGCCGTCGCTGGGGATCTGCAACGAGAGCGCCTCGTCGTCCCGGGTGACCTCGCCCAGCGCGAACGTGGCGTCGCGGTACAGCGCCGGGTTCGTGAAGCGGAGCCGTACGTGCCCGCCGGGGATCAGCCGCTTCAGCTCCTCCGCGGTGCCCTCGGCGGCGATCCTGCCGTCGTTCAGCACCGCGATGCGGTCGGCGAGTTCGTCGGCCTCCTCCAGGTACTGCGTGGTGAGGAAGACGGTCACCCCGTCGGCGACCAGCTCGCGGATGATGCCCCACATATTGTGCCGGGAGCGCGGGTCGAGGCCGGTGGTCGGCTCGTCGAGGAAGATGATCCGCGGGGCGCCGACCAGCGTCATGGCGATGTCCAGGCGGCGCTTCATGCCGCCCGAGTAGGTGGAGGCGGGCTTCTTCGCCGCCGCCACCAGGTCGAAGCGCTCCAGGAGTTCGGCGGTGACCCGGCGGGCCTCCCGCCGGGACAGGTGGTGCAGGTCCGCCATGAGGAGCATGTTCTCCTCGCCGGTGATCAGGCCGTCGACGGCGGAGAACTGTCCGGTGACGCCGATCGAGGCGCGCACCGCCTGCGCGGCGGCGGCCAGGTCGTGGCCGCCGACGCGCAGGTCCCCGGCGTCCGCCGGGACGAGGGTGGAGAGGATCTTCACGGCGGTGGTCTTGCCCGCGCCGTTCGGGCCGAGCAGGGAGAAGACCGTTCCTTCGGGGACGGCCAGGTCGATGCCGTCGAGCACGACCTTGTCGCCGTACGACTTGCGCAGCCCGTTCGCCGCGATGGCCAAGCTGGTCATGAGGGGTGCTCCTTCGGAGGCTGCGGGGTCGGGGGTCAGAGGCTGCGGGCGGCGATGTCGCCGTAGGACGTGGTCGCCTGGATCTCCAGGCCGGCGGCTCCGGTGTTCATGAGCGCGTTCTGGATCCGGCCGTACGCGGTGTGCGCGTCCAGCGACGCGGAGACTCCGCGGGCGGCGCCGACCGCGATGTCCCCGGCCTCGGTGCGCAGTTCGACCGTGCCGCCCACGGCCTCGGTGATACGGAGATCGCCCTTCTGGGTGCTGATCCGGGCGGGGCCGCCCAGGCGGCCGACGGTGACGTCACCGGCCTGGAGGGTGAGCTGGGCGCCCGCGGTCTCGTCGAGCTTGACGGTGCCCCGCGCGCCCTCGATGACGACGTCGCCGAGCCGCCCGACACCCCGGAACTCGCCGTCGGCGGCCTTCGCCTCGACGCGGGAGCCGGTGGGCAGCTGGACCGTCACCTCGACGTAGCCGGAGCTGCCGAGGATCCGGTTCTTGGCCGGAGCGGCCTCGATCCGCAGGACGCCGTCGGCGTACGCGACCGTGGTCTGCTCGGCCGCCTTCACGTCGCGGCTGTTCGAGGCGTTCACGGGGAGGACCTCGACCGTGGCGTCGGCCCGGTCGGCGGCGATGAAGCGGATGCGTCCGGCGGGGATGTCGAGGACGGCGGAGATCGGGGCGGTGGTGGCGAACTTCTGCACGGTGTGTTCCTTCGCTTCGTTGTCGTTTCCGATGAGGGAAAAGCTACGTTGCGTTCGAAGAGTCGGCAACAAGTTCGTTGCGTGGAATGTGTATCCGTGCAGGTCGTAGCCGAGAAATCGTTGCAATGGTTTGCGCTCTAATGCAACAACCGCCCTCTTGTTCGTTGCAATGGAATGAGTGTGAACGCTATGCTGGGGACATCACGGACACGCACGAAGGAGATCTTGATGCCGGGCGGCAGGCTCACTCAGCAGGAACGCCAGCAGATCGCGCTGGGACTGGCCGACGGCCTCGCGTACGCGGAGATCGCCCGACGGCTCGACCGCCCCACCTCGACGGTCACGCGCGAGGTGATGCGCAACGGCGGTCCCACCGCCTACCGCGCCGACCTGGCCCACCGCGCCACCGAACGCCGCGCCCACCGGCGTACGCAGACCGCGCCCCGGGACGCGGAGACGCCCGCGCAGGCGTACGGGCGCGATGCCGAGGCGGTGCGCGAGTACGAGGAGGCGCTCACCACCGTCATGATGGCGTCGGGCCTGCCCAAGATGATGTCCCGGGTGATGGCCTGCCTCACCCTCACCGACGCGGGCAGCCTCACCGCGGCCGAGCTCGTCCAGCGCCTCCAGGTCAGCCCGGCGTCCGTCTCCAAGGCGGTCGCGTTCCTCGACAGCCAGGGCATGGTCCGCCGTGAGCGCGACGAGCGCCGCCGCGAGCGCTACTTCATCGACGACGACATCTGGTACCAGTCGATGATGGCCAGCGTCCGGGCCAACGCCCAGATCGTCGAGATCGCCCGACAGGGCGTGGGCGTCCTCGGCCCCGGCACCCCGGCCGCCGCCCGGCTCGAGAACATCGCCCGCTTCCTCGACTTCGTCGGCGAGAGCCTGATACGCGCCGCCGAGCAGGCCCGGGAGGTCCTGCACACGAAGGCGGAGACGCCGCCCGCGTCCTGAGCCCGGGCCCGTCCCCTCGCACAACACCGAGCGCCCCGCGGCACGTCCGGCCGCGGGGCGCTCGGTTTCCCCCGATGGTTCCCCCGTTCTCCCCCCCGATTCCCCCGTTCCCCCGTAGTCCCCCGTACTTCCCCCGTACTTCCCCCGTTGCTCCCCCGTCGGGGACGCGCACCCCCAAGTACGCGTCCCCGGCGATCCCCCGTGGCCCCCGTTCCCCCGTTGGCCCGGTGGTTCCCCCCGTGCTCCCCCGTGTGTCGCCGGCCGCGACGGCCCCCCCTCCGCGTCGCCGCGGCCGGCCCCCGCCCAGCAGTGGTCCTCAGGTGCTCAGGTGCTCAGGCCTCTTCGGAACCGGCGTGGTTCTCCTGGGGCTTGAGGATGTCCGCGCCGACCAGGCCCGCGTGGTTCTCCATGGGCTTGACCGGGCCGCCCGTGCCGATGACGCCGGCGTGGTTCTCCAGCGGCTTCACCACGTCGCCGCCGACCAGGCCCGCGTGGTTCTCCAGCGGGCGGATCTTGCCGTCGCCGCCGATCAGGCCGGCGTGGTTCTCCATCGGGCGGATCGTGCCGGTGCCCGTGCCGGAACCCGGGCTCCCCGCGTGGTTCTCCTGCGTCGTGGTGTCGCCGGTCTCGGGCTTGTTTCCGTCACTCATCGTGTTCAGCTCCCCTGAGTTTGCTGCATGTCGTGCTGTGAACGGTGCCCGCCCGGCGGCTCCCCCGAGGGTCGCCGGACGGGCACTTCAAGGGCCGTCCACACTAGCGGGGAGGCCCACCGTCGACCCGCCTGCCCCCCGACGCGGCGGATCGTTGAGTAAGAGAGTGCCGAGGGGCGATAAACGATGGCTAAACGGCGTCGGCAACGGCTTGGACAGCTGCGCACACGGCCGCGGCGAAATCCCCGCACCCCGGCGAAAGGCCTCGTCAAAGGCCCGGCCCCAGTGAACCGTACCCGCTACGCCGCCGCCATCGGGCTCAGCAACTGCCGTACGTCCTTGGCTTCCGCCGCGCCCGTCGACTCGTAGATGGCCAGCGCCTCGCGCCAGCACGCGCGGGCCCGGTCGGCCTGGCCGAGCTGGTCCAGGGCGCGGCCCAGCGTCGTCAGGACGTTGCCGCGCATCCACTCGCCGCCGATGCAGCGCAGCGCCAGTGCCTGCTCCGCGTGCTGGGCGGCCCGCGCCGGGCGCCGCGCCGCGAAGTGGGCCTCGGCGATGCGGAAGTGCGTGGTGCCCTCCCACAGCCGCTGGCGGTTGTCCTGGAAGACCTGGAGGGCCTGGCCCAGTTGGGACAGCGCGTCGTCCAGGCGGCCCGCCCGGGTCAGCGCGATGCCCAGCGCGAAGCGGCCGTTGGCGACCCGCAGGGCCAAGCCCATCTCGTTGAAGATGTCGAGCCCGCGCTGGGCGAGGTCGACCGCGCTCGCGGTGCGGCCCATGTTCACGTGGATCCGCGCCAGGTTGCACAGCGCGCTCGCCTCGCCCGGCCGGTTGCCGTCGGCGCGGTAGTTGTCGATAGCCTCCTTCAGGAAGCGCTCGCCGTCGGCGTGCCGGTTCTGGTAGAACGCGATGATCCCGCGGTCGTTGGGCGCGGCCCCGGCCGGCATCGGGTCGGCGGCCTCCTTGGCGAGCAGCGAGGAGAGCCGCGCCTCCTCGTCGGCCTGCTCGAAGCGGCCGGAGACCAGCAGCACGGTGGAGAGCGCGAGCCGGGCCCGCCCCTCGGCGCTGGCGTCGCCCCGCTCGTGCCCGGCGTCGCGCACGGCCACCGCGGTCGTCTCGTACTGCCGCGAGTTGGCCCCCGACTCGGCGAGGTCCTTCGCCGCCCACAGCAGGTCCACCGCGCGCCGCAGCAGCGCCGGGTCGCCCGCGCACTGGTGGACGCACGACAGCAGGCAGTTGGCCTCCGCGTACAGCCAGTCCACCGCCGCGTGCCCGTCGGCGAACGGCAGTCCCGGGTACTGGGTCGGCGCCAGGTGCTCCACCAGCCGGTCGCCGGGCCGCTCGATCGCGTACACCTTGGCGGCCGTGGCCAGATAGAAGTCCAGCAGTCGCGACATGGCCGCGGCCCGGCCGGACGGCGGGTCCTCGTCGCGCTCGGCGCACGCACGCGCGTAGAGCCGTACGAGATCGTGGTAGCGGTAGCGGCCGGGGGCCGCCGACTCCACCAGGCTGGTGTCGACGAGGGATTCGAGCAGGTCCTCGGTCTCCTGGAGCGGCAGGTCCAGTACGGCGGCGGCCGCGGCCAGCGAGATGTCCGAGCCGTCGGGCAGGCCGAGCAGCCGGAAGGCGCGGGCCTGGGCGGGCTCCAGCTGGCCGTAGCCGAGCTCGAAGGTGGCCTTGACCGCGAGGTCGCCCGCCTGGAGCTCGTCCAGGCGGCGCCGCTCGTCGGCGAGCTTGGCGGCGAGGAACGAGACGGTCCAGGTGGGACGCGAGGCCAGCCGGGAGGCGGCGATGCGGATCGCCAGCGGCAGGAAGCCGCAGGCGGCCACGACGTCGAGCGCCGACTGGCGCTCGGCGCTCACCCGCTCCTTGCCGACGATCTTCGTGAAGAGCTGGAGGGCCTCCTCCGGCGACATCACGTCCAGGTCGACCAGATACGCCCCGGCCAGGTCCAGCATCCGGATCCGGCTGGTGACCAGGGCGGCGCAGCCCGCCGTGCCGGGCAGCAGGGGGCGCACCTGGGCGGCATCGCGCGCGTTGTCGAGCAGGACCAGGACCCGGCGGCCGTCGAGCGTGGAGCGGAACAGGGCCGCGCGCTCCTCCAGCGAGTCGGGGATGGACGCGTCGGGCGTGCCGAGCGCCCGCAGGAAGGCGCCGAGCACCGCCTCCGGCTCGCAGGCGCGCGGTCCGGTGCCCTGGAGGTCCACGTACAGCTGGCCGTCGGGGAAGTGCGGGCGGGCCGCGTGGGCCACGTGCACGGCGAGCGTCGTCTTGCCCACGCCGCCGATCCCGGCGAGCGCGGAGACCGCCATGACGGTGGTGTCGGCGGCCGCGAGCCGCGCCGACAGTTCCTGGACGAAAGAGACGCGGCCGGTGAAATCGGGCACCGAGGCGGGAAGTTGGGCCGCCCGGACGGGGGCCGGGGCGGCGGGCGCCTCGGCGGGCCGGGCCAGGTCCTCGTCGGCCTGCAGGATCCGCTGCTGGAGGCGGGAGAGCTCGGGGCGCGGGTCGACGCCGAGCTCGTCGGCGAGCAGCCGACGGGTGTCCGCGTACACCGCGAGGGCCTCGGCCTGGCGGCCGCTGCGGTAGAGCGCGAGCATCAGCAGCTCCCGCAGCCGCTCGCGCAGCGGGTACGCGGCGGTGAGCGCGGTCAGTTCGGAGACGGCCTCGGCGTGGCACCCGGCGTCCAGCTCCATGTCGAGCCGCGCCTCGGTGAGCTGGAGGCGCCACTCGCTGAGCCGGGTCCGCTCGGTGTCGGCGTGCGGGCCGGGCACGTTGGCGAGCGGCTCGCCGGTCCACAGCGCGAGCGAGGCCTTCAGCAGCTCGCGCGCCCTGGCCTGGTCGCCGCCCGCGCGCGCCTTCTCGGCCTCGGCGGCCAGCTCCTGGGCGGTGGCGAGGTCGAGGACGCCCGCGGAGAGCCGGATCGCGTAGCCGCCCGCGTCGCTCACCAGGACGCCGGGACCCAGCGCCTTGCGCAGCCGCGAGGCGTACGTCCGTACCGCCGCCAGGGCCTGCGAGGGCGGTTCGTCGCCCCAGATGGCGTCGATCAGCTCGGCGGCGGTGGCCGTGCGGCCGTCGCGCAGCAGCAGCGCGGCGAGCAGGGCGCGCTGCTGCGGCGAGCCGGACGGCAGGACGTCGGCCCCGCGCCACGCGCGTACGCTTCCGAGCACGCCGAAGCGCAGGTCCGCGGTGTCCGCGGCCTGCCCGGCGTCCGCTGCCGGGACCGGAGCCCGCTGCTCCGGAATGCGCGGCTCGCCGTTTCGGTCCATAGCGACCCCCTGTGCCCCCGTAGCGCTGGTAATGCCCGTGCCAGTCTGCCCTGTCCATGGCATGCGCGTCAGCTACGGGTGACGCTCCGCACAGGCCCTCTGCACACTTTCGTTACAGGTCACCGGCGCGTGTCCACGGCCCTGTCCGGCGGGCGGACAGGCGTCACGGGGTGGGGAAGGAGGGGCGAATGGCCGAGGAGTGACCGGTGGGTGGCCGAGGTGTGACCGGTGTACGGGTGGCGGGACGGCGAGGTTTGTCCGAGGCCGACCGGTGAAGTGGCCGAAGAGCGCCCCGCACGACTAGCTGACGGATCGTCAGTTCAGGTCTACCGTGAAGAGCCATGGAGACCATGAAGACTGTGGAGACCGTGGAGAGCTTCCCGAGGATCATCTCGGTGGACGACCACACGGTGGAGCCGCCGCACGTCTGGCAGGACCGGCTCCCGTCGAAGTACCGGGACTCGGGCCCGCGCATCGTCCGCGCCCCCCTCAAGGAGATGACCTTCCTCGGCGGCAAGTTCGCGCCGGTCATGGGTGCGCCGGGGGACGAGGGGCCGATCGGCGACTGGTGGGTGTACGAGGACCTGCACCGCCCGCTGACGCGCCTGGACACGGCGGTCGGGTACGCGCGGGACGAGATCCGCCTGGAAGTGATCACGTACGAGCAGATGCGGCCGGGTTCGTACAGCGTCCCGGAGCGGCTCGCGGACATGGACGTCAACCACGTCCAGTCGGCGCTGTGCTTCCCGACCTTCCCGCGCTTCTGCGGCCAGACGTTCACGGAGGCGGCGGACCGGGAGCTGGGGCTGCTGTCCGTGCGGGCGTACAACGACTGGATGGTGGAGGAGTGGTGCGGCCCGGAGGCCGGGGGCCGCCTGATCCCCCTCACCCTGATCCCCCTCTGGGACGCGGAGCTCGCGGCGGCGGAGGTGCGTCGGAACGCGGCGCGGGGGGTGCGGGCGGTGGCCTTCTCCGAGATACCTCCGCACCTCGGTCTGCCGTCCATCCACACCGACTACTGGGATCCGTTCCTGGCGGCGTGCGACGAGACGGGGACGGTGATCGCGATGCACATCGGGTCGTCGTCGAAGATGCCCTCCACCTCGGCGGACGCGCCGCCGGCCGTCGGCTCCACCATCACCTTCGCCAACTGCTGCTTCTCGATGGTCGACTGGCTGATGAGCGGCAAGTTCGAGCGGTTCCCTGGGGTGCGGGTGATGTACGCGGAGGGGCAGATCGGGTGGATCCCCTACATCCTGGAGCGGGCGGACGTGGTGTGGGAGGAGAACCGGGCCTGGGGCGGCGTCGCGGACAAGGTCCACCGACCGCCGTCCGAGCTCTTCGCTGAGCACGTGTTCGGGTGCTTCTTCGATGACGCGTTCGGGTTGCGGAATCTGGGGGCGATTGGGGTGGGGAACGTCTTGTACGAGACGGACTATCCGCATTCGGACTCTACGTGGCCGAAGTCCAAGGAGGTGGGGGAGGGGCAGATGGCGCATCTTCGGGGGGATGTGGTGGAGAGGATTGTGCGGGGCAATGCGATTGAGCTCCTGTCGCTGGGACCGGATGGCTTGTGGCGGGGCTGATTTCCCCCCACCCCGCCCCTTCCCTAAAGCCCTCTGGCGGGCGGCCGGGTGCTTCGTCTGCGGGCCGTCCCCAACTGGTCGCGCAGTTCCCCGCGCCCCTAAGGATGCCGCTCCGCGGCAATCCCCGCTTTTAGGGGCGCGGGGAACTGCGCGAGCAACCGGCCGCCGGGCCGCAGACGAACGCCTGGGCCGCCCGGGCCGGCACCGTCTACGCGCTGCTGGGGTGAGTCCAGGGCCTTGTCTGATGGGGCGTCAGATATCACGATGGGGCGGAGCCGTCCGGGAGTGACGAGGCGTCAGGTCGGCGCCGAAGGCCCGGCGGCCAAGGAGGCCTCGTGGAGCCGTACACGGACATACCCGGGGGGCCGCTCTCGTACGGGATGCAGCTCCCCATCCAGTCCCAGAGCACCCTCTACGCCGAACCCTGGGAAGCCGGCGCCACCCCGGACGACCTCGCCGAGATCGCGCGGGTCGCCGACCGCGCCGGCTTCCACTACCTCGCCACCTGCGACCACGTCGCCATCCCCCGAAGGCTCGCGGGCGCGATGGGCACCACGTGGTACGACCCCGTCGCCACCCTCGCCTACCTCGCCGCCATCACCACCCGCACCCTCCTCCTCAGCCACGTCGCCGTCGTCGGCCTGCGCCACCCCCTCCTCACCGCCAAGCAGTACGCGACCCTCGACCACCTCAGCGGCGGCCGGCTGGTCCTCGGGGTGGGGGCCGGTCACGTACAGGAGGAGTTCGAGGTCCTCGGGGCGGACTTCGAGGGCCGGGGGGCCGTGCTCGACGAGACGATGGATGCGCTGCGGGCCGCGCTGGGGCCGGAGGAGTTCCCCGAGTTCCACGGGGAGCGGTTCCGCTTCAGCGGCCTCGGGCAGCGGCCGCGGCCCGCCCAGGAGCGCGTGCCCATCTGGGTCGGTGGGTCCTCGCCCGCCGCCGTCCGGCGCGCCGCCCTGCGCGGCGACGGCTGGCTGCCACAGGGCGATCCCCGCGACAAACTGCCCCACCAGATCGCCCGGATCAGGGAGTTGAGGGAGAGGAACGGCATCCAGGCGCCCTTCTGTGTCGGCGCCATCGCGGAGCCGCTGTACGTGGGCGAGGCCCGCTGGGACCTCGGGCGCCGCACCCTCAGCGGCAAGCCGGACGCCCTCGCCGACTCCCTGCGCGAGTACGCCGCGCTCGGCGTCCACCAGGTCCAGTTGCGCTTTCGCTCGCGCGGCCGCGCCGAACTCATCGACCAGATCGCGGCGTTCGCCGCCGACGTGGCGCCCCACCTCACCTAGGGAGTACGGACATGGGCAAGCTGGACGGACGGGTCGTCCTCGTCACGGGCGCGGCGCGCGGGCAGGGCGAGCAGGAGGCGCGGCTCTTCGCGGCCGAGGGCGCCAAGGTGGTCCTCGCGGACGTGCTGGACGACCAGGGGGAGGCGGTGGCCAAGGAGCTGGGGGAGGAGTCGGCCCGGTTCGTGCACCTCGACGTCAGTAGGGAGGAGGAGTGGGTCGCCGCCGTCCGCCTCGCCAAACAGGCCTTCGGGCACCTCGACGGGCTCGTCAACAACGCGGGCATCCTCCGCTTCAACGAACTCGTCGCCACCCCGCTGGCGGAGTTCCAGCAGATCATCCAGGTCAACCAGGTGGGCGCCTTCCTCGGCATCAAGCACGCGGCCCCCGAGATCGAGGCGGCCGGCGGCGGCACCATCGTCAACACCGCCTCGTACACCGCGCTCACGGGCATGGCGTACGTCGGCGCGTACGCCGCCACCAAGCACGCCATCCTCGGTCTCACCCGCGTCGCGGCGGTGGAGCTCGCGGCGAAGGGGATCCGGGTCAACGCGGTCTGCCCCGGCGCCGTGGACACCCCGATGACCAACCCGGCGGCCCTCGACCCGACGGCCGACCCCGAGGAGGCCAAGGAGGCGGTGGCCGAGCTGTACAAGCGGCTGGTGCCGCTGGGCCGGATCGGGCGGCCGGAGGAGGTCGCGGCGCTCGCGCTCTTCCTGACCAGCGAGGACTCCGCGTACATCACCGGCCAGCCGTTCGTGATCGACGGGGGCTGGCTGGCCGGGGTGAGCCTTTTCTGAGTCATTCCTGAGCCGTTTCCGCGCTTCTTCTGACTCGGTGTCAGGTATTGACGACATCGGACGCCGGTGGAACAGTCGCCGTATCGCAGAGATCTGACGATGTGTCAGAAACGTTGACAGGGACGGTGAACCTCCTTGGAATTCGGACTGTTTGTACAGGGATACGTGCCCGTGGCACGCTCGTCGGTCGACCCCCAGGCGGAGCACAAGGCGCTCATGGAGGAGACCGAATACGTCATCCAGGCGGACAAGTCCGGCTTCAAGTACGCCTGGGCCTCCGAGCACCACTTCCTGGAGGAGTACTCGCACCTGTCGGCGAACGAGGTCTTCCTCGGCTACCTCGCCCACGCGACCGAGCGGATCCACCTCGGCTCGGGCATCTTCAACCCGCTCGCGCCGGTCAACCACCCGGTCAAGGTCGCGGAGAAGGTCGCGATGCTCGACCACCTCAGCGAGGGGCGGTTCGAGTTCGGCTCCGGGCGGGGCGCGGGCTCCCACGAGATCCTCGGGTTCATGCCGGGCGTCACCGACATGAACCACACCAAGGAGATCTGGGAGGAGACCATCGCGGAGTTCCCCAAGATGTGGCTCCAGGACGAGTACGTGGGGTTCCAGGGCAAGCACTGGTCGCTGCCGCCGCGCAAGGTCTTCCCCAAGCCGTACGGGAAGTCGCACCCGGCGATGTGGTACGCCGCCGGGTCCCCGTCGTCGTACGCCATGGCCGCGAAGAAGGGCCTGGGCGTCCTCGGATTCTCCGTCCAGAAGGTCTCGGACATGGAGTGGGTCCTGGAGCAGTACAAGACGGCGATACGGGAGGCGGAGCCGATCTCCGACTTCGTCAACGACAACGTGATGGTGACGTCGACGGCGATCTGCGCGGAGACCCATGAGAAGGCGGTGGCCATCGCGGCGGCGGGCGGCCTGAACCGGCTCCAGTCGCTGGTGTTCCGCTACCACGACACGTTCCCGCGGCCCGAGGGCGTGCCGGAGTGGCCCGAGCTGCTGCCCGAATACACCACGGAGATCATCGAACTCCTCATCGCCGAGGAGCTGATGATCTGCGGTGATCCTGACGAGGTCACGCGGCAGTGCAAGCGGTGGGAGCAGGCGGGGGCGGACCAGCTGTCCTTCGGCCTGCCGATCGGTGTGCCCTACGAGGACACGATGACGACGATCCGGCTGATCGGGGAGCATGTGATCCCGAAGATCGACACGGATCCGGTACACCGGACGACCCGTTTCCGCGAGGCCGCGGGCGGCTGAGCGGAGTGTTCGGCTGCGGGTGAGTGGGTGGCTGGTCGCGCAGTTCCCCGCGCCCCTAAAAGCGCCCCTCCGGGCCGCCCCGGGGATTGCCGCGCAGCGGCATCTTAAGGGGCGCGGGGAACTGCGCGACCAGTTGGGGACAGCCCGCAGACGAACACGAACCCGGGGGTCCGGGGGCGCAGCCCCCGGGAACGCCACCTCCACCCCCACCCACCCCCGGAGGGTTTAGGTGAAGGGGCGGGGTGGGGCCAAACCAAGACGCGGGGCCGCGGCTTCCCGGGCCGTATACCCCGCCCACCCCGGCCGGAGGCCACCCGGCGGCGGCCCGCCGCGGGGCCTCCGGCCGGGGCACACCCACGCTCCGGAGGAACCGGAAGAGAGGGACACCATGCTCGACCACCTGATCCGGCGCGCCACCGTCGTCGACGGTACCGGCGCCCCCTCCTACACCGCGGACGTCGCCCTGAAAGACGGCCGCATAGCCCAGATCGCCGAGCCCGACACCCTCGCACCCCAAACCGCCCGCACCAGCGAGGACGCCCACGGCCTGGTCCTCGCCCCCGGCTTCGTGGACCCCCACACCCACTACGACGCCCAGCTGTTCTGGGACCCGTACGCCACCCCGTCCATGAACCACGGCGTCACCACCGTCGCCGGAGGAAACTGCGGCTTCACCCTCGCCCCCCTCCACCCCGACCGCCCGGAGGACGCCGACTACACCCGCCGGATGATGGCCCGGGTGGAGGGCATGGCGCTCAAGGCCCTGGAGGACGGCGTCGACTGGGGCTGGTCGACGTTCGGGGAGTACCTGGACGCGCTGGACGGCCGCATCGCCGTCAACGCCGGGTTCATGGTGGGCCACTGCGCGCTGCGCAGGTACGTCATGGGGCCGGACGCCGTGGGCGGGCAGCCCACCCCCGACCAGCTCGACGCCATGCTGCGCCTCCTCCACGAGGCCATGGACGCGGGCGCCTGGGGCCTCTCCACCACCCAGTCCTCCACCCACTCCGACGGCGACGGCCACCCCGTCGCCTCCCGGCACGCCCGCCCCGCCGAGCTCCTCGCCCTCTCCAAGGCGGTCGGCCAGCACGAGGGCACCCAGATCGAGGCGATCGTGGCCGGGTGCCTGGACCAGTTCTCGGACGAGGAGATCGACCTCTTCGTGGAGATGTCCGCCGTCGCCGGGCGGCCCCTCAACTGGAACGTCCTCACCATCGACGCCGCCGTCCCCGAACGCGTACCCCGCCAGCTCGCCGCCAGCGAGCGCGCCCGCCGGGCCGGCGGCCGGATCGTCGCGCTGACCATGCCGATCCTCACCCC
The DNA here is from genome assembly GCF_014649795.1 of Streptomyces melanogenes. Lineage (GTDB taxonomy): Bacteria > Actinomycetota > Actinomycetes > Streptomycetales > Streptomycetaceae > Streptomyces > Streptomyces noboritoensis. The sequence goes on from NZ_BMTS01000002.1 coordinate 370,921, forward strand.
GATGAACATGTCCCTCGGCACCTTCTGCGCCCTCAACCTCATCCCGGGCTGGGGGGACGTCCTCAACCTCCCCGTCCCCGAGCGCATCGAGCGGCTGCGCGACCCGGGCGTACGCGCCGAGATGCTGCGCCGCGCCGACAGCAAGGAGGCCGGGGTCTTCCGGCGGCTCGCCGACTTCGGGCGGTACGTCATCGGGGACACCTACTCCGAGGCCAACGCCGGGCTCACCGGGCGCGTGGTGCGCGACATCGCCGCCGAGCGCGGCCAGGACCCCTTCCACTGCCTGGTCGAGATCTGCGCCAACGACCGGCTGCGGACCGTCCTGTGGCCCATGCCGACCGACAACGACCCGGCCAGCTGGGCGCTGCGCCAGGAGACCTGGCAGCACGAGGACGTCCTGCTCGGCGGCTCCGACGCGGGTGCCCACCTGGACCGGATGTGCGGCGCCCCGTACACCACGCGCTTCCTCGGGGACTGTCTGCGCGGGCGCAAGCTGGTGTCCCTGGAGCAGGCGGTGAAGATGCTCAGCGACGACCCGGCGCGCCTCTTCGGGCTGCGCGAGCGGGGCCGGATCGAGGAGGGGTACCACGCCGACCTCGTCCTCTTCGACCCCGAGCGCATCGAGGCGGGCCCCGCCACCCTCGTCCACGACCTGCCCGGCGACAGCCCGCGCCTGGACTCCAAGGCGATCGGCGTCGTCTCGGTCCGCGTCAACGGCGTCGAGACGATCCGCGACGACGCGGTGACCGGCGCGGTGCCCGGCACGGTCCTGCGCTCCGGCCGCGACACGAGGACGGTGTCCGTCAAGTGATCCTGTACGAGCCGAAGTTGTTCATCGGGGGCGAGTGGGTCGAGCCCGACGGCGGGCGGTACGAGATCCTGGACCCCGCCACCGAGGAGGTCGTCGGGCTCGCCCCCGAGGCGAGCCGCGCGCAGGTGTACGCGGCGGCCGCCGCCGCCCGGGACGCCTTCGACGGCTGGTCCCGCACCGCCCCCGAGGAGCGCGCCGCGATCCTCGACCGGGCGGCGGACGTCATCCAGCGCGAGTTCACCCCGTACGCCGAACTCGCCCGCGCCGAGACCGGCGCCACCACCGCGACCGCGCGCGGCATGCAGGTCGCGGTGGGCGCGGCGCGCTTGCGGCGGTACGCGAAGGGCGCGCTGGAACCGGTCGAGACCGCGATCCCGCCGCAGATCAACGAGGCCGGGCCGATGGGGCGCGCGGGCGTCTTCGGGGCCGTCGCGGTACGGCAGCCGGTGGGGGTGGTCACCTGCATCACCTCGTACAACAACCCCTGGGCCAACCCGGCGGGCAAGGTCGCGCCCGCACTGGCCATGGGCAACACGGTGGTGGTCAAACCCGCTCCCCAGGACCCCCTCTCCGTCTTCCGCATGGCCGAGGCGCTTGCGGAGGCGGGCGTGCCGAGGGGGGTGGTCAACGTGGTCACCGGCTCGGCCCCGGCCGTCGGGGAGGCGGCCGTGGACTCCCCGGACGTCGACATGGTCAGCTTCACCGGCTCCACGGCGGTGGGGCAGCGCATCGCGGAGGTGTGCGGCCGGGGCATGAAACGCCAGCTCATGGAGCTCGGGGGGAAGGGGGCGGCGGTCGTCTTCGACGACGCGGACGTGGGGGCGGCGGTGCTGGGGATCGGCACGACGTTCTCGTTCTACAGCGGGCAGATCTGTACGGCGCCGACGCGGGTGCTGGTGCAGCGGGCGGTGCATGACCAATTGGTCGAGCAACTCGCCGCCTACATCCGCTACTTGAAGGTGGGGGATCCCGCTGCTGCGGGGACGGTGGTGGGGCCGGTGATCTCGGCGGCGCACCGGGATCGGGTGGAGTCGTATGTGGAGCTCGGGCGGAAGGAGGGGGCGCGGGTGGTGGCGGGCGGCGAACGTCCGCCGTTGGAGCGGGGGTTCTACGTCGCCCCCACCCTCCTCGCCGACTGCACCAACGACATGCGCGTCGTCCGCGAGGAGATCTTCGGGCCGGTGGTGGCCGTGGTCCCCTTCGACGACGAGGAGGAGGCGGTGGCGCTGGCCAACGACAGCGACTACGGGCTCCTGGACTACGTGTGGTCCGGCGACGTGGCCCGCGCGTTCCGCGTCGCGCGGCGGTTGCGGGCGGGGGGTGTGGGCGTGAACACGATCGGCCGGAACATGGAGGCGCCGTTCGGGGGCTTCAAGCGGAGCGGGGTGGGCCGTGACGTGGGCTCGTACGCCCTGCACGCGTACGGCGAGTTGCAGGCGATCGTCTGGCCCGGCTAGTCGGGTTCTCCGTCTGCGACCAGCCACCCACCGGCCCGCAGTCGAACGGTCAACGCAGCCACCCAGCTGCTTAGTCGCCCAGGAACACCGGGTTCGTGAACGCAGCCAACGGACCCGGCAGACCCGCCACCACCGGCGCGTGGCGCACCTCCGCCCGTACGTACGTCGCGTACGACGCCGTGGTCCGCCACTCCACCACCCCCGCCCCGGAACCCGGCACCGCGGAACTGAACAGCGTCCCCTGGTCCGTCACGAACGCCGCCGTGCAGCCCGGCGCGCCCGTCACGTCGAGCCGCACCGCGACCGGCTCGTCGCGAGAAACCCGCAACCGCTCGCCGATCCCCGCGTGGCCGCCACGGCCGCCCGAGACCGTGAAGGCGAGGGAGACGGACGAGGACTCCGCCACGTACGAGTGGCCCGCCTTCAGGCCCGCCTGGATCGCCTCGCGGGACAGCTCGTCGGCGAGCACCACCGTCTGGGGGCCGCCGACGCGGTCGGGATCGCGGTGGGCGTCGCTGTTGCCCATCGCAGGCACCCAGCGGCCCCCCGAACGCGCCGCCACCGCCAGCGTGTTGTCCCACTCCTGGAGGGTCACCTCGTCGTCCGGCGTGTACGCCCCGTTCCACACCTCCACCGCGTCCGCCTCGCCGAACCCGAACTTCCAGTTGCAGCCGACGCAGGTGGCGTGCGGATGGGCGGGGACGACCAGGCCCCCGGCGCGCCGGATCTCGCGGGCGAAGTGGCCGAACCGGTTGTCGCGGGCGCGGTAGCGCCAGTCGACGAAGGTGCCGGGGTCCACGCCGAGCGCCAGCACGTGTCCGTTGCGCGTGGTGATCTCCTCGCCGGTGAGGATCAGCAGGTCGTCGCCCCACAGGCCCTCCCACGCGGGGTGCGAGGAGTGGGTGTTGTGCTCGGAGGTGTTGATGAAGTCCAGGCCCGCCGCCCGGGCCAGCGCCGCGATCTCGGCCGGGGTGCGCCTGCCGTCCGAGTGCCAGGAGTGCAGGTGGCAGTCCCCCCGGTACCAGGCCCGGCCCCGCCCCTTGGCACGGCTCGGCGGGTACACCGGCGCCGGCGTGCTGCCCCGCTCGCCGGACTTCAGGGTGATCGTCACCGTGTACGGCAGGCCCTGCGGCGCGACCGTGTACGGGCCGAGCGCGATGTGCCAGGTCCCGGCGCGCACCGGGCCGGGGATGTAGCCGGGGGTCGCCGCGTCCGCGCGGAGGAAGAACTCGGTGCGGGCGCCGCCCGACCAGCCCCGGAAGCCCTTCCCGCCCAGCTCCGTGCCGCGCTCGTCGAAGATGCCGATGTCCAGGGCGTTGTTCTGGGTGCCCGCCGGGACCGTCGCCTTCTCGTACGCGTACGACACCGCGATCTCGCGCACCCCGCGCGGGACCTCCACCGGCAGATACACGAAGTCGGGCGTGCCGGGCGGCAGCGTGCCGGTGACGACCCGGGTCCGCTCGGCGGGGCCGCCGCCGCTGTCGCCGCCGGGGGCCGCGTTCGCGAAGCTCACGGTTCCCAACGTAAGCGCGGTGGCCGCGCCCGTCGCGAACAGCGCGCGGCGGCCGATGGTCCTGTCCTCGGAGGTGCTGTCCTCGGGTCCGGTCATGGCCAGTGCTCCCAGGGGGGTGGAAGAGGCGGCTGGGTGGGTTTCCACAGTCGTACGCTCCCGTGAACTCCACGGCAAGGGGCGGCGGTTGGTGTATGGCTGGTCCATGACAGGCCGATGGCCCGCATCGCTCTCTTGCACCCTCGATCCGCCGGGGCTAAGAAGTGGGAATGCGTATCGCCACCACGATCTTCCTCACCGACGAGACGATCACCCCCGTCCGGCTCGCCCGCGAGCTGGAGGAGCGCGGATTCGCCGGGCTGTATCTGCCGGAGCACACGCACATCCCCGTCGAACGGCTCTCGCCGTACCCGCCGGGCGGCGAGCTGCCGCGCCAGTACGGCCGCACCCTGGACCCGTTCGTCGCGCTCGGGCAGATGGCCGCCGTCACCGAGTCCCTCGGCCTGGGCACCGGCATCACCCTGGTCGCCCAGCACGACCCGATCGACCTGGCCAAGCAGTCCGCCACCCTGGACCACCTCTCCGGCGGCCGGTTCACGCTCGGCGTCGGCTACGGCTGGAACCGCGAGGAGGCCGCCGACCACGGTGTGGAGTGGTCCACGCGCCGCGAGCTGGTGCGCGACCGCATGGCGCTGATGCGGGCGCTGTGGGCCGACAGGCCCACCGCGTACGAGGGCCCCTTCGGGTCGGTGCGGGCCAGCGAGGCGCACCCCAAGCCGGTGCGGAACGGGGCGCCGCGCGTCCTGCTCGGCGGCGCGGCCGGGCCCAAGCTGTTCGCGGCGGTCGCCGAGTACGCGGACGGCTGGCTGCCGATCGGCGGCGGCGGGCTCACCGACTCCCTGCCGCAGCTGCGCCGGGCCTGGGAGGAGGCGGGCCGCGCCCCGGACGACCTGGAGATCGTTCCGTACGCGGTGCTCCCCTCGCCCGGCAAGCTCACCCACTACGCGGACCTGGGCATCGAGGAGATCGTCCTCCAGCTGCCGTCCGCCGACGAGGCGGCGGTGCTGAAGGCGCTGGACGAGTTCGCGCCGTTCGTGTGAGGACGTGTGCGTGACGTGTGAGCCGGCGGCGGCCCGGCACCGGCCGGGCCGCCGCCGGACAGGTCAGCCGAGCGGGATGTCCAGGTACGACGGGTCGTCCTCGTCGGCCGCGATGTCGATGGTGGCGCGCGGCTGGTTGGCGTCGCCGTAGAACGGGTCGCGGGCATCGACCACCAGCAGTAACCGGTGCCCGGCCGGCACGTCGTAGCCGGTGGCCTGGAGCGGGATCTCGGCCCTGACCGGCTGCCCGGGCTCCCCGCCGAGGCGGGTGAAGGGCGCGTGCGTGACGATGTGCGCCGAGCCGTCGGGGGAGATGTCGAAGAGGTGCGCGATCAGCGTCGATTCGTGGGCGCTCGGGGTGTACGCCAGGTGGAGGCGCGGGATGCCGCGCAGCTTGGTGGCGACGGCCATGGGCGCACTCGCCCACACGCCCGCGTCGGCCCGGTTGATGTCCTGCACCGGGTAGACCTTCGGGTTGCCCGCGATCTCGGCGTACCCGGCGGTGACGACCGCGTCGGCGACCGTCGCCGGGGTGTCCGCGCCGGTCTGGAAGCGCACGTTCCAGCCGCTGTCCGGCTTGTCGGCGAGGCCGCCGTCGGTCTTGGCCTTGCCCCAGCCGTCGCCGTTGACGGCCGCGCCGGTCAGATACAGGCGCTCGGTGCTGCCGGTGACCGCGTCCCAGGTGGGCCGCTCCTCCAGCGCCTTGTTCCACATGACCTGGCTGACCACCTGGCCCTCGGTGTCGATGCCGTTGTCCACCCCCTTGAGGTGGTGGGCGAAGAACCGGTGGGCGTCCTCCCAGATCCGGTTGGGCAGCCCGAGCATCCCGGTCATCTCCGGGCCGGAGTGGTCGCCGATGGACAGGTCGATCCGCTTGGGCCCGGTCAGCGCCTGGAACATCCGCAGGGTCTGGTTGGCCGGGAACAGCGTCTCGTGCCAGGCGTGCGCGAAGAACACCGGCACCCCGCGCCCGTTGAGGCCGTCGACGTGGGTGAGCGGGGAGCGCTCGGCCGCCCACTCCAGCGTCTCCTCGATGTTCCGGTTGGCCAGCAGGTCGTCGAAGGCGCGCTGGGTGCGCTCGCTGAGCCGCGCGTCGGCGGCCACGGCCAGCAGGGTGGCGACCGCCGCGACATGGCGGGTGTCGTTCTCGTAGAACGCCTCGCCCACGTCGCCCCAGGTGGACAGGGCCGCGACCGCGTGGACGCGCTCGTCCTGGGCGGCGATCAGCTGGCTGATGCCCGAGCCGTACGAGTCGCCCAGGAAGCCGAGTTTGGTCGGGGCGGCGCCCACCTGGGCGGTCAGGAAGTCGATCGCCTTGCCCGCGTCCTCGACGTCGAGCGGCCCCGCGACCTCCACCTCGCCCTCGGACGCGCCGAAGCCGCGCGCCGTATAGGCCAGGACGTTGTACCCGGCGGCCGCGAACCGGGTCGCCTGCGCCACGTAGACCAGCCAGCCGTACGAGGTCCACGGCGACGGCATGATCACCGCGGGCCGCTCGCGAGTACCGACGAGGTGCTTCCACAGCACCCCGTCGAGCTTGTCCCCGCGCGCCCCGGCGAACTTCACCCGGACCGGCACCGCCACGGCCCGGGCCTCCTCGATCTCGGCGGCTCGCGCGGGCGCCACATGCGAGGTGTCGCCGCTGGTCAGCGCCTCGAAGTAGCGCTTGAGCGCATCCTCGTCCAGCTCCGGGTACAGGGTCGTCGGCTGCGTACGCTCTGATGTCACGTCAGTACCGTCCCGTTCGTCGTGGTGCGGATCGGAAGGCTGAGCAGTCGCACCCGGGCCCGGAGCGACTCTCAGTATCGGCGCGGACACGGGGCGAGTTGCCCGCCGTCGGAGGAGATTGGCCGGAAAAGTTCGCGTACGCGACGATCCCGGGCGGCACTCCGTCGCGCGGGAGCCGCTCGTATGCTCGGGGGATGACTTCCAGCGCGCAGCGACCGCAGGCAGACGCACCGACCGCCAACGCGATGCGGCGCGCGCTGAAACGCGCCCGGGACGGCGTCGCGCTCGACACCACCGAGGCGGCCGTGCTGCTCCAGGCGCGCGGCGAGGACCTGGTGGACCTGGCGGCCTCGGCCGCGCGGGTGCGCGACGCGGGCCTTGAGGCGGCGGGCCGCCCCGGGGTCATCACGTACTCGAAGAGCGTCTTCATCCCGCTCACCCGGCTGTGCCGGGACAAGTGCCACTACTGCACCTTCGTCACCGTCCCCGGCAAGCTGCGCCGGGCCGGGCACGGGATGTTCATGTCCCCCGACGAGGTCCTCGACATCGCCCGCCGGGGTGCCGAACTCGGCTGCAAGGAAGCCCTGATCACCCTCGGCGACAAGCCGGAGGACCGCTGGCCCGAGGCCCGCGAGTGGCTGGACGCGCACGGCTACGACGACACGATCGCGTACGTACGGGCCATCTCCATCCGCATCCTGGAGGAGACGGGTCTGCTGCCGCACCTCAACCCGGGGGTGATGTCGTGGACCGACTTCCAGCGGCTCAAGCCGGTGGCCCCCTCCATGGGCATGATGCTGGAGACCACCGCCACCCGTCTGTGGTCCGAGCCGGGCGGTCCGCACCACGGCTCGCCCGACAAGGAACCGGCCGTGCGGCTGCGGGTACTGGAGGACGCGGGCCGCTCGTCCGTGCCGTTCACCAGCGGGCTGCTCATCGGGATCGGCGAGACGTACGAGGAGCGCGCCGAGTCGCTGTTCGCGCTGCGCCGCGTGGCCCGCTCGTACCACGGCATCCAGGAACTGATCATCCAGAACTTCCGCGCCAAGCCGGACACCGCGATGCGCGGCATGCCGGACGCGGAGCTGGACGAGCTGGTCGCCACGGTCGCCGTCGCCCGGCACATCATGGGCCCCTCCGGCTGCCTCCAGGCGCCGCCCAACCTCGTCGACAGCGAGTACGGACGGCTGATCGGCGCGGGCATCGACGACTGGGGCGGGGTCTCCCCGCTCACCATCGACCATGTGAACCCCGAGCGGCCGTGGCCGCAGATCGAGCAGCTCACCGCCGAGTCGGCCGCCGCCGGGTTCGAGCTGCGCGAACGCCTCTGCGTCTACCCCGAGTTCGTCCAGCGCGGCGAGCCCTGGCTCGACCCCCGGCTGCTGCCGCACGTCCGGGCGCTCGCCGACCCGGAGACCGGCCTCGCCCGCGAGGACGCGGTCGTCGAGGGCCACCCGTGGCAGGAGCCCGAGGAGGCCTTCACCGCCACCGGCCGCACCGATCTGCACCGCACCATCGACACCGACGGCCGCACCGCCGACCGCCGCGACGACTTCGACGAGGTGTACGGCGACTGGGAGGCGCTGCGCGAGGCGGCCGCGCCCGGCATGGTGCCCTCCCGCATCGACACCGACGTACGGGCGGCGCTCGCGACGGCCGCCGACGACCCGACGAAGCTCACCGACGACGAGGCGCTGGCGCTGCTGCACGCCGACGGCCCCGCTCTGGACGCGCTGTGCCGCATCGCCGACGAGCTGCGCCGGGACGTGGTGGGCGACGACGTCACGTACATCGTCACGCGGAACATCAACTTCACCAACGTCTGCTACACCGGCTGCCGCTTCTGCGCCTTCGCCCAGCGCCGCACCGACGCCGACGCGTACACCCTCTCCCTCTCCCAGGTGGCCGACCGCGCCGAACAGGCCTGGGACGTGGGCGCGGTCGAGGTGTGCATGCAGGGCGGCATCCACCCGGACCTGCCGGGCACGGCCTACTTCGACATCGCACGGGCCGTGAAGGAGCGCGTGCCGGGCATGCACGTGCACGCCTTCTCGCCGATGGAGGTCGTCAACGGCGCCACCCGCACCGGCCTTTCGATACGGGAGTGGCTCACCGCCGCCAAGGAGGCGGGCCTCGACTCGATCCCCGGGACGGCCGCCGAGATCCTCGACGACGAGGTCCGCTGGGTCCTCACCAAGGGCAAACTGCCCACCGCCACCTGGATCGAGGTCGTCAGGACCGCCCACGAACTGGGCATCCGCTCCTCCTCCACCATGATGTACGGGCACGTGGACCAGCCCCGCCACTGGCTCGGCCACTTCCGTACGCTCTCCCGCATCCAGCAGGAGACCGGCGGTTTCACCGAGTTCGTGACGCTGCCGTTCATCCACACCAACGCGCCGGTCTACCTCGCCGGGATCGCCCGCCCCGGCCCCACCACCCGCGACAACCGCGCGGTGATGGCGATGGCCCGCCTCCTGCTGCACCCGCACATCACCAACATCCAGACCAGCTGGGTGAAGCTGGGCACCGAGGGCGCCGCCGAGATGCTGCGCTCGGGCGCCAACGACCTGGGCGGCACGCTCATGGAGGAGACCATCTCCCGGATGGCGGGATCGAGTTACGGCTCGTACCGCTCCATCAAGGACCTCGTCGCCATCGCCGAGGCGGCCGGCCGCCCCGCCAAGCCGCGCACCACGCTGTACGGCGAGGTCCCCCAGGAGCGGCAGGACGCGGCCCACGCCTCGGACGGCCACCTGCCCGAGCTGCTGCCGGTGTTGGGGGACTGACGGGTTCGGGTGTGCCGGAGGATCGCATACTGATCCCATGGCAGCGGGCAAACCGTCGATGCAGGAACTCATCCGGCGGCGCAGACGGGCGGGGTTCGTCGGACGACGGGGCGAACTCGCCCTGTTCCGGGAGAACTTCGACACCCCGGTCGACGACGAGGGGCACCGGTTCGTCTTCCACGTCCACGGCGCCGCCGGGGTCGGCAAGACGTCGCTCGTGCGCGAGCTGGAGCACACCGCGCGCGAGCGCGGCGCGCTGACGGCCTCCGCGGACGAGGCCGTCAACAGCGTCCCCGAGACGCTCGCCGCGCTCTGCACGCACTTCGCCCGCCAGGGCCACCCGCTCAAGGCCCTGGAACGCCTCCTGGCCACCTATCGCCAGCGGCGGTACGAGGCGGAGTCCACCACCGCGCCCGCCGACCCTGCGGCGCCCTCGCCCGGCTCCACCGCACTCGCCCAGGCGTCCCTGGCCGGCCTCGGCCTGGTGCCCGGCGTGGGCGTGCTCGCGGGCGGCATGGACGCCCAGCAACTGGCCCTGGGCGCGGACCGGATGCGGGCGGCCCTGAGCGCCCGGTTCGGCAAACAGGAGGACGTCCAGCTGGTCCTGGACCCGGTGAAGGTCCTCACCCCGGTCCTGGTCGCGGAGCTGGCGCGGATCGCCGACGACGTGCCGTGGACCGTGCTCTTCTTCGACACGTACGAGCGCACCTCGCCGTTCCTCGACACCTGGCTGCGCGACCTGCTCACCACCGAGCGGTACGGGGCGCTGCCCGCCCAGGTCGTCGTGGTCCTCGCGGGCCAGCGCCGCCTGGACCCCGGGTGCTGGGCGGACTACGCGGACCTGGTGACGGAACTGCCCCTGGACCTGTTCACCGAGACCGAGGCCCGCCAACTGCTCGCCGCCAAGGGCGTGGTGGACGAGGAGGTCGTCCGCGACGTTTTGCGGCTCTCCGGCCGGCTGCCCGTCCTGGTGTCCACGCTCGCGGAGAACCCCGGCGACGCGCGCGCCCCCGGCGCCACCGCCGTGGACCGCTTCCTGAAGTGGGAGGGCGACCCCGTGCGGCGGGCGGCCGCGCTCGCCTGCGCGCTGCCCCGGCACATCGACGAGGACGTGTTCCGGGCGGCCGTCGACGAGGACGCGGCGGACCTGTACGGCTGGCTGTGGTCGCTGCCGTTCGTCAGCGACCACGGCGGGCGCGCCCAGTACCACGGCGTCGTCCGCGCCGCCATGCTCGGCGTCCAGCGCACCGGCTCGCCGCAGCGCTGGACCGACTGCCACCAGCGGCTCGCCGAAGCGATCGGGGCGCGCCGCGAGGCCGCCGCCGAGGCGGTCCCGGCGCACCGGCTGTGGAGCGGGGAGCGGTGGCGCGAGCTGCGCCTGGAGGAGTCCTACCACCTGCTGTGCGCCCGACCCGGGGCCGCGCTCGCCCGGATGCTGCGCGACGGCGTCGACGCCTGCGACGCCGGGCCCGCCGTCGCCCGCCGCTGGGCCACCACCCTGGCCGAGGCGGGCGAGGACGCCGACGACGAGCCGCTGCGCCGCTGGGGCGCGGACGGCCTGGCCGCGCTCGCCGACGAACAGGCGGGCGTGGAAAGGGTGCTGGCCCTGCTCCTTTCCCGGGGCGCGCTGAGCGCCGAGGGCCGGGCGGGCGCCCATGTCGTACGGGCCCGGGAGCTGCGCCACGAGGGCAGGCACGCGCAGGCGCTGGCCGAGCTGGACCAGGCGATCGCGCTCGACCCGGGGCGGGTGCGGGCGTACTACAGCCGCAGCGTGGTGCGCAACGCGCTCGACGGCCCCGCGGCGGCGCTCCCCGACCTCGACCGGGCCTGCGAACTGGCCCCGGACGACGCGTACTACCTCGGCTACCGGGGCGACATCTACCGCCGCCTCGGCCGCTTCGAGGAGGCGCTGGCCGATCTGGACCGCGCGATCCTCCTCGACCCGGGCGACGCCTGGGCCCCCGCCAGCCGCGGCCGGATCCGCCACCAGCTGGGCCTGTTCGAAGGCGCCCTGGCCGACCTGGACCGGGCCCTGGAGCTGAACCCGGACTACGAGTGGGCGCTGGTGCGCCGCGCCCAGGTGCGGCGCGGCCTCGCCGACACGGCGGGCGCGCTGGCCGACCTGGAGCGCGCGGAGCGGCTGGCGGCGGACCCGGCGTGGGTGGTCGGCGAGCGCGGCGACGCGCTGCGCTCGGCGGGCCGCCACGAGGAGGCGGTGGCGGAGTACGGCCGCGCCTTCGCCCTCGACGGCGGGTACGCCTGGGCCCTGGGCAGCCGCGCCCTGTCCCTGGAGGCGCTGGGCCGCCACGAGGAGGCCCTCGCGGACTACGGCAGGGCGCTGGACGTGGAGCCCGCGTACACCTGGGCCCTGATCATGCGGGCCCGTCTGCGCTCGGAGTTGGACGACCCCGAGGGGGCCTTGGCGGATCTGGACCGGGCGCTGGAGACGGCTCCCGACGATGTGTACGCGCTCACCTGGCGGGGCCGGGTGCGGCGGCGGCTGTGGCGGGTGGCGGGGGCGCGGGCGGACCTGGACCGCGCGGTGAGCCTGCCCGGCTCCGGCCCGTCGCCGCTGGTGGAACGGGCGTTCCTGCTGGCGGACCTGGGGGAGACGGAGGCGGAGATCGCCGACCTGGACCGGGCGGTGGCCCTGTCCGGCCCTGACGACGGGGGTGTGCGGGCGCTGCGGGGGGAGGCGTACCGGCGGGCCGGGCGGTACGAGGAGGCCCTCGCGGACTACGCGGCGGCGGCCGGGGACGACCCCCGGGACGCGGTGCCGGTGGCGGGCCGGGGGTATGTGCTGCGGGCGCTCGGCCACCACGAGGAGGCGTACGCGTGCCTGGCGCGGGCGGTCGCGCTCGACCCCGGCCAGGGCGCGCTGCACGCGGCGCTGGCGGCGACGCTGCTGTCGCTGTCGCGCCCGGAGGAGGCGCTGTCCGCGCTGGACCGGGCGCTTGAGCTGAACCCGGAGATCGCCTGGGCGTACGGCCGCCGGGCGAGGGCCTGCCTGGTCGGTGGCGGCGATGCTCTCCCGTTGCTGGACCACTGCCTGTCCCTGCTGGACGGCCGGACCACGTCGGCCGAGGCCCTGGCGGCCTCGCACCGGGCCCGGGGGAACTTCGGCCCGGCGGCGGACGCGGCGGTGTCGCTGCGGGGGGAGGCGGGCGCGTTCCATCGGGCGATGGCGGCGAGTCGGCGGGGGTGCGGGTGGGATGCGTGGCAGGGGGACGGCTTGGTCGCGGCCTGCGCGCGGGGGGACTGGGTGCGGGCGGACGAGCTCCTGCCGGGCGTCACCTGGGAGGAGGCGGAGGGCTTGGAGGAGCTGGGCCTGTGCGGGGGCCTGAACGGTCCGGAGCTGACGACCCGCAGGACCCAAGCATGGACGCTCCTACAGACAAGACCCCCCACCCCGCCCCTTCCCTAAACCCTCCGGGGGTCCGAGTCCGTCTGCGGGCCGGTGGTGGGCTGGTCGCGCAGTTACCCGCGCCCCTGAGATGCGCCCCTTCGGGCCGCCCCAGGGGATTGCCGCGGAGCGGCATCTTTAGGGGCGCGGGGAACTGCGCGACCAGTTGGGGACGGCCCGCAGACGAACGAATTCCCCGGGGTCCGGGGCGAAGCCCTCGGGAAGCCCACCTCCACCCCCACCCACCCCCGGAGGGTTTAGGGAAGGGGCGGGGTGGGGGCCCGGACAAAAAGCGTTCAAAGGGCGTCCCTCCCCATACCCCTCGCGCTCTTATTCGCCCGCACCCAATCAATTACAGTGCTGCGCCATGAGCGCAGCAGCCACCGGACCCATCACGTCCATATGGGGCCGCACCGAGCAGCAGGACTTCCGCAGCCGAGTCCGCGGCAGCCTCCTCGGCGGCGCGATCGGCGACGCGCTCGGCACCCCCGCCACCCACCTCACCCTCGACGCGATCCGCGCGAGATACGGCCCGGAGGGCATCACCGGCCCGACCGGCGCCGAGCCGGACAACGGGGCAGGCGCCCCCACTCCCGCCCGCATCACCGCCTCCACCCAGCTCACCCTCTTCACCGTCGACGGCCTCATCCGCGCCCAGGTCCGCCGCGACACCGGCGCCTGGCACCCCCCGACCGACGTCCACCGCGCCTACCTCCGCTGGGCCGCCACCCAGCGCGACTGGGGACCGGACGAGCGGCGCAAGGACAACGGGTGGCTCGCCAGGGAGGAGTGGCTGTACAGCAGACGCGACCCCGCCCGCGCCTGCCTCCTCGGGCTCGCCGACGACGTCATGGGCACCCTCGACCGCCCCAAGAACCCCGACGCCCGCGACCCCGCCGCCCTCACCCGCTCCGGCCCCTTCGGCCTGCTCGTCGGCTGGGAGCCGCAGCTCGTGCTCCAGCTCGCCGTGGAGTGCGCGGCCCACACGCACGGCGACCCCGCCGCGTACCTCTCGGCCGGCGCCCACGCCGTGATCGTCCACGGCCTGGCCCGGGGCGAGTCGCTGGACGCGGCCGTCCAGCGCACCCTCGCCCTGCTCGCCCAGCGCCCCGGCCACCAGCCCGTCACGGACGCCCTCCAGCACGCCCTCGGCGCCGTACGCCAGGGCATGCCCAGCCCCGGCCTGGTCGCCTCCCTCGGCGAGGGCCACCTCGCCCAGGAGGCGCTCGCCATCGCCGTGTACTGCGCCCTGGTGGGCGAGGACATCCGCCACGGCCTCCTCCTCGCCGTCAACCACGACGGCCCCTCCGCCGCCACCGGCACCCTCTGCGGCACACTCCTGGGCGCCCTCCACGGCGAAACAGCCCTCCCACCCGGCTGGCTCGCCGAACTGGAGGGCCGTGCCACGCTCCTGGAACTGGCCGACGACTTCGCCATGGAAATGACCCAGGGCCCGGCCCTCCACGGCCCGGCCGTCAACAGCCCTGGTTGGCTGGCCCGTTACCCCCGGAGCTGAGGCCGACGGGAACGCCTGCTCAGCCGCCTGCCGGGTCCCGCCCCCAGTCGTATCGATATCCGTCCCCGCGCTGGAGCAGCACCAGTTGGCTGTGATGGACGTCGATGCGCCCGGACGCATGCGCCAGCGCGAACGTCCCCTTGCTGCGCACGGAGACCCGCCCCACGTACCGTCCACGGTGCTTGCCACGCGGCACGGTCGCCCGTACCAGATCCCCTGTCGCGTACCCGTGGAACTGCTTCCGTCGGGGCCGCGTCGGACGGGGAAACCCGAACCTGTCCGGCGTGGTCCGGCGGTACGAACCACGACCCGTGCACCCCACGAGAAGGACCACTGCCGCGCGTCTGACGATCCGGTCCCCCGGCGGCGACTCGCCGACGCACAGAGCATCCGAGACGTGGCTCTTCCGCAGCCCGAAGCGCGCCCGATTGGCACTCGTACGACCGCCGGACCAGCCACTCACCGGCACACCCGACTGCCCGAGGCGTGCGCACAGGGCATAGCGAGTGGAGTTCATGACGGCCGCGTCCCTCAGCGGGGCCTTCGCGAGGGCCAGAAGCCGCGCGGCCAGTTCCGGGCGCCCCACAAGGAACTCCGCGACAGGCCGCCCGCCCTTGGAGCTGTTGCACGGCGCACAGGCCAGTACGAGGTTGCTGAGACGATCCGTTCCACCGCGCGATCGGGCCCGCAGGTGATCGATCTGCAGGGGCACTCCCTTCACACCGCAGTACACACACGCCCGCCCCCAACGGACGAGCAGATACTCCCGAAGCTCGAAACCGAACAGCGGGCCTTCCCGCCATCCGGTCCCCACTCGGGCTCCTCATCCGTGAGTACGAGCCCCGTGCCCTTCGAACCGGGGTCGATCCGCACCGCGACTCCCGCCACTTCCGAGGCCTCAGCGCCACGGTCCTTCAGCCGGATCACGAAAGGAGTGTGCCCGACCACGACGGCCCGCCCCTTACCGAGCAACTCACGGGCCCGCGCCGGGTGCGTCGGCATCTAGGGACACCCGCGCCGGTCGAGGACGAACACCCGCGCCGCCCCCGCTCCGACCGCTTGTATACGGGCGTCACCGCCCGCCTTCTCTCCCCCCGCCCCGGCCGCGGCCGGAACATCGGGGTGACGCTCCCGGTCGCGGGTGCCGCAACCGGGAGTCTCCCCTCGCCCATGTCCCACACCAGTGACCCGGCCGCCGGCCGAGCGCCGATGCCCCGTTTCGTCCTCGCCCCCGAGGTTGTCTGCGGACACCGGTTCCAGGGCCTGCCGCTGAGGAAGCACGACAGGGTGGGTCTGCTCGCTCATGTGGAACGTAGTCATCGAATGCACCCCCTCTGCGATCAGCTCGCACGATGACTGGGGCTGGCCGACCAGGCGCGAGGCCGAGGGCGGTCGGCATGCCGCCGTTGTATTCGAAAGGGATAACGACGACCCGGCGAGAAGGTCACCCGTACGGCCCAAGAACGGCCGTACGGACACCCGGCCTCAATCCTTGGCGGGCTCGCGGAACAGTTCGTCGCCCGGCTCCCGTGGAGCCGGAACCGCGGCTGCGGCCGCCCCGTCGTCGTCCGAGTTGATCCGTGCCAGCAGCGCGTCCCGCTCGGGCGTGTCCTCCGGCTTGATGTAGCCGATCAGGATGTACAGCACCAGCGAGACGGCGAGCGGCACCGACACCTGGTACTGCAGCGGAACGCCGTCCTCGACGGCCCAGTTGATCGGGTAGTTCACCAGCCAGAACGTCACAAGCCCCATCGCCCAGCTGGTCAGCGCCGCCGTGGGACCCGACTTACGGAACCGCGGCAGCAGACCGAGCATGAACGGGATCGCGATCGGACCCATCAGCCCGGCCACCCACTTGATGACCACCGTGATGATGTCCTTGAACGCGGGCGAGTTGATCTGCGTGGCGAGTGCCATCGACAGTGCCAGGAAGGAAACCGTGGACAGGCGCGCGGCGAGCAGCCCGGCTCGTGAACTCCAGGAGCGGGCGGCCTTCGAGAGGACCGGCGCGATGTCCCGGGTGAAGACCGCCGAGATGGCGTTGGCGTCCGAGGAACACATCGCCATCGTGTGGGAGAAGAAGCCGACGATGACCAGGCCGAGCAGACCGTGCGGCAGCAGGCTCTCGGTCATCAGGGCGTACGAGTCCGAGGCGTCCGGCTTCTTCGCGTGCACCAGGAGCGGCGCGCACCACATCGGAAAGAACAGGACCAGCGGCCAGATCAGCCACAGGATGGCCGAGAGCCGGGCCGAACGGGTCGCGGAGCGGGCCGAGTCGGTGGCCATGTACCGCTGGGCCTGGTTCCACATGCCGCCTGAGTACTCGAACGTCTTGATGAACAGGTAGGCGAGCAGGAACGTCACCGTGTACGGGCCCGCCGTCGGGTGCGTGTGTGCGTGCGGGAGCTTGTCCCAGACGGTCCACAGGGTGCTGAAGCCGCCGAGCTTCGACATCACGGCGATCAGCATCGCGACGCCCGCGCAGAGCTGGATGACGAACTGGCCGAGTTCCGTGAGGGCGTCGGCCCACAGGCCGCCGACCGTGCAGTAGACGCCGGTGATGACGCCCGTGATGAGGATGCCCTGGTTGATGGACATGCCCGTGAAGACGGAGAGCAGGGTCGCGATGGCCGCCCACTTGGCGCCGACGTCGACGATCTTCAGGAGCATCCCTGACCAGGCGAGGGCCTGTTGGGTCGGGATGTTGTAGCGGTTCTTGAGGTATTCGAGCGGGGAGGCGACGTGCAGTCGTGAGCGCAGCCGGTTGAGCCGGGGTGCGAACAGGGAGGACCCGGTGGCGATGCCTACGGCGATGGGGAAGGACCAGGTCACGTAGGAGGTGACTCCGTAGGTGTACGCGATCCCCGCATACCCCGTGAACATCACCGCGCTGTACCCGGACATGTGGTGCGAGATGCCCGAGAGCCACCACGGCATCTTGCCGCCGGCCGTGAAGAAGTCGGCGACGTCGTCGACCCGCTTGTGGGACCAGACGCCGATCGCGACCATCACGCCGAAGTAGCCGATGAGCACGGCCCAGTCGAGACTGTTCATTGTCCCCTCCGAGGGGTCCGCCTTGTGAACATCGAGGTGTCTGCCGGTGCTCTTCGTCAGTGCGTCCGGCGCAGCGGGCCCCGTGCGGGAGCGGGGACTTCCGGGGATTGAACCGCCTGTTCGGAGGGCTGGTCAAGGCTTTCGGTGGTCATGGATATGAACTCAGATCATAAAGTGGAACGATTTTGCCTCTGCTTTACGGAACGGGCCATTGCCGCACCCGTGACCCGGGCCACACCATGAACGAGCACTTCGTCAGACGCGTACATACGTGAACGGCCGCACGGGATGCGGGTCCCGTGCGGCCGAGAGAGTGGGGTGACAGTCAAGCGCCTAGCGCATGATCTCCCCCGCGTTCACCAGCAGCGACTGCCCCGTGATCGCCCTCGCCCGGTCGGAGGCCAGGAACGCCACCGCCTCCGCCACGTCCGCGTCCGTCGCCAGCTCCGGCAGCGCCATCCGCTCGGTGAGGCGCCCGAGCACCTCGGCCTCGGGGACCTTCTCGGTGTGCGCGGTGAACCGGACGTACGCCTGGACCGGCGGGCCCCACATCCAGCCCGGCAGGACCGTGTTCACCCGGATCCGGTGCGGGCCGAACTCCCGGGCCATGGAGTACATCGCCGAGGTCAGCGCCCCCTTCGACGCCGCGTACGCGGCCTGGCTCACCTGGGACGGCGCGGCGATGGCCGACTGGGTGCCGATGACGACCACCGAGCCGCCGCGCTCCTTGAGGGCGGGCAGGCACGCCCGGGTCATCCGCAGCGTGCCGAGCAGGTTGACGTCGAGGACGCCCTGCCAGGTGGCGAGGTCCGCGTCCTCGACCCCGCCGAAGTAGCTGTCCCAGGCGGCGACGTGGACCACCGCGTCGATCCGCCCGAACCGTTCCACGGCGAGGGAGGCCAGCGCCTCGCAGGAGGTCTCGGACGTGATGTCGGTCGGTCGGTACGCGGTGTGCGCGCCCTCCGGGTCGATCTCGTGGGCCGCCTTGGCGAGGTTCTCCTCGGTGCGCGCCCCGAGCACCGCGTTGCCCCCGTCGCGGACGACGGCCGCGGCCACCTGGTGCCCGAGTCCGGCGCCGACGCCGGACACGACGACCGTCTTCCCGTTCAGCAACATCTGGGCGACTCCCGGCTCTGGCAGTTCTTCTGACGGGGCGTCAGAGTAGGGCGGACCGCAGCAGGAGGGAAGGGGAGCGTCGTGGGTGAGGAGACCAGGAGTCAGGAGTACGCGGAGCTGGCGGCGGTCGGGCCGTACGGGGTGCACCCCGGCCACGCCCTGATCACCATGGTGGAGCCGCACCCGGGCCACGAGTACGCCTACAACCGCTGGTACGAGGACGACCACTACTACGCCGGGGCGATGGCCATGCCCTGGATGTTCGCGGGGCGGCGCTGGGTGGCCACCCGCGCGCTCCAGGAGCTGCGCTACCCGGAGAAGTCCGCGATCGCCCAGCCGGTGACCGCCGGGTGCTACCTCTCCACGTACTGGATCACCGAGGGCCGCTACGACGACCACATGAAGTGGACCGTCGGCATCAACCGGCGGCTCAACCGGGACGGCCGCGTCTACCAGGACCGCACGCACGTCTTCACCGCCTTCCAGGACCACGAGGCGACCGTCTACCGCGACGGGGCGGCGGGCCCGCGCGACTTCCACGCGCTCGACCATCCGTACGCGGGTCTGGTGCTCCAGGTGATCGACGCCGAAGGGGCGGATCAGCGCGGTGAGTTGGTGGAGTGGCTGCGGTCGAGGCATCTGCCGCGCCGACTCGCGGGCGGTCCGGCCGCGCTGGTGACGGTGTTCCGGCCGACCCCGCTGCCCGGCGACCGGATGACGTACGTGAAGCAGGTCGAGGGGGTCGACACCCGGCTGACGCTGCTGTGGTTCCTGGAGCGGGACCCGGCCGAGGTGTGGGAGGAGCACTTCGCGGGGCTGGATGCGGCGGTGGCCGAATCGGGGCTCGGGCGCGTCGAGTTGGTGGCCCCGTTCATTCCGACGGTGCCGGGCACGGACCGCTATGTGGACCTGCTGCGCCGGACGGAGTGAGGAGGAAGGGGTCCGGACAGCGACCAGCCCCCTCGGCTAGGACGGCGGACCAGTCGAGAGGGCCTTGCTCACTTTGCGGTGGAGCGGTGCCGGCGAAGATCAGACTCCACGCGGCGCGGTGCGGTTGACGTCCTGGATGAAGGCCGACCACGTCGTGGGGGCGAAGTCGATCATCCCGTTGAGCGGGTTCTTGGAGTCGCGGACCGACACGGTCGAGTGATCTGCCGCCTTGACTTCCACACAGTCGCCGTTCACGGCGGAGTATGAGGACTTGGTCCACTCCGTCAGTGCATGCTGCTGAACGCGCATAATGACTCCGATGGTTGATCCGGTTGCCCGGGTGATGTGCCCGGCCGCTGAAGCCCAGCGGCTCTGCGTGCGACGCTACGCCGCAACATCACTGATGACAGGGGCCCTTCACCCATCCGGATGGCATATTCCGTCGGGTCCTTCTCAGTTGAGGCCGCAGAGGTGTAGGGTGCGCGCCCCACGGCGTCCGCAGTCGCCTCTCCCGTCACTCGCTCACGACGCGTACCCGTCGACCACGCGGTGGATGAACTCCCGGGACTGCTCGGCGCTGAGCGCCTTGGCCCTCAGGTGCTCGTACATCACGGTGTAGCTCTGCACGTCGTTGGCCTTCTCCAGATAGAGGTCGCTGGTGACGCCCTCCAGATAGACCACGCTCGCGTCCATGGCGTCGTGGAACTCCAGGATGGCGAACTTGCCGTACATCCCCGGATGCGCGCCCGCGTCGTACGGCAGCACCTGCAGCGTCACGTGCGGCTGCTCGCTCAGCTGGGCCAGGTGCAGCAGCTGGTCGCGCATGATCTGCTCGTTGCCGACCACCCGGCGCAGCAGCGCCTCGTCGATCACCGCCCAGAAGCGCAGCGGGTTGGTCGGGTCGGTGAGCCGGTCCTGGCGTTTGAGCCGGATCTGGATCCGTTTGTCGATGTCGCTGGAGGTGGCCTCGGGCCACATGCCCTCGATCACCGCCTGCGCGTACTCGCGCGTCTGCAGCAGTCCGGGCACGATCAGCGACTCGTAGACGCGCAGGCTCGCCGCGTCGGTCTCCAGACCGATGTAGACGCTGTACGGGATGTCGCCGAAGGCGTGCCACCAGCCCTGCTGCCGGGAGTCCTTGGCCATTTGCATCAGCGAGTCGACGATCCGGTGGTCCTCGACCTCGTACACCCCGCACAGGTCGCGGACATCGCGCTGGCTGATGGAGCGGCGGCCGTTCTCCAGGCGGCTGATCTTCGACTGGGAGACCAGCAGGCGCTCGGCGACCTCCTCGGCCGTCATGCCCTTCAGCTCGCGGAGTCGACGGAGCTCCTGGCCCAGTCGGCGTCGCCTGACGGTGGGATTGACGTTGGACGCCACGGGAACTGCACCTCCGGCTGCGGCACTTCTGTTGTTCTCTGCTCTTGTGCTCAGCAGACTGCCACCAATGTTCCTGGCCGCGCTGGGAAATGGCCACACACGGTGGGGTACCGGCTACCGCGGGTACGAGCCCCGGGCCTCGGAGGACGCGAAGCGCGCGGGACCGGCGGTGGCCGGCCCCGCGCGCCCGTGCTGCGGCTCCCGAACCGGGTCGTGAGGGGGACGTCGGTGCGGCGGGTGGTGCGGGGTGGTGCCGTGGTGCTCGGTGGTGCGGGCCGTGCGTGGTGCGTGAGGTGGTGCCTGTGACCGGTGCCGGAGCGGCCGCTAGTGGGCCACTGCTCGGGCCATGCTGCCGCGGTGCGGCTGCATCGGCACGCCCGGTGCGGTCGCCGTCGCGCGCGTGCCCGCCGGGGCGCCGTTGCCGGTGCCGTTGGCGGTGCGGCGCGGCTGTGCGCCCACTCCGTTCTGGACGTCCATGACGGCGTGCGCCACCAGTCCGCCCATCGGGTCGTGCCTGATCAGGTCCCGGAGGCGGGAGCGGGATGAACGCCCCTCGTTGCCCGGGTACAGGTGCTTGCCGAGTCCGACCGCGTGGGCCAGCGCGGCGAGCGCCGCGGTCCGCGGGTCCGGCGGTACGCCGGTGCGGATCGCACTGTCCAGCCGGGCCCTGATGTCCCGGCTGATCGCCGTGTCCGTCGCCTGGTAGCGAGTCGTCGGCAGCACTCCGCACATCTGGCCCGAGACGGCATGAACCATGCCGCACCGCTCCAGGTGCGCGAGGTAAATCTGGCGCAGCCCCAGTCGGGGCCCGCCGATCCAGTGGACGGCCCGGACCGGGCTGCCGCGCCTGCGCAGCAGTTCCAGTGCGGAGTCCAGTGTCGGATCTCCTGTCGGCCGTGCCATCACCACGGCGATACGATCCCCGTCTGGGGCTATCCGTCCTGCCAGAGCCAGCTCCACTAGCTGGGCTCCGGCGAGGCCGAGGTCGAGCGACTGCGGCTGCGCTGTGGTACCCGTGGCCGGGTCCAGAGCGAGCAGCAGAAGCTCCTCCGGAATTGTTCTGCGGCTCCTGCCCATCCATGCCTCCCCGCGTGGATGAATGACAGGGTGACCCCTCTCACATTCATCTGTCGAGAGCGCCTGGGCGGTAAGTACGGGAACCGACAGGTATGTCGTTCTCGTCTAGCACGGGGGTCAACCCCGCACACAGGACACTGGTAGATGGTTCGGACAGGTTCGGACGGCGCCCCGGGGCGCCGGGAGGAGGCATCGGTGGCGGGCGAGTCCCCCGACAGGTCGGAGCAGCAGCAGTCGTCGGGGGAGACGACTCCGAGCGAACGCGACCCCCGTGTGGCGGTGTTCGGACCGGATGACGGCCCCCGGGCCGCGTCCGGTTCCGGTGCTGTTTCCGGTCCGGAGAGCAACGGCTCCGCGAAGACGTCCGCGAACGGCTCGGCGAACGGGTCCGCGGCCGGTTCGGCGAACGGCTCGGCGAAGGGTGCCGTGAACGGCTCCGCCGACGCCCCCGTGGACCAGGCGACCGCCGTCTTCCGGGCCCCGCGCCAGGAGGACCACGAGTCCCGCGACACCCGCCTGCGGGCGGCCGTGGCGGCCTGGGTGGCCACGGACGGCGACGCGGAGGCGGACGCGGCCGACGACGCCGGGTCGGGTGCCGGTGCCGCGAAGGCGGACGCTCCGGATCCCGCCGCCGAGAAGCCGGAGGACGCGGACGCCGACGCGGAGGGCACCGACGAGGAGCCCGCCGCCGACGCCACGCCCGTACGGGAGACCGTGCCCGCGCCGACGGCGGCGCCCGAGGCGGACGACGCCTCCGAGGACGCTTCCGAGGACGAGCCCGCGGCTCAGGAGCCGGGCGAGAAGGCCGCTGAGGCTTCCGAGGACGCCGACGCGGCCGACGAGCCTGCCGAGGCCGCCCCCAAGGCCGCCGACGAGCCGGACACCGCGTCCAAGGCCGCGCCCGACGCCGAGAACGCCGCCGAGCAGGACGACAAGCCGGACGCGGAGCCCGAGCCCGAGCCGAAGGCGGACGCCAAGTCGGACGCCAAGGACTCCGGCCCCGCGCCGGAAGCCGACGCCAAGCCCGCCGCCTCCGCCGCCAAGGCCGACACCGCCGACAAGCCCGCCCCCGAGCCCCGGGCCGCCTCCTGGGGTGCCAAGCCCAGCGCCGAGAGCGCGGGCGAGGCCGAGGCGGTCGACCAGCCCACCGCTGTCTTCAAGGCCGTCAAGCCCCCCGTGGTGGACCAGCCGACCACCGCCATCCGGCTGCCGAAGGCGGGCGAGCCGACGGCCGAGCGGTCCAGCACGTTCGTACCGCTGCGCTCCGACGACGTACGCCCGGACACCGAGAAGCCGAAGGCGGCGGCTCCGAAGACGGAGGACCCGAAGCCGGAGGCCGCCAAGGCCGCCGCGCCGAAGCCCCCCGCCTCGCCCCGCATCTCCGTGCCGGACGCCGACGCCGCCGAGCGGACCCGGCAGCAGCCGCTGCCGCCGAAGCCGCCGCTCGACCTGCTCGCGGAGCTCACCAACACCCCGCCCCCGCCGCAGACCCCGGTCCGCACGGCGGTGCGGCGGTTCAAGATCTGGACGCCGCTGGTCCTTCTGCTGCTGGTCGTGTTTGCGGTCGTACAGTTCGTACGCCCGCTTCCGGACGCCGAGCTCAAGATGACGTCGGCGCCGCAGTTCACCTTCGAGGGCGGCGCGCCGCAGCTGCCGTGGCCCAGCGAGGGGCAGGGCCTCATCACGGTGTCGGGCCTCGGCACTGTCGGCCGGTTCGGCGAGGAGAAGCCGGCCCCGATCGCCAGCGTGACCAAGTCGATGACCGCGTACATCATCATGCGCGACCACCCGATGAAGGTCGGCGAGAAGGGCGCCTCCATCCCCGTCGACGAACTCGCGGAGAAGGAGGGCGGCTACAACAAGGGCGGCAAGGACGAGTCGACCCTCGACAACATCAAGGCGGGCCAGACTCTCACGCAGAAGGACGCGCTCAGCGCGATCATGATCCCGTCCGCGAACAACGTGGCGCGGCTGCTGGCCCGCTGGGACGCGGGCTCCGAGGCGGCGTTCGTGAAGAAGATGAACGACACCGCGAAGCAGCTCGGGATGACGAACACCACGTACACCGACCCGTCCGGTCTGAACGCCACCACCGTCTCGACCGCCGTCGACCAGGTGAAGCTGGCCACCGAGCTGGTGAAGAACCCGGCGCTGGTCGACATCACCCGGCAGCCGTTCTGGATCGACCCGATGGGTGTGAAGCGGCGCAACTACAACACCCTCGTGCCGTACAACGGCGCGATCGGCATCAAGACCGGCTCGACCTCCAAGGCCGGCGGCAACCTGCTGTTCGCCGCCACCAAGGACGTCGGCGGGACGAAGCAGACGATCGTCGGCGCGGTCTTCGGCCAGCACAAGAGCACGTCGATCCTGGACCTGGTCAACAAGGTCAGCAAGGACGTCCTGATCGCCACCCGCAAGTCGCTCACCTCGGCGACCGTGATCAAGAAGGGCGACGTCGTCGGGTACGTGGACGACGGCCTCGGTGGCAAGACGCCGGTCGTCGCCACCAAGGACCTGACCGTCGCCGGCTGGTCCGGTCTGCAGACCGCGATCTCGCTCACTCCCAGTGACGCCAAGGTCCCGCACTCCGCGAAGGCGGGCACGGTGGTCGGCAAGCTGACCGTGGGCTCGGGCCCCGGCCAGGTCTCCGCCCCGGTGGCCCTCCAGAAGGCGCTCGCCGAGCCCGGCTTCGGGTCCAAGCTGACCCGTCTGGGCTAACGGACGCGACGGACGTACGAGCGCGGGCCCGGCACCGGGAAGGGTGCCGGGCCCGGCTTCGGGCGCAGGTCGCTCGCGCTCTCGTGCTAGCTTCGGTCAACTGGAGGACGCTGGGCGGCGTCCCTATGAGCGATGGGGCGAGAGACGTCCTGAGACTGTGTGAGGCGGGAGAGCCGCAGTGACCACCGCTGAGCCGACGCCCACCCGCGCCGACGGCAGCAGCCCTTCTCGGCAGCCGGGTGGACGAATACAGGACGAGAACAGGGACCCGGTGAGGGAAGAGAACCTGACCGGGCGCGCCGACACGGCCCCGGTCCTGGAGAAGGAGCCGGTACGGGCCGAGGGGTCGGGCCAGGCCGAGGGTCCGGCTGAGGACGCGGTCCTGGTCGAGGAACCGGCTTCGGCCGAGGGATCGTCTGAAGGGCAGGCCAAGGACTCAGGCCTCGCCGAGGACCCCGTCCCCGCCGTCGAGTCGACCGTGCTCTGCCGGCTGCGGGCCTTCGCCGTGCGGCACCCCGTGGTGGCCGTCACGGCCGTCGCCGCCGTCGTGCACGTCCTCTGGTTCTTCTTCTTCGCCAACAGCGGCGGAGACCTCGCCGCGCAGGACGCCTGGGCCGAGTTCGTCGGCCGCCACCCGGCCTCCGCGTACAACCTGGCCTGGTACGGCGGGATGCACCCCGTCTCGTACAGCGTGGTCTCGCCGTATCTGATGTCGATGCTCGGCGTCCGGTCCACGATGATGATCGCCGGGACCCTGTCGGCCGGGCTGATCACGCTGATCCTGGTGCGGGTGCGGGCCGTCCGCAATCCGCTGCCGTGCGCCTTCGCGGCGCTCTTCGCCTTCCTGTGCAACGCCATGTCCGGCCGGGTGACCTTCGGGCTCGGCACGATGTTCGCGCTCGGCGCGGTCGCCGCGGTCTTCTGCTGGCCCCGCAAGTGGGCCGAGAACCGGTGGGCCAAGGGCGCGGTCGCCGCGCCGCTGGCCGGGCTCGCCACGGCCAGCAGCCCGGTCGCGGGCCTCTTCCTCGGGGTGATCGCGGCCGCGCTGTTCCTGAACGGGCGCCGCCCGGGCGCGTACGCCCTGGGTCTGCCGCCGGCCGCGGTCGTTGCGGCCTCGGCCCTGCTGTTCCCGTTCTCGGGCACCCAGCCGATGTCGCTCGCCTCGGTGTCGCTGCCGTTCCTCTTCGCGGTGATCACGCTCTTCTCGGTGCCGAAGGAGTGGCGGACGGTCCGTACGGGAGCGGCGGTGTACGGGGTGGGCGTGCTGCTCACCTGGATCATCGACTCGCAGATCGGGTCCAATGTGACCCGGCTCGCGATGCTCTTCGCGGGCGTGGTGTTCCTGGCCGCGCTGCCGTACGTGGTGCCGCGCTCGCGCAAGTGGTACGCGCTGGTCATCGCCTTCGCGGGGATGAACTTCTGGATCGGCTTCAAGGCCGTCGACGACATCGTCAGCACCCTGCCGGCCGCGTCCTGGGCGCGTGAGCTCGCGCCGCTCGTGGACCAGCTCGGGGAGGTCGGCGCGGAGCGCGGGCGCGTCGAGGTCGTGCCCGCGTCCAGCCACCGCGAGGCGTCGGCGGTCGCGCCGTACGTCAACCTCGCGCGGGGCTGGAACCGCCAGGCCGATATGGAACGCAACCCGATCTTCTACGACGACACGCTGAACGCCGCCAGTTACAAGGGCTGGCTGGGCCGCTGGGCCGTCCACTACGTGGTGCTGCCGATGGGCCCGCCGGACTCCAACGGCGCCGAGCAGGAGGCCAAGCTGATCCAGAAGGGCCTGCCGTACCTCAAGGAAGTGTGGAGCAACGACAACTGGCGGCTGTTCGCGGTCGACGACCCGACCCCGCTCGCCGATCCGCCCGCGGTGGTGGAGAAGGCGGGGGAGGGCGAGTGGACACTGAAGGTGAGCGCGCCCGGGACCGTCCTCGTCCGCATCCCGTACTCGCCCTGGCTGAAGCTGGTGGACGAGAAGGGGAAGGGGGTGGAGCCGCCGCAGGAGACTCCGGAGTCCAAGAGCCGGGCTCATGGCACGCCGAAGACGTTCACGAACCCCAATGGGTGTTTGTGGAAGGCGCCGGAGGATGCGGCGGGGGACGAGTGGACGGAGCTGCTGGCCCCGAAGGCGGGCACGTACCGCCTGGCGGCCCCGTACAGCCTCCGCCGGGGAACGGCCTGCCCGACGGAACTCCGCCCCGATCACTAACGGTGTGGATCACCCCACCCCGCCCCTTCCCTAAACCCTCCGGGGGTGGGTGGGGGCGGAGGTGGTTCTCCAGGCCGCGGGGCCTGGGGCCCCTGCACCCCGCTGTCTCTCGTCTGCGGACCGTGCTGGGCTGGTCGCGCAGTTCCCCGCGCCCCTGAAGGCGGGGCCTGCGGCCCCCCCGCCGCTGTGGGCAATCGTGCCGCTGGGGCGGCACGGGTGGGCACAGCGGCACCCCGCGTTGCCGGGCAGGCACCCTCCCCCCCCCGGTCACCCGCACCCGCAGGCCCCGTGCACCCCCGTCAGCGACCTCGCCCGGCGCGCCGCCACGGGTGCGGTCACGCCCTCGTGGACCACCCGGCCGCCGACCAGGGTCAGGCGGACACCCGTCCCCGACACCTCCGCGATCGGGACCCGCGTCACGTCCCGGTCCAGGAGCACCAGGTCCGCCGCCATCCCCGGCAGCAGGCGGCCGCTCAGGTGGTCCATGCGGAGCTGGTACGCCGTGCCCGCCGTGTGCATGCGCAACGACGACGTACGGGTCAGGCCCTCCAGTTCGGGGTACAGCGCGCCCTCCCCCGCCTCCGCCCCCTCCCGGTCCACCGCCGTACGGACCTGGTTCCACGTCTGGAGCGGGTCCACCGGCCAGTCGGAGCCGCCGGAGAGAGTCGCCCCGTGGCGCTCCAGGCTCCGCGCGGGGTACAGCAGCCGGTGCCGCTCCGGACCGATGTACGGCAGCAGCGCCTCCATCGTCCAGATGTCCCGCATCGCCCACTGGAGCTGCATGCACGCCACCACCCCGAGCGGCGCGAAGCGGCGGTAGTCGGAGGGGTGGACGAGCTGGAGGTGGGCCACGGTGTGGCGGTTGCCGCGGCGGCCGTTCGCCCGTACCGCCGTCTCGTACCCGTCCAGCGCCGTCCGCACCGCCCGGTCCCCGATCGCGTGCGCGTGCAGCTGCCAGTCCGCCCGGTCGAACACCGTCGCCAGACGGCCGTAGTCGGCGGAAGAGACGTACAGGTCGCCTCTGTGAGTCGTCGGCCGACCTTCCGCGTCCAGGTACGGAGCCAGCAGCGCCGCCGTCTGCGACGGGTACTCGATCACCCCGTCCAGGAACACCTTCGCCGTGCCGAACCGCAGCCCCCGCACCTGCCCGTACCGCGCCCGCAGCTCCCGTACGTACCGCAGCGCCCCCGCCGGATCCTTCGCCAGGTCCGGGCCGATCAGGAGCGCGGGCACGATCCGCTGCGGCAGCTTGCCGGCGGCGGACAGCGCGGCGTAGGTGTCGAGCTCGTGCGTGCCCACCGACGCGTCCATGAAGGTGGTGATGCCCGACGCCGCCGCCTGGGCGAGCGCCTTGGCGCAGGCGGCTACGAGCTGCGCCTGGGTCGGCGGCGGGATCACCCTCGTCAGGAGGTCCTGGGCGGTGTCCTTCAGGAGGCCGCCCGGCTTGCCGTCCGGGTCGCGCACGATCTGGCCGCCCGCCGGGTCGGGGGTGGCCGCGGTGATCCCGGCGAGGTCGAGCGCCCGCTGGTTGGCCCACGCGTTGTGCCCGTCGTTGCCGATGAGCGCGATCGGGCGGCGGGTCGGCAGCGAGTCGAGCATGCGGTGGTGCGGGACGGTCCCGGCGGGGAGCAGCCCCACCGGGTTCCAGTCCTCCACCACCAGCCAGCCGTCGGGCTCGTGGGAGGAGTCGGAGGAGAGGAACCCCGTGAGTGCTTCCTGGAGTTGGGGGACCGTGAGGGTAGCCCCCTCCAGCGTCGGGTGCAGGCTGCGCTCGCCCGCGCCCAGCGGATGCGCGTGGCCGTCGTGGATGCCGCTCATGACCGTCGCCCCGCGCGCGTCGACGACCTCGGTGTCCCGGCCGACGTACCGCCGCAGCGCCGCGTCGCTCCCGGTCGCGAGCACCTTTCCGTCCCGTCCGACCGCGAGGGACTGCTCGACGGGGGCGTGCGCCTCGCCGGTGAGGACCCGTGCGTGGTGCACCACCAGCGCGGCCGAGCGCCGCTTGGCGGGGGCGGCAGCCGCCGTGCCCGGTGCCGCCAGGGACACGGCCGCCGCCGCGCCCAGGCCGGTCGCGAGGACCCGGCGGCGGGAAGGTGCAGAGCTGTGGTTCACGAGGGCTCCTGGGGGTGTCGAGTGGCTCGTCAGGCACCGCACCCTTCGCGATTAATCCCTTAACCACCAGCGCCCCGCCACAGCCGATCTGCCCCGCGAACTCCCGCTCCGGCAACGGATTCCGTACGCTGAGCCCGTGCCCCGAGTGACCCTCACCGATGTGGCCCGCGCGGCCGAGGTGTCCGTGGCGACCGTCTCCAACGCCCTGAACGGCACCGGCCGGATGGCCGAGCCGACCCGGGCCCGGGTGCGGGCGACCGCCGCCGCGCTCGGCTACGGTGAGCCCCCGCCGCGTACCCTCGCCCTCGCCGTCACCACGTACGGCACGCTCTCCTGGGACTTCGCGGGCATCCCGTTCTACGCCCGGGCGATCAGCGCCGCCACGGCCGCCGCCCACCGGCGCGGCTACGCCCTGGTCGCGCTCCCGGCCGCGCCCGCCGAGTCGCTGTGGCGGACCCTGCCGGTCGCCGGGGTGGTGCTCCTGGACAGCCCGCCCGACGACCCTGTCGTCCGCATCCTGCGCGCCCGGGGCCTGCCGCTGGTCTTCGACGGCCGCCCGGCCCGGCTCGGGGTGCGCGAAGCGTGGGTGGACAACGACCACCGGGCCACCACGCACGAGGTCCTGGACCACCTCGCGGCGCGCGGCGCCCGGCGGATCGCGCTGGTCGCGGGCCCGGGCGAGGAGCACTACACGCGCAGCTGCCGGGCGGCGTACGAGGAGTGGTGCGCGGCGCGCGGCGGCGAACCCAGAGTGGTGCCGCTGGAGTTCGACGACCGCGACGGCCGCACCCTGGACGCCCTGCTCGCCGGGCCCGACCGGCCGGACGCGGTGCACGGCCTCTACGACCCGTGCGGCCACCGTGTGCTGGCCTCGGCGGCGCGCTGCGGGCTGCGGGTGCCGGACGACCTGCTCGTGGTGTGCGCGAGCGAGGATCCGGCGTACGAGACCACCGCCCCGCCCGTCTCCACGGTGACGCTCGCGCCGCACCGCACGGCCAGGGCCGCCGTGGCCGCCCTCGTGGAGCTGGTCGAGGGCGGCCACGGCGGTTCGGGGCAGACGGTTCCGGCGCGGCTCACCCCGAGGGCGTCCTCGCTGCGGGCCGTCAACTGAGCTGGGGCACCCACGTGTTGTCGTCCCAGAACCTCAACTGACGCGCCTTGGTGGGGTGCGCCAGGCGTGGTCTGCCCGGCTCGCCCAGGATCAGCGTGCTGGGGCGGTCCGGGGAGAAGACCGGCCACGGTACGGCGCCGGTGTGCGCGAACGCCGCCACCGCGTCCATGAAGGCGGCGCTGACCTCCGCCTCGGCCGGGCCGTCGCCGCACGCGCCCACGTTCTCGGCGATCCCGTAGGTGCCGAAGAGGAACGGCGAGGTGTGCTCGTGCGGGGTGCCGAACCACGGCGGGCGGGCCGGGTGCGCGAACTCCATGAGGTAGCCGGGCGCCGTTCCCGTACGGGCGTGCCGCTCGGCCAACCGCACGTTCAGATAGCGGAAGAGGCCGTCGCCCCAGACGTCGGTCCACAGCGAGACCGGGTCCAGCGACAGCCCGTCCGCCACGGCCGCCGCCCGGTACGCGTCCACGCACCCGTCCACCAGCGAGTCCGGCACCCGCGCCGCGCCCTTGAGCAGCACCCCGCGCACCGACTCCCGCAGCGAGGCGTCGTCGGTGGGCGCGGGGGTGGGGATCGGGGAGCCGGGGCCGGTGTAGAAGGAGCCTTCGGTACGGGTGTGGACGGAGAGGATCGGCAGTGCGGGGGTGGGGAGTTCGTGGTCGAAGCCGTGCATCCAGCGGCCGTCGACGACCGGGCCCCGGTACTCGCGTCCGCTGCCCACGCTCCTTCCGCCCGGGCCGCCCCCGAAGACCTGCCACCAGGCGTCCCGCAGGGCCGTGGCCGGTGCGGCGCGCAGGCCCCGTACGGTCGTGCCGAGCCGGGCGGCCACCTCCTCGTACGCCCGGCGCGCGTCCGGGACCGTCAGCGAGGTGGCGGGCTGCCAGACGTGGCAGGCGCTGATCGGGACGATCCGGCGGACCAGGCCGCGCAGTTCGGGCCGCAGCGCGAGCTGCCAGGCGGAGGCGCCGCCCGCCGAGGTGCCGCTGAGGGTGATGTTGTGCGGGTCGCCGCCGAACGCCTCGGCGTTGTCCCGCACCCAGCGCAGCAGCGCGGCCTGGTCCTGGAGGCCCCAGTTGGCGCAGTCGCCGGTCGCCTCGTCGGTCAGGTCCTCGTGGTAGCCGAAACCGAACGGCCCCAGGCGGTAGTTGAAGGTGACGACGACGAGGTCGCCGCGGACCGCGAGGCGGGCCCCGTCGTACGTCGGCAGGCTGCCCGCGCCCACCTGCCAGCCGCCGCCGTGGATGTAGACGAGGACCGGGCGCCGCCCGTGCAGGGCGGGCGTCCAGACGTTGGCGTAGAGGCCGTCCTCGCTGCTGGCCGGGTCGATGGTCTGGAGGAACGCCGGGGCGAACCGGGTCGCGTCCCGCACCTCCCGCCAGGGCCGGGGCGGGCGCGGCGAGGCGAACCGGAGCTCGCCCAGCGGCGGCCGGGCGTAGGGCACGCCCCGGAAGGCCAGGACGCCGCCGGTGCGGGCCCCGGCCACCGGCCCGGCGGTGGTGCGGGCCACCGCCGGGCCGGAGGGGGTGGCGACGGCCGGTGCCGCGTGGGCCACGGCCGCCGCGGCCGAGGCGGCGAGCACCGCCCGGCGCCCCATCGCGGGTGCGGGCATCTCAGCCCGCCTCGGGCACGAAGCGGATGCCGTAGCCGCGGATCCACGCGTCCAGGTCGATCAGCCGCTCCATGACCGCGCGCCCGCTGTAGGGCCCGCCGATCGAGTACGAGCCCACCGGACGATCCAGCAGGCGCCGCAGCCCCTTCGGGTCGACCAGGTCGAGGACGGGGGAGTCGCCCGAGGCCAGGGCCGTGATGCGGTCGCGCAGGGAGAGTTCGTACTGGACGTCCTGGGTGGACGGGTACGGGCTCTTCTTGCGCTCCACGATCGAGCGCGGCAGCACGTCCTGGGTGGCGGCGCGCAGCAGGCTCTTCTCGCGGCCGTCGAACGTCTTCATCGCCCACGGGGTGTTGAAGACGTACTCGACCAGGCGGTGGTCGCAGAACGGGACGCGGACCTCCAGGCCCACCGCCATGCTGATCCGGTCCTTGCGGTCGAGCAGGAAGTTGACGAAGCGCGTCAGGTGCAGATGGCTGATCTCGCGCATCCGCGCTTCCTGCGGGCTCTCGCCCGGCAGGGCGGGGACGTCCGCGACCGCCTCCTTGTAGCGCTGGTCGATGTAGGCGCCGAGGTCGAGCCGGTCCCACAGGCCCGTGGTGCGCAGGGCGTCCTGGCCGCCGGCCCTGCGGTAGGGCAGGTGCCAGGGGAAGGTGGCCGAGGAGACCGCCTCCGGGTCGTGGAAGTGGCTGTAGCCGCCGAAGAGTTCGTCGGCTGACTCGCCGGACAGGGCGACCGTGGAGCGGGCCCGTACCGCCTGGAAGAGCAGGTACAGCGAGTACTCCATGTCACCGGTGACGGTGGGCAGGTCGAGCGCCCGCAGGACCGCGCCGCGTACCTCGGGCGTCAGCAGCTGCGCGTTGTCGAGGACGATGTCCTCGTGGTCCGTGCCGATGTGGGCGACGGCCTCCTTCACGAAGGGCGCGTCCGGCGCCTCCCACACCGCGTTGGCCTCGAACCGCTCGGCGTGGCCGGTGAAGTCGACGGAGAAGGTGCGGATGCGTTCGCCGCGGCCCTCCTCGGCGAGCGCCCGGGCGGCCAGCGCGGTGACCGCGCTGGAGTCCAGGCCGCCGGAGAGCAGCGAGCACAGCGGCACGTCGGAGACGAGCTGGCGGCGCACGGTGTCGTCGAGGATCTCGCGGACCGTGCCGACGGTGGTGTCCAGGTCGTCGGTGTGCGGCCGGGACTCCAGCTGCCAGTAGCGCGTCTTGCGCAGCCCGCGCCGCGAGAGGCGGACCATGCTGCCGGGCCGCACCTCGTACATCCCCCGGAACACGGCGTTCTCGGGCGTCATCGTCAGGCCGAACACCTCGCGCAGGCCCTCGGCGTCGACGACCGGCTCGGCCAGCGGGTGGGCGAGGATCGCCTTGGGCTCGGAGCCGAAGAGCACCCCGTCCTCGGTGGGGTAGTACAGGAGCGGCTTGACGCCCATCCGGTCGCGCACCAGGAGCAGTTCCTCGGTACGGGTGTCCCAGATGGCGAACGCGAACATGCCGTTGAGCCGCTCCACGAAGGCGTCGCCCCACTCCAGGTACGCCTGGAGCACCACCTCGGTGTCGCTGTTGGTGCGGAACCGGTGGCCCCGGGCGCTCAACTCGGCCCGCAGCTCACGGTAGTTGTAGACCTCGCCGCTGTAGGTGGTGACCGCCTCGGGGGCGACGCCGAACCCGGCGGACATCGGCTGCTTGCCGCCCTCGATGTCGATGACGGCGAGGCGCCGGTGGCCGAGCGCCACGTGCCGGCCGGTCCACACGCCGCCCGCGTCGGGTCCCCGGCAGACCATGGTGGCGGTCATGGCCCGGGCGCTGTCCTCGTGCCGCGTCACGTCGTGGCCGTAACCGACCCAGCCCGCTATACCGCACATGTCTCAGACCCCCCTCTCGTCAGGCGTAGGTGTAGAACCGGCGGTGGTCGACGACCTCGGCGACGGTCTTCGTGTGCCACGGGAACAGCGGCGTGCTCGGGTCGGCGACCTCGGGGGTCGGCTCCTGCGGCAGGTAGTGCGGCACGTCCGGGTGGAGCGTCTGCCAGTCGCCCCAGATCTTGTCGATGAAGCAGTGGTGCAGGAAGAAGACCGGGTCGTTGGGCGAGGAGATGTACATCATGTGGCCGCCCACCCACTGGTGCCCGGCGCCGTGCAGCTTCCCCGCCGGGGGCTCCCAGGCGAAGTTGGTGTACCCCTCCAGGTGGTTGCGGAAGCTGTTGTACGGCGGCTGGCTGCCGGAGGTGTAGTTCCATGGCGGACAGTCGTAGACCGGCAGGTCCATGGTCTGCTGCAGCTGCTCGGGCGAGGGCAGCGACGGCAGCTTCTGCCCGATGCGGCGGATCAGGAACTTGCGGTCGTCCACGGTGTAGTGGCCGTTGAGCGCCGGGTTCTCGTCGCCCTCGGGCTGCACGTTGACCTTGAGCTGCCAGCCGTTGGGGAAGGCGAACGGCCCGGTCATCACCATGCCGTCGGAGGGCCGCCCGTCGCCGCCCATGAAGTCGTCGGCCCACAGCGGGGAGTGCGGCGACTGGTCCTTGGTCCAGTCCCAGTACGGCAGGGTCACCGTCGGGTCGACCCGGCGCAGCTCCTTCTCGAACTCCATCAGGTACTGCCGGTGCCAGGGGAAGAACCCCGGGTTGATGTGGCCGACCCGCTTGCCGGTGTCCTTGTCCAGGTAGTCCTGGGAGTTGACGTCGACGTGGAGCTTGACGAACCGGTCGTAGATCCCGCGCCGCTTGATCTCCAGAACGGCCTTGATGAACCGCCGCCGCTCGCTGCGCGACATGTCCAGGTGGTTCCTGCGGACGTGCGTCATGGTCCTGTTCCTCAATCTCGCGGGATCACATGGAGTGGTGGGAGCCGTCGCCGAGCGGGACGAGGTTGGCGCCGTGCAGCTCGTCGACGGCGGCGCGGGCGGCGTGCAGCGGCGTCTTGGCGACCTCGTAGTGGCACAGGGCGCTCAGATAGGCGCCCTCGCCGAGCTTCATCAGGTGCAGCGGCTTGCCGTCGATGGAGACGGCGTGGTCGGCACCGGTCTGGGTGACCCGGATGGTGCGGCCCTTGTAGGTCTCGGTGTGGTCGTCGCTCTGGGCGGCGGCGACGGCGGGCGAGCCGTCACTGCGGGTGCCGTACACGGCGACCCCGCCGGCCCCGGCGATCCCGGTGGCAACGGTGGCGGCGACGGCGCCCCGCTTGATCACATCGCGGCGGTTGAGCATGGGGGGACCTTTCTGTGGGTGGTGGGGGCGGGGGCGCGACACCCGGGGGTGTCGCGCCCTGGACACTGCGGTACTGGGCGCCCCATAGGGGCGCGGGGAACTGCGCGACCAGTTGGGGACGGCCCGCAGCCGAAAGACGACGCAGGACCCGGCTACTTCTCCAGGCAGAACTCGTCGATCGGGTAACCCACATGCCGGTCCTCGCTCGGCAGGAACCCGAGCACCTTGTCCCCCGGCTTCAGCTCGGTGCTGTTGAGGACGACGCCACCGGGGCCGAGGACCCGCACGTGCCAGTCGTCCTGAAGGATCAGATTCACGTGCTGCCCGTTCGGCGCCACCGCGTCGATGGAGATCAGCGGCCGGGACTCGATCTTCACGCGCCCGACCGTGACGAGCCGCGTCTGCCCCTTGATGTCCACGGCCAGCACCTTGCTGCCCGCCTTCAGCTCGCTGAGGTAGTTGGTCCGCTCGTCCTTGGACAGCGTGTACGAGTGGATCGCCCCCGCGTTGACGCGGAACGGCCGGGTCGGCATGTACGGCAGCGGGTGCGTCTCGCTGACGCACAGGATCATGCCCTTGGAGTGCGAGCCGACCAGGATGCCCTCGTCCTCGCGGAAGTACGTGCAGGTGTCGACGCAGGCCCGCTCGCCCATCCCGATGTGCTCGGTCTGGCGCACCTCCAGCTCGACCAGGTTGAGGTTGGGTACCTCGGCGGTGGCGGCGGCCTTCAGGTGCGCGGCGTCGCCGACGGCCTTGGGCGCCATCATCACGCCGTCCGAGCCGTGCTCCAGGACGCCGAAGATGATCTCGGCCTCCTCCACGTCCTGGGCGACCGTGATCATGCTGCCGGTGGACCGGGCGGCCGCCGCGATCACGATCTCCAGCGGGATCTTGGTGGGGTCGCGGAAGAGCAGCACGCTCCACTTCTCGGTGCGCGCGGACTCGCAGGCGTCCTCGAGGGTGGGCGCGTCGATGATCTCCACGAAGCGCCCGAACTCCACCTCCGGGTGCTTGATGGCGAGTTCGGCCGGGGTGATGCCGTGCCGGGCCGGTTCCACGATGACCACGGACGCGTCGCCGAACGACTCCGGCAGCGGCTTGCCCTGCGGGAAGAGGACCTTGGTGATGGTGGGCGGCAGGTCGGCAAGGTCGGCGGGGTCGTCCGCGACGACGCCCTCCAGCCGGTAGTGCAGGGCCTCCTGGAGGATGGCCTCCTTGGCCTCGCCGAGCGAACGGGCGTCGAGCCAGCTGAGCTTCATGGGGAGAACTCCTCTTAAGAGACGGTGGTCAGCGGTACGGCGAGAGCCTCGGGAGCCGCGCTGGGCGCGGACAGGTCGTGCGGTACGGGGTGGATCAGCCGGGCGACCTTGGCGGCCATGGCCCCGGGGTCCGGTGCGAGGAAGACGTTGCGGCCCATCGCCACGCCGCTGGCGCCGCCGCGCAGCGCCTCGTCGACGTAGGCGAGCACCCGGGTCTCGTCGGGCTCGCGGGGGCCGCCGACGACGACCAGGGGGACGGGGGACGCGGAGGTGATGTCGCGCATCTCGGCGATGGACTCGGCGCAGACGGTCTTGACGATGTCCGCGCCCAGGTCGGCGGCGAGCGAGGCCGCGTGGGCGATCAGCGCCGGGTCGCGCGGGTTGGTGATCTTCGGGCCGCGCGGGTACATCATGGCGAGCAGCGGCACGTTCCACCGGTCGCAGGCGTCCGCCACGGCGGCCATGTCCGCGATTTGCTGCCGCTCCTGGGTGGAGCCGAGGTTGACGTGCACGCTGACCGCGTCGGCGCCCAGCCGCAGGCACTCCTCGACGTTGGCGACGAGGTACTTGTCGTTGGGGTCGGGGGCGTGCACGGTGCTGGCGCTCAGGTGCACGATCAGCGAGGTGCGGGCGAACCGGGCGGAGTCGACGTACCGCAGGCTGCCCTTGTGCAGGACCACCGCGTCCACGCCGTTGTCGGCCAGCTGCCCGACCAGGTGGTCGAGGCGGTTGCCGCCGGTCAGCGGGCCGTCGGTGACCGAATGGTCCAGCGGGACGATCAGCAGCCGGTCGCCGCCGTGGCGGTGGATGCGCCGCAGCCGTAACTGGCGTGCGAACGAATGGTGCAACATCATCGGAACCTCCTCTGTCGGATCAGGCGGGCACGGGCGCGGTGAAGCCCGACCCGGCGTTGAGTGCGGCGAGACCGAACTCGTCGTGCAGGACCCGGGCGGCCCGGACCGCGTCGTCGTCCGGGACGGTCACCGAGATCCGCATCTGCGAGGTGGAGACGGAACTGGGCGCGATGGCCGCGGACTTGAGGCAGCGCAGCATCCGGGCGGTGCTGTCGGGGCGGCTGAGCAGTCCCGTACCGACCAGGGAGAGCTTGGTGATCCCCTCGTCGGACTCCATGGGCCGGCCCGGCGGCCCGGGGCGCCGGGCCAGGTAGTCGCGCAGCGGCTGTACGTCGTCGGTGTGCAGGGTGATGCCGATGTTCACGCCCGTGCTCTCGTCGGAGAGCGCCGCCATGTCGACGGAGAGGGACTCGCGGGCGAGGAAGGCGAAGACGTCGGTGGCGGCGTCCGCGTCGCCCGCGCCGAAGCGCAGGGTCACCCGGGCCACGTCCGCGTCGAGGACCACTCCGGTGACGGTCGTCGGTGATTCGAGCATGTCGGCTTTCGTCTCCTCCCTGGCGGCGATCACGGTCCCGGGGCCGGGCCGTGCGGAGTGCTTGACGTGGATGTCGACGTGGCGCAGCGCCGCCAGCTCCACGGCCCGGGCGTGCATGACCTTGGCGCCGGCGAACGACATCTCGGCCATCACGTCGACGTCGACGACCGGCAGCACCGAGGCGGTGGGCAGCAGCCGGGGGTCGGCGGTGAACACGCCGTCGACGTCGGTGTAGATCTCGCAGTGGGCGGCGCCGAGTTCGGCGGCCACGGCCACCGCCGTGGTGTCCGATCCGCCGCGCCCCAGGGTGATCACGTCCCGGCGGGCGGTCAGCCCCTGGAACCCGGCGACCACCGCGACCGCGCCCTGGGCGAGGACCTCGCCGATGGCCTCGGTGTCGACGGCGACGATCACGCCCCGGCCGTGCGCGCCGGTCGCCAGGATGCCGGTCTGGGCGCCGACCAGGGACACCGCCCGCACCCCGGTGCGGTGCAGGGCCATGGCGAGCAGCGCGGCGGACGCGCTCTCGCCGGTCGCGAGCAGCTGGTCGGTCTCCCGGCCCGCCGGGGGCGCCCCGACGGACTCCGTCAGCTGGAGCAGCCGGTCGGTGGTGTTGCCCCGGGCCGAGACCACGACGACCACGTCGCGGCCGGCGCGGCGGGCGGCCGCGACCCGCTGCGCCACGGCGCGTACCTGCTTGAGCGTGGCGAGCGAGCTCCCGCCGTACTTGTGCACCACGGGCCCGCGCCGGTCGGGGCGTTCGGCGTGCGAGGGGTCACCTCCGCCGTTCGAGAGAGCCATGAAGCAGTCCTTTCCTGCGGCTTCGGCGAGGCCGTTTCCCGGGTCCCCGTACTTCCCGTCCGGCCCCACCGGCGGTGACGCTCCCCGAGCTGCGTATCGGCCAGGTTTCACGCGGATATCGCGGAGCCGCGCGCGGCGATACCGGACGCGAAATGCCCCGTGCCGAGGGCACGGGGCATCGGGGAAATCGCTGGTGGGGACTGCGCCCACCGGATTTCGTCAGAGTTTCAACGTTGCCTGGAGGCGGAGATTGGCCTGCTGCAAACTGGTCAGCCGGGTGCGCATGGCCAGCGTGTGGTCGGTCCAGGACGTCTTCACGGCGCGGTGCGCGGGCTGCCGGATCAGCGAGCCGACGGGGGCCGGGCCCTCCTGCGCCGGGGCGGGCCGGCTGGGCGTCTCCAGGGACGGGTCCTCGGCCAGGATGGCCCGCTCCAGGGTGCGCAGCGACTCACCGGGGTCGATGCCGAGCTCCGCCGACAGGAGCGTGCGGGTCTCGCGGAACTGCCGCAGCGCGTCGGCCTGGCGCCCCGAGCGATACAGGGCGAGCATCAGCTGGGCGCACATCTGCTCGCGGTACGGGTTCTCGGCGACCTGCCGGTACAGCTCCCCGACGACCTTGCGGTGCCGTCCCATCTGGAGCTCCAGGTCGACGCACTCCTCCAGTACGGAGAGCTGCTCCTCGCGCAGCATGGTGGCGGCCTGGCGCAGCACCCTGCTCTCCAGGCCCGCCGCCACCGGGCCCTTCCACTGCGCCAGTGCCGAGCGGAACAGGTCCACCGCCTGCTCGGGCTGCTTGTCGCGGGCCGCCCGGCGCCCGAGGGCGGCCAGGTGCTCGAAGCGGGCCAGGTCGAGCGCGGTGCTGGGCAGCCGGATGCGGTACCCGGCGGGGTGCGTCTCGATGAGGTCGCCGACGCCCGCGCCGACGAACTGGCGGCGGATCGCGGAGACGCAGATCCGCACCTGCCCCTTGGCGGAGGCGGGCGGGGTGTCCTCCCAGATGGCCTCCAGGAGCCGTTCGATCGGTACGACGTGCTCGGCTTCCAGTAAGAGCGTGGCGAGCAGTGCCTGCTGCCTAAATCCGCCCAGGCGGACCTTCCGGCCCGCGCATTCCACTTCAAGTGGGCCGAGTATTCGGAAAGTGAATGCTTGGTTTCCCGCTGACTGCATTGGCTGAGCCCTCCCCAAGTCGGCGTTCTAGCAAGACATTTCGGCCTCCGGAGGCCTGTTTTCAGCCTCCGGAGGCTATTCCGCCCCAGCCGATGCGGCGGCCGGGCGGAACGTCTGCGGCAAGGATTTCAGATGGCCCGTGGAGTACGCGTGGAGGCGCCCGCCTAACGCGCCCCCCCGGCCCCCGGCTACCGCGCCGGAGCCGCGGCCGGGGCGGCCGTCGCGGGGGCCGCGGCGGGCCGGTTGATCCGCAGGGAGAGCGCGAGGATGCCCAGCGCCACCACCCCCACGGTCAGCGCGGCGTAGCCGACGCCCGAGGCGCCGTCCGCGGAGTATCCGGCGGCCCCGGCCACGCCGCCGGTGCTGATGCCGATGTAGATCGTGCTCTGGTGCAGGCCGAGCAGGAGCGGCGCGGACTGCGGCGCGGTCGCCACCAGCCGCATCTGCTGCGGCACGTTGATCATCCAGTGGCACACGCCCCAGGCGACGGCCATCGCGATGCCCGCGCCCATCGACTTCGACAGCAGCGGGGTGAGCGTGGCGGCGGTGACCAGGAGCGGCGCGGCGACCGTGATGGTGCGCACCGGCCCGATCCGGTCGGTCAGGCGCCCGGTGAGCAGGTTGCCCGACACCGCGCCGATGCCGAAGAAGAGCAGGATCAGCGAGGTGCGGCCCGCGTCGCCGCCGGTCGCCTCGTCCATCACCTCGTCGATGTAGTTGTAGACGGTCCAACTGGTGCTCAGGCAGAGCCAGGTGGCGATCAGGGTGACCAGCACGCGCGGCTGCCCCAGCGGCGCGAGCCGGGCCCGCAGGGTCGTCGCGGCCTGCCCCTTGAGCTGCGGGACGGTCGCCGCGATCCCGATGGTCGCGACCGCCGTCAGCCCCACCACCAGCCAGAGGGCCGCACGCCAGCCCGCCTGGTCGCCCAGCCAGGCGCCCAGCGGCAGGCCCAGCACGATGGCCGCGGTCAGCCCGCCCACCACCAGCGCCGCGGCCCGTCCGGCCCGCTCGGGCGGCACCATCGCCCGTGCCACGGCGAGGGAGTTGGCGGTGTACATGGAGGCGCCCGCACCGGCCACCACTCGCCCGACCATGGCCCAGGAGTAGTCCCCGGCGACGGCGGTGAGCGCGTTGCCGACCGCGAAGACGCCCAGGGCGCCGAGCAGCAGCTGGCGGGGCGGCCGGTGCCCGGTGGCCGCCGCGAGCAGCGGCCCCCCGATCGCGTACGCCAGGGCGAACGCGGTGATCAGCCAGCCCGCGGTGGTGCGGGAGACGCCGAAGTCGTCGGCCATGGGGTCGAGGATCGGCGCGATGATGAACGTGTCGACGCCCATCGCGAAGTTACCTAGCGCGAGGACGAGCAGTCGCAGTCGCACGGTGGCTCCTTGGGAGTGTGCGGGGTAAGGGTCGGGGGCGGCCGGTCGGATGCGGGCGCGGTCACCCGTCGGGCAGGAGCTTGATCCCGGCGCCCAGGCCGAGGCCCAGCCGCTCGATGAGTTCCATGCACAGCAGTGCCATCTGCTCCAGGACGTGCGCGTTGCGCAGATCGCCCGCGTCCAGGCCGCGCAGCCCCGCCCGGTCGATGAGCTCGATGACCGGGATCTTGGCGCTGTAGTCGTCGCCCGCCACGAACACGTCGAGGTGGGCGCCGTCGACCCGTCCGGCGAACAGCGTGTCCGCGCAGGCCGTGTTGAACGCCTTGACGACGGAGGACTGCGGCGCGGCCCTGGCGATCAGCTCGGTCATGCTGGGGCCCGTGCGGCCCAGCGCCGGGCTCCCGCCCTCCTCCACCGGGTTGGTGGTGTCGATGAGGATCTTCCCGGCGAGCGCCGAGCGGTGGTGGATGACGAACGCGAGGGTCTCGTCGGTGCCCATGGCGAGCGTGATGAGCTCGGCCTCCAGCACCTTCTCGACGTCGTGGGCCTCGACGCTGCCCCGGGTGCCCGCGCTCGCGGCGGCCGCCGCCCGTACCGCGAGCTCCGGGGAGCGGTCCGCGAGCCGTACGGCCTCGCCCGCGAGCGCGAACTGCCGCGCGGCGGCCCGGCCCATCGGCCCCGCGCCGATCACCCCGACACTCACGCCGACACCCCGCTCGGGAGCGCGGCGGGCGCGATGTTGTGGTTGACGCGGAAGGTGTTCCCCGGGTCGTACTGCGCCTTGAGCGCGGCCAGGCGCGCGTACGCCTCGGGGGTGTAGGCGGCGCGCACGTGCTCGTCCCCGGCCGAGGAGTCCAGGAAGTTGAGGTACTTGCCGCCGGTCGCCCAGGGTGCGAGCCGGTCCAGGAGCAGGTCGTCGGGGCCCTGACCGGCCGGGCGCGGCCCGCCGGGGGCGACGGTGAGCAGGCAGTAGCGCGCGTCCCGGTTGCCCACCGCGTTCGGGTGCCGCACCGGGCGGCGCAGCGCCCCGCCGAGGTGGCGCAGCTCCACCAGCCCGAGCGAGCAGCCGGAGCCGGGACCGGCCACCTCGAGGATGCGCCCGGCCGCCGCCCGGTCCAGCTCGCCGAGCATCGTGGTGCGTTCGTGGTACGTGTACGGCTCGGTCGGATCGCCGTGGATCGAGGCGACCTCCGCGTACGGCATCTCCCGTACGGTGTCGAGGACGCGAGGCCCCAACTCCCGCAGCGGCATGACCAGCTGAGCGCCCACGGTGGCCGCGCCGGTGAACGCGATCCGCACCTGGGTGACGAAGCGGCCGCGCACCTCGGCGGGCAGCGCCGGGTCGTCGGGGAAGCGGACCAGGGCCAGCGAGGAGCTCATCTCCTGGGGCACCTGCGCCGTCCACTCCAGCCAGGCGCGCAGCACGGCCGGGGCCATCGCCCCGTCGAAGGTGAGCGCCCCGCCGTACAGCCGGCGCACCGGCATCAGGCCGATCTCCATCGAGGTGACGATCCCGAAGTTGCCCTTGCCGCCGCACAGCCCCCAGAACAGCTCCGGCTCGCGCTCCGCGTCGACCTGGCGCAGAGCGCCGTCGGCGGTGACGAGGTCGAGGGAGCGGATGTGGTCGGCGGCGTACCCGAAGGTGCGGGCCATCACGGCGAGGCCGCCGCCCAGCGCGTACGAGACGGCGCCGACCAGCGGGGACGACCCGTTGAGCGGGGCGAGGCCGTGGGGCGCGGCCTCGTGGATGACCTGCTCCCACAGCACCCCGGCGGCCAGGCGCGCGGTGCCCCGGTCCGGGTCGATCCGCAGCCCGGTCATGCGGCGGGTGGAGACGAGCACCGCGCCGTCGGCGGCCCGGGCGGCGCCGTGCCCGGTCGCCTGGACCGCGACCGGCAG
This sequence comes from Streptomyces melanogenes, assembly GCF_014649795.1. Lineage (GTDB taxonomy): Bacteria > Actinomycetota > Actinomycetes > Streptomycetales > Streptomycetaceae > Streptomyces > Streptomyces noboritoensis. The sequence goes on from NZ_BMTS01000002.1 coordinate 413,646, forward strand.
CCCGTGCCGGGCGGCGAACCGGACCGCGGCCGCCACGTCCGCCGCCCCGGTCGCGCCCACGACCAGCGCGGGGCGGTGCTCCAGCAGCGTGTTGAAGCCCGCGCCCTCCTCGGCGTAACCGTCCTGCCCGGGAAGGAGAACGGGCCCGCGCACGGCGGCGGCGAGCCCGGCGACCTGGTCGGCGGGGAAGTGCGGCGGGTGCTGGACGGCGGATCGCACGGTGGGTGCCTCCTCATTCGGCGCGGGGTGGGGGGCGGGGTCGGCGTGGCGTCATCCATCGTCGGCCGCGGGGTGGTCCGGGCGACATCCCGAGATCAAGGTGTTGGCGGGGCCCGGCCCCCCTCAACTGAGGGGGGTGTGCGGGGGCGTTGGGTGAGGGACGATGGCGGAGTAGACCCGCGCACCCGACGAACACCACCCGAGCGCAGCGCGAAGGAGCACCGGCCCCGTGACCGTGTCCAGGAACGCCAGCACCACCCATGCCATCGACACGCTCCTCACGGCGATCGGCGCGGCCCCCGACGCCCTCGCGCTGTTCGCCACCGCCTCCGAGCAGCTGCGCCGGCTCATCCCGTACGACGCGTCCGTGTGGCGGGCCACCGACCCGGTGACGGGCATGATGACCTCGCCGATCCGGGTGGAGAACCTCACCGAGGAGGGCTGCTCGGTCTACTGGGAGTCCGAGCTGCTCGCGGAGAACATCAACCTGTTCCGCGACCTGGCCCGCGCCCCGCTGCCGGTGGCCGGGCTGCGCGAGGCCACCGGCGGGCTGCCCGGCCGCAGCACCCTTTACCGCGACTTCCTGGCGCCGCGCGGCCTCGACGACGAACTGCGCGCCGTGCTGCGGGTGGGCGGCCACCCGTGGGGCCAGGTCAGCCTGTTCCGGGCGCAGGGCGCGCCGCCGTTCGGCGCGGACGACACGCTGGTGGTGAAGGAGCTGTCGGCGGCGATGGCCCGACGCCTGCGCTCCTTCACGGAGCCGTCCGCGTCGGCCGATCCGACCCCGAGCCACGGCCCCGGCCCCGGACTGCTGCTCTTCGACGCGGCGGGCGGTCTCCTTTCGGTCAACGACGAGGCCCGTGAACTGCTGGACGACATAGTCCCCGGCCCCTCGACCCCGACCCCGCTCGGCGTCGCGGTTCCGGCCTGGATGCACAGTACGGCCAGCAAGGCCCGTGCCATCGCGGCCGGTTGGGACAAGGGCGTGGCCCGCGTACGGGTGCGCAGCAAGGGCGGCCGCTGGCTGGCCTGCCACGCCTCCTGCCTGCGCGGCGCGGACGGCGAGCTGGGCGCCTCGGCGGTGGTGATCGAGCGCGCCTCGATCTCGGAGGTCGCCCCGCTGATGGTGAAGGCGTACGAACTGACCGACCGCGAACTGGAGATCACCCAGCACATCGCGCGTGGTCTGGGCACCGCGGAGATGGCCGGGAAACTGTTCCTCTCGCCGCACACCGTCCGGGACCATGTGAAGGCGATCTTCGAGAAGGTCCGGGTGTCCAGCCGCGGCGAGTTGGTGGCGAAGCTGTTCACCGAGCACTACGCGCCGCTGGGGGAGGAGTCGGAGCAGCGGGTGTGGGGGTGAGCCAGGGGCGTATATACACGGGGCGGGACCCCGTCGGGTTCAACGCCTCGCCGAGAAATGCCAGATGAACATGACTCCCCCCTTCCGCCTCCACATAATGCGCACATATCTTGGGCGGGAACGCTGATGCCGACGCGTCCGGGGTCCGGGGGAGGCTTGTTGTGGCGAAGAGGACGACGGCTGCGGCGGCACACTGGGAGCCGAACGACGGGGAGGACGGCTCCGGTGCTCTGGAGATCCTCGAACTGCTCGCCGTGCAGGCCCCGTTGGACGGTATCGACGAGGTCCTGTTACGGGCGCACGACCGGGGCGCGACGGCGGACGAGCTGGCGGCCATCCACCGGGCGGGCCGTCTGGGCCGTACGGTGCACGGGCTCCTGGACCGCCGCCGCAGACGGGAGGCGGACCTGGCGGCCCTGCTCGACACGGCCCGCGAGCTGGCGTCGTCGTGCGATGTGGACGGCCTGGTGAAGACGGTGGCCCACCGCACGCGGGCGCTGCTGCAGGTGGACATGGCGTTCGTGGCCCTGCTGACGACAGGCTCCGGCGACTCGGTGATCAGGGCCTCGGCAGGAGCGACAACGTCCCTCCACATAGGCCTGCAACTGCCGGGCAAACACGGCATAGGGGCGGTGGTGCGGGAGACGGGCGCGCCGTTCTGGACCTCGGACTACCAGTCCGAGACCCGCGTGGACCACGACCCGGAGCTGGACGCGGCGATCGCCCGCGAGGGGATCCGCTCGGTGCTCGCCCTGCCGCTGCACCACGCGAGCGGCACGGTGGGCGTGCTGTACGCGGCGCACCGCGACGTACGCCACTTCGAGCCCGACGAGGCGGCGCTGCTGGGCTCGCTGGCCGACCTGGCGGCGGCCGCGGTCGACAAGGCCCAGTGGCTGGAGCTCTACAACGCCGAGGTCGCCAAGCTGGAGGAGCACAGCGCGCTGGCGATGGAGACGATCGAGACGGAACGCTGGCTGGAGGCGGTACGCGACCACATCATCGGCTTCGCCCTCTCCGGCCAGGGCGTGGCGGGCCTGGCGGCGGAGGTGGGCGTCCTGCTGGACGCGGAGATCCTGGTCCGCGACCACCGAGGCCGAATCCTGGCGGGCCGCGAGGAAACCTGGCCCCCACTCCCCCCACCGACGGCGTCCCCCCGCACCCCCATGCTCCTGGACGCGGGCACCTGGCAGGCAGCGATCTGGGCCGGCACAACGTGGCTGGGCCACATCCTGGCCCGCCCCCGCACGGCCCTCACCCCCGAGGGCGAACGAATGCTGGCCTATGCGGGGCAGGCGGTGGCGCTGGCGGTGGGGGTGGGGAGGGGGGCGGCGGGGGTCGGGGGGTTCGACAGTCGTTGTGTGTGAGGGTGTGCCTGGGGGGCTGGTCAGGGTTCTTGGAGGGCGCTGCGGGCGCGGGCGATCAGGCGGTGGGCTTCGGGGCCGTATACGGCGGATTCGCGCAGGGTGTTCCAGACCCGGAGGTAGGTGGCGATGCTGTCGGTGTCGTCGATCCACAGCTCCGCGTGCCAGTCCTCGACGACCACCAGCCGTTCGTCGTAGATCCAGAAGCTGTTGCCCGGCTGGATCTTCAGCAGGGCGTCGAAGGGAACGATGCCGAGCTCCACGGTGTCCAGCCCGATCACGCCGGCCAGGTGGTGGAGCTGCGCCGCGAGTACGGAGGGCGGGCACACCAGGGAGCGGAGCACCCCTTCCCAGACCATGATCCGGTACTTCCGGCCCGGCTGGTACAGCCCTTCCTGCCGTTGGATACGGGCGCGTACGGCGTCTTCCGTGTCCCGGGGCGACCGCATGAGGTCGGAGTGCCGGACGAAGACGTGCCGGGCGTACTCGGGAATCTGCAGCATGCCGGGGATGAGGCAGTTCTCCCAGATGGTGAGGACCCGGGTCCGCTCGTGCTCGATCGTGACGGCGTCCTGGACGGGCTTGTGCCCGGTGACCAGCTGTCGCCGCCACGATCGGATGTGGGACTCGAACCCCGCGAGCCTGGACCGCAGTTCCTCGTACGTCTCGGGGCGGCCGGTCGCCTCCGCCCAGTGCCGCAGATCGTCAGGCGTGGCGGTCTGCTTGCCCAGTTCGAGCTTGGAGACCTTCGAGTTGGGCCAGTCGAGCTTGTGCGCCAGCGCCGTACCGGTGAGCCGACCGCCAGGGGCCGTGAGCCGCAGCTCCCGGAGCCGCACGCCGAGCGCCTCGCGTGCCTGCTGGTAGTCCGTGCTCACCGGTGCGCACCTGCTTCTACCGTTCCGCAGTCATGTTTGCCACGAACCGGTCGTAGGGAATGGCGTAGTGCTGCGCGACAACACGCAGCCGGTTGTACTGGTTGACGGCCGCGGGCTCCGTGATCAGCTCGGCGCCCGTGAGGACGTCGTCCTCGTCGAAGAGGCACAGGGCGACGATGTGCGAGTCGAAGATCCAGAAGTCCTCGTCCGGAAGGTTGACGCGCTTCGCGTCGTCGCGCCACATGTTCCGTACGTCCTCACCCAGCGCGGCGTTGTGCTCGGCGTGCGCGAGGAGGAACAGCTGCCCCTCGGTCGGCGGGTTGTCGACGATGCGGACGCGCCCGACGGCCGCGCCGTCCCGTGTCTTGGCCCCGATGGTGCGGGCCCACTGCGAGTCCATGTCCCAGGTCGGAGCCTCGCCCCGCACGAACTGGGCGTACTCGTCGCAGGCTTGGTCGACCGCGTAGGCGCGGCGCATCTCCAGGTGCCAGGCGCTGTGCTGGAAGTTCTCGAAGAGCCCGGCGAACGTGTCCGGGTCGAGGATGCGCGGTTCGGTGTCGCGCACCTTCGGGCCGAAGTCGATGAGTGTGTTGCGCGGGACGACGATCGGCATCTCGTCCTCGTCGAGGTGCTGGAGCTGGGCGATGGCGTCGGGGTCGGTGAGCCGGGGTCCGTGCACGATGACCTCGCCCGAGTCGAGGTCTTCGTGGATCGCGGGGCAGGAACCGCCGCCGCTGCCAGTGCCGTTGAAGCGCAGTCGTCGTGCCATGATCGTCTCCTTTGTCGGGAGTGATCTGCCCAGCATGGTCGGGCCCCCGGCCTCTGCGGTACCCGATGTGAGCACCTTTGCGAGAAAATCCCGGCTAAGCAAGGCCTGGCACGAGAAAATCCGAGAAATACTGCTCGTGCCCTCAACACGGGCTCCCTAGCGTCCAGTTCATGGCGACACAGAACGGGGCAGCGGTGAACGCGCCTCAGGGCACCCGGAGCGCAGTCTCCGACTGGCTGGCCTCCGCCCACCCCACCCCCGCGGCGGCCCACCGCGAATGGCACACCGCCGGGATCGCCCTGATCCCCACCGGCCGCGTCTTCGACGCGCTCCGCCTCCCGGCCGCGCTCGTCCACCGGGCTGTGGGCTCCGCACTGCCGGAGCTGGTGCGTGCCCGGCTCGGGGACGGCGCGGTGATCCACGACGCGTACGAGCCGGGCCGCTGGTACTACGCACTGGTGCGGCCCGGCGCCCGGCACGACGCGTACCGCCTGGACGAGGGAACGTGGCTCGGCATCCCCGAGGCGGGCCGTACGACCCGCCCCGGCGCGTACTGGATCCGCCCACCCCGCCACCCCGAGGACTTCTGCCCGGCGGACGCCATCACGGAGCTGATCCGGGCCGGCGGTGAAGGGCCCACTCAGCCACCCCCGTGCCCCGAGCTCGACACCATCGAGCAGGCCTGCCGCGCCCTCTTCGACGACAACGGGCGCGACCCCGGCCCACAGGACGCCGCAGCCGCGACCACGCAGGCCCGGGCCCACCTGACGACGCTCCTGCCCGTAACCCAGGAGGCAGCCACCCAACTCCCCCTCGACCACACCACACAGGCCCGCCTCGCCCGCGCCCTCACCGAGGCGTACCGCCAACTGGAGGCCGACAGCTCGTCGCTCAACCTGGCCCGGCAGTACGCCCACGCGAAGCGGCTGGCACGGTGCTGCCTGGATCAGGTGCGGGTGCTGCGTGAGCTCGATGCGGCGGCCGATGGGCCTCAGCACCTCTAAGGGTGCGCCGCCAAAGCGCAGAGGCCCCGCCGTCCGCAAGGACGACAGGGCCTCTGACCTGGTACTTCTCTGTGCCCCCGGCAGGATTCGAACCTGCGACACCCGCTTTAGGAGAGCGGTGCTCTATCCCCTGAGCTACGGAGGCGCGTCCGGGTAGCCCGTGGTGGGCAGCCCAGGACAGGGTAGCGGATGGCGCTGGGACGGCGGGGGCGGGCGGGCCGGTGCGGGGGTGGACCGGTCCGCCCGCCGTCTATGGGGCGGGGTGGGCGCCTCCGGGGAGGGACAGCGGGAGCACGCATGCCCCCGGCACACCCCCGCCGCGTCAGCCGTTCAGCGCCGGCTCCTCCTGGCGCCGGGTCGGAGCCGACGGCGTCGGAGTCGACGGGCGCGGGCGCCGCAGCAGCACCACGGCCACCACCGCCGCCACCAGCATCACGGCCGCCGAGATCGTCAGGCACAGGTGGAGGCCGTCCAGGAACGCCTGGCTGAAGGCGTGCAGCATGCGCGGGGTGTCCGCGCCGAGGTCGACCGCGTGGACCGCGCCGAAGCCGCCGCTGTCGACCGCGCCGGTCACCTGGTCCCGGGCCGAGGCACTGAGGCCCGCGTCCGACAGATGGCCCGGCAGCGCGTCGCTCACCTTCGTCGTGAGCAGCGCGCTCATCAGGGCCGGGCCCAGCGCCGCCCCGACCTGGCGGAACGCGTTGCTGCCCGCCGCCGCCATCCCCGCCAGCTGGTGCGGTACGGAGTTGATCGCCGTCGCCGTCATCGGCGCGAACACCGCGCCGAAGCCGATGCCGAGGATGATCAGGCGCCAGGCCAGCGCCGTGAACGACGTGTCCGCGTCGATCGTCGTCAGCGACAGCAGCGAACCCGTCGCCATCAGCAGACCCGTCGTGATCAGGATCCGCGCCGACACCTTGTGCATGATCTGGGCGAAGACCGGTCCCACCGCCATCGCGGGGAGCGTGAACATCAGCATCCGGTAGCCCGCGTCCAGCGTCCCCAGCTGCTGCACCTGGCCCAGGTACAGGCTGAGCACGAAGATGAAGCCGATCAGGCCGAGGAAGCTGATCATCGCGACCAGGGCCGTGGCGCTGAACGCGGCGGAGCGGAACAGCTTCAGGTCCAGCATCGGGCTGTCGCTGCGCAGCTCCGTGATGATGAAGCCCGCCAGGGACAGGGCAGACAGTGCCAGTGCCAGCAGTACGCGCGTCTCCGTGAACGAACCGCCGCCCCCCTCGATCACCGCGTACACCAGCGCCGTGATCGCGATCGCCGCCGTGATCTGGCCCGGCCAGTCCAGCCTGCGGGCACCGGCCGCGCGCGAGTCCGCCACGTACCGGGACGCCGCCGCCATCGTCAGCAGCGACGCGGGGATCGGCGCCAGGAAGATCCAGCGCCAGGCGGCGTTCTCCAGGATCACGCCGGAGATCATCGGGCCGACGGCCAGCGCGCCCATCAGGGACGCCGTCCACAGGCTCACGTACTTGGAGCGCTCGCGCGGATCCGGCACCGCGTGGCTGATCAGGCCGAGCGTCGCGGGGAGCAGGGCGGCGGCCCCGATCCCGGCGAACGCCTGGCCCGTCCACAGGACTTCGACGCTGTCCAGGCCGTCCGCGCTCAGCGCTATCGCCGCGCCTATCGCGCAGAAGGCCAGTCCGGCCTGGAAGACCTTGCGGCGGCCGTGGACGTCACCGACGACCCCGGCCGTGAGGATCAGCGCCGCCATCGGCAGGACGAAGGCATCGGTGACCCAGGACAGGTCGGCGGTCGACGCGCCCAGGCTGCGCTGGATCGTCGGCAGGCTCACCGAGACCGTGGTGACCGGCAGATAGGCGACGAACACGCCCACGCAGGCCATGGCGATGGTGGCGGCGCGGCTGTCGCGCCCGCCCCGCACCGCGGTCGTGGCATTCACTGAGTACTCCTTTACGTCCCCGGAGCCGAAGGAGGCGTACCGGAGGAACCGTCCTCGCGGGGCGGTGGGGTGGGGTGAGGTGGGGTGGGGAAGTTGGTCTGATGGTCGGTCAGAAATGTGCGGACGGACCGCGCCTCGGCGGGCGGTGGCTCACAACCTCGTGCTGACCTCGGTCAGATGGCAGCGCCCGATCTTCGCGCCCACCACCGTGAAGTGCATCGCGATCGGGTTGAGGCTCGTGTCGCAGCGGGCGAAGCCCGTGACGACCGCGTCCTGGCCCAGGACCAGGAAGTCCCGGTCGGGTACGAGGACCTTGCCGAGCGTCGAGAAGAAGAGGGAGATGTCCGAACGGGTCGAGCCGGGGCCGAGCGCGCCCGCGTTCGGGGCGCCCGGGGCGAAGAAGTCGACCCGGTCCGCGAAGAGGTCGAGCAGGCCCGTGTGGTCCCCGGCGCGCTGCCGGGCGAAGAACGCCGTGACCACCGCACGGGTGGTCGGGGACGTGAACGCGCGCGGCTGGGTGGGGCGTTGGGCCATCGGACGGTCCTCTCGACGCGTAGCCGCTCGGTCGGCGTTCCCGGCTCTGGTGGATCCGGTTCGGGTGGGGGCCCGTTCCGGAGGGTGCCCGTTCTCGGGTGGGTCCACTCTGCGCCCGTCCGTATGTAGAAGTCCAACATCTACATTTTCTGCGAACTATAATCAGCGGTTATGGAGCTGCGTCAGCTGGAGTATTTCGTCACCGTCGCCGAGCTGGCGAGCTTCACCAAGGCGGCCGAGGCGCTGCACGTCGCCCAGCCGGGCGTCAGCGCCCAAGTGCGCAAGCTGGAGCGGGAGCTGGGCCACGACCTCCTCGACCGCTCCAGCCGTACGGTCCGGCTCACCCCGGTCGGCGCCACCGTCCTGCCGCAGGCGCAGGCCGCGCTCGCCGCGGTCGCCGCCGTGCGCCGGACGGTCGACGAACTCAGCGGTCTGGTCCGGGGCCGGGTCACCATCGGCACCGTCATCTCCATGGGCAAGGCCATCGACCTGCCCGGGCTCCTCGCCTCCTTCCACGAGGCGCACTCGGGGGTGGAGATAGGGCTGACCGAGGACAGCTCCGAGCACCTCCTGGAGGCGCTGCACGCGGGCCGCATCGATCTCGCGGTGATCGGCCGCACCGGCACCCGCCCGCCCGGCATCACGCTCTACGACATCGTCAACGAGCCGCTGGTCGCCGCCGTCGGCCACCAGGACCCGCTGGCCGGCCGCGAGCGCGTCGGCCTCGCCGAGCTCGCCGACCGCGCCCTGATCTGCCTCACCCAGGGGACCGGGCTGCGCAGCGTCGTGGAGGCGGCGTGCGCGGGGGCGGGGTTCCGGCCGCACATCGCGTTCGAGGCCGCCGACCCGCACGTACTGGCCCAACTCGCCGGACGGGGGCTCGGGGTCGCCCTCATTCCGGCCTCGCTGGCCCGCGCCAACGAGGCGGAGGTCCGGCTCGTGGAGATCGACCGGCCGCGCATCCACGGCAGCCTCGCCCTCGCCTGGCGCACCGACGGCCCGACCAGCCCCGCCGGGGCCGCGCTCGTCGCCCACGCCCGCGCCCGGCTGCCCCGGGCGGACTGAGCCCGGGTCGCGGACTCCGTCAGGTCCGCGTGCTCTCTCGGCGGTACTTGCCAAAGTCCCCGGTACTCGGTTGCCAGTGCGCCGGGCCCCGGAACAGGGTCGCAGCAGGACGGGACCCGGCACGTACAACGGCAGACGCAGCACTTGGAGGACGAGCGATGTCCGAGACCACCCAGGCGTTCCAGGACGACGCGGAGCTCCGCAGGAACAACCGCGCCATCGTCGAGGAGTACATGAACTCCCGCGGCGAGGACCGGCTGAAGCGGCATCTGCTCTTCACCGAGGACGGCGTCGGCGGCCTGTGGACCACCGACACCGGCGAGCCCATCGCCATCCGGGGCCGCGACACCCTCGGCGAGCACGCGGTGTGGTCGCTGAAGTGCTTCCCCGACTGGGTGTGGACCAACGTCGAGATCTTCGAGACGCAGGACCCGAACCGGTTCTGGGTGGAGTGCGACGGCGAGGGCAAGATCCTCTTCCCGGGCTACCCCGAGGGCTACTACCGCAACCACTTCATCCACTCCTTCGAGTTCGAGAACGGGAAGATCAAGCTGGAGCGGGAGTTCATGAACCCCAACCAGCAGCTGCGCGCCCTGGGCATCCCGGTCCCGTCGGTGAAGCGAGAGGGAATCCCCACCTGATGCACGAGTACACGGTGGTGGACGCCTTCTCGCGTACCCCGCTCGAAGGCAATCCGGTGGCCGTGTTCTTCGACGCGGGGGACCTGCCGGCCGAGGCGATGCAGCGGATCGCCAAGGAGATGAACCTGTCCGAGTGCACCTTCGTGCTCCCGGCCGAGCAGGGCGGCGACGCGCGCATCCGGATCTTCACGCCGGTCAACGAGCTGCCGTTCGCCGGGCATCCGATCCTGGGCACGGCGGTCGCCATCGGGCGTCCGCGCAAGGCCGACCGGCTGCTCCTGGAGACCGCCATGGGCGCGGTCCCCTTCGAGCTGGTCCACGACGACGACGCCACGTCCGTACGGATGCTCCAGCCGACTCCCGTCTGGGAGCCGTACGAGCACGCCGAGGAGCTGCTCGCCGCGCTCGGGCTCGACGCGTCGATCACGCCCGTCGAGGCCTACCGCAACGGGCCCCGGCACGTGCTCGTAGGCCTGGAGAGCGTCGAGGCGCTGTCCTCCCTCACGCCGGACCACAACGCGCTGCGCGCCTTCCCCGACATGTCGGCGTACTGCTTCGCGGGCTCCGGCACGCACTGGCGCTCGCGGATGTTCTCCCCGGCGTACGGCGTCGTCGAGGACGCGGCGACCGGCTCGGCGGCCGGGCCGATGGCCATCCACCTGGCCCGCCACGGCCTCGCCGCCTACGGCCAGGACCTGGAGATCCTCCAGGGCGTCGAGATGGGCCGCCCGTCCCCGATGTACGCCAACGCCGAGGGCGAGGGCGACCGGGTCGGCGCGGTGCACGTCGGGGGCCACGGCGCGGTCGTCGCCCGCGGCACGATCTATGTGTAGAGAGGCTGTCCAGTGAGCACGGCGGAGATCGCGAGCGAAGGCCCGGTCCTCGGGCGGGAGTCGGCGGGTTACGACGAGGAAGTCGCCGCGTACCAGCTGGGGTTCGGCCAACGGCCGGACGTCGTGGTCGGCGCGACGGGGCCGGACGACGTCCGCGCCGCCGTCAGGCTGGCCGCCGGGCGCGGGCTGCCCCTCGCGGTGCAGTCCACCGGCCACGGCCTGCCCGGCGACCGCGCCGGAGGCGTCCTGGTGACCACCGCGCGGATGCGCGGGGTGGAGGTCGACCCGGTCACCGCAATCGCCCGGATCCAGGCGGGCACCCCCTGGGGCGACGTGATCCGGGAGGCCGCGCTCCACGGGCTCGCGCCGCTGTCCGGCAGCACGCTCGGCGTCGGCGCGGTCGGCTACACCGTCGAGGGCGGCATCGGCCTGCTGGCCCGCACCTACGGCTTCGCCGCCGACCGCATCACCGCGGCCGAGCTGGTCACCGCCGACGGCGAGCTGCGGCACGTCACCGCCGCGAGCGACCCGGACCTGTTCTGGGCGCTGCGCGGCGCCGGGGGCAACTTCGGCGTGGTCACCTCGCTCGACGTGGAGCTGGTCCGCCAGCCCCGGATCTACGGCGGCGGACTGTACTTCGCCGAGCAGTACGTGCCCGACGCGCTGCGCACCTGGCTGGAGTGGACGGCGGACCAGGGCGAGGAGATGACCTCCTCGATCGGTCTGGTGCCCTTCCCGGACAAGCCGGTGGTGCCGGTGCCCGTACGCGGCCAGTACACCGCGCACATCCGCATCGCCCACACCGGCAGCACCGCCGAGGGCGAGGCGGCGGTCGCCCCGCTGCGCGCGCTCGGCCCGTATGTGCTCGACACGCTCACCGACATGCCGTACACCGAATCGGACGCCATCTACCGCGACCCGCCGACCCCGATGGCGTACTACGGCACCAACGTCCTGCTCGACGACCTGGACGTGACGACGGCCGCCCGGATCGTCGAGCTGACCGGACCCGGCTCAGGCCTGAACTGCGTCGTCCAGATCAGCCACCTGGGCGGGGCCATGGCCCGCCGCCCGGCCGTGCCCTCGTCGGTCGGCCACCGCGACGCCCGCTTCCTGGTGCGGGTGCTCAGCCGTATCGCCCCCGGCGCGGGCGACGCCGTGGCCGCCGCCGAGCGGGCCGGGCACGAGCGGGTCTACGCCCTCTTCGGGGACCGGATCAGCGGCATCGCGCCGAACTTCCTGCTCGGCGGGCCCGTGACGGCCGAGCAGCTGAGGGCCTGCTACGACGAGGCGGACTACGAGCGACTCGCCGCGCTGAAGGCCGTGTACGACCCCGGGAACCTGTTCCGGAGCTACCACAACATCCCCCCGGCCGACGCGCGCTGAGTGCCCGTCACCCCGCCTCAGGAAAGGAACACCTCATGCCCAGCATCGGCGTGATCGGATGCGGAACCGTCGGGGCGACGCTGGTGGCCGCGCTCGCCGCCCGGGCCGAGGAGTTCGACGGGCCGGGCGAGCTGGTCCTCGTCGACCGGCCCGAGGGCCGCTGGCGCGGGCGCGCCTACCAGCGCGACACCGAGGCGGTCCTCGCCAACGGGCCGATGATCGGCATGTCCCTGTACCTCAACGACGTGGAGCACGGGGTGCGCTGGGCCGAGGCCAAGGGCCTGGCCGTGCACCCGGACGAGCGCGGGGTGCACCGCTTCCTGTCCCGCCCGGTCTACGGCGACTACCTGGAGGACGGGGTCGAGGAGGCCCTGGACAAGCTGCGCGCGGCCGGGTGGCGCGTGCGCTCGGTCGAGGAGACGGCCACCGGCGTCGAGCGCGACGGGGACGGCGTCCTCATCCGTCACGCGAGCGGCAGTGTCCGGGTGGACCGCGCGGTGCTGTGCGTCGGCGGCCGCGCCGACTCCGACACGTACGGGCTGCGCGGCACCCCTGGCTACATCGACGACCCGTACCCCCTGCGGGACGCCCTCGCGGAGGTTCCCGAGGACGCCGAGATCGCGGTCATCGGCTCCGGCATGATCGCCACCGATGTGCTGATGGCCCTGCGCGCCTTCGGCCACCGGGGGCGGGTCACCCTCGCCTCCCGGTCCGGGCTGCTGCCGTCGGTGCGCCGCAAGGCCGCGCCGGTGCGGCCGAGCGTGCTGACCGCCGAGCGGCTCGCGGAGCTGCCCAAGCCGCTGTGGCTCGCGGACATCGCGGCGCTCGCGCGAGAGGAGGTCGAGGCGGCGGGCGGCGACTTCGCCGCGATCACCGCCGACCTCCTGGACCCGGCCCCGGCCGAGGAGCGGCTGCGCCGCCAGCTCGACGACTCCCTCTCCGACGACATCGGCACCCAGCTGCTCCAGCGCGCGGTCGTCGACATCGGCCAGGACCTGTGGCTGGCGCTGCACGAGAGCGACAAGGAGCAGGTGCTGCGCACCCTGCACTCCCGGCTGTGGAGCTTCGCCTCGCCCATCCCGCGCTCCACGGCGGTCAAGCTGGTCGAGCTGTGCGACGAGAAGCGGCTGCGGGTGCGCGCGGGGATCGAGACGGTCGAGCGGGACGGCGACGGCTTCCTCGTGCGGTACGAGGACGGCGAGGCGGACCGCGCCGATCTGGTGATCAACGCGGTCACCTCGGTCTACCGGCCCGAGCCCCCGTCGGCGGGCGGCCTCCTCGGGCTCGCCCGCACCTCCGGCGTCCTCACCGACCACCCGCACGGCGGCATCCGGGTCGACGAGGAGACCGGCCGCGCCCTCACCGCCTCCGACCAGGCCGACGACCACGTCTTCGTGCTCGGCGAACTGACCCGCGGCGCCTACTACTTCGTCAGCGCCGTCGCCTCCTTCACCCGCCGCGCCGACGAGATCGCGGCGAGCCTCGCCGCGCTCCCCGAGCCGGCGGTACGGGACGCGGCCCTGTCGACGCCGTAACCCGGGTAAATCTCGTGCCCGAGACGGGTTTCCCCGTATGCGGAATTCGGTCGCACGGCACGGGGTACCCGGGCCCGGGGGAAAGCGCGGAATCGCGGAATTACGGAATCCGTGCCGCGGGGAAGTCCGGGCCGCCCTATGGGGATCGGCGCCGATCGCGTCCCGCGTATCCGGAACTCCCCTCGGTTTTTCTCACTGCGCGGTAATCGCGTACAGAATGTGCTCGACCGTGTCCTCGCCCTCGTCGATCCGGCGGCTGTCAAGGACCCGCAGATCTCGGCCGTACTCCGCCGCGATCCGGTGCAGCGCGTCGATGTCGCCCCGGTCGCTGAAGTGCAGCAGCACCCTTCCCCCGGGGGCCGTGAAGGCGGGGGCCGCGGCGAGATAACGACGGTGGGCGCGGTAGCCCGGATCCACGTAGGCCTGTTCGTGGACGGTCTCGTGGCGGTACGTGGGCGGGGCGAGCACGAAGTTGGAGTGCCAGTAGACCGTGTCGTAGCGCTCGTCGGGGCCCAGCGCGTCGAACAGGTCGCTGTGCACGGCGGTGAGGCGGTCCGCGACGCCGTGCCGCAGCGCGTTCAACTCCGTGTTGCGGACGGCCTGTTCGTTGATGTCCAGGGCCGTGACCAGGTGGGCGCCCGCCAGCGCGGCGCCGACGGCGATCACCCCGGTCCCGCAGCCCACCTCCAACAAGGACCCGTGCCAGGGATGGCGGCGCGGACCGGCCAGTCCGAGCAGCTCCATGGCCACCCCGGTCGACGCCGAGAACGGCGGTGCGAACACGCCGTCCAGCAGATCCCACTCGTGTCCGGCCAGTGCGAAAGTGCGCGGCCGATCGGTCCTCAGCAGCGCCGCGCGGCTCCGCTCCAGCGATCGCAGATAGTTCTTGATTTCGGTCATCCCGACCCCAATTCGCTCCGCGTCGGGCCCCGCGCGGGGCGGCGCCCTCCGCTGGTCAGCAACTTGACCCACCCTACGGAGGAACGTAAGTTCGATGAGGGCTTGCGCCCCGGTTCGAGCCTATGGGGGGCGGCGACATGGTGGATGGCAAGGCGTTGGCGGACGCCCCGGCACTGGCCGTTCTGGAACTGCTCGCACTGGATTCACCCCCCGGGCACTTTCAGGAGTTGCTCGACCGCGCACGCCGCGAAAAACTCCCCCGGATTCCGCTGGAGGAACTGGAAAGGGCGACCCGACTCGCCCTGAAAATCCAGGCCTCGAGCCATCAGCGCCGGCAGCGGGAGTCCGTCATGGCCGATCTGGTCAACACCGTCCACGACATGACGATCCCCTACGACCCCGACACCCTGCTCAAGGTCATCACGAGCCGCGCTCGAAGACTGCTCGGGTTCGACATGGCCTACATCAGCCTGCGCAGGCCCGGCGGCGGCTCGTACGTACACAGCTCGGACGGCGACACCACCTCGCTCAACGTGGGGCTCGTGGTCGAGGAGAGCCGGGGCCTGGGCGAGATGGCGCACGAGTCGGGCGCGCCCTACTGGACCGCGGACTACCTCAACGACGACCGCATCCCGCACGGCGAGGAGCTCGACGCGGTCGTCCGGGCCGAGGGGCTGCACGCCATCATGGTGGTCCCGATCCGCCAGAGCGGCGTGCCCATCGGGTCGTTGTACGGGGCGGACCGGGTCGTGCGGCACTTCACGCCCGACGAGATCAGCTTCATGCGCTACCTCGCGGACTTCGCCGCGGTCGCCCTGGAGAAGGCCCGTCTGCTCGACCGCTCCCGGAAGGAGATCGTCGCGCTCCAGGCGGCGGGGGTGCGCGCGCGGGCCACCATCGACCGGACGCGGCGGCTGTCCGGGGCCCTGGCCGCGCTGGTCCAACTGGTGCTCGGCGGCGGCGATCTGCACGAGCTAGCCAAGGCCGCCGCCGGCACGCTGGACGCCGGGCTCGTGGTGAGCGACGGCTGCGGGCGCCCCCTCGCGAGCGCGGGCGAGCCACCCGGTCTCGACGAGGCGCGTACGCGCGACGCCGCCCTGGAGGCGCACGCGGCGGGCGGCCCGGTGGAGATCGCGGAGAACGTCTGGGCGGCCCCGGTCGGCGCGGGCGAGGAGCGCGACCTGGTGCTGCTGCGGGCCGACCGGGCGCTCACCGAGGACGAGCTGGCCTTCTTCGGGTCCGTGGGGCAGACGGTGGCGCTGCTGCTCGTGGTGCAGCGCAGCACGGCCGTGGCCGAGGGGCCGCTGCGCGACGAGTTCTTCGACGGACTGCTCACCGCCGTCACCCAGTCGCCCGGCCAACTTGCCCGCCAGGCCCACCAGTTGGGCATCGACGCGGACGCGCCGCACGTCGTGGTGGTGGCCCGGCCGCAGGGCGGGGAGCACGGCAAGGCGGTGGTGTGGTCCTCGTCGTACGCCTACCGCAGCTCCGGGCTGATGAAGGTGCACGAGGGCGACATCGTGCTGCTGCTGCCCGGCACCGACGCCTCGGCCGTCGCCCGCGCGGTCTCCGGCGAGCTGTCGCCGCTGCTCGCCGAGCCCGTCACGGTGGCCTCGGCGGGCCCCGCCGCCTCGCTCGCCTCGGTGGCCCAGGTCTACCAGGAGGCGCTGCGCTGCTTCGACGCGCTGCTGGCGCTCGACGGCGAGGGCAGCGCCGCCTCCATGGACGACCTGGGCTTCCTCGGGCTGCTGCTCTCCGACGACCACGACGTCGACGGGTTCGTCGCCTCGGTCATCGGGCCGGTCCTCGACCACGACACCGAGCGCGCGACGCACCTGGTGGCGACGATGGAGGCGTACTTCGCCGCGGGCAGCAGCCCGACCCGCGCGGCGGGCGGCCTGCACGTCCACGCCAACACGGTGACCCGCCGCCTCGACCGCATCACGGAGCTGCTCGGCCCCGGCTGGCAGCAGCCCGAGCGCGCCACCGAGGCGCAGCTGGCGCTACGGCTGCTGCGCGCCCGGGACGTGCTGCGCCGCCGCCGGGAGGCGGTGCTCGGGCAGCGCGGGGCCGCCGTCGGCCCGCACGACACCCCGGGGAATCAGGACACCTTGGGGAAGTAGCCCTCCACCGGCCTGCGGCTCGCCGTCAGGACCTCCAGGGCGTGCGCCGCCGAGGCCAGCGTCATGTGGCAGTGCCAGCCGCGCAGCGACCGCCCCTCGAAGTCCCGCAGCCCCGACCGGTCCCCGTGGTCCGCGAAGTCCCGGCCGACCCGGTCGGCCAGCCGGGTCAGGCTCAGCAGGGTGGACGTGGGCACGCCGCCCATGTTGGTGAGCCACAGCTGGGTGGGCGCCCGGTGCGCCTCCTCCCACTCCCCGACCAGCGCGAGCCCGCCCTCGCGGGCGTCCCGGAACACCGGCGTCCCGCCCGGCAGCCCCACCCGCACCTTGACGGCCGGAGTGTGCCGTACGCCCGAGGGCGCGCCCGGGTCGAACCTGCCGACCCGCTGGCGGCGCCCCTTGACCGAGTCGAGGATCCGCTGCACCGGCAGCGGACCCGTGCCGAACCGGGCCAGGGCGGGCTCCTCCACGGTGAACAGGGAGGCGGCCCCGACGCGCGCGAGCACCGGCACCCCGGCCGCGCCGAACCGCCGCACCAGCGCCTCCGGGTCGCGCACCGGAAGATCCAGCACCACGGGCAGCAGCGGGGCGCCGTGCAGGCCCGCGAACTCCAGCGCCGCGGTGGTGGCGCACTCCTCGGGCGACTCGACGGGGTGCCGGGAGGACCTTCCGCCGGACGCGCCGGTGGCCCTATCCTTCTCCTCGCCCGGGCCCGCGGGCAGGACCAGGCGCCAGTTCACCGGCGCCGCCGCCTCCTCGGAGGCGGACCACACGCCGAAGGCCTGCTGGCCGTGGAACATCTGGTTGCGGTAGAGGTCGAAGCTGCGGCCCACGCCCACCGAGTGGCTGCCGGACTTGGGGATCGACATCTGCCGCACCACCCAGGCCTGCGGCTGGATCACCTGGCCCAGCCAGCAGGCCAGCGCCTCGCGCACCGGGCGCCACTCCCAGGTGGAGTTGCAGATGAAGTGGTGCAGGGTCTGCTCAAGGGTGGGATCGCCCAGGCAGGCCGCCACGTTCCTGATGGACCGGCGCCCCTTCGCCGTCAGCAGCCCGCGCAGATACTGCTCGCCCTTGTGCCGCTGGTCGCGCCTGGGTAAGGAGGCGAACAGCACGTTGCTCATGTCCCTGAGCATGAACTCGCGCTCGTACATGACCGCCGGTGAAGTCCGCTGCGACGGCACAGCGCGACGATTCCAGACAGACCTCATACTGCCGGCGGGAACGCTCACCAGAAACCCCCATCTAGTGGTGTTTGGGCGGCTGATCGAAGCCACCCCTTCGAGAATGGCCGGGACTCGACGGACGGGCGAGGTGCACGGGGCACCCCATCGCGCCGCCGCGTGGGTGGCTCGCCACTGCCGACCCGCCGGCGCACCCGTTCCCGGCGCGGCGCCACGCGGTACGGTGCGCCCCGGTGGTGACTGCGCCACCGCGCGGCGCGCGCGCAACTCGCCCGGGCCCGCCCCGGCCGGATCCCGTCGGGGCGCCGCGACGCACACTCCGTCAAGTCGGGCCGAGGTTCCGCCCGCACTTCCGGGAGTCCCACAAACCCGCTTCGGTTTTGCTCGCGCGGTCGGCGAGGCTCGGCGTCCGGCCGCTTGCTGATCCGCCCTCGGGTGAGCGGTGCCACGCCACCCTGGGAGGTATCAGGTGCACAGCGTCCACACGTTCCTCCGCTCGTTGCCCGCAGTGCAGCAACCGGACTGGGAGGGCCACGCGGAACTCGTACGGGTCAGGCAGGAGCTCGCCGCGCTGCCGCCGCTCGTCGAGGCGGAGGACGTCGACCACCTCCGCGGCCGCCTCGCCGAGGTCGCGGCCGGGCGGGTCCAGGTCGTCCAGTCCGGCGACTGCGCCGAGGACTGGGCGGAGAACAGCCACGGCGACGTGGCCCGCAAGGTGGGGCTGCTCGACGTGCTGGCCGGGGTCATGCGGATGACCTCGCACAAGCCCGTCCTGCGGGTCGGCCGCCTGGCGGGCCAGTACGGCAAGCCCCGCTCCCGGCCCACCGAGACGGTCGCCGGGGTCGAACTCCCCGTCTACCGGGGCCACATGGTCAACGCTCCCGAACCCGACCCCGAATTGCGCAAGCCCGACCCCACCCGGATGCTCACCGGCTACCGGTCCGCGCGCGGCATCCTGGACCTGCTCGGCTGGAGCGGCCCGGCGCGCGGGGCCCGGCACGAGGCGCCGGTGTGGACCAGCCACGAGGCGCTGCTGCTCGACTACGAACTGCCGATGGTGCGCCGCCTGGACGACGGCCGCCTGCTGCTCACCTCCACCCACTGGCCGTGGATCGGCGAGCGCACCCGCCAGGTGGACGGCGCCCATGTGGCGCTGCTCGCGGCCGTGGCCAACCCGGTGGCCTGCAAGGTGGGCCCGCGCACGACCTCGGCGGAACTGCTGGCGCTCTGCGAGAAGCTCGACCCCGAGCGGGTGCCGGGACGCCTCACGCTGATCGCCCGGATGGGCGCGGACACCGTGGGGGAGCGGCTGCCGTCGCTGGTGGCGGCGGTGCGCGCGGCGGGCCACCCGGTGATCTGGCTGACCGACCCGATGCACGGCAACACCGTCAACGGCCCCGAGGGCCTCAAGACGCGGCTGGTGAAGACCGTCGTACGGGAGGTCGTGGAGTTCCACCGCGCGGTCACGGCGGCGGGCGGCACGGCGGGCGGCATCCATCTGGAGACCACCCCCGACGACGTCACCGAATGCGTCACGGACCAGGACCGGCTGCACGAGGTCGGCGACAAGTACACGAGCTTCTGCGACCCCCGCCTCAACCCACGCCAGGCGGTCTCGGTGGCGTCGGCCTGGCTGGGCTGATCCAGGGGCTCTTCGGGGGCCCTTCGGGCCCTTCAGGGGCGCGGGGAACTGCGCGCCCAGCCACAGTCAGCCCGCAGCCGACGAAGCACATTTCCAGCGGAGCACCTGGCACAGTGAAAGGACCACCCATGGCGGGCCTGCCCACCATCGACCCGTACCCGATGCCCTCCGAGGGCGACCTCCCCGCGAACACCGCGACCTGGAAGGTCGACCCGAACCGCGCCGTGCTGCTCGTGCACGACATGCAGCGCTACTTCCTGCGGCCGTTCCCGGCGGACCAGGCGCCCGGCGCCGCCCTGGTGCGCAACGCCGCCCTGCTGCGCGAGAGCTGCGCGGCGGCCGGGATGCCGGTGGCGTACACCGCGCAGCCCGGCGGGATGAGCGACCAGGAGCGCGGGCTCCTGAAGGACTTCTGGGGGCCGGGCATGCGCGTCGCCCCGGAGGACCGCAAGGTGATCGACGCGCTCGAACCGGGCCCGGACGACTGGGTGTTCACCAAGTGGCGCTACAGCGCGTTCTTCAAGTCGGACCTCCTTGAGCGGATGCGCGCGGCCGGCCGCGACCAGCTGATCGTCTGCGGGGTGTACGCGCACGTGGGCATCCTGATGACGGCGGTGGAGGCGTTCACCAACGACATCCAGCCCTTCCTCGTCGCCGACGCGGTCGCGGACTTCTCCGAGCAGTACCACCGCATGGCCCTGGACTACGCGGCCGAGCGCTGTGCCGTGGTCACCACCGCCAAGTCGGTCCTCGCCGAGCTGGCCCCGGCGGACGGGGCGGGCCGATGAGCGAGAGACTCCCCTCGGAGCCGGACCTGCTGGGCCGGGTGCTGGCGCGGGACCCCGCCGCGTACGCCCTGCTGCACCGGCCCGAGACGCTCGGCCGCGACGTCCTCGAAGTGCTGCTCGGCGAGGTCTTCGACGTCGACACCCTGGCCGACATACCGCTGCCGGACGCGCCCGCCGGCGAGGGTGCCCGCCACGAGGTGCTCGCGGTCGTCCCGTACCGCCAGATCTCCGAGCGCGGCTTCACCAGCACCGACGACGGCGAGCCGCTGCTCGTCATGTCCGTCGAGGAGCAGGGCGAACTGCCGCTCGCCGAGGCGTTACGGAGGCTGCCCGACGAGCCGGTCACGCTCGCCGACGGCCGCTTCGACGTGCCCGACGACAGCTACGCGGCGATCGTGCGCGACGTCATCGAGCGCGAGATCGGCAACGGCGAGGGCGCCAACTTCGTCATCAAGCGCGCCTTCGTCGCCGACATCACGCCGTACACCCCGCACAGCGCCCTGTCGTTCTTCCGGCGCCTGGTCGAGCGGGAGTCCGGCGCGTACTGGACGTTCCTGGTGCACACCGGCGGGCGCACCTTCGTCGGCGCCAGCCCCGAGCGGCATGTCAGCCTGCACGGCGGCACCGCCGTGATGAACCCCATCAGCGGCACCTACCGCTACCCGGCGGCGGGCCCCGACCTGCCCGGCGTGATGGCCTTCCTCGCCGACCGCAAGGAGGCCGACGAGCTCTACATGGTGGTCGACGAAGAGCTCAAGATGATGGCGCGGATCTGCGAGGGCGGCGGCCGGGTCGTCGGCCCGTACCTCAAGGAGATGGGCCGCCTCGCGCACACCGAGTACTTCATCGAGGGCCGCACCGGCCACGACGTGCGCGACATCCTGCGCGAGACGATGTTCGCCCCCACCGTGACCGGCAGCCCGCTGGAGAGCGCCTGCAAGGTGATCACGCGGTACGAGCCGGAGGGGCGCGGCTACTACAGCGGCGTCATGGCCCTCGTCGGCCGCGACGAGCAGGGCGGGCGCACCATGGACTCCGCCATCCTCATCCGCACCACCGACATCAGCGACGAGGGGCGGCTCAGCATCGGCGTGGGCGCGACCCTGGTGCGCCACTCCGACCCGGTGAGCGAGGTCGCCGAGACCCGGGCGAAGGCCGCCGGGCTGCTCGCCGCCCTCGAAGCGGGCCCGGCGGGCGCGCCCCGCCCGGCCCCCGTCGAGCGGTTCGCCGGGCACGCCCGGGTGCGCGAGGCGCTGGAGCACCGCAACGACCGCATCGCCCGCTTCTGGCTGCGCGACCCCGCACAGCGCGCGGCCCCCGTCGAGGAGCTCGCCGGGCGCAGCGTGCTGATCGTGGACGCGGAGGACACCTTCACCTCGATGATCGGCCACGAACTGGCGGCGCTTGGCCTCGATGTGATGGTCCGTCGGTTCGACGAGCCGTACGACGTGGCCGACCACGACCTGGTCGTCATGGGCCCCGGTCCGGGCGACCCCCGGGAGACCGCCCACCCCAAGATCGCGCATCTGCGGGGCGCGGTGACCCGGCTCCTCGACGACCGGCGCCCGTTCGTGGCCGTCTGCCTCAGCCACCAGGTCCTCTCCACCCTGCTGGGCCTGGGTCTGGCCCGCCGCGACACCCCCAACCAGGGCGTCCAGAAGGAGATCGACCTGTTCGGCGCGTACGAGCGGGTGGGCTTCTACAACACGTTCGCCGCCCGCAGCGCCGACGACAAGCTCACCCACCCCGACCACGGCGTCATCGAGATCAGCCGCGACCCGGACACCGGCGAGGTGCACGCGCTGCGCGGCCCGGGCTTCGCCTCGATGCAGTTCCACGCCGAGTCGGTGCTCACCGAGGACGGCGTACGGATCCTCGCCGAGGCACTGACCGGAGTGATCCGCTCCGGCGTCGGGCCGCTGACGGGGGAGGCGCGCCGACCGGTCTGAGAGGGGCGGCGTTTATGTTGTGGGGGAGCCCCGCGCCCCGCACCCGCCGCCAAGGAGGGCACCCCGTGCCGTACACCCCCGCCGCCGCAGAAGCGCTCCTCACCGCACCCGGGGCGCCCTTCGCCGTCGAGCGGGGCCCGGACGGGGTGCCGGTCTACGCCGGGGGCCCGCGGACCCTGCGCGAGTTCGTGGAGGTCACCTGGGCCTACGGCGACCGGCCCTTCCTGGTGGCGGAGAGCGGCACCCACACCTACGCCCAGTTCTTCGCGGCCGCCTCCGCGCTGGCCCGGCGGCTGGTCGAGGTGTACGGGCTGCGGCCCGGCGACCGCGCGGTGGTGGCGATGCGGAACCTGCCCGAGTGGCACATCGCGTTCTGGGCCGCGCAGCTGGCCGGTCTGGTGGCGGTGCCGCTGAACGCCTGGTGGACCGAGGCCGAGCTGGCGTACGCGCTCGACGACTGCGCGCCCGGCGTGCTGCTCGTGGACGGGGAGCGGCTGGCGCGGGTCGAGCGGTGGGCGCGCGGGGCGCGGGTGCCGGGCGTGGTCTTCGAGGGCGCGGGCCCGCTGCCCGAGGGCTTCGAGGCGTACGAGGACCTGGGCCCGGCCGACCCCGCCGCCGGGCCGCCGGACGTGACGGTCGCGCCCGAGGACGACGCCACGATCATCTACACCTCCGGCACCACCGGCCGCCCCAAGGGCGCCGTCGCCACGCACCTCGCCCAGGCCGGGGCGGCGATGAACCCGCGCTTCCACGCGGCGGCCTCGGCGCTCGGCCGGGGCCTGGTGCCGGGCCAGGGCCCCGCGCCGGTCTCCCTCGTCACCTACCCCTTCTTCCACGTCGCCGGGTTCAGCGGGTTCTACTCGGTGATGGGGTCGGGCGGCACCCTGGTCATGATGCGCAAGTGGGACGCCCGGCGGGCGCTCGCGCTGATCCGCGAGCACGGCGTCACCCACTACGCGGGCGTCCCCACCACCGCCCTGCAACTGCTCGACGAGGCCGAGCGGGCGGGCGACCCGCTGGAGTCGCTGCGGATGTTCAACACCGGCGGCTCCACCGCGCCGCCCACCCTGGTGGCCCGCCTCACCGAGCGGTACGGGGAGCGGATCGAGCCGCGCAACGGGTACGGGCTGACCGAGACCAGCGGGGGAGTGCTGGCCAACTTCGGCGCGGAGTACCGGGAGTGGCCGGGCAGCGTGGGCCGCCCCACCCCCACCACCGAGGTGCGGGTCGTCGACCGCTCCGGCGCGGACGTGCCGGACGGCGAGGTCGGCGAGCTCTGGCTGCGCGCCCAGGCGAACGTGCGCGGCTACTGGAACGACCCCGCCGCCACCGAACTGGCCTTCGTGGACGGCTGGTTCCGCACCGGCGACCTGGCGGTGGCCCGGGACGGCCGCTTCGCGGTCGTCGACCGGATCAAGGACGTGGTGATCCGGGGCGGCGAGAACGTCTACTGCGTGGAGGTCGAGTCGGTCCTGCACGGGCATCCGGCGGTGCGGGACGTGGCGGTGGTGGGGGTGCCGCACGGCTTGCTGGGGGAGGAGGTGGCGGCGGTGGTGCAGGTGTCCACGACGGTCACCCCGGACGACCTGCGCCGGTACGCGTCCCGTGTCCTGGCCGCGTTCAAGGTCCCGGCACACGTCCTGGTCCGAACGGTTCCCCTACCACGCAACGCCACGGGCAAGATCCTGAAGCGAGAGCTACGGGCGGAAGTCTCCGCGACTTTGAAGCCCCCCACCCCGCCCCTTCCCTAAACCCTCCGGGGGTGGGTGGGGGCTGAGGACGGTCTCCCGGGGGCTTCGCCCCCGAACCCCGAGGCGGGGGCTCCGCCCCCTGCACCCCGCTTTCTTTCGACTGCGGACCGTGGCCGGTTGCTCGCGCAGTTCCCCGCGCCCCCAAAGGGGCGCCCCGCAGGGGCGCATTTAAGGGGCGCGGGGAACTGCGCGACCAGTTGGGGACGGCCCGCAGACGAAGCACCCGGCCGCCCGCCAGAGGGCTTTCGGGAAGGGGTGGGGTGGGGAAATTTCAGCCCCGGGACACCCGCACTCGATAGTTGCCCAGCTCGTCCACCCCCAGCACAGAAACCCGCACCCCCCGCTCCCGATCCGTGAACGTCTCCCCCGCCGCGAACGGCGCATCGGACAGCTCCGCATGCACGTTGGGACGACGCGTGCAGCCCCCACTGTCCTTCGCGCTGTCCGCGACAGTGATGGGACCACGCCCCGTATCCACATCCGTGCTGACCCGGTACACCAGAACCCCCGGCTTGCACACCGCCTCGTCATTCCCCGTACGAGTCCGCACCTCCAACGCATACCCGGACTCGTCCGACAGCGGGACGAAGACCAGCTTGCGACCCGCACCCGGCGCCGACAGCGGACGCAGCACGTACTCGCTCACGCCCGCCGCAGCCGACGCGCACCCCACCTGCGAGTTGTCCAGCCACCCCAGCTTCCACTTGTGCCAGCCGAGCATGTCGTTGTTGGCCCCCCAGTCCTCGGACATGATGTCCCAGTGGCCGACCGCGCCCCCGCCCTCGGGCGTGTAAAGGTCGGGCAGCCCGAAGACGTGGCCGTTCTCGTGCGGCAGCACCCGGTAGCCCGTCTCGCGGTAGGAGCCGGAGCCGTCGTCCTGGCGGCTGTAGACGAAGGACGTGTTGGAGAGCGGGACACCGTCCGCGAGCGGCGCGTCCTCGTTCCCGGAGAACGTCACCGACAGCACCGTGTCCAGGGCGGAGGGCCCCGCGTTCGGCGACATCAGGATGTTGACCAGGTCGTACGCCGCGAAGTTCACCTTGGAGTCGGCCGCCGCCACGATGTCCTTGACCAGCCGCCGATAGCCCGGCTCGTACGGCGAGCCGCGCTCGATGCCGTACGCCGAGAACGCCTGCGGCATCCGCAGCCACTGCGGGAGGGGGATGTCGGGCCGGTAGTCGAGCCGCCCGTACGACGCGGTGCGGAACCACTCGGTGGTCTGCGGGAAGAACTCCGCGTACCGGCTCAGCGCGGACTCCGTGCCCTGCGCGTCCGGGAAGTCGACCATCAGGGTGAGCGCGCGGACCGTGCCCGTGGAGTGGGCGTAGCCGGGCGGGGTGGGCAGGCCCTCGGACATCTGCACGCCGAGCGTGGCGGTGATCCGGCACGGTCCGAGCGCCGTCTCGCTGCCGGTGGCCACCGGTCCCGCCGACGCCCGGAAGGGGGGCGCCAGGGTGGTGCTGCCCGAGGTCATCGAGGCGAGCACCACGGCGGCGAGGGCCGCGCCCGCGAGGGTGCGGCGGCGGCGCGGGTCGCGCGGACCGCCGGATATCCGACGGCGAGCTCTGCCGGACTCCTCCATGCGCACGCCCGCCTTCGGCCACCGGCAGCAGGCCGTTCCTGACTGCGCTCGTGCGATCACCCTGTGTCGGGCGTGTCGCGGGCGCGCGCTGGGTGGGCCGGGCGTGTGGTTTCCACAAGAGGAAGGTGTGACTCAGGTCACACCAAACAGGTCGCCGAGCCGGAAATAACCGGGGATCCTTTCCCCGTTTGCACCTGTGTCCCGCCGAAACGGGGAGAGCTTCCCCGCTTCTGCTTCGGAGCTTCTGCTTCGGAGCTTCCGCTTCGGACGACGACTTCGTACGTACGAGAGAAGGAGCACGCCGTGTCCACCGCCACCCCGACCACCGCAGCGGAGCCCCGTCGCGCCCCGCGGCCGCGGGCCGACGCCCTGCGCAACCGGGAGCGGATCATCGCGGCCGCGCGCGAGATGTTCGTCGAGGAGGGCGCCATGGTGCCGCTCGACGAGATCGCGCGGCGCGCGGGCATCGGCAACGCCACCCTCTACCGGCACTTCAAGGACCGCGCCGAGCTGATCACCAGCGTGGTGCTCGCGGTCATGGAGCGGGTCTCGACGGCCGCGGAGACCGCGACCGCCGAGGAGCCCGACGCCTTCGCCGCGCTGCGGCGGTTCGTGTTCGCGGCGGCCGACGAGCGCATCGGAGCCCTGTGCCCGATGCTCTCCGAGGGCTTCGACAAGGACCTGCCGGAGCTCAACGCCTCCCGCGAGCGACTGGACGAGGCCGTCCGGGACCTCATGGCGCGGGCCCGGCGCAGCGGCCAGTTGCGCGACGACGTCGACGTGGGCGATCTGATGGTCGCCCTCACCCAGCTCACCCGGCCGCTGCCGGGCACCGCGTGCCCGAACATGGACCGGTTCGTCCACCGCCACCTCCAGCTCTTCCTCGACGGGCTCATGGCCCCGGCGCGGTCGGAGCTGCCGGGGACGGCGGCGACCCTGCAGGACCTCAGCCAGCCGTAACCGAACCCGCGGTCGGCGGCAACTCCGCTTCCCGTAACCGTACTTAGCACCCAGCTCATCGCACATCGCGTCCCAAGGTGGCTACACCCATGTCGAAAACAGCCCAGGCTGCTCCCGCCCAGGACCTCGGTCCTGACCCCAGTCGCTGGAAGGCCCTCGCCTTCATCGCGCTCGCCCAGCTGATGGTCGTGCTCGACGCGACGATCGTGAACATCGCCCTGCCCTCCGCCCAGACCGACCTGGGCATCTCCGACGGCAACAAGCAGTGGGTCATCACGGCCTACGCCCTCGCCTTCGGCGGTCTGCTGCTCTTCGGCGGCCGCATAGCCGACCTCTGGGGACGCAAGCGCACCTTCGTCGTCGGTCTGCTCGGCTTCGCCGCGGCCTCCGCGCTCGGCGGCGCGGCCACCGGCCAGGCCATGCTGCTCGGCTCCCGCGCGCTCCAGGGCGCGTTCGGCGCGCTGCTCGCGCCCGCCGCGCTCTCCCTGCTCGCGGTGATGTTCACCGACGCCAAGGAGCGCGCCAAGGCGTTCGGCATCTACGGCGCGATCGCGGGCGGCGGCGGCGCCGTCGGCCTGATCCTCGGCGGCTTCCTCACCGAGTACCTGAACTGGCGCTGGACCTTCTTCGTCAACATCCCGTTCGCGATCGTCGCGGCCGCCGGTGCCTACTTCGTCATCCGCGAGCCCTCGGGCACCCGCAACCGCTCGCCGCTGGACGTCCCCGGCGTGGTCCTGTCCACCCTCGGCCTGGTCGCCCTGGTGTACGGCTTCACCCGCGCCGAGTCGGCCGGCTGGTCCGACACGCTGACCGTGTCCATGTTCGTCTCGGCGGCCGTGCTGCTGATCGCGTTCGTGGTCACCGAGGCCAAGGTCAAGAACCCGCTGCTGCCGCTGCGCGTGGTCACCAACCGCAACCGGGGCGGGGTCTACCTCTCCCTCGGCCTCGCGATCATCGCGATGTTCGGCCTCTTCCTCTTCCTGACGTACTACCTCCAGGTCGTGAAGGGCTACTCGCCGGTCAAGACCGGCTTCGCGTTCCTGCCGATGATCGCGGGCATGATCACCGGATCCACCCAGATCGGCGCCCGGCTGATGACCCGGGTCGCGCCGCGCCTGCTGATGGGCCCCGGCTTCCTGACCGCCGGCGTCGGCATGCTGATCCTGACCCAGCTCCAGATCGACACCTCGTACGCCGGGCTGATCCTGCCGGCGCAGATCCTGCTGGGCCTCGGCATGGGCACCGCCTTCATGCCGGCCATGTCGCTGGCCACCATCGGGGTCGAGCCGCGTGACGCGGGCGTCGCCTCCGCCATGGTCAACACCTCGCAGCAGGTGGGCGGCGCCATCGGCACGGCCCTGCTGAACACCATCGCCGCCTCGGCCACCACGGCGTACGTCACCTCGCACGCCGCCGGGGCCAAGAGCGTGGAGCTGCTGAAGCTCCAGGCGATGGTGCACGGCTTCACCAGCGCCATCTGGTGGGCGGTCGGCATCCTGGTGGTCGCCTCGGCGATCGCGTTCACCCTCGTCAACACCGGCCGCCCGGACACCGGTTCGCTGACCGGCTCCGGCGACGGCGAAGGCGCCGAGGACGAGATCCGGGTCCCGGTGGTCGCCCACTGACGCCCGCCGCCTACGTGGGGGACGCGTAAGCGGAGAGCGAGTACACGCAAGGAACAGAACGCGGATCTGTCCGGCTCAGCGGAGCCAGGGCAGGTCCGCGTTCGCGTCCTTGGGCTGGAGGCCCTCGGCGATCGCCCGCATGACCGTGCCGAGCTGCTCGGTCTGCTCGGGGGTGAGCCGGTCGAACAGCGCCTGGCGCACGGCGCTCACATGGCCGGGCGCGGTGCGCTCCACGACGGCGAAGCCCTCGTCGGTGAGCGCCGCGAACTGGCCGCGCTTGTCGGAGGGGCAGTCCTCGCGCCGCACCCAGCCGTTCTTCTCCAGGCGCGCGATGGCGTGCGAGAGCCGGGACCGGGTGATCTTGGCGCCGATGGCCAGCTCGGTCATCCGCAGCCGCCGCCGGGGCGCCTCGGAGAGCTGGATGAGCAGGCCGTAGTAGATGTGCGGCATCCCGGCGTCACGCTGGAGCTGGCGGTCCAGATGGTCTTCCAGGAGCGTGGTGGCATGGAGGTAGGCACGCCAGGTGCGCTGCTCGTCGTCGCTGAGCCAGCGCGGCTCCTCGGCGGGGGTGGTGGTCATGGACTCCACTGTACGGGCCACTCCTTGAAAGTTGAACAAGATACCGCTAATCTCGGCATAAGGGAAAACTTTAGAGTTCAAGCAGATCCTGGGTCCAGTAGACAGGGAGTCCGCCATGACCGCCACTTCCGCAGTCGCCGCCGAAGCGGCCGACGCCGCCGGTACCTCCGGTTCCGGTGCGGGGCGGATGCCCGCCCTCTACCTCTCGCACGGCGCCCCGCCGCTCGCCGACGACCCCGTCTGGCCGGGCGAGCTGGCCGCCTGGTCGGCCGGCCTGCCCCGCCCCCGGGCGATCCTGATGGTCTCCGCCCACTGGGAGGAGGCCCCGCTCGCCCTCGGCGCCGTCGAGACGGTCCCGCTGGTGTACGACTTCTGGGGCTTCCCCGAGTACTACTACCAGGTGCGGTACGCGGCTCCGGGCGCCCCCGAACTCGCCGACAGTGTACGGAAGTTGCTGCGCGGCGCAGGAACGCCGGTCCAGGACATCCCGGACCGCGGCCTCGACCACGGCGCGTACGTCCCGCTGGTGGAGATGTACCCGGATGCCGACATCCCCGTACTCCAGATCTCGCTGCCGACGCTCGACCCGCGGAAGCTCATGGACGTCGGGCGTAAGCTCGCGCCGCTGCGCGACGAGGGCGTCCTGATCGTCGGCAGCGGCTTCTTCACCCACAACCTGGCGGCGCTGCGCCATGCGGGCGGGGTGCCCGGCTGGTCGGCCGAGTTCGACGACTGGGGAGCGCGCGCCCTGGCCGCCGCCGACGTGGACGCCCTGCTCGACTTCGAGAGCAAGTCCCCGGCGGGCCGCCTGGCCCACCCGCGCACCGAGCACTTCGCCCCGCTGTTCGTGACCCTGGGCGCCTCCGAGGGCGAGCTGGGCGGGGCCCGCAGTGTCATCGAGGGCTTCTGGATGGGGCTGGCCAAGAGGTCGGTGCAGTTCGGCTGAGAGCGGTCCGGCCGGAACGGGTACCCGGGAATTCGGGCAGTTTGGACATCCTGAGCAACCAGAAGGCGGTGCGGGTCGTCTTCAGGGTGGGAGAGCGGAAAACGGGGATGGGGCTCTTCCGGGGTGAAGGCAACTGTTTCGGGTGTGACGCCGGTCTCATGTGGGCGGTCGTCGCGGCCGGGTGGGAGAGTCCCGGCACCGGGCCTGACCTGCGCCTCTGTACGTTCCCGCGGCATCCGTCCGCCACCGGTGGCGGCACAGGGTACTGCATGATCCGGAAAATCGATGGGCGGGACGGGAATTCTGTCCGGATTCCAGCCGTTGTTTCCATCGGATGCAGGGCACCCGGGAGGGTGTCGCGACCTACACAGCAAGGGAGCACGCATGGCAACCCGCGCCGTCGCCCGTCGGACCGCAAGCAGCGGATCCGGGTCGGGGAGCAGTGTTCGCGCCGTCAGCGGGGAGATCGCCGACCGCGACCTGGTCGGGATGTACCTCGACGAGATCGCGCGCACGCCGCTGCTCGACGCCGCCAAAGAGGTCGAGCTCTCCCAGACCATCGAGGCGGGTGTGTACGCACGCCAGATCCTCGACGGCACAGTGACATCAGCCGCTTACGCGGCGGGGTCGAGCAAGGCCGGTGGCGCCTCTCGCGAGGAGCTCGAAACCCTGGTCGCCGCCGGTGACCGGGCCAAGGACCTCTTCATCCGCTCCAACCTCCGCCTCGTCGTCGCCGTCGCCCGGCGCTACCCGAGGGCGGGCCTGCCCCTGCTCGACCTGATCCAGGAGGGCAACGCGGGCCTGGTCCGCGCGGTGGAGAAGTTCGACTACGCCAAGGGCTTCAAGTTCTCGACGTACGCGACGTGGTGGATCCGCCAGGCCATCACGCGCTCGATAGCCGACCAGTCCCGCACCATCCGCCTGCCCGTCCACCTGGTGGAGGAGCTGGGCCGCATCCGCCGCGTCCAGCGCGAGTTCAACCGGGAGAACGGCAGGGAGCCGGAGGCCACCGAGGTGGCGGCGGAGCTGGGCTCCACCCCGGAGCGGGTCATCGACGTCCTGGACTGGGCGCGCGACCCGGTCTCGCTCAACATGGCGGTCGACGACCAGGGCGAGACCCAGTTCGGCGACCTCCTGGAGGACACGTCGGCGATCTCCCCCGAGCAGTCCGTGCTCACGCTGCTGCGCAGCGAGGAGCTCGACGACCTGATCGGCAAGCTCGACCAGCGCACCGCCTCCATCATCAAGATGAGGTACGGAATCGTCGACGGCCGCGAGCGCACGCTGACGGAGGTCGGCAAGGAGCACGGCCTCACCCGCGAGCGCATCCGCCAGATCGAGAAGCACGCGCTGCTCGAACTGAAGAAGATGGCCCGCGACACGGGCTTCGACGCGGCGGCGTAACCACGGCCGCCCCCACAGACGAGCCCCCGGCACCCACCCCCCCTGGTGCCGGGGGCTCCCCCTTGCCCGGTCACCCCAGCCCGGGCCCCGCAGCCCTAGTGATCCGGCCGCCCAGATCCGCCAGGTACTCCGTCAGGGCGACCGGCGACGCCACCGCGAACTCGCAGTCCACCAGCGCCAGCCGGACCGCCACCCACTCCAGTGACTCCGTGACCCGCGCCCGCAGCCGGCACCGCGCCTCCCCGAGCGGCACCGGCGTGCCCATCCCCGTGAGCCGCGCCGCCACGAAGTCGGCGGGCGCCTCGAACGTCACGTCCAGGTCCAGCTCCGGCTGCATCCGGTTCAGCGACCGGCTCACGAACTCCGCCGCGTTCTGCGCGGGCAGCTCCCGGGCCGCGAACCGCGACCCCGTCGCGAACGGGTTCTCCACCCGGTCGACCCGGAACGTACGCCAGTCCTCGCGCTCGATGTCGTACGCGACGAGGTACCAGCGCCGACCCGTCGACACCAGCCGGTACGGCTCGACCTGGCGGCGGGACTCGCTGCCGTCGCCCTTGCGGTAGTCGAAGCGCAGCCGCTCCTTGCCGGTGACGGCCGAGGCCATCACGGTCAGGGTGTGCGGGTCGACGGTCGCGCCGTCGCCCCGCCACGGCCCCACCAGCGGCATCGTGGCGGCCTGGAGGGTGGCGACCCGGTGCCGCAGCCGGGACGGCAGCACCTGCTCCAGCTTGGCCAGCGCCCGCACCGACGCCTCCTCCACGCCGTCGACCGCGTGCCCCGCGCCCGCCCGCAGCCCGACCGCGATGGCCACGGCCTCCTCGTCGTCGAGGACCAGCGGCGGCATCGCCTTCCCGGCCACCAGCCGGTAGCCGCCGTCCGCGCCCAGCGTCGCCTGGACCGGGTAGCCGAGCTCGCGCAGCCGGTCGACGTCCCGGCGGACCGTGCGCCGCGAGACGCCGAGCCGGTCGGCGAGCTCGCCGCCGGGCCACTCGCGGGGCGTCTGGAGCAGGGACAGGAGCTGGAGGAGCCGAGCCGGGGTGTCCGTCATGAGATCCAGGATGCGGGAAAATTAGGACGCAGTCTGACCTACATACGGTCTAACTTCCTTCCATGACCTCCACCACGACCAATCCCCCAGAAGCCGCGGGCCCCGGCACAGCGGCCGCCGCGAACGACCGCCGACGGTGGTTCGCCCTGGCCATCGTGATGACCGCGGCCTTCATGGACCTGGTCGACGTCACGATCGTCAACGTAGCGATTCCCTCGATCCAGAAGGACACCGGGGCGACCTTCGCCTCGATCCAGTGGATCACCGCGGGGTACGCCCTGGCGTTCGCCGCCGGTCTGATCACCGGTGGCCGCCTCGGCGACATCCACGGCCGCAAGCGGCTGTTCCTCATAGGCATGACCGGCTTCACCATCGCCTCGGCGCTCTGCGGCTTCGCGGCCAACCCGGAGATGCTGGTCGCCTCCCGCATCCTCCAGGGCGGCATGGCCTCCCTGATGGTGCCGCAGGTGCTCTCGATCATCCACGCGACCTTCCCGGCGGAGGAGCGCGGCAAGGTGTTCGGCATGTTCGGCGCGGTCATCGGCCTGGGCGCGGTCTCCGGCCCGATCCTGGGCGCGCTGCTGACCGAGTGGAACCTGTTCGGCCTGGAGTGGCGTCCGATCTTCCTGATCAACCTGCCGGTCGGCATCGCGGGCCTGGTCCTGGGCGCCAAGTTCATCTCCGAGTCCAAGGCGCCCAAGGCCCTCAAGCTCGACCTGGTGGGCGTCGCGCTGGTCACGCTCGGCCTGCTGATGCTGCTCTACCCGCTGACCCGCGGCCGTGAGCTGGGCTGGCCGCTGTGGGGCCACCTCTCGATGGCCGGCAGCCTCGTCGTCTTCGGCGCGCTCGTGGCGTACGAGAAGTACAAGGCGGCCAAGGACGGTTCGCCGCTGGTGGAGCTCTCGCTGTTCCGGGTGAAGAGCTTCGCGGCGGGCATCGCGGTGCAGATGACGTTCGGCATCGCGATGGGCATCTTCTTCCTCGTCTGGACGCTGTACATGCAGATCGGCCTGGGCTGGAGCGCGCTGCGCGCCGGTCTGACCGGCATCCCGTTCTCCATCGCCATGTCGGCCGCGGCGGGCATGTCCGTGCAGTCCCTGGTGCCGAAGTTCGGCCGCAAGGTGCTCCAGGCGGGCGCCCTGATCACCGCCCTCGGCCTGCTGATCTACATCTGGGAGGCGCGCCACTACGGCATGGACATCGCCCCCTGGCAGATGGCGCTGCCGCTGGTGGTGCTCGGCATCGGCATGGGCCTGATCGTCGCCCCGCTCACCGACGCGGTCCTCTCCGAGGTCCCGCAGGAGCACGCGGGTTCGGCGTCCGGCCTGATCAACACCGTGCAGCAGATGGGCAACGCGCTGGGCCTCGGCCTGGTCTCGGTGGTCTTCTTCGGCGCGATCAGCGACAACCTCCAGCTCGCGGAGATCGGCCCGGCCTTCTCGCACGCCTTCCAGCGCTCGCTGTGGGTCGTGACGGCGGTCTGCGTCGTGATCTTCATCGGGATGTTCCTGCTCCCGGCGAAGCCGAAGCAGCACCTGGAGGGCGGCGCGGACGCGGCCCCGTCCGACGACGTCGCCAAGGAGCCCGCGCTCAGCTCGTGACGCGGGGCCGGTGACGGAAGACGCCGGGCGCGGTGGAGAGACCTCCACCGCGCCCGGCGTCTTCGTCTTGTGCCAAGACCTACGTCAGGAAACCCGCGCCCGCCGCTCCATCGCGGCCCGCGCCGACCGCTCCGCCGCGTACACCTCGCACATGTGGCTGCCGTCCGGCGTCGCCGTGTGCTCGACCTCCCACAGGCTCAGCTCGACGCCGTCCAGGAGCAGGAACGCGTGCTCGTAGAGGATGGCCCCGCCGCGCCCGCCCGCCCCGCCGTGGCCGCCCAGGGCCCGGGTGATGCGGTGGGCGAGGGCGCCGCGCAGCAGGCGGGCCACGCCCTCGCCGGGCCGGTCCGGGTTCTCGGCGCGGCGCAGCAGCCGCCGCGCGTGGTCGGCCGAGCCGTCCGCCTCGTACGTCCTGCCCGTCCCGGCGCGCTCCACCGGCGCCAGCCCGCTCAGGACCGCCAGGTCGGTCAGGCCCGGGTCCAGGTCGTCGTCCGCGAACCCGGGCGCCAGGCCCGGCAGGACCTGCTCGCGCAGCCGGGCCGCGGCCACCAGGGCGCTCTCCTCGTCCGCGTACACCTCGTTGCCCCGGGCGTGCACGACCTCCCACAGGGTGACCGTGGCGCCGTCGAGGAGGAGATAGGTGTGGCGGTAGGTCTCGCGGCTGAGCCGGGGGCGGCCGGGGCCGCCCGAGGCGTGCAGCGACGAGTGCAGCGAAGTGGTGTGCGCGAGGGCCGAGTCGAGGCTCTCGACCAACTCGTCCGGCAGGTCGAACGAGTTCAGCGCGCGGCCGAGCAGACCGGCGAGGTGCTCCTCGGCCGTCTCGTACTCGCACTCGTTGGGCACCAAGGCGTCTCCCCGCCGTAGCTGTTCGTCACGTAGAGGGTGCTCAACGTAGCCCTTGCGCGCGCTTCGCGCAGCGGGCATGGCCGAAACATTCTCATCGGCTTGGAACGGCGGGGAAAGGCACGGGAAAGCTGAGGGGAGGCGGCCCGGGGCGGTGCTCCGGGCCGCCTCCGACGGAGGGTCAGGCGGCGCTGCCCGCCTGCCACTCGCTCCACGGCATGTTCCAGCCGTTCAGGCCGTTGTCGGGGGCGATCGTCTTGTCGGGCGAGCCCTTGACCGTCACCACGTCGCCGATCAGCGAGTGATCGAAGAACCACTTGGCGGGGGTGTCGCCCTGGGCGCCCTGGACGTCCCGGAGCCCCACGCAGCCGTGGCTGGTTCCCGCGTTGCCGAACGGGTTCCCCTTGTACCAGTAGTTGCCGTGCAGGAAGGTCCCCGAGGTGGACAGGCGCATGGCGTGCGGCACGTCCTTGATGTCGTACTCGCCGCCGAAGTTGACCGTCGCGCCGTTCATCCGCGTCTCGGTGAACTTCTCGGAGATCACCATCTGCCCGTTGTACGTGGTGTGTTCGGCACTGCCCGTCGAGACCGGGATCGTCTTGACGGTCTTCCCGTCCTGCTGCACGGTCATCATCTGCGTCTTGGCGTCGACCGTGGAGACCTGGTTGCGGCCGATGGTGAAGGTGACGGTCTTGGACTGCACGCCGTAGACGCCGCTGGCGCCCTGCACCCCGTCCAGGGCGATCTTCAACGTCACCTTGGACCCGGCCTTCCAGTAGTCCTGCGGCCGGAAGTCGAGGCGCTGGGTGCCGAACCAGTGGCCGACCACCTGCTGGCCGCTGCTGGAGTCGACGGTGATGTGGGACTGGACGGCCTTCTTGTCGGTGATCGGCTTGTCGAAGGTGAACGAGACCGGCATACCGACGCCGACGGTCGAGCCGTTGTCGGGCGTGTAGGTGCCGATGAAGCTGTTCTTCGACGTGACCGTGGTGAAGGCCGCGTTCTCGGTCGCGGACCGGCCCTTGTCGTCCTTGCCGGTCGCCATGATCTTGTACTGGGTGCCGCGCTCCAGCTTCCCGGCGGGCTTCCAGGACAGCCCGTCGGCGGCGAGCGCGCCCGCCACCGCCTTGCCGGTCTGGGCCTCGGTCAGGGTGACCTGGCTGAGCTTGCCGCCCTGGGCGGTGACGGTGGTGCCGTTGATGCTGGCGTTGGCCGAGCCGTCCTTCGCCGAGATGGTGATCTTCAGCGAGGAGGCGTCCTGGGCGGCGGCCGCGTCGCCGCCCTTGGCGTCGCCCTTGCCCTTGTCGGAGCCTGACGCGCTGCCGCCGCAGGCGGTCAGGGTCAGGGCGCCGAGCAGCAGCGCCGAGGCGGCGGCGAACGCCCGCCGCCGGGTGCGCAGTTGCTGCGGGGTGCGGGACTGCGGCTGCGCGGCGGTGTCGGGCGAGGTCACGGGCTGCTCCATCTGTGCGGGCGTTACTCCAGTACGTGCACAGAGCACCCACATGGCCGCCATGGTTGCGGGCACGACTTGTGACTCACGACACATCGCGGCGCAGCGCGGGCCGGGGCCTCAACTCCCGTACAGGTCGCGGTAGGACGGGAACGTCCCGCCGGGCCCTTCCACCCCCTCGGCGGCGAGCACCGCCTTGGTGATCGCCCGGGCCACCGCGTCCGTGCCTGCCGCGAGCACGGAGTTGAGGTCGACCGGCGACAGGGGCTCGCCGGTGCCGGTGGCGAGGGCGAAGACGGTGTCGCCGTCGTGCATCAGGTGCACCGGCCGGATCGCGCGGGCCAGACCGTCGTGCGAGGTGCCCGCGAGCTTCTGCGCCTGCGGGCGGGTGAGCGGCGCGTCGGTGGCGACGACCGCGAGCGTGGTGTTCAGGGGCGGCAGCCCGGCGGCGGCGAGGACCTCGCCGAGCCGCTTCCAGGCCGCCGCGTGGACGTCCGGTTCGGGGTACTCGATGCGGCCGGTCAGCCCGTACAGCGCACCCGTCTCGGGGTCGAGCACCGACCCCGCCGCGTTGACGACGACCAGCGCGCCGACGGTGGCCCCCGATGCCAGGGTCACGCTCGCGGTGCCGACCCCGCCCTTGAGCCCGCCCGCGACCGCCCCGGTCCCGGCGCCGACGCTGCCCTGGGCGGCCTCGGTGCCCGCGGCCTCGGCGGCGGCCCGGCCGGTGGCGGCGTCCGGGCGGGCGCGCCAGTCGCCGCCGCGCCCGAGGTCGAAGACGCAGGCGGCCGGGACGACCGGCACCACCTGGTGCGGCTCGGGCCCCACCCGCACACCGCGCCCGCGCTCCTCCAGCCAGGCCATGACCCCGCCCGCGGCGTCGAGTCCGTACGCGCTGCCGCCCGTCAGCACCACGGCGTCGATCCGCTCGACGACGTTGCGCGGGTCGAGGGCGTCGGTCTCCCGGGTGCCGGGCCCGCCCCCGCGCACGTCGACGGCGGCGACGGCGCCGGGCGCCGGGGCGAGGACGACGGTCGTCCCCGACAGGGCGCGCTCGCCGGGGACACAGGCGTGCCCGACGAGGAAGCCGGGCACATCGGTGATCGAGTCGGCCCGCGCGGGCCGGTCCGTCTGATGCTCAGTCATAGCTCTCGACACTACGGCGGCTCAGGGTCACGCCGACAGCGATGGTGGCGGCGGCCACCAGCCCGGCGGCGAGCACGGCGCCGTGCCCGGCGAAGGTGCAGCCGAGGATCGCGACCGCCGAGACGGGCAGGGTCAGCTGCTGGGCGAGGGTCCGCTTGAAGTGGCGCGAGTGCAGGGCCCAGACGGTCAGCATGAACAGCGCGGCGGGGACCGTGACGGCGGCCGCGGCCGCCGCCGTGGAGATGTGCGCCTTGCCGACGGCCTGCTCGACCGCCACCTCCATCCCGGCCCCGATGGCGGCGGCCGAGCCGAGGATGACGAAGTGGCCGTACCCCCAGGCGAACGCCTGGCTGTTGGAGGTGAGGTGCCCGGCGATCGGCACCGCGAAGTAGATCCACCAGGCGGCGAAGACGATCAGCAGCCCGCCGCCCGCGAGCGGCAGCAGCTCGCCCAGCGCCTCGTGCTCGTCCAGCGCCTCCTGTACGGCGACGGTGGCGGCGGCGACCGTCTCGCCGAGCACGATCAGGGTGAACAGGCCGTACCGCTCGGCGATGTGGTGCGGGTGCCAGGTGCTCTGGGTGGTCCGCTCGGCGATCACGGGCACGGAGAGCTCGGCGGCCGCCAGCACCACGAACACCCAGGAGCGGGCGGTACCGGCCGGCACGAAGAGCATCCCGATCCAGCCGAGCTGGCACACGACGAGCCCGGCGGCGTACAGCAGCGCCATCCGCCGCTCGGCCGGGTCCGCCGCGCTGCGCGCCGCGCGCAGCCACTGGCTGGTCAGGGCGAGCCGCATCACGATGTAGCCGACGACGCAGACGGTGAAGTCGTGGTCGTCGAACGCGCGCGGCACCCCGGCGGCCAGGATGAGGACGCCGGTGATCTGTACGAGCGTGACGACCCGGTAGAGCACGTCGTCGCTGTCGTACGCCGAGGCGAACCAGGTGAAGTTCATCCAGGCCCACCAGATGGCGAAGAACACGGCCACATATCCGGCGAGCCCGGTCCCGAGGTGCCCCTCGGCGAGCGAGTGGACGAGCCGGGCGCCGGCCTGGGCGACGGCGACGACGAAACAGAGGTCGAAGAAGAGTTCCAGGGGCGTGGCCGCGCGGTGTTCCTCGTGGCGGCTGCGGGCGGTCATGCGGGGCATGGGGGATAGGAGACCAGACGGCCGGGGGCTGGGGCGGCAACCGGGGCCGCGCGGCGGGTTGACCCAGGGCTCTCGCCTCCCGGGTGGGGTCCTCGGGTGGACGGCGGGACGGTTGGCGGGCGGGTTGACTTACGGCTCCCGGGTGGCGGGACCAAGGGCGGGCGCCCCGATGACGTTGGCCTCTGACGCCTCCCTTCCCCCGGGCGGAGCCTTGAGGTGTCAGGACTCGTCTCAACCCCCTGGGATGCACCATGAGTTCCGCCCTGCAAGAACGGCCGACGGCGAGCGCGCCGAGGCCGCCGTACGGGAGCGACCGCCCGGACCCCGGCCAGTACCGGCCCGGCCGTACGATCACCGACTGGGATCCGGAGAACGAGGTCTTCTGGCGGTCGGTCGGCCGCAAGGTCGCCCGGCGCAACCTGTGGATCGCCGTACCGGCCCTGCTCGTGGCGTTCGTGGTGTGGCAGGTGTGGTCGGTGACCGCGACGAACCTCAAGGACGTCGGCTTCGGCTACAGCACCTCGCAGCTGTTCTGGCTGACGGCGATCCCGGGCCTGACGGGCGGCACGTCCCGGATCCTCTACACCTTCCTAGGCCCGATGATCGGCCAGCGCCGCTTCACGGCGCTGTCGACGATCGTCCTCGTGATACCCCTGATCTGGCTGGGCGTGGCGATCCAGGACCCCTCCACCCCGTACGCCGTGATGGTCGCCATCGCCGCCCTCTGCGGCATAGGCGGCGCGAACTTCGCCTCCTCCCTGGCCAACATCGGCTTCTTCTTCCCGAAGAGCGAGAAGGGCAATGCGACGGGCATCAACGGCGGCCTGGGCAACCTGGGTGTCTCGGTGGTCCAGCTGGCCACGCCGATCGTCATCACCTCCTCGGTGATCGCCCTCGGCTCGGCCCAGCACAAGGCGGACGGCACGCCGGTGTACCTCCAGAACGCCGCGTTCCTGTGGGTGCCGGTGCTGGTGGTCCTGGCGGTGGTGGCCTGGTTCGGCCAGAACGACCTGAAGGTCGCGTCCACGCCGTTCAGCCGCCAGAAGGTCATCTTCAAGCGGAAGCACACGTGGCTGATGACGTGGCTGTACGTGGGCACGTTCGGCTCGTTCATAGGCTTCGCGGCGGCGCTGCCGCTCCTGATCAAGACCACATTCCCGGCGTACTCGGTGGCGACGTACGCCTGGATGGGACCGGCGCTGGGGGCGCTGGCGCGGTGGGCCGGGGGCTGGATCGCGGACCGGGTGGGCGGGGCGAGGGTGACGATCGTGGCGTTCGTGGGGATGGCGCTGTCGATAGTCGGCGTAATCAACTTCCTGCCGGGGGCTGGGGCGGACTCGGGGAACTTCTACGGCTTCTTCGCCTGCTTCCTGGCGGCGTTCCTCTTCTCGGGGATGGGCAACGGCTCGACGTTCCGCCAGATCCCGGTGATCTTCCGCAACCAGCACCTGCGGGGCCTGGAGCCCGGGACGCGTGCGTACGCCCAAGCCCGCAAGCAGTCCGAGATGGAGGCGGGCGCGGTAACGGGCTTCACCTCGGCGATCGCCGCGTACGGCTTCTTCTTCATCCCGGCGATGTTCGCGAACTTCGCGGTGACCAGTGCGATGTGGTGCTTCGTGGGGTTCTATGCGAGCTGTGTGGGGGTGGCGTGGTGGTACTACGCGAGGGCGGGGGCGGAGGCGAGGTCCTGAGGGAGGAGTTCCCCCCACCCCGCCCCTTCCCTGAAGCCCTCTGGCGGGCGGCCGGGTGGGGGGTCGGGGCGGGTTGCTTGAGGGCTGCGCCCCCAGACCCCCGGTGTTTGTCTGCGGGCCGGTGGGGGCTGGTCGCGCAGTTCCCCGCGCCCCTGGGACCCCGGTTCGTCTGCGGACCGTGCTGGGTTGCTCGCGCAGTTCCCCGCGCCCCTAAAAGCGCCCCTCCGGGGCGATCCCCGCTGGTCGCACCCGCGCAGCCGCAAAGGCCACACCCCGGGGCACCCCGGGGATTGCCGCGCAGCGGCATCTCTAGGGGCGCGGGGCTGTGTCGTTGTGCGGCTCCGCCGCGTGGGCGCGACCAGCGCCCCTAAGGGGCGCGGGGAACTGCGCGACCAGCCACAGACGGCCCGCAGACGAACGGGGTCCGGGGGCGTAGCCCTCGGGAGGCCACCCTCACCCCCACCCACCCCCGGAGGGTTCAGGGAAGGGGCGGGGTGGGGGATCCAAAATCTTGTGAAGGCATTCACAAGCGCACCCGGGCCGAAAGTCCCCCGGATACGCGCAGGTCAGACCCCCCAAACCCCCACCCCACCCCCCACCGAGGGGACCTTGGGTCCCACACCCAGGACCAATGCCGCCCCCTTTCCCCACCCCCCCCAGGCGTGCAATGGAACCGCAGGGCGAACACACATCGCCCGCGACCGCGATACGAAAGGCGCCAGAATCATGACCGTGGCTGCGGACAACAAGACGACGGCGAACGCAACGGCCACCGACCACGCCTGGCGCGGATTCAACGGCAAGACATGGCGCACCACCCCAGACGTCCGCGACTTCATCCAGCACAACTACACCCCGTACAAAGGAAACGCGGACTTCCTCACCACCCCCACCCCCCGCACCACCACCCTCTGGAACAAGCTCCTGTCCCTGTTCCCGGACGAGATCACCCGCGGCATCCACGACGTCGACCCGCACACCCCCTCCCGCATAGACGCCTTCGCCCCCGGCTACATCGACCCCGACCTGGACCTCATCGTCGGCCTGCAGACCGACGCCCCGCTCAAGCGCGCGATCATGCCCAACGGCGGCTGGCGCATGGTCGAGAGCGCCCTGAACGCGTACGGCCACGAAGCCGACCCCGGCATCCGCACCGTCTACACCCACCTCCGCAAGACCCACAACGAGGCCGTGTTCGACGCGTATACCCCGGAGATCCGCGCTTGCCGCTCCTCCGGGATCATCACCGGCCTCCCCGACGCGTACGGCCGCGGCCGCATCATCGGCGACTACCGCCGCGTCGCCCTCTACGGCGTCGACCGCCTCGTCGACGCCAAGCGCGCCGACCGGGCGCGGCTCGACGCCGAGTGGCCCACCGAGCACGTGATCCGCGACCGCGAGGAGATCGCCGAGCAGATCAAGGCCCTGGGCGAGCTGAAGGCCATGGCCCTGTCGTACGGGTACGACATCTCCGGGCCCGCGAAAACCGGCCGCGAGGCCGTCCAGTGGCTCTACTTCGGCTACCTCGCCGCCGTGAAGGAGCAGAACGGCGCGGCCATGTCCATCGGCCGCATCGACTCCTTCCTCGACATCTACCTCCAGCGCGACCTGGACGCCGGGACCCTCACCGAGTCCGAGGCCCAGGAGTTCATCGACGACTTCGTCATCAAGCTCCGCATCGTCCGCTTCCTGCGCACCCCCGAGTACAACGAGCTCTACTCCGGCGACCCGACCTGGGTCACCTGGTCCATGGCCGGGATCGGCGAGGACGGCCGCCCGCTGGTCACCCGCACCACCTTCCGCGCCCTGCGCACCCTCTACAACCTGGGCCCCGCCCCCGAGCCCAACCTCACCGTCTTCTGGTCGACCCGGCTGCCCGCCGCCTTCAAGGAGTACGCCGCCCGCGTCGCCATCGACACCAGCGCCCTCCAGTTCGAGTCGGACGAGCTGATGCGCCCCAAGTACGGCGACGACACCGCCATCGCCTGCTGCGTCTCCGCGATGGCCACGGGCAGGCAGATGCAGTTCTTCGGCGCCCGCGTCAACGTCGCCAAGGCCCTGCTGTACGCGATCAACGGCGGCCGCGACGAGCTGACCGGCAAGCTCGTCGTCGAGGGCTTCGAGCCGATCACCGACACGTATCTGGAGTACGAGACGGTCGCCGAGCGGTACGACAAGATGCTCGACTGGCTCGCCCGGACGTACGTCCACGCCCTCAACGTCATCCACTACATGCACGACAAGTACGCCTACGAGCGCATCGAGATGGCCCTCCACGACCGCGCGGTCCTGCGCACCACGGCCTGCGGCATCGCTGGTCTCTCGGTCGCCGCCGACTCCCTCTCCGCGATCAAGCACGCCCGCGTGAAGGTCCTGCGCGACGAGACGGGCCTGGCCGTCGACTACGAGATCGAGGGCGCCTACCCCGCCTACGGCAACAACGACGACCGCGCCGACTCCCTCGCCCAGCGGCTCGTGCACGACTTCATGGAGAAGGTGCGCAAGCACCCCACGTACCGCGACGCGGTGCACACCCAGTCCGTCCTGACGATCACCTCCAACGTCGTCTACGGAAAGAAGACCGGCAACACTCCCGACGGCCGCCGTTCCGGCGCCCCGTTCGCCCCGGGCGCCAACCCGATGAACGGCCGCGACGAGCACGGCTACATCGCCTCCGCCCTCTCCGTCGCCAAGCTCCCGTACGACGACGCCGAGGACGGCATCTCACTGACCAACACGATCACCCCGGACGCGCTCGGCCGTACCCCCGAGGAGCGCATCGCCAACCTGAGCGGCGTCCTCGACGGGTTCATGGCGAGCGACGGCTTCCACATGAACGTGAACGTCCTGGACCGGGCGACCCTGGAGGACGCCATGGCCCACCCGGAGAACCACCCGCAGCTGACCATCCGCGTCTCCGGATACGCCGTCAACTTCGTACGGCTGACGCGCGAGCAGCAGCTCGACGTCATCAACCGCACCTTCCACGGCTCGCTGTAGCCGTGGACGACGCAGGGGATCGCGCCATGACCGTGCTGACCCGTCGGCCCGTGGGGGTGGTGGCCCCGGCCGTCACCCCGGCGGCGGCCGTCACCCGCCGTCCCGTGGAGGGCTCGGTCCACTCCTGGGACCTGTCGACCGGCGTCGACGGCCCCGGCAGCCGCTTCGTCACCTTCCTCTCCGGCTGCCCCCTCACCTGTCTCTACTGCCACAACCCCGACACCTGGCGGATGCGCGCCGGCCGCCGCACCTCGGCCGACGCCGTGATCGCCGAGGCCCGCAAGTACACGCGGTTCATCGCGGCCGCGGGCGGCGGCGCCACCGTCAGCGGCGGCGAGCCCCTGCTCCAGCCGGTCTTCACCGGGGAACTGCTGCACCGGATGAAGCACGAGCTCGGCCTGCACACCGCCCTCGACACCTCCGGCTTCCTCGGCGCCCGCGCCACCGACGCGCTGCTCAGGGACGTCGACCTGGTGCTCCTGGACATCAAGTCGTGGGACCGGGACAC
Organism: Streptomyces melanogenes; assembly: GCF_014649795.1. GTDB lineage: Bacteria > Actinomycetota > Actinomycetes > Streptomycetales > Streptomycetaceae > Streptomyces > Streptomyces noboritoensis. The sequence continues at coordinate 457,016 of NZ_BMTS01000002.1, forward strand.
CTACAAGAAGGTCACCGGCCGCCCCTTGCGGCCCACCCTGGGCTTCGCCCACCGCCTCGCCGACCTCGGCCAGGACGTCTGGGTACGGTTCGTGCTCGTCCCCGGACTCACCGACGACCCCGCCGACGTCGAGGGCGTCGCCGCCTTCGCCGCCTCCCTCGGCAATGTCTCGCGCGTCGACGTCCTGCCCTTCCACAAGCTCGGCGAGCCCAAGTGGCAGGCGCTGGGCACGCCCTTCACCCTGCACGACACGCCGTCCCCGACCCCCGACGAGCTCGCCGCCGCCCGCGCGGTCTTCACCGCCCACGGTCTGCACGCCGTCTGAGGGCCGACAGCCCGGTACGCCCTGGCTGCCATCTGACTGAAGGCTTCACCCCGCCGCCCGTCAAAACAGGTGATAACCGGTCAGATGCACCTACGGTGGCCGGGTGACCGAGCCTCCCGCAGCGAAGCCCGCCGTCGCGCTGCGCGCGACCGCCGCCGGTACCGCCGTCTCCCTCCTGCTGATCCTCGCCATCGTCTTCGGCAGCCGACGGCTGAAGGACTTCGACTCCGCCCTGCTGCCGTACGCCTGCGCCACCGTCTTCCTCGCCTTCGGCGTCGCCTACCGCTACACCGTCTGGATCTCCTCCCCGGGCGCCCGCCGCCTCTTCCGGCAGGGCTGGCGCAGCCTGTTCTCCGCCGCCAACTTCCGCCGCGCGCCGACCGCCCTGCCCAGGATGGCCGCCACCTACCTCGGCTTCCAGAAGTTCCTGGGCGCCCGCTCGCACGCCCGCTGGGCCGCCCACCAGCTGATCTTCTGGGGCTGTCTGCTGGCCGCCGCGATCACCTTGCCGCTCACCTGGGGCTGGTTCACCTTCACCTCGTCGACCGGTTCCGGACCCGGCTACGAGATGCGGATCTGGGGCGTCAAGATCCTCGGCTTCGACTCGCTGAACGTCCTCGGCTGGCTGATGTTCCACGGCCTGGACATCGCCGCCGTCCTGGTCATCCCCGGCGCCTCGTACTTCCTGTGGCGCCGGATGAAGGACCGCGGCGCGATCACCGGCCAGCGGTTCGCCTACGACCTGGTCCCGCTGATCCTGCTGATCGTCATCTCCGTGACCGGCCTCCTCCTCACCTTCTCGTCGATCTTCCTGCACGGCGGGGGCTACGAGTTCCTCGCGGTGCTGCACATGGTGTCGGTGGTGCTGACCCTGATCTACATCCCGTTCGGGAAGTTCTTCCACATCGTCCAGCGGCCGGCCGCCGTCGGGATGCAGCTGTTCAAGTACACCGCCCGCCAGGACGAGCAGGTCTTCCACTGCCGCCGCTGCGGACAGCCCGTCGACACCGCCCCCTACGTCGAGAACCTGCGGGGGACCATGCGCGACCTGGACCTCGGCTTCGACGCCTGGGCCGAGTACTGCCCGCGCTGCAAGCGGGTGCTGCGCGGCACCGCCTACCTCGCGCACGTCAAGAAGGGCTACAAGTGAACCGGCTCCCGCTGGACCCCTCCCTCGCCCCGCCCGGCACCCGCAACTTCCGCGACGCGGGCGGTATCCCGGCCGACCGGTGGCGCGCCGACCAGGACGGTGAGACCCTCGTCCCCACCCACTGCTGCTTCTGCGGGGTGCAGTGCGGGATGTATCTCCGCGTCGACAAGGGCGGCAAGGTCTTCGGCGTCGAACCCCGCAACCACGACATCAACCGGATGCGCCTGTGCCCCAAGGGCATCAACGCGTACCAGCAGATCAACCACCCCGACCGGCTCACCGCGCCGCTGCTGCGGCGCTCCCGCGACGAGCCGTTCCGGGAGGTCTCCTGGGAGGAGGCGCTGGACCACACGGCCGACGAGGTCCGCCGCATCCAGGCCGCCCACGGCAACGACGCCTTCGGGCTGCTCGGCGGGGCAAGCCTCTTCTCCGAGAAGACCTATCTGGTCGGCAAGTTCGCCCGCGTCGCGCTCAAGTCGCGGCACGTCGACTACAACGGCCGGCTGTGCATGGTCTCCGCGGCGGGCGCCAACAAGCTCGCCTTCGGCATCGACCGGGCCGCCAACCCCTTCTCCGACATCCTCCTCACCGACTGCCTGCTCATCGCCGGGTCCAACGTCGGCGAGTGCTTCCCCGTCATGACCCAGTACGTGTGGGGGGCGCGCGACCGGGGCGCCTCGCTGATCGTGGTCGACCCGCGCGAGACGGCGATCGCCCGCACCGCCGACATCCACGTCGCCCTCAAACCCGGCACCGACTCGGCGTTCTTCAACGCGCTCCTCCACGTGGTCATCAAGGAGGAGCTCGACGACGAGGCCTACGTCGGCGCCCACACCACGGGCTGGGAGGAGGTCCGCGACAAGGCCATGGAGTATCCCCCCGAGCGGGCTGCCGAGATCTGCGGGGTCCCGGCCGCCCAGATCGTCGAGGTGGCCCGCACCTTTGCCCGTGCCCCCAAGGCCATGGCCTGGCACGCCCGGGGCATCGAACACCACTCGCAGGGCGTCGAGAACTGCCTCTCCGTGATCAACCTCTGCGTCGCCACCGGCAACCTCGGCAAGCCCGGCGCCGGCTACGGCACCATCACCGGCCAGGGCAACGGCCAGGGCGGCCGCGAGCACGGCCAGAAGGCCGACCTGCTGCCCGGCGGGCGCTCCATCATGAACGTCGAGCACCGCCGGCAGATCTGCGAGATCTGGGGCATCGAGGAGTCCGAACTCCCGCCCGCCGGAACCTCGATGATGGAGATGGTCCATCAGATGCGCCGTCAGGAGATCCGCGGCCTGATCGGCATCTGCAACAACCCCTTCGTCTCGCTCCCGAACTACTCGACCGTCAAGGAGGGCTACGACACCCTCGAATTCCACGCCCAATTCGACTTCTTCCTCTCCGAGACCGCGGCCAACGCGCACGTGGTCTTCCCCGTCACCACCTGGGCCGAGGACGAAGGCGTGATGGCCAACGCCGAGGCCAGGGTCGTCAAGCACAACAAGGCCCAGGAGCCACCCGCCGGGGTCCGCACCGACACCTGGGTGATCTGCCAGCTCGCCCAGCGCCTGGGCGCGGGCGACAAGTTCGCCTTCGCCGGCTCCCGCGAGGTGTTCGACGAACTGCGCACCGCCTCCGCCGGAACGGTCAACGACTACTACGGCATCACCTACGAGCGCCTGGAGGAGACCGGCGGGATCGTCTGGCCCTGCCCCTCCACCGACCACCCCGGCACCCCCCGCCTCTTCGAGGACGGGCGGACCGCGCACCCCGACGGCAAGATCCATATGCAGGTCGTCGAATGGCACCCGCCGATGGACCCGTACGACGACGAGCACCCCCTCTCCCTCACCACCGGCCGGACCGTGGCGCACTTCCTCTCCGGCAACCAGACGCGCCGGCTCGGCGCCCTCGTCGAGCAGACCCCGCGCCCCTGGGTCGAGGTCCACCCCTCGCACGGCTTCCGCAACGGCGACCCGGTCCGCGTCGTCACCCGGCGCGGCAGAGAGGTCTTCCCCGCCCTGGTCACCGAGGCGATCCGCCCCGACACCGTCTTCATCCCGTACCACTGGCCGGTTCCCACGGCCGCCAACGCGCTCACCATCGACGCTCTCGACCCCCGTTCCAAGATTCCCGAGTACAAGGTCTGCGCCTGCCGCATCGAGCCCGGTGACCGGATCGCCGAGGTCCCCGCACCCCCGACCGCGCCCGGCCAGGTGGCCTATCCGGCGGCCCAGGTCTCCCGCACCGACCCGCTGCCGCCCACGTCCCCGCAGGGGCGCGGCACCGCCGAGAGGGGCTGACGCCCGCCATGATGGGCAGAACGATCTTCATCGACCCGGGGCGCTGCATCGGCTGCCAGGCCTGTGTCTCGGCCTGCCGCGAGTGCGATTCGCACCGGGGCAAATCCATGATCCATCTCGACTACCCCGACGAGGGGCACTCGGTCGCCTCCCTTCCCACGGTCTGCATGCACTGCGAGGACCCGGTCGCCCCCTGTGCCGAGGTCTGTCCCGCCGACGCGATCCTGGTGACCGCCGACGGTGTGGTGCAGCAGGCCGACACCACCCGCTGCATCGGCTGCGCCAACTGCGTCAACGCCTGCCCCTTCGGCGTACCGAAGATCGACCTCCAGGCGAAGCTGCAGATGAAGTGCAACCTCTGCTACGACCGCACCGCCTACGGCCTCGCCCCCATGTGCGCCACGGTCTGCCCCACCGGAGCCCTCTTCTATGGAACCGTCGAAGAGCTCCGCGCCGAGCGCCCCGGCGTCCAGGTCGCCGACTCCTTCACGTTCGGCGATGTCGTCGTGTCCACCGGAGTGGCGATGGTCGTCCCCGCCGACAAGGTCCAGTGGCCGGTCCCCGGCGGCCTCCCGATCGTCGAGGTGAACGGAAGGACGGTCCGATGAACCCGACCGAACAGCCCCCGACGGCGGGCGGCCCCGGCGAGAACGGACCGGGCCAGGCCGCCCCGGCCCCCTGGCCCGACCCCGCTCAGGAGGCGTTGCGCGACCGCGTCGCCTCGGACTCGCTCACCACCCGCCGCGACTATCTGCGGATCGTCACCACCGTCTCCGGCGGGCTCGCCGTCGGCGCGGTCGCCGTCGCCGGAGGCGTGCTCCACCGGCACGGGGACAGCGAGGACGCCCCCAAGCCCAAGCGCGTCGCCGACCGGCTCCGACCGGGTGAGTCCATCGCCTTCCGCTTCCCCGGCGAGGACGACCGGGCGGTCGGCGTCCGCCTCAAGGACGGCACCCTCGTCGGCTACTCCGCCATCTGTACGCATCTGGCCTGCGCGGTGCTGTGGCGCGAGGACCGGGGCAACGACGGCGAGCTGTACTGCCCCTGCCACGAAGGCGTCTTCGACGCCCGCACCGGTGAGGTGACCGCCGGACCGCCGCCCCGCCCGCTGCCGAAGGTGCTCCTCGTGGAGGAGATCGACGGCAGTGTGTGGGCGGTGGCCACCACCCGCTCCGGCGAGAGCGTCAAGGCCGCCATGTGCCGCCAGTTCGGCGAGCAGCGCCCGGACATGGCGGCCCGGATCGGCTGCCCGGGAATGCGGACCCGCACCGAGAGGAGCGAGCGGACATGAGCGCCGACACCGGCCCGGGCGGGAGCGGCGACGCCACCGTGCCCGCGCCGCCCCCGTACACCCCCGGCAGCACCCAGCCCCGTCTCAACCGTCCCGTACGGGACCGGTACCCCCAGATCCGCGCCACCAGCGGGTACGGCGATCCCCGGATCCGCCGCACCGGGCCTGGCCCCGGCGCGGGCACCGAGCAGGAGCCGGAGCGGTCCTCGAAGCTGACGGCCCGCCTCGCCCTGGCGATCACCGTGGTCGTCGGCCAGCTCTGGGGGCTGACGGTGATCGTCAACGAGTGGATGAAGGGCAACACCGGAACCGCCTGGTGGGGCACGGGGTTCCTCGGCCTGTCGTTCCTCGTGGTCCTCGGCCTCTGGCTGCTCGACCCGAAGGACCGCTGACGGGGAGGAGGGCCGTCGGCGGGAGGGCGAGCCGCGCGAGCGCGGGCGGGAGTGCGGACGGGTCCCGAGGTCGTCCTCGCGTCGGCCCTCGCCGCGCCGCCCGGCGCCTCGCCGTACCCTTGAGGTATGAGTACCGCCCCCGCCCCCGGACCGCGCGATGCGAAGCCGGTGTCCGACCCGAAGCCCAGGCCCAAGCTGGTCTTCGACGATCCGCTGGACCAGCAGTCCTCGGACGATACGGACCGCGGGTGGGGTGAGCGGGCTCCTGCCACCGGCAGCGCGGCCGATCTCGCGCGCTTCCTCGACGAGAAGCCGCCCCACCACATCTGATCCGTACGAGGGCCGGGCGCTATGGCGCGCTGTGCCCCGAGCCGCGCTGGGAGACCAGGGCGTCGCGGATCTCCTTCAGCACCTCCAGCTCGCTGACCTCCAGGGTCTCCTGGACGCCTTCCTTGGCCTTGTCCCGCTGGACCCGCTTGGCCAGGTACTTGGCCATCGGCAGGACCATCAGGAAGTAGACGACGGCCGCCGTGATGATGAAGCTCAGCACCGCGCTGAGGACCAGGCCCCACATGATCGGGATGCCGGAGACCGCTTCGCCCGTCTTGGGGTCGAACGCGCAGGGGCCCTTCAGGCACGAGCTGTAGCTGTTCAGGTCCTTCGTCCCGAACGCGCCGACCAGCGGGTTGATGACGCCCTTCACGACCGAGTTCACGACGGCGGTGAACGCGGCGCCGATGACCACCGCGACCGCCAGGTCGATCACATTGCCGCGCAGCAGGAAGGCCTTGAAGCCGTCCAGCAGACCGCCGCCCTTCTTCTCGTCGGTCACGAGTGAGCCTCTCTTCGCAGGTGCAGGGGGTGGAGCAAACCGTTCCGCAACCTACGTCAGCGCATGGTCGCGCTGTCCAATCCGCGTACGCAAACAGGTGACTTGACAGGAAGCCAGTGCGATTCATCGCCAGGTCACCACCAGTCGGGAGGTCGCACCGGCGCCCGCGAGCGTCGTCGCGGTGGCGCGGGGGACGGACAGGACGACCAGCGCCCCCTCGTCGGAGGAGGGCCCGCGCGGCCGGGGCACGTCGGTCACCCGCACGCCGGAAGCCACCAGGTGCGCCGCGCCCTCGCCGCCCGAGCCGCCCGGCGGCGAGTCGGCCGCCGCGATCACGTCGACCCGGTCGCCGGGCCGCAGCAGCCGGACGGTCTCCGCGTCCGCGATCCGGACCGGCGCGGACACCACGTCAATGGCCTTTCGGGTGGGCCGGGATGCCGCGCTCTGCTCCTTGGCACCCGCAGCCGTCGCGGTGACGGCGCCGGGGCCCGCGTGCCCCGGATCCGGACGCCCCGGGGCCCGGGCGCCCACCGCCGCGAGCGCTGCCGCCGCCACCGCGAGCCCGGCCGCCATCGCACGCCGCCGGCGCCGCACCGCCCGCCGCAGCCGGTGCCGGCTCCCGCGCACCCGCAGCGGGGGGAAGACGGGGACGCCGGTCGGCTCGGGTGCCGGGGAGGGCAGGGGAGAGGGCGCGGGGGAGGGGGCCGAGGCGGGGGTCGCGGAGGGCAGGGGAGAGGACCAGGACATGGCGGGTCACCACCGATCGTGAGGAGCGGGTGCTGCTCGAACGCTCCTCACGATCCCCGCCTGGCCAACTTCCCGCCGGGCCCTGTGGATTACCCGCGGGTTGTGGACAACTCCGTCACCCGCCCGGGTAGATGGCGCCGCCGGTTGTGGACAACTCCGCCGCCCGGTGGGGCAGACGAGCCGCGCCCGGCCGCAGACCGTCCCCGACCCGCAGCTCCCCGATCCCAGCCCCCGCCCGGCGTCAGCCCCTACGGCAGCCGAATCCCCGTGTCCAACCCCTCCAGCGCCCGCGTGCACAGGCAGTCCCGTTCGCCCGTCGGCAGGGCCGCCACCGCGTCGAAGAGCACCGAGCGGAGTCGGTCCACGTTGGCCGCGAAGACCCGCAGAACCTCCTCGTGGGAGACGCCCTCGCCGGTCTCCGCGCCCGCGTCCAGGTCGGTGACCAGGGTCATCGTCGTGTAGCAGAGCCCCAGTTCGCGGGCGAGCACCGCCTCGGGGTGCCCGGTCATGCCCACCACCGACCAGCCCATCGCCGCGTGCCACCGCGACTCCGCGCGCGTGGAGAAGCGCGGGCCCTCTATGACGACCAGCGTGCCGCCGTCCACCGGCTCCCAGTCCCGCCCGCGCGCGGCGGAGAGCGCGGCCTTGCGGCCCTCGGGGCAGTACGGGTCGGCCAGCGCCACGTGCACGACGTTCGGGACCGAGCCGTCGGGCAGCGGGTAGCCGTCGTAGAACGTCTGGACGCGCGACTTCGTACGGTCCACCAGCTGGTCCGGCACGAGCAGCGTGCCCGGGCCGTACTCGGGCCGCAGCCCGCCCACCGCGCACGGGCCGAGCACCTGGCGCACGCCCACCGAGCGCAGCGCCCACAGGTTGGCGCGGTAGTTGATGCGGTGCGGCGGGAGGTGGTGGCCGCGGCCGTGCCGGGGCAGGAACGCGACCCGGCGCCCGGCGATCTCGCCCAGGAACAGGGAGTCGCTGGGGCTGCCGTAGGGGGTGTCGACCTGGATCTCGGTCACGTCCTCCAGGAACGAGTAGAAGCCCGAGCCGCCGATGACGCCGATCTCTGCGTTGGTCACGCGCGCGTTGGTCATGCGCAGCACCCTAGCCGTGGCGGTCGGCCGCCAAAACGGGTCCGGGCATGCCGAAGACCCTGCCGTCGGGGACGGCGGGGTCCGGTGTGTCCGGGGCGTACGGCCGGGTCAGGCGGCCGACGACGAACTGGTGGAGCTCGACGACGAGGAGGTCGTCGATGCGGCCGGCTTCGAGTCGGAGCTCGACGACGTCGACGGCTTGGCGGCCGAGGACGCGGGCGTGCTGCTCGACGAGGCGCCGCGGCTGTCGTTGCGGTAGAAGCCGGAGCCCTTGAAGACGATGCCGACGGCCGAGAAGACCTTCTTGAGGCGTCCGTCGCAGCTCGGGCAGACGGTCAGGGCGTCATCGGTGAACTTCTGCACCGCCTCGAGGCCTTCGCCGCACTCGGTGCACTGGTACTGGTAGGTCGGCACTTGTCTTCCTCCTGGCACTCTCACTCGATGAGTGCTAACGACGGTCCATAGTGACGTATTCCGCTGGATCAGTCCACCGTCACGGGAACTCGGTGACCGACGCCACTACGGGCGACGGTCCGTCCCGAGGAGCGCGGAGCCAGCCGCGAGCGCAGCGAGACCAGGGTGATCAGGGCCAGCGCGGTGCCCGCCAGGGGCACCAGGAAGCCCGCGCTGGAGCCGTGGGCGTCGGCCAGCCGGCCGGCCACGGTGACCGCGCCGGCCTGGCCGAGCGCGACCGCGCCGGTCAGCCAGGTGAAGGCCTCGGTCCGGGCGGAGGCCGGGACCAGCGACTCCACCAGGGTGTAGCCGGTGATCAGTGCCGGGGCGATGCACAGGCCGACGATCAGCCCGAGGCCACCGAGCAGCACCGCGGAGTGCATGGCCCACAGGCCCGAGGCGGCCAGGGTCAGTCCGGTGTAGCCGGCGATCAGCCGCGTCCGGGGAGCGGACTTCCAGGCGATGGCGCCGCACGCGATGCCCGCCAGCATGTTGCCCGCGGCGAAGACGCCGTACAGCAGGCCGTTGGCGCCGGGGTTGCCGATCTCCTCGGAGAACGCGGTCAGCGAGACCTGCATGCCGCCGAAGACGGCGCCGATGCCGAGGAACGACACGGCCAGGACCCGCACACCGGGGATGGAGAGCGCGGAGACGTGCTCCTCGCGCGCGTGGCCGTCGGCGGCGCGGCTGGGCTGCGGCTGGGTGCGGTGCTGGGCGGCGAAGAGCAGACCGCCGACCAGGGTCAGCGCGGCTTCGGTGATCAGTCCGGCGGCCGGGTGGACGCCGGTGCACAGCGCGGTCGCGAGCACCGGGCCGATGACGAAGGTGAACTCGTCGGTCACCGACTCGAAGGCCGCGGCCGTCGACATCAGGGGCGAGCCGTCGAGCTTGGCGGCCCAGCGGGCCCGGACCATCGGGCCGACCTGCGGCACCGAGGCGCCGGTCGGGACGGCGGCCAGGAACAGCGCCCACAGGGGGGCGCCGGACAGCGCCAGCGCGATCAGCAGGGAGCCCGAGGCGGAGTGCACCAGGACGCCGGGGAGCAGTACGGCGCGCTGGCCGAAGCGGTCGGCGAGCTTGCCGCTCTGGGGCGCGAACAGGGCCATGGAGACGCCGGTGACGGCGGCCACGGCACCGGCGCTGCCGTACGAGCCGGTGGTGTGCTGGACGAGGAGCACGATGCTGATGGTGAGCATCGCGAAGGGCTGCCGGGCGGCGAAGCCGGGCAGGAGGAACGAGAGTGCGCCGGGAGTGCGCAGGAGCTGCCCGTAGCCGGGGCGACGCTCGGAAGCGACCGTGGATGCCACGGCCCTTGCCTTTCTGCCGCCTGGTAGCGCGCCCCTGGTACGGGTGAGTACGGGCGTTGCCGAGAGCTGTCCTCTTGCGCGGAACTGCGGTAGATGCCGGGGCTCACTGCGGGAGCCTCCGACCGCCATACGGTCGCGCCAGCTCTGCGTCAGGCAGAGTTGGTCGATCAGTGGTGTGCCTTCATGCTACAGGGGGATCCGGCTCCGTGCCTGTGAAAGCGCACGGATGACCGAGATCACACCTCTGATTAACCGGATCTTTTCCCGGTGGTTCCCTGATTCGATGGACGCGGGACGACGCCTGGCGGGCTCAGGGCGCTTTCCGGCGAGCCGACCGGACCGCCGAGACCAGACCCGCCCCGCCGGGCAGGCCCTAGCCGCGCGGGCCCGGCCCGCCGCCCGTGCCCAGCCAGCCCGCCAGCTTGCCGCCCTGGCCGACCGCCCGCAGCCGGGCCTCGGCCGCGTCCCGTACCGGATCCGTCGCCACCACGAGCAGCTCGTCGCCGCGCCGCAGCACGGTCGTGGGGCCCGGCACGAAGCTCTTCCCGTCCCGGACGACCAGGGTGACCGCGGCGCCCGGCGGCAGCCGCAGCTCGTGCACCTCGACGCCGTGCATCCGCGACTCGGGCGGGATCGCCACCGACAGCAGATGGCCGCGCAGCCGCTCCAGGGGCGCCGACTCGATGCCCAGGTCGGAGGCCGTCTCGGTGTCCGAGATCCGCAGCTTGCGGGCCAGCCAGGGCAGCGTCGGGCCCTGGACGAGGGTGTAGACGACGACCAGGACGAAGACGATGTTGAAGACCCGCTCGCTGCCGTCGATCCCGGAGACCATCGGGATCGTGGCCAGGATGATGGGCACGGCGCCGCGCAGCCCCGCCCAGGACATCAGGGCCTTCTCCTGCCAGGGCATCCTGAACGGCGCCAGGCTGACCAGGACCTCCAGCGGCCGGGCGACCATCGTGAGGACCAGGCCGATGACCACGGCGGGCCAGAAGTCGTCGGGCAGCTCGTGCGGGGTGACCAGCAGGCCGAGCAGGACGAACATGCCGATCTGGGCGATCCAGCCGAGGCCGTCCGCGAAGCCGCGGGTGGCGGGCCAGTGCGGCAGCTTGGCGTTGCCCAGGACCATCGAGGCCAGATAGACGGCGAGGAAGCCGGAGCCGTGGGCCATGGCGCCCGCCGCGTACGCGGTGACGGCGATCGCCATCACGGCGATCGGGTAGAGGCCGGAGGCGGGCAGCGCCACGTGCCGCAGGCCGTAGGAGCCGAGCCAGCCGACCGCGAGCCCGATCCCGGCGCCGATCGCCAGCTCAAGGGCGATCTTTCCGGCCAGGACGTACCAGGAGTCCACCGGGCCCGGCGTGGAGAAGGCGACGACCAGGATGACCACCGGGGCGTCGTTGAAGCCCGACTCGGCCTCCAGGACGCCGGTGATCCGGGACGGCAGCGGGACCTTGCGCAGGACGGAGAAGACGGCCGCGGCGTCCGTCGAGGACACCACCGCGCCGATGATCAGTGACTGCCGCCATTCGAGCCCGACCAGGTAGTGCGCACCGGTCGCGGTGACCCCCACGCTCACCGCGACACCGACGATCGACAGCACGACCGCCGCCGGCAGCGCCGGTCGGATCTCCTTCCACTTGGTGCCCAGACCACCCTCGGCCAGGATCACCACCAGGGCGGCATAGCCGATGACCTGGGTCATCTCGGCGTTGTCGAACTGGACGTCGAAGATTCCGTCCTGCCCTATCGCGACCCCGATGCCCAGATACAGGAGCAGGCTGGGGAGCCCGCTGCGGGAGGAGACGCGCACCGCCGCGACGGCGATGAGCAGGACGAGCGAGCAGATGAGCAGGAGCTCGTTGAGATGGTGGACAGTCAGTGGCCGATCCTTCCCCTCACGCGCCGTCAGGCGCCCTCACGCACCGGTGCCGGAACGATTCTCCAGCCACCGTTACTTCGTTACCTTACCTAATCTTTGACGAGTTCTTTACGCATAAGCGTGTCAGTGGGACGGGCTGACGCTCATACAAGACACCGCGTCCGGGGCTGTCAGTCGCTGCGCCTATGGTTGCTCCAGCACCTAGGACCACCCTGCCCCTCGAAGGACAGCGATGCCCGCCAACACCACAGCCCCAGCCGAGAAGAAGGTCAGGAAGAAGAAGGGACGCCGTGCCCGCCTGATCCTGATCGTCCTGGTGCTGGCGCTCGTCGCGGGTGTCGGTTACGGCGCGTACTGGGGCGTCAGCACCGTTCGCGCCTCCTTCCCGCAGACCACGGGGTCGATCCAGCTCAAGGGCCTCACCGGCAACCCGGTCGAGGTCAAGCGCGACGACTACGGGGTGCCGCAGGTCTACGCGGACAACGACAGCGACCTCTTCATGGCCCAGGGCTTCGTCCAGGCCCAGGACCGCTTCTGGGAGATGGACGTCCGCCGCCACATGACCTCCGGCCGGCTGTCGGAGATGTTCGGCAAGGACCAGGTCGAGACCGACGCCTTCCTGCGCACTCTCGGCTGGCGCCGGGTCGCGCAGCAGGAGTACGACACCAAGCTGTCACCGCAGACGAAGAAGTACCTCCAGGCGTACGCCGCCGGTGTCAACGCCTACCTGGAGGGCAAGGGCCCCAAGGACATCTCCGTCGAGTACGCGGCGCTGGACTTCGTCCACGACTACAAGGTCGAGAAGTGGACCCCGGTCGACTCGGTGGCCTGGCTCAAGGCGATGGCCTGGGACCTGCGCGGCAACATGCAGGACGAGATCGACCGGTCCCTGATGGCCAGCCGGCTCACCCCCAAGCAGATCAAGGACCTGTACCCGCCGTACCCGACGGCCACCCACCGGCCGATCGTCGACGAGGGCTCGGTCAACAAGCTCACCAAGAAGTACGACCAGAGCCGCGAGCCCAGCACCGAGACCGGGGCGGGATCGGCGATCCAGGGGGCGACGCAGGGCGCCCAGGCGCAGCTGGCGCGGCTCTCCGACAGCCTCGACAAGATCCCGGCGCTGCTCGGCCCCAACGGCAGCGGCATCGGCTCCAACTCGTGGGTCGTCTCCGGCAAGTACACGACGACCGGCATGCCGCTGCTCGCCAACGACCCGCACCTGGCGCCGATGATGCCGTCGCTCTGGTACCAGATGGGTCTGCACTGCCGCACGGTCTCCGCGAGCTGCGGCTACGACGTGGCGGGCTACACGTTCTCCGGCATGCCCGGCGTGATCATCGGCCACAACCAGGATGTCTCCTGGGGGTTCACCAACCTCGGCGCCGACGTGACCGACCTGTACCTGGAGAAGATCGCCCCCGGCGGCACCTACCTGGTCGACAACCGGCAGGAGCCCCTCATCACGCGCGAGGAGGTCATCAAGGTCGCGGGCGGCAAGAGCAAGACGATCACCGTGCGCGAGACCAACAACGGCCCGCTGGTCTCCGACCGCAACGACGAGCTGGAGAAGGTCGGCAAGAAGGCCCCCGTGGCCACCTCCGCCCCGGACCGGGGCGAGGGGTACGCGGTGGCCCTGAAGTGGACCGCCCTGGAGCCCGGCAGGTCCATGGACGCCGTCTTCGAGCTCGACCGCGCCAAGGACTTCAAGTCCTTCCGGGCGGCCGCCAAGGACTTCGAGGTCCCCTCGCAGAACCTGATCTACGCCGACACCAAGGGCCACATCGGCTACCAGGCGCCCGGCAAGATCCCGGTCCGGGCCAAGGGCTTCGACGGCACCGTTCCGGCCCCCGGATGGGACTCGAAGTACAACTGGAAGGGGTCCATCCCCTTCGAGCAGCTGCCGTACGAGCTCGACCCCAAGCGCGGCTACATCGTCACCGCCAACCAGGCCGTGATCGACGAGAAGAAGTACCCGTACCTGCTGACCAAGGACTGGGGCTACGGCACCCGCAGCCAGCGGATCAACGACCTCATCGAGTCGAAGACCAAGGACGGCGGCAAGGTCTCCACCGAGGACATGCAGAAGATGCAGATGGACAACAGCAGCGAGATCGCCGCGCTGCTGACGCCCGCGCTGCTGAAGGTCGACGTCCCCGACCCGGCCGTACGGGAGGCGCAGAAGCTCCTGGAGGGCTGGGACTACACCCAGGAGTCGGACTCCGGGGCGGCCGCCTACTTCAACGCGGTGTGGCGCAACGTCCTCAAGCTGGCCTTCGGCAACAAGCTCCCCAAGGAGCTGAGGGTCAAGGGCGAGTGCCTGAACGTGCGCCCGCCGGACAGCTCCGGCCCGGTCGACGACCTCAACGGGCTGGTGCGCGAGTGCGGCCAGCGCGACGCGGACTCGGCGCAGCCCGACGGCGGCGACCGCTGGTTCGAGGTGGTCCGCCGGATCTTCAACGACGAGAAGAACGCCTGGTGGCAGACGCCCAAGAGCCGTCTGGACCCGGCCACCACCACCCGGGACCAGCTGCTGGCGCGCGCCATGAAGGACGCCCGCTGGGAGCTGACGGCCAAGCTCGGCAAGGACGTCACCACCTGGAGCTGGGGCCGGCTGCACCAGCTGATGCTGAAGAACCAGACGCTCGGCACCGACGGCCCCGGCATCGTCCAGTTCCTCCTCAACCGCGGCCCGTGGAACCTGGGCGGCGGCGAGGCGGCGGTCAACGCGACGGGCTGGAACGCGGGCGGCGGCGACTACTCGGTCACCTGGGTGCCGTCGATGCGGATGGTGGTGAACCTGAAGGACTTCGACAAGTCGAAGTGGATCAACCTCACCGGCGCCTCCGGCCACGCCTACAGCGCGCACTACTCGGACCAGACCGGGAAGTGGGCCAAGGGCGAGCAGCTGGACTGGTCGTTCAGCGCCAAGGCGGTCGGCGCGTCGACGGTCGACACGCTGACGCTCACGAAGTGAGCTGAGGCTCAGGCCGTGAAGCGGGTCACGCCCCGCGGGGTGACCACGGCGTGAACGGGGTGGTCGTGCGGTTCCTCCGGGACCCGGGCGACCACCTCGTTCGCGTAGAGGAGCACCACGCGCGCGGGGTCGTGGCCCGCCGCCGCGATCCGGGCGAGCACCCGGTCGTACGAGCCGCCGCCCCGGCCCAGGCGCATCCCGCGCGCGTCCACGGCGAGGCCGGGCAGCAGCACGGTGTCGGCGCCGAGGACGGCGTCCGGGCCGAGCCGGGGTCCGGACGGCTCCAGGAGCCCGCGCCCGGCCGGTTCGAGCCGGTCCGCGCCCTCGTAGTGCGCCCAGTCCAGGTCATTGTCCGATTGCAGTACGGGCAGCAGGACGCGCACACCACGCGTGCGCAGCGCGTCCAGCAGCGCGCGCGTGCCCGGCTCGCGCCCCACCGAGACGTACGCGGCGACGGTGCCGGCCGCCGCGAGCTCGGGCAGTCCGAGCGCCTGACGGGCCAGCTCCTCGGCCGCCCGGCTGACGTCGTCCGGCGTCAGGAGGCGCCGGGCACCCAGGAGTTCCCCGCGCAAGAGGGCCTTTTCGGCTGCACCATCACTCACAGTGTTTTCACAATCCCCTCAAATGCCTGTTTATGAGAGCGAATTAACCGGAGGATAATCTTCCGCCCATACGCAGCGGTTAGTGTGCTGCGCATGACTCAGTCGCCCCCACGGATCACCAAGGCTGTCATCCCGGCGGCAGGCCTCGGCACCCGGTTCCTGCCGGCCACCAAGGCCACGCCCAAGGAGATGCTGCCGGTCGTCGACAAGCCCGCGATCCAGTACGTGGTCGAGGAGGCGGTCGCCGCCGGCCTCTCGGACGTACTGATGATCACCGGGCGCAACAAGCGCCCGCTGGAGGACCACTTCGACCGCAACTACGAGCTGGAGGAGGCCCTCTCCCGCAAGGGCGACGAGGCCCGGCTCGCCAAGGTCCGCGAGTCCAGCGACCTGGCCGCCATGCACTACGTGCGCCAGGGCGACCCCAGGGGCCTGGGCCACGCCGTGCTGTGCGCCGCGCCCCACGTCGGCGAGCAGCCCTTCGCGGTGCTCCTGGGCGACGACCTCATCGACGCGCGCGACCCGCTGCTCTCCCGGATGGTGGAGATCCAGGAGCGCGAGGGCGGCAGCGTGATCGCCCTGATGGAGGTCGACCCGTCCCAGATCCACCTGTACGGCTGCGCGGCCGTCGAGCCCACCGGCCACGGCGACGTCGTACGGATCACCGGCCTGGTGGAGAAGCCCGACCCGGCGGACGCGCCCAGCAACCTGGCCATCATCGGCCGGTACGTGCTGGACCCCGCGGTCTTCGCGATACTGCGCCAGACCGAGCCGGGCCGCGGCGGCGAGATCCAGCTCACCGACGCGCTCCAGCAGCTCGCCGCCGACGAGAAGGTCGGCGGGCCGGTGCACGGCGTGGTCTTCAAGGGCCGCCGCTATGACACCGGCGACCGCGGCGACTATCTGCGTGCCATTGTCAGACTCGCGTGCGAACGTGAAGACCTGGGCCCCGATTTCAAGGCCTGGCTTCGCAGTTACGTGACCGAGGAGATGCAGGCACCTTGAGCAACACGATCTGGTCGGTCGACGAGCACCTGGAGGACGTCCTCGCCGCCGTGGAGCCGCTCGAACCCATCGAGCTGCAACTGCCCGACGCCCAGGGCTGTGTCCTGGTCGAGGATGTCACGGTGCCGCTCGCGCTGCCCCCCTTCGACAACAGCTCGATGGACGGGTACGCGGTGCGGGTCGCGGACGTGGCGGGCGCCAGCGAGGAGTTCCCCGCAGTACTGACCGTGATCGGCGACGTCGCCGCGGGCAGCGGCGAGCTCCCGTCCGTCGGTCCCGGCGAGGCCGCCCGGATCATGACCGGTGCCCCGCTGCCGCCCGGCGCCGAGGCCGTCGTCCCGGTCGAGTGGACCGACGGCGGTACGGGCGGCGGCGCGGCCACCGGGATGCGCGCCGCCAGCGACGCCCCCGAGGGCGCGAGCGGCGAGGTCCGGGTGCACCGGCCCGCCGAGGCCCGCGCCCACGTCCGCGCGCGCGGCAGCGACGTGCAGGCGGGCGACCTGGCCCTGGCCGCCGGGACCGTGCTCGGCCCGCCCCAGATCGGCCTGCTCGCGGCGATCGGCCGCGGCACCGTGAAGGTCCGCCCGCGCCCCCGCGTGGTCGTCGTCTCGACCGGCAGCGAACTCGTCCAGCCCGGCGAGAAGTTGGGCGAGGGCCAGATCTACGACTCCAACAGCTTCGCGCTCGCCGCCGCCGCGCGCGACGCGGGAGCGATCGCCTACCGGGTGGGCGCGGTCACCGACGACGCCGAGACGCTGCGCGCCACCGTCGAGGACCAGCTGATCCGCGCCGATCTGCTGGTCACCACGGGCGGCGTGAGCGTGGGGGCGTACGACGTCGTCAAGGAGGCGCTGTCCTCGGTGGGCGACGAGGACGAGCCGGGCGGCGGCATCGACTTCCGCAAGCTCGCCATGCAGCCCGGCAAGCCCCAGGGCTTCGGCTCCATCGGCCCCGACCACACCCCGCTGCTCGCCCTGCCGGGCAACCCGGTGTCGTCGTACGTCTCCTTCGAGCTGTTCGTCCGCCCGGCGATCCGCACCCTGATGGGCCTGCCCGACGTGCACCGGCCACGCGCGCGTGCCGCGCTCAGGGCCGACAAGGCGCTGACGTCCCCGGCGGCCCGCCGCCAGTTCCTGCGCGGGACCTACGACGAGGGTGCCTCGGCCGTCACGCCGGTCGGCGGCTCCGGATCGCATCTGATCGCCGCCCTCGCCCAGGCGGACTGCCTGATCGTCATTCCCGAGGACGTCACTTCGGTGGAGCCCGGCTCCGAAGTGGAGGTGGTCCTGCTCGGCTGACCGGGCCGGGGTGGCGGTAGCGTGTCTGCCCACACAGGCCGGACCGGGAGCGCCACACCATGAGTACGCAAGGCAGGCTGACGCACATCGACGAGGCGGGCGCGGCCCGTATGGTCGACGTCTCCGAGAAGGACGTGACGGCCCGCACCGCGCGCGCGAGCGGGCGCGTACGCGTCTCGCCGCGCGTGATCGAGCTGCTGCGCGGCGAGGGCGTGCCCAAGGGCGACGCCCTGGCGACCGCCCGGATCGCCGGGATCATGGGCGCCAAGCGCACCCCGGACCTGATCCCGCTCTGCCACCCGCTCGCGGTGTCCGGGGTGAAGCTGGAGCTCACGGTCGCGGACGACGCGGTGGAGATCCTGGCGACGGTGAAGACCACCGACCGCACCGGCGTCGAGATGGAGGCGCTGACCGCCGTGTCGGTGGCCGCGCTGACCGTGGTCGACATGGTGAAGGCCGTGGACAAGGCGGCCGTCATCACGGACGTACGGGTCGAGGAGAAGACCGGCGGCAAGTCCGGCGACTGGTCCCGCCCCGAGCCGGACGGGGCCACCCCGTGACGGCGCCGGACCGCCCCGGCGTGGAGAACGCGCCGCCGTTCCCCGGCGACTCGGCGGGCCTCGGCGGGGCGCTGCTCGCCCCGTACGCGGCGCTCGTCGTCACCGCCTCCAACCGCGCGGCCGCCGGGGTCTACGCGGACCGGGGCGGCCCGATCCTCGCCGAGGGCCTGGCCGGGCTCGGCTTCGCCGTGGACGGGCCGCTGGTCGTGCCCGACGGCGACCCCGTGGAGCAGGCGCTGCGCGCGGGCGCGGCGGCCGGCTACGACGTCATCGTCACCACCGGCGGCACCGGCATCTCGCCCACCGACCGCACCCCCGACGCCACCCGCCGCGTCCTCGATTACGAGGTCCCCGGCATCCCGGAGGCGATCCGCGCCGAGGGCCTGGCGAAGGTCCCGACCGCCGCGCTCTCCCGGGGGCTCGCCGGGGTCGCGGGCGGCCGCACGCTGATCGTCAACCTGCCGGGCTCCACCGGCGGCGTCCGTGACGGACTGGCCGTCCTGGAGCGGCTGTTGCTGCACGCCGTCGACCAGATCCGGGGCGGCGACCACCCCAGACCCGTGGGGAGCCCAAGCTGAACGTCCCATCGTGGCCGGTCGAGCTGGCGGACGGCGATGTGCTCCTCCGCCCCATAAAGCTGCGCGACCAGCGGGTCTGGCGCGAGGTGAACCGGCGCAACCGTGAGTGGCTGCGGCCCTGGGAGGCGACCATCCCGCCGCCCGCGCCCGGCGCCCCGCCCGCCCAGCGGCCCACCTACCGGCAGATGGTCCGCCATCTGCGCGCCGAGGCGAACGCTGGCCGGATGCTGCCCTTCGTGATCGAGTACCAGGGCCATCTGGTCGGCCAGCTCACGGTCGCCGGGATCACCTGGGGCTCGATGTGCTCGGGGCACGTCGGCTACTGGGTCGACCGCGAGGTGGCGGGCCGGGGCGTGATGCCGACGGCCGTCGCGCTCGCCACCGACCACTGCTTCCGTACGGTCGGACTGCACCGCATGGAGGTCTGCATTCGCCCCGAGAACGGGCCGAGCCGGCGGGTGGTGGAGAAACTCGGATTCCGCGAGGAGGGGCTGCGCCCGCGCTATCTCCACATCGACGGCGGATGGCGGGACCACCTGGTGTACGCGCTGACGGCGGAGGAGGTGCCGGAGGGGCTGCTGCACAGGTGGAAGCAGGCGCGTCGGGCCCACCACGAGAAATGAAATAAACGTTCGAATTTGGTCGCCGTATGACCGTGAACCGATCTGAAGAATCACAAAAAAAGCCAGTGATATCAGCCAGATCGTGCGACACACCGGCTCAATTGGCGTATCCCCTCGCGCCCGTCCCTCTACCGTGTGGGGTGTGAGCAGCAGCGGCCTCATTTACGCAGTCATCGTCGGGGCCTGGGCCGCCTACTTGGTGCCGATGTGGCTCCGCAGGCAGGACGAGCTCAACGAGGCCCGTCCGACGGAACGCTTCAGCACCGCCATCCGGCTGCTGTCCGGACGGTCGGCCATGGAGCGCCGGTACGCCAAGGAGTTGAGGCAGCGAGGTTCCGGCGCCCCCGCCCCCGACGCCGACCCGGACGCGCCCACGGAGTCCCTCGGGGACCCCGTCAAGGGCGTCGACGTCCGGGACTTCGCCGTGCCCCGACAGCACCCCACGGGTGCCGGGGCGCAGCGGCCGGGCGGGCGCGAGGAGCCGCGCCCCGAGGAGGCACGCCCGGAGGATCCGCACCGCGACGAGTCGCGCGCCGAGCAGTCCCGTTCCGAGCAGCCGCGCGGCGAAGAGCGCCGCGGTGGCGAGCGCCGTGGTGACGAGCGACCCGGGGGCGTGCGGCAGGGCGACGGGCGCCGGCGCGACGGCCGTTCCGCGGCCGCCGCCGAGCGTGCCCGGCGCGCCCGGCGCAGCGCGGTCCTGGCGCGCCGCCGCCGTACGACGGTGATCCTCTTCCTCGCGTTCACGCTGGGCACGGTCGTGGCGGCGGTGGGCGGCCTCGCCTTCCTGTGGGCGCCCGCGGTCCCCGCCGTACTACTCAGCGCGTACATCGTGCATCTGCGGGCGCGGGAGCGGCGGCGGTTCGCGTTCGTCATGGACCGGCGCCGCGCCGAGGCGGCCGCGGCCCGGCTGCGCGAGCGCCAGCCGCGCCGCCAGGCGGCCGCCGTCGCGGAGGCCGAGGACGAGCCGGAGCCGCATCCGGCCCCCGAGCCCGAGCCCGCCGTCTCCCCGCAGGAGGCCGACCGGCGCGCCCTGGTCGAGCAGACCGACCACGCCGAGTGGGTCGACCAGCAGCGCGAGCGCGGCCCCGAGCGCGGCGACAGCTGGGAGCCGGTCCCGGTGCCGCTGCCGACATACGTGACGGCCCCGGTCGCCCCGCGCGCCACCGGCAGCATCGACCTGGGCGCCCCGGACACCTGGTCCTCGGCCCGCTCCTCCACCGCGGACCCGACGACTCCGGCCCCTCCGGCACCGCGTCGGCGCACGTCGCAGAGCGGCCGCCGGACCCCGCTCTTCGACCAGTACGCGGACGACGACCGCCCCCGCGCGGCCAACGAGTGACGCCCGTCTCGCTGACCAGCGGGGACCGGATTTCCAAGCACCCCCGTCGGGGTGCTAATGTTTCACCCGTTGCAAGGGCCTGTGGCGCAGTCCGGTAGCGCACCTCGTTCGCATCGAGGGGGTCAGGGGTTCGAATCCCCTCAGGTCCACAACAACAGGGAAGAGCCCCTGTCGGAGAAATCCGGCAGGGGCTCTTCTCATGTGCCCGGACGGCCCGTTCGGGCCCGGCCGCCCGGGCCCGTCCGGTAGGCGCCCGTCCGTCAGGGCGTGTGGCGGCGGAGGCGGAAGTCCGGGCAGATGTCGGGGTCGGTGTCCTCGTAGAGGTCCGTGCGGGTGGCGTCGGTGCCGATGGTGAGCTTGTCGAGGGTGTCGCCCTGGAGGAACAGCGCGGGCTTGGTGAAGTGCAGCCGCAGCAGCGCGCGGTCCCGGGACCCCGTGGCCGACTCGATCTCCCAGGTGCCGGAGCCGTCGAACGTGTCGCCCAGCTTCGCGCGGTGGTAGTCGCCGGTGGGCCACTTCTCCGCCGTCATGGCACCGCCCGGGGACAGCGTCAGGCGCACCCCGTCGGCCTCGTGCGCGCCCTCGTAACGACCGATGAGCTCGCCGGGGGTGGCGGACTCGGCGGCGACCGGGACGCAGCGCTTGAGGGCGTCGGAGCCGCACGCGGTGAGCGGGGCGGCGAGGACCACGAGGGCGGCGACGGCCCCGAGGGCGCGTCGGGAGGGGTGGGGCACGGTGCTTACTTCCCTGCTGCCGGGATGCGTTCGGTCCACGTCATGTGCTGGCCGACGGTGGAGAACACGCCGTCGTCGCGGTTCACCTTCTTCAGCCAGTCGTAGTAGCCGACGTAGTGGAGGAACGATTCGTTGCTGGTCTTGTTCTTGAGGGTGTACTCGACGACGAGGGAGCCGTCGGGGTCCTGGCCCTTGACCGTGTAGTCGAGGGAGTACGAGCCGACGAAGGCCTCGCCCAGGTGGTCCTCGTCGCCGGTGGCGATCGCCGGGAGGTCGGTGAAGACCAGCTTTCCGAGGGCGCCGAGCTTTCCGCCCTTGGAGATGGAGTAGCTGACGGTGCCCTCGTCGCTGCCGTCCTTGCGCCAGTTGGCGAGGGTGTCCGCCCGCAGCTGCTCCATGCTGACGCTGGACTTGATCAGCTCGGTCATCCGGTCGCCGTCGTGGTACTCGCGGTCGCGCGGCCCGCTGCCGGTGACCCAGTCCAGGCCGAGGGAGTACGGGTCGTCGCTCTGGCGGAACGGGTGCGGGTCCTTGCCCTGCATCGCGAGGTCGTAGGCGTTGTAGTCGGCCTGGCTGATGGTGTTGGTGGTGTCGATGTTCTTGTGCTGCGGGGCGGTGTTGAACCAGTCGCCGAGCCCGACGTCCGACATGAGCGAGAACGCCAGGTTCCGGTCGGCGACGATGCCCCGCTTCACGATGTCGACGATCTCCCGCTGGGCGTCCTCGATGGCCTTCGCGTCCGCCGAACCCTTCTCGACCACCTTGCAGACGCCGTTGACGATGTCGGGGGAGACGACGCCGTCCTTGTCGATGTACAGGCCCCTCTCCAGGGCGCGCCGGACGGCGTCCTTCAGGTCCTTCTGCACGGCCTTGAGGTCGCCGAGCGCGTCGTCGAGGACGCCGACGGCCGCCTCCGCGACCTTGGCGGCCGCGTCGATCTGCCGCTCGACGTCGTCGATCATCCGCCAGGCGTACGGGGCGGCCGCGCCCTCCCAGTAGCCCTTGTCGCGCAGCGGGGTGAGCACGTCGTCGTGGACCCGCTTGGGCAGCTTGGCCAGGTCCGTGTGCGTGGTGCGCCACTGGTCGGCGAGCTTCTGCAGCGGGCCGAGGTCGGTGTCCAGGATCTCCCGGTAGAACGACGGCATTACAGCCCCTCCAGCTTCGAGCGGCGCGGCGCGATGCCCCGGAGCGACTCGTCCACGGCGTGGTCCGTCACGCGGTAGTCCCGGGCTCCCACCCGCAGGCTCTCGGAGATCCGGGCCAGCCAGCCCGCCACGGTGCCGGCCTGCTTCTCCCACTGCGTGCCGGCCGTGCGGATGGCCTTGGCCGACTCCCAGCCGTCCATCGCCGCCGACGCCTTCTGCGCCGGGTCCTCCAGCGCGGCCGCGGGCTTGGTGAAGGCCGTGTGGATCTCGTCCGCGCGGCCCGCGGCCGCGGTGAGGACGCCGGGCGCGATGCGGAGCGCGTTCTGGGGCGGGCCCTGCACCGGCGGCTTGAGGAAGGGCGACCCCCCGAGCGGGGGCCCCTGGACGGACGGCCCCTGGAGCGGCGGCTTGAGCAGGGGCGAGCCGGTGAGCGGCGGGCCCGGACTCGGGAAGACCGGCGTGAGCGGGTCCACATAGCTGTCGGCGGGCGGCGCCTTGGTGACCCCGGCGGCCCACTCGGAGTGGTGCCGCTTCAGCTCGTCCGGCGAGAGCGGAAGTTGGGACGGTTCGGGCAGTTTGTCGTCGCTCATGCAAGATCCCCCGTGCGGTGCGCGTGCGCTCAGCAGCCTAACCGCTGGTGGGAGATGGGCTCATGACAAGCCGGCCCGGGCCGTCACGGCGCCAGGGGCTTCGCGTAGCAGATGCTGTTGTCGTGGAAGCGGTAGTGGCCGAACTTCTCGCAGGGGGAGTAGCCGCTGGAGGCGTAGAGGGCGATCGCCTCGGGCTGCTGGTCGCCGGTCTCCAGGACCATGCGGGTGCGGCCCGCGGCGCGGGCGTCGGCCTCCAGGAGCGCGAGGATGCGCCGGGCCAGGCCCAGGCCGCGCGCCTGAGGGATCACGTACATGCGCTTGAGCTCGGCGTCGCCGTCCGAGTAGCCCTGGTCGTTCTTGTCCTGGGTGCGCCAGCCGCCGGTGGCGACCGGGCGCTCGTCCTCGTCGTACGCGATCAGGTAGAGCCCGTTCGGCGGCACGAACATGGAGGCGTCCAGCGGGGTGGCGTCGCCCTCGTCCGTATAGCGCTCGATGTATTCGAGCTGGACCTGGTCGTCGAGCTTCACGGCGTCCGGGTGGTCATACCCCCGTGTACGTATATTCATGCGTCCTAGAGTACTTCTATGCAGGCGATCACGGGGACCGGGTCGGTATGGTGCCCCGGTGCTCACTGTTACCACTGTGAATGTAAACGGGCTCCGCGCCGCCGCCAAGAAGGGCTTCCTTCCGTGGCTGGCCGGGACGGACGCCGACGTCGTCTGCCTCCAGGAGGTACGGGCCGAGCCGCAGCAGCTCACCGCCGAGGTGCGCGAGCCCGAGGGGTGGCACGTCGTGCACGCGCCCGCCGCGGCCAAGGGCCGGGCCGGGGTCTCGCTCTACACCCGCCGCGAGCCCGAGCGGGTCCGGGTCGGCTTCGGCAGCGCGGAGTTCGACGGCAGCGGGCGGTACGTGGAGGCCGACCTGCCCGGCGTCACCGTCGCCAGCCTCTACCTGCCGTCCGGCGAGGCCGGGACCGAGAAGCAGGACGAGAAGTACCGGTTCATGGGCGAGTTCCTGCCGTATCTGAAGGAGCTCCGGGCGCGGGCCGCGGCCGACGGGCGCGAGGTCGTCGTCTGCGGCGACTGGAACATCGCCCACCGCGAGGCCGACCTCAAGAACTGGCGGGGCAACAAGAAGAACGCGGGCTTCCTGCCGGAGGAGCGCGAGTGGCTCTCCCGCGTCCTCGACGCCGCCGACGGCGGTTACGTGGACGTGGTGCGCGAGCTGCACCCCGAGGAGGAGGGCCCGTACTCGTGGTGGTCCTACCGCGGGCGCGCCTTCGACAACGACTCGGGCTGGCGCATCGACTACCAGCTGGCCACGCCGGGCCTCGCGGCGCGCGCGGTCAAGGGGTACGTGGAGCGGGCCGCCTCGCACGAGGAGCGGTGGAGCGACCACGCGCCGGTGACGGTGGCGTACGGGCTCTAGGGCCTTCGGTACCAACGCGGAAGTGGCGCACCCCGGGCCCGGGGTGCGCCACTTCGTGCGTGCGGCGGAGCGTCAGGCGTCGTAGTCCATGTCGAACTTGTCCTGTGCCTCCTGCTGCATGCGCTGCGCCTCGTCCTGGGCCTGCTGCTCGCGGTCCTGCCGCTGGCCCTTCTTCGAGCTCATCGCCTGCTTGGCCTGCTGCTGGGCCTGGTTCGCCTTGTCCTGGAACTGGTCCTTGATGCCCATCGAGTTCACTCCTGATGAGGGGGTGTGGGGGGCCGGGTGCCGGGGCCGATCCCGCGGCTCCTCCGGGCCTCGACCAGCGTGGCACGGGCGGACATAGGACGCATTTCGATCAGTTACGGAAGGTCACGGAGCGTGCGTTCCTGCTCGTCGGCGGCCCCGCCCGCACCCACGAGCCCCCGCCCGACCCCCGCGAGCCGGGGCTCGAAGCGCCGCATCTCGCGTTGGCCCACGGCCCCGATGAGCCCCGGCAGATAGCCGCGCACCGACTGCATCCCGCGCAGCCACCACTGCGCGTACACGTGCGAGGAGCGGCGCTCGACGCCCGCCACGATCCGGTCGACGGCCGGGCCCAGCGGATAGGTGCGGTTGGACGGCCACGGCAGCCGCTGGCGCAGCTCGCGCATCACCTCGTCCTGGTCCGCGCCGCGCACCATGTCCGTGTCGGTCCAGGACAGGTACCCGACCCCGACCCGTACGCCCTTGTAGCCCACCTCGGCCCGCAGGCTGTGCGCGAAGGCCTCCACGCCCGACTTGGACGCGCAGTACGCGGTCATCATCGGCGCCGGGGTGATCGCGGCGAGCGAGGCGATCTGGAGGAAGTAGCCGCGGCTCTCCATCAGTACGGGCAGGAAGGCGCGGGCCGTGACCGCGCCGCCGATCAGGTTGACCTCGATGACCCGCCGCCAGGCGTCCGGGGCGGAGTCCACGAACGGGCCGCCGGAGGCGACGCCCGCGTTGGCGACCACGATGTCGACCTTGCCGAACCGCTCCTTCACCTCCTGCGCGACCCGCGCCATCGCCTCGTGGTCGGTGACGTCCGCGAACCATGACTCGGCCTCGGTGTGCAGCCGCGCCGCCACCCGCTTCAGCTCGTCCGGCTCCAGGCCGACCAGGGCCACCTTGGCGCCGCGCGCCGACAGCTTGCGCGCCAGCAGCTCGCCGACGCCCCGGGCCGCGCCCGTGACGACCGCGACCTGCCCCTCCAGGCTCACCCTGCTCATGCCACGTCCTCCTCGACTGCCACGTACGTACGAACCAGTTCACGGATGCGTTCCGTGACGACTTCGGGGGCCTCCACCGGCGTCATGTGCCCGACGCCCGTCAGCTCGGTGAGGCCGACGCAGACCGGCAGCGCCGCCGCGATCCGTCGGGCGTGCACCGGCGGGGTGAGCCGGTCGGCCGTTCCCGCCACCACGGCGGTGGGCACCCTCAACTCCCGTACCAGGGCGTCGATCTCCAGCTCGGCCAGCACCCGCGACCAGGCGTACCGGGGGCCCCGGGCGCAGCCGTGCACGATCCTGGCGCACGCCTCGACGCGGTCCGGCGAGGCGCCCGGGCCCATCGTCGCGTACCGCAGGACCTTCTTGCCCACCGGCGTGACCGGCCCGAGCGGGGCCTTCGAGCCGAGGACGGCCGCGGTGAGCCGGGTGCGCAGCCGGCCCGGCCGCAGCGGCACCACCAGCGACTCGGCGACCAACTGGGAGCTGCCGGTGGAGCAGAGCAGTACCGCCGCCGCGTGTGCGCGCAGCCCGGGGCGCCGGGCGGCGGCCATCAGCGTCATGCCGCCCATGGAGTGCCCGGCGAGCACCGCCTTCTCGTCGGGCGCGAGCGTCGCCGCCAGCACCGCCTCCAGGTCGTCGGCGAGCGCGTCGGCGGAGCAGTCGGCGCTCGCGGGCGTACGGCCGTGGCCGCGCTGGTCGTAGACGACGACCCGGTGGTCCTCCGCCAGGGCGCGTATCTGCGCGGCCCAGAAGGCGGTCGAGCAGGTCCAGCCGTGCGCCAGGACGACCGCCGGGGCGCCCTCGGGCCCGTGCACCTCGACGTGCAGCCGGGCGCCGTCGGCGGAGACCGCGGTGAGCGTACGGGCGGGGGCGGGCGGGGCGAAGGGGCCCGAGGTGACGTGTGCGGGGCGGCGCGGGGTGCCGGTACGGCTCACGAGGCCACCGCCTCGGGGGCGCCGGACGCCTTGCGTCCCTTGCGGGGCTTGACCGCCGCCGGGGCGGGCTCGGCGGGCCGGGCGCGGACCACCTCGTACTCCCCGAGGTCGACCGCGCGGGTCGCCTTGCGGAACTCGCCGGTCGTGCCGGGCCAGATGGTGGTGTTGCGCCCGCTGGCGTCCAGGTACCAGCTGGTGCAGCCGCCGGTGTTCCACACGGTCCGCTTCATGCGCTCCTGGACGCGGCGGTTCCAGGCGCCGACGGCGGACGGGCGGGCGGCGAGGGCGACGCGGCCGCCGAGGACGTTCAACTGCCGCAGGTAGTCGGCCATATAGCTGAGCTGCGACTCGATCATCAGGATCATCGAGGAGTTCCCGAGGCCGGTGTTGGGCCCGATGATCGTCATCCAGTTGGGGAACCCGGCGGCGGTGGCGCCGCGCAGCGACTCCATGCCGCCCTTCCACGTCTCCGCCAGGGTGCGCCCGTCCGCGCCGACCACGCGGTCCGCGATCGGCATGTCGGTGACGTGGAAGCCGGTGCCGAAGATGATCGCGTCGACCTCGGTCTCGGTCCCGTCGGCCGCCACCAGCGTGGAGCCGCGCACCTCGCTGAGCCCGGAGGCGACGAGGTCCACATTGGGCTTGGCGAGCGTCGGGTAGTACTCGCTCGACAGCAGGATCCGCTTGCAGCCGATGCGGTAGTCCGGCGTCAGCTTGGCGCGCAGGGCCGGGTCCTTGATGGCCCGGGCCATGTTCCGCTTGGCCAGCGACTCGACCAGGCCCAGCTCGCCCGGGCGCTTGGTGAACGCGCTGACCTGCAACTCCCGGATGCCCCACAGCAGTCCGCGGCGCGCGGCCCCGGTGAACGGCAGCTGGCGGTGCAGCCAGCGCTCGGGCGCGGTGATCGCCCGGTCCACGCGCGGCATCACCCAGGGCGGGGTGCGCTGGAAGAGCGTGAGGGTGCGGACCTCCGGCTGGATGGCCGGGACGATCTGGATCGCGGAGGCGCCGGTCCCGATCATGGCGACGCGCTTGCCGCGCAGGTCGTAGTCGTGGTCCCAGCGGGCGGAGTGGAAGACCTTGCCGGGGAAGGAGTCCAGGCCGGGGATCTCGGGCATCTTGGGGTCGGAGAGCGGTCCGGTCGCCGAGACGACGACGTCGGCGTGCAGGACGGCCCCGTTGGCGCACTCCACGACCCAGTACAACTGCTCCGTGTCCCACCGCATCAACGTCACTTCGTGGTCGAAGCGGATGTGCGAGCGCAGCCGGAAGGTGTCGGCGACGTGCTCCAGATAGGCCCGGATGTGCTCCTGCCCGGAGAACGTGCGCGGCCAGTCCGGGTTGGGCGCGAAGGAGAACGAGTACAGATGGGACGGTACGTCGCAGGCGCACCCCGGATAGCTGTTGTCCCGCCAGGTCCCGCCGACCGAGTCGGCCCGCTCCAGGACGACGAAGTCGGTGATGCCCTCCCGCCGCAGCCGGACCGCGGCCCCGAGCCCGCCGAATCCGGACCCGATCACCGCCACCCGTACGTGCTCGGGCTCGCGCTCGTGCTGGACCATGCCACCGCCTCCATGCAGGACGTCTGTGCGGAGAGTCTCTCTGACGCGGAACTCTGCCAGTAATCACTGGCACAGTTGGGAGGGTAGAGCAGCGGCATACCGAGCGGTAGGGGTCCGGCCGGGGAAAGTTACTGGCGGTACAACATAGGCTGGCGGACGTGGCAGACGGAGGAGTTGGCAGCGGGCCCGGGGGCGAACCCCCCGCCGTACCCCGCGAGTACCGCATGGAGGAGCTGGCCGCCAAGGCCGGGATCACCGTGCGCACGCTGCGGTTCTACCGCGAGCGCGGCCTCATCCCGCCGCCGCGCCGCGAGGGCCGCATCGCCTGGTACGACGAGCGCCATCTGGCCCGGCTGCACACCATCGCGGCGCTCCTGGAACGCGGCCACACGCTCTCCGGCATCGCCGATCTGACCGCCGCGTTCGAGTCCGGCCGGGACGCGGGCGAGGCGCTCGGCCTGGTCGAGCCGACGGAGGAGACCCCGGTCCGGCTCACCCCCGAGGCCCTCGCCGACCACTTCGCGGGCCAGGTGACCCCGGAGAACCTGGCGGCCGCGCTGGACCTCGGCTACCTCGCGGTCGACGGCGAGGAGATCGTCCACATCAGCCGCCGCCTGCTCGACGTCTCGGCCGCGCTGGTGCGGGAGGGCATTCCGCTGGCGGCGGTGCTGGCGGCGGGGCGCGAGGTCCGCGCCCACGCGGACGCGCTGGCCCGCCTGTTCGTGGACCTGCTCCACGCGCACGCGGCGGACCAGGACCTGGCCCGGCTCCGCCCGCTGGCCAAGCACGTGGTGGAGGCGGAACTGTCCCTTGCGATGGACCGCCGCCTGGCGGGGAGCGCGGACTGAGGGGTGCGGTGTTTGTCTGCGGGCCGTCCCCAACTGGTCGCGCAGTTCCCCGCGCCCCTCAAGTAGTCCGCCGCAGCCGGAGAATCCAGCTCAGCCACAGGCTTTTAGGGGCGCGGGGAACTGCGCGACCAGCCACCCACCCAGCCGCAGACGAATCACCGCGGCGGGAGCCCCGGCCGTCGCCGGTCCGGGGCGTCGGCGTACCCCGGCGGCGTGGCCGCGGGCGTACCCGACAGCAGATCCAGCGCCAGCTGCACCGCGTCGTCCAGCTGGGCGTGGCGCCCCTCCGCCCAGTCCAGCGGGGTACGCAGGATCTCCAGATCCGGCTCCACCCCGTGGTTCTCGATCGACCACTCGTACGTGTCGAACCACGCCGCGTTCATCGGCACAGTGATCACCGTGCCGTCCCCCAGCGTGTGGCGGCCGGTCATGCCGACCACACCGCCCCAGGTCCGCTGGCCGACCACCGGCCCGAGCCGCAGCAGCCGGAACGCCGCCGTGATCATGTCGCCGTCGGAGGAGGTCGCCTCGTCGGCGAGGGCGACCACCGGGCCCCTGGGGGCGTTCGAGGCGTACGAGACGGGCTGGGCGTCGCGGGTCAGGTCCCAGCCGATGATCCGGCGGGTGAGCTTCTCGATCACCAGCTCGCTGATGTGGCCGCCCGCGTTGCCGCGCACGTCGACGATGAGCGCCGGGCGGGACATCTCCAGCCGCAGGTCCCGGTTGAACTGGGCCCAGCCCGAGCCGCCCATGTCCGGGATGTGCAGATAGCCGCACTTCTCGCCGCTCAACTCCCGTACCACCGCACGGCGCTTGGCCACCCAGTCCTGGTACCGCAGCGGGCGCTCGTCCACCAGCGGGACCACCGCGACCCGGCGCGAGCGGCCCTCGCCCTCGGCGGGCTGGAAGGTCAGCTCGACCGTCGTGCCCCCTGAGCCCGCGAGCAGCGGGTACGGGCCCGTCACCGGGTCCACCGGGCGGCCGTCGACATGGGTGAGCACCGCGCCCTCGCGGATGCCGGTGCCGGCCAGCGGTGAGCGGGCCTTGGAGTCGGAGGAGTCGCCGGGCAGGATGCGCCGGACCATCCAGCCCTCCTCCCGGTGGACGAAGTCGGCGCCGAGCAGGCCCTGGGGGCGCTGGTAGTGGGGCGGGCCCTCGTTCCTGCGGGCGGCCGAGACGTACGCGTGCGAGGTGCCCAGCTCGCCGAGGACCTCACGCAGCAGGTCCGCGAACTCGTCGGGGGAGGCGACCCGTTCGACCAGCGGGCGGTACTGGTCGAGGACCGCCTTCCAGTCGATGCCGCACATCTGCGGCTCCCAGAAGTACGCGCGGATGATCCGGCCCGCCTCGTCGTAGGCCTGGCGCCACTCGGAGGGCGGGTCGGCCTCGTGCAGGATCCGGCGCAGGTCCAGATAGACCGTGGAGTCCGAGTCGCCGGACTCGGTGGCGGGCACGGCCCGCAGCTCGCCCTCGTCGACGACCACCAGACGGCTGCCGTCGCCGCTCACCGCGAACCAGTCGAGGTGGTCGACGAGTTCGGTCTTGCGGGCCTTGGTGATGTCGAAGTGCTCCAGGGTCGGGCGGCCCGAGGTGTCCGCCGGGTTGGCGAACGTCTCGCCGAGCGCGCCCGAGATGGGCCAGCGCAGCCACACGAGGCCGCCGCCGGAGACGGGGTTGAGCGCCGAGTACTTGGAGGCCGCCACCGGGAACGGCGTCACCCGGCTCTCCAGGCCCTCCACCTCGACCGTGACCGTCCCGTCGCCGCTCTCCTCCATCGGGTCGAGCCCGCCCGCCGCCGGACGCCCGTCGGGCAGCAGCGCGAAGGGGGAGGGGGTGGCCGAGGAGAGCGGGACGAGGTACGGGCGGCAGCCGAGCGGGAAGGAGAGGTCGCCGGTGTGGACGTCGTAGACCGGGTCGAAGCCGCGCCAGGACAGGAAGGCGAGATAGCGGCCGTCCCGGGTGAACACCGGGTTCTCGTCCTCGAAGCGGCCGTTGGTCACGTCCACGATGACCCGGGCGCCGGGACCGGAGATCCGGGCCATCTTGATCTGGCGCAGGGAGCGGCCGATGCCCGGGTGGGACCAGGTCAGCCAGGCCCCGTCGGGCGAGAAGGCCAGGTCGCGGACGGGGCCGTTGATCGACCGGATCAGCTCGGTGACCTCGCCGTTGGACTCCTCGGTGGCGTCGATCAGCAGCAGTCGGCCGTCGTGCGAGGCGATCGCGAGGCGTTCGCCCTCCGGGTCGGAGAGGAGTTCCTGGACCCGCCCGAGCTCCCCGGAGGCCAGCCTTCTCGGCTCGCGGTCGCCGCTGGCCCGGGGCAGGTACGCGATCTCCACCGCGTCCTCCCCGTCCGCGTCCGTCACGTACGCCACCTGGCCGCCGGTGCCCAGCATCTCGGGCAGCCGGACGCGGACCCCGGCGGTGTCGGTGATGGTGCGGGCCGGGCCGTCGCGGTGGGTCAGCCAGTACAGGCTGCCGCGCACCACGACCGCGCTGGCCCGGCCGGTGGTGTCGACCGAGAGCGCGTCCACATGGCTGGCCGCGGGCACCTGGTACGTACGCCGCCCGGCGCGCGGGCCGCCCAGGCGCACGTCCAGGCGGCGCGGGGCCGAGTCCGGGGTGAGCGCGTCGACGATCCACAGGTCGCCCGCGCACTGGTAGACCACCCGGCGCCCGTCCGAGGAGGCGTGCCGGGCGTAGTACTCGTCGTGGTCGGTGTGCCGGCGCAGGTCGGAGCCGTCGGGCAGACAGGAGTAGAGGTTGCCCACCCCCTCGTGGTCGGAGAGGAACGCGATGCGGTCCGCCACGAACATCACCGAGTCGAGGTGGCCGCCGATGTCCGGGAGCAGCCGTTCGCCGTGCAGCCACAGCCGGCCCATGGCGCCGCCCCGGTAGCGCTTCCAGGCGGCGGGCTCGTGCGGCGGCTTGCCGGTGAGCAGCAGGGTGCGGCGCTCGCCGTCGAGGTCGGTGACCGCGATGTCCGAGACCGGGCCCCAGGGCAGCCGCCCGCCGGGGGAGCCGTCGGTGGGGACGCTGTAGGACCAGGAGAAGTACGAGAAGGGCTGGCCGTGCGAGGAGACGGCCAGGATGTGGCCGTCGGGGGTCCAGCCGCAGACCCGGGTGTCGGTCGAGCCCCAGTAGGTCAGCCGCCGGGCCGGGCCGCCGCCGACGGGGGCCAGATGGATCTCCGGGTCCAGGCTGCGCCAGGTCGTGTACGCGATCTGCTGGCCGTCGGGGGAGAACCGGGGGTGGCTGACCTTGGTGCGGTCGACGGTGACCCGCCAGGCCCGCGAGGGGCTGTGGCCGGCCGGGACCAGGGGCGCGACCCACAGGTCGTCCTCGGCGGCGAAGCAGATCAAGTCGTCGTGCAGATGCGGGAAGCGGAGGTATGCGCCCTCGGTCACAGGCGCCGGCTGCTGGTCGTCCTCGCGTGCGTCGCTCACTCGTCAATGCTTTCCGCGCGACGGGGGTGCGGCAACTTATGGAGGCTTGACAGTTGTGGCGCAGAACACAAGCGAAACGGTTTCGTTTCGCTCGGCGGGAGCGATATCTTCTGATGAGTACGAAACCGTTTCGTTCGGATGGGAGGTCGAGACATGGCGAGCAGGCTCACGGCCGAACGTGAGGCAGAGCTGTACGAGTCGGTCCTCGACCTGCTGCGCGAGGTCGGCTACGACGCCCTGACGATGGACGCCGTCGCCGCCCGTACCCGCTCCAGCAAGGCCACCCTCTACCGTCAGTGGGGGAACAAGCCGGAGCTGGTCGCGCGGGCGCTGCGGCACAACAAGCCGGTCGGTCTCCACGAGATCGACACCGGCTCGCTGCGCCGCGACTTCCACGAGCTGGTCGGTCTTGAGGACGACTGCAAGCTGGAGAAGGACTCCGCGCTGATGCGGGGCCTGATGCGCGCCGTCCACGACAACCCGGACCTCCACCAGGCGCTGCGCGAAGTGCTGATCGAGCCGGAGATCACCGGCCTCGACCAGGTGCTGCGGCGCGCGGTGGAACGCGGCGAGGTCCGCGCGGACTGTCCCGCGCTCCCCTACGTCGTACATATGCTGGTCGGCGCCTTCGTCGCCCGGCAGCTCGTCGAGGACAAGCCGGTGGACAAGGCCTTCCTCGGAAACTACATCGACGCCGTGGTCCTCCCCGCCCTCGGCGACCCCGTCTAGCTCCCCACCAACCTGCCCCACCTGACGTACGCCGCTCTCGTCGTCGGGCTGGTTATCCACGCCCTGTTTCCATCGACCCGACCGGGAGTACGCCCTCGTGGCCACGTTCCTCTACCGACTCGGCAGGTTCGCCTTCAGGCGCCGCCGCTATGTCGCCCTGGTGTGGGTGGCGCTGCTGTTCCTCGCCGGATTCGGCGCCGCGTCCGCCTCCACTCCTTCCGCCAGCTCCTTCTCGATGCCCGGCACCGAGGCCCAGAAGGCCTTCGACCTGCTGGAGCAGCGCTTCCCGGGGGGCAGCGCCGACGGCGCCACCGCCCGTATCGTCTTCAAGGCCCCGGCCGGCAAGTCCATGAACGACGCGGCCGAGAAGGCCGAGGTCGACAAGGTCGTCGCCGAGCTGCCCAAGGGCTCGAAGCAGGTCGCCTCGGTGACCGACCCGTACCAGGCGAACGCCGTCTCCAAGGACGGCTCGACCGCGTACATATCCGTGAAGTACAAGGTCAACGGCATGGCCCTGGAGGACAGCGACCGCAAGTCGCTGGAGGACTCCGGCAAGGCCGCGCAGAAGGCCGGGCTCACCGTCGAGATCGGCGGTGACGCGCTCCAGGCCAAGCCCGAGACGGGCTCCGGCGAGATCATCGGTGTGGTGATCGCCGGCATCGTGCTGATGATCACCTTCGGCTCGCTGATCGCGGCCGGGCTCCCGCTGGTCACCGCCATCATCGGCGTCGGCATCGGCGTCTCGACCATCACCGCGCTCGCCAACGTCCTGGACCTCGGCAACACCACCTCGACGCTGGCCTCGATGATCGGCCTCGCGGTCGGCATCGACTACGCGCTCTTCATCGTCTCGCGCTACCGGGCCGAGCTCCGCGAGGGCCGGGACCGCGAGGAAGCGATCGGCCGGGCCGTCGGAA
This sequence comes from Streptomyces melanogenes, assembly GCF_014649795.1. GTDB lineage: Bacteria > Actinomycetota > Actinomycetes > Streptomycetales > Streptomycetaceae > Streptomyces > Streptomyces noboritoensis. Next base: position 491,340 of record NZ_BMTS01000002.1, read on the forward strand.
CCGCCGGTTCCGCCGTCGTCTTCGCCGGTCTCACCGTCGTCATCGCGCTGTGCGGCCTCGCGGTCGTCAACATCCCGATGCTCACCAAGATGGGCGTGGCCGCGGCCGGTACGGTCGTGATCGCCGTCCTGATCGCGCTCACCCTGATCCCGGCGGTGCTCGGCTTCACGGGCAAGCGCGTCTTCGGCCGCCGCACCCGCAAGAAGATGGAGGCCGGCACGGCCGAGGCCGCCACCGAGGCCAAGCCGAACATGGGCACCCGCTGGTCCAGCTTCGTGCTGCGCAAGCCGATCTGGGTGCTGCTCGCCGGTGTGATCGGGCTCGGCGCCGTCGCCGTCCCGGCCGCCTCCCTGGAGATGGGCCTGCCCGACGACGGCTCGCAGCCGACGTCGACGACCCAGCGCCGCGCCTACGACACCCTCTCCGACGGCTTCGGCCCGGGCTTCAACGGCCCGCTGATGATCGTCGTGGACGGCGCCAAGGCCGGCGGTGCCAAGGCCGCGGCCGACCGCACCTCCGACACCATCAAGAAGCTGCCGGACGTCGCCGAGGTCATGGCGCCCGCCCTCAACAAGGAGGGCGACACCGCGACCATCACGGTCGTGCCGAAGTCCAAGCCGTCCTCCAAGGACACCGAGGACCTGGTCCACTCGATCCGGGACGCGGGCAAGGACATCAAGTCCGAGACCAAGGCCGAGGTCCTGGTCACCGGTGCGACCGCGATGAACATCGACTTCTCGCAGCGCATGAACGACGCCCTGCTGCCCTATCTGGCGCTCGTGGTGGGCCTGGCCTTCCTGCTCCTGATGGTGGTCTTCCGCTCGATCCTGGTTCCGCTGAAGGCGGCCCTCGGCTTCCTGCTCTCGGTGGTCGCCGCCCTCGGCGCGGTCGTCGCGGTCTTCCAGTGGGGCTGGCTCGGCGGGCTGTTCGGGGTGGAGAACCCCGGCCCGATCATGTCGATGATGCCGATCTTCATGGTCGGTGTGGTCTTCGGCCTGGCGATGGACTACGAGGTCTTCCTCGTCACCCGGATGCGCGAGGCGTTCGTCCACGGCGAGCGTCCCGGCCAGGCGATCGTGACCGGTTTCCGGCACGGCGCCCGGGTGGTCACCGCCGCCGCGGTGATCATGATCGCGGTCTTCTCCGGCTTCATCGGGGCCAGCGACCAGATGATCAAGATGATCGGCTTCGCCCTGGCGATCGCGGTCTTCTTCGACGCCTTCGTGGTCCGCATGGCGATCGTCCCGGCGGTGCTCGCGCTGCTCGGCTCGAAGGCCTGGTGGCTGCCGGGCTGGCTGGAGCGGATCCTGCCCAACGTCGACGTCGAGGGCGAGGGCCTGAAGGCCCACGCGGCGAAGGCGTCCGACGGCGACGACGACCGCGAGCTCGCGCGCGTCTGACCCGTCACCCGTGACGCCCACGGCCTGTGGGGACGGGACCGTGCGGCAATGAGCCGGCCCCTACGCATCACGCGTAGGGGCCGGCTCTTTCACTGCGTACGTCCGGCTACGCCGGGGTGCTCAGGCCCGTCCGCTCGGCGCGGGCGTCACGCTGTACGTATGCCGCAGAAAGCGGACCAGGGGCGAGCTGTCGAACTGGACCACCGCGACGCCGTCCGGGGAGTGGAACTCCAGGACGGTCTGGGCCCGGCCGCACGGCCAGACCGAGACGTCGCCGCGCCGGGTGGGGCCGCGCAGCCCGGCCTCCAGGAGCGTGCGGGGGAAGACCCACTCGTTGCCACCTGGGAACTCGAAGCGCACGGTCAGCGGATCCTCGGCGGGGTCGTAGCGCAGGGCGACCGGAACGGGGCGGTGGTGCGGGGCGTCGGAGACGATCCTCGCGCGGGCGTGTTCCTCGACGGCGGGGGACATCAGTCGCTCCTCACACTCACACTGCGCAGCTTTTCATGCTCTCTGTCATTAAATGTCGCATATTTCGAGGGGCGCGCCGGGCGTGAGAAGGGTTGGTAAATCTCACTGATGCGCTCTTGCGACCCCTTCGCAGGTGCACGACTATCATCGAGCGGTTCCTTCGAACACTTCCAGCCATCCCGGCCCCAGCGGAGACCACCCATGCATGTCCCGGACGGATTCATCAACGCCCCCGTCTCCGCGATAGCCGGAGTCGGCGCGGCCGCCGCCATCGCGGTCAGCCTGCGCGGGGCCCGACGTGAACTCGACGAGAAGACGGCCCCGCTCGCGGGTCTGGTCGCGGCCTTCATCTTCGCCGTGCAGATGCTGAACTTCCCCGTGGCGGCCGGCACGAGCGGCCATCTGCTCGGCGGGGCGCTCGCCGCGATACTCGTCGGGCCGTACACCGGCGTCCTCTGTGTCTCGGTCGTGCTCCTCATGCAGGGCATCCTCTTCGCCGACGGCGGCCTGACCGCGCTCGGCGTCAACATCACCGACATGGCGATCGTGACGACGGTCGTGGCGTACACCGTCTTCCGGGGCCTGGTGAAGGTGCTGCCCCGCAGGCGGAGCTCCATCACCGCGGCCACCTTCGTCGCCGCCCTCCTCTCCGTCCCGGCCGCCGCCCTCGCCTTCACCGCGATCTACGCGGCCGGCGGCACCACCGACGTCCCCCTCGGCAAGGTGCTCACCGCGATGGTCGGCGTGCACATCCTGATCGGCATCGGCGAGGCCGCGATCACCGCGCTCACCGTGGGCGCGGTCATCGCCGTACGGCCCGACCTCGTCCACGGGGCCCGTGGACTGCACGCCCCGCTGAAGCTGCGCGTGGGCGGCGAACTGGTCGACGCCCCCGCTCCTGAGCCCGTACCCGCCGCAGCCCGCTCCACGCACAAGGTCCGCGCCACCTTCATCGTCGCCGCCCTGCTGCTGGCGGGATTCTTCTCCTTCTACGCGTCCGCCTCGCCCGACGGCCTGGAGAAGGTCGCCCACGACAAGGGCATCGACACCCAGGAGAAGAAGCACGCCACCGAGGACTCGCCGCTCGCGGGCTACTCGGTGAAGGACATCGGCAACGACCGGGTCGCCACCGGCCTCGCGGGCATGATCGGCGTCGCCGTGACGGTCGGCGTCGGCAGCGGGATCTTCTGGGCCGTGCGCCGCCGCAAGGGCAGCGCGGCCGACGCCACGCCCACCGCGGTGCCCCAGACGGAGAAGGTCTGACATGGGCGCGGGCCACGCGCACAAGCTCTACCGCCAGGCCGCCTCGCCCGTCCACGACCTGCCCCCGCACTGCAAGATCGCGGCCGTCTTCCTCTTCGTGATCGTGGTCGTCTCGACCCCGCGCGAGGCGGTCTGGGCCTTCGGCCTGTACGCGGTGCTGATCGCCGTGGTGGCGGGCGCGGCCAGGATCCCGGCGGGCTTCCTGCTCAAGCGCCTGCTGATCGAGGTCCCGTTCGTGGCGTTCGCGGTCCTGATGCCGTTCGTGGTGCCGGGCGACCAAGTGCACGTGCTCGGCCTGGCGCTGAGCAAGAACGGTCTGTGGGGCGCGTGGAACGTGCTGGCCAAGGGCACGCTCGGGGTCGCCGCCTCGGTGATCCTGGCGTCCACCACGGACCTGCGGGCCCTGCTCCTCGGCCTCCAGCGGCTCAAGCTCCCGTCGCTCCTGGTCCAGATCGCGTCGTTCATGATCCGCTACGGTGACGTGATCACGGACGAGATGCGCCGGATGTCGATCGCCCGCCGCTCGCGCGGCTTCGAGGCGAAGGGCCTGAAGGCCTGGAGCGTCCTCGCCAAGTCGGCGGGCGCGCTCTTCATCCGCTCGTACGAGCGCGGTGAGCGCGTACATCTGGCCATGGTCAGCCGTGGTTACGCGGGTTCGATGCCGGTCATCGACGATGTGACGGCGACCGGTGCGCAATGGCGTTACGCGGCGGTGCTCCCCGCGTCGGCTCTCGTGATCTGTCTGTTGGGGTGGACTCTGTGACTACGTCGATGACTTCTTCCGCTGCCCCCGCCTCCCTTGAGGTGAGCGGGCTCGCCTTCGCCTACCCGGACGGCCACCAGGCCCTGTTCGGCATCGACCTGACGGTGGGGCGCGGTGAGCGGGTCGCGCTGCTCGGCCCCAACGGCGCGGGCAAGACCACCCTGGTCCTGCACCTCAACGGCATCCTGACGGGCGGCGCGGGCTCGGTGAAGGTGGCCGGGCTCCCCGTCGAGAAGCGGAACTTGGCCGAGATCCGGCGCCGGGTCGGCATCGTCTTCCAGGACCCCGACGACCAGCTCTTCATGCCCACGGTCCGCGAGGACGTGGCGTTCGGCCCGGCCGCGTCGGGGATGCGCGGGGCGGAGCTGGAGGCGCGGGTGCACAAGGCGCTGGAGCGGGTCGGGATGGCGGAGTACGCGGACCGGCCCCCGCACCACCTCTCGTTCGGCCAGCGCCGCCGGGTCGCGGTGGCGACCGTGCTCGCGATGGAGCCGGAGATCCTGGTCCTGGACGAGCCGTCGTCGAACCTGGACCCGGCGTCCCGGCGCGAACTGGCCGACATCCTGCGGGCGTTGGACGTCACCGTGCTGATGGTCACGCACGACCTGCCGTACGCGCTGGAGCTGTGCGGCCGGTCGGTGATCCTCAGCGGGGGGACGATCGCGGCGGACGGCAAGACGGCGGACGTCCTGGCGGACGAGGAACTGATGCGGACGCACCGCCTGGAGCTGCCGTTCGGCTTCGACCCGAGGGCAGCGGCGGCGAAGGCGTAGTCCTTACGGAAGGCGCAGTCCTTACTGTCCGATCGCTTCCCGGACCGCGCGGACCAGGGCCTGGGCACGCGGGTCGGCGGTGACGCCCTTCTGGTGGCCGTTGGTGACGTAGCCGAAGGCGATGCCCGACTCCGGGTCGGCGAAGCCGAGCGAGCCGCCGCTGCCCGGGTGCCCGAAGGAGCCGGGGCCCAGGAGCGGGGACGCCGGGCCGTGCAGCATGTAGCCGAGGCCGAAGCGGGTGTTGACGACCAGGACGCGGTCCGGGCCCGCCGACTCCTCGGTACGGGCGAGGGCGACCGTGGCCGGGGCGAACAGTCGGCGCCCGTCCACCTCGCCGATGGTGGCCGCGTAGAACCGGGCGAGGCCGCGGGCGGTGGATATGCCGCCGGCGGCGGGGAGTTCGGCGGCGCGGTAGGCGGGGTCGTTCTGGTCCGGGAGCGGGTCGATGGCGCCGAAGGCGCGGCGGGTGAGGGAGTCGGGGTCGTCGTAGGCGGCCGAGACGGCGCGCTTGGGACGCAGGGTGATGGCGCCGGGGAGGCGGGGCGCCTCCACCTTCCCCACGCGCCCCACCCGTCCGGTCTCCTCCTGCGGCATCCCGATCCAGAGGTCGGCCCCCAGCGGCCGGGCGATCTCCTCGGCGACCCAGCGGCCGAGGGTGCGGCCGCTGACGCGGCGCACCAGCTCGCCGAGCAGCCAGCCGAAGGTCTGGGCGTGGTACCCGTGCTCCGTCCCCGGCTCCCAGAACGGCGCCTGCGCGGCGACCGCGGCCGGGCCCGACTCGCCGTCGGCGGCCTCGGCGGGGGTGAGCGGCCGGTCGAGGGCGGGGACGGCGGCGCGGTGCGAGAGGAGGTGGCGGACGAGGGTGCGCTCCTTGCCCTTCGCCTTGAACTCGGGCCAGTACGTGGCTACTGGGGCGTCCAGGTCCAGCTGGCCTCGCTGGTGGAGGAGGAGGGGGACGGCGGTGGCTATGCCCTTGGTGGCGGAGCGGAGGATCTGGGCGGTGTCGACAGCCCAGGGGGCCTGTCCGTCGACGTCTTTCGTACCGCCCCAAAGGTCGACGACTTTCTTCCCTTCCCGATAGACGGCGACGGCGGCGCCGCGGTCCCCGAGGTGGGTGAAGTTACGCACGAAGGCGTCCCTGACCGCCTCGTACCCCGGGTCCACGGACCCCTGCACGTCACTCACGCCCGCTCCCACGATCTTGGCTACGCGTCCGGACCATTGAACGCGGCGGGCAACTGGATTCTTCCCCCACCCCACCCCTTCCCGAAGGCCCTCTGGCGGGCGGCCGGGGGCTTCGCCCCTGGGATCCCGGTTCGTCTGCGGGCCGCATGTGGCTGGTCCCGCAGTTCCCCGCGCCCCTGAGGGGGTACGGCCGCCGGCGATGGCGAAGCCGAGCCTTTTAGGGGCGCGGGGAACTGCGCGAGCAACCCAGCACGGTCTGCAGAAGAAGCACCCGGCCGTCCGCCAGAGGACTTTCGGGAAGGGGCGGGGTGGGGCAAAAACCGCCGGTCAACCCGCCCGCAGCATCAGCCCGATCCCCACCACCAACACCCCCGCCGCAACAATCCGCGGCCCCCCGAACCGCTCCTTCAAGAACAGCGTCCCGATAGCCGCCCCCACGATGATGCTCGACTCCCGCAGCGCGGCCACGGGGGCCAGAGGAGCCCGCGTCTGGGCCCACAGGACCAGGCCGTACGCCGCCATCGAGAGGGCCGCGCCCAAAAGGCCCCGCACCGCGTACGGCCGGAGCTGAGCCACCAGCTCACCCCGCCGCCGGTACAGCGCGTACAACGGGATCAGCAGCCCCTCCAGAATCATCAGCCACGCGATGTAGCCGAGGGGCGTGTGGGAGGCGCGGACGCCCACCCCGTCCACCACCGTGTAGGCCGCGATCGACAGCCCCGTCGCCCCCGCCGCGACCAGCGCGGGCCAGTGCGGCCGCGCCCCCGACCCCCGGATGCCCCACAGGGCGACCCCGACCAGGCCCGCCGAGGCGACCGCCACCCCCGCGGCCTGCCACGCGTTCAGGCTCTCGCCGACGAACAGCACCGCCAGCACGGTCACCACCAGCGGCGCCGTGCCCCGCGCGATCGGATACATCTGCCCGAAGTCGCCCAGGCTGAACGACCGCATCAGCAGGACCTGGTAGGCGATGTGCAGCAGGGCGGAGGTGACGAGGTAGGGCCAGGCGCCCGACGCGGGCAGCGGCGTGAACAGCGCGAGCACCGCGCCGATCACCGTCCCCCCGCCGCCTATCAGCGTGAACGCGACCAGCTGGTCCTTGATCGTGTGCGCCATCGCGTTCCAGGACGCGTGGGTGACGGCGGCGAGCAGGACGGCCAGCGCGACGGTCAGCGTCACGCCGTACGCTCGCGGACGTCGACAAGGGTCCCGCCCGCGTGCCCGATCAGCGTCTTCGGGTCGAGCGGGAAGACCGTGTGGGGCGTGCCCGCCGCCGCCCAGACCACGTCGTGGTCGAGCAGCGCGCGGTCGGCGAGGACGCGGATGGGGGTCCCTCCCTGCTCCTTCAGAGCTTGGGGGAGGCGCACATGCCCGAAGGGCGGGACGCCCCCGATCGCGTACCCCGTCGTCTCCCGTACGAGCTCCGCCCCGGCCCGCTTCACCTTCTCCGCGCCCAGCTCAAGCCGTACGCGCTCCACGTCCACCCGCGACGAGCCGTCCATCAGGACGATCACCGGGACGCCGTCCGCCTCGAAGACCAGCGACTTGACGATCTCGCTGATGTCGCAGCCGATGGCGGCGGCCGCCTCGGCGGCGGTCCTGGTCGCGTCCGGGAAGCGGCGTACCTCCACGTCGAGCCCGAGTGCGCGCAGCGCCTCGGCGAATCGGGGGTGGGCAACGGAATCTTGAGCGCTCATGCCCCCGCACGCTAGCGGTAGCTGTATGCCGCATGCGAGGGCCTTTCGGCTCCCCCCGGTCCGCCCCAGGGCCGCTCAGCCCGCCCGCAGCACCCGCGCCACGACCGGCCCCGCCGCGTCCCCGCCGTGTCCGCCGGACTGGACGAGCGCGGCGGCGGCGAGCCCGTTGCCGTACCCGGTGAACCAGCTGTTGGACTTGCCCTGCTGGTCCACCTCGGCCGAGCCGGTCTTGGCGCCCTTGGGCCCGGGCACCCCGGCCATCGCCTTCACGGCAGTGCCGTTGGTGGTCGCCGCGTGCATCATCTGCTGGAGCTGGGTGGCCATGGAGTCGGGCAGCGGCTTGGCGGTGGCCAGTTCGCGGCCGTCCAGGTCCTGTGGCACGATCACCGGCTGGCGGAAGCCGCGGTTGATCACGGTGGCCGAGACGGACGCCAGGTCGAGCGGGCTCATCTGGACCTTGCCCTGCCCGATGTAGGAGGCGGCGGTCTCCACGCCGGAGGACTCCGGGACGCTGCCGTCGAAGGACTTCACCCCGCCGAGCTTCCAGTTGTTCTGGCCGAGCCCGAAGTAGTCCCGGGCGGTCCGGCCGAGCGCGGTCCCGGCGACACCCTTTCCGGTGAGCGGCTTCACCGGCTTGATGAAGGCGGTGTTGCAGGACTGGGCGAACGCGTCGGTGAGGGTCCCGTGCGGGATGGTGAAGTCCTTCAGGTTGTGGAAGGTGTAGCCCTCCCACGGGACCGTCGCCGGACACTCGACCTGCTGGTTCGCGCCGCCCACCCCGTTCTCGATGATCATCGCGCCCGTGACGATCTTCATCGTGGAGCCGGGCGCGATGGACGCCTGGAGGGAGGCGGGGAAGCCGTCCTTGCGGTTGTCCGCGACCGCCCGGATCGCCCCGCTGGTCGGTTCGATCGCCACCACCGACGACTCCGCGAACTGCTTCACGGCCTGCTCGGCCGCCGCCTGCACGTCCGCGTCGAGCGTCGTCGTCAGCTTGCCGGGCTTGCCTTTGGCCAGGGTGAGCAGCGTCTGGTTCGGGGTGCTGTCGGCGCCGCCGCCCTCGATCCAGGTCTCCACGCCGGGCGTGCCGTTGGCCTTGGCGCCGTACTTCTGCCGCAGCGCGTCCAGGACCACCCCGAGCGAGGGGTACTTCTCCTTGGTCAGCACCCGCCCCCGGTGGTCGACGGCCTCGATCTCCGGGTTCTTGGCCGCCCCGGTCACCAGCTTCTGGCCGGTCTTCAGCTTCGGGTGGACGACGGCCGGCTGCCAGTCCACCAGCGCCTTGCCGGTGGTCACGCCCCGGACGACGGTCAGCTGGGAACTGTAGGCGAGCGGCGCGGTCTTCCCCTCGTAGGCGACCTCCGCCTTCACCGTGTACGGAACGGTCGCCCCCGTGGCCGTCCCCGGCGTGATCGTCACCTTGTCCACGTGCGCCTCGTCGTGGAACCCGGCGAGCGCGGTCTGGGCGGCCGCGTTGTTGTTGGTCAGGGCCGAGGCCGCCGCCGCGTCCCCCTTCGACCAGGCGTCGAAGAAGGCCTGCGCGGTCTTGGTGATCTCGTCGGCGCGGGGCGGCCCGGTCCGTACCGGCGCGGCCCTGGTGTGCGTGCCCGAGGACGAGTCGTCCCCGGCCAGCATCTGGTACCCGCCGTATACCACGCCGGTGCCGACCACCACGAACACGCCGCCGACGATGGCGGCCTTGGCTCCACTGCGCATCTGCAGCCCCTCCCCAGGATTCTCTTGAACGTGTTCAAGAGATGCTTGGGAGGAACTTTACGTGACACCACTGACACCGGCCCCACCCGTTACCGGACCGGGACGCCGCTCAGCGGGTCACACCCACGTATCCAGCCACATCCGGTTCCGCCAGGAATCCAGCGGGATCGCCGTGCCCGTGTACAGCGGCCAGAAGTAGATGGAGTCTCTGGCGGTGGGAGCCTTACTGGCTCCCACCTGCACGAACCCTAGGCCGCCGGGGCGTCCGGGGCCCCGGGGGCCGTCTGTGGGCCGTGATCTTCGGCGGGGAAGAGCGGGAAGACGTTGTCGACCGCCTTGCGCGTGCGGCCCTCGCTGCTCGGCATCAGGTGTGTGTAGACCCTGAGCGTGAACCCCGGGTCCGCATGACCCAGGTACGCGCTCAGCGCACGGATGCTCTCGCCAGCATCCAGGAGCACCGACGCGTAGAAGTGCCTCAGCGCGTGCATGCCATCCTCTGGAGCAGCGGCGTACCGCTCACCCTCCTTCGGCTCCGGAATGACTCCTGCGACCACCAGCGCGGGCTTCCAAATGTGATCGTTGAAGTGGCTCACCCGGACGTGGTCGCCGGAACTGCCGGAGAACAAGAGGTGCTTGGTCACGAGGGGTCCGTCAGGCGTACGCCACGGCAGCGTGACTTTCACCGAAGGGAATTCCTCGGAGTGGGCCCGGAGTGACCTTCCGACCGCGCTCGCCAGAGGAACGGTGCGCACCTTCCCGCCCTTGGGCAGGGCGAAGACGTACTTGCCCCGAATGCGCTTCAACTGGTGCGCGACGGTCAGCCATCCGCCCTCGTAGTCGAGTTCGTCCTCTGACAGACCGAAGATCTCGCCCTGACGGAGCCCGTTTCCGGCGCCGGGATCCACGGTTGCCTGGAACCGCCGGGGCAGCGCGGCCCGCACGTCGAAGACTCGCGTGGCCGTCCAAGGGACGACCCGGGGCTTCCCTGGCTTCGGGAGCGTTACGGACCGGGCCCGGCAAGGGTTCTGCGCTAGCTTGCCGTCCTCAACCGCCGCGCTCAGCACGGCCGACACCGTGCCGACGATGATGCGGCGGTACGACTCCGCGGGTACGGTCTGCTCCAACTCGGCCACCCAGGTGCGGATGTGCTCGGGCTTGAAGGAGCCGAGCGGGCGCGGGCCGATGTGCGGGTAGGCATGAAGGCGTAGGCGCCGCTCGGCCGCCTCGCGGCTGTTGATCTCGCCCGTGTGCGACTTGACCCACTCTTCGGCGTACTGCTTGAACGTGGTCCGACTGGCTTTCGGGTCCACGTACTGGCCGCGTGCCATGTCGGCTTCGATGTGGCTCAGCCACTTCTCGGCTAGGCGCTTCTGCCTGTCAGGGAAGCTCTTGCTCTTCTCCGTGCCGTCGGGGCCGATATAGCGGGCGCGGTAGCGCAGCCCGATGCCGTACCGGTCGCTCTTGACCCGGCGCGGCTTGCCGTCGGCGCCGATCTCGGTTTTGTACCAGCGGTCTTGGATGTGGCCTGCCATGTGAGGCGGGTCCTTTCGTGAAGGCGCCCGTAGAGCGCACCGTGGGGCGCGCTCTACGAGCGTGGGTATGTCTGGCTGGGCTCAGGCGACCGCGTCGGCGGCCATGCGCTCGGTGGTCCAGCGCCGGACGGCCGTGGGGTCGTACCGCAGGTGCTTGCCGACGCGGAAGCCGGGCGGGCCGGTGCGCTTCTTACGCCAGGCGTAGACGGTCTCTAGGGGCACGCCGAACAGATCGGCTATGTCGTCGGGGGTGAGGTAGCGGTCCGGGAGTCCGGCCCGCAGGGCAGCGCGCGGATCGCTGGACGTGGGCGTGGCCATGGCGGCGGGAACTCCTCGTGTCCGACATACACGGGAGGGGAGAGGGCCGCACCCCCTCCCCCTGCCAGGTCCGCTACTTCCGCTACCTCCGCTACCGCCCTGCTCAGAGGCATGATCGAGGTAGCGGATAGGGGTAGCGGTAGCGGATGGGCGCCGCTACCGGCCCCGGCGGCGGGCGCCGGGGCCGGTAGCGGCAAGGGCCGTGCGGTAGCGGATGAATTCCGGCTTGCCGCTACCTCGGCGGGGGCTCTGACCTGCTCGGTAGCGGAGGTAGCGGAAGTAGCGGACTTTCAGCGGGGGGTGGGCAGTAGCGCTGCCACGCGTCGTGGAGATCGCTGGCGTAGTAGCCCTTGAGTACGGCGCCACCGGCCTTGATGTTGCGGGCCACGATGGGGGCGTTGTCGGCGGTCATGTACTCGCGCAGCATCCTCGACAGGCCGCGTGCGTCCAGGGGCTTGCCGCCCATGTCGGCCCACGGGGCCTCATCCAAGCTGTGCAGCCGTTCGAGGACGGACACGGTGGGCAGGCGGTCGATGCCGTCAAGGACGTGATCGCGCAGATCAGTCAGGAGCCGAATGCCGATGCTGCCCTTGTCGTCGGCCTTGGAGGCGTTGACCAGCTCGACGCAGGCGGCGCGGGCCCGCTTGGGCCAGTCGCCGCCCGCCGCGTCGGCCACGGCGATGAGGGGTTCCCACACGTCGGCGGGGCGGTCGGTGACCTCGTCCGGCATGGCGGGGAACGCCCCGTCGACCACGTCCCGGACGCTGTCGGCCCACGCGGCCAGCCGCTCCCGCAGCGCGTGTCCTTCGCCTTCGTGGACGCGCTGGCGGAACGGCTCTACGCGTTCATTGCGGGCCCGGCGGCGCATGCGGATGATGACCGAACGGGTCAGGATCGTGTCCGGCAGTGACCCGAGACCTGCGACCGCGACCGCGCAGAACGACGGGAACTCCTGGACCTGTTGGTTCGCCCCGTCGCCGACGCACCGGTACATGACGCCGGAGCGGCGGTGTCCGGCGTTGAGGAAGCCCCGGAGCTGTTCGTTGTCCCCAGCCTTGGGGCCGAAGACGGTGTCGATCTCGTCGAACAGGATCGTCGGCCGGGCGCTCATCCCCGACACAGCCCGGAACAGGGCCGAGGCGGACGCGTTCACGGCGACCATCGGGTACGGGGCTACGGTCTCGACGATCTCCAGCGCCCGGGACTTCCCGGAGGCCGGTTCGGGGGAGAGGAATGCCAGACGCGGGGTGGCGTCGAAGCAGTCGAGCAGGTGCGCGTGCGCGTCCCACAGGACCACGGCGACGTAGGCCGCCTCGGAGGGGAAGACGTTGAAGCGGCGGTGGAAGGCTTCCACCTCGTCGAGCAGCACGGAACCAGTGGTGGGGTCGGCGCTCATGCGGCGGTCCTGCCTTCCTGCATGCTGCGGAGAGGGCACTGAGCCCGGTGGTCGGTGTGGTCGGCAATGAGGGCCAGCACGCGGGCACGTCCCACGGCGCTGCGGTCGCGGCCGCAGTCACAGCGCGACGTGGCGGTGGGGATGGCGCCGCGGGGCGCGACGATGTGGAGCATGGCGACGATCCGGCGACCGTCGTCCCACGAGCGCGGGTCAGGGCGAAGAGCAGAAAGGACGCCTTCGGCGACACCCTTCGGGGCGCCCACGGCCGTCTGCGGCGAAGCCGGTTGGGCGGCGACCGGGTGTCCGGTGGGCCCGGGGAGGCTCTTCAGTCGGGGGCGCGGTGGGCGGCTCATGCGGCCCTCCGGGTCCCGTTGCGGGCGATGGACCAGTTCAGAGCGCTGCGGATCGTTGCGCGGCACTGCCGCTCTGCCAGTCCGGCCGCCTCCCCCGCCGACTGAAGAGCCTCCTCCACCAGAGTGCGGGGAAGGTCGCCCCACGCGATGAACCGCCCCAGGGCGCGCGCTGCCGCCAGCAGAGTCACGTTCCGCTCGCCCTCCACCGCCTCGTGCACGGAGGTGAGTTCGGCCCGCAGGGCGGCTTCCGCGTAGCGGGAGGCCCGAACCGAGGGGGTGGCGGCCAGAGCGGCCCGTGATGCCTTGCGGGGCGTGAGAAGGGTGTACAGCCAGTCTGGGAGCGGTACCGGCTCGGTGGGGTCGGTGACCGTGTACGCGCCGGTGGCGGTGCGGCTGCCGGTGGCGACCACGTACCCGCCCCACGCCCGGGTGTCGATGAGCTTGCCGAGCCTGCCCGCACTGTTGGGCAGGCGGATGCCGGGCGGGGCGGTGAAGTACAGGTGGCTCCCACCGCTCGCAGTCTGCACCGTATGGGTGGTCGGCACGGTCTGTCCGGCGCGCTCGCAGAGCGCTTGGAAGGTCGTCACGCCGCAAGGCGTGTCCGCACTGCTGTTGCTGTTGCTCTTGTGCTTGGGCATGTCGAGATCGACGACGACCAGGCGGGAGGGGCCGGTGGCGATGCCGACGTTGAACGGGATGTCGGCCCAGGCCCGGCGGATGCGGTCCGGGTCCGTCGTGGCGCGGTCCTCCCACTTGCGGTGACCGCCCGCGCAGTCCCGCAGCCCGGGGCAAACATCCTCACCATGCAGGGCGGGGCGCTTGTCGCACGGGCGCAGCGGGATGACGTGCCAGCCGTGTTCGGCAGCCTCCAGCGCTGCCGACAGCAGCGCGTAAGGGGGGTAATGCGTCATGCTGGATGTCTCCAGTTCTGTGAGAAGTGCTGGCAGACAAGGGCGGCCCCGCGACTTTGGCGAGACGAGGGGGCCGCCCTTGGCGCAGCTAGAACGGCGGTTCGTCGCTGTAGTCGGCCGGGCAGGGGCGGCGGGCCAGCCACCGGGGCAGGCTCGGCAGGGGTAGCAGCAGGCATCGCCACTGGGTCCAGCAGTCGCAGGGGTCCCAGTCGCTCCCGGCGTACTCTCCGGTCTCGGGGTCGCCGTAGAAGGACTCGATGCCGCCGCAGCCGTCACAGATTCGGCAGTGGGGACGGGGGGTGTCGGTCAGGTACAGCCCCGGACGGGGCCAAGTGCCGTGCTCGATGCGGAGTCGCATCACGGTGTTGCCTCCCCAGATCAGCCGTGGAAGTGGTTGCGCTTGATCACGGCCTTGCGGATGTGGACGGTGGTGCCGTTCTGGCCGGTGGTGAGGGCGCGGGCGGGCATCCGTAGGCCGAGGATGACGAAGGCGATCCACATGGCGGCGCCGGAGCCGAATCCGGCGGCGGAGCTGATGATCTGGCCGATGCCGTAGCCGACACCGGCGGAGAGCGCGCCGCCGCCGATGCCCGCGCCGATGAAGCGCTGCGCGATCGGGTCGAGCAGGGGCAGCGGGGTCAGGTCGCGCGGCTGGGTCGCGAGGACCGGGGGCGGAGTGAGGTGTTTGGGCATGGGGACCATGCGGCCGTAGGCGTCGGGCACCCACACCACCGGCTCCCGCTCCCCATACAAGTCGACCGCGGAGGCGGCGGAGGCATAGGGGGTGAGCGGCTGAGGGTGGTGGAGTTCGACCGGTGCGGGCCGCGGTTCGAGGCGAGCCACGGGTGATCCTTCCGGGTAGCCCGCGGGCCCGCGCCACGTGGTGGTGCGGGCTCGTGCGGGTGGGTGTCAGGCAGGGGTGTCAGGGGTGTCACGCCGAGAGTGTCAGGCGTTTCTGACAGCGGGTTTGCCTAGGGGTTTGGGTGTCAGGCGGCCGTGACGGTGTCAGGCGTCAGGCAGCCGTCAGGGCGGGGACGATGCGCCACCGGCCGGTGGTGTTCGTTGCCTCCAGTCGCCCTTCCCGGTACGCCTCCGTGAGCCGTGCCGAGACCCACGGACGGGACAGGCCGTTGCGCTCGCACCAGTCAGCGAAGTCCTTCGGCCCGACGACCATCTGCCCGCTTTGCTCGAACTGTTCCAGCGCGGCAGCGAACAGACGGCGGGCTTCCTCCGGGGAGGGCTTGCGACCGGTGTCCTGTCCGAAGATCGGGGCGTCGTCGCCCTCTTCGGCGCCGGGGAGTTCGGCCTCGGGGTCGATGTCCTGGTCTTCCGGGTCGACCAGCAAACCGGCAGGTTCCATGTCGCCTTCCTCCGTAACGGCCCGCAGTGCCACCGGCTGATCGCTGCCGGGTGCGGTGCGGCCGGTGTAGGCGCTGCCCGCAACAGCCGAGGCGGCTGCGGCGGTGATGGGGTCGGCGGTGGCGCCGTTGCGCTGTGCCCAGGTGGCCAGCAGTTCCATGACGGGCACGGCCCGGCCGGTGAAGCGCCAGGTGCGGCCCGGGGAGGCGTAGCGGTCTTCGTCGATGCCGGGGCTGACCACGTAGCAGTAGCCGGGCCGCCGGTTGCCCCACGCCCCGGGGTGAGCACCTTGAGCCAGCACCTCATCGGGCAGCGAGAACCCCTCGTCGCGGGCGTCGCAGCCCAGCGCGATCACGGAGGGCAGGGAGGCGCGGGTGCTGGTGGACATCTGGTCGTAGGAGGGGCGCTGAAGCGACACGATCAGCGAGACGCCTGCCGACCGGGCCTCCTGCGCAATCCCGGTGAACACGTCGTCACCGAGGCTGCGCAGGGTGTTGGCGGCTTCCTCGAACCAGGTGACCAGGAACGGCATCCCCGCACAGCCACAGGCCGTGCCATCGGCGCGGCAGGAGTGCTCGGGGTCGTTCTGCCGCTCGGCTGCCGCGGGAACCCACTGCCGGTAGCCGTGCGCCCCCAGCCAGCGGGTACGGGCGGGGATGACGGCTTCCACCGCTGCCACCATCACCTCTGTGCCCGCACCGCCCTCAACGGCCCAGTCCAGGCCGGGCCGCAGGGGCGCGAAGTCCTGGAACGCCTTGGGGTCGGAGAACCACACGACCGCATCCCGGCGCGAGACGATCTCCGTCAGGAGGTTCAGCGCGGCATCGCCCTTGCCGGACCCGGTGCCGCCCGCGATCAGCGTGTGTGTGGAGTTGCGGCCCGCCTCCGGGTCGCCGGGCAGCCACATCACCAGCGCGGAGCCGTCGTCGTACCGGCCGATCACCAGCGGCTCAGCGATCGAACCCCCGAGGCTGGAAGGCCCGTGCCACTCCACCACCTCGGACAGCATGTCTTCGGGAACGATCACCAGGTCGCCGCGGCGGTGGGAGTCGGGGTCGGGGGTGTAGCGGATGGCGGAGGTCGGCAGGTCCAGGGCGGAGGCGATGTTGCCGAGCGCCTTGGCCATGTCGTCGTTGGTCTGCGCCCCCGCATCCAGCGCCACGGGGGCAGTGACCCGGTTGGGCTCCACCTTCGCCGCACCGATCTGCGCCCGGGCAAGCCCGATCTTCTCCAGCAGACCCCCGTCCGAACTCCCCGCCGGCCCTTCGAGGTTGTGGCGCAGGACGGTGCGGATGTTCCAGGACAAGGCCAGCGCCGGGCCGCCCATCAGGTACAGGTCGTCGACCGGCCCGGCGGTCGGCCCGGCCAGGCAGGCCGCGGTCAGCCACGCGGAGCCTGCGGCCACGGTGACAGCGGAGTGCAGGCGCCGTTGGTGGCTGGTGGACTTGCCCGCCCACCAGGTAGTCCCGGTCAGCGCCACCGAGGCGAGAGTGAGCCCCACCCCGGCGGCGGCGCTCTCGCCCCACTGCCAGTGCCCCAGCGCCCCAACCAGGCCGGTACCGGCCCAGCCGAGCCACGGCGGAAGGTGTGGCTTGGCCCGGTGCAGCAGATAGGCCCGGATGGTGCCGCCGCCGGGCTCACCCAGGAGACCGGGAGCGCCGTTGATGACCATGGCGTTGTCGGGGAAGTCGGCGTGCCGCACATGGCGGCCGTTGCTGTTCCTTGCCATGAGGCAGCCTCCTTACTGCTGAGCCCAGTTCATGACGGGCTGGACGGGCTTGCGGGCACGGTGACGGACGCGGTTGATCTCTTCCTCGAACTCCTGCTGGAACGTGGCGTAGCAGGCGGCGGCGTTCTTCGCGGCATCGCGCAGCGCGTCCGCGGAGCGCTGCATCTTGCGGGACACCTTCCGCGCCCGCACCCGCGAGCCGAACGCACGGCCCTCCGGGTCCGGCACCGCGGCCAGGACGCCTTTGATGATCTCGGCGCCCATGGCCACCTCGATGGACAGCGTCACCGCCGCCGCCCGCAGCGTGTTGCAGTAGTTCCGCACCTGTGCCGGAGAGGTGAACTCCGGTGAGGGCAGCACGGATTCGGCGTGTGAGCGGCCACCGCCGCTCCCGCCCCCGCGGGCGGCGTGCTTGGTGTTGTTCACGGTGACGTTGATCGGTGGGACGAACGAGCCGCCCAACGACCCGAGGAACCCTCCGGCGGCGGCGCCCGCGTTGGCGAACTTGTTGGACTTGTGGTCGGAGGCGGTGCGCCGTTGGTTGGTGAACGGCTGGCTCGCCTGCCGACGAGCGAAGTCGTCGACCTGCCCCGCCATGGAATTGCGTGCCATCTGGCTTCCCCTCTCGGATCAGTGCGTACGGCGGACGATGAGCCACGCGGACTGCGCCGCGATCAGAGTGATCAGCCACACCAGCGCCAGCGGACCGGCCAGCGGACCGAACCACGCAGCCAGCGCCACCCACGTGCCAGCGAGCGTGGCCAGCACGGCTAACGCGATACGCCAGACCAGCGCGGAGCGACGGGCGGGGTGGCGGGACTGGACGATGGCGAACCAGACGACCGGGCCCGCCGCGAGTGGCACGAGCACCGCCCCGGACCACCAGCCCAGAAGGTGCAGGAGCGCGGTCACCACCAGTGCCAGCACCGCGAACCCGGTCGGGGCGAGCGCGCCACGAAAGCGCCACAGCAGACGCCCAAGGAAGCCGAACGCCTCACGGGCCAGAGACGGGGCTTCGGGAACGACGATCACGAACGGCTGAGCCGAGCGGCGCCCGCGCCTAGGCGGGATATGCACGGCGTGGACACCCGCGGCACCACGGGTACGAGTACGACTGGACACAGCGAAACTCCCAGGTCGAAGGGTCAGGCGACGCGCTGTTCCTCGTGGTGGACACACAGCCCGCACACGCCATGCGAGCGTGGGATGCGGTAACCGGCATCGCGGCGGCAGGACGGACACCAGCGCTGCGCGGCGTTCGCCTTGGCCAGCGCCGCCCAGCGGGCCGCAGTCATAGGCCGGACGGGCTTGGCCCGGTCGATGCGGTACAGGTAGGCGACCAGCGGGCCGCGGTGGCGGCGCGGGCGTTCCATCTGTGCTGCGACGCCTTGCCCGCCGGGCCTCAGGCCCCGGGCGCGCAGTTGCCGGTAGGTGGCGTAGCCGTCCGGGGCCAGGTTCCAGTGGTAGACGGGCAGGGCGGCCATCACCGGCTCACGATCGCCAGGTCAGCACGGTCGGCGCGGTCGGGGTCGCGGTGTTCGGCGTAGCGGGTCGAGACCCAGCCGACCGACCAGCCGCACAGCTCCGCCGCCTGCCGCACCGACAGCCCAACCGCGTACGCCTCCGCCACGATCTCGCGGGCTTGCGGCTCGGACAGCTTGGACGCGGCAGGGCCACGCTCCAGCAGGGCGGCACGCTCCCGCTCGCTGCGCTCAGCGTGTTCACGGCGTTCACGCTCGGCCGCCGCAGCGCGCTCGCGCTCCTCGACTTTGGCCCGCTCCCTAGCCTGCTGTTCACGGCGCAGCCGCTCGTGCTCACGCTGTTCAAGCTCGCGTTCACGGCGTTCACGGATCTCCCGCTCGACTGCCGCCGCCCGCTCGCGCTCCTCGCGCTCCTCGCGGCGCTGACGCTCCTCGCGCTCGCCCTGCTCGCGGGCCAGGCGGGCTTCGTGTTCACGCTGTTCACGCGCCAACAACGCGGCGTGCTCGCGTTCCTCCCGCGCCTGTGCCCGGGCGTACTCAGCACGCTCACGGGCCGCCTGCTCCGCCCTCTCCCGGTCCGCCGCCCGCCGGGCTTCCACGGCGGCTTGGGCGGCGGTAAGGGCACGCCGGTAGGCGAGGCTGGTCTCCGCCGTGACGATCAAAAGCAGCGGCGCCACCGCGTGGACGGCCACCCCGACCAGGTCTTTCTTTAGCGCTGAGTCGGCCGTGTTCAGAGCCAGCGTCATCAGACCGGTCATCCACCGCAGGGTGATCGGCCAGCACCCGCCGCGCCCGCCCAACCGGGCCAGCACGTCATCAAGCCGGACCACGATGACCACCGCCGCATCCACCACCAACGGCAGAACCGGAGCCGTCCACGCCCACGCAGGCACCGTGTGGGCCGCCATCAGCGGGGTCACCGTGAGGATGGAGTAGAGCACCGCCCCACTCACGATCAGCCACGTCCCCACCGACAGCGCACGTTCCGCTGAACGGATATGAACGGTGTTCACGTGCCCACCGCCATGGGTGCTCGGGCGGGGTCGGCCGCGGGAATTGAGGAGTAGCCGACCAGCTCCACACGTGCCCCCGCGTACACGGTCGCGGCCTTCAGGACGGCGGTACGGCCACCGCTCTGAACGCGGTGAACGACCGCCTCCGGGGCGATGTTCAGCGCGTCCCGCCACGCCTCGAACGCGGCGAAGTCGTCGTACACGGACAGCGCCAGCACGTCCGGGAAGACCGTGCTCACCGAAGGACACGGCGCGGGCAAACGCGGGAAGTCGGCCGCCAGCAGCCGCAGTGCCTGAAGCGGCCTGGTCAGGTCCGACAGCGTCAGTACCGTCATGCCGCACCGCCAAGACCATCGGCGCGGTTGCCCAGGTCGCGGCGCGCGTTGAGGACGCGCCGCCTCGCCCGCCGGATACGGCGGGCGTCCAGCTCGTTCGGGGTGCGGTCGAGCGTGACGATCAGCGCGTCCAGCAGCTCAACCTCCGCCAGGATCAGCGGCAGCTCGTTCTCGATCGCGTTCAGCTCAGCCGTCGTCGGCTCGATGTACGAAGGAAGGGCGGTAACACCAGCCTGAAGTGCAATGATGTGCTTCATGAGTCGTGGTCTCCCTAGCAGGTGAGACGGCTCGAACAGCGGCCCCGGGTCTAGCCACCCGGGGCCGCACGCCGTTGAAGTCGGTAGATCCGGCTCCCCTCAACCCCGCCCGTACGACCGCCCCGCAGGGCGCCCGGACGGGCGGAGGAGGCAACCGGCCGCAGCACACGAAGCGCCGCGAAACGGATTGAAGATCTTTCGGCTCACTGTTGAGTTCTCAAGGAACTGACGCTTCCTTCAGTCCGTTTCACGGGACCTCCGGGCGCTGCGTTGCGCTCCGCGAATCGGAGGTGCTCCGATCTGGTGCGCACCAGCAGGTAAGCATCTGGTGCGCACCAGAGTCAAGAGGCTTCGCTGAGTCGAGCTGCGATTTCCCTTCGCGGTGCATCTCCAGAAGACCTGACTGGCGGGTGAGTCGGTAGCCAACAGGGCTTAACTCGCGGCCTGTTAACCCCTGTTGACCTGCGGCGACGTGAGGCATGCTGGGAGGGTCAGCGAGTGGACCTATCGCCGGGCGGTGGTCATGAGCACAGGACTTCGGGGCGCGCGAACAGCGCGAAGCTGGTCTCAGGAGCGACTGGTTCGTGAGATCGAGCAGTACGCCCGACGGCACGTCGCTGATGTCGCGTCGACCGCGAGTTTGCGGGTGTACGTATCCGAGTGGGAGAACGGTAAGCGCACCATCTCGGACCGCTACGCGACGATCCTGCGGCAGCTTCTCGGCGTCACGGACGCGGAGCTGCGAAACGTCCCGATCGCGCTCGCTCTGCCGACTGCCGACGGGTATGACGACCTACTGGCCAGGATCGACGCGGCAAGCAGCGTCAGCGTGTCCATGGTCGAGACGTTCAACAGTCAGACCGAACTACTTCGCACCATGGACCGGCAGATGGGTGCATCTAGTCTCGTCGACCAGATGTCTGGCCATTTGGCGGCCCTTGAAGACGCTCTGAACTTCGCGGTGCTCCCCGGTGCGCGCCAACCCGTAGCCCTCGCACTCGCAGGAGCGTCGACCCTCGCCGCATGGCAAGCAATTGACTCGGGTGCTGTTGAACGGGCATGGCGCCATTATGAGTTGGCGAAGCGGGCGGCGCGCGATGCCGAATCTCCTATGTACCTCGCCCACGCGATGGGGGAGCAAGCATACGTACTCTGCGAGGCTGGTCGGCCGTCGCTCGGCGTCGAATTGGTGCGTGATGCCCAACGCACTCTCGGCCAGGCGGGATCACCACGGCTTTGGGCATGGCTGCATTCAGCCGAAGCGGAGTTGTGTGCCCATGCCGGAATGCCTGACGACTGTGAACGTGCGCTTGATGCGGCCAGGGCCAGTATTCCGCCGGGTTCCGAAGTGCGCGACCCGGACATGGTGAGCATCTTCCTCAACAGCTCCCACCTTGCCCGATGGCGCGGCAACGTTCTTGCCCTGCTCGGGGATGACGATGCAGTGAGCAGCCTTTACGACGCTCTGAAGGTGGCCGACCCGTCCTTCGTGCGTGCGCGGGCAGGACTTCACGCTGACCTCGTGCAGGCTCATTTGGCACGAGCCGAATACGACGACGCGAATACCCACCTACGCGAGGCGCGGTTGCTGGCGAGCCGCACTGGTTCGGTGCGGCAACGCCGCCGTGTCGACCTGCTCAGTTCCCGGCTGTGAGTCCCTGCCGATTACGGCTCGCCAAGATGTGGAGCAGGGCCACGAGGGTGCCAGAGCCCATCAGCTCACCCCGTGCCATCAGCCCCGGAATGTCGGCCAGAGGTACCCACTCGATATGGCCTGCCTCTTCCAGATCCGTAGGCGAACCAACCTGTTCGGCTCCGTGACCCACGAAGATTTCGTGAGGCGAATCGACCATGCCGATCATGGGTTGATACGTGACGATGTGCTCAACGGACTTCGGTCGCCAACCCGTCTCTTCCACGACTTCCCGGAGTGCCGTGTCCGCAGCATCCTCGCCCTCGTCCACGATGCCGCCCGGAAGCTCCCATCCGAATTGCTGCGGGACAAAGCGATACCGCCACATCATTAGTACACGGTCCTCGTCGTCCACAACGGCCGTAATGGCGACGCGCTGGAGCTTCACCACGTGATGCTCGAAACGCTCCACGCCCGGCGGCTCCACGTCCCAAAGTTGGAGCTTGACCCACTGATTGTCGTAGACGTTGCGCTCGCCGTGGATTCGCCACGGCTCAAGCCCTTCGGGCGTCTGAATGCTCACGCCGCCCGGCACTCGGTACGAGCTTCGGCCGCGAACCTCCAAGGCTCCTTCGGATACGAGCCGGGCCAGCACTTGCCGCAGCGCGGTGCGACCGATTCCGAGTTCTTCCACGAGCGCGCGCTCTGAAGGCATCTTGTCGCCGGGGGCGTACTCGCCGGAAGCGAGCCGGGCACGAATCGTCTCGTAGACCTTCGCTGTCTTCGGTCCCATTCGCGGGGCACTCTCCATCCTGAAGTGGTGCGTACCAGCGTACTGGGCGTGAGACTTGCTCCCGTTGGTCACGCTTCAGACATGCTCCGATCTCGGTGCGCCAAACCGGCCCTCGATCGCTCCTGGCCCCGGACGCAGTGGGCCGTCTGTGGGCCGTCCAAGGGCGGCCCACGACGACCGGCAAGGACCAACAACGACCACGGTGGCCCCGGAGCGCAGACGCTCCGAGGCCACGGTTTTTCCAGCTAGACCCAGGTATCCAACCACATCCGGTTCCGCCAGGAATCGAGCGGAATCGACGTGCCGGTGTACAGCGGCCAGAAGTAGATGAAGTTCCAGACGATCAGCAGCACGAGCACGCCCGCGCCGATCGCGCCGATGGCCCGGCGCCGCTCGTCCGAGCCCGGTGGCCCGAGGATCGCGCCGATCATCATCGCCACCGCCAGGCACAGGAACGGCACGAAGACGACCGCGTAGAAGTAGAAGATCGTGCGGTCCTGGTAGAGCAGCCACGGCAGCCAGCCCGCCGCGATGCCGCAGACGATCGCGCCCGCCCGCCAGTCGCGCCGGAACACCCAGCGCCACAGCACGTACAGGATCGCGAAGCAGGCCGCCCACCACAGCAGCGGGGTGCCGAGCGCCAGCACCTCGCGGGCGCACTTGCCGCTGGTGTCCGAGGGGCAGCCGTCGGTGCCGGGCGAGGGGCTCTCGTAGAAGTACGAGACCGGGCGGCCAAGGACGATCCAGCTCCACGGGTTGGACTGGTAGGTGTGCTTGTCGTGCAGGTTGACGTGGAAGCTGTAGACCTCGGCCTCGTAGTGCCACAGGCTGCGCAGTGACTCCGGCATCCAGCTCATGTCGAACTGCGGCAGGCTCACCTTGCCCAGCAGCGGCAGCTTCACGTGGTCGGGGGAGAGACCGTCGCGGCCGTGCGCCCAGTCCCGGAAGTAGCCCTTGTCGGTGTAGAACCAGCCGGCCCAGGAGGCCAGATACGTGGCCAGGGCCACCGGGACCGTGGAGACGAACGCCGGGAGCACGTCCTTCCTGAGCACCGCGCGGTACGGGCGCACCGCGCCCGCCGTCCTGCGGGCGCCCGCGTCCCACAGCACCGCCATCACACAGAAGAAGACCAGGACGTACAGGCCGTTCCACTTGGTGCCGGCGGCCAGGCCCAGCATCACCCCGGCCGCGATCCGCCAGGGGCGCCGGCCCAGGCGCAGGCCCTCCGCGACGGCCGCGTCCGGGCGCAGGTCGCCGTCCTCGTTCTCGGGGAGCGCCGCCGCGAGCCGGGCCCGTGCCCGGTCCCGGTCGATCAGCAGGCAGCCGAAGGCCGCCAGCACGAAGAACATGACCACGAGGTCGAGCAGCGCCATCCGGCTCATCACGAAGTGCAGCCCGTCCACCGCGAGCAGCGCGCCCGCCAGACAGCCCAGGAACGTGGAGCGGAACAGCCGCCGCCCGATCCGGCAGAGCATCAGCACCGAGAGCGTGCCGAGCACCGCCATCACGAAGCGCCAGCCGAACGGGGTGAAGTCGAACCACTTCTCGCCGAGGCCGATCAGGTACTTGCCGACCGGCGGGTGCACCACGTACCCCGGGTCGGTGGGGATCGGCACCGACGACGGGTCCTTGATGATCGACTTGTCGACGTCCTTGGGCCAGGCGCCCTCGTAGCCGCGGTTGATCAGCGCCCAGGCGTCCTTGGCGTAGTACGTCTCGTCGAATATCACCGCGTCCGGGCTGCCCAGCTTCCAGAACCGCAGCACCCCCGCGACCAGCGTGACCAGCAGCGGCCCGCCCCACGCCGACCAGCGCACCAGGCGCTCGGCCGCCGGCGGGGAGACCTTCAGCACCGCCCAGAGCTGCCCGGACGGCCGGGTGTAGGGCGGCACCAGCCGGTCGCGCAGGCCGATTCTCGGCCGGGCGGCGTAGCCGAAGCGGCGCAGCCGGTCCTGCCAGCCGGGCGGCGGATCTCCGGCGTCATGGCCCTCTAGGGGGTGTGGCGCAGTACTGGTCACCGCGCCATCGTAGGGAAAGCGCCTGTGCGAGTCCCGTGGCCGGGCCAGAACCCGCCCGGGCGACCGGGAGGTCCCGGGGCTGGGAGGATGGCACGGTGACCGGAACACTCGTACTCGCAGGGACCCCCATCGGCGACATCGCGGACGCGCCGCCGCGGCTCGCCGCCGAGCTGGAGCGGGCCGACGTCGTCGCCGCCGAGGACACCAGGCGGCTGCGCGGCCTGACCCGGGCGCTCGGCATCCACACCTCGGGGCGGGTGGTCTCCTACTTCGAGGGCAACGAGTCCGCCCGGACGCCCGAGCTGGTCGAGGCGCTGGAGGGCGGCGCGCGCGTGCTGCTCGTGACCGACGCCGGGATGCCGTCGGTCTCCGACCCCGGCTACCGGCTCGTGGCGGCCGCCGTCGAGAAGGACATCAAGGTCACGGCCGTGCCCGGGCCCTCGGCGGTGCTCACCGCGCTCGCCCTGTCCGGGCTGCCCGTCGACCGCTTCTGCTTCGAGGGCTTCCTGCCGCGCAAGGCCGGCGAGCGCCTGGGACGGCTGCGCGAGGTCGCCGAGGAGCGCCGCACCCTCGTCTACTTCGAGGCCCCGCACCGCCTCGACGACACGCTGGCCGCGATGGCCGAGGTGTTCGGCGCCGAGCGCCGCGCCGCCGTCTGCCGCGAGCTGACCAAGACGTACGAGGAGGTCAAGCGCGGCAGCCTCAAGGACCTCGCCGAGTGGGCCGCCGACGGGGTGCGCGGCGAGATCACCGTGGTGGTGGAGGGCGCGGCCGAGAGCGGGCCCGCCGAGCTGGACGCCGAGGAGCTGGTGCGCCGGGTGCAGGTGCGCGAGGAGGCGGGGGAGCGGCGCAAGGAGGCGATCGCCGCCGTGGCCCTCGACGCGGGTCTGCCCAAACGCGAGGTGTTCGACGCGGTCGTGGCGGCAAAGAACGCGGCACGACAGGCACCCGAAGACGGCAAAGGACTATCGTAAAAAGTAAAGCGCAGGCCGCGCACCGGGGCTTTTTCCTAGGAAAGGCCAAATCGCCACCAACACTCGACAGCCCCTGATGCGTTTTGGCGGCGAAAGGCGTCCCATGGATCGGGGGACGCTTTCGCCCCCGCTCGCAAGGAGAGCGCTCGCAAGAGCTTGTCCAGCGGACAAGAGGAGCCGGCACATGAGTGAGATCGCTGAGACCACGGCGCACGAGGCATACGCCTTCGCGTGCATGAGGTGTGGGTATGGCTGGGAGCAGGCGTACGACATAGAGCACTACGTGGACGGCAAGGGGGAGCCGTTCGTGGTCTACAAGGCGAACGGGGAACGGGTGCCCTCACCGCTCTCCCACCCCACCTGTCTGAACTGCGGCGGGCACGTCGTGCGCACCCTGCGCGCCGGCCGGGTCTCCAGCGTGCAGCAGTTGCTGGCGCACCACTCGACCCACCAGGCGCCCGCCGGGCCCGTCGGGTCCGGGGGCGACCCGGAGCCGGAGCCCCCGGCGGCCGAGGCCGGAGCAGAGCCCCAGGCGGAGCACCACTGGCACCTGTCGGACCTCCTGCACCCCTTCCAGCACCACCACAAGAAGTGACGGGCCGGGGCCTTTCATAGGATCGGCCCCATGAGTGCCGCCAAGGATGCCCCGCCGCCGCTGCCCGAACCGCTCGGTGTGGCGGTGGCCGACTCCCACACCCACCTGGACATGCAGTCCACCACCGTGGAGGAGGCCCTGCTGAGGGCCGCGTCCGTCGGGGTGACGACGGTGGTCCAGGTGGGCTGCGACCTGAAGGGTTCGCAGTGGGCGGCGGACACGGCCGAGGCGCACGAGAACGTGCACGCCGCCGTCGCCCTGCACCCCAACGAGGCGCCCAGGATCGTCCTGGGCGACCCCGACGGCTGGTCGCGCCAGGGCGCGCGGCGGCCCGGCGGCGACGCCGCCCTCGACGACGCGCTCGCCGAGATCGACCGGCTCGCCGCACTGCCGCACGTCAAGGCCGTCGGCGAGACCGGCCTCGACTACTTCCGGACCGGGGCCGACGGCATGGCCGCCCAGGAACGCTCGTTCCGGGCGCACATCGAGATCGCCAAACGGCACGGCAAAGCGCTCGTCATCCACGATCGCGAGGCGCACGCGGATGTGCTGCGCATTCTGCGGGAAGAGGGCGCCCCGGACCGCACGGTCTTCCACTGCTATTCCGGTGACGCGGAAATGGCGGAACTCTGCGCGAAATCCGGGTACTTCATGTCCTTCGCCGGGAACATGACCTTCAAGAACGCCCAGCCGCTGCGCGACGCGCTCGCCGTCGCCCCGCTCGAACTGGTCCTGGTGGAGACGGACGCGCCCTTCCTCACCCCGGCGCCGTACCGCGGACGGCCCAATGCGCCGTATCTCATTCCGATCACGGTACGGGCCATGGCGGCGGTGAAGTCGATTCACGAGGACGTGCTGGCCGCGGCCATCGCGGAGAACACTGCGCGCGCTTTCGATTACTGACGGATAACGGCCGCGGTGCTCCGACTGGGCGAGTGCAGGGTAGCGTGACGACGCTCCGTAGTCGAATCGCTTTGGACGGTGACCGGCTCTCCGCTAATGTCCCGGCCTCGACGGGACGACCGGCCGGAACTCTGGAGCGCCGTGAGCAATACGCAGGGCAGTCACCGTGCCGCACGCGGCGGCCGCCGCGCGGCGACCAGAACCGCCGAGCCGCCGTACGCCGAGGGCGCGCCGCCCTCGTACGACACGTACGAGACGCAGCCCGCCGAGGTGCCGCGACCGAGGCAGGGCGCGGGCCAGGACGACGGCTCGCGGGCCGGGGCGCGGCGGGCCGCGCGGCGGCGCAGGAGCGGCGGGGCGCTGTTCGGGGCCGGGCCCGACGCCCTGCGCAAGATCATCCCGCAGGCGCTGGTGGTCGCCTTCCTCGCGGGCGGGACCACCGCGTTCCTCGCCAACGACAAGGCGGTGCGGCTCACCGTCGACGGGGCGCCGCGCACCCTGCACACCTTCGCGGACGACGTCGACGAGCTCCTCGCCGACCAGCACGTCAGCGTCGGCGACCACGACATCGTCGCGCCCGGCCGGCACGAGCGGCTGGCCGGCGGCGACGAGGTCGTCGTCCGCTACGGCCGCCCCGTCGCGCTCACCCTCGACGGCCAGCGCCGCCAGGTGTGGACCACCGCCCAGACGGTCGACGGGGCCCTGCGCCAGCTCGGGGTGCGGGCCGAGGGCGCGTATCTGTCGGCCTCCCGCTCCTCCGAGATCGGCCGCGCCGGGATGGGCCTGGACGTGCGCACCGAGCGCCAGGTCACCTTCCTCGCCGACGGCCGCGAGCGCACGATCCGCACCAACGCGGCCACCGTCGCCGAGGCCATCGAGGAGGCCGGGATCTCGCTGCGGGGCCAGGACACCACCTCGGTGCCGACCTCGGCCTTCCCCCGCGACGGCCAGACGATCACCGTCATGCGGATCACCGGCACCCGCGAGGTTCGCGAGGAGCCCATCCCGTACGAGGTGGAGAAGACCAAGGACGACTCGCTGTTCGCCGGGACCGAGGTCGTCGACCGGCCCGGGCAGCGGGGCTTCCGCAAGGTCACCTACGCGCTGCGGACCGTCAACGGCGTCAAGCAGAAGCCGAAGAAGGTGGCCGAGCACGTGGTGCGCCCGCCCGTCACCCAGACCGTCCGGGTCGGCACCAAGCCGCTGCCCACCTCCGTCGGCGGCGCCGACCACCTCGACTGGAACGGGCTCGCCCACTGCGAGTCCGGCGGGCGCCCCGGGGCGGTCGACCCGACCGGCAACTACGGCGGGCTCTACCAGTTCGACGGCCGGACCTGGCACGCGCTCGGCGGCAGCGGCCTGCCGCAGCACGCCAGCGCCTCCGAGCAGACGTTCCGGGCGAAGAAGCTCTACGTACAGCGGGGGTCGAGTCCGTGGCCGCACTGCGGCCGTAGGCTGTATCGGTGAGCACCACTGAGCCCGATGCCCTCCTCGGCCCCGCCGACATCCGTGAACTGGCCGCAGCGCTGGGCGTACGCCCCACCAAGCAGCGCGGTCAGAACTTCGTCATCGACGCCAATACGGTCCGCCGGATCGTACGGACGGCGGGGGTGCGGCCCGACGACGTCGTGGTGGAGGTCGGGCCCGGGCTCGGCTCCCTGACCCTGGCGCTGCTCGAAGCGGCGGACCGGGTGACGGCCGTCGAGATCGACGACGTGCTCGCGGGCGCGCTGCCCGCCACGATCGCGGCCCGGCTGCCCGCGAAGAAGGACCGCTTCGCGCTGGTCCACTCCGACGCGATGCTGGTCCAGGAGCTGCCCGGCCCGGCCCCGACCGCGCTGGTCGCGAACCTTCCGTACAACGTGGCCGTGCCCGTCCTCCTCCACATGCTGGACCGCTTCCCGACGATCGAGCGCACCCTGGTCATGGTCCAGGCGGAGGTCGCGGACCGGCTCGCGGCGAAGCCCGGCAACAAGGTGTACGGCGTGCCGTCGGTGAAGGCCAACTGGTACGCGGAGGTCAAGCGCGCCGGGTCCATCGGCCGCAACGTCTTCTGGCCCGCCCCGAACGTCGACTCCGGCCTGGTCTCGCTGGTGCGGCGCACCGAGCCGGTGAAGACCACCGCCACCAAGGCGGAGGTCTTCGCTGTGGTGGACGCGGCCTTCGCCCAGCGCCGCAAGACCCTGCGGGCCGCGCTCGCCGGCTGGGCCGGTTCGGCCGCGCTCGCCGAGGAGGCGCTGGTCGCGGCCGGGATCTCGCCGCAGGCGCGGGGCGAGGCGCTGACGGTGGAGGAGTTCGCGCGGATCGCGGAGGCGAAGAAGTGACGGCCGTTGCGGTCCGTGTCCCCGCCAAGGTCAACGTCCAGCTCGCGGTGGGCCCGGCCCGCCCCGACGGCTTCCACGACCTGGCCAACGTCTTCCTCGCGGTCGGCCTGTACGACGAGGTCACGGCGACGCGCGCCGACTCGTTGCGGATCACCTGCTCCGGCCCGGACGCGGACAAGGTCCCCCTGGACCGTACGAACCTGGCGGCGAGGGCGGCCGAGCTGCTCGCCGCGCGGTACGGCCTTGTCCCCGATGTCCACCTCCACATCGCCAAGGACATCCCGGTCGCGGGCGGTATGGCGGGCGGCAGCGCGGACGGCGCGGCGGCGCTGGTCGCGTGCGACGCGCTGTGGGGTACGGGGGCGTCGCGTGCGGAGCTGCTCGACATCTGCGCGGAGCTGGGCAGCGATGTTCCCTTCAGCCTGGTGGGGGGTGCGGCGCTCGGCACCGGCCGGGGAGAGAAGCTGACTCCGCTGGAGGTCGGCGGGACCTTCCACTGGGTCTTCGCGGCGGCCGACGGCGGTCTGTCGACCCCGGCGGTCTACCGCGAGTTCGACCGCCTCACGCGGGGGGCGGCGGCGCCGTCTGCATCCCCGGCGCTGCTGGCCGCGCTGCGCTCGGGCGACCCGTTCGAACTGGCCCCGGTCCTGACGAACGACCTCCAGGGGGCGGCGCTGTCCCTGCGGCCGTCGCTGACGGAGACGCTCGCCGTGGGCACGGCGGGGGGTGCGCTGGCGTCCCTGGTCTCGGGCTCGGGCCCCACCACGGCGTTCCTGGCGGAGGACGAGGCGTCGGCCCGGAAGCTCGCGGACGCGTTGACTGCGTCGGGCACGTGCCGCACGGCGAGGGTGGCGACGTCACCGGCACCCGGCGCAACGATCGTCACTGGCTAGGCCGCACCTACCCAGGGGCGCGGGGCTGTGACATTTGCGGCTCCGCCGCGTGGGCGCGCTCAGCCATGCACGGTCTGCACCTGAAAGATGTCGTTCTTCGACTGCGGCCCGTCGGGGGCTGGTCGCGCAGTTCCCCGCGCCCCTGGGGGCAAGGCACCACGTACCCTGGGGGACGATCCAAGCCCCCTGCTCAGGAGTGAAATGGCCGTCAACCTGGTCAATGTCGAGGCAGTCAGCAAGGTATACGGCACCCGTGCCCTGCTCGACGGCGTCTCCCTCGGCGTCTCCGAAGGGGACCGGATCGGTGTGGTCGGCCGTAACGGAGACGGCAAGACCACCCTCATCCGGATGCTCGCGCAGCTGGAGGAGGCGGACACCGGCCGCGTCACGCACGTGGGCGGGCTCCGGCTCGGCGTGCTCACGCAGCACGACTCGCTGGACCCGAAGGCGACCGTCCGCCACGAGGTGATCGGCGACCTCGCCGACCACGAGTGGGCGGGCAACGCCAAGATCCGTGACGTGCTCACGGGCCTCTTCGGCGGTCTCGACCTGCCCGGCTTCGAGAGCGGGCTCGACACCGTCATCGGCCCCCTCTCCGGCGGCGAGCGCCGCCGTATCGCCCTCGCCAAGATCCTCATCTCCGACCCGGACCTGATCATCCTGGACGAGCCCACCAACCACCTGGACGTGGAGGGCATCGCCTGGCTGGCCGCCCACCTCCAGGCCCGCCGCTCGGCGCTGGTGTGCGTCACCCACGACCGGTGGTTCCTGGACCAGGTCTGCACCCGGATGTGGGACGTCCAGCGGGGCAGCGTCTACGAGTACGAGGGCGGCTACTCGGACTACGTGTTCGCCCGCGCCGAGCGCGAGCGCATCGCCGCGACCGAGGAGGCCAAGCGGCAGAACCTGATGCGCAAGGAGCTGGCCTGGCTGCGGCGCGGCGCCCCCGCCCGCACCTCCAAGCCGCGCTACCGCATCGAGGCCGCCAACGAGCTCATCGCCGACGTGCCGCCGCCGCGCGACACCTCCGAGCTGATGAAGTTCGCCAACGCGCGGCTCGGCAAGACCGTCTTCGACCTGGAGGACGTGACCGTTCAGGCCGGGCCCAAGGTGCTGCTCAAGCACCTGACCTGGCAGCTCGGCCCGGGCGACCGGATCGGCCTGGTGGGCGTGAACGGCGCGGGCAAGACCTCGCTGCTGCGCGCCCTGGCCGAGGCGTCCCGTACCGACGGCGAGGCGCAGCCCGCGGGCGGGCAGATCAAGGTCGGCAAGACCGTGCGGCTCGCCTACCTCTCGCAGGACGTCACCGAACTCCCCGCCGAGCTGCGGGTGCTGGAGGCCGTCCAGCAGATCCGGGACCGGGTCGACCTCGGCAAGGGCCGGGAGATGACGGCCGGGCAGCTGTGCGAGCAGTTCGGGTTCGGCAAGGAGAAGCAGTGGACGCCGGTCGGCGACCTCTCCGGTGGTGAGCGGCGGCGGCTCCAGCTGCTGCGGCTGCTGATGGACGAGCCGAACGTGCTGTTCCTCGACGAGCCCACCAACGACCTCGACATCGAGACGCTGACCCAGCTGGAGGACCTGCTCGACGGCTGGCCCGGCTCGATGGTCGTCATCTCGCACGACCGGTTCTTCATCGAGCGCACCACCGACCGGGTGTGGGCGCTGCTCGGCGACGCGGCCCTGCGGATGCTGCCGCGCGGCATCGACGAGTACCTGGAGCGGCGCAAGCGGATGATCGAGGAGGCCGCCCCCGCCCCGGCGCAGGCCGCCGCCCGCCCGGCCGGCACGGCCTCGTCCGCCGACAGCCGCGCCGCCAAGAAGGAACTCCAGCGCATCGAGCGGCAGCTGAACAAGATCTCCGACCGGGAGACCAGCCTGCACGCACAAATCGCCGACAACGCGACCGACTTCGAGAAGGTCGCCAAGCTCGACGCGGAGCTGCGCGGCCTGATCGGCGAGCGCGACGAACTGGAGATGCGCTGGCTGGAACTGGCCGAGGAGGCCCAGTAACGGCTGGGACGCGTGGGACTGTCGAGGTCGCGTGACGAGTCGTAAAGAGCACGTGCAAACTCCATAACAGGCACATCACAGGCCGGTCCGCCCTTGGGAACAGGGGCGGACCGGCCCCCTGTTCGAGGGGTTGCGGGTGATAGAAAGAAGCCCCGCTCGACTGACGCAAACTGTGCGGGACCATGTCCGATTCCGCTCCGGAAACGCGGGGGAGTCCGTTCGGACAGCGGTCCGCACGAAGGGGGAAACACGCTGTGACCCAGCCGCCCAGCCAGCAGCCGCCGCAGGGGGGCTTCGGGGCACCCACGGACCCGCCCGCCGGAGCACCCACTCCGCCCGCCCAGCCGCCGCAGATGCCGCCGCCGCCCGCGGGCCCGCCGCCCGCGATGCCGCCCGCCCCGCCGCAGAGCGCGCCCGCGTACGGCTATCCGCAGGCCCCCGGCGCCCAGCCGGGCTACGGCTACCCGCAGGCCCCCGGCCAGCCGGGCCCGTACGCCCAGCAGCCCGGCCCCTACGGCCAGCAGGGTCCGTACGGCGGCTACCCGACGCAGCCCCAGTACCCGGGCGCCCCGATGCCGGAGCAGCCGGGCGGCGGGCGCAACCCCTTCAAGGGCAAGCCCGCGGTGATCGTGGCGGCGGCCGTGGCCGGTCTGCTGGTGATCGGCGGCGGTGTGTACTTCGCGACCAAGGGCGGCGACGACGACAAGAAGCCCGAGGCGAGCAAGAGCCAGAGCGCCCAGCCCACCGGCTCCGCGTCGACGGACACCGGCGACGGCAAGGGCGACGGCCGGGGCGGGTCGGACGACCTCAACGCGGGCCGCAAGGACGGCGAGGCGAAGGTCTGGCTCCAGGAGAACGCCACCCAGCTGACCCAGAACGGCGCCGAGCAGTCCGGCCCCTGGGTGATCGGCGACACCGTCGTCAAGGCGATGTACAAGGAGGTCACCGGCTATTCGGTGGCCGACGGCAAGCAGAAGTGGAGCGTGCCGCTGAGCGCTCCGCTGTGCGGCGCGCCGCACCAGACCACCGCCGACGGCAAGATCGTCCTCGGTGTGCAGGAGAACAACACCAAGAACGCCAAGTGCAACCAGCTCCAGCAGGTCGACCTCGCGGCCGGCAAGGCGGGCTGGAAGGTGGCGGTCCCGTCGGAGAACGCCTTCGACATCATGACCAGCTTCGACATGGCGATCAGCGGCAACACCGTGGCGGTGGCCCGGATGGGCGGCGTCAGCGGCTTCTCCGTGCTCGACGGCAAGAAGATCTTCGGCCAGGAGCGCAGCGGCAACTGCCGCGCGGACGCCTTCGCGGGCGGCCCCCGCCTGGTCGCGGCGGGCAGCTGCACGGTCGGCGGTGACACGCTCGGGATCGACCAGATCCAGGAGCTGGACGCGACGACCGGCAAGCCCAAGTGGACCAAGCAGTTCCCCAAGGGCTGGAAGGTCTCCCGGGTCTTCTCCGCCGACCCGCTGGTGGTCTATCTGACCAACAAGGAGAAGAAGCAGTACAACATCTCGACGTTCAAGCCGGACGGCTCGCTCCGCTCCGAGCTGAGCAGCAAGGACAGCTTCCAGCCTGAGTGCGGCTGGGCGATCATGGACCGCGACCTCCAGGGCTGCCTGGGCACCGCCGCCGACGCCAACACGCTCTACCTGCCGACCGAGCCCAAGCGCAGCACCGGCGAGAGCTACGGCCGCACCAACGAGGTCGTGGCGTTCGACCTCAACACCGGCAAGGAGAAGTGGCGTTCGAGCGCGGGCGGCGACCGCACGATGCTGCCGCTGAGCTCCGAGAACGGCAAGGTCCTCGCCTACATCGCGCCCACCACCGAGAAGGGCGGCGCGGTCGCGGAGATCGCGGCGGCCGGCGGCCAGCCGAAGGTCGTGCTGCAGAACCCGGCGTCCACCGCCTCCATCGAGAACGGCTTCTTCTCCAAGCACGTGGCCTACCGCGACGGCCGCCTCTTCATCCTCAACGGCCGGGTGTCCAGCCCCAAGGGCGACACCAAGGAGAAGGCCCTGATGGGGTTCGGCAACTGATGAACGCGCCCGCTCCCGCCCACTTCCCTTCCGCAGAGGTACGTACGCCATGAGCCAGCCCCCCCAGCCGCCCCAGCAGCCGCCGGGCGGGCCGACGCCGCCCCCGGCGGGTGGTTTCGGCGCCCCGCAGGAGCCCCCGGCCGGTGGTTTCGGCGCGCCCACCCCGCCCCCGGCGGGCGGCTTCGGCGCCCCGACGCCGCCGCCCCCGGCGATGCCGCCGACGCCTCCGGCCCAGCCGCCGACGGCCCCGACGGCCCCGGCGACCCCAGCGGCCCCGGCCTACGGCTACCCGCAGGCCACGCCGCCCGGGTACGGCTACCCGCAGACCCCAGCTCCCGGCCAGCCGGGCTACGGCTACCCGGGCCAGCCGCAGCAGGGCTACGGCTACCCCGGCCAGCCCGCCACCCAGCCCATGGCGCCGCAGGGCGCCCCGGGCGGCCCCGGCGGCGGCAAGAAGCTCAACACCCAGATGACGATCATCGTCTCGGCGGTCGTCGCGGTCGCGCTGATCGTCGGCGGCGGCATCTGGTACGCCAAGGGCAAGGACGGCGACAAGAAGGACGAGTCCAAGTCCGGCTCCACGCAGGGCGCCGACGGCGGCAAGCAGGGCGGTTCGACCGGGGGCGGCGGCAAGGAGCAGGCGCCCGCGAACACCGCCTCCAAGGTGCTCTTCCAGGTGCCGCAGCCCAAGGTCACCGACCTGGTCCACGTCGACGGCTCCTGGCTGACCGACAAGGTGTACGCCAAGTCGGGCGTCAACGAGGTCGTCGGCTACGACCCCGCCAAGGGCACCCAGCTGTGGAAGACCCCGCTGCCCGGCGCGGTCTGCGCGGCCACCCGGCACATCACCTCCGACAGCAAGACGGCGATCGTCTACGAGGGCGCCAAGGCCTCCGGCGAGAAGTACGCGCGCTGCACCGAGGTCGCCGTGCTCGACCTGACCACCGGCAAGCTGGCCTGGACGAACTCCGTCAAGGAGGGCGACCGCAAGACGATGTACGAGGAGGTGACCATCGGCGCCGGCACGGTCGCCACCGGTGGCACCTCCGGCGGCTCCGCCTGGGACCTGGCCACCGGCAAGCTGCTCTGGCAGCCGAAGATCACCACCGACCAGTGCAAGGACGCCGGCTACGGTGGCGGCGAGGCGCTGGTGGCGGTCCGCAAGTGCGGTGACTACGACAACCCCACGGTCACCGTGCAGCCGCTGAACCCGAAGACGGGCGCGCCGATCTCCTCGTACAAGATGCCGCCCGGCGTCCAGTACGCGCACATCGTCTCGACCAAGCCGCTGGTGGTGGCCGCGGACGTCGGTGACACCGCGGGCGACGGCAGCGGGATCTCGGACTTCTTCTCCCTCGACGACAAGACCGGCAAGCTGCTGGCCCGCATCCCGGCGCCGGGCGACAAGTACGCCGCCGACTGCGACTCCACCGACGTGGAGAAGTGCACCTCGGTCGCGGCGGGCGGCGGCAAGCTGTACGTGCCGACGGAGCAGCACGCGGGCAGCACCGGCGACGGCGGCCGCACCAACGAGATCATGGCGTTCGACCTGGCCACCGGGCAGCCCGTGCCCGGCAAGGCCGACGCGGGCGACGGCTCCTCGCTGTACCCGCTGCGGATGGACGGCAACAACGTCATCGCGTTCAAGAAGCCCCCGTACGACAAGGGCAGCCAGGTCGTGAGCGTCGACGGCGGCAGCTTCAAGCAGACGGTCCTGCTGCAGAACCCGGCGGACACCGCGGTGCGCGACGCGCTCTCGCAGTTCGGTCCGGAGTACGGCGAGATCCGCTACAACCAGGGCAAGCTCTTCATGTCGTCGACCTCGGT
The DNA here is from genome assembly GCF_014649795.1 of Streptomyces melanogenes. Classification (GTDB taxonomy): domain Bacteria; phylum Actinomycetota; class Actinomycetes; order Streptomycetales; family Streptomycetaceae; genus Streptomyces; species Streptomyces noboritoensis. The sequence goes on from NZ_BMTS01000002.1 coordinate 527,298, forward strand.
GATGAAGCCGAGCACGGTGACCAGCGAGACGAAGTACCTGCTGATCGGCCTCGGCACCGGCTGACGACGGCGGCGCCGTTCGTACGGCGTCAACTTCTCCCCACGGCGGCCCCGGTCGCGGAGCACCCCTCCGCGGCCGGGGCCCCCGCGTTCACCTGGGCGGACACGCTTGTTCGCCAAGTAGTCCTGAATGACGGGGATTTCGGCAATCCGGGCGTCTTCTCACCGGTAGGGGGCGCGCGACGTCGAACAAGCGTGTAGCTTGCCGGGTCAGGGAGGGCCGGGCCAGGGGAGTTGGCAACGTGCCCCGGGGGATGGGGGGTTGCTTCGATGGGCGTGCGGCTCATGGTGGTCGACGACCACCGCCTGCTCGCGGAGGCGCTCGCCTCGGCACTCAAGCTCCGCGGGCACCGGGTGCTCGCCGCGGCCGCGCCGGTCGCCGGGGCCGCCGAGCTGGTGGTGTCACGGGCGCCGGAGGTGTGTCTGCTCGGCACGGCCACGCCCGCCGAGCCGGGGGTGTTCGACCCGATCGTCAAGATCAAGCGCGAGCGGCCGCAGGTGGCCGTGGTGGTGCTCGGGCCGGTGCCCAGCCCGCGCGGGATCGCCGCCGCCTTCGCCGCGGGCGCGTCCGGTTACGTACGGCACGACGAGCGCATCGAGGGCGTGGAGCGCGCCATGGTCAAGGCGCGGTCCGGGGAGGCGGCGGTGGCGCCGCAGCTGCTCCAGGGCGCCTTCGCGGAGCTGCTCAACCCGGCCGCGCAGCCGGACGACGAGGGGCAGCGGCTACTCCAGATGCTGACCCCGCGCGAGGTCGAGGTGCTGGTCCGGGTCGCGGACGGCGAGGACACCCGGCTGATCGCCGCGGGCATGGGCATCGCCCCCTCCACCGCGCGCACCCACGTCCAGCGCGTCCTGATGAAGCTGGGCGTCGGCTCCCGCCTGGAGGCGGCGGCGCTGGCCGCCCGCACGGGCCTCCTGGACCGGGCGGTCCCCCCGGCGGGCTGAGCCGGACCCCTCCTCATGTGGTGCTGTGGGCGCGACCGCGTGGCGGTCGCGCCCACTCGTATGTCCGGCCGTCCTCCGCCGTGGTCTTCGTCGCGCCCATTGACTGATGGTGTTGGCTCGTGGTTCTTTATGTTCGGTTCTGTTTGATGGAGGTGCAGGTGAAGAAGACGTCGACCCGGCTCGCCGACGGCCGTGAGCTGCTCTACTACGACTCGCGGGACGACGTCGTACGGGACGAGGCGGACACCCGGCCGCTCGACCCCGTCTCCACCGCCTCGGAGATCCGCCGCGACCCCCTGCTCGGCGACTCGGTGGCCATCGCCTCCCACCGCCAGGGCCGCACCTATCACCCGCCCGCCGACGCGTGCCCCCTGTGCCCCTCGCGCGACGGACGGCAGAGCGAGATCCCGGCCGCCGACTACGACGTGGCCGTCTTCGAGAACCGCTTCCCCTCCCTCGCCGGGGACTCCGGCCGCTGCGAGGTCGTCTGCTTCACCCCCGACCACGACGCCTCCTTCGCCGACCTCACCGAGGAGCAGGCCGCCCTCGTCCTGGAGGCCTGGACCGACCGGACCGCGGAACTGGCCGAACTCCCGCAGGTGGAGCAGGTGTTCTGCTTCGAGAACCGCGGCGCCGAGATCGGCGTCACCCTCGGCCACCCGCACGGTCAGATCTACGGCTACCCCTTCACCACCCCCCGCACCGCCCTGATGCTCCGCTCGCTGGCCGAGCACCGCGAGCGCACCGGCGGCCGCAACCTCTTCGACGACGTGGTCGCGCGCGAGCTCGCCGAGCGCGTCCGGGTCGTCCTGGAGGGCGAGCACTGGGTCGCCTTCGTGCCGTACGCCGCGCACTGGCCGTACGAGGTGCACCTCCACCCGCGCCGCCGCGTCCCGGACCTGCGGGCCCTGGACGAGGCGGCGCGCACAGAGTTCCCACAGGTCTATCTGGAACTCTTGAGGCGCTTCGACCGGATCTTCGGGGACGCCGAACCGCCCACGCCGTACATCTCGGCCTGGCACCAGGCGCCGTTCTCCGGCGGTGCGGACCGGGACGAATTCGCGCTCCACCTAGAGCTTTTCACCATTCGCCGCACTTCCGGCAAGCTGAAGTTCCTCGCGGGTTCCGAATCCGGCATGAGTGTGTTCATCAACGACGTGCCGCCGGAGGCCGCGGCCCGGCGACTGCGAGAGGTAGCGAGTTCATGAGCGGGAAGTACCTGGTCACCGGCGGCGCCGGCTACGTCGGCAGCGTGGTCGCGCGCCACCTCCTGGAGGCGGGCCACACGGTGACCGTCCTCGACGACCTCTCCACGGGCTTCCGGGAGGCCGTCCCGGCGGGCGCCTACTTCATCGAGGGCCGCGTCCAGGACGCCGCCCGCTGGCTCGACGGCTCGTATGACGCCGTGCTGCACTTCGCCGCGTTCTCGCAGGTCGGCGAGTCGGTGGCGCGTCCCGAGAAGTACTGGTCGAACAACGTCGGCGGCACCATGGCGCTCCTTGACGCGATGCGCACGGCGGGCGTGCGCACGCTGGTGTTCTCCTCCACCGCCGCGACCTACGGCGAACCGGCCTCCGCGCTGCTCACCGAGGCCGACCCCACCGCCCCCACCAGCCCCTACGGCACCTCCAAGCTCGCCGTCGACCACATGATCACCGGCGAGGCCGCCGCCCACGGCCTGGCGGCCGTCTCGCTGCGGTACTTCAACGTGGCCGGGGCGTACGGCAGTTGCGGCGAGCGCCACGACCCCGAGTCGCACCTGATCCCGCTGCTGCTCCAGGTCGCCCTCGGCGAGCGGGAGTCGATCTCGGTGTTCGGGGACGACTACCCGACCCCGGACGGCACCTGCGTACGCGACTACATCCACGTGGCCGACCTCGCCGAGGCGCATCTGCTCGCCCTGGACGCGGCCACCGCGGGCGAGCACCTGATCTGCAACCTCGGCAACGGCAACGGCTTCTCCGTCCGCGAGGTCATCGAGACCGTACGGAAGGTCACCGGGCATCCGGTCCCCGAGGTCACCGCCGGGCGGCGGCCGGGCGACCCGGCGGTCCTGGTGGCCTCCGCCGCCCGCGCGCACGAGCGGCTCGGCTGGACGCCGTCGCGCGCGGACCTCGCGGGGATCGTCGCGGACGCCTGGGAGTTCGCCCGGCGGGAGCGCGCGGATGGCTGACGGCGCCCACCCCACCGATGCCGCCACTGTCGCGGCCGAGTTCCAGGAGCTGTACGGCAGGGCCTCCGAGGGGGTCTGGGAGGCGCCCGGGCGGGTCAACCTCATCGGGGAGTACACCGACTTCAACGACGGCTTCGTGATGCCGCTGGCGCTGCCGCGCACGGCGGTCGCGGCGGTCGCGCGGCGCACCGACGGGGTGCTGAGGCTGCACTCGGCGGACATGGACGGCGGGGTGGTCCGGCTCGACGCGGACGCCCTGGAGCCCCTCTCCGGCGGCGGCTGGGCGGCGTACCCGGCGGGCGTGGTCTGGGCGCTGCGGGCGGCCGGGCACCCGGTCACGGGCGCGGACATCCACCTGTCGTCGTCGGTGCCGACCGGCGCCGGGCTCTCCTCCTCGGCGGCCCTGGAGGTCGTGACCGCGCTCGCCCTGAACGACCTGTACGAACTCGGGGTCACCCGGCCCGAGTTGGCCCGCCTCGCCCAGCGCGCCGAGAACGCCTTCGTGGGCGTGCCCTGCGGCATCATGGACCAGACCGCGTCCGCCTGCTGCGCCGAGGGCCATGTCCTCCACCTGGACACCCGGGACCTCTCGCTGCGCCAGGTCCCCTTCGACCTCGCCGCGCACGGACTCGCGCTCCTCGTCGTGGACACCCGGGTGAAGCACGCGCTGGGAGACGGCGCGTACGCCGAGCGGCGCGCCGCCTGCGAGGCGGGTGCGCGGGCGCTCGGAGTGCGGACCCTGCGCGAGGTTCCGTACGCGCGCCTTGCGGACGCACTGGCCAGGCTCGACTCCGAAACCGTTCGCCGGTGCGTACGCCACGTGGTGAGCGACAACGAGCGGGTGGAGCGGGTCGCGGCGCACCTCGCGGCGGGCGATCCGCGCGCGGTAGGCCCGGTCCTGACCGAGGGACACGCCTCGCTCCGCGACGATCTGCGGGTCTCCTGCGCCGAGTTGGACCTGGTGGTGGCCGCGTCGGTGGCGGCCGGGGCGCTCGGTGCGCGGATGACCGGCGGCGGCTTCGGCGGGTCCGCGATCGTCCTGGTGGAGGCGGCGCTGGCGGACACGGTCACCAAGTCGGTCGAGGAGGCGTTCGCGGCGGCCGGGTACACCGCGCCCAGGACCTTCCCGGCGCTCCCGTCGGCGGGCGCGCGCCGCAGGAGCTGAGCGGCGGACCTGCGCGCGCCCCCGCTCACAGCCGCTTGGTCAGGATGAACTCCGTTACGCCCGGCGGGTACTCGGGCACCTCGCCCACCACCTCGTACCCCTGCTTGCGGTAGAAGCCGGGGGCCTGGAAGTCCCAGGTCTCCAGGCGCGACCAGGCGCAGGCGTGCTCGGTGCGGGCCGACTCCTCGGCGCGGGCGAGGAGTTCGCCACCCACGCCCGCGCCACGGTGGGCCGCGTCCACCCACAGCAGGTCCACATGGAGCCAGCTCGCCCAGACGCGCCCGGCCAGACCGCCCGCCAGTTCGCCCTTCGCGTCCAGCGCCCAGACGTGCAGCGGCACTTCCTTCTCGCCGGGACTGCCGCGCAGGGTGCGGAGCGCCGAAGAGCGTTCCGTATTGGTGTCCTTGAGCCGCTGGTGCAGCAGAATCCGTCGCGCCTTGTCCACTTCAGTCTCAAAACGAAACATGGGTCACACCCTAAACAGCCCGGCCAATCAGTTCTGCAAATTACCTTCCGCTTGCGGCCCACGGCCCTACTCTGAAGCACAGCACCGGTGGGGGCCGGTGTTGATCAGGGGGCGAGACAGTCGGGTACGACGCCCGGGGTGGGGTACCAGTCAGTCCACGGCGGCGGCCGCGCGACTGCCGTGCTCCCTCTTCCGGGCGCCGTGCCCTGACCGGTCCGTTCCCCGACGCATGGGGGTGTCTGTGGTTCGTATCCGGGTTCTCGTGGTGGATGACCACCGAATCTTCGCCGAGTCGCTGGCCGCCGCGCTGGCGGCCGAGCCCGATGTCGACGTCGCGGCGGCCGGCAGCGGCCCCGCCGCGCTGCGCTGTCTGGAGCGGGGGGCCGCCGAGGGGCGCCGCTTCGACGTGATGCTCGTCGACGCCGACCTCGGCGCGCTCGCCGGGGCGCCGGTGGCCCGCGCCGTGCCGGACGGCGGTGGTGCCGACGGCCTGGTGGACGGCATCTCGCTGGTCGCCGGGGTCCGTTCGGGCCAGCCCGCCGTGCGTACGGTGGTGCTCGCCGAGAAGGACGACCCGCGCCGCGCCGCGCTCGCCCTCCAGGCGGGGGCGTCCGGCTGGGTCGCCAAGGACTGCTCGCTGCAGCGGCTGCTCGCGGTGATCAGAGGGGTGCTGCGGGACGAGACGCATCTGCCGCCCGCGCTGCTCACCGGGGTGCTGCGCGAGCTCACGGCCGCCCGCAAGCACCGCACCGAGAGCGAGCGCCTGGTGGAGTCGCTGACCCCGCGCGAGCGCGAGGTGCTGCGGTGCATGGTCGCCGGGCTCGGCCGCAAGGCCGTCGCCGAGCGCCTCTTCCTCTCCCCGCACACGGTCCGCACCCATATGCAGAACGTGCTGGGCAAGCTCGGCGTGCACTCCACGCTGGCCGCCGTCGCGCTCGCGCGCCGGGCCGGGGTGGGGCCGGTCGACCTAGCCGGGGATGTTGTCGAACGGGGCGGTCAACTGGCGTAGCAGCCCGGCCAGTTCACCCCGCTGGGTGCGCGACAGCTGGGCCAGGATGGCCCGCTCCTGCTCCAGGAGCCCGGCCAGCGCCTGGTCCGCCCGGTCGCGCCCCTCGGGGGTGAGGCGGACCAGCACCCCGCGCCGGTCGCTGGGGTCGGGGAGCCGCTCGACCAGGCCCTTCTTGGCGAGCCGGTCGATCCTGTTGGTCATGGTGCCGGAGGTGACCAGCGTCTGGGTGAGCAGCTGCCCGGGAGAGAGCTGGTAGGGCGCGCCCGCGCGCCGCAGCGACGTCAGGACGTCGAACTCCCAGGGTTCCAGCTGGTGCTCGGAGAAGGCGAGTCTGCGCGCCCGGTCGAGGTGGCGCGCCAGCCTGCTGACGCGGCTGAGCACCTCCAGCGGCTCCACGTCGAGGTCCGGGCGCTCGCGGCGCCATGCTGAGACCAGTCGGTCGACCTCGTCCTCCATGACGATCAGTGTAGAGGGTCTGTCGACGTGAAGTCTCTTGACGTCAAGATATATAAACCCCCACCATTGGGCATGGAGGGGCCGGGACCTTGTTCCGCTTCGCCTGCCCGTACCTGCAAGGGGGCTCGAACATGCATTCCGATTTCGTCCCGGAGTCCGTCGAGACGGCGCCCCGGGAGTCCACCGACACGTCCGATCCGACGTCCGCCCCGCTGCCCGCTCCCCTCTGGGATCCGCAGCAGTACCTGCACCATTCCGGCCACCGCACCCGGCCGTTCCTCGATCTGCTGGCGAGGATCCCGGCCCTGCCGGGCCCCTCCGGCGCGGCCGCCGCCGACACGGCCGCCACCGGGGGAGCGCACGGCGCCCGGGGCGTGGGCGCCCCGCGCACCCCGGCCGTCCCGCCCGGGCCCGGGACCCGCCCGCCCGCCCGGATCGCGGACCTCGGCTGCGGTCCGGGGAACGTCACCACGCTGCTCGCCGACCGCTGGCCCGACGCCCGCGTCACCGGCTTCGACCTCTCGCCCGAGATGCTCGCCCAGGCCGACAAGGACCACGCGGGCACCACCCCGGGCGGCGGCTGGCTGGACTTCCGGCCCGCCGATCTCGCCCACTGGACGCCCGACGAGCCGTACGACCTGATCGTCTCCAACGCGGCCCTCCAGTGGGTTCCCAACCACCCGGAGTCGTTCGCCTGCTGGATCGACGGCCTCACCCCCGGCGGCACCCTCGCCTTCCAGGTCCCCGGCAACTTCACCTCGCCCAGCCACGCCCTGCTCGGCGAGCTCTGCGAGTCGCCGCGCTGGCGCGCCCGGCTGCGCGACCACGGGCGCCGCTACGTCCACATCCTCGAACCCGCCGACTACCTGCTGCGGCTGACCGACCTCGGCTGCGAGGCGGACGTCTGGGAGACGACGTACTCCCAGCTGCTGCACGGCGAGGACCCGGTCCTGGACTGGGTCAAGGGCACCGCCCTGCGCCCGGCCCTGACCGCGCTCGCCGACGACGAGGAGGCGACGGACGCCTTCCTCGCCGAATACCGCGACCTGCTGCGCCGCGCGTACCCGCCAGGTCCGCACGGCACGGTCTTCCCGTTCCGCCGGATCTTCGCGGTGGCGCGCAGGAAGGACCGCTGACGACGGTGCCCCGCACCCCAAAAGGGGCGCGGGGCACTGTCACGTCACGGCCTCGCTGTTCTTAGAACAGGTCGCGGTACGTGTTCCAGCCGTCGCCCAGCTTCACGCGGGACTTGAAGCCGCCGTAGCCGTTCGACTCGTAACGGAACGCCTCGCCGCGGGAGTTGGTGGCGATCAGGTCCGCCCGGCCGTCGCCGTTCAGGTCGCCGGGGGCCGCGATGCTCTTGAACTGCTGCCAGCCCGGGCCCACGTAGACGCGTGAGGTGAACGGCGAGGTGGAGACGCCGGTGCCCTGGTACAGGTACAGCTTGCCGTCGCCGGTGCGCGCGACGATGTCGGTCAGCCCGTCCCCGGTGAGGTCACCGGCGCCGACGATCCTGTCGTACGCGTTCCAGCCGCCGCCGATCTTGATGCGGGAGGAGAACTGGTAGCCGTTGCCGTAGCCCCGGTACAGGTAGAGCGTGCCGGAGCCGTCCCGGGCCAGCAGGTCGTTCTTGCCGTCGTTGTTCAGGTCGCCCGCGCCGACGAGGGTGTTGAAGCCGCCCCAGCCGCCGCCCGCGTCACTGAGGTTGACGCCGATGTAGAGGTGCCCGTCGTCCCACTGGAGCAGGTCGCCGTAGAGCCCGCCGCTGATCGAGGCCGCGAAGGCGAGGTGGCGGGAGTTGGCGAAGACGCCGTCGTCGCTGGCCCGGAAGCGCTGCGAGAGCTGGCCGTTGTACTCGGAGTAGTAGTGCCAGAGCGTGCCCCGGGTGTCGCGGCCGATGATGCCGTTCTTCACCGGGGTCGCGTTGGCGCCCGAGCCGCTGAACGCCTGGGTGTACTCCCAGCCGGTGCCCATCTTGGCGGGGCTCTGGAAGTTGCCCTTGCCGTCGGAGGCGTAGAAGTACAGCGTGCCGCCGGTGCTGCGGGCCGCGAGGTCGGCGTAGCCGTCGCCGTTGCCGTCGTCGACCGACAGGATCTGGTTGTACGCGTTCCAGCCGCCGCCGATCCGGACCCGCGACTTCAGCGGGGCGGCCGCGTCGCCGGTGCCCGCGTAGAAGTACAGGTCGCCGCCGGGGGTGCGGGCCACGACGTCGCCGAAGCCGTCGCCGTTCATGTCGTTGGCGCCGACCAGCTGGTCGTAGCCCTGCCAGCCGCCGCCGACCTTGATGCGCCCGGCGAACGGGTCACCGGAGGAGACGCCCTTGCCCGGGTACAGGTACAGGTCGCCGCCGGGCGTACGGGCCAGCACGTCGCCCTTGCCGTCGCCGGTCAGGTCGGCCGCGCCGACGACCTTGTTGTACGCGTTCCAGCCGCCGCCCGACCAGGTCGGGTAGGTGGAGCCGCTGCTCGTCACGTCGGCGTAGAGCGAGAGCGTGCCGTCCGGCTGCACGGTCAGCAGCTCGGGGGTGCCGTTCCCGTCCAGGTCGCCCGGCGTGATCAGGTCCTTGTAGGCGCCGAAGGAGTTCGCGTAGGCCGGGTTCTCCTTCTCGGTCCAGGTCTCCAGGTACGTCTGGTTGTCGACGCCCCGGTAGAGCAGGTCCGTGGAGCCGTCCTTGTTGAGGTCCAGGCGCGGCTTGGCGGCGGTGGCGGCCGCGACGGCCGACGAGCGGTGGACCCGCTGCGGGAGCGCGCCCGAGGGCTGGCCGGCGGACGGCTTGGCGGCCTCGACGGTCGCCTTCGGCGCCGCGGGCGCCTCGTCGGCCGACGCCGTGCCCGCGAGCAGCATGCCGGCCGAGAGCGCGAGGGCGGTGCAGGCCGCGAGGCGGCCGGGGCGCGAGGTGCGCACAGAAGACAAAATTCCCCCCAGGGAATATGCGGGTGGAACCGGGTCGAATTCATCGCGGCTCACGGATGCGCGGAGCACGCGGGCACATTCCTCGCGGGGCCCACGCGCAGCGCGTCGAAACAGACGTTGAGGCACGCGTGGCCGCTCACGAAGGAATGCCTAAATCCCCCCCGGGAATGTGCGTGAAGCCTACAGCTGATGCACGGGTGGTTGAAGTGGAAAATGGGCCACGAGGGAAACTCGCGACCCATTCGAGATCATTCGGGACCCACCACCGCGGCTCAGTTCTTGCGGTGCCCTATCAGCCGCGGTTTCTGCTCCAGGCCGTCGAGTCCGTGCCACGCCAGGTTCACCAGGTGCGCGGCCACTTCCGCCTTCTTGGGCTTGCGCACGTCCAGCCACCACTGGCCGGTCAGCGCGACCATCCCGACCAGCGCCTGCGCGTACAGCGGGGCGAGCTTGGGGTCGAAGCCGCGGGCCTTGAACTCCAGGCCGAGGATGTCCTCGACCTGGGTGGCGATGTCGGAGATCAGCGAGGCGAAGGTGCCCGTCGACTGGGCGACCGGCGAGTCCCGCACCAGGATGCGGAAGCCGTCCGTGTACTTCTCGATGTAGTCGAGCAGCGCGAACGCGGCCTGCTCCAGGAGCTCGCGCGGGTGCCCCGCCGTCAGGGCGCCCGTCACGCCGTCCAGGAGCGAGCGCATCTCGCGGTCGACCACCACCGCGTACAGCCCCTCCTTGCCGCCGAAGTGCTCGTAGACGACGGGCTTGGAGACGCCGGCCTTCGCCGCGATCTCCTCCACCGAGGTGCCCTCGAAGCCCTTCTCGGCGAAGAGCGTGCGGCCGATGTCCAGCAACTGCTCCCGGCGCTCCGCGCCCGTCATCCGGGTGCGTCGGGTCCGCCGGGGTCGTTCGGTGCCCGCAGAGCCGTTGCTGCTGGTCGTGCGGGTGGTGCTGGAGTCGGTCGCCACGTCCTCCATCATGCCGCCTCTGCGGCCTTCTCCTTACGGGCGCTCTCCTCGGCGGCCTTCTCGGCCCGCCGGGAGGGGGCGCCGGGCTCGCTGCGCTTGGCGTCCAGACGGGCCTCGGTGGGCCAGCGCACGTCGTACGCCCAGCCCAGCTGCTCGCACCAGCGGATGATCCGGGCGCTGGAGTCGATCTGGCCGCGCATCACGCCGTGCCGGGCCGAGGTCGGGTCGGCGTGGTGCAGGTTGTGCCAGGACTCGCCGCACGACAGGACCGCCAGCCACCACACGTTGCCGGAGCGGTCGCGGGACTTGAAGGGGCGCTTGCCGACCGCGTGGCAGATCGAGTTGATCGACCAGGTCACGTGGTGCAGCAGCGCGACCCGCACCAGCGAGCCCCAGAAGAACGCGGTGAACGCGCCCCACCAGGACATCGTCACCAGACCGCCCACGATCGGCGGGATGGCGAGGGAGAGGATCGTCCAGAAGACGAAGTCGCGCGAGATCCGGCGGATCGCCGGGTCCTTGATCAGGTCCGGCGCGTACTTCTCCTGCGAGGTCTGCTCCTCGTTGAACATCCACGCGATGTGGGCCCACCACAGGCCCTTCATCAGCGCGGGCAGCGTCTCGCCGAACCGCCACGGAGAGTGCGGGTCGCCGTCCGCGTCGGAGAACTTGTGGTGCTTGCGGTGGTCCGCCACCCAGCGCACCAGCGGGCCCTCCACGGCCATCGACCCGGCCACCGCCAGCGCGATCCGCAGCGGGCGCTTGGCCTTGAAGGAGCCGTGCGTGAAGTAGCGGTGGAAGCCGATGGTGACGCCGTGGCAGCCCAGGTAGTACATGAACACCATCAGGCCGAGGTCCAGCCAGCTCACGCCCCAGCCCCAGGCCAGCGGCACCGCGGCGAGCAGCGCCACGAACGGCACGACGATGAAGAGCAGCAGCGCGATCTGTTCGACGGACCGTTTGCTCTCGCCCCCGCGCGTCGCGGAGGAACCCGGCGGCTCGGTGGCCGGGTCGATGAGGTCGGGGCTTGTGGTCATGGGGTATCCCCCTGCGGGGTGAGAGAGGAAGACGAGAGGCCAGGCTACGCATCCGTAACCTACGGCGACGTAAGTATGGCAGTGCCGCGCCTCCGTACAAGAGGGCAGTGGACTGCGACGCGCGTACGGACACCTATCCTGGGTCTCGTCGGACAGCGCGGTCCGCAAGCCTCCAGTACCCCTCCAGACGTGCTCAAACACTGCAAGGAGCCGCACCTGTGAGCAGTGCCGACCAGACCCCCGCCGCCAGCCCCGAGCTGCGCGCCGACATCCGCCGACTGGGTGACCTCCTGGGCGAGGCGCTCGTCCGCCAGGAAGGGCCCGAGCTCCTGGAGCTCGTCGAGCGCGTGCGCGCCCTCACCCGTACGGACGGCGAGGCCGCCGCCGAGCTGCTCGGCGGCACCGAGGTGGAGACCGCCGCCAAGCTCGTACGGGCCTTCTCCATCTACTTCCACCTCGCCAACGTCACCGAGCAGGTGCACCGCGGCCGCGAGCTGCGCGCCCACCGGGCCGCCGAGGGCGGGCTGCTCGCCCGCACCGCCGACATGCTCAAGGACGCCGACCCCGAGCACCTGCGCGAGACGGTCAAGAACCTGAATGTGCGCCCGGTCTTCACCGCGCACCCCACCGAGGCGGCGCGCCGCTCGGTCCTCAACAAGCTGCGCCGGATCGCGGCCCTCCTGGAGACCCCGGTCACCGAGGCCGACCGGCGCCGCCACGACCTGCGGCTCGCCGAGAACATCGACCTCATCTGGCAGACCGACGAGCTGCGCGTGGTCCGCCCCGAGCCCGCCGACGAGGCGCGCAACGCCATCTACTACCTGGACGAGCTGCACGCCAACGCCGTCGGCGACGTCCTGGAGGACCTGGCGGCCGAGCTGGAGCGGGTCGGCGTCGAGCTGCCCGCCGGCACCCGCCCGCTCACCTTCGGCACCTGGATCGGCGGCGACCGCGACGGCAACCCCAACGTGACCCCGCAGGTCACCTGGGACGTGCTGATCCTCCAGCACGAGCACGGCATCAACGACGCGCTCGAAGTGATCGACTTCCTGCGCGGGCTGCTCTCCAACTCGATCCGGTACGCCGGGGCCACCGAGGAGCTCCTCGCCTCCCTCCAGGCCGACCTGGAGGCGCTGCCCGAGATCAGCCCCCGCTACAAGCGGCTCAACGCCGAGGAGCCCTACCGGCTCAAGGCGACCTGCGTCCGGCAGAAGCTCGTCAACACCAAGGAGCGGCTCGCCAAGGGCACCCCGCACCAGAGCGGCCGCGACTACCTCGGCACCTCCGAGCTGCTCGCCGACCTCACCCTGATCCAGACGTCGCTGCGCGCCCACCGCGGCGCGCTCTTCGCCGACGGCCGGATGGACCGGACGATCCGCACGCTGGCCGCCTTCGGCCTCCAGCTGGCCACCATGGACGTGCGCGAGCACGCGGACGCCCACCACCACGCGCTCGGCCAGCTCTTCGACCGGCTGGGCGAGGAGTCCTGGCGGTACGCGGACATGCCGCGCGAGTACCGGCAGAAGCTGCTCGCCAAGGAGCTCCGCTCGCGCCGCCCGCTGGCCCCCACGCCCGCGCCGCTGGACGAGGCCGGGCAGAAGACCCTGGGCGTCTTCGGCACGATCAAGGAGGCCTTCGAGCGGTTCGGCCCCGAGGTGATCGAGTCGTACATCATCTCGATGTGCCAGGGCGCCGACGACGTCTTCGCGGCGGCCGTGCTGGCCCGCGAGGCCGGGCTCGTCGACCTGCACGCGGGCTGGGCGAAGATCGGCATCGTGCCGCTCCTGGAGACCACCGACGAGCTGCGCGCCGCCGACGTCATCCTGGACGAGATGCTGGCCGACCCCTCGTACCGCCGGCTGGTGTCGCTGCGCGGCGACGTCCAGGAGGTCATGCTCGGCTACTCCGACTCCTCCAAGTTCGGCGGCATCACCACCAGCCAGTGGGAGATCCACCGCGCCCAGCGCAGGCTGCGCGACGTGGCCCACCGCTACGGCGTGCGGCTGCGGCTCTTCCACGGCCGCGGGGGCACCGTCGGCCGCGGCGGCGGCCCCTCGCACGACGCGATCCTGGCGCAGCCGTGGGGCACCCTCGAGGGCGAGATCAAGGTGACCGAGCAGGGTGAGGTCATCTCCGACAAGTACCTCATCCCGTCGCTGGCCAGGGAGAACCTGGAGCTGACGGTGGCGGCCACCCTCCAGGCGTCCGCCCTGCACACCGCCCCGCGCCAGTCCGACGAGGCGCTGGCGCGCTGGGACGCGGCGATGGACACGGTCTCCGACGCGGCCCACGCGGCCTACCGCAGGCTGGTGGAGGACCCGGACCTGCCCGCGTACTTCTTCGCCTCCACGCCCGTCGACCAGCTCGCCGAGCTGCACCTGGGCTCGCGCCCCTCGCGCCGCCCGGACTCCGGCGCGGGCCTGGACGGCCTGCGGGCCATCCCGTGGGTGTTCGGCTGGACGCAGTCGCGGCAGATCGTGCCCGGCTGGTTCGGCGTCGGCTCCGGCCTGAAGGCGCTGCGCGAGGCCGGTCTGGACACCGTCCTGGACGAGATGCACGAGCAGTGGCACTTCTTCCGGAACTTCATCTCGAACGTGGAGATGACGCTGGCCAAGACCGATCTGCGGATCGCCCGCCACTACGTCGACACGCTGGTGCCGGACGACCTCAAGCACGTCTTCGCCGACATCGAGGCGGAGCACGCGCTCACGGTGAGCGAGGTGCTGCGCATCACCGGCGGCGAGGAGCTGCTCGGCTCGCACCCGGTGCTCCAGCAGACCTTCGCGATCCGGGACGCCTACCTGGACCCGATCTCCTACCTCCAGGTGGCCCTGCTCGCCCGTCAGCGGGCCGAGGCGGAGCGCGGCGAGAGCCCCGACCCGCTGCTGGCCCGGGCGCTGCTGCTGACCGTCAACGGTGTCGCGGCGGGCCTGCGCAACACCGGCTGACCCCCCGCGCGGGACATGGCGAAGCCCCGGTGGCCGATCGGCCGCCGGGGCTTTCCCGTACGTCTGCGCGCTAGGAGTTGTACGTCGACTGCGCGCGCTCAAGACCCTCGATGACCAGCGCTTCGACGGCGTCGGCCGCGCGGTCCACGAAGTAGTCGAGCTCCTTGCGCTCGGTCGACGAGAAGTCCTTGAGGACGAAGTCCGCGACCTGCATCCGGCCGGGCGGGCGGCCGATGCCGAAGCGGACGCGGTGGTAGTCCGGGCCGAACGACTTGGTCATCGACTTGAGGCCGTTGTGGCCGTTGTCGCCGCCGCCGAGCTTCAGGCGGAGCACTCCGTAGTCGATGTCCAGCTCGTCGTGGACGGCGACGATGTTCTCCACCGGCACCTTGTAGAAGTCGCGCAGCTGGGTGACCGGGCCGCCCGACAGGTTCATGTACGACAGCGGCTTGGCCAGGATCACGCGGCGGTTCAGCGGTCCGGCCGGGCCGATGCGGCCCTCGACGACCTGGGCCCGCGCCTTGTGCGCCTTGAACTTGGCGCCCATGCGCTCCGCGAGCAGGTCCGCGACCATGAACCCGATGTTGTGCCGGTTGGCGGCGTACTCGGGGCCGGGGTTGCCGAGCCCCACGACCAGCCAGGGGGCGTTCGCTTCCGTGGTCATCTGTGCTGCGTCTCCTCGCGCGCCGACAGGAAAAAACGGGGTGGCGGGCCGCAGTGGCCCGCCACCCCGTCAGGCAGAGCGTACGGCTCAGGCCTCGGCGGAGGCGTCGCCCTCGGCGGCCTCGGCTGCCGGCTCCTCGGCCTGGGCGGCCAGGATCTGGATGACGACGGCCTCGGGGTCGGTGGCCAGCGTGGTGCCCTTGGGCAGCGCGACGTCCTTGGCGTGGATGGAGGCGCCGGCCTCCAGGCCCTCGATGGAGACGGTCACGGAGGTCGGGATGTGGGTGGCCTCGGCCTCGACGGAGAGCGTGTTCAGCACGTTCTCGACCAGGAAGCTGCCCGGGGCCAGGTCGCCCTCGGTCTCGACGGCGACCTCGACCGTGACCTTCTCGCCGCGGCGGACGAGCAGCAGGTCGACGTGGACCAGGTAGCCCTTGATGGCGTCGCGCTGGACGGCCTTCGGGATGGCCAGCTCGTTCTTGCCGTCGATGTCCAGGGAGAGCAGGACGTTCGGGGTACGCAGGGCGAGCAGCAGCTCGTGGCCCGGCAGGGTGACGTGGACCGGCTCGGTGCCGTGGCCGTAGACGACGGCCGGAACCTTGTTCTCACGGCGGATGCTGCGGGCGGCGCCCTTGCCGAAGCTGTTACGGACCTCGGCGGCAAGCTTGATCTCGGACATGCGCACTCCTCGTATAAGCAGATGGATAGCTGTGGCGGTCACCCGGCCACGACTGGCCTGCTACGAAGAGCGCGTCGATAACGGACCGCCGTACCTACGGGTACGGCCTCCCTCGCCGAGCAACTCGATGAGTCTACCCGGCGGGGAGGCCGTACCCAAAAGGATCTTCCGGAGCGGTGCTGCCTACTGCTCCTCGAAGAGGCTGGTGACCGAGCCGTCCTCGAAGACCTCGCGGACCGCGCGGGCGATCGACGGGGCGATGGAGAGGACGGTGACCTTGTCGAGCTCCAGGTCGGCCGGGTCGGGCAGGGTGTTCGTGAAGACGAACTCGCTGACCTTGGAGTTCTTCAGGCGGTCGGCGGCGGGGCCGGACAGGATGCCGTGCGTGGCCGTCACGATGACGTCCTCGGCGCCGTGCGCGAACAGGGCGTCGGCGGCGGCGCAGATGGTGCCACCGGTGTCGATCATGTCGTCGACCAGGACGCAGACGCGGCCCTTGACGTCACCGACGACCTCGTGGACGGTCACCTGGTTGGCGACGTCCTTGTCGCGGCGCTTGTGGACGATCGCCAGGGGAGCGTCCAGGCGGTCGCACCAGCGGTCGGCGACGCGCACGCGGCCGGCGTCCGGGGAGACGATCGTCAGCTTGGAGCGGTCGACCTTGGCGCCCACGTAGTCCGCGAGGACCGGCAGGGCGGTGAGGTGGTCGACCGGGCCGTCGAAGAAGCCCTGGATCTGGTCGGTGTGCAGGTCGACCGTGAGGATCCGGTCGGCGCCCGCGGTCTTCAGCAGGTCGGCGACCAGACGGGCCGAGATCGGCTCGCGGCCCTTGTGCTTCTTGTCCTGGCGGGCGTACCCGTAGGACGGCACGATGACCGTGATGGAGCGGGCCGACGCGCGCTTCAGCGCGTCGATCATGATCAGCTGCTCCATGATCCACTTGTTGATCGGAGCCGTGTGGCTCTGGATCAGGAAGCAGTCGGCGCCGCGCGCCGACTCCTGGAAGCGGACGTAGATCTCACCGTTGGCGAAGTCGAAGGCCTTCGTCGGCACGAGGCCGACACCCAGCTGGTGCGCGACCTCCTCGGCCAGCTCGGGGTGGGCGCGGCCGGAGAAGAGCATCAGCTTCTTCTCGCCGGTCGTCTTGATCCCGGTCACAGCACTGTCTCCTCAGAGGTGTCTTCTGCTGCTGAGCCCGCGCGGTCCCTTGGCGACGAGCCAGCCGAATCGTGTGCGTCTATCACGGTACGCCGTGACAGGCGCAGATGTTT
Organism: Streptomyces melanogenes; assembly: GCF_014649795.1. GTDB lineage: Bacteria > Actinomycetota > Actinomycetes > Streptomycetales > Streptomycetaceae > Streptomyces > Streptomyces noboritoensis. Next base: position 544,045 of record NZ_BMTS01000002.1, read on the forward strand.
CCGGTCAGTTTTCGCCAACGGCCTCTTCGGAGGCGGCCGCAGCCGCCTGCGCGGCGGCGCTGCCCGGCCGCTTGCGGGCCACCCAGCCCTCGATATTCCGCTGCTGGCCACGGGCGACGGCCAGCGAGCCGGCGGGCACGTCCTTGGTGATGACGGACCCGGCCGCGGTGTAGGCGCCGTCCCCCACTGTGACAGGAGCAACAAACATGTTGTCCGAGCCCGTCTTGCAGTGCGAGCCGATCGTGGTGTGGTGCTTGGCCTCGCCGTCGTAGTTCACGAAGACGCTCGCGGCGCCGATGTTCGAGTACTCGCCGATGGTCGCGTCGCCCACGTACGACAGGTGCGGGACCTTGGTGCCCTCGCCGATCGTCGCGTTCTTGGTCTCGACGTACGTGCCGATCTTGGCCTTCACGCCGAGGCGGGTGCCCGGGCGCAGATAGGCGTACGGGCCCACCGACGCGCCCTCGCCGACCTCGGAGTCGTACGCCACGGTGTTGTCCACGCGCGCGTCCGGGCCCACCTGGGTGTCGGTCAGCCGGGAGTTGGGGCCGACCTCGGCGCCGCGGCCCAGGTGCGTGCTGCCGAGCAGCTGGGTGCCGGGGTGCACCAGCGCGTCCTGCTCGAAGGTGACGGTGACGTCGACGAAGGTGGTGGCCGGGTCGACGACGGTGACGCCCGCGAGCATCGCGTGCTCGAGCAGGCGGTCGTTGAGCAGGCGGCGGGCCTCGGCGAGCTGGACGCGGTTGTTGATGCCGAGGATCTCGCGGTGGTCGCCGCCGACCGAGGCGCCGACGCGGTGCCCGGCCTCGCGCAGGATGCCGAGGACGTCGGTGAGGTACTCCTCGCCCTGGCTGTTGTCCGTGCGGACCTTGCCGAGCGCGTCCGCGAGCAGGGCGCCGTCGAAGGCGAAGACGCCGGAGTTGATCTCCTTGATGGCGCGCTGGGCCTCGGTGGCGTCCTTGTGCTCGACGATCGCGGTGACCGCGCCGGACTCGCCGTCGCGCACGATCCGGCCGTAGCCGGTGGAGTCGGGGACCTCGGCGGTGAGCACGGTCACGGCGTTGCCGTCCGCCTCGTGCGTACGGGTCAGCTCCGCCAGCGTGGCGCCGGTGAGCAGCGGGGTGTCGCCGCAGACCACCACGACGGTGCCCTCGATGGACTGGCCGAGCTCCTCCAGCGCCATCCGCACCGCGTGGCCGGTGCCGTTCTGCTCGTACTGGACGGCGGTGCGCACCGAGGCGTCGATCGCGCCGAGGTGCGCGGCGACCTGCTCACGGGCGTGGCCGACGACCACGACGAGGTGCTCGGGGTCGAGCTCGCGGGCGGCCGCGACGACGTGGCCGACGAGCGAGCGCCCGCAGATCTCGTGCAGGACCTTGGGGGTGGCCGACTTCATGCGGGTGCCCTCACCCGCGGCGAGGACGACGACGGCTGCCGGGCGATTGGCGCTCACGGGAATGCCCTTCGGCTTTGTGTGGTGGACATCCGCAGGATACCGGGGGGTCTGGGGGCCGAAATGCCAGGAGGGTCGGCGGCCGCGGAAGAGCTGCGGAAGAGAGAGGGGGAGCGGCGGGGAAAAACAACCGGGTCCCGACCTTTGTGGTCAGGACCCGAACTGCGCTGGCTCCCCCGCCAGGACTCGAACCCGGACATAAGGCACCAAAAGCCTCAGTGCTGCCAATTACACCACGGGGGATGGAAACCGGTTCGACCGGACATTGCGTCAGGTCACCGGATCGGCACCCCACACTATGCCGTACCGAGCCCCTTCCGTGCGACGGTGCCGATCACCGTGATCGCCGCGAGGTCGGCCGAAGTCGCCGGAAAATCGCTGGCGGGCGCCCGTAGGCTGGATGGCATGACCGCAACGGGGGCAGACCACGACTCCGCGGGGGCGACCTCCCGCGGCTGGTGGTGGTGGGAACGGCGGCGCAGTGCCGTCCTGGACATCGGACTGGGGCTGGCGTCCGCGTTCGAGTGCGCATTGGAAGGTGTGAAGTTCGCCGGGGACGCGGGGGTCCCCGTGCCGGCCGGGGTGCTGTTCGGCCTGGTGGCCGGGGCGATGCTGACCACGCGGCGGCGCTGGCCGGTCGCGGTCGTGCTGGTCTCGATCGCCGTGACCCCCGCCAACATGGGCTTCCTGCTCGGCATCGTCGGGCTCTACACGCTGGCCGCCTCCGAGGTGCCGCGCCGCATCACGGCCGCGCTGGCCGGAATGTGTCTGGCGGGCACGTTCATCGTCACGTTCGTACGGATGAACCAGAGCGTCGACGACGGCGCGTTCAGCGGCGGCCGGTCGCTGGTCCTGCTCTTCTCCGTCGTGATGTCGCTGGGCCTGACCGCCCCGCCGCTGCTCCTGGGGCTCTATATAGGGGCCCGGCGGCGGCTGATGGAGTCGCTGCGCGAGCGCGCCGACTCCCTGGAGCGGGAGCTCTCGCTGCTCGCGGACCACGCGGAGGAGCGCGCGGAGTGGGCGCGAACGGAGGAGCGCACCCGGATCGCCCGCGAGATGCACGACGTGGTCGCGCACCGGGTGTCCCTGATGGTGGTGCACGCCGCCGCGCTCCAGGCGGTGGCCCGCAAGGACCCCGAGAAGGCCGTCAAGAACGCGGTGCTCGTCGGGGACATGGGCCGCCAGGCGCTGACCGAGCTGCGCGAGATGCTGGGCGTGCTGCGCAGCGGGGAGGCGGTGCGGGCCGACGCCTCGGCTCTGGCGCCGGTCCCGCTGGCCGCCGTGGGCGCGGCCGCCGCGGCCGCCGCTGCCGCCGCGGAGGAGGGGCCGTGCCTGGCCGACATCGAGGCGCTGGTCGGCCAGTCCCGGGAGGCCGGGATGGTGGTCGAGCTGGCGGTCCACGGGGCGGTGCGGGCGTACGACGCGCTGGTGGAGCAGACCGCGTACCGGGTGGTGCAGGAGGCCCTCACGAACGTGCACAAGCACGCGGCGGGGGCGAAGGTGATGGTCCGCCTCGCGCACCGGGACGAGGAGGTCGCGATGCAGGTGGAAAACGGCCCGGCGGACGTCGCGAGCCCCGACGCGGGCCTTCCCAGCGGCGGCAACGGCCTGGTCGGGATGCGCGAGCGCGTCCTCGCCCTGGGCGGTGTGTTCGTTTCCGGCGTCACGGACGCGGGGGGATGGCGGGTGTCGGCGGTACTGCCGGATAGGGCGGGGTGAGGTTCGTGGGGGCTGAGGTCCGTTTCCGACTGCGGGCCGTCGCGGGCTGAGCGCGCAGTTCCCCGCGCCCCTTATCTGCCCGGTCTTCGTCTGCGGGTGGTGGTGGGTTGCTCGCGCAGTTCCCCGCGCCCCTGAGATGCGCCCCTTCGGGCCGCCCCAGGGGATTGCCGCGGAGCGGCATCTTCAGGGGCGCGGGGAACTGCGCGACCAGCCACCGACGGCCCGCAGGTGAAGCACTCCCAGACGCTCAGCGCGGCGACGTCAGGCGGATCGGCTGGGCGCCCGTCACCAGCGTGTGGAGGGCCACGTCCAGGTCGGAGCCCAGGTACCAGTCCCCCGTGTGGTCGACGCTGTACACCCGCCCCTCCGCGTCGATCGCGAGGACGGCCTGCTGATCGCCCTCCTCGCCCAGCGGCGAAAGCTCCGTCTCCAGCGCGCGGCCGAGGTCCGCGAACGTACGGGCCAGGTGCAGCCCCGCCACCGGGTCGAAGCGGACGACGGCGGGAGCGTTGTGGCGGCCGGGCCCCGGCGCCGTAAGACGCAGGCCGCCGAACTCGGCCCACGCCTCCACCGCCGCCGGGAACACGGTGTGCCGGTGCCCGGCGGGCGAGGTGTGCGAGCGCAGCACGTCGGCCCAGGCCTCGGCCTGCCTGATGTCCCAGCGACCGGGGTGCCACCCGGCGGCGCGCAGCGCGGCGTCGACGGGGACGGGGAAGCGGGTGGTGGACACGTCCGGCATCGCGTTCGGTTCAGCCCTTCTCGGCGGCGGGGTCGACCGCGCGCACGCCGAAATGGGCGAGCAGGGCGGTACAGGAACGGCAGGGCGGGGCGTAGCTGCCGTGCAGCGGGTCGCCGTCCTCGCGGATGCGGCGGGCCGTCACCTTGGCGTGCTTGAGCGCGCGCCGGGCCTCGCCCTGGGTCAGCGGCTTGCGGCCGCCCCGGCGCGACTTGCCCGCCCGGGCCGACTCCAGGGACGCGAGCTGGCGCGACAGCAGGATCGCCTCCGGGCAGCGCCCGGTGAACCGCTCGCGCTGCCCGCTGGTGAGGGTGTCGTGGAAGTCCTGTACCAGCGGGTGGAGCACCGGCGGCTGGTCGCCCTTGCCCGCCGTGCAGGTCAGCGTCTCGCCCCGGACCGAGAGCGCGGCGGCCACGGCAGGCAGGATCCCGTCGCGGCGGTGGCGCAGTACGGGCGCGGAGGCGACCGTGGTGCTCCACGTCAGACGCGGGTCCCCGGTGCGCGGGTCCCCCGTCCCCGCGGCCCCGGACCGGGGGTCCCCCGTCCGGGAGGCGTCCGCCGCCGTACCCGATATGTCGGTCGTTCCGTGCATGGTGCTCGCTGTCCCTCCCGTTGCCGGCACTGTGCGCAAGCCGGTGTCAACGCCCCCGTTAACGCCCCGTTGCGGGAACAGACTGCCAAATGTGCCCAGTGGTACGGAAGCTGGGGCTCTGATGTCACTACGTCCGTGTCGTCACCATCGCCGCACGGTGACCCGGTTGTGACACCTGGTCACGGTGGTACGGGGCCGGGTCCGGGGCAGGGACCCGGTATTGCCCCACCGCATAGTCTGGTCCTCACCAGCCAGACGCAGCAGCTCGCACGCAGGGGGCATCCGCCATGACGACAGGTCGGCTCGGGCACGCCGCGCCACCGAACGCGGCCTATGCCGGACAGGTCGTGAACTTCCCGGACCCGGTCCGCGCCTCCCGCCACCCCAGAGGGGTGCGGGTGGACGGCGACGGGCACCCGGACTTCTCCGCGTACGCGCGCGCCGCCGCCGAGATCGCGGAGCCGCCGGAGGGCTTCGGCGTGGACGAGCTGCGGCTGACCGACTACGTGTCGGCCAACGCGGCGCTCGCCGCCGACGGCCACGAGCTGTGGGACACCGTCCCCGCCGTCGCCACCCCGCACGGCTGGACCTGGCACCACGTGCCCGGCACCCGCCGCCTGGAGCTGGTCCCGGTCGAGGTGAAGGCGCTGCTGCGCCACCACGGCGGGCTGGCGACGGCCGGGGTCGACCAGGACAAGCGCGGCACCCGCCCGCTCCAGGAGACCCGCCCGGCGCACTTCGGCGTGCCCAAGCACCTGGTCTCGGTCTCCGAGGCCCAACTCCTGGGCGTGGAGGAGGACTTGGGGTACCGGCTGCCGGGTGCGTACCGGACGTTCCTGAAGGCGGCGGGCGGCTGCGCGCCGGTGGGCGCGGCGCTCGACGCGGAGCTGGGGCTCCTGGTGGACCAGCCGTTCTTCACGGTGCGCGACCAGGCGGCGGTCAACGACCTCGTCTACATCAACAAGTGCCTGCGCGACCACCTCACCAAGGACTACCTGGGCGTCGGCTTCGTCCAGGGCGGCATCCTCGCGGTGAAGGTGAAGGGCCAGGCCGTCGGCTCGGTCTGGTTCTGCGCGTACGACGACGCGCGCGACCAGGACGGCTGGAGCGTGCAGGAGCGCGTGGAGCGGCTGCTGCTGCCCTGCGGCGCCGACTTCGACGACTTCCTCCAGCGCCTGGCGGGCAACCCGCCGGAGCTGGAGACCGTGGCGAACCTGATGGTGGACGGCGGCTTCGCGCGCGCCGTGCCGGTGGGGGAGTGAGTGTGATGGTGACCTTCGCCCAGGCGCAGGAGCGCGCGGAAGAGTGGATCAACGGGGACGTGCCCGCGTACCAGCACCGCGAGGTGCGGGTGCGGGAGTTCGAGCTGGGCTTCGTGGTGTGGGCCGAGGACCGCGCCGAGGGCCCGTCCTCGGACGGCGGCCGCCAGCGGCTCGTCATCGCCCGGGACAGCGGAGAGGCCACGCTGTGGCCCGGTCTGCCGGTGGGTGAGGTCATCCGCCGGTACGAGGAGGAGTACGGCGTGCCGGACGAGCCCGAGGACGCGGTCCCCGCGCCCCCGCCCGAACGCATCGACCTCAACCAGACGTCGTTCCTGCTGACCCCACCGGAGTGGCTCCAGGAGGCGGCGGACCGGATGGGCATCCCGGACCGGCGACCGGGAGACACGGGTGCGGGGGCGCCTTCGGCGCCGGGTGCGGGTTCCGGGTCGGGCTCGGTGGGTGCCGGTTCCGTGCCGGGCCCGGCGGGTGCCGGGGTTGCCGCGGCGTCCGTGCCCGCGCAGTCCGGTCCGGCGTGGCCGGGTGCGCAGTCCGGGCCGGATGCGGTGGCGGCGGCTGCGTCCGGTCCTGCTTGGCCGGGTGCGTCCGGGTCGGACTCGGCAGCGGCTGCTCCGGCCGACTCGGCGCCCGAGGCCGGTCCCGCGTGGCCCGGCGCGACGCCTCCGCCCGCGCAGTCCGGTGGTGTCGCGTGGCCGACGCCGACCGCCGACGTGCCGTCGGGGGCGACCCCGTGGGCCGGTACGGACACGAACGCCGGGTCGGACGAAGGCTCCGTACCGCTGCCCGCGACGGTGTTCGCCCCGCCGCTGTCCGGCTCGGACGCCGACGACACCCCGCCGCCGAGGGCCCTGCCCGAGGCGAAGACGGCCCTGCTCCACGGCGGCAGCCAGCTTCCCCCGACGGCGATCGCCCCGGCGATCGACCCGCAGGCTCCGGCGCCGGGTGGTCCCGGCGCGCCGGTGGGCCCGGGTGGTCCTGGTGCCGCTGGTGGTCCGGGCTTGGCCGGGACCCCGGCGGGTCCGGGCGGTCCTGGTGTACCTGGCGCTCCGGCGGGCTCGGGTGGCCCGGGTCTGGCCGGAACTCCGTCCGGTCCCGGTGCACCGGTCGGTGCTGGCGGTCCCGGTGTACCGGGTGCTCCGGCGGGCTCCGGTGGACCTGGCGTGCCCGGCGCCCCGGGTGGTCCCGGTCTGGCCGGTGGTCCTGGCGTGCCCCCCGGTCCTGGTGCACCTGGCATTCCGGGTGCTCCGGTCGGCCCGAGTGCTCCCGGTGCTGCTGGTGGTCCCGGTCTGGCCGGAACCCCGGCGGGTCCCGGCGGTCTTGGCGTACCCCCCGGCCCCGGTGCACCCGGCGGTCCCGCCCAGCCCGGCACCCCTGGCGCGGCCCCCGGCCCCGCCGCACCCGTCACCCCGGGCGCGCCCGTCGGCCCCGCTGGTCCCGGCGCCCCCGGCGCTGCGGCCGACATCGCCGATGCCGCCACCAGTAAGGCCGCTCCGCCGCGTGCGGCCCGAGGGGGTACTCCGCCTCCGCCCGGGGAGCCCGGGGTTCCCGGGGCCCGGCCGGGTGGGGCGCCCGCTTACGTACCCACGCAGTTGGTTTCGCAGCTCGGGCCCGACGGGCCGCAGCCCGCGGGGCCGCCCACGCCGCCGCCTCCGGCCGGGGGCGGGGTGCACCACGCCGCGACGATGCTGGCCGACCCGAGTCAGCTCGGTGGGCCGCAGCCGCCCGCGCCTCCCGGTCCGCCCGGCGCCCCGGGTGCCGGGCGCGCGCCGCAGCCGCCCGGGCCTCCCGGTGCGCCCGGTGCGCCGCAGCCCCCCGGCCCGCCCGGCGCTCCGGGCGGGAGCAGCGGTGGTGGTGCGCACTACGCCGCCACCATGCTCGCCGACCCGAGCCAGCTCGGTCCCGGCGGTCGGCCCGGTGCGCCCCAGCCGCCCGGTCCGCCCGGCGCCCCGGGGCAGCCCGGTATGCCCGCCGCACCCGGGGCCCCCGGCCAGCCCGGCGCCCCCGGCGGTGGCGTGCACCACGCCGCCACCATGCTTGCCGGGCCCGCCCAGATGGGGCCCGGCGCGCCCCAGCCGCCGCAGCCGCCCGCGTACGGCTACCCGCAGCAGCCCACCGGTCTGCCGACCGTCGGACCGGGGTACCAGGCCGTGCTGCGGTACCGCGCCGCCGACGGGTCCGAGCAGCAGCTCATCCGGCGGTCCGCGCCCGGCATCCCGCACCCCGAGTGGCAGATCTTCCACGAGCTGCGCGGCATGAACGTGCCGCCGGACCACGTCCTGGAGCTGCACACCGAGCTGGCCTCGTGCGAGCTGCCCGGCGGCTACTGCGCCCGGATGATCCGGGAGACCTGGCCGCAGGTGCGGATCACCTCCGTCGCCCCGTACGGCACGGACCACGCCTCCCGCCGCCAGGGCGTCCAGCACCTGCTCACCCACCAGGGCGAGCTGGCGCAGGTCGCGGACGGCCCCGCCCGGCCGCAGCCGGTGCGCGCGCCGCTGCCGCAGGTGCAGCCCGCGCCGCCGCTCCCCCCGGAGGGCGTCGCGCACGAGCTCGCCGGCGCGTTCGGCCCGCAGGGCGTCTTCCGCTTCGACCAGCGGGCGGTGTCCCGCCAGGGCGTGCCCGAGGCCGTCGCGGTCACGCTGGTGTGGGCGGGGCTCCCGGCCGACTTCGGGCCGTTCTTCTGGGCCCAGGCGGTCCCCGGCCAGCCGGTCCCGACGCTCGCCGAACTCGCCGCCCAGCGGCAGGTGCAGCCCGCCCCGGACGCGGGTTCGTACCTGGTCATGGGCTCGGACTTCGGCCGTGCGATCTGCGTCCAGTACGGCACGGCGAACATCGTCGCGGTGCCGGTGGAGGCGGGCCCGGGCGGCCAGTCCGTACCGCCGCAGTTCGTGAACACCGGACTCCCCGAGTTCGTACGGTGCATGGCGCTGCTCGGCCGTATGTGGCGGCTGCGCTACGGGCTCAACCCCGAGCAGGCGGGCCGCTGGACGGTCGACTTCCAGGCCCAGCTCGCCGCGCTCGACCCGGCGGCGCTGGCGTCACCGGAGAGCTGGTGGTCGGTGCTGCTCGAACAGTTCTGGGACGGCCTCCTCTGAGAGCCGTACGTAAGTAGGTTGATACGACGAGGCGTTCGCCGCACCCATGCGGCGGGCGCCTCGTCGTCTTTTCGGTTCTGACGGAAGTTGACGCATCCTTGGCCGTTACGGATGGGCGGAGTGTCGCGTTATGACCACTTCGCTTCGATCCAGCAGGATGTGCCCGGACAAGCCGGAGAGGTCGGAGGACGTCAACGATGAGTGCAGCGCCCGAACCACCGCAGTCACCCCAGGGCTTCGCCGTCGTCCGCGGGGGCCGGGGCTACCGCCCGGACCAGGTCGACCGCCAGCTCTCCGTCCTCGGCGAGGAGCGCGACGCCGCGTGGGAGCGCGCGGCGCGGCTCACCGTCCTCGCCAAGCGGATGGAGGCGGAGGCGGCCAAGCTGCGCGACCGGGTCGCGGCGCTCGGCCCGCAGTCGTACGAGTCGCTCGGCCGCCGGGCCCAGGCGCTGCACGCCCTCGCGGTCGAGGAGGCCGACGCGGTACGGGCGGCCGCCCATGAGGAGGCGGCGGGCCTGCGCGACGCGGCGGACGCGGCGGGGCGCGCGGCGCGCGAAAGCGCCCGTGAGTACGGGGAGTCGGTCCGGGCGGAGGCCGACGCGCGGGCGCAGCAGCTGCTGCTGGCCGCGCGCGCGACGGCCGACGAGCATCTGAACGAGGCCCGTGCCGAGGCGGACGAGCGGCGGGCCGAGGCCTCGGACGCGCTGCGCGAGGTGCGCGAGCGGGCCGCCGCGACGCTGGCCGACCAGGCCCGCGAGCACGCCGAGCGCGTCGAGGCCCTCGACCGCGAGTTTGTCGCCCGCGAGGCCGCCTCGGCCGCCCACCACGCCGAGTCGACGGCCTCCGCCGAGTCCGCCCTGGCCGAGGCGGGCCGCGCCTGGACCGCCACCCAGGAATCCGCCCGCCACGACCAGGAGAACGCGGAGGCCCGCGCCGCCGAGGCCCTGGCGGCGGCGACCGTCCGGGCCGAGCGGATCGGGCGGGACACGGAGCGGGTGCTGCGGGAACATGCGGAGGCTCGGGAGGAGGTCGTTTCGCATATGGCGCATGTGCGGAGTGGTTTGGCGGGGTTGACGGGGAGGGCTGCGGCGGAGGGGTGAGGGGTGCGGCTGGGCTGCGGGGCTGTGACGTTTCCGGCTCCGCCGCGTGGGCGCGACCGGCTACGCGGCTGAGGCGTGTGTTGGCCCGCAGGGCCATTTGAGGGGCGCGGGTGACTGCGCGAGCAACCACGCACGGTCCGCAGACAAAGACCGGGCCCGATAAGGGGCGCGGGGAACTGCGCGACCAGCCACCCACGGTCCGCAGACGGGCGCGGCTCCGGCGGGAGCGGGGGGCAAGGCGGGTTGCGCAGCCCGGCGGAACGGGGGGTGCCGTGTGCCCACCCTCCCCCAAGCTCTTAAGGAGCAGGGGGGACCCCCAGCCCTTAGCGGCACGATTGCCCACAGCGGCGCGGGGGAGGAGCGGTGCGCGGGCCCGCAGCGGTGCGGGGAGGGGCGGCGCGCGGGCCCGCAGCGGTGGCGGCGCAGCTCAGTGGCGGGCGCCCGCCAAGATCCAGGCTTCCACCGCCTCGTAGCGGCGTCGCTGCCCATACACGTCCCGCCGGCTCAGCGCCGTCCCCAGCCAGCCCGCCGCGAAGCCGAAGGGGATGGAGACGATGCCTGTCGTGGTGAACGGGAACCAGTTGAAGTCGTACGTGGGGAAGACGGACTGGGGCGAGCCCGACACCAGCTTCGTGCCCGTCATCACCACCGCCGTGAACACCGTCCCCCCGATCAGCGTGCACAGCAGCCCCGCCCGGGTGTAGCGCCGCCAGAACAGACTCAGGATCAGGGCCGGGGCGAGCGCGGACGCGCCCAGGCAGAACGAGAGCGTGACCAGCGGCTGGAGGTTGTGGTTCTGGGCCGCCGCGGCCAGCGCGATCGCCGGGATCCCGACGGCGAGCGCGGCCACCCGCGCCGTGTTCGTCTCGGTGGCGTCCCGCACCCCCGCCCGCCCGCGCAGCCCGTGCGCGACCAGGTCGTGGGCGAGCGAGTTGGCGCACGCCAGCGTCATCCCGGAGATCGAGGCGAGCAGGGTCATGAAGATGGCCGTGGCGACCGCCGTGAAGAGCAGCGTGCCGAGCGTCGACGCGTGCGTACCGACGATCGCCTGGCTGGTCAGCAGCAAGGACGTCTTGCCCTGCGGATCCGCCTCGGTGATGGCCCGGCGGCCCACCACCGCCGCCGCGCCGAACCCGATCACGATCAGCGCGAGGGCGATCACCACGACCGCCGACACCGCCCAGGAGAGCGAGCGCCGCACCGCGCGGGCGCTGCGCGCGCTGTACATCCGCATGGTGATGTGCGGCAGACAGGCCGCGCCGATCACCACCGTCAGCTGCGAGCTGATCATGTCCAGCGAGTCGCCGCCGAACTGGAGCCCGGAGGAGAGGTACGCCGGGCCCGCGCCGCTGCCCTTTGCCGCCTCGCCGAGCAGCCGCCCGGGGTTCCACCCGTACCGGTGCAGGATCAGGGCCGCGACGGCGAGCGAGGAGACGGCGAGGACGACGGTCTTGACCGCCTGGATGAAGGCGGTGCCCTTCATGCCGCCGATCGCCGCGTAGCCGATCATCAGCAGACCGAGCATCACGATGCAGCCGGTCTTGAACTCGGCGGCGCCGAAGCCCAGCACGAACGCGATGAGATCGCCCGCGCCGGCCAGCTGCACCACCATCAGCGGCAGCAGCGCGGCCAGCGTGACCAGGCACGCGGTGACCCGGACGGCCGGGCCGGGTGCCCGCCGGGCGAACGCGTCGCCCATGGTGAACTTCCCCGCGTTGCGCAGGGGTTCGGCCAGCAGGAACATCAGCAGGACGAGCGAGAGCGCGGTACTCAGGGTGAGGACGAGACCGTCGTACCCGGTCAGCGCGATGACCCCGACCGTACTGAGCACGGTGGCGGCCGAGACGTAGTCCCCGGCGATGGCCAGGCCGTTGCGCAGCGGGGAGAGCGAGCGGTAGCCGGTGTAGAACTCGCCGAGGTCGTCGCGGTCGGGCGCGGTCATCACACAGAGCAGCAGGGTCACGCTGATCACCGCGATGAACGCGATCAGGGACATGGCGCGGGCGTCGGAGGCGAATCCGGTCATCGGCCGTCTCCGTCCGTGTACCGGCGGGAGTTCGCCGGGCGTTGTGCGGCCTGGTGGCGGATGGCGGCGGCGAGCGGGTCGACGGTCCGCTGGGCGGTCCACTCGTACACGCCTATCGCGGCCAGCGTCACCGGCAACTGGCAGAGCCCGAGCAGCAGTCCGGCGGTGAGCCCACCGGAGACGTGCCGGGCGAGCAGACCCGGGGCGTAGCCGGAGAGGACGAGGAAGAGGACGAAGTACCCGAGGGCGGTGAGGGTGGAGACGCGCCGCAACAGACGGTAGGCGGTGCGGAGTTGGGGGATGCCGGGGGATTGGCGGTGGTGCGGCATCGGCTGCTCCTTGCAGGGGGGACGGGGGAGCCGGAAGCGCTGGTGGGTGGCGGCGAACTTACCGGTCGGTATGCGGTGTGGGGAGCCCTTGGGGTGAAGTTTTCGGTACGGGACGATTGTTACCCTGGGTAACGAGCCCGAGGTTCGTCTGCGGGCCGGTGACGGGCTGGTCGCGCAGTTCCCCGCGCCCCTAAAAATGCCGCTGCGCGGCATCCCCTGGGCGCCTCGCATGGGCGCATCTCGCGCGACGATCCCCCTGGGCGTCCCGAAGGGGCGCATTTAGGGGCGCGGGGAACTGCGCGACCAGCCACCCACGGTCCGCAGCCCGGATGCCACGGATCCACCCACTTCAGCCCGTGTCCGCTTCATGCTCCCGCACGGGAAACCGGCGAGGTGCCAAGGCAAGCAGCACCACCAGCGCCAAACCCCCCGCCACCGCCGCCCCCACATACACATGCCCCACCGCCGTCGCGACCGCCCGCCGCAGGTAGTCCGCGCCCTCCGCCGACAGCCCGGCCGGATGCGCCAGAGCCCGGGAGACCGAGTCGAGGTCGTCCGGCAGGCCCGGCACCGGTGCCGAGGCCAGCCGGGCCGTGATCGTCGCGTTGGCGATCGCGCCGAACAGCGCGGCCCCCACCGACTGCCCCACCTGGCGGCAGAACAGGATCGACGCCGTGGCCGTACCCCGTTCCGCCCACCCCACAGACGACTGCACCGCGATGATCAGCGGCAACTGGAACAGGCCGAGCGCACCCCCCAGCGCCAGCATGATCAGCGCGGGCTGCCACGCCTGGCCGGGGTACGGCAGCAGCGGGAAGACCAGCAGGATGAGCGCCGCGAGCCCGATGCCGATCACCGCCGAGTCGCGGAAGCCGATCCGGGTGTAGACCCGGTTGGAGAGCGCGGCGGACACCGGCCAGCTCAGGGTCATCACGGACAGCACGAACCCGGCCGCCACCGGATCGAGCCCGAGCACCGACTGCGCGTACGTCGGCAGGAAGACCGTCGGCGCCACCATCAGCAGACCGAGCGCCCCCATCGCCAGATTGACCGCCGAGATGCTGCGCCGGCGCCACACCCACCCGGGGATGACCGGCTCGGCGGCCCGCCGCTCGACCACCACCGTGGCACCACAGAGCACCGCGCTCGCGGCGAACAGGCCGAGCGAGGGCGCGGAGAGCCAGCCCCAGGCCACCCCGCCCTGCACCAGCGCCGTGAGCAGCAGCGCGCCCGTCGCGAAGACGCACAGCGCCCCGGCCCAGTCGATCCGTACCGGCGCCGGGGACTTCTCCCGTACCGGCTCCACCAGATGGCGGCCGACCAGCCACAGCGCCAGCACCCCCACCGGCAGGTTGATGAGGAAGATCCAGCGCCAGTCGGCGTACGAGGCGAGGGCGCCGCCGAGCGCCGGTCCGGCCACCGCCGACACCGCCCAGACCGTCGACAACTTCGCCTGGATCTTGGGGCGTTCCTTCATCGGGTAGAGGTCGGCGGCCACGGTCTGGACCGTGCCCTGGAGGGCGCCGCCGCCCAGCCCCTGGAAGACCCGGAAGGCGATCAGCGCGGCCATGTTCCAGGCGGCCGCGCACAGCAGCGACCCGGCGAGGAAGAGCACGATGCCCGCGATCAGCACGGGCTTGCGGCCGAACGTGTCGGAGAGCTTCCCGTACACCGGCAGGGTGACCGTGACGGCGAGCATGTAGCCGGAGAAGAGCCAGGAGAAGACGGAGAAGCCGCCGAGGTCGCCGACGATCTGGGGGACGGCGGTGGAGACGACCGTGCCGTCGAGCGCGGCGAGCGCCATGCCCAGCATCAGGGCCGCGACGACCGGGCCGCGCCCCCGCGCGGGGACGGCGTCGGCCGCCGCGCCGGGTATCGCCGCCGTACTGCCGCCGGACCCGCCCCGAGTGCTCACCGCGTACGCCCCCTGCCCACCGCGCACTCCCCCAAGATCGGTTCATCCTGCATGTAGTTGACCGGGCTCCACCCTCTCATCCCGGCCCTGAGCGGCGACAGAGAGCGGTGGGGTGGAGAACCCCGAGACCCGACTCCGCCCAGGGGTGGAGAGCCCCTACGGGTAACTCCCTACTTCAGGGCAGGGGGCGTTCGTCCTGGCGGAGGACGAGAAGAGGGGGAGCGGTTCTTTAACGTGGTCCTACATCGAGCGGCTACGGGGGGCCGCAGGTGGGGGGTGGGGTTAGCCCCAGTAACAAGACACCGCCGGGCACCAGGGTGCCCGAGGGCCTCGATCGCCAGACTCATTACGTACGCACGACACGCATCGACGCACTGACTCGCAACGAGGAGAAGAACCGTGACAACGGCTGTGACCATTCCCAGGCACGGGGGTACTGGAGGGCAAGCGGCGGTCGCGGCTCGGGCGCGCCAGGTCGTCAAGGCGTACGGGTCGGGCGAGACCCGTGTCGTCGCCCTCGACCACGTCGACGTGGACATCGCCCGCGGGCAGTTCACCGCGATCATGGGCCCGTCGGGCTCCGGCAAGTCCACGCTGATGCACTGCCTGGCCGGGCTCGACACGGTGTCGGGCGGCCAGATCTATCTGGACGAGACCGAGATCACCGGCCTCAAGGACAAGAAGCTCACGCAGCTGCGCCGCGACCGGATCGGCTTCATATTCCAGGCGTTCAACCTGCTGCCGACGCTCAACGCGCTGGAGAACATCACGCTCCCGATGGACATCGCGGGCCGCAAGCCCGACAGGGAGTGGCTGGACCGCGTGGTCGAGACCGTCGGCCTCGCCGGGCGGCTCAAGCACCGCCCGACCCAGCTCTCCGGCGGCCAGCAGCAGCGCGTCGCGGTGGCCCGCGCCCTCGCGGCCCGGCCCGAGATCATCTTCGGTGACGAGCCGACCGGAAACCTGGACTCCCGCGCGGGCGCCGAGGTCCTCGGCTTCCTGCGCCGCTCGGTGGACGAGCTGGGCCAGACCATCGTGATGGTCACCCACGACCCGGTCGCCGCCTCCTACGCGGACCGGGTGCTCTACCTCGCGGACGGCCGGATCGTCGACGAGATGTTCCGCCCGACCGCCGACGCCGTGCTCGACCGCATGAAGGACTTCGACGCGCGGGGGCGGACGTCGTGACCGTGCTCAAGACCTCGATGCGCAACTTCTTCGCGCACAAGGGGCGGATGGCCCTCTCGGCCGTCGCGGTCCTGCTGTCGGTGGCGTTCGTGTGCGGCACGCTCGTCTTCACCGACACCATGAACACCACCTTCGACAAGCTCTTCGCCGCCACCTCGGCCGACGTCACCGTCAGCCCGAAGAACGCGAAGCCGGACGACCGGCCGCAGACCGGCAGGCCCGAGACGCTGCCCGCCTCGGCCCTGGAGCAGGCGCGCGGCGCCGCCGGGGTGAAGTCCGCCGAGGGCGGCGTCTCCAGCTCCAGCGTCACGGTCGTCAACCGCGAGAACGAGAACATGGGCTCCTCCAACGGAGGTCCCACCATCGCGGCCAACTGGACGTCCAACGACCTCAAGGCCATGGAGATCACCTCGGGCCACGCCCCGCGCGGGCCGACCGAGATGATGGTCGACGCCGACACCGCCGACAAGCACCACCTGAAGATCGGCGACGAGCTGCGCACCATCGCCGTCACCGGTGACTTCACGGCGAAGATCACGGGCATCACCTCCTTCAAGGTGACCAACCCGGGCGCGGCGATCGTCTACTTCGACACCGCCACCGCCCAGCGCGAACTGCTCGGCCGCACCGGCCTGTTCACCAACGTCTCGCTCACCGCCGCCGACGGCGTCAGCGACGAGCAGCTGAAGCAGAACGTCGCCGCCAAGCTCGGCGCCGGCACGTACAAGCTGGAGACGGCCGCCGAGGCCAAGGACTCCGGCCGCGACTCGGTCGGCTCCTTCCTCGACGTGATGAAGTACGCGATGCTCGGCTTCGCCGGGGTCGCCTTCCTCGTCGGCATCTTCCTGATCGTCAACACCTTCTCGATGCTGGTCGCCCAGCGCACCCGCGAGATCGGTCTGATGCGGGCCATCGGCTCCAGCCGCAAGCAGGTCAACCGCTCGGTCCTGGTCGAGGCGCTGCTGCTCGGCTTCTTCGGCTCCGTCCTCGGCGTCGGCGCGGGCGTCGGCCTGGCCGTCGGCCTGATGAAGATCATGGGCTCGATGGGCCTGGAGCTGTCCACCGACGACCTGACGGTCAAGTGGACGACCCCGGTGGTCGGCATGCTGCTCGGCATCGTCGTCACCGTCCTCGCCGCCTACCTCCCGGCCCGCCGGGCCGGGAAGATCTCCCCGATGGCCGCGCTCCGCGACGCCGGTACGCCGGCGGACGGCAAGGCGGGCCTGATCCGGGCGATCATCGGCCTGGTCCTGACCGGCGCCGGCGCCGCCTCGCTGTACGCGGCGGCCCACGCCGACAAGGCCAGCTCCGGCGCGGGCGTCCTCGCCCTCGGCGTGGTGCTCACGCTCATCGGCTTCGTGATCGTCGGCCCGCTGCTCGCGAGCGGTGTGGTGCGGGTGATCAGTGTCCTGGTGCTGCGGATGTTCGGCCCGGTGGGCCGGCTCGCCGAGCGCAACGCGCTGCGCAACCCGCGGCGTACGGGAGCGACCGGCGCGGCCCTGATGATCGGCCTGGCCCTGGTGGCCTGCCTCGCGGTGGTCGGCTCCTCGATGGTCGCCTCGGCCACCGACGAGCTGGACAAGTCGGTCGGCGCGGACTTCATCGTCCAGGCGGGCAACGGTCAGCCGATCGTCCCGCAGGCCGCCGACGCGCTGCGCAAGACGCCCGGCATCGCCCACGTCACCGACTACAAGTCGGTGGACGCGAAGATCACCACGCCGGACGGGAGGACCAGCAGCGAGGACCTCTCCGCGGCCAGCCCGACCTACGCCCAGGACCTGCGGCGCGAGACGGTCTCCGGCAAGCTCTCGGAGGCGTACGGCAAGGACGCGATGTCGGTCGGCGACAAGTTCGCCAAGGACCACGACGTGAAGGTGGGCTCCACCCTGACCGTCGCCTTCAAGGGCGGCCGCACGGCCCACCTCAAGGTCGCGGCGATCACCTCGGACGACACCAATGTCGACAAGGGCGCGAAGTACACCAACGTCACGACCGCCGAGCGCTATCTGCCCGCCGACCGGGTGCCGCAGAACATGATCATGTTCGCCAAGGCGGAGGACGGCAAGGCCAAGGAGGCGTACGCCTCGCTGAAGGCGGCCCTCAAGCCCTACCCGCAGTACAAGGTGCAGGACCAGACGGACTTCAAGAAGGACCTGAAGGACCAGATCGGCCAGCTCCTGAACATCGTGTACGGCCTGCTGGCCCTCGCGATCATCGTCGCGGTGCTCGGTGTGGTGAACACCCTGGCCCTGTCGGTGGTCGAGCGGACCCGGGAGATCGGCCTGATGCGCGCCATCGGCCTCTCGCGCCGCCAGCTGCGCCGGATGATCCGCCTGGAGTCGGTCGTGATCGCCCTCTTCGGCGCCCTGCTCGGCCTGGGGCTGGGCATGAGCTGGGGGACGACCGCGCAGAAGCTGCTGGCCCTGGAGGGCCTGGGCGTTCTGGAGATCCCGTGGCCGACGATCATCACGGTCTTCGTCGGGTCGGCGTTCGTGGGTCTGTTCGCCGCCCTGGTCCCGGCCTTCCGGGCGGGCCGCATGAACGTGCTCGGAGCTATCGCGAGCGAGTGAGCCGCCGTACGGGGGTCGGCGGGGCGGTCCCGGAGAGTTCTCCCGAACTCTCCGGGACCGCTTCATTTGTGACGGCCCGTCACGCCTGTCGCTTCAGCAGGACGTATCCGTACGCCACGCCCACCACCGCGTACCGGCTGCCCGGGTGGAGATCGCGGGCGTACTCCAGCGGGTTCCCGGCCCAGCCCGAGACGTTGTCGAGGGCGATGTACTCGGGGACGACCTGCCGGGTGTCGCCGACCCAGAACACCCGGCAGCGGGAGGTGAGCCGGGCGATCGGGCCGACGTCGGCCTCGACGGTCGCCCCGTCCGGGACGGTCGCCAGCATCCTTTCCCGCTCGGCCACTTCGGGGCTCTTGCGGTAGGTGGCGGACTGCGTGAGCGAGTACAGCGGCAGCGAGGTGGTCAGCGCGAGGGCGGCGGCGGCCGCGGCGGCGGGCAGCTGGCGGGCGTAGGAGCGCAGCCAGGGGCGCGGGCTGCGGCGGCCGGTGTCCACGGCGTCGGCAAGGGCGAGCGCGAGGACGGGCATCAGCACCGCGCTGTAGTGCCAGTCGGTGGACCAGTAGTGGTCGTCGGAGGAGAGGAACCGCCAGCCCAGGGTCGGCACGGCGGCCAGGAACAGCGGGGAGCGCACGGCGAGCAGCCCGGTGGGGAGCAGCAGCCACAGCAGGGTGCGCAGTTTGGTGCCGGAGGCGGTGAAGGGCCCGGCGCCGGTGGTCTTGCCCCAGTAGTCGTACGAGCCGGTCGCGTTGAAGGCCGGTATCACCGCGGTGAGGGTGACCACGACGGCCGCGATCCCGAACGCGGCGACGCCGAGCGCGTACGCGGCGGTGCGCGGCGAGCTCCGCCGGGCGCGCAGGGCGACGACCACGGCTATCGCGGCGAGGGTGAGACCGAGGTCCTCCTTGACCACGACGAGCGGCAGCGCCCAGCACAGGGCCGCCCGCCAGCGCCGGGCCAGTACGGCCTCCACGGCGAAGGCGATCAGCGGCACCGCGAAGCAGATCTCGTGGAAGTCGAAGTCGGCGGCCCGCTGGAGCCCCCAGGAGAGCCCGTAGGCGACGCCGACCGCGAGCCCCGCGCCCCGGCCGAGCAGCCGGGCGGCGCCCCGGGCGACCGGCACGGCCGAGAGCGCGAACAGCGCGGCCTGGGCGACGAGCAGGGTCACGGGCGTCGGGAAGAGCCGGTAGAAGGGGGCCAGCAGTGCGGTGACGGGGCTGAAGTGGTCCCCGAGGATGTTGGTGCCGGGCCCCTTGAGGTCGGCGACGGGGGTGCGCAGATGCGCGTACGCCCGCACGGCCTGCTCGAAGATCCCCAGGTCCCAGGAGAGCGTCTCCATCCGCCGGTAGCGGAGCACGGAGACGGTGGCGTACGCGGCGAAGAGCGCGGCGGCCAGCAGGTACGGGTCCAGGCGTGCGGGCACCCTGACGCGGCGCTTCGGTGGTATTCGCTCCGGTATGTGGTCTGGGTGGACCCGGCTTTCGGGCAGCGCGAGTAGAGCTCCGTGCACGGTGAGGTCCTCGGGTCAGCGGGTGCGGGTCGGGGTGGCGGTGCCCGTCGGGGGCGGGGCCTGGTTCCCGGTGGGTGTGGGCGAGCCGCCGTCGCCCGCCGGGGAGGAGGCGGGGGGCGAGCCGCTGGGCACGCTGCCACCGGGCGAGCCCGGTGGCATGCTCGGCGTCGCCGTCAGGGGCGGGGAGTCCGAGCCGGAGCCGCCGGGCGAGGGGGTCCCGATGTCGGACGGGCTGCGGGACGGCGTCCCCGAGCCGTACGACGGCGAACCCGACGGCGTCCCGGACGGGGTCGATGGGTTCGCCGGGACCGTCGTCGAGGAGTCGCCCTGGAGCCGCAGGGCCGCGACCGCGCCCGTACCGGCGACCAGGCAGACGACACAGGCGGCGGTCGCCGCGAGGGTGCGGCGGCGGCGCCGCAGCCCGCGCTCGGCGACCCGGGCGGGCGGCTCCGGCACGATGTGGCGCCCGCTCTCGGCGGCTGCCCGCTTCAGCGCCCGCGCCAGGGCCGGATCGCCCTCGCGGCCGTCGGGGGAGCCATGGGGGAATTCAGACACCCTGATCCTCCTCGGAGGTGAGGTGGGGCCGTAGCGCTGCGCGCGCCCGGGAGAGGTGCGTCTTCACCGTGCCGGTGGCCAGGCCGGTCTCGGCGGCCACCTGCTCGACGGTGAGATCGCAGACGTAGTGCAGGACGGTCACGCGCCGCTGGCGTTCGGAGAGCAGGCGCAGGGCGTCGACGAGGGCGACGGAGGACGGGTCGGGGCCGTGCGCGGCCTCGGGGCGGCCGCCGCCGTGCAGCTGCCAGGCCTCACCGGCCCGGCGGCGCCGGCGCCACCGGCTCACCGCGAGCCGCCAGGCGACGGTGCGGACCCAGGCCTCGGGCCCGGCCTCGCGCCGCAGTCGCGCGCGGCGGCCCCAGGCCCGTACGAACGCCTCCTGGACGACGTCCTGGGCCTCGTGGAGGTCGCCGGTCATCAGATAGACCTGGCCGACCAGATCCTTGACCGAGTGAGCGTAGAACTCCTCGAACTCGTCGTCGGTCAAGGCGGCTCCCGTCGGATGGACAGACCTGTCGGCGGACAGGTCTCACGGGATGTACGCCTGGCGGGAACCTTTCGGTTGACAGGTCGCCGCAATTTTTTTCGGACGGGGCTCAGAGCTTCTGCAGGCCCTGCTTCAGCCGCTTGCCGAGCGGCCGCTCCACGTACCGGTGCACCAGCCAGGAGAGCGCCAGCATCAGCGCGATCACGCCGCTGACCAGCGGGACCGGCTTCACGTGCGGGGAGAGCGAGCCGATGATCTCCCAGCCGATGTACTCGTGGAGCAGATACAGCGGATACGTCAGCGCGCCCGCGTACGGCAGCCAGCGCCACTGGATCCAGGAGAGCTTGCCCGTCGCGACCAGGCCCATGACCCCGAAGCAGGCCGCCATGACCACGATCACCGGCCAGTACGGCACCGGGTGCGCCAGCCGCTCCTGGGCGTGCTCCCAGGTGCTGTGCACGCCGGGCAGCGAGGCGGCCAGGCAGAACAGGACGATGCCGGTGAGCATCAGGTTCGGCCGGAACCGGTACATCAGATAGAACGCGACACCCGCGATGAAGCACCAGCTGTTGTCCGGCATGACGATCATCCGGAGCGTGCCGGAGTCCGACTGGTGGACGAGTGCGCTGGCCACGGCCCAGGCGCAGCAGAAGAAGAGGAGGCGCCGGTAGGTGAGCCCGCGCCAGGCGACTACTGCGAACAGCAAATAGAACCGCAGTTCGGCAAAGAGGGTCCAGTAGACGCTGTCGACGTTCTCGACGCCCATCGGCTCCTGGAACATCGTCAGGTTGGTGATGACGTCGGAGAGCGACAGCGGGCTCAGTCCGTGCGGATTCAGCGCCAGCACCAAGGTGGTCGCGATGACCGCGAACCAGTACGCCGGGTAGAGCCGCACCACGCGCGAGACGAAGAACGACTGGAGCGGCTTGCCCCAGCTGCTCATGCAGATCACGAAGCCGCTGATGAGGAAGAAGAGCTGGACACCGAGCCAGCCGTAGGCCGCGACCGGATAAGTGGCCGGAAATCTCGCCCGGGAGTCGCTTCCCGGCCAACGTCCGGTGAGCGCCATGTAGTGGAACATGACGACCGTGAGGGCCGCGAGGAGGCGCAGTCCGTCGAGTGCGTAGATGCGGCTCGGGCGGCTCCCCCCGGCGGTGGAGCCGGTCCGCTGCGGGGCGCCGGTGGTGGTGATCGCCGGCTCGGGCTGAAGGAGCGCTGTCCGCGCCTGGTCGGGCATGTCGAGCGGGTTCCCCTCGGGCACTGATTTCATGGCGTGGTCGCCGCGACGCCGCCGTCTTGCCAGGCGGTCGGCACGCCCGGGCGAGCCTATGGGGTTCCACAAGATTTGCAAAGGCTCACCCTTTGCTCAGGAGTACCGCCAAAGGGGTGATCCCGCCCACGCGCGCCCCCTGGCTTGCTTCACGCGCGGCTGTCACACAGACAAAAGGGGCGGCGCGCAGCGCCTCGGTGAGGGGCGGTGGTCGGGCGACGGGCGGGCGTACGCTGGGAACCCCCGGCCCGTGTGACGTGTCGGGCGGTTCGCGTTGCCCTCTCCCCGGGATGGAAGCCCTTCATGAGCCTGCACGGTCTGCTGGACGCGGTGGTACGAGACCCGGCGCTCGCCGAAGCGGTGAAGGCCGCCACCGACGGCCACCGAAACCACGTCGACCTGGTCGGCCCGCCCGCCGCGCGGCCCTTCGCGGTGGCCGCGCTGGCCCGCGAGACCGGGCGCCCGGTGCTCGCGGTGACCGCGACCGGCCGGGAGGCGGAGGACCTGGCGGCGGCGCTGCGCTCGCTGCTGCCCCCGGACGAGGTGGTGGAGTACCCCTCCTGGGAGACGCTGCCGCACGAGCGCCTCTCGCCCCGCAGCGACACGGTGGGCCGCCGGCTCGCCGTGCTGCGCCGCCTGGCGCACCCCCGCGACGACGACCCGGCGGCGGGCCTGGTCAGCGTGGTGGTCGCGCCGATCCGCTCGGTGCTCCAGCCCCAGGTCAAGGGGCTCGGGGACCTGGAACCGGTGGCGCTGCGCAGCGGGCAGTCGGCGGATCTGAACGAGATCGTTGAGGGCCTGGCGGCCGCCGCGTACTCACGGGTCGAGCTGGTCGAGAAGCGCGGCGAGTTCGCCGTGCGCGGCGGCATCCTGGACGTCTTCCCGCCGACCGAGGAGCACCCGCTCCGGGTCGAGTTCTGGGGCGACGACGTCGAGGAGATCCGGTACTTCAAGATCGCGGACCAGCGCTCGCTGGAGGTCGCCGAGCACGGGCTGTGGGCGCCGCCCTGCCGCGAGCTGCTGCTCACCGACGAGGTGCGCGGCCGGGCCGCCGCCCTCGCCGAGGCGCACCCGGAGCTGGGCGAACTGCTCGGCAAGATCGCGGAGGGCATCGCGGTCGAGGGCATGGAGTCGCTCGCGCCGGTCCTGGTCGACGAGATGGAGCTGCTGCTCGACGTGCTGCCGAAGGGCGCCATGGCGGTGGTCTGCGACCCCGAGCGGGTGCGCACCCGGGCGACCGACCTGGTGGCGACCAGCCAGGAGTTCCTCCAGGCCTCCTGGGCCGCCACCGCCGGCGGCGGGGACGCCCCGATCGACGTCGGCGCTGCCTCGCTGTGGGGCATCGCGGACGTCCGCGACCGGGCCCGCGAGCTCGGCATGATGTGGTGGTCCATCTCGCCGTTCGCGTCCGACGACGCCGACCTGGACACTGTGACATCAGCCGCTGACGCGGCGGGCACCCTCAAGCTCGGCATGCACGCGCCGGAGACCTACCGGGGCGACACCCAGCGCGCCCTCGCCGACACCAAGCAGTGGCTCGCGGACGGCTGGCGCGCGGTCTATGTGACGGAGGCCCACGGCCCGGCGTCCCGCACTGTGGAGGTCCTCGGCGGCGAGGGCATCGCCGCGCGGCTCGACGCCGAGCTGGGCGAGATCAGCCCCTCGGTGGTCCACGTCGCCTGCGGCGCCCTCGACCACGGCTTCGTCGACCCGGCCCTGCGGCTCGCCGTGCTCACCGAGACCGATCTGACCGGGCAGCGCACGGCCAGCAAGGAGATGGGCCGGATGCCGGCCCGCCGCCGCAAGACCATCGACCCGCTCACCCTCCAGGTCGGCGACTACATCGTGCACGAGCAGCACGGCGTCGGCCGCTATCTGGAGATGGTCCAGCGCACCGTCCAGGGCGCCACCCGCGAGTACCTGCTGGTGGAGTACGCGCCCGCCAAGCGCGGCCAGCCCGGCGACCGGCTCTACATCCCCACCGACCAGCTGGAGCAGGTCACCAAGTACGTCGGCGGCGAGGCCCCGACCCTGCACCGGCTCGGCGGCGCCGACTGGACCAAGACCAAGCAGAAGGCCAAGAAGGCGGTCAAGGAGATCGCCGCCGACCTGATCAAGCTGTACTCGGCGCGGATGGCCGCCCCCGGCCACGCCTTCGGCCCGGACACCCCCTGGCAGCGCGAACTGGAGGACGCGTTCCCGTACGCGGAGACGCCCGACCAGCTCTCCACCATCGCCGAGGTCAAGGAGGACATGGAGAAGACGGTCCCGATGGACCGGCTGGTCTGCGGCGACGTCGGCTACGGCAAGACGGAGATCGCGGTCCGCGCCGCCTTCAAGGCCGTCCAGGACGGCAAGCAGGTCGCGGTCCTGGTGCCCACCACGCTCCTGGTCCAGCAGCACTACGGCACGTTCACCGAGCGGTACGGGCAGTTCCCGGTGAACGTGAAGGCGCTGAGCCGCTTCCAGACGGACACCGAGGCGAAGGCGACCCTGGAGGGGCTCAAGGACGGCGCCGTCGACATCGTCATCGGCACCCACCGCCTCTTCTCCTCCGAGACCAAGTTCAAGGACCTCGGCCTGGTCATCGTCGACGAGGAGCAGCGCTTCGGCGTCGAGCACAAGGAGCAGCTGAAGAAGCTCCGCGCCAACGTCGACGTGCTGACCATGTCCGCGACGCCCATTCCCCGTACGTTGGAGATGGCGGTCACCGGCATCCGCGAGATGTCGACGATCACCACCCCGCCGGAGGAGCGCCACCCGGTGCTCACCTTCGTCGGGCCGTACGAGGAGAAGCAGATCGGCGCCGCGATCCGGCGCGAACTGCTGCGCGAGGGCCAGGTCTTCTACATCCACAACCGGGTCGAGTCCATCGACCGGGCGGCCGCCCGGCTGCGCGAGATCGTCCCCGAGGCGCGGATCGCCACCGCCCACGGCCAGATGGGCGAGAGCCAGCTGGAGCAGGTCGTCGTCGACTTCTGGGAGAAGAAGTTCGACGTGCTCGTCTCGACCACGATCGTCGAGTCCGGCATCGACATCTCCAACGCCAACACGCTGATCGTCGAGCGCGGCGACAACTTCGGCCTCTCCCAGCTCCACCAGCTGCGCGGCCGCGTCGGCCGGGGCCGCGAACGCGGGTACGCGTACTTCCTCTACCCGCCGGAGAAGCCGCTCACCGAGACCGCCCACGAGCGCCTGGCGACCATCGCCCAGCACACGGAGATGGGCGCGGGCATGTACGTGGCGATGAAGGACCTGGAGATCCGCGGCGCGGGCAACCTGCTCGGCGGCGAGCAGTCCGGCCACATCGCGGGCGTCGGCTTCGACCTGTACATCCGGATGGTCGGCGAGGCCGTGGCCGACTACCGGGCGGCCGTCGAGGGCGGGGCGGAGGAGGAGCCGCCGCTGGAGGTCAAGATCGAGCTGCCGGTCGACGCGCACGTCCCGCACGACTACGCGCCGGGCGAGCGGCTGCGCCTCCAGGCCTACCGGGCGATCGCCTCGGCCAACTCCGAGGACGACATCAGGGCGGTCCGCGAGGAGCTCACCGACCGGTACGGCAAGCTGCCCGAGCCGGTCGAGAACCTGCTCCTCGTGGCCGGGCTGCGGATGCTGGCGCGGGCCTGCGGGGTCGGCGAGATCGTGCTCCAGGGCGCCAACATCCGCTTCGCGCCGGTGGAGCTGCGCGAGTCCCAGGAGCTGCGCCTCAAGCGCCTCTACCCGCGTACGGTCGTCAAGGCGCCCACGCACCAGATCCTGGTGCCGCGCCCGACGACGGGCAAGATCGGCGGCAAGCCGGTGGTGGGGCGCGAACTGCTGGCGTGGACGGGCGAGTTCCTCACCACGATCCTGGGGTCCTGAGACTCTGGGGCTCCGAGGGAAATCTCCTGACAGAAGAGGGGACGGGTGGGCCGCGCCCACCCGTCCTCCCACCGGCCTGCGGCCTGGCGGCCCGCCGGGAAGCTCAGGCCGGGGGCTGCTCCTGCTCGGGCTGTTCCGAGGGCTGCTCGGACGTCTGCTGCTCGACGGGCTGCTGCCCGGCGGCCTCCTGCGCGGACGTATCGATGCCGAGCACTTCCTTCGCCTTGTCCTGCGCCTGGTCGACCTGACCGGCGAACCGGCCGCCGGTCCTCTCGTCGACCTCGTCGCCGACGGACTCGACGAGGTCCTCCGCCTTGTTCTGCGCCTGGTCCTTGAAACGGTCGAGGATCCCCATCCGCGGTCTCCTTCGTCGGGGGAGGCAGGGACGGTCACGACGCTACGCGCCGCCGCCCCGCCGTGGGCGGGCCGCCGCCGGTGGAGTGGGGCACGGCCGGGTGCGGTCCCCGCGCCGCCGTACGCGGGCGCCCGGCCCGGCCGCGGCTTTCCGCCTTCGAGCCCCTATGGCCACCGGGTGGCCGGGTAGAAGTCACTCGGTCCATAGGATCGCGGGGTCCCGCCAACTTCCTCCGAGGACGGCCCGTTGTGACGCGTACGTACCGAATCGCCCTTCCCGCCGCCGCGCTCGCGGCCGCGCTCGCCCTCACCGGATGCTCCGACAGCAAGACCGACGCCAAGAAGGCGAAGCCCGGCGCGCCCGCCGCACAGGGCAGTGCCCTCGCCGCCGTCGACACCCTCACCGTGAAGGGCCGGGCGGCCAAGACCGGCTATTCGCGCGACCAGTTCGGCAAGGGCTGGACCGACACCGACGCCAACGGCTGCGCCACCCGGGAGGACATCCTCAAACGGGACCTCACGGACGTGAAGTTCAAGGACAAGTGCGACGTCGCTTCGGGGACGCTGACCAAGGACGTGTACACGGGCGAGACCATCAAGTTCGTCCGGGGCAGCAGCAAGGTCGACATCGACCATGTGGTGGCCCTCTCGGACGCCTGGCAGAAGGGCGCCCAGCAGTGGGACAAGAAGAAGCGGGTGGCCTTCGCCAACGACCCGCTGAACCTGCTGGCCGTGGACGCGAGCGCCAACCGCCGCAAGAGCGACGGCGACGCGGCGACCTGGCTGCCGACGTTCGCGGCGGGCCGCTGCACGTACGTGGCGGACCAGGTGGCCGTCAAGAAGAAGTACGAGGTGTGGGTGACGGACGCCGAGAAGGAGGCGATGAAGAAGGTCCTCACCGAGTGCCCGCAGCAGAAGCTGCCCACGGGGTGAGGCCCGGCCGCTCCTCGGGCACGGCTGACGCTCAGCCCGTCTTCACCCAGTCCTGGCAGCCGCTGCTCTTGAAGTACGCGTCGCCCGCGCCGACCTTCACGATCGCCGTGCCCGTCACGTTCTCGTTGGCGGCGATGGCCTCGGTGCTGTGCGAGGCGTCCTTGGCGCGCTCCCAGTAGCACTGGTCGTCCTTGTTGCCCGTCGACTTGTAGGTGCCGGGCGCGATGTCGGTGCCCACCTTGAACATGCCCCCGTTGCCCTTGAGCGTGGTCTTCGGGGTGCCCTTGGCCGGGGCCTTCGGGTCGACGAGGTGCCAGTCCTGGCAGTCGCTGCTTTTGAAGATCTTGTCGCCGGCCAGCACGGTGACGTAACTGGCGCCCGTCACGTTGTCGTTGGCGATGATCGCGTCGGTGCTGCCCGAGGCGTCCTTGGCGCGCTCCCAGTAGCAGCCGTCCTTGTTCCCGCTGCTCACGTACGTACCGGGCTTGATGTCCGAGCCGACCTGGAAGCTGCCGTCGCCGAGGCCCTTCTCCTTCTTCGCCTCGGGCTGCTGCGAACCGCCCGTCTTCTTCTCCGCCTTCTTGGGCGACTCCTGGGAGACCGCGCTCGTCGGGGACTTGTCGTCCGAGCCGCCGCCCGCGCCGACCGCGCCGCCGACGGCGATCACCGCGACGACCGCGCCGACGCCCGTGAGGACCTTGTGGCGGGCGAACCAGTTGCGCTTGTGCTGAGACATGGCTGTGCCTTTCCGACGGGCCTCGGGGGCCGTGTGAACCGATGGGTCAATCACAACAGAGACTGTGAACCGAGTCAACATGGTTCACAGGGGTGGATCGGTTCACGCTCGTGTATGGAGTGCTCAGGTGGTGATCGCTATGCTGGGAGGCACAACAGACGAGGGGAGTCGGGCCCGTGCCGGACAACGCAGCAGAGGTGACCGCTGCCGGAATCGCCCGGCTCGCCGGGGTGGGCCGGGCGGCCGTCAGCAACTGGCGCCGTCGCCACGCCGACTTCCCCAAGCCCGTCGGCGGCACCGAGACCAGCCCCTCCTTCGCCCTCCCCGAGGTCGAGCAGTGGCTGCGCGACCAGGGGAAACTCGCCGAGGTCCCGCTGCGCGAGCGCGTCTGGCAGCAGCTGTCCGGCCACCCCGCCGGAGCCGTGACGGGCCTGGTCCACGCGGGCCGCGCGCTCCTTCTCGTACGGGACGACCCCGACGAATGGCGCAGGCTCGCCGCGCTCTCCGACGCCGCGATGGCCGAGCGGCTGCCCAAGGTGCTGGACGAGTCGGTTCACAGCGGCCCTGTGAACACCCCCGCCCCGGCCCCGGCCGACTTCGCCGCGTCCGTGCCGCTGCTGCGCGGGGTCGGGGAGCTCGCCGCCGAGCTGGGCGCCCGGCAGACCTTCGAGTTCCTGCTCGGGCGCCACCTCGACGCCAACCCGCGCCAGTACACGCTGACCCCGCCCGGACCCGCCGAGCTGATGGCCGCGCTGGCGCTCGGCCCGCAGGCCGCCTCGGTGCTCGACCCCGCCTGCGGCACCGGCACGCTGCTGCGCGCGGTCCCGCACGCGGAGGCGGTGTACGGGCAGGACGCCGACCCGGAGCTCGCCGCGCTGGCGGGGCTGCGGCTCGCCCTGCACGGCCCGGCCGAGGTGCGCACCGCCGCCGCCGACTCGCTGCGCGCCGACGCCTTCCCCGACCTCGCCGTCGACGCGGTGCTCTGCCACCCGCCGTTCAACGAGCGCAACTGGGGCCACGACGAGCTCGCCTACGACCCGCGCTGGGAGTACGGCCTGCCCGCCCGCACCGAGTCCGAACTCGCCTGGGTGCAGCACGCGCTGGCCCGGCTGCGCGAGGGCGGTACCGCCGTCCTGCTCATGCCCCCGGCCGCCGCGTCCCGCCGCTCCGGCCGCCGCATCCGCGCCGGGCTGCTGCGCCGGGGCGCCCTGCGGGCGGTGATCGCGCTGCCCGCCGGAGCAGCGCCGCCGTACGGCATCCCGCTCCAGCTGTGGGTGCTGCGCAGGCCGGGCGTGGGCAGCCACCCCGCGCCCGAGCTGCTGCTCGTGGACGCGGCCGGGCTGCCCGGCGGCGACGGGGGCGGCCGCGACAAGCTGCCCTGGCAGGCCGTGCAGAGCGCGGTCCTGGAGGCCTGGGCGCCGTTCGACCGGGACGGCACCGCCGAGGAGCGGCCCGGGGTCAGCCGCGCGGTCCCGGTCATCGAACTCCTCGACGACGACGTGGACCTGGCCCCCGCCCGGCATCTGCCGCCCCCGGCCGCGGCGGGCGGTGCCGACGCGCTCGAAGCCGTACGCGAGGAGCTCGGCGCGACGCTGCGGCGGACCGCCGAGCTGACCCCGCCGCCCGCCGGGCCCGCCCCGCACCCGGGCGCCCGGCTGCCGCTCACCACGGTCGGCGAACTCGCCCGCGCGGGTGCCCTGGTGCTGCGCTCCGGCGGCGCGGGCGCCTCGGCCCCGGGCGTGCCGGTGCTCACCGAGCAGGACGTGCTGAGCGGCACCGCCCCCTCCGGCGCCCTGCCCGACGGCCCCGCCGAGGAGCCGGTGCTGACCGAAGCCGGTGACGTGGTGGTGCCGGTGCTCGGCGGCGGCACGGTCGCGCGGGTGGTCGACGCGGCCACCGCCGGGGCGGCGCTGGGCCGCAACCTCCAGCTGCTGCGGCCCGCACCTGCCGCCCTCGACCCCTGGTTCCTCGCCGGGTTCCTGCGCGGCACCGCCAACAACCGCCAGGCCAGCAGCTACGCGACCACCGCGTCCCGGCTCGATGTGCGCAGGCTCCAGCTGCCCCGGCTGCCGCTGGCCGAACAGGCACGGTACGGCGAGCGGTTCCGCGCGCTCGCCGCGTTCGAGGACGCGCTGCGGCTCGCGGGACGGCTCGGCGAGCAGCTGGTGCAGGGGCTGCACGACGGCCTCACGGACGGTGTCGTAAGGCCGGAGCAGACCGGGGGTTGATCCGGACCGCCCGGTTCCACCCCCGCACCCCTGACCTGGGTGGACCCTGACCGGGCGTCACCTTTACGCTCTGGCCAGCGATGTACGTACCGCCCTGTCAGGAGCAGAGATGCCGAGCCCCGCGAGCGTGAAGGTGATCACCGTTCGGGTGGTCTTCTCCGTGCTGGTGGTGCTCACCCTCGGTCTGCTGGCGTGGACGGCGATGCTGCGGCTCGCCATCATGCGCCGCACCCGGCGCGACTGGCTGCTGTTCTGGGGCCAGTTGGCGGTCAACATCGGCTGTCTGTCGATGCTGCACACCCACTTCAAGGACACCTGGGCCTCGAACGTCGGGATGGCGCTCCTGCTGGTGCAGGCCCTCGTCGTGGTCGTCTACTACCTGGTCGTCGACATCCACTTCCACCAGCGGCGCGTCCCGGCGCCGCCCCCGTACCCCCCGGCGCCGCCGTCCCCGCGCATCCACCAGGTCCGCGCCGAACTCGACGAGCTCAGCTCCCTGCTGCGCCAGCAGGAGGGCCGGTGAGCGCCGGGCGCGTGGTCGGCGGGCGCTACGAGCTGGCGGCGCTGCTCGGCCAGGGCGGGATGGGCCAGGTCTGGACGGCGTACGACCAGCGCCTGGACCGCCGGGTCGCGGTGAAGCTGCTCCGCCCCGACGTGGTGGCGGGCGCGAGCGCCGCCGACGAGACCCGGCGCCGGTTCGTGCGCGAGTGCCGGGTGACCGCGCAGGTCGACCACCCGGGCCTGGTCACCGTGCACGACGCGGGCAGCGACGGCGACGACCTCTACCTCGTCATGCAGCACGTGGAGGGCGCCGACCTCGCCGACCACCTCGCCGAGCACGAGCCCTACCCCTGGCCGTGGGCGGTGGCGGTCGCGGCCCAGCTGTGCGCGGCCCTGTCGGCCGTGCACGCGGTGCCGATCGTCCACCGCGACCTCAAGCCGCGCAATGTGATGGTGCGCCCCGACGGCACGGTCACCGTCCTCGACCTCGGGGTCGCCTCCGTCCTCGACCACGACACCACGCGGCTGACCCGCACCGGCTCGCCGATCGGTTCCCCGGCGTACATGGCGCCCGAGCAGGCGATGGGCGGCGCGGTCGGCCCGTACACGGATCTGTACGCGCTCGGCGTGCTGCTCCACGAACTGCTCAGCGGAAACGTTCCGTTCGCCGGGTCCACCGCGCTCGGCGTGCTCCACCGCCACCTCTACGAGCCGCCGCTGCCGGTCCGCCAGGTCCGCCCGGAGGTGCCGGAGGCCCTGGAGGCGCTGGTGCTGCGGCTGCTCGCCAAGGACCCGGCGCACCGGCCCGGCTCCGCGCAGGAGGTGTACGAGGCGCTGGCTCCGCTGCTTCCGGTGCGCGGCACCCCGGCCGGGCACCCGCTCGACCCGACGCGCCCGTTCCTGCGCCCGCACGCCCCCTGGCCGGACCGCACGGCCACCCCGCCACCGGTCCAGGCCCAGCCGCCGGTTCCGCGGCAGGCACCCGACCCGCGCCTCGCACCCGCCCCGCCTCAGCCCGATGTCGCGGGCGCCGTCGACGAGGCCAAGCGGCTGCTCGGGGAGGGGCGGATCACCCAGGCCGTGGACATCCTCGGCGCGATCCTGCCCGCCGCCGCCGACCGGCACGGCGAGGGCTCCCCGGTGGTGCGGATCCTGCGCAAGCAGTACGCGGCGACGCTGATGGACGACGGCCAGTACCGCCGGGCGCTGCCCGAGCTGCGCCGGCTCGCCGAGGAGCGGGCCGCCGAGGCGGGCCCGGCCGACCCGCAGGCCCTCGCGTTCCGCCACGACGCCGCGCTCTGTCTGGAACAGCTCGGTGACGGCCCCGCCGCGCTGGCCGAGTACCGCGCGGTCCTGCCGTACTTCGAGAGTCCGTACGGCACCGGCGACCCGGCCCGCGCGGCCGAGATCCGGCGGCGTGTGGACCAACTGCTGCGTCTCGCGGCCGTCGCGGGACGTTCTTGACCAGCGCGTTCCCGCGTCACGCGGAGGCATCCCGGCGGACTTCTTCTGGCAAAAGTACGGGAAAGCGCTAAACGGGCAGACGGAACAACCCATTCCACTTAAGCAATGGGTTGCCCAAGCAGCTGCCAAGAACAGGTCTGCTGACTGTCATTTAGGCGCTCTTTACGGACAAGATCGGCGCGTTTCTGTCTTTGGCCGAACTGTGCCTATCTTCAGGGAGTCGCCCCGTGCGCCCGCGCCCCTTCCGCCGTTCCATACGGCGGCCCTCGTTGTACCGCCGCCGTCAAAGACGCGTGGCACTGCTGCTGCTCACCAGCATCGCGCTGATGCTGACCACCCAGCAGGCCGTGGCCGACGACGCCCATCTGGGCCGGATCTCGCTGCCCAGCCTGAGCTCGATTACCGCCTGGTTCAAGGACCCGCACTGGGGCTCGCTGCCCAAGCAGCAGGGCGGCACCGCCGCCGGGCACGGCCACCACGCCAGCGCCGCCGCCACCAAGGCGAACAAGGGCAAGGGCCACAAGCCGGGCAAGGGCCACGGCGAGCTCGACGCCTACCACCCGTACGCGAAGGCCACCAAGGGCGGCAAGAGCGGCTCGGCCCAGGGCTTCAACGCCAAGACGAGCCACCGCAATCCGGCCAAGTCGTCCCGTACCGCGACAGTCTTCGACAACGCGGACGGCTCGATGACCCGGCAGATCGCCATGACGCCGGTGAACTACAAGGACGAACAGGGCAAATGGCGGCCCATCGACGTCGATGTGAGAGCGGGGCCGGACAAGCGCTGGCACGAGTCCGCCAACTCCCTCGACGTCGACTTCGCCGCCAAGGCCGCCGACTCGGCGCTCGCCTCGTTCGCCACCGACGGCTCGCACGCCCTGAGCTACGGCCTCCAGGGCGCGGCCCCCGTCACCGGCACCGCGCACGGCTCCCGCGTCACCTACGCCAACGTGCTCCCCGGCACCGACCTGGAGCTCGCGCCCACCGCGACCGGGCTCAAGGAAGCGATCGTCCTGCACTCCGCGAAGGCCCAGAACACCTGGACCTTCCCCCTCGACCTCAAGGGTCTGACCGCGAGCCAGGCGAAGGACGGCTCCATCGACCTGGTGGACACCTCCGGCAAGACCGTCGAGCGCATCCCTTCCGCGTACGCCTACGACGCGAAGGTCGATCCGCGCTCCGGTGACCCGGCCACCACCCACTCCGTCACCTACCAGCTGGTCCGCCAGGGCGCGAAGACCGCGCTGAAGGTCACCCTGGACCCGCGCTGGCTGCACGACAGCGCGCGCGTCTTCCCGGTCACCGTCGACCCGACCGTCACCGACGGCTGGACCACCACCTACGCGGAGTCCGGCATCCCCGCCGGCGACCACTCGTCCGAGCAGACCGTCAAGGTCGGCTCCTACGACTCCGGTCCGCACTCGGCGGCCTCGTACGTCAACCACTGGTACAACACCTGGGACGGCACGCACGCCACGGTCACCTCGGCGACCCTGCACCTCTTCGACACCTGGGCCTCCACCTGCACCCCGGAGCGCTTCGACGTCGCGCTGGTCACCCAGGCCTGGAAGCCGAACACGGTGACGAGCTACCCCGGCCCGTCCTACGGCGCCTCCATCGGCAACGCGACCCCGAACGTGCCCAAGGCCTGCGCCAACACCGGCGCCGACCGGACCGTGGGCGACTGGGTGGACGTGCCGCTGACCACCAGCGCGATCCAGGGCTGGTTCAACGGCACCACCGCCGACAACGGCCTCGCCGTCTACGCGGCCACCAACGACAACCTGCACTGGAAGCAGTTCGGCTCGTTCAACGACCCGGCGCTCGGCCCATACATGTCGGTCACCTACACCGGCAACGCGGCCCCGCAGATCTACCAGCAGTACCCGAACAACAACGCCGTCGCGAACACCACCACGCCCGAGCTGACCGCCTGGGCCGGCGACGACGTCACCACCACCCCGCAGTACGACTTCCAGGTCTACGACAACACCAACACCAAGATCGCCGACTCGGGGCTGATCGCGGCCGGTGACTGGACGGTCCCGGCGGGCAAGCTCAAGTGGGGCCAGACGTACTACTGGACGGTCCAGGGGTACGACGGCTCGCTCTACACCCCGGCAGCCGACTGGTACGCGCTGCAGATCCAGGTGCCCCAGCCGGTGATCACCTCGGGGCTGTCGCAGAACAGCGGCAACCACGGCTTCGACGCGTCCAACGCCAACTACACCACCAGCGACACGGACGCCTCCATCTCCACCGTCGGCCCCAGCCTCGACGTGGAGCGGTTCTACAACTCCCGTGACCCGCGCTGGACCGGTTCCTTCGGCTCCGGCTGGTCGTCGATCCTCGACACCCGCGCCACCGAGCAGTACAACGCGGCGGGCGCCGTCACCGGCGCGGTCGTCTCCTACCCGAACGGCTCGCAGGTCGGGTACGGCAAGAACGGCGACGGCAGCTTCTCGGCCGGCTCCGGCCGCTTCTCCACGTTCAAGTCGGTCACCGGCGGCTACTCGCTGACCGACAAGGACGACACCGTCTACACCTTCACCCAGGCGCTCGGCTCCGGCGGCTACGGCCTCACCTCGGTGACCGACGCCAACGGCCGCGCCCTGAACCTCACCTGGTCCGGCGGCCGTGTCTCCAAGCTGGCCTCGGCCGTCTCCGGGCGCGCCCTGAACGTCACCTGGTCCACGCCGTCGGGCGCGGCCGCCGCGCACGTGGCGACCGTCGTCACCGACCCGGTCGTCGGCACCGACCAGTCGACCGCGCTGACCTGGACCTACGGCTACACCGGCGACCAGCTCGTCTCGGTCTGCTCGCCGTCGTCCACCACCGCCTGCACCAAGTACACCTACACCGCGGGCTCGCAGTACCAGAACGCCTCGCTCGACCTCGACCCGCGCGCCATGTGGCCGCTGTCGGACGCGTCGGGCACGGTCGCCAAGGACGCCGTCCTCGGCAACCAGAGCACCCTCGACGCCACGTACAAGAACGTCACGCTCGGCCAGGCGGGCCCGCCGAACGGCGGCACCGCCGCAGGGTTCAACGGGACCACCTCCGCCGTGGCGCTCCCCAACGACACCGGCAACAACACCGACTCGGGCGCCCTGTCGCTCTGGTTCAAGACCTCCGCCGGTCCCGGCGTGCTCTACTCGTACGCCTCGCAGCCCATCGACGCGGGCAACGCGGCGGGCTACTACACCCCGTCGATCTACGTCGGCAGCGACGGCAAGCTGAACGCCGAGTTCTGGTACAGCGGCGGCATCGCCCCGCTCACCACCTCCGCGGCGGTCACCGACGGCAAGTGGCACCACGTGGTGCTGTCCGCCGCGGGCAACTCGCAGACGCTGTTCCTCGACAACGCCAAGGTCGGCTCGCTCTCGGGCACCGTCTCCATCAAGAGCGGCACCGCGTTCGGCAAGAACCAGCCGTTCAACTACCTCGGCACCGGCTTCCTGGGCGGCAACTGGCCCGACCAGCCGCACCAGAGCAGCACCAGCAAGACCGGCTACGCCACCTACTTCAACGGCTCCATCGCGGGTGCCGCGTGGTACGACCGCCCGCTGGTCGCCGCCGACGTCAGCGCGCTCTACAACTACGGCACGCACGCCTCCAGCCTGCTGTCCTCGGTCACCCGCCCGTCCGGCAAGACGTACGCGGCGATGACCTACGACCCGGGCACGGCGGCGCTCACCCAGCTCACCGACGAGAACGGCGGCGTCTGGAAGCTCGGCGCCCCCACGGTCACCGGCTCCAGCCAGACCTACCGGGGAGCGGTCCTCGGCGGCGCGCCCGCCACGTACTTCCGCCTCGGTGAGGCGGCCGGCGCGAGCACCGCGGTCGACGAGACGCGCGGCGGCACCGGCACGTACAACAGCGTGACGCTGGGGGCCACCGGGCCGTTCAGCGACCAGAAGGCGGCCGCCTTCAACGGGACCGGCTCCTGGGTGCAGGTGCCGGACGTCCAGACCGGCAGCACCGCCGCCTCCGCCGAGCTGTGGTTCAGCACCACGCGCGGCGGCGCGGTCCTGATGAACGCGCAGAACG
This sequence comes from Streptomyces melanogenes, assembly GCF_014649795.1. Classification (GTDB taxonomy): domain Bacteria; phylum Actinomycetota; class Actinomycetes; order Streptomycetales; family Streptomycetaceae; genus Streptomyces; species Streptomyces noboritoensis. Next base: position 579,997 of record NZ_BMTS01000002.1, read on the forward strand.
GGCCGATCGGGGGCACGGTCTCCTCGACCACCCCGCAGCTGTGGATCGGCACCGACAACAAGCTGTACGGCGGCTTCTACACCACCTCCGGCTCCGTCCAGATGGGCACCACCGGCACGGTGACCGACGGCAAGTGGCACCACGTGCTGCTCTCCGCCACGGGCAGCGGCCAGACGCTGTACCTTGACGGCACCCAGGCCGCCACCAAGACCGGCACGGCCGCGCTCACCACGGGCGGCCGCACCACCGACTACCTCGGCGCCGCCACCACCGGCTCCGGCTGGGCCGGTCTGCCCTACCCGGCGACCGTGTACTTCAACGGCTCGCTCGCCGAGGCCGCGACCTACCGCACCGCGCTGACCGCGCAGGACGCGGCGGCGCACTTCCAGGCCGCGAAGAACTCCACGGGCCTGCTGCCGGTGTCGACCGTCAAGGTCACCTCCCCGGCCGACGCCACCCTCACCTACCAGTACGACGTCAACCACAACAACCGGACGCTGACCGAGACCGACGGCCTCGGCAACACCACCAGCTTCGGCTACGACACCGGTGGCTTCGAGCACACCGTCACCGACCCCAACGGGGCGACGACGGTCACCGGCCACGACGTCCGCGGCAACACGGTCTCCACGACCACCTGCCAGAACCAGGCCGCCAACGCCTGTTCCACGGAGTACTTCAGCTACTTCCCGGACGACACCACCGAGCAGCTCACCACCGCCGACCCGCGCAACGACATCCTGCTCACCCGGCGCGACGGCCGCTCGGCCTCGGCGACGGACAACACGTATCTGACGTCCTTCGGCTACGACAGCGCGGGCAACCAGACCACCATCACCGGTCCGGCCGTGGCGGGCTTCCCCAACGGGCGCACCACCACGACCGTCTTCAGCGACGGCACCGCCACCTACCCGGCGACCGGCGGCGGCAACGTCCCCAAGGGCCTGCCGGTGCGCACGGTCAGCCCGGGCGGCGCGGTCAACTCCGTCGCCTACTTCAAGAACGGCGACGTGGCCTCCACCACGGACGCCGGCGGTCTGGTCACCTCGTACGCCTATGACGGCGTCGGCCAGGTCCTGAGCAAGAAGGTCGTCTCCGACACCTACCCGGCCGGGCTCACCACGACGTACACGTACGACGCGGACGGCCAGGTCGTGCAGGAGAAGGACCCGCAGCTCACCGACCGGGTCACCGGCGCGGTGCACGCGGCGGTCTCCAGCACCGTCTACGACGTCGACGGCAACATCACCTCGCAGTCGGTCGCGGACGGCAGCGGCGGGGACTACACCCGCACCGAGACGCAGACCTACGACGCGTACGACCACGTCGCCACCAAGAAGGACGCCAACGCCAACGCGGGCGCGGCCAACGGCAGCACGGTCACGTACACCTACGACAACCAGGGCAACAAGACCAAGGAGGTCACCTCCTCGGGCACCGAGACGCGCTACACGTACGACGACAACGGTCAGCTGCTGACCCAGGGCGTCATGTACACGGGCGACCCGGTGAACCCGCAGTCCCCGACGCTGCTCACCGAGTCCTCGCGGGCCTACGACCCGTCGGGCCGCCTCGCGTCGGTCACCGACGCCATGGGCTCGACGACCTCGTACACCTACACCGACAACGGTCTGACCTCGACGGTCACCAAGAAGAGCGCCGACGGCAGCAGCTCCAACGTCCTGCAGTCCAACTCCTACGACGCCGCGGGCAACCTGCTCTCCAGCGCCACCGACAACGGCGAGACCGTCACGACCAACACGGTCGACGCGGCCTCCCGCAACACCTCCACCACCCTCGACCCGGGCGGTGTGGCCCGGGTGACCAGCGTGTCGTACACGCCGGACGACGAGATCGCCACCGAGAACAGCCACGACTCCTCGGGCTGGGACCGCACGGTCACCAACGCGTACGACGCGATGGGCAACAAGATCGCCGAGACGCTGTACGGGGACGCCGCCGGGCACCCGACCGGCTGGTGGAAGCTCGACCAGTCCTCCGGCTCGACCGTCACCGACGCCTCCGGCTCCGGCAACACCGCCGCCGCCACCGGCGTGACCTGGAACGACTCCGCGGCCAACTTCGCGGGCAACGCGGGCCAGCAGATCGCCACCAACGGCCCGGTGCTGGACACCGCCGCCTCCTACACGGTCTCCGCGTGGGTGAACATGGCGTCGCTGCCGACCCACAACGCGACGGTCGTGGCCCAGGCGGGCACCACCAACAGCGCGTTCATGCTCCAGTACAACTACGCGCACACCAACGCGCCGCTGTGGTCCATGGAGCAGACCAGCACGGACGCGGCGGGGACCTCGTTCCCGGCCGCCTACTCCACGGCCAAGCCCGTCGCGGGCACCTGGACGCACGTCGTCGGCGTGTACAACGCCACCAACGGCGCCGTGCAGGTCTACGTCAACGGCACGCTCTCCGGCAGCGCCACCAACAGCGCGCCCTGGAGCGCGCACGGGCCGCTGATGATCGGCGCCGCGAAGTACGGCGGCGGCGTGGTCGACGCGCTGCCCGGCGGGGTCTCGAACGTGCAGGTCTACCAGCGCGCGTTCACCTCGACCGACGTCACCTCGCTGTACGGCAAGGGGCGCACCGGCGGCACCGCCGCCTCCTCGGACGAGCAGAAGACCACGTACACGTACGACCAGCGCGGTCTGCGCACGTCCATGACGGACGCCAACCAGAACACCACCACCTACGCCTACGACGAGGCCGGGAACCTGGCGGTCGCCACCGCCCCGGCCGTCCAGGCGGAGACGGACGGCACCAACCCGCTGACCGTGCGCCCCGTCACCACCAGCGGCTTCAACACCTTCGGTGAGGCCGTCGAGGAGCAGGGCCCCAACGGCGACGTGACCACCACGGCCTACGACGCCAACGGCAACAAGGTCATGGAGACCCTGCCGTCCTACACCCCGGCCGGGGGGACCACCCCGGTCACCGCTCCCGCCACCTGGACGTACGACAGCGAGGGCAACCAGACGTCGTCGACCAGCCCGGGCGGGCGCACCACCAGCTACCTCTACGACCAGCTGGGCCGGGTCGCCCAGGTCACCAGACCCGACGGCGCCACCGTGCACACCACGTACGACAACGCCGGCGAACCGCTCTCGGTGACCGACGGCACCGGTGCCACCACCCAGGCGACCTACGACTACCTGGGCCGCCAGCTCACCTCCACCACGCTGGAGCGGTTCCCGTCCACCCGGACGCTGACCAGCACCAACTCCTACGCGGTGACGGCGGGCAACCCGTACGGCACGCACATCTCGTCGTCGACGACGCCGGGCGGGGTCACCACCTCGTACGGCTACGACCGCGCGGGCGAGACCACGTCGGTCACGGACGGGGCGGGCAACACCACCCGGTTCACGTACGACTTCCAGGGCAACCAGCAGAAGACGATCCTGCCGGACAACACCTGGACGCAGACCGACTACAACGCGGCGGGCCAGCCGACCTACAACAAGCAGTACGACGCCTCGGACACCCTGCTCTCGCAGGCGTCCATCACCTACGACGCGGTGGGCAACGCGGTCAGCACGACCGACGCGCTGGGCCACACCTCCCGCTTCACCTACGACGCGGCGGGCACGGTCACCCAGGAGATCCAGCCGGTCTCCGACACCTCGTCGATCACCACCTCGTTCGGCTACGACCAGGCGGGCCACCGCACCCGGTTCACCGACGGGCGGGGCAACTCCTGGCGCTACACCTTCACGCCGTGGGGCCAGCAGGAGAAGGTGATCGAGCCGTCCACCGCGCAGTACACCTCGGCGGCGGACACCACCACCACCTTCAGCTACGACGCCGACGGCCGGATGGTCAAGGCGGTCAAGCCGGGCGGTACGTCGACGTCCCTGACGTACGACACCAACGACCAGGTCCTGACGATGGACGGGCAGGGCGCGGACGCCGCGACCGCCACCCGCTCCTTCAGCTACGACAAGTCGGGCCGGATCCTGTCGGCCGACACCGCCGAGGCGGGCATCACGGGCAACGCCGACCACCAGTCGGCCACCCATGAGGCGTTCGGCTACGACGACCGCGGCGACCTGCTCAACGCGTCCGGCTCCGCCGGTTCGTCCAGCTTCACCTACAACGCCGACTCGTCGCCGCTGACCCGCACCGACGCGGCCGGCACCACGACGTACGGCTACGACACCGCGGGCCGACTGTCCACCCTGGACGACGCGGCCACCGGCAACCGCCTCACGTACACCTACGGCAAGCTGAACGAGATCTCCCAGATCAAGTACGGCGCCACCGGCCAGACCCGCACCTACAGCTACGACAGCGCCCACCGGCTGACCGGCGACACCCTGATGCAGGGCGCCACCGGCCTCGCCTCCATCGGGTACGGCTACGACAAGAACGGCAACCTGACGTCGAAGACGACGACCGGGGTGCCGGGCGCGGCGAGCCACACGTACACCTACGACTACGCCAACCGGCTCAGCTCGTGGAACAACGGCTCCACGACGACCACCTACGGCTACGACGCCTCCGGAAACCGCACCCGGGTCGGCGCGGACGTCTACACCTATGACGCCCGCGACCAGCTGACCTCGGACGGCAACCACACCTACTCCTACTCGGCCCGGGGCACCATGACCCAGCAGGCCGGGTCGGACGGCACGGTGGCCTTCACCACCGACGCGTTCGGCGCCCAGATCACCGCGGGCACCCACGCGTACAACCTGGACGCGGCCGGGCGGAACATCACCGACACCGACACCGCGACCCAGGGCAGCCGCACCTTCCAGTACTCGGGCGCGAGCAACACCATCGCCTCCGACGGCAACTACACCTACACCTACGACCCGTCGGGCTCGCTGGTCGGCGTCGGCAACGGCCCCTCCGGCAGCGCGCTGGCCCTCACCGACCAGCACGACGACGTGATCGGCACCTTCACCGCCGGCGCGACCGCGCTGTCGGGCTCGGCGAGCTACGACCCGCTGGGCAGGGGCGTCGGCACCAACACCGTGCTCGGCCACCTCGGCTTCCAGTCCGGCTGGACCGAGCCCGGCTCGGGCGACGTGGGCACGGCCTCGCGCTGGTACAACCCGGCGACCGGCCAGTTCCGCAACAAGGACAGCATCTCGCTGAACCCGGTCCCGAACTCGGTGTCCGCGAACCCGTTCGCGTACGTCAACGACAACCCGCTCGCGGGCACGGACCAGTCCGGCAACTGCTCCTGGTACGACGTGGTGTGCGGCGCCAAGAAGGTGGCCCACAAGGCCGCGGCGGTCGTCCACCAGGTCGTGGCGCCGGTCTACCACGCCGCCGTCCAGGTGGTGCACCAGGTCGTCCAGGTCGCCAAGCACGTGGCGAAGAAGGTCGTCCACCAGGTCCGTGACGTGTACCGCAAGACGGTGCGCGTGGTGCGCCGCGTCTACCACTACGCGGTGCGCAAGGTGAAGCGGGTCTACCACGCGGCGGTCCATGCCGTTCATACGGCGTACCACAAGGTCACCAAGACGGTGAAGCGCGTGGTCCACGCCGCGAAGAAGGTCGCCAAGGCGGCCGTGCACACCGTCGCGAAGGCGGCCCGCACGGCCTACCACGCCACCGTGAAGGCGGCGAAGACCACGGCCACGTTCGTGAAGCACCACGCGGCCGCGATCACCTCGTTCGTGGTCTCCACGGCGGTCTTCATGGGCTGCGAGGCGGTCACCGCGGGCGTCGGCTCCATCGGCTGCGCGGCGGTCGCCGGAGCGGTCGGCTCCCTGGTCACCCAGGGCTTCGCCTGCGCCCAGAAGGGCGGCGACGCGTGCAGCCTCGGCGCCTTCGCGGGCTCGGCACTGGAGGGCGCGGCGTCCGGAGCACTGGGCGGCGTCCTCGGCAAGATCGGCGGCTCCCTGCTGGCGAAGGCGGCCCCCAAGGCGATGAAGGCCGTGGGCGGCCTGTTCGGGAAGGGGGCCGCGGCTGAGGAGACCGCGGCGAAGGACGCGACGGAGACGGCGGCGTCCAGGGCGCAGTCGGAAGGGGCCGGTGGGCGTAGCGGGAGCCGCTCGGGCTGCACGCGTCCCCACAGTTTCACCGGCAACACCCAGGTGCTGATGGCCAACGGCACCGCCAAGGCCATTGACAGGGTCGAGATCGGTGACACGATCACGAACTCTGTTCCGGGGGCCGCAGCCACCGAGGCGCACAAGGTCACCGGTGTCATCGTCACGAAGACGGACCACGACTTCGTGGACCTGACCATTCGTGCCACCAAGCGGGACGCCACCAAGTCGCTCGCGAAGAAGTCTGTCCGCAAGGCCGGGTTCGTTCTGGCGGCGTCGGCAGCGGTTCTCGGCGCCATGACGGCAACCCCGCAGAAGGCGGAGGCGGCCCCGGCCACCACCGCTTCGAGCGAGGTCGACGCCAAGGGCGACCACCTCACCACCACGTTCCACCACCCGTTCTACGACGCCACGCAGTCGGCGTTCGTGGAGGCGAAGGACCTCCACGAGGGCGACGTCCTCCAGACCCCGACCGGCACGGCCGAGGTCACGGACGTCCGTCTGTACCACGCGAACACGACGACGTACGACCTGACGATCGGCACCCTCCACACCTACTATGTGGAGGCTGGGGACACCCCGGTCCTCGTTCACAACTGCGATGTCGCCACCGAAGACGACGCACGTTTGGCCATGGACCGGGCGGAAGAGCTTCAGTCGGGACGTAAGGACTACTGGTTGGCCCACGAGAAGGGAACGACAGCGGCTATCGGAGTCTGGAACTCGCTTGAGAAGAAGCTGACCCTTCGGATTGGGATCAACGGTTCCGGCGGTATGCCGGAGAACTTTGTCCTGCGTGAGGGTGAAGAGTTCGTTCAGGCCGCGGGCCACGCCGAAGAAGGCATTTTGAACGGCCTCAAGGAGCATGAGCATGCGATCTTTGGGGCTGCTTCGAGAAACTTCTGCAACGCGACGTGTCACCCGATGATCCTCAACCCGGAAAACCTGAACGTGAACGCGGTAAAAATCGGCGGTGCGGGAATTCGTGGGCATATGCCCAAGAACTCACCCTTCACGCTGTTCTGGTCACCGAAGGGGTGAGTTGTCTGTGGCTAGATACCATGATGTGGTTCCTCTGCGAGACGCTTCAGGGGCTGTCCTGACAGCCTTCTGTGCGGCTGTGGCGGAGCGCATGCTCGACGTGTACGCAGGGATGGTCGAGGAAGACGAGTCGGATTGGGCGGAAGCCTCTCTGGCGACGGTCTGGGAGGTCGTGGCGGCTGAATCAGATTCAGACGCTTGTGCGGAGGCCCTGGAGGTCATGGAGGCGGAGTCTTCCGATGAGGAAGGCGATGTCGGATCTGCCTTCTACGCCGCGCGGATTCTCGACCTCCTTGGGTTGGCTCTGGAGTCCGCTCTGCGGCCGGACTTCACGAAGGCGGAGTTTGTGGCGAATACAGCAGAGACGCTGTTGGGTTCCCTGGACTTCACGCTTTCCGGAGAGCAGTCCGTCATCTACCGCCCGGGGGAGCAGGTTCCGCCACCAGGCCCACTGGTGTCTCGGGACGTTGCGGCCGATGCGGAATTCTTCGAGGTGCTTCGGGGAGCGGGGCTGAGGGTCGATGCCCCCGTTGTCCCGGCTGCCGTCGTCTCGGAAATCCGCCGAGCCTCGCGCGAGGCGGGTGAGGAGTACGCCCGAGCAGTACGGGGCGTCATCTCCGACCAAGGCTGACCGCCCTGGTGTACTCCACGCCGCGGTTCGGGTGCCGGGCATGCGTCCGGCGCCCGTCCGCGGGCATGGCCGTCAGGTGCCCCCGCTCGGTAGGCTCATGATCGGCCTCATGCCTCGGGAACCGTGGTTCGAGGTCCCCGAGGCGTAACGCACGTCAGCAGCAACAAGAGAGGAGGGAGCGTGCCCGGCACGCTCCCTCCTCTCTTGCGATCAGTTGAGGAATCGATGTGGCCCGTCACCGTCTGTCCAAGAAGCACCGCACCATAGCCATGGCCACCGGCGGCGTCCTGCTGCTCGCCGGGGGCGCGCTCACCGCCCAGGCCGCCTCCTCCGGGAGCGGGAGTGGGAGTGGGGCCGCCGCAGCCATGCCCGCTCGCCCCGTCTCCCTCTCCAAGCCCGCCACCTACACCGGCCGCGCCTTCGACACCTGCACCGCCCCCACCCTCGCCCAGATGAAGGCGTGGAAGACGGCATCGCCGTACGGCGGTGCCGCCGTCTACATCGGGGGGAAGAACCGCGGGTGCGCTCAGCCGCAGCTCACCCGTGACTGGGTGAAGTCCGTGAGCGTCGTCGGGTGGAAGCTCATCCCGCTGTACGTCGGTGCCCAGCCGCCCTGCAAGTCCGGGAGCAACCCGGAGCGGATGACCGCCGCCACCGCCGCCTCCCTGGGGGCGACGGACGGCGCGGACGCCGGAGCCAAGGCCTCAGCCCTCGCCATGCGGCCCGGCAGCCCGGTCTACCTCGACATGGAGGGGTTCGACCTCACGAACACCTCCTGCAAGGACACCGTGCTCACCTACACCCGCGCCTGGAACAAGGCCCTGCACGCCAAGGGCTACCGCACCGGCTACTACGGCTTCGCCTCCTCCAGCGCGGCCGCCGTCGCCGCCGTCTCGCCGGGCACCGACATGCCGGACGCGCTCTGGTACGCGGCGTACGACGACACGGAGTCGACCACCACGAACTACCCGTTCGGCACCAAGTGGTCGGGCCACCGCAGGGGCCACCAGTACGCCATCAACAAGAAGGAGACGTACGGCGGTGTGACCCTCACGGTCGACCGGAACGCCTGGGACGCCCCGGTCGCCGTAGTGGCCAAGTAAGCGACAGCGCAACGGCGGGTCAGGGGTGCTTCGGCTCCCCGGCCCGCCGTTTGCGTACCGCCAGCAGCGCCCCCGTCCCGATCAGGCCGGCGAGCCCCGCCGCCCCCGCCACCGAACCCGCCTTCAGGCCCGGCGGACGGAAGTCGCAGGAGACGGTGGAGGGGGAGTCGGACCCCTTCAACTGCACGGACACCAGACCCAGATACGACTCCGCCGGCTTCGCCGCGCCGCCGTTCACCGCGCACCTCCACCCCGCGATCCTCGGCATCGCGAACACCGCAGTCCCGGCCGCCCCGGCGGGCAGGACCGCCCGTACACCACTGTCGGTGACGTGGACGTCCGTCGCCCCAGTGGTACGCAGGTGCTCGACCGCCGCCGTCAGCGCCCCCCGGTCCAGACAGCCCAACTGCGCCTTCTTGTACGCGGGACGCAGTTCCACCCGCGACGACGGGCCCGTCGAGACGCCCAGCGGGGCAAGCGCCGCCCGCCGCTTCGGCGCGCCGCCCCGGAACTCCACCCACTTCCCGGCCGTGCCGAGCCGCGCCCAGCCCGTGTACTCCGGCGCCCACAGGAACGCCTCCTGCCCGGCCGCACACCCCTCGCCGACCGTGCGTGGCAGCGTGTACACCCGCGCCCCGAGCAGCGACTCCTGGTTCCGGAACGGGGAGTTGCCGTACACCGGGGCCGGGCCGCCGCCCCGCACCGTCACCAGCGGCGGCACCGGGGCGCGGGTGACCGTCGGCGCCTTGCCCTTGTCCGCCCGCACCCGCGCCCCGACCGCGAACACCGCGTCCGTCACCGGGTTGTCCAGGCTCTGCACGGACCGGCCCCGCGAGGTCCAGCCGCCGCCGAGCGCCGTCATGGTCTTGGTCAGGACGTCGGGCGTGAGGCTGCTGTAGTACGACGCGCCCTCGCCGCCGAGCAGCAGCGGGTCGTTGCCGGTGATCTGCCGCCTGCCGGGGTCCGTGCGGTACGCGGGCCAGCCGTCCGCCCCGGCCACCGCCGCCTCGCGCGCGTCGTGAGCCGAGCCCCACGCCGGATAGCTGTCGAGCCGGTGCAGCCGCTCCCGGTCGCCGTAGGCCACCGTCACCGCCGCCTGCGCGGTCTGCGCCCCGGCGAGCAGCAGCACCGCGGTCAGTGCCAGCGCCCGGCGGCCCCGCGCCCGCCCGGCGACCAGCAGCGCGCCGAGCGCGGCCGCGAGCCCGCCGAAGAACAAGGGGTACGACCAGGGCGAGACCAGTTCGCTGAAGGCGGCCCCGCCGGCTATGACCGCGAGCACCCCGCCCCCGCCCAGCAGCGCCCGCCGGTCCGGCAGGCCGTCCGCCACGCACAGCCAGGCGGCGATCACCAGGATCCCGCTCAGCACGAACGTCTGGCGGTACGGGCTGCCGTTCGGCGTCTGGAACGCGTGCCAGGCCAGATGCGTCGGCTTCCACTGGAAGGAGAGCGCCACCAGCAGCGCCAGCCCCGTCCACGCGTACCGCTCGCGGTCCGGCACCGCCCGGTTGAACGCCAGCGCCCCCGCCAGCAGCAGCGCGCCCGTGCCCAGGAACAGCGCCGGGCTGGAGAAGCTGTACGTCGCCGGGAGCCAGCGGGCCAGGAAGTCGCTCCACGGGACCGGATCGAACTCCTTGCTCCAGCCCGGATACGCGTGCTTGGTGCCCAGGAACACGGTGAAGAGGACGGGCGCCGAGAGCCCGATGCCGAGCGCCGACGTCCAGGCCGCGCGGGCCAGCGCCCACACCCGGGCCCGTACCTCCGTCTCCTCCAGGAACAGCCGCAGCAGCAGGACCAGGCCCGCCCCGATCGTGGCCATGTAGGCGGTGTAGAAGTTCGCCGTCCAGGCCAGCGCCACCACGACCGGGCCGATCAGCGCGTGCCTGCGGGTGCGGGCCCACTCGCCGACCAGGCAGAGCATCGGGAACGCGATCAGCCCGTCCAGCCACATCGTGTTGTACGTGGCCTCGATCACCGACCAGCCGCACAGCGCGTACGCCGCCCCCAGCACCCCGGCCGCCCAGCGCCGCCCGGGGGAGGGGCGCAGGGTGAGCAGCAGGACGGTCATCGCGACCGCCGCCGCGGCCATCTTCAGGACCGTGATCACGTACACCGCGAGGTCGATCTCGTCGCGCGGGAAGACCCCGACCAGCAGGGCGAACGGGCTGCCCAGATACGTACCGATGTCGGGCAGGAACGAAGTCCCGTACCCGGACTGCCAGTTGACCAGGGCGCCGCCGTGGGCGCGGCCGTGCAGCAGGTCCCACAGATGGGCGTGGAACGGGACGAACTGGTTGCCCAGGTCGTTGACGCTGCGGGTGTGCCGCCCGAAGGGGAAGGTCCGGGCGACGGCGTCGGCGGCGCACACCGCGACCACGGTGACCAGCGCGGCCAGGGCGGACGCGCGCGCGACGGGGCGGCCGGTCCCGGCGGCCACGGCCGGGGCGGCGGGGGGAAGCTGGACGGCTTCGAGAGTCGGCATGGGGATCCTCTGCTGTTCGCTGCCGTCGAATATGCCGGACCGCTGCACGTAAATCAGCGGCCCGGGGGTTCAGTTCACTTAATCGACGCCCGGTCGTCATTCGGTGAATCCGCCCCGGACGTCTGACCCGGCTGTTCTTCGTTGACTGCCACAGCCGTACTCCGTATCGACGGGGGAGAACCGTGCTCATCTCGATTGTCGTGCCCTGCTTCAACGAAGAGGAGATCATCGGCCGCTTCCATGATCAGGTGACCAAGGAAATCTCCCGGCTCGACGCGGAATTCGAACTCCTCTATGTCGACGACGGCAGCAAGGACCGCACGTTCCCGCTGCTCCAGGAGATCGCGGCCCGCGATCCGCGCGCCCGTTACGTCTCCTTCAGCCGCAACTTCGGCAAGGAGGCGGCGATGCTCGCCGGGCTGCGGCACGCCGCCGGGGACGCCGTGGTGATCATGGACGCCGACCTCCAGCACCCGCCGGAGCTCATCGGCCGCATGATGGACCTGCACGCCCAGGGGCACGACCAGGTGATCGCCCAGCGCACCCGCAAGGGCGACCGCGTCACGCGCACCCTCACCGCGCGCCTGTACTACCGCCTGATCAACCGCCTGGTCGATGTGGAACTGGTCGACGGCGTGGGAGACTTCCGCATGCTCTCGCGCAGGACGGTCGACGCGGTACTCGAACTCACCGAGTACAACCGCTTCTCCAAGGGGCTCTTCGCCTGGGTCGGATTCCCCACCGCCACGTTCGGTTACGAGAATGCGGTGCGTGAACAGGGGCGTTCCGCCTGGACGTTCGGAAAACTGCTGAACTACGGCATGGACGGGGTCATCTCGTTCAACAACAAGCCACTGCGGGCCGCCGTCTATCTGGGCATGCTGCTGCTCGGGATCGCCACGGCGTATTCCGCGTGGATCGTCGGTGTCGCGATGGTGAACGGCGTGGACACCCCCGGATATGTCACCCTGCTCGTCGTGGTCACCGCGCTGGCCGGAGTGCAGATGGTGATGGTGGGCGTGGTCGGCGAATACGTCGGCCGCATCTATTACGAGGTCAAGCGCCGTCCGCACTTCCTGGTGCAGGCGACGAACGTTTCCGGCCAGGAGGGCGGCACCGTGCCGCGCCAGCCGGAGCGGCAGAGCGGCACGGACCGGGAGTTCGCCCGCCGATGAAACCCGGAACCGCCGCCCAGATCGTCCGGTTCGCCCTGGTGGGCGTGGTGAACACGGGCACGTACTACGGCCTCTACCTGCTCTTCCTGCCCTGGGTGCCGTACGTCGTCGCCCACATCACGGCCTTCCTGCTGGCCATGGTCGGCTCGTTCTTCCTCACCTCGTACTTCACCTACCGCACCCGGCCCACCTGGCGGAAGTTCCTGCTCTTCCCGCTCACCAACGCGGCCAACTTCGTGATCACCACGACCGGGATGTACGTCCTGGTGGACCTGCTCGGCCTCAGCAGCACCTGGGCCCCGCTGATCGCCGCCGCGACGGCCATTCCGGTCACCTTCGTCCTCTCCCGGACGATCATGCTGCGCCCCGAGACCCCCGGCACGGCCGAATCGTTGGGCGAATCAGTGGCCCACGCCACTGAGACTGCCTAACATCGATCACCGCAAGGTCATCAGGTCGCTGCACTGTCGCACGATCCGCCGGGAGGCTCCTTTGCACCGCCGCCGTCGCACCGCACTCGCCCTCTCCGTCGCGCTCCTCGGCGCGGGCCCACTCCTCGCCGCCTGCGGCAGCGAGGCCCACCCGGGCGCCGCGGCCGTCGTGGGAGGCGACCGGATCCCGGTCTCCGCGCTCCAGGCCCAGGTCAAGGACGTCCGTACGGCGCAGCAGGCCTCGCCGCAGGCCGCCCAGCTGATCAAGAACACCGGCCAGCTCAGCCGCGCCAAGCTGCACGGCCTGATCTTCGACCGGGTGCTCGACCGGGCCGCCACCGACGCCGGGGTGAACGTCACCCGCAAGCAGCTCCAGGACGCCCGGGCCGCGATGGCCCAGCAGGCCGGCGGCGAGAAGGCGTTCGCCGACATGCTCCTCCAGCAGCGCGGCGTCGCCCCCGACCAGATCGACGACGCGGTGCGCGAGCAGGTCCAGCTGACCGCGCTGGCCGCCGCGACCGGCGCCGACCTGTCCACCCCGCAGGGCCAGGCGTCCGTCACCAAGACGCTCACCGAGGCGTCGAAGAAGCTCAAGATCGACGTCAATCCGCGGTACGGGACCTGGGACGACAAGGCGATCCAGCTCGCCGACACCAAGACGCCGTGGATCGCCCAGGTCACCAAGAACGGGCCCCAGGAAGGGGACGCGGTCACCGGCTGACCGGTCGGGGTAGGTTCGGGAGGTGACTCTCGAAGAACCCGGCCGCGTCGTCCTGCTCACCGCCAGCCACCGGGTGGCGCCCGGACTGCTGTCCTGGCCCGCCTGGCAGACGCTGCGCGCCGCCGACCGGGTGCTCTGCGCCGACCCCGGCCACCCGCAGCTGCCGTATCTGCGCGAGGCGGGCGTCGAGGTCGAGATCGCGGAGCCCGAGGCGCGGGAGCTGGTCGAGGCGTGCGCCGGTGGGCGCACCGTGGTCGTCCTCCCCTCCGGCGAGGGCGACCGGCGGCTCACCGACGGGCTGGCCCGGCTCGCGGGCTCCGGCAGGGTCGCCATGCCCGACCTGGAGCTGCTGCCGGGCTCCTACGACCTGCCGGGCGCCCGGCTGCTCGACCTCGTCCAGGTCATGGACCGGATCCGGCGCGAGTGCCCGTGGTCGTCCCAGCAGACCCACAAGGGGCTCGCGAAGTACGCCCTTGAGGAGGCGTACGAGCTGGTCGAGGCGGTGGAGGAGGGCGACCGCGACGAGCTGCGCGAGGAGCTCGGGGACGTACTGCTCCAGGTGGTCTTCCACGCCCGGATCGCGGAGGAGGACCCCGAGGAGCCGTTCTCGGTGGACGACGTGGCCGGAACGATCGTGGAGAAGCTGATCCACCGCCACCCGCACGTCTTCGGCGACGAGCACGCCGAGACCCCGGCGGAGGTCAAGGAGCACTGGCTGCGGCAGAAGGCGGCCGAGAAGCAGCGCGACTCGGTGACCGAGGGCATCCCGCTCGGCCAGCCCGCCCTGGCCCTGGCGGCCAAGCTCGCCTCCCGCGCCCGGATCGCCTCCCTGGACGTCCCCCTGCCGTCCGGCGAGGGCGTCGGCTACCGCCTGCTCGCCCTCGCGGCCGAGGCGGAGGCCGCCGGCACGGACCCGGAGGCGGCGCTGCGGGCGGCCGCGCGCGCGTACCGGGACGCGATCCGCACGGCGGAAGGGGCCTGACGGCGGTGCGGCATCCCACGCAGTCCGGCGGGTCCAACGGGACTCCCAGCCCGTCCGGCGATGACCTCGTGCTGCCCGCGAACGGGACTCTGTCCGGACAGGCCCCGGCCGCGTCCGCGCCCGGCTCCGCCCCGGTCGCTCCCGGTTCTTGCCCGGCCGGCGAGGCCCCGGCCCCGGCCCCCGAGATGTTCACCTGGGAGTTCGCCACCGACCCGTACCCCGCCTACGGGTGGCTGCGGGAGCACTCGCCCGTGCACTGGACCAAGCTGCCCAGCGGCGTCGAGGCGTGGCTCGTGACGCGGTACGCCGACGCCAAGCAGGCGCTCGCCGACCAGCGGCTCTCCAAGAACCCCGCGCACCACGACGAGCCCGCGCACGCCAAGGGCAAGACCGGCATTCCGGGTGAGCGCAAGGCCGATCTGATGACGCATCTGCTCAACATCGACCCGCCGGACCACACCCGGCTGCGGCGGCTGGTGTCGAAGGCGTTCACTCCCCGTACGGTCGCCGAATTCGCGCCCCGGGTGCAGGAGTTGACCGACCGGCTCATCGACGGGTTCGCGGAGCGCGGCGAGGCCGACCTCATCCACGAGTTCGCCTTCCCGCTGCCCATCTACGCCATCTGCGACCTGCTCGGCGTGCCGCGCGGGGACCAGGACGACTTCCGCGACTGGGCCGGGATGATGATCCGGCACGGCGGCGGCCCGCGCGGCGGCGTGGCCCGCTCGGTCAAGAAGATGCGCGGGTATCTGCTCGAACTCATCCACCGCAAGAGGGAGAACCCGGGCGACGACCTCATCTCGGGACTCATCCGCGCCAGCGACCACGGCGAGCACCTCACGGAGAACGAGGCCGCCGCGATGGCCTTCATCCTCCTGTTCGCCGGCTTCGAGACGACCGTGAACCTCATCGGCAACGGGGTCTACGCGCTGCTGCGCAACCCGGACCAGCGCGAGCGGCTCCAGGCCTCGCTCGCGGCCGGGGAGACGGACCTGCTGGACACCGGTGTCGAGGAACTGCTGCGCTACGACGGGCCCGTGGAGCTCGCGACCTGGCGGTTCGCCACCCGGCCGCTGACGATCGGGGGCCAGGACATCGCCGCCGGCGACCCGGTGCTCGTCGTCCTCGCCTCGGCCGACCGCGACCCCGGCCGGTTCCCCGACCCGGACGTGCTCGACCTCGGCCGCCGCGACAACCAGCACCTCGGCTACGGCCACGGCATTCACTACTGCCTGGGCGCCCCGCTCGCCCGGCTGGAGGCGAAGGCCGCGCTGGCCACCCTGTTGCGCCGCCTTCCTGACCTGCGGCTCGGGGCGGATCCTGCCGATTTGCGCTGGCGCGGCGGGCTCATCATGCGTGGACTGCGCACGCTTCCGGTCGAGTTCACCCCGACAGAAACTGACGGTTCGTCAAAACTGTGACTTTGGCGTTATCGCGGGTGCATCGACTTGTGACAAGCGTTCGAGTACGGCTACGTTCACCCCTCGACTCGGGAACCGGGTTCCACACCCGGCTCGTCAGTCACAGACGTAGTCACACGGAAGGCCACAGCATGCGCTCCGGGAACGGACGGCACCGCCGACCCCGCCAGGCTCCCGCACTCGTCGTCGCGGCGGGGGTGACCGGCTCGGCCCTCGCCCTTCCGCTCTTCGCGGCGAGCGGCGCGAACGCCGCCTCGGCGACCACGTGGGACCGCGTCGCGGAGTGCGAGAGCGGCGGCGCGTGGAGCGCCGACTTCGGCAACGGACTGTACGGCGGGCTCCAGCTCTCCCAGGAGACCTGGCAGGCCTACGGTGGTACGGCGTACGCCGAGCGGCCCGACCTGGCCAGCCGCTCGCAGCAGATAGCCGTCGCCGAGAAGGTGCTCGCGGCGAAGGGCCCCAAGGCCTTCACGAGCTGCTCGGCGGTCTCCGGGCTCACCTCGGGCGCCGGTGCGCCGGCCGTCGACCCGGGCGCCACGCCCTCGCCGTACGTCCCCTCCGAGGAGGGGGCCGCGACCCCGGACGCCACCACCCCGTCCGCGCCCGCCAAGCCGGCGCCGACGAAGCCGTCGGGCACGGTCTCCACCGTGCCCAAGCCGTCCGCGACGCCGTCGGCGCCGTCCACGGGCGCGAGCGGCTCTGGGAAGCCGACCGACCCCGCCACCGGCTCCACCGGCTCCACGGGCTCCGCCTCCGGCGGCAAGCACCGCGGCACGCCGGACCCGGCCGAGAGCGGCGCCCCCGCGACCACCGAGCCGGGCACCACGGACAGCGCGCATGAAGCGGGGCGGCACGCCTCGCGAGGTGACGCCGACTCACGTGAGGCGGGCGACGCGCTCACCAAGGGCGGCGACTACACCGTCCGCCCCGGCGACAACCTGTGGGACATCTCGCGCTCGCACAAGGTCGAGGGCGGCTGGTCCGCGCTCTACAAGGCGAACGAGAAGACCATCGGCACCGACCCGAACCTCATCCTGCCCGGTCAGAGCCTCGATCTGAGCCCGACCGAGAACCCGACAAAGACGGACAACCCGGCCCCGGCCAAGGGGTAGTTCAGGGGCCTATGTCCACTTCTGCGCAAGTGAGACATGGGTCTCTTTCCGTCAACTGGCGTGCCCCGTCGGTCCGGTACGGGCGATACGCCCCCGACCTGCGGAAACGGGTGTTGTGGAAGGGGTGCGGGGGGCGATTTCTCCCCGATGTGCCCCTTTGAACATCAGGGGTTGGTGTGTTTACGGTCGGAGCGCTCGTCACCACGGGCCCCTCCGACCGGAAACGCCGAATCCTGCCGTCGGTCGTGGGGAACAGTCGACGCTCGATGCGCCGTAGGCAGGAGCGGGGGACCCAAGGTAAGCGCCGGGCCCGGCCGTTGAGGGACGTACGCCACGCGGCGAGACGTACGAGACGGCCGACGGGACCGGCTTGGGGTGAAGACGCGCCTTTTCGGGGCGCGGCCGGGCCACTCACTCGCCCGAACCCGACAGCTCACCTCGCAGGCGTCGGTGAGGAGAACTCCATGCTGCTTTCCGGCAAGGGCAAGCACCGTCGCCCGTCCAAGGCCGTCCGCGTCGCCACGCTCGCCGGGGTCACCGGCGCGGCCGTCGCCGCCCCGCTGATGGCCGCGGGCTCCGCCTCCGCCGCCTCCGTCGCCACCTGGGACGCGGTCGCCCAGTGCGAGTCCGGCGGCAACTGGTCCATCAACACCGGCAACGGCTACTACGGCGGCCTGCAGTTCTCGCAGTCCTCCTGGGCCGCGGCGGGCGGCACGCAGTACGCCTCCCGCGCCGACCTGGCCACCAAGGGCCAGCAGATAGCCACCGCCGAGAAGCTGCTCGCGATGCAGGGGCCGGGTGCCTGGGCCTGCGCCGGTGCGGGCAACCTCTCCGCCGGTGGCGCGTCCCCGAACGTGGACACGTCCGGCTCCTCGGCCGCGCCGAAGAAGGCCGCGCCCAAGGCCACGACGAAGGCCGCCCCGGCCCCGAAGCGCGAGTCCGCGCCCGCGTCGCGCGGCGAGTCCCGTCCGGCGCCGGTCAAGACCGGCGACGGCGAGTACAAGGTGAAGGCGGGCGACACGCTCGGGTCCATCGCGGCGGCGCACGGCGTCAAGGGCGGCTGGCAGAAGCTGTTCGAGCTGAACAAGGACGTCGTGAAGGACGCGAACCTGATCTACGTGGACCAGCAGCTCCACCTGAGCTGAGCGCTCCGCGAGGGGGTGGGGAGCTGCGTTTCGCGGCTGCGGCTCGTCTGTGGCTGGTCGCGCAGTTCCCCGCGCCCCTAAGAATGCCGCTCCGCGGCAATCCCCTGGGCGCCCCGCAGGGGCGCTCTTGGGGGCGCGGGGAACTGCGCGACCAGCCCACCACCGGCCCGCAGTGATCCACGCACCCGCCCCCGCAGGGCCCGCAGTGATCCACTCCGCTGAAAGCTGAACCCCGATCCCCCCGCCCCCGCCAGGGGGATTGTTTTGTTCGGGAACATTTTGCCCCCCGTTTCGTCCCACGGGGCGGTCGGTCGGCTGGCCGATGCCCCGGAGGCGGTTAGGCTCAGGGGTGCCGGACCACGCGGCCCGGCGTATTCGCGTCACATCCCAGAAGGAGATGCTCGTGCCGTCCATCGACGTCGTCGTAGCCCGGGAAATCCTGGACTCCCGAGGCAACCCCACGGTCGAGGTCGAGGTCGGCCTCGACGACGGCAGCACCGGCCGTGCCGCCGTCCCCTCGGGTGCCTCCACCGGTGCCTTCGAGGCCATTGAGCTCCGCGACGGCGACCCCAGCCGTTACCAGGGCAAGGGCGTCGAGAAGGCCGTCCTCGCCGTGATCGAGCAGATCGGCCCGGAGCTCGTCGGCTACGACGCCACCGAGCAGCGCCTGATCGACCAGGCGATGTTCGACCTGGACGCCACGGACAACAAGGGCTCGCTCGGCGCCAACGCCATCCTCGGCGTCTCGCTCGCCGTCGCCCACGCCGCCTCCGAGGCCAGCGACCTGCCGCTGTTCCGCTACCTGGGCGGCCCGAACGCGCACCTGCTGCCCGTTCCGATGATGAACATCCTCAACGGTGGGTCGCACGCCGACTCCAACGTCGACATCCAGGAGTTCATGATCGCCCCGATCGGCGCGGAGTCCTTCTCCGAGGCGCTGCGCTGGGGTGCCGAGGTCTACCACACCCTCAAGGCCGTCCTGAAGCGCAAGGGCCTGTCCACCGGCCTCGGCGACGAGGGCGGCTTCGCCCCGAACCTGGAGTCCAACCGCGCCGCCCTGGACCTCATCCTCGAGGCCATCAAGGAGGCCGGTTACGCCCCGGGCAAGGACATCGCGCTCGCGCTCGACGTCGCCGCGTCCGAGTTCTACAAGGACGGCAAGTACGAGTTCGAGGGCCAGTCCCGCTCGGCCGCCGAGATGACCGAGTACTACGAGGAGCTCGTCTCCGCGTACCCGCTGGTCTCCATCGAGGACCCGCTGTACGAGGACGACTGGGCCGGCTGGAAGGTCATCACCGACAAGCTGGGCTCCAAGGTCCAGATCGTCGGCGACGACCTCTTCGTCACCAACCCGGAGCGCCTGGCCCGCGGCATCGAGGAGGGCTCCGCCAACGCCCTGCTCGTCAAGGTCAACCAGATCGGTTCGCTGACCGAGACCCTGGACGCCGTCGAGATGGCCCAGCGCAACGGCTTCAAGTGCATGATGTCCCACCGCTCCGGCGAGACCGAGGACGTCACCATCGCCGACCTCGCCGTCGCGGTGAACTGCGGCCAGATCAAGACCGGCGCCCCGGCCCGCTCGGACCGCGTCGCCAAGTACAACCAGCTGCTGCGCATCGAGGAGATCCTCGACGACGCGGCGGTGTACGCGGGCCGCAGCGCCTTCCCGCGCTTCAAGGGCTGACCGACTGGCCCCCGGCCAGCCAAGCAGTCCTGACATGGGCAGACCGCCCTGTCGTACGTACGTCCCCGTCCCCGGTCCCGTACCGTGTCCGGGGACGTTGTACGTACGTGAGGGGAGCGGGGCGACATGGCCAAGGGCAACCGGGACCGGTTCTCCACCGCGGCCCGGCTCAAGGTGCTCGGCGAGCAGACCGCGGCCCGGGTCTACCGCTCCCAGACCAGGCGCCAGGCGCGCCGCTCCCGGCTCACCGGGCGCGCCGCCCTGCTCGCCCTGGTGATGTGCTCGCTGGTGGTGGCCCTCGCGTACCCGATGCGCCAGTACGTGTCGCAGCGCGGCGACATCGCCGAGCAGCGCCGCAAGGAGCACGACGCGGCCACGCAGGTCGAGCGGCTGCGCGACGAGAAGGCGCGGCTCCAGGACGACGCGTACATCAAGCGGCTGGCCCGTGAGCACCTGCACATGCAGTTTCCGGGCGAGACCGGCTACACCGTGACCGACCCGTCGGCCGGCAAGGGCCGCCGCGACGGCAAGGCCGCCACCGGCCGCCCCTGGCACCAGAACCTGTGGGACGGCGTGGACAAGACCGACCGCCCCGGCGACTGACGCCACCGCCCGGTCCAGACAGCGACAGATCCAGACAGACAGAGACTGAGACAGACACCGCGATGGAAACGCCCCCGCCCCAGACGCCCAGCACCGAGCCGACCGCCGCGGACATCGCCGCCTTCCAGGAGCAGCTGGGCCGTCCGCCGCGCGGACTGCGCGCGATCGCGCACCGCTGCCCGTGCGGCAACCCGGACGTGGTCGAGACGGCCCCCCGGCTGCCCGACGGCACGCCGTTCCCGACGACGTACTACCTGAGCTGCCCGCGGGCCGCGTCGGCGATCGGCACGCTGGAGGCCAACGGGGTCATGAAGGAGATGACGGAGCGTCTGGCGACGGACCCCGAGCTGGCCGCGGCCTACCGCGCCGCCCACGAGGACTACATCGCCCGCCGCGACGCCATCGAGGTCCTGGAGGGCTTCCCGAGCGCGGGCGGCATGCCGGACCGCGTGAAGTGTCTGCACGTCCTGGTCGGCCACTCGCTGGCGGCCGGCCCCGGGGTGAACCCGCTGGGCGACGAGGCGATCGCGATGCTCCCCGAGTGGTGGGCGAAGGGCCCCTGCGTCACCCCGTGCGCAGAGGGGGAGGACGCCAAGTGACCCGGGTCGCCGCCATCGACTGCGGTACGAACTCGATCCGCCTCCTGGTCGCCGACTGCGACCCGGAGACGGGCGAACTCGTCGACCTGGACCGCCGGATGACGATCGTGCGCCTGGGCCAGGGCGTTGACCGCACCGGCCGCCTCGCCCCCGAGGCGCTTGAGCGCACCTTCGCGGCCTGCCGCGAGTACGCGGCGGTCATCAAGGAGTTCGGCGCCGAGCGCCTGCGCTTCGTCGCCACCTCCGCCTCCCGCGACGCCGAGAACCGCGACGAGTTCGTCCGGGGCGTCCTGGACATCCTGGGCGTCGAGCCCGAGGTGATCACCGGCGACCAGGAGGCCGAGTTCTCCTTCACCGGCGCCACGAAGGAGCTCCACGCCGACGGCGACTACCTGGTGGTCGACATCGGCGGCGGCTCCACGGAGTTCGTGGTCGGCTCGCGGCAGGTGCGCGCGGCCCGTTCCGTGGACGTCGGCTGCGTGCGGATGACCGAGCGCCACCACCCCGGCGACCCGGCCACCCCCGAGCAGATCGCGGCGATAAGGGCGGACGTCGAGGCGGCCCTCGACCTCGCCGAGCGGACGGTGCCGCTGCGCGAGCCCCGCACGCTGGTGGGCCTGGCCGGTTCGGTGACCACGGTCGCCGCGATCGCGCTGGACCTCAAGGCGTACGACTCGGCGGCGATCCACCACTCCCGTATCTCCTACGAGCAGGTCCGCGCGGTCACCGAGCGGCTGCTCGCCTCGACCCACGAGGAGCGCACGGCGATCCCGGTCCTGCACCCGGGCCGCATCGACGTGATCGCGGCGGGCGCGCTGGTCCTGCTGGCGGTCATGGAGCGCACCGGCGCCCGCGAGGTCGTGGTCAGCGAGCACGACATCCTCGACGGAATCGCCTGGTCGATCGCGTGAAAGGGGTCCCGGAGGGCCTTCCAGGGGCCCTCCGGACCGCCCTCCGCAAGAAAGTTCGTGAACTTCTTCACAAGGAAAACCCGTCAGTTGGCCCCGATCGAGGGCCCCGGGCCTCTCTTCTGCAGGTCCAGAGGCTCAACAGGGCGCGATCCAAGGGTCGGACCGTATGTTACGGGCGTGTGTCGCGGCCCGGTGGTCTAGCCCGCGGAACCGTGTGAGGGCCAGTTCAGGAGGGGTGAACAACGTTCTCCCCTACACCTTGGTTCCCTCCGCACACCATGACCTGGGTCACGTGGGCCGCGAAGTGTAGCAGAGGGTCCGTCGGACCTTGTGAAGGGGCGCACGAGCGGGGGTCCACAGGGGGGTGGATACTCGATGGCATGAGCACCACGGAGCGTCCCCGAATCCTCGTCGTAGGCGGTGGGTACGTAGGCCTGTACGCGGCACGGCGCATTCTCAAGAAGATGCGCTACGCCGAGGCGACCGTCACGGTCGTCGACCCGCGGTCGTACATGACGTACCAGCCCTTCCTCCCCGAAGCCGCCGCAGGCAGCATCTCCCCGCGCCACGTCGTCGTCCCGCTGCGACGCGTCGTGCGCGGAGCCGAGGTGCTCACCGGCCGTGTCACCAGCATCGACCAGGACCGCAAGGTCGCCACGGTCGCGCCGCTCGTCGGCGAGGCCTACGAGCTGCCCTTCGACTACCTGGTCGTCGCCCTCGGCGCGGTCTCCCGCACCTTCCCGATCCCCGGCCTCGCCGAGCAGGGCATCGGCATGAAGGGCGTCGAGGAGGCCATCGGACTGCGCAACCACGTCCTGGAGCAGCTGGACAAGGCCGACTCCACGACCGACGAGGACGTCCGCCGCAAGGCGCTGACCTTCGTCTTCGTGGGTGGCGGCTTCGCCGGTGCCGAGACGATCGGCGAGGTCGAGGACATGGCCCGCGACGCGGCCAAGTACTACACCAACGTGAAGCGCGAGGACATGCGCTTCATCCTGGTCGACGCCGCCGACAAGATCCTCCCCGAGGTCGGGCCGCAGCTCGGCAAGTGGGGCAAGGAGCACCTCGAGGGCCGCGGTGTCGAGATCTACCTCTCGACCTCCATGGACTCCTGCGTCGACGGCCACGTCGTGCTGAAGAACGGCCTCGAGGTCGACTCCAACACCATCGTGTGGACCGCGGGCGTCAAGCCCAACCCCGCGCTGGCCCGCTTCGGCCTGCCGCTCGGCCCGCGCGGCCACGTCGACACCGCCCCGACCCTCCAGGTCCAGGGCACCGACTACATCTGGGCCGCGGGCGACAACGCCCAGGTCCCGGACCTCGCCGCCCGCAAGGCCGGTGTCGAGAACGCCTGGTGCCCGCCGAACGCCCAGCACGCGCTGCGCCAGGCCAAGGTCCTCGGCGACAACGTGGTCTCCGGCATGCGGGGCTTCCCGCAGAAGGAGTACGCGCACGCCAACAAGGGTGCGGTGGCGGGCCTCGGCCTCCACAAGGGCGTCGCGATGATCGTCATGGGCAAGATGAAGATCAAGCTCAAGGGCCGTCTCGCCTGGTACATGCACCGTGGCTACCACGGTCTGGCCGTGCCCACCTGGAACCGCAAGATCCGCGTCTTCGCCGACTGGACCCTCGCGATGTTCCTGAAGCGCGAGGTCGTCTCGCTCGGCGCCATGGAGTCGCCGCGCGAGGAGTTCTACGAGGCCGCCAAGCCCGCTCCGGCCCCGGCCGCGAAGGACAAGGTCGAGGAGAAGGCCAAGGCCTCCTGACCTCGGTCACCCAGTAACACCCCGAAGGGGCCGTCCGCCATCCGTGGTGCGGACGGCCCCTTCGGCGTGCGTGCCCGTGCGCCCGTGGATGCCGTCACCTTCGCGCCGCCGATGTACGCCCGTGGCGCTGTAGCGGGAAGGCCGGTGCCCGGGGCACTGTTGTCCGGGGTGCTGGGCATGTGGGGGTCGACTTCACGGAGGTGTGCGCCATGGCCGACGTCGCGACGCGGCTGACCGCTCTCGCCGACGAGCTCCTGGGCGAGGCCCTTCCGGTCCGCATCCGCGCCTGGGACGGCAGCGAGGCCGGCCCGCCGGGCGCCCCGGTGGTCGTGCTGCACCACCGCCGCGCCCTGCGCCGACTGCTGTGGAAGCCGGGCGAACTGGGCCTGGCGCGCGCCTGGGTGGCCGGCGAGCTCGACATCGAGGGCGACCTCTATCTGGCCCTGGACCTGCTGTCCGGGCTGGTCTGGGAGCGCGCCGCGGAGCCGAAGGACCCGGTCCATCCCGTACGCGACCCGAGGCTGCGGGCCGCCGCCCGGGAGCTGCTGCGGCTCGCGGGCCCGCTGCCGCCGCCCGCCCCGCCCGCCGAGGAGCTGCGCCGCCGCACCGGCCGGCTGCACACCAGACGCCGCGACAAGCAGGCCGTCAGCCACCACTACGACGTGGGCAACGCCTTCTACGAGCTGGTGCTCGGCCCCTCGATGGTCTACTCGTGCGCGTACTGGGAGCGCCCCGACGCCACCCTGGAGGAGGCCCAGCGCGACAAGCTGGAGCTGATCTGCCGCAAGCTCGGCCTCAAGGAGGGGGGCCGGCTGCTCGACGTCGGCTGCGGCTGGGGCTCGCTGGCCCTGCACGCGGCCCGCCACCACGGCGCCCACGTCGTCGGCATCACGCTCAGCGCCGAACAGGCCGCCTACGCCCGCAAGCGCATCGCCGAGGAGGGCCTGGCCGACCGGATCGAGATCCGGGTGCAGGACTACCGGGACGTACGGGACGGTCCGTACGACGCCGTCTCCTCGATCGGGATGGCCGAACACGTCGGCTCGGTGCGCTACCGGGAGTACGCGGACGACCTGTACGCCCTGCTGAAGGACGGCGGCCGGCTGCTCAACCACCAGATCGCGCGCCGCCCCGAGGGGGACGAGGCGGCGTACCACGTGGACGAGTTCATCGACGCGTACGTCTTTCCCGACGGCGAACTGGCCCCGCTCGGGCGGACGCTGTCGACCCTGGAGGACGCGGGTTTCGAGGCACGCGACGTGGAGGCCATCCGCGAGCACTACGGCCTGACGCTGCGTCAGTGGGTACGCAACCTGGAGGCGGGCTGGGACCGCGCGGTACGCCTGACCACCCCCGGCCGGGCCCGCGTCTGGCGGCTCTACATGGCGGCCTCGGCCCTGTCCTTCGAGCGCAACAGGATCGGCGTCAACCAGATCCTGGCGGTGAGGACGCCGGAGGGCGGGGGGTCGGGGATGGGGCTGAGGACGCGGAGTTGGGGGAGTACGGCTTAACCAGCCCAAGGCGACCCGCAGCCGGAATGATACGTTCGGCAACCCGGGCGGCGTCCCGGAGTTCCAATTGTCATGCATATGCCACATATGGAGTACGCGTGCACCGCCACCGCAGAACCTGGCTCCTCGGCCTGACCGTTGCCCTGATGTCCGTCCTCGCCGCGCCGGGCGCGGCTTCAGCGGACACCGTCACCGTCACGAACGGCGCGATCTTCAACGACCCCTCCGGCCCCACCGCCGACCAGGACAAGATCCGCGACCACGTCGTCTCGCTGGTGAACGACGCCCCCGCGGGCAGCACCATCCAGATGTCGATGTACACCTTCACCGACGACGTCCTGCGCACCGCGCTGATCGCCGCGAAGGACCGCGGCGTCGCCGTGAAGCTGGTCGTCGACTACAAGTCGCACAACTTCAAGCCCGACGGCAGCGAGCTGACCAAGGGCGGCGAGTACGAGAACCTGGCCGCCGCGCTCGGCACCGACCGCACCAAGGCGTCCTGGATCCTGTCCTGCCCGCAGGGCCGCGCCTGCATCGCCAACCGCAAGCTGAACGCGGACGACGACGGCTCGATCAACCACAACAAGTTCTTCCTCTTCTCCCACACGGGAGGCGCGGACAACGTCGTGGTGCAGACCTCGGCCAACATGTCGGGCACCCAGCGCACCGACCTCTTCAACAACGCCGTCACCCTGGTCGACGCCGGTCTCTACGCCAACTACCAGGCGTACTTCGACGACCAGGTGACGGACGGCTCCTCGGGCACGAGCAACAACACCTACTACTCGACGCCGATCAGTTCGACCAACCCGAACTACAAGACGTACTTCTTCCCCCGCAAGGAGACGTCCGGCACCACCTACTCGACGGACCCGGCCACCGACACGGTCAAGCTGATCCTCGACAAGGTCACCTGCTCCGCCACCCAGCACTCCGAGGTGCGGATGGCGGCCAACCTCTTCTACCGCGACCAGATCGCCACCAAGCTGGCCTCGATGGTGGACGCGGGCTGCAAGGTGTACCTCGCGGCCGACGCCAACCCCAACGGCGGCGGCACGGGCGTCCCGTCGATGGGCAAGACCGTCGAGTCGATCCTGTACGGGCAGCTCACCGCGCGCGTCGAGTGCTGGGAGACCCCGCCCGCCGGGCACACCACCAACATCGGCATCCACTCCAAGTACCTGCTGGTGAACGGCACGTACGAGGGCGTCGCCAACGAGAAGGTCGTCTGGACCGGCAGCCACAACTACTCGTGGCAGGCTCTGCGCTCCAACGACGAGACGATCCTGAAGATCAACGACGACGCGGTCTACGACCAGTTCAAGGCGAACCACGACACGCTGATGTCGTACTGCGCGGGCAGCTGACCCGTACAAGCACGAAGGGCCGGACCCCACGAGGGGATCCGGCCCTTCAGGCATTCCGGACCGACTACTCCGTCTTGATCGCCGTCAGCATGTTCAGCCGCGCCGCGCTGCGGGCCGGCCACATCGCGGCCAGTACGCCCACCAGGCCCGCGAGGGCGAGGAACAGGGCGATCCGGTCCCACGGGACGACCAGCGCGTACGCCGGGATCGAGCCCTTGATGGTCTCGCCGATCGCCCAGGCCAGGAAGGTGCCGAGGCCGGTGCCGATGACCGCGCCGAAGACCGAGATGACGACGGCCTCCAGACGGATCATGCGCTTGACCCGGGAGCGGTCCAGGCCGATCGCCCGCAGCATCCCGATCTCCTGCTGGCGCTCGAAGACCGACATGGCCAGCGTGTTGATGACACCGAGGACCGCGATCAGCAGCGCCATCGCGAGCAGCCCGTACATGATGTTCAGCAGCGTGTTGATCATGCCGCCGAAGGTGTCGCGGATGTCCTGCTGGTCCATGAAGCTGATCGCCGGGTTGTCGCCGAGCGCGTTGACCAGCGCCTGCTCATTGGCCTTGGTGGCGCCGCCGGACATCTTCACGAAGACCGACTCGATGTGCGGCCGACTCTCGTGCGGGTCGAGGAGCGAGGTCGCCGCGAGCACCGGCGCCAGGAACTCCTGCTTCTTGAAGACCGCGCCGACCGTGAGGGACGCCTTCTTCTTGTCGTCGAACTCGGCCGGCAGCCGCGAGCCCGGCTTCCAGCCGTGCTTCTTCGCCGTCTCGTCGTCGACCGCGAGCTGCCCCTGGCCGAGCGTGGCCAGCGAGCCGGAGACCGTCTCGACGTTCAGCACCTTCTCGACGTCGCCCGGCGTGACACCGGCGACCGAGCGGTAGTCGCCGTCGAGCTTCAGGTACGAGGCCTGCTTGGGCGAGGCCGCGACGACGCCCGGGGCCTTGCGCAGCTCCGGCACGACCGACTTGTCCAGGCGGTCGCCGCTGGCCATCGCGACCATGTAGTCGGCCTTGATGTTGTCCGTGGTCGTCTTGTCGACGGCCTTGCCGACCGTGATGCCGAGCACCGACAGGGCGGTGACCAGGGTCAGGCCGATGGCGAGCGCGGAGGCGGTGGCGCCGGTGCGGCGCGGGTTGCGGACCGCGTTCTGGCTGGCCAGCTTGCCGGAGACGCCGAACGCGCGGGTCAGCAGCGGGCGCATCACGCCGATCACCGGCCGCGAGAGCAGCGGGATCAGGATGATGATGCCGACCAGCGCGAGGAACGCGCCGAAGCCGATCATGGTCTTGCCGTCCCGCCCGGCGCCCGCGCCGGCCAGGATCGCGCCGAAGCCGCCCAGGGCGATGATCGCGCCGATGGTGTTCCGTACGACCAGCGACTTGGTGGTCGCGGCGGCGTGCACGCTGTTCATCGCGGCGACCGGCGGGATCTTCGCGGCGCGCCAGGCGGGCAGCAGCGCGGCGATCAGGGTGACGAGCACACCGACGGCGAGCGCGGCGATCACCGGGGTGGAGGAGACGATCAGCGAACCGGCCGGCAGCTTCACGCCGAACGAGTCCATCGCGGAGCGCAGCCCCACCGCGAGCCCGAGGCCGAGCCCGAAGCCGACCGCCGAGGCGACCGTGCCGACGACCAGCGCCTCGGTGAGCACCGAGCGCCTCACCTGGGCGCGGGAGGCGCCGACGGCCCGCATCAGGGCCAGCTCCTTGGTGCGCTGGGCGACCAGCATGGTGAAGGTGTTGGAGATCAGGAAGATGCCGACGAACAGCGCGATGGCGGCGAAGGCGAGCAGCGTCTGGCTGAGCGCGCTCAGCCCCTTCTCGATGTCGTCCGCCTCCTGCGCGGCGAGCGCCTGGCCGGTGCGGGCGGTGGCGTGCTCGGGCAGCAGCGGCAGGACCTGGTCGAGGAGCTTCTGGGCGTCGGTGCCGGGCTTCGCGGAGACGTTGACCTTCTGGAAGAACCCGGGCTTGAGGTAGAGCTGCTGGGCGACCTTGGTGTCGAACAGGACGAGGCTGCCGCCCGCGTTGACCCCGCCGTCCTCGGTGGTGAAGACGCCCGAGAGCGTGTACGTCTTCACCGGCCCGTTGGTGGCGACGCGGATCCGGTCGCCGACCTTGTACCCGCCCTTGTCGGCGGTGTCCTCGTCGAGCGCGATCTGCGCGTCGAGGACCGGCCCGGTGCCGTTGGTGAAGGTGTACGCCGGGTCCTTGCCGTCCTTGCCGGGGGAGAAGTTCCCGCCCTTGTTGGCCCAGCCCTGGCCGATCAGCTTGCCCTTCTTGTCGGCCACTCCGGCGAACCCGTCGACGCGCCCGTTGACCGAGGTGACCCCGTCCAGGGCCTCGATCTTGCGCACGGTCTGCTTCCCGATGCCCGGGTCCTGCTTGTCGTCGTCCCGGCTGCCGAAGGACTCGGCGGCCACGGCCACGTTGTCGTAGCTCTTGGCCGACTGGTTCTTGAAGGCGCTCTTGAGGGTGTCGGTGAAGACGAGGGTGCCGGAGACGAAGGCCACGCCGAGCATCACGGCGAGCACGGTCATCAGCAGCCTGGCCTTGTGCGCGAGCACGTTGCGCAGGGCGGTTTTGAACATGGGCTTTCTCAGTCCTGGAGGGGTTCGAACAGGGGGCGAGCGGGGCCGGTGGCCCGCGGGTTCAGCTCGTACGCCCCTTGGCGTCGAACTCCTTCATGCGGTCGAGGACGCCGTCGGCGCTCGGGTGGAGCATCTCGTCGACGACACGGCCGTCGGCCAGGAAGATCACGCGGTCCGCGTAGGAGGCGGCGACCGGGTCGTGGGTGACCATGACCACGGTCTGGCCGAGCTCGCGCACCGAGTTGCGCAGGAAGCCCAGGACCTCGGCGCCCGAGCGCGAGTCCAGGTTTCCGGTCGGCTCGTCACCGAAGATGATCTCGGGCTGGGAGGCCAGCGCGCGGGCCACGGCCACGCGCTGCTGCTGGCCGCCGGAGAGCTGGGTGGGCCGGTGCGAGAGGCGCCCGGAGAGCCCCACCATGTCGATGACCTGGTCCAGCCACTGCTTGTTGGGCTTGCGGCCGGCGATGTCCATCGGCAGCGTGATGTTCTCGGCCGCGGTCAGTGTCGGCAGCAGGTTGAACGCCTGGAAGATGAAGCCGATCTTGTCCCGGCGCAGCTGGGTGAGCTGCTTGTCCTTGAGCGAGCCGAGCTCGGTCTCGCCTATGCGGACCGACCCGGAGCTGAACGAGTCGAGCCCGGCCACGCAGTGCATCAGCGTGGACTTGCCGGAGCCCGACGGGCCCATGATCGCGGTGAACTCGCCCTGGCGGAAGTCGACCGTGACCCGGTCGAGCGCGACCACCTGGGTCTCGCCCGCGCCGTAGACCTTCGACAGCTCGGTGGCGCGGGCGGCCACCGCGGTGGCGCGGTGTGCGGTGGGGATGGTGGTCAACGGAGGACTCCTGTCGGAAGCCGGAACTGGGGACTCCTCCATCCTCGATGCCGCCGACCCCCCGGAACGTCAGTCCCTGTGCCCGTTCCCCGGCCGTCTTGAGTCTTATACGAGCCCCACTCGCCTCCTCCTCCGGTATGACACGACCCCCGAGGCGCCCCCGGCCGCCCCTGGTCGGCCCCGGTCGCACGGGCGGTCCGGGAGCGGGAGTCGAATTCGCGTCAATCCGCTACGCACAGTCCGGCTGACCGGTATGCCTGCCAACCGCCTCCGGCATGTGCCGCAGCCGTTTCGGGCCCCGCTGACACACCCTCAAGCGCCAATAAAATAAGACAACATCAGCCGCCGTTCCGCCGTATGAGCGAGCCGTCCCGGATAGGCTCTTCGGGCGAACGTAGGAACCGCGCGACCAGCCCGGATGGTGGAATGCAGACACGGCGAGCTTAAACCTCGCTGGCCCTAGGGCCGTGCCGGTTCAAGTCCGGCTCCGGGCACCTCTCGCTCCCTCGGGGGAGGGGTGGAAGAACCGATAATTCGGTGCGCAAAACGACTGCGGAACGCGCTGGGAACGGCCACGGAACCGTGGCCGAACGAGCGGCGCGGCGGGATTACCGGCGAATGAGTGACGCGTGGGTAAACACTTCCCGCGCCCTCCCGCCCCACACCTCGGCCCCCGTCCCGACGGCACCAGGCCGCCCGCTCACCCCGCCGGCGCCCGTCCGGCCACCTCCCGTGGCACTCTTGTGACCGCGGACCCCCTGGTGTACGTCTCGCCCGGCGAGGAAAGATCCTCCCAGAGCACTAGGGTGATTGTTTTGCTTTCCCATTACCCTTGACGTCAAGGCCGCGCACGGCGGCCATGGAGGAGTGAGATGAGGAGCAGCAACCCGGTCTTCTCGCGACGGGGGTTCAGCCGCGACAACGGCTACGCGGGCTTCAACACCGCGCCGCAGGCCGGGGGAAACCCGTACGCGCAGGCACCGACGAACCCGTACGCGACGAATCCGTACGCGACGAACCCCTACGCCCAGCAGGACACGCAGTACGGCGCCCCCCAGGCCCCGGCCCGCGGCAACGTGATGACGATGGACGACGTCGTCTCGCGCACCGCGATCACGCTGGGCGTGGTGGCCGCGGGCGCGGCCCTCGCCTGGGCCCTGCTGCCGGTCAGCTCGACCAGCTACGGGCTGGCGGTCGGTGCCGCCCTGGTGGCGTTCGTCCTCGCGATGATCCAGTCGTTCAAGGCCAAGCCGGTCCCGGCGCTGATCATCGGCTATGCCGCGTTCGAGGGCGTCTTCCTCGGCGTGATCAGCGAGATGTTCAACGAGCGCTGGTCGGGCGCGCCCTTCCAGGCGGTCCTGGGCACGCTGGCGGTCTCCGGCGCGACGCTGTTCGCGTACAAGCAGCGCTGGATCCGCGTGACCGCGCGGTACGCGCGCATCGGTATGACCATCGCGATCGCCTTCGTCCTGGTGACGATGGTGAACCTGCTGGTGGTCGCCTTCGGCGGCGCCGACGGCGGCGGCCTGCGCAGCTTCGGCCCGCTCGGCTTCGCGGTCGGCGTGCTGGCCATCCTGATCGGCTGCTTCTTCCTGACGCTGGACTTCAAGCAGATCGAGGACGGCATCACGTACGGCGCCCCGCGCGAGGAGTCGTGGCTGGCGGCGTTCGGCCTGACGATGTCGCTGGTCTGGATCTACCTGGAGATGCTGCGTCTGGTGGCGATCCTCCAGGGCGACGACTGACGCCCGTAGCGCAGTGACGAGGGGCCCGTCCGGCAGCAGCCGGGCGGGCCCCTCGGCGTTCTGCCCCGCCGGGGGTCGGATCGGCGGGGCGGAACACAGAGGCCGTACGGGCTTCCCTTCCTGGAGTCCTGGAGCCCTAAAGCAGGCGGCGCGCGGCCCGCCTCAGGTCGTACTCATGGATGATCGCTTTGGCGTGGCCGTAGGCGAGGTCGTGCTCGCTCCGGAGCCAGCTGACCTTCTCCTCGAACCGTACGAGGGAAGGGCCTTCGTCTACGGTGCGGAGCCAGTCGGATACTTCACGACCGGTGCAATGGGGGATGCGGGAGAGCAGGTTGCGATGGGTTTCTTCGGAGAACAGTTGGGACATCGGCGCCTCCGGACGCATTGCCTGGGGGTCCCCTGCCCGGGCGGAGCCCGGGAAGCCGGGGAGGGTCCTTCACGTCACCGTGCCTGAGCGTTCGCGTATTGGCAACAGTCCCGGGGCGGCGCGTAGGGTCGCGGCGTGCTAGATGTCACCCCGCTCCTCGCCGCCGTGGACCGCTTCGCCGACCGCCTCCGCGCGGCCCCCGAAAGCCGCCTGCGCCGCGGCGCCGCGACCGAAGCCCTGTCCCTGGCCAGGGAATTGTCGACCCGCGCCCAACGCGCCGAGACCCCCGACACCCCTCCACGCGAGATGCCGGACGCGGGCGCGTTCGCGGTGGCCGACCAAGTGGCGGTGGCGGGCCGCGATTTGGCCGAGGCGCTTCGGACGGGGGCGGCGCCGGCCGACGGGCTGGAGGAGGCGGTGGGGCTGGTGGAGGGGGCTGTGGGGCGGGCGTTCGGGTAGGGGAGGGTGACGGCCTCCGCAGGACGTCGCAAGTCTCCGCAGGTCTCGCAACCGGGAACGGGACGGGCACGCGGTGAAGGACTCGACCCCGCTGAGCGACCGCTTAGAAAAGAGGCCCGCATCACACGCGCCTCCCGATGACCAATTCCGTACGTACGGGTAACTTCCCAGAGAGTCCCCGAGGTCTCGAAGAAGCCCGCCCCGCCGCCCCCATGGAGCCCTTGATGCCCGAAGCCGTGATCGTTTCGACTGCTCGTTCCCCCATCGGCCGCGCCTTCAAGGGCTCGCTGAAGGATCTGCGGCCGGACGACCTCACCGCCACCATCATCCAGGCCGCGCTCGCCAAGATCCCCGAGCTCGACCCGCGCGACATCGACGACCTGATGCTCGGCTGCGGCCTCCCCGGCGGCGAGCAGGGCCACAACCTGGGCCGCATCGTGGCCGTGCAGATGGGCATGGACCACCTGCCGGGCTGCACGATCACCCGCTACTGCTCCTCCTCGCTCCAGACCTCCCGCATGGCGCTGCACGCCATCAAGGCGGGCGAGGGCGACGTCTTCATCTCGGCGGGCGTCGAGATGGTGTCCCGCAGCGTGAAGGGGTCGAGCGACGGCCTCCCGGACACCCACAACCCGTTCTTCGCCGAGGCCGAGGCCCGTACCGCCGAGGTCGCCCAGAGCGAGGGCGCCTCCTGGCACGACCCGCGCGAGGACGGCCTGGTCCCCGACGCGTACATCGCGATGGGCCAGACCGCCGAGAACCTGGCGCGCGCCAAGGGCGTCACGCGCGCGGACATGGACGAGTTCGGCGTACGGTCGCAGAACCTCGCCGAGGAAGCCATCAAGAACGGCTTCTGGGAGCGCGAGATCACTCCGGTGACGACCCCGGACGGCACGGTCGTCTCGAAGGACGACGGCCCGCGCGCCGGCGTCACCGTGGAGGGCGTCCAGGGCCTCAAGCCCGTCTTCCGCCCCGACGGCCTGGTCACGGCCGGCAACTGCTGCCCGCTGAACGACGGCGCCGCCGCGCTGGTCATCATGAGCGACACCAAGGCGCGCGAGCTGGGCCTGACCCCGCTCGCCCGGATCGTGTCCACCGGCGTCACCGGCCTCTCCCCCGAGATCATGGGCCTCGGCCCGGTGGAGGCGTCGAAGCAGGCCCTCAAGCGCGCGGGCCTGACCGTCGGCGACATCGACCTGTTCGAGATCAACGAGGCCTTCGCCGCCCAGGTGATCCCGAGCTACCGCGACCTGGAGATCCCGCTCGACAAGCTGAACGTCAACGGCGGCGCCATCGCCGTCGGCCACCCCTTCGGCATGACGGGCGCCCGCATCACCGGCACGCTCATCAACTCCCTCCAGTTCCACGACAAGCAGTTCGGTCTGGAGACGATGTGCGTGGGCGGCGGCCAGGGCATGGCCATGGTCATCGAGCGGCTGAGCTGACTAGGACCTACGCTGCGGCGGGGGGCATCGGCGATGCCCCGGCGGGGTGACCCCTTCCGGCATCGCCTTCAACCCCGCCGCGTCCG
This sequence comes from Streptomyces melanogenes, assembly GCF_014649795.1. Classification (GTDB taxonomy): domain Bacteria; phylum Actinomycetota; class Actinomycetes; order Streptomycetales; family Streptomycetaceae; genus Streptomyces; species Streptomyces noboritoensis. The sequence continues at coordinate 614,226 of NZ_BMTS01000002.1, forward strand.
CTTCGTGACCGAATCTCCCCCAGGATGTGACGTACATCCCGGGGGAGATGCGTTCCCGCAGGTCACAGGGTTTTCAGGGGTCGCGGGGATAAACACCAGGCACAAAGACCTGTCCGTTTCGTGACGTAATGCACTGACAAGGGGAGCGGGCGCCCGACAAGCTGATGTAGGAAGTCGGGGAATCGTTTGAATCCGGGAGTAAGTCAGTGAGCGCCATGTCTCTTGCCCTGCTGCTGACCACGGCCGCTGCCACGGCCGTGGGCGCCGCTGCCCTGCACGCCGCCCACGGGCTGCGCAAGCAGGTCGTGGCGCTGCGCGCCGACCTCGCGGCCACGAACGCCGGCCGGTCCGCCACCGTGCCCCACCAGGCGCGCGGCGCGGAGGCCCCGCTCGCCGAGATACGCGCGGCGGTCGCCGAGGCGCTCGCCGAGGAGCGCGAGCGCGAGCTCGCCGAGGCGCGCGCGTTCTGGGCCGCGCAGGAGGCGCGGGACGCGGCGGACGCCCCGTCGCTCCTGGGTGGCCTCACGGGCCTCGGGGACGACGCCTCCCTGTTCCTCCCCCGGCAGGCCGACTTCGTCGGTCTGGAGGGCGTGGAGCTGGGCGCCGAGCCGTACGAGGAGTTCCCCGAAGACTCCCCGGAGCTCGCCGCGGCCCGCCGCCGCCACCCCTCGCACCCCGACTTCGTCCCGGTCCAGACGCCGGTCGTGGCCGACCACGAGTCCACGGTCGCGCGCCTGGAGGAGCTGGCCGAGGCCCGCACGGCCCTCGCGGACGTACGCCCCGGCCCGCTCGGCACCCTCGACGTCTACGTCTTCACCGACGGCACCACCCTGTGCATGACCCCCGGCCACCGCGAAACCTCCGAACGCCTCGCCGAGGCCCTGCGCGACGGCGACACCCCGGTGCTGCTCGGCGGCTCGGGCATCTCGGGCGCGTACGCCCTGACGTTCTCGTGCGGCGAGGAGAGCGTGTACATCCTGGCGGACCGGGTCATCGCTTCGCTGTAGGCGTCTGCGAGACGGCCGTCAGGCACCGAGCGGGACCAGCGTGACGAGCCGCGCCCGCTCGTACAGAGCGCGAGCGTGCTGGTTCTTGAGGTAGGGCCGGATGCGCTCGTACATCGTCGTGACGCGTTGGTCGCACTGCCCGGATTGAACGTGGGGGTAGATCTCCACGACCTGCCCCCACGTGTCGCAGGCCGCCTCCAGGTGGCCCAGCTCCAGCTGGCGTTCGGCCATCATGGACAGATAGCGCACGCGGTTGCGGCGGAACGTGTGGTGCCGGAGCTTGTCGGACTCCTCCAGCGCCGCGATGGAACCCTTCACGTCTCCGAGCTCGTACCTGACCTGGCCCACGTGGTACGCGAGGGAAGACGGGTTGTACGACGCGAACGTGGTGGCCCGTGACTCGGCCTTGTCCATCGCCGCCTCGGCCTCACGCAAGTAGGTCAGCGCGGCGTGACGGTCACCGATCTGCGCTGCGGCGTGGGCCTGTTGGCCCGCGAGGAAGGCCCGCATCCGTGGACCCGCCTGGGGAGAGGCCGCCGCTGCCGAGTCCGCGAGCCGCATGGCCGTCCGGCCGTGCCCCAGATCTACCGCCTGCACGCTCATTCCGCGCAGCGTGGTGCAGTACGTCAGGTGGTCCTTCGCCGCACTGGCGAGCTCCAGGGCCTTGAGGTAGTAGCCCTGTGCCAGTCCGTGGAGCCCCTCGTCGACGGCCATGTAGCCGGTCAGGTAGCAAAGGTCCGAGGCGGCTGACCGCATCGCGTCCTTCACCGCCTCGGGGCCGTCGGCACGCAGGCCGGGTGCCACGATGTTGACCAGGAAGGCGGCGGCCATCGGACGCGCGTACCGCCCGCCGAACTCGTCGTCCAGGTCGGATACGCGCTCGGTCATCGCCACGACCATGTCGACGTCGGTCATGCCGATGTGCTTGATCTTCCCTGTCTGGATCGCTTCGGCACGGCTCACCACGTCCGGCCAGCCGGGGACCGCGAGCGCGACGGAGAAGAGCCCGACTCCGAGGACGCTGCGGCGTGACGGGTCCATGTCGTCCTTCCCCAGTTCGATCAGCCCATCCACCGTATCCGGCAGCGAGTCGGGCTGACCGGCTGAAGCCGCGAATCCGGCGTCGGCGGGGGTCACTGGACGATGGAGGCGACGGGAGAACGCCTCAAGGATGATCCTCCGTACGTCGCCCCGGGGAGTCGTCCCGCCCAGCCAGTGATGGACGGCGGAGGCGTTGTACCGCAAGGCCGTACCGGTTTCCCCGCCCACCTGGTTCACGGCCCTGGCGCACTGACTGAGGGTCCAGCCGCTCTCCGCGAACAGGCGTTGCAGATGCTGGTTCGGCTCGCTCGCCATGATCTCTCAACTCCCGGCGCCCGTAAGCCCGTTAAACGATTTAAAACCGCCGCACTAGCGCAACGGTACCGCTGTGCGTGGTCGTGCGGTTGCGTAGAGGCAGGAGACACCATCGGGGAACGGAGCTGCCGATCATGAACGCAAGACGCGATGCCCGCGCCTGTGGGGAGACGGGGAATGGCTGACGTCGAGTACCAGTGCAGGGTCACGGTCGCCTCGGAGGGCGCCGAGGCGCGCGAGGAAAGGGCGCTCGGTGCGGCACGCACCCCTTCCCTGCTCCTGGCCACCTCGTGGCTGCGCGCTCAGGCGTCGCTGCTCGTCTGGCGGCTGGAGCGGGATTCACCGGCCTCCGCTCAGCTCGCGGCGTGGCGGGACGACGACAACAGGCAGTGGCTGGTGGCCGGGTCTCTCGTAGCCGGTGAGAGCGTCCGCTTCCGGGTCGACCACGAAGAGGTGACGTACGAGCTGTCCGCGAAGCGTGTGATCAGGGCGAAGCAAAGTGCCGTGCATCCCCACGAGCGAAAGGGAAAGCAGTGACCGTTCTCACTGAGCCGGGGGCAGCCGGTGAACTGAAGCCGAGCGCCCGGCATCTGATCTCGGACGAGGGCTTCGGCGCGGCCGTTCGTGTCGTGCGACGCGCCAACGTCGATGTGGACGAGGCCATGGCGGGGCGAATCGTCGACGAAGCCCTGAAGTTCGTGGCCGCGGCGGCGGCCAACCGGACCCCTGGGCTCGCTCTTCGGCCCGCGCGCATCGTCGACGAGGGGTGGCACGCCCTCATCCAGGACACGCGGACGTACAAACAGCTGGCCGACGAGCTCGGGGCGTTCGTCCACTACGTGCCCGAGACGCCGGCGACGAAGAGGCATGACGACGTCGCCGTGATGCGGACGCTGAATGCCGTGCAGCGGGCCGGGTTCGCCCCGGACCTGTACCTGTGGTGCAAGGAGGCGCAGGGGGCGGTTCTGGTCTCCGCCGACTGCATGCACAGCGAGTGCACCGAGGGCGGATCGGGGTGTTCGGCCCCCGAAGGCGGCTGAGGGGGACGGCGATACGACGCTCGACCCTTAGAGTGAACTACGGTCAGCCAGGAAGGAATCGCAGTGAGTGACGAGCGTGCGGACCGGCCCAGGCGCGTGTGGAACGACCCGCGCTATCGCGACATGCTGGAGCGCTGGGAGGGGCATCGGACGGAACGGCGGCCGGGGAGGCGTCCCCGTCGGTTCTGTCGGCATGGCCGGGGAGTGACCCTCAGGGTCGACCTCACCACGCGCAAGCCCTTCGACGTCGGCTGCGCCGCCTGCAACTCGCAAGGCTGAGCAGGCGAGGGGGCGCCCCACCCCGAAAGGTGCGGCGCCCCCCCAACCCGGTGGAACTACTTCGCCAGGAACGCCAGCAGGTCCTGGCGGCTCACCACGCCCGTCGGCTTGCCCTCGACCAGGACGATGGCCGCGTCCGCCTCGCCCAGGACCGACATCAGCTCCGAGACCGGCTCGCCCGAGCCGACCTGCGGCAGGGGCGGGCTCATGTGCTTCTCCAGGGGGTCGGAGAGCGAGGCGCGCTGGGCGAAGAGGGCCGACAGGAGCTCCTTCTCCACCACCGAGCCGATGACCTCCGCGGCCATCACGTCGGGGTGGCCCGCGCCGGGCTTGACGATCGGCATCTGCGACACGCCGTACTCGCGCAGCACCTCGATCGCCTCCCCGACCGTCTCCTCGGGGTGCATGTGGACGAGGGACGGCATCGCGCCCTCCTTGTCGGCGAGGACGTCGCCGATGCGGGCGGACGGGCCCGCCTCCTCCAGGAAGCCGTGCCCGGCCATCCACTCGTCGGAGAAGATCTTGGAGAGGTAGCCGCGGCCGGAGTCGGGCAGCAGGACGACGACCACGTCGTCCGGACCCAGGCCCTCCGCCACCCGCAGCGCCGCCACGACCGCCATGCCGCAGGAGCCGCCCACCAGGAGCCCCTCCTCCTTGGCGAGGCGGCGGGTCATCTGGAACGAGTCCTTGTCCGAGACCGCGACGATCTCGTCCGTGACCTGACGGTCGTACGCCGTCGGCCAGAAGTCCTCGCCCACGCCCTCGACCAGGTACGGACGGCCGGAGCCGCCGCTGTAGACCGAGCCCTCGGGGTCCGCGCCGACGACGCGCACGGAGCCGCCGGAGACCTCCTTGAGGTACTTGCCGGTGCCGGAGATCGTGCCGCCGGTGCCGACGCCCGCCACGAAGTGCGTGATCTTCCCGTCGGTCTGCTCCCACAGCTCGGGACCGGTGGTCTCGTAGTGCGAGCGGGGGTTGTTCGGGTTGCTGTACTGGTCCGGCTTCCAGGCACCGGGCGTCTCGCGCACCAGCCGGTCCGAGACGTTGTAGTACGAGTCCGGGTGCTCCGGGTCGACCGCCGTCGGGCAGACGACGACCTCGGCCCCGTACGCACGCAGGACGTTGATCTTGTCGAGCGACACCTTGTCCGGGCAGACGAAGATGCACTTGTAGCCCTTCTGCTGGGCCACGATCGCAAGACCGACACCCGTGTTGCCCGAGGTGGGCTCCACGATCGTGCCGCCCGGCTTGAGCGCACCGCTCTGCTCCGCCGCTTCGATCATGCGCACGGCGATCCGGTCCTTGACCGACCCGCCCGGGTTGAAGTACTCGACCTTGGCCAGGACGGTCGCCTGGATGCCCGCGGTCACACTGTTGAGCTTCACCAGCGGGGTATTGCCGACGAGGCTGATCATCGAGTCGTGGAATTGCACCGTTGTCTCCGGGGTCTCCGTGATGGTGCCGCCAGCGTATGCGCAGAGCGAGCGCCCGTTCACCTCACGGCGGGATTGAGCGACACCTGTCACCGGGCAGGTAGCTGATGTACGGCTCCAAGGAGGTGGCGGTGGCTGGGAGTGTGTCGACCGTGTCGGCCGGGGTTTCGGCCGGTTCGAGGGCGAGGGTGGCCCGCCGGATCGCGGCGGGCGCGGCGTTCGGCGGGGGCGGGATCGGGCTGCTCGCCACGGCCGCGGTCGGCGTGCTGCTCGCCGAGGCGGCGCTGGCCAAACGGTCGGTGGGCGGCGGCACCGCCCCGCACCCGCCGAGCGCCGACGGACTGTACGGAGTGGCGTTCGCCAACGGCACGCCCCCGCTGCGCATGGGCGTCCTGGGGGACTCCACGGCCGCCGGGCAGGGCGTGCGGCGGGCCGGGCAGACCCCGGGCGCGCTGCTCGCCTCGGGGCTGGCGGCGGTGGCCGAGCAGATGGTCACGCTGCGGAACGTGGCGCAGCCGGGCGCCCAGTCGGACGACCTGGACCGCCAGGTCTCGCTGCTGCTCGGGGACCCGGCCCGGATCCCCGACGTCTGCGTGATCATGATCGGGGCGAACGACGTCACCCACCGGATGCCGCCCACCACCTCCGTACGCCATCTGGCGGGCGCGGTGCGGCGGCTGCGGACGGCGGGCGCCGAGGTGGTCGTGGGGACCTGCCCCGACCTCGGCTCGGTCGAGCCGGTCTACCAGCCGCTGCGCTGGCTGGCCCGCCGGGTCTCGCGCCAGCTCGCGGCCGCGCAGACGATCGTGGTGGTCGAGCAGGGCGGGCGGACGGTCTCGCTGGGCCATCTGCTGGGCCCCGAGTTCGAGGCGAACCCGCGCGAGCTGTTCGGGCCGGACAACTACCACCCGTCGGCCGAGGGGTACGCGACGGCCGCGATGGCCGTGCTGCCCACGCTCTGCGCCTCGCTCGGGCTGTGGCCGGACGCCGACCGGCTGGACGCGGACCGCGACGAGGACATCCTGCCGGTCGCCAAGGCGGCGGCCGAGGCGGCGGCGGAGCCCGGCACCGAGGTCAGCGGGGCGCGCGCGCCCTGGGCGCTGCTCAAGCACCGCCGCCGGCGGCGGCTGACCGCCACCGAGCCGTCCACCGCGCACCCGGCGCATCCGGCCCACCCCTGACGCCCGTATGCCCGTATGCCCGTACGCCCGACCGCCGTACGCCCCGCGTCAGTTGACGGTCCGTCGCGTTGGTCGCGGAATTGGTACGAGCGCGACATGTCCGCGCAGCACCGGCTTAACACGAGTGCGGCACATTGGTGGATGTCGGCGGGGGAGACCCGGCCGGCACCACCAGCGGCGTCAAGGACCTCCGGAGCGGCTCCCGGACCTCCCGACGCCCAGGACGCGGCGACCGGCCCTGACCCGGGACCGTGTCCCGCGCGGGGACCGCCGTCGTCCCGCCCCCCGGGCGACCGGGGGTGCGGCGGTCCCCGCGCTCAGTCTTCTCAGTCCTCGTCGCCCCGGTGGCGGCGCGGCCACGGCCACGGGCGGGCGGCGTGCACGGCGTTCACGCCGAAGATGCCGAGCCAGGTGACGAAGAGGCCGCTCAGCCCCGCGTTCACGGCGCCGATCGCGGACAGCGGGATGGCGAGGACCAGCGAGATCATGCCGAACCCGAACCGCTCGCCGAAGCCCAGGTCGGGGCTCTGGCCGGACGGGCGGCCGCCGCGGGCCACCACCATCTGCTGTTCGGCGAGCTGGCGCCGCACCCGGCGGTCGATCGCCGGGTCCAGGCGCTGCTCCACCTTCTCCAGGAAGGAGTCGACGAGCGCGGGCTCGTACTCCTCGCCGAGCTCCCTGCGGGCGTGCAGGGTGGCGTCGAGTTCTTTTCTCAGGTCGGCGTCGCGGGCTTCCATGCTTCCCCACGGTACGGAGCGGGCGGCGCGGGCGCAGTGGGGATAGCCCCCGTACTTGCCCGTCTGCATATGGTCATGCAGAGTGCTGGGCGACTGAATATCGTGGAGTTCCGGGCGTGCCGGGCTCCGGGCGTGACGAAGGGGGGACGGCATGAGCGACGGGCCTGCCGCACGGCTGCAACAGCTCTTCGAGGGGCGTCGGCTGACGCCGACCCAGCGGCGGATCGCCCACTCCATGGTGCGCAGGGCCGCCGACGTGCCGTTCCTGTCGAGCGTGGAGCTGGCCGAGCTGGCCGGGGTGAGCCAGCCGTCGGTGACGCGATTCGCGGTCGCGCTGGGCTTCGACGGGTACCCGGCGCTGCGCCGCCATCTGCGCGAGGTGGTGCCCGCGGCCGCGCCCGAGGAGGGCGAGGACGAGTACAACGAGTACCAGCAGGCGGTCCAGGCCGAGATCGAGAACCTGCGGCATCTGGCGGGCCTGCTCGCGGATCCGGCGCCGGTCGAGGAGGCGGGGCGGCTGCTCGCCGCGTCCCGGCCGCTGCCGGTGCTCGGTCTGCGCGCGGCCTCCTCGCAGGCGCGCGGCTTCGCGTACTTCGCGGCCAAGGTCCACCCCGATGTACGGCTGCTCGACGAGGGCGGCTCGATGCTGGTGGACCGCATCGACGCGGCGCGCCGGGCCGGGGCGTCGGCGCTGCTGTGCTTCGCGCTGCCGCGGCATCCTCGGGAGGTGGTGGACGCGCTGGCGTACGCGCGGTCCGTGGGGCTCAGGGTGGTCACGGTCGCCGACTCCGCGTTCGCGCCGGTGGCGCGCCACAGTGACCTGCTGATCCCGGCCGCCGTCGGCACGGGCCTCGCCTTCGACACGGCCTGTGCCCCGATGCTCCTTGGCCGTGTGCTCCTGGAGGCCATGTGCGACGACCTGCCGGACGCGCAGGCCCGCCTGGAGGAGTTCGACGCGGGGGCCGCGGGGCGCGGCTTGTTCGTGGAGTAGGCCGTGCCCCCCGGGGCCGCTGTTCGCCTGCGGCCCGTGGGTGGCTGAGCGCGCAGTTCCCCGCGCCCCTTATCGGGCCGGTTGTTTGTCTGCGGGCCGTCCCCAACTGGTCGCGCAGTTCCCCGCGCCCCTAGGTAGTAGGCCGCAGCTGGAGAACTCGGCTCAGCCACAGGCTTTTAGGGGCGCGGGGAACTGCGCGAGCAACCGGCCACGGTCCGCAGACGAACGAGGGTTTTCAGGGGCGCGGGGAACTGCGCGACCAGCCACCCACCAGGCCGCAGGCGAAAGCGCGTCCTGGCCGCTCGCTAGAGCAGCGCATCCGGGGTCGCACCCCCCGACTCCGTCACGATCTCCGTGAGGGACTGCGGCTCGCGGACCACCGCGAAGCGGACGCCCGACGGCGACGCGGTGAAGCCGTAGACGCCCGGCCTGGCGAGGCTGTTGTACGCGTAGTGGTGGGCGAAGTAGTACGCCCCGGTGTCCAGCACCGCCGCGTAATCCCCCTGCTCAAGCCGCGGCAGCAACCGCGCCTCCGCCAGCAGGTCGCCCGCGAAGCAGGCCGGACCGGCCACGTCCTGAAGGACGGGCGGGCCGGGCTTGGGGCGGCCCTTCGGGCCGTACGCGGCGATCCGCAGCGGCCAGGAGGCGGGCGCGTACACCGTACGGGCCGCGATCTGGACGCCCGCGTGGGTGACCGCGATGGGTCGCCCCCCGGACGTCTTCGCGTACTCCACCCGCGCCAGCACCGTCCCGTGCTTGGCGAGCAGCGAGCGGCCGAACTCGGTCACCAGCGCGTACGAGCCGTCGAAGAGGCCGGGGACCTCGGCCAGGAGCAGCCGCGCGTACTCCTCGTACGTCGGGCTCTCCTCGTCGGAGGCGAAGTTCACCGGCAGCCCGCCGCCGAGGTCGACCGTGTCGATCTGGCGGCGGCCCACGCGCGCGTTGACCTCCTCGGCCAGCTCGTACGCCGTCCGCACGCCCTCCGCCATCAGCGCGAGCGGCACGCCCTGGGAGCCCGCGTGGGTGTGCAGCCGGGTGAGCCAGGGGCGGGCCGCGTACGCCTCCACGATCCACTCCCGGGCCCCCTCGTCCCGCAGCCCCACCCCGAACTTCGAGGTCCGCGTCGCCGTCGAGAGCGCGCCGATGGACCCCGCGCCCAGCTGCGGGTTGATCCGCAGGCCCAGCGGCGAGGCGGTCGCGGCGGAGGCGACCAGCGCGTCGAGGCGGGCCAGCTCCTGCGGGTTGTCGGCGTTGACGGCGATCCCCAGGGCGAGGGCCTCGCGCAGCTCGGCGGGGGTCTTGGCGGGGGAGTCCAGGACGGTGAGGGCGGGCCCGATCCCGGCCGCGCGGGCCAGCGCCAGCTCGCCGGGGCTGGCGACCTCCGCACCCAGCCCCTCGCTCGCCAGCAGCCGCAGCACGGGCACCAGCGGGCACGCCTTGACGGCGAAGGCGTGCAGCACGGGCGCGTCGGTCACGGCCGCGAAGGCCGAGGTCAGCGCGGCCGCGCCGAGCCGGATGCCGGTGACGTCGAGGAGGGCGGCGAGCGGGGCGTCCGGACCGACGAGCCCCTGCTCCACGGCCGCCCGCACCGCCTGGTCGCGGCGCTCCGCCGCCGGTGTGTCGGTCATGGGATCAAGCCAAGCACCGGCGGTGCGGCGGCGCAGGGATACGCCCCGAATCCGCGCTCCTCCTCCGCCTTCCCCCCACCCGGTCTATTGACTAGTTCTATTCAGACGGCCAGGATGTGAATATCTGAGTCACGTCGTGAGGAGGCCTCGCCATGTCAGGACCCCGCCCCGTACGGGCACCGCGCGGTACGGAACTGAGCGCCCTGGGATGGCAGCAGGAAGCCGCCCTCCGGATGCTCCAGAACAACCTCGACCCCGAGGTCGCCGAGCACCCCGACAAGCTCGTCGTCTACGGCGGCACCGGCAAGGCCGCGCGCGACTGGCGCTCCTTCGACGCGATGGTGCGCACCCTGCGGACCCTCAAGCAGGACGAGACGATGCTCGTCCAGTCCGGCCGCCCGGTCGGCGTGATGCAGACCCACGAGTGGGCCCCGCGCGTCCTGATCGCCAACTCCAACCTGGTGGGCGACTGGGCGAACTGGGAGGAGTTCCGCCGCCTTGAGGCCCTCGGCCTCACCATGTACGGCCAGATGACGGCCGGTTCGTGGATCTACATCGGCACCCAGGGCATCCTCCAGGGCACCTACGAGACCTTCTCGGCCGTCGCGGCGAAGAAGTTCAACGGCACGCTCGCCGGGACGATCACGCTGACCGCCGGGCTCGGCGGCATGGGCGGCGCGCAGCCGCTCGCCGTGACGATGAACGACGGCGTCGCGATCTGTATCGACGTCGACCCGCGCGCCATCGAGCGCCGCATCGAGCACCGCTACCTGGACGTCAAGGCCGACAACCTGCGGCACGCGCTGGAGCTGGCGGTCGAGGCGCGCGACGCCCGTCGCCCGCTCTCCATCGGCCTGCTCGGCAACGCGGCGGAGCTGCTGCCGCAGATGCTGGCCGAGGGCGCGCCGATCGACATCGTGACCGACCAGACGTCGGCCCACGACCCCCTCGCCTACCTCCCCGTCGGCGTCGACTTCGACGACATGGCCTCGTACGCGGCGAAGGACCCGGCGGGCTTCACCACCCGCGCCCGTGAGTCCATGGCCAAGCACGTCGAGGCGATGGTCGGCTTCATGGACGCGGGCGCCGAGGTCTTCGACTACGGCAACTCGATCCGCGGCGAGGCCCAGCTGGCCGGGTACGACCGGGCGTTCGCCTTCCCCGGCTTCGTCCCCGCGTACATCCGCCCGCTGTTCTGCGAGGGCAAGGGCCCCTTCCGGTGGGCCGCGCTGTCCGGCGAGGCCTCCGACATCGCCAAGACGGACAAGGCGATCCTGGACCTGTTCCCGGAGAACGAGTCCCTGCACCGCTGGATCAAGATGGCGGGCGAGCGCGTCCACTTCCAGGGCCTGCCCGCGCGCATCTGCTGGCTCGGCTACGGCGAGCGCGACAAGGCGGGCGAGCGCTTCAACGACATGGTGGCGTCCGGCGAGCTGGCGGCCCCGCTGGCGATCGGCCGCGACCACCTCGACTGCGGCTCGGTGGCGTCCCCGTACCGCGAGACCGAGGCGATGCTCGACGGCTCGGACGCGATCGCGGACTGGCCGCTCCTGAACGCCATGGTCAACGTCGCCTCCGGCGCGTCCTGGGTCTCCCTGCACCACGGCGGCGGCGTCGGCATGGGCCGCTCCATCCACGCGGGCCAGGTGACGGTGGCGGACGGGACGGCGCTGGCGGGCGAGAAGATCCGCCGCGTCCTGACGAACGACCCCGGGATGGGAGTCATCCGCCACGTCGACGCGGGCTACGACATCGCGGAGTCGGTCGCGGACGAGCGGGGCGTGCGGGTCCCGATGCGGGAGTCGGAGTGACCGAGGACGCCTCGGCGGAGGGTGAGGGGGCTGGGGCCGCAGGCCCCGCCCCTCAGGGGCGCGGGGAACTGCGCGACCAGCCCACCACGGTCCGCGGACAAACGACAGCCGCCCGGCCAGGGCTTTCGGGAAGGGGCGGGGTGGGGGAGACTCCCTCGTTCCACGAGATGTGGCGCGACCTCGCCCCCATCGGGCGGGACGCCGACACCCGCGGCTACCGCCGGTTCGCCTGGACCGGCGCCGACGCCGAGTGCCGCGCCTGGTTCCGCGCACAGGCCGAAGCCCGAGGGCTCACCTACGAGCTCGACCGGAACGGGAACCAGTGGGCCTGGGCCGGCGACCCGACCGCCGGCGACGCCGTGGTCACGGGCTCCCACCTGGACTCCGTCCCCGACGGCGGCGCCTTCGACGGCCCCCTCGGCGTCGTATCGTCGTTCGCCGCCCTGGACGAACTGAGCAGGCGCGGCGCCGTACCGACCCGCCCCCTCGCCATCGTCAACTTCGGCGACGAGGAGGGCGCCCGCTTCGGCCTCGCCTGCGTCGGCTCGCGGCTCGCCGCCGGGCAGCTGACCGTCGAGGCCGCGCACCGGCTGCGCGACGGCGACGGGATCAGCCTCCCGCAGGCGATGGAGGCGGCGGGCTACGACCCGGACGCCATCGGCCCCGACCCCGAACGCCTCGCCCGTATCGGCGCGTTCGTCGAGCTGCACGTGGAACAGGGCCGCGCCCTCGACCTCAGCGGCGACGCCGTCGGCATCGCCTCGGCGATCTGGCCGCACGGCCGCTGGCGGTTCGACTTCGCCGGGGAGGCCAACCACGCGGGCACCACCCGCCTGGTGGACCGGCGCGACCCGATGCTCACGTACGCCGAAACCGTCCTCGCCGCCCGCCGCGAGGCCGAACTCGCGGGCGCGGTCGCCACCTTCGGCAAGATCTCCTGCGAGCCCAACGGCGTCAACGCCATCCCGTCGCTGGTGCGCGGCTGGCTGGACTCGCGCGCCGCCGACCAGGCGACCCTCGACACCGTCGTCACGGCGATCGAGCGCGCCGCCCGGGACCGCGCCGAGCGGGACGGCGTGGACCTCACCGTCGTACGGGAGTCGTTCACGCCCGTCGTCGAGTTCGGGCACGCCCTGCGCGACGAGCTCGCGAAGATCCTCGGCGGGCACACCCCCGTCCTCGGCACCGGCGCCGGACACGACGCCGGAATCCTCTCCGGGACGGTCCCGACCGCCATGCTGTTCGTACGCAACCCCACCGGCGTCTCGCACTCCCCGGCCGAGTTCGCCGGCGAGGACGACTGCGTGGCCGGGGTGCTCGCACTCGCCGACGTACTGGAGGGTCTGGCGTGCAGGTGACGTCGTACTGGCTGGAGCACGCCTGGCTCGACCCCGTGGTGGAGCCCGGCGTGCTGGTGGAGGTGGCGGACGGCCGGATCTCCGCCGTCCGCACGGGAGTCGAGGCGCCGCCCCCCGGCGCCGTCGCCCTGCGCGGCCTCACCCTGCCGGGCCTGGCCAACGCCCACTCGCACGCCTTCCACCGGGCCCTGCGCGGCACGGTCCAGGTCGGCTCGGGCACGTTCTGGACCTGGCGCGAGACGATGTACGCGGTCGCCGCGCGGCTCACGCCCGAGTCGTACTACGCGCTGGCGCGGGCCGTGTACGCGGAGATGGCGCTGGCCGGGGTCACGGCGGTGGGCGAGTTCCACTACCTCCACCACGCGCCCGGCGGCACGCCGTACGCCGATCCGAACGCGATGGGCGAGGCGCTGATCGCGGCCGCCGCGGACGCCGGGATCCGGATCACACTGCTCGACACGGCGTATCTGTCCTCCGGCTTCGGCGAGCCTCCGAACACGCACCAGCTGCGGTTCTCCGACGGCACGGCGCGGGCGTGGGCCGAGCGGGTGTCGCTGCTGAAGCCGCGCGACGGGGTACGGATCGGAGCGGCGATCCACTCCGTACGGGCCGTTCCGGCGGACCAGTTGCGGGACGTCGCGGCGTGGGCCGAGGAGCGGGAGGCGCCGCTGCACGTCCACCTCTCCGAGCAGATCGCCGAGAACGAGGCGTGCCTGGCCGCGCACGGCCGCACCCCGACGCGGCTGCTCGCGGACCACGGGGTGCTGGGCGCGCGGACGACGGGCGTCCACAACACCCACCTCACCGACGAGGACATCGCGCTGCTCGGCGGGTCCGGGACGGGCACCTGCATGTGCCCGACGACAGAACGGGACCTGGCGGACGGCATCGGCCCCGCCGTGGCCCTCCAGCGCGCCGGATCCCCGCTCTCGCTGGGCAGCGACAGCCACGCCGTGATCGACCTCCTGGAGGAGGCGCGGGCGATGGAGCTGAACGAGCGGCTGCGGACGCGGACGCGGGGGCACTGGACTGCGGCCGCGCTGCTGCGGGCGGCGTCGGCGGACGGGCACGCGGCCCTGGGCTGGGCCGACGCGGGCCGCATCGCTTCGGGCGCGCTCGCCGACCTGGTGACGCTGGACCTGTCGTCGCCCCGCACGGCGGGTGCGGTGCCGCGTCTTGGCGCGGAGACGGCGGTGTTCGCGGGGTCTGCGGCGGATGTACGGCATGTGGTGGTCGGGGGGCGTGCGGTGGTGCGGGACGGGGTGCACGTGTCGGTCCCGGACGCGGGGGCGGCCTTGACGGAGGCGATCACGTCCCTACGGGATTAGCCCCCACGGGTGCCGTTCGTCTGCGGGCCGTCCCCAACTGGTCGCGCAGTTCCCCGCGCCCCTTGGATGCCGCTGCGCGGCAGTCCCAGGGCGCCCCGTAGGGGCGTTTCAGGGGCGCGGGGAACTGCGCGAGCAACCCAGTACGGTCCGCAGCCAACGAACCCGGCCGCCCGCCCGAGGGCTTTCGGGAAGGGGCGGGTGGGGGACAAGAACGCCGACCACCGGACAGGAGCAGCACATGACCACCACCCTCGTCACCAACATCTCCACCCTCGTCACCAACGACCCCACCCTCGGCCCCACCCCCCTCGGCCTCATCGAAGACGCCGCAGTCGTGATCGAGAACGACACCATCGCCTGGGTAGGGCGGAGCAGCGACGCCCCCGCCGCCGACACCACCCACGACGCGAACGCCCGCGCCGCGATCCCCGGCTTCGTCGACTCCCACTCCCACCTCGTCTTCGCGGGCGACCGCACCCAGGAGTTCAACGCCCGGATGTCGGGGCAGGCGTACAAGGCGGGCGGGATCCGGACCACCGTCGCCGCCACCCGCGCCGCCACCGACGCCGAGCTGGGCGCGAACGTCGCCCGGTACATCGGCGAGGCCCTGCGCCAGGGGACGACGACGTTCGAGACCAAGTCCGGGTACGGGCTCACCGTCGAGGACGAGGCCCGCGCCCTGCGCATCGCGGCCGAGCACACGGACGAAGTCACCTACCTCGGGGCACACATCGTGGCCCCTGAGTACGCCGACGACCCCGCCGCCTACGTCGCGCTCGTCACCGGTGAGATGCTCGACGCCTGCGCCCCGTACGCCCGTTGGGTCGACGTCTTCTGCGAGAAGGGCGCGTTCGACGGGGACCAGGCCCGCGCGATCCTCCTCGCGGGCAAGGCGAAGGGCCTCATCCCCCGCGTCCACGCCAACCAGCTCTCGTACGGCCCCGGCGTCCAGCTCGCCGTCGAGCTCGACGCGGCCAGCGCCGACCA
This sequence comes from Streptomyces melanogenes, assembly GCF_014649795.1. GTDB lineage: Bacteria > Actinomycetota > Actinomycetes > Streptomycetales > Streptomycetaceae > Streptomyces > Streptomyces noboritoensis. Next base: position 629,362 of record NZ_BMTS01000002.1, read on the forward strand.
CTGCACCCACCTCACCGACGCCGACGTCGACGCGCTGGCGAACGGAAACACGGTCGCGACCCTGCTGCCCGGCGCCGAGTTCTCCACGCGCGCGCAGTGGCCCGACGCCCGGCGGCTGCTCGACGCGGGGGTGACCGTCGCGCTGTCCACGGACTGCAACCCGGGGTCCTCGTTCACGTCCTCGATGCCGTTCTGCGTGGCGCTGGCCGTACGGGACATGAAGATGACCCCGGACGAGGCCGTCTGGGCCGCCACGGCCGGGGGCGCGGCCGCGCTGCGCCGCAGCGACGTCGGCCGGATCGCGCCGGGCGCCCGCGCCGACCTCGCGCTGCTCGACGCCCCGAGCCACGTCCACCTCGCCTACCGGCCCGGTGTGCCGCTGATCAGCGACGTCTGGCGTCAGGGCATCAAGTGCCGGTAGGCCCTGGGGTGGGCGTCCAGGTACGCGGCGAACGACTGCGCCGGGTGGCCGGTCAGCCGGGGCACGGTGTCGGCGACCGTCGCCATCTCCCCGGCGGCGATCGCCTCGTACGAACTCACCCAGCCGGTGACCTCCCACTCCTCGGCGCCGTACCCGGCCCGTGAGGCGAAGGCCTCCTCGCGGGTCTCGGGCAGATAGGTGATCTCCCGGCCGGTGACCCGGCTGAGCTCGGCGGCGACGTCGGCGAGGGTGAGGGGTGCGGGCCCGGTGACGTCGTAAGTGACGCCGTCGTGGCCCTCCCCCACCAGCACCGCCGTGGCCACGTCCGCGATGTCGTCGTGCGCCACGCCCGAGACCCGGCCGTCCCCGGCGGGGCCCCGGATCACCCCGTCCGGTCCCGCCATCGCGGCGAGCCCGGACAGGTAGAGGCTGTCCCGCAGGAACGTGTACGCCAGGCCCGTGCCCCGGATGTACTGCTCGGTGTGCCAGTGGTCGCGGGCGAAGGTGAACGTGGCGTCGGGGGCGGCGCCGAGGAACGAGACGTACACGATGCGGCGTACGCCGGCGGCGACGGCGGCGTCCACGGCGGTGATGTGGTCCTGTACGCGGCCGGGGCTCTCGTGAGCCGACACCATCAGCATGTCCTCGGCCCCGGCGAGCGCGCCCCGCATGGCGTCCAGGTCCCCGAAAGCAGCACCCGAGGCCTTGACGGCCCCGACCAGCTCAGGCAACCGCTCAGCCCGCCGCCCAACCAGCCGCGTCGCGACCCCCTTCTCGGCAAGCCGCCGGGCTACACGCCCACCGATGGCTCCACTGGCGCCGGTCACGGCGATGACGGGGTGAGACACGGGACCTCCTGGGGGAGCGCGGGACGAGGGCACGACGCGGCTACCTGCCCACCTGCCTGCCCTACCTATCCACCTACCTAGCTGTGGGCAATCGTGCCGCTGGGGCGGCACGGGTGGGCACAGCGGCACGCGGCGCACGCCGCCAAGTGCAACCCGCCCGGCCCCAGCCCGTTCCCGCGGCGCCGGTCGTGGTGGGGGGAGTGCTCACCCGCGCACGCGGGTCGCCGCTGTGCCCACCCGTGCCGCCCCTAGCGGCACGCATGCCCACAGCGGCGTGGGGGGGAGGAGGGGGGAGGGGCTACGCCCGGTCCAGGCCGTTCCCCAGTGCTCGCGTCTCCCAACCCCCCGCAACCAGCTCCCCCGCCGCACACCCCGGCTTCCGCCGGGCCTGGTCGTGGAACAGGGATACGAACTTGGACGCGAAGCCCAGTCGGGGGTACGCGGCCACCAGCTCCGCCTGGAAGGCGGGGGAGAACGCCGAAAGCCCCGTACCGGACACGTCCGCGCTCGTCCCCACCTGCAGCAGCCGGCTCTCCACGTCCACCTCCGGCGACACGTCGTCCCGCATGTGCAGCACGATCAGCTCGGCCGCCCGGTCGCGGCGCGCGTCGGGCCAGCCGAGGCCCGCCGTGAAGACGCGGGCCAGATGGCCACCCGCCTCCTCGAACGGCAGGGTGTGGCTGTCGAAGGGCGGCATGAGGGACAGGTCGTGCAGGAGCGAGGAGACGAAGAACAGCTCCCGGTCGTAGTCGAGGCCCCGCTCCTCCGCCCACGCCGCACCGAAGAAGTACGACCGCACCGAGTGGTGGTACAGCGCCTCGTCCGCGTACTCCGCGCAGACCAGCCGCGCCGCCTCCGCCGCGTGCCCCTCGGGCACCTTGATCCCCGCGACCTCGGTCAACATCCGCGTCCCCACCCTTCGTCGAGCTTCATCGAGCTTCATCGAGTCAAGCGACGATCCCAATCGATCATGCCCAGCCTAGAGTGGCCGGATGAAGACCATCGGACTGATCGGCGGAATGAGCTGGGAATCCAGCGCGGAGTACTACCGGCTCCTCAACGAGCTCGTACGCGAACGGCTCGGCGGACTGCACTCCGCCCGCTGCGTCCTGCACTCCGTCGACTTCGCCGAGATCGAGGAGTTCCAGCGCGCGGGGGAGTGGGAGCGGGCGGGCGACGTCCTGGCGGCGGCCGCCAAGGGCCTGGAGGCGGCAGGCGCCGACCTCGTGCTGATCTGCACCAACACCATGCACAAGGTGGCCGACCAGGTCACCGCCGCCGTCTCCGTACCGCTGCTGCACCTGGGCGACGCGACCGCCGGGGCCGTACGGGCCCGGGGCATCCGCCGTATCGGCCTCCTCGGCACCGCCTTCACCATGGAGCAGGACTTCTACCGGGACCGGCTCCGCTCGCACGGCCTTGAGGTCATCACCCCGGACGCCGACGACCGCGCCCTCGTCCACCGCGTCATCTACGAGGAGCTGTGCCTGGGCGTGGTCCGGGACGAGTCGCGGGCCGCGTACCAGGAGGTCATCACCCGGCTCGTCGCCGAAGGGGCCGAAGGCGTCATCCTCGGCTGCACCGAGATCGAGCTGCTGATCCGTCAGGAACACAGCCCCGTACCGGTGTTCCCCACCACCCGCCTCCACGCGGAAGCGGCCGTCACCGCCGCGCTCGCCGACTAGGGCGACTACCGGGCGACTTTCACCGTACGGTTACAAGACGGCCGACCCGCTACCCTCCCGACATTTCCCCCGGTACCGTCCTTGGCACATGCTCACGGGGAGACCGGGGGGTCGAGTTGAGCAGTGGACGTGGTGGCCGGATCCGGGTGGTCAGACCCGGGGAGCTGAACGCCGGGGAGCTGGATCTCTGGCGGGAGATACGGGCTAAGTCGGGCGCGCCCGCGAACCCGTTCATGGAGCCCGAGTTCACCCTCGCCGTCGCCCATGTGCGGCCCTCGGCGCGGGTCGCGGTGGTCCGTGAGGGGGGTGAACCCGCCGCCTTCTTCCCCTTCGAGAAGGGGCGGTTCGGACGCGGGCGGGCCATCGGGTTCGGGGTGTCCGACTGTCAGGGGATCGTCGCTCGGCCCGAACTCGACTTGCAGGCCCACGAGTTGCTTCGGGCCTGCTCCCTCTCCGCCTGGGAGTTCGACAATCTGGAGGCCGGGCAGGAGCTGTTCGTCCGGGGCGCGGCCGACTCGTACCCCTCCTTCGTCGTCGACGTCGGCGCGGGGTACGAGGCGTACGAGAGCGGGCTGCGCGAGCGCTCGCCCAAGTTCTTCCGCACCACCGCCGCCAAGGAGCGCAAGCTGGGGCGGCAGGCGGGCGAGGTGCGGTTCGTCTTCGACGAGCGGGATCCGGCGGCGCTGCGGCAGCTCATGGCGTGGAAGTCCGCGCAGTACCGCCGCACCGGCCGCCGCGACCGGTTCGCGCAGGAGTGGATCAGCACCCTGGTGCGCTACCTCGCGCACACCGGCGCGCCCGGCTGCTCCGGCGTCCTGTCCGTCCTCTATGCGGCTGACCGCCCGGTCGCCGCCCACTTCGGGCTGCGCTCGCGGACGGTCCTGTCGTGCTGGTTCCCTTCGTACGACCCGGAGTTCGCCAAGTACTCGCCCGGGCTCGTCCTGCATCTGCGGATGGCCGGGGCGGCGGCGGCCGCCGGGATCGGGGTGCTCGACCTGGGGCGGGGGGCCGCCGAGTACAAGGACGGGCTGAAGACCGGGGAGATCCCGGTGTACGAGGGCGCGGCGGTGCGGCCGGGGGCCGGGGCCGCACTGCACTGGCTGGGCCGTGAGCCGTCCCGCCGCGCGCACGGGTTCGTCCGGGAGCGGCCCGCGCTCGCCGCCTTCGCCCAGCGCACGCTGAAGCAGGCGGGCCGCCTGCGCGGTGGGCGCTAGACCCGCCGCACCACCCTGAAGATCACGGGGGAGTCGCCATGTCACGTCGTACGGCACACGCACACGCATACAGAGCCCACGCGCCGCTCATGCCCGAGGCCGAGGCGCTTGTCCGGGAGCAGGGGGTCCAGGGCGGCATCGGCGTCGGGGAGCTGGACCTCGACGGGCTCGACGGCGGGGTGCTCTCACTGGCCCCCGCGCCCGGCGGGCCGCCCGTCGGGGAGGGGGAGGTCTACGTCCTCGTCCGGTTCCGGGGCCGCCCGGTCGGCACCGTGATCGGCCGGGTGAGACCCGGTGAGGACGCCGCCGAGGTGCTGGCCGCCGCCGCCCGCAAGCAGCTCGCCGGGCATGTGCCGCCGGACGGGCGGCCCGCGACGCCGGTGCGGTTGCCGCGCGCCAGCGTCGTCGTCGCCACCCGCGAGCGGGCCGGGCAGCTCGCCCGCGCGCTGGACTCGCTGCTCGCCCAGGACCACCCGGACTACGAGATCGTGGTTGTCGACAACAACCCGCTGACCGCCCAGACCCGCGAGCTCGTCGAGGGAAGCTACGCGGCGCAAGGCGTGCGCTATGTCCGCGAGCCCGTGCCCGGCCTCGCCGCCGCGCACAACCGGGGCGTGGCCGTGGCAGAGGGAACGATTCTGGCGTTCACCGACGACGACGTGGTCGCCGACCCGCGCTGGCTGAGCGCGCTCGCCGCGCCCTTCGCCGCCGACCCGGGCCTGGGCTGCACGACCGGGCTGATACTGCCCGCCCGGCTGCGCACACCCGCGCAGATCCTCCTGGAGAGCCACGGCGGGTTCACCAAGGGGTTCGCGCCGCGCTGCTTCGACCCGGCCCGGCCGCCCGCCGACGAGCCGCTGTTCCCGTTCACGGCGGGCCGGTTCGGCTCCGGCGCCAACATGGCCTTCCGGGCCGACGCCCTGCGCGCCGTCGGCGGCTTCGACCCGGCGACCGGCACCGGGACCCCGGCCCGGGGCGGCGACGACCTGTACGCGTTCGCGCGCGTGGTCGTCGCCGGGCACCGGCTCGGCTACACGCCCGAGGCGCTGGTCTGGCACCACCACCGCGAGACCTGGCAGGACCTGGAGAACCAGGCGTACGGGTACGGCGCCGGGCTCACCGCCTACCTCACCGCGCTCCTGGTGCGCCGCCCCGCCCTGCTGCCCGCGCTGCTCGCCCGGCTGCCGCGCGGCCTCGCCCACGCCCGCGCCATCAGCGCCCACCGGGACGCGGGCGCGCAGTCGGTGCCGGGCGAGCACGGCGCCCAGGACTACCCGTGGCCGCGCGGCCTCTCCCGCCTTGAGCGCCGGGGCATGCTGTACGGCCCGGTCGGCTATCTGCGGGCCCGGCGCCGGGTGCGCGGGCTGCGGCGGCCCTGGGAGGCGACGCGATGACGCACCCCGTGCCGGTCCTCCTGTACCACGCCGTCATGGACGACCCGCCCGCCTGGATCGCCGAATTCACCGTGACGCCACGGCAGTTCACCGCGCACCTCGACGCGGTCGTGGCGAGCGGGCGCACCCCGGTCACCGTCGGCGCCCTCGCCGACCACTTCGCCGGGCGGGCGCCGCTGCCGCCGAGGCCCGTCGCGCTCACCTTCGACGACGGGTTCGCCGATCTGCCCGGGCCCACCGCCGACGCGCTCGCCGCGCGCGGGCTGCCCGCGACCGCGTACCTCACCACCGGCGCCATCGCCCCGAGCGGCCGTTCGCTGCTGCCCCCGGCGCCGATGATGACGCTTGACCAGGCGAAGCTCCTGGAGGAGTACGGAATGGAGGTCGGCGGCCACACCGTCTCGCACCCCCAGCTCGACACGCTCACCGCGAAGGCCCTGCGGCGCGAACTCGCCGACTCCAAGGCGGTGTTGGAGGACGCGCTCGGCCACGAGGTCACCCATCTCGCGTACCCGCACGGCTACAACAGCGGCGCCGTGCGCCGGGCCGCCCGCGCCGCCGGGTACGAGAGCGCCGTCGCGGTGCGGCACGCGCTGAGCTCGGACGTCGACGACGCGTACCGCATCGCCCGTCTGATCGTCCGGCGCGGCCACACCGCGGCCGACGTCGAGGCCTGGATGCGCGGCGCCGGGGCCCGGGTGGCGCCCTACCGGGACTCGGCGGCGACGGTGGGCTGGCGGCTCTACCGCAGGGCGCGGGCGGCTGTGCGCGGCCCGGTCTTCGCGGGGTGAGCGGCCCGGCGCGAACGCCCGGACCGGGACCGTACGACAGCATCACAAAGGCGAAGCAGCTTCCTATACTTCGCTGAAGGGACAGCCAGGGGACGGCGGCGTGACGGCCGCGCACCACATTCGTGGGGGGAGTCGCACTGTGCAGCAACGCGTGCCCGCGCCGGCGACCGGAAGCAGCGAGCTGCCACCGGAGAGCGGCGCAAGCGAGGAAGGGGAGTCCGAGCGCGTCTCGAAGCGCGGGCTCCCTGATCTGATCGAAGCTCAGATCCTGTTCACGTGGCTGCCGTTGGTGCTCGCGACCGCCCTGTGGCTGTACGCGCTGCCGCACATCGACTACCGCCACATGGGCGACTGGGGCCTGCTCGACCAGCTGCCCGCCGCCTTCTTCCTCTCCCTCGTCGTCCTCACCGCCGGGTTCGTGGTCAGCCTGCGCCGGGCGGGCACCGCGCCCTGGTGGCCCGGCCTCTACAGCGTCGCCCTGCTCTTCGCCCTCAAGGCGCCCACCGCGATCCTCTACGACTCGGTCCGCTACCCGTGGGCCTCCAAGCACGACGCCGTCGTCACGCACCTGCTGGTCAACCAGGAGCTGCGGCCGGGTACCCCGCTCTCGGGCAACATGGCCGCCTACGACCAGTGGCCCGGCTTCTTCACCCTCAACTCGGCGCTGGTGCGCGCCTTCGGCGTGCAGACCACCCAGTCGTACCTGAACTGGGCGGCCCTCTTCTACGGCGTGATCCTCATCCCCGTCCTGGTGCTGGTCTACCGCACCTTCGCCGAGGACTGGCGGCTGGTGTGGACCGGCGTGTGGATCTTCGAGGTCGCCAACTGGGTGGGCCAGGACTACTTCTCGCCGCAGGGCCTGGCGCTGATCCTGCACCTGTCCGTGCTCGCCGTGGTGCTGCGCCACTTCGTGCGCCCCGGCTCGGCCGGGGACCTGCGCTCGCGGGCGCACCTGGACCCGGCGGCCGCGTCCGTGCCGCCGCCGACGACGGCCCGCCAGCGGGCGGTCTGCGTGGTGATCCTCGCCCCGCTGATCGCCGCCATCAACTTCACCCACCAGCTCACTCCGGTGATGCTGTGCGTCTCCCTGTTCGCGCTCAACCTCACCCGCCGCTACCGCAACCCCGGTCTGCTCGTCGTCACCGGTCTGATCATGCTGGTCTGGGACCTCACGATGGGCCGCCCGCTGTTCGTGGAGACCCTGGACTCGCTCAAGGAGTCCGCGGGCAACCTCCTCAACAACTCACGGGCGGGGTACGCGGGCGAGCTCACCGGGCCCGGTCCCGTCCTCCAGGGCCGGGCGGACATCGTGATGGTCCTGGCGGTGGCCGCGCTCGCCGCCTTCGCCGTGCTGACCCGGCGCAAACTGCTCAAGAGCGCGCTGCCGCTGCTGCTGGTCTCGATCGCGCCCGTACCGATGTTCGCGATCAACGACTACGGCGGCGAAATGCTCTTCCGGGTCTATCTGTTCGGGCTGCCGGGCGCCGCGTTCTTCGCGGCGGCCGCGCTGGTGCCGGCGCCGGGCGGGGCCAGGGAGCCGGGGTACTTCGGCGTCGCACCCGTGGTGCGGCGGCGGATCTCGGCGGTGGCGCTGCCCGCCGTGCTGCTCGCCCTGGTCGCCGGGTTCCTGCCCGCGTACTACGGCAAGGAGCGGATGTACTACACCCCGCCCGCCGAGACGGCGCTGGTCACCAAGGTGATCGACGCGGCGCCGCGCGACTCGCTGATCCTCGCGGCGACCGGCTCCTTCCCGATGGCGCTGCACCGCTACGACCAGCTGGAGCACTGGTTCTTCGTGGAGCAGGCGCTGCCGGACAACATCCGGATGCTGAAGGATCCGGCGGGGTTCCTGGAGCCGGGGTTGCCCAAGGACGGCAGACCGGCGTTCGTGCTGCTGACGCATACGCAGGATGTGTATACGGCGGGGGAGGGGCTGTTGCCCGCGGGCGGCTTCGCGGAGCTGACGTCCAAACTGTCGGCGTCACCGCGCTTCCGAGTGATCGACCGCAACGAGTACGGAACGGTCCTGCGCTACCAGCCCCCCACGACTCCTCTCCGCTGATCCGATCGGAGTGAATCCGCCATGCCCCTCACCCGGAACCGCATCCGTATAGCCATGGCGCTGTCCGGCTGGGTGGCGCTGGGCGCGACCCAGTTGCCCGCCGCCACCCCGGCGCGCTGGATCCCGGTGCTCCTGTTCGTCTGCTTCGGCCCCGGTTTCGCGCTGCTCTACCCCCAGCCCGACATGCTGCGCCCCGGCGCCCGCCTGGAGGCCCTGGCCCTCGCGGCCCCGCTCAGCCTGTCCCTGGGCGCGCTGGTGTCGACGAGCCTGTTCCTGGTGAAGGGCTTCTCGTCGACGGCGTTCCTGGTGTCCCTGGCTGCCTTTGCGACGGCGGCGTCGGCGTTCCCGGGCTTGCCGCTGCCGGCGGCGACGCGGGGGGCGGTGGAGCGCCCGCGACGGCGCTAGCTTCGGCCCGGTGCGCGTCTGCGGGCCGGTGGGTGGCTGGTCGCGCAGTTCCCCGCGCCCCTGAGATCGCCCCTCCGGGGCGCCCAGGGGATTGCCGCGCAGCGGCACCTCTAGGGGCGCGGGGAACGGCGCGAGCAACCCACCACAACCCGCAGATCCAGAGGGGTTAGGGGCGCGGGGAACTGCGCGACCAGCCACCCACCACCCGCAGACAAACACCGGGCCGAAAAAGGGGCGCGGGGAACTGCGCGACCAGCTCACCACCGGCCCGCGGACGAAGTCAGGCCCACACGCGCCGCAGCAGCGCCCCGCCCGCCGCCAGGCAAAGCGCTACAAACACCGGCACCGCCACCCCGGCGAACGCCGCCTGCCCCGCCCACCCCGCGACCGCCAGCACCCACACCACCACAGCCGTCACCCGCCAATGCGTACCCAGCGCAATCAGTGTCACCGCCGCGAGTGCCAGGCACAGGACCTGGAGCGCGGTCGGGAGCACCCGCTCCACCCCGGTGGGCGACGAAAGGCCCGTCACCGATGTCAGCAGGCGCGTCAGCGCCGCGTGCCACGGGCCCGTCAGCCGGTCCGGCTGCACCCCGAGGATCAGCGGCGCGGTGTGCAGCGCGGCCACCGTCACGCCGAGTCCGGCGGCGAGCAGGGCGGGCCGGGCCCGGTAGAGCGAGACCGCCGCGCTGCACACCACGATCAGGAGCACCCCGGCGGTGAGCGAGACGGGCGGCAGCGCGGAGATGAGCCCGGTGCCGTCGACGTGGTCCGACACCGCGTTCCTCGCGTCCTCGGCCCGCGACAACGGCACCCAGAACAGCCCCGCCGCCAGCCCGAGCAGCAGCCACAGCACGGCCGTGAGCAGCGGCTCGTCGTCGGGCTCGGGCTCGCCGGGCCGCACGGCCCGCAGGTGCAGCGTGGTCGCGGTCGCCCCACCCGGCCCGCTCCCGGACGCGCCGGCGGGCACGTACACCGGAATGCCCAGCGCCGGCGTCCCTGTCTCCAGCCCGCCGCTGAGGTACGCGGTCTGGGTCGTCCACCGCGTCCCGTACCCCTTCGCCTCCTCCGCCCGCGCCAGCGCCGCGTCGCGGGCCCAGCTCGTGCCGTACTCCTCGGGACCGCGCCGGGGCCCCCGGGGCGTACGGACGGTGGCGCGTCCGGCGAGGGCCGCGCGCAGCCCGGGCGCCGAGACGAGCGCCATGCCGCACATCGAGACGAGCACGGCCCAGCCCGCGCCCTCGATGCCGGTGGTGCCGAGCAGGACCGCCGCGCTGCCCAGGACCAGGGTGCACATCGCGCCCTGGAGCAGGGCGAGGACGCCGGTGCGGCCCTGGACGCGCAGCACCCCGATGTAGAGCTCGACGGCGACCCGGGGCAGGGCCGCCGCGGCGAGCAGCCGGAGCACCAGCGTGCCGTGCTCGGCGTAGTCCGCGCCGAACGGGGCGAGGATCTGCCGGGCGAAGACGATCAGCAGCACGACGACCGGGACGAGCAGCAGCGCCATCCGCCGCAGCGCCCCCCGTACGCCGTCGGCGAGCCGGTCCGGGCTGTGCGAGGCGTGCGCGGTGAGCGAGGAGGCCATGTTGATGGCCATGAACTCCATGGTCCCGCCGACTGTGTACGCGATATAGAAGAATCCGTTCTGCGCGGCGTCGAAGCGGACCGCGACCATCACCGGCAGCAGATTGATCATCGCCAGCGAGAACAGCGCGCCGACCGAGTCGCCCGCCAGGAAGCGCCCGATCTCGCGCATCCGCGGCACCGGCCGGTCGCGGTCGGCGGCCGCCTGGGCCGGGATCAGCCTGCGGAAGATCAGCCAGCCCAGCGGCAGGATCGACAGGACCATCGCCGCCGCCCAGGACAGGAAGACGCCCAGGGTGAACGCGGCGAAGCCGGCCAGCAGGAGCAGCTTGCCCAGCGAGAACACCGCGTTGCCGACCGGCACCCAGATCGCCTTGCGCAGCCCGGTGAGCACCCCGTCCTGGAGGGTCAGCACCGCCCAGGCGACCGAGGCGAGCACGAAGACCGCCCCGGCGGCGGGTCCGCCGAGCGGTTCGTACGAGGCCCCCCACAGCGGCAGCGTGAACAGGAAGCCGGTGCTCGCCACCGCCACCACCACGGTGCTCGCCACATACGCCCGCACCACCAGCGGCCCGGTCGCCCGGCCCGCGCGCGGCACGTACCGCACCACCGCGCCGATCATGGTGGTGGCGGTGATCGAGGCGAGCAGCCGCATCGCGGCGATGGCGGCGGAGCCCTGGCCGACCGCCTCCTCGGTGTAGTAGCGGGCCGCGACCAGCCAGAAGCCGAGGCCGAGTGCGGCGGAGACGGCCGTGGAGAGCATCAGCGCGTAGGCGTTGCGGAACATGGAGTCACCGCCGCCGTCGGGCGGCGCACCGCCGGACTCGGCCCCGATCTGCCCCGCGGCCACCGGCTCCCCGCCCCCGTCGACGGCCCGGCGCGCGTCGGAGGTGGTGTCAGACACCGGCGGGCCCGCCTCTCGCGGGCCGGGCCCCCGACTCCTGGAGGACCCGCAGCGACAGCTCGGCCTTGAGCGGGTCGACGGGCAGGGCGTGCCGCGCGAACCAGCGCCCGGCCGCGGGGGCGGGCGAGGGGTCGGCGAAGGCGGCGCCCGCGTAGTCGTCGAGCGGCGGGTCGTAGAGGTAGCCGACGTTCACCCGCGCCTCGGCGAGCGCCGCCCGGGCCGCGTCCCGGTCCTCGACCAGCAGCGGCACCCGGAACAGCGGCTGTACGGGACCGGGCCCCGGCCGCGCCCACTCGCTGGCCAGCAGCCGCTCGGCCCCGGCCCGGTGCCGGGCGAGCACCGCGTCCAGGCGGCCCAGCTTCCGTTCGATCCGGGCGCGTCTGAGGCCGCCCGCGCCGGTGCGGTAGTCGTGCATGTCCACCCGTACCCAGGAGTGGAAGTCGCCCAGGGAGGGCGCGGCCGCCACGGCCCGGCCCAGCTCGTCGGGTCTGAGCGGCATCCGGATGTCCTCGCGCTCCTGGCGGCCGAGCATCCGCAGCACCGCCCAGGCGGCGGGCGCGAGCCGCAGGCCTCGGACCGCCGCCTCCGCGTACGGCCGGGCCCAGTAGGCGAGTTCGGCCGTGCGCCGGGGCGGGTCGAGGAGTTCGTCGCGGGCCTTGGCCAGGGCCTCGCGCAGACCCGGGTCGGCGACCGCGAGGAAGCCGCCCGCCTTGGCGGCGGTGTGCTTGGAGAGGGAGAAGACGGCCGCGTCGCCGAAGGTGCCGACCGCCCGCCCCGCCACCTCGCTCCCGATGGCGTGCGCCGCGTCCTCGATCAGCGGGATGCCCAACCGGTCGCACCGGGCGCGCAGTTCGGGCGCCGGGTCCGGGTTCCCGTACAGATTGGTGGTGAGGACCGCCGACAGGCCGGACCAGGTCTCCTCGGGCACGGCGGCGACGTCGATCGAGCCGTCGAGCGGGTCGAGGGGCGCCTGCACGGGCCGCAGCCCGGCCGCGAGCACCACGAAGAAGATGACGTCGTCGTTGACCGGCGACATCAGGACCCGGCCGCCGGGCGCGCACCAGTGCCGCAGCGCCACGTACAGCGCGAGCCGGCAGGACGGCAGGTACAGGCACTCGCGCCCCAGCCGGTCCCGCATGGTCGCTTCGAGCGTCGAGCACGACGTGGTCTCGTACGGCATGAGTCCCCCCAGACCCCCCGGCTTGCCCCGCGCTCAATGTGACCCACGCCGCACTGTTCGTCAACAACGCCGAGGGCCCGTCCCCATAAGGAACGGGCCCTCGCACAGGCGTGCCTCACCGCGCGCTTCACTCTTCGAGCGTCAGCCCCTTGCGCAGCCGCGACAGGGTGCGCGCGAGCAGGCGGGAGACGTGCATCTGGGAGATGCCCAGCTCCTCGCCGATCTCGGACTGCGTCATGTTGGCGACGAAGCGCAGCGACAGGATCTTCCGGTCCCGGGGCGGGAGTTCGGCGATCAGCGGCTTGAGCGACTCGATGTACTCGACGCCTTCGAGGTCGTGGTCCTCGTAGCCGATCCGGTCCGAGAGCGCGCCCTCGGTGTCGTCCTCCTCGGGCTGGGCGTCCAGCGAGCTCGCGGTGTACGCGTTGCTCGCGGCCATCCCCTCGACGACCTCGTCCTTGGTGATGCCCAGGCGCTCGGCGAGCTCGCCCACCGTCGGTGCGCGGTCGAGTTGCTGGGCGAGTTCGTCGCCCGCCTTGGCCAGGTCGAGGCGGAGCTCCTGGAGGCGCCGGGGCACCCGGACCGACCAGGAGGTGTCGCGGAAGAAGCGCTTGATCTCGCCGACGATGGTCGGCATGGCGAAGGTCGGGAACTCCACGCCTCTGTCGTGCTCGAACCGGTCGATCGCCTTGATCAGGCCGATGGTGCCGACCTGGATGATGTCCTCCATCGGCTCGCTGCGCGAGCGGAAGCGGGAGGCGGCGAACTTGACCAGCGCCAGGTTCAGTTCGACGAGCGTGTTGCGTACGTAGGAGTACGCGTGGGTGCCCTCTTCGAGGGAGTCGAGCCGGGCGAAGAGCGTCTTCGACAGGGCCCGCGCGTCCAGCGGCGCGATGTCTTCGTAGGGAGGGATCTCCGGGAGATCGTCGAGTCCCTCGATCGGAGTGTGCGGTACGTGCGTTGCCGACGTCTCCATGGATTCGTCGAGCCGGGGTGACATGGGGTCTCCTCCATCGTTCTCGGCATATGGCTGCCGATGCCCATACGTGGCGAATCGGTGTGCGGCGCCTCCATGGCCGGTCGCGGTGAAAATCTGTCTCTACTACCCCTACCCGCTTTCGTCGTACCGCCGCAAGGTCGCATTGTCCGTATATGCCCGGTTCGGGGCGGTGTTCGACTTCCGGGGCGCGTAGGGAAGGCGTAGTGTTCTCGGGGAGTCCGCGTGTACGGAGCCGTGTTCGGTGACGTATGCGGAGAGGTGCGTCACTTGTGACGGGGAGCACAGTTTCCGCACTGAAACGGACGCGAACCACTGCCGCACCGGTCACGGTGCGGCACGGCGACATCACGGCGAAGAGGGACGGGCATGGACCGCGGCACGGTCGGCAGCGCGAATCGGGGCCGGCTCAAGGTCGGCGTCCGCTCGCACGGCCGCAGCGAGATCTTCACGCCTGTCGGCGAGCTGGACCACCACACGGCCGACCTCCTCAGCGAACCGCTGGAGGCCGCGGTCGAGGCGGGCCGCAGCAGGCTCGTCGTCGACTGCGCCCAGCTGGAGTTCTGCGACTCCACCGGGCTGAACGTGCTGCTGGGCGCCCGGCTGAAGGCCGAGGCGGTCGGCGGCGGGGTCCATCTGGCGGGCATGCTCCCCGTGGTGGCCCGCGTCTTCGAGATCACCGGAGCGGAAGCGGTCTTCACCGTGCATGATTCGCTCGAAGCCGCACTGGAAGACTGACCCCGCTCCGGCGGGGCAGGAGACCAGACTCAAGACGTTGGCGAACCAGGCGTTCGGTGAATCGGTGAGGTGAAGCGCTGATGAGCACCACCCGGCAGCATCAGCCGGGCGACCGCGGCCCCGAGCCGGACGGAGCTCCGGCCGCGGCCTCGCGCGTCCTCGCCCTGTACGGAGCCAGTGGGATCGTGCCGCTGGCGCGCGACTTCACCCGGCAGGCCCTGCACGAGTGGGGCTGGCTCCCGGCCGCCACCGCCGACCGGCGCGCGGCCGCCGAGGACGTCCTGCTCGTGGTCTCCGAGCTGGTCACCAACGCCTGTCTGCATGCCGAGGGCCCCGAGCAGCTCCGTGTCGCCTGCACCTCCAAGGTGCTGCGCCTGGAGGTCACCGACCGCGGCTCCGGCCAGCCAGCGCCCCGCACCCCGCACCGCGCCGGACGGCCCGGCGGCCACGGCATGTTCATCGTCCAGCGGCTCTGTCTGGACTGGGGCGTCGTCCGTACGCCCGGAGTGCCCGGCAAGACGGTCTGGGCGGAGCTCGCCGCGCCCGCGTAGGGCGCCCCCGCACCCGTCGGACGGTCGCCCAGGGCACTCGTGTCACTCGCGTCCGTCATCCCTTGCGTTGTGTGTCTTCCCTCTCCAAGGTCCCCGGCGTACCTTGACGCCCAATCTGATGTGCCGTCAGTAACTTGAACGGCCTCGGGAACGAGGGAAATTCGAGGTGTCGTACGTGTCGTACCAGAAGCGGACAGCACTCGCCCTTGCGGCTGCCCTTGCGGGCCCGGTGGTGCTGATGGCCGCCCCGGCCGCCCACGCCGACGTCGTGGACGTCAACTACAAGTGCGAGACGCCGATCGGCCCGAAGGCCGCGGTGTCGCCCATCGACATCAAGGCCGTCAAGAGCGGCACCGCCTACAAGCTGACCATGTCGTTCCAGAAGGGCGTCTCCTCCAGCCCGGTGGCGCTGGGCGCCGGGGCGATGAACCCGAGCGCGGTCATCAAGCTGGGCGGCCCGGACAAGGGCACGGTGGCGGTGTCCGGAGCGGCCAACACGGCCGAGATCCCGGCCAACACCCCGATCAAGATCAGCGACTTGAGCGGTACGTACACCCCCAGGGCGTCCGGCAAGGTCACCTTCACCGCCTCGATCCTCACCATCAAGGCGCTGGGCACCACCACGACCTGCACCCCGGGCAACAGCCCCGGCCCCTCCCTCGCGCTCGACGTCACCGGCACCGGCGGATCGGCGCCCGAGTCGCTGCCCAAGACCGGCCCGCTCGACTCGGCCGTGGCCCTCGGCACGCTCGGCGGCACGGTCCTGCTCAGCGGCGCGGCCGGGGTGCTGTGGCTGACCAGGCGCGGCGCCCGGGCGCACGGCTGACCGGGGCACGGGGGCGCGGGGCGCGCTCCCAGCCGTAAGTCGCGTCAGGCCGTAAGCCGCACACCGCAAGCCGCACGTCGTCACGCCGCACCGCCCGACGGGGAGCCGCCGATGCCGCCACGACCGATCCGCCTGGCCGTGCTCGCCGCGGCCCTGGCCCTGACCGCCCTGTCCGCCCCCGCCGCGCACGCCGCCGACGGGGAGTGGACCGCCGCGCCCGCGTCCGGCGGGGGTTCGCGGCCGAGCGGCGACGGCAGACCGTACTTCTATCTGGAGGGCGCGCCCGGCTCCGTCCTGGAGGACCGGCTCTCGCTCACCAACCCCACCGCGCGCCCGCTGACCCTGCGACTGCGCGGGGCCGCCGCGTACAACACCGCCACCGGCGCCTTCGCGGTGCGCCCCGGCGCCGATCCGTGGCTGGCGCTCGCCTCGGCCGAGGTGCGGATCCCGCCGGGCACCCGGGCCGACGTGCCGTTCGCGGTCACCGTCCCGGCGGGCGCCGCGCCCGGCGACCACCCGGCGGCGCTCGTCGCGTCCGGCGGCGGCCGGGAGGTGGGGGTACGGGTCCAGGTGCGGGTCGCGGGCCCGATCCTTCCCGCGCTCACGGTCGAGGACGTACGGGTCGACAAGGGCCGCTCTTTGATCCGGTACGCCCTGGTCAACCGGGGCAACACCACGCTCGCCCCGAGCCTGGCGGTGTACGCCGACGGGCTCTTCGGGCAGCCGCTGCGGCGCCCGGCCCGGCCGCTGCCGGTGGAGCTGCTGCCCGGTCAGCGCGTCGAGCTCACCGAGCCCTGGCGGAGCCCGCCCGCCCTCGACCGCGTCGAGGTGCGGCTGACGGCGACGGCGGCCGGGGCCGCCCGGAGCGAGGCGACGGCCTCGGCGTTGTTCGTGCCGTGGGGCCCGGTGGCGGGCACGGGGTGCGTGGCGGCGGGGGCGGGCGCGGCGCTGTGGATACGGAGGCGGCGGCGCCGGGCGGACCCGGGCGGCCCCGAAGTCGCCGAGCCCGTAAGCGAGTGGGAGATGACGGGAGCAGCATCGTGAAGCCGCGGACGAGAGGGGCGGCGCTGGTCGCGGCCGTCCTGCTGATGCTCCTGGCGGCGTGGGCGCCGCCCGCGGCCGCCGACGACCCGAAGCCCGTGGTGACGCTCTCCAAACCGGAGGCGGCCAAGGGGACCGAGATCACCGCCAATGGCACCGGCTGGCGGCCCGGCACGCTTCTGATGCTGCTGGTCTGCGGTCAGTCCAGCCCCGGCCAGGGCGTGATCGGCGGCACCAACTCCTGCGCCAACGCCGACGGGCGCGCGGTGACCACCGACGCCAAGGGCGCCTTCAGCAAGCCGCTGCCGGTGGCCGCACCGCCCAAGCCCTGCCCCTGTGTGGTGCACGTAGCCACGGTGACCGGTGAACAGGCCGTGGTGGACGCCGAGTTGAAGATCACCGGCCATCCGGTGGCGCCGCTGCCCGAGCAGTCCGGCACCGGGCGCCTGAGCGTCCTGACCGCGCCCCGGCTCGACGGGAGCAGCGGGATCCTCACCTGGTTCGGGGCGCCGCCCTCGCGCACGCTCGTCGTCACCGTCGGCAACCTCGGCTCGGCCCCGGTCAAGGACCCGGTCTTCCAGGTGGGCACCTCGCACGGCGTGTTCGCGCCGCAGTGGGAGGACCGGCAGTGGAAGGGCACGGTCGCGCCCGGCGGCAAGGCCGAGGTCAGGCTGGGCTTCGAGCTGTCGGCGGGCGCGCACGGCGACTACCAGGTCTCCGTGAAGTACGGGCAGAAGGTCCTCGCCACCCAGCCGTGGGGGGTGGGCCGCCCGTGGGGCGTCACGCTCTTCTGGATCCTGCTGTGCCTGGTCGTCCCGGCTGCGGTGTTCCGCATCGGCATGGCGGTGGTGGACAAGGTCCGCCCGAGCGGGGCGGGGCACGCACGGCGGGGGCGCGGGGGCCGGCCCCGTTGGCCCGTGCGCGGGCCCGCCGCCGAACCCGCCCCGCCGTCGGCGGCGAACGGCACCACGGCCACGGCGGCCACCACGACGACCACGGCCCTGCCGTGGTTCACCCCCGACTCCGCACCGACCGAGAACCGTCCGAACACCCCCACGACGAAGGGAAATCCGTGACCACGCAACGGAGGATGAGCGCGGCCGGAGTCGCGCTGATGCTCGGCGGCGCGGGAATCATTCTGGCCGCCGGGCCCGCCCGGGCGGCAGAGGTCTCGTACGCCACCGAGTGCATCCCGCCACCCATCTCCGGCCTGCCGCCCGTCGAGGGCACCACCAAGGTGCAGATCACCGCGCCCGCCGAGGCGAAGGTGGGCGACGAGGTCGAAGTGGTGTGGAAGACCGTCCAGGCCGCGTCCAAGAACCCCGATGTGCTCGACCTGGGGAAGGACACCGTGAAGCCGACCGGCACCGTCAAGGTGGCCGGTGCGCAGAGCGCCGACCTGGCGGTGGAGGGGCCGCGGCAGAACCCGCCGATCCCCAAGAACAGCCCGATGGTCCTGCCCGACATGAAGGCCAGGCTGAAGCTGACCAAGGCGGGCGAGGTCACGCTGACGCCGGACAAGTACACCATCAACGTCAGCAAGCCGATCTCGACCGACACCAAGTGCTCCCCGAAGGAGAAGGTCGGCGCCGGGGCGACGATCAAGGTGACGGACGGCGGGGGGACGTCGGGCGGGACCACCACGTCGGGCGGGACCACCACGTCCGGCGGGACCACCACGTCCGGCGGCACGACCGGGAGCGGTGGGACGACCACGTCCGGTGGGACGACTTCTGGCGGTACGACGACGTCCGGCGGTACCACCGGGAGCGGCGGCACCACCACATCCGGTGGGACGACGGGCGGCACCACGACCACGGGCGGGACCACCGCCGGTGGCACCACCGGGGGCGGCGGCCAGACCGACTTCCCCGGCAAGGAAGTCGCCGTCACCTTCGCCTGCAAGGCCCCCGGCCCGGCCAGCATCAACTCCAAGGTGACGGTCGGCGCCAAGAAGAACGGCGGGAGCTACGACCTCACGGTCAAGACCGCCAAGGGCGTCATGAACAGCCCGGCCCCGCTCCCCGCGGGCGCGCTGAAGCCCTCCATGCAGATCACCGTCGGCGGCGCCGACAAGGGCTCGGTGACGGTGACGGGACCGCCCAACTCCGGCCCCCTGAACACCGGCGACCCGGTCAGCCTCTCCGACATGACCGGCACCTACAAACCGGGCGCGAGCGGCAAGTCGACGCTCAGCCCCGGCACCCTGACGATCGACGTCACCCTGGCCGGCCAGAAGATCACCATCCCCTGCACGGTCAAGGGCACGGCCCCCGTGTCCCTGGAGCTCGACACCACGGCCCAGCAGGGCGGCGCGGCCGGCGGCACCAGCGTCTCCGGCGGCTCCACCGGCGCGAGCGGCAGCAGCTCCGGCGGCCTCGCCCAGACCGGCGCGAACGACCACGGCGCCCTGCGCGCCCTCGGCCTCATCGCCGGGACCGCGGTCCTGCTCGGCGGGGCGGTCTTCACCTTCACCCCCTGGCGACGACTGCGCGGTACGCGCTGAGACAAGGAGCGGTACGGACAAGGGAACGGCCCGGTACGCGCGATGCGTACCGGGCCGTTCCCGTGGAGTGCGGGGTGCGTCAGCGGACGCTGCCCATGTGCTCCTTGACCTTCTTGCGGTACATGAAGACCGCCACACCCGCGAGGGCGGCGAGGGTGGCCTCGATCGCGACGGCGCCGGTGCCGTTGAGGTTGACGCCGAACAGGGCGTCGTTCGAGAGCAGGCCGGTGATGGAGTCACCGGCGGTGACCGCGAGGAACCACACGCCCATCATCTGGCTGGCGTACTTGGCCGGTGCCATCTTCGTCGTCACCGACAGGCCGACCGGCGACAGGCAGAGCTCACCCACGGTCTGGATGAAGTAGATGCCCACCAGCCACATCGGGCTGACCGCGGTGCCGTTCGCCGCCATGCCGAGCGGGATCAGGAAGAAGAAGAACGAGACCCCGATGAGCACCAGGCCCATCGTGAACTTCACGATGCTGCTCGGCTCCTTGCCCTGACGGTTCAGCCACATCCAGATCCAGGCGAAGACCGGCGCCGCCGTCATGACGAACAGCGGGTTCAGCGACTGGTACCAGGAGGTCGGGAAGTCGAAGCCGAGCATTGAGTGGGAGGCCTTGCCCTCACCGAACGCCTGGACGGTGGACGCGCCCTGGTCGTAGATCATCCAGAACACGGCGGCCGCGACGAAGAACCAGATGTAGCCGGTCATCTTCGACTGCTCGGTGGCCGAGAGGTCCTTGTCGCGCTTGATCCGCAGCAGCACGGCGGCCGGGACGACCAGACCGATGATCGTGAGCGGGATCATCGCCCAGTTCAGGGTGAAGTGGCCGGTGAAGCCGACGACCGCGTAGAAGGTGGTGGCGATGGCCACCCAGATGAGGCCCTTGCGCAGCAAGGCCGTGCGCTCCTCGGCCACCAGCGGCTTGGGAACGACGTTGCTCTTTGGGCTCAGGTTGCGGGTGCCCATGAGGAAGGCGGCGAGACCGATGGCCATGCCGACCGCGGCCATGCTGAAGCCGAGGTGCCAGTTGACCTTCTGGCCGACGGTGCCGATGGCCAGCGGCGCGAAGAAGGCACCGGCGTTGATGCCCATGTAGAAGATCGTGAAGCCGCCGTCGCGGCGCGGGTCGTCCGGGCCGTCGTACAGGTGGCCCACCATCGTGGAGATGTTGGCCTTGAGCAGACCGGAACCGGCCGCGACCAGCGCGAGGCCCGCGAAGAACGGGGCCTGACCGCCGGGCAGCGCCAGCGTGATGTGGCCGGCCATGATCGTGACGGCCGCGATGGCCACCGTCTTGCGGGGGCCCCAGACGCGGTCGCCGAGCCAGCCGCCGGGCATGGCGAGCAGGTACACCATCGCCGAGTAGACGGAGACGATGACCGTGGTGGTGGCCACGTCCATGGCCAGACCGCCGCCCATGCTCCCTTCTCCGGCGCCGGGGCCGCCGGAGAGCAGGTAGACGGTCAGCAGTGCCTTCATGCCGTAGTAGGAGAAGCGCTCCCACATCTCGGTCATGAAGAGAGTGGCCAGGCCGCGGGGGTGGCCGAAGAAGGTCTTCTCGGAGCCGGTGGTGCTGGCCGAGTCCTTCGTCAGGCTGGACGCCATGGTCGATCCTTGCTTGCTCGGGACGCGCGCTTCGTGAGCGGTGATCGCGCCCGGTGGGGGGTGGCCGGCACCGGCAGGGGAGCCGCCCCGCCCCTACGCCCGAGGGGATTCGCATCCGTGGTGACGGAGGCGAGAGGACGGACCCACCGGGATCCACGCCCGGGGCGCACCATCGCGCCCGGGGCCCGGCCCATAGGTCATTCACTGTCTTCGGAACCGGAATAAAGAATTCCGGTCCTTGTGCAGAAAAGAGACCCTTGGCGCGCCAAGCAGGCCAAAGGTCCCCGTGTTAGTGCTAAAGGCGTTGAGACACCATACGACACCACACAGCCGCATATGGAAGGACTTGAGAGATGGATCACAGGCGTCGCTGGAACCATCCGCGCACATTCGAAGGTGGTTAACAGGATCGCATCCCAGAGCCGCAGGGGCGGACGACCAAAAGACGATCAAGGAACGGCCGTCGGACGATCAAGAGGCGATCAGGGGACGATCAAGAACGGGCGCGGTCCCCAACCCCGGCCGGTCCCTGACGGGTTCCACGGACAGCCCGTCCCGGTCGCGGACTACCATCACCCCCATGACCCGTGTACTGCTCGCCGAGGACGACGCGTCCATCTCGGAGCCGCTGGCCCGCGCACTGCGTCGGGAGGGTTACGAGGTCGAGGTCCGCGAGGACGGCCCGACCGCCCTCGACGCCGGACTCCAGGGAGGCGCCGACCTGGTCGTGCTCGACCTGGGGCTGCCCGGAATGGACGGTCTGGAGGTGGCCCGCAGGCTCCGCTCCGAGGGCCACACCGTCCCGATCCTGGTGCTGACCGCCCGCGCCGACGAGGTGGACACCGTGGTCGGCCTCGACGCCGGCGCCGACGACTACGTCACCAAGCCGTTCCGGCTCGCCGAGCTGCTGGCCCGGGTGCGGGCCCTGCTGCGGCGCGGCGCCACCGAGCCGGCCCCCCAGCCCGCCACCCACGGCGTGCGGATCGACGTCGAGTCGCACCGCGCCTGGATGGGCGACGAGGAGCTCCAGCTCACCGCCAAGGAGTTCGACCTGCTGCGGGTGCTGGTGCGCGACGCGGGCCGGGTCGTCACCCGCGACCAGCTGATGCGCGAGGTCTGGGACACCACCTGGTGGTCCTCGACCAAGACGCTCGACATGCACATCTCCTGGCTGCGCAAGAAGCTCGGCGACGACGCCGCCAACCCGCGCTACATCGCCACCGTGCGCGGCGTCGGCTTCCGCTTCGAGAAGAGCTAGCCGACGCCCCGCGCCCGTACGTCCTGGGACACTGAGCCATGCGCCGCCGACTGATCAACTCCACGCTCGCCGTGGTGCTCGTGGTGATCGCCGTCTTCGGCGTCTCCCTCGTCATCGTCGAGACCAGGACGATCAGCAGCAGCGCCCAGGAGAGCGTGAACTCCGAGGCGCTGCGGCTGGTGAGCGTCATCGACAGCCGGATGCTCGCGGGCGAGACGGTCGGCGCCCAGTCGCTGGCCGGCGTCGGCCCCGACCGCTACGCCCGCATCGACATCCCCGGCCGCGCCCCCATCGAGCTCGGCACCCGCCCCGGCGGCTCGCTCATCCGCGGCTCCGCCAAGGGCGAGCGCGGCGAGTCCGTCGTGGTCGAGGAGTCCCGCTCCACGGTCACCCGGGAGGTCGGGCGCACCCTGCTGATCATCGGCGCGGTGGCGCTGCTCGCCATCGTCTCCGCGGTGCTCCTCGCCGTACGCCAGGCCAACAAGCTGGCCTCCCCGCTCACCGATCTGGCCGAGACCGCGGAGCGGCTCGGCTCCGGCGACCCGCGCCCGCGCCACAAGCGGTACGGGGTGCACGAGCTGGACCGGGTCGCCGACGTCCTGGACTCCTCCGCCGAGCGGATCGGGCGGATGCTCACCGCCGAGCGCCGGCTCGCCGCCGACGCCTCCCACCAGCTGCGCACCCCGCTCACCGCGCTCTCGATGCGCCTGGAGGAGATCGCGCTCACCGACGACCTGGACACGGTCAAGGAGGAGGCGACGATCGCGCTCACCCAGGTCGAGCGGCTCACCGACGTGGTGGAGCGCCTCCTCACCAACTCCCGCGACCCCCGGATCGGCTCGGCCGTCGTCTTCGACCTCGACGAGGTGGTCAAGCAGCAGCTGGAGGAGTGGCGCCCGGCCTACCGCAGCGCGGGCCGCGCGATCGTCCGCTCCGGCAAGCAGGGGCTGCGGGCGGTGGGCACCCCGGGGGCGGTCGCCCAGGTGCTCGCGGCGCTGATCGAGAACTCGCTGATGCACGGCGGCGGCACGGTCGCGGTGCGCACCCGGGTCACCGGCAACCAGACCGTGGTCGAGGTCACCGACGAGGGGCCCGGCGTACCGTCCGACCTCGGGGCGCGGATCTTCGAGCGGACCATCAGCGGCCGCAACTCCACCGGCATCGGCCTGGCGGTCGCCCGCGACCTGGCGGAGGCGGACGGCGGCCGCCTGGAGATGCTCCAGCAGCAGCCCGCCGTCTTCGCGCTGTTCCTGAGCCGGGTGGCGCGCGGCCCGCGCGAGCCGGAGCAGACGATCAGATGACCGGTTTACGCCCCTGATTCACTGGGCTCGAAGGATTCACGAGCCGGAATTGTTGCGGGCGTACGGCTGCGGGGCGTCGCCGAGAAAGGATTCGGCGGTCTGCACGGCCTCCCGGGCGGGCAGCGCCCGGAACACCCAGGTGCGGTACGACCAGAACCGGAAGACCGTGCCGAGGCCGAGGCCCACCACGTTCTTGGCGACGTTGTCGGCGACCGTCGAGGTGTAGCCGAAGCCGTAGTGCGAGAGCGCCAGCACACCGTTCTCGATCACCAGGCCGATACCGCTGAACAGCAGGAACAGCATCAGCTCCCGGCTGCGCCGACCGCTGTCGGTGTCCCGGTAGGTCCAGTAGCGGTTGCCGACGTAGTTGGTGGCGATGGCGACGGCGGTGGCGATGACGCCGGAGCGCACGACCGCGAGGTGGGCCACGTGCATGCACAGGTTGAAGACGATCGCGTTGACGACGAATCCGATGGCGCCGACGGCACCGAACTTCGCGATCTCCCGGGCGAGCAGCTGCAGCCGCGTACGCAATGCGCCCCGTTCACTCATGGTGATCGCCCAGCCCCGTTCGGTTCGGTGTCGTACTCGCTGTCGGTGTCGACGGTCGTACGCCAACCCGGCCATGCTAACCAGCGCCTCTGGGCATTGCTCGTGGACGCCCGCAAATCCCGGCCACACCCGGCTCCGGCGGGGGCCCCGGGGACGGCGGATACCCTGGGGGTGTGACGTTCCCGGTAGTCGGCATGGTCGGCGGCGGTCAGCTCGCCCGTATGACCCACGAGGCGGGCATCCCCCTCGGCATCAGATTCAAGTTGCTCAGTGACACCCCCCAGGACTCGGCGGCCCAGGTGGTGAGCGATGTCGTCATCGGCGACTATCGCGACCTGGACACGCTGCGTGCCTTCGCGCGCGGCTGTGACGTGATCACGTTCGATCACGAGCACGTGCCCACCGAACACCTGCGGGCCCTGGAAGCGGACGGCATCCCCGTCCGCCCGGGGCCCGACGCGTTGGTGCACGCCCAGGACAAGGGGGTGATGCGCGCCAAGCTCGACGAGATCGGCGCGCCCTGCCCCCGCCACCGGCTGGTGGCGGACCCGGCCGACGTGTCGCGGTTCGCGGCGGAGGGCGAGGGCTACCCCGTCATCCTCAAGACGGTCCGGGGCGGCTACGACGGCAAGGGCGTGTGGTTCGTCCGCTCCGAGTCGGACGCGGCCGACGCCTTCAAGGCGGGCGTGGACGTGCTCGCCGAGGAGAAGGTCGACTTCGTATGGGAGCTCGCGGCCAACGTGGTCCGCTCCCCGCACGGCCAGGCCGTGGCCTACCCGGTCGTCGAGTCGGTGCAGGTCGACGGCGTCTGCGACACCGTGATCGCGCCCGCGCCCGACCTCGCCGAGGAGCTGGCGGGCGAGGCCCAGCAGCTGGCGCTGCGCATCGCGGACGAGCTGGGTGTGGTCGGCCACCTCGCGGTCGAGCTCTTCGAGACCCGCGACGGCCGCATCCTCGTGAACGAGCTCGCCATGCGCCCGCACAACTCCGGCCACTGGACCCAGGACGGCGCGATCACCTCGCAGTTCGCCAACCACGTCCGGGCCGTCCTCGACCTTCCGCTGGGCGACCCGCGCCCGAGGTCGACGTGGACGGTCATGTGCAACGTGCTCGGCGGCGACTACCCGGACATGTACTACGCGTATCTGCACTGCATGGCCCGCGACCCCCAGCTCAAGATCCATATGTACGGCAAGGACGTGAAGCCCGGCCGTAAGGTCGGCCACGTCAACACCTACGGCGACGACCTCGCTGACGTGCGCGAGCGCGCCCGTCACGCGGCCGACTACCTCAGAGGAACGATCACCGAATGAGCAGCGCGTCCCCCGTCATTGGCATCGTCATGGGCTCGGACTCCGACTGGCCGGTCATGGAGGCCGCCGCCCAGGCCCTGCACGAGTTCGAGATCGCGTACGAGGTCGACGTGGTCTCCGCGCACCGGATGCCGCACGAGATGATCGCGTACGGCGAGCAGGCGGCGGACCGCGGCCTGAAGGCGATCATCGCGGGCGCGGGCGGCGCGGCCCATCTGCCCGGCATGCTCGCCTCGGTCACCCCGCTGCCCGTGATCGGCGTCCCGGTGCCGCTGAAGTACCTGGACGGCATGGACTCCCTGCTGTCCATCGTGCAGATGCCGGCCGGGGTGCCGGTGGCGACGGTGTCGGTGGGCGGGGCGCGCAACGCGGGCCTGCTGGCCGCCCGTATCCTGGCCGCCCACGACCCCGAACTCCTCGTGCGCATGCGGGAGTTCCAGCAGGAGCTGAACGACCAGGCGACCGAGAAGGGCAGGCGGCTGCGCGCCAAGGTGGAGTCCTCGGCTTCTTTCGGCTTCGGAAAGTGAGCACGGTGGACCACCTCGCGCGAGCCCGTACGCTGCTGGCCCAGCACCCCGTCGTCGACGGCCACAACGACCTGCCCTGGGCGCTGCGCAAGCAGGTCCGCTACGACCTCGCGCGCCGCGATGTCGGGCAGGACCAGACCGGGCACCTGCACACCGACATCCCCCGGCTGCGGGCGGGCGGGGTCGGCGCGCAGTTCTGGTCGGTGTACGTGCGCACCGACCTGGCGGGCGACGAGGCGGTCAGCGCGACCCTTGAGCAGATCGACTGCGTCGACCAGCTGATCGCGCGCTACCCCGGGGACCTGGCGGCGGCGCTCACGGCGGACGGCATGGAGAAGGCGCGGGCGGCGGGCCGCATCGCGTCGCTCAAGGGCGCCGAGGGCGGTCACTCCATCAACAACTCCCTCGCCACGCTGCGGGCGTTGTACGCGCTGGGCGTCCGCTACATGACGCTGACGCACAACGACAACACCGCGTGGGCGGACTCGGCGACGGACGCGCCGGGGGTCGGGGGGCTTTCCCCGTTCGGCCACGAGGTGGTCCGCGAGATGAACCGGCTCGGCATGCTCGTCGACCTCTCGCACGTGGCGGCGACGACGATGCGGGACGCGGTGTCGACGTCGACCGCGCCGGTGATCTTCTCGCACTCCTCGGCGCGGGCGGTGTGCGACCACCCGCGCAACGTGCCGGACGACGTCCTGGCGCTCCTCCCGTCCAACGGGGGAGTGGCCATGGTGACCTTCGTGCCGAAGTTCATCCTGCCCGCGGCGGTGGAGTGGACGGCGGCGGCGGACGAGAACCTGCGGGTGCACGGGCTGCACGCGCTGGACACCTCGCCCGAGGCGATGGCGCTGCACGCGGCCTTCGAGGCGGCGCATCCTCGGCCGGTCGCGACGGTGGTGACGGTGGCGGACCACCTCGACCACATGCGGGCGGTCGCCGGGATCGACCACGTCGGCATCGGCGGCGACTACGACGGCACGGCGTTCACCCCGTCCGGTCTCGACGACGTCTCCGGCTACCCCAACCTGATCGCCGAGCTCCTCAGCCGCGGCTGGTCGGAGGGGGACGTGGCGAAGCTGACGTGGGGGAACGCGGTGCGGGTGCTGCGGGATGCGGAGGCTGTGGGGCGGGAGGAGAGGTCCCGCCGGGGCCCGTCGAACGCGACGCGGGAGTCCCTGGACGGTTAGACCCCCCACCCCGCTTTTTCTCTAAACCCTCCGGGGGATTCGCGTTCGTCTGCGGGCCGTCCCCAACTGGTCGCGCAGTTCCCCGCGCCCCTTAGATGCCGCTGACGCGGCAATCCCCTGGGCGCCCCGAAGGGGCGCATTTAGGGGCGCGGGGAACTGCGCGACCAGCCCGCCGCCGGGTCGCAGGTGAAAAGGGGGTTCGGGGACGGGGCCTACCCCGAACGCCCCGTCCGTCGTGACCTCTCGGCGTCGCCGTGTGATCGTGGCCGTACGCCCGATGCCGAACCGGGAGACCGTCATGGCAGATCTGCAGGACGAGGCCGACGTCGCCACCGCCGGGATAGGCGCGCCGGACCGCCCCACCCGGAAACGCGGCTCGCAGGACGAGGTCGTCGCCCCCGGCGACACCCTCGACCCCGACGTGCGCGCCCGCATCCACGCCCTCCTGCGCGCCCACCCCGTCGCCGACGGCTACAACACCCTCGCCCAGGTGCTGGTGAACACCCCGTGGCACGACGTCGAGCTCGGGGAGAGTTCGCTCGACACCGACATCCCGCGGCTGCGGCACGGCGGCGTCGGCGCGCAGTTCTGGTCGCTGATGGTCGCCGCCGACTGCCCGGACCCCGTCAGTGCCACGCTCGAACGCGTCGACCGGCTCCGTACGCTCGTCGACGCCTGCCCGGAGGGGCTGCGGCTGGCGCAGGCCGTAGGGGACCTCGCCGACGCCCGTAACCACGGCCGTATCGCGTCGCTGTTCGGGCCGGTCGCCGCCCACGCGCTCGGCGACTCGCTGGGCACGGTCCGGGCGTACCACGCCCTGGGCGTCCGCGCGGTCGCCCTCACCGCCACCGCGAGCTGGACCCGCGCGGGCCTCACCCGCTTCGGGCAGGAGGTCGTACGGGAGCTCAACCGGCTCGGCATGGTCATCGACCTGTCCGGCGCCGCCCCCGAGACCGTCCGCCAGACCCTCGGGGCCGCCAAGGCCCCGCTGATCTTCACCCGCTCGGCCGCCCGGGCCCTCACCGACCACCCGCTCAACGTCACCGACGAGGTGGTCGGCGGGCTTCCCGAGAACGGGGGAGTGTGTCTGGTGAGTTTCTCCCCGGCTCAGGTCGCGCGGGCTGGGAGGGCCGCCTCTGTGCAGGACGTCGCCGATCACGTCGAGCATCTGCGCGGTGTCCTCGGGCCCGACCACATCGGCCTCTCCGGCGGGTACGGCCTCACCGCGGGCGCCCCGCGCACCGTAGGTCTGGAGGACGCCTCCTGCTACCCCGTACTGCTCGCCGAGCTCATCGGACGCGGCTGGGACGACACCGAGCTCGCCGCGCTGACCTGGGGGAACTTCGCCCGGGTCATCCGCGACGTCGACTTCGCCGCCCGCGCGGCCCAGCCCCGCAGGGGGCCCTCGACCGCCACCATCGAGGACCTGGACCCGGCGTAGGAGCCCGCTAGGCCCTCGGGCGGCCCATCGCCCGGAACGTCCAGCCCGCCTCGCGCCACTTCACCGCGTCCAGCGCGTTCCGACCGTCCAGGACGATCCGGGCCCCGGCCACCTCGCCCAGCGCGGCCGGGTCGAGGTCGCGGAACTCGCGCCACTCGGTGAGGTGGAGCACCACGTCCGCGCCCCGGACCGCGTCCAGCGCGGTGTCCGCGTAACCCAGCGTGGGGAAGAGGCGGCGGGCGTTGTCCATGCCCTTGGGGTCGTAGACGGTGACCTGGCCGCCCTGGAGGTGGATCTGCCCGGCCACGTTCAGGGCGGGCGAGTCGCGTACGTCGTCGGAGTCCGGCTTGAAGGTCGCGCCGAGCACCGCGACCCGCTTGCCGAGGAAGGAGCCGCCGCCGAGCGCCTCCCGCGCCATCTCGACCATCTGGCCGCGGCGGCGCATGTTGATGGAGTCGATCTCGCGCAGGAAGGTGAGCGCCTGGTCGGCGCCGAGCTCACCGGCCCGGGCCATGAACGCGCGGATGTCCTTCGGCAGACAGCCGCCGCCGAAGCCGATCCCGGCCCGCAGGAACTTCTTCCCGATCCGCTCGTCGTGCCCGATGGCCTCGGCCAGCTTCACGACGTCACCGTCGGCGGCCTCGCACACCTCGGCCATGGCGTTGATGAACGAGATCTTGGTGGCCAGGAAGGAGTTCGCCGAGGTCTTCACCAGCTCGGCGGTCGGGAAGTCGGTCACCACGAACGGGGAGCCCTCGCCGACCGGCGTCGCGTACACCTCGCGCAGCAGCTTCTCGGCCCGCTCGCTCTCCACACCGACCACGATCCGGTCGGGGTGCAGGGTGTCGTTCACGGCGAAGCCCTCGCGCAGGAACTCGGGGTTCCAGGCCAGCTGCACGCCCTCCGGCAGCCCCGCCGCGAGCCGGGCCGCGGACCCGACCGGCACGGTCGACTTCCCGACCACCAGCGCGCCCTCGCGCAGATGCGGGGCGAGCGAGGCGAAGGCGGCGTCGACGTACGACATGTCGCAGGCGTACTCGCCGTGCTTCTGCGGGGTGTTCACACAGACGAAGTGCACATCGCCGAAGGCGCCGACCTCCTCCCAGGAGGTGGTGAAGCGCAGCCGCCCGCTGGACCCCTCGATCCCGGCGACATGCCGGCCCAGCAGCTCTTCGAGCCCCGGCTCGTACATCGGCACGCGCCCCTGCGCCAGCATCTCGATCTTCTCGGGGACGACGTCGAGGCCCAGCACCTCGAATCCCAGCTCCGCCATGGCCGCGGCGTGGGTGGCCCCGAGGTATCCGGTGCCGATCACAGTGATCTTGAGGGCCATGCGGTGCTCCTGGGAGGTACGGGCTTGAGGGCGCTGCCCGAGCATAGTCGGGGCCGTACGGGGCCCGTGATCCGCACTGATCCCAAGCGGTCGCGGCCTGTCGTCAAACTCACGTATGCCCCGGGCCGTACGCCCCACTAAAATTGAGGTTACTTAACGGTAGTTAGCGCCCTTGGGGAGTGAGTCACCTTGGCCGGAACGGCTGATTTCGACCTGTACCGCCCGTCCGAAGAACACGACATGCTCCGCGACGCGATCCGCTCGCTCTCCGAGGCGAAGATCGCGCCGTTCGCGGCCGAGGTCGACGAGGAGGCCCGCTTCCCGCAGGAGGCGCTGGACGCCCTGGTCGCGAACGACCTGCACGCCGTGCACGTCCCCGAGGAGTACGGCGGCGCCGGCGCCGACGCGCTCGCCACCGTCATCGTGATCGAGGAGGTGGCCCGCGTCTGCGCGTCCTCCTCCCTCATCCCGGCCGTGAACAAGCTCGGCTCGCTCCCGGTGATCCTCTCCGGCTCCGAGGAGCTGAAGAAGAAGTACCTGGGCCCGCTGGCCAAGGGCGACGCGATGTTCTCGTACTGCCTCTCGGAGCCCGACGCGGGCTCGGACGCGGCGGGCATGAAGACCCGCGCGGTCCGCGACGGCGACTTCTGGGTCCTCAACGGCGTGAAGCGCTGGATCACCAACGCGGGCGTCTCCGACTACTACACGGTCATGGCCGTCACCGACCCGGAGAAGCGCTCGAAGGGCATCTCCGCCTTCGTCGTCGAGAAGTCGGACGAGGGCGTCTCCTTCGGCGCCCCGGAGAAGAAGCTCGGCATCAAGGGCTCCCCGACCCGCGAGGTCTACCTCGACAACGTGCGCATCCCCGCGGACCGCATGATCGGCGAGGAGGGCACCGGCTTCGCCACGGCGATGAAGACCCTGGACCACACCCGCATCACCATCGCGGCCCAGGCCCTCGGCATCGCCCAGGGCGCCCTCGACTACGCCAAGGGCTACGTCAAGGAGCGCAAGCAGTTCGGCAAGCCGATCGCCGAGTTCCAGGGCATCCAGTTCATGCTCGCCGACATGGCGATGAAGATCTCCGCCGCCCGCGCCCTCACCTACCAGGCCGCGGCGGCCTCGGAGCGCGGCGACGCGGACCTGACCTACCTGGGCGCGGCGGCGAAGTGCTTCGCCTCGGACGTCGCCATGGAGGCCACCACGGACGCCGTCCAGCTCCTCGGCGGCTACGGCTACACCCGCGACTACCCGGTCGAGCGCATGATGCGCGACGCGAAGATCACGCAGATCTACGAGGGTACGAACCAGGTCCAGCGCATCGTCATGGCGCGCAACCTGCCGTAACGGCGAACGAGTCGGGCCCGCATCCGTGGAGTCACGGATGCGGGCCCGAGGCGTGTCCGGGGCTGTGCTCAGCCGTCGGTACGGCGGCGGCGCACGGCCGCGACCGCACCCGCCCCGACCACCAGGGCCGCGCCGCCCGCGAGGGCGAGCTGCGGGGTGGCGGAGGAGGACCCGGTGGCGGCGAGCTGCCCGGAGCTGGTGGTGTTCACCGGGGTGGTGGAGGTGCCGCCCTGCGGCTTGCTGTCCGGGGTGCTCTTCCCCTGCGTGCCGGGCTTGGTACCGGCGGCGAGGATCTCGAACGGGTACTTGTCCAGCGGCGGCTGGGAGCCGTCGCAGGGCTTCTCCCCGTTCAGAGCCGCGACGAAGGCGAAGCCCTGGCCCGCCGGGGTCTTGGCGTCGAGCTTCAGCCGGAGCTTCACGTCGGCGTGCGCACCGGCCGCCAGGTTCTCGACCACACCCGCGCGGTGCAGGCTGTCGACGTCCTTCCAGCCGCCGGACTTGGCGGTGGACCACTGGAGGTGCAGCAGGCCGGGCGCCACCTTGTGGTTGCCCTTGTCGGCGGCCCAGACGTAGGTGAACGGCCGCAGCCTGGCGATGGCCTTGTCCGTGCCGTTGGTGATCCGCAGCGAGAACTCGGCGCTGGTGCCGGCGGCGAGCTGCGACGGCAGACCGGTGAGGACCGAGCTGACGAGCAGGCTGCCGGGCTCGCAGGAGGGGTTCTCGGCCGCCTTCTTGGCGTCGGCGAGCGCCTGGTCGGCGCTCTCCTTGGAGGCGCGCGTGGTCCGCACCGCCTCCGAGGCCGTGTGGAGCGCCTTGAACGCGGCGACCTCCGCGTCCTTCGCCTCCTCGGCGGCCGCCTTGGACTTCTCGACGGCGGTCTTCTCGACGGCGGCCGCCGCCTCGGCGTCCTTCTTGGCTTCGGCGAGCGCCTTCTGGGCGGCGGCCCGGTCCGCGGCCGTCGCGTCGGCGGGCAGCTTGTCGAGGATGAACTGCGCGTCCGAGAGGGCCTTGTCGGCGACGGCCTTCGCGGCGGTCGCGGCGCCCGCCTCCTTGTCGGCGGCCTTCGCCTTCACGTGGAGCGGCGAGCTGTCGGAGGTCGCCGCGGCCACGGCCTGCTTGGCGCTCTCCTCGGCGGCGAGAGCCTCCTCGTACGCCTTCTTCGCCGCGGCCGCCGCCTTCTCCAGCTCCGCGACGGTCGGCTTCTTCTGCTGCGTCTGCGACGGCGGCTGCGCGTCGGCGAACGCCGACCCGGCCGACAGCATCACGACGGGCGCGGTCACGGCGGCGGCGACGGCCGTCGCCAGAGCACGGCGAATGTTCACTACGGCCCTTCGGGTACGTAAGGAAGAATCACGAATG
Organism: Streptomyces melanogenes; assembly: GCF_014649795.1. Lineage (GTDB taxonomy): Bacteria > Actinomycetota > Actinomycetes > Streptomycetales > Streptomycetaceae > Streptomyces > Streptomyces noboritoensis. The sequence goes on from NZ_BMTS01000002.1 coordinate 661,742, forward strand.
CCGGTGATCGTATGACCGGAACAAGGGGCGCAGTAGTGGTTTCTTTACGTCAAAAGCCCCGCCCGGCCCGCCAGTTGGGCGGGCAAAGCGGGGCAAGGGCGGGCAGTTGTGCAGGTCCCTGTGGTTTTTCTGTGAGTCTTGTCGCGCTCCGGCGAGGTGTCAGCGGGACGAAGTCACCGTGACCTTCTGGTCGTTGTTCAGCTCGTTCACCAGCTGCTTGACCTTGCCGCTGTCCCACACCAGGGACGTCTGCGGGCCGTTGCCGGAGATCGGCATGTTCATCGAGGTGCCGCCGCCGCTGGTGACGCCCTTCATCGCCCAGAACATGTCGCCCAGGTCGAACAGGCTCATGTCCTTGTCGACGATCAGCGTGTCCAGGCCCGCGCCCATCACCGGGTACAGCTTGAACGGGTTGAGCACGGTCGACGGGGTCGCCGTCTGGCTGGCCAGGGCGGACAGGAAGCGCTGCTGGTTCTTGGTGCGCTCCAGGTCGCCGGCCGCGTAGCCGTGGCGGTTGCGGACGAAGGCGAGGGCCTGCTGGCCGTCGAGGGTCTGCTTGCCCTTCTTGAAGTCGGCGCCCGAGTCCTTGTCCTTGATGTCCTGCGGGATGTCGATCTCCACGCCGCCGACCGCGTCCACGATGTTCGCGAAGCCCGCGAAGCCGATCTCGGCGTAGTGGTCGATGTGCAGCCCGGTGTTGGCCTCGACCGTGCGCACAAGCAGCTCGGGGCCGTCCATCGCGTACGCCGCGTTCAGCTTGTTGTGGCCCTTGGCCGGGAACAGCTTGCCGGACTGGGAGCCCTTGAAGCTGGGGATCTGCACCCACGAGTCGCGCGGCAGCGAGATCATCGTGTTCCCGTTGTCACCGGTGTGCAGGATCATCATCGAGTCGGTCCGCTTGCCCTCGGCGGAGCCGGTGTGCAGCTTCTTCTTCTGGTCCTTGGAGAGCCCGTCGCGGGAGTCCGAACCGACGATGAGGTAGTTGGTGCCCTTGCCGTCGGCGGGGCGGTCGATGACCTTCGACAGGTCCACGTCGCGGTGCATCTTGCCGTCGGCCCAGAAGTACGTGCCCACCGAGACGCCGACGACCGCGACCACCAGGACCGCCGAGCCGATCAGGATGCGGCGCTTCCAGTTCGGCCGGGGCCTGGCGGGGGCGCCTGCCGCGCCCGGGCCGCCGCCGGGTCCGCCCGGACCCCGGCCGCCGGGGCCGCCGGGGCCGCGCCCGGACGGGGTGCCGTAGACCTGGCCGTCGCTGTAGCCGCTGTCGTACGCGCCGGGTGCGGGCACACCGTTGCCGTACTGCTGCTGTCCGTAGCCGGCGCCGTCGTCGTACGAGGGCTGCTGCGGCGGGACCGGGCGCTGCGGGCGCACCGGGGTGGAGCCCACCGGCCGCTGCACGTGGCGCATCACGCGCGGGCCGTCCGGCTGCGCGGCGGAGCTGCCGCGGCCGTAGCGCTCGCCGCGGTCGTCGTCGGACCATCCGTCGTTCATGCGGTCAAGCATGCACGGGTCCCCCGCGTGTCTGACAGGCCGGGTGGGGGTCTGGGCCCGGGCTGTTGCACAGCTGATGCAATGTGCGCGCAATGAGGACACGCCCGGCCGCGCATAAGCTGGGCGGTATGACTGATCTTCCGGGCAAGCCGACCTCGGCGTCCCGTACCACCCTGAGCCACATCATGACCGCCCATGACACCAACCTGCTGGGTACGGTGCACGGCGGCGTGATCATGAAGCTGGTGGACGACGCCGCGGGGGCGGTCGCGGGACGCCACTCCGGGGGCCCGGCGGTCACGGCGTCCATGGACGAGATGGCGTTCCTGCTGCCGGTCAGGGTCGGGGACCTGGTCCATGTGAAGGCCCAGGTCAACTGGACCGGCCGGTCCTCGATGGAGGTCGGCGTACGGGTCCTGGCCGAGCGCTGGAACGAGTCCACGCCGGCGCAGCAGGTCGGCTCGGCGTACCTGGTCTTCGCGGCGGTCGACGCGGACGGCAAGCCGCGGCCGGTCCCGCCGGTGCTCCCGGAGACGGAGCGCGACGAACGCCGCTACCAGGAGGCCCAAATCCGCCGCACCCACCGCTTGGCGCGGCGCCGGGCGATCTTGGAGCTCAGGGAGAAGCGCGCGGCCGAGGGCTTGGACGACTAGCCGTCCCCCCCCGGGGCCGCTCCCCCCCCCGCCACGGCGAGGCACCCCTAAGGACACACCACCTGGTCCCCCCGTACCGTCTCGAACTCCCCCGCCCCCTCCGCCACCTCCCCCCGCACCGGTGTCACCCCCCGGAAGTCCGTCCCCGCCGTCACCCGTAGCGTGGCGCCGAGGCCTTTGACCGGGTGGAGTTCCGCGCCGGGGAGGGCCGCTGCCAGGGAGCGGGCCGAGCGGTCCCAGCGCGGGTCGTATTCGACCAGCGTGCGCGGCAGGTCCCGCGCGCCGCCCGCCATCGGCGTCCCCGTCGTCCTAAAGCCCGTCGCCCGCAGCGCGTCGTCCACCCGGCGCCCCAGCCCGTCCGTACGCGTGCCGTTGTAGACCTGCACCCGGATCCGGTCCGGCGCCACCTCGACCATCGCCCCGGGCGCGTGCCCCTTCCCGTCCTGCGCCCCGCGCACCTGCGCCAGCGGCGCGTCCTCGCGCAGCGCCGCGAACAGCTTGCGCGACTTCGCCGGGTCCCACTTCACCGTCGACCCGATCCCCTTCACCGGGAAGCTCATCTGCCCGATCGGCACGGTCGCGAACTCCGACGACGCCGGCGAGAAGCCCCGCATCGTCCGGCCGAGCGACAGGATCTCCTCCGCCCCGAACCCCTGGTCCGCCCGGACCGACGACAGCAGCGTCGAGGCGACCTCGCGGAAGCGCACCGGGTTCATCAGCACCCCCGACCCCGTCGCCTTGTGGATCAGCGCCGCCATGAACCGCTGCTGGCGCTGCATCCGGCCGAGGTCCGCCGACCCGTCGGTGTGCCGGGAGCGTACGTACTGGAGCGCCTGTCCGCCGTCGAGCTCGTGCGTGCCCGCCGCGAGGTCGAGACCGGTGTAGGAGTCCTTCATCGGGCGGGCCGTGCAGATCTGCACCCCGCCGAGCACGTCCACCGTCTTCATGAAGCTGGTGAAGTCGACCTCCAGGTAGTGGTCCATCTTCAGCCCGGTCATGTGCTCCACCGTGCGCACGGTCAGCGCCGGCCCGCCCTCCGCGTACGCCGCGTTGATCTTCACGGGGTGCTGGTTGTGGTGCGCGCCGGTGTTCTGGTCGGTGTGCTCGGGGATCTCCGCGTAGCTGTCGCGCGGCAGGCTCACCACGCTCGCCCGGTTCCGGTCCGCCGAGACGTGCACGATCATCATCGTGTCGGTGCAGTGGCAGGGCGCCCCGCCCAGGCGGTACTTCTCCTTCTCCTCCGGCGTGATCGTCTCCCGGCCGTCCGTGCCGACGAGCAGGATGTTGGTGCCGTGCCCCGCCTGCGGCCGGTTCTTCATGTCCTTGAAGGGATCCACCCGCCCGATCCCGCCGTCCAGACTGGTCACCACGGCGTGCCCGACCCCGCCCGCGCCCAGCACGAGGACCGAGAGGGTCGTCGCCATCCGCATGCCCCAGCGGGGCCGCTCGTCCTGCTGTCTGCTGCGGGGCCGGTCGGTACGGGGGGAACGGGAGCGGGGGGGCGTGGGCACGGGGACCTCCGCGGGCGAAAGGGGGATAGTGAGCACCGTAGGCCCATACGATCTGCGACAACCGGCGCCGCCCCGGCCGCGCGCAACGCTGTCCCCCGTTCGCGGTAACGTGACCCACGATGAACGCCACGCACCCCGCTGTTTCCGTGATCATGCCGGTCCTCAATGAGGAGCGGCATCTGCGCAACTCGGTCCGCCACATCCTGGAACAGGAGTACGACGGCGAGATGGAGGTGGTGATCGCGCTCGGCCCGTCCACGGACCGCACGAACGAGATCGCCGCCGAGCTGGTACGTGAGGATCCCAGGGTCCACACCGTGCCCAATCCCACCGGGCGTACGCCGGCGGCCCTGAACGCGGCCATCAAGGCCTCCCGTCACCCGATCGTGGTACGGGTCGACGGCCACGGCATGCTCTCCCCGAACTACATCGCCACCGCCGTCCGCCTCCTGGAGGAGACCGGCGCGCAGAACGTCGGCGGCATCATGCACGCCGAGGGCGAGAACGCCTGGGAGGACGCGGTCGCGGCCGCCATGACGTCGAAGATCGGCGTCGGCAACGCGGCCTTCCACACCGGCGGCGCGGCGGGCCCGGCCGAGACGGTCTACCTGGGCGTCTTCCGGCGCGAGGCCCTCGAGCAACAGGGCGGCTACAACGAGGAGTTCATCCGCGCCCAGGACTGGGAGCTGAACTTCCGCATCCGCGAGGCCGGCGGCCTCATCTGGTTCTCGCCCGAGCTGCGGGTCCAGTACCGCCCGCGCCCGAGCGTGCGCGCCCTGGCCAAGCAGTACAAGGACTACGGCCGCTGGCGCCATGTCGTCGCCCGCTACCACGAGGGCTCCATCAACCTGCGCTACCTCGCCCCGCCGACCGCCGTCTGCGCGATCGCGGCGGGCGTCGTGGTGGGCGCGGTGCTCACCCCGGTGGGCTTCGTGATCCCGGCCGGCTACCTCGCGGCGATCGCGGCGGGCTCGCTCCCGGCGGGCAAGGGGCTGCCGCTCAAGGCGCGCCTGCAGATCCCGGTGGCGCTCGCCACCATGCACATGTCCTGGGGCTACGGCTTCCTGACCAGCCCGAAGGCGCTCGCCAAGAAGGTCATCGCGAGCCGCCGCCCGGCGGTCAAGGTCTGATCAGCAGGTACGAAGACACGTACGAAGAAGGGGGGCGCCCGGTGCTGTGAAGCACCGGGCGCCCCCTTTTCGTATGCCCGTGGGTCGTGCGCGGGACCCGCGACTACCAGCGGTAGGGCGCGTACACGTCCATGCAGTCCGAGCTGTTGGCGCCGTTGATGTTCTCCGTGTCCTTCAGCGGGTCGCTGTCCTGGGCGGCCTTCTTCGGGTACGTGGCACCGGTGCGCCAGTCCGCGCCGACCGTGAGGGTCAGCGTCGAGACGTCGGCGGACACCTTCACGGCGCTGGAGGGCAGCTCCATCGCGGCCGCCACCGACATCGCGTCGGCCTTGCCCTGCGCGCCCGCGCTCTTCGGGTACGTGAGCGTGGTGGCCGGGGCCGAGCCGCGGGTGTCGGAGGCCTTCGCCTTGTAGAAGCCCTTGTTCTTCAGGGTGTCGGCGACCGTGGTCGCGCGCTTCTGGGTGGGCGCCATGCCGTTTACACCGGTGCCGTTGACGACGCTGAGCACGAGCGAGCCGGCCGGGGTGGCCGCCGGGCCCTTGGTCTCCGGCTTGGCCGGGCCGTCGTCCTTCTTGTCGAGCGGCTTGTCCTCGCGCAGCATCGACCACAGGGTGTCGGCGGCGCCCGGCTGCGGCAGCACGTGCTCCCTGTTCTTGGGGTCCTCGATCCGGGGCATGGTCAGCATGTTCAGCCGGTCCATCGGCACGCTCTTGAGCTCCATGCCGAGGTCGTAGAGCTTCTTGACCGTGCCGAGCTCGCGGGAGACCTGGAGCGACTTGGTGGCCGTCTCGGCCAGGTTCATGATCCGGCCGGTGTTGGTGAAAGCATTCTGCTTCTTCAGCTCGCGCATCACCGAGTTCATGTACATGTGCTGGGCCTTGGACCGGCCCAGGTCGCTGTAGAAGGCGTGCCGGGTACGCAGCCACTGGAGCGCCTGCTCGCCCTTGACCTTGTGGGTGCCCGCGGTGAGCCGCAGGTGCGAGCCGCCGGGCACCCTGGGCTTGGGCCCGTCGTACACGTTCTGCTTGACGCACACGTCGGCGCCGCCGACCGCGTCCGCCATCGCCACCACACCCGAGAAGTCGACCATCATCCAGTGGTCGATGTAGACGCCGGTGAGCTTCTCCCAGGTGTCCAGGACGCAGCCCGCGCCGCCCCGGGCCAGCGCCTCGTTGATGAGGGTGTTGGTGGCCGGTTCCGTCTTCTTGGTCTTCGGGTTCACACACGACGGGATGTCGACGCGGGTGTCGCGCGGAATGGAGACCACCGAGGCGCTCTTGCGGTCCGCGGAGACGTGCATCAGCATCTGCACATCGGCCCGCGGCGGGTCGTTCGCGGTGTCCCGGGCGCCGCCGAGCTTGACGTTCTCGTCGCCCGCGCGGCTGTCGGAGCCGATCAGCAGGACGTTGAGCGGGGTCTGGCCGTCGGCGTTGGCCGCGGACTTCTTGGCGTTGGAGCCGCCCGCGCTGCGGTCGCCCTTGCGGATGTTGCCGTTGAGGTGCTGGTAGTACAGGTAACCGGCGCCGGCCGTGCCGAGTATGAGCAGGGCGAGCGTCGAGGCGACCCAGCGCAGTACGCGTCTCTTGCCCTTCTTCTTCACGCGTTTGCGCGGACCGCCGCGCCGGTGCCCGCCGCCGTCGGCGGCCGCGGCCTTCTCGGGTGCGCCCTTGCCGTCGTCCGGCCCGTCGCCCGAGGAGCGCGGGGCGGGCGGCTTGCCGCCGCCCCCCTCCTCGCCGTACAGCGACTCGTCCCAGCCGAGTTGATCGGCGTCTTGGACGCGCCGCGGCCGCGTTCCCTCCCCGCGCACGCTGTTCTGCCCCACCCCAATACCCCCTGTCTCAGGTGGTCCCAGCGCCCGGTAAGGGCCGGAGACCTGTTGTCACTTGGCACACGTCGGTCGCGTACGCATCAGTTGCGTACACGCGTCACTTGGCGCACACCGACTTGTCCGCTTCCACTTTCTGAATTCCTTCGGGCGCCTTGGCCGGAGCGGCGATCGGGATCCCGGCGCCCTTGAAGTCCGCGCCGAGGGTCAGCACCATCGGCGTCCTACCGACCGCGTCCTGCGTTCCGGGCTTCAGCGCGCTGGCGGGAAGACCCATCAGATCGGCGAGTTTACGGGCCTGGTCCGCCTGGTTGGGCGCGTAGGCCAGCGTGGTGTTCGCCAGCTTCGCCGGGGCGTTGCCGCCGTTGTCCGACTTCAGCACGCCCTTGGTGTTCTGCAGCCACAGCAGCGTCTGGGAGGCGGAGCCCGCCACCGCGCCGCCGTTGAGCACCTGGACGCGCACGGCGGACGCCTGGGCGCGGGTGCCCTTGAGGAGCGCCGCCTGGGCGTCCTTGGCCTCGCTCTCCTTCTTCTTCACCTCGGTGAAGGACACGTCCGAGCGCATCATGCTGAACACCTGCGGCGCCTTGACCGGGTCGATGACCACGGTCTTGTGCACCTTGCCGTCCGCCGGGTTGTCGATGACCGGCACGGTCGTGAACGTGACGTTCTTCAGATCGACCTTGCTGAGGTCCTGCGCCAGGCTGGTCAGCTTCTTGATCGACCCTATGCCCGAGTCGACGGTGAGCGCCTTGGTCGCCGCGTTCGCCAGCCCGTACATCTTGGTCGGGCTGCTCAGCGTCGAGTCGGACTTCATCTTCCGCATCATCGAACTGAGGAACTGCTGCTGCTGCTTGATCCGGTCGAGGTCGCTCTCGTTGCCGAAGCTGTGCCGGGTCCGTACGAACGCGAGGGCCTGCTCACCCTTGATCGTGGACTTGCCGGCCGGGAGCTTGAGGTGCGACTTGGGGTCGTTCACCGGCTTGGTCAGGCACACCTGGACGCCGCCGACGGCCGTCGACAGCTCCTTGACCGCGTTGAAGTCGGCCATCATGAAGTGGTCGACGCTGAGCCCGGTGAGCGCCTTGACCGTACGCATCGTGCAGCCCGGGTCGCGGCCGTCCTGGCCGAGGCTGGTGTTGAAGCGCACGTTCGCCTCGGACCGCACCGTCCTGGTGGTGCCGTCCTTCTGCTTGGTCGGGCACTCCGGGATGTTGGTGACCAGGTCGCGCGGGATGGACAGGGCGGTCGCGTTGGAGCGGTCCTTGGAGACGTGGAAGAGGATGTTGGTGTCGGCGTGGCCCTCGCTGCCCTTGTCGCCGTACCCCTCGTTGCCCTTGCCGGTGCGCTTGTCCGTACCGATGATCAGGATGTTGACCGGACCGTCGGAGGTGGCGTGCTTGCTGCCCGCGTCACCGACGTCGACGGTGTTCAGGTTGTTGTTGAAGTGCTGGTAGAGCAGATAGGCGCCGGTCGAGCCCGCGATCAGGACGAAGCCGAGCACACCGCCCGTCCACATCAGGACCTTCTTCTTGCGGGACGCCTTGGGCTTGCGCTTGCGCCGGCCGGGCGCCGTCGGGGGCGCCTCCTGGGCGTTGCCCGCACGGCGGTTGTCGCGCTGACCGGGGACGTCGCGGCGGGACGGGCCGCCTCTGCCGGGGGCGGTGGTTCTGCGCGGGGGAGTGCCTGCCGACGGGGACGACTGCGGTCCGGAGGGATTCAGTCGCAATTCGTAATTGCCCGTCTGCGGGTTGAGTACCCACTGGTCTGCCGGGTCGACTTCTTCTGCCCGCCCACGGCTCTGCGCATCCACGGTTGCCTTAGTCCTCCGTCGGTGCCACTCGAGTCACTTCCCCCAAAGCGCTCAGTCATTCGATCCTGCAGTGCGTGGCCTCGGGTGGCACAAGCACCGGGTCGCGTCACACTATCTGCCCAGTTGAGCGAAGAGCGACGGCCGTGACAAATTCCACGCCGCTTACAACCGGGCAATCCACCCAATCCGCATCGCTGTCTGTTCTCCGTTGACACACGCTTTACCCGCACATGCCCACGGCGGCATTCGAACCCGGGTACGTAGGCGCCGGGCTCGGGGAAACGGGATCATCAGGCTTGTCGTCCGACGCCGAGCCGTCCGCTCCTTCGGGCGTCCCCGTCCGCGCATTCCCGTCCCCCTTCTCCGTCTCCGTGCTCCCGGCCGGTGCCACCTGGAGCGGCCGGTCGTCCCTGAGCTGCTGGAACAGCACCCGCGCGGCCGGCTGGACCAGCTCGTCGCGGTTGCTGTCGTATGTGTACGGCCTGCGCGGCACGGTCAGGAACTGCACCTTGTCGGTCGGGATTCCACGCATCCCGCGCACCAGGTCGTAGAGGTCCTTCAGGGAATTCAGCCCCGGGTCGGTGGTCAGCGACTTCGTCATCGCGTCCAGCACCGGATAGAGCCGGGTCGGATTGAGCAGCACGCCGTTGCTCTGCACCTTGCGCACCAGCGAGCCGAGGAACTGCTGCTGGCGGTCCATGCGCTCGGTGTCGCTGCCGTCGCCGAAGCCGTGCCGGGCCCGGACGAACCCCAGCGCCTGCTCGCCGTGGAGCGTCTGGCGGCCCGCCGGGAGCTTCAGATGCGCCTGCCGGTCGTCCACCGGCTGCTTGAGGCAGACCTCGACGCCGTCGACCGCGTCCACCATGTCCTTGAAGCCGCTGAAGTCGACGACCATGTGGTGGTCGACCCGGATCCCGGTGAGCTTCTCCACCGTACGGATGGTGCAGGCGGCGCCGCCGACCTCGAACGCCTCGTTGAACTGGGCGAATCGGGCCTTGGTGCGGGTGCCGTCCTGCTTGAGGCAGTCCGGGACGTCCGCCATCAGGTCGCGCGGCAGCGAGACGGCGGTCGCGGACTTCCGGTCCGCCGCCAGGTGCAGCAGGATCGTGGTGTCCGAGCGCTGGCTGCCGCCGTCGTCGCGGCCGTATCTGCTGTTGCTGCCCGCGCGCGAGTCCGAGCCGATGAGCAGCAGGTTCTGCGCGTTGTCCGCGCCGGGCGGCGGGCGCTCCTTCTCGTAGCGCTCCAGCTCGGCGGCGGCCGTGGTGTCGGTGCGGATGTTGTTGTCGAGCTTCTTGTAGAACCACCAGCCGGTGCCGGCGGCGGCGAGCACGAGGAACGACACGCCGAGGGCGGTCCAACGCAGCCAGTGGCGACGAGTGTTGCTCCCGTCGGGCGCGTCGGGCTCGCCTTCGGCGGTCGGGGTCGCGGTCGCGTCGGGCTGCTTGCCGGGCGCGTCGGCTTCGGCCGGTGCGGCTTCCGTCGGCCCAGTCGGTTCCGGCGGTGTCGGCGTGTCCGGTCGTGGCTCGTCCTCGGCCCGGTGGTCGGGCGCGGGGGGCGGGCTGTCGGTCACGTCGGCGTCCATCCTTCACAGGTCGGCGGCGGGCGAAAAGCCGCCGGGGCACCCCGGTAGACGGTCGTCGCGCGCGCTTGGTTGTGTGGCGTACCGCCGATCATCCACCGGAGTGGCACCCGGAGCCCCAGGGACTCGGCCCGCTGTGGGCCACAAGGGTGGCGCCGGGGCGATGGTCGTACCGGGTGCGCGCCGCCCGTCACACCGCCCGGTGCGTGACCCGCTCGCTCTCGATCCGCTTCTCGAGCCCGCCGTCGGCCAGTTGGCCGAGATTGCGGCAGAGCACCACCGAGCCGCCGGACGCCAGCGGCGCGTAGAGCCCGCGCGCCAGCCCCTCCCAGCTGTCGTACGGGAGCGCCGACAGCAGCCGCGAGCCGGGCTCCAGGCCCAGGGTCTCGGCGTCGGCGCGGGCGCGCTCCACCAGGTCGGCCGCGGTCAGCTCGGCGCCGCCTACCGTGAGCGCGGGCTCCTCGGGGTCGACGGGCGCGAACGGCGCGAACCGGTCGCCCTGGCTCGGCACCTCGACCGCGTAGTCCTGGAACCCGGCGGGCGGCTGCGGGAAGCGGCCGCCGAGCGGGCGCAGCGCGAGCGCCACCCGCTCGCCGGAGCAGGCGCGGGCCGCGTCCAGCGCGTCCGGCCCGGCCACCACGAGGTCCGCGCCCGCCGGGTCGCCGCCGACCTCGGCGACCACGCCGACCGAGTGGCAGGCGAGCAGCCAGACGGCGCTCTGCCAGTGCGCGGGCAGCAGCAGCGCGAGCCGGTCGCCGGGCGCGGCGGCGAGGTCGCCCTGGAGCAGATTGGCGGTCTTGGCCACCCAATTGGCGAAGGTGGCCACCGAGAGTTCCACGCGTTCGCCGGTGGCGTCGTCGTAGAAGGTGACCAGGGGGCGGGCCGGGTCCGCGGCGAGCGCGGATCGCAGCAGGTCGGCGGGGGTGCGGTCGCTGGCGTTCACGCGGCAAGCGTACGGGTGGGGGCGCCGCTCGCGCCCGGGGAGAGCGGCGTCCGCGTACACCGGTTCGGCCGACGGTCCGTCAGTTCTGAGATGGACAGACTTGTATGCTTATGTCCACGATCGTCAGCATGCGTGCACTCCTTGCATCCTCGATCTCGGTCGCGTGCGCCACCGCACTCGCCCTGCCGCTCGCGGCCTCCGCCGCCGCGTCCCCCTCCGTGTCCTCGGCGGCCCGTTCCTCCTCCTCGTCCTCCGCCGTGGAACTCGCGGGCTCCACCCAGTCGCTGCCGCTCGCCCCGCTGGGAGCGACCGACCGGACGCTCGGGGCCGCCCGCGCCCAGGGGCTGCCGGAGCGGAACACCGAACCCTTCTCCCTGCTCGGCGTGGTCTGGGACGACGCGAAGGCCGAACTCCACGGCAGCGTCCAGGTCCGCACCCGGGCCGCAGGCGCCCGCACCTGGTCCGGCTGGCAGGACGTCGACACCCACAACGAGGAGCACGCCCCCGACCCGGGTACCGCCGAGTACGACGCCGCGCGCGTCCACGGCTCCACCGCCCCGCTGTGGGTGGGCCATTCGGACGGCGTCGAGGTGCGCGTACGGCCGGAGGCGGCCGGGGAGGGCCGGGCGACGCCGGGCGCGCTGCCCCGGGGCCTGCACATCGACCTGGTCGACCCGGGCGCGGACCCGGACGGGGTGGGGGCGGCGGACGAGGCGGAGCAGGGGGACGGGGTTGAGGACCGGGCCCTGGCGTCCGGCGCGCGAGCGGGCGCGGCGGCGGCCCGTCCCTACATCGGCCCGCGCCCGCGCATCATCACGCGCCACGGCTGGGGCGCCGACGAGCAATTGCGCGATCCCGGTTACGTCTACACCGGCAAGCTCAAGGCCGCCTTCGTGCACCACACGGCGTCCGGCAACAACTACAGCTGCTCGCAGGCGGCCTCCGTGCTGCGCAGCATCTACCGCTACCACGTCCGCAGCAGCGGCTGGCGCGACATCGGCTACAACTTCGCCGTCGACAAGTGCGGCAACATCTACGAAGGCCGTGCGGGGGGTGTGGCCAAGCCGGTCCTGGGGGCGCACACTCTCGGTTTCAACACCAACTCCATGGGCGTCGCGGTCATCGGCACGTACACCTCGACCAACCCGTCCGCCGCCGCCCTCGACGCGATCGCCCGTCTGACGGCCTGGAAGCTCGGTCTGTACGGGGTGAATCCGAAGGGCACCACGCATCTCACGTCGGCCGGCGGGAACCTTTACCGGAAGGGGCGAAGCGTCAGTCTCAACGTCATCTCCGGACATCGGGACGGCTTCGCCACCGAGTGCCCGGGAGCGCGCCTCTACAAGAAGCTCGGCAAGGCCCGGTCGTCCTCGGCCCGGCTCCAGGGCCGGCGCTGACCGGGACGGGGGCGTACGGATCGGGCGCGAACCGTCTGCATAAACTGGCCGGCCGTAGTTGAACCACCGATTCCGCCCGGCCCCAGCAGGAAGCAGAGACGACAGGTGACTGAAGCGATCCTCCTGGTCGGCGGCAAGGGCACCAGGCTGCGCCCGCTCACGGTGCACACGCCCAAGCCGATGATCCCGGCGGCGGGCGTCCCGTTCCTCACCCACCAGCTCGCCCGCGCGCGGGCGGCGGGCGTGGAGCACATCGTGCTGGCGACGTCCTACCTGGCCGAGGTCTTCGAGCCGTACTTCGGCGACGGCTCGGAGCTCGGGCTGCACCTGGAGTACGTGACGGAGGTGGAGCCGCTGGGCACCGGCGGCGCGATCAGGAACGTGGCGTCGCGGCTGCGCTCGGGGCCGGACGACCCGGTGCTGATCTTCAACGGCGACATCCTGACGGGCCTGGACATCAGGGCCCTGGTCGACACGCACGCGTCCTCGGGCGCGGACGTCTCCCTGCATCTGACGCGGGTGCCGGACCCGAGGGCGTTCGGCCTGGTGCCCACGGACGCGGACGGCCGGGTCCAGGCCTTCCTGGAGAAGCCCCAGACGCCCGAGGAGATCGTCACCGACCAGATCAACGCGGGGGCGTACGTCTTCCGCCGCTCGGTGATCGACGAGATCCCGACGGGCCGCCCGGTATCGGTGGAACGGGAGACCTTCCCGGGCCTCCTGTCCTCCGGCGCCCACCTCCAGGGCATGGTCGACTCCACCTACTGGCTGGACCTGGGCACCCCGCAGGCCTTCGTCCGGGGCTCGGCCGACCTGGTCCAGGGCCGGGCCCCGTCCCCGGCGGTCCCGGGCCGCTGCGGCGACCGCCTCGTCCTGCCCGGTGCCACGGTGGCCCCGGACGCGAAGCTCACCGGCGGCACGGTGGTCGGCGAACGCGCCGTGATCGGCGCGGGCGCCCGCATCTCCGGCACCACGGTCCTCGCGGACGCGGTGATCGAGCCGGGCGCGGTGATCACGGACTCCCTGATCGGCGCGGGCGCGGTGATCGGGGCGCGCTGCGTGCTGGCCGGGGCGGTGGTGGGCGACGGAGCGCAAGTGGGCCCGGACAACGAGCTGCGGGACGGGGTACGGGTGTGGTGCGACGCGGTTATTCCGGGGGCGTCGCTCCGCTTCTCCTCGGACGAGTAAGCCCCACCCCACCCCGCCCCTTCCCTAAACCCTCCGGGGGTGGGGAGGGGCGAGGGCGGCCTACGGCCCCTGCACCCCGCTTCGCGTTCGTCTGCGGACCGTGGGTGGCTGGTCGCGCAGTTCCCGCCCCTAGAAGCACCCCTTCGGGGCGCACCCGGGATTGCCGCGCAGCAGCATCTAAGGGGCGCGGGGAACTGCGCGACCAGCCCGCCACGGTCCGCAGGTGACGAACCCGGCCGCCCGCCAGAGGGCTTTCGGGAAGGGGCGGGGTGGGGGACAGGACCAGTAGTCTCGAAGCGTGGCAGGCCGCTTCAACCCCCGCACCCCCACCCGCACCACCGTGCGCGGCGGCCACCTCCACGTACCCACCCCCACCCAGCCACCACCGGCCAAGGGAACCCGCCACTACACACCCCCCACCCCCCTGGACCTGGGCCTCACCCTGGGCCCCCTGCGAAGGGGCCCCGCAGACCCCACCTTCCGCACCACAAGATCCGGCGAGGTATGGCGAGCCTCCCGCACCCCCGAAGGCCCCGGCACCCTCCGAGTCACCCTCCGCGACGGAAGGGCGGAAGCCGAGGCCTGGGGCGACGGCGCCGAGTGGCTGCTGACGCACCTGCCCGCGCTCCTCGGAGACGCGGACGAGCCGACGGCGTTCACCCCCCGGCACCGCCTCGTCGCCGAGTCCGCCCGCCAACGCCCAGGCCTGCGCCTGACCCGGACCGGCCTGGTCCTGGAGTCGCTGATCCCGTCGATCCTGGAGCAGAAGGTCACCGCGGACGAGGCCTACCGCGCCTGGCGCCTACTGGTGCGCAAGTACGGCGAGCCCGCCCCGGGCCCGACGGGCATGCCCGACCACATGTATGTCATGCCCGACCCGAAGACCTGGGCCCTGATCCCGTCCTGGGAGTGGCACCGCGCGGGCGTGGACGTCAAGCGCTCCTCGACGATCCTGCGCGCCGTACGCGTGGCCCGCCGCTTGGAGGAAGCCACCAGCCTGCCCCCGGAGGACGCCGCGGCCCGGCTCCACCTGGTCCCCGGCATCGGCCCCTGGACCAGCGCCGAGACCTTGCAGCGCGCGATGGGCGCCCCCGACCTGGTCACGGTCGGGGACCTCCATCTGCCGGGCATCGTCGGATACGCCCTGGCCGGCGACCGCACCGCCGACGACGCCGCGATGCTGGAGCTCCTCGCCCCGTACGCGGGCCAGCGCCACCGCGCCACCCGCCTGATCCTCCTCACCGGCCTGACCCCACCCCGCCGAGCCCCCCGGATGTCACCGCGCAACATAGGCGCCCTGTAGAGAACGCCCCCTCAGGGGCGCGGGGAACTGCGCGCTCAGCCCAAGACGACCGGCAGCCGAGCGACAACCCGACGCACCCCGAACGCCTCGCGGCGACACACGCGCCAACCACCACCCCCCCAGGGGCGCGGGGAGCTGTGCGCTCAGCCCAAGACGGCCCGCAGTCGACCGACAACCCGACGCACCCCGAACGCGCGCCCCACCCCCGCACCGTCACCGCACCGCGACAAACGCGTCAGCCACCCGCCCCGCCCGCTCCTTCGGTGCCTCGGCCGGGCGCCCGACCGCCACCGCGCCCATCGGGTCCCAGCTGTCGGGCAGGTCGAGGACCTCCCGTACGACATCGCGGCAGAACATCGTGGACGACACCCACGCCGAGCCGAGCCGCTCGCCCGCCAGCGCCACCAGGAAGTTCTGCACGCCCGCGCCCGTGGCGACCACGAACATCTCGCGCTCGGCCGCGTCCCGGCGCGGGTCGCCGTAGCTGTGCGAGCCGTCCATCACCAGGCACGGCACCACCAAGTACGGCGCGTCGCGCAGGACTTGGCCCCGGCGCACCCGCTTGGCGATGAACTCGTCCGACTTCCCGTCGCGCCGCAGGTCCGCTATCCACGCGTCCCGCATCGCGTCGAGCAGCCGCACCCGCGACTCCTTGGACTCCAGCAGCACGAACCGCCAGGGCGTGGTGTGGTGCGGCGCCGGAGCCGTGACGGCGGCGGCCACCGCGCGGCGCACCGCGCCCGGGTCCACCGGGTCGTCGGTGAACGCGCGGACCGTACGCCGCTGGGTCACCGCCGTCCGGATCGCCTCCGAGGTGCCGAGCCGGAACATGTCGTCGGCCGCGCCCCGCACCAGCGCCCGGCCGCCGCCCCCGGCGTCCGCGGAGACCAGGTGTCCCAGGCCGCTGACCACCGCGACCGGGAAGCCGGTGGCCTTGCCCTTGACCAGGTCGCCCGCGGCGGCCAGCTCGTCGGCGCTGGCCACGACCGTCGCGTTGAGCTCGTTGCCGTGCGTGTCGGTGCCGCCGCGCAGGTCGTCCAGGACGCGCACGCCCGCGGCGCCGATCGCCACGTCGGTGAGCCCGGCCCGCCACGGCCGCCCGAAGGTGTCCGTGACCAGCACGCCCACCTCGACGCCGAGAGTGTCCCGGATCCCGGACCGGATCGCCTCGGCCGAGGCGTCGGGGTCCTCGGGCAGCAACAGCACGGTCCCGGCGGGGGTGTTGGAGGCGTCCACCCCGGCGGCGGCCATGATCAGGCCCTGCCGGTTCTCGACGATGCGCAGGGCGCCGCGCCGGGCCACCACCCGTACCGTCTCGGCGTCGATCGCCGCCTCCCGGTCGGCCGCCTCGACGATCCGCCCCTCCGCCTTGGAGACGATCTTCGAGGTGACCAGCAGGACGTCGCCGTCGGCGAGGTCGGGCGCGGCCCCCGCGATGAGCTTCGCGAGGTCGTCCCCGGTCCGCACCTCCGGTATGCCGCCGACGGCCCGTACCCGGTACGAGGGCGGGGTGTTCGCGGAGTCGGTGCTCATGCGCGCACCTCCTCGGCCAGCGTCAGCGCCTCGCGGGCCATCGCCGCCGTCGCGTCGAGGTCTGTCATCATCAGCGGGACCGCGCGGCAGCGGATGCCCGCCGCCTCGACCCGGTCCACGGCGGCCTCGTCGGCCGTGTCGACCAGCCAGCCGTCGAGCAGCCCCGACCCGTAGTGCTCGGCGACCGCCGCGGCCGTCGACTCGACGCCGACGGCGGCCAGCACCTTGTCCGCCATGCCCCGCACCGGCGCGTCCCCGACGATCGGGGAGAGCCCGACCACCGGAACGCCCGCCTCCGCGATCGCCTCGCGAATGCCGGGCACGGCCAGGATGGTGCCGACGCTGACGACGGGGTTGGACGGCGGGAAGAGGATCACGTCGGCGGCCGCGATGGCCTCCAGGACGCCGGGCGCGGGCTTGGCCTGGTCGGCCCCGACCGGCACCACGGCCGTCGCCGCCACGGACGCCCGCAGCTTCACCCAGTACTCCTGGAAGTGGATGACCTTCCGCTCCCCGTCCGACTCGATCGCGACATGCGTCTCGACCCGGTCGTCGGACATCGGGATCAGCCGGACGCCCGGCTGCCAGCGGGCGCAGAGCGCCTCCGTCACCGCGCTCAGCGGATAGCCCGCGCCGAGCATCTGCGTACGGACGATGTGGGTCGCGAAGTCGCGGTCGCCCAGGCCGAACCACTCGGGTCCCACCCCGTACGCCGCGAGCTCCTCCTTGACGTGGAAGGACTCGTCGGTCCTGCCCCAGCCCTGCTCCTCGTTGATGCCACCGCCCAGGGTGTACATCACCGTGTCGAGGTCGGGGCAGACCTTCAGCCCGAACAGATGGATGTCGTCACCGGTGTTGCCGACCACCGTGATGTCCGCGTCCGGCGCGGCCTGCTTGAGGCCGCGAAGGAAACGGGCACCGCCGATGCCGCCGGCCAGAACCACAATGCGCATGTACAGAGTGTGTCAGGCGGGTACGACATCCGTGGCGGCGGCTGTGGACTGGCTGGCGTGCATGGGCATGTCGGTCAGGCCCGGGTAGTAGATGTGCAGGCTGACGGCCGGTTCCAGCGAGTCGTTGACGACCTCGTGGACGTATCCGGGCGCGAAGACGCGCTGCGATCCGGTGTCGAGGCGGCGGGTGCCGCGCTCGGTGCGCTCGGTCAACTCGCCCTGGAGCACGGTCAGTACGCCCGAGGAGGCGCCGTGGTCGTGCAGCCCGCTGCGCTGGCCGGGCACCCAGGACAGCAGCCAGACCTCGTAGCCGGGCCCGGTGCGCAGCCGGTGGTACCAGCGGCTGGTGGCGTCGTACTGGACGAGCGGCTCCCACTGGGCGGGGTCGGCCGCCAGCGAGCGGGCCAGGCCGACGAAGTCGGCGACGGTGCTGGGGTGCTCGCGGGCGGGCTGGAGGAGGTGCAGGACCTCGAGGATGTCGCCGGCGATCTGAAGGTCGCTGTCGCTGTTCATGGATGCGGTGGTTCCTCGGCAGAAACTCAGGAAGCTGTGCGGGGGTGTCGCAAGGGCATATGCGCGCGGGGGCCCGAAGGGGCGGCAAGGACGCGGAGAAGGCTGGAGCGCTACGGCATCAACAGCTGGAACAGCAACAGCGCGCCTGGACAGCACTGCGGAACCCACGGACGTGGGTCGCGAAGAGCGCTGTGGTCGCTGGCATGCAACCAAAGGTGACCAAGAAGAGCCCGGCTGTCAACTCAATACCCGGTTTGGCCGTAATGTTTCACCTCATCCGGTTACTGAGCACGGAGAAAGGTTTGTGCACAGACGCCGCCGGAGATGTGGCGCTGCAACCGTGCGCGCAAACGCCGTTGTGTCCTCGTGACCGGACTGTGATCCCAGTCGCTTCCACCGCTCGGACGCAACAAGATCGATATTCGGCTCGTCTTCCCTGGGCAGGTGAGGGAAGGGTGATTGGGCCATTGGCATGTGTCATGGTTTTTGCCGATTTGAACACTTTCCGTATAGCCTTGGTTCCGCAGAGTGAATACGGGGCCCAATAGCAGATCTCGGCTTGACTGGCCCGGATCCGCACACTTGTAATTTCACTCGTGTCGTTCGCCCGAAATCGGTAGCGGCAGCATCACGGGGCAGCAAAGACAGACGAGGGGTGCACATGACCGAGGTGTTCCAGGAGCTGCTGGTCGACGATGTGGACGAGGAACTCGGCTGGCAGGAGCGCGCGCTGTGCGCCCAGACCGACCCCGAGTCCTTCTTTCCCGAGAAGGGCGGCTCCACCCGGGAGGCCAAGAAGGTCTGCCTCGCCTGTGAAGTCCGCTCCGAGTGCCTCGAATACGCCCTCGCGAATGACGAACGATTCGGCATCTGGGGCGGACTGTCCGAGCGTGAACGCCGCCGCCTGAAGAAGGCGGCGGTCTAGTTTTTTCGGGGCCTTTGCCCCCTCCGGACCCCCTACGGGCCCCGTCCGGACGCCCTCCGGCTCCATCCGGCCCCCGCAGGCGGCGGACTGCCGTGTTCCCCAGCCATTAGTGTGGGGCGCTGCCAGTCAGCACAGCAGCCTCCGGGGCCCCCAACCCCCGGACCCCGGCCGGAGGGGCCCGTACCTCGATGTCCGTGCACAGCCAGTCGACGGCCCCGTACTCCGAGGCCGCGACCCCCGAGTTCCCCAGACACGTCGTCACCGCCGTGCTCGTCTCGCACGACGGCGCGCGCTGGCTGCCCGACGCCCTCGCCGGCCTGCTCGGCCAGGAACGCCCCGTACAGAGCGCGTACGCGGCCGACACCGGCAGCGCCGACGACTCCGCCCGCCTGGTCACCGAGGCCCTCGGCGACGAGCGCGTCCTGCACCTCGCCCGCCGCACCGGCTTCGGCGCCGCCGTCGACGAGGCCGTCCGCGCCGCGCCGGTGCTCGGCCCGGAGGAACTGCCGTATCTGAAGCGCCCCAGCGGCTGGGACCCCGTCTCGCGCAGCTGGCGTGACGACACCTACGACCTGCCCGACCTGCCGCACGGCGAGCCCGTCCAGTGGCTCTGGCTGCTGCACGACGACTGCGCCCCCGAGCCCGACGCCCTCGCCGAACTGCTGCGCGTCGCCGACTCCGACGCCTACGCCGCGATCGTCGGCCCCAAGCTCCGCGGCTGGTACGACCGCAAGCAGCTGCTCGAAGTGGGCGTCTCCATCGCCCGCAGCGGCCGCCGCTGGACCGGCCTGGACCGCCGCGAGCAGGACCAGGGCCAGCACGACCAGGTCCGCCCGGTCCTGTCGGTGTCCTCCGCCGGCATGCTGATCCGCCGCGACGTGTGGGAGGAGCTCGGCGGCTTCGACCGTCGGCTGCCGCTGATGCGCGACGACGTCGACCTGTGCTGGCGCGCGCACGCCGCCGGGCACTCCGTCCTCGTCGCCCCCGAAGCCGTCGTACGGCACGCCGAGGCCGCCGCCCGCGAGCGCCGCACCGTCGACTGCGCGGGCCGCTCCGCCGTCGACCCGCACCGGGTCGACAAGGCGGGTGCCGTCTACACGATGCTCGTCAACTCGCGCCCCGCCGCACTGCCCTACGTCTTCCTGCGCATCGTCGTCGGCACCGTGCTGCGCACCCTCGCCTACCTGCTGGGCAAGGCGCCCGGCCAGGCCGTCGACGAGATCATGGGTCTGTCCGCGACCCTGCTGCGGCCCGGCCGGATCCTCGCCGGACGCCGCAGGCGCGGCAAGAGCGGCGTGGAGGCGAGCGAGCTGCGGCCGCTCTTCCCGCCGCCCGGCGCCACCGTCCGCGCCACCGTCGAGCAGGTCGCCTCCAGCCTCGGCGCGGGGACCGAGGACACCGGCGGCTCCCGGCACGGCGCCGTCGAGTCCGGCCCCGGCGGCGACGACGCCGACTTCCTGGAGATCGAGCAGTTCGCGCGGCTGAAGAAGATCGCCCGCAAGCCCGCGCCCGTCCTGTTCGCCCTGCTCCTGGTGATCTCGCTGGCCGCCTGCCGCGAACTCCTCGGCGGCGGCGCCCTGTCCGGCGGCGCCCTGCTGCCCGCGCCCTCGGGCGTCGGCGACCTGTGGGGCCGCTACGCGGACGCCTGGCACCCCGTCGGCACCGGCGGCACCCAGACCGCCCCGCCCTACCTCGCGGCCATCGCCGCCCTCTCCGCCCTCTGCTTCGGCTCCACCGGCTTCGCCCTCACCCTCCTCCTGGTCTGCTCGGTCCCGCTGGCCGGACTCACCGCCTACTTCGCCTCGCGCCCGCTCGTCGAGTCGCGCCTGCTGCGCGCCTGGGCGGCCGTCGCCTACGCCTTCCTGCCCGCGGCCACCGGCGCCCTCGCCACCGGCCGCCTGGGCACCGCCGTCCTCGCCGTGCTCCTGCCGCTGATCGCCCGCGCGGGCATCACCGCCGCCGGTTTCCGCGGCGAGGGCCGCGGCAGCTGGCGCGCCACCTGGACGTACGCGCTGCTGCTCACCGTCGCCATGGCGTTCACCCCCGTCGTCTGGCCCCTCGCCGTGCTCCTCGGAGCCGTCGTCCTGGTGCTGCGCCGCGACGACATCACCGCCCACGGACTGCGCTTCCTCGCCGCCGTCGGCACCCCCCTCCTGATCCTCGCCCCCTGGTCGCTGACCCTGCTCACCGGCCCGTCCGGCTTCTTCCGCGAGGCCGGTCTGGAGTACGGCAAGGGCTCGGCCTCCGCACTCGACCTGCTCGGCGCCGACCCCGGCGGCCCCAAGACGGTCGGCGGACTGCTCCTGGTCGGCTTCGTGCTGGCTGCGCTCGCCGCACTGCTGCGCGGCGAGCGGGAGTTCGCGATCCGCACCGCCTGGGCCGTCGCCCTCACCGGCTTCCTCTTCGCCGCCCTCTCCAACAACAAGGGCTGGGCGGGCCCGGCCACCCTCGTCTACGGCCTCGCCCTGATCGCCGCCACCGTCCTCGGCGCCGAAGGCGCCAAGGAGCGCGTCGCCGCCCACGGCTTCGGCTGGCGCCAGCCGGTCGCCGCGCTGATCGCCCTGGCCGCCGCGGCCGCTCCGCTGATCGCGGCGGGCGGCTGGATGCTGAGCGGCGCCGACGGCCCGCTGGAGCGCCGCGACCCGGTCCAGGTGCCCGCGTTCGTCGCGGAGGAGAGCGGCACCCGCGACCAGGCCCGCACCCTCGTCCTGGACGGCACCTCGGCCGCCAAGGTCTCCTACACCCTGGTCCGCGGCTCCGGCGGCCGCCTCGGCGACGCCGAACTCGCCGCCTCCGGCGGCAGCGACCCGCGCCTGGACAAGGTCGTCGCCAACCTGGTCGCCGGCTCCGGCGCCGACCAGTCCTCCCAGCTCAGCGGCTTCGCCGTGCGCTACGTACTGGTACGCGACGGAGCGCCCCGCGCCTTCGGCCGGGTCCTGGACACCACCCCCGGCCTCAGCAGGCTGAGCCAGCTCGACGGCAGCGCCCTGTGGCGCGTCGACCGGCAGGTCGCCCGCGCCGTCATCGTGCCGCCCGCTGCCCCCGCGGGCGCCCAGTCGGGCGCCGAGCCGGTGGCCGTCGCCGCCGACCAGGTCGACGTCCACACCAAGATCCCGGCCGGTCCGGTGGACCGCGTCCTGCGGCTCGCCGACCGGGCCGCGCCCGGCTGGACCGCGACCCTCGACGGCAAGCCGCTGAAGAAGACCACCGTCGACGGCTGGGCCCAGGGCTTCCAACTCCCCGCCGACGGCGGCCGCCTGGACATCACCTACGACGCCCCCTTCACCCACACCGCGTGGATCTGGGCCCAGTCACTGCTCGCCCTGGTGCTCGTCGTGCTCGCCCTGCCGGGCCGGCGCCGCCGGATCGACGACGACCTGCCCGAGGAGGAGCAGCCGGTGCTGCCCCCGGCCCGGGACGGCGAGGGCCGCCGGGCCCGCCGCCTGCGCGCCCAGGCGGAGGCCGAGGCGGCCGGCGCCGAGCCGTCCGCGGAGCCCGGGGACCCGGCCGGGCAGGACTTCCCGCCCCCGCCGGCCACCGCGCCCCCGGCCCCCGAGCACGACCCGTACGCCACCGCCCAGTACGCCGAGGTGCCCCAGCAGCAGTCCTACGGACAGTGGGACCAGTCGGCGTACACCAACGCCGAGTACCCGCAGCAGCAGTACGACCCGTACCAGCAGCAGTACCAGCAGTACGACCCGTACCAACAGCAGCAGTACCCGCCGCAGGAGCCCGCGTACGACCCCTACGGCTATGGCTACGGCGGGGAGCCGGGCGCCCCGGACCAGGGGCAGGGCGCGGACGGCCGCATCCCCGGCCAGAGCCATGACGGCCAGGGCCACGACACCGAGCAGCCGCACCGCCCCGACGGGAGCCACCAGTGAACCGCAGCACCCTCTCCCTGATCGCGGCCGCCGTCGCCCTCGCCGCCGTCACCGGCTTCGCGGCGGTCACCGCGCCGGGCGGCGACTCGGCGAAGGCCGACGCGAAGGGGCCGGCACGGCTGCCCGTGGAGCGCTCCAGCCTGCTGTGCCCGGCGCCCAGCCTGTCCGACCTGGCGGAGACCACGTACACCGCGTACACCCCGAAGGGCGGTGACGCGGGCGCCAAGGCGGGCGCGGCCGGCAGCGCCGTGCTGAAGCCCGCCGTCACCCCGCTCACCGACGGCACCCCCGCCAAGTCCACCGACAAGTCGGACAAGGACAAGAAGGGCAAGAAGGGGAAGACCCCCGAGAAGCCCGACCCCAACAAGGCGGTCATCACCCTCAAGGAGCCCGGCAAGCCCGCGTCGGCCACGGCGGACGGCTCCGACGCACCCGCGCTCGCCGGGTCCGCCGACGGCCCGCTGGCGCCCGGCTGGGCGGCGCAGCAGACCACGGTGGTCTCGGCGGGCGACTCGCGCGCGGTGCTCGGCACCCGCTGCACCGAACCCGACACCGACTTCTGGTTCCCCGGCGCCTCCACCGCCAAGACCCGTCAGGACTACGTCCATCTGACGAACCCCGACGACACCGCGGCGGTCGCCGACATCGAGCTGTTCGGCAAGGACGGCGCCATCAAGTCGGAGGTGGGGGAGGGCATTACGGTCCCCGCGAAATCCAGCGTCCCTGTTCTGTTGTCAACGTTGACCTCGGCGGCGACCGATGACCTGACCGTTCACGTCACGACCCGCTCCGGACGGGTCGGGGCGGTCGTGCAGGCATCGGACGCGAAGGCGGGCGCGGACTGGCTGGCCGCGTCGGCCGACCCGGCGGCGAGCCAGGTCATCCCGGGCATCCCGGGCGACGCCACCGACGTACGCCTCGTGGTGTATGCCAAGGGCGCCGACGACGCCGATCTCAAGGTGCGCCTCGCCGGTGCGAGCGGCAGCTTCACCCCTGCTGGTCTGGACACCGTCCACGTGAAGTCGGGGATGACGGCGTCCTTCGATCTGAAGAACGTTACGAGGGGTGAGGCGGGTTCCCTGTTGCTCGCCCCGACTTCGGATGGCGGAAAAACGCCCATCGTGGCGGCGCTGCGCGTAGTGCGCGGCACGGGTGACAAGCAGGAGACCGCATACATTCCGGCCACCGCGGCGGTCGGTGACCGGTCCACGGCCGCCGACAACCGGGCCAAGGGCTCGACGCTGGCGTTCACCGCGCCGACCGCCGCCGCGACGGTCAAGGTCACCGCGTCGCCCGGCACCGAGGGCGGCGAGCCGCAGACCAAGACGTACACCGTGAAGGCGGGCACCACGCTGGCGGTGGAGCCGCCCATCCCGTCCGGGCTCAAGGGCTCGTACGCGCTGACGGTCGAGACCCAGCCGGGCAGCGGCCCCCTCTACGCCTCCCGGACTTTGGCGCTGCCGCAGGACGGCATCCCGATGTTCACCGTGCAGACGCTCCCCGACGACAAGGGGACGGTGGCGGTCCCGGCGGCGCAGCAGGACCTGTCGGTACTGGACGACTGAGAACGGATCAGGTTCGGTCCGATCAGGTTCGGTCCTGTCCGTATCAGCCCTGTTCAGCCCTGTTCAGTCCTGCCCGTAGCGGGGATCGACCGACTCCGGTGCGAGGCCGAGGAGTTCGGCGACCTGCTCGACCACGACCTCGTGGACGAGCAGGGCCCGCTCGTCCCGGCTCTTGGTGCGGATCTCGACGGGCCGCCGGTAGACGACGATCCGCGCGGGCGAGCCCTTGGAGGCGGGCAGCGCGCGCCCCAGCGGCACGGCCTCGTCGCTCCACCCGTCCTCGTCGGACTCGGGCAGCGGCACGTCCGAGACGAGGAAGTCGACGTCGGCCAGCTGCGGCCAGCGCCGCTCCAGCCGCTCCACCGAGTCCCGCACCAGATCGCGGAAGCTCTCCGCGCGGCTCGCCGAGAGCGGCACCTGGGGCGGCGCCACTGGTCCGCGCATGCCCCTGCCGTGCCGGTCGCGGCGGCGCGGCCGCGGGCCGGTCGGTACGGAGTCGGGGCCGGTGCCGATGCCGGAACTGGAACTGTCCATCACTGACGCAGCGTAGCCCTCCGGAGCGCCGCGCGATCGCGGCGGCGGCCCGTTCCGCGGCATGTCGCGGGATGACCGTTTCCCTCTCGCTTGAGAGCGATTACCGGCCCATACGAGACAGTGGTTTTTGCGACGTTTGACCGGAAGATTCTCAAGTACGGAACGTGAACAGCCCCGTCACGGACCGTGCGGCCCTCTTCCCGTGCAGGTCAGCCCAGTTGCTCACGGGGCCGCTGTGCCCGAGCTCACACCGCGACACGGTGGAGTGACCCGGTGGAGAGTCGTCGCGGCCCGCTCAAGAGTGCGGTACCGTCCAACGTCGTGAGCCCTGTACGTCGCTGTTCGCGCACTGCGTGCGGCCGCCCTGCCGTCGCGACACTGACGTACGTCTACGCGGACTCGACCGCAGTCCTCGGCCCGCTCGCCACCTACGCCGAGCCCCACTGCTACGACCTGTGCGCCGAGCACAGCGAGCGCCTCACCGCGCCCCGCGGCTGGGAGGTCGTCCGCCTCACCGACGCGTCCGCTCCGGGCCGCCCCAGCGGCGACGACCTGGAAGCGCTTGCCAACGCGGTACGGGAAGCGGCCCGCCCCCACGACCGCGCCGCCGAGGCCGGCGGCGCCCGCGCGGCCGACCCCATGGAGGTGGCCCGCCGAGGCCACCTCCGGGTACTGCGCTCCCCGGAGCCCTGAGGGACCGAGCGCTCCGGAACTCTTCACGAGCACCGCGCGCTCCACAGCCCCCGCGCCGTCCCCGGGCATCACGTTGTCCACAGGCACCGCGGCCCCGACAGCCCCAGCCGGTAGCCTCGGTCCAGGGGGCCGCATGTCTCCGCAGGTGACTTCAGAAGGGTTGGGCCGTGGCTGCTGATCTGTCGCAGATCGTGAAGGCGTACGACGTCCGCGGGGTGGTGCCGGATCAGTGGGACGAGTCCCTGGCAGAGCTGTTCGGGGCGGCATTCGTGCAGGTGGTGGGCGCCGACGCGATCGTGGTCGGGCACGACATGCGCCCCTCCTCGCCCGGCCTGTCGGCGGCGTTCGCGCGCGGCGCGGCCCGCCAGGGCGCGGACGTCACGCTGATCGGCCTGTGCTCCACGGACCAGCTGTACTACGCGTCGGGGAAGCTGAACATGCCCGGCGCCATGTTCACGGCGTCCCACAACCCGGCCCAGTACAACGGCATCAAGCTCTGTCGCGCGGGCGCCGCCCCGGTCGGCCAGGACACCGGCCTCGCCGACATCCGCGCCCTGGTCGAGGCCTGGTCGGAGTCGGGCGCTCCGGAAGCGGCGGCGACGATCGGCACGCTCGACGAGCAAGACACGCTCGCGGACTACGCCGCCCACCTCAAGTCCCTGGTCGACGTCTCCGGCATCCGCCCCCTCAAGGTCGTCGTGGACGCGGGCAACGGGATGGGCGGCCACACCGTCCCCACCGTCTTCGACGGTCTGCCGCTGACGCTGGTGCCGATGTACTTCGAGCTCGACGGCACCTTCCCCAACCACGAGGCCAACCCCCTCGACCCGGCCAACATCGTCGACCTCCAGGAGCGCGTCCGCGCCGAGGGCGCCGACCTGGGCATCGCCTTCGACGGCGACGCCGACCGCTGCTTCGTGGTGGACGAGCGCGGCGAGGGCGTCTCCCCGTCCGCCGTGACCGCACTGGTGGCGGCCCGTGAGCTGGCCAAGCACCCGGGCGGCACGGTCATCCACAACCTGATCACGTCCTGGTCGGTCCCGGAGGTCGTCCGCGAGAACGGCGGCACCCCCGTCCGCACCCGGGTCGGCCACTCGTTCATCAAGGAGGAGATGGCGCGCTCGGGCGCGATCTTCGGCGGCGAGCACTCCGCGCACTACTACTTCAAGGACTTCTGGAACGCCGACACCGGCATGCTGGCGGCCCTGCACGTCCTGGCCGCCCTGGGCACCCAGGGGGCCCCGCTCTCCCGTCTGCTGGCGGCGTACGACCGCTACGCGGGCTCGGGCGAGATCAACTCGACGGTGACCGACCAGACCGCCCGCACGGAGGCGGTCCGCGCGGCCTTCGCGACGCGGCAGGGCGTCACCATGGACGAGCTGGACGGCCTCACCGTCGCCACGGCCGACTGGTGGTTCAACCTGCGCCCCTCCAACACCGAGCCCCTCCTGCGGCTGAACGTCGAGGCGCGCGACGAACCGACGATGGCGAAGCTGCGGGACGAGGTCCTGGCGCTGGTACGGGCGTAGTCCCGCACCACACGGCCGGGGCCCGGCATCGGAGGCCCCGCGGACCGGTGCCGGGCGTCCGCCGCCACCGGTCCGGCCGTGCCACCCGGGAAGCCCGCACCGCACCCCGGCGGTAGGGTGACAAGGCCTGATCCAGGCACCCGATCCACGTACACGAAGACGACGAAGACGTTCCGGAAGGACCCCCATGCCGCTCGAAGCCGGCCTCCTCGACATCCTCGCCTGCCCCGCGTGCCACGCCCCGCTCAAGGACGCCACGGCCGAGGAGACGCCCGAGCTGGTCTGCACCGGCGCGGACTGCGGCCTCGCGTACCCGGTCCGCGACGGCATCCCGGTGCTCCTCGTGGACGAGGCCCGCCGCCCGGCGTAACCCCGCCCCGCGCGGACCCCGTCCCGCGGAGCCCGCCCGGCGCACAGCCGGGAACCCGAGTGACCCGGAACCCCGATCGCCCCGGAGGCCGCCGCACATGCTCGATGAGTCGCTGCTCGACGCGCCGGAAGCCCTGGCCCGCGCGGACCGCCGCGGTCTGCTGCGCGGAGCCGCCGAAGCCGGCGCCCGCGTCCGTACCGCCGCCCGGCACGCCGTCGAGGCGGGCATCGCGGAGCTGCAGCCCGAGGGCCGCCCCCGGGCCGTGCTCGTCGCGGGCCCCGGCACCGCGGCCGAGGGCGTGGCCGACCTGGTCACGGCGCTGGCCGGAGCCTCCGCGCCGGTCGCCCGGCTCGTCTCGACCGGGGTGGCCGCCGCGGCGGGCGCCCTGCGCTGGAACCTCCCAGGCTGGGCGGGCTCGGTCGACCTCCTGCTCATCACCACCACGGACGGCAGCGAGCCCGGCCTGGCGCTCCTGGCGGAGCAGGCCTACCGCCGGGGCTGCACGGTCGTGGCCGTCGCCCCGAAGGGCTCCCCGCTCTCCGAGGCCGTCGACGGGGTGCACGGCTTGGTGGTGCCGCTGGCGACGGCCCCGCACGAGCTGTACGAGGACGGGACGACCCCGGCCGCCTCCCCGAGCGCGCTGTGGGCGCTGTTCACCCCCATCCTGGCCCTGCTCGACCGGCTGGGCCTGATCGCCGCTCCTCCGGAGACGCTGGAGAAGATCGCCGACCGCCTCGACCGCACCGCGGAACGCTGCGGCCCGGCCATCGCCACCTACAGCAACCCGGCGAAGACCCTCGCGACGGAGCTCGCCGACTCGCTCCCCCTCGTCTGGACGGAGGGCGAGGGCGCCGCCCCGGCGGGCCGCCGCTTCGCGACCGTACTGGCCGAGCTCGCGGGCCGCCCCGCCCTCGCGGGCGAGCTGCCGGAGACGCTGGCGTCGCACGGCATCCTGCTCGCGGGCTCGCTCGGGGAAGGCGCCGACCCGGACGACTTCTTCCGCGACCGGGTGGACGAGCCCGCGGCGCTGCACGCCCGGGTCGTCCTGCTGCGCGACCGCCCGGCGGGCGGCCTCTCCGCCGCCCCGGCCGCGCGCGAACTCGCCCTGAGCCACGAGGCGCAGATCAGCGAACTGGAGCCGGAGGAGGGCACGGAGCTGGAGTGCCTGGCGGAACTCCTCGCCCTCACGGACTTCGCGACCGCCTACCTCGCCCTCGCATCGACGCCGCCCCCGACGTAGGGCACCGCCGGTGCGGCCCGATGCCGAAGCGGCCGGTGGCCGAGGACATCAGCGACGACATCACCGAGGACTCCGGTGCCCGATGGACGACACCTGCGACAGTTGCTGCGGCGGCCGGAGCACGCGGCGACCGAACCCGTACGAGACCACGCGAAAGAGACCACGCGAACCATGGACCGTCTCGCCAACACCGTGCGCCCCTATGCCTGGGGCTCCACGACGCTGATCCCGGAACTGCTCGGCACCGCCCCCACCGGCGAGCCGCAGGCCGAGATGTGGATGGGTGCGCATCCGGGCGCCCCGTCCCGTATCGACCGGGGTGCGGGCGGGACTCCGCTCTCCGACGTCATCGCAGCGGACCCGACGGCGGAGCTCGGTGACGCGGCCGTCGCGAAATTCGGCCCCCGTCTTCCTTTTCTTCTCAAATTGCTGGCGGCAGGCGCCCCCCTCTCGCTTCAGGTGCATCCCAATCTCGCCCAGGCGCAGCGGGGTTACGCGGACGAGGAAAGCGCGGGCGTTCCGCTCGGCGCCCCGCATCGCAATTACAAGGACGCCAATCACAAGCCCGAACTGATCTGTGCCCTGACAACGTTCGAAGGCCTGTGCGGGTTCCGGGCTCCGGAAGAATCCGCGGAACTTCT
This sequence comes from Streptomyces melanogenes, assembly GCF_014649795.1. Classification (GTDB taxonomy): domain Bacteria; phylum Actinomycetota; class Actinomycetes; order Streptomycetales; family Streptomycetaceae; genus Streptomyces; species Streptomyces noboritoensis. The sequence continues at coordinate 690,958 of NZ_BMTS01000002.1, forward strand.
CGCCGCGCTCGACGTGGACTCCCTCAAGCCGTACGTGGACCTTCTGCACGCCCACCCCGAGGACGCCGCGCTGCGCGAGGTCCTCACGGCCGTACTGACCGCCGATCCGCAGGAGATGGCGGCGACGGTGACCGAGGCCGCGGCCGCCTGCGAGCGCCTCGGCGGCGACGCCTACCGCGCCTACGCCTCGCTCGCCCACCACTACCCGGGCGACCCCGGCGTCATCGCGGCCATGCTGCTCAACTACGTCCAACTCCAGCCCGGCGAGGCCCTGTTCCTCGGCGCCGGCGTCCCGCACGCGTATCTGAGCGGCATGGGCGTGGAGATCATGGCCAACTCGGACAACGTGCTGCGCTGCGGTCTGACCCCCAAGCACGTAGACGTCCCCGAACTCCTCCGGATCGTCCGTTTCGAGGCCAACGACCCGGGCGTGCTGCGCCCCGAGGCGTCGGAGACGGGCGAAGAGCTCTACGACACCCCGATCGACGAGTTCCGCCTGTCCCGTTTCGTACGCGCGGAGGGCGCTGCACCGACAGACCTGACGGCTGGGACCCCGCAGATCGTCCTGTGCACTGCGGGTGCGGTGGAGCTCGGTGACCTGCGGCTCGCCCCGGGCCAGGCGGGCTTCGTCCGGGCGGGCGAAAAGGCCGAACTGTCCGGAACGGGCACTGCTTTTCGCGCCACCGTCGTGGCCTGATGCAACAATGTGCGGCCGTATGGCGGCACCCGGGCGGCCGCGACACCGACGAAGGGAACACGTGCACGTATGAGTGCGTCAGGCGGAACCAAGGCGATCGTGGCGGCGCTCGGCGCCAACCTCGCGATCGCGGCAGCCAAGTTCGTGGCGTTCCTCTTCAGCGGTTCGTCGTCGATGCTCGCGGAGAGCGTCCACTCGCTGGCCGACTCGGGCAACCAGGGCCTGCTGCTGCTCGGCGGCAAGAAGGCACAGCGTGAGGCGACGCCCCAACACCCCTTCGGGTACGGCCGGGAGCGCTACATCTACGCCTTCCTGGTCTCGATCGTGCTGTTCTCGGTGGGTGGCATGTTCGCCCTCTACGAGGGCTACGAGAAGGTCAAGCACCCGCACGAGATCGAGGCCTGGTACTGGCCCGTCGGCGTCCTGGTCTTCGCGATCATCGCCGAGGGCTTCTCCTTCCGCACGGCCATCAAGGAGTCGAACGAGACGCGGGGCTCGCTCTCCTGGTCGCAGTTCGTGCGCCGGGCGAAGGCCCCCGAGCTTCCCGTGGTCCTCCTCGAGGACGCGGGCGCCCTGATCGGACTCGTCCTCGCCCTCGGCGGCGTGGGCCTCGCGCTGGGCACCGGCGACGGTGTCTGGGACGGCATCGGCACCCTGTGCATCGGCGCGCTGCTGATCCTGATCGCCCTCATCCTGGCCGTCGAGACGAAGTCGCTCCTCCTGGGCGAGGCCGCTGGTACGGAGGAGGTGGCGAAGATCCGTACGGCGATCGTCGACGGCGACACGGTCACCTCCGTCATCCACATGCGTACGCTTCACCTGGGCCCGGAGGAGCTGCTGGTCGCGGCCAAGATCGCGGTCCAGCACGACGACACGGCGGCAGAGGTCGCCCACGCCATCAACGCGGCCGAGGCGCGCGTCCGCGAGGCGGTTCCGATCGCCCGGGTGATCTACCTGGAGCCGGACATCTACAGCGCGGCGGAAGCCGCGGCGGGCCCGGACCCGGCGGCTACGCCGGGCGGGACGGGGCACTGAGCACGGAGTGCTGATTACGGGGCTGAGCGAGCGGCTTTGTTACCTGCGAAGCAGGTGAGGGGCTGAGGCTCTGAGGGGCGAGTGTGGGCGGGGCGGGAGAGAAATCCCGCCCCGCCCACACGTCTACTGGACCTCGCCCAGCACCGCGAGTACGGCCGCCTCATCCGGCGCGTCCGCCAGCCGAGCCCGGAACTCCGTGTCCATGAGCTTGCGCGAGAGCAGCGACAGGATCCGCAGGTGCTCGTCCCCGGCCGCCGCCTCCGGCACCGAGATCATGAAGATCAGCTTGGCCTTCGTCCCGTCCAGGGCGCCCCATTCGATCCCCTCGGCGGACCGGGCGAACCCCACGGTCGGCGCCGCCACCGCATCCGTCTTGGCATGCGGAATCGCGATCTCCTCACCGAGCCCGGTCGTGCCCTGCGCCTCACGCGCCAACGCGACCCGTACGAGCTCGTCGACGTCCCGTACGTTGCCGGTACGGGCCAGCAGCTCGGCCATCTCCCGGATCGCGGCCTCCTTCTCGCCCGCCGCCAGGGCGACCTTCACGGTGTCCTGGGTGAGGTAGCCGGAGAGGACTTCGCGGGAGTCGCCGGAGTTTTCGGGGGTGTGGGATCGGCTGGAACTCCTGGAGCCGCCGGGGCGTTCATCAGGAGACCCGCCGACACCGCCCGTGCCGGATCCGCCCCCAGCACGGTCCGGAGTCGTGGCGGCGACAGAGGCTGCCACCGGAGCCACCCCGACCGGAACGCGGTCGTCGGCCATCACCGCACCTGAGGCCGGTGCCATCCCCACACCCGCAACGCTCACGGCCATGCGCCGCCGATCCTTGATACCGATCAGCCCATTGGTGGTCACCGCCGTCACCACCGTGCCCACCGCCACCGCCAGGAAGAACATCGGTACGCCACCGACGGCCCCGAGCACCGCCACGATCGGGCCGCCGTGCGGCACCGCGTCCTTCACGCTCGCCAGCCCCGCGACCGCACCCGCGACCGCGCCGCCCAGCATGTTCGCCGGGATGACCTGTGCCGGCCGGGCCGCCGCGAACGGAATGGCGCCCTCCGAAATTCCGAACATGCCCATGAACAGCGCGGCCATACCGGTCTCGCGCTCCTGCTCGGAGTAGTACTTGCGCCGCAGCAGCGTCGCGAGCCCCTGCCCCAGCGGCATGACGGGAATGGCCGCCGCGCACATGCCCATCACGCTCTGGTTCCCGGTCGCGATCAGTCCCGCGCCGAACAGGAACGCCGTCTTGTTGACCGGCCCGCCCATGTCGAACGCGATCATCAGCCCGAGAATCGCGCCCAGCAGGATCGCACTTGTCCCGGTCATCCCGCCGAGCCAGTCGGTGAGGTGCGTGAACACCCAGGAGATCGGCTTCCCGATCACATAGATGAAGAACAGCCCGAGCGCCGTTGTCGCCACGATCGGGATCACGATGATCGGCATGATCGGCTGGACGAACTTCGGAACCCTGGCCTTCTTGATCCACAGGACCAGGTACCCGGCGAGGAAGCCGGTCACGATCGCCCCGATGAAACCCGCCCCGGCCTTCGAGTCGTACAGCGAACCGGTGTTGGCTATCCAGCCGCCGATCATGCCCGGCACCAGCGCGGGCCGATCCCCGATGGCGTACGCGATGTAGCCGGACAGGATCGGCACCATCAGCGTGAACCCGATGACCCCGATCTGGTTGACGTGCATCCAGAACGAGCCGTCCGGGATCACCAGACCGCCCTTGGCGTCGGTGTGCCCGCCCAGCGCCAGCGAGATCGCGATGAGCAGCCCGCCCACCACCACGAACGGGATCATGTACGAGACACCGTTCATCAGCGCCTTGTACGTGACGCTCCGCTCCTTGCCGCCCCCGGCACCCGGCGCCACGGCACCCCCGGCCCCGCCTCCGTCGCCGCCCGAATGCACCGGCGCGCTGTGGACCTGCTCGATCAGCCGTTCCGGATGGCGGATGCCCTCCGCCACGCCGACGACCAGCACGTTCTTCCCCACGAACCGACTGAGGTCGACGTCCTTGTCGGCCGCGATGATGATGCCGTCGGCGCCTCTGACATCGTTGTCAGAGAGAACATTTTCAGCCCCTATGGAGCCTTGCGTCTCCACCTTCATCTCGACGCCGAGGGCCTCCGCCGCCTGTGCCAGCTTCTCGGCCGCCATATAGGTGTGGGCGATGCCGGTCGGGCACGCGGTCACCGCGAGCAGCTTCACCTTCCGCCGCTCGTTCGCCGGACTCGTCACGTGGCTCTCCTAACGCTTCCCGCATCGCGCTCCGTCGCGCAGACGCTTCGGGCGGGTGTCCCCGTTCCCCCTGCATCCTGCACCAGGCGCCGACCGCATCAGAAGTCCCGAAAGGCCCTCTTTGGTAAGGCTCTCGACCCTGAACTTCGCCACCTCGCCATCCGGGACGGGCTGGGGGCGGCTGGGCCGATCGGTGTAGATTCGTGACCAGAGCCAGACGTCGCTGCTGATGGCGGTCGGTCGGTACGCCACGCGCACCGGCCGAGGGAGAGAGGGCCTCCGACGGACTGCGCTGTGAGCGCGACGGGCACCGCTTGGTGCCCACGGACACTCCGGTGTCCACCCGGACATCGCGATGTCCGCCCGGGCACCCGCTGGTGTCCGCGTGGCCGTCGCCGTGCCCAGGCGTGCCCGCAGACCTTCCGTACCCACCCTCGACCCACTCACGAGGAGCAGCTCGCCATGACGACTGTCGACGCCGGCCAGGACTTCAAGGTCGCCGACCTCTCCCTCGCCGCCTTCGGGCGCAAGGAGATCACCCTCGCCGAGCACGAGATGCCCGGCCTGATGTCGATCCGCAAGGAGTACGCCGCCACCCAGCCGCTCGCCGGCGCCCGGGTCACCGGCTCCCTGCACATGACGGTGCAGACCGCCGTCCTGATCGAGACCCTCGTCGCCCTCGGCGCCGAGGTCCGCTGGGCCTCCTGCAACATCTTCTCCACCCAGGACCACGCCGCCGCCGCCATCGCGGTCGGCCCGAACGGCACCCCCGAGAACCCCCAGGGCGTCCCGGTCTTCGCCTGGAAGGGCGAGACCCTCGAGGAGTACTGGTGGTGCACGGAGCAGGCCCTCACGTGGCCGAACTCCCCGACCGGCGGCCCGAACATGATCCTGGACGACGGCGGTGACGCCACGCTCCTGGTCCACAAGGGCGTCGAGTTCGAGAAGGCCGGCGCGGCCCCGGACCCGTCCACCGCGGACAGCGAGGAGTACGGCTACATCCTCACCCTGCTGAACCGCACCCTCTCCGAGAACCCGCAGAAGTGGACCCAGCTGGCGTCCGAGATCCGCGGTGTCACCGAGGAGACCACGACCGGTGTCCACCGTCTGTACGAGATGCACCGCGACGGCACCCTCCTCTTCCCGGCGATCAACGTCAACGACGCGGTCACCAAGTCGAAGTTCGACAACAAGTACGGCTGCCGCCACTCCCTGATCGACGGCATCAACCGCGCCACCGACGTCCTCATCGGCGGCAAGACCGCCGTCGTCTGCGGCTACGGCGACGTCGGCAAGGGCTGCGCGGAGTCCCTGCGCGGCCAGGGCGCCCGAGTGATCATCACCGAGATCGACCCGATCTGCGCCCTGCAGGCGGCGATGGACGGCTACCAGGTCACCACGCTCGACGAGGTGGTCGACAAGGCCGACATCTTCGTCACCACGACGGGCAACAAGGACATCATCATGGCCGCGGACATGGCCAAGATGAAGCACCAGGCGATCGTCGGCAACATCGGCCACTTCGACAACGAGATCGACATGGCCGGCCTGGCCAAGATCCCCGGCGTCGTCAAGGACGAGGTCAAGCCGCAGGTCCACACCTGGACGTTCCCCGACGGCAAGGTCCTCATCGTCCTCTCCGAGGGCCGCCTGCTGAACCTGGGCAACGCGACTGGCCACCCGTCGTTCGTGATGTCCAACTCGTTCGCGGACCAGACCCTGGCCCAGATCGAGCTGTTCACCAAGCCCGAGGAGTACCCGACCGACGTCTACGTGCTGCCCAAGCACCTCGACGAGAAGGTCGCCCGCCTCCACCTCGACTCGCTCGGCGTGAAGCTCACGACGCTCCGCCCCGAGCAGGCCGCGTACATCGGCGTCGAGGTCGAGGGCCCGTTCAAGCCGGACCACTACCGCTACTGATTCCGTAACGGACGGACTCGACCGACCGACTCGGCTGACGGACTCGACTGATCGGCTCAGCCTGCGGACCCACCAGCCGCGGTAACGAGAACGTCGCACCGAGAGTCGTACCGAGAGCAGTGGTACAAGGCAGGCCCCCGGACCCCCGTGCCGGGGGCCTGCCCCGTACCCCGCTCAGTACAACGGTCCACCCCTACGCCCCCGAGGACCACAGGACCCCATGCCCCGCGGCCGGTATTCGCTTCACGATCCGCACGATCACACCCCCCTCGGCGAAGAACACTTCCACTGCGCGCCCGGCCCCTCCGGCTGGCGCTACGTCTCCCAGACCACCACCCCCTCCGGCGACCCCGCCGGCTCCGTCGACCTCGCCCTCGACGACCTTGGCCGCCCCATCCGCCTCGAACTGCACGCCGGCAACTGGCAGGTGCGCGGTGCCGCCCTCGACGGCGTCACCTGGGTCCGCACCGACCCCACCGGCACTCATGCCACCGAAGGCAACGTCCCCGCCCACGCCTTCACCGGCACGTCCCCGGCATTCCTCATCGCCACGTCACGTCTGCTCCGCCTCACCCCCGGTTCCCCCGCGACCCGCGTACGCCTCGTCGCCTTCACCGACCCGGTCCTCGCCCCCCGCACCCTCGACCAGTCCTGGGCCTTGGTGAACAGTGAAGCGCACGCCACTGACAACGGCCCCCTGACCGTGGACGAGTACCAGGTCAGCGCCCTGGACACGGGTGAACAGCACGTCGTGCACATCGCCGGTGACGTGGTCCTCGCGGCTCCCGGAATCGAGCTCGAATCCCTCGAAAGCCCGCCGTCGGCCTGGGCACCCTAGGCAGTTCGGAAGTGGACGCGTCGGCCAGTCGGGCTGGGTGTCCCCGAAGTACCCGGTGGGTGGTTCAGGCAGGCGGCGCGAAGCCCGTGGCAGGCGGCGAATCCGGCTCGGACCCAGTCGTGGGCGCCGAGGGGGCGGAGGCTGTACGCGGGGGAGCGGCGGTCCAGCAAGGCGCGGCAGGGATGCCCGCCTTGTCGAGGGGGCCCGGTACGGCAGACCCCGCCGCCGGCGTCCCGCCCATCGCCGTAGCGGAAGCACTCACTCCAGCGGCGCCACCGCCACCCCAACTCGCGTGCGCCGCCCCGAACGCCCGCCGCGCGTCCCGCGACTGCCGCTCGGCCATGACCGCCGCCAGATACGCGGCCGGAGGCACGCCCTCCGGCGCAGGCGCCCCCGTCCGCGCCACCAGGTCGTCCGCCAGCCGGGTCGCCATCGTCCAGCTCACCTGTGCGTCGAGCTGCCCCATCCGCGTCAGGTACTGCCGTATCGCCAGCCACAGCGCGTCCGGCACCGCCGACAGATCGAGCCCGGCGAAACGTCCCATCAGCCAGGGCGGCGGAGGCGGTATGGACGCGGCCCGCCCGGCGGGCACCCTTTCCCGTACGACCAGGGTCCCTGCGAACACGTCCCCGATCCGCCGCCCGCGCTCCGAAACCAGCGACGCGATGCAGGCGACGACCCCGAAGGTCAGCAGGATCTCCACGACTCCCATGGCCCCGCGCACGAGCGCGTGCCGGAAGCGGATCGGCCCGCCGTCGTCGCGCACCACCCGCAGGCCGCACGCGGCCTTCCCCAAGGAGCGCCCGTGCGTCAGCGTCTCGACCGCTATGGGCGCTCCGACGAGTACGAGGACGAACAGGGCGACGGCTATCGCCGCCTGCGCGGCATCGTCGAGCGACGCGGTCGCCAGCAACAGTGCGAAAGACACGATCAAGTAGGCGGCCCAGGCCACCACCATGTCGATGAGGAGAGCGAGCGCGCGACTGGGCAGTCGAGCGGGCCGCAGCCCCAGCACGACGGCATCCCCCGTGACCAGCGCACTCACCGTTGTCCACCCTTCACCGACGCCGCCGAAGCGACGCTTCTTTACAGAGGTCGCCGAAGCGGCGACCTTCCCCGACCCTCGAAAACCTCAGTCTGCCAAGCTGGCCTGCAGCGCGCCGCAGTAGTACGGACCGTACGCACCCAGTGCCTGGAGCAGTAGCCGACCATGGACCTCGACGTCTTCGTCACCGCCCACCATCCCGAGTGGGACCGACTCGACCAGCTGCTGCGCCGCGGCCGCCGCCTGACCGGCGCCGAGGCCGACGAACTCGTCGCCCTCTACCAGCGCACCTCGACACACCTCTCGCAAATACAGTCCTCGACGCCGGACCCGCAGCTCACGGCCCGTCTCACCCAGCTCGTCGCACGTGCCCGCGCCACGGTGACCGGCACCCGCCGCGCCTCCTGGCGCGACGCCGCGCGCTTCCTCACCGCCGGATTCCCGGCAGCCGTCTATCGCGCGCGTAGATGGTGGATTCCGGCGGCCCTGCTCTCGACCGCCCTGGCCGCGATCATCGGTTGGTGGATCGGCACCCACCCCGAGGTCCAGTCGTCGATCGCCGCTCCGGAGACGCTCAGGGACATGACGCGCCCTGGTGGTGAGTACGAGACGTACTACTCAAGCCACCCCGCGGCCTCCTTCGCGGCCCAGGTCTGGACGAACAACGCGCAGGCAGCCGCGATGTGCCTGGTCCTGGGCGCCTTCCTGGGCCTCCCGGTCCTCTGGGTCCTGTTCTCCAACATGCTGAACCTGGGCGTGGGCATCGGCCTCATGTCCTCGGCCGGCCGCCTGGACACCTTCCTCGGCCTGGTCCTCCCACACGGCCTTCTCGAACTCACCGCCGTCTTCGTAGCGGCGGGTACAGGGCTACGCCTTGGTTGGACGGTGATCGACCCCGGCCCGCGCACGCGCCGCGACGCACTCGCCGAGGAAGGCCGCGCGGCCCTGGGTATGGCCATCGGCCTGGCCTTGGTCCTCTTCGTCTCCGGCCTGATCGAAGGCTTCGTCACGCCGTCGGGCCTCCCCACCTGGGCCCGCATCGCCATCGGTATCGGCGCCGAGCTGGCATTTCTCGTGTACGTCTACGTGCTCGGCGGCCGAGCGGTCCGCGAGGGCGAGACGGGCGACGTCGACGAACCGGACCGTAGCGCGGCCCAGCCCACTGCCGCCTGATGTGCGTACGACCCCTCTGACCTGGTACTGTCCTCTTCGCCCACAAAAACCGTTGACACGGTTGGCGTGGGGAGGTAGATTCAAACGGTTGCGCCGGACTGGACAAGTTCGGGCGCACTAGCTAGTATCTCTCTCGCTCTCACCGGGAATTGAATTCTCGAAGAGTCATCTCTGATTTGATTCGAAACACGAAGCCGATTAGCTCGGCCGAAATGCTTCTGATAGAGTCGGAATCGCCGGAAAGGGAAACGCGAAAGCGGAAACCTGGAAAGCGCCGAGGAAGTCGGACACGAAAGAGTCTGATAGAGTCGGAAACGAAGGAAGCGCCCGGAGGGCCC
>NZ_BMTS01000003.1 GCF_014649795.1 Streptomyces melanogenes
CGGATCGGCGTAGACGGCTACGCTCCCGATCCCGGCGTCCCGGCAGGCACGGGCGACACGGACAGCGATTTCGCCACGGTTGGCGATGAGCACCTTGCGCACGACGACTGCTCCTCAACTTGCGGGCGCTGAAGCGGAAAGATCGAGAACGCCGAGTGGTTTGTACAGCGGCACCCCCGAAGCATCCTGGAGGGACCGTATCCGGCGTTACTCCGCAGTTGTCCACCGTCCGGAAATCAAACGGGGAGTGCCGAGTGCCGGACGGGCCCGCCCAACACCCCTGACGTGCCCGGGAGTCGGGGCCGCGCCGCAGGTGGGGCCCGCCCCGAGCGGCTCTCCCGAGCAGGGAATTGACGGAAATCACTTCGGGGTTGACTTCGACCTGCCGCCGGGAGATCGGCCGTTGTCGTGCATTCCCGATCGCGCCCGGATCGCGCCGCGATCGCGGGAAACGGAATCCTTGAATTCCCCGCTCTATCGAGAGTTGTGGCGATCCTCAAGCCGGTCGAAGGTGAAACTCCGGCGAAGCGGAGCCGACCGGCGCCCCCTGGCCGTCGCCCATACGCCGGGTGCGGCGACCACCCCGTAAGGCACACTAAAACCGACCTGCCGTACGGTTCCCCTGCTCGCGCACCGCACCCACGGGCGCGAACTCGGCAATCGGGTCGACGCTTTGGGGGATTTCACGCGTTTTCCCAGCTTTGACAAACCGGGATACCGGTTTGTATTGTCTTCAACAAGTCAATGCGGCACGACTGTGCACACAGGACCGGGGGGGAGCAGCCATGCGCTTCAGGATGTTGGGCCCGCTGGAGGTGGTGTCCGGCGATCAGCGGGTCCCTCTGGGGGGAACCAAGCAGCGGGCGACGCTGGGCTATCTGCTGCTGCAGGCCAACCAGGTCGTCCCGACGAGCCGGTTGCTCTCCGCGCTCTGGCAGGCGGACAACACGCCGGTCACGGCACGGAAGATCCTCCAGAACGCGGTGTGGGGGCTGCGCGGGATCCTGGCCGAGGGCGGCGCCGGGGGCGCGGCCGAGCTGGTCACCCGCGCGCCCGGGTACCTGATCCGCACCGACCCCGACCAGATCGACCTGAACGTCTTCCGGCGCCGGGTCGGGGAGGGGCGGGCCGAACTCGCAGGCGGGCGGCCCGAGGCGGCCGTCGCCTCGCTCGGTGCGGCGCTCGCCCTGTGGCGCGGCCCGGCGCTCGCCGACCTCGCCGAGACCGGCGTCATGTGGCCCGAGCTGACGGCCGTGCAGAACGCCCGGCTCGATGTCCTGGAGGACTACTTCGAGGCGAAGCTGGCGTGCGGGCAGCACTACGCGGTCCTGGGCGAGCTGGAAGCCGCCGTAGAGGCCGAGCCGCTGCGCGAGCGCAGCTCGGGGCAGCTGATGCTGGCGCTTTACCGCTGCGGGCGGCAGGCCCACGCGCTCGCCGTCTACAACCGGCTGCGCGCCACCCTGGTCGAGGACCTCGGCCTGGAGCCCGGCCACGAGCTGCGCCGCCTCCAGCGCGCGATCCTCGCCCACGACCCGTCCCTGGGCCTCGCGCCCCCGCCCCCGGCCGCCGCCCCCGCGCAGTCGACGGCCCTGGCGCCCGTCCCCGCCGCCGACCAGCCGTGCGAGCGTGCCGACCGCCGTCGTACGCTGACCGCCGTCTCCGGCCACCGCAGGCACGGCCACGCCCCTGAGCGTACGGCGGCCTCGCGCGCGGTGATCGTGCCCCAGCGGACGCCCGTACGACCGGATGTGATGCAACGCCAGGAGCTGAGCGTGCTCCTCGTGCAGGCCAGGGTCGCCCCCGGGGTGATCCCCCTCCACGAGGCACTCCGCCTCGACCGGGCGGCCGATCTGGACGAGGCGCTGGAGCGGGTCGGCGCGGCGACGCGCGCGCGGATCGAGCACTTCGGCGGTCGCGTCGTCGGCTCGATCGGCCCGGTCTCGCTCGGCCTGTTCCGGGACGAGGAAGAGGACGGCGGGGGAGACGCGCGCCGGGAAGGCGGCGGCGCCGCCCTGCGCGCGCTGCGGGCGGCCGCCGCCGTGCGCGACGCGGTCACCCCGCCCGGTCGGTCGGCCGTCCACCGCTCGCCCGCCGAACGGGACCTGACCGTGCACGCGGCCGTGGCGACCGGCCGGGCGCTGGTCCGCTTCGCGCCCGGCGACCCCGGCGCTCCGCAGTCCGTCAACGGGGCGCTCCTGGACCTCTGCCAGCGGCTGCTGACGCTGGCCGCGCCCGGCGAGATCCTCGCCTGCGAGGCCGCACGGCTGGCCGCCGGACCCGAGGTCTCCTATGCCCCGGCCGACGGCTCCGCGCGGCACTGGCGGGTGCGCGAGGTGTACGCCAGACCGAGCTCGGCCGCGGCTGCCGTGGCGTACTCCGCGCCCTTCGCCCGGCCGCCCCGGCGGATCGGGGCCTGACCGCCCGTAGGTCCGTAGGCCCACGGGCCTGGTGGCGTCGACGCGTTCGGGCGCCGAGGTGAGTTCGTGTCCCGTCGGGGGGCGGGACACGAACTCACCTCGGCGCCCGAACCGTTTCGGCACCCAGCAGGGCCTTGCCCGGCGGATCCGGCCTCCGCCCCGGCCCGGCACGCCCTTGCGGTCACGGCGTGCTGGACTTCCGAAGCGCGGACGGGATCCGCCGACAGTGCCCATGGACGGGCCCTACAGTGGCAGCGCCGCCACCAGCCCCGGGCTGCCGTCCGGCTTCAGCGAGCCGAGCGCGTCGGCCCGGGCGAGCCGGGGCAGCAGCAGCCCCCAGAACTTGCCGAACATCTGGCGCGAGAACCAGCGCGGCTGGCTGCGCCCCATCGCCTCGAAGCCGACGGTGGTCGCCGCGATCACCGCCTTGGCGTCCTCCACCGCGACCCCCTCGGCGAGCGCGCCCTCGGCGGCGGCCCCGGTCAGCACGTCGCCGACCCAGTCGACCCAGTACTGGCGCAGGTCGGTGGCCCCCTTCCAGGTCGCGTCGGAGCTGAGCCCGAACCCGGCCCGCAGGATGACGTCGTCGCCGAGCCGGAACGCCAGCGCGTGCGTGGTGTCCACGAGGAGCTGGAGGGAGCGGCCCTGCCCGGCCTCGCGCGGGCGCGCGATCTGCCGCAGGGACGCCATGGCGTGGTCGCCGACGGCCTCGGCCAGGGCGTTCTTGCTGACGAAGTGGAAGTGCAGGGCCCCGTTGCTGACGCCGGCCCGGGTGCTGATCGTGGTCAGTGAGGAGGGTGCGAAACCGTCCGCGTCGAACACCTCGGCCGCCGCCAGGATCAGCGTCTGACGCGTCCGCTCAGCCCGTTGCTGCTTGCTCATGGTGTAACTCCGTTGTCGCGCAGGAAGGAGGGGGCTTCTGGAGGACAGGAGCCAAGAGGGAGATTGTATAGAAACCAACCCGACGGTTTCTTTAGTCCTGCTTGAGTGTGGCCCAAAGCATTCCCCTGCCGACTCGAACACGCCCCCGCCCCACCTCGCTGACCTGCACTTCAGGCGTGATAGGGCGATATTGGCGTACGTTCCGACGGCGGGATCCAGCCGAACGGCTGCGGTCGGATCCGGGCCCAGAGCCCGCTACGAACGGGACATCCGGTCTGCAAGTGCCCCTCCGGACAGGCGATCCGGGCATGCGAAAGGGCCCCGGGAACGAGTCCCGGGGCCCTCACGTACGTCCCGTGTGGCTACTTCTCGGCCGCCGCCGCGCACTCCGCGCAGGTGCCGAAGATCTCCACGGTGTGCGCCACGTTGACGAAGCCGTGCTGCTCGGCGATCGCCTCGGCCCACTTCTCCACCGCCGGGCCCTCGACCTCGACGGCCTTGCCGCACATCCGGCAGACCAGATGGTGGTGGTGGTCGCCCGACGAGCAGCGCCGGTAGACGGCCTCGCCGTCGCTGGTGCGCAGCACGTCGACCTCACCCGCGTCGGCGAGCGACTGCAGGGTGCGGTAGACCGTGGTCAGCCCGACCGAGTCGCCCCGGTGCTTGAGCATGTCGTGCAGCTCCTGCGCGCTGCGGAACTCGTCCACCTGGTCGAGGGCCGCCGCCACGGCGGCCCGCTGCTTGGTCGACCGGCCGCGTACGGGTGGTCCAGCCGTCGCCACAGGTGCCTCCCTCTAGGGCCTGTCGTCAAATTCCCGTCTGCCTCGCGACGCCTGGCACGCACTCTCGCCGCACCGGGCGAAAGCCCTCGTACGTCCAGTACGAGGACTCTCGCCCGGCACGCCGAGAGCACGCACCAGACGCCGCGAGGCCGCCCTCCGGGCGACGACGCGAATTTGACGACAGGCCCTAACCGTCGCCCGCTCACGTCGTCGGGCCATTCTGCCAGGTCGGGGTCAGACCGTGGCCTCGTCCGCCGCGGTACGCGACCCCGGCACCTCCAGGGTGCACTGTTCCGCAGTGGTTTCGGCCAGCCGTGCACGCCTGCGTGCCAGGGGCGCGGCGAGCGCGGTCAGGGCGATGAACGCGCCGATCGCGAGCAGCACGATCGTCGCACCGGGCGGTACGTCCTGGTAGTACGAGGTGACGGTTCCGGCCAGGGTGACCGTGGTGCCGATGACCACCGCGAGGACGAACGTCACAGCGAAGGAGCGGGAGATCTGCTGGGCGGCCGCCACCGGGACCACCATCAGCGCGCTGACCAGGAGCAGCCCCACGGCCCGCATGGCGACCGTGACGGTGATCGCGGCGGTCACCGCGACCAGCAGGTTCAGGGCCCGCACCGGAAGGCCGGTGACCCGAGCGAACTCCTCGTCCTGGCTCACCGCGAACAGCTGCCGCCGCAGCCCGACCGTGACCAGCACCACGAACGCGGCGAGCACGCAGATCGAGGTGACGTCCGAGTCCGAGACGGTGGAGAGCGAGCCGAAGAGGTACGAGGAGAGGTTGGCGTTGGAGCCGGTGTCCGAGAGGTTGACCAGCAGCACACCGCCCGCCATACCGCCGTAGAAGAGCATGGCGAGCGCGATGTCGCCGCGCGTCTTGCCGTACGCCCGGATCAGCTCCATCGTCACGGCGCCGACGACGGAGACGAGCGTCGCCATCCACACCGGGCTGCTGTTGAGCAGGAAGCCGAGGCCGACGCCGGTCATGGCGACGTGGCCGATGCCGTCGCCCATCAGGGCCTGACGGCGCTGGACCAGGTAGATGCCGACGGCGGGCGCGGTGATGCCGACCAGGACGGCCGCGATGAGCGCCCGCTGCATGAAGGCGGTCTGGAGGATTTCCATGATCAGGTCAGCAGTCCTGTACGGATCGGCTCGGCGGCCGAGTGGGGGTGGACGTGGTCGTGGCCCGGCAGGGCGTGCTGGCCGGTGGCCTTGGGCGGCGGGCCGTCGTGGGTGACGCAGCCGTCGCGCAGCACCACCGCACGGTCGATCAGCGGCTCAAGGGGGCCGAGCTCGTGCAGGACCAGCAGTACGGTCGCGCCGCCCGCGACCTGCTCGCGCAGGGTCGCGGCGAGGATCTCCTGGCTGGCCAGGTCGACGCCCGCCATCGGCTCGTCCATGATCAGCAGCTCGGGCTCGGAGGCGAGCGCGCGGGCGATCAGGACGCGCTGGTGCTGGCCGCCGGAGAGGGCGTTCACCGAGTCCTTGGCGCGGTCGGCGAGGCCCACGAGCTCGATGGCCCGGGCCACGGCCGCCCGGTCCGCCTTGGACAGCAGGCCCAGCTTCGTACGGGAGAGCCGCCCCGAGGCGACGACCTCGCGGACGGTCGCCGGGACCCCGCTGGCGGCGGTGGTGCGCTGGGGCACGTAGCCGACGCGCGCCCAGTCGCGGAAGCGCTTCAGCTCCGTACCGAACAGCTCGATGCCGCCCCCGGTGAGCGGCACCTGGCCGATCGCCGAGCGCACGGCGGTGGACTTGCCGGAGCCGTTGGCGCCGAGCAGGGCGACGACCTCACCGCGCCGGACGGTGAGGTCGATGCCGCGCAGCACCGGGCGCGAGCCGAGGGTCGCGGTGGCTCCGCGCAGGGATATGACGGGTTCCTTCACGGGGTCCATCACTGGTGCCTCCGATGTGCCGGATGCGGACTGGGACGTGCTCACTTCGCGCCGAGCGCCTTCTGGAGCGCGGCCAGGTTGGACGCCATCACCTGGAGGTAGTCCGCTCCCTTGGACTTCTTGGTGATGCCCTCCAGCGGGTCCAGGACATCCGTCTTGAGGCCGGTGTCCTTCGCGAGGGTCTTCGCGGTCTTGTCGCTGGCCAGTGTCTCGAAGAAGACCGTGTCGACGTGGTCCTTCTTCGCGATGGACTGGAGCTCCTTGACCCGGGCGGGGCTCGGCTCGGCCTCGGGGTCGATGCCCGCGATGCCCTCCTGGGTGAGCCCGTAGCGCTCGGCGAGGTAGCCGAAGGCGGAGTGGGTGGTGATGAACGTCTTGGTGGCGGTGTTCTTCAGGCCCGCCGCGAACTTCTCGTTCAGTGCCCCGAGGTCCTTGACCACCGCGTCGGTGTTCTTCTTGTAGTCCGCCGCGTGGTCGGGGTCGGCCTTCTGGAGGGCCTTGCCGACGCCCTGGGCGACCTCGGCGTACTTGACCGGGTCCAGCCAGACGTGCGGGTCGGCGCCGGCCTCGCTCTCGCCGTGGTGCTCCTCGCCCTCGTGGCCGTGGCCGACCTCGGTGCCGTGGTCCTCCAGCTTGGTGAGGCCGGCGGCGTCGACGGTGTGCTTGGCACCGGACTGCGCGATGGCCTTGTCCACGGCGGGCTGGATGCCCTTGAGGTAGACGACCAGGCCGGCCTCGCCGAGGGAGGCGGTCTGCTTGGGGCTGAGCTCCAGGTCGTGCGGCTCGACGCCCGGCTTGGTGAGGTTGCGTACGGAGACGTGGTCGCCGCCTATTCGCTCCGCGAGGTACTGCATCGGGTAGAACGACGCCACCACGTCGAGCTTGCCGTCCTTCGTCGCCGCGGTGGTGGAGCCCGAGCAGGCGCTGAGGCCGAGCACGGCGGCGGCGGAGAGGGCGGCGGCGGGTATGAGGCGTCGTACGTTCATGACAGTCATTTTCAACAAAAGTGGAAACGATTGTCAACAACGCCTGGTCCGAGCACTGCGTCGAGCCGCACTCCGGGCGGTGCGGGGATACCGATTTGATCCAGGGGTGGAGGCCGCCGCTAATCTGAGGCATTCGCCGTTCGTCGTCGTCGTAATGAAGAGAGCAACGTGGCCGCCGACAAGATCGACACCATCGTCAACCTGAGCAAGCGCCGTGGCTTCGTCTACCCGTGCAGCGAGATCTACGGCGGCCAGAAGGCCGCCTGGGACTACGGGCCGCTGGGTGTCGAGCTGAAGGAGAACCTGAAGCGCCAGTGGTGGCGCTACATGGTCACCTCGCGCGAGGACGTCGTCGGCATCGACTCGTCGGTGATCCTGGCCACCGAGGTCTGGGAGGCCTCCGGCCACGTCGCCACCTTCACCGACCCGCTCACCGAGTGCACCTCCTGCCACAAGCGGTTCCGCGCGGACCACCTGATCGAGGCGTACGAGGAGAAGCACGGCAAGGAGCCCGCGAACGGCCTCGCCGAGCTCAACTGCCCCAACTGCGGCAACAAGGGCACCTTCACCGAGCCCAAGAACTTCTCGGGTCTGCTCTCCACCCACCTCGGCCCGACCCAGGACAGCGGCTCGGTCGCCTACCTGCGCCCCGAGACCGCGCAGGGCATCTTCACCAACTTCGGCCAGGTCCAGCAGACCTCGCGCAAGAAGCCGCCCTTCGGCATCGCGCAGATGGGCAAGTCCTTCCGCAACGAGATCACGCCCGGCAACTTCATCTTCCGCACCCGCGAGTTCGAGCAGATGGAGATGGAGTTCTTCGTCAAGCCGGGCGAGGACGAGAAGTGGCAGGAGTACTGGATGCAGGAGCGCTGGAACTGGTACACCGGCCTGGGCCTGCGCGAGGAGAACATGCGCTGGTACGAGCACCCGAAGGAGAAGCTCTCCCACTACTCCAAGCGCACCGCCGACATCGAGTACCGCTTCCAGTTCGGCGGCAGCGAGTGGGGCGAGCTGGAGGGTGTCGCCAACCGCACCGACTACGACCTCTCGGCGCACGCCAAGGCGTCCGGCAGCGACCTGTCGTACTTCGACCAGGAGGCCGGTGAGCGCTGGACCCCGTACGTCATCGAGCCCGCCGCCGGTGTCGGCCGCTCCATGCTCGCCTTCCTCCTCGACGCCTACAACGAGGACGAGGCGCCCAACGCCAAGGGCGTCATGGAGAAGCGCGCCGTGATGCGCCTCGACCCGCGCCTGGCGCCGGTCAAGGTCGCGGTCCTGCCGCTGTCGCGCAACCCGCAGCTGTCGCCGAAGGCGAAGGGCCTGGCGGCGGACCTGCGGCAGAACTGGAACATCGAGTTCGACGACGCGGGCGCGATCGGTCGCCGCTACCGTCGCCAGGACGAGATCGGTACGCCGTTCTGCGTCACGGTCGACTTCGACACGCTGGACGACAACGCGGTGACGGTTCGCGAGCGGGACACGATGTCGCAGGAGCGGGTGTCGCTGGACCAGATCCAGTCGTACCTGGGTGCGCGGCTTCTGGGCTGCTAGTTCGTCTGCGGGTGCGTGGGGGGCTGGTCGCGCAGTTCCCCGCGCCCCTGGGTAGTGCGGGGCTGAGTGCCGCGCTCCGCGACGGGCTGCTGGTTCGTCTGCGGGTGCGCTGTGGTTGCTCGCGCAGTTCCCCGCGCCCCTGAAAGCCTGGCCCCGTACCGCATGCTCATGCGGTACGGGGCCAGGCCTTTTGCCTTTAGGGGCGCGGGGAACTGCGCGACCAGCCCCCACCGGCCCGCAGGTGAAGTCCTACGCGCGTCGCCCCGCGACCACCCCGCACGCCACTGCAAGGGGCAACTCCGCGAACAGCGCGAGCGCGACCGCCGTCGCGAACTCGGGACCGGCCGCCGCCGTCGTCACGTCGAACCACGCGTCCATCAGCAGCAGCGCCCCCGTCGCCGCCGCCGCGGGCGACACCCGCGGGTCGCCGCGGCGCAGCAGCACCCCCGTCCCCACGAGCCCCACGGCGAGCCCCGCGTCGAGGCCGATCCAGGCCGCCGGCCAGTTGGAGACCTCGACGGTCCGCGGCAGGGTCTGCGCGAGGACCACCATCCACGGCACCAGGGAAACCCCCGCCACCGTCAGCAGCGTCGCGAGGCGCGGCCGGCGGATGCGGATCTGCGGGGCGACGAGGGTCATGGCGGCGGGTCTCCTTCCGGCCCGAGGTCGTTCCTGCGAGCACGGCAACAAGCCTCCCCCGCCGAGCCGTTCGGATCAGTAGCGCGACTGTCCGATCCTGGGGTGGTGCCAGCTATACCCCCGACCGGGCAGTAGCGTGATGGCACCGCTCCGAGCTGGGCGTTTACCGTATGGGCATGGCAACTCCCGGCCCGCTGCGGCGCGCGTTCGACTGGGCCGCCGCGCACGCCCCGTGGTCGGCGTGGGCCTGGCGCAACACCACCTTCGCGGTGGCGGGCATCCCGCTCGCGCTGCCCGCCGCCGGCTCCTTCACGTACATCGTCATGGCACCGGGACACACCCCCAGCGCCCTGCTCTTCGTCCTCGCCCTCAGCCCGCTCCTCACCGCGCTCCAGCGCAGCCGCTTCTGGTCGCTGCTCGGCCTCGACGTGCCGGGCATCACCTGGCGCAGCCGCAGGCTGAGTTGGCGCGGCCTGGTCGAGCGGCTGCGGTCGGAGTCGACCTGGCGGCAGTACGGCTACCACCTCCTCGTCGCCCCGCTCGCCGCGACGGCGGCCGTCCTGGTGGTCTGCGCCTGGGTGACGGGCTTCGTGGGCGCCTTCGTGCTGTCGTGGCTGTGGGCGGTGCCGCTGGACGCGAGGCTTCCGCACTGGACCAACGCGTACGTCCTGTTCTCCGTCGGCGGGGTGCTGCTCCTGCTCACCACGCCCTGGTTCGCGGCCGCCGCCACCCGGCTCGACGGCCACGCGGCCGCCGCCCTGCTCGGCCCCAACCGGGCCAAGGAGCTGGAGCGGCGCGTGGAGACCCTGGCCGAGAGCCGCGCCGGGGTCCTGGACGCCGCCGACGCCGAGCGCCGCCGCATCGAGCGCGATCTGCACGACGGCGCCCAGCAGCGCCTGGTCTCCCTCGCCATGAACCTGGGCCTGGCCCGCGCCACCCTCACCGACCTGCCGCCCGAGGCCCGGGCCGTCATCGACGAGGCGCACCGCGAGGCCAAGGAGGCCATCGAGGAGCTCAACAACCTGGTGCGCGGGCTGCACCCGGCCGTCCTCGACGACCGGGGCCTGGACGCCGCCCTGTCCGGCATCGCCGCCCGCGCCCCGCTGCCCGTCGAGCTCACCGTCGACATCGACCGCCGGCCGTCCCCCACGGTCGAGGCCGTCGCCTACTTCGTCGTCTCCGAGGCGCTGGCGAACGTCGCCAAGCACGCCCGGGCGACGCGCTGTTCCGTGCAGGTCGGCCGCCGCGGCGACCTGCTCCGCCTCACCGTCTCCGACAACGGGGCGGGCGGCGCCGACGCCGCCGCCGGCACCGGACTGCGGGGCCTCGCCAAACGCGTAGGGTCCGTGGACGGAACCATCCGGATCAACAGCCCCCTCGGGGGCCCGACCGTCATCACTGTGGAGCTGCCGTGCGGGCTGTGATCGCCGAGGACTCGGTGCTGCTGCGGATAGGACTCGTCAAGGTCCTGGAGATGGCGGGGTTCGACGTCGCCGCCGAGGCGGAGGACGCCGAGGGGCTGCTCGCCGCCGTCGAGGAACACCGCCCCAAGCTGGCCCTGGTGGACGTGCGGATGCCGCCCGGCTTCACCGACGAGGGCGTACGAGCCGCCCTGATGATCCGTCAGCAGTGGCCGGACACGGCCGTCCTGCTCCTCTCCCAGTACGTCGAGGAGCGGTACGCGGCCGATCTGCTCACCGCCCAGACCGGCGGCATCGGCTACCTCCTCAAGCAACGGGTCGCCGACGTCGAGGAGTTCGTCGACGCCCTCAAGCGCGTCGCGGGCGGTGGCACCGCGCTCGACCCGCAGGTCGTCGCCCAGCTGCTGCTGCGCCGGGGCGGCGGCACCGACCCGCTGGAACGCCTCACCCCGCGCGAACGCGAAGTCCTCGCCCTGATGGCCGAGGGCCGCTCCAACGCGGGCATCGCCGAGCAGCTGGTCGTCAGCGAGAGCGCCGTCGCCAAGCACATCAACAACATCTTCGCCAAGCTCGACCTGCCCGTCGCCGACGGCGACCACCGCCGCGTCCTCGCGGTCCTGCGGTTCCTGGACGGCGGCTCATGAGCACGGACACGCAGGTGCGCGCCGCCCCGGCCGGCCCTGGCCCCGGCGGCGAGCGGCCCCGGCACCGGGGGCTGTGGATCCTGGCCGCCGTGCTCAGCGCGCTGTTCGTGGTCGCGCCGCTGGGCATCGAGGTGTACGCGCAGTTCGCCCGCCAGACCCACAGCGAGACCAGCGTCGAGACCAGCGACCGCCACCCCGTCAAGACCGTCCAGGTGGACTCGGGCAGCGCCGAGCTGACCGTGGTGCCGGGCGCCGAGGGCGAGGTCCGCATCCAGCAGCGGCTCTCCTGGTCGGTGCGCAAGCCCAAGGTCGTCAAGGAGTGGGACGGCGACACCCTCAAACTGCGGCCCGAGTGCGACGGCACGTTCGCCCTCACCAGCCTCGGCTGCTCCGTCCAGCTGGACCTGACCGTGCCCGCCGGGGTCGCGCTCAAGGTGAACAGCGGCTCCGGCACCGTCCGGGTCAGCGGCCTCACCGGCCCGGTCGACGTCGACGGCGGCTCCGGCAGCGTCAAGCTCTACGGCGTACGCGGCCCGATCGACGCCTCCGTCGGCTCCGGCTCCTTCAGCGGCGCCGCGATCGGCTCCACCGAGGCCGAGGTGCATTCGAGCTCCGGCCACGCCGAGCTGGAGTTCGTGACCCCGCCCCGCCGGGTCACCGCCTCCACCGGCTCCGGCAGCGTCGACCTCCGCGTCCCCGCGGGCTCGCACTACCGGGTCGAGGGCACCAAGGGCTCCGGCACCCGCGACATCGAGGACTCCCTGCCGGACCCGGCCTCGGACCGCCTCATCAAGGTGTCCTCGGGCTCGGGCACGGCGACGCTGGACTACCTGCGCCTGAGCTAGAACCTCTCCGGTCCGGACCCTGTGCGGGCTAGCTCCGGTCCAGCAGCCGTAGGCCGCCCAGGACCAGGTCGACCACCGCCTCGAACTCCACCAGGATCTCCGGCTTCAGCCACTGCGGCGCGTACGCCGGGTCGTGGAAGCGGCTCGTGGCGTCGAAGACCGCACGGGCCACCTGGGCGTCCGGCCCCAGGGCCGTGAACTGGCCGCGCTCCACGCCCCAGTGCACTATCTGCTCGATCTGCGCGACCAGTTCGGTGATGTGCTCCTCGACCACCTCGCTGTTCTCCGCGAGCAGCACCTCGTACGTCGCGAACAGCTGGGGGTCGTCGCCCGCCTTGCGGCGCTTGGCCTCGAAGAGCCCCGCCAGCCAGGCGCGCAGCGACGCCTCGGCGTCCTTGGGCTCGTCGTCCGCGATCGAGCTCAGCTCGCGCGTCGTGCGGTCCAGCCAGCGCTTGGTGACGGCCTCCCGCAGCGCCGACTTCGTACGGAAGTGGCGGTACACACTGCCGTGGCTGACGCCGAGCTGGCGGGCGACATCGACGACCGTGGCCTTCGCCGGGCCGTGTCGGCGCAGCACTTCCTCGGTCGCTTCGAGGATGCGCTCGGCGGTCAGGGGTTCCGTACTCATGACCTTGACGTTACCCGCCGTGTCCGACCCGGTGCCCGGCCCTGTGGACAACTCAGTGCTCGCTGTCCAGATGCGCCATCTGCGCCGCCGGGTAGCGCTCGCCCGCGGCCGCGCCCGCCGGGACCGCCGCCTCGATCGCGGCCAGGTCACGGGCGTCGAGCGTGACGTCCAGGGCGCCCAGCGCCTCGGCGAGCCGGTCCCGGCGGCGGGCGCCGACCAGCGGCACGATGTCCGCGCCGAACCGCTCGCCCTGCGCCATCACCCAGGCGATCGCGATCTGCGCGACCGAGACGCCCTGGTGCTCGGCGACCTTGCGCAGCGCCTCGACCAGGTCCAGGTTGCGGTCCAGGTTCTCGCCCTGGAAGCGCGGGCTCATCCCACGGAAGTCGTTGGCCGCCAGCTGCCGGTCGCGGGTGAAGTGGCCGCTGATCAGACCGCGCGAGAGCACGCCGTACGCGGTGATGCCGATGCCCAGCTCCTTGGCGGTCGGCAGGATCTCGTCCTCGATGCCGCGCGAGATCAGCGAGTACTCGATCTGGAGGTCGGAGATCGGGGCGACCGCGGCGGCCCGGCGCAGGGTGTCCGCGCCGACCTCGGACATCCCGATGTGCCGTACGTGACCGGCCTCGACCAGCTCCGCGATGGCGCCGACGGTCTCCTCGACCGGGACGTTCTCGTCGAGCCGGGCGATCCGGTAGACGTCGACGTGGTCGACGCCGAGCCGCTGGAGGGAGTACGCGGCGAAGTTCTTCACCGCCGCCGGGCGGCCGTCGTAACCCGCCCAGTCGCCGTCCGGGTCGCGCAGGGCGCCGAACTTGACGCTGGTGAGCGCCTTTTCGCGGGCGGAGGCGGACGCGCCGCGCAGCGCCTCGCCGATCAGCAGCTCGTTGTGGCCCATGCCGTAGAAGTCGCCGGTGTCCAGCAGCGTGATGCCCGCGTCGAGGGCGGCGTGGATGGTGGCGATCGACTCGGCCCGGTCGGCCTCGCCGTACAGCGCGGACATGCCCATGCAGCCGAGGCCGAGGGCGGAGACCTGGGGGCCGGTGGTGCCGAGGGTGCGGGTGCGCATGACTGGTCACTCCTTGAGGGGTGGGGGGTGTGTCACCGACTCTCGCATAACAGATGACAGATTTCAATATCTGTCATCTGTTATCTGTCAGTACCGCCCCCCGGGCCTTCGGTCACCCCACCGTCTTCGGTAGCCGCAGGCTCAGCAGCACCGTGAGGACCACGGCCGCCAGCTGCACCAGCAAGGTCACCACCAGCGCGTCCCGGGTGCCCATCGAGGGCAGCAGCGAGAGGAAGAGGCTGCCGAGGGTGGCGACGCCGAGGGCGAGGGCGGACTGCTGGGTGGTGACCAGGACGCCGCTGCCCACGCCCGCGCGGTCGGTCGGGACGTCCGAGAGCACGATCCGGAACAGCACCGGCAGCTGGAGGCCCTGGCCGAGCCCGGCCAGCGCGACGCCCGGGGCCAGCTCGGCTATCCCCAGGCCGGACCAGCCCTGCCGGACGGTGAGCACCAGGACCGTGATGCCGACGCCCTGGATGAGGCCGCCGGTGGTGACGACCCGGCTCCCGTACCGGCCGATCAGGCGCGGCCCGGCCAGCGACGCGGCGAAGAACGCCACCGCCATCGGCACCAGGGCGAGCCCGGCCGACACCGGACCCATCCGGAGCCCCTGCTGGAGGACGACCGCGATCACGAACATGAAGCCGCTGAAGCCGACCGAGAACGGCACGATCATGACGAGGCCCCGGTGCAGCGAGGGCAGCTTCAGCAGGCTCGGCGGGACCAGGGGAGTACCGCCCCGGCGGTCGGCGCGCTGCTCGGTCCGGAAGAACGCGAAGGCGGCGAACGGGAAGATCGCGAGCGAGACCCAGGTCCACAGCGGCCACCCGGCCGCGCGCCCCTCGGTCAGCGGCAGCAGCAGGCTGATCAGCGAGAGCGCGAGCAGCAGCGTGCCGGGCACGTCCACCGAGGCGGGCCGCTCCGAGCGGGTCTCCGGCACGCTGCGGACCGCGAGAATCAGCCCGACGACCACCACGGGCACGTTGACCAGGAAGACCGCGCGCCAGCCGCTGCCCGCGATGTCGGCGGCGACCAGCACGCCGCCGAGGATCTGCCCGGCGACCATGGAGAGCCCGGCGGTCGCCCCGTACAGGCTCATCGCGCGGGCCCGGCGCGGGCCTGCCGTGGTGGCCTGGATGGTGGCGAGGACCTGCGGCAGCATCAGCGCGGACGCGGCGCCCTGGGCGACCCGGGCCGCCACCAGCGTCCAGGCGGTCGGCGCCAGGCCGCAGGCCAGCGAGGTCACGCCGAAGGCGGCCATGCCGATCAGGAAGAGCCGGCGGCGCCCGGCGGTGTCGCCGAGGCGGCCGCCGAGGACGAGCAGGACCGCGTACGCGACGCCGTAGCCCGCGACCACCAGTTCCAGCGTGGCCGGGCTCGCGGAGAGGTCCTTCTCCATGGCGGGCAGGGCGACGTTGACGATGAAGAAGTCGATCAGGGGCAGGGCCGCGCCGAGCAGCACGGTGAACAGCCCGAGCGAGCCGATCGCCGCGCCGCCGTGGCGGATGACCGGGACGGCGGCGGCGGGGGTGGCGGGGGTGCTGGCAGGGGCGGCCTCGGCCGTGGAGGTGGATCCGGAAGTACTCACGTCATTGCTCACGCAGAAGACGATCGTCCTTCGCTCAGCCTGGTACCAGAGTGTCTTTATCCTGGTACATCCACTACCTGGCAATGGGGTGGGCAGGGCGGCATCCTGGTTCCATGACCACTGTGGCCCCGGAGACCGACGTCCGCAGGCACGAGCTGGCGGAGTTCCTGCGCAGCCGCCGCGAGCGCATCACGCCCGAGCAGGTCGGCCTGCCGCACGGCCGCCGCCGGCGCACCCCCGGGCTGCGCCGCGAGGAGGTCGCCTACCTCTCCGCGGTCGGCGTCACCTGGTACACGTGGCTGGAGCAGGCCCGGGAGATCCAGGTCTCCGCGCAGGTCCTGGACGCGCTGGCGCGCGCCCTGCTGATGGACCCCAGCGAGCGCACCCACCTCTTCGCGCTGGCGGGTACGACCGACCCGAACCCCAACGCGCCCTGCCCGACGGTGACTCCGTCGATGCGCGCGATGCTGGACCAGCTGGAGCCGCTGCCCGCCTGCATCCAGAACAGCCGGTACGACATCCTGGCCTACAACCGCACGTACGCCAGGCTGCTCTGCGACCTGGACGCGCTGCCGCCCGAGGACCGCAACTGCATGTGGCTGGCCTTCACCAACGACGACTGGCGCGCGGCGGTCGCCGACCTGCCGGACGCCAACAGGATGATGGCCGCCAAGTTCCGCGCCTCGATGGCCGAGCACCTGGCGGAGCCCGCCTGGAAGACGCTCCTGAACCGCCTGGAGAACGGCTCCCCCGAGTTCCGCGAGATCTGGGCCCGCCACGAGGTGGTCGACCAGGGCGGCCGGGAGAAGTACATCCGCAACGCCCATGTGGGCCTGCTCCACCTGGAACACACCAACCTGTGGCTGGGCCCGTCGTCGGGTCCGCGCCTGGTGACGTATGTCCCGCTGGACGCGGCGTCGCGGGCGGGGCTTGAGCGGTTGCTGGAGATGGCGGCCGCCTGACCGCAGGAAGCGTTGGTTCAGATGGCGCCGAACTCCCCGGTCTTGAGGCTTGCTATGAAGGAAGAGAACGCATCCGCGGGAACCTTCAGGGCCGGGCCGTTCGGGGTCTTGGAGTCACGGACGGGGACGACACCGCTCGTGACGACAAGGTTGGCGGCGATCTCCACGCAGTTGCCACCGTTGTTGCTGTAGGAAGACTTGAACCACTGAGGGGATTCGGTCGTCACGATTTACCCTTTCGTACCTGCTCGATCATGGCCACAGACGCCGCCTGCGACAGCGATTCGGCCTGCAACTGATGGTAGGCCGTCAACATGGGCTCCACGGAGACACTTTCCCGGTCCAAGTTGCCCTGCGCCTGGGACTCTGCGTAGCAGATCACGGACCGATCCGACAGAGTCAAGAGGTTGACGGGCAGGTCAAACGTGCGACGCTCGCCGATGTCGTACGGCACCACCTGGAGCAGCGTGTTCGGCAACGCGGCGAACTCGACCAGGCGGGCCAACTGGGCGTTCATGACTGCCGCACCGCCGACGGTACGCCGGATACAGCTTTCGTCCATGGCCACGAAAACCATGGGTGGTCGGGGACGCAGCAGTGATGCTTGGCGCTCCGCCAGGAACGAGACGCGGTCATCTGCCTGTTCGGGTGTGATGACGCCCCGTCGTACGGCACTGTCGGCCAGTACCCGTGCGTACTCCGGTGTCTGCAACAGGCCAGGAATGATCCCGATTTCGTACAGCCGTAGCTCAACGGCCCGCGCCTCGTGCTTGACGTACTCCGGGAACCCCTCCAACAGGGAGCCTTGGCGGATCTGCCGGTACTCGCGCTCGAACGCGTCCGCAGTGCCCTCAAGGCCGAGCGCCCGGTCTGCGCTACGCGAGAACCGGAGAGTCGGAGGCTTCCGACCAGTTTCGACCGCCGAAACATGCACGCTGGAATAGTCCGTGCGTTCCCCGAGCTCGTCCTGTGTCCAGCCGCGTGCCTCCCGCAGGCTGCGCAGACGCGCCCCGTAAGCCGCCTGCGGCGAGGCGTCCGGGTTCAACTCCTTGCGATTCAAGGGCTGTTCACCGACCTTCCGTTCGCTTTCAACACGTTGAATGGTTCCCAGGTGTGAGCCACGCTGAACCCCCGGTAGTGAGAGCGCTACGGAGAGGAGCGGCCATGGCGAGTCCGGAATACGTGGCCGACACGGCGAACGGCGACAGGATCGGCGTGGTGCAGCAGCGCTACGAAGGGAGCGTCTACCTCTGTCCCCCCGGTGGCGGGGCCGAGTGGGCCACGGCGCCCGAAGCGCTGCGGCACCTTTCCCGCGAAGAGCTGGCGCGGGTCCATGTGTACGAGACCCCTGTGGGACGGTGCCGCTGATGTGGGCTTTTCCGGTGGGGCTGCCGACAGGGCCGGAGTACGGCTCGGTGCCTGTCGGCGAGACGGACCCGCCCTACGGTCTGGAGCCGGTCGGCGCCCCGGGGTGCGACGTCTGGGACGAAGACGGCTGCGACATCACCCGCGCGCGGATCGTCGACGAAGCGCCCATGAGTTCCCGGCCCCCGTCTGCGGCAGGAAGCCCGACAGGGGCGGAGAGCAAGTGCACCACGGTTGGGGACGGCCCCCAGCCGGACACCATGAGGAGACACGAAAGTGACACTCAAGGAAGCACTGAAGCGCAAGGCCACCTTCTGCGGCGGCAACGGTGACGGCGACGACGATGGCGGCGAGGGTAACCCGCCCACGGGTGACTCGGACGACGGACGCGACTACCACAGCCGCTAGTAGTCTCCCCTGATCTGAGGGGCCGATCTCTGCTCCAGGGGTCGGCCCCTGCCACGGAGAGGACCAGTCGATGACCGGCAACGGGCCATTCGAGATTCCTGATCACGTCCGACGCGTCGTAACGCCCCTGGCCCAACAGCTCATTACCAACCGGCGTGGCTCCACAGTGTGGGACGTACGGACGGCCACCGGTCGGTTCGCGGTCAAACTGGGCTACCCCAGCCGGACGCACTCATGGACAGCGTTGGCGCCCGCCCGCGAAGCCACCATTCTTCGGCAGCTCATCGACCCCGCCGAGGTCCGTTTCGGCGAATGGGAGCGGGGCACATGGAGCGCTCAGCCATGGCGAGAGGGCGCATCCCTCCATGCCCTGTGGGAACCCCATCGGCACGCGAAGGAGCCCGCTGCCCCCAGCGTCGGCGAGGCGCTGTCGTGTGCCGCCGCACTGGCCGATCTGCACGAACGCGGCTGGACGCACGGCGACGTGCAGCCCAACCACTTCGTCGTCGGACCTCACGGGACCTTTCTCATCGACCTGGGGCTGGCGCGGGGTGGTGAGGTCCCCGAGATCTACGACTTCGAGTACCGAGGCTGCCTGGTCCACTACGAGGCTCCGGAGATCTCACGGAGTGTTCTGGCGAGCGGCACCGCCGTGCCCTCGAAAGAGGCGGACGTGTACGCGCTGGGTGCCTCGTTGTTCATCTCCGCCACCGGCCGCAGGCACGTCCCCTACCCGGACGACGCCGATCGGAAGGTTCAGCGGCAAGCCATCGTGGACAAGCCCCATCGGCCGGTCAACGTACCGGGCACCTTGGGCAAGCTGGTGGAACAGATGATGCGCCGCGACCCGGCCGACCGCCCCACGATTCAGGAAGTCCGCAAGAGCCTGGACCAGGCGGCAGCGTAGAAAGCCGGGATCACGACACCCCCGCCCCCGCCCCCACCCCCACCACCTCCGTCTCCAACCGCTCAGCCGTCCGCCGAGCCGACTCCCGGGCCCGGCGGCCGCTCGTGGCCGCGCCCATGAGGAGGACGGACAGGCCGCAGCCGGTGATGATCCACCAGGCCGGGCGGGCCGCGTCCGGGAACGTGGTGGCGTAGGCGGTTCCGCTCGACAGGCCGCCCGCCAGGACCGCGCCGATCACCGCGACGCCCAGCGTCTGGCCCGTCTGGCGGCTGGTGGAGGCCACCGCCGCCGCCACGCCCGCCTGGGCGCGGGGCATTCCGGAGACCGCCGTGTTGGTGATGGGGGAGTTGACCATGCCGAAGCCGAGGCCGAACAGGACGTACCCGGAGAAGAGCAGGGCGTTCGACGACTCGCCGTCGAAGGCGGCGAACAGCAGCCCGCTCGCGGCCATCGTGACGCCCGCGATCAGGAGCGACGGGCGGGGGCCCCGGCTCGCCACCAGGCGCCCGGAGAGGGGGGCGACCACCAGGGTCACCGCCGCCATCGGCACCATGTAGAGCCCGGCGTGCAGGGCGTCCAGGCCGCGTACGTTCTGCAGGTAGAGCGTGTTGACGAAGAGGAAGCCGCCCAGCGCGGCGAACGCCGAGACCGCGATCACCGTCGCCCCGCTGAACGGCACGCTGCGGAAGAACCGCAGGTCGATCAGGGGTTCGCGGCGCCGGGGCTCGTAGAGCAGGAGGCCGGTGAGGGCGCCGGCCGCCAGCGCGCAGAAGAACAGGATCCGCGCCGACGTCCAGCCCGCGCTCGGCGCCTCGATGATCGCGTAGGTGAGGGAGCCGAGCAGCACCACGACCAGCACCTGGCCCACCGGGTCGGGGCGGCGCGGCTTCGGGGCGCGGGACTCCGGGATGAACCGCCAGGTCAGCAGGAGCGCGGCCAGGCCCACCGGCAGGTTGATCCAGAAGATCGAGCGCCAGCCGACCGAGTCGACCAGGAGGCCGCCGACGATCGGGCCCGCCGCCATGGAGATGCCGACGACGCCGCTCCACACCCCGATGGCGCGGGCGCGTTCGCGCGGGTCGGTGAAGGTGTTGGTGATGATCGACATCGCCACCGGGTTGAGCATCGAGCCGCCGACCGCCTGGATCGTGCGGAAGGCGACCAGCGAGGAGAGGTTCGGGGCGAGCGAGCAGAGCAGCGAGCCCAGGGTGAAGACGGTCAGGCCCGCCATGAACACCCGGCGGCGGCCGATCCGGTCGGCCGTCGAGCCGGAGAGCATCAGCAGGGAGGCGAGGACGAGGGTGTACGCGTCGATCGTCCACTGCATCCCGGAGACCGAGGTGTGCAGTTCGCGCTGCATGGTGGGCAGCGCCACGTTCAGGATCGTGTTGTCGAGGCCGACGATCAGCAGGCTCATGCAGCAGATCGCCAGCACGAGTATGCGCCGCCGGGGGCTGAGGTCGGACATGCGTGGATAGTACGCCTAACTAACGACCTGGTCCATGTAGTACGGCTAACTAAGGACCCCAGGGATGCGAGACAATGGCTCAATGACCACGCTCAACATCGGCCCGCATGCCGTGCAGCCTCCGGTGGTGCTGGCGCCCATGGCCGGCATCACCAACGCCCCGTTCCGTACCCTGTGCCGCGAGTTCAGCGGCGGCAAGGGGCTGTTCGTGAGCGAGATGATCACGACGCGGGCGCTGGTCGAGCGCAACGAGAAGACCATGCAGCTGATCCACTTCGACGCGACGGAGACGCCCCGCTCGATCCAGCTGTACGGCGTCGACCCGGTCACCGTCGGCAAGGCCGTCCGGATGATCGTCGACGAGGACCTGGCCGACCACATCGACCTGAACTTCGGCTGCCCGGTGCCCAAGGTGACGCGGAAGGGCGGTGGCTCGGCCCTGCCCTACAAGCGGCCGCTGCTGCGCGCGATCCTCAACGAGGCGGTCTCCAACGCGGGGGACCTGCCGGTCACGATGAAGATGCGCAAGGGTATCGACGACGACCACATCACGTATCTGGACGCCGGCCGGATCGCCGTCGAGGAGGGCGTCACCGCGATAGCGCTGCACGGCCGCACCGCCGCCCAGCACTACGGCGGGACCGCCGACTGGGACGCCATCGCGCGTCTGAAGGAGCACGTCCCGGAGATCCCGGTGCTCGGCAACGGCGACATCTGGTCCGCCGAGGACGCGCTGCGGATGATGAAGGAGACCGGCTGCGACGGCGTCGTGGTGGGCCGCGGCTGCCTCGGCCGCCCCTGGCTCTTCGGCGACCTGGTGGCCGCGTTCGAGGGTACGGACTCCTACGCGCGCCCCACCCTGCGTACGGTCGCCGAGGTGATGGTGCGGCACGCGACGCTGCTCGGGGAGTGGATCGGCGACGAGTCGCGCGGCGTGATCGACTTCCGCAAGCACGTGGCCTGGTACCTCAAGGGGTTCGCGGTCGGCTCGGAGATGCGCAAGCGCCTCGCGATCACCTCGTCCCTGGACGAGCTGAGCGCTCAGTTGAGCGAGCTCGACCTGGACCAGGCGTGGCCGGACGGCGCCGACGGCCCGCGCGGGCGCACCTCGGGCAACAACCGGGTGGTCCTGCCGGACGGCTGGCTCAAGGACCCGTACGACTGCTCGGGCGTCAGCGCGGACGCCGAGCTGGACACCTCCGGCGGGTAGAACCCGTACCAACTGGTTGAAAACGGCGGAACCGGGTCCCGGTTCCGCCGTTTCGCGTGCGTCTCGCGTTGGCGTGATCCAAGGTCCGGATCGTGGAATTCCGGCCCGTCCGGCGGCGTGATTCTCGCCACCCCTGATAGGGGTTGCGCTCAGATGAGCAGTTTCAAGGCGACTGCACCTCTAGAAGGGGTGGCACTGAGTGCCACCCCTTCAGTGTTTAAGAAGTGAACTCACTTGCGCTGTCATGCGCTCGGATGAGCGAGAAACCTGGGGTTTTGGTAAATCCGGCTTCAGGGAGTGAACGCATCAAGATCGCTCCGGTTACACCCCGGTTACTTTCGATCTGCTGGCGGACGAGTGGTTAAGGCCCCATGACGCGCAAGTGGACGTACCCAGACACCTTCGATCTGGGTATGTTCCTCGCCGTCAGGGCAGCCCGCCACGCTTATTCGGAGCCGAGGAGTCGAGACTCGTGTCGGAAGACAAAGACCTCCAGCACAGCCAGAAGTTCGTCTACGACTTCACCGAAGGGAACAGGGACCTCAAGGACCTGCTCGGTGGAAAGGGCGCGAACCTCGCCGAGATGACCAACCTCGGCCTGCCGGTCCCTCCCGGCTTCACCATCACCACCGAGGCGTGCAAGGTCTACCTCGACAGCGGCGAGGAGCCGGCCGCGCTGCGCGACGAGGTCAGTGCGCACCTCGACGCCCTTGAGCAGAAGATGGGCAAGAAGCTCGGCCAGGCCGACGACCCGCTGCTCGTCTCCGTACGCTCGGGCGCCAAGTTCTCCATGCCCGGCATGATGGACACCGTCCTCAACATCGGGCTCTCGGACGCCTCGGTGACGGGTCTGGCCAAGCAGTCCGGCGACGAGCGCTTCGCCTGGGACTCCTACCGCCGCCTCATCCAGATGTTCGGCAAGACCGTCCTCGGCGTGGACGGCGAGCTCTTCGAGGACGCCCTCGACGAGGCCAAGGCCGCCAAGAAGGTCACCGTCGACACCGACCTCGACGCCGCCGACCTGAAGAAGCTGGTCAAGCACTTCAAGAAGGTCGTCAAGACCGAGGCCGGACGCGACTTCCCGCAGGACCCGCGCGAGCAGATGGACCTCGCCGTCAAGGCGGTCTTCGACTCGTGGAACGGCGACCGGGCCAAGCTGTACCGCCGCCAGGAGCGCATCCCGGGCGACCTGGGCACCGCCGTCAACATCTGCTCGATGGTGTTCGGCAACCTCGGCCCCGACTCGGGCACCGGCGTCGCCTTCACCCGCGACCCCGCCTCCGGCCACCAGGGCGTCTACGGCGACTACCTGCAGAACGCCCAGGGCGAGGACGTGGTCGCGGGCATCCGCAACACCGTGCCGTTGGCCGAGCTGGAGGGCATCGACAAGAAGTCGTACGACCAGCTCATGCAGATCATGGAGACCCTTGAGACCCACTACAAGGACCTCTGCGACATCGAGTTCACCATCGAGCGCGGCCAGCTCTGGATGCTCCAGACCCGTGTCGGCAAGCGCACCGCCGGTGCCGCCTTCCGGATCGCGACCCAGCTCGTCGACCAGGGTCTGATCGACGAGGCCGAGGCGCTCCAGCGCGTCAACGGCGCCCAGCTGGCCCAGCTGATGTTCCCGCGCTTCGACGACCAGGCCAAGGTCGAGCAGCTCGGCCGCGGCATCGCCGCCTCCCCGGGCGCCGCGGTCGGCAAGGCGGTCTTCGACTCGTACACCGCGATCAAGTGGTCCCGCTCGGGCGAGAAGGTCATCCTGATCCGCCGCGAGACCAACCCGGACGACCTGGACGGCATGATCGCCGCCGAGGGCATCCTGACCTCGCGCGGCGGCAAGACCTCGCACGCGGCGGTCGTGGCGCGCGGCATGGGCAAGACCTGTGTCTGCGGCGCCGAGGACCTGGAGGTCGACACCAAGCGGCGCCGGATGACCGCTCCGGGCGGTGTGGTCATCGAGGAGGGCGACGTCGTCTCCATCGACGGCTCCACCGGCAAGGTGTACCTCGGTGAGGTCCCGGTCGTGCCGTCGCCGGTCGTCGAGTACTTCGAGGGCCGGATGCACGCGGGCGCCG
The DNA here is from genome assembly GCF_014649795.1 of Streptomyces melanogenes. Taxonomy (GTDB): domain Bacteria; phylum Actinomycetota; class Actinomycetes; order Streptomycetales; family Streptomycetaceae; genus Streptomyces; species Streptomyces noboritoensis. The sequence continues at coordinate 23,752 of NZ_BMTS01000003.1, forward strand.
ACGACGCCGACGAGCTGGTCGCCGCCGTGCACCGGATCATGGCGTACGCGGACCGGGTACGCCGGCTGCGCGTACGGGCCAACGCCGACAACGCCGAAGACGCCCTGCGGGCGCGGCGGTTCGGCGCCCAGGGCATCGGCCTGTGCCGCACCGAGCACATGTTCCTCGGCGAGCGCCGCGAGATGGTCGAGCGCCTCATCCTGGCCGACACCGACGAGGAGCGCGAGACGGCACTCAGTGCCTTGCTGCCGCTCCAGAAGAAGGACTTCGTCGAGCTCTTCGAGGCGATGGACGGCCTGCCGGTGACGGTACGGCTGCTCGACCCGCCGCTGCACGAGTTCCTGCCCGACATCACCGAGCTGTCGGTCCGCGTCGCGCTCGCCGAGTCGCGCAAGGACGCCAACGAGAACGACCTGCGCCTGCTCCAGGCCGTGCACAAGCTGCACGAGCAGAACCCGATGCTGGGTCTGCGCGGCGTACGCCTCGGCCTGGTCATCCCCGGTCTGTTCGCGATGCAGGTGCGGGCGATCGCGGAGGCCGCGGCCGAGCGCCGCAACGCCAAGGGCGACCCGCGTGCGGAGATCATGATTCCGCTGGTCGGCACCGTCCAGGAGCTGGAGATCGTCCGCGAGGAGGCCGACCAGGTCATCGCCGAGGTCGAGGCCGCCACCGGCACCGACCTCAAGCTGACCATCGGCACGATGATCGAGCTGCCGCGCGCCGCCCTGACGGCGGGCCAGATCGCCGAGGCCGCCCAGTTCTTCAGCTTCGGCACCAACGACCTGACCCAGACGGTCTGGGGCTTCTCGCGGGACGACGTGGAGGCGAGCTTCTTCACCGCGTACCTGGAGAAGGGCATCTTCGGGGTCTCGCCGTTCGAGACCATCGACAAGGACGGCGTCGGCTCGCTGGTGCGCTCCGCCGTGCAGGCCGGCCGGGCCACCCGCCCCGACCTGAAGCTGGGCGTCTGCGGCGAGCACGGCGGCGACCCGGAGTCGGTGCACTTCTTCCACGAGGTGGGCCTGGACTACGTCTCCTGCTCCCCGTTCCGCATCCCGGTGGCGCGCCTGGAGGCGGGCCGCGCGGCGGCTGAGTCGAAGGGCAGCGACTCGCGCTGAGACCCCGGAACCGCCGCCGGGTCCCCGACCCTCAACACCGATCCGGTGGCGGTTCCGGTTCACCGAGAAGGGGCGGCACCCTGTGCGGGGGTGCCGCCCCTTCCGTGTGCCCGTACGCCCTTCCGCTTTGTTCCCGGGGCGAGTTTGTTCCCGGAGCGAGCGGGCGGATGATTTCTGGGTGTGCGTCCGCTTAATTCCTGTTGAAGTGCGGACATTTAACGGCGCCTTGGTCCTAAATGCAGAGTGCGGTTCACGGATCCCCATCCGCGAACCGCACTCTGTCATCCCCGCCGGGCACGGAGCCGCCACCATGCCGACCGCCGCCAGACGAAGCAAAGCCCCCCACGGTCCTCACAACGTCTTTCCGGTTGGCCCGGTGTCGTGCCCGACGTCGTACAGCTTTTCGGTACACACGGGCTGCTCGCGATGCCTTTCAAGTGTGGCTGAAAGGCCGGTGGTCACGGGGTGTGACGGTAGGCATACTCAGGGGCGGGACGATTGCGGATGCAACACGATGCAACATGTTGCAACATTCGAGACAGGTGGAGATTCGGTGCTGCGTATTCATTTCACTGGCGTGGACCTGGCCCGGGTGCGCATGGCGCCTGGTCCGGACGCGCTGTGGGAAACGATTCTCAGCTTTCATCGATTAAGAGACCGTCGGGGCGCCCTAGTCTTCGGTGAATGGCGAACGGAAACGCGTACCCGGTTGAACGGTGAAACACGTCCGCTCTCCGCAGTGGTGCCGGGCCGCGGCTATTTCCCCGACTTTCTCACGCCCGCCGAAGGGCCGCACACCATCGAGTCAGGGCTCGAGGTCGTACGTGAGACGGGGCAGGACCGGCTGCACGACGAGCTCTCCCGGGTCGCGGGGCCCCGGGGGCTGCCCAGATGGCTGCGGGCGCTCGCCGAGGGCGGCAGCGAGCCGCTGGATCGTCTCATGTGCGTGCTGCGCAGCTACCACCGGGCCGCCATCGCGCCGTACTGGGCGCACATCCAGGCCCGCGTCGACGCCGACCGGGCCTGCCGCGGCCGCGCGCTCCTGGACGGCGGGGCGGACGAACTCCTCGCCTCGCTCCCGCCGATGATGCGCTGGCGGGCGCCCGTCCTGGAGGCGGACTACCCGGTGGACCGGGACCTGTACCTGGAGGGCCGCGGGCTGCTGCTGCAGCCGTCCTTCTTCTGCCGCCGTACGCCGGTGGCGCTCCAGGACCCGCTGCTGCCGCCGGTGCTGGTCTATCCGGTGACGCACACCCACACGCCGTACGAGCGGCAGAGCGCGGGCACCGCGCCCGGCCCCTCGCTCGGCCGGCTCGTCGGGCACACCCGCTCGGCGGTGCTCCAGTCGATAGGCCACGGCTGTACGACGAGCGAACTCGCCCGCCGGGCGGGGGTGTCGCTCGCCTCGGCCAGCCAGCACGCCGGTGTCCTGCGGGAGGCCGGCCTGCTGGTGACCCTGCGGCACGGCAGCGCGGTGCTGCACACGCTGACCCCGCTGGGGACGGCGCTGCTGCGGGGTGGGCAGCCGGTGATGGCGGAACGATCCGCCCCGGCGACGATGTAGGGCGTACGGGGGCGGCTCGGGGGGTGGCTGGAAACAGCCGCTCCCCGGCGGGTCTTCGGTGGGTGTTCCGCGGGTGCCCCGTGGGTGTCCCGTGGGTGTCCCTGGGGCCTCCGGCCGTCGCCCGGTCCGCCGTCAGAGCCGGAACCGCAGTCGGCAGATCACCGCGTCCGTGTCGCGCCGCACCGCGTGCGCCAGGACCGCGCCGCGCTGGTTCTGGAGGAGCCGCTGCCAGATGTGGGCGGGCTCGACCTCCGGGATCAGCACGGTGACCCGGGTGTTGGGGTGGTAGCGGTGCACCCGGTCCACGTACGCGGCGACCGGGCGGCCCACCGTGCGGTGCGGCGAGTGCAGTTCGACCAGTTCCACGCCCGGGTTCCACAGCTGCCAGTCGCGGCGCAGCGCCTCGGTGGCCCGGCGGTCCTCCTCGTCGGGGTGGGTGACGGTGACGGCCCGTACCTCGTCGCCCAGGGACACGGCCGCGTTCAGCGCGTCGCCGGTGAGCCGGGACAGGTGCGACACCGGCACGATGACCAGCGAGCGGTCGCGGTGCGGCGGTTCGGGGACGCGGCCGAGGCCGATGCGCTCGCTGATCCTGCCGTACGCCCGGTGCACCGCCTCGAAGGCCAGCACGAGCAGCGGCAGCGCGATGGCGACGAGCCAGGCGCCGTCGGTGAACTTGGTCGCGGTGACGACGACCGCGCTCACCCCGGTCAGCAGCGCGCCGAAGCCGTTGAGCGCGGCCTTGGCGCGCCAGCGCTCGGACCGCTCGCGCCGCCAGTGCAGCACCATGCCGGTCTGGCAGATGGTGAACCCGACGAAGACGCCGATCGCGAAGAGCGGTACGAGCGTGTTGGTGTCGCCGCCCGAGAAGACGAGGAGCGCGCCGGAGACGGTGGCGAGCGCGAGGACGCCGTGGCGGTGCACCTGGCGGTCCGCCTTCAGGCCGAAGACGTGCGGCAGGTAGTTGTCGCGGGCGAGCAGCGACATGAGGACGGGCAGTCCGCCGAAGGAGGTGTTGGCGGCGAGCGCGAGCAGGACGACGGTGGCGAACTGGACGACGTAGAACGCCCAGTTGTGGCCGAGGGAGGCGTCCGCGAGCTGGGCGAGGACGGTGACGCCGTCGACCGGCTGGAGGTGGAAGCGCCCGATCAGTACGGAGAGCCCGATGAGCATCGCGCCGAGCAGCGCGCCGAGGGCGACCTCGGTGCGCTGGGCGCGCTTGGCGGCGGGGGCGCGGAAGGACGGCACGGCGTTGGCGACGGCCTCGACGCCGGTCAGCGCCGAGCAGCCGGAGGCGAACGCCTTGAGCAGGAGCAGCGCGCCGACGCTGGTGGCGTTGCCGGTCAGCACCGAGGCGTGCCCGTCGGCCGCTTCCGTGGAGACCGGCCCGTCGCGGAACAGCCCGGCCACGACGATCGCCAGGATCGACCCCACGAAGACGACGGTCGGCACGAGGAAGGCCTTGGCGGACTCCACGATGCCGCGCAGGTTCACGGCGGTGACGAGGACGAGGACGCCCAGGCAGATGGGGAGCCGGTCGTCGTAGAGGCCGGGGAAGGCGGAGGTCAGCGCGGCGACGCCGGCGGTGACGGAGACGGCGACGTTCAGTACGTAGTCGAGGATCAGGGAGGCGGCGGCGACCAGCCCGGTGCGGGGGCCGAGGTGGGCGCGGGCCACCGCGTACGAGCCGCCGCCGTTCGGGAACGCGGCGATGACCTGGCGGTACGAGGCGACGAGCACGGCGAGCAGGGCGGCGATGGCGAGCGTCACGGGCAGGGTGAACCCGAGCCCGTGCGCCCCGGCGGCGGCCAGCACCAGCACGATGGCCTCCGGCCCGTACGCGACGGAGGCCATCGCGTCGAGGGAGAGGGCGGCGAGGCCCTGGGTGGCGGTGAGGCGGTGGCGGTCGGGGGGTTGCTCGGTGGGGGCGGGGTTCGCGGTGGGTCGGGGCGCGGACTTGGTCAGCATGCGCCGATGGTCCGCCGCGGGGGCCCGGCGGGCCGGGCTTATTGGCGGGGTCTTGGCGGGTGGGGGTGGGTTCTATACGGGGTCTTGACGGGGCCCCACCCCGCCCCTTCCCTAAACCCTCCGGGGGACCGTGTCCGTCTGCGGGCCGGTGGTGGGTTGCTCGCGCAGTTCCCCGCGCCCCTGAGAATGCCGCTCCGCGGCAATCCCCTGGATGGCCCGGAGGGCCGCTTTCAGGGGCGCGGGGAACTGCGCGAGCAACCCACCACCGGCCCGCACACGAACCCCGGGCCTCACAACCCGTACCGCACCCCCGTCAGTTGCTCCGACGCCACCCACAGGCGTTTCCCCGTGACGTCGTTCAGCGTCCACTTCGCTCTCGCCGATCTCGTGGGGGCGCCTCGCCAGCCCTGGAGGCGGGGGCCCGTGAAGGAGTCGGGGCGGACGGCGGGGGCCGTGGCGGCGTACAGGGTGGGGAGGGCGCCCGTTTCGGCCGGTTGGGCCAGGAGGCGGTTGCCCAGTTCCGCCAGGCGTTCGGCGGCCCGGCGGCCCTCCATGCGGGCGCCCGCCGTCTGGAGGTTGGTCGAGGCGTAGCCGGGGTGCGCGGCGGCCGCCACCACGGTCGAGCCCGCCGACCGCAGCTGGCGGGCCAGCTCGTGGACGAACAGGAGGTTGGCCGTCTTCGAGCGGGCGTACGCGATCCAACGCCGGTAGCGGCGCTCGCTGTTGAGGTCCGTGAGGTCGATGTCGGAGAGCGCGTGCAGCCCGCTGGAGACCGAGACCACCCGCCCCGCCGGAGCCGCCCGCAGCCGGGACAGCAGCAGGCCCGTCAGCGCGAAGTGGCCCAGGTGGTTCACCCCGAACTGCCGCTCGAACCCGTCCGCCGTCTTGCCGTACGGCAGCGCCATCACACCCGCGTTGTTGATCAGCAGGTCCAGATGGGCGTGGGGAAACGATTCCGCGAAGGCGCGAACCGAGGACAGGTCCGCCAGGTCCAGGGGCGCGAACTCCACGCTCGCCCCGTACACCTGGCGGTTGATCAGCGCCTCCGCCTCCTTGCCCCGGGCCTCGCTCCGGCACGCCAGGACCACGTGCGCGCCCTTGCGGGCGAGTTCGCGTGCCGTGACGAGTCCGATGCCGCTGTTCGCCCCGGTGACGACCGCCGTACGGCCGCTCTGGTCGGGGATGTCCCTCGCGCTCCAGCCCTGAGTCATGCGGCCACCGTACCGCCCGGTAGGTCGGACGCGGCAGGGGCCGCCTACGCCGCCGCGCCGCCGTCGATGACCAGGTCCGTGCCCACCGCCGAGGCCGCGTCGTCCGAGGCCAGATAGAGGACGGCCGCCGCGATCTCGGCGGTGGTCGAGACCCGGCCCAGCGGCGAGTCCCCCTTCATCCGCACCGCCCGCTCGGCCTCCGTCTCGCCCGCGCGCAGCGACATCGTGGTGGCGGAGGCCCCGGGGCTGACCGCGTTGATGCGGATGCCGTCCTGGATGTGGTCGAGGGCCGCGGCCCGGGTCAGCGCGGAGACCGCGGCCTTGGTGGTGAGGTACCCGGCCGCGCCCGGGATCCGCTTGTGGGCGCCGAGGTTGGAGCCGATGTTGACGATCGCGCCGCCGTGCTCCTGGGTGCGCATCTGGGCGACCTCGGCCTGGAGGGCGAGGAAGACGCCGGTGAGGTTGGTGTCGAGCATGGCCTGCCAGTCCTCGGCCGCCAGGTCGGCGAGGCCGGTGCCGCCCTTGCCGCGCAGCACCCCGGCGTTGTTGACGGCGACGTCGAGCGAGCCGAACCGGTCGACGGCGGACGCCACCAGGGCGCGTACGTCCGCGGCGCGGGACACGTCGGCGGTGAACGCGGCCGCCACCCCGCCCGCCTCCTCGATCAGCGCCACGGTCTCGTCGAGCGGGGCGGCGGTCCGTCCGGCGACGGCCACCTTCGCCCCCTCGGCGGCGAAGGCGAGCGCGATCGTCCGGCCTATGCCGGATCCGGCGCCGGTGACGAGAACGGTCTTGTCGGTGAAGCGAGCAGACATATTCTTGACCAATCGTTCTGTTATGGAGGGAGGAAAGAACCGCCTCGCGGAGCGCCCCGTGCGGCGCCCCTTGAGGCGGTTCGGTCAGTCCAGCAGTGTCAGCGCGGCCTCGGCCGCCTCCCGTACCCTGGCCGGATCGTCGGACACCTTGCCCATCACCCGCATGCCCTGCATGAGCGCCAGGAACAGCCGCGCCAGCGAGCGTGGATCGCGCTCCGGCGGCAGCTCCCCCTGTGCCCGGGCCCGTACGAGCGCGGCGTGCAGCAGGGTCTCCAGCTGCTCCCAGGCGTGCTCGACCCGGCGGGCCGCGGCGGTGTCGTGCGCACCCACCTCGGTGGCCGTGTTGGTGACGAAACAGCCGTTCAGACGGGTGCCCTCGGCCGTCGACTCGGTGGCGAAGCGGCGGACCACCGCGCGCACCGCGGGCAGCGCCGGGCCGGGCCCGCACAGCTCGCGGAACAGGATCGCGCTGTGCGTCTCGCCGTACCGGTCGAGCGCCTTCAGATACAGCTCGTGCTTGTTGCCGAAGGTCGCGTAGATGCTGGCGCGGCCGATGCCGAGGTGCTCGACGAGGTCCGCCATCGACGTCGCCTCGTAGCCGCGCTCCCAGAACAGCGTGAGGGCCGACTGGAGCGCGGCGTCCGGATCGAATTCCTTGGTCCTGGCCACGAGGACGACAGTAGGGCTATTTGGAATGATCGGTCAAGTATGCCTGGACGGAGACCTCTTCGTCGTCCAGGCACTCGCCCGTCTCCAGGTCGAAGCGCTGCTTGAGCAGCGGGGAGGCGACGAAGGCCCGGCCGTGCGCCGAGCCGAGCAGCCCGCGCGACATGACGTACGCGCCGGTGAACGGGTCGCGGTTGTCGATCGCGTACGCGCGCCCGGTGCGGTCGGTGAAGACCGCCGCCTGGCGGCCGTCGGGCAGCAGCGCGGCGACCCCCCGGCCCGGGACGAGCCGCGCGCGCTCGCACACCTCGAACCAGCCGTCGTCCAGCCGGAGCCGAATGCTGCCGTTGGTCTTGTCGTCGTTCATCGCGCGGCCACCTCCAGGGCCAGGACGGGCAGTTCGGGCTTGATCTGGCCGCGCTCCGGCACGAACCGCACCGTGGGGTCGGGCGTGCCGGGCGCGTTGACGAAGGAGACGAACCGGGCGAGGCGCTCGGGGTCCTCGACCGTCTCGGCCCACTCGTCGCGGTACGCGGAGACATGGCCGGCCATCAGCGCCTCCAGCTCGGCGCAGATGCCGAGCGAGTCGTCGACCACCACGTCCTTGACGTGCTGGAGGCCGCCCTCGATCCGCTCCAGCCACACCGAGGTGCGCTCCAGGCGGTCGGCGGTGCGGATATAGAACATGAGGAATCTGTCGATCAGACGGACAAGTTCGTCATCTGTCAGGTCCTGGGCCAGCAGATCCGCGTGGCGCGGGGTCGCCCCGCCGTTGCCGCCCACGTACAGGTTCCAGCCGTTGGCCGTGGCGATCACGCCGAAGTCCTTGGACTGGGCCTCCGCGCACTCGCGGGCGCACCCCGAGACCGCCGCCTTGAGCTTGTGCGGGGAGCGCAGGCCCCGGTAGCGCAGCTCCAGGTCGATCGCCATCCTCACCGAGTCCTGCACTCCGTAGCGGCACCAGGTCTGCCCCACGCAGGACTTCACCGTGCGCAGCGACTTGCCGTACGCGTGGCCCGACTCGAACCCGGCGGCCACGAGCCGCGCCCAGATCACCGGGAGCTGGTCGACCCGCGCGCCGAAGAGGTCGATGCGCTGACCGCCGGTGATCTTCGTGTAGAGGCCGTGGTCGCGGGCCACCTCGCCGATGACGATCAGCTTGTCGGGGGTGATCTCGCCGCCGGGGATGCGCGGCACGATCGAGTACGAGCCGTTGCGCTGGATGTTGGCGAGGAAGTGGTCGTTGGTGTCCTGGAGCGCGGCCTGCTCGCCGTCGAGGATGTGGCCGCCGCCGAGGCTCGCCAGGATGGAGGCGACGGCGGGCTTGCAGATCTCGCAGCCGTCGCCGCCGCGCGCCGCCGGGCGCCCGTGCTCGTCCAGGAGCTGCTGGTAGGAGCGGAGGCGCAGCGCGAGCGCGATCTCGTACAGCTCCTGGCGGGTGTGGGCGAAGCAGTCGCACAGACCGCCGTCGCCGGTCTTCGGCAGCAGCTTCTCGATGGTCTTGAGGCAGCTGCCGCAGCCCGTACCGGCCCTGGTGCACTTCTTGACCTCGGGCAGCGAGCCGAGCGGGGTGATCGCGCCCTTGGTGACGTTGTGGCAGGAGCAGATCACCGCCTCGTCGGGCAGCGCCTCCGGGCCGAGCGCCACGGGCGCCCCGAGGCCGGCGGGCAGCACCAGCTGCTCGGCCGGGATCGGCGGGACGTGGCCGGTGAGCGGGCGCAGCGTGCCGTACATCTCGGCGTCGCCCACCAGGACCCCGCCGAGCAGGGTGCCGTCGGGGGAGACGACGAGCTTCTTGTAGATGCCCGAGCGGGCGTCCGTGTAGACGACGTCGAGGCTGCCCTCGGCGGCGCCGTGCGCGTCCCCGAAGGAGGCCACGTCCACGCCGAGCAGCTTCAGTTTGGTGGACATGTCGGCGCCGGTGAACGACTTCTCCGGCCGCCCGTCGCCGCTCGCGAGGGCGTCGGCGACGGCCACCGCCATCTCGTATCCGGGTGCGACCAGGCCGTACACCTTGCCGTCGCAGGCCAGCGCGCACTCGCCGATCGCGTAGACGGCCGGGTCGCAGGTGCGGCAGTGCTCGTCGACCACGATGCCGCCGCGCTCGCCGACGGCGAGGCCGCAGTCGCGGGCCAGCTGGTCGCGCGGGCGCACCCCGGCCGAGAAGACGACGAGGTCGGTCTGCAGCCGGGAGCCGTCGGACAGGAGCATGCCGTCCACGGCCCGCTCGCCGGTGATCTCCTGGGTGCCGACGCCGGTGTGGACCGACAGGCCCATGTTCTCGATGGTGCGAAGCAGGGCCGCGCCGCCGCCCGCGTCGACCTGGGCGGGCATCAGCCGGGGCGCGAACTCCACGATGTGCGTGGCCAGTCCGAGCCCCTGGAGCGCGCCCGCCGCCTCCAGACCGAGCAGCCCGCCGCCGACCACCGCGCCGGTGGCGGCGGTGGTGGCGTACTCCTCGATGGCGAGCAGGTCCTCGATGGTCCGGTAGACGAAACAGCCCGCCAGGTCCCTGCCGGGCACCGGCGGCACGAAGGGGTACGAGCCGGTGGCGAGCACCAGCACGTCGTACGCGAAGACGCGCCCGGAGCGGGCGGTGACCGTGCGGGCGGCCCGGTCCACGCTCCGCGCCGGGTCGCCCAGGTGCAGCTCGATGCCGTACTTCTCGATGAACCCGTCCTCCACCATGGAGAGTTCGTCGGGCGTGGTGCCGGTGAAGTACGAGGTGAGGTGGACGCGGTCGTAGGCGGGCCGGGGCTCCTCGCCGAGCACCACCACGCGCGCGCGGTCGGTGACCCCCTTCTCGGCCAGGGCCTCCAGGAACCGCTGGCCGACCATGCCGTGGCCGACCACGACGATCGTGCGGGCCGCGGCCGAGGGTGCGGGTGTGGTCATGTCGGAACCCTCCGTCGTGGATGAGCGGGTGCGGCGGGGCCAGAGCCTGTCGTCACGGTGTCCGAACCCATGACCGCAGCCTGCAAGGCGGCTGTTTCCCGGTCGGATCTGACCGGTTTCCCGGGCGCAACGGCCCGCTCAGCCCCGACGGGGGACCTCTGTGAGTGTTCTGGAGACGGGCTCGGGGCGACGGTGAGCCGCCGCTCGGCGCGCTACGCCGTGCCGGTCAGATGGGCGAAGACCACCACGTTCCCCCGGTAGCCCGACTTCTCGCTGAAGCCGCCGCCGCAGGTGATCACCCGCAGCTCGGGGCGCCCGGCCGGGCCGTACACCCGCCGGTCGGGGAAGGCGTCGTTCGGGTACACCTCGACCGCGTCGACGGTGAAGACGGCCGTGCGCCGGTCCGCGCGGGCCACCTCGATGCGACCGCCCTTCTTCAGCGCGCCCAGCGCGTAGAAGACGGCGGGCCCGCGCGCGTCGTCGACGTGCCCGGCCAGCACGGCCGTGCCGTCGGCGCCCGGCGCGGCGCCGTCCTTGTACCACCCGGCGGACCCGCTGCGGCCCGGCGGCGGCACCTCCAGGCTGCCGTCCCGGGCCAGCCCGAGCCGCATCACCGGCGCGTCCACCCGGATCGCCGGGATCCGGACGCGTACGGGCTCGGAGGGCGCAAGCGCCGCTCCCGCCAGGGCGCCGCCGGTGCGGGCCTCACCCACGCGCGCGTGGGGCGGGGCGGGGGCGCTGCTCGCCGCGCCCGTGAACGACTCCGTGGTCGTGAACGCCTGCGCCCGCGACGGCTGCGGCGGCTCGGTCGTCTCCGTGCCCTGCCGCACCAGCCACACCCCGACGCAGGCGGCGATGCACAGCAGCCAGCCGTTGCGCCGCCGGGCGGCCTGGGCGTCCCGCAGCGACTGGGCGGAGCGCGCCGACAAGAGCGGTCAGCCCCGGTCCTGCGGGCCGCGCGCCCGGCGGCGCAGCAGCAGCCCGCCGGTGACGGCGGTGACCGCGAGGACGGCCGCACCGGCCGCGATCTCGGTCCGGTTGGAGGTGGTCGTGGCGCCGCCGAGGCCGGTCTTCACATGGCCCCGGGGCTCGTCGTGCCCGCCGGGTTCGTGCTTGCCCGGGTCGTGGCGGTCGCCCCGGTCCCACCCGCTGTGCTCGCCGCCGCCCGCGATCGTCAGATCGCCCCGGGCGGACTTGCCGTTGTCGCAGGTCACGGTGAGTTCGAAGGTGCCGGGTTTGACGGTGTGGGGCACGGTGAACTGCCCGGCGAGCACGTCCTTGCGGGTGGAGGCGGTGAGCGGGAACTCCCCGTCGCCCACCGCCCGCGCGTCCCCGGTGGCATGGCCGTCGTGGCCGCACGCGCTGGTGTTCACAGTGACGGTGGTGTCCGGCGCGGCCGACGACGGCCAGACCTCCAGGCCCGCGCCGCCGAAGTCGTTGGCGTACGCGGGTGCGCCGCCGAGGCCCAGCAGGGCGGCCGCGAGCGCGGAACCGGTCAGCAGGCGGGCAGTGCGCATGGGTCCTCCGGGGAGCGGGGTGCCTTGCTTCTCCCTCCGAGGTAAGTGGCCCGCGCCGACGCCCGCCCCCCGGCGGGGGGCGAAAGGGTGACGGCGGCAGGTGCCCGTCACCCGTTCGCCGCGTCCCCTCAGATCACGTCCCAGGGCACCTCCGCGTACAGCCGCCAGACCGTCTCCATCAGCTCGGCGTCCACCGCGAACGCGGTGTCGTCGATCCGGGCCACCGGTGCGATGCCCTGCGAGTTGGTGACGAAGGCCGCCCGGTACGCGCCGAGGTCGCCCAGGGTGACCGGGCGGCGGACGGTGGCCGTGCCGTACCCCGGCAGCCGGGACTCGACCAGCGCCATGGTCGTGCCGAGCAGCGCCGGGCGGTCCGGCCACACCACCGAACTCCCGTCCCAGAACGCGATGTTGGTGATCGCCCCCTCGGCGACCTCCCCGCCGGGACCGGTGAGCAGCGCCTCCGTGTACCCCTCGCGGGCGGCCACCCGGCCGTAGTAGGCCTGGCCGAAGCCGCCGAGGTGCTTGAGGTGGGCGACCGGCCGCTCGTACGGCACGGACAGCAGGTGCTGCGGCTCCGGCGACATGTCCATGGGCGGCCGTACGGTCACCATCACGGTCGGGTCCTCGTCCGGCCCGTACACATAGACGCGCACCGCCGCGTCCTCGGCGCCGACCGCCGCCAGGGCCTGCCGGATCAGTGCGCGGACCCGGTCGCCGTCGAGGCCGGGGCCGAACAACTCGCGGGTCGCCGCGTCGAGCCGCGCCAGGTGCAGGGCGAGCCCGCGCACCCGGCCGCCGCGCACCTGCATCGCGGTGAAGTGGCCGTATCCGCCGGTCAGGGCGGGGATACGGAGGTTTTCGGCGTCGGCGGGGCGGCCGTTGATCTCGGCATAGGGAGTCGTCATGGGCCCACCGTAATCGGGGCACGAGCGGGCTTGACCTGAAGCTAAGTCGAGGTGTGAGGCTCCTCGGCATGGACATCACCACCGCTCCCGTCGCGGAGCCCGCCGCCTCCACCGCCCCGCTGCGCCTCGCCGTGATCATCGGCTCGAACCGCGAGGGCCGCTTCGGCCCGGTCGTCGGGACGTGGCTGCTCGACCGGCTGCGCGAGCGCGACGACTTCGAGGTCGACGTGATCGACCTGGCCGAGACCGCCCTGCCGACCTCGCTCTCGTACGATCCGGCGCCGCCCGTGAAGGCGGTCCTCGACACCGTCACGCCCAAGCTCGCCCGCGCCGACGCCTTCCTCGTCCTCACCCCCGAGTACAACCACTCCTTCCCGGCGTCGATCAAGAACCTCATCGACTGGCACTACGTCCAGTGGCAGGCCAAGCCGGTCGGCTTCGTCTCGTACGGCGGGATGTCGGGGGGCCTGCGGGCCGTCGAGCACCTGCGGCAGGTCTTCGCCGAGATGCACGCGGTCACGGTCCGGGACACGGTCAGCTTCCACCACGCCCACGGCCTCTTCGAGCCGGACGGCGAGCTGCGCGAGCCCACCGAGCCGGAGGCGGCCGCCAAGCGGCTCCTCGACCAGCTCGGCTGGTGGGGGCGGACGCTGCGGGACGCCAAGGAGTCCCGCCCGTACGCCGCTTGAGGGACGGCGTACGGACGGGGAAAGGGGATGCGGGGTCAGCCGACGGCGACCGCCGACCAGGCCGCGGCGACCGCGTTCTGCTCCGCGCTGCCGCTGCCGTACAGGTCCTTCGCCGCGTTCAGGGTCGCCGTGCGGGCGGCCGCGTAGTTGGTGGAGGACGTCATGTAGACGGTCAGGGCCCGATACCAGATCTTGCCGACCTTCTCGCGGCCGATGCCGGAGACCGAGGAGCCGTTGCAGGTGGGGCTGTTGTACGAGACGCCGTTGATCACCTTGGCGCCGCTGCCCTCGGAGAGCAGATAGGCGAAGTGGTTGGCCACTCCGGAGGAGTAGTGGACGTCGAGGTTGCCGACGCCCGAGTACCAGCAGTCCGCCGACTTGGTGTCGGTCGAGGGCTTGTCCATGAAGCGCAGGGCGGGCTTGCCGAAGCCCGGCTTCACGATCTTCTCGCCGATGAGGTAGTCGCCCTGGTCGCCGGCGTTGGCCGCGTACCACTCGACCATGGTGCCCATGATGTCGCTGGTGGCCTCGTTGAGGCCGCCGGACTCACCGGAGTAGGTGAGGGCCGCGGTCTTGGACGTGACGCCGTGCGACATCTCGTGCCCGGCCACGTCGAGCGCGACGAGCGGGCCGAACGTGGTGCCGTCGCCGTCGCCGTACGTCATGCAGAAGCAGCTGTCGTCCCAGAAGGCGTTGTTGTAGTTGCTGCCGTAGTGGACGCGGTTGTACGAGCCCTTCCCGTCCCCGGCGATGCCGTTGCGGCCGTGGACGTTCTTGTAGTAGTCCCAGGTCGTGTTGGTGCCGTACTGGGCGTCGACAGCGGCCGTGGCGCGGTCGGTGTTGGCGCCGCTGCCCCAGTGGTTGTCGGCGTCCGTGAACAGCACGGCGGGTGCCCGGACGAAGCAGATGCCGAAGATGCACAGGTCCGTCTTGTTCTGGGCGTCACCGGTGTAGGTGTTGCCGCGCGTGGGGTCCTTGAGCTGGTACGAGGAACCGGAGAGCGTGGTCTCCAGGGGCACGGTCCCGCTGTACAGCGACTTGCCGTCGCCGGTCGCGGTCTCGATCGAGTCCCAGGCGTCGATGCGGGCGCCGGTGCGGGCGTCGGTGAGGACCACGCGCGCGACGGGGTTGCCCAGCGAGTCCCGGGCGGCGGTCTGGGTGCGCCAGGCCAGCTTGGGCGTGCCGTGCAGGGCGTCCACGACGAGCTGGGGCTTGGCGGTCAGGCCGGTGACGTTCTTGTGGGCCGCGCGCAGCTCGGCGGAGGCGAGGTTCGCGGCGCGGGGCGCGGAGAGCACGGGGGTGATGCTGGGCACGGCGAGGTCGTTCGCCACGGCCCGGTCGGCGCCTCGGTAGGCCCCGGCGGGGGAGAGGTGGACGACGAAGTCGCCGCCGAGCACGGGCAGTCCGCGGTACGTACGGTCGTAGCGCACGTGCCGGCTGCCGTCGGGGTCCACGATCACGTCCCGTACGGACGTGCCCTGGGCGGCGGTCACGGCGAGCGCGCCCGCGTGCGCGCCGACCGCGCTGTCGGCGGCTCGGACGGCGGCGTCGCGGTCGGAGACCTGCGGCCGGGGTTCGGCCACGGGGGCCGCGGCGGCGGAGACGGGGGCGAGTGCGGCGGCGAGCATGGCGCCGGCCGCGACGGCTATCCCGGCGGTGGTGAGGCGCGATGCGTTCCGTGTCGGTCTCATCGGGCTCCTCGGTGGGGGTCGGCTCGAGTAAAGCTGATGCCGCCTCAGTTTTAAGGGGACATGACACGTGGTGTCCATAGCCCGGGGTTTGTGTGCGGGCCGGTGGCCGGTTGCTCGCGCAGTTCCCCGCGCCCCTGAGATGCGCCCCTTCGGGGCGCCCAGGGGATTGCCGCGGAGCGGCATTTTTAGGGGCGCGGGGAACTGCGCGACCAGTTGCGGACGGTCCGCAGGCGAAGAACGGGGTTCGGGGCGTAGCCCCGACGGTTACCCCTGCGGCAGCGTGACCGTCGCCGACGCTCCGCCCGACTCCACGTTGTGGAGGGTCACCCGCGCCCCGATCACCTCCGCCTGACCGAGCGCGATCGTCAACCCCAGCCCCGACCCCTGCCCCCGCTCCCGCGACCCCGTGACGAACCGCTGCGGCCCGTCGCGCAGGACGTGTTCGGGGAACCCGGGCCCGTGGTCCCGGACCGTCACGGTCGTCCCGGTCACCGTGACCTCGACGGGTGACGCCCCGTGCCGGCGCGCGTTCGCCACCAGGTTGGCCACGATCCGCTCCAGGCGGCGCGGATCCGTCCGCACCAGCGTGGACCCGCCCCCGTCCGCCACCTCCACCCCGAACCCGCCCCGCCGCAGGATCCCTTCGACCAGCGCCCCCAGCGGCCGCACCTCCAACGCGGGCCGCTCCACGCGCGCGTCGAGCCGGGCCACCTCCAGGAGGTCCTCCGTGAGCGTGCGCAGGGCGGCGACCCGGTCGCGTACCAGCTCGGTGGGGCGGCTGGGAGGCAACAGCTCGGCCGCGGTGTGCAACCCGGTCAGCGGCGTACGCAGCTCGTGCGCCACATCGGCCGTGAACCGCTGCTCGGCCTCAAGGCGCCGCTGGAGCGACGCCGCCATCGTGTCGACCGCGCGGGCCAGCTCCGCCACCTCGTTGCGGGCGGAGTCCGGCCCCGACTGGCCGATCCGGGCGTCGAGTTCGCCCCGGGAGATCCGGCGCGCGGTGGCCGCGGCCGTCCGCAGCTCCCGGCTGAGGCGGCTCGCCAGCGCCGCCCCGCCGAGCGCCGCGAGCGCCACCACGAGCGCGCCCCAGGCGACCAGCTCCCGGTCGAACTCCCGCAGATCGGCCCGCTCGGCCGTCAGCGGCAGCCGTACCGACAGCACCTGGCCGCCGATCGGCCGCGCCGCCCACACGGCCGGAGCGGGCCCGTCCAGCTCGACGAAGGTGCTGCGGCGGCCCGCCAGCGCCGACTCGCGCAGCGCGGACGGCAGCCGCCCGTCGTCCACGGCCGCGTCCGCGACGCTCCGGTCGACCTGGCCGGTCAACTCGTACAGCTGGCACACCCGTACCAACTGAGCGGTCGCCGACTCGCGGGCCGTCGTGACCAGTTGCGCGGCCCGCGCCTGGTGGATCAGGAGCCCGATGGTGACGGCCACCAGCGCGCACCCGCCCGCCAGCGCCGCCGCGATCTTCCAACGCAGGCTGAGCCCCTGGGAGAAGGCGCGGAAGCGCCGGACGAGGGCGCGCGTGCCCGTCCACGCGGACCGCGCGAGGGCGGCCGCCCGGCGCCTCACGGTCCCTCCTCCGGCGCCACGGTCCCGCTCTCGTCCCTCTTGTACGTCCTGATGTCGCTCACCGACTCCAGCCGCGCCCCGTCCCACCGGTACCGCACGGCCTGCTCGGCGCCGTCGTCCGAGGAGCTGCGGACCACCAGGTCGGTGCCGACGGTCTCGACCGCGAGCTGCTTGCCCGCCGTGTAGAGGACGGGGACGACCTTGCCGTCGCGGGCCGTGTAGACCGCCATCACCGTGCGGCCGCTCTCCAGGTCGGCGGCGAGGATCAGCTCCGGCGAGCCGTCGCCGGTCAGGTCGCGCAGCACGGGCGGGCGGATGCCGGGCTGTCCGGGGCGGTGGATCTTCTCGCGGTGGCCGAGCGCCTTCGTACGGGGATCGGCCCGCAGCACCTCGTACGGGTCGACCGCCACGAGCCCCGCCTTCGGCACCTCGGGCCCGTTCGCCAGCGGCGCGGGCGGCGGCTGCTTCCCGGCCGGGGCGGGCCGCTTGCGGGCGCCCTCGGTCCAGTTGGGCCACAGCGGCTGGGGCGTGGGCTGCGCGGCCACGGGCGGCGCGGCGCCGCCGTCGCCGAGCCCGGTGGGCGCGCCGCAGCCGCTCACCGCGAGGGCGCAGACGGCGAGCACGGCGGCGGCCGCGGTGGCGCGAAGGCTCAGGATCATGGCGGGACGGCCTGGTGGCAGAGGGCGGGGGCGGGGAACCGGCCGGATCCGCCGGCCGCGACAATCAACCGTAGAACCGGATCATCACGGAACCCGGGACACTGTGTAACAGCTGTGCGTACGCACCGCGTCAGCCGTCCGAACAGGGACTTTCGGCCAGGCTGGAAGCCCTTTGGCACCTGAGGGAGAGCGCCTGTGACACCGGCCGAAGGACCGCCCGAGGACGGCGGCCTCCCGTTCTTCGTCTACGGCACCCTGCGCCCCGGCGAGCGCTACCACCTGCGCCTGCTGACCGGCCGCACCGCCGCCGAGGCGCCCGCGCGGCTGCCGGGGGCGGTGCTGTACGAGGGCCCCGGCTACCCGTACGCCACGGAGGGGGACGGCGTCGTCACCGGCGCGCTCATCGCGCCGCTCCCCGAGGCGTACGGCCAAGTCCTGCGCGTCCTGGACCAGTTGGAGGAGTGCTACGGGCCGGGCGATCCCCGCAACTTGTACGACCGGGTGGCGCGGACCGTCGAGCTGCCGGGCGGGGGCACCGCCCGCGCCTGGGTCTATCTGGCGGCGCCCCCGCTGGCCCGGGAGCTGCGGGCGCACGGCACGCCGCTGCCCGGCGGCGACTGGCTCACCGCCCGTCGGCCAGCGCCCGCGCCACCCCGCTTTCCTTCGGCCCCAGGAAGCGCGGATCGGGCTTGAAGGCGGCGTCCAGGGCGGCCTTGCCCGCCGCGAAGACCTCGCGGGTGGAGCCGTAGTACCAGGTGGTGTCGCGTACGGCGTCGACCGCGACGCCGTACGAGTCGACCCCGGCGGCCTCGCACAGCGCGACGGCCCGCCGGATGTGGAAGTCCTGGCTGACCAGCACCGCCCGCTCCACGCCGAAGATCTTCCGGGCCCGGACGCACGAGTCCCAGGTGTCGAACCCGGCGAAGTCGCTGACGACCCGCCGGTCCGGGACCCCGTGCTTCACCAGGTACGTGCGCATCGCGTCCGGCTCGTCGTACTCGGCCCGCCCGTTGTCCCCGGTCACCAGGACCGCCTTCACCTTCCCGGCCCGGTACAGCTCGACCGCCGCGTCGAGCCGGTGCGCCAGGTACGGCGACGGCTCGCCGTCCCACAGCCCGGCCCCGAACACCACCGCGACCCCGGACGCGGGCGCCTGCGCCACGGTGCCGACCTTGCCCTCGGCGGCCGTGAACATCCAGGCGGCGGGCGCCAGCGCGAGGGTGCACACCGCCGCGACGGCCTGGACGGCCCGGCGCCGCCCCGTGCGGGTGCGCGGCAGCCCGATCCGTACGCGAGTGCGCGGCAGGCGCATGAGGGTCCCCCTGGGTTCGACGGTGTTCGAGTGATCGGACGCAGGGGAGCGGCGGACGGTTCTGTCCCGTTTCCTGCCGGAGCCCCGCGATCCCACCGCCTTCCCCGCGTCCGTGAGGCGGCGGAAAACACTCGTCACCACGGCGCAACGACATGGCAATGTGGGCCCGGCAGGATCGGTCCATGACGGAGATGGAGCCGGAGACTCAGTCGCAGTTCTTGTCCGCCCGCCAGTCGCTGCCGCTCGACAGCACGGCCGAACTCGTCACCCGCATCGCCGCCCAACTGGGCAGCCAGCTCAGCCACGTACGACTGAACGGGAGCCGCAAGCCGATGCCCACGACCGCCCGGCCGGCCGCCGCCCGGCCCGCCCTGGTCGCCGTCGCGCACGGCAGCCGCGACCCCCGGGCCCTGCGCACCGTCACCGCGCTGCTCGACCTGGTCCGCGAACTGCGCCCCGGACTCGACGTACGGCTCGGCCACATCGAGATCGACGAGCCCGCGCTGCCCGCCGCGCTCGCCGAGCTCGGCGCGGGCCGGGCCGTCCTCGTCCCGCTGCTGCTGAGCCGCGGCTACCACGTCAAGCAGGACATTCCGGCGGCCGTCGCCGACGCCCCCCGGCTGCGCACCCGCGTCGCACGGCCGCTCGGCCCGCACCCGCTGCTCGTCGAGGCGCTGTACGAGCGGCTCGTCGAGGCCGGGTGGAACGACGACCCACGCGCGCGTGGCGGCGCGGGGGTCGTGCTCGCCGGGGCCGGGTCCCGCGACCCCGAGTCGGCCGCCGACACCCGCCGCACCGCCGCGATGCTCAGCGAGCGCCTCGGCGGGGTGCCGGTGGTCCCCGCCTACGCCTCGGCCGCCGCCCCCACCGTTCCCGAGGCGCTGCGGGCGCTCGCCGCGCGCGGCCGCCACCGGGTCGCGATCGCGTCGTACTTCACCGCGCCCGGCCGGTTCGCCACCCAGAGCGCCGCCCACGCGCTCGGGATCGCGGCGGCCCCGCTCGGCGCCCACCCGGCGGTCGCCCGCCTGATCCTCCACCGCTACGACCAGGCCCTCACGGCGGCCCCGTTCGCCGCCCCCTACCGCGAACTCGCCACGGCCTGATCACCCGTCCTGCCCCACTTGTCAGTGCTTGCGTTTACTGTCGGGGCATGGAAGGCATCGCAGCACACCACCCCGGGTACGACCCGTCCGACGTCGAGCGGTGGGCCGCCGAGCCCGACAAACGGCCGGGCCGGACCGCCTTCCAGCGCGACCGCGCGCGCGTGCTGCACTCCGGCGCGCTGCGCCGCCTCGCGGGCAAGACGCAGGTCGTGACGCCCGGCGTGACCGGGCAGCTGTGGGACGCGAGCCCGCGCACCCGGCTCACCCACTCCCTGGAGTGCGCCCAGGTCGGCCGCGAGCTCGGCGCCGCCCTCGGCTGCGACCCCGACCTCGTCGAGGCGGCCTGCCTCTCCCACGACATGGGCCACCCGCCCTTCGGGCACAACGGCGAGCAGGCGCTCAACGACTTCGCCAAGGACTGCGGCGGGTTCGAGGGCAACGCGCAGTCGCTGCGCCTGCTGACCCGCCTCGAACCCAAGCGCTTCGTGCGCGGCGAGCACACCGGCGAGCCCGTCAGCGTCGGCCTCAACCTCACCAGGGCCGCCCTGGACGCGGCCACCAAGTACCCCTGGGCGCGCGGCGGCCACCCCACCGACCCGCAGTCGGTGAAGTTCGGGGTGTACGAGGACGACCTGCCGGTCTTCGACTGGGTGCGCCAGGGCGCCGAGCCGCACCGCAAGTGCTTCGAGGCCCAGGTCATGGACTGGTCGGACGACGTGGCGTACTCGGTCCACGACTTCGAGGACGGCCTGCACGCCGGCCACATCGACCCCAACCTGCTCTTCTCCGAGCCCGAGCGCCAGGACATCTGGCGCGTGGCGATCGGGCGGTACGTCCCGGCGGACACCGACCCGCAGGAGCTCGCGGACGCGCTGGACCGGCTGATCGACGAGGAGTGGTGGCCGCACGGGTACGACGGCTCGGCAGTCGCCCAGGCCCGCCTCAAGGACGCCACCAGCCAGCTCATCGGCCGGTTCTGCCTGTCGGCCGAAGGGGCGACCCGGGAGCGCCACGGCTCGGGGCGCCTCAGCAGGTACGCGGCGGAGCTGGTCGTGCCGCGCGCGACGCGCAACGAGTGCGCGGTGCTCAAGGCGGTGGCCGACCGCTATGTGATGCAGCGCGACGAGCAGGAGCGGCTCCGCGCCGACCAGCGCATCATTCTGGCCGAACTGGCCGAAGCGCTCACCGCGCGCGCCCCCGGCGAGGGGCTCGACCCGCAGTTCCGCGCGCTCTTCGCGACCGCCCCCGACGACCGCGCCCGCAAACGGGTCATCGTCGACCAGATCGCGTCCTTGACGGACGCCGCGGCCCTGTCCCTGCACGCCAGACTCACCGCCCGACGCGGATGAGGGGCCCGGAAGGCGCCTACGACCCCGTACGACACACGTATGACACGCCTATGACGTACCGATGAAGCCCGGCCACTCGGCGCCCCCAACGGAGCAAGCCCTCTTCCCCCATCACGCTCCGTGCGGGACGCTCGCAGATGGCGGTTGAGCAACGAGGAGGCATCAAGTGGTCGACGCAGACCGGACATTTGTCATTGTCGGTGGAGGACTGGCCGGGGCCAAGGCCGCCGAGACCCTGCGCGCCGAGGGGTTCAACGGCCGGGTGATCCTCATCGGCGACGAGCGGGAGCACCCGTACGAACGGCCTCCCCTGTCCAAGGGGTTCCTCTCCGGCAAGGAGGAGCGCGACAGCGTCTTCGTCCACGAGCCCGCCTGGTACGCGCAGAACGACGTGGAGCTCCACCTCGGCCAGACCGTCACCGCCATCGACCGCGAGGCCAAGACCGTCCGCCTCGGCGACGGCACCCTGATCGGCTACGACAAGCTGCTGCTCGCCACCGGCTCCGAGCCCCGCCGCCTCGACATCCCCGGCACCGGCCTCGCGGGCGTCCACCACCTGCGCCGCCTCGCCCACTCCGAGCGGCTGCGCAACATGCTCAAGGCGCTCGGCCGCGACAACGGCCACCTGGTGATCGCCGGGGCCGGCTGGATCGGCCTGGAGGTCGCCGCCGCCGCGCGCGGCTACGGCGCGGAGGTCACCGTCGTCGAGCCCGAGGCGACCCCGCTGCACCAGGTCATCGGCCCCGAGCTGGGCCAGATCTTCACCGATCTGCACGCCGAGCACGGCGTCCGCTTCCACTTCGGCGCCCGGCTCACCGAGATCACCGGCCAGGACGGCATGGTCCTCGCCGCCCGCACCGACGACGGCGAGGAGCACCCGGCGCACGACGTGCTCGCCGCGATCGGCGCCGCCCCGCGCACCGCGCTCGCCGAGAACGCCGGGCTGGCCCTGGTCGACCGGGCCGACGGCGGAGGCGTCGCCGTCGACGCCTCGCTGCGCACCTCCGACCCCGACATCTTCGCGGCGGGCGACGTGGCCGCCTCCCACCACCCGCTGCTCGACACCCGCCTGCGCGTGGAGCACTGGGCCAACGCCCTCAACGGCGGCCCGGCCGCCGCGCGCGCGATGCTGGGCCAGGAGGTCAGCTACGACCGCGTGCCGTACTTCTTCTCCGACCAGTACGACCTGGGCCTGGAGTACTCGGGCTGGGCGCCCCCCGGCTCGTACGACCAGGTGGTGCTCAGGGGCGACGCGGGCAAGCGCGAGTTCATCGCCTTCTGGCTGCAGGAGCGCCGGGTGCTGGCGGGGATGAACGTGAATGTGTGGGACGTCACAGGGTCGATCCAGGACCTGATCAGGGCCGGAACCAAGGGCGTCCAGGTGGACCCCGACCGGCTCGCGGACCCCTCGGTGCCCCTGGGAGACCTGCTGCCCGACCAGTCCTGATCGCCACCGCCGCCACGTAGACTTCGTGCGTGGCAGGCAGGATCAACGATGACGACGTGAAGGCGGTCCGGGACGCGGTCCCGATCGACGCCGTCGTGTCCGAGTACCTCCAGCTGCGCAACGCGGGCGGTGGCAACCTCAAGGGCCTCTGCCCCTTCCACGACGAGAAGTCCCCGTCCTTCCAGGTCAGCCCGAGCAAGGGTCTCTTCCACTGCTTCGGCTGCCAGGAAGGCGGCGACACGATCGCCTTCGTCCGGAAGATCGACCACCTGTCGTTCTCCGAGGCCGTCGAGCGCCTGGCCGCCACCGCGGGCATCACCCTGCGGTACGAGGAGGGCGGCTACAACCCGTCCCACCAGCGCGGCGAGCGCATCCGCCTGGTCGAGGCGCACAAGATCGCCGCGCAGTTCTACATCGAGCAGCTGGGCACCAGCCCCGAGGCCGAGATCGGCCGCAAGTTCCTCGCCGAGCGCGGCTTCGACCAGGCCGCCGCCGCCCACTTCGGCGTCGGCTACAGCCCGGCGGGCTGGGACCACCTCACCCGCTTCCTGCGCGGCAAGGGCTTCAGCGACAAGGAGCTCACCCTCTCCGGGCTCTCCCAGGAGGGCCGCCGCGGCCCCATCGACCGCTTCCGCGGCCGGCTGATGTGGCCGATCCGCGACGTCTCCGGCGAAGTGGTCGGCTTCGGCGCCCGCAAGCTCCGCGACGACGACAACGGCCCCAAGTACCTCAACACCCCCGAGACCGCGATCTACAAGAAGTCGCAGGTCCTGTACGGCATCGACCTGGCCAAGAAGGACATCGCCAAGTCCAGCCGCGCGGTGGTCGTCGAGGGCTACACCGATGTGATGGCCTGTCACCTCGCCGGGGTCACCACCGCCATCGCCACCTGCGGCACCGCCTTCGGCGGCGACCACATCAAGATCCTGCGCCGCCTCCTGATGGACAACGGCAGCGCGCGCGTGATCTTCACCTTCGACGGTGACGCGGCGGGCCAGAAGGCCGCCCTGCGCGCCTTCGAGGACGACCAGAAGTTCGCCGCCGAGACCTACATCGCCATCGCCCCCGACGGCATGGACCCCTGCGAGCTGCGCCTGGCCAAGGGCAACGAGGCGGTCGCCGACCTGGTCCAGCCCCGCACCCCGCTCTTCGAGTTCGCGATCCGCCAGATCGTCCAGCGGTACGACCTGGAGACCCCGGCGGGCCGCGCGGCCGCCCTCGACGAGGCCGCCCCGATCGTCGCCCGCATCAAGAACATCGCCTCCCAGCACGAGGTGGCCGTCCAGCTCGCCGGGATCCTCGGCATCCTGGACACCCAGTTCGTGGTCAAGCGCGTGGCCCAGCTGGCCCGTTGGGCCCGCGACCGGGGCGGCAAGGGCCCGGCCCCCGAGCGCCGCCGCGAGTACGGCGAGGTGCAGGCCCCGGCCGCCGCCCCCTCCGGCCCCGCCCTGAACCTGCGCAGCCCCGCCCACCGCACCGAGCGCGAGCTCCTCAAGCTCGCCCTCCAGTACCCGCAGCTGGTCTCCCCGGCGTTCGACGCGTACGGAGTGGACGAGTTCACGGCCCCGCCGTACGCGGCGGTGCGCCAGTGCGTCATGGACGCGGGCGGCGCCACCGACGCGCCCTCCGACTACCTCCCGGCGGTCATGGAGTCGGCCCCCAACGACACGGTCCGCGCGCTCGTCACCGAGCTCGCCGTGGAGGCCATCCACGCGCGCGTGGTCGACGAGGCGTACGCGGGCGAGCAGCTCGTCGCCGTGCGCCGGCGCGCTGTCGACCGCCGCCTCCTCGACATCCAGGGCACCCTGGCGCGCCTGGGCCAGAACGGCGACCCGGAGCGACTGGCCGCCGTGCAGAACGAGCTGTGGGTCCTCCAGCAGTACGGCCAGGCGCTGCGCAACCGGGGCGCGGAAGCACTCTGAGGTCTGCCCCGGGTCGCCCGGGGTACCCGTACCACTGCCAGCGCGGCCCCACACCGCTGCCGCACGGGTAACCGACCGGTCACGGACCGGCTTCAAAAAGTCACCGCACGCCCCTCGTGGCGGAGATGTGTCTTACCCCACACTGGGGTGCGGTGCCTGAGTCCTCGGAGCGCGGCCGGCCCACCGAAGGTGGGTACCTCACCCCCGCGGATCCG
Source organism: Streptomyces melanogenes (assembly GCF_014649795.1). GTDB lineage: Bacteria > Actinomycetota > Actinomycetes > Streptomycetales > Streptomycetaceae > Streptomyces > Streptomyces noboritoensis. The sequence continues at coordinate 48,373 of NZ_BMTS01000003.1, forward strand.
CTCATCGTGTACGGGACGGACAGCGGCCCGGCCGCCCCCGTCCCGCTGCCGCACGCCCCCGATCCGGCAGCGATCACCCTGGAGGTCGCCCCCGTGCAGACCCAGACCCTGACCGACAACGACGTCATGGCCACCGTGCCCCCGCAGACCCGGGCCGCGCTCCACCCCGAGGCCGAAGTGCCCCCCGTCGAGCTCGTCGACGACGTGGTGGACGTGCCGGAGCCGCCCGAACGGGTGCCGGGGCGGGTGGACACCGGCGGCCCGTCGTCCGACCTCTTCCGGCAGTACCTGCGCGAGATCGGCCGCATTCCGCTGCTCACCGCCGCCGAGGAGGTCGAGCTCGCCCGCCGGGTCGAGGCGGGCCTGTTCGCCGAGGAGAAGCTGAGCAACACCCCGGACCTGGACTCCCAACTCGCCGTCGACCTCGACAAGTTGGTGGTCATGGGGCGGATGGCCAAGCGCCGCCTCATCGAGGCGAACCTGCGCCTGGTCGTCTCCGTCGCCAAGCGGTACGTCGGGCGCGGGCTGACCATGCTCGACCTGGTCCAGGAGGGAAACCTCGGACTGATCCGCGCGGTCGAGAAGTTCGACTACGCGCGCGGCTACAAGTTCTCGACGTACGCGACGTGGTGGATCCGCCAGGCCATGTCCCGCGCGCTGGCCGACCAGGCCCGGACGATCCGCGTCCCCGTCCACGTGGTGGAGCTGATCAACCGGGTCGTGCGGGTGCAGCGCCGGATGCTCCAGGAGCGCGGCTACGAGCCGACGCCGGAGGAAGTGGCCGCGCACCTCGACCTCGCGCCGGAGCGCGTGAGCGAGGTGCTCCGGCTCGCCCAGGAGCCGGTCTCGCTGCACGCGCCGGTGGGCGAGGAGGACGACGTCGCGCTCGGCGACCTGATCGAGGACGGCGACGCGGCGTCCCCCGTGGAGTCCGCGGCCTTCCTGCTCCTGCGCGAGCACCTGGAGGCGGTGCTGTCCACGCTGGGCGAACGCGAACGCAAGGTGGTCCAGCTCCGCTACGGCCTCGCCGACGGCCGCCCCCGCACGCTGGAGGAGATCGGCCGAATCTTCGGCGTCACCCGCGAACGAATCCGCCAGATCGAATCAAAGACCCTGAACAAACTCCGCGACCACGCCTTCGCGGACCAGCTGCGGGGCTACCTGGACTGAGCAGGCGGGGCCGCGGGCGGCCCCGCCCCACTGTCAGTCCACCTCAGCCACCGCCTGCGCGAACTGCGCCGCGTACAGCCGTGCGTACGCCCCGTCCGCCGCCAGCAGCTCGTCATGCGTGCCCTGTTCCACGATGGCGCCGTTCTCCATCACGAGGATGACGTCGGCATCGCGGATGGTCGACAGCCGGTGGGCGATCACGAAGCTCGTCCGGCCGTGCGCCAGCCGCGCCATCGCCTTCTGGATCAGCACCTCCGTCCGCGTGTCCACCGAACTCGTCGCCTCGTCCAGCACGAGGATCACCGGGTCGGACAGGAACGCCCGGGCGATCGTGATGAGCTGCTTCTCGCCCGCGCTCACCCCCGTACCCTCGTCGTCGATCACCGTGTCGTACCCGTCCGGCAGCGTCCGTACGAACCGGTCCGCGTGCGCCGCCCGCGCCGCCTCCTCGATCTCCTCGCGGGTGACCGGCCGCGACGCGCCGTACGCGATGTTGTCCGCGATGGTCCCGCCGAACAGCCAGGTGTCCTGGAGCACCATGCCGATGCCCGCCCGCAGCTCCTCGCGCGACATCCGGGCCGCGTCCACCCCGTCCAGGGTGATCCGCCCGTCCGTCACCTCGTAGAACCGCATCAGCAGGTTGACCAGCGTCGTCTTGCCCGCGCCGGTCGGGCCGACGATCGCGACCGTCTGGCCCGGCTCGACCTTCAGCGACAGGTCGTCGATGAGCGGCTTCTGCGGGTCGTAGCGGAACGCCACCTTCTCCAGTGTCACCGCGCCCCGCCGCTCCACCGGCCGCTCGGCCGACTTCGCGTCCGGCTCCGGCGCCTGCTCGTCCGCGTCGAGCAGCTCGAAGATCCGCTCGGCGGAGGCGACCCCCGACTGCACCAGGTTCGCCATCGAGGCGACCTGGGTCAGCGGCATCGAGAACTGCCGCGAGTACTGGATGAACGCCTGCACATCGCCGATCGACAGCGCCCCGGAGGCGACCCGCAGTCCGCCGACGACCGCGACCAGCACGTAGTTCAGGTTCGAGATGAACATCATCAGCGGCTGCATCACCCCGCTGTTGAACTGCGCCTTGAACCCGGCCTCGTACAGCGCCTCGTTCTGCTCGTCGAACTGCCGCGCCGACTCCTCCTGGCGCCCGAAGACCTTCACCAGGCTGTGCCCGGTGTACATCTCCTCCACGTGCGCGTTGAGCCGTCCCGTGGTCTTCCACTGCTGCACGAACTGCGGCTGCGACCGCTTGCCGATCTTCGTCGCGACGAACACCGACAGCGGTACGGTCGCCAGCGCCACCAGCGCGAGCAGCGGCGAGATCCAGAACATCATCGCCAGTACGCCGACGATGGTGAGCAGCGAGTTGATGAGCTGGCCCATCGTCTGCTGCATCGTCTGCGAGATGTTGTCGATGTCGTTGGTCGCCCGGCTGAGCACCTCGCCCCGCTTGGCGCGGTCGAAGTACGACAGCGGCAGCCGCGACAGCTTCGCCTGCACCTGCTCGCGCATCCGGTACACCGTGCGGTTGATCGCCCGGTTGGAGAGCCGGGTCGCCACCAGCATCAGCAGCCCCGCGCCCACGTACACCGCGAGCGCCCACAGCAGCACCCCGCCCACCGAGCCGAAGTCGATGCCGTGGCCGGGGGTGAAGTCCACCCCGGAGAGCATGTCGGCGAGTCCGCCGTCGCCCTTGGCGCGCAGCCGCTCCAGGGCCTGCTCCTTGGTCGTCCCGTCCGGCATCTGCCGACCGACGACGCCCGCGAAGACCAGGTCGGTCGCCTTGCCGAGGATCTTCGGCCCGACCACCGACAGCGCCACGCTCAGCACCGCGGCGACGAGCATCACATAGAGCGTGCCCTTCTCCGGGGCGAGCTGGCGCAGCAGCCGCTTCGAGGAGCCCTTGAAGTCCATCGAGCGTTTGCCGTCGCCCTGGCCCATCATCCGGGCCATGTTTCCGCTCATGCCGCCTCGGCCTCCGTCAGCTGGGAGAGCACGATCTCCCGGTACGTCTCGTTCTCGGCCATCAGCTCGCGGTGGCGGCCGGTGCCGACGACCCGGCCCTCGTCCAGGACGACGATCCGGTCGGCGTCGCGGATCGTGGAGACCCGCTGCGCCACGATCACGACGGTGGCCTCGCGCGTCTCGCGCAGCAGCGCCGCCCGCAGGGCCGCGTCCGTCGCGTAGTCGAGCGCCGAGAACGAGTCGTCGAAGAGGTAGATCTCCGGGCGCTGCACCAGGGTCCGCGCGATCGCGAGCCGCTGGCGCTGGCCGCCGGAGACATTGGTGCCGCCCTGCGCGATCGGCGCGTTCAGCCCGCCCTCCAGCTTGGAGACGAACTCCTTGGCCTGGGCGACCTCGAGCGCGTGCCAGAGCTCCTCGTCGGTGGCGTCGGGGTTCCCGTACCGCAGATTGGTCGCGACCGTCCCGGAGAACAGATACGGCTTCTGCGGCACCATCGACACCGTCTTGGCGAGCAGGACGGGATCGATTCCGCGCACGTCCTCGCCGTCGACCAGCACCGTGCCGTCCGTCACGTCGAACAGCCGCGGTACGAGCCCGAGCAGCGTCGACTTGCCGCTGCCCGTCGACCCGATGATCGCGGTGGTCTCGCCGGGGCTCGCCACCAGGTCCACCCCGTTCAGGACGGACTCCTCGGCGCCCGGATAGGTGAAGTCGGCGCCCCGGACCTCCAGGTGGCCGCTGCGGCGCAGCTCGCGCACCGGGGAGAGTGGCGGCACCACGCTGGTCTGGGTGCCGAGCACCTCCTCGATGCGCTCGGCGCAGACCTCGGCGCGCGGCACCATCATGAACATGAACGTGGCCATCATCACGGCCATCACGATCTGCATCAGATACGTGAGGAACGCGGTGAGCTGGCCGATCTGCAGGGACCCGTCGTCGATCCGGTGGGCGCCGAACCACACCACGGCCACCGAGGAGACGTTGACCACCGTCATGACGGTGGGGAACATCAGCGCCATCAGCCGGCCGGTGCCGAGCGAGACGTCGGTCAGCTCGGTGTTGGCGCCCCGGAAGCGGCCCTTCTCGTAGTCGTCCTTGACGAATGCCCTGATCACGCGGTTGCCGGTGATCTGCTCGCGCAGCACGCGGTTCACCGTGTCCAGGCGGGTCTGCATGGTGCGGAACAGCGGACGCATCTTGCGCACGATCAGGGAGACGGAGACGCCGAGCACCGGCACCACGGCCAGCAGCACCGCCGACAGCGGCACGTCCTGGCCGAGCGCCATGATGATGCCGCCGAAGCACATGATCGGCGCGGACACCATCAGCGTGAACGCCATCAGCGTCAGCATCTGGACCTGCTGCACGTCGTTGGTGGTCCGGGTGATCAGGGACGGCGCCCCGAAGTGGCCCACCTCGCGCGAGGAGAACGACTGGACGCGCCCGAAGACGGCCGCGCGCATGTCCCGGCCGACCGCCGACGCCGTGCGCGCGCCGAAGTAGACGGCGCCGACGTTGCAGACGACCTGGACCAGGCTGACGGCGATCATGATGCCGCCGAACTCCAGGATGTAGCCGGTGTCCCCGTTGACGACACCGTTGTCGATGATGTCGGCGTTCAGGGTCGGCAGATAGAGGGTCGCGCACGTCTGGAGCAGCTGCAGCAGCACCAGGAGCGCGATCGGTTTCTTGTACGGATCCAGATGGGTCCGCAGGAGTCGTATGAGCACGTGGAGGCTCTCCGGGTCGGCAAGATCGAGGGGTTCGACCCCCATCTTGCGACACTCCACCCCCGTAACCCCAAGGGATTAAGCCAAGGGCAAGTCAAAAGGATGAGTCAAGGACGGACCTCCGGCGTGGTCAAGGCGACACGCCGGAGACCACCCCTTACGGCTGATTTCCCGCCCCGGTGACCGGAAGCCCCGTCTCAGGCGCCCGGGTCGAACGCGCCCGGGTGGATCTCGTCGCGCGTCGCGATGTACTGCTGGCGCACCGCCTGCCCCACCGCCAGCTCCTCGCCCGGCTCGAAGACCTGCGCGGCCGCGCCCTGCCAGGCCGGCGGGGTGTGCGCGCCGAGGCTGCCCTGCGAGACGCCGAGCGCCCAGGCCGCCTGCCGGGCCGCGCCGAGCGCCGCGTACTCGGCGGGCTGCGGCACGACCACCTGGGTGCCCAGGATCGCGGGCGCCGCCGCCTGCACGGCGGGCAGTTCGGCCGCCGCCCCGAGCAGGAAGACCCGCCGCACCTCCACGCCGCGCAGCCGCAGCACGTCCAGCGCGTCCGCCAGCGAGCAGAGCATGCCCTCGAAGGCGGCCCGCGCCAGGTGCTCGGGCTTCATCGACTCGCGCCGCAGCCCCGCAAGCGTGCCCGCCGCGTGCGGCAGCCGGGGCGTGCGCTCGCCCTCCAGATACGGCAGCAGGACCAGCCCGCAGGCGCCCGGAGTGGATTTGAGCGCAAGGGCGGAGAGCTCCTCCAGACTCTCGGCGCCGAGCATCTCCGCCGTGCCGCGCAGCGCCCGTACCGCGTTGCTCGTATGCACGACCGGCAGATGGCGGCCGGTGGCGTCGGCGAACGACGTAATCATCCCGGCCGGGTCGGCCAGCGCCTCGTGGTGCACGGCCATGACGGAACCCGACGCGCCGAGCGAGACGACCGCGTCGCCGGGCCCGACGCCGAGCCCGAACGCGGCGGCCATCGTCTCGCCGGTGCCGGCCGAGATCAGCAGCCCCTCGGGGGTGGTGCCGGCCGCGTCGGAGGGGCCGAGCACCTCGGGGAGCGCCACGTGGTGGCCGAGCGCCAGCTCGACCAGGTCGGGGCGGTAGAAGCCGGTCGCGGCCGACCAGTAGCCGGTGCCGGAGGCGGCGCCCCGGTCGGTGGTGCGGCGGGCCGGGCGGCCGAGCAGCTGCCACACCAGCCAGTCGTGCGCCTGCACGATCGCGGCGGTGCGCTGGGCGGCCTCCGGTTCGGTACGGGCCAGCCAGCGCAGCTTCGCCACGGCCTGGGCGGCCTGCGGCACGGACCCGACGGCCTTGGCCCACGCCTCGCGCCCGCCGAGCCCGTCGGTCAGATCCGCCGCGGCGGCCTGCGCGCGCTTGTCGTTGCCGGTCAGCGCCGCCCGTACGAGAGCGCCCTGCCCGTCCAGCGCGATCAGCGCGTGCTGCTGGGCGGCGACGCCGATGGCCTGCACGCCTTCGAGCAGCCCGCCCGCCGCGGCCTCGCCGAGCGAGAGCAGCCAGGCCTGCGGATCGACCTCGGTGGCCTTCGGGTCGACGGGATGCGGGGCGTACCCCTGCCGCAGGACGGCACCGGTGTCGGTGTCGCAGACGACGATGCGTGTGAAGGCGGAAGAGCTGTCCAGCCCGGCGACTATCCCCATGCGCACGATTCTGCATCACGCGGGGGGCCACCGGGGCCGCGCGCGGGTCAAGGTGTCGCCGGTTGTCGCCGGTGCACGGGGTCCGTCAGGTGTTGCTGGTGCCCCAGTCGTCCTCGGCGCCCTCGCCGCGCTCGCGCAGCGACCGCACCCGCTCGCCGATCGAGTCCGGCAGCTTCTCCCCGACCTTCTCGCTCACCGCGTGGAAGGCCTTGCCCGCGTACGCCCGGCCGTTCTGCGCGGCCGACTCGGCGGTGTTGCGGACGGCCGGGTTCTGGGCGACCTGCCGGGCTGACTTCTTCAGCTGCTCGTACCGCTCGCGTCCGGCCCGGGTCCCGAGCACGTACCCGACGACGAGTCCGACGGCGAACGTGAGCCGGTAGCGCATGGCGGTCACCCTTCTGTGGCGTCTGTCTGACGTCGCTGTGGCGTCGTGTGCTGCGCCTACCCGTGCAGCCCCGTGATCACCCGGGGCGGAACCGATTGGCGGAGCACCCCCCTGCTTGCGCTAATGTATGTGTCGCAGCGAGCGCACGCCGCCCGGGGACACCCGGGGTAGGTACGTTCGATGCAACGAGACATTCCCCTGTAGCTCAATTGGCAGAGCAGCCGGCTGTTAACCGGCAGGTTACTGGTTCGAGTCCAGTCGGGGGAGCTCGGTCTCCTGTAGCTCAATTGGCAGAGCAGCCGGCTGTTAACCGGCAGGTTACTGGTTCGAGTCCAGTCGGGAGAGCAGTGGAAAAGGGCCCCTTGAGGGTCCTTTTTCATGCCCGGTGGAACCGCGCGGGCCGCGATCGGGTCCTCATGGTCGTGCGTTGCCGACCATCCGAGGCAGGAGATCGTATGAGCGGCTATGCTGCGGCAGACGGCGCGCACAAATGTGCGCGACGCGCCGTTAGGGGCGGTAGCTCAGCCGGTTAGAGCAGCGGACTCATAATCCGTCGGCCGTGGGTTCGAGTCCCACCCGCCCCACCACGAGTCGTTCCTGCAGGAACGTTTCGGACAGGCGAGACCAGGATGCCCCCGGGGCGTCGTACTCCACGTACGACACACCGGGGGCATCGTGGCACCCACCCGGTCGGAGTGACGGCGGAGGGGGCCGGGGAGAGCCGGGGCGCGCCTGCGTACGACGCGGCGCGTCGGGGACGGGGGCTTTCTTCGCGACCTCCGGGTCGCGCTTTCCCACTTCCCGGTCGCATTCCGGAGCCCTGAATTCCCGAGTACGGGGAGAGGCGGGGCGGGAGGTAATTTCCCACGGGCGGAATTCGGGGGAATTCATCGGGGTGGCGGCCGCCGCCACCGGTGGGCCCCGGGGGAGCGGTGCCGTCGCCCGGGTCGTGCGCGGGCGCCTGGTGGGTCCGGGCGGGCCCGTGGGGCGCCCTGGGGGCCGGGGCTGCCCGGCCCCGCGCCGGAGGCGCCGTCGCGCCGCGTCGCCCGGGGGCCGCCCCGCCGCCGTGGCGCATTTCTTTCCTCCGGCAATTGTCAAGACCGGTGTGCAACCGCGGAGTTCCCGCGATTGAACGTCTGATCAGCCGCCCGGGCTTGTCCCCAGGTGATTCGGTCCGGGAGATTGACCGCATCACGAACCGCAAAGGGGAGGCACCAGGTGAGCACGGAAGAACCGCAGGGCGGCGAGGTCTACACGGCCGGCAGTGCCAACTTCGATCCGCTGTACGCGGGGAAGGTGCGGACGGAGGGCCTGGGCATGAAGTTCGACTTCGCGCCCTGGAACATCCCCGAGCCGCAGCCGGTCGTGGTGGCCCTGGAGGCGTCCGGCGCGTTCCGTGGGAAGGTCCTGGACGCGGGGTGCGGCACCGGGCAGAACTCGCTCCACCTCAAGAGCCGCGGCCACCAGGTCACCGGCCTCGACTTCTCGCCCTCCGCGATCGGGCAGGCGCAGGAGCGGGCGCGCGAGCGCGGGCTCGACATGACCTTCGCCGTGTCGGACGCGACGGCCTTCGAGGGCGTCGAGGGCGGCTTCGAGACGGTCCTCGACTACGGGCTGTACCACGTCCTCACCGACGAGCAGCGGCGCAAGTACGCGGCGGCGCTGCACCGGGTGACGGCGCCGGGGGCCCGGCTGCACCTGTTCGCCTTCGCGGAGTCCGAGCTGGTCGGCCTGCCGCCGCAGCAGCTGCGCGTCAGCAAGGACAACTTCCGGGCCAACCTGGAGGGGACGTGGCGGATCCTCGCGATCGAGGACAGCCTGTGCACGACGAACCACACGCGTGAGTACTTCGAGAAGCAGCGGGCCGAGACGGGGGGGACGCTGCCGTTCGACCCGAACGCGTTCGACGTCGACGCGAAGGGTCGCATTGTGTACCCGATGTCGTACGTGCACGCGGAGCGCGTCTGAGGTTGGCCCGGGGTTCGTCTGCGGGCTGAGTGTGGCTGGTCGCGCAGTTCCCCGCGCCCCTTGGATGCCGCTGCGCGGCAATCCCCGGGGCGGCCCGGAGGGGCGCTTTTAGGGGCGCGGGGAACTGCGCGACCAGTTGGGGACGGCCCGCAGACGCATGACCCGGCACACACACCGGTTAGCATCGCCCGTGACCGCCGACACCCAAGCCCCCGCCAGAACCCGCATACTCGCCGACCTCACCCCCCTCCGCAGTTCCCCGGACTACCGGCGGCTGTGGTTCGGGAACACCATCTCGTGGGTGGGGCAGGGGATGACCTCCCTGGCGATCTCGCTCCAGGTGTACGACATCACCGAGTCCAGCTTCAGCGTGGGGCTCGTGGGGCTGTTCTCGCTCGTGCCGCTGATGGTGTTCGGGCTGTACGGCGGGGCGATCGCGGACACCGTGGACCGGCGCACGCTCGGGCTGGCCAGTGCGTCCGGGTCCGCCGTGCTCTCGGCGGGGCTCGCCGCCGCCGCGATCGCCGGGTTCGCGCACGTGTGGTTCCTGTACGGGATCGTCGCGCTGCAGTCCGTGTGCGCGGCCCTCAACGGGCCTGCCCGGTCCTCCATGATCCCCCGGCTGCTGCCTCCCGAGCAGCTGCCCGCGGCCAACGCGCTCAACTCCATCACCATGACCTCGGGCACCCTGCTCGGCCCGATGCTGGGCGGGCTGATCGTCGGGTTCGCCGGGTACCAGTCGGCGTACCTCATCGACGCCGTCACCTTCGCCGCCTCCCTCTACGCGATGTGGCGGCTGCCGTCGATGCTGCCCGACCGGGACCGTACGGCCGCCAAGCGGGCCTCCGTCCTCGACGGGTTCCGCTTCCTCGCCACCCGGCCCAACCTCCGCATGACGTTCTTCTCCGACTTCTGTGCCATGATCCTGGCGCACCCCCGCGCCCTGTTCCCGGCCGTCGCCGCGCTCTGGTACGGCGGTGACGCCCGCACCACCGGGCTCCTGGTCGCCGCGCCCGCGCTGGGCGCGCTGCTCGGCGGGGTGTTCTCGGGGTGGCTGAGCCGCATCCACCGGCACGGGCTCGCGATCCTGCTGGCGGTGGGCGCGTGGGGCGCCGCGATCGCCGTGTTCGGGCTGACCCGCGACCTCTGGCTGGGGCTGCTCTTCCTCGCGCTCGCGGGATGCGCCGACACCGTGTCCATGGTGTTCCGCAACACCATGCTCCAGGTCGCCGCCCCGGACGAGATGCGCGGGCGGCTGCAGGGCGTCTTCATCGTCGTCGTGGCCGGCGGGCCCCGGCTGGGGGACTTCCTCGCGGGCACCACCGCCGACCTCGCCTCGCCCACGGTCGCCGTCACCGGCGGCGGCCTCGCGTGCGTGCTCGCCGTGACGCTGCTCGGCGTCACCCGCCGCCGGTTCGCGCGGTACGACTCCCGCGACCCCGAGGCGTAACAGCGGGCCCTGGCGGGTAGCTGCCAAGTCGCTTATCCGCCACGGCAGTTCAGTCCCGGGGTCCGGTAAACCGCCCGACACTCTTCGCAGCAACCCGGCGAAGAGAGGGCAGCGTTCATGACCAGAGCATCCCGGAGACGTGGGGCCCGGCTGGTCCCGATCGGGCTCGCACTCGTCCTGCTCCCGGTCGGCCCGGCCGTCGGATCGCCCCGGGGAGCCGCCGCCCCCGTACGGAACGCCGCGCACACCGTCACGCTCCTCACCGGCGACAAGGTCACCGTCACCGACCTCGGCGGCGGCCGGAAGGCCGTCACGGTGGAGCGGGCGCGCGGCGCCACCGGGGCCGTGCGCAGCCAGACCGTCGACGGCCGCGTCCGTGTCGTCCCGGACGAGGCCCGGCCGTACCTCGCCGACGGGACCCTCGACCCCCGCCTCTTCGACGTCAGCGGGCTCATCGAGCAGGGGCTGGGCGGCGGTTCGCTGCCGCTCCTCGTCACGTACGGGAAGGGGCGTTCCGTACGCGAAGCCCTTCCGCCCGGCGTGCAGCCCGTCCGTACGCTTCCCAGCATCGGCGGCGCGGCCGTCCGGGCCGCCGGGGACGGGGCCTTCTGGCGTGCGCTGACCGCCGCCCCCAAGGCGCGCGGCTTCTCCGGCGGCATCGCCAAGGTCTGGCTCGACGGGCGCGTGAAGGCCGCGATGGCCGAGTCCAACGCCCAGATCGGCACCCCGCAGGCGTGGGCCGCCGGGCTCACCGGCAAGGGCGTGAAGGTCGCCGTCCTGGACACCGGCGTCGACGCGGACCACCCCGATCTGACCGGGCGCGTCGGTGCGAGCAAGTCGTTCATCGAGGGCGAGGAGGTCGCCGACCGCAACGGCCACGGCACCCACGTCACCTCCACGGTCGGCGGCTCCGGCGCCGCGTCCGACGGGCAGGAGAAGGGCGTGGCGCCCGGCGCCGACCTCGCCGTCGGCAAGGTGCTCTCGGACGCGGGCACCGGCTCCGAGTCGCAGATCATCGCCGGGATGGAGTGGGCCGCCAAGGACGTCCGCGCGAAGGTCGTCTCGATGAGCCTCGGCTCGCAGGAGGCGAGCGACGGCACCGACCCGATGGCCCGGGCCGTCAACACGCTCTCGCACGACACCGGCGCGCTCTTCGTCATCGCGGCGGGCAACACCGGCGCGCCCTCCTCCATCGGCTCCCCGGGCGCCGCCGACGCCGCCCTGACCGTCGGCGCCGTCGACTCCGCCGACCAGGCCGCCTACTTCAGCAGCCAGGGCCCGCGCCTGGGCGACAACGCCCTCAAGCCCGACCTCGCCGCCCCCGGCGTCGACATCCTGGCCGCCCGCTCCCGGTACACGGCCGGATCGGGCCCGTACACGGCCATGAGCGGCACCTCGATGGCCACCCCGCACGTCGCGGGCGTCGCCGCGCTGCTCGCCGAGGAGCATCCCGACTGGAGTGGGCAGCGGCTGAAGGACGCGCTGATGTCCACGTCGAAGGTGCTGGACGCCGAGCCGTACGCGCTGGGCGCGGGCCGCGTCGACGTCCCGGCGGCGACCACCGCGTCCGTCACCGCGACCGGCAGCGCCGACCTGGGCTTCGTGCGCTGGCCGTACGGGGATGACAAGCCGGTGACGCGGACGCTGACCTACACCAACTCCTCCAATGCGGCCGTGCGGTTGGCGCTGTCCGTCGACGGGGGCGCGCCCGCCGGTGTGGTCTCCCTCGCCGACACCGAGCTCACCGTCCCCGCCCACGGCGCCGCGCACACCACCGTCACCGGCGACGGCACGCACGCGGCCGTGGGGCACACCGGTGGCCGCGTCACGGCGTCCGTCGGCGGGAAGCCGGTCGCGCACACCGCGTTCGGGATGGTGAAGGAGGAGGAGCGGTACGACCTCACCGTGCACGTCAAGGACCGCGACGGCGCCCCGAGCCCGGCGAACCTCTCCGTGCAGCAACTCGCCCAGGGCCAGGACCCGTTCGGGGCGGCGGTCGGTGACTCGGGCACGCTCACCCTGCGGCTGAAGCCGGGCACGTACACCGTCGACTCGTTCCTCGACGTACGCGGCGGCAAGGGCGCGGACTCCCTCGGTCTCGGGTACCTCTCCGATCCCGAGGTGGTGCTCGACCGGGACCGCGAGATCACCCTGGACGGGCGGCGGCTGCGCGAGCTGCGGGCCGACGTGGACCGGCGCACCGAGACGCGCCAGCTGCTGATGGAGTACGCCCGCAGCGCCAACGGCGCGACCGTCTCGGGCGCGGTGCAGGTGCCGGTCGCGTACGACAGCGTCTTCGCGGCGCCGACGCGGAAGGTGCGCACCGGCACCTTCGAGTACCGCACGGTGTGGCGGCTCGGCAAGCCGCTGCTCGACGTCGAGGCGGGCGGGCGGCGGCTCGGCGACGCGCTGGTGCAGGCGGGCTCGACGCCGTTCGACGGGCGGCGCCGGGTGGGGGTCGCGGACGCCGGGACGGGGACCGAGGCCGAGTACGCGGGCAGGGACGTGCGCGGCAAGGCCGTCCTCGTCCGCGCCGCCACCGGGGTCACCCCGCAGCAGCAGGCGGCGGCGGCCCAACGGGCGGGCGTGGCCGCGCTGTTCGTGACGGATGACGCGCCGGGCCGCCTCAGCGAGTGGTTCGGCACGGACGCGGGCGGGGACGCGCCGCTGGCGGTGGCGTCGGTGAACGCGGCGGACGCGGCGCGGCTGCGGGAGGTTTCCCGTCGGGGCGGTACGGCCGTGCTGGTGGGCACGCGCTACAGCCCGTACGTCTACGACCTCTCCGAAGGCCACCCCGGGGCCGTCCCGGACGGCGATCTCACGTACCGGCCGCGTGGGCGTGAACTGGCCACGGTGGACACGGCGTTCCACACGCCGGGCGGCCCGGCCACGGGCGGCGAGTTCCGCTACTCGATCACCGGCACCTTCCCGATCGGCTTCGGCTTCGCGGAGCGGATCGCGTATCCGGCGCGGCGCACCGACTACGTCAGCACCGGTCCCGGCCAGCGCTGGCACGAGTCGGTGACGCTGGGCGAGTCGGCCCTGGAGGAGCGCAGCGGCCTGGTGACGTATCGGGGCGGCACCCGGACCCCGCTCGACTGGTTCGGCCCCGTGTGGCACCCGTGGCTCGGCTCGGGCCTGGGCTGGGGGCAGCAACGCACGGGCAACGACCTGCAGTTCAACACGCCGGGGTGGGGGGACGGGGGCGCCGACCACACGGGGTTCGGCGACGTCTGGAGCCAGCCGTCGATGACGCAGGTCACGTCGGTGTACGTGGACGGGGTCCAGGTCGACCGGCGGGTCGGGTCGGGGGCGTACGCGTGGGGCGTGGACCCGGCCGTGCACACGTTCCGGGTGACCACGGACACGACGCTGGACCCGTCGGTGTGGCGGTTGTCCACCCGGGGGCACGCCGAGTGGACGTTCCGGTCCGCCGAGACGCCTGGCGACCGGGCGACGACGCTTCCGCTGTTGAACCTGGGCTTCGATGTGCCGACGGATCTGTCGGGGAATGTGTCGGGGCGGCGGGTTCCGGTGGGGCTTCGGGCGTCGTATGTGGCGGGGGCGTCTGTGGGGACGGGGCGGATTGGGGCTGGGGTGTTGGAGGTGTCGTACGACGACGGGGGTACGTGGGGGCGGGTTGGGTTGTCGGGGGTCGGTGCGGGGGTGTGGCGGGGGGAGTTGAGGGTGCCGGTGGGGGTGCGGTTCGTTTCGCTGCGGGGGGTGGCTCGGGATGATCGGGGTGGGGTGGTGCGGGAGGAGGTGGTGCGGGCGGCGGGGGTGCGTTGACCGGGAGTTTGTCCCCCACCCCGCCCCTTCCCGAAAGCCCTGGGCCGGGCGGCTTGGTTCTTCGTCTGCGGGTGGTGTGTGGCTGGTCGCGCAGTTCCCCGCGCCCCTACAGGGGCGCCCCGAAGGGGCGCATTTAAGGGGCGCGGGGAACTGCGCGACCAGTTGGGGACGGCCCGCAGACGAAAGGAATCCGGGGTGCAGGGGCGCAGCCCCGCCCGGGGGTCCGGGGGCGTAGCCCCCGGGAAACCAGCTTCACCCCCACCCACCCCCGGAGGGTTTAGGGAAGGGGTCGGGTGGGGGACGTCACCCCCCGGGCCAAGCCGAGGCTTACCAGGTCCTGGGGGCGTAGCCCCAGCTGGTCCGCCGTGGTCCGTACCGCCCCCACCCCCCGCTTCAAGATCGCCGCCGCCAACTCCGGCGCGATCACGGAGAAGTAGCTGGACGGCGTCACCCACGTACGGCCGGGAGAGGCGAGGGCGAGGGCCCCGCCCGAGCCGCCCTCGCCGATCACCAGCGTGGTGACCGGCACCCCCACCCCCGCCACGGCGGCGAAGCAGTCCGCGATCGCCGCGCCCTGGCCAGCCCGTTCCGCCGCCGCGTCGTTCGCCGCGCCCGGCGTGTCGACCAGGGTCAGGACGGGCACGCCGAGGCGGTCGGCGAGGCGGAGGAGGCGGGCGGCGGTGCGGTAGCCCGCCGGGCGGGTCGCGGTGCCGGCCTGGGCCGCGTACGCGACCGTACGCCCGCCCCGCTCCCCGAACCCGCACAGCATCCCGGGATCCACACCCCCGCACCGGTCCCCGCTGACCCCCAGGCGGAAGTCGAAGTACGCGTCCAGGTACGCCGCCGCCCGGGGGCGGGACGACGCGCGCGCCTGGGACACCGCCTCCCACCCCGTCCCCGGCAGCCCCGCCCCGCCGAGCGCACAAGGCACCTCCGCCGGGGCCGGGCCGTCCGGCGTCCCGCCGGAGAGCAGCCCCAGCCACCTCCCCAGCACCCCGCGCAGCTGCCCCACCGGCACCACCGCGTCCACCGCCCCGGCCGCCAGCTGCCCCTCCGCCGCGTACGCCGCCGGATCCGCGTCGGCGGGCCGTACCCGCGAACCCGCGAAGCCCACCTGCGCGCCCGGCAGCGCCAGGACCACGTCCGCGCCCGCGCCGAGCGTGGCCCAGCCGCCGCCCGTCGTCGGGTCGCGCAGGACCGCGATCTGGGGGAGCCCGGCGGAGCGCAGCAGGGTGGACTGGCGGGCCACCCGCTGGAGTTGGGTGAGCGCTACCATGCCCTCCTGCATCCGGCTGCCACCGGTCGCGATCAGCGAGACCAGCGGCAGCCGCCGCTCCCGCGCCGCCCGGTACGCCGCCTCGAGCCGGTCACCCGTACGCTCGCCCAACGACCCGCCCAGGAAGCCGAATTCGAAGGAGAGCACGACGCAGGCTCGGCCTGCCACGTCCGCCTCGCCGTAGATCACGGACTCCTGCTCGCCCGTGCGCTCCCGCGCCCGCGCCCGCGACGCCGCGTACCCCTCCCACCCCAGCGGGCCCTCCGCCGCCGTCTCCCGCTCCGGCGCGTGCAGCTCCGTGAAGGCGGACGTCGCCGCCTCGATCGCCGCCCTGGCGCTCAGGCGGTCAGCCATTCCCGTTCCCCAGCGCGCGCTTCATGATCTTGCCCATGTCGTTGCGCGGCAGCGCCTCCAGGAAGCGGACCGTACGCGGCCGTTTGTGCGGGGAGAGCTGGGCGGCCACGTGCCCGGCCAACTCCTCGGGCGTGGGCGGGGACTGGGGGTCGGCCGGGACCACCCACGCCACGATCCGCTCCCCGAGGTCGGCGTCCGGCTCCCCGGTGACGGCGGCCTCGCGCACCCCGGGGTGGTCGAGCAGCGCGTTCTCGATCTCGCCCGCCCCGATCTTGTACCCGCCGCTCTTGATCAGGTCCGTCGCCTTGCGGCCGACGATCCGTACGTATCCGTCGGCGTCCAGGCTCGCCATGTCGCCGGTGCGGAACCAGCCGTCCTCGGTGAACGCGGCGGCCGTGGCGTCCGGCCGGTTGAGATAGCCGCTGAACAGGTTCGGGCCGCGCACCTGGATCTCGCCGATGCCGTCCGACTCGTCCGCGAGCCGCAGCTCCACGCCCGGCAGCGGCACGCCGACCGTGCCGGGGCGCGGCTCGCCGTCCACCCGTACGCTCGTGTTCATCAGCGTCTCGGTCATCCCGTACCGCTCGATCACCGTACGGCCGGTCGCCGCCGCGATCCGCCGGTGGTCGTGGACCGGCAGCGCCGCCGACCCCGACACCAGGAGCCGCGCCCCGGTCAGCGCCTTCGCCAACTCCCGGTCGGTGTCGAGGGATTCGGCGATCCGGTGGTACATCGTCGGCACCCCGAACAGCATCGTCGCGCCCGCCGCCAGCTCGCGGGCCACGCCCTCCACCGAGAACCTGCCCAGGTGCCGGACCGAGCCGCCGCGCCGCAGCGGGCCGAGGACGCCGAGGATCAGGCCGTGGACGTGGAAGAGCGGCAGGGCGTGTACGAGGACGTCGTCGGGCGTCCACGCCCAGACCTCCGCGAGCGCGTCGAGCGTGCCGGAGACCGCCCGGCGGGGGAGTACGGCCCCCTTGGGCGGACCGGTGGTGCCGGAGGTGTAGACGATGAGGGCGGGCGACTCGCCGTCGCCGGGCTCGGCGGGCAGCGGCTCCGGTCCCGCCTTGGGGTCCACGTCGATCCTGGTCAGGGCCGCAAGCGCGGGCGGCAGGAGGTCGCCGGGGGCGGCCAGGACGGCCGTGGGCGCGCTGTCCGCCAGGATGTGCGCGAGCTCGCGCTCGCCCGTCTTGGGGTTCAGCGGTACGGCGGGCACCCCGGCCAGCAGCGCCGCCACCACCCCGACGGCCGTCTCCAGAGTCGGGGTCGCCCAGACGGCGACGCGGCCCGCCCCGGCGATCCGGCCCGCCAGGGCGCCCGCCGCCCCGGCGAGTCCGGCGTAACTGAGGGCGTGCTCGCCGAACCGAAGGGCTTCCTTCTCGTCGGCGGTCCGCAGCGCGGGAAAGAGAGGGGACACGGAAAGGGCTCCTCGCGGTCGACGGCACCGGCCCTGAAGGGCCACCGGAAACCCTACGCGGCACCGCGATCAAGGCAGCGGCAGCGCCACCTTGACGGCGTACAGCGCGACCAGCCCGTAACCGAGCCGGAACGTCCACATCCGGGCCGCCTCCGAGATCCGCGCCCCGGCGAACCCGCTCGCCGCGACGAGCAGTTGCTGCCACACGAAGGACACGGCGAACACGGCCGAGACGAACACGGCTCCGCTGGCGCCGCCGTGGAGGGTGCTGCCCTGGGCGGTGGTGAGGGCGGTGAAGTAGAGGGCGGTGGTGGGGTTGACGAGGGTGAGGGCGGCGAACCGGCCGAAGGTGCGGGCGGGGGACGTGGCCGCCGCCCGGCCGGGGGAACCGCCCGTCGGAGGCCTGCGCGCGCCCCACAGCCCCCGCGCCGCGATGCCCACCAGCACGGCGGCCGCCACCAGCCGCACCCACGCCTCCACCCCCGACAGCGTCGACGCCACCCACGGCCCCAGCGCGGTCGCCACCGCCGCGTACGCCAGATCGACCACGGCCACGGCCGCCGCGGCCGCAACGGCCCCGCGCCGGTCCCGCATCCCCTCCTGAACGAGCAACACCCCGACGGCCCCCACGGGCATGGCCACACCCAGCCCGGCAGCAGCACCGGCGACGGCGGTCGTCCACATCGCGCTCATAGGGGCTACTTTCCGGCCACGCCCACCGGGTACGCATCCGAATATCGCCCTGGGCCGCGCCCCTTTTCGGCCCGGGGTTTGTCTGCGGGCCGGTGGGTGGCTGGTCGCGCAGTTCCCCGCGCCCCTTAGATGCCGCTGCGCGGCAATCCCCTGGGCGGCCCGGAGGGGCGCATTCAGGGGCGCGGGGAACTGCGCGACCAGCCCACCACGGCCCGCAGCCGCCGACGCACATCCACCGCCCCCTACAGCGGCGCCTCCCAAATCACCGGCCCGCCCCCCTCCCCATCGTCCGTGACGGTCAGCCGCACACCCGGACGCCCGTCCGCCAGGACAACGGTCACATCCACGACGACCGAGACGGACGACACCCCGGCCCGCCGGTGCGCCGCGGCCAGCGCGCCACGCAGGGCCGACAGCAGCCGCCCGGCGACCGCGTCGCCCAGCACCGCATCCACCGCCCCGGAAAACCGCACCGACGGCCGAAACCCCAGCACCGCCCCCGCGCCGTCCGTCTCGCGCAGCACCCGCCCCCGTACGGTCGTCGGCGCGTCCGCGGGCGGCTGCTGGAGGGCGAAGATGGCGGTGCGGACCTCCTGGATCGTGGAGTCCAGCTCGTCCACGGCCCGGGTGAGCAGCTCGTCCGTGTCGTCGCCGGAGGCCTTCGCGGCGCGGCGGCGCGTCGACTCCAGCATCATCTCGGTCGCGAACAGCCGCTGGACGACCAGGTCGTGCAGATCGCGGGCGATCCGGTCGCGGTCCTCGTACACCGCGAGCCGCTCCCGGTTGTGCTGCGCGTCGGCGAGGACCAGCGCGAGCGCGGCCTGGGAGGCGAACTGCGCGGCCAGCAGCCGGTCCACCGCGGTGTACGGCTCGGCCCCGCGCCGCCGGGGGAGCGCGAGCGTACCGATGAGCTTGCCGCCGCTCTGCAGCGGCAGCATCATGCTCGGCCCGAACCGGGTCCGTACGTGCGTGGTCATCCGGGGGTCGGTCGCCGAGTCCTCGATGAACACCGGCTCGCCGCCGAGCAGTTGGACCAGGACGGGGGAGCCGGGCGCGATGGTCGTCCCCACGATGTCGTCCGGGTCGTCGGGCGCGGACGCGGCGACGATCTCCATGCCGCCCTCCGGGGTGGGCTGGAGCACCACCCCGGCCGCCGCGTCGGCGAGCAGCCGGGCCCGCTCGGCGACCGTCGTCAGCGCGTTCGCCGCCGTGTCGCCGGTCAGGAGCGAGGTGGTGACGGCTGCGGCGCCCTCGATCCACCGCTCGCGGCGCCGGGCGGTCTCGTAGAGGCGGGCGTTGCCGATGGCGATCCCCGCCTGCGAGGCGAGCACCCGCAGCAGCGCCAGGTCCTCCTCGGTGAACGGGCCGCCGCGCTTCTCGGTGAGGTAGAGGTTGCCGAACACCTCGGTGTGTACGCGGATGGGGACGCCCAGGAACGAGCGCATCGGCGGGTGGCCGGGCGGCACGCCGGAGGAGCGCGGATCGGCGGTGAGGTCGTCGAGCCGCAGCGGCCGCGGGTCCTGGATGAGCACGCCGAGCACCCCGGTGCGCCCGTCCGGGAGCGCGCCGATGCGCTCCCGTTCGGCGTCGGTGAGCCCGGCCGTGAACAGCTCGGTGAGCCGGCCGCGTTCGGGGTCGACGACGCCGAGCGCTCCGTACCGGGCGCCGGTCAGCTCGGCCGCGGTGTCCACGAGGTGCTGGAGGGTGGTGTGCAGTTCGAGCTCGGATCCGACGCCGAGGACGGCTTCGAGCAGGACGGGCAGGGGTGCCCCGTCCCCGGACCGGTCGTCCGCGCGCACCGCACCCCGCTCCCTTCCCGTCTTTCGTCCCGCCCCTCGCCTCACTCGGCCAGCGGGTCGAGGACCATCGGCTCGATCTTGCCGTCCAGCATCGCGCCGAGGCCCAGGATGGCGCAGACGTCCGGGCGTTCGGCGATGGCCACGGGCATGCCGGTCGCCTTGCGCAGCATCTGGTCCAGGCCCGGCAGCAGGGCGCTGCCGCCGACCATCATGATCCCCCGGTCCGCGAGGTCCGCGACGAGGTCGGGGGGACAGTCGCGCAGGACCTTGCCGATGCCGTCGAGGACGGCGGTCAGCGGGGTGTGGATCGCGTCGCGGACGGCCGCGGTGTCGACCTGCACCGAGCGGGCGAGGCCGGTGGCGACGTCCCGGCCGTGGATCTCGGTGGAGGCGGGGCCGTGCGGGGTCAGCCCGTTGCCGCTGAGGGCGAGTTGGAGGGGGCGCACGGACTGGCTCGGCAGCATCAGCTCGTGCTGGTGGCGCAGGTGCTGGATGACGGCGTGGTCGATGGCGTCGCCGCCGACCGGGATGCGCTCGGCGGTGACGATCGCGCCGAGCGAGAGCACCGCGATCTGGGTGGTGGCCGCGCCGCACACCATGATCATGGTGGCGGTCGGCTGCTCGACCGGGAGCCCGCAGCCGACGGCCGCCGCGATCAGGGTGTCGACCAGCTCGACGCGGCGGGCGCCGAGGCCCACCAGGGTCTCGACGGCGGCGCGCTGGGCGAGCGGGTCGGCCTCGTGCGGGGTGCAGGCGGCGGCCCGCAGCCCGGGCTTGCGCCGCAGCTGGCGCCGCAGCTTCTCGCCGACCAGGTGGCGCAGCATGCGCTGGGCCATCTCGATGTCGACGACGGTGCCGCCGGTGACGGGGCGGGCGACGCGGATGTAGTCGGGCGTACGGCCCGTCATCTTCTCGGCGAACGCGCCGACGGCGATCAGTGCGCCGGTACGGGTGTTGACGGCCGCGACGCTGGGCTCGTCCACGACGAGTCCCAGTCCCTTGACGAACACGCGCGTCCTCGCGGCCCCGAGGTCGACGGCTACATGGCAACGGCGCAACTGCTCCAGACTGACGGTCACGGCGATCCTCCCGAGTGGCGGCTCTTGATCGAATCGTCCGTTCCCGCCGTCCGGCGCGCGC
This sequence comes from Streptomyces melanogenes, assembly GCF_014649795.1. Lineage (GTDB taxonomy): Bacteria > Actinomycetota > Actinomycetes > Streptomycetales > Streptomycetaceae > Streptomyces > Streptomyces noboritoensis. The sequence goes on from NZ_BMTS01000003.1 coordinate 69,152, forward strand.
GCTGGGCTGCGCCGGTCGGGCGTCGGCGCCCCTTTTTGGGCCCGGTGTTTGTCTGCGGGCCGTCCCCAACTGGTCGCGCAGTTCCCCGCGCCCCTTAGGGGGACGTGGTTGCTCAGCACCGGCCCCGCCGCAGTCGCGTGCTCGCTGAGCCGCAACCCCCTAGGGGCGCGGGGAACTGCGCGACCAGCCACCCACCGGCCCGCAGGCGAAATCCCGTCACCCCGACAACCGCTGCAGCAACCCCCACGAGAACTCCGCCACGCACTTCTCCCCGCCGGGAACCGTCAGCTCCAGTTGCCAGCGGGTGGGGGCGCTGCCTTCCATCGGGCGGGCCGGGGGGAACGCGCGGGCGGCCTCGTCGACCGTGCAGGACCACGGGCGAAGGTCCGCCGCCGTCTGCAGGGCGGGACCGGGCTCACCCGGCGCGCGGACCAGCCACTCGTTCCACACCGTCCCGTCCGGCCCCGCCAGCACCTCGAACCGCAGCGTCGGCCACAGCGGCACCGGCCACAGCCGGGCCTCGCACTCCAGGTCGCCGACCTTGCGCGGGGCCACCGCCTCCGGCTCGCCCAGCACCGACCGGTACCGCGCGGCGGCGCCCCGGGAGCGCGGCGAGCGGGTCATCGCCTGCCAGCGCCGGTTGGCCTCCCGCATCTCCGCTATCGACACCCCCAGCTCTCTGCGGGCGTCGTCGACCAGCTCCGGCTGGTGGTCGGCCATCCGCCGCAGCAGGACGAGTTGGAAGTCGAGCGGGCCGAAATGGTGGGGCTGCGCGTCCGTCATGACCCCATCCTGCCCGGCCCCACCGACAACGCACCGAACGCCCGACTTCGTGCCCCCGACGCGCCGTGGAAGATGGGGTTCCACACAAGATCCACACATTCCCGGCCCCAATTGTTGACCGCTCCCCGCATAGCCTCCGTTGGCCATGGATTACTGCCACGCCTGCCGACGGCACCTCAACGGCGCACTGGCCTGCGCCGGATGCGGCACCCCCGCGGAGGAGCTGCGGCAGCCCGAAACCATCGACCTCGGGGTGTACGAGGCCGCCGCATCCGGTGCGGACCCGGCCCCCGCGGGTCACCGCCGCGCGCGCCGCGAACCGCCCCGGGCGGCCCGCCCGCGCCGCCGCGCCCGCAAGCGGCGCGGCCGCCTCGTGCTGTTCGGCTCGGCGGGTGTGGTCCTCGCGGCCGGCGCGCTGGGCATCGCGCAGCTCGCCATCGAGCCGCCGCCCGACGACCGCGGCGCCGCCACCTCCGTACACGAGGAGGAGCAGATCTCGCAGGAGACGTCGGCGCCGGCGCCGGACGCGAGCGATGCGGGTGGGCCCAAGCGGCCTAGTGCGGTGCCGGCGGGGACGGGGCACGGCAAGAGTCACCCCCCTGCGGGCGGTACGCGCCCCGGTCCGGGCGGCACCGGCAGTGGCAGCGGGACCGGCGCCCCCGCCCCGGGCGGCTCGCACCCGGCCACCGGTCCGACCCACGCGCCCAGCGCCCCGGCGCCCACGCCTACGGGCCCGGACGGCTCCCCGCTCCCGTCGACCTCGCCCCAGCCGTCGACGTCGGACACCCCGGCACCACCGGCGCCAACTCCTTCGCCGACCCCCACTCAGACCTGCAACCGCTTCCTCTGGTGGTGCTTGTAGTTCGTCTGCGGGCCGTCCCCAACTGGTCGCGCCCACGCGGCGGAGCCGCAAATGTCACAGCCCCGCGCCCCTTAGATGCGCCCCTTCGGGACGCCCAGGGGGATGCCGCGCAGCGGCACTTTTAGGGGCGCGGGGAACTGCGCGACCAGCACCCCCACCCACCCGCAGACGAACCCCGGGCCTCACTGCCCCAGCATCCGCCGCAGCAAATCCCTCAGTACCGTCCGCTCCTCCGCCGACAGCTCCGCCAGCGGTTCGCGGGCGAAGTCCAGGGAGTCGCGGAGGGCGGCTGCCATCCGGCGGCCCTCCTCCGTCGGGGCGGCCAGTTTGACTCGGCGGTCGGCCGGGTCGGGGCGGCGCTCGACGAGGCCGCGGGCCTCCAGCCGGTCGATGATCCCCGTGACGTTCGACGGCTCGCACTTCAGCTTCCGCGCGATCTTCCGCATCGCCACCGGCTCCAGCGAGAGCAGCCCGAGGACGCGCGCCTGCGCGCCGGTGAGCGCGTGCTCGGCGGCGGCACGCTCGTACTCCTCGTGGTAGCGCGCGACCACCGAGCCGATGAGTTCGACGACTTCGACGGTGAGGGGATCCATACGCATGGCCATGGGTACCAGCGTACCGAGTTACTTGACAATCTCAAATATCCAGGAGCATGGTTGTTTCAGTACCTGAAGTAATCCGCCGGATCCGGCAGACCCGCACCGCAGGAGGACGCACCCTCATGTCCGCACCGTCCGCACTCCCCGCCACCAGCCGTGAATGGCACCTCGTCGCCCGCCCGCACGGCTGGCCCGTTCCGGCCGACTTCGCGCTGCGCGAGGTCCCGGTCGCCGCGCCCGCCGAGGGCCGGATCCTGGTCCGCAACCTCTTCATGTCCGTCGACCCGTACATGCGCGGTCGCATGAACGACGTGAAGTCGTACATCCCGCCGTTCCAGCTCGACAAGCCGATGGACGGCGGCGCGGTGGGCGAGGTCGTGGCCTCGAACGACGAGCGCTTCGCCGTCGGCGACCACGTGCTGCACGGGCTCGGCTGGCGCGAGTACGCCGACCTGGACGCCAAGCACGCCACCAAGGTCGACGCCTCGCTGGCCCCGCTCTCCACGTACCTCGGCGTGCTCGGCATGACGGGCCTGACCGCGTACGCGGGCCTGTTCGACGTCGCCTCCTTCAAGGAGGGCGACGCGGTCTTCGTCTCCGGCGCGGCCGGCGCGGTCGGCAGCCAGGTCGGCCAGATGGCCCGCCTCAAGGGCGCCTCGCGGGTGATCGGCTCGGCCGGTTCCGACGAGAAGGTGAAGTGGCTGGTGGAGGAGCTCGGCTTCGACGCCGCCTTCAACTACAAGAACGGCCCGGTCCGCGACCAGCTGCGCGCGGCCGCCCCGGACGGCATCGACGTCTACTTCGACAACGTCGGTGGCGACCACCTCGAAGCGGCGATCTCCTCGCTCAACGTGCACGGCCGCGCCACCATCTGCGGCATGATCGCGGGCTACAACGACACCGAGCCGACCCCGGGCCCGCGCAACATGGCCATGATCATCGGCAAGCGGCTGCGGCTCCAGGGCATCCTCGTCGGCGACCACGCGGCGCTCCAGCCGCAGTTCGTCCAGGAGGTGGCCGGCTGGATCGCCTCCGGCGAGCTGAAGTACGGCGAGACGGTCGTCGAGGGCATCGACAACGGCGTGGAGGCGTTCCTCGGCATGCTCCGGGGCGAGAACACCGGAAAGATGGTCGTCTCGCTGGGCGAGTGACCCCGCCCGAGTGACCTCTGCCACGCCGGTGGAACCGTGAAGACCTTATCGGATGACTTCCGCCATCCGATAAGGTCTTTCCACATCCCGGCTGTCGTGGGCGCGAGCGGCTGGGGACGAGCAGGAGGAGCACCCAGCATGTCCATCCAGCAGTCCGACGTTCTGTACACCGCCGTCGCCACCGCCGAGAACGGCCGGGACGGCCGGGTCGCCACCGACGACGGCTCGCTCGACGTGGTCGTGAACCCGCCGAAGGCGATGGGCGGCAGCGGCGCGGGCACCAACCCGGAGCAGCTGTTCGCGGCCGGTTACAGCGCCTGCTTCCAGGGCGCCCTCGGTGTGGTCGCGCGCCAGGAGAACGCCGACATATCCGGCTCCACGGTCACCGCCGAGGTCGGCATCGGCAAGAACGACGACGGCTTCGGGATCATCGTCAAGATCTCCGCGACCATCCCGAACGTGGACGCGGCCACCGCGCGCGAGCTCGTCGAGAAGGCGCACCAGGTGTGCCCGTACTCGAAGGCCACGCGCGGCAACATCACGGTCGACCTCGCGGTCGCCTGACGCCTCGGTTCGTACGGAGGGCCGCACCCCGGCACGCGGGGGTGCGGCCCTCCGCCGTGTTCCGGAGCGGGGAACTCCCGTACGAGAGGGGCGGTTACCGGCCGATAGAGTTCGGCCATGCGTGATCTCGGGGCGGGCTTCGGTTATCTGGTCAAAGGGCAGCGATGGGTCACCGGGCACGGCCGGTCCCTGGGGGTCGGACTGCTGCCCGGACTGGTCACCCTGGTCCTGTACGCGGCGGCGCTGACCGGGCTCGCCTACGGGGCGGACGACTTCGTCGGCTGGGCGACCCCGTTCGCCGATGGCTGGTCCTCGCCGTGGCTGAGCCTGTTCCGGGGGTTCCTCACCGCGCTGGTCTTCGCGTTCGGCCTGTTCCTCGCGGTGATCACCTTCACCGCGGTGACGCTCCTGGTCGGCCAGCCCTTCTACGAGAAGCTGTCCGAGGACGTCGACCGCGCGGAGAGCGGCGGCGACGCACCGGAGTCCGGCCTGCCGCTCTGGCGCGAGCTGTGGATCTCCGCGCGCGACTCCGTACGCGTCCTGACGCGCGTCGTCCTGTACGGCATCCTCCTCTTCGCCCTCGGCTTCCTGCCCGTGGTCGGGCAGACGGTGGTGCCCGCGATCGGCTTCTGCGTCTCCGGCTTCTTCCTCACCGAGGAGCTGACGGCGGTGGCGCTCCAGCGCCGGGGAGTGGAGCTGGCGGAGCGCCTCGCCCTGCTGCGCACCCGCCGGCTGCTGGTCCTCGGCTTCGGCGTCCCGCTGACGCTGGCGTTCCTGGTGCCGTTCGTGGCGGTGTTCCTGATGCCGGGTGCGGTGGCGGGGGCGACACTGATGGTGCGGGACCTGCGCGAGGAGACGCCCGCGTCACCGGAGCCGGAGCCGGAGCCGGAATCTACGGGCGGTCTGACGACCGCGTGATCTGCCGCGCCGCCGACCGCAGTTCGGCCAGGAAGGCGGCCACGGCCGGGGAGTCGGCGCGGCCGTGCGGGGTCGCCGCGTAGACCGCCCGTGTCGGTACGTCGTCGGGGTGCACGGGGACGAGCACGATGTCCGCGCGCACCGAGTCGGCGGCCAGGGCGGGCAGCAGCGTCACGCCGAGCCCGGCCGCGACGAAGCCCTGCTTGGCGATCCAGTCCCGTACGACGAGGGTCGTGCGCGGCCGGAACCCGCCTTCCAGGACGGGTCGCATCAGCGTGTCCTCGGGCCGGGTGCTGCCCGCGACCCACTCCTCGTCGGCGAGCTCGGCCAGCCGCACCCGCTCGCGGCCCGCCAGCGGGTGGTCCTGCGGCATCGCCACGAACATCGGCTCGTCGAGCAGGTGCCGCAGCGCGCAGCCGTCGAGGGCGCGCCCGGCGGTGGCGCTGACCACGGCGATGTCCAGCTCCCCGGCGGCGAGCAGCCCGAGGTGCTTCACGGAGGGCCCTTCGGTACGGGCGAGGGTCACCCCGGGGTGGCGGCGGCGGAACGCTGCGAGGGCGCGGGGGAGCAGCGCGGCGTCGGCCGTCGAGAACGCCCCGATCCGCAGCAGCCCGCCGTCGAGCGTGCGCAGCGCGGAGAGCTCGGCGCGGGCGGCGGCGAGCCGGTCCCGTACGGCCTCGGCGTGCGGCACCAGCACCCGTCCGGCCTCGGTGAGCCGCACCCCCCGGGCCAGCCGGTCGAAGAGCACGCTCCCCAACTCGTCCTCCAGCGTCTGGACCTGCCGCGAGACGGCGGACTGGGTGTAGCCGAGGGCCTGGGCGGCGGCGGTGAAGGAGCCGTCGGAGGCGACGCGAAGGAAGACGTCGTAGAGGCTGTGGGTGGTGGCATGCGGAGAGCTCATGGCTCCCATGCTAGACATTCGCTTGTGGCATGGGTGGGCTGGTTCGTACGGTCGTCCCATGAGCAGCGAGAAGACGAAGAACGAGAAGACGAAGACGGTCGCGTTTCTGGGGCTGGGCAACATGGGGGCGCCGATGGCGCGTCGGCTGCTCGCGGCGGGGTACGGGCTGACGGTCTGGAACCGTACGGCGGGCAAGGCGTCGGCGCTGGTCGCCGAGGGGGCCGTGGCCGCCGCGACCCCCGCCGACGCGGTCCGCGACGCCGACGTGGTCATCACGATGCTGGCGGACCCGGCGGCGGCGCTCGCCGTGGCGGACGCGATGCTTCCGGCGCTGCGGGCGGGGACGACGTGGATCGACACGTCGACGGTCGGCCCGGACACGGTCCGGGAGCTGGCCTCCCGCCTCCCCGACGGGGTCGCGCTCATCGACGCGCCGGTGATGGGGAGCGTGGACCGGGCGGCGACGGGCGAACTCCTGATCCTCGCGGGCGGCGACACGGAGCCGGTGGCCGAACTGCTCGCCGAGCTGGGGTCGGTGACCCGGTGCGGGGAGGTGGGTACGGGGGCTTCGCTGAAGCTGGTGCTGATCAGTGCGGTGATCGGTGGGGTGGCGCTGGTGGCGGAGTCCCTGCGTCTGGCTGCCGCGCTGGGCCTGCCGGACTCGCTGGTGCGGACTTCTCTTGCGGCGAGTCCGATGGGGGGTCTGGTGGGGCGGGCGTTCGCGACGGAGGCGTACTTCCCTGTGGAGCTGGCGGAGAAGGATGTGGCGTTGGCGGTGGGGGTGGGTGGGCTGCCGGTGTTGGAGGCGGTACGGGGGGTGTTGGCGAGCCGAACGGACCTGACGGGCTCCGACCTGTCGTCCCTCCGGGATTAACCCCCACCCCACCCCTTCCCGAAAGCCCTCGGGCGGGCGGCCGGGGTGATGGGTCGGGGTGGGCTGCTGGGGGCTACGCCCCCAGACCCCGCTACGGGGCTGCGCCCCGGGCCCGTGTCCGTCTGCGGACCGTGGCCGGTTGCTCGCGCAGTTCCCCGCGCCCCTAAATGCGCCCCTTCGGGGCGCTCCTGTAGGGGCGCGGGGAACTGCGCGACCAGCCATCCACGGTCCGCAGACGAACGACGCGGGGTGCAGGGGCCGCAGGCCCCGCAAGGTGTCGGACTACCTCAGCCCCCACCCACCCCCAGAGGGTTTAGGGAAGGGGTGGGGTGGGGGACGCTGCCGCCGTCGTCACTATCGCCCGCACCTGCCCCACAATCTCCCCCCGGTTCCGCACGAACTCCGGATCCGTGATCGATCCCGTCGACGGATCCGCGTTGTCCGGCCCGAACTGGAGCACCGGCGTGTGGACATGCCCCCCAGGAATGGCCAGACCCAACCGGTCCCGCAGCAGCGTCGCCCGGTACGCGATCTCGTTGGAGAGGTAGTCACCCCCGCCTCCCGCCCGCGCCACAGACCCGGCGGACGGCCCCGCCTCCCGCACCACCGGCCCCGCCCCACCCACCGGAATCTCCGTCACCGACGTGTGGTCGTACACCGGGAACGGCCCCGTCCGAGCCGCCACGATCGCCCCGTACGGCAGCGTCGTCGACGTCCACTGCGGCTGGCTCGACGGGTCGGACACCGGCACCGTCTCCGTCCGCGACACGTTCTCGTTGTCCGGGAACCCGCCCCGCCACGCCCCGTTGAACCGCTCGATGTCGATCCGCCCGACCCGCCCCTGGCTCACCGTGGTGAACAGGTCGACCTTCGGCAGCACCGGCCGCAGCGTGCGCTCGACCGTGCCCGCCGCGAAGTCGGCCCAGCGGACGGGGAACACCGCCGTCTCGATCCGGGCGGGCCCGGCGGCCGTCGAGATCCACGTGCCGTCGAGCGCCAGCGCCGTCGCCCCCGAAGGGTTGCTGATCCGGATGTCCCGGTCGAGCGTGAAGGGGTCGAAGCCGGTGAGCAGGATGCGTTTGTAGCCGGAACCCGAGCCGTACGCAAGGGAGTCCTGGCCGCGTGACGCCCGCTCCAACCCGTCCAGCAGCGCCGCCCGCCGCCCCGCCGAGAGGCCGAATCCCGGCTCCCAGCCCCGCAGTTCCCGCGTCATCCCCAGCCGCGCCCAGTACAGCGGCCGGTCGTCGTCCCGGCTCAGGTCGCCGCCCGCCGGGCCGCGGCCCTGCGCCCGGTCCACCGCCCGCCGCCACAGCGCCCCGCCCTCGCGGGCGACCAGCCGCTCGGCCTGCCGGTAGGACCGTACGCCGCGCAGCTCGCGCGCGAACTCCGGGGCCACGCCGTCGAACCCGGAGCGCCGCAGTATCTCCTGCGGTACGGCCAGGTCCAGGCGCCGCTCCTCCACGGTCGGCGGCGCCCCCGTCGCGGCCGGGGCCTGCGCCTGCGCCGGGACCGGCGCGAGCACGGCGCCCACCGTCATCGAAGCCACCAGCAGGGCCAGCCGCGCCACCCGTACACGTACCACCGCGCATCCTTCCGTCGAGGCCTGGGCGGCCAGTATCGAGAAGGAACTCCCGTGTGAACAGGGGGACGAGAGGCCACGGGAGGGGGAGGGGAGGGATTCGGCCGTCGGCTCGCGCTCCCGCGGCTACCTCGGCGGGCTTGCCGCCGTCACGTTGCGGTACGCGATCTCCGCCAGCCTGCCCTGCCCGTCCTTGCTGGGGTGGAACCAGTCCCAGTGGCTCAGCTGGTCGTCGGTGAAGCGGTAGTCGAAGACCGCGCCCCCGTCGTAACGGCAGTAACGGTCCTTCGCGCACACGTCTTTGAGCGCCTTGTTGTACGCCACCACCCGCGCGTACACCGCGTCACGCCGCTCGACCGCCGCCGCCCCCAGGTCGTCCGCGTCACTCAACATGGACTGACAGATGCCCAACTTCCAGATCTGCTTGCCCAGGGCGTTCCCCCGCCCCTCCGACCAGAGGCGCTTGAGATCCGGCACGCTCGACACGTACACCTGCGTCTTGGGCAGGGTGGCGCGCAGCTGGCGCAGGGACGTCTCGAAGCCTGCCCGGAAGGAGGCCACCGACGTCATGCCGTCGACCGAGTCCCGGCAGGCGTCGTTGCCGCCGACCATCACCGTGACCAGCTCGGGGCGGTGGGCCGCCGCCCGGGTCAGCTGGCCGGGGATGTCGGACATCCGGGCGCCGGTCTTGGCGTAGTTCCAGCTGCGGGCGGCCGCCTGGCCGGCGCCCAGCAGCCGGGTGGCCAGCGAGCGCACACCGTGGTCGCTGCCGGTCGCCCAGGACGCCTCGGGGCAGTCGGAGAGGACCATGCAGGCGTCGAAGCCCCGCGTGATGGAGTCGCCCACGGCCGCGATCGACGCGGGGCGGGGGTTCCAGTGGGAGGTGGGCGTCGGCGACGGCTTGGGGGCCGCTCCGGCGCGGTGCCCGGCGGATGGTTCAGAGCTGGTGCACCCCGCCGTGACGGCGAGGGTCACCGCCGTGAGAGCGGCGGCGGCAGCGGTGCGGCCCCGTGCGGAGCGGCTTCGGCGCGTCGGCAACGTCCCCTGGTCCATCCCCTGGTCCCCTCCCTCGGGTGCCCCTGGCGTCCTGGCGAGTGAAAGCTTCGTGTTTCCCGGGCCCAGGACCGACCGTACGACACCTTTCTGTCTGCTCCGCGCGGTAGCTTTGGCCCGTCCAGCCAGAGGAACCACGCCAGACGGCTCCGGTAAATTACATCACGTCACATACTGTCCCCATTCAGGAGATTAACTCCCGATGCTGTTTACTGTTGAACCCCGGGGCAGAATGTCAGGTGCTGTCCTGACCGAGACCGGTAGGGGCGCGAGGCCGCTGGGGAAGGCGAACCTCGAACCGCACTGGAGGTCCCGGTGACGACACGTGGAGTTCTGTACATCCACTCCGCCCCCCGCGCGCTGTGCCCGCACGTCGAGTGGGCCGTGGCCGGGGTGCTCGGTGTGCGCGTCCAGCTCGACTGGATCCGCCAGCCCGCCTCGCCCGGCACCTGGAGAGCGGAGTTCTCCTGGCAGGGCGAGCCCGGCACCGCCTCGAAACTCGCGTCCGCCCTGCGCGGATGGCAGATGCTGCGGTTCGAGGTCACGGCAGAGCCGTGCGCCAAGGCCGAGGGCGAGCGCTACAGCGCCACGCCCGACCTGGGGATCTTCCACGCGGTCACCGGCATCCACGGCGACATCCTGATCCCCGAGGACCGGCTGCGGGCCGCGCTCGCCCGCTCGGTGCGCGGCGAGACCGACCTGGAGGCCGAGATCGCCCGCCTGCTCGGCAAGCCCTGGGACGACGAGCTGGAGCCGTTCCGGTACGCGGGCGAGGGAGCCCCGGTCCGCTGGCTGCACCAGGTCGTCTGACCTACGACGCGTAACGAGGAGGGCCCCCACCGCTCGGTGGGGGCCCTCCTCGTTACGTACGTACGCCTCAGACGGAGCGGAACGCCAGCACGACGTTGTGCCCGCCGAAGCCGAACGAGTTGTTGATCGCGGCGATCGACCCGGACGGCAGCGCGCGCGGCTCGCCGCGCACGATGTCGGCCTCGACCTCGTCGTCGAGGTCGTCGACGTTGATGGTCGGGGGCGCGACCCGGTGGTACAGCGCCAGGACCGTCGCGACGGTCTCGATGCCGCCGGCGCCGCCGAGCAGGTGCCCGGTCATGGACTTGGTCGCGGAGACCGCGATGTGGTCCATGTCGTCGCCGAGGACCTTGCGCAGCGCCTTGATCTCGGCGACGTCGCCCTGCGGGGTGGACGTCGCGTGCGCGTTGAGGTGGACGACCTCGGAGGCCTTCAGGTCCGTGGAGTCCAGCAGGTTCTGCAGGGCCGCCGCGACACCCCGGCCGGTCGGCTCGGGCTGCGCGATGTGGTGGCTGTCGGCCGACAGACCCTGGCCCAGCACCTCGCAGTAGACCCGGGCGCCGCGCGCGGCGGCGTGCTCGGCCGACTCCAGGACGACGACACCGGCGCCCTCGCCGAGGACGAAGCCGTCCCGGGCCTTGTCGTACGGACGCGAGGCCTGCTGGGGGTGGTCGTTGTTCTTGGACATCGCCATCATGTTGGCGAACGCCGCGACCGGCAGCGGGTGGATGGCCGCCTCGGTGCCGCCGGCGACCACGACGTCGGCGCGGCCGGTGCGGATCATCTCCACGGCGTAGCCGATCGCCTCGGCGCCCGACGCACAGGCGGAGACGGGGGTGTGGACGCCCGCGCGGGCGTTCACCTCGAGACCGACGTTGGCCGAGGGGGAGTTCGGCATCAGCATCGGGACGGTGTGCGGGGAGACGCGGCGTACGCCCTTCTCCTTCAGCACGTCGTACTGGTCGAGCAGGGTGGTCACACCGCCGATGCCGGAGGCGATGACCGTGCCGAGCCGCTCGGGGGCGATCGGCTGGTCCTCGCCGGCGGGGGCGGTGTAGCCCGCGTCGGCCCAGGCCTCCTTGGCCGCGATCAGCGCGAACTGCGCCGAGCGGTCCAGCTTGCGGGCGAGCGGGCGGGGCAGTACCTCGCCCGGGTCGACGGCGGCGGTGGCGGCGATGCGGACCGGGAGGTCGGCGAAGCGCTCGCCCTCCAGGGGCCGGACGCCGGAACGGCCCGCCAGCAGACCTTCCCAGGTCGAGGCGGAGTCGCCACCCAGCGGTGTGGTTGCGCCGATACCGGTGACGACCACGGTGCGATTGGTCGAGCTCACAGGAAATTTCTCCACGGTGTAAGGGGGGATCAGCGGCGCCACCGCCGGGTGGCGGCAGTCACGCGGAACTGAGTCCGGGACTGATTCCGGGGGTACCGGATCAGGCCTGGTGCTTCAGGATGTAGTCCGCGGCGTCGCCGACGGTCTTCAGGTTCTTGACGTCGTCGTCCGGGATCTTGCACTCGAAGCGCTCTTCGGCGGCGACGACGACCTCGACCATGGACAGCGAGTCGACGTCCAGGTCGTCCGTGAAGGACTTGTCCAGCTGGACGTCCTCGACGGGGATACCGGCGATCTCGTTGACGATCTCGGCGAGACCCTCGAGGATCTCCTGCTCAGTGGCGGCCATGTGGCGCTCCTTCGGTTTTTTACGGGTTTATGGGCATCCGGAAGATCCGGTGTGCCTAGGGGAGGGTAACGACCGTCGCGGCGTAGACGAGACCCGCCCCGAAGCCGATGACGAGCGCGGTGTCGCCGCTCTTCGCCTGTCCGGTCGCCAGGAGCCGCTCCATCGCGAGCGGGATCGAGGCGGCCGAGGTGTTGCCGGTGGTCTCCACGTCACGGGCGACCGTGACGTGCTCCGGCAGCTTGAGGGTCTTCACCATCGAGTCGATGATCCGCATGTTGGCCTGGTGCGGAATGAAGACGTCCAGGTCGTCCGCGGTGATTCCGGCCGCGTCCAGCGCCTGCTGGGCGACCTTCGCCATCTCGAACACGGCCCAGCGGAACACCGCCTGGCCCTCCTGCGTGATCGCGGGGAACTTGCCGGAGCTGTCGTACTCGGTCCACGGCACGGTCTGCTTGATGGTCTCGGACTTGTCGCCCTCGGAGCCCCAGACGGTACGGGCGATGCCCGGCTCGTCCGCGGGGCCGACCACGACCGCGCCCGCGCCGTCACCGAACAGGAAGGCCGTCGCGCGGTCCTCCAGGTCGGTCAGGTCGCTGAGCCGCTCGACGCCGATGACCAGCACGTACTCGGCCGAACCCTCGACGATCATGCCCTTGGCGAGGGTCAGGCCGTAGCCGAAGCCCGCGCAGCCCGCGGAGATGTCGAACGCGGCCGGCTTGACGGCGCCGATCTTGTCCGCGATCTCGGTGGCGACGGCCGGGGTCTGCTTGAAGTGCGAGACCGTGGAGACGATCACACCGCCGATCTGCTCGGGGGTGAGACCGGCGTCCGCGATGGCCTTGCCCGCGGCCTCCACCGACATCGCCGTCACGGTCTCCTCGTCGGAGGCCCAGTGCCGGGTGGAGATGCCGGAGCGGGAGCGGATCCACTCGTCGGACGAGTCGATCTTCTCCAGGATGACCTCGTTGGGCACCACCCGGGTCGGGCGGTAGCCGCCGACGCCCATGATCCGGGCGAACGGCGCGCCCTTGCTGGGCTTGATCTTCGACATGCGCTGCGGCTCCTTATTCGGCGCCCGCCGCGTCAGCGGCAGGTGTCCCGGTCTCGGCGATGAGCGCGCGGGCCGCTTCGAGGTCGTCCGGGGACTTCAGGGCGACGGTCTTCACACCGGGCAGCGCGCGCTTGGCCAGGCCGGTCAGGGTGCCGCCGGGGCACACCTCGATCAGCGCGGTGGCGCCCAGCTGCTGGAACGTCTCCATGCAGAGGTCCCAGCGGACCGGGTTCGAAACCTGGTTGACCAGGCGGGCCACGATCTCGGCGCCGGTGGCGACGGTCTTGCCGTCGGCGTTCGAGACGTACGTGAGCCTCGGGTCGGCGATGTCCAGCGAGCGCGACGCCTCGTCGAGTGCCGCGACCGCGGGGGCCATGTGGTGCGTGTGGAACGCGCCGGCCACCTTCAGCGCCACGACCTTGCGCACACCCTCGGGCTTGTCCGCCGTCAGGGCGGCCAGCTGCTCCAGGGTGCCCGCGGCCACGACCTGGCCCGCGCCGTTCACATTGGCCGGGGTGATGCCGAGCTTCTCCAGGTGCGGGAAGACGACCTCGGGGTCGCCGCCGAGCAGCGCCGCCATACCGGTCTCGGTGACGGAGGCGGCATCGGCCATGGCCAGGCCCCGCTTGCGGACGAAGCCGAGCGCGGCCTCCTGCGTGAGCACCCCGGCGTACGCGGTGGCGGTGATCTCGCCGACGCTGTGGCCGGCCACCGCGCCGGGGGTGATGTCACCCAGTGCCGCGGCGGAGAGCAGCCCCGCGGCGACCAGCAGGGGCTGGGCCACGGAGGTGTCGCGGATCGCGTCGGCGTCCGCCTGCGTGCCGTAGTGGACAAGGTCGAGCCCGATGGCGTCGGACCACACGGCGAGCTGGTCGGCGGCGCCGGGGAGGTCGAGCCAGGGAGTCAGGAAGCCGGGCGTCTGAGCGCCTTGGCCGGGAGCGACGAGTACGAGCACTCTCACACTCTCTCTTGTGGACGGCCCTGCTCGCCCGTGGGGACAGGGACGAAGAACCGTCGGGGGAATTGTGGGTGTCCGACAAAAGTCTAGGACTGCGGATCTCCGTCGGCCAGACGCCCCAGGATCAGGGCGATCCGGAGCGTGAAGGCGGAACGTACATCGGAGGGCGACCAACCGGTGACGTCCGTCACACGTCGTAGCCGGTAGCGCACGGTGTTGGGGTGCACAAAGAGCATCCGGGCCGCGCCCTCCAGGCTGCTCGCCTGCTCCAGATAGACGCTCAGCGTCTCCAGGAGCGCCGAGCCCGCCTCCTCCAGCGGTCTGTAGATCTCCTCCACCAGCTGGTCGCGCGCGGCCGGATCGGAGGCGATCGCGCGCTCCGGCAGGAGATCGTCCGCCAGAACGGGCCGGGGGGCGTCCTGCCAGGCCGAGCACGCCTTGAGTCCGGCGGCGGCGGCCTGTGCGGAGCGGGTGGCGGCAAGCAGGTCGGGGACGACCGGGCCGGCCACCACGGGACCGGCCGCGTACGGCCCGATCAGGGCCTTGGCGACCTGGAGCGGGTTGTCGCTGCCGCCCGCGATGACGACCAGGCGGTCGCCGAGGACGCCGGTCAGGACCTGGAGCTTGGCGTGCCGGGCGGCCCGCCGGATCGCCTCGACGGTGAGTTCGCTGTCGCCGTCGGGGGCGGTGCCCAGCACTACGCACACGTGCTCGGGAGAATTCCAGCCGAGCGCGGCGGCCCGCGACACGGCGCCCTCGTCGGCCTCCCCGGAGAGCACGGCGTTGACGACCAGCGACTCGAGGCGTGCGTCCCAGGCACCGCGTGCCTCGGCGGCCTGGGCGTACACCTGGGCGGTGGCGAAGGCGATCTCGCGGGCGTAGACCAGCAGCGCCTCGCGCAGGATCGACTCGTCGCCGGGCGCCGCGACCTCCTCGATCGCGGTCTCCATGACCTCGATGGTGGTGCGCACCATCTCCACGGTCTGGCGCAGGGTGATGGCCCTGGTCAGCTCGCGGGGCGCGGTCCCGAAGACGTCGGTGGAGATGGCCTGCGGGGTGTCCGGGTGCCGGAACCACTCGGTGAAGGCCGCGATGCCGGCCTGGGCGACCAGACCGATCCAGGACCGGTTCTCCGGCGGCATCGCCCGGTACCACGGCAGCGTCTCGTCCATGCGGGCGATGGCGTTCGCGGCGAGCCGGCCGGAGGACTGCTCAAGGCGCTTGAGGGTCGCGGCGTGCGGATGGGCGGCGTTCGGCGGCTGCGGCGATTCGGGTTCGGGCACGGGGACAAGACTGCCTTATCAGGACGGGTGCGTGCCCTGCCGGGGGTTCGGGGCGCCCGGCAGGCCCTACCGTGGACCCCGTGATTTCCGTGAGGCGAGCCCGCGAGCGCTACCGGGGCGGTGACGCGGCGGCGGGCATCGAGTCCCTGCACGCGCTGTCCTTCGGCGGTTTCTACGACCCGGACAACCTGCGCTTCGGCCCGGTCCTGGCCTGCAATGAGGAGCGGCTCGCGCCGGGCGCGGGCTTCGACGAGCACCCGCACAGCCACACCGAGATCGTCACCTGGGTGGTGGAGGGCGAGCTCACCCACCGCGACTCGACGGGCCGCGCCACGGTCGTACGGGCGGGGGACGTCCAGCACCTCAGTTCGGCCGGAGGCGTCCGCCACGAGGAGCGCAACGACGGCACGGTCCCGCTGGTCTTCGTCCAGATGTGGCTGGCCCCCCGGCAGCCCGGCGGCACCCCGTCGTACGAGATCGTCCGCGGCATAGCCGACTCCACGCCGTACGCGGTGCTGGCGGCGGGGGCGATGCTGTACGTCCGCCGTCTGGCACCGGGCGAGCGCACGGCGGTGCCCGACGCCCCCGGCGTCTACGTCCACGTGGTACGCGGCGAGGTCACCCTGTCCTCCCAACACCTCTTCCCGGGCGACTCGGCAAGACTGACGTCGGAGACGGGCGTGGATGTGGTGGCGACGACCCGGGCGGAAGTGCTGTTCTGGGAACTGAACGAAACGTAGGCGGGGGCCCGGGGTTTGTCTGCGGGTGTGTGGTGGGTTGCTCGCGCAGTTCCCCGCGCCCCTAAATGCGCCCCTTCGGGGCGCTCCTGTTAGGGGCGCGGGGAACTGCGCGACCAGTCGGGGACGGCCCGCAGCCGACGAACCAGGCCGCCCGCCAGAGGGCTTTCGGGAAGGGGCGGGGTGGGGGGAACTAACCCAGTTCGGCCAGCACCGCATCCGTAAACGCGGGCCACGCCCCCACCGCCCACGCCCCGAACGCCCGATCCGTCAGAGCGACACACGCCACCGACGCCTCAGGGTCCACCCACAGAAACGTCCCGGACTGCCCGAAGTGCCCGAACGTACGCGGCGAGGACGAAGCCCCGGTCCAGTGCGGGGACTTGGAGGCGCGGATCTCGAACCCCAGCCCCCAGTCGTTGGGGCTCTGATGCCCGTACCCCGGCAGAACCCCCTTCGTCCCCGGATACTGCACCGTCATAGCCTCGGCAACCGTCATCGGATGCAGCAGCTGCGGCGCCTGCACCTCCGCCGCGAACCGCACCAGATCGTCGACGGTCGAGACGCCGTCCTTCGCGGGCGAGCCGTCGAGCGACGTCGACGCCATCCCCAGCGGTTCGAGGACGCCCTCGCGCAGATAGTCCGCGAACGGGATCCCGGTCCGCTTCGCGATGTGGTCGCCCAGCACCTCGAACCCCGCGTTGGAGTAGAGCCGCCGCTCCCCGGGCGCCCCCATCACCCGGTGCTCGTCGAAGGCGAGCCCCGAGGTGTGCGCGAGCAGATGCCGTACGGTCGAGCCCTCCGGCCCCGCGGGCTCGTCCAGCTCGACGGCGCCCTCCTCGTACGCGACGAGCGCGGCGTACGCGGTGAGCGGCTTGGTGACGGAGGCGAGCGGGAAGCGCTGCCCGGTCGGGCCGTGCGCCCCGGCGACGGTGCCGTCCGCACGGACGACGGCGGCAGCCGCGTGCGGCACGGGCCAGTTCTCGGTCAGCGCCAGGCTCTTCATGCGCACGAGCCTAAACGGTCCGCCGGGAATTACCGCTTGCTTGGAGTGCACTCCAACGTTCTAGCGTGGGGGCCATGACGGTGATCGAGAGCATCCCTGTGAAGTCGACGGTCGTGGACCTGTGCAAGACCCGCCCGCTGCACCCGCGCCCCGACGGCCAGGACCGCTACACGATCAGCGAGGTCTCGGCCCTCAGCGGCCTCACCGCGCACACCCTGCGCTGGTACGAGCGGATCGGTCTGATGCCGCACGTGGACCGCTCGCACACCGGGCAGCGGCGGTTCACCAACAAGGACCTCGACTGGCTGGCCTTCGTCAGCAAGCTGCGGCTGACCGGGATGCCGGTCGCGGACATGGTCCGGTACGCCGAGCTGGTCCGCGAGGGCGAGCACACCTTCGACGCCCGGCAGGAACTCCTGGAGCAGACCCGGCGCGACGTGATCACGCGCATGGCAGAACTCCAGGACACGCTCGCCGTCCTCGACCACAAGATCGACTTCTACGCGGACGCGAGGCGGGCGTCGGAGAGGGCCTGACCCGGGGCCGCGCCCCAGACCCCCTGTCTGTCTGCGGACCGTGCTGGGTTGCTCGCGCAGTTCCCCGCGCCCCTGAATGCGCCCCTCCGGGGCGCCCAGGGGATTGCCGCGCAGCGGCATCTTCAGGGGCGCGGGGAACTGCGCGACCAGCCACAGACCAGCCTGCAGACAAACGGGATCCGGCCCGCAGCCGCGACGGCACCGCCGCCGCCAGCATCGCCGTCTGGTGCCAGCACAGGATCGTCATCGCGGACAGGTTGACCACCACGACCGGCGCCCACAGCGCGGGCCTGCGCAGCAGCTTGGCGATCCGCTCCCGCAGCAGCACGGCCGCGCCCGACTGGGCCGCCGCCAGCGCGAGGACGAGCAGGGACGGCGGGTGCGAGTTGGTGCGGGCCTCGCCGGGCACGCCGACCATCGACGCCGGGTAGTGGAAGACGACCAGCAGGACGGCGAAGAGCGCCGCGCCACCGACGGCCAGCAGCCACCCGCCGCGCCTGCCGATCCGCTTCTCGCCCCAGCTGACGCCCAGTTGGTACGCGAACAGCCAGCCCGGCAGGACGTTCAGGACCGACAGCCAGGAGGGCATCGCGTCGGTGTACGGCCCGTAGCGCAGGAAGTCGACGACGGCGACCGCGCCGAGCAGCGGCGCCGCCGCCCACCCGCCGAGCCTGCGCGCCGCACGCACGCAGTACGGCGTGAGCGCGGTGACCACCGCGTACACCCCCACGAACCACAGCGGCTGGATCACCAGGGTCGAGGCGGTACGCAGGGTGGTGCCGGGCACCCCGGCCGCGTACAGGACCGGGAGCAGCGTGGCCCACACCGCCGTCACCCCCAGCACCGGCTGTCCGAGCCGGGCGAGGCGCCCCTTCAGCCAGGCCCCGGCCGGGCCCCGGTGGCGCCGGTAGGAGAGGACCGAGGCGTACCCGCCGACCAGGAAGAAGATCCCCAGCATCTGGAGGATCCAGCTGACCGGGGCGAGGCCGCCGAAGGCGGTGAGCGGGCTGGCGTTGTGCAGCGCGCCGCCGCCGTCGCGGGTGAGACCGCCGAGCAGCCAGTGCCCGGTGGGCACGGCGAGCAGCGCGAGGGCCCGCAGCCCGTCGAGCGCCCGGTCGCGGTGGGCGGGCGTCCGGGCCTCGACGGCGGCCGAGAGGCGGGCGAGCGGCCCGGACATCACACCTCACCCGTCGCGATGGCGGCGAACTGCCGCAGGGAGGCGGTGCCGGGAGCGAAGTACCCGGTGTGCCCCCGCGCGTCGGAGGCGTCCACGCGCCGCGCCCCGAAGTCCGGACCGGCGGGGTCCTCCCCGTGCCCCATCCCGAGGAACCGCACGTTCGGTACGTACGAGATCCAGTCCGACGGGTCCTTGGCGGCCCACACCCGCGCGCCGGTGCCCAGGTCGGCGGCGGTGTCGGCGTGCATGCCGGGGGAGCCGAGCACGACGATGTCGGAGGCGACGACGCGTGGGGCGGCGAGGCCGCACACGACCGAGCCGTAGCTGTGGCAGAACAGCGCCGGGTCCGGGAGCCCGACGGCCGCCAGGCCCTCGGTGAACCGGGCGAGCCGGGTCGCACCCGCCTTCGCCAGGTCCTCGGTGACCGCGTCGACGCCGAGGCCGACGGGGGTGGTGTACCCGGTCCAGGCGACGACGGCGGTACGCCCCCCGGTGGCGGCCCGCAGGGAGGAAGCCATCCCGGCGGGGGTGCCGTAAGGATCGCTGTCGCGGTCGAAGTTACCGGCGTCGATGTCCGACCCCGGTACGACGACGGACACATGCTCGGCGCCCTCCAACTCCCCGTACACCTCGGCCACCTGCCCGCGCCCGCGCGGGTCGAAGGCGAGGATGCGGTGCCCGGACCCGGCGAGCCGGTCGTAGCGGGGATCGTGCGCGGCGGCGAGGGCGAGCCGATTGCCCTGGTACCGGAGACCGACCGGGGCCCCGTCCAGATTCCCCACGATCAACGGATGCCGCCGCACGAGCTCCTGGCACTGCGACTGGCTCAACCCGGCGAAGAACAGCGCCACTTCGCGCGGCGAGGCGGTGGCCGGGTCGGGCAACGGCCGCCCGAGCACGGTGTCGGCCACCCACTCCCCGGCCCCCGGCGGCGGCCCCACCACAGCCTGCTGACTCCCGGCCGAGGCCCACCCGGCGGTCCCCGCGACGGCGGTAACGGCCAACGCGGCGGCGACGAGGGTCCTCCTGAAGCGACGCATGCTGCGGTCCTGCCTTTCCTCGCGGGTGTGTGGCGTTGCGAGGAGGAAGGTAGGAAGGGGGTGGGTATCGGGGCGTCACACCGGGGTGCCAAGTGGGGGTGGTACTGGGGTAGGGGGTGGTGCAAATTCAGCCCCTCCGGCGTTTGAGGAGCGGGGTCCGGGGCGGAGCCCCGAAAGCGGGGTGCAGGGGCCGCAGGCCCCGCAACGGGGTCCGGGAGCACCCCTCCTCGCCGCCGCCCGCCCAAGGGCTACGCCCCGGGCGACACCAGCCCCGACTCGTACGCGAAGATCACCGCCTGCGCCCGGTCCCGCAACCCCAGCTTCGCCAGAACCCGCCCGATATGCGTCTTCACGGTCTGCTCCGCCAGGACGAGCCGCCCCGCGATCTCCTGGTTGGACAACCCCCGGGCGATCAGCTCCAGGACCTCCGTCTCCCGCGGCGTGAGCCCGCGCAGCCGCAGCGCCGGATCCTTGCGCACAGCCGGCCGCTGCCGGGCGAAGTCCGCGATCAGCCGCCGCGTCACCGAGGGCGCGAGCAGTGCCTCCCCCGCCGCCACCACCCGTACCGCCGCGATCAGATCCGCCGGCGGCGCGTCCTTCAGCAGGAACCCGGACGCCCCGGCCCGCAGCGCCTCGTACACGTAGTCGTCCACGTCGAACGTCGTCAGCATCAGGACCTTCGGCCGGTGGACGACCCCGGGCGGCGGGTCGAGGAGCTCGCGTGCCGCCGCGAGCCCGTCCATCTCCGGCATCCGGACATCCATGAGCACCACGTCGGGATGCGTACGCCGGGAGACGTCGATGCCCTGCCTGCCGTCGGGCGCCTCGCCCACCACGTCGATGTCCGCCTGCGCGGAGAGCAGCGCGGCGAACCCCGCCCGCACCATGGCCTGGTCGTCGACGATGATCACGCGAATGGTCAACGGGTGTCCTCTGAACGGTCGGAGCCGGTGGAGCTGTCGGAGAGGGGCGTACGCAGGGGCAGCCGGGCCGCGACCCGGAAGCCGCCGTCCGGCAGCGGCCCGGTGTCCAGCGTCCCGCCGGTCAACCGTACGCGTTCGCGCATCCCGACCAGCCCGTGCCCCGTCCCGCTGGTCTCCAGGGCCGAACGGGGCTCGGCGGCGGGCCCGTTGACGACCACCACCAGCAGGTGCGTGCCGTCCGAGCGGACCGAGACGCGCGTCGTCGCGCCCGGCGCGTGCCGGACGACGTTCGCCAGCGCCTCCTGCACGATCCGGTACGCCGAGAGGTCCACGGCGGGCGGCAGCGGCGGCAGGTCCGCCGACAGCGCCAGCTCGGCGGGCACCCCGGCCCGTACCGTCGCCTCGACCAGCTGCTGCACCCGGTCGACGCCCGGCTGCGGCGCCCGCTCGCCCTCGCTCCCGTCGCTGCGCAGCACCGCCAGCAGCCGCCGCATCTCGCTCAGCGACTCCCGCGCGCTCGCCGCGATCGTGGAGAACTCCTCCCGCGCCTCGGCGGGCAGGCCCTGGATGCGGTACGGCGCGGAGTCGGCCTGCACGGTGATCACGGACATGTGGTGGGCGACCACGTCGTGCAGCTCGCGGGCGATCCGGGCGCGCTCCTCAAGGAGGGTCCGCTGGGCGTGCTCGGCCTCGCTGATCGCCTCCTGCTCGGCGAGCAGGCGCTCCGCCTCGCCCCGGCCGCGCAGCGCGCCGGTGAGCAGCAGGGTCGCCCCGCTGAGCACGGACATCAGGACGTGGATGGTGGTCGCGGACGTCGCGTACGCCGGTTTCATCGCGGCGAGCGCCACCCCGGCCGCGCCGGTCGCCAGCCAGACCGCGACGAGGGTGCGGGGCGCGGCGCGCAGCCCCAGGCACGCCATCAGCAGCACATAGCCGACGATCACCATCGGCGTCCACGGCCAGGGCCGCCCCTCCATGCCCTGGGTGCCCGAGAGCACCACCGCGCCCACCACGTCGGCGGCGAACACGATCCACCAGGCCCGCAGCGGCCGGGCCACGGCGAGCAGCAGCGGCGCGGTCTGCGCCACGGCGAGCGCCCCCGCCCAGCCGCCGGGCGCCTTGTAGTCGTGCAGCAGCACGGTGACGGTGATCGGCAGCAGCGCCACGACGAAGCAGGCGACGACGGCGTACGGGAGTCGGCGTTGCCATCTCTTGGGCGCGCGGCCGAACAGCGGCTCGGCGGGCCCGCCGAGGGAGCGGAGGCTGGTACTCATGGCGTGATCAGCCTAAGGGGGTGCGGGGGCGGGGCCCCCGCAGCCACACCTCTTACAGCTCCGCCAGGAGTTCCGCCTTCTTCGCGCTGAATTCCGCGTCCGTCACCAGCCCCGCCCGATGGAGTTCACCCAGGTGCCGGATCCTTTCGGCGATGTCCGCCGGGTCGCGCCGCCCGGCGGACGCCAGGGCCGCCGGGACCGGTGCGCCGGAGCTGCCCCGGATCGCCTGGAGGACGGCCGCCGCGAACGGCAGCGACTCGTGGACCGGCCCGTACCCGAGGCCGAAGACGACCGCGGCCGGGTCCTGGTCGGCCGGCGGCGCGACCGCGTCGGCGTCCCGGCGCAGCAGCCGCAGATAGCCGTCGAAGACCTCCGGCGAGCGCCACTCGACCCCGCACAGCGACGCCAGCGGGAACGTCTGGTCGCCCGCCTTCCACTTCGCCGAGGAGGCACCCGTCCAGAACCAGCGGAACGACACCTGGCGGCCGTCGAAGGAGGCCTTCCCGTCGTACGCCTTGAAGCTCTGCGGCAGCTCCGGCGCCGCCACCACGTACCGCTCCGAAGGCTCCGCCGCGTCCGGGCCGAGCAGCGCGCACAGCTCGTCCGCGTAGTACTCGGCGAGCGTCTCGCGCTCGGCGGGCAGCACCAGGCGGTACGGGTCGCACCCGTCCTTGAGCTGTCCCGCCGCTGCCTCCATCAGCGGGTCGGCGCCCGGTCTCGGCACCGCGTGCAGCACCACCGTGCCGCGCTTGCCCGGGGTCAGCGTCACCGACTCCAACGCCTCGTGGGGGATGCGCCGTTCGCGCAGCGCCGTGAACAGCTTCGGCGTGCGGATCCCCCGTTCGAAGCGGATGAGTACGGAGTCGGGCTCGAACTCCCAGGTGGCATGAATTCCGGCCAGCACATCACCCATGCGCCTCATCGTAGGCGGCGCACGCCCGCGCGTCCCCCCTCGGCGCCGGCCGCAATGTCACACGTACGTCCGCGGCGGCGCCGATTTCTACGCGCGTCAGGCCGCGTCCGCGCCGGAAATACCGCGCTGGCAGGCCGAATTGCCTTTGAGACAGCTGACGGAATCGTACGAACCGACGCCTATCGCGGCGAAGTTGGCGAGACTCTGTGTGCCTGGCTCGAAATAGCCCGCGTGGCCGACCGCGCCGGCCGCCGAGAGCACCCGCGCGCCGAACCCGGAGGAGACCGGGTCCGCGCCGTGGCCCAGGCCCGCGACGTCCAGGTGCGGCACGTCCTCGATCCAGTCGTCGCGGTCCCGCATCGCCCACACCCGGGCCGAGGTGCCCAGGTGGGAGGCGCTCTGGGTGCGCATGCCGGGGCTGCCCGCGACCGCTATGTCGACCACCCGCGGCGGCAGCCGGTGCGCGGCGACGCCGCACAGCACCGAGCCGTAGCTGTGGCAGAAGAGGGAGACCGGCGCGTTCCCCGGCAGGGCGCGGACCAGCTTGTCGAGCCGGACCGCGCCGTCCTCGGCCAGCCGGCCGATCGCGGAGTCGATGCCGAGCCCGGCCGGGGTGGTGTAGTCGGCCCAGGCGATCACCGCGGTGCGGGTGCGCGGACCCGCCGCGCGCTCCGCCGCGTACAGCGACTGCGCCATGCCCACCGGGGCGGAGTACTTGCGCGAGGTCTTCTCGAACGTCATGACGTTCGTGTCGACGCCCGGGACGACCATCGAGATGCGCTCGGCGTGTTCCAGGTCACCGAAGACCTCGGCGACGCGGCCGCTGTCCGACGGGTCGAAGGCGAGGATCTGCCGGTCGCCGTCGAGCAGCGACTCGTACCGGTGCATCCGGCGGCCCGCGCCCTGGCGGCCGTCGGGGGTGAGCCGGGCGTCGTGCATCCGGGCGCGCTCGGTGTCGCGCGCCTCGACGAGGGCCAGCCGGTTCGCCTCGTAGCGCAGCGGGATCGGTGCGCCGTTGAGGTTGCCGACGACCAGCGGGTAGCGCCGGGCCAGATCGGTGCGCTCGGTGGCCGTCAGAGAGGCGAAGAAGCGGGCCATCCGGCGAGCGGAGGTGTCCGGCGCCGGGAGCTTCTCGCCGTCGAGGGTGCCCTTCGCCCAGGCGGCGAGGGCGACGGCGCGCGGCTCGGTCGACACCTGGTGGCCGCGGACCGCGGTCCAGCCCGAGGTTCCGAGCATCACGAACACGACGGCGAGCGCGAGCAGCGCGCGCCAGACGTTGAGTGTGGGGGAGGAGTCGAAGGAAGTCACTGCGGTACAGAGTAAGAGGCCCGGAAGGTCCACTGGGGTGACAGTGACTCAGATCACGTTTGAACGGATCATGGAGGGTGAAGAGGTTTCACCCAGCGCATGTGGAGGCGCACGCTCCGCGACGCGCGGGGGTCCGGCGGGTCTTTCACCTATCCGGGTGAAGCGGGGCGAGACGGAAACCGGGGGCGGCGGGGACGCGTTCAACGGGACAAGATCAGCCGACGACACGGGGGGTCACCCGCCATGCGCACACAGACGACGGCCGCGGCCGTCCTCGCCGCCACCGCCTTCCTGCTGCCCGCTCCGGCCCGCGCGGCCGCCCCGCCGCGCCTCGGCACCTGCGCGCCCGGCGAGCTGTGCCTCTGGAAGAAGCCGGACTTCAAGGGCGCCCGGCAGGTGTACGACCTGCGGAGCATCGAGATCGAGAGCTGTACGGCGTTACCGCCCGGCACGGACGCCGGGTCCCTGGCCAACCGGACGGGCCGGCCGGTGACGGCGTACCAGTCCGAGGAGTGCGCGGAGACGGCCGAGTTCGACACGTATCCGGGCGGCGGGTCCTGGACGCCCCAAAGCCCTTACCGGGTGCGGGCGTTCAAGGTCTGGGAGAGCTGAGGCGGCGGATGAGCCCCCCGTCCCCGTTCCCGTCACGCCAGGGGCGCGCCCCGGGTGCCCTGCTCGCAGGCGCACTTCGATGCGCCCGCCAGCGCCGCCACCTGCCCCCGCAGCGACCGGACCTCCTGGGTGAGCGCCTCCAGGAGCGCGGTCTGGCGCCGCTCCTCCTCGCCGTCGCGCTCGAAGCGGGAGATGAACCAGGCCGCGATGTTCGCCGTGACCACACCGAGCAGGGCGATGCCGGAGAGCATCAGGCCCACCGCGATGAGCCGCCCGAGCCCGGTGGTCGGCGCGTGGTCGCCGTAGCCGACGGTGGTCATCGTGGTGAACGACCACCACACCGCGTCGCCCAGCGTCTTGATGTTCCCGGCCGGAGCGCCCCGCTCCACCTCCAGGACGGCCAGCGAGCCGAACATCAGCAGCCCGACCACCGCCCCGCCGACGTAGACGGTCAGCTGTATCTGCGGGGCCATCCGCGCCCGCCGCCCCACCAGGGCGAGCGTGGAGACGACCCGGAGCAGCCGCAGCGGCTGGATCAGCGGCAGCACCACCGCGAGCAGGTCCAGCCAGTGCGTACGGACGAAGGCCAGCCGCTGCCCGGACAGGGCGAGCCGCACGAGATAGTCACAGGCGAACGCGCCCCACACCACCCACTCCACACCGACACACACGTCCTGCACCCCGGTCCCCGCCCCGGGGTGGACGACGGGCACGGTGTACGCGAGGGCGAACGCGACAGCCAGCGCGAGCAGCGGCCACTGGGTGCGCCGCTCCCACCGCGTCTGCGCGGGTAGTTGCTTCATACGGGCATAGTAAAAGCGGGCTGGCCGCGCCCTCGCGCCCCAAAGGGGCGCGAGGAACTGCGCGACCAGCCCAATACAACCTGCGGTCGAACGACTGCGCCGCTCGACCGTGCACGCCGCGAGGCGCTACGCGTCGCCCCCGGCAGCACCCGGGTCCGCCGCAGTGACATCCAACAGCTGGTACCGGTCAACCGCCTGCTTCAGCACGGACCGGTCCACCTTCCCGTCCCGCGCGAGCTCCGTCAGCACCGCGAGGACGATCGACTGGGCGTCGATGTGGAAGAAGCGCCGCGCCGCGCCCCGGGTGTCGGCGAAGCCGAACCCGTCGGCGCCCAGCGAGGTGTAGCGGCCGGGCACCCAGCGCGAGATCTGGTCCGGCACGGCCCGCATCCAGTCCGAGACCGCGATGAACGGTCCCTCGGCGTTGGCCAGCTTGCGCGTGACGTACGGGACGCGCTGCTCCTCCTCCGGGTGGAGCAGATTGTGCTCCTCCGCCTCGACGGCGTCGCGCCGCAGCTCGTTCCAGGAGGTCGCGGACCAGACGTCGGCCCGTACGTTCCACTCCTCGGCGAGGATCCGCTGCGCCTCGATCGCCCACGGGACGGCCACGCCGGACGCCATGATCTGCGCCGGGATGGTGCCCGCGGTGCCCTGGGCGTAGCGGTGGATGCCCTTGAGGATGCCCTCGACGTCGACGTCCGCCGGCTCGGCCGGGTGCTGGATCGGCTCGTTGTAGACGGTCAGGTAGTAGAAGACGTCCTCGCCGGGCTTGCCGTCGGCGGTCTCGCCGTACATCCGGCGCAGACCGTCCTGGACGATGTGCGCGATCTCGTACCCGAACGCCGGGTCGTAGGCGACACAGCCCGGGTTGGTCGAGGCGAGCAGGTGCGAGTGGCCGTCGGCGTGCTGGAGGCCCTCACCGGTCAGCGTCGTGCGCCCGGCGGTCGCGCCCAGGACGAAACCGCGCGAGAGCTGGTCGGCCATCTGCCAGAACTGGTCGCCGGTGCGCTGGAAACCGAACATCGAGTAGAAGACGTAGACCGGGATCAGCGGCTCGCCGTGCGTCGCGTACGCCGAGCCCGCGGCGATCAGCGAGGCCGTGCAGCCCGCCTCGGAGATGCCGTCGTGCAGCATCTGACCGGTCGGAGACTCCTTGTAGGCGAGCAGCAGATCGCGGTCGACCGCCTCGTACTGCTGGCCCAGCGGGTTGTAGATCTTCGCGCTCGGGAAGAAGGCGTCCATGCCGAACGTGCGGTACTCGTCCGGCGCGATCAGCACGAACCGCTTGCCGATCTCCTTGTCCCGCATGAGGTCCTTCAGGATGCGGACGAACGCCATGGTGGTGGCGATCGACTGCTGGCCCGAGCCCTTCTTCGCGGCCGCGTACGTCTTGTCCTCCGGCAGGGCCAGCGGCTTCGCGCGCACGACGCGGGTCGGCACGTAGCCGCCCAGCGACTTGCGGCGGTCGTGCATGTACTGGATCTCTTCGGAGTTGCGGCCCGGGTGGTAGTACGGCGGGGCGCCGGCCTCCAGCTGGGCGTCCGTGATCGGGATGTGCAGCCGGTCGCGGAAGCGCTTGAGGTCCTCGACCGTCAGCTTCTTCATCTGGTGGGTCGCGTTGCGGCCCTCGAAGTTCGGGCCGAGCGTCCAGCCCTTGACGGTCTGCGCGAGGATCACGGTCGGCTGGCCCTTGTGCGCCTTGGCCGCCGCGTACGCCGCGTACACCTTCTTGTGGTCGTGACCGCCGCGGCCCAGGTGCTGGATCTGCTGGTCGGTCATGTTCTCGACCATGGCGCGCAGCCGGTGGTCGCCGCCGAAGAAGTGGTCGCGGATGTAGCCGCCGGTCTCCGTCGCGTACGTCTGGAACTGGCCGTCCGGCGTGGTGTTCAGCTTGTTGACCAGGATGCCGTCGCGGTCCTGGGCCAGCAGCGGGTCCCAGGAGCGGTCCCAGACCAGCTTGATGACGTTCCAGCCGGCGCCGCGGAACTGCGACTCCAGCTCCTGGATGACCTTGCCGTTGCCGCGCACCGGGCCGTCGAGGCGCTGGAGGTTGCAGTTGACGACGAAGGTCAGGTTGTCGAGGTTCTCGCGCGCGGCGATGGAGAGCTGGCCCAGCGACTCCGGCTCGTCCATCTCGCCGTCGCCCAGGTACGCCCACACGTGCGAGTCGGAGGTGTCGGCGATGCCGCGCGCCTCCATGTAGCGGTTCATCCGGGCCTGGTAGATCGCGCCGAGCGGGCCCAGGCCCATCGAGACGGTCGGGAACTCCCAGAAGTCCGGCATCAGCCGCGGGTGCGGGTACGAGGACAGCCCGTACGGCGCCTTGGACTTCTCCTGGCGGAACGCGTCGAGCTGCTGCTCCGAGAGGCGGTCCAGGAGGTAGGCGCGGGCGTAGATGCCGGGGGAGGCGTGCCCCTGGAAGAAGATCTGGTCGCCCCCCTTGCCGTCGTCCTTGCCCCGGAAGAAGTGGTTGAAGCCCACGTCGTAGAGGGAGGCGGAGGAGGCGAAGGTGGCGATGTGGCCGCCGACCCCGATGCCCGGGCGCTGGGCGCGGGAGACCATCACCGCGGCGTTCCAGCGGGTCGCGTTGAGGACCTTGCGCTCGATTTCCTCGTTGCCGGGGAAGAACGGTTCGTCCTTGGTGGCGATCGTGTTGACGTAATCCGTGCTGCGCATCTCGGGCACGGCCACGCGCTTCTCGCGGGCGCGCTCGATGAGGCGGAGCATCAGATAGCGGGCGCGCTCACGGCCCCGCTCGTCCACCGCCGCGTCCAGGGAGGCGAGCCACTCCTCGGTCTCCTCCGGATCGAAGTCCGGGACCTGGCTGGGAAGGCCGCCAATGATGATCGGGTTGCGATCGGATCCGGAAGCCACGCTGTTCCTTCGCTGTCGGGGGCGGGCGGGGTTGGTGCGCCGCATCCCATCGTGGACCGCGAGGACGCAAACGTCATCTCTACCGAGGGGTAACGAGGTGTGCGGCCGCCCAAATCGCAACCTTACGCCCAAGCCGTGCGTGTGTTCCCCAAAGGGCGCGTCACCCCGATTGGCGTACGCACGGAGCAGAAGCGTGCAAACTATCTGCAAGGGTGTGGGATGAATCACCACCGGGCCCGGGTTCGCCCCTGACTGGGGGCACAGTGCACCCCAAAGGGCGGGTTCGGGGGCCTGGTACTTGCGCGATTCGTCCCGCCCGTGTGGACTACGCCCAAGCCTCGCGCGTGCGTGGGGCCGCATTACTTACCGAATCAAGATCAGGAGGCAAGCCGTGAGCGCGACCGCGGACCACGCGGAGGAGCGGACCAACCCGGCCGTCAGGCTGGGGTTCGAGCCCGGACAGGTGGTCCAGGAGATCGGTTACGACGAAGACGTCGACCAGGATCTCCGCGAGGGCATCGAGTCCCTGATTGGCCAGGACATCGTCGACGAGGACTATGACGACGTCGCCGACGTCGTCGTGCTCTGGTTCCGCGACGAGGACGGCGACCTTACGGACGCCCTGGTCGACGCCATCGGTCTGCTGGAGGACGGCGGCACCATCTGGCTGCTGACCCCCAAGACCGGCCGGGACGGATACATCGAGCCCAGCGACATCAGCGACGCCGCGCAGACTGCCGGCCTCTCCATGGCCAAGAGCATCAGCGTGGGCAAGGACTGGTCGGGCACCCGACTCAAGTCCGGCAAGCGCTGACCCCTCCACGCCCCAGGGCCCCCACCGGCACCGCCGGTGGGGGCCCTGTGCGTAGGGTGGGGGCACCGTGACGGTCCACCGCGGCCGTCGGACCGGACCCACAGAAGGGAAGGCGTTTCCATGGCGATCGAGGTCGGCACCAAGGCCCCGGACTTCGAGCTGAAGGACAACCACGGCCGGACCGTGAAGCTCTCGGACTTCCGCGGCGAGAAGAACGTGGTGCTCCTCTTCTACCCGTTCGCCTTCACCGGCGTCTGCACGGGCGAGCTGTGCGCGCTGCGCGACAACCTGCCGCAGTTCACCGACCGCGACACCCAGCTGCTCGCCGTCTCCAACGACTCGATCCACACGCTGCGCGTCTTCGCCGAGCAGGAGGGCCTGGAGTACCCGCTGCTCTCGGACTTCTGGCCGCACGGCGAGGTCAGCCGCGCGTACGGGGTCTTCGACGAGGAGAAGGGCTGCGCGGTGCGCGGCACCTTCGTCATCGACAAGGACGGCGTGGTCCGCTGGACCGTCGAGAACGGCCTGCCGGACGCCCGGGACCTCAATGACTACGTCAAGGCGCTCGACACCCTGTGAACCTTCGGCCGAATCGCCTGTTTGAGGCGGGAACCGGTCACTAGGATCCAGACGTTGATCCGATGCCAACGCACGACGGGGACGCTGAACTGAGCCGGCCCCTCACACCAATGGGAGGACTCGTGGGAGTCAGCCTCAGCAAGGGCGGCAACGTCTCGCTGACCAAGGCCGCCCCCAACCTGACCGCGGTCATCGTCGGTCTGGGCTGGGACGCTCGTACCACCACCGGGGGTGACTTCGACCTGGACGCCAGCGCACTGCTGACCAACGACCAGGGCAAGGTCGCCAACGACTCGAACTTCGTCTTCTTCAACAACCTCAAGAGCCCCGACGGCTCCGTCGAGCACCAGGGTGACAACCTCACCGGTGAGGGCGAGGGCGACGACGAGGTCATCAAGGTGAACCTGGCCGGTGTCCCGGCCGACGTTCACAAGATCGTGTTCCCGGTCTCGATCTACGAGGCCGAGAGCCGCCAGCAGTCGTTCGGCCAGGTCCGCAACGCGTACATCCGCGTGGTGAACCAGGCCGACAACACCGAGCTCGCCCGGTACGACCTGAGCGAGGACGCCTCGACGGAGACCGCCATGGTCTTCGGCGAGCTGTACCGCAACGGGGCGGAGTGGAAGTTCCGCGCCATCGGCCAGGGGTACGCGTCGGGTCTGCGCGGCATCGCGCAGGACTTCGGCGTCAACGTCTGAGCCGTCGCTCTCTCCCGTCCGGCGCCGCACTCCCCGTGCGGCGCCGGACGCGCTCAACCCTTCGTCCGTCACTCAGGGGAGGACTCACGATCATGGGCGTCACGCTCGCCAAGGGGGGCAATGTCTCCCTGTCCAAGGCCGCACCGAACCTCACCCAGGTGCTGGTCGGCCTCGGCTGGGACGCGCGTTCCACCACCGGGGCCGACTTCGACCTCGACGCCAGCGCACTGCTGTGCGCCAACGGCCGGGTGCTCGGCGACGAGTACTTCGTCTTCTACAACAACCTGACGAGCCCCGAAGGCTCGGTCGAGCACACCGGGGACAACCTGACGGGTGAGGGCGAGGGCGACGACGAGTCGCTGATCGTCGACCTGACGAAGGTGCCGGCCGGCTGCGACAAGATCATCTTCCCGGTCTCCATCCATGAGGCGGACGCCCGCGGCCAGGCGTTCGGCCAGGTCAGCAATGCCTTCATCCGGGTGGTCAACCAGGCCGACGGCAAGGAGCTCGCGCGCTACGACCTGAGCGAGGACGCCTCCACCGAGACCGCGATGATCTTCGGCGAGCTCTACCGCTACGGCGGCGAGTGGAAGTTCCGTGCAGTGGGTCAGGGGTACGCGTCCGGACTGCGGGGGATCGCTCTAGACTTCGGGGTCAACGTTTCGTAAAGCCGTGCCCAAGTAGGGTGCGGCGCGGGGGGAGACCCTCCCCCAGACGTCCGTCTGGGGGGACCCCGCCTAGCTAGATGGGGAAGTCAGTGATTCTGAAAACCTTCGGCTGGTCATTCGTGATCACTGCGGTCGGTCTGGCCCTGGCAGTGCTCTACGACGGCTGGACCGCCTTCGGGATCGTGGCGATCCTGTCCATCCTCGAAATCTCGCTGTCGTTCGACAACGCGGTGGTCAACGCCGGAATCCTGAAGAAGATGAACGCCTTCTGGCAGAAGATCTTCCTCACGATCGGTGTGCTCATCGCCGTCTTCGGCATGCGGCTGGTCTTCCCCGTCGTCATCGTCGCCATCAGCGCCAAGATCGGCCCCATCGAGGCCGTCAACCTCGCGCTGAACGAGAAGGAGCACTACAAGGAACTGGTGACCGACGCGCACGCGTCGATCGCCGCCTTCGGTGGCATGTTCCTGCTCATGATCTTCCTGGACTTCATCTTCGAGGACCGGGACATCCAGTGGCTGCGCTGGATCGAGCGGCCGCTGGCCAAGCTCGGCAAGGTCGACATGCTCTCGGTCGCCATCGCCCTCGGCGTCCTGCTCGTCTCCTCGATGACCTTCGCGACCCACGCCCACCTGCACGGCGGGGCGCACGCCGACAAGGGTGAGACGGTCCTCATCTCCGGCATCGCCGGTCTGATCACGTACATGATCGTGGGCGGCCTCTCCGGCTACTTCGAGGACAAGCTGGAGGAAGAGGAGGAAGCCGAGCTGGAGGCCGAGGAAGCGGCCAAGAAGAGCGGCAAGGGCGGCGCCTCGGCGGTCCTGCTGGCCGGCAAGGCCGCGTTCTTCATGTTCCTCTACCTCGAGGTCCTGGACGCCTCGTTCTCCTTCGACGGCGTCATCGGCGCCTTCGCCATCACCAACGACATCGTCCTGATGGCGCTCGGCCTCGGCATCGGCGCCATGTACGTGCGGTCCCTCACGGTCTACCTGGTCCGCCAGGGCACCCTCGACGACTACGTCTACCTGGAGCACGGCGCGCACTACGCGATCGGCGCCCTCGCCGTGATCCTCCTGGTCACCATCCAGTACGAGATCAACGAGGTCATCACCGGCCTCGTCGGCGTCGTCCTGATCGCCTGGTCCTTCTGGTCCTCGGTGCGCCGCAACAAGCGGATCGCCGCGGAGGGCGGCGGGGATTTCAGTGAGAAGGCGGAAGTCTCCACGGGGGTCTGAATCCGTGGTGTGACCCGTCGACGATTGCGGAACGCTCTGAGCGGGGCGGCCGGGAGGTTCGCGCCTTCCGGCCGCCCCGCCGTTCTTCTGATGCGGGGCCGTTCACTGTGGTTCGTATAGGGGTGGGGAACAGATGGCCTTCTGGGACAGCCTGCTGCGCGGCAGGCCCTCGGCGCAGTTCGACACGGGCAGCGCCGCGAGCAACGCCATCGAGCTGACCAAACGGCACCCGGTGGTCTCGCTCGGCAAGCAGGGCGCCAACTCCGGGTCCCTGCGCGTCAACCTGTCGTGGCGGATGCGCACCTCCGACTTCGGCGGCCGGTCGGGGTCCAGCGTGCTGCGGCACCCGTTCAAGATGTTCAAGCCGGACGTGGTCCAGGCGCACACCCAGGGCGTGGTCAACGTCGACCTCGACCTCGGCTGCCTCTACGAGCTGAACGACGGCTCCAAGGGCGTGGTGCAGCCGCTCGGCGGCTTCTTCGGCGCCACCAACGCGGCGCCGTACGTCCAGCTCAGCGGCGACGACCGGTTCGGCTCGCCGTCCGGCGAGACGATCTACGTCAACCTCGACCACCGCGAGTCCATCAAGCGGCTGCTGGTCTTCGTCTACATCTACGACCAGACGCCCGCCTTCGACCGTACGCACGCCAAGGTCACGCTCTACCCGAGCAACGGCCCGCGCATAGAGATCGACCTGGACGAGCACGCCCCGCAGGCCCGCTCCTGCGCGGTCGTCACCATCGAGAACGTCAAGGGGGACATGGTCGTGCGGCGCGAGGTGAAGTTCGTGTACGGCTTCCAGGCCGAGCTGGACCGGCTCTACGGATGGGGGCTCCAGTGGGGGCGCGGCTACAAGACGAAGGCCTGAGAGTGCGCCCGTGAGCGCGCCCGGCGGGCCACCGCCCGCCCGGCCCCGCCCGTCACTGCCGGATGAACTGCGGCCCCATCGGCGGCAGCGTGAACTCCGGCTCTCCCGCGTGCGCCGCCACCGGCTGCGGATAGCCGTAGCCGGACTGGGCGGAGGCGGGCTGCGGATAGCCGTACGAGGGCTGGTGCACGGGCGGGTGCTGCGGCGGCGCGGGGTGCGGATAGCCGTAGGAGGGCGGCGAGGCGGCCGGCA
The DNA here is from genome assembly GCF_014649795.1 of Streptomyces melanogenes. Classification (GTDB taxonomy): domain Bacteria; phylum Actinomycetota; class Actinomycetes; order Streptomycetales; family Streptomycetaceae; genus Streptomyces; species Streptomyces noboritoensis. Next base: position 102,534 of record NZ_BMTS01000003.1, read on the forward strand.
GCGGCGGCACATAGGGCTGGGTCTGCGGCTGCGGCCGGGCCGGGGGAGCGGCGTGCGGCTGCGGCACGGACGCGGAGTGGCCGTGGGTCGACGCTTGGGCGCCGGACGAGCCGGTGTCCGCGCCCTCCTCGGCCCCGTCGCCGTCCTCGTCCACGGAGATCCCGTACTCCGTCGCCAGGCCCACCAGACCGGTCGGATAGCCCTGCCCCACGGCGCGGAACTTCCACGCGTCGCCGCGCCGGTAGAGCTCGCCGCAGATGATCGCGGTCTCCTCGCCGGTCTCCGCCTTCACATCGAAGACGGCCAGCGGCTCGGCGACGACCGGCCCCGCGTCGTACAGCAGGACCCGCAGGTCACGGACGGATCCGAAGGTCGCGCCGTCCGAGGAGGCGGTGACCAGGACGCGGTCGACGGACGCGTCGAGCGCGGCCAGATCCGCCTCGATGGTGTCGGTCAGCCCGTCCCCGACCCGCTTCTTGGGCAGCCGCCGCACCAGGCCCGAGGGGTGGCGCGGCTGGTTGTAGAAGACGAAGTCCTCGTCGGAGCGCACCCGGCCGTCGGCGGCGAGCAGCAGCGCCGAGGCGTCCACGTCCGGGACGTCGGCGCCCGGCGTCCAGCGGAGCACGGCCCTCACGGCCATGGCGTCCAGCGGGACGTTGGATCCCTTCAGCATCGCGTGCGTCATGGTCGCAATCCTGCCTTCCCGCCGCCCGCCCGGACAACGCGGGGGCCCGAGCGCGGCCTTGTCCCGCAGATGAGCGGTACGTACGTTACGTACCGCGTCCGCCCGCGACACGGGAAGGGCGCGGGCGGGTTACCTGGATTTCACACCTGCGGGGAACTCGCGACATGTGTTCTTACGTACTATTACCGGCCACCCACCCTCACTCAGTCCGGGCCATCGTTGCAGTACAGGGGAATCCATATGCGTCACTTCGGGCACGTTCCGCCTGCTGCTCGTAAGGACCTGTTCCACCGGGAGCCCGCCGAGTTCAGCGCGGACTCTCCCGCGCGCGTGCTGTCCGCCGCCCTGGGGGCCACGCTCTACAGTCCCGCGACCCGCCCCACGCTCGCCGACGACGTCCTCAAGCAGGCCCGCCGTGGTGTCGTGTCCATGGTGCTCTGCCTGGAGGATTCGATCGACGACGCCGAGGTGGCGGGGGCGGAGGCCAATCTGGTCCGCCAGTTCGCCGACCTCGACGCGCGCGGCGGACAGACCCCGCTGCTGTTCATCCGGGTCCGCGAGCCCGCCCAGATCCCCGATCTGGTGCAGCGGCTCGGCTCCTCGGTGCGGATGCTGTCCGGATTCGTACTTCCGAAGTTCACCGAGGAGCGTGGCGTGCCGTTCCTGGAGGCGCTCGGCGCGGCCGAGGCGGCCAGCGGGCGGCGGCTCTTCGCCATGCCGGTGCTCGAATCGCCCGAGCTGCTGCATCTGGAGACCCGCTGCGACACGCTGACCGGCATCGCCAGGACCGTCGACAAGTACCGCGAGCGGGTGCTGGCGCTGCGGCTGGGGGTGACCGACTTCTGCTCGGCGTACGGGCTGCGGCGCTCGCCGGACATGACGGCGTACGACGTGCAGATCGTGGCCGGGGTGATCGCGGACGTGGTCAACGTGCTCGGCCGCGCCGACGGCACGGGCTTCACGATCACCGGGCCGGTGTGGGAGTACTTCCGGCTCCAGGAGCGCATGTTCAAGCCCCAGCTGCGCCGCAGCCCCTTCCTTGAGGGGCGCGCGGAGGAGCTGCGCGACGCGCTGATCGAGCACGACATCGACGGCCTGCTGCGCGAGATCGAGCTCGACCGCGCCAACGGGCTGCTCGGCAAGACCTGCATCCACCCCTCGCACGTGGTGCCGGTGCACGCGCTGTCGGTGGTCAGCCACGAGGAGTACAGCGACGCCCAGGACATCCTGCGGCCGGAGCGGGGCGGCGGCGGAGTGCTGCGCTCCGCGTATACGAACAAGATGAACGAGGTGAAGCCGCACCGCGCGTGGGCCGAGCGGACTCTGCTGCGCGCCGAGGTCTTCGGCGTCGCCAACGAGGACACCGGCTTCGTGGAGCTGCTGACCGCCGGCCTGGCCGGATGATCGAGATCGAGACGGAGAGCGTCGACAACGTGGGTGTCTGGTCGGGAACGTGGGTCGCGGAGCGGCTCGGGGTCGAACTCCAGGGTGACGAGCGGTTGCCCGAGCTGCTGGGCCTCGCCCTGCGCCGCAACCCCAAGCGGGCGCATCTGCTCGTCTCCAACGTGCTGGGCAAGCACGTGCCGCAGCGGCCCTCGCGGGTGTACGGGGCGGGGTTCGCGCTGGGTGAGGAGGTACGGGAGCTGCTCGGCCCCGAGGCGGCCGGGGCGGTCGTCCTGGGCTACGCGGAGACGGCGACGGGCCTGGGCCACGCGGTGGCGGACGGTCTGGGCGTCGCGCCCTACCTCCACTCCACGCGCCGCCCCGTCGACGGGGTCGCGCGGGCGGGCGGCTTCGAGGAGTCCCACTCCCACGCCACCTCCCACCTGCTGCTGCCGGAGGATCCGGGGCTGTTGGCGGGGGACGGGGTGCTGGTCCTCGTCGACGACGAGTTCTCGACGGGCAACACGGTCCTGAACACGATCCGCGCCCTGCACGCGCGCTACCCCCGTCCCCGCTACGTGATAGTCGCCCTGGTCGACATGCGCTCCCCGGAGGACCGCACCCGCCTGACCACGTTCGCGGCGGAGATCGGGGCGGAGGTGTCCCTGGTGACCCTGGCGGCAGGAACGGTTCTGCTCCCGGAGGGAGTGCTGGAAAAGGGCCAGGCCCTGGTGGCCGAGCACGAGAATTCCCCCACCCCGCCCCTTCCCGAAAGCCCTGACCGGGCGGCTGCGGCGCCTGCGGCTGATGCTGCGCGTGTGGCTGCTCCTGCTGCTGTCGCTACAGGTGGCCCTGCGGCCGCCGCTCATGCTGCCGCCGCTGTGGGCAATCGTGCCGCTAGGGGCGGCACGGGTGGGCACAGCGGCACCCCGGCGCCGGGCGCCGTTCCTTCGACCCCAGCCCCGACCCGCGTCGACCTCCGCTGGCCGGACGGCGTGCCCGACGGGGGGCGCCACGGGTTCACCCCGGCTCACCGGGTGGTCTTGGAGGCCGCGCTTCCGCAGATGGCTGCCGCCATCAAGGGCGCCCTGGGCCGCACCCCCGGCCGTACCCTCCTCCTCGGGTTCGAGGAGCTGATGTACGCGCCCCTGCGGCTCGCCCTCGCCCTGGAAGAGACGGGGGCGGACGTCCGTTTCTCCACCACCACCCGGTCCCCCGTCCTCGCCGTGGACGACCCCGGCTACGCCATCCGGACCCGCCTCGTCTTCCCCGCCCACGACAACCCCTCCGACGGCCCCGGCGAGCGCTACGCGTACAACGTGGCCGGCGCCGGGTACGACACCGTCGTGGCCGTCGTCGACTCCGCCGCCGACACCCCCGCACTGCACGCCCCCGACGGCCTGCTGGCCAGGCTCGCCGCGCACATCCCGCACGTCGTGCTGGCCGTCGTCCCCTCGTACGTACCCGAAGGTGCCCCCATGTCCGAGCCCCTGCCCGAACCCCTCCGCGGGCCCGCATTCTCCTCGTACGCGCCCGACGAGGTCGGCTGGCTGCTGAAGGACCTGTCCGGGGTCGAGCTGGAGGCGCCGACCGAGGAGCGCGAGGAGGCGATCCAGAGCGGCGGCGCCCACTACGCGGAGTCGCTGCCGGTCGAGTACCAGCCGTCCCCCCAGTACCAGGAGCTCTTCCGCGCCGCCCTGGACGCCTCGGCCGACCGGATCGCGCGGGCCGTCGGCACGGTCACCGAGACCGTCCTCGCCGAGCGGTCGCCGAGGCCCGTCCTCGTCTCGCTGGCCCGCGCCGGCACCCCCGTGGGCGTCCTGATGCGCCGCTGGGCCCAGCGGCGGCACGGGCTCGCCCTGCCGCACTACGCCGTCTCCATCGTGCGCGGCCGCGGCATCGACCCCAACGCGCTGCGCTGGCTCGCCGCCCACCACGACCCCGCCGACGTCGTCTTCGTCGACGGCTGGACCGGCAAGGGCGCCATCACCCGCGAACTGGCCGCCGCGATCCGCGAGTTCCCCGACTTCGACCGGTTCGACCCGGAGATCGCCGTCCTCGCCGACCCCGGCTCCTGCGTCCGTACGTACGGCACCCGCGAGGACTTCCTCATCCCCTCCGCGTGCCTCAACTCGACCGTGTCGGGGCTGATATCGCGGACCGTGCTGCGCAAGGACCTGATCGGGCCCGGCGACTTCCACGGCGCCAAGTTCTACCGCGAACTGGCCGACTCCGACGTCTCGGTGGACTTCCTGGACGCCGTCGCCGCCCGCTTCGACGACGTCGCCGCCGACGTCGAGCGCGAGGCCAAGGCGCTCCAGGGCACCGACCGCACCCCCACCTGGGAGGGCTGGGCCGCCGTCGAGCGGATCAGCGAGGAGTACGGCATCCACGACGTCAACCTCGTCAAGCCCGGCGTCGGCGAGACCACCCGCGTCCTGCTGCGCCGCGTCCCCTGGAAGATCCTGGCCCACCGGGGCGCCGGGGCCGACCTCGACCACGTACGCCTCCTTGCGGAGCAGCGCGGGGTACCGGTGGAATGGGTCGACGACCTGCCGTACAGCTGTGTCGGACTGATCCACCCCCAGTACACGCGCGGGGCGACCGGCGCCGACGGCAAGGCGGTGGCCTCCCGATGAGCACCCTGATAGCCAGCGATCTGGACCGTACGCTCATCTACTCGGCGGCGGCCCTCGACCTGACCATGCCGGACCCCCGGGCCCCCCGGCTGCTCTGCGTCGAGATCCACGAGCACAAGCCGCTCTCGTACATGACCGAGAACGCCGCCACCCTGCTCGCCGCGCTCAAGGCGGACCCGGACACGGTCTTCGTGCCCACCACCACCCGCACCCGCAAGCAGTACCAGCGCATCCAACTGCCCGGCCTGCCCGCCAAGTTCGCGATCTGCGCCAACGGCGGGCAGCTGCTCGTCGACGGGGTCGCCGACCGCGACTGGCGGCGCCTGGTGGACGCCCGCATCGCCGCCGAGTGCGCCCCGCTCGACGAGGTACGCGCCCACATCGCGGCCGCCGCCGACCCGGCCTGGCTGCGCAAGGAGCGGGTCGCCGAGGACCTGTTCGCGTACCTCGTGGTCGAGCGCGCGCTGCTGCCCGGGGACTGGGTCAAGGAGCTGACGGCCTGGGCCGAGGAGCGCGGCTGGACCGTCTCGCTCCAGGGCCGCAAGATCTACGCGGTGCCCAAGCCGCTCACCAAGAGCGCGGCCGTGCACGAGGTGGCCCGCCGCACCGGCGCCGAACTCACCCTGGCCGCCGGGGACTCGCTCCTCGACGCGGACCTGCTGCTCGCCGCCGACGAGGGCTGGCGCCCGGGCCACGGCGAGCTCGCGGAGTCCGGCTGGACCGCGCCGCACGTCGACGTCCTCGACGAGCGGGGCGTGCTGGCGGGCGAGGAGATCGTGCGCCGGTTCGCCACCCGCGCCACGGCCTCCCGGAATGCGCCCGCCACGACCTGACCGGTCGCATACTCGCCCGTATGACCAAGGGAAACACCACGAAGATCACCGACGAGCTGTACGCGTACATGCTGGCGCACAACCCGCCCCTGGACGCGGTGCAGCGCGAGCTGGTGGAGACGACGTACGCCCGGCTGCCCGACCACGCGGGCATGCAGTCGGCCGAGGAGCAGGCCCCGCTGCTCGCCTTCCTCGTCCGGCTTGCGGGCGCCCGGCACGTGGTGGAGGTCGGCACCTTCACCGGCTTCTCGGCGCTCGCCATGGCACAGGCGCTGCCCGACGACGGACGGCTGATCGCGTGCGACATCTCCGAGGAGTGGACGGCGTACGGGCGCGAGGCCTGGACGAAGGCGGGCGTGGCGCACAAAGTGGACCTGCGGATCGCTCCGGCGCTCGACACCCTGCGGGCGATGCCGACCGAGCCGCACATCGACTTCGCCTACCTCGACGCGGACAAGGACAACTACATCGCGTACTGGGAGGAACTGGTCCCCAGGATGCGCCAGAACGGCCTCATCGCGGTGGACAACGTGCTCTTCCACGGCGAGGTCGTGGACCCGGCGGCGACCGGTCCCGCCGCCGGGATCCAACGTTTCAACGAGCATGTGAGGCGGGACGAGCGGATGGACAGCGTGATGCTGATCGTGGCAGACGGCCTCACTTTGTCGCGTAAGCGACGCTAGGGGGCGCGAAGAACTGCGCGACCAGCCACATTCGGCCCGCAGTCAAAGCACTTAGCCGCAGCAGCCCCCACCACAACACCCACCGCCGGACGGCGACGGCGCAGGCCCACCCTTGGCCATCCCGCCCACAGCCACGGTGGACAGCAACTTCACCGTGTCCCCATGCCCGGCAGGGCACACCGCGGGTGCGGCCGACTCAGCCATGGGCCGACTGACTTCAAACGTGTCGCCGCACGAGCGGCACCGGTAGTCATAGCGAGGCATGCCCCCAGGCTAACCGCCCGGCGGCGGCGGGGTGCGGCTTACCGCAGGGCCTACCGCAGCGGCCGTTCCCGCACGCCCGGCTCCGCCTGCGCCTCCGCCTCGCGCCGCGCCTTCCAGTACGGGTTGTCATGTGGCAGGTGGCTGCTGACCCGCCCGTACATCCCGAAGACCATCAGCGCCAGACCCACCAGGAAGCTGAAGATCACGTTCTGCATCTTGAAGGCGAGGAAGTTCTGCGAGCCGCGGTCCAGCAGGGCCAGGTTCACGAACCCGCTGATCAGGAAGAGCACGCCGAGCGACATGTTCAGCCAGGACGCGAAGTTGCCGCCCCTGACCATGCCGTACAGGAGCAGCGCGCCGACGACGATCGAGATCACGCTGAGCGTGCCGTTGGTGCTCAGCCCGGCGACCTCCTTGCCCCCGGTGTCGAAGAACCCGATGTTGTGGGTGAGGCCCAGGATGCCGAAGACGAGCAGGAACAGCCCCATGATCCCGGCGCCGAAGCGGTACACCTGGCTCAGCCGGTGGTCGACGGGCAGGTGCTCGTCGAGGGACACATGGGGGGTGCGCAGGGGGTGGCGCAGGGGATGAAGCGGCTGGGTGGCCATGGGCGGCCTCCTCGTGTCGTCCGTACCTCCCAGGATCCGCCCGTCGCGCGGCCGCGACAACTCGTCCCGGTGACGGCCGTCAGGCCCCGTGCCCCCGCTCCTCGCGGATCTGGGCCACCACGCGCGCGGCGCTCTGGCGGACCGCCTCGGTCTCGGTGAGGAAGTGCCAGTAGTCGGGGTGGCGGCCCTCCAGCGTGGCGGTCGCGCGCTCCAGGCGCGCCACGGCGTCGTCGAGGGGGCGGGCGTGGCGCGGGTCCGGGGTGCTGCGGCCGGACATCGCCAGGCGCTGCGCGTCCCGGATCGCGAACCGGGTCCGCTGGATCTCCTGCTGCGGGTCCTTCGCCACGGCGTTGAGCCGCTGGAGCCGGTCCCCGGCGGCCGAGACCGCCTCGTCGGTGGTGTTGAGCAGCGCCCTGACCGTGCTCAGCCGGGAGGTCGCGTCGGCCCAGCGCTGCTCGTCGCGCGCGGCGGCCGCCTCCTTCAGCTTCTCCTCGGCCTGCCGGACGTTCACCAGCGCCTGCTCGGGGACCTGCTGGAGGTCCTGCCAGCAGGCGGCCGCGAACCGGCGCCGCAGCTCGCTCAGGACCGGGTCGACGGTCCCGGCCCGGGTGGTCAGCGCCTGTGCGCGGGTGCGCAGCGAGACCAGGCGGCGGTCGATCTCGGCGGCCCGCTCGGGCAGCCGCTCGGCCTCGGCGCGCACGCCCTCGGCCTCCCGCAGCACCCGGTCGGCCCGCTCCAGGGTCTCCGGCACGCCGTGCCGGCCCGCGCCCTGGTTGAGCCGGGTCAGCTCGGGGCCGAGGGCGGCGAGGCGGGCGGCGAGATCGTCCGCTCTCAGTCCGGACGCCCGCACCGCGTCGAGAGCGGTGCTCGCGGCCAGGAGCGCCTGTCGCGCCCGCTCCACGGCCGGCGCGAGCCGCGCCAGCTGGGTCTCGGCGGTGGACAGCAGCGGCCCCAGGCTCTGCTCGAACCGGTCGAGCTCGCCCTTGACCCGGACGAGGTCGTCCTTGGCCTTCGTCAGCTCGCCCCGGGCCCGGGAGGCCACCGAGGCGTCCAGGTCGTCGCGGTCCAGGTCGTGCGCGTCGACCGCGGTGATGTAGTCGTTGCTGACCTCGTCGATCCGCCGGCCGAGCGCCGCGAAGTCGTCCACGGCCTTGCGGGCGCGCGGCGAGCTGTCCACGGCGGTGATCGTCTCGATGGAGATCCGCAGGTCCCGCTGGGCGGTGTCCAGCTCGTAGAAGGCGGCGGCCGCCGCGTCCTTGGCGGCCTGCGCGTCGGCCCGCACGCTCTCGCCGCGCCCGCCGAACCAGCGCCGAGTCCCGCCTCCGGCGAACGCGCCGGGCAGCAGCGCGGCCCCGAGCACCAGCGGCAGCGCGACGAGCGCGAGCGCGTCCGTCAGGGCCCGCCGGCCCCCGGCCGCCCGCACTCCGACACCGGGGACGATGGCACCCGCTCTGCTGTACGGCCGCGCGTGTGTCGCCGTCACATCCCTCTCCCGTGCCGTGTCCGCCTGCCGGTTCATTCTCCCACCAGGTAGTGACGAACACACCGGCCGATTAGTTCGCACCGCCCCGCCGACCCGCCTGCCCCGGCGAACGGGTTTGCAGCCCTGCCCGGGGGGCCATGTACGCTGTTCCCTCATCCACGGATGTGCCACGGGCGTGTAGCTCAGGGGTAGAGCGCTGCTCTTACAAAGCAGATGTCGGCGGTTCGAAACCGTCCATGCCCACGCGTGGTGAAGGCCCCCCGCCGGTCACGGCGGGGGGCCTTCGTCTTTACCGCGCCCCCTCCGCCGGGCGCCCGCACCGCAGGTTCCAGCGGCCCGCGCGGCCCGAGAGCTCCGTCAGGGTCAGCGGGGCCACGTCCAGGCGCCAGAAGGACGCGGGCGGCAGGGCCAGGGCGTGGGTCACGGAGGCGCGGACCACCGCCGGGGAGGCGACCGCGAGGATCCGGCCGCCCGCCGCGGGCAGCGTGTCCAGCCACGCGCCCACGCGCGCGACGAGCGCGAGCAGGCTCTCCCCGCCGTGCGGCGCCGCCCCCGGATCGGTGAGCCACGCCCGTACCCCCGAGGGATCCGCCGTGCTCAGTTCGTCAAGGCGCCGCCCCCGCCACCGGCCCAGATCCCAGTCGGCCAGGGCCGGTTCGTCGCACGTGGGCAGGCCGTCCGCCAACTCGTAGAGCGAGGAGGGCGGTTTCAGTCGGCGGGCCGGTACCGCGAGCGCCGCCGCCGCGTCTTTGACCCTGCGGACCGCGCCCTCGTCCGGGGCGGCCGCGTCGTCTCCGACTCTCGCCTCGCGCGCGTAGCGGTCGGCCGGGGGTGAGATCAACATCACGCGTACGGTCATGGGTCAAGCAGAGCACGGCCGTTCGCGCACTTGGCGCGGGGGTTGTGCACCCGCGCGCCGTAGCGGCGCGGTCCCGCACGCGGTACGGTCTCGTCGACATAAAGACGGTGTGAAGGAAGCCCGGTGAGATTCCGGCACGGTCGCGCCACTGTGAACCCGGCGAGCGCCCTCAACAGGGAGCGAAGACGGGGAAGTCAGACCCACCACCGTCGACAAAGGCACCAATGACCGGGACGCGTGTTCCCCAGGAGGTTCTGCCGTGGCTCTCTCCGCCGCCCCTGCGCCCAGCGCAGATGCAACGTCGGCCATCACCCCCATATCGCTCAAGGCGATCGCTCCCTGGGCGCTCTTCTTCGGCATCCTCATGCTCGTCCTGCTGTACTTCGTCGGCTCCGAGCAGGGTGCCACCAGCGTCTTCTCCGGTGAGGACGTCCACGAGTGGCTGCACGACGGACGCCACCTGCTCGGCTTCCCCTGCCACTGAGACCAGGGGTACCGACTCGTGAACTCCCTGTCCGTCAGAGCCCTGTTGGTGCGGGGCATGCTCGCCGGCCTCGCCGCGGGCCTCCTGGCGCTCGTCGTGGCGTACGTCCTGGGCGAGCCCCGGGTGGACGCGGCCATCGACTTCGAGGACGCGCACGCGCACGAACACGGCGAAGAGGTGTTCAGCCGCACCCTGCAGTCCACCGGCGGCCTCGCCACCGGTGTGCTCGTGTTCGGCGTGGCCATCGGCGGCATCGCGGCGCTCGCGTTCTGCGTCGCGCTCGGCCGGATCGGCCGGTTCGGGCCGCGCGCCACCGCGGCGCTCGTCTCGCTCGGCGCGCTCCTGACCGTCTACGTCGTCCCGTTCCTGAAGTACCCGGCGAACCCGCCGTCCATCGGTGACCCCGACACGATCGGCAAACGCACCGCCCTGTACTTCCTGATGATCGCGCTGAGCGTGCTGCTCGCCGTCGCCGCGGTGATCCTCGGCAAGCGGCTCGCGCCCCGCCTCGGCAACTGGAACGCGACCGTCGTCGCCTCGGCCGCCTTCCTGGTCGCGGTCGGGCTCGCGTACGCGTTCCTGCCCGCCGTCAACGAGGTGCCGAAGGACTTCCCGGCGACGCTGCTGTGGAGGTTCCGCCTGGCCGCCCTCGCCATCCAGGTCACGCTGTGGGCCGGCTTCGGGCTGGTCTTCGGCTACCTCGCCGAACGGCTGCTGGTGCCCAAGGCCGCCGCGGCCGAGCCCCGTGGCACGGGCGTCGACAGCAAGGCCGCGGCCGCCCACTGACGGGCGCGCCGCACGCACGAGGGCCCCGGACCGCTTCGGTCCGGGGCCCTCGCGCGCGTGGGTCGTGCTCAGTGCGTGGTGCGGTGTGCTGTTCGCGGTGGCGCTCGATCGGTCAGGGGCGGCGCAGGGAGAACAGACGGCTCTGCCGTTCCCTGCGGTAGCGCCGCTCCCACCGGTCCATCCGGTCCCGGCGGGCGCGGTAGGCCCGGTAGTCCGTGTCCTGGCCGCCACGGCTGGACCCGCCGGCTCCGGACGAGCCGCCGGACGGTGCCGTGGAGCGGCCACGGCGTGGGGCGCTGAAGAGTACGGCCACCACGGCGACGCAGAACACTATGCCGCCGAGACTGAAGCCGAAGCCGTACAGGACCAGCGCCAGAACGATCAGTAACAGGATCATGGCGTGTTCCTCTAGGGACGGTTCCGGGGGCTCCCCTGGCCCCCGGTCCTCCAAGCTACTCCGGTACGGCGGGAGTTGGCCTCCGAGTTACCTACCGGCCAACGCCTCGTGCGCCCCTACAGCCCGCGCAGCCGTTCCATCTCCCGGCGGTCCCGCTTGGTCGGCCGGCCCAGGCCCCGGTCGCGCACCCCGGCCGCGAGCACGTCCGAGCGAGCGGGCGGCGGCGGGCTGTTGTCGACATAGGTCTCGGCGGCGATCGCCGCGCCCACCCGCTTGCGGATGACCTTCGCGACGACGACGATCCGCTCCCGCCCCTCGAGCCGCAGCCGCACCTCGTCGCCCACCTTCACGGTGTGCGCGGGCTTGACCCGCTCGCCGTTGAGCTGGACGTGCCCGGCGCGGCACGCCGTCGCCGCCATGGAACGCGTCTTGGTGAGCCGTACGGACCAGATCCAGCTGTCGATCCGTACGGGCTCCGAGGGCCCCGCCGGTGCGGTCGGCCCCTTGGGCCCCTGTGCCTTCACCTCGTCTGCTGCCGCCATGCCCCGACTCTACCGAGGCCGTTGTCAGTGGTACCCGTCACACTTGAGGCATGTGCAGAAGCATCAAGACGCTCAGGCCGCCGGCCCTCCCCGAGGAGGCCACCGACGAGGAGATCCGCGCGGCGGCGCTCCAGTACGTGCGCAAGGTGTCCGGCTTCCGGGCGCCCGCCGCGCACAACAGGGAGGTCTTCGACCGGGCGGTGGACGAGATAGCGCGGGCCACGGCCGAGCTGCTCGAAGGCCTGGAGATACGGGGAGTGCCGGTCAGGACCCCGGCGTAACCGCACCCGCGCGGGGGGCGCGGTCGCGTGCGTCAGGCGGCCGGGCCGGCCACCGCGGCCTGGGGGCGGCGCATGACGTAGGCGGCGAGGGAGCCCGCCGCGAACAGGGCGAGGACGGAGATGCCCGTGCCGAGCCAGGTCGCGCCGAGCCAGCGCCCGCCGAAGTAGCCCAGGCCCACGCTGTAGCCCGCCCAGGCCACCCCGGCGAGGGCGGACCACGGCAGGAACTCCTTGGGGGTGCGGTGTGCCGCGCCCGCGCCGAGCGAGACGACGGACCGGCCCGCCGGGGCGAACCGGGCGATGACGACGAGCGCGCCGCCGCCCCGGCTCAGCGCGGCGCCGAGACGTTCCTGTGCGCGGGTCAGCCGCCGGGAGCGGGCGATGGCCTTGTCGAGCCGCGCCCCGCCGCGCCAGGCGAGGCGGTACGCGACGAGGTCGCCGAGCACCGAGGCCGCGGCGGCGCAGGCGGCGAGGAGGAGCAGGTCGGGCACGTCGCGTATGGCGTGCGGGGCGCCCGCCGCGGTGGTCGAACCGGCCGCCGCGGAGGTCGCGGCGGTGATCACCAGGACCCCGCTGGGCAGGACGGGGAGGAACACGTCCAGGAGAACGGAGACAGTCACCACGGCGTAAATCCATGGGCTGCCGGTCAGCGACCCCACACTCTCCAGCACTACGACCCCCGAACGGAATGCGCCCCGCTGTCGCTGGTCTGCGGCCGGGTCGCTGTACAGCCGTACAGCGTACGCCTGGGGCGCGTGGGGTTTCCGTTCGGGGGTGGGGTGTCACCGGCGAGCCGGTGAACGGTCGTTCGGTGTGGCGGGGCGTCAGCGCGCCGTGCCCGCCGGGGTGCTCGGGGTCGCGGCGGCGCCGGCCTCCGGCAGGGCGGCCGTGGCGCGGCCGCCGAGCAGCTGGTCGAGGGCGAGGGCGCCGGGACCGGTGAAGACGAGCAGCAGGAAGACCCAGCTGAACATCGCGGCGTTCTCGCCGCCGTTCTGGAGCGGGAGCAGCGCGCCGGACTGGTGGACGTCGAAGTAGGCGTACGCCATGGAGCCCGAGGAGAGGAAGGCGGCGGAGCGGGTGAAGAGTCCGGCCATGATCAGCAGGCCGCCGACGAGCTGGATGGCGGCGGCGTACCAGTTGGGCCAGGCGCCGGTCTCGAGGGTGCCGCCGGTCCCGGCCGCGCCGCCGAACCAGCCGAAGAGCGAGGCGGCGCCGTGGCAGGCGAAGAGGAAGCCGGTGACGATCCGGAACAGCGCCAGGACGTAGGGCTTGGCGCGCTCGGTGTTCAGAGCGGAGGGGAACGTGGGGGAAGCCATGGGGACGGGCTCCTTCGGTGGGGGACGGGGCCGGTGGAGCCTCCACGTTAGGTAGACCTGAGTAGTACTTGCAAGTTCAAGTTTAAGTAGATGGCTTAATTCCGGTTGGATTCAGATCAGGGTTGGCTGGAATTCATCTTTACGGGGGTCATACATGGACGTATCGCAAACGCGGCGGGACGCAGGGTCACCAGGGTTACGGAGTCAGGTCCTCGTCCAGGACCGTGACCAGCCGGGCGGCCCCGCCGCGTCCCGCCCGCGCCTGGTCGAGCCGGAGCCGGGCCGTGCGCCCGGTCAGCGTCAGCGTCATCAGCTGGTTCCCGAACCAGGGGCCGCCCGTCCGGCGCCAGCGCACCGGCGGCGCGCCGAGGCGGCCGTGCCGGGCCAGTATCCGCCCGAGCCGCCGCCCCCACCGGCTCCACCCGAAGCGGAACGCGGCCCGGAGCGTCGCGGGCACCGAGTTGTGGACCGGTGAGCAGGTCAGCTGGAGCACGCGCGCGTCCGGGCCGCCGGTGGGCCAGACCGGCTCCGCGAGGTAGGCGTGGTGCACATCGCCGGAGAGCACGCAGACCGTGGCGGGCGCCTGCGGTCCGGAGCCCGCGCGGGCGATCAGCTCCGCGAGCCCGGAGAAGGAGGAGGGGAAGGCCGCCCAGTGCTCCAGATCCGCTCGGCGGCGCAGCTTCTCGCCGAACCGCGCCCAGCGCGGGCCGCGTTCGCCCCGGCACAGCGCCGCGTTCCAGCCCTCCGCGTCATGGACGAGCGGCGGCAGCAGCCACGGCAGCGAGGTCCCGACCAGCAGGTGGTCGTACGAGCCGGACCCGTCGAGCACCTGCTCCCGCACCCAGTCGGCCTCCGCCTCGTCGAGCATCGCGCGCTTCTGCTCGTCCAGGACCCGGGCCGCCCGGCTGTCCACCATCAGCAGCCGTACGCGCCCGAGGTCGCGGCGGTAACTCCAACGCACGGCGGCCGGATCGGTGCCCGCCTGGGCCGCGAACCGGCGCAGCGCGTCCGTCCCGTCGGGGCTGCTCCGCACCGCCGCGTACAACGGATCGGTGGCGAGGTCGGTGGGCGGGAGGTTGCCGAGGTGCTGGTAGACCCAGTACGACATCAGCCCGCCGACCAGCCGCTCCGACCACCACGCGGTGGCGCGCATCTCGGCCAGCCAGGCGGCGCTGGTGTTCCAGTCGTCGATCACGTCGTGGTCGTCGAAGACCATGCAGCTCGGCACGGTCGAGAGCAGCCAGCGCACCTCGGGGTCGCCCCACGACTCGTCGTAGAGCCGGGTGTACTCGTCGTAGTCCCCGACCTGCGCCCCCGGAGGGTCGGCCAGATCGCGCCGGGCGGCGAGCCAGCGGCGGGTCGCCCGCGAGACGGAGTCGGCGTACACCTGGTCGCCGAGGAGCAGCAGCACGTCCGGCCGCTCGGCGTCCGGGTCGGCGGCCAGCTGTGCGGCGAGGGCCGTGGCGAGCGTGTCCAGGGCGTCCGGCCCGGCGGGGTCTCGCTCGCCCTTGGGCGGGGCGGCCCACCGGCAGGACCCGAAGGCGACCCGCAGCGGGGCCACGCCGGGCGTGCGGATCACCGACGGGGGGAAGGGGGAGCGCTCGGGCGGCCAGACCCGCCGCCCGTCGAGCAGCACGTCGTACGGGGTGGCGGCGCCCGGGGTGAGACCGGTGACCGGGACAAGGGCGTAGTGGTGCCCGGCGATCTGGAACGTACGGGCGGAGCCGCCGGCGCCGTCCGGGCAGCGCACCTCGGCCGTGCAGGGCCGGTCCGCCTCCACCCAGACCGTGGCCGACGTGCCGGACCCGCCGTCGACGTACCGCAGCAGTGGTCCCAGGCGCAGTCCGGCCATCTCGTCCCCTCCGTCGCTCCGTACGGTACGGAAGGACGGAGGGGCGAGATAGTCAGCTGTCAGCAGCCGTTGTCAGCAACCGTTGAGGACCGACTGCAGCGCGGACTTCTCGGCGGAGTCCACGGTCAGGTTGTAGTAGTGCTTCACGTCCACCCACATCCGGGCGTACGTGCAGCGGTACGCGGTGCGCGAGGGCAGCCATTCGGCCGGGTCCTTGTCGCCCTTGGCCTGGTTGACGTTGTCGGTGACCGCGATCAGCTGGGGCCGGGTCAGGTCGTTGGCGAAGCCCTGGCGCTGCGCGGTCGTCCAGGAGCTGGCGCCCGAGCGCCAGGCCTCGGCGAGCGGGACGACGTGGTCGATGTCGAGGTCGGCGGCGGCCGTCCAGGTGGCGCCGTCGTACTCGGAGTACCAACTGCCGCTGGTCGCCGCACAGCTGGAGTCCGTGACGACGTTGGTGCCGTCGCGCTTGAGGACGACCTCGCGGGTGTTGCAGGTGCCGGACTGGGTGATCCAGTGCGGGAACTTGGAGCGGCTGTAGCCGTCGGAGGAGCCCTCCGGGGTGGCGTTCATAGCGGCGAGGTAGCTGCGGGCGGTGGCGGCGCTGACCGGGGTGGGGGGTGCGGCCTGGGCGCCGGGGGCGGTGAGCAGGCTCGCGGTGGCGAGGAGGGCGGCGGAGGCGGTGAGCGCGGAGAGCCTGGCTATTCGACGCGCGTAGACACCTGACATGCGAACTCCCTTGGTGTGGGGGGACTTGGCCGGGCGCGCGGGTGCGCGGCCCGGTCATCGTGGCGGCGCCAGGTTTCCTGGGGGTGGGCGCCAGGTAACAGAGTGGCGACATGGGCACGTCACATCAAGGGGTGCGGCGCTCTTGACACCCTTGTCCCGCAAGGTAACTGACGCCCCGTATGCCACGGTTGCACCACCCGGTACGGGGCGAGTCCCGGCGTACGGTGGGCGCGTGCTGCTGCCCGTCAATGTCACGCTCGGGGTCGTTCTCGCCGTACTGCTCCTGGTCGCCGCCGGTGTCGCGGCGGTGGCGCGGCTCGGCCGGGCGAAGGAGATCCTGGTCGCCGGGGTGCGCGCGGCCGTTCAGCTCGCGGTGGTGGCGAGCGCCATCCACTGGGTGGTCGGCTCGGTGCCGCTGCTGCTCTGCTTCCTGCTGCTGATGTACGCGGTGGCGGTGCGCACGGCCGGGCGGCGGATGACGCCCAACGGCACCTGGTGGTGGGCCGCGCTGCCGATCGCGGCGGGGGTGGCCCCGGTGGTGGGGCTGTTGCTGCTGACCGGGCTCGTCCCGGTCAAGGGCATCGCGCTCATCCCCGTCACCGGCATCCTCATCGGCGGCGCGCTCACCGCGACCGTGCTCGGCGGGCGGCGCGCGCTGGACGAGCTGACCGTGCGGCGCGGCGAGGTGGAGGCGGGGATGGCGCTCGGGCTGCTCGACCGGGACGCGCGCCTGGAGGTGGCCCGGCCGGCCGCGTCCGACGCGCTGCTGCCCGGCCTCGACCAGACCAGGACCGTGGGGCTCGTCACGCTGCCCGGGGCGTTCGTGGGGATGCTGCTCGGCGGGGCGTCACCGGTGCAGGCGGGGGCGGTGCAGCTGTTCGTGCTTGTCGCGCTGATGGCGGTGCAGGCGGTGGCGGTGTCGGTGGTGCTGGAGCTGGTGGGGCGGGGGCGGGTGCACCGGGATGCGGCGGGGTGACCTCGGCCCCGCTCCCTGGGCGGGGGACTTTGGTCCCTGACGGGTGCGGGGCGGTGTCCCGTATTCTGTACGGAGCAGAAGGGGAGTAGCTCTTCGCCGGAACGTCGACATACTGCTGGACTCTCCCTCGGGAGGGACCCCAGCCGGCGCCCGGAGGCAGGCCCGCGAGGGCCTCGCCAGCGAGACCTTCGGCCGCAGTGAACCATGACCGCTTTCCGCTTCATGGCGCAGCTGCTGTGCCGAAGCGACCCCGGATTCCTTTCGTGACACGCTCTCGGTACGGCCGCGCCGCGCCCGACCGATCGAGGACTCTTCCGTGCTCAGTTTCACCATCCTGGCGATCACCTTCGGCGTGGTCTTCCTCGCCGAGCTCCCCGACAAGACCGCGCTCGCGGGTCTGATGCTCGGCACCCGCTACAAGGCGTCGTACGTGTTCGTCGGCGTCGCGGCGGCGTTCCTGCTGCACGTCGCGCTCGCCATCGCGGCGGGCAGCGTGCTCACGCTGCTGCCGCACCGGCTGCTCCAGGCGATCGTGGGCGTCCTCTTCCTCGCGGGCGCGGCGATGCTGCTGTTCAAGAAGGACGAGGAGGAGGACGGCGTGAAGGCCCCGGCCGACCAGTCCTTCTGGAAGGTGTCCGGGGCGGGGTTCATGCTGATCCTGGTCGCCGAGTTCGGGGACCTGACGCAGATCATGACCGCGAACCTGGCCGCGCGGTACGACAGCCCGCTGTCGGTGGGTGTCGGGGCGGTGCTGGCGCTGTGGGCGGTGGCGGGGCTGGGGATCCTGGGCGGGCGGACGCTGATGAAGTACGTGCCGCTGCGGCTCATCACGAAGGTGGCGGCGGCGCTCATGGCCGCGCTTGCCGGGTTCAGCCTGTTCGAGGCCATTGCCGGCTGACGACGGCGGTTGGGGGCGCGGTGTTCGTCTGCGGGCCGTGTGTGGCTGGTCGCGCAGTTCCCCGCGCCCCTGAGAACGCCCCTACGGGGCGATTCGCAACGTCAGCGTGCCGTCCCGCTCCGCCGTCACCGTTACGTGTGTCAGGTCCGGTACGTGCGTCGTCGGGTTGTGTGCCGCCGCTCGCGGGCCCACGCCTATGACGCGCATTCCCGCTGCCAGGCCCGCCTGGATGCCCGCTTCGGAGTCCTCGAAGACTATGCAGTCCGCCGGGGCGAAGCCCAGTTCGGCGGCGCCCTTGAGGAAGCCCTCGGGGTCCGGCTTGCTCGCGCCGACGTGCTCGGCCGTGACGCGTACGGGCGGCATCGGCAGGGCGGCCGCGCCCATCCGGGCCAGAGCCAGCGGCTCGTTCGCCGAGGTCACCAGGGCGTGCGGGAGCGCGGCGAGGGAGGCCATGAAGGCGGGGGCGCCGGGGACGGGGACGACGCCGTCGGTGTCGGCCGTCTCCTCGGCGAGCATCACGCGGTTGTCCGCGAGGTTCTGCTCCATCGGGCGGTCCGGCAGCAGGACGGCCATGGTGGCGTAGCCCTGGCGGCCGTGGACGACCTTCAGCGCTTCCTCGGGGTCGAGCCCGTGCTCCACCGCCCAGCGGCGCCAGCACCGCTCGACCACGGCGTCGGAGTTCACGATCGTGCCGTCCATGTCCAGCAGGAGGGCGCGGGCGGTCAGGGTCGTGGGCGTGGCCGTCATCGGCGGACTCCTGGGTGCGGGAGCAGAGACAAGTGGCTCCGCCCGCCGGTCAGGGAGTACGGGCGGAACCACTTTGTTCCATCACGATACAAAATGAAGGTCGAATGGTCCAACCGGCCTGGTCGCGGGGCCCTCGACTCCCCTAGGACGTCTGCGCCTCCAGGGCGCTGCGGGTCTCCGGGCCGTAGACGCCCGGGGGGTCGCTTTCCAGGCCCGTGTACGACTGGTACGTACGCACCGCGTTCTCCGTCTTGGAGCCGAAGTGGCCGTCGATCCGTCCGTTGTAGATCG
Source organism: Streptomyces melanogenes (assembly GCF_014649795.1). Classification (GTDB taxonomy): domain Bacteria; phylum Actinomycetota; class Actinomycetes; order Streptomycetales; family Streptomycetaceae; genus Streptomyces; species Streptomyces noboritoensis. Next base: position 121,267 of record NZ_BMTS01000003.1, read on the forward strand.
TCAACTGGGTCAGCCGGTCCTGGAGTTCGGTGACCTCGGGGCCGTCGTCGCCCTTGCGCAGCACGGGGGCCGTGGCGGGCGGCGCGGGCGGGGCGGTCGTGGTGTCGACTGTGCCGGTGACCTGCGACGGGGTGGGGGTGGGCGTCGCGGGGCGGCGGGACGGGCTGGTGGAGGCCTTGGGCGTACGGCTCGGGGAGGGTGAGCTCTTGCGGGGTGAGGGGCTGGTGTGGGGGGTGGTGCGGGGCTCCGCGGTGGTGGGGGAGGGGGAGCTGGACGTGGTGGCGGGGTCCGGGGCGGTGCTGACCGTTGTGGCCGGGCCGGTGGCGTCGGTGCCGGAGTCTCCGCCGAAGAGGCTGCCGCTTGCGAAAGCCACGATGGTCGCGGTAGCGGCGAGGGCGAGAGTGGCGAGGAGGAGGGGGCGGCGTCGACGGCGGTCGGTCGTCTGCGGGTCGTGGGTGGCTGGGCGCGCAGTTCCCCGCGCCCCTTGAGGGGTGGTCCGGAATGCCGCAGTCGCCCCAAGCTCGTCAGCGGGGAGCCCTGTCGTCCCCAGCCCGGGCCGCATGGGCGACCCCAGACCCTGACCGGCATGCGGCGGCACCGGTCGCAGCGGCATCGTCATCGCCGGGTCGGCCCCCTCGCCGCCCTCCCGGCTCCCCAGGTCCTCCAACGTCACATACGGCCTGATCCGCAGCGGGTCGAAGTCCTCCGACGCGGCCACCTCGGCCGAGCGGTCCGCTCGTAGCGCGCAGGTGCAGGCCGGTCTGCCGGTGGGCTCGCGTTCCATACCGCATTCAGGACATACGTGTCCCGTCATCGTGGGTCCCCTCCCCTTGAACTGCCTGCGATTATGCAGGTCCCGTGGAGGCGCACCGAGGGGGCCCGGGCGGGCCCGGCAGGCCATATCCGGACATTGCGATCAGGATGGAGAGTGGCGGGGCGGAGACAGCGGGGGCGGCTGAGACAGAGAGGGGCGGCCCATGGCCCAGGAAACGGCCTCCACCGCGCTCTCCCCGGGCGCCGGGCCCGGCGTCGGGCAGGAGCGGCGGACCGTACTCGTCGCCATCGGTGCGCTGCTGCTCGGCATGCTGCTGGCCGCGCTCGACCAGACCATCGTCTCGACGGCGCTGCCGACCATCGTCAGCGACCTCGGCGGGATGGAGCACCTGTCCTGGGTCGTCACCGCGTACATGCTCGCGTCCACCGCCGCGACCCCGCTGTGGGGCAAACTCGGCGACCAGTACGGCAGGAAGAAGCTGTTCCAGGCCGCCATCGTCATCTTCCTCGTCGGCTCGGCGCTGTGCGGCGTCTCCCAGAACATGGGGCAGCTGATCGCCTTCCGCGCGGTCCAAGGCCTTGGCGGCGGCGGGCTGATGGTGCTGTCGATGGCGATCGTCGGCGATCTCGTCTCGCCGCGCGAACGCGGGCGCTACCAGGGCCTGTTCGGGGCCGTGTTCGGCGCGACCAGCGTGCTCGGCCCGCTGCTCGGCGGGCTCTTCACCGAACACCTCAGCTGGCGCTGGGTGTTCTACATCAACCTCCCGATCGGCGTGGTCGCGCTGCTCGTGATCGCCGCCGTGCTGCACATCCCGGTGCACGGCACCCGCCACACCATCGACTACCTCGGCACCTTCCTGATCGCGTCCGTCGCCACCTGCCTGGTCTTGGTCGCCTCGCTCGGCGGGACCACCTGGGCCTGGGGCTCGGCGCAGATCGTCGGGCTCGCGGTGCTGGGCGCGGTGCTGCTCGGCGCGTTCGTGGCGGTCGAGCGGAGAGCTGCGGAACCTGTCCTTCCGCTGAAGCTGTTCCGTATCCGCACGTTCTCCCTCGTCGCCGTCATCAGCTTCGTCATCGGCTTCGCGATGTTCGGGGCGATGACCTATCTGCCGACGTTCCTGCAGGTCGTGCAGGGCGTCACCCCGACGATGTCCGGCGTGCACATGCTGCCGATGGTGCTCGGGCTGCTGATCACGTCGACGGCGTCCGGCCAGATCGTCTCGCGCACCGGCCGCTGGAAGGTGTTCCCGATCGCGGGCACGGCCGTCGTCACCGTCGGGCTGCTCCTGCTGCACGAGCTCAGCGAGACGAGCTCCACCTGGGAAATGAGCGTGTACTTCTTCGTGTTCGGCGCGGGGCTCGGCCTGGTGATGCAGGTGTTGGTCCTGGTCGTCCAGAACGCGGTGGGGTACGCCGACCTGGGCGTGGCCACCTCCGGGGCGACCTTCTTCCGCTCGATCGGCGCCTCCTTCGGCGTGGCGATCTTCGGCACCATCTTCACCAACCGCCTCAACGGCAAACTCGCCGACGCGCTGGCGGGCCGCGACCTCCCGGCGGGCACCGGGCCCTCCCAGCTGGCCGCGGACCCGCGCACGATCGCCGAGCTGCCGCCGACGCTGCGGCCCCCGGTCCTGCACGCCTACTCGCAGTCGATCACCGACGTCTTCCTCTACGCGGTGCCGGTGACCCTGCTCGCCTTCGTGATCGCCTGGTTCCTGCGCGAGGACAAGCTGCGCGGCGCGGTCACCGCGCCCGACGTCAGCCAGACCGTGGCCTCCAATCCGGTCGAGCGGTCGTCGTACGACGAGTGCGCGCGGGCGCTGTCGGTGCTCGGCACCCGGGAGGGCCGCCGGGCGGTCTACGAGAAGATCACCACCCGGGCGGGCCTGGACCTGCTGCCCGCCTCCAGCTGGCTGCTGCTGCGCATCCACCACTACGGCTCGGCGGAACCGGCCTTCGTGGCCGAGCGCACCCGCGTACCGCTGCGGCTGGTCACGGAGGGCGCCCGGCAGCTGGAGGAGCGCGGCCTCGCCGTGCGCGAGGGGATCGCCCTGGTCGCGACCGAGGCGGGCCGGGCGACGGCGGTCCGGCTCGCCCGGGCCCGCGAGGAGTCCCTGTCCGAGCTGCTCGGCGACTGGTGGGGCCCGGACCGCCCGACCGACCTGGTCAAGCTGGTGGAGGAGCTGACGGCCGAGATGTCCGGCTCGGACGAGGAGCGCCCGAGGGGACCGGAGCTGCGCCGCGACCACGCGAGATGAGCGTTTCTCGGGCTCCTCACAACTCCTTGGCTGCGCCGCGACCACGCGAGGTGAGTCCCTTGCTTCTCACAACTCCTTCGCGAACCACCGTTCCGCGTACGGCCGTTGGGCGTACGCCTCGATCTCCCGATAGCCGTTGCGCGCGTACAGCGCACGCGCCTCGACCAGGTCGTGCCGGGTGTCCAGGGCGACGCGGCGGGCGCCGAGGCGGCGCGCCGCCGTCTCCAGGGTGGTGAGGAGGGCCGCGCCGCCGCCGGTGCCGCGCAGGTCGGGGCGTACATAGACCCTGGTCAGCTCGGCGGTGGCCGGGGCCGTGCCGTCGATGACCGGGGCGGTCTCGCAGAGCAGGATGCCGCCGCAGGCGCCGGCCACGCCGTCGTGGCGGCCGACCACGAAGTCGCCCAGCGGCGGGCGCAGCCGGTCGGCGCCGTCGTCCGTGAGGCCCTCCTCGATCTCCTCGGCGGTGGCCGGGCGGCCGTACCAGCGGCTCGCCACCTCGTCGTAGTACTCGCGGCGGAGCAGCGCCGCGTCGGGGGAGTCGTAGGGCTCGCGGTTCATGATCCAACTCATGGGCGCCTGCCTACCCGAGACCGGTGCCGTTTGGCCACCGAATTCCTGGCAACCCGGCGGGTACGGACCAACTCACCGGGAAGGCAGACATGTCCACGATCGTGATTGTCGTCCTGATCGCGGCGCTCGCCCTGGCCGCCCTCGCCGTCGCCGTCCGGTTCGCCCTGCGCGGCTCGGCGACCGGCGGGCGCGGGCTGCGGCGGCGCTTCGGCCCCGAGTACGAACGGGCGGTCGTCCTGCACGACGGGGACCGCCGGGCCGCCGAGCGGGAGCTCGCCGAGCGGCTGAAGCGGCACGGCTCGCTCACCGAACGCCCGCTGCCGCCGGAGGCCCGCGAGCACTACCTCGTGCGCTGGGCGGGCATCCAGGAACAGTTCGTCGACTCCCCGCGCCGGGCCGCCGAGGCGGCCGACAAGCTGGTCGCCCGGCTGGCCGAGGAGCGCGGTTTCCCGGCGGCGAAGGCGTACGAGGACCAGCTCGCGGCGCTCTCCGTGCACCACGCGGGCCAACTCGACGGCTACCGCAGGGTGCACCGCGCGGCGCGGGGCACGGGCGACACGGAGGAGATCCGGGAGGCGGTCATAGAGGCCCGCTCCCTGTTCGAGGAACTCCTCACGGCGGGCCCGCGCCACGCCCAGCCGACCCGTCGCCCGGCGCTGCCGCGGCGGCATGCGAAGGGGAGTGTGGTGTGATGCGGCGCGACGAGGACGGGGCGGGGACGGGCTCGGCGGAGGGCAAGGTGGCTCCGGCGGTACGGGGTTCCGATCCGGCGCTGACCGATGCGGCGGTGGAGGCTCCTGCTGCTACGGCCAGTTCGGCGGCAAGCGCCACCGACCAGCCCGTGCCACCCCCGCCCGCCGACCTGGCCCCCGTCCCCCTGCTCCCCACGGAGGAGCGCGACAAGTGGGCGCTGCGGCTGCACCGCGCGGTGAGCGGCTTCATCGACGAGCCCCGGCAGTCCGTGGAGGAGGCCGACGCGGTACTGGCCGAGACGGCCGCACGCGTCGCGGAACTGGTCAAGGAACGCCGCCAGTCCGTCCCGGCGAAGGGCGACACCGAGGAACTCCGCGTGGCGCTGCGCGACTACCGGGAGCTGACGGAGCGGATGTTGGAGCTTTAGGGGGAGCACCGGGATGTACGGCCCGTACACATGCACCAAGACGTACGGGCCGTACACGCGGTCTTCCGGCGGTGCCGGTTCAGCCCTTCGGCGCCGCCTGCTGCACGACCTCGAACGACCACAGCGTGGAACCGGTCGCGGCGGGCTTGGGGCGCTCGCCCTCCGCCGCGCCGCCCCCGCCGTGCGCGCCGCGCATCGACGTGGCCATCCACTTCTCGAAGTCCTCCTCGCTGCGCCAGCGGGTGTACACGAGGTATTCGTCGGTGCCCTCGACCGGGCGCAGCAGCTCGAACCACTCGAACCCGTCGGAGTTCTCCACCGACCCGGCCCGGGCGGCGAACCGCTGCTCCAGCACCTCGCGCTGCTCGCTCGGGACCTTCAGGACATTGATCTTCACGATGCTCATGCCCCGACCCTACGACCCCGCTCACCCCAACGGCGGCGGCACCACAACCGGCGCGGGCGGGACGACCACGCGCTTCAGTTCGTGGTCGCCCGTGATCGTGGACGGTTGCCAGAAGGACTGGCTCAGGGCCGTGAGGTACGGGGTGGTGCCCTCGGCGGCGTACGACACGCCTGCGAACCTCGCCAGTCCGGCGTCCTCCAGCGCCACCCGCCTGCGGCGGGCCTTTTCCCCACCCCGCCCCTTCCCGAAAGCCCTCTGGCGGGCGGCCGGGGCGTTCGGCTGCGGGCGGCATGTGGCTGGTCGCGCAGTTCCCCGCGCCCCTGAAATGCGCCCCTGCGGGGCGCCTCTGTAGGGGCGCGGGGAACTGCGCGAGCAACCCACCATGGTCCGCAGAAGAACGGGGTCGGGGGCGGAGCCCCGAGGGAGTGCAGGGGCTGAGCACCGCCCGGGGGCCGGGGGCTCAGCCCCCGGGAAACCCACCTCCACTCACCCCCACCCCCGGAGGGTTTGGGGAAGGGGCGGGGTGGGGGCAAAACCGCCGACCGGCGGCGCCGCCGCGCTCGGGGCGGCCGCGCCGTCGCCCACCGTGTGGTGGTCGCGGGTGAAGGGCCAGTCCCCGTCCCTCGGCCAGAAGTGATCGCGGTCCTTGTGCACCGGCGCCGTCGCCCTCTCCAGGTCGGAGAAGAGCGCGCGGTCGCCCAGCGTGACCGTCGCCCGGTGCGGCACCGGCATGATCCACGCCGCCTTCGGCGCGTTCCCGTCGACCGTGAGGCTCATCACGATCTGCTCGTCGCGGCCGTCCCACCGCACCGCCGACACCTCCTGACGGACGGACAGCCGGGTACCCGTGCCGTGGACCATCGCGCCCATCCGCAGGCGTACGCGGGGGATGCGATTGAGACGAGTTGGAGCGTCAGCAATGCCCTCATGACCAGCCCTATTCGCTGCCCGATACCGACGCCGCCGCCTCTGCCGCGCCCCTCCACGTACCGCCCACCTACCACCACCGTCGCGATCCACGACGACATTCCGGCACGCCCGGTTCCGCCGCCTCCCCGTGGCCGGTCAAGGCGGTTTCGGTCAAAACCCCGGTGACAGTCAGGCGAAGTGGGGGTTGTCTGAGTCTCTTCAGTGGGGTGGTGTGGGGGTCTGAGCAGTCGCCCCGCACGGCGGGGCCGGTACGACGGGCGAACAACGGGCTTTTAGAGAACGGTGGGAGGCTTGGCGGGGCGTGGCTAATGCGGAGCACGGCGGACGCGGCAGCACGGTGGACTCGGGGTCGGCGGACACCCGGACGGGCGCGGCCCGGGCGGTGCTGTGGCTGGTCGCCGCCGTCCTCGCGATACGGCAGATGGCCCACGTCCTGCGCCTTCCACCAGGCGAACGGCTCACCGACCTGGAGACCTGGACCGGCGACAACGGCGTGCTGCACGTCAGGGGATCGCTGTACGACCAGGACCACTTCACCGGCACCCCCTTCGCCGGGCTCGTCCTCAAACCGCTGACCCACTCCGCCGAGCAGGCGCTCGGCGTGGCCTGGACGTTCTCCACGCTGCTGTTCGTCGCGGTGCTCGGCGTCGTCGCCGCCCGCGCGCTCCCGGGGCCCATCTCGCGCCGCAGTTCGCTGGTGGCCGCGCCCGTCGCCATCAGCCTCCTGATGGTCTCGCTGCCGGTCCGCAATGCGCTCACCACCGGCCAGACCAGCATCATCCCGGTCCTGCTGGTGCTGCTCGGCTGCTTCGCCGTACGGGGAGAGCGCGCCTGCGGGGTGCTCATCGGCGTCGGCGCGGCCCTCCAGCCCACCGTGCTGCTGTTCGTCCCGCTGCTCTGGCTCACCGGACGCAGACGCGCGGCCGTCTCCACCACCGTCACCTTCGCCGCCGCGACCGCCCTGACCTGGGCGCTCATGCCGCACGACTCGTGGACGTACTGGGTGCACCACGTGGCGGGCGCCGGGCTCGGCGCGCGCCCCGACGGCCTCGCCAACCAGTCCCTGCACGGCGCCCTGCTCCGGATCGGCCTCGAAGGGCCGCTGGAGATCGGGCTGTTCCTGGTGCTCGCCGTCGCCGTGATCGTCCTCGGCCTGCGCCGCGCCGTCCGCTACGCGCGCGACGGCCAGCTCCTCCTCGCCGTCGCCCTCACCGGCTGCGTCGCCGTCACCGTCTCGCCGACGGCCTGGCAGCACCAGCTGCTGTGGGTGCTGCTCGCGATGGTCGGCCGGGTCGGCACCAAGGCCCGCGACCGGCTGGTGTGGCCCGCCCTCGTCGTCCTGGTGATGACGCTGCCCGGTGCGGTGCTGCTGCCGAACATGCCGGTCCTCTACCCGTTACGTGACAACGTTCCCCTGCTGACCGCGCTGCTCGCGGCCTGCCTGGTCCCGTTCCTGCCGCGCACCTCCGAGCACTTCCGAAGGCCGGTCCCCACCACGTACGCGGAGCCCGCCCCGGCCCGCTGGGCCCGCGTCCCGCTGCTGCCGTTCTGGCGCCGGGTGCTCAGCCGCCCGAACCTGCTCCTGGAACTGCTCGTCATCCGCGTCGGCTACTCCGCGTACTCCCACATCCGCCTCGAAGCCACCGCCGGACGGGAGACGGCCGAGGCGCACGGCCGGACGATCGCGTCCATCGAGCGCGCGCTCCACATCGACATCGAGCGCTGGGCCAACCACTCGATCCAGCACGCCAAGTGGCTGGAGTCGTTCTTCACCTTCTACTACGAGTCGTTCCACTTCGTGGTGCCGCTCACCGTCCTGGGCGTGCTGTACGTGCGCCGCCCCGCCGACTACCGCTGGGCGCGCGCGGCCCTGGGCTTCGCCACGCTGCTCGGCCTGGTCGGCTTCTGGTTCTTCCCGCTGGCCCCGCCGCGCCTGATGCCGGGCATGGACTTCATCGACACCGTCCACGGCCCGCAGGACCTGGCCAACCCGGACTACGGGGCGATGACGCAGGTCACCAACCAGTACGCGGCGATGCCGAGCCTGCACTTCGGCTGGTCGCTGTGGTGCGGCATCGTGATCGCGGTGGTGGCGCCCAAGCTGTGGATGAAGGCGCTCGGCATGCTCCACCCGCTCTTCACGGTCTGCGCGATCATCGCCACCGCCAACCACTGGGTGCTCGACGCGGTCGGCGGCGCCACCGTCGTCGGCGCGGGCTTCGCCCTGGTGTACGTGCTCGCGGGCCCGCGCGGCGTTCAGCTCCCGGAGCTGCCCGCGCCCAGAGCGGCGACATGGGGCGGCAAGGCGATGCCGGCGGGCAGAACGGGGTCGGGCTCCGGCGCGTCGAAGTAGCTGCGCAACGGCACCACCCCGGCCCACAGCCCGAGCTCACCGTCCGGCCCGTCCCCGTCCTCGGGCGGGCCGGACGCGGTCTTCACGGACGCCTCGGTGAGCGGCAGCGCCAGCAGCGAGGTGGCGGCGAGCTCCTTGCGGCTCGGCTGCCGCGCGTACTCCCACTGCCCCGGCGCGCACTGCTCGGTCACCACCCGCAGCCCGTGCAGCAGCTCGTCCCCGTCCGTGACGGCTCTGGGCACCCCGTAGACCATGGCGCTCCGGTAGTTCACCCCGTGCTCGAAGACCGACCGCGCGAGCACGAGCCCGTCGATGTGCGTCACGGTGACGCAGACGGTCTGCGCGGGCGCCCGCACGAGGCTGCGGCTGGCGACGGATCCGTGGACGTAGAGGGTACGGGCGTCGAAGTCCACGCCGTACACGGTCGGCACGACCATGGTCGCCCCGTCGACGACGACCCCGAGATGACAGACGAACCCGCCCCGGAGTATCGCGTCGAGGTCGGCCACATCGGTACTGCCCTGCTCACGCAGCCGCCGGTGCCGGGTCCGCTCGGTGACGGCCAGCTGGTCCTGATGCTGCTGATTCTGTTTCTGGGTGCTCATACCCCCACCGATCCGGTTGCGATCACGTTCATGAACAACTGTTTCAGTCGTCATGCGGGCAATCAAGAGGTGAGCGTTACCCTGCCTCGTCGGCGCGGTCGCGTCCGGCGCGGACGGCGGGCCCTGGGGAGGGGCCGCCAGGGGAGGGGAACGGAATCGTGGAGAGCGAAAGACCGGCGGCGAAGGCGTGCCCGGACTGCGGCCAGAGCGTGCCGGTCGACCCGAGGTTCGTGACGTGGTGCGCCGCGTGCGGCTGGAACGTCGACCCGGGCGCGCCGGAAGCGCCCGAGGGGCGGCTGGAGGCGGTGCGGCGGCGACTGGCGCGGCGGCACGGCGAGCAGCTGTTCGCGGAGGGAGCCGACGGCCTCGCCCGCAAGGACGCGTCGAGCGTCCTCGCCCGCGCGCTGGCGCTCCTCGTGCACGCCGTCACACTCGGCCTCGCCGTCGCGGGGACAGCGGTTCTCGTGAGCGGCATCGGCACGTTCAGCGGCTGGGCGCTCGGCCTGCTGCTCCTGGGCACCGCCGTCGTCCTCCGGCCCCGCTTCGGCTCCCTGTCCACCACCGTGGAGGAGCCGGTGCTGCACCGGGCCGACGCGCCGCAGCTGTTCGGCCTGATCGACGAGGTCGCGGCCGTCGTCGGGACGCGCGGGGTGGACGCGGTGGTGATCGAGGCCGACGCCAACGCCTCGGTGAGCACGTACGGGATCCGGCAGCGCCGGGTGCTCCGGCTCGGGCTCGGCCTCTGGGAGGTGCTGACCCCCCGACAGCGCGTCGCCCTCCTCGGCCACGAGCTGGGCCACTACGCCAACGGCGACACCCGGCACGGCGCGATCGTCCACAACGCGCTGCGCTCGCTCTCCCTCTGGGTCTACTTCCTTTCGCCCACGCCGAACCCGACCATGACCGAACGGTTCGCCAACTACCTCATGGCCGTGCCCAGATGGGCGGTGTACGGCGTGCTCGTCCTGCTGGACCAGCTCACCCTCCGCGCGGCCCAGCGCGCCGAGTACCTGGCGGACGAGGCCGCCGCCCGCGCCGCCTCGACGGACGCGGCCGTCGAGCTGATGGACAAGCTCCTGGTCGTGGGCTCGGTCTCCCTCGAACTGCGTCGCGAGTCGGTGGCCGCGCAGACCAAGAGCCGCGGGGCCGGTTCGCGCGACGAGGCCGAGCGGGGCCTGTGGGACCGGCTCGCCGAGCGCATCGGAGCCGTACCGGAGCGGGAGTACGAGCGACTGCGCCGGGTCGCCGCCCTGCGCGGCCACGCCGTCGACTCCACCCACCCGCCGACCCATCTGCGCCGCAGGCGCCTGGCCGAGGCGGCCGCGCACCCGGCCTCCGTCCGTCCGACCGAGGACGCCACCGCCGCGATCGACGCCGAGCTCGCGGGCTCCCGCTCACGCGTGGCGCGCCGGGTGATCCGCGACTACGCGGGCTGATTCCTCGACTGCGGCCCCGTGCTCGGTGGCGCACTCGAACCACACCGTCTTCCCGCCCCTGGCCGGTCCGGGGGAGACGCCCCACTTGTCGACCACCGCGTCCAGGAGGACGAGCCCGCGCCCGGACTCGTCCTCCTCCGACGCGTTGAGGGGCAGGGGAAGTTGGGGGAATCTGTCCGACACCTCGATGCGGACACCGTGCGGTCGGCGGTGGATGCTCAACTCGCAGTAGCGGTCCGGTACGTGCCGCACCACGTTGGCGAGCAGCTCCGTCACGGCGAGTTCGGCCGCGTCCACGAGCTCGGACATGGCCCAGAAGTCGAGGTGGGTGCGGACGATACTGCGGACATGGCGGGCGGAGTGCGCGCCGACGGTGAAGCGCATGCCGTACGGGGAATTGTCGTTCATGGTACGAGCGTGGCGCGCGATGGCTACTCTCGGCTACGGCACGAATGCAACCCGCTTAGGAGTAAGTGGAGTTGAGCACGAGGGGGTACCCGCCGTGGTCCACGTCAACGTCCTCGATCCGAGCGCCTCGCCGCTCGACTATTACGGCTACGAGCTGCGCCGCTACCGCGAGGCGGGCGGGCTCACCCAGAAGCAACTGGGCGCGATCATCTCGTACACGGGTTCGCTGATCGGTCAGATCGAGACGGCCCGCAAGTTGCCGACGGCGGACTTCAGCGAACGCGCGGACATCGCGCTGGGCACGGGCGGACTGCTGTCCCGGCTCCTGCCGCTGGTGCTGCGAAGTCAACTTCCGGCTTGGTTTCAGCAGGTGGCCGAGCTTGAGGCGCGGGCGATTGAGATCTATACGTTCCACACGCACCTGATCCACGGGCTCCTGCAGACCGCGCCGTACGCGCGCGCTGTTCTCGGCACGCTGGACCAAAGCAACTTGGACGACCGTACGGCGGTCCGGCTGGCCCGGCAGCGCATCCTGGAGAAGGGAAGCGCGCCGGTCCTCTGGGCGATCATCGGTGAAGCCGCGTTGTACCAGGAGATCGGCGGGGCCGAGGTGATGCGCGGGCAACTGGACCGGCTGTTGTCGTGCGAGAGCAACCCGAAGGTGAACATCCAGATCCTGCCGTACGGGGTCGGGGCGCATGCCGGATTGCAAGGCTCGTTCGACCTCTTCCGCTTCACCGGGGATCCGGCCATCGTCTACACCGAGGGCTACGGAGCTGGTCATCCAACTGCCAACCCGGACACGGTCAATGACTGTTCACTCCGTTACGATCACCTCCAAGCCGCCGCCCTGTCCATCCAGGACTCGGCGAAGCTGATCCGGCGCGCGATGGAGGAACGGTATGGGGAGCAACCTGGATCTGACCCGCGTCCAGTGGCGTAAGTCCAGCTACAGCGGCGATCAGGGCGGCTCCTGCGTCGAGATCGCCGCCCTCCCCTCCACCGTCGCCGTCCGCGATTCCAAGAACCCGCACGGTCCCGCCATCCGCTTCGACCCCGCCGCCTTCGGCGACTTCGTACGGAACCTGTAGAGCTCCCGAGCCTTACGGGCTCACCTGGAGCTCCTTGATCCCGTTCAGCCACGCCGAGCGCAGGCGGCGCGGGTCGCCCGCCAGGGTCAGGTTCGGCAGGGCGTCCGCTATCGCGTTGAAGATCAGGTTGATTTCCAGGACCGCCAGCGACTTGCCGAGGCAGAAGTGCGGGCCTCCGCCGCCGAAGCCGAGGTGCGGGTTCGGGTCGCGGAGGATGTCGAACTTCTCGGGGTCGTCGAAGAGTTCGGGGTCGTTGTTGGCCGACGAATAGAACAGGCCGACGCGGTCGCCTGCCTTGATCTTCTGGCCGCCGAGTTCCGTGTCCTGTGTCGCCGTACGCTGGAAGGACACCACCGGCGTCGCCCAGCGCACGATCTCCTCGGCCGTCGTCTCGGGGCGCTCGCGTTTGTAGAGTTCCCACTGGTCGGGGTGGGTGAGGAACGCGTGCATGCCGTGACTGATCGCGTTGCGGGTCGTCTCGTTGCCCGCCACCGCGAGCAGGATGACGAAGAAGCCGAACTCGTCGGACGACAGGTTGCCTTCGCCCTCCGCCGCGACCAGCTGCGACACGATGTCCTTCGCCGGGCACTCCTTGCGCGCCGCCGCGAGGTTCATCGCGTACGAGACGATCTCCATCGCCGCCTCGGCGCCGATCTCCTCGGTGATGGCGTACTCGGGATCGTCGTACGCGGCCATCTTGTTGGACCAGTCGAAGATCTTCGCGCGGTCCTGCTGCGGCACGCCGATGAGCTCCGCGATCGCCTGGAGCGGCAGCTCGACGGCGATGTTGGTGACGAAGTCGAAGGAGTCGCGGCCCTGGGAGGCCGCGAGCGCGGTGTCCACGATCCGTGACGCCCGGTCACGCAGGGCGTCTTCGAGCGAGCGGACCGCGCGCGGGGTGAAGCCGCGCTGGACGATCTGGCGGACCCGGGTGTGCTCCGGCGGGTCCATGTTGAGCATGATCAGCCGCTGGACCTCGATCTGGTCGCGGGTGATGTTCTCGTTGAAGCGGATGACGGCGGTGTTGGTGGTGGAGGAGAACAGCTCCGGGTGCGTGGAGACGTATTTGACGTCCGCGTGCCGGGTCACCACCCAGTAGCCGTCGTCGCCGAAGCCGGCGATGCCGTGCGGCTGGGGGCACCAGAAGACCGGGGCGGTCTGCCGCGCCTCGGCGAACTCCGGGTACGGGACGCGGTCCTGGAGCAGGTCGGGGTCGGTGAAGTCGAACCCCTCGGGCAGGTGGGGGCAGCGCATCGGCAACTCCATCTCGACGGTACTTGTCTGAGCTTGCGTCTGAGCTTGTCTGACGACCCATCAGAATTTGACTGAAAGGTAGTAACGGGTTCTACAAGTGGCAAGGGGCCGGGGGTGCTCGGTTGTGGGCGCGGGGGTGCGGCGGGTGCGTGCACAACCCTTGCGTACCGGGGGTAAGTCTCACCAGACTGCATACGGAACTAGAACGCGTACTAGTTCGGTCGCGGCGGCTCCGGGAGGCCCCGGCGACTGTGCCAAGGAGAGGACGAGCTCATGGCCGCGGAACCCGTCATCGTCGAAGCCGTACGCACACCGATCGGCAAGCGCGGGGGCGCGCTCGCCAATCTGCACCCCGCCTATCTGCTCGGCGAGACCTACCGCGAGCTGCTCGGGCGGACCGGGATCCACGCGGACTGCGTGGAGCAGATCGTCGGCGGCACGGTCACGCACGCCGGCGAGCAGTCCATGAATCCGGCGCGCACCGCGTGGCTGGCGATGGGCCTGCCGTACGAGACGGCGGCGACCACCGTGGACTGCCAGTGCGGATCGTCCCAGCAGGCCAGCCACATGGTCGCGAACATGGTGGCGGCGGGGGTGGTGGACATCGGCATCAGCTGCGGGGTGGAGGCGATGTCGCGGGTGCCGCTGGGGTCGGGGTCCAAGCACGGGCCCGGGAAGCCGTTCCCGGACGAGTGGAGCGTGGACCTGCCCAACCAGTTCGAGGCGGCCGAGCGGATCGCGCGGCACCGGGGGCTGACGCGGGAGCGGGTCGACTCGCTGGGGCTGCTCTCGCAGGAGCGGGCGGGGGTGGCGTGGGCGGAGGAGCGGTTCAAGCGGGAGACGTTCGCGGTGCAGGTGCCCACGACCGAGGAGGAGCAGGCGGCCGGGCAGGGCATGTGGCGGCTCGTCGACCGGGACGAGGGCCTGCGGGACACGTCGATGGAGGCGCTGGCCGGGCTGAAGCCGGTCATGCCGACCGCCGTGCACACGGCCGGGAACTCCTCCCAGATCTCCGACGGCGCGGCCGCGATCATGTGGGCGTCCAAGCGGATGGCCCGCGCGCTGAAGCTGCGGCCCCGGGCGCGGATCGTGGCGCAGGCGCTGGTGGGGGCGGACCCGCACTTCCACCTCGACGGGCCGATCGACGCGACGCGGGCGGTGCTCGGCAAGGCGGGCATGTCGCTGCGGGACATCGACCTGGTCGAGATCAACGAGGCGTTCGCGTCGGTGGTGCTGAGCTGGGCGCAGGTCTTCGAGCAGGACCTGGACAAGGTGAACGTGAACGGGGGTGCGATCGCCCTCGGCCATCCGGTCGGCGCGACGGGCGCGCGCCTTATTGCTACGGCGCTGCATGAGCTGGAGCGGCGGGATCGGGAGTTCGCGTTGGTGACTATGTGTGCGGGGGGTGCGTTGGCTACGGCGACGATCCTGCAGCGGTTGTAGCGGGCCCCGCCCGGGGTGACGTCCTGAGCCACGTGGTCGTGGCTCAGGACGCCTGTTCGTACCGGGTCAGTTCATGGTGGTGGTGCCGCTGCCCCAGCAGAGGCTTTCCCAGGCCTTGGCGGGGTTTCGAAGGTTGCCGGTTCCGTTGGGGTCGGCGGTGAAAATAGAGACGCTTTGGTGGGCGTTGCCCGCGCAGGTGGCCCCAGCGGTTCCGTGGTCGTAGAAGAGGGCGATGTCGGTTTTGTGGTCGCCGTTGTAGTCGCCGGTGGTGAGGTATTTGGTGCCGGTGCCCCAGTTGGTGGCGTCCCAGCGGGAGACGACGCCGCCGAAAGCGCCGTCGCCATTGGAGTTGGCGCTCAGGGTGAACAGGCGTACATGCCCGGCCGTGTAGTCGTAGAGCAAGGCGAGGTCGCTCTTCCCGTCGCCGTTGAAGTCACCGGAGTTCATGGTCGTCGTACCGGCTCCCCAGCAGAGGCTTTCCCAGACCTTGGTGGGGTTATGGAGGTTGCCGGTTCCGTTGGGGTCGGCGGTGAAAATAGAGACGCTTTGGTGGGCGTTGCCCGCGCAGGTGGCCCCAGCGGTTCCGTGGTCGTAGAAGAGGGCGATGTCGGTTTTGTGGTCGCCGTTGTAGTCGCCGGTGGTGAGGTATTTGGTGCCGGTGCCCCAGTTGGTGGCGTCCCAGCGGGAGACCGCGCCGCCGAACGTGGCGTTGCCCTTGGAGTCGGCGGTGAGGGTGAAGAGGCGTACGTGGCCGGCGGTGTAGTCGTAGAGGAGGGCGAGGTCGGTCTTCCCGTCGCCGTTGAAGTCACCGGAGTTCAGGTATTTGGTGCCGCTTCCCCAGCAGTCGCTTTCCCAGACCGTACGGGGGATCGGCAGCGTACCGGATCCGTCGGGGTTGGCCAGCCACACGCGGATCGCCACAGCCACGGGGTCGCCGCCCCGGCAGGTCGGGCTGGTCTTCCCGTACTCGTAGAACGCGGCTATATCGCTCTGACCGTCACCGTTGTAGTCGCCGGAGGTGACGAACTTCGGGCTTGCGGTCTCGCAGAGGCTGTCCCATTGGGGGACGATTCCGCCGAGGCCGCCGGAGCGGTCGGCCTTGCCCGCCAAGCCGAACATCGCTGTGTGCTTGGTGCCGCTTCTGCCGCAACTGGATGAACCGGTCGTGCCGTAGTCGTAGAGCAGCGAGACGTCGCTGACCCCGTCGCCGTTGTAGTCGTGTGCCGCGGTCTCCTGGGGAGCGGGGACGGCCTTCTCGGCAACGGTGTCGACGAAATCGATGCCGTTCGCGTAGTAGCCGTCGACGGCGGCGCCGACCTGATCCGGCGTCAGGGCACCCGATTCGTTGTAGTAGACCCAGTTGACCTTCTGTTCCCAGGTGCGGGACGCACCTGTGGGCAGCTGCTCGGCGAACCACTCGTTGAAGTTGAGGGTCATGGGCTCGCGCGGAGAGAACCTGGATTTCGTGGCGTCCATCGAGGAGTACCGACGGCCGTCCACGTAGAAGACGACCGTGTCGTTCGCGACCGTCATCTGGAGCGTGTGCCAGCCCTGCAGCGAGGTCGCGGCGTTGGCGTTCTTGAGGGGGAACTTGTCATTGGTGTCGGGGTTGCGCCAGGCAGTGGTGAACAGCGAATGGCCGGTGGTGCCCCAGCCACCCTTGGGCAGGTACTCGAAGTCGAGCTCGCTGTAGTTCTGGTTCTCACCCTTCATCCGGTCCGAAGGGGAGATGGCGTAGAAGGTCTGGACGGGGTGCTCGCCCTCGGCGGTGCCGGCGGTGGGCTGGTCGTTGAAGTGGACGCGTGCGGCGTAGGTGCCGGTGAAGAACTTGGACCGGGTGGTGTTGATCTGGGCCACGCTGGTACCGGCGAAGGTGCCGTCAGTAGTGGCCCGCAACCGCATCGCTCGGCCGCCCTGCGCGGAGGAGTCGGCAGGAAAGGTCACAGCGCTTGCGTCCCACTTCGGCGCCCACTTCGGATCCACGTCCGGGCCGGGGCCGCCGACTTCGTCGCGCACCGTCCAGCCGTGGTCGGTGAGCTTCTGGTCCTTCGAGTCGCTGTAGTGGAAGGCGTCGAACAGAACGCCGCTCGACGCCGGTGCGGCGGCGGCCGGACCGTCCGCGCCCGCCGAGCCGGGCGGCGCCGCCGACGCGGTGGCGCCGGTGGGGCAGAGTGCGGTCGCGGCGCAGGCCAGCAAGGCTGTGGCCAGGAACGCGAGACCTCTGCGGCCCGTGCGCCGATGGTGATCGGATTGATTCATTGGGTCACCATAAGCAACCCTGCGAATCACCCTAAACGGTGGGGTAACGGACGGGCGGGGCCGCGACCGCTGCCGTAGGCGCGGTGCGCGGGAGCCGTCCGTCGGGACCGTGCCCGGGGGAGGAAACGGGAGAAGCTCCCCGGTAGGTGTTCTACCGGGGAGCTTCGCTTGTACTCGCTCAGCTGGGGCTCAGTACCAGCTGTTCTGCTGCCAGAAGTTCCAGGCGCCGCACGGGCTGCCGTAGCGCGAGTTCATGTAGTCCAGGCCCCAGGCGATCTGGGTGGCCGGGTTGGTCTGCCAGTCGGAGCCCTTGGTGGCCATCTTGGAGCCGGGCAGCGCCTGGACCAGGCCGTACGCACCGCTGGACGGGTTGGAGGCGTGCACGTTCCAGCCGGACTCGTGGTTGACGATGTTGCTGAAGCACTGGAACTGGGCGGCGCTCGGGATCATCTTCTTCGCCACGTCCTGGGCGCCCATGGGGGCGGCCTGGGCGGGAACGGCGGCCACCGCGATACCGGCGGCGGCGAGCAGCGTGGCGGCACCGGCGGCGATCGTGTTCTTGCGGGCGGCGAGACGGGCGGCGAACGACACAGAGAGACCTAACGTCGGGAACATGGGCCGTCGCGGAGCAGGCGGCAGCTCCGGAGAGCCGCATGAGCTCCCGGGAGGAGCGGGGTTTCGTCCTGCGTGGGCCTCCGCGGCCCGGTGATCGGGCCAGGCGGTGCCCGGCGACTGGACCAGTTTTAGCGACCTCGAAGAGCCGTCGCAAACACCCTCGGTACTAGTGGTCCTCGCATCCGGGGTCCCCCGGCCCTGGTCGGGGGTGGGGGTGAAACGGCTGGTCGGAGGGGCTGTTTGTGGCTTTATATAGGCCGCATAAGTCCACTATTCCGGGTCGTATGTGACGTGGGTCCTGTGGGGGGCCTCACCCGCCGGAGCCCTCGAATGTGACCTGGGCCTCGAAGGAAGCGCGCCGGGTGGCTCTGCGTAGTGCCTTCAGTACGGTCGAGCCGAGCGCGAACGTCAGGACCGTCGTCAGCACCGCCCGGCCCAGGTCCCAGCCGAGCGAGGTGGTCGCGCAGTACGCGGCGAAGCGGACCAGGTTCTCGCCCAGCGGGTCGCCCGGGTGGAAGGAGATCCCGGACGACATGCCGCCGATGTACGTCCAGCCCTGAAGGTTCATGACCGTGCCGTACGCGAAGGACGCGGCGAAGCCGTACAGCGCGAGCAGTGCCAGCTCGCCCCGGCCCCGCAGGCGGTGCGGGCCCGGGAGCAGCCCGGCGCCCATCGTGAACCAGCCCATCGACAGCATCTGGAACGGCATCCAGGGGCCGACACCGCCCGTGAGCAGGGCGGACGCGAACATCGTGACCGCGCCGAGCACGAACCCGAAGCCCGGGCCGAGGACGCGGCCGCTCAGCACCATCAGGAAGAACATCGGCTCAAGACCGGCCGTGCCCGCGCCCAGCGGGCGCAGGGCGGCGCCGACCGCCGCGAGGACGCCGAGCATGGCGACGGCCTTGGCGTCCATGCCGCCGTCCTCGTCCGCGATGGTCGCGACGACCACGCCGACGAGGAGGGGCAGCAGCGCGGCGAAGAGCCAGGGGGCGTCCTGGGAGTGGGCGAGCCCGGAGTCCGCGTCGGCGAGCAGCGGCCAGCCGAAGGCGGCGATGCCGATGAGGGTGATCAGGGCGAGGGCGACGATGCCCCGGGGGCCGAGGCGGACGGCCCTGGCCTGGGGGGCGTGCGTCTGTGGTTGTGCCTGTGCCTGTGCCGTCATGCCAGGGCCTCGCGTACCTGCGTGACCGTGAGCCACGGGTCCGGGGCCAGGATCTTGGAGACCTGGGGGGCGAAGGAGGGCGAGGAGACGACCACGTCGGCCGTCGGGCCGTCCGCGACGACCTCGCCGTCGGCCAGGATCACCACCCGGTGCGCGATCTCGGCCGCCAGCTCCACGTCGTGCGTGGCCAGGACGATCGCGTGGCCCTCGGCGGCGAGGTCGCGCAGCACGTCCGCGAGGCGCGCCTTCGCGGCGTAGTCCAGGCCTCGGGTCGGCTCGTCCAGGAGGAGCAGCGGGGGGCGGCCGGTCAGCACGATCGCCAGCGCGAGGGCGAGGCGCTGGCCCTCGGAGAGGTCGCGGGGGTGGGTGTCGTCGGGGACGCCGGGGAGGAGGGCGGTGACGAGGTCGCGGCAGGTGCCGGGGGGTGCCTCGGCGTCCGCGTCGGCCGCCGCGCACTCGGCGGCGACCGTGTCCGCGTACAGCAGGTCACGGGGCTCCTGCGGTACGAGTCCTACCTCGCGGATCAGTTCGCGCGGGGGTGTGCGGTGGGGGGTGCGGCCGTTGACGGTCACCGTGCCGGTGGTGGGCTCGATCATGCCGACGAGGGCGTTGAGGAGGGTGGACTTGCCGGCGCCGTTCCGGCCCATGAGGGCGGTGGTTTCGCCGGGGGTGAGGGTGAGGGTGACGGCTCTGAGGGCGTCGATGCGGGCTCGGCGTACGCCGAGGGCTTTGACGGTGGCGGTCGCGATCGCCTTGGCGGCGCGCGGCGGGGTTGCGTTCGTGCCTCGGCGGAGGCGGAGCGCTGCGCGGAGGCGGCTGATGCCTTCGGCTGCGGGCCGTTCCGGGTGCACCCGGCCTTCGGCCGGGTTGTCGTACCCACCCGCTCCACCCGTTTCGGTGGGTTCGCCGGTGCGGGTCTTCTTGTGGGACGTCTTCGCCGTCGGCGGCTGCGGGTCGTGCTGTGCCTGGGAGGTGCTGAGCGGAGCCCTTGTTGCCAAGCGGGCTCGGAGGTCCGTTGCTCGGCGGCGGGCGTCTCGTACCGACAGTGGGAGGGGGTTCCAGCCCGCCAGGCGGCCCAGGGTCACCACCGGGGGGTGTACCGGGGAGATCGCCATGATTTCTGCTGGGGTGCCCAGGATCGGAGCGGCTGCCGGGGACGGGAGCAGGAGGGCTCGGTCCGCGTACTGGATTACTCGTTCCAGGCGGTGTTCCGCCATCAGGACCGTCGTGCCGAGGTCGTGGACCAGGCGTTGCAGTACGGACAGGACCTCCTCCGCCGCCGCCGGGTCCAGCGCCGACGTCGGCTCGTCCAGGACCAGGACCTTGGGGTGCGGGGTCAGGACCGAGCCGATCGCGACGCGCTGCTGCTGGCCGCCGGAGAGCGTGGCGATGGGGCGGTCGCGGAGGTCCGCGAGGCCGAGGAGGTCGAGGGTCTCCTCGACGCGGCGGCGCATCACGTGCGGGGCGAGGCCGAGGGACTCCATGCCGTACGCCAGCTCGTCCTCGACCGTGTCGGTGACGAAGTGGGCGAGCGGGTCCTGGCCCACCGTGCCGACCAGGTCGGCGAGTTCGCGCGGCTTGTGGGTACGGGTGTCGCGGCCGTCGACCGTCACCCGGCCGCGCAAGGTGCCGCCGGTGAAGTGGGGGACGAGGCCCGAGACCGTACCGAGGAGGGTCGACTTGCCGACTCCGGAGGGGCCGATGAGCAGGACCAACTCGCCCTCGGGGATGGTGAGTTGGACCTGCTGGATGGTGGGGGCTTCGTGGCCCTCGTACGTTACCGACACCTCTTCGAAGTGGATCATTTTGACTCCTGGGGTGTCTGGGGTGCGGGAGTTACGAAGGCTGGGAGCAGGCCCAGGAGCGTGGCCAGGGCGGGCCAGAGGGGGAGCTCGGGGGCGGTGAGCGGGACGACGCCCGGGTGCAGGGCGTCCGGTGCGTACGTACCCGCCCAGATCATCGCTGCCGCCACAGCCGCGCCGGAACCGGCCACCAGCCAGGCGCGGGCGCCCCAGCGGTCGGGGCGGTAGCGGGTGCGGACCGAGCGGCGGCCGCCCAGGCGCAGGCCCGCGAGGGCGGCGGCGAGGCCGGTGAGCAGGACGGGCAGGCCGTAGCGGGCGCCTTCGGCGGCGAGGAGTCCGTACGTACCGGCGCAGACGCCGAGGAGTCCGCCGAGGGTGAGGACGGTGGTGGTGTGGCGGACGGCGGGCGGTACGTGTGCGGTGCGGCCGTAGCCGCGGGCGTCCATGGAGGCGGCGACGGCGACCGAGCGTTCCAGGGCGCCCTCCAGGACCGGCAGGCCGATCTGGAGGATCGCCTTGATGCCGCCGGTGGGGCGGCCGCGCAGCCGGCGGACGGTCCTCAGCCGGGCGACGTCGGCGACCATGTTCGGCGCGAACGTCATCGCTACGACGACGGCCACGCCCGCCTCGTACAGGGCGCCCGGGAGGGACTTGAGGAGGCGGGCCGGGTTGGCGAGGGCGTTCGCGGCGCCGACGCAGATGAGGAGGGTGGCGAGCCGGGCGCCGTCGTAGAGCGCGAAGAGCATGCCCTCGGCGGTGACGCGGCCGCCGATGCGGATGCCCTTCGCCCAGTCGGGGAGGGGGGCCTCGGGGAGCGTGAGGAGGGTGTGCGTGCCGGGGATCGGCGAGCCGAGGGCCACGTTGAAGACGAGGCGGATGGCGACGACGGCGAGGCCGAGCTTCACGAAGGCGGTGTACGAGCGGGCCCACGGCGCGTCCGTCCTGCGGGCCGCGACGACGTAGCCGGCGACGGCGACGAGCAGGGCGAGGAGGAGGGGGTTGGTGGTGCGCGACGCGGCCGTGGCCAGCCCTATGGCCCACAGCCACCAGGCGCCGGGGTGCAGGGCGTTGGAGCGGGTGGTGTAGGGGGTGCGGCGTCTTTCGGCCCGGGGCCGTCGGGGGTGCGGCTGGCCTGCGGCCGGGCCGGTTTTCCCACCCGCGCCGCGGGCCTTCTTGTGGGGCGTGCTCGCCGTCGGCGGCTGCGGGTCGTGGGTGGGGACGCCGCTCGCGGCGGGCTCCCCGACGGGCGTGCTCGCCGTTGGCGGCTGCGCGAAGTGGGTGGGGGTGCCGCCCGTAGCGGGGGGCGCGGCGGGCGTGTTCGCCGTCCCCTGCTGCGGGGGCTCGTCGTTCGTGGGCATCTGGTGGTCCCGGCCGGTCAGTCGCGGCGGCGGCGGGATTGCCAGATTGCTGCTGCTGCCAGGGTCAGGACTGCCGCGATGCCTGCCAGCAGGCCCAGGGACGGGCCCGAGTCGGAGGTGTCCTTCGGGGCGGCCGTGGGCTGAGCGTCCGGCTTCGTCGACACCTGTTCGCCGCAACCCGTGTGCGGGTAGCCCGCGATCGCGCACAGCAGGGCCGCGCTGTTGTAGCGGAGCGGCTTGGCCACCGCCGCCAGGGCGTCCGCCGTCGTCGCGTCCTCGGGGACCTGCGCGCACGCCGTACGCGGTGCCGGGGGCGTCTCGCCGGACGGGGCGTCCTGCGGGGTGCCGAAGTCGAGGGCGAGGGCGACCCGCTTGCGGCCCGGCTTCGCCGGTGTCGACGCGCAGACCTGCGCGAACGTCGGCGCCGAGCGCGGGGTCGCCGCGTCCTTGGAGTCCGCGCTGACCGCGAAGCGGAAGCCCTGGACGTCGCCGTCCGAGGGGTGCGCGCTCGCCGGGCCCTGCGTGGCGTACGTCCAGGTCGTGCCCTGGCGGTCCCAGAACGACCAGTAGCGGTAGCCCGCCGCCTCGGCGGGCCCCGCCACCGCCCCCGCGCCGAGCGTCAGCGCGAGGGCGAGGCCGGTCACGGCCGTGAGGCGGTGCCCCGGCATCACTTCTGCGCGTTCTTCTTGCGCGCGCTGACCAGGAAGCCGACGCCCACGCTCGCCACGAAGAACACGCCGACGATCCACCACACCGACTTGCTGGAGGAGCCGTCCTTCTTCTCGTCGGCCTTGGCCTGCTTGGTCTGGTCGGCCGCCTGCGTTCCCGCCGGGGTCGGGCCCGTCGCGTTCAGCTGGGACACCAGGTCCGCGCCGCCGAACTTCCTCGGGTCGGCGCCGGTGGCGTTCGCGGCGAGGACGAGCTGGGCGTACGCCGCCGGGCCGTTCTCCTTGGCCCAGCCGGACGCGTTCTTCTCCAGCCATTGCAGGGACGCCTTGGCCTGGGCCTCCTGGCCGTCGGTGGCGAGGGCGACGACGGCGTCGGCGGTGTTGCCGTAGTCGGGCTGGTTCTCGGCGCCCGGCATCATCGAGTTGAGGTGGCCCGACGGGGCCATGGTGCGGGCCAGGTACGCGGCGCCGTTGTGCGCGGCCTGCTCAGGCGTGGTCGCCTTCTCGCAGGTGGTGCCCTTGGCGTCGGAGTGCCCGGCGGTGGCGGCGAGGCCCTTGCCGTACGAGGCGGTCACCGCGGCGGCGCTGGCGTCGGAGTTCGCGTACAGCTTCGAGGTCTTCAGGTCCGGCTGGTACGCGAACGCGCCCGAGCCGGGGGTGCTGTCGCACGGCATCGCGAACGTGAGCAGCGCGTCCAGCGGCGACTTGCCGCCCTTGCCGTCCTTGACGGCGGACTTGGCGTCGGCGGGCTTCTCACCGGCGGCGGCGAGCGCGCCGATCACGATGGACGTGGAGTTGGCGTCGCTCTTGCCGCCGGGGTTGTAGGCCCAGCCGCCGTCGGCGTTCTGCACGGTCTTCAGCCAGGAGACGCCCTTCTTCACGGCGTCGGCGTGGTCGCCGAGGGCGACGAGGGCCTGGATCGCGGCGGCGGTGGCGTTGGTGTCGAGCATCGTCTTGGCGTCGCACGGCTTGGCGGCGTCGGGACGGTACGAGGGGAAGGCGCCGGTGTCGCACTGCTGGCCGGTCAGCCACGTCACCGCCTGCGCGGCGGGCTTCACGCCGACCGTGCTCTGGGCGAGCAGGGCGAGCGACTGCCGCCAGACGCCGTCGTACGCGGGGTCCTTCGTCCCGTACAGCCCCTGCGGGAGGGTCTTGGCGGGGGAGGACGGCGCCGTGCCGTCGGCGAAGGCGGCCGGGGCGGCACCGCCGAGGACGACGGTGGCGACGGCGAGCGCTGCGGCGCAGCGGCGTACGGTCATGGCGGGCGGTGCCTCTCCTGCGGGGGCCGGGCGGCTCGGCGGGCGCGGGGGCACGCCGGCTCGTGGCTCCGTGTACCTCGACGGGCCGGTCATCGGCTTGTCTGCCGGTGACCGCTGAGCCGGTCATGTCCGAGGGGTGCTCCGGCTTGTCGCGGGCGGGCGACTTACGGTTGCGGGTCAGCGCCGGATTCGCACCGGCTTCCCCCCGTACGGGCATGGACGACGGGTTCACTGTAGCTTCCGCCTGCGGCGGGGCGTGATCCCCCACCCCACCCCTTCCCGTAATCCCTGGCCGGGCGGCTGTCGTCCGCAGACGAAGGTCCGGGGGCGCCACCTCCACCCCCGGAGGGTCTAGGGAAGGGGCGGGGTGGGGGATTCCACCGCTCGGTATGACAGCGGTGGGCCCGGTACCCCCTCCGCCCGACCCAGCTTCACCAGCCGCCGTACATGCGCCTCCGCCTCCGACACCGCGATGTTGCGCGAGCCGTAGGGGATGTCGGCCCAGGGGCGGTTCCACTCCATTCGAACCGCCAGCTGCCAGGGCGTGAGGGGCTCCGCCGCCAGTAGGGAGAGCAGGTCCGCCAGGCGGGACTCGTGGTGGGCCAGGAGTTCGCGGACGCGACCGGCCGCGTCCGTGAACGCGTGCTGGTGCGCGGGGAGCACCTCCGCCACCCCCAGGCGGCCCACCCGCTCGAGGGACGACACGTAGTCGCCCAGGGGGTCCGTGACCGTCGCGTCGTCGGGATCCTCGTACAGCCCGATGTGCGGAGTGATCCCGGGCAGGAGGTGGTCGCCCGAGAACAGCCGGCCGTGGCCCGGGCGGTCCGACGGATGCCGCTCCTCCAGGTGGAGGCAGACATGGCCCGGTGTATGGCCCGGTGTCCAGATCGCCCGCAGTCGGCGGCCCGGCAGCGGCAGCAGGTCGCCGGGGACGATCTCCCGGTCGGGGAGCGCGGCCCGCATGCCGGGCAGCGACCGGCCGGACCCCCGCGCCCGGGCCGCCCGCAGCGGCGCGAGGTGGTCCTCCGGCGCCCCCACCGCCGTCAGCTTCTCCGTCAGATAGGCCAGCCAGGCCCCCGGCTCCGCCTCCCGTGTGCGCCGTACGACCGCCGTGTCCGCCGCGTGCATCGCCAGCCACGCGCCGGACGCCTCCCGCACCCGGCCGGAGAGCCCGTGGTGGTCGGGGTGGTGGTGGGTGAGCACCACCCCGTGGACGTCCGCCACATCGGTGCCGAGCAGCCGCAGGCCGTCCGTCAGCGTGTCCCAGGACGCCGGGTCGTCCCACCCCGTGTCGACCAGGACCGGGCCCCGGTCGGTGTCGACCACGTACACCAGCGTGTGGCCGAGGGGGTTGTCCGGGATGGGGACCTCGATCGAGTGGACGCCCCCGCCGTGGTCGCCCACCCGCGTCCCCCGTGTCGCCTGCGTCATGGATCAGCCTCGTCTCTGGCCACCCGCGTGGAACCACCCGCTGGAACCGCCACAGTAGAACGTGTTTCAGTCAGCACTCAAGGGGTCTCCCGGCCCGTGGACTCCTGATAGGGGAACTGGTATCAGTTCTGGCAGATCTGAAATGCCGTCAGAAAGTGGACCCGAGCCGGAGGCGCCACGCCATGACCGATGCCGCGAAAGACTCCGTCAGCGATCTCATCGAGCACACCCAGCTCTACATCGGCGGGGAGCTCACCGACCCCCGCGGGACCGACGTCATCGACGTCGTCTCGCCCCACACCGAACAGGTCATCGGCCGTGTGCCGCACGCCTCCCGGGACGACGTCGACCGCGCCGTCGCCACCGCCCGCCGCGCCTTCGACGAGGGGCCCTGGCCACGGATGGCGCTCGCCGAGCGCATCGAGGTCGTCTCCCGCATCAAGGACGCGATCGCCCTGCGCCACGAGGAGATCGCCCGCTCCATCAGCTCCCAGAACGGCTCCCCGTACTCCTGGAGCGTCCTCGCGCAGGCCCTCGGCGCGATGATGGTCTGGGACGCGGCGATCACCGTCGCGCGCGACTTCCCGTACGAGGAGCGGCGCGCCGGGGTCCTCGGGCCGATCCTGGTGCGGCGCGAGCCGGTCGGGGTCGTGGCGGCCGTCGTCCCGTGGAACGTGCCGCAGTTCGTGGCCGCCGCCAAGCTCGCGCCCGCGCTGCTCGCCGGGTGCCCGGTGGTGCTCAAGCCGTCCCCGGAGACGCCCCTCGACGCGTACATACTCGGCGACATCGCCCGCGAGGCCGGACTGCCGGAGGGCGTGCTCTCGATCCTGCCCGCCGACCGCGAGGTCAGCGAGTACCTGGTCGGGCACCCGGACGTGGACAAGGTGTCGTTCACCGGTTCGGTGGCGGCCGGGCGGCGCGTGATGGAGGTCGCCGCGCGCAACCTCACCCGGGTCACCCTGGAGCTGGGCGGCAAGTCCGCCGCCGTCGTACTGCCCGACGCCGACCTGGAGTCGACCGTCGCCGGGGTCGTCCCGGCCGCGTGGATGAACAACGGGCAGGCGTGCGTCGCCCAGACCCGGATCCTGGCGCCCGCCAGCCGTTACGACGAGTTCGCGGAGGCGTTCGCGGCCGCCGCCGGGCAGCTGGTCGTCGGCGACCCGCTCGACCCGGCGACCCAGGTCGGCCCACTGGTCGCCAAACGGCAGCGGCAGCGCTCGCTCGACTACATCCGGATCGGCCAGGAGGAGGGCGCCAAGATCCTGGCGGGCGGCGGCCGTCCGGCCGGGCGGGACCGGGGCTGGTACGTCGAGCCGACGCTCTTCGGCGCCGTCGACAACTCCATGCGGATCGCCCGCGAGGAGATCTTCGGGCCGGTGATCTGCCTCCTGCCGTACGCGGACGAGGCCGAGGCGCTGCGGATCGCGAACGACTCCGAGTACGGGCTCAGCGGCAGCGTGTGGACCGGCGACGTCGAGCACGGCGTCGACTTCGCCCGGCGGGTGCGCACGGGCACGTTCAACGTGAACACGTTCAGCCTGGACATGTTCGGGCCGTTCGGCGGCTACAAGAACTCCGGTCTGGGGCGGGAGTTCGGGCCCGAGGGACTGAGCGAGTACCTGGAGCACAAGATGATCCATCTGCCCGCGGGGTACGGGGGCGAGGCGTGATGGGGGACCGCTGGCACGTGGAGGTCGACCGGAGTGTGTGTATCGGGTCGGGGATGTGCGTGAACACGGCGCCGGAGGGGTTTGGGCTGGACACGGCTCGGCAGTCCCGGCCGCGGGCCGCCGACATCGACGCCAACGAGTTGGTCCTCGCGGCGGCCGAGGGGTGCCCGGTGGAGGCCATCAGCATCACCCTGCTCGAATCCGGCGAGCCGGTGTTTCCTCCCGAGGAGTGAGTCGTCGGTCGGCTGCGGGCCGTGGGTGGCTGGTCGCGCAGTTCCCCGCGCCCCTAAAAGCCCGCAGCCGAAACGCATGCCGCCTGTTCGAACCCCTGCGAACGCAGGTTTACGCATGCGTACCGCACAGTGACCCCATGACACATGCGACTGTCCGGCCCCCGGCCGGCGTGGCACCTTCGTTGCCACGCCACCGAGGGGGAAACGATGGACAAGCGGTACGAGGTCTTCTGCCTGGCCGACAGGCATTTCTACGAGACTCCGGACCGTTTGTCCTCGTCCAGGACCGGTGAGAAGGTTCCGCTCTTCGAGGCGGCCCAGCGCCCGGTCCCCGAGGGGTGGCGCACCTTCCTCTCCGGGGACTGGCTCCACTTCAACCCGGTCGACGAGGCCGGCGAGCCGCGCCCGGGCAGCCTCCTCCAGGGCTGGAAGATCCACGTCTCGGCGTGTCTGGACAACGCCGAGAAGATGGCGGCGCAGGTGTGGGAGTACTGCGTCCCCAGAGCGATCCCGTTCAAGTTCGTGCCGGGCAGTCAGCCGCTGCACCTGCGCAACTCCAAGTACGCCGGGCGCGGTTCGAGCGGGAAGTTCGCCACGATCTACCCGTCCGGCGTGGAACAGCTGGAGCGCGTACTGAACGAGCTCGGCGAGCTCCTGGAGGGCGAGCAGGGCCCGTACATCCTCACCGATCTGCGCTGGAACTCCGGGCCCCTGTACGTGCGTTACGGGGGCTTCGTCGAGCGGCACTGCGTCGGCGAGGGCGGGGCGCTGGTCCCCGCGATCGAGAACGCCCGGGGCGAGCTGGTCCCCGACCGCCGCGACCCCGCCTTCCAGGTGCCCGAGTGGGTGGCGCTGCCGCCGTTCCTGCGGCCCCAGCTGGAGGCGCGCAACGCGACGACCGTCGCCGACCTGCCGTACCGCATCGAGCGGGCCCTGCACTTCTCCAACGGCGGCGGGGTGTACGCCGGGACCGATACCCGCGACGGCAGCAAGGTCGTCCTCAAGGAGGCCCGGCCGCACGCCGGTCTGGCCGGCGACGGCAGCGACGCGGTCGCCCGGCTGGAGCGGGAGAAGACGGCCATGGAGCGGCTCTCGGGGCTGGGCGTGGCGCCCGAGGTGCGCGACTGGTTCGAGCTGGGCGACCACCGCTTCCTGGTCATGGACTTCCTGGAGGGGCGCACGCTGAACGCGTTCTTCGCCGAGCGCCACCCGCTGCTCGCCGTCGACCCCGACCCGGACGCGGTGGCCTCGTACACCGCCTGGGCGCTCTCGGTGCACCGGGCGGTGGAGCAGGCGGTGGAGGCGGTGCACTCGCGCGGTCTGGTCTGCAACGACCTGCACATGTTCAACGTGATGGTGGCCCCGGACGGCGGCCGTGAGGTCTCCGTGAAGCTGCTCGACTTCGAGGGCGCGGTGCCGGTCGAGGAGCACCGGGGGCAGACGATGGCGCACCCCGGGTTCATGGCCCCGCGCGACCGCACCGGCTTCGAGGTCGACCGTTACGCGCTGGCCTGTCTGCGGCTGGCGCTGTTCGTGCCGATGACGACGCTCCTCGTGGTGGACCAGGACAAGGCGGCGCATCTGGCGGCGGTCGCGGCGAGCCAGTTCCCCGCCGTGCCGGAAGGTTTCTTCGAGGAGGCGGTGCGGGTCATCCGGGGGACGGACGAGCCCTTGGCGCGGCCCTATCTGCCCGTGCGGCCCGCCGAGTGGCCCGCCGGGCGCGAGTCGATGGTCCGCGCGATCCTCGCCTCCGCCACGCCCGAGCGCGAGGACCGGCTCTTCCCCGGTGACATCTCCCAGTTCGCGGACGGCGGCGGCCTCGGGGTCGCGTACGGCGCGGCCGGGGTGCTCTACGCCCTGGACGCCACCGGCGCCGACCGCTACCGGGACGGCGAGGAGTGGCTGCTGCGCCGCACCGAACAGCCGCCCGCCGGCTGTCCGCTGGGCTTCTACGACGGGCTGAGCGGCGTCGCGTACGTCCTGGACCGGCTCGGCCACACCGAGCGCGCCCTCGACCTGGTCGACCGGGTGCTGGAGGAGAAGTGGCAGCGGCTCGCGCCCGGGCTGCACGGCGGCCTCGCCGGACTCGGGCTCGCCCTCGACTCGCTCGGCCGCACCACCGGCGAGGCCGATCTGCGCGACCGGGCGCTGGAAGCGGCCTGGATCATCGCCGGGCAGCCGGAGCCGGACGCGAGCGCGGGGCGCCCGCGCGCCGGGCTGCTGCACGGCGCCAGCGGCCCCGCCCTGCTCTTCCTGCGGCTGTACGAGCACACCGGCGAGCCCGCGCTCCTCGACCACGCCGCCGAGTTCCTCCGCCGCGACCTCGCGCGCTGCGTCACCGACCGCTCCGGCGCCCTCCAGGTCGACGAGGGCGCGCGGATCATGCCCTACCTCGGCGCGGGCGGCGTCGGCATCGCGATGGTGCTCGACGACTATCTGGCGCACCGGCACGACGAGCAGTTCGCCGAGGCCAGGGCCGCGATCCTGCCCACCGCGCGGCTGCGGTACTACGCCCAGCCGGGCCTGTTCAACGGCCGCGCGGGCATGGTGCTGCACCTCGCCCGCACCCGCGCCGCGCGCCCCGACCTGGACGCGCAGAGCGCGGCGCTCGCCTGGTACGCCGTGCCGTACGAGGGCCAACTGGCCTTTCCCGGCGACCAGATGATGCGGCTCTCCATGGACCTCGCGACCGGCACGGCGGGCGTTCTGCTCGCCCTGGGCTCCGTGCCCGGTGCCGCGTCCCCCCGAAGGCGCCCGGTCGGGCTGCCCTTCCTGCCGCCGCTTCCGGCGGCCCCCAAGACGGCCCCGCGAGGGGCCGGACGGTGAACCCGTCCCCACGGAAAGTTCCACAAGACAGAAGGAGATGGCGATGACACTTCTCGACCTGCAGAAGATGGACGTTCCCGAGACCACGGGTGGCGGCGGCGGTGGCGGCGGCGACCAGAGCAGCCTGAGCCTGCTCGCGTGTGACAAGCACAGCTCGAACAGCTTCCTGCTCTGCCTCTGAGCACCCGCACCACCCTGATCAATCCCTGTTGCACCTGATCAACATTGATCGAAACTGATCAACTGTGTGACGCGGCCCCGGGCGGATCTGCTCTCCGCCCGGGGCGTGCGCGCCCCGGAGGGCCCCTTGGCGCAGCGCCCCTTTCTCCGCGAGACCGTTCGGTACGGCGCGGCACCCGCCGCCCTCGTCCTGCTGCTGACCACGGCCCTCGCCGGGGCGGGCCTGGCCCTGCCGTGGGCGCTCGGCCGCACCCTCGACCTGCTGCTCGGCGACGACCGGGCGGCCGCGGGCCCCTGGCTCGCCCTGTGCGCGGCGCTCACCGGCGCGACCATCCTGCTCGGCGCCCTCGACGGCCTGGTCACCGCCGTCGCCAATGCCCGTACCACCGCGTGGATACGCGACCGGGTCCTGCGCCACGTCCTCGCCACCGGGCCGCGCGCGGCCCTGCCCGAGGGCGACCTGGTGGCCCGGCTGGTCGGCAACGCGGCCCAGGCCGGACCCGTGCCCGCCACCCTCGCCGCCACGCTCGCCGCAGTGATCACCCCGGTCGGCGGCCTGGTGGCGCTCGCGCTCACCGACGGGTGGTCGGCCCTCGCGCTGCTCGCCGGGATGCCCGTACTCGCCGTGCTGCTCAAGGTGTTCGTGCGCGCCTCCGGCGACGCGGGCGCCGCCTATCTGCGCGCCCAGGGCGAGATCGCCGGGCGGCTCACCGAAGCGGTGGAAGGCGCCCGCACCATCGCGGCCGCCAACGCCGCCGAACGCGACGCGGCCCGCATCCTCGCCCCGCTGCCCGAACTCTCCCGCCAGGGCTACCGCATGTGGCGTGTCACCGGCCGCTCCACCGCCCAGGCCGCCGCCCTGCTGCCGCTGCTCCAGCTCACCGTGCTCGCGGTCGCCGGGCTGCGGCTCGCGGACGGCGCGCTGAGCGTCGGCGGCATGCTCGCGGCCTGGCGGTACGCGGTCCTCGCCACCGGCACCGGAGCCCTGGTCGGCCAGCTCAACGCCCTGGTGCGCGGCCGCGCCGCCACCGACCGGCTGGCCGAGGCGCTCGCTCCGCCCGCCATGACGTACGGAACACGCCAACTTCCGGACGGATCAGGGGCGTTGGAGTTCCGGAGCGTGTCCACCGGGCCCCTGCGCCAGGTCGACCTGTACGTGCCCGGCGGGGCGGTCGCCGCCGTGGTCGGGCGCTCCGGCAGCGGCAAGACAGCGCTGGCGGCGGTCGCGGGCCGGCTCGCGGACCCCGACCGGGGCACGGTCCTGGTCGACGGCGTCCCGCTGCCCGAGCTCTCCCGGGACGCGCTGCGCAGCGAGGTCGGCCACGCCTTCGCCCGCCCCGCGCTCCTCGGCGCCACCGTCGGCGGCACGATCGCGTTCGGCGTCGGCGAACCGGGCCCCGACGAGGTCCGGGCGGCCGCGCGCGCGGCCTGCGCCGACGAGTTCGTGCGCAGACTGCCGCTCGGCTACGACACGCCCTGCGCCGAGGCCCCCATGTCCGGCGGTGAGGCCCAACGCCTGGGCCTGGCACGGGCGTTCGCGCACTGCGGACGCCTCCTGATCCTCGACGACGCCACCTCCAGCCTGGACTCCGCGACCGAGCTGAAGGTCTCCCGCGCCCTGCTCGACGAGCTCACCCCCGGCACCCGGCTCATCGTCGCCCACCGGGTGACCACCGCCGCCCGCGCCGACCTCGTGGTGTGGCTGGACGGCGGCGGGGTGCGCGCCCTCGCCCCGCACGCCGAGCTGTGGCGGCTGCCCGAGTACCGCGCGGTGTTCGCGCAGGAGGCCGCGTGAAGGGGCGCCTGATGCGGCTCGTGCGCCCCCGGTGGCGGGCGCTGCTCCGGCTCGCCGCCTGGTCGGCGCTGGAGGCGGGGGAGACGTTCCTGCTCGGCTACGCGCTGGCGCGGGCACTCGACCGGGGCTTCCTCGCGGGGCACACCGACGTCGGCCTCGGCTGGCTGGCGCTGGCGGCGCTCGGCGTGCTGGCCGGGTCGTTCGGCACCGGCCGGGTGCACCTGGCGGTGGCCGCGCTCGTCGAACCCGTCCGCGACGACCTCGTACGCCGGGTGGTGCGCCGGGCGCTGCGGGCGCCGGACGGGGCGGCGGTCTCCCGGCTCACCCACCAGGTGGAGATCGCCCGCGACACGCTCGCCGGTCTGGTGATGGTGTCGCGGACCTTCGTCGTCACGGCGATCGGCGCGCTGATCGGGCTCTTCTCGCTGGCGCCGGTGCTGCTGCCGGTGGTGGCGCTGCCGCTGGCCGCCGGACTCGCCCTGTTCGTCGCCACCCTGCGCCCGCTGGCCCGGCGCCAGGAGGTGTTCCTGGCCGCCGACGAGGCGCTGGCCGCCGAACTCGGGCTCGCGGTCGGCGGGTTGCGGGACATCACGGCGGCCGGGGCGCAGGATCGGGTGGGCGGGGACGTGCGGGAGCGGATCGACGCCGAGTTCCACGCCTCGCGCGCGCTGGCCCGCTGGGGGGTGCTGCGCACCCTCGCGGCCGGGATCGGCGGCCGCCTCACCGTGGTGCTGCTGCTCGCGGCGGCCCCCTGGCTGCTGGACCACGGCGTCACGCCCGGCGCGTTCGTGGGCGCCCTCGCCTATCTCACCCAGTCCCTGATCCCGGCCCTCCAGTCCCTGATGCAGGGCCTCGGCACCTCGGGGGCGCGGCTGTTCGTGGTGCTGCGGCGGCTGACGGCGGACGGGGGAGTGCCAGGGGAAGTCGCGGCGGACCCCTCCGGCGCCCCCGGCCCCGACGAGGCCGTGCGGCTGCGGGACGTCACCTTCGCGTACGGGCCGGGCGCCGCGCCCGTCGTCGACCACCTGGACCTGACCGTGCCGCACGGCGGGCACCTCGCGGTCGTCGGCCCCAGCGGAATCGGCAAGTCCACCCTGGCCGAGCTCATGGCGGGGGTGCGGGTCCCGGACAGGGGCGAGGTGTTGCGCGGATGCGCGCGGGTCCTGGTGCCCCAGCAGGCGTACGTCTTCACCGACACCGTCCGTACCAACCTCACCTATCTGTGCCCGGACGACCCGCCCGGCGACGAGGACCTGCTCGACTGCTGCACGGCCGTGGGCGCCCGCGAACTCGTCGACCGGCTCGGCGGCCTCGACGCCGCGCTGTCGCCGTCGGAACTCTCCGCAGGAGAGCGGCAGTTGATCGCCCTGGCCCGGGCGTACGCGGCCCCCGCGCCCCTGGTCCTGCTCGACGAGGCGACCTGCCACCTCGACCCGGCGGCCGAGGCACGGGCCGAGCGGGCGTTCGCCAAGCGGCCCGGGACGGCCCTGGTGGTGGTGGCGCACCGGACCGGCTCGGCGGGCCGGGCCCGGCAGGTCCTGGTCCTCGGCGGCGACGGGGTGGAACGCGGTACGCACGAGGAACTCCTCCAACAGTCCGCGTTCTACCGGGAGTTGACCGGATTACACCCATCCCTCGCCCTGGGAGATGCGGATGGCGTCCACGCGGTTGCGGGCGCCGGTCTTACGGGTGATCGCCGCCATGTAGTTCCGCACGGTCCCGTTGGACAGATGGAGGCTGTGCGCGATGTCCGCGATCGAGGCGCCCTCGGCGGCGAGTGAGAGCACGCTCAGCTCCCGTCTCGTCAGCGGCATCTCGGCCGCCCGCAGGAACCCGCAGCCCAGCGAGTCGTCGACGAACCGACGACCGCCCGCCACCTGTCTTATCGCCACCACCAGCCGCTCCGGGGTGGCGTCCTTGTCGACGTAGCCGAGGGCGTGCGCCTCCACGGCCTGGCGCAGCGGCCCGGGCCGGTTGGCACTG
Organism: Streptomyces melanogenes; assembly: GCF_014649795.1. Taxonomy (GTDB): domain Bacteria; phylum Actinomycetota; class Actinomycetes; order Streptomycetales; family Streptomycetaceae; genus Streptomyces; species Streptomyces noboritoensis. The sequence goes on from NZ_BMTS01000003.1 coordinate 155,159, forward strand.
GCCAGCACGACGAGCCGGGTGCCCCGCGACCCGTTGTGCCGGCTCTGTAACTCCCCCAGCGGCGCTATCCCGTACGAGTCGGAACAGTCCAGGTCCACGGCGCACACATCCGGCCGCAGGACCCGCGCGCGAGCGGGCGCACTGCACCACGGTGCGTGATGCACCTCCAGACCGGGTTCACGGGCCAGGCGGTCGGCAAGTGCCGACCGCATCAGACAGGCATCGTGCACGAGAAGTACCCGGATCACGTTTCAGCCCCCTCCAGCTCCCCGCCTACCGGTTGCCTTCCTTTTGCACGCGAAACCTTTCTATCTGCGCGCCGGGGGAGGGGAACCCGGATTATCGGCCACGGGGTGGCACGGGGGCGCGCGCGGCGCACAGCCCGGCGCGGATCGGGAGCGCCCAGCGTGTCCGCGCGCCGGGCGTGGAACAGGGGCGGGCGCGGCCGGTCCGACGGCCGTCCGGAGGCCATGCGGCCTGTCCGATTCCGGTGCTGTCCTACGAGGTGTCCGCGATGTCTTCTTCCGGTGCCGTCGGCCCGGCGGGCCCTCAGTCGGACGCCGGGGCCGTGAGGTCGATCAGTCGGCACACCGTCTCGATGTCGATCTTCACCTGGGCGATCGAGGCCCGCCCCGACAGCCAGGTGATCAGCGCCGAGTGCCAGGTGTGCTCGATCACCCGGACCGCCGAGAGCTGCTGCGGGGTGGGGTGGTCCAGGCCCATCGCGTCCAGGATGATCGCGGTGGTCTGCCGGGAGACCGTGTCCACCTCGGGGCTGACCGAGCGGTCGGCGAAGGTGAGGGCGCGCACCATCGCGTCGGCGAGGTGCGGCTCGCGCTGGAGCGCGCGGAACGCCCGCATCAGCGTCTCGGCGACCCGCTCGGCGGCCGAGTCGCCGGACGGCGGGTGCTTGCGGAGCGTGGAGTGCAGGTGCTGGAGCTGGTCCTGCATGGTGGCGACCAGCAGATGGATCTTGGACGGGAAGTAGCGGTAGAGCGTGCCGAGCGCGACCCCCGCGGCCTCGGCCACCTCGCGCATCTGGACCGCGTCGAAGCCGCCCCGGCTGGCCAGCTGGGCGCTGGCGTGCAGGATGCGGCGGCGGCGCGCCTCCTGGCGCTCGGTCAGGGCGGGCGACGCAGGAATGGCTGCTTTGGCTTCCGCTGTCATCTGTCCCGTTCCGTCGTCCGGTCGTGCGATTCCGTACTGTTCCCCGTGCGGGCCCCGTGCGGGCCCGGTGCCCCTGGCGGCCCGTTTCCGGGGGCACAGCATGGCAGGGGGCCCGGTGGTGGCGCGAATCACCTGTTCCGGCCCTCACACGCGCGCTACCTGCCGGTAGATTCGAAGCTTCTTGAGGCTCCTCGGAGTGATCAAGAAGGATCAAGTCTGGAACTTGTTCTAGATTAGCGCGAGCGGTTACGCTCCGGCGAAACGCAGCGATGAAGGGGCCGCGAGTGACCGCAGAGGCCATAGAGGCAAGCCCCCGCGCAGGGGAGCCGGCCCGTGCGGGCGACCGCCCGCTGCGGATCGCCCTCCTGACGTACAAGGGCAATCCGTTCTGCGGCGGCCAGGGCGTCTACGTACGCCACCTCTCCCGCGAACTCGCCCGCCTGGGGCACAGCGTGGAGGTCATCGGCGCCCAGCCGTACCCCGTCCTGGACGAGGGCGTGCCGCTCACCGAGCTCGCCAGCCTGGACCTGTACCGCTCGCCCGACCCGTTCCGCACGCCCAAGAAGGACGAGTACCGGGACTGGGTCGACGCGCTCGAGGTCGCCACCATGTGGACCGGCGGCTTCCCCGAGCCGCTGACCTTCTCGCTGCGGGCCCGGCGCCACCTCGCCGCCCGCAAGGGCGAGTTCGACGTCATCCACGACAACCAGACGCTCGGCTACGGCCTGCTCGCCGACCTCGGCGCGCCCCTCGTCACCACGATCCACCACCCCATCACCGTCGACCGGCAGCTGGAGCTGGACGCCGCCGAGGACTGGAAGCGGCGCTCCTCGGTACGCCGCTGGTACGGGTTCACGCGGATGCAGAAGCGGGTCGCCCGCAGGCTGCCGTCCGTGCTCACCGTCTCCGGCTCCTCGCAGCGCGAGATCGTCGAGCACCTCGGGGTGCGCGAGGACCGCATCTCCGTGGTGCACATCGGCGCCGACACCGACCTGTGGTCCCCGGACCCGGCGGTGGCCGAGGTGCCCGGCCGGATCGTCACCACCTCCAGCGCGGACGTCCCGCTCAAGGGGCTCGTCTTCCTCGTCGAGGCGCTCGCCAAGGTGCGCGCCGAACACCCCGAGGCGCACCTCGTGGTGGTCGGCAAGCGGGCCGAGGACGGGCCGGTCGCGCAGGCCATCGAGAAGTACGGGCTCGGCGACGCGGTCCGGTTCGTCAAGGGCATCAGCGACGCCGAGCTGGTCGACCTCGTACGGTCCGCGCAGGTCAGCTGTGTTCCTTCGCTGTACGAGGGGTTCTCGCTCCCGGCCGCCGAGGCGATGGCGACGGGGACGCCGCTGGTCGCCACGACCGGCGGAGCCATCCCCGAGGTCGCCGGGCCCGACGGGGAGACCTGCCTCGCGGTGCCGCCGGGCGAGCCGGGCGCGCTCGCCGCGGCCCTGAACCGCCTCCTGGCCGACCCGGAACTGCGCGCGCGGCTCGGCGCGGCCGGGCGGGAACGGGTCCTCGACCGGTTCACCTGGGCCCGCGCGGCCGAGGGCACCGCCGAGCTGTACCGCTCCGCGATCGCCCACCACAAGGCACCCACCAGGTGACCCGGCACCGCGCCGGCACCCGCCGCTCCGCGGCCCCGACCCCCGGCCGCTCCGCGGCCGCAGCTGTTCTCCATCCGAAAGGGCAGGCCCCGTGCTGACCGTCGACTTCTCCCGCTTCCCGCTCGCCCCGGGCGACCGCGTGCTCGACCTGGGCTGCGGCGCGGGGCGGCACGCCTTCGAGTGCTACCGGCGCGGTGCGCAGGTCGTGGCGCTCGACCAGAACGGCGAGGAGATCCGCGAGGTCGCCAAGTGGTTCGCCGCGATGAAGGAGGCCGGTGAGGCGCCCGAGGGGGCGACCGCCACCGCGATGGAGGGCGACGCGCTCAACCTGCCCTTCCCCGACGAGTCCTTCGACGTCGTGATCATCTCCGAGGTCATGGAGCACATCCCGGACGACAAGGGCGTGCTCGCCGAGATGGTCCGGGTCCTCAAGCCGGGCGGCCGGATAGCGGTCACCGTGCCCCGCTACGGGCCGGAGAAGGTCTGCTGGACGCTCTCCGACGCGTACCACGAGGTCGAGGGCGGCCACATCCGCATCTACAAGGCGGACGAGCTGCTCGGCAAGATGAAGGAGGCGGGCCTCAAGCCGTACGGCACGCACCACGCGCACGCGCTGCACTCGCCGTACTGGTGGCTCAAGTGCGCCTTCGGCGTCGACAACGACAAGGCGCTGCCGGTGCGGGCGTACCACAAGCTGCTCGTCTGGGACATCATGAAGAAGCCCCTGGTCACGCGGCTCGCGGAGCAGGCGCTCAACCCGATCGTCGGCAAGAGCTTCGTGGCGTACGCGACCAAGCCGCACCTCGCGCGCTACGACAAGGTCGCCGCCAAGTGACCTCACCGGAGCGCACCGAGCACCTCGTCCTGCCGGGGGTGCTCACCGCCGGGCAGGCCGCCGCCACGGTGGCCGGCATCCTCGCCGTGCAGCGCGAGGACGGCGCCATACCGTGGTTCCGCGGGCACCACCTGGACCCGTGGGACCACACCGAGGCCGCCATGGCGCTGGACGCGGCGGGCGAGCACGACGCCGCCGCGCGCGCCTACGAGTGGCTGGCACGGCACCAGAACGACGACGGGTCCTGGTACGCGGCGTACCACGACGGCGACTTCGCGCGGATCACCGACCGGGGCCGGGAGACCAACTTCGTCGCGTACGTGGCGGTGGGCGTCTGGCACCACTACCTCGCTACCGGCGACGACACCTTCCTGGACCGGATGTGGCCGGTGGTGTACGCGGCCGTCGAGTTCGTGCTGCGGCTCCAGCAGCCGGGCGGGCAGATCGGCTGGAAGCGCGAGGAGGACGGCTCGCCCGTCACCGACGCGCTGCTCACCGGCAGCTCTTCGATCCACCAGGCACTGCGGTGCGCCCTGGCGATCGCCGAGCAGCGCGAGGAGCCGCAGCCGGACTGGGAGCTGGCGACGGGCGCGCTCGCGCACGCCGTGGCCCACCACCCCGAGCGCTTCCTGGACAAGTCCCGCTACTCCATGGACTGGTACTACCCCGTCCTCGGCGGCGCGGTGACCGGCGCCCAGGCGAAGGCGCGCATCGAGGCGCGCTGGGAGGACTTCGTGGTGCCCGGGCTCGGGGTGCGGTGCGTGCTGCCGAACCCGTGGGTGACGGGCGGCGAGAGCTGCGAACTCGCGCTCGCGCTGTGGGTGATGGGCGAGTCGGACCGCGCCCTGGAGATCCTCCAGTCCATCCAGCACCTGCGGGCCGGGGACGGCCTGTACTGGACGGGTTACGTCTTCGAGGGCAACCGGGCGGTGTGGCCGGAGGAGCTCACGACGTGGACGGCGGGTTCGCTGCTGCTCGCGGTGGCGGCGCTGGGCGGCGACGAGGCGACGACGGCGGTGTTCGGCGGGGAGCGCCTGCCGCGGGGGCTCTCGCCGGAGTGTTGCGGCTAGCCCGTCTTGGGGGGATGCCGCGCAGCGGCATTCAAGGGCCGGGCACCCGGATGGGCTCGCCCGAGTGGCGGTACCGGTCGGGGCGGGTGAGGCTGCCGGGGAGGACGACACATCTCCCCGGAGGTCACCGTGCCCAGTACGCTCAACTTCCGCCGCATACTCGTGGCGGTCGTCCTGTCCACCGCAGTCCTGGTGTCGACGACCGCCTGCGGAGGCGAGACCAAGAGCGCCCGCAACAGCCTGACGGCGGCGGAGGCCCCCGCCTCCCCGTCCCCCACCAGTTCCTTCGAGAAGCAGAAGCTCGCCAAGACGCGGTTCGTCGCCAACGCGGGACTCGCGGCGGGCGCCGCCTACCAGTGGATCGTGAAGCCGTTCAAGGCGGGCAAGTTCAAGAAGGGCACCAAGGGCCGGACGTTCGCCCTGGTCAAGGCCGGTCTGGCCGGAGCCTTCACATACAACCGGCTGAAGGCGGCCGTGAACAACGCCAAGGGCGACCCGCTCCTCTCCAAGGCCGTCGCCCCCCTCAGCTCCGGCATCGACTCGCTCAAGAACCTCGGCGGCAAGCTCCGCAAGGGCGACGCCACCGACGCGGATGTCGGGATGTTCGAGAACGTCATCAACGGGGTCAAGGACGCCGGCAAGAGCGCGGGCGCCGAGGTCAAGGACCAGGTGCCGTCCGCCTCGCAGCTCAGCGGCGGCTGAGCGGGCGCCCTAGCCGTTCAGTTCGGCCAGCACCCGTAGCGTCGTCAGGTCCGGTGACGTGACCAGCAGGTCCGTCACCGGACCCTTGCGCCAGGACTCCAGCCGCTCCGCGATCCGTTCGCGCGGCCCGACCAGCGAGATCTCGTCGGCGAAGGCGTCGGGGACGGCCCGGACCGCCTCCTCGCGGCGGCTCTCCCCGAACAGCGCCTGGATCCGGCGGGCGTCGGCCTCGTACCCCATCCGCGCCATCAGATCCGCGTGGAAGTTGCGGGCCGCGTGCCCCATCCCGCCGATGTAGAAGCCGAGCATCGCTTTCACCGGCAGCAGCCCCTCGGCCACGTCGGCGCAGACGTGCGCCCGGACCATGGGGGCGACGGTGAAGCCCTCGGGCGCCCTCGCCAGCGACGCCTCGTACACGTCGAGCCGCGTCGGCGACCAGTACAGCGGCAGCCAGCCGTCGGCGATCCGGGTCGTCTGCGCGATGTTCTTGGGGCCCTCGGCGCCCAGCAGCACCGGCAGGTCCGCCCGCAGCGGATGCGTGATCGGCTTGAGCGGCCTGCCGAGGCCGGTGCCGTCCGCGCCCCGGTACGGGTGCGGGTGGAAGCGGCCGTCCAGCTCCACGGGCGCCCCGCGCCGCAGCACCTGCCGGATGACCTCCACGTACTCCCGCGTCGCCGTCAGCGGACTGGACGGGAACGGCCGCCCGTACCACCCCTCCACCACCTGCGGCCCCGAAAGCCCCAGGCCCAGCATCATGCGGCCACCGGAGAGGTGGTCGAGGGTCAGCGCGTGCATGGCGGTGGCGGTGGGGGTGCGGGCGGCCATCTGCGCGACGGCGGTGCCCAGTTTGATACGGGAGGTGTGCGCGGCGATCCAGGTCAGCGGGGTGAACACGTCCGACCCCCAGGCCTCGGCGGTCCACACGGAGTCGTACCCGAGCCGCTCGGCTTCTTGGGCGAGTTCGAGGTGGGCGGGGTTGGGGCCGCGTCCCCAGTACCCGAGTGCGAGTCCAAGGCGCATGACGAGAGCCCCCAACCAGAATGATCTGACGGACCGTCAGGGGAGCGTACGGCAAAGGCCCCCCGCCCGGAAGGGGCGAGGGGCCGTGATGCATCTGCCACTAGGGGCGCGAGGCTGTGACATGTGCGGCTCCGCCGCGCGGGCGCGACCAGCCGGGCAGCGAACTAACCGCGCTGGATACCCGTCGTGTCCTGAAGAACACCACGACGCCCGTCCTGCGTCTGCGCGACCAGCGCCGCACCACGCTGCTCCACCGCCAGGTACCACGTACCGGGCGCGAGTTCCGCGATCGGCGTGGGGGAGCCGTCCTCCGGGTACAGCGGACGGGCCACCGGAACGGCGAACCAGAACGGGGCGAAGTCCCCGGCCGGAGCACCGGCACCGGCCGCCGGGGCCGGGGCCGGCTGGGCCGCGGCGCCGGGCGCCGGGGTCTGGCCGCCCTGGCTCGGGTCGGCGCCCGCGGCACCGTACGGCTGGGGCTGCGGCTGGGCGCCGCCCGGGTAGCCGTAGCCACCGGCGGGCTGCGCACCGTAGGGCTGGGCGCCGTACGGGGCCACGGCCGGACGCGGGGCGCCCATCAGCGGGGCCTTGAGCGCGGCCACCATCGGACCGGCCACCGCGCCGGCGGCGAGCACCAGCGTGGAGATCAGGCCGAGGATCATGCCGGCGCCGGCGCTGTCCATGTCGATGATGGTCCAGAACGCGGTCCACGCGGAGAAGATCGTGAAGGCGGTACCGAACTGGGCCAGGTCCATCCCGGCGATCTTCTTCGGCTGCGGCAGCGAACGGGCCACGACGATGAGGACCGCTCCGATGATGCCGGCCAGGAACATGCTCATCAGCAGGCCCAGCGCGTCCCACGCGTTCGGAACGTTGGCGTGGGAGCAGATGGAGCCGACGCATGCGTTGTCGACCGAGTAGAGATCGAGGAACGAGGCGATGAACAGCACCACCGCTGCTCCGATCACCACGCCGTCGCCTCGCGTGAGGGAGCGGATGTTCACGTAATAGTCCTTTTTGGGTCGTCTCGTCTGGGCGGTCATCGCTGCCGCCGGTGTACGTGCACACGGCGCGAAGCACGGGGGCGGTTCCCCGCCCGGAGGAGAATCTATCGTCTGACCGGGTGGGAAGTCCCCTCGGTGCTCAGACCGTGACCGACCCGCAGCCGACCGTTCGGGTCGGCGACCCCTTCACTTCTGCAGGAAGCTGCTGATCCCGTCCGTGATCCCCTGCGCCGCCTTCTGGCGCCAGTCCGCGCTCGTCAGCAGGGCCGCGTCGCCGGAATCCCGCATGTTCCCGCACTCGATGAACACCTTCGGCACGGTCGACAGGTTGAGCCCGCCGAGGTCCTTGCGGACGTCCAACCCGGTGCCGTCGCCGACGTAGTTGGAGGGCGGCATGCCCGTGGCGTGCACGAACTTCCCCGCGATCCTCACACCCAGCTCACGCGAGGGGCCCACGATCGGGGCGGTGTTCGCCTTCCCGGCGTTCACCAGGGCGGGCAGGATCACATGGAAGCCGTGCTGTCCCTCGGCCGCGCCGTCGGCGTGCACCGAGACGACCGCGTCCGCCTTCGCCTTGTTGCCGATCGCCGCCCGCTCGTCCACGCACGGGCCGAACGGCCGGTCGTTGTCCTGGGTGTACGTGACGGTCGCGCCCAGCTTCTCCAGCAGGGGCCGGATGCGGTGCGAGACGTCCAGGGTGAACGCGGCCTCGGTGTACCCGCCTTGCGTGTCGGTGCCGGTGGTGTCGCACTCCTTCTTGTTCGTCCCGATGTCGACCTGGTGGTTGATGTCGGCGGCGTGCTTGAAGTTGCTGGGGTTGTGCCCCGGGTCGATCACCACGACCCGTCCGGCGAGCGGCCCGGTCGGCCGGGCCGACTGGGTGGAGGGCGAGGCGGCGGGCGAGGTGTCCGGTGACGGGGTCGCCGTCACGGTCACGGTCGGCTGCCGGCCGTTCACCGAGGGCGCCACGGACGGCCCGCTCGGCAGCGGCAGCACCCTCGGCGGCTTGTCGTCCTGGCCACCGGACCCGTCCATGGCCTGCCACACCAGCCATCCGGCCAGGGCGGTCGGGACCAGCGCGGCGGTGGCGATGACGAGGTTGCCGCGCAGCCGGCGCCGGGCGGGGGTGGGGGACTCGCTGTCGTACGGCACGCTGCGATGCTAGCCGGGGCGGTCGGCCGTGGCGCGGCTCGTGCGGCCGAAGGGGTGCACCGGGGCGTGCGCCGTCACACTCCGGCGCGCGTGCGGCGCAGTACGCGCAGCGAATCCGTGGCCGAGACCTCGGTGAACGCGCCGGATGACAGCGCGCGCAGATAGACGCGGTACGGGGCCTGGCCGGTGAATTCGTCGACCGGGTCCGGGAAGACGTCGTGGATCACCAGGAGGCCGCCCTCGGCGAGGTGCGGGGCCCAGCCCTCGTAGTCCCCGTTGGCGTGCTCGTCGGTGTGGCCGCCGTCGATGAAGACGAACCCGACCTCGCCGCCCCAGGCCCGCGCCACCTGCGGCGAGCGGCCGACGACCGCGATCACGTGGTCCTCCAGGCCCGCCTTGTGCAGGGTGCGGCGGAAGGTCGGCAGGGTGTCCATCAGGCCGACCTCCGGGTCGACCACGGTCGGGTCGTGGTACTCCCAGCCGGGCTGCTGCTCCTCGCTGCCCCGGTGGTGGTCGACGGTTATGGCGACGGTCCCGGCGGCGCGGGCCGCGTCGGCGAGCAGCAGCGTGGAGCGGCCGCAGTAGGTGCCGACCTCCAGGAGCGGCAGCCCGAGCGCGCCCGCCTCCACGGCGGCGTCGTAGAGCGCGAGCCCTTCGCGTACGGGCATGAACCCCTTGGCGGCCTCGAAGGCGGCGAGGATCTCCGGCTTGGGTGTCGCCATGGCAGGGCTCCTGTGGTCGTGCGCGCGGAACGCGTGGAGGGTGGCGCCACATCGTAATCCCCGGTGAATCCCGGCCCCGGCGGTCCGGCCCCGATCTGACCTTGGATCTGACCTTCCGTCAGATTGGAACGTGTTCTAGTCTGTCGCCGTTCCAGTGGCGGCCGCGGCGGCGGGGGAGTGCGCATGGGCATCGGAATCACCCGGGAGCAGCGGGAACTGGCCGAGGCGGTACGCGGCTGGCTGGCGCGGGCCGTGCCCGTCGAGGAGGTGCGCAAACTGCTGGACGCGCCCGCCGGGGACGCCCGCCCGCCGTACTGGGACGCGCTGGCCGAGCAGGGCCTGCTCGGGATCCACCTGGGCGAGCGGCACGGCGGCGGGAGCCTGGTGGAGCTCGCGGTGGTCCTGGAGGAGGCGGGGCGGGGCGCGCTGCCGGGCCCGTACCTGCCGAGCGTGCTCGCGGCGGGGCTCCTTGAGCGGGCGGGCCACCTGGCAACGGTGGACGCGATCGCGACCGGGGCCCGGACCGCCGCCGTGGCGCTCGGCCCCGGGAGCCTCACCGCCGTACGGGACCCGGCGGGCTGGACGCTCGACGGGGTCGCGCCGCCCGTGCTCGCCGGGGCGCAGGCCGACCTGCTGGTGCTGGCCGCCCGGGCGGGCGAGGAGACGCTGTGGCTGGTGGTGGACGCGGCGGACCTGGACGTACGGGCGCACGACGGCGCCGACCCCACCCGTCCCACCGCCGAGGTCGCCGCCCACGGCCTCACCGTCGCGGACGACCGGGTCCTCGCCGTGGACCCCGAGCTCGTACGGGACCTCGCGGCCGTGCTCTTCGCCGCCGAGGCGTGCGGGACCGCGGCCTGGGCGCTGGAGACGGCGGTCGCGCACGCCAAGGTGCGCGAGCAGTTCGGGCGGCCGATCGGGCGGTTCCAGGCGGTCAAGCACCTCTGCGCGGACATGCTGGTCCGGGTCGAGCAGGCGCGGGCGCTGGTGTGGGACGTGGCGCGGGCGGCGGACTCGGAGGGGGCCGAGGTGCGCGGCCTGGTCGCGGCGCTGGCGGCGGGCACGGCGCTGGACGCCGCGTTCACCTGCGCCCAGGACTGCATCCAGATCCTCGGCGGCATCGGCTTCACCTGGGAGCACGACGCCCATCTGCACCTGCGCCGCGCCCTGGCGGCCCGCCAGCTCCTGGGCGCCGGGGACGCCCACCGGCAGCGGGCCGTCCGGCTCGCCGGGGCCGGGGCGCGCCGGGAGCTGCGTCTGGAGCTGCCCGGGGAGGCGGAGGAGTTCCGGGGCAGGGCGAGGGAGGCAGCGGAATCCGTACGAGGGCTGGACCCGGCGGCGGCTCGACGGGCCCTGGCCCCCACCGGCTACGCCGCCCCGCACCTGCCACCTCCTTACGGCCTGGGCGCCGGCCCGGTCCAACAACTGGTCATCCAGGAGGAGTTGAAGTCGGCCGGGGTGAAGGTCGCCGAGCTGGGGATCGGGACCTGGGTGGTGCCGTCGCTGCTCGCGTATGGGACGCGCGAGCAGCAGGAGCGCTTCCTGCTGCCGACCCTGCGCGGGGACCTGCTGTGGTGCCAGCTGTTCTCGGAGCCGGAGGCGGGCTCCGACCTGGCGAGCCTGCGGACCCGGGCCGAGCGCACCGACGACGGCTGGCGCATCACCGGCCAGAAGGTGTGGACGAGCGCGGCCCAGTGGGCGGACCACGGGATCCTGCTCGCCAGGACCGACCCCGGGGCCCCCAAGCACGAGGGGCTGACGTACTTCCTGGTCGACATGAAGAACACACCCGGCATCGACGTACGCCCGCTCCGCGAGATCACCGGGGACGCGCTCTTCAACGAGGTCTACTTCGACGGGGCGCCGCTGCCGCCCGACGCGGTCGTCGGCGAGGTGGGCGGCGGCTGGCGGGTCGCCCGCAACACCCTGGGCAACGAACGCGTCCACATGGCCGACCAGTTGACCTTCGACACCGGTCTGGAGTCGCTGCTGGTCCGCGCGGACGGCCTGGACGGCTCGTACCGCGCCCGGATCGGCGCCCTCGCGGCCGAGGCGCACGCGCTGGCCTGCATCGGGCTGCGCACCACGATGCTCCAGGTGTCGGGCCTGGAGCCCGGCGCCGGGGCCAGCGTGCGCAAGCTCGTCCAGACCGCCCACCAGCAGAAGGTGGCCGACCTCGCCCTGGAACTCCTCGGCCCGGCGGGCGCGGCGGCCGAGGGCCCGGCGCGGCGGGCCGTCCACGGCTATCTGATGTCCCGCTGTCTGACGATCGCGGGCGGCACCACGCAGGTCCAGCTCAATGTCGTGGCCGAGCGGATCCTCGGCCTGCCGCGAGACTGAAGGGGTACGGATGTCAACTTCTCGGCCCTGAAGGACCGAGCTTGTAGGCCCAGTCAGCCAAGCCGTGTCGCGCTCCCGACTGCCCCCTACGGCAGGGCGGTCACGGGTCGCATCTACCACCAGCAGGAGGTGTTAAGTCCCTTGTGGTACGGGTCCGTTGGCGAGAACCCACGCCGAGCGTGCGCGGTTGCGCACGTTGACCCCGGCGACGTGGTCGGCGGGCCCAGCGAGGCCGCACCGACGGCAGGGGAAAAGGTCCCGGCTGGGCCGGTTGTTCCGCGCGGTATGCCCGCACCTGGGGCACATCTGCGAGGTGTAGGCCGCATCCACCGCGAGCACCGGTACGCCGTGGCGCTGGGCCTTGTACCGGATGTGTTCTTCGAGCTGGTGGAACGGCCAGGAGGAGAGCGTGGCCCGCTGGTCGCGGGAAGGCCGTACCCGGTCACGGATGCCCCTCAGTTCTTCGAGAGCGATCCCGCGTCCGGTGCGTTGTGCGACGGCCACGATCTCCTTGCTGATCTCGTGGTTGACGTGCGCGGCGTGCCGCGCCTCGTTCTTCGCGCGGCGCTTGGCCCGGCGCGTCGCGGAGCGTGTGCGCCTGGCCTGCAGCTCGGCTCGCTTTGCCGCGTGCCGGCGCCGGTAACGCGACAGGCGTCGTCCCTGGTAGTTGGAGCCGTCGGAGGCGGTGGCCAGGTTGACGATGCCCCGGTCCACCCCGATCCAGTCCACCGGCTCCGACAACGGCTCCTCGGGGACTTCGCACACCGCGGTCAGGAACCACATGCCGTCGCGGTGAACCAGGTCGGTTTCGCCCTTGCGGCACTCCCGGATCGTCTTGAGCTGGCCGGGGTGTCCGACGAACCGCACGCCCCGCAGCCGCCCCGCCACTGTCCAGAGCGACACGGTCGCCGCGTCGTGCTGCCACGACAGGATGCGGTCGTCGTACGGCTGCGCGGCATCCGCGCGGAACACGATCGGCTTGGACTCCGCCTGTACCCGGCGCTTCGCCCCGACCGGTCCGAGGTTCCCGGCGCCGATGTGCGCACGGAGCGTGGCATAGGCGTCCACGACCTTCTTCACCGTGCGCACGGCCGGTTGCGCACCGAGCCCGAAGTCCGCTTTCAGGTCGGCGTAGACGAGCTTCTGCAAGTTGTTCCGGGACTTAGTACCCGTCTCGTACGCCACCGCCGAAGCACGGTCTGCCGCTCGGTTGCAGGCGTGCAGGGTCGCCGCCAGAGCCGCCGCCGCCTCGGGCGACGGCAGCAGCTTTACCTGCACCACAACCTTCACCCATCCACCGTAACGGGAGCTACTGACAATGAAAGAACATTCATGCGTCCCCGCACGTCAGAGCAATCCTGGGATGCGACTCCTCGCAAGGAATGCGGTGAAGAGCTTCGTGGCCGGTGTCGGCATGACGAAGTTCGAGAAGCCCGAGTCGCGGGAGTGGCAGTACTGGGACATGGCCCGGGAGGCCGGCACGGCGGCGCTGGCGGACGCCGGGATCGCGTACGGGCAGGTGGAGCAGGTCCTGGCGGGCTACTGCTTCCAGCCGTCGACGGCGGGCCAGCGGGCGGCGTACGAACTGGGCCTGACCGGCGTCCCCGTCCACAACGTCAACAACAACTGCGCGACCGGCGCGAGCGCGCTGATGCTGGCGCGGCAGCTGGTGGAGGGCGGGGTGAGCGAGTGCGTACTGGCGCTGGGGTTCGAGAAGATGAAGCGGGGCGCGCTGGGCGGCGGCGGCACGGGTGACGACTTCTCGACGTCCCCGGTGGCCCGCCACTACTCCGTCATGGCCGCCGCCCACGGCTTCGAGATGACCCCGCCCACCGCGCAGATCTTCGGCAACGCGGCGCGTGAGCACATGGAGCTGTACGGGACGACGGCGGCGCAGCTGGCGGCGGTGGGCGCGAAGAACCACCGCCACTCGGTGCACAACCCGCATGCCCAGTTCCAGGTGGAGTACGGGGTGGCCGAGGTGCTCGCCTCGAAGGAGATCCACCGCCCCCTGACCAAGCTCCAGTGCTCCCCGACCTCCGACGGCTCGGCGGCGGCCGTCGTCGTCTCCGAGCGCTTCGCCGCCGCACACGGCCTGGAGGAGCGGGCGGTGGAGATCGTCGCCCAGGCGATGACGACGGACACGGCGGAGTCCTTCGCGTCCGGCCGCTGCATCGACGTGGTGGGCGTCGGCATGACGCGGGCGGCGGCCCGTCTGGTCTTCGAACGCGCGGGCCTAGGCATCGACGACGTCGACGTGATCGAGCTCCACGACTGCTTCTCCATCAACGAGCTCCTGACGTACGAGGCGCTGGGGATGTGCGGCGAGGGCGAGTCCGGAAAGCTGGTGGAGTCCGGGGCGACGACGTACGGGGGGCGGTGGGTGGTGAACCCGTCCGGGGGCCTGATCTCCAAGGGGCATCCGCTCGGGGCGACGGGGTTGGCGCAGGTGTGTGAGCTGGTGGGGCAGTTGCGGGGGGAGGGGGGCCGGCGGCAGGTGGAGGGGGCGGGGGTCGGGCTTGCGCACAACATCGGGTTGGGCGGGGCGGCAGTGCTGACGCTCCTACGGAGGTAGGCCCCCACCCCGCCCCTTCCCTAAAGCCCTGGGCGGGCGGCCGGGTGCTTTGTCTGCGGACCGTGCTGGGTTGCTCGCGCAGTTCCCCGCGCCCCTAAAAGCCTGTGGCTGAGCTGTGTTCTCCGGCTGCGGCGGACTACCTAGGGGCGCGGGGAACTGCGCGACCAGCCACCCACCGGCCCGCAGACAAGCGACCCCCGGGACATTTGTCCCACCCAACCCCGTACAAGAACATCTGCCGCCCGCCCGGGGCGGATCCGTAGCGTCGAGGGCATGACGCAGACAGCCCCCAGCGCCGTGCGCTTCCACGGCGTGGTCAAGACCTTCGGCACCGTACGCGCACTCGACCGTATCGACCTCGACATCCGCCGGGGCGAGACCGTCGCGCTCCTCGGTCGCAACGGCGCCGGGAAGTCGACCACGATCGGCCTCCTGCTCGGGCTCGACGAGCCGGACGCGGGTGAGGTGCGGCTCTTCGGGCAGGCGCCCGAGCGCGCGGTGCGGGCCGGGCTCGCGGGGGCGATGCTCCAGGAGGGCCAGCCGATCCCCCGCGTCACCGTACGGGAGCTCGTCGCGTTCGTCGGCTCGACCTACCCCCGCCCCATGCCGGCCGCCGAGGCCCTCGCGCTCGCCGGGCTCACCGAGTTCGCGGACCGCCGGGTCGACCGGCTCTCCGGCGGGCAGGCCCAGCGCGTCCGGTTCGCGGTGGCGATCGCCGGGGCGCCCGCGCTGCTGGTCCTGGACGAGCCGACCGCCGCGCTCGACGTGGAGGCCCGCCGCGCGTTCTGGGACGCGATGCGCGCGTACGCCGCCCGGGGCAACACCGTGCTGTTCTCCACCCACTACATGGAAGAGGCGGACGACAACGCCGACCGGATCGTGGTCGTCGACCAGGGCCGCGTCGTCGCCGACGGCCCCGGCGAGCGGATCAAGCGCGCGGCGGGCGGCAGCCTGGTCTCCTTCGACCTGGCGGGCGGCCCCAGCGCGGGCCTGGCGGCACTGCCGGGCGTGGTCGCGGTCGAGGTGCGCGGCGACCGCGCCCGGCTGCGTACGGACGACCCGGACGCCACGGTCGTGGAGCTCGCCCGGCTCGGCGCGGTCCGGGGCCTGGAAGTCGCCCCGGCCAGCCTGGAGGACGCGTTCCTCTCCCTCACCTCCACCGTGACGCCCACGTCCACGGCCACGTCCGTACGCGAAAGCGAGACCGTCTGATGCCCGGCTACATCCTGCTCGAAATCCGCCGCACCTTCCGCGACGCGTCGTTCGTGGTCTTCGGCATCGGCATGCCCGTCCTCATGTATCTGCTCTTCACCAACATCGGCTCGGGCGACGGCGACTCGGCCGAGTGGAAGACCGCCTCGATGGTCGGCATGGCGGCGTACGGCGCGCTCGGCGCGTCGCTGGGCACCGGCATGGGCGTGGCCGCCGACAAGACCGCCGGGTGGCTGCGCCAGCTGCGCGTCACCCCGCTGGCACCGTCCCGCGTGGTGACGGGCCGTGCGGTCAGCGGCTCGGCGACCGTGCTGCCCGCGATCGCCGCGGTGCTCGCGGCGGGCGCGTTCGTCAACGGCGTACGCCTGGACGCCTGGCAGTGGGCCGCTCTCACCGTCCTGCTGTGGGCCGGGGCGCTCCCCTTCACCCTGCTCGGCCTCGGCAACGGCTACCGGCTCGGCCCGCAGGCCATGGGCGTGGTCAACACGGCCTGCCTGATGGGGCTCGCGGTGATCGGCGGACTGTGGTTCCCGCTGTCCGCCTTCCCCGGCTGGCTCGCCTCGATCGCCGCGTACACCCCGGCCCACCGGTTCGCCGACCTCGGCTGGGCCGTCTCGCACGGCTCGGCCCCCGGGCTCGGGACGGTCTCGGTGCTCGGCGCCTGGCTGCTGGCGTTCGGCTCGTACGCCGTGGTCTCCTACCGACGGTCCGCAAGGACGGTATGAGCCTGATGAACGGGGAGAACGAGACAGTGGCACGACTCCTGCCGAAGCTGCCGAGGCTTTCGGAGCTGCCGGAGCGGAAGAAGGCGGCGTCCGCGCCGAAGAAGTGCGACCGCGACGCGGATCTTCCCGGCCCCCCGGCGAGCGCCTACACGCTGCTGCCCTGGCTGCTGATGGGCCTGGGCGCGTTCTCCAACCTCGTCCAGGGCCGGACCCCGAACCCATGGATCGGCGGCGCGGGCCTGCTGGCCTTCAACTCCCTCTACATCACGATCTCCTTCCGCGCCTTCGTCAAGGAGAAGCGGGAGAGCCGTACGACGCTGGTGATCCTGGCCGCGATGGCCGCGATCACCTACGCCCTCACGATCTTCTACGGCGGCACCTGGCTGTTCTTCTTCCCGCTGCTCTCGCTGGCCTGCGGCGCGGTGCTGCGGGACCGCGGGCTCGGCCTCACGATCATGGTCCTGGCGTCCTCGGCCGGCGCCATCTCCGGCATGGAGGCCGGCGCGGTGTGGGACAACGTGACCCTCGCGTACGGCACGTTCCTCTCCGGCATGGTGACGGCGGCGGTCCTCTCGCTCTCCCAGACCGTGCGCGAACTGCGCGACACCCGCCAGGAGCTGGCCCGTACGGCCGTGGAGAAGGAACGTCTCCGCTTCTCCCGGGACCTGCACGACCTGCTCGGCCACACGCTCTCGGTGATCGTGGTGAAGTCGGAGGCGGCCCGCCGCCTCGCCCCGCGCGACCTGGACGCGGCGCTCGGCCAGGTCGCCGACATCGAGTCGGTCGGCCGCCAGGCGCTCACCGAGATCCGCGAGGCCGTCACCGGCTACCGCGAGGGCAGCCTCGGCACCGAACTGGACCGGGCCCGCTCGGCGCTGCTCGCGGCCGAAGTGGAGCCGGTGGTACGCCTGTCGGGCCCGCCGCTGCCCTCCCAGGTGGAGGCGCTGCTCGGCTGGGTCGTACGGGAGGCGGTCACCAACGTCGTACGGCACAGCGGCGCGACCCGCTGCGAGATCGCGGTGGACGGCGCGCCCGACCGGGTACGCCTGAAGATCACCGACGACGGCCGAGGCGCACCGCCCGCCGCCCCCGCCCCACGCATAGGCGGCACAGGCCTGAAGGGCCTCACCGAACGCCTCACGACGGCCGGCGGCTCCCTCGAAGCGGGCCCCGGCCCACGCGGCGGCTTCCAGGTGACGGCGGAGCTGCCGGTGGATCCGGTCGATGGGGAGTTGGAGGCGGAGCTGGGGACCGGGCCGCGGGTCGCACGGGGATAAGGGGCCGGGTCACGGCTGTAGGGGCTCGGCCCGTTCCCACAGCTCCTCGCCGTGCTCCGCGAACCGGTCGAACATGCCCCCCGCCCCCTGCCGGCGCAGATGCAACAGGGGCGAGTCATGTCCGACCAGGCGCGCCAGATGAGGTGTGACGAGTGCGTCGTGGTCGAACCGGAAGACGGACAGGCTCACGTGATTGACCGCGTCGAGAGGGGACGAGAACCGTGCCTCCACACCCTCCACAGGTCCGAGGCGGTCAAGGTGCTCCAACGTGGTCCTGATGCGCGTGGACACGGTCAGCGCCACATCCTCGACGGCCTCCCGCTGGCGTGTCACCTCGCCCTCGGGGTCGCCGAGCAGGAACCGGACCCGGCATCCCGCCTCGGCCTTCCGCCGGATCGTCTCGGAGAACCGGGGAACCTGGCTCCAGAGGAAGTAGTTGGTGAACCCGGCGAAGAACAGCTCGGCCGTCGCGCCTTCGACGAGGTCAGCCCATACGGTTGACGGGCATGCGGACCTGTAGGGATAGCTGTGCACCATCTCCCGGTCGCCGCCGGTCTTGATCCGGTCCTTCACTGCTTGCGGCCACAACATCTCTTCATCTACTCCCAGTGCCCGAGCGGCATCCTCGCGGTTTCGTAGGTGCGGTGTGAGTGCCTCGTCCGCGAGCCATCGTTCCACTTGCTTCAGCGATACCCCTACCCGGTGTGCCAACTGGCGGGGAGTGACACCCGCATCGTCCATGGCGAGGCGTAAGGCGGCGTTCAAGTCAACCCCTTCGACGCGGACGTTCGGGCCTTCTGGAGACCGTACCGGCGAACATGTCAACTGTCCCCGGATGATGGGGCGATAGGTCCGGAAGGGTGCGCCACGATGCGACGCATGGCTACGACGTGGAAGCCCGGAACCGCGGTGTACGACATGGCCAGTCAGATGGTCGGGGAGGTGCGCGAGCAGCGCGGGCTCATACTGACGCTCACCCGCCCGTCCGGTCTTCGCTGGCAGACGCGGGCGATCGCGGTACGGGAGGCCAACGACCGCGAGCTCCTCCAACTACGAGCCCTGCGCAAGCATCACCGCAACGCCGGGCGACTCCCGCGTTCCTAGACCCCTCGCCCGGCCGCACACCACCGTGAAGCGGAACTGGCCGGGTGAGGTCCAAGTGCCCGCCCCGGCTGGTGGAAACCCTGGACAGGTCGAGCAACCAGGGCGGGCTCCTCTCAGGGAGGTACGCACATGTGCGATGCACGGACCCTACTGACCCCTGACGGGTTCGGGGGTGTGGTCGCCACAGTCCGCGACAACAACCCCGACCTGCCCGACGCTACGGCACGGCGGATCGTGGTGGAAGCGCTCAAGTTCGTCGCTGCCGCAGCCCAGTTCCCCACGGTGAAGATCACCCCGTCCAACGTCGTGGACGAGGGATGGCACGCCCTGATCCTGCACACGGATCTGTACAAGAAGCTGTGTGACCGGCTTGGCCGCTTCGTGCACCACTGGCCCGAGCGCCCCGACCAGGAGCGGCACGACCCGCACGCGCTGACCCACACGGCAGGGCTGATCGAACAGGCCGGATACCGCGTGGACGGCGAGCTGTGGACGGGACCGGCTACGGCCTTGGTCGCCGTGGCCGCGAACTGCTCTCACACCCCCAAGCCCGGAGGGTGTGGACCGATCAACCCCGGCAACTGCGCTTCCCACTGCTCAGGAGGCAGCGGGGAGGGCGATGATGGCTAGGCTTCCTGCACCTACGGCTGAGAGGTGAGGGCATGGACGCGGAAGAAGCCCGCCGGACGGACGCCAAGCTGCGGCGGATGGGTATCCCGTGGGTGGTCGCGCCGGTGGATCCGGAGGCCCCGGCGGGGAACTGGGGCGTGTACGACAGCACCGAACCAGCGACCCGCCAACCCATCACTCCGCATGCACTGGAGGATGTCCTGGCGAAGCTCCGCGTAACCCGCCCTGAGACCCCAGGGAGGCGACCCGCCCCAACGCGGGGATTCGTCCTCCTGCCCAAACAGAACTGACGAAGCGGTGCGGCCCCGGTCGGCGTTCTCTCCCGAGCGCCGACCGGGCTGCCGTGCGTCTGAGCTGCGGCATTGGCCATAGCCTGGCCACATGAACGAGATGCCCCAAGACCACCGCCCCGGAAAGTCCGTAAGAGTCCTCCTCGCCGAGGACCAGGGCATGATGCGAGGTGCGCTCGCCCTGTTGCTCGGGCTTGAGGAGGACATCGAGGTCGTCGCGCAGGTCGGTGCCGGGGACGAGATCGTGGCCGCGGCGCTCACCGCGCGGCCCGATGTCGCTCTCCTGGACATCGAGCTGCCGGGGCTCAGCGGTCTGGACGCGGCGGCCCTGCTGCGCGAGGAGTGTCCGGACTGCCGGGTGTTGATCCTCACCACCTTCGGGCGGCCCGGGTATCTGCGGCGGGCGATGGAGGCGGGGGCGGCCGGGTTCCTGGTGAAGGACGGGCCCGTGGAGGATCTGGCCGAGGCGATTCGGCGGGTGCTGCGCGGGGAGACCGTGATCGACCCGGCGCTCGCCGCCGCCGCGCTCAGCGCGGGCGCGAACCCGCTCACCGCGCGCGAGCGGGACGTCCTGAACGCCTCGGTGGACGGCGCGACCGTCGCCGACATCGCGGGCAAGCTGCACCTGTCGGAGTCGACCGTACGCAACTACCTCTCGTCCGCGATCGGCAAGACGAGCACCCGCAACCGCATGGAGGCGGTGCGGGCGGCACGGCAGCAGGGCTGGCTCTGAGGGGTCAGCGCTTCGCGCTCCTGGGCAGCCACACCAGCGCGACCACCGTGCTGGCGAGCAGGACGAAGCCGCCGGTGCGGAAGGCGAGCGCGTAGCCCTCGGTGAGCGCCTCGGGCGTCAGCGAGTCGCCGGTACGGGCGGTGGCCACCGTCGACAGGATCGCGAGGCCGAGCGCACCGCCCATCGTGCGGGACGTGTTGATGAGCCCGGACACCAGCCCGGCCTCGCCCGGCGCGGCGCCGGACGTGGCGAGGGAGGCGAGCGGCGTGGTGGCGAGCCCCGCGCCGGTCATCATCAGCACGCCGGGCACCAGGATCGACATCCAGTACGGGTCGTGCGCGTGCATCGTGGACTGCCAGCCGAACCCGGCGGCGGCGATCAGCACGCCGATGACGGTGAGGTTGCGGGTCCCGGTCACCGGCATCAGCCGGGGCGCGATCTTGGCGCCGAGCACGATGCTCAACGAGCTCGGGATGAGCGCGAGTCCGGCGCCCAGCGGGGTGTAGCCGAGGACGTTCTGGGCGTACAGCGTCATGAAGTACCAGGTGCAGAAGGTCGCCGAGCCGCAGGCGAACATCACGACGTTGGCGGACGAGACCGCTCTGATCCGCAGCAGCCGCAGCGGCATCAGCGGCGCCGCCGCCCGCGCCTCGACCACGAGGAACGCGCCGAGCAGCGCGAGCCCGCCCAGCAGCGGGGCGAGGGTCCCCGGCGCGGTCCAGCCGGCCTGTTCGGTCTGCACGATGCCGTACGCGAGGACCGCGAGCCCGCCCGTGACGGCGACCGCGCCGGGCAGGTCCAGGCGGTTGCGGGTGGCCGCGCGGCTCTCCGTGATCCACAGGGTGGCGCCGGTGAGGACGAGGGCGCCGACGGGCACGTTGATGAGCAGCACCCAGCGCCACGACAGCGTGTCGGTGAGCACCCCGCCGACCAGCCCGCCCGCCGCGCCGCCGCCCGCGCCGACCGCCGCCCAGGTCCCTATGGCCCTGGTACGGGCGGCTCCCTCCGGGACGGCGGCGGTGAGGATGGTGAGGGTGGACGGCGCGAGCACGGCGGCGCCGAGCCCTTGCACGCCGCGCGCGAGCAGCAGCTGCCAGCCCTCCTGGGCGAGCCCGCCCGCGAGGCTGGCGGCGGTGAAGAGGCCGAGCCCGACGAGGAACATGCGCTTGCGCCCGAAGAGGTCTCCGGCGCGGCCGCCGAGGAGCATGAAACCGGCGTACGCGATGGAGTAGGCGTTGACGACCCACTGCAGGCCGGTCGGGGTCATCCCGAGCCCGGTCCGCATCGAGGGGAGGGCCACGTTGACGACGGAAACGTCGAGGACGACGAGGAACTGCCCTGCGCAGGCGGCGAGAAGGACGAGCCAGGTGCGGGTCGGCTTCGTCCGGGTGGGTATGGCGGCGGTGTCTGGGGGCGCTTGGACCATGCGGGCCATGTTTGCAGCCGGGGGTGCGATTCCCCACCCCGCCCCTTCCCAAAACTCTCCGAGGGAACTCTTCGTCTGCGGACCGTGGCGGGTTGCTCGCGCGGTTCCCCGCGCCCCTTGAGTGCCGCTTCGCGGCCTGCCCGGGACAGTGGAACTGACGGCACGTCAGAAGTGTTCCCAATCCGGGGGCGCTGCGTTATACATAGGGGCCATCGAGCCCTAGAACGCGTTCTAGAACCGGCGCCGGCGCCGGTCCCGCACGGCCTCGGTGCGGCCGACGGTGCGGACGGCCGCGCCGAGGTCTTCCCACTCCAAGGAGCAGGCCCCGTATGCCCATCGACGTCGCGAAGGCGCTCGCCGCCGAGCCCCGGTCCACCGAGATCGTCTGGGACCACAAGGACATCCAGCTCTACCACCTGGGACTCGGCGCGGGCGTCCCGGCGACCGACCCCGACGAGCTGCGCTACACCCTGGAGTCCAGGCTCCACGTGCTGCCCTCGTTCGCCACCGTCGCGGGCGCCGGGATGGGCGTGGTCGGCGGGCTCTCCGCGCCCGGCATCGAGGTCGACCTCGCCGCCGTGCTCCACGGCGGGCAGGGCATCGTCCTGCACCGCCCGATCCCCGTACGGGGCAAGGCCGTCTCCACCTCCAAGGTGGCCGCCGTCTACGACAAGGGCAAGGCCGCCGTCCTGGTGCTGCGCACCGAGGCCGCCGACGCGGACGGGCCGCTGTGGACCAGCGACGCCCAGATCTTCGTACGCGGCGAGGGCGGCTTCGGTGGCGAGCGCGGGCCCTCCGCCCGCGCCGAGCAGCCCGACCGCGCCCCCGACCACACCGTCGAGCGCGAGGTGCGCGAGGAGCAGGCGCTGCTCTACCGGCTCTCCGGCGACTGGAACCCGCTCCACGCCGACCCCGAGTTCGCCAAGCTCGCCGGGTTCGAGCGGCCGATCCTGCACGGCCTGTGCACGTACGGCATGACGCTCAAGGCGGTCGTCGACACCCTGCTCGGCGGCGAGGTGGCCCGCGTCCGCTCGTACACCACCCGCTTCACCGGGGTCGTCTTCCCCGGCGAGACCCTGCGCATCGGGATGTGGTCCGGTCCGGGCCGCGTCCAGGTGTCGGTGACGGCCGTCGAGCGGGACGACGCGCCGGTGCTCTCCGACACGCTCGTCGCGCACGACTGAACCGCTTCGCCAGACCCGAGGCTCATCAGAGGGGAGCCGCACCATGCGCGCAGCCGTACTGCACGAGATCGGCCAGGACAAGCTCGACGTGCTCGACGACGTCGAGGCGGTGGGCTTCGGACCCGGGAAGGTGCGGATCCGGATCCGCGCGACCGGGCTCTGCCACTCCGACATCTCCGCGATGACCGGGGTGCTCCCGCAGCCCGCCCCCTTCGTCCCCGGTCACGAGGGCGCGGGCGAGATCCTCGACGTCGGCGACGGCGTCACCTCGCTCGCCCCGGGCGACCGCGTCCTGGTGAGCTGGCTGCCCGCGTGCGGCACCTGTCCCTCCTGCAAGCGCGGCCAGACCCAGCTCTGCCTCGCCGGGTTCCTCAACGCGGGCACGCCCAACTTCAAGCGCCCCGGCGGTGACGTGTTCGGCTTCGCCGGCACCGGCACCTTCGCCGAGGAGCTCGTGGTCGGCGCCGGGTGCGCGGTCCCGATCCCCGACGACGTGCCGTACGAGATCGCCGCGCTCATCGGGTGCGGGGTGACCACCGGACTCGGCGCGGCCATCAACACCGCGAAGGTGGAGGCCGGTTCGTCGGTCGCCGTGATCGGCTGCGGCGGGGTCGGCATCTCCGCCATCCAGGGCGCCAAGGTGCAGGGCGCGGCCCAGATCGTCGCCGTCGACCCGGTGGCCTCCCGGCGCGAGGCCGCGCTCACCTTCGGCGCGACCGAGGCCGTCTCGCCCAGCGAACTCGACGACGCCAAGCAGCGGATCACCGGCGGCGAGGGCTTCGACTACGTCTTCGAGGTCGTCGGCAAGTCCGCCACCGCCCGCACCGCCTACGGCGCGACCCGGCGCGGCGGCACCCTGTGCGTGGTCGGCGCGGGCGCCATGGACGACTTCTTCCAGGTCAACATGTTCGAGCTGTTCTTCGACGAGAAGCGGATCCTGCCCTCCCTGTACGGCGGCGGTGATGTGCTGCGCTCCTACGAGCGGGCCATCGCGCTGTGGCGGGCGGGCCGGATCGACCTGGAGGGCTTGATCACCCACCGGGTGCCGCTCGCCGGGATCAACGACGCCCTCGACCAGATGCGTACGGGCGAGGCCCTGCGTACGTGCATCTCCCTGTGACCCGAGAGGAGCCGACCGGCATGGCAGCACTGCCCCTTGAAGGCCTGTCCGCGATCGTCACCGGCGCCGGGCGCGGCCTGGGCCGGGCCGAGGCCCTCGAACTCGCCCGGCTCGGCGCGTCCGTCGTCGTCAACGACTTCGGGCAGCCCGGCCGGGACGGCTCCGGCGAGGCCTCGGCCGGGCCCGCCGAGGAGGTCGCCGCCGAGATCCGCGCGGCGGGCGGCGCGGCGGTCGCCCACACCGGCGATGTGGCCGACCACCAGCAGGCTCGCGAACTGGTCGCGTTGGCGGTCCGTACGTACGGGAAGCTGGACATCCTCGTCAACAACGCGGGCATCCTGCGCGACCGGATGATCTTCTCGATGACCGAGTCGGAGTGGGACGCGGTCATCCACGTACACCTCAAGGGCCACTTCAACACCACCCACTTCGCCGCCGCGCACTGGCGCGAACGGTCCAAGGCGACGGGCGGGCCGGTCTACGGCCGGATCGTCAACACCTCCTCGGAGGCGTTCCTCGCCGGGTCGGCCGGACAGCCCAACTACGCGGCCGCCAAGGGCGGGATCGTGGGCCTCACCACCTCCACGGCCCTCGCGCTCGCCAAGTACGGGGTCACCGCCAACGCCATCTGCCCCCGGGCCCGCACCCGGATGACCGAGGACGTCTTCGCGGGCTTCGAGGAGCCGGGGGAAGGGCAGCTCGACGCGCTGGCGCCGGAGCACGTGGCACCGCTCGTCGGCTATCTGGCGTCCCCGGCGGCCGCCCGGGTCAACGGCCAGCTGATGGTGGTGCACGGGGGGATGGTCGCGGTCGTGGAGCGTCCGAAGGTGGCGGCGAAGTTCGACGCGGCGAAGGAGGCGTTCTCGTACGGGGAGCTGGATGAGCTGCTCACGCCGTACTACGCGTCCCGGCCCACCGGGGAGACGTTCGGCGCCGCCGAAGTGCTGGGACTGAAGCGGGGCTGACCTGTTGTTTGCCGGGTGCGGGCCGTCTCCAACTGGTCGCGCAGTTCCCCGCGCCCCTAAAGGCTGGGGGCCGGGACGCCTTCGCGTCCCGGCCCCCAGCCATCTGGTCAGCTCGCCTCTGCGTCCATCCGCCGGTGACGGCCATGGGCCTCGGTCGTCGGCTCCTCGGTCGTCGCGGCGCCGCCCCGGTGCCGGCCGTGGCCGTCGGGGTCCGTCGTGGCTTCGGCGGACGCGGCGGTCAGTGTCTCGGACATGTGGTGCAGTCACCCCGTTGTGTTTCGTCCGTTGCGTTCGCCGTGGATTTTAGCCAGACGGCCACGGTCTACTGACGGCCGGTCAAGGGCGCCTGCGCGAGCGGTACGGGCCGGGGGGCCTGCGGCTTCAGCGGTACGGGGGCGGGGCGCGGCAGGTCCGCGGGGGCCGGGACCGCCGCCACCGCGCAGGGCACCGCGGGCGTCGCGCACGGCAGCCGCAGCACCCCGTCCCGGGTCCACAGGCCCGAGCCCGCCAGCCACCCCTCGGGCGCGGCCAGCTGGTGCAGCCGGCGGCCCGCCGGGCGCCACACGCCGAGCCAGGTGCCCGCCGCCGCGTCGATCCGCAGCGCCACCGCACAGCTCTCCGGCATCAGCTGCTGCCCGGGCTGCACGGCGAACGGCGTGACCGCCGCGTCCGCGAGCCGCAGGCACTCGGGGAAGCGGACCGGCAGGGTGGAGCCGAGCACGCCCCAGCCGAGCCGGTCGTGGCCGGGCGCGTCCGAGCGCAGCAGCAGCAGACCGGTGTCGGGGTCCGCGAGCAGCAGCCGGTCCTGGCTCTCCTCGGTGATCTGGAGCAGCGGGGTCACCTCGCCGCCGCGCTCCAGGTCCACCGCGACCGCCTTGGTCCGCCCGTCCAGCTCCCGGTCCAGGGCGAGCAGCCTGCCCGTCCGGTCCAGCCAGACGCCGCCCGAGCAGCGGCCCTGGAGGGTGGCGACCGGCTCCGGGCCGAACGCGCCGCCCGCCACCAGCCAGAGCGTGCTGTTCTCCGGCCCGGCCGCGAGCGCGTACGCGCAGCTGCCGTTCGGGGACGGCGGCAGCAGGGTCAGCCGCCGCCCCGAGTCGCGGGCGATCGTGCCCAGGGCGAGCTCGCCGGTGCCGGGGCCGGTCGGGTAGAGCAGGGCGAAGGCGTCCCGGTCCGCGACCCGGCGGTGGATCAGCACCCGCCCGTCCGCCATCGGCAGCACCGAGGCGTCCGGCTCCTCCGGCTGGTTGCCGGGCAGTGGCACCGCGTACGGCTCGGGGCCGTCGAGCGTCCACCGCTCGGGGAACCAGCGGTCGCCCTCGCCCTCTTCCCGTACCAGACGGGCCGCGTAGGAGCCGTCCGCGGTGATCGTGAACTCCGTGTGCCGGACCGCGCCGTTCCCGGCAGCGGTCTCGATGGCCAAGGCCGTCATGAGATGGCTCACCTCCGGCCCATGAAGCTAGTTTTCGCACTTCCTGCCGAACAACACGAGACCACCCGCTTCACACCAAAGGGTGGCCATCGGGCGATTCCCCTGTGAGCGGGGCGACGGATGTGCAGTGCGGTGCCGGGACGGCGGGACCCGCCCGGGCCGCTCGGGGCCGAAGCCATGGTGGGCGGGGCCCGGAGCGCGGGTAACCTGTGTCCGTGCCCCGTCTGTCTGAAGTCATCGCCGCGCTCGACGCCCTCTGGCCGCCCGAGCGGGCCGAGGGATGGGACGCGGTCGGCACCGTCTGCGGCGAGCCCGACGCGGAGGTCCGGCGCGTGCTGTTCGCCGTCGACCCCGTACAGGAGATCGCGGACGAGGCCGTGAAGCTCGGCGCCGATCTGATCGTCACCCACCACCCGCTCTATCTGCGCGGGACGACGACGGTCGCGGCCGGGCACTTCAAGGGCCGCGTCGTGCACACCCTGATCAAGCACGACATCGCGCTGCACGTCGCCCACACCAACGCCGACACCGCCGACCCCGGCGTCTCCGACGCCCTCGCGGGCGCCCTGGACATCCGGGTCGTCCGGCCGCTCGTGCCCGACGCCGCGGACTCCTCGGGCCGCCGGGGCCTGGGCCGGATCTGCGAGCTGGACCACCCGATGACGCTGGGCGAGTTCGCCGCCCGCGCCGCCGCCCGGCTGCCCGCCACCGCGCAGGGCATCCGGGTCGCGGGCGACACCGAAGCCCTGGTGAAGACCGTCGCGGTCAGCGGCGGCTCCGGTGACGGCCTCTTCGACGCCGTACGGGCGTCGGGAGCCGATGCCTTCCTCACCGCCGACCTGCGCCACCACCCGGTGTCGGAGGCGACCCAGCACGCACCGCTCGGCCTGATCGACGCCGCCCACTGGGCCACCGAGTGGCCCTGGTGCGAGCAGGCCGCCGCACAGCTCGACGAGATTTCCGACCGTCACGGCTGGGACCTGCGGGTCCACGTCTCGAAGACGGTCACCGACCCCTGGTCATCCCACCACTCTTCTGGAGCCCCCAACTGAACGCCGCGCCCGCCGACCAGATCCGCCTCCTCGACGTACAGGCCCTCGACGTACGCCTGTCGCAGCTCGCCCACAAGCGGAAGTCGCTGCCCGAGCACGCCGAGATCGACTCGCTGAACAAGGACCTCGCCCAGCTCCGCGACCTGCTGGTCGCCGCGCAGACCGAGGAGAGCGACACCGCCCGCGAGCAGACCAAGGCCGAGCAGGACGTCGACCAGGTCCGCCAGCGCGCCGCCCGCGACCAGCAGCGCCTGGACTCGGGCGCCGTCTCGTCCCCCAAGGACCTGGAGTCCCTCCAGCGCGAGATCGTCTCGCTGGCCAAGCGCCAGGGCGACCTGGAGGACGTGGTCCTGGAGGTCATGGAGCGCCGTGAGTCCGCCCAGGAGCGCGCGGCCGAGCTGACCGAGCGCGTCTCCTCCGTCCAGACGAAGACCGACGACGCGACCGCCCGCCGCGACGCCGCCACCCAGCAACTCGACGCCGAGGCCGCCGAGGTGGCCAAGGAGCGCGAGGTCGTCGCGGGTGTGATCCCGGCCGACCTGCTGAAGCTCTACGACAAGCTGCGCGAGAAGCAGGGCGGCGTCGGCGCGGCCCGGCTCTACCAGCGCAAGTGCGAGGGCTGCCGCCTGGAGCTCGACATCACCGAGGTCAACGAGGTCAAGGCGGCCTCCCCGGACACCGTGCTGCGGTGCGGGAACTGCAGCCGCATCCTGGTCCGTACGGCGGAGTCGGGCCTGTAGTGCGGCAGTTCGTTGTCGAGGCCGACGGCGGTTCCCGGGGCAACCCGGGCCCGGCCGGTTACGGCGCGGTGGTCCTGGACCCGGTGACGGGCGAGACGCTGGCCGAGGCGGCGGAGTACATCGGGGTCGCGACCAACAACGTCGCCGAGTACAAGGGCCTGATCGCCGGGCTGAAGGCGGCGAAGGCGCTCGACCCGGCGGCGAAGGTGCGGGTCCGGATGGACTCCAAGCTGGTCGTCGAGCAGATGTCGGGCCGCTGGAAGATCAAGCACCCCGACATGAAGCCGCTCGCGGCCGAGGCCGGGCGGATCCTGCCGTCCGCGCAGGTCACGTACGAGTGGATCCCGCGCGAGAAGAACAAGCACGCGGACCGGCTCGCCAACGAGGCGATGGACGCGGGCAAGCGCGGCAAGCAGTGGGAGCCGTCGGCGTCCACGGCGGCGCTGTCCACCGGGCTCGCCGACACGGACGCGGCGCGGGTCGTCGGGGACGCGGCGGCGGGTGCGGCGCGGGCCCGGGCGGCGCTGGCCACGTCCGTGGCCGCTCCGGCATCGGCTTCAGCTCCGGCTTCGGCTTCGGCGACCGTTCCGGCTCCGGCGCGGGCGGCCGGGGCCCCGGCCGCCGGGTGGAGCGCGCCCGACCTGGGCACGCCCACCACCTTCGTCCTGCTCCGGCACGGCGAGACCGCGCTCACCCCCGAGAAGCGGTTCTCCGGCAGCGGCGGCTCCGACCCGGAGCTGTCGGCGGCGGGCCGCCGCCAGGCCGACCAGGTGGCCGCCGCGCTGGCCGCCCGGGGCACGATCCAGGCGGTCGTCTCGTCCCCGCTGCGGCGCTGCCGCGAGACGGCGGCGGCGGTCGCGGAACGCCTCGGTCTGGACGTACGGGTCGAGGAGGGCCTGCGCGAGACGGACTTCGGCGCGTGGGAGGGCCTGACCTTCGCGGAGGTGCGCGAGCGGTACGGCGCCGACCTCGACGCGTGGCTCGCCTCGCCCAAGGTCGCGCCGACCGGCGGCGGCGAGAGCTTCGCGACGGTGTCGCGGCGCGTCTCGGCGACGCGGGACCGGCTGCTCACGGCGTACTCGGGCCGCACGGTCCTGCTGGTCACACACGTGACCCCGGTCAAGACCCTGGTCCGCCTCGCGCTCGGCGCCCCGCCGGAGTCGCTGTTCCGGATGGAGCTTTCGGCGGCGTCGGTGTCGGCGGTGGCGTATTACGGGGACGGCAATGCGTCTGTGCGGTTGCTGAACGATACGTCGCACTTGCGCTGAGGTTTGTCGTGCGGCTGCGGGCCGTCCCCAACTGGTCGCGCAGTTCCCCGCGCCCCTGGATGCGCCCCTTCGGGGCGCCCAGGGGACTGCCGCGGGGCGGCACTCAGCGCAACCCCGCCGCCTCCCGCGCCAGCGCCTCCACCCGGCGCCAGTCCTTCGCGGTGACCGCGTCCGGGGGCAGCATCCACGTGCCGCCGACGCAGCCCACGTTCGGCAGGGCCAGATAGGCCGGGGCCGAGGCGAGCGAGATGCCGCCGGTGGGGCAGAAGCGGGCGGCGGGGAGCGGCCCGGCGAGGGACTTCAGATAGGCCGTGCCGCCCGCCGCCTCCGCCGGGAAGAACTTCATCTCGCGGATCCCGCGTTCCAGCAGCGCCACGACCTCGGACGCGGTCGCGACCCCGGGCAGGAACGGGACCCCGGACGCGGTCATC
The DNA here is from genome assembly GCF_014649795.1 of Streptomyces melanogenes. Taxonomy (GTDB): domain Bacteria; phylum Actinomycetota; class Actinomycetes; order Streptomycetales; family Streptomycetaceae; genus Streptomyces; species Streptomyces noboritoensis. The sequence goes on from NZ_BMTS01000003.1 coordinate 184,927, forward strand.
GCGTCGAGGAGGCCGCCGGTCCAGCCCGGGCTGACCAGGAAGCGCGCCCCGGCCGCCACCGCGTCGGCGACCCCGGCGGCCGACACCACGGTCCCGGCCCCGACCATCGCCTCCGGCACCCCGTCCGCGATCGCCCGGATCGCGTCGAGCGCGGCGGGCGTACGCAGGGTGACCTCGATCGCCGGCAGCCCGCCCGCCACGAGGGCCCGGGCGAGCGGTACGGCGTCGGCGGCGTCGTCGAGGACGACCACGGGGACGACGGGGGCGAGGTCCAGGACGGAGGTCATGGGGGCATCCTGCCGGGCGGATACGCCCCCTGCAACGACTGTTGCACCCTGTGCAACGGTCCTGGGGCGCGGCTAGTGGATCTGCTCCACGACCACGTCCAGCGCCCACGCCTTGCCGGGCTTGGCGGGGGCGGTGCACTCCACCACGTACCCGAGGTCGCGCAGGGCCTCCACGAGCCGCGCCGGGTCGGCGGGGGCGGCCCCGGACAGCAGCAGGTCGCGCACCAGACGGCCCTTGGTCGCCTTGTTGAAGTGGCTGACGACCGAACGCTTCTCGACGCCGTCGACGATCTGGGAGTGCAGTACGCGTACGGTCGCGGTGCGCCCGGCCACCTCGCCCTTGGGCTTCCAGGCGGCGGCGTACGCGGAGGAGCGCAGGTCGAGGACGAGGCCGGTCCCGGCGGCCTCGGTCATGACCGGGTCCATGACGCCGCGCCAGTACGCCCCGAGCGCGCCGAGTCCCGGCAGCTTCACGCCCATCGAGCAGCGGTACGACGGGATGCGGTCGGTGATGCGTACGGCGCCCCACAGGCCGGAGAAGACGAGCAGCGCCTTGGCGGCGCGGCGCTTGGCGACGGGGTCGAGGGTGGCGAGGTCGAGGGCGTCGTAGAGGACGCCGGTGTAGATCTCGCCGGCGGGGCGGGTGCCGGCGGTGCGGAGCTCGGCGTTCTTGGCGATCTCGCCGCGCAGGCCTTCGCTGAGGCCGAGGACGTCCCGGGCCTTGTCCTCGTCGCCGAGGCACAGGTCGATGAGCTCGTCGAGGACGGCGGTGCGGGCGGTCCTGAGCCCCGGCATCGCCAGGGCCTCCTCCTTGAGGGGCGTCCCGCGCCCCCCGCCGGCCTTTCCTTCGGAGGGCGGGAGCAGCACGAGCACGGGGTCTCCTTGGGGGGTGGTACGGACGGGGGTGCGGCCCCAGCCCAGATTAAGCCCCCACCCCGCCCCTTCCCTAAACCCTCCGGGGGTGGGTGGGGGTGGAGGTGGCTTTGCCGGGAGCTGCGCCCCCGGACCCCGGACCTCGTTCGTCCGCGGACCGTGGCCGGTTGCTCGCGCAGTTCCCCGCGCCCCTAAAAATGCCGCTGCGCGGCAATCCTCTGGGCGGCCCGGAGGGGCGCTTCTAGGGGCGAGGGGAACTGCGCGACCAGCCATCCACGGTCCGCAGACAGAGAGCTCCCTCGGAGAGTTTCGGGAAGGGGCGGGGTGGGGGACCCCAAAACGGGCCGAGACGCCGCGCGCAGCCTACGCTCGGGGCATGCCTCGCCGTCACCTCCGTATGACCGGCGCAGCCGACCCGCTGAGGGCTGCCCTGCGCGACCTCCGCACCACCCTCGACGTCCCCGAGGACTTCCCCCCGGACGCCCTCGCCGAGGCGGACAGAGCCGCGGGCAACCCCCGCCTGCCCGCCCGAGACGCCACGGACCTCCCCTTCTTCACCATCGACCCACCCACCTCCATGGACCTGGACCAGGCCATGCACCTGGACAGGCGCGCCAGCGGCTACCGCGTCCACTACGCCATCGCCGACGTCGCCGCCTTCGTCACCCCCGGCGCCCCCGTGGACACCGAGGCCCACCGTCGCGTGAACACCCTCTACTTCCCCGACGAGCGCGTCCCGCTCCACCCGCCCGTGCTCAGCGAGGACGCCGCCAGCCTGCTCCCCGGCCGGGTGCGCCCCGCCGTCCTGTGGACCATCGACCTGGACGCCGACGGGGCCGCCACCGCCACCCACGTCGAGCGCGCCCTCGTCCGCAGCCGGGCCAAGCTCGACTACGAGGGGGCGCAGCGGCAGATCGACGACGGCACCGCCGAGCCCGCCCTCGCCCTGCTCCGGGACATCGGGCGGCTGCGCGAACGGCAGGAGGTCGCCCGCGGCGGCATCTCCCTCAACGTCCCCGAGCAGGAGATCGTCGAGCGCGACGGCCGGTACGGCCTGGAGTACCGCGCCCCCCTCCCCGCCGACGGCTGGAACGCGCAGATCTCCCTGCTCACCGGCATGGCCGCCGCCGATCTGATGCTGGCGTACGGCACCGGCGTCCTGCGCACCCTCCCCAGCGCCCCGGACGGCGCCGTCGCCCGGCTGCGCCGCTCCGCGCAGGCGCTGGGCATCGACTGGCCGCACCACGTCCCGTACGCCCAGGTCGTCCGCTCCCTCGACCCGCGCGACCCGCATCACGCGGCGTTCCTCCAGGAGTGCACGACGCTGCTGCGCGGCGCCGGGTACACCGTGTTCACCGGCGGGAACGTCCCCGAGCACGCGGTGCACGCCGCCGTCGCCGACGAGTACACCCACTGCACGGCGCCCCTGCGCCGCCTCGTGGACCGGTACGCCAGTGAGCTCTGCCTCGCGGCGGTCGGCGCCGCCGACGTACCCGAGTGGGTGCTCGCCGCGCTCGACGCGCTGCCGAAGGAGATGACCGAGGGGACCCGCCGGGCCAACACGGTCGAGCGCGAGTGCGTCGACCTCGTGGAGGCGGCCCTCCTCAAGGACCGCGTCGGCGAAGTCTTCGACGCGACCGTCGTCGATGTCGAGGACGACCAACCGGCCGCCGGAACGGTCCACTTGACCGACCCGGCCGTGGTGGCCCCCGTCAAGGGCAGCACCCCCCTGCCCCTGGGTGAACGCCTCCGGGTCCGGCTCACCCAGGCCGACCCGGGCACCGCGAAGGTGGAGTTCGCCCCCGCCTGACGGCGGCGGCAGCGCGACCGCCCGCCCGGCAGGTAGCATGGTCGGCACGGCAGACGAGCCGGGCGGACGGCCGCGTGGGGATCCTCGGATCCTCCCGAGGAACGTCCGGGCTCCACAGGGCAGGGTGGTGGGTAACGCCCACCCGGGGTGACCCGCGGGACAGTGCCACAGAGAACAGACCGCCCAGCACTCTGGTGCTGGGTAAGGGTGAAACGGTGGTGTAAGAGACCACCAGCGCCTGGGGTGACTCAGGCGGCTAGGTAAACCCCACCCGGAGCAAGGTCAAGAGGGAGCACCCCGGTGCTCCTGCGCGGACGTTCGAGGGCTGCCCGCCCGAGTCCGCGGGTAGACCGCACGAGGCCGGTGGCAACACCGGTCCTAGATGGATGGCCGTCTCCCCGGCCGCCGCGAGGCGACCGGGCGACAGAACCCGGCGTACAGCCCGACTCGTCTGCCGTTCCCCACGTCCCCCTCCGCTGGCGGGACCCGTGGGGATGGGGTGAGCTGGGAGGCGGGCCCGTCCGGGGTGGACGCGCCCGGTCCCGTAGCCCCCGCACCGGAGGTGCCCCCCATGTCCGTCCCCGTCGACCAGCTCAGCGCCCCGGCCGTCCGCGCCTTCGTCACCGCGCTCAACGCGAACGACCGCGCCGCCTTCCAGTCGGCGCTCACGCCCGGCGCGACCATGTCCGACGACGGGTCGGACCGGGACGTGTCCGACTGGACCGAGCGGGAGGTCTTCTCCTCCAACGGCCACATGGACATCGAGAAGGAGAGCGACGGCGGCCTCTCGCTGATCGTGAACTACCGCAACGACACCTGGGGCGAGATGCGGACCGCCTGGCGCTTCGAGGTCGAAGGCGGAAAGGTCAGCCGCTTCGAGACCGGGCAGGCGTAGTCCGGCGCCCCCGGATCAGTCCGGTCAGTCCGGGATACGGGTGCCCGTGCCGCCCACCCGTACGCGCGCGTCGCCCTTGCGCAGCGTCACCGTCAGGACGCCGGGGCGGCCCAGGTCCTCGCCCTGGTGGAGGGTGAGGACGGACTCCTCGGGGACCAGGCCGAGTTCGCGCAGGTACGCGCCGAAGGCCACCGCGGCCGCGCCCGTCGCGGGGTCCTCCACGACGCCGCCGACCGGGAACGGGGCGCGGACGTGGAAGACCGTGTCCGACTCGCGCCACGCCAGCTGAAGCGTCGTCAGGTCGAGCCGCAGCATCAGCGTGGCGAGCCGGTCGAAGTCGTAGTCGAGGTCCGCCAGGCGCTCGCGGGTGGCGGCGCCGAGGACGAGGTGGCGGGCTCCGGCGTACGCGATGCGCGGCGGCAGGGCCGGGTCGAGGTCGGCGGCGGGCCAGTCGAGCGCGGCGAGCGCCTCGGCGAGGTCGTCGGGGGCGATGTCCACGCTGTGCGGCTCGACGCTGGTGAGCGTGGCCCGCAGGGCGCCGTCCTCCTCGGTGACGGTCACCGGGACGGGGCCGACGGAGGTCGCGAAGAGCAACTCGCCCGGGCCGATCCGGTCGCCCAGTGCCACGGCCGTCGCGACGGTGGCGTGCCCGCAGAACGAGACCTCGGCCTTCGGGCTGAAGTACCGGATGCTGAACGCGCGCCCCGCCTCGCCGAGGCCCTCCGGGGCGGCGGTCAGGAACGCGGTCTCGCTGTACCCGAGCTCGGCGGCGATCGCGAGCATGTCACTGTCATCAAGCCCGGAGGCGTCCAGGACGACCCCGGCGGGGTTGCCGCCGGCGGGGTCGGAGGAGAAGGCGGTGTAACGCAGCACGTCTGTCATGCCGTGATCAACTCCGGGTACGGGGCGATCATTCCCGGGCACTAGGCGTGCTGCCTCCCCTCGTTGTGGGCAGGCGTGCCGCCCTTAGCGGCACGATTGCCCACAGCGGCGGCGTGAGGGGCCCTCAGCCTCGGCCGATGTACGGCATCGTCGTCGCCATCACCGTTGCGAACTGGACGTTTGCCTCCAGGGGGAGTTCCGCCATGTGGAGGACCGTGCGGGCCACGTCCGCCGCGTCCATGACCGGCTCCACCGCCAGCGCCCCGTTCGCCTGCGGCACACCCGTCCGCATCCGCGCCGTCATCTCCGTGGCCGCGTTGCCGATGTCGATCTGGCCGACGGCGATCCGGTAGGGGCGGCCGTCGAGGGAGAGCGCCTTCGTCAGGCCGGTCATCGCGTGCTTGGTCGCCGTGTACGCCACCGAGTTCGGCCGCGGCACATGCGCCGAGATCGAGCCGTTGTTGATGATCCGGCCGCCCTGCGGGTCCTGCGCCTTCATCTGCCGGAACGCCGCCTGCGCGCACAGGAACGCCCCGTTGAGGTTGGTGTCGACGACATGGCGCCACGCCTCGTACGCCAGGTCTTCCACCGCGACCCCGCCGGGCCCGAACGTCCCCGCGTTGTTGAACAGCAGGTCCAGCCGCCCGTACCGCTCCCGTACCGCCTCGAACAGGGCCGCCACCTCGGCCGGTGACGTCACGTCCGTAGGGAGGGGGAGGACGTCGGCGTCGGGGCCCGCCAGGGCCGCCGTCTCCTCCAGGGGCTCCGGGCGGCGGCCCGCCACGGCCACCGACCAGCCCGCCGCGGCCAGCGTGAGCGCCACGGAGCGGCCGATTCCGGAGCCGGCGCCGGTGACGACGGCGGTCTTGCGCGCTGCGGATGCGTTCATGGTCCGGAGCGTACGGGAGCGGTCCGGGCCCCGCGCCGTGCTGTCCGGGATGTGGTCCCGAGCACCCCCACCGGCCTGAGAGCATGGATGCTTGAAACTACAACGGTCGGTACGGCCGGAAGCGGAGACACCCATGGCGGAGACCAGCCGGACCGCACCGGCCCCGATACCGGCCGCGGCCCCCGCCGCCGCCCGCCGCGCCGGTCTGCTGGTCACGCTGGTCCTCGGCGGGCTCACCGCGCTCCCGCCGCTCTCCATGGACATGTACCTGCCCGCCCTGCCCGAGGTCACCGGCGCGCTCCACGCGCCCGCCGCGACCGTGCAGCTCACGCTCACCGCGTGCCTGGCGGGCATGGCGCTCGGCCAGCTGGTCGTCGGGCCGATGAGCGACAAGTGGGGCCGCCGCAGGCCGCTGCTCGTCGGCATGGTCGTGTACGTCGTCGCCACCGCCGTCTGCGCCTTCGCGCCCGGCGCCGGACTGCTCATCGCCTTCCGGCTGCTCCAGGGCCTGGCGGGCGCGGCGGGCATAGTGATCGCCCGGGCGGTGGTGCGCGACCTGTACGACGGCGTCGAGATGGCCCGGTTCTTCTCCACCCTGATGCTGATCTCCGGCGCCGCCCCCGTGGTGGCCCCGCTGATCGGCGGGCAGGTGCTGCGGCTGACCGACTGGCGCGGGGTGTTCGTGGTGCTCACCGCGGTCGGGGTGCTGCTCACCCTCTTCGTGTGGCGGTGCCTGGGCGAGACGCTGCCGCCGCAGCGGCGGCACGAGGGCGGGGTCGGCGAGGCCCTGCGCACGATGGGCTCGCTGCTCAGGGACCGGGTCTTCACCGGATACGTACTGGCCGGCGGGCTCGCCTTCGCCGCGCTCTTCTCGTACATCTCGGCCTCCCCGTTCGTGATCCAGGAGATCTACGGGGCCTCGCCGCAGACCTTCTCGCTCCTGTTCGGGCTCAACTCGGTCGGCCTGGTCGCGGCCGGGCAGATCAACGGGAAGCTGCTGGTGGGCCGGGTCAGCCTCGACAAGGTGCTGGTGTACTCGCTGAGCACGGTGGTGCTGGCGGCGGTGGCGCTGCTCGTGATGACGTCCGGGGTGTTCGGCGACCCCGGCCTCGCGCCGGTCGCGGCCGGGCTGTTCGTGCTGATGTCCGCGATGGGCATGGCCACGCCCAACACCACGGCCCAGGCCCTGATGCGCACACCGCACGCGGCGGGCTCCGCGTCCGCGCTGCTCGGCACGTCGTCGTTCCTGATCGGCGCGGTGGCGTCACCGCTGGTGGGGATCGCGGGGGAGGGGACGGCGGTGCCGATGGCGGTGGTGCAGCTGGTGTCGGGCGTGGCGGCGCTGCTGTGCTTCCTGGTGCTGTGCAGGCCGTGGCAGCGGCAGTCGGCCGAGGTCTGAGCCACCCCGCCTGCCGCCCGTAGAATCCCCGGGTGAACGAGAACGTCCCCGTCCCGCAGGTCCTGCGCTCCGCCCTCGCCGGGCTGCTCGACGGGCTGCCGCCGTCGCAGGCCGCGCAGGCCGTCGACCGGCTGATCGCCAACTACCGGGGCGCCACCCAGACCCACGCGCCGGTGCTGCGCGACCGCTCCGACGTGGCCGCGTACGCCGCGTACCGGATGCCCGCGACCTTCGAGGCGGTACGGTCCGCCCTCGCCGCCCTCCAGGACGCCGTCCCGGACTGGACCCCGGCCACCCACACCGACGTCGGCGGCGGCACCGGCGCGGCGAGCTGGGCGGTCGCGGAGGCGTGGGACGCCGCGACCACCGTCCTGGACTGGGCCGAGCCCGCGCTCGCGATCGGCCGCGAACTCGCCGACGCCTCCGGCATCGAGGGCCTCGGCGCGATCCGCTGGGAGCGGGCCCGGATCGGCACGGCGCTGAGCCTGCCGGAGACCGACCTCGTCACCGTCTCGTACGTACTGAACGAGCTCACCCCCGACGACCGCCGCGCGCTCGTGGACACCGCCGCCCGCGCCGCGACCGGCGCCGTGGTCATCGTCGAGCCGGGCACCCCGGACGGGTACGCCCGGATCATCGAGGCGCGGGACCGGCTGATCGCGGCCGGGTTCACCGTCGCCGCGCCCTGCCCGCACAGCGCCGCCTGCCCCATCGAGCCGGGCACGGACTGGTGCCACTTCTCCGCCCGGGTCAGCCGCTCGTCCCTGCACCGGCAGGTCAAGGGCGGCTCACTGGCGTACGAGGACGAGAAGTTCAGCTACGTCGCGGCCGTGCGGGGGGCGGCCTCGGCCGCCGGGAACCGGGTCGTGCGAAGGCCGCAGATCCGCAAGGGGCAGGTGCTGCTGGATCTGTGCACGGTGGAGGAGGGGCTGCGCCGCGAGACCGTCACGAAGCGCCACGGTGCCCTGTACCGGGCGGCCCGGGACGCGTCGTGGGGCGACGCGTGGCCTCCGGCCGAGTAGGCCGCTCTTCGTCTGCGGGCCGGTGGCGGGCTGGTCGCGCAGTTCCCCGCGCCCCTGAAGATGCCGCTCCGCGGCAATCCCCGGGGCTCCCCGGAGGGGAGCTTCTAGGGGCGCGGGGAACTGCGCGCTCAGCCACAGACGGCCCGCAGACGACTCACCGGGCCTAGACGCGCAGCTCCTGCGTGCAGCACTTCACGCTGCCCCCGCCTTTGAGCAGCTCACCGAGGTCCATCCCCACGGGAACGAACCCCCGCTCCCGCAGGGGCGAGAACAGCCCCACCGCCCCCTGTGGGAGCAGCACGTGGAGGCCGTCGCTCACCGCGTTCAACCCCAACGCCCCCGCATCCTCCGCCGAGGCGATCACCGCGTCCGGGAACAGCCGCGCGAGCACCGCCCGGCTGCCGGGCGAGAAGGCGTCCGGGTAGTACATGATCTCGTCGGCCGAGTCGTCGAGGACGCACAGGGCCGTGTCCAGGTGGTAGTAGCGCGGGTCGACGAGGTCGAGCCCGATCACCGGGCGGCCGAAGAACTCCTGGGCCTCGTCGTGGGAGAGCGGGCTGGACCGGAAGCCGCGCCCGGCCAGCAGATAGGACGCGGTGACGGCGAAGTCGCCCTCGCCCTCGTTGATGTGGGACGGCTCGTGGATCTCGGTGAAGCCGTGGGCGCGGAACCAGTCCAGATGGGCCGCGGCCTCCGCCTCCCGTTCCGGGTGGGCGAAGCGGGCGCCGAGCACCCGGCCGTCGATCACGGTCGCCCCGTTCGCGGCGAAGACCATGTCGGGCAGGTCGGGGCGGGGTTCGAGCAGCTCGACGGTGTGGCCGAGCGCCCGGTAGCGGTCGCGCAGGTCCTCCCACTGGGCGAGGGCGAGCGGCAGGTCGACGGGCTTGGCGGGGTCCATCCAGGGGTTGATGGAGTACGTGACCTTGAAGTGTGCCGGTGGGCACATCAGATAGCGCCGGGGTCTGGCGACTCGGGGTGCACTGAGGTCACGGGTCTCACTGAGCAATGAGGGCTCCTCACGGACGACTTCGGCTGCACGCGCCGCAGCAGCGGCGGTGGTCAGCCCATGGTGCGTCCTGACCGGCGTTCGCGCAGTGATCCGTCCGGGTGTTTTTCGCCGCTTGCCCTGCGCGCGCCCTTGACAGAGACGATACGTTTCGCCTCGGTGGCGCTAGGATCCCGGCATGGCGAACAAGGGGCAGGCGCCCGACTCCACCCGCCGCAGCGAGCGCTCGCGGCGCGCGATCTACGACGCGGCGCTCTCCCTCGTCGGCGAGGCCGGGTACGCGAAGACGACCATCGAGGGCATCGCCGCCCGCGCCGGGGTCGGCAAGCAGACCATCTACCGCTGGTGGCCCTCCAAGGCGGCGGTCCTGCTCGAAGCGTTCGTCGACCTCAGCCACCAGGCGGTCCAGGGCGAGGTGGCCCTGCCCGACACCGGTGACCTGGCGGCCGACCTCAAGCTGGTGCTGCGCGCGACCGTCGACGAGCTCAACGACAACGCGACCGAGGCCCCCTACCGGGCGCTCGCCGCGGAGGGCGTCATCGACCCGCAGCTGTGCGCCGCGTTCGTACAGAACCTCCTGGAGCCGCAGCTGAAGCTGTACGTGGACCGGCTGCGGTCCGCCCAGGACGCGGGCGAGGTGCGCGCCGACGTCGACCCGCGCACCGCCCTGGAGCTGCTGGTCGGCCCGCTCTCGCACCGCTGGCTGCTGCGCACCCTGCCGCTCACCCACGCGTACGCGGACACCGTCGTCGACTACGCCCTGCGCGGACTCGCCCCCCGCTGAGGGGCCCGGGTTGGGGGGTACGGCCTCGGGAGGCGCGCGATGGTGCGACCATGGGGGAAGGTTCTCGCGGGGCAACGGTGAGGTGAGGGGATAGATGGGCGCGGAGTACGGGCGTTCCGGCAGCTCGGAGAGCAAGCTGTCCCGCTGGCTGCGCAGGCGCGCCAAGGACGTCCCGGGCGCCGACGAGGGCCGCCTCGCCCTGCTGCTCGCCGTCGCCGCCGCGAAGCTGCCCATCGCCCCGGCCGCGTACCCCGCCGGATACCGCTGTTCCTGTGAGCGCGTGGGCTGTCCGACCCCGGCGCGCCATCCGGTCTCGTTCGCCTGGCAGACGCAGTCGACCACCGACCGCGCCCAGATCGAGCGCTGGGCGCAGGGCCAGCCCGAGGCGAACTTCATCACGGCGACGGGCATGGTCCACGACGTCCTGGACGTCCCCCTCGAAGCGGGCCGCGAGGCCCTGGAGCGGCTGCTCGCCGAGGGCGTCGACGTCGGCCCGGTGGCCGAGTCCGGCGGCGTCGGCGATCAGGCCCGGATGCTCTTCTTCACGGCGACGCGGGGGACGCCGGAGGACGAGGACGAGTGGTGGCCGTGCGAGCTGGACTGCCATCCCGAGACGATGGACGAGCATCCGGGGCTGCGGTGGCACTGCCGGGGCAGCTACGTCCTGGTCCCCCCGGCCCGGCTCCCCGGTGACCACGCGGTGGCCTGGGTACGGGGCCCGGAGCACGCCCTCCCCGATCCCCTGACCCTCCTGGAGTCCCTCACGGACGCCTGCGCCCGCCACGGAGCGGGCGACGCCCACGCGGTGGCTTGGCCCCTGGGCCGATAGCCCCTGCGGGGGTGCGCTGTCGTCTGCGGGCCGTCCCCAACTGGTCGCGCAGTTCCCCGCGCCCCTGAAGGGGCGCCCCGAAGGGGCGCATTTAAGGGGCGCGGGGAACTGCGCGCTCAGCCGCCCACCGGGCCGCACCCGAACGCGCGACCCTATTCGCCCTTGGCCGAGACCAGCCCCTGAAGGCGGTTGATCACGAGCACCGGGCCCCGGCCCGCCGGCGGGACCACCGCCGCGTCGTCGGAGACCCGCTCCTTCGTCACGGTGGACCGCGGCTCGCCCGTCATCAGCGCCCGTACATCCGCGTTGATGTTCAAACGGACCCCCTTCGCCGCCGTCTGGCGCTCGAAGTGCCGCGTGCCGAAGAAGACGACAGCCCCACCCTCCCGCGTCCGCAACCCCAGCGGAGCGAAGTCGCCGCCGTCCAGCGGCTGGTCCACGTACTGGGTGGAAAGACCCGGCACCACCGCGTTCTTCTTGCGCTCCTCGCGCCACAGCGTGGTGTGCGGGCCGGGCGCGAAGGTCTCGGGGCGGCCGGTGCGCAGATACGACACGTACTGCTCGCTCAGATCCTTGGGCGCCACCGCCAGCCCCGTGTCGTCCGGCCGTACCGGCTCGGCGAAGCCGTCCTTGTCGGCCGCGAAGACCGGGACGTCCTTGGGGGCGAGGACGGAGAGGTGGGCCACCTTCCACACGTCGTCGGCCCCGCCGCGTACGAACACCAGCAGCCAGCGCGTGTCCTCGGGACCGGAGTCCTTGTCCCGGTTGGAGTCGGTGTCGGCGACGAACCAGCGCGGCCAGCCCGCCTTCCTGGGTATCGCGAACCTCGCGTCCGTCAGCTCCAGCGGCACGTGCTGCGGGTTGCCGCCCGGGTTGGTGACGTGCCGGGCCTTGAGGCCCGCCTGGTTGACCGCCCCGAGCGGACCGGTGACCCGGCCCGCGTCGAGGGCCGGGTCGAAGGCCTTGTCGGCCTTGTTGTACGCGTCCGTGAAGTCCCTGAGCGCCTGTGCGGCCTCAGCCCTGGTCGCCGACGGTACTACTTCCCGCTCGCCGTGCACCGTCACGCAGCCGCTCGCCGTCACCGTCAGTACGGTCACCGCCGCGAGCGCCGCCGTCAGCCGACTCACCCTGCTCATGGACTGCCTTCTGCCCCTCGTCCTTCTTGGCCGCCGCCGCGGGAGCGGCGCTCCCGGCGGACTTCGCGAACCCTACCGGGGCGAAGAAGAGCGCGAGCGTGGGGATGAGGTACAGCGCCCACACCGTGACCTGGAGGACGGTCGGGTCGGGCTGGAAGTTGAGGACGCCCTTGAGGACCGTGCCGTACCAGCTGTCCGGCGGGATCGTGGAGCTGATGTCGAACGCCAGGTTCTTGATGCCGGGGATGAAGTCGGCTTCCTGGAGGTCGTGCACGCCGTACGCGAGGACGCCCGCCGCCACCACGACCAGCATCGCGCCGGTCCAGGTGAAGAACTTCGCCAGGTTGATCTTGAGTGCGCCCCGGTAGAAGAGCCAGCCGAGGAACACCGCGGTGGCGAGCCCGAGGAGTGCGCCGATCAGCGGGTCGGTGTTGCCGCTGTCGGAGCCGGCCGCGTGCACCGACGTCCAGACGAACAGCGAGGTCTCCAGGCCCTCCCGGCCCACCGCCAGGAACGCGGTGGCGACCAGGGCGCCGGTGCCGAGCCGCAGCGCCGCGTCCAGCTTGCCCTGGAGCTCGGACTTCAGGAACCGCGCGGTGCGGCGCATCCAGAAGACCATCCAGGTCACCAGGCAGACGGCGACGACCGACAGCGAGCCGCCGAGCGCCTCCTGGGCCTTGAACGTCATCTCCTGCGAGCCGAACTCCAGGCCCGCGCCGAAGCCCAGCGCGACCAGGACGGCGACGGAGATGCCGATCCAGATCGGCCGCAGCGCCTCGCGGTGACCCGTCTTGACCAGGTACGCGACGAGGATGCAGACGACCAGACTGGCCTCGAGCCCCTCGCGCAGGCCGATCAGGTAATTGCCGAACATTAGTTTCCCCTCAGCCCTCGGCCGATCAGCTGAACAGTGCCCGGCCCCACCAGTCGTCCTTGTCGCGGACGCCCGGCGGGACGGCGAATATCGCCGAACTCACGTGCTGGATGTACTCGTTGAGCGCGTCGTTGCGCGCCAGGTTGCGCTGCACCGGCAGGAAGCCCTTGCGGACGTCCCGCTGGTAGGCGAGGAAGAACAGGCCCGCGTCCAGGCGGCCGAGGCCGTCCGTGCCGTCCGTGAAGGAGTAGCCGCGGCGCAGGATCGTCGCCCCGCTGTTGGAGTCGGGGTGGGCCAGGCGCACGTGCGCGTCCGGCTTCATCGCCTTCAGGAACGGCTCGTCGCGCTCCTTGGCCTTGCCGACCGGGGCGCCCTCGCCCTTGTCGCGCCCGAAGACGTCCTCCTGCTCCTGGAGACCGGTGCGGTCCCAGGCCTCGATGTGCATCCGGATGCGGCGGGCCACCAGGTAGGAGCCGCCGGTCAGCCAGGGCGAGCCGTCCTTGTCGCCGACCCAGACGTGCTTGTCCAGGGCGGCGGCGTCGGTGCCCGAGACGTTCCGGGTGCCGTCCTTGAAGCCCATCATGTTGCGCGGGGTCTGTGCCTCGGGCGTCGTGGACGACGTCTTGCCGAAGCCCAGCTGCGACCAGCGCACCGCGGCGCGGCCCATGGCGATGCGGGCGAGGTTGCGGATCGCGTGCACCGCGACCTGCGGGTCGTCCGCGCACGCCTGGACGCACAGGTCGCCGTCGCTGCGGGCCGGGTCGAGGTTGTCGTGCGGGAACTTCTCGATGTCGACCAGCGCCTCGGGCCGCTTGCCCTCCAGGCCGAACCGGCCCTTGGCGAACAGCGAGGGGCCGAAGCCGATGGTCAGGGTGAGCCGGGACGGCTTGAGGCCGAGCGCCTCGCCGGTGTCGTCCGGCGGCGCCTCCGCGAGGCCGCCGTAGGCGCCCTCGCCGACCGTCTGGCCCGCGGTCATCCGCGCGGCGGCGGCCGTCCAGTCCTTGAGGAGCTTGACCAGCTCGCCCCGGTCCTTGGTGGTCACGTCGAACGCGGCGAAGTGCAGCCGGTCCTGGACGGCGGTGGCGATACCGGCCTGGTGGGCGCCGTAGAACGGCACGGCCGCGCCGGTGTCGGCGGCGGGCACCGCGTCGCCGCCGTCGCCGCGCACCGCGGCGACGGCACCGCCGGCCGCGGCGGCGCCGAGCGCCAGGCCCGCACCGCCCCAGCCGAGCAGGGAACGGCGGGACGGGGCCGAGGACGTGGTGCCCCCGGCGGCGTCGGTGGTGGTGCCGACGCCGGCGTCGGTCGTGTCGCTCATGGCGGATTCCCTCCTGTTCTGACTGCGTGCGGTGTTACTTGGCGACGGCCGCGGCGAGCTTGGAGAGCGGCTCGCCCAGCGCGTTCACCCCGTCGGACAGCTGCTTGCGGTCGCTCTCGCCGACCTTGTCGTACGAGGTGAAGTCGTACGAGTTCTTGTCGGCGCGGTACTTGTCGAGCTGGGCCTCGATCGCCGCGAACTGCTTGTCGAGCTCGGTGGCCAGCGCCGGGTCGTTCTTCGCGGCGACCGGCTTGAGCAGCTCGTACGCCTTCTGCGCGCCCTCGACGTTGGCCTTGAAGTCGACCAGGTCGGTGTGGCTGTAGCGCTCTTCCTCACCGGTGATCTTGTTGCGGGCGACCTCGTCCAGGAGCTCCTTGGCGCCGTTGGCCATGGAGGTCGGGGTGATCTCGGCGGTGCCGACGCGCTTCTGCCAGTCGGCGATGTCCGTGGAGAGCTGGACGCCCAGCTTCTTCTCCTCGTCGCCGATCTTCCCGTCCTTCCACAGCGCCTTCTCCAGGCGGTGCCAGCCGGTCCACGTCTGGCCCTTCTCCAGGCCGTCCTCGCGCACGTCCGTCTTCGGGTCGATGTCGCCGAAGGACTCCGCGACCGGCTCGGTGCGCTCCCAGCCGATGCGCGAGGGCGCGTACGCATTCTTGGCGCCCTCGACGTCACCGGCGGCGATGGCGTCGGTGAAGGTCTTCAGCTTGGGCAGGGTGTCGTCGGCCTGCTGCTGCACATAGGTGCGGTAGGCGGCGACGGCCGCGTCCAGCTTCGGGTCGCGCTTGGGGGTCTGGCCGCCGCCGGTGACGGTGACCTTCTGGCGGATGCCGCTGCCCTTCATGCCGGGCTTGCAGGCGACCTCGTAGGAGCCGGCCTTCACCTCGGCGGTGAGGTTCTGCTTGGTGCCCGGGCCGATGTTCTCGCGCTCGGCGACGATCCGGTCGTCCGGGAAGAGCAGATAGACCTCGGTGATCTTGGAGCCCTTGTTCTCGATGGAGAACTGCACGTGGCCGGCCGCGAACTCGGTCTTCGACAGCTTGCAGGCGTCGTCGGAGGCGGTGACCTGGATGGCACCGTCGGCGCTCTTGGAGTCGCTCTTCGACGAGCAGCCCGTGACGGCGGCCAGCGCCGCGACGGTCGTGGCGGCGGTGACTACGGAGAGACGGACGGCTCGCATGCGGGCTCCACACTGGTTTCGGTCAGGGGGGTGAGGCGGACCTAACTTAACCGAGGCTTACCTGACCGATACCCATCGGGTCAGTGATTCAGCTCTCACCTCGCACCGCCTCTCGGCCGTCGATAACAGGCCAATCACAGGAAAGTCATGGTCGGGTCAAGGATCGGTCAAGCGGCGCTGCGTGGACCATGATCCACCGGTTTTGCCCCCGGCTCACACGCCTGCGCGTGGCTGATTTCTTGCGCCCCCGCACGCTTCTTTGCGCCCCCGTGACTCCGTACGGGCTCCCGTTTGGGCACCACCAGCGGAACCCCGGTCTCCGGGTGCGGGAAGACCTCCACCGGCTGCCGGTAGACCCGGCTCAGCAACTCCTCGCGGAACACCTCGGCGGGCGCCCCCTCGGCCGCCACCGCCCCGGCGTGCAGCACGGCGACCCGGTCCGCGTACGCCGCCGCGAGCCCCAGGTCGTGCAGGACGACCACCACGGCGTCCCCCGCCCCGGCCCGCTCCCGGCACAGCCGCAGCACCAGCTCCTGGTGGCGCAGGTCGAGTGCGGCGGTCGGCTCGTCGAGCAGCAGCACCGGGGCGCGCTGGGCCAGCACCCGGGCCAGCGCCACCCGGGCGCGCTCGCCGCCGGAGAGCGCGGCGTACGGGCGGTCGGCGAAGGGGGCGACCTCGGTGGCCGCCATGGCCGCCGCGACCACGGCGTCGTCCTCGTCCTCCCCTGCCGTCCCCGCCCAGGGCGCCCGCCCCATCCGCACCACCTCCTCGACCGGGAAGGGGAAGGAGAGCGCGGCGGACTGGGGGAGCACCGCGCGGCGCAGCGCCAGGTCGCCCGGGGACCAGTCGGCGAGCGACCGCCCGGCGATCCGCACCTCGCCCCCGCAGACCGCGAGGTCCCCGGCGAGCGTCCCCAGCAGGGTCGACTTGCCCGCGCCGTTCGGCCCCACCAGCGCGAGCACCTCCCCGGCGCGGGCCCGGACGGACACCCCGTCGAGCACCGTCCGCCCGCCGAGGCGCACCCGCAGCCCGCGCGCCTCGGCCAGAATCTCGCCCGGGGCGGCGGGACCGGGCACGCTCCTGCGCCGCGCAGCCGTGATCGGTACGAACCTCATGCCCAGCCACCTTGTCCACGACGGGTCCTGCGCAGCAGCCAGAAGAAGAACGGGCTGCCGATGAGTGCGGTGAGCACGCCGAGGGGGAGTTCGGCGGGCGCGGCGGCGGTCCGGGCCGCGAGGTCGCCCGCGACCAGCACGACCGCCCCGCCGAGCGCGCTCGCGGGCACCAGGAACCGGTGCCCGGGCCCGGCCGCCATCCGCAGCAGATGCGGCACGAGCAGCCCGACGAACGTGATCACCCCCGCCACCGCGACGGCGGCCGCCGTCAGCAGCGCGACCACCAGGACGAGCACCATCCGCAGCCGCTCCACGTCCACGCCCAGATGCCGGGCCGGGCGCTCGCCGAGCGCGAGCAGGTCCAGCTTGCGGGCGTAGAAGGGGGCGACGGCCAGGCCGACCGCCGCGCACGGCAGCACGGCCAGCACCTTGGGCCAGGTGGCTTGGGCCAGTGAACCGAGCTGCCAGAACGTGATCTGGGAGAGCTGCGCGCTGTCCGCGAAGAAGACGAACAGGCCGATGAGCGCCCCCGCGAAGGCGTTCACGGCGATGCCCGTGAGGATCAGCGTGACCACTTCCGTACGGCCGCCCGAGCGGGACAGGGCGTACACGAGCAGCACGGTGACGAGCCCGGCGGCGAACGCGCAGAGCGTCACGGTCCAGTTGCCCAGGAAGCTCAGCCCGAGCGCGATCGAACCGGCCGCGCCGACCGCCGCGCCCGAGGAGATCCCGATGACGCCGGGCTCGGCGAGCGGATTGCCGAACACGCCCTGGGTGAGCGCCCCCGCGCAGCCGAGCGAGGCCCCGACGAGCAGGGCGAGGACGACCCGGGGCAGCCGGACGTTCCAGAGCACGCTCTCACCGACCCGGTCGAGCGGCCGCCCGCCGAGCCCCGCCCGGTGGCGGACCGAGCCGAGTACGTCGGAGAGGGGGATGTGGTACGCCCCGAGCCCGGCGGAGAGCAGGGCGAGCACCAGCAGAGCGGCGGTCAGGGCGACGGTGAGGGTCCAAGTGGCGTTGGAGCGGCGGGCCTTCGCGACGGGTTCGCGCACCTCGGCGGGAGCCTCCGTGATGGGGGAGGCCGTCACTTGGTGCCCTTGTACAGCTGGTCCACCAGCGACTTGAGGACCTGGTCGGTGCGGGGGCCGTAGTTGAGGAGCACGCCGTCGTCGATGGAGACGATCCGGCGGTCGAGCCCGGCCGGGGTCTGGGCGACGCCCGGGATCTTCAGCAGCCCGTCGACCCCGCCGACTGACTCAAGCCCCTTGCGCATCACGAGGATCGCGTCGGGTGCGGCTTTCACCAGGGCCTCGCTGGTGAGCGGGGTGAAGTCCTTGCGCAGCCCCGACTCCGCGCCCGCGTCGGCCGCGCCCGCCGCCGCCAGGAGCGAGGGGGCGCCCGAGTCGGCGCCGCCGAGCAGATAGACGGCGGCCGAGCCGCGCAGATAGAGGAAGGCGACGCGCGGCTTCCTGCCGTCCGGCGCGGCAGGAACGCCCTTGCGCACGGCCGAGATCCGCTGTTCGGTCCGGGCGACGAGCTTCTGGCCCGCCCCCGGTACGCCCAGGGCCCCGGCCACGGTCGTGATGCGGCGGCCCACGTCGGTGAGGCTCTTGGCGGGGGCGACCACCACGAGCGGGATCCCGGCGGCGCGGATCTGGCTGATCGCCTCGGCGGGTCCCGTCTCCGTGTCGGCGAGGACGAGCGTCGGCTTCAGGGAGAGCACGCTCTCGGCCGAGACGTCGTGGGCGCGGGTCATCACCGGCAGTTTCGCGGCCTGTTCGAAGGTGGCGGTGATGTCCCGGGCGACGACGTGCCCGCCCAGGCCGAGCGAGAAGACGATCTCGTTGAGCGAGCCGGTGAGCGGCACGATCCGGTCGGCGGAGGCCACTTCGACGCGTCGGCCGTCGGCCGAGTCGACCGTGGCGGGCAGGTGCGGCGCCGCGATGTCCCGGGCGGCGAGCGGCTCGGCGCGGTCGGCCGAGGCGGCCGGGGCGGGCCCGTCGCCTTTCGCGTCGCCGGTGCCGCAGCCCGTGAGGGCGAGCAGGGAGATCAGTGCGCCCGTGAGTAGTCGTGTCGTGCGGGTCGTTCGCACCGGGTGCACCGTCCTGTCGTCTGTGGATGGATCAGGGTGTGGCCTATTGACCAGGGGTTAGCTTAGGTTAGCCTTACCTAAGTCGCCAGCCCTTGAAGGGGTTCGTCATGCTGCCGTCCCGCTCCCTCGTGTCCGCCCTGCTCGCGGCCGTCCTCGGCGCCCTGCTCGTCCCGGTGGGCACGGCGCAGGCGGCGGAACGGACCGTGCGCGGCGGCCGGCTCGACTGGGGCGTCCGCTCCTCCTTCCAGAGTTACGTCACCGGCCCGGTGGCACACGGGAGTTGGAGCCTGCTCGGCGGGGCCGCCACGGTCGGCGCGAGCCGGTTCCGGTTCCACTCGGCGGCGGGCTCGTACGACCCGGGCGGCGGGGCGCTCGACGCGGCCTTCTCCGGCGGGGTCCGCTTCACCGGACACCCCAAGGCCGACGGCTCGTACGAGCTCGATCTGACCATCGCCCGCCCCACCGTCCGCATCTCCGGCGGCCGGGGCGCGCTCTTCGCCGACATGACCAGCCGGGCGAAAGGCACGGGCAAGGTCACCACGGCGAGCCAGGTGCCGCTCGCCGCGCTGTCCCTGGGCGGCGTCGACATGCGGGGTGGGGGGTCGCCCGTGGCGTTCACGGACGTCCCGGCGACGCTGACCTCGCAGGGGGCCGCGGCGTTCGCCGGGTACTACCCGGCCGGGACCGCGCTCGATCCGGTGAGCCTGTCGGTGGACACGCGCGCGGCCGAGGCGCCGACGCCTTCGTCTCCGGCGCCCTCCCGTACTGCGGGCGCCGGATTCGTGGACGCGGCCGTCGACTGGGGTGTGCGGCGGACCTTCCGGGAGTACGTCACGGGGTCGGTCGCCCAGGGCGGCTGGACGCTGTCGGGCGGGGCCCAGGACGGTGGCGCGCTGTTCAGGTTCCCGCGCGGGCACGGCTCGTACGACGAGGAGAAGGGCACGCTCGACGCCTCGTTCGCGGGGGCGGCCCGCTTTACGGGCGCCCACTTCGCGCTCACGCTCGACCGGATCGCGGTCAAGGTGGCGGACGGCCGGGGCACGCTGTCCTCGGCCGGACGCCCCCTGATCACCTTCGCGGTGGGCCGATTCGCCCCGCGCGATGGCCTGGTGGCCGTGTCGGAGGCGCCCGCGACGCTGACGGCTTCGGGGGCGGAGGTGTTCGGCGGGATGTACCCGGCGGGTACGGCCATGGACCCGGTGTCGCTCGCCGTGGCGGTGGAGGGGGCGGCTCGGCTGCCGGAGCTGCCGGACGTGGGCAGCGGGGTTTCGGCTGCGCCGTCGCCTTCGCCGGTTGCCCGGCCGGATGCCGCCGCCCCCTCGTCCTCGTCGGACCACGGGCGGTTGTACCTCGGGCTCGTGGGAGCGGGGTTGCTCGTGGCGGTGGCGGTCGCCTTCGCGGTGCTGCGCTGGAGGCGTCGTTCTTCGACTGCGGGCCGTCCCCAACTGGTCGCGCAGTTCCCCGCGCCCCTAGAGGCATCCGGGGATGCGACGAGTAGCCCCACACACCAGGGAGGTGCGACCGCAGCTACTGCCGACAACGGCAGCGATGCCACTCAGAACTGACTGACCGTTTCCACGCCTGATTCATTCATCAAGGAGTCACCTGACCATGTCCGTCACCTCCCGTCTTCCCCGCTCCAGCGCCCGTACGACGGCCATCGCCGTCGTCTGTGCGGCCACTGCCGCCACCGTGTTGTCCGCCGTTCCCGCCCACGCCGCGGCGAAAGTCGAGCTGAAGGGGGCCACGTTCGACTGGGGGTTCAAGGAGAGCTTCCGCCGGTATGTCGGGGCGGGGGGCATCACGGTCGCGGACGGGGCCAAGCAGGCTGCCGGGAACGGGGTGTTCACGTTCGTGGACGGTGCGGGTACGTACGACACCTCCACGCACGCCAGTGCCACGGCCTTCAAGGGGAGCGTCCGGTTCTCGGCGCACGGCGGTGTGCTCGACATCAAACTGTCCGATCTGAAGGTGACGACGACCACCACGACCGGGGTCATCACCGCCGACGTGACCACCAAGGACGGCGGCAAGGACAAGACCGCCGACGACGTGCCGCTCGCCGACCTCGACCTGTCGCAGGTGAAGCCGTCCCAGGGCGCCGCGATGACCTTCAAGGACATCCCGGCCACGCTCACCGAGCAGGGCGCCGCCGCGTTCAACGGCAACTACAAGAAGGGGGAGAAGCTGGATCCGGCGACGCTGACGTTCCCGATGGGCGGCGGCGAGCCCACCAAGCCGACTCCGACCGCGCCGGCCCCGACGAAGCCGACGCCCACCAAGCCCGCCCCGGCCACCCCCACCGCTCCCACCCCCACCTCCGACAAAGTCGTGAAGGCCAAGCTCAGCTGGGGGCTCAAGCAGTCGTGGCGCTCGTACATCGCGAGCGGCGGCAACACCACCGTCTCCGAGGGCGCGACCGCCGCCAAGGACTCCTTCGGGTTCCCGCTCGACAAGGGCGAGTTGAAGGCCGATGCCCGTAAAGTGAACGCCTCCTTCAAGGGCAACGTCCGCTTCACCTACGCGGCCCACGGCAACCTCGACCTCGCCTTCGGTGCCGTACGGATAGCGGCGTCCGGTGCCAAGGGCGCCCTGTACGTCGACGCCACCACGCCCCAAGGAGTCAAGCGGAACGTCGAGTTCGCCTCCCTCGACCTCTCCCGGGCCGACTTCACGGCCCGCAAGGACGTGGTGCGGCTGAACGCCGTGCCGGCGGCCTTCACCGCCGACGGCGCCGCCGTCTTCGCCCGACCCGGCGAGCAGTCCCAGTACAAGGCGGGGGAGGCCATCGACCCGGTCACGGTCGTGCTGGGCCTGAGCGAGAGCGCGGACCTGGACACCGCCGGTGACACGGCGACGACGAGCGGCGGTGGCGGTACGGCTGGTGGAACGGGCACCTCCGGGGCCGCCGCCGCCACCGTCGGCGGCTCGACCGGTGGCGGTGCCCTCGCCGCCACCGGCTCCTCCGCCCCGACCGGGCCGCTGCTCGGCGCGGCGGGCGCGATCGCGGTGACGGGGGCGGCCGCCGTGTACGCGGCCCGCCGCCGGACCGCACTCGGCCGCGCCTGACCCGACCCGCGGGGCCGCACCTTTTCCGAAGGGTGCGGCCCTGCGGCCGTCGCGGGTGTTGTTGAATGCCGGGGTGACGGAAAACGGCGCACCCGGCGTGCTCATCGACGTACTCAGGGTCTTCTGCGGCCCCGACGGCCGCCACGGCAACGCCCTCGGCGTGGTGCGCGAGGGCTCCGCGCTGCCCGACGAGGCGGCCCGGCAGGCGCTGGCCAAGGAACTCGGCTTCAGCGAGACGGTGTTCGTGGACGACCCCGAGCGGGGCGCCGTCGACATCTACACGCCCGGCCTGCGGCTCCCGTTCGCGGGTCATCCGCTGGTCGGGGTGGCGTGGCTGCTCGACATCGACGTACTGGAACTGGCCGTGGGCGACGTCTTCGCGCGCCAGGACGGCGAGTTCACCTGGATCACCGCCCACCCGGAGTGGGCCCCGCCGCGCACCCTGCGGCAGTACGCCTCGGCCGCCGAGGTGGACGCCCTGGACGTGCCCGAGCCGGGGGAGTGGGTCTACGCCTGGGGCTGGGAGGACGAGGCCGCCGGCCGCGTACGGGCCAGGGCGTTCCCGGGCCGGGGCGACGGAATCGACGAGGACGAGGCAACGGGCGCGGCGGCCCTCCTCCTCACGGCCCAACTGGGCCGAGCCCTCAACATCACCCAGGGCAGGGGCTCCCAACTCCTCACGGCCCCGGGCCCGGACGAGACGATAGAACTGGGCGGCAGGGTCCGTTTGGAGGGCCCGAAGGGCCTCTAAGGGGCGCGGGGCTGTGACATTTGCGGCTCCGCCGCGTGGGCACGCCCAGCCGCAACGGACCCGCAGACGAAAACCGGGCCCAAAACGGCGCGCTACGCGCTGAGCGGGAATTCCTCTCCCAACTCCCGGAACACCGCCGTGTTCAGCGCGAACGCCCGCCGACACTCCTCCACCACCCGCTGCTTCTCCAGCTCATCCACATCCACCGCATCCAGCAACTCCCGATACCCCCGCTTGAACGCGGCCGGGTTGGAAATCGCCTCGAACACGTAGAACCGGACACCGTCGCCCTTGCGGGCGAACCCCCACGTCCTCTCCGCCCGGTCACGGATGATCTGCCCACCGGAGAGGTCACCGAGGTACCGCGTGTAGTGGTGCGCCACGTACCCCGCGGGCCAGGTCACCGCACACTCCCGCACCCGCGCCGCGTACGCCCGCGTCGAGGGGAGCGGGACCGCGCCCCGCTGCCAGCCCTCGCCCCGCAGGTGCGTGAGGTCCCGCTCCAGCTCGGCCGTACGCATCAGCTCGGGCCGTATGAACGGACCCGCCACGGGGTCGTTCCGCAGTGCGCCCGCGCCCTCCTCCAGGGCCTGGTACACGAACCACAGCTGCTCGGTGTACCGGGTGTACGCGTCGACGCCGAGCCGCCCGCCGAGCAGGGCGCTCATGAAGCCGGAGTTCTCCGCCTCGGTGTGCTGTTCGTGCGACGCCGTGCGGATGAGGGTGGAGAAGGGCGTGTCCAAGGCGTGCCTCCGGGGACCGAGGGGGACGGGAACCAGCGCTGATCGGCACGGCACAGCGGCAGCACCGATCCCGCTACTTAGGCTTACCTAACTACTTAGGCTTACCTAAGTCAACTGGTTCCCGACGGCCTGTCGGTAAACATGTACCCCCGGAGACGGGGAATCGATCACGGCAGCGTGAGGATTTCCGCGCCCGTCTCCGTCACCACCAGCGTGTGCTCGAACTGGGCGGTCCGCTTGCGGTCGCGGGTGACGACCGTCCAGCCGTCCTCCCACATGTCGTACTCGTGCGTCCCCAGCGTCAGCATCGGCTCGATCGTGAAGGTCATCCCCGGCTTGATCACGGTGGTGGCGTGCGGCGCGTCGTAGTGCGGCACGATCAGGCCGGAGTGGAAGGCCGTGCTGATGCCGTGCCCGGTGAAGTCGCGCACGACGCCGTAGTCGAACCGCTTGGCGTACGACTCGATGACGCGGCCGATGATGTTGATCTGGCGGCCGGGCTTGACGGCCTTGATGGCGCGGTTGAGCGACTCCCGGGTCCGCTCGACCAGGAGCTTCGACTCCTCGTCGACGTCGCCGCAGAAGTAGGTGGCGTTGTTGTCGCCGTGGACGCCGCCGATGTACGCGGTGACGTCGAGGTTCACGATGTCGCCGTCGTTCAGCACGGTGGAGTCCGGGATCCCGTGGCAGATGACCTCGTTGACCGAGCTGCACAGGGACTTCGGGAAGCCGCGGTACCCGAGCGTCGAGGGGTACGCGCCGTGGTCACACATGTACTCGTGCGCGACCCGGTCGAGCTCGTCGGTGGTCACGCCGGGCGCGATGAGCTTGGCGGCCTCCTCCATCGCGCGGGCGGCGATGCGCCCCGCGACCCGCATGAGCTCAATCGTTTCGGCGGACTGCACCTCGGGGCCGGTGTACGGCGTGGGCATGGGCTTCCCGACGTACTCGGGGCGTCGGATGTTCCCCGGGACGGAGCGGGTGGGAGAAAGCTCCCCTGGTACGAGCAGCGACTGGGCGGACATGCCGGCGAGTCTATCGAGCCGTGTTGGGGCAGCATGGTCGAGAAGGTCCGGAGCACGGGCCGGGGAAGGAGCTTCCGCATGGCCCTGTTCAAGAAGCGCACGGTCGGCAAGCCGGGCGAGTGGTACTACTGCCTGGTCCACCAGAAGGTCGAGGAGGGCCCGGAGTGCCCGGCGAAGGACCGCTTCGGTCCGTACGGGTCCCGCGAGGAGGCCCAGCACGCGATGGAGACGGCGCAGGAGCGGAATCTCGAGTGGGACACGGACCCGAAGTGGCACGACAAGCAGCCGGAAACGGGGGACTGAGGTTCGGCCCGGGGTTCGTCTGCGGACCGTGGGTGGCTGGTCGCGCAGTTCCCCGCGCCCCTAAATGCGCCCCTTCGGGCCGCCCAGGGGATTGCCCCGGAGCGGCATTCTCAGGGGCGCGGGGAACTGCGCGACCAGCCCGCCACCGGCCCGCAGGCGAAAACGGGGCCCGGGGCGAAGCCCCCTCACCACCTCGCCGGTGGCGGGGAAGTCAGCTGGTCCGCCAAGCGGGAGAGGCGGTCGCGGAACCCCCGTCGCCCCCGCTGCACCGGCCCCCCGTTCTCCCCCACCGCCGCACTCACCAGATGCTGCACCGTGTCCAGGTCCACCTCCGCCCCCGGCGGCACCGTAAGGGACTCGTGGACCAGGCCCCGCACCTCCGCGTCGCCCCCGTCGAGCGCCAGCACTCGCGCCCCGGCCCGCCGGGCGTCGTGGACCCGCTCCAGGAGGCCGTCGTCCGGGCGCTCGGGGGCCACCACGAGCAGCGTCTCGCCCCGGCCGGCCGCCGTCAGGCGCCCGAGCCCCACGGACAGGTGCGGGCCGCGGCCCGGCTCGACCCGGTGGCGTACGAGCGTGGGCGTGAGCTCGGGGACCCCCGACCACGCGGCCTCGTCGGTGAGGTGCGCCGCCAGGTGCCACGGCTCGTACGCCTCGGTCCCCACCAGCAGCAGCCCCCCGCCGTTCGGCACCACCGACCCCCGCAGCACCCCCGCGAACCGGCGGGTGCCCCGCAGCCACTCGGTCCCCGCGAGGACTTCCCGCAACAGTGCGACGCGTACGGCATCCATGGCCCGGCATCCTGCCGCACCGCGCGCCCCGGCGGGCCTGGGCGGTCACTCCTCACCCGAACGGGAGCAGGCGCACCAGGGGTCTACCTCCCAGTAGGGCCCGGCGTAAGGTCGGCTCCATGACTTCCACTGACAGCGCCGCGAACACCCCGAAGCCCGCCGCCAAGGACCCCTGGGACCTGCCCGACGTCTCCGGCCTGGTCGTCGGCGTGCTCGGTGGCACGGGCGACCAGGGCCGCGGGCTCGCCTACCGGCTGGCCCGGGCGGGCCAGAAGGTGATCATCGGCTCGCGGGCCGCCGAGCGCGCCCGGGCCGCCGCCGACGAGCTGGGCCTCGGGGTGGAGGGCGCGGACAACGCCGAGTGCGCGCGCCGCAGCGACATCGTGATCGTCGCGGTGCCGTGGGACGGGCACGCCAAGACCCTTGAGGCGCTGCGCGAGGAGCTCGCGGGCAAGCTCGTCGTCGACTGCGTCAACCCGCTCGGCTTCGACAAGAAGGGCGCGTACGCCCTCAAGCCCGAGGAGGGCAGCGCCGCCGAGCAGGCCGCCGCCCTGCTGCCGGACTCGCGGGTCACCGCCGCCTTCCACCACCTCTCGGCCGTGCTCCTCCAGGACGCCTCGGTCGAGGAGATCGACACCGATGTGATGGTGCTCGGCGAGAGCCGCGCCGACACCGACCTGGTGCAGGCGCTGGCCGCCCGTATCCCCGGCATGCGCGGCGTCTTCGCGGGCCGTCTGCGCAACGCCCACCAGGTGGAGTCGCTCGTCGCCAACCTGATCTCGGTGAACCGCCGCTACAAGGCGCACGCCGGGCTGCGCGTGACCGACGTGTAGGTCCGCCCGGGGCATGGGGGACACTGGACGGGCATCAGCGCCGTACCCGGACAGGAGCCGACCCCCATGCCCCGCCTCGCTCTGTACGCCCTCGTCGTCTGCGCCCTCGCGGTCGCCGCCGCTGTGGTCTCCTTCGTCCAGGGCAACTGGACCGGCGTCGTCTGGATCCTGCTCGCCGGGCTCTCCTCCAACATGGCCTGGTACTACCTGCGCAAGGCGAAGCTCGACGCGCGGCGGGCCGCCGTCAGCCGGTGAGCGACGGGATGTCCGGGGTGCCCTGCCAGAAGCGGTAGAGGCGCTGGCCCCAGTAGGTGTCCCACTCGGTGACGCCGAGCCCGCGCAGGATCGAGTGGATCGCGTCGAAGAACACGCTGTTCACCGACGGCAGCCACAGGAACGCGAAGACCGCGAGCAGCCCGAAGGGCGCGAACGGCTCGATCTGGCGGCGGATCCCGTGCGACAGCCACGGCTCGATCACCCCGTACCCGTCCAGGCCCGGGACCGGCAGGAAGTTCAGGATCGCCGCCGTCACCTGGAGCAGCGCCAGGAACGCCAGCGCGTACCGGAACCCGGCGGGCACACCGTCCAGCGCGTGCAGCCAGAACGGGGCCGTGCAGACCACCGCGAACAGCACGTTGGTGAGCGGGCCCGCCGCCGCGATCAGGCTGTGCTTCCAGCGGCCCCGGATGCGGCCGTGCTCGATGAAGACGGCACCGCCGGGCAGACCGATACCGCCCATGATCACGAAGATGACCGGCAGCACGATCGACAGCATCGCGTGCGTATACTTCAGCGGGTTGAGCGTCAGATAGCCCTTGGCGCCCACCGAGATGTCGCCGCCGTGCAGCGCGGTGCGGGCGTGCGCGTACTCGTGCAGGCACAGGGAGACGATCCAGGCGCCCGTCACGAAGAGGAAGACGGCGAAGCCCGGCGCGCTGGAGAACCCCGTCCACACCGCCCATCCGGCGACCGCGGTGACGGCGGCGATCCCCAGGAAGACCGGGCTGATCCTCCGGTCGCTGCGGCGCGAGGTGGCGGTGGCCATGTGCGGGGCTCCCGGGGTGGAGGTGCGGTCGGACGGCCCCGACCGTACAGGTGATACCCCGAGAACGTCCGGCGATCCCGTACGAGTTCCACCCCCGGTCACCGGCGCTTGGCCGGGAGTTGGCGGGCGGGGGCACGGGGGCGCCGCCCGTCACGGAGAATGGGGCCGTGCGCTACCGGATTATCGGCACCACCCAGCTGTTGAACCCCGATGGAACGGCGGTCGCCGTCGGCGGGGCGCGGCTGCGCGCCCTGTTGACGGTGCTCGCCCTGCGCCCCGGCCGTACGGTCCCGGTCGGCCTCCTCGTCGACGAGGTGTGGAACGGCGAGCCGCCCGCCGACGCGGCCGGTGCGCTCCAGGCGCTGGTCGGGCGGCTGCGGCGGGCGGTGGGGCACACCGCGATCGCCTCGGTGGAGGGCGGCGGCTACCGCCTGGACGCCGAGCCGGACGACATCGACCTGTACCGCTTCGAGCGGCTGGCCGGGGACGGGACCCGCACCCTGGAGCAGGGCGACCCGGCGAAGGCCCTGACCCGGCTCGACGACGCGCTCGCGCTGTGGACCGGGCCGGTCCTGGCCGATCTGCCCGACCGGAGTGCCGAAGCGGCCCGCTGGGAGGCCCGCCGCCTCGACGCCCGCCGGGCCCGCCTCGCCGCCGCCCTGGCGCTCGGCCGGGCCGACGAGGTGCTGTCCGAGCTGGCCGCGCTCTGCGCCGCCCACCCGCTGGACGAGCCGCTGCACGCCCTGCGCATCCGCGCCCTGCGCGCGGCGGGCCGCACGGCCGAGGCCCTCGCCGCGTACGAGGACGTCCGCCGCACCCTCGCCGACCGCCTCGGCGCCGACCCGGGCCCGGAACTGCGGGCGCTGCACGGGGAGTTGCTGCACACGCCGGACGCGCCCGCCGCCGAGGCGCCGCCCGCCCGTCCCGCCGCGCCCGGCAATCTGCGCGCCCGGCTCACCTCCTTCGTCGGGCGCGAGGCGGACATCGAGGCGATCCGGGGCGACCTGGGCGGCGCCCGTCTGGTGACGCTGCTCGGGCCCGGCGGCGCCGGGAAGACCCGACTCTCCCAGGAGGCCGCCGAGGCCGTCGGCGCGGCCGGGGACGGCTGGCCCGACGGGGTGTGGCTGGCCGAGCTCGCCCCGGTCGCCGACCCGGCGGCCGTGCCCGCCGCCGTCCTCACCTCGGTCGGCGCCCGCGAGACCGTGCTGCACGGCGCCGGCGCCGAGGAGCTGCGGGCCGCCGACCGCACCGGCGGCGACCCGCTCGTCCACCTCGCCGCGCACTGCGAGCGCCGCCGGATGCTGCTGCTCCTGGACAACTGCGAGCACGTGATCGACGCCGCCGCCGCGCTCGCGGAGTATCTGCTGGCCCGCTGCCCGGGGCTGACCATCCTGGCCACCAGCCGGGAGCCGCTGGGCGTGCCGGGTGAGCTGGTGCGGCCGGTGGAACCGCTGCCGGGGCCGGTGGCGCTGCGGCTGCTCGCCGACCGGGGCGCGGCGGCCCGGCCGGGCTTCCGGGTGGCGGACGACCCGGGGGCGGCCGCCGAGATCTGCCGCCGCCTGGACGGTCTGCCGCTGGCGGTGGAGCTCGCCGCCGCCCGCCTCCGCATGTTGACACCCCGTCAGATCGCGGACCGGCTCGACGACCGGTTCCGCCTGCTGACCAGCGGCAGCCGGACCGTACTGCCGCGCCAGCAGACCCTGCGCGCGGTCGTCGACTGGTCCTGGGACCTCCTTGAGGAGCCGGAGCGCACGGTCCTGCGCCGGCTCTCCGTCTTCGCGGGCGGCTGCGTCCTCGCGGCGGCGGAGGAGGTCTGCGCGGACGGCCCGGCCGGTGTCGCCGCCCTGGACGTCGCCGCGCTGCTCGGCTCCCTGGTCGACAAGTCGCTGGTCGTCGCCGCGCCCGGGGACGGCGGCGAGATGCGCTACCGGCTCCTGGAGACCGTCGGCGAGTACGCGGGGGAGCGGCTCGACGACGCCGGGGACCGGGCCGCCACCGAGCGCCGCCACCTGGTGCACTACCGCGAGCTGGCCCGGACCACCGACCCCGAGCTGCGCGGCCGCGGCCAGCGCGCCGCGGTCGAGCTCCTGGAGCGGGAGTACGAGAACCTGCGCACCGCGCTGCGCCGGGCCGTCGACCTCGCCGACGAGCACGAGGTGCTCTGCCTGGTGCACGCGCTCGGCTCGTACTGGCACATGCGCGATCTGCGCGGCGAGTCCCGCCGCTGGTCCCAGGAGGCCGCGAGCCTCGGCCCCGACCCGTTCGCGCCGCCCGCCGAGCCCGCGCCGCCGGTCCACCCGCGCTGCACCGACAGCCCGCCGCCGATGGAGCCCGAGGTGCTCCAGGAGGCCCGGCGCGGGGTGCGGCTGTTCCTGCTCGCCTCCATGGACCACGCGAGCGACAACTGGACGACGCCCGAGGCGCGGGAGTACCTGCGCACCATCGTGGGCGTCTACCGGCCGGGGCTGCCGCAGACCTGCCGGATGCCCGGCGCGCTCTGGTTCTTCCCGGTGATCCTGATCAGCGACTCGGGCAAGCTCAAGGAGCTCCTCGACGCGACCGTGGTGGCCTGCGAGGAGTTCGGTTACGAGTGGGAGCTCGCCAACGCCCTCCAGATGCGGGCCAACGTGCTCGCCAACCGCAGCGACTGGGCCGGCGAGGCCACCCGCGACGCCGACGCGGGCCTGGCCATCTTCCGGCGCCTGGGCGACGACTGGGGCGCCGCCGAGGCGCTCTCCGCACGCGGCGAGGCCCGCGAGCGGCGCGGCGAGTACGCACTGGCGGCCGAGGACTACGCCGAGGCCGTGCGGTTCGCCGAACGGCTCGGCGCCCAGGCGCAGGTCTCGCTCCTGAAGGCGCGGCTGGCGTCGGTGCTGATCGAGACCGGCCAGGGCGAGCGCGGCGAGGCGATGCTGCGCGAGATCCTCGCCGCGGGCCGTCAGGCGGGGTACGAGGCGCAGCCCGCCGCCCGGCTGTTCCTGTCGATGTGGCTGGGCCGCACCGACCGGATCCCGGAGGCGCGGGAGCAGATCGTGCTGATGCTGGAGGAGTTCAAGTCGAGCAACCTCTCGCTCTTCGAGGGCTTCGTGATAGGCATCCGGGCCTGGCTGGAGAACCTGGAGGGCGCCTACGACAAGGGCCTGGTCGACGCCCGCGCCGCGCTGGCCCGGGGCGTGGAGCCGATGTCCCAGATGGTCGCGCCCCAGATGGTTCCGGTGCATCTGCTCTCCGTCGCCTGGGCGTGGGCCGGTCTCACGCAACCCGGCACCGCGACCGCCGCCGACGCGGCGCGGCTGGTCGGCGCGCACGACGCCCTGCTGCCGTCGGTCCACTTCGCCACGCCCATGGAGGTGGAGCAGCGGGCGACGGTGGAGGCGCTGGTCCGCTCGCGGCTCGACGACGCCGCCTACGAGGCCGCGTACGCCGAGGGCGGCGGCCTCTCCCTGGAGGAGGCCGCCGCCCTGGCACAACGCGACCGGGACTGATGTCAGGCCTGATGGCCCGTCAGGATCACGTCCGCTTGCGGAACTTGGCGACCGCCAGCGGGGCCGTGATCGCGGTGATCGCGACCGCCCAGCCCATGGTCATCAGCGCCGAGTGGGCGACCGGACCGCCGTTGACCAGGTTGCGGGCGGCGTCCGCGAGGTTGGAGAGCGGGTTGTAGTCCGTGAAGGTCTGCAGCCAGCCCGGCATCGTGGTCGGCTTCGCGAAGATCGACGAGCCGAACTGCAGCGGCATCAGCACCAGCATCGCCACTCCCTGGACGGCCTGGGCCGTCTTCATGGTGAGACCGAGCAGGATGAAGATCCACATCAGCGAGGCGCCGAACACCAGCGACAGACCGACCGCCGCGAGCAGTTCGAGCACCGAGGTGTGGATGGACAGGCCGAGGATGAAGCCCATGATCAGCAGGATCGAGGTGGCGACCATCATGCGGCCGATCTCGACCACGATCTTGGCGATCAGGACCGACGACCGGGCGATCGGCATGGTCCGGAACCGGTCCATGACGCCCTTCTTGAAGTCGTCGTTGATGCCGGTGCCGACGGCCATCGCGATGTTCAGGCCCTGCATCGCCATCAGGCCCGGGATCAGGTAGTTGACGTACTCGCCCTGGTTGCCCTTGCCGGAGACGGCGCCGCCGAACACGTACACGAACAGCAGGGTGAAGATGATCGGCATGAACACGGCGTCGAACATCGACTCCGGGTCCTGCTTGATCTGGAGCGCGTTGCGGCGCACCAGGGCGCCTATGTGGCGCAGATTGGCGCGCGGGCCGATCCGGCCGTCGGCGTCCATGACGGGCGGGCGGATGCCGGTCGGCGCCTTCGTGGGGGCCTCGGCGGTGGTGGCGGTGCTCATGCCGCGACCTCCTGGATCTCGTCGTCGCTCTCGGACTCCTGGAGGGTGGGCTTCTGGCCGGTGATGGCCAGGAACACCTCGTCCAGGCTGGGCAGGTGGGTGCCTATGTGGGCGATGCCGAAGCCGCGGGCGCCCAGCAGGCCGACCACCGCGGTCAGCTGCTCGTCGCTGAGGATCGGCACGTTCAGCAGGCCCTCGTCGGGGACCGCCTGGGTGCCGGAGACCCCGTCCAGACCGGCCTCGGCGATGGCGCGGGCCATCGCGCCCAGCTGACCCGGGTCGGTGGGCCGGATCTGCAGGGTGCGGCCGCCGACCTTCGCCTTCAGCTCGTTGATGCCGCCGTTGGCGATGACCTTGCCGCGGTCGATGACGGTGAGCTGGTTGGCCAGCTGCTCGGCCTCTTCCATGTACTGGGTGGTGAGCAGCACGGTGGCGCCCTCGGCCACCATCCGCTGGACCTCGTCCCACACCTCGTTGCGGGTGCGCGGGTCGAGACCGGTGGTCGGCTCGTCCAGGTAGAGCACGGCCGGGTTGCCGATCATGGAGGCCGCGAGGTCGAGGCGGCGGCGCATGCCTCCCGAGTAGTTCATCGCGGGCCGCTTGGCGGCCTCGGTGAGCGAGAACCGCTCCAGGAGCTCGTCGGCGCGGGCCCGGGCGTCCTTGCGGGACAGATCGAGCAGCCGCCCGATCATGTACAGGTTCTCCCAGCCCGACAGCTTCTCGTCCACCGAGGCGTACTGCCCGGTGAGGCCTATGGTGCGGCGCAGCTGGCGGGGCTGCTTCACCACGTCGTACCCGGCGACGGTGGCGGTGCCGGCGTCCGGCACGATCAGGGTGGACAGGCAGCGGACGAGGGTGGTCTTGCCGGCGCCGTTGGGGCCCAGGACTCCGAGGACCGTGCCCTCGCGGACGTCCAGGTCCACGCCGTCCAGCGCCTTGGTGTCGCCGAAGTGCTTCACCAGCCCCCGCACCGTGACGGCGTTGGCCGCGCCGCCTTCGGGGTTGTTGTCGATTCGCGTCATGCCCCAAAGGTGCCAGGCCCCACCGACAATCCACCGACAGCGCACCTACAGGGACCGATACCGCGCCGACAGAGACGTCGTGCCGAGCTCCGAAGGCGGCTGCGGACCGTGGGTGGCTGAGCGCGCAGTTCCCCGCGCCCCTAGGTGTTTAGGGGCGCGGGGAACTGCGCGAGCAACCCACCACGGTCCGCAGCCAACGAACTACCCACTAGTGGAAGGTGTGCTCCTCCGCAGGGAACGCCCCGCCGACGACTTCCCCGGCAAACTCCTTGGCTGCGTCCGCCAGGACACTCCGTACGTCGGCGTACTGCTTGGTGAACCGCGGCACCTTCCCCCCGGTGAGCCCCACCATGTCCGTGTACACCAGCACCTGCGCGTCGCAGTCGACACCCGCCCCGATCCCCACCGTGGGGATGTGCAGCGAGCGCGTGATCTCCGCCGCGACCTCCGCCGGGACGAGTTCGAGCACCACGGCGAACGCGCCCGCGGACTCCGCCGCCTTCGCGTCGCGCAGCAGCTGGTGCGCGGCCTCGTCGGAGCGGCCCTGCACCCGGTAGCCCATGGCGTTCACGGACTGCGGGGTCAGGCCCAGGTGGGACATGACCGGGATGCCGGACTGCACCAGCAGCTCGGTCTGGGGCAGCGAGCGCTCGCCGCCCTCCAGCTTGACCGCCCCGACGCCCGTCTCCTTGATCAGGCGGGTGGCGCTGCGCAGCGCCTGCACCGGGCCCTCCTGGTAGGTGCCGAACGGCAGGTCCGCGACGACGAGGGCGCGCTTGGTGCCCCGTACGACGGCGGCGGACAGCATGGCGATCTCGTCGAGCGTGACCGGGACGGTCGTCTCGTAGCCCAGGTGGACGTTGCCCATCGAGTCGCCCACGAGGAGCACCGGGATCCCGGCCTCGTCGAAGACGGACGCGGTCATCGCGTCGTACGCGGTGAGCATGGGCCACTTCTCGCCCCGGGCCTTGGCGGCGGCGATGTCGTGGATCGTGACGCGGCGCGTGGACTTGCCCCCGTACAGCGCCTTGCTGCTGTCGGAACGTTCTCCGGGCGGATTCTGCGCAGCCTTAAGTTGTTGCGTCATCGCAACGGCTCCTGTTCGTCATCTCGAAGCGCCCTGACGGCGTCTCCGGACCACTTCCATGGTGGCATCCCACCCCCGCCGACGGGAAGTGGGTGCCTCAGTCACGCAAATACATGACCTTTAAACCATCTACCTGGCAAATATGCGCGTTTTGTCACAGCCACCCCTCAGCCGTGACCCGCTGGAACCCCGCACGGCGCCCCATCGTCATCGAGGCAGTACGGGGACAGGGAAAGCCGCCCTCCATCGCCTAGGGTCATCGAGGCGGCGGAGTGCGAACGGCAAGGCAGTGAGGACGACGGTATGACGCGGGCGTACGTGGCGGAGACGGGGAACGGCAGCGCGGAGGGCGAGCGCTCCGGATCCCGGGTCCGGCGCCTGCTCGACGGCTGGAAGGGGGATCCCGGCATCTGGCGGCGGGGTCTGGTCCTGGCCGGGCTCGCGGTGCTGATCGCCCTGGTCATGCTGGTCCACGCCAAGATCCCCAACCGGATCGGCAACCTGGGCAGTCTCACGGAAACCTTCCTGCCGTGGCTCGGCCTGTTCGTCCCGGTGCTCCTCGGCCTCGCCCTGTGGCGCCGCTCGGCGACCGCGCTGATCGCCCTGGTCCTCCCGGCGGTGGTCTGGCTCAATCTCTTCGGCGGGCTGCTCACCGACAAGGAGAGCAAGGGCGGCAACCTGGTCGTCGCCACGCACAACGTGAACGCCGACAACCCCGACCCGGCCGGCACCGCCCGCAAGCTCATCGCCTCCGGCGCCGACGTCCTCGCCCTGGAGGAGCTGCCCGGCAGCGCGGTCGGCGCGTACGAGAGGGCGCTGGCCGGGACCTATCCGCACCACTCGGTGCAGGGGACCGTGGGCCTGTGGTCGAAGTTCCCGCTGAGCGAGGCCGAGCCGGTCGACATCAGGCTGGGCTGGACCCGGGCCATGCGGGCCACCGTGAACGCGCCCGCGGGCCAGGTGAAGGTGTACGTGGCGCACATGCCCTCGGTCCGGGTGAAGCTCAGCGCCGGGTTCACCGCGCGCCAGCGGGACGCCAGCGCGGACGCCCTGGGCGACGCGATCGCGAGCGACCCGCTGAAGAAGGTGGTCCTGCTCGGCGACCTCAACGGCACCATGAACGACCGCGCCCTGAACAACATCACCTCGCAGATGCGCTCCACCCAGGGCGCGGCGGGCAACGGCTTCGGCTTCACCTGGCCCGCGGCGTTCCCGATGGCCCGGATCGACCAGATCATGGTCAAGGGCGTCGAGCCGAAGTCCTCCTGGACCCTCGGCCGCACCCCCAGCGACCACCTGCCGATCGCGGCCCGGCTGAAGATCTGAGGCCGGGGGGCGCGGGGCCGGGGCTCAGACCGACTCGCGCCACCGGTTGGTGATCGGCAGCCGCCGGTCCTTGCCGAAGCCCTTCGCGGAGATCTTGGTGCCCGGCGGGTACTGGCGCCGCTTGTACTCGGCGGTGTCGACGAGCCGCAGCGTCCGCGCCACCAGCTCCGCGTCGAACCCGGCCGCCACGATCGCCTCGCGGCCCTGGTCGCGGTCGACGTACATCGCCAGGATCGCGTCCAGGACCGGGTAGTCCGGCAGCGAGTCCGTGTCCACCTGGTCCGGGCGCAGCTCCGCGCTGGGCGGCTTGGTGATCGAGTTCTCCGGGATCGGCGGGACCTCGCCCCGGTCGGCCGCCGCCTTGTTGCGCCAGGTGGCGAGGCGGAACACGGCCGTCTTGTAGACGTCCTTGATCGGGCCGTACGCCCCGACCGAGTCGCCGTACAGGGTCGAATACCCCACCGCCAGCTCGGACTTGTTGCCCGGCGCGAGCACCAGGTGGCCCTCCTGGTTGGAGATCCCCATCAGCATGGTGCCGCGCAGCCGCGACTGGAGGTTCTCCTCGGCGAGCCCGGTGAGGCCGAGCGAGACCATGTAGGCGGTGAACATCGGCTCGATGCTCACCGTGCGCAGGTTCAGTCCGGTGCGCCGGGCCAGCTCGGCCGCGTCGCCCTTGGAGTGCTCCGAGGAGTACTTGGACGGCATCGACACGCCGTACACGTTCTCCGCGCCGACCGCGTCGCAGGCGATCGCGGCCACCAGCGCCGAGTCGATGCCGCCGGACAGACCGATCAGGACGGACCGGAAGCCGTTCTTGGACACATACGCGCGCAGGCCCGTGACCAGCGCCGAGTAGACCTCCTCGTCGTCGTCGAGCCGGTCCGCCTGCCCTCCGGTGAGCTCCGGTGCGTACGCCGGGACGGGCTCCTCGGAGAGGATCACGTGCTCGATCCGCAGCCCGTCGTCGACGGTCCCGGACGGGACCGGGCCCGCGGCGGGCAGCTCCAGGTCGAGCAGCACACCGCCCTCGGCGAACTGCGGGGCGCGGGCGACGACCTCGCCGCCCTGGTCGACGACGATCGAGTCGCCGTCGAAGACCAGCTCGTCCTGGCCGCCCACCATCGCCAGGTACGCGGTGGTGCACCCGGCCTCCTGGGCCCGCTTGCGGACCAGTTCGAGGCGGGTGTCGTCCTTGTTCTGCTCGTACGGCGAGGCGTTGATCGAGACCAGCAGCCCGGCCCCGGCGGACCGGGTGGCCGGGACGCGGCCGCCGTCCTGCCAGAGGTCCTCGCAGATCGCCAGGGCCACGTCGACGCCGTGCACCCGGATCACGGGCAGGGTGTCGCCCGGTACGAAGTACCGGAACTCGTCGAAGACGCCGTAGTTGGGCAGGTGGTGCTTGGCGTATCTGAGCACCACCTCGCCGCGGTGCAGCACCGCGCCCGCGTTGCGCGGGGCGCCCGCGGGCTGGCCGTAACGCGGCTGGGCGTCCGACCGGTCGAGGTAGCCGACGATCACCGGGAGCTCCCCGAGGCCCTCGGCGGCGAGGCGCGCCGCGAGAGCGGTCAGCGCCTGCCGGGAGGCCTCGACGAACGAGGAGCGCAGCGCCAGGTCCTCGACGGGGTAGCCGGTCAGCATCATCTCGGGGAAGGCGGCGAGGTGCGCGCCCTGCTCGGCACAGTGCCGGGTCCAGTGCACGATCGCCTCGGCGTTCGCGGCGATGTCGCCGACGGTCGAGTCGATCTGATTCAGAG
Source organism: Streptomyces melanogenes (assembly GCF_014649795.1). GTDB lineage: Bacteria > Actinomycetota > Actinomycetes > Streptomycetales > Streptomycetaceae > Streptomyces > Streptomyces noboritoensis. The sequence continues at coordinate 221,423 of NZ_BMTS01000003.1, forward strand.
CGAGACGTAGTTGAGGCACCCCGCCAGTGTAATCGTCAAAGCGACGCGATGGGGGGTGGAGCAGGGGCGCGGCACCCCGCTCCACCCCACCGGCGGGGCTACTTCCGGTAGCCGAGGACCGTCATCATCCCGGCCTCCGCGTGGTAGACGTTGTGGCAGTGGACCATCCACAGGCCCGGGTTGTCCGCGTCGAAGTCCACGGTCAGCGTCTGCTTCGGCCGCACCACCGCCGTGTCCTTGCGGGCCCCGCCCGCGCCGCCCGCCAGCGCGAACGTGTGGCCGTGCAGATGCACCGGGTGCCACATCGAGGTCGTGTTGGCGAAGACCAGCCGCACCCGCTCGCCCGCCTGGACGGGGTGGCGCGCGTCCGGCCGGTACGGCTTGCCGTCGAAGGCCCAGTCGTACTTCGCCATGCCGCCGGTCAGCGTCAGCTTCACGGTCCGGTCCGGCGCCTTCGCGGGCAGCGCCGCGGACGCGTCCGGCGCCAGCCGGTCGGCCGTGAGCAGCCGACCGGTCAGCTCCTTGGGCCGTACGGAGGCGGTGGGCGCGGTCCCGCCGCCGGTGCGCAGCACCGCGAGCGCCGCCGCCTTCTTCCCCTCGGCCTGCGCCACCAGCGGGAACACCCCGTCGCCCGCCGTGACCAGCACGTCGTACCGCTCGCCCATGCCGAGCAGCAGCGCGTCCGCCGTGGTGTGCCGGACCGGGAAGCCGTCCGTGTGGGTCACCGTCAGCTCGTGGCCGCCGAGCGCCACGCGGAAGGCGGTGTCGCCGCCCGCGTTGACGATCCGCAGCCGGATGCGCTCGCCCGGCTTGGCGGTGAAGACGGAAGGGTCCTGTGGAGTACGGCCGTTGACCAGGTAGTACGGATACGCGACGTCGCCCGCGTCGCCGCCGAGCGCCTCGCTGGTGGCGCCCATGAGCATGCGGGAGGGACCGGCGGAGGACGTCGGCGTGCTGCCCATGGCCCCCATGTCACCCATGTCGTGGCCGGAGTGGTCCATGCCGCCGCCCATGCCCTTGCGCAGCTCCGCCAGCACCGCGTCCGGAGTCGAGCCGTCCACCCCGTCGACCCAGTCGTCCAGGACGACGACCCACTCGCGGTCGTACGCCAGCGGCTCCTTCGGGTCCTCGACGATCAGCGGGGCGTACAGGCCCCGGTCCTGCTGGACGCCGGAGTGCGGGTGGAACCAGTACGTGCCGGGGTGGGCGACGGCGAACCGGTAGGCGAAGGACGCCCCCGGCGCGACGGCCCGCTGGGTCAGACCCGGCACGCCGTCCATGTCGTTGCGCAGGGCGAGGCCGTGCCAGTGCAGCGAGGTCGGCTCGGGGAGGTGGTTGGCGAGGGTGAGCGCGAGCGTGTCGCCCGCGGTGACCCGCACCTCCTGCCCGGGCAGCCTGTCGCCGTACGCCCAGGAGCGGACGGTACGGCCGCCGCCCAGGTCGAGCGGGGTCGCGGTGGCGGTGAGGCGGACGTCGCGGACGGGCCCGGAGCCGCGCCGGGCCTCGGCGGCGACGACCTCGGGACCGGCGGGGTCGACGAAGCCGGAGGGAGCGGCCGACGGCTTGGAGCCGTGGTCCATCCCCTCCATGCCGTCCATCGAGCCGGAGCCCGAGCAGGCGGTGAGCAGGGCGCCGCCCGCGACGGCGGTGGTGGCGCCGAGCACGGCGCGGCGGGTGGGGTGTGCGGACATGACTGGGTGCACCTCGTGGTGTGGGCATGCGAATGAGTAGGGGCGCGTGTCCTGCTTCGCGCGCTCCTACTGGCGCAGCACCGACAAGGCGGCGACGGAACTCCCGTACGGAGGGGGAGGGTTGGGCCACAGCGGCCGCAGGGTCCGGCCGCGGACGACGGTCGTCCCCGACGTCCGGCCGCGCGCCGACAGCAGCCGCACGGCGAGCAGGGCGAGGCCCCAGACGCCGAGCACGGCGAGACATACGGAGCCGGGGTCCATGCCGCGCATGGGCTCGTGGCGGGGGGCGGCGGCCTGGTCGTGACCGGCGGGCGCGGCCATGGCCATCGAGGTGTGCTCGCCGGAGGCAGCCGCTGTGTGCTCCGCCGGATGCCCGACCGTATGCATGGTGAAGATGCCGAAGAGCAGCGCGGCGCAGAGCAGCAGCTGCCCGTACGCCGTCGTCCTCCTCGCGGTCACCATGGACCGCACCTTACCCCCACCCGGTATGACTCGACGTGCGGGACCCGGGGCGCGCAGGTGATCATGACCCCATGACGACCACGGACGCGGCCGAAGAGGAAGCAACCGGTTCGCGCGTCCGGCCCGCGGTGGTCCTGCTGGCGCTCGGTGCGCTGGCGTACACCGCGTGGGTGCTCGAAGTGGTCGTCCACACCGGGCTCGACCCCGTACAGACCTACGTCAGCGAGCTCGCCGCGGCCGACCAGCCGCTCGGCGGGCTCTTCCGGGCGACGGACCTGACGGCCGGGGCACTGGTGTTCGCCGGGTCGGCGTGGGCGCTGTGGCGGTGCGACCGGCGGGGCTGGTCGGTGGCCGGGTGGGCGGGGCTCGTGCTGTTCGGCGCGGCGACCGTGGCCGACTCGCGGCTGCCGCTGAGCTGTGCGCCGACCGCCGACCCCGAGTGCGCGGCCCGCGAGACGGCCGGTCTGGTCCCGGCCACGCACACCGCGCACGCGGTGAGCAGCAGCGTCGCGATGACCGGCGCGCTGGTGGGAGTCGTGGCGCTCACGGTAGCGGCGCGCCGCTACGGCCGGTGGGCTCCGCTGGCCCGGGTCGGCCCGTTGCTCGTGGTGCTCGAACTGGCCGTCACCGTCTGGACGCTGGCCGCGATCGCCGCGTTCGAGGCCGGGCGCGGGACCTGGTCGCTGGGGGCCGGGCAGCGGGGGCAGGTGCTGTTGGTCGCGGTGTGGCTGGGGGTGCTCGCGTACGCGGTCGCGCGGGAGAATCGAGTATGACGTTCGTACGGATCGACGGGGTGCCGCACCACGTGGTGGTGGAGGGAAGCGGTCCGCCCGTGCTGCTCAGCGCGGGTCTGGGCATGGCCTGGTTCGACTGGGACGAGGTGGCGGCGCTGCTGGCCCCCCACCGCACGGTGGTCCGCTTCGACCGCCCCGGCCACGGCCTCTCCGGCCCGGCGGCGACCCCGCCGACGGCCTCGGGGGAGGCGCACCGGATCGCGGCGGTGCTGGACGTGGTGGGGGTGTCCGGGCCGGTGACGGTGGTGGGGCACTCGATCGCGGGGTTCCACGCGGAGGCGTACGCGCGGCTGCACCCTTCGCGTACGGCCGCGCTCGTCCTCGTGGACTCCAGCGTGGAGCCGGAGGCTCGGGTGGGGGTGTCGTCGCGGGTGGTGTCTGCGCGGGTGGTGGGGGCGGTGCTTTCGGGTGCGGGGTTGCCGGCGGCGCTCGGGCCCCTGCTGCGGCGGGCCACGGTCCGCCTGTCCCGTACGGGCGGTTCGGATCCGGCCCCGGCCGAGCTGATCCGGCGCTGCTACCGGGCGTCCCGGGTGTGGCGGGGGCTGCTCCTGGAGAACGCCCGCTACCGCCCCGTGGCGGCGGAACTCCTCCACCTCCGTGACCACTTCCCGCTGCCGCCGGTGCCGGTGAGGGTCCTTGCGGCGGCTGCCGGTGGCCCGTCCTGGCTCACCAGCCAACGGGCTCTGGCGGATGCGCTGGGGGGTGAGCTGGAGGTGGCTGAGGGGGCGGGGCACTTGGTGATGCTGGACGACGCGGTCCGGGTGACGGAGACGATCCTGGGAGCGCACTTTTCCCCCACCCCGCCCCTTCCCGATGCTCCAGATTGAGTGTTCTGGAGTGATCGGGTCGTGGCGGTATCTACGCAGGTCAGGCAGTCGGGGAACTCGTCCCTCCCCACACAGGGGATGGAGAACAACCACCCTGGCATAGGTACAGCACCCGCCGAGACCCTGCGCGGGGTCCGATGCATCCGATTGTCGGTCCGTACAGACGAGACGACCAGCCCCGAGCGTCAGCGTGAATCCGACGACCAAGCAGCGAGCGCCCTCGGTATCGACTTCGGCGAGGGTGACGCGCTGCGCGAAGCGGTCGACCTGGACGTGTCCGCGTCCAAGGTCGGCCCCTTCGAGCGTCCGCAGCTCGGCGCGTGGCTGAAGCGCCCCGACGACTTCGATGCCCTGGTTTTCTGGCGCTTCGACAGGGCTATCCGGTCCATGGGCGACATGCACGAGCTTGCGAAGTGGGCGAAGCAGCACCGCAAGATGATCGTGTTCGCCGAGGGCATCGGCGGGGGTCGGCTCGTCTTCGACTTCAGTAATCCGCTTGACCCCATGTCCGAGCTCATGATGTTGATGCTCGCGTTCGCTGCTCAGGTCGAGTCGCAGTCCACCAGCGACCGCGTGACCGGCGCACAGGCAGCCATGCGCAAGATGCCGCTTCGGTGGCGTGGCGGCGGACAGCCCGCGTACGGCTACCTCCCCGCCCCGATGCCCGCCGAACATGGCGGGGTCGGCTGGACGCTTGTCCCGGACCCGGTAGCGGTCACGGTGATTGAGCGGATCATTGCCGCGCTGGTGGCCGGGAAGAGCCCGCTCACTATCGCTCGGATGCTGAACGCTGACGGCGTGCTGTCCCCGTCCGCCCACTGGGCCGCCTACCGGGCCCGCACGAAGAACAACGGGACGGAGCCGGCGGAGAGCACCACGCCGAAGCGGAAGCCCGCGCAGTGGCGGGACAAGACCATCGTCAAGATGCTCACGTCCCCCGCGATCATGGGTTGGAAGATCCACCGGGGCAACCCCGTGCGCGACGACCAGGGCGCCCCGGTCATGGCTGCCGAAAAGGGGATCCTCACCCGCGAGGAGTTCGACCAGGTGGGCGCGCTGCTCACCCCCAAGCCTGTCGCCGAGCGCCCGCCCGTCCGCAAGGACTCCGGGGCACTGCTCCTGCGCGTCATCCACTGCGACGGCTGCGAGGGCCGCATGTACCTGAACAAGGGCTACTACCAGTGCTCTTCCTACAAGTACGGCGCGAACTGCCCCGCCCCGTCCACCGTGCGCGCCGACTGGGTGGACGAGCACGCAAGCAGCGAGTTCCTGCGGCTGGTCGGGCCGGTGCACATCACCCGCGTAACCGAGATACCCGGCTATGACCCTCAGCCGGAGATTGACGCCACCGTGGCGGAGATGGAGGAGCACGACGAGCAGAAGGGCCGCCGTAAGTCCAAGGCGGGCATGGCAGCCTGGCAGAAGCGCGCCGACGCGTTGGAAACTCGCCTGGCAGAGCTGGAAGCACGGGAGAAAACCGAGCCCCGCCGAGAAGTCCTGTCGACCGGCCGCACCTACGCCGACGACTGGAACAGCGCGGACACCATGGCACGCCGCACCATGCTCGTAGAGGCAGGAGCACGGCTCATGGTCAAGCGCGGCACCCGGGGCGGGTGGCGCAAGCTCGACCTTCGGCGGGTGGAGTTCACCATCACCGGGGACCTTGACCCCGCCATTGAAGCGAACGTGACCGTGGCCGGTGAACTCGCCACCGAGAACAACCCGAACCACGCGCCCACGCCCGGGGCGATGGCGCACCGCAACCTGACCCCTGACACCCTCGCCACGGCTGCATAACAGGGCGTACGAGCCCGAGCATGTCCCGGTTGGCCACTGGTCCGCCGGGACTCTCGGCGTACCCCGAGTGGCGGATAGGCTTGCCCTAGCCCACACCGAAATGGGCGTGTGGGTCAGGGGCGGTGCATGTCACGACTCACGAGCCGAGAATGCAGTACACCCGCCCTGTCTCGCCCCGGTAGTCCTCGGACCGCCGGGGCTTTCCCGTGCCCGCAGACAGGCGTACAGCGCCCCACGCAAGGCAGCTGGTCCGCCGGCGAGGGCCATCAGCGGGCAAGCAAGCGTGACGGTGTGACGCTGGAAGGGCTTTTTCACTTTCCTCTATGAGAAGTAGAAGAAAAAGAGAAACAGCCCCTCTCAGCGTCACAGCGTCACACCGGGCCGCGGGAATCTCTCCCTCCCTACTACTCATGGGAGCAGGGAGACCGACGGCCCCGGTAGCTCGGCAAGAGCGCTGGAATTCGTCCCTCCCTACTACATACAGGAGAGAGCGGGACTACCGCGCACCCACCCCAAGGGGGACACCCGGCGGACCGAGTGCCCGACTCTCACCAGCGTTGCCCGCGCACCACGCGCCCCGCGTTACCGGGGTGGCCGCAGGGGTCGTGAGGCAACGCGCGGGGACTGCACCGCCCACGAGTAACCCGCCCCTCGGGGTGTGCCGAAAGGGGTCGAAGCGCGTGCAGTCCCCCACGGTCCCCGCCTCGCCGGCGGGGACGACAAGCCCGCCTAGCCCAACGGCAGAGGCCCAGCGATTCAAACCCGCGGTGATCCCGGTTCGAGTCCGGGGGCGGGCACTCGACCATAACGAGCACCAGGCGGTGACAGATGACGAGCTGTATCGAGTGCAGCACGGCGGCAACTCGCCGTGGACGCTGCGACGTTCACGACCAGGCGCACGAGCAGCGCCCTGCGGTGCGGGCTCGGCGTGAGCGCAGTAGGCGACGTGCGAAGCGGTTCGATGCTGCGGCACGGCTCCGGCGACGGGTGCAGGAACGGGGGTCGGCCTGGTGCGACTGGTGCATGGACACCTTCCCTGCGGACGGCGTGGACGTCGACCACGTACGTCCGCTGTCCCTCGGTGGTGAGGACGTTGACAGCAACGTGCAGGTTCTGTGCCACGGGTGCCACGGGCTCAAGACCGCAACGGAGTTCGGGGCCGCTGGTGCCCCGTTCTGACGCTACTGGATCACTTTTTCGTAATGCGCCTTGTACCACCTAGGGATATGGGTGATTCGTGAGATCGGTACCCGTTCTGCGACCGACCCATAACTGTGGCCACTAAGTGTCATACGGGGTGGTTGCCACTTAACGATCCTGAGACTGACACCAGGGATCTCATTCATCCGGCTAGCACGGAGTAGCACGGGTGATCCCTCCGTGACACCCTGAACTCCCCTGGGAATGTAGGCGGTTGCCTCGGAGCCGTTTGGGAACTTGACTTGGGCAACCCTTCGCTTGGATCGTTTCGGGTTGCCAAATGACACGTCGGAAAGACTTACGACGCTTGCGAGCAATTTCCGACCGCCACGTCTGACCTTACGGGCTCCATCTGCTTTCGGCGTGAGCCCTTTGACCTTCCCTGAGTGCGCAAGCGAGCCATGCTTTCGCGTCATTCTGACCCCTGGTAGTCGATGCTTACCCGAATGGGTTTCAGAGTCCATTACTAGCGCGTGGACCACAAGCGCATCTCACCCAAACGGGGTGAGAGAAACGATCCCCCACCCCTCGGGAGATGATCCCCCATGCCTCGAAGGCCCCGCCCCCCTTGCTCTGTCCCTGGGTGTCCCGAGCTGACCACGGGTGGGCGCTGTGAGCGTCACGAGCGTGAGGCGAACCGTACGAGGGTGACGCCTGGTGGTAGTTCGTACGGGCGCCGTTGGCCGCGCACCCGGGCTGCCTATCTGTACGCCCATCCGTGGTGTGTGCTGTGCCGTCGTACGGCCAACGTTGCGGACCATTTCCCTTTGAGCCGCCGGGAGTTGGTGGCTAGGGGCGTAGCGAATCCGGATGCGTTCGAGCGTCTGCGTCCGCTGTGCACGTCGTGTCACAGCCGTGAGACCGCGAAGCATCAACCGGGCGGTTGGGCAGCCGAGAAGGCGCCGAAGGCACCGCTGTTCTGACTCGCCGACCAGGCGGGTACTCCCCTCCTCCGCCCTTCCGGCGCGGCAGGGAGGGAAAAAACTCGCGCCGGAGCTGCGGACGTTTTTGGAAGGCCCGAAACCGCCCCGGAAAGAGGAAGTGAGAATGCATGGCAGACAGATACCGGCCCAAGCCAGCCGTTCAACGGGCCCGCGAGGGCAACCCCTCAAAGGTAGCGATCAAAGAGGGGGTGATCGTGCCGCGTGAGATCCTCGCCGAGCCGGATTGGTCCGGGGTGTTCCCGCGCTCGTCCGATCCCGCTATTGAGTCGACGAACGTCCGATGCCGGGAAGTCGCCTCGGAGGAGTGGCGACGCATCGTCCCCATTCTCGAAGTCGCGGCCGGGATCGGCGAAGTGGATCACACCACGGTGAAAGACCTGTGCGTGTGCGTTGCCCGCATCGACCAGGCGGAGCGGGACCTTTCTGAACGCGGACTGATCGTGACGGCTGAGCGCGGGACCGTGAAGAACGGGGCCGCGACCATCGCCGGGCAGTACCGCACCCAACTAGCGCGCTACATACGAGAACTCGGCCTCTCACCGAGCGCCCGAACCGGCATCGTCCCGCCGGAATCCGAGGGCGACGACTCAGACATCTGGGACTGACCCCGAATGCCTTCTTCTCTATTTTCAGGAGTAAACAGTTATGTCTCTTACCCTTGCTGAATCTGCGAAGCTTTCTCTTGACCAGCTTCAGCGCGGTGTTATCGAAACGTTCGTTCAGGAATCGCCGATCCTGGACCGACTTCCACTGATACAGGTGGCGGGCAACGCCTACCGATACAACGAGGAGTCCACGCTTCCCGGGGTCTCGTTCCGGGGCGTGAATGAGGCCTACCCGGAGAGCACGGGCACGCTGAACCAGCGGATCGAAACGCTCGCCATCCTGGGTGGGGATGCTGACGTGGACAAGTTCATCGTGCAGACCCGGGGCAACCTGAATGATCAGCGGGCCGTGCAGACCGCTATGAAGGTCAAGGCCGCTTCGGTCCACTTCGCTGACCAGTTCTTCAACGGCGATGTGGAGGTGAACCCGAAGGGCTTTGACGGGCTGCGCAAGCGTCTGCTCGGCGGTCAGGTCCTGGATGCGAAGGGAGTTGGCCCGGTCGTCAATGGCCATGACTTCTTTGACGCGTTGGACGCGCTGGTCGCTCAGGTGCGGGGCATCAGCGGTTCGAACGGAGCGCTCTACATGAACGCCGCACTCCGGGCAAAGATCGAGTCCGGATTCCGGCGGCTCGGTGGTGCCGAACTTCTCTCGGCCGAGATCGCCGGGAAGCGCACCACCACCTGGAAGGGCATTCCGCTCCTGGACGCCGGGCAGAAGCTGGACGGCACCGACGTACTCCCGATGACCGCTGGAACAGGCGGCAAGCAGACCGGCGACATCTACGCCGTGCGCTTCGGGGCCACCGAGGCCGACGCCGGGGTCACCGGCCTGACCAACGGCGGCGTGCAGACCACCGACCTTGGCGAGTCCCACGACAAGCCCGTCTACCGCACCCGCATCGACTTCTACTGCGGTCTCGCCCTGTTCGGCGGAAAGGCCGCCGCACGGCTGACCAACGTCCTCGTCGGCTGACCCGCACCACTGAGCCCCCGCGCTCGTCATCCCTTGCAGAAGGGGCGGCGGGTGCGGGGGTTTCGTCGTACCGGGCGCTGCCTCAAGTGCCGGACAGGCATGCCCTCTTGCGCTGACTGGCCGGAGGGGTGACGCTCAAGCAATCGGCTGCAATCGGATCGACACAGGGAGAGGTCATGCGCTTGCGTTTCCTGGGGATCATCCCGAACACCCCCGACACCGACTCGCCGACGATCTGGCTGGACGAGGACACGGGGGATCTACTGATCCAGTCGTATACGGCCACTGAAGCGGAGGTGAAGGCGTGCCAAGAGATCGGCTCAATTCCCGGTCACAGCACGGATGTTCCGGATCACGAGACGATCATCAGGCTTCCCAAGGTCATGCGGAAGTTCCTGCCCCCTCATGACAGTGAGTAGCGCGATGACGAACCCCGTGTTGGAAGGGCTGGCCAAGGCCCGTCACTCTGCTGTGCACCTGGAGATGCGCGACGCCTACCAGCCCGACGACCCTGAGTTCATCGCGTGGCAGAACGGCAAGCGTCTGGACCCTGCCGCCGATCGTTCGGCGTGGTGGCGCCCCTTCCTGGATGTTGTGACCGAGGCAACGGTCCGAGGTGTGGTCATGCGGCGGGCGCGGATCGTCTCAGAGCCCGTGACTGACTACATCCGGTATGAGTACGACGTGACCTTCCCCAACGTGGCAGCGGGTGAGCTGGTCCGCTGGCTGCCCCGGCGGAAGGCCGCTGACATCCCACTACCCGGTACGGATCTTTGGATGTTCGACAGGGATTCGGTGCTGTTCACGTACTTCTCTGGGGTCGGTGAAGTCGTTGACCGCGAGTGGCGGACAGAGCCGGAAGTGGTGCAACTGGTCGCCACTGCCTTCGAGTTGGTGTGGGAGCGGGCAACGCCTCACGAGGAGTACGAGCCGGTCTAGTGAGTCATGTCCGAATCACCATCGTCTAGCGTCCAGCAAGCCCGGCAGCTCCTCGCGGACCGCCTACGCGAGTTGGTCAAGGACTCCGGGCTTGAGGGCAAGGAGGTAGCCGCTCGCTGCGGCTGGTACCCGTCCAAGGTCTCCCGGATCTCGACGGGAAGGCAGAATCCCAGCGAGGACGACATTCGCGCGTGGTGCGCGGCGACCGGCGCCGAGGATCAAACAGCGGACCTGATTGCCTCACTGCGGGCCGTAGAGGGCATGTGGGTGTCCTGGCGCAGGATGGAGCGCGCAGGGCTGCGACGTGCCCAGGAAGCCCGGTTGCCGCTGTATGAGCGCACCCATTGGTTTCGGGCCTATTCGCCGGGCCTCTTCCCTGGCCTACTCCAGACGTTCGGCTACACCGAGGACGTGTTGCGCGCCGTCCAGCGGCGCCGCGTAGCCGTCGATGACGTGGCCGATGCTGTGGCGGCGCGGATGGAACGGCAAAGTGTGCTGCATGAGGGACAACGGCGCTTCGCATTCCTGGTAGAGGAAGGCACATTGGGCAACAGTCTGGGCGACGCCGACACCCAAGCGGAACAGCTTGATCATCTACTGACTTTCAGTGCGCTCCCCAACGTCAGCGTGGGCGTGATCCCGGTTCGGCTCAGGCGGGCGCGAATGCCGGTAGAAGGGTTCTGGATCTTCGACAAGGCCCAAGTGAACGTGGAGTTGGTTTCTGGCTACCTCACGATCACGCAGCCCAGCGAGATCAAGGCGTACGCCGACACGTTCGCCGCCCTGGCTGACGTGGCGGTCTACGGCGACAAGGCCCGTGCATTGATCCTCAAAGCCCGGGATGCACTCGCGTAATCCGCGCGCAATCAGCCGCAATCCGCTATGAGTTGCGGGTCCGCTGTTCCTAGCGTGGTTTGCCATCGGACCACGCGAGGGGACGGCAACACGATGGCGATCAGGACCGAGACCGACGCGAGCCAGTGGGAGTACACGACGTTCGCCCCGAGAGGCGAGACGTGCCCCGTGTGCATGGAGCCGATCAAGTCCCTTGAGGTGTGCAAGCGGGGGACGTTCAACCGGCCGTCGGGCCTGGTGGTCGTCTACCAGCACACCGGCTGCACGGACCTGGACGGTGCTAAGCGACAGGCCCGCCGGTGAGACGCACGACCGTGGCGACGTTGCGCGCGGCGGCTGCGACCCGTACACGCGCTTGTCTCGGGCGCTGACCGGGGTTACGCACTGTCTCCGCTTTGATCACGTACGAACGAGCCCATGCCCGGCGTCGTGACGATCAACCCCTCTTCGCGGAGCGCAGCAGTCGCCTTACGCACCGTTGTCCGGGCAACTCCGAATTCACTCTCAAGCTGTACCTCGGAAACCAGGTGTCGGGCGGGGTACTCGCCACTGGCAATGCGTTGCCTCACTGCGTCCGCGATCTGCTGCCACTTCGGGCGGGTCGGGTCGAACTCCATCACATGCGGACCGTATCGATCAGGCCACATCGGCTCATAGATACACCTGTCTACCCCTATGCATAGACAGGTGCTCTTCATCGTGGCTACCTTCGGAAATGAAAACGCCCCGACAGACCGCTTAGGACCGGTCCGCCGGGGCTCGCCGAAACAGCTTCAGAGGAGCTGACCGACGTATGCGCGATGCTATCGCCCGCGCCCTCTTATGGGTGCTGCGCTTGTTACTGCCCGCCCGAGGACGCCACGCAGCAGACCCCGCCCCGACCCCCGAGCCTGCCCGTGTCGATCCGTGGGCCAAGCCGTGGTGCAGCCCGAGCAAGGAAGAAGCCCAAGCGCTGTTCCAGCGCCAGGCCGAGGACACGCTAGAACTCCGGATCAAGCGCGAGCGGCGCCGGGCCCTGTACTACGCGACACAGGGAATCGACCTCCCCTATAGCTACCCCGGAGCGCCGTTCCCCGCGTCCGCGTTCCGCACGACTGCCGGGGTGTCGGCATGACGGGCGACGAGCTGTTCCCGCTCACGCTCCCCGGTCCGGTGGCCGTGTGCTGCGACTGTCACGGGATCACCCGCGCGCCGATCCCGGTCCGCTGGATTCAGAGCACCAGCGGCCCCGGTACGACCCTCTATGTCTGCCCGGACTGCGCCCCTCGCTACAGCCCCGGCCCGCAGTGGGACGAGCTGCCCGCGATGCGCCGATGACCGCCGTACGGTCGTCGTCCTGCTCGTAGACCTAGATCAGGCAGGGACCAGCCCCGTTCGGCCACAGTGCCGGACGGGGCTTCCTTGCGCCCTGACCAGTCCCTATCCTCCAGAACACCTACTTACGAGCATCGGGGCTTCCCTAAACCCTCCGGGGGATCGCGTTCGGCTGCGGACCGTATGTGGCTGGTCGCGCAGTTCCCCGCGCCCCTAGGAGCGCCCCGAAGGGGCGCATTTAAGGGGCGCGGGGAACTGCGCGAGTAACCGGCCACGGTCCGCAGCCGAACTCAGGGGGTCTCACCCCGACCCCCACCCGGCCGCCCGCCAGAGGGCTTTCGGGAAGGGGCGGGGTGGGGTACTCACATCTAGTGGCGGCCGTAAGACGCCACATAGCCGCGGGCCGGTGTGCCCACGCCCGTCACGTCGTCGTAGCCTCGCACCGCGTGCAACGAGCTGTCCTTGCCAAGCGTGCGGACGGACGTCGCGAGGCCGCCCGACGCGTCGACCCCGTTCACGAAGTCGACCCGCGCCACCGCGAGGTCACGCGCCCCCAGCGGGTGATCCGTGACGTCGTGGTACAGCGGCGACCCGTAGCGCGCGTAGATCGACGGGTTCGCGAACCCGATCGGGAAGTGCCGCGCCTGCTGCGCCAGCGCCTGCACGCCCGCGATCACCGGCGCCGCCAGCGACGTACCACCGATGCGGTACTCGTCGTACTTCACCGCACCGTCGGGGAACGTCTGCGTCTGGCCCACCAGGAACCCCGTGTTGGGGTCCGCGACCGCCGCGATGTCCGGGATCGTCCGCATGCGGGCAGAGCCGTTCGCCTTCGCCAGCGCGTCCGGGACCACTCCGCGCTGGTAGAACGGCTGCTTCACCGTCGCGCTCGTGCCACCGCCCGCACCCGACGTGTACGCCCCCGGGAAGCCCGTCCAGCTCTTCCCGTCCGCCGCGAGCGACGCCTTCAGCGTGCCCCAGCCCGTCTCGAACTTGTACGTGTCGCCCTTGCCGACCGCCAGCGACGTGCCGCCGACCGCCGTCACCCACGCCGAGTTGGCCGGGGTGTCGACCTGCTTCTTGCCGGTCTTGGCGACCTCGTCGCCGTCGTCGCCGGAGGAGAAGTAGAAGCCGATGCCCTCGACCGCGCCCAGCTTGAACGTCTGGTCGTAGGCCGCCGCCACGTCCGGCGTCTCGTTGGCCTCGATGTCGCCCCACGAGTTGGAGACGATGTCGGCCAGGTGGTTGTCGACGACCTTGTTCAGCGCGTCGAGCAGATCCGGGTCGTTGCAGGACGCGCCCGCCACGTACACGATGTCCGCGTCCGGCGCGACCGCGTGCACGGCCTCGACGTCCAGCGACTCCTCGCCGTACCAGCCGGCCGCGTCGCACGCCTCCACGCTGTTGTAGTCGGCGGGCTTCACCTCGCTGTACTGGCCGTGCTTGTACGACTTGTCGCCGTTGCGCAGCGCGTACCGCTGGGCGTCCTTCGCCATCGTCGGCGAGGCGTACGCGTCGGTGATCGCGACGGTCACGCCCTTGCCGGTGTAGCCGCCCGCGCCGTACGCCGCCCGCAGCTGCTTGCCGGTGTACCCCTTGACCGCGTACGGGACCTTGGTGCCGTACGCGTCCGGCAGGGTGGTGGCGATGTTCGAGCCGTAGTACGTCGAGAACGGCCCGGAGTTCTTGAAGGCGGGGCCCGGCCCGGGCAGCGTCTCGTGGTGCGTCGCCTTGTGCGGGGCGTTGTCCAGGCCGGTCACGGTGAGCACCGCGTCGGCCAGCGCGCCCGGCGCGGAGGCGGTCCGTACGGGGGCGCGGTAGGTGCGGCCGCCCTTGCGGTAGTTGTGCAGCTGGGTGGCGAACGCCTTCTCGGCGGCGGCCACGTCGCCGGAGACCGAGACGTAGTGCTGGTTGCTGCCCGTGACGGTCAGCCCGGCCGACTTCAGCCAGCTCGTGACCGCCGCGATCTGCTCCTCGGTCGCCCCGAAGCGCTGCTGCGTCTGCGCGGCGCTCAGGAACTTCCCGTACGACGCCGAGCTCGGGTCGGACACGGCCGCGGCGTACGCGGCGAGGCCCTTGGCGTCGCGGCCCGCGAGGTAGACGCGCGCGTCGACCTTGTTCGTGTCCGCCGTGGCGCCCTGGTCGGCGGCGCCGGTGGCCCACGTGGGCTTGGTGCCCGTGAGGGCGGCCCGCCCGGACGGCACGGGGTCCGCCGCGTGGGCGGACGGTATGCCGAGAGCGAGCGCGCCGGCGAGCAGAGGCAGTGTCGCTGCCATGCTCACGGCACGCCGCCTGGTGCGGCTGGTTCTCATTTGACCCCCTGCATGAGGCTCTTCACCTGGGAGGCATATGCACTTGATCTGCACATGCACAGCGTCACTCTGGTGAGGAACGGTTCATGCCGGGGACATGCCGGTGTCAAGAGAAACCCAAGTCCCGCCGGGGAGGCGGGACTTGGGTCCGATTTGATGGCGTTGGAAAACTAAGGTCTCGTAAGTCGGGTTACGTACGGGCCTTCAGCATCTGCGCCATCAGGTCGATCTCCGACTGCTGGGAGTCGACCATGCCCTGCGCGAGGCTGCGCTCCACCCCGGTCGTACACCGCTGGGCGCACCCCTGGGCCATGTGGATACCGCCCTTGTGGTGCTCGGTCATCAGCCGGAGGTAGAGGACCTCCGCCTGCTTGCCGTCCGCCTTGCCCAGTTCGGCGAGCTCGGTGTTGGTCGCCATGCCGGGCATCAGGGCGCCGTCCCCGCCGGGCTCGCTGCCCATGCCCATCCAGGCCATCGGCAGCCGGTCCGGCTCCGACTTGGGCAGTCCCCACAGATCCAGCCAGCCCAGCAGCATGCCGCGCTGGTTGGCCTGGGTGTTGGCGATGTCGTACGCGAGCCGGCGGACCTCCTCGTCCTTGGTGCGGTCGCGCACGATGAACGACATCTCCACCGCCTGCTGGTGGTGGACGGCCATGTCGCGCGCGAAGCCCGCGTCCGCCGAGGCCGCGACGGGGGTGTGCGCGGCGGGCTCGGAGTCGCCGCCGGTGGCGCTGGCGACCGTGGCCACCGTCGCGAACACCAGGGCCGCCACGACCGCCGCCAGGGACGCCCAGTAGGTGCGGTTCACTTCTGGTCCAGCCCGCCCGTGCACGCCGCGCCCGGCTCCGGCGTCTGCGCGCCCTGCACGTACTTGGCGAAGAACTGGTTGACCCGCGGGTCGTCCGCGCTGGTCACGGTGACCTGCTTGCCCCAGGCGCTGAGCATGATCGCCCCGGTCTGGTCCTGGTACGGGCTCATCAGCGAGTACGGCGTCTTGGAGACCTTGTCGGAGAGCTTCTGCACATCGGCGGCGGGCGCCTTGTCGTTGTACGTCACCCAGACCGAGCCGTGCTCAAGGGAGTGCACGGCGTTCATGTCGGGGATCGGCTTCTTGTAGACGGCGCCGCCGCAGTTCATCCACACCTGGTCGTGATCGCCGCCGACCGGCGGCTTCATCGGGTACGACACCGTCTTGGTGACGTGGTTGCGGCCGAGCTTCTTCGGGTCCCAGTCCTTCTCGCCGGCGATGGTCGCCTTGGCGTCGGCGGCCTTCTGCGCCTGCTGCTTGTCCTTGTCGTCGGACTCCTTGTTCAGCAGGTACGCGCCGACGCCGACGAGCCCGGCGACGATCGCCACCGACACGGTGACGGCGGCGATCTTGTTCCGCCGCTCACGGGCCTGCTCGGCGCGCCGCATCTCGGCTATCCGCGCCTGCCGAGAGCTCTTGGTTTCCTTGGTGGCCATGGGGGCTCAAGTCCTTCTGGTGATGGGGGAGTAGGGGGGAGGTGCCGCGCCCTATAGGGGCGCGGGGAACTGCGCGACCAGCGCAAGCGGACCCGCAGTCGAAATTCGCGCCTGCGGCAGCGCGCCTACGTCCGCAGCACCTGAAGGACATGGAGATCGGGGGCCCGGGGCAGCGCCCCGGACCGGACGGGCGCCCCCGAGGGCGAGGCCGCCGCGGTCCAGGCCGCGTGCGCGGCCCCCGGCGCGGAAGTGTCAAGCGGCGGCGGAGCCGTCAGCACGGCCGGATCCGTGTGCGGAAAGAGCCCGCAGTCGCCCCGGTCGTACGGACAGCTGTACTGCGCCGCGCCGCTCATCGGTACGGCGGCGTGATGGGCCCGGGGAATCGGGTCGGCACTCGCCCCGCCGCCCGCCGTGAGGCAGAGGAAGAGCGCGGCGAGGAGCGTCGCCATGGCGCTCACCAGCGCCACGGGACGTGAGATGCGAATGCGTCGCACTCCCCCCATAGCCGCAGATGCTAAGGGAGGGAGCGCGACGCGCGGCAGGGCGGGGTCGGCCAAGATCCGGCCACCCGGCCGGAACCAGTGCCACCACGGGCCCGAACAGCCCCAGCCGGAGCCGCCACAGCCCCGGCGCTCAGCCCACGTGCACCCGAGGCCGCCGCTTGAGATCCGGCTCGGCCCGCCGCAGCACCTCGCGGGTGACCGGCGCGACCTCGCCGTCGCCGAAGACCAGGAAGCGCAGCAGATGGCTGAGCGGATGGCCTTCGGTCCAGTTGAAGTACGCGTGCGGCACCTCGCCGGTGCGCTCGCGCAGCTTCATCATCACCGCCGCGATCGTGTTGGGCACCACCGCGCCCTCCACCCGCAGCCTGCGCACCCCGTGCTTCTCGTCGCCGTGCACGGTCAGCTCGGTGGTGAAGTCCGAGGAGTTCTGCACGAACACCTCCAGGAACAGCACCGGCCGCCCGTCCGGGATGTGGGTCTCCTCGCGCTGGCTGTACTCCTTGGCGCGGTACTCCCGGGTGCTGTGCTCCTGCGGCTCGTTGGCGATCAGCCGCAGCGGACCGCTCGCGGCCGCCTCGTCGATGAACCGGCTGGCCGCCTCGTCGAAGGTCACCTCGGTGGCCCGCAGCTCGAACGCCCGGTGCACCCGGGACGCGAACGACGACAGCAGGATCGCGAGGATGAACAGCAGCGCGATCTTGAGACCGTCGGGCCGCTCGATGACATTGGTGACCAGGGTGTACGCGAAGACGGCGGTGATCGCGCCGAACCCGAGCGCGGCGGCCCGCTTGCCCCGGTGCAGTACGGCCACGGTCGAGGCGAACGAGGCCGAGAGCATCAGGACGAGCACCCCGGTCGCGTACGCGCCGCTCTGCGCGTCCACGTCGGCGTCGAACCACCAGGTGATGAAGAAGGCGATCGCCACGAAGATCAGCACCAGCGGGCGCACCGCGCGGGTCCACTCCGGGGCCATGCCGTAGCGCGGCAGATAGCGCGGGACGAGGTTGAGCAGCCCGGCCGTCGCCGACGCCCCGGCGAACCAGAGGATCGCGATGGTCGACACGTCGTACACCGTGCCGAAGGCCTCGCCCAGGTGCTGGTGGGCGAGGTAGGCGAGCGCGCGGCCGTTGGCGTCGCCGCCCGTCTTGAACTCGGCCTCCGGGATGAGGATCGTCGTGGCGAGGCTGGAGACCAGCAGGAAGCCGCTCATGACGAGGGCTGCGGTGGTGAGCAGCTTGCGGGTGTCGCGGATGCGGCCGAGCGGCTTGGCGTACGTGTCGGAGGCGTCGCCGGTGATCTGCGGCATCACCGCCACGCCGGTCTCGAAGCCGGACATGCCGAGCGCGAGCTTGGGGAAGACGAGCAGCGCCACGCCGACCATCGCCAGCGGTGAGGAGTGCTCGGCGCTCATCGCGTGCCACCAGTCGTTCACCACGACCGGCTCGGTGGCTATCTTGCCGACGGCGGTGGCCAGGACCACCAGGTTGAGCGTCAGATAGACGGCCACCAGCACCACGGCGACGCCGATGGCCTCCTTGAACCCCTTGAGGAAGACCGCGCCCAGGGCCGCGACCAGGGCAAGCGTGATCCAGAGGTTGGAGCCGTGCAGCCAGTCGGGGGCGAAGGGGTTCTCCACCACGTGGGCCGAGGCGTCGGCCGCCGACAGGGTGATCGTGATCATGAAGTCGGTGGCCGCGAAGCCCAGCAGCACCAGGACGAAGATCTTCCCCGCCCACCAGGGCAGCAGCCGCTCCAGCATGGCGATGGAGCCCTCGCCGTTGGGGGACTCCTTGGCGACGCGCCGGTAGACCGGCAGCGCGCCGAGCAGGGTCAGCGCGATCAGTACGAGGGTGGCCATCGGCGAGAGCAGTCCGGCCGCGAGGGCCGCGATGCCGGGCTGGTAGCCGAGGGTGGAGAAGTAGTCCACACCCGTCAGGCACATCACCCGCCACCACGAGTGGCCCTTGTGCTCCTGCGGCGGGGTGCCGTGCGGTCCGGGGTGGCGCGCGGAGTGCTCGGACAGGCCGTCCAGGAGCCAGGCCCGCCAGCGGCGGGCGGCGGGCTCGCGCGCGGGCGGGGCGGCGACGGTATCCGGGGGCTCCATCTGGGTGCCGGTCATCCTTCGGTTCTCCATAGCCGTACTCGTGCTGCACTCGTTGGCAGTACTCGGGTCCGTACCCCGATGGCCGTATTCGACCGTTGCGGGGACGTTTCTGCATGCGACGAGGAGCGAGTATCCCCCACGGCCTCGCCCCGCGCGGCACCCGGTGCGACTGTGGGGAGGTGACGTGCCGCAGGTCATACCGGGTGCGTAATGTGGCGGTAATCCCGGGCCTTGATACTGATGTTTCCCCCTCATGCCCGGGCGGTGGTGCACAGGCCGTCTGAACTGCAAGGATGTGGCTATGGACAAGCAGCAGGAGTTCGTGCTCCGCACTCTCGAAGAGCGGGACATCCGGTTTGTGCGTTTGTGGTTCACCGATGTGCTCGGCTTTCTGAAGTCGGTCGCGGTGGCTCCTGCCGAACTGGAGCAGGCGTTCGACGAGGGGATCGGCTTCGACGGCTCGGCCATCGAGGGCTTCGCGCGGGTGTACGAGTCCGACATGATCGCCAAGCCGGACCCGAGCACGTTCCAGATCCTGCCGTGGCGCGCGGAGGCCCCGGGCACCGCGCGGATGTTCTGCGACATCCTGATGCCGGACGGCTCGCCGTCCTTCGCGGACCCGCGCTTCGTCCTCAAGCGCATCCTGGCCAAGACCTCGGACCTGGGCTTCACCTTCTACACCCACCCCGAGATCGAGTTCTTCCTGCTGAAGGACAAGCCGCTGGACGGCACCCGGCCGACCCCCGCGGACAACTCCGGCTACTTCGACCACACCCCGCAGAACGTGGGCATGGACTTCCGCCGGCAGGCGATCACCATGCTCGAATCCATGGGCATCTCGGTCGAGTTCAGCCACCACGAGGGCGCGCCCGGCCAGCAGGAGATCGACCTGCGGTACGCGGACGCGCTGTCCACGGCCGACAACATCATGACGTTCCGCCTGGTCATGAAGCAGGTGGCGCTCGAACAGGGCGTTCAGGCCACCTTCATGCCGAAGCCGTTCTCGGAGTACCCGGGCTCCGGCATGCACACCCACCTGTCCCTCTTCGAGGGCGACCGCAACGCGTTCTACGAGTCGGGCGCCGAGTACCAGCTCTCCAAGGTCGGCCGCTCCTTCATCGCGGGCCTGCTCAAGCACGCCGCCGAGATCTCGGCCGTCACCAACCAGTGGGTCAACTCCTACAAGCGCATCTGGGGCGGCTCGGAGCGCACGGCGGGCGCGGGCGGCGAGGCCCCCTCGTACATCTGCTGGGGCCACAACAACCGCTCCGCGCTGATCCGGGTGCCGATGTACAAGCCCGGCAAGACCGGCTCCTCCCGCGTCGAGGTCCGCTCCCTGGACTCCGGCTGCAACCCCTACCTGGCGTACTCCCTGCTCCTCGCGGCCGGCCTCAAGGGCATCGAGGAGGGCTACGAGCTCCCGGCGGGCGCGGACGACGACGTCTGGGCGCTCTCCGACTCCGAGCGCCGCGCGATGGGCATCGAGCCGCTCCCGCAGAACCTCGGCGAGGCGATCTCGCTGATGGAGCGCAGCGAACTGGTCGCCGAGACGCTCGGCGAGCACGTCTTCGACTTCTTCCTGCGCAACAAGAAGCAGGAGTGGGAGGAGTACCGCTCCGAGGTCACCGCCTTCGAGCTGCGGAAGAACCTGCCGGTGCTGTAGGGGCGCTCCGCAGGGGCATTCGGGTGAGCCCGGCGGGCGGGGCCGGTCGTCGGGGTGTGTCATGGCAGGGGGTGGCCGCAGGGCTGCCCCCGCGCCGACGCACCGCGAGGAGCACCCCCATGACCCACGGCCTCAAGACGATCATCTACCCCGTCAAGGACCTCGCCCGGGCGAAGGCCGTCTTCGGCGGGCTCCTGGGCGCCGAGCCCGTGATGGACGAGCCGTACTACGTGCAGTTCAACGCGGCCGGTCAGGAAGTGGGCCTCGACCCCAACGGCCACGGCAAGGGGATGACCGGGCCGGTGCCGTACTGGCACGTCGACGACATCAGGAAGACCGTGAAGGCGCTGCTCGACGCGGGTGCGCAGCCGCTCCAGGACGTCCAGGACGTCGGCGGCGGGCGGCTGACGGCGACGGTGAAGGACGCCGACGGCAACGTCATCGGGCTGATCCAGCCGTCCTGAGGTACGGGCGGGTCCGGCCGCCGGGAATACCGCCCGGCGGCGGCCGGTTGCGGCTGCTGGGAGCCAGCCGGTCCCGCCGTGCGACCAGAGGATTGAGCATGCCGTTCGTCCATGTCGAGTACTCGGAACGTCTCACCGAGACCTTCGACCGCCAGGCCTTCGCGAGCGAGGTCCACGCCGCCGCGCCGGGCATCGTCGACGCCCCGGCCGTGGCCTTCAAGAGCCGCTTCCGGCGGATAGAGGAGTCGTACTTCGGCGAGGGGGACGACGGCATCGACGCCGTCTTCGTCCAGCTGTCGATCCTCACCGGCCGCACCCAGGAGGCCCGCGAGAAGCTCGCCGAGACGGTCCGCGACCTTACCCTCAAGCACGCGACGGCCCCGGAGGGCCGCCGACTGCACGTGATGGTCGAGGTCCGCGAGATGGAGCGGGAGTCGTACCGCTTCCACAAGGACTGACGGCAAGGACTGACGGCTTCGCAGGCCGGGCGGCCCCGGCGGCTGATCAGCCCAGATACGCCGGAGCCAGCCCCGCCGTCAGCAGCCGGTGCGGGCTGCCCGTGCCGTCCGCCGGGAGGGTGTACAGGTCGGCCCCGTAGTCGCCCGGCAGGGAGTACGTGACCGTCCTGTCGTTCTGCCACACCAGCTGGTCGTCCACGCTGCGCGGCTCCGCCAGGGGTGTTTCGCGCATCGTGGCGAGGTCCAGGACGTACAGGCGCCAGGGCGCGTCCGCCGGGAGGCCGGGGACGCGCTTCTTGAAGGCGAGGCGGGTGCCGTCGGGGGAGAGGGACGGGCACTCCAGGTTGGTGCGCAGCGTCGTCACCTTGCGGGCCGGGAGGTCGCCCCGGACCAGGTACGTCTTCTTGCCCGTCGCCATCGTCGCGTAGAAGTGCTCGTCGTCGGCGAACGTGACGCCCCAGAAGTTCACGTCCGAGGCGCGGTACGGGTGCCCGTCGCGCTCGATCGCGAAGTCCTCCAGCGTCTTGGTCAGCTTGCCCGTGCGGGTGTCCAGGATCGCCGTGCGGGTGGAGAAGTTGGTGCCCGCGTACGAGTCGCCGCCCACGAAGACCGTCCAGGCCGCCAGACGGCCGGACGGGGAGACGCGCGCCCGGGTCGGGATGCCCGGCAGGCTGTAGTGGGCGCGCTCCTTCAGCCGCGCGTCCAGGATCACCGCCCGGTAGCCGTCCTGCACCGCGCCCCGCTCGGCCTGGAGGCACACCCCGGTCCCGGCGGCCGCGTAGAAGCGCAGGCACTTCACGCCGGAGGCGGTGCGCGGTCCCGACGGACCGTCGGCCGGGACCGTGGCGAGCTCGTCGCGGTGCGGGCCCCAGGCCATGTTGCGGAAGACGATGCGGCGGCCGGAGCCCGGGGCGAGTGAGACCTCGCCGCCCGTCACCGGCGGCCCGTCCGCCTGCACCCGGTTCTTGCGGTCCTCGCGGCCCGCCGCGTGCAGCACGGACGCGGTGGCCACGCCCGCGAGGACGACCAGGGCCGTCACCAGCACGATCAGCTTGTTGCGCAGGGTCATACGGACGGTCATGCGGGCCTTCCCCCGTCGAGCTCGGACGCTTCCGCCGGGCGCAGCAGCACGGCTCCGGCCGCGCACACCGCGAGCGCCACGGCCGCCGTGGCCAGCGCCGTGCGGTCGCCCCACGCGGTCCACGCCGCGCCGAACGCGATCGAGCAGACGAAGCGGGCGGACGCCTGGCCGGTCTGGATCAACGCGAGCCCGCTGGAGCGCAGTTCGGCCGGGACGGCGCCCGCCGCCGCGGCCATCAGGACGCCGTCGGTCGCCGCGTAGAACAGTCCGTGCAGGGCGAGGACGACGTACGGCAGCGCAGCCCCGCGCCAGCCCGGCAGCAGCAGGGCGTACGCGCACAGCAGGGCCGCGTGGCCGCCGAGGAACACCTGCCAGCGGCCCACCCGGTCGGCGAGGCGGCCCAGCGGGACGGCGAGCAGCAGGAACGCGGCCGCCGTGCCGAGGGGCAACAGCGCGAACCAGCGGTCCGGCACGTCCAGGCGGCGCTGGAGCAGCAGGTAGACGAAGGAGTCGCTGACCGTGGCCAGGCCCAACAGCAGGGCGCACAGGGCGAGTCGGCGCACCTCGCGCTCGCCGAGCAGGGCCAGCGCCGCCTTGAGCGAGGCGCGCGGCGCGTCCTGGGCGCGCTCGGGGGCGGTGCGCCCGGGCACGAACAGCACCAGGACGAGCACGCCGACCGCCGCCACGCAGAAGCTCACCGTGAAGACGGCGTCGTACCCGTCCACCGCCTGACGGAGGATCAGAAACGCGACCAGCGGCCCGAGCAGCGCGCCCGCCGTGTCCATCGCGCGGTGCACGCCGAACGCCCGCCCGCGCGCCTCGGGCGCCGAGGCCAGCGAGATCATCGCGTCGCGCGGCGCCGTGCGCAGCCCCTTGCCCGTACGGTCGGCCGCGAGCACCGCGCCGATCACCGGCAGCGAACCGGCCACCAGGAGCAGCGGTTTGCACACCGCCGACAGGCCGTAGCCGAACACCGCGACGGCCTTGTGGCGCCCGCCCCGGTCGGCCAGGTGCCCGCCGACCAGCCGGACCAGCGCGCTGAACCCGTTGTAGACGCCGTCGAGCAGCCCGAAGCCGAGCGGCGACAGGCCGAGGCCTGTGACCAGGTAGAGCGGCAGGACGGCGGTGACCATCTCCGAGGAGACGTCGGTGATCAGGCTGACCGTGCCGAGCGCCAGGACGGTCGGGGCAAGGGCGGACCGCCGCCCGGTGGTGAGCCGGGCGGCGGGGGCCGCGGGAGTGCTGCGGCTGTCTGCTACGTACACGTCAGGAGGCCCAGATACCCGTGATGTCCGAGGCGTTGGCGGCCTGGCCGGCGTGCGTGGTGCCGTACATGTCCTCGATGGTGCGCAGGACGTTGTAGTGGTTGTACGTCGTCGAGGACGACGAGCCCGGGATCACCTGCTGGCCGTAGAGGACGGTCGGGATCTTGTTGCCCGCGAGCCGGTTGTCCTCGTCGAAGGTGACGACGAGCAGGCTGTTGTGGGTCTTGGCCCAGTCCGCGTACGCCTTCAGGTTGTTCTTCAGCCAGGTGTCACCGGTCGACACCGAGCAGTCGTGCATGTCGCTGCACAGGTTCGGCACGACGAAGGAGACCTGCGGCAGCGTGGTGAAGTCGGTGGGGAACTGCGTCATCGTCTTCGCCGAGGAGGTCGGCACGTTGCTGAACGCGAACCAGGGGTTGTGCTTGCGCGCGTACTTGCCGCTGCTGCACGTGGTGGAGCCCTGGCTGGGCAGGGTCTCGTTGTAGCTGCCCCAGGTCTTGCCCGCGGCGATCAGCTCGGAGCCGAGGTTGGGCGCGGAGCTGAAGCCGGGGGTGTAGCAGCTGTCGTCCGTGACGCCCTGGTTGCTGCCCGAGAACAGCTGGAGGTAGTTGGGCTGGCTCGGGTGCGTGACGCCGAACGACTGCGTGAGGTTGGCGCCGCCGCTCTTCAGCGAGTTGATGTACGGGGCGCTGGAGCTGCCGATGACCTGGTTGTACGCGTGGTTCTCGAAGACCACGACGACCGTGTGGTCGGGCGTGGGCACGGTCGCCGTCGTCGAGGCGGCGGACGTGCCCCCGAGCCCGGCCCACAGACCGGCGGAAGCGGCGGCGAGACCGATCGCGGAGAACAGGGCGGTGCGGGTACGGCGGCGGGGTATGGACCAGCCGGACACGGCGGTACCTCCGGTGAGGGGGATTGTGGGGGGCGGTGCACCGAGAGGTTAGGGCGGGGGGTTGAAGACGGGAAGATCCTTGCGGGTGAAGGTAGTGGGAACGAATGGGGTCGTTCGTTGTCCGCGACCAGCCACCCACCGGCCCGCAGACGCGTTCGATACGGTTATGCCCCGTAGAAGAGGCGTTCCACCACGGCCCGGGCCCGCCGCGTAACCCGCCGGTAGTCATCCAGCATGTCCCCGACATGACCCGGCTCGTAGCCCAGATACCGGCCCACGGCCGCCAGCTCCCGCCCGTCGGACGGGAACGTGTCACCGGGACGGCCCCGCACCAGCATCACCCCGTTCCGCACCCGCGTAGCCAGCACCCACGCGTCATCCAGTATCACCGCGTCCTCGGTGGAGATCAGCCCCGCCGCATGGGCGGCGGAGAGCGCGCCACGGGTGCGGGTGGTGCGCAGACCCGGCTCCGCCCAGCCGTGCTGCATCTGGAGCAGCTGGACCGTCCACTCGACGTCCGAGAGGCCGCCGCGCCCCAGCTTGGTGTGGAGCGTGGGGTCGGCGCCGCGCGGCATCCGCTCCGACTCCATCCGCGCCTTGAGGCGTCTGATCTCGCGCACCGCGTCGTCCCCGAGCCCCTCGGCCGGGTAGCGCAGCGGGTCGATCAGCTCGACGAACCGCCGCCCCAGCTCCTCGTCGCCCGCCATCGGCTCGGCCCGCAGCAGCGCCTGGCTCTCCCACACCAGGGACCAGCGCCGGTAGTACGCGGCGTACGAGGCCAGCGTGCGCACCATCGGGCCGCTCTTGCCCTCCGGCCGCAGATCCGCGTCTATCAGCAACGGCGGGTCGGCGGTGGGCAGTTGGAGCAGCCGGCGCATCTCGGCGACGACCCGGTTGGCGGTCTGCGTCGCCTCCTGCTCGTCGACGAACTCGCGCGGCTCGTGGACGAACAGGACGTCCGCGTCCGAGCCGTAGCTCAGCTCGTGCCCGCCGAAGCGGCCCATGCCGATGACCGCGAACCGGGTGGGCAGGGTGTCGCCCCACTCCGCCCGCACGGCCGCCCGCAGCGCGCCCGCGAGCGTCGCCGCGTTCAGGTCGGTCACCGCGTTCCCGACC
Organism: Streptomyces melanogenes; assembly: GCF_014649795.1. Classification (GTDB taxonomy): domain Bacteria; phylum Actinomycetota; class Actinomycetes; order Streptomycetales; family Streptomycetaceae; genus Streptomyces; species Streptomyces noboritoensis. Next base: position 247,149 of record NZ_BMTS01000003.1, read on the forward strand.
CGGTCGACCAGCGCCCCGGGGTCCTCCTCGGCGGGGCTCTCCTCCGTACCGTACGAGCCGATCAGATCGGCGGCGGCGGTGCGGAACAGCTCTCTGCGCCGTACGCCACGGGCCGCCGCGACCGCGCCCTCGGCGGACTCGGAGCGGCCCACCGCGGCCAGCACCTCCTGCTCAAGGGGTTCGCGCAGCCGGGGTTTCAGGCCCTCCGGGTCGCCCAGGATCGCCACCGCCTCCGGGGCGCGGAGCAGCAGGTCGGGGGCGAGGCGGCCGGCCGAGAGCACCCGGGCGAGGTTCTCCGCCGCCGCGCCCTCGTCGCGCAGCAGGCGCAGGTACCAGGGGGTCCTGCCGAGCGCGTCGGAGACCTTGCGGAAGCCCAGCAGGCCCGCGTCCGGGTCGGCCGAGTCGGCGAACCAGCCGAGCAGCACCGGCAGCAGGGTGCGCTGGATGGCGGCCTTGCGGGTCACGCCCGAGGAGAGCGCCTCCAGGTGTCTGAGCGCCGCCGCCGGGTCCGCGTACCCAAGAGCCTCCAGGCGCTGTCCGGCCGCGCGCGGGCTGAGCCGGGTCTCGCCGGGGGAGAGCTGGGCGACCGCGTCGAGCAGCGGCCGGTAGAACAGCTTCTCGTGCAGCCGCCGCACCACGGAGGCGTGCTTCTTCCACTCCCGGTTGAGCGTGCTGACCGGCTCGGTGCGCAGCCCGAGCGAGCGGCCCAGGCGCCGCAGATCGGCCTCGTCCTCGGGGACGAGATGGGTGCGGCGCAGCCGGTACAGCTGGATGCGGTGCTCCATCGCCCGCAGGAAGCGGTACGCCTCGTCGAGCTGGGCGGCGTCCGTGCGGCCCACGTAGCCGCCCGCCGCGAGCGCGCCGAGCGCGTCCAGGGTGGTGCCGCTGTGCAGGGTCGCGTCGCCGCGCCCGTGCACCAGCTGGAGGAGCTGTACGGCGAACTCGACGTCCCGCAGCCCGCCCGGGCCCAGCTTCAGTTCGCGGTCGACCTGGGCGGCCGGGATGTTGTCGACGACCCGGCGGCGCATCTTCTGCACGTCGGCGACGAAGTTGTCGCGCTCGGCGGCCTGCCACACCAGCGGGGAGACCGCCTCGATGTAGGAGGCCCCCAGCTCCGGGTCCCCGGCCACCGCGCGCGCCTTGAGCAGCGCCTGGAACTCCCAGGTCTTGGCCCAGCGCTGGTAGTAGGCGAGGTGCGAGGAGAGCGTGCGCACCAGCGGGCCGTTGCGGCCCTCGGGGCGCAGATTGGCGTCGACGGGCCAGATGGTGCCCTCGACGGTGGTCTCCGAGCAGATCCGCATCAGGTGCGAGGCGAGCCGGGTGGCGGCCTGCACGGCCTTGCGCTCGTCGGCGCCGTCCACGGGCTCGCCGACGAAGATCACGTCGACGTCGGAGACGTAGTTCAGCTCGTGGCCGCCACACTTGCCCATCGCGATCACCGCGAGCCGGCATATCGCGGCGTCGTCGGGGGCCGCGGTCCGGGCGATGGCGAGCGCGGCCCGCAGGGTCGCGGTGGCCAGGTCCGCGAGCTCGGCGGCCGTCTCGGCCACATCGGTGGTCCCGCACACATCACGGGCCGCTATGGTCAGCAGGCACCGGCGGTAGGCGACCCGCAGCGCCACCGGGTCCTGGGCCTGGGCGAGGCCCCGCTCGAACTCCGCGACCCCCGGATGCAGGTCCACGGCCTCGTAGGTGACCAGCGCGTGCCAGTCGCGCGGATGCCGGGCCAGATGGTCACCGAGCGCCTCGGAGGCCCCCATGACCCCGAGCAGGCGGTCCCGCAGCGGCTTGGCGGTGATCAGGGTGTCGAGCAGCGCCTGCCGCTCGGCCGGATCCTGCGCCTCCACGATCCGCACCAGACCGGCGAGCGCCAGATCGGGGTCGGCGGTCGCGCCCAGCGCGTCCAGGAGCACCGGGTCGGTGCGTACGGAGGCGAGCTCCGGGGTGTCGAGCAGCCGCTCGGCCGCCGACGGATCGGTGAAACCGAACCGCAGCAGCCGTGTGAAGGTGCTGCTCCTGCGCCCCGGCACCGCCGTCATCCCGCCGCCTCCCATTGGTCAGGACCGAGCCTATCCGCAGCGCGGCCCGAAGGGGCGCGGGGAACTGCGCGACCAGCCAGGACCGGCCCGCAGCCGAAACCCAAGGCTTCTCCGCCACTAAGCGCTCAGGCGCGAGCCGTACCGGTGACCACGCGGCCGCGCGGCGGGTTCTCGACCCGCTTCGACAGCCGGTGCGGCAGCTTCCCGTACCAGGCGTACGAGACGAGGAAGCCGAAGGCCAGGCAGATGATGCCGCCCACCGCGTCCAGCCAGAAGTGGTTGGCCGTGGAGACGATGACGACCAGGGTCGCGGCCGGGTAGAGCAGGCCGAGGATCCGTGCCCACGGCGCCTTGGCCAGCGCGAAGATGGTCAGGCCGCACCACAGGGACCAGCCGATGTGCATAGACGGCATCGCCGCGTACTGGTTCGACATGTTCTTCAGGTCGCCCGAGGCCATCGAGCCCCAGGTCTGGTGGACCAGGACGGTGTCGATGAAGCCGCCGTTGTTCATCAGGCGGGGCGGCGCCAGCGGGTAGAAGTAGTAGCCCACCAGGGCCACGCCGGTGGTGGCGAAGAGGATCAGCCGGGACGCCGCGTAACGGCCCGGGTGGCTGCGGAAGAGCCACACCAGGACGCCGATCGTCACCACGAAGTGGAGCGTGGCGTAGTAGTAGTTCATGCCGGTGATCAGCCATGTCACCGAGTTGACGCTGTGGTTGACGGACCGCTCCACCGCGATGCCGAGGTGCTGCTCGACCGACCAGAGCCAGTCGGCGTTGTCGAGCGCCTGCGACTTCTGTTCGGGGACGGCGTTGCGGATCAGTGAGTACGTCCAGTAACTCACCGCGATCAGGAGGATTTCGAACCAGAGGCGGGGGCGGCGCGGGGTGCGCAGCCGCTGGAAAAGGGTGGCGGGTGGTGCCGGGACCGGCGGCGTCGGCGCTTCGGTGACGGGCTCTTCACTGACGGGTGTGGGCGCAGCCGACGAGGCGGCCGACGGGGTGTCCGCCGTACCTTCCAGAGTCTTCACGGTCATTTCACCCATAGCGAGAGAGTCTGCCAGATGGACCTGTGCCCCGCAGATCGTCCTCCGGTCGGGTTCGGTCCGGATTCCTACTCCCAGTGGAGGACTCCTCACGGAGGAGAGGGTGACTCTTCCCCCGATTTTATGCCGAAGCGGACGGCCGTCCCACTGGAGTGCTACTTGGGCGCCGGCCCAGAAGCGGTTGAACCGCGAACCACCAGCTCGGGCATGAACACGAACTCGCTGTGCGGGGCCGGGGTGCCGCCGATCTCCTCCAGGAGCGCCCGGACCGCCGCCTGCCCCATCGCCGTCACCGGCTTGCGGATCGTGGTCAGCGGGGGATCGGTGAACGCTATGAGCGGGGAGTCGTCGAACCCGACCACCGAGATGTCCTTCGGCACGTCGAGTCCGGCCTGGCGGGCCGCCCGGATCGCGCCCAGCGCCATCATGTCGCTGGCGCACACCACCGCCGTGCACCCCGCCGCGATCAGCGCGGTGGTCGCGGCCTGGCCGCCCTCCAGGGTGTACAGCGAGTGCTGGACCAGCGCCTCCGCCTCGACCGGGGTCAGCCCCAGCGAGTCCTCCATCGCGGCCGTGAAGCCCTCGATCTTGCGCAGCACGGGGACGAACCGCTTGGGGCCCACCGCGAGGCCGATGCGGGTGTGGCCGAGCGCCGCGAGGTGGGTGACCGCGAGCCGCATCGCGGCCCGGTCGTCGGGGGAGATGAAGGGCGCCTGCACCTTCGGCGAGAAGCCGTCCACCAGCACGTACGGCACGCCCTGGGCGCGCAGCTGCTCGTAGCGGTCCATGTCGGCCGTGGTGTCGGCGTGCAGCCCGGAGACGAAGATGATGCCCGAGACGCCCCGGTCGACCAGCATCTCGGTGAGCTCGTCCTCGGTGGAGCCGCCGGGCGTCTGGGTGGCGAGCACCGGGGTGTACCCCTGGCGGGTGAGGGATTGGCCGATGACCTGGGCGAGCGCCGGGAAGATCGGGTTCTCCAGCTCCGGCGTTATCAGTCCGACCAGACCGGCGCTGCGCCTGCGCAGCCGCACCGGCCGTTCGTAGCCGAGGACGTCGAGCGCGGCAAGCACGGACTCACGGGTGCCCGCGGCCACACCGGGCTTGCCGTTGAGCACGCGGCTGACTGTGGCTTCGCTGACCCCCGCCTGGGCTGCGATGTCGGCAAGCCGTGCGGTCACGGGATTGGACTGTACCGGTCGCACGTCAGATTGCCCACCAGACCGCTGATTCGGCGGGGATCGTGACGTTACCGCCCGTGAACTCCAGCGCCGAGGTCGACAGCAGCGGCCGCCCGGGGACCGCGAGTTGGGCCGCGCCCGCGCCCGTGTTGACCGTGCACACGAACCCCGGCCGGGCGAACGCCAACACCTCTTCGGGCGCCTCCAGCCACTCCATCTCCCCGTCCCCGAGCCCCGGCAGCTCCCGGCGCAGCGCGAGCGCCGAGCGGTAGAGCTCCAGGGTCGAGCGCGGGTCGCCGGTCTGCGCCTCGACGGAAAGGCCACGCCAGGAGTCCGGCTGCGGCAACCAGCTGCCGCCGCTGCCGAAGCCGTACGAGGGGCCCTCGGCGGTCCAGGGGATGGGCACCCGGCAGCCGTCGCGGAAGCCGTCCTGGCCCTCGGCGCGGAAGAAGGACGGGTCCTGGCGGACCCCGTCGGGCAGGTCGGTGACCTCGGGCAGGCCGAGCTCCTCGCCCTGGTAGACGTACGCCGAGCCGGGCAGCGCCAGCATCAGCAGGGCCGCGGCCCTGGCCCGGCGCAGGCCCCGCTCGCCGCCGCCGTAGCGGGTCGGGTGGCGCACCACGTCGTGGTTGGAGAGCACCCAGGTGGTCGGGGCGCCCACCGAGCGGGTCGCGGCGAGCGAGGCGTCGACGACCGCGCGCATCTCGGCCGCGTCCCACGGGCAGTTCAGGAACTGGAAGTTGAAGGCCTGGTGCAGTTCGTCCGGGCGTACGTACAGGGCGAGCCGCTCGGGGGAGGGCGCCCAGGCCTCGGCGACCGCGATGCGCTCCCCTTCGTAGGAGTCGAGCAGCCGGCGCCAGGTGCGGTGGATCTCGTGAACGCCGTCCTGGTCGAAGAACGGCAGCTCCTGGGCGCCGATCAGCTTGGCCTGCTCACGGGCGCCGATGTCGGGCAGCCCGGCCGCCTTGACCATGCCGTGGGCCACGTCGATGCGGAAGCCGTCGACGCCGAGGTCGAGCCAGAACCGCAGCACCGACTCGAACTCGGCCCGCACCTCGGGGTGTTCCCAGTTGAGGTCGGGCTGTTCCGGGGCGAACAGGTGCAGGTACCAGTCGCCGTCCTCGGTCCGGGTCCAGGCCGGGCCGCCGAAGACCGACTCCCAGTCGTTGGGGGGAGCCGCGCCGCCCTGGGCGGGCACGGCGGCCCGCTTGCCGGGGTGGAAGTGGTAGCGGTCGCGCTCGGGGCCGCCGGCAAGGGCGGCGCGGAACCATTGGTGCTGGTCGGAGGTGTGGTTGGGGACGATGTCGACGATCACGCGCAGGCCGAGCCGGTGGGCCTCGCGGACCAGGTCGTCGGCATCCTGGAGGTTCCCGAAGAGCGGGTCGACGGCCCGGTAGTCCGCCACGTCGTAGCCGCCGTCGGCCTGCGGGGAGGCGTAGAACGGGGTGAGCCAGACGGCGTCCGCGCCGAGGTCCGCGAGGTGCGGCAGACGGGCCCGGATGCCGGGCAGGTCGCCGATGCCGTCGCCGTCGCCGTCCGCGAAGGAGCGGACGTACACCTGGTAGATGACGGCGTCGCGCCACCAGCCGGTGCTCCCGGCGGCCCGGCCCCGGCTGCGGCCCGCGACGGCGGTGGTCGTGGTCAGCTCCTGCGTCATGAACGGGTCCCTCTCCAGTGGCCTGCACGGTGTCCTGCGCCTACGGGATCAACGCCGCTGCACCTCGAAGGTAACAGTCCTGCAAGCTCTTGCGGAAGGCTTGCAAAGGCGGCGCCGGGCTCCCGGGCGTGCCCATGGAGTACGTACGCCCCTCCTGACAAGGCGCGCATCGGCAACCGTGTGGACACGCGGATGTAACGATCGACCGGCCTTGCAGAAATTCTTCGCAAGGTCTTTCGGTCTTCTTTCATCCTTGTTACGTTCCTGGCGATCCGGCGCCGTGATGGCGCGGCACCCGTTGAAGGAGTTCACATGCGACGTGGCATAGCGGCCACCGCGCTGGTCGCGACCCTGGCGCTCGCGGCGACGGCCTGCGGCGACAGCGACAGTGGTGACAGCGGCGAGAAGAAGAGCTCGGGCGAGCTCTCCGGCACCGTCACGTGGTGGGACACCTCGAACGACACCGAGAAGGCCACGTTCAAGAAGATCGCCGAGGACTTCCACGCGCAGCACCCCAAGGTCACCGTCAAGTACGTCAACGTGCCGTACGGCGATGCCCAGAACAAGATCAAGAACGCGTTCAGCAGCGGCTCCGACGCGCCGGACGTCATCCGCGCCGACGTCGGCTGGGTCGCCGACTTCGCCTCGCTGGGCTACCTGGACAAGGTCCCGGACGCCAAGGCCAAGGAAGTGGACTCCGCCTTCCTCAAGCAGGCGGCGGCCAGTGGCAAGTACGACGGCCAGATGTACGCCGTCCCGCAGGTCATCGACACCCTCGGCCTCTTCTACAACAAGAAGATGCTCAAGGACGCGGGCGTCGAGCCGCCGAAGACCCTCGAAGAGGTGAAGACGGCCGCCGCCGCCATCAAGTCCAAGACCGGCAAGACCGGCCTGTACCTGCGCGGCGACGACTCGTACTGGTTCCTGCCGTTCATCTACGGCGAGGGCGGCGACCTCGTCGACGCCAAGAACAAGAAGGTCACCGTCGACTCCCCGGCCGGGGTCAAGGCCTTCAAGGCCGCCCGCGACCTGGTCACCTCCGGCGCCGCGATCACCAACGCGACCGACGGCTGGAACAACATGGAGACCGCCTTCAAGTCGGGCAAGGTCGCCATGATGGTCAACGGCCCCTGGGCCGTGGCCGACGCCTACGCCGGCGACGAGTTCAAGGACAAGGCGAACCTCGGCATCGCCGCGGTCCCGGCCGGCTCCGCCGCGCAGGGCGCCCCGCAGGGCGGCCACGACCTCGCGGTCTACGCGGGCTCCAAGAACCGCGACGCCTCGCACGCCTTCGTGGACTACCTGACCTCGCAGACCGTCCAGGTGCAGACCACCAAGGCGCTCAGCCTGCTGCCGACCCGCACCGCCGCGTACGACCAGCCGGACGTCAAGTCCAACGAGATGGTCCAGTTCTTCAAGCCGGCCGTCGACAAGGCCGTCGAGCGCGCCTGGATCCCGGAGAACGGCGCCCTGTTCGAGCCGCTGAAGCTCCAGTTCACCAAGGCCGTGACCGGCGCCTCCTCGCCCGAGGACGCGGCCAAGGCCTCCGCCACCGCCTTCCACAAGATCCTCAAGGACTGGAAGTAGCGGACGGGCAGCGGGAGACGGGTACTGACTGACATGACTGTCCACACCGGCCAGTCGACGGCGAAGGCCGCGGGCGAGGGCGCCCGCGGCCGGGGCCGCGCGACCGGCGAGCGCCCCGGCCGGCTCCGGCGGGCGCTCTCGACGCACTGGTACGCCTGGACGATGGTCGCCCCCGTGGTGATCGTCCTCGGCGTGATCGTCGGATGGCCGCTCGGCCGCGGCATCTACCTGTCGCTGACCGACGCCAACGAGCGCAACGTCGGCCGCACGATCGGCGCCAACCACATCGACGCCACGTACAAGTTCGTCGGCCTCGACAACTACGTGGACGTGCTGAGCGATCCCGTCTTCGTGCAGCGGTTGACGTGGACCGTGGTGTGGACGGTGTGCTGTGTCTCCACCACGTTCCTGCTCGGCCTGGTGCTGGCGAACATGCTCAACCGGCAGTTCCGCGGCCGCGCGGCCTACCGGATGATGCTGATCCTGCCCTGGGCCGTGCCCGGCTTCGTCTCGGTGTTCGCCTGGCGCTTCCTCTTCAACCGCGACAACGGCCTGCTGAACAAGGTCCTGGACGGCGGCGGCATCTCGGCGGTGCCGTGGCTGGACGACCCGACGTGGGCGAAGTTCTCGGTGATCGCGGTCAACGTCTGGCTCGGCGTGCCGTTCATGATGGTGGCGCTGCTCGGCGGCCTCCAGTCGATCCCGGGCGAGCTGTACGAGGCCGCGGAGATGGACGGGGCGGGCCCCTGGAAGCGCTTCCTCTACATCACCGTCCCGGGCCTGCGCGCGGTGTCCTCCACCGTGATCCTGCTCTCCACGATCTGGACGTTCAACATGTTCCCGGTGATCTTCCTGCTGACGCGGGGCGGTCCCGGCGACTCGACCGAGATCCTGGTGACCCAGGCGTTCCGCCAGGCCTTCGTGGAGAGCCCGCGGGACTTCGCGGGGTCGGCGACGTGGGGCGTGCTGATCCTGGCGGTGCTGATGATCTTCGCCTTCGTGTACCGGAGGTCGCTTCGCAAGCAGGGAGAGGTGTGGTGACGATGTCGTCGCAACGCGGTAAGCGGTCGCCGCTGGCTTCGGTCGGGCTGCACGCCACGCTGATCGGGGCGTCGGTCATCGCCGTCTTCCCCGTCCTGTGGGTGTTCCTCACGTCGCTGAAGCCGGCGAAGTACGCGATCACCACGGACTTCTTCAAGGACACGACGCTCGACAACTACCGCTACCTGGTGGACAAGACGAGCTTCTTCACCTGGTTCGGGAACTCGGCGCTGATCGCCGGGGTGACGACGCTGCTCGGCGTCTTCATCTCCGCGACGACGGGCTACGCGGTGAGCCGCTTCAAGTTCCCCGGCATGCGCCCGCTGATGTGGACGCTGCTGATCACCCAGATGTTCCCGATGGCGATCCTGATCGTCCCGCTCTACAACCTGATGGGCCAGCTGGGGCTGCTGAACCAGCCGGTGGGCCTGATCATCACGTATCTGACGATCGCCGTCCCGTTCTGCGCCTGGATGATGAAGGGCTTCTTCGACGGGATCCCGGTGGAGATCGACGAGTCGGGGCGGGTGGACGGGCTGAACCCGTTCGGCACGTTCTGGCGCCTGATCCTGCCGCTGGCGAAGCCGGGGCTCGCGGTGACGGCGTTCTACTCCTTCATCACGGCGTGGGGCGAGGTCGCGTACTCGTCGGCGTTCATGGTGGGGGACGAGAACCTGACGCTGGCCGGTGGTCTGCAGACGTTCGTGACGCAGTACACGGCGAACTGGGGGCCGATGACGGCGGCGTCCGTGCTGATCGCGGTGCCGGCGGCGGTGTTCTTCCTGTTCGCGCAGAAGCACCTTGTCGCGGGGATGACGGCGGGAGCGACGAAGGGGTGACGTGTTTACGCCCCCACCCCGCCCGTTCCCTTAAGCCCTCGGCCGGGCGGCGGTCGTTTCGTCCGCAGGCCGTCTGTGGCTGGTCGCGCAGTTCCCCGCGCCCCTAAATACCTAGGGGCGCGGGGAACTGCGCGAGCAACCCGCCACGGTCCGCAGACGAAGAGCGCGCCTCCCCCCGCCCCCGGAGGGTTTAGGGAAGGGGCGGGGTGGGGCCCTTGCCCGCCGCAGGCGACGCCCACCCGTACAGGAACACCCACCACACCGACCCAGGGACAAAATGACCCCGCACCTCACCGCCCCCGCCATCACCCCCGCCCACACCGGGCACACCAACTGGTGGCAGGACGCCGTGATCTACCAGGTCTATCCGCGCAGCTTCGCCGACGCCAACGGCGACGGGATGGGGGACCTCGACGGCGTACGCCACAAGCTCCCGTACCTCCGCGACCTCGGCGTCGACGCCGTCTGGCTCTCCCCCTTCTACGCCTCCCCGCAGGCCGACGCCGGCTACGACGTCGCCGACTACCGCGCCATCGACCCGATGTTCGGCACCCTGCACGACGCCGACGCCCTGATCAGGGACGCCCACGAGCTAGGGCTCCGGATCATCGTCGACCTCGTCCCCAACCACTCCTCCGACCAGCACGAGTGGTTCAAGCGCGCGCTGAGGGAGGGGCCGGGCTCGGCGCTGCGGAGCCGGTACCACTTCCGGCCCGGCCGCGGCGAGACCGGCGAACTGCCGCCCAACGACTGGGAGTCCATCTTCGGCGGGCCCGCCTGGACCCGTACCGAGGACGGCGAGTGGTACCTGCACCTGTTCGCCCCGGAGCAGCCCGACTTCAACTGGGAGCACCCCGCCGTCGCCGACGAGTTCCGCTCGATCCTGCGGTTCTGGCTGGACATGGGCGTCGACGGGTTCCGCGTCGACGTCGCCCACGGGCTCGTCAAGGCGCCCGGGCTGCCCGACATCGGCGGCAGCGACCAGCTCAAGCTGCTGGGCAACGATGTCATGCCGTTCTTCGACCAGGACGGCGTCCACGAGATCTACCGCTCCTGGCGGCTGATCCTCGACGAGTACCCCGGCGAGCGCATAGCCGTCGCCGAGGCGTGGACGCCCACCGTGGAGCGCACGGCCCATTACGTACGCCCCGACGAGCTGCACCAGGCCTTCAACTTCCAGTACCTGGGCGCCCCTTGGGACGCCGAGGCGCTGCGCGAGGTCATCGACGTCTCGCTCGCCGCGATGCGCCCGGTCGGCGCCCCCGCGACCTGGGTGCTCTCCAACCACGACGTGACCCGGCACGCCACCCGCTTCGCCAACCCGCCCGGCCTCGGCACCCAGCTGCGCACCCCGGGCGACCGCGAGCTCGGGCTGCGCCGGGCGCGGGCGGCGACCCTGCTGATGCTGGCGCTGCCCGGGTCCGCGTACCTCTACCAGGGCGAGGAGCTGGGCCTCCCGGACGTCACCGACCTGCCCGACGAGGTCCGCCAGGACCCGTCGTTCTTCCGCGCCGAAGGGCAGGACGGCTTCCGCGACGGCTGCCGGGTGCCGCTTCCGTGGACCGTCGACGGCCCCTCGTACGGCTTCGGCAGCGGCGGCAGCTGGCTGCCCCAGCCCGCGTCCTGGAGCGCGCTCTCCGTCGAGGCGCAGAGCGGCGACCCGGACTCCACCCTGGAGCTCTACCGTGCCGCCCTCGCCGCCCGCCGTGAGCACCCCGGCCTCGGCTCGGGCGACGCCGTCAGCTGGCTGGACGCCCCGGAAGGCGTCCTCGCGTTCGCCCGCGACGGGTTCGTCTGCACGGTCAACCTCACCGCCGAACCGGTGCGCCTGCCCGCCCCGGGCAAGGCGCTCCTCTCCAGCGGAAGCCGCGAAGTCGCCCTCGACGGCGGCGAGTTCGTCCTCGAAGCCGACACCACCGTGTGGTGGGCGGTGTGACCGACGCCGGGCCGCGCCTCGCCGACATCGCCGCCCAGGCGGCCGTCAGCGAGGCCACCGTCAGCCGGGTGCTCAACGGGCGTCCGGGCGTCGCCGACGCCACCCGGCAGCGGGTGCTCGCGGTCCTGGACGTCCTCGGCTGGGAGCGGCCCGCCCAGCTGCGCCACCGCAGCGCCGGACTCGTCGGCCTGGTCACCCCGGAGCTCACCAACCCCATCTTCCCCGCCTTCGCGCAGGCCGTGGAGCAGGTGCTCGCCGGGCACGGGTACACCCCGGTGCTCTGCACCCAGCTGCCCGGCGGGGCGACCGAGGACGAGCTGGTCGAGCAGTTGGAGGAGCGCGGGGTCAACGGCATCGTGTTCCTGTCGGGGCTGCACGCCGACACCGCCGCCGACCCCGCCCGCTATCTGGCGCTCACCGAGCGCGGGGTGCCGTTCGTGCTGGTCAACGGCTACAACGAGCGCATCCGCGCGCCCTTCGTCTCGCCCGACGACCACACGGCGATGGCGATGGCGGTCGGCCATCTCGCCGACCTCGGCCACACCCGGATCGGCCTGGCGGCCGGGCCGCTCAGATACGTGCCCTCGCGCCGCAAGGCCGAGGGGTTCGCGGCCGCGCTGGGGGAGCGGTTCGGGCTGCGCGCCGAGGAGGCCGCCGCGTACACGGGCCACACCCTCTTCAGCGTCGAGGGCGGCCAGGTGGCGGCGGGCGCACTGCTCGACCAGGGCTGTACGGGAGTGGTGTGCGCCAGCGACATGATGGCGCTCGGGGCGGTCCGCGCGGCGCGTGAGCGCGGGCTCGACGTGCCGAAGGACGTCTCGGTGGTGGGCTTCGACGACTCGCGGCTGATCGCGTTCACCGACCCGCCGCTGACCACCGTCCGCCAGCCCGTGCGGGCGATGGCGACGGCCGCGGTGGGCGCGCTGCTCGAAGAGATCCGGGGGAACCCGGTACAGCGCACGGAGTTCGTGTTCCAGCCGGAGCTGGTGGTACGGGGGTCCACCGCGCGCGTACGGGAGTGAGCGGGGGGGCGTACGGGAGTGACCGCTCGACGTCCGTCGGTGTTCTCCGTACGCAGGGAAATGGCGTTGCACTGACCGCTCCTGGCCTGTTTGCGACTGTTTCTGGTTGAACCGGGCGATCGCGTCTGGACCAGGCCATTGTCTGGTCCAGACTGTGCCCGTGTTGGGGAATCTTCCAGCGGAGACCACGAGCTTCGTGGGCCGGTCGGTCGAACTGGCCACCCTGGACGGCCTGTTGCGCAACCACCGGCTCGTCACCGTCACCGGACCGGGCGGCGTCGGCAAGTCCCGCCTCGCCCTGCGCGGCGCACGCGGCCGCGACGCCTTCTGTCCCGACGGGGTGTGGTGGGTCGAGCTGTCGCCGCTGTGCGACCCCGAACTGCTCGCCGCCACCGTCGCCGACCACCTGGGCGTCACCGACCAGACCACCCGCACCGCCGCCGAGGCGCTGTGCGGCTGGCTCGGCGACAAACGGCTGCTCCTGGTCCTGGACACCTGCGAGCACCTGGTCTCCGCCTGCGGGCACCTCATCGGTGAGCTGCTCCAGACCTCGCCGGGGCTCACCGTCCTGGCCACCAGCCGGCAGTCCCTGGGGCGGCCGGAGGAACGTGTCTTCTCGCTCGGCCCGCTGCCGCCCGAGGGCGCCGCGCTCACCCTCTTCAAAGAGCGCGCCGTCGACGCCGTCCCGCACCTGACGCTGAAGTCCTTCGAGACCCCGGCCCGCGCCGACGCGGCCGCCGCCGTCTGCCGCAGACTCGACGGCATCCCGCTCGCCCTCGAACTCGCGGGCGCCCGGCTGCGGTTGTGGAGCGTCGAGCAGCTCGCCGAACGGCTCGACTCGCGCTTCGAGGTCCTCGCCGACACCCGCGCCGCCCGGCTGCCCCGCCACCAGACCATGCGCACCACCATCGGCTGGAGCCACGAGCTGTGCGCCCCGCTGGAGCGGCTGCTGTGGGCCCGGCTCTCGGTGTTCGCCGGGGCCTTCGACCTGGAGGCCGCCCAGGAGGTCGCCGCGGGCGGCCCGCTCGCCCCCGAGGCCGTCGGACCCGCGCTCACGGGCCTGGTCGCCAAGTCCGTCGTACGGGCCAGGACGCACCGGGGCCGGGCCGGCTACCGGATGCTCGACACCATCCGCGAGTACGGCCGCCAGTGGCTCGGCGAGCTCGGCGAGGAGGCGGCCGTGGCCCGCCGCCACGCCGAGCGCTGCCGCCGCCTGGCTCGCGCCGCCGAGGCCGAGTGGATGGGCCCCGACCAGGTCGAGTGGTACGAGCGCCTGGCCGCCGGGCACGCCGATCTGCGCACCGCCCTCGACCACCTGCTTGCCACCGACCCCGACGCCGCCCTCGACATGGCCTCCTCGCTCTGGTTCTTCTGGTTCTGCTGCGGGCACCTGCGCGAGGGCCGCGGCTTCCTGGAGCGCGCCCTCGCCCTCGGCCCCGCGCCCGGCCCGCGCCGCGACCGCGCCGAGTGGGCGCTCGGCATGACCGCCTTCCTCCAGGGCGACATGGAGACCGCCCTTGGGCACGGCAGACGGTGTGCGGCGAGCGCCGCCGACCCCGAGTCCCGGCTGCGCGCCGCCTATCTGCTCGGCGGCGCCATCCTGATGCCGGGCGACGCCGAGGGCGCCCTGGAGGTGTGCACCCCGGCCATCGACGCGGCCGACGACGACCTCTCGCCCGGCCTCGCCCTCTGCGCGCTCGCCCGCATCTACGCCCTCACCAACCTCGGCCGCTACCGCGAGGCCGCCGCCGAGGCGACCTGGCTGCGCGACCAGTGCGCGAGCCGGGGGGAGCGGTGGATGCGGGCGTACGCCGACTACATGCTCGCCGTCACCGCGCTGGCGCTCGGCCGCGCCACCGAGGCCGCCGAGCACGTCCGCGCGATGCTCACCGGCAAGCAGCTGCTCCACGACAGCTTCGGCATCGCCATCGGCCTCGACCTGCTCGCCTGCGCGCTCGCCGCCCGGGGCGACGGCGAGGAGGGCGCGCTGGTCCTCGGCATCGGGCAGGAGTACTGGCGTACCGTCGGCAAGGCCCAGATGGGCGCGCCCCGGCTGACCGCCGTGCGCGAGGAGTGCGAGCGCCGGGCCAGGGCCGCCGTCGGGGACCAGGCGTACGACAGCGCCTTCCGCCGGGGGGCGCGCGCCGGGCTCGACCAAGGCCTCAGCTACGCCCTCAAGGGTGATTTCGCGCAGGGAAGTTGACCAGGGGCCCCTGTGGGCGAACCGCGCGCTACCGTGTGGACGTACCCACTGCCCAAGACAGGCCCCCAGACAGGCCCTAGTCCGCACCACGCCCACCGGGGCCCGACGGCCCCACGGGGGATGAGCCGTGAACCCGTCCCGCACCACCGTGCTGGTCGTCGACGACATCGACGCCAACCGCTACGCCATGGGCGCGGTCCTGCGGCGCGCGGGCCACCGGGTGGTGCCGCTGGCCACCGCCGCCGACGCCCTGGTCGAGCTCGACGCCCGGGTCAGGAACGGCGCCCTGCCCGACGCGGCCCTGGTCGACGTGGGCCTGCCCGACATGGACGGCTTCGAGCTGTGCCGCCGCATCAAGGCGCACCCCGAGATCGCCACCATGCCCGTGGTGCACTTCTCGGCCGCGGCCACCACCCCGCGCGACCGCACCCGGGGCCTGGACGCGGGCGCCGAGGCCTACCTCGCCGTACCGGTCGAGCCCGAGGAGATCCAGGCCGTCGTCCGGGCCGCCCTGCGCGGCGCCCGGTTCCGGCACGACGCCGACGCCCGCGCGGGCCGCCTCGCCCGGCTGGCCACCGCCACCACCGCGCTGTACGGGACGAGTTGCCCCCAGGAGCTCGCCGACACGGCCGCCGCGGCCGTCACCGCCCTGCTCCGCTGCCGGGCCGCCGCCTACGTCTTCGGCGCCGACGGCACGCTCCACGCGGGCGGCCCGGCGCGGGGCGGACCCGCGGCCACCACCGCCGCGGTCGCCCCGCTGCTCCAGCGGGCCATGGCGGGCTGCACCGGCGTCCGGTCGCGGATCGCGCCCGCCCCGCTGTGGCCCTCCGGTGTGCTGCCGACCGGCGAGGAGGACGGCGACGCCCGGCTGGTACTGGCCCGCAGCCGCGCCGACCAGCCGCCGGTCTGCCTGGTCACCCCCGTCCAGGCCACCGGCGGCCAGGACACCCGCGCCCTGCTCGCCCATCTCGCCGAGGCCACCGCGCTGGCCGCCGAGTCGCTGCGCAGCGCCGCCGAGGAGCGGCACATCGCGCTCACCCTCCAGCGCAGCTTCCTGCCCCAGCACCAGCCCCGGCTGCCCGGCGCCGACGTCGCCGTGCGCTATGTGCCCGCCTCCACCCGCGCCGAGATCGGCGGCGACTTCTACACCGCGCTGCCCACCCCCGACGGGCTCCTCGTCGGCGTCGGCGACGTCGTGGGCCACTCGCTCGACGCGGCCACCGTCATGGTCGAACTGCGCCATGCGTTACGGGCGTACGCGACCGACGAGCGCGACCCGGCGGTCCTGGTGCGCCGACTGGACCGGATGCTCCAGCTCTACCACCCGGAGGCCACCGCCACCCTCTGCCTCGCCCTGATCGACCCGCTGCTCGGCCGCGCCCGGATCGCCAACGCGGGCCACATACCGCCGCTGGTCGTCCGCGGCCGGGGCGGCACGGACTACCTCGACGTCCACGGCCCGCTGCTCGGCCTCGGTCTCGACCACCCCGACCCGTACCGCCACCAACTCGCCTCCGGTGACGTCCTGTTGATGGTGACGGACGGCCTCATCGAGACCCGGGGCACGGACCTCGCGGTCTCCATGGAACGGCTGCGCCATATCGCGGCCGCGAACGCCGCGCGCGGCACGGGACCGCTGTGCGACGCGCTGCTGAGCGCGTTCGGCAGCCGCGAGGACGACGTGGCGCTGCTGGCCCTGCGGCTCACCGGGCTGGCGTGAAGGGGCTCAGCCGAGCCGCTTCTCCATCAGCACGACCGCGTAGTTGCTGCCGCCTCCGCCCTCCTTGAACGGCTGCTCCCCGGCGACCGCGTACCCGGCCCGCTCGTAGTAGGCGCGGAGCCCGGGGCTGGAGGCCTTGAAGTCGAGGCGGGACAGGGGGCGCCCGGCCGCCGCGATGCGCTGCTCGGCATGGGCGAGCAGGGCCCGGCCGGTTCCGGCGGGCGCGAGCGTGCGGTCGGTCATCAGCCGGTGCACATAGCCCGCCTCCGGCGGCCGCGCGCCCCATGCGGGCTCGTCCCGCCACCACAGCTCGTACGCCCCGGCCGCGCGGCCGTCCCCGGTGAGCGCGAGCCAGACCTCGCCCTCCTCGATCCGCGACCGGAAGTGCGCCGCGTCCTTCTCGCCGGGCTGCCACTGGTCGATGCCGGTGCCCTGCATCCAGCGGGCGGCGCCGTCGTAGAGGGCGACCAGGGCGGGCACGTCCTCTTGCGAGGCTCGGCGGAAGGAGAGCGTCTCCGGCGGTGTCGTCATGCGATCAAGGTACGGGGAGGTGGGGGCGCTCGTTCGTCTGCGGGTGGGTGGTGGGCTGGTCGCGCAGTTCCCCGCGCCCCTAAAGCTGCCGCTCCGCGGCAATCCCCCTGGGCGCCCCGCAGGCAAACCCCGCGCCCCCTAAGAGGTCGGCGCCAAAGCCACCAGCCGTGCCACCAGGTCCCCGAACGGCCCGTCCGCCGGCTCGTCCGCGACGATCCGCAGCACCACCGCCGCCATCTCGTCGTCGTACGCCGCGCTCACCGCCGCCAGCGCCGCGAAGTCGTGGACCAACTGCAACTCCAGCTCGGCGCGCGGGATGCGGCGCCCGTCCAGCCAGATCAGGGCCGTCGACTCGGCGAGGGAGACCCAGGAGCGCACCACCAACTCAAGGCGCGCGGGCGGGTCCTGGACGTCGAGGTGGGCGAGGATCTGGAGGTAGGCCGCGTGCCGCACCTCGTCGATCATCGCGTTGGCGGTGGTCGAGCCGACCGCCGAGGCCGCGGGCCCGCCCCGCATCAGCGCGGCGAAGCCCGGCCCGTGGCCCTCGACGAAGTCGAAGAAGCGGCCCATCACCCGCAGCAGCCGGGCCCCCAGTGGCCCCTCGTGCGGCTCCACGAACCGGCCCGCCAGCTCGTCGGCGGCCAGGCGCAGCGCCGCCTCGTACAGGCTCTGCTTGCCGGGGAAGTAGTGGTAGACGAGCGGCCGCGATATCCCGGCCGCCGCCGCTATCTCGTCGATGGACACGTCGTCGGGGGAGCGGTGGCTGAACAGCTCCAGCGCGACCCCGATCAGCTGCCGCCTGCGCTCCTCGACGCCCATCCTGCGCCGCACCCCGGTCGTCATGCGAACAGAGTACCTACAGGTCGAGCACGAGTTTCCGTCCGAGGCAGCGCGATACGCAGATCAGCATCGAGTCCTGCCGCTCCGCGTCCGTGAGCAGCTCGTCCTGGTGGTCGATCTCCCCTTCCAGGACCCGCTGTTGACACGTTCCGCAGAAGCCCTGCTCGCACGAGTACGAGACGTTCGGCAGCTCGTCGCGGACCGTGGCGAGCACCGAACGGCCCGCCGGGACCGTGAGCGTGCGGCCGGTGCGGCGCAGTTCGACCTCGAAGGTGCCGAGCTGCGCGGTGCTCGCGCCGGGCGTGAACCGCTCCAGGTGGAGGGTGCGCCCCTCGGGCAGGGCCGCCGCCACCGCGTCCATCAGTGGCTCGGGCCCGCAGCAGTACACTGCCGCGCCCTCGCCCGTACCCGACAGGAAGGCGGCGGTGTCCGGCAGTCCGGCCTCGTCCTCGGCGACCACCGTGACGCGCTCGCCCCCGAGCTTCTCGATCTCGTCCAGGAACGGCATGGTGGCCCGCGAGCGCCCGCCGTACAGCAGCCGCCACTCGGCGCCCGCCGCCTCGACCGCCCTCAGCATCGGCAGGACGGGGGTGATGCCGATGCCGCCCGCGACGAACGCGTACGACGGCGCCTCGGCCAGCGGGAAGCGGTTGCGCGGCCCGCGCACGACCAGTTCGGCGCCCTCCCGCAGCTGTTCGTGCACCTCGCGCGAGCCGCCCCGGCCGTCCTCGATCAGCCGGGTGGCGACGGTGTACGTGGCGCGGTCGGCCGGGTCGCCGCAGAGCGAGTACTGGCGGACGAGCCCGGACGGCAGCACCAGGTCGAGGTGGGCGCCCGGCTTCCACTCGGGCAGCGGGGTGCCCGCCGGGGATTCGAGCCGCAGCAGCGCCACGCCCTCGGCGGGCACGGCCCGTTCGGCGACGGCGAGCCGCAGCGAGGGCACGCGCCGCCCGCCCTGCCCCGAAATGGGCGCCTCCAGCGCGGGCATCGGCCACAGCGGCGAGGTGGCGATACGGCGGCGCACCGCCCGCCGCACCAGCAGCGCGGCCCCCGCCGCCAGGACCACGGAGCTCGTACGCGGCATGTCAGCGGCCTCCGTTGGCGCCGGGCGAGCTCGCCAGATAGGCCACGGCCTGCGCGGTCGAGCCTTCCTGCGAGGGGTGGTACGTACGGCTGAGATAGCGCGGGATCGAGCGCGCCATCGCCCCGGCGGTGGGCAGCGTGCCCTGCCGTCCGGCGCGCAGGAAGGCGCCGACGGTGGCCTTGCCGTCGAGCAGCGAGGGGTCGTTCTCCATGAAGAACCGGGCGCCGCGCTGCCACAGGAAGAGGAGCGCGGCGAAGGCGGTCGCCCAGGTCCTGGCCCTGCGCCGGTAGCTGCCGTCCACGTGCATGAACAGGTCGAAGGCGACCGACCGGTGCTCGACCTCCTCGGCGCCGTGCCAGCGCAGCAGGTCCAGCATCACCGCGTCGGCGCCGCGCTCGTCCAGGGCGTCGGCGTTGAGGATCCAGTCGCCCAGGAACGCCGTGTAGTGCTCGATCGCCGCGATCGTGGCGACCCGCTCCATCAGCCACCACCGGCGGGCCCGCCCCGGCGGCAGCGTCCGGTCGCCGAGCAGCTTCTCGAAGAGCCAGTCGACCTGCGCGGTGTACGGGGTGGGGTCCAGGCCCAGCGCCTTGAGGTGGGGGAGCACGTCGTCGTGGGCGGCCGAGTGCGTGGCCTCCTGCCCGATGAACCCGATGACGTCCTCGCGCAGCCGCTCGTCGCGGATGTACGGCAGCACCTGCTTGTACACATGCACGAACCAGCGCTCGCCCGCCGGGAGCAGCAGGTGCAGCACATTGATGGTGTGACCGGTGAACGGATCGCCCGGGATCCAGTGGAGCGGCGTCTTCTCCCACCCGAACGAGACGTTCCGGGCCTTGAGCTCTATGTGCTCCGAGACCACCGGAGCGGGCTGCGGCGTATTAGACATGGCGTCAATGTACTGACGGGTAGGTGTCTGGCAACAGGGTTGTGCGAGGAGTTGTTCGTACGGAACCGGTCACCGGGGCCCAGCGGTTCAGCGCAGGGCGGTGACCCGGGTTCCGTCCGCGAGGCGGCCGTCGAGCTGGGCGCGGGCGCCCTCCTGGGTGCGCACAGCGAGCAGATGGCCGCGCTCGGAGGCGTCCACGCCGCCGGAGACGGCGACCCGGGTCAGGTCCTCGCTGCCGGCCGCCAGCACGTACCAGTGTCCGCCCCGGGACTTCCACAGCACCCCGGCTAGCACGCGCGGCTGGTGGGTGCCGCAGGCGGCGCTGTTCTCGGCGCGCGCGGCCACCGCGCCCGCCGTGGCCTTCGCGGCGCCCGGCGCCTGGAACTGGGCCAGCACCCGGTTGTCCGTGCCGGACCAGGTGTCGGCCCGGGTGCACAGCCAGGCGGCCGTGCCGTTGGCCTCGGGCAGCGGCTGCCGGGCGAACTGCCACGCGTTGACGGCCCGCACGCCCTGCGAGCGTACGGTCGGCAGCAGGCAGGCCGTACGGGCCCAGGCCTCGCGGGCGGTAGTGCTGGCGATGTCCCTGGGCGCCTCCGGCGGCCCCCAGGTGAGCCGGGCGGGCGCGAGCTCCCCGAGGTCGGTCAGCAGCCGCCCCGCCGAGTCGTCGCGCAGCTGGAGCACGTCCCAGGAGGTGCAGTCGCGGGCCTGGGCGGGCGAGACCAGCGGGGCGGTGACGCCGTCCCGGTCGCGGGGGAGGGGGCGGGGCGCGGCGGCCGGGTCGAGCAGGTCCCGGACGGCCGCCTCGCGTACCCAGGGGGCGGTCAGATAGCGGACGTTGCCGTCGGTGCGGCCGACCACCAGCGCCCCGGCGGAGGCGGCGTCCGCGCCGTCCACGCGCGCGAAGTCGAGCGCGGCGCCGGAGGTGCCGTCCACCGGCTCCGCGTACCGGGCGACCCGCAGCCCGTCGTAGAACAGCACGACCGAGGCCCGGTCGACCCGCCCCGCGTACAGCAGTTGGGGCGCGCCCATCGGCGGCCCCGACGGCGTGCCCGGCGTGGCCGAGACCTGCACGGAACGGCCCGGCCGCGCCCAGACGGCGAGCGCGCGCCGCAGCAGGGCGGTGTCGCTGGTGAGGGAGCCCCGGGCGGGCCAGACGGAGAAGTCGGTACGGGCCGAGGTGCGCCAAGTGGCCGAGTCCACCCGGACGACCCGCGCCGGGTCGAGGGCGGCCTCGGCTGCGGGATTGCGGGCGTACGGCGGCGCGGCCGCGCCGTCCGGTCCCCAGCCGTCGCCCGGGAGCCCGAGGAGCGTGCCGCAGACGGCGAGCGCGGCGGCGGCGACGAGGGCGGCGCGCAGGTGCTGGCGGCGGCGCATCAGGTCGGTGGGCCGGGCCTGGAGGGAGCAGGGGTCGAACTCGGCGGCCTGGAGCAGCGCGGCGGCGTCGCCGGGATCCCCGGCTTCGCCGATGGCGGTGTCGGGATCTTCGACGCCCACGGCGTCAAGCTCCCTCCTGACCTCGTCGTCGCTCAGCCGGTCGAGCCCGCGCAGGACGAAGGCGGCCCGGGCGGGTCCGCTGAGGGCGGAGAGGCGCTGGTCCAGGGCGAGTTCATCGGCTCCGCCGGAGCGGGGGAACAGCCTGAGCCCCCACACCTGCGGCAGCACCGGCGGCAACTGCGCCCGCTTGGGCCAGGCCCGCCGCCGCAACGGCAGCCCCGCCTCCAGCGCCTGCCGCACGACCTGCCGCCGCACGAACCCGTACCCCGGGTCCCCCCGCCGGGGCGCCGGAATCACGGCCTCCGCACCCCCGTGCTTCCGCGGCAGCGACCGCTGCACCAGCGCGTGCGCGGTCAGCACGCGCCGGTTCCGCCCGAGGGAGGGCGGCAACACGAGGTAGGCGAGCCGGGTCAGCCGCGGATAGTGCTCGACGAGAGCGGCTTCGGCCTGCTCGATGCCGATGGGGGTGGGACGGCTGAGGATGTCCTGGGGCGGGGCCACGTTCAGCAAAACGAGCGAATGGTGGGATGGTCACCGGGGGGTGTGCCCGGGGTTTGTCTGCCGCTGAGTGGGGGCTGGCTGCGGCCCCTTTTGCCCGGTGCTTGTCTGCGGGCCGTCCCCAACTGGTCGCGCAGTTCCCCGTGCCCCTAAGAATGCCGCCGCGCGGCAATCCCCTGGGCGGCCCGGAGGGGCGCATTTAGGGGCGCGGGGAACTGCGCGACCAGCCACAGCAGACCCGCAGACGAACGGGGGTCCGGGGCGAAGCCCCGGGAACGGGCCTCCACCACCCACCCACCCCCGGAGGGTTCAGGGAAGGGGTGGGGTGGGGGAATCCACCAAGCGGGTGCGCAGCCGCCCCAGAGACTCCTCCCCCACCCCCAACCCCTCCCGCACATACACCCCCATAGACCCGTAAAGGGACGAAACCTCCCCCAACCCCGCCGCCAAATACTCCCGCACCACCCCGACCACCGCGAGTGCCACCTCCGGATCACCCCCCTGCGCCGTGAACCCCTCGATCAACGGCGCGAACGCCTCCCGCACCGCCCCGTTCACCGCCAGGTACTCCCGCAACACCACCTCCGCAGACGCCCCCAGCAGCGACAGCAGCACCGTCGCCCCCCACCCCGTACGGTCCTTCCCCGCCGTGCAGTGGAAGAGCACCGGCCCGGCGGCCTCCGGATCCGCCAGTTCCAGCAGCAGCGTCCGGTACGCGGCCCGGGCCGACGGCGACGACACCAGGTCCCGGTACAGGTCCTCGAACACCGCCTGCGCCCGGCCCCCACCCAGGTGCTGCTCGGCCGCGACGGGGTCGGCCAGGACGTGCCGCAGCCGCGCGGCCGCCGGCGCCCCGGATTCGCTCACCGCGTCCGCCAGCACGTCCGCGACCACCAGCCGCGCCCCGGACGGCAGCCGGTCGGGCCGCTCGGCCCGCTCGGCCGCCGTCCGCAGGTCGACGACCGTACGGATCCCGAGCGCGGCCACCGCCGGGTCCCGGTCCGGGTCGAACCGGTCGAGCGCCCCGGCCCGGAAGACCAGGCCGGGCCGGACCGTACGCCCCCCGGCGAGCGGCGTACCGCCGAGATCGCGGAGGTTGGCGACACTGTGGGCGGGAATCGCGGTCATGGGCGGACGCACTCCTGGGGCAGAAACACAAAGAACACGACTCGGACGCGTCCATGTGTGCCCCCATCCGGGCCGAAACG
The DNA here is from genome assembly GCF_014649795.1 of Streptomyces melanogenes. Taxonomy (GTDB): domain Bacteria; phylum Actinomycetota; class Actinomycetes; order Streptomycetales; family Streptomycetaceae; genus Streptomyces; species Streptomyces noboritoensis. Next base: position 269,961 of record NZ_BMTS01000003.1, read on the forward strand.
TAACCCCGCCCCTACACCACCGCCCACCCCCCGAACTCCGCCGTCCCCCGCGCCCCACTCCCCCCGTTCGCCGCGCTCATGAACAGCCCCGCGTCCTGCACCGCCGCCGTACCCGGCACCGGCACCGTCGCCACCGTCCGCCAGGTCGCCCCCGCGTCCGTCGAGCACGCGCCGGTGAACGACCCGGCCGGGCCCCGGCTCAGCCGCAGCAGGACCGGCGCCGCCACCCCCGTGATCCGCCGGTAGGTGTCGAGCAGCCCGTCACCGTCCGCGTCGTACGACAGGACCACGCCCTGCCCGGGCGTCGCCGCCAGATTCAGGAATCCCGTCGACCCCGGCACCCCGAGGCCGTTGCGTACGATGATCCCACCCCGCGCCCAACTCCCGGTGTTGTCAAGTGAGTTGACGGAGAGAACCACCGTCGCACCCTCCCGCAGCGCCCCCTCCCGATACGCCGTGCCGAACCGCGCGATGCCCTTCCACAGGTCCAGGCCGCCACCATTGATCGCCAACCGCCCGTCCAGCTCGCCGAACACCGCGTCGTTGCTGGTGAACGTCCGCCACCCGGTGCTCAGCGGCGCCGCCAGATACACGGCGGACCGCTGGACGACCGCCACCCGGCCCTCGCCGTCCGGGCCGTACCGCGTGGTCAGCTCGTACGGCATGGCCCGCAGTGGTGCGGTCAGCGGGTCGGCGGGGGCGGTGGCCCGCCAGCGCACCGAGCCCTCGCCCGCCGCCGGGATCCGGTTCAGCCGCGTGGGGCCCTCCGGCTCGGCGTCGAGGCCGGTCAGTGCGAAGTCGACGCGGCCGGTCGCCCGCAGCCCGTTGAGGTTGCGCAGCGCAGCCGTGACCGTGCCGGTCGAGCCGGGCGTGAAGCTCACGGGGTCGGCGGCGACGGTCACGGCCCCCTGGTAGGGCGCGCTCGCGAGCGCTTCGTGGACGCGCAGCGCCGTCCGGTACGGGTCACCGGTCGCCCGTACCGGATACGTGCCCGACTCCCGCGTCCACGCCTCCTCGCCCACGTACCAGTCGAAGGCCTTGGGCGCCCGCCCGTCCGCCAGGGCGTCGGCCAGCTCGTCCAAGTAGGCGCGCCACTGCGGGAGGTGAAGGTCCGTCAGCAGGCCCTGCCAGTCGCGGTCCGCGTAGTTGCTGAGGTTGTCGGCCGCCGAGCGGCCCGCCCAGGTGGTGATCAGCGTCCGCGCCGTCCACTCCAGCCGGGCCGCCTCCTGCGCGCTCGTCGCGAACCGCTTGGCGTCCTCCAGCCACGGGCCGAGCAGGAACGCCCGGTGGCAGCCGGACATCTCGTCGGCCAGCCGCATCAGCCGCAGCCACAGCGCGCTCAGCACCCCGAACGCTTCCTGGTCCTTCGCCTGGTACGCGATCCGCAGCTGCGGAAGCAGCAGCCGCGACCGGTCGGCGAGCGCCTGCCGGGCGACGTCGGTGAGGTCGTACGCATAGGCGTCCGAGCCGCGCAGCGACGGACGTACGGCAAGGAGCTCGGCGAAGGCGCGGTCGAAGCGGGCCGACTCGAAGGCGGTGGTGACGGAGGCGGTGATCGACGGCCGCCGGGTGAAGAGCGAGTCGACGGGCCGCCCGTCGGCGGTGGTCAGCCGGTAGGCGGTGGCGGCGAGCGCGGCGAACGCCTCGCGCGCGTGGCCGTCCTCGCGCCCGTAGCGCACGTCCGCGTACGTACGGAACCAGTCCTCCCGCTCCACCGGCCCGTCCCGCCAGGCGAGCTCGCTGAACAGCTCGAACGCGGCGGGGTCGCGCTCGGCGGACTCCGGCATGTAGGCGGTGCCGACCAGGGTGCTGCCCGGCTTGTCGCGCCACTGGGCGAACTTGCCCGTCCAGCGGTGGGTGTTGGCGCCCAGGGTGGTGCGGCCGCCGAAGTTGGGGATGGTGCCGAACGCGTACGGCGTGCCGCCCCAGTCCTTCTCGCGGTCGGTGACCGTGGCGAGGTCGGAGAGGCCGTCGACGATCAGGATCCGTGACTTGTCGACCGCGGCCAGGACGTCCGGGCGGGGGTTGGTCTGCCAGCCGAGTATCACCCAGGTGGCCCCGGGCCGGGCGGTGTGCAGGGCCTTCTCGACGGCCCGGGCGGCCTCGGCCACCGGTACGTCGCCCGGGGTGCCGCCCTCGTGCAGCAGATCCATCTTGAAGTGCCGCGCCTCGCCGAACAGCTCCTCCTGATGGCGGTAGAAAGCGGCCGCGACCTGCGGGAACACCTCGGTGCGCGGGTCGAGCCAGTCGGGTCGGCGCAGACCGTTCCAGCCGCCCTGGGGGACGACCCGGGCCCCCGGGTTGCGCTCGGGGAAGCCGTCCGGGACGGTCCCGAAGTAGCCCGGCAGCACCGGCCGCATCCCCAGCTCGCGCAGCCGCGCGGTGATCCGCGCGCCCAGCTCCGCGCGCCGGTCGATCAGCGCGGGGGAGAGGGGGCCGCCGTATCCGCTCATGTTCTGGAGCAGCCACCACGGCTGGTGCGAGGGCGCGGGCAGCCAGGCCCGGGCCTCCTCGTCGGAGTATCCGAAATCCAGCAACAGGCGGTGGTAGACGGCTTCCTGACCTGGCGTCACCAGCACCTCGTTGCAGCCGTGCAGCGCCAGGACGTCGATCAGCCGCTCCCAGCGCGGCCAGTCGGCGTACGGGGCGGTGTAGCCGTCGTGGGTGTCGTTGAAGACGAACCGGTGCGGGACGGTCGCGGTGCGCTCCACCGGCCAGTCCGGCGCGGGCAGCAGGCGCGGCAGGTCCAGTTGGCTTCCCGCCCAGGTCAGATGGGCCTTGCAGGTGTACTTGAGGTACCAGTGCAGACCGGTCAGGGCGGTGGCCGGGCCGGTGGCGGCGATCTCGATCCGCCCGCCGGAGCCGGTGACCCGGAAGCGGTCGGGGCCGCCCTCGGGCAGGGGCGTGAGACGGATCCGGTCGGCGTGGTCGGGCAGGAGCCGGACGAGGGCTTCCCGGGCGGGCCCGGTGTCAAGCAGGTGTGCAACCGCGGAGGGTGCCGGGGCCGCGAACGCGGGGGGCGCCGCCCCGATCGCGGCCCCGGCGCCGATGGCTCCGGCCGTGCTCAGCACCGTACGTCTGGAGGGGGTCCGGGGACTCGACAGCTCGGTCATGGGCTCGGCGCTCCTCGTGTTGTTGGGGTGACAACAGGCGCGTGCGGAGCGCACGTTAACGGTGGCGCGGGTGCCGGGCAACGGGGCCACTGAAATGGCCAAATGCCCACGGGGAGGGGGTGGTTGAGGGCACGATGGAGGTATGCGCACTCTTGTACGAGCGGCCCTGGTGACCGCGGTCGTGACCCTAGCCGCGGGCTGCGGCGGGCACGGCCACGACGCGCCGAAGACGGCCGGCGGAACCCTCGAACAGATCGCGGCCCAGGCCGCCTGCACACCGAAGATCTCCACGAACGCGGCCGAGCTGCGGCAGGCCAACTGCGACACCCCGGACGGCCGCTACGTCCTGGCGACCTTCGCCACGGACCGCGGCCAGCGGGAGTGGATCAACGGCGCCAAGGACTACGGCGGCGCCTATCTGGTGGGCCGCAAGTGGGTCGCCGTCGGCGACGAGGACGTGGTCAACGCGCTGCGCGGCCGGCTCGGTGGCAGTGTCGAGACCGGGACCAACCATTCCGGACACCACCACATGAGCTGACCGCGCAGGGGATGCTCCCCCGGGTGGGGTGACCCGGGGGAGCCAATCAGGGGGAGCGGGTTTCCAGGCGCGTGCGCGCCCTGTCGGTCAGGCGCAGCTGCGCCCCGTGTTGATGCAGGTCACCGCCTTCCTCATCAGCTGGTCGCTGAAGACGTTGATGAAATCACCGTGATCGGTGACGGGCTTGTGGAGCTGCTCGGGGAACGAGTCGACGGCGAACCCGGGGCCCGGCGGCACGGCGTACACGATCCGCTGCTGGAGCTGCGGGATCGCCTTGAAGCCGCGCGGGCACGCACCGTTCCTTCCGGCGAAGGCGACGTGCGTCCGGTGGTTCGCGCTGTCCGTGTTCTTCCCGTCCCAGCAGCTCTGGAAATTGAAGGTGCGGACGACTTTGCTGCCCTGGGGGCAGATCGGGTACTTGTCCTTGAGCTGGCGGTTCTCGAATCCGGTGCAGCTCCAGGACGCGTTGGCATTCGCGTTCCCGTTGGTGAAGGCCTTGGCGTCGCCGGTGATGATCCGCAGAAAGCGCGGCATGGCGGTGACCTTGCTGACGGGATTCCCGGCGAACTTGATGGTGACCTGGACGGGCGTCTGGATCTTTCCGACGTTCTTGTCCTTGCCGCCGCCGTCCGCATTGGCGTCGTTCTCGTTCTGACCGTTCTGCAGGCGGATCACGGGCCAGTAATACGTGGACTTGTCGCCCTGGTTGCGGCAGCTCGTACCGCCGTTGGCCAGATCGCCGTCGCTGGCGAAGGCGTCGTTCGCCTGGTTTCCGACATAGTCGTGCATATGGTGGGCGCCATTGCTCACACCGGGCGCGACGATGACGTTGTCCGGATTCCGTTTGCCATTCTGGTTGACGCCGCAACTACTGGTGAAGAGACCGGTCGAGCCGTTGCGCTGGAATTGGGGGGCCCGCACGTTCGGCCGTACGGAACGGATGTCGACGAAGTCGTTCTTCGAGGGCCCGTTCCCGACGCCCTGACCCTGGCCCTGCTGTCCCTGACCCTGGCCTTGACCTTGGTTCTGGCCCTGGTTCTGACCCTGGCCCTGGCCGCTCTGGTTCTGCCACTGGCCCTGACCCTGGCCCTGGTTCTGCCCCTGGGCCTGTCCGGCCGCCTGGGCGGCTCCCTGGCCGCCCCCGCCGTTGTCGTCGGCGCGCAGGGTGCAGGGGGCGAGCCCCCGCATCCCCTGCGGCTGCTGTCCGCCGCCGCGGCCCACCGCGCCGGCGATCCGGTCCAGCGACGCCGTCCGCTTGTCCTTCAGCGGATCCAGTACGACCTGCTGGGCGTATCCGGCATCCCGGTCGACGCGGTCCTTGTTCGAGGCGAACTTCTCGTATGCGTCGGTGATCTGCGTATCAATGGCGGCCAGTTCGCGGTCCACCTCCGGACGGGCCGAATCCGGCACGTCCGGCAGGCTGTTGGACACGTCCGGACAGTCGATCGTCGACAAATTCCGCACCGGGGCGGCCCGTACCTGGGCCTTTCCCGGGTCGTCACTCGCCGAGGCGTACACATTCACCGCGACAAGGCCGCCCCCACCGATGAAGAGTGCCGCGGCGGCCATCGTCATCCGCCGGGGGAAGGTCGGCCGTTTTCGTATTGAGCGTCCCATGGAACTCCTTCGCTTGAAGCAGCGCGTCGTTCCATACGCATGGGGCACGTGGGGCGTTCAACGCCCCGACTATTTCGTAGGTATCTCCAGGAACACGGGTCGGCCGGGTCGGACGTTCAGCGCTTGACCGCGCGCAGCACCACGAACTTCGGGTCGCTGGCGACGAGTTCGCTGTTGCCGAAGAGCCGCTCCAGCTTGAGGTGGTAACCCAGGTGGCGGTTGCCCACGACCCACAACTCGCCGCCCGGGCGCAGCGCTTCGCGCGCGTCCGTGAACATCCGCGTGGAGGTGCGGTCCGTGGTGGCCTGATGGGTGTGGAACGGCGGGTTGTTGAGCACCAGGTCGGCCGAGCCCGGCGGGAACCCGCTCAGCCCGTCGCCGAGCCGGAACTCGGCGTCGGCCTCCCGCGCCGCGCCCGCGCAGAGCCGGAACGTCGCCCGCGCCGAGGCGATCGCCTGGTGCGACTCGTCGGTGAACACGACCTTCGCCTCGGGGTTGGCGAGCGCCGCCGCCGTACCCACGATGCCGTTGCCGCAGCCCAGGTCCACGACCCGGTCCGGGCCGGTGCGGGCGGGCATGTGCTGGAGCAGGAAGCGGGTGCCGATGTCGAGGCGGTCGGCGCAGAACACGCCCGCGTAGTTGGTGACGGCGAGCCCGGAGGCCGGGCCGATGCCCATCTCCAGGGAGTACGTCAGCGGCCACGGGTTCCTCGGCCGGGCGAGCGCCGGGTCCGGCTCGCAGAAGATCAGCCGGGCCTTCTTCTCGGCCAGCGAGGTCTTCGTGGGGCCGAGGAGCCGCTCGAACAGGTTCAGCGTGGAGGTGTGGATGTCCTTCACCATGCCGGTGCCGACGACCACGGTGCCCGCGTGCACGCCCGGCGCGAGCCGGTGCAGCTGGTCCTCCAGGAGGGCGAGGCTCTTCGGTACGCGCACCAGCAGGACGTCCACCCGGGCGGGCGGCTCGTCGTGGGTGGAGAGCAGCGTGACGGAGTCCTCCGCCACGCCCGCCCGCGCCAGGTTCGCCCGGGTCGCCTCCTGGCCGAGGAAGGACTCGCTGATCTGCGTGAGCGAGCCGGCTCCCCGGGCCGCCAGCGCGGTCGTCAGGGCGCCCCAACGGTCGCCGAGGGCCACCACGGCCCCGGAGAGGTCCGTGTCCTCCAGGTGCCGCAGCAGATACTCGTCGGCGGCGTCCCAGGCCCGCAGCTGGTCGCGGGGATCCTCGGGAAATCGGGTCAGGTCGTACTCGCCCCAGGGCGTGCTCATACGGTTCATTACGGCCAGGCTAACCCGCCGGGGCCGACGCCCTACGCCATCCACGCGTGGCACCCCCTAGGGGCGCGGGGCTGTGACATGTGCGGCTCCGCCGCGTGGGCGCGCCCAGCCACCCACGGTCCGCAGCCGAAAGACGAAGCTCAGCCTCGCTCCAGGTAAGCCAGCACCGCCAGCACCCGCCGGTTGTCATCGTCAGACACCGGCAGGCCCAGCTTCGCGAAGATATTGGACGTGTGCTTCGCGATCGCCCGCTCCGTCACCACCAGCTGCTGCGCGATCGCCGCATTGGACCGCCCCTGGGCCATCAGCTCCATCACCTCCAGCTCCCGAGGAGTGAGCCCCGCCACCGGCGAGTCCCGCACCTTGCGCGACAGGAGCTGCGAGATCACCTGCGGATCCATCGCCGTGCCACCCCCCGCCACCCGCCGCACCGCGTCCACGAACTGCTCCGCGTCGAAGACCCGGTCCTTCAGCAGATAGCCGACGCCCCCGTTCCCGTCGGCGAGCAGCTCGCGCGCGTACAGCTGCTCCACGTGCTGCGACAGGACCAGGACCGGCAGCCCTGGCCGCGCCCGCCGGGCGGCCAGCGCGCACTGGAGGCCCTCGTCGGTGTGCGTGGGCGGCAGCCGTACGTCCACGATCGCCACCTCGGGGTCCGACTCGGCCAGCGCCCGGGCCAGTTCGGGCCCGCTCTCGACCGCCGCGACGATCTCGAAGTCGTACGCCTCGAGGAGCCGTACGAGCCCGTCCCGGAGCAGGAAGAGGTCTTCGGCTAGGACAACGCGCAAGGAATCTCCATGGTCACCATGGTGGGGCCGCCCACGGGACTGCTGACGGCCAGGACGCCGTCGAATGTACCCAGTCGGCGCTCAAGACCGCTCAGCCCCGAGCCGCCGCCCACCCGGGCCCCGCCGCGCCCGTCGTCGGTGACCGAGATCCGCAGCGCCCCGCTCCCGTACGAGAGGTCGACCCAGATCCGGTCGGCCCCGGCGTGCTTGACCGCGTTGGTGAGGACCTCGCTGACCGCGAAGTACGCGGCCGACTCGACCGGTGCGTCGGCGCGCCCGGCCGGCAGCTCCACGTCGACCTCGACCGGCACCGGCAGCCGCAGGGCCAGGGCCCGCACCGCGTCCCCGAGGCCCCGCTCGGCGAGGACCGGCGGGTGGATGCCCCGGACCAGGTCGCGCAGTTCGGTGAGCGCCTCGGCGGACGACTCGCGGGCCTTGGCGAGCAGCGCCTTGGCCTGCGCGGGGTCCTTCTCGATCAGGGCTTCCACGGTGCCCAGGCTCATGCCGACGGCGACGAGCCGGGCCTGCGCCCCGTCGTGCAGGTCGCGCTCGATGCGGCGCAGTTCGGCGGCCGAGGAGTCCACGGCGTCGTGCCGGGTCTCGGTCAGGCGCTCCACCCGCAGGGCGAGGGCCTGCTCCCGGGTGGGGGAGAGCAGCGACCTGGCGATCGCGAAGTTGGCCCTGATCAGCGCCGGGTTCACGAAGAGGCCGAGGGCGGCGTACCCGAATCCGAGGACGGCCGCCAGGTTGGCCGTCGACTGCGAGGTGATGTGGACGAAGGTGAACCACAGGCCGCCGCCCGCCTCGTCGATCGGCTTCCAGACGCCCGCCGCGAGCACCACGCCCCACACGCTGTAGAGGAGCAGCGCGGGCGCCAGCATGGCGACGACGGCGCCCGCCGTCATGTCGGCGAGCAGCCACTCCAGGTCGCGCCAGGTCGCCGGGTCCTTCAGGAGCGCCCCGCACCGCTCCACCGCGCCGAGCACCCCGGCCCGCTCGCGGGGCAGCGGCCGGTACGGCACGGCGATCTCCATCCCCAGCCACTCCCGGGCCAGCGAGCGGCGCCGGTTGGCGTACACCCGTACCGCTTCGAGCACGGGCGGGGTGGTGAACACGCCCACGCCGATGGGGATCAGGGCGATCGACACGGCGGTCAGGGTGAACAGGAAGATCCCGACGGCCAGGGCGCTCGTCGAGAGGCCGAACCCCCGGCCACCGGCGAGCAGCCCCGCCTTTGTGCGCGTCACCATCGTCCTCGTCCCCCTTCATGGGCCCCGCGTGCTTGCGGACCCCAGTCTCGCCGCACCGCCCGGTCGCGGTCACGGGGCCGGTCCCCCCGGCCGGGGTGTATCTACCACCACCCCCTGACCTCCCAGTTTGCCCGGAAACGGGAGCGCCCCCGGCACGGCGGTCCGTGCCGGGGGCAGCCCGGGTGAGCGCGTACGGGCGGATCAGGGCGCGTACTTGTACCCGACCCGCCGCACCGTCTGGATGGCGTGGCGGTGCTGGGTGCCGAGCTTGCGGCGCAGCCGGGCGACGTGGACGTCCACGGTCCGGCCGTCGCCGACGTGGCCGTACCCCCACACCGTGGTCACCAACTGGTCGCGGGTGTGCACCCGCTGGGGGTGCGCCACCAGATGGGCGAGCAGCTCGAATTCGAGGTACGTGAGGTCGAGCACGCGCCCGTCGACCTCGGCGGTCCGGCGGACCGCGTCGATGCGCACCAGCGCGTCGCCGCCGACCGCCGCGTCCGCGTCGGTCTCCTCGGCCACCGGGTCGGGCGCGGCGGCGAGCAGCGGCTGCTGGTCTGCCGGGACGAGCACCAGATAGCCGACCATCGGCGGGTGGCCGGGCAGCGCGGGCAGGGTGTGCTGGGGCGCGGGCAGCCAAGTGGCGCCCGGCGGAAGGAAGTCGACGACCGTGCCGGTGGCGGCGGCCACCTCGTCGCGGTCGACGGCACGGAGTCGATGGCGTCCCAGGGGTACGGGACCGGGGCGGGCAGCGGTCGCAGCGGAGGCGGAGAAGGTACGGGCGTTCGCCATGAGAGGTCAGCTCTTTCGCGCGGAGTCGTCGACAGGGGACGTACGTCGGTGCGCGCGGGCCGAAGGCCTTCGATGAGGGGAGGCTTTAGAGGGCCGGCGCGTTCATCGCGCGGCAACACACCCGGTCGAAGTCGTGGTGCTGACGAGACGGCCAGAACGGCTCGAGGTCGCTGCGACCTGTCGCGGGGTTCGGGTAGCTGGCCATGGGCCCATTCAACCAGATCCCCGCGCCGCTGAGCAGCGCCCTCCCACAGTCCGATACGGAACCTTGGCACACGGTGACCGGAACTCGCCCTACCGCAAAGCCCGGAGGGCGCCCACCGCGTATGCGGCGGACGCCCTCCGGGACGGTTCCTGCGGGCCGGTTCCCGCTGCCCGTGCGGCTCAGACCTGGCCGGCCTTCTCCAGACCGGTGCAGCAGGTGTCGACGATCAGCCGGGTCACGACGTACGGGTCGACGTTGGCGTTGGGGCGGCGGTCCTCGATGTAGCCCTTCTTGTCCACCTCGACCTGCCACGGGATGCGGACCGAGGCGCCGCGGTTGGAGACGCCGTACGAGTACTCGTTCCACGGGGCGGTCTCGTGCAGGCCGGTGAGGCGGTCGTCGATGCCCGCGCCGTAGTTCTTGACGTGGTCCATCGGCTTGGAGCCCTCGCCGAGCGACTCGCACGCGGTGATGATCGCGTCGTAGCCCTCGCGCATCGCCTTGGTGGAGAAGTTGGTGTGCGCGCCCGCGCCGTTCCAGTCGCCCTTGACCGGCTTGGGGTCGAGGGTGGCGGAGACGTTGAACTCCTCGGCGGTGCGGTAGAGCAGCCAGCGCGCGATCCACAGCTGGTCGGAGACCTCGAGCGGGCCGACCGGACCGACCTGGAACTCCCACTGGCCGGGCATGACCTCGGCGTTGATGCCGGAGATGCTCAGGCCCGCGGCGAGGCAGTGGTCGAGGTGCTTCTCGACGATCTCGCGGCCGAAGATCTCGTCGGCGCCGACACCGCAGTAGTAGCCGCCCTGCGCGGCCGGGAAGCCGCCGACCGGGAAGCCGAGCGGGCGGGTGCCGTCGAAGAACGTGTACTCCTGCTCGATGCCGAAGATCGGCTCCTGCGCGGCGAACCGCTCGGCGAGCGGGCGCAGCAGCGCGCGCGTGTTGGACTCGTGCGGGGTGCCGTCGATGTCGAAGACCTCGCACAGGACGAGGACGTTGTCGCCGCCGCGGATCGGGTCCGGGCAGGAGAAGACCGGCTTCAGCACGCGGTCGGAGGCGTGGCCCTCGGCCTGGTTGGTGGAGGAGCCGTCGAAGCCCCACACCGGCAGCTCGGTCCCGTCGGGCGTACCCGCGATGATCTTGGTCTTCGAGCGGAGCTTGGCGGTCGGCTCGGTGCCGTCGATCCAGATGTACTCAGCCTTGAACGTCACGGAAGCCATCCTTTGCGGGAGCTGCTGGTGGTGCGGGAGCCGGTGCCGTGCGGGGCGCCTCGGCCGTCGGGGGCAGCCTCACACCCCGGCATTTCCCGTCCGTTGCCCGTTTGTGAACCTGGTGTTACTCAGGTTTCGTTAGGTGAACGCAGCGGGGTCGGCGACCGGCCGGGTCATTTGATGACGGCGTTCGCCCCTGCGATGAGCAGCCCGATCGCCGCGTCCGCGCCCCCGATGAGCGCGGCGGACCGGCGCCGATAGCCCTCCCGCAGTGCGGCGAACGTGCCCCAGCCGAACAGCAGCGCCGTGTTGAGCAGCAGCCCCGCGCTGGTGACGTCCTTCTCCGCCCAGCCCGCGAGCCCGGCGACGACGAGCAGCAGCACGGTCGGCATACAGGCGATGATCACCGGCCACTCGTCGGCGAGCGTCACCCCGAGCCGTCGCCAGCGCTGGCCGCCGCCGTTCTGCCGGTGGGACGACATGTGGTGCGCGTAGGCGTGGGCGAGCGCGGCGGTGCCGGCGGTCACCAGGATCCAGGCGGCGTTGTAGTACGGGGTGAACGGCGTGCCCTCGCTGTGCAGCGCCGCGAGCAGCGCGCTGCTCAGGACCGTCCCGTACACGCCGCCGAACAGCCAGTTCTGCTGCATGGGGACTCCCTGCGGGGTGCGGGTGGGGAAGCCTCCAAGGTAGGCGAGGGTTTCGGGGGCGATCGTCCCCGTAAAGTACGAAATATTTCGCCCGAAAGTATGACAACGGGAGGGGTGGGCCGGGCTCGGGTGCGGCCTCGCGGGCCAAGCGAAATTGACCCGTCTTTCCGACCCGGAAATGCACCTGTGGACCGGTCGCCCACCCCCGTAGATTAATGATCATGACGACGACGCAGATCGCCCCGAAGACCACCGGCCTCACCGACACCATCGCCCAGGCCGCGGCCCAGAACCCCGTACGGATCGACTTCGCCAAGGCCAACCCGAAGGCGTTCAAGGCGATCATCGCGCTGAACATCGCGGCCACCGAGCACCTCGACCCCGCCCTGGTGGAGCTGGTGCAGATACGGGCCTCGCAGATCAACAACTGCGCGTACTGCCTCCACATGCACGTCAGCGACGCGCACAAGGCGGGCGAGAACCCGGCGCGGCTGCACATGGTGGGCGTGTGGCGCGAGGCCCCGCACTTCTTCACGCCGCAGGAGCGCGCGGCGCTCGCCCTCACCGAGTCGGTCACGCTGATCGCGGACGGCGAGGTGAGCGACGAGGTGTTCGAGGAGGCGGCCGAGGAGTTCAGCGAGCAGGAGCTCGGCGGGCTGCTCGCGCTGATCTTCACGATCAACACGTGGAACCGCCTGAACGTCACCGCGCGGAAGGTGGCGGGGACGGACGAGCGCGTCCGCTAGCCCCCGGGGGCCTCACCGGGAGAGCGCGTCCCGTACCGCCTCCTCGGTGCGGCCCACCACGGCCGTCCCGTCCTCCGCCGTGATGATCGGCCGCTGGATCAGCTTGGGGTGCGCGGCGAGCGCCGCGATCCAGCGGCCTCGCGCGGCGGCCTCGCGCGGCCACTCCTTGAGGCCGAGCTCCTTCGCGTCGGCCTCCTGGGTGCGCGTGATGTCCCACGGTTCGAGGCCGAGCCGTTCCAGTACGGCCCGGATCTCGTCCTCGGACGGCACGTCTTCGAGGTAGCGGCGGACGGTGTACGAGGCGCCCTCGGCGTCGAGCAGCTGGATGGCGCTGCGGCACTTGGAACAGGCGGGATTGATCCAGATCTCCATGGGGCCCAAGGTACCGCCGATATCGCCGATACCCCCGTGACCTGCTCAAAGACCCTTCTGGCAGCGGCGATTGTCAGTGGTGCGCAGTAAAATTGAGGCAGTTCGAGAGGGTTCCCGACTGCCCAGGAGGATGCCCATGGCCGCTGCCGTACTGACTTCGCGCGCCCCGCAACAGCTGTCCCTGATGTCCCTCAAAAAGGTGCCGCTGCCCGCCGGGCGTCCGCGGGTGTGGTACGAGACGCACAACAGGCGCCTCAAGGCGATGCGCCTGGCCATCGCGCTGCTCGACACGGGTGTGTACCAGCCGGAGCACGCGCCCGACCGCAAGATACGGAGCACGGCGGAGCTGATCGGAGTGCACCCGCCGTCCGACACGACGTGCCGGATGGTCCGGGCGCTGATCCGCTCCGGCCGCTGATGAGCGAGTGCCGCGCCCCGCGCAGACCGGGGCGCGGCACTTCACCGCGGTCCGCCTCAGCAGGTGGCGGCGACGCCGTTGGCGGGCTGGTGCGTGGTCGCGGCCCGCAGCTGGTTGAAGTTGGCCACGTACGAGTCGAAGACCGCGCTGTCCTCCAGCTGGAGCATGGTCTCGTCGCTCTGCCGCAGCGAGTTCCCGCTCCAGTTGTGGCTGCCGGTCCACAGCACCTTGCGGTCCGGGGTGTTGTAGTAGTTCCCCTCCACCAGCAGGTACTTGTCGTGGATCCAGGTGGAGTCGGCCTGGCAGTAGTACTTGGTGATGACCCCGCCGTACACACTGGAGGTCTTCTTCAGCAGCGTCTCGAGGGACTGCTTCTCGAGCGCGCTGTCCGGGTTGTACGTCTCGGAGACCTCGACGTAGCACCCCTGCGCGTCGAGCTCGGCGAGCCGGTCGGCGAGGTAGGGGCGGCTGAAGATGGTCATGCTGACCCGGACGCGGGTGCGGTGGTTGTCGGTCGTGCCGTACTTGGAGTTGCCGAAGCACTTCACGTTGTCGAGCACCGTGGCGACGGTGTCCTCGGACGGGTCGTGGTAGGGCGACCCGTTGCTCTCGGCGCGGGGGTAGAAGTGCGCCTTGGCGTTGCCGGAGGCGACGGGGGGCCGCCCGGTGGAGTAGTAGTCGTTGTTGGCGCGCCGGGCACGCAGGTCGTCGAAGTACCCGTTGTAAGCGGCGTAGATCCCCTCGTTCCCCACCAGCACCAAGGCGTTGTTCCACCCCTTGGTGCCGTCCCGCCCGACGTGCAGATTGGCGGAGGACTGGACGACGACGTGAGGGGTGCCCTGGGTCTCCGACAGCAGCAGGAACTTGTTGTGGTTGATGGCGTCGACGGTCCCGAGCGCCCGCGTACCGACGCACCCGCGCCCGGCCCCGCAGCTCATCACCCACGACGCCTTGGCCGTGTCCCCACCCAGCTCGGCCAGCAGGCTCTTGTACGGAGCCATGCTCACCGCCTTCTCGTCGAAGACCGCCTGCACGTCGACGCCCCGCCGATGGGCGGCGACCAGCGCGTCGGGCAGGGCCGGATCGTCGGCGTAGAACATGGCCAGCCGTATCCGCGCCCCCGCCGGCGCCCCCGCTATGAGCTCCACCTGCCACGCCACCACGGCCTGCTGCTCGGCGGCGGTCCCCACGGGGTTGTTGAACACGGCCTGGGTGGTGACGGGAGCCGGGGCGTCGGCCGAGGCGGTAGTGGCCTGAGCCGTGAGCGTGGACGCGAGGATGGCGGCGGCGAGGGCGGCGGTGCGGAGGGCGGGGCGGGAGCGCAAAGGGGGGTTCCTCTCTGACGTGATCGAACCCGACCTGGTCGCAACCTGATCGGCGGCTGCCCGATCTTGCCAAGAAGAGCCAGGGAAGGTCGAGTTCACGCCCACACCGCCCCCGATCGACGGCAACGAAAGAGGCCCTGCCGCTCCCCGGGAGGGAGTGGCAGGGCCTCTTTCCGTACGTAGATTCCCGTGCGCGGAACTCTTAGATGTCGAAGTACAGCTCGAACTCGTGCGGGTGCGGCCGCAGCTGGATCGGGGCGATCTCCGACGTGCGCTTGTAGTCGATCCACGTCTCGATCAGGTCGGACGTGAAGACGCCGCCCGCCTGGAGGTACTCGTTGTCGGCCTCCAGGGCCTCCAGCACCGCCGGGAGGGAGGTCGGGACCTGGGGGACGCCCGCGTGCTCCTCGGGGGCGAGCTCGTAGAGGTCCTTGTCGATCGGCTCGGCCGGCTCGATCTTGTTCTTGATGCCGTCGAGGCCCGCGAGGAGCAGCGCCGAGAAGGCGAGGTACGGGTTCGAGGACGGGTCCGGGGCGCGGAACTCGACGCGCTTGGCCTTCGGGTTCGAGCCCGTGATCGGGATGCGCATCGCGGCCGAGCGGTTGCGCTGCGAGTAGACCAGGTTGACCGGCGCCTCGAAGCCGGGGACCAGGCGGTGGTACGAGTTCACCGTCGGGTTGGTGAAGGCCAGCAGCGACGGGGCGTGCTTGAGGATGCCGCCGATGTAGTAGCGGGCGGTGTCCGACAGGCCCGCGTAGCCCTGCTCGTCGTAGAAGAGCGGCTCGCCGCCGGTCCACAGGGACTGGTGGACGTGCATGCCCGAGCCGTTGTCGCCGAAGATCGGCTTCGGCATGAAGGTCGCGGTCTTGCCGTTGCGCCACGCGACGTTCTTCACGATGTACTTGAAGAGCATCAGGTCGTCGGCCGCGGCCAGCAGCGTGTTGAACTTGTAGTTGATCTCCGCCTGGCCGGCCGTGCCCACCTCGTGGTGCTGGCGCTCGACCTGGAGGCCGGACTTCTCCAGCTCCAGGGAGATCTCGGCACGCAGGTCGGCGAAGTGGTCGACCGGCGGGGCCGGGAAGTAGCCGCCCTTGTAGCGGACCTTGTAGCCGCGGTTGTCCTCGACCGCACCGGTGTTCCAGGCGCCGGCCTCGGAGTCGATGTGGTAGAAGCCCTCGTTCGCCGTGGTGGCGAAGCGCACGCTGTCGAAGACGTAGAACTCGGCCTCGGGGCCGAAGTACGCCGTGTCCGCGATGCCGGTCGACGCGAGGTAGGCCTCGGCCTTCTTGGCGATGTTGCGCGGGTCACGGCTGTACTGCTCGCCCGTGATCGGGTCGTGGATGAAGAAGTTGATGTTCAGCGTCTTGTCGCGGCGGAAGGGGTCCACGCGCGCGGTCGACAGGTCGGCGCGCAGCGCCATGTCGGACTCGTGGATGGCCTGGAAGCCGCGGATCGACGAGCCGTCGAAGGCCAGCTCCTCGGACGGGTCGAACGCCGTCGCCGGAATCGTGAAGTGCTGCATCACGCCGGGAAGGTCACAGAACCGGACGTCGACCATCTTGACGTCGTTGTCCTTGATGAACTTCTTGGCGTCGTCGGCGTTCTGGAACATCCAACTCCTCCTACTCCCGTCCGGGGGAGACGGGGTTGTAGCTCGTTGTGCGGCCAGTGCGGTGGCACACGCTGGACCTGACCATAGGCAGGCGGGATTTCTCAAGCGTGACCCGTTTGTTTCGCCCAAGTTAACCGGGGCCCGGGTAGGCGGCGCATCAAGACCCGTATAAATGGGATAAATGCAGGCCTCTTGGCCATCCCGGCGGCGGGCCTTCGCACACCGGCCGGTACCGTGGAAGCGTGGACAACAGGCAAGCAATCGGATCGTGGCTCTCCGGGCCCAAGGCGGCGGCCGAGGAGATGGGCGTCGACTTCGGTTACCGCGGCGAACAGCTCGGGCTGCCGGAGGAGGGGCCGGGCGCCATCGCCCCCCTGGGTCGGCGCTTCGGCGCCATCTTCATCGACTGGTCGGTGAGCGCCCTGATCGCATACGGGCTGCTCGCGCACCGCACCCTCCACCTCACCAACAACTGGGCGCTCGTCGTCTTCCTGGTGATGAGCATCCTGACCGTCGGCACGGTCGGCTCCACCCCCGGCAAGCGCATCCTGGGCCTCCGCCTCATCGCCGAGGGCGGCGGCCGCCTCAGCTTCCCGCGCGCGCTCCTGCGCAGCGTCCTGCTCTGCCTCGCCATCCCGGCCCTGGTCTGGGACCGAGACGGCCGAGGCCTCCACGACCGCTTGGCGCGCGCGATCCAGGTCCGGATCTAGCTTCGTACGGACCGAAGCCTTCGTACGTACCGCAAGCAGCGCCCCGTAAGGGGCGCGGGGAACTGCGCGACCAGCCCTCCACGGTCCGCAGTCGAAGGCACTCCCAGCGCGGAGCGCACAGTCCCGTACGTACGGGAAAGGGGCGGCCAGGACCATTCGGTCCCGGCCGCCCCTTCACCGGTCGCCCCAGCGGAGCGTCAGCGCGCCTTCCCGCCACGCGGCATCCGCATCCCCTTGGGCATCGGCCCCTTGGGAAGCGGCATGTTGCTCATCAGGTCGCCCATCGCGCGCAGCCGGTCGTTGGCCGCGGTGACCTGCGGCCCCGCCAGCACGCGCGGGAGCTTCAGCAGTGTGGTGCGGAGCTTCTTCAAGGGCACCTGGCCCTCTCCGTCGCCGACCATCACGTCGTGGACGGGGACGTCCACCACGATCCGGGCCATCTTCTTCTTCTCGGCCGCCAGCAGCGACTTCACCCGGTTCGGGTTGCCCTCGGCCACCAGCACGATGCCGGCCTTGCCGACCGCCCGGTGCACGACGTCCTGGCTCTTGTTCATCGCCACCGCCGGAGTCGTCGTCCAGCCGCGGCCGATGTTCTGGAGCACCGCGGCCGCGGCCCCCGGCTGTCCTTCCATCTGCCCGAAGGCAGCGCGCTCGGCACGGCGTCCGAAGACGATCGCCATGGCGAGGAAGGCCAGCAGGAAGCCGAGAATGCCCAGGTAGATGGGATGATCGATCCAGAACCCGAGCGCGAGGAAGACACCGAAGGTGACGATTCCCACTGCCGCGACGACGAGACCGACCTTCGAGTCGGCCTTGCGGGTCATCTTGTACGTCAGGGCGATCTGCTTCAGTCGCCCGGGGTTCGCAGTAGTGTCTGCGTTTTCCTTCCTCGCCATGAACTGAAGTTTACGTGGCCTAGGACCGACGGCTAGCCACGGCCTCCAGTACGTGCTGCGCCTCGGTCCGGTCCTTGGCCCGGCGGCGGTCCTCCAGGACCGCGGTCCAGGCGTTGCGGCGGGCGGTGCGCTGGCCCGCGCCCATGAGGAAGGACTCCATGGCGCGCAGTGCGTCGGTGACGGACGGGAGCGCGGTGGCGCGTACGGTCGTCGCGGACTGCATCGTGAGGTCCTCCCCAGGACGGGAACCGGATACGGAACGAACGGGGCGTGCGCGCGGGCTCACGCTCGGGGGCGTGCGCGGTGCGTGAATCCAGCGTCACTGACTGGTGTTACCAGGGCGTGTCCGAACGGTCAAACACCAATGAAACCTTGACGCGCCCCCGTAAAACGCTGACGCGGCCCGTACACACCCCCTACCTGCGGGGGATGTACGGGCCGCGTCGATTCAGCCATTACCGGCCGGTAAGTCTTTGTGCGCGAATTCACACGCGAGACTCACCCGCCGCACTCACACGCCGACGGCGGTGCCCTCCGCGGCGGCCGGCGGCGAAACCGTCTCGCCGCGCCGCTCCATCGCCTGCTGGAAGAGCCGGCCCGCGCGGTACGAGGAGCGGACCAGCGGGCCCGACATCACACCGGAGAAGCCGATCTCGTCGGCCTCCTCCTTGAGCTCCACGAACTCCTGCGGCTTCACCCAGCGCTCGACGGGGTGGTGGCGCACGGAGGGGCGCAGGTACTGGGTGATCGTGATGAGCTCGCACCCCGCGTCGTGCAGGTGCTGGAGCGCCTCGCTGACCTCCTCGCGGGTCTCGCCCATGCCGAGGATCAGGTTCGACTTGGTCACCAGGCCGTAGTCGCGGGCCTTGGTGATGACGTCGAGCGAGCGCTCGTAGCGGAAGCCGGGGCGGATCCGCTTGAAGATCCTCGGGACCGTCTCGACGTTGTGCGCGAAGACCTCGGGGCGGGACGAGAAGACCTCGGCCAGCTGCTCCGGCACCGCGTTGAAGTCGGGTGCGAGCAGCTCGACCTTGGTGCGGCCGTCGGCGCGGTCCGCCGTCTGCGCGTGGATCTGGCGCACGGTCTCCGCGTACAGCCAGGCGCCGCCGTCCGCCAGGTCGTCGCGAGCGACGCCGGTGATCGTGGCGTAGTTCAGGTCCATGGTGACCACGGACTCGCCCACGCGGCGGGGCTCGTCGCGGTCCAGCGCCTCGGGCTTGCCCGTGTCGATCTGGCAGAAGTCGCAGCGCCGGGTGCACTGGTCGCCGCCGATGAGGAAGGTCGCCTCGCGGTCCTCCCAGCATTCGAAGATGTTGGGACAGCCCGCCTCCTGGCAGACCGTGTGCAGCCCCTCGCCCTTCACCAGGGCCTGCATCTTGGTGTACTCGGGGCCCATCTTCGCCCGGGTCTTGATCCACTCGGGCTTGCGCTCGATGGGGGTCTGGCTGTTCCGGACCTCCAGGCGCAGCATCTTGCGTCCGTCGGGTGCGACTGCGGACACGACGTGCTCCCTATGACTTCGATTCTTCGGCGGACACCAGGGTACGCCCGTTATTTGCGTGGCATTACGTCTGGCCAACCCGTGGCCAGAGGGGCGCATTCCCGATCCGGGTGCGCCGGGGGCGTACTAGGCGGTAGCGCGCTCGATCTCCCTGGGCGCCAGTTCCGCGTGCTCCAGGATGTCCTTGAGGTGCTTCTCGACGACCGGCAGGACGTCGGCGATCGTGATCTCGCGGCCCAGTTCGTACGAGAGCGAGGTCACGCCCGCGTCGCGGATGCCGCACGGCACGATCCTGTCGAACCAGGTGTTGTCCGGGTTCACGTTCAGCGCGAAGCCGTGCATCGTCACGCCCTTGGCGACGCGGATGCCGATCGCGGCGAGCTTGCGGTCCTCGCGGCGCTGGCCCGCGTTGGAGGGCGCGTACTCCGGGCCGTTCAGGCGCGGGTCGAACTCCTCGTCGGTGAGCCGGGGGTCGAAGTCGAGCGAGAGCCCGGCGGGCCTGGGGCGCTGCT
Organism: Streptomyces melanogenes; assembly: GCF_014649795.1. Lineage (GTDB taxonomy): Bacteria > Actinomycetota > Actinomycetes > Streptomycetales > Streptomycetaceae > Streptomyces > Streptomyces noboritoensis. Next base: position 289,482 of record NZ_BMTS01000003.1, read on the forward strand.
CGACCGGGTCGCCGAGCACCCACACCCCGCTGCGGCCCTCGACCCGGGTGGTCTCCAGGCCGAAGTCGGCGGCCGTACGGATCAGCGCCTCCTCCAGCCGGCGCACGTGCGCCACCACGTCCACCGGGCGCGGCAGCTTCTGGATCGGGTAGCCGACCAGCTGGCCCGGGCCGTGCCAGGTGATCTTGCCGCCCCGGTCCACGTCCACGACGGGCGTGCCGTCCAGGGGGCGCTCGCTGGGGTCCGTGCGCCGGCCCGCCGTGTAGACCGGCGGGTGCTCCAGGAGCAGACAGGTGTCCGGGATCTCGTCGGCGAACCGGGCCGCGTGCACCCGCCGCTGCTCGTCCCAGGCCTGTTGGTACTCGACCGCGTCGTCGCCGAAACCCAGTCGGACAAATCGCAGCTCGTTCACGCCCGGCTCCTCACCCAGTGCATACATGCGCCCCAGCCACTGTACGACCGCGTTCGACGGCAGCGTGCGGCGGGCAGAAACGGCACCTCCTCACACGATCGGATGAATGCGGGGCGAAGGCGGCGGTCAGGGCGGTATTGACCGCTAAATTCCCCCCGTTCCATGAGGGCTGCCCGCTTGGCCCGGAAGGCAGGAGATCGCACAGCTGATGACGGAACGACCCCCGCAGCGCACGCCCAACCGGCAGCTCGCCGCGCTCATCGCGGAGGCCGGGTTCTCCAACGCGGGCCTCGCGCGCCGCGTGGACCAGCTCGGCCTGGAGCACGGCCTGGACCTGCGGTACGACAAGACGTCGGTGACCAGGTGGCTGCGCGGGCAGCAGCCGCGCGGCACCACGCCCGCGCTGATCGCCGAGGTGTTCACCCGGCGCCTGGGGCGCAGACTCTCGGCCCAGGACCTGGGGCTGGACGCCTGTGCGCCGGTGTACGCCGGGCTGGAGTTCGCGGCGACCCCGGAGGAGGCCGTCGACATCGTCAGCGGTCTGTGGCGCAAGGACTCCGGCAGCCACGTCGAACTGCGCAAGATCGCGTTCACCCCGGCCGGGCTCGTGGTGCCCAGTCGGGACTGGCTGATCGGGCGCGCCGACGAACGCGTCGGCCACGGCGACCCCTCCCCGCGCTTCGCGGGCGAGGCGGCCGCCGCCGGGCCGCCGCGCATCCCCAGCCAGGGGCGCCCCGGCGTACCCCGGCAGCGCAGCTCGGACCGGGGCCCGGGACAGCGCGTGACCAGCGGCGACATCGCGGCCCTGCGCTCGGTCGGGGAGCTCTTCCGCACCCTGGACCACGCCTACGGCGGCGGCCACGCGCGCCAGGCCCTGGTGCGCTACCTGGAGCACGAGGCCGAGCCGATGCTGCGCGGCAGCTACGGCGAGAACACCGGCCGCAGGCTCTTCGCGGCGGCCGCCGACCTCACCCGCCTCGCGGGCTGGACGTCGTACGACATCGCCGCGCACGGTCTGGCGCAGCGGTACTTCGTCCAGGCGCTGCGGCTCGCCCAGGCCGCCGGGGACCGGGCCTACGGCTCGTACGTGCTGGTCACCATGAGCCGCCAGGCCGTCTACCTCGGCCACGGCCGGGAGGCGGTGCAGCTGGCGCGGGTCGCCCAGCAGGGCGTCGGCTCCTCGGCGCCGCCGGTGGTGCAGGCGCTGCTGCACTCCGTGGAGGCGCGCGGGCACGGGGTGCTCGGCGAGGTCCGGGCGTGCACGGCGTCGTTGGTGCGGGCGGAACGGGCGATGGAGGCGGCCCGGCCGGGCGACGACGTGCCGCACTGGGCGCGGTTCTTCGACGACGCGCAGCTCGCGGACGAGTTCGGGCACTGCCACCGGGACCTCCAGCAGTACCGGGCGGCCGCGCAGCACGCCGAGCGCTCCCTGCAGCTGCGCGCCCCGGCGTACGCCCGCTCGCGGCTCTTCTGCCGGGTGGTCCTGGCCTGCGCCCGGCTCGGCCTCGGCGAGCTCGACCAGGCCTGCGCGCTCGCCGCGGAGGCGGCGCAGCAGGCGAGCGAGATGCGGTCGGTGCGGGCGACGGAGTACGTACGGGACTTCGAGCGCCGCCTGGAGCCATATCGGGATGCGGCGGCGGTACGGACGTATCGCGACCGGGTGGCGGCGCTCGGGTAGGTACCCCTGACCGTGCTTTCGTCTGCGGACCGTGGTGGGTTGCTCGCGCAGTTCCCCGCGCCCCTAAGAATGCCGCTGCGCGGCAATCACCTGGGCGCCCCGCAGGGGCGCATTTAAGGGGCGCGGGGAACTGCGCGACCAGCCAGCCATGGTCCGCAGACGAACTACCGCAGGCGGGAGCCCGTCAGGCCGCCGGGCGGATGGCCGAGGGGGTCTGGGTCGCCGGGCGCAGGCCCATGTCGGCCAGGATCGCCCCCGCGGCCCTGCGGCCCGAATACAGGGCGCCCTGGACCGTGCTGGTATCCCGGTGGTCCCCGCACACGTACAGGCCCGCCAGCAGCCGCACAGGGCGGCGTACGTCGTGGGGCGCGGGCATCGCCGGGACCGCCTCCGGGGTGTGCCGGACGGCGAGCAGGTCCCAGTCCGCCGTCGACGTCCCGTACAGCCGGCCCAGATGGGCCAGGACCGAGGCCTCCAGGTCCGGCGGCGGAGGGCCGAGCACGGTGGAGCTCACGAGCGCCCGCCCGCGCGGCGCGCGCGCCGGGTCGACCTCGCTCATCACCACCGTGTGCGCCACCGGCCCGCCCCCGTCCGCGTCCAGCAGCAGCGCGGGCTCGGCCAGCGGGGGCGCGGGGGCGGTGTGGTGCACCACCGTCACCGGGTGGAACGGCGGCACCCGGAGCCCGGGCAGCAGCTCGGCGGCGGCCCGCGCGTCCGTGGCGAGCAGCAGCGAACGGCAGCCGATGACGCCGTGGTCGGCGGTGGTCACGGAGGTCGTGGCGACCGAGGTGGCCTTGACGCCGGTACGGACCGTGCCGGGCGGCAGCGCGCCCGTGAGCAGCTCCGGCAGCACCGACGCGCCCCCCGACGGCACGCACAGCCGGCCGCGCGCGAAGCCGCGCAGGGCGAGGTCGGCGCACCGGCTGGAGGTGGTGAGGTCCGGGTCGCAGAGCAGCGCGGAGAGCAGCGGGCGCACGAACCCGTCGAGGGTGCGGGCGGGCAGGCCGCGGGTCTGCAGGGCGGCCCCGATGGGCAGTTCGGGCCGGGCCAGCAGCCGCTCGACGGGGGTCGCGGCGAGCCGGGCGAGCGACGCCCCGAGCCGGGCTTGGTCGAGCGCCCCGCCGAGCGGGGTCGGGGCGCCGCGGGAGCCGCCCCGCGCGGAGCTCCTGGGCACGCCCCGGGGGCCTCCCCTGGGGGCGCTCGCCAGGGCGCGCGCCGCTGCGAGTGCGCCCCGCGCGCTCCGTGGCACGCCCGCCCGGTAGTGGCGGCCCGCGCTGTGCACGAGCACCCCGGGCGCGAACGCGCTCAGGGCCAGGCCGTCCAGGCCGGGCGTGCGCATCAGCTCCGGGTACGAGGTGGAGAGCAACTGGCCGATCCGGTCGAGGCGGAAGCCGTCGAGGTGCTCGGTGGACATGCGCCCGCCCACCTCCCCGGCGGCCTCCAGAACCATGACCGTGACCCCCGCGCCGGTCAGCTGATGAGCCGCTGACAGGCCGGCGAGCCCGGCCCCCACGATGACGACGTCCGCATGGTGTGCGGTGCTGAGCACGTGCCCCTCCCTGAGGTCGGCGCGGCTTGGTGGAGGCCTCATGCCCCCAACGGGCCCACGAAATGCAGGAGTTCGGTCAGAGAGTAGAAAGCGCGGTCGATTCCGCGACTCGCGCACACGACCGAGCACGGAGGCACGCCGCCGGCACACCGTGCGCCGGTGCCGCTACCCCGCCGCCCGGATCGCCTCGTCGATCCCCGGGAACGCGAACCGGAACCCCGAGTCCAGCAGGCGGCGGGGCACGACCCGTTGGCTGCCCAGGACGTCGGCCGCGAACTCGCCGAGGGCCACGCGGATCGCCGGGGCCGGGACCGGGAGCAGGGCCGGGCGGTGCAGGACGCGGGCCATCGCCGCCGTCACCTCGCGGTTGGTGACCGGCTCCGGGGCCGTCAGGTTCACCGGGCCGGACAGCTCGGGGCTGTCGAGCAGGTGCCGCAGCGCCGCCGTGTGGTCGTGCTGGGAGATGAACGACCAGTACTGGCGCCCGCTGCCAAGGCGTCCGCCGAGCCCCGCCCGGAAGAGCGGGAAGAGCCTGCCCCAGGCGCCGCCCCCGCGCGCCACCACCAGCCCGGTGCGCGCGAACACCGTACGGATCCCCGCCTCGGCCGCCGGGGCCGCCGCCTCCTCCCACTCCACGCAGACCCCCGCCAGGAAGCCGTCGCCGGGGGGCGCCTCCTCGTCCACCGCGCGCGTGCCCGTATCGCCGTAGTAGCCGATCGCCGTGCCACACAGCAGCACCTTCGGCGGCACGTCGAGCGAGGCCAGGGCCTCGGCGAGGGCGGCCGTGCCGAGCACCCGGCTGTCGCGGATCTCCTTCTTGTACGCGGCGGTCCACCGGTGGTCGCCGACCCCGGCCCCGGCCAGATGGACCACGGCCTCGCACCCGACGAGCCCGGCCACGTCCACGTACTGCCGCTTCGGGTCCCACTCGACCTCGTCGCCGGCCCGCGCCGGGCGCCGCACCAGCTTGACGAGGTCGTGCCCGTCCGCCCGCAGTGACTGCGCGAGCGCCGTGCCGATGAGCCCGGTCGAGCCCGTGATCGCGATCCGCATGCCGCCTTCTCCCGATGGTGGAGGGTGCCCCGCTCCGGGGCGGAAACCATGCTTCCGCACCCGTACCCCGATGGCACAGTGGCCCCATGCCCTCGCCGCACATACGCCCCGCCCGTCACACCGACGACACCGCCCTCGCCGAGCTCGACCGCGCCGTCTGGTCGCCGCTGCACGCCGTCCAGCCCCGGCCCGAGCCCCCTTTCGAACCGTTCTTCGACCCCGCCAACCCGCCCTCGTGCTACCTGGTGGCCGAGCTCGACGGCCTGGTGGCCGGATATCTGCGCCTGGTCCGGTCCACCCGGCTCGACTGCAACAGCCACGTCCGCCAGATCCAGGGCCTCGCCGTCGCCGACCGCGCCCGGGGCCGGGGCGTCGCCCGGGCCCTGCTGCGCGCCGCCGTGGAGGAGTCCCGGCGCCAGGGCGCCCGCCGCCTCACCCTGCGCGTCCTGGGCCACAACACCCCCGCCCGCAAGCTGTACGAGTCGGAGGGCTTCGCGGTCGAGGGCGTCCTGCCCGGAGAGTTCCTGCTGGACGGGGGGTACGTGGACGACGTGCTCATGGGGCGCTCGCTCACCGAGTGACGTAGAACAGGAGATACAGGAGAAAGCAGCGGAAGACCGGCGGCGAGGAGCTTCGCCATGGTGGACGAGGGCGCGTCCGGGCTGCTGCCGGTCGCCGCCCGGCCGCTGTGGCAGCGGGCGCTCCCGGTGGTGGTCCTCGCCGGGATCACGGCCGCCCAGCTCGGCACCCCCAACGGGGTCGAGCTGGGCTACTTCCTGGCCGCCGTGCCACCGCTGGCCGCCTTCGCGTACGGCCCGATCGGCACGGTCGTGCTGGCCACCGTCACCTTCGTCGGCGTGCTGCTGCCGCACACCCGCGACTGGTACCCGCACGGCGGCGACATCCTCACCCTCGCCGTCGTCGTGGTCTTCAGCATCGTCGTGGCCTGGGTGCGCCAGCGCCGCGACCACCAGCTGGTGACCGTCCGCACCGTCGCCGAGGCCGCCCAGCTCGCGGTGCTGCCGCCGCTGCCGGCCGCGGTGGGGCCGGTGCGCTGCGCCGGGCTCTACCAGGCCGCCCAGCGCGGCACCCTGGTCGGCGGCGACTTCTACGACGTGCGCGAGGGCCCGCACGGCGTACGGGCGGTGATCGCGGACGTCCAGGGCCACGGCCTGGCGGCGGTCGGCACGGTGGCCGCGCTGCTCGGCGCCTTCCGCGAGGCGGTCCTGGACGAGCCCACGCTGTCGGCCGTCGCCGCCCGACTCGACCGCCGCCTGGTGGTCGACGCGCGCCCGGACGGCCACGGCGAGCTGTTCGCGACCGCGCTGCTCCTGGAGTTCCCGCCGCACGAGCCCGTCGTACGGGTGGTGAGCTGCGGCCACCCTCGGCCGTTCCTGCTGCGCGGCCGCACCGCCGCGGAACTCGCCGCCGAGCCCGCGCCACCGCTCGGCCTCGGTCTCGCGGGCCTGGCGCCGCCGGGGGAGCTGCGGGTGGAGCTCGCGCAGGGGGACAGGATCCTCGCGTACACGGACGGGGTGACCGAGGCGCGCGACGGGGCGGGGGTCTTCTATCCGCTGGGGGAGCGGCTGGCGGCGCTGGCCGCCCCGCGCGACGGCCTCGCCGCGCTCACCGAGGCGGTCCGCGACGACCTGGTCCGGTACGCGGGCCGCGCCAAGGACGACGTGGCGCTCCTGGCCCTGGCCCCGACGAACGGCGCCCCGCCGTCCTAGCCGGACGTGCCGAATCGCTCCCACAGCCGGGGGAACCGTTCCGCCAGGGCGCGGTCGTCCTCGAAGTCGATCGGGGTGCCCAGCGGTTCGGAGGGCTGGGGCGAGATCCCCAGGTCGGGCGCCACGGCCCCGGTGAGCTGCTCGTACGCCTCGTCCGCCGCGTAACCGAGGTCCTCGCCGTCGCCGTCGATCTCCTCGTCGAACTCGTCCAGGAGCTCGGCGAGGTGGTCCGGGTCGTGCAGGGCGCCCTCGAACACCTCCCGGCCCTGGCCGATGAGCCAGCAGCGGAAGTAGTCGAACGCGTCGTCGCTGGCGCCGCCGAGCAGCACGGCCGCCGCGCCCCACAGATCCCAGGCGTACGCGCGGTTGTAGCGGGCCTCGAAGTGCCTGGCGAAGTCCAGCACGGATTCCGGGTCGAGCTGCAGCAAGCGCTCCACCAGCAGCTCCGCATGGTCCTCGGGGTCGCCCTCGGCGTCCTCGCGGGTGCTGTCGATCAGCTCCCAGAATTCCGTCTCGTCCATCACGGGATCCAGCATCGTGGCTGGCGGGTGGCCGCGCACGCGGAGCCGCGCAAATCAGCCCTTCGGGCGGCCGGATCGAATCATTCGCCCCGGTGGTCCCGGCCGTAGAGCGCGCCCATCGCGCCGGCCGCGTCGGCGAACCGTTCCCTCAGTACAGCGGGTTCGAGCACCTCCACCTCCTGGCCGAGCGGCATGAGCTGGGCGAACGCCACGTCGTACGACTCCACGGCGAGCGTGACGGTCACCCGGCCCTGCTGGTCCGGCTCCCCGGCAGCGTCCAGGGCGGCCAGGACCGACTCCCGGTCGCCGGTGACGTACGGCAGCCGGGCGGCGCCGGCCGCCGAGACCCGGACGAGCACCGTCTCCTGGAGCATCTCCCGGGCGAATCCGGCCGCCCGCTCGGCCCAGAACCCGGCGAGATCGAAGGACTCGTCCCGTACGAAGCCGTCCTCGCTCTGCGCCACTTGGTCGAACCGGTCGAGGCGGTAGACCCGGAAGCCCGGGTGCGCGTCGTCGGCGCGGGCGCACACGTACCAGACCCCGGCCTTCAGGACGAGGCCGTACGGCTCCAGACGCCGTGCCACCGACTCCCCGTCCCGTCGCCGGTAGACGACCCGTACGACCAGGTCCGCCCATACGGCACGGGCCACGGCGGGCAGGTGCTCGGGCGTTTCGGGCTCCTGCCACCAGCCGGGCGCGTCCAGGTGGAAGCGCCGCCCCGCGCTCGCGGGGGCGTCCCGCAGGGAGGGGAGCAGGGCGGCCGACACCTTGAGGCGGGCGGCGGAGGCGGCGTCCTCCAGGCCCATGTCCCGCAGGGCGCCCGGCACGCCGGAGAGGAACAGGGCGGCTGCCTCGTCCCGGTCGAGGCCGGTGAGCCGGGTGCGGTACCCCCCGATCAGCCGGTACCCGCCGGCCCGCCCCCGCTCGGCGTACACCGGCACGCCGGCCTCGGCGAGCGCCTGGGCGTCGCGGGTGACGGTCCGCTCGGAGACGTCTAGCTCGCGGGCGAGCTGGGAGGCGGACATGGAGGGACGCGACTGGAGCAACAGGACCATCTTGATCAGCCGGGCGGCACGCATGTGCCCCATGATGGCCCGGTGTTTGTTCGCGGGCCGGTGGTGGGCTGGTCGCGCCCCTTATAGGCCCGGTCTTTGTCTGCGGGCCGTCCCCAACTGGTCGCGCAGTTCCCCGCGCCCCTTAGGTAGTTGGCCGCAGCCGGAGAGCTCAGCTCAGCCATAGTCCTTTAGGGGCGCGGGGAACTGCGCGACCAGCCGCCCACTCACCCGCAGACGAAACAGAGACGCCCCCGGGCGCGCGGCACAGAGCCGGGCCCGGGGGCGTACACCGCGTTCTGGCGGCCTTACAGGCCGTACCGCTCGCGCGCTTCCTTCACCGAAGACGCCTTGACCTCGCCGCGGCGGGCCAGCTGGGCCAGGGCCGCGACGACGATCGACTGGGCGTCGACGCCGAAGTGGCGGCGGGCCGCGTCACGGGTGTCGGAGAGGCCGAACCCGTCCGCACCGAGCGAGGAGTAGTCCTGCTCGACCCACTGCGCGATCTGGTCCGGGACCTGGCGCATGTAGTCGCTGACCGCGAGGACCGGGCCCTCGGCACCGGCCAGCGCCTGGCGTACGTACGGCACGCGCTCCTCGCCGCGCAGCAGCGCCGCGTCGGCCTCCAGCGCGTCCCGGCGCAGCTCGGTCCAGGAGGTCGCGGACCACACGTCGGCCGCCACGCCCCACTCCTCGGCGAGCAGCTTCTGGGCCGCGAGGGTCCAGTGGATCGCGGTGCCGGAGCCGAGCAGCTGGATGCGAGCCGGGTTGGCGGCCGCCACGTTCAGCCCGGCCGACTCGGCCGTGTTGAAGCGGTAGAGGCCCTTGATGATGCCCTCGTCGATCCCGGCCGGCTTGGCGGGCTGCGGCATGGGCTCGTTGTAGACGGTGAGGTAGTAGAAGACGTCCTGGTCCTCGCCCGGAGCCGCCTCGCCGTACATCCGGCGCAGACCGTCCTTGACGATCGTGCCGATCTCGTACGCGAACGCCGGGTCATACGTCAGGGCCGCCGGGTTGGTCGCGGCGATCACCGGCGAGTGGCCGTCGGCGTGCTGCAGGCCCTCACCGGTCAGCGTCGTACGACCGGCGGTGGCGCCCACCAGGAAGCCGCGGCCCAGCTGGTCGCCGAGCTGCCACATCTGGTCGGCGGTGCGCTGCCAGCCGAACATCGAGTAGAAGATGTAGAACGGGATCATCGCTTCGCCGTGCGTGGAGTACGCGGACGACGCGGCGATGAAGTCGGCCATCGAACCGGCCTCGGTGATCCCCTCGTTGAGGATCTGGCCGTCCTTCGCCTCGCGGTAGTACATCAGCTGGTCGCGGTCGACCGGCTCGTACGTCTGGCCCTTGGGCGAGTAGATCCCGAGGGACGGGAACAGGCTCTCCATACCGAAGGTGCGGGCCTCGTCCGGGACGATCGGGACCCAGCGCTTGCCGGTCTCCTTGTCGCGGATGAGGTCCTTCACCAGCCGGACGAACGCCATGGTGGTGGCCATGGACTGGCTGCCGGAGCCCTTGTCGAACGCGGCGAACGCCTTGTCGGCCGGGGCGGGCAGCGGGGCGATCGCGTGCGTGCGGCGGGCCGGGGCGGGACCGCCGAGGGCGGCGCGCCGCTCCTGGAGGTAGCGGACCTCGGGGGAGTCGGCACCGGGGTGGCCGTAGGGCACGACCCCGTCGACGAACTGCGCGTCGGAGATGGGGAGGTCCAGCAGGTCCCGCATGTTCTTGAACTCGTCGTTCGAGAGCTTCTTCATCTGGTGGTTCGCGTTCTTGGACGCGAAGCCCTCACCGAGGGTGAAGCCCTTGACGGTCTGCGCCAGGATGACGGTCGGCGCGCCCTTGAACTCCAGGGCGGCCTTGTACGCGGCGTACACCTTGCGGGGCTCGTGGCCACCGCGCGAGAGGTGGAAGCACTCAAGGATCTTGTCGTCCGTGAGCAGCTTCGCCATCTCGACGAGCGCCGGGTCCTTGCCGAAGAAGTCCTCGCGGATGTAGGCCGCGTCACGCGTCTGGTACGTCTGCACCTGCGCGTCCGGGACCTCCCGGAGGCGGCGGACCAGTGCGCCGGTGGTGTCGAGCGCGAACAGCTCGTCCCAGGCGCCGCCCCACAGCGACTTCACGACGTTCCAGCCGGCGCCGCGGAACTGGGCCTCCAGCTCCTGCACGATCTTGAAGTTGGCGCGGACCGGGCCGTCGAGGCGCTGCAGGTTGCAGTTGATGACGAAGGTCAGGTTGTCGAGGCCCTCACGCGCGGCGAGCGCGAGTGCGGCGGTCGACTCGGGCTCGTCCATCTCGCCGTCACCGAGGAAGGCCCACACGTGGGAGGCCGAGACGTCCTTGATGTTGCGGTTGGTGAGGTACCGGTTGAAGCGCGCCTGGTAGATGGCGGAGAGGGGACCGAGACCCATGGAGACGGTCGGGAACTCCCACAGCCAGGGCAGTCGGCGCGGGTGCGGGTAGGAGGGCAGGCCGTTGCCGCCGGACTCCTGCCGGAAGTTGTCGAGGTGCGTCTCGTTCAGACGGCCGTCGAGGAAGGCGCGGGCGTAGATGCCGGGGGAGGCGTGGCCCTGGATGTACAGCTGGTCGCCGGAGCCGTCGGCCTCCTTCCCCTTGAAGAAGTGGTTGAAGCCGGTCTCGTAGAGCCAGGCCGCGGAGGCGAAGGTGGCTATGTGGCCGCCGACGCCGTGCTTGGAGCCGCGGGTGACCATCGCGGCGGCGTTCCACCGGTTCCAGGCCGTGATCCGGCGCTCCATCTCCTCGTCGCCGTCGATGACGGGTTCGGCGGAGCTGGGGATGGTGTTGACGTAGTCCGTCTCCAGCAGCTTGGGCAGGGCCAGGCCCGCGCCTTCGGCGTGCTGGAGCGTGCGGCGCATCAGATACGCGGCCCGGTGCGGGCCGGCGGCCTTGGCGACGGCATCGAGGGAGGCCGCCCACTCGGCGGTCTCCTCGGTGTCACGGTCCGGGAGCTGGTCGAGCTCGCTCGGAGACTTGGGCGTGGGGTCGATCATGATCGCCGCCTTCCGGACAGGAGGGGGGTGGAGAAAGGGGCCTTGTCTGGCAGGACAGGGCGGTGGACCGGGTAAGTCCGCCGTCGACTGTAAGCCGCCGATCGATGATCGATCAAAGCGTTGAGCGAAAAACTTCTCGATATCGAAAAAGTCGGCACAGGGTGCCGCGGATGGGGGCACGGGGTGCCTTGTTTTCGCAGGTGGGGGTGGGTACGGATGAGCGGGGGCACCGGAGTATGAGCGGGCGGTTGGTCAGGCCCGGTGTTTGTCTGCGGGTGGGTGGCGGGCTGGTCGCGCAGTTCCCCGCGCCCCTGAGATGCGCCCCTGCGGGGCGCCCAGGGGATTGCCGCGGAGCGGCATCTTTAGGGGCGCGGGGAACTGCGCGACCAGCCATCCACGGTCCGCAGACGAAAGGAGCGGGGTGCAGGGGCCGCAGGCCCCGCGACAGGGGTCCGGGGGCGCAGCCCCCGGGGACACACCTTCGCCCCACCCACCCCCGGAGGGTTTAGGGAAGGGGCGGGGTGGGGGCTAAGCCCGGGGCGCGCAGCCTAGGACGTGCGACTTGACCAGCGTGCCGATGCGCGGGTCGTGGCGGCGGAACGCCTCCACCAGCTCCTGGTGCTCCTCCGCGTAGGACTTCTGGACCGTGCCCAGCCAGCGGATGGACAGGGCCGTGAAGACCTCGATGCCCAGGCCCTCCCACGTGTGCAGCAGCACGCTGTTGTGCGCCGCCCGCACCAGCTCCCGGTGGAACCCCACCGTGTGCCGGACCTGCGCCGTTCCGTCCGCCGCCGCGTCCGCCTCGTACAGCGCCGCCACATGCGGCTCAAGCGCCGAGCAGTCGGCCGCGAGGCGGTCCGCGGCCAGCTCCGCCGCGATCTGCTCCAGGCCCGCCCGGACCGGGTAGCTCTCCTCCAGGTCGGCCGCCGTCAGGTTCCGCACCCGTACGCCCTTGTTGGGGGCCGACTCGATCAGCCGCAGGGACTCCAGCTCGCGCAGGGCCTCCCGGACGGGCGTCTGGCTCACCTGGAGCTCGACCGCGATGCGGCGCTCCACGATCCGCTCACCCGGCTTCCAGCGGCCGCTGACGATCCCCTCCACGATGTGCTCGCGGATCTGCTCGCGCAGCGAGTGGACGACGGGCGGGGTCATGAAGAGCTCCTTCGCGCGAGCGGTGACCTCTAGACAATACGGCGGCGCCCCCACCTGGAATCACTCCGGGCAGGGGCGCCTTCGTCACAGACCGTACGGCCGCGGTCCTACAGGCCGAGCTCGACCTCGAACTCGCCGGCCTCCAGGATCGCCTTGACGGCCGTCAGGTAGCGGGCCGCGTCGGCGCCGTCCACCAGACGGTGGTCGTAGGAGAGCGCCAGGTAGGTCATGTCACGGATGCCGATGACGGTGCCCTCGGCGGTCTCGATGACCGCCGGGCGCTTGACGGTGGCGCCGATGCCCAGGATCGCGACCTGGTTCGGCGGCACGATGACCGTGTCGAACAGCGCACCGCGCGAGCCGGTGTTGCTGATCGTGAAGGTCGCGCCGGACAGCTCGTCCGGGGTGATCTTGTTGGCGCGGACCTTGCCGGCCAGCTCGGCGGTCGCCTTGGAGATGCCGGCGAGGTTCAGACCGCCCGCACCCTTGATGACCGGCGTCATCAGACCCTTCTCGGAGTCCACGGCGATGCCGATGTTCTCCGAGTCGAAGTACGTGATGGTGCCCTCGTCCTCGTTGATCCGGGCGTTGATGACCGGGTGGGCCTTCAGCGCCTGGGCCGCGGCCTTCACGAAGAACGGCATCGGGGACAGCTTGACACCCTCACGGGCGGCGAAGGAGTCCTTGGCGGCGGCACGGAGCTTCATCAGCTTCGTGATGTCCACCTCGACGACGGTGGTGAGCTGGGCCTGCGAGTGCAGGGCCTTCATCATGTTGTCGCCGATGACCTTGCGCATCCGGGTCATCTTGACCGTCTGGCCGCGCAGCGGGGACGCCTCCAGGGAGGGGGCGGCCTTCGCGGCGGGCGCGGCGGCGACCGGCGCCGGGGCGGCGGCCTTCGCGGCCTCGGCGGCGGCGATGACGTCCTGCTTGCGGATGCGGCCGCCGACGCCGGTGCCCTTGACCGCGCCCAGGTCCACACCGGACTCGGAGGCGAGCTTGCGGACCAGCGGCGTGACGTACGCGCCGTCGTCGCCGGAGGTGGCGACCGGGGCCGGAGCCGGGGTCACCGGGGCCGGAGCGGCGACCGGAGCGGGCGCCGGGGCGGCGGGCGCGGCCGGGGCGGCCACGGGGGCGGCCGGAGCCGGAGCGGCGACCGGAGCGGGCGCCGGAGCGGCCACCGGGGCCGGGGCGGGGGCAGCGGCCGGAGCCGGGGCGGCCGGGGCGGCAGCGGCGGCGGGCGCGGCACCCGCTGCGCCGATGACGGCCAGCTTGGCGCCGACCTCGGCGGTCTCGTCCTCGCCGACCACGATCTCCAGGAGCACACCGGCGACCGGGGCGGGGATCTCGGTGTCGACCTTGTCGGTGGAGACCTCGAGGAGCGGCTCGTCCTCGGCCACCTCCTCGCCGACCTGCTTCAGCCAGCGGGTGACGGTGCCCTCGGTGACGGACTCGCCCAGGGCGGGCAGCGTCACGTCGGTGCCGGCGGCGCCACCGGCGGGGGCGGCAGCCGGGGCCGGGGCCTCGGCGACCGGCGCCGGGGCGGCCGGAGCCTCGGCCACGGGGGCCGGGGCGGGAGCGGCGGCCGGAGCAGCGGCGGCGGCCGGGGCGCCCGAGCCGTCGTCGATGATCGCCAGCTCGGCGCCGACCTCGACGGTCTCGTCCTCGGCGACCTTGATGGAGGCCAGGATGCCGGAGGCGGGGGCCGGGATCTCGGTGTCGACCTTGTCGGTCGAGACCTCGAGCAACGGCTCGTCGGCCTCGACGCGCTCGCCCTCGGCCTTCAGCCAGCGGGTGACGGTGCCCTCGGTGACGCTCTCGCCGAGCGCCGGAAGGGTTACGGAAACCGACATGGTTTCAGTTTCTCCTTACAGATTTGCGGAAGTGGTCGTCGCGCCCGAGGGCAATCAGTCGTGGGAGTGCAGCGGCTTGCCGGCCAGCGCCAGGTGCGCCTCGCCGAGCGCCTCGTTCTGCGTCGGGTGCGCGTGGATGAGCTGCGCGACCTCGGCCGGCAGGGCCTCCCAGTTGTAGATCAGCTGGGCTTCGCCGACCTGCTCGCCCATACGGTCACCGACCATGTGGACGCCGACCACGGCACCGTCCTTGACCTGGACGAGCTTGATCTCGCCCGCGGTCTTGAGGATCTTGCTCTTGCCGTTGCCCGCCAGGTTGTACTTCAGGGCGACGACCTTGTCCGCACCGTAGATCTCCTTGGCCTTGGCCTCGGAGATGCCGACGGAGGCGACCTCGGGGTGGCAGTACGTCACGCGCGGCACACCGTCGTAGTCGATCGGGACGGTCTTGAGACCGGCCAGACGCTCCGCCACCAGGATGCCCTCGGCGAAGCCGACGTGCGCGAGCTGGAGGGTCGGGACGAGGTCACCGACGGCCGAGATGGTCGGCACGTTGGTGCGCATGTACTCGTCGACCAGGACGTAGCCGCGGTCCATCGCGACGCCCTGCTCCTCGTAACCGAGGCCCTGCGAGACCGGGCCGCGGCCGATGGCGACGAGGAGGACCTCGGCCTCGAACTCCTTGCCGTCGGCCAGCGTGACCTTGACACCGTTCTGGGTGTACTCGGCCTTCTGGAAGAAGGTGCCCAGGTTGAACTTGATGCCGCGCTTGCGGAACGCGCGCTCCAGGAGCTTCGAGGAGTTCTCGTCCTCGGCCGGGACGAGGTGCTTGAGGCCCTCGACGACGGTGACGTCGGTGCCGAAGGACTTCCACGCCGAGGCGAACTCGACGCCGATGACGCCGCCGCCCAGGATGATCGCGGACTGCGGGACCCGGTCCAGGGTCAGCGCGTGGTCCGAGGAGATGATGCGGTTGCCGTCGATCTCCAGGCCCGGCAGCGACTTCGGCACGGAGCCGGTCGCCAGGAGGACGTGGCGGCCCTGGACGCGCTGCCCGTTGACGTCGACCGAGGTGGGCGACGACAGGCGGCCCTCACCCTCGATGTACGTCACCTTGCGGGAGGCGACCAGGCCCTGGAGGCCCTTGTAGAGGCCCGAGATCACGTCGTCCTTGTACTTGTGGACGGCCGCGATGTCGATGCCCTCGAAGGTGGCCTTGACACCGAACTGCTCGGCCTCGCGCGCCTGGTCGGCGATCTCGCCGGCGTGCAGCAGGGCCTTGGTGGGGATGCAGCCGTTGTGCAGGCAGGTGCCGCCGAGCTTGTTCTTCTCGATCAGTGCGACGTCCAGGCCCAGCTGCGCTCCGCGCAGGGCCGCGGCGTAGCCGCCACTGCCACCGCCGAGGATCACTAGGTCGAAAACGGTGCTGGCGTCGTTCGCCACGTCACGTCCTCCATGCATGTGCGCCGGGCGCCGGTCCCGTGACCGGGCGGCGGCTGGTGTTCGGCCGCTGTCTTCGTCGGCCCTGTGGTGGGGGCCCTGTCCTGCCGAGAACCCATCTTCGCACTTGTTGCCGGAAGGCGGGACGCGGGGCCGGGCTCCGGGACGGCGATCGTCCTCTCGGGAGGGCGATCACCGTGTACGTATCCGTGGATTTCGTCCAGAGCGGAATCCGGACGGACCCGGGGGAGGAACACGAACGGCCTCGGGCGTATGCCCGAGGCCATCGGTGTCACATGGGGTCAGCCCAGCTCGCCGTCGGCGGTGCGCTCGGCCAGCCGGACCAGGGTGCGGACCGCGGAGCCGGTGCCGCCCTTGGGGGTGTAGCCGAAGGGGGCGCCCTCGTTGTAGGCCGGGCCCGCGATGTCCAGGTGGGCCCAGGTGATGCCCTCGCCCACGAACTCCTTCAGGAACAGACCGGCCACCAGGCCGCCGCCCATCCGCTCGCCCATGTTGGCGATGTCGGCGGTCGGGGAGTCCATGCCCTTGCGCAGATCGGCGGGGAGCGGCATGGGCCAGGACGGCTCGCCGGCCTCCTCGGCCGTCTCGTGGACGGCGGTGCGGAAGGCGTCGTCGTTGGCCATGACGCCGAACGTGCGGCTGCCGAGCGCCATCATCATGGCGCCGGTCAGGGTCGCCACGTCGACGATCGCGTCCGGGTTCTCCTCGGAGGCCTTGGCCAGGGCGTCGGCGAGCACCAGCCGGCCCTCGGCGTCGGTGTTGAGGACCTCGACGGTCTTGCCGCTGTACATGCGCAGGACGTCGCCCGGGCGGGTGGCGGTGCCCGACGGCATGTTCTCGGCGAGCGCCAGCCAGCCGGTGACGTTCACCTTCAGGCCGAGGCGGGCGGCCGAGACGACGGCGGCGAAGACGGCGGCGGCGCCGGCCATGTCGCACTTCATCGTCTCGTTGTGGCCGGCCGGCTTCAGCGAGATGCCGCCCGAGTCGTAGGTGATGCCCTTGCCGACGAAGGCGAGCGACTTGGCCGCGGCCGGGTGGGTGTAGGCGATGCGGACCAGGCGAGGCCCGTTGGCGGAGCCGGTGCCGACGCCGAGGATGCCGCCGTAGCCGCCCTTGGTGAGCGCCTTCTCGTCGAGCACCTGGACCTTGACGCCGTGCTCCTTGGCGGCCGCGGTGGCGACTGCGGCGAAGGATTCGGGGTAGAGGTCGTTCGGCGGGGTGTTCACCAGGTCGCGGGCCCGGTTCATCTCCTCGGCCAGCGTGATGGCGCGCTCGGCGGCCGCCTTGTGAGCCTTGTCACGCGGCTTGGCGCCGATCAGGGCGATCTCGGCCACTGGCGCCTTCGCGCCCTTGCCGTCCTGGTACGCGGTGAAGGCGTACGCACCGAGCAGCGCCCCCTCCGCGATGGCCGCCACGTCCTCGGCCGCCTCCACGGGCAGCGCGAACGCGGCCTTCTTGGTGCCGGTGAGCGCGCGGGCCGCGGCGCCAGCGGCGGACCGCAGCACCTCGGCGGCGAACGCCTCGTCCTTCCCGGGGGCCGTGCCGAGCCCGACCGCCAGCACGACCGGCGCCTTCAGGCCGGACGGCGACGGCAGCTTGGTCACCTCGCCCTCGGCACCGGAGGCACCCAGGGTCTCCAGGACGCCGGCGAGCTTGCCGCCGAACGCCTTGTCCACGGCCTCGGCGCCCGGCGCCAGGACCGGACCCGCCTTGGGCCCGGTGCCCTTGGCGATGCCGACGACCACGGCGTCGGCGCGCAGCGTCGCGGCACCGGCAGTGCTGAGAGTCAGAGCAGTCACGGTGGTGAAGTCTCTCTTCCGTTGAGTTTCCGAGCCGAGGGATGGGTCGGCTGTGCCCCGGCGCATCGTAAATCGGCCGAGTTGGGCGCGGATACGAGCGTACGCGCGCGGATGCGCTTCGATCACGGCGGCGGCAATTCACTCATCCGTGGTGTCTCTTCAATGTTTCCCCGCCAGACTGTGAGCGCTCGGTCACACTCGGCCCGTTCGGGCAAGGGCGCACAGGGCTCCTTTGCGTAATCTCCACAGGCTCTGCCATGTGCGCACGCATGCGGAAGGGCCCCCATGAGGGGGGAAACAGTGAAGAAGGCGAACCGCTTGCGGGCGGGCAGAACCACGGTGGCGCTGATCGCCGCAGGCGTCCTGGCGGCGGGCATACCCGCGGCGAGTGCCGCCACCACGGCCACGGCGCCGCGCATCGACCTCAAGGTGCTCGTCCTGGACGACGGGGGCAGCGCGGTGGAAGCGCTGGTCGCCCAGTTGAAGAGCATCGGACTGCCGTACCAGACGGTGAAGCTGAACGACGCCGGGCGCCAGACCGTTGACGCGGCCTTCCTGAGCGACACGGTGAGCGGGCGGCCCCGCGCCAAGTTCCAGGGCGTCGTCGCGCCCAACGAGATCCCGTTCGGCTCGGCCGACGCCCCCGAGCAGACCGCGCTCGCGGCGTACGAGAAGACCTTCGGCATCCGCCAGATCGACGCCTACACCTGGGCCCACCCAGAGGTCGGGCTCGACTACACCGACCAGAACGGCGGTTGGGCGGGCGTCCTGGACGGCGCCACGACCCAGGTCACCGCGGACGGCAAGGCCGGGCCGTTCGACTACCTTGACGGAACGGTTCCCTTCGAGGACAACTCCGCCCTGGTCTCCGAGAGCTACGGGTACGCGGGCCATCCCCGGGACGGCTACACCAGCTACCTCACCGCGCCCACCGGCGGTTCCCTGGTCGGGTCCTACACCCACGACGGGCGCACCGAACTGGTCGTCACCTTCGCCTACAACCAGTACCAGGAGCAGTTCAAGGTGCTGGCGCGCGGCATGGTGGAATGGCTGACTCAAGGCGTACACCTCGGGCAGAGCCGCAATTATTTCGCCGTGCATGTCGACGACGTCTTCGCGCCCGACGCCCGCTGGGACACCGCGGCCAACTGCACCCCGGGCGACTTCGACTGCGCCGGGGGGAGCGGGCAGACCAGCGACATCCGGATGACCGCGGCCGACGCGCAGTACGCCGCCCAGTGGGAGCAGGCCAACGGCTTCACCCTCGACCTGCTCTACAACGCGGGTTCCGGGGAGGAGTGGAAGGCCGAGAACGGCGGCACCGACGCGCTCACCGCCCAGCTCCTCGCCGACAAGGCCAAGTTCCGCTGGGAGAACCACACCTACACGCACGAGTTCCTCGGCTGCGTCCAGGACACCACCACCGTCCCCTGGACCTGCGCGAAGAACGCCGACGGCAGCACCAAGTGGGTGAGCCGGAGCGATATTTCCGGCCAGATCACCAACAACTACAACTGGGGCGTGCAGAAGGGCCTTCCGGTCGACCGCACCGAGCTGGTCACCGGTGAGCACTCCGGTCTGAAGACCCTGCCGCAGCAGCCCCAGGACAACCCCAACCTGGCCGGCGGGCTGCTCGACGCCGGGGTCAAGTGGACCGGCAGCGACAACTCGCGCGAGCCGCAGCAGCGCGCGGTCGGCCAGGCCCTCACGGTGCCGCGCTACCCGATGAACGTGTACTACAACGTCGGCAGGGCCGCCGAGATGACCGACGAGTACAACTGGATCTACACCTCGAAGGCGGACGGCGGCAGCGGGATCTGCGAGGACAACCCGACGTCCACCTGCCTGCCCGCGCCGCTGGACACCGCCACCGGCTACCGGTCCCACATCGTTCCCCAGGAGGCCGGCACCGCGCTGCGCCACGTGCTCGGCAACGACCCGCGGCCGCACTACGTCCACCAGTCCAACCTCGCCGAGGAGCGGATCCTCTACCCGGTCCTGGACAAGGTCCTGGGCGACTACCGTGGGCTGTTCGCGGACAGCGCGCCCGTCGTCAACCTGCGCCAGCGGGACATCGGTACCGAACTCGGCCGCCAGGCCACCTGGGCCAAGGCGGTCGAGGACGGCAAGGTCACCGCGTACCGCATCGGTACCGCCGTGACCGTCCAGGCGCCGTCGGGCGTGGTGGCACCCATCACCGCTCCCGAGGGCACCCAGCAGCAACAGCTCCTCGGTACCACCGCGTTCGGCACGCCGTACGCGGGTCAGCGCTCCGCCTGGTCCTCACCCGGACCGCTCCAGGCGGCGATCACGCTGAAGCTTCCGGCCTGACCAGCCGACTGACATTCGCTGTCCAGGGGGGACACCAATGCCGAGCAGTGGCCGTCATGTCACCATGCTCACGGAAGGCACCTATCCGCACATCCACGGAGGTGTGAGCACCTGGTGCGACCAGCTCGTCCGCGGGATGCCGGAGGTGGACTTCAACGTCCTGGCCCTCACCGGCAGCGGCCGCGAGCCGGTCACCTGGGAGCTGCCGCCGAACGTGTACCGGCACACGGCGTTCCCCCTGTGGGGGACGGTGCCGGCCCGGCGGCCACTCCTCGGCAAGGAGCGGCGCCGCTTCATAGACGTCTATGAGCGGTTCCTGCTCTCGATGCTCGACCCGGAGTCCGGCTGCGACTTCACCCAGGGGCTGTACGCCCTGGCGCGGCTGGCCCGGGCCGGGCGGCTCTCGGCGGCGATGCGCTCGGAGGCCGCCCTGCGGTCGCTGATGTGGATCTGGACCATGCCGCACCTCCAGATAGCCGCGGCCCGGCCCACCGTGCACGACGCCCTGACCGCCACCGACCTCCTCGAACACGCGCTGCGCCCGCTGGCCGCCCGGCTCCCGGAGGACTGCGTGGCGCACGCGGTCAGCAGCGGGCTGGCCACCCTGCCCGCGCTCGCCGCCCAGCACTTCGACGGCGTGCCCTTCCTCCTCACCGAACACGGCATCTACCTGCGCGAGCGCTACCTCGGCTACCGCACGGGCGAGCAGAGTTGGCCGGTGAAGTCGGTGATCCTCAGCTTCTACCGCGAGCTCAACTCGATGGGCTACCGCCAGGCCGACCTCATCACCCCGTGCAACCAGTACAACCGCCGCTGGGAGGAGCGCGGCGGGGCGCCGGTGGACCGCATCAGGACGGTCTACAACGGCGTCGACCCCAACCTCTTCCCGCACGCCGGACCCGACCCGGCGGTGCCCACCCTCAGCTGGTGCGGCCGCGTCGACCCCATCAAGGACCTGGAGACCCTGATCCGGGCGTACGCCATGGTCAGGGCGGAGCTGCCGGAGGTGCGGCTGCGGCTGTTCGGCCCCGTCCCGGCGGGCAACGCCGACTACCGCACCCGCCTGGAGAAGCTCGCCGCCGAGCTCGGCGTGAGCGACGGCATCAGCTACGAGGGCCGCATCAGCGACGTCGCCAGCGCGTACGCGGCGGGGAGCGTGGTGATGCTCTCCAGCATCAGTGAGGGGTTCCCTTTCTCGTTGATAGAGGCGATGTCCTGCGGCCGCGCCACCGTCTCCACCGATGTGGGCGGG
The DNA here is from genome assembly GCF_014649795.1 of Streptomyces melanogenes. Lineage (GTDB taxonomy): Bacteria > Actinomycetota > Actinomycetes > Streptomycetales > Streptomycetaceae > Streptomyces > Streptomyces noboritoensis. The sequence continues at coordinate 310,333 of NZ_BMTS01000003.1, forward strand.
GTGCGCGAGGCCGTCGGGGACGCCGGTCTGGTGGTGCCGCCGCGCGAGCCCGCCCTGATGGCCGAGGCCACGCTCGCGCTGCTGCGCGACGACACGTACCGCACCGAACTGGGCGCGCGGGCCCGCAGCCGGGTCGTCGACCAGTTCACGCTCCACCGGTCCGTGGACGGCTTCCGCCGGATCTATCTGGAGCTCGCCGGCAGCCCCGAGCCCGTACCGCGGTACGCGCCGGTCGCCGAGCCGCGCGCCGAGGTGCCGCAGGCGCTGGACGACTGGACGCTCGAACTCGTCGACCCCTGGTACCGGGAGCTGGCGTCGGACGGATCCGTCTGGTGAGCGGCTCGCTCTGGCTGGGCAAGGAGGGGCAGGACACCCTGCCGTTCATCCCCCGGCAGCGTCCGCACGCCGTCGCCGCCGACCCCATCGACGAACTCGCCGACCGCATGGAGGAGTTGATCGCCGCCGCCGTCCACCCGGACGAGGTCGCGGCCATCCTCGAATCCGACGGCATGACCGACGCCCACATCCGTACGACCTACGGCCGCCAGGACTCCTTCGAGCTCGCCGAGGACCTCTACGCGCGCGTGGAGCGCCGCTACCCGTCCGTCGCGGGCCCGGCCGCCGACCCCTGGCACGCGGCCCTGCCCGCCTGTCTGCTGCGCGGCCTGGTCTTCGCGCTGCCCGGCCTCGCGTACGTCCTGGGGGCGCCGCTGCTCGCCGGGCCCCCGGACCGCTTCGGCCTGCCCGCCGGTACGGTCCCGCTGCTCGCCGGGGCCGTCACCGGCTGGGTGTGGAACCAGGGCCTCTCGCACCGCGCCTACGCCTGGCTGGGCCTGGGCGACCGGCCCGCCGCGGCCGCCGCCCTGCGCACCGGGGCGCCGCTGGGGGCCGTGCTGAGCGCCCTGGTGGCGCTGGCGGCGAGCGGGCCCGGTGAGCTGTCCGCGGCCGGCTTCGCCGCCGGGCAGGCCGTCTATCTGGCGGCGGCGACCGTGCTGCTGGCCCTGGGGCGCGAGCGGGACCTGCTGGTCGCGCTGCTGCCGATGACGGCGGGCGCCGCCGCGACCGTCGCCCTCGACCTGCCCGACCTGCTGCGCACCGCGCTGCTGCTGCTCCCGCTCGCCGCCGCGACGGCTTTCGCCCGGCGCGCCCTGTCCGGCGTGCCGGGCGGCGACGGGGGAGCGGCCGACGACCGGCCGGGCCCACGGCTCGCCGCCTCCGTCCCGTACGCCCTGTTCGGCCTGGGCACCGGCGTCCTGGTGCTCTACGCGGCCGTCGGCGACGTGTTCGCCGACGGGGCCGGGTCCGCCGTGGCCGCGCCCTCGGCCGTGGCGCTCACCCTGAGCATGGGACCCGCCGAGTGGCTGCTGTACCGCTTCCGCAGCGAGAGCCTGGCGGGGCTGCGGGCCAGCACCACCGCGTACGGCTTCCGCAAGGCGACCGCGAACACCATCGCGGTCTGCCTGGGCGGCTATCTGGTGATCCTCTTCGCCCTGACCGTCCTCGGCACGCTCCTGTGGCCGGGCGCCCCCGAACTGGGCGCACTGCGCCTGACCGGGCTGCTGCTCACCGGCATGGTCCTGTGGACCGCGCTGCTGCTCCAGTCCTTCGGTGCGGTCCGCAGCGCCGCCGCCGTCTGCTGCACGGCCGGCGGGGTGCAGGTCCTCGCCCTGGCGACCGGGGCGGGCCACCCGCGCACGGTCGGGCCGGTGGTGGCGGGTGTGGCGGCGGTGGTGCTCGCCGCGCTGGTGGGGGCGCTGCTGGGAAGGGCGACGGCCCACCGGGTATGACTGCATCAGGCACGCCCGCATCGGGTTCGACCGCATACGGAGCGGGGTCCGCAGCGGCCGCGCACACCAGGACGGAAATCACGCACACCATGCCCCGCGACCTCCTCGTCCCGTTCTACGACCACCCCGCCGACCGGCCCGACGCCTGGGAGACGCTGATCGCGGCGGCCCCGCTGCTGTACGGGGTGGTGCTCAACCCGGCCAGCGGCGCGGGGGAGGCGCCCGATCCGGCGTTCGCCGAGGCCGCGGCCCGGCTCCGGGCGGCCGACGTCCCGGTCCTCGGCTACGCGGACACGGACTACGGCCGCCGCCCGCACGCCGACGTCGTACGCGACCTGCTGCGCCACCGCGACTGGTACGGGGCCGACGGCGCCTTCCTGGACCAGGTGGCCACCGACCCGGCGCTGCTGCCGCACTACCGGCGGCTCTCGGTCGCCGCGCGCGGCGCGGGGGCCCGCACGCTGGTCCTCAACCACGGCGCCCACCCCGACCCCGGCTACGCCGAACTCGCCGACCTGCTGGTCACGTTCGAGGGCACCTGGGCGGCCTACCCCGAGGTGCGCGCGCCGGAGTGGACGCTGAGCCACCCGCCGGAGCTCTTCTGCCACCTGGTGTACGCGGCCCCGCCCGGCGCCCGGCCCACCACGTCCGTGCACTGCGCGGTGCCGGGCGACGCCCCGCACCCCTGGGGCACCCTGCCGCACCTCCTGGAGCCCGCCCGATGAAACGCCTCCCGCTCGCGCTGGTCCTGCTGCTGCTCCTGGTGGCGGGGTGCTCCTCGTCGTCCTCGGACGACGACGACCGGCCGGGCCCGGACGGGTCGAGCACCGCGCCTTCGCCCACGCCTACGCCTTCGCCTTCGTCCTCGTCCTCGCCGAAGCCCGGCGGCGCGCGCTGGCAGCCCCGGCCCGGCCTGGCCTGGCAGTGGCAGCTCACCGGGAAGCTCGACCCGACGGTCGACGTGCCGGTGTACGACGTCGACGGCTTCAACGTCTCCAAGGCCCAGGTCGACGATCTGCACCGGCGCGGGCGCAAGGTCATCTGCTACGTCTCCACCGGCGCCTGGGAGGACTTCCGCCCCGACGCCGACCGGTTCCCCAAGTCGGTGCTCGGCAAGAGCAACGGCTGGAAGGGCGAGCGCTGGCTCGACGTCCGCCGCACGGACGTGCTGGGGCCGCTGATGGCCAAGCGGTTCGACATGTGCCGGGAGAAGGGCTTCGACGCGGTCGAGCCGGACAACATGGACGGCTACGACAACGAGACCGGCTTCCCGCTCACGGCGTCCCACCAGCTCGCGTACAACCGCCTGATCGCGCGGCTCGCCCACGACCGGGGGATGGCGGTCGGCCTGAAGAACGACCTCGACCAGATCCCGGAGCTGGTGGGGGACTTCGACTTCGCGGTTAATGAGCAGTGCGCGGAGTTCGGTGAATGCGATCAGCTGTCGCCGTTCGTGAAGGCGGGGAAGGCCGTCTTCAACGTGGAGTACAAGCTGGCGCCGGGGAAGTTCTGCGATGCGGCACGGGGGTTGCGGCTGAGCGCCATGCGCAAGGAGTTGGAACTGGGGACGTGGCGCGAGGCGTGCTGAGGACGGCGTTCGTCTGCGGACCGGTGGCGGGCTGAGCGCGCAGTTCCCCGCGCCCCTAAAAGCCTGTGGCTGAGCTGGGTTCTCCGGCTGCGGCCTACTGCCTAAGGGGCGCGGGGAACTGCGCGACCAGCCACAGATGACCCGCAGACGAACGAACTAGACCGCTCCCAGCACCGACACGATCAGCGCAGCCGTCGTCGCCGTCTCGGCAACCGCGCCGAACACATCCCCCGTCACCCCGCCGAACCGCCGCACGCAGTGGGCCAGGAGCAGCTGGGACGCCGCCAGGCCTCCCGCGACCGCCAGCGCGTGGTGGAGGGCCGAGCCGGGGCCCAGCGCCGCCCCCGCCACGACCAGCACCGCCACCCCCACCGCCGCCCGCAAGGGCACCGCGCCCGCCACCGCCGCCCCCAGGCCGTCCGGCCGGGCCGGAGGGACGCCGGGGCGGCAGGACAGGGTGAGGGCCAGGCGGGCCGTCACGGACGCCACCGCCATCGCCACCGCACCCCGCGCCCAGCTCTGCGCGTACAGCTCGGCGAGTACGGTCACCTGGCCCAGGAGGACGAAGACCAGGGTGAGGACGCCGAACGGCCCGATGTCCGACTGCTTCATGATCCGCAGCGCGTCCTCCGCGGGCTTCGCGCTGCCGAGTCCGTCCGCCACGTCCGCCAGGCCGTCCAGATGCAGCCCCCGGGTCAGCGCCGCCGGCACCGCGGCCGTGGCGACCGCGGCGAGCAGCGGGCCCGAGTCGAGGAAGACGAAGAGACCTCCCACGGCCGCCGCGCAGAGGCCAAGCGCCAGGCCCGCCAGGGGCGCCCAGAGCATCCCGGAGCGGGCCGCCTCGCGGTCCCAGCGGGTGACCCGTACCGGAAGCGCCGTGAGCGTGCCGAAGGCGAACCGTATGCCGTCCATGGGATTCATCGGCCGCAGGGTATCCCGCGCGTCACTCCCGGCCCCACCGGGGTAAATTGCGCGTATTGCGTGCACTCCTCCGATTCAGGGCCGATGGGGATGAGCTGGTTCAACCGGAACTTCGTCGAGCCGGGCAAGCTTCCGATGCTGCTCGCCCTGGCGTCGTTCGTGCTGACCTTCCTCGTGACCCGTACGATCACCCGGCTCATCCGGGCCGGGCGCGGCCCCTTCCGCAACATCAAGCCCGGCGGGATGCACATCCACCACGTGGTGCCCGGGGTGATCCTCACCGTGGTGGGCGGGTTCGGGGCGGTCGGCAGCGGGCGGCACGGAATCGGCGCCTGTGTCTTCGCGGTGGTCTTCGGGGTCGGCGCGGGCCTGGTCCTGGACGAGTTCGCGCTGATCCTGCACCTGGACGACGTCTACTGGACCGAGCAGGGCCGCAAGAGCGTCGAGGTGGTGGTGCTGACCGCCGCCCTGGTGCTGCTCACCCTCGGCGGGTTCTCGCCGCTCGGCGTCAACGACATGACCCCGCAGGAGCAGCACGACCGGGCGTCGTTCATCCTCACCCTCTGGATCAACTTCTGCTTCGTGCTGGTCGCGCTCTTCAAGGGCAAGTTCCGGCTCGCCATCATGGGCACGCTGATCCCGTTCGTGGCGCTGATCGGCGCCATCCGCCTCGCCCGGCCCGGCTCGCCGTGGGCCCGCCGCTTCTACCGCAAGCGGCCCAGGGCCCGGGCTCGCTCGGCGATGCGGGTCTACCGGCACGACCGGCGCTGGACGCGGCTGCGGCGCCGGGTTCAGGACTTTATCGGCGGCGCCCCGGACAGGCTGCCGGTGCGCCGCCCCTGAGCCGCGCGGTCGCGGCGGCGCTTCTGGCGCACCGTGGTGATCCAGCACAGCACGCCCACCGCGACGATCGCCGCGATGTGCTCCTTGCCCGCGAGGTTGTCCTTGAGTGCCACCTCGCCGACCATCGAGGCGGCCACCACCCCGGCCGTCCAGTACGCCCGGTAGCGCCAGCACACGTACACCGCGAGCCCCACCACCGCGGCCGAGGGGCCGGTGTCGACCATCTTGGCGTCCGAGGCGGGCAGCCCCAGGAAGCTGTCGGGGCCGAGCGCGATGCCCACGCGCGCGTACATCGTCCCGGCGAGCGTCGCCGCGTACGCGATGAGCAGGGTGTGACGGCGGCCGATGCAGATCTCCGCGATCCCGAAGACCAGCAGGAGCTGGGCGAGCGCGCCCCAGACCGGCAGGTCCAGGGCCGGGACGAAGAGGGAGAGCGGGGTGCGCAGGAGAGAGATCCACAGCGCGTCCTCGGCCTTGACCGAGCCGATCACCTGGACCGGCCGGAAGCCCCACGGCTGGTTCTGGACGATCTGGAACAACGATGTCAGCGCGACCGCGCCGAGGGTCATGGGGACCGCCCGCCAGCGCTGGGTGGTGAGCGCGTAGCGGACGGCCAGGTAGAGCGGACCCCACTCCCGCCGGACGAACCGACGTACTGGTCCGTTGCCGATCGGGGAGCGGGGGATCCTCACCTCTGGGACTCCAGGTGCTTGCGGTGCAGCCACTTGGGCAGCCCGGGAGCCTCCAGGAAGCCTTCCGCGCGCGCGGCGGCGATGCCGATGCGCGGCAGGTCGGCGGACTTCTCGAAGAGCATGAAGCGGGGCTCCCAGATCGGGCGGTACTTGGCGTTGGCGCGGTACAGCGACTCGATCTGCCACCAGCGGGAGAAGAAGCTGAGCAGCGAGCGCCACAGCCTCAGCACGGGTCCCGCACCGAGCTTCGAGCCGCGTTCGAAGACGGAGCGGAACATCGCGAAGTTCAGCGAGACCTGGGTGATCTGGATCTCCTTGGCACGCTGCAGGAGCTCGATGACCATGAACTCCATCAGGCCGTTCTCGGACTCCCGGTCGCGGCGCATCAGATCGAGGGAGAGCCCGTTGGGGCCCCACGGCACGAAGCTCAGGACGGCCCGCAGGTCGCCGTTGCCGTCGGTGCACTCCAGCATCACGCACTGGCCGTCCGCCGGGTCACCCAGACGGCCCAGGGCCATGGAGAAACCGCGCTCGGTGGCGCCGTCGCGCCAGTCGTCGGCCTTGCGCAGCAGTTCACTCATCTCATCGGCAGGGATGTCCGCGTGACGGCGGATCCTCACCTCGTACCCGGCACGCTTCACCCGGTTGTACGCCTGGCGCACGGTCCGCATGGCGCGGCCGTCCAGGGTGAAGTCGGCGGTCTCCACCAGCGCCTCGTCGCCGAGTTCCAGCGCGTCCAGGCCGTGCCGGGCGTAGATGGTGCCCGCCTCTTCGCTCGCGCCCATCACCGCCGGGGTCCAGCCGTGCTCGCGCGCCTCGGCCAGCCACGGCTCGATCGCGCCGGGCCACGCCTCGGGGTCGCCGATCGGGTCGCCGGAGGCCAGCGAGACACCGCCCACCACCCGGTAGGCCACGGCGGCCTTGCCGGTGGGGGACCAGATGACGCTCTTCTCGCGGCGCAGCGCGAAGTAGCCGAGCGAGTCGCGCTCGCCCTGCTTGTCGAGGAGCGCGCGCAGCTTCTCCTCGTCCTCGACGGTGATCGGGTCGACGGCCTTGCGGTTGCGGAAGGCCGCGTAGATCACGGCGATGAGCAGCAGCGTGGACAGGACGTTGATGGTGACGTCGACCCAGCCCGGGGTGTCGATCCCGGTGATGTCGTGGTCGTCCGGCACCAGCGAGACGAGCCGCATCACGCCGTACCGCCAGCGGCCCAGGAACGTGGAGTGCTGGCTGCCCTCGTACGTGTTGGTCACGGTGACCAGGAGCGTCGCCAGCAGCGAGGTGACCAGCAGCCCGACGCCCGCGACGACGGCCGCGAGGCGGGGGTTGGAGCGGTCGCCCTTGGCGTAGAACTCACGCCGGCCGAGCAGCAGCGCGAGCACGAAGGCCGCGGTCAGGACCAGCGACACCCAGTTCTGCGCGTGCTGGCGCAGCTCCGGGAAGACCATGACGAACGCGAACAGCAGCAGGACGAGCCCGCCGAGCACCAGGTTGAGGATCCAGGCGGCGCGCTTGCGGCGGCGCATGGTGACCGCGAGGAACAGCGTCACCACGCCCGAGGCGAATCCCGCGTCCAGCAGGTACGGCGTGAAATAGTCGTCCGTGTTGTGACGCCGAAGGTCCTGGCCCAGCGAAACCCACACGGCGCTCAGGAAGTTGATGAACGTCACGGCGCGCAGGTACCAGACGGCGAATGCCGAACTGCGTCGCGACCGGACGGTGCTCCGGTTCAATCCTTCGGTGGTCAAGCGGACTTCTCCCATGAAACGCGATCATATGGGGCATGGACATCGCGCCTCATGGCCGATCACGGCCGCGGCCGGGGCGATGCCCCGGCCGCGCCGCGAATCAGTCTTCGGCGCGATCCCCCTCGGTCTCCGCGCGCTCGGGCAGCTCCGCGGCCAAGGCGGCGGCGGCCTGCACGAGGGGGAGCGCGAGCAGGGCCCCGGTTCCTTCACCGACAGTGACGCCGTGATCGAGCAGAGGGTTGAGTGCCATCCGGTCCAGTGCCTTGGACTGGGCCGGTTCACCGCTCAGCTGACCGGCCAGCCACCAGTCCGGAGCCCGGAAGGCGGCCCGCTGGGCAACGAGCGCGCAGGCCGAGGAGACCACCCCGTCGAGGATGACCGGCATTCGGCGCACCGCGCACTGAAGCAGAAAACCGGTGGTCGCGGCAAGGTCGGCACCGCCGACGGCCGCCAGCAGCTCCAGCTGGTCGCCCAGAACCGGCCGCGCCCGGCGCAGCGCGTCCCGGATCGCCGCGCACTTGCGCATCCACGCAAGGTCGTCGATCGTCGCCCCGCCACGCCCCGTGACCACGGAGGCGTCGGTGCCGCACAGCGCCGCGATCAGGGTGGCCGCGGCGGTCGTGCCGCCGACGCTGAGGTCGCCGAGGACGACCAGGTCGGTGCCGGAGTCGGCCTCCTCGTCGGCGATGCGCATCCCGAGGCGTACGGCCGCCTCGGCCTCCTCCACGGTCAGCGCGTCCTCGACGTCGATCCGCCCGCTGCCGCGCCGCACCCGGTGCCGTACGACGTCCTCGGGCAGCAGCTCCGGGTCGCAGTCCAGCCCCGCGTCGACGATCCGCACGGAGGCGCCCAGGCGCCGGGCCAGTACGGAGACCGGACCCTCGCCGTCCAGGACGGACCGCACCAGGGTGTGCGCGGAGCCCGCAGGGCGGGCCGAGACGCCCAGCTCGGCGACGCCGTGGTCGCCCGCGAAGAGGATCACGCGCGGGTGCTCGATGGGTTTGACCGGAACCGTGCCCTGCGCGGCGGACAGCCACTCGCCCAGCTCGTCGAGCCGGCCGAGCGCGCCGGACGGCACGGTCAGCCGCTCCCGGCGTTCCTCGGCGTCACGCCGCACACCGCTGTCGGGGCGTTCGATCAGATCGGAGAAGTCGTCGAGATTCAGCCTGCTCATTCGCTGAACAGTACCGGCAGTGCGGGACCGCCCCACGGGTGGTGCGGCAAGATCAGGCCCTGCGGCCCCCCGGCTCAGCCGCGCAGCACCAGCGCCTGCCCGGCGACGACCAGGAGCACGTGCTCGCACTCGTTCGCGACCGCCGTGTTGAGCCTGCCGAGCTCGTCCCGGAACATCCGTCCGGCGCGCGTCGCGGGCACCACCCCGGAGCCCACCTCGTTGCTGACGAACACCACGGTCCTGGCGGTCGCCCGGACCGCCGCGACCAGCTTGGCCACCCGCTCCCGCACCGCGTCCGGCAGCTTCTCCTCCTCCCACGCCCCGGCCCGGTCCATCGCGTCGGTCAGCCACAGCGACAGGCAGTCCACCAGCAGCGCGGGCCCGGGCGAGGCGAGCAGCGGCACCAGGTCGCAGGTCTCCTCCGTGCGCCAGGCGCCGGGCCGCCGCTCGCGGTGCAGCCCGACCCGCGCCGCCCACTCCGGATCGCCCTCCCGGGTGCCGCCCGTCGCCACGTACACGACCTCCGGGAAGGCCTCGAGGCGGCGCTCGGCCTCCACCGACTTGCCCGAGCGGGCCCCGCCGAGGACCAGCGTGCGGCGCGGCAGGTCGGGCACCGCGTGGTACTCCCCGACGATCAGCGTCGTCCCGTCCGGCACCGCCCGCGCCCCGGCCGCCGCCAGCCTCCTGGACAGCTCCCGGCCCGGCGGCACGTCGTGGTCGATGTGCGCGGCCACCACATCGGTGGCGGGCCCCACGGCGCCCGCCGCCCGCAGCCGCGCCAGCGCGTCCGGCCGCCCCAGGACGTCGCAGACCACCATGTCGTACGGGTGCGACGCCCCGGCCATCCCCGACGGCGCGCCCCCGGGCGGCAGATACAGCAGCCGCTCGCCCTCCGGCGAGGTCACCTCGTACCCCGTGCCCGGCGCGTCCATCGGCACGGCCCGCACCCGGTGCCCGCTGATCAGCGTCAGGACCCGGCCGTCCGGCACCCGCCCGGCCGACGGGAGCCCGGGCGGCAGTTCCACCGCGGGCCCGTCGTGCGGATGGGTGAGCAGGACCTGCCGCACGCCCGTGAGCGAGTGCCCGGCCCGGGCGGCGGCCAGCGCCGCCCCGGGGGTCAGATCGAGCAGCAGGGCGCCGTCGACGAGCAGGGCGGTCGCGGCGCGCGCCTGGTCGCCGCGGGCCGAGGCGCACGCGGCGCAGGGGCAGTCGGGGCGCGGCAGCCCGGCGGGGGCCCCGGTGCCGAGGAGAGTCAGTTCCACGAAGACGATCCTCCCGCGTCACCGCGGGCGGTGCGCGCCCGGCTACGCTGCGGGCAGCAACGTGACCCGGGAGGCGCACATGGCGTGGACGTGGCGATTCGAGAAGTCCGACGGGACGGAGGTCGAGCCGGCGGTGGCGCCGGAGGAGTTCACGACCCAGGGCGACGCGGAGTCCTGGATCGGTGAGGTCTGGAAGGACCTGCTGGAAGGCGGGGCCGACCAGGTGCACCTCTTCGACGACGGCAAGAAGATCTACGGCCCGATGAGCCTGCACGCCGACGCGTCCTGACGCGCGGACGCACGGTGGCACGAGACGGCGCCCGCGGACCCCTTCGGTCCGCGGGCGCCGCCGTGCGCGCCCCGCGCGGGTGCGCTCAGATCTCGCCGAGGGTGACCTGGGCGGTCTTCGCCGAGCCGCCGCGCGTATAGGTCACCTGGACGGTCTGGCCGGGCTTGTCGGCGGCCAGCGCCTCCGACAGCGAGGTGATCGTGACGATGTCGGTGTCCCCGAGCCGGGTCAGGACGTCCCCGGCCCTCAGCCCGGCCTTGTCGGCCGCCCCGCCCCGCTTCACCTCGACGATGGCGACGCCCGCGGGCTGGTAGTTGGAGTCGACGACGGTACGCCCGGTCACGCCCAGGGCCGCCCGGCCCGAGTCGGTGACCTTGCCGCTTTTGACGATCTGGTCAGCGACCGTCTTCACCATCGAGACCGGGATGGCGAAGCCGATGCCCGGGGCCGCGCTGCCGCCCATGTCCGGGTCGGTCGCCGCCAGCGTCGGGATGCCGATGATCTCGCTGTCCAGGTTGACCAGCGCGCCGCCGCTGTTGCCCGGGTTGATCGCCGCCGACGTCTGCACCATGTTGCCGATGGTGGCGCCGGTGCCGCCGCCCGCGCTGCTCTCGGTCACCGTCCGGCCGGTCGCCGAGACGATGCCCTGGGTGACGCTGCTGGACAGGCCCAGCGGCGAGCCCATGGCCAGCACGATCTGGCCCATCGCGACCTTCGAGGAGTCGCCGAACTTGGCGGGCTTGAGCCCGTTCGGCACCGAGTCCAGCTTGATCACCGCGAGGTCCTGCTCGGGGTAGGCCGCGACCAGCTTGGCGACGATCGCGCCGCCGCCGGTCGCGGTGGACACCTTGAAGGTGTTCTCGCTCCCCACCACATGGGCGTTGGTGACGATGTGGCCCTGGGCGTCGTAGACGATCCCGGAGCCCAGGCTGTTGGCCGCGTCGATCTGGACGACCGACGGCAGTACGTCCTTGATCACCCGCTCGTAGTCGGCCTGGAGGCCGTTGCCGTCCGCCCTGCGGGGCGCCTCGGCCTGCTTCGGCGCTGCCGCGTTGGCCTGCGCCGGGGAGGAGTGCGCCGCGCCGGAGCCGGAGCAGCCGGCCAGCACGGCGGCCGCGGCGAAGGCCGCCGACACGGGGAGCAGCAGCCGGCGAACCCGGCCGCGGGTCACGGATCCATCCATGTTCCGCAGTATTGCCCCGGCCCCGGCGCACGGCCTCCCACGACGGTCCGATCAGGTCGCAGGGGTTGCCCGCCCGTGGCGCGGCCGGATCACGCCGTCGCCAGGAACTGCGTCGCCGCCAGCTCCCCGTACAGCGGATCCCCGGCCACCAGCTCGGCGTGGGTGCCCACCGCCCGTACCTTCCCCGCCTCCATGACCACGATCCGGTCCGCCAGCGTCACCGTCGACAGCCGGTGCGCGACCACCAGGACCGTCGTCTCCCGGGCGGCCTCGGCCACCACGTCCCGCAGCGCCAGCTCGTTGACCGCGTCCAGCTGCGAGGTCGCCTCGTCCAGGAGCAGCAGCCGGGGCCTGCGCAGCAGCGCCCGCGCGATCGCCACGCGCTGCCGCTCGCCGCCCGACAGCTTCGAACCCCGGTGCCCCACCACGGTGTCCAGACCGTCCGGCAGCCGCTCCACCAGCGCGTCCAGCTTCGCCCGTACGAGGACGTCGGCGATCTCCGCGTCCGTGGCGTCCGGGGCGCCGAAGACCAGGTTCTCGCGGACGGTCCCGGCCAGCACGGGGGAGTCCTGCTCGACGTAGCCGATGGTGGCGCGCAGCTCGGCCAGCGGCCAGTCGCGCACGTCCCGGCCGTCGATGAGGATCCGCCCGCCGGTCGCCTCGTAGAAGCGCTCGACCAAGCCGAAGACGGTCGTCTTGCCCGCCCCCGAGGGCCCCACGAAGGCGGTCATCCCGGCGCCGGGCACCTCGAAGGAGACCCCGTGGTGGACGTACGGCAGGTCGTCGCGGTAGCGGAAGGTCACCTCGTCGAACACCACCGAGGCGGGCCCGGTGTGCGGCGCGGGCGCGGCGGCGACCCCCGGCTCCTCGGTCTCCAGCCGCTCGGCCTCCTCGATCCGGGCGATCGCGGCCGAGCCCACCTGGTACTGCGTGGCCGCCTGCACCAGCTTGGAGACCGGGTCGATCAGATAGAACAGGAACAGCAGGAACGCCACGAGCGTCGAGACGGAGATCGCGCCCGAGGCGACCCGCGCGCCCCCGATGCCGAGCACCGCCAGGAACGACACCTGCACGGCGAGGCCGACCGAAGTCCCGGCCACCGACTGCCACTTGGCCGACCGCACCCCGTGCCGCCAGGCCTCCTCGGCCGCCGCGTCCACCACGGCCGTCTCGCGCTCCTCGGCGCCGGAGGCCTTGACCGTGCGGAAGGCGCCGAACGCCCGCTCCAGGACGGTGGATATCTCGGCCACCGACTCCTGCGCCCGCGCGGTTGCCCGGGAGATCTGCGGCATCACCATCGCCACCGCGGAGCCGATCAGGACGATCACGCCGAGCGTGACGCCGAGCAGCACGGCGTCCATGTACGCCATCATCGCGATCGTCGCCAGGAAGGTGAGTCCGCCGGTGGCGGCCGAGACCACGGACTGGGTGGTGACCGCCCGCAGCAGGGTGGTGTCGGAGGTCACCCGGGACATCAGGTCGCCCGGCGGCAGCCGCTCGACCTCGGGCAGCCGCAGCCGCAGCAACCGGCCGATGAGGGTGCGCCGGGCGGAGAGGACCACGGACTCGGCGGTGCGCTCCAGGACGTACGCCCCGAACGACTCGACCACCGTGCCCACCACCACGAGCGCGGTGAGCAGGACGAGCACGCCCGCGATCGGCTCGTCCCCGCCGAGCCGGTCCACCAGGGCCTTGGCGGCCAACGGCTGAGCGAGCCCGGTGGCCGCCCCGGCCAGCGTCAGCAGCGCCCCGAGGGCGACGGTGCCGCGATGCGGCCGAAAGTGCCGGTAGAGGGCCCGCCAGGTCTCCCGGGCGGGCATTTTGGAACGAGCGTCGTCAGAGGTCACACAGGAAGGACGCGAAAGGAGCGGGCTGACCTGAGTCTGTGGGGCGCCCCTTAAGGGGCGCGGGGCTGTGACACTTGCGGCTCCGCCGCGTGGGCGCGACCAGCCATATACGGCCCGCACTCACCCGAACTACCCGCGCACCCCACACAGATGAAGCAGAGCAGCAACCCGCCGATACGGGTCGGCACGCCCCGCCTTGTCCTCAGCCGCCAGCAACCGATCCAGCTCATCGGCCGCAGGCAACTGCACATCATTGGGCACGTTGTCAGTGAAGACCCGCACGCCGTACCAGGCGTGCAACGGCGCCGCGATGCCATCCAGCGTCCGCGTCAACGTGTCGAGCCGATCGGCCCGAACGGACAGCCCGAGCCGGTTCGTGTACGCGTCCGTGTCGAACGAGGACAGTGCCCCCGCCCAATCGCCCGCAAGCCCCGGCCGCATCGCCAGCGCGTCAGCGTTCCGCACGAGCAGCGAGAGCAGGCCCCCAGGGGCCAGCATCCGCGCCAGCCCCGCCAGCATCGCGTCCGGCTCCTGGACGTACATCAGCACGCCGTGGCAGAGCACCACGTCGAAGGAGCCGGGCAGGAAGTGCACTCCGGTCTCGTTGCCGTCGCCCTCGATCAGGCGGACCCGCTCGCGGATGCCCTCCGGCTCGGTGGACAGCGCCTCGCGCGCCACCCGCAGCATCTCGGGGTCGGACTCCAGGCCGGTCACCGTGTGCCCGGCCCGGGCCAGGCGCAGGGCCTGGGTGCCCTGGCCCGTACCGACGTCGAGGACGCGCAGGCGCTGGCCGACCGGGAAGCGGGCGGCTATCTGCTCGTCGAGCTGACGGGCCACGAGCTCCTGGCGCACGGTGTTGCGCAGCCCGCCCAGACCCTTCAGCCAGTTGCCGGAGGCGCCGCTGAAGGCGGCGACGTCCGTGCTCAGGGTCGTTCCCCGCGCTTGACGGCCGGCTTCGGCAGACGCAGTCGGCGCATCTGGAGCGTACGCATCAGGCCGTACGCCACCGCGCCCTTGGTGGGCTCGTCCGCGAAGCGCTCCTTGAGCTGCCTCTTGAGACGGAACGCCAGACCGATGGAGTCGACCACGATCAGCACGATCACGGCGAGCCACAGCAGCAGCGCGATGTTCTGCAGGCTGCCGATCCGGACCATCGAGAGGACCAGGATGATCACGGCGAGCGGCAGGAAGAACTCGGCGATGCAGAACCGGGAGTCGACGTAGTCACGCACGAACTTGCGCACGGGACCCTTGTCGCGGGCCGGCAGATAGCGCTGGTCGCCGTTGGCGAGCGCCTCGCGCTGCTTGGCCAGCTCGATCCGGCGGACCTCGCGCTGACGCTTGGCGGCCTCCTTGCGGTCGCTCGGCACGGTCGACGCCCGACGGCGCTGGGTCTGGGCCTCACTGCGCTTGGGCGTGGGCCTGCCCTTGGGGGCCTCGGGGTCGCGGGGCTGCTTGGAGAGGTCAGCCGTCACCTTGTCGGTGGCCGGGGCCTTCTCTTCCTTGGAACGGCTACGGAACACAAAGCCCAAGGGTACGGGGTCGCGGGCAGGGACCACAGGCCGGTGGGGAACGATCCCGCAACGCCTTGCGTCCCCAGGGGTGTGGACGGGCGCGTTCGCGGGAAGTAAGGGCGCGGTCCCTGAGCGTCACCTACTCCTTGCGCCGGAGCGGGCGGGGACGCAGTCGTCCTTGCGGATGACCGCATCCGCGCCCGAACAGTGCGGTAATGGATGCAGGGCCCGTACTGTGGGTTCTGTTGCAGCAGCTGGAGCTGGAGTCCGTCAGAAGGGGGCGCGCGAAGCCCATGAGCGGTGTCATGAAGCGTATGGGGATGATCTTCCGCGCGAAGGCGAACAAGGCCCTTGACCGGGCCGAGGACCCGCGCGAGACCCTCGATTACTCGTACCAGAAGCAGCTTGAGCTGCTCCAGAAGGTGCGCCGCGGAGTCGCCGACGTGGCGACCTCGCGCAAGCGGCTCGAACTGCAGCTGAACCAGCTCCAGAGCCAGTCCACCAAGCTGGAGGACCAGGGCCGCAAGGCGCTGGCGCTGGGCCGCGAGGACCTGGCGCGCGAGGCGCTGACCCGCCGCGCCTCCCTCCAGCAGCAGGTCACCGACCTGGAGACGCAGCACCAGACCCTGCAGGGCGAGGAGGAGAAGCTCACTCTCGCGGCCCAGCGGCTCCAGGCCAAGGTCGACGCCTTCCGCACCAAGAAGGAGACGATCAAGGCGACCTACACGGCGGCCCAGGCGCAGACCCGGATCGCCGAGTCCTTCTCGGGCATCTCCGAGGAGATGAGCGACGTCGGCATGGCCATCCAGCGGGCCGAGGACAAGACCGCGCAGCTCCAGGCGCGGGCCGGCGCGATCGACGAGCTGCTCGCCTCCGGGGCCCTCGACGACCAGTCGGGCCTCCAGAAGGACGACCTCCAGGCCGAGCTCGACCGCATCTCCGGTGGTACGGATGTAGAGCTGGAACTGCAGCGGATGAAGGCCGAGCTCACCGGCGGTACGTCGGGGCAGCAGGCCATCGAGGGCGGCACCGCCGGCCCGCAGGACCGTCCGCAGCAGCAGACCCCCCGCTTCGACAAGCAGTAGGGCCAAGGAGGAGTCGCCATGATCGTACGGATCATGGGGGAGGGCCAGGTGAAGCTGGCGGACAGCCACTTCACCGAGCTCAACAAGCTGGACGACGAGCTGCTGGCCGAGATGGAGGCGGGCGACGAGGAGGGCTTCCGCCGCACGCTGGGGGCGCTGCTTGACGCGGTCCGCAGTCTGGGCGAGCCCCTTCCGGACGACGCCCTGGAGCCCTCCGAGCTCATCCTGCCCGGCCCTGACGCGTCCCTGGACGAGGTCAGGCAGATGCTCAACGACGACGGGCTGATCCCGGGCTGAGCCACCGCGCCCAAGGGGCGCGGGGAACTGCGCCACCAGCCACAGACGGCCCGCAGTCGAATCACCGCACCCCCCAGCGGAGCGCTACCCGTACCGTAAGGAGGCGTGACGTTCGCCCGCATCCACGGATGGCTCCGCGCCCACCCCCTCGCCGGGGACGCCGCCCTCGCCGGGGTCGTCCTCGTCTGCATGGTCGTCGGCTCGTTCGCCGACCCGCACGGCTCCAACGGCCCGGTGTTCGGGACCAGGACGCCCAGCGTGACCGCGCTCGTCCTCGCCGTGCTCGGCGCCGTCTCGCTGGCGCTGCGCCGCCGCAACCCCCTCGCGGTCCTCGGTCTGACCGGCGGGGTCACCGTCGCCGACCTGCTCGCGGGGAACTCGCCCGCCCCGATCGCGATCGCCCCGGTCGTCGCGCTGTACACGGTCGCCGCGCACACCGACCGCGCCACCACCTACCGCGTCGGCATCACCACCATGGGCGTCCTCACCGCGACCGCGATGTGCTTCGGGGACGCGCCCTGGTACGCGCAGGAGAACGTCGCCGTGCTCGCCTGGACCGGCCTCGCCGCGACCGCCGGTGACGCCGTCCGCAGCCGCCGGGCCATCGTCGAGTCCATCCGCGAGCGCGCCGAGCGGGCCGAGCGCACCCGCGAGGAGGAGGCCCGCCGCCGGGTCGCCGAGGAGCGCCTGCGCATCGCCCGCGATCTGCACGACGTCGTCGCCCACCACATCGCGCTGGTCAACGTCCAGGCCGGGGTCGCCGCGCACGTCATGGACAAGCGCCCCGACCAGGCCAAGGAGGCCCTCGCGCACGTACGGGAGGCCAGCCGCTCGGCGCTCAACGAACTCCGGGCCACCGTCGGCCTGCTGCGCCAGTCCGGCGACCCGGAGGCCCCCACCGAACCGGCCCCGGGCCTCGCGCTTCTGGACGATCTGCTGGCCGGTTTCCGCCGCGCCGGGCTGCCGGTGGAGCTCGCCCCCCTAGACCCGGCCGTCCGCGCCGGGCTCCCGGCGGCCGTGGACCTCGCCGCGTACCGGGTGATCCAGGAGGCGCTCACCAACGTACGCAAACACGCGGGTCCGGACGCGAAGGCCGAGGTCAGCGTGGTGCGGGTGGGACCGAACACGGAGGTCACGGTCCTCGACAACGGCACCGGGAACGGCGACGGCGCCGCCGGGGGCGGTGGCGGGGGCCACGGGCTGCTCGGGATGCGCGAGCGCGTCAGCGCGCTCGGCGGCACCTGCACGGCGGGACCCCGCTACGGCGGCGGCTTCCGGGTGCAGGCGATACTGCCGGTCAAGACGGCCGACACGGCCCGTACGGCGCTGACCCGCGACGCGGCGGCCGTCCGGGCGGCCGAGGGACCGGGGGAAGGCTGCGCATGACGATCAGGGTGGTACTCGCGGACGACCAGGCGCTGCTGCGCTCGGCGTTCCGCGTCCTCGTCGACTCCGAGCCGGGCATGCACGTGGTGGGCGAGGCCTCCGACGGGGCCGAGGCGGTCGCCGTGGCCCGGGCGACCCGGGCCGACGTCGTCCTGATGGACATCCGGATGCCCGGTACGGACGGGCTCGCCGCGACCCGCATGATCACCGCGGATCCGGATCTCGCCGATGTCCACGTCGTGATGCTCACGACCTTCGAGGTCGACGAGTACGTGGTGCAGTCCCTGCGGGCGGGCGCGTCCGGCTTCCTCGGCAAGGGCGCGGAGCCGGACGAGCTCCTGAACGCGATCCGGATCGCGGCGGCCGGTGACGCGCTGCTCTCGCCCGCCGCGACCAAGGGGCTCATCGCCAGCTTCCTCGCCCAGGGCGGCAGTTGGGACGGCTCCGGCGAGCCGCCCGGCGCCCACGCCGAGCGCCTGGCCGCGCTCACCGGCCGCGAACGCGAAGTCCTCGTCCAGGTCGCGGGCGGCCTCTCCAACGACGAGATCGCCGAACGCCTGGTGGTCAGCCCGCTCACGGTCAAGACGCACGTCAACCGGGCCATGGCGAAACTGGGCGCGCGGGACCGAGCACAGCTGGTCGTGATCGCGTACGAGTCGGGCCTGGTACGCCCGAGAGTGGAATAGCCGGGGCTCCGCCCCCGAGCCCCTTTTCGTCTGCGGACCGTGCTGGGTTGCTCGCGCAGTTCCCCGCGCCCCTGAAGCGCGCTCCCGCGCATCGTTTTTCGTCTGCGGACCGTCCCCAACTGGTCGCGCAGTTCACCGCGCCCCTTAGATGCGCCCCTTCGGGCCGCCCAGGGGATTGCCGCGGAGCGGCATTTCTAGGGGCGCGGGGAACTGCGCGAGCAACCGGCCACGGTCCGCAGTCGAAAGCGGGTTTAGGGGCGCGGGGAACTGCGCGACCAGCCCCCACCGGCCCGCAGACGCAAAGGGGGTGCAGGGGCGTAGCCCCGCTCCGGGGTCCGGGGCGGAGCCCCGAGGGGTCGGGGCGGAGCCCCGGGCCCCCGGGAGACGGGGGTACGAAGTACCCCCGTCCGAAAGGGCGGGCGGGTGGGCGACCGGCTACGGAAGCGCCAGCATCCGCTCCAGCGCCAGCTTCGCGAAGCTCTCCGTCTCCGCGTCCACCTGGATCTGATTGATCAGCTTCCCGTCCGCGAGGGACTCAAGGGTCCACACCAGGTGCGGCAGATCGATCCGGTTCATCGTCGAGCAGAAGCAGACCGTCTTGTCGAGGAAGACGATCTCCTTGTCCTCCGCGGCGAATCGATTCGCCAGCCGCCGGACCAGGTTCAGCTCCGTGCCGATCGCCCACTTCGACCCGCGCGGGGCCGCCTCGAGGGCCTTGATGATGTACTCCGTCGAGCCCACGTAGTCCGCCGCGGCCACGACCTCGTGCTTGCACTCGGGGTGCACCAGCACGTTCACGCCCGGGATCCGCTCCCGTACGTCGTTGACCGAGTCCAGCGAGAACCGGCCGTGCACCGAGCAGTGGCCCCGCCACAGGATCATCTTGGCGTCGCGCAGCTCCTCGGCGGTCAGGCCGCCGTTCGGCTTGTGCGGGTTGTAGAGCACGCAGTCCTCCAGCGACATCCCCATGTCGCGGACGGCGGTGTTGCGGCCCAGGTGCTGGTCCGGCAGGAAGAGCACCTTCTCGCCCTGCTCGAACGCCCACTCCAGCGCCTTCTTGGCGTTGGACGAGGTGCAGATCGTGCCGCCGTGCTTGCCCGTGAAGGCCTTGATGTCGGCGGAGGAGTTCATGTACGAGACGGGCACGACCTGCTCGGCGACCCCCGCCTCGGTCAGCACGTCCCAGCACTCGGCGACCTGCTCGGCCGTGGCCATGTCGGCCATCGAGCAGCCGGCGGCGAGGTCGGGGAGCACGACCTTCTGGTCGTCCGAGGTCAGGATGTCCGCGGACTCGGCCATGAAGTGCACACCGCAGAAGACGATGTACTCCGCCTCCGGCTTGGCGGCCGCGTCCCGGGCCAGCTTGAAGGAGTCACCGGTGACGTCGGCGAACTGGATGACCTCGTCGCGCTGGTAGTGGTGGCCGAGCACGAAGACCTTGTCCCCGAGCTTCTCCTTGGCCGCGCGGGCCCGCGCCACCAGGTCCGGGTCGGACGGGGACGGCAGGTCGCCGGGGCACTCCACGCCGCGCTCGCTCTTCGGGTCGGCCTCGCGGCCGAGCAGCAGCAGGGCGAGCGGAGTCGGCTGGACATCCAGGGGCTGGGCGGTGGTCACGTCACGCACCCTTTCTCTTCTGCAGACGAGTTTTCGTCTAAATGACGCTATCTATCATAACTGCTTCACGTCAGTTTGACGATGGCCATAGCGTCGATGTGACACATCCCCTTTCCGGCCGCTTCGCCCTCTCGCCCACCGTTGTCCACAGGTCTTTTCCGGCCCGCGCCGGGGTGTGCGAGCATGAAGGTGAGCCAAAGCACGGCCAAGGCAGACGCACGGCCCGGAATGAATCCGGGACCCCGCCGGTTTCCACCGTCGGCAAGCAGTCTCCGTACAACCCGGGAGAGAAGCAGATGTCCGTATCGGACGAGACCACCACTGTGAGCGACGGCATCCTCCTGTCCGACGCCGCCGCGGCCAAGGTCAAGGCCCTCCTTGACCAGGAAGGCCGGGAGGACCTGGCGCTGCGCGTCGCCGTCCAGCCCGGCGGCTGCTCCGGCCTGCGCTACCAGCTCTTCTTCGACGAGCGCTCGCTCGACGGCGACGTCGTGAAGGACTTCGGCGGCGTGAAGGTCGTCACCGACCGCATGAGCGCCCCGTACCTGGGCGGCGCCTCCATCGACTTCGTGGACACCATCGAGAAGCAGGGCTTCACGATCGACAACCCGAACGCGACGGGCTCCTGCGCCTGCGGCGACTCCTTCAGCTAAGCCGGTCAAGCGCCACTGAAACACGTCGTACGTACGAGGAGGGCGGGCACCCCACAAGGTGCCCGCCCTCCTCGCGTGTCCACCGGCTCAGCTCTTCGGCAGCTCCTGCCCGGTGCCCACGTCCACCACCAGACGCTCACCCAGCGTCTGGTGCAGTGCCACCGGCACCGTCGCCTTCTTGGCGATCATGGTGCAGATCTTCTTGGGGTCGTGGTGCGCGACGCCCACCGAGACCCGCACCTCCGTGCCGCTCTCGTCGGCCGTCGCCGCGTAGGTGTCGCAGACCCCGCCCCAGAAGGTCACGGTCAACGTCCGGCCGTCCTGGCCGATCGCGTACGAGACCAGGGCCTGGTGGCCGGTCGGCGACGAGCCGGACGGCGCCGGGAGAGCGGTGCCGGGCCCGGCCGGCGACGCGGGCGGCTTCGCCAGGTACTGCGGGGCCAGCGCCGGGGCGGTGACGGTGACCGGCTGCGTGGCACCGGTCGGCTTCACCTCGAACAGCCACGACGGTACGAGCGCCTGCCGCCCGTCCACGTACTGCGCGGAGAGCCCGAACACCGCCTTGTCCACGGTCACCGTCGAGGGCGTGCCCTGCTTGCAGGGCTGGTGCTGGATGTTGCCCTGCGGGTCACTGGGCAGCTTGCGCTGCGGGTCGCTCGGCAGCGCGCCCTTGGTGGGCTCGCCCTGCGGCTGGTCCTCCAGCGGCACCGGACCCGTGCAGTCCTTGCTCGCCGGGCGCCCGCCGCCCGATCCGTTCAGCTGCTTCAGCGTCTCCTCGGCGCTCAGCACGGGGTACGTGTCGCCCTTCTCCGGCGCCTTCAACTGGCCGCTGCCGCCGACCACCTGGCCGTCGGGGCCGACCCGGATGCCGGTCGTCCAGCCGTAGGTGGGCAGACCGCCGATCACGGGGTCCGCGTTGACCACCCGGACCGCGCCCATCAGCTGGGACGCGTTCAGCTTGGCGTCGTCCTGGCCCAGCGCCTTGAGCACCGGGGCGGCCGCCGCCTTCGCGGCCTGCTCGCTCACCGGGGAGCCGCCGCCTCCCGTCGGGTCGTGCTCGCCGGGCGCGATGCCCTGGGCCGGGCTCGTGGAGGTGTCCGTTCCGGTGGTGTGCATGGGGCACTTGCTGCCCTTGGGGCAGTTGTCCGTACCGCCCGTGCCGTACCGGGCGAACGTCCAGCCGCCCGGCGCCTTCTGATTGACCGTCAACACCGGACCGCCGCCGTCCTTGGTGATCCCGGCCTTCCAGAGCTCCCCTTCCAGGCGCGGGGGACCGTCGATCCCCAGGGCCTTCGCCAGCTTCGCCACCTCGGCCTCGCCGACCGTGCCGCCCGGGCGGTACACCGCCGCCTTCGCCGGGCCGTCGGGGAGCTTCCCCTCGGCGCGGTAGACCACGCCGTTCGGGTCCGGTTCGCCGGGGGCGATGCCCTCCCTGCCGCTGTCCAGGCCGAGCGGCGGCGGAGTGGGGTTCCCGCCCGCCCCGGCCTTCCCGTCGACGGAGGCCGAGCCGCCCGAGGCGGTGGATGCCCAGTACGCCCCGCCGCCGCCCGCGACCAGCACCGCGGCCGCGACCGAGGCGAGGACGAACGGGGATCGTCGCGTCCGCCGCTGTGGCGACTCTTCCTGCGTGTGCTCGCTGCTCACCGCATCGCTCCTGTCCAGTCGTATCCCGCATCCCCTTTACGGGGGACACGCCTTGGACGGAGCGGGGGAGCGCGCGGTTCCCTCCGCGCGCTGCCCCGTCGCTCGGGCCGGTCGCCGCGGTCGCCGCGGTGGCCGCGCCCGGTCCGCTCTGCTCCGGCTCAGTCGCCGTACTCGGACATGGTGGCGATCAGCCGGACCGAGTCGGGCGGCACGGACACCCCGTGGATGCGGGACGGTGGGACGGGCGCCGGCCCCGGCTCCACCGGCACCACCCAGTGGGGTGCCATCCGCGCGCAGTCGCCGCGCAGCCGCGCGAGGCCCGGTTCGGACGCCATGACGTTCCCGGTCTGCTCCATGGTTTCCATATTCCGCACCGTACGCATCAGGAACCATGCGAAAAAAGGCCTACTATTGGGTAGTTTCCGCCCTTCAGGGGAGCCGCTGCGACCCGGTAGCGTTAACTGTCAACAGTCCTCCACGCAGGAGTGTCCTAGCCGTGCGTATCGCAG
Organism: Streptomyces melanogenes; assembly: GCF_014649795.1. Lineage (GTDB taxonomy): Bacteria > Actinomycetota > Actinomycetes > Streptomycetales > Streptomycetaceae > Streptomyces > Streptomyces noboritoensis. The sequence continues at coordinate 333,055 of NZ_BMTS01000003.1, forward strand.
TCACCGGCTCCATCGCCACCGACCACCTCATGACCTTCCCCGGCCGATTCGCCGACCAACTGGTCGCCGATCAGCTGCACACGGTCTCCCTCTCCTTCCTCGTCGACAACCTCGACGTGCGCCGGGGCGGTGTCGGCGCGAACATCTGCTTCGGAATGGGCCAGCTCGGCACCCGGCCGATCCTCGTCGGGGCCGCCGGCTCCGACTTCGACGAGTACCGGGCCTGGCTGGACCGGCACGGGGTGGACACGAACTCGGTCCGCATCTCCGAGGTGCTGCACACCGCCCGTTTCGTGTGCACCACCGACTCCGACCACAACCAGATCGGCTCCTTCTACACGGGCGCGATGAGCGAGGCCCGCCAGATCGAGCTCCAGTCGGTGGCCGAGCGCGTGGGCGGCCTCGACCTCGTCCTGATCGGCGCCGACGACCCCGAGGCGATGCTCCGGCACACCGAGGAGTGCAAGACGCGCGGGATCCCGTTCGCGGCGGACTTCTCGCAGCAGATCGCGCGGATGTCCGGCGACGACATCCGTACGTTGCTGGAGGGCGCGAAGTACCTCTTCTCCAACGAGTACGAGAAGGGGCTCATCGAGTCCAAGACCGGCTGGAGCGACGCGGAGATCCTGGGGAAGGTCGACTACCGGGTCACCACCCTCGGCTCGCGCGGCGTGCGCATCGAGCGGGTCGGCGAGGACCCGATCGAGGTCGGCTGCGCGGAGGAGGAGGCGAAGGTCGACCCCACGGGCGTCGGCGACGCGTTCCGCGCGGGCTTCCTGTCCGGTCTGTCGTGGGGCGTCGGCCACGAGCGGGCGGCGCAGGTGGGGTGCATGCTGGCGACGCTGGTGATCGAGACGCTGGGTACGCAGGAGTACCAGTTGCGGCGCGGGCACTTCATGGATCGGTTCACGAAGGCGTACGGGGACGAAGCCGCAGCCGAGGTGCGGGCGTACCTGTCCTAGCCCCACCCGCCCGCCCTCCCGGTGTGGGGTACTCCGTACCCCACACTCCGGTAGCCCCGGCGCTGCGCGCCGGGCCTGCACCTTCGCCCCACCCGCCCGCCCTCACAGGTGGGGGGTACTTCGTACCCCCCACTCCCGTAGCCCCGACCGCTCCGCGGCGGGGCTGCGTGCCATGCGATGTCCGCTTCGCGGTGGGCCGCGTCCTCACGCTCCGTCCAGCCCCTTGCGGTTTCGTCGCGCGACTGCGGCCCGTCGGTGGCTGGCCGCGCAGTTCCCCGCGCCCCTAAAAACCCAGGCCGCCCCCGCCGTATGCCAGTCCCCCCCGCCGCTGTGGGCAATCGTGCCGCTAGGGCGGCACGGGTGGGCACAGCGGCACCCCCGCCCCGCCGGGCTGCGCAACCCCCTACCCGCACGCCGCCGCCACCTCACCCCACCCGCCGCACCACATACGCAGACCCCCGCTCCCGCCGCGTTTCCCCCACGTACTCCTGCCCCCGCATCTCGCACCACGCCGGAATATCGAGCCGAGCCGCCTCGTCATCGGCGAGCACCGTCACCGTCCCCCCCACCGGCACGTCCCCGATCACCTTCGCCAGCTCGATCACCGGGATCGGGCACCGCTTGCCGAGGGCGTCGATCGTCAGGTCGTTGCCACCGGGGGCGGGGGAGACAGGCGAAGCGGGGGCGCCGAGCTTCTCGCGGACCGAGGAGACGACCCCCGGAAGGACGGACAGGAACCGGTCCACGTCGGACGCCGCCGTGCCGACGGGGAGCGACACCCGGACGTTGCCCTCGCTCAGGACCCCCATCGCCCGCAGCACATGGCTCGGCGTGAGCGTGCTGCTCGTGCAGGAGGAGCCGGAGGAGACCGAGAAGCCCGACCGGTCCAGCTCGTGGAGGAGCGTCTCTCCGTCGACATAGAGACAGGAGAACGTGACCAGGTGGGGGAGCCGCCGCACCGGGTCCCCGACCACCTCCACGTCCGGCACCAGCTCAGGCACCCGCACCCGCACCCGCTCCACCAGGCCCCGCAGCCGTTCCGCCTCGGCCGCCGCCTCCGCCCGTACCGCCCGCAGCGACGCGGCCGCCGCCACGATCGCCGGGATGTTCTCGAAGCCGGGGGACCGGCCCGACTCCCGCTCGTCGGCGGGGCCTTGCGGGGCGAAGCGGACGCCCTTGCGGACGGCCAGCAGGCCCACACCCGCCGGGCCGCCCCACTTGTGCGCACTCGCCGCCAGCAGCGACCAGCCGTCCTCGACCGGGCCCCAGGCCAGCGACTGGGCCGCGTCCACCAGGAGCGGCACCCCGGCCGCCCGGCACGCCTCGGCCACCTCGCCCACCGGCTGCACCGTGCCGACCTCGTGGTTGGCGGACTGGAGGCAGGCCAGCGCCGTGTCGGGGCGCAGCGCGGCGGCGTACGCGGCGGGGGAGACCGCCCCGGTCCGGTCGACCGGGACCTCCGTCACCGTGCCGCCGTCCGCCTCCAGGGCCGCGCCCGCGTGCAGTACGGAGGAGTGCTCCACCGCCGACACGACCAGATGGCGGCCGACACGCCGGCGCCCGGCTAGGGAACCGTAAATTCCGGAGTGCACCGCCCGCGTCCCCGAAGTGGTGAACACGAGCTCGTCCGGACGGCAGCCGACGGCCTCGGCCGCGGCCTCCCGGGCCGCGTCGAGCAGCAGCCGGGCCCGTCGGCCCTCGCGGTAGAGCCGGGCCGGGTCGGCCCAGCCCTCGTCGAGCGAGGCCGTCAGCGCCTGGCGGGCCACGGGGTGCAGGGGGGCGGAGGAGGCGGCGTCGAAGTAGGGCACGCGGCCACGCTAACCCCGGGCCCGGTGGGGCGAGCCGGGGAGACCCGCCCGTACACGTACAGGACACGTACAGGAAGCCCCGTCAGATACCCCCCGGAAGCGGGGATTCCATCCCTTTGGGGGCTCGGGCGGCGCGTTGGGCACCCTCCCCGCGCGACCCCAAATAGCGTCCAGTAGGGTTTGGTCCGCATAAACATCCAAACCCCTGCCCGCGGCCAGGGCGGCGACCGACCAGCGAGACGGACGGCCGTAGCCGGCCGGCGCGGGCGAGACTCTCGGGAAGGCGCTACGTGAGTCCCAACGGCTCCGACCGCTCGTCGCGGCGCCCGATGCGGCGGAAGCTGCTGCAGGTGCTGACCGCGGGCCTGGTCCTGGCTACCGCCTCCGGTTGCTCGTACAACTGGAAAGACTTCCCTCGCCTCGGTATGCCCACCCCGGTGACGGAAGAGGCTCCGCGGATCCTCTCCCTCTGGCAGGGTTCGTGGGCGGCAGCGCTCGCCACGGGCGTGCTGGTCTGGGGCCTGATCCTGTGGAGCGTCATCTTCCACCGGCGCAGCCGCACCAAGGTCGAGGTACCTCCGCAGACCCGGTACAACATGCCCATCGAGGCGCTGTACACGGTCGTCCCCCTCATCATCGTCTCGGTGCTCTTCTACTTCACCGCGCGTGATGAGTCGAAGCTCCTCGAGCTCTCCCCCAAGCCGGCGCACACCGTCAACGTGGTCGGCTACCAGTGGAGCTGGGGCTTCAACTACGTCGAGGACGTGGACGGCAACCCGGCCACGGGCGACGCCGTGAAGTCCAAGGAGCTGTCCGCCATTCCGGACCGCTTCACCAAGGACTTCCCGGCCGGCGCCGACGGCGTCTACGACGTCGGCATCCCCGGCACGCGGAACCCGCAGACCGGAAACCCCGGGCCCACGCTGTGGCTGCCCAAGGGCGAGAAGGTCCGCTTCGTGCTGACGTCCCGTGACGTCATCCACTCCTTCTGGGTGGTCCCCTTCCTGATGAAGCAGGACGTCATCCCGGGGCACACCAACTCCTTCGAGGTGACCCCGACCCAGGAGGGCACCTTCCTCGGCAAGTGCGCCGAGCTGTGCGGTGTCGACCACTCCCGGATGCTCTTCAACGTGAAGGTCGTCTCCCCGGAGCGCTACCAGCAGCACCTCAAGGAGCTGGCGGCGAAGGGCAACACCGGCTACGTGCCGGCGGGCATCGCTCAGACCGACCCCGCCAAGAACGCGGAGACGAACAAACTGTGAGCATCCTCAACGAATCCCAGGGTGCCGCGGCAGCAGACGACTCGTACGAGAACGAGCTGCCGGTCCGGCGCAAGCAGCCGGGTAACGTCGTCGTGAAGTGGCTGACCACCACTGACCACAAGACGATCGGCACGATGTATCTGGTCACGTCGTTCGCGTTCTTCTGCATCGGCGGCCTGATGGCGCTCTTCATGCGCGCCGAGCTGGCCCGTCCCGGCACGCAGATCATGTCGAACGAGCAGTTCAACCAGGCGTTCACGATGCACGGCACGATCATGTTGCTGATGTTCGCGACGCCGCTGTTCGCCGGATTCGCGAACTGGATCATGCCGCTGCAGATCGGCGCGCCCGACGTGGCGTTCCCGCGGCTGAACATGTTCGCCTACTGGCTCTACCTGTTCGGCTCGCTCATCGCGGTCGGTGGCTTCCTCACCCCGCAGGGCGCGGCCGACTTCGGCTGGTTCGCCTACTCCCCGCTGTCGGACGCGGTCCGCTCGCCGGGCGTCGGCGCCGACATGTGGATCATGGGTCTGGCCTTCTCCGGCTTCGGCACGATCCTCGGCTCGGTCAACTTCATCACCACGATCATCTGCATGCGCGCGCCCGGCATGACGATGTTCCGTATGCCGATCTTCGTGTGGAACGTCCTGCTGACCGGTGTGCTGGTCCTGCTCGCGTTCCCGGTCCTGGCCGCCGCGCTGTTCGCCCTGGAGGCGGACCGCAAGTTCGGTGCCCATGTGTTCGACGCCCAAAACGGCGGCGCACTGCTGTGGCAACACCTCTTCTGGTTCTTCGGCCATCCAGAGGTGTACATCATCGCCTTGCCCTTCTTCGGCATCATCTCCGAAGTCATCCCAGTGTTCTCCAGAAAGCCGATGTTCGGCTACATGGGCCTGGTGGGCGCGACGATCGCCATCGCCGGTCTGTCCGTGACCGTGTGGGCCCACCACATGTACGTCACCGGCGGCGTGCTCTTGCCGTTCTTCTCGTTCATGACGTTCCTCATCGCGGTGCCAACCGGTGTGAAGTTCTTCAACTGGATCGGCACGATGTGGAAGGGCTCACTGTCCTTCGAGACACCGATGCTCTGGGCCGTCGGCTTCCTGATCACCTTCACCTTCGGTGGTCTGACCGGCGTCATCCTGGCCTCGCCGCCGATGGACTTCCACGTCTCCGACTCGTACTTCGTCGTCGCGCACTTCCACTACGTCATCTTCGGCACCGTGGTCTTCGCGATGTTCTCCGGCTTCCACTTCTGGTGGCCGAAGTTCACCGGCAAGATGCTGGACGAGCGCCTGGGCAAGATCACCTTCTGGACGCTGTTCGTGGGCTTCCACGGCACGTTCCTGGTGCAGCACTGGCTCGGTGCCGAGGGCATGCCGCGTCGTTACGCGGACTACCTCGCGGCCGACGGCTTCACCGCGCTGAACACGATCTCGACCATCAGCTCGTTCCTGCTCGGTCTGTCGATACTGCCGTTCATGTACAACGTCTGGAAGACGGCGAAGTACGGCAAGAAGATCGAGGTCGACGACCCGTGGGGCTACGGCCGTTCGCTCGAATGGGCGACGTCGTGCCCGCCGCCGCGGCACAACTTCCTCACCCTGCCGCGTATTCGCTCCGAATCCCCGGCGTTCGATCTGCACCACCCTGAGATCGCGGCCCTCGACCAGCTCGAGAACCACGGTCACGGTGGCAAGGCCCTCGCCGGCGGCAAGGAGGCGGGCAAGTGAAGATCCAGGGCAAGATGTTCCTCTGGCTCTCCGCCTTCATTCTGATCATGGCCGTCGTGTACGGCGTGTGGTCGAAGGAGCCGGCCGGTGCGACCGCTCTCGTGATGGCCTTCGGCCTGAGCGTGATGATCGGCTTCTACCTGGCCTTCACGGCCCGGCGGGTCGACGCGGGCGCGCAGGACGACAAGGAAGCCGATGTCGCGGACGACGCCGGTGAGCTGGGATTCTTCTCCCCGCACAGCTGGCAGCCGCTCTCGCTGGCGGTCGGTGGCGCGCTCGCGTTCCTGGCCATCGCGATGGGCTGGTGGCTGCTGTACTTCTCGGCGCCGCTGATCCTGGTCGGCATCTACGGCTGGGTGTTCGAGTACTACCGCGGCGAGAACCAGAACCAGTAGGTCCTCGTACGCACCTGTGAAAGGGCCCCGCGGCTCGGATGAGCCGCGGGGCCCTTTCGCGTACCCGGGGCCCGTGCGGGCCCCGTTGGGCCGTCGGGGGAGCGCCGCCCGTTTGCAGTCCTCCGGCGCGCCGAACCCGCCCGCGCTTCATAACGTGTGGTCATGAGTCACGCACCGCGTACCCGTACCGTCCTGAGCTGCACCCTGCTGGTCATTGCCCTCGGGGCGGGCGCCGGCGCGTGCGGCCGCTCCGACAGCAACCCGCTCTCGGCCAAGCCGTACGACGCGGCCGGCCAGATCGCGTACAACGGCCCGGCGGGCAGCGCGAAGGCGGATCCGGACCGGCCCCTGGAGATCACCGCCAGGGGCGGCCGCGGGCGCATCACGGACGTGCTGGCCCTGGACGCCGCGGGGCGCCATCTGGCGGGCGAGCTGGACGGCGACGGGAACCGCTGGCACTCCACGGCCCCGCTGGTCGCGGGCACCCACTACACGGTGGTGGTCTCCACGGAGGACTCGGACGGGGCTCCAGGGCGCCGTACGCTGACGTTCGACACGACCGCGCCCAAAGACGTCGTGAAGGTCGAATTCGGCCCGGACGCGGGCAAGTACGGCGTCGGGCAGCCCATCACGGCGGAGCTGAGCAAGCCGGTCAAGGACAAGGCGGCCCGGGCGGTCGTGGAGCGCGCCCTGAAGGTCGAGTCCACGCCCTCGGTGGAGGGCGCCTGGTACTGGGTCGACGACAAGACGCTGCACTACCGGCCCAAGGAGTACTGGCCCACCGACGCCACCATCAGGGCCTCCTCGCGCCTGGAGGGCGTCAAGATCGCGGACAAGCTGTACGGCGGCCCCGCGCACCCTCTGAAGATCACCACCGGTGACCGCATCGAGGCCATCACGGACGCGTCCTCGCACTACATGACGGTCAAACGCAACGGAGAAGTGATCAATACCATCCCGGTGACCACCGGAAAGCCGGGCTTTTCCACCCGAAACGGCGTCAAGGTGGTGCTGGGCAAGCAGTACTTCGTACGGATGCGCGGGGAGACGGTCGGCATCTCGTCCAGCAGTGCCGACGCGTACGACCTGCCGGTCTACTACGCGACGAGGGTCACCTGGAGCGGCGAGTACGTGCACGCCGCGCCCTGGTCGGTGGGCTCGCAGGGCTCCGAGAACGTCAGCCACGGCTGTACGGGCATGTCCACCGGGAACGCCGCGTGGTTCTACGAGAACGTCACCGAGGGCGACATCGTCAAGGTCGTCAACAGCATCGGCGAGGACATGACGCCCTTCGACAACGGCTTCGGCGACTGGAACGTGGACTGGGACAAGTGGCGCAAGGGCAGCGTGCTGCAGGCCGACCTGAAGGCCGGGCAGAGCAAGCTGAACTCCGCCCGGCTGCGGCCGCAGGTCTAGGTCCCGCCCGGTGGGGGGATCAGGCCTGAGCGGCCAGGGCGCCGTTCGGGCGCCGCGAACGGATCAGGGCGGCCAGTGCGGCCGCGAACTCGACCGGTTCGACCGGGAGGGTCACCGCGGCGTCCGCACGGCTCCAGGTGGCCAGCCAGGCGTCCTGCGGGCGCCCGATGAGCAGCAGCACGGGCGGGCAGTCGAAGATCTCGTCCTTGATCTGCCGGCAGATCCCCATGCCGCCGGCCGGGACGGCCTCCCCGTCCAGGACGCAGACGTCGATGCCGCCGCGGTCCAGTTCCTTGAGGACGGCGTGCGGGGTTGCGCACTCCAGGAAGGTCACCGGGGGAACGTCGGAGGCGGGCCTGCGTCCGGCGGCGAGCCGCACCTGCTCACGGGTGTTCGCGTCGTCGCTGTAGACAAGTACGGTGGCGCTCGACTGCATTGTTCCTCCGATTCGACGGCGGTACGGGCTCGGGAGCCGATGCGCGGATGCTACTCCGTCCGACACCGCGTCAACACCGGTTCGGCGAGCGCCCCGATGGGCCGTTCGGGCAGGACACGGGGTGCGGACACACCGAACGGCACCCCCCGGAGTGAGCGCGAGATAAGCGACCGACATAATGTCGGTCGTGGCGACAGCAACGACAGTAGAAACCGGGCACGCGCACCCGTCGGTCAATCGGCCGAACCTCACCAGCGTCGGAACCATCATCTGGCTGAGTTCCGAGCTGATGTTCTTCGCGGCCCTCTTCGCGATGTACTTCACCCTGCGATCGGTGACGGGTGCCGAGCACTGGAAGGAAATGGCGTCCTCGCTGAACCTTCCGTTCTCGGCGACGAACACCACGATCCTGGTGCTCTCCTCCCTCACCTGCCAGCTCGGCGTCTTCGCCGCCGAGCGGGGCGACGTGAAGAAGCTGCGCACCTGGTTCACGATCACGTTCGTGATGGGTGCGATCTTCATCGGAGGCCAGGTCTTCGAGTACACCGAGCTGGTGAAGAAGGACGGCCTCTCGCTGTCCTCCGACCCGTACGGCTCGGTGTTCTACCTGACCACCGGCTTCCACGGTCTGCATGTGACGGGCGGTCTGATCGCCTTCCTGCTGGTCCTCGGCAGGACCTACGCGGCCAGAAGGTTCACCCACGAGCAGGCGACCGCCGCCATCGTCGTGTCCTACTACTGGCACTTCGTCGATGTCGTCTGGATCGGCCTCTTCGCCACGATCTACCTGATCAAGTAATCGGGCCCGCAGACCCGACACCATCCCGCATCGACGCAGAAGATCCTGACACCGGGGTAATCCGTGAAAAAGCTCTCCGCACGACGACGCCATCCGCTGGCGGCGCTCGTCGTCCTACTCCTCGCGCTGGCGGCCACCGGGGGGCTGTACGCCGCGTTCGCGCCCGCGGACAAGGCGAAGGCCGACGAAACCGCCCAGTCCCTCGCCATCGACGAGGGCAAGAAGCTCTACTCCGTCGGCTGCGCCAGCTGCCACGGAACCGGCGGTCAGGGCACCTCTGACGGCCCGTCCCTGGTCGGCGTCGGCTCCGCCGCCGTGGACTTCCAGGTCGGCACCGGCCGTATGCCGGCGCAGCAGCCCGGCGCCCAGGTGCCGAAGAAGAAGGTCATCTACTCGCAGGCCGAGATCGACCAGCTCGCCGCGTACGTCGCCTCCCTCGGCGCCGGCCCGATCAAGCCGACCGAGAAGCAGTACAGCCCGGAAGGCGCGGACATCGCCAAGGGTGGCGAACTGTTCCGTACCAACTGCGCCCAGTGCCACAACTTCTCCGGCAAGGGCGGTGCGCTGACGCACGGCAAGTACGCCCCCAGCCTGGAGGGCGTGGAACCGAAGCACATCTACGAGGCCATGCAGACCGGCCCGCAGAACATGCCGTCGTTCCCCGACACGACGATGCCGCAGAAGCAGAAGCAGGACATCATCGCGTACCTGGACGCCGTGAACAGTGAGAAGACGGCGAGCCCCGGTGGTCTCTCGCTCGGTGGCCTCGGCCCCGTCAGCGAGGGTCTGTTCGCGTGGATCTTCGGCCTCGGTGCCCTCATCGCAGTCGCCATCTGGATCGCGGCCCACTCCGCTAAGGCCAAGAAGTCATGAGTAGCCAAGACAATTCCGAGAACCTGCCCAGCGAGCAGGACCCCGAGCACGGCTCGGTCGAGCGCGCCCGCGACCCGTTCGCGGACCCGGGGCTGCCGCCCCACAAGCCGCGCGTCCAGGACATCGACGAGGCGGCCGCCAGGCGCTCCGAGCGCGTGGTCGCCGGTCTCTTCATGCTCTCGATGGTCGCGACGGTCGCCTTCATCGCGTCCTTCGTGATCTTCCCGATCGACAAGATCGTCTACATCTTCCCGTTCGGGCACGTCAGCGCGCTCAACTTCTCCCTGGGTCTGACCCTGGGCGTCGCGCTGTTCGCCATCGGCGCCGGCGCGGTCCACTGGGCCCGCACGCTGATGTCCGACGAGGAGATGTCCGACGAGCGCCACGAGATCGCGGCGCCGCCGGAGGTCCGCGAGAAGGTCATGCAGGACTGGGCGGACGGCGTCCGCGAGTCCGGCTTCGGCCGCCGCAAGCTCATCCGCAACACCATGTACGGCGCGCTGGCCATGGTGCCGCTCGCCGGTGTGGTGCTCCTGCGCGACCTGGGCACCCTGCCCGAGGACAAGCTGCGCAAGACGATGTGGGCCAAGGGCAAGGCCCTCATCAACATGAACACCAACGAGCCGCTCCGTCCCGAGGACGTGGCCGTGGGCTCGCTCACCTTCGCCAAGCCCGAGGGCCTGGAGGAGGACCAGCACGACTTCCAGACCCAGATCGCCAAGGCGGCCCTGATGATCGTCCGGCTGCAGCCGGAGAACATCAAGGACAAGCGCGAGCTGGAGTGGTCGCACCAGGGCATCGTGGCGTTCTCGAAGATCTGCACCCACGTCGGTTGCCCGATCAGCCTGTACGAGCAGCAGACCCACCACGTGCTCTGCCCGTGCCACCAGTCCACCTTCGACCTCTCCGACGGGGCCCGCGTCATCTTCGGCCCGGCCGGTCACGCTCTGCCGCAGCTGCGGATCGGCGTGAACAGCGAGGGTTACCTCGAAGCGCTCGGCGACTTCGAAGAGCCCGTCGGTCCTGCCTTCTGGGAGCGCGGATGAGCACCACCACGACTGACGAACGGCGCGAGGCCGGGAACGGCGAGAAGTTCGCCGACTGGGCCGACGGCCGGCTGGGGATCTACACCCTGGCCAAGACCAACATGCGCAAGATCTTCCCGGACCACTGGTCCTTCATGCTCGGCGAGATCTGCATGTACAGCTTCATCATCATCATCCTCACGGGTGTGTATCTGACGCTGTTCTTCCACCCGAGCATGAACGAGGTCGTCTACGACGGCTCCTACGTTCCGCTCCAGGGCGTGCAGATGTCCGAGGCGTTCAACTCGACCATGCACATCAGCTTCGATGTGCGCGGTGGTCTGCTGATCCGGCAGATCCACCACTGGGCGGCGCTGATCTTCCTCGCCGGCATGTTCGTGCACATGATGCGCGTCTTCTTCACGGGCGCGTTCCGCAAGCCGCGCGAGGTCAACTGGCTCTTCGGCTTCCTGCTGTTCTTCTGCGGCATGTTCACCGGCTTCACCGGCTACTCGCTCCCGGACGACCTGCTCTCGGGCACCGGCGTCCGCTTCATGGAGGGCGCCATCCTGGGCGTGCCGGTCGTCGGCACGTACCTGTCGTTCTTCATCTACGGCGGCGAGTTCCCCGGCGGCGACTTCGTGGCCCGGTTCTACTCGGTCCACATCCTGCTGCTGCCCGGCATCATGCTCGGCCTGATGATCACTCACCTGATCCTGGTCTTCTACCACAAGCACACCCAGTTCGCGGGCCCCGGCCGCACCAACAAGAACGTCGTGGGCGCGCCGCTGCTGCCCGTCTACACGGCCAAGGCCGGCGGCTTCTTCTTCCTGGTGTTCGGTGTCATCGCGATCATCGCGGCGATCGCCTCGATCAACCCGATCTGGGAGATCGGTCCGTACCGCCCGGACCAGGTGTCGACCGGCGCCCAGCCCGACTGGTACATGGGCTTCGCCGAAGGCCTGATCCGCGTCATGCCGGGCTGGGAGATCAACCTGTGGGGCCACACGCTGGTCCTCGGTGTGTTCATCCCGCTGGTGATCTTCCCGCTGGTGCTCTTCGCGATCGCGGCCTACCCGTTCATCGAGGCCTGGATCACCAAGGACACCCGCGAGCACCACATCGCCGACCGTCCGCGCAACGCTCCGGTCCGCACCGGCATCGGTGTGGCGTGGGTGACCGCGTACATGGTGATGCTGGTCGGCGGTGGCAACGACCTGTGGGCGACCAACTTCCACCTGTCGCTCAACGCCATCACCTGGTTCGTCCGGATCGCGTTCTTCGTCGGCCCGGTCGTCGCGTTCATCATCACCAAGCGGATCTGCCTGGGCCTGCAGCGCCGGGACGCCGAGAAGGTGCTGCACGGTCGCGAGACCGGCATCATCAAGCGGTTGCCGCACGGTGAGTTCGTCGAGGTCCACGAGCCGCTCGACGCCGGTCAGCTCTACAAGCTCACCGCGCACGAGCAGACCCGCCCGGCCGAGCTGCCCGCGGCCGTCGACGAGAACGGTGTCAAGCGCAAGGTCTCCGCCATGGAGAAGCTGCGCGTCAAGCTCCACAAGGGTTACTTCGGCGAGCAGAGCCAGATCGCCAAGCCGACCGCGGAGGAGTTCGAGGAGATCACCAGCGGCCACGGCCACCACTGATCCCCTCCCAGCGAGACCGCTGTACGCCACACAGCACAGGGCCCCGTCCACCGCGTGGACGGGGCCCTTCGCCGTCCCGGCGGGCTGGATAGGGTGTTCCCATTCCCATATCCGTCGATGGACCCAGGAGCGGACCATGAACGTTGTGACCCCGGTTGGCGGCGACAGCGTGGCGGCCTACTCCTGGCCGGGCGTACTGGACGCACTGCTGAACGGCAAGGACCAGAGCGCCGAGGCGACCGCCTGGGCGATGGACTCGATCATGCGCGGCGAGGCGACCGACGCGCAGATCGCCGGGTTCGCCGTGGCCCTGCGCGCCAAGGGCGAGACCGTCACCGAGATCAGCGGCATGGTCCGCGCGATGTACGAGCACGCCAACCTCATCGAGGTGCCCGGCCGGACCGTGGACATCGTCGGCACCGGCGGCGACGGCGCCAAGACCGTCAACATCTCCACCATGTCCTCCATCGTGGTGGCGGGCACCGGCGCCAAGGTCGTCAAGCACGGCAACCGGGCCGCGTCCTCGGCCAGCGGCGCCTCCGACGTCCTGGAGAAGCTCGGCGTCAACCTCGACCTCACGCCCCGGCAGGTGGTCCAGGTCGCCGAGGAGGCGGGCGTCACCTTCTGCTTCGCGGTGAAGTTCCACCCCGCCCTGCGGTACGTCGCCGCCGCGCGCCGCGAGCTCGGCATCCGCACCACCTTCAACTTCCTCGGTCCGCTCACCAACCCGGCCCGGGTCAAGGCCCAGGCCACCGGGGTCGCGGACGCGCGCATGGCGCCGATCGTGGCCGGGGTGCTCGCCGAGCGCGGCTCCTCCGCGCTGGTGTTCCGCGGCGACGACGGCATGGACGAGCTGACGACCACCGCGACCTCCCGGGTCTGGGTGGTACGGGACGGGGCCGTGCGCGAGGAGCCGTTCGACCCCAGGGACGTGGGCATCGACCTGGTGCCGGTGGAGGCGCTGCGGGGCGCGGACGCCTCGTACAACGCGGACGTCGCCCGCCGGCTGCTGGGCGGTGAGAGAGGGCCGGTGCGGGACGCGGTGCTGCTCAACTCGGCGGCGGCGCTCGTCGCGCTCGACCCGGGCCCGGGGAGCCTGGAGGAGCAGATCCGGGCCGGGATCGCCCAGGCGGCCGAGGCGATCGACTCCGGCGCGGCGCGGCGGGCCCTGGAGCGGTGGGTGGCCGCGAGCAACGCCTGAGGGCGTGCCGGTCCGAGCAGTGTGACGCAAGGCGCAGTCCGGCATCCGGACTGCGCCTTGCGCGTACGCGGACGTATGGCAGGATGCTTTCCAAGGTCATGAGTGACAGCGACTACGGCCCCGGCCCGCTGTCCGGCAACCCTCCGTCCGTGGCGGGGTGCCCCGGGTGAAGACCAGGTCGCAGGCAGCGAGGTCTGCGGCAAGCGCGGACCCCTGCGCACTCCGTTCGGAGTGGCGCGCCCCTGGGGTCCTGGTCCTCAAGGGAGCAGTCTCGTGAGCAAGCGAATGCGATAGGGCCCACCGGCCCCTTTTTCTGTACACCTCCGCGGGCCCGTTCTGCCCGTGTTTCGAGGTCAACCCCCGTGCATCCGGCGCCGGTCGGGCTACCGCCGTGCCGTGCCGTGGGGCTTCACAGTCATTCCTTTCGCCTTGACCTGCCGGGAGATACCGCCATGTCCGCATACGCCACCACCTCCGCCGCCGAGTCCTCCTGCTCCTCCTCCGACGAAGCCTGCTGTGCGGCGCCGCTGCCGGTGCTCGGCCGGGACGTCACCGTGCCGCTGGTCACCGGGGGCGAGGTGACGTACGCGGCCCTCGACTACGCGGCGAGCGCCCCGGCCCTCCAGCGGGTGTGGGACGACGTGGCCGCGTACGCCCCCTACTACGGCAGCGTGCACCGCGGCGCGGGCTATCTCTCGCAGCTGTCCACGGACCTGTTCGAGAACAGCCGGGCGGCGGTGGCGGAGTTCCTGGACTGCCGTGAGGGCGACCAGGTGGTGTTCACCCGCTCGACGACGGACTCCCTGAACCTGCTGGCCCAGGTGGTCCCGGCCGACTGCCAGGTCTTCGTCTTCGAGACCGAGCACCACGCCTCGCTGCTGCCGTGGCGGGACGCGCGGGTGACGTACCTCAACGCGCCGCGTACGCCGCAGCAGGCGGTCCGGACGCTGGAGCGGGCGCTGGCCGACCGGGATCCGTACGGCCCGGCGCTGGTCTGTGTCACCGGCGCGTCCAACGTCACCGGTGAGCTGTGGCCGGTGAAGGAGCTGGCGGCGGCGGCGCACGCGCACGGGGCGCGGATCGTGCTCGACGCGGCGCAGCTGGCGCCCCACCACCCCGTCTCCGTACGGGAGTTGGACGTCGACTGGATCGCCTTCTCGGGCCACAAGCTGTACGCGCCGTTCGGCTCCGGAGTGCTCGCGGGCCGGGCGGACTGGCTCCAGGCGTCCGAGCCGTACCTCGCGGGCGGCGGCGCCTCGCGCAAGGTCGCGCGGCGCGCGGACGGCGGGGTGGACGTCGAGTGGCACACCACGGCGGCCCGCCACGAGGCCGGGTCCCCGAACGTGATCGGCGTGTACGCCATCGCGTCGGCGTGCAAGGCGCTGACGGAGGCGGGGTTCGAGGGGCTGGTGGAGCGGGAGAAGCACCTGATCGCGAAGGTGCGGGAGGGGCTGGCGGCGGTCCCGGAGGTCCGCGTGCTGTCGTTGTTCGGCGACGACGCGCCTCGGGTCGGCGTGATCTCGTTCGTCGTCGACGGCTGGAACAGCTCGCACTTCGCGGCGGCGCTGTCGGCGGAGTACGGGATCGGGGTGCGGGACGGCCTGTTCTGCGCGCACCCGCTGGTCCGCACGCTCCTCGGCAGCGAGCCGCAGGAGGCGGGGGAGTGCGGGGCGCCGGAGGCGGAGCCGGGCGAGCGCTCCCTGAACGCGATCCGGGTCAGCTTCGGGGCGGGGACGCCGGATGAGCATGTGGAGCGGTTTGTGGGGGCGGTGCGGGAGTTGGTGCGGGAGGGTGCGAAGTGGACGTACCACACGGAGGAGGGCCGCTGCGTCCCCGCGGTGTGACCGTGGCTCCGCCCCGGTGGCCCCTTTTCTGGGCTGCGCCCCTGGGCCCCTGTTCGTCTGCGGGCCGTCTGTGGCTGGTCGCGCAGTTCCCCGCGCCCCTAGGTAGTTAGGGGCGCGGGGAACTGCGCGACCAGCCATCCACGGTCCGCAGCCGAAAACCCGCTTCGCTGCCGCCCGCTCCAGGGCTATGCATCGAGGCCGATCGCGAACGCCGCCTCCAGGTCGTGCTGGGAGTACGTCCGGAACGCCACGTGCGTGTCCGTTACCTCCACGCCGGGGATCTTGCTGATGCGGCCGGGGATGATGTCCGCCAGGTCGTCGTGGCGGGCCACCCGGACCAGGGCGATCAGGTCGTAGGTGCCGGTCACCGAGTACACCTCGCTGACGTTCTCCAGCGACGCGATCGACTCCGCGATCTCGGGGATCCGGTCCACGCTGGTCTTGATGAGCACGATCGCGGTGATCACGGCTGGTTCTCTCCCTCGGTGGCGGCCGACGCGGGGGGCTCCGGTCGTTTCGGTCGTTTCACTCTAGCCGCCCCGCGGAATCGGCCCCAGGCGTAGAGAAACCCCAGGCCGAAGCCGACGAGATGGGCCAGGTACGC
This sequence comes from Streptomyces melanogenes, assembly GCF_014649795.1. Lineage (GTDB taxonomy): Bacteria > Actinomycetota > Actinomycetes > Streptomycetales > Streptomycetaceae > Streptomyces > Streptomyces noboritoensis. The sequence continues at coordinate 349,059 of NZ_BMTS01000003.1, forward strand.
CACCCCGGGCCCGGCCGGCGCGGCCCTGACCGCCAGCCACTGGAGCACGAACCAGAACACCAGCACCAGCGCCGCCGGAAAGCGCAGCGGCAGGAAGAAGAGGAAGGGGAAGAGGCTGGTCACCCTCGCCCGGGGGAACAGGTAGAGGAAGGCGCCCAGGACACCCGAGATCGCCCCCGACGCGCCCACCAGCGTCTGGTCGGACGACGCGTGCGCCACCGCGTACGCGAGCAGGGCGAGGTAGCCCGCGCCGAGGTAGAACAGCGCGAACCCGATCCTGCCCATGCGCTCCTCGGCCAGCACGCCGAAGACGTAGAGGAAGAGCATGTTCCCCAGCAGGTGCAGCCAGTTGCCGTGCACGAAGAGCGCCGTGAGGGGGGTGACGAGGGCGCCGGGGTCACCGGCCGTCAGTTCGTTCGGGATGACACCCCACCGGGCGAAATACGCGCCCTGCGCCGCGAGCAGCGCGTCCCCCGTCCCGTACGAGGGATTGAGGCCGGACACCGGGCTGACGAGGAAGACCAGGCAGCAGAGCGCCAGGACGGTGTAGGTGACCGTCGGGCCGCGCACCGCCGCCGCGCGCAGGGCGCTCCACTCGATCATGAACAGAGCATGGCGTAACCGGACCGAACGGTACAGACCGCCTCGCCGTGCCGGGGGGTACCCGGTAGGCCGTAGGGTTACGGGCAGTACATCCGCAGTTCGACGGCGCACCGCGAGATCCTGGACGACGAACCGACCGTGTACGAGGCCCGGGCCCCGGCACGGAACCGTGGAAAGAGGTCAGCACCACATGACCAGCGTTCCCCTGCCCACCGCCACCACGCGGTGGCGCTGCACCCTCTGCGGCAATCTGACCCGTTTCGACGTCACCCGCTCGTCGAAGGTCGTCGAGTACGTCCATCTGGACCTCGCCGGAGAGCCGAAGGTCGAGGAACGCGAGGTGGTCAGTGAGACCATCGAGTCGGTGCGCTGCCGCTGGTGCAACGCGGTGGACCAGATCGAGCTGGTGGACAGGCCGGACGCCGGCGCGGAGTAAAAGGGCCCGGACGGGCGACGGACGACAGTTGAGGTGACGGATCGTGGAGCATGCAAGCGGTGCCGAACCGGCCGGTGCGGCCGGTGACGGCCCCGCCGAGGTGCTCGACCGCCCGCTGCCCGAAGGGGTGCGGCGCAGGGTCGTCGCCCTGGTCTCGGACGCCTTCGGCGGGCTGACCGTCGCCGAACTGCCGTCGCAGTTGCGGCAGTACGCCCGTTTCACCCCGACTCGTCGTGCCAAGTTCGCGGGCAACGCCATGGCCGCGGCCCTGGAGTCCGACCCGGTCTTCCGGCAGCGGATCGGGGAGCGCCTGAAGGAGGCGCAGCCGGAGCTGGCGGGCGCCCTGGAGTCCGGCGCGCCGCCCGCGGCCGCCGACCCCGTCGACGTGGCGGCCGCCGCGTACGTGCTGCGGCCCACCGGCTGGGTCAAGTTGGTCGCCGCCGCCGGCGAGGAGGCCCAGCGCGCCGACGCCGAGCGCGCCGACGAGGAGGGCCGGCGCGAGCTGGAGCGGCTGCGCCGGGAGCTGGCCGAGGCGCACGAGCGGCTGCGCACCGAGCAGGAGGAGCTGCGCGCCGATCTGGCCGCGGCCCGCAAGGAAGCCGAATCGCTCCAGCGCAAGCTGCGCAGCGCGCTCAGCGACGTCAAGCGCGGCGAGGCCGCCCTGCGCAAGGTCACCGGTGAGATCGACGGGATCAGAGCGGAGGCGGCGGCCCAGGTGGCCGCCGCCGAGAGCGAGTCGCGGCGGATCAGGACCCGGCTGACCGAGGCCGAGGCATCCGTCGAGGCGAGCCGGCGCGCGGTGCGCGAGGGCCGCTCGATCGAGGACATGCGGCTGCGGCTGCTGCTCGACACGGTCCTGGACGCGGCGTCCGGGCTGCGGCGCGAACTCGCCCTGCCCCCGGCCTCGGTGCGGCCCGCCGACACCGTGGAAGCGGTCGAACCGGGGCAGATGACCCCGAAGGACATCGCGGCCCGCGCGCTCTCCGAGACCGATCCGGCGCTCCTGGACCAGCTGCTCGCGCTGCCGCAGGTGCATCTGGTGGTGGACGGCTACAACGTCACCAAGACCGGCTATCCGACGATGCCGTTGGAGAAGCAGCGGCTGCGGCTGCTCGGCGGTCTCTCCGTGCTCGCCGCGCAGACGGGCGCCGAGATCACCTGCGTCTTCGACGGGGCGGAGCTGGCCGCGCCGGTGCTGCTCGCGCCGCCGCGCGGTGTCCGCGTGCTCTTCTCCAAGCCGGGGGTGACCGCCGACGAGCTGATCCGCCAGCTGGTGCGGGCGGAGCCGTCCGGGCGGCCGGTGGTGGTCGTCTCGACCGACCGCGAGGTGGCGGACGGGGTCGCCAAGGCCGGTGCCCGGCCCGTTGCGTCCGTCATGCTCCTGAAGCGGCTTTCGCGCGTCTAGTAACTCCTGCGCTCAATGCCCGAATTCGGGTGATCGGTTCCCAGCACTCTGTCAAGTGCCCATTACTACGCGTGGGATGACTGTAAAGAATCCTCTCGGCGATCGAATTTTTTCCCATCAGGATTTGAACTGATCACAAGAGGGTCACTAGGGTCGGGGCTCGAACCTTCACGCGGTAGATCACTCGTCCGGGGTGGCCGTGGGGGTCCCGCCGAGTCTGCGCTGTTCGGCGGCTGAGGAAGAAGGAGCTCGCCTTCGTGGCGTCCCACCGTCGACCCAAGCCCGCGAGCCGTACCCGCGTGACCGTGCTCACCGCGACCGCCGCCGCGGCCGTCGCTCTCACGTCCCAGGCCGCGCACGCGGACCCGAAGCCGTCGAAGAGCGAAGTCAAGTCCAAGGTCGACAAGCTCTACGACGAGGCCGAGCAGGCGACCGAGAAGTACAACGGCGCCAAGGAGAAGCAGGACCAGCTGGAGAAGCAGGTCGGCGCGCTCCAGGACAAGGTGGCCCGCGGCCAGGACGAGCTCAACAAGCTCCGCGACGGCCTCGGTTCGATGGCCTCGGCGCAGTACCGCTCGGGCGGCATCGACCCCTCGGTCCAGCTCTTCCTCTCCGCCAACCCGGACGACTTCCTGGACAAGGCGTCCTCCCTGGACCAGCTGAGCGCCAAGCAGACCGAGGCGCTCCAGAAGATCCAGGAGAAGCAGCGCAGCCTGGCGCAGCAGCGCAAGGAGGCCCAGGACAAGCTCAAGGACCTCGCGGACACCCGCAAGGAGCTCGGCAGCAAGAAGGCCGAGACCCAGTCCAAGCTCGCCGCCGCGCAGAAGCTCCTCAACTCGCTGACCGCCGCCGAGAAGGCCTCGCTCGCCTCCGACGACGCCCGCGCCAACCGCGCCAACGAGCGCGCCGACCTCGGCCACGACGTGCCCGCCTCGCAGCGCGGCGCCGCGGCCCTCTCGGCCGCCCAGAGCCAGATAGGCAAGCCGTACGTGTACGGCGCCACCGGCACCGCCTCGTACGACTGCTCCGGTCTCACCTCCTGGGCCTACCGCCAGGCGGGCGTGAACATTCCGCGCACCTCGCAGGCCCAGGCCGGCGCCGGCACCCAGATAGGCCGCAGCCAGCTCAAGCCGGGCGACCTCGTGCTCTTCTACGGCGACCTGCACCACGTCGGCCTCTACGCGGGCAACGGCCAGGTGCTGCACGCCCCCAAGCCGGGCGCCAGCGTCCGCTACGAGGCCATGGACAACATGCCGTTCCAGTTCGGTGTACGCATCTGATCCTTCCGGACAGATAACAACTCGGTTGCCGCGGCCCTCCGAACGGGGGAATTCCGGCGACCCGCGCTGACGCCACGCCCCGCCGGTGACCTGTGTTCTCCGGCGGGGCGTCACTTTGCGTAGATGTCAAGGTCTTTGGACCCTGTGTGGTCGCCCGGCTACTGTCCGGCGTGCGGTTCCCCCCCCGTGACTCGTCCAACTCGTCCGCCCGCCCGGGCGGCAGGGGCCCGCACCAGCGGAAGGAGTGCGGCTTCCTTGGCGTCCCATCGCCGTCCCACGCAGTCCGGCCTCTCCCAGAGCACCCGGGTCACCGTCCTGTCCGCCGCGGCGGCCACCGCGGCCGCGGCCTTCGCGGCGCCCGCGAGCGCCGACCCGGGCGACACCGGCAAGGACCGGGTCGACCGGCTCTTCGCCCAGGCGGAGGAGGCCACCGAGCAGTACAACAAGGCGGACGAGCACGCCGACCAGCTGCGCGAGCAGGTCCACCAGGCCCAGGACAGCGTCGCCCGGGGCCAGGAGCGCATCAACCGGATGCGGGGCGCGCTCGGCGCGATCGCGGGCGCCCAGTACCGCGCGGGCGGCCTGGACCCCTCGCTCGCGCTGCTGCTCTCCGAGAACCCCGACACCTATCTCGACAAGGCCGCCGCCCTCGACCGGATCGGCGAGCGGCAGAGCGCCGAGCTGCGCGAACTCCAGCGGGAGCAGCGGCGGATCGGCCAGCAGCGCACCGAGGCCACCCGCAAGCTCGCCGAGCTGGAGCGCAGCCGCGCCGAGGTCGCCCGGCACAAGCGGACCGTGGAGTCCAAGCTCGCCCAGGCCCGCCGGGTGCTGCTCGCGTTGCCGACGTCCGAGCGGGCCGCCTTCGACCGGGCCTCGCGCACCGGGCGCGGCGAACTGCCCGACCTGAGCGGCGCGGTGCCCTCCTCCGGGCGCGCGGCGGCCGCCGTGGCGGCGGCCCGCCAGGCCGTGGGCAGGCCGTACGTCTGGGGCGCCAACGGGCCGTCCGGCTTCGACTGCTCGGGCCTGATGCAGTGGTCCTACGCCCACGCGGGCGTCGGCCTGCCGCGCACCTCGCAGGCCCAGCGGTACGCCGGGCACCGGGTCTCGCTCGCCGAGGCGCAGCCCGGCGACCTGGTCGCCTACCGCTCCGACGCCAGCCACATCGCGATGTACGTGGGCAACGGCCAGGTGATCCACGCCCCCTACCCGGGCGCGCCGGTGCGCTACGACCCGGTGGGCATGATGCCCATCTCCTCCATCACGCGCGTGTGAACGTACGATCGGGAGGATGGCGTACGGCTGGCTGGGCGGCGGGTGGCGGCGGGCGGCGGGATGCGGTCTCGCCGCGCTGCTGTCGCTGTCCGCCTGCTCGGCCCCGGACGCGGCCCCCGACCCCGTCACCGGACAGGTGCAGCGCGCCCTGGACGGGCGGGCGGCCGCCGTCCTCGGGCACGACGAGCGCGGCTATCTGGCCGCGCTCGACCCGGGCGCGGGGACGCTGCGGGACGCCCAGCGCGCCGAGTTCGCCAATCTGCGCCAGGTGCCGCTGAGCGCCTGGGCGTACCGGGTGACCGGGGTCAGCCGCACCGGCGACCGGGCCACCGCCCAGGTCGAGCTGCGCTACCGGCTCGACGGGTACGACAGCGCGCCGGTGACCTCGGCCCGGGTCGTCGAGCTCGACGAGCGGGCCGGGCGCTGGTACGTGACGGGCGACCGGCCGGGCGAGGGCGCCGCCGAGCCGCTGTGGCAGCAGGGCCCGGTGTCCGTGGTGCGCGGCGCGCACAGCCTGGTCCTCGGCGTCGGCCAGGACCGGCGGACGCTCCAGCAGATCGCGCGCACCGCCGACCGCGCGGTGCCCGCCGTCTCGGCCGCCTGGCCGGGCCGCTGGGCGGACAAGGTGGTGGTCCTGGTGCCCGCCTCGCTCGACGCGATGGCGGCGCTGCTCGGCGCGCCCCCGGCCTCGTACCGGGGGATCGCGGCGGTCACCACCGGCGAGGCGGGCGGGGCCGGGACGGCGCCGGCGGACCGGGTGATCGTCAACCCCGAGGCGTACGGCGTGCTCGGGGACCTGGGCCAGCGGGTCGTCCTCACCCACGAGACCACCCATGTCGCCACCCGCGCCCACACCTCCCCGGCGACCCCGATGTGGCTCTCGGAGGGGTACGCGGACTGGGTCGGCTACCGGGGCACCGGGCGCACCGCCGCCGAGGCCGCGCCCGAGCTCCAGCAGGCGGTGCGGGGCGGCGAGGTGCCCGCCGACCTGCCCGCCGACGCGGACTTCGGCTTCGAGGGCGGTGCGGACCGGCTGGCGCGCGCGTACGAGGGCGGCTGGCTGGCGTGCCGCATGATCGCCGAGCGCTGGGGCGAGGCGAAGCTCGCCGCCTTCTATACGAAGGTGGGCGGGCAGAAGCACCGCGAGGGCGCGCTGGAGAAGGCGATGAACGAGGAGCTGGCCACCTCTCCGAGGGAGTTCACGGCCCTGTGGCGCGCCTATGTGCGCGACCAGCTGGGCTGACCGGCTCCCCGGGGGTCAGCCCTCCAGCTCCTCGATCGCCTCGGCCAGCCACTTCTTCTCCTCGGTGCCGGTCGCGCGGGCGATCCTGAGCATCCCCCGGCGGAACAGGTCGGGGCTCTCCTCGGCCCGTACGGGCTCGCCGTCGCGGTAGAAGAAGCTCGCCGGGGTGTTCAGGAACTCCTGGCGGCGGCGGAGCACGGCGGCCTGCTCGGCCCGGTCGGGCAGCCGCCCCAGGAACGCGAGCACGGTGAAGAACCGCTGCCCGTCGGTGATGTCGACGTCCTTGGGGTGCCGCAGCCGCTCCCGCAGCTCGGCGCGGCCCGCCTCGGTGAGCGAGAGGACCCGGCGCGGTGCGGCGCCGGAGCCGGGCCCGGTGCGCTGCTCCAGTTTGCCCGCCTTCACCAGCCGGGTGATCGCCGGGTAGAGGGCGCCGTCGCTCACCGGCCGGACGTGGCCGCTCAGACCCTTGATGCGCTCCTTGAGTTCATAGCCGTGCAGCGGTTCCTCGTCGAGGAACCCCAGGATCGTCAGCTCCAGCACCCACTTCTCCTCTCGGCCCGGCCATGGTATCTCTTTTCGCTGTACCTCGATTCGAGGTACAGCGAAAAGAGGGGGATGGATCTCGTGTCACACCGCCGACGGCTGGTCTCGCTCGCCCACCCGGTCTACTTCGAGCTCCTGGCGGGCGTCGCGGCCGGGGTGATCGACATGGTCTGGGTGGCCCGGCTCGGCGGGGACCCGGTCGCCGCGGTCGCCGTCGCCACCAACGTGGAGAACCTGCTGCTCGGCCTGATCCTGATGGCGGGCACGGGGACCACGGTCTTGGTCGCCCGGGCCAGGGGCGCCGACGACCCGGGCGGGATACGGGCCGCGGTGCGCGGCGGCTGGGCGCTGTGGGCGCTGATCACGCCGGTGGTCGCGGTCGGCGGGTACCTCGGCCGGGAGCCGCTCGCCCGGCTGGTGCTCGGCGGCGCGGACGAGTCCGTACTCGCCCTGGCGTCCGGCTACTTCGCGATCGCGCTGCCCGGCATGGCGGTCTTCTTCGCCACCAACGTCGTCGACGGCATCCTCAAGGGCGCGGGCGACACCCGCACCCCGATGCGGCTCGCCTTCCTGGCCAACGGGCTGATCCTCGGCCTCGACCCGCTGCTGATCCTGGGGTGCGGGCTCGGCGTCCGGGGCGCGGCCCTCGCCACCGTGCTCGGGCGCTCGGCCGCGCTGGTCTGCGGGCTCGTGGCCCTGCGGCGCAACGCCGTGCTGCGGGCCGCCCGGCACGCGGCCCGGCCCACCGGACTCGGCGCGGAGCTGCGCCGGACGGCGGCGACCGGGCTGCCGATGTCGGCCGACTTCGTGGTCCGGATGGCCGGTTCGCTCGCGCTCGTCGCGATCGTCGCCCGGATCGGCGTCGGCGAGGTCGCGGCCTACGGCATCGCGACCAAGGCGATGTACGCGGCCACCATGGCCTTCTACGCCGTACGCCAGGCCGCGTCCATCCACACCGCCCATCTGCTCGGCTGCGGGCGGGACGAGCGGGTCGCGGTGGGGCGGCAGGCCGCGCTGGTCTCGGGGGTGCTGGGGCTGACGGCCGCGCTGCTGCTGCTCGTGGCCGCGCCCTGGACCATGGCGGCGTTCGGCGCGACCGGCGAGGTCGCGGCGGCCGGCACGCTCTATCTGCGCTGCCTCGGCCCGTACCTCGTGCTGCTCTCCGTCTGCATCGCCCTCGGCGGGGTCTTCGAGGGCAGCGGCGGCAGCCCGATGCTCGCCGGGATCACCGTGTGCGGCGTCGCCCTCCAACTGCCGCTCGCCCTCGGCCTGTCCGGGCTCGGGCTGCCGGGGATCTGCCTGGCGATGGCGCTGTCCATGGGGTTCCAGTGCGCCGCCGTCGCCCATATGCACCGGCGGCTGCGCACGGCCGGTCAGCGGACCAGGACCGAGAACACCCTGGTGCGGACCTGTTGAACCGGCAGCGTGGGGCGGGGGACCGTGCTGCGCCACAGCCGCCGGCACGCGCTCACCGACGCCACCGCGAGGAGCCCGTTGCGGACGAACAGGAGCAGCACCCCCAGCCAGTCGCTCGCCACCACGTGCGAGAACCAGATGGGGAACTCCAGCAGGGTCACGCCCGCGGCGGCGAGTACCAGGTGGGCGGGCCGGGCCATCGGGGCGCCGCCGAAGACCAGGCACACCGCCGCGAGACCGACCAGCCAGATCAGATACTGCGGGCTGATCACCCGGCTGGTGGTGGTGAAGAGCAGCACGGCCGTGAAGGCCGCGTCCGCGAGCGTGCTCGGCCCGGTGCGGCGCGCCCGCAGCCGCCACAGCAGCAGCCAGCCGAACGCCGCCGCCGTCAGCCCCATCGCCAGGGTGGAGACCAGCGGCACGTACGGGCCGAGGAACTCCACCGAGCCGTAGTTGAGCTGCGCCCGGCCGCGCCAGCCGAAGTGGCGGGCCACGTGGAAGACGAGGGCGCCCAGCGACTCGACCTCGGTGCCGCGGTCGCGCTGGAAGGTGAGGAAGGCGAACGCACCGGGCGCCACCAGGTGGCAGCCGAGCAGGAACGCCCCGGCGGTGACGGCCGCCGCCGCCCACGCCCGGCGCGGCGCCCGGGCCAGCAGCAGCACCGGCCACACCTTGAGCAGGGCGCCGAGCGCGGCGAGCGCGCCGAGCACCCGCGGATGGCGGACCCCGGCGAGCAGCGCGGCCACCGCGACCGCCGTCACCATCAGGTCGTAGCGCGCGTACGCGGTGGGCCCGAGCAGGGGGACGCCCCAGACCCAGATCCGGGCGCCCGCGCGGGACCTGCCGGGGCGCCCGGCCGCGTACAGGAGCAGCCCGAGGACCAGCGCGTCGGCGAGGAGCGCGAGGACGAAGAAGCCCGAGGCGTAGTCGAGGAAGGGGACGGCGGCGGGAGAGAGGATCGCGAGGGCCGCGGCCGGGGGGTACTGCCAGGTGACGTCGTCCAGCGGATACGTGCCCGTCTTCAGGACCTCGTACCAGCCCTGGTAGATCACCGAGACGTCGCTGGTGACGTCCGGGCCCGGTACGACGAGGACCCGGAAGACGCAGAGCAGCAGCAGGCACCGGGTGACGGCGAACACCCCCACCACGGCCCGGATGCTCCTCGTGGTCCCTGTGCCGTTTCCCGCCGACATGCCCACCTCGTCCGTAAGACCGGGTTTCTGGAAGTTCGCGCAGTCATGATGCCGGGCGGGGCCGTGCGTGAGCGACGAGGCGGGGCCGTTCGGTACTGTCGGCGGCGATGCACAAGACCTTGATCGTGACCAATGACTTCCCGCCGCGCCCCGGCGGGATCCAGGCGTTCCTGCACAACATGGCGCTGCGGCTGGACCCCGAGCAGCTGGTCGTCTACGCGTCCACCTGGAAGCGGAGCCGGGAGGGCGTCGAGGCGACCGCCGCCTTCGACGCCGAACAGCCCTTCACCGTGGTGCGCGACCGCACCACCATGCTGCTGCCCACGCCCCGGGTGACCCGGCGCGCGGTCGGGCTGCTCAAGGAGCACGGCTGCTCCTCGGTGTGGTTCGGGGCCGCCGCGCCGCTCGGCCTGATGGGGCCCGCGCTGCGCCGGGCGGGCGCGGAACGGCTCGTCGCCACCACGCACGGCCACGAGGCGGGCTGGGCCCAGCTGCCCGGCTCGCGGCAGCTGCTGCGGCGCATCGGCGAGGGCACGGACACGATCACCTATCTGGGCGAGTACACCCGCTCCCGGATCGCGGCCGCGCTGACCGAGCGGGCGGCCGACCGGATGGTCCAACTGCCGCCGGGCGTCGACGAGAAGACCTTCCACCCGGGCTCGGGCGGCGCCGAGGTGCGCGAGCGCCTGGGTCTGACCGACCGCCCGGTGGTGGTCTGTGTCTCCCGGCTCGTCCCGCGCAAGGGCCAGGACACCCTGATCCTCGCCATGCCCGCGATCCTCGCGCGGGTGCCGGACGCGGTGCTGCTGGTCGTGGGCGGCGGGCCGTACGAGGCGGACCTCCACAAGCTCGCCCAGGACACGGGCGTCGCGGACTCGGTCCGCTTCACCGGCTCCGTCCCGTGGGCCGAACTGCCCGCGCACTACGGCGCCGGAGACGTCTTCGCCATGCCCTGCCGTACGCGCCGGGGCGGGCTCGACGTCGAGGGCCTGGGCATCGTCTACCTGGAGGCCTCGGCGACCGGCCTGCCGGTGGTCGCGGGCGACTCGGGCGGCGCGCCGGACGCGGTCCTCGACGGCGAGACGGGCTGGGTGGTCCGGGGCGGGTCGGCGGAGGAGTCGGCGTCCCGGATCGTCACCCTCCTCCAGGACCCGGAACTGCGCCGCCGGATGGGGGAGCGGGGGCGGGCGTGGGTGGAGGAGAAGTGGCGCTGGGACTTGCTGGCGGAGAAGCTGCGGCTGTTGCTGTGAGGGTGGGTGCGGGCCGGTGGGTGGCTGGTCGCGCAGCGGCATTTTTAGGGGCGCGAGGCTGTGACATGTGCGGCTCCGCCGTGTGGGCGCGACCAGCCACACACCACCCGCAGACGAACCACCGCCCCCACCACGTTCACACCCCTGACGGTCACTCAGATTCAGGACAACTTTCCCTCTTCGCGGAAGCCCAAATTCCGCCCATGCTGCGCGCATGACACCAAATCTGACGCGCCGTCACCTCCTGGGTCTCGGCGCCCTCCAGACCGCCGCCCTGCTGGGCCTCACCCGGCTCACCCTCGACCCCGCCCGCGCCGCGCAGGCGCAACCCGCCACCCACACCCCCGCCCTGGTCATCGGCTCCGGCTACGGCGCCGCCGTCGCCGCACTCCGGCTCGGGCAGGCCGGGATCCAGACCCTCGTCCTGGAGATGGGCAGACTCTGGGACACCCCCGCCGGGGACGGCAAGGTCTTCTGTTCGACCGCCGCCCCGGACCAGCGCTCCATGTGGTTCCGCACCCGCACCGAGGCACCTCTCGCCACGTTCCTCTGGCTCGATGTCGTCAACAAGAGCATCAGCCCCTACCCCGGCGTCCTCGACCGGGTGAACTACGGCGACATGTCCGTATACGTGGGCCGCGGCGTCGGCGGCGGCTCGCTCGTCAACGGCGGCATGGCCGTCACCCCGCGCCGCGACTACTTCGCGGAGGTCCTGCCGCAGGTCGACGCCGCCGAGATGTACGGCACGTACTTCCCACGGGCCAACGCCATGCTCGGCGTGAACACCGTCGACCCGGCCTGGTTCGAGTCCACCGAGTGGTACAAGTTCGCCCGCACCTCGCGCAAGGCCGCCCAGAACGCGGGCCTGAAGACCGTCTTCGTGCCCAACGTGTACGACTTCGGGTACATGCGGCGCGAGGCGGCCGGCACCGCCACCAAGTCCGCGCTCGCGGGCGAGGTGATCTACGGCAACAACTACGGCAAGCGGTCCGTCGACAAGACCTACCTCGCCGCGGCCCTCGGCACCGGCAGGGTCACCATCGAGACCCTGCACCACGTCCGCGCCATCCGCAGACAGCCCGACGGGACCTACGTGGTCACCGCCGACCGCACCGACCTCACCGGCAAGGTCGTGGAGACCCGGGAGATCGGCTGCGGAAAGCTCTTCCTCGGCGCCGGCAGCCTCGGCACCACCGAACTGCTGCTGCGCGCCCGCGAGACCGGCGCCCTGCCCGCCCTCGACCCGGCCGTCGGCACCGGCTGGGGCACCAACGGCAACATCATGACCGCCCGCGCCAACCACATGTGGGACACGGTCGGCGCCAACGAGGCCACCATGCCCGCCCTGGGCATCGACGACTGGGACAACGCGGCGAACCCCGTCTTCGCCGAGATCGCCCCGCTGCCGATGGGCTTCGAGCACTGGGTGAGCCTGTACCTGGCGATCACCAAGAACCCGCAGCGCGGCACGTTCACGTACGACCCGGCGACCGACTCGGCCAGGCTCAACTGGACGAAGGCGCAGAACCAGCCCTCGGTCGACGCCACCAGGCGGCTCTTCGACCGGATCAACCTCAAGAACGCGACGATCTACCGGTACGACCTGTTCGGCAACAACACGCCGTTCGCGGACGACTTCTGCTACCACCCGCTCGGCGGCTGCCCGTTGGGGCGGGCGACCGACGGCTACGGGCGGGTGAAGGGGTATCCGGGCCTGTACGTCACCGACGGAGCCCTCGTGCCCGGCTCCATCGGCGTCAACCCGTTCGTCACGATCACGGCGCTCGCCGAGCGCAACCTGGACCGCGTCCTCGCGGAGGATTTCGCGGCCTAGGCCTGCCGGGCCTGCTGGGCCTCAGTGGGTGTAGATCGCCTCGATCTCGTCCGCGAAGTCCTTCGCCACGACGTTGCGCTTCAGCTTCAGCGACGGGGTGATGTGCCCCGCCTCCTCCGTGAACTGGGAGGTGAGAATGCGGAATTTCCGCACCGATTCCGCCTTGGAGACCGCGGCGTTGCCGTCGTCGACCGCCCGCTGCACCTCCGCGAGCAGCTCCGCGTCCTCCCGCAGCTCGGCCGCCGTCGAACCGGCCGGCTTGCCGTGGTCCGCGGCCCAGTGGGCCAGGAACTCCTCGTCGAGCGTGACCAGCGCGCCCACGAACGGCCGCCCGTCGCCGACCACCATGCACTCCGCGACCAGCGCGTGCGCGCGGATGCGGTCCTCGATCACCGCCGGGGCGACGTTCTTGCCGCCCGCCGTGACGATGATCTCCTTCTTGCGGCCGGTGATGGCGAGGTAGCCGTCCTCGTCGAGGGTGCCGATGTCGCCGGTGTGGAACCAGCCGTCGGCCAGCGCCTCGGCGGTCGCCGCGTCGTTGTTCCAGTACCCGCTGAACAGGTGCTCGCCGTGCAGCAGCACCTCGCCGTCGTCCGCGATGCGCACCACGGAACCCGGCAGCGGCTGCCCGACCGTACCGATCTTCTGCCGGTCCCACGGGTTGAACGCGGTCGCGGCGCAGGACTCGGTGAGGCCGTACCCCTCCAGGACCGTGAAGCCGATGCCCCGGTAGAAGTGGCCGAGCCGCTCGCCCAGCGGGGCGCCGCCGGAGATCGCGTACTCGCCCTTGCCGCCGAGCACCGCGCGCAGCTTGCTGAAGACGAGCTTGTCGAAGACCTTGTGCTTGATCCGCAGGCCCAGCGAGGGGCCCTGGGGGGTGCTGAGCGCGCGGCTGTAGGCGATCGCGGTGTGCGCGGCCTTGTCGAAGATCGCACCCTTGCCGTCGGCCTGCGCCTTGGCCCGGGCCGCGTTGTAGACCTTCTCGAAGACCCGCGGCACACCGAGGATCAGCGTCGGCCGGAACGCGGCCAGCTCGTCGGTGAGGTTCTTGATGTCCGGTACGCAGCCGAGCTTGATCGGCGCCATCACGGACGCCACCTCGACGAGCCGCCCGAAGACGTGGGCGGCGGGCAGGAAGAGCAGGACCGAGCACTCGCCGGTGCGGAAGAGCGGCTTGAGGCGCTCCACCACGTTGCCGCACTCCGCGAAGAAGGCGCGGTGGGTGAGCACGCAGCCCTTGGGGCGGCCGGTGGTGCCGGAGGTGTAGACGATGGTCGCCGGGTCGTCCGCGTGCGCCGAGGACATCCGCTGGTCGAGCAGCTCGTCGGAGACGTCCGCGCCGGTCGCGGTGAGCTGCGCCACCGCGTCCGCGTCCAGCTGCCAGATGCCCTTGAGGGCCGGCAGCGCGGACTGCACGGAGGTGACGGAGGCCTCGTGCGCCTCGGACTCGACGACGCACAGGGTTGCGCCGGAGTCGCCGAGGATCCACTGGATCTGCTCGGGCGAGCTGGTCTCGTACACGGGGACGGTGACCGCGCCCGCGCTCCAGATGGCGAAGTCGAGCAGCACCCACTCGTAGCGGGTGCGCGACAGCAGGGCCACCCGGTCGCCCGGCTCGACGCCGGCCGCGACGAGGCCCTTGGCCACCCCGCGGACCTCGGCGAGGAACTGGGTGGCGGAAACGTCGGTCCAGCGTCCCGCGACCTTGCGGCCCATGACCGCGACATCGGGATGCTGAGCGGCATTGCGGCGGATCAGATCCGTCAGGTTGCCGTCCGTGGGGACCTCGTACAGGGCCGGAAGGCTGAACTCGCGCAAGACTGCTGCTCCTCATCGGGCGCCGGTGCCACGGCTCTGTGTACGCACCGGCTGCGGTCCAAGATCGGGCAGGTGCCCGGAGAACCCGTGGGGGCGGCGCTCCGAGCACGACTGGACTGCCCGGACGTTACCCACCGGTAGTGGGTTCCCGATAGGGGGTCCTGGTCAGATGTTCGCTGCGTCACACGGTTTCACGCCGCATCGCGCACAGTAGTCCACTCCTTTCGCGACTCGGAAGTAACCGCAGGTCCGGCGGCCTAGGGTGGCTCCATGCGAGTACATGTGGTCAGCGATGTGCACGGGAACACCGAGGGTCTGGCGAAGGCGGGCGACGGCGCGGACGCCCTCGTCTGCCTGGGTGACCTCGTCCTTTTCCTCGACTACGCCGATCACTCGCGCGGGATCTTCCCCGACCTCTTCGGCGTCGAGAACGCCGACCGGATCGTCGCACTGCGCACCGCCCGCCGCTTCGAGGAGGCCCGTGAGCTGGGCCGCTCCCTGTGGGCCGGCCTCGACCGGGAGGCCGCCATCGAGTCGGCGGTCCGCCGGCAGTACGCCGAGATGTTCGCCGCCTTCCCCACCCCGACGTACGCCACCTACGGCAATGTCGACATACCGACCCTCTGGCCGCAGTACGCCGGACCCGGCACCACCGTCCTGGACGGCGAGCGGGTCGAGATCGGCGGGCGCGTCTTCGGCTTCGTGGGCGGCGGGCTGCGCACCCCGATGCGAACGCCCTATGAAATCTCCGACGAGGAGTACGCGGCGAAGGTCGAGGCGCTCGGCGAGGTCGACGTGCTCTGCTCGCACATCCCGCCGGACGTCCCCGAGCTCTGCTACGACACCGTGCCCCGCCGCTTCGAACGCGGCTCGCGCGCCCTGCTCGAAGCCATCCGCAGGACCAAGCCGAGGTACGCCCTGTTCGGCCACGTCCACCAGCCGCTCGCCCGCCGGATGCGCATCGGCCGCACCGAGTGCGTGAACGTCGGCCACTTCGCCTCCACCTCCCGCCCCTTCGCGCTGGAGTGGTGACCCGGGCTCCGGGCAGCCGCCCCGGCAGCACGCGATAGCCTGCACTTCTGTCACCCCACACCGGCCCGCGCACTGGAGGAGCCACGACGATGGCGGAACACACCAGCTCGTCTATCACCATCGAGGCGGCACCGGCCGAGGTGATGGGGGTGATCGCCGACTTCGCCCGCTACCCGGAGTGGACCGGCGAGGTGAAGCAGGCCGAGGTGCTGTCCAAGGACGCCGAGGGCCGGGCCGAGCAGGTCCGGCTGGTGCTCGACGCGGGCGCCATCAAGGACGACCACACCCTCAAGTACACCTGGGACGGCCCCCACAAGGTGAGCTGGAGCCTGGTCAAGTCGCAGATGCTGCGCGCCCTCGACGGCTCGTACGCCCTGGCCGCCGCCCCCGGCGGCCACACCGAGGTCACCTACCAGCTGACCGTCGACGTCAAGATCCCCATGCTCGGCATGATCAAGCGCAAGGCCGAGAAGGTCATCATCGACCGCGCGCTCGCGGGCCTGAAGAAGCGCGTCGAGAGCGGCGCGGCGGCCGGTACCGCCGACGGGGCCGAGAAGGCCTGACGTGCGTACGGTCCTCGTCACCGGTCCCGGCGGCGCGGGCCGCACCACCGTCGCCGCCGCGACCGCGCTCGCGGCGGCCCGGCGCGGGGAGCGCGCCCTGCTCCTGAGCGCCGACCGTGACGACCCGCTCACCGCGCTGCTCGGCGGCGAGGAGGTGGCGCGCCTCGACGTCGTCCGCATCGACTCCGGCGCCGACTTCCGCACCGAACTGCTCGCCCTCCAGGACCGGGCCGGTACCGTCCTGGAGCTCCTGGGCGCGGGCCGCCTGGACGGCGAGGAGCTGACCGAGCTGCCCGGCGCCGAGCAGCTGGCCCTGCTCAAGGCCCTGCGCGAGACGGCGGCGGGCGACCACGACCTGGTCGTCGTCGACATGCCGCCGGTCCACCAGAGCGTCGCCGCCCTCGCCCTGCCCGGGCAGCTGCGCCGCTATCTGCGCCGGCTGCTGCCGCCCGAGCGGCAGGCCGCCCGCTCGCTGCGCCCGGTCCTCGCCCAGCTCGCCGGGGTCCCGATGCCCGCGCAGTGGCTGTACGAGACGGCCGCCCGCTGGGACGCGGAACTGGCCGCCGTCGAGGCCGTGGTGGCGGACCCGACGACGACCGTACGGCTGGTCGCCGAGCCCACCCCGACCGCCGCGGCCGCCCTGCGCACCGCCCGCCTCGGCCTCGCCCTGCACGGGGCGGTGCCCGACGCGGTGATCGCCAACCGCGTGCTGCCCACCGGCTCGGCCGACCCCTTCCTCGCCGCCCTCTCCGGGCAGCAGCAGTGCGTGCTCAAGGAGCTGGCCGAGGAGTTCGCCGCCGTACCGCTGCACGAGGTCCCGCACCTGGGCCGCGACCCGCGGGGCACCGAGGAGCTGGACGAGCTGATCGACGGGCCGACCGGCGAGGTCGCCCTGTGGTCCGAGGACGGCGCCTTCGTACGCCCCGAGCCCTGGCACGTCGAGGACCGGCTGGCCGACGACGGCGTCCTGGTGTGGCACCTTCCGCTGCCCGGGGCCACCCGCGACCGGCTCGGTCTGGTGCGGCGCGGCGACGAACTCCTGCTCACCGTCGGCCCGTTCCGCAAGATCACCACGCTGCCGTCCGCGCTGCGCCGCTGCACGGTCTCCGGCGCCGGGCTCACCGACGGCGTGCTGCGGATCCGGTTCACCCCGGACCCGGATCTGTGGCCCCGGACGCGCTGAACGCCGTACCCCCATTCGGGTAACGTCGAGAGAACAGACCCTTCTCTTCAGTAGCTGGAGTCCGCCATGAGCGAAGCCACCGAGCGTCCCGCCCCCGACGCGGATGCCTGGGCCGACGCGTGCGCCGAGGACCTCGCCGCGGAGAAGGCGCGCCGCCGGGCCGCCTACGGGCCGCCGCCCGGCTCGGCCGCCGAGGAGCTGCGCAAGCTGGTCGACGCGGTCGCCGACAAGGTCGCCTCCTTCCAGTCGTCGCTGCCCGGCATGGCCGCGCAGAGCGCCGTGCAGCAGCTGATCGGCCAGGCGAAGGCCGTGGTCGAGCCGGTCATCGAGCGCAACCCGCAGGTCTTCGACCACCTCGCGGCGGCGGGCGGCGAGCTGCTGGCGGCCTACCGCTCGGCGGTCGAGGGGCACGAGCGGCGCTGGGCGTCCGGCGAGCCCTCCGGTACGGCTCCGGGCGGTCCTTCGGACGGGCCGGGGAAGGGCGACGGCGGGGCGGGCGCGGGGCCGACCGAGCACATCGACCTGGACTGACTGACGGGTGCCCGCCCTCGGGTACGGTTGGCCTTAGCGGGGCTCGACCGAAAACTGAGGGACTTAATGGGACTCACCATCGGCGTCGACATCGGCGGCACCAAGATCGCGGCGGGAGTGGTCGACGAGGAGGGCCACATCCTCGAGACGCACACCGTGCCCACGCCGCCGACCGCTGACGCCATCGTGGACGCGATCTGCGCCGCGGTCGAAGGGGCCGGCAAGGGTCACGAGATCGAGGCCGTCGGCATCGGCGCCGCCGGATACGTCGACGACAAGCGCGCCACCGTGCTGTTCGCACCCAACATCCACTGGCGCCACGAGCCGCTGAAGGACAAGGTCGAGCAGCGGGTCGGGCTCCCGGTCGTCGTCGAGAACGACGCGAACGCGGCGGCCTGGGGCGAGTACAAGTTCGGCGCGGGCCAGGGCCACGAGGACGTCATCTGCATCACGCTCGGCACGGGCCTGGGCGGCGGCATCATCATCGGCAACAAGCTGCGGCGCGGCCGCTTCGGCGTCGCCGCCGAGTTCGGCCACATCCGCGTGGTGCCCGACGGGCTGCTGTGCGGCTGCGGCAGCCAGGGCTGCTGGGAGCAGTACGCCTCGGGGCGCGCGCTCGTGCGGTACGCCCGCCAGCGCGCCAACGCGACCCCCGAGAACGCCGAGATCCTGCTCGCCCTGGGCGACGGCACGATCGAGGGCATCGAGGGCAAGCACATCAGCGCCGCCGCCCGCCAGGGCGACCCGGTCGCGGTGGACTCCTTCCGCGAGCTGGCCCGCTGGGCGGGCGCGGGCCTGGCCGATCTGGCCTCGCTCTTCGACCCCTCGGCGTTCATCGTCGGCGGCGGCGTCTCGGACGAGGGCGAGCTGGTCCTCGACCCGATCCGCAAGTCGTTCCGGCGCTGGCTGATCGGCGGCCAGTGGCGACCGCACGCGCAGGTGCTGGCGGCGCAGCTCGGCAACAAGGCGGGGCTGGTGGGCGCGGCGGACCTGGCGCGCCAGGGCTGAGCGCGGTCTGCCGCACGGCTTCTTGAGGCAGTTGAGCGCCCGTCGCCTCCCCTCCCGGACGCGGCGGGCGCCGCACTATGTTGTGGCCCATGCCGCTCACGGATCTTCCCGCGTCCCGTACGGAGAACGGCTCGGCCGTGATCCGGGTCCTCAGCTACAACATCCGCTCGATGCGCGACGACAACGCGGCGCTGGCCCGGGTGATCCGCGCCTGCGACCCGGACCTGGTCCTCATCCAGGAGGCGCCGCGCTTCTTCCGCTGGCGCAAGGCAGCGGCGCGGCTCGCGGCGGCGTGCGACCTGGTGGTCCTGAGCGGCGGCGCGACGGCGGCGGGGCCGCTGCTGCTGTGTTCGCTGCGGGCGACGGTGGAGCGCACGGAGGACGTCCTGCTCCCGCTCACGCCCGGGCTGCACCGGCGCGGGTTCGCTGCCGCGGTGGTACGGGTCGGGGGTGCGCGTCTGGGTGTCCTCAGCTGCCACCTCAGCCTCCAGGCGGATGAGCGCGAGGCGCAGGCGGGGCTGCTGCTCGACCACTTGGCGTCGCTTTCCGTGCCGCACGCGGTGGCGGGCGGCGACCTCAACGACCGGCCCGACGGGCGGGCGTTCCGCCGCCTGGCTGGGGCGCTCCAGGACTGCTGGGCGGTTCGTCCCTGGGGGGCCGAGTACACGTCGACGCCTGTCGATCCTCATCAGCGGATCGATGCGGTGTTCGCGACGGCGGGGGTGGAGGTGTTGGGGTGTGGTGTGCCGGTGGGGTTGGCGGGGGTGACGGAGGGGGACCTGCGGGGGGCTACGGATCATTTGCCGGTGCTGGCTGCGTTGCGGGTTCCGGTGTAGGAGCCCCCACCCCGCCCCTTCCCGAAAGCCCTCTGGCGGGCGGCCGGGTGGTGGGTCGGGGCGGGCTGCCGGGGGCTTCGCCCCCGGACCCCCTTGCTTCGTCTGCGGGCCGTCCCCAACTGGTCGCGCAGTTCCCCGCGCCCCTTAAATGCGCCCCTGCGGGGGCGCCCCTGTAGGGGCGCGGGGAACTGCGCGACCAGCCACGCACGGCCCGCAGACGAAAACGGGGGTCGGGGCGCAGCCCCAGAAAAAGGGCGAGGTCAGACCACCGCACCCCGGCCCGGGTCGTCCCCGTCCTCGTCGTCCTGGGTCATGCGTGCCACCAACGTGGCGAAGCCGCCGATGAAGCCGCCGACGCCCAGCGTCGTGAGCCACCACGTGAACTCCCACTGGAGCACCGCCGCCAGCAGCATCAGCAGCGGGCCGCCGATCACCGCCAGCCACGCGAACTTCGCCGTGACGTCGGTCTCCGGCAGCGGCGGCGGCTCCGGCGGGATGAAGTGGCCCTCGTCCGTGTCGTCCAGGTCGGAGTCCGATGGCTCCGCCACGCTGAAGTCGCGCGGCCCGCCCACGCCGGGCGCGAAGACCACCGAGCTGCCCAGCGGCTTGGGCTCGGGCGGCTCGGGGGCCGCGGGCGCCGGTGGCGGCGGCGTGTCGTTGCGGTCGCCCTCAAGGAGCGCCAGGTCCTCCACCGACTTGAACGGCTTGGCCCCGGGCGGGTCGGACGGCTCCTCGCCGTACCCCGCCACGATCGCCGCCCACGCGGCGTCCTCGTCGATCGGCTGCGGCTCGCGGTCCGCGTCGTGCTCAGCCACCGGTCGTGCTCCCCTTCTTCCCGACACTCGGAGCGAGGCGGCCGATGAACGCGTAACTCTCCTCGAAGATCCGCTCCGCATCGTGGTCCAACGTCGCCACGTGGTAGCTCTGTTCCAGCAGGATCTCGGTGACGTCCGTGGACGAGACCCGGCCCAGGATCCGCGCCGAGTCGGCCGGCGGCACCACATGGTCCTGCGGGCTGTGCAGCAGCAGCATCGGCTGGGTGACCTGCGGCAGCTCGCGGTCGACCTGCTGGAAGAACCGGCGCAGCGAGTGCGCGGCGTGCAGCGGCACCCTGTCGTACCCCACCTCCGCCGAGCCCTCCTTGGCGATGTCGCTGGCGATCCCCTTGGTGGAGCGCACGAAGTGGCGCACGACCGGCAGCGCGTGCGCCGCCACGCCGTGCACCTTGTTGCCGGGGTTGACGACCACGACGCCGCTGATCGCGTCCCCGTGCCGGGCCGCCAGCCGCAGCGCCAGCGCGCCGCCCATGGAAAGCCCGAAGACGAAGACCTGGGTGCAGCGCTGGAGCAGCTCGCCCAGTGCCCGGTCCACTTCCGCGTACCAGTCCTGCCAGCCGGTGAGCTGCATGTCCTGCCAGCGCGTGCCGTGTCCGGGCAGCAGCGGCAGCTCGACCGTCAGACCGCGCTCGGCCAGGAAGTCGGCCCACGGGCGCAGCGACTGCGGGGAACCGGTGAAGCCGTGGCAGAGGAGGACGCCGACCTCTCCGCCCTCGTGGCGGAACGGCTCGGCTCCAGGGAGGACGGGCACCGGGATCTCCTGTTCATGAGCAGGGGCTGGGGAGTCGTACTTCACGGTACGCGACCGGACTGACACCGACCAGAGCCGTCACCGGCCCGCGCGCGGGAGGGCGGGCCCCACACGGGTTAAGGTCTGTTCGACAGACATAGGGAAGGCATCCGAGTTGATCTACGGCGCTATGAAGTTCTCCATCGGCGGGTCGCTGAAGCTTGCCTTCAGGCCCTGGGTGGAGGGCCTCGAAAACATTCCCGCCGAGGGGCCGGCGATCCTCGCCAGCAACCACCTCTCCTTCTCGGACTCGTTCTTCCTGCCGGCGGTCCTGGACCGCAAGGTGACGTTCATCGCCAAGGCGGAGTACTTCACCTCGCCCGGCGTGAAGGGCAAGCTCACCGCCGCCTTCTTCAAGGGCGTCGGCCAGCTCCCGGTGGACCGCTCGGGCGCGCGCGGCGCGGGCGAGGCGGCCATCAAGAGCGGCATCGAGGTCCTGGAGCGCGGAGAGCTGTTCGGGATCTACCCGGAGGGCACCCGCTCGCCCGACGGCCGCCTCTACCGGGGCAAGCCCGGCGGCCTCGCGCGCGTGGCGCTCGCCACCGGCGCGCCGGTGATCCCGGTCGCGATGATCGACACCGAGAAGATCCAGCCGCCCGGCAAGGTCATGCCCAAGCTGATGCGCCCGGGCATCCGCATCGGCAAGCCGCTCGACTTCAGCCGGTACCACGGCATGGAGGGCGACCGCTTCATCCTGCGCTCGGTGACCGACGAGGTCATGTACGAGATCATGAAGCTCTCCGGCCAGGAGTACGTGGACATCTACGCGACCGCGGCCAAGCGCCAGATCGCGGACGAGGCCAAGCGGAAGGCCGACGAGGAGAAGGCGGCCGAGAAGGCCGAGAAGGCCCGGGAGGCCGAGCAGGCCAAGCACGCGGAACGGCCCGGCGACTAGTCGCGTCCGGCCGGGGGTGGGGAACATGGCGAAGCGCGAGCGCGTCATCAGGATGTCCGTCGAGCTGCCGCTGTGGCGCGCGCTCACCGCGTACCGCGTACTCACGATGGCGTACGCGGTGCTGGTCTTCGTGTCGGAGTACCGCGAGTTCGAGCGCCCCTGGGTGGGCGTCGTCTTCCTGTCGGTGCTCGCGGTGTGGACGCTGGCGACGCTGCCCCGGGTGGCGAACGCGGCGAGCTGCACCAAGCGGTTCCTCGGCGTCGACCTGGCGATCGCGCTCACCGGCATCCTGCTCACCCCGCTGGCGGACGCCGACGCGCAGTCGGTGAACAGCCCGACCCTGCCGACCATATGGACGGCGGGCTCGGTCCTCGCGTTCGCGATCAAGGGCGGCTGGCGCTGGGCGGCCTTCGCCTCCTCGCTGGTCGCCGCCGCCAACCTGGTCGAACGCGGCAGCCCCACCCGGGACACCCTCCACAACGTGCTGCTCGTCTGGGTCGCCTCCGTCGCCATCGGGTACGTGGTGGAGGTCGCCCGCGCGAGTGAGGCGACCCTCGCCCGCGCCCTGGAGATCGAGGCGGCGACCCGCGAGCGGGAGCGGCTGGCCCGGGACATCCACGACAGCGTCCTGCAGGTCCTCGCGATGGTGCAGCGGCGCGGCACCGCGCTCGGCGGCGAGGCGGCCGAGCTCGGCCGGATGGCCGGCGAGCAGGAGGTCGCCCTGCGGACCCTGGTCTCCAGCGGCCTGGTGCCCACCACGCGCGCGTCCGAGGACCCGGCGCTCGGCGCGCTGGTCCGTACGGTCGAGGACGCCGAAGGCGAGAGCGACGGGGCCGACGTGGATCTGCGCGGCCTGCTCGCACCGCACGCCGGATCCCGGGTCTCGCTGGCGGAACCGGGAGCTCCGGTGCTGCTCGCACCCCCCGCGGCCCGCGAGCTCGCGGCCGCTGTCAGTGCCGCGTTGGACAATGTCCGCAGACACGCGGGGGAGAGCGCCCAGGCCTGGATCCTGGTCGAGGACTGGGGGGACGAAGTGATCGTGACGGTACGGGACGACGGTCCCGGCATCCCGGAGGGCCGGCTCGCGCAGGCCGAGGGGGAGGGGCGCCTCGGCGTCGCCCTCTCGATCCGCGGCCGGCTGCGGGACCTGGGCGGCACCGCCGAGCTGATCTCGGTGCCCGGCCAGGGGACGGAAGTAGAGCTGAAGGTCCCACGGGGGAAGGCGAAGGCATGAGTGAGCTGCAGACGGTGAAGGTCATGGTGGTCGACGACCACCCGATGTGGCGCGACGCGGTGGCGCGCGACCTGGCGGCCGCCGGGTTCGACGTGGTGGCCACGGCCGGGGACGGCCCGCAGGCGGTCCGCCGCGCCCAGGCGGTCACGCCCGACGTGCTGGTCCTGGACCTCAATCTGCCCGGCATGCCGGGCGTCCAGGTCTGCAAGGAGCTGGTCGGCGCCAACCCGGCGCTGAGGGTCCTGGTCCTGTCCGCCTCCGGCGAGCACGCGGACGTCCTGGAGGCGGTGAAGTCCGGCGCGACCGGCTATCTGCTGAAGTCGGCGAGCACCGAGGAGCTCACCGACGCGGTGCGCCGCACGGCGGCCGGCGACCCGGTGTTCACCCCCGGCCTGGCCGGGCTCGTCCTCGGTGAGTACCGCCGCCTGGCCTCGGACCCGGCACCCGCCGCCGCCGACGAGCCGAAGGCCCCGCAGCTCACCGACCGCGAGACGGAGGTGCTGCGCCTGGTGGCGAAGGGCCTGAGCTACAAGCAGATCGCCGAACGGCTGGTCATCTCCCACCGCACGGTCCAGAACCACGTCCAGAACACCCTGGGCAAGCTCCAGCTCCACAACCGCGTGGAGCTGGTGAGGTACGCGATAGAGCAGGGCCTCGACGAGGTGTGAGCCGCCCGCGCATGCACGTGCTCCGCTCGTACGAGTGAATGACCACCCGTCAACAGCCCCTTGAATTCAAGGAATTGACGATTCGCCCCATCCCGGGGTGACCTGCGTCACCCTTAGCGTGACCCGTAGAGGCCTTCGAGGGCTTCCATGTGTCCGTCACGGCGAAGGGACAATTCCATGCGGGTCGGAGTACTGACCGGAGGCGGTGACTGCCCCGGGCTCAACGCCGTCATCCGAGGCGTCGTCCGCAAGGGCGTGCAGGAGTACGGCTTTGACTTCACCGGGTTCAAGGACGGCTGGCGCGGCCCGCTGGAGGGCGACACCGTCAAGCTGGACATCCCCGCCGTGCGCGGCATCCTGCCGCGCGGCGGCACCATCCTCGGCTCTTCGCGCACCAACCCGCTGAAGGCCGAGGACGGGGTGCGCCGCATCAAGGAGAACCTCGCCAAGCACGAGATCGACGCGATGATCGCGATCGGCGGCGAGGACACCCTGGGGGTGGCGGCCAGGCTCAGCGACGAGTACGGCGTGAAGTGCGTCGGTGTGCCGAAGACCATCGACAACGACCTCTCCGCCACGGACTACACCTTCGGCTTCGACACGGCCGTCGGCATCGCGACGGAGGCCATCGACCGCCTGCACACCACGGCCGAGTCGCACATGCGGGTCCTGGTCGTCGAGGTGATGGGCCGCCACGCGGGCTGGATCGCGCTCCACTCGGGCCTGGCGGGCGGCGCCAACGTCATCCTCATCCCCGAGCAGCGCTTCGACGTCGACCAGGTCTGCGGCTGGATCACCTCCCGCTTCAAGGCGTCGTACGCGCCGATCGTGGTGGTCGCCGAGGGCGCGATGCCGAAGGACGGCGACATGGTCCTCAAGGACCAGACGCTCGATTCCTTCGGCCATGTGCGGCTCTCGGGCGTGGGCGAGTGGCTGGCCAAGGAGATCGAGAAGCGCACCGGCAAGGAGGCACGGACGACGGTCCTGGGCCACGTCCAGCGCGGCGGCACCCCCAGCGCCTTCGACCGCTGGCTGGCCACGCGCTTCGGGCTGCACGCGATCGAGGCGGTCCGGGACGGCGACTTCGGCAAGATGGTGGCGCTGCGGGGCACGGACATCGTCCGGGTGCCGATCGCGGAGGCGACGGCGCGGCTGAAGACGGTGGATCCGGGGCTGTACGCGGAGGTGGGGGTGTTCTTCGGCTGAGGGGGCGCCGCCGGGCGAGCGGCAGCCGGGGGTCGTATATTCACTATTCGCGCATATCGAGCCCCTATCCCCCCATAGGCCCATAGGTGATCCTCGTGGACATCCTGGCGTTCGGCGTGCAGGCCGATGAGAGACCTCTGATCGAGAAGGCCTTCGAGGGCCTGCACGACGTCCGGTGCCTGGACGTGTTCCTGAACGAGGACACGGTGCCCATCGCGGCCGGGTACGAGGCCATCTCGACCAGTGTGAACGCGGACCTGAGCCGTTCGGTGCTGCAGACGCTGGCGGTGGGCGGGACCCAGCTGATCGCCCAGCGTTCCACGGGCTTCAACAACATCGACCTGGACGTGGCGGAGCGGCTCGGCCTCACGGTGGCGCGGGTGTCGTACTACTCGCCGTACTCGGTGGCCGAGTTCGCCTGGACCCTGGCGATGGCGGTCAACCGCCGGATCGTCCGCGCCTCCAACCGCACCCGCGACTTCGACTTCCGCCTCGACGGGCTGATGGGGCGGGATCTGCGCGGGCGTACGGCCGGGGTGCTCGGGACCGGCAAGATCGGCGAGGCGTTCACCCGGATCGCCCATGGCTTCGGCATGAACCTGCTCGGTTGGGACGTCGCGGAGAACCCGGCGTGCGTGGAGCTCGGGATGAAGTACGTCGAGAAGGACGAGCTGCTCGCGAGCGCGGACGTGGTGAGCCTGCACGTGCCGCTGCTGCCGTCCACGCACCACGTGATCGACCGGGCGGCGCTGCGGCGCATGAAGGACGACGCGATCCTGGTGAACTCCAGCCGTGGGGGGTTGGTGGACACGGAAGCGCTGGTGGGCGAGTTGCGGGCGGGCCGCCTTGCCGGGGTCGGCCTCGACGTCTACGAGGCGGAGGCCGGCCTCTTCTTCCTGGACAAGTCCCTGGAGGTCGTCTCCGACGACACGCTGGCGCGGCTGGTGACGTTCCCCAACGTGGTGGTGACGTCGCATCAGGCGTACTACACGGAGGAGGCGGTGGGCCAGATCGTGGCGGCGACGGTGGAGAACGTGGCGGCGTACGCGGCGGGACGCCGAACGGGGAACGTGCTGGTGCCGCGAGCCTGAGGGCCCGGTGTTCGTCTGCGGGGCGCCCCTTTAGGGGCGCGGGGAACTGCGCGACCAGCCCACCACCGGCCCGCAGACGAACTCGGACCCCCGGAGGGTTCAGGGAAGGGGCGGGGTGGGGGACATCGCCCGTACGCCCGACAGGAGGGCAGCCACCACCTCCGGCCCCCGCAACGTCAGCACCGACTCCGGATGGAACTGGACCCCCGCGAATCCGGACCCCCGCACCGCGTGCACCTCCCCCGTCGAGGGATCACGGCTGACCTCCACCCCCCGAGCAGCCAACGCCACCGCCACCGCGTCCCCGCACCGCGCCGTAAAACTGTTGTAGAACCCGACCCGCTCCGAGCGGCCGAAGAGGTCGATCCGGAGCTGCGCCCCCTGATGCGGCACCCGCTTGCGCACGATCGGCAGCCCCAGCTCCGCCGCGATCAGCTCGTGCCCCAGGCACACACCGAGCAGCCCGTGCCGATGGGAGCGCAGCAGCTCCGCCGCCAAGGGGCGCAGCACGCGCATCTTCGGGTCGGACGCGTCCGAGGGGTCCCCGGGGCCGGGGCCCAGGATCACCGGACCCCGGTGGCCGAGCGCACGCTCCCGCAGCCCCGCCGCGTCGTACCGCACCACCGACACCCCCAGCCCCGACGTCCGCAGCAGATGCGCCAGCATCGCCGTGAAGGTGTCCTCGGCGTCCACCACCAGCGCCTCGCCCGACGGCGCCGCCACCCGCTCCCGCATCCGTAGCCAGAACGGCGCCAGGTCCGCCCGCCGCGCGTCCAGCGCCGCCCGCACCCGGGGGTCGTCGCCCAGGACGGGGCCGCGGGGTGCGGCGGCCGGGCGGCCGCCCAGCGCCGCGAGCACCCCCGCCGCCTTCGCGTGCGTCTCCGCCACCTCGCCCGCCGGGTCCGAGTGGCGCACCAGCGTCGCCCCGACCGGCACCCGCACCCGCCCGTCCGGCGCGATGTCGGCCGTACGGATCAGGATGGGCGAGTCCAGGGTCTGGACGCCGTTCGCGTCGCGGCCCAGCAGGGCGAGCGCGCCCGCGTAGTAGCCGCGCCCGCCCACCTCGTACCGCTCGATCACCCGGCACGCGTTCTGCACCGGCGACCCCGTCACCGTCGCCGCGAACATCGTCTCCCGCAGCACCTCGCGCGCGTCCAGCGAGCTCCGCCCGCGCAACTCGTACTCGGTGTGCGCGAGATGGGCCATCTCCTTCAGCCGGGGGCCGACCACCACCCCGCCCCGGTCGCCCACCGTGCACATCATCTTCAGCTCCTCGTCGACGACCATGGAGAGCTCGTCGATCTCCTTCTCGTCGGAGAGGAAGGCGAGCAGGTCCTCGGCGGTCGGGCCGGTCGCCGGGTAGCGGTAGGTCCCGCTGATCGGGTTCATCACCACCGTCCCGCCCGACATCCGCACATGCACCTCCGGGCTCGCCCCCACCAGCGTCCGCTCGCCGGTGTGGACCACGAACGTCCAGTACGCCCCACGCTCGCCCGCGAGCAGCCGCCGGAAGAGCGCGAGCGCGTCCGCCCGGCCGAAGCCCGGGATCTCGCCCGTGTACGTGCGCCGGATCACGAAGTTGGCGCCCTCGCCCTGCCCGATCTCGTCCTCGATCACCCGCCGCACGATCCCGGCGTACTCCTCGTCCCCGACGTCGAACCCGCCGCCCTCGACCCGCACCTCGTGCCGGGGCAGCGCCTCCAGGACCTCGTCCAGCGGCAGTTCGTACGTCTCGTCGGCCTCCAGGACGGCCAGCGGAGTGCCGTCGTCCCGTACGTCGAAGCCGCGCTCGCGGATCTGCCGGAACGGGACCAGGGCGAGCGTGGGCCGGTCCCCGCACGGGATGTCGGCGAGCCGCCCCACCTCCCGTACGCCGCCGATCAGCAGCTCGACCACGTCGTGGTCGCGGCCGGGCGTACGGCGGCGGATCAGGGCGAAGGGCGGGCAGTCGTCGTCGAGGAGTCTGGCGAGCGGCATGGGGTGTTCCTTCCGGGAGGGGGGAGGAACGGCCGCGGGAAACAGAAAAGGCCGCCCCTCGGGCGGCCTTCGCGTGGTCTGGAGTACGCGCGATCAGTGGGCCGCCGGATGAGCGGTCCACCACCAGTTCTGGTTCGAGTGCGCGAACATGCCCCGCACCCTAGCCGAAGAAGCGCCGGATGCGCGAAGGGCCCGCCCCATCCGATGAATGGAGCGGGCCCTCACGGCAGAACCGAATCGATTCTGCTCAGATCTGAGGCGTCAGACCAGCAGGTTGAAGATCTGCCAGCCGCCGCCCACCTGGACGCGCGTGGCGAACGGCGCGCCGGTCGTGCTGCCCGTGCCCTTGTAGTACCAGAGCACGCCGGAGCCGTCCCGGGCCACCAGGTCCGGGATCCCGTCGCCGTTCAGGTCGCTCGGGCCGAGCAGGCTGTTGTAGCCCTGCCAGCCGCCGCCGATCTGGACCCGGGGGGCGTACGGCGCGGTCGGCGTGCCGGTGCCCTTGTAGAACCACAGCACGCCGGAGCCGTCCCGGGCGACCAGGTCGGCCTTGCCGTCCCGGTTGAGGTCGCCGGTGGAGACCATGGCGTTGTAGCCCTGCCAGCCGCCGCCTATCTTCACCCGCGCGGCGAACGGCGCCGCCGGGGTGCCGGTGCCCTGGTAGTACCAGAGCACGCCGGTGCCGTCGCGGGCGATCAGATCGGCCTTGCCGTCACCGTTCAGGTCGCGGGCGCCGGTCATGAAGTTGTACGTCTGCCAGCCGCCGCCGACCTTGAGGCGGCCCTTGAACGGCGCGTTCGGGTTGCCGCTGCCCTGGTAGTACCAGAGCGTGCCGGTGCCGTCGCGGGCCACCATGTCGCCGGTGCCGTCCGCGCGCAGCGCGGTCATCGCGGAGACGGCGTTGTAGCCCTGCCACCCGCCGCCGACCTTGTACCGCCCGTAGAACGGCGCCGAGGCGCTGCCCGTGCCCTGGTACTGCCACAGCACGCCGGAGGAGTCCCGGCCGAGCAGGTTGTAGCGGGTGGTGCCGGCGTCGGGCGCGGTGCTGGTGGCCTGGTCGACGTCGGTCGCCTTCACCCACGCGATGCGGTGGTTGTACCGGATCGGGTAGAACGAGTTCGTCTTGCCCTGGACCAGGGTGCGGTCACCGGTGCCGGTGCCCGCGAACGTACCGGCGAACCAGTAGTCGCCGTTCTGCGCCGGGCCCGCCTGGGTGTAGGCCTGACCGGCGGGGATCGAGTACTTGGTCAGCGAGGCCGAGTTGTTGGTCTGCACCGGGACGTTGGTCCCCGCGTACGCCGAGTCCTCCGGGTAGGCGCGCCCGTACACCGGGATGGACGCGGCGCCCGCCTTGGGCTTCAGGACCGGCTGGCCGGTCTTGCCGACCGGCGCGGTGAAGGTGCCGCCGGGGTTGTAGAACCAGGCCTTCTGGCCGCCGTACCAGATGGCGGTCCAGTTGGTCTGCGCCTCGGCGACGACGTACTCGCCACCGGCGACGACCTTGTTGCCCCAGTTCGGGCCCTCGGACGAGGTCTGGGTGCCGAGGTACGGGTCGCCGAGCGGCGTACCGCTGGTGGACGGCGAGGTGTACAGGTAGCCGAAGTTCGCCGGACGGCTGTACGTGTTGCCGCCGTACGTGACGGTGGGCTGGTTGGCCGTGGTGAACGGCGGGACCACCCGGACCAGCTGACCGGCCTTGAGCGGGCCGCCCGCGCCCTGGTCGCCGCTGGGGGCGCCGATCAGGGTCATGTAGTGGTTCCAGTCCCAGTACGGGCCCGGATCCCAGTGCTGGGACCTCACATTGGCGTCGAGGACGCCCGGCACCTCGTCGTGGCCGATGATGTGCTCACGGTCGAGCGGGATGGAGAACCGGTTGGCCAGGTACTTCACCAGCGCGGCCGAGGACTCGTACTGAGGCTCGGTGTACCACGTGGCGTTGTCCTTGATGGCATAGCCCTCGTGCTCGATGCCGATCGAGTGCATGTTCATCGTCTTGTTGGCCGCGTGCCAGGCCTCGTCCTTGGTCGCCACGAGCTGGGTGACCAGGCCGTCGGAGGCGCGGACCATGTAGTGCGCGCTGGCGTAGGACGTGGAGTCCTGGAACGTCTTCAGCGACCCGTCGTAGCCGCCCTCGGTGTCGTGGATGACGAGGTAGCGGATGTCCTCGCCGTTCGAGGGGCGGTTCGACTCGTTGTAGTTGCCGAAGTCGTCCGGCGTCGAGCTGTTCTGCTTGTACGCCGCCGCCCGGAAGTCGCAGTTCAGCCCCGTCGGGCACTCCGGCGTCTGGTCGGCCTTGGTGAACGCCGCCAGCGACATCGTCTGCGGCCTGACCGGCTTCACCGACGGGTCGGCCGGGAGGGCGAGCTGCTGGCCGTCGGCCGTGACGCGGCTCTCGCCCGTGCGGATCGACTCGTACACCCGCTTGGCGAAGAGCGACGCGCCCTTGGTGTCCGGCGCCTGGCTGTAGCGGGCTACGGCCGCGTACCACTTGCCCGCGTCCTCGGGCAGCGAGCCCGTCGCGTCCTTCTGGTACTTCGCCAGCAGCGCCGCACCCGCGCGGACGGACTGGTTCGCGTCCTCGCGGACCGCGTCCACCGGCTTGTCGATCAGCTTGGCGGCCTCGTCCAGCGTGTGCAGCCGGGGGTCGCTCGTGTCGACGGCCTTCGGCGCCTTCTTCAGGGCGCGCTTGGCGTCGAAGTGCTTCATGACGGCGGGGTCGCCGCTCATGTTGAGGTGCGACAGGCGCTCCGCGTCCGTCGGCTGCTCGACGTCGTCCGCCGTCACCCGGGTCAGGCCCATGACGTTGTACGCGCCGGTCGTGGACGGCTGCCCGGCGTGGCTCTCCCACAGCGTCTGGCGGTACGAGACCGCCATCAGCACGCTCTGCGGCACCTGGAACTCGCGCGCGGCGTCGGCGAACCGGGCCTGGAGCGCCGCGCCCGGCGCGGCCGGCTTGCCGGTCGCGGTCGCGGGGCCCGGTGAGGCCACCGCGATCGTCCCGATCGCCGCGGTCGCGACGACCGCCGCGCCCACCCCGTAAGCGATCAGCTTCTTCTTGCGGTCTCTGCGGTGACTCCGCTTCAACGCCCACCCCTGCATCGCTCTGTTGATTTCTTAAGCACTTCCGAAACGGGCCGAGGCTAGCAGGCGACCGATCAAGATCGGTCATCGGGCGGTCGTTCGCGTGTCTCATAAGGTGGGCACGCGCATGGACGGCTGGGTGGACCCCGTAAGGTTGTGGGGGTGACCGTGAACGTAAACACCTGGCGTGACCTTCCCGCGGCGCAGCAGCCCGAGTACCCCGATGCCGAGGCTCTGCGCGATGTGATCGCGGACCTCGAGTCGTATCCGCCGCTCGTCTTCGCGGGCGAGTGCGACCAGCTGCGCGCCCGGATGGGGGCCGTCGCCAAGGGCGAGGCGTTCCTGCTCCAGGGCGGCGACTGCGCCGAGGCGTTCGACGCCGTCTCCGCAGATCACATCCGGGCCAAGCTCAAGACCCTCCTCCAGATGAGCGCCGTGCTGACGTACGCCGCCTCCGTGCCGGTCGTCAAGGTCGGCCGGATCGCCGGGCAGTACTCGAAGCCGCGCTCCAAGGGCACCGAGACCCGCGACGGCGTGACCCTGCCGACCTACCGCGGCGACTCGGTCAACGGCTTCGACTTCACCGAGGCCGCCCGGGTGCCGGACCCCGAGCGCCTGAAGCGGATGTACAACGCGTCCGCCTCCACGCTCAACCTGGTCCGCGCCTTCACCACCGGCGGCTACGCCGATCTGCGCCAGGTGCACGCCTGGAACCAGGACTTCGTCAAGCAGTCCCCGTCCGGGCAGCGCTACGAGCAGCTGGCCCGCGAGATCGACAACGCGCTGAACTTCATGAAGGCGTGCGGCACCGACCCGGCCGAGTTCAAGGCCGTCGAGTTCTACGCCTCCCACGAGGCCCTGCTGCTCGACTACGAGTCGGCGCTGACCCGGGTGGACTCGCGCACCGGCAAGCTCTACGACACCTCCGGCCACATGGTCTGGGTCGGCGAGCGCACCCGCCAGCTCGACCACGCGCACATCGAGTTCGCCTCCCGGATCAGCAACCCGATCGGGATCAAGCTCGGCCCCACGACCTCGGTCGACGAGGCGCTGACCTACGTGGACCGGCTCGACCCGGACCGCGAGCCGGGCCGGCTGACCTTCATCGTCCGCATGGGCGCCGACAAGGTCCGCGACAAGCTGCCCGAGCTGGTCGAGAAGGTCACCGCGTCCGGCGCGGTCGTCGCCTGGGTCACCGACCCGATGCACGGCAACACCTTCGAGGCGGCCTCCGGCCACAAGACCCGCCGCTTCGACGACGTGCTCGACGAGGTCAAGGGCTTCTTCGAGGTCCACAAGGCGCTGGGCACCCACCCGGGCGGCATCCACGTCGAGCTCACCGGTGACGACGTCACCGAGTGCGTGGGCGGCGGCGACGAGATCTTCGTCGACGACCTCCACCAGCGCTACGAGACGGCCTGCGACCCCCGCCTCAACCGCAGCCAGTCCCTGGACCTGGCCTTCCTGGTCGCCGAGATGTACCGCGACCAGTAAGTAGCTTCCTACGAGACGT
Organism: Streptomyces melanogenes; assembly: GCF_014649795.1. Classification (GTDB taxonomy): domain Bacteria; phylum Actinomycetota; class Actinomycetes; order Streptomycetales; family Streptomycetaceae; genus Streptomyces; species Streptomyces noboritoensis. The sequence continues at coordinate 381,796 of NZ_BMTS01000003.1, forward strand.
GGGGCGTGGATCTGTGATCCGCGCCCCACGGGCGTATCCGGGGCTTTTCGTCCGCCCCGACATTGGGTACGGTTAGGTAAGCCTCACCGAATAGGGGATGGCTGGCCAGACCGTTCCTGTCAGGGAGGTGAACCGCGTGTACGTCTGTTCTTGCTTCGGCATCACCGACAAGCAGGTCGAGCAGCACGCGGCCGCCGGCGCCTGCACGCCCCGCCAGATCGCCTCCGCCACCAAGGCGGGCACGGACTGCGGCTCCTGTGTGCGCACCATCCAGGGCCTGCTCGGGCGCGGCGCCTGCCCCCGTCGGGAACTGCTCGAAAAGGGCGAGGTCAGCGCGGTTCTCGCGACCGACCAGGAGCTGGCGGAAGCGGCCTAGGCCGCGACGACCCCGGCTCCCGGACCGGCCCTAGCCCTCCGGCTGCTCGATGAGCTGCGCGATGTAGAGCGCCTCACCGAGCTTCTCGACCAGCTCCAGCTGGGTGTCGAGGTAGTCGATGTGGTGCTCCTCGTCGGCCAGGATCGACTCGAAGATGTTCGCCGAGGTGATGTCGCCCTTGGCCCGCATGACCTCGATGCCGCGCTTGAGCCGGTCGATCGCCTCGACCTCCACCTGCCGGTCCGCCTGGAACATCTCGGTGACCGTCTGCCCGACCCGGACGTGGAAGAGCCGCTGGTAGTTCGGCAGCCCGTCCAGGAACAGGATCCGGTCGGTCAGCACCTCCGCGTGCTTCATCTCGTCGAACGACTCGTGACGCGTGTACTTGGCGAGCTTCGTCCAGCCGAAGTTCTCCTGCATCTTCGCGTGCAGGAAGTACTGGTTGATCGCGGTCAGCTCGGCGGTCAGCTGCTCGTTCAGGAACTCGATGACCTCGGGGTCGCCCTGCATCGCAGAGGCTCCTTCCACACGGGTGAGGGGCAGATTCGCGCGCATCCTCGCACCGCGTGCGGGGAGCGTCCAGTAAGTGCACGCTTAGTAGGAGTTGCCCGAATCGAGGCGCCGCTGGTCATGACCACCCCTCGCCGTCTGTCACCATGGAGTCATGGGTCAGCCGGAACGCCCGGAACAACGGGAAGCAGCGCAGTCGGAGCTTCCCCCGGGGCAGCGGCTCCAGCGCGGCTGGCCGGTCACCCACTACGGCCCGGTCCCCAGGTTCAAGCCCGAGCGGTGGGAGTTCCGTGTCTTCGGGGCGACCGCCGACGGCGACAAGCACTGCTGGAACCACGAGGAGTTCACGGCCCTGCCCTTCGCCACCGTCGTCGCGGATCTTCACTGTGTCACGAAGTTCTCGATGCTGGGGGCCGAATGGGGCGGCGTCCTCGCGCGTACGGTCGCCGCACTCGCGCCGCCCGCCCCCGATGCCACGCACGTGATGGTCTGGGCCGAGTACGGCTTCAGCTCCAACCTGCGCCTGGAGGACTTCCTCTCCGACCGCACGGTCTTCGCCACCCACAAGGGCGGTGAGCTCCTCACCGCCGAGCACGGCTTCCCGGTCCGGCTCGTGGTCCCGCACCTGTACGCCTGGAAGGGCCCGAAGTGGGTCCGCGGCATCGAGTACATGACGGCGGACCGGCGGGGCTTCTGGGAGGAGCGGGGCTACCACAACATCGGCGACCCCTGGCGCGAGCAGCGCTACTCGTACCAGGAAGAGCCCGGGGACGGCCCCGAGCTCTGAGTCCTGGCGCCCTTCTGGGGCGTCAGTGGTGGTACTGGTGGACCACCGCGTGGCCCTTGCCGCGCCCGATCATCCACTTGTTGACCGGTGTGGTGATCACGAAGGCGAGCGCGAGCGAGATCGCCAGCGAGCCCCAGAACAGTGCCTGCGCCAGCGTCGCGTCCATGGCGGCCGGCCAGAGCGCGATCACCCCGTTGTCGATCAGCTCCATGACGGCGATGGAGAGGGTGTCCGCGGCGAGCGCGACCTTGAAGGCGGTACGGAAGTCGACCTCGGCCTTGGTGATGCCGCGCAGGGTGAGCGAGTAGCCGAAGAAGAAGGCCAGGACGATGGCCAGCACCATCGTCGGCATGTTGCCCCAGCCGAGCGCGGTGCCCACGATCATCCCGAGGATCTCGCCGATGGCGCACCCGGTGAGGCAGTGCAGGGTGGCCTGGGCGGCCATGGACCAGCTGACCTTGCCGCCGCCGTGGCCGTGGTGGGCGTGGGCGTCACCGTGGTGCGTGTGTCCACCGGTGTGCCCTTCGTGGCCCTCGTGCCCGCCGTGGCCCTCGTGCTCCTGGTGCGCGTGGTGCTCGTGCTCGGTGTGCGCCTCGTGCTGCATGGCTGTACCCCCAACGCCGGATGACCGTTCCTGTCGCTGACAAGAACGGTATACCCCCCGGGGGTATTTCTCAAGGGTGAAGATCAGAGCCGCAGGGACTTCAGCAGCGCGACGTCCGCCGCCTGCCCCTCCTTCCCGCCGGGCGTCTCGATGATCAGCGGTACGCCCTCGGTCGCCGGGTGCGCGAGCAGCTCGCGGAACGGCTCGGCGCCTATGTGACCGGCGCCGATGTTCACGTGCCGGTCCAGGTGCGAGTCCACGCCCTCCTTGGAGTCGTTGGCGTGGATCAGCTTCAGCCGCCCCGCGCCGACGGTCTCCACCAGCAGGTCCAGGGTCTGCGCCGCCCCGCCGGGCGCGGCCAGGTCGTGCCCGGCCGCGTGGATGTGGCAGGTGTCCAGGCAGACGCCGAGCTTGGGGTGGGCGTCCAGCGCCTCGAAGTACGGGCCGAAGTCCCAGGTCCGCGAGCACAGCGAGGACCCCTGCCCGGCCGTCGACTCAAGCAGCAGGAACGGGTCGTCGTCGTGCGTCAGCTCGTCGAGCAGCGGCAGCAGCCGCTCCCGTACCTGCGCCAGCGCCTCGGCGCGCGGCCGGCCGCCGGTCGCGGAGCCGGTGTGCACGACCACGCCGAGCGCGCCGATCTCGCGGCCCCGGCGCAGCGAGTGCCGCATCGACTCCACCGACTTCTCGGCGGTCGCCTCGGTGTGCGAGCCGAAGTTGATCAGATACGGGGCGTGGACGTACGCGGAGATGCCCTCGGCGGCGCACTCGGCCCGGAACTTCTCGTCCTGGGCCGGGTTGCCGGTGGGGGTGGCCCAGCCGCGCGGGTTGGCGACGAAGACCTGGACGGTCTCGGCGCCGAGTTCGCGCGCGTAGGCGAGGCCGGTCGTGGCGAGGCCGCCGGCCACGGGGACGTGACCGCCGATGGGGTTGCGCATGGGGTGGTTCAGAGTCCCTTGGTCTTGATGGTGATGGTGGAGCCCTCCGGCGCCTGGTCGCCCGCCTTGACGGACTGGCTGGCGATCTCGTCGCTGAGGAACGGGAAGCCGTGGTCCACGTTGACTTTGAAACCGGCCTTCTCCAGGTCCTTCTTGGCCTGGTCGGCCTTCTCGCCGGTCACCTTGGGCACGGTGATCATCCGCGGGCCCTTGGAGACGGTGAGCGTGACCGTGTCGCCCTTGGCGAGACGGGCGCCCTCGGCCGCGGACTGGGCGGCGATGCTGCCCGCCTCCTGCGGCGAGTTGACCTGCTCGGGCGCGATCTGGACCTCCAGGCCCGCGTCCTTCAGGGAGGAGGTGGCGTCCTCCACCGAGTCCCCGACGACCCCGGGGACCTCGACCGGGGCGCCCTTGCTGACGACGAGGGCGACCGCGGTGTCCGCGCGGCGCGGGGCGCCCGCGGCCGGGTCGGTGCTGACGACCGCGCCCTGGTCGGTGTCCTCGTTGAACTCCTCGGTGACCGCGCCGGGGGTGAGACCCGCGTCGGCCAGCGCCTTCTTGGCGTCGTCCAGCGGCTTGCCGGTGACGTCCGGGACCTTGACCATCTCGGGGCCGCGCGAGACCACGACGGTCACCGAGGCGTTGCCGCGCACGCGCGCGCCCGTCTCCGGGTCCGTCTCGATCACCGTGCCGCGCTTGACCGTGTCGCTGTAGCGGCGGTCGACCTTCTTCACCGAAAGGCCCGCGTCCTCAAGGCGCTTCTTGGCGGCGCTCTCGCTCTGCCCGATGACGGCGGGGACGTGCGTGAACTGGCCGGAGTTGATGTACCAGACCCCGGCGCCGACCCCCAGGACCAGCAGGACGGCGGCGAGCGCCGCGACCAGGCCGCGCCGCCCGTTCAGGACGAGGCGGGGCCGTCCGCCACGCGCGCGTGCCGGGGCGGGCCCGGGCGGCGGCATGGTCAGCCGGCTGGTGCGGTTGACGGGGTCCTGCTCGGCCGGCAGCGGGGCGGCGGCCGCCGTGGGCGCGCTGCCCCGGGGCGGGGTCGCCACCGCGCGCGGTATGACGCTCGTACGGTCCTCGGAGCCGGAGGTCCCGGCCGCGGGCACGGCCTGCGGGGGCATCGCGTCCAGCTGCTCGTCGTCGAGCGCGGCACGGGCCTCGCGGGCCTGGGCGAGCAGGCCCACCGCGTCGTACGGCCGCGCGTCGGGGTTGCGGGCGGTGGCGGAGGCCACCAGCTCGTCCAGCTCGACGGCGAGGCCGGGCACGGCGGCGGACGGCGCGGGCACGCCCTCGTGGAGGTGGGCGTAGAGGATCTGGGCGGCGTTCTCCCCGGAGTGCGGCTTGGCGCCGGTGAGCATCTCGTACAGCACGACACCGCACGCGTAGACGTCCGCGCGCGTGTCGGCGGTGCCCTGCTCGATCTGCTCGGGGGCGAGGTACGAGACGGTGCCGAGGACGCTGCCGGTGGTGCTGGTGACCGCGTCCACCGCCCGGACCAGGCCGAAGTCGGCGACCTTGACCCGGCCGTCGTCCCCTATCAGGACGTTCTCCGGCTTCATGTCCCGGTGGACGAAACCGGCGCGGTGCGCGGCGCCGAGCGCGGCGAGCACGGGCTCCAGGATGTCCAGGGCGGCCCGGGGCTGGAGGGCGCCGCGCTCGCGCAGCACGTCGCGCAGGGTGCAGCCCGCCACGTACTCCATCGCCAGGTAGACGTACCCGCCGTCGGTGCCCTGGTCGAAGACGCCGACCACGTTCGGGTGGGCGAGCCGGGCGACGGACTTGGCCTCGCGGATGAACCGCTCCACGAACGAGCCGTCGGCGGCGAGCGCCGGGTGCATCACCTTGAGGGCGAGCACCCGGTCGAGCCGGGTGTCGACGGCCCGGTAGACCGTGGCCATACCGCCGACGGCGATGCGCGCCTCGACGCGGTAGCGGCCGTCGAGCACCTGCCCGACGAGGGGGTCCTGAAGGGTCGTATCCACGGAGCAGAGTCTACGAGCGGTCACGGACAACCCTCCCGCCCTGGGTGTTCCCGGGGCGGGACTGCAGCGCAGCTGTAACGCGGGGGTGATCTCGGGCGGGTCGGCAGCCGCCCCACCCACGTCTAGAACGCCGGACGCTCCGGGTCCAGCACAGCCCGCCCCTCCACGGGGGAGGACGCCTCGGCGAAGTGGCGCCGGGGAATCCGCCCCGCCCGGTACGCCAACCGGCCCGCCTCCACCGCGTACCGCATGGCCTCAGCCATCAGCACCGGCTCCTGCGCCCGCGTGACCGCAGACGCCAGCATCACCGCCGAACACCCCAGCTCCATCGCGAGCGCCGCGTCGGACGCCGTGCCCGCGCCCGCGTCGAGGACGACCGGGACCGTGGCGCGGTCCACGATCAGCTCGAAGTTGTGCGGGTTGCGGATGCCGAGCCCGGAGCCGATGGGGGAGCCGAGCGGCATGATCGCCGCGCACCCCACGTCCTCCAGCTTCCGCGCCAGCACCGGGTCGTCGTTGGTGTACGGCAGCACCGTGAAACCGTCGTCGACCAGCACTTCCGCCGCGTCCAGGAGCTCGATCGGGTCGGGCAGCAGGGTGCGCTCGTCGGCGACCACCTCCAGCTTGACCCAGTCCGTGCCGAGCGCCTCGCGCGCGAGGCGGGCGGTCAGCACGGCCTCCCCGGCCGTGAAGCAGCCCGCCGTGTTCGGCAGCACGCTGATGTTCAGCTTCTCCAGGACGGACAGGACCGAGCCCTGCACGGTCGGGTCGAGGCGGCGCATCGCGACGGTCGTCAGCTCGGTGCCGGAGGCGGCCAGCGAGCGCTCCAGGACGTCCAGGCTCGGCGCCCCTCCGGTGCCCATGATCAGCCGCGAGGTGAAGGTCGTACCGCCGAGGGTGAACAGGTCGTCGGCCATGGCTCAGCCTCCCTGGACGGCGGTCAGGACCTCGACGCGGTCGCCGTCGCCGAGCGTGGTGCGCGGCCAGGCACCGCGCGGGACGACCGTCTCGTTGACGGCGGCGGCGACGCCCGAGGGCGCCGGGGTCAGGGTGGCGACGAGGACGTCGAGCGTGGTGCCCGGGGCGAGGTCGCGTACCTCGCCGTTGACGGAGACGGTCGTCGAGGAGACGGTCATGCGGTCAGCTCCTGCGGTACGGACTCCACCGGGGCGGAGGTGAAGCGGCGGGGGGTGAAGGGGCGCGCCTCGGCGGGCAGTTCGCCGGTGGCCAGCGCGTGCGCCAGCGCGTCGCCCGTGACGGGGGTGAGCAGCACCCCGTTGCGGTAGTGGCCGGTGGCCAGGTGCAGGCCGGGCAGGGCGGTGGGGCCCAGCAGCGGCGCGTTGTCGGGGGAGCCGGGGCGCAGCCCGGCGCGGGTCTCGGTCAGCGGCAGTTCGGTGATGCCGGGCACCAGCTCGTGCGCGTCCCGCAGCAGCTCGTAGACCCCGCCCGCGGTGACCGTGGTGTCCCAGCCCAGCTCCTCGCTGGTGGCGCCGACGACGAGCTCGCCGTCGGCGCGCGGCACCAGGTAGACGTGGCTGCCGCGGACCACCGCGCGGACCGTCCGGGACAGGAACGGCGCGTACGCGGGCGGCACGGTCAGCCGCAGCACCTGGCCCTTGACCGGGCGCACCGGCGGCCGCAGCTCGTCGGGGATCCCGGCGAGCCGCCCGCTGAGGCTGCCGCCCGCGAGGACGACCTGGTCGGCGGCGAGCTCGGTGCCGTCGGCCAGGACGGCCCCCGCGGCCCGCTCGCGGACCACCGAGAGCCGTTCGGCCCAGCCCCGGTGGAACACCACCCCGGCCCGCTCGCACGCCGTCAGCAGGGCCTTGGCGAGGCGGCGCGGGTCGATCTGGTGGTCGCCGTCGACCCGCAGCCCGCCGCGCACCCCGGGCGCCAGCATCGGTTCCAGACGGCGGCACTCGCGCCCGGTCAGCCACTGGGAGTCGAGCCCCGAGCGCTGCTGGAGGGCGTGCAGGTCGCGCAGATGGGCGCGGTCGTCGGCGTCCAGGGCGACCGCCAGGGTGCCGCAGGCGCGGTAGCCGGTGCCGAGGCCGCTCGCCTCCTCCAGCTCGGCCACGAAGTCCGGGTAGCGCCGGGCGGAGGCCAGGTTGAGGCCGAGCAGGGTCTCCTCGCCGTAGTGGAGCTCGGTGACGGCGGCGAGCATGCCCGCCGCGACCTGCGCGGCGCCGCCGCCGGGCGCGGGGTCCGCGAGCGCGGTGCGCAGCCCGCGCTGCGCCGCGCGCCAGGCCGTGACGAGGCCGATGATTCCGCCCCCCACGACCAGTACGTCCGACCCGTGGGGAACTGCCCCGTTTCGGGATGAGTGCATGGGCGTCCAGCCCCTCCCTTCGCCGGCATGACCCGGATCAGGTTCGTACGGTCGGAGGCCGCTGCAGCCTCCCTCTCAGCCCGGTGCGTCCGGGCTCCCGCGAGTGCTTGTACGTGCGCCAGGCTAACGCCTGACCGGTTTCCTGACGAACTGTCAGATGTTTATGGTGATCGGGTGAGCGAAAAGCAGACGCATTCGGAACAGCGCCACGTCGTGGTCGTCGGCGCGGGCATGGCCGGGGTCCAGACGGCCGTGGCCCTGCGCGAACAGGGCTTCCCCGGCCGGATCACCCTCATCGGCGCCGAGCCCCACCAGCCGTACGACCGGCCCCCGCTCTCCAAGGCGGTGCTGCTCGGCAAGGCCGAGGGTTCCGCCTTCGAGGTGGACTTCGAGGGCCTCGGCGTCGACCTGCGCCTGGGCGAGACGGTCACGGACGTACGCGCGCGTGAGCACGAGATCGACACCGCGTCGGGGCCCGTCCCGTACGACGCGCTGGTCATCGCCTCCGGCGCGGAGCCGATCGCGCTGCCCGGCATCGAGGACCTGCCGGACGTCCATCTGCTGCGCACCCTCGACGACGCCGGGCGGCTGCGCGCGGTGCTGAACGCCCAGCTCCGCGTCGTGGTCGTCGGGGCGGGCTGGATCGGGGCCGAGTTCGCCACCGCCGCGCGCGAGGCGGGCTGCGCGGTCACCGTCGTGGAGGCCGCGGAGTGCCCGCTGGCGGGCGCGCTGCCCGCCGAGGTCACCGGGCCGATGGCCGGCTGGTACGCGGAGAGCGGCGCCGAACTGCTCACCCACGCGCGCGTGGCGGCCGTCGAGCCCGGAGCCGTCGTGCTGGCGGACGGCCGCCGCCTCCCGGCCGACGCGGTCGTCGTCGGCATCGGCGCCCGGCCCACCACCGACTGGCTGGCGTCCACCGGCATCGAGCGCGGCCCGGAGGGCGCGGTCACGGCCGACGACCGGCTGCGCACCTCGCTCCCGGACGTCTACGCGGTCGGCGACTGCGCCTCCTTCCCTTCGGGAAGGTACGGGGAGCGGCTGCTCATCCACCACTGGGACAACGCCCTCCAGGGGCCGCGCACGGTGGCGGCGGACATCGTCGGCGAGGCGGTCCGTCCGTACGACCCGGTGCCGTACTTCTGGTCCGAGCAGTTCGGCAGGTTCGTGCAGTACGTCGGCCACCACCGCGGCGCCGACCGGCTGCTGTGGCGGGGCGACCCGGCGACCGCCGCGTGGTCGGTCTGCTGGCTGCGCGAGGGCAGGCTCGTCGCCCTCCTGGCCGTCGGCCGACCGCGCGATCTGGCGCAGGGCCGCAAGCTCATCGAGGCAGGTGCGACGCTGGATCCGGTCCGCGCCGCCGACCCGTCCGTCCCCCTCAAGGCGGCAGTCGGCTGAGCTCCGGCTACCGAGTGTCAGTCCGGGATGGCACGCTTGTCCCGTGACCGAGATTGACGCGAAAACCGATGCACTCGTCCCCGCCTGGCTCCACCTTCCCGACATCGCCGAAATGCTCGACGTCGAGGTGACCCGTGTGCGGCAGCTGGTCAAGGAGGGCCAGCTCATCGCCGTACGCCGCGGTGAGAACCGGACGCTGCAGGTGCCCGCCGCCTTCATCGACGGCGACAAGGTCGTGAAGGGCCTCGCCGGCACCCTCACGCTCCTGCGGGACGACGGCTACTCCGACGAAGAGATGCTGGAGTGGCTCTTCACCGCCGACCCGACCCTGCCCGGCACCCCCGCGCAGGCCCTGAGCGAGAATCGCGGCACGGAGGTGAAGCGTCGCGCCCAGGCGCTCGCCGTCTGACCTGATCGCCTACAGGTGGGGCGCGGGCCGGGAGACCGGTCCGCGCCCGCACCGCACCCAACGGGGGACTTCATGCCCACGGCCCGTGAGCGGCTCGCCGACGCCCGGCTCTACCTCTGCACGGACGCGCGCAGGCGCCAGGGCGACCTGCCCGCGTTCCTGGACGCCGTGCTGACCTCGGGCGTGGACATCGTCCAGCTTCGGGACAAGGGCATGGAGGCCGCCGAGGAACTGGAGCACCTGGCCGTCCTCGCCGACGCCTGCCGCCGGCACGGCAAGCTGCTCGCGGTCAACGACCGGGCCGACGTGGCCCACGCCATCGGCGCCGACGTGCTGCACCTGGGCCAGGGCGACCTGCCGGTCCCGGCCGCCCGCGCGATCCTCGGCGACGAGGTCCTGATCGGCCGCTCCACGCACGCCGACGCGGAGGCCTTCGCGGCCGCCGTCGAGCCCGGCGTGGACTACTTCTGCACGGGCCCCTGCTGGCCCACCCCGACCAAGCCCGGCCGCCACGCCCCGGGCCTGGACCTGGTGCGTTACACCGCCTCGCTCGCCACCGAGCGCCCCTGGTTCGCCATCGGCGGCATCGACGCGGCCAACCTCGACGAGGTGCTGGACGCGGGCGCCGAGCGGATCGTGGTGGTCCGGGCGATCACCGAGGCGGACGACCCCGCCGAGGCGACGGCGAACCTGGCGAAGCGGGTGCGCGAACGCGTGATGGCCCGCTAGAGATCTTTTGTCCGAGGGGTGGACAAGAGTCCGACAATGCGGACAAATTACCCCTGCCTTGTTGGGGGACCGCCAAGGCCTGGCTAACCTGCGAGTATGGCCCTTGGCACTGCTTCCACCAGGACCCATCGCGCGCGCACCGTGCGCGAGATGCTGGCGACCGGTGAGACGACGTACTCGTTCGAGTTCTGGGCGCCCAAGACCGAGAAGGGCGAGCGGAACCTCTGGAACGCGCTGCGCCGGGTCGAGGCGGTGGCCCCGAGCTTCGTCTCCGTCACCTACGGCGCGGGCGGCTCCACCCGCTCGGGCACGGTCAAGGCCACCGAGCAGATCGCGGCCGACTCCACCCTGACCCCGGTGGCCCACCTCACGGCGGTCGGCCACTCGGTGGCGGAGCTGCGCAACATGGTCGGTCAGTACGCGGACGCCGACATCCGCAACATCCTCGCCGTGCGCGGCGACCCGCCCGGCGACCCGATGGGCGACTGGGTCAGGCACCCCGAGGGCGTCACCTACGCCGCCGACCTGGTCCGGCTCATCAAGGAGTCCGGCGACTTCTGCGTCGGCGTCGCCGCCTTCCCGGAGATGCACCCGCGCTCCACCGCATGGGACACCGACGTACGGCACTTCGTCGACAAGTGCCGGGCCGGCGCGGATTACGCGATCACCCAGATGTTCTTCCGCCCGGAGAGCTATCTGCGGCTGCGCGACAAGGTCGCCGAGGCCGGCTGCGAGACCCCGATCATCCCCGAGGTCATGCCGGTGACCAGCGTGAAGCAGCTGGAAAGGCTGCCCCAGCTCAGCAATGCCGAGTTCCCGCCCGAGCTGAAAGAGCGGATCCTCGCCGTCAAGGACGATCCGGCCGCTGTACGCTCCATTGGCATCGAGTTCGCCACGGAGTTCTGCGCGCGGCTGCTCGCCGATGGCGTACCCGGGTTGCACTTCATTACCCTCAACAACTCCACGGCGACACTCGAGATCTACGAGAATCTGGGCCTGCACCAGCAGCCCTGATCAGTCGCATAGGGCGTACTGGCCGGCCGTCCCGCCAAGGGGACGGCGGCCTTTGGGAAGAGGGGCGTACATGGGCTGGGCGGTCCTCTACATCGCGTTCGGCGTCGTCGCGCTCTGGCTGCTCGGCGAGGTGCTCCTGCAGTACAAGGCGCGGCTGCGCTGGCGGCTGCTGGCCTTCACGGGCTTCATGGGCGTGGTCCTGGGCGTCCTCCTGCCGTCGGTCTTCGTGATCATCCTGGGCGCGCTGGCCTTCGCGGTCGGCCAGACCTACGTCACGCTCTCCTTCCGCCGGGGCTTCTCCACCGGCTGGGCGGTCGGCGGCAGGCCGGGCGCCAGCCGCCGGCGCCGCTCGGGCGCGGCGGCCCCGCTCCAGGACCCGGTGCTCCAGGTCTCCGACTTCCAGTACGAGGGCGACGGCGAGGCCGACGCCCCGCAGGACGCGAAGGCCGAGGCCGCCGACCCCGCCACGGCCGCGCGGGAGTCCGTCTACGAGCCGCAGCCGCTGCCCGACGACACCGGCCAGTACGGCGTCTACAGCGAGAACGCCCACGCCGGAGCCCAGCAGCAGTACGGCGGATACGACGCCGGACAGCAGCAGTACGCCGACCCGTACGCGGGCCAGTACGGCTACGGCACGGACACCGGGCAGCAGCAGTACGCCGCGTACTCCGACCCGTACATCGGCAGCGGCACCACCCAGGGCTACGGCGGCTACGACACCTATGCCGCCCCCCAGCAGGCCTACGCCGACCCCTACGCCCAGCAGTACGGCATGGACACCCCGCCCGGCGGGGTCTGGGTGCCGCAGCAGCGCGACAACGAGCCCCAGCCGTACGGCGAGGAGCAGCCCGCGCCGTATCCGCAGGGCGGCGAGTACGGCAACGGGACGGGCGGCGGCACCGGATCCGGGTACGTCAACGAGCAGCAGCCGTACCGCTATTGAGTGGTCGTCGGCCCCGCCGACGACCACGCCCGGCTACCGGCTCACTGCGAGCCGCGGAAGTCGTCGCCCTCCACGATCAGACCGCTGACCAGCGATCCGGACATCCCGGCGTGCGCGAGCCCGCCGCCGGGGTGGGCCCAGCCACCCGCCAGATACAGGCCCGGCAGCCGCGTCCGGTTGCCCGGGTGCAGCCGGGTGGCACCGGCCCCGGCCAGCGAGGGCGCCGGGACCGAGCCGCCCTCCGCACCGGTCTCGGCCTCCGTGTCGGCGGGCGTGCGCACCACGCGCCACAGGATCCGCTCCCTCAGCCCCGGCACCGCCGCCTCCGCGACCTCCACCAGCCTGTCCGCGTACCGCTCGCGGGCCTGCTCGTCCGTCCAGTCGAACGGGCCCTGAGGGGGCGCCGTCGCGGTCAGGACGACGGCCTCGTGGGCGTCGTCCGGCCGGGTCGCCGGGTCGTCGGGGCGCAGCACCGTGACCGTCGGCCGTATCGCCGGGTGGCGGGTGGTGAAGACCGCCTCGGCCTCCGCCGCCGGGTCGGGGGAGTGCACCACCGTGCGGTGCACCGCGTCGGCCGGGCGCCCGCCGCGCAGGGCGAGCAGCACCGTGAACCGGCCGGGGGCCAGGTCCGCGACCGGCCGCACATCGCCGTCCTGCCACGGCTCGCGCCCCCGCAGCGGGCCTGAGTCGGGGCGCGGCTGGGCGGCGAGGACCACCTGGTCGGCCTCCGCCACCTCGCCCCCGGCGAGCTCGACGCCCGCCGCGCGGCCGTCCTTCTCCACGATCCGGGTGACCTCGGCGTCGAAGACGAAGGCGACCCGGCGCGCCAGGCACCGCTCGTACACCGCGCGCGCCAGCTCCCGCATGCCCCCGCGCACGTACCAACTGCCGAAGCTCTGTTCCAGGTACGGGAGCAGGCCGGCGCTCGCCGGGGCCGTGCGGGCGTCCAGGCCCTCCGCCAGCGCGTGGCTCGTCAGGAGCTGGGCGAGCCGGGGGTCGCCCAGCTCCCAGGCGCCGACCTCCGCGAGCGTCGCCGCCTGGCGGGGGGAGCGCAGCAGTCGGCGCTGCTTGGGCGCCGGATACGGGTCGCGGGCCAGCACCTGCCAGTCGGGCCAGAGCGGCTCCTCCAGGAGCGGACGGCGCGAGCGGTCCCAGGCGTCCCGCGCGCGGCCCAGGAAGTCGCCCCACTTCTCGCCCGCGCCCGCGCCGAGCGCCCCGTCGAGCGCCGAGACGACGCCCGCGCGCGAGGCGTTGGGCAGCGAGACGTCCGTGCCGTCGGCGAAGAGGTGGCGGGCGGCCGGGTCGGTCGGGGTGAGCTCGACCCGGTCCTCCAGGGGCTCCTTGCCGGTCTTGAGGAACAGGTCCCGGTAGACCGCGGGCAGGCGCAGCAGCCCGGGGCCGGTGTCGAACGCGAACCCGTCCCGCTCGAACCTGCCCAGCGCCCCGCCGTACGTCGACGTGCGCTCGTACACCGTCACCCGGTGGCCTGCCACGGCCAGCCGGGCGGCAGCCGCCATGGCGCCCATCCCGGCGCCGATCACCGCAATCCGTGCCATGCCAGCGACTTTATCGGCCGCCACTGACAACGCCGGTGCCCGGGCCGGGCGCGCTCAGCGCGGCGGGCCGTGCTCCCCGGCCGCGGCCAGCCGCTTCTCTTCCCGGCGTTGGGCGCGGCGGCGCCGGAAGCGGCGGATCCGGCTCCAGAGGAAGACCAGTATCACCACGCCGAGCACCAGCAGCGTGCCCGCGATCACGGCCGCGGCGACCGGGTGGAAGATCGCGAAACTTATGATCCCGGCGACGCCCAGGTCCTCGGCCGTGCTCAGCGCGATGTTGCTGAACGGCTCGGGCGAGGTGTTCACCGCCATCCGCGTCCCGGCCTTGACCAGATGGCTCGTCAGCGCCGTCGAGCCGCCGATCGCGCCCGCCGCCAGATCCGGCAGCGACCCGCTCTGCCCGGCGAGCAGCGCGCCCACCACGGCGCCCGCGACCGGCCTGATCACCGTGTGCACGGAGTCCCAGACCGAGTCGACGTACGGGATCTTGTCGGCCACGGCCTCGCAGAGGAAGAGCACGCCCGCGACGATCAGGACGTCGGGGCGCTGGAGCGCGTCGGGCACCTCGTCGGTGACGCCGGTCGCGCCGAAGATGCCGAGCAGCAGGACCACGGCGTACGCGTTGACCCCGCTGGCCCAGCCGCTGGTGAACACCAGGGGGAGTACGGACACGGACGCGATCGTAACCAGTTCCGACTTCTTCGGACTGGGGTTGAGCACGGACGCCTGAGTATCCGTACTCACAAGATGAGATGAGTAATTGCGCGGATGGGTTCCCACCTGCGCGGACGGGAGAGTGGAGGGCACGGAGGGGGCAGGCGCGCCCGTACCGCCGACACGGGGCGGCGGAACGGCGCGGCTCCCCTGACGAACGGGGCACGGGGGGTACGGGGGTACTTGAAGTGCCCAGAGCGACGTACGGGGGACGTGTTCCGCGGAAATACGCCGGTGCGGCGAGGCCCAGGGGGGATCGGGGCCTCGCCGCACCGGTGTTTCCACTGCTTTCACCGGTCGCGAGCAGAGTTATTTTCCGTGAGTTTCTGCTGCTTCCACGCGCGCGTGGACGGAGTCAGCGGCCGCTGACCCGCCCGTGCAGCAGCCGGGAGAGGGCCGCGTGCACCTCGTCCAGGGAGCGCTCGCTCTGGAAGGCCTGCCAGTCGAGCGCGGCCACCAGGACCATCCCGACCAGCGCGGCCGCCGTGAGCGGGATGTCGATCTCCTCGCTCAGCTCGCCCTCCGCCACGGCCTCGCGCAGCACCGTCTCGACGACGGCGACCGCCTCCTGGCGCACCACCATCAAGGTGGACTGCCAGGCCCGGTTGGTCCGCCACAGCTCCGCCACGTACAGCTGGGTGAAGGCCGGATAGCGGTGGATGAACTCCAGGCCCGCCCGGATCATCGCGTCCAGCGCCTCGACCCTGCTGCCACCGCGCGCGTGGGTGACGTCGGCCGCCTCCTGGAGGGAGGCGGTGAGCAGCCCCACGCCGTGCCGCAGCAGCTCCTCGAACAGCTCGGTCTTGCTCTTGAAGTTGTAGTAGACGGTGCCCTTGGCGACACCGGCCCGCTCCGCGATCTCGTCGACGGTGGTCGCCGAGAACCCCTGCTCGGCGATGAGCGTCACCGCCGCCTCGTAGAGCTTCTGCCGGGTCGCCTGCCGTCTGGTGCTGCTGTCCATGCGGTCGATTCTCACAGGTCCGGCGCTCCTAGAGGGTCAGCTCGGGGTGGAGCCGGTCGAGCGTCCAGACCTGCTTCTTGCGGGCCGACAAGGCGGTCAGCGCCAGCGTGCCCACCGTGAAGGCGACCAGCACCGCGCAGCCCTGCCACACCGGCCCGAGCCCGCCGCCCGTGATCAGCCGCCGCAGCCCCTCGACGACGTAACTCATCGGCAGGTACGGGTGGATCGCGTTGAAGAACGCCGGGCTGGTCTGCACCGGGTAGGTGCCGCCCGCCGAGGTCAGCTGGAGCATCAGGAAGGCGAGCACCAGGATCCGTCCGGCCGCCCCGAAGCGGGCGTTGAGCCACTGCACGATCGCCGCGAAGCAGCACGAGACGAGCGCGAGGAAGCCGATGGTCCCGGCGGTGCGCTCCATCTGGAGGCCGAGCGCGAAGTGCAGCACCGCCATCAGCGCGCCCACCTGGAGCACTCCGACCGCCGCCACCGGCAGCCAGCCCGCCAGCGCGATCCGCCAGGCCGACGCGCCCGCCGCGAGCGCCCGCCGGTTGAGCGGCTGGATCAGCATGTACGCGACCATCGCACCCACCCAGAGGGAGAGCGGGATGAAGTACGGGGCGAATCCGGTGCCGTAGTTGGGCGCCTTGTGCAGCGCCTGCGAGGCGAGCTTGACCGGGTCGGCCATCACGTCGGTGCGCTTGTCGCGCTCCTGCTTGTCGTAGTCGGGGATCTTGCCGACGCCGTCGTGCAGACCGCCCGCCAGCTGGGCCGAGCCGTCGGAGAGCTTGAGCAGCCCGCCGTCGAGCGTGCCCGCGCCCTTCTTGAGCTTGCCGACGCCCGTGTCGAGGTCGCCCGCGCCCGTCTTGGCGGAGGTCAGCCCCTTGTGCAGGGTGCCCGCGCCCTTGGCGACCTCCTTGGCGCCCTTGTTGAGGGCGTTGACGTCGCCGACGGCCTTGTCGAGGTCCCTGGCGAGCGTCGGCGCGTTCTTGGCGAGCCGGCGCGCCTGCTTCTGGAGTTCGACCAGGTTCTTGTCGAGCGTCTTGAAGTCGCTGTTCTGGTCCTTGACCACCGCGTTGAGGTCCTCGGCGAGGGTGGCCGCGGTGGCCGCCGCCTTCTTGGCGCGCTTGAGCTCCGGGCAGGCCGGGCCGGGCGTCGCGGAGGACTCGCACAGCTTGCCGTAGACCGTGTTCAGGTCGTTCGACGCCTTGCGGGCGCCGGTCGCGGCGGCGGGCGCCGCCCTGATCACCTCGGCCAGGTGGTCGCGGACCGGCCCCACCGAGTCGTCGACCAGCTTGGCCGTGTCCCCGATGGCCTTGGCGTTCTCCTTCAGGAACGGACGCGCCTCGTCCGCCGCCGTGTTGACCTTGTTCGCCAGGGTCTGGGTGCCGGCCGCGACCTGGCGGGCGCCGTCCTCCAGGTCGGCGGAGCCGGTGTTGAGCTTCTTGATGCCGCCCGCAAGCTTGCCGCTGCCGGACTTGGCGTCGCTCAGCCCGTCGGCGAGGTCCTTGGAGCCCTGCTTCGCCTTGCCGAGGCCGCCCTTGAGGTCGGCTGCGCCCTTGGCGGCCTTCTCGGTGGCGTCGTGCAGGTCGGAGAACGAGATGAAGATCTTGTCCAGGAAGGAGCGGGAGGCCTTGGCGGAGGCCGCCGAGCGCACCTCGGAGAAGACCGTGCGGGAGATGGACCCCACGATGTAGTTGTTGGCGTCGTTGGTGCGCACCTGGAGGGCGCCCGTCTCCGGCGAGTCCCCGGAGCTCGACGCGATCCGCTCGCTGAAGTCCGCGGGCATCGTCAGGGAGAGGTAGTACGTGCCGTCCTCGACGCCCTTGCGCGCCTCCTCGTCGCTCACCTCGCGCCAGTCGAACGTCTTGCTCTGGCGCAGCCGCTCGGCGATGCCGTCACCGGCGGCGATCTTCTGGCCGCCCGCGGTCGCGCCCTTGTCCTCGTTGACCAGCGCGACCGGTACCCGGTCGAGCCGCCCGTACGGGTCCCAGAACGACCACAGGTAGAGCGCCCCGTACAGCAGCGGCAACAGCAGGAGCGCCACCAGCGCCGCGCGCGGCAGCTTCCCCCTGCCGAACCGCTTCAGCTCAAGCGCGGCCAGTCGTGGCGAACGCATCCCCCGCCCCCTCCTCGTGCTCGTCGTGCTTGCTTTCCGTACTCCGTACGGTGATGTCGGCGTCCCCGGGCGCCTGGCTGCAGACGGCGATCACCGTCGTACCGGCGTCCGCGACCGACCGCAGCAGCGCCCAGGCCTCGGCGCGCTCGGCGTCGGAGAGCTTCAGGTCGGTGTCGTCGACGCCGAGCAGCCGAGGCCGGCCCATCAGCCCGAGCGCCACGGACAGGCGCAGCGCCTCAAGACGCTCCAGATCGCGTACGGACGTGCGCTCGCCCTTCGGCAGCGCGGCGAGGTCCAGGCCCGCGGCCTTCAGCGCCTCGTCGATCGCGGCCCTGGCGGTGGTGCGGCGCTCGGCGGGCGTGCGCAGCAGGGCGCGTACGGACCCGTCGAAGCGGCGCTGGAGCAGCGCCCGTTCGCGCAGGTGCTCGGCGACGGTCAGGGCGGGGTCGAGGTCGCTGACCCCCGGGACCGGGCCGAGCGCGCTGAACCGGCGGACGGCGGACATCCGGCGCGGCAGCCGCTCGCCGCCGACCTCGGCCTGGCCCTCGGTGGGTTTCATCCGGCCGGTGAGGGCCAGCAGCAGACAGGTGCGCCCGGAGCCGGAGGGGCCCTCGACGGCGACGAGCGAGCCGGGCGCGGCGTCCAGCCGCACGCCCCGGAAGACCCAGCCGCGCGGCCCCTTGAGCCCGAAGTCCTCGGCGGTGACGCCTGCCCCGTGCGGGCTGTCCACGTTCCCCCCCATTCTTTGAACTGACTGGTCAGTACAAAAGATAGCCCGAACCTGCGTACGGGACAAAGGGGCAGGTCAAGGGTGGGAGCGGGGCGGGCGACGGCCGATTGTCAGTGGTGGCCCTCACGATGGACACATACGGCCACAGCGCCGTCACACGACGACAGGAGGTTCGTCATGGCCAGCCACCGCGCGGCAGCCGCTCACCGGCGCCGCCCCACCGGCCCTGCCCCCTCACTGAACGGTGCCGCGAGCGACATCCACCCGGTGCTGCGCCGGGACGGTGCGCCACCCGCCGCCCTCGACCTGCTCGCCCAGGCCCGCAGCGGTCTGGACGAGGCCGCCGTGCTCGACACCCCCAACGAGCGGTACGCGACGGCGCACCTGGCCGCCCTGCGCACCGCGGCCGCCGTGCTCGCCGCCCGGGGCCGCCCCGAGACCGCCCCGCGCCGCCGCCAGCGGATCCGCAGCGCGTGGGAGGTGCTGCCCGAGATAGCGCCCGAACTGACCGAGTGGAGCGCGCTGTTCGCCTCCGGCGCCACCCGCCGGGCCCGCGCCGAGGCGGGCATCCAGGGCGCGGCCACCGGCCGCGACGCCGACGACCTGATCCGCGACGCCGCGATGTTCCTGCGCCTGGTCGAGCGCCTCCTCGTCCTCCAGCCCGTGCTGCCCCAGCCCAGGACCCGGGAGCCGGACGCGGGGTGAGGAGGGGGCCTGGACGGCGACGGGGGTGCGGTGAGGTGCGGGGATGAGCCGGGGGAGGCCCGCGAGGCAATAGGGTGGACGGGCCTTCACCGTTCTTTGCCCCGCCGTCCCGCGGCGGCGCCGCGCCGAGGAGTCAACTGCCGTGCCGGACCCCATGCGCCCCCGCGCCTCTCTCCGTACCGCCGTGGTCTGGGAGGTCCTCAAGGACGCCCTCGACCGCCGGGTCAAGGCCACCGGGCGCGAGGCGCTGGACGTCCTGGACACCGGTGGCGGCTCGGGCAACTTCGCCGTGCCCGTCGCCCGCCTCGGCCACCGGGTCACCGTGGTCGACCCCAGCCCGAACGCGCTGTTCGCCCTTGAGCGCCGGGCCGCCGAGGCCGGGGTGGCCGACCGGGTCCGCGGCGTCCAGGGCGATGTGCTCGGCCTGTTCGACGTGGTCGAGCGCGGCGGCTACGACGCGGTCCTCTGCCACGGCGTCCTCGAGTACGTCGAGGACCCGGCCGAGGGCGTGCGCAACGCGGTCGACGCGCTGCGCTCCGAGGGGGCGCTGAGCCTGCTCGCCGCCGGACTCGGCGGCGCCGTGCTCGCCCGCGCGCTCGCCGGGCACTTCACCGAGGCCCGCCGGGCCCTGGGCGACCCGGCCGGGCGCTGGGGCGACGGCGACCCGGTGCCCCGGCGGTTCACGGCCGAGCAGCTCACCGAGCTGGTCGCCGCGACCGGCGTGGAGGTGGGCGCGGTGCACGGCGTGCGGGTCTTCGCGGACCTGGTCCCCGGGGTCCTCGTGGACACCGAGCCGGGCGCCCTGGACGCCCTGCTGAAGCTGGAGGCGGCCGCCGCCGAGCTCCCCGCGTTCCACTCCGTGGCGACGCAGTTGCACGTCCTGGGCGAGAAGCGCGCCTGACCCCCGTCCGGCCGCTCGGGCGGCTCCGGTGCGCCCGGTCGGCCCGGCCCCCGTCACACGCCCGGCCGTCCCCGCGCTGATCAGCGGCGCTGTCCCGGACGGCGTAGCGGCATGGAGTACGCCACAGGCCCCCCGATCGGCGGCTTCGCCCCGTATGATCGGGGTACAACGTCCGGCATGGCGGGTCGTTCGATGGGGAATCCACTCCCCACCGGGCGGGCCGCCGTGGCGGCTCGGATTGGCGAATTGGCGTAGAGGGCGGGTTTCACGGGGGCGATTCCCTGCCTATCCTGAAGGGGCCGCATCCGGTCGCCCCCCGCGACCGACGAGTAGGAGGACTCCGTGCCGCTCTCGGAGCACGAGCAGCGCATGCTCGAGCAGATGGAGCGAGCGCTGTACGCCGAAGATCCCAAGTTCGCGACAGCGCTTGAGGGAAGCGGGCTGCGTACGTACACCCGACGACGGGTCTACCAGGCGGTCGCTGGCTTCCTGGTGGGTATCGCGCTCCTCATGATTGGTATCGGGCAGGGGATCTGGATCAGCGTGGTCGGGTTCCTCATCATGCTCGGCTGTGCCGTGCTCGCGGTCACCGGCTGGCGCAAGGCGCCACGGCGCGGTGAGCAGCCCGCGGGCGGTGGTGCGGTGGCGCGGCCTGCGGCGCGCACGCGCGCACCGAAGCGGTCGATGATGGACCGCATCGAGCAGCGCTGGCAGCGGCGCCGCGACGAAGGCGGCCGCTAGGCCCTGCGGGGCTGCAAGCTTGGACACGGCTGAGGGGCGACCACCGACGGTGGTCGCCCCTCAGCCGTACCCGCTCGGCCTGCGGCCTTTGCTCGTCCTCAAGCGCCGGACGGGCTGATTGATCGGCCCCGGCCCCGATTGCTGCCGCCTTGCCGTGCGGGCCATCGCCTCGGCCTGCGGCCGTCGCTCGTCCTCACACGCCGGACGGGCTGATTGGTTGCCCGCCCGGCGCTTGAAGGGAAACCGGCCCTGCCGAAGGGACTCCGGCCCCTTCAGGGACTCACGCCGACCCCCGTGTCGGCCGACGCGTCGGCCTCCGTACCAGCGTCCGCACCCTGCTCGCCATACGCGACGTCGCCGCTTCCCACTTCGCCGTCGCCGCCCACGCCAGGCGGGCCGCCGAGCGGGGGGCCAGGTCGGCGCGGAGGCGGGGGCCGGTGGGGAGGGAGGCGCGCAGGCCCGTGCGGATGCGGTCGGCGTCCTCCGTGAGGCCC
Organism: Streptomyces melanogenes; assembly: GCF_014649795.1. Lineage (GTDB taxonomy): Bacteria > Actinomycetota > Actinomycetes > Streptomycetales > Streptomycetaceae > Streptomyces > Streptomyces noboritoensis. The sequence continues at coordinate 402,727 of NZ_BMTS01000003.1, forward strand.
GTGGGGCGCTGCGGGCTCGGGGCGTACAGCACCTGCTCCACCGCGCTCGCCGCCCGGTGCACCGACTCCGCCGACGCGCCGTCCAGAGCGCCGAGCCGCACCATGCGGGCCGCCGCCTTGCGCGGGGTCAGTGAGTCGTCGGGGGCGATGCCGTGGTCCCAGGCCGTGTCGATGACCTCGCGCCACACCGTCAGCGTGGCGGTGACCGGATCGGCCTCGGGGTGCCCGGCGCGGGCCAGCCGCCGTGACCGTACCCGGCGCCGCCACAGCCAGGGCAGCAGCGGCAGCGCCAGTGCCGCCAGCACGCCCAGGGCCACCGCGGCCACCGTGGCCAGCGGGGTCCCGCCGTCGTCGCCGCCCGTGGGGGCCGCCGGGGCCACCGCGCCGCACTCGTTCTGCTTGCGCATCTGCGCGGGGCAGGAGGACGACGGGGTCGGCGCCGTGGAGGGCTTCGTCGAGGGGCCCTCGGACGGCTTCACCGGGTTGCTGGGACCGCCCGACGGGGTGTCGGGCCGGGTGTAGTCCGGGGCCGAGCCGCGCGAGGGGGTCGGCTCGAACCGGGTCCAGCCCACGCCCTCGAAGTACAGCTCGGGCCACGCGTGCGCGTCCCGAAGCCCCACCGACATCGTCCCGTCCGCACGCGGCTCGCCGGGCGTGAAGCCCACCGCCACCCGGGCCGGTATGCCCAGGGTCCGGGCCATCGCGGCCATCGAGAAGGAGAAGTGGACGCAGAAGCCCTGCTTGTCCTTGAGGAAGCGGGCGATCGCCTCCGTACCGCTGCCGGACTCCACCTGGGTGTCGTACGTGAACCCGCCCTTCACCGCGAACCAGTCCTGGAGCATGACGGCCCGCTGGTAGTCGGTGGTCGCGCCCTTGGTGACGCGGCGGGCCGTCGTGTTCACGATCCTCGGCAGGGTCTGCGGGACCTTCGTGTACTCCTGCACCAGCGCCGGGGGAGCGGGCTGCGAGGCGGCCAGCTGGTCCGCCGTCGGCCGCACCTGAAGGCTGCTGACCTGGTACTGCACGCCCTGCGTGGTCTGGCCCCGGTCGCCGACGAGGGTCCGGCCGACCGGCTCGAAGCGCCAGTGCCCGCCGATGTCGACCTTGGTCGCCGGGTAGGGCATCGGCAGCCAGTTCTGGGTGTACCAGCCGGCGGCCGAGACGCTGGTCCTTATCTCCGCGGTGCCGATCGCCGGGCTCAGCCCGTCGGGCTGCGGCAGCACGTCCGGCACGTCCTTGATCTTGCGCTCGGACGACTTCCAGGAGGCCCCGTCGAACTGGTCGAGGGCCACGATCCGCAGATACAGGTCCTGGGTGTCCTGGGCGTTGGTGCGGTAGCGCAGGACCTCGCGGTCCTCGGGCTGGTTGAGGCTGTTCTGGAGCGAGACCAGCGGGTTGACCGCCGAGATCGTGCCGCCCCCGCCGCCCTCACCACCGGCGCCCCCGGAGCCGCCGAGCAGCCCGGTGCCCATGGCGGGCAGCGCGGCCGGGATCACCAGGGCGATGCCCAGGGCGAGCGCCCCGATCCGGCGGCCGGTGCGGACCGGCGCGAGCGGGCCGCCGTCCGACTCGAACGGCGTCTGCGGTCGGCCGGAGCGGGCCGCCCCGCCGAACATCCGCCCCCACTGGGAGAGCCGGTCGCGGCCCTCGGCGAGCAGGAGCAGCAGATAGCCGGCGGCCGCAAGCAGGAACCACAGCCAGCTCGCCCCGCCATTGGAGAGCCCCGCGGCCACCGAGTACAGCGCGAGCAGCGGCAGCCCTGCCGGGGCGGCGCTGCGGAAGGTCACGGCCAGCGCGTCCACCGCGAGCCCGATCACCAGCGTGCCGCCGACGACCATCAGCCGGATGCCGTCGGTGCTCGGCGCCGGGATCGTGTACCGCCCGACGTCGTCGGCGCCCTGCTGGAGCAGCTGGGAGAGGTGTTCGAAGGCCTCCGGGCCCGGCAGCAGCCCGACGACGGCCTGCTCCCTGGCGAACACCAGGGTCAGCAGGACCAGCGTCACCACGGCCTGCACCAGCACCGTCAGCGGCCGCGCCAGCGGCACCCGGCGGGCGAGCGCGCCCACCCCCGCCTGGAGGGCGAGCAGGAACGCGGCCTGCACGATCCAGGTCGCTCGGTCGACCAGCGGCAGCAGGGAGCACGACGCCATCACCGTGGCGGCGAAGGCGCACAGCGCCAGCCGTCCGCGCCCGCTCATGACCACGCCCCTGACATTCCCGGTATCCCCGATGTTCCCGACGGCCACGAGGCGCCGCCCGAAGCGGCCCCCGTGCCCGTCCGTTCCTGACCCGCCTGCCGCCACAGGGCCGCGAGCGGTGCGCCCGGCGGCACGGCGAGCGCCGTCCACCCGGCCTCGCGCAGCAGCCGCAGCGACCGCTCGGCCGGGCCGTGGCCCCCGGGCGGCGGCGAGCCGTGCGTCCACAGGTCGCTGTCCAGGACGAAGGCCACCGCCGCGCCGCTGCGCTGCCGCATCTTCGCCGCGACCGCGGCCTGCTCCTCGTCGAGGTCCCCGAAGAAGGCGACGAGCAGTCCTTCGTTCCCGCCGCGCAGCACGTCGTACGCGCGCGAGAGCCCGCCGCCGTCGGAGTGGTCCACGACCGCGAGGGTGTCCATCATCAGCCCGGCCGACTCCGAGGAGTCCTGGGTGGAGCCGGCGAACCCGCCTGCCCCCTCGCCCGGCACCGAGCTGCCGGTGTCGGTCAGCAGCCGCACCGAATAGCCGCGCTCCAGCATGTGCACCAGCGCCGAGGCCGCGCCCGAGACGGCCCATTCGAAGGCCGAGTCGGGGCCCGCGCCCGCGTACGCGATGTCCCGGGTGTCGAGCAGCACCGTGCACCTGGCCCGCTGCGGCTGCTCCTCGCGGCGCACCATCAGCTCGCCGTAGCGCGCGGTGGAGCGCCAGTGCACCCGGCGCAGGTCGTCGCCGTGCCGGTACAGGCGCGGGATGACGTCGTCCTCACCGGCGAGCGCCAGCGAGCGCTGGCGGCCGTCGCCGTATCCGGCGGCCTCGCCGGAGAGCCGGACGGGAGGCAGCGGCTCGGTGCGCGGTATCACCGTGAGGGTGTCGAAGGCGCTGAACGCGCGCGTGAGCTCGCACATCCCGAACGGGTCGGTCAGGCGCAGCTGGAGCGGGCCGAGCGGATAGCGTCCGCGCAGGTCGGACCGGACCCGGTAGGACACCTCGCGCTTGCCGCCCGCCTCCACCCGGTCCAGGACGAAACGGGGCCGTGGACCCAGCACGTACGGCACCCGGTCCTGGAGCATGAGCAGGCCGGTGGGCAGCCGGGACACGTTGTCGACGCGCAGGTGCACCCGGGCCTCGGAGCCCGCGGGCACGCGCGCGGGGGAGAGGCGCCGGCTGCCCGCGACCCGGTAGCGCGTGCGGTACAGGACGGTCGTGCAGACCAGGGGCAGTACGGCGAGCAGCAGCCCGACCCGCAGCAGATCCTCCTGGCCCAGTACGTACGCACAGATCGCGGCGGCGATTCCGGCGGCCAGGAACGACCGGCCGCGGGTGGTCAGCCCGGACAGGGCGGCCCGGGCCCCGCCCTTCTCGGCGCTCTCCGGCCCGGCCTCGGCCGGGGGCGCACCGGCCGCCATCACAGCCGCCGGGTGCCGGGCTGCTGCTGGCCGTAGAGCGGGCCGCCCGCCTGCGGCACGGGGGTGTGCTGGAGGATCTCCAGGACGACCTGCTCGGCGGTGCGGCGGTTCAACTGGGCCTGGGCGGTGGGCAGCAGCCGGTGCGCGAGGACCGCGACGGCGAGCGCTTGGACGTCGTCCGGCAGTGCGTACTCCCGGCCGCTCAGGGCCGCGGTCGCCTTGGCCGCGCGCAGCAGGTGCAGGGTGGCGCGCGGCGAGGCGCCGAGTCTGAGGTCGGGGTGGTTGCGGGTGGCCCCGACCAGCTGCACCGCGTACCGCCGGACGGCTTCGGCGACGTGGACCTTGCGGACCGCGTCGACGAGCTTGACGATGTCGTGCGCGTGCGCCACCGGCTGGAGGTCGTCGAGCGGCGAGACCGCGCCGTGCACGTCGAGCATCTGGAGCTCGGCCTCGGCCGACGGGTAACCGATCGAGACGCGGGCCATGAAGCGGTCGCGCTGGGCCTCGGGGAGCGGGTAGGTGCCCTCCATCTCCACCGGGTTCTGGGTGGCCACCACCATGAAGGGGCTGGGCAGTTCGTAGGTCTGGCCGTCGATGGTGACCTGGCGCTCCTCCATCGACTCCAGGAGCGCGGACTGCGTCTTGGGCGAGGCGCGGTTGATCTCGTCGCCGATCACTATCTGCGCGAAGATCGCACCCGGCTTGAACTCGAAGTCCCGCCGCTGCTGGTCGTAGATGGACACACCGGTGATGTCCGACGGCAGCAGGTCCGGTGTGAACTGGATGCGCCGCACCGAGCAGTCGATGGACTTGGCCAGCGCCTTGGCCAGCATGGTCTTGCCCACGCCGGGGACGTCCTCGATCAGGAGGTGCCCCTCCGCGAGCAGTACGGTCAGCGAGAGCCGTACGACCTCGGGCTTGCCCTCGATCACACCCTCCACCGACCTGCGGACTCGCTCCGCAGTGGCGGTCAGATCTGTGAGGCTCGCTCGCTCGTCATAGGTCGTCACCCGGCCCTCCTCGGCCCTTCCCCCCGCTCAGGGAGCGGGGGGTTACCCCAGTTGCCTGCGGGCCGGCGCACTGGAAACGGCACGGCCCACCTCGAAATACGGACACCGCGCCCGAGGCGTTCGGACGGATGCCACACCCGCATTCTTGTTGCCGTCGCCGCGTCGTGTCACTCGCCTGTGGATAACTGGAGGGGATATGTCGGGGGTTGCCGTGTTTTTGTCACCGAAGGGAACCCGAAGAGATTCCGAAGCGACGCGGAATCGAGTCCGAAACGGGCCCGTCGGCGGGGATCGGCGCGGGCTCAGGCCGCCGGGTCTATTTCGCGGAGCAGGCCGGTGGTGACGTCGAAGACGAATCCGCGCACGTCGTCGACGTGCAGCAGGAACGGCGAGGTGCGCACGCGCTGCATGGACTGGCGTACGTCCTGGTCGACGTCGCGGAAGGACTCCACGGCCCAGGCGGGGCGCTGGCCGACCTCGTCCTCGATCTCGTGGCGGAAGTCCTCGGTGAGGGACTCCAGGCCGCAGCCGGTGTGGTGGACGAGCATGACGCTGCGGGTGCCGAGCGCCCGCTGGCTTATGGTCAGCGACCGTATGACGTCGTCGGTGACCACACCGCCGGCGTTGCGGATGGTGTGGCAGTCACCGAGTTCCAGGCCGAGGGCCGCGTGCAGGTCGAGACGGGCGTCCATACAGGCCACGACGGCGACGCGGAGGACTGGTCGGGCGTCCATGCCCGGGTCGCTGAACGCGTCGGCGTACCTGTGGTTCGCCTCGACCAGTCGGTCGGTGACGGTTCCCCCGTCACGGACCGCGAGGTGGGGGCGGACGGGGTGCTCTGCGGGGCGGTGCGCAGGAGTCGACATGTCTATGACGGTAGTCGCCCTAGATCGTTCAGTCTTGTCCTGGGGACGGAAAAATCCCGTCAACTCGGTCGGTTGTGAGGTAACCCACAAGCGTGGTAATCGGTCGCCCGTGCGGGTGAAAAGCGCACCCCGCGACGCGCTGGGCCGTTGATTGACCGAAAGGACCGGTGGACTAAAGTGACGCGAAGTGGGAGGGGTGACACGCTCCGGCCCGCTTGCGGGGACAGATTCCGTATCCGCAGTACAGAGCAGTTGCACAGTTTCCCCCCGCGTGCGCGGCGCGCGTACGGCTCGGCCTCCCCCCGCTCGCCGGTCGGCTGACGCCACTTCCCCGGCGCCGGCAGACCTTCCGAGCGGGTGGGGACCCGGCGGTATGCGCCCGGTGCCCGCCGGACCTGAGAGGGCCAAAGTGACAGGGCGCGAAGCGCTTCCCAGCGAGGGCGGCGACGGGCGACGGGAGGGACAGAGCCGGCACGTCCCGGTGATGCTCCAGCGGTGCCTGGACCTGCTGGCCCCGGCCCTGACGCAGCCGGGGGCGGTCGTCGTCGACTGCACCCTGGGCCTCGGCGGCCACAGCGAGGCACTGCTCACCCAGTTCCCCGAGGTGCGGCTGATCGCCCTCGACCGGGACAAGGAGGCCCTGCGCCTCTCCGGCGAGCGCCTGGCGCCCTTCGGCGAGCGCGCGACCCTGGTCCACGCCGTCTACGACGAGCTCCCCGAGGTCCTGGACCGGCTCGGCGTCCCGCGCGTCCAGGGCATCCTCTTCGACCTCGGCGTCTCCTCGATGCAGCTCGACGAGGCCGACCGCGGCTTCGCCTACGCGCAGGACGCCCCGCTCGACATGCGCATGGACCAGACCACCGGCGTCAGCGCGGCCGAGGTGCTCAACACCTACCCGCCGGGCGAGCTGGTGCGGATCCTGCGGCAGTACGGCGAGGAGAAGCAGGCCAAGCGGATCGTCTCGGCGGTCGTCCGCGAGCGCGAGAAGGAGCCGTTCAGCAACAGCGCGCGGCTCGTCGAGCTGATCCGCGACTCGCTGCCGCAGGCCGCCAAGCGCACCGGCGGCAACCCCGCCAAGCGCACCTTCCAGGCCCTGCGCATCGAGGTCAACGGCGAGCTCTCGGTCCTGGAGCGGGCGATCCCGGCGGCCGTGGCGGCCCTGGACGTCGGCGGCCGGATCGCGGTCCTCTCGTACCACTCGCTGGAGGACCGCCTGGTCAAGCAGGTCTTCGCGGCCGGCGCCGCCAACACCGCCCCGCCGGGGCTGCCGGTGGTGCCCGAGCAGTACCAGCCGCGCCTGAAGCTGCTCACCCGCGGCGCCGAGCTGCCCACCGAGGAGGAGATCGCCGAGAACCGGCGGGCGGCCCCCGCCAGGTTCCGCGGCGCCCAGCGGATCCGGGAGGACCTGCGGTGAGCGGACCGGCCAGGCAGCTGCGGGGGCGGGCGGCCCGGCTCGGCCGGCTGCTGCCCCCCGCGGGCGCCCGCAGCGCCGCCCGCACCCCCTTCGTGCTGCTGGTCGTCGTGCTCCTCGGCGGCGGTCTGATCAGCCTGCTGCTGCTGAACTCCGCGCTGAACGAGGGCTCGTTCAAGCTGAGCGAGCTGCGCCGCCAGACCACCGAGCTCACCGACGAGCAGCAGGCGCTCCAGCACGACGTGGACGGCCTCTCCGCCCCCGACGCGCTCTCCCGCCGGGCCACCGAGCTCGGCATGGTCCCCGGCGGCAGCCCCCTCTTCCTCAACCCCGACGGCACGGTCAAGGGGGTGCCCGCCGCGGGCGCCGCCCAGCCGGCCCCGGCGCTCAGCCCGGAGATGGTCCAGGGCGCGGCCGTGACCGCCCCCGCCACCGAGACTCCGGCACCCAACGCCCAGCCGGTCCCCGCGCCCACCCCCTCCGGCACGCCGCCGCGTGCCACCGCTCCCGCCGCGCCCCCGGCGCCCGCCCCCGCGAAGACCTCCCCGACCCCCGGCAGGTGACGCAGTGAGCCCCCAGGAACCGCCGCGCCGCCGGGTGCCAGGACCCGCGCGGCCGCGCCCCCAGGCCCGCCCGGCGCAGCGCCGCCCCAAGGCCCCCGCGCGCATAAGGCTCGGCAGCCCCCGGCCCCGGCTCCGCCTGGTCAGCCTGGGGCTCACCCTCATCATGATCGCGTTCGTGGTCCGGCTGCTCCAGGTGCAGGCGGTCGACGCCAGCGCGTACTCCGCCAAGGCGGAGAAGAACCGGTACGCCAGCTATGCGCTGCCCGCCGAGCGCGGCGAGATCACCGACCGCGCCGGCATCGCGCTTGCCACCAGCGTCGACGCGTACGACATCACCGCCGACCCGTCGATGTTCACGCCGAGGACCAGCAAGGCCGACGACGCCCCCGAGCAGGCCGCGGCCCTCCTGTCCCCGCTGATCGGCAAGGACCAGGACGAGATCGCCAAGAAGCTCAAGACGCCCAGGAGCCGCTATGTGGTCCTCGCCCGCCGCCAGACGCCGCAGGTGTGGAACCAGATCAAGGACCTGAAGAAGGTCTTCGCCGAGAAGGCCCGGGCCGATCTGGCCAAGGGCGGCCCCGGCGCCAATGTGCTCGGCGGCGTCTTCAACGAGTCCAGCAGCAAGCGGGTCTACCCCAACGGCGACCTGGCTGCCGGGATACTGGGTTACGTCAACGCCGAGGGGCGCGGTGGCGGGGGCTTGGAGTCCCAGCTCGACAAGGTCCTGGCGGGCCAGGACGGCAAGATCAGCTACGCCCAGTCGGGCGGCCGCCGGGTGCCCACCGCGGGCACCCACGAGACCCCGGCCGTGCCCGGCTCGGGCGTCGAGCTGACCATCGACCGGGACATCCAGTGGATGGCCCAGAAGGCCATCACCGACCAGGTCCGCAAGTCCCAGGCCGACCGGGGCTATGTGGTGGTCCAGCGCACCGACACCGGCGAGGTCCTGGCCATGGCCAACGCCCCCGGCTTCGACCCCAACGACCTCTCGCACGCGAACAAGTCGGCGCTGGGCAACCCGGCCGTCCAGGACGTGTACGAGCCGGGCTCCACCGCCAAGGTCATGTCCATGGCCGCGGTCCTGGAGGAGAACGCGGCGACCCCGCTGACCCACGTCACCGTGCCCAACCGGCTGCACCGCGGCGACCGGCTGTTCAAGGACGACATCGACCACCCGACCTGGAACCTGACGCTCAACGGCGTCCTCGCCAAGTCCAGCAACATCGGCACGATCCTCGCCGTGGAGCAGCTCGGCAAGACCGACGCCGAGGCCGACCAGGTCCTCTACTCGTATCTGCGCAAGTTCGGCCTCGGCTCGCCGACCGGCCTCGGCTACCCCGGCGAGACCCCCGGCATCCTCGCGCCGCCGCAGAAGTGGTCGACCTCCCAGCAGTACACGGTCCGCTTCGGCCAGGGCCTCTCGCTCAGCGCCATGCAGGCGGCGTCGGTGTACTCGACGATCGCCAACGGCGGGGTGCGGCTCGAACCGACGCTGGTACGCGGCACCAAGGGCCCCGACGGCCGCTTCACCCCGGCCCCCGCGCCCAAGCAGTCCCGGGTGGTCAGCGAGAAGACGGCCAGGACCGTGGCCGAGATGCTGGAGTCGGTCGTCGGCGACGAGGAGGGAACCGGAATCAAGGCCCGCATCCCCGGCTACCGGGTCGCGGGCAAGACCGGAACCGCCAACCGCGTCGACCCCAAGACCGGCCGCTACCACGGCTACACCGCTTCCTTCGCCGGTTTCGCCCCCGCCGACAAGCCGGCCGTCACCGTCTACTGCGCCATCCAGAACCCCACCAAGGGCAGCTACTTCGGCGGCCAGATCTGCGGCCCGATCTACAAGCAGGTGATGGAGTTCGCGCTCAAGACCCTGCAGATCCCGCCGACCGGCGCCAAGCAGCCCAATCTGCCCGTCTCCTTCGGCGGCAACGACTGAATCCGGAACCATCAGTGACAACCATCACCCCCGGTCCCGGGAACCAGGACCGCAACCACCACGCCCCGCCCCCCTCTTTTGGCGACCCGGCGGGTACGCCCGGTACGCTCACCGCCGTGCCACACGCTGATCAGTACCGAACCACCCCGCAGGACGCCCCCGCGCACCAGCCGGGAGCGCCCCGGCCGGACCGGCCCCGCCCGACATCCCTGGGCGAACTGGCCGACCGGCTGGGTGCCGAGACCCCGGGGTCGGGAGAGGTCACCGGCATCACCCACGACTCCCGCGCGGTCCGCCCCGGCGACCTCTACGCGGCCCTGCCCGGCGCCCGCTTCCACGGCGCCGATTTCGCCGCCCAGGCCGCGGGCCTGGGAGCCGCCGCCGTCCTCACCGACCCGGCGGGCGCCGAGCGCGCCGCCGCGACCGGCCTGCCGGTCCTGGTCACCGAGGACCCGCGCGGCGCCATGGGCGAGCTGGCCGCCGAGATCTACGGGCGCCCCGGCCGCGACCTGCTCCAGCTGGGCATCACCGGAACCTCCGGGAAGACCACCACCGCGTACCTCGTCGAGGGCGGGCTGCGCGGGGCCGGACACCGCACCGGCCTGATCGGCACGGTCGAGATGCGCATCGGCGACGAGCGCATCAAGTCCGAGCGCACCACCCCCGAAGCCACCGACCTGCAGGCCCTGTTCGCGGTGATGCGCGAGCGCGGGGTCGAGTCGGTCGCCATGGAGGTCTCCAGCCACGCGCTGGTGCTGGGCCGGGTCGACGGCTGCGTCTTCGACGTCGCCGTCTTCAACAACCTGAGCCCGGAGCACATGGAGTTCCACTCCGACATGGAGGACTACTTCCAGGCCAAGGCGCAGCTGTTCACGCCGGAGCGCGCGCGGCTCGGCGTGGTGAACCTCGACGACGAGTACGGCCGCAGGCTGGCCGCCGGCGAGTCCGGCATCGAGGTCACCACCTTCTCGGCCGAGGGCCACCCGGACGCCGACTGGCGCGCCGAGGACGTGGACGTGCGTCAGGACAGCTCGACCTTCACGGCCGTCGGCCCCAAGGGCGAGCGGATCTCCGCCACCGCCCCGCTGCCCGGCCCCTTCAACGTGGCCAACACCCTCGCCGCGATCGTCACGCTGGCCGTCGCGGGCATCGACCCGCAGACCGCCGCCGACGGCGTGGCCGCCGTACCGGGCGTGCCCGGCCGCCTGGAGCGGGTGGACGCGGGCCAGCCGTTCCTGGCGGTGGTGGACTACGCGCACAAGACGGACGCCGTCGAATCGGTTTTGCGCTCGCTGCGCAAGGTCACCCGGGGCAAGCTGCACATCGTCCTGGGCTGCGGCGGCGACCGCGACCAGACCAAGAGAGCGCCGATGGGCGCCGCGGCCGCCCGGCTCGCCGACACCGCCGTACTGACCTCGGACAACCCCCGTTCCGAGGACCCCCTCGCCATCCTCGCCGCGATGCTCGCGGGCGCCGCCGAGGTGCCCGTCCACGAGCGCGGTGACGTCCTGGTCGACGCCGACCGGGCCGCCGCCATCGCCGCGGCCGTGGCCCGCGCCGAGCCGGGCGACACCGTCCTGGTCGCGGGCAAGGGCCACGAACAGGGCCAGGACACCGCCGGAGTGGTCCGCCCCTTCGACGACCGCCTGGTCCTGCGGGCCGCGATCGAACACCGCCAAGCACAGTCAGGGATGAAGCAGTGATCGCCCTCTCCCTCGCCGAGATCGCCGAAATCGTCGGCGGGCAGTCGTACGACATACCGGATCCGTCCGTCCAGGTCACCGGATCCGTCGTCATCGACTCCCGCCTGGTGGCGCCCGGTTCCCTCTTCGCCGCCTTCGCGGGCGAGCACGTCGACGGCCACGACTACGCGCGCGTGGCGTACGAGGCGGGAGCGGTGGCCGTGCTGGCCGCCCGGGCCGTCGGCGTGCCCGCGATCGTCGTCGACGACGTCCAGGGCGCCCTCGGGGCGCTGGCCCGCGAGGTCGTGCGCCGCCTGGGCACCGACGTGGTGGCGCTCACCGGCTCCTCCGGCAAGACCTCCACCAAGGACCTGATCGCGCAGGTGCTCCAGCGGCACGCGCCGACGGTCTACACGCCGGGCTCGCTCAACAACGAGATCGGCCTGCCGCTGACCGCGCTCACCGCCACCTCCGAGACCCGGCACCTGGTCCTGGAGATGGGCGCGCGCGGCATCGGCCACATCCGCTACCTCACCGGTCTGACCCCGCCGCGCATCGGGCTCGTCCTGAACGTCGGCACCGCCCACATCGGCGAGTTCGGCGGCCGCGAGCAGATCGCCGAGGCCAAGGGCGAGCTGGTGGAGGTGCTGCCGCAGGACGGCTGCGCCGTGCTGAACGCCGACGACCCGCTGGTACGGGCCATGGCGCCGCGCACCAAGGCGCGCGTCCTGCTCTTCGGCGAGGCCGAGGACGCGGACGTACGCGCCGAGAATGTCCGGCTCACAGACGCCGGACAGCCTTCCTTCAGGCTTCACACACCCTCCGGGTGCAGCGACGTGACCTTGCGCCTGTACGGTGAGCACCACGTGTCGAACGCGCTCGCCGCGGCCGCCGTCGCCCATGAGCTGGGCATGTCCGCAGACGAGATCGCCCGCGCGCTCTCCGAGGCGGGCACCCTCTCCCGCTGGCGTATGGAGGTCACCGAGCGTCCGGACGGTGTGACAGTCGTCAACGACGCCTACAACGCGAACCCCGAGTCCATGCGAGCCGCCCTGCGCGCGCTCGCGGCCATGGGCAAGGGGCGCCGTACGTGGGCGGTGCTCGGTCCGATGGCCGAGCTCGGCGACGAATCGCTCGCCGAGCACGACGCGGTCGGACGGCTCGCCGTCCGGCTCAACGTCAGCAAGCTCGTGGCAGTCGGGGACCGGGAAGCGTCCTGGCTGCAACTGGGCGCATATAACGAGGGTTCGTGGGGTGAGGAGTCGGTGCACGTGTCCGACGCACAGGCGGCCGTCGACCTGTTGCGCAGTGAACTGCGCCCGGGAGACGTCGTGCTGGTGAAGGCATCGCGGTCGATCGGCCTGGAACGGGTGGCACTCGCGCTGCTCGACGGTGGCGTCGAGGGCGAGGTCGCCGCCCGATGAGGCAGATCCTCTTCGCGGGAGCCATCGGTCTCTTCCTGACCCTGGTCGGCACCCCGTTGCTCATCAAGCTGCTCGCCCGCAAGGGCTACGGCCAGTTCATCCGCGACGACGGCCCGCGCGGCCACGCCGGCAAGAAGGGCACGCCCACCATGGGCGGCATCGCCTTCATCCTGGCGACGCTCATCGCGTACGCCGCGACGAAGGTGATCACCAGCGAGGACCCGACCTTCTCGGGCCTGCTGGTGCTGTTCCTGACCGCCGGCATGGGCCTGGTCGGCTTCCTGGACGACTACATCAAGATCGTCAAGCAGCGTTCGCTGGGCCTGCGCGCCAAGGCGAAGATGGCCGGACAGCTGATCGTCGGCATCGCCTTCGCGGTCCTGGCGCTCCAGTTCGCGGACAAGCGGGGCAACGCCCCCGCCTCCACCAAGCTCTCCTTCATCACGGACTTCGGCTGGTCCATCGGCCCGGTCCTGTTCGTGATCTGGGCGCTGTTCATGATTCTCGCCATGTCCAACGGCGTGAACCTGACGGACGGTCTGGACGGCCTGGCCACCGGCGCGTCGGTGATGGTCTTCGGCGCGTACACCTTCATCGGGCTGTGGCAGTTCCAGGAGTCCTGCGCCAACGCGCAGACCCTGACCAACCCCAACGCCTGCTTCGAGGTGCGCGACCCGCTGGACCTCGCGGTGGTCGCCTCGGCCCTGATGGGCTCCTGCTTCGGCTTCCTGTGGTGGAACACCTCGCCCGCCAAGATCTTCATGGGCGACACCGGTTCGCTCGCGCTCGGCGGCGCGCTCGCGGGTCTGGCGATCTGCTCGCGCACCGAGTTCCTGATCGCCCTGCTCGGCGGCCTCTTCGTGATGATCACCATGTCGGTGGTCATCCAGGTCGGCTCGTTCAAGATGACCGGGAAGCGCGTCTTCCGGATGGCCCCGCTCCAGCACCACTTCGAACTCAAGGGCTGGTCCGAAGTCCTTGTGGTGGTGAGATTCTGGATCATCCAGGGCATGTGCGTCATCGTGGGTCTGGGTCTCTTCTACGCGGGATGGGCAGCCGACAAGTGAGTCAGAGCTGGCAGGGCATGCGGATCACCGTCGCCGGTCTCGGGGTGAGCGGCATCAGCGCCGCCCGCGCCCTGGCCGGTCTCGGCGCCGTGGTGACGGTCGTGGACGGCGGCGACTCCGGTACGCACCGGGAGCGCGCCGCCGAACTGGCGGAGGAAGGTATCTCCGTCCGCCTCGGGGACGCGGAAACGCTCCCCGAGGGGACCGGTCTGGTCGTCACCTCGCCCGGCTGGAAGCCCGACTCCCCGCTGTTCGCGGCCGCCGCCGAGGCGGGCGTGGACGTGGTCGGCGATGTGGAGATCGCCTGGCGGCTGCGCGGCGAGAACGCCGCGCCCTGGCTGGCGATCACCGGCACCAACGGCAAGACCACCACCACCCAGATGCTGGCGTCGATCCTGCGCGCGGCGGGCCTGCGCACCGCCGCCGTCGGCAACATCGGCACGCCGATCGTCGACGTGGTGCTCGGCGAGGAGACGTACGGTGATCTCGACGTACTCGCCGTGGAGCTCTCCAGCTACCAGCTGCACTGGGCGCCCTCGCTGCGTGCCCACTCGGCCGCCGTGCTCAACCTGGCCCCGGACCACCTCGACTGGCACGGCTCCATGGAGGCGTACGCCGCCGACAAGGGCCGCATCTACGAGGGCAACACGGTCGCCTGCGTCTACAACGTCGCCGACCCGGCCACCGAGGACCTGGTCCGCGAGGCCGACGTCGAGGAGGGCTGCCGGGCCATCGGCTTCACCCTCGGCAGCCCGGGCCCCTCCCAGCTCGGCGTCGTGGACGGCATCCTGGTCGACCGCGCCTTCGTCGCCAACCGGCAGAAGAACGCCCAGGAGCTGGCCGAGGTCGCGGACGTCAACCCGCCGGCTCCCCACAACATCGCCAACGCCCTCGCGGCGGCCGCGCTCGCCCGCGCCTTCGGCGTCGAGCCCAAGGCCGTACGGGACGGGCTGCGGGCCTTCCGCCCGGACGCCCACCGGATCGCGCACGTGGCGGACGTCGAGGGCGTCGCGTACGTGGACGACTCCAAGGCGACCAACACGCACGCCGCCGAGGCCTCCCTGGCCGCCTACGAGCCGATCGTCTGGATCGCCGGGGGCCTCGCCAAGGGCGCGTCCTTCGACGAGCTCGTCCAGCGGTCCGCGAAGCGGCTGCGCGGGGTCGTCCTGATCGGCGCCGAGCGCCACCTGATCGCCGAAGCGCTGGCGCGACACGCCCCCGAGGTACCGGTGGTCGACGTCGAGCGGACCGACACTGGGGCGATGTCCGAGGCGGTCCGCGCGGCGGCCGGGCTCGCGAAGCCCGGGGACACGGTCCTGCTGGCCCCGGCCTGCGCCTCGATGGACATGTTCACCAACTACAACAAGCGCGGCGAGGCCTTCGCGGAAGCGGTCCGCGGACTCGCCGCCGAGCGCGCCTAGCCGGCCGGGACCCCGTCCCGCGGACCGGCGGCGCCGGGCACGACTGGAGGGGACAGCACACATGCCGGCCGAAGCGACCCCGCCCGGGCTCGTCCTGCGCAGCCGTGCCGCCGGGGCCGTACGCCGCCCCGCGGTCAAGCGCGGCGGCGCCGGCGGCACCCCGTCACGACCCCGCGGCGGCGGCCCGCGGCGGCTGTTCGAGCGGGCCCGGCGGGCCTGGGACCGGCCGCTCACCGCGTACTACCTGATCCTGGGCAGCTCGCTGCTGATCACCGTGCTCGGTCTGGTGATGGTCTACTCGGCCTCGATGATCAAGGCCTTGGAGCTGTCGCTGCCGGCCGCGTACTTCTTCCGCAAGCAGTTCCTGGCCGCGCTGATCGGCGGCGCGCTGATGTTCGCGGCCGCCCGGATGCCCGCCAAGCTGCACCGGGCGCTCTCGTACCCGATGCTGGTGGTCACCGTCTTCCTGATGGTCCTGGTACAGATCCCCGGGATAGGGATGTCGGTCAACGGCAACCAGAACTGGATCTACCTGGGCGGCCCGTTCCAGCTCCAGCCCAGCGAGTTCGGCAAGCTGGCGCTGATCCTGTGGGGCGCCGACCTGCTCGCCCGCAAGCAGGACAAACGGTTGCTCACCCAGTGGAAGCACATGCTGGTGCCGCTGGTCCCGGTCGCGTTCCTGCTGCTCGGGCTGATCATGCTCGGCGGCGACATGGGCACCGCGATCATCCTCACCGCGATCCTCTTCGGCCTGCTCTGGCTCGCCGGGGCGCCCACCCGGCTCTTCGGGGGCGTCCTCGCGGTGGCCGGAACCCTCGCCGTGATCCTGATCAGGACCAGCCCCAACCGGATGGGCCGGCTCGCCTGCATCGGGGCCACCGACCCCGGCCCGCAGGACCAGTGCTGGCAGGCGGTCCATGGAATCTACGCCCTCGCCTCGGGCGGATGGTTCGGTTCCGGTCTGGGCGCGAGTGTGGAAAAATGGGGTCAACTCCCCGAACCGCACACCGACTTCATCTTCGCCATCACCGGTGAGGAACTGGGCCTGGCGGGGACGCTGTCGGTGCTCGCCCTGTTCGCGGCTCTAGGCTATGCGGGTATCCGCGTGGCCGGACGCACGGAGGACCCCTTCGTGAGGTACGCCGCGGGAGGTGTGACCACCTGGATCGTGGCCCAGGCCGTGATCAACATCGGTGCGGTGCTCGGCCTGCTGCCGATCGCCGGTGTCCCGCTCCCGCTGTTCTCCTACGGTGGGTCCGCGCTGCTGCCGACCATGTTCGCCGTGGGGCTGCTGATCGCGTTCGCGCGGGACGACCCCGCGGCGCGGGCGGCGCTGGCCATGCGGCAGCCTCGGGTGAGTTGGAAGTCGATGAGACGGCGCGTCAAGAAGCGTCCGTCCGGAGAGCGGTGAATTTCGGTGCATGTCGTACTCGCCGGTGGGGGGACCGCCGGCCACATCGAGCCCGCGCTCGCCCTCGCGGACGCCCTGCGCAGGCAGGACCCCACCGTGGGGATCACGGCCCTCGGCACGGAGAAGGGGCTGGAGACGCGGCTGGTCCCGGAGCGGGGCTATGAGCTCGCGCTCATCCCGGCCGTCCCGCTGCCCCGCAGGCCCACCCCCGAACTGATCACGGTCCCGGGACGGCTGCGCGGCACCATCAAGGCCGCCGAGCAGATCCTGGAGCGCACCAAGGCGGACTGCGTCGTCGGCTTCGGCGGCTATGTGGCGCTGCCCGGCTATCTGGCCGCCAAGCGCCTCGGGGTGCCGATCGTCGTCCACGAGGCCAACGCCCGCCCGGGCCTGGCCAACAAGATCGGCTCGCGGTACGCGGCCGGGGTCGCCGTCGCCACGCCCGACAGCAAGCTGCGCAACTCCCGCTACATCGGCATCCCGCTGCGGCACTCCATCGCCACCCTCGACCGCGCCCGGGTCCGCCCCGAGGCGCGCGCCGCGTTCGGCCTGGACCCCAACCTGCCGACGCTGCTGGTCTCCGGCGGCTCGCAGGGCGCCCGCCGCCTCAACGAGGTGATCCAGCAGGTCGCTCCGGTGCTCCAGCGCTCCGGCATCCAGATCCTGCACGCGGTCGGCCCGAAGAACGAAGTGCCGCGCGTCGACAACATGCCCGGAATGCCGCCGTACATCCCGGTACCGTACGTGGACCGGATGGATCTCGCGTACGCCGCGGCCGACATGATGCTCTGCCGCGCGGGCGCGATGACCGTCGCCGAACTCTCCGCCGTCGGGCTGCCCGCCGCCTACGTACCGCTGCCGATCGGCAACGGCGAACAGCGGCTCAACGCCCAGCCGGTGGTCAAGGCGGGCGGCGGTCTGCTGGTCGACGACGCCGAACTCACCCCCGGGTGGGTGCAGGACCAGGTCCTGCCCGTGCTCGCCGACCCGCACCGGCTGTACGAGATGTCCCGCGCCGCCTCCGAGTTCGGCCGCCGGGACGCCGACGACCTGCTCGTCGGCATGGTGTACGAGGCGATCGCCGCGCGCTGACGGGGCGGCAGAAGGCAGGGGACCGTGGCCGGACAGGCGACCGCTCGACGCGGAGCGGGGCAGGCGAAGAAGTCCGGCCCGTCCGGCCCCCGCCGCCCAGGCGCGGGACGGCTGCGGCTGCGCCTGCCCGCCCGGCGCCGGCTGCTGCTGATTCTGGCCACGGCCGTGGTCCTCGGCGCGGCCGTCGTCTGGGTGCTGTACGGCTCCACCTGGCTGCGGGTCGAGCAGGTGGAGACCACCGGCACCGAGGTGCTCACCCCCGCCGAGGTCGAGGCGGCGGCGGCCGTTCCGGTCGGATCCCCGCTGGTCTCGGTCGACACGGACGCGATCGAGGCCCGGCTGCTGCGCAAGCTGCCGCGGCTCGACTCGGTGGACGTCGGCCGCTCCTGGCCGCACGGCATCACGCTCGACGTGACCGAGCGCAAGCCCGTTCTCCTGATGAAAAAAGGCGCGAACTTCACCGAAGTGGACGCCAAGGGTGTGCGGTTCGCCACGGTCGCCAAGGCGCCCGCGCACGTACCGCTGCTCGAACTGAACCCGGACAACTCGCCCTCACTGCGCCGATTTCCGTCCGACGCACTGGTGCGCGAAGCGGTCAAGGTGGCGGGCGAACTCCCGTCCGCCGTCGCCAAGGACACCCGACTCGTCCGGGTCACCTCCTACGACGCGGTCTCCCTGGAGTTGAGCCGCGGGCGTACGGTCATGTGGGGCAGTGACGAGGAGGGGGAGCTCAAGGCCCGTACGCTGGTCGCCCTCATGAAAGCGGCGCCCAGGGCGCGGTACTTCGATGTGAGCGCCCCCACCGCCCCTGCGGCATCGGGGAGTTGACGCACATATGCGCTGGCCAGCACCCTGGTTGGTCATCGCTACGGGTGATCACATAGGGTGAAAAGAAAAACGGGAGGTTCGGCGTGTTCGTTGAACGTGCGCCACTTGTCGACTTAGTGTCCTGTTCGGAAGAGTCCAGGGAACAGACACATTGGTAACCCTAAACTTCAACGTTAGGGTTCGGGTCGGCGTTCGGACCGTCCCACATCGGCATTCGTCGTCGCCGTGCGACACCCGCACGTGACGACCCGTAACTCGAGGCGAGAGGCCTTCGACGTGGCAGCACCGCAGAACTACCTCGCAGTCATCAAGGTCATCGGTGTCGGCGGCGGTGGTGTCAATGCCATCAACCGAATGATCGAGGTCGGTCTCAAGGGCGTCGAGTTCATCGCGATCAACACCGACGCACAAGCTCTGTTGATGAGCGACGCCGACGTCAAGCTCGACGTCGGCCGTGAACTCACCCGCGGCCTCGGCGCCGGAGCCAACCCGGCAGTCGGGCGCAAGGCGGCAGAGGACCACCGCGAGGAGATCGAGGAGGTCCTCAAGGGGGCCGACATGGTCTTCGTCACCGCGGGAGAGGGCGGCGGCACCGGCACCGGCGGCGCACCCGTCGTCGCCAACATCGCGCGCTCGCTCGGCGCCCTCACGATCGGTGTGGTCACCCGGCCGTTCACCTTCGAGGGCCGCCGTCGCGCCAACCAGGCGGAGGACGGCATCGCCGAGCTCCGCGAAGAGGTCGACACCCTCATCGTCATCCCCAACGACCGGCTGCTCTCCATCTCGGACCGCCAGGTCTCGGTGCTCGACGCCTTCAAGTCGGCCGACCAGGTCCTGCTCTCCGGCGTCCAGGGCATCACCGACCTGATCACCACCCCGGGCCTGATCAACCTCGACTTCGCCGACGTCAAGTCGGTCATGTCCGAGGCCGGTTCGGCGCTCATGGGCATCGGCTCGGCGCGCGGTGACGACCGCGCGGTGGCCGCCGCCGAGATGGCGATCTCCTCGCCGCTCCTGGAGGCGTCCATCGACGGCGCCCGCGGTGTGCTGCTCTCCATCTCCGGCGGCTCCGACCTCGGTCTCTTCGAGATCAACGAGGCCGCGCAGCTGGTCAGCGAGGCCGCCCACCCCGAGGCCAACATCATCTTCGGCGCGGTCATCGACGACGCGCTGGGCGACGAGGTACGGGTCACGGTCATCGCGGCCGGGTTCGACGGCGGCCAGCCGCCCGCCCGCCGCGACAACGTGCTGGGCTCCACCGCCGCCAAGCGCGACGAGCCCGCGCCGGTCCGCGCCGCCGAGCGCCCGCTGGGCGGACTCGGCACGGTGAGCGCGCGCGAGGAGACCCCGGCCCCGGCCCCGGTCGAGACCGCGCCGGTCGGCGAGGCGAGCCCGCCGCAGGTGCCGACGGCCCGCCCGTACCAGGACAGCCAGGCCGAAGAGCTGGATGTCCCGGACTTCTTGAAGTGATAGGGCAGCACGTCCTCGTGAGCGGCGCGCACTTCGCCTTCACCGACCGGTGGGGCGGAGTGAGCGCCGCTCCGTACGAGGAGCTCAACCTCGGCGGCGCGGTCGGCGACGACCCCGCCGCGGTCCGGACCAACCGCGGCCTCGCCGCCAAGGCGCTGGGGCTCGACCCGGAGCTCGTGGTCTGGATGAACCAGGTGCACGGGCCGGACGTGGCCGTGGTGGACGGGCCGTGGGGCCCGGACACCGAGGTCCCGGCGGTGGACGCGGTGGTGACGGCCCGTCGCGGGCTCGCCCTCGCGGTCCTGACCGCCGACTGCACGCCCGTCCTCCTCGCCGACCCGGTCGCCGGGGTGGTGGCCGCCGCGCACGCGGGGCGGCCCGGGATGGTCGCGGGCGTGGTGCCCGCGGCGGTCGCGGCGATGGTCTCGCTCGGCGCCGAGCCGTCCCGGATCACCGCGCGGACCGGGCCCGCCGTCTGCGGTAAGTGCTACGAGGTCCCGGCGGCGATGCGGGACGAGGTCGCCGCGGCCGAACCGGCCGCCCGGTCTCGAACGAGCTGGGGGACCCCGGCCGTCGACGTCACCGCGGGCGTGCACGCGCAGCTGGCGGCGCTCGGGATCACGGACCGGCAGGCGTCGGGGGTGTGCACGCTCGAATCGCACGACCACTTCTCGTACCGCCGCGACCGCACCACCGGGCGGCTCGCCGGATACGTCTGGCTCGACGCCGAGGGGCCCGGTGCGACCGGGGGAGAGGGAAGCGGGCATGACGGACCGTAAGGCGGAACTCGCCGCGAACCTGGCACAGGTGGAGGAACGTATCTCCGCGGCCTGTGCGGCCG
This sequence comes from Streptomyces melanogenes, assembly GCF_014649795.1. GTDB lineage: Bacteria > Actinomycetota > Actinomycetes > Streptomycetales > Streptomycetaceae > Streptomyces > Streptomyces noboritoensis. The sequence goes on from NZ_BMTS01000003.1 coordinate 423,350, forward strand.
CCGGGCGCAAGCGCGACGACGTGACGCTCATCGTGGTCACCAAGACCTACCCCGCGAGCGACGTGCGACTCCTGTACGAGCTGGGGGTGCGTCAGGTCGCCGAGAACCGGGACCAGGACGCCGGCCCCAAGGCGGCGGCCTGCGCCGACCTCGCGGACCTGCGCTGGCACTTCGTGGGTCAGCTCCAGACGAACAAGGTCCGTTCCGTGGTGACTTACGCGGATCTGGTGCAGTCCGTCGACCGGGACCGGCTGGTCACCGCGCTCTCCGCGGCCGCCGTGAAGGCGGAGCGGGAAGTGGGGTGCCTCATCCAGGTCGCGCTCGACGCCGAGTCGGGTGCGCGGGGCGAGCGGGGCGGCGTCGCCCCTGACGGAATCGAGCAGTTGGCCGGACTTGTGGCGGACGCGCCCGGTCTGCGGCTGGACGGTCTGATGACCGTGGCGCCGCTGGCGGGCGAGTACGCGGGCCGCGAACGGGCCGCATTCGAGCGGCTGATGGATTTGTCGACTGACCTGCGCCGCGCTCATCCGGCTGCGAACATGGTGTCAGCAGGGATGAGTGCGGACCTCGAAGAGGCTGTTGCGGCCGGAGCGACACATGTACGCGTCGGTACGGCGGTACTCGGAGTCCGACCCCGGCTCGGGTAACGTCGCGAAGCAAGTCGGACCACAGCAGAAAATATGGTCATTCCCACTCTTCGGTGGGCAGACCTAGTGGATCGTGGGCACTTGGTGACACAGCGACATTTGGCGACAAGGGCGATCCACCACAGAGCGGAGGAATCGGAGCATGGCCGGCGCGATGCGCAAGATGGCGGTCTACCTCGGTCTCGTGGAGGACGATGGGTACGACGGCCCGGGGTTCGACCCCGATGACGAGTTCGAACCCGAGCCGGAGCCCGAGCGGGACCGCCGCCGGCACCAGCCTCCGCATCAGGTCGAACGGGACGAACCGGTACGAGCCGTACAGCCGCCGGCTCCCCGTGAACCGGTCGCGCACGCAGCCGTGATGCCCGCGGAATCGGGGCGTCCGGCGCGAATCGCCCCCGTGGCATCCATCACACCTGAACGTCCGAGCCTGGAGAAGAACGCACCGGTGATCATGCCCAAGGTCGTGTCCGAGCGGGAGCCCTACCGCATCACCACGCTGCACCCGCGGACCTACAACGAGGCCCGTACCATCGGGGAACACTTCCGCGAGGGCACGCCGGTGATCATGAACCTCACCGAGATGGACGACACCGATGCGAAGCGACTTGTCGACTTTGCCGCCGGTCTTGTGTTTGGTTTGCACGGCAGTATTGAACGGGTGACGCAGAAGGTGTTCCTGTTGTCGCCTGCTAACGTCGATGTCACGGCGGAGGACAAGGCCCGTATCGCAGAGGGCGGTTTCTTCAACCAGAGCTGAGACACGACACCGGGAACGATCCGGCCAAGGGGCCGGGGGCACAGAGAGCAAGGGGAGAGGGAAGCGCGAGATGGGCGTCGCACTGGATGTGGTCTACATCGCGCTGATGTGCTTCCTCATCGTGCTGATCTTCCGGCTCGTCATGGACTACGTCTTGCAGTTCGCACGTTCATGGGAACCCGGCAAGGCGATGGTGGTCATTCTTGAGGCCACCTACACTGTCACCGATCCACCGCTCAAGCTTCTGCGGCGGTTCATTCCGCCGCTGCGTCTCGGGGGCGTGGCACTCGACCTGTCCTTCTTCGTTCTGATGATCATCGTGTACATCCTGATCTCCATCGTCACCAGCGTGGGGAGATAGATGTGAGCGACACGGTCCTGCCGACTGCCGACGACTACGTAGAGGTGAAGAAGAGATGCCGCTGACCCCTGAGGACGTGCGGAACAAGCAGTTCACGACCGTCCGGCTCCGAGAAGGCTACGACGAGGACGAGGTCGATGCCTTCCTGGACGAGGTCGAAGCCGAACTGACCCGCCTGCTTCGCGAGAACGAGGACCTGCGCGCCAAGCTGGCCGCCGCGACGCGTGCCGCCGCGCAGAACCAGCAGCAGCAGGGTATGCGCAAGCCGGAGCCGCAGGACCAGCGCGGTCCGGGCGCCCCCGTGCCCGCCGCCATATCCGGACCTCCGCAGGTGCAGCAGCAGCCGCAGATGGGCCCGCCGCAGCTGCCGAGCGGCGCCCCGCAGCTGCCCGCCGGCCCCGGTGGCCACGGCCCGCAGGGCCAGCACGGCCAGGGTCCGATGGGCCAGAACCAGATGGGTCAGAACCAGCTCGGCCAGGGCCCCATGGGTCAGGGTCCGATGGGCCAGAACCAGCTCGGCCAGGGACCGATGGGTCAGGGCCCCATGGGCCAGGGTCCGATGGGCCAGAACCAGATGGGTCAGAACCAGCTCGGCCAGGGCCCCATGGGCCAGCCGATGGGCGGCCCCATGGGCGGCCACGGCCCGCAGATGTCCCAGCCCGGCCAGGGCCCCGGCGGCGACAGCGCCGCGCGCGTCCTGTCGCTGGCCCAGCAGACCGCCGACCAGGCGATCGCCGAGGCCCGCTCCGAGGCCAACAAGATCGTCGGCGAGGCCCGGTCGCGCGCCGAGGGCCTGGAGCGGGACGCCCGCGCCAAGGCCGACGCGCTGGAGCGGGACGCGCAGGAGAAGCACCGCGTCGCGATGGGCTCGCTCGAGTCGGCCCGCGCCACCCTTGAGCGCAAGGTCGAGGACCTGCGCGGCTTCGAGCGCGAGTACCGTACGCGGCTGAAGTCCTACCTGGAGTCGCAGCTGCGTCAGCTGGAGACCCAGGCGGACGACTCGCTGGCTCCGCCGCGCACCCCGGCGACCGCGTCGCTGCCGCCGGCTCCGCAGATGAGCGGGTCGATGGCGTCGGCCGGTGCCGGTTCGATGGGCGGGCACACCATGGGCGGGCAGCCGTCGATGGGTGGCGGTCCCTCCTACGGCGGGCAGCAGCAGATGTCGCCCGCGATGACGCAGCCGATGGCGCCGGTGCGGCCGCAGGGGCCGTCGCCGATGCAGCAGGCTCCCTCTCCGATGCGGGGCTTCCTGATCGACGAGGACGACAACTGACGGGCGGTACGCGCGCACCCCGCGCACAGCCGTCGGCAGGCTGAAGGGCCGGGCCCCCGGATTATCCGGGGGCCCGGCCCTTTTTCGGCCCCCACCCCACCCCTTCCCTAAACCCTCCGGGGGTGGGTGGGGGTAAGGGTGGTCTCCCGGGGGCTACGCCCCCGGACCCCCTTTGCGGGGCCTGCGGCCCCTGCACCCCGCTAGGTAGTTAGGGGCGCGGGGAACTGCGCGAGCAACCCACCACGGTCCGCAGACGAAGTGCCCGGCCGCCCGCCAGAGGGCTTTCGGGAAGGGGCGGGGTGGGGGCTAAACACAGCGGCCCGCCCCCGGAGCACCGGGGACGGGCCGCTCGCGGCGTCGCGCGCTACGCCTTGCGCAGGCGGAACGTCAGGGACAGGGACTCGTCCGTGAACGGGTCGCCGTACGTGTCGTCAGCCGAACCCGCCGCGTAGTCCGTCGCCAGGACCTCCTCCGCGATCAGCTCCGCGTGAGCGGACAGCGCCGAGACGACAGACGCGTCGGACGACTCCCACCGCACCGCGATCCGATCCGCCACATCGAGCCCGCTGTTCTTGCGCGCCTCCTGGATCAGCCGGATCGCATCCCGGGCCAGGCCCGCGAGCCGCAGCTCCGGCGTGATCTCCAGGTCGAGCGCGACCGTCGCACCGGAGTCGGACGCCACCGACCACCCCTCACGAGGCGTCTCGGTGATGATCACCTCGTCGGGGGCGAGCACGACCTCCTCGCCGCCCACCGAGACCGTCGCCGAGCCCGTGTCGCGCAGGGACGCCGACAGCGCCGCCGCGTCCGCCGCCGCGACCGCCTTGGCCACGTCCTGGACGCCCTTGCCGAACCGCTTGCCCAGCGCCCGGAAGTTCGCCTTGGCCGTGGTGTCGACCAGGGACCCGCCGACCTCGGACAGGGAGGCGAGCGAGGAGACGTTCAGCTCCTCCGTGATCTGCGCGTGCAGCTCCGGCGAGAGCGACTCGAAGCCCGCCACGGCCACCAGCGCGCGCGACAGCGGCTGGCGCGTCTTGACGCCCGACTCCGCGCGCGTGGCGCGGCCCAGCTCGACCAGCCGCCGCACCAGCAGCATCTGCTGCGACAGCGTCGGGTCGATCGCCGACGCGTCCGCCTTCGGCCAGGACGAGAGGTGCACGGACTCCGGGGCGTCCGGGGTCACCGGCACCACCATGTCCTGCCACACCCGCTCGGTGATGAACGGGGTCAGCGGGGCGAGCAGGCGCGTGACCGTCTCCACCACGTCGTGCAGCGTGCGCAGCGCCGCCTTGTCGCCCTGCCAGAACCGGCGCCGCGACCGGCGCACGTACCAGTTGGACAGGTCGTCCACGAACGCCGACAGGAGCTTGCCCGCGCGCTGCGTGTCGTACGCCTCCAGGGCCTGCGTGACCTGGTCGACCAGCGTGTTCAGCTCGCTCAGCAGCCAGCGGTCCAGGACCGTGCGGTCCGCCGGGGCCGGGTCGGCCGCGCTGGGCGCCCAGTCGGACGTGCGCGCGTACAGGGCCTGGAAGGCCACCGTGTTCCAGTACGTGAGGAGCGTCTTGCGGACGACCTCCTGGATGGTGCCGTGGCCCACCCGGCGCGCGGCCCACGGGGAGCCGCCGGCCGCCATGAACCAGCGCACCGCGTCCGCGCCGTGCTGGTCCATGAGCGGGATCGGCTGCAGGATGTTGCCCAGGTGCTTGGACATCTTGCGGCCGTCCTCGGCGAGGATGTGGCCCAGGCACACCACGTTCTCGTACGACGACTTGTCGAAGACCAGGGTGCCGACCGCCATCAGCGTGTAGAACCAGCCGCGGGTCTGGTCGATGGCCTCGGAGATGAACTGCGCCGGGTAGCGGCTCTCGAACAGTTCCTTGTTCTTGTACGGGTAGCCCCACTGCGCGAACGGCATCGAGCCCGAGTCGTACCAGGCGTCGATCACCTCGGGGACGCGGACCGCCGTGTGCGAGCAGCCCTCGGCCGTGCAGGTGAAGGTGACGTCGTCGATGTACGGGCGGTGCGGGTCGAGGTCGCTCTGGTCCGTGCCGGACAGCTCGCTCAGCTCGGCGCGCGAGCCGACGCAGGTCAGGTGGTCGTCCTCGCAGCGCCAGATCGGCAGCGGGGTGCCCCAGTAGCGGTTGCGGGAGAGCGCCCAGTCGATGTTGTTGTTCAGCCAGTCGCCGAAGCGGCCCTGCTTGACGGAGTCCGGGAACCAGTTGGTCTTCTCGTTCTCCCGCAGCATCGCGTCCTTGACGGCGGTGGTGCGGATGTACCAGGACGGCTGCGCGTAGTAGAGCAGCGCGGTGTGGCAGCGCCAGCAGTGCGGGTAGCTGTGCTCGTACGGCACGTGGCGGAACAGCAGACCGCGGTCGGCCAGGTCCTGCGTCAGCTTCTCGTCGGCCTTCTTGAAGAAGACGCCGCCGACCAGCGGCACGTCCTCCTCGAAGGTGCCGTCGGGGCGGACCGGGTTCACCACCGGCAGGCCGTACGCCTTGCAGACCAGGAGGTCGTCGGCGCCGAAGGCGGGGGACTGGTGGACCAGACCCGTACCGTCCTCGGTCGTCACGTAGTCGGCGTTCACCACGTAGTGCGCGGGCTCGGGGAACTCGACGAGATCGAAGGGGCGCTGATAGGTCCAGCGCTCCATCTCGGCGCCCGTGAAGGTCTGTCCGGTGGCCTCCCAGCCCTCGCCGAGCGCCTTCTCGAGCAGCGGCTGGGCGACGACCAGCTTCTCCTCGCCGTTGCTGGCGACGACGTACGTGACCTCGGGGTGGGCGGCCACGGCGGTGTTGGAGACCAGCGTCCACGGCGTGGTCGTCCACACCAGGAGCGCGGCCTCGCCCGCGAGGGGGCCGGAGGTGAGCGGGAAGCGGACGAAGACCGAGGGGTCGACGACCGTCTCGTACCCCTGCGCCAGCTCGTGGTCGGACAGGCCGGTGCCGCACCGCGGGCACCAGGGGGCGACGCGGTGGTCCTGGGTGAGCAGGCCCTTGTTGAAGATCTCCTTCAGGGACCACCAGACGGACTCCACGTACTCGGGGTCCATCGTCCGGTAGGCGTCGTCCAGGTCGACCCAGTAGCCCATCCGGGTCGTGAGCTCGGCGAAGGCGTCGGTGTGGCGGGTCACGGACTCGCGGCACTTGGCGTTGAACTCGGCGATGCCGTACGCCTCGATGTCCTTCTTGCCGTTGAAGCCGAGCTCCTTCTCGACGGCGAGCTCGACCGGCAGGCCGTGGCAGTCCCAGCCGGCCTTGCGGGCCACGTGGTAGCCCTGCATGGTCCGGAAGCGCGGGAAGACGTCCTTGAAGACGCGGGCCTCGATGTGGTGGGCACCGGGCATGCCGTTGGCGGTCGGGGGGCCCTCGTAGAAGACCCACTCGGGGCGGCCCTCGGACTGTTCGAGGCTCTTGGCGAAGACCTTCGCCTCGCGCCAGAAGTCGAGCACGGCGTGCTCCAGCGCGGGCAGGTCGACCTGGGCGGGCACCTGGCGGTACTGCGACATCCGTTCATCCTCCGGCGGATCGTCGTACGTTTCCGTCGGAGGGACGAGAGCCTCTCGTGAAGCGCTCCCGCGGTACCACCCTCCTTGGCGCCGCGCTCGCGCGCGCCGCCCCCTCATTGGGGTGCGAAGCCGGTTCTACTGGCCCGGTGGGCTTTCTTCCGGCGGCTCAGGGGTGATCTTCGTGTCGCGCTCGCCTCCGGGCTCCCACCGTCCCCGGATCGCTCTTGGCTGCGTACGGCGCTACTCGTCCCGTCGACGCCTCTCGCTGGGCCCAGTGTACGGGGCCGTACGGACAACGGCCGACCGGTTTTGGCGAGCCCCGGCCGGGCCGCGCACATGACCCGAATGGCCATACGGGGTCCCGCGGGCTCCGGCTCCGCCCGTGTGGCGGATTACGGGCCCAAGAGCTGGGCACAACGGATGCAGGTTCGTCTCCGGGCACGTCGGGCGGGGCCGGACCGGCGGCGTGCCCCGTTGCCGCGGGCCTGGGGTCGATTTATCGTCCCAGCACGATTCGCGAGCAAGATCACAATATGTGAAGGGGCCGCGGCCATGGTGGCTGAGAAGACCGCGTTGGCGTCCGAGGCCGCGGCGAAGAAGGTCGCTACGGAGGACTCGTCCGGGAAGAAGGCTGCGGCCAAGAAGGAGGCGGCCCCGAAGAAGGCCGCGGCCAAGAAAGCCGCGTCCAAGGAACCGGTTGCCAAGAAGGCACCGGCCAAGAAGACCGCGACCAAGGAGACCGCCGCCAAGAAGGCAACGCCTAATAAGGCCGCTGCCAAGAAGGCGGCGACCAAGAAGGCGGCGGCCGAGAAGGCAGGGGTCGACGAGACCGGTGCCAGGAAAGCCGCCACCAAGAAGGCTCCGGCCAAAAAGGCTCCGGCCAAGAAAGCCGTGGCCGAGAAGGCCGCTGCCAAGAAGACGGCGAAAGCGGTGTCGGGCAAGGCTGCCGGTGGGGCAGCGAAGGAGGCCGCCCCGGCGGCCAAGGGGGCGGCCGAGGCCGCGCAGCAGAGGGGAGCCAAGAAGGTGGTTGCCAAGAACACGGCCGGCGAGGCGGCGGCCAGGAAGTCCACGGCGGCGGCATCGGCGGTGCCCAAGGCCCGTACCGTCGTCGCCGGGGTGCCCGGCGAGCTGCCGGTGCGGCCCGGGGAGGACCCGTGGACGCCCGCCGAGGTCGCCGAGGCGCGCACGGAGCTGACCAGCGAGGTCCTGCGCCTGCGCACCGAGATCGAGGCCTCCGAGAACGCCCTGAGCGGGCTGATGCGGGACTCCGGGGACGGCGCCGGTGACGACGACGCCGACACCGGGACCAAGAACATCACCCGCGAGCACGAGATGGCGCTCGCCGCCAACGCGCGCGAGATGCTGGAGCAGACGGAGCGCGCCCTGGAGCGGCTGGACGCCGGGACGTACGGCTACTGCGAGGTCTGCGGCAATCCCATCGGCAAGGCGCGGATGCAGGCCTTCCCGCGCGCGACCCTCTGCGTCGAGGACAAGCAGAAGCAGGAACGCCGAGGCTGACTCCGTACGCGTGTGTCGTACCCTCGTCCTCAGTCAGGTACCTAGGGTTGAGGGACTCACGTGGCAGAGGCGGAGCGCATCATCGGTACGCCGGACGTAGAAGGGCCCGACGAGGCCGCGGCTCCCGACGAGCGGCCCAAGGGCAGGCGCAGGATCGCCGTGCTGTTCGCGGTGGCGCTCTTCGCGTACCTGCTCGACCTCGGCAGCAAGATGCTCGTGGTGGCCAAGCTGGAGCACCACGAGCCGATCCAGCTCGTCGGCGACCTGCTGGAGCTCAACGCGATCCGCAACCCGGGCGCCGCGTTCGGCATGGGCGAGGCCTTCACCGTGATCTTCACGATGATCGCGGCGACCGTCATCGTGGTGATCTTCCGGCTGGCCCGCAAGCTCTACAGCCTGCCCTGGGCGATCGCGCTCGGCCTGCTGCTCGGCGGCGCGCTCGGCAACCTCACCGACCGCATCTTCCGCTCCCCGGGCGTCTTCGAGGGCGCGGTGGTCGACTTCATCGCGCCGGCCCACTTCGCGGTCTTCAACCTCGCCGACTCCGCGATCGTCTGCGGCGGCTTCCTGATCGTGATCCTCTCGTTCCGGGGCCTGGACCCGGACGGAACGGTGCACAAGGACTGAGCCGCAGCTCGGTGCGGGCGGGGTTGTCGGTGCGACAAGGCATACTCGACGGGTGAGTACGTTTCCCGAGATCCGCACCTTGCCCGTTCCCGACGGTCTGGAGGGCGAGCGCGTCGACGCCGCCATCTCCCGCATGTTCGGGTTCTCCCGTACGAAGGCCGCTGAGCTCGCCGCGGCGGGGAAGGTCCAGGTCGACGGCTCGGTGGTGGGCAAGTCCGAGCGGGTCCGCGGGGGCGCGTGGCTGGAGGTCGAGATGCCCCAGGCGCCCGCGCCGGTGCAGATCGTGGCCGAGCCGGTCGAGGGCATGGAGATCGTCCACGACGACGACGACATCGTCGTGATCGTGAAGCCGGTCGGCGTCGCGGCCCACCCGAGCCCGGGCTGGACGGGGACGACGGTCATCGGCGGCCTCGCGGCGGCCGGGTACCGGATCTCCACCTCCGGCGCGGCCGAACGCCAGGGCATCGTCCACCGCCTCGACGTCGGCACGTCGGGCCTGATGGTCGTCGCCAAGTCGGAGCGGGCGTACACCTACCTGAAGCAGCAGTTCCGCGACCGTGTCGTGGACAAGCGCTACCACGCCCTGGTGCAGGGCCACCCGGACCCGATGAGCGGCACCATCGACGCGCCCATCGGCCGCCACCCCAACCACGACTACAAGTGGGCGGTCACGGCCGAGGGCAAGCCGTCGGTGACGCACTACGACCTGATCGAGGCGTTCCGGGCGGCCTCGCTGCTCGACATCAAGCTGGAGACGGGCCGCACCCACCAGATCCGCGTGCACATGTCGGCCCACCGCCACCCGTGCGTGGGCGACCTGACGTACGGCGCGGACCCCACCATCGCCAAGCGCCTCGGCCTGACCCGGCAGTGGCTGCACGCGGTGCGCCTCGGCTTCGAGCACCCGTCGGACGGCGGCTGGGTCGAGTTCGAGAGCAGCTACCCGGACGACCTCCAGCACGCGCTGGACGTGATCCGGGCGGAGAGCGAATGACGCCGTAGGCGTCGGGGCCGGGTTTTCATCTGCGGGCCGTCTGTGGCTGGTCGCGCAGTTCCCCGCGCCCCTAACTACCTAGGGGCGCGGGGAACTGCGCGAGCAACCCGGCACGGTCCGCAGCTTTGTACGGTGAACCGCGTGGCACGCTGGAGGTCTTGATCACCTCGCCGCCCCGGAGGGCATCCGTGGATCAGCTGGCCCTGCTGTTCGTGCTGCTGCTCGGAGCGGTGGTCACCGTTCCGGTCGGGGACCGGCTGGGGCTGCCCGCGCCGGTCCTGATGACGCTCCTCGGTGGGGTCCTGGCCCTGCTGCCGTTCGTCCCGAACGTCGCCGTACCGCCGGACTTCATCCTTCCGCTGGTCCTGCCGCCGCTGCTCTACGCCTCCGTCCAGCGCACCTCCTGGCGGCAGTTCGCCGCCAACGTCCGGCCGATCCTGCTGCTCGCGGTGGCCCTGGTGTTCGTCACCACGGCGGCCGTGGCGGCCGTCGCCCACGCCATCGTGCCCGGGCTGCCGATCGCCGCCGCCGTCGCGCTCGGCGCCCTCGTTGCGCCGCCCGACCCGGTCGCCGCCACCGCCGTCGCGGGCTCGCTCGGGCTGCCCCGCCGGCTGGTGTCGATCCTGGAGGGGGAGGGGCTGTTCAACGACGTCACCGCGATCGTGCTCTACCACGTGGCGATCGCGGCGGCGGTCAGCGGCGACTTCTCGTGGCCGGACGCGGTGGGCGAGCTGGTGCTGTCCGCCGTGGTGGCGGTCGTGGTCGGGCTCGTCCTGGGCTGGACCGCCAACAAGCTGATGGGGCTGCTCGACGACGCCACGCTCCAGATCGGCCTCACCCTGCTGGTGCCGTTCGTCGGGTACGTACTGGCCGAGGAGTTCGGCGGGTCCGGGGTGCTCGCCGTGCTCACGCTCGCGCTGTTCCTGGCCGAGCACGCGGTGGACGCGGACGACGTCCAGGGGCGGCTCGCCGGGGCCACGTTCTGGCAGATCGTCGACACCCTGGTGACGGGGATCGCGTTCGGGCTCATCGGGCTCGAACTGCACAACGTGTTCGGCACCGCGACCGGCCGGGTCGGCGAGATGGCGGGCTGGGGCGCGATCGTGGTCGGGGTCGTCATCGGCGTACGGCTGGTGTGGCTGCTGCCCGCGACCTGGCTCGCCAAGCGGCTGCACACGCGACGGGACTACGACGAGGAGATCCCCACGACGTGGCGGGAGACGATCGTCATGTGGTGGGCGGGGATGCGGGGGGTGGCCTCGGTCGCGCTCGCCCTCGCGATCCCGTTCCGGACCGACGACGGCTCGGCGTTCCCCGCGCGCGACGAGATCGTCTTCGTCGCGTTCTGCGTGATCATGGTGACGCTGGTGCTCCAGGGCCTGACGCTGCCGTCCCTGGTGCGGCGCCTGGGCGTCCAGGCCGACACCGACGCCGAGCGGGCGCTGGAGCGGGAGCTCGCGATCCGCGCGGCGAAGGCGGCGAAGCGGCGGCTGCGGGAGATCGAGGACGTGGAGGAGCTGCCCGAGGAGGTCATGGAGCAGCTGCTGCGGCGGGCGTACGACGTGGGGGCGCGGATCAGTCCGGACATGGTCGACGAGGAGCGGCGGGAGGCGTACGCGAAGCGGGTGGAGCGGTTGCGGACGATCCAGCGGATTCAGCGGGAGATGATGTCGGCGGCGCGGCATGAGGTGTTGTCTGCGCGGAGTGAAGCCGGCGCGGACCCGGAAATCGTGGACCGGGTCCTGCGCCAGCTGGATGTGCGCAGCCTGCGATGACCCCACCCCGCCCCTTCCCTAAACCCTCCGGGGGTGGGTGGGGGTTGAGGTGGCTTTCCCGGGGGCTTCGCCCCCGGACCCCGAGCGGGGCCTGCGGCCCCTGCACCCCGCTTTCGGGGCTCCGCCCCGGACCCCGTTATCCCCGGTCCGTATTGATCCTCGGCAACGCCTCCGGATGGTGGTCGTGGAGCCAAGTGATCATTTGTTCGCGGACCGTGACCCGTACCGTCCAGATGTCGCCCGCGTCCTTCGCCGTGACCGTTGCTCGGACCACGATCGTCGACGGGGTGGTGTCGGTGACCGCGAGGGCGCTTTCGCGGCCGTCCCAGGCGGGGCATTCGCGGAGGATGTCGGCCAGTTTCTCGCGCATCAGGGCCACCGGGGCCGCGTGGTCCAGGTGGAAGAAGACCGTGCCGGTCATCTGGACGCCGCCGCGCGACCAGTTCTCGAACGGCTTGCTGGTGAAGTAGGAGACCGGCATCGTCAGGCGCCGCTCGTCCCAGGTGCGCACCGCGAGGTAGGTCAGGGTGATCTCCTCGATCACGCCCCACTCGCCGTCCACGACCACCGTGTCCCCGATCCGCACCATGTCGCCGAAGGCGATCTGGAGGCCCGCGAAGAGGTTGCCGAGCGTCGACTGGGCGGCCACACCGGCCACGATGCCGATGATGCCCGCGGAGGCCAGGATCGAGGTCCCCGCCGTCCGCATCGCCGGGAACGTCAGCAGCATCGACGCCACCGCGACCACGCCCACGACCGCCGTCACCACGCGCTGGATCAGCGTCACCTGCGTACGGACCCTGCGCACCCGCGCCGGATCCAGCGCGGAGGCCGCGTACCGCGCGTACGACGCCTCCACGACCGCCGCCGCGATCCGCACCACCAGCCAGGCGCTCGCGCCGATGAGGACGAGGGAGAGGAGCTGGCCGAGGCCCGCCTCGTGGTCCTGGACCGGGGCCCACTTGATCTGGCGGTAGGTGCCTCTCAGCAGCGCGGTGAGGACGACGACCTGCAACGGGACGCGGCAGCGGCGCAGCAGTCCCCACAGCGGGGTCTCGCTGTGCCGGGCGTCGGCCTGGCGGAGCAGCCGGTCGGCCAGCCACACGAGGGCCAGCGTGAGCACGACCGAGCCGCCGATGACGATCAACGGACGCAGTGCGTTCTCCATGCCCCCGACCGTAGCTGGCACCATGGCCTCATGAACATCATGCTTTTCCATTCGGCGTACGGCCTGCGGCCCGCCGTGCACGAGGCGGCCGAGCGGCTGCGCGCCGCCGGACACGTGGTGCACGTGCCCGACCTCTACGACGGCCGCACCGCCGACACCCTGGAGGAGGGCATGACGATCCGCGACGGGATCGGCAACGACGAGCTGCTCAAGCGCGCGATCCTGGCCGCCGCCCCGCACTCCGACGAGGGCCTGGTCTACGCCGGGTTCTCGCTGGGCGGTTCGCTCGCCCAGACCCTCGCGCTCGGCGACGAGAAGGCCCGCGGCCTGCTGCTCCTGCACGGCACCGCCGACATCGCCGAGGGCGCCTCGGTGGACGAGCTGCCCGTACAGCTGCACGTGGCGGACCCGGACCCGTTCGAGACGGACGACTGGCTGAACACCTGGTACCTGCGCATGGGCCGGATCGGCGCCGACGCGGAGGTGTACAGGTACCCGGGCGCCGGGCACCTGTACACCGATCCGGAGCTGCCGGACTACGACGAAGAGGCCGCCGAGAAGAGCTGGGCCGTCGCTCTCGGCTTCCTCGCGTCGCTCTAGCGCGCGGGCGTCAGACCACCGGCGAGTAGACCCGCTCGGCCTTCTGGCTGCCGTTGAGCGTCCGGTACGAGCGGGTCCACGAGGACGTGGCGTCCTGCTTCCGCTTGTCGGAGACCACGTAGTAGTCCATCTGCGAGCGCTGGGCGTCGACGTCGAGGACGCCGTAGCCGTGCGAGTCCATGTCGACCCACTTCACATGGCGGTTGGCGGCCTTGATCGCGGCCGCGGCCACCAGCGACACGGTGTGCGGGGCGACGTGCAGCATCTCGTCCAGGTTGTCGGAGGTCACCGACGTCACCACGAACTCGGTGCCCGCCGACTTCGACAGCGGGTAGGTGCCCGCCTTCACCGGTACGTCGTTGGCCCACGCCATGTGGATGTCGCCGGTGAGGAACACGGTGTTCTTGATGCCGTTGTCCACCAGGTGGCCGAGCAGCTCGCGGCGGTCGTCCGTGTAGCCGTCCCACTGGTCGACGTTGATGGCGATGCCCTCCTTGGGCAGGCCGAGCAACTCCGCCAGCGGCGCGGTCAGTTCGGCCGGCAGCGCGCCGAAGGCGACCGGGGAGATCATCACGGAGGTGCCGACCAGCTGCCAGGCGGCGTTCGAGGCGGAGAGCCCCGACTTGAGCCAGTCCAGCTGGGCGCGGCCGGTGATGGTGCGCTCCGGGTCGTCCACCTTGCCGCTGCCCACGCTCGCCTGCTGGGAGCGGAAGGAGCGCAGGTCGAGCAGGTGCAGATCGGCCAGCTTGCCGTAGCGGATGCGCCGGTAGGTGGTGCCCGCGATGGACGGGCGGACCGGCATCCACTCGAAGTAGGCCTGCTTGGCGGCCGACACGCGCGTCGCCCAGTCGCCCTCGGTGCCGGGTGTGTGGTTCTCGGCCCCGCCCGACCAGGCGTCGTTGGCGAACTCGTGGTCGTCCCAGATCGCGATCACCGGGTGCGCGTGGTGCATCGCCTGGAGGTCCGCGTCCGTCTTGTACTTGCCGTGCCGGGTGCGGTAGTCGGCCAGGTTCAGGATCTCGTGGGCCGGCTCGTGCTGTCGTACGACGTACTTCGCCTCCGGATAGGCGCCCGAGGCGTACTCGTAGATGTAGTCGCCCAGGTGCAGCACCGCGTCCAGGTCGGAGCGGGCGGCGAGATGGCGGTAGGCGGAGAAGTAGCCGGACTCCCAGTTGGAGCAGGAGACCACGCCGAAGCGGACGTTGGCGGCCGCCGCGTCCGTGGCGGGGGCGGTGAGCGTACGGCCGACGGGGGAGAGCGCGGTGCCCGCGGCGAACCGGTACCAGTACGCGGTCGCCGGGCGCAGGCCGCGCACATCGGCCTTGACGGTGTGGTCGGACGCGGCCGTCGCGGTGGTGCGGCCCTGGGCCACGATCCGCGCGAAGGCCTTGTCCTCGGCTATCTCCCAGGAGACCTCGGTGTCCTGGCCCTTGCCGGAGCCGGGCACCGCGTCGGGAGCGGGGGTGACCCGGGTCCACAGCAGGATGCCGTCGGGCAGCGGGTCGCCGGAGGCGACGCCGTGCAGGAAGGCGGGGGCCGCGGCGGGGTCCGCGGCGGCGGCGGTCGCGCCGGCCACCAGGGGCGCGGCGACGACAGCGGTGGCGGCAGCGGCCTTGACGACCGTGCGGCGGGTGGGGGTTGAGGTGAATCGACTGGTCACAGCCGCACACCTTACTGATGGGTAGCGCGAACGGGCAGACTCGCGGCAAAAGTTTGTCTGCCCGTTCGCCGGCGGTCATCTGAGCGCGCGTCAGCGCCCGGACCCGTCGAAGGCCTCCCGGGGAGGCGTCAGCCCTTGAGGGCCTTGTCGATGGCGGCGGTGAACGCGGCCGGGTCCTGCGGGGCGTTCTTGCTGTTCTCGGCGGTGATCGTCTTGCCGTCCATCTTGAGGGTCGGCGTGGCCGTCACACCGCTGTCGTCGAACTTCTTCGACATGGTGAGCGCCCACTTGTCGAAGGTGCCGTCCTTGACCGCCTGCTGGAACTTGGCGTTGCCCTTGAGGGCCGGGACGCTGTCGGCGATCTCGATCAGGTAGTCGTCGTTCTTGAACTTGTCCGTGGTCTCGGCCGGGTGCCACTTCGCCGAGTAGAGCTGCGCCTTGTACTCCATGAACGCCTCGGGGCTCACGTTGAGCGCGGCGCCGAGCGCGCTGAGCGCGTTCTTGGAGCCGACCCCCGGGCTGCCGTTGTCGATGAAGGTGGCGCCGATGAACTGGACCTTGTACTTGCCGGCGTCGACGTCCTTCTTGACCGTGGCGCCGACCTGCTGCTCGAAGACCGAGCAGACCGGGCAGCGCGGGTCCTCGTACATCTCCAGGGTCTTCTTGGCGGTGGGCTTGCCGATGACCACCGTGGTGCCGTCGTCGCCCGTGGTGTTGGCGGGCTTGACCAGGGTCTTGTCCTTGGCCGCGTCCCACTCGCCGGGCTTGTTGCCCTGGACGACCGCGTAGCCGATGCCGCCGGCTATCGCGAGGACGCCGACGATCGAGGCGGCGACGACCACCTGGCGGCGCACCTTGTCCTTCTTGGCCTGGCGCTCGCGCTCCAGTTTCAGCCGCTCACGGGCGGCTGCCTTGTTGGCCTGGCTGTTGCGCTTGCTCATGATCGTTTTCTCCGTGTGGCAGGTAGGGCAGGTGAGAAAGTGCTGAGGGGGACCCGATGGGCGGGTCGATGCGCTCGGGAAGGCCGTCGCTCAGACGGCGGTGAGCAGCGCGGCGCGGGGCGGACCCCGCCGCCCCACACAGTGCACCAGCAGCCGGGCGTTCGACGGCGGGCCCGCGCGCCGCACGGGCCGCACCCGCGCCCGTACGGGACGGATCGCGCCGCCCACCACGGCGACCGCGAGCAGCAGCGGCCGGAACGCCAGCACCCCGACCGTGCGCACCAGGCGCGCCAGGGCGGCCTCGCCGCGCCGCAGCCAGGCCGCGGCGAGCAGTCCGACGCTCACGTGCGCGGCGAGCAGCAGCCACGGCACGGCCGGCGCGGGACCGGCGAGCAGCACGGCCGCGCCCGCCCGGGACCCGGCGACGCCGGGCAGCTCGGTGCCCACGCTCCCGCCGCACAGCACATTGACGCCCACCGACCGCAGCGCGCCCGCGACCGGGCCGCCGGAGGGCCCGTAACAGACGTGCTGGCCGGTGGAGAAGACGGTGTCGGCGGCCAGCTCCAGCGGGACGAGCAGCCCGGCGATCGACCAGAAGCCGCGCTCGCGGCCCGCCAGCGCGTACGCGATCAGGAACACCGCGCAGGCCGCGCCGGCCACCAGGGGCACCGGCAGCGGGACGCGGGAGAGCAGGACGTGGGACGCGCTGGAGAGCGCCACGACGAGCGCCGTGAAAAGCGCCGCGCGTGCCGCTCTGAGCCGGGTCCCTGATACGTCCATCGGTGCTGAAGTCTGCCACGCCCCGCCGTCGGCGGGACCTAAGAATTCCCTGAGACTAGAGACCCGGAATCCGACCGTTACGGAACAGGTCGACGAAGATCTGGTGGTCGGCCCGGGCCCGTGCCCCGTAGCTGTGCGCGAACTCCACCAGGAGGTCCGCGAAGCCCTCCTCGTCGGCCGCGATCGCCGCGTCGATGGCCCGCTCGGTGGAGAACGGCACCAGGTCCGAGTGGCCGCTCTCGTCGTCCGCCGCCGCGTGCATGGTGGCGGTGGCCCGGCCCAGGTCCGCGACGACCGCCGCGATCTGGTCGGACTCGTCGATGTCCGACCAGTCCAGGTCCACCGCGTACGGCGAGACCTCGGCGACCAGCTGGCCCGCCCCGTCCAGCTCGGTCCAGCCCAGCCACGGGTCGGCGGCGGCCTGGAGGGCGCGCTGCGAGATCACCGTGCGGTGGCCCTCGTGCTGGAAGTAGCCGCGCACCCCCGGGTCGGTGACGTGCCGGGAGACCGCCGGGGTCTGCGCCTGCTTCATGTAGATCACGACGTCGTTCTCCAGCGCGTCGCTGTGGCCCTCGAGAAGGATGTTGTACGAGGGCAGACCGGCCGAGCCGATCCCGATCCCGCGCCGCCCGACGACGTCCTTGACACGGTACGAGTCGGGCCGCAGCAGGCTGGAGTCCGGCAGCGTCTCCAGGTAGCCGTCGAAGGCGGCCAGCACCTTGTAGCGGGTCGCCGCGTCCAGCTCTATCGAGCCGTCGTCCTCGGAGAAGCGGCGCTCGTACTCACGGATCTCGGTCATCGAGTCGAGCAGCGCGAAGCGCGTACGCGCGCGTGCCGAGCGCAGCGCGCCGAGGAGCGGCCCCTCGGCCGTGTCCAGCGTGAACGAGGGGACCTCGTCGCCCTTGGCGCCGGTCGCCAGCGCGTGGATGCGCTCGCGGTAGGCGGCGGCGTAGATCCGCACCAGCTCGGTGATCTGCCCGTCGCTGAGCGCCTTGGCGTGGCCGACCAGGGCCAGCGAGGCGGCGAAGCGCTTGAGGTCCCAGGTGAAGGGGCCGACGTACGCCTCGTCGAAGTCGTTGACGTTGAAGATGAGGCGGCCGTTGGCGTCCATGTAGGTGCCGAAGTTCTCGGCGTGCAGGTCGCCGTGGATCCAGACCCGGCCGGTGCGCTCGTCCAGGTAGGGCCCGCCGCGCTTCTCGGCGTCCAGGTCGGCGTAGAACAGGCAGGCCGTGCCCCGGTAGAAGGCGAACGCGGAGGCCGCCATCTTGCGGAACTTGACCCGGAACGCGGCCGGGTCGGCGGCCAGGAGCTCGCCGAAGGCGGTGCCGAAGACGGCGAGGATCTGCTCGCCGCGCTCCTCGGTGGTGTGCTGCGGGACCGACATCGCCGGGTGCCTCCTGGTGCGTACGTGCGGGTAGAGATGCGCAACAAATGGGACGGGTGATTCCGCCCCTTCCAACGCGTGACCGTACCCCGGAGTGCCCGACGGCTGTCAGTGGGTCGACGTAGACTTCCAGGCTGTCCCCCTCTCCCCGCCATGGAGGCCCCCGCCGTGTCGAAGCCGCCGTTCACGCACCTTCACGTACACACCCAGTACTCGCTGCTGGACGGTGCCGCGCGGCTCAAGGACATGTTCGACGCGTGCAACGAGATGGGCATGACGCACATCGCGATGTCCGACCACGGCAACCTGCACGGGGCGTACGACTTCTTCCACACGGCGAAGAAGGCGGGCGTGACGCCGATCATCGGCATCGAGGCGTACGTGGCGCCCGAGTCCCGCCGCAACAAGCGCAAGATCCAGTGGGGCCAGCCACACCAGAAGCGCGACGACGTGTCCGGTTCGGGTGGTTATACCCACAAGACGATCTGGGCGGCCAACGCCACGGGTCTGCACAACCTCTTCCGCCTCTCCTCCGACGCGTACGCCGAGGGCTGGCTCCAGAAGTGGCCCCGGATGGACAAGGAGACCATCTCCCAGTGGTCGGAGGGCCTGATCGCCTCCACCGGCTGCCCCTCCGGCGAACTCCAGACCCGGCTGCGCCTGGGGCAGTACGAGGAGGCCCGCCAGGCCGCCTCCGACTACCAGGACATCTTCGGCAAGGACCGGTACTTCCTGGAGCTGATGGACCACGGCATCGACATCGAGCGCCGGGTCCGCGACGACCTCCTGAAGATCGGCAAGGAGCTGGGCATCCCGCCCCTGGTCACCAACGACTCGCACTACACGTACGCGCACGAGGCCACCGCGCACGACGCGCTGCTGTGCATCCAGACCGGCAAGAACCTCTCGGACCCCGACCGCTTCAAGTTCGACGGCACCGGCTACTACCTGAAGTCGACCGACGAGATGTACGCGATCGACGCCTCCGACGCCTGGCAGCAGGGCTGCGCCAACACGGCCCTGGTCGCCGAGCAGATCGACGTCAGCGGCATGTTCGAGGCGAAGAACCTCATGCCGAAGTTCGACATCCCCGAGGGCTACACCGAGGTCACCTGGTTCCGCGAGGAGACCATGCGCGGCATGCACCGCCGCTTCCCGGGAGGCATCCCGGACGACCGCATGAAGCAGGTCGAGTACGAGATGGACACCATCATCTCGATGGGCTTCCCCGGCTACTTCCTCGTGGTCGCCGACTTCATCATGTGGGCCAAGAAGCAGGGCATCGCGGTCGGCCCCGGCCGAGGCTCCGCGGCCGGCTCGATCGTGGCGTACGCGATGGGCATCACCGACCTCGACCCGATCCCGCACGGTCTGATCTTCGAGCGGTTCCTCAACCCCGAGCGCGTCTCGATGCCCGACGTCGACATCGACTTCGACGAGCGTCGGCGCGTCGAGGTGATCAGGTACGTGACGGAGAAGTACGGCGCCGACAAGGTCGCCATGATCGGCACCTACGGCAAGATCAAGGCCAAGAACGCGATCAAGGACTCGGCCCGCGTCCTCGGCTACCCGTACGCGATGGGCGACCGCCTCACCAAGGCGATGCCCGCCGACGTCCTGGGCAAGGGCATCGACCTCAACGGCATCACCGACCCCAAGCACCCGCGCTACAGCGAGGCGGGCGAGATCCGGGGGATGTACGAGAACGAGCCGGACGTGAAGAAGGTCATCGACACCGCCAAGGGCGTCGAGGGCCTGGTCCGGCAGATGGGTGTGCACGCGGCCGGCGTGATCATGTCCAGCGAGACCATTACCGAGCACGTCCCGGTGTGGGTGCGCCACACCGACGGGGTGACCATCACGCAGTGGGACTACCCGAGCTGTGAGTCGCTCGGCCTGCTGAAGATGGACTTCCTGGGTCTGCGCAACCTGACGATCATGGACGACGCCGTCAAGATGGTGAAGTCCAACAAGGGCGTCGACATCGACCTGCTCGGGCTGCCGCTCGACGACCCGACGACCTTCGAGCTGCTCCAGCGCGGCGACACCCTCGGCGTCTTCCAGTTCGACGGCGGGCCCATGCGGTCCCTGCTGCGACTGATGAAGCCCGACAACTTCGAAGACATCTCCGCCGTGTCCGCGCTCTACCGCCCGGGCCCGATGGGCATGAACTCGCACACGAACTACGCGCTGCGCAAGAACAAGCAGCAGGAGATCACCCCGATCCACCCGGAGCTGGAGAAGCCCCTCGAAGAGGTCCTGGCCGTCACCTACGGCCTGATCGTCTACCAGGAGCAGGTCCAGAAGGCCGCCCAGATCATCGCCGGGTACTCGCTCGGCGAGGCCGACATCCTCCGCCGCGTGATGGGCAAGAAGAAGCCCGAGGAGCTGGCGAAGAACTTCGTCATCTTCGAGGCAGGCGCCAAGAAGAAGGGCTTCAGCGACGAGGCCATCAAGGCCCTCTGGGACGTCCTGGTCCCCTTCGCGGGCTACGCCTTCAACAAGGCGCACTCCGCCGCGTACGGCCTCGTCTCGTACTGGACCGCCTACCTCAAGGCGAACTACCCCGCCGAGTACATGGCGGCGCTGCTGACCTCCGTCAAGGACGACAAGGACAAGTCGGCGGTCTACCTCAACGAGTGCCGCCGCATGGGCATCAAGGTGCTGCCGCCCAACGTCAACGAGTCCGAGTCCAACTTCTCGGCGCAGGGCGACGACGTGATCCTGTTCGGTCTGACCGCCGTGCGCAACGTCGGTCAGAACGTGGTGGACTCGATCATCAAGTCCCGCAAGGCGAAGGGGAAGTACAGCTCGTTCCCCGACTTCCTCGACAAGGTCGAGGCGGTCGTCTGCAACAAGCGGACCGTCGAGTCGCTGATCAAGGCCGGCGCCTTCGACGAGATGAAGCACACCCGCAAGGGCCTCACCGCGCACTTCGAGCCGATGATCGACAACGTGGTGCAGGTCAAGCGCAAGGAGGCCGAGGGGCAGTTCGACCTCTTCGGGGGGATGGGCGACTCCGACGACGGCTCCTCCGAGCCGGGCTTCGGCCTCGACGTCGAGTTCTCCGACGTCGAGTGGGAGAAGTCCTACCTGCTCGCCCAGGAGCGGGAGATGCTCGGTCTGTACGTGTCGGACCACCCGCTCTTCGGTCTGGAGCACGTGCTCTCCGACAAGACCGACTCCTCCATCCAGCAGCTCACCGGAGGTGAGCACGCGGACGGCGCGGTCGTGACCATCGGCGGCATCATCTCGGGCCTCCAGCGCAAGATGACCAAGCAGGGCAACGCCTGGGCGATCGCCACCGTCGAGGACCTGGCGGGCTCCATCGAGTGCATGTTCTTCCCGGCGACCTACCAGCTGGTCTCCACCCAGCTCGTCGAGGACGCGGTGGTGTTCGTCAAGGGCCGCCTGGACAAGCGCGAGGACATCCCGCGCCTGGTCGCGATGGAGCTGATGGTCCCGGACCTGTCGTCGGCGGGGACGAACGCGCCGGTGGTGCTCACCATCCCGACGGTGAAGGTGACCCCGCCGATGGTCAGCCGGCTCGGCGAGATTCTCGGCCACCACAAGGGCAACACCGAGGTGCGGATCAAGCTCCAGGGGCCGCGCACGACCACGGTGCTCCGGCTCGACCGGCACCGGGTCCAGCCGGACCCGGCCCTCTTCGGCGATCTGAAGGTGCTGCTCGGCCCGTCCTGCCTGGCGGGCTGAGCGCCGGCGGACTTTTTATTTCATACGGAAGAGGCGCGTCCAAATAGGGCGCGCCCCTTCCGTATTTGTGTGCCTGGTGCGTGTGGAATTATCAGTTGTGGCCGAAGCGACGCTGGTGCTTACGGGCAACATCCGCCGGGCTGCCCTGGGCCTGCGCCTGGGGCTGGGACTGCGCTTCCATCGCCTGCTTGACGGCGTCCTGCTGACCGCGCTCGGCCTGCGAGGCGGCCTGCTGCTTACGGCCGGACTTGTTCTTGGCCATGGTGATGCCTCCTGGGGGGACTAGGGTCCAGGGCCGCTGCCAGCCTCACACGTCCCGACAAAGAACGCATTTCCGACGATTACCGTGCGTAGTCGAACGTAATGGATGCGCAGCGGAAGAGTCCGCCACGCCGATGATCGAGTTCCGGCCGTTAACCCTCGCAGGGTCGGGCAGACTCGAAGGAAACCCGAAGTACGTTCCCTGATCTCTCGATCTCCTGCACTCTTATCTCCCTGATCTCCTTTGCCTCTGATCTTTTGATTTTCAAGGTTATGAAAGAGGGTGGAACGCGTGGACCGCTGCGTCGTCCTTGTGGATGCGGGTTACCTGTTGGGTGCGGCCGCGAGCCTTCTGGCCGGAGAGCCCGCCCGTTCACGGATCACCGTCGACCACGCCGCCCTGATCCAGGCGCTGCGCGAGCGTGCGGAGGCCGACACCGAGCAGCCGCTGCTGCGGATCTACTGGTTCGACGGCGCCCCCGACCGGGTGCCCCAGCCGGAACACCGCAGGTTGCGGGTGATGTCCCGGGTGACGGTCCGGCTGGGCGCACTGACCCGCAGCGACGGGCGGTGGGCGCAGAAGGGCGTCGACGCGGCGATGCACGCCGAGCTCACCGAGTTGGCCAGAAATCGCGCCTGCTCGGACGTGGTCCTGGTGACCGGGGACGGCGATCTGCTGCCCGGACTGATGTCGGCCAAGGAACACGGCGTCGCGGTGCACCTGTGGGCCGTCCAGGCCGCCGACGGCGACTACAACCAGTCCGAGGACCTGGTGGCCGAGGCCGACGAACGCCGGGTCCTCGACCGCGCCTGGATCACCCAGGCGGTCCGGGTCAAGGAACTGAGCACCATGTACGCCCCGGCCGCGGCCCCCCGCCCGGAGATCGCCGCCATCCTCTCCGCCCCGCTGCCCGAGTCGGCGCTCGCCGCCTCCGCCGAGCGGGCCGCGGAGGCCCAGGCCGCGGCCGCGCGCAACGGCACGGCCCAGGCCCCGGCGGCCGTCGGCAACGGCACGGCGGTCAGCCCCGCGCCCGGCACCGCGGTCAAGGGCGTGCCCACGCCCAAGGACCTGGCGGGCCTGCGCGGACCCGGCGCGCAGGCCACCTCGCCGCACGCCCCGCACGCGACCCTGCGCTGGTCCTCCGACAAAGGCTGGGTCGAGCGCCCCGGCTCCACGCTCGGCGAGTCCCCGGAGACCGCCTCGCTGCCCACCCTCGCCCAGCTGACCAGCGCCGAGCAGCGCTGGGCGGACCGCGAGGAGGACATCACCACGGTCGGCGGCGACCCGTACGAGGTGGGGCAGGTCTTCGCCCGCCGCTGGATGGAGCGCCTGCCGGAGACCACCCATGTACAGAAGCTGTCCACGATGTACCCGCGCATCCCGCACCGCATCGACGGCGAGCTCCTGCGGTACGCGGCGCGGTTCGGGCTGCTCGCCCACAAGGACGACCAGATCGACGAGCACGACCGGTACGCGATCCGGGCGGGCTTCTGGCGGGAGATCGACGTCAGGGCGGCGGCCGAGCGGCAGCCGGTGGGGGAGTAGGGCGCGGCGGGGCGCGCGGCGGGCACCGCCGCGCGCCCGGCGCCCCGGGGCGAACCGGACGGTTCGGCTCCTCGGTGCCGGTCGTTCGGCGAACGGAACAAACAGGGGTCCGGGCGCGGGGCAGCCCGGCCGACCCCGTAGGCTCGTTGTCCGTGAGTACCGGCACAGCAGCGGCGCGGGCCGGCACCGTTTGCGCGGTGCGGGGCCTCACCAAGACGTACCCCGCCGCGCGCGGACGACGCGGCTCGGCCGGTACGCCCGAGATCAGGGCCACCGACGGGATCGACCTCGACGTGGGACGCGGCGAGATCTTCGGCCTGCTCGGGCCCAACGGCGCGGGCAAGTCGACCCTGGTGCGCCAGCTCACCGGGCTGATGCGGCCGGACTCCGGCAGCGTCGACGTCCTCGGCCACGACCTGGTGCGCCACCCCGAGCGGGCCGCCCGGCTGATCGGCTACCTCGGCCAGGAGTCCACCGCCCTCGACGAGCTGACCGTGTCGCTCGCCGCCGAGACCACCGGCCGCCTGCGCGGGCTCCCGGCCAAGGCCGCGCGGGCCGAGCGCGACGCCGTACTGGAGGAGCTCGGGCTGACCGCGCTCGCCGGGCGGCCGCTGAAGAAGCTCTCCGGCGGTCAGCGGCGGCTCGCCTGCTTCGCCGCCGCGCTCGTCGGCGACCGGCCCGTGCTCGTCCTCGACGAGCCGACCACCGGCATGGACCCGGTGGCCCGGCGGGCCGTCTGGGCCGCCGTCGACCGGCGCCGGGCCGAGCGCGGCGCGACCGTGCTGCTCGTCACCCACAACGTCATCGAGGCCGAGACCGTCCTCGACCGGGTCGCCGTCCTGGACCGCGGCAAGGTCATCGCCTGCGACACCCCGGCGGGCCTGAAGGAACGGGTCGCCTCCGAGGTCCGGGTCGAGCTGGTGTGGCGCGAGCGGGCGCCCGTCGAACTGCCCGAGGTCGCGGCGCTGCGCCCGCGGGCGCAGGAGTCCGGGCGGCGCTGGGTGCTGCGGCTCGGCCCCGACGCCGCGCGCGCCGCCGTCGCGGCGGTCACCGGCGGGCCCGCGTTCGCCGCCCTCGACGACTTCACCCTGGCCACGCCGAGCCTGGAAGACGTCTACCTCGCCCTCGGCGGCCGTACGGAAGGTCTGGTGAAGGCGTGAGCGCGTTTCCCCTGGAGGTTTCCGTGGAGGCTCCCCCGGAGGCGCTCGCCGCCCCGGCGGAACGGGCCGGGGCGGCCGCGCCGCTCGCGCCCCGGGCGCGGCTGCTGCCCGCCCTCTCGGCCGTCTACCGGGCCCAGCTCTCCCGGGCCAAGGTGGCCCGCATCCCGCTGCTGTTCGTGGCGACCTTCCAGTCGATCGGGATCATGGTCCTGATGCGGGGGGTCGTGGACGGCGGCAGCGAGGCGCGGGCCGTGGTCGCCGGGTCGAGCGTGCTGGTGGTCGCCTTCGTCGCGCTCAACCTGCTCGCGCAGTACTTCGGGCAGCTGCGGGCGGGCGGCGGGCTCGACCACTACGCGACGCTGCCGGTGCCGCCCGCGTCCGTGGTGCTGGGCGCGGCCGCCGCGTACGCCTCCTTCACGGTGCCCGGCACGCTGGTGACGGCGATCACCGGCTGTGTGCTCTTCGGACTCCCGCTGGCGCACCTGTGGGTCCTGGCCGCCGTCATCCCGCTGGCGGGCGCCGCGCTCGCCGGGCTCGGCGCGGCCCTCGGACTCCTGGCCCCGCGCCAGGAACTGGCGACCCTGCTCGGCCAGTTGGGCATGTCGGCGGCGCTGCTGCTCGGCGTCCTGCCCGCCGACCGGCTGCCCGGACCGATCGCGTACGCACGTGATCTGCTGCCTTCCACGTACGGGGTGGAGGCTTTCGCGCACAGCTTCGGCTCGCACCCCGACTGGGCCGTCATCTCCCTCGACCTCGCGGTCTGCGCGGCCGTCGGGGTCGTCTCGCTGCTCGTGGCGACCTGGGCGTACCGCCGGGCGGCGGTCTCCCGGTGAGGCGCCGCACAGGAGCGCCTGGCACGATGGCGGGGTGACCGCACCTCTGACGCCGCCTCACCAGCAGCCACCGGACGACGACGCCTGGCAGAACTCCGCACACCCCGGTTCCGGGCCGGGTGTCCCCGTACGGGAGGAGGGCCCCGCGATGAAGGCGGAGCTGCGGGACGCCGTGATCGCGGCGGTCGCGGTGGCGGTCACGGGTGTGCTGCTCGGGCTGCTGTGGGTGTGGCTGGCGCCCCGGGTGCCGCTGATCTCCGACGACAAGGCCGTGTTCCTCAAGGACACGGAGGGCGAGGAGGCGATCGGGGCGGACGGAACGTTCATCCTGCTCGCGCTGGGGTTCGGGGTGGTGTGCGCGGCCATAGTCTTCCTGCTCCGCAGGCGCGGCGGCATCCCCCTGGTGGCCGGGCTCGCCGTGGGCGGGCTCCTCGGGTCCTGGCTGGCCTGGCGGGTCGGGGTGTGGCTGGGGCCGAACCAGGACGTGGTGGCGGCGGCGCGGGCGGCGGGCAAGGGGGTCGTGTTCGACGCGCCGCTGAAGCTGAACGCGAAGGGGGCGCTGCTGGCGTGGCCCGTGGCGGCGATGGCGTCCCACCTGGGCCTGACGGCCCTGTTCGGCCCCCGCGACCCGGAGCCGTGGCCTCCTGCGGAGCTGTGAGCCCCTCCCCGCCCCTTCCCTAAACCCTCCGGGGGTGGGTGGGGGGGGGAGGCGGCTTTCCCGGGGCTACGCCCCGGACCCCTTTGCGGGGCCTGCGGCCCCTGCACCCCGCTCGCATTCGTCTGCGGGCCGTATGTGGCTGGTCGCGCAGTTCCCCGCGCCCCTAACTACCTAGGGGCGCGGGGAACTGCGCGCGCAACCCACCGCGGTCCGCAGCCGAAGCACCCAGCCGCCCGGCCAGGGCTTTCGGGAAGGGGCGGGGTGGGGAAAAACTACGCCGGGCGGCGGCCGTGGTTCGCTCGGCCCTTTTTGATTCGCCACTTCCGCTTGCGGGTTCGTTTCGACATGGGGGCAACTTGCTCGCCCCTGAGCGATGTGTCCAGAGCCCTTACCGGACAACAGCAGAGTCAGCCGCGCGCCACCGGGGCGAGGACCGCACCCGTCAGCGCCGCCAGGTCCCCGGGCGCCAGCTCGACCTCCAGGCCCCGGCGCCCAGCCGACACGCAGATCGTGGCATGGGCCGAGGCCGACGCGTCCAGGACCGTCCGCAGCCGCCGCCGCTGCCCCAGCGGCGAGATCCCACCCCGGACATACCCCGTCGTCCGCTCCGCCGCCACCGGATCCGCCATCGCCGCCCGCTTGCCCCCGACCGCCGCCGCCAGCGCCTTGAGGTCGAGGGAGCCCGCCACCGGGACCACCGCCACGGTCAGCTCGCCGTCGACGTCCGCCACCAGCGTCTTGAAGACGCGGTCGGGAGAGACGCCGAGGGCCGCCGCGGCCTCCTCGCCGTACGACCCGGACGAGGGGTCGTGCTCGTACGCGTGCACCGTGAACTCCGTGCCCGCCGCCGTCAGCGCCACCGTCGCCGGAGTGCCCCCGGCCGCCTTCTTCTTCGCCAACTCAGCGCTTCCTTACGTCAGTTGGGGCTCGTGGGGGAGCGGGTCAGGTCCACCGCCGGGAGCGAGGGGAGATGGCGGATCACCGCCGTCTCCGCGCGCAGCAGCTTCAGCTCCTCGCGCAGCCGCGTCGCCGTGTCCGGCGCCTGGAGCAGCCGCTGCTTCGCCGGGACGTCGAGCACCGCGGCCGCCGCCACCAGGTACGACACCACCGACGGCTCGTCGGGCAGCTCGGCCGAGCCGGTCACGGACCGCTCGCGCGCGCCCGCCAGCCGCTTCTGGTACGCCCGGAACGCCCGCAGCACGCCCTCCGCCAGCGCCCCCGCCTCCTCGCCCGGCTCCTCGGGCAGCTCCTCCAGCTCGGCCGTGAGGTAGGGCCCGCTCGCGTCCACCGAGAGGAGCTTCACGCGGGTGGTGCCCGTGGCCAGGACCTCGAAGCTGCCGTCCGACCGCTCCCGGATCGTCGCCGCGTCCGCGATACAGCCCACCTGGTGGAACGCCTGGATCGGGTCGGAGCCGAACCCGGCCGCCGGGCCCTTCTCCGGGATCGCCGTCTGGTCGGGCAGCCCGGGCCCGGTCGGCGCGACCTCCCGGCCGTCGCGGATCGCGACCACGGCGAACCGGCGCGGCTCGTCGTCGTCGGAGGCGGAGCCGGAGTCCGGGCCGGACTTCAGCAGATCGCGCATCATGGCGCGATACCGCTCCTCGAACACGTTCAGCGGCAGGACGAGGCCGGGGAACAGGACCGAGTTGAGCGGAAAGAGGGGGAGGCGAGCGGTGGTCACAACGCTCAAGCGTAATGGTCGCCGGACCGGCTGCGTCCGGGCTTCCCGAGGGCGCCCGCGCCCGGCAGCCCGGCGGCCCGCCCGGGCGCCTTCGCCGGGGGCTGCCCCGGGGCGTCGACGGGCTCGGCCACAGCGCCCGCGGGGCCGCGTTCGCGCCCCGTCGGAGTCCGCGCCGCGACCTGCCGGCGCACCCCGTCGCGCAGCTCGGTGAACCGCCCCAGCGGGTCGTCGTCGAGCCGCGCCCACGGGAAGGCCGTGGCGTAGGGGCCGATGCGGCGGAACTGCTCCAGGGCCTCCTCCCACCGTTCCCGTACGACCAGGACGTACGCCAGCAGGTTGCGCACCTCGGCGGGCCACGGGTCGCCCGGCTCGTACGCGGCGGAGAGCGCGATGGCGAGGTCGGCCGCCGTGTCGATCCGGTCGCGGAACAGCTCCTGCGGGCTCTGCCTGCCGGTCGGCGCCCCGCCCGGGTCGGCGGCGAGGCAGGCGAACGCGGCCCGCACCGGCAGCGCCTGGACGAGCGAGCCGGGCAGCGCGTCCGCCGCGGCCTCCTCGGCGAAGCCGAAGCACTCGCGGTGCGAGCCGTACCACTGGGCGGAGAGGTATTGCAGTGCGGCGACATGGCAGCCGTAGTGGTGCGAGGAGCGGCCGATCGCCTCCGTCCACAGCGACTCGAAGACGGTGTGCGGCGCGTGCGTGCCGCGCGCGTGGTCGAGCGCGATGCGCCACGGCACCGGGTCCGCGGGCTCGGCCGAGGCCGCCGCGTCGATCAGCGGCGCGATCTCCCGCAGCAGCTCGGCGCGGGCGGGCGAGCCCCACGCCCGTACGATCGCCAGCTCCGCCTTGACCAGCAGCGCGTCCGGGTCCCGGGGCGCGGCGGCCAGCCAGTCGGCGAGCCAGTCCGGGCGGCTGACCGCGAAGGCCGCGAGCCGCATGGTGTAGCGGTCGCGGTTCTCCCACTCGGCCGACTCACGGGTGACGGCGAGCAGCTCGGCCGCCGCTGCGTACTCCCCCCGGGCGGCGGCCACCAGCGCGGGGCCGAGCCGCCCGTCGGGCGCGTCGAGGAGCAGATCCTCGTCGGCCGGGAGGTCGGCGGCGAGGTGCGGGGTGTGCCTGACCGCGCGGACGGCACGGAGCAGGGCGCGTACGAATGACATGGTGTGAACCATTGAAAACCGCAGGTGGGAGCTCCGCCAGAGGTGTGCGGTGAAGAGTGTGTGGCGGCCGTGACGGTTGTACGGGGGCGGGTCAAGGACCGGCAAATTTCAGCCACGCCGCAGCAGGCGCGAGGCACCCGCCGCCACGGTGGTGGCCAGGATCCAGCCGAGCACGATGAGCACCGCCGAGACCCACTGCCAACTTCCGTGCAGCTTCCAGTAGCCGTCCTGCCCCAGATTGATCACCGGCACGAGCAGATCGAGGGCGTACAGCGAGGCGTTCCAGTCCGGGTGCTCGTCCGCCTTGATCGGCTGCGGGTCGTAGTGCGAGAACGCCAGCGCTCCCATCGCCCACAGCACCGCCATCCACAGCGCCGCCCGCCCCGGCCGGTAGCCGTAGGCCACGGTCAGGTCCTGGAGCACGCCCCACAGCTTCCCCGCCAGCGGCAGGGTCTCGCGGCGCCGGCGCTGCTTGGCGAGCAGCACCTCGCGCGCGTCCGCGTCCTCGCCGCTGTTGCGCAGCACGGTCGCCAGGCGCTCGTACGGCTCCGGCGCGTACTCGGGAGTCGCCGCCGCCACCCACTCGAGCCGTCTGGACAGCGGGAAGAGGCCGCGCGGGATCAGGTTGTCGTAGCTGAAGCCGCCCATCGCGAGCCCGCCCGGCCCCGGCCAGCTCGTCGACATGTCGACCAGGTTGACGACCCGGGCGCCCGACAGCACCACCCGGCCCCGCTCCGGCCGCTCCCCGAGGAAGCGCAGCTCCGGCGTCTGCACCCGGCGCAGCGACAGCTCCTGGTAGTCCCGCATCACGAAGCGCGCGCTCTGCAGGTCCACGGCGTCCCCGAACCGGCCGTCGTCCAGGCGCAGCCCGCCCTCGCAGACGAACGGCTGCACCCGGGTGCCCCGGGCCGGGGTGCCGGAGTAGTTCGTCCCGTACGGCGGGGTGGTGGTCTCGGTGGCGCCGGGGGAGACGGCCGCCGCCGTCATGTAGAGCGTGCGCTCCACGGTCAGCTGCGGGGCGTTCAGCGCCCGCCGCCCCTCCGGGTTCACCAGGCGGCTGCCGCGCAGGCTGAACGTCACCCCGACCTTCGCCGCCCGCAGGCTCACCTCCCCGTACGACTCGATCAGCTCGGCCTGGAGGTCCTGGGCGACCGAGAGGCCGTCGGCCGCGATCGAGCGGCCCTTGCGGTCGGGGTGGATCACGGCCTGGTTGAGCAGCAGATCGGTGCCGATGTGGGCGTCGGTGAGCCGGATGCCGCGGGCGATCCGGCAGCGCGGCAGATGCAGATCGCCCTCGGTCTGCAAACGGGCCGCCTCGATCCGCGGGATCGCGCAGTTCACCATCCGCACGGTGGTGACCCGGCACTCCGGCAGCAGCACCTCGTTCTCGAACCGGCAGTTGTTCAGCTCCACGTACGGCGTGACCGTGCCGCCCGACAGGTTGAGCGTCCCGACGATCTGCACGCCGTTCAGCTTCAGGGCCGCGACCCGGCCGGGCAGCGCGGGCGGCCCGTGGAGCAGCAGCAGCGCCACCGCCCGGGCCTTCACCTGGCGCTCGGGCCCCCAGACGCGCCCCGAGAACGGGTCGTCCCGCACCCGGCTGCGGGTGCGCAGGTCGTAAGGGCTGCCGTTGCGGAAGTTCTCCCACATCCGCAGCTCCACCGGACTGAACCAGTCCGGGGCCACATCGGCATCCGGCGCCTCGGTCACTGCCGTCCCCCTCGTCCTCCTGCTCGCCCCGCGCGGTCGCGTGCGGATGTACGTACATGCGTGTGTAACGGAGTGAACGCTAGTGGTCACGGCCGGGGCGCGGGGCGGGCGGGATACGTATCAGCCAGTGATACGGGCGATCGGTGGCGCGATGCGGTCTGAGAGAATTGGTTCCGTGATCTCTCGAATCGATCTGCGCGGCAACGCCCTCCCCGAGGGTGGCGCCCTGCGCGACCTGCTGCCCCGTGCCGAGTTCGACGTGGAAGCCGCCCTGGAGAAGGTGCGGCCCATCTGCGAGGACGTGCATCATCGCGGCACGGCGGCGCTGATCGAGTACGCGGAGAAGTTCGACGGAGTGACCCTGGAGCGGATCCGGGTGCCCGCCGAGGCGCTCGCCGAGGCCCTGGAGAAGCTCGACCCGCAGGTCAAGGCCGCCCTCGAGGAGTCCATCCGGCGCGCCAGGACCGTCCACCGCGCCCAGCGCCGCACCGAGCACACCACTCAGGTGGTGCCCGGCGGCACGGTCACCGAGAAGTGGGTGCCGGTCGAGCGCGTGGGGCTCTACGCGCCGGGCGGCCGGTCGGTGTACCCGTCGTCCGTGGTGATGAACGTGGTCCCGGCCCAGGAGGCGGGCGTCGAGTCCATCGCACTGGCCTCCCCGCCGCAGAAGGAGTTCGGCGGACTGCCGCACCCGACGATCCTCGCCGCGTGCGCGCTGCTCGGCGTCGACGAGGTGTACGCGGCGGGCGGCGCCCAGGCCGTCGCGATGTTCGCGTACGGCACCGAGGAGTGTGCGTCCGCGAACATGGTGACCGGCCCCGGCAACATCTGGGTCGCCGCCGCCAAGCGCTACTTCACCGGCCGCATCGGCATCGACACCGAGGCCGGACCGACCGAGATCGCCGTGCTCGCGGACGAGACCGCCGACCCGGCGCACGTCGCCGCCGACCTGATCAGCCAGGCCGAGCACGACCCGATGGCGGCCGCCGTCCTGGTCACCGACTGCGCGGCGCTCGCCGACGCGGTGGAGCGCGAGCTGGAGCCGCAGGTCGCGGCGACCAAGCACGTCGAGGACCGGATCAAGCCCGCGCTGGCGGGCAGGCAGTCCGCGATCGTCCTGGTCGACGGCCTGGAGCAGGGCCTCAAGGTGGTCGACGCGTACGGCGCGGAGCACCTGGAGATCCAGACCGCCGACGCCGCCGCCGTGGCCGGCCGGGTCCGCAACGCGGGCGCGATCTTCGTCGGCCCGTGGGCCCCGGTCTCGCTCGGCGACTACTGCGCGGGCTCCAACCACGTGCTGCCCACCGGCGGCTGCGCCTGCCACTCCTCGGGCCTGTCGGTCCAGTCCTTCCTCAAGGGCATCCACATCGTCGACTACAGCCGGGACGCCCTCGCCGAGGTCGCCCACCACGTGGTCACCCTCGCGGAGGCCGAGGACCTGCCCGCGCACGGGGCGGCGCTGAAGGCGCGGTTCGGATGGAAGGTGCCCGGCCAGTGACCGACCGACTGACCCTGGACGACCTGCCCGTACGCGACGAGCTGCGCGGCAAGTCGCCTTACGGCGCGCCCCAGTTGGACGTGCCCGTCCAGCTGAACACCAACGAGAACCCGTACCCGCTGCCCGAGCCGCTGGTCGCGCGGATCGCCGAGCGGGTCGCCGAGGCCGCGCGCGGCCTCAACCGCTACCCCGACCGGGACGCGGTGGAGCTGCGCACCGAGCTCGCCCGCTACCTCACCCGCACCGGCGGCCACCCCGTCGGCGTCGAGAACGTCTGGGCGGCCAACGGCTCCAACGAGGTCATCCAGCAGCTGCTGCAGACCTTCGGCGGCCCCGGCCGCACCGCCATCGGCTTCGAGCCCTCGTACTCGATGCACGGCCTCATCGCGCGCGGCACCGGCACCGGCTGGATCTCCGGCCCGCGCAACGAGGACTTCACGATCGACGTGGCGGCCGCCGAGCAGGCGATCGCGCGGAACGCGCCGGACGTCGTCTTCATCACCTCGCCCAACAACCCCACCGGCACGGCGGTCGAAGCCGAAACGGTTCTGGCGCTCTACGAGGCCGCCCAGGCCGCCAAGCCGTCCCTGGTGGTCGTCGACGAGGCGTACGTCGAGTTCAGCCACCGCGACTCGCTGCTGCCGCTCATCGAGGGCCGCCCCCACCTGGTCGTCTCGCGGACCATGTCCAAGGCGTTCGGCGCCGCCGGGCTGCGCCTGGGCTACCTCGCCGCGCACCCGGCGGTGGTCGACGCGGTCCAGCTCGTCCGGCTGCCCTACCACCTCTCCGCCGTCACCCAGGCGACCGCGCTCGCGGCCCTGGAGCACACCGACACGCTGCTCGGCTACGTCGAGCAGCTCAAGCGGGAGCGGGACCGGCTGGTCACCGAGCTGCGGACGGCCGGGTACGAGGTGACCGACTCGGACGCCAACTTCGTCCAGTTCGGCCGCTTCGAGGATGCGCACGCCGCCTGGCAGCGGATCCTCGACCAGGGCGTCCTGGTCCGTGACAACGGGGTGCCCGGGTGGCTGCGCGTCACCGCCGGCACCCCCACCGAGAACGACGCGTTCCTGGACGCGGTCCGTCAACTCAAGAAGGAGCAGAGCGCATGAGCCGCGTCGGCCGTGTCGAACGCACCACCAAGGAGACGTCCGTCCTCGTCGAGATCGACCTCGACGGGACCGGAAAGGTCGACGTGTCGACGGGAGTCGGCTTCTACGACCACATGCTCGACCAGCTCGGCCGCCACGGCCTCTTCGACCTCACGGTCAAGACCGACGGCGACCTGCACATCGACTCGCACCACACCATCGAGGACACCGCCCTCGCGCTCGGCGCCGCCTTCAAGCAGGCGCTCGGCGACAAGGTCGGCATCTACCGCTTCGGCAACTGCACGGTCCCCCTCGACGAGTCACTCGCCCAGGTGACCGTGGACCTCTCCGGCCGCCCGTACCTGGTGCACACCGAGCCCGAGAACATGGCGCCGATGATCGGCGAGTACGACACCACGATGACCCGGCACATCCTGGAGTCCTTCGTGGCGCAGGCGCAGATCGCCCTGCACGTCCACGTCCCGTACGGGCGCAACGCGCACCACATCGTGGAGTGCCAGTTCAAGGCGCTGGCCCGGGCGCTGCGCTACGCATCCGAGCACGACCCGCGTGCCGCGGGCATCCTTCCTTCGACCAAGGGCGCGCTGTGAACGGCCTCAACACCATCCTCATCGTCCTCGGGCTCTTCCTCGCGGGCGGCGTCTACTCCTTCATCAAGCAGGAGATGTCCAAGAGCCTGATCACGCTCCTCGCGATCAGCTCGGCGCTCTGCCTGGTCGCGGGCGTCCTGCGGCTGGAGGTGTGGAATTGAGCCCGGGCACCGCCGCCAAGAAGGTCGTGGTCTTCGACTACGGCTTCGGCAACGTCCGCTCCGCCGAGCGCGCCCTCGCCCACGTCGGCGCGGACGTCGAGATCACCCGTGACTTCGATGAGGCCATGAACGCCGACGGGCTGCTCGTCCCCGGCGTCGGCGCCTTCTCCGCCTGTATGCAGGGGCTGCGCGAGGCGCGCGGCGACTGGATCGTGGGCCGGCGCCTGTCCGGCGGCCGCCCGGTGATGGGCATCTGTGTCGGCATGCAGATCCTCTTCGAGCGGGGCATCGAGCACGGCGTGGAGACCGAGGGCCTGGACGAGTGGCCCGGCACGGTCGGGCCGCTGAAGGCGCCGATCGTCCCGCACATGGGCTGGAACACGGTCAAGGCCCCCGAGGACAGCGACCTGTTCGCGGGCCTGGACGCCGACGCCCGGTTCTACTTCGTGCACTCGTACGCGGTGCACGACTGGAGCCTGGAGGTCACCAACCCCAGGATCCGCGCGCCCCGGGTCACCTGGGCCACCCACGGCGAGCCGTTCGTGGCCGCGGTGGAGAACGGCGCGCTGTGGGCGACCCAGTTCCACCCCGAGAAGTCCGGCGACGCCGGCGCCCAGCTGCTCACCAACTGGATTGGCACGCTCTGATGTCCACCAAGAAGCTCGAACTCCTGCCCGCCGTCGACGTCCGCGACGGCCAGGCCGTCCGCCTCGTCCACGGCGAGTCCGGTTCGGAGACCTCCTACGGCTCCCCGCTCCAGGCGGCGCTGGCCTGGCAGGCCTCCGGCGCCGAGTGGCTGCACCTGGTGGACCTGGACGCGGCCTTCGGCACCGGCGACAACCGCGCGCTGATCGCGGAGGTCGCGGGCGCGATGGACATCAAGGTGGAGCTGTCCGGCGGCATCCGCGACGACGCCTCCCTGGAGGCCGCGCTCGCCACCGGCTGCCGCCGCGTCAACCTGGGCACCGCGGCCCTGGAGACCCCCGAATGGGTGGCCAAGGTCATCGCGGAGTACGGCGACAAGATCGCGGTCGGTCTGGACGTACGGGGCACGACCCTGCGCGGCCGCGGCTGGACGCGTGACGGCGGCGACCTCTACGAGACGCTGGCGCGCCTCGACGCCGAGGGCTGCGCGCGGTACGTGGTCACCGACATCGCCAAGGACGGCACGCTCACCGGCCCCAACCTGGAGCTGCTGCGCAACGTCTGCGCGGCCACCGACAAGCCGGTGGTGGCCTCGGGTGGCGTCTCCTCGCTCGATGACCTGCGGGCGATCGCGGAGCTCGTGGGGCAGGGTGTGGAGGGCGCCATCGTGGGCAAGGCCCTGTACGCGAAGGCGTTCACCCTCGAAGAGGCCCTGGAGGCTGTGTCCCGATGAGCGACGTACGGCGTGTGCAGAGTGACGTTCCCACCCCCTGGGAGGACACGATCGGCTTCGCGCGCGCCGTCGCCGCGGGCGACCATGTGCATGTCGCCGGCACCACGCCGTTCAAGGGCACGGTGCTGTACGGCGAGGGCGACCCGTACGAGCAGGCCATGGTGGCCTTCTCGAACGCCCTCGCCGCGCTCGCGGAGTTCGGGCTCGGGGTCGAGTCCGTGGTCCGCACCCGGATGTATCTGACCCACGCGCGGGACATCGACGAGGCGGGCCGGGCCCACAAGGAGCTCTTCGGCGCCGTCCGTCCGGCGGCCACGCTGGTCATCGTGTCGGGTCTGGTCGACCCGCGCGTGCTGGTCGAAGTAGAAGTAGACGCTTTCCGAGGAGCCCCCGCATGACCCTCGCGGTCCGAGTCATCCCCTGCCTGGACGTCGACAACGGCCGGGTGGTGAAGGGTGTCAACTTCCAGAACCTGCGCGACGCGGGCGACCCGGTCGAGATGGCCAAGCTGTACGACGCCGAGGGCGCGGACGAGCTGACGTTCCTGGACATCACGGCGTCCTCGGGCAACCGGGAGACGACCTACGACGTGGTGCGGCGCACCGCCGAGCAGGTCTTCATCCCCCTGACGGTGGGCGGCGGGGTCCGCTCGGCGGACGACGTGGACAAGCTGCTGCGGGCCGGGGCGGACAAGGTGGGCGTCAACACGGCGGCGATCGAGCGCCCCGACCTCATCCGCGAGATCGCGGAGCGCTTCGGGCGCCAGGTGCTCGTCCTGTCGGTCGACGCGCGCCGCACCCCGTCCGGGTCCTTCGAGGTCACCACGCACGGCGGGCGCCGGGGGACCGGTCTCGACGCGGTGGAGTGGGCGCACCGGGCGGCGGAGCTGGGGGCGGGGGAGATCCTGCTCAACTCTATGGACGCGGACGGGACGAAGGACGGGTACGACGTCGAGATGATCTCGGCGGTCCGCCGGCATGTGTCCGTGCCGGTGATCGCCTCGGGCGGCGCGGGCCGCCTCGCCGACTTCGCCCCGGCGGTGGCGGCGGGCGCGGACGCGGTCCTGGCGGCGTCGGTGTTCCACTTCGGGGATCTGCGGATCGGGGACGTGAAGGAAGCGCTGCGGTCGGCGGGCCACCCGGTGCGCTGATTTTTCCCCACCCCGCCCCTTCCCGAAAGTCCTCTGGCGGACGGCCGGGTTCGTCGTCTGCGGACCGTGGCTGGCTGGTCGCGCAGTTCCCCGCGCCCCTTGGATGCCGCTGCGCGGCAATCCCCGGGGCGGCCCGGAGGGGCGCTTTTAGGGGCGCGGGGAACTGCGCGAGCAACCCAGCACGGTCCGCAGAAAGAGACAGGGGGTCCGGGGGCGAAGCCCCTGGCAGCCCGCCCCGACCCACCACCCGGCCGCCCGCCAGAGGGCTTTCGGGAAGGGGCGGGGTGGGGGTCAAAACCCCGGGATCAAACCCCCAGCTTCGCTTCCAGCGCCCGCGTCGTCGCCGACTTCTCGCCCTCGATCTCGACATCCGCCGCCGCCTGGCGACCCGACGCGAACAGGGCCAGTTCCGACGGCTCGCCCGTGACCGTCACCACGGGCGCGCCCCGGCGGGCCACAGCCGTCTGGCCGTCGGGGCGCCGCAGCACCAGCCCCACCGGCGACCGCCGCCCCATCACCCGCGCCATCCGCTCCAGCCGCGACCACAGCACGTCCGAGAACACCGGATCGACCGGCCGCGGCGTCCAGTCCGGCTGGGCCCGGCGGACGTCCTCGCCATGGACGTAGAACTCGACCGCGTTCGCCCCCTCGTCCACCTGCTTGAGGTTGTACGGCGAGTACTTCGGCGGCCCCGTACGGAACAGCCGCACCAGCTCCTCGTACGGCTTCGCGGCGAACTCCGCCTGCACCCGGTCCAGCCGGGGCTTCAGCGCGCCCAGGATTATCCCGCCGGCCGCGTCGAGGCGGCGCTCGCGGACCACCAGATGCGCCGCGAGGTCGCGCGCGGTCCAGCCCTCGCAGAGGGTCGGGGCCTCGGGACCCGCCGCCTCCAACAGGTCGGCGAGCAGCAGCCGTTCACGCTTGGCATGGGTCGACATGGGGGCCAGCGTACGACCCGTACCCACGTCCGCCCAGTGGACGCACCGCCGGAGCGCCCCCGAGCCACGGCACAATGGGGCCATGACCAGCACTCTCGACCCCGCCGTCGCCGCCCGCCTGAAGCGGACCGCCGATGGACTGGTCCCGGCCATCG
Organism: Streptomyces melanogenes; assembly: GCF_014649795.1. GTDB lineage: Bacteria > Actinomycetota > Actinomycetes > Streptomycetales > Streptomycetaceae > Streptomyces > Streptomyces noboritoensis. Next base: position 461,045 of record NZ_BMTS01000003.1, read on the forward strand.
CCCAGCAGTACGACACCGGCGAGGTGCTCATGCTCGGCTGGATGGACGACGAGGCCCTGCACCGCACCCTGACCACCGGCCGCTGCACCTACTGGTCGCGCAGCCGGAACGAGTACTGGGTGAAGGGGGACACTTCCGGGCATTTCCAGCACGTGAAGTCCGTCGCGCTCGACTGCGACGGGGACACCCTCCTCGTCAAGGTCGACCAGGTCGGGGCGGCCTGCCACACCGGGGATCGGACATGCTTCGACGCCGACGTCCTGCTGCCCGCCGCCGGTCAGTAGGGTCGCGCCATGGATCTCGAAACCTTCCGCAAGCTCGCGGTGGACCGCCGCGTCATCCCGGTCAGCCGCCGCCTCCTCGCGGACGGCGACACCCCCGTCGGGCTCTACCGGAAGCTGGCCGCCGAGCGGCCCGGCACCTTCCTCCTGGAGTCCGCCGAGAACGGCCGGTCCTGGTCGCGCTACTCGTTCGTGGGCGTGCGCTCCGCCGCCACGCTCACCGCCCGCGACGGCGAGGCCCACTGGCTGGGCACCCCGCCCGTCGGCGTCCCCACCTCGGGCGACCCGCTGGAGGCGCTGCGGGCCACCGTCGAGGCGCTGCACACCCCGCGCGACCTGGCGGCCGGGATGCCGCCGTTCACCGGCGGCATGGTCGGCTACCTCGGATACGACATCGTGCGCAGGCTGGAGAAGATCGGCGAGCACGGCCGCGACGACCTGCGGCTGCCCGAGCTGACCATGCTGCTCACCTCCGACCTCGCCGTGCTCGACCACTGGGCCGGGTCGGTGCTCCTGATCGCCAACGCGATCAACCACAACGACCTGGACACCGGCGTCGACGAGGCCTACGCGGACGCCGTGGCCCGGCTCGACGCCATGGAGGCGGACCTGGCGAAGCCGGTCGAGTACGCGCCCGCCGCACTCCCGCCGTCCGAGCTGCCCGAGTACACCGCGCTGTGGGGCGGCAAGGCCTACCAGGACGCCGTCGAGGACATCAAGGAGCGCATCCGCGCGGGCGAGGCCTTCCAGGTGGTGCCCTCGCAGCGGTTCGAGACGCCGTGCAGTGCCTCCGCGCTCGACGTCTACCGGGTGCTGCGGGCCACCAACCCGTCCCCGTACATGTACCTCTTCCGCTTCGACGGCTTCGACGTCGTGGGGTCGAGCCCCGAGGCGCTGGTCAAGGTCGAGGACGGGCGGGCCATGGTCCACCCGATCGCCGGCACCCGGCACCGGGGCGCCACCCCGCAGGAGGACAACGACCTGGCCGAGGAGCTGCTCGCCGACCCCAAGGAGCGGGCCGAGCACCTGATGCTGGTGGACCTGGGCCGCAACGACCTGGGCCGGGTCTGCGAGCCGGGCAGCGTCGAGGTCGTCGACTTCATGTCGGTCGAGCGGTACTCGCACGTCATGCACATCGTGTCGACCGTGACCGGCCGGGTCGCCCCGGGCCGTACCGCCTTCGACGTGCTCACCGCGTGCTTCCCCGCCGGAACCCTCTCCGGCGCGCCCAAGCCGCGCGCGATGCAGATCATCGAGGAGCTGGAGCCGAGCCGCCGCGGCCTCTACGGCGGCTGCGTCGGCTACCTCGACTTCGCCGGGGACTCCGACACCGCCATCGCGATCCGCACCGCGCTGCTGCGCGACGGCACGGCGTACGTCCAGGCCGGAGCGGGGGTCGTGGCCGACTCCGACCCGATCTCGGAGGACAACGAGTGCCGCAACAAGGCGGCGGCGGTGCTGCGGGCCGTGCACACGGCGAACCGACTCAACGGCTAGGCCCGCGCTCCTTGGATGGGCCCGGAGGGCCCTCTCAGGGGCGCGGGGAACTGCGCGACCAGCCATCCACGGTCCGCAGCCGAACTGTTCCCGCCATAAACCCGCCCCCGGCTGACAAGATCACCGCCGCGCAGGCGATAGTGGAGTACGTGAGTGCCGTACCCGTACCCCAGTCGCGTGCCGATTCCGCGTCACCCGCCCGCGCCGGAGGCCGTCGCACCCTCGCCGCCGCCCTCCTCCTCGCCGCGGCCGGCGCCGCCGTCGTCCTGCTCGCCTCCGGGCAGACCTGGGCCGAGGGCCACGCCGCGGTCGGGGGCGGCTCCGTGCCGCTGCGCGCCACCGGACAGAACGTCACGGGCGTGCCCGCCGCGCTCGCGATAGTCGGGCTCGCCGCGCTCGTGGCGGTCTTCGCCGTTCGCCGGGCCGGCCGCCTCCTCGTCTCCGGGCTGCTCGCACTGAGCGGCGCCGGAGCCGCGCTCGCCGCCTTCCTCGGCGCCGACGACAGCGCCGCGCTGGACGAGAAGGCCGCCAGGACCAGCGGCGACGCCGCCGAGACCATCAGCGGCCTCACCCACACCGCCTGGCCCTACGTCACCTTCGCGGGCGGTCTGCTGCTCCTGATCGCCGGGCTGCTCGCGCTGCGGTTCGGCGCCGCCTGGCCCGCGATGGGCGGGCGCTACGAACGCGACGGCAGCCCCCGCGCCCGCAAGCCCCGCGCGGTCAAGGACCCGGAGCGGCCCGAGGAGCTGTGGAAGGCCCTGGACCGGGGCGAGGACCCGACCGGAGTGTGAGGCGCCCCACGGGCCCCGGGCTCGGGGCACGCGCGCGGGTGCGCGACAATGGTCGGTGAACGGTCGGCGTCCCCCGGGACGTGGCGGCCGTCTCCGCGACCCAGAGATTCACCAACGAGGAGCAACTCATGGCGGGCAGCAGCGGCGGCCACGGACACACCCCGGCCGCCTGGACCGGTTCGATCATCTCCTTCATCGGGTTCTGCGCGGCCTCGGTCTTCATCGTCGCCGCCAACCCGATCGGCTTCTGGGCCGGTACGGCGCTCACCCTGCTCGGCGCGGTCGTCGGCGGCATCATGAAGATGATGGGTATGGGCACCCCCAAGGAGTCCGCCGAGATGGCCGCGGCCCGCGAGGAGGCCGGTCTCAAGGCCCGCGCCCGCCTCGCCGAGGCCCGCTGAGCCGACGGACGCCGTACGTGGATGAGGCGCGGCCCCCTGGGGCTGCGCCTCTCCGCGTGAACGGGGACAATCACCGCGTGGACGCCACCCCGACCCCGACGCCCGCCCCGGCGGCCCCCGCCGCCGCGCGCCGGCTGCTCGTGCCGCTGGGCACCCTGGCCGGGGTCGCCGCCGCCTTCGCGTACGTGGGCGCGGTCGACCCGAACGAGCCCGGCCACTACCCCGTCTGCCCGCTGCTGCGGCTCACCGGCATCTACTGCCCGGGCTGCGGCGGTCTGCGCAGCGCCCACGACTTCATCACCGGCCATTTCGGCGCGGCCCTCGGGGCCAACGCGCTCGCGGTGGCCGGTTATGTGCTCTTCGCGGTCCTGTGGGTGGTCTGGGCCGTGCGCGCCGCGCGCGGGCTTCCCTTCCGTGTGGACCTCAAGGACGCCCATTGGTGGGGTGTCGGCGCGCTGCTGCTGGTCTTCTCAGTTGTCCGGAATCTACCGTTCGGGTCTGTGCTGGCGCCGTGACATTCCGTATATCTCCCCACGTCCCGGCTGTCCGAGGAGTGGGACGGGCGTCAACCGGATGCGAGCCCTTCGCCTCGGTGCGGATACCATCGTCATGGCTGATCCTGGCCGATCGTCAACGTCACCGTTCTGGAAGGGGGCCGCTCGCGTGAGTGTGCTCGACGAGATCATCGAGGGCGTCCGCGCCGATCTGGCGGAGCGGCAGGCGCGGGTCGGCCTCGACGAGCTCAAGGAGCGCGCCGCCAAGGCGCCCCAGGCTCGGGACGGCGTCGCGGCCCTGCGCGGCGACGGCGTCAAGGTCATCTGCGAGGTCAAGCGCTCCAGCCCGTCCAAGGGCGCGCTCGCGGCCATCGCGGACCCCGCGGGCCTCGCCGCCGACTACGAGGCGGGCGGCGCCGCCGTCATCTCCGTGCTCACCGAGGAGCGCCGCTTCGGCGGCTCGCTCGCCGACCTGGAGGCCGTCCGGGCCAAGGTCGACATCCCGGTGCTGCGCAAGGACTTCATCGTCACCGCGTACCAGCTGTGGGAGGCCCGGGCGTACGGGGCCGACCTGGCGCTCCTGATCGTCTCCGCCCTGGAGCAGCCCGCGCTGGTCTCGCTGATCGAGCGGGCCGAGTCCATCGGGCTCACCCCGCTGGTCGAGGTGCACGACGAGGAAGAGGTCGAGCGGGCGGTCGACGCGGGCGCGAAGATCATCGGCGTCAACGCGCGCGACCTGAAGACCCTCAAGGTCGACCGCACCACCTTCGAGCGCGTCGCCCCCGAGATCCCCTCGCACATCGTGAAGATCGCCGAGTCCGGCGTGCGCGGCCCGCACGACCTGATCGCGTACGCCAACGCGGGCGCGGACGCCGTCCTGGTCGGCGAGTCCCTGGTCACCGGCAAGGACCCCCGCGGAGCCGTCGCGGACCTGGTCGCCGCGGGCGCCCACCCGGCCCTGCGCCACGGACGGAACTGACCTCACCATGCCCATTGCCGCCCGACTCGCCCCCGGCTGCCGCCCCCGCGGCTGCCGCGCTCCGGCGCGCCGGGTGCACGGGCGCCGGGTGCGCTACGTGATCGGCGACGAGCCGGGCCAGGTCAACGGGATGCGATGGCGTGGTGCCCTGAGCGCCGCCTGAACTGAGCACCCCGCATGCCCTTAGGGGCGCGGGGCTGTATCGATATGCGACTCCGTCGCGCGGGCGCGACCAGCCCACCACGGGCCTGCAGTCGCGCACTCGGTTCAGTACGGCGGCGCCTGGGCGCACTCGTGACCACACGTAACCCAGGACCGGGGCCAAACGCGCCCCGGGGAGGTATCCCCATGTCCCACGAGTTCTTCATTCCCGACCCCGAGGGCCAAGTCCCCACACCCGAGGGCTACTTCGGCGAGTTCGGCGGCAAGTTCATCCCCGAGGCGCTGGTCGCCGCCGTGGACGAGGTCGCCGTCGAGTACGAGAAGGCCAAGGCCGACCCCGCCTTCGCCGCCGAGCTCAACGACCTCATGGTCAACTACACCGGCCGCCCCAGCGCCCTCACCGAGGTGCCCCGGTTCGCCGAGCACGCGGGCGGCGCCCGGGTCTTCCTCAAGCGCGAGGACCTGAACCACACCGGCTCGCACAAGATCAACAACGTGCTCGGCCAGGCGCTGCTCACCAAGCGCATGGGCAAGACCCGCGTCATCGCCGAGACCGGCGCGGGCCAGCACGGCGTCGCCACCGCGACCGCCTGCGCCCTCTTCGGCCTCGAATGCACCATCTACATGGGCGAGGTCGACACCCAGCGCCAGGCGCTGAACGTCGCCCGGATGCGGATGCTCGGCGCCGAGGTCGTCCCCGTGAAGTCCGGCAGCCGCACCCTCAAGGACGCCATCAATGAGGCGTTCCGCGACTGGGTCGCCAACGTGGACCGCACGCACTACCTGTTCGGCACGGTCGCGGGCCCGCACCCGTTCCCGGCCATGGTCCGCGACTTCCACCGGGTCATCGGTGTCGAGGCCCGCCGCCAGATCCTGGAACGCGCCGGACGGCTCCCGGACGCGGCCGTGGCCTGCGTCGGCGGCGGCTCCAACGCCATCGGGCTCTTCCACGCCTTCATCCCGGACGCGGACGTCCGCCTCATCGGCTGCGAGCCCGCCGGGCACGGCATCGAGAGCGGCGAGCACGCGGCGACCCTGACCGCGGGCGAGCCGGGCATCCTGCACGGCTCGCGTTCGTACGTACTCCAGGACGACGAGGGCCAAATCACCGAGCCCTACTCGATCTCGGCCGGTCTGGACTACCCGGGCATCGGCCCGGAGCACTCCTACCTCAAGGACACCGGCCGCGGCGAGTACCGCGCGGTCACCGACGACGCGGCCATGCAGGCGCTGCGGCTGCTCTCGCGCACCGAGGGCATCATCCCGGCGATCGAGTCCGCGCACGCGCTCGCGGGCGCCCTCGAAGTCGGCCGCGAGCTCGGCAAGGACGGGCTGCTCCTGGTCAACCTCTCCGGGCGCGGCGACAAGGACATGGACACGGCGGCCCGCTACTTCGGGCTGTACGACAACGGGGCCGAGGGGGACGCGAAGTGAGCGGGAACGTACAACTGCTGAGCGACACCCTCGCCAAGGCGAAGGCCGAGGACCGGGCCGCGCTCATCGCCTACCTCCCGGCCGGGTTCCCGACCGTCGACGGCGGCATCGAGGCGATCAAGGCCGTCTTCGACGGCGGCGCGGACGTGGTCGAGGTCGGTCTGCCGCACAGCGACCCGGTCCTGGACGGGCCGGTCATCCAGACCGCCGACGACATCGCGCTCAAGGGCGGGGTGAAGATCGCCGACGTGCTGCGCACGGTCCGCGAGGCCCACGCGGCCACCGGCAAGCCGGTCCTGGTGATGACGTACTGGAACCCCATCGACCGGTACGGCGTGGAGCGCTTCACCGCCGAGCTGGCCGAGGCGGGCGGCGCCGGGTGCATCCTGCCCGACCTGCCGGTCCAGGAGTCCGCGCTGTGGCGCGAGCACGCCGACAAGCACGGCCTGGGCACGGTCTTCGTGGTCGCGCCCAGCAGCAAGGACGAGCGGCTCGCGACGATCACGGCCGCCGGTTCCGGCTTCGTGTACGCGGCGTCGCTGATGGGAGTCACCGGCACGCGCGCGTCGGTCGGCGCACAGGCCGAGGACCTGGTGCGGCGCACCCGGGCCACCACCAGCCTGCCGGTCTGCGTCGGCCTCGGCGTCTCCAACGCCGAGCAGGCCCGGGAGGTCGCGGCCTTCTCCGACGGCGTGATCGTCGGCTCGGCCTTCGTCCAGCGGATGCTGGACGCGCCGGACCACGCGAGCGGGCTGGCCGCCGTGCGCGCCCTCGCGGGTGAACTCGCGCAGGGCGTACGCCGTACGCCGTAAGGGTGTAGGCCGTCCGCCGCAACGCTCCGTAACCCTGCCCGGGTAGGGGCGGACCCGGACCGCGTTAGCTCGTACGGGTGGATATCGGACCGGGGAGGCACGTCGGTGCCTCCCCGGTTCGTTTTGCGGGTGTGAGCGAGAAGAACCAAGAAGGCAAGAGAACGGCCCGCGAGCGGCTGGCCCAGGAGCGCGAGCGGCAGCGGTCCCAGGACCGCCGCAGACGCACGATGATCGTCGCCGCGGCGGTGGTGTGCGTCCTCGGGCTGGCCGCCGTGATCGGCGTGATCGCGGCCAACACCAAGAGCGACGGCAAGAAGAGCACGGCGGGCCCGTTGCTCGCGCCGACCGGCGCCGAGGGCAAGGACAACCTGGCCATCCCGGTGGGCGCCGCCGACGCGCCGTCCACGCTCACGGTCTGGGAGGACTTCCGCTGCCCGGCCTGCGCCATGTTCGAGAACAACTTCCGGACCACGCTCCACGATCTGGAGAACAGCGGCCAGATCAGGGTGGAGTACCACCTCGCCACCCTGATCGACCGCAACCTCGGCGGCAGCGGCTCGCTGCACGCGGCGAACGCGGCGGGCTGCGCCCAGGACGCGGGCAAGTTCCTGGCGTACCACGACGTGCTCTACGGCAATCAGCCCAAGGAGACCGATGACGCGTTCGCGAAGAACAGCAGACTGATCGAGCTGGCAGGGAAGGTCCCCGGCCTTGACACCGGCGCCTTCCGCTCCTGTGTGGAGGACGGCAAGCACGACAGCTGGGTCGCCAAGTCCAACAAGGCGTTCGAGAAGGCCGCCTTCTCGGGCACGCCGACCGTCCAGCTGAACGGGGAGTCGATCTTCCCGAAGAGGGGCGACGAGGAGATCAGCCCGGCGAACCTGAAGAAGTGGGTCGCCGAGGCGAACAAGGGCAAGCAGCCGGGGACGGTTCCGCCGTCGCAGCCGGGAGCCGCGACGCCGAGTGCCCCGAGCTCGCCGCCGGCGGGGGCGCCCGCCGAGGACGGGGCGCCGAAGCACGGGCACGCCCCGGGAACGGCCCCGAAGAAGGCCCCGGCGGCGGTCCACCCGAGCAAGGCGGTTCCGGCTCACGAGGCCCCCTAGCCCCTGCCGTCCCGCTCGTTACTCAGAAGTTGCCGGGTGGGTGGTCCGACCGCCCGCCCGGCAAGGTAGCGTCGACCCTGCCATGAACCTCGCCTTCATTCCCAGCCCGTCCACCGGCGTGATCCATCTCGGACCGATCCCGCTGCGCGGCTACGCCTTCTGCATCATCATCGGTGTCTTCGTCGCCGTCTGGTACGGCAACAAGCGCTGGATCGCCCGGGGCGGCAAAGCCGGCACCGTGGCCGACATCGCCGTCTGGGCGGTGCCCTTCGGCCTCGTCGGCGGTCGGCTCTACCACGTCATCACCGACTACCAGCTGTACTTCAGCGACGGTGAGGACTGGGTCGACGCCTTCAAGATCTGGCAGGGCGGGCTCGGCATCTGGGGCGCGATCGCGTTCGGCGCGGTGGGCGCGTGGATCGGCTGCCGCCGTCGGGGCATCCCGCTGCCGGCCTGGGCCGACGCGCTGGCCCCCGGCATCGCCTTCGCCCAGGCCGTGGGCCGCTGGGGCAACTGGTTCAACCAGGAGCTGTACGGCAAGCCGACCGACGTGCCGTGGGCGCTGAAGATCTCCGAGGGGACGAACCGGGTCGCGGGCACGTACCACCCGACCTTCCTGTACGAGTCGCTGTGGTGCCTCGGCGTCGGCTTCCTCGTCATCTGGGCGGACCGCCGCTTCAAGCTGGGCCACGGGCGGGCGTTCGCGCTGTACGTCGCGGCGTACTGCGTGGGGCGCGGCTGGATCGAGTACATGCGGGTCGACGAGGCCCACCACGTGCTGGGTCTGCGCCTCAACGACTGGACCGCGATCACCGTCTTCGTGCTCGCCGTGACGTACATCGTGATTTCTTCGCGGGTGCGGCCGGGGCGGGAGGAAGTGGTCGAGCCGTCCTCCGCTGACGCGGAGGCGAAGCCGGAGTCGGAGGATGCGCCCTCTGACGACGCGCCCGCCGACGAGGCCGAGAAGTCGATGCCGTCCGAGAACGGAACGCCGAGCAAGGGCTGAGCCCTTTGAGGCCCGGTGTTCGTCTGCGGACCGTATGTGGCTGGTCGCGCAGTTCCCCGCGCCCCTAAGTACCTAGGGGCGCGGGGAACTGCGCGACCAGTTGGGGACGGCCCGCAGACGAAATCTCACCCCCCGGAGGGTTAAGGGAACGGGCGGGGTGGGGGATCCCTCTGGGCCAAGGACAGCGTGCGGCGCGCAGCCTCCACCACCGCCGCATCCACGAAGCGACCATCCGCCAGCGCCAGCGCCCCCGTGTCGGTGGGCGACGCCGTGAGGATCTCCTCCGCTGCCGCCACCTCCGACGCCGACGGCAGATAGGCCCGCTCGATCACCGGCAACTGCGCCGGATGGATCGCCGCGCGCCCCAGGAAGCCCAGCCCGCGCCCGTGCGCGCAGGACGCGGCGAGCCCCGCCAGATCGCTGATGTGCCGGTACACCGACTGCGCGGGCGGGGCCAGCCCCGCCGCCCGCGCGGCCACCACCACCCGGCTGCGCGGCCAGTCCAGGCCCGACTCGTTGCGTACGCCCAGATCCGCGCAGAGGTCCGCCTCGCCGAGCGCGATGCTCCGCACCGACGGGTGGGCACAGGCGATCGTGTACGCGTGCTCCACGCCGAGCGCGCTCTCCAGGAGCGGGTGCAGCGGGACGCCGGGCGCCAGGCCCGCGATGCGCTGGACCTGCTGGGGGTGGGTGATCTTGGGCAGCCGCAGGCCCGCCAGACCGGGGAGCCCGGCCAAGGCCCGTACGTCCTCCTCCGTGGCCACCCGGACGTGCACCGGCGTGGACAGTGGCTCGGCGAGCAGCTCCGCCGTCGCCGCCCGCGCGTACTCCTTGCGGTCCGGCGCCACCGCGTCCTCCAGGTCCACGATCACCACGTCCGCGCCCGCCGACAGCGCCTTCTCGACCACCTGCGGCCGGTCGCCGGGGGCGTAGAGCCAGGTCAGCGGGATCGTCGTCACAGCGCGCCCGCCCCGCGCAGCGTGGTGATCTCCTGGGCGGACAGGCCCAGTTCGGTCAGGACCTCGTCCGTGTCCGCGCCGTGCGGGCGGCCCGCCCAGCGGATCGCGCCCGGGGTCTCGGAGAGCCGGAAGAGGACGTTCTGCATCCTGACCGGCCCCAGCTCCGGGTCGTCGACCGTGGTGAGCGTGTCCAGCGCGCGGTACTGGGGGTCCGTCATCACCTCGCGGATGTCGTAGATCGGCGCGATCGCCGCCTCCGCCTTCTCGAACGCCGTCATCGCCTCCTCCCGGGTGCGGCGGGCGATCCAGCCGCCCACCGCCTCGTCCAGCTCGTCCGCGTGGTCGGCCCGCCCCGAGCCGGTAGCGAACCACGGCTCGCCGATCAGGTCCGGGCGCCCCACCAGCCGCATCACCCGCTCGGCCACCGACTGGGCCGAGGTGGAGACGGCGAGCCAACTGCCGTCCGCCGTACGGTAGGTGTTGCGCGGGGCGTTGTTGCGGGAGCGGTTGCCGGTGCGCGGCTGGACGTAACCGAGCTGGTCGTACCAGATGGGCTGGGGGCCGAGGACCGTCAGGATCGGCTCGATGATCGCCATGTCGATCACCTGCCCGCGCCCGGTGGCGGCGCGCGCGGTGAGTGCGGTCAGGACGGCGTACGCGGTGGCCAGCGCGGCGATCGAGTCCGCGAGGCCGAACGGCGGCAGCGTCGGCGGGCCGTCCGGCTCGCCGGTGACGGCCGCGAAGCCGCTCATCGCCTCGGCGAGCGTGCCGAAGCCGGGGCGGTGGGCGTACGGGCCGTACTGGCCGAAGCCGGTGACCCGGGCCAGTACCAACCGGTCGTTGGCGGCGGCCAGTTCGGGCCAGCCCAGGCCCCAGCGCTCCAGGGTGCCCGGGCGGAAGTTCTCGATGATCACATCGGTGGAGGCGGCGAGCCGGAGGAGGGTCTCGCGGCCGCCCGGCGTGGACAGATCGAGGGTGATCGTCCGTTTGTTGCGGCCGAGCAGCTTCCACCACAGCCCGACGCCGTCCTTGGCGGGGCCGTGGCCGCGCGAGGGGTCGGGGCGGCGGGGGTGCTCGACCTTGATGACCTCGGCGCCGAAGTCGCCGAGCATCGTCGCGGCGAGCGGCCCGGCGAAGAGGGTGGCGAGGTCCAGAACCCGCAGTTGTTGCAGGGGAGTCGTCACCGGGCGGTTCCCTCGGCCGCCGCCGCGTCGATCTCCTTGCGGTACGGCATGGCGGCCACCGCGCCGGGCCGCTGGACCGAGAGCGCGGCGGCGTCCGACGCCCAGGCGAGCGCCTGCGGCATCGCCCGGCCCTCGCCCAGGGCGACGGCGAGTGCGCCGACGAACGTGTCGCCCGCGCCCGTCGTGTCGACCGCGGTCACCTCCGGGGCCGGGACCGCGACCGGGTCCTGGCCGCGCGCCGCGTACAGGCTGCCCCGGGCGCCGAGCGTGACCACCACCTCGGGGACGAGTTCGAGCAGCGCGCGGGAGGCCGCCTTGGGGTCGTCGATGCCGGTGAGCGCGGCGGCCTCGTGCTCGTTGGCCACCAACAGGTCGGTGGCGGCGAGGAGTTCGGGCGGCAGGGGCTGGACGGGGGAGGGGGTGAGGACCGTGCGCACCCCGTGGCGCCGGGCCGCCTTGGCACCCTCGACGACCGTGTCCATCGGCAGCTCCAGCTGGAGCAGCAGCGACTCGGCGCCCGCGATCAGCGCCTCGTCGCCGGGGCCGAGGTGGGTGACGGAGGCGTTGGCGCCGGGGATGACGACGATCGCGTTGCCGCCGTCCGCGTCGACCACGATGTGGGCCGTGCCGGACGGCCCCTCGGTGGTGCGCACGAGGTCGGTGTCGACACCGGAGCCGTCGAGCGCGGCCCGCAGCCGTACGCCGAACTCGTCCGTGCCGACCGCCCCGATGAGCGCGACGTCGGCGCCCGCGCGGGCCGCGGCGACGGCCTGGTTGGCGCCCTTGCCGCCCGGGATCGTACGGAAGTCGTGGCCGGTGACGGTCTCGCCGCGGCGCGGGGCGCTCTTCACGTAGGCGACCAGGTCCATGTTGGTGCTGCCGAGCACCGCGATGCGCGTCATGCGCTCCGTACCTCCTGGGGGATGTGGGGTGGGGTGAGCTGTGCGGTCAGTTCCGCGAGGGTGTCGAAGCCGGTGCCGTCGAAGTCGGCGACGGTGGTGGCGAGGCGGTTCTTGAGCGGTGCGGTCCAGCGGGCGGGCAGGGCGTCCGGGTGCCCGGCGAGGAGCCCCGCGAGGGATCCGGCGGTGGCCCCGTTGGAGTCGGTGTCCCAGCCGCCGGACACCGCGCGGCAGATGGAGCCGGAGAAGTCGCCGTCGGCGTGGGTGAGGGCGGCGGCGAGCAGGGCGGCGTTGGGGACGGCGTGCACCCAGTGGTAGCCGCCCAGGGTGGTGTGGAGGTGGTCGACGACGGTGTCGAAGTCGCCTTCCTGGTGGGCGAGGTGGATGCCGAGGCGTACGGCCTCCGCGAGGCGGGAGCGCGGGGGGATCACCGCGAGGCCGCCCTTCAGGCAGTCGTGTACGTCGTACGCGCCGGTGGCGGCCAGGGAGATCGCCGCGGCCGTGAACATCGCGCCGTACACGCCGTTGGCGGTGTGGGTGAGGACGGCGTCGCGGTGCGCCTGCTCGGCGGCGGCCGCGGGGTCGCCCGGGTTGGTCCAGCCGTGGACGTCGGCGCGGATGGTGGCGCCGATCCACTCGCGGAACGGGTTGCGGTGGGTGGCGGTGTGCGGCGGCTCGATCCCGTCGAGGAGGTTGCGGTACGCGACGCGCTCGGCGGTGAACGTACGGCCCGCCGGGAGCTCGTCCAGCCACAGCTGGGCGACCTGGGTGGTGGTGAAGGCGCGGCCGTGGCGCTGGAGGAGGAGCAGGCCGAGGAGGGGGTAGTTGAGGTCGTCGTCCTCCGGCATGCCGTCGATGTTCTCGGCGAGGGAGGTGGGGGCGGAGCGGCGGTTCCAGGGGTACGTGGTGGCCAGGTCGGTGGGGAGGCCGGTTGCGGTGAACCAGGTGTGGAGGGGCCAGTTGGAGGTGGCCCGAGCGATGGCTCGGATGCCGTGGAGGGGCAGCTTCTCGACGGGCTTGCCGAGCAGGCAGCCGGCGGCGCGGCCTAGCCAGGCGGCGTGGAGGGCGTGGAGTTCCCCCACCCCGCCCCTTCCCGAAACCCTCCGGGGGTGGGGGTGGGGAAGGTGGTTCTCCGGGGGCTCCGCCCCCGGGCCCCCAGGCGGGGGCTGCGCCCCCTGCACCCCGCTTGCGGGGCTGCGCCCCTGCACCCCCTCGGGGCTCCGCCCCGGACCCCGGACTGGGCTGTGACTGGTTGCCGTCGCCGACTTGATCGCCTCGTAGTCCGTCGGTTCAGCCTCACTCAACCGGCAGGGGAGAGTGCCCAGTTCGTCCAGCAGGGCCAGCGCCAGCCTGCGTAGTTCGGGGGGTGCGGGTGTGGGGGACGCGCCCGCCGATCGAGGGGCCTTCCCGCCGCCCGCTGCCCTCCAGCGTGCCGCGATTCGCCCCGCCTCCCTGCCGTCCTCCCTCGCCTGGCGGAGTTCGTGGGGGAGTAGGTCCTCCGGCTGGACCCAGGTCAGGCGTAGGGGGGTCATCGGGTCAGCGCCTCGAAGGCCTTGTGGTGGGCGGACTGGCGGGTGCGGTCCTTCTCGTACACCTCGCGGGTCACCTCCGTCAGGGCCCGTGCGGGGGCGTGCAGGTCCAGGCGGCTGGCCTCGGCGATCTGTTTGGGCCAGGCGGCGGGGATGGGGGCCTCGCCCCGGAGCGCGCCCGCCAGGGCGCCCGCCATGGTGGCGATGGAGTCGCAGTCCCGGCCGTAGTTCACCGCGCCGAGGACCGCCGTGCGGTAGTCGCCGTCGGCCACGAGCAGCATGCCCAGGGCGATCGGGAGTTCCTCGATGGCGTGCAGGCGGGACGGGCGGCGGGCGCCCAGGGACGGGGCGCGGTAGTCCGGGCCGACGGTGTCGAAGGGGGCGATCGCCGCCCGCAGGGGGGCCAGAGCCGACTCGAAGTCCGTGTGGGCGGAGGCCGTTTCCGCCACTGCCTCGATCGCCGAGCGCGTTCCGTCTTTTGCCAGGGTCAGGCATGTTTCCACGACGCTCGTCGCCGTCGCGTTCGGTGCGCACGCCGCCGCCACCGCCGCCGCGAACACGCCCGCCGCCTCCCGGCCGTACGAGGACTGGTGCGGGGCCGCCACCTCCAGGGCTTCCGCGTACGCCGCCGCCGGGTTGGCCGCGTTGACCAGGCCGACCGGGGCCATGTACATCGCCGCGCCGCAGTTGACGATGTTGCCGGTGCCCGCCTCGCGCGGGTCCACGTGGCCGTAGTGCAGCCGGGCCACGATCCACTTCTCGGCGAGGAAGATCCGGTGGAGGGGGATCGCCTCGGCTTCGAGCTCCGGGATCCAGCGGGGGTGCGCGATCAGGTCGGGGACCAGGTGGTCCGCGACCGCGTACGCGTCCAGGTGGTCGCGGACCTGCTCATACACCCGGATCAGCGCGTGCGTCATCAAGGTGTCGTCGGTGACGTGGCCGTCGCCCTTGTGGTACGGGGCGATCGGCCGCGCCGTACGCCAGTCGTCGCCGTGCCAGGGGCCGACGACGCCGTGGACGCGGCCGCCGTGCCGCTCCACGATCTGCTCCGGGGTGTAGCCCTCGACCGGGCCGCCGAGGGCGTCCCCGACGGCCGCGCCGACCAGGGCGCCGGTGATGCGGTCCTCAAGAGTGAGCGTCGTGTACGACGTCGTGAGCGTCATGCCGGAATTGTCCACCCTGGACGGTCAGTTCGCGGGGGTTCGCGGCACTTTCGCCTAAAGCGGTGAAAAGCTCAGCCGCCCGGCGGGTGGCGCAGCGTGTCGGCGAGGAGCCCGGCGAGCTCCACGAGGTCGGTGCCGGCCAGGCGCGGGAGGGCGCAGCCGGACAGGGTGCGGCAGGCGTCCAGCCAGGGGGCGGGGATCGCCGCGCCGCCGCCGAGCGCGCCGGTGAGCGCCCCGGCGAGGGCGGGCGCCGAGTCCGCGACCCGGGACAGACAGGCCGCGGCCGGGACCGCCTCGGCGACCGTGCCGCGCGAGGCGGTGGCCAGGGCGAGGGCGACGGGGACGGTCTCGGCGGCGGCGATCCCGTAGCTGTAGACGTGGTCCACGATCTGGTGCTCCAGGAGCGGGACCAGGGCGAACGCGCCCGCCGTGTCGTCGGCGAAGTCGTGCGCGAGCTTGACGGCGTGCTGGGCGTTGCGGCCGATCTCGGTGTCGGGCGGGAGTTCGTCGAGGGCGGCCGCCACGGCGTCCTGGACCCCGGCCCCGCCGAGCGCGGCCGCGACCGCCGCGGCGACGGCCCGGGCGCCGTGCACGCCGTCGCCGTCCTGGGTGTACCGGGCGTCGAACTCGGCCAGTTCGGCGGCTTCCCGGGGCGCGCCGGGGTGGACGACGGCGAGGACGGCGGCGCGTACGCAGGCGGCGTCGTCGAAGTAGTGCGGGTTGTCGTGGCCGGTGGCGGGCGGGCGCAGGCCGGTGGCGAGGTTGCCGAGGCCCGCGCGTACGGAGATGCGGGCGCGCAGGGGGAGCACCGCGGACTCGACCTCGGGGGCGCGTTCGGCCGCCGCGGCGACCTCGGCGGCGAGGAGGTTCCAGGCGCGGTCGACGGCGGCGCGGACGCGTCGGGCCGGGGTGAGGTGGGCGAGCAGCGGCTCGGCGGCGGTGAGCACGGTCTCGGCGGCGAACGCGGCCCACTCGGCGTCGTCCGACGGGCCCAGGCGCAGCGGTTCGGGGGGCTGGTTGAGGGCGATGGGGACGGGCAGGGTGGTGGTGGCGTTCTGCTCGGCGAAGGTGTCGAGCTCGCGGGTGAGCCGCCGGGTCCACTCGGGCATCCGCGCGGCCCGGTGCCGCGCGGCGGGCCACCCGGCGGCGTCCCCGGCGGCCAGGCCGAGCAGGAGGCCCTGGATGCGGTCGGCCTGGGACAGCCCCGGCACCCCGCTGCGGAGCTCCGTACGCCCCTCGGAAACCTCGTCACCCATCACGCGCTCTCCCCTTCCTCAGGATCCGGCGTCAGCAGGTCCGCGATGTCCAGGACGTGGTAGCCGCGCATCTCGGGGAGGCAGCTGCCGCGGACCGGGCCGATCGCGGAGGACCAGGCGGCGGGGATCGACGCGGCGCCGCCGTACGCGCCGGCCAGGGCGCCCGCCACCGCCGCCGTCGTGTCCGCGTCGCGGCCCATGTTGACCGCCGTCAGGACCGACGCCGTGAAGTCGCCCCGGGCCGTGGCGAAGGCGCCGAAGGCCAGGGCGACCGCTTCGGGGGCCAGGTCCGTCCACGGGTAGCCGCCGATCACCACCGCCGAGCGGACCGCCCGTTCGCCCTGGTCGGCCACCGCCACCGCGCGGCGCAGCGAGCGTGCGGTCCAGGAGTCCATCGGGATCACCGAGAGGGCCGCCGCGATCACCGAGGTGAGGCTCCCGCCCGTCATCGCCGCCGCTACGCCCGCCGCCACCGCCTGGCCGCCGTAGATGCCCTCGCCCTCGTGGCTGACGCAGCCGTCGATCGCCACCAGCCGCGCCGCCTCCCTCGGGGCGCCCGCCGCGAACACGCCGAACGGCGCCGCCCTTATGGCCAGCCCGTCGCTCCAGGCGTGGCGGTGCTGGGCCGAGATCGGCGCGGCCAGGCCCCGGCGGAGGTTCTCCAGGGTTCCGCGCTCGCTGAAGCCCGCGCCCCGGAACGGGCCCTCGTCGCGGTCCGCGATCCAGTGGTGCCAGGCGTGTTCGACATGGGTGACCGTGAGCGCCGAGCCGTGCCGGGCGAGCAGCAGGCCGGAGAAGATGGCGTACTCGGTGTCGTCCGTGCCCGCCGGGTCGTCCGAGACGAAGCCCTCGATCCGGCCCCAGCGGGCCCGGATCTCCGACGGTTTCATGTTCTCGGCGGGGGCGCCGAGCGCGTCCCCCACCGCGAGGCCGAGCAGCGCGCCCCTGGCCCGCTCGCGGATGGCCTCGGCCGTGCCGGGGCCGCTGGCGATCAACTCCATGGGAGGCCTTTCGACGTCGCCGGATCCTTCGCTTGATCTCTGCCACGCCGAACGAGCCGGGAGTCCATCTGTCACCCTCCCGCCACATGTGTGCAAGACCGGCCACGAATGAGCACAACACCCCTCTGACCTGGGTAAGTACGGCCTGCCTTGCTAGCGCGGGGCTTACATCGAGCGTAATTTCGACGGAGAAGAGGGGGGCGGGACGCAAGCGCCCGCTGCTGAACGCAAGGGGAGAGCTGTGTCCGTCATCAACACCGAAGCCGCGCTGCACGAGGCGCACCGGGACAACCACACGCACCGGGACGTCAACGGCGGCTGGCTGCGCCCCGCCGTCTTCGGCGCGATGGACGGGCTCGTCTCCAACCTCGCCCTGATGACCGGCGTCGCGGGCGGTGCCGTCTCGCAGCACACCATCATCGTCACCGGCCTCGCCGGTCTGGCCGCCGGGGCCTTCTCCATGGCCGCCGGCGAGTACACCTCCGTCGCCTCGCAGCGCGAGCTCGTCGAGGCCGAACTCGACGTCGAGCGCCAGCAGTTGCGCAAGCACCCGGTGGACGAGATGGAGGAGCTGGCCGAGCTTTACGTGTCGCGCGGTGTCGAGCCCGCGCTCGCCCGCGAGGTCGCCATGCAGCTCTCCCGCGACCCCGAGCAGGCGCTGGAGATCCACGCCCGCGAGGAGCTCGGCATAGACCCGGACGACCTGCCGTCGCCCGCCGTCGCCGCCGTCTCGTCCTTCGGCTCGTTCGCCCTGGGCGCGATCCTTCCCGTACTGCCGTATCTGCTCGGCGCGACCGCACTGTGGCCCGCCGTGCTGCTGGCGCTGGTCGGTCTCTTCGCCTGCGGCGCCGTCGTCGCCAAGGTCACCGCGCGCTCGTGGTGGTTCAGCGGGGTGCGCCAGCTGGCCCTCGGCGGCGCGGCCGCGGCCCTCACCTTCGGCCTCGGCTCGCTCTTCGGTACAGCGGTGGGCTGACCGGCACCCCGGCCCCGCCGGCACCTCTCGCCCCGAAGGCCCGCCCCGACGTGCACCCGTCCGGGCGGGCCTTCGCCGTGCGCCCGGGTGAGTCCGGGGTCACCATGTGACCTACGTCCTGCGCGGGACCGCCCCGCCACCCGTAAGATGCGGGAGTATGCAGGACCCCACATAACTAATCGTTACTGGGCGGTTTCGCCTCTTCGACCACCGGGCATAGGCCGTACACACTCCGCTGCCGCAGGCAATGAAGCCTGCCCCGGAAAGCGCGGCGAGCGCCGCCCGAGTGTCCGCATGTTGGAATGGACTATCCAGTTCCCGAGATCCGTCCCATCATGTAACCTGCACGAAATTTCGCAGAGGGCCAACGTCGTCCCTCGGCTGTGTATATGCCACGACGACGACGGGAGAGCCGATGCGTTCCGACGCCTGGTCGCCCATGGACGGTCGACCTGCTCCGCAGGGGATGTACGACCCCCGTAACGAACACGACGCCTGCGGTGTCGGGTTCGTGGCCACCCTGACCGGTGAGGCCAGCCATGAGCTGGTCGAGCAGGCGCTGACCGTACTGCGCAATCTCGAACACCGGGGTGCCACCGGCTCCGAGCCGGACTCCGGTGACGGCGCCGGCGTCCTGCTCCAGGTGCCGGACGCGTTCCTGCGCGAGGTCACCTCCTTCGAGCTGCCCGAGGCCGGTGCGTACGCCGTCGGCATCGCCTTCCTGCCCGTCGAGGACAGCGCCTCGGCCGTGGCGCGGATCGAGGCCATCGCCGCCGAGGAGGGCCTGGACGTCCTCGGCTGGCGCGAGGTGCCCGTCACGCCCGAGCTGCTCGGCAACGGCGCCCGCGCCACCATGCCCGCCTTCCGGCAGCTCTTCGTCGCCGACGGGACCAGCACCGGCATCGCGCTCGACCGCAAGGCCTTCGTCCTGCGCAAGCGCGCCGAGCGCGAGGCCGGGGTGTACTTCCCCTCGCTCTCCGCCCGCACGATCGTCTACAAGGGCATGCTCACCACCGGGCAGCTGGAGCCGTTCTTCCCGGACCTCTCCGACCGCCGGTTCGCCACCGCCGTCGCGCTGGTCCACTCGCGCTTCTCGACGAACACCTTCCCCTCCTGGCCGCTCGCCCACCCGTACCGCTTCGTCGCGCACAACGGCGAGATCAATACGGTCAAGGGCAACCGCAACTGGATGGTGGCCCGCGAGTCGCAGCTCGTCAGCGAGCTGTTCACGGGCGAGACGCTGGACCGGATCTTCCCGGTCTGTACGCCGGACGCCTCCGACTCCGCCTCCTTCGACGAGGTGCTGGAGCTCCTCCACCTCGGCGGCCGCTCGCTGCCGCACTCCGTCCTGATGATGGTTCCCGAGGCGTGGGAGAACCACGACTCGATGGACCCGGACCGGCGCGCCTTCTACCAGTACCACTCCACGATGATGGAGCCCTGGGACGGCCCGGCCTGCGTCACCTTCACCGACGGCACCCAGGTCGGCGCGGTCCTGGACCGCAACGGCCTGCGCCCGGGCCGCTACTGGGTCACCGACGACGGCCTGGTCGTGCTCTCCTCCGAGGTCGGCGTGCTCGACATCGACCCGGCGAAGGTCGTCCGCAAGGGCCGCCTGCAGCCCGGCAAGATGTTCCTCGTCGACACCGCCGAGCACCGCATCATCGAGGACGACGAGATCAAGGCGGCGCTGGCCGCCGAGGCCCCGTACGCCGAGTGGCTGGAAGCCGGCGAGATCGAGCTGGAGGACCTGCCCGAGCGCGAGCACATCGTGCACACGCACGCCTCGGTCACCCGCCGCCAGCAGACCTTCGGCTACACCGAGGAAGAGCTGCGCGTCATCCTCGCGCCGATGGCCCGCACCGGCGGCGAGCCGCTCGGCTCGATGGGCACGGACTCGCCGATCGCGGCCCTCTCCGAGCGCCCCCGGCTGCTCTTCGACTACTTCACCCAGCTGTTCGCGCAGGTCACCAACCCGCCGCTGGACGCCATCCGCGAGGAGCTCGTCACCTCGCTGCGCTCCTCGCTGGGTCCGCAGGGCAATCTGCTCGACCCGACCGCCGCGTCCTGCCGCAGCGTCACGCTGCCGTTCCCGGTGATCGACAACGACGAGCTGGCCAAGCTGATACACGTCAACGCCGACGGCGACATGCCGGGCTTCAAGGCCGCGACGCTCTCCGGCCTCTACCGGGTCTCCGGCGGCGGCGACGCGCTCGCCGAGCGCATCGAGGCCATCCGCACCGAGGTCGACGCCGCCATCGAGAACGGCGCCCGCCTGATCGTCCTCTCCGACCGGCACTCCGACGCCGAGCACGCGCCGATCCCGTCGCTGCTGCTCACCGCCGCCGTCCACCACCACCTCATCCGTACGAAGCAGCGCACCCAGGTGGGGCTGCTCGTCGAGGCCGGTGACGTGCGCGAGGTGCACCACGTGGCGCTGCTGATCGGCTACGGCGCCGCGGCCGTCAACCCGTACCTGGCGATGGAGTCCGTCGAGGACCTGGTCCGCGCGGGCACCTTCATCGAGGGCCTGGAGCCCGAGCAGGCGATCCGCAACCTGATCTACGCGCTGGGCAAGGGCGTCCTCAAGGTGATGTCCAAGATGGGCATCTCGACCGTCGCCTCCTACCGGGGCGCCCAGGTCTTCGAGGCCATCGGCCTGGACGAGCAGTTCGTCGGCACGTACTTCAGCGGCACCGCCAGCAAGATCGGCGGCGCCGGGATCGACGTCATCGCCAAGGAGGTCGCCGCCCGGCACGCCAAGGCGTACCCCGCCTCCGGCATCGCGGCCACCCACCGCGCGCTGGAGATCGGCGGCGAGTACCAGTGGCGCCGCGAGGGCGAGCCGCACCTGTTCGACCCGGAGACGGTCTTCCGCCTCCAGCACGCCACCCGCGGCCGCCGGTACGACATCTTCAAGCAGTACACCGAGCGCGTGAACGAGCAGTCCGAGCGGCTGATGACGCTCCGCGGGCTCTTCGGCTTCTCCTCGGACCGCCCCTCGATCTCCATCGACGAGGTCGAGCCGGTCTCCGAGATCGTCAAGCGCTTCTCCACCGGCGCCATGTCGTACGGCTCGATCTCGCGCGAGGCGCACGAGACGCTCGCCATCGCCATGAACCAGCTGGGCGGCAAGTCCAACACCGGCGAGGGCGGCGAGGACCCGGACCGCCTGTACGACCCGGCGCGCCGCTCCTCCATCAAGCAGGTCGCCTCCGGCCGCTTCGGCGTCACCAGCGAGTACCTGGTCAATGCGGACGACATCCAGATCAAGATGGCGCAGGGCGCCAAGCCCGGCGAGGGCGGCCAGCTGCCCGGCCACAAGGTCTACCCGTGGGTCGCCAAGACGCGTCACTCGACGCCCGGCGTCGGCCTCATCTCGCCGCCGCCGCACCACGACATCTACTCCATCGAGGACCTGGCCCAGCTGATCCACGACCTCAAGAACGCCAACCCGGCGGCCCGCATCCACGTGAAGCTGGTCTCCGAGGTCGGTGTCGGCACGGTCGCCGCGGGTGTCTCCAAGGCGCACGCGGACGTGGTCCTCATCTCCGGCCACGACGGCGGCACGGGCGCATCCCCGCTCACCTCGCTCAAGCACGCGGGCGGCCCCTGGGAGCTCGGCCTCGCCGAGACCCAGCAGACCCTGCTGCTCAACGGCCTGCGCGACCGGATCGTCGTCCAGACCGACGGCCAGCTCAAGACCGGCCGCGACGTGGTCATCGCCGCGCTGCTCGGCGCCGAGGAGTTCGGTTTCGCGACCGCGCCGCTCGTCGTCTCCGGCTGCGTCATGATGCGCGTCTGCCACCTGGACACCTGCCCGGTCGGCATCGCCACCCAGAACCCGGTGCTGCGCGACCGGTTCTCCGGCAAGGCCGAGTACGTCGTCAACTTCTTCCAGTTCATCGCCGAGGAGGTCCGCGAGCTCCTCGCCGAGCTGGGCTTCCGGTCGATCGAGGAGGCCGTCGGCCACGCCGAGCTCCTCGACACCAGCCGCGCGGTGCGCCACTGGAAGACGCAGGGCCTCGACCTGGACGCCCTCTTCCACGTGCCCGAGCTGCCCGAGGGCGCGGTGCGCCACGCCGTCGTCGAGCAGGACCACGGCCTGGAGAAGGCGCTCGACAACGAGCTCATCGAGCTCGCCGCCGACGCGCTCGGCGCCGCCACCGCCGAGGACGCCCAGCCGGTCCGCGCCCAGGTCGCGATCCGCAACATCAACCGGACCGTCGGCACCATGCTCGGCCACGAGGTGACCAAGAAGTTCGGCGGCGCGGGCCTGCCCGACGACACCATCGACGTGACCTTCACCGGCTCGGCGGGCCAGTCCTTCGGCGCCTTCCTGCCGCGCGGTGTGACGCTGCGCCTGGAGGGCGACGCCAACGACTACGTCGGCAAGGGCCTCTCCGGCGGCCGGGTGATCGTCCGCCCGGACCGCGGCGCCGACCACCTCGCCGAGTACTCGACCATCGCGGGCAACACCATCGCGTACGGCGCGACCGGCGGCGAGCTGTTCCTGCGCGGCCGCACCGGCGAGCGGTTCTGCGTCCGCAACTCCGGCGCCCTGGTGGTCTCGGAGGGCGTGGGCGACCACGGCTGCGAGTACATGACCGGCGGCCACGCGGTGGTCCTGGGCGAGACCGGGCGTAACTTCGCGGCCGGCATGTCCGGCGGCATCGCGTACGTGATCGACCTCGACCCGAACCACGTCAACTCCGGCAACCTGACGGCGGTCGAGGCCCTCACCGAGGCCGACGAGCAGTGGCTGCACGACGTCGTGCGCCGCCACCAGGAGGAGACCGGCTCCACGGTCGCCGAGAAGCTGCTCGCCGACTGGCCCGCCGCGGCCCGGCGCTTCAGCAAGATCATCCCGTCCACGTACAAGGCAGTGCTCGCCGCCAAGGAAGCCGCTGAGCTCGCCGGTCTCTCCGAGCAGGAGACCACCGAGAAGATGATGGAGGCGGCGACCAATGGCTGACCCCAAGGGCTTTCTCACCACCGGTCGCGAGGTCGCGCGGACCCGCCCCGTGGCCGAGCGCGTCAAGGACTGGAACGAGGTCTACGTTCCCGGCTCGCTGCTGCCGATCATCAGCAAGCAGGCCGGGCGCTGCATGGACTGCGGCATCCCGTTCTGCCACAACGGCTGTCCGCTGGGGAACCTGATCCCCGAGTGGAACGACTACGCCTACCGCGAGGACTGGTCGGCGGCGTCCGAGCGGCTGCACGCCACCAACAACTTCCCGGAGTTCACCGGGCGGCTGTGCCCGGCTCCCTGCGAGTCGGCGTGCGTGCTCGGCATCAACCAGCCCGCCGTCACCATCAAGAACGTCGAAGTCTCGATCATCGACAAGGCATGGGACAGCGGCGACGTCACCCCGCAGCCGCCGGAGCGGCTCTCCGGCAAGACCGTCGCGGTCATCGGCTCGGGCCCGGCGGGCCTGGCCGCCGCCCAGCAGCTGACCCGGGCCGGCCACACGGTCGCGGTGTACGAGCGCGCCGACCGCATCGGCGGTCTGCTGCGCTACGGCATCCCCGAGTTCAAGATGGAGAAGGTGCACATCAACCGCCGCATCGAGCAGATGCGCGCGGAGGGCACCAAGTTCCGCACCGAGGTGGAGATCGGCGTCGACATCGACGCGGTGAAGCTGCGCCGCCGCTACGACGCGGTGGTCATCGCGGCCGGTGCCACGGTCTCCCGCGACCTGCCGGTCCCCGGCCGCGAGCTGAACGGCATCCACTTCGCGATGGAGTACCTGCCGCTGGCGAACAAGGTGCAGGAGGGCGACTTCGTGGCGCCCCCGCTCACCGCCGAGGGCAAGCACGTCGTCGTGATCGGCGGCGGCGACACGGGCGCGGACTGCGTGGGCACCGCCCACCGCCAGGGCGCGGCCTCGGTCACCCAGCTGGAGATCATGCCGAGGCCCGGCGAGGACCGGAACGCCAACCAGCCCTGGCCGACGTTCCCGATGCTCTACAAGGTCACCTCGGCCCACGAGGAGGGCGGCGAGCGGGTCTACTCCGTCTCCACCACCCACTTCGAGGGCGACGAGGACGGCAACGTCCAGTTCCTGCACCTGGTCGAGGTGGAGTTCGTGGACGGCAAGCTCACCCAGAAGCCGGGCACCGAGCGGAAGATCCCCGCCCAGCTGGTCACCCTCGCCATGGGCTTCACCGGCACCGACCAGTCCAACGGCCTGGTGGCGCAGTTCGGCCTGGAGCTCGACGAGCGCGGCAACGTCGCCCGCGACGCCGACTTCGCGACGAACGTCGACGGAGTGTACGTGGCCGGTGACGCCGGGCGCGGCCAGTCCTTGATCGTCTGGGCGATCGCGGAGGGCCGTTCGGCAGCACGGGGTGTGGACCGGTACCTTACGGGGAGGAGCGCACTGCCCGCCCCGATCCGTCCGACGGACCGGGCGCTGACGGTCTGAGTCCGCTCCACCCAAAATCGTTCCGTACAACGGTGTACGGGCTGCGCAGGATCGGGGGACGCCCCCGGGCCCCCGCAGCGCGGCGCCTGCCCCACTGTCCCCGACCGGACGACCGGGTGGGCGCCGCGGCGCGTCAGCCCTTGCCGCCCTCGGCCCGCAGCTGCCGGAACTCCACCCGCGCGTCCTCCGTGTACGCCCCCAACGCGCCCTGGAGATAGGGGCGTTCGGCGTCGGTGAAGTCGGCGAGGCCCGCCGTGTCGACGGCCACTTGGAGATGGGCGCCCTGCTGCACGACCCGGACCGTGTACCACGTGCCGACCGGGAAGCCCCGCTCGCCCGTCGCCAGGAAGCGCTGGCCGCCCGGGTAGGCGGGATCGCGCTTGCCCAGCTCCCAGCCGTTGGGCTTGAGAGTGATGTAGTAGAAGTGCTCCGGGTCGGTGTACGCCCACACCAGCCAGGCCACCTCCCAGGTGTTCGGCGCGGGCGTGCGCAGCTGCTCGACCGTGCGCATCCGGGCCTCGTAGCGCACGTCGCCGTAGACGGCCCGGCTCACCACGAGGCCCGCGTGGGTGGTGCCCGGGTCGGTGGCCCGCCGCGGCGCCAGCTCCAGGGAGTGGTCGTCGCCCGTGTTGACGCCGTGCCCGTTGAACACCGACTGCCAGGGGCCGTGCGCCGTGCCGTCGGCCCAGGACTCGCGCGGCGCCGGGCCCCCGCCGCCCACGCACCTGCTCAACCCGAAGGCCCCGGCCGCCAGCAGGGCGGTGGCCAGGACCAGAGCGGTGGCTCTGCGTCTGCGGCCACCCGGCCCGGTCGGCGGGACCGGGCGCCGCAGACGCGGGGCTGTCGTCATGCCGTCGAGTATGGACCCGGTCCGCCGGCTACGGGGGGCGCGGGGAGCAACGGCACGGGGGCGGACGGGACTTCCGCCGCGAAGTCCTCACTCAGCTGGGTGACGATCCGCGCCGTCGCGCCGCCGTCCCCGTACGGATTGCCCGCCGTCGCCATCCGCCGGTACGCGCCGGGGTCGTCCAGGAGCGCGGCCGCCGCGGCCACGATGGCCTCCGGATCGGTGCCGACGAGCCGGGCCGCCCCGGCCTCCACCGCCTCCGGCCGCTCGGTGGTGGTCCGCAGCACCAGTGCGGGCTTGCCCAGGCTGGGGGCCTCCTCCTGGATGCCGCCGGAGTCGGTGAGCACCAGGTCGCAGCCCGCGAGCGTGGCCGTGAAGTCCGGGTAGTCCAGCGGCTCGACCAGGGTGATGCCCGCCCGGCCCGTCAGCGGCAGCAGCGCCTCGCGCACCGCCGGGCTCTTGTGCAGCGGGATCACGATCTCCACGTCGCCCCGCTCGGCGAGCCGGCTCAGCGCCCGGCCCATCGCGTGCATCCGGGCGCCCTGGTTCTCCCGCCGGTGCAGGGTGACCAGGACCCGCCGCCGCGCGGTGCGGAACGCACAGGTCCCGATCCCCTCGGCGAGCGCCCAGTGGAGGTTGTCGATGACGGTGTTGCCGGTGGTGAAGATCTGGCCCTCGGGGATGCCCTCGGCCCGCAGATGCCGGGCCGCGCGCTCGGTGGGGGCGAAGTGCCAGCGCGCGATCCGCCCGATGAGGCAGCGGTTGAGCTCCTCGGGGAACGGGTTGTCCAGGACCCCGGTGCGCAGCCCCGCCTCGACGTGGGCGACGGGAATGTGTTCGTAGAAGGCGGCGAGCGCCCCGGCCAGCGCGGTCGTGGTGTCGCCCTGGACCACGACCAGGTCGGGCCGCTCCCTGCGCAGGAGCTGGCCGAGCCCCTCCACCAGACGGGACGTCAGATCGGAGAGCTGCTGGCGGTTGCGCATCACGTCGAGCGCGTGGCGGACGTCGACCCCCAGCAGGCCCAGCATCTGGTGGAGCATCTCGCGGTGCTGGCCGGTGGTCACGACGACCGGCTCGAACTCCGTACCGCCGGCCAGCGCCCGGGCGAGCGGCGCCAGTTTGATCGCCTCGGGCCGGGTGCCGAGCACCAGCATGGCGCGCACGGGCGCACCGGAAGGAAACGAAGGCATGGCAGACATAGGTCCCCCCTATGACAAGGACGAGCACGATGAGAGAAGTGAGAGGTGCGCCCACGGGCCCGGCGCGGGACCGCCGCTCAGGTGCGGGCGGTCTTGAGCCAGGTGCGCTTGCCGGTCGCCATCCGCCACAGCCCCCACCAGCCGGCGGCGAACCAGATGTAGCCGTAGAACACGAAGACGTGGGCGACGAGCACCGACCGCACGAGCCCGAGGTCCCGCTCGCGCTTGGCGTACACGAAGCCGTACGCGTACGCGGCGGTGAAGGAGAGCACGTACGGGCCGAGCAGCCACATCGGTGACACCAGCGCCCTGCCCGCCTCGACGGAGGCGAGGGCGGTGCCGCCGAGGGCGACCAGGAACGACAGCGGCAGCAGCGAGGTGAGCAGGATCAGCACCGGGCTGGAGAGGTGGTAGAGCAGGTCGAGCGCGGGTCGGGTGGGGACCTCCCGCAGGATGAGCGGGACGAGTCCGGCCGACTGGAGGTGGCCCTGGAACCAGCGGGATCGCTGCCGTACCAGGCGCCGCAGGCTGAGAACGGCCTGCTGCGAGACCGAGGCGGTGGTGCAGTGTTGGGTGGCCCAGCCCTTCGCGATCAGCCGTACGCCGAGGTCCAGGTCCTCGGTGAGGCTGTCGCTCCAGGGGCCGCCGGGCCCCAGGGTGTGCAGCGCCGACAGCCGCATGAACTGGCCGTTGCCGCCCATGCCGACGCTTCCGATGAACCGGCGCGCGCTCTGGAAGACGTCGCCGTAGACGACGAACTCCATGTCCTGGAGGCGGGCGAGCAGTCCGGTGCCCCGGTTGTACATCCGCACGCAGATCTGGGTGGCTCCGGTGCGGGGGTCGTCGAAGAACGGGTCGACGGACTGGACCACATGGCCGTCCAGGCGCCCGTCCGCGTCGACCACGCAGACGATGACGTCGTCCGGATCGTGCCCGTCGAGCACACCGGATTCGGTCAGGAACCGTACGCCGTCGTTGAGCGCGGCGCCCTTGCCGCGCCGGGCGTCCGGCAGTTCGCGCCGGTGCAGCAGGACCCGGTCGGGGCCCGCCGCCCGGGCTATCTCGGACGTACGGTCGTCCGAGGCGTCGTCGATGACCAGGGCCAGGAAATTCCCGGCGGGCAGTGCGGTGATCCGTGCCAGGCTCTCGGCCAGCACCTGTTCTTCATTGAGGCAGGCGAGGAGGAATATATAGAGCCTTTCTTTGCGCGGTCCTTTTCTGCGGGGCGCCCGGCGCCTGGAGAGCAGAAAGAGACCGGTGTTGTAGCAGCCCGCCATGAGGATGATGGAAATGCTGGACCACAGGAGCAACTCTACGATCATTTCCGCCCCAGGTCGTCGGGGCGTGCCCCGTCGGGCTGAACATTCGAACCGGTGCGCCAGCGGAGTCGAATTCTGATCGATATGAGGATGCAGGCGATCAGGCAGTAGAGAACGAAGCCCGCACCCGCTGTGGCCTGCAGAGCCTTGGCCAAAGGTAGGCCCGGCACGGCCTCGGGTGCCGCCGCCATCCCCGCCAGCGGCAGCACTGTGCCCAAGGCAGGTTTTCCGTACATGGGTTCCCCCCCATTTTTACCCACACGTCTCCGCGTGAGATGGCGAACGTAGCAGGTTCGGACAGGGCCGTGAGCGCGAAGTTAAAAGTTCATGGATCGAATCAGGGGGCGCGGGGCGCATTCAGAATGGGAGGCCGTGCGCCATTGACATGCTTTGCGGTCGGCCAGAAGAATCGTGGCCCTCATTCGACCAGGGTCCCGGTCGGAAAAACCGGCAAGGGTCCCTGGTTTTGCCATTCTGTGGCGAAGAGAAGAGGGGGGCAATCACTCATGAAATCCCTGAAAAGAGCGACCGTGCGCGGGCGGCGGGGCCGGCGCCGCATCTCCGTCCTGTTCCTGGTGCTGGCCGTGCTGGCGGGCACCGCGTTCGCGGCCTCGGCCGCCGGGCCGGACGGCCGCCGGCCGCGGCCGGAATCGCTCGCACCGGCGGCGAACGTCAGCCGGGTGGGCCTCGCGGACTGGGCGAAGGCGCACCTCGCGGCGGACACCCGGCGCCGCGCGGCACCGCCCCCGATCGTCAAGACGCTCCTGTCGACCGTGACGGACACCGTGCGCCGGCTCCTGGATGCGGCGCCGCCCGCCACGACCTCGACCTTGGTCCTGTACGACACCACGGGCCCCTACGGCTACCTCGGTGAGCTGTACGCCATGGCCACGGCGAACCTCGGCGGCCACTTCGGCACCGTGACCGCCAAGCCGGTCTCCCAGTACACCGCCGGGATGCTCGGCCAGTACACGGCGGCCGTCTACCTCGGCTCCACCTACTACGGCGGTGGCATCCCGGACGCCGTACCGGCCGCGTTCTACCAGGACGTGCAGGCCTCCACGACCCCGGTGACCTGGGTCGGGGACAACATCTGGAACATGGGCAACGCGGTGGGGGTCGCCCCGTTCACCCAGAAGTACGGCTGGGACCCGACCACCTCGTACTTCGAGGACGGCGGCTCCGTCGGCAACGTCACCCAGGTCACCTACGGCGGCCAGACCCTCACCCGGACGATCCCGGCCGGGCAGGACGGCGGTGTGCTGCGCCCCAACATCCTGACCGGGGCGGGTTATCCGGCGGTCACCAAGGTGGCCGAGGCGCTGGACTCGGCGAGCGGGAAGACCTTCCCGTGGGCGGTGCGGTCCGCCAACCTCACCTATGTCGGGGAGCTCCCCTTCGTGTACGTCTCCGAGAGCGACCGCGTGATCGCCTTCGAGGACATGCTGTACGACGCGCTGGCCCCCGGCACCGCCGCCCGCCACCGGGCGATGGTCCGCCTGGAGGACATCAGCCCCGACTCCGACCCGGCGCAGCTGCGGGCGATGGCGGACTACCTGTACTCCCAGCAGATCCCGTACGGCATCAACGTCATCCCGGTCTACACGGACCCCAGGGGCGTCTACAACGGCGGGACCCCGCAGACCGTGACGCTCGCGCAGCGGCCGCAGGTCGTCTCGGCGCTCCAGTACATGCTGGCGCGCGGCGCCGTGCTGATGGAGCACGGCTACACGCACCAGTACAGCAACGTCGACAACCCGTACACCGGGGTCACCGGCGACGACTTCGAGTTCTACCGGGCGCACGTCGACGCGGCGAACAACGTGGTCTACGACGGGCCGGTGGCCGAGGACTCCACGGCCTGGGCCCAGTCCCGGATCACCGCGGGCCTCGCGGCGTTCACCGCGGCCGGGCTGCCGCGCCCGCAGCTGTGGACCACCCCGCACTACGCCGCCTCCGCCACGGACTACCACGTCTTCGCGCAGAACTACCCGTCCCGGCTGGAGCGTTCGCTGTACTTCGCGGGGACGCTGAGCGGTGGTACGGCGGACCCGAACCGGTTCATCGGCCAGTTCTTCCCGTACGTCGTCAACGACGTGTACGGGACGAAGGTGCTGCCCGAGAACATCGGGAACTATGAGCCCGTGGCGTACAACAACCATCCACCGCGGCTGCCCGCGGACCTGATCGCGTCGGCCAAGGCCAACCTGGCGGTCCGGGACGGCTTCGCGAGCTTCTTCTACCACCCCTACTATCCGGTCCAGCCGCTGAAGGACACGATCGACGGTATCAAGGCCCTCGGCTACACCTTCGTCAGCCCCGCGGCGCTGTGAGCACCACTCGAAAGAAGGCGGTCGCGGCTCTCGCCGCGGCCGCCGCGCTCGTGCTCGGGGGCTGCTCGGGGGAGCCGGGCGACGACTCCGCGCCCGGCCCGAGCCCGTCCGGGTCCGCCGCCGACGGGCGGGTGCGGGGCATGACCCTGCCGTCCTGGTCGGCGGACGACTACGACAGCCCGCGCGCCGAGGCGTATCTGCGGGACATCGCGCACACGGGGGCGCGCTGGGTCGTCTTCACGCCCACCTGGTACCAAACGAGCACCAAGGATTCGGAGCAGCGTCCCACCGAGGAGACCGCGAGCGACGCGAGCGTGCGGCGGATCACCGCCCTGGCGCACCGGGCCGGGCTCAAGGTGATGCTGAAGCCGCACGTGGACCTGGTGGACGGCACCGACCGGGCGGAGATCCGCCCCGCCGACCGGGCGGCCTGGTTCGCCTCGTACGAGAAGTTCATCACGCACTACGCGGAGCTCGCGCGGGACACGGGCGCCGAACGGTTCGTGGTCGGCACCGAACTCGCGGGCGTCTCGGAGGACTTGGCGGCCTGGCGCAAGGTGATCGCGGCGGTCCGGGCGCGCTACCGGGAGCCGCTGACGTACGCGGCGAACTACGACGAGTACGCGCAGGTCCCCTTCTGGCCGGAGCTCGACGTCATCGGGATCGACGCGTACTGGCCGCTGGGGTCGGCCCCCACGGCGGACGCGGCGAAGCTGGGCCGGGCCTGGCGGCCGGTCGCGGACGAGCTGGCGGCCTTCTCCGGACGGCAGCACCGCAAGATCCTGTTCACCGAGGCCGGCTACACGAGCCAGCGCGGCTCGACGACGGCGCCGTACTCCTGGACGGTCAGCAAGCGCCAGGACACCGACGAACAGGCCGCCGGATACCGGGCGTTGCTGGACGCCTTCACGGACCGGGACTGGTGGGCCGGGGTGTGCTGGTGGATGTGGGACGACTGGCCGGACAGCGGGGAGACACCGGCGGGGCTGGCGTACACACCGCACGGGAAGCCGGCGGAGGAGGTGCTGCGGTCGCGCTGGGGGTGATCTGACGGCGCCACTATTGACTAAAAGTCAAATCGGTCGCACGCTCGGGACCGGACCGATGCCGCCGCTGTCGCCGGGAGGTTTCCGTGAGCACCGAAGCGCTGTCACGACTGGGTGCGGAGCTGGGGGCGCCGCCACCGGAGGCCCTGGCGTCCCTGACAGAGGATCAACTGGCGCTCCTGGCCTCGGCCTTGCGCGAGGAGCGGGCCTCGCGGGCCGCCGGTCTCGGCGAGGCCGCCGAGGAGGCGCTGAAGCTCGTCCCCGCGCTCGCCCGGGGTCCCGTCCGCCGCATCCTCTTCAAGTGAGCCGGTGACCGACATGGACAAGCTCCTCGGCCGCGCCGAGACGGAGAAGATCGCCCGCCTGCTCGGCCGTGAACCGGACGAACTCGCGTTCCTGGCCGCGCTCCCCGCCGACGACCTGCGGCGGCTGCGCGAGCAGACCGTGGCCGCGCTGTTCGACGGGACGCCGGAGATGCTGGACCGGATCGCCCGCGCCACGAAGCTGGTGCCCGCCGGGGTGGCGGCCGCGATCTCCCAGAAGGCGCTGGGGCCGCGGCTGGCGGCGGCGGTGGCGGGCAAACTGGAACCCGCCCGGGCGGCGGACATCATCGAGAAGCTGCCGGTGTCCTTCACCGCCGAGTCGTGCGCACACCTGGACCCGCGCCGCATCCCCGGCATCGTGGACCGCCTCGACGAGAACCTCCTCGTACGCGTCTCGGTCGCCCTCGCCGAACGCGGCGACCACCTCACGATGGGCCGCTTCGTGGGCCACCTGCGCGACTCGGCCCTCGAACGGATCCTCCCGCAGGTAGAGGACAAGGTGGTGCTGAAAACGGGAAGCGTGATCGATCTCCCTCAACACCTGAACCGCATAGTCGACTTGATGGGGGAGGAGCGCCTGGCGCGGGTCGTGGCGTCGGCGGCGGACGGCCTGTGGCCCGAGGCGCTGGCGGTCGCGGGCCTGGTGACGGGCGACCAGCGCACCCGCATCGCCACGCTGGCGGCCCGCCAGCCACCGGAACGCCTCGACTCACTCGTCCGCACGGTGGCCGCCCAGGACCTGTGGGAGTCCCTGCTCCCCCTGGTGGCCCTCCTCTCCGAGGACGACCGCCGAGCAGTGGCCCTCCTCCCGTCCCTGAGCGACCCCGAGATCCTCACCGGAATGGTCCCGGCGGTGGTGTCGACGGGCCTCTGGGCGGAGTTCCTCCCCCTGGTCGAGCTCCTCCCCACCGCCTCCCGCCAGACGATCGCGACCTCCGCGTCCACCCTCACGGACGACGACCTGGACGCGCTCGCCCGCGAGGTCGACAAACGCGACCTGTGGGAACTGGTGCTGCCGCTGGTCGAGTTGATGGACGACGCGGCGAAGGAGCGGATCTTCACCCTGCCGTCGTTCCAGGACCAGACGCCCGGCTAGCCGGGACCGCTGCCGTACCCCTTGGCGTACGCTCTGCTCTTCCGCCGTACGCCCCGGGGTTCCGTGAACGGAGACGAGCAGCATGGCAGCGATTTCCCTGCGGAAGGTCGAGCAGACCGCGCCCACGCTCGTCTCCCTCTACAAGGCAGCCGCCGTCTCGCTGGAACACCACGGCTTGGCCGACGAGGAGGCCGCGGTCTACCTGGTCGTCGACTACTCGGGCTCGATGCGCCCGTACTACAAGAACGGCAGCGTGCAGGCGCTCGCCGACCGGGTCCTGGGCCTGTCCGCGCACCTCGACGACGACGGCCGGGTCCCGGTGGTGTTCTTCTCCACGGACATCGACGCGCAGGCCGAGATCGGCATCGAGAACCACCACGGCCGGATCGAGCGCATCGTCGCGAACCTCGGCCACATGGGGAGGACCAACTACCACCTGGCGATGGACGCGGTGATCGACCACTACCTGGAGAGCGGTGCCACCGCCCCCGCGCTCGTCGTCTTCCAGACCGACGGCGGCCCGAGCAGCAAGTTCGCCGCCGAGCGATACGTCTGCAAGGCTGCCGGGCTCCCGATGTTCTGGCAGTTCATCGGCTTCGGCGACCCCAAGAGCCGACAGTTCGACTTTCTGCGCAGGCTCGATGAGCTGGCGGTCCCGGCGTTTCGCCCCGTCGACAACGCGGGGTTCTTTCATGCGGGCGCCGATCCGCGCCGGGTGACGGACGCGGAGCTCTACGACCGTCTCCTCGGGGAGTTCCCGCACTGGCTGAAGGCCGCGCGGGCGCAGGGGATCGTCCGGTGATGGCGGAGTAATCCAGACAGAAGGTGTCGGGTATCTGCGGTTTGCTGGGTGCATGGCATCGCAGACGCAGACATTCCGCTGGAAAGAGTTCGAGGCCGCCGAGCCGTTGTTCGCCGAGGTCGTGCGGGAGCGCTTCCTCCTGTACAAGCACCATGTCCTGGCGACCCTGCGTGCGGACGGCAGCCCCCGGGTCACCGGTCTTGAGGTCGAGATCCGGGGCGGCGAGCTGTGGCTCGGCATGATGCCGAACTCCCGCAAGGCGTACGACCTTCGCCGCGACCCGCGCTTCGCCGTGCAGGCGAATCCGGGGCCCGACGCGGAGATGGCCGACGGTGACGTCCGGATCAGCGGACGGGCGGTCGAGGTCGTCGACCCCGGGGAGCTCGCCCGGTACGCGGACGAGGTGCATCCGCCCGAGCCGTTCCTCCTCTTCCGGGCCGAGCTGACCGAGGTCGTCCACACGGGCATCGACAAGGAGACGGAGGAGATCGTCCTGCGGGCGTGGCGACCGGGGTCCGCTCTGCGGACGATCCGGCGGGGTGGTGGGATGGAGCCGCCTCGCGAGATCGCGTAGGCGCTCCGCTGGGAGGGCGGTTATTCGTCTGCGAGTCCGCTGTGGCTGGTCGCGCAGTTCCCCGCGCCCCTGAAGATGCCGCTGCGCGGCAATCACCTGGGGCGCCCCGCAGGGGCGCATTTAAGGGGCGCGGGGAACTGCGCGACCAGCCACCCACCGGCCCGCAGACGAACGGCACTCTAGGGGTGCGCCGCCAGTATCTCCGCCCGGCACTCCGCCGGTGTGCCCCACGCGTCCCGTAGCGGCCTGGCCTTGCGTAGCCACAGGGAGAGGTCCAGTTCCTCGGTGTATCCGATCGCGCCGTGGAGCTGGAGCGCGGCCCGGGACGACGCGTACGCCGCCTCGCCCGCCGCCGCCTTCGCCGCCGCGAGGTCGGCCGGGGCGAGGGTGAGCGCCGCCCCGTACACCAGCGGCCGTGCGAACTCCACCGCCAGCAGCGTGTCCGCGAGGCGGTGCTTGACCGCCTGGAACGAGCCGATCGGCACGCCGAACTGGGTGCGCTGCTTGACGTACGCGACCGTCCGCCGCAGCAACTCCTCCGCCACCCCGACCGCCTGCGCGGCCGCCGCCAGCCGCGCCCAGCGGACCGCGCACCCGACCGCCTCGGCCAACAGCGGCCCGGCGGCGAGGAGTTCCCCGCCGGGGTCGGGGCGGGCGAGCCGCCGCGCCGGGTCGAGGGACGGGTGGACCGGCCCGTGGCCGGGGGCTAGCCGGAGCTCGGGCCCGGTCGCTCCGGCCTTCACCACCAGCACCACATCCGCCCCCTCCGCATCCAGCACATACCCCCCGCCCCCCGGCACCCCCAGCGTGACCACACTCTCGCCCGTCAGCACGCCCGGCAGCAGGCGCTTGGCCGGGGCGGGGTCGCCCGCGTCCGCCAGGTGGGACAGCAGGGCCGTCACCGCCGCCGTCTCCACCAGCGGGCCCGGTACCGCGTGGCGGCCCAGCTCGCGGTAGGCGAGGGCCAGTTCAACCGGGAGGCGGCCCATGCCGTCCTGCGCCTCCGGGGCCGCCAGCGCGAACACCCCCGCCTCGGCGAGCCGCGCCCACAGCGCCCGACCGGGCCCCGGGTCCCCGGCCGACCAGGACCGTACGACCGAGGGGGTGTCCGAGGCGGTCAGGAGGGCGTCCAGGGAGCGGGTGAAGTCGCGCTGCTCGGCGGTCGGCAGAAACCTCATCGGCGGCCCTTCGGGAGGCCGAGCAGCCGCTCGGCGACGATGTCGCGCTGGATCTCGTTCGTACCGGCGTAGATGGGGCCGGCGAGCGCGAAGATGTATCCCTCTCCCCAGCCGCCCGCCAGATCAGTCAACTCGGCCTCCGCGCCCAGTAGTTCCAGCGCCGTCTCGTGCAGCTCTATGTCGTACTCCGACCAGAACAGCTTGTTCAGGCTCGACTCCGCGCCCATCTCCCCGCCCGCCGCGAAACGGGACGCGCCCGCGTACGTGAACAGCTGGTAGGCCCGCGCCCCGATCACCGCGTCCGCCACCCGGTCGCGCGCCCCCCGGTCCTCGCCGCGCTCGCGCCACAGCCGTACGAGCCGGTCGGCGGCGGCCAGGAAGCGGCCGGGGGAGCGCAGGGTCAGCCCGCGCTCGTCGCCGGTCGTCGACATCGCGATGCGCCAGCCCTGGCCCGGCTCCCCGATGACGTCCTCGTCGGGGACGAACACCTCGTCCAGGAACAGCTCCGCGAACGCCGGTCTGCCGTCGAGGCGGCCGATCGGGCGGACGGTCACCCCGGGAGCCCGCAGGTCGAACATCAGGTAGGTCAGGCCCTGGTGGGGCCGGGGCGCCACCGGGTCCGTACGGAAGATGCCGAAGGCGCGGTCGGCGAACGCGGCCCGCGACGACCACGTCTTCTGCCCCGTGAGCAGCCAGCCCCCGTCCGTGCGCACGGCCCGCGACCGCAGCGACGCCAGGTCCGACCCGGCCTCCGGCTCCGACCAGGCCTGCGCCCACACCACCGCCCCGCGCGCCATCTCCGGCAGGATCCGGGCGCGCTGCTCCTCGCTGCCGTGGTCGAAGAGCGTCGGCGCGAGCAGGCTGATGCCGTTCTGGGAGACCCGGCCGGGCGCGCCCGCCGCCCAGTACTCCTCCTCGAAGGCCAGCCACCGGAAGATGTCGGCGCCCCGGCCCCCGAACCGCTCGGGCCAGGAGACGGCCGACCACCGCCCGGCGTACAGCTCGGCCTCCCACTCCCGGTGCGCGGCGAAGCCCTCCGCCGTCTCCAGGGAGGGGAGCGGTGCATCCGGCACATGGGCCGCGAGCCACTCGCGCGCCTCGGCGCGGAAGGCGTCCTCCTCGGCCGTGTGGTCCAAGTCCATTGCGGGGCCCGCCCCTTCGCGACCGTTCCCTGACCCAGCCGTTCCCTAACAAGTGTTTGGTAGGTTAGCCTGCGGGCGTGACCGACAACAAGGTTCCGTACGTGCCCGGGCACGGCCTCCTCGACGGCCGCACCGCCGTCGTCACGGCCGCCGCCGGGGCCGGGATCGGCGGCGCGACCGCCCGCAGGTTCCTGGAGGAGGGCGCGCGGGTGCTGGTCAGCGACGCGCACGTACGCAGGCTCAAGGAGACAGAGGAGGCGCTCGCGGCCGAGTTCGGCGCCGACGCCGTGGCCGCGCTGCCCTGCGACGTCACCGACGACGCCCAGGTGCGCGTGCTGTTCGCCGAGGCGGTACGGATCCACGGCCGCCTCGACGTCGTCGTCAACAACGCGGGCCTCGGCGGCACGGCCGAGCTCGCCGACATGAGCGACGAGCAGTGGGACCGGGTCCTCGACGTCACCCTCAACGGCACCTTCCGGTGCACCCGGGCCGCCCTGCGCGCCTACCGGGCCGCCGGTCTCGGCGGCGTGATCGTCAACAACGCGTCCGTCGTCGGCTGGCGCGCCCAGGCCGGGCAGGCCCACTACGCCGCCGCGAAGGCGGGCGTCATGGCGCTCACCCGCTGCGCGGCGATCGAGGCCGCCGTCCACGGCGTACGGGTCAACGCGGTCTCGCCGTCCCTGGCCCTGCACCCCCACCTCGCCAAGGTCACCTCGGCCGAGCTCCTCGACGAGCTCGCCGCCCGGGAGGCCTTCGGGCGGTACGCCGAGCCGTGGGAGGTCGCCAACGTGATCGTCTTCCTGGCCAGCGACTACTCCTCGTACATGACCGGCGAAGTCGTCGCCGTCAGCAGCCAGCATCCCTAGCGCCGCCCAGGACCACAATGGACCCGTGCCGAAGAACAAGAAGCAGCAGGTGACCGCCGTGCCCGAGCGGCGCGGAGAACTCCTCGCCACCGCGGCCGAGGTGTTCGCCGCCCAGGGCTACAACGCCACCACCGTCCGCAGGATCGCCGACGAGGCCGGGATGCTCGCGGGCAGCCTCTACTACCACTTCGATTCCAAGGAATCGATGCTCGACGAGATCCTCTCCACCTTCCTGACCGAGCTGTGGGAGGGGTACGACGCCGTGCTCGCCGCCGGGCTCGGGCCGCGCGAGACCATCGAGGCCCTGGTCACCGAGTCCTTCCGGGAGATCGACCGGCACCGGGCCGCCGTCGCGATCTACCAGAAGGAGTCCCGGCACCTCACCGAGCTGCCGCGCTTCGGCTACCTCGCCGACTCGCAGCGCAAGTTCGAACAGGCCTGGCTGGGGACCCTGGAGCGCGGGGTCGAGACCAAGGCGTTCCGCGCGGACCTGGACGTCCGGCTCACCTACCGGTTCGTCCGCGACACGGTGTGGG
This sequence comes from Streptomyces melanogenes, assembly GCF_014649795.1. Lineage (GTDB taxonomy): Bacteria > Actinomycetota > Actinomycetes > Streptomycetales > Streptomycetaceae > Streptomyces > Streptomyces noboritoensis. The sequence continues at coordinate 498,658 of NZ_BMTS01000003.1, forward strand.
TGGCCGCGTCCTGGTACCGGCCCGGCGGACAGCACAGCCCGGAGGAGATCGCCCGCCAGTACCTGTCGATGGTGCTGGACGGAATCGCCGTACGCGAGTAGTTCGCCGGTACGTCAAGGGAGTCGGGAAGGGAGTCGGGAATGGCCGAGGCATTCATCGTCGAAGCGGTGCGCACCCCGGTGGGGCGGCGCGGGGGCGGGCTCGCGGGCGCGCATCCGGCGGACCTGGGGGCGCACGTCCTGAGCGCGCTCGTCGAGCGCTCCGGGATCGACCCGGCCGCCGTCGAGGACGTCGTCTTCGGCTGCCTCGACGCGGTCGGGCCGCAGGCCGGGGACATCGCGCGGACGGCGTGGCTGGCGGCCGGGCTGCCGCAGGAGGTGCCGGGCGTCACCGTCGACCGCCAGTGCGGCTCCTCCCAGCAGGCCGTGCACTTCGCGGCCCAGGCCGTGCTCTCCGGCACCCAGGACCTGGTGGTCGCGGGCGGCACCCAGAACATGTCGATGATCCCGATCGCCTTCGCCTCCCGGCAGGCCGCCGAGCCGCTCGGCCTGACCGAGGGCCCGTTCGCCGGCTCGGCGGGCTGGCGGGCGCGATACGGGGACCAGCCCGTCAACCAGTTCCACGGCGCCGAGCTCATCGCGCGCAAGTGGGGGATCAGCCGCGAGGACCAGGAGGAGTTCGCGCTCCGCTCCCACCGGCGCGCGGTCCGGGCGCTCGACGAGGGCCGTTTCGTACGCGAGAGCGTGCCGTACGGAGAGGTGCGCGCCGACGAGGGGCCGCGCCGCGACACCACGGCGGAGAAGATGGCCGCCCTGAAGCCGGTCGTCGAGGGCGGCACGATCACCGCCGCCTGCTCCTCCCAGGTCTCGGACGGCGCCGCCGCGATGCTCCTGGCGAGCGAGCGGGCCGTACGGGAGCACGGGCTCACCCCGCGCGCCCGGATCCACCACCTCTCGGTACGTGGCGAGGACCCCATCCGGATGCTCTCGGCGCCGATCCCGGCGACCGCGTACGCACTGGAGAAGACGGGCCTGACGATCGACGCGATCGACCTGGTCGAGATCAACGAGGCCTTCGCGCCGGTGGTGCTCGCCTGGCTCAAGGAGACCGGCGCGGACCCGGAGCGGGTCAACGTCAACGGCGGGGCCATCGCCCTCGGTCACCCTTTGGGGGCCACGGGCGTACGGCTGATGACGACGCTGCTGCACGAGCTGGAGCGCACGGGCGGGCGCTACGGCCTCCAGACGATGTGCGAGGGCGGCGGCCAGGCGAACGTGACGGTGATCGAACGGCTGTGACCAGGGCGGGAGCGGCACGCGGGAGTGGTGCGGCCCACACGGCCGCACCTGCGCCCGGCGGGGCGACGTGGTACAGTTTCCGCGTTGCAGTTTTGGTACCCATAGACTTTATGTGCGCCTGACGGGAATGTTCCTCAGGCGCATTATTGTTTTTCCGGCTTTCTCCGGATGGGGCCCCTACCTATTCAGGAGAATGACATGGCTACTGGCACCGTGAAGTGGTTCAACTCGGAAAAGGGCTTCGGCTTCATCGAGCAGGACGGCGGCGGCCCGGACGTCTTCGCCCACTACTCGAACATCGCCTCCTCCGGCTTCCGTGAGCTCCTCGAGGGCCAGAAGGTCTCCTTCGAGGTCACCCAGGGCCAGAAGGGCCTGCAGGCGGAGAACATCCTCCCCGCCTGATCACGGCGAATTCCGAGCCGGGGCCCGCACCGCGCAGGTGCGGGTCCCGGCTTGCGTGCTGTCCGTCCCCCGGGCCCAGGAAGGCAATTTCCGTATGACGCGTATGACCCCCCGCAAGCGCTCCACCTCCAGCTCCGCCAAGCCCGCCGCGAAGTCCGCGCGCGGCCGGACCGTGCAGCCGCAGGGTGAGTTCACGCTGCCGGAAACCGTTACGCCCGCGCTCCCCTCGGTCGCGGCTTTCGCCGACCTCGACATGCCCGCGGCGCTCCTCAAGACGCTGGCCGCGCAGGGCGTGACCGAGCCGTTCCCGATCCAGGCCGCGACCCTGCCGAACTCCCTCGCGGGCCGCGACATCCTCGGCCGCGGCCGCACCGGCTCGGGCAAGACCCTCGCCTTCGGCCTCGCGCTCCTGGCCCGTACGGCCGGCCACCGCTCCGAGCCGAAGGCGCCGCTCGCCCTCGTGCTCGTGCCGACGCGTGAGCTGGCCCAGCAGGTCACGGACGCCCTGACGCCGTACGCCACGGCCGTCAACCTGCGCCTGACCACGGTCGTCGGCGGCCTCTCGCTCACCAAGCAGGCGAACGCGCTGCGGCGCGGCGCCGAGGTGCTCGTGGCGACGCCCGGCCGCCTCAAGGACCTCATAGAGCGCGGCGACTGCGACCTCGGCCAGGTGCGGATCACGGTCCTCGACGAGGCCGACCAGATGGCCGACATGGGGTTCATGCCGCAGGTCACCGCGCTGCTCAAGCAGGTCGAGCCGGGCGGTCAGCGGATGCTGTTCTCGGCGACCCTGGACAAGAACATCGACCGCCTGGTGCGGATGTTCCTGACGGACCCGGTCGTGCACTCGGTGGACCCGTCGGCGGGCGCGGTCACGACGATGGAGCACCACGTCCTCTACATCCAGGACGAGACCGACAAGAAGGCCGTCACCGCGCGGATCGCCGCGCGCGACGGCCGGGTGATCATGTTCCTGGACACCAAGCGTTCGGTGGACCGGCTGGTCAAGCGGCTGCTCGCGAGCGGTGTACGGGCGGCGGGCCTGCACGGCGGCCGCTCCCAGCCGCAGCGCAACCGCACCCTGGAGCAGTTCAAGAACGGCCAGGTCACCGCACTCGTCGCGACGAACGTGGCGGCGCGCGGCATCCACGTCGACGACCTCGACCTGGTCGTCAACGTCGACCCGCCGACGGACCACAAGGACTACCTCCACCGAGGCGGCCGCACCGCCCGCGCGGGCGAGTCGGGCAGCGTCGTGACGCTGGTCCTGCCCGAGCAGAAGCGCGAGATGAGCCGTCTGATGACGTTCGCGGGGATCCGTCCCCGGACGGCGGCGGTGAAGTCCAGCGACGAGGAGCTGGTGCGGGTTACGGGGGCGCGCGAGCCCTCCGGTGTGCCGGTCGTCATCGAGGTTCCGGCGCCGACGCCGCCGTCGGGTGCGCGCACCCGGAGCCGGGGCGCCCGCTCGGGCGCGGCCCGGTCCGGCCGCACGGGCCAGGGTTCCGCGCAGGGTGGCCGGTCGGGCCAGCCGCAGGGTGGTGCCCGGGGTGCCGGCCAGCCGCAGGGTGCCCGTGCCCAGGGCGGTGGCGCGCGCCGTGGCCGCCCGCAGTCGGGCGGCCGCCGCAGCACCCCGGCGTAGCCGGGATTCTTCCCCACCCCGCCCCTTCCCGAAAGCCCTCTGGCGGGCGGCCTGGTTCTTCGGCTGCGGGCCGTCCCCAATTGTTCGCGCAGTTCCCCGCGCCCCTAAATACCTAGGGGCGCGGGGAACTGCGCGACCAGCCACAGACGGTCCGCAGACGAGCACGGTCCCCCGGAGGGTTTAGGGAAGGGGTGGGGTGGGGGCTAAATCCCCGAGGCGCGACGCCGTCGCCTCCGCCTCCGCCATCACCCTCCCCACCAGCTCCCCCACACTCGGCAGATCCGAGATCACCCCCGCCACCTGCCCGGACGCCATCACCCCCGCGTCCACCCGCCCCTCCACCATCGACGCCCGCAGCAGCATCGGCGTATTGGCCGCCAGCAGGACCTGGCTCCAGCTCAGGTCCTTGCCGTGGCGCAGCGCGCGGCCGTCCGCGACGAGGCGGGCCCAGGACGTTCCCGACAGCGCGCGGAACGCCGCGGCGTGGCGCACCGCCGAGGCCAGGGAACGTATCCGACCGGACTGCTCCAGCGACGCCACCAACTCCGTACGCAGCATGCGGTGCGGCAGCCCGTCCACCGCCCGCGTCACCGTCACATCCGACACCCCCGCCGCCAGATACCGCGCCTTCACCGCGTCCGGCACCGGCGAGTCCGACGTGAGCAGGAACCGCGTGCCCATCGCGACCCCCGCCGCCCCGTACGCCAGCGCCGCCACCAGACCGCGCCCGTCGTGGAAGCCCCCGGCCGCCACCACCGGGATGTCCACCGCGTCCACGACCTGCGGCAGCAGGACCGTCGTCGCCACCTCGCCGGTGTGTCCGCCGCCCTCCCCGCCCTGCACGATCACCGCGTCCGCGCCCCACGCCGCCACCTTCTCGGCGTGCCGCCGCGCCCCGACGGACGGCACGACCACCACGCCCGCGTCCTTGAGCGTGGCGATCAGCTCCCGCGAGGGGGCGAGCGCGAAGGACGCCACCCGTACCCCCTCCGCCACGATGATCCGCACCCGCTCCCGCGCGTCCCCCGCGTCCGCCCGCAGATTCACCCCGAACGGCGCGTCCGTACGCGACTTGACCTCCCGTACCGCCGCGCGCAGCTCGTCGAGGGTCATCGTCGCCGAGGCGAGGATGCCAAGCGCACCGGCCTCGGCGGTGGCCGTCACCAGCCGGGGCCCGGCAACCCACCCCATCCCCGTCTGCACGATCGGGTGCCGCACCCCCACCAGCCGGGTCAGTGCCGTCTCCATCAGCCGCGGACCTCCCCGTCGCGCCGACCCTCCGGGTCCAGCACCTCCCGGATCAGGTGGAGTTCCTCGGGCGTGGGGTCGCGGGTGTACGGGACGTCGTCCGGCAGCGCCAGCTCGAAGCCCGTCGCCGCCCGCACCTGCTCGACCGTCACCCCGGGGTGCAGCGACGCCAGCCGCATCCGGTGGTCCGGGGTGGCGAAGTCGAGGACGGCGAGGTCGCTGACGACCCGGGGGAGGCGGTGGTAGCGCGCCCCGGCGGCGGCCGCCCGGTCGTAGCCGACGCCGCACACCATGTCGACCTCGGGCACGAACACCCGGGGGGAGTGGCGCGGGACCCAGTAACTCACCGGGTTGTTGAGCGTGTTGACCGGGGCGCCGCGCACCCCGAGCAACTGGCGCGCGGGCGCCGCCCAGTCGCCGATGCAGGAGATGTTCTGGTTGCCGAACCGGTCGAGCTGGCTCGCGCCCATCATCACGTGCCGCCGGCCCCCGGTGACCATGGTCAGATGGCGCCGGTACGGCAACCAGCCCTCCGCCGCCCCGTCCGCCCCCACCAGCGTCGCCTCGCCGTCGGTGAGCAGCAGGTCCGGGGCGAAGGTGCGCCGGGCGAGGCGCGCGCCGAGGGACGGGATCAGGCCCATCGGGCTGGCCAGCACCTCCCCGTCGCCGCGCCACGCCTCCGCGCAGGCGATCACGCAGTACTCGGCGCGGCTGACCACCAGGGCCTGCGATGTCACCGGACCTCCTCGTGCCAGGCCTGGACGGCCGACTGGTAGCTCTTCTCGTCAGGACCCGCCAGGAACCGCGCGGCGAACTCGTCCCACGGCGTCGTCGCGTACAGCTTCTGGAACGGCTCGTCCCGCCCGTAGTCCGGCACGCACGACGTGAAGTGCGCCCCGTTCGGCGCCTCCACGACACCCGTGACCGAGTGGCGCCCGACCAGGAGGGTCTGCGGGACCGCGTCAGCGAAGCCGCCCGGCTCGACGAGCCGTTCGCAGGAGACGTACGCGCTGTCGGCGGCCGCGCAGAACAGGTCGTCGAAGTACGGGTCCGGGCCCAGGTACTGGGCGTTGCCGAGCCGGTCGGCGCGGTTGAGGTGGACCAGCGCCGCGTCCATGCGCAGCGCGGGCACGGCCACGAACGTCTCCCCGTCCTCGTACGGCGACGTCACCGTCCGCAGGCCGGGGTTGACCCGCATGACGTCCGAGCCGAGTCCGGCCCGTACCGGAAGGAAGGGCAGCCGGTTGGCGGCCGCGTGCAGCCCCCACATGAACATCGCCTCGTCGATCTCCGTCAGCGCGAACGCCCCCGCCTCGCGCGCCGCGCGGAAGTGCGGCTCCAGCGGGATGGAGTCGAGGGTGGCGAAGGGGGCGACGAGCTCGCGGATCCGCCCGGCGGCCGCGAGCAGGCCGACGTCCGGGCCGCCGTACGAGATCACCGTCAGATCCGTCACCGGCGATCTGAGCAGCGCCCTGACCAGGGCCATCGGCTTGCGGCGCGAGCCCCAGCCGCCGATGCCGAGGGTCATGCCGCTGTGCAGCCGGGCGACGACCTCCTCGGGCGTCATGGTCTTGTCCGTCATGCCCGCTCCTTCCCCTTCCCCGGCTCCTCGCCGAAGGTGTCGCGGATCCGGTCGGCCACCCCGCTGAGGTTGGCCTCGAACGTGAAGCCCTGCTCGAAGCGGTAGCTGCGGCGGACGTCGACGGGGTCGATGCCGTTGATGGCGGCCTTGGCCAGCCGGATCAGCGAGCCGTCCTTACGGGCGATCTCGCGCGCCAACTCCAGTGCCGCGTCGAGGAGTTCGGCCCGTCGGACGACTTTCCACACCGATCCATGGGACAGCAGCTCCCGGGCCGTGGCCGTCCGCGAGGTGTAGTAGAGCGCGCGCATCAGGTGCTGGGGGACCAGCCGGGCCAGATGGGTGGCGGCGCCGAGCGCGCCCCGGTCCAGCTCGGGCAGCCCGAAGGTGGCGTCCTCGCTCGCCACCACCACGTCCGCGTTGCCGACCAGACCGATCCCGCCGCCCAGGCAGTGCCCCTGGACCGCCGCGACCACCGGCACCTCGCACTCGTACACCGCCGCGAAGGCCTCGTAGCAGCCCCGGTTGGCGCCGATGAGGGCGCTGTGGCCCGGGTCGCGCTGCATCTCCTTGATGTCGACCCCGGCGTTGAAGCCGCGCCCCTCGGCGGCCAGGACCACACAGCGGATGCCGGGGTCGCGCCCGGCCGTGCGCACCGCGTCGGCCAGCTCGTACCAGCCGTGCACGGGAAGCGCGTTGACGGGCGGGAAGTCGACGGTGACGAGCGAAATCCCCTTCTCGGGGCCGGTGGTGGAGACACCCATGAGCGGATCAGCTACCTTTCCACCAAACATTTGTTAGGTGAGGAAGGTAGCGCGGATGGAGCTGGCCGGGAAGGCGGCGGTCGTCACGGGCGGCACCCGGGGCGTCGGCGCGGGCATCGCGCGGGCGTTCCTGGCGGCGGGTGCCGAGGTGGTGGTCTGCGCCCGCAGACCACCGGACCGACCGATCGAAGTGGCGGGCCGCACGGCCGAGTTCCGCCCGCTGGACCTGCGCGAACCCGCTGCCGTACGGGAGTTCTTCGATGCGGTCGCGACGGCGTACGGGCACCTCGACGTGCTCGTCAACAACGCGGGCGGCACGCCCTACCGCCTCCTCGGCGAGTCGTCGGCCGAGCGCCACGCGCGCGTGGTGGAGCTCAACCTCACCGCGCCGCTCACCGCCTCGCTCGCCGCGTACCCACAACTGCGGGCGTCCGGCGGCTCGGTGGTGATGATCGGCAGCGTCAGCGGTACGCGCGCCTCGCCCGGCACCGCCGCGTACGGCGCCGCCAAGGCGGGCCTGGAGAACCTGGCCCGCTCGATGGCGGTGGAGTGGGCGCCTGCGGTGCGGGTCAACACGCTCGTCCTCGGCATGGTCCGCACCGAGCTCTCCCATCTGCACTACGGCGACGCGGACGGCGTCGCGGCCGTCGCCCGGACCGTGCCGCTCGGGCGGCTCGCCGAGCCCGCCGAGGTCGGGGACGCGGCCGTGTTCCTGGCCTCGGCCCGGGCCGCGTACATCACCGGCGCGTCCCTCTTGGTCCACGGCGGCGGCGAGCGCCCGGCGTTCCTGGCCGCGGCCACGGTCAACAAATCACCCGGACAGCAGGGGAGTTGAGATGACGGACATCAGTGCGGGGCGGGTCGTCGTGGTGACCGGGGCGGGGCGGGGGCTCGGTCGTGCGCACGCTTTGGCGTTCGCGGCCGAGGGGGCGAAGGTCGTCGTCAACGACCTCGGCGTCGGCCTCGACGGCGCCCCCGCCCCCGGCAGCCCGGCCGAGCTGGTCGCCGCCGAGATCCGCGCGGCGGGCGGCGAGGCGGTCGCGCACGGCGGGGACATCGCGACGGCGAAGGGCGCGGCCTCCCTCGTGGAGGCGGCCCTCGACCACTTCGGCCGCCTGGACACGCTGGTCGGCAACGCGGGCTTCCTGCGCGACCGGATGCTGGTCAACCTCGACGAGGACGACTGGGACGCGGTCGTCCGGGTCCACCTCAAGGGCCACTTCCTGCCGCTGCGGGAGGCGGCGGCGCACTGGCGCGCCGAGGCCAAGGCGGGCCGTCGCCCGGTGGCCCGGGTCGTCCACACCACCTCCGGGGCGGGTCTGCTCGGCAGCGTGGGCCAGGGGAACTACGCGGCGGCCAAGGCCGGGATCGTCGGCCTCACCCTGGTGGCCTCGGCGGAGCTCGCGCGGTACGGCGTCCAGGTCAACGCGATCGCCCCGGCGGCCCGCACCCGGATGACCGAGCAGGTCTTCACCGGCCTCGAGGCCGCGCCCGAGGACGTGTCGCCGCTGGTGGTGTGGCTCGGCTCGGCGGCGAGCGAGGGCGTCACGGGCCGGGTCTTCGAGGCGGAGGGGGGCCGCATCACGGTCATGGAGGGCTGGCGCCCGGGCCCGACGGCGGACAAGGGGGCCCGCTGGACCCCGGCGGAGGCGGGGGAGACGGCACGGCGGCTGCTGGGGGAGGCGCAGGCGCCGGGGGCGGTGTACGGGGCGGGGTGAGGGGGCGGGTCGCGCTTACGGCCCGAGCCGCGCCGCCGCCTCGCGCTGGAGCGTGCTGTTGCCGGCCAGGAAGCGGACCACGGTCCCCAGCTCCTCCGTCGTGAACTCCTCGCAGAATTCGGCCACCTGATGGGACCAGTCCACGAAGAACCGCTTCAGGCCGTCGATGTTCTCCCAGCGGATCTCGATGAGCACGCGCCGCTTGTCCGTGGGGTGCTTGGCGCGCCGGACGAACCCCTTGGCCTCCAGGCGGTCGACGAGGCCGGTGACGGACGCGGGGGCCAGACCGGTGTGCTGGGAGAGCTCCTTCGCGGTGAGCGGACCGAACCGTTCCAGCAGATCGAGCGTCTTGGTTTCGGAGGCGCCGAGGCCTAGCCTTTCGGCGACCGCGGTGTGGAACATCACGGTGACACCGCTGTGTTCGCGCGTCACGGAGAGCAGGTCTTCGACCGCCTTGGCGCGGTCGGCATCGAGGCTGTGGTCCATGGCGGGAGAGAGTAGCAAGACCTTTAGTTCGCCGAAACGAAAGAATGGCCAATTTCTTCCCATGAGGGCAAAGACTGGCGGACGCCCTGGTTACGGGTCGGTGTCGCAGGTTAACTCGTGGGAAATTCAACGGACTTGGCGTTGACGATCACCGTTCTACGCGCGTCATCATGACCGCATGAGAATCCCCCCACGCATCACCACGCTCGGCGGAATAGCGACCCTCGCCGCCACGCTCCTCCTCGGCCCGGCGGTCCTTCCGGCCAGCGCCTCCGTCCAGAGCACCGGCAGCATCTGCTACTCCGAGCTGCCCTCGCAGGCGTACGACACGCTGCGGCTCATCGACAACGGCGGCCCGTTCCCGTACTCCCAGGACGGCGTCGTCTTCTCCAACCGCGAGCACGTGCTGCCGTCGGAGCCGAGCGGCTACTACCACGAGTACACCGTGAAGACGCCCGGCTCGCCGACGCGCGGCGCCCGCCGTATCGTCACCGGACAGCAGGCCGACGAGGACTACTACACCTCGGACCACTACGCGACCTTCGACCTGATCGACCACGGCTGCTGAACCCGTAGCCAGACCCCCGGGCAGGAGCCTCACGAGCCGTTGAGGCTCCTGCCCATCGCCCTCGACCCCGACGAGTTCCGTACGGTGAACGCCACCGTGCCCGGCAGATAGCGGTCCTGGGACCACTCCACCGGCAGGCCCGCCGGGTCGGTGGAGCGGCGGCGCTCGCGCAGCAGGCCGTCACCGGCCCGGCAGCCGAGCAGCTCCGCGTCGGCGGCGTCCGCCGGGACCACGTCGATGGTGTGCAGGGCGTCGCTGAACAGCACGCCGTGCGCCTCCAGTTCGTCGGCGTGCGAGGCGAGGCCCGGGTCCATCGCCGCCACCAGCTCGCCCACCCGCTCCGGGTAGGTGGTGCGCTCCACCATCACCGGGACCCCGGAGAGCGTACGGACCCTCAGCACCCGGAAGATCCGCTCCCCGACCGGGAGTCGCAGGTGGTACGCCTCCTCCTCGGTCGCCTCGCCCGGGTCCACCGCGACCGTCCGGCCGCCCGGCTCCTCGCCCTGCGAGCGCGCCCAGCGGGCGAACGACCGCAGCTCCTCGAAGCTCTGGAGCCGCGCTCCGCCCCCGCCGAGCACCACCCGCCGCGCGCCGCGCCGCGAGGTGACGAGCCCGTCGGTCCGCAGCGCGCCGAGCGCCTGGCGGATGGTGCCCCTGGACACGCCGTAGGTACGGGCGAGTTCGTCCTCGGCGGGCAGCCGCGCCCCCGACCCGTACTCCCCGGCGGTGATGGCCGCCCGCAGATCCCCGGCCACCTTCCGGTACAGCGGCGCCGCCTTGCCTGCCATGTTGTTCCCCGTCCCCGTTGTCCCCGTCAACCAGCAGTCAACCAAGTCTGATCAGCGAGCGCAGCAGCGCCAGATCGGCTTCCTCCAGACTAGCCAGTACCGTTCGGCCCGCCGCAGGCGCGATCGGCTCCATCGACGGGACCGCGAGCACCGCGCAGCCCGCCGCCTCCGCCGACGTCACGCCCGTCACCGTGTCCTCGACCGCCACGCACCGCGACGGCTCCGCGCCGAGAGCCGCTGCCGCCGCCAGATACGGGTCCGGCGCGGGCTTGGTGCGTGCGGTGTCCTCCGCCCCGTACACCGCGTCGAAGCGGTGCCCGTCCAGGGAGGCCGCGACCCGGTCGACGACCGCGCGCGGGGACGCCGACACCAGCGCGGTCGGCACCCGCTCGCGGCGCAGCGCCGAGAGGAGGCGCAGCGCGCCCGGCCGGGGCTCGGCCCCGTCGGCGAGCCGGGCGGCGAACCCGTCGCCCAACTCGGCCGCCAGGACGTCCTGTTGGACGTCCAGCGACTCGTACAGCATCGTGGCGGTGTCCTCGACGGACCGCCCGTACACCGCCGTGCGCCCCGCGCCCACCAGTGCGTACCCGTGCCGGGCCGCGACCTGTTCGACGACCTCGACCCAGGCCCGCTCGGTGTCGACCAGCGTGCCGTCCATGTCGAAGAGCACCGCCCGCAGCCCGCTCACGCCTCCTCACCCGCCACGAGCACCGGACGCCGCTGCGGCCGTACGGTCACGGCCGCGCCCGCGCCGAACGCGCCCGCCGCGTGCGAGGGCAGGTCGGCCTTCACCTCGGTGCCGTCCGCGAGGCGGACCCGCAGCCGGGTGCTGGCGCCGTGGAAGGAGCTGCCGATGACGGTGTCGGGGCCGTCCGCCGTCACGTCGAGCGCCTCGGGGCGCAGCAGGAACGCGGTGGCACCGCCCGCCGGCCCGTCCACGGGAAGGGTGACGCCGAGGACCTCGGCCTGCCCGTCGGAGGCGAGGCGCCCGGGGATCCGGTTCATGGTGCCGATGAAGGACGCCACGAACGCGGTCGCCGGACGGTCGTACAACTCGGCCGGGGTGGCGCACTGTTCGAGCCGTCCGCCGCGCATCACCGCGACCCGGTCGGCCATCGACAGGGCCTCCTCCTGGTCGTGCGTGACGAACACGGTGGTGATGCCGAGCTCCAGCTGGAGCCGCCGGATCTCCTCGCGCAGGTTGACCCGCACCTGGGCGTCCAGCGCCGAGAGCGGCTCGTCGAGCAGCAGCAGCCGGGGCCGCAGGGCGAGCGCCCGGGCCAGCGCCACGCGCTGCTGCTGGCCGCCGGAGAGCTGGTGCGGATAGCGCCCGCCGTGGTCGGGCAGGCCCACGAGTTCGAGGAGCTCGGCCGCGCGCGTACGCCGCTCGGCCGCCGCGACCTTGCGCATCCGCATCCCGAAGGCCACGTTCTCGGCGGCGGTCAGATGCGGGAAGAGGCTGTACGACTGGAAGACCATGCCGGTGTCGCGCCGGTTGGCCGGGACCGGCACGATGTCCTCGCCGTCGAGCAGCACCTGACCGGAATCGGGCCGCTCGAAGCCCGCGAGGACCCGCAGCGCCGTGGTCTTGCCGCAGCCCGACGGGCCGAGCAGGGCGAGGAGTTCACCGGGGGCGACATCGAGGTCGAGCCCGTCGAGCGCGACGGCGGAGCCGAAGGTGCGGCGCAGCCCCCGGATCCTCAGGGCGGTTCCGGTGCGCGCAGGTGCGTCGGTGATCGTCACGCGCCCGCCTCCTTCTTGTTCTTGTCACTGCGGTTCTTGGCAGGGCGGGGGGCACGCGCCGAACGGGCGGCGCGGGTACGGAAGACGGCGGTCAGGACGAGCAGCAGCACCCAGGTCAGTACCAGGCTGAGCAGCGAGACGGCCACGGACAGCTGGGCGTTGGAGCCGGACGCCTGCACGATCCACACCGCGAACGGCTGGAACCCGAGCAGCTGCGCCACGGTGAACTCGCCGAGCACCAGAGCCAGCGCCAGGAACGAGGCGTTGAGCAGCGCGGTGCGCAGATTGGGCAGCACGACCGAGACGATCGCCCGGGGCCAGGAGGCGCCCAGGTCGCGGGCGGCCTCGACGAGCGTACGGACGTCGACGGCCCGCAGCCCCGCCTCCAGCGAGCGGTAGACGAACGGCAGCGCCATCACCACGTAGGCGAGGACGAGCACGATCGGGAACTCCGGGTCCTGCACGGCGACGAACGTCTCGTACAGCGGAGTGCTGGCGAGGTGGTCGGGCCCCCACTTCAGCACGGTCCCGATCCCGGCGACCAGCGCCACCGGCGGCACCACCAGCGGCAGCGTGCAGACCACTTCGAGCACCGCCCGCAGCCGCCCCGAGCCCGAGAGCCGCACCGCGAGCGCGGCCGGAAGCGTCAGGAGCAGCGCGAGGGCGACCGTGGTGAGCCCGAGGCCGAGGGAGAGCAGCAGGGCGGTGGTGAAGCCGTCGGCGGAGAAGATCTGGGTGTACGAGTCGAGGGTGAACCCCTGATTCGGTACGTCCACGGTGAAGACCAGGGCGGCGAGCAGCGGCACCAGGAAGTAGAGCCCGGCGGCGCCGAGGACGACACCGCGCCAGGGGCGCACCCCGGCCGGGATCAGGCGAGCCATCGGGCGCTCCTTCGCTGCAGCGGCAGATGGACGGCCATGACGAGCGCCGCGACCAGCACCATGTCGAGGCTGAGGGCGAGCGCCACGTTCTCCTGGCCGATCAGGACGTTGCCGGAGAGCGCGTCCGCGATCTGGAGGGTCACCAGCGGGATCGAGCTGCCGACCATCGCGGCGGCGGTGGCGTAGGCGGCGAAGGCGCTGCCGAAGAGCAGCACGAACCCGCCGAGCAGGGTCGGCAGCAGCACCGGGATGCCGACGTGCCGCCAGTACTGCCAGGCGCCGGCACCGGAGTTGAGGGCGGCTTCCCGCCACTGGGGCCGCAGCCCGTCGAGAGCGGGCGCCACAGTGAGCACCATCAGGGGCACCAGAAAGTACAGGTACGTGAGGGTGAGCCCCCAGAAGCTGTAGAGGCTCCACCCGTGCCGGTCGAGGCCGAGGCGGGTGGTGAGCACACCGGCGTTGCCGAGGGTGGCGACGAAGGCGAACGCCAGCGGTACACCGCCGAAGTTGGCGAGGACGCCGGACGCGGTGAGCACGGCCTCGCGCAGCGCCCGGCCGCGCGAGGTGACGACGGCCTGGGCGAGCAGCAGCCCGAGCACCGAGCCGATGCCCGCGGTGGTGGCGGCCAGCTTGAGGCTGCCGAGGAGGGCGGTGCGGTAGGCGCCGTGCACGGACTGGTCGAGGTTGCCGAGTCCGTACGAGCCGTTGACGGTGAACGCCCCGTCGACCATGGCGACGGCGGGGAGCCCGAAGGCGAGGGCCACGAAGGCGAGCAGGGGCAGGGCGGCGAGCCAGGACCCGGAGGCCCTGGGGCCCCGCCGCCGGGGCCGGCGCGCGTCGAGCGCGTCGCCGACCCCCGGCGAGGAGGAAGTGGTCAGAGTCGTCATGGATTCGGATCAGCCCGAGATCGCCTTGGCCCAGCCCGCGGCGAGGACCTGCTTGGCCTTGGCGGTCTGTGCCTCGGAGGGGAACTTCGGGGTGCCCGCGACCTTGGGGAGCGCGGCGGCGGCGGCCTTGTCGAGCGTGCCGTCCTGCTCCATGGCGGTCATGAGGGCGGGCCGGGCGTGGCCCTTGAGCCAGAGGTTCTGCCCCTCGGCGGAGTACAGGTACTCCTGCCACAGCCGGGCGGCGGCGGGGTGCGGCGCGTCCTTGTTGATGGCCTGGGAGTAGTACTGCGCGTAGATCCCGTCACTGGGCACGGCGACCTTCCAGTCCAGGCCCTTGCTCTTGAACTCCTCGCCGTACCCGGCGTTGAGGTAGTCCCAGTCGATGCTGATCGGGGTCTCGCCCTTCTCGACGGTGGCCGGGGTGGACTCGACGGGGTTGTAGTTCCCGTTCTTCTTCAGCTTGCCGAAGAAGTCGAGGCCGGGCTGGATGTCGTCGAAGGAGCCGCCGGAGGCGAGGGCCGCGGCGTAGACACCGGCGAACGCCGAACCGGACTTGGTCGGGTTGCCGTTGAGCGCGACCTGCCCCTTGTACTGGGGCTTCAGCAGGTCGGCGAAGGTCTGCGGGCACTCCTTGACGCGCTTGGCGTCACAGCCGATGGAGACGTAGCCGCCGTAGTCGTTGAACCACCGGGCCTGGGCGTCCTTCTGCCCCTCGGCGATCTTGTCGTACGCCTCGACCTTGTACGGGGCGGTCAGCCCCTGCTGGGCCGCGGCCTGGGCGAAGGAGGCACCGAGGTCGAGGACGTCCGGAGCGCGGTCCTGCCCCTTGCGGGTCTTGACGGCGTTGATCTCGTCCTGACTGGTCCCATCAGGATTCTCCACGGCAACCTTGACGCCGTACTTCTTGGTGAACCCATCGATAAGAGCCCCATAGTTGGCCCAGTCGCGGGGGATGGCGATGGCGTTGAGGGTGCCTTCCTTCTTGGCGGCGGCGACCAGGGCGTCCATCCCGCCGGCCCCCTTCGCGGACTCGGCGGCCGCGACGGACTTCCCGCCGCCACCCTTCCCGGCCGAGTCGACGTTCTTGGCGTCGCTCTTCGTGCCACAGGCGGCAAGAGCGAACGCGGATGCGGTGAGCGCGAGGGCGATACCGGCGGTGCGGATACGGGGGGCGGTCGTCACGAGGGCTCCATGAGGGGCGAGGTTGTACAGCCAACTGTTGTACAGACAACTCCTTCATTACGGGGGTGGTGTGTGTCGCGATGGTGAACGGGGGGAGGCGGGGAGGGCGGCGGGGGGCGAATTTCGGCCGGGTGGCCGATTGTGTGGCGGGATTGCCGCGGAGCGGCACTTAAGGGGCGCGGGGAACTGCGCGACCAGCCCAGCACGGTCCGCAGACGAACGAGACCCCCGGAGGGTTTAGGGAAGGGGCGGGGTGGGGCTACGTATCGCAGGTCAGGACGGACCCGCACACCCCACACCGAACCCGCACCCTCCCCCGAACCCCCACCCGATTCCGCTGCCCACACGTCGGACACGAAAAGCACACCCGCAGGGAGTCACCCCCACCCTCAAAGGAGTACGCCCCCGCCGAAGCCCCCCACACCCCGCCCGCACCCGACAGCGCACCCCGCCGATCCCGCGCATACCGCCGCCGCCCGGCCCACCCCGCCCCCACCAACGGCGGCTGCTGCGAATCGAGAAGCGCCCGGGCGACCCCCGCTCGGTACGCCGGGTACGCCTGCGGGCTGGTGAACCACGGCGACGGGTCCTCCCCGAACACCGCCGCCCGCTTCGCAAGGACGTATCCGAACTCCTCCGGCGTCAGATACCCCAACTTCTGGCTGGACACCCCGTCCTCCCGGAACGCGTCCAGCAGCAGCCACCCCGCCCCCAGATACGTCGTCGCCGTATCCGTGAGGATCTCGTTGTCCCGCGTCCCCGGGAACTCGAGCCCGAGCCGGTGCAGCAGCACATGCGTGATCTCGTGCGCGAGCGCCGCCCCGATGTCCCGCCGATGGTGCCGGAAGCGGTCGTTGAGCTCGATGAAGTACTCGGGGCCCGCGGCCAGTTCGACGGAGGCCGCGTGCTGCATCTCGCGGAACCCGACGATCATCCGGGCGTCCGGCAGATGCAGGTGCTGGACCAGCGCCCGGGCCACCCGCTGCGCGCCCAGATGGAGGTCGTCGTGGTCGGCGAAGGCCACGTCGGTGGGCAGGACGCTCGTCGCGTACCCCTGGATCCCGTCGGCCGAGAGCCGCCGGTACAGCGCGGTGATCGCCGCCCGCACGGTCTCGATGTGCGGAAACCCGTGCACGACCGGGCTGGCCCCGGCCCCGGACGCGTTCGGATGGGCCACGCTGTCACCCCCGTACGACGGTGAACCAGCCTCCACTGTACGAGGCGCGCGCGGCACCCCGCCTTCGTACGCATGGCCGGAAACCAATCCTTGTAGGCCGCCCGGAGGGCTCCGATAATCCACAGCACGCGCATTGACGCGCCCATGTCATCTCGGCGGCGCGCCGGAGCGCGGAGCGATCCCCATGCTCGACCCCACGCTCAACCCCCCACGAAAGGCAGTCCCTTGAAGAACACCCTCGTGCGTGCGCTCAAGAGATGCATAGCCGTCGCGGCGGTCACCCTCGCCGCGTTCACCCTCCAACCCGCCACGGGCGCCACCGCGTCCCCGGCGCCCGTGGTCGGCGGAACCCGCGCCGCCCAGGGCGAGTTCCCGTTCATGGTCCGCCTCTCCATGGGCTGCGGCGGCGCCTTCTACACCCAGCAGATCGTCCTCACCGCCGCCCACTGCGTGAACGGCTCCGGCAACAACACCTCCATCACCGCCACCGCGGGCGTCGTCGACCTCCAGAGCAGCAGCGCCATCAAGGTGAAGTCGACCAAGGTGCTCCAGGCGCCCGGCTACAACGGCAGGGGCAAGGACTGGGCGCTGATCAAGCTCGCCAAGCCGGTCAACCAGCCCACCCTCAAGATCGCCACCACCACGCAGTTCAACAACGGCACCTTCAGCATCGCCGGCTGGGGCGCCCGCAGCGAGGGCGGCGGCCAGCAGCGCTACCTCTACAAGGCGACGGTCCCGTTCGTCTCCGACGCCCAGTGCCAGCAGGCGTACGGCAGCGAGCTCGTCCCGAGTGACGAGATCTGTGCGGGCTACGTCCAGCAGGGCGGCGTCGACACCTGCCAGGGCGACTCCGGCGGCCCGATGTTCCGCAAGGACAACGACAACGCCTGGATCCAGGTCGGCATCGTGAGCTGGGGCCAGGGCTGCGCCGAGCCCGGCTACCCGGGCGTGTACAGCGAGGTCTCGACCTTCGCCGCCGACATCGCGAAGGCGGCGGCGACCCTCTAGCGCTCCGCCTCGTACGGCTGGCCGGGCGCCCCGAAATTTGCGGGCGTCCGGCCCAATCTGGTCATATGTGGACATGCCGATCACAGTGGTCATCGCGGACGACCAGGAGATGGTCAGGACCGGGTTCCGCATGATCCTGGAGAGCAGGCCCGACATCGACGTCCTCGACGACGTCCACGACGGGCCGTCCGCCCTGGCGGCGGTGGACCGGCACGACCCGGACGTCCTGCTCCTGGACATCCGCATGCCCGGCCTCGACGGCCTCGAGGTCACCCGCCGCCTCTCCGGCCGCGACCGCCCGCGCATCGTGATCGTCACCACCTTCGACCTCGACGAATACGTCCACGCCGCCCTGCACGGCGGTGCCTCCGGCTTCCTCCTCAAGGACGCCAGCCCCGAGATGCTGGTCGAGGCGGTCCGGGCGGCGGCGGCCGGGGACTCCCTGGTCTCCCCGGCGATCACCGTCCGGCTGCTGCGCGAGCTCGCCACCGCCCGCCCCGCCAGCTCCCCGCGGCAGCCCGCCGAACCCCTCACCGAGCGCGAACGCGACGTCGTACGGTGTCTGGCGCGCGGCGCCACCAACGCCGAGATCGCCGCCGAGCTGTACGTCTCCCTCTCCACCGTGAAGACCCATCTGGCCAATGTGCAGGGCAAGCTCGGCGCCCGGAACCGGGTGGAGATCGCCGCCTGGGCCTGGGAGAGCGGGCTGGCCACGGGCGCCGCGTGAGCCCGCTCCGCCGCTGGCTGCGCGGCCACCCCCACTGGGCCGAGGCCGCCCGAGGGGCGCTCGCCGCGGTCCTGGTCGGGCTCGTCGTCTTCGAGGGCCTGGCCCTGGCCCGCCAGCCCACCACCCCGCACGCCATCGTCTGGGCCTCGGGCCTGGTGGTCTGTCTGTGCGCGCTGCCGTGGCCCCGGTTCGACCTGGTCGTACGGGCCTGGGTCGCCGCGGCCGCCACCTGGGCCGCGACCGGGCTGATGTTCCTCGACCGCCCGGAGATCGTCTGGGGGATGGGCGAGGCGGTGGCGCTGCTTGTGCTGCTCGCGGCGGTCCTGCTGCGGGCGCCGTCCCGGACCGCCGCCGTCCTCGGTCCGGTGCTCGGGCTCGGCTGTATGGCGGTGCCGGTCCGGGACGCCTCGCCGGGCCGGTTCACCCTGCTCTTCGCGGTGCTCACGGTCGTCGTCAGCGCCTATTCGCTGCTGCTGCGCGCCCAGTCCTGGCAGCGCGTGCGCGACCTCCAGGCCGTCCGCGCGGCCGAGCGCATCGAACTCGCCCGCGAGCTCCACGACCTGATCGCCCACCACGTCACCGGCATCGTCGTCCAGGCCCGGGCGGCCCGCTTCACCGGGGTCGAGGGGCAGCGGGCCGCCGACACCTTCGGCCGGATCGAGGAGGCGGGCGGGGACGCGCTGAGCGCGATGCGCCGGCTGGTGCGGGTGCTGCGGGAGGGCGAGCCCGAGACCGAGCCGGTCGCGGGCCTCGCGCAGCTGCGCGAGCTGGCCGACCGCTTCTCCCTGGCGGGCCCGCCGGCCGTGCTGTACGTCGAGGCGGGCCTGGAGGAGCGGCTGCCCGGCGAGGTCGCGGCGGCCGCGTACCGGGTGGTGCGCGAGGCCCTGACGAACGTCCGCAAGCACGCGGCGGACGCGAGTGCGGTACGGGTGGGGCTCCGTGTGGTCGGCGACGCCCTGGAGGTCCGCGTCGCCGACGACGGCTCCCGGGCGGCGCGCCTTCCGCCGGGCGCGCGGGGCGGCGGCTTCGGCCTGGCGGGCCTGACGGAGCGGGTAACGGCCCTGGGCGGCGAGCTACGGGCGGGCCCGGCGCCGGAGGGGGGTTGGCAGATCCTGGCAATCCTGCCGCTGCGTTAGCCCGGTCTTTGTCTGCGGGTGGGTGGCCGGTTGCTCGCGCAGTTCCCCGCGCCCCTTAAATGCCGCTCCGCGGCAATCCCCCTGGGCGCCCCGAAGGGGCGCATCTCAGGGGCGCGGGGAACTGCGCGACCAGTTGGGGACGGCCCGCAGACAAACACCGGGCCCGCCCACCCGCCGCACTTAGTCCAACACCCCCACCCCCTTTGTCCATGGGCGCACCCACGCCTCCCACCCCATCGTGATCTCGCACGCGACCCCGTCACGAGGAGGCACCCGACGTGAACGCCGAAGTACGCGGACCGAAGCGGAGGACGGTGGTCGCGATCACCGCGCTGGCCGGGGCCGGGGCCGCGCTGGGGTCGCCCGGGGTCGCCCGGGCCGCCGGGGAGACCGCCATACGGTCGCGCGACCTGGAGGTGCGGCTCGACACCACCTTCCCGCGCATCGTCTCGTACACCGACCGCGACAGCGGCGCGAAGCTGCATGGGCAGACGGAGCCGGTCACCAGCCTCCTGGTCGACGGGGTCGCCCACACACCCCGGGTCACCGCACGGACGGCCCGCGACCGGGCCACGTACACCCTCGCCCTCGACGGCGGCGCCGAGATCGGCGTGGAGATCCGCGTCGACGGGCACCGCGTCGACTGGCGAGTGACCCGGATCGACGACACCCCGGCCCTTCGGATCGGCACCCTCCAGATCCCCGCCCTCGCCCTGCTCTCCGTCCGCAGCGACCAACCCGGCGCGGCCCTGCTCGCCGCCCGGATCCAGCTGGACAAGGCGAAGAGCGGCGACACGCTCGTCCACGTCACCGCCGACACCGCCCCGGACGCGGCGCCGCTCGGCTGCGCGTACGCCGTGGTCGCGCACGACGGCCTCGGCGGGGCCGTCGAGACCAACACCGTCTACGACAAGCCTGACAGCGCCGCCGGGACCACCTGGGAGAACGGGCGGCTCTGGCGCCAGACCGTCAGGCGCGACGGGTACGTCGAGGCGCGGCTCGTCCCCGGCCAGTGGACGCACCGGGCCGCCACCGCCGCAGTGGACGACACCGAGCCGCTGCCGTACGCCACGGTGATCGTCACCGGTGACCGGGGCGGCGACGGCACCGTCGACTGGCAGGACGCCGCCATCGCGTTCCGCGACATCATGGTCAGCCCCCTCGGCGCCGACGAGCAGCATCTGCGGGTCGTCCCGCACATCCCCTTCAACTTCGCCTCGCAGGCGACCAACCCGTTCCTGGCCACCCTCGACAACGTCAAGCGGATCTCGCTGGCCACCGACGGCCTGCGCCAGTACACGCTGCTCAAGGGCTACCAGTCCGAGGGCCACGACTCGGCCCACCCGGACTACGCGGGCAACTACAACGAGCGCGCGGGCGGCATCGAGGACCTCAACCACCTGGTCCGCGAGGGGAAGAAGTGGAACAGCGACTTCGCCGTCCACGTCAACGCCACCGAGTCCTACCCCGTCGCCCACGCCTTCTCCGAGACGCTGGTCGACAAGGCGAACGAGCAGTGGGACTGGCTCGACCAGTCGTACCGCATCGACCAGCGCCGCGACCTGGTCTCCGGTGACATCGCCCGGCGGTTCGCCGCGCTGCGCCGCGACGCGGACCCGGCGCTCGGCGCCGTCTACATCGACGTGTTCCGCGAGTCCGGCTGGACCTCCGACCGCCTCCAGCGCGAACTGCGCGCCCAGGGCTGGCTGGTCACCTCCGAGTGGGGGCACGGCCTGGAGCGCTCCTCGCTCTGGTCGCACTGGGCCAACGAGACCGACTACGGCGGCGACACCTCGCGCGGCATCAACTCGCGGCTGATCCGCTTCATCCGCAACCACCAAAAGGACGTCTTCGCCGACAAGTGGCCCACGCTCCTCGGCCACGTCCGCATGGGCAACTTCGAGGGGTGGGTCGGCAAGACCGACTGGACGGCGTTCTACCAGCTGATCTGGACGCAGTCGCTGCCCGCCAAGTACCTCCAGGCGTATCCGGTCCGGCGCTGGGACGAGCACGAGATCACCTTCTTCGGGCCCGGCGCCACCTCGGTCTCCGACGCCGACGGCACCCGCCGGATCACCACGGACGCGCGCGTGGTGTACGACGGCGGCGCCTATCTGCTGCCCTGGGAGCCCCGCCGCGCGGCCGACCCGGCCAAGCTCTACCACTACAACCCGGCCGGTGGCACGACGAGTTGGCGACTGCCGCGCGGCTGGTCAGGGGCCCGTTCGGTGGTCCTGTACCGGCTCACCGACCAGGGCCGGGCGTACGAGCGCGAGCTGCCGGTCCGCTCCGGCTCGGTCACCATCGAGGGCGCGGCGGCCGGACAGCCCTATGTCGTCGTGCGCGAGCGCTCCCGCGCCCGGGACCCGCGCTGGGGCCAGGGCACCGGCCTGTACGACCCCGGCTTCCACGCCGGCTCCCTGAAGGGCTGGACGGTCAGCGGCCCCGCGTCCGTACAGCGCAGTGCGCTCGGCGACTACGAGCTGGTGATCGGCGCGGGCGTGGCGGCCTCCGTCGGCCAGCGCCTGACCCGCCTCGCGCCCGGTACGTACGCCGCTTCCGTGCAGGTGGAAGTGGGTGAGCGGGCGGGGGAGCGGCGCGTCGCGGCCCTGGAGGTGCGCACCGCCGACGGGGTGACCGCGCGCAACTGGACGGCGACCTCCACGGCGGGCAACTTCGTCGCCGCCGACCGCAAGCACGGCACCCGCTTCCAGCGGATGTTCACCCACTTCACGGTCCCCGAGGGCGGCGGCCCGGTGGAGCTGGCCCTGCGCGCGGAGGCGGGGGAGGCCCGGGTGCGGTTCGACAACGTCCGGGTCGTGGCGGCGCGGCCCACCGCCAAGGAGGGCGCGCTGGCCTACGAGGACTTCGAGAACGTGCCGCAGGGCTGGGGCGTCTTCGTCAAGGGCGACGCGGGCGGCGCCACCGACCCCCGCACCCACATCGCGCAGCGGCACGCCCCGTACACCCAGCGCGGCTGGAACGGGAAGGCGGTCGACGACGTGATCGACGGCGGCCAGTCGCTCAAATCGCGCGGCGAGAACGACGGCGTGGTCTACCGGACGGTGCCGTTCAGTGTCCGTTTCCTCCCGGGTAAGCGCTATCGCGTCGGCTTCCGTTACGAGAGCGAGAAGGCCGGCCAGTACGCCTGGGTCACGGCCGTCGACGAGGGCGCCGGCACGCGCGAGCTGAGCCGCGAGGTGTTCGGCGCGGCGACCGGACCGACCGCGTACGCCTACGAGTTCACGGCCCCCGCGACCGGCGAGGCGTGGGTCGGGCTGCGCAGGACGGGCGACGACGGGACGGCGGAGTTCACGCTGGACGCGTTCGAGGTGACGGAGGCATGAGGGGCGGCCGCCCCGCCCTTGCGGGGGCGGGGCGGCCGTTCGATCAGTTGAAGGAGATGTTCTGGACCGTGTTGCCCGTGGTCTGCTCCCAGGCGGTGACGTTGCACTGGGTGCCCGCCGCGGCGCAGTCCACGTTGACGTCCTGGCCCGTGGACCAGTCCTTGGCGACGAAGGTCTTCTTGACGACGAGCGTCGTCGACACGGCGCCGTTGGCGTCGGCGGTGAGGAACTTGACGTCGTTGGAACAGAGCGTGGCCGAGGCGCACTCGCCCACGTTCACGGCGGCGCCGGGCGTGTAGCCGGAACCGGAGACCGAGACCGTCTGGCCGTCGGAGAGCCCGCTGCTCGGGGTCACCGAGAGCGCGGTCGCGGCGGACGCGGGAGTGGCGAGCAGCACGGTCGCCGCCACGGCGGCTCCAGAGGCGGCCAACTTGGCGATGCGGGATCGGGTGATGAGATCCTTCATGTCAACCTCAAAAGGGTGCGTCGGGAGAGGGAACGCGCTTTCTTCGCGCTCTTCGAGGCTAGTGGAATTTCACTTCCGGACCCGTTGCGTCCTCAACTTCGCATTCCCACACCCATACTTCGTTGGCTTGATCCCGCAGTACCGCTCCGGGAACGTGAAAAAATTCCTGCGGACCGGTATTCCAATAACGCCCGAGGTTGAAGCTGTTAACCCAGACGAAACCTCGGACCAGGCCGTGGAGTTCGAGCTGCGCGTCACCCGGAATCGGGGCGTCGAAGGTGCCTCGAAACAGCCCCCGTCCCGCCTCCGCAGTTGAACGGAAGGGGAGCCGCCGCCTCCCCTCCGGGTCCGCGAACGCCTCCTCGAAGGCGTCGAGCCGCAGCCCACGTGCGCGTACACCGTGCAGGAACTGCCGTTCGTGCAGCACCCCGCCGGTGATCCCCTTGGGCTCGGCGAGCCTCGGCCCGTAGTTGACGCGCCCCAGCGACTCCACCCACAGCTCGACCACGGCGGGCCCCGCCACCGGCTCCGGCAGCACCGGATCGTCCTCGGTGAGCACCCCGGCCCGCACCCCGTCGACGTATACGACCGCCCGGTCCCGCAGCCCAAGGACCCGCAGCGGATACGGCTGCCGGGGCCCGGGCACCTCGAACCGGTAGCGCACCACGCCCCGGTCCACGTCCAGCTCCTCGAACGTCGGTGGCGTCCCGTACACACCCTCCGCCGATCCCAGCGCCCCCAGTACGTCCTCGGCCGCCACCCACTCCGTCAGCGGCACGGTCACCGGAGTGCCCAACACCGGTGGCGCGGGCGGCAGTTCCGGAAGTGGGCCCTCCGCGTACTCGGCGAGCACCTCGCGGAACGCCCAGAACTTCGGCGTCGGACGGCCGTACTCGTCGATGGGCGCGTCGTAGTCGTACGACGTCACGTCCGGCCGCAGCGTGCCCAGATGCTCCACGCCGTCCCGGTTGGCGCCCGCCCACCCGGCGAAGCTGGTGCCGCCGTGCGCCATGTAGAGGTTGACGGAGGCGCCGCACTCCAGGATCTCGCGCAGTGCCCCCGCCGCCTCGTCCGCCTCCCGCACCACCGGCTCCGCGCCCCAGTGCTCGAACCAGCCGCACCAGAACTCCATGCACATCAGGGGCCCCTTGGGGCGGTGGCGGCGCAGCACCTCGAAGGCTTCCAGGGCGCCCGAGCCGAAGTTCGCGGTGGCGAGCACACCGGGAAGGGAGCCGCCGGTCAGCATGTGGTCCTCGGGGCCGTCGGAGGTGAACAGCGGTATGCTCACGCCCAGTTCGGCCAGCAGGTCCGCGAGCGCCCGCAGATAGACGTGGTCCGAGCCGTAGCTGCCGTACTCGTTCTCCACCTGCACCATGAGCACCGGGCCGCCCCGGTCGGCCTGGCGGGCCACCACCTGCGGCAGCAGCACCCGGAACCAGCGCTCCACGTGCCGCAGGTACTCGGGGTCCCGGGTGCGCACCCGCCGCCCGAGCGCGCCCGTCAGCCAGTGCGGAAGCCCGCCGTTCTCCCACTCGGCGCAGATGTACGGGCCGGGGCGCACGATCGCCCACAGCCCGGCCGCGTGCGCCGCGTCCAGGAACCGGCCCAGCGCGTCCGGATCCCGGTAGTGGCCCGGGGACGGCTCGTACAGGTTCCACGGCACGTACGTCTCGACGCAGTTCAGGCCCATCGCCCGCAGCATCGCGAGCCGGTGGCCCCACTGGGACTCGTGCACCCGGAAGTAGTGCAGCGCCCCCGAGAGCAGCCGCACCGGCCGCCCGTCCAGCAGAAAGTCCTCGTCACCCACGGTGAAGTCAGCCACCGGCCCCCGCCCGTCTCTCGGTCCTCCGGATCAGCGTCGCCCCTGGCGCGGGCGCCGGTCCATGGACAAAGATCGGCGCTGATTGGACGCAAAGGGGGGACGGGAGGCGGCGGAACCGGCATGTACCACACCTGGATGCGCTACTTCACGCCCAGCCCGGTCCACCACCGGCTCGGCCTGGTCTGCCTCGGCGTCGGGCTGCAGCACGGCGCGCTGCCCACCGTCGGGCCGCGCACCCTGGACCACCACGTCGCCGTGGTGATCGGCGCGGGCGGCGGCTGGTTCCGGGGCGCGGACGGGGAGCGCGTCACCGTGACCGCGCCCGCGCTGATCTGGCTCACCCCGGGCGTGCCGCACCACTACGGGCCCGACCCGGTCACCGGCTGGGACGAGTCGTTCGTCGACTTCACCGGGCCGGCCACCGCCACCTACACCGAGCTCGGCTACATCGAGCCCGAGCGGCCCGTGGTGCCGCTCGCCGACACGGCGCTCGCCCGGGCCGTCGTCGGCCGGATAGCCAGGGCGGCCCGCCGGGGCAACCCGCTCCTGGAGGTCGAGACGGGCGCCGCCGTCCACGAACTTCTCGTCGCGCTGCGTCGCGCCCGCGCCGACCTCGCGCCCGACGGCGACCCGGTCCTCCAGGCGCTCGCCCGCGACGCCTTCCAGCCGCTGTCGGTGGCCGAGCACGCGGCCCGGCACGGCATGACCCCCGCCGAGCTGCGCACGGCGGTGCGCCGGGGCGCGGGGTGCAGCCCCAAGGACTACCTCCTGGGCATCCGGCTCGGCCGGGCCAAGGAGCTGCTTGCCGCCACCGAGCTGCCGGTCGCCGCCGTGGCCCGCCGGGTGGGCTACGACGACCCCGCGTACTTCTCCCGCCTATTCACCCGGCGTGTCGGCACCGCCCCGGTCCGCTTCCGCGAGCAGCAGGGCCGCGCCGTCCCGGGCGGCTGGAGCAGCCGGATCCCGGATCCTGAACACCCTCCGACGATCCCGGGCCCGGCCACGTAAGCTCGATGACCATGACCACGATCGACCCCTCCGTGCAGGCGGAGCTCGCCCGGCTCCGGGACAGCATCGACAACATCGACGCGGCCGTCGTCCACATGCTCGCCGAGCGCTTCAAATGCACCCAGCAGGTCGGCCACCTCAAGGCCGAGCACAAGCTGCCGCCGGCCGACCCGGCCCGCGAGGCCGAGCAGATCGACCGGCTGCGCCGCCTCGCCGAGAACGCCAAGCTGGACCCGGCCTTCGCCGAGAAGCTCCTGAACTTCATCATCGCGGAGGTGATCAGGCACCACGAGACGATCGCCAAGTCGTCCTGAGGCCGTCGCGGACCGCCGCGCGCCCGAGCGCCTGCGCTGAGAGCGGAACGCAATCCCCGTGTGCTGACCGGGGCGCATCGGGCAGCATGGCCCCCATGTCCGTACTGACGCGCGACGAAGCGCAGACCCGTGCCCGGCTCCTCGACGTCCAGCGGTACGAGATCGAGCTCGATCTCACCACCGGCGAGGAGACCTTCGACTCCCAGACCGTCATCCACTTCACCGCACGCGCGGCCGGGGACACGTTCGTCGAGGTCAAGCCGGCCACCCTGCGCTCGGTCAGCCTGGACGGGCAGCCGCTGGACCCCGCCGCCCTCGTCGAGAACCGCCTCGCGCTCACCGGCCTCGCCGAGGGCCCGCACGAGCTGCGCGTCGAGGCGGAGATGACGTACTCGCACACCGGCGAGGGGCTGCACCGCTTCACCGACCCGGTCGACGGCGAGACCTACACGTACACCCAGCTCTTCATGGAGGACGTGCAGCGCGTCTTCGCCGCCTTCGACCAGCCCGACCTGAAGGCCGCCTTCGACCTCACGGTCACCGCGCCCGAGGGCTGGACCGTGCTGGCCAACGGCATCACCGAGCGGCAGGGCGACGGCCGCTGGAAGGCCGCCACCACCCCGTTGCTCTCCACCTACTTCGTGGCGCTCGCCGCCGGCCCCTGGCACTCGATCACCACCGAGCACGCGGGCCTGCCGTTCGGCCTGCACTGCCGCCGCTCGCTCGCGCCGTACCTGGACGCGGACGCCGAGGAGCTCTTCGAGATCACCCGGCAGTGCTTCGACCGCTACCACGAGAAGTTCGACGAGCCGTACCCGTTCGACTCGTACGACCAGGCCTTCGTGCCCGAGTTCAACGCGGGCGCGATGGAGAACCCGGGCCTGGTCACCTTCCGCGACGAGTTCGTCTACCGCTCCGCCGTCACCGACACCGAGCGCCAGACCCGCGCCATGGTCGTCGCGCACGAGATGGCCCACATGTGGTTCGGCGACCTGGTCACCCTGCGCTGGTGGGACGACATCTGGCTGAACGAGTCGTTCGCCGAGTACATGGGCTACCAGACCCTCACCGAGGCCACCCGCTTCACCGACACCTGGGTGGACTTCGGGATCGTCCGCAAGGCCTGGGGGTACGACGCCGACCAGCGGCCCTCCACCCACCCCGTCGCCCCCGACCCGGACGCCGTGCCCGACACCGCCTCCGCGATGCTCAACTTCGACGGCATCTCCTACGCCAAGGGCGCCTCCGCCCTGCGCCAGCTGGTGACCTGGCTGGGCGAGAAGGACTTCCTCGCGGGCATCAACACCCACTTCAAGCGGCACAAGTTCGGCAACGCCACGCTCGCCGACTTCATCGACAACCTGTCCTCCGCCACCGACCGCGACGTGCACACCTGGGCCGAGAAGTGGTTGCGCACCACCGGCGTGGACACGCTGACGCCGGTGGTCGGCGAGAACGGCGGCTCCTGGACGCTCGCCGTCGAGCAGGACGGCGACCGGCCGCACCGGATCGCCGTCGGCGCGTACGACACGGACCCGGCGCACCCCGGCCGGCTGGTCCTGCGCGAGCGCTTCGAGACCGATGTGCCCGCCACCGAGCCGGTGACCCGCGCGGGCGCGCGCCCCGCGCTCGTCCTCCTCAACGACGGCGACTTCAGCTACGCCAAGGTGCGCCTGGACGCCGAGTCCTGGGAAACGGCCCTGCGCTCCCTCTCCGGACTGCCCGACCCCCTGGCCCGCGCGGTCGTCTGGAACTCCGCCCGCGACATGGTCCGCGACGGCCAGCTCCCGCCCGCCGCCTACCTGGAGGCGGCCCGCGCCCACCTTCCGTACGAGTCGGACCTGGCGATCGTGCAGGGCGTCCTCACCTTCGCCACCGCACAGGTGGCCGACCGCTATCTGGCGGCGGAGGCCCGCCCCGCCGCGCTCGCGCTGCTGACCGAGCTGACCCGGGACCTGATCCGGCGCACCGAGGACGGCGACAACCCGGGCCTGCGCCTCACCGCCGTACGCCACTTCGTCGACTGCGCCGCCCAGCCCCACACCATCCAGGAGTGGCTGGCCGACGGCAGCGTCCCCGGCGGCCCCGAGCTCGACCCGGAGCTGCGCTGGCGCGTCCTGTACCGCCTCGCGGTGCTGGGCGCGACCACCGAGGCGGAGATCGCCGCCGAGCTGGCGCGCGACCCCAGCGCGACGGGCGAGGAGGGCGCGGCCCGCTGCCGCGCCGCGCTGCCGGACAGCGCCGCGAAGGCGGCCGCGTGGTCCGCGATGTTCGAGGGGGAGGCGCTCTCCAACTACCTGTTCACGGCCACCGCCCAGGGCTTCTGGCAGCCCGAACAGGCCGATCTGGTACGGGAGTACGTGGCGCGCTACTACGTGGACGCGGTCCCGCTGGCGGCCCGGCGCGGCCCCGCGATCGCGGAGGCGGCGGGCCGCTACGCCTTCCCGGACTTCGCGGTCGACGCGGAGGCGGTGGCCCTGGGCGAGGCGTGCCTGTCCCGCGACGACCTCCTCCCGGCCCTGCGGCGCAAGCTGACCGACCAGGTCGACGACCTGCGCAGGGCGCTGGCGGTACGGGACGCCTGACCAGGGACGGCGGCTCCGGGGGTGGCGCGCTCATAGCAGCGCGCCACCCCCCAACACCCCGCCTCCGGGGGCCAGTACCACTTTCGGGTTGAGATCGTTGTGCAGGGCAGCCCCACCGCGCCGGGACGCCCCAGGCTGGTGAGGCCGTCGTTCGCACACCTGAAGGACTCCCCCCATGCACACCCCGCCCCTCGCCGGCGGCCCCCACGGCCCCGCCGCCCTGTACCCCCTCCTCGGTGTCGTCCTGGACGCGCTGCGCGAGGGGGCGGTGGCCCGGGGCGGGCCGCTGCCGGGCGGCGGGCCGGAGGCGGTGGCCGTGCGGGTCGGGGCCGCGGTCGGCGACGTGCTCCCGTTACGGGGCAGCAGCGCCGAGGAGGCGCTGACCACGCTGGTGCGGGCGCTGGCGGAAGGCGCGGCCGACCCCGCCGACCCCCGCTGCGCCGCCCATCTGCACACCCCGCCGCTGGCCCTCGCCGCGGCCGCCGACCTCGCCGCCTCCGCGCTCAACCCGTCCCTCGACTCCTGGGACCAGGCCCCGGCCGCCGCCGAGCTCGAAGCACTCGTCACCCGGGCGCTGGCCGCCGGGTTCTGGCCCGGCGGCGACGCGCTGGTCACCAGCGGCGGCACCGAGTCCAACCAGCTCGCCCTGCTGCTGGCCCGCGAACGGCACGGCGCGGTCCAGGTCGTCCAGGGTGCCAACGCCCACCACTCGGTCGCCCGCGCCGCCTGGCTCCTGGGCCTCCCCGAGCCGGTCACCGTCCCCGCCCCCGCCGGCACCCTCGACCTCGCCGCCCTGGACGAGGCCCTCACCGACCTGCACCACCCTCTGCTGGTCACCGCCACCGCGGGCACCACCGACACCGGCGCGATCGACCCGCTCCCCGAGATCGCCGCCCTGTGCGCCCAGCACGGCGCCGAGCTGCACGTGGACGCGGCATACGGCGGCCCACTGATCTTCAGCGAAACCCACCGCGCCAAGCTGCGCGGCATCGAGCACGCCCAATCCATCACGCTCGACCTGCACAAACTCGGCTGGCAGCCGGTCGCCGCCGGGCTGCTCGCGGTCCCCGCCCCGGCCCGCCTCGCCCCGCTCGCGCACACCGCCGACTACCTCAACGCCGACGACGACACCGAAGCGGGCCTGCCCGACCTCCTCGGCCGCTCCCTGCGGACCACCCGCAGAGCGGACGTACTGAAGATCGCCGTCACACTCCGCGCGCTCGGCCGCACCGGCCTCGCCGCGCTCGTCGACCGCACGCTCGCCCTCGCCGGGACCTTCGCGGACCTGGTCGAGGAGCACCCCCGGCTCGACCTGTACGAGCGCCCCGCGATCTCCACCGTCCTGTTCCGCCCGACGGGCGCGTCCGACGACGAGGTCGCCGGGATCCGCCGCGCCCTGCTCACCGAGGGCCGGGCCGTCCTCGGCAGGGCCCGCGCCGACGGGCGCCTCTGGCTCAAGGCCACCCTGCTCAACCCCCACACCACCACCGGCGACCTGGCACAGCTCCTCAAGACCGTGGAAGGCAGCATCCCGCGATGACCGCACCGGCACCCGTCCAAGACATCGACCGCCCGCACGACCTGGTGGGCATCGGAGTGGGCCCGTTCAACCTCTCGCTCGCCGCCCTCGCCCACGGTGTGCCCGGCGGACTCTCGACCGCCTTCTACGAACAGCGCCGCGCCTTCCACTGGCACCCCGGCCTGCTCATCGAGGGCACCACCCTCCAAGTCCCTTTCCTGGCCGACCTGGTGACCCTCGCCGACCCCGTCAGCCCCTGGTCGTTCCTCAACTACCTGCGCCACCGCGAGCGGCTCTTCCCGTTCTACTTCGCCGAGCGCTTCCACATCCAGCGCACCGAGTACGACGCGTACTGCCGCTGGGTCAGCGAGAGCCTGCCCGGGATGCACTTCGGGCACCAGGTGGACGCGGTGCGCTGGAACCCCGAACGGGAGGTGTTCGAGGTCGACTTCACCCAGCTCGACGTGCACGGCCAGGCCGAGGCCCTCGGCCGCGCCTTCGCCCGCAACCTGGTCCTCGGCGTCGGCACCGAGCCGTACGTACCGGAGCCGCTCAAGCCGCTCGCGGACGCGCCCGCGGTGCCGGTGATCCACTCGGCCGACTACCTCGACCACCGGGACCGGTTCCTCGCCGCCGACCACATCACCGTCGTCGGCTCCGGCCAGTCCGGCGCCGAGATCTTCCTCGACCTGCTGCGCAACCGCCCGGCGGGCCGCGAGCGGATCACCTGGCTGGCCCGCACCGAGACCTTCGCGCCGATGGAGTACTCGAAGCTGGGCCTGGAGCACTTCACGCCCGACTACACGCGCTACTTCCACGCCCTGGCGGAGCCCGTACGCGACGAGCTGGTGCCCCGCCAGTGGCAGCTCCACAAGGGCATCGACGCGGAGACCATCGCGGCCATCCACGACGAGCTCTACCGCCGCACCCAGCACGGCGGCTGGCCCGACGCGACCCTCACGCCCGGCGTCAACGTCCGTACGGCGGGCCGCGTGGCCACCACCAAGGTCGAGCTGCACCTCGAACACGCCCAGCAGGGCGTGCGCTCCCGGCTGACCACGGACGCGGTGATCCTGGCGACGGGCTACCGGGAGCGCCCGCTGAGTCGCATGCTGTCGGGCCTGGACCCGTACATGCGCCTGGACTCCTCCGAACGCCCGCGCGTGGACGCGGACTTCCGCCTGGTTCTGGACAGCTCGGTCACGGGCGCGGTGTACGTCCAGAACGCCGAGAAGCACACCCACGGCGTGGGCACCCCCGACCTGGGCCTGGCGGCCTGGCGCAGCGCGGCGATCCTGAACTCCCTGACGGGCAAGGAGCCGTACCCGCTACCGACGCGCACGGCATTCACCACCTTCGGCCTGACCAGCCAGCAGGAGAGCCGCCCGACACCAAAGGCACCGAGCGGCTTGATCCCACTGGAGGGCTGACCCGCAGAAGACCTAGAACACGGCGACCCCGTCCCGGACCAGCTTCCAGTCCACGGAAGCAAACGAGGCGGGGTCGACAACACCCTTGGCCTTCACCCACGAAATGATCGTGTTGCGAATCTCCTCGGAGTTCGCCCACAGCTGCTTGGCCGCAGCAACATGCGGGAAGTTGCCCCCACCGTTGGCACGGTAATTGTTGACGGCCAACACGAACTGCGCCGCAGGATCCAGCGGCTTGCCCTGGAACGCAAGGTTCGAGATCCGAGAACCCGCAGCCTTCGCGATGTCGATGTCATACGTCAGCCCCGACACCGCGTCGTAGTTGTAGTCCGGCGTATTGCCCGCATTCGTCAGCTTCGACGTGTCGATGGGCACCCCGGCCGCGGTCTGGACGTAATACCGCGCAGAGAACTCCAGATAGTCCTTGAGCTGGGCACCCGTCAGCAGCCGCGCCTCCAGCGTGTTCTCGAACGGGTACAGCCCGGCCGCGTCCTTGATGGTGACCTGACCGGCCGGGATGGCGGCCGTACGGGAGAAGCAGGACGCCTGGGAGAGGACCGGCAGAGAGGCGTAAGCGCCACCCGCCAGCGCGGCCTTCACCGTGTCGACCTGGACCGCGTTGATCAGGTCGATGATCGGCTCGTCCTTCCAAGCCGCCTCGGCGGTGGTCATGGCCGCCTTCGACGTACCGATGGCCTGGTTGACGTACGCCACGACCTTCTTGTGCTCGTCCGAGAGCAGCCGGACGATCTTCGGGTCCTCGACGGCGGTGTTGGAGTTGAGGACCTTGGACCCGGCCTTCTCGACCGACCAGCGGCCCTTCTCCCACACCAGGTCGAAGTCGAAGACGGTCAGCCGCTGGCCCCACTTCAGCGGCTCGGACAGCACGACGTCCTTGCCCGTCTGCTTGTTCTTCACCCGGTACTCGGGGATCTCCACGTGCGCGTGCCCGACCAGGATCGCGTCGATCCCGGGCACCTGCTCGGCCACGAGCGCGGCCGCGTTCTCGATGTACGGCAGCTGGTCGCCGTACGACGAGGTGCCGGAGGAGCCCGAGTGGGCGGCCACGATCACCACGTCCGCGCCCATCGACCGCAGCTTGGGCACCCACTTCGCGGCCTGCTCCTCGAGGCCGGGGAAGACCATCTTGCCGCTGACGTTGGCCTTGTCCCAGATGGCGATGCCGGGGTTGGTGAGACCGAGGATCGCGACCCGCACGTCCCGCCCGTGCGGGGTGCACATCCGCTTGATGACGTACGGCCGGAAGGCCGGCTTCAGCGTCTTGGCGTCCAGCGCGTTGGCGCCGAGCAGCGGGAAGCGGCACTGCTCCTCGAACTTGCGCAGCACCGGGATGCCGTAGTTGAACTCGTGGTTGCCGAGGGCGGCGGCGTGGTAGCCGATCGCGTTCATGGCCTGCGCCATCGGGTGCACCGGGCCGTGCTTGGCCGTGATCGGGTCGACCTTGGCGTAGTAGTACGAGAGCTGGGTGCCCTGGATGGTGTCACCCGCGTCGATCATCAGGGTGTTGTGGCGGCCCTTCTCCTTGCGGACCTGCTCGACGAGCGTGGAGATCTTGGCGAGGCCGACGTCGTTGTGGGCCTTGTCGTCGAACTCCTTGTCCGTGAAGTAGTCCCAGTTGAAGACGTTGCCGTGCAGGTCGGTGGTGCCCATGACGCTGAACGAGTACCGCTTGGGCGCCCGCCCGCGCCCGTGCTCATGGGCCTCGGCGGGCGCCGCGACACCCCCGACTATGGCCGCACCGGCTCCGGCGGCGGCCGTGGTGCCCAGGAACGTCCTACGGTTCAGCGGCATGTTGATGCACTCCCTGACGATGTGTTACGCGCGTAGACAAACGCGACGCGCGTAGAAGGTCCAGAGGATTTTGGCGCAGAACAGCCCCCTGGCAACACCCCTGCCGGGTTTCGATCCGATGACCAAGAAAAGACGTACGGCCCCGGACGAACAATCGCCCGAGGCCGTACCTACCTAGGGGCGCGGGGCTGTGACATTTGGGGCTCCGCCGCGTGGGCGCGCCCAGCCCCCACCGACCCGCAGACGAACGCTAGGCACAAACAAGCCGCGGCCCCGCCCAATCGGCATGGTCATAGTCGACGCCATCACCCGCGTCGGTGACGACAAGCCGCACCTCAAGGGCCCCGGCCAGATCCACGGACAGCGGCTTCGCCGCATCCGCAGCCGTCACCTTCCCGCTGTCCGCGACAAGAGACCCATCCCGCCAGATCTGAAAGACCACAGACCCCTTACCGACGGCGACCTCGTCGTCGACGCCCACCGCCGTGGTCAACGAGGAGCACGCCCCACCGAGGTAGTACGACACGGAGCTCGCCGCATGCGTACCGAGCCCCTTCCCGTACACCACACCACCGACGGTGAGCGCACGGCCATCCCCCGCGGCCTGCTCCCCATTGCTCCGGTCCCGCTCCACCGGCCCCCACCCGTTCGTGGCGGACGCCCACGTCAGGTCGCTGAGATCGTGCGTACCGGCCGACGGCCCGGCCCCGCAGGCCAGCTTCGCGTCGGCCCAGTCGGCATGGTCGTAGGTGATGCCGTCGCCGCCGTCCGTGACGACGAGCCGCAGCTTCGACCCGCCCTTGAGGTCCGCGCTCAGATGCCGAGGCGGATCCGCCGCCGTCCGCACCCCGCTGTCGGCGGCCAGCGTCCCGTCCCGCCAGATCTGGAACCGTACGGACCCGCCGTTCGTCGACTCGTCGTCGACGCCCACGTCGACCCCGAGCGACGAGCAGGCGCCGCCGAGGTAGTACGAGATGTCACTGGGCGCGTGCGTGCCGAGCCCCTTCGCGTACACCACACCGCCGATGGTGAGGGCGCGGCCGTCGCCCGCCGCCTGCTCGCCGTTGCTGCGGTCGCGCTCCACCGGGCCCCAGCCGCCCACCGCCGACGTCCACGGCAGATCGCTCAGCTGGTTCAGGCCGGTCGGCGGCGGCACCGGGCTGCCCGGCGTCACCCGGAACATGACCGTGCCGTGCGCGGGCACCGACGCGCCGATGGCGTTGCTCGTCGTGCTCGTCGCCTTGGACCAGAGGTCCTTCAGCGCGTACGACGACGCCCCGCCGATCCCGATGTCCTTCACGGTCGTGGAGATCGTCTTCGTCGAGGTGGTCTCGTTGGTCAGCGTGACCGAACGGCCGCCGTCGGCGAGGGGCTTGGCCATCACGACCAGGCCGCCGGAGCTGGAGACGACCGTGCCCTGCTTGCCGAGCGGGTCCTGGTCCACCGCGATCACATCGGCGTTCTTGAGGATGGCCAGCGTCGAGGCGCTCGCGGTGCGCAGATCGCTGCCGATCAGCAGCGGCGCGGCCATCTGCGACCAGAGGCTGAAGTGGGTGCGGTACTCGGTGTCGGTCATCCCGCCGTTGCCGACCTCCAGCATGTCGGGGTCGTTCCAGGCGCCCGGCCCGGCGTACGGCGCGAGCGACTGGTTCTGGTGCGCGATGGAGATCATGCTCGACCAGGAGTCGCTGATGTCGCCGGTGGTCCGCCAGGAGTTGCCGACGGCCGGGGCCCAGGTCCACGGCTGGTTGGAGCCCCACTCACAGATGCTGTAGAGGATCGGGCGGCCGGTCGAGCGGGTGGCGGCGGTGAGCGCGTCGCCCATCGCTTTGTAGCGCTGCTTGGCGTCGACGCCGTTGTTGTTGCAGTTGTCGTACTTGAGGTAGTCGACGCCCCAGGAGGCCCACAGGTTGGCGTCCTGCTGCTCGTGGCCGAGCCCGCCGGGGAAACCCTGGACGTCGCACGTCTTGGTGCCCGCGCTGGAATACAGGCCGAACTTGAGGCCCTTGGAGTGCACATAGTCGGCGACGGCCTTGATCCCGTGGGGGAAGCGCACGGGGTCGGGCACGAGGTTGCCGCTCGCGTCCCGGTTGGGCTGCGCCCAGCAGTCGTCGAGGTTGACGTAGGTGTACCCGGCGTCCTTGAGGCCCTGCGAGACGAAGGTGTCGGCGATCCCCTTGACCATCGCCTCGTTGAACTCGGCCCGGCAGTGCGTGGAGTTCCAGTTGTTGAACCCCATCTGCGGGGTCCTGGCGAGGCCGTTGTCGACGGCCGCGGCGGGGGCGGCGGTCGTGGTGGCGAGGGCGACGAGCCCGCCGGCAAGGAGGGGGAGCGAGGCGAGCGCGGCCCCGGCCCGTTTCCCGAACGGTGTTCTGAATGACGTTCTGGATGACCTTCTGAACGATGACATGTGCGGCTCCGTCGAGGTAGTAGCACGCAATTCAACGAGGTCGAACGAAAACGAACATATCTCAGCGCTGGGATCTGAACATGTCAAGGGTTTGCGCGGGGGCGCGGGCCCGGCGCTCCGCGCTCATCGGAGCACCCCCGCGCCCAATTCAACAGTTGTCAATAACCCTTCATGCAAAGGTTGTTGAGTAGTCACGCGGGACCAATTCTCTACCGGCCGGTAAGGCCTAGGCTCGAAGCATGCGTCGAGCAAAGATCGTCTGTACCCTGGGGCCCGCCACCGACACGTACGACCAGATCAAGGCACTGGTCGAGGCCGGAATGGACGTCGCCCGCTTCAACCTCAGCCACGGCACGTACGCCGACCACGAGGAGCGCTATCAGCGCGTGCGCAAGGCGTCCGACGAGACGGGCCGCAGTGTCGGAGTGCTCGCCGACCTTCAAGGCCCGAAGATCCGTCTGGGGCGTTTCCGCGAAGGTCCCGTACTGCTTGAACGCGGCGACGAGTTCACCATCACCGTCGAGCAGATCGAGGGCGACCGCCACGCCTGCGGCACCACCTACTCCGGCCTCGCCGGGGACGTCACCACGGGTGAACGCATCCTCGTCGACGACGGCAAGGTGGCCCTGGAGGTCGTCGGCGTCGACGGCCCGCGCGTGCGCACCCGCGTCGTCGAGGGCGGCATGGTCTCCGACCACAAGGGGCTCAACCTCCCCGGCGTCGCCGTCTCCGTGCCCGCGCTCTCCGAGAAGGACGTCGAGGACCTGCGCTGGGCCCTGCGCACCGGCGCCGACATCATCGCGCTCTCCTTCGTCCGCAGCGGCCGCGACATCGAGGACGTCCACCGCGTCATGGACGAGGAGGGCCGCCGCGTCCCGGTGATCGCCAAGATCGAGAAGCCGCAGGCCGTCGACAGCATCGACGACATCGTCGCGGCCTTCGACGGAATCATGGTGGCGCGCGGCGACCTGGGCGTCGAAATGCCCCTCGAACTGGTCCCGATCGTGCAGAAGCGGGCGATCAAGCTCGCCAAGCGGAACGCCAAGCCGGTCATCGTGGCCACCCAGATGCTGGACTCGATGATCGACAACTCCCGCCCCACCAGGGCCGAGGCGAGCGACGTGGCCAACGCGGTCATCGACGGCACGGACGCGGTGATGCTCTCCGGCGAGACCAGCGTGGGCAAGTACCCCGTCGAGACCGTCCGTACGATGAGCCGCATCGTCGAGGCGGCCGAGGAGGACGTGCTGGCCAAGGGCCTGCCGCCGCTCACCGAGCGCAGCAAACCCCGTACCCAGGGCGGCGCGGTGGCCCGCGCGGCGGCCGAGATGGGCGACTTCCTGAACGCCAAGTACCTGGTCGCCTTCACGCAGTCCGGCGACACCGTCAAGCGCCTGTCCCGCTACCGCTCGCCGATCCCGCTGCTCGCCTTCACGCCCGACCCGGCCACCCGCTCCCAGCTCAACCTCACCTGGGGCGTGGAGACCTTCCTCGGGCCGCACGTGGAGTCGACGGACGCGATGGTGGCCCAGGTCGACGAACAACTCTTGAAGATCGGCCGTTGTCAGCGCGGGGACATCGTGGTCATCACGGCGGGCTCCCCGCCCGGAGTCCCCGGCTCGACCAACCTCGTCCGCGTCCACCACATCGGCGAGGACGACAGCCCCAAGAGCTGAGCGCGGCGCCAGGAGCCGCCCGCGCCGCCGTACCGGGGACGGGGCCGGGCCGAAGGGATGACCCGACGGCCCGGCCTCGGGCGCCCGGGCCGGGGTCCCCCGCCACGCTGACGGCATGTCATATCACCTCAGCGGGCCGCACCTCCGCTCGCGGGCGGCCTGTCAGTGCTTGGAGCCGATGTGGGCGTCCATCAGGGCGACGGAGGCACGCCTGGCGACAGAGATGTTGCGGGCGTTGGCCTGTTTCCACTCGACGCCGAGTCGGTCGAGGGCGTCGGTGAACAGCCGCCGGATGTCGCCCGAGACATTGCTGAACCAGTACCTCGGGTACTCGTAGCGCCTGGTCTCGCCGCCGATGGTCCGGGTGGTCCAATTGGTGGCCCGGCACCCGTCGGGGTGGATGAGCCCACGGACGAACTCCCAGGTGTGCGCGTCGACAATCTCTTGCTGCCAGGGTTCCAGGATGATGGGACGCTCGTGCTTCCGGCCCGCGCCATGCTGTGGGAAGAGGCAGGGCCAGTGCCGCCAGTAGCTGGTGACCATGGCGTATCCCTGCTTCTGCAGGTTGTACACACCGCCCTCGGGGCGGACAGCGGTGATGGCGGCGCGACATGCCTCGATGAGGCCGGGCCACGCGTCGGCGCACGCGATACGAAGGTAAAAGCTGCCGCGTGGGTGCGGGCTGATGCAGCCGTCACCGAGATACAGGCCCAAGAGGTAGGAGTACGCGGCGGTGTCGTCGGGCGTACCCGGTTCAGGACGACACCTCGGGCACGGAGCAAGGTCGATGAGCATGCGGGGCAGCGGCTCGATGCGGACCTGCCAGGCGCGGATCGCGGCGCGCGATATGCCAGTCTGCTTGCTGACGGAGTTCAGGCTGTGGCCTTGGGCCACGAGGTCGAGGGCGCTCTGGCGTGTAGCGATGTCGTACATGCGTCCGAGCATCGGCATGCCGGTGCCACTGCGGGCCTGAAGCCGGCATTCACGCGAGCGAGTGAAGATCCTCAGAAGCTCTCGCGGCCTTCGAATCGAAGGAAAGTGCCCCAGGTGGGATTCGAACCCACACTGTCCGCTGTTTGAGAGCGGCCTCTCTGACCAATTGGAGTACTGGGGCCTTGGAAAAGAAGGTGCAGGGCTACCCTGCGTGCCCCCACCATACCGCAGCTGGGTACGCTCTTGGGAAGCAGTACTTGCCCCGCCCCAAGGAGCCCCCGTGACCGCCCCCGAGTCGCCCCAGCCCGTCGCCGACGACGACCAGTCGCACGTCCCGCCGCTGACGACCCGCGTCGTCATCGCCGAGGACGAGGCCCTCATCCGCCTCGACCTCAAAGAGATGCTCGAAGAAGAGGGCTACGCGGTCGTCGGCGAGGCCGGGGACGGCCAGAAGGCCGTCGAGCTGGCCCGGGAGCACCGTCCCGACCTGGTCATCCTCGACGTGAAGATGCCGATCCTGGACGGCATCTCGGCCGCCGAGCAGATCGCCAAGGACTCCATCGCGCCGGTCCTGATGCTCACCGCGTTCTCGCAGCGCGACCTGGTGGAGCGGGCGCGGGACGCCGGGGCGATGGCGTACCTGGTGAAGCCGTTCTCCAAGAGCGACGTGGTGCCCGCGATCGAGATGGCGGTGTCGCGCTTCACCGAGCTGAAGGCGCTGGAGAAGGAGGTCGCGGACCTCTCCCAGCGCCTGGAGACGCGCAAGCTGGTCGACCGCGCGAAGTCGATCCTGCAGACGCAGTACGGGCTGACCGAGCCCGCCGCGTTCCGCTGGATCCAGAAGACGTCGATGGACCGCCGCCTGTCGATGCAGCAGGTCGCGGAGGCGGTCATCGAGGACGCGGAGGAGAAGAAGGCGAAGGGGTAGGTCCCCGCCCGGTCTTTGTCTGCGGGCCGGTGGCGGGTTGCTCGCGCCCACGCGGCGGAGCCGCAAAATGTCACAGTCCCGCGCCCCCAAGAAAGCCGTACGGGCCGCGCCACCTTCCGTGGCGCGGCCCGTACGCGTAACCCCTGCTAGTCCTCGCCGAGGTACGTCTTGCGGACGTTCTCGTCGTGGAGGAGGTCCTGGCCGGAGCCGGAGAGCTTGATCTCGCCGACCTCCATCACATGGGCGTGATCCGCCAGGGACAGCGCGGCCTGGGCGTTCTGCTCGACGAGCAGGATCGTGGTGCCCTGGGCCTTGAGCTCGACGATGGTCGCCATGATCTTCTGCATCATGATCGGGGAGAGCCCCATCGACGGCTCGTCCAGCATCAGCAGCTTGGGCTGGGACATCAGCGCCCGGCCCATCGCGAGCATCTGCTGCTCACCGCCCGACAGCGTGCCGGCCGCCTGCTTGCGCCGTTCGCCCAGGATGGGGAACAGCTCGTAGGCCCGCTGGACGTCCTTCTCGATGCCCGCCTTGTCGCTCCGCAGAAACGCTCCGAGCTGGAGATTCTCGGCGATGGTCAGCCGCGGGAAGATATGCCGGCCCTCGGGGGAGTGGGCCAGGCCCAGCGCGACGATCTTGTGCGCGGGGATGTCCGACAGAGGCTTCCCGTCGAAGGTGATCCGGCCGCCGGAAGGCTTGAGCAGCCCCGAGAGCGTACGCAGGGTCGTCGTCTTGCCGGCGCCGTTGGTGCCGATGAGGGTGACGACCTGCCCGGCCTCGACGGTGAAGGAGATCCCCTTGACGGCCTCGATCTTGCCGTAGGCGACGCGGAGGTCCTCGACTTCCAGAAGTGCGGTCACTGGGAGTCTCCTTCGGTGCGGGTCTTGCCCTGAGCGTCGGCCTCGGGGGAGGCGGTCTCGGCATCTTCGGTCTCGGCTTCGGGGGTGCCCGCCGGAGCCTCGTCGGCCGGTGCGGCCGGGGCGTCCCCGGCCTCCGGGGACGCGTCCGCGCCTTCGGCCGCCGCGGCGGCCGCCTCGACCTCCGCCACTTCCTCGTCCCCGGGCGCCCCCTCGAACGGCTCGCCGAGGTAGGCCGCGATGACGCGCTCGTCACCCTGGACGACGTCCGACGTGCCTTCGACCAGCTTCTCGCCCTGCATCAGCACCGTCACCCGGTCGCACAGGTTGAAGATGAAGCGCATGTCGTGCTCGATGACGAGGACGGCGATGCCCATGTCCCGGATGGCGAAGACCAGTTCCTCGGTGGCCCGGGTCTCCTGCGGGTTCATACCGGCGGTCGGCTCGTCCAGGAGCAGCAGCCCCGGCTCGCTCGCCAGCGCCCGGGCGATCTCCAGCTTGCGCTGCTCGCCGTAGGGCAGGTTGCGGGCGAGGTGGTCCGCCTTGTGCTGCAGACCGATGAACTCCAGGAGTTCCATGGCCCGTTCGCGGGACTTGGCCTCGGCCTTCTTGAAACCGGGGCCGCGCAGCAGGGCGGACCAGAGGCCCTCCTTGGTGCGGGTGTGCCGCCCGACGAGCACGTTCTCCAGAACGGT
The DNA here is from genome assembly GCF_014649795.1 of Streptomyces melanogenes. Taxonomy (GTDB): domain Bacteria; phylum Actinomycetota; class Actinomycetes; order Streptomycetales; family Streptomycetaceae; genus Streptomyces; species Streptomyces noboritoensis. The sequence goes on from NZ_BMTS01000003.1 coordinate 539,694, forward strand.
CATGTTGGCGAAGAGCCGGATGTTCTGGAAGGTGCGCGCGATGCCGGCCTGGGTGACCAGGTGCGGCTTGGGCGGGAGCACGGTCCCCTTGTACGAGACCTTGCCCTCGGTGGGAACGTAGAGCCCCGTGAGGCAGTTGAAGAAGGTGGTCTTGCCGGCGCCGTTGGGGCCGATGAGACCGACGATCTCGCCGCTGTTGACGGTGAGGTCGACGTTGCGCACGGCGGTCAGACCGCCGAACCGCATGGTGACGCCGGACGCTTCGAGCACCGGGCTGGGGGCGATGGTGGTGGTCATGATGGTTACGCCTCCGCCTTGGTGACGCCGACGGTGGTGTCCGGAAGCCCCTGTTCGGGCACGTCCAGTTGGCCGGTCTCGTGGAATTCGAGCTGGCTGCGCCGGTTGGCGACGATGCCCTCGGGGCGGAACCGCATCAGCAGGATGAGGGCGACACCGAAGCCGAAGAGCTCGTACTCCTTCAGGAAGCTCAGCTTCTCGGGGATGAGGTAGAGCAGCGAGGCGCCCAGGAGCGGACCGCTCACCGTGCCCATGCCGCCGAGGACGACGGCCGCGAGCAGGAAGGCCGAGTTGGGCGGCGCGGCGCCGGCGAACTGGAAGGGGCTCGGCACCACGCTGTAGTTGACGTGGGCGAAGACCGTGCCCGCCAGACCGGCGAGCGAGGCGCCCAGGGCGAAGGCGATGAGCTTGACCCGGAAGCCGTTGATGCCCATGGCGGTGGCGGCGGTCTCGTCCTCGCGGATGGCGATCCAGGAGCGGCCGATGCGGGAGTTCGCGGCGCGGTTGAAGACGAGCACGATCAGCGCCGTGATCAGCAGCATCAGGAACAGGTAGTTGCCGAAGCGGCCGATGGTGCGTCCCGCGATGTCGTGCGCGGCGCCCAGGTTGAACCCGAAGATCTCCAGGTCGGGGATCTGGGAGATGCCGTTGGGGCCGTTGGTGAGGTTGGGGCCGGAGCCGCCGTCGAGGTTGTTGACGGTGATCCGGAAGATCTCTCCGAAGCCGAGGGTGACGATGGCCAGATAGTCGCCGCGCAGCCGCAGCGTCGGTGCGCCGATGATCACGCCGAAGACCAGTGAGGCGCCCATGCCGATCAGCGCGGCGGCCCAGAACGGGACCTGCACACCGGAGAAGCGGGAGAACTCGGAGCCCGATACCAGCGCGGCCGCGTAGGCACCGACGCCGAGGAAGGCCACGTAACCGAGGTCGAGCAGACCGGTGAGGCCGACGACGATGTTGAGGCCGAGGGCCACGGTGCCGAAGATGAGGATGTTGGCGCCGAGGTTGGCGTTGTGGTCCTCGCTCTGGGTGAACGGGAAGATCACGGCCGCGAGGAAGACCGCGGTGGTCGCGAACCCCTTGTGGCGGGCGTTGAGTTCGGTGAACCGCTCGAAGAGTCCGGCGGCGAACAGCGCCATCGAGCCGAACAGGACCAGGAGCAGCAGACCGATGAAGGTCTCGCTCTCCTCGTCGTTGACGCCGATGCCGTACGTGAAGACGACCAGGCCGAGCGCGGTGGCCAGCGAGATGATCAGACGCTGGGCCCAGCTGGGCAGCGGCGCGGCGGCCGGGATGCCGTCGGGCTTGGCGATGTGGTCGCGCAGCGAGCGGCCCGGGTGCGGCAGCGCGAGCGCGCCGACGACCGGCAGCAGGGAGGCGACGGCCGCGACGACCGCGCCGGGCTCCAGGTTGGCCAGGCCGCCCAGGTCGTACGAGATGGCGATCGCGGTGTACCAGACGACCGCGAACGCGGAGAACGCGGCGAGGAGCACCGGGTTGTTGCTGCCGCCCGGGTTGAGCCAGCCCAGGCCACGGATCCCGTAGCCCGCGAGGGCGTAGAGCAGGGTGAGCGCTCCGGCGACCAGGGCGAGGGTCTGGAGCCCGGCCGGGTAGCCGGTGACGGTGAGGTCGCCGGGGAACTCGGAGTCCCAGGTCCAGGCGAGGAAGGTGGAGGCGATGGTGGCGACGGCGCCGACCGCGACGAGCAGCCGGGCGAAGGGCGCCGGCAGCGGGACGATGCCGCGCTGCTCGGCCGCGGGGGCGGTGGTCTTGGTGGTGCTGGTGGTCATGTCGATCACGCCCTGTCCGCGACGCGTTCGCCCACCAGGCCTTGTGGCCTGAAGAGCAGGACGAGGATGAGGAGGACGAACGCCCAGACGTTGGCCCAGCCCGAGCCGCCGAGCTGCTCCATCCCCGGGACGTTGGAGATGTACGCGCTGGCCATGGTCTCGGCGAGGCCGAGGACCACACCGCCGATCATGGCGCCGTAGATGTTGCCGATGCCGCCGAGGACGGCGGCGGTGAACGCCTTGAGACCGGCCTGGAAGCCCATCTCGTACTTGATGGAGCCGTACTTCAGGCCCCAGGCGATGCCCGCGACGGCGGCGAAGAGGCCGCCGATGGCGAAGGCGATCATGATGATGCGGTTGGTGTCGATGCCCATCAGCTGGGCGGTGTCCGGGTCCTGCGCGGTGGCCTGCATGGCGCGGCCGGTGCGGGAGGAGCGGACGAAGAGGGCGAGCGCCGCCATGCAGAGCGGGGCCGCGGTGATCAGGAAGATGTCACCGGTGCCGAAGGTGATCGAGCCGACGTGGAAGGGGCCGCCGGGGATCTGCGGGAACACCTCGTCGTTCTTGGCCTTCGGGTACCAGTTGAAGACCGCCTGCTGGAGCGCGAGCGAGAGGCCGATCGCGGTGATCAGTGGCGCCAGGCGTGGCGCGCCGCGCAGTGGTCGGTAGGCGAAGCGTTCCGCTCCCAGTGCGATGAGCACGGAGACGAGTGCGCCGCCGATGAGCATCAGGGGGAGGGCTATCCACATGGATATGCCGTCGGGCAGCACGTAGAGGTAGACCGTGAGTCCGCCGAAGGCGCCGGTCATGAAGATCTCGCCGTGGGCGAAGTTGATGAGCTGGACGATGCCGTACACCATCGTGTAGCCGATGGCGATCAGCCCGTACATCGAGCCGAGGAGCAGCCCGTTGGCCAGCTGTTGCGGCAGAGTGTGCACCGCATGGCCTCCATGTGGATGGGGAGTGAGTGCAAGGGGAGTAGAGGTCGGGCCGCGCGGTAGACGGTTGTCGTGGCCGCGCGGCCCTGTTGTCTTGCGGTGGAGCGGTGGAGCGGTGGTGCGTGGAACGTGCGCTACGGGCTGGATCAGCCGGCGTCGTACGTGCCGCTCTTGACGGCCTTCCACTTCCCGTTGGTGACCTGGTAGACGGTCAGTCGCTTGTTGGTGGTGTCACCGAACTCGTCGAACGAGACCTTGCCGGCGATGCCGTCGAACTGGCTCTTCTGGACCTCGGCGACGATCTGCTGACGGGCGTCGGCCGGGACCTTGCCGTCCTTCACCACGTTGCCGATGGCCTTGATGATGGCGGTGGCGGCGTCGTACGAGTAACCGCCGTAGGTGCCGTAGTCGCCCGGGTACTTCTTGTCCTTGTACTTCTGGATGAAGTCCTTGGCGGCGGCCAGGCCGTCGACCGGCTCGCCGACCGAGGTGGCGAGGTCGCCCTCGCTCGCCTTGCCGGCGGTGGTGATGAAGGTGTCGCTGTAGATGCCGTCGCCGCCGAAGAGCGGCAGCTTGGCGCCGGAGTCCTTGAGCTGCTTGGTGACGATCTGCGCCTCGTCGTACTGACCGCCGTAGTAGACGAGGTCCGCACCCGAGTTCTTGATCTTGGTGACGAGGGTGGCGAAGTCCTTGTCGCCCACGTTGACGTGGTCCTCGCCGGCGACCTTGCCGCCCGCCTTGGTGAAGCCCTGCTTGAAGAGCGCGGCCAGACCGGCGCCGTAGGTCTGCTTGTCGTCGACGACGAAGACGCTCTTCTTCTTCAGCGTGTTCACCGCGTAGTCCGCCGCGAAACCGCCCTGGATGGCGTCGGTGGTGGCGGTGCGGAAGTAGGTCTTGAACGGGCGGGTCTTGTTCCCGGCCGCCCAGTCCTTGCCCTGGGTCAGGGTCGGGTTGGTGTTCGAGGGGGAGATCTCGACGAGGTTGGCGGTCGCGAAGACCTGCTGCATCGTCTGGGCGACGCCGGAGTTCAGCGGGCCGACCACACCGAGGACGTCCTTGTTGGCGACGAGCGCGGTGGCGTTCTGCTGGCCGGTCGGCGGCAGCGCCTTGTCGTCGAGCGCCTTGACCTCGAACTTGACGCCCGGGACCAGGTTCTTCGCGTTGGCGTCGTCGACGGCGATCTGTACGCCGTACTGGATGCCGAGGCCGGTGGCGGAGTTCTGGCCGGTCAGGGGGGCGTCGACACCGATGACCACGGTCGTCTTCTTGTCGCCGCCGCCGTTGTCGTCCTTCTTGTCGCGCGATCCGCACGCGGTGAGGGTGAGCGCCCCCGTGGTGAGCACGGTGGTGAGTATGAGCAAGGAACGGTGTCGCACGATATGTCCTCTCCCTGGCGCGACGCCTCCGCTGAGGCGCCGTGTGACTCGCCGGGCCGTACTGGGGGTGGTACAGGTGCCGTGCAGCAGACGCGCCCGGCGGCGCGGTGACTGGCCGTGACTCTAGGCGCAGGTTGCTGAGTCGGGGACCAGGGAAGGTCAGGATGTGACTTTCTTGTTATGACGAGCGGACACGCCGACGGGAGCTCTGTGGACAGATGGGGGCATTGGTGAGCCCGAAGAGCGCCCACATACTGAGAATTCCCAGTTCCGCTAAGGGGCTTGAGCTGATCTTGCTACTGACAGACGGGTCTGTCGGGGGTAGCGGCCCCACCTGCGGTGATGTCCGTGCACCAGAATTCGGTGATGATCTTGTGAATGCGGACCGGAGGCGCGGATCCCGTTTATCCATTTCGCCCGAGTTACGGAGCGTTACGATCGGGAGTGGCCGGAAGGTTGGCGCGGCCCCGATACGGACCTAGTGCCGACCACCTCCCATCGCGCCGTGCCGGGCGACGCACTCCTGCCGCGACTGACGCGCTATCAGATCCAGAGCGGCGGCGATCCCGTTCGTGCGCTGCTCGACCCGAGCGGCGGCAACGACCCGATCATGAACTTCGTGCTGGTCGATCGAGAACCCCTTCTGCTCCCAGTCGAGGCCCGACCAGCGGTTGCCCTGGATCATCGCCCGCGCCCAGTACTCGACCAGCCGCCGGCAGTCCTCTTCCGGGGTGGTGGTTGTGGGGGCGGGGACGGGGGTGGCGGGGGAGGCGGTGCGGTGACCGCTGTCGCACCCGAGGCTCACGGCGGCAACGATCAGCGCGCATCCGACGATCCGGAGCGGCCCGTACCGCGTCGCGGCGGGGTGTCCGGTTCCCGATGGGCTGGCCATGACGGGAACGGTAGGGGGTCACGATCGGTGACACAACTGGGCTGCGGGGTAAGGAGGTTGGACTTTTCCCCACCCCGCCCCGTTCCCTTAAGCCCTGGGCGGGCGGCCGGGTGGTGGGCTGGGGAGTGGCTGCCGGGGGCTTCGCCCCGGACCCCCTTGCGTTGTCTGCGGGCCGGTGGCGGGCTGATCGCGCAGTTCCCCGCGCCCCTGAGATGCGCCCCTTCGGGGCGCTCAGGGGGGTGTGGCGGGGGCATTGTTGGGGGCGCGGGGCCTGTGTGCGGCTTTGCCGCGTGGGTGCGGGGCTGTGGCATTGCGCGGCTTCGCTGCGGGCGCGTGGCTATGGCGTTTGGGCGCGATCAGCGCCCCGTAAGGGGCGCGGGGAACTGCGCGACCAGCCACAGACGGCCCGCAGACGAACGGGCTTGCCCACCCACCCCGTGCCCTCCGGCGGGGTCCGGGGCGGAGCCCCGAGCGGGGTGCAGGGGCCGCAGGCCCCGCAAAGGGGGTCCGGGGGCGAAGCCCCCGGGAGACCACCTCCGCCCCCACCCACCCCCGGAGGGTTTAGGGAAGGGGCGGGGAGGGGCCTCACCCCTTGGAGGACTCCGCGTCACGCAACAGGCAAGTAAGTCGAGCAGTACAAACCCGCTTACCCCCCTCATCCGTGATCACGACCTCGTACGTCGCCGTGGACCGCCCCCGATGCACCGGCGTAGCCACCCCCGTGACCAGCCCACTCCGCACCCCCCGATGATGCGTGCAGTTCAGATCGACCCCCACCGCGATCTTCGAGATCCCCCCGTGCAGCATCGACCCCACCGACCCCAGCGTCTCGGCGAGCACCGCCGACGCACCCCCGTGCAACAGCCCGTACGGCTGCGTGTTCCCCTCCACCGGCATCGTCCCGACGACCCGCTCCGCCGACGCCTCCAGGATCTGCACGCCCATCCGGGTGCCGAGGTGCCCCGCGGAGAACAGCGCGGGCAGGTCGATGCCCAGCGCCGCGTACTCGTCGATGACCTCCTGCGGGAACTTCACCTTGCTCTGCTCACCCATGGGCGGGACTCCGATCGTGGTCCGGTTCCTCCGGCCTGGCCGGCCGACGTGTCTGAGCGAACGCTTAGACGGTCGCCGATTGTTCCAGACGCACGATCACGGACTTGCTGGCAGGGGTGTTGCTCGTGTCCGCCGTGGAATCCAGCGGCACCAGCACGTTGGTCTCCGGGTAGTACGCCGCCGCGCACCCCCGCGTCGTCGGGTAGTACACGACCCGGAACCCCGGCGCCCGCCGCTCCACGCCGTCCTTCCACTCGCTGACCAGATCCGCGTACGAACCGTCCGTGAATCCCAGCTCGCGCCCGTCCTCGGGGTTCACGAGCACCACCCGGCGGCCGCCCTTGATGCCCCGGTAGCGGTCGTCCAGGCCGTAGATCGTGGTGTTGTACTGGTCGTGCGAGCGCAGGGTCTGGAGCAGCAGCCGGCCCTCGGGCACCGTCGGATACTCCACCGGCGCCGCCGTGAAGTTGGCCTTGCCGGTCGCGGTGGGGAAGCGGCGCTCGTCGCGCGGCGCGTGCGGCAGCCGGAAACCGCCGGGCTTCGCCACGCGCGCGTTGAAGTCCTCGAAGCCGGGCACCACGCGCGCGATGCGGTCGCGGATCGTCGCGTAGTCCTTCTCGAACTCCTCCCACTCCACCGTCGACCCGGCGCCCAGCGTGGCGCGCGCGAGGCGGGCGACGATGGCGGGCTCGGAGAGCAGATGCGGGCTCGCGGGCTTGAGGTTGCCGCGCGAGGAGTGCACCAGACCCATCGAGTCCTCGACGGTCACGAACTGCTTGCCACTCTTTTGCACGTCCTTGTCGGTGCGCCCGAGCGTCGGCAGGATCAGCGCGCGCCGACCGGTGACGGCATGCGACCGGTTGAGCTTGGTCGACACGTGCACGGTGAGCGAGGCCCGGCGCATCGCGGCCTCGGTGACCTCCGTGTCGGGCGTGGCCCCCACGAAGTTGCCGCCCATCGCGAAGAACACCTTCGCCTTGCCGTCGCGCAGCGCCTCGATGGAACGGACCACGTCATAGCCGTGGTGGCGCGGCGGCGCGAAGCCGAACTCCTTCTCCAGGGCGTCGAGGAACGCGGGCGCGGGCCGCTCGAAGATGCCCATGGTGCGGTCGCCCTGCACGTTCGAATGACCGCGCACCGGGCAGACGCCCGCACCGGTGCGGCCGATGTTGCCGCGCAGCAGCAGGAAGTTGACCACTTCCCGGATCGTCGCCACCGCGTGCTTGTGCTGGGTCAGGCCCATCGCCCAGCAGACGATGGTGCGCCGGGAGGCGAGCGCCATGGACAGCGCCTGCTCGATCTCCGCGCGCGTGAGCCCGGTCGCGGCCAGCGTCTCGTCCCAGTCGGCCGCCCGGGCCGCCGCGGCGAACTCCTCGTACCCATGGGTGTGTTCGCGGACGAACAGCTCGTCCACGGCCCCCTCGGTCTCGACGATCAGCTTGTTGAGCAGGCGGAACAGGGCCTGGTCGCCACCGATGCGGATCTGGAGGAAGAGATCGTTCAGCTTCTGGCCGCCGAGCGCCAGGCCCTTGGCGGTCTGCGGGTTCTTGAAGCGCTCCATGCCCGCCTCGGGCAGCGGGTTCACCGAGATGATCTTCGCGCCCGCCCGCTTGGCCTCTTCCAGGGCCGAGAGCATCCTCGGGTGGTTCGTGCCCGGGTTCTGCCCGGCGACGATGATCAGGTCCGCCTGGTGCAGGTCCTCCAGGGAGACGCTGCCCTTGCCGATGCCGATGGTCTCGGTGAGCGCCGAGCCGGACGACTCGTGGCACATGTTGGAGCAGTCCGGCAGGTTGTTGGTGCCGAACTCGCGCGCGAAGAGCTGGAGCAGGAACGCGGCCTCGTTGCTGGTGCGCCCCGAGGTGTAGAAGAGCGCCTCGTCCGGCGAGTCCAGCGCCTTCAGCTCCTCCGCGAGGATCTCGAACGCCCGCTCCCAGGTCACCGCCTCGTACCGGTCGGCGCCCTCCGGCAGGTACATCGGCTGGGTGATCCGGCCCTGCTGGCCCAGCCAGTACCCACTGCGGCCCGCGAGGTCGGAGAGGGGGTGCGCGGCGAAGAAGTCGGGGGTGACGCGGCGCAGCGTCGCCTCCTCGGCGACCGCCTTCGCCCCGTTCTCGCAGAACTCCGCCACGTGCCGCTTGTCGCCCTCCGGCCAGGCGCACCCCGGACAGTCGAAGCCGTCCTTCTGGTTGACCTTCAGCAGCGTCCGCGTCGCCCGGACCGCGCCCATCTGCTGCTGGGCCACCAGCGCCGTGTACCCGATCGCGGGAAGCCCGGCGGCGGCGTGCTTGGGCGGCGCGACCTGCGGCGCGTCCTGAACCGGGTCCCCTGCGGGCGGCTTGGTGGCCATGGCGCTCCCCTTCGAGCGACGTGTGCGATACGTACGGTTCCGATCCTGTCACGCCCCACTGACAACCGTCCCGGCGCGGTCCCCGCCGCACACTGGCCGGGATTGTCAGTGGGGCGTGGCAGGATCGGGGACGTGGCTGAGACAGCATCGAAGAAGACCCCTGACAACCGACCGCGCCTGCTCCTCATGGACGGGCACTCCCTGGCGTACCGGGCGTTCTTCGCGCTGCCCGCGGAGAACTTCACGACCGGCGCAGGTCAGCCGACCAACGCCGTGTACGGCTTCGCGTCGATGCTGGCGAACACGCTGCGTGACGAGGCGCCCACGCACTTCGCGGTGGCGTTCGACGTGTCGCGCAAGACCTGGCGCTCCGAGGAGTTCCCGGAGTACAAGGCGAACCGCTCCAAGACCCCCGACGAGTTCAAGGGGCAGGTCGAGCTGATCGGCGAGCTCCTGGACGCGATGAACGCACCGCGCTTCGCGACCGAGGGCTTCGAGGCCGACGACATCATCGCGACGCTGGCCACCCAGGCCGAGGCCGAGGGCTTCGAGGTCCTCATCGTCACCGGTGACCGCGACTCCTTCCAGCTGGTCTCGCCGAACGTGACGGTGCTCTACCCCACCAAGGGCGTCTCCGAGCTCACCCGCTTCACCCCGGAGAAGGTCGAGGAGAAGTACGGCCTGACCCCGCAGCAGTACCCGGACTTCGCGGCCCTGCGCGGCGACCCGTCCGACAACCTGCCGGGCATCCCCGGCGTCGGCGAGAAGACCGCCGCGAAGTGGATCAACCAGTTCGGCTCCTTCGAGCAGCTGGTCGCGCGCGCCGACGAGGTCAAGGGCAAGGCCGGGCAGAACTTCAGGGACCACCTGGAGTCCGTCAGCCTCAACCGCCGCCTCACCGAGATGGTCCGCGACGTGGAGCTGGCCAAGACCCCGGCCGACCTGGAGCGCGCGCCGTACGACAGGACAGCCCTGATCGGCGTCCTGGACGTGCTGGAGATCCGCAACGCGTCGCTGCGCGAGCGACTGCTCGCGGTCGACCCGGGCGCCGACGAGGAGGAGGCACCGGCCCCCGCCGCCGGCGTGGAGCTGGACGGCTCGGTCCTGGGCGCGGGCGAGCTCGCCCCGTGGCTCGCCGAGCACGGCGCCGGGCCGCTCGGCCTGGCCACCGTCGACGCCTGGGCGCTCGGCACGGGCAGCGTCAGCGAGATCGCGCTGGCCGCCGCCGACGGCCCCGCGGCCTGGTTCGACCCGTCCGCGCTCGACGAGGCCGACGAGCAGGCCTTCGCCGCCTGGATCGCGGACGCCGCCAAGCCGAAGGTCCTGCACAACGCGAAGGCCGCGATGCGGGTCTTCCCCGAGCACGGCTGGAGCGTCGACGGCGTCACCATGGACACGGCCCTCGCCGCGTACCTGGTCAAGCCCGGCCGCCGGTCCTTCGCCCTGGACGCGCTGTCCGTGGAGTACCTGGGCCGCGAGCTCGCCCCGGCGGCCGCCGACGGCCAGCTCGCCTTCGGCGCCGACGACCAGGCCGAGGCCGAGGCCCTGATGACCCAGGCGCGCGCGGTCCTGGACCTGGGCGACGCCTTCACCGAGCGCCTCAAGGAGGTCGGCGCGGCCGACCTGCTCCACGACGTGGAGCTGCCCACCTCCACCCTCCTCGCCAAGATGGAGCGGTACGGCATCGCGGCCGACCGCCCCCATCTGGAGGCGATGGAGCAGCAGTTCGCGGGCGCGGTGCAGCAGGCGGTGAAGGAGGCGCACGCCTCGGTGGGCCACGAGTTCAACCTCGGCTCGCCCAAGCAGCTCCAGGAGGTCCTCTTCGGCGAGCTCGCCCTGCCCAAGACGAAGAAGACGAAGACGGGCTACACGACGGACGCGGACGCGCTGGCGTGGCTGGCCGCCCAGACCGAGCACGAGCTGCCGGTCATCATGCTGCGCCACCGCGAGCAGGCGAAGCTGCGGGTCACCGTCGAGGGTCTGATCAAGACCGTCGCGGCGGACGGCCGCATCCACACCACCTTCAACCAGACGGTCGCGGCGACCGGCCGTCTCTCGTCCACCGACCCCAACCTCCAGAACATCCCGGTGCGTACGGACGAGGGCCGCGCCATCCGCCGCGGCTTCGTGGTCGGCGAGGGCTTCGAGTCGCTGCTCACCGCCGACTACAGCCAGATCGAGCTCCGCGTGATGGCCCACCTCTCGGAGGACGAGGGCCTGATCGAGGCCTTCGCCTCCGGCGAGGACCTGCACACGACGGTGGCGTCCCAGGTCTTCGGCGTCGACAAGACCCAGGTCGACCCGGAGATGCGCCGCAAGATCAAGGCGATGTCGTACGGCCTGGCCTACGGCCTCTCGGCGTTCGGCCTCTCCCAGCAGCTGAACATCGAGGCAGCCGAGGCGCGCGGCCTGATGGACACGTTCTTCGAGCGCTTCGGCGGCGTCCGGGACTACCTCCAGCGCGTGGTGGAGGAGGCCAGGGCGACGGGTTACACGGAGACGATGCTCGGCCGCCGCCGCTATCTGCCGGACCTCAACAGCGACAACCGCCAGCGCCGCGAGATGGCCGAGCGGATGGCGCTCAACGCCCCGATCCAGGGCACGGCGGCGGACATCGTCAAGGTCGCCATGCTCAAGGTGGACCGCGCCCTGACCGAGGCGGGCCTGAACTCCCGCCTGCTGCTCCAGGTCCACGACGAAATCGTCCTGGAGATCGCGCCGGGGGAGCGCAAGAAGGTCGAGTCCCTGGTCCGCCAGGAGATGGCCTCGGCGGTCTCCCTGCGCGCCCCGCTGGACGTCTCGGTGGGCGCGGGCGCGGACTGGGAGTCCGCCGCGCACTGACCCCCGCGCACTGACCTCTGGGCCCGGACCACCGGACCCCGAGAACCTGCCCGCCCGGTACCGCACCGGGCGGGCAGGTCCGTGTGTACGAGGGGAACCGATTCTCCGCCATATCTGGGCAGCTCCCAGGTGACGAAGCGGTGAAAAGGTGAATAAGGGTCAGGGGGCAGTGTCGCCGCACCCGGTGGGTGCCGTAGGGTCTCCTGAGGCCTGCGCTGGGGAGCGCGAACTGCTGACCACGGGGAGGGGCTAGACGTATGGCACCGCGAATCGGGCGACGGCTGCGCAAGGGAGCGACCACGACCGCCGTGGCCGCGGCGGCGGTGGCGGCGCTCTCCGCCTCCCAGGGCCCGGGCGTCCTGGCCAACGGACCGGCGGGCGAACACGCGGCGTCCGGCACCCCGACGCCTCCCCCCGGAGCCCCCGCCAGCGGCAACTCGCCGTACTACACGGACCTCCCGCCCCTCGTCTCCCCGAACCCGCCGAGCACCCCGGCCACCGGCTCGCCCGCCCTGGGCGCCGACCAGCAGGGCATACCCGCGACCCTCCTCGACGCCTACAAGAAGGCCGAGGCGGAGCTCGCCCGCGACCGGGCCTCCTGCCACCTCCCCTGGCAGATACTCGCGGCCATCGGCAAGGTCGAGTCCGGCCAGGCCAACGGCGGCCGCGTCGACGCCAACGGCACCACCCTCACCCCGATCCTGGGTCCCGTCCTCAACGGCGTCGGCTTCGAGAACATCACCGACACCGACGGCGGCTCCTACGACGGCGACACGGTCCACGACCGCGCCGTCGGCCCCATGCAGTTCATCCCCTCCACCTGGGCGACCTCCGGCCGCGACGGCAACGGCGACGGCCGCAAGGACCCCAACAACGTCTACGACGCCTCGCTGGCCGCCGCCTACTACCTCTGCGGCAGCCGCGACCTCTCCGTCCAGTCCGACCTGGACAAGGCCGTGCTCAGCTACAACCACTCGCAGGAGTACCTGGACACGGTCCTGAAGTGGTTCGACTACTACAAGCGCGGCTCGCACGAGATCCCGAACGGTACGGGCGTGCTGCCCGGCAGCCGCAGCGACACCCCGGTTCGCCGGCCCTCCGGCACGGCCCCGACCCCGCACCCGTCGACCCCCGGCCCGACGCCGAAGCCCACCCCGTCCAAGCCCGGCCCGAAGCCCACGCCGACGCGCCCGGAGCCGTCCAAGCCCACCCCGAGCGACCCCGGCTCGCCCAAGCCGCTGCCGTCCAAGAAGGCGAGCACGTTCGAGGACGCGGACACCGCTCCCCTGACGGCCACCGCGGGCTCCTCGTTCGCCGGGCAGGCCAAGGTGCGCGTCAAGGACCAGCTCGGCCGGCCGATGGGCAAGGCGACCGTCCGCTTCCAGATCGTCGGCGCCACCGACGCCCGCTTCCCGGGCGGCGCCACCCAGGTCACGGTCGACACCGGCACCGACGGCCGCGCGACCGCCCCGGCCCTCCTCGCGGGTGAGCAGACCGGCGACTTCACCGTCCGGGCCACCGTCGTCGGCACCAGCCTGCCCGAGATCAAGTGGACCGCCACCGTCAACGCCCGCCAGGCGGACGTCCTGGCGCGCACCGACACCAAGGAGCTGACGGCCGCCCCCGGCGCCGAGTTCGCCAACTACGTGGAGGTCAAGGCCACGTACAAGGGAGCCGTCGTCCCCGGCATCGGCGTCACCGCCGCGATGATCGTCACCCCGGAGGCGCCCGCCACCGGCACCGCGGTCGCCGACCCCAAGGTCAACGACAAGGGCCCCTACTTCAAGGACGACAAGGGCAACCCGATCCGGACCCTCAAGGATCTGAAGACCGACGCCCACGGCGTGCTGCGGCTTCCCAAGATCTACGCGGACGGCCAGACCGGAACCTTCGTGCTCCGCCTCACCACCCCGGGCGGCGCAACCCTCGACGTCCAGCTCAAGGTCGCCTGACCACCTCACCTCCCGCGGCCGTCCGCCGCCGTCGTCTCCGGACCGCCCCCGCTGCCGCAAGTGCAGCGGGGGCGGTCCCACGTGTTCTCATCTCACCCCCGCGTTGCTACGGTGCCCCAACCCTGACGACCCATCAGCTCCGGGAGGCCGAGCATGCGCGCCCTCGTCGCCGCGGCCATCGGGCTCGCCGCAGCCCTCGCCATCGTGCTGACCGTCTCGGCGATCGGCGGACCCGAGGGCAGCACCTCGCCCAAGCCCCTGCTCACCACCGTCCCCAACGCCCCCGGGGCCGTCCCGCCCGGGAAGTAGAGGAGAGCCGGCCGCATGCGACGCAAAGCCAGCCTGATCCTGCTCGCCCTCGCCGTCTTCTTCGCGGCGCTCTCCCCGCTACTGCGCTGGTATGCCTTCCCCCGGCTCGCCAAGGTCCCGCCCAGCCAGTACCAGGAGACGGTCCTGGAGGCGAAGAACGCCACCCTCCTCGACTACAAGCAGTTCAAGTCCGTGACGGTCCCCAAGGTGACCATCGTGCAGACCCTCAAGGGCAACGTCGAGGAGTCCCGGAAGATCGAGAAGACCGCGGGCAAGGACGTCGTCGTCTGGGACTCCCTGACGTATGTCCTCGACGACAAGGGCCAGTTCGTCTCCAAGAACCCCGAGCGCTATATCTTCGACGCCCACAGCCAGGCCCCGGTCCACGCCACCGGCGAGATGGTCGACGGCGACCCGGTCAAGCGCGACGGCATCGAGTTCAAGTGGCCGTTCCTCACCGAGAAGCGGGACTACGAGTACTTCGACGCCCAGAGCCGCACCAGCGCCCCCATCCACTACAAGGGCACGGTCGCCTTCCACGGCCTCAAGGTCTACTACTTCGAGCAGACCATCCCCTGGACCCGGGTCCCCTTCCCCAAGGCCATGCCGCTGGGCGTCACCCCCGAGGTCGCCAAGCAGACCGGTCTGACCCGGTGGTACAGCACCAAGCGGATGTTCTGGGTGGACCCCGTGACCGGCGGACCGGTCAACGGCGAGGAGATCCACCAGGAGGAACTCCGCAACGCCACGGCTCTGTTCGGCCAAGACAAGATCACCGCCTTCTCCGGTCATGTGAAGATGCGCGAGGACTACGTCGACCACACGGTCGCGCTGATCAAGAAGAACCGCACGCTGATCCTGCTGCTCACCTCCTATCTCCCCTGGGGCTTCCTCGGACTCGGCACCGCACTGCTCGCCCTCTCCCTATGGCTGGAGGCCCGCAGCCGCCGCCCCGGCACCCCGGCCCCGACGACCCGCACGGAACCGGAGCCGGTCAGCGCGTGATGCCGTCGCGAGAGCGGGTCGGGTTGCCGCGCGGCATCGTTCAGCAGGTCGCCGTGCGGGAGAGGCTCCTGTTCCGCAGGCGCCCGTTCCTCAGGTCACCGTTTGAGCCGGGCGTTGGTGTGGCGCGTCGGCTCGGCCCGTGAAGGGTCCTCCGGCCAGGGGTGCTTGGGGTAGCGCCCGCGCAGCTCGGCACGGACCGCCCGGTACCCCTCCCGCCAGAAGTTCGCCAGGTCGGCGGTGACGGCTGTGGGCCGCCCGGCCGGGGAGAGCAGATGGATGAGCACGGGCACCCCGGCGACCTCCGGCGTCCCCTCCAGGCCGAACATCTCCTGGAGCTTCACCGCGAGCACCGGCTGCGCGCCCCCGTACTCCACTCTGATCCGCGACCCGCTCGGCACCTCGATCCGCTCCGGTGCCAGCTCGTCCAGGCGTGCCGCCTCACCGCTCGCCCACGGCAGCAGCCGGTTCAGCGCCTGCCCCGCGTCCAGCCTCCCCAGATCGGCCCGGCGCCGCGCCCGGGACAGCTCCGGCTCCAGCCACTCCTCGGCCCGCGCGAGCAGTGCCCCGTCCGACACGTCCGGCCACGGCTCGCCCAGCGTCCGATGCAGAAACGCCAGCCGCTCCCGCAGCCCCCCGGACTCCCTCGACCACCGCAGCAGCCCTATGCCCTCCTTCGCCAGCCCGTCCAGCAGCGCTCGCCGCACCAGAGCGGGGTCGGGCTGCTTCAACGGCCGCACGGACAGCTCCACCGCGCCCAGGCGCTCCACCTCCCGGGCGACCACATCACCGTCCTCCCAGTGCACCTCCTCGCCCTCGGCCCCCAGTGATCCGGCCGCCACGCGCGCGATGCCCTCGTCCACGACGGCGGCCAGCCGCACCCGAGCCGAAGCCGCCTGCACCGGCCGATCCGCCACGGCCACCGCCAGCCACCCGGCACTCCGCAGTCCGGAGCCCTGGCCCAGCTCGGCCCGGGTACCGGACACCATCAGGAACGAACCCTCACCCCGGGCCCGTGCCACCCGCTCCGGAAACGCCAGCGCGGTGACCAGGCCTGCAACGGCGTCGTCCGACCGCGACCCCGACGCCGATGGCGCTTCCGGACCGGAGCCCGAGGAAGGGGAAGAGGTGGACACGGCACCTGCCCCGGGCGCCGTCGACACAGCACCCGCCCCCGTCACCGCCGACGTCAGCCGTCGCACCTCCTGGCGCCAGCGCGCCGCGTATCCGTCGCCGCCCCGGCGGGCCGTGCGCCACGCCGCCGCCAGGTCGTCCCCGTACTCCCTCGGCGGCTCCTCGCTCAGCAGCGCCACCACCTCGGCCGCCCGGCGCGCGCCCACCTCGGCCGCGCCGTCCAGGAGTGCTCGGGCCAGCCGGGGGTGCACCCCGAGCCGGGCCATTCGCGCGCCCCGCTCGGTGGCCCGGCCGTCCTCGTCCACCGCGCCGATCGCGGTGAGGACGGAGCGGGCCGCCGCCATGGCCCCGGCGGGCGGGGCGTCGAGCAGTGCCAGTCCCCGTGCGGTCGGATCGCCCCAGCACGCGGCCCGCAGGGCGAAGGACGCCAGGTCCGCGATCTTGATTTCGGGGGAGGGGAAGCGCGGGCGCCGTACGTCGTCGGCCGGCGCCCAGCACCGGTACACCGTGCCGAACGCCTCGCGGCCCGCACGGCCCAGCCGCTGGGTCGCCCCGGCGTCCGACACCGCCACGGTCGCCAGCGAGCCGAGCCCCCGTGCGTGGTCGACGCGCGGCTCGCGGGCCAGCCCCGAGTCGACGACGATCCGCACGCCCGGCACGGTCAGGCTGGACTCCGCCACGGAGGTCGCTAGGACCACCCGCCGATGTCCCTCACCGCCCCGCAGCACCGCGTCCTGGACCGCCGCCGGAGCCCGCCCGTGCAACTGGAGGACCTCGGCGTCCACCCCGTCCAGCATCCCGGCCGTCCGGGCGATCTCACCGGTGCCCGGCAGGAAGCAGAGCAGATCGCCTTCGTGCGCCTCCAGGGCCAGCCGGACCGTCGCCGCGACGTGGCGCAGCAGCTGCTGGTCCACCCAGGTGCCGTGCGCCGGGCGGATCCCGGCGGGCGGTGGGGCGTAGTGGATCGCCGCCCCGTGGCCCTGTCCCGTACTCCGCACCACCGGGGCCGGGCCCGAGCCGTCGGCCACCGTCAGGAGCTGCGACCAGGCCTCCGCGTCGCTGGTGGCGGACGCCGCGATCAGCTGGAGCTCCGGGCGCAGGGCGGCCCGTACGTCCACGAGGAAGGCGATCGCGGTGTCCGCGTCGAGATGGCGCTCGTGGCACTCGTCGAGCAGCACCACGTCGACGCCCGCGAGCTCGGGGTCGCGTTGGAGTCGTTGCAGCAGGACGCCGGTGGTCACCACTTCGACGACCGTGCCGGGGCCGGTGCGGCGCTCCCCGCGCACGGAGAAACCGACCGCGTCCCCGACCTCCTGGCCCAGCAGCCAGGCCATCCGTCGGGCGGCGGCCCGGACCGCCATCCGCCGCGGTTCGGCCACAAGCACCCGCCGCCGTGGTCCGGCCCCGGTGAGCCCGGCCAGCGCCAGCGGCACCAGCGTGGTCTTGCCGGTGCCCGGGGGCGCGGACAGGACCGCCGTGCCGCGCCCGTCGAGTGCGCTCAGCAGCTCGGGCACGGCATGGCGTACGGGAAGACGCTCGATCGCGTCGGTTCGGATCACGCCCACAGTTTCGTACGTCCCGGCCCGGCCACGTTTCCGGTCGTCCACAGACCAGCTGGTTTGTGGGTTCGTATTACTAATGGGGGTGAAGTGGGGCCTCTGCCGGGGCGGCCGACCTTGGCGGCCATCTCAAGCCCGCCGTCTAACCCCCGCTGCCCCCTACCCCCCCCCGCGCCCGCCCCCGTACGGCCTAATCCCGCTCGCACACGAAAATCGCCGTGCCCGGAATCAGATTGCCCCGCAGCGGGGACCAGCCGCCCCACTCCTGCGTGTTCCAGGCGGGCCACTCCGGCTCGACCAGGTCCACCAGCCGGAAGCCGCCGGCCACCACGTCCCGCACCCGGTCGCCCAGCGTCCGGTGGTGCTCGACGTACACCGCTTGCCCGGCCTCGTCCTGCTCTACGTACGGCGTGCGGTCGAAGTAGGACGCGGCCACGCTCAGCCCCTCCGGGCCCGGCTCGTCCGGGAACGCCCAGCGGATGGGGTGGGTGACGCTGAAGACCCAGCGCCCGCCGGGCCGCAGTACCCGTCGTACCTCGCGGAATACCCGCACCGGGTCGGACACGAAGGGGACCGCCCCGTACGCGGAGCACGCCAGGTCGAAGGAGCCGTCCGCGAACGGGAGCGCCCCCGCGTCCGCCTCCACCAGCGGAACCGCCCCGCCGTCGATGCGCAGCGCGTGCTGGAGCTGGCGGTGTGAGAGGTCCAGGGCGACCGGCCGGGCGCCCTGGGCGGCCAGCCAGCGCGAGCACTGGGCCGCCCCGGCACCGATCTCCAGGACGTCCAGTCCCTTGAGGGACTGCACGGGGCCGAGCAGGGCCGCGTCCGCCTCGTCCAGTCCCTCGGGACCCCAGACGAAACGGTCGTCCCCCAGGAACGCTCCGTGGTCGGTCTGGTACTCGTCGGCGTTCCGGTCCCACCAGCCGCGGCTGGCCCGGCTGCTCTCCGCGTCGTCGGCGTCACGCCGCGTCGCGTCGGGCTCGTATTCGGCCTCGTACTCTTGGATCATCGTGCCCGTCGTTGTAGTTTGCGCAGAAGCGCGAGCGCGGTTGCGTCGCCTCGTTCTGCTTGGGTCGACATGGGCCTGCGTGGCCTCGGAGAACCTGAGTTGTGCCGGGAATGCGGGGATCCGCCCCGGGTGTGCGCCTTCGCGCATTGACCGTGTCCGGCTGCCCCCGTATGCTACAAGTTGCGCTGCGAGCCTGCGCACCTCAGACGTAGCAGGCGCGCTTCCATCTGTTGTATGTCCCCTCGGTTCTCGAGGCGCCATCCGGACCGACCCGGATTGGTGCTTCCCAGGCTGTCCGGCTTCTGCAGAGGCGATACGGGCTCTCGGCGTGGCAGTACCTACGACTTTCTGTCCGTAACCGGAGCCCTTTCCCACATGACGAGCAGCACCGAGACCACCGCCACCACCCCGCAGGTTGCGGTCAACGACATCGGTAACGAGGAAGCCTTCCTCGCCGCGATCGACGAGACGATCAAGTACTTCAACGACGGCGACATCGTCGACGGCGTCATCGTGAAGGTCGACCGGGACGAGGTCCTGCTCGACATCGGTTACAAGACCGAAGGTGTCATCCCGAGCCGCGAGCTCTCGATCAAGCACGACGTCGACCCGAACGAGGTCGTCAAGGTCGGCGACGAGATCGAGGCCCTGGTTCTCCAGAAGGAGGACAAGGAAGGCCGCCTGATCCTCTCGAAGAAGCGCGCTCAGTACGAGCGTGCTTGGGGCACCATCGAGAAGATCAAGGAAGAGGACGGCATCGTCACCGGCACCGTCATCGAGGTCGTCAAGGGTGGTCTCATCCTCGACATCGGCCTCCGTGGCTTCCTGCCGGCCTCCCTCGTCGAGATGCGCCGTGTCCGCGACCTCCAGCCCTACGTGGGCAAGGAGCTCGAGGCGAAGATCATCGAGCTGGACAAGAACCGCAACAACGTGGTCCTGTCCCGCCGTGCCTGGCTGGAGCAGACCCAGTCCGAGGTCCGTCAGACGTTCCTCACCACCCTCCAGAAGGGTCAGGTCCGCTCCGGCGTCGTTTCCTCGATCGTCAACTTCGGTGCCTTCGTGGACCTGGGTGGCGTCGACGGTCTCGTCCACGTCTCCGAGCTGTCCTGGAAGCACATCGACCACCCGTCCGAGGTTGTCGAGGTCGGCCAGGAAGTCACCGTCGAGGTCCTCGACGTCGACATGGACCGCGAGCGTGTCTCCCTGTCGCTGAAGGCGACGCAGGAGGACCCGTGGCAGCAGTTCGCCCGTACGCACCAGATCGGTCAGGTCGTCCCGGGTAAGGTCACCAAGCTCGTTCCGTTCGGTGCGTTCGTGCGCGTCGACGAGGGCATCGAGGGCCTGGTCCACATCTCCGAGCTGGCCGAGCGCCACGTGGAGATCCCGGAGCAGGTCGTCCAGGTCAACGACGAGATCTTCGTCAAGGTCATCGACATCGACCTCGAGCGTCGCCGGATCTCGCTGTCCCTGAAGCAGGCCAACGAGTCCTTCGGTGCCGACCCGGCGTCGGTCGAGTTCGACCCGACCCTGTACGGCATGGCCGCGTCCTACGACGACCAGGGCAACTACATCTACCCCGAGGGCTTCGACCCCGAGACCAACGACTGGCTCGAGGGCTACGAGACCCAGCGCGAGGCGTGGGAGGGCCAGTACGCCGAGGCGCAGCAGCGCTTCGAGCAGCACCAGGCCCAGGTCATCAAGTCCCGCGAGGCCGACGAGGCCGCCGCTGCCGAGGGCGCTGCCGCCCCGGCCGCCGGTGGCAACGCCGGTGCCGGCATCTCGGGTGGTTCGTACTCCTCGGAGTCGGACGACAACTCCGGCGCCCTGGCGTCGGACGAGGCCCTGGCTGCCCTGCGCGAGAAGCTGGCGGGCGGCCAGAGCTGACGCTCTGACCCCGGTCGGTAGATAGCCGAAATGTAAGGCCCGCTCCCCATTGGGGGGCGGGCCTTACATCGTTCTCCGGGGCGGACGGCCGTCACGGGGTGACCGGGATGTTGGTCAGCCCCTTTCCGCCGGTGACGGTGTTGCTGCTGTAGACGGTGGCCGGGCAGCCGTTCGCGCTGTAGTTGGTCACGTTGATGGCGAGCCGCAGCGAGCCGGGGGAGTCGCTCAGATCCGACTTGTTGGACCGGAAGACGGTGCCGCAGCCCCAGCCGGACTGCTGGGTGTGCGTCTCGTAGCCGTTGTTCAGGGTGTGGACGCCGGTGTTGCCCTCGACCACGACCTTGTTGCCCTTCACGTCGACCCAGGAGTCGTCGTAGTTGGCGTTGGTCAGCCCGCTGCCGTCGAAGTGGTTGCCGGCGATCCTGGCCCCGGTGGTGCCTTCTTTTATGTCGACGTTCTCGCCGCCGACCCCCGGGCCGATGGTGTTGTCGAGTACCTGCACCTGGTCGCTCTTGTCGGAGAGGTCGCCGGCCGTGCCGACGTACACGCCCTCGCCCATGCCCGAGCCGTCCCGGCCGGTGTCGTAGACGCGCGAGTTCTTGATGACGCCGTTCTTGCTGGACTTGCGGAAGTGGACGCCCTCCATGGCGAGGCCGTGCACGGTCACCGAGTCGATGACGACACCGCTCGCCGCGTCCATCATGATCCCCTTCTGGCCACCGGTGACGGTGAGGCCCTGGACCGTCCAGTACGAGGCCCCGTTGAGGTACAGGCCGTAACCGCCGCTCGCCTTGAGCACGGCCTTCGGCGAGCCCGTGAGGGTGATCCGCGCCGACGAGGTCCCGGCCGCGGTCGTCTTGAAGTTGCCGGTGTACGTGCCGTCCGCGAGCCGGATGGTGTCGCCGGGGTGGGCGGCGGTCAGCGCGGACTTCAGCTGGGCGGCCGTGGACACGTCGACGACGGTGGCCGACGCGTCGGCGGATGCGGCGGCGAGAGCGAGTCCACCGGTGGCGAGGACGCCGGTGAGCAGGGAGGCGAGCAGCGGGCGGTTACGCATGGGTGGTCCTCCGGGTCGAGGTGGGGCAACCGTTCTCATACACGAGAAGTTCTCTTACCTGAACGCTGGACGCGTTTCTGAACCGCGTGCCGTCAGGTGACGGTAGGAAGGGTGCGTGGGCATGTCAAGGTCCGGACCAGTGGCCGGAAACGGCGGACCGGGCCGGGCGGGGGCCCGTTCCGGCCGTTGTGAGAACAGCATGTGAAACGCACGCGCGCGGGAATGCCGCTGTCCGAGGGGGCGTTCTTCCCTACGAACACGAGGAGGAGCGGTAATCGTGCTTGATCCGCAGGGTTTGTACGAATGGGAGCCGAAGGGCCTCGCAGTCGTCGACATGGCGCTCGCGCAGGAGTCGGCCGGCCTGGTCATGCTGTACCACTTCGACGGATACATCGATGCGGGTGAGACCGGCGAGCAGATCGTCGGGAAGCTGCTGGACAGCCTGCCCCACCAGGTGGTGGCGCGTTTCGACCACGACAGACTTGTCGACTACCGCGCCCGCCGGCCGCTGCTGACCTTCAAGCGGGACCGCTGGACGGACTTCGAGACCCCCGCGATCGAGGTGCGCCTGGTGCAGGACGCCACGGGCGCGCCGTTCCTGCTGATGTCGGGCCCCGAGCCGGACGTGGAGTGGGAGCGTTTCGCCGTCGCCGTACGGCAGATCGTCGAGCGCCTCGGCGTGCGCCTTTCGGTCAACTTCCACGGCATTCCGATGGGCGTTCCGCACACCCGCCCCGTCGGCATCACGCCGCACGGCAACCGCACGGACCTGATGCCGGGTCACCGCTCGCCCTTCGACGAGGCGCAAGTGCCCGGCAGCGCCGAGTCGTTGATCGAGTACCGGCTGATGGAAGCCGGACACGACGTCCTCGGCGTGGCCACGCACGTCCCGCACTACGTGGCGCGGTCGGCCTACCCGGACGCGGCGCTGACCGCCCTGGAGGCGATCACGGCGGCCACCGGTCTGGTGCTGCCGAGCATCGCGCACGGCCTGCGGACCGAGGCGCAGCGCACCCAGACGGAGATCGAGCGTCAGATCGGCGAGGGCGACGAGGAACTCGTCACGCTCGTGCAGGGACTTGAGCACCAGTACGACGCGATCGCGGGCGCCGAGACCCGGGGCAATCTGGTCGCCGAACCGGCGGACCTGCCGTCGGCGGACGAACTGGGCCGCGAGTTCGAGCGGTTCCTCGCGGAGCGCGAGGGAGACGTCTGACGGCCGGGCGGCCTCTGTAATGGCCCGGCGTAACGGCCCGAAGGGCCTGGGACCGACGGCATGAGCGGCATCCCTTAGGCTGCCGCTCATGCTGAAGGTGGGCCTGACCGGCGGAATCGGCGCCGGCAAGAGCGAAGTGTCGCGCATGCTCGTCTCGTACGGGGCGGTGCTGATCGACGCCGACAAGATCGCCCGCGAAGTGGTCGAGCCCGGAACCGAGGGGCTGGCGGCGGTGGTCGAGGCGTTCGGCGCCGGGATCCTCACGGCGGACGGCACCCTGGACCGACCGGCCCTGGGCGCGATCGTCTTCGCCGACCCCGCGAAGCTCGCGGTCCTGAACGGCATCGTCCACCCGCTCGTCGGCGCGCGCTCGGCGGAGCTGGAGGCGGCCGCGGGCCCGGACTCGGTGGTGGTCCACGACGTCCCGCTGCTGACCGAGAACGGTCTGGCCCCCCTGTACGACCTGGTGGTGGTCGTCGACGCCGCCCCCGTCACTCAGCTGGACCGGCTGACGCGGCTGCGCGGCATGGCGAAGCCCGAGGCCGAGGCAAGGATGGCGGCCCAGGCGACGCGCGAGCAGCGGCTGGCCGTGGCGGACCTGGTCATCGACAACGACGGCCCGCTGGAAGCGCTGGAACCCCAGGTCAGGAAGGTGTGGGGCGAGCTCCTGGAGCGGGCGGCCGCACGCTAGGGCGGGCCTTCCGGCAGGAAGTCTCAAATCCCCGCACCGCCTCGCCTCCCGGGATTACGATCCCGATGTGCTCTTCGTACTGGCGGGTTTCACGGTCTTCGGCGGGCTGGTGGCGCTGCTGGCCGGTGCGTACGGGCTGCGCGAGACCCGGCGCATCGCGGCGGCGGGCGCCGCCACCTGGGCGCTGGTCAAGCCCGCCCCGCCCGGGTCCGGACGCCCGCTCCTCCAGTACGAGACGGCCGACGGCCGGGTCCTGGAGCTGCCGTCGCCCGTGCTGCCCACCCGCCGCGAGCCACTGACCCCGGGCGCGCGCGTGCACCTCTCCTACGACCCGGCCGACCCGCGCGAGGTCATTCTGCTCGGCCGGGAACGAACGGGCCTGGACCGTACGTTTGTAGCGGCAGGAGCCGCCGTACTGGCCGTGGGTCTGGTCCTGGCGATGGCCGCGCTGTGAGCGCGCCTCGCACTCCGTGACGGGCGGAATGAATACGGAATATGGGAACTGGGCAGTGCGTTGTCATCGCGCAGCGAGGGAAAGGACTCGACCGTGGCCGAGAGCACCCCGGAAACGCACGTCATCGACTTCCGCGCGGCGGAGCAGCTGCTGGCTGCCCGTGACCCTCGCGGCGCGGTGAAGCTCCTCGACTCGGTCGTCGCGGCCCACCCCGAGAACACCGCGGCCCGCCTCCTGCGCGCCCGCGCGTTCTTCGCCGCGGCCCAACTCCGCGCGGCGGAACTGGAGTTCCAGCTGGTCCTGGAGCGCGAGCCGGACAACGCCTTCGCCCACTTCGCCCTGGCCCGCACCTACGAACGCACGGCCCGCCCCGACCAGGCGGTCCGCCACTTCCGCCTGGCGGCGGCCCTGGACCCGAAGCCGGAGTACGTGGAAGCGGCGCGGTTCGACGTGGACGGCGTCTAACGCCGCCGAGGCGGCTCATAGGGCGGAACGTCGGGGCCCGGCTGATAGTGGGGCCCCTGGTGGATGTGGTGGATGATCATGGCGAGGTCGATCGTGATCACCAGGGCGAGTGCCGCGCACGCCGCCATCCAGCCGGGGTGGTTCTCCAGGGCGAAGCCCGCCGTGCCCGCGAGGGCCCAGATCAAGCCCCAGACGCTCAGCCAGAACCGCATCCGCAGGGGACTGCGCGCGGTCGTGGGTTCACTCCCAGTGCGCATCGCCATCGCCTCTTCCAGGGGAATTTTACCCACTGGGTGGCTGGATCGGGCTGTTCGGTGGGGTCTTGTTGGGCGGCAACCCCGGTTCCCGTGACCGGGTGCCGCATAGGGTGACGCGCATGGTGGACGAGGACGCGCTGTTGCCGGTGGGGGACGAGTTGCCCGAGGTGCTGCTCGACCTCGCCGTACCGCACGAGGACATCAATGAACTCGTGGGGATCGTGCGGAGGGTGGGGCGTGATCCGGAGGTGGGCGGGCTGCTGGAAGAGTCCGTTCGAGTGCTCGTACGGGACATCGGCGGTGTCGGATTTCAGCCTGAAATGCCCGCGATTCCTGAAGGGTTGGGGGGATCGGCGGCCGTCCGGCGGCTCTTTCCCGTCCTCGTCCTGCTCGCCGCACTGCCGCATACGCGCGCGTACCACGACGAACGCGCCGTGCCCGCCGTCGTCGCCCGCCGCACCCTCGCCGACCTCGGACGCCATATGGCCGTTCACCGCAGGCGCCACGGGAACGCCGGTCTGGACTTCCCGCGCTGGCTGTGGCCGCACTTTCGCGGGGAGCTCTACCAGTTGGGGCGGTTGCAGTTCCAGCGGGCCAGGCTCGGGGAGCGCACCGGTGCGGCGGTGGGGGCCGCCGGGCTGCCGCTCGGGCCCGGCGACGCCTGCCTCAGCATCCATATCCCGGACTTCCGGGGGCCGTTGACCCCGCGGGCGTGCGACGCCTCGCTCGCGCTGGCCAGGGACTTCTTCGCGCTCCACTACCCCGAGGAGACCTACCGGGTGGCCGTCTGCCACTCGTGGCTGCTCGACGCGCAGTTGCAGAGGTATCTGCCCGAGGAGTCCAACATCGTCCGCTTCCAGCGCCGGTTCCGCACCCCGTATCGGGACACCGAAGCGGATGATCGACTTCCTGTCTTCTTCGTCTTCGGGGATCCGGACCTGCCCGTGGAGGCGCTGCTCCAGCGCACCGCCGTGGAGCGCGCCGTCGCGGGCCATCTGCTCGCGGGCGAGCACTGGTACCACGGACACGGGTGGTTCGAGCTGTGATCCGCGTGCCCCGTACGGTTCGAGCTGTGATCGGTACGCCCCGTACGCGCCCGGCCCGGTGTCAGTGCACGAACGCGTAGCTGCGCCAGGGCGGGGTGTTCGGCGCGATGTTGTCCCCGAGACGGCTCGGGATGTACGCCATCTCCTTGCCGCGGCAGTCCAGCGTCCGGTACACGCGGACGTCCGCCAGCGTGTTGTTGAGGACGGCCGTGGCGCCCGTCGGCGCCATCCGGTGGCAGCCCTTGATCGGCGGGCTGCTGATCTTGACGATCCGCTCCGCCGCGGTCGAGTACGAGAAGGTGCCGACCGCCGTACGGCCGAGGCCGGAGCAGGCCGCGGTGGCGAGCGTGAGCAGCGCCGCCCCGGCGGCGAAGCCGAGCCGCCTCCTGGTGGACGCCGACCGCGCCCACGTGGAGCGCCCCGACGGGGACGGCTCGGGCGGGCGCGGCGCGAGCTGGGACACAGGCACGGACATGAGCGGTCCTCGTCTGTACGGTCTGTACGGTGTGCGGCGGTGGTACGGCGGTCAGTACCGCCACCCTGCCCGGTGCGCGCCACCCGGGCATCCCGTACGCGGCCGGCCGGGCGACGCCGCTCCGACGAGCCTTCGGCTGGCAGCTCGCACATGCTCGCCCCCCACATCCGCTGGCCTGGTTATGTGGCGCGCGCATATCCCCGACCCGTGCACCGGCTGCCTAGCGTCTTGGGCGCAGCCAGATCAGCCTAGGCAGAGGGGGCCCGGACGTGCGTAGCAGACACCGTGGGGGATGGAGGGCGGCGCTCGCCGTGACAGCGGCGCTCGGCGCGCTTCTGACGGCGGGAGGCACCGCCACAGCCGGAAGCGGCGCCGCAGCGGGCAGCACCGCCGCCCCGCCCCCGTACCTCACCCAGGAGGCCTCCTACGGCTCCGGCACCGTCACCAACGGCTGGGAGAAGGTCGAGCGCTACCGCGACACCACCCCGGGCTTCCAGGCGGCCGCCTCCGAGGGCTATCCGCCGGACGGCCGCGGCAACCAGGACGGCGTCCGCGTCACCTATTTCGGTGGCGTCGCCCGCCCCACCTCCGACCGCTTCCTGCTCTACTCGGCCCCCGGCTGGAACACCGGCACCAAGCCCACCCCCGTCCTCCTGGTGCACGGCGCCAACGACTCCGCCGACCGGGCCTGGGCCAACCCCGGCGAGTCCGGCGGCTACGGCTGCGGCGCGCTGTCGTGCCCCTCGACCGGCCTGATGCAGTACCTGGCGGGCCGCGGCCACCGCGTCTTCGCCATCGGCTTCGCCCACAAGCAGGGCGACAACCTGATGCAGGCGCAGGCCGTCGGCGACGCCGTCGCCCTCATCAAGGCGAAGCTGGGCGTCGCCCAGGTGGACCTGGTCGGCTGGAGCAAGGGGGAGCTCTCCACGCGCGCGTACGTCTCGTCCCTCAAGCCCTCCTGGGGCCGCGGCTACGCCGGTGACGTACGGAAGCTGATCACGCTCGGCGGCCCCAACGGCGGCTTCGACTACCCGTACGCCCACGGCTGGGCCCACGACTTCTCGATCTGGCCGGAGTGCGGCGGCAAGATCAACGCGCCCTCCCCGCACTCCCGGATGACCTGCTACGGGACGTACACGGCGCACCCCGAGTTCTCCATGACGCCGTCCGGCGGCTACGACGACTACCCCGGCCAGCGGCAGATGCTGGCCCGCTGGGACGGCGTGTACGGCGTCGACCAGACGGCCCAGGACTGGTACACGACGTACTACGGGGGCCAGGGCTTCTACACGGCCGGTGACGGCATCCAGCCGGCCATCGAGGCGGGGTCGCTGGTCGTCCCGCTGCAGCGCGCCGGAATCCCCGCCTCCGTCCCCACGTACCTGCTGGCGGGCGGCTCGCCGACCGTCGTCGGCATCTACAACGAGAACCGCGGCCCGAGCGACGGGGTCGTCTTCGTCTCCAGCGCGCTCGACACGACCGGCGTCGCCAACGTCGGCGGCAAGGCCACCGTGACCGGCGCCAACCACCTCGAACTCGGCTGGAACAGCGCCTCACAGGCCCAGGTCGCCGCCTGGCTGGCCTGACCACTGCCTCTAGAGTCCCGAAGCCGAAGGACGGCCCGTATGCCCACGCTCACCGCCCGCCGGGTTCCGACCGCCCGGCTCACCCAGCACATCCTGGAGGACGCCTCCAGGGACGCGGGCGAACCGGTCGTCTTCGTGCACGGCAACGTGTCCTCCTCCGCCTTCTGGCAGGACGCCATGCTCGCCCTGCCCGAGCGCTACCGGCCGATCGCCGTCGATCTGCGCGGCTTCGGCGGCACCGACCCGCTGCCGGTCGACGCGACCCGTGGACTGCGCGACTACGCCGACGACTTGATGGCGCTCCTCGAAGCGCTGCATATGGAGCGCGCACACTTGGTCGGCTGGTCCATGGGAGGCGGTGTGGTGCTTCAACACATGAGGGACCGGCCCACCACGGTGCGCTCGCTGACACTGGTCAACCCGGTCTCTCCGTACGGCTTCGGGGGCACCAAGGGCGTGGACGGGCGGCTCAACTCACCGGACGGCGCGGGCTCGGGCGGCGGCACCGCCAACCCCGACTTCGTACGGCTGCTGGCCGAGGGTGACCGGGGCGAGACCTCTCCGCTCTCGCCCCGCAACGTGCTCGCGCTCTGCTACGTCAAGCCACCGCTGCGGCTCAAAAGGGAGGACGAGTACGTCGAGGCGATGCTCGGCACCCGGCTCGGCGACGATCACTACCCCGGCGACAGCAAGCCCTGCGATGCCTGGCCCGGCACCGCTCCGGGCACGCGCGGGGTGCTCAACTGCCTGGCCCCGACCCACTTCCGCCTCGACGACCTGCACACCGCCCTCGCCGCGCTCCCCGTGAAACCGCCGGTGACCTGGGTGCGCGGCGAGGACGATGTGATCGTCTCCGACACCTCGCTCTTCGACCTCGCCCACCTGGGCGCGATCGGCGCGGTGCCCGGCTGGGACGGCACCCCGGCGCAGCCGATGGTCAGCCAGACACGGCACGTTCTCGCCCTTTACGCGCGCGTGGGCGGCAGGGTACGAGAGGTGACGGTGCCCGGAGCAGGGCACGCGGTGCACGTCGAACGCCCACAGGAGTTCGGCGTGGCCCTGCTGGAGACGCTGGCCGAAGGAGTCTGAGAACCAGATGGAACCGATCAAGCCGGTGGAACCGCCCGCCACGCATGTGTGCACGACCCGGCAGGGCGCGGTGCGCGGCCGGACCGGGAGCGCCGCGGTGACGTCCTTCCTCGGCATCCCGTACGCGGCACCGCCGTTCGGGCCGCTGCGGTTTCGCGAACCGGCCCCGGCGGCCTCCTGGGAGGGCGTACGGGACGCGTTCGCGCACGGCCCGTCGGCGCCCCGGGCGCCGTACGCCCCGCCCATGGACGCCCTCATCCCGGACGCCGACGGCGGGCAGGGCGAGGACTGCCTCAACCTCAGCGTGTGGACCCCGCACCCCGGGCCGGGCGGCGGCCTGCCGGTGATGGTCTGGCTGCACGGCGGGGCGTTCTCCAACGGCTCGGGGGTGGGTCCGGCGTACGACGGCGCCGCCTTCGCGCGCGACGGCGTCGTCTGCGTGAACGTCAACTACCGCCTCGGTACGGACGGTTTCCTGCGGCTGCCGGACAGGCCGGACAACCGCGGGCTGCTCGACCAGATCGCCGCCCTGGAGTGGGTCCGCGACAACATCGAGGGCTTCGGCGGCGACCCGGACCGGGTGACCGTGTTCGGCGAGTCGGCGGGCGGGATGAGCATCGGCGTCCTGCTCGCGCAGCCACGCGTGCGTGGGCTGTTCCGTCGGGCCGTCCTGCAGAGCGGCGCCGCCCACCACTTCCTGCGGCCCGCCACGGCCGACCTGATCACCGGGCACCTCGCGGCCGCGCTGGGCATCGAGGCGACGGGGACGGCGCTGACCGAGGCGTTCGCCCGTGTCCCCTTCGGGGACCTGCTGCCCGCCCAGGCCCGGCTGCGGGCCGAGATGGGCGCCCGCCCGGACCCGGCGCTGTGGGGCGAGGCGGTGCTCAACATGATGCCCTTCGAGCCGGTCCTGGACGCGCTGCCGCTGCCGTCCGCCGACTGCGGGGTGGACCTGCTCGTCGGCAGCAACCGCGAGGAGTACCGCCTCTTCCTGGTCCCCACCGAACGGCTGCACCTCCTGAGCGAGCGGAAGCTGCGCGGGACGACCGAGGAGTACGGGCTCGACCCCGACAAGGCGCTGCCGGTCTACGCCGAGAGCCGCCCCGGCGCCGGCCCCGGTGAGATCTTCGACGCCGTCGCGACCGACTGGTTCTACCGGATCCCCGCCCTCCGCGTCGCCGAGTCCGTGCCCGGCACGCACGTGTACGAGTTCGCCTGGCGCTCGCCGCAGTACGGCGGTCTCCTCGGCGCCTGCCACAGCGCGGAGCTCGGCTTCGTCTTCGACAACCTCCGCGACCCGGTGTACGCCCCGATGCTCGGCGACCGCCCGCCGCAGGACCTCGCGGATGCGATGCACGGCGCGTGGGTGGCCTTCGCGGCGACCGGCGACCCGGGCTGGGACGCCTACGATTGCGAGACCCGCACGACGATGGTCTTCGGTGCATCGCCGGACGCCCCGACCGAGCTGGTCCGGGACCCGCGAGCGGCGGAACGTGCCTTGTGGGAGGGGGTGCGCTGAGGCCGCGGACCCCGATTGTCAGACCCCGCCCGTAAGGTCGTAGGGCAGTCGCGGATCGCGTGCCGATCCGCGGCCCTACGCACGAGGGGAGGTGACCTGACATGACATGGCCCGAGCTGACGACGGCGCCCGCGCCGCTGCCCGGCGTGTCCGCCGCCGCGGTGTTCCTGCCCGCGGGCCTGCCGCGCGAAGGGAAGGTCGCCTTCTGGGACCCGGCGGGCGGTCCGCTGCCCCAAGGCGGTGCGGGTGAGGTCACCGAGCTGACCGTGGTGCGGCGCCACGGCGGCGGCGCCGGGCGGCGCACCGTCGCGGCCCTGCTGCTGCCCGTCACCGAGGCCCTGCCCCTGCTCGTCCGGGCCCGGCGCCACCCCGCCGCGCACCCGGCGGCCGCCTGCTGGGGCGCCGCCGCGCTGCACGCCCTGCACCTGGTCGCGCGCGGCAGGCTGCTGCCCGGCCTGACCGGCACCGATCACGACGCCTGGCGGGCGGGCCCGCTGGACGCCGACGACATCGCCCAGCTCCGGGCCATCGCCGCCGCGATGCCGTACGAGGCGTACGGAGTCCCGGTGCAGGCCCGCGGCCCGCTGCGGCTGCCCGACCCGGAGGCGCTGGTGCGCGCCTTCCTGGACGCGGTCGCGGACAGCCTGCCGCGCACCCCGGCCGCCGCCCATGCGGTCGGCCCGGCGTTCGCGGCGGCCGAGCCCCAGCACCTGCCCGGCGCGCGCGTGTGGGCGGCGGAGGCGGCGGCGGGCATGGACGCGGGCGTACGGGTGTCCCTGCGCCTGGACCTGTCCGGCTACGGGACGTTCGACAGCGACCACGACGAGGACGCGCGGCGCGCGGGCTCCGCGATCGTCCAGGTCCACAGCCTCGCCGACCCCACCCTGGTGGTCGACGCGGCGGGCCTGTGGGAGGGCGAGCGGTCCGACGCGTTCGGCCCGCGCGCGCGGATCGACGCCCTGCTCGCGCTGCGCCGGGCCGCCCGGGTCTGGCCACCCCTGGGCCTGCTGCTCGAACGGTCGGTGCCGGACGTGCTGCCGCTCACCGAGAGCGAGCTGTACGACCTGCTGGGCTCGGCCGCGACCCGCCTGGACGCGGCGGGGGTCGCCGTGCACTGGCCGCGCGAGCTGGCCCGCACCCTGAGCGCCACGGCCGTCGTACGGCCCGCGCCGGGCTCGGCGACCGACGGCACGGCGTTCTTCGACGCCGGGGAACTACTCGCCTTCAACTGGGAGCTGGCGCTCGGCGGCGAGCCGCTCAGCCAGTCGGAGATGGACACCCTGGCCGAGGCCCACCGCCCGATCGTGCGGCTGCGCGACCAGTGGGTGGTGGCCGACCCCGAGCTCGTACGGAAGGCGAGGAAGCGGGACCTGGGGCTGCTCGACCCCGTGGACGCACTCTCCGTCGCGCTCACCGGCACCGCCGAGGTCGACGGCGAGATCGTCGAGGCGGTCCCGGCCGGCGCGCTGGCCGTCCTGCGCGACCGCCTCACCGAGGGTCCGCAGGCCACCGTCCAGCCCCCGGGCCTGGACGCCACCCTGCGCGACTACCAGCTGCGCGGCCTCGCCTGGCTGGACCTGATGACCTCGCTCGGCCTCGGCGGCTGCCTCGCGGACGACATGGGCTTGGGCAAGACGATCACCGTGATCGCCCTCCATCTGCGCCGCGCCCGCCCCGAACCGACGCTCGTGGTCTGCCCGGCCTCGCTGCTCGGCAACTGGCAGCGCGAGATCGCCCGGTTCGCGCCCGGCGTTCCCGTGCGGCGCTTCCACGGCAGCGACCGCAGCCTGGCGGACGTGGCGGGCGGCTTCGTCCTCACCACGTACGGGACGATGCGCGGCAGCGCCCCCCAACTGGCCGCGCACACCTGGGGGATGGTCGTCGCGGACGAGGCGCAGCACGTCAAGAACCCTCTCTCGGCGACGGCCAAGGCCCTGCGTACCGTCCCCGCGCCCGCGCGCGTCGCCCTCACCGGCACCCCCGTCGAGAACAACCTCTCCGAGCTGTGGGCCCTGCTCGACTGGACGACGCCCGGGCTGCTCGGACCGCTCAAGTCGTTCCGCGCCCGCCACGCGCGCGCCGTGGAGAACGGCGAGGACGCGCAGGCGGCCGAGCGCCTGGCCCGGCTGGTCCGTCCCTTCCTCCTGCGGAGGAAGAAGTCCGACCCGGGCATCGTGCCCGAGCTGCCGCCCAAGACGGAGACCGACCACCCGGTCCCGCTCACCCGCGAACAGGCCTCGCTCTACGAGGCGGTCGTCCGGGAGGCCATGGCCGGGGTCGAGGCGGCCGAGGGCATCACCCGCCGCGCCCTGATCATGAAGCTCCTGACGGCCCTGAAGCAGATCTGCAACCACCCGGCGCAGTACCTGAAGGAGACCGCGCCCCGGCTGCACGCCCGCTCCGGCAAGCTGACCCTCCTCGACGAACTGCTGGACACGATCCTCGCGGAGGACGGCTCGGTCCTCGTCTTCACCCAGTACGTGGCGATGGCCCGGCTGCTCTCCGCGCACCTCACCGCGCGCGGCGTCCCCTCCCAACTCCTGCACGGCGGAACGCCGGTGGCGGAGCGGGACCGTCTGGTGGACGCGTTCCAGTCCGGCGAGGTCCCCGTCTTCATCCTCTCCCTGAAGGCGGCGGGGACCGGCCTCAACCTGACCCGGGCGGGCCACGTCGTCCACTACGACCGGTGGTGGAACCCGGCCGTGGAGGAGCAGGCCACCGACCGCGCGTACCGCATCGGCCAGACCCAGCCGGTGCAGGTCCACCGCCTGATCGCCGAGGGCACCGTGGAGGACCGCATCGCGGAGATGCTCGCGGCGAAGCGCGCCCTGGCCGACGCGGTCCTGGGCTCCGGCGAGAGCGCCCTGACCGAGCTCACCGACCGCGAACTGGCGGACCTCATCTCTCTGAGGAGGGGAGCGTGAACGGCCACCGCTGCCCGCCGCACGCGCTCCCGACAGGGCACACCGCGCCCCCGACAAGGCACCTTCCCCGCCCCGCCCCCGAGAGGAGGCCCGTATGAGTCCGCTCCCCACCGCCCGGCACGACGACCGCCGCCGCACCTTCCCGGCCCTGGGCGCCCGTTCGGAGCGGACGGGTACGTGGTGGGGCGACGCCTGGGTGGAGGCGCTGGAGGA
Source organism: Streptomyces melanogenes (assembly GCF_014649795.1). Taxonomy (GTDB): domain Bacteria; phylum Actinomycetota; class Actinomycetes; order Streptomycetales; family Streptomycetaceae; genus Streptomyces; species Streptomyces noboritoensis. Next base: position 573,069 of record NZ_BMTS01000003.1, read on the forward strand.
CCTGGCCCTGGACCCGGCCCGACTGGCCCGTGGCCGGACCTACGCGCAGGCGGGCCACGTCGACGCGATCACCGTCACGCCCGGCCGGATCACCGCGTACGTACACGGCTCCCGCCCCCGCCCGTACCGTACGGAACTGCGTCTGCGCACCCTGCCTGACCAGGCGTGGGAGGACTTCCTGGACACGGCCGCCCAGGACCCCGCCCACATCGCGGCGCTGCTCGACAAGGACCTGCCGCACACCCTCGCCGACCAGGTCGACCTGCTCCCCGCATCCGGCGACCTGGTCCCCGACTGCTCCTGCCCCGACGACGGTTACCCGTGCAAGCACGCGGCGGCGCTCTGCTACCAGACGGCCCGGCTCCTCGACGAGGACCCGTTCGTCCTCCTGCTGATGCGCGGCCGGGGCGAGCAGGAGACGCTCGCCGCGCTCACCCGCCGCAACACCGCCCGGATGGCGGTGGAGCGGGAGACGCCCGCGCCCGAACTCCCCACGGTCGCCGCCCGCGAGGCCGTCCGCGCCGCCTCGCGGCCCGAGCTGCCGCCCCCGTTCCCGCCCCCGCCGCGCGCGGGCCATCCGCCGGCCTTCCCCACCCTCCAGGGCGCCCCCGACGCGCTCGCGCTCGATCTGCTGGCCACCGAGGCGGCGGCCCGGGCGCACGCATTGCTGACCACAGGCGAGGACCCGATCGCGTCCCTTTCGCCGTGGCAGGACGCGGTCCGCCTGGCGGCTGCGCACCCGGGTTCCGGCGTGACCTCCACGACCAGGGCGCTGTACGCCGCCCTGTCCCAGGCCACCGGCCGCACCCCCACCGACCTGGCCCGCGCGGTGGCCGCCTGGCGCCAGGGCGGCCTGGCGGCGCTCTCCGTCCTGGAGGCACCCTGGGACCCCCCGGCGGGCCCGTTCGACCGAGCCCGCCCCGCCCTGACGGCCGCCGGCCACCCCGGCTTCCGCCCCTGGCGCAACCACCTCTCCACCCCCACCACCCAACTCCGCTACGGCCGCGACGGCCTCTGGTACGCGTACGAGTCCGACCCGGGGCGGGAGGACTGGTGGCCTCGGGGGATACCGGCGCAGGACCCGGTGGAGGCGGTCATACGGTGATGCCGCCGCCGCGCCGGTGTCACCGTTCCCGCCCGTCCGCCCAACCCGCCAGCACCGCCTCCACCCCCGCAGCCACCCGTGCCCGGGCCCGGTTGCGCGGCACCCTGGCCATCAGGAGCTCGTCGTAAGGCGTGTCCAGGTGGCGTACGGATGCTCGGAGCGCGGCCGTTACCGCGGTCTCGTCCAGGGCGCGGCCCGCCGCGCTGCGGCCCACGCGGCCGCTGCCGCGGACCGAGGTGTGGACCGCGACGTGATGGGCCCGTTCGGGCGGGCAGCCCGGGAACAGGCGCAGGATCTCGGCCTCCAGGGCCGCGGTGAAGCGGACGTCCTCGGCGGCCCGTCGGAGCGCGTCGCGGGCGCGCCGGCGCGCGCGGGCCTCCGCGTCGGCGAGACAGCGCTGCTCGGCGACGGCGAGCGCCGCCTCCTCTACGAGGACGCCCTGGCGTTCGTACCGGCGTCGACGGCGGTTGAAGCGGATCACGACGGCCGAGAGCGTGCTCTCCTCGCGGGCGCGGCGCGTCAGGGCGGTGTCGCCGCGCGGCAGGAACACGAGGTGGCCGAGGTCCCCGCAGTCCAGGCAGCGCGGGGCGCCGGAATCCAGGACGATCCGGGGGAGGGGGCCCCGGTCGCACTCGGCGCAGCGGTGATGCCGTCTGGGTTCGATGACGAGAATGGGGCGCCTCCCTCTCCCGTTTCCCCCCACCTTCCCGATCCCTCGGCGCGCGTTCGGGTAAACCGGGTGCGAGGGATACACCGGGTGCGAGGGACACCGGCTGCCCAGGGCGCGCGCCCCGCCCTGGGCAGCCGGTACACGCTCCTACTGCCGGTACCCGCTCAAGAACCGCCCGATCCGGCTGATCGCCGCGTCCAGGTCGTCCGCGTGCGGGAGCGTCAGGATGCGGAAGTGGTCCGGGCGCGGCCAGTTGAAGCCCGTGCCCTGGACCACCTGGATCTTCTCCCGCAGCAGCAGGTCAAGGACGAACTTCTCGTCGTCTTCGATCGGGTGAACCTTGGGGTCGATCCGGGGGAACGCGTACAGCGCGCCCTTCGGCTTCACGCAGGACACGCCCGGGATCTCGTTCAGCTTCTCCCAGGCCCGGTTGCGCTGTTCGTGCAGCCGTCCGCCGGGCGCGGTCAGCTCCTTGATGGACTGGCGGCCGCCGAGCGCGGCCTGGATGGCGTACTGGGCGGGCGCGTTGGGGCACAGCCGCATGGAGGCGAGCATGGTGAGCCCCTCCAAGTAGTTCTTGGCGTGCTGCTGGGGGCCGCTGACGACCAGCCAGCCGGAGCGGAACCCGGCCACGCGGTACGTCTTCGACAGCCCGCTGAAGGTGAGGACGACCAGGTCGGGGGCGAGGGCGGCGGCGGTGTGGGCGACGGCGTCGTCGTAGACGATCTGGTCGTAGATCTCGTCCGCGAACACCATCAGCTGGTGGCGGCGGGCCAGGTCGAGGATGCCCTCGATGACCTCCTTCGGATACACCGCGCCCGTGGGGTTGTTGGGGTTGATGATGACGACGGCCTTGGTGCGGTCGGTGATCTTCGACGCCATGTCGTCGAGGTCGGGGTACCACTCGGCCGACTCGTCGCAGATGTAGTGGACGGCCTTGCCGCCGGCGAGCGTGGTGACGGCGGTCCACAGGGGGAAGTCCGGTGCGGGGATGAGGACTTCGTCGCCGTCTTCGAGCAGTGCCTGTACGGCCATGGAGACCAGTTCGGAGACGCCGTTGCCGAGGAAGACGTCGTCGACGGAGACGTCCGGCAGGCCCATCGCCTGGTAGCGCTGGGCGACGGCGCGGCGGGCCGACAGGATGCCGCGCGAGTCCGTGTAGCCGTGGGCCTGCGGAAGCATCCGGATCATGTCCTGGAGGATCTCCTCCGGTGCCTCGAAGCCGAAGAGCGCCGGGTTGCCGGTATTGAGGCGCAGCACGCTGTGGCCCGCCTCCTCCAGCGCGTTGGCGTGCTCGATCACCGGGCCGCGGATCTCGTAACAGACCTCGCTCAGCTTGCTCGACTGCCGGAACTCCATGCCGTGGCCCTCCCGCGGTGCCCAGATCCCTCTGGCGTGACTCGCCCGTACTGCGTCACTTGGTTTTACCAAGTTGGAGCTTGGAAAGTCCAACATCTTGTCTAGACTGCGTCGTATGCCACGTCAGCCACGCCGTCGAAGCTACGACCAGTACTGCGCCGCTGCCCGCGCCCTCGATGCCGTCGGGGACCGGTGGACGCTGTTGATCGTCCGGGAACTCCTCGCCGGACCGCGTCGTTATACAGATCTGCACGCGGATCTGCCGGGCGTCTCCACGGACGTGCTCGCCTCCCGGCTCAAGGACATGGAGCGCGAGGAGCTGGCGACCCGCCGCAAGCTGCCCCCGCCCGCGGCCGCGACGGTGTACGAACTGACCGCGCGCGGACGCGAGTTGCTGCCCGTGCTGACCGCCCTCGCCGCGTGGGGCGCGCCGGAGCTCGCCGAGCGGCGGCCCACCGACGCCGTGCGCGCGCACTGGTTCGCGATCCCGCTGATCCCGCTGCTGCGCCGCCTTCCGTACGCCCCTGCGGTCCTCGACGTACGCCTGGACGAGGGCGAGTTCCACGTCCGGACCGACGGATCCGCAGGGGGCGGCGCGGTGTACGGCGACGGGCCCGCGCCGGACGCCGACGCCCGGCTCGTCCTGGACGCCGACACCTGCCGCGCGCTCGCGGAAGGCGCGCTGACGGTCGAGGAGGGCGTCAAGGACGGGCGGATCGAGGTGACGGGCGAGGGGCCCGTCGCGGCGGCGCTGCGGGGCGAGTGACCAACCCTCCGTAAGGAGGGGCTGTACGGAACCTCTGCGTGCCCCCGGGGTCGCCGCCGCGCCCGCCGGAGCGGCCCGCATCATGGAGGCGTGCGACTCGAAGCGATCACGTGGGAACGGCTGACCGAGGCCCTGGCGGAACGGGCCGTGGACGCGCAGGCCGAGGGCGACGCCCCCTGGCTGCGCGTCGGCGTCGACGGGGCGCCCGCGGCCCGTCCCGGTGAGCTGGCGCAGTCGCTCGCCGAGGCGCTGCGCATACGGGGGCGGTCGGTGCTCGCCCTGTCCACGGAGGGCTTCCTGCGGCCCGCCTCGCTGCGCTACGAGTACGGGCGCGAGGACCCGGACACGTACTTCGACGGCTGGTTCGACACCGCCGCGCTGTGGCGGGAGGTGTTCGACCCGCTGGAGGACGGGGGCAGCGGCCGGGTGCTGCCCGACCTCTGGGATCCGGTGACGGACCGGGCGACCCGGAGCGGGTACCGACTCCTCCCGAAGGGAGGAGTGCTGCTGGTGCACGGGCCGTTGCTGCTGGGCCGCTGGTTCCCCTTCGACCTCACCGTCCACGTCCGCCTCTCACCGGGCGCGCTGCGGCGGCGTACGGAGGAGGGCGCCCGGTGGACGCTCGCCGCGTTCGAGCGGTACGAGGACGAGGTGCGGCCCGCCGAGAGCGCCGACGTGGTCGTACGTGCCGACGACCCCGGGCATCCGGCGTGGAACGGCAAGGCGGGCTGACCAGGGTCAGTTGGGTACGGGTGGCCGTCCGCCCACCACCGTCACCGCCTCCGCGCCCGCCCGACAGCCGGCCGCCGCCGCCCCGGCCGGGTCCGCGCCCGCGAGGAGGGCGGCGAGGAAGCCGCCGGTGAAGGCGTCGCCCGCGCCCGTCGAGTCGACGGCCGCCGCACCCGGCGGCGGGGCCGCCACCCGGGCGACGACCTCACCGGCCACCGCCACCAGCGCCCCGGCAGCGCCGAGCGTGACCGCGACCAGCGGGAACCTGCAGCTCAACTCCACCGCCGCTTCTGCCGGTTCGGCGCATCCGGTGAGCAGCCGCGCCTCGTCGGCGTTGGGCAGCAGCACCTCCACGCCCTCGGCCGCCGCCAGGAACCGCTCGACGCCCAGCTCGGCCAGGAACCCCGCCGACGCGGGATCCAGGCTCACCGGAACCCCGGCGTCCAGCGCCGAACGGCAGGCCGTGAGGGCCAGTTCACGGCTCGCGTCGGCGAAGAACAGATAGCCGGAGAGGTGCAGCCGGCCGACGCCGTCCAGGAGCGCGGGGTCCCAGTCGGCGGGGGATATCCGCAGTACGGCGCCGCTGTCGGTGAGGAAGGTGCGCTCGGCGGTCGCGGTGTCGACCAGCGAGACGACGGTGGCGGTGGGCGCCGCCGGGTCCGCGATCAGCAGCGGCCGTACGCCCGCGCGCCGCAGCCGGCGCTCGTGCCAGGCCAGCGCGTCGCTGCCGACCCGGCCCAGGACCCGCACGTCCGCGCAGCCCGAACGGGCCGCCCAGCAGGCCGCGTTGGCTCCTGCCCCGCCCGGGACCGTACGGATCTCGGCCGCCGTGTCCGTGGCGGGCGCCAGCGGGCCCCGGTGCCGGGCGACGACGTCGGTCACCACGTCCCCGACGACCAGGAGCCCGCGGGGCGCGGAGCCTCCGGGGGCCGAAGCGGTCCGGTCCGCCGCCCCGGCGGGCGCATCCGTCACAGCGCCGCCGCGATCGCCGCCGCGAGCCGTACGTTGCCGCGCACCGCCGCCACGTTCGCCTCCAGGGACGCCCCGCCGGTGTGCCGCATCAGATGGTCGAGCAGGAACGGGGTGACGGCCTGGCCCGTGATCCCCTGCTCCCGGCACGCGGCCAGGGCCTCGGCCAGCACCCGGTCGTGCAGCTCGGGGTCGAGCTGTTCGGCCTCCGGCACCGGATTGGCCACGATCAGCGCCGAGTCGGGGCCGATCGCGTCATGGGAGCGCAGCACGTCGGCGGCCTCCTCGGGGGTGCGCACCGTCCAGTCGACCGGCTCGCCGGAGTCGGCCAGATAGAACCCGGGGAAGCGGTCCGTCCCGTAGCCGACCACCCCGATGCCCAGCGTCTCCAGCCGTTGCAACGTCGCCGGTACGTCGAGGATCGACTTCACCCCCGCACACACCACCGCGACCGGCGTCCGGGAGAGGAGTGCCAGGTCCGCCGACTCGTCCTGGGTCTCGGTCCAGCCGCGGTGCACGCCGCCGAGCCCGCCGGTGGCGAAGACGCGGATGTCCGCCCAGTGGGCCAGATACGCGGTCGCGGAGACGGTGGTGGCCCCGCTCGCGCCCGCGGCCAGCGCCATCGGCAGGTCGCGGTGGCCTAGCTTGCGCAGCCCGCCGCCCGCGATCCGCTCCAACTGGTCCTTGTCCAGGCCGACATGGGGCCGCCCGTCCAGGACGGCGACCGTGGCGGGGACGGCGCCCCCGGCCCGTACCAGCTCCTCCAGCTCCGTCGCCACCCGCAGATTGCGAGGGCGCGGCAGTCCATGGGCGATGATCGTGGACTCCAGGGCGACCACCGGACGCCCCTCGGCCAGGGCCTCGCGCACCTCTTGGGACACCTTGAGTACGTCGTCGTAGGACATGCCCCATCCCTGGCGCGCCCGCGCACCGCGTAAACGTCACTTCTGCGATCACCTGTGCGAGGCGCGCGGAGGCGGCGGCCGCGAGGCCTACGGGGCCCGCCCCCGCGACCCACTCACGGGGAGTCTGCTCCCGGCCGACGGTTCCGGCCAGAGGCGGCGTCGAGCGCGGCGCAGGACATGGCTAGATTGGCGCGCCATGACGACCAATGATCACATCGAGACCCCTTCCGTCGACGCGGCCGCACCGGCCTCGTTCGTCGTCCACATCCCGGACGCGGAGCTGGAGCCGGAGCCCCTGGACCCCGGCCAGATCGTCTCGGGCACTCCCGAGGTCACCGGCAAGGTGCTGTGGGAGTCGCCCGACGGCAAGCAGGTGCGCGGCATCTGGCAGATCACTCCCGGCGTGGTGACCGACACCGAGGCCAACGAGCTCTTCGTGGTGGTCAGCGGGCGCGCGACCGTCGAGGTGGCGGGCGGCGACACCCTGGAGCTCGGCCCCGGCGACGCGTGCGTGCTGCGCGAGGGCGACCGGACGACGTGGACCGTGCACGAGACGCTGCGCAAGGCGTACCACATCAGCCTCTAGCGGCTCCTCGAGCGCCTCGCGGCCCCGGCCCGGCCTGAGCGGCCCTGGGGACACTCAGAACAGCGGCTGCGGCAGCACCCCTTCCAGGGCGAGCAGCCGCCGCTTGGTCTCCAGGCCGCCGCCGAACCCGCCGAGCCCGCCGTCGCTCTCCACCACCCGGTGGCAGGGCACCACGACGGGCAGCGGGTTGGACCCCATCGCGGCGCCCACCGCCTGCGCCGCCCGGGGCTGGCCGACCCGGTCGGCGAGGTCGCCGTACCCCACCACCGTCCCGTACGGAACGGTCGCCTCCAGCTCGCGCAGCACCTGGCGGTTGAACCCGGAGGAGAGCGACCAGTCCAGCGGCAGCTCGAACGCGCGCAGGTCACCCGCGAAGTACGCCTCCAGCTGGCGTATGGGCTCGGCCAGCGGGCCCGTGCCGTCCTCCGGGCGGGCCGGGACCGGCGCGGACCCCAGCCGGGCCGCCAGGCCGCGCAGCGCCTTGTCCCGGACCGCCTCCCGGGCGTGGAAGACCACGTTCACCAGGCCCTGGTCGGTCGCGGCGAGGAGCAGGGGGCCGATGTCGCTGCCGACGACCGCCCACACCACCCGCTCCGGCCCCCGCGGGGCCCGCTCGAACTGCTCGTCGCTGTTCATGTCGCCACCGTACGACCCGCCACTGACAACGCCCGCCGGGCCGGTTTCCGGGCCCCGGTCCGTCCGGTCTCCGGAGGGCCGGTCGCCGCCCATCGGACGGGTTCGGCCGCCCTCTCGCGGACGCCGGGAACGGAGCCCCCGGGTCCGGGGTGTCGACAAATTGGCGTGAAAATGTTTGCCTGTCGCTCGGCGAGCCTTAATGTCGCCCCGAACCAGGGCCTCCGCGACAGCAGTCGGCCTCTTCAGTCGGTAGTCGGTACGGGGTGAAGGGCACACGCATATGCACGGGACGGTCGACGGCTTCACCTACGGCCTCGTCACGCCGGTAGTGGCGTTCCTCATGGCCTGTCTGGGCGGCGCGCTCGGGCTGCGCTGCACCGCCAGGTCGCTACGGGCCGACCGGCCCTTCAGAGCGCTCTGGCTGGCGCTGGGCGCCACCTCCATAGGCTCCGGCATATGGACCATGCACTTCATCGCGATGATGGGTTTCACGGTCCGCCAGGAGGTGCTGAGCTACGACCGGTCGATCACGTTCGCCAGCCTGGGCCTGGCCATCGTGATGGTCGGCATCGGCATCTTCATCGTCGGCTACCGGGGTGCCACACCCCTGGCGCTGGTCACCGGCGGGACCATCACCGGGCTCGGCGTGGCCTCGATGCACTACCTCGGGATGGCCGGAATTCGACTGCACGGAGAGTTCGCCTACAACACACTCACCGTCAGCCTCTCCGTGGTGATCGCGGTCGTCGCCGCCACCGCCGCCCTCTGGGCGGCCGTCTCGGTCGACGGCTTCCTCGCCAGCCTCGGCGCCAGCGTCGTCATGGGCGTCGCCGTGACCGGCATGCACTACACGGGCATGGCCGCCCTCAGCGTCCATCTGCACGACGGCTCGGGCACCGCCGCCGGGGACTCCTCGGCCACCGTGCTCGCGCCGATGCTCATCGGCCCGGTCGCCTTCCTGGTGCTCGCGGGCGTCGTCGTGATGTTCGACCCGCTCGTGGTGATGGGCAAGCCCGAGTGGGAGAAGCGGCCGCCCCGCCCGGCGCCCGTCCCCCGCCACCTGCCGTCGTTCCCGGACCGGACCGAATGGGCCGCCCCGCACCGGCCCGGCGAGGGCTCCTCGTCGCCGCACGACTGGTGACCCGGGGCCCGGCGGGCCCCGCTCCCAGGCCGATCGCGCCCGACTGTCAGTGGGGGGTCGTACGGTGGTTCCATGCGGCCCGTTTCCAAGATCGAACGTACGGTGGCGCCTTTCGAGGTCGTCAGCCCCTACCAGCCCAGCGGCGACCAGCCGGCGGCCATCGCCGAGCTGGAGAAGCGCATCCGTGCAGGTGAGAAGGATGTCGTCCTGCTGGGCGCGACCGGCACCGGAAAGTCGGCGACGACTGCCTGGATGATCGAGAAGCTCCAGCGCCCCACGCTCGTCATGGCGCCGAACAAGACGCTGGCGGCCCAGCTGGCGAACGAGTTCCGCGAGCTCCTGCCCAACAACGCCGTCGAGTACTTCGTGTCGTACTACGACTACTACCAGCCCGAGGCGTACGTCCCGCAGTCGGACACGTACATCGAGAAGGACTCCTCGATCAACGAGGAGGTCGAGCGGCTGCGCCACTCGGCGACGAACTCGCTGCTGACCCGCCGCGACGTGATCGTGGTGGCCTCCGTCTCGTGCATCTACGGCCTGGGCACGCCGCAGGAGTACGTGGACCGGATGGTGCCGCTGAAGGTCGGCGAGGAGATCGACCGCGACCAGCTGCTGCGCCGCTTCGTCGACATCCAGTACACGCGCAACGACGTGGCCTTCGCGCGCGGCACGTTCCGGGTGCGCGGCGACACCATCGAGATCTTCCCGGTCTACGAGGAGCTGGCCGTCCGGATCGAGATGTTCGGCGACGAGATCGAGGCGCTGTCCACGCTCCACCCGCTCACCGGCGAGGTCATCAGCGAGGACCAGGAGCTCTACGTCTTCCCCGCCAGCCACTACGTGGCGGGACCGGAGCGCATGGAGAAGGCGATCACCGGCATCGAGCAGGAGCTGGAGCAGCGCCTGGCCGAGCTGGACAAGCAGGGCAAGCTGCTTGAGGCCCAGCGGCTGCGGATGCGCACCACGTACGACATCGAGATGCTGCGCCAGATCGGCAGCTGCTCGGGCGTCGAGAACTACTCGATGCACTTCGACGGCCGCGACCCCGGCACCGCCCCCAACACGCTGCTCGACTACTTCCCGGACGACTTCCTGCTCGTCCTCGACGAGTCGCACGTGACCGTCCCGCAGATCGGCGCGATGTACGAGGGCGACGCCTCCCGCAAGCGCACCCTGGTCGACCACGGCTTCCGGCTGCCCTCCGCGATGGACAACCGGCCGCTGAAGTGGGAGGAGTTCCTGGGCCGCATCGGCCAGACCGTCTACCTCTCGGCGACGCCCGGCAAGTACGAGCTGTCGCGCGGCGACGGCTTCGTCGAGCAGATCATCCGCCCCACCGGCCTGATCGACCCGGAGGTCGTCGTCAAGCCCACCGAGGGGCAGATCGACGACCTGGTGCACGAGATCCGCAAGCGCACCGAGAAGGACGAGCGCGTCCTGGTCACCACCCTCACCAAGAAGATGGCCGAGGACCTGACCGACTACTTCCTGGAGATGGGCATCCAGGTCCGCTATCTGCACAGCGACGTCGACACCCTGCGCCGGGTCGAGCTGCTGCGCGAGCTGCGGGCGGGCGAGTTCGACGTGCTGGTCGGCATCAACCTGCTCCGCGAGGGCCTGGACCTGCCCGAGGTGTCGCTGGTCGCGATCCTCGACGCCGACAAGGAGGGGTTCCTGCGCTCGGGCACCTCGCTGATCCAGACCATCGGCCGCGCGGCGCGCAACGTCTCCGGCCAGGTCCACATGTACGCCGACAAGATCACCCCGGCGATGGAGAAGGCCATCGAGGAGACCAACCGCCGCCGGGAGAAGCAGGTCGCGTACAACAAGGAGCACGGGATCGACCCGCAGCCGCTGCGGAAGAAGATCAACGACATCGTCGCGACCATCGCGCGCGAGGAGGTCGACACCGAGCAGCTGCTCGGCTCCGGCTACCGCAAGGGCAAGGATGGCAAGGGCGCCAAGGCGCCGGTCCCCGCGCTCGGTGCCAAGGCGGCGAAGTCGAAGGCGAAGGCGGGCAAGGGCGGCGAGGTCCTCACCGACCGCCCGGCGGCCGAACTCGCCGAGCAGATCGAGGAGATGACGGACCGGATGCGGGCCGCGGCCGCCGAGCTGCAGTTCGAGATCGCCGCCAGGTTGCGCGACGAAGTCGGCGAGCTGAAGAAGGAGTTGCGGCAGATGCGGGAGGCGGGACAGGCCTGACGGCCCGCCACCCGCTGTGTTGCAAGACCGACACAAATCCGCCCCGAGCGGTGGCGCACATCGCGCCACTGCGTAGGGTCGGACGGGAACGTAAAAAATGCGGAGAGGGGACAGCGCGTGACGGTCAATATGACCAAGGGGCAGGCCATCAGCCTGGAGAAGCAGGGTGGCGGCACCCTGACATCGGTGCGGATGGGGCTCGGCTGGCAGGCGGCGCCGCGCCGCGGCCTGTTCGGCTCGCGCACCCGGGAGATCGACCTGGACGCCTCGGCGGTGCTCTTCGCCGACAAGCAGCCGGTGGACGTGGTGTTCTTCCGCCACCTCGTCAGCGACGACGGCTCGGTGCGGCACACCGGCGACAACCTGGTGGGCGGCGCGGGCCAGGGCGGCGACGACGAGTCGATCCTCGTCGACCTCCAGCGCGTCCCGGTCCACATCGACCAGATCGTCTTCACGGTGAACTCGTTCACCGGCCAGACGTTCCAGGAAGTGCAGAACGCGTTCTGCCGCATCGTCGACGAGACCAACGGCCAGGAGCTGGCGCGCTACACGCTGGACGGCGGCGGTCAGTACACGGCGCAGATCATGGCGAAGGTGCACCGCGCGGGCGCCGGCTGGCAGATGACCGCCATCGGCAACCCGTCCAACGGCCGCACCTTCCAGGACCTGATGCCGGCGATCCTGCCGCACCTGTAACCACGGCCGTACGCAGGCACCACCGGCCACCACGGCCGCAACCGCAGCTCCCGGAGGCAAGGCCGCCGGGAGCTGCCCCGCACCACCGTGCACCACCGGCAACTCGACGAGGGGACAGAGCGATGACGGCCGAGCTGGTACGGGGACAGAACCACCCCCTGCCCCGGACCCGACTGGAGATCCGGGTGTCGGCCGGCACGCCGATCGTCGCGGGCGCCACCCTGGGCGACGAGAGCGGCACGGTGCGCGGGACGGAGTGGGTGGCCCACCCCGGCACGCCCACGCTGCCGGGCCTCGAAGTCTCCCGGCAGGCCGCCGCCGACCACCGCCTCGCCGTGGACCTGGAGGCGCTGCCGCAGGACGTGCACCGGGTGAACGTGCTGCTGGCGCTGCCGCCCGGGACGGCGGGCCCGGCCCGGTTCGCCGCCGTCGCCGCGCCCTTCGTCGCCGTCACCGGCCTCGACGGCACCGAGGTCGCCAGCTACACGATCACCGGCCTGGACGCGGAGTCGGCGGTCGTCGCCCTGGAGCTCTATCGGCGAAACGGCGCCTGGAAGGTCCGCGCGATCGGCCAGGGCTACGCGGGCGGCCTCGCCGACATGCTGGTCGACCAGGGCCTGCCGCAGGCCCGTGAGCTCGCCGCCGTCATCCTGGACGCGGTCGCCCTGGGCGCCTCCCGCTCGGTCGCGGCGCCCCCGCCCCGTACGTCCGACGAGGCGCGGGTACGGACGGGAGCGCCCGGCACCGGCGGGAGCGACGGCGGGCCGGCGGCCGCCGCGCCCGAGGCCGCCCAGCAGCCCCTGAGCGACGGCGGGCCCATCGACTACGCGCATCCGCGCCGCAAGACCACCGCGCCCCCGCCGCCGCCCCCCACCGCGCCGCCCGCCGCCCCCGGCGAGCCCCCGGTCCCCGTGGCGGGCGACGCCACCGGCTGGTCCATGGAGGAGCGGCTCTACAACCAGGTGTGGGGCATGTTCGAGGACCTGGCCCGCACCACCGCCTCGTACCGCAGCGCCGTCGACTTCGCGGACTCGCGGATGGAGCAGGAGCTCGACCGGGCTCTCGCGGATCCGCGCAGCCGCATCGGCTCCACCGGCGACCGGGCCCGCGAGGAGGCCTCGGCCCGCCGCGAGCAGCTCGTCGACCGCGCGCGCGAGGCCTTCGACCGGGACCTGGCGCAGCTGACCGCCGAGTCCGAGGTCGTCGAGCCCGCCCTGCCGCCCGCCTACGCCCGCTGGGACAACCCGGTCTGGCACGGCTACCGGGTGCCGATGGAGATCCCGATGGCCCTGCGCGTCGGGGACCTGCGGCTGCCGGAGCGGCCGGAGCTGCGGATTCCGATGCTGGTGCGGCTGCCGCTGGAGCGCGGCCTGTGGATCGACGCCGGGCGCTCGGGCTCCGAGGCCGCCGCCTTCATGGACGCCGAGCAGGTCAAGCGGCTCGCCGTGGAGACCGCGGTGGCGCTGGCGGCCCGCATGCTGGCGGTGTACCCGGCGCACGAGTTCGCCGTGCACGTAGTGGACCCGGCGGGGGCGGCGGCCGGGGCGTTCGCGCCGCTGACGCGCGCGGGGGTGCTCGGCGAGCCGCCCGCGGCCGGTGCCCAGGGAGTGGCGGCCGTGCTGGCCCGGCTCACCGAGCGCGTCGACCTGCTCCAGATGGCCGCGCGGGCCGGTGCCGGGGCGGACGCGCTGCCGCCGGGCATGGACACCGCCGAGCAGCTCCTGATCGTCAACGACTTCCCGCACGGGTTCGACGACCGCGCGGTCAACCAGCTGCGCTACCTCGCGGACGAGGGCCCGTCGGTCGGCGTCCATCTGCTGATGGTCGCGGACCGCGAGGACGCCAGTGCGTACGGGCCGGTGCTGCAGCCGCTGTGGCGCTCGCTGCTGCGGCTCACACCGGTCCCGGACGACCACCTGGCCGACCCGTGGGTGGGGCACGCCTGGACGTACGAGCCGCCGCTGGTCCCGGCCGGCAGCGCGATCCTGGGGCAGGTGCTGGGCCAGGTCGCGGACGCGCGGCGCGCCTGGCCGCGCTGACTCCGGGTCGGGCCGACGGCATGTAGGGGCGCGCGCGATCCAGCGCGCGCCCACCCGCGCGCCCGGTCTCGAACTCCCTCACCCACCCACCGGCTTGGCTCTTCTTTACCCTTTCCTTTACCTTCTCTTGGTGATTGGGGTAGGGTTCTTGGTGCGGAGGGGAGTACTCCCGACTGCGGCGTTCCCGTCAATACGGACCCGAAGAGACGGTTCCGGGGCGTCGGCCCACGGCACCGTCACGTGCTCGGGTGGAGGAGACCTCCGGCAGCGACGACGCTGATCTGTAGCGGTACGAAGCCGGAGGCACTGTGGACGTTTCCATGACCCTGTGGGTGCTGACCATTCTCGGTCTGTGCGCCCTGATCGCGGTCGACTTCTTCATCGGGCGCAAACCCCATGACGTGTCGGTCAAGGAAGCCGGAATCTGGACGGTCGTCTGGATCGTGCTCGCCGCGCTCTTCGGAGTCGGCCTGCTGGTCTTCGGCGACAGCCAGGCGTCCGGCGAGTTCTTCGCGGGCTTCATCACCGAGAAGTCGCTCTCCGTCGACAACCTCTTCGTCTTCATCCTGATCATGGCGAAGTTCTCGGTGCCGACCCACCTCCAGCAGCGGGTACTGCTCTTCGGCGTGCTCATAGCGCTGGTGCTGCGGGCGATCTTCATCGCGGCCGGCGCCGCGGTCATCGCCAACTTCGCCTGGGTCTTCTACATCTTCGGCGCCTTCCTGATCTACACCGCCTGGAAGCTCATCCAGGAGGCGCGCTCCGACGAGGAGGACGAGGAGTTCGAGGAGAACCGTCTCCTCAAGTCCATCGAGAAGCGGTTCGGCGTCGCCGACCGGTACCACGGCACCAAGCTCTTCATCCAGGAGCACGGCAAGAAGGTCATGACGCCGCTGCTCGTCGTGATGCTGGCCATCGGCATGACCGACGTGCTGTTCGCGATGGACTCCATCCCCGCGATCTTCGGCCTGACCCAGGACCCGTACATCGTCTTCACCGCCAACGCCTTCGCGCTGATGGGTCTGCGCCAGCTGTACTTCCTCATCGGCGGACTGCTCAAGAAGCTGGTCCACCTCAGCTACGGCCTCTCGGTGATCCTCGGCTTCATCGGCGTGAAGCTGGTGCTGCACGCCCTGCACGAGAACGGGGTGAACGTCCCCGAGATCTCCATCCCCGTCTCGCTCGCCGTCATCTGCGGCGTGCTGGTCGTCACCACGATCACCAGCCTGATGGCCGCCAAGAAGCAGACGGCGGCCGAGGAGGACGAGAAGAAGAGCGTCGGGGTCTGACCCCCGGGGGCGCGCGGTGCATCCGCACCGGCGCGCGGCACCGGCCGGCCGGGCGCGGAGTTGCCGTGCCCGTCGGCCGGTGCTTGCTTGTACGGGGAGAGCTCCCGGTCGGCGGGGGCGCCGCGGACCAGGAGGCCCCCATGAAGTTCGCGCAGATCATCGACTTCGAGACCGAGCGTGCGGACGAGATGCGCGAGCTCATCCGCCAGTACGAGGAGACGGCCCGGGCACAGGGCCGCAAGCTCGGCCCCTCGCACCGCACCCTGCTGCGCGACCGGGCCAATCCCAACCGCTATCTGGCCGTCGTCGAGTTCGACTCGTACGAGGAGGCCATGGCCAACAGCGACGCGCCGGAGACGACCGAGCTCGCCAAGCAGCTCGCGGCGCTCTCGACGCGCCCGCCCGCCTTCACGGACTGCGACGTGGCGGAGTCGGAGGACCTGTAGCCCCCGGCGGCCCCTGGGAGCCCTACCAGGGCCCCAGGGGCGGCTAGGCGGGCGCCGCCTCGGCCCCCGCCTCCGCCGTGTCGAGCACCGGCCGGGTCTCCGGCAGGAGCGCGAAGCAGCCGAGGCTCAGCAGGGCGATCCCGGTCAGATAGGCCGCCACGCCCCACGGCGGCCCCTCGCCCCGGGCCAGTGCGGTCGCCACGATCGGGGTCAGCGCGCCGCCCAGCACCCCGCCCAGGTTGTAGCCGACGGCCGCGCCCGTACACCGCACCCGGGGCTCGTAGAGCTCCGGCAGATAGGCCGCGATCACCGCGAACATGGTGATGAACGCGAGCAGCGCGCCCAGCACCCCGGCGAACATCAGCAGCGGCTCGCCGGTCTGGAGCAGCGCGACCAGCGGGAACATCCACAGCGCGCAGGCCGTGCACCCCGCCAGGCAGAGCGGCCGCCGCCCGTACCGGTCCGCCAGCAGGGCCGAGACCGGGGTCAGCGAGCCCTTCACGGCGACGGCGGCCATGATGCAGACGAGCATGACCGTACGGCTCACGCCGAGGCGTTCGGTGGCGTATGCCAGGGCCCAGGTGGTCACCGCGTAGAAGACGGCGTAGCCGACCGACAGCGCGCCCGCCGTCAGCAGCACCAGCCGCCAGTGGTCGCGGACCACCTCCGCCAGCGGCAGCTTGGCGCGCTCGCCCAGCTCCTGGAACTGCGGGCTCTCGGCGAGGGAGGAGCGCAGCAGCAGCCCGCCCGCCGCGAGCAGCCCCGCCCCCCAGAACGGGATCCGCCACCCCCACGACCGGAACTCGGCGTCGGTGAGCCCCGCCGAGAGCACCAGCATCACCCCGTTGGCCAGCAGGAACCCCAGGGACGGGCCCATCTGCGGAAACGACGACCACAGGACGCGGCGCCGCGCGGGCGCGTGCTCCACGGTCAGCAGCACGGCCCCGCCCCACTCGCCACCGAGGCCGAGCCCCTGCAGGAAGCGCAGGACGAGCAGCAGGACGGGGGCGGCGGCTCCGATCGTCGCGTACGAGGGCACACAGCCGACGGCGACCGTGGCGAAACCGGTCAGGAACAGCGAGAGGAACAGCACCGGGCGTCGTCCGTACCGGTCACCGATGTGACCGAAGACGACAGAGCCGAGCGGACGGGCGACGAACCCGATCCCGAAGGTGCCGAAGGCGGCCAGGCTGCCGGCCAGCGGGGAGAACGTGGGGAAGAAGAGCGGGCCCAGGACGAGCGCGGCGGCCGTCCCGTACACGAAGAAGTCGTAGAACTCGACAGCGGTGCCCGCCAGGGAGGCGGCGGCGAGCCGTGTCATCGACGGTGGTGCGTGTGTGGGGGGAGAGGTGGGGGAGAGGTGCATGTGGCGCCAACTACCCGTGCTCACGGGCGGTTACGGGGGGCGTGCGGAAGCGCGCCCGCGCCGTGGACGAGCGCCTCGCCCCCGATCGCGCTACCAGCCGCGGGCGCGCCACTCCGGCAGCTTGGGGCGCTCCTCGCCGAGCGTGGTGTCGTTGCCGTGACCCGGGTACACCCAGGTCTCGTCCGGCAGCACCGCGAAGAGCTTGGTCTCCACGTCGTCGAGGAGGCTGGCGAAGGCCTTCGGGTCCTTGTGCGTGTTGCCGATCCCGCCCGGGAACAGGCAGTCGCCGGTGAACAGGTGCGGGTGGCCGTGCGGGTCGTCGTAGACCAGCGCGATCGAGCCCGGGGTGTGGCCGACCAGATGGCGGGCGGTCAGCTCGACCCGGCCGACGGTGATCGTGTCCCCGTCCTCGACGGGGACGTCGGTCGGCACGGGGATGCCCTCGGCGTCGTAGCGGCCCGCGTAGGTCGTCGCGCCGGTGGCGGCGACGACCTCGGCGAGCGCCTGCCAGTGGTCGCCGTGGCGGTGGGTGGTGACGACGGACTTGATGCCGTCGTCACCGATCAGCGTCAGGAGGGTCGAGGGCTCGGCCGCCGCGTCGATCAGGAGCTGCTCGCCGGTGGCCCGGCAGCGCAGCAGATACGCGTTGTTGTCCATCGGGCCGACCGCGACCTTGGAGATCATCAGGTCCCCGAGCTCGTGGACATCCGCCGGACCGCCGACCTTCACCGCTCCGCTGTACGTCATGGGCTCAGCGTAACGCCGGGCCTACAGCGGCGGCAGGGCGGGCAGCGGGCCGCCGGAGGCCTCCAGGGCGGCGCCGTCCCTGCGGCCCGCGAGCCAGCCCAGCAGGTCCCACGCGGGGCCGCCGACGGTCACCGGGGTGCCCACGGTGCCACCGGTGCGCAGGGTGTGGCCGTTGTTGCCGGTGAGGGTGACCGGCGGGACCGAGGCGTTCCCCGAGAAGCGGTCGGCCAGGAACTGGATCTCGCGCCGGACGAAGTCGACCGGCAGGTCCTCCAGCTCGTAGCCGACGCCCAGGTCGACATGGTGCAGCTCGACCTCGATCAGCCGTCGGAAGGGGATGCGGGCGGCCTGGTCGAGGACGCCGTTGCGGAGCTCGACCGTGCGGGCCCAGTCGGCGGGCCGGGCGCCCTCCTCCTGGAAGCGGGCCGCGCTCTCGCGCAGGTCGGCGAGGTGGGCGTCGAGCGGCCGTGCGGCGTCGCGCGCGATGTCGGCGTCCCGGGCCTCGCCGCTCTCGTACATGGGGCGGCCGGCGAGCACGTTGACGAGCGCGTCCGCGTTGCGGGCCACGTGGGCGAGCACATGGCCGCGACTCCAGCCCGGCAGCCGTGACGGCTCGGCGACCGCCGCGTTGTCCATTTCGGCGGCTGCGGTGAGCAGCCGGTCGGTGGCTTCCCGTACAGATGCCAGGTCCTGCGCATGATCAATCATGCGGCCGACGATAGTCCTGCCACTCATTCGGGTGAAGCCGCTTGGGCGAGTCCGTAAATCGAATGCGCGTGCTATAGGCTCGTCAGTGGCATCAGGCATCCTTGGCTGTAAAACGAACCATCGCCCTGGCGACCCCCCATAGTCTGAGACGGGGGCTCCGCCCCCCTGCTTCTCTTCAAGAAAGGTGCGGACCGGCGTGGCCGACCGTCTCATCGTCCGTGGCGCGCGCGAGCACAATCTCAAGAACGTCTCGCTCGACCTCCCGCGCGACTCCCTCATCGTCTTCACCGGGCTCTCGGGGTCGGGCAAGTCGTCCCTCGCGTTCGACACGATCTTCGCCGAGGGGCAGCGCCGCTACGTCGAGTCGCTCTCCTCGTACGCCCGCCAGTTCCTCGGCCAGATGGACAAGCCGGACGTCGACTTCATCGAAGGTCTGTCGCCCGCGGTCTCCATCGACCAGAAGTCGACCTCGCGCAACCCGCGCTCGACGGTCGGCACCATCACCGAGGTCTACGACTACCTGCGTCTGCTCTTCGCGCGCATCGGCAAGCCGCACTGCCCCGAGTGTCGCCGTCCGATCACCCGCCAGTCGCCGCAGGCGATCGTCGACAAGGTGCTGGAGCTGCCCGAGGGCAGCCGCTTCCAGGTGCTGTCGCCGCTGGTGCGCGAGCGCAAGGGCGAGTTCGTCGACCTCTTCGCCGACCTCCAGACCAAGGGCTACAGCCGCGCGCGCGTGGACGGCGAGACGATCCAGCTCTCCGAGCCGCCCAAGCTGAAGAAGCAGGAGAAGCACACGATCGAGGTGGTCATCGACCGCCTCACCGTGAAGGACTCCGCCAAGCGCCGCCTCACCGACTCGGTGGAGACCGCGCTCGGCCTGTCCGGCGGCATGGTGGTGCTCGACTTCGTCGACCTCGCGGCCGACGACCCCGAGCGCGAGAAGATGTACTCGGAGCATCTGTACTGCCCGTACGACGACTTGTCCTTCGAGGAGCTGGAGCCGCGCTCCTTCTCCTTCAACTCGCCCTTCGGCGCCTGCCCCGACTGCACCGGCATCGGTACGCGCATGGAGGTCGACCCCGAGCTGATCATCCCGGACGAGGAGAAGTCCCTCGACGAGGGCGCGGTCTCGCCGTGGTCGCTGGGCCACACCAAGGACTACTTCGCCCGGCTGGTCGGCGCGCTCGCCGAGGAGCTCGGCTTCCGTACGGACATCCCCTGGGCGGGGCTGCCGCAGCGCGCCAAGAAGGCGCTGCTGTACGGCCACAAGACGCAGATCGAAGTGCGCTACCGGAACCGGTACGGAAGGGAGCGCGCCTACACGACCTCCTTCGAGGGCGCGGTGCCGTTCGTCAAGCGGCGCCACTCGGAGGCGGAGTCCGACGGGGCGCGCGAGCGCTTCGAGGGTTATATGCGCGAGGTCCACTGCCCCACCTGTGAGGGCACGCGACTGAAGCCGCTGGTCCTCGCGGTCACCGTGATGGACCGCTCCATCGCCGAGGTCTCCGCGATGTCGATCAGCGACTGCGCCGACTTCCTGGGCGAGCTCAAGCTCAACGCGCGCGACAAGAAGATCGCCGAGCGGGTCCTGAAGGAGGTCAACGAGCGGCTGCGCTTCCTCGTCGACGTCGGCCTCGACTACCTCTCGCTCAACCGCGCCGCCGGGACGCTCTCCGGCGGCGAGGCCCAGCGCATCCGCCTCGCCACCCAGATCGGCTCGGGCCTGGTCGGCGTGCTCTACGTGCTGGACGAGCCGTCGATCGGTCTGCACCAGCGGGACAACCACCGCCTCATCGAGACGCTGGTGCGCCTGCGCGACATGGGCAACACGCTGATCGTCGTCGAGCACGACGAGGACACCATCAAGGTGGCCGACTGGGTCGTCGACATCGGCCCGGGCGCCGGTGAGCACGGCGGAAAGGTCGTCCACAGCGGCCCGTTGAAGCAGCTCCTCGCCAACAAGGAGTCGATGACGGGGCAGTACCTGGCGGGCAAGAAGTCCATCCCGCTGCCGGACGTCCGGCGCCCCGCGGACCCCTCGCGCAAGCTCACCGTGCACGGCGCCAAGGAGAACAACCTCCGGGACATCGACGTCTCGTTCCCGCTGGGCGTGCTGACCGCCGTCACGGGCGTCTCCGGCTCCGGGAAGTCGACCCTGGTCAACGACATCCTCTACACGCACCTGGCGCGCGAGCTGAACGGCGCGCGGGCGGTGCCCGGGCGGCACACGCGCGTGGAGGGCGACGACCTGGTCGACAAGGTCGTCCACGTCGACCAGTCGCCCATCGGCCGTACGCCCCGGTCGAACCCGGCGACGTACACGGGCGTTTTCGACAACGTGCGCAAGCTGTTCGCCGAGACGATGGAGGCGAAGGTGCGGGGCTACCTCCCGGGCCGCTTCTCCTTCAACGTCAAGGGCGGCCGCTGCGAGAACTGCTCGGGCGACGGCACGATCAAGATCGAGATGAACTTCCTGCCGGACGTGTACGTGCCGTGCGAGGTCTGCCACGGGGCGCGCTACAACCGGGAGACGCTGGAGGTCCACTACAAGGGCAAGTCCATCGCCGAGGTCCTCGACATGCCGATCGAGGAGGCGCTGGAGTTCTTCGAGGCGGTGCCGACGATCGCCCGTCATCTGCGGACGCTGAACGAGGTGGGGCTCGGTTACGTCCGCCTCGGCCAGTCCGCGCCGACGCTCTCCGGCGGTGAGGCGCAGCGCGTGAAGCTGGCGTCCGAGCTGCAGAAGCGGTCGACGGGGCGGACGGTGTACGTCCTGGACGAGCCGACGACCGGGCTCCACTTCGAGGACATCTCGAAGCTGATCAAGGTCTTGTCGGGCCTCGTCGACAAGGGGAACTCGGTGATCGTCATCGAGCACAACCTCGACGTCATCAAGACGGCGGACTGGGTCGTGGACATGGGTCCCGAGGGCGGCAGCGGCGGTGGCCTCGTGATCGCCGAGGGCACGCCGGAACAGGTCGCGTCCGTGGCCGCGAGCCACACGGGCAAGTTCCTGCGCGACATCCTGGGCGCGGACCGGATCAGCGACGCGGAGCCGGCGCGGGCGCCGGTGAAGCGGGCGACGAAGCGGGCCCCGGCGAAGAAGGCAACCTCCCGCGCCCGCAAGGCCTGAGCCCGGAGTTCGTCTGCGGACCCCGCGCCCCGAGGATGCCGCGCAGCGGCATTCAAGGGGCGCGGGGAACTGCGCGACCAGCCCAGCACGGTCCGCAGACGAACTCCCACCCCCGGAGGGTTTAGGGAAGGGGCGGGGTGGGGCATCGCAGCGCCGAGGCGTAAGGCGGCTGCGCCCCCCGCTCCCCGCACGTCAGCGCAGCCGCATGCGCCGCAAAGGACAGCGCCGCCCGCCACCCGGACGCGGACAGCGGACCCCGCCCCGCCACCACATGCAGCAGCGCCGCGTTCACCGTGTCCCCCGCCCCGATCGTGTCGACCACCTCGACCCGCTCCCCGGGCACGGAGACCTCACGCGGACCGGACCGGGTCCACACCGTCATCCCCGCCGCGCCCCGCGTAAGCACCACCGCCTCCGGCCCCGCCGCCAGCCACGACTCCACCCCGCTGCCCAGCCACGCCGCGTCCTCCTCGGACAGCTTCAGCAGGGACACGTACGGCAGCCAGGAGCGGAAGCGGGCCCGGTAGGCGTCCGCGTCCGGGATCAGGCCGGCACGGATGTTCGGGTCGAGCAGGGTGAACACACCCCGCCCGGACTCCCGCCGCAGCAGCGCCTCGTACGCCGACGCCCCCGGCTCCAGGACCAGCGAGCAGGTGCCGAGCGCCAGCGCCCGTACGCCGGAGGGGAGTTCGGGCGGGAGCTCGAAGAGGCGGTCGGCCGTGCCGGAGGCGTAGAAGCCGTATCCGGCCGCCCCGTCCGACCCCACCGTCGCCACCGCCAGTGTCGTCGGCTCGGGGCCGCGCTGGACCAGGGAGGTGTCGACACCGGCGGCGCGCAGCCCGTCGAGGAGGGACTCGCCGAAGCCGTCCGTCGACACGCGCGAGCAGAACGCGGCCTCGGCGCCGAGGCGCCCGAGGGCCACCGCCGTGTTGTACGGGCCGCCCCCGGGCCGGGGCGACAGCGGGCCCAGCCGGTCGCCGGGGCGCTCCGGGACGAGGTCGATGAGGGCTTCTCCGGCGACGACGATCACGCGGCCGAACGTACACCCACCCGGACCGGTCCCGTCCAGCCCCGGCGCCCGTCACCACCCACCCCCGGGCCCCACAGGTCCCGCCGGTATCGTCGGATACGTCACCAACCCCCCATGACCTGTGGAGACCCCATGTCCGGCCAGCCCGCCGCCCGTCGTACCGTGCTGAAAGGCGCGGCCCTCGCCGGGGCCGCCGGGCTGGGAGTGGCCGCCTGCTCCACCGACTCCAAGCTCGGCCACGCCGAGAGGCCGACCCCGACCGCGCCGGTCACCCTGGGCGCGCCCGAGGAGATCCCGGTCGGCGGGGCCAAGCTCTACCGCGAGCAGCGCCTGATGGTGTCCTGCCCGGCCAAGGGCGAGTACAAGGCGTTCAGCGCCCAGTGCACCCACGCCGGCTGCGTCCTCGACAAGATCGAGGACGGGCACGGGAACTGCCCCTGCCACGGCAGCCGCTTCAACGTGATGACCGGCAAGCCGGTCCAGGGCCCGGCGACCGTGCCCCTGCCCTCCGTCCCGGTGAAGGTCAAGGACGGCAAGCTCGTCGCCGGTCCGGACGCGTAGGGAGCACTGACGGCGTCCTGGGCGCACTGCCTACGTACGTAGTACGTAGGCAGTGCGCCCTCACGCCCAGTCCCAGTCGATCCCCAGGATCCCCGGTCGCACCCCCTGCTCGACCAGGTGCACCGTGCGGTGCTGCCCGCTCAGCGTCAGGTCGCCCCGGGCCGAGCGGGCCGCGCCGGCCGACGTCCGGGAGAAGCGGCGGCAGCGCACCGGCAGGGCGTGCTCGTCGAAGCGGACCTGGAGCACGTACTGCCCGCCCGCGAAGCTGAAGCCGCGTACGTACTCGCTGCTCGGGCCCGCCGTGCCGTCCTCGAAGCCGTAGCCGAAGAGGTACGTCTCACCGGCCCGCAGCCGGGCGTCGAAGAGCAGCTCGGCCACCAGGACGCCGGTCTCGGCGTCCCAGCGCACCCGGCCGGTGCGGCAGTTCTCGGCGGCGCGCACCCGGACCCGGGACGGGTCGCAGCCCGGGTCGCCGTGGTGGATGGCGAGATAGCGGTCGACGCCGTCCCGGTGGGCCCGCACCACCTGCTGGGAGTCGCGGCCCAGCAGCTCGCGGTGCGCCCCGACGCGCACCCGCTCCTGGTGGCCGACGGTGTGCAGCCCGCCGTCCACGGGTGACTCCAGGCCCGTGATCAGCCGCTCGACGGCCCCGGAGGCCTCCACCAGCGAGCGGTAGGAGCGGCCCGCCGGGCGTTCCGCCTCGCGCGCGTCGGCGTCGTCGAGCAGCCGCAGCAGCGAGCGGTCCGGCAGCCCGAGGACCTCCTCCAGGGCGCGCACGGCCCGCAGCGACTCGGCGCGCTGCGGCCGCCGGGCGCCCTGCTGCCAGTAACTGAGGCTGGTCACACCGACCTTGACGCCGCGCCCGGCGAGATGGTGCTGGACGCGTTGGAGCGGCAGTCCGCGGACGGCGAGCGCGGCGCGCAGCGCCAGATGGAACGGACCGGTGTGCAGCACCTGTGCCAGATCGGCATCGGTGTGGAGCATGGGGGACTCCCTCGGGACTGCTCGGATCTCGGTGGGGGGTGGCCGTACGGGCGGCCTGGTTCAACTGCGCCGCCGGCCCGGGGACTTCGGGCCGCACAGTGAACGTTCACGGCGGGGGGTGGTCACGGGTCGCCGCGGGACCCGGGCGGCCTGGTGGGCCCGGAAGGCCCGTTCACATGGCGGCCACTCCGTTCACACCCGCGTCTCACCCCGCATTGAAGCGCGTTGACCAGCCCACGACAACGTTCGATGCTCACCGAAAGCGTCCGGACGCGCTCCTCCGATCCCCACACCCCCCGCTTCGGGAGGAACGCGATGCACAACCGCAAGAGACGGCTTCCGGCTCTCGCCCTCGTGGTGACGGCCCTGCTCGCCGCCCCCACGGCGAGCGCCGTCGCATCCCCGCACGAGCCCGGCACGACCGCCGCCGCCACCACGACCGCCGCCACCGACACCCGTACCGCCGCCGACCCGCCGTCCGCCACGGCAGCCACGTCGAAGCGGCTCAACATCACCATGCAGGCCCAGCAGAAGAACAACTGGTGCTGGGCCGCCAGCGGGAACACCATCGCCACCTGGTTCGGGCGCTCCTACAGTCAGAACCAGTTCTGCAACGCCGCCTTCGGGCGCCAGCAGGGCTACGACTGCCCCAACTGGCAGGCGGACCTGGGCAATGTGCAGAACGCGCTGAGCTGGGCCGGGATCAACTCCGGCTCGTACGTCAGCGGGTGGCTGCGCTACTCGACCGTACAGACCGAGATCAACGCCAACCGGCCGATGGAGAGCCGCATCCAGTGGTCCAGCGGCGGTGGTCACATGCATGTGATCTACGGGTACGACACGGCCAGCAGCTGGGTCTACTGGGGCGACCCGTGGCCCTCCAGCAACCGCTACAACTGGGCCTCGCACGACTGGTACGTCGACAACGACTCGTTCTCCTGGACCCACTCGCTCTACCGGATCGGGGCGTGACGACGATGACCCTGCGACGTCTGTCCTCCGCCGCCGCCGTCGCGGCCCTGCTCACCGGCCTCTGCGCCTCGTACGCGGCGGCCGGCGAGCACCCCACCGCGACGGCCGACTCCAAGGCGGCCGCCCGCCAGGCGGCCGCGGCCCCCGCGACCCTCGACACGCTCTCCCGGTTCTTCGCCCGGGACGGCAAGGTGTCCCTGACCGCCGCCGCCCCGCGCATCCAGGGCGACGCGGTGCCCGTCTACACGCTCTCCCCGGAGTTCGTCGCCGGGCGGGCGGGCGCCTCCGTGGCGAAGCTGGAGTACCTCGCCTCCACGGCCGTCTCCTCGGACGGCCAGAAGGCCTCCCTGTGGACCGTTCCGCAGGGCACCACCTGGAAGGTGGTGAACATAGCCACCGGTGACGACGAGGCCCGCTACGCCGCGGCGGGCGCGAGCCGGCTGCCGGGCGGCACCGTCTTCCAGGAGCCGCAGATCAACGCCTGGTACGTCCAGAAGGGCGCCACCGTGCTCCCCCTGGACGAGGACGCGGTGCGCGCGGTCGGCGCCGAGGGCACCACGCTGGGCGCCTATCAGAAGCGCGTCCAGCGGGCCTACGGCGACAAGCTGCCCGGCTCCGCGTACGCGAAATCCGGCAAGGCCGGGGGGTACGGGCAGACGCCCGAGGAGGCCCGGGCCCAGGCCGCGGCCGCCGCACCCACCGGCGGGGACAGCGCCCTCACGGCCACCTCGGTGACCGCCGGTGCGGGGGCCCTCGCGGCGCTCGGACTGGGCACCGTGGCGCTGCGACGTCGGCGCGGGGGCAACCGGGCGTAGGCCTTTCCCAGGACTGTGCGATCAGCTGCGGATCGTGCGTGGCTGGTCGCGCAGTTCCCCGCGCCCCTCAAGCGAGGGGCGCGGCCCCGTGAAACCGCGTTGTCGGTCCCCGCCAGTAGGGTGGTGGACATGGCAGACCCCTCCACCTACCGCCCCAAGCCGGGACAGATCCCCGACTCGCCGGGGGTCTACAAGTTCCGGGACGAGCACCGCCGGGTGATCTACGTCGGCAAGGCCAAGTCCCTGCGCCAGCGGCTCGCGAACTACTTCCAGCCGCTCACCAGCCTGCACCCGCGCACGGCCACGATGGTCACCACGGCCGCGTCCGTGGAGTGGACGGTCGTCTCCACCGAGGTCGAGGCCCTCCAGCTCGAATATTCGTGGATCAAGGAGTTCGACCCCCGCTTCAACGTCAAGTACCGCGACGACAAGAGCTATCCGTACCTGGCGGTCACCCTCAACGAGGAGTTCCCGAGGGTCCAGGTGATGCGCGGCGCCAAGAAGAAGGGCGTGCGCTACTTCGGTCCCTACGGACACGCGTGGGCGATCCGCGAGACCGTCGACCTGATGCTCCGAGTCTTTCCCGTACGGACGTGCTCCGCCGGGGTGTTCAAGCGCTCCGCCCAGATCGGCCGCCCCTGTCTGCTCGGCTACATCGGCAAGTGCGCGGCCCCCTGCGTCGGCCGGGTCACGCCCGAGGAGCACCGCGAACTGGCCGAGGACTTCTGCGACTTCATGGCCGGGCGCACCGGCACGTACATCCGCCGTCTGGAGAAGCAGATGGGGGACGCGGCCGAGGAGATGGAGTACGAGCGGGCGGCGCGGCTGCGCGACGACATCGGGGCGCTGCGCCGCGCCCTGGAGAAGAACGCGGTGGTGTTCACCGACGCCACCGACGCGGACCTGATCGCGGTCGCCGAGGACGAGCTGGAGGCGGCCGTCCAGATCTTCCACGTGCGCGGCGGCCGGGTGCGCGGCCAGCGCGGCTGGGTCACCGACAAGGTCGAGGCCGTCGACACGGCGGGCCTGGTCGAGCACGCCCTCCAGCAGCTGTACGGGGAGGAGACCGGCGACTCCGTACCGAAGGAGGTGCTCGTCCCGGCGCTGCCCGAGGACGCGGAGTCGGTCGGCGCCTGGCTGGCCGGGCGGCGCGGGTCGCAGGTCTCGCTGCGGATCCCGCAGCGCGGCGACAAGAAGGACCTGATGGCGACGGTCGCACGCAACGCGCAGCAGGCGCTCGCGCTGCACAAGACCAAGCGCGCCTCGGACCTGACCACCCGCTCCCGGGCCCTGGAGGAGATCGCCCAGGCCCTGGACCTGGACAGCGCCCCGCTGCGGATCGAGTGCTTCGACATCTCGCACCTCCAGGGCGAGGACGTGGTGGCGTCCATGGTCGTCTTCGAGGACGGCCTGGCCAGGAAGAGCGAGTACCGGCGCTTCCAGATCAAGGGTTTCGAGGGCCAGGACGACGTCCGGTCCATGCACGAGGTGATCACCCGCCGCTTCAAGCGGTACCTGGCCGAGAGCGCCCGGCTGGGGGAGTGGGCGGACGGCGAGGAGGACGGCGAGTCCGGCCCGGCCTCCTCCGGCGAGGTCCCGGCGCCCGGCGAGGCCCCCGTGGAGACCGGCCCCCGCACCGAGGACGGGCGGCCCAAGCGGTTCGCCTACCCGCCGCAGCTCGTGGTGGTCGACGGCGGCCAGCCGCAGGTGGCGGCGGCCAAGCGGGCCCTGGACGAGCTGGGGATAGACGACGTGGCGGTCTGTGGGCTGGCCAAGCGCCTGGAGGAGGTCTGGCTGCCGGACGACGACGACCCGGTCGTGCTGCCCCGCTCCAGCGAGGGGCTGTATCTGCTCCAGCGCGTGCGTGACGAGGCTCACCGGTTCGCCATCACCTACCAGCGGGCCAAGCGGACGAAGCGGTTCAAGGCGAGCCCCCTGGACGCGGTGCCGGGCCTGGGCGAGTCCCGCAAACAGGCTCTCGTCAAGCATTTCGGCTCGGTGAAGCGGCTCCGGTCGGCGACAATCGAGCAGATCTGTGAAGTTCCCGGGATAGGCCGCAAGACGGCCGAGACCGTGGCAGCGGCCCTGGCCAGGACAGCCCCGGCCGCACCCGCCGTGAACACGGCGACAGGAGAGATCATTGAAGAGGACGACGGGGGATCCGCGAAATGACTGAGCACGACCGAGCAGAAGCAGAAGCTGGAGCCGCACACGTGAGTACGGGCACGACGAACGACGCCGCAGAACCGGCCATCCCCGAGCTGGTGATCATCTCCGGGATGTCCGGCGCCGGGCGCAGCACCGCCGCCAAGTGCCTGGAGGACCTCGGCTGGTTCGTCGTCGACAACCTGCCGCCCGCGCTGATCCCCACCATGGTGGAGCTCGGCGCCCGGTCCCAGGGCAATGTGGCCCGCATCGCCGTCGTCGTCGACGTGCGCGGCCGCCGTTTCTTCGACAACCTCCGCGAGTCGCTGGCCGACCTGGACTCCAAGCAGGTCACCCGGCGGATCGTCTTCCTGGAGTCGTCCGACGACGCCCTGGTGCGCCGCTTCGAGTCGGTCCGCCGCCCGCACCCGCTGCAGGGCGACGGCCGGATCGTCGACGGCATCGCGGCCGAGCGCGACCTGCTGCGCGAGCTGCGCGGGGACGCCGACCTGGTGATCGACACCTCCAGCCTCAACGTCCACGAGCTGCGCGCCAAGATGGACGCCCAGTTCGCCGGGGACGAGGAGCCGGAGCTGCGCGCCACGGTGATGTCGTTCGGCTACAAGTACGGCCTGCCGGTCGACGCCGACCTGGTCGTCGACTGCCGCTTCCTGCCGAACCCGCACTGGGTGCCGGAGCTGCGCCCGTTCACCGGCCTGAACGAGGAGGTGTCCGGTTACGTCTTCAACCAGCCGGGTGCCAAGGAGTTCCTCAACCAGTACAGCGAGCTGCTCCAGCTGATCGCGACCGGCTACCGCCGCGAGGGCAAGCGGTACGTGACGATCGCGGTGGGCTGCACCGGCGGCAAGCACCGCTCCGTCGCGATGTCCGAGAAGCTGGCCGCCCGTCTCGCCTCCGAGGGGATCGAGACCGTCGTCGTACACCGGGACATGGGGCGCGAGTGAAGGTGTACCGACGGCGCACGAGCGGACCGGTGCTGCGCACCGGCCGCAAGCGTGGCGCCCAGCCCAAGGTCGTCGCCCTCGGCGGCGGCATGGGCCTCTCCGCGTCGCTCGCGGCGCTGCGCCGGATCACCGGCGACCTGACCGCCGTCGTCACCGTGGCCGACGACGGCGGTTCCAGCGGCCGGCTCCGGGAGGAGCTGGGCGTGCTGCCGCCGGGCGACCTGCGCAAGGCGCTGGCGGCGCTCTGCGGCGACGACGACTGGGGCCAGACCTGGGCCCGGGTCATCCAGCACCGCTTCCAGTCCCAGGGCGACCTGCACGAGCACGCGGTCGGCAATCTGCTGATCGTGGCCCTGTGGGAGCAGCTGGGCGACCACGTCCAGGCGCTCGACCTGGTCGGCAAGCTCCTCGGGGCGCACGGCAGGGTGCTGCCGATGTCCGCCGTCCCGCTGGAGCTGGAGGCGCTGGTCCGGGGCCACGACCCGGCCCGCCCGACCGACGTGGACACGGTCCGCGGCCAGGCCACGGTGGCGCTCACCCCCGGTGAGGTGCAGTCGGTCAACCTGGTCCCGCACGACCCGCCGGCGGTCCCGGAGGCGGTGGAGGCCGTCCTGGACGCCGACTGGGTGGTGCTCGGCCCGGGCTCCTGGTTCTCCTCGGTCATCCCGCACCTGCTGGTGCCCGAGCTGCTCGACGCGCTCACGGTGACCAAGGCCCGCAAGGTGCTCTCGCTGAACCTGGCGCCCCAGCCCGGCGAAACCGATGGCTTCTCTCCGCAGCGTCATTTGGAGGTTTTGGGACGACACGCCCCTAAACTCGCCCTGGACGTGGTGCTGGCCGACGCGGCCGCCGTGCCCGACCGCGAGTCCCTCGCCGACGCCGCCAAGCAGCTCGGCGCCGTGGTCGAGCTGGCGGCGGTCGCCGCGCCCGACGGCTCCCCCAAGCACGACCGGGAGCTGTTGGCCGCCGCGTACGACCGTATTTTTCGGATGCATGGAAGGATCGGCCCATGGCGATGACGGCAGCGGTGAAGGATGAGATCTCCCGGCTCCCCGTCACCCGGACCTGCTGCAGAAAGGCGGAGGTCTCGTCGATCCTGCGGTTCGCGGGCGGCCTCCACCTGGTCAGCGGCCGCATCGTGATCGAGGCGGAGCTGGACACCGCGATGGCGGCGCGCCGGCTCAAGCGGGACATCCTGGAGATCTTCGGCCACAGCTCCGAGCTGATCGTGATGGCTCCGGGCGGGCTGCGCCGCGGCTCGCGCTTCGTCGTCCGGGTGGTGGCGGGCGGCGACCAGCTGGCGCGCCAGACGGGCCTCGTGGACGGCCGCGGCCGCCCCATCCGGGGCCTCCCGCCCCAGGTGGTCTCGGGGGCCACCTGTGACGCCGAGGCGGCCTGGCGCGGGGCCTTCCTCGCCCACGGCTCGCTCACCGAGCCGGGCCGCTCCTCCTCCCTGGAGGTGACCTGCCCGGGCCCGGAGGCGGCGCTCGCGCTGGTCGGCGCGGCCCGCAGGCTCCAGATCGCGGCCAAGGCCCGCGAGGTGCGCGGCGTGGACCGCGTGGTCGTGCGCGACGGCGACGCGATCGGCGCCCTGCTGACCCGGCTCGGCGCGCACGAGTCGGTGCTCGCCTGGGAGGAGCGGCGGATGCGCCGCGAGGTCCGGGCCACCGCGAACCGCCTGGCCAACTTCGACGACGCCAATCTGCGCCGCTCGGCGCGGGCCGCCGTCGCCGCCGGGGCCCGGGTGCAGCGCGCCCTGGAGATCCTGGGCGAGGAGGTGCCGGAGCACCTGGCGGCCGCCGGGCGGCTGCGCATGGAGCACAAGCAGGCCTCCCTGGAGGAGCTGGGCGCGCTCGCCGACCCGCCGCTGACCAAGGACGCGGTCGCGGGCCGGATCCGCCGGCTGCTCGCCATGGCGGACAAGCGGGCGCAGGACCTGGGCATCCCCGGCACCGAGTCCAATCTGACCGAGGAGATGGCGGACGGCCTGGTCGGCTGATCGGCGGAGTCCTCCCTCCGCTTCGCGTCGGTGCCCTCCTCGTACCGCCGTCAGGCCCTAGTGTTGAACTCGCCGTGACCGGCGCCCACTTGGTGGGCGCCGGTTCCGGTTTCACCACCCTTCCACGGTATTGACATGATCATGAAGTGTCATGAGCCTGGCGTCTGTCCACTTTCGTGGCACACAACAGCAAGGGGGGCCAATGAGACGCAGAGCGAGAGCGATCCTCGCCGCGGCTTCACTGCTCACGGCCGGTCTGGCGGCGGTACCCGCCGCGCACGCCAGCCCGGGCGGCGGCGGAGGCGAAGGACTCTCCGTCTGGTACGCCGACGTCACCAAGGCGCAGCTGCCACTGCTGCTCCAGCAGGGGGCGGACGGCCAGGAACTGACCGCGCAGGTACCCGCCAAGGGGAGCGCCAAGGTCGAGCTCTACCTCACCAAGCAGCAGGCCGGCACGCTGAAGAAGCGGGGCGTCGACCTCACCGAGCACACCCTCTCGACGGCGACCGAGAAGCGCCTCAAGGCCCAGGGGGACGGCGTCTTCCGCCCCTACAGCGGGGCAGGCGGCCTGCAGAAGGAGATCGTCGACACCCAGCTCGCGCACCCCGACCTCACCAAGGTCGAGTCGATCGGCAAGACGGTCAAGGGCCAGGACATCCTCGCCCTCAAGCTCACCAAGGGCGCGGCGAAGACCCGCGACGGCTCCAAGCCCTCCGTGCTGTACCTGTCGAACCAGCACGCCCGTGAGTGGATCACCCCGGAGATGACCCGGCGGCTGATGCACTACTACCTCGACAACTACGGCAAGGACCCGCGGATCACCAAGATCGTGGACTCCACCGAGCTGTGGTTCGTGCTCTCCGCCAACCCCGACGGGTACGACTACACCTTCACCGGCACCCAGCAGCGCCTGTGGCGCAAGAACCTGCGCGACAACAACGGCGACGGGAAGATCACCCCCGGCGACGGCGTCGACCCCAACCGCAACTTCCCGTACAAATGGGGCTACGACAACGAGGGTTCGTCCCCGGACCCCGCCGACGAGACCTACCGCGGCCCGTCCCCGGCCTCCGAGCCGGAGACCCGCGCGCTGGACTCCTTCGAGAAGCGGCTCGGCTTCTCCTACGCGATCAACTACCACTCCGCGGCCGAGCTGCTGCTGTACGGCGTGGGCTGGCAGGTCGCGACCCCGACCCCGGACGACGTCCTCTACAAGTCGCTGGCCGGCACGCCCGCCAAGCCCGCGATCCCCGGCTACCACTCGCAGCTCTCCTCCGAGCTGTACACCACCAACGGCGAGGCCGACGGGCACGCGGGGAACGTCAACGGGATCCATATGTTCACCCCGGAGATGTCGACCTGCCAGACCGCGTCCCGGATCGACCCCAACGACCAGTGGAAGCCCGGCGACTGCCAGTCGGTCTTCAACTTCCCGGACGACGAGAAGCTGATCCAGCAGGAGTTCACCAAGAACATCCCGTTCGCGCTGGCCGTCGCCGACTCCGCGCGCCGGCCCGACCAGCCGGTCTCCCCGGTCGGCATCGAGGCCCCCGACTTCACCCCGGACGCCTTCACCACCTCGTACGCCCGCGGCGAGGACCAGGAAGTCGCCGTCACCGCACGCAAGTCGGTGCGCGACAAGACGCTCAACTACCGCGTCGACGGCGGCCGTACGCACACCGAGGACCTCGAGGCCTGGCAGGGCGGCGACGTCTACGGCGGCGAGGACAACATCCACTTCGACCAGTACCGGGCCACCGTCGAGGGCGCCGACGTGGGCTCCAAGGTGGAGGTCTGGTTCACCGGGCGCACCCGGGCCGGCAAGCCCACCTCCAGCACGCCGTTCACCTACACCGTGGCCGACCGGCCCAAGGGCGACACCCTGGTGATCGCGGAGGAGGGCGGCACCGCGCCCGCCCAGCACGCCGCCGCGTACACCAAGGCGCTCGCCGACAACGGCCGCAGGTCCGCGCTCTGGGACGTGGCCACCCAGGGCACGCCCAGCGCGCTCGGCGTGCTCGGCCACTTCAAGACGGTCGTCTGGTACACGGGCGCCGAGCGGCCCACCGCCGCGGTCACCCTGGCCGTGCGCGACTACCTCAACGAGGGCGGCCGGCTCGTCAACGCCGGTGAGAAGGCGGGCGGCACCGTCGACCTCGGCGGCGCCGACTCCGACGACTTCGCCCAGTACTACCTCGGCGCCTACAACCGCGTCGGCCTGAAGTCCCCGCCCGCCTTCGAAGGCACCGGGAACCTGGCGGGCGCCAAGGCGGCCCTCGGCAACGCGAGCGACAACCCGCTGGACCTGGCCGGGGCGTACACGATCACCTCGGACACCCTCAAGCCCGACCAGTTCCCGCAGTTCAAGAGCGCGGCCGCGGGCAGCTACCCGGGGATCCGCACCCCGTTCGAGCCCGCCGCGGGCGACTGGTTCGCGGCGGCCAAGCACCAGGACAGCGCCTATATGCGGCTGTCCCGGACGGTCGACCTGGGCGGCGCCACGGCGGCCGACAGGCCGAGCCTGCAGTTCCAGCTCAGCTATGACACCGAGCCGGGCTTCGACAACGTGATCGTCGAGGCGCACACGGTCGGGCAGGACGACTGGACGACGCTGCCGGACACCAACGGCGGCACCAGCCAGGCGGTGCCCGTCCAGTGCGAGCAGGGCTACTACGTCCAGGGGCACCCGTTCCTGGCGCACTACCTGACCGTGGGCTCCGGCGCCTGCACGGCGAGTGGCACCTCGGGCGCCTGGAACCGGTTCACCGGCTCCTCCAACGGCTGGCAGCCGGTCTCGGTCGACCTCGCCGCCTACGCGGGCAAGCAGGTCGAGCTCTCCATCTCCTACGTGTCGGACCCCGGCACCGGAGGGGTGGGCGCCTTCGTC
The DNA here is from genome assembly GCF_014649795.1 of Streptomyces melanogenes. Classification (GTDB taxonomy): domain Bacteria; phylum Actinomycetota; class Actinomycetes; order Streptomycetales; family Streptomycetaceae; genus Streptomyces; species Streptomyces noboritoensis. The sequence continues at coordinate 606,922 of NZ_BMTS01000003.1, forward strand.
GACGACACCAAGCTGGTGATCGGCGGCACCGCACAGGGCGCCGAGGGCTTCGAGACGGCGCTCGGCCCGTGGAGCGTGCCCGGACCGCCGGCCGGCAGCCCCGGCAACGCCGGCGACTGGGCCCGCTCCCAGGCGCTCTTCCACTCCCAGGCGGCCGTCACCACCCACGACACCGTGCTGCTCGGCTTCGGCCTGGAGCACGTGCCGTCGGCCGCCGACCGCAAGAACGTGATCGGCAAGGCGCTCCGCGCGCTGCGGGACTGACCCCGCCCGTGTCAAGCCCCACCGGCTGACCGGCACCGCCGGTCACGCTCGGTAGTGGGGACGAAAGTCCCCCCGACGGCCCGTACCCGTTGGTAGGTACGGGCCGTCGGTCATATACGGGTGACCGCCCCGCTCCGCGAATGCGCTCGATGTCACTCCCCGGCTCGGGGAGAGGTAGGGTCGTAAGCGGTCGGGGACATCCCAAATTAAAACTCGCCGGCGTGCGAACCCGGCGTACCAACGAGGAGATCGGTTCGTGACGATCCGCGTAGGCATCAACGGCTTCGGCCGCATCGGGCGCAACTACTTCCGCGCGCTGCTGGAGCAGGGTGCTGACATCCAGATCGTGGCTGTCAACGACCTCGGTGACACGGCGACCACCGCGCACCTGCTGAAGTACGACACCATCCTGGGCCGTCTCAAGGCCGAGGTGACCCACACCGCAGACACCATCACGGTCGACGGCCACACCATCAAGGTGCTCTCCGAGCGCAACCCGGCCGACATCCCCTGGGGTGAGCTGGGCGTCGACATCGTCATCGAGTCGACCGGCATCTTCACCAAGAAGGCCGACGCCGAGAAGCACATCGCCGGTGGCGCCAAGAAGGTCCTCATCTCGGCTCCGGCCAAGGACGAGGACATCACCATCGTGATGGGCGTCAACCAGGACAAGTACGACGCGGCCAACCACCACGTCATCTCCAACGCCTCCTGCACCACCAACTGCGTGGCGCCGATGGCCAAGGTCCTCGACGAGAACTTCGGCATCGTCAAGGGTCTGATGACGACGGTCCACGCGTACACGAACGACCAGCGCATCCTGGACTTCCCGCACTCGGACCTGCGCCGCGCCCGCGCCGCCGCCGAGAACATCATCCCCACCACCACCGGTGCCGCGAAGGCCACCGCGCTGGTGCTCCCCAAGCTCAAGGGCAAGCTCGACGGCATCGCGATGCGCGTCCCGGTCCCGACGGGCTCGGCCACCGACCTGGTCGTGGAGCTGGAGCGCGAGGTGACCAAGGACGAGGTCAACGCCGCGTTCAAGAAGGCCGCCGAGGGCGAGCTGCAGGGCATCCTGGCGTACACCGAGGACCCGATCGTGTCCTCCGACATCGTCAGCGACCCGGCCTCCTGCACCTTCGACTCCTCCCTGACCATGGTCCAGGAGGGCAAGTCGGTGAAGATCCTCGGCTGGTACGACAATGAGTGGGGCTACTCGAACCGCCTCGTCGACCTCACCGTCTTCGTCGGCGGCCAGCTCTAAGTCTGATAAGTCTCAGGGCAGGCATCTCGATGTGAGCACAGGGCTCGGGCAGCGCAACGATGCGCCGCACGAGCCCTGTCGCTTGCCTCGTCCTTCTCCAAGGAGTCGCAGAAACACATGAAGACGATCGACGAACTTCTCGCCGAGGGCGTCTCCGGCAAGCGGGTATTCGTCCGCGCCGACCTCAACGTGCCGCTCGACGGCACCGCCATCACCGACGACGGCCGCATCCGCGCCGTCCAGCCGACGATTCTCCAGCTCGCCGAGGCCGGCGCGCGCGTGGTCGTCGCCTCGCACCTGGGCCGCCCCAAGGGCGCCCCGGACCCGGCCTTCTCGCTGGCCCCGGCGGCCGCGCGGCTCGGTGAACTGCTGGGCGCGGACGTCGCCTTCGCCACCGACACCGTGGGCGCCTCCGCCAAGGAGACCGTCGCGGCGCTCGCCGACGGCCAGGTCGCCGTTCTGGAGAACCTGCGCTTCAACGCCGGTGAGACGAGCAAGGACGACGCCGAGCGCGGCGCCTTCGCCGACCAGCTCGCCGAGCTCGCCGACGTCTACGTGGGCGACGGCTTCGGCGCGGTGCACCGCAAGCACGCCTCGGTCTTCGACCTGCCCGCGCGTCTCCCGCACGCGGCCGGCTTCCTCATCGCCACCGAGGTCGGCGTGCTGAAGAAGCTCACCGCCGACGTCAAGCGCCCGTACGTGGTGGTGCTCGGCGGCGCCAAGGTCTCCGACAAGCTCGCCGTGATCGACCAGCTGCTCGGCAAGGCCGACCGCATCCTCATCGGCGGCGGCATGGCGTACACCTTCCTCAAGGCCAAGGGCCACGAGGTGGGCATCTCGCTGCTCCAGGAGGACCAGATCCCGGTCGTCACGGAGTACATGGAGCGCGCCGAGAAGAGCGGCGTCGAGCTGGTCCTGCCGGTCGACATCCTGGCCTCGTCCGACTTCCCGGACCTGAAGACCAAGGCCCCGGCCGACTTCGTCACCGTCGACGCGGACAAGATCCCCGCCGACAAGGAGGGCCTGGACATCGGCCCCAGGACGCGCGAGCTGTACGCGGAGAAGATCGCGGACGCGGAGACGGTCTTCTGGAACGGCCCGGTCGGCGTCTTCGAGCACCCCGACTACGCGGACGGCACCCGGGCGATCGCCCGGGCGCTCCTGAACTGCGACGGCTTCACCGTCGTCGGCGGCGGCGACTCCGCGGCCGCCGTGCGCACGCTCGGCTTCGACGAGAACGCCTTCGGTCACATCTCGACCGGCGGCGGCGCGAGCCTCGAATACCTTGAGGGCAAGACGCTTCCCGGCCTTGCCGCACTGGAGGACTGAACACCGTGACCACGCGTATCCCGCTGATGGCCGGCAACTGGAAGATGAACCTCAACCACCTTGAGGCCATCGCGCACGTCCAGAAGCTCGCCTTCGCCCTGGCCGACAAGGACTACGACGCCGTCGAGGTCGCGGTCCTGCCGCCCTTCGTGGACCTGCGGTCGGTGCAGACCCTGGTCGACGGCGACAAGCTCAAGATCAAGTACGGCGCCCAGGACATCTCGGCGCAGGACTCCGGTGCCTACACCGGTGAGATCTCGGGCCCGATGCTCGCCAAGCTGAAGTGCACGTACGTGGCCGTGGGCCACTCCGAGCGCCGTCAGTACCACGCCGAGAGCGACGAGCTCTGCAACGCCAAGGTGAAGGCCGCGTTCAAGCACGGCCTGACCCCGATCCTCTGCGTCGGCGAGGGCCTGGACGTCCGCAAGGCGGGCGACCAGGTCTCCTACACGCTGAACCAGCTGGACGGCGGCCTCAAGGACGTCCCGGCCGAGCAGGCCGAGTCCATCGTGATCGCGTACGAGCCGGTGTGGGCCATCGGCACCGGCGAGGTCGCCACCCCCGAGGACGCGCAGGAGGTGTGCGGAGCCATCCGCGGCCGCCTCGCGGAGCTCTACTCGCAGGAGCTGGCAGACAAGGTCCGCATCCAGTACGGCGGCTCGGTCAAGGCCTCGAACGTGGCCGCGATCATGGCGCAGCCGGATGTCGACGGCGCCCTGGTGGGCGGCGCGGCGCTGGACGCCGACGAGTTCGTCAAGATCGTCCGCTTCCGCGACCAGTGAGTATGCGGTAGCGCGGATCCGTCGTACCCTTGCGGGGGTCGGGCTCGGGATTATGGAATACGTCCCCCCGGCCCCCGTCGCCATATCAGTCCTAGGAAGTTGGTCCAGCCGTGATTGTCGGGTTCTCGATTGCCCTGATCGTCTTCAGCCTGCTGCTGATGCTGCTGGTGCTGATGCACAAGGGAAAGGGCGGCGGCCTCTCCGACATGTTCGGTGGCGGAATGCAGTCGTCCGTCGGCGGTTCCTCGGTCGCCGAGCGCAACCTGGACCGGATCACCGTCGTGGTCGGTCTGCTGTGGTTCGCGAGCATTGTCGTACTTGGCCTGCTGATGAAGCTGGACAACTGATCTGTCGTCTCCGCGTTCAGGGGTGGGGTGTAACTACAATCACTGGACGCGCGTTGGGCCTTACGTAGACTGGGGCATCTTCGAGCACCATCACGCAGGGAGTTACGACCGTGGCAAGTGGCAACGCGATCCGGGGAAGCCGGGTCGGAGCGGGGCCGATGGGTGAGGCCGAGCGCGGCGAGTCCGCGCCGCGCCTGCGCATCTCCTTCTGGTGCTCGAACGGGCACGAGACGCAGCCGAGCTTCGCCAGTGACGCACAGGTTCCGGAGACGTGGGACTGCCCGCGCTGCGGCTTCCCGGCCGGTCAGGACCGGGACAACCCGCCGGACCCGCCGCGCACGGAGCCGTACAAGACCCACCTCGCGTACGTGCGGGAGCGGCGCAGCGACGCGGACGGCGAGGCGATCCTCGCGGAGGCGCTCGCCAAGCTCCGCGGCGAGATCTGACAGCGAAGGGCCCGGCAGACGAACTCGGTTCGTCTGCCGGGCCCTTCGGCATAACCCCCCGGGCGCGCTCGACACGCCCGCCCTCGTGGCGTCCGGATTGTTCCCGGGCGCCGTGGCCGCTCTGATTCCTGCCCTTACGTCCTGATCAACTAAGTTGGTAGGGGCAGCGGGGCAGGTACGTACGCGAGTACGAGGAAGTGGGCTGATGTCAGAGATGAACGCAGAAGGCCGTACCAGGCTCAACCAGATGCCCGAGTGGACCGCACTGGGCAAGCACCGCGAGCAGTTGGGCGACACCCATCTGCGCGAGCTGTTCGCCGCCGACCCCGGCCGCGGCACCGGATACACCCTGACGGTCGGCGATCTGCACCTCGACTACTCGAAGCACCTCGTCACCGACGAGACCCTGAACCTGCTGCGCGAGCTGGCTGCGGCCGCCGACGTGGCGGGCCTGCGGGACGCCATGTTCCGCGGCGAGAAGATCAACACGACCGAGGACCGCGCGGTGCTGCACACCGCGCTGCGCGCCCCGCGTGGCGCGGTCGTCGAGGTCGACGGCGAGAACGTGGTGCCGGGCGTGCACGCGGTGCTCGACAAGATGGCCGCCTTCTCCGGGCGCGTCCGCTCGGGCGAGTGGACCGGGCACACCGGCAAGCGGATCAGGAACGTCGTCAACATCGGCATCGGCGGATCCGACCTCGGTCCAGCGATGGCGTACGAGGCGCTGCGCTCCTTCACGGACCGGGGCCTCACGGTCCGCTTCGTCTCCAACGTCGACGGCGCCGACCTCCACGAGGCGGTCCGCGACCTGGACGCGGCCGAGACGCTGTTCATCATCGCGTCCAAGACCTTCACCACCATCGAGACCATCACCAACGCCACCTCCGCGCGCGACTGGCTCCTCACCGAGCTGAGGGCCGATCAGGCCGCCGTCGCCAAGCACTTCGTGGCGCTCTCCACCAACGCGGAGAAGGTCGCGGACTTCGGCATCGACACGGCCAACATGTTCGAGTTCTGGGACTGGGTCGGCGGGCGCTACTCGTTCGACTCGGCGATCGGCCTCTCGCTGATGATCGCCATCGGCCCGGACCGCTTCCGCGAGCTGCTCGACGGCTTCCACCTGGTCGACGAGCACTTCCGCACCGCCCCCGCCGAGGCCAACGCGCCGCTTCTGCTCGGGCTGCTGGGCGTCTGGTACGGGGCGTTCTTCGACGCCCAGTCGCACGCCGTGCTGCCGTACTCGCACTACCTGTCGAAGTTCACCGCCTACCTCCAGCAGCTCGACATGGAGTCCAACGGCAAGTCCGTGGACCGCGACGGCAACCCGGTCGAGTGGCAGACCGGCCCGGTCGTCTGGGGCACCCCGGGCACCAACGGGCAGCACGCCTACTACCAGTTGATCCACCAGGGCACCAAGGTCATCCCGGCCGACTTCATCGGCTTCGCCGAGCCGGTCGGCGAACTGCGGCCCGGTCTGGTCGCCCAGCACGACCTGCTGATGGCCAACTTCTTCGCCCAGACGCAGGCGCTGGCCTTCGGCAAGACGCCCGAGGAGGTACGGGCGGAGGGCGTGGCCGAGGAGCTGGTGCCGCACAAGACGTTCCGCGGCAACCACCCCACGACCACGGTCCTGGCGAAGGAGCTCACGCCGTCCGTCCTCGGCCAGCTCATCGCGCTGTACGAGCACAAGGTGTTCGTCCAGGGCGCGATCTGGAACATCGACTCCTTCGACCAGTGGGGCGTGGAGCTGGGCAAGGTCCTCGCCAAGCGGGTCGAGCCCGCGCTGACCGAGGGCGCGGAGGTGCCGGGCCTTGACGAGTCAAGCAAGGCGCTGGTCGCCAAGTACCGGGCGCTGCGAGGGCGTTGAGACGGGGCCCGGTTGTCGTCTGCGGGCCGTGGCCGGTTGCTCGCGCAGTTCCCCGCGCCCCTGAGATGCGCCCCTCCGGGGCGCCCAAAGGGGCGCGGGGCTGCGCCGCCGCAGACCCGGCCGCAGCGCCCCGAGAACTGCGACGACAAGGGGGCTCTGTCCATCGCCGCCGCGAACCTCAACGCGGTGAGCCTGCACGGCTGTACCGCCGCCCAGGCCGGGGCGCCCACCTCGCGCCCCGAGGCCGTCGTGGTCGGCGGTCTCAACGCCACCCTGAAGACGTATCTGCACGACGCGCTGCGCGCCGCCGGGTTCCAGACCATCGACGGCTCCACCGAGCCCGACCTGGCGGGCGTCGAGCCGACCAACATCTGCAACCGGATGCTGCTCGGCAAGGGCGCCCAGCTGGAGCTCACGACCGAGCTGCGCAAGTCCATGTTCACCGTGAACACCGTCGCGGGCCGCGCGACCAGCACCACCGCCGCGTACAACGGCTTCGTGGCGGCGGTCCGTACCGCCATCGCCCGCCTGGAGGCGTCCGGCGGCGAGCAGATCATCCTCTGACGCTCGCGCCGCACAGCAACGGGCCCGGTCCACCAGGAGGTGGACCGGGCCCGTTCGCCTCGGAGTGAGGTCACGGTGAGGCGGGCGGGTACAGCGCGCGCGGCAGCCGGGACGCGGCCGCCGAGTCGAGCAGCCACAGGGTGCGGCCACGGCCGTACGCACCCGCGGCCGGAGCCTGCACCTCGCCCGCGCCGGACAGAGCGATGGCCGCGGCCTGCGCCTTGTCCTCGCCAGCAGCCAGCAGCCACACCTCGCGGGCCGCCCGGATCGCCGGCAGCGTCATCGAGACCCGGACCGGCGGCGGCTTGGGCGCGCCGTGCACCCCGACCACCGTCCGCTCGGTCTCGCGCACCGCGGGCAGCTCCGGGAAGAGCGACGCCACATGGGTGTCGGGACCGACCCCCAGCATCAGCACGTCGAACGTCGGCACGTCGCCGTGGTCCTCCGGGCCGGACGCGGCGGCCAGCTCCTCCGCGTAGGCCGCCGCGGCGGCGTCGACGTCCTTGCCGTACGGCCCGTCCGACGCGGGCATCGCGTGCACCCGCTTCGGGGCGACCGGCACCGCGTCGAGCAGCGCCGCCCGGGCCTGGGTGACGTTGCGCTCCGGGTCGCCCTCGGGCAGGAACCGCTCGTCGCCCCACCACAGGTCGAGCCGCGACCAGTCGATCGCGTCCCGGGCCGGGGAGGAGGCGAGGGCCGCGAGCAGCCCGTTGCCGTTGCGGCCGCCGGTGAGCACCACGGACGCCGAGCCGCGGGCGGCCTGGGCGTCCACGACCTTCGTGATCAGCCGGGCCGCCGCGGCCTGCGCCATCAGCTCCTTGTCGCGGTGGACGACGAGCTGAGGGGTGCTCACTTCGCCGCCGCCTTCTTGGCCGGAGCCTTCTTCGCGGCGGGCTTGGCGTCCGAGCCCTCCGCCGCCGGAGCGGCAGCGGTCTCGGCAGCGGCCGGAGCCGCGGCCTTCCCGTTCGACGGCTCGCCCAGCCGGTCCACGCCGAACCGCAGCGCGGAGGCGTAGGTGTCGTCCGGGTCGAGGCGCCGCAGCTCCTCGGCGATCAGCTCGGCCGTCTCGCGCCGCTTGAGCGCCACCGCGCGGTCCGGCTGGCCCTGGATCGAGAGCGTGGCCAGCGAGCCGTCGGCGCGGTCCAGGACGATCGGACCGCAGTCCGTCTCCATCCGTACGGCGGTCAGGCCCGGGCCCGAGGACTGCGAGCGCTTGACCGGCACGTCGAGCCGGTCCGCGAGCCACATGGCGAGCAGCTCGCAGCTCGGGTTGAACTCCTCGCCCTCCACCTCGACCGAGGTCACCTTGCACGACACCTGGTCCAGCGCCGCGGCCAGCATCGAACGCCACGGCGTGATGCGGGTCCACGACAGGTCGGTGTCGCCCGGGGTGTAGGTCTCGGCGCGGCCGGTCAGCTCCTCTATGGGCTGCTCGGCGGCGTAGGTGTCGGTGACCCGGCGCTGGGCGAGCGCGCCCAGCGGGTCGTTGGCCGGGTCGATCGGCGAGTTCACGGGCCACCAGACGACGACCGGCGCGTCGGGCAGCAGCAGCGGCAGCACCACCGACTGGGCGTGGTTGACCACCTCGCCGTACAGCCGCAGGACCACCGTCTCACCGGTGCCCGCGTCCGCGCCGACCCGCACCTCGGCGTCCAGGCGCGACTGGGTGCGGTCGCGCGGCGAGCGGGAGACCCGCTTGATGACCACGAGGGTGCGCGAGGGGTGCTCGCGGGAGGCCTCGGAGGCCGCCCGGAGCGCGTCGTACGCGTTCTCCTCGTCGGTGACGATGACCAGGGTCAGGACCATGCCGACGGCGGGAGTGCCGATGGCGCGGCGGCCCTGGACGAGCGCCTTGTTGATCTTGCTGGCCGTGGTGTCCGTAAGGTCGATCTTCATGGCCGGCGCCAGCTCCGTCCGTCTCGTGCGAGCATTTCGTCCGCCTCGACCGGGCCCCAGGTGCCCGACGCGTACTGCGCGGGCTTGCCGTGGGCGTCCCAGTACTGCTCGATCGGGTCGAGGATCTTCCAGGACAGCTCGACCTCCTCCAAGCGGGGGAAGAGGTTGGAGTCGCCGAGCAGGACGTCGAGGATGAGCCGCTCGTACGCCTCGGGGCTGGACTCGGTGAAGGACTCGCCGTAGGCGAAGTCCATCGACACGTCCCGGACCTCCATCGAGGTGCCCGGCACCTTGGAGCCGAACCGGACGGTCACGCCCTCGTCCGGCTGGACCCGGATGACCAGCGCGTTCTGCCCCAGCTCCTCCGTCGCCGTGTGGTCGAAGGGGGAGTGCGGGGCGCGCTGGAAGACCACCGCGATCTCGGTGACCCGGCGGCCCAGGCGCTTGCCGGTGCGCAGATAGAACGGCACGCCCGCCCAGCGGCGGTTGTCGATCTCCAGCTTGACCGCGGCGTAGGTGTCGGTCTTCGACTTGGGGTCGATGCCGTCTTCCTGGAGGTAGCCGACGGCCTTCTCGCCGCCCTGCCACCCGGCCGCGTACTGACCGCGCACCGCATTGGCGCCCAGGTCCTTCGGCAGCCGCACCGCGCCCAGGACCTTGGTCTTCTCCGCGGCCAGCGCGTCCGCGTCGAAGGAGGCGGGCTCCTCCATCGCGGTCAGCGCGAGCAGCTGGAGGAGGTGGTTCTGGATCACGTCACGGGCGGCGCCGATGCCGTCGTAGTACCCGGCCCGGCCGCCGATGCCGATGTCCTCGGCCATGGTGATCTGGACGTGGTCGACGTACGACCGGTTCCAGAGCGGCTCGAACATGGTGTTGGCGAAGCGGAGCGCCAGGATGTTCTGGACGGTCTCCTTGCCGAGGTAGTGGTCGATCCGGAAGACCTCGTCCGGCGGGAAGACCTCGTGGACGACCTGGTTGAGCTCCTGCGCGGAGACCAGGTCGTGGCCGAAGGGCTTCTCGATGACCGCGCGGCGCCAGGAGCCGTCCTTCTGGTCGGCCAGCCCGTGCTTCTTGAGCTGCTGGACGACCTGCGGGAAGAACTTCGGCGGCACCGACAGGTAGAACGCGAAGTTGCCGCCGGTGCCCTGCGCCTTGTCGAGCTCGGCGATCGTGGACTTCAGCTGCTCGAAGGCGTTGTCGTCGTCGAAGTCGCCCTGGACGAAGCGCATGCCCTGGATGAGCTGCTGCCAGACCTCCTCGCGGAAGGGGGTCCGCGCGTGCGCCTTGACGGCGTCGTGCACCTCCTGCGCGAAGTCCTCGTCCTGCCACTCGCGGCGGGCGAAGCCGATCAGCGAGAAGCCCGGCGGAAGCAGACCCCGGTTGGCGAGGTCATAGACGGCAGGCATCAACTTTTTACGGGACAAATCGCCCGTGACGCCGAAGATCACCAGGCCCGACGGCCCCGCGATACGCGGGAGCCGTCGGTCTGCGGCGTCACGCAGCGGATTGCTGCTTGACAAGGTTTTAGCCCTCCGAAGGTGCCAGGCGCTTGAGCTCCGCCTCGGTCGACTTGAGCAGGTCGTTCCAGGACGCCTCGAACTTCTCGACGCCCTCGTCCTCCAGGAGCTGCACGACCTCGTCGTACGAGATGCCCAGCTTCTCGACGGCGTCGAGCTCGGCGCGGGCCTGCTCGTAGGTGCCCGTCACGGTGTCGCCGGTGATCTGCCCGTGGTCGGCGGCCGCCTCCAGGGTGGCCTCCGGCATGGTGTTCACCGTGTTGGGGGCGACCAGGTCGTCGACGTACAGGGTGTCCTTGTACGCCTTGTCCTTCACGCCGGTGGAGGCCCACAGCGGGCGCTGCTTGTTGGCGTGCGCCTTGTCGAGGGCGGCCCAGCGGTCGGAGGAGAAGACCTCCTCGTACGCCTGGTAGGCCAGGCGCGCGTTGGCGAGTCCGGCCTTGCCGCGGGCGGCCCTGGCCTCGTCGGTGCCCAGCGCGTCGATCCGCTTGTCGATCTCGGTGTCCACGCGGGACACGAAGAAGGACGCCACGGAGTGGATCTTCGCCAGGTCCAGGCCGCGCTCCTTGGCCTTCTCCAGACCGGCCAGGTAGGCGTCCATGACCTCGCGGTAGCGCTCGAGCGAGAAGATCAGCGTCACGTTGACGCTGATGCCCTTGCCGATGACCTCGGTGATCGCGGGCAGGCCCGCCTTGGTCGCCGGGATCTTGATGAGCGTGTTCGGCCGGTCCACCAGCCAGGCCAGCTGCTTGGCCTCGGCGACGGTGGCCGTGGTGTTGTGCGCCAGGCGCGGGTCGACCTCGATGGAGACCCGGCCGTCCTGGCCCTCGGTCGCGTCGAAGACCGGGCGCAGGATGTCGGCGGCGTCCCTCACGTCCGCCGTCGTGATCATGCGGATGGCCTCGTCGACGGTGACCTTGCGGGCGGCGAGGTCGGCGAGCTGCTGCTCGTAGCCGTCACCCGAGGAGATCGCCTTCTGGAAGATCGACGGGTTGGTCGTGACGCCCACGACGTGCTGCTGGTCGATCAGCTCGGCGAGGTTGCCCGAGGTGATCCGCTTGCGCGACAGGTCGTCGAGCCAGATCGCGACGCCTTCGTCGGAGAGGCGCTTGAGTGCGTCTGTCATGAGAAATGCATCTCCTACTAGTTCGTATACCGGCGTCAGCGCGCGGCGGCGGCGAGAGATTCCCGGGCGGCGGCGGCCACGTTCTCGGCGGTGAAGCCGAACTCGCGGAAGAGCACCTTGCCGTCGGCCGAGGCACCGAAGTGCTCCAGGGACACGATGCGGCCCGCGTCGCCCACGTACCGGTGCCAGGTCAGGCCGATGCCGGCCTCGACCGCGACGCGCGCCTTGACCGAAGGCGGCAGGACGCTGTCCTTGTACGCCTGGTCCTGCTCCTCGAACCACTCGACGGACGGCATCGAGACGACCCGGGTCGGGACGCCCTCCGCCTGGAGCGCCTCGCGCGCCTCGACGGCGAGCTGGACCTCGGAGCCGGTGCCGATGAGGACCACCTGGGCGTCGCCACCCTCGGCCTCGAACAGCACGTAACCACCCTTGGCGGCCGCCTCGTTGGGCTCGTACGTCGGCACGCCCTGACGGGTCAGCACCAGGCCGTGCGGGGCGCCCTTGCCGAACACCTTGGTGTAGCGCTTGAGGATCTCGCGCCAGGCGATCGCCGTCTCGTTGGCGTCCGCCGGGCGGACGACGTTGAGGCCCGGGATCGCGCGCAGCGAGGCCAGGTGCTCGACCGGCTGGTGGGTCGGGCCGTCCTCGCCCAGACCGATGGAGTCGTGCGTCCACACGTACGTCACCGGCAGGTGCATCAGGGCCGACAGGCGCACCGCGTTGCGCATGTAGTCGGAGAACACCAGGAAGGTGCCGCCGTAGATACGGGTGTTGCCGTGCAGCGCGATGCCGTTCATCTCGGCGGCCATCGAGTGCTCGCGGATGCCGTAGTGGATCGTGCGGCCGTACGGGTCGGCCTCCGGCAGCGGGTTGCCCTCGGGCAGGAACGACGAGTTCTTGTCGATCGTCGTGTTGTTCGAGCCCGCGAGGTCGGCCGAGCCGCCCCACAGCTCGGGGATGACCGCGCCGAGCGCCTGCAGGACCTTGCCGGAGGCGGCGCGGGTGGCGACGCCCTTGCCGGACTCGAAGACCGGGAGCTTCTCCTCCCAGCCCGCGGGCAGCTCGCCCGCGTTGACGCGGTCGAACTCGGCGGCGCGCTCGGGGTTGGCGGTGCGCCAGGCGGCGAAGGTCTTCTCCCACTCGCCGCGGGCCTCACGGCCGCGGTCCAGGGCGGCGCGGGTGTGCGCGATGACCTCGTCGGCGACCTCGAAGGTCTGCTCCGGGTCGAAGCCCAGGACGCGCTTGGTGGCCGCCACCTCGTCGTCGCCGAGCGCCGAGCCGTGCGCGGCCTCGGTGTTCTGCGCGTGCGGGGCGGGCCAGGCGATGATCGAGCGCATCGCGATGAAGGAGGGGCGCTCGGTCTCGGCCTTGGCGGCCTCGATCGCCTCGAACAGCGCCTGCGGGTCGAGGTCGCCGTTCTCCTTCGGCGCCACGCGCTGGACGTGCCAGCCGTACGCCTCGTACCGCTTCAGGGTGTCCTCGGAGACCGCGGTCTCCGTGTCGCCCTCGATCGAGATGTGGTTGTCGTCCCAGAGCAGGACCAGGTTGCCCAGCTTCTGGTGACCGGCCATCGAGGACGCCTCGGCGGAGATGCCCTCCTGGAGGCAGCCGTCGCCGGCGATCGCGAAGACGAAGTGGTCGAACGGGGAGGTGCCGGGGGCCGCCTCCGGGTCGAACAGGCCGCGCTCGTAGCGGGCGGCCATGGCCATGCCCACGGCGTTGGCGACACCCTGGCCCAGCGGGCCGGTGGTGGTCTCCACACCGGTCGTGTGGCCGTACTCCGGGTGGCCCGGGGTCTTGGAGCCCCAGGTCCGGAAGGCCTTCAGGTCGTCCAGCTCCAGGCCGTACCCGGCCAGGTAGAGCTGGATGTAGAGCGTGAGGGACGAGTGGCCCGCGGACAGCACGAAGCGGTCGCGCCCGGTCCAGTCCGCGTCCGCCGGGTCGTGGCGCATCACCTTCTGGAAGAGGGTGTACGCGGCCGGGGACAGGCTCATCGCCGTACCAGGATGGCCGTTGCCGACCTTCTGTACAGCATCCGCGGCCAGGACGCGGCCGGTGTCTACGGCCCGCTGGTCCAGTTCGGTCCACTCAAGGTCTGTGGTGGTCGGCTTGGTGCTCACCCTGAGTCAGGGCTCCTCTCCACATGTTCGTTCCCGGTGACTGTGGGCGCACCGGGCGCTGTCGAGCCTACCCCCGCCGGAACGCTCATTTTTTCGACTGCCCACCGGTTGGGACACACACCTCCAGAGTGCCCAAGACCGGTCACTTCCGCCTCACGGCGTAGTCTTCGCGACCCGCCCCCAACACGAGCCCACCCCCGCGAAGGGCGGCGTATGGGCAACGTCTACAGTGGCGTGGTACGCGCAAGTCTTCGCCGGGTGCTCATGCCCGGAACGTCCGGGCCCATCCGACCGATTGCCCCGGGACTTGCTGGGAATTCTCTGTCAGGGGTGTGCGTGACGGCCGTCGAGTCCCGACCCGCAGGGGTCGTCTTGACTCCCAGCCCGGGGGCCCATCGGCCGTTCGGGGCCCGCGTCAAGGCGTTCGTGGCGCTGACCAAGCCGCGGATCATCGAACTGCTGCTGATCACCACCATTCCGGTGATGTTCCTCGCCGAGCAGGGCGTCCCGTCGCTCTGGCTGGTGCTGACCACCACCGTCGGCGGCTTCCTGTCGGCGGGCGGCGCCAACGCGCTGAACATGTACATCGACCGCGACATCGACGCGCTGATGGACCGCACCTCGCAGCGGCCGCTGGTCACCGGGATGGTCTCGCCGCGCGAGTGCCTCGCGTTCGGCATCACCCTCGCGATCGTCTCCACGCTGCTGTTCGGCTTCGCCGTCAACTGGCTGTCGGCCTGGCTGTCACTCGGAGCGCTCCTCTTCTACGTGGTCGTCTACACGATGATCCTGAAGCGCCGCACCTCGCAGAACATCGTGTGGGGCGGCATCGCCGGGTGCCTGCCGGTGCTCATCGGCTGGTCGTCCGTCACCAACTCGATGTCGTGGGCGCCGATCATCCTCTTCCTCGTCATGTTCTTCTGGACGCCGCCGCACTACTGGCCGCTGTCCATGAAGGTCCGCGAGGACTACGCGCGCGTGGGCGTGCCGATGCTGCCGGTCGTCGCCTCCAACAAGGTGGTCGCCAAGCAGATCGTGCTCTACAGCTGGCTGATGGTCGCCGTCTCCCTGCTGCTGACCCCGCTGGGCTACACCGGCTGGTTCTACACGCTGGTGGCGCTGCTGGCCGGCGGCTTCTGGCTGTGGGAGGCGCACGGGCTGCAGAACCGGGCGAAGGCGGAGGTGACGGGCGCCAAGCTCAAGGAGATGCGCCTGTTCCACTGGTCCATCACGTACGTCTCGCTGCTGTTCGTGGCGGTCGCGGTGGATCCGTTCCTGCGGTAATCGCTCGCTCTTCGACGGGAGGGCCCAGTGGTGGAAACCACTGGGCCCTCCCGTCGCATGTGGATCTACCCGCGAGTAGCATTCGCCGCATGGCAGAAACCCAGGTTGACGAGAAGCAGGCCGCCAAGGCCGAGCGGCGGGCGGCTCGCCTCGCCAAGCAGATCGGCCACTTCGCCAAGGAGCACGGCGGCGCCGAGGGCCAGGTGGCGTACATCGGCCAGCGCGGCGCGCGGATCGTGCTCGTCGGCGAGGACGGCGGCTGGGGCGACCTGGTGGCCCCCAGCCACGCGGTCGCGCTCGCCGCGGTCGAGAAGGCCGGGATCACCGTCCACGAGGACTTCGACGGCGAGTTCGCGGCCAAGGTGAAGACCGGGCGGTACGAGTGGACCCGGATGGCCGGGATCCAGCTCGGCGGTCCTAAGAACGGCTGAACGGCAACAGCAACACTCATCCGGGGCTCACCCGTTAGTGAGGTGGAAGCACACCACCCAGGGAGCCCCGGATGATCGACGCCGTGCCGCAGCCGGACCTGGTGGACCAGTACTGCCACGGAGTGCTCCGCACCGAGCTGGGGCTCGGCACCTTCGAGACGCAGCTCGGCAGGACCGGCGCCCCGCCCGCCCCCGGCACCACGTTCTTCGACACCCAGACCGGCTTCGCCGTGCGCCGCTGGTGCCCGCCGCTGCTCGGCCTGGAGGCGCACTGCGCCCCCGCCCGCTATCTCGCCCGCCGGCGCGAGCTGGGCGTCCTGGAGACCGTCAGGCGGCTGCTGCGCGGCTCGGGCGTCTCCACCTATCTGGTGGACACGGGCCTGCCGGGCGATCTGACCGGACCGGGCGAGCTGGGCGCCGCCGGGGCCGCCGACGCCCATGAGATCGTGCGGCTCGAACTCCTCGCCGAGCAGGTCGCCGACACCTCGGGCACCGTCGACGCGTTCCTCGCCAACCTCGCCGAGGCCGTGCACACCGCGGCCGCCTCGGCCGTCGCCTTCATCTCCGTCTCGGCCGTGCGCCAGAGCCTCGACCCGGAGCCGCCCGGGCCCGGCGAGGTGCGCGGCGCGGCGGGCCGCTGGCTCACCCGGCGCCGCATCCAGGAGCCGCTGGAGGACCCCGTGCTGCTGCGGCACCTGCTGTGGAGCGCGGTCGCCTCGGGGCGCCCGCTCCAGCTGCGGCTCGGCATGGACGACGCGACCGGGCTCGCCGGGTTCGCCGCCGCGACCAACGGCCTGGGCACGGACCTGGTGCTGCTGCACGGCTATCCGTACCACCGCCAGGCCGCCCATCTGGCGAGCGTCTTCCCGCATGTGTACGCGGACGTGGGGCCCGCCCTGGTGCGTACAGGGGCGCGGGCCGCCGACGTGCTGGCGGAGCTCCTGGAGCTGGCGCCGTTCGGGAAGCTGCTCTACTCCAGCGGCGCGCGCGGGCTGCCCGAGCTGCACGTGGTGGGCGCCCGGCAGTTCAGCCACGCGCTGAGCCGGGTCCTGGGCGCCTGGGTGGCCGACGGGGCGTGGGCCCGTACGGACGCCGAGCGGGTCGCCGCGATGATCGGGGCGGGCAACGCCCGGCGGGTCTACGGACTGTCAGGCGCGGGTGAGCGCCGGGTCTGACTGGGCCGGGACGGGAGCGGCGACCTCGGGCCGCTCGCGCAGCGAGAGCAGCACGCGCACCACGGCGATCCACACCAGGCACGAGCCGAGCATGTGCAGGGCGACCAGGGCCTCGGGGGTCTTCATGAAGTACTGGACGTAGCCGACGATCCCCTGCGACATCAGCACCAGGAACAGGTCCCGGGCCCGGTTGCGCGGGCCGACCGGGGCGTCCACGGCCTTCAGGACGAACCAGAGCGCGACCGTGAGGGCCACCACGACCCAGGCGAGGTCGGCGTGGAGCTGGCTGATCATCGTCCAGTTCAGCGGGATGCGCTCCACATCGCTGGAGTCGCCCGCGTGCCGCCCGGCGCCGGTGACGACCGTGCCGACCGCGACCAGCGCGCCCGCCGCGACCACCAGGAGCCAGGTCAGCTGGACCACGGCCTTGCCCACCAGCGGGCGCGGCTCGCCGTCGCCCTCGCGGGTGCGCTGCCAGGTCGTCATCGCGACCGTGAGGAGCGCGGTGGAGAGCAGGAAGTGCGCCGCGACGGTGTACGGGTTGAGGCCGACCAGGACGACGATGCCGCCCAGGACCGCGTTGCCCATGACCACCCAGAACTGGACCCAGCCGAGCCGGGTGACGCTGCGCCGCCACGGGCTCGCGGCCCGGGCCGCGATGATCGCCCAGCCGACGGCCGCGCACAGCGCGTAGGTCAGCATGCGGTTGCCGAACTCGACCGCGCTGTGGAAGTTCATCTCGCCGGTCGGCGTCAGGCTCTGGTCGGTGCACTTGGGCCAGGTCGGGCAGCCGAGCCCGGACCCGGTGAGCCGGACCGCGCCGCCGGTCACCACGATGACGACGGCCATGACGACGGCGCTCAGGGCCGCGCGCTGGACGGTCCGCGGGGACGGAGTCCACCGCTCGGCGATGAAGGCGAGCGGGTTGCGCACCGCCTGAGCCACATCGGCTCGGGTCACGTTCGGCATGGGCCCTATCGTAGGGGGCCGTTTGTGCACGTTTTCACGAGGGGTGGCCGACAGGGCCCGTTACTCCCAGCGGAAGAACCTCGCCGCCGCGCCCAGGCCGAGGACCGTCCAGACCGCCAGGATCCCCAGGTCGCCCCAGGGCATCGACGCCCCGTGCTGGAGGACGTCCCGCAGGCCGTCCGAGAGGGCCGAGATGGGCAGCAGCCCGAGCGCCGTCTGCACGCCGTCCGGGAACTTGTCCATCGGCACGATGACCCCGCCGCCGACGAGCAGCAGCAGGAAGACCAGATTGGCGGCGGCGAGCGTCGCCTCGGCCTTGAGCGTGCCCGCCATCAGCAGCCCGAGCCCGGAGAACGCGGCCGTGCCCAGGACCAGGAGCAGCAGCACGGCGAACGGGTTGCCGTGCGGCGACCAGCCCAGCGCGAACGCGATCACGGTCAGCAGGACGACCTGGAGCACCTCGGTGACCAGCACCGACAGCGTCTTCGCGGTCATCAGCGCCCAGCGCGGCAGCGGGGACGCCCCGAGCCGCTTCAGCACTCCGTAGCGGCGGTCGAAGCCGGTCGCGATGGCCTGGCCGGTGAAGGCGGTGGACATCACGGCGAGCGCGAGGATCCCGGGGGTGAGGAAGTCGACGGACTCGCCCTCCCCGGTGTCGATGATGTCGACCCCGCTGAACAGCACGAGCAGCAGCGCCGGGATGACCACGGTGAGCAGCAGCTGCTCACCGTTGCGCAGCAGCATCCGGGTCTCCAGGGCGGCCTGCGCGCCGATCATCCGGCCGACGGGCGCGGCCCCCGGGTTCGGCGTGTACGTACCGGCACTCATCGCCGCAGCTCCCTACCGGTCAGTTCCAGGAAGACGTCTTCGAGGGTGTGGCGTTCGACCGCGATGCCGTCGGGCATCACGCCGTGCTGGGCGCACCAGGACGTGACGGTGGCGAGCAGCTGCGGGTCGACGGTGCCGCTGATGCGGTACGCGCCCGAGGTGAGCTCGGCCGCGGCCGTGCCGTCGGGCAGCGCCTTGAGCAGGGAGGCGAGGTCGAGGCCGGGACGGCCGGTGAAGCGCAGCGTGTTCTCGGCGCCGCCCCGGCAGAGCGTCTCGGGGGAGCCCTGGGCGACGACCTTGCCCGCGTCGACGATCGCCACGTCGTCCGCGAGCTCCTCGGCCTCGTCCATGAAGTGCGTGGTCAGGACGACGGAGACGCCGTCGGCACGCAGCTCCCGTACGAGGTCCCAGGTGGCGCGGCGGGCCTGCGGGTCCAGGCCCGCGGTTGGCTCATCGAGGAAGACCAGCTCGGGGCGGCCGACCACGGCCATGGCGAGCGCGAGGCGCTGCTGCTGGCCGCCGGAGAGCCTGCGGTAGGTGGTGCGCCCACAGCTCTCCAGGCCCAGGCGCTCGACGAGCGCGGGCACGTCCAGCGGGTGGGCGTGCAGCTTGGCCATGTGGCGGAGCATCTCCTCGGCGCGCGCGCCGGAGTAGACGCCGCCGGACTGGAGCATCACGCCGATGCGCGGGCGCAGCCGCTCGGCCTCGGTGACCGGGTCGAGGCCGAGGACGCGGACCGTACCGGCGTCCGGTCTGCGGTAGCCCTCGCAGGTCTCGATCGTGGTGGTCTTGCCGGCACCGTTGGGGCCGAGGACGGCGGTGACGGTCCCGGCGGCGACCCGCAGGTCGAGGCCGTCCACGGCGGTCTTCGATCCGTACCGTTTGACCAGGCCGCTGACCTCAAGGATGGGGTGCGACGCGAAGCGTCTCCTTGAGGGGCGGTGGTCGGGCGACGGGCGGGCGGACTCGCTCTTCATGACCGGCAAGTCTAGGCAGGGCGGACGGCGCGCCGGACCGTGGGGCGGGGGTCGTACGGGGGCACGGACGCGCGAATGCGCGACCTCAGTTTTTCGGCCGCCGGAGGCTCTGCCGGGTGCCCGCGCGGACCCGTCCGGGGGAGCGTCCGGAGAGGTGTGCGAAAAGGGTCCCCACGCGCCATACCCCGAGGTCAAGCAGGTCGGCGGGGTCCTTTTCGGGGGTGCCTCATTTGATCGATCAGAGATCGTTTCCGCAGGTCAGCTTAGGTATGCCTAAGTGATGCACCGCACCGTTCAATGATCAAGAGGTGGCTTGTCAGGCTCTGAGGAATTACGCAACAATGGTGTTGTGAAAAACGTTGGCGAGGCTCCGCAGGAGGAACTCGCGACCGGTGAGCGGTCCACCCGCAACCGGGTCGCGCGCTCCATCCTGGACCACGGGCCCTCGACCGTCGCGGACCTCGCGAAGCGCCTCGGCCTCACCCAGGCCGCCGTCCGCCGCCACCTCGATGCCCTGGCGGCGGACGACATCGTCACCGCCCGGGAACAGCGGGTGTACGGGGCACGGACCCGTGGCAGGCCCGCCAAGGTCTTCGCCCTCACGGACTGCGGGCGGGACGCCTTCGACCAGTCGTACGACAAACTGGCCGTGGACGCGCTCCGCTGGATCGAGAAGTCCGCGGGCGGCGGCGCGGCCGGCGAGGAAGCCGTCGTCGCCTTCGCCCGGGCGCGGATCGAGGCCCAGTCCGAGGGCTACCGCGAGGCCGTCGAGGCGGCACCGCCCGAGGAGCGCACCGAGGCCCTGGCCAAGGCCTTGACCGCCGACGGGTACGCTGCTACGGCGCGCAGCGCGCCCCTCCCCGGACGGGGCGAGCAGCTCTGCCAGCACCACTGCCCGGTCGCCCACGCGGCCGAGCAGTTCCCGCAGCTGTGCGAGGCGGAGACGGAGTTCTTCTCCCGCCTGCTCGGAACCCATGTGCAGCGTCTGGCCACCATCGCCCACGGCGACGGGGTGTGCACGACGTTCATCCCGCACAGCGCACCACAGACCACCACCGAATCAGCATCCACAAGCACGGCCGGGAGGAACCCCGCATGACTCTCCCCACGGAGACTGCCCACCCCGAACTCGATGGGCTGGGCAACTACGAGTACGGCTGGGCCGACTCCGACGCGGCGGGTGCCGTTGCCAAGCGCGGTCTCTCCGAGGACGTCGTCCGCGACATCTCCTCGAAGAAGAACGAGCCCGAGTGGATGCTGAAGCTGCGCCTCAAGGGCCTGCGCCTCTTCGACAAGAAGCCCATGCCCAAGTGGGGCTCGGACCTCTCGGGCATCGACTTCGACAACATCAAGTACTTCGTGCGGTCCACCGAGAAGCAGGCGGAGTCCTGGGAGGACCTGCCCGAGGACATCAAGAACACGTACGACAAGCTCGGCATCCCCGAGGCGGAGAAGCAGCGCCTCGTCGCCGGTGTCGCGGCCCAGTACGAGTCCGAGGTCGTCTACCACCAGATCCGCGAGGACCTGGAGCAGCAGGGCGTGATCTTCCTCGACACGGACACCGCGCTCAAGGAGCACCCGGAGCTCTTCCAGGAGTACTTCGGCACGGTCATCCCGGTCGGCGACAACAAGTTCGCGTCGCTGAACACGGCCGTGTGGTCCGGCGGCTCGTTCATCTACGTGCCCAAGGGCGTCCACGTCGACATCCCGCTCCAGGCCTACTTCCGTATCAACACGGAGAACATGGGCCAGTTCGAGCGGACGCTGATCATCGTCGACGAGGACGCGTACGTCCACTACGTCGAGGGCTGCACCGCCCCGATCTACTCCTCGGACTCGCTGCACAGCGCCGTCGTCGAGATCATCGTCAAGAAGGGCGGCCGCTGCCGCTACACGACGATCCAGAACTGGTCGAACAACGTCTACAACCTGGTCACCAAGCGCGCCGTGGCGTACGAGGGCGCGACCATGGAGTGGATCGACGGCAACATCGGTTCCAAGGTCACCATGAAGTACCCGGCCGTCTACCTGATGGGCGAGCACGCCAAGGGCGAGACCCTGTCCATCGCCTTCGCGGGCGAGGGCCAGCACCAGGACGCCGGCTCCAAGATGGTCCACATGGCGCCGAACACGTCCTCCAACATCGTCTCCAAGTCGGTGGCGCGGGGCGGCGGCCGCACCTCGTACCGCGGTCTGGTCGAGATCGGCGAGGGCGCCGCGGGCTCCAAGTCCAACGTGCTGTGCGACGCGCTGCTCGTCGACACCATCTCCCGCTCCGACACCTACCCGTACGTGGACGTCCGCGAGGACGACGTGTCCATGGGCCACGAGGCGACCGTCTCCAAGGTCTCCGAGGACCAGCTCTTCTACCTGATGAGCCGCGGTCTGACCGAGTTCGAGGCGATGGCGATGATCGTGCGCGGCTTCGTCGAGCCGATCGCCAAGGAGCTGCCCATGGAGTACGCCCTGGAGCTCAACCGGCTGATCGAGCTGCAGATGGAGGGTTCGGTCGGCTAGCACAGCCTGACGACCGTCCCCGCAGCAGCGAACGCAGACTGATCTAGGAAGAGAGCACTACGACAGCCATGGCTGAGGCTCAGAACATCCCGGCGGGCTCCACCACCGCCGGCTCGATCGCGGTGGCCGCCGAGTCGACCGTCGCCACGCGCATGAGCGCCCCCCCGTCCTTCGACGTGCGGGACTTCCCGGTCCCGCACGGCCGTGAGGAGGAGTGGCGGTTCACGCCGCTGGCGCGGCTGCGCGGGCTGCACGACGGCACCGCCGTCGCGACCGGCGACGGACTGCGCGTCGAGGTGACCGCCCCCGAGGGCGTCGTCGTCGAGACCGTGGGCCGCGACGACGCGCGGCTCGGCCGGGCGGGCACGCCGGTGGACCGGATCGCCGCCCAGGCCTACTCGTCGTTCGAGAAGGCCTCGGTCGTGACCGTCCCCAAGGAGACGGTCCTCACCGAGCCGATCCGCATCGCCGTGCACGGCGAGGGCGGCACCGTCTTCGCGCACCAGGTCGTCGAGCTCGGCGCGTTCGCCGAGGCCGTCGTGGTCATCGACCACACCGGTGACGCGGTGCTCGCCGCCAACGTGGACTTCGTCCTCGGCGACGGCGCCAAGCTGACCGTCGTCTCCGTGCAGGACTGGGACGACAAGGCCGTCCACGTCGCCCAGCACAACACGCTGATCGGCCGCGACGCCTCCTTCAAGTCCGTCGTCGTCACCTTCGGCGGCGACCTGGTCCGCCTGCACCCGCGGATCTCCTACGCGGGCACCGGCGGCGAGGCCGAGCTGTTCGGCCTGTACTTCACCGACAAGGGTCAGCACCAGGAGCACCGGCTCTTCGTCGACCACAACACGCCGCACTGCAAGTCCAACGCCGTGTACAAGGGCGCCCTGCAGGGCGACGACGCGCACGCCGTGTGGATCGGTGACGTGCTCATCCAGGCCAAGGCCGAGGGCACCGACACCTACGAGATGAACCGCAACCTGGTGCTCACCGACGGCGCCCGCGTCGACTCCGTGCCGAACCTGGAGATCGAGACCGGCGAGATCGCCGGCGCCGGTCACGCCTCCGCCACCGGCCGCTTCGACGACGAGCAGCTGTTCTACCTGATGGCGCGCGGCATCCCCGCCGCCGAGGCCCGCCGTCTGGTGGTCCGCGGCTTCTTCGCCGAGCTGGTCCAGCAGGTCGGTGTCGCGGACGTGGAGGAGCGCCTGCTCGCCAAGATCGAGGCGGAGCTGGAGGCGTCCGTCTGATGTCCGCCTTCGTCCGCGCCTGCGCGCTGAGCGAGCTGGAGGAGGACACCCCGAAGCGGGTGGAACTCGACGGCACGCCGGTCTCGCTCGTCCGCACCGAGGGCGAGGTGTTCGCGATCCACGACATCTGCTCGCACGCGAACGTCTCGCTGTCGGAGGGCGAGGTGGAGGACTGCCAGATCGAGTGCTGGCTGCACGGCTCCACGTTCGACCTGCGCACCGGCAAGCCGTCCGGCCTGCCCGCGACGCGC
The DNA here is from genome assembly GCF_014649795.1 of Streptomyces melanogenes. Taxonomy (GTDB): domain Bacteria; phylum Actinomycetota; class Actinomycetes; order Streptomycetales; family Streptomycetaceae; genus Streptomyces; species Streptomyces noboritoensis. The sequence goes on from NZ_BMTS01000003.1 coordinate 630,129, forward strand.
CCCGTGCCCGTATACCCCGTAAAGATCGAAGGGGACGATGTGCTCGTCTCCGTATCCCAGGAGAACTAAGTCCCCATGGCAACGCTTGAAATCCGCGACCTGCACGTCACCGTGGAAGCCGAGAACGGCCCCCGGGAGATCCTCAAGGGCGTCGACCTGACCGTGAAGCAGGGCGAGACCCACGCCATCATGGGCCCCAACGGCTCCGGCAAGTCCACCCTCGCGTACTCCCTCGCGGGTCACCCCAAGTACACGATCACCGGCGGCACGGTCACCCTGGACGGCGAGGACGTCCTGGAGATGTCCGTCGACGAGCGCGCCCGCGCCGGCGTCTTCCTGGCCATGCAGTACCCGGTCGAGGTCCCCGGCGTCTCGGTCTCCAACTTCCTGCGCACCTCCGCCACCGCCGTGCGCGGCGAGGCGCCCAAGCTGCGCACCTGGGTGAAGGAGGTCAAGTCCGCGATGGAGCAGCTCCAGATGGACCCGGCCTTCGCCGAGCGCAACGTCAACGAGGGCTTCTCCGGCGGTGAGAAGAAGCGCCACGAGATCCTCCAGCTGGAGCTCCTCAAGCCGAAGATCGCGATCCTCGACGAGACCGACTCGGGCCTGGACGTCGACGCGCTGCGCGTCGTCTCCGAGGGCGTCAACCGCGTCCGCGAGACCGGCGAGGTCGGCACGCTGCTGATCACGCACTACACGCGCATCCTGCGCTACATCAAGCCCGACTTCGTGCACGTGTTCGCGAACGGCCGCATCGCCGAGTCCGGCGGCGCCGAGCTCGCCGACAAGCTGGAGAACGAGGGCTACGAGGCTTACACGAAGGGCGGCGCTTCCGAGTGACGATTCTGCCGGGCCTCCTCGACACCGAGGCGATCCGCAAGGACTTCCCCTTGCTGGACCGTGTGGTCCACGACGGGAAGAAGATCGTGTACCTCGACAGCGCGGCGACTTCGCAGAAGCCGCGCCAGGTGCTCGACGCTCTCAACGAGTACTACGAGCGGCACAACGCCAACGTCCACCGTGGTGTCTACACGGTGGCCGAGGAGGCCACGGCGCTGTACGAGGGCGCGCGCGACAAGGTCGCCGCGTTCATCAACGCGCCCAGCCGCGACGAGGTGATCTTCACCAAGAACGCCTCGGAGTCGCTCAACCTGGTCGCCAACATGCTGGGCTGGGCCGACGAGCCCTACCGCGTGGACCACGAGACCGAGATAGTCATCACGGAGATGGAGCACCACTCCAACATCGTGCCGTGGCAGCTGCTCTCGCAGCGCACCGGCGCGAAGCTGAAGTGGTTCGGCCTCACCGACGACGGCCGCCTCGACCTCTCCAACATCGACGAGATCATCACCGAGAAGACGAAGATCGTCTCCTTCACGCTGGTCTCGAACCTGCTGGGCACCGTCAACCCGGTCGAGGCGATCGTCCGCCGCGCCCAGGAGGTCGGCGCGCTGCTGTGCATCGACGCCTCGCAGGCCGCCCCGCACATGCCGCTGGACGTGCAGGCCCTCCAGGCCGACTTCGTGGCCTTCACCGGCCACAAGATGTGCGGCCCGACGGGCATCGGCGTCCTCTGGGGCCGCCAGGAGCTCCTTGAGGACCTGCCGCCGTTCCTCGGCGGCGGCGAGATGATCGAGACGGTCTCGATGCACTCGTCGACCTACGCTCCGGCGCCGCACAAGTTCGAGGCCGGTACGCCCCCGATCGCCCAGGCCGTCGGCCTCGGCGCGGCCGTGGACTACCTCTCGGCGATCGGCATGGACAAGATCGCGGCGCATGAGCACGCGATCACCGAGTACGCGGTCAAGCGCCTGCTCGAGGTCCCCGACCTGCGGATCATCGGCCCCACCACGGCCGAGGACCGGGGCGCGGCGATCTCCTTCACGCTCGGCGACATCCACCCGCACGACGTGGGCCAGGTCCTCGACGAGCAGGGCATCGCGGTCCGGGTCGGCCACCACTGCGCCCGCCCGGTCTGCCTGCGGTACGGAATTCCCGCGACCACGCGAGCGTCTTTCTATCTGTACTCCACGCCCGCCGAGGTCGACGCCCTGGTGGACGGTCTGGAGCACGTACGAAACTTCTTCGGCTAGGGGTTAACCGACGTGCTGTGTCTTCCCGGGGGGCAACCCCCGGACCCCCGGCCGGAAAACACGTCGTGGCGAGCGATTGCAGGGACGCGAGGTAATTCGTTGTGAAGCTGGATTCGATGTACCAGGACGTCATCCTGGACCACTACAAGCACCCGCACGGCCGGGGCTTGCGGGACGGTGACGCCGAGGTGCACCACGTGAACCCGACGTGCGGCGACGAGATCACCCTCCGGGTGAAGTACGCGGGCTCGCGGATCGAGGACGTCTCGTACGAGGGCCAGGGCTGCTCCATCAGCCAGGCCAGCGCCTCGGTCCTCAACGACCTGCTGGTCGGCAAGGACCTGGACGAGGCGCAGCGGATCCAGGAGACCTTCCTGGAGCTGATGCAGTCCAAGGGCCAGCTGGAGCCGGACGACGCGATGGAGGAGGTCCTGGAGGACGCGGTGGCTTTCGCCGGCGTCTCCAAGTACCCCGCGCGCGTCAAGTGTGCTCTGCTGAGCTGGATGGCCTGGAAGGACGCGACGGCCCAGGCGCTGGGCGCCGGAGCCGAGAGGAAGAGCGCATGACCGAGAACGCAGGGGCCACGCTGAAGCCGGCCTCGGAAGAAGAAGTCCGCGAGGCGCTGTACGACGTCGTCGACCCCGAGCTGGGCATCGACGTCGTCAACCTGGGCCTCATCTACGGCATCCACATCGACGACGCCAACATCGCGACGCTGGACATGACCCTGACGTCGGCGGCCTGCCCGCTGACCGATGTGATCGAGGACCAGGCGAAGTCCGCGACGGAAGGCATCGTCAACGAACTCAAGATCAACTGGGTCTGGATGCCGCCGTGGGGCCCGGACAAGATCACGGACGATGGGCGCGAGCAGCTGCGGGCGCTGGGGTTCAACGTCTGAGCGAGCTGTGCACAGGAAGGGGCCCCGGAGTCACGCCGGGGCCCCTTCCGCGTGCCCGCGGCGCCGCTGATCGGCAGGGGCCGTCCGGCGGCGTACGGATCTGTTCGCCTCCCGTACGTATCTCGTACGGCCGAAATTGGCGCACGCACCGGAGCCTTCTCGTCGACATCACGCCGACGAGAGGCACCCAGTGCTGTATGACGTTTCCCGGAACAAGCGCGTTGCCCTTGCGGCCGTGAGCGGGGCTCTTACGCTGGCCGCCATGGGCCTGAACGCACCCGCGCACGCGGCCGGTTACGGCACCCCGACCCTCTCGCTTTCGGCCAGTTATCTGTCGGGGGCCGTGGGCGGGACCGGGGACCCCGTGGTGACCGTGACCGTCGGACAGAGCGGGGCCGACGCCTCCGCGCTCACCGTGGCCGCCTCGGCCAGCACCAAGTCCTCCGTCGCCGGGACCGGCGACGTGACGGTCACCGGGACCGGGGCCACCCGGCAGGTCTCGGTGGCCGCGCACGGGCGCGGGTACACCGACCTCACCCTCAAGCTCACCGGGCTCGGCGGCAAGAGCGTCACCAAGACGCTGCACTACGCCGCCTCGGCCGCCGTCCAGTACGCCGCCGACACCCGGTACTTCACCGGCTCCAGCGACGCCTCCGCCGCCGTCGACGTGGGCGGCGGGTACGTCGTCGTCGCCGACGACGAGTCCAACACGCTGCGGCTGTACAACCGTTCGGCCTCCGGCGCGCCCGTGAAGACCTGGGACTTCAGCTCCCAGCTCGGGGTCACCAAGGAGATCGACATCGAAGGCGCGGCCCGCGTCGGCGACACGATCTACTGGACCGGCTCGCTCGGCAACAACAAGGACGGCGAGTACAAGGCCGACCGCAACACCGTCTTCACCACCACCGTCACCGGGTCCGGGGCGGGCACCCAGCTGGCGCTCGGCCGCTCGTACAAGAAGCTGCGCGACGACCTCGTCGCCTGGGACCGCGCCAACGGCGACCGGTACGGCTTCGCCGCCGGGACCGCCGCCGGGCAGGCGCCCAAGCAGGTCGACGGGTTCAACGTGGAGGGCCTGGAGTTCGCGCCCGGCTCGGCCACCACCGCGTACGTCGGCTTCCGGGCGCCGCTCGTGCCCCCGGCCAACGGCGGCAAGGCGCTCATCGTGCCCGTCACCAACTTCGACAAGGTGCTGGCGAGCGGGGCCAAGGCGGTCGTCGGGTCGCCGATCGAGCTCGATCTGGGCGGGCTGAGCATCCGGGACATCCGCAAGAACGCCGCCGACCAGTATCTGATCGTCGCCGGGTCGTGGGCGGCCGACGACAACTCCGACCCGTACGCCCTCTACTCCTGGGACGGAGTCGCCGCGCACGTCCCGGTCAAGCTGCGCGATCTGCCCACCACCGACCCGGGCGGCTGGGAGGCCGTCGTGGACGTGCCGGACCTGTCGGTGCCGGGGGCCCGCGCGCAGCTGATCACCGACGACGGGTCGGCCGACCTGTACGGCGACGGGACCGACGCGAAGGACCTCACGCACCCCGAGTGGAAGAAGTCCCGCGCCACCTGGTTCACCGTCACCGGCTGAGCCCCGGGCCCGGCCCGGTACGGTCGGGGCATGTCCCCAGAGCAGGGAGCGTGCGACTGATGGCCCGCCGGTACGACCCCGACCGGCGGCGCCGCATCATCGACGCCGCGATCCGCGTGGTCGGCGAGCGCGGTATCGCCGGGCTCAGCCACCGCAGCGTCGCCGCCGAGGCCGATGTGCCGCTCGGCTCCACCACGTACCACTTCAAGACGCTCGACGAGCTCATGGTCGCCGCGCTGCGCCAAGCCAACGAGGGCTTCGCCGCCGCGATCCGCGAGAGCGGGGCGCTGGCGGAGCCGGGCGTGGACGTGGCCGCGGAGCTCGCGCGGCTGATGGGCGAGTGGATCGCGGGGGACCGGGCGCGGGTGGAGCTGGAGTACGAGCTCTATCTGGCGGCGCTGCGGCGGCCCGCGCTGCGGCCGGTCGCCGCGGAGTGGACCGAGGGAGTGGCGGAGGTCCTGACCCGCCACACGGACCCGGTCACGGCCCGCGGCCTGGTCGCCCTGATGGACGGGATCTGCCTCCAGGCGCTGTTGACGGGCGGGGCCTATGACGAGGGTTACGCGAGGGAGTTGCTGGGGCGGCTACTGCGGCCGTAACCGCCCCAAATCGTTATGTACGCCCGTACGCATCGCTGTGTACGCTTGTCCGTATGCCGTACGTCCTGCTCTCCTGCGCCATCGCGTCGGAGATCGCCGCCACCTCCGCGATGAAGTACAGCGAGGGCTTCACGCGGCTCTGGCCGTCGCTGGTCACCGCCTGCGGGTATCTGCTCGCGTTCTATCTGCTCTCGCTGACCCTGAAGTCGATGTCCGTCGGCACCGCGTACGCGATCTGGTCCGGCGCGGGCACGGCCGTCATCGCCGCCATCGGCATGCTCTTCCTGGGCGAGACGATGACGGCCGCCAAGTTCGCCGGGATCGCGCTGATCATCGGCGGCGTGGTGCTGCTCAACCTCGGCGGCGCCGCGCACTGAGGCGCCGACGGCCGGGCCTCAGCCCCCGGCGCCCGCCCGCCGCACCGCCTCCAGCGCCGCCCGCACGCTCGCCTCGATGTCGGTGATCGGGTAGAGCGCCTCGATGACCGTACGGTCCCGGTCGACCACCAGCGTCAGGCGCTTCAGCCTGCTCACCCCCGCCGTGCGGAACGTCGGCAGCCGCAGCGCGGCCGTCAGCGTCAGGTCCGCGTCCGACAGGAGCGGGAAGCGCAGCCGCTCCTTGTCCGCGAACGCCCGCTGCTCGTCCGGGCGTTGGGCGGACACGCCGTGCACGGTCGCGCCCGCCGCCGTGAACTCGGCGAGCTGGTCGCGGTACGTGCACGATTCGAGCGTGCAGCCCGGCGCCCCCGGGATCCCCGCCCAGCCGGGCGGATAGGACTCCTTGCGGGCGTACGCGCCGGGGAAGCAGTAGAGCACCGTGTACGCGCTCTCCGCCGCCACCGGGTCCCGCGACGCGCCGTCCAGGTCGGTGAGGTGGAGCTCCGGCACCTTCGTGCCGACCAGCTCCCGCACCCGCTCGGTCTCCCCGGAGCTCTCCGTCGCTGTTGCCATCGTTTCTCCTTCCCCCAGCACCCAGGTGTCTCCCCAGTCCTGGAGTGCGATCAGTACGGGCAGCAGGGCACGGCCGCGCGGAGTGAGCCGGTACTCGTACCTGACCGGGCGCTCCTGATACGGCTCCCGGGTCAGCACCCCCGTCTCGACCAGCAGCTTCAGCCGCTCGGCGAGCACCTTGCGGGACATGCCGAGCTCGCGCTGGAGGGCGTCGAAGCGGTGCACTCCGCGTGCGGCGTCGCGCACGATCAGGAGCGTCCACCAGTCGCCGACGACGTCCAGGGCCTGGGCGATCGCGCAGTGCTCGTCGTGGAGACGGGTCCGTTGAGGCATGGGCCCATCCTTCCGTACGCCGTTGACCTGCGATCCCCATGCTGACATAGTCCGTTCCCATAAGGAACTCACTTGTGAGCGAGACCCAGGGGGGGCGACGGCGTGAAGACCTTGCGCGCGGTGCCGAGAACCGTCCGGCTGTTGTGCTTCGGCATGTTCTTCAACGCGGTCGTCAGCTTCACGTTCATCTACCTGTTCGTGTACCTGACCGGCCCGCGCGGCCTGAGCGTCGGCCAGGCCGGGGTGATCAGCGGGATCGGCGGCATCGGCCTGGTCGCCGGGAACTTCACCGGCGGCTCGTTCGGCGACCGCTACGGCCACCGGCGCGCCCTGCTCGCCGGCGCCGTGGTCAGCGGCACCGTCCTGGCCACCCTCGGGCTGCTGCCGACCGCCCTGCTGGCCGTCGCCCTGCCGATCGCCCAGTACGCCTCCGGAGTCGTCCGGTCCGCCAACTCCGCGCTCGTCGCCGTCGGCGTCCCCGAGGGAAGCCGACGCCAGGGCTTCGCCGTGATGCGGTTCGCCGCCAACGCGGGCTTCACCGTCGGGCCGCCGCTGGGCGCCCTGGTCGCCGCCCACTGGTCGTACGACTGGCTCTTCGCCGCCGACGGCGTCGGCACCCTGCTCTTCGCCGCCTACGCCGCCCGCGTGCTGCCCGCCCGCGGGGCCGCCCACGCCAAGCCGTCGTACGACCCGGGCGCGCCCGGCCTGTGGCGGGAGCTGCGGGTGCGGCCCGCCGTGCTCGTCCTGCTCGCCGCGATCGTCTGCGTCGACCTCGTCTACCGCCAGCAGTACTCGACTCTGCCCGTCTTCCTCGGCGACCACGGCCTGGACGAGCACGTCTACGGCTGGCTCATCGCCCTCAACAGCGCAGTGATCCTCTGCCTCGAACTGCCCGCCGTCCACGCCCTGCGCGGCCGCGCCCCGCTGTCGGTCGTCGGCTGCGGACTGCTCCTCGTCGGCCTCGGCTACGCGCTGCTGATCCCGGGCGCCGCCCTCGGCTGGGCCCTCGCCCTGATGGTGTCGCTCACCCTCGGCGAGATCCTCTACAAGACCACCGCCACCGCGTACGTCGCCGACCAGGCGCCCGCCCACGCCCAGGGCCGCTTCCAGAGCCTGTACGCGGGCGCCTCCATCAGCGGCCAGGTGCTCGCCCCGCCGCTCGGCGGCGCCCTCTACACCGCCGCGCCCGGACTGCTGTGGCCGCTGTGCGCCGCCCTCGCGGGCCTCGCCGGGCTCGCGGTGCTCTGGGCGCGCCGCCTTCCGGCGCCGCTGACCGGGGGTGACGCGCGCCCGTCACATGAGACCGGTTCGCCCCGGCGGGCCACCGCCGGTTAGGTTTTCTGCCATGACCGACACGACTGCTACTGCTTCTCGCTCCACCGGCGCCGTCGCCGCCGGCCTCGCCACCCTCGCCGGCGACGGCACCGTCCTCGACACCTGGTTCCCCGCCCCCGAGCTCGTCGAAGAGCCCGGCCCGGCCGGCACCGAGCGGCTCACCGCCGACCAGGCCACCGCGCTCCTCGGCAAGGGCGCGGCCGCCGCGCTCGGCGTCGACGAGCGCCGGGGCGTCGAGGTCGTCGCCGTCCGTACGGTCATCGCCTCGCTCGACGACAAGCCGCTGGACGCCCACGACGCGTACCTGCGCCTGCACCTGCTCTCGCACCGCCTGGTCAAGCCGCACGGCCAGAGCCTGGACGGCGTCTTCGGCCTGCTCGCCAACGTCGCCTGGACCTCGCTCGGCCCGGTCGCCGTCGACGACATCGAGACGGTGCGCCTGAACGCCCGCGCCGCCGGACTGCACCTCCAGGTGACGTCCATCGACAAGTTCCCGCGCATGACGGACTACGTGGTCCCCACGGGCGTCCGCATCGCCGACGCCGACCGGGTGCGCCTCGGCGCGCACCTGGCCGAGGGCACCACCGTGATGCACGAGGGCTTCGTGAACTTCAACGCGGGCACGCTCGGGACGTCGATGGTCGAGGGCCGGATCTCCGCCGGTGTCGTCGTCGGCAACGGCTCCGACATCGGCGGCGGCGCGTCCACGATGGGCACGCTGTCGGGTGGGGGCAACGTTCGTATCGTCATCGGTGAGCGGTGCCTCGTCGGCGCGGAGGCCGGGGTGGGGATCGCCCTCGGTGACGAGTGCGTCGTGGAGGCCGGGCTGTATGTCACCGCCGGTACGCGGGTGACCATGCCGGACGGGCAGATCGTGAAGGCTCGCGAGCTGTCCGGTGCGTCGAACATTCTGTTCCGGCGGAACTCGGTTACGGGTGCGGTTGAGGCTCGGCCCAACAACGCCGTGTGGGGCGGGCTCAACGAGATTCTGCACAGTCACAACTGAGGGTTTTGAGGGGCGCGTTTTCGGCTGCGGGCCGTGGGTGGCTGGTCGCGCCCACGCGGCGGAGCCGCAAAATGTCACAGCCCCGCGCCCCTGGGTACTCAGTGGATCAGGTCGTCGTATGCCCTCTGCAGCACGGCGACCTGGTCCGCGCTCGCGGGTTGCAAGGGTTCGCGGACCGGAGTGTTCAGCAGCGCCTTCACCGTCACCGTCCCCGGCAAGCCCGACGCCATCATCAGCTCCGACAGCGGGAGCGTGAGGTGGTTGAGGCGGGTTGCCTCTGCTGTGTCGCCCTTGTCGTACGCGTCCAGGGGGGCCCGCATCTGGGCCGGGGCCACGTTCGCCACCGTGCTCACATAGCCCGCTGCCCCCACCGCGTACAGCGGCAGGTTCGTCTCCTCGCAGCCCGAGTAGTACGCCAGCGAGGTGCGGCCGATGACCTTGGTGGAGGCGAGCAGGTCGTACGCGCAGTCCTTGACCGCCACGATCCGCTCGTGTTCCGCGAGCCGCAGCAGCGCGTCCGTGCCGATCCGGACGCCCGTCCGGCCGGGGATGTCGTAGAGCATCACGGGCAGCCCCGTGGCGTCCGCCACCGTGCGGAAGTGCGCCTCGACCGCGTCCTGCGGCGGGCGGCTGTAGTACGGCGAGACCACCAACAGGCCGTTCGCGCCCGCCTCCTCGGCCTGGCGGGCCAGCTCCACGGTGTGCCGGGTGGACGCCGTTCCGACCCCGGCCACGACGTGGATGTCGGCCCCGACCTCCTCGCGCACCGCCCGTACCAGCGCCGCCTTCTCGGCGTCGGTCGTGGTGGGCGACTCGCCCGTGGTGCCGCTGAGCACCAGGCCGTCGCAGCCCTCGGCGACCAAGTGCGCGGCGAGCCGCCGCGCGTGGTCGAGGTCGAGCGTGTCGTCGGCGGTGAACGGCGTGATCATGGCGCAAAGTGCGCGCCCGAAAGGGCGGGGAGTGCTCATTCACGCAGTCTGGGCGGAGTGAGCGTGAAGGTCTACTTAGATTTGCTTCGGGTTAATCCACAGCAGTGCTGAACTGTTCGGGGCGCAGGCGCTCTTGGCGGCCGCTCGGGCGTGCGTCACCATGAGAGACCGGTGTGTCCGTTCATGTCCGTACCGTCGTACCGTCGGAGGTCGTCATGAAGCTCGGCAAGGCTCTCGCCACCGGTGTCGCGGAGGAGCGGCCCGAAGATGTCGTACGGGACGAGGCGCCGCCCGTGCCCGAGGAGATCCCGGCCGAGGTGCCCGTCGAGGTGACGGCGGGCCGATGAGACTGCGGCTCCCCGAGGAACGCCCGACGGAGCCGCCCACCGGCTACAAGATCGCCCACGCGGCGCTCTCCCAGGACGGCTCCCGGGCCGGGTTCCTCGGCATCTCGCTGGGCGCCGCCCTGCCCTACGGCGTCCTGGACGACGCGCACTGCGCCTACGGGCGGCGCCACCGCTCGCCGTCCAGGCTCTGCGACTGCGGCTTCCACTGTCTGCACGAGCGCGCCGAGGCGGCGGCGCTGACCTGCACGGCCGACCACCGGGGCGCGTTGCTGCTCGAAGTGGCGGTCCTGGGGCGCTACATCCGGTTCGAGCGCGGGATGCGCTACGCCCGCCAGCGGGTGCGCACCGCCACGGCCGGGCCGTGCCGCTGCCGGCGGCGGGCGACCGGCCTCGCCGACGCGGGCTGGGGGCGGCCCGGGTGGCGGGTCGTGGAGCCGGTCTGCGCGGCGTGCGCGGGGTCGCGCGCGACCGTGGGGTTCGACGACTTCGCCCGGCGCGGTGGGGCGGGGTTGAGGGTTCTCGCCGCGAACGCCGTCGACACGGGCGCCGCCGAGCCCGGCCGGACCTACCCGGAGCTGGTCGCCGAGGCGGCGCTGCTCCAGGCCCGGCTCGACTGGTTCCAGAGCGAGTTGGCGCGGCTCGGCGACAAGGGCGACTCGCGGTAGAGGGACTCTCGGTAGGGGGACCAGGAGGGCCTCTGTCCGTCCTTGACCTCAAGTGCCCTTGACATTTCAGGATGGTGATCGTCAGCGCAGCACAGCACCGCGACGATCACCAGGAGACCGCCATGTCCGCCACGCCCACCGACGTGAAGTTCGACGCCCTGCCCGACCCGCGCCGCTCCGGCGTCGGCGTCGTCAAGTCCAGCGTCTGGCGCATGGGCACCCCCGAGCGGCAGCGCGCCGCCGTCGAGGCGATCGCCGAGGCGTGGGGCAGCCGGGACTGGCCGGACGTCGGGCTGCTCTCGTACAGCGTGTACACCGGCACCGACGGCGACGCCCTCCTGCACTACTCGCAGTGGCGGAGCGAGGACGCCTACCAGGACTTCTTCCGGCGGTTCCGGGACGGCCGCAACGCCGAGATCGACGCGGCCGTCCCCGGCATCGAGCGCGCGGGCCTGCACTCGTACGAGCTCTACCGCAGCGGCGGTCCGCAGCCGGGCGACCCCCGTACGCCCGGCTGCATCGTGATCGTCGACGTCGAGTTCGAAGGATCGGACCCGCAGCGCCAGCGCGCCTGGGTGGACGCCGTCTTCGAGGCCCTGGACACCGACCCGGACCTGCCGCCCGGCGGCATCTCCGCGCACTTCCACGCGAGCCTGGACGGCACCCGCGTCCTCAACTACGCCGAGTGGGAGAGCGAGCGGGCCCACATCGACGCGCTCGCCGCCGGCAGCGACGGGGTCGGCTCGAAGACCCCGCAGTGGGCCCGGGTGCACGACCACCCGGGCGTCACCGGCGGCGGGGTGACGCGCTACCTTCCGGCGCTGACCGTCACCCCGGCCTCCTGACCTACGGGCGGAAGCGGATGACCTGCGGGTCGTGGTCGCTGTTCTGGTCGGCGAACTCCGCGTTGATGTGCACGCTGTCGTAGTCGAAGCCGCGCACGGCCGGGCTGGTCAGGATCTGGTCGAGCACCTGGGTGTTGCCCTGGTACACGTAGGAGTAACGCTCCTTCTTCGGCAGCGTGCGGAAAGCCGAGCGCAGCGCGCCGCCGTCCTCCAGGGCCTTGGTGGTGCCCGAGAAGTCGAAGTCGTTGATGTCGCCGAGCGCGAGCACCCGGGCGTGCTTGTCGACCGCGAGGATCTGCTTCACGAAGCCGTTCACGGCCTGCGCCTGGAGCAGCCGCTTGGCCTCCGAGGAGCGCGGCACCGGCTGGTGCTGCGAGACCAGGCCCTCGTCGCCGCCCTTGGAGGCGAAGTGGTTGGCGATGACGAAGACCGTCTGCCCCTTGAAGACGAACTCGCCCGCGAGCGGCTTGCGGCTGTCCGCCCACGCCGGGTTCGCCGGGTCGATGCGGCCGGGGGAGAGGGTCAGGGCCGCGCGGCCCTTGGTGCCGGTGACGCCGACGGCGGTCTTGGCGTCGCCGCCGGGGCGGTCGGTGAAGGAGACCCGCGCCGGGTTGAAGAGGAACACCTGGCGGATGTTGCCGCCGGGCTCGCCGCCGTCCTTCAGGTTCTCCGGGTCGATCGAGCGCCACTGGTAGGCGGGGCCGCCCTTGGCGACGATCGCGTCCGTGAACTTCTTGATGGTGGCGGACGCGTCGACCGTGCCGTCGTTCTTGGCGCCGTTGTTGTCCTGGATCTCCTCCAGGGCCACGATGTCGGGCGAGGCGAGGTGCGTGACCACACCGTCGGCCAGCGCGTCGAACTTCGCCTGCGGGTCGCTCGGGTCCAGGTTCTCCACGTTGTACGTGGCGACCGCGAGCTCGCCGGTGCGCTGCTTGCGGGTGGTCTCGCGCTTGAGGCCGTTGTCCTTGACCGTGCCGAGGGTGCGGGCGGTGATCGTGTACCCGCCGAACTGGTTGAAGTCCAGCGGCCCTTCGGTGGCGCCGGTCAGCGTGTCACCGACGTTCGCCTTGGGGAAGGGCTGCTGCGCGCTCGGCACCAGGCTCTGGATCTGGAGGCGGCCGGTGTTCTGGTCGTCGTACGACGAGTAGAGCGTGCCGCCCCGCTTGGTGCGGTTCTCGCGGCCCTTCACGGTGACCCACAGCTCGCTGTACGGGTCGGTGGCGCCGACGATCCGCGAGGTGCCGATGCGGATGTTCATGCCCTCAAGGGACTCGTAGTAGTCCAGGGCGTACTTCTTCGGCTGGAGGGTCAGGCCGTTGACGCTGTTGCCGGCGGCCGGGTCGCCCGCCGGGGTGTAGCGGTCGGGAACGGTACGGGCCGTCACCGCGACCGGGGCCGGCAGCGGGTTGCCCGAGGAGACGACCGTCACGGTCGGCTTCGATATCTGGGTCAGCGACTGGTTGCCGGAGGAGAGGCCGCCCGGGACGTACTCGGTCACCGTGCCGGAGACCTTCACCGAGTCGCCCACGGCCACGGTCGGGGCCGAGCCGGTGAAGACGAAGACGCCCTCGCTGGTGGCCGGGTTGTCGTCCGGTGCGGTGTCCTGGAACCAGAAGCCCTTCGAGGAGCCGTACGTCCGTACGCCGGTGACGACGCCCGGCACCTCCGCGACCTGCTTGCCGGCCAGCGGCGAGGTGCGGGTCGTGCCCTGGATGTCGTGGATGCGGGCGACGGTCGGGTCGGCGGCGGCCGACGAGCCGGCGGCGAGCAGACCGGCGCCCAGCGCGGCGGCGACGACGGCGGAGACGGCGGCGGATCTCGGAACGGGCATCAAGGAACTCCGGAAGATGAGGGAATCGGTGCACGTGCGGGTGCGGTGCTGCTCAGGTGTGCAGCAAGTTCTACGCGCGTCAATCTCTTGGCTGACCGGGGCAGTTGTCAAGGGTCGCCGGGTGGCCGGAATCTGACGGCTGGATGAACCGTCCGCCGGGGGAGCCCGGCCACCGCACGGCGATTCCCGTACGCAACCGTCGCGGCCCCGGCCGGAACCCGCCGTGCGGCCCGGCGGCGGCTGTGGCCGGTGGGCGGCGATACCCGGTGAAATACGTCTACGCTGGGTGCCTCTCGCATCACACCGCCGCAACCACCGCTTCGCCGAGGAGTACGCCACAGATGTCCGGAGACCGCCCCACCCTGCCGCCGGTGCGGCTGCACTCCGAGGCCGAACTCGCGCGGGCGGCGCTCGCCGCCCCGCTGCTGGCCCGCGCCGCCCGGCTCGCCCGCTGGGCCGGGCCCGGGACCCGGGTCGGCGCCGGGGGTGAGCTCGTCGAGGAGCAACTGCCCGCGGCCGCCGAGGCACTGGGCCTCACCGTCGACGAGGACGGCGCGGCGGACGCGAGCGAGGCGTGGCGGATCGCCGTGGACGCCGGGCTCGTCGACGTCACCGACGCGGAGGACGAGGACGGCGAGGGCACGGCCGTCGCGGGCGAGAGCCTCGCCCTGCTCACCTCCGGCTCCCCGCAGGACGTCCTCACCACCTGGCTGGACGCCTTCGACGCGGTCTTCGCGGACGCGACCGCCCCCGTGCTCGACGACTTCGCCGACCTCATCGGCGACGACGGCGAGCTCGACTTCGACCGGCTCGACTGGGACCCGCAGGCGGAGGCGGACTTCCTGGAGGGCGTGCTCGGCAACCTCTACCTGCTCACCGTCACCGAGGGCGGCGCGGGCGAGGGGCCGGTGCCGCTGCCCGCGCTCGCCGCGTCGATGATCGTCCCCGACGACATGGGGGAGCCCACCGACGACATCCTGGAGCAGGTGTCGGACGCGATGATGCGCCTCGACGACCAGTTCCGCCTCCTGGAGCCGATCGGGCTTGTCGAGTACCGGCCGGTGGACGAGGCCCTGATGGCCGAGGAGGACGAGGAGCCCGCGCCGCCCGTCGACGACGAGGACGTGGCCCGGTACGGCATGGTCCGCCTCACCCCGCTCGGCCTCTACGGCGTACGGGCCCGGATGCTGGAGGCGGGCGTGGAGGCGCCGGCCGTCGGCGACCTCGCGGACAAGGGTGCGGACGTGCTGCTCGACGGCATCGCGTACTACGCGGAGGCGGCCGCCCGCGCCGAGACCGAGCAGTGGCTGGCGCGGCACGAACTCCCCTCTGCGGTACGGGAGTTGCTGGCGGCGGCCCGGGGCTCGGACGAGCGCGGCCCGCTGCGCCGGCTGCACTGCCAGCAGGCGCTCGCCCTCACCGGCCCCGAGGCCGAGCCCGCGCTGCGCGAGGTCCTGGACGACGCGGAGCTGGGCGGCCTCGCCCGGGTGTGGCTTGCCGAGCGGGGCGCGGCGGACGTCCCCGCGCCGCCGGAGGCGATGGTGTTCTGGCTGGCCGTGGACACGATTGCGGCGCAGCTGGCGGTGGACGGGGATCTGGAGGAGCTCCAGGGCCTGGTGGAGGGCCTCGTCGGCCAGCACAGCGGCTTCTTCGACGCGGCGTGGCGGGTCGAGCACCCCGCGACGGCGGACGTCCTGGAGGCGATGGGGCGCCTGCACCCCGACAAGAAGGTGGCGAAGGAGGCCCGCAAGGCGGCCTTCAAGGCCCGCTCGCGGGCGTAGCCCTTGGGCTGCGGCGGTTCGTCTGCGGCTACGTCTGTGGCTGGTCGCGCAGTTCCCCGCGCCCCTGAGATGCGCCCCTTCGGGGCGCCCCTTTAGGGGCGCGGGGAACTGCGCGAGCAACCCACCACGGTCCGCAGACGAACGACGGCCGGTCTTTGGGGGCGCGGGGAACTGCGCGACCAGCCCACCACCGGGCCGCAGGCGAAGGGCGCCCCCCGGGGCAAGGGAGTTGAGGCGGGCGACACCCCGTGTTATTGCGGTGTTCGCCCATCCCCGGGACCCTGGGCCCGCCCCCGCCCGCAACCCCCGTCAGGAGACCGCGATGTCGCTCAGCCGCAGGGAGTTCGCCAGGAATTCCGCCCTCACCGGTGCCGGGGTCGCCCTCACCGGATCCGTCGGGGCGCTGGCCACGGCGCCGGGCGCGCTGGCCGCCGAGCACGGGCACGGGCACCACGAGCCGGGCTACGGCCCGCTGCTGCCCGACCCCAAGGGCATACTCGCGCTGCCGAAGGGCTTCTCGTACCGCATCGTCACCCACAGCGGCGTCACCAAGCTGGAGTCCGGCGAGACCACCCCGTCCAACCACGACGGCACCGCCGCCTTCGAAGGGCCGCGCGGCGTCACCCTGCTCGTCAACAACCACGAGCTGAAGGGCCCGCGCAAGAACTGGCCGCGCCCGGTGCCGCTCACCGAGGGCCTGGTGTACGACCCGGCCGCGTCCGGCGGCTGCACCGTCGTCGAGGTGCACGCGCACGGCGGCCCGGTCGCCGAGTGGGTCGGCATCGCCGGTACCTCCACCAACTGCGCGGGCGGCGCCACCCCCTGGGGCACCTGGCTGACCTGCGAGGAGACCGAGGACAAGGCGGGCTCCAACGGGATGACCAAGGACCACGGCTACGTCTTCGAGGTCGACCCCTGCGACCGGCGTGCCAACCTCGCCCCCAAGCCCCTCAAGGCGCTCGGCCGGTACGCCCACGAGGCCGTCGTCGTCGACCCCCGGCGCGGCCACCTCTTCCTGACCGAGGACGCCGCCGGGCCCAACGGCCTGCTCTACCGCTGGACCCCGCCGCACGGCTTCAAGCACGGCCGCGGCCGGCTGCGCGCGCTGGCCGACGACGCCGGGGTCCTCCAGGCCACCAAGTGCTTCGACGCGGGCGGCCGGTTCGTCGACGACCTCTCCCGCGCCACCAAGATCGGCACGGTGTACGGGGTCGACTGGGTCGACGTGCCCGACCGCGACGCCCGCACCACCTCCGTGCGCAAGCAGTTCAGCGGCCAGGACGTCACCCGCGCCCGCAAGCTGGAGGGCATGTGGTGGGGCGACGGCGGCGCGTACATCGTCTCCTCGTACGCCCGCGAGGAGTCCCCGGTCCAGCACGACGGCCAGGTGTGGTTCTACGACCCGCGCCGCCGCACCCTCACCCTGAAGGTGCTGCTCGGCGTCAACCCCGCGCCCGGCCAGGACGGCGCCTTCGACGGACCGGACAACATCACGGTCTCTCCGTACGGCGGCCTGGTCATCGCCGAGGACGGCGAGGGGATCCAGCACCTGTTCGGCGCGACCGACTCCGGGCGTACGTATCCGATCGCCCGCAACGAGCTCAACCAGGGCACCGAACAGGCCCCGGAGTACAGCGAGTTCACCGGGGTGACCTTCTCGCCCGACGGCCGGACACTGTTCGCCAACATCCAGGAGCCGGGCATCATGCTCGCGATCACCGGCCCCTGGCGCCGCCAGCCCCGCTAGACGGAGGGCTTGTCGTACGCCCGTATCGACGCCTTGCCGATACGGGCGTACCAGCCCACCTCGTCCGCCGCGAGCTCGCTCACCCGGTCCGGCAGCGGCCAACTCCGCAGTGCGCGGCCGTCGGTGAGGCGCAGGGCGGTGCAGCCGCTGCCCGCCGCCGCGTAGACCAGTGGGCCCGCCACCACCGGGGGGACCTGGGCGACCCCGCCGCTCACCTGTGCGGCCCAGCGGACCCCACCGGTCGCCGGGGCCACCGCCTCCAGGGTGCCCGCGTCCCGCCAGTGCAGCAGCAGCCCGCCGCCGGTCACCGGCGCGCGGGCCCCGCCGAGCCGCTTGGGCCAGCTCGCGTCGAGCCCCAGGGTGGGCCGCGACCAAGGGGAGCGTACGTCGTGGCCGTACAGCCTGTTCCCGGCGGTGATCAGCAGCTTCCCGGCCGACTGGGCCAGTGCGGTGGACCCGGCCGGGAGGTCCAGGTGCGCGAGCGGCTGTACGGGACGGATCGCGCGGCCGTCCGTGCCGATGACGTGCAGCTTCCCGGTCGTCGTGAGCACCGCGAACCCGTCCGGCAGCGCACACACCGCCAGCACGCTCTCCGTCGGCGGATACGTCCACCGCTCCACGCCGTCCTTCACGCCCACGCACCGCACCCGCGTCGACGCGCCCGGCACCGGGGCGAGCAGCAGCGCGTCGCCGAGCACGGCGGGGGCCACGGTCGCCGGGCCCGGCGGGGTGGTCCAGCGGACGGCGCCGGTGGCCGGGTCGGTGGCCCGGGTGCGCCACTCGGAGCTCGTCTGCACGGACGAGTCGAGCAGGAGCCCGCCCGTCGACGTGAACCAGCCCAGCGTGGGCGCCAGTTGGGGTTTCTTCACGCGGACGGCTCCCTTCGCGAGAGCGACGGCCGGGAGTCCCAGATCCGGTGCGAGCAGCAGTCCGTCGGACGTGCCCCACCACCCGCTCGCCTTCCCGCCCGCCTTCCGCTGCCACAGCGGCGCCCCGTCGGCGCCCGCGCGCGCCTCGACCACGCCGGACGGCGAGCCGGCCGCGTCGGTGCCGTGCACCAGCAGGGCCGCCCCGGCCACGAGCAGCGCGTCCACCTCGCCGCTCCCCGGCTCCAGGCTCCAGCGCGCCCCGCCCGCCGCCGCGCCCGTACGCACCACCGGGTCCCACGACGTCCCGGATCCGCCGCCGTGCGGGGTCGGCCGCAGCAGCGCGTACCCGAAGAGCGCGGCGAGCCCGCCGCCGCCCGCGAGCAGCAGGCCCCGCCGGGCCACCGCCCGGCCGCGCCACGGGCGTACGGGACCGGTCACCGGTTCGCGTACGGTCTCCCGTACCGTCGGCGGCGGCGCGTCCTGCGGCTCCGGCACCGGGTCGTCGGCGAGGACCAGCGACCGTACGGGCTCCTCGCGCCACCACAGCGGGGGCCGGGGGTCGCGCAGCGCCCGCAGCACGGTCCGTACGGTCGGACGGGCCTCGGGATCCTTGTCCAGGCAGCGCTCCACCAGCTCCCGCAGCCCGAACGCGCGCGGGACTCCGGACAGTTCGGGCTCCTCGTGGACCGTGCGGAACAGCAGGATCGCGACCGTGCCGGTGCCGAACGGGCCCAGGCCGGTCGCCGCGAACGCCAGCACCGCGCCCAGCGCGAACACATCGGCCGAGGCCGTCGCGGGCGGGCCGTCCCCGGCGATCAGCTCCGGGGCCAGATACCCCGGCGTCCCGATGATCGCTCCGGTCTCCGTCAGCGCCTGTCTGTGCACCGCACGGGCGATGCCGAAGTCGATGACGCGCGGCCCGTCCGCCGTGACCAGCACGTTCGACGGCTTCAGATCGCGGTGCACCAGACCCGCCGCGTGGATCCCGGTCAGCGCCTCGGCGAGGGCCGCGCCCAGCGCCCGCACCGCGGACGACCGCAGCGCACCGCCCGCCGCCACGGCCCGGCCCAGCGCCACGCCCGGCAGGAACGCCGTGGCCAGCCACGGCACCGGCGAGTCGGGATCGGCGTCCAGGACCGGGGCCGTGTGCGCGCCCGTCACGGCCCGCGCGGCGGCAGCCTCGCGCCGGAACCGCTCCCGGTAGTGCGGGTCGTCCGCGAGGTGCTCGTGGACGGTCTTCACGGCGACGAGCCGCCCGCCCGGCGTCCGCCCGAGGTACACCTGCCCCATCCCGCCCGCCCCCAGCCCGCCGAGGAGCCGGATCCCGCCCAGCCGGCGCGGATCCGAGGCGAGCAGCGGGTCCGTCATGCGGCGCCGTCCGGCCCGCGGAAGGTGGTGACGACCGAGCCGACGCGCACGTGCACAAGCCCGCCCCCGGCACACCCGAGCAGGTCGTCGCGGCCCTCGAACGGCACGGCCCACACCAGCTTCCCCGTCGCCGGGTCCAGCGCGTGCAGCCCCCACTTCGGCCCGCCCAGCGCGAGTTGGTCGCTGCCCGGCTCCGGGCCGGTGACGTACAGCCGCCCCTCGGAGAGCAGGGGCGGCGGTGACGCGTGGGGTGCGTCGGTGAGGCGCCGTACGTCCGTGCGCAGCCAGCGGGTCCGCCCGGTGGCCGCGTCCAGGGCGCTCACCTCCGAGTGCGAAGCGGCGTGCACCAGGCCGTCGGTGGCCGTCGGCGTCACGGACACCGAGCCGGTGACGCCCCGGGACCACAGCGTGGTCCGGGCTGCCAGATCGACGGCGCTGACCGCCTCGCCGAGCGCGAAGTAGCCCGTGCCGGTGGCCCCCGGGTGGGCGTCCGGCCGCAGCGCGCCGCCCGTGACGGTCGTCTCCAGGCGGCCGTCGGAGGCCCGCAGCACGTGCAGCGGGTCCCGCGCGCGCACCTTGAGCTGCTCGGGCCCGCCCGACTGGGCGTAGACGGACGAGGCGATCGCGAACCGCCCGCCCGCGTACCGCACCGCCGTCACCCCGGCGGCCGTCCCCTCGTGGTACCAGAGCCCCTCGCCGGTCGCCGGGTCGTAGCCGTACGCCCGCCAGGGCCGCTTGTGCCCGGTGCGCCGCGACCATTCGGTGTCGTACGACTCGTACGTGACGAAGCACGCGACCTTGTCGCCGAGCACGAACAGGCCCCGGGAGCCCTCCAGTTCGACGTCGTCCGGCAGGAGCGAGGTGCGCGGCCGCAGCCCTTCGAGCCGGGGGTCGCGGGTCTCCCAGCGGGGGTCGCCGGTGGCGGCGTCGAGCGCGACGAGGGTCGGGGCACCGGCGAGCTCGGCGCGTACGAGGTGGACGACGTCCTTGCCGTACGGCACGACCTGGCTGACGCCCTTGGCGTCCCGCTGCCAGCGGACGGCGCCGGTGGCGGGGTCGAGGCGGGTGAGGGAGGCGGTGTCGTGGACGTAGAGGGCGTCGCCGTGGCGGATCAGGGCGCCGCCGTACTGGGTGGGGCCGAGGTCACGGGTCCACAGGGCGCGGCCGCGGGGGTAGGGGGCAGGGGAGGGGCGCTCGGCGCTCGCGTGTCCGTCCTTGCCGAGTGCGACCGCCGTCGAGATTCCGGCGGCGGCGACGGCGCCGGAGGCGGACCAGAGGAGGAAGCGGCGGCGGGAGGCGCGGGCGGGCGGCTCCGGGTCGGCCACGGCCGGCGCCGCCTCGATCAACTCGGCCGTGGCCTCCTCGTGCTGGCGTATCAGCCCGGTGACCGGCTCCTGCTCCCACCAGGGCTCGGGGGCGCTGCGCCCGGCGCACCACGCCAGGACCTCGGCGACAGCGGGCCGGTCGGCGGGCTCGCGGGCCAGGCACCGGCCGAGGAACTCCCGCCAGTCGTCGCCCGGTACGCCGTCGAGGTCCGGCTCCTCGTGCAGCGTGCGGTACAGCACCTGCGGGGCGCTCCCCGCGCCGAACGGGTTGCGGCCGGTGGCGCAGAGCGCGAGCAGCCCGCCCAGCGCGAAGACGTCGGCGGGGGGCCCGGGTTCGCCCTGGCGGGCGAGCTGCTCGGGGGCGATGAAGCCGGGGGAGCCGACGACCTCGCCGGAGTGGGTGAGCGCCTCCGCGTCCGCCTCCCCGGTCCCCTTGGCGATCCCGAAGTCGATGACCTTCGGGCCGTCCCGGGTCACGATCACATTGGCGGGCTTGAGGTCGCGGTGGACGAGGTGCGCGGCGTGTACGGCGGCCAGCGCCTCCGCCAGCAGGGCGCCGAGCGCGGCGAGCTGGCGGGGGCCGAGGGGGCCGAGCGCGGAGACGGCCTCGGAGAGGGCGGGCCCGGCGGCGTACGCCGTGGCCAGCCACGGGGGTTCGGCGTCCGGGTCGGCCGCGAGCACGCCGGCGGTGTACGGGCCGTCCACCGCTCTGGCGGCCGCCACCTCGCGGCGGAACCGCTCGCGGAAGCGGGGGTCGGCGGCGAGGTGCGGGTGCACGGTCTTCAGCGCGACGAGTCTGCCGGAGGCGGCGCGGGCGAGGTGTACCTGGCCCATGCCGCCGTCGCCGAGCAGCGCGACGAGGCGGTACCCGCCGATCTCGCCCACCGCACCTCCCCTGACGACTGTCAGAATGTGCGACGCGCGCGACCCCATCCGTGGTTGCGCCCCCACCCCGCCCCTTCCCTAAATCCTCCGGGGGTGGGGGGAGGGCTGGGGTGGGTGGGCTCACCTGAGCGGGGCCTGCGGCCCCTGCACCCCGCTGTCTTTCGTCTGCGGACCGTGCTGGGTCGCTCGCGCAGTTCCCCGCGCCCCTAACTACCTAGGGGCGCGGGGAACTGCGCGACCAGTTGGGGACGGCCCGCAGCCGAAGAACCAGGCCGCCCGCCAGAGGGCTTTCGGGAAGGGGCGGGGTGGGGGACTGACCCCGCGAGTCAGGACCGCTTCAGGATCAGGCTCACGTTGTGGCCGCCGAAGCCGAACGAGTTGGCCAGGGCCGCGTCCCACGAGCCCGTACGGTTCGCCCCCGCCACCACATCCAGCCCCACCCCCGGATCCAGCCGCTCCAGATTCCGCGTAGCCGGAACAATCCCCTCGTGCAGGGCGAGCAACGCCGCCATCGCCCCCACCGCCCCCGACGCCCCCAACATATGCCCCGTCATCGACTTCGTCGCGGTCACCACCGCATGCGTCCCGACCGCCCGCTCCACGGCATCCGCCTCGGCCAGATCACCCGACGGAGTCGACGTGGCATGCGCGTGCACCACCCCGATGTCGGCGGGGCCGAGGTCCGCGTCCCGCAGGGCCGTCTCGATCGCCCGGACCTGCCCGGCCACGTCCGACGCAGTGATGTGGTCGGCGCTGGAGGTCACGGCGGCCCCCGCCACCGCCCCGTACACCCGTGCCCGCCGCGCCCGCGCGAAGGAGGCCCGCTCCAGGACGAGTACGCCCGCGCCCTCGCCCATCACGAAACCGCTGCGGTCCGCGTCGAACGGGCGGGACACCGTCTCGGGGTCGTGCTCCTGCGGCGACAGCGCCTTCATCTGCGCGAACGCGGCGAGCGTGAACGGGTGCAGACAGGCCTCCGTGCCGCCCGCGACCACCACGTCGGCCCGGCCCGCGCGGATCAGGTCGAGCCCCATCGCGATGGCCTCGGCCCCGGACGCGCAG
The DNA here is from genome assembly GCF_014649795.1 of Streptomyces melanogenes. Lineage (GTDB taxonomy): Bacteria > Actinomycetota > Actinomycetes > Streptomycetales > Streptomycetaceae > Streptomyces > Streptomyces noboritoensis. The sequence continues at coordinate 652,585 of NZ_BMTS01000003.1, forward strand.
GCGCTCACCGGTGTGCGTGCCCCGCCCCGCGCGCCCAGGTCCATGGAGACCCAGGCCGCCGGGCCGTTGGGCATCAGCATCGGCACGGCGTACGGCGAGAGCCTGCGCGCGCCGCTCTTCTCGTACGTGTCGTCCTGGCCCAGCGTGGTCAGCACGCCACCGGTGCCGGTGCCGATCACCACCGCCAGCCGCTCGGGCTCGACCTCGGGGGTGCCCGCGTCCCGCCAGGCCTCGCGGGAGCTGATCAGCGCCAGTTGTTCACATCGGTCAAGGCGCCGTGCCTCCACCCGGTCGAGCAGCGAGACCGGGTCGACGGGCAGTCCCGCCGCGACCCGGACCGGCAGATCCGCCGCCCATTCCTCGGTGAGCAGGGACACCCCGGACTTGCCGGTGAGCAGCCCGGACCAGGTGGATGTGGCGTCGGCGCCGAGCGGGGTGATCGCGCCGAGCCCGGTCACCACTACGTCTTCATGATCGTTCATACCCTCGACCCTGCCAGTCGCGGACGGCCGCGGGGAGGGGCCGAACGGATCGATTTGTCCAGGGGAGGTTGTGAGGTCTCGACAACAGGCATGCAGTAACAGACATTCAGCGGCGGGGCGCGTCACGGAAACGCGCGGGGCCCGTCACCCGCACGCGGCGGGTGACGGGCCCCGGTCGTCTCGGGCCGTGTCCTCTACGGGTCAGAGCGCCTCGGCCGACGGCTTCACCATCCCGCGCACCGTCCGGGACTTCACGAAGTTCCCCAGCGCCGTCATCTCCCACTCGCCGGAGAACTGCTTGATCAGCTTGGCCATCATCACGCCGGTCTGCGGCTCGGCGGTGGTCAGGTCGAAGCGGACCAGCTCCTCGCCGGTCGCCGCGTCGATCAGTCGGCAGTACGCCTTGGCGACCTCGGTGAACTTCTGGCCGGAGAACGAGTTCACCGTGAAGACCAGGCCCGTCGCCTCCGCCGGGATTCGGCCCAGGTCGACCACGATCACCTCGTCGTCGCCCGCGCCCTCGCCCGTGAGGTTGTCGCCGGAGTGCTTGACCGCGCCGCCCAGGATCGAGAGCTTGCCGAAGTAGCAGCTGTCCAGGTGGTTGCGCTGCGGCCCGTACGCGATCACCGAGGCGTCCAGGTCGATGTCCTTGCCGCGGAACGCGGGCTCCCAGCCGAGGCCCATCTTGACCTGGGAGAGCAGCGGGCGGCCGCCCTTGACCAGCGACACCGTCTGGTTCTTCTGGAGGCTGACGCGGCCCTTGTCGAGGTTGATCTTCCCGCTCGGCGCGGCGGCGGGCGCGGCCGGAGCGGCCGGGGGAGCGGCGGGCATCGGCGGCGCGGCCACGGGGGCGACCGGGGCCGGTGCGGCGGGGGCGGGCGCTGCGGCCGGGGGCTCCTCGACCGTGACGCCGAAGTCGGTGGCGATGCCCGCCAGCCCGTTCGCGTACCCCTGGCCCACCGCGCGGGCCTTCCAGGCGCCGCCGCGCAGATAGACCTCCATGACGACCAGCGCGGTCTCGCTGCCGAGCTGCGGCGGGGTGAAGGTGGCGATCACGCTGCCGTCGTCGGCGTTGCGCAGGGTGGCGGTGGGCTCGATGCCCTGGAAGGTCTGGCCCGCGGCGTCGGGGCTGGCGGTGACCACGATCTTCTCGATGCCGGGCGGCACCGCCGCCGTGTCCACCACGATCGCGTCCGGAGCGGTGCCGCCGCCGGACCGGTAGGTGACACCGGGGCCCGAGGGCTGGTTGTAGAAGATGAAGTCGTCGTCCGAGCGCACCTTGCCGTCGGCGGTGAGCAACAGGCCCGACACGTCGAGCCGCACCGGAGCGGCGACGTCCACCGCCACGCGGGCGGCCGGGAGCGGAAGGTTCGAGCCAGGTGTCATTGCGGTCATGTCCCGGGAACGAGCGGCACGGCTTTACGGTTCCTTGAACGTCCCGCCAATTCGTGAACGGTCGCGGACCGGGCGACGGCCTCCCTGGATTCAGTGCGGCCACACCGGCGGGTTCGTCGTGAAGTGGCCGCCGAGATACGACTGGCCCGGGTCGTCGGGGTCGAGCTCGCCCTGCTCGGCGATCAGCTTCTCGGCGTACTGCTCGGAGTCGTCCCGCGGCTCGTACCCGAGCGCCCGCGCCGACGAGAGGTCCCACCACAGCCGGGTGTTGGCGGAGGAGCCGTAGACCACGGTGTGGCCGACGCCCTCGGCGGTGAGGGCCGCGTGGAAGAGCCGGGCGCCGTCGCCGGGGCTCATCCAGATCGACAGCATCCGTACGGAGGTGGGCTCCATGAAGCAGGAGCCGATCCGCACCGAGACGCTCTCCAGGCCGTACTTGTCCCAGTAGAACTGGGCCAGGTCCTCGCCGAACGACTTGGACAGGCCGTAGAAGGTGTCCGGACGGCGGGGCGTGTCGACCGGGATCAGGGCGTCCGGCTCCAGCGGCGCCTCGCCCTGCGGGCGCGGGGTGAAGCCGACCGCGTGGTTGGAGGAGGCGAAGACCACGCGCGCGACGCCCTCCTCGCGCGCGGTCTCGTAGAGGTTGTACGTGCCCTCGATGTTGGCCCGCAGGATCTTGTCGAAGGTGGACTCCAGGGAGATGCCCGCCAGGTGCAGGACCGCGTCGACGCCCCGGACCGCCTCCCGCAGCGCGTCCCGGTCGCCGAGTTCGGCGGTGATCGCGTCCGGCTCCCCGGGGATGGCCCGCGCGTCGAGAAGGCGCAGGTCGTAGCCGTACGCCGGGAGCAGCCCGCGCATCAGGGTGCCGAGTCCGCCGGCGGCGCCGGTGAGCAGGACGGTGCGGGGAGCGGGCATGGGGTCTCCTCGGTGCGGGGGCGGGCGGGTCCGTCGGATGAACACCATCGTGGATGGCATTCATATCCGTGGAAACGCTAGGGAGCGGCCTCCGGCCCCGTCAAGTGTGGCGCGGAGCGCCTGTCGACGCCATGGCGGCGCAGATGTCACCCGCACGGAAAACACCCGCGCGCCGGGGTTTCGCGTCTTGACCGTCGTCAGGGGGCTGCCATAGCGTGGCGGCGTTCAGAAATATAGACGTCGATCAGAACCGTGCACGACGGCCTTGCCCTGGGAGCGCCTGTGACGCCCAAGAACCCTTCCCCGCTCGCCGCCCGCCTGGACGGTCTCCTCTTCTTCCCGGTCACCCCCTTCGGGCCGGACGGCGGCCTCGACCTCGACGCCTTCCGCGCGCACGTGAGGAGCGGCATCGAGGCGGGCGCGGCCGCGGTGTTCACCTGCTGCGGTACGGGCGAGTTCCACGCGCTCACCCCGGAGGAGTTCCACGCGTGCGTGGCCGCCGCCGTCGAGGAGGCCGCGGGCCGCGTCCCGGTGGTGGCCGGAGCGGGGTACGGGACGGCCCTCGCGATCCAGTACGCGGGGCTCGCCGAGGACGCTGGCGCCGACGGGCTGCTCGCCATGCCGCCGTACCTCGTCGTCGCCGACCAGGAGGGGCTGCTGCGCCACTACACCGCGCTCGCCGCCGCCACCTCCCTCGACGTCATCGTCTACCAGCGCGACAACGCGGTCCTCACGCCCGCGACGGCCGTCGAACTCGCCCGCACCGACGGCATCATCGGCCTCAAGGACGGCATCGGGGACCTCGACCTGATGCAGCGGATCGTCAGCACGGTCCGCCGGGAGGTGCCCGGCCACGCGTTCCTCTACTTCAACGGCCTGCCCACCGCCGAACTCACCGGCCTCGCCTACCGGGGCATCGGCGTCACGCTCTACTCGTCGGCGGTCTTCTGCTTCGCCCCGGACATCGCGCTCGCCTTCCACCGGGCGCTCGACACCGGCGACGACGCCACCGTGAACCGCCTCCTGGACGGCTTCTACGTACCGCTGGTCGAACTGCGCAACCAGGGACGCGGATACGCCGTTTCGCTGGTCAAGGCGGGCGTACGACTGGCGGGCCTGGAGGTCGGCGAGGTGCGGCCGCCGCTGAGCGAGCCCGACGCGGCCCACATCAAGCAGCTGGCCGCGCTGATCGAGCGGGGGCGCGCGCTGCTGGCCGACGGGGCGGGCGCGTGAAGGCGTCGGCGTTCCTCTACCCCTGGGACGTGATCGGCGACCCGGACGCGCCCGCGCGGATCGCCGACCTGGGCGTCCGTCAGGTGACGCTGGCCGCCGCCTACCACTCGACCCGGGCCCTCACCCCGCACCACCCGCGCCACCGGATCGTCACGGCCGAGCACGCGGCGGTCCTGTACCCCGTCGACGAACGGCGCTGGTCCGGCCGTGCGTTGCGGCCGTACGCGGCCGGGGCGTGGGCGCCGGGCGACGCGTACGGCGAGGCCGCCGAAGCCCTCGCGGCGGTCGGCCTCGACGTCCACTCCTGGGTCGTTCTCGCCCACAACTCCCGCCTGGGCGCGGAGCATCCGGGGACCTCGGTGGTCAACGCGTACGGCGACCGCTACCCCTGGGCGCCCTGCATAGCCCGGCCGGAAGTCCGCGCGTACCTGGTCGCCCTGGCGGCGGAGGCGGCGGTACGACCCGGGGCGGGCGGGACGGAACTGGAGTCCTGCGGCTGGTACGGCCTGGCGCACCTGCACGCCCACGACAAGATCGCGGGGGTGGCGCTGGACGACACGGCCCAGTACCTGATGTCGCTGTGCTTCTGCGACGTCTGCCGACGGGGGTACGGGGAGTGGGGCCTGGACGCGTCGTGGCTCGCGGGGTCGGTGCGGGAGGCGCTGGAGCCGGTGTGGCGCGGTGTCGCCCCGTCCCCGGCGGCCGCTCCTTTGCTGGAGGCGACGGTCGGCTACCGGGCCTCGGTGGCGCGGAGCCTCCAGGAGGAGGTGGTCGGGGCGGTGCGGGCCGCGGCCGGTCCGGGGTTCCAAGTGTTGCTGCACGCGGATCCCGGGGTGCATCGGTGCGGGGCGAACGTGGGGGTGTCCGCGGCGGACGTGTTCGCCTTCGCGGACGGGGTGGTAGTCCCGTGCCCGGCCGGCCGCCCGGACCTACTGCGGCCGTTCGCGGCACATGCGCCTTCCGGCGCGGTGCTCGCTGCGAACCTGACGGTGGTGTCGGGGATGGGAGGTCGGCCGGGGGCGCTGGGGGAGGACGCGGCTCTGGCGGAGGCCGCGGGGGCGACGGAGTTGCGGCTGTACCACGCGGGGTTGGCATCGGGGGAGGACGGGGCGGCGGTGCGCCGCGCGGGGGTGGTGGATTGACCCCCACCCCGCCCCTTCCCGAAACTCTCCGAGGGAGCTCTTCGTCTGCGGACCGTCCCCAACTGGTCGCGCAGTTCCCCGCGCCCCTAAAGGCTCGGCTTCGCCATCGCCAGCGGCCGTACCCCCTCAGGGGCGCGGGGAACTGCGCGACCAGCCACCGACGACCCGCAGACGAACGGGGTCCGGGGGCGCAGCCCCCGGGAAACGCAGCTCAGCCCGACCCCACCCCCGGAGGGTTTAGGGAAGGGGCGGGGTGGGGGACCCTCAGCGCGAGCGCGACCGCCGCCGCCATCGCCCCCACCACCGGCAACAACACCCCCACCCCCACCACCCCCACCAGCCCGGCCCCCACCCCCAACCCCACCGCATTCGGCACGAACAGCAGTGTCGACGCCGTGGACGCCGTACGGCCCAGCACCGCGTCCGGCACCGACCCCTGTACCGCCGTCATCGCCGCCACCAGCACGCACGGCAACCCGAGGCCGATTCCCGCGCTGCACGCCAGTGCCACCGCGTCGTACGGAAGGATCCGCGCGCACACCGACGCCGCGAACACCGCGATGCCGAGGGCGGCGAAGCGGTGGATCGGGAGGCGGCGCAGCAGTGGGCCCGAGAGGAGACCGGCCGCCACCGAGCCCACTCCCTGCGCCGTGTACAGCACGCCCACGAACGCCGCCGAGTGGCCGAGCCGCTCGTCCACCACCGCGTAGATCGCCGCCCCGTTCAGACCCGCGCACAGCATCGTCGCCCCGCCCGCGAGGACCAGCGGCCGCAGCACCGGCGAGCCCCACACCGTACGCGCCCCCTCCGCCGTGTCGGCCAGCCAGTGGCCGCCCGGCACCGGCCGCGCCTCCCGTACCCGTATCAATGCGAAGATCCCCGCCGCCAGCAGGAACGTCACCGCGTCCAGGACCGCCACCGCCGCCCCGCCGAACCGCGCGTACAGCCCCGCTCCCAGCAGCGGAGCCACCAGTTTCATGCCCTCGTTGGCTGTCATCCGCAGGCCGTTGAAGTCGCCGAGGAGGTCCCGGTCCACGGCCTTGGCCACCAGTGCCGCCTCGGCCGCGTCCTGGACGACGCCGTTCACGCCGTACACCACGAGCACCGCGAACAGGATCCAGACGCGGCCCGCCGAGTCCAGCGCGAGCAGGGGCATCAGCAGGGCCGCCATCGCGATGTTGATCCAGACGAGCAGCGGGCGGCGGCGCACCCGGTCCGCCACCGTGCCCAGCAGGGGCCCCACCAGCGTCGGCGCCCACATGGCGAAGACGGTGAGCGCCGCCAACGTGTCCGATCCGGTCAGCGACTTGGCCCAGATCCCGGCCGTCAGCCACATCGCCGACGACCCGAACCCGGACACCACCACCCCGGTCAGATACAGCCCCGCGTTGCGGTCCTTCAGCACCCGGACCAGGCCTGCGGCCCGGGTGGTCTTCTCGTCTGCGCTGGTCACGGTCACGGGGGTAAAACTGGCCCGTGAGGCCGTCCCCGGGAATCGGGCGAACGCCTTATTCCCGGGGACGCCGTCGCCCTAGGACGAGCCCAGCGCCGCCCGCATCATCTTCTGCGCCACCGGCGCCGCCAGGCCGTTGCCGCTCACCTCCGAACGCGCCGCGCCCGAGTCCTCGATGAGCACGGCCACCGCCACCTCCTTGCCGGAGGAGTCCTTCGCGTACGAGGTGAACCAGGCGTACGGCGTCTTGGAGTTGCCCACGCCGTGCTGGGCCGTGCCGGTCTTGCCGCCGACCTCGGCGCCGCTCACCTTGGCGTTGGAGCCGGTGCCGTCCTCGACGACCGTCACCATCGCGGCCCGCAGCTGGCGCGCGGTCTCCGCCGACATGATCCGCTTGCCGTCGCCGTCCTTGTAGGACTGGAGAGCCGTGCCGTCCGCGTCCGTGACCTGGGAGACCATATGGGGCGATGCCATGACTCCGTCGTTGGCTATAGCGGCGGACACCATGGCCATCTGGAGCGGCGTGGCCGTGACATCGAACTGGCCGATGCCGGTCAGCGCGGTCTGCGCTTTGTCCATGCCCTTCGGGTACACGCTCGCCGAGGCCCGCACCGGCACGTCCTGCTTCGCGTCGTTGAAGCCGAACTTCTCCGCCATGGCCCGGACCTTGTCCTGGCCCAACTGGTCCGCCATCTTGGCGAAGACGTTGTTGCACGAGTACTGGAGCGCCGTGCGGATGGTGGCGTTCTCGCACGGGGCGGACGGGTTCTCGTTGCTCAGCACGGTCCGGGTGCCGGGCAGGGTGTACGGGTTGGGGCTGTCGGTCCTCGTGTCCACCGACGGGTAGAGGCCGTTCTCCAGCGCCGCTGCGGCCACCACCAGCTTGAACGTCGATCCCGGCGGCAGCGGCTGGCGCAGCGCCCGGTTGACCATCGGCTTGTCCGGGTCCTCGGAGAGCGCCTTCCAGGCGTCGCCGTCCGTCGAACCGGCGATCTTCGACGGGTCGTACGACGGCGTCGACACCATGCCGAGGATTCGGCCGGTCTTCGGGTCGATGGCGACGGCCGCGCCCTTCTTGTTCCCGAGCGCCTCGTAGGCGGCCTTCTGCACGGCCGGGTCGATGGTGGTCAGCACGTTGCCGCCGCGCGCCCGCTCGCCGGTGAGCACCGAGAGCGGGTCCTTCATCCGGGTGTCGGTGCCGTCGAGCACGTTGCCGTAGATCCCCTCCAGCTGGGTCGCCCCGTACACCTGCGAGCTGAAGCCGGTCACCGCCGCGTACAGCTCACCGTTCTTGTACGTGCGTTTGTACGCGAGGTCACCGCTCGCCGTCCTCTGTGATCCGGTGACCGGGGAGCCGGCCACGATGATGTCCCCGAGCGGGTTCGCGTACTGCGCGATGGTGTTCCGCCGGTTCAGCTTGTCGTCCGCGAGGGCCTGGCCTTTGTAGAACTGCACATAGGTGGCCCGGCCCAGGAGGGCGAGCACCATGAGCAGACAGAAGACCGCGGCGCGCCTGATCGTCTTGTTCATCCCAAAGGGAGGACGAGGCGGGTGACGCGAATCGTTCCTTATGGCCGGTTTTCTCAGGAAGCTCTCATCTGTCGTCCCGCCCGGCGCGGAGGCCTCAGCGTGGCGTGATGAACCCCGACTCGTACGCCGCGATCACCGCCTGGGTGCGGTCCCGCGCGCCCGTCTTGGCGAGCACCGAGGCCACGTGCGTCTTCGCCGTCGCCGGGCCGACGCCCATCCGGTCCGCGATCTCCGCGTTGGAGAGCCCGGTCGCCATCAGCCGCAGGACGTCCGCCTCGCGCTCGGTGAGCCGGGCCACCCAGGGCGGGGGCGCGGGCCGGGCCGAGGAGTGCAGCGCGGCCAGCTCGCGCACCGCCGACGGATAGAGCAGCGAGTCGCTGCGCGCCACCAGCCGCACCGCCTGCACCAGCTCCTCGGCCGCCGCCCGCTTCAGCAGGAAACCGGCGGCCCCGGCGCGCAGCGCGTCGTACACGTAACTGTCGTTCTCGAAGGTCGTCACCACCACGATCCGCGGCGGCGAGGGGAGCGTCGCCAGGATCTGCTCGGTGGCGCGGATGCCGTCGATCTCGGGCATCCGCACGTCCATCAGGACGACGTCGGGGCGCAGTTCGCGCACCACCGACACCGCCTGCGCGCCGGTCGCGGCCTCGCCCACGACCTCCAGGTCCGCCTCCGCCTCCAGGATGGCCCGCAGCGCGGTGCGCACCATCCGCTCGTCGTCCGCGAGCACCACCTTGACCGCGCTCATCGCGCACCCCCGACCGGGAAGCGGGCGGTGAGCCGCCACAGGCCGTCCTTCGGGCCCGCCTGCGCGCGGCCGCCGAGCAGGGCGGCCCGTTCGGCGATCCCCAGCAGGCCCCGGCCGCCCCCCGGGCGCACCACTTGAGCCGTACCGGGCAGGGGGTTCTCCATCTCGATCTCCACTTCCTCGCCGTCGACGGCGATCCGCAGGGCCACGGGCGCGGCGCCGCCGTGCCGCAGGGCGTTGCTCAGCCCCTCCTGCACGATCCGGTACGCCTCGCGCGAGACCAGTTCCGGCACGGCGGCGAGGTCGCCGTCCGCCGTGTACGACACCTTCACTCCGGTACGCGACAGCAGCCCGTCGAGGCCGGTGAGCCCGGGGCCCGCGCCCCCGGCCGCCTCGTCGTCGCCCTGCCGCAACAGGCCGAGCACGGCGTCGAGTTCACCGACCGTGCGCCGGGTCGTCTCCTCGATCGCCGCCAGCGCCTCCCGTACGAACGCGGGGTCGCTGTCGAACACCCGGCGGGCCGCGCTCGCCTGGAGCGTCACCGCGCTCAGCGCGTGGCCCACCGAGTCGTGCAGCTCGCGCGCGAGCCGGTTGCGCACGGCCAGCTCCGCCGCCCGCTGCTCGGCCGCCGCCAGCCGGTCCGCGGGCGTCGGGCCGAGCAGCCTGGGCGCCCAGCGGGCGAGCAGCGCGCCGCACCCGGCCGCGCAGCAGATCAGCGCCAAAAGGCTCGCGAGGCCGATCGGCGCGGCGAGCAGCACCGTCCAGCCGTCGAAGGCGGGCATCCCGAGGCGGGAGTCGCGCAGCGCCGCGGAGAACGGCAGCGCGATCAGGGCCACGGCGAACGGCGGCAGCGCGAGCGTCATGCCGCTGACGACCCCGCCGAGGCCGATGTGGAGCGTGAACCACCCGGCGGTGCGCACCCGGGCGGCCCGGGATCCGGCGGGCCCGTCGGCGAGCGCGGCCGGGTCGACGCCGCACAGCGCCCGGGTCGCCGCCACCGACAGCGGGCGGGCGATCGGGAACAGCGCCGAGACGGCGGCGATCGGCAACGCGCAGGCGAAGGCGGCGAGTTGGAGAGGGAGGCTGCCGTACACGTTCGCGCCGCCGGTGACCGACCCGACGATCACCGCGCCCAGCAGGAAGTACGGCATCAACGCCGCGCCGCCGAGCACCAGATGGACCCAGCGCAGCCGGGCCGTCCGGCCGAGCAGCCGCGTCGCGATGATCACCAGCACAGCGTAGGGCCTGTCCGGCGGGCGGGAGTTCAGTGCGCCAGGGTGAGGACGACCTCGTCGATCTCCGCGCCCCGGGCGTTGGCGAAGCCGCGGTCGTGGCCGACGATCAGGTCGCCCGAGGCACGGATCCGGGTCGATGGGGTCTCCCCTGCTCCTTAAGAGCTTGGGGAAGGGTGTCGAAGCGGACCCGGTCGGCGGGGTCCTCGGCGGCGAAGGCCGCCACCCGCACCGACTCGGGGTCGCTCATGTGCGCGAAGAACACCGGAAGGTCGTCGTCCACCACCTCCCGCAGGACGACGACGGGCCGGGCGCGCGGGGAGGAGGCGGGCGTCATGCGTCAGAGCCTACGGGTGGCCAGGGTCAGCCGGTCACGGGCGTCGAACAGGGCGTCCTTGACCATCTGTTCGTGCGCCGGGGTCAGCCGCGCCACCGGCACCGAGCAGCTGATCGCGTCGCGCGCGGGCGTCCGGTAGGGGATCGCGACGCCGAAGCAGCGCAGCCCCAGCGTGTTCTCCTCGCGGTCCACCGCGTACCCCTGCTCGCGGATCTGGTGGAGCTCCTCGATGAGCTTCTCGCGGTCGGTGATGGTGTGCTCGGTCAGCTGCTGGAGGGTCTCCGGGAGCAGCTTGCGCACCTGCTCGTCGCTGTGGGTGGCGAGCAGCGCCTTGCCCAGCGAGGTCGAGTGCGCGGGCAGCCGGCGCCCGACGCGGGTGAAGGGGCGCAGATAGTGCTGGGACTGGCGGGTGGCGAGGTAGACCACGTTGGTGCCGTCGAGACGGGCGAGGTGGATGGTCTCCGTGGTGTCGTCGGAGAGCCGGTCCAGGGTGGGCCGGGCGGCCGCGACGACCTCGTCGCCGTCGATGTACGAGGTGCCCACCAGCAGGGCCCGGACCCCGATCCCGTACCGCGTGCCGGTGGCGTCGGTCTCCACCCAGCCGAGCTCCACCAGGGTGCGCAGCAGCATGTAGAGGCTGGACTTCGGGTAGCCGACCGCCTCCTGGACCGCCGCGAGGGAGTGCATTCCGGGGCGCCCCGCGAAGTACTCCAGCAACTCCACCGTACGCACGGCGGACTTGACCTGGGCCCCACCTGTCTCGGCAGCCGACATTCGACCTCGCCCCTTCTTGTCTGCGCGTCTTGCCAACGCAGAACGCCCGTCAATAGAGTCCAGCATATTCACCAGCAGGAACGCTGTTCAGAATACCGAACAAACCCTGGTGGCGGAGCAGGACGGGCAAGGATGACCAGCATGGTCCCGTTCCCGGGCGACGGGCAGGACCGGAAGCCGGAAGGACATCGCGGTGAGCACAGCACCAGTCTGGAGTGTCGACCCCCGTACCGGGAAGCCGCGCGAGGAAGTCGCTTCGGAGGCGACGGAGCACGAGGTCGACGAGGCGGTACGGGCCGCCTGGGCGGCGCGCGGCGCGCTCGCCGACCGGGGGGTGCGGGCCGCGCTGCTGCGGACCGCCGCCGAGCTGCTCGACGGGGCCGCGGAGCAGGTGGTGGAGGCCGCCGACGCCGAGACGGCTCTCGGGCCGGTCCGGCTCACCGGTGAACTCGCCCGGACCAACGCCCAGTTGCGGGCGTTCGCGGACGTGGTGGACGAGGGCGCGTTCCTGGACGTGCGCATCGACCACGCGGACCCGGACCGCACCCCGCCGTGGCCGGACCTGCGGCGGATGAAGGTGCCGCTGGGGGTGGTCGCGGTGTACGCGGCGTCCAACTTCCCGCTCGCCTTCTCCGTCCCCGGCGGGGACACGGCGAGCGCGCTGGCGGCCGGGTGCCCGGTCGTGGTCAAGGCCCACCCGGCCCACCCGGCCACCTCGGAGCTGTGCGCCTCGCTGCTGCGGCGGGCGGCGGTACGGGTCGGGCTGCCGGCGGACGTGGTGGTGCTGGTCCACGGCTTCGACGCGGGTGTCGCGCTGGTGCGCCACCCGCTGGTCTCGGCGGCCGGCTTCACCGGTTCGGTACGGGGCGGACGCGCCCTCTTCGACGCGGCGGCGGCCCGTCCGGTACCGATCCCCTTCCACGGCGAGCTGGGGTCGCTGAACCCGGTGGTGGTCACGCGGGCGGCGGCCGAGGAGCGCGGCGAGGAGATCGGGGCGGGGCTCGGGGCGTCGATGACGCTGGGCGTCGGCCAGTTCTGCACCAAGCCGGGCTTCGCGCTGGTCCCGGCGGGCGCGGGCGGGGACGCGCTGGTGAAGGCGCTGACGGCGGCGGTGAGCGACGCGGAGGCGGGGGTGATGCTCGACCACCGGATGCGGGACGCGTTCGTTGCGGGAGTGGCCGAGCGAGCCGCGCTCGACGGGGTCGGGGCGCCGGTGACGCCGGGATCCGGCGGGGAGCACACGGTGAGTGCGGGGTTCCTGACGGTGGAGGCTGCTGTGCTGGCCTCGTCGGGGCCGCACGATCTGCTGCTGGAGGAGTGCTTCGGGCCGGTGACGGTGGTGGCGCGGTACGAGCACCCGTCCGAGATCGGAGCGGTGCTCTCGCGGTTGCCGGGGAACCTGACGGCGACGCTTCAGCTGTCGGCCGGGGAAGCGGCGGGGTCCGACGGCGGGGCGGCGGGGCTGCTGCTCGCGTCGCTCACGGGGGTTGCGGGGCGGGTGGTGGTGGACGGGTGGCCTACGGGGGTGGCGGTGGCGCCGGCGCAGCACCACGGGGGTCCTTACCCGGCGACGACGTCCACGTCCACGTCGGTCGGGGCGACGGCCGTCGAGCGGTGGTTGCGGCCGGTGGCGTATCAGAACACGCCGGATCTTCTGCTTCCGGGGGAGTTGCGGGAGGGGGGTGGGGTGGGGGTCCCTCGCCGGGTGGACGGCCGGTGGGAAGTCCCCACCCCGCCTCTTCCCTAAACCCTCCGGGGGTGGGGTCGGGCTGAGGCACGTTTCCCGGGGGCTACGCCCCCGGACCCCCTTTGCGGGGCCTGCGGCCCCTGCACCCCGCTTCGCGTTCGTCTGCGGACCGTGGATGGCTGGTCGCGCAGTTCCCCGCGCCCCTAAGAATGCCGCTCCGCGGCAATCCCCTGGGGCGCCCCGCAGGGGCGCATCTAGGCCGTGTATCGGAAGCGGATCATGCGCATAGGGTGTCGGCATGTCGCTGAGCCACATAGCCCTCTCGTCCGGTCGCTCGATCGAACTCATCGAGCTGCGG
>NZ_BMTS01000004.1 GCF_014649795.1 Streptomyces melanogenes
GTCCAGCACGTCATTGCCTGGTCGCTATGGCGCAGAAGAAGCCAGGCCCAAGCCCGGATCAGCCACTACAAACGCAGAGGACATCACGGAGTGTCGTTGCAGTACTAGTTGACACTGCGTGAGCTGTGGCGCGTTGGGTTGGAGTCTGGCCGTGACGAGGTGAGGCTCCTGGTTTTCGTGCTGGTGTTCTGCATGCACCCGCACCATGTCTGAGAGGTCTCCTGAACCCGACGGCGTGAACTGAACACCCGCTGGCTAAGGCTTGGTTGGTTCCAGCTGCCTGCTCGTGCTCGTACATCTGCGCAAGAACGAGACCTCACTCAGGTAGGGGCCGGGTTCGGTGTGTCCACCACGGCCGCTGGACGGTACATCTGCGAAACTGTGGGGCCTGACGGAGTACGCGCCCGCCAGGTGTAGAGATGTGAAGGTTTCGACTCCACAGGTCGCGGACGGGACAGACGGACCGTTGTGGCTACGGGCGAAGCACGGCGCTATGAGCAGCTGCGGACATGTTTGGCCATGTCCGCTGCCAACGACCTGTCCCCGCGCAAATCGGACTTCAGCTGGGACTCAACCGACCAACGGATGGGCCCAAGGCTTGTCCCGTAAAGATCTTCGGGCGACCGTGATTGGCTGCAGCCCGCTCTGCTCGCCTGTTGGCCAGGGGCGAGGTTGTGCAGGCGGGCGATTCCACTCATCGCGTGATGGACGCCGTCGTCCTTCAAGCGGCAGTCGCGGAGGATCTTCCAGGTCTTCATGCGGGCGAAGGCGTGCTCGACACGGGCGCGGACCTGGCGGTGGGAGGCGTTGTGCTCTTCCTTCCAGGTAGGCAGTTCGTTCTGCCCGCGCTCGCGGCGGTGCGGGGTGATCAGGGCGGTGCCGCGGTAGCCGCCGTCGGCGATCACGGTTGTGCGGTCGGCGGCGTCCTTGGCTCCGGACAGTGCTCACGCTTTGCAGTCGTTGCGGTTTCCGGGTAACGGTCGGCCGACCACGACGACGAGTCGGGTGTCGGCGTCGATGACGACCTGGTGGTTGGTGGAGTAGCGATAGTTCTTCGAATGCTCGGCCACCGTGTGGTTGCGGGTGGGGACCAGGGTTCCGTCCACAATGAGCACGGTGCTCTTGCGGAACCGGCTGCGGGGCTTGAGCGCGAGCAGAGGGTCGGGGTGGCTGATGATGCGGTCAGCCGCGGACTTTGAGACGCCGAACAGTGGTGCGAGCTGTCGCGGCGTCAAGTTGGTGCGCCGGTAAGCCGTGACCAGCAGCACCCGGTTCTCCAGCGGCAGGCTCCACGGCCGGCCTCTTCGGACCGCGTCAGCTCCTTCGTGCCGCAGCTGTGCCACCAGCGTGCCGAAACGGCGGGGGCTCAACCCGGTGAACGGGACTGTTCAGGACGGCTGCGACGCCGTGATCACACCAGTCACGGCGGGAGCCTCACACGGATCCCCCAGGTGCCAGGGTTTAGTCGAGTACCTATCCTGCCCAGATTTCTGGCCCCTGCTTGACGATGACGAGTCCATGAGCTTGGTCGGATGGCCAGAGATCTACCTGATACAGGAAGTGGTCACCGGGGCCCCTATTGGTGTCGCACGGTGGTGGTCCGGTTGGAACGTAGGAGACCCGGACCCGTAGCAGTCCAGCGGGAACAGGCAGGCTCGGCCCGTCGGTGGCATCGGTCCCAGGGCTGGACATGGTGAGCTGCCCAGTTGGGGCGTCGAGGTCGGTTTCCACGATGTGCTCGGCCGTCGGGTCCGTCGTCGGCGCGCAGGCGTGAACGGTGATCGACGACTCGACCATGTCGTCCCGGGCTGTACCGACGGAGATCGAGTGCGGTTCAACGCCGATGCGATGGACGTAGACCGCTTCGTTCGTCCAGCCGGCGGGTGCCAGGTCAGGGTCCGTCGCGTGTTCGGCGATCCACGCGCCATAGGGGTCAAGGTCCTGGACATAGAACTGCCCGTGATCGGCGTCGATCATGAATCTCAGTGAAGCATCGGCCACTAGAACAGACTATCGAGGCTGATGGCGGCTGCTGAGGCGAGTGCTGCCAACTGGTCAGCCCGAGGCAGACCCGGGAGCAGGAGCAGCCTCCTGCAGTATCACCACTTCGACCGCCCAGCCGGTCACGAGCTCCAGGAGCGACACCAGACGTATTCGCGGAACAGCCCTTAGTCAGGGCGCTCCAATTCCCGCCGCCGACAGAGCTATCTGGCTGAGGAGGACCGCAGTAGCGTCAAGCGCCGGGTGGGCGAGGTGCATGGCTTAAATCCAACGCACTATCCCCGTGGTCACACGCCATGCCTTCCTGCGCCAGGAAGCCTCGGCAATCCATTCTCGATCCTTGTCGATGCTTAACCGTGTAACACCTGCTGCGCCGCTGCTATTATCGGCAGGAATTAGATACCCGCACGCGATACGCCAGCCCACCCGCGCGAGCGATATTCCAAGCAGCTTCGCAGCTTCGCGTTGAGAGACCCACTCATCATCTGAGCAAGATACAGGAGGGTTGCTCCAATTCTTCATTACCCGCGGATACGACCGCTCAGTCACTATGCTTCGACCCCACTTCGATCCAAGTGATTTCGCACACGGGAATTCCGTGAGGCGCCGAGAAATGAGAGCGGGTCCCTGCCTTCCGTCTGGTCGATTAAGCTGGAAGGTAGGGGATGCCGTTGGAACAACCAGTCCTTCATTGTTCTTTCGATTTGCAGTGTCGCCAAATCGGCCTTTGGTCTTCGGTTGGAGCACTAGAAGCCATCAATCAATGGGTTTCGGAAGAATTGATCCAGCCCCGCCATTTCAAATATGGAGATCGCGGCTAAAGCGTGAAGATTTCCATCTTCGACAGTCCAGCCCCCCTTGGACTTAAAGGCAAGGCGTCGCGCGTCTGGCATATCCTCCAATTGGGCGCCCCAGAAATTCCCTCGAAACTCCATGTCGTTCGCCTCGGGGAATGAGAATTTCACAAATCGACGCTTGGGGGAGACTGCTCGCCCAGCTGTAAGGCGACAAGGTGCACCACGGACCACGCCATCTACACCTGATCGAATTTGCCTACTCAAGGAATGGTGTGGTGCGGATAGGCCGTAGAACTCGCATAGCGCTTCCCCGTCGAGCGAAATCCTCCAGTCTTCAAGAGTCCCTCCGGTCGCCGACCGTGAGGGGGATTTCGTCGATGCCGAACGCGTCACAGATACGCGGCCGAGCGGAGTCTCCGCGTACGCGCACTCGCTCCCATCCGTGATGGGGGAAATCCAGGCGACAGGGGAAACCTGAAGCTTTCGCTCAAATGAAAATCTCATCCACTTCCCACCTTGATTGCTCTGAGGTGTGGGCTGCGGCCGGTTGCACTGGCCGGAGCCCACACCTCGTCTACATGAGTCACGATCAGGCTATCTCCGCCTGAGCCTATTCCAGGCCTGTCCGAAGTAGTACGTTGCTGGTCCCTGCCCTGTCAGTGCCCTGAAGGCTCCTTGGAATCCTCCTCGAACGCTGTTACTTGCCAGGTAGCCAACACTTTCGGGCCCTGTGGTCTTATGGCCGAAAGCTTTGTCTACAGCTAGGTTCGCTGGCGTTGCAGTCAAAGAACCGATCACCGCGCCAGCGATTACCACGCATGCTAGACCTGCCGTTCCTGCACACGCTGCACCGGCTGCGATCCCTGCGATGAAACCTGAGCCAACACCGATGGCGAATTGGGTCAAATTCCTCGCTCCTATCGCCTGCGCTGCGTCCGCGACACCAGAAACAACCTTTCCTCCGCTACTGTCCCAGGCGTCGCTGAAGTGACCCTTCATCAAGCTGCCGAAGATGCCGTCCTTCTTGCGGCGCTCCGCTTCCGCCTTCTTGCGCGCTGCTTCGGCTGCGGCTCGTTCCTTGGCTCGGGCGGCGTTGCCGCGGTGGCTGCCGTCCCAGCTCTTGCAGTCCGGGTCGTGGTGGCACGCGCGTTGCATGCGCTGCTTGTAGCGGACGTAGTCGGGGGCCAACGTGCCGCCGCGCCCGTGGGTGATCATCTCGTAGTTCTTGCCGTAGCCGGTCGGCCGCGTGCCGCCGTGGGTGCAGGTGTACTGGCCGCTTGCGCATTCCTCCAGTCGCTCACCGGTCGGGTCGGAGAAGGTGACCGGGTTGTTGTTGCTGTAGGCGTAGGCGTTGTGCTGGCGCGGGTCATCGGTGATCAGCAGGGGATCGACCGAGATGAACCTGCCCAGTGCCGCATCGTACTCGCGGGCGCCGAGATGGGTCAGTCCGGTGGGGTCGGTGGTGCCGCCGACGAATCCTCGTGTGCCGGGGAAGGCTCCGGCTTGGGTGGATCGGTCCTGGCCGAAGGGGAGTTGCTTGCGTCGGGTGATGGCGAGCGAGCCGACGGCCACTGCGGTCAGGGCGGTGCCCTGGCGGTCGGAGAAGAGGTAGGAGATGTCGGAGCCGGTGCGGACGGCGACGGTTTCGCTGTTGTGGGTGTAGTAGCGGGTGCCGGCCTTGGACCCGTCCGTGTTGAGCTTGAGCTCGTTGCCCGCGGGGAGGGTGAGGGTGCTGGTGCCGTCGGCGTTCTTGGCGATCAGCCGGTCGTCGTCGGCGTCGTAAAGGTAGCTGGTGGTCTTGCCTGCTTCTGTGAGCGTGGCCAAGTGTCCCTCGGCGTCCCAGGTGAGGTTCTGGGTGTCGGATCCGATCTTCCGCTGGGTGGTGTTGCCCGCCTTGTCGTAGGCGAAGGTGCTGGTCTGGCCGTCGTGCGTGCCGCCCTTGACGTCGGCCTGCTGCACGGCGTGCGGAAGACCTGTCTTGGCGGCCGGCTGCGTGTACGTGGTGACGGCGTCAGAGCCCGCCTGCGTCCCGGTTCCGTGCTCGGTCAGCTTGGTGCGGTTGCCGATCGCGTCGTAGCCGTAGGTCTGCCAGTAGGCGTCCGGACCACCGACCGTGCCCGACGAGGGCGCTGCGGTGCAGTCCGCGGTGGCCGTCCAAGCCTCGGTGAGACGCCCCAGAGCGTCGGAGGTGAAGCATTGGGTGTCTGTGCTCTTCGCGGTGTCCTGGCCGCTGGCGGTGGTGATGCCCGTGACGTTGCCCGACGGGTCGTAGTTGTACGAGGTGTCGTCGATGCGCTGAGGCGCGAGGTCGCGGTCGGTGGTCTGTCGCATCATGCGGCCGGTGAACTCGTCGTAGGCCTGGCTCTTGTAGACCTTCTTGCCCACGTCGCCGAACTCGGTGCGCACCGGACGCGAGTACACGTCGTAGGTGGTGTTGGCGGCGAGGACCACGCCTGCCCGGCTGGTGCGGATGGGCAGGTCGTCGCTGTTGTAGTTGGTCGTCACGCGCTCGGAGGGGATGTCGCCGATCGCGGGGTGAAGCGTCCAGTCCGGCAGGCCCGTCTGGTTGTTGTAGCCGTACGTCCAGGTGTAGGAGCCCGCGAGGCCGCCGGCCGTCGTTGGGATGCTGACCGTCGTGGACGTCGGCTGGTAGCTGTCGGTGAATCCGCCGTTGGCGGTGGTGTATTCGGCGCCGCCGACGTAGCGGGTGCTGCTGGTCAACTGCCCCTTTGCAACCGTGTCGTAGGTCCATGTCGCCAGAGTGGTCGCGCCCTGCTTCAGTTCAATCTTGCGGCCGAGCTTGTCGTAACCGCTGGTGAGCGTGACGCCGCGGGCGTCCGTGCTGCTCACGGCCCGGTCTGCCTTGTCGTACGAGACGGTGGACAAGCCCTTGTCCGGGTCATCGGCTTTGATCTGCCGGCCGCGTGCGTCGAAGCTGAACGTCCACTCGTTTCCGGCGGGATCAGTGATCTTCTCCGGCTGGTCCTGCTTGCCGTAGGTGTAGGTGGTCGTCTGGGAGGCGGAGCGGTCTGCGTTGGTGTACTGGATGCGCTCGGTGGTACGGCCGAGAGCATCCGTGACCGTCGTGCCTGCAGTGCCGCCCAACGGCGGGATCACGGTGGTGCGATCGCCGTCGTAGGCGGTCTTGGTGCGCCACTGCTCGTCGCCGAACTTGACCGCGATCGCGTCGGTCACACGCCCGGTTCCGTCGTAGAGATTCTGGGTTGCTGCGGGAACAGTGTTGTCCGCTGCGGCCACCAGGGTCGTCGAGGGGGCGCCCGAGGTGTAGTAGGCGGAGTACGTCTTCCTCGTCCAGCCGCGGGTGTCGTACAGGGTCTCCGTGACGATCCTGTCCTGGGTACCTGTGGCGGGCGACTGGGTCTCACGCTGGCGCAGGAGGCCGTCGTAGATCGTGTACGACGCGGCGTAACTTCCGTCGCGCTTGAGCGTCTTGGACGTCACCGAGCTCGGCATGGTCTGGGAGATGTTGTAGCTGTACTGCGCGGACGGCTGGGTGGCGTGAGCGGCCTTGGCCCAGCCGGGCTTCCACACGTTCAGCACCCGTCCGAGGCCGTCGTAGGTGACGTCGGTCCGCTTGCCGTTGGGGTCGACGGTCCCGGTGGTGACGCCGCGTGCCGGGTCGTGCTCGGTGGTCGTGGTGTGGCCGAGCGCGTTGGTGTCGGTGCTCGATGTGGGCGCTTCGCCGGTCTTCGGGGTGTAGGCGGTGGTGGTCGTGTTGCCGAGGGCGTCGGCTTCGGTCAGCACGCGGCCGTACTGGTCATAGGTTCGGGTCTTGGTGGTGAGGTAGCCGGTGCCGGTGTCGTCCTGCTCGTCCAGGCGGGTGACGTCGCCCGCGGTGGGCGCGGCGGTGAGCGAGCCGGCGCCGTCGTAGAAGTTCCGCTTGGTGGCGATCAGGTCGTCGGGCAGGGACGGCGTGGTGTCACAGGCGACGGCGACGGTCTGGGTTTCGGCGATGAGGTCGAGGATGTTCGCCGATGTGTTCTTCGCGTAGGTAGTGGTCGTGCATTCCTCATCGCCGCTCTTGGTGGTGTCGCCGAGCCGCGATTCGGTCAGGATCTGGCCGTTGCCGTCGAAGGTCCGATCGGTCTCGGTGGTGCGCCAGCCCGAGCCCACCAGGGTGCGGGACTTCTCCGAACCGGCGGCGGTGACGTACGCCTTCATCGCCGACAGGCCGGTTCGGGCCTGCGTGGCGGTCGCGGCGGAATGCCACGGAGCGTAGGCCGTGGTGGAGAGCAGCTTGCCGCCGTCACCGTTGAACGTGGCCTCCTCCCGGGCCATGCCGGCGAAGGCCGGATGGTCGGTGGCCGCGACGCCCTCGTGATCCTTGACGTCTGCACCGTCGATGCCGCGGAAGTAGCGGTACTCCCGCAGTGTCCTGGCGTCCGAGCCGGCACCGTTGCGGACCTGGACGCGCCCGTAGCCGCGGCGGCTGCCGTAGGTGAGGTACTTGGACTTGGTGAACTCGTCCTCGTCCTTGCCCCAGGACACGCCGTCGAGGTACGCGTAGTCGGTTTCCTTGGCGGGCGCGCCGCCGGTGTTGTCCTGCTCGAGCACCTGGGTGGCGACGTAGGAGTGGAACCAGTCTAGGTACGGCTCGTAGTTGTCGCCGGGGGAATCCGGCGGTGACCACATGACCGGGTAGCAGCGTCTGGCGTTGGACGAGGGGCTCGGTACGTCCCCTGCCTTGCAGTCGGCGGCGGAGTACGTGATGCCGATGGTGCCGCCGGTCTCGGTGTCGATGCCGTAGACGCGGTAGCGGATCATCTGGGGCACCGGGTCGGCGTTGCCGCCGGTGGTCGCGCCTTCGACGCGGTTGGCGAGCGGCTGCCCCTTGAATGTGACGGGTGGCAGGGAGGCGTCGCCTGTGCCGGTGTGTCCAGTGCGGGTGATGGAGGCCAGCCACATCGCGCGTGTCGTGCCGTCGTTCGTGGCGGGGAACTGCTGGGTGAGCGCCCAGGAGTCGACAGGCTTGTAGGCGCCGCCGACCAGCACTGATGTGTCGATGGTGGTCAGGCGCATGCGTGTCCAGAAGGAGGGCGAGTACTTGTCCTTGCACTCGGTTCCCGTGGCGCAGTACTGGTCGAACGGGACGTCCGGCCAGTTGGGGGCATGGTTCTTGTCGAAGGTCGCGCAGTCGGTCAGGCACCGCTCGGAGACGCCGAACTCGGCCTTCGCCGCGGCCTTGCCGTAGAAGTCGCCGGCGCGCAGTCCGTATTCGATGCGCTTGAGGTAGCCGCCGCGGTCGTACGCAGTGGCCGTGGAGGCACCGGTGGTGGCGTTGACGTTGCGCCCGTAGGAGTTGGCTTCTTTGGCCCAGTAGTACGTGATGGCATCGCCGTGCGGGTCGATGACGGCGTCCAGGTTCCACCGCCAGGCCTGCTGGCACCAGGAGTCCGCGAACGCAGCGGCGTGGCAGGGCTCGCCGGACTGGTTGCCGTACACCGGCACCGTCCACGTCGAGTTGGTCTCGTCCTTGCCGGCGGCCCAGCCGTTGGGGTGGTTGTACCCGAAGTAGTAGCGGGTCCCGTCGGGCGTGGTCACCCGCCAGTACTCGCCGTCGTTGTCCTTGTTGTTGATGGTGCTGCTGGTTAACTTCTCGATCTGCGTGCCGTCGTCGTTCTGCAGGTGCCATTCCCCGGTCGTGTCGTCCTTGACCAGGGTGTTGGTCTTGCCGCCGAGGTTGAGGACGGCGTTGTCCTTCTTCCAGCACAGGTCGCCGACCTTGGCGGTGGTGTTGCTGCCCGTGGTGTCGTCCACGCAGGAGACGTAGCGGCGCTCGACATACCCCGGATCGAGGGACCAGCCGTCGCCGATCCAGTTGGCCTGGTTGTTGGTGGCCGCGGTCCGGCCGTCGATCGACTGCGAGGAGTACGAGAGATCGAGGTCCGGCTCCAGGCCGCCCGGGACTTCCGGGACCTTGATGTCGTACGTCCAGGAGAAACCGCCGTTGTTGCCGCCCGCCGACCAGGACGCGGACGGCGCCAGCGAGGTCGCCTTGAAGTCACCGGAGGCTCCGGACGGGCCGGCCGTTGCCGCCAGCAGCACCGTGTCCTGTGCCGCCGAGAGGCCGGTGGCCGAGTGCAGGGCTGCGGGCGCCTTCGCCACAGGGGCTTGAGGGTTGGACGCGGTGCCGTCGGGTGCCGGTAGCTCGACGGAGGCAGTCAGCGTGGCGTCCGAGGTGTTGTTGGCGGTCTTCAGGACGCGTCCTGTGCCGCAGTTCTTCGCCACGGGAGTGACCAAAGCGCACCCGGGGAGCTGTCGCAGCGTCAGCCGAGATGCCCAGTCACCACCGTACGCATCTCGGAAACCGGAATAGTCGACCTGCACATCGACGTCGCCCTTCACGCCCTTGGTGGGGCGCACGGCCAGAACGACGCCATCGACGCCCAACTTCTCAGTGGTCGCACGGTCCAGGATCTGGACCTGAGCTTCTGCAAGGCTCCCTGCGGCCGCACCCCGGCTCAGCCGAGCCGGCAGCGAACCCGCCTGGGCCTTAACGGGCTTGGTCAGGTCGGCCTTCGCGATACCGGGCTCAGGCCACGCCACCTTCGGCGGCTTCTTCCACGCATGGCGGGCCGCCTCGTCCGTCCGGGAGTCCGGGCGGGCTTTCACCGCCTTCGTGGGCACTGGATCCGGCTTCTTCAGGCTCAGCAGATTCAACTCCGCCGCAGCCGCGACCGGCCCGCCCAGCAGCCCGGAAAACAATAAGACAGCAAGGAAGACCGAGGTGCTCTGCACCCATCCCCCACTGCGTCTTGCCCTGATTCTCCCACCCCGTGGCATGTGCAGATCCCCACCTAGATTGACAGATAGATCACAGCAATCAAAGGACGATAGCAGTGCACTCACATCACCCTTGATGGAATATCGGATTCAGTGCCTATTTTTAAGCCGCATTCATGGCAGCGACATAAGGGATTCGATCCTGAAGGTCCGGAATGTGCCGCTGTCTTGCGCTCCATACAGGCCACTTTGACCCTTCGGGAGCGGCGACCGCGCGACACGACACCGTAACCACTCGCCCCACCCGCCCCAGGCGATCTAATGTTGAATGTGACCGAATCCGGGAGGGGAATGATCGGCATGGGATATCGGATAGCCCGAGGAAGAAAAAGAGCGCGGGGGGCCGCGCTTTCCGCAGCTATAGTCACCGTCTCCATTGCGGCTCTAATTCCGCAATCCGCTGCAGCCGCACCACGGCAGGCCCACTCTCTGGCCGACTCTAAAACGGCTGATAACGAAGAAACGCGCGCCCTCGCCGAGGCAGCCACGTCCGGTGAGCGGGTGGAACTGCCTTCCCTGCGTACCGAGACGAGGCAAGTGTTCGCCAATCCGTCAGGATCGTTCACCGAGGAGCAGTCCGTCATCGCTCAACGGGTGCGGCAGGGCAACAAGTTGGTGGATATAGACCCGACTCTTCACGCAACGGCAGACGGAAGAATTGTTCCCAAGGCGACGTCGGTAGGGCTGGAGTTCTCCGGCGGTGGGAGCGGTCCGCTGGCTACGATCATCCGTGACGGGCGGAGCATGTCGCTGTCGTGGTCGGCCCCGCTGCCCAAGCCGACCGTTGTGGATGACAGTGTGACCTACCCGGAGGTACTGCCGGGGGTAGATCTGAAACTGCGGGCCGCGTCTACTGGATTCGGCCAGCTGCTTGTGGTCAAGTCTGCTGAAGCAGCAGCCAATCCGGCGCTGAAGAGCCTCACATTCAAGCTCTCCACCAGTGGCGTAAGCGTCTCTGCGGATGAGCACGGCAATCTGCGTGCGCTGAACCCTGCGGGACAAGAGGTCTTCACGGCGCCGGTCCCGCTCATGTGGGATAGCTCCACGTCAACAACGGGCGGCTCGGGCTCCGGCTTCGCATCCAAGCCGGGCGCACGGCTTCCGGCATCGGCAACCGAAACAGCCACCCCGCCAGTGCCGACCGATGAATTCGAACCGGGACACGGGGCCCAGGAGAGTGCGATGCCGCTGACCGTGGCAGGCGACACAGTCACTTTGGCGCCGGACCAGTCGTTGCTGACCGGCAAGAACACTACGTATCCCGTGTACATCGACCCGCCTGTCGACGGCTCCCGCGAGGCGTGGACGATGGCGTACAAGATGTACCCGAACAGCTCCTTCTACAACGGCAAGGGCTGGGGCGGCTCCGGGTCCTCGACCTCCACTGCCCGGGTCGGCTATGAGAACGAGACGAACGGTCTGGCCCGCTCGTTCTTCCAGATGGACACCGACAAGCTGTGGAACACGCGGAAGAGCATCATCAAGTCCACGTTCCGGATCAAGAACACGTGGTCCTGGTCGTGCGAGGACCGCAAGGTGGAAGCCTGGTTCACGGGATCCATCTCGTCCTCGACGACCTGGAACAACCAGCCGTCCTGGGCCCGCTACCTCAATCGTGTCGATGACGCCAAGGGCTGGAGCGCGGACTGCCCGGCCGGCAACCTCGCCTTCGACGTCACCTCGGCGGCCGTCGAGGCCGCCAACCGGCATTTGCCCAACATGACGCTGGGCCTGCGGGCAGCCGATGAGGACGACGTCTACGCATGGAAGAAGCTCGACGTCGGCACAGCACTGCTCAGCACCGACTACGACACCTACCCCAACAAGCCCGGCGGCCTCCACACCCAGCCGGACAGCGGCGCGCAGTGCGGAGCCAACGCGCCGTTCACCATCATCGGCAACACGGACATCACCCTCGGCGGCACCTTCTCCGACCCTGACGGCGGCACGGTCAAAGCGCACTTCGAGCTCTGGCCCACCGGTCACGGCGGCGCCGCCAACGAGGTCAACACCACCGTCGACGTCACCTCCGGACGGGGTGCGAAACTGGTGGTCACCAAGGACAGACTCGCGCAGCTCATGAAGAACGCCGGATTGACCGGCACGACCACCTTCAGCTGGCAGGCCCAGACCCAGTCCGGCCCGCTCAGCAGTCCCTGGGCGAACGAGTGCCACTTCCAGTTCGACGGCACCCGCCCCAGCAACCCGCCCGGCGTCACCTCCAGTCAGTACCCCGACGGGTCGGAGGGCTGGCCCTCCCAGACCGGCCAGGCCCGCACTGAGGGTGCCTTCACCCTCTCCAGCGGCAACGTCGGTGATGTGGCCAAGTACGAGTACTGGAGCGACTGGGATCCCACGGTCCGTACCGCAAGCCCGGCTGCGGTCGGCGGATCGGTGAACATCAAGCTGACTCCGCCATCCGCAGGTGCACACGCACTGGGTGTCCGGAGCCTGGACCGCGCAGGCAACCGCTCGGACGGTACGGCCTACCGCTTCTACGCCAACAGCCCAGCCACCCCCGACAAGCCCGGCGACCTCAACGGCGACGGCACAGCCGACTTCTACGGCGTACGCACCGACGGCGCCCTCTGGCTCTACCCCGGCCAAGGCAACGGATACGCGGGGGCCTCCGCCGTCGCGAGCAACACGGACTTCAGCGGCGCCTCCGTCACCCACCGCGGCGACTGGACGACCGACGGCTTCGAAGACCTCGTCGGCCTCATCCCCAGCGGCGATGGCAAGATCCTCAAGGTCTTCCCCAACAACGGTGTCGGCTACGCCTGCACCGCACGCAATGAACAGGCCGACGGCGCCTCCCGGTCCTGCCTGTACGACCAGCAGCAGCTCGACGTCTACAACCCCGCCGACAACCACTGGTCCAACGCCGACCAGATCCTGGCCATCGGCGACGTCGACGGCCCCCTGGACACCAACGGCGACGGCACCATCGACGTCCCCGGCCACACCGACCTGCTCGTCAAAACCGGCGACCAGCTCTGGCTCTACTACGGCTCCGACAGCTTCTCCCTGGACGAGTACCGCGCCCCCGTACTCATCGGCGACGGCGCCTGGTCGAGCTACGACCTCGCCGCACCGGGCGACCGCACTGGGGATGGCCGCGTCGATGTGATCGCCCGCAGCAAGAGCAACGGCGAGCTCCGTCAGTACCAGGGCACCGGCCCCAACGGGGAGGGGCTCGGGTACGGCCCCGGCGCCACGGTGATCGGCACCAGCTGGACCCCCGCCTATCGGCCCCTGTTCACAGCGGTCCCCGACACGAACGGTGACGGCAAACCCGACCTGTGGTCCACCGGTGGCGACGGCAAGCTCTACTTCTACTCCAACGTCCAAGGCGCCGGCGTCGAAGTCGGCATCGGCGGTTGGAAGAACTTCCAGCAGATCAGCTGACACACGCTCCTGCGTGGGTGAGGGGCAGGCCGCCCCTCACCCACGTGCCTCAGGCGAGGCGCGCCACTCAGCGCACCGAACGGTCCCAGGGTGGTTGCCATCTTCCTCAAGGCGGGAACATGGTTGGGTGCCCGCCAGGAACCTCGTCAAACTGGCCCCCACAGGAGGTGGCCGCGCATGCCCGAACCCAGCCCGCTGCTCACCGCGCCCGACCCCGGCTACTTCGGCCCCCAGTCGGTGACCTGGCAGATGCACGGGGATCCGATCATGTGGGTCGCCGGGGTGCGGGCGCTGTATCTTCAGGCGCTGCATCCGCGGGCCGTGCGCGGGGTCGTGCAGAACAGTGACTTCCGCAAGGACACCTGGGGGCGGCTGCTGCGCACCGCGCGGTTCGTGGCGACCATCTCGTACGGGACGAAGGACGAGGCGGAGCGGGCCGGTGCGCGGGTGCGGCGCATTCACGGGTTCCTGAAGGGCGACGACCCCGTGACGGGGGAGCCGTTCCGGATAGACGATCCCGCGCTGCTGCTCTGGGTGCACTGCGCGGAGGTCGACAGCTATCTGCACGTCGCGCGCCGCTCGGGATACCCGGTCAGCGACGCGCAGGCCGACCGCTATGTGGACGAGCAGCGCGCGGCCGCGCGGCTCATCGGGCTCGACCCGGCCGTCGTCCCGGCGTCCACCGCGCAGCTCGCCGCCTACTTCGTGGACGTACGGCCCGAGCTCGCCGCCGGTGCCGACGCGCGCGACGTCGACGCGTTCCTGCGGCGGCCGCCCGTGCCCCGGCTGCTGGCACCGGCGCGTGCGCTGCTGTGGCGGCGCGTGGCGCGGCTCGCCTACGACGCGCTGCCCCCGTACGCCCACGAGTTGTACGGGCGGCCCGCGCCCGGGCCGGACGAGGTCACCCGGCGGCTCGTCCGCGCCGGGCGGCTGCTGCGGCTCATTCCGGCGACCGTGCGCTGGCAGCTGCCCCCGAAGCACATCCTGCGCGCGGTCGCCCGGATGGGGGCGGGAACGCGCCCGTCGCCGTACACACTCCGCAGACAGGCGGCCATACTGGAGGCAGCCGGGGAGGGCGCAGCTCAGTGACGTGACGGGGGCGACATCGCGCGATGGCGGACACCAGGCTGATCCACGGCCGGTACCGGCTGCTGGAGCTGATCGGGCGCGGCGGCATGGGCGAGGTGTGGGCGGCCCGCGACGACTCGCTGGGGCGGCGGGTCGCGGTGAAGTGCCTCAAGCCGATGGGGCTGCAGCACGACCCGGCGTCCGCCCGGGTGCTGCGCGAGCGCTTTCGGCGCGAGGCGCGGGTCGCCGCCGCGCTCCAGCACCGGGGCGTCACGGTCGTCCATGACTTCGGCGAGTTCGAGGGCGTGCTCTACCTCGTCATGGAGCTGCTCGACGGCCGCAATCTGAGCCAGCTCCTCCAGGACGGCAAGGGGCACCCGCTGCCGGTGCCGGACGTCGTGGACATCGCCGAGCAGCTGTCCTCGGCCCTCGCCTACACCCATCAACAGGGCATCGTCCACCGGGACCTGAAGCCCGCCAACATCATGCGGCTGCCGGACGGCACGGTGAAGATCCTGGACTTCGGGATCGCCCGGCTCGGCGCCGACATCGGGTTCACCTCCCGGCTCACCGGCACCGGCATCGCCATGGGCACCCCGCACTACATGTCGCCCGAGCAGATCGGCGGCGCCCCCGTCGACCACCGCAGCGACCTGTACTCGCTGGGGTGCGTGCTGTACGAACTGGCCACCGGGGCGCCGCCGTTCGACCTCGACGACGCCTGGGCGATCCTCGTCGGCCACCGCGACACCGCACCCGAGCCGCCGCGCGCCAATCGTGCCGAACTCCCCGAGTACTTCGAGGAGATCGTGCTCGACCTCCTCGCCAAGGAGCCCGGCGCGCGGCCCCGGGACGCCAGGGAGCTGGTGCGGCGGCTGGCCGGCGGGCGCGGGCCGGTCAGGGGCCCGGTGGCTTCCGCCGTCGTGGCGCCGCCGCCCGTGCGGCCGCGCGGGCTGCCGTCCTGGGCGCGCGGGATGACCACCGGCCACAAGGCGACCGGCTCCACACCCCCGGACCCGGCCCCGCCCGACCCCGACGCCAGCCTCACCGGCGCGTGGACGACCGCCCTGCCGCCCGCCCCGCCCGCCCCCGACCGGCCGCCGCCGCCCCCGCCCGAGCTCCTCGCCGAACTCGACGACCGGCACCGCGAAGGCCTGTGCCTCGGCCGCGCCGGGCGCTGGGCGGAGGCGGGCGAGGTGCACCGCGCGGTCGCCGCCGAACGCGCCCACGCACTGGGCCCGGACCACCCCGACACCCTGGCCAGCCAGTACGAGGTGGCCTTCGCCCTGAGCCGGACCGGGCGCGAGGCGGACGCCCTGCGCGAGTTCGGCATGGTCGCCCAGGCCCGGGCCCGCACGCTCGGACCCGACGACCCGGGCGCGCTCGACGCCCGCCAGGAGACCGCCTACGTCCTGGGCCGCCTCGGGCGCCACTTCGAGGCCCACCAGGTGTACGCCTCGGTGCTCGCCGCCCGCGAGCGCGCCATGGGAGCCGACCACCCGGCGACCCTGCGCTGCCGCCACAACCTCGCCTTCAACCTGGGCCGTCTGGGCCGCCTGGAGGACGCCTACCGCATGGCGCGCGACGTCGCCGCCGACCGGGCGCGCGTGCTCGGCGCGGGGCACTCGGACACCTTGGTGTCCCGGTCCGAAGTCGCCTATGTGCTCGGCCAGTTGGGGCGCTGGGTCGAGGCGCTCCAGCTCTACCGCGAGGTCGCCTCGGCGCGCGCGACCGTGCTCGGGGCCGACCACCCCGACACGCTCGCCACCCGCTACGAGGTCGGCATCGCGCTCGGCCGCCTCGGCCGCAGCGCCGAGGCGCTGGAGCTGTACCGGGTGCTCGTCCGCGACCGCACCCGCGTCGAAGGCCCCGAGGACCCCGAGACCCTGCGCGCCCGCCACGGCCTCGGCGTCAACCTCGGGCGCCTGGCCCGCTGGGAGGAGGCCCTGACCGAGGCCCGTGACGTGTGCGCGCTGCGCGAGCGCGTCCTCGGCCCGGACCACCCCGACACCCTCGTCAGCCGGCGCGAGATCGCCGTCGGGCTCGGCTGGCTCGGGCGGTGGGCGCAGGCCCTGGCGGTCTACCGGCAGGTCGCCGACGCCCGCGAGCGGGTCCTGGGCACCGCCCACCCCGACGCCCTCGCCAGCCGGAACGACGAGGCCCACTGCCTGGAGCGGCTGGGACGCGGCGCCGAGGCCGCGGCCCTGTACCGGCGGGTCGCCGCCCTGCGGCAGCAGGGCGCGCCACGCGGGAGGTAGCGGGCGGCGGATCACCGGCGCCACCCTGGCCGCCGGCGATCCGCGCGTGCTAGGAAGGGCCATGCCCGCACACCAGGTGTACGACACCGTCATCGTCGGCGGCGGCCACAACGGCCTGGTGGCCGCCGCCTACCTCGCCCGCGCCGGCCGGTCGGTGCTGGTCCTGGAGCGCCTCGGCCACACCGGCGGCGCGGCCGTCTCGACCCGCCCCTTCGCGGGCGTCGACGCCCGGCTCTCGCGCTACTCCTACCTCGTCTCGCTGCTGCCGCGGAAGATCGTGGACGACCTGGGGCTGCGCTTCGCCGTCCGCAAGCGGACCGTCTCCTCGTACACGCCGGTGGTACGCGACGGACGCCCCACCGGGCTGCTCGTCGGCGGCGGCGAGGAGCGCACCCGGGCCTCGTTCCGCAGACTGACCGGCTCCGACGCGGCGTACACGGCCTGGGAGGAGTTCTACGGGATGACCCGGCGGGCCGCCGAGCGGATCTTCCCCACGCTGACCGAGCCGCTGCCCACCCGCGCGGACCTGCGCGAGCGCCTGGGCGACGACACCGCGTGGCGGGTGCTGTTCGAGGAGCCGATCGGCGTCGCCGTGGAGGAGCGGTTCGACGACGACCTGGTGCGCGGCGTCGTCCTCACCGACGCCCTGATCGGCACCTTCGCCGACGCCCACGACCCCTCCCTCGCCCAGAACCGCTGCTTCCTCTACCACGTGATCGGCGGCGGCACCGGCGACTGGGACGTGCCGGTGGGCGGCATGGGCGCCTTCACGGACGCGCTCGCGGGCGCCGCGCGGGCGGCCGGCGCGGAGATCGTCATCGGGCACGAGGCGACCGCGCTGCGCACCGACGGCCGCGCGGCCGAGGTCGACTTCCGTACGGAGTTCGGCGAGGGCACGGTCGCGGCCCGGCACGTCCTGGTCAACGCCTCGCCCGAGGCGCTGGCCGCGCTCACCGGCGACCCGGCACCGGAGCCCGCCGAGGGCGCCCAGCTCAAGGTCAACATGCTGCTCACCCGGCTGCCCCGGCTCAAGGACACCTCGGTCGACCCGCGCGAGGCGTTCGCCGGGACCTTCCACATCGGCGAGGGGTACGGGGAGTTGGCGACCGCGTACGCGCAGGCCGCGTCCGGAGTGCTGCCCACCGCGCCGCCCTCCGAGATCTACTGCCACTCGCTGACCGACCCCTCGATCCTCGGCCCGGAGCTGGCGGAGCGCGGCTACCAGACGCTGACGCTGTTCGGGCTGCACACCCCGGCGCGGCTGTTCGCCGGTACCGCCGAAGAACACGACAAGACGCGTGAGGTGCTGCTTGAGGCGACTCTCGCCCAGCTGGACGCGCATCTGGCCGAGCCGCTCGCCGACTGCCTGGCCACCGACGCCGACGGGCGGCCCTGCATCGAGGCGAAGACGCCGCTCGACCTGGAGCGGGAGCTGAGGCTGCCCGGCGGCAACATCTTCCACCGCCCGCTCTCCTTCCCGTACGCGCAGGAGTCCGCGGGCCGCTGGGGCGTGGCGACCGCGCATCCGAACGTCCTGCTGTGCGGGGCGGGCGCGGTCCGGGGCGGCGGGGTCAGCGGCATCCCCGGCCACAACGCGGCGATGGCGGTGCTGGGGAGGTAGGACCGGCCGTCAGTGGGCGATCGCCCGAGCCAGGGCATCGGCCAGGGCCACGCGCGGCGCCGAGCCGGAACGCCAACTCCGCACCGGATGAACGGAGTTGGCGAGGACGACCAGGAACGTCTCGGTGTCCGGGGAGATGACGAGGCTGGTGCCGGTGAAGCCGGTGTGGCCCGCCGTGCGCGGCGAGGCGAGCGCGCCCATGTACCAGCGCTGGTCGAGCTCGAAGCCGAGGCCGTGCGCGTCGCCCGGGAACGCGGCGTTGAAGTCGGTGAAGAGCAGGTCGACGGAGGCGGGGCGCAGGATGCGGGCGGTGCCGTACGCGCCGCCGTTCAGGAGCGTGCGGGCGAGGACCGCGAGGTCCCAGGCGGTCGAGAACACCCCGGCGTGCCCGGCGACCCCGCCGAGCGCGCACGCGTTCTCGTCGTGCACCTCGCCCCACAGCAGCCCCCGGTCCAGCCCCGACCAGGGCTTTCGGGCGTCCTCGGTCGCGGCGATCCCGGGGCGCCAGGAGGCGGGCGGGTTGTAGCGAGTGCGGTGCATCCCGAGTGGAGCAGTGATCTCGTCGTGGAGCAGGGCATCCAGAGTGCGAGCGGTGATCCGTTCCAAGAGCAGCTGAAGCGCCAGAAGATTGAGGTCGGAGTAGCGGTAGGCGCTCCCCGGCGGCCGCTCGGGCCGCTCCTCCCACAGCAGCCTCAGCTTCCCCTCGTACGTGGGCTCCTCGTACAGCGGGAGCCAGGCGCGCAGCCCCGAGGTGTGGGTGAGCAACTGCCGTACGGTGACGGCCTCCTTGCCCGCCGCCGCGAACTCCGGCAGGTACGCGGCCGCCTCGGCCTCCAGCTCCAGCGCGCCCCGCTCGATCTGCCGCACCACGAGGAGCGAGGTGAACAGCTTGGAGACGGAGGCGAGGTCGAAGACCGTGTCCCGGGTCATCGGGATCCGCTGCCCGGGCGGGAGGTCGACGCCGGTGTCCGTCCGCTCGTCGTACGCCGAGTAGCGCACGGCCGCGCCGACGGCGTGGTGCAGCGCCACCGTCGAGCCGCGCCCGGCGAGCACCACCGCGCCCGCGTACCAGGGGTGGACCGGCGACGGCCCCAGGAACCGCTCGGCCACGCCGACCAGCTCGCCCAGCGGCCCCGGCAGCAGCCCGGCCTCCTCGGCGCTGCCGTACCGCAGCACGGCCTCCATGTCGTTGCGCCCGATCATGGCGGCAGCCTAACCGGCCCGGATGCGCCGCCCACGTAAAGAATCTGACGTGGCATCAGAAAATCTCTTCCCTCGTCGTCCGGGCTGCGGCATCCTGCGCCCCATGCAGACGGAGCTGAGCAGAAGACTGGGAGTGGAGCACGCCATCTTCGGCTTCACGCCGTTCCCGGCGGTGGCCGCCGCCATCACCCGGGCCGGCGGGTTCGGCGTGCTCGGCGCGGTCCGCTACACCGCCCCCGACGCCCTCGCGCGCGACCTCGACTGGATGCAGGACCACACCGACGGGCTGCCCTACGGCCTCGACGTCGTCATGCCCGCGCGGAAGGTGGAGGGCGTCACCGAGGCCGACGTCGAGGCGATGATCCCCGAGGGGCACCGGCAGTTCGTGCGCGAGACGCTCGCCAAGCACGGCGTCCCCGAGCTCGCCGAGGGCGAGGCGTCCGGCTGGCGGATCACCGGGTGGATGGAGCAGGTCGCCCGCAACCAGCTCGACGTCGCCTTCGGCTACCCGATCAAACTGCTCGCCAACGCGCTGGGCTCCCCGCCCGCCGACGTCGTCGACCGGGCCCACGCCAACGGGGTCCTGGTCGCGGCCCTCGCGGGCAGCGCCAAGCACGCCCGCCACCACGCCGAGGCGGGCATCGACATCGTCGTCGCCCAGGGGTACGAAGCCGGCGGCCACACCGGCGAGATCGCCTCCATGGTGCTGGTGCCCGAAGTCGTCGAC
This sequence comes from Streptomyces melanogenes, assembly GCF_014649795.1. Classification (GTDB taxonomy): domain Bacteria; phylum Actinomycetota; class Actinomycetes; order Streptomycetales; family Streptomycetaceae; genus Streptomyces; species Streptomyces noboritoensis. Next base: position 19,888 of record NZ_BMTS01000004.1, read on the forward strand.
GCGGTCGGACCGCTGCCCGTGCTCGCCGCCGGAGGCATCGGCAGCGGCGCCCAGGTGGCCGCCGGACTCGCCCTCGGCGCCCAGGGCGTCTGGCTCGGCTCCCTCTGGCTCACCACCACCGAGGCCGATCTGCACTCGCGCGCGCTCACCCGCAAGCTCCTCGCCGCGGGCTCCGGCGACACCGTCCGCTCGCGCGCCCTCACCGGCAAGCCCGCCCGCCAGCTGCGCACCGAGTGGACCGACGCCTGGGACGACCCCAGCGGCCCGGGCACCCTGCCCATGCCCCTGCAGGGACTGCTGGTCGCCGAAGCCCTGTCACGGATCCAGAAGTACGAGGTCGCGCCGCTGCTCGGCACGCCGGTCGGCCAGATCGTCGGCCGGATGAACTCCGAACGCAGCGTCCAGGAGGTCTTCGACGACCTCACCCGCGGCTTCGAGCAGGCCGTCGACCGCATCAGCCGCATCGCCCGAAGGAGCGGGTCATGACCCCATCACAGCAGCCGCCCAACGGGTTCTGGGCGCAGGCCGCGGCCGACCCCGACCGGGTGGTGCTCACCGCGCCCGACGGCGAGCGCTGGACGGCGGGGCGGCTGCACGCCGCCGTCAACCAGCTGGTGCACGGGCTGCGCGCGGCCGGACTCGAACAGGGCGACGCGTTCGCCGTCGTCCTGCCCAACGGCGTCGAGTTCTTCACCGCGTATCTGGCCGCGTCCCAGGCCGGGTTCTACCTCGTCCCCGTCAACCACCACCTGGTCGGGCCCGAGATCGCGTGGATCGTCGCCGACTCCGGCGCCAAGGTCCTCATCGCCCACGAGCGGTTCGCGGCCGCGGCGACCGCGGCCGCCGACGAGGCGAAGCTGCCGGGCAGCCACCGGTACGCGGTGGGCGAGGTGGCGGGATTCCGCCCGTACGGCCAACTCCTCGACGGACAGTCCGCGTCCGTGCCCGACGGCCGCACCCTCGGCTGGGTCATGAACTACACCTCGGGCACCACCGGCCGCCCGCGCGGCATCCGGCGCCCGCTCTCCGGCAAGCTCCCCGAGGAGTCCTACCTCGGCGGCTTCCTGGGGATCTTCGGCATCAAGCCGTTCGACGACAACGTCCATCTGGTCTGCTCGCCGCTCTACCACACGGCCGTGCTCCAGTTCGCGGGCGCGTCCCTGCACATCGGGCACCCGCTGGTCCTGATGGACAAGTGGACGCCCGAGGAGATGCTGCGCCTGATCGACGCATACTGCTGCACCCATACGCACATGGTGCCGACCCAGTTCCACCGGCTCCTCGCACTGCCCGAGGAGGTCAGGGCGCGGTACGACGTGGGCTCGCTGCGGCACGCCATCCACGGCGCGGCCCCCTGCCCCGACCACGTGAAGCGGGCGATGATCGAGTGGTGGGGGAGCTGCGTGGAGGAGTACTACGCGGCGAGCGAGGGCGGCGGGGCGTTCGCCACCGCCGAGGACTGGCTCAAGAAGCCGGGCACGGTCGGCCGGGCGTGGCCCATCAGCGAACTCGCCGTCTTCGACGACGACGGCGAGCGGCTGCCCCCGGGCCAGTTGGGCACCGTCTACATGAAGATGTCGACGGGCGGCTTCAGTTACCACAAGGACGAGACCAAGACGCGGAAGAACCGCATCGGGGACTTCTTCACCGTGGGCGACCTCGGCTACCTCGACGAGGACGGCTACCTCTTCCTGCGCGACCGCAAGATCGACATGATCATCTCGGGCGGGGTCAACATCTACCCGGCCGAGATCGAGGCCGCGCTCCTCACCCACCCGGCCGTCGCCGACGCCGCCGCGTTCGGCATCCCGCACGCGGACTGGGGCGAGGAGGTGAAGGCGGTCGTCGAGGCGGCGCCCGGGCACGAGCCGGGCGACGCGCTCGCCACCGACATCCTCGCCCACTGCGGGGAACACCTCGCGGGCTACAAGCGCCCCAAGTCCGTCGACTTCATCGCGACCATGCCGCGCGACCCCAACGGCAAGCTCTACAAGCGGCGGCTGCGCGAGCCGTACTGGGAGGGCCACGAGCGGGCGATGTGAGCGATCCTTCGCGGTGATGCCGCGGCCCACGTCACATCCGGCGACTGTCACGCGCGGCGGCCCCGGACGCGGTCGTGTACCCGCTCACCTCCGTGCGCGGCCCGCCCCGACGGCGGGCCGCGCGGACGTCAGCGGTGCTCGCGCACCTTCACGACCCGCAGGTCGGGCGAGGAGCGGATGTCCCGCTCGCAGAAGCGCGAGGTGGCCCAGCGCTGCTGAGAGTAGAGCTGCGTCTGGTCGCTGTAGTGCGGGGAGAGGACGTTCTCCGACTGGGAGTACGTCAGGAGGGTGCGGGCGACGGGGCACTTGCCGCCGTCCCAGCCGACCGCCTGGATGTGGCTGGATCCGGTGGATATCTCGGCGTAGCCGCGGGCCGGGTCCCAGATCCCCTCCACCTTGTTCCAGATGCCGAGGGCCTCCGTCCCGCCGGAGACGGGCAGACGCTTGCCGTTGCGCACCACGTACTGGTGGTCGCCCAGCGCCGAGTCGAGCGGGATACCCGCCGCGCGCAGCTCGCCCACCGCGTCGGCGAGTGCCCGGGCGACGCCGGGCGAGGCGGTGTTGAGGGTGTTCGGCGTGCGCACGGGGTCGGCGGCGGAGAACGGCACCTTCCACAGCTCGGCCGCCGGAACCACCGCTGTCACCTTGCGCCAGTAGCGGTCGAAGAGCAGCGCGCCCCGGCTCCTGGCGTCGACCGTACGGTGCCAGCCGGCCAGCACCGCGCACGCCCCGGAGACGTCGACGGCCTTGCCGGTGCTGTCCGTCGCGGTGCCGCCCGGCAGCGCGGCGCAGGCCTTGGCCGTGTCGGCCGCCGCCAGGCTCCCGGCGGGCGCCCGGTCGGCGAACTCCTGGCGCTGGAGGTCGGCGACGGTGAGCCGGCCCTTCGCGGCCATCGCCGAGACGTCCTCGACGGCGCCACGCGTGCGCAGCGAGCGCGCGGTGGCGAGGGTGCCGAAGATCCGCTCGTAACCGGTCAGCGGGTGCTCGGCGTTGGTCAGCCAGGCGCTGTCGTTGGAGTTCTCGGCGTACGCGGCGTCCTTGAGCAGCGGCATCCGGGCGGGCCCGAAGACCCCGGCCTGGACCGCGTCCGGGTCCGAGCCGAGGGCGCAGTCGCCGCGCGAACCGTCCAGGACGGCCACCCCCGACGCCGGGTAGAGCGCCTTGCCCAGCGGGGTCGAGCAGCGCGCGGCCAGCTCGTCGGTGATCCGGGGGAGCACCTGCGACTGCGTGAACAGGGAGTGCCCCCGGGAGTCGGCGGCCACGGTGTTCACCCAGGGCAGGCCCTGGGTGCGGCGCAGCGACGTGAGGACGTCGTCGGTGCCGCGCGCCTTGGAGAAGCCCAGCGAGGTGTCGGCGGCGCGCAGATTGAGGGCGTTGGGGTCGTTCAGCGCGAACGCCGTGGTCCTGGACCAGGGCAGCGGCATCGAGGGGCCGAGTGCGGTGACCACCGGCCCGTACCGCGTCCACCACTGGGTGCGCGTCACCGGCGCGCCGCCCTTCACCGGGACCGTCACCGTGCGCCGGGTCATGCGCTCCGAAGTGCCGTCCACGAGGTACGCCGTCGGGTCGGCCGGGTCGAGGGTCAGCTGGTGGAGGTTGAGCGTGACGCCGGTGGCGACGGTGTGGCTCCAGGCCACCTTGTCGTTGAAGCCGATGCTCATGGTCGGCGTGCCGAGCAGGGCCGCGCCCGACACGTTGAGCTCGCCGGGGATGGTCTGCTGCATCTGCCAGAAGCGGCGGCCGCCGTGCCACGGGTAGTGCGGGTTGCCGAGCAGCAGACCGCGTCCGTTGGCCGTGGCGGCGCCGCTGAACGCGACGGCGTTGGAGCCCATGTCGGCCTGGTCGGCGGCGAACAGCCGCTCGGCCGCCTTCGCGCTGCCGGCGGGGTCGGGCGCGGTGGGCGTGGAGGCGGTGGTGGGCGGTTGTGCGGCGGTGATGCCGTCGGTGACGCGGCCCTGCCCGCCGAGCACGGATATCGCGAAGGCGCGCGCGGCCACGTCGACGACGGTCACCGGGCGCACCCAGGCCGCGCCTTGGCAGGCGGGGTCGGTGACGCGGTGCTGCTTCAGCCAGGCGTTGTAACCCGCCGCCCAGCCGCGCATCAGCTCCTTCGACTGGCGGCTCGGCCCGGCGGGCGCGGGGGTGGCCAGGAGCTTCTCGACCGTGCCCGAGTCGCGTACCGAAGTGAAGTACAGGTCGCTGGAGAGGTTCTTGGTGGCGGCGGAGAGCGAGCCGTCGGGAGTCGCGTCCGGGCCGAACCACTTCGACCGCTCCCCGCGCAGCGTGACGAACCCGTCGGCGAGGGTGCACACCTGGTCGGCCGCCTGGGCGTATCCGGTGCCGAAGCCGAGGTCGGCGTAGTCCTCGGCGAGGATGTGCGGAATGCCGTACTCGGTGTACCGGATGACGGCGGACAGGCCGCCCCCGGAGGGGTGGTGCTCGCGGTCGCCGGACGCGGCCGAGGCCGTCGGGGACAGCGACGCCGAGGCGGTCAGCAGGGCGATGCCGAGCAGGGCGAGGCGCCTGATCGGGGTACGGGCTCGGGTGCGGGCGGCGGTGCGGGTGCCGGTGCGGAGAGCCAATGTTCCTCCCAACTCAGTGGGTGACACAGGTGGTTGCTCATGGCACACGAAGTGCCGCCAGCCACTCAGTCACCCCGACGCACGCCTGTCAACACTCACACCCCGCCCACCGGCCCCCGCCGCAGATCCACGATCCGTTTGAACTTGCCCACCGACCGCTCGATGGTCTCGGGGGCGACGACCTCCACCGCCACCGAGACCCCGATGCCGTCCTTCACCGCCGCGACGATCGACCGCGCGGCCGCGTCACGCTGCTCGGGTGGAGTGTCGGCGCGCGCCTCCACCCTTACCGTCAGCGCGTCCAGCCTGCCCTCCTTGGTGAGCCGCAGCTGGAAGTGCGGGGCGAGGCCGGGTGTGCGCAGCACGATCTCCTCGATCTGGGTGGGGAACAGGTTCACCCCGCGCAGGATCACCAGGTCGTCGCTGCGGCCGGTCACCTTCTCCATCCGCCGGAAGACCCGCGCCGTGCCCGGCAGCAGCCGGGTCAGATCCCGCGTCCGGTACCGGATCACGGGCATGGCCTCCTTGGTGAGCGAGGTGAAGACCAGCTCGCCCCGCTCGCCCTCGGGCAGCACCTCGCCGGTGAGCGGGTCGACGACCTCCGGATAGAAGTGGTCCTCCCAGATGTGCAGCCCGTCCTTGGTCTCCACGCACTCCTGCGCCACACCGGGCCCGATGACCTCCGAGAGCCCGTATATGTCGACCGCGTCGATGGCGAAGCGCTCCTCGATCTCGCGGCGCATCTCCTCCGTCCACGGCTCGGCGCCGAAGATCCCGACCTTCAGCGAGGTGGAGCGGGGGTCGACGCCCTGCCGCTCGAACTCGTCGAGGAGGGTCAGCATGTACGAGGGGGTCACCATGATGATCTCGGGCCGGAAGTCCTGGATCAGCTGGACCTGGCGGGCCGTCATGCCGCCGGACGCCGGGATCACCGTACAGCCGAGCCGCTCCGCCCCGTAGTGCGCGCCCAGGCCGCCCGTGAACAGCCCGTATCCGTACGCCACATGCACCTTGTGGCCCGGGCGGCCGCCCGCCGCGCGGATCGAGCGGGCCACCACGTCCGCCCAGGTGTCCAGGTCGCGCTCGGTGTAGCCGACCACCGTCGGGCGGCCGGTGGTCCCGCTGGAGGCGTGGATGCGGCGGACCTCGGCGTCGGGGACCGCGAACATCCCGAACGGGTAGTGGTCGCGCAGATCCGCCTTGGTGGTGAACGGGAAGCGGGCGAGGTCCGCGAGCGAACGGCAGTCCTGTGGCCGGATCCCCGCCTTGTCGAACGCCTCCCGGTAGAAGCCCACGTTGTCGTACGCATGGCGCAGCGAAGCTCTCAGCCGGTCGAGCTGGAGCGCCTCCAGCTCCGCCCGGCTCAGCCGTTCCGCCGCGTCCAGCAGGGGTTCCATGGGCCGCTCCCGTCCTCGCCGTCTTGCCGGTCGTCACTCCGCCCGAAATCGGACGACCGATCATTCGGTAGATCTGCTCGGGTTCAGTAATCCAGCCACCCAACCGCACCGTCAAGGCCTGTGGACAACGCTCTTCACCGAGCCGTCCGCGTTCCCGTCCGCGCCGCCGACCGCGTAGCCCTCCCCTCCCGCCGCCGTTCGCGCTGTCGGCGAAATCCCTTGGCCCGCTCACCACGGCCTGTGAGGATCACCGGCATGCCGAAGTTCACCGAGTACGACGGGACCGCACTCGTCCACCGCCCGACGGGGGCGTCGAAGCCACCGGCCATGGCCGATCCGTACGACGGCGACTTCGCCCGTATGGTCGCCGCCTTCCTCGCACCCGGCGTCCACAACGTACGGACCGCCTCCGGCAACCGGCTCGCCTACCGCACCTGGGGCGACGCCTCAGCACCGCCCGTCGTGCTCGCGCACGGGCGCGGCGGCTCCGGCGCGCACTGGACGGAGGTGGCCGAGCGGCTCGCCGCGACGCGTCGGGTGTACGCGGTCGACCTGCGCGGCCACGGCCTCAGCGACTGGCCCGGCCGCTACTCGTTCGAGGGCTTCCGCGACGACCTGCGCGGCTTGATCGACGCGCTCGGCCTGGCCGGTGCCGACCTGGTCGGCCACTCCATGGGCGGCGGGGCCGCGCTGCTGCTCGCCCAGGACGCGCCCGAGCTGATCGGGCGGCTGGTCCTGGAGGAGGCGCCCACGTTCGTACCGATGGATCCGGCGCGCGGATTCATGGCGCGGCCCGACGAGGAGCTCGCCTTCGACTGGCCGGTGGTCGCCGACACCAACGCCCAGCTCAACGCGCCCGACCCGGCCTGGCGCGAGCGGCTCGCCGGGCTCGCCGTGCCGACCCTGCTGGTCGCGGGCGGCGCGGCGAGCGAGATCATGGACCAGGCGGGCATCGCCGAGATGGCCGCCCGCATCCCCGGCTCCCGTCTCGTCACCATCGACGCAGGCCACTCGGTCCACACGGTCCGGCCGGACGAATTTGTGGCGGCCCTGATGGAGTTCGGGTTCTGAGGTCACCCGGCGGGGGAGTCGGCCCCCGCCGCCACCGCCCGCGCCCACCGGTAGTCCGCCTTGCCGCTCGGTGAGCGCTGGATGCTCGGGGCGATCACCAGCTGGCGCGGCACCTTGTACCCCGCGAGCCGGGTGCGGCAGTGGCTCTGGATGTCGTCGAGGGTCGGCTCCTCGGCACCCTCGCGCAGCTGCACCACGGCCGCCACGTGGTTGCCCCAAGTGGTGTCCGGCACCCCGGCGACCAGCGCGTCGTACACGTCCGGGTGCGACTTGAGCGCCTGCTCTACCTCCTCCGGATACACCTTCTCGCCCCCGGTGTTGATGCACTGCGAGCCCCGCCCCAGGACCGTGACGATGCCGTCCTCGTCGACCGTGGCCATGTCACCGAGCAGCACCCAGCGCTCGTCGCCCCGCTGGAAGAACGTCTCGGCGGTCTTCGCCGGGTCGTTGTAGTAGCCGAGCGGCACATGGCCGCGCTGCGCGATCCGGCCGGGCTCACCGGGCTTCACCGGCTCGTGCGTGGCCGGGTCGACCACCGCCGTACGGGAGTTGACACGCAGCCGGAAGCCCTTGTCGGGGCCGGAGTCGTCGGTGGCGGTGCCGTTGAAGCCGGACTCGGACGAGCCGAAGTTGTTGAGCAGCAGCGCGGTCGGCACCAGCGCGCTGAACTGGGCGCGGACCGTCTCGGACATGATCGCGCCGGAGGACGAGACGCTGAACATCGACGAGCAGTCGGTGCCCTTCATCGGGCCGCTCAGCGCGTCGATGAGCGGGCGCAGCATCGCGTCGCCGACGAGCGACATGCTGGTGACCTTCTCCTTCTCCACCGTCCGCAGGACCTCCTCGGGCGCGAACTTGCGGTGGATGACGACGCGCTGGCCGAAGTTGAAGCCGATGAACGCGGTGAGCGTGGAGGTGCCGTGCATCAGCGGGGGAGTGGGGAAGAAGGTGATGCCCTCGCCGCCCGCCGCGACCCGCTCGGCCAGCTCCTCGGGGCGAGCGACCGGCTCGCCCGTGGGTGCGCCGCCGCCGAGCCCGGAGAAGAACAGGTCCTCCTGGCGCCACATCACGCCCTTGGGCATGCCGGTGGTGCCGCCGGTGTAGATGATGAAGAGGTCGTCGGGCGAGCGGGGTGCGAACCCCCGCCCCTCGGACCCGGCCGCCTCGGCCTCGGCGAACGGCACCGCGTCCAGTGCGGGCGCGCCCTCGGGCGGTTCCCCGACCCGTACGAGGTGGCGCAGCTTCTCGGTGTGCGGCAGCGCGCCCGCCACGCGCTCGGTGAACTCCGCGTCGAAGACCAGCGCCGCCAGATCGGCGTCCCGGTAGAGGTAGACCAACTCGTCTTCCACATAGCGGTAGTTGACGTTGACCGGGACGATCCGCGCCTTGAGGCAGCCGAGCACGGTCTGGAGGTATTCGACGCCGTTGTACAGATGCAGGCCCAGGTGCTCGCCCGGCCCGATGCCGTTGTTGATGAGGTGGTGTGCGATCCGGTTGGCGGCTGCGTCGAGATGCGCGTACGTCAGTCGGCGCTCCGCCCCCGTGCCCGGGTGGTCGAGGTAGACCAGTGCCTCGCGGTCGGGGACCACGTCGACGACCGACTCGAACAGGTCGGCAAGGTTGTACTCCACCGCTCCTCCTGACCCCGGCGCCATCCGTGTGGCCGTCATCAGAGCAGAGCCGACCACAACTGTGAAGGGGCCCCGGCGAAAGAATCTGACTGACTGTCAGAAAACTATTGAACTGCGCCCCCGGCTCCTGCAACCTGTTCCAGTCCGACGACGGGAGGCATGGGCATGGGTGGCACCGAACACCTCACCGTGCGGCGCGAGGGCGCCACACTCGTACTGACGCTCAACCGGCCGGAGACCAGGAACGCGCTCTCGCTGTCGATGCTGGTCGGCCTCTACGACGGCTGGCTGGAGGCCGACGCCGACGACGCGGTCCGCTCAGTCGTCCTCACCGGCGCCGGCGGTGCGTTCTGCGCGGGCATGGACCTCAAGGCCCTGGCGGGCAAGGGGATGGAGGGCGAGCGGTACCGGGACCGCCTCAAGGCCGACCCGGATCTGCACTGGAAGGCGATGCTGCGCCACCACCGCCCCCGCAAACCCGTGATCGCGGCCGTCGAGGGCCCCTGTGTGGCGGGCGGCACCGAGATCCTCCAGGGCACCGACATCCGGGTGGCGGGCGAGAGCGCCACCTTCGGGCTCTTCGAGGTCCGGCGCGGGCTCTTCCCGATCGGCGGCTCGACCGTCCGGCTCCAGCGCCAGGTCCCGCGCACCCACGCCCTGGAGATGTTGCTCACCGGGCGGGCCTACAGCGCGGCCGAGGCGCGGGACATCGGGCTCGTCGGGCGGGTCGTGCCCGACGGCACCGCGCTGGAGCAGGCGCTCGCCCTCGCCGAGCAGATCAACGCCTGCGGTCCGCTCGCCGTCGAGGCGGTCAAGGCCTCGGTGTACGAGACCGCCGAGATGACCGAGACCGAGGGGCTCGCCGCCGAGCTGAAGCGCGGCTGGCCGGTCTTCGACACCACCGACGCCAAGGAAGGCGCCCGCGCCTTCGCCGAGAAGCGCCCGCCCGTCTACCGGCGCGCTTGACGCTCCGCTGGAAGTGCGGTGATTCGACTGCGGGCCGTCGGTGGCTGGTCGCGCAGTTCCCCGCGCCCCTGGAGGGGCGCGGCCCCGGAGCTCCAAGTCGACGCACTCGAGAAGGAATTACCGATGCCCGAAGTCCTCAGCGCCCCCCTGGTGGTCGAGTTCCCGTTCACCCGCTCGCTCGGCCCGGTCCAGAGCGCTTTCCTCACCGGGCTGCGCGAGCGGACCGTCCTCGGTGTGCGGACCTCCGACGGCCGGACGCTCGTGCCGCCCGTCGAGTACGACCCCGCCACCGCCGAGGAGCTCCGCGACCTCGTCGAGGTCGCCGCCACCGGCACCGTCACCACCTGGGCCTGGAACCCGTCCCCGCGCCGGGGGCAGCCGCTGGAACGCCCCTTCGCCTGGGTCCTGGTGCGGCTCGACGGCGCCGACACCGCACTGCTGCACGCCCTGGACGCGCCGGGCCCCGACGCCGTGCGGACCGGGATGCGGGTGCGCGTGCGGTGGGCGCCGGAACGCGCCGGCGCGATCACCGACATCGCGTGCTTCGAACCGTACGAGAGCGAGTCAGCGGGCGAACCCTCCCCGCACACGGGCGAGTTCAACGCCCCCGTCACCGGGATCGTCGCCCCGGCCCGGCTCGACTACACCTACAGCCCGGGCCGCGCCCAGGCCGGATACATCGAGGCCCTGGCCGACCACCGGACCGTCGGCGAGCGCTGCCCGGTGTGCCGCAAGGTGTACGTGCCGCCGCGCGGGGCCTGCCCCACCTGCGGGGTCGCCACCGACGAGCGGGTGGAGGTGGGTCCGGCCGGGACCGTCACCACGTACTGCATCGTCAACATCAAGGCGAAGAACCTCGACATCGAAGTGCCCTACGTCTACGCGCACATCGCCCTCGACGGCGCCGACCTCGCCCTGCACGGCCGGATCGGCGGCATCCCCTACGACCAGGTGCGGATGGGGCTGCGGGTCGAGCCGGTGTGGACCGAAGGCGGGCGTCACCCCGACCACTACCGGCCCACCGGCGAGCCCGACGCCGACTACGACACGTACAAGGAGCTGATCTGATGCGCCCCGCACGGGATGTGGCCGTCGTCGCCTTCGCGCAGACCGACCACCGGCGCCGCACGGACGAGCTCTCCGAGGTCGAGATGCTGATGCCGGTGCTGCACGAGGTACTGGACCGGACCGGGCTGAAGACCAGCGACATCGGCTTCACCTGCTCGGGCTCCTCCGACTACCTCGCGGGCCGCGCCTTCTCCTTCACCATGGCCCTCGACGGTGTGGGCGCCTGGCCGCCGATCGCCGAGTCGCACGTCGAGATGGACGGCGCCTGGGCGCTCTACGAGGCCTGGGTGAAGATCCTCACAGGCGAGGCCGACACCGCGCTCGTCTACTCGTACGGCAAGTCCTCGCCCGGCGAGGTCCGTGACGTACTGACGCGCCAGCTCGACCCGTACTACCTGGCGCCCCTGTGGCCCGACTCCGTCGCGCTGGCCGCGCTCCAGGCGCAGGCCCTGATCGACGCGGGCGACACCGACGAGCCCGCGCTCGCCGCGATCGCGGCGAGCAGCCGGGACTCCGCCACCGCCAACCCCCATGCCCAGGTGCGCGGTTCACGGCCGCAGGGCGACTACCTCGTACGCCCGCTGCGCACCGGCGACTGCCCGCCGGTCGGGGACGGGGCCGCCGCCGTGATCCTCGCCGCCGGGGACACCGTGCGCGGGCTGTGCGAGCGGCCCGCCTGGATCCGGGGCATGGACCACCGCATCGAGGCGCACGGCCTGGGCGTGCGCGACCTCACCGACTCACCGTCGGCCCGGCTCGCCGCCGAGCGCGCGGGCGCCTTCGAGCGGCCCGTCGACACCGCCGAACTGCACGCCCCCTTCAGCTCGCAGGAAGTGGTGCTGCGCAAGGCGCTGCGGCTGGACGATTCGGTACGGGTCAACCCGTCCGGGGGAGCGCTGGCCGCCAACCCCGTGATGGCCGCAGGGCTCATCCGCATCGGTGAGGCGGCCGCCGCCATCCACCGGGGCGAGTCCGACCGGGTGCTGGCCCACGCCACCTCGGGGCCGTGCCTCCAGCAGAACCTCGTCGCCGTCCTGGAGGGGGAGCCGTCGTGAGCAAGGAACCCGTGGCCGTCGTCGGGATCGGCCAGACCAAGCACGTCGCCGCCCGACACGACGTGTCGATCGCCGGACTGGTCCGCGAGGCCGCCCAACGCGCCCTGGATGACGCCACGTTGACATGGGCGGACATCGACGCGGTCGTCATCGGCAAAGCCCCCGACTTCTTCGAGGGGCTGATGATGCCGGAGCTGTACCTCGCCGATGCCCTCGGCGCGGTCGGCAAGCCCATGCTGCGCGTGCACACGGCGGGCTCGGTCGGCGGCTCGACCGCGCTGGTCGCCGCCAACCTGGTGGCCGCCCGGGTCCACGGCACGGTCCTGACCCTGGCCTTCGAGAAGCAGTCCGAGTCCAACGCCATGTGGGGACTGTCGCTGCCCATCCCCTTCCAGCAGCCGCTGCTCGCCGGGGCGGGCGGCTTCTTCGCGCCGCACGTGCGCGCGTACATGCGGCGCACCGGCGCCCCCGACACGGTGGGCTCGCTCGTCGCCTACAAGGACCGGCGCAACGCGCTCCTCAACCCGTACGCGCATCTGCACGAGCGGGACATCACCCTGGAGAAGGTGCAGGCGTCCCCGATGCTCTGGGACCCGATCCGCTACTCGGAGACGTGCCCGTCCTCCGATGGAGCGTGCGCGATGGTCCTCACCGACCGGGCGGGCGCGGCCCGTTCGCCGCATCCGCCCGCCTGGGTGCACGGCGGCGCGATGCGCAGCGAGCCCACGCTCTTCGCGGGCAAGGACTTCGTCTCGCCCCGCGCGGGCAAGGACTGCGCCGCCGACGTCTACCGGCAGGCCGGGATCGCCGACCCGCGCCGCGAGATCGACGCCGTCGAGATGTACGTGCCGTTCTCCTGGTACGAGCCCATGTGGCTGGAGAACCTGGGGTTCGCGGCGGAGGGCGAGGGCTGGAAGCTCACCGAGTCGGGCGTCACCGAGCTCGACGGGGACCTCCCGGTGAACCCGTCGGGCGGGGTGCTCTCCACCAACCCCATCGGCGCCTCCGGCATGATCCGCTTCGCCGAGGCGGCCCTCCAGGTGCGGGGCCGGGCCGGCGAGCACCAGGTGGAGGGGGCCCGCAGGGCGCTCGGGCACGCCTACGGCGGCGGCTCGCAGTTCTTCTCCATGTGGCTGGTCGGGTCCGAGCCGCCGAGCCGCTAGGGCCTGTCCGGCGGATCCGGCCGGCCTCGCAGGGGGCACGGGCGGCCGGTCGCCGGGGCCGTACGGGCCCTCGCCGGGGGCGGGTCGCGGTACTCCTTCCGTGGCCTGTCCGGGACCGGACGCGATCGCTAGTCTGGCCCCCGGACGACAGGGAACCGGGAGGAGCAGGGACGTGGCCGAGAGCACCACCCAGCAGACCCTTGTGGGCTGGGACAAGCCGGATCTCGATCTCAGCAAGGCCGACTGGAGGTCGAGCAGCCAAGGAACGGGAGACGTCCAGATCGCGTTCGTCGAGGGGTTCATCGCGATGCGCAACGGAGGCCGCCCGGGCAGCCCCTCGCTGATCTTCAGCCCGGCAGAGTGGCGCGCCTTCGTGCTGAACGCGCGCGACGGGGAGTTCGACCTCACCTGAGGGACCGGCCGGACGGAGTCGCCCCGGCCGACCGCGAGCGTCCGCGCACCCGCCCGGCCCACCGGCCGGGCGGGGCCCGAGCGCGGAGCACCCGCGCCCCGGGCTCCCGGACACCGTCCCGGTCTAACGCTTGCCGCCGTGGCTACCATTAGCCGCATGGCCGACCACTCCCTCGTACTCGCTCTCGCCCTCACCGTCCGGCACGACGGCCAGGGCGGGGTCGCCGACGACCTGGGCGGACCGGAGGGGCTGACCGCGTGGGTGCGCGAGCACGCGGCGGCACTGGAGTCGGATGCGGGCGTGGATGGCTTCGCGGCCGACGCCTTCACCGCCGACGAGGAGGCCCTCGCGGCGGTGCGCGCCCTGCGGGCCGCCGTGCGCGCCCTCTTCGCCCGCGCGGTACGACCCGACCCGCCGAGCCCCGCCGACGCCCAGCGGCTGCTCCCCGTCGGGATGGCCCTGGAGGTGCTGAACTCGGCCGCGGCAGCCGTCCCCACCGTGCCCCACCTGGAATGGTCCGAGGGCCGCGACCCGTACGCCGTCCACCGCGGCACCGGCGCCCCCGACGCCGTCACCGCGCTCTGCGCCGCGCTCGCCCGCGCCGCCGTCGGCTTCCTGGCCGGGCCCGACCGGGAGAAGCTGCGGGCCTGCCACGCGCCCCGGTGCGTGCGGTACTTCCTCAAGGAGCACCCGCGCCAGGAGTGGTGCAGGCCCTCCTGCGGCAACCGCGCCCGGGTCGCCCGCCACCAGCGGCGCCACCAGCTCCACGACGGGTCCTAGCCGCGTCAGGCCTCCAGCGCGTCCGTCTCCTCGAAGAGGTGCGCCCAGGGGCGCTGGCCCCGGCCCGCGGCCTCGATGCCCGTCTTGCCGTACCGGGCCGTCGTGCGCGACCACGCCAGGTTGCCGCTCATCAGCGCCCGCATGCCCGCCACATAGTCGTCGACCTGGGCGCGCAACTGGCTGGATACCCCGGCGAACGCGAGCTCCTCGGTCAGCTGCACCGCCAGCGTCTGGAAGCGCTCCACCCGGGAGTTGGCCAGCCGGGCGACGTCGCGGACGGCCCGGTCCACCGAGAGCCCGGCCCCCTTGTGCAGGATGATCACGCTGTTGTTGACGTCCCCGGCGGCCAGCTCCTTGTCCACCGACACGATGTCGTTGACGAAGATCACCACATCGGCGGTGATCCAGCGCATCTCGGCCAGCGGGCTGCCGCGGTGCAGCTCGTCGGGGAGCGTGTACCGGCCGCACCGCTCGACGAGATCCAGACAGGGCTGTACGCCGATGGAGTCGCGGCGGCCGCGCAGGAACCCGGGCAGCGACGGCGGCCCGGTGCGGGTGCGGTTGATGGCCTCCCAGTGATAGGCCGTCAGATAGTCCCGCCAGTGGTCGCGGAAGCGCTCCTGCCAAAGGAGCGGGGTGCCGTCGCCCAGCCGCTTCCACAACTCCGCGAGCGTGCCCGCGAGATGGTTGGTCGGATCGCCCGGCGCCGGGCCCCGGTCGCTCATCGTGCGCAGCATGATGTCGATCTGCCGGGCCACCGCGTCCGGCTGCCGGCCGATCGGGCCGTCGAACTGGTCGTCGAAGACGAAGAACCAGGCGTTGAGGTCGGTCGCCAGCGCGAGGTCCGAGTCCGTGGCGTCCGGGTAGAAGTACGCCATCAGGCGTTCGAGCCCCATCGCGTCGTACTCGTCCGTGGCGTTCTGGCCCGAGAGCATCCCGAACCGGTGAAGCCAGTCGAGCGTGTGCTGACGTGCCGCCGCGTGGCGCGGATGACAGCGGGCGCGGAACGGGATGTCGATGAGCTCCGTGCGGTCCTCCGACGGCGGTGAGCCTGCTGGGGACGACATCGCTCCGCCTCCTCTGCGCCGAAGGGTGAGCAGCCTTGGGCGGAGCTGCTGTCCGGAAAGCTCATAGTGCGCCCGTGGCCGGAACCGCACAAGCGGCGTGTGGGCCGGTGCTTCGCGCCCCCTGGACCGGCGTCAACCCCCCAGCAGATCCAGGCGAGTTAGTCAAGCCGGGTTTGCAAGACGGTCACATCGGTGTCACGGTGCGTGTCCGAAAGCGTAGGCTCGGCCCTACTGTCAAAAGGGGACGGTTGTGGCGGACATGAAAGGCCGGCGGACCAGTGGTGCGCGCAGGCGACTGTTCGAGCGGGAGAATGAACTCCTGCTCCTCGAAGGCATGTTGGACGACCTGTGCGGCGCGGGAGCCGAGGGGGATACGGGCGCGTCGAGCGGCGGGCTGCTCGCCGTCTCGGGAGCGGCCGGTCTGGGCAAGACGAGTCTGCTCGCCGAGGTGCGCAGGGAGGCGGTCGCCCGCGGCTGCACCCTGCTGACGGCCCGCGGCGGCGAGCAGGAGCAGGGCGTGGCCTTCCACGTGGTGCGCCAACTGGTGCAGCCGGTGCTGGCCGCGGCCGGCGAGAGCGAACACCGGCGGATACTCGGAACCTGGTACGACATCGTGGCGCCCGCGGTCGGCCTGGTCGCCCTGCCGGGCGGCTCGCCGGACCCGCAGGGCGTGCGCGACGGCCTCGACTGGCTGGTGACCCGGTTCGCCGTGGAGCACACGCCGGTGGTACTCATCGTCGACGACGCGCACTGGGCGGACGACGAGTCCCTCACCTGGCTCAGCTCGTTCGCGCTGCGCGCGGCCGAGCTCCCGATCCTGATCGTGGTGGCCTACCGGCCCGAGGAACTGCCCGCGCAGGCGAGCGAGTTCCGCAGGCTCGCCGAGCGGCACGGCTCCCGGCCGGTCACCCTGGCGCCGCTCTCCCCGCACGGCGTGGGCAGGCTCGTCCACGAAGTGCTGCAGAACGGCGCCGACGACCTGTTCTCCCGCGAGTGCTGGGCGCTGACGGGAGGCAACCCGTTCGAGGCGGTCGAACTGATCGCCAAGATCCGCGAGCGGAACATCAAACCGCACTACGCCAACGCCGCCGAGCTGCGGGAGCTCGCCTCCCTGGCGCGCGGCAGCGGACTCGTCGAGCGCCTGGAGCGGCTCGGCCCCTCACCGGTCAGGCTGGCCTGGGCCGTCGCCATCCTCGGCACCGCGGTCGACCCGCACATGGCGAGCAGCGTGGGCGGCCTCGGCGTCGAGGAGTCCGCCGACGCGATCCAGCGGCTGCGCGAGGCACGCATCCTGGCCGGCCGCACGGGCGACTCCGACCGCTGGACTTCTTCCACCCGCTGGTCGGCACGGCCGTCTACCGCGCCATCCCGCCCGCGATGCGGGTGGCGATGCACGGCCAGGCGGCGGTCTGCGTCACCGAGGCGGGCCTCGGCCCCACGGTTGCCGCCCGCCACCTCCTTGAGATGCATCCCGAGGACGACCGCTGGGCGGTCCAGCAGCTCAGGGCCGCCGCGCGCGAGTGCATGCGGGCCGGTGCGCCCGAGGCGGCCCGGCGCTGCCTGGCCCGCGCCCTGCGCGAACCGCCCTCCCTGGAGGAGCGGGCCGAGGTGCTGTTCGAGCTCGGCTGCTCGGCGCTCCTGAACGAACCGGCCACCACGGTCAACCACCTCCAGGCCGCCCTGGAGGAGCCGGAGCTCGACCCCGCCCTGCGCGAGGCGATCACCTACCGACTGGCCCAGGCGCTGGCGCATACCGACCGGATGGGCGAGGCGGCCGAGCTGGTCTCCGTGGAGGGCCGCAGCTCCACCAACCCCCGCACCCGGCTGCGCATGCAGGCCGAGGGATTCAAGTGGAACGCGTTCCGGGCCGACGAGGAGGACTCGGCGGCCCGCTCGCGCAGGCTGGCCCGGCTCGCCGATCACCTCACCACCCGGGGCATGGCCGAGCGCTACATCCTCGGGCTGCGCGCCTGGGACGCCATGGTCCGCGGCGAGCCCGCCGCCGTCGCCCTCTCCTACGCGGAGGAGGCGCTGGGTGACGGACTCTCCTGGACCGACGAGGACTGGGGCTTCGAGGTCCCCGTCATGGTCGCGCTCACGTTCATGTACTGCGACCAGCCGGGCCGCGCGGACGAGCTGTTCAGCAGGGGCATCGCGGAGTGCGAGAACCGCGGCTGGCGCGGCGCCCACCTCTCGTTCGGCCTCACCCTGCTCGGGTACATCCGGTTCTGCCGCGGCCGCCTCGCCGAGGCCGAGGACCTGGTCCACGGCGGGCTGCGGATCGCTGACCGGGTCGGCCAGCGCATCCCGGCCCAGTGGTTCGCCCTCGGCATCCTGATCGAGATCCTGCTGGCCCGGGGCCGGGTCGACGAGGCGCAGGAGCTGTCCGACCGGTACAACTACGGCCAGGTCGTCCCCAACGCCGTCGTCTACCCCGACTCCGAGACCGTCTACAGCGAGCTGCTGCTCGCCCGCGGTCTGCGCAGCGACGCCGAGCAGCGGCTGCGCGCGGTCGGCCGGCGCCTGGACCGCAGGGGCATGCGCAACCCGGCGTGGTGCCCCTGGCGGCCGCTGCTCGCCGAGGCGCTGGCCCAGGCGGACCCGGCGGAGGCCCAGAAGGTGGCCGACGAGGGAGTCGAGCTGGCCCGCCGGTTCGGCACCGCGGGCGCCATCGGCCGGGCCCTGCACTCCGCCGCCAAGGTGGCCACCGGCGCGAAGAGCCTCAAGCTCCTCGCGGAGGCGGTGCACTACCTGGAGCGCTCGCCGTCCGCGTACGAGCTGGCCTGCGCGCTGGTCGACCACGGCACGGCGCTCAGCCGGGCCGGGCTGCCCCAGGACGCCTCGGAGCTGCTCATCCGGGGCATGGAGAGCGCGGTGGTGTGCGGCGCCGACGCGCTGGCGGCCCGGGCGCGCGACGAGCTGGCCGCGTCGGGGCTGCGCCCGCTGCGGCTGCGTGCGGTGGGCACGGACTCGCTCACCGCGCAGGAGAAGACGGTGGCCGACCGGGCGGCGCGGGGCTGGGAGAACACCCGCATCGCCGAGGAGCTGGGCATCCGGGAGCGGGCCGTGGAACTGCTGCTCTCGGGCGTCTTCCGCAAGATCGGCACCGATCTGGCCGGGCTGCCGGAGCTGCTGCGGCACGCCGAGAACCGCCCGGCGCCGGGGACGCCGCCGCGCTGAACCGCCGGACGTGGGCCGGGGCCCGTCGAGGTGCCCCGGCCACGTACCATGGGCGGCATGTCGTTCCTCCGCCGCCGCAGCTCCGCCACTCCCGCGGGCCCGGACTTCGATGTCCTGGCCATGGACCCGGGCGACTGGCCCGGAAACCTCGGTGCCGGGCTGCTGCCCGCGCCCGACGGAAGCTGCCAGGGCGTCTTCCTGCGCTACGACCTGTTCGGCGGCCGCGGCCCCGCGATGGTCATCGGCAACCTGCCCGAGGGCTCGCCGGCCCGGGAGCTCGACGAGGGCCAGGTGCCCTTCGAGGTCGCCCAGCTCCTGCTCGCGCTGGAGAACGACGAGCCGGTCGAGGTCGTCGACTCCGAGGACATCCCCGTGATGCAGGGCGACAACCTGCTGATCGTGCGGCGCCTCAAGCTGTCCGAGAGCCGCGTCTCCTGTGTGCAGTTCGACCGCAGCGACAACGTGCTGGTCACCATCGCCAGCTGGGACCGGCCGATCACCGACGACCTGTACGCCCTCCTGAAGCCGCTGCCCGCGGAGCTCTTCCAGCAGGGCTGACGGCGCCAGTGGCAGGTCAACGGCCTGCCACCGGTCTGGTCCACTGATACAACCCACCCTTGTGGCGGCACTCTTGACGCGCCCTCACCCGGGGTCACACAGTGTGCGCGCACCGCACCCGAGGTGAACTCCCGGCAGGAAGGGTTGTCATGACATCCCATCAGAGGACCAGGCTCGCACTCGCGCTGACCGCCACCGGGGCCTTCGGCCTCGCCCTGCTCTCCCCCGTGGCACCGGCCGGCGCACAGGAGCGCACCACCGAGTGCCCGCGCGTGCTGAAGTGCGACTGGATCCCGGCGGCCTACCAGCAGAACGGCGATCCGGACAACAAACAGGCGTACGGGAACTACGACATCGCCGACCGGCCGTCCACCAACCGGATCAAGTACATCGTCCTGCACGACACCGAAGAGGACTACGACGGCACGATCAGGATCTTCCAGGATCCCAAGAGAGCCGTCTCCGCCCACTACGTCGTGCGCTCCTCGGACGGCCATGTGGCGCAGATGGTGAAGACCAAGGACGTGGCCTGGCAGGCCGGGAACTGGTACATCAACACGCACTCCATCGGCATCGAGCAGGAGGGCGTCGCCGTCGAGGGCGCCAAGTGGTACACGCCGGAGATGTACCGCTCCACGGCCGCCCTGGTGCGCTATCTCGCCGCCAAGTACGACATCCCGCTGGACCGCCAGCACATCATCGGCCACGAGAACGTACCGCCGACCACGGCAGGCGGCACCAAGAACATGCACTGGGACCCGGGCCCGTACTGGGACTGGAACCGCTTCATGGCCGTGCTCGGCGCACCCACCCACCCCACCGCCCGGCCCGGCAGCCAACTGGTCACCATCAGCCCCAAGTTCGCCGCCAACCAGCAGGTGTTCCGGGACTGCGAGAAGAACGCCGACCTGCCCGCCCAGGGCAGCAGCGCCGTCCCGCTGCACATCGAACCCTCCGCCACGGCCCCGCTGTTCGCCGACCCCGGCCTGCACGCGCCCGGCGAGCCCGGCACCAACTGCGCCAACGACTGGGGTAGCAAGATCAGCGCCACCCAGCAGGCCGTGGTGGCCGAGCGCAGAGAGGGCTGGACGGCGATCTGGTGGTACGGCCAGAAGGCCTGGCTCCGGACGCCCGAGCACACCCGCACCACCACACCGACCGCGGGCTACGTCGTACGGCCCAAGGCGGGTCTGACGGAGGTGCCGGTGTACGGCGTCGCCTACCCCGAGAAGTCCGACTACCCGGCCGACTTCACCGCGCCACGCGTCGGCACCCCGCTCGCGTACACCATCAAGGCGGGCCAGTCCTACCCCGGCGGCGGCGAGGCGCCCAGCGGCTACTTCTACGCGCCGACGATCGACTCGTCCCGCCCGTACGACCACACGTACTTCCCCGGCTCGGCCAAGTACGTCACCGTGCAGATCGGCCACCGCATCGCCGTGGTGCGGGCCGCCGACGTAGATGTCGTACGGGTGCGCTGAGCGCGCGCGGCGGCGCGCCGCGCGTCCGGTGTGTCGGCACCGGGCGCGCGGCGCGCACCTTTCCCACGGGCCCGTTCCAGCGGAGCAGGTAGCCGGAACGGGCCCTCACGCGGCGGTCAGCGGGTCCCGACCGCCGCACGCACGGCCCGACGCGCCAGGGCGCAGTCGTCGTGCAGCCTGCGCAGCAGCAGCCGCTGCTGCTCCCCGGCCGACGGCACACCCGGCTGCTGCGGCGAGGCCGCGCCCGAGGGCGCCGACTCGCGCATGGTGCGCTGCACGGCCGTCTCGTACGTCCGGATCTCCCGCGTCAGTACGAGCATCAGGTTCACCAGGAAGGCGTCCCGCGCGGCCGGGCCGGACGCCTGGGCCGCCTGGCTGATCTGCCGCCGGGCCACCGGGGCGTCCCCGAGCACCGCCCACAGCGTCGCCAGGTCGTACCCCGGCAGATACCAGCCGGCGTGCTCCCAGTCGACGAGCACCGGCCCCGCGGGCGACAGCAGGATGTTCGTCAGCAGCGCCTCGCCGTGCGAGAACTGCCACGCGACCGGGCGGCCCGAGTGGGCCAGACCGTGCAGCAGCTTCTGGAGGTCGCTCAGATCCCGGTCGGTGAAGAGCCCGAGCTCGTGGTAGCGGGCGATCCGCGGCGCGTACTCCAGCGGCCGGCCGAACATCTCGGCCGGTGGCCGCCAGGCGTTGACCCGGCCGATCGCCCCGAGCGCCGCCCGGACGTCCGCGCGGGGCGGAGCCTCGACCGGGTGGCGGGACAGCGCCGCCGCTCGTCCGGGCATCCGCTCGATCACCAGGGTGCAGTTGTCGGGGTCCGCGGCGATCAGCCGCGGCACCCGCACCGGTGGGCGGTGCCGGACGAACGCGCGGTAGACCGCTATTTCGTGCCTGAACCGCTCGGCCCAGACGGGCGAGTGGTCCAGGAGGCACTTGGCGACCGCCGTGGCGCGGCCGGTCGATCCGACGAGCAGCACGGACCGGCCGCTGCGCCGCAGCACCTGCACCGGATTGAACTCGGGACAGATGCGGTGCACCGACGCGATGGCCATCCGCAGCTGCGCGCCCTGCGGACCGGACAAGTCGATCCTCCCGCTGAGCGGTTGGACGCCCGCCCCGGGCCGGCGCGCGGTCCGGCCGGCGCCGAGCGCCGCCGGAGCGGCGTGCGAGGGGTCGAGGTACGGTCCGCCGCCCGTCACCAGGTGGCGGTGCGGCCGGGGCGGGGCTGACACGGAGGACGATGCTGTGTACATGGGCGAGACAGATCCCTTCGTGCGCCGACGAGTTGCTGGCCAACCCGGCCCCGGTGGCCCTGATCCCACCCTGGGGAATGGGGTCCGCCTGCCGGGGCGGGGTGGCGCCTTCTTACCTGACACCCGACCGCGGGTGGCACACCATGTGGCGCACCCTGGCGAACCGTGGCGAATAGTCGCACCGCATCTGACAGGGGGTTACTGTCAACTCAGCCGAGAACCTGGGGGCTTGAAGTGAACGGACAACCCAACACTCGCCTGAACGACCTCTTCGGCCTCGCCGGCTGGTCCAAGGGCGAACTCGCGAGGCTGGTGAACCGGCAGGCGGCCGCGATGGGCCACCCCCAGCTGGCCACCGACACCTCGCGGGTGCGGCGTTGGATCGACATGGGGGAGTCCCCGCGCGATCCGGTGCCGAGGGTGCTGGCGGCTCTGTTCACCGAGCGGCTCGGCCGTGTCGTGACCATCGAGGACCTCGGTTTCGACCGGCAAGGGCGCGCCGGAAAGCGGCGGGACGTCGGACCCAAGCAGAACCCCGACGGCCTACCGTGGGCGCCTGAACGGACGGCGGCGGTCCTCACCGAATTCACGGGAATGGACCTCATGCTCAACCGACGCGGTCTGGTGGGCGCGGGCGCCGCGCTCGCCGCAGGCTCCGCACTCAGCAGCGCCATGCACGACTGGCTGCACACCGACCCCGTACTCTCGGCCGACGCCCCCCGACTCGACGATCCCCTCTACGCCGACCCCGCCGGGTACGACCGCTACGAGGCCGCCCCCATCGGGTCGCAGGAGATCGGGGCGCTGGAGCGCTCGGTCGAGGTCTTCCGCGCCTGGGACGCGTCCCGGGGCGGCGGACTTCAGCGCAAGGCCGTGGTGGGCCAGCTCAACGAGGTGGGCGGCATGCTCGCCTACCGTCACCCCGACCATCTCCAGCGGCGCCTGTGGGGCGTCGCCGCCAACCTGGCCGTCCTGGCCGGCTGGATGTCCCACGACATCGGCCTCGAACCGACCGCCCAGAAGTACTTCGTCATCGCCGCGCACGCGGCCCGCGAGGGCGGCGACCGCCCGCGCGCCGGCGAAGCACTGTCCCGCGCCGCCCGGCAGATGGTCCATCTGGGCCGTCCCGACGACGCGCTCGACCTCATGAAGCTCGCCAAGTCCGGTTCCGGCGACGAGACCCTGCCGCGCACCCGGGCCATGCTGCACACCATCGAGGCCTGGGCGCAGGCGTCGATGGGGCAGGGCCAGGCGATGCGGCGTACCCTCGGCGAGGCAGAGGAGCTCTTCGTCTCGGACCGGGGCGACGTGCCCCCGCCGAGCTGGATGCAGATGTTCGACGAGGCGGACCTCCACGGCATGCAGGCCCTGGCGTTCCGTACGCTCGCCGAGCACGACGCGAGCGCGGCGGGCGTGGCTGCCCGCCATGCCAAACAGGCGCTCGAACTCCGGGTCAACGGGCGCCAGCGCTCGAAGATCTTCGACTACATCTCGCTCGCCTCGGCCTGCTTCATCGCCGACGACCCCGAACAGGCGGACCGCTACGCCCGGTTGGCCCTGGTGTCGATGGGGGAGACCTCCTCCCACCGCACCTGGGACCGGCTGCGCGAGATGTACCGGCTGACCGGGCAGTACGCCGGGTACCAGAAGATCCAGGACCTCCGCGAGGAAATCCAACTGGCCCTGCCGAAGGCACCGACGAGGCGGGGCCGGAGCATGGACCTGTAGCGGGCCCGGTCAGCCGGACCCGCTCACAACCCCATTCTGCTCAATCGATCCGTACCGCCGTCAACAACCGATCCATGCCGCCGGGAAGTTCACGACCCGATGCGTGCCACCAGCACACACGCGTCATCTTCTCGGTCCGTCTCGCCGAACTCCTCCACCACCGTCCGCACTCCGTCCTGCGCCGTGCGGACCGTTTCGAGGCGGGCGGCGAGTTCAAGCAGCCTGCGGCACCCCGGCTCGTCCGAGGTGCCCCGCCGGGTCAGCCCGTCGGTGTGCAGGACCAGCAGATCGCCGGGCCTCAGCTGTACCTCGGCCTGTCCGTACCCGGCTCCTGACGTCGCTCCGAGCAGCACCCCGTCCGGCGGCGTCAGAGCGCACCCCGTCCCACCGCGGAACAGCAGTGGGGCGGGGTGTCCTGCTTGCGCCCAGGAGAGGATGCGGGTGGCCGGGTCGTACTGGCAGCAGACCGCGCTGCCGAGCGCGGGCTGGACCGAGTGGTCGAGCAGCTGGTTGAGGTGGCCCATCAGATCGCCGGGGCGGATGCCGGCGACGGCCATGCCGCGCAGCGCGCCGAGCAGCATGGCCATGGCACCGGTGGCGGTGACGCCGTGGCCGGTGAGGTCTCCGACGGTCAGTAAAGACCTGCCGTCGGGCAGTTCGAGCGCGTCGTACCAGTCGCCGCCGATGAGCGCGCTGGTGCCCGACGGCAGATAGTGCGCCGCCACGTCGAGCGCCGCCGGGTTGCCCTGGGGAAGCCGCAGCGAGCCGCGCCACGGCGGCAGCACGGCCTCCTGGAGCTCGACCGCGAGCCGGTGTTCGGTCTGGGCGATGTGCTGTTCGCGCCGCAGCGAGTCGCGCGACTCCCGCACGGCGCGCTGGCTGCGGCGCAGCTCGCTGACGTCGCGCAGCACCGCCCACATCGAGGCGGTGCAGCCGTCCGTGTCGAGCACCGGCTCGCCCATCATGTGCAGCGTCCGCACGCGCCCGTCGGTCCGGACGATCCGGAACTCCCCGTCGATCGGCTTCCCGTCGACCAGACAGTCCGTCACCATGGCCGTGAGCAGCGCCTGGTCGTCGGCGAACACCATCGACGGCAGTTCGTCGAGCGACATCGCTCCGCTCTCGGGCGCCCGTCCGAATATCTGGAAGAGCTCGTCGGACCAGTCCACCGCGTCCGTGAGCAGGTTCCACTCGGCGCTGCCGACCCGGCTGAGCAGCGAGCCGGGCATCGGGTCGAGTTCGTACCCGGCCGGTGCCTCCTCTTCGCCGAGCTCCTCCGCGGCGGGCTCGGGCAGGCCCTCCTTCAGCTGGTCCAAGTGCGTGCCGAGGTCGTCGAGGTGATGGACCGCCAGGTCGCACAGGGCGCGCTGCCAGCGGCCGTGCGCGTCGTCGTCGTCCACGAGCGCGTCGCGCCGGACGGCGTCCACTCCGCCGCGCAGCCGACGGGTCTGCGTGATCAGCGCGTCGACCGTCTCCCGCTCCGGCGGTTGCGGGCTGGGACGGTCCGCGAACAGATGGGACGGCATGACGTACTCCGATACAGGCGCGGCACTGCAAGTCGGAAGGATGGACCGGTAACGACTGTTGCACAGGGAGCGATGCCCCGTAAGGGATTTGGCAACACTCGATACGGTGGTGCTTCTGACATATGCCTGCGGCCGACCTTGGGCGATCAGCGCACGCGCCGCCGGACAGGGAAACCACGGGTGCGTGCGGTCCAAACCACCAGTACGGCACCG
The DNA here is from genome assembly GCF_014649795.1 of Streptomyces melanogenes. Taxonomy (GTDB): domain Bacteria; phylum Actinomycetota; class Actinomycetes; order Streptomycetales; family Streptomycetaceae; genus Streptomyces; species Streptomyces noboritoensis. The sequence continues at coordinate 45,064 of NZ_BMTS01000004.1, forward strand.
ATGACGAGCGGCAGGGCCGTCCAGGGCAACGCCCCGGCGCCCGCGTTCTCCAGGACCACGCCCCCGGTGAGCGATCCGGCGGCGATCCCGACGTTGTAGACGGTCGCCTGGAGCGAGGTGGCCACGTCCGCGTGCTCCGGTCCCGAGACGTCGACCAGGGCCGTCTGGATCAGCGTCGGCGCCCCGCCGAAGGCCGCGCCCCACAGCGTGACCGCGACCACCAGGACGGCGGGCACCCGCCCCAGTGCGCCAAGTGCCGCCATCACGAAGGCGATCAGACCCAGGGCGCCCAGCAGCGCGGCCCGCAGCCTGCGGTCGGCCAGCGCGCCCGCGAGCCAGATGCCGCCGACGGTCGCGGCCCCGAAGACGAAGAGGACCAGGCCCGCGCGCCCGAACCCGGCGTGCTCGGCGAACGGCACCAGGAACGTGTACACCGCCTGGTGGCCGAGGAGCAGCAGCAGGGTGACCGACAGGACGGTCCGGATGCCCGGCAGGGCCGCGATGTGCCGCAGCGGGGTCCGCCCGGCGCTCGGCTCGCCGGGGAAGTCGGGCACGTACCGGAGCGCGCTGAGGATCAGGAGCGCGGCGAGGACGGCGAGCGCCCCGAAGCCCGCGCGCCAGCCCACCGTGCCCGCGAGCGCCGTGCCCAGCGGCACGCCGAGCGAGAGCGCGACCGTGATGCCCGCGAGGACGATCGCGATGGCGCGGCCCCGGCGTTCGGCGGGGACCAGCCGGGCCCCGTAGCCCGCGAGCATCGCCCAGAGGGTGCCGCCCATCGCCCCGGCCAGCAGTCGGGCCGCACAGGTCAGGAGGTAGGAGGAGGAGAGCGCGGTGACGGCGTCGGCGAGGGCGAGGCCGGTGAGCGCGCCGATGAGGACCGTACGCCGGGGCAGCCCGCGCAGCAGCGCGGTGAGCGGTATCGCGGAGAGGAACGAGGCGGCCGCGTACAGCGTCACCAGGAATCCCACCCGGCCCTCCGACACGCCGAGTCCGCCGCCCATGCGCGGAAGCAGTCCCGCGGGCAGCAGCTCGGTCAGCACGGCGGTGAAGGCCGTCGCGGCCAGTGTGAGCAGGGCGCCCAGCGGCAGTGCGGCGGGTCCGGTGGCGGTCGGCGCGGCGGTGCGCGCCGGTGATGCGGTCGGCATACGGCCATGATCGAACCCTCACATTAGTGTGAAGGGCAAGTCCCCTTTCCCCGGCGACCGTGCTGACCTGCGCCGGAACCCGTTCCGGGGCGGGGAGCGAGGTTCCCGGCTGTTCATGACATCCTGTGTCGTCACAGCTCGCCGGACAGATCGGCGGACGTCCGGGGGGTTACAGGGGAAGGTCGATGAGGCTCTGCTTTCTGGTGGAGGAGCACTACCGCCACGACGGCATGCCGGTGGAGGTGATCAGCCAACTCGTCGCCTGGGGTCATCGGGTGGACGTGCTGCGCCCCGGCGGTTCCCTACTGCGGATGTCCGAGGCGGTCAACGCGGGCAGCCATGACGCCTGGGTGCTCAAGACGGTGTCCGGCGGCCCGGGCCTCACGCTCCTGGAGGCCGCCGCCGCGGTCGGTCTGACCACCGTCAACGACGCCCGGTCGATACGGGGCGTACGGGACAAGGCGCTCGCGGCGGCCATCGGCCGCAGCCGGGGTCTGCCGATGCCGACGACGTACGCGGCGGCCGTTCCGGAACTGCTCGCGGAGATACCCGAGTCCGAGTTCCCGCTGGTGGTCAAGCCCGCCGACGGCAGCGCCGGGCGCGGGGTGTGCCTGGTGCCGTCGCCGGACCGGCTCGCCGCGATGATGGGACAGTTGGCGGGTCAGGGCATGCTGGTGGCCCAGCCGTACGTGCCCAACTCGGGCGTGGACCTCAAGGTGTACTGCGTGGGCGGCGAGCTGTACGCCACCGAGCGCTGCTCCCCGCTCCACCCCGACCACGCCGTGCGCGAGCGCCAGGTGGCGCTGCCCGCCGAGGTGGCCGCGACCGTCGCGCAGGTCGGCGCGGTCTACGGCCTGGACCTGTACGGCGTGGACGTGCTGCTCGGCCCCGACGGGCCGGTGGTGGTCGACGTGAACGACTTCCCGAGCTTCCGTCAGGTCCCCCAGGCCGCGGCCCGGGTGGCGCGCGCCGTGCTCGAACTGGCCCGCACGGGCCGGGGGAGCGGCCCGGACGTGTTCCCGGCGGCTCTCGTCCCGGAACAGCAGCCGGGGGCGGCGGTATGAGGGTCGGGCTGATCACTCCGGAGCCCGGCCATCCGCTGCTCGCCGCCACCACGGCCCTGCTCGCCCGCGAGCACGTGGTGGAGCCGGTGGACCCGGCCTCGCAGCCCCCGGACCGGGTCGCGGACGTCTACCTGCTCAAGTCCCGTACGCCGCACGCCCTCGCGCTCGCCCGGGAGCTGGAGCTGCGGGGCGCCGCGGTGCTGAACTCCGCGTCCGCGACCGCCCTCTGCCAGGACCGCACGGCGATGGCGGAGCTGGCCGACGCGGCCGGGCTGCCGTTCGCGGCCACCCGCACCTTCGCCGCGCTCGCCCCTCTGCCGGACGACCCGGACCTCGCGTATCCGCTGGTGGTGAAGAGCCGCCACAGCCGCCGCCACGACCTGGTCGCGCGCGCCGACGACGCGGCGGGGCTGCGGGCGCTGGTCGGGGCGTGGGCGCGGGAGCCGGTGGTGGTGCAGGAGTTCACCGCCAACAGCGGCTGGGACCACAAGCTGTGGGTGATCGGCGACCGGGTCTTCGCGGCCCTGCGCCGCTCCGAGCTGGCGCCCGGCGGGCGCGGCCCCACCCGCTCGCTCGCGCTCGACGACCTGCCGCCCGGCTGGGCCGAGCTGGCGCTCCGGGTGGGGGAAGCCTTCGCCCTGGACGTGTACGGGGTGGATCTCATCGACGCGAGCGGCGCCCCGCTCATCGTGGACGTCAACGCCTTTCCCGGGATACGGGGTCAGCGCGGCGCCCCCGAGGCGCTCGCGGAACTCGCGCTGGGGGCAGGCGCCGGCCGCCTCACCCCACGGGCGCGGGCACGCTCTGGGCAAGAGTCGCGTTCCACGCGGTGATCACGGGCCGGCCGTGCTCGGTCCCCAGCCGCGACACGGCCCCGGTGCCGAGCAGGAACAGCGACCCGGCCGAGGCGGGCAGCCCCAGATAGCGGGCCGTCAGGACGCGCAGGAAGTGCGAGTGGGCGACGAGGGTGACATCGCTGTCGGAAGCCGCGAGCGCGGCGCGCGCCTCCGCGAGCACCCGGTCGGCCCGCTCGCCGACCTGCTCGGCGCTCTCGCCGGGGTGCTCGGCGGGCCCGGCGGCCACCCCGTCGGTCCACAGGTTCCAGTCGGGGCGCTCGCGCTGGATCTCGGGGGTGGTGACGCCCTCGTACCCGCCGTAGTCCCACTCGCTCAGATCGGGCCGCACCTGCGGGTCGGTGAGTCCGGCGAGTTCGGCGGTGCGGCGGGCGCGGGCCGTCGGGCTGACGAGCGTGAGCCCGATCCGGTGTCCGGCGAGCAGCGGCGCCACCGCGCGGGCCTGGGCCTCGCCGTGCTCGGTGAGCGGCAGGTCGGTGTGGCTGGTGTGCTGACCGGTCAGGGTCCACGCCGTCTCGCCGTGCCGTATCAGGATCAACTCGCCCATGGATCGTTCCCGTTCTCCGCGACCGGCCCGCCGGGCTCGTCCCGCCGGACCGTGTACGGCACAACCATGCCGTACACGATGGCATTCCGGCAGGTGGGGCCGGTGGCGGAGGTCACGCTCAGCGGGCCAGGAAGGCGCGCACGCCCTGCGAGACGGCGTCGTCGCCGAGCAGGTCGTTGTGCTTCAGGCAGCCCGCCGGGTTGTTGACCGCACCGGTCAGCGGCACGCTGCTGTCCGGGTTGATCACCTCGTCGCAGTTCGACCACCAGGTGGCGTACTGGACGGCGCCGGGCGTCTCGTCGCCCTCGGCCAGGCGCTTCTGGACGTACGAGCCCGGGGTCATGTCGCGGCAGGCCTGGGACCACAGCGCGCAGGCCCAGGCGGTGGAGGTGCCGTGGTTGGGCCCGGCGAGCGAGACCCAGTGGCCGACGGTGGCGGTGCCGCCGCCGAACTTGACGTACCAGCGCGTCACCAGGCTGCCGAAGGAGTGGGCCACGACGTCCACCTTGGCCGCGCCGGTCCGCGCGCGGACCTGGTCCACATAGGCGGCGAACCGGCCGGACAGCACCTCGTTGACGGACTGACCGGTGTCGTAGCCCCAGGAGAACAGCTCGGCGTCGGTGTATCCGGCCGCCTTGAAGTCGTCGCGCATCCCGCCCCAGACCCCGGGGTCGGCGTTGTAGCCGTGCACGAAGATCACCGGGGTGTGGGCGGGGGCGGCCGCCGCCGGTCCGGGGGCGATTCCCAGCCCGGCGGCAGCGGCCGCCAGCGTCACCACCAAGGACACTGCTCTACGGCGTATGGACAGCACGATGTCTCCCTCACTCCGCGACGGGGTCGCGGATCACGGTGGTGACGGCCGGGTGGCCGGGAGCATGGTGGGCCCTGGGGCCGGTGATGGCCAGATGCGTGTGTCGACCCGTCGTCTCTACCGGCGCCCCGCGGGCGCCGGCAGGGGAGTGGCCGGGCAGCTGGTGTCGCCCGCCGGGGTCCGGTCGTCGAGGAGGTAGCCCTCGACGAGCCCGTCCACGCACGCGTTGCCGTCGAGGTACTGGCCGTGGTCGCCGCCGCCGGTCACCGTCACCAGGCGCGAGGTGGGCAGGGCGCGGTGGGCGCGCAGGGCGCCCTCGTAGTGGGTGGCCGGGTCGTGCGTGGAGTTGAGCATCAGCACGGGCGGCAGGCCCTTGCCGGTGACCTCGACGTGCGGCGCCTTCGAGCGCGGCCAGGAGGCGCAGATCGAGGCGAACGTCAACTCCCGGGCGCCCGCGAGCGGGTGGGTGCGGGTGGCCTCGGCGCTCTCGCGGACCCAGTGGCCGCTGTCGCGGTTCCACGGGGTGTCGGCGCAGGTCACGGCGAAGAAGTCGGCGAAGAAGTCCGCGCCCATGGCGTGTTGGAGGCGCTGGGCGAGGGCCTTGCGGGCGGCGGGCGCGGCCGTGTCGGGGTGCTCCAGGACGCCGAGCGCGGCGGCGAATGAGCCGAAGCGCCCGGTGTTGTACATCGCGTCGGTCGCGGCGACGTCGAGGCTGTTGGCGCTGACGGTGGTGCCTTCCAGCTCCAGCGGGCGGTCGTGCAGGGCCCGGCGCAGCCGCTCGTAGCTCGCCTTCGCCTCGGCCGGGGTGCGGCCCTGGTGGTAGACGGCGTCGTTCTGGGCCAGCCACGGAAGGAAGTCCTGCTCGAACCGGCGCTGGAAGCTGAGCGGCTGCCCCGTCAGGAACGACTGCCAGAAGCCGCTGAAGTCGACGATGCTGTCCAGGACCATCCGCCGCACCCGGCCGGGGAACTCGGTGGCGTAGTACGCGCCGAGGAAGCTGGCGTAGGACGGCCCGTAGTACGAGATCTTGTCCACGCCGAGCAGCGCGCGGTACAGGTCCATGTCGTGGACGGCCTGGTCGGTGGTGATGTACGGCAGCAGATCGCCGGAGTTGCGCTCGCAGTCCCGGACGAACGCACGCGCTCGGGCGAAGGTCTGGCGGATCGCCGGGGAGGTGCGGTCCCTCAGGTCGCCGCTGGTGAAGAAGGAGTCGACGGTCGGCTGGTCCGAGCAGACCACGCGCGTGCTGGCGCCGACGCCGCGCTGGTCGAAGCCGACGATGTCGTACGCCGCCGCCACCTTCGGCGCGTTCGCGGCGAGGCCGGTCGGCCGGGTGAGGCCCGAGGCGCCCGGGCCGCCCGCCGCCATCATCAGGACGCCCTTGCGCGGCCCGGGGCCGGTCGCCCGGTGGCGGGAGACCGCGACGGTGAGGTCCGGGCCCGCGCCGGGGTGGCGCCAGTCGCGCGGGACCGCCATGGCCGCGCACTCCAACGCGCCCGAGTCGCAGGGCCGCCAGTCCAGGCGCTGCTGGAGATAGCGGTCGGGCACGCGCGCGGCGCCTCCCGGGGGTGCCGAGGCGTGGGCCGTGGCGGCCGGCAGCGCGGCGGCCACCAGGAGTCCGGCCGCGGCGGCGACGGACCACCGGGTGGCGTTGCGGAACGTGCTCAACGTGCTCATGTCGTACTCCCCGTCGGGGTGGATCGGTCGTCTGCGATCCTCCTGCCGGGGGCGGTTCGCGATCGATCCCGCAGGCACCCCGATCGGCGGTGGTACTGGTGCCACCGCCCGCCCGGTCACCGGTCGGCGAGCGTGTTCCAGAACATCGCCTCGTACGTCTGCAGCAGCCTGCCGTAGCGGCGGGCCAGGGCGGTCTCGGCCTCCGTGCGCACGCCCGAGGCGACGGCCGCGAGGGCCTGGCGCTCCAGGTCGGGCGAGGGCTCGGCGAAGAAGTCGAAGAAGCCGCAGGCCTCGTCGGAGAAGCCGTAGCGGCCGCGCAGCGCTTCGGCCACGGTGGCGCAATAGCCGCCCCACGCCGCGAAGTTGGCGGTGAGCGCGAGGGCCACCAGGGGCGGCTCGCCGTTCAGTGCCAGCCACGCCGCATAGGCCGGATACGCCTGGCAGCCGGCCAGCGGCTCGTACCGCTCCACGTCGTCCGCGTCGAGGCCGCAGGCCGCCGCGTACGCGCCGAGCCGCTCCTGGGCGAGCGTCTCGCCGGTCGCGAGCGAGCCGAAGAACTCCGCACAGGCGGAGTTGCCCGCGCCCGCCGACCGGTCGGCGAGGAAGGCGAAGGCGCGCAGGTCGGAGGCGATGACATGGTGCTGTTCGAGCGCCAGCGCGGCCAGCGCGTGCACCGTGGCCGAGCCGTTCGCGATCCTCGGCACCAGCCGGTTGGCGTCCTTCGCGGGCGCCAGTTCCGCCGTGATCCGCTCCACCAGTTCCCGGGCCGTGACTGCCATGCGGGACCCCCTTCCGCCCTGCGCTCGTGGTGCTGGGCTCCCCAGGCTCTCATGCACACTCGGGGCGAGACGGCCCAATGCGGCAGAAATCAGCCGGATCGTCCCGCACGGGTGATTCGGCCGAACTCTGCGTAGAGTACTTAGCTGCCTTGGGCATGTAATGGAGATCGGCAAGACGGACTCTTCGCTTGCGAGGTTCACCCATGACCGAATCTGTCTCCTTCCCCCAGGACCGCACCTGCCCCTATCAGCCGCCCGCCGCCTACGAGCCGTTGCGGGAAGCGAGCCCGCTGTCGCGCGTGACGCTCTTCGACGGCCGCACCGCGTGGTTCGTGACCGGCCACGCCGAGGCACGGGCGCTGCTCGTCGACCCGCGCCTCTCCTCCGACCGGCTCCACCCGGCCTTCCCCACGACCACCGAGCGGTTCGCGGCGCTCAACGAACGCCGCACCGAACTCCTCGGCGTGGACGACCCCGAGCACAACACCCAGCGCCGCAAGGTCATCCCCGGCTTCACCCTCAAACGCACCGCCGCCCTGCGCCCGATGATCCGGCGGACCGTGGACGGCCTGCTGGACGCCATGGTGGCGACGGGGCCGCCGGCCGACCTGGTCACCGCGTTCGCGCTGCCGGTGCCGTCCATGGTGATCTGCGCGCTGCTCGGCGTTCCCTACGACGACCACGACTTCTTCGAGGAGCAGTCCCGGCGGCTGCTGCGCGGTCCGGAACCGGCCGACACCCAGCACGCCCGCGACCAACTGGACGGATACCTCGGCAAGTTGATCGACCACAAGGTGCGCGAGCCGGGCGACGGGCTGCTCGACGAGCTCATCGAGGACCAGTTGCGCACCGGCGGCATGGACCGCACCGAGCTGGTCAGGATGGCGGTGCTGCTGCTGGTCGCCGGACACGAGACCACTGCCAACATGCTGTCGCTCGGCACTTTCACGCTGCTTGAGCACCCCGAACGGCTTCAGGAGCTGCGGGCGGACCTGTCGCTGATGCCGGCGGCGGTCGAGGAGCTGATGCGGTTCCTCTCCATCGCCGACGGCATGCTGCGGGTGGCCACCGAGGACATCGAGGTGGCCGGGACCGTGATCCGCGCCGAGGAAGGGGTCGTGCTCGCCACCTCCCTGATCAACCGGGACGGCTCGGTCTACCCGGACGCCGACGTGCTCGACTGGCACCGCTCGGCCCGCCACCACGTGGGCTTCGGGTTCGGCATCCACCAGTGCCTGGGGCAGAACCTGGCGCGGGCCGAGATGGAGATCGCCCTGGGCGCCCTCATCACACGGCTGCCGGGGCTGCGGCTCGCGGCGCCCGCCGACCGGATTCCGTTCAAACCGGGCGACACCCTCCAGGGAATGCTGGAACTCCCCGTCACTTGGTAGTGGAGTGAGCACATGAACATCAGCATCGACGGGGACCGCTGCATCGGCTCGGGGCAGTGCGCCCTGACGGCGCCGGGCGTGTTCACCCAGGACGACGACGGGTTCAGCGAGTTGCTGCCGGGGCGCGCGGACGGCGGGGGAGACCCCATGGTCCGCGAGGCGGCCCGCGCCTGCCCGGTGCAGGCCATCTCGCTGGAGGACTGACGCCGCGCGGGTGGTACGGCGCGGATCCCCGTGCCGTACCACCCATGGGCGCGGCCGTCAGCGGTCCGTGTGCCGCAGCCGTACGACGGGGATGTCCCGCTCGGTCTTCTTCTGGTAGTCCGCGTAGGGCGGGAACACCTCCACCAGGTGCGGCCACACCCGGGCCTTCTCCTCGGGGGAGAGGGTCTCGGCGTGGGCCGGGAACCGCTCGGTGCCGACCCGGATGCTGACGTCCGGCTGGTCCACGAGGTTGAGGTACCAGAGCGGATGGTCGTCGGACCCGCCCTTGGAGGCCACGATCAGGTAGTCGTCGCCGTCGCGCCCGTAGATCAGTACGGTGCGGCGCACCGCGCCGGTGCGGCGGCCGACGTAGTCCAGGAGCAGACAGGGCGCGCCGTGCAGGGTCGTTCCCTTGGTGCCGCCCGACTCCTCGTACAGCTGGGCCTGTTCGGCCACCCAGCCGGTCGGGCTGATCTCCACCGAGCCGCCGTCTCCGGGTTTCAGAGCCACTGCGTCCTCCCTTGCCGAGGGTTCTCGCCCTCCAGCCTGCCCCACCCGGCCCGGGTGCGTCGGCGGGGCGCACCCGGGCGGCCGGAAACGTTCGCTCGAAGGTGCGCGGCCGTCAGCCTCCGGTGGTGGAGCCGGGCCGCAGGATCATGAGGACGGTCACCGCCGCCCACAGCAGGTTGAACACCCCGGTGAACATGGCCAGTCGGACGGTCCGGCGCGCGTCGACGCTGGTTACCGGCCCGGACTGCGCGGACGTGGCGGCCGCGTCGAGCTCGGTGAGCAGCGCGTCCTGCCGGGGCAGGATCAGCGCGATGAGCGCGCCCGCCGCGAGCGTCGTCAGGACGATCGAGACGATCAGCCAGGTGTCGCCGAGGATGTGCATGTTGCTCGCCGTGGCGAACCCGAAGACGGGCACCGCGACGCCCACGGCGGCGTAGACCCGGCAGATCCGGTACAGCAGCCGCACCGACGCCAGCGCCTGCGCGTCGCCGGGCGCGGCCAGCGCCCGCCGGACGGTGGGCGGGAACATGCTGGCGGCCACGGCCACTGGTCCGACGGCGAGGATCGCGGCCAGGATGTGCACGGTGAGTAGGAACTTCGTCACGGGATGAGCGCTTTCGTACGGGCGTGAGAGCCCCCGGACGGGAGCCCCGGCCGACGTTATGGCGTGCTCGGACACCGGAGAAGTGGCGGGAGTGCCAGCATCCAACGGATTCCCGCCAAGTGCGCTCCAGCCCTTTATGCGCAGGGCTCCTGGGGCGTCGTCAGTGCCGGATCCTACGATGGTGGAAGATCACTTCCATTTTCGGAGTGGCCGCCTTGGAGCGGCCGTCCGTCCAGCGCCGGAGGTTCGTTGTGGAGCAGAGGTTCGTCACCGTCGTCACCGGCGGCAGTCGCGGGATCGGCGCCGCGGTCTGCGCCCGGCTGGCCGCCGAGTGCCACGACGTGGTCGTGGGCTACCGCTCGGACGCCGAGGCGGCCGAAGCCGTCGCCGAGGAGGTGCGCGCGGCGGGCCGCAAGAGCCTGGCCGTGGCGGTCGACACGGCGGACGAGGCCTCCGTGGACGCGCTCTTCGACGCCGCCGCCGCACTCGGCCCGGTCACCGGGCTGGTCAACAACGCGGGGGTCAGCGGCCCCAACGGCCGTCTCGCCGACGCCGACGCGGAGGGGATGCGCCGGGCCATCGACGTCAATGTACTGGGCTATCTGCTCTGCGCCCGCCGGGCCGTGCGCGACATGGCGGCGCGCGGCGGCGGGTCCATAGTCAACATCTCCTCGGCCGCGGCCACCCTGGGCAGCCCCGGGCAGTACGTGCACTACGCCGCCACCAAGGCCGCCGTCGACGCCATGACGGTCGGCCTCTCCAAGGAGGTCGCGGCCGACGGCATCCGGGTCAACTGCGTGGCGCCGGGCATCATCTGGACCGGCTTCCACGAGGACCCCGAGCGCCCCGCGAAGCTCGCCGGCACCATCCCGATGGGCCGGGCCGGGCACCCCGACGAGATCGCCGGAGCGGTCGCCTGGCTGCTCTCCCCCGACGCGTCGTACGCGACGGGGACGGTGATGCGGGTGGCGGGCGGGATGTAGCCGCGCTCCGGTCTACGTCAGCGGACCGGGCGAGGGCATCGGTTCCGGTACGGGGTCGGGCCCCGGCGGGTGGGGCACGGGATCCGGCTCCGGTACGGGCAGGGGTCCCGGTAGCGGTCCCGGTCCGGGCGCGGGCGGGCCGGGCTTCGGCGTGGGCGTCGGCGGCACCGGATCGGGCGGGCGGGGGGTGGGCGGTCCCGGGGTCGGGCCCGGAGCGGGCCCCGGCGTCGGCGGGTTCGGATCGGGGTACGGGGGCTGGGTCATCGGACCTCCGTAAGTTGTTGGGTGGCCCGGGAGGGCCGGATGTGGCTTATCGGGTCTTGCCTTCAGTGGCTTCCTAGGAGTGGCCGTCCGGCTCTCTTGGGCGCCCTGGCTGCTGATTGAGATGTGCGCGCTTCTTGCGGTCGCTGATTACGGAGATGACAGCGGGGTGTTCCTCGGGCCGACGGCACGCTGTGCGGAACGAGGAGGGCGAGTGAGCAAGCGGAAAGCCCGGGTCTGGGCCGGTGTCGATGCCGGTAAAGGCCACCACTGGGTGGCAGTGGTCGACGAGACCGGCGCGACGCTGTGGTCGAAGAAGGTCGACAACGGCGAGTCGGCGATCCTGACCGTGCTCGGTGAGATCCTCGACCTGGCGGACCAGGTTAACTGGGCGGTGGACATCTCCGGGACGTCGTCCGCGCTGCTGCTGGCCCTGCTCGCGGCGCACGGCCAGCAGGCCGTCTACGTGCCCGGACGCACGGTCAACCGCATGTCGGGCGCCTACCGGGGCGAGGCGAAGACCGACGCCCGCGACGCCTACGTCATCGCCGAGACCGCCCGTCACCGACGCGACTTCGCCACGATCGACGTGCCCGCCCAGCTGGCCGCCGACCTCGCTCTGCTGACCGCTCACCGCTCCGACCTCGTGGCCGACCGGGTGCGGATGATCAACCGCCTGCGTGACGTGCTGACCGGCGTCTTCCCGGCACTGGAGCGAGCCTTCGACTACTCGGCCCACAAGGGTGCGCTGGTGTTGCTGACGGGCTACCAGACGCCGGCCGCGATCCGTCGCCGCGGCCGGGCGAGGCTGACGGCCTGGCTGGCCAACCGCAGCGTGCGCGGCGCCGACGCGGTCGCCGCGACCGCACTGGAAGCGGCCCAGGCCCAGCAGACCGCGCTGCCCGGCGAGGATGTCGCCGCGCAGATCGTGGCCGACCTGGCCACACAGATCCTGGCTCTGGATGACCGGCTGAAGCGGATCGACCTGCAGATCCGCGAGACGTTCCGAAGCCATCCGCAGGCGGTGATCATCGAGTCCCTGCCCGGCATGGGCCCAATACTCGGCGCCGAGTTCGTTGTCGCCGTCGGCGACCTGTCGGCCTACGCCGACGCCGGCCACCTGGCGTCGGCGGCCGGGCTCGTGCCCGTCCCGCGTGACTCCGGACGGCGGACCGGAAACCTGCACAGGCCCAAGCGCTACAGCCGCCGTCTGCGCCGGGTGTTCTACCTGTCCGCGCAGACCAGCATCATCCGCGAGGGACCGAACCGGGACTTCTACCTCAAGAAGCGTGGCGAAGGCTGCAAACACGTCCAGGCCGTCCTCGCCCTGGCCCGCCGACGAGCCAGCGTGCTGTGGGCGCTGCTGCGTGACGGACGGGTCTTCACCCCCGCTCCGCCGGTCACGCAAGCCGCTTGACTCCGGCATTGAGACTCCTGGGGTGCTCCGGCCCTGCTCCGGGCCGGTGGGCGGGGCGTCGGCTCCGCGCCCGGGAGCTGTGCCCGTGCGGGCCGACGCCGTGTCCACTGTCTCCTCCAGCGCGTGCCCACGCCCGTCGGCCGTACTCCATCCGCCGCCCTGGGGGTCGGCGGCCGCCGGGTCAGTCGACGCCGTCCCCGAGGGATTCGAGGAGTTCGCGCAGGGTGTCCGCGAGCGCGTCCCGCCGGTCCGTACCGAGGGCCGCGAGCAGACGCTCCTCCGTGGCCAGATGGTCGGGCAGCGCCCGGTCGACGAGCGCGCGGCCCTCGGCGGTGAGGGCGACCTCGACGACCCGGCCGTCGCTCGGGCTCGGGGAGCGGGTCACCAGGCCGCGCGCCTCAAGGCGGTCCAGGCGCTGCGAGACGGCGCCCGAGGTGACCATCGCGGAGCGCATCAGCTCGGCGGGCGTGAGCAGATGGGGCGGGGCGCTGCGGCGCAGGGTCGCGAGCACGTCGAAGGAGGCGGGGTCGAGGCCGTGCTCGGCGAAGGTGCGGCGCAGCTCCGCCTCGATCAGCCGGGAGAGCCGTTTCAGCCGCCCGATCACCGCCATCGGCGACACGTCGAGGTCGGGGCGGCGCTCGCCCCACTGCGCGAGCAGGAGGTCCACATGGTCGGTCACGGATCCAGACTAGCCAATCTCTTAGCGGTGAGATACTTTTCTCTTAGTGATAAGAGAAACCTTCCGGCGCGACCGGACGGACAGAAGGAGCGGACACCCATGCGCATCACCGTCTTCGGAGCCGCGGGAAACGTCGGCAGCCGCGTCGTGGCCGAGGCCGTCGCCCGGGGGCACGAGGTCACCGCCGTCGTGCGTGACCGGGCCCGCTTCCCCGAGCTCCACCCGGCCGCCGCCGCCCGTACCGGCGACGCGCAGAACGTCGAGGACATAGCCGAGCTGAGTGCCGGACAGGACCTGGTCATCAGCGCCACCCGGCCCGCACCGGGCAGCGAGGGCGACCTCGTCACCGTCACCAAGGCGCTGGCGGCCGGGCTCGCCGGAACCGGCGTGCGGGTGCTGGTCGTCGGCGGCGCCGCCACCCTGACCCTGCCCGGCGGCAACGGCGCCACCGTCGTCGACGACCCGGACTTCCCGGCCGACTGGCGGCCCATCGCGCAGGCGTGCACCGAGCAGCTCGCCGTCTGGCGCGCCGAGACCGAGGTCGACTGGGCCTACCTCAGCCCGGCCGCGCTCCTGGAGCCGGGCGAGCGCACCGGCCGCTACCGGCTCGGCGCCGACGAGCTCCTGGTCGACGACCGGGGCGAGTCCGCGATCTCGATGGAGGACCTCGCGGTGGCGCTCCTCGACGAGGCCGAGCAGCCCCGCCACCACCGCACGAGGTTCACCGCGGCGTACTGAGGCACCGCCCTCAGTGCCCGAGCAGCACCCTCAACTCGGGCTGGAGCAGCTCCCCATGGGCCTGTACGAGGTCGTCGCACAGGTCCCAGATCCGCTCCACCGGCAGCGTGGCCGCGGTCGCCGCGTCCGTCATCGCGGCGTGCCGCACATGCCGGGGCTCGCCCTCGGTGGCGGCCCGCACCACCAGGTCGGTGACGCTCGCGTACGTACGGTTCAGCGCGGCGCACTGCGGCGGGAGCGGGCCCACCCTGGTCGGCTGCACGCCCTGCGAGTCGACCAGGCACGGGACCTCGACGACGCAGTCGTCCGGCAGGTTGGCGATCAGGCCGTGGTTGGGCACATTGCCGTAGATCGTGCGAGGGCCGCCCGTCACCACGCTGTGGATGATCTGCGGGGCGTACTCCATCGTCCCCTCGACCGGCAGCGGCCGGCCCGCCGCCAGGGCGTTGCGGGTGCGCTCGTAGCTGACCGTGTTGTCCTCGATGATGTCGAGGTAGGCGCCGATCGGCAGCCGCAGCCGCTCCACCTCGCTGTCGTGGTGCAGGTACCACGGCACGTACTCGGAGGAGTGCTCGCTCGTCTCGGTGGGGTAGTGGCCGAGCCTGCGGTACATGTCCACGCGGACGCGGCGCAGCAGTTCGCGGTCCTTCTCGATGGCGGCGTCCAGGAGCGGGTGCAGATCCCGGCCGTCGCGCTCGAAGCGCAGCACCCACGCCTGGTGGTTCATCCCGGCGGCCAGGTACGACACCTCGGAGAAGTCCACGCCGACCAGCTCGGACAGGTCGTGCATCGTCCAGTACACCGAGTGGCACAGCCCCACCGCCTTCAGCCGGGGGGCGATCCGGTGGAGATACAGGAGGTTCATCGCCATCGGGTTGGTGTAGTTCAGCAGCCAGGCGTCCGGGCAGAGTTCGGCCATGTCCTCGGCGATCCCGCGCAGCACCGGGAAGGTGCGCAGGGCGCGGAAGATGCCGCCGACGCCGAGCGTGTCCCCGATGGTCTGGCGCAGCCCGTAGCGGGCGGGGACGGCGAAGTCGGTGCGGGTCGCCGCGTTCATGCCGACCTGGACGGTGTTGACGACGAAGTGCGCGCCGTCGAGCGCGCCGCGCCGGTCGGGGTGCGCGGTGATGACGGGGGCGACCTTCAGCGTCCCCGCGATGTGCCGGGCCGCCGCCTCGGCGGTCGCCAGCCGCTCGGGGTCGATGTCGTGCAGCGCGATCCGCAGCCGGGTGAACTCGGGGAAGGCGAACAGGTCGGCCAGCAGCCCCTGGGTGAACACCACGCTGCCCGCGCCCATGAAGGCGATCTTCACTTCGGCCGGTTCGGCCATCTCGGTCACTCCAGTCGTGTCGGTGGTCGGCTCGGTCATGCGGAAACCCCCGTGCCTCCGGTGGGGCCCGGGTCGGGAACGCGGGCGACGGCCTCGTCCCAGGTGGGCTGGGTCGCGGTGCCGCCCCGGCCGCGGGTGGACAGCGAGCCGCAGGCGGTGGCGACGGCCAGGGCGTCGGCGAGGTCGAGCCCGCGCAGTACGGCGGCGACGAACCCGGCGTCGAAGCTGTCCCCGGCCCCGACCGTGTCGAGCGGCTCGACGGGCAGGGCGGGAGCCGTGGTGACCCGTGTCCCGTCGTGCGCCAGTGCGCCCTCGGCGCCGTTCTTGACCACGACGAGCGGGCCGCGCCGGGCCAGCGTGGCCGCCGCCTCGGCCACGCCCTTGGCGACCCCGGTCAGGGCGCGCGCCTCGGCCGCGTTGGGCAGCACCTGGTCGGTCACCTTCAGGACCGGGTCGAGCAGTTCCGGGTCCCAGCGGCCCGACGGGTCGTCGTTGGTGTCGAGCGAGGTGGTCGCGCCGAGCTCGCGGGCCCGCGCGAACACCTCGGCGAGCGCCCCGGCGAGCCGCGGCATCAGGAAGAACGAGGCCGCGTGGACGTGCCGGGTCCGGGCGAGCAGCTCCTCGGGGACGTCACCGGGCCCCGTCGCGGTCAGGCATCCCGGCGCGGTGAGGATCGCCCGGTCGGCGCCCCGGGTGAGGACGGCGGTGAGCGGAGTGGCCCGTTCGGGGTCCGTGGTCAGGGCCGAGGTGTCGACTCCGCGCGCGGTCAGGGCCGTACGCACGAAGGCGCCCGCCGGGTCGTCGCCGACGCGGCCCGCGAACGCCACGCGGAGCCCGAGCCGGGCCGCGCCGCACGCCATGATCGCGGCGGAGCCGCCGAGGACGAGGTCGGCGCGCTCGACCAGCTGCTCGCGCTGGCCGTACGCGAGGTCGCGCGGCACCGGGCCGAGGACCACGTCCGGGTTGGCGTCGCCCACGACGAGCAGGTCGAAGGGGCGGGAAGAGGGCGCGGGCGCGGGTGGTGAAGGCATGGCGAAGGGCTTTCTGGTCCGGGGAAGTCGAGTGACGGGGTGTCGGGGGAGCGGTGGCGTCGGCGGGCCGGGCACCCGGCCCGCCTCAACCGCTGGGCTCGTCTCAGCCCTTCAGCCCGCTCGACGTCAACGACTGGATGAAGGTCCGCTGGGCGAACAGGAAGGCGAGCAGCACCGGCAGCACCGTGATGACGTTGCCCGCCATCACCGCCGCCCACTGGGTGTGGTGCTGTCCCTGGAAGGTGGTCAGCCCCAGCTGGAGGGTGTACTGGGTGTCGTGGTTGATGGCGATCAGCGGCCAGGACAGGTCGTTCCAGGTGGCGAGGAAGGTCAGCACCGCGACCGTGGCGAGCGCGGGCCTGGCCAGCGGCGCCACGATCGAGAAGAGCACCCGCAGCCGTGAGCACCCGTCGATCCAGGCGGCCTCCTCCATCTCCCTGGGCAGCCCCAGGAAGAACTGCCGGAAGAGGAACACCGCGAACGGGGTGACCAGTGACGGCACGATCAGCGCGCCGAGCGTGTCGATCAGCCCCAGCCACTTCATCACCAGGAACGTCGGGATCATCGTCAGCTGGAACGGGATCACCATCGTCGCCAGCATCAGCGCGAGCAGCGCCCGCGAGCCCCGGAACCGCATCCGGGCGAAGGCGTAGCCGCCGAGCGCGCCCAGCACCAGGTTGGAGCCGACGGCGACGGTCGAGACGATGCACGAGTTGGCGAACCAGCGCGGGAACATCGCGTTGCCCAGCACATAGCGGTACCCGCCGAAGTCGATCCCCTTGGGCCACAGCGCCGGCGGGAACCGGTTGATCTCGGCGTTGGTCATGAACGAGCTGAGCACCAGCCAGACCAGCGGCAGCGCGAAGCAGAGCGACAGCGGCGCGAGCAGCAAGTGCCAGGGACTGAAGGGGAGCCGGCGCCGCCTGGTCGTGCGCGTCGCCGGGGCCGCCGCCGGTGCGGCGCCCTCGGTGACCATGGTGGACGCGGTCATCGGGCCACTCCTTCCACGCGCGGCAGTCCGGGAGCGGCGCCGGTGGTGCGCTCCCGGTGGCGGCGGTAGAGCGTCACCGCCGTGCCCGCGAGCAGCAGGGCGACGGCGAGGACGTACGCGGCGGCGGCGCCGTAGCCCGCGGTGAACGTGCGGAACGCCTGCTCCCAGACGAAGTACACGATGACCGTGGTCGACTCCAGCGGCCCGCCCTTGGTCGTCACGTACACGAGGTCGAAGACCTGGAGCGCGGTGATCAGCTGCCACAGCACCAGGAACGCGGTGACGGGGGCGAGCGTCGGCAGCGTCACGTACCGCAGGACCTGCGCCCGGTTCGCCCCGTCCAGGCGCGCGGACTCGACGAGTTCGGTGGGTACGTCCTGGAGCGCGGCGAGGAAGACGACGACGCAGAACCCGATGCCGCTCCACAGCGAGATCGCGAGCAGGACGTACAGCGACTGGCCGGGGTCGGTCAGGAAGCCCTGCGGCGAGACGCCGAGCTTGTGCAGGATCGAGTTGGCCGCGCCGAACTGCGGGTCGAAGATGAAGGAGAACAGCACGCCCTGTGCGGCGGCCGAGACGACGAACGGTATGAAGACGAGCGTGCGGTAGATGCCGACGAACCGGATCCGCCGGTTGAGCGCGAGGGCCAGCGCGAGCCCGCCGGCCAGGCTCAGCGGCACGTACAGGCCCGCGTAGGTGACGGTGTTCTCGACGGCCTTGCGGAAGCCCGGGTCCTTCGACAGGGCCCGGTAGTTGTCGAGGCCGACCCAGCGGCCGGGGGTGACCAGGTCGTCGGCGCGGAACGACAGCAGCAGCGACCAGACGACCGGCACCACGCTCAGCCCCAGGATCACCAGGACCGACGGGGTGATGAACGCCCAGGCGGTGGCCTGCTCGCCGCGCGCCCGCCGGCGCCGGGCGCGGCGCCGTTCGGCGGGCTCCCGGTCGGCGGGGGCCAGGGTGAGCGGGCGGGGTGCGCCCGTACGGGATCCTCGGTCCACGACGACCCTCCTCATCGGGGAATCAGCAGGGCGGCGTCCGCCTTGTCGGCGCACCGGCGCACCGCCTTGGCGGGGGAGGCGCGGCCGAGCAGCACGGACACCACGGCCTCGCCGGTGGCCTGGGAGATCTGCGGATAGGCGGGGTGGATGGGCCGCACCCGGGCGGTCTCCAGGGCCTTGGTGAACACCGGGAGGCCGACGGTGTCGGCAGAGTGCCGCTGCCAGGCGCTCTCGGCCTCGGTCTGTCTGCTCAGCGGCAGACTGCCGCCCCCTATGTCCCACCGCACGTCCTGCGCGGGAGCGATCAGCCAGCGCACGAACTCGACGGCGGCCCGGGAGCGCGCCTTGCCGTTGTCGAAGACGGTCCAGGTGTCGGGCCCGGAGATGGTCAGCGGCTTCCCGCTGTAGGTGGGCATGGGCACCACGTCGTACGGCAGCTTGGACTCCACGATGTTGGGCAGCTGCCACGGGCCGGTGATCACCATGCCCATCCGGCCGGAGGTGAACACCTGGTACATCTGCTCGCTGCCGGGTTTGGGGTCGATGTAGACGCTCTTGTCGGCGACCAGTTGGGCCACGGTCTCCAGGGCCCGTTTCCCGGCGTCGGCGAAGCCGATGCTCTTGCCGTCGGGGGCGATCACGTCGCCGCCGAGGTCCCACACCATGGGCCACAGCCGCCACACGGTGTCCTCGTCGCCCGCGCCGGGCCAGGCGGTGCCGAAGACGCCGTGTCCGGCGTCGGTGAGCTTCTTGGCGGTGGCCACGAACTCGAGCCAGGTCCAGCCGGGCTTGGGCAGCGGGATTCCGGCGCGCTGGAAGAGCTTGGTGTTGCAGGCGACAGCGAGCGAGTCGAGCAGTGAGGGCGCGGCCCGCACCTTGCCGTGCAGGGTGACGGCTTCCCGGACGGAGGGCCAGAAGCCGTTCCACGGCGGGTCGCCGTCGTGCATCACGCCCGTCAGATCGACGACTTTGGGGCTGCGGGCGATGCTGGCGAGGTCCGAGCCGAAGATGTACGCGATGTCCGGGAAGGCACCGGCGGCGAGCGCGGCCGTCACCTTCTGGAGCATGGCGTCGGCGACCACGCCGCCGCCGCTCGCGTTCACCCGGATGCGGGACTGCGAGCGGTTGAAGTCGGCGGCGAGCGCCTCGATCGCCTTGGCGCCGATCTCGTTCTGGCCGTGCCACATCTCGATGGTGACCCGGCCGTCGGCGCCGACCCCGTCGGAGGTGGTCGCGGCGCAGGCGTCGAGCAGGGGGAGGGTCGCGGCCCCGGCGACGACGCCCGCCCCGGTGCGCAGGACCCGGCGGCGCGGGAGGCCCGGGGCGGGGTGGGGCTTGCTGCTGCGGTCCTGACCGGCGGGCATGGTCGTCCATCCCTTCGCGGATGCGCCCCGCCTCGGACGCGGGACACACGTCCTGGCGACTCGGGCCGGACTCGGGACCGGGTCAAGGTCCGCTACCGGCTGGGCACACCTCTCGAAGCGCCGGGCCGCGTGGGCCCCGCACTGGCTGGATGAAAGCGCCTCGGGGAGCACGCGTCAAGTACCCGAGAGGGCCTGCGGTTCGCGTGCCGCCGGGCACCACACCCCACTTCAAGGGCACAACAGTGCGCTTCCGGCCGCGCCGGGCGATCTTTCGGCCTACTTGCGCGTACGAGGCGTCCAACTGATCGCGACGCCACTAGATGTGAGGCGCCATCACATCTCAGGAGGCATACATGGCTCATACGGTGAAACGTTTCAGCAGGCTGCGGGTCCTCATAGGCGCGGGCGCCTCGGGCGCGGCGCTGTTCGCGACGGTCCTGTTCGGCGCGGCGCCGGCGCAGGCGGCGGAGCCCGGCCGGGGCACGGCCGCAAGCGCGGGTGCCGCGTCGCAACCGGTGGCCCCGGCCGCCTGCTCGGGCACGTACCAGGGCGACGAACGCCTCGGCCCGCAGTACCTGCCGAAGCCCTGGCAGGCCCCGGTCGGCCCGCTGGTCCTCGGCTACCACCGCACCGGCCACCTCAGCGCGACGGCGTTCCTGGCCACCTACTGGGACCCCACGGCGGGCAGTTGGAAGTACCCGCCCAACGACGGCTTCGCCAACCGCCCCGACGGCAGCCTCGACAAGCGGGCGGTACGGCTGCGAGTGGGTGAGGACCTGGACCGCTTCGGTTCCGAGTACGGCGCCTTCCTCGCCCCGGCCGGGGCGAGCTACGCCCGCCGGGCGCTGCCGCCGCAGAGCCTGATCACGCGCGAGGCGGCGTACCCCTGTGCGTACCACTCGTACGAGGTCACCAAGAGCTTCACCGTCTGGGAGGGCCGGATCGCGCCCTGGTTCGAGCAGCGCGGCGGCGGCGAACAGATCAAGTTGGACCCGTCGTTCGTCGACCCGGGCGCGGGTCAGAAGCTCAATGTGAAGTGGCTGCTCGACCACGGGTATCTGAAGGCGGAGGCGAACGTGGCGGCGGCGAGGAGCGCGCTGGCGGGGGTGGCGACCGGCTGAGCGCGGGCTGCCCCGGGGCGTGGTGCACACGCGGTTCCGGCTCCGTCCCCGGGGCAGCCGTGCCTTCGGTGAATCTCCGGGCATCTGACGAACTCACCCCGATCACCGTAGAGTTGATGGTGTGCTCTGACATCAGGGGGTGAGCCGGATGGCGTGGAGAACCCTCCTGAACGGCGCCCTCGACGTCATTGCGCCTGGGCACCCGGGGGTGACCGAGCCAGCCACCGACGAGGACTTCTTCGCACGCCTCGACCGGCACTGTTCCCATGCGTACGACCAGCTCGGCACGCCACCCGAGCTCACGGCGGAGCAAGTGCACCGGATGGCCCTGCGGCGCGTGCGGGAGGGTTTTACGGCGGAGGGCGAGCAGCTGCTGCGTGGTCTGGTGGAAGCCGGTGACCTGCGTGCGCTGACCGACCTCGGAGTCCTTCGCTACCGGACGGGTGCCAAGGCCGAGGCGCTGTGCCACTGGCGTCGTGCCGCCGACCGGGGAGACCCGACGGCCATGCACTATCTGGGCGTTGCCCTCGCGGAAACGGGTTACCACGTCGAGGCGGTCGTGGAGTTGAGGCGTTCCTTCCGGAACGGCCGCGCGGCGGCGGGCAAGGACCTCGGACTCGTACTATCGCGGACGGGAAAGGCCGACGAGGCCCAGGACGTCTGGCAAGAGGCGTCCAAGCTGGGCGTCGCGGAAGCGGACTTGCTGCTGGGGTTTCTGTGGCTGGGGCGCGGGGACACGTCCCGAGCGGTCCACTGGTGGCGCAGGTCGGCTCAACGGGGGAGTGCGGAGGCCGCCTTCGACCTGGGACTGCTGCTCGGGGAGGAGGGCGCTCTCCTGGAAGCGGCGATGTGGCTGCGCAAGGCGGACGACCGAGGCCATGCCCAGGCCCCCGAAGGGCTGTCGTGGCTGCGGCGGCTGCTCGTGGAGTACTTGCGAGTGGCTGCGGGTCCGGTATTCGGAAGCGAGGCGACCGGCTCCGTGCTGGGGACCAATCCCGTCCTCGGGAGTGAGACGTGATGGCGGCACGGGACTCGGGGCCGGGACCGCGCTGGGACGCGCAGGTGGCCAAGGAGTGGGAGGCGGTCCAGCCCGGGATCGCCGAGAAGATCTGGGAGGAGTTCCGCGCCGACGAACGGCATCGTCGGCTGCTCTCCTGGGCCGGTGTCGTCCAGCGTGCCCTGGGCCAGCTGTTCGCCCTAGCCTCGGTCGGCGGGATGCTCCTGTTCGCCAGGTACGCCCTTGACCGGGGCGAGCCGTTGGTGGCGACGTTCGCCGTGGGCGCCCCGTCCGTCTCACTCGCCGTCATCTTCGGCTTGGCCCGGATGCCGGGCCGTACGCTGGAGGGCGCCGTTGCCCGGTCGGCCCGCCGGGTCAGGGCCGTGGCCGCGGCGGCACCGCCACCGTCCGATCCGGCGTCCTCTTCATCGACGACTCCCACGATCTAGGGCCATCCAGCCTGCCCGCCGCGCAGGATCGGTCAGATCGGCGTCGAGGCGCCTGCTGTTGATCGTACGGGTGCCGAGGTGCGAGGGCCGCTCGGGAGCATCGCCGACTGACACATAAGAGTTGATAGAACTGGCGGCGTGACGGGTTGGGATGTGACACTCTCGAAGAGAGCGCGGAATGGTACAGCGCGCATCGTTCGCGCAGGCCCCGCGCGCGTAGGCCCCGAGGGGTTCCTGGTTGCGGCGCCTCCCCGGGGCCGTCGGGCTGTACCCCTGATCGGCTGGCGATCACGGTGTCGAGATCACCATGATCGCCAGCTACAGGAGCACGTCCAACACCCTCGTCACCAGTCCGGACGTGATTGCTCCGGTCATGACGAGCGTCAGGTCACGTACACTTAACCAGTGGACGAACTTTCCCCAGTGCCCGTGCATGCGAATCGCCTCCTGCGTTCCACCCGAGCCCGGTGCTCGGGCGTGACGAGCAGAGAAGGTGTTCGTGTGCTTGGCACCATCTGAGCGTACGGCAACGTTCCGTGCTGCGAGGGGAGTTGCCGGAACCTACCTGGTATAGGTCTTGGCGGTAGGAGAGTCGCTTTGTGCAAGCCACTTCCAACGTGAGGCAGAGCGTGGCGGACTCGATTTTCACGCCCGCCGGGGCGCGGTGAACACCAGCTCCGACCACCGCACCCCCGGGCGCCCGTGCAGATCCACGCGGCCGCCCTGGTGCGCCACCCGCAGCCCCGCCGCCTTCGCCAACGCCACCGTCTCCGCCTCCGGTACGTCGAACATCCGCCGCCCGGGCGGCACCGGGCCGCTGCGTACGGTCATCGCCAGGATGCCGCCGGGTGCGAGCAGGGCGGTGACGGCTCGCATGCCCCGGGCGCGTTCGGTGGCGTCCAAGTGCATCCACACCGCAGTGATCAGGATGAGCCCGAACCGCTCGCCGCGCCCGGTCAGCACCGGCACGTCCGGCAGTGCGTCATCCACCCAGGTCAGGGCGGGCTCCGGGTGCAACCGCCGCCCACGGAGGCGGAGTTCGGGGGTCGGCTCGACCGCCGTGACGGTGTGGCCCAGGCGGGCCAGTGCCGCCGCGTCCCTCCCCGTTCCGGCGCCGAGGTCCAGAGCCCGTACGGGCGTCGTCGGATACAGGTGCAGCAGACCGCCGTGGACCTCCTCGAAGGTCACGCTCTCGTACTGCTCGGCCAGCGCGTCGGCGTCCGCGCCGTACCCCTGCGTCCCCGCCACGGTGTCGTTCACACCGTCAGGCTAAACGATCAGCCTGACGGGCGGCGGCCCGGGATTACCCACCAGGTAATCGACCAACCCACCCCGCTCCCCGCACCATCGATCACACAACGCACCGCCGACCGAGGCGGTCGCCGACGGGGAGGATCCAAGCGCCATGCCGTACTTCGAGACCAGCACCGACGGCACCCGCCTGCACTACGTCGACTACGGGCCGCGCGAGGGCCGGACCCTCGTCTTCGTCAACAGCTCCTACTTCGGTACGGAGATGTGGGAGTTCCAGATGCTCCCGCTGGCCGCCGAGGGCTACCGGTGCGTCGGGCTCGACCGGCGCGGGCACGGGCGGTCCGACGACGTGTGGGACGGGTTCGACCTCGACACCCTCGCCGGAGACGTCGGCGCGCTCCTCGACCACCTCGACCTCACCGACATCACCCTGGTCGGCCACTCGGTCGGCACCGCCGAAGTCGTCCGCTACCTCACCCTGCACGGCAGCGGGCGGGTGGCGCGGGTCGCCCTGGTCGCCGGGATGGCGCCCGGCCCGGCCCGCTCGGCCGACCACCCCGAGGGCGTCGACCCGGCCCTCATCGAGGCCGGGAACGAGGTCTTCCGCAAGGACCGCCCCGCCTTCTTCGCCGACGGCGCCGCCGGATTCTTCGCCCTGGACCGGCCCGGCAACGACGTCTCGCCCGCCCACGTCCAGTACTGGGAGCACCGCTGCACCGGCGCGACCGCCCGCGCCGCGGGCGCCCTCGGCGACCTCATCGTCACTCTGAACGTCGCTCCCGAACTCACCAAGATCGACGTCCCTGTCCTTGTCATCCACGGCACGCATGACGTCTCCGCCCCGATCGCCCTCACCGGGGAGCGGTCCGCCCGCCTGATCCCGGACAGCACGTACCTCGTGTACGAGAACGCCGGGCACGGTCTCTTCGTCACCCACGCGGACCGGCTCACCGCCGACCTGCGGGAGTTCACGAGCCGCTGACCCCGCCGATGCCCAGCACCTCCCGCACCTCCCGGAACAACCGCTTGTCCAACCCGTTCAGGCTCATCCGGTTCTTCGTCACCGCGAAGGAGAACCGGTGGGCCGGGTCGGCGGACGCGGCGCTGCCGCCCGAGCCGTTGGTGCCGAAGCCGCCGTCGGGGGAGCGGACCACCGAGCCCGCGCCGCCCAGCATGAAGCCGTAACCCTTCAGGAGCGGGAAGCCCAGGGAACGGTCCTCGCCGCTCGTCCTCGGGGCCGTCGCCTCCTTCAAGGTGGCCTCCGACACCAGGCGTACGCCGTCCAACTCGCCGCAGGCCAGCGCCGCGTACACCTTGGCCGCCGCGCGGGCCGTCATCGTCCCGTTGGCCGGGAGCGCCGCCCGGCGGAAGTCGGCCCGGTTGGCGAGCGAGGCCACCGGCAGCACCGGGCGGGGCGCGAAAGTGAAGAACGGGGAGTCCGGCGGCATACCGTCCAGGTACGCCGACCAGCCGCCGTCGTAGCACGTCGCCAACCGGTCGACCAGCTCGTCCGGGACCGAGAACAGCAGCGAGTCCGTCACCCCCAGCGGCCCCGCCAACTCCTCCCGCAGCAGCTCGTCGCACGGGCGGCCCGTGGCCCGGCGCAGGGTCTCCGCGAGCAGCACGCCGTACGTCCAGCCGTGGTAGCCGCTCGCCGTGCCCGGCTCCCACAGCGGCGCCTGCCCGGCCAGCCAGTCCCCGACCGACGGCACGTCGAACAACTCCTCCGGAGTCACCTCCGGGTGCAGTTGGGGCAGACCCGCCGAGTGCGAGAGCAGCTGGCCGAGGGTGATCTCCGACTTGCCATACGCCGCGAACTCCGGCCAGTGCGCGGCGATCGGGGCGTCGTAGTCCGCCATGCCCCGGTCCACCAGCACCGCCACCAGCGCCGCCGCGATCCCCTTCCCCGTCGACCACGACGGCACCAGCGTCTCCGCGTCCATCGGCCGCCCGGCCTCCACGTCGGCCAGGCCCGCCCACGTGTCCACGACGAGCTCGCCGTCGAGGTAGGCCGCCACCTGGACGCCGGTCTCCTCGCCGGACGCGGTCACCTCGTCCAGGATCTCCTCGACCCTGGTCTGCGCGGCGTTGCGCAGTCGTCCATCGGTCATCCCGCCGCTCCCCACTCGCGCCGGTGGCCGCCCACCGCGAAGTGCGACGGACGGCCACCCCTTACGTAACTCCAGGCTACAGAGCCGCAGGGGTTACATACGTGCGAACTCCGATCCCGTGATCACCTGGAACGGCAACCACGTCGAAGTGGCCGTCCCCGGCAGGCTGTTGTCCGTGCGCAGCGTCGTCAGCTCGTCCGCCGACAGCGCCTTGCGGGTGATCCGGAACTCGTCCAGCGCGCCCGTCAGCGGATTCGTTCCGTCCGGCTTGGCGCCGAGGCGGAAGCCGTCCACGGCGTAGGTGTCGCCCGTCGTCACCGAGCCCGCCGGGGCCGCCGCGCTGCCCAGCGTCTGCCCGTCGATGATCAGCCGGAGCTGGCCGTCCGCCCGTTCCAGGGCCACGTGGTGCCAGGCCCCGTCGCCGAAGCCGGCCGCCGCCGAGCCGTCCACCGCCGCCACCACCGTGGTCGCCGTGTCCGTCTCGAATGCGGCATACAGCCGGTCCTGCGCGGGCTGGGCCCGCAGCCAGATCTGCCGCTCCGAGGCGCCCGTCCCGTACGCCCACACCAGGACCTGGTCCGGACTGCTCACGGTGGCCGAGTACTTGAGCCAGGTGCTGATGGTGAAGTCCGCCGAGCCGAGTGCGGTGGCCGCGCCGTACGGCAGGTCGACGGCGTCGTTCGAACCGTCGAAGGCGAGCGCGTTGCCGAACCTGCCCGGCACGCTCGCCGCGCCGCCGCGCACGAAACCGTGGCCGCAGTGGACCGTGGAGTCCGGTGTCGCCGGACCCGCCGCCGGGCGCACTACGTCCTTCGCGCCCGTGTACTGGTTCTCGAACGACCACCACAGCGCCGGGAGATCGGCCGGGTAGGAACCGGAGGATCCCGCCGTGGAACCTGCCACCGTCGAGACCTCGGCCGTCGTCAGCGCCCGGTGGTAGATCCGGAACTCGTCCACGTCACCGTCGAACACACTGGTGTTGTCGAGCTTGGAGCCGACCCGCACCCCCTGCTGGCCGCTGCCCTGCGCGGGCGTCAGCGAGCCGGTCAGACCGCTCGCCGTGACCGGCGTACGGGCGTCCACGCCGAGCGAGACCTTGTCCGCCGAGCGGGTCAGCGTCATCAGGTGCCAGAGGCCGTCGCCGAACGACCGCGTCGACGTGGTGTCCGGCAGCGCCACGGCCACCGAGCCCGCGTCCGACTGCACCCAGGCGTAGAGCCGGTCCTGCGACGGCTGGGCGCGCACCCACAGCTGCGGACTGCTGCTCCCCGTCCCGTACGCCCACACCAGCGCCTGGTCCGGCGTGGTGGAGCCCGCCGCGTACCGGAACCAGAGGCTGTACGTGAAGTCGCCCGCGCCGACGTCCAGCGTCGGCGAGAAGCCGGTCTCCGTGCCCGGGTGGGTGCTGTCGACGGTCGCCGCCAGCGACCCGATCCGGCCCGTCGGCAGGGTCGGCACACCGCCCAGCAGGGTGCCGCTGGCGCAGTGGCCGGAGACGTCGTCCTCGATGGTGATGCGGCGCCGGTCCGGGACGACGGCCGTGTCGATCACCTGGAAGGGCAGCCGAGCCCCCATCGAGCGCGTGGCGGCCTCCGTGTCCAGCTCCGTCGCGTTGGCGCGCACCTGGGTGAGCGCCGCATCCGTCAACGCCGAGCGGTAGACGCGGAATTCGTCGATGACGCCGCCGAACGCGTCGCTCACCCCGGTGTCCGACTTGGCGCCGATCCGGATGCCCTCGACGCCGTTCTGCGGCGCGTCCGTCACCGAGCCGGACACGCCCGTCGCCGTGCCGGTGACCGTGCCGTCGACCGTGAGGCGGATCTGCGTGCCCGAGCGGATCAGCGCCACGTGGTGCCACTGGTCGTCGCCGAACGCCACCGCCGACGAGGGGTCGGTCAGCGTCAGCCAGGCGCCGCCGCCCGCACCCTGCACCCAGGCGTACAGCCGGTCGTCGGCGGGCTGGGAACGCAGCCACACCTGCGGCTTGGTGCTGCCCTGCCCGTACGCCCAGAACAGCGCCTGCTGCTTGCTCGCGGTCGTCGCCGCGTACTTGAACCACATCGAGTACGTGAAGTCGCCCGCACCCGGGTCGATCGTCTTGCCGTACGGCACATCGGCGTAGTCGCCCGTGCCGTCCAGGACCAGGCCCTGCCCGAACCGGCCGCTGCCGAGGGCCGCGTTGCCCTGGAGGTAGGCGTCGTTGGCGTCCGGACCGGAGTCGGGGCTGGTGCGGCCCGCCGTCGGGCTCTTCTGCGGGGAGCCCTTGCCCGCGAACGTGCCCGGTATCCCCAGCGCGCCCGGCGTGGTCACGTTGAAGCGGATCTCGTCGGCGGAGTTCGTCGGGCCGCCCTCGTAGATCAGACCCAGCTCACCCGTGTCGAGCTCGGCGAGGTCGGAGTAGGAGGCCCGGTCGTTGCTGATCAGGCCGTTGGAGGCGGCCGTCCAGGTGGTGCCCTGGTCGGTGGAGTAACGGATCTTCATCAGCTTGCGGTCGGACGCGTCCGACGGCGCCGAGAACACCATGGTGTCGCCGGGCGTGCGCTGATACGTCTGGCGCAGCGTGAGCGCCGAGCCCTGGACCTCCGGGGTGATCAGACCGGGGATGACCGTGGAGGCGGGGACCGTGGTGCCGCCGTCGGTGCTCACCGCGCGGGTGCGGTGGTTGGCGCTGCCGCCGATCTCGTTGCGGGCGGCCAGATACACGCTGCCGCCCGGCAGCTCGGTCACCGAGACCTCGCCCGGCTTGACCGCGCCCGCCACGTAGGAGTTGGCGGTGGAGCTCGCCTGCCAGGTGGCGCCGTGGTCGTCGCTGTAGAGAACGCCCGCGTAACGCGTCGTGGAGTCGGGGTTCTGGTGGGCGCCCACCACCAGACGCCCGGCGTGCGCGCCCTCGGTCAGCTGGACTCCGTGCGAGGGGCCGGTGGCGAACCAGCCGTTGTTGGCGCCGGTGTACGTGGGCAGCGCCTTGGGCGCGCTCCAGCTCACCCCGTCGTCGTCGCTCCGCTGCACCCACGGCAGCCGCAGCCCGGTGGGAGTCTCCTCGTTGGAGGTGGTCAGCAGGAACACCGCACCGGTCTCGCGGTCCACCACGGGCGCCGGATTGCCCCGGGTGAAGGGCTCGGTGCCGTCGGTGGGGCTGCCCTCCAGGACCACACGGGCCGGGCCCCAGGTGCGGCCGTCGTTGGTGGAGCGGCGCATCACCAGATCGATGTCGCCGCGATCGGCGCAGGTCGGCGACTTGCGCCCCTCCGCGAACGCGAGCAGGCTGCCCGCCTTCGTCTTCACAAGCGCCGGGATGCGGTAGCAGCCGTAGCCGCCCACACCGGAGCGGAACAGCACCTGCTCGGCGCCGACGAGGGCGCGCGAGGACGCCAGCGGGCCGCTCGCGTACGAAACGGGCGCGGCGAGGAGGAGGGAGACGGCCGCGACGGCTAGGGCGAGCAGCCCTGCGACCGCCCCGGCGGGCGACGGTCTGCACCGTGCGACGCGAGCGCCGCCCGGTGCCGGTGAGTTGTACGGGGTGAACGACATGGGGATCATGGTGATGATCGTCAGGTACCGGATTCGACCAACACCTGGTGACCAGCTGTTGAACGCCGTGTGAAAGGCTGTTCACTCCCGGACAAGAGCCGCCCGGAACCGGAAGCCGCCGGCTCCGGACGGCCCCGCTCAAGACGACTTCCGCCCGTACGGGCCTACGTGTGCGGCCGGTGGCCCCTCTCCTGGCGCGGGAAGGACTGGTCGGCGCCGGGCAGCGTCGGCTTCGGCAGCGTCGCCACCTCCTTCTTCGCCTCCTCCCACTGCTCCGCCGTGTTCCGCGGCAGGCGGGGCGGGCGCGGCCGGGCGTGGGTGAAGCGGAACGCCGAGGTCAGGTCGCCGAAGGTACGGCGCCGCCACTGGCTGATGTTGGGCTCCTCGACCCCGGTGAACTCCTCCAGGAACCGCAGCGCCGAGGTGTGGTCGAACGCCTCGCTCGCCACCCAGCCGCCCACGGTCCAGGGCGACACGACGATCGCCGGGACCCGGAAGCCACCGCCGATCGGCAGCCCCTGCACGAACTCGTCGGCCGTGCCCGCCTTCGGCGTCGGCGGCGGTACGTGGTCGAACAGGCCGTCGTTCTCGTCGTAGTTCAGGATGAACGCGGTCTTCGCCCACACCTTCGGGTTGGCCGCGATCGCCTCGATCTTGCGGGCCACGAAGTCCGCGCCCGCCGCCGGCAGATAGTCCGGGTGCTCGGACTCGAAGCTCGTCGGCATGATCCAGGAGACCGCCGGCAGCCGGTCGGCCCGGGCGTCGTCCTCGAACGTGCCCTCGGGCTGCGGGCGCACCCCGCGCTCGTACAGGTCCGAACCGGGCGGCGCGGAGCGGAAGGCGGCGAACCGCTCCAGCATGTTGCAGCCGTAGTCGTCGTCCTGCTGGTAGACCTTCCAGCTCACCCCGGCCGCCTGCAGCCGCTCGGCGTACGTCGTCCACCGGTATGGCGTCGGCGCCCTGTTGGTGATCACCGGGCCGCCCAGGGTGCCGCCCGGATCGATCGTGCCGGTCATCCAGTACAGCCGGTTCGGCCAGGTCGGCCCGAAGACCGAGCAGAAGTAGTTGTCGCAGACCGTGAAGGTCTCCGCGAGGGCGAACTGGAACGGGATGTCCTTGCGGGTGTAGTACCCCATCACATAGGGCCCGTTGACCCCGTCCGCCTTGCGGTGCGCGGGCAGCCACTGGTCCATCTTCCCGCCGTTCCAGGCCGCGTGCTGCACGGCCCAGGCGTGGCTGGTGGACGGGATGGCCTGCGCACTGGAGCGGTGGGTGTCCAGGTGGAACGGCAGCAGATAGCCGTCGGGGTTGACCGCGTCCGGCTGGTAGAACACCGAACGGCCGTCGGGCAGCCGCAGCGCGTGCGGATCGTTGAAGCCGCGGACGCCGGAGAGCGTACCGAAGTAGTGGTCGAACGAACGGTTCTCCTGCATCAGCATGACGACGTGTTCGATGTCGCGGATGGAGCCCCGGCGCGGCGGCCCGGCCGCGACCGCCTTCTGCACGCTGGGCGGAAGCAGGGAGAGCGCCGCAGCGCCGCCGATCGAGCCCGCCGCCGATCCGAGGAGTCTGCGTCGCGTCAACTCGGCCATGAGGATTGCCTCCTGAGCTGTCGGTGCGGATCCGTTTGTCGTGGACCCGACCGAAGGCTTCCCGGCGACGGGGGAGGGCAGTGGGGCAATCAGTGAACAAGTGGCCAACGAGCAGGGAGCGCGCGGCCAAGCGTACGGACCGGCGGTCGGACGTTGTGGGAGGCGCGCGGCGGGTCAGCCCCGTGCCGCCGCCAGGAGCGCGGCCGCCGCCTCGCGGGCCTGGAGCGCGGGCTCCGGGCTGTGGAAGATGCCCGCGGTCACCATCGCGCCCTCGGCCAGGAGCGTCAGCTGGTCGGCCAGGCGCTCGGGCAGCCCCGCGTCCGCGACGAGCGAGCCCAGGTACGCGCGGAACGCGCTCTTGTGGGCGCGCGCCTGGGCGGCGACGCGGTCCGAGGAGGCGCCGAGTTCGCCGTACGCGTTGATCCACGCGCAACCGCGGAACCCGGGCTCGCCGAACCAGCGGTGCAGATGGTCGAAGACCGCGAGGATCCGCTCCCGCGGCTCCGCGCGCTGCTCGACGTACTCCGCCAGACGTCCGCGCCACAGCGTGTCCCGGCGTTCCAGATACGCCTCGACGAGCTGGTCCTTGGCGGGGAAGAGGGCGTAGAGGCGCTTGAGCGAGACGCCGGAGGCGCCGCGGATCTCGTCCATGCCGACGCTCTGGATGCCCCGCCCGTAGAACAGCGTCCCGGCGGCGTCGAGCACCCGCTCCCGTGCGACTGCGCTGTCCATGACCTCACCACTCCTTGAACTGAGAACGATCGTTCTCTAGAGTAGCGGCACCACGATGAGAACGCACGTTCTCCCCGGTTCGCCCTGCTCGTTCCCGCTGCTCGACCGGAGGTCCCAGCCATGACCGCTCGCCCGCCCCTGCCCCCCTTCGACCTGCACACCGCCCGGCAGAAGGTCCAGGCCGCCGAGGACGCCTGGAACACCCGCGACCCCGAGAAGGTCTCGCTCGCGTACACAGAGGACTCCCGCTGGCGCAATCGGGACACCTTCGTCACCGGGCGGGCCGAGATCGTCGAGCTGCTCACCGCCAAGTGGGAGCGCGAGCTCGACTACGCACTCCGCAAGGAGCTGTGGGCGTTCGACGGCAACCGCATCGCGGTGCGCTTCCAGTACGAGAGCCGGGACGCGGCGGGGCAGTGGTGGCGCAGTTACGGAAACGAGCTCTGGGAGTTCGACGAGAACGGTCTGATGGCCCGCCGTGAAGCGAGCATCAATGATGTTCCGATCGACGAATCGGAACGTCGGATCTTCGGAACACGCCCCGATTCCGAGCGCTCGGTTCCCTTTCCTCTCCGCTGAACAGGGGAATTTTGGAGTGGTTGGCCCGACGGTCTCGTTCTTCCAGGCGGCACCTGTCCGTCAGTGATCCGAGACCCAGAGGGATGGAAGTACCTATGAAGCTCACCAAGCGGGCCGGCCTCGCGGCCATGATGACGTGCATGGCCACGGCGGCGGCGGTCACGCCCGCCGCGGCCGGGTCGTCCGTACCCGTCGTGGTTCCGCTGGAAGGTCTGGACGCGGCGCTGCCGTTCGAATCCCCCTCGGTGAGCACTGGCGTACCCATCCCGATGCCGGGTTCCCCGGGCGGGCCGCGCCACGTCGCCGGTTCGCTGACGCCGTCGCCGCTGCTGCCGACGCTGCCGGTCACCACGGAGCTGCCGTCGACGCTGCTCAAGGCGCCGCTGAGCGATCCGATCACGGACGAGAAGCTCGGCTCGGCGGCCATCACCTCGCCGTCGTCCCCGCTGCGCGCGGAGAGCCCGGGGGCGATCCTCAAGGCGCCGCTCACCCTGCCGCAGGGCAGGCTGTTCGGACTGCCCGCGCTCAGCGATCCGCAGGCCGGACTGCTCGCCCCGACGCTGCACGGCTCGCCGGACGCCAACCTCGGCCTGCTGTAAGGCCCGCCGCGCCAGGCGCTCCCGTCGTGTTTCCCAGGAGGCGCTAGCGCACCACGTGTTCATCTGTCAAGGGCACTAGAAATGCGCGGACTTGGGCTCGTAGCGTGCTGAACAGCCCCCACTGTTGCACGAAGGAGCTCTTCCGTGGACCACTCGCGCCTTGTCGAGGTCAGTGAATACGTCAACCGCAATGCCCCTCACCTCGCATTCGAGAAGTCGTCTTTCAGTGACCTCGACTACTCCAAGGATTGCGTCGGATTCGCCGTGGACGGCGACCGGATCGCCGTGACGCATACGAAGGACGCCGACGCACCGGTGCTCCGGTACACCCGGTCCGAGATCGCCGCCATGGTCCGTGCGGCGAAAGCGGGGCAGCTGGACAAGTTCTGCTGAGCCCGTGCCTTCCCCCAGCCGCCCGCGGCCGCCACCGACGCGGCCGCGGGCGGCGTGTTGTCGTGATCACGACGCCCAGGTGAACGCAACGTTCCGGCCGAATCGGCGCCGCCGCGGCCGGGATTGTGAAGCCGTCACCACAAGCCGCGCGACCGGCCCCGGAGGCCGCCCGACCGCTGCTGGCGGCGGCAGGAGCGGGGTCACCGGCCCGTTCGAAGGCGGGAGCGGCCGGTGCCGTACCGGGTAAGTGATCGACCCGGGCATGCGAATTTGCGACACCGTACGCACAGTTTCCACATCCCCGGGCGAATTTGTTCGCGAAGTCGGTCACTATCACGGCCGTTGAGTACGTCATAGATGCGTATACCGAACAACGCCCGGCGACCGGCCGCCGGTGACTGTCCCGACGAGGGGGGCGACATGGAAGAGATCTGCGTTCCGTTGTATGTCGAACTACTGCACGAGGGTGATGCCATGACCCCCGTGGAGGCCTTGATGGCTTACGATCCCGCCGACCCGCTCGCCGTTTCGGTGGAATTCGTCTGCGGCAATGGCATGCATACGACGTGGACCATGGGCCGCGATCTCGTGGCGGAGGGCCTGACCTCGCGCTGCCCGGTCGGCCTCGGCGACGTACGGGTCTGGCAGTACGGCGAGGGCGGGCTGCGGATCCGGCTGCACTCGGACGAGGGCAGCGCGGACCTCCTCGCCGAGATCGAGGACGTCGCGGACTTCCTGTCCCGTACCTACCAACTCGTCCCCGAGGGCAGCGAGTTGGAGGGCTTCGACGTCGACGAGGTGATCCGGTTACTGCTGGCCACCACACCGGTGCAGGGGCGCTGCTGGTGCGGTCACGAGTACCCGTGTCTGGACCATGGCGCCGAGTGAGCCCCCTCGCCCCGCCGTACGGCAGCGCCTCAGCCCAGCTGCGAGGCGCCGAACCGCGCCAGCCGGTCCGCGGTCGTACTCCCCGGCGGAGGGGTGAAGAGCACCAGGCGGTGGTCGCCCTCGGGGGCGAGCAGCACCTGGCAGAGCAGGTCGAACGGGCCGAGCTCGGGGTGGAGCACCCGGACCCGGTCGCGTCGGCGCACGGCGACCTCGTGCAGCTCCCACAGCGCCGTGAACTCGGGACTGACGCTGTGCAGCCGGGAGATCAGCCGTGCCGACTCCGCGTCGCCGAAGCGGCGCGCCGCGGCCGCGCGCAGATCCGCCACGTGGAGGTGGCTGTAGTAGCTGTGCTCCTCCTCCGGGTACGGGAGGCGGGCGGAGGGTTCGGTGAACCAGCGCCACACCACGTTGCGGCCGTGCTCGGTGACCGTGCACACCTCGCCCAGGAGCTCGCGCGCCATGGGGTTCTGGACGAGCACGTCACCGAGGTCGCTCAGCACCACGGCCGGGGTGTTGGTGAGCTGTTCGAGCAGATGCAGCAGCCCCGGGCTCACCTCGCCGTCGGAGGAGTGCGCGACGGGCGGCCGGTGCCCGGCGAGCAGATACAGATGGTCGCGCTCGTCGTCGTTCAGCCGCAGGGCGCGGGCCAGCGCGCTGAGCATCTGGGGCGAGGGCTGCGGCCCCCGGGCCTGTTCCAGCCGGATGTAGTAGTCGGCGGACATCCCGGCGAGCTGCGCGACCTCCTCGCGCCGCAGTCCGGGCGTGCGGCGGCGCGGCCCGGCGGGCAGTCCGGCGTCCTGCGGGGTGACCCGGTCACGGCAGCGGCGCAGGAAATCAGCGAGCTGGCGGCGGTCAGTCGTCATGATCATCATCATGGCGGAAGCGGGCCGCCGGAACCAGGGACCGGCGGTACCAGGGTCCGCTGGACCCGCGCTCGACCCGGCGCGAGAGCGTGATGTCCCGGCCCGCAAGGCTGGTGTAAGGCAACCGACAGAGCCGTGGCCACGATGGGGGCATGGAGTCTGCGAGGGGGATCCGCGAACCGGCCGAGAGGCTGCTCGTGGAGATCGTGGAAGCGGTGCTGGCCCGCACGGGGGTCGGGCCAGTCACCGGCGGGCCGTGGCGGCTGCGCGAGGGGGAGTTCTGGTGCCACGTCTCGCCGCCGGGCGAGGCGGGGCGGCTCCAGGGCTGGAAGCTGCACGTCGCCGCGACTCCGCTGGCCGCGCCCCTGGTCCTGGCGCGGGCGGCGGAGATCCTGGTGCGCCACGGGTGCCGCTTCAAGTTCGCCGGGACGATCGGCCGGGCCGGCGACCTCGTCTCGCACCGCTACGACCGGGGCGGCGGCGGGAAGTTCCTCACGGTCTACCCCGAGCTGGACGACGCCCGGCTGCGGGAGCTGGCCGCCGAGCTGCACCGCGCGACCCTGGGCCTGC
The DNA here is from genome assembly GCF_014649795.1 of Streptomyces melanogenes. Classification (GTDB taxonomy): domain Bacteria; phylum Actinomycetota; class Actinomycetes; order Streptomycetales; family Streptomycetaceae; genus Streptomyces; species Streptomyces noboritoensis. The sequence goes on from NZ_BMTS01000004.1 coordinate 80,124, forward strand.
CCGGCCCCGGCATCCTCTCCGACCGGCCGTGCTTCCCCGGCAGCCTGGTCCACTACCGGTACGGGGTGTTCGGCGGGGTGCCCGCGCTCGGCGACGACGGCATCCGCGGCGCGATGCTGGTCGCACCCGACGGTCGGCTGGTCCCCGACCGGCGCCGGGCCTGGTTCGCGCCGCCCGAGTGGGCCCCGCGCGACCCGTTCGCCCAGGGCGGGTCCGCCGTGGTGGCGGGCCGGGCCGCCCCGGCCGAGGTGCTGCTCGACGGGCGCTTCCTGGTACGGGGAGTGATCCGGCATGCCTTCGGGGGCGGTGTCTTCCGGGGCGTCGACGAGTCCACCGGCACGCCCGTGATCATCAAGCAGGCGCGCCCGCACACCGCCGCCACCCTGACCGGCCGGGACGCGCGGGACCTGCGGCGCCACGAGGCGGCGATGCTGGAGGAGTTCGCCGGGAGCGGCTTCACCCCGGCGCCGGTCGCGCTCTTCGAGCAGCAGGGGGACCTGTTCCTGGTCCAGGAGGCCGTCGACGGGGTGACGCTCCGCCAATGGGTCTTGGACAGAATGAGGTTCGGTGAAGACGAGCGGTGGGGCATACCCGCCCTCGCCGCCCTGCGCCGGGCGCGCTCCCTGGCCTGTCTGATGCGGCTCGTCCACGACGAGGGATGGGTCCTGCGGGACTTCAACCCCAACAACGTCATGGTCACCGAGGACGGCGAAGTGTGTCTGATCGACCTGGAGATGCTGGCGCGGCCGGGCGAACCCGCCGTCCGCATCCACACCCCCGGATACGCGGCGGCGGAACAGGTGAACGCGCCGCGCTACGGCCCCGCGCCCGGCCCGGCCGCCGATCTCTACAGCCTCGGCGCGACTTTCTTCCACCTCGTCACCGGCGTCGACCCGCTGCTCGCCGCCGACGACCCCGGCATCCGCGGCAACGTCGGCCGGCTCGCCTCCTGGCTCGGCCCGCTCGCCCACGGCAATGAGGCCGCCCGCCTGCTCGCCCCGCTGATCGTGGCCCTGCTCGACGACGACCCGGCCCGGCGCCCCGGCCTGGACGAGGTGCTCGACCGGCTGGCGGAGACCGCCCGCGCCACCGCCGAGCCCAGTGCCGCCGCCACGGCGGCGGGGGCGATCGGCCTCGCCGTCACCGAGGCCGATCCCGCCCCGTCGGCCGGAACCCGCGGTCTGGCCGAGCCCGAGCTCAAGGAACTGGTGGCCGACGGGGTCGACCACCTCCTGGCCACCGCCGACCTCCAGGCGCCGGACCGGCTCTGGCCGTCGGGGCCGGTGGGCGGCGCCACCGACGCGTTCAACGTCCAGCACGGAGCGGCGGGCGTCCTCGGAGTGCTGGTGCGCGCGTACGAGGCGGGTGAGCACCCGGCGGTGCTGGACGCCGTGCGGGACACCGCCACCTGGATCGCCGACCGCGTCGGGCGCGAGCCCCGCACCCTGCCAGGCCTGCACTACGGGCGCTCCGGCACCGCCTGGGCGCTGCTGGACGCGGCCCAACTCCTGGGCGACGAGCGGCTGCTGGGACATGCCATGGAGCTGGCGGCCCGCGTCCCGGTCCGCTGGGCCGCCCCCGACGTCTGCCACGGCGTTGCCGGTGCCGGGCTGACCCAGCTGCGGTTCTGGGAGGCCACGGGGGAGCGCCGCTTCCTCGACCGGGCCGAGGAGGCGGGCGCCGAACTCGCCGCCATGGCCCGGCGGCGCGACGGGCGGCTGCTGTGGCCGGTGCCGCGCGCGATCCTGTCCACCCCCACCGACGTCGTCCACTACGGCTTCGCCCACGGGGTCGCGGGCATCGGCGCGTTCCTGCTCGCCCTCGCCCGTACCACCGGCGACACCGCGCCCGCCGACCTGGCCGTCGAGGGTGCCCGGACGCTGCTCGCCGTCGCCGAGGTGGCGGACGGGGCCGCGTACTGGCGCTCCGGCGAGCAGGGCGGCCCGCGCAAGACGCACTGGTGCAGCGGCTCGTCGGGGGTCGGCACGTTCCTGCTGCGGGTCTGGCAGGAGACCGGGGAGGACGCCTTCCTGACGGCTGCGCGCCGGGCGGCCGTGGCCGTGCGCCGCTCCCGCCGGCACATCGGCACCTCCCAGTGCCACGGCCTCGCCGGGGACGGCGAGTTCCTGCTCGACCTGGCGGACGCCTGCGCGGCCCCGGCGTACCGGGGCTGGGCGGCGGAACTCGCGGCGGGCCTGTACGCCCGCAACGTCGTGCGCGACGGCCGCACCCTGGTCCCCGACGACACCGGCGCCCAGGTGTGGGCCGACTACGGCACGGGCCTGTCCGGAGTGATCGCCTTCCTGCTGAGGTCCGCCTGCGGGGGCCCGCGCCTCTGGCTCCCGCGCTCGCTCACCGAACCTGACACCGTGCAGAGGGGGTGAACACCGTGAGGGAATCCGATGTGACCGCTCTCCAGATGCTCGAAGAGGAGGAGGCTCCCGACTCCGAGTCCTGGCCGCCGCCCACCGCCGGCTCCTGCTGCAGCACGTTCTGACCGCCCTCCCCGGTCACCGTCGCCACCGCCTCCCCGCGTGGCGACGGTGACCTCGATGCTTCAACCAGCGGGTCAGGGGGCTCTGTTGGGCCCGTACCGCAGATATGTGAGCACCGCCGTGACCCTTCGGTGCAGCTGGGACTCCTCGACCAGGCCGAGTTTGGAGAAGGTCGAGTTGACGTGCTTCTCGATGGTCGACTCGGAGAGCGAGAGCGACTCGGCGATGTTCCGGTTGTTCTTGCCCTGGGCCATCTGCCGCAGCACGTCCAGCTCCCGGCGGGTCAGCTGGGCCAGCGGCGCGTCGACGGTCCGGATGTGGCTGCCGACCAGCACCTCCACGATGCGCGGATCGATCACCGACCGCCCGGCCGCCACCTCGCGCAGCGCGCGCAGCAGCTCCTCCAGCTCCCCGATGCGCTCCTTGAGCAGATAGGCCAGGCCGTTGGTGCCCTGCTGGAACAGGTCGAAGGCGTACTGCTCGTTGGCGTGCTGGGACAGCACCACCACGCCGATGCCCGGATGCGACGCCCGGATGGTGTGCGCGGCGGTGATGCCCTCGGTGTGGTGGTTCGGCGGCATCCTGATGTCCGCGATCACCGCGTCCGGGCGGAACCGCTCGACCGCGTCCAGGAGCTCCTCCGCCGTGCCCACCGCCGCGATCACGTCGACCTCGCCGGTGTCCTCCAGGAGCCGTCGCGTTCCCTCCCGTACGAGATAGTGGTCCTCCGCGATCACGATGCGCATCCGGGCAGGGGCGTCAGGCATGGGCCGTCTCTCTTGAGCGTTCGGTGAGCTGGGCACGGAGTGTGGTGCCGCCGCCGGGCCGGCCGGCGATGGACAGCCGGCCGCCGACCGCCTCGATCCGGTCGCGCATCCCGGTGAGCCCCGACCCGAGCCGGGAGGCCGCGGGCAGGCCCACGCCGTCGTCGCTGACGTCGAGGAGGAGCGAGCCGTCGGCGCGGCCGATCCGGATGGTCACGCCGTCGGCCCGGGCGTGTTTGAGCACATTGGTCAGCGCCTCGGAGACCAGGAAGAACGCCGCCTCCTCGATCTCCGGCGCGAACCGTGCCGAGGACACCGAGGGGTCGACCTCGACGACGACGGGCAGCGGCAGCCGGCGGGCCTTGGACAGCACGGCGGCCGCGAGGCCCTGGTCGGTGAGGACGGGCGGGTGGATGCCGTGGGCGACCTCGCGCAGCTCGTCGATGACCCGGCAGGCGTCGTCCTGGAGCTCGGTGAGCGTGGTGTGCACGGTGTCGCCGTTGCGGCACAGCTGGTTGCGGGCGAGCGCCAGCTTGGCGACCAGGGCGACCAGCTCTTGCTGGATCCCGTCGTGCAACTGCCGCTCGATGCGCCGCCGTTCGGTGTCCTGGGCCTGCACGATCCGGGTGCGCGAGGCGTTGAGCTCGCACGCCTGGCGCTGCACCTCGTCGACCCGGGTGGACAGCTCGGCGGTCAACTGCGCGTTGTGGACGGCGAGCGCGGCCTGCCGGGCCAGCGTCTCGATCACGTCCTGGTCCTCGGGGGTGAACCGGCCCTCCTCCTTGGGCCCGTACTCGATCGAACCGAGCACCTCCTCCCCGTACCGCAACCGCACCTCGCCCCACGGGCTCTGCCCGGTCTCCGCCTCCGCCCCGGCCGAACCGAACCCGAACGGCACCCGCCCCGGCCCGAGCCGCACGCGCACCCAGCGCAGATCGAGCCCCTCGCGCAGGGTGACCGCCAGCTGCGGGCCGAGCCGTTTGAGGTCGTAGGCGTGCTCCAGGGTGGTGCCGCACTGCACCAGGAGCTCGAAGTTGGTCGGCCGGGCCCCGAACACGCGCCGTGCGGCGAGCCGGTTGAGCTGGCGGTGCACCGGCTGGAACAGCATGGTCGCGGTCACCGCCACCAGGACCGCCAGGCCGATCGGCAGGTACTGGCCCGCGGTCAGCCCGAGCGCCGTGGTCATGCCCAGGTACCAGGCGCCGATGATGGTCCACAGCACGCCGTAGACCAGCGAGCGCCGGATCGCGAAGTCCATGCCGGGCAGCCGGTGGCGGAACGCGGCGTACACCAGACCGGCCGAGATGGTGATGTACGGCAGCGCCCCCAGGGCGGAGCCGATGAAGTAGTTGAGGCCCTTGCCGGCCAGCCAGAGCCGGAACAGCCGGGCCGAGCCGCGCCCGGCGAACACCACGAAGGCGACCAGGGCGATCATCCACAGCCGGTCCGTCCGCGCCGCGGGCCCGGCCCGCCGCTCGCGCGTGTCCAGGAGCGAGCGGACCAGGAGCAGCCCGGCGCCGAGCCCCGGCGCCCACGACTCCGGCACCACGAGCAGCCACGGCCGGGTCCCCTCCGAGAGGGGCAGCGCCATCAGCAGGACGGGATAGGGCACAAGGAGCCACAGGGACCGCAGCACCACCCGTTCGTAGCCGCGGCGCACGAGCCCGTCGGGCAGCAGCGCGACCAGTCGGCAGAGCGTGATCGCGGCGAGCACGTCGAAGGTCCGGGCGACGCCGAGGAACGCCCAGGCGCGGGGCGTGTCGGCGTGCCATCCGGTGGCCGGGGGCTTGCCCATGGAGAGCCGGACGGCCATGCCGATCGCGCCGAACGACCCGGCCGCGAGCAGCCGCCGGGCGACCGGATGCCGCGGGCTGTGCCAGGACAGCGAGAGCCCGGCCACATAGCAGGGCAGGATGCAGGCCATGGTCCACGGAAGCGTCTGGGCCGCGGAGATCCCCACCCCTGTCGGTACCCCGTAGAGCAATGCCACCCCGCCGCCGATCGCGAGAACGCGCCTCGGCCGTCCCTCAGGCTCCGCCATTCCACCATTTTCCCGGCCCGCGCGAGCGCTGTACAGAAAGCCTCCCTCACCGCCCGTATGGCGGACAGCCTCCATACGGCGGCGAGGCGGTCCGGATTCCGCGACGGGGCGCGCGTGCGCACACTGAAGCGGTGGAGTCCGGCGGCGCGGGAGGCGGACACTCCCCTCTCACCGCGTCTGACCAGCGCGGCCCGGCGGACCCAGCCGTGAGCGTACGAACGGATCAGACCCGTCCGACGGGACGGGCAAGGGGGGAACGATGAGTACGGCTCAACTGGTAGACCACAAGCGGGAGTACAGCGGAGCGGCGGGCGAGCCGGCCCGCTCCGGCCATCTGCCGGGTCCGGACGGCGCGGCGGGCGGGGAGCCGCGCACCGGAGTCCTGGACGCCGCCGAGGGGCGGCGGCTAACGATGGCGCACCAGCTGCTGGGGGAGCCCGCGCGGGCGCTGGAGGTCCACCGGCGCACCGAACTCACCGGCGCCGCGACCCAGGACGAGATCGGGGCGCTGGCGTGGGCCGCCGCCGCGTACTGCGCGCACGGTGAACTGCGCCGGGCGCAGGCGTCGGTGCGCCGCGCGCTTGCGGCGCTCACCCACTGCGGCGACTCGGGCGCGCAGGCGGTCACCCACGCGGTGGCCGCGGTGGTGGCGGCCTGCGACGGACGGGGGGCGGTGGCCGAGCACCACCGGGAGCTTGCGGGGGAGACGGCGTGCGGATCGGGGGATCCCGCGCTCGTCCTGCTGGTGCGCACCTGCGCCGCGCAGGAGCGCATCGAGCAGGGCGAGGCCCGCCGCGTCCTCGCCGGGCTCGACACGGCGCTCTCCGCGCTCGGCCCGGACGACGAGCGGACCGAGCCGCCGGAGCTCCTGCTGGCCGCCGGGTGTCTGCGCGGCTGCGCCCACCTGGCGCTCGGCGAACTCGACTACGCCGCCGCCGAGTTCGGCCGGGCGCTGGCGGGCTACCAGCGCCTCGGCGAGACCACCGGGCACGCGGCGCTCGGCGCCCGGGCGCTGCTCGGGCTCGGCGACGTCCACCGCGAGCGCGGGGCGCTCGGCCCCGCGCGGGCCGCCTACCAGGAGGCGGTGGTGCGCAGCGAGCAGTGCGGCGACCGGCAGGTCCTCGCGGCGGCGCTCACCGGGCTCGCCCTGGCGCGCGGCGCCGAGGAGCCGCGTGCCGCGGCCCTGCTGGCCCGGCGCGCGGTCGGCCAGTGCGCGGGCCGGACCCGGATCCGGGCGCTGATCGCGGCGGGCTGGGTGGCGCTCGCCGACGAACGGCCGGAAATCGCGGCCGAGGCGGCCCGCCAGGCGGCGGGCGAACCCGGCGCCCAGGCCTGCCGCCCGGTCTTCGCCGAGCTCCTGGAGCTGGAGGCGATGTGCACCCGCGAACCCCGTGTACGGGACCGGCTCCTCGAAGACGCCCAGGCGATGTGGACCGCCGCGCGCCGGCCCGTGGCGGTGGCGCGGGTGGCCGCCGCCCGCGCCCTGCTGTCCGGAGCGGGCGGCCCGGAACTGCGCGAAGCGGTCGCCAGACTGCGGCAGTCGGGCGTGCGCGAACGCGCGGCGGACGCGGCCGGGCTGCTCAACCGGGCGACCGCGCCGCTGCGGCCCTCGGCGGCCGTACGGGTCCTGGGCGGCTTCCAGGTCCTGCGCGACGGCGTCCCGGTGGGACCCGAGGAGTGGCAGTCCAAGAAGGCCCGCGACCTGCTCAAACTCCTGGTCGCCCGGCGCGGGTTGCCCACTCCGCGGGAGGTCGTGGTGGAGGCGCTGTGGCCCGAGGAGGACCCGGCCCGGTGCGCCAACCGGCTCTCGGTGGCGCTGTCGATCCTGCGCCTGGTGCTCGACCCGGAACGCCGCCTCGCGCAGGACCACTTCATCGCCGCGGACAAGCACGTCATCGGTATCGCCCGGCTCCGCGTCGACGTCCGGGACTTCCTGGCCGCCGCCCGCCACGCCCTGGCGCTCGCCGACCGCTCCGGCGGCCACGCCTATGCGGCGCTGGTCGACGCCGAACGGCTCTACCGGGGCGACGTGCTGGAGGACGAGCCGTACGCGGAGTGGGCGGTCGCCCTGCGCGAGGAGGCCCAGGCGGTCCACGCGGAGCTGCTGGCCCGGCTCGCCACGGCGGCGGCCGAGCGGGGGGACCACCACGCCGAGGTCCACTTCCGGCTGCGCCTGCTCGAGCGCGACCCGTACGACGAGGAGACCCATCTCGCCCTGATCGCCCTGCTCGCGTCGGCGGGCCGGCACGGCGAGGCCCGGCGCCGCCATGTGCTCTACGTCGAGCGGATGCTGGAGATCGACGTGGAGCCCTCCCCGTTCCCCCGCCCGGGCCGGCGCGCCCCGGCTCAGCGCGGGCGGGACCGATAGAGCCGGGCGTGGTAGCGGCCCGCGCTCTCCAGACCGGCCGGGTCGTGGCCCGCGAGGACGGCCTGCTCGATCGCGCTGTCGCGCTCGGCCGGTCCGGTGAACAGGCGCTGCCGGTAGGCCCGCGCGGCGTCCGACACGGTGACCAGGCCGTGCGCGGCGAGCGCCGAGGCCACCGGCTCGTACGAGACGGTGCGCAGGGCGAACGCGCTCACCCACACCGGCTGCCGTGCACACCCCAGCAGCGCGTCGAAGGTGCGGTGGGTGATGTAGCTGATGCCTCCGGTGACCGTGATCAGACCGGTGCGCGCGACGGCCCGGCGCAGCGGTGCGCTCGGCGGGGCGTGCTCCAGGTTCTCGGCGTACGCCTCGTCGAGCAGCCCGACCGCGAGCGCGTAGCCGACGGCGCGCCGCGCCGCGTCCAGACCGACGACCGGGCTCGCGTCGGCCCGGCGCCGGGAGGCGTAGAACGCCCGGTCGTACGCGATGAGTTCGCCCGTCGAGAGGTCCGCCACGGCCGGGCCGGTGTAGTGCGCGTACAGCTCGGCGAGGGTGAGGTGGTGGTTGAGGAGCGCCGCGTTGATCCCGTACGAGCAGCACAGGTCGAGCACTGTGACCGGGCCGCCCGGGCCGCAGGCGGCGGCCCGGGCGGCCCGGTCGTGCCGGAAGACCTCCTGCGCGTGATGCGGGATCTCGTACTCCAGCGGGGCGAGCCGGCGGAAGTAGGCGCGGGGGTCGGGGGCGTCGTAGATCTCGTCGAAGCGGGTCTTGCCCGGCGACGCGTGGAGCGGTCCTCGGCTCATCGGGGCGTACCTCCGCGGACAGGGGGCGGGTGTGGGGCGGATGAACCTCTATCGGACGCGTGGAGTACGCCGGTAGGCCGCCCGGCCCGAACCGGCCATCGGGGTCCGGGCCGGGGGAAGGGCGTCGTAGGGTGTGATCACCATGAGTCTCTTTGCCATCAGTGACCTGCATGTCGGCCACGCGGAGAACCGCGCGATCGTGGACGCGTTGCGTCCGGACGCGGCCGAGGACTGGCTGATCGTCGCCGGGGACGTGGGGGAGAAGGCGGACGGCGTGCTCCGGGCGATGGAGCAGCTGGCGGACCGGTTCTCCACCGTCGTCTGGGCGCCCGGCAACCACGAGCTGTGGACGCCGCCCGCAGACCCGGTGCAACTGCGCGGCGAGGCCCGCTACCAGTATCTGGTCGAGCGGCTGCGCGAGCTCGGCGTGGCCACGCCCGAGGACCCCTACCTCCAGTGGCCGGGCCCCGACGGACCGGTCGTCGTCGCGCCCCTCTTCGTCCTGTACGACTACACGTTCCGCCCCGAGGGCGCGCACACCAAGGAGGAGGCGCTGGCCGTCGCGCACGGCACCGGTGTGGTGTGCATGGACGAGCATCTGCTGCACCCTGACCCGTACCCCACCCGCGACGCGTGGTGCCGGGCGCGGCTCGCGTACACCCGCTCGCGGCTGGACGCCGTCGACCCGGCGCTGCCGACCGTGCTGGTCAACCACTTCCCGCTGGTGCGCCAACCGACCCGGATCCTGCGCCACCCGGAGTTCGCCCAGTGGTGCGGCACCGAGGCCACCGCCGACTGGCACGTGCGCTACCGGGCCGCGGCCGTCGTCTACGGGCATCTGCACATCCCGCGCGCCATCGACGTCGACGGGGTGCCGCACCTGGAGGTGTCGCTCGGCTACCCCCGGGAGTGGGGCAAGCGGTCGGCGCCGCCGCAGGGGCTCTGCCGCATCCTGCCCGCACCGGACTCGGTGCGCCGGTGGTGACCCGCGCGCTGCTCGAAGGGCTGCTCCCGGCCCATGTGGTGGTGGCGGAGCTGTTCGCCGACCCGCCGACGGTCGAGCTGTTCCCGCAGGAGGCCGAGCTGGTGGCCAAGGCCGTCGACAAGCGGCGGCGCGAGTTCGCCACCGTACGGCTGTGCGCGCGCACCGCGCTGGCCCAGCTCGGGCACGCGCCCGGCCCGATCCTGCCCACCCGCGAGGGCCCGGCCTGGGCGCAGCGCGCCCCGCGCTGGCCGGACGGCGTCGTCGGCAGCATGACGCACTGCGACGGCTACCGCGCGGCGGCCGTCGCCTCCACCTCGGCGATCGCCTCGGTCGGCGTGGACGCCGAGCCCAACGCGCCGGTCCCCGACGGGGTACGGGAGATGGTCACCCGGCCCGAGGAGCGCGTCACCCTGGACCGGCTCGCCGCCTCGCATCCGGCCGTGGCCTGGGACCGGCTGCTGTTCAGCGCCAAGGAGAGCGTCTTCAAGGCGTGGTTCCCGCTGACCGGCCGCTGGCTGGACTTCGGCGACTGCGTGATCACCCCCGACCCCGAGAGCGGCACCTTCACGGGGGCGTTGCAGGTGCCCGGCCCGGTGGTGGACGGCGTCCGGGTGGACGTGTTCAGGGGGCGGTGGCGCACGGTGGAGGGGGAGAACGGGGGTCTTGTGGCCACCGGTGTGGTGGTGGGGCGGGAGGGCGCCGGGGGATGAGCGCGGGGGCGAGCCGTGCTCGTACGCCTCACGCGCCCGCCCCTCAGTCGCCCCCGCGCCCGCCCTTTACGACCCGGTCATTGCCGCGATGTGGTCGCGGATCTCCTGTGCCACGGCGGGCAGATGGGCGTCCAGGAAGAAGTGGCCGCCGGTGAAGACCCGCATCCGGAACGACGCCGAGGTATGCCGCTCCCAGTGGGTCACGTCGTCGGGGTCGACCACCGGGTCGGCGTCCCCGCACAGGGCCACGACCGGACAGGCCAGCGACCGGCCGGGCTCGGGGAAGTGGGTTTCCAGGGCCCGGTAGTCGCCGCGCAGCGCGGGCAGGACCATACGCAGCAGGCCCTCCTCCGCGAGCAGTTGGGCGTCCGTCCCGGAGAGCTCCATGAGGTGGCGGACCAGTTCGCCGTCGTCCGCCAGGTGGAGCCGGCGGGGGATGGGGACGGAGGGCGCCGCGCGGCCCGACGCGAACAGGCCGAGCGGCCGGACGCCCTTCTCCTCCAGCCGCAGCGCGACCTCGTACGCGACGGAGGAGCCCATGCTGTGGCCGAAGAGCGTGAGCGGGCGGTCGGTCCACGGCATCAGCTCGTCGGTGAGGCGCTCGACGAGGGTGCCCATGTCGTCGATCGGGCGCTCGGCCAGCCGGTCCTGCCGCCCGGGGTACTGCATCGCCAGCACGTCCACGTCCGGCGACAGCGCCTTGGAGGCGGCGAAGAAGGACGTGGCCGAGCCGCCCGCGTGCGGGAAGAAGACGACGCGGGTCGGGGCCTGGGGGGCGGGGTGGTACCGCTTGATCCAGGGGTTGTTCACCGCTGCGCCCCCACCCGGTGCTGGTGCACCCGCAGGTGCAGGGTGGCCAGGTCGAGCAGCGGCGTGGGCACCGAGAGCGCGCGGGCGCGTGCGGTCAGGTCGCCGAAGACGTGCTCCACCTCGGTGGGGAAGCCGGACACCACGTCGCGGTACATGGAGGACGCGAAGGCGGAGCCGGTCTGGGTGACCAGGGAGGTGGTGAGGGCCTGTTCGCTCTCGGGAACGGGGAAACCGGCCGCGGCCGACACCGCGGCGCCCTCGGCGAGGACCGCCGGGCCGATGCCGGAGCCGCCGGGAACGGCGTTGACGTCGCCGACCTCGCCGCGCATCAGACAGGTCACGGTGGACAGGGTCGTGATGAAGACCCACTTGTGCCACATCGAGGCGACGATGTCGGGCGACACGCTCGCGTCGATGCCCGCCCCGGCCAGCACGGCGCGGATCTCCTCGGTCCGGGGCGAGGCGCCGCCGTCCTGCTCGCCGAGGGCGAGGACCGCCAGCGGGGCCAGCCGGACGATGTCGCCCTCGTCGCTGAGCGTCGTGATGACCTTGGCCACGCCGCCGAGGACCCGCTCCTTGCCGAAGCGGGCGTTGAGCACGTCGAGGTGGCGTATGCCGTTGAGCAGCGGCACGATCGCGGTGTCCGGGCCGACCGCCGGGGCGAGGTCCTCGACGGCCTGCTCCAGGGCGGTGGACTTCACCGACAGCAGCACGAGGTCGTACGGCTCGGCGAGCTCGTCGGCGGTGACCAGGCGGGGGTCGAGCACCTCGTCCTCGCCCGAGCCCGTCAGCCGCAGCCCCCGCTCGCGCAGTGCGGCGGCGCGCCGTGGTCGTACCAGGAACGTGACGTCGCGGCCCGCGCGGGCGAGCAGGGCGCCGAAGTAGCCTCCGGTGGCTCCTGCGCCGACGACCAGGATCTTCATGTGCGTACACCTTTCGTCGTGAACATCGTCGTGCGAGAGGTTGAAGCGAAGGGTTTCTCGGCCGGTTTTTCGGCCAAGGTTTCTCGATCGGGTTTTTCCGGCGCTTTTTTCAGCCGCGCAGTGGTTGGAGCAGGCGGTGCGGGCGGCTCAGGGCCACCGTCACCGGGTCGTCGTCCTCGTCGCCCGAGCCGAGGCCGGGCCCTGGCGTGACGAGGATGTCGCGCACCTCGACGGCCGCGTCGCAGCGGGTGCACCGCCCGTCGGCGGCGATCGGCGCGTCGTCGGCGGCGTGCCGGAAGATCCGGCGCGGGCCGCCCGTCGCGTAGTGCTCGTCGCCCCAGACCGTGAGCGCGCGCACCGCGGGCCACAGCGACACGCCCTTCGGCGTCAGTTCGTACACCTCGCGCCGCCCGGTGCCCGGCACCCGGGCGAGGACGTCCGCCCCGGTGAGGGTGGTGAGCCGGTCGGTGAGGACGGCGCGCGGGACCCCGAGGTGGGCCGCGAAGTCGCCGAAGCGGCGCACCCCGTAGAACGCGTCCCGCACGATCAGCAGCGTCCAGCGCTCGCCGACGATCTCCAGGGAGCGGGCGAGGGAGCAGGACTGGCCGGTGTAGTCGCGGGGCAGCGTCACGGGGCCGACCCTAACCGAGAACAGTTCGGTGAGTGAACCAAAATCTTTGAACGTCCTCCACCGCATGGTTACCTTGGTGTGGACCCCCGTGTGCGGCGTGTGTTCGACCTGGTGCACGATCTGGGGGTACGTGGGGAGCTACGCGCCGATTGTCTTGACCGCTGGCGCTGGCAGCGTGAGGGGTTGATCAAGCAGTGTTCCGAGTTGCCGACGGCCGTCGTGACGGCGTCGAGAGCGGGCACGTCGGTGGGGCCGAGGGGGCCGGTGCGCCGCCCGTGCCGCCCGTGACCGGTGGTGGGGGCCGTCGGCAACGGGCCGACCCGCTGCTCCGGTTCGTTCGTTTCCTCGTGCGCACCCTGCGCGGCGAGTTCCAGGGCATCGTCGTGGACCCCGTACGGCAACTGGTCAACCGGGGTCTGCGCGGGCTCTTCCTCGGGGTGCTCGCCTGTGTCGCGGTGACCGTCTTCCACGCCATCCATGTGACCCGGGCGGGCGCGGTGGTGGTCCGGCTGACCGGCGAGGTCAAGGCCGATCTGCCGCTGTGGCTGGCGCTGCTGCGCACCCCCATCTCGCTCTTCGTCCCGGCCCTCGACCTGCCGGTCTGGGCGGGCCTGACCCAGCTGTTCCTCGGGTTCGCCCTCGCGGAACTCGCGCTCGGCCGGACCCGGACGCTGGTGATCGCGTACGTGACGACGCTCGCCGGGACGCTCAGCGCGCGCGTGATGATCGCGCTCGGCCCCGGCACCTGGGGCGGCCTCGGGCTGCCTCCGGAGATCGGGCAGGTGCTGGACACCGGCCCGTCCGCGGCCGTGGTGGGTCTGTTCACGTATCTCTCGGTGGTCCGGCGGGCCCCGATCGTGTTCGCGCTGACCGGCGGCTCGATGCTGTTCGAGGCGATGGTGAAGCCCAATCTGGCCGGCCGCGAGCATCTCATAGCGGTGGGCATGGCGATCGTGCTCGGTCTGCTGCACGGCCGCGTCGACTGGGGCCCGGCGGCGCTGCGCCGCAGGGTGTCGCGCTGGCGCAATCGCCGCGCGATGGCGGCCGTCGAGGCCACCGCGTAGGCATTTCTACACAGAACGCCCGAAAGTTCTGTAGATATCGGATAGCCGTTCAATCTGCATATAAAGGCCAGATAAGAGCACACTGGAATCGCGACCGGATGTCGCATCGGGGCCAACAGACTTGCAGGCATCAGAAGGAGGCGAGTCACATGGCCGACGTCTCTCACCGACCAGGTGACATATCCGGGCACCCTGACGTATCGGAGATGCGGGACAGGTACGCGGCGATGCTGGAGACCCGAGGGGTCGCGGCGGTCGAGGAACTCGTGATCCTCGCCGGAATCTACGCGGCCATCTCCGGCTGGACCGTGCACTTCTCCGGCGCGCTGCCGACGCTCGCCCTGACCAACCTGATCGTCGGCATCGCTCTCGCGGTGGTGGGCCTGTGCATGTCCGTCATCCCGGAGCGGTCGCAGGACCTGAACTTCGTGGCCCTGCTGTTGGGCGCCTGGCTGATCGTCGCTCCGTGGGTGGTCGCCCGCCACCCCGGTACCGGAGCAGTCCTGAGCAACGTCATCACCGGCGGTGCGGTGTGTCTGTTCGCGCTGGTCGCGGGCGGCATGCTGATGAGCAAGAACAGAAGGGCGACCTGATCCACGGCGGCTGCCCGCACAGCCGCCCGCCCCAGGGCCCCCGCCCGCGCGAGCCGCGGCCGGGGGCCCGTCCCGTCCGCCGCGGGGGCGCGTCGGCAGCTTTCCCTATCTGCTGATCGTCGCCGACCGCGTCCGGGTGCCGAGTCAACTCCCTTGGCGTACAAAGGTGCTGAGGTGACGGGGCGGTGTGCGCGAGATGCGGGCGGCCCCCATATCGTGGTCGCATGTCTACTCCCGAGTTGATCCGGATCGTCTCGCGTGACTCGCCCATGGCGCTCGCCCAAGTGGAACGCGTACGCGCCGAACTCGCGGCCCTCCACCCCGGCGTCGCCACCGAGGTCGTCCCGGTCAAGACGACCGGCGACAAGTGGATGGGCGACCTCTCGCTGGTCGAGGGGAAGGGCGCGTTCACCAAGGAGGTGGACGCCGCGCTGCTCGCGGGCGAGGCCGACCTCGCCGTGCACTGCGTGAAGGACGTGCCCGCCGACCGCCCGCTGCCCGCCGGAACCGTCTTCGCCGCCTTCCTCAAACGCGACGACATCCGCGACGCCCTGATCCACCCCGGCGGCCGCACCCTCGACGAGCTGCCCGCCGGCACCCGTATCGGCACCTCCTCGGTCCGCCGCATCGCCCAACTGGCCGCTTCCCACCCCGACCTGCACTGCGTCCCGATGCGCGGCAACGCCAACCGCCGTCTGGAGAAGCTGGCCGCGGGCGACGCCGACGCGCTGCTGCTCGCCGTCTCGGGCCTGGAGCGCATCGGCCGTACGGACGTGATCACCGAGGTGCTCTCCCCGGAGGTGATGTGCCCGCCGATCGGCGCGGGCATCCTCGCCCTCCAGTGCCGCGAGGGCGACCGCGAGCTGATCGACCTGGTGAGCGACCTGGGCGACCCCGACGCCCACCGCGAGGCCACGGCCGAGCGGATGTTCCTCCACGTCCTCCAGGGCCACTGCAACAGCCCGATCGCCGGATACGCCCGCGCGTCCCGCAACGGCGACCTCTCGCTGCGCGCCTGTGTGTTCACCCCCGACGGGAAGACCGTGCTCAACGCCCACGAGTGGGCGGGCCCGCTCGACCCGGCCACCCTGGGCACCTCGGTCGCGGTCACGCTGCTGCGCCAGGGAGCCCGCGAGCTGATCGACTCGATCGCGCACTGAGACCCCACTGAGACCGTACCGGCCCGGGTGCCTAGGCCTTTGGGATGAGGAGAAGCGCGACCGCAGACCGATCCGCCGAAGATCGTCCCGCCGATAGCATGGGCGCTCGCTCGCCGGCTTCGTCGTCGATGCCCAGTCCATCGGCGAAGCCGGCGAGAGCGTAGGTTCAGTAGGACAGGAAAGCGACTGGACCGGAGGACGTCAGCAACATGCTCAGCAGCCGTACCGATGAGGTCGAATCATTGATGGCGCGGTTCCCCGGGGTGCCCAGGGAAGCCGTGATCAAGGAAGATCTGCTGCGCGGAGGTGTGGCCTTCGACGACTCGGCGCTCAGCGACAACGAGTCCGGCGAGGTCAAGCCGAAGTCGTACTTCATCTTCTCGTTCGACCACCGCACCCTGCCGGAGCTGGGCGCCGCCGCGCTGCGCCGCCCGCCGGAGGAGATCGTGCTGACCGGGGGACCGTACGAGCTGCGCCGCACGGTCGTGTCGGTGCGGGTCAACCCGGCGTCCCCGTACCGGGTCGCCGCCGACGACCACGGCATGCTCGGCCTCTACCTGGACGGCAAGCGGATCTCGGACGTGGGGCTGCCGCCGATGCCGGAGTACTACCGGCACAAGCTGTCGAACGGCAAGTCCGTGATGGAGGTGGCCCCGACGATCCAGTGGGGGTATCTGATCTACCTCACGGTGTTCCGGGTGTGCCAGTACTTCGGCGCCAAGCAGGAGTGCCAGTACTGCGACATCAACCACAACTGGCGTCAGCACAAGGCGGCCGGGCGCCCCTACACCGGCGTCAAGCCGGTCGAGGAGATCCTCGAAGCGCTGGAGATCATCGACCGGTACGACACCGCCAAGGCGTCCACCGCGTACACCCTCACCGGCGGCGCGATCACCTCGCACGTCGGCGGGCGCGACGAGGCCGACTTCTACGGGATGTACGCCAAGGCGATCGAGGAGCGCTTCCCCGGCCGCTGGACGGGCAAGGTCGTCGCCCAGGCGCTGCCCAAGGAGGATGTGCAGCGCTTCCACGACTACGGCGTGCGGATCTACCATCCCAACTACGAGGTGTGGGACCGGCGGCTGTTCGAGCTGTACTGCCCGGGCAAGGAGGAGTACGTCGGCCGGGACGAGTGGCACCGGCGCATCCTCGACTCGGCGGAGATCTTCGGGCCGCGCAACGTGATCCCCAACTTCGTCGCCGGTGTGGAGATGGCCGAGCCCTTCGGGTTCACCACCGTCGACGAGGCGATCGACTCCACGGTCGAGGGGCTGCACTACTTCATGTCGCGCGGCATCACCCCGCGCTTCACGACCTGGTGCCCCGAGCCGACCACCCCGCTGGGCAAGGCCAACCCGCAGGGCGCGCCGCTGGAGTACCACATCCGCCTCCTGGAGGCCTACCGGGCGACGATGGACGAGTACGGCCTGACCTCCCCGCCCGGATACGGGCCGGCGGGGCCGGGGAACGCGGTGTTCTCGGTGAGCTCCTTCATGGACAGCCTGTCGGTCTAGCCATGGTTTACTATTCATCTATATGCGGGTCGCGCTGAACCGCCCGCCCCTGAACGAGCCCCGGCAGGTCTCCCCCGTCCTGCCGGGGCTCTTTTTTGCCTGTGTTGCGCGTTCACCCGGATGGGGTCACGCTGATGGCGTTCCCGCTGTATCTGAGTGACTACTTTCCGCTTACTCGGGGCTGTCATTGTCAAAGCGGCGGCCGGTCCGCCGGCCGCTCTGATGAGGAGCGCAGTCGTGGGCGTGGTCGTGGATGTGAACCGTCAGTACACCCTGGATCTCGAAGCCGCCCCCGAGCGGGTGCCGCAGATCCGCCGGATCGTCGCCGCACACCTTCGGTACTGGAAGCTGGAGTGTCTGATCCAGCCGGTCAGCCTCGGGGTGTGCGAGCTGCTCACCAACGTCTTCCGGCACACCGAGGGCGACAAGCGCTGCACGCTCGAACTGCGCTGGACCGGCCGCCGTCTGACCGCGGCCGTCCTCGACCACGACCCCCGGCTGCCCGTCCTCGGCGGCGGCGAGCCGCTGGCCGCCCGTGGCCGGGGCCTGGCCATGGTGGCCTCGCTCAGCGACAGCTGGGGCACGCACGCCACGGCCGACGGCAAGGCCGTCTGGTTCACGCTGCGGGCCGAGGCGCCCGACGCGCAGACCCTGGTCCGGGTGAGCCCGCTGCGGGCGCTGCCCGAGGCGCAGCGGCCGCCCGCCGCGGTCACCCGCCGCCCGCTGGTCCCGCTGGCCGCGTTCGCGCGCGGATAGCGGGCGGTACGGCACCGGCGCCCTGCTTCACGGCACTTCGCGCAGGAACAGGGCGCCGCAGGTGTGGCAGAACGGCCGCGCCTGCTCGGTGCCCCAGGCGTCGGACGGCAACTGGCTCTGGTTCATGTCGAGGTCGCGGCCGCACATGGACATGCTCTGGCCGGTGCGGACCATGTGCCACTCCTTGAGTGTGCTGCCGCCGGGCTCGGTCATCTCGGCGACGATGTGGTGTTCCATCGTGTCCTGCTCCTTCGTGTGGGGCCAGGGCGCCGGGCGGGCCGGGTGCGGCGAGCGTGGCACCGGTCCCACTCTGAGGCCCGCCCGGGGTGCGCGCACGTCCGGCGGCCCGGGCGGCGCAGGTGGCGGGCGTGATCGTGGCCCGCATATGAAATCTCAGCGAAACCTCTCTATTCAAGATTCAATGTTCTCGTTGCTTTAGAAACCAAAGCAGAGGCGGCTTTGCGCCTTATTCTCTACGGGCGTCCATCAGTCCGCCCGACCGTTCGGATGGCTGTGGCCTGCGACTTTCAGCGATCGGGGCGTGGCGGAGTGTGACCGGATTTGTATACGGCGGTCAGCGGCACTCCCGGGACTGGACAAGACTCTGGCTCGTTCATCGGTCTCTGAATGACAGGAGTGTTCGATATGCGTAAGACGCTTGGGCGTACGACTCTGGTGGCCGCGCTGGCGCTCGTCGGCGCAGCGGTTGCCGTACCGGGTGCGGCCGGCGCCGATCAGCACGACACCCGGGGTGCCGCGATGAGCCTCTACCCGCCGTCCGCGCTAGTCCTCACCGTGGCGCCGGGCACCGGCGACGACGGTGCGTCCGTCCTGCGCGCGGTGACGCTCAGCTGCGCGCCCACCGCCTCCGGCACGCACCCGGCCGCCAAGCGGGCCTGCTCGGAGCTCGCCCGCAACCAGGGCGACTTCGCCGCCATCACGGCCGGTCCGCCGCTCGGCGCGGTGTGCACCAAGGAGTGGAATCCGATGACCGTCACGGCCGACGGCGTCTGGGACGGCCAGCGGGTCTCCTACAAGCACACCTTCGGCAACCCCTGTGAGAAGCAGGCGGGCCAGGGCGTCGTGTTCAACTTCTGACCGACGAGCACGCTTCGTCGCCCGCACGCGACAGCACGAACGGCGGGGCACCCCGAGCGGGGGGCCCCGCCGCCGCGTCGCCCGGCCCCCGTACCGGAGGCGCGCGGCGGCGGGCCGACGGACAATGGGGGGCGGTCGGAGGTGGCGATGGATCCGGTGACGGCGCTGCGGCGCATCGCGTTCCTGCTGGAGCGCACACGGGCCCCCACGTACCGCATCCGGGCGTTCCGTACGGCCGCCGCCGCGGTCGAGGGGATGCCGGGCGGCGAGGTCGAGAAGCGGGTGGCCGCCGGGTCGCTGGAGTCGGTCAAGGGGGTCGGCCCCAAGACGGCCCAGGTGGTGCGCGAGGCCCTGGCCGGGGAACTGCCCCAGTACCTGCGGCGGTTGGAGGAGGAAGGCGCCTCCGCGCCCCTCGCCGAGGGCGGCGACGAACTGCGCGCGGCCCTGCGCGGCGACTGCCATCTGCACTCCGACTGGTCCGACGGCGGTAGCCCCATCGAGGAGATGGGGTGGGCGGGGGCCGAGCTCGGCCACGAGTGGGCGGTGCTCACCGACCACTCGCCCCGGCTGACGGTCGCCAACGGCCTGTCCCCGGAGCGCCTGCGCAGACAACTGGAGGTGGTGGCGGAGGCGAACGAGCGCTGGGCGCCCTTCCGGCTGCTCACCGGCATCGAGTGCGACATCCTGGAGGACGGCTCGCTCGACCAGGAGGAGGAACTCCTGGCACAGCTCGACGTCGTGGTGGTGTCGGTCCACTCCAAGCTGCGCATGGACGCCCCCGCGATGACACGCCGCATGGTCGCGGCCGTCCGCAACCCGCACGCCGACGTGCTGGGGCACTGCACCGGGCGGCTGGTGACCGGGGAGCGGGGCAAGCGGCCCGAGTCGGCTTTCGACGCGGACGAGGTCTTCGCCGCCTGCGCCGAGTCGGACACCGCCGTCGAGATCAACAGCCGTCCCGAACGCCTGGATCCGCCGCGCAGGCTGCTGCGGCGCGCGGTCGACGCGGGCGTCCTCTTCTCCATCGACACCGACGCGCACGCCCCCGGCCAGCTGGACTGGCAAGTCTTCGGGTGCGTACGGGCCGAGGAGTGCGGGGTCCCGGCCGAGCGCGTCATCACGACGTGGACCGAGGAGGAACTGCTGGCCTGGACGCGCGAGGGCAGGACACCGGCACAGGGGTGACGCGCCCTGCGCGTCCAGGGCATCGGCTTCTCGGGTGAGGCTGGGCCGCGGCCGTGTCCATCGGCGGCGTCGGCCGGTTGTCAGGGCGTGATCTCAACACGACGTATCGCCACAGTCCTCGCCCTCGCCGCCGGAGTCTCGGGCCTCGGTGCGTCCGCGGCGAGCGCCGCGGGCCCGGTCGGAGCCAAGCCGACCGACATCTCCCCGATCACCGTGCTCGACGAGCTGGTGACGAGCTCGGTCCCGGCGGAGCACCGCAGCGAGCTGCCCACCCTGAAGGCCCAGCTCAGCCAGTTGAGTTGAACAAGGTGAACGACCTCAACCAGCTCCACCAGGTCACCGACCCGGTCGCCCCGATCACCGGCCTGCTGCCCTCCGTGGGCTAGGAGAGTCGCGGGTACGGAACGGGGGCGCCCGGCACCCCCGTTCCGCACGGCATCAGTCGATCTCGAAGTCGAACCAGATGCGATGCGTGCCGTCGGCGTCGATCGCCAGGCCGCCCGAGCCGGAGATCCCGGTGAGGGCGCCCGTCCCGCTGGACGGCACGATGACGCAGAACTCGCTCTCGCGGCCCGCGCCCAGCGTGGTCGCCGAATGCGCGAAGTTGAAGGTGCCCCGCCGGTCGTGGAGCGAGCCCTCGAAGGACTCCATCGCGACGTACGTGCCGGTGGCCGCGGTCTGGTCGTACGCGGCGGTGAACAGGGTGGAGGAGCGCCCCGCGACCTCGCCCTCGTAGTGCTTCTCCATGGTGGCGACGCCGACCGGTAGCCCCGTCTCGACGGCCGGGGTGGGGACGAGCGCCGTGGGGGTGAACCCGGTGACCTTGAATGTGCCGGAAGCTCTCATCGCGGGATCGTAAGCCACCGTCCCGGCGACCGGGGCCCGTTCGGCCCGTGCCCCGACCGGCGGTCCCCCGGACGGGGCACGACAATGAGGGCGCCGCACCCCGTACGCCCACGCGGGCGTCCGACCACCGGGAGACCCGTATGGCAGTCCACTGGAAACTCGTCGTCGACTGCGCCGAGCCGCTGAGCCTCGCCGACTTCTGGGCCGAGGCCCTCGGCTACGAGGTGGAGGACCACACCGTCCTCATCGAGCGGCTGCTCGCCGCGGGCGCCGTCACCGACGAGCTGTACACGGTGGTCGACGGCCGCAAGGCCTGGCGGACCCTGGCCGCCGTACGCCACCCCGACGACCCCGTCGAGGCCGCCTCCGGCATGGGCCTCGGCCGCCGTCTGCTCTTCCAGCGCGTCCCCGAGCCCAAGCGGGTCAAGAACCGCCTCCACATGGACCTGCACTTCGGCCCCGAACACCGCGAGGCGGAGGTCAAGCGCCTTGAGGGCCTGGGCGCGAGCGTGCTCCAGGTCGTCGTCGAGCCCGGCACCAACCACGTGGTGATGGCCGACCCCGAGGGTAACGAGTTCTGCGTGCAGTAGCCGCACGTTCGTGGTGCCGCGCCCGGTTCCGTCCCGGCCGTCCGCTGGGACAATGGCGCGCACGAACGGGGTCCGCCTGACGGGGGGCGCGCGTGATGCGGTACTGGCGGCGCGGTATCTGGGTGGGGGCGGTGCTGGCCACCGGGGCGGTCGTCGCCGTGGCGGTGCGCGAGCGCAGCCTCAGCAGCACCGGCTCGCTCGTCTCGGTGCTCGGCTTCCTCGTCTCCATGGCCGGACTGGTCGCCAACACGCTCAGCACCGCCCCCGGCGAGCGCTCCCCGGACGAGCACCTGGAGCACGCCGCCGACGCGCTGGCCGAGGCGGTGCGGCTGCACTGGCAGGCGGAGTGGCGGCTGCGCAGGCTCCAGGACCCCCGGCCGCTGCCGGTGCGCTGGACCACGGCGGACCCCTGGCTCGCGGACGCGCCCGAGAACATCGGGGGCGGCGGGGACGCCCGGTTCGACGGCGTACTGGACGACATCGCCCGGGTGTTCGCCCGCGTCCCGGCCCGGCGGCTCGTGGTGCTCGGCGCACCCGGCAGCGGCAAGACCGTCCTCGCCGTCCGCTTCGCCCTCGACCTCCTGGAGCGCCGCGACACCGGCGACCCGGTGCCGGTGATCTTCCCGCTCGCCACCTGGCAGTCCGACAGCACCGAGTTGTACGCCTGGCTCTCGGCCCGGCTCGCGGAAGGGTATCCGGCGCTCGGCTCCATCCAGCGGTCCGGGGCCCCGCTGGCGGCGGAGCTCCTGGAGGCCGGGCAGGTCCTGCCCGTACTCGACGGCCTCGACGAACTCGCCCCGCCCCTGCGCACGGAGGCCGTCCGCCGCCTCAACTCCGCGCTGGACGAGGGCAGTCCGCTGCTGCTGACCTGCCGCAGCGAGATCTACGCCCAAGTCGTCGCCGACGGCGACGTGTTCACGGCGGCGGCGGTCGTCGAGCTCCAGCCGCTCGCCTTCGAGGAGGCCGCCGACTTCCTGCGGCGCACCGCGAGACCCGTGCGCGGCCCGGCGGGGGAGCGCACCACCGCCTGGGACCCGGTGCTCGCCCGGACGCTGCCCGGGGATCCCGTGCGCCAGGTGCTCGCCTCGCCGCTGATGGTGGCGATGGCCAGGGCTGTCTACGGCGAGTCCGGGAACGACCCGGCCGAGCTGCTGCGGCGCCCGGAGTTCGCCGATCCGACGGCCCTGGAGGAGTATCTGCTCGACGCCTTCGTGCCCGCCGCCTTCGCCGGGTCCGCGCGCTGGGACACCGGGCGCGCGGTGCACTGGCTGCGCTTCCTCGCCCGCCGGCTGGAACACCGCGACACCCGCGACCTCGCCTGGTGGGAGCTGCACACCGCACTGCCCCGGCCACTGCCGCGCCTGGGCCCGCTGCTGCTGCTCGGACTGCTCGCGGAGGCCGTCTGCCTGCTGCTGTGGGCGCTCGGCCAGGACCCCGCGCTGCCCGCGGTGACCGCCGCCACGGTGGCCGGGGTCTGCGCCGGATACGCCGCGCGGAGCCGCCCGCGACGGCGGTTCGTGCTGCCGCTGCTGTACGCGCTGCCGCTCAGCCTCGCCGTGGGGCTCACCCGGCCGCTCAGCCAGGATCCGTACTTCGCGGTGCCGTTCGCGGGCATGCCACGGGCGCTCGGCTGGCTCGCCGTGGGCGGGCTGTACGGCCTGGTGATCGCCACCGGGCTCGCGGCCATCGGCCTGCCGACGTCGCCGCTGCCGTCGACGATGCCGTTCTTCGGCCGCCGCCGGCGCGGACCGCGCGGGCGCTGGTCGCGCAGGGCGGGCGCCGGGCTGCTCACCGCCGCCGGGGTGCTGCTCGTCGGCGCCGGGTTCCTGCCGGACGCACCGCTGCTCGCCGCACTCGCGGCGGTGGTCGCGGGCGCCCTGACGGCGTACCTCGTACGCGGCGAGTCCGGCGTGGTGGCCAAGGGCGGGCCGCGCGACCCCGCCGGCCGGGCGCGCCGCCTGGGCCGGGCGATGGCCCACGGCCTCGCCGTCGGCCTGCTCGCGGGGCTGAGCCTGGGGGCCGTCTTCACCCTGGCCGAAGGGGGTACGGCGGCGGCGCGCGCCGCGCTTCGCGCCGACTTCCCCGTCCCCGGGCCCGTGCGGCACGCCCCGGACGGCTCGCGTTACGTCGACGCGGCGGACGGCACCCGCTACGGCCTGCGCGCGCACGGCCGCACCTATGTCGTGCTGCCCGAGCCGGTCCACGGCACGCTGATCGAGCACGGCGGCACGCGTGCGTTCGCGCTGCCCGCCGACGTGAGCGACCTGGACCTGTGTGCCCCACCGGCCCGCTGCACGGCGGTCGACCAGCGGCTCGCGATCTCCGCGCACGACTACCGGCCCGACGGCGAGGTCTTCACCGTCCGGCTCACCGACGGCCGCGACCTCGACTCGTACGACCTCTCACCGCTCCTCGACCGCGCCCGGGGCGAGTGGGTGACCCGGCAGAGCCCGGGCGCGATCCTGCGCAGCGCGGTGATCTTCGGGCTCGCGGGCGGCCTCGGCCTCGGGATCGTCGGCGGGATCGCGGCCGGGCTGCACCGGTGGCTGGGGGCGCCCGTCGACGTCACCCGCAGCCTCAGCCCCTCGGCGAGCCTGCGCACCGACCGGGGCACCGCGCTCGCCCGCGCGCTGTTCACCTATCTGGCCGCCGTCCTCGCGGGCAGCGCCCTGCCGCGCCTGCTCGGCCTGCCGGACGCGGCGAGCATCGGTGCGTACGCGCTGATCCCCACCGGCGTCGTCACGGTGGCGATGTCGGCGTGGGGGCGCCTCGCCGTGGCCCGGCTGTGGCTGTGCGGGCGCGGCGCCCTGCCCTGGCGGCTGATGGCCTTCCTCGGCGAGGCCCACCGCCTGGGCGTGCTGCGCCAGGCGGGCGCGGTCTACCAGTTCCGGCACGCACGCCTGCAGGAACGGCTCTCCTCGCCTCCCGCTACTCGTCCCAGGCCTGCACCAGGGTGTGTTCGACGATCTTCCCGTCCTTGAGCGACATCATCGAGTTGGCCAGCACCCGTACGCCGTCGGGGTACTCGCAGGACTCGGTGAAGGCGACGCTGTCGCCCTGGACCACGCACTGCTCCAGCTTGTGCGTCATCTCCCGGCTGTAGACGTCGTCGAGCATCTTGGAGATCTCGCCCTGGCCGTGCATGACCATCGGGTGGCTCGGCTGGGTGTTGCGGTCGACGACACGGATCTCCGCGTCGTCCGCGTAGAGCGACAGCAGGGCCTTCGCGTCGTGGCCCTCAATGGCGCGGCGCAGCGTCTCGGTGTCGAAAGCGGTGCCCATGATGACCTCCTTCAGAAGGTCGCGGCCCGCGCCTCGCAGGCCGCGAGGGGCCTACGCTTCGAGCCTCCTCTCCCCGGACGCGGACGGCAAACCGTGTGGTGTCGTGCCGCCCGGAAGCGGCGCCCGCGGGAGATCGTTGCCCGAAGGCACGGCGAGCGGCGGAGGCGGTATGAAGAGCGACGGCACCCCGGAACTCGTCCTGGTGACCGGCGCGACCGGCTACATCGGCGGCCGTCTTGTGCCCGAGCTCCTCGACGCGGGCTACCGGGTGCGCTGTCTGGCCCGTACGCCGCGCAAGCTGCGCGACCACCCGTGGGCCGGGCGCGTGGAGACCGTGCGCGGCGACGTGACCGACGCGGAGTCGGTCGGGGCGGCGCTGCGGGACGTGGACGTGGCGTACTACCTGGTCCACTCGCTCGGCGCCGGTCCCGGCTTCGAGGAGACCGACCGCTCGGCCGCCCGGATCTTCGCCGAGCAGGCCGCGGCGGCCGGGGTCCGCCGGATCGTCTACCTCGGCGGCCTCACCCCCGAGGGCGTGCCGGAGGAGGACCTGTCGCCGCACCTGCGCTCGCGCGCCGAGGTCGGCCGGATCCTCCTCGGCTCGGCCGTGCCGACGACCGTGCTGCGCGCCGCCGTCATCATCGGCTCGGGATCGGCCTCGTTCGAAATACTGCGCCATCTGACCGAGCGGCTCCCGGTGATGATCACCCCGAGCTGGCTGGGCAACCGGACCCAGCCGATCGCCGTACGGGACGTGCTGCGCTACCTCGTCGGCAGCGCCCGGATGCCCGCCGACGTCAACCGGACGTTCGACATCGGCGGCCCCGAGGTGTTCACGTACGAGCAGATGATGCACCGGTACGCGGCGGTGGCGCGGCTCTCGCACCGGCTGATCCTGAAGGTGCCGATGCTGCCGCCACGGCTCTCCAGCCAGTGGATCGGCCTGGTCACACCGGTGCCCAGCGCGCTGGCGCGGCCGCTCGCGGAGTCGCTGCGGCACGAGGTGGTCTGCCACGAGCACGACATCGCGCGGTACGTGCCGGACCCGCCCGGCACGCCGATCGGCTTCGACGAGGCGATCGAGCTCGCCCTGCGCCGGATCAAGGAGGCCAACGTGGCCACCCGCTGGTCCTCGGCCGCGCTCCCCGGCGCCCCCAGCGACCCGCTGCCCACCGACCCCGACTGGGCGGGCGGCAGCCTCTACACCGACCGCCGCGAGCGGGTCGTGGACGTGTCGCCGGAGGCCCTGTGGCAGGTCATCGAGGGCATCGGCGGGGAGAACGGCTGGTACTCCTTCCCGCTCGCCTGGGCCGTGCGCGGCTGGCTGGACCGGCTGACCGGGGGAGTGGGCCTGCGCCGGGGCCGCCGGGACGCCGCACGGCTGCGGGTGGGGGACTCGCTGGACTTCTGGCGCGTGGAGGAGATCACCCGGCCGCACCTGCTGCGCCTGCGCGCCGAGATGCGGCTGCCGGGTCTCGCCTGGCTGGAGATGTACGCGGAGCGCGAGCCCGACGGCCGCACCCGCTACCGCCAGCGCGCCCTGTTCCATCCGCAGGGGCTGCTCGGGCACGCGTACTGGTGGAGCGTGTCGCCGTTCCACGCCGTGGTGTTCGGTGGCATGGCGCGGAACATCACCCGGGCGGCGGCGCGGGCGCAGGAGCGGGCGGCGGGCTGACGCCCGGCCGGGTCAGACGCGCTCCTCGACTCCGGGGAGGTGCACGACGAGCAGGGTGAACGCGGCCAGCATGAAGTCGCGCGTCGCCGCGTCCAGGCCGTTCCACGCCTTGGACTGCCACATCGCGAACCACTCGCCCCCGACGGCGATGAACCCGGCGCCGAAGAGCAGCATCACCATCAGCAGCCCCACCGTGCTCAGCCGCCGCGCCCGCGCGAACCCGCCGCCCCGCAGCGCCCGCGCCCAGACGACCCCCGCCGCCACGAGCACCAGCGCGGCGACCGTCTCCCAGACGATGATCAGTACGTACGCGATGTCCTGGAGCGTCGTCGAATCGACGGACCGCCACATCAGGTCCGGGTCCTTGAACGTGGTGTCCATGGCCAGGACGTGGTGGACGAAGGCGCGGTTGGTGTCGAAGTCGGTGATGTTCCCGAACGCCACAAGTGCCATGTAGAGAGCGACGGTTGAGGTGAGGAGGGCGGCGGCGAGGGGCAGTACGGGGAGCGCGCCCGCCCGTCGGCGGAGGGAGGACCTGGTCCGGGGCCTTGAGATCATGCCGGACTCTTTCCGGCGGGGTCACCGGTGAAACCCGCCGCCGATCAGGCGGTTGCGGGCGAGTCCGCGATCGCGGTGATCATGAGGTCGGCCGGTCGGACGGTGTACGCCACGTCGGCGGCGGTGCCGTCGCCCCACTTCTGGGAGACGACGACGTGCGACCCGTCCGCGCCCACGGAAGCGAACGTCCAGGTGGAGGGGATGTTCGGGGCGCGGAACACCGGGTCCTGGCCGGTGTGCGCGGCGGCCCACGCGTCGAGAGTCTGGTTGAGCTCCTTGGTGAGGAACCTGGTCCGCACCTCGGCCGGGGTCGCGTCCTCGGTCGTGCCGAGGCGCGCGTTGCGGTAGGCGGTGAAGAACGCCTCGACCTGGTCCTGCGACGCCTGGGCGGGCGAGGGGGCCACCGCGGTCACCGGAGCGGGGTCGGCGGCGACGGGCCCGGCGCACAGGAGGCCGAGCAGCGCTGCGGCCGCCGCGACACCGGCGGCCTGGATGCGCGTACGAATGATCATGCCGTCGAGTCAAACACCGATCGCGCGGGACCGGGATCGCCCACTCGGGTGGCGCCGAACGGCGCCGAGGGGCTCACGCAGGACGTGTGCCCCTCGGACCGCCGTCGGCGGACAGCAGACGGAAGGAGACCGTCAGAGCTGGCCGGACTCGGAGATGGTGATCTTCGCCGCGGTCTTGCCGCTCTGCGAGCCGAGGCTCTCGATCTTCTTCACGAGCTTCATGCTGTCCTCGTCCGCGACCTCGCCGAAGACGACGTGCTTGCCGTCCAGCCAGCCGGTGACGATGGTGGTGATGAAGAACTGCGAGCCGTTGCTGTTCGGGCCGGCGTTGGCCATGGACAGCAGGCCCGGGCGGTCGTGCTTGAGCGTGAAGTTCTCGTCGGCGAACTTCTCGCCGTAGATGCTCTTGCCGCCGGTGCCGTTGCCCCGGGTGAAGTCGCCGCCCTGGAGCATGAACTCGGGGATCACGCGGTGGAAGGAGGAGCCGGCGTAGCCGAAGCCCTTCTCGCCCGTGGCGAGCGCGCGGAAGTTCTCCGCCGTCTTCGGAACCACGTCGTCGAACAGGTTGAAGTTGATCCGCCCGGCGGGCTCGTCATTGATGGTGATGTCGAAGTAGACCTTGGTCGTCATGCCCCCATCCTGACATCCCGTCCGGCAAACCCGCGCTCCGGGCACCCTTTCCGGGGGTTCGCGCGCCGATCCGGGCGTGCTCGGCCGCCCAGGTCAGCGGTGGCGCCGGGGTCGGATCGGCGGCCCGCGGCTGCCGTCCGCGTCAGCCGTCGGGGTTGGCCTCCCAGCAGGTGAGCTCCATCTCGTCGAGGTACGCCTCGTGCGTCTTGCCGGTCAGATGCGCGTTCGACTCGATGCCGACCGCCGTCCACCCGGCGATGCTCATGACGAGCACCCGCAGCCCGTCGGAGCCGTGCTTCGCCAGCACCTCGTCGGCCACCCGCAGCGCCTCCTCGGGCACCCGCTCCGGGGGTTCGAGGCCGACGACCGTCCTCAGCAGGTCGATCGTGACGCGGGTGATCTCCGGCGCGATGGCCCTCAGCCGCCGCTCCTCGTCCTTGTCCACACGCCCCTCCTCGCCGGTGAGCACAGCGGAACGATAGGGCCATTCCCGGCGAGCCGGACGGACAAGCCAACTCACCGAGTAGCGCGGTTGGATTGAGCCGCCAAGTCAGCGGGGCCGCGACCCGAGCGCGCTCCGCCGCCGGTCGGCCGCATCGGCCGCCCCGACGTCTCCTGCCTCCCGGCTGAGCCGGGCGTAGGAGTCCAGCACCTGGGCGTACGGCTGCTCGTACGCCGCCGCGTCCTGCCCGTGCAGCCGCTCGTACGCGTCGACCGCCAGCGCGCAGGCCGCGAGCGCGTCCGGGTTGTCGGGGCGCGTCCCGTCGTACAGCCCGCCCGCGAGGCGGTGCAGCGCGCCGGCCGCCGTGGCCAGCCGCTCCACCGGCGTCCGCTCGTCCTCGACCGCGATCCGCAGCCAGCGCAGACAGCCGCCGAGGTCGTCGTGGTCGTTCATGGCCACCTGCGCGATCCGCAGCACCGCCTCGATGTGACCGGCCCGGGCGGCGGCGGTCCACCAGCGCTCGGCCCCGGCCCGGTCGCCCTTCTCGTCCAGGAGGCAGGCCAACTGGTACGCGCAGAGCGCCTCGCCCGAGTCGGCGGCCCGGACGAGCGCGTAGCCGAAGCCGCTCTCGGTCGGCATGTGGGAGCCGGTGAAGTCCTCCGGGTCGCCGAGCCGCCCGGCGGCCTGCCGCCACCAGCGCTCGGCCTCGTCGATGCGGCCGCTCCGGGCCAGGAGCACCCCGAAGTAGTAGGCGCCCTGGCTGTTGCCGCGCTCGGCGGACTCGCGCCACCAGCGCTCGGCCTCCTTGAGATCACCGGCCTCGTGCCGCAGGAAGCCGATGTGGACGGCGGCCCCCGCGTTGCCCGCCTCGGCCGCGCGGACCCACAACGCCTCGGCCTCGGCGGTGCGTCCCTGCCGGTTGAGCAGGACCGCGAGGTTCTGGGCCGCGTTGGGCTGCCCGTTGTCGGCGGCGAGCTTCCACAGCGTCTCGGCCTGGGCGTCGTCGCCCCGTCCGGCCATGATCGCGCCGAGCCCGTCGACCGCCGTCCAGTCGCCCTCGTCCATGGCCTGCCGGTACCACCGCTCGGCCCGGTCCGTGTCGCCGCGCTGGAGCGCCGCCACGCCCAGGTTGTTGTAGGCCGCCGGGAACCGGTGCTCGGCCGCGACCTCGTACCACCGCTCCGCGCCCGCCAGGTCGCCCTGCTCGTGCAGCAGCTTGCCGAGCGCGAAGGCGCCGTGGCCGCTGCTCGCCCCGGCCGCCGCCCGGTAGGCGTCCGCCGCTTCTCGCATCCGGCCCGCCGCCAGGTGCCGGTCGCCCTCCTCCCGGTGGCGCAGGCCCTCGCGGGGCTCCGGCTCCGGGGCGGGGCGCGGGCGGCCGCGCATGATGCTCGCGCCGTCGGACGAGACATGGGCCGCGATCTCGAAGCGCCGGGTCTCGCCGTCCTGCCCGTCAGGGCCGTCAGGGGCGGCCGGATTCCAGTGGTCGGGGAAGAGCTCGTGCACGGGCGTGCTGGTACGGCCGCCGCCCGGATGGTGGGTCGCCGTACCGCTGGTGGCGGTGACGGTCAGGTCCCAACTCGGGCTGTACGTACGGCCGCCGCACACGATCTCGGCCTCCAGCCGCCAGTGCACCCAGTACCCGGACGCGGTGACCGGGGCGAGGACGAGCCGCAGGCTCGCGCCGCCGGACACGGTTCGCGGGAGCGGGGGCGTGTCGTCGTCGACGGGAGCCACGGCAGCCGGGCCGTCGTCGAGCCGCACCTCGAAGTCCGGGCGCTCCAGCGGCTCGAACGCCTCCACCGAGCGCTGGATCGACTCCAGCAGGTCGGGGCTGTACACCATGTCCGGCATCCGCCGGTGGGCCATGCTGATGCCGTCCGCGACGAGCGAGGCGTGCCGGGTCGCCCGCGCCCGAAGGCGTACGAGGGTGACGTCGGACGGGCCGTCGGCGGTCAGCGCGAACACCAGGTTGTGGCCGGTGAGCGGGATGTGGACGCCTTCGCCGCCCGGTCCGGAGCCGGGCGGCCCCATCACGGCGAGGTGCGTGCGCGTCGTCACGTCCACCGTGTACGGCACGTCGTCGGGGAGGCCGTTCACGGGCACCGCCCGGACGGGCCGCTGCATCGCGTACACCGCCGCGCCGCCCCGGTCGGGTTCGGGCCGGGCGGCCGGGGAGGGACGCGGGGGCGGCGCCGTCCGCCGCAGGGCCGCCGTCCCCGACACGGCGGACACCGCGACGACGGCCGCCCACGCGGGCCAGGCGTGGACGCCGCCCGCGAGTAGCACCGCGCCGCCCAGGACGAGCGGGACCAGGGTGGTCAGGGCCGCGCCGCGCAGCGCGGGTGCCGTCGCCATCAGACGGCCGGGCGGGCGTGTCGGGCGGCGGTCCGGAAGGGGTGTCCGTCGAGGTCGACGCGGACGCTCCCGGTCCGGCCCGCGCAGGACCAGTCCAGCCACAGCACCCACTGGACGTCCCCGGCCTCGGTCCTGACCTCCAGGTCCAGCACCTCCACCTCGTCCTGGCCCACCTGGTACGGGAAGTCGCTGGCGGCGAGCGGGCGTACGCGCGGCGGCTCGGCGTCGAGCAGCACCTCGAACCGCCGCACGGGGACCTCCGCCGCGTGCCGGGACAGGTCGCCGGAGCGGTCCGCCCGCGCGAGCACCTCGACGCGCAGGTCCGTCAGCACCACGGGCAGCGGCCCGGCCCCGGTGGCGACCACCCGGACGGTGTGCCCGCTGGCCGGAACCTCGACGACCCGGGTGCCGTCGTCGAGCACCACGTAGTCCTGGTTCCTGACGCGCGTCGAGACGAGGACCGGGACCTCGGTGCCGGAGTCCTGCTGGGCCCTGCGCCGTGCCAGCCGGTCGCTGAACTGCCGGGGCAGGTCCTGGCTCAGATACGCGGCGGCGGCTGCGGCCGCCACCCCGCCGGACCACGACAGGGCTCCGCCCGGCGCCCAGATCAGCAGTGCGGCGACCGCGCCCGCTCCCGCGCCCCCGATCAGCCAGGCGCGACCGCGCGCCCCCCGTATCGCCATCGCACCCCGTCCCGGACAGTCCCTGCGGATCCGCCCGCACAAGGTAGCCGTCGAACGAACGTCGTGTCAGACACTCGGTGATTCAACCGCTCAGTGATTCAACTCCGCCCTGACGTCCGCGACTTGGGGTCCGGTTTCCTTGGTGGGAATGCTCCAGCGGTCGGCGGAGTCCGTTCCGTCGGTGTAGATGAGCTTGCCGCCCTTGGCCTGGGCGGCGGTGAGGTCGAAGACCTTGGCGCGCAGCTGGTGTGTGTCGGGCTCGATGACGCCCGAGTGCTGGTACTTGCCGAGCGCGACCCGCGACGCGTTGCCCATGCCCTCCGCGATCAGCGTGCCGTTCGGCGCGATCCAGTACCAGCCGCCGCCCTTGGCGAGCGTGGTCTCGGCGGCCGGGTTGGCGCTGAGCGACTTCTCGTCCATGGCCACGACGGCGAACGTGCCGTACTTCGAGGTCTGTCCGCCCGCGTCCTTCAGATACACGACGGTCGTCGGCGTGATCTCCAGGATGCCCACGGTGTTGGCGCCCACCGTCCGCGACGGCTCGCCCAACGCCTGGGCGACGGCACCGGGCGAGGGGTCGGTACCGGCGTTGCCGGGTGCGTCGGTGGGCGGGGGCGTGGGCGCCTGGGTGGTCGGCGACTTGGCGCCGGAGTCGTTGTCGCTCTGACAGGCCGTCAGGGCGAGGCAGGCGACGACGGCAGTAGTGGCTGCGAGCAGGGACTTGCGCATGGATTCCCCCCGGAGGTCTGGTACGCACAGTGACCGTACCGATACACACCGGGCCCGAGGGGCGCGGTCACCGAACCGGGACGAAGGGGAACCGCGACGGTGAAGAAGTCCGTGCGGGCGGGACCCGCCCGCACGGCGACCGCCAGCGCGCTCAGCAGTGCGGCATCCCCTTCGGGGGGTCGTGCGGCGTGTTGACGTTGCCGCCCCAGACGTAGACGTCGTCGAGGTAGCGGCTGCCCGTCCACACGGACCCGCTGTACCAGACGTTGGTGTGGTGCCCGCCCGAGTTGACGTCGTCCCCGCGCGTCCAGCATTCGACGTCCATCGGGCGGCTCTTCGTCGTGGTGTACACGACGGTGCCCTTGCGGACGTGCGGGGTGGTCCGCACGTTGCTGTTGGCGTCCACGCTGTACGTGCCCTTCACCGCGGCCCGTTCGCCGACGCCCGCGGCGGACGCCTGTCCGACGCCGATCCCCGTCACCACACACACCGCCACGAGCACGCCCGCGAGCGCGCCCTTCCGTACGCCGAGCATGTTGTTCCCCCTTCTGATCGACCGTGGCCGGTCTGTCACCACGTGGGCCCATCGTGTGCCGGGCGGTGACCCGGGGGCGTCAACCCAGGGTGGTGAAAGGGGGTAAACCTGCGCGGTACCCGTTTCAGAACGCGGCGATGGTACGGGGTGCCCGCTCCCCACGGCTCAGCGCCCGCAGCACCGCCGTCGGGCCGTGGCGGCGCACGGCCAGGCGCGAGAGCAGATCGACGACCGTCTCGACGGCGCCCGGCGCGAGCTCCGGCGGGGCGATGCCCGCGCTCACCGCCAAGTCGTCGCCGTGCACCGCGATCTCCATCATCCGGGTGGTCAGGAAGTCGTCGAGCAGCAGCGACCACGGTCCCCAGAGCGGGATGCGGACCGGCCGGTTCTCCACCGAGGCCAGCGTGCCGGTGAGTTCGTCGACGGCCGCGGCCACCCGGTCCGCCAGCGCCCCGGCCCCGTCGGCGCCCGCGCTCTCACCGCCGCGCCGGATCCGTACGTTGATCTCGTCGTCGAGACCCGCCCCGATCCACTCCACCCGCTCGTAGTGTCCGAGCAGCGAGACGGTGGGCTCGGACGGTACGGGTTCGGCCAGCGCGGGCGGGATCGACAGGACCTGGTAGGCGAGATGGCCCGCCAGACCGCCCACGGTGAACTCCGCGAGCGCGCTCGGCCCCGGCCACGCGGCGGCGACCTTCGGGGCGCGCAGCAGGTCCGGGACCGAGGCCGCCAGGGCGAGGAAGTCGTGCCGCAGGGAAGTCATCCCCGTACCATCCCGCCCTCGTTCCTCACCAGGCAAGCGGCAGGGTCTCCGGCCCCCGGTTGATCGAGCCCCGGCGCCAGCGCACCTCCTCCGGCGCGATCGCCAGCCGCAGCTCCGGGGCCCTGCGCAGCAGTGTGGAGAGGATCACCTCCGCCTGCATCCGGGTCAGCGCGGCCCCGAGGCAGTAGTGCGCGCCGTGCCCGAAGGCGAGGTTGGGGGACTCGTCGCGGGTCAGCTCGAAGCGGTCCGGATCGGTGAAGACCTCCGGGTCGCGGTTGGCGGCCAGATACGAGACGTACACGGCCTCCCCGGCGCGGATGAGCACATCGCCCACCTCGACGTCCTCGGTGGCGATCCGGGGCAGCCCCACGCCGTTGCGCTGCGGGATGAACCGCAGCAACTCCTCGATGGCGGTGGGCAGCAGCTCCGGCTCCGCCCGCAGCCGCGCCAGCTGCTCGGGGTGCGTGAGCAGTGTGTACACCATCGTGGAGCACTGCTGGCGGACCTGGTCGAGGGCGTTGAGGACGATCATCACGGCCAGTGAGATCAGCTCGGGGCGACTCAGCGCGCCCTCGGCCTGCGCCAGGGACAGCTCGCTGAACAGGTCGTCGCCCGGGTCGGTGAGCCGGCGGTCCGCGAGTGCCCTGAAGTACCCGGCGATCTCGGCCTTGACCGCGTTGCTCTCCTCAAGGGAGTGGTCGCTGGAGAGGATGACGCCCCGCCAGGCCTGGAGCCGCCCGAGGTCGGACTCGGGCACCCCGAGCAGCTTCCCGATCACCTGCTCCGGCATCGGGCCGGTCACGTACTCGGTGAGGTCGGCGGGCGGCCCCTGGGCCAGCAGCTCCCCGACCAGCCGCTCCGCGATCGCCTCCGTCTCCACCCTCAGCAGCGCGATCCGCTTGCGGTTGAAGGTCTGCGCGAGGAGCCGCCGAAGGCGGGTGTGGTCGGGCGGATCGGTGCGGCCGATGCCTCCGGCGGGGGCCACGACGTGCGGGGTCATGCTGGTCACCGGCCGGTCGACGGTCAGCGCCCGGCTGAACCGGGGGTCCGAGGTGACCTCCTTGATGTCCTGGTACCGGGTCACCAGCCAGGCGTGGCCGTCCCCGAACCGCATCCGCACCAGCGCGACCGGCTCCTCGCGCAGCAGCCGGTGCAGCAGCGGGTCGAACTCCAGCGCGTCCAGGTGCTCCACCGGCCAGAAGTGCTCGGTGGCCTCGGCGGAGGTGCGCCGGCTCAGCTCGTCGACGCGTACGTCCTCGCTCATGACGTCACCCGCGCTTCCGCCATCGGGGCCTGTGCAGGAGGCGAGTGCCGCAGCGGCGTGAGCTGTTCGATGTCGTACCGGACGCGCAGCTCCTGCACGGCCGCCGGATCGATCCCGCCCCCGCTGTTGAGCAGTTCGAGCAGCTCCTCGAAGTACCGCTCGTGGTCCGGCGGAGGGGCGGCCTGGAAGAGCATCCGGGCGGGGCGGCCGGTCGGGTTCGCGAAGGCGTGCGGGCAGCCGGGCGGCACCAGGATCATCGTCCCCGCCGTCGCCCGGATGTGGCGCTGACCGGAGGGCGACTCCCACTCCCGCCAGTCGTCGAGGGTGCGGACCTTCGGCTCGAAGGCCATCACGTCCAGCTCGCCCTCCAGGAGGTAGAACAGCTCCTCGCTGCGGCTGTGGGCGTGCGCGCCGACGTCGAAGCCGGGCGGCACCACCACCTCGAAGGTGGACGCGACGGTCGAGTGCGCGCCGGTGACCTTGAAGGTCACCTGCTGGGCGGCGGTCTTGAGGGTCCGGCCGCCGCCGGGCGGGATCACCAGACCGTCGGTCGGGCGGGTGTACGGGTCGGGGTCGTCCACGGCTCTCTCCTCTCGGAACGGTCTTGTCAGAACGGGTCCTGACAGACCGTCACCACTTCACCGGCAGTTCCTTCGGCCCCCGGATCAGTGCCCCCCGCTCCCACACCACCTCCTCGTCCGGCACGGCGAGCGCCAGGTCCGGGAAGCGGTCCCACAGCGAGCGCAGCAGGATCTCGGACTCCATCCGGGCCAGCGTGGCGCCGGGGCAGTAGTGCGGGCCGTGCCCGAAGGCGACGTGCGGGTTGTGGGTCCGGTCGAAGTCGAGCTGCTCCGGATCCGCGAAGACCTCCGGGTCGCGGTTGGCCGTCAGATACGAGACGTAGACCGGGTCGCCCGCCGGGATCAGCACCCCGCCCACCTCGACGTCCTCCAGGGCGATCCGCGACAGGCCCACCGCGTTGCGGTGCGGGATGTAGCGCAGCAGCTCCTCCACGGCCTGCGGGACGAGCTCCGGCTCGGCGCGCAGCCGGGCGAGGTGGCCGGGCCGGGTGAGCAGCGCGTACACCATGTTCGCGCTGTTGTTGCGCACCGCGTGGGCGCCGCCGATCTGGATCAGCACGGCGAGCCCGACGGCCTCGTCCTGGTCGAGCACCCCGTTCTCCAGGGCGGCCGCGAGCACGCCCGCCAGGTCCTCCTCGGGCTCCGCCCGGCGCCGCTCGATGAGATCGCGGAAGTACGCGGCCATCTCCGCCTTGGCCTGCTCGCTGGCCTCGCGGCCGCGCGCGGCGGAGATGATGGTGTCCGACCAGTGGGCCATCCTGGACTGGTCCTCGTCCGGCACCCCCATCAGCGCGCACACCATGGCGAGCGGGAAGGGCCGGTTGAGGTGGGCCATCAGGTCGAGCGGCCCGCCCCGGCTCTCCATCCGGTCCAGCAGGCGGTCCACCACCCGCTGGGCGTGCTCGTGCAGGCGGCGCATCGACCGGGCGGTGAAGGCGCTGGCGACCACGCGCCGCATCCGGGTGTGGTCCGGCGGGTCCGCGAACCCGACGGCCCCGTCCATCGGGATGAAGTGCGGGGCCAGCCTGGTGACCTGGCGTCCCATCACGGCCTGGCGGCTGAAGCGCGGGTCGACGGAGACGAACCGCACGTCGTCGTAGCGGGTCGCCAGCCAGGCGTGGCCCTCGCCGTTGGGCAGCTTCACCCGGGCGACCGGCTCCTCGTGCAGCAGCCGCGCGAGCAGCGGGTCGAAGGCGAGGCCGGGCAGGTCCGGCGGTGCCCAGAAGTGGATCTGCGGTTCGGCCATGGCGTTCTCGCCTCCTGTCTGGGGGGTACGGGGGCAGGCGGCCGCGTCCGGCACGGCGGCCGCCTTCGGTACTGCTTCCATCGGCACAGAGGCCTTCTTCGGCGCGGCCGTCTTCTCCGGTACCGCGGTCTTCTTCGGTACGGCCGGGACCGTCCAGTGCCCGAGCGCCACCTCGGCGGTGATGCCCGGGCCGAACCCGGCGATCAGGCCCTTGGCCTGGTGCTCCACCCCGCCCTCGTCGAACAGCCGCCCGAGCGCGTCCAGGACGACGGCGCTGGCGATGTTCCCGTACTCGGTGAGCGTGGCGCGGCTGAACCGGAACGCCTCCGGCGGCACTCCGAGGTATTTGCAGAGGTCGTCCAGGATGCGCGGGCCGCCCGCGTGGACGATGTAGAAGTCCAGGGTGGACGCGTTCCAGCCGTGTTGGTCGGCGAGCCGGCCGAGGACGGGGGCCAGCGCCTCCATCGTGCCCGGGACCCGCTTGTCGAGCAGGAAGTGGAATCCGGTCTCCCGTACCGCGTACGCGATCCAGTCCTCGGTGTCCGGTACGAGGTGCGAGCCGTTGCGCTCCAGCCGGATCCCGGTGCCGCCCGAGCCCCGGACGACGGCGGCGGCCACGGCGTCGCCGAACAGGCCGTTGGACAGCAGCGTGCCGACGCCCAGGTCGGTCGGCTGATAGCTCAGCGAGCAGAACTCGCAGGCCACGATCAGTACGTTGGCCCCGGGATAGGCGGTGCAGAAGTCGTGCGCGCGGTTGATCGCGCTGCCGCCCGCAGCGCAGCCGAGCTGGGCGATCGGGACCTGGCGGGTCTCTGGCCGAAAACCCATGCTGTTGATCAACCAGGCCGTCAGGGACGGCATCATGAACCCCGTGCACGACACATAGACGATCAGATCGATGTCACGCGGCGACAGCTCGGCGGTCTCCAGCGCCTGCCGCACCACCCGCGGCACCCGTGCCTTGGCCTCCGCCTCGTACAGCTTGTTCCGCACCTCGAAGCCGGGGTGGCGCAGGGTTTCCTCAAGGGGCTGGACGATGTGCCGTTTGGCCACCCCGGTGTTCTCGATCAGGCGTAGCGCGAGCGCGAGCTGGGGATGGTCGGCGTGAACGCTGCGGACCAGGTCGAGCGTCTGCTCTGAGGTGATCACGTGCTCGGGCACGGCGACGGCAGGTCGGCACAAGACGGCCATGGGCGGAACATCCTGAGGAGGTAGACGGCGCCCGGTCTCGTGACGGGGGACGGGCGGGCTGCCGGACAGCCGTGTCGGATCATTCCAGACCTATGGGGGAAGACCTCTCGGATCTATCTGAAAGTACACAAAAGTGTCATTCGAGTGGCGGGCGTGACGCCGGACTGCCAGGGGCACGGGGCGCGCGAAGGGTTGTGAAGGGGAGTGGGCATGTCGTCGGCGTTACTGGACGGTCGGGTGGCTCTGGTCACGGGTGCGAGCCGGGGGATCGGCGCCGCCGTAGCGCGTGCGCTGGGGGAGCACGGGGCGGCCGTGGCCGTGAACTACCTGCGCAACGCCGAGGCGGCCGCGGGCGTGGTCGCCGACATCGAGAAGTCCGGCGGCCGGGCCGTGGCGGTGGCGGGCGACATGAGCGACCTGGAGCAGGTACGGGCCGTGGTGGCGGCGAGCACGGCCGCCCTCGGCGCGCCGGACGTGCTGGTCTGCAACGTCATGGTCGGCGCCGAGGCCGTCGCCGCCAGGGCTGGCGCGGCCGGGAGCTTCATCGACACCCCGCAGGGCATCGCCTCGGTGCGGGACGCGGTCGCCTCCCAGCTGGACGCGACGCTCGCCTGCTGCCACGCCGTCGTCCCCGCGATGCGGCGCAACGGCGGCGGCTCGATCGTCCTGATCGGCGCCTCCGCCACGCACAACCCCTATCCCGTACCCGTCGAGATCACGGCGGCCAAGAGCGCCCAGGACGCGGTCGGCCGGGCGCTGGCACGGGAGTTGGCCCCCGACAACATCCGGGTGAACACGGTCGCCCCCGGCTTCGTCCCCACCGACGCCAACGCGGGCCCGCACCAGGCGGCCCTGATCGCCCATGTCGCCGCCGGCACACCGCTGCCCGAGGCGATCGAGGCTTCGGACGTGGCCGACGCGGTCGTGGTCCTGGCCAGCGACCTGTCGAGGAAGGTCACGGGCACGTTCCTGCCGCTGGACGGCGGCCGCACGACGATCTGAGACGGTTGGTTAGGGTTCGACACCATGAACGACGACCAGGTGTACGTGGGCAACGCGGGCAAGGACGCCGCGCTCGACCGGGGGTGGCTGCTCGGCCACTTCAAGGACGCCGGGGATCCACGGCACAGCGAGGCCGTGGAGATCAAGTGGGGCGTCCATCCCCGTGGGGACGAGCGGGCGCTGTGGGTGACCGGCGAGGAGCGCACCGCGCTGCTGGTCCTGATCAGCGGCCGCTTCCGGGTGGAACTTCCGGGCCGCACCGTGACGTTGGTAGAGCAGGGCGACTACGTCGTGTGGGGCAAGGGGGTCGACCACTCCTGGCACGCGGAGGAGGAGTCCGTCGTCCTGACCGTCCGCTGGCCCTCGGTGCCGGGCTACCGGGCGCCCTGAGTCTCCGCAGTGTCGTTCTTGGGGCGTACCGCGTCGAGGTACTCGGCGACCGCGTCCCTGTTGCGGGTCAGGCACTGGATGCGGGCCGTCATGCGGTCGCGCTGGAGCTCGAGGGTGGTGATCATCTCCGGCGTCGCGTCGGAGAAGTGGATGACCCGGGGCTTGTCCAGGCACGGCAGGATCTGCTTGATGATCCTGGTGGGAAGCCCCGCGTCGAGCAGTCCTCTGATCTGCATGACCCGGTCCACGTAGAACTCGTCGTACTCGCGATAGCCGTTCGGCGTGCGCTCGGCGGCGATCAGACCCTGCTCCTCGTAGTACCGCAGCAGCCTCCGCGGCGTGCCGGTGCGCTCCGACAGCTCCCCGATCCGCATTCCGTTCGCCTCCCGATCCCGTGGCCCGCTGTGAGGCCCAGACCATCACATGGATGTCATGGTACGGCCGCCCCGCTGATCCAGGACCGCGAGTGTCCGTTCCGCCCAGCGGATGTTCTCCTCCTCGAACGCCCGGCCCCTCATCAGGGTCAGATAGGGACCGACGCGTTCGGCGCGCGCCAGGTACTCGTCCTCGGTGCGCCCGTCGAGCAGCCGGTCCCGCAGCCGTTCGTAGCGGGCCAGTTTGGCCCGGGCCCACTCCAGCCGCTCCGCGACCGCGCCCCGTACGGCTTCGGTGTCGCCCGCGTCCACGGCCTGCACCTTCACCAGGAGCTCGTCGCGGATCGCGCTGGGGCGGGGAGGCTCGGCGGTGAAGGAGCGCAGGGCCGCGTAGCCCGCGTCGGTGAGGGAGAACAGGCGCTTGTTGGGCCTGCGTTCCTGCTGGACGAGCCGCGCCTCGACCAGCCCCTCGGACTCCATCCGCTCCAGCTCCCGGTAGAGCTGCTGCGGGGTCGCCATCCAGAAGTTGGCGACGGACGCGTCGAATCCCTTGGCCAGGTCGTACCCGGAAGCCTCGCCCTCCAGGAGCGCGGCGAGAACGGCGTTGCGCAGTGCCATCGCGCCAAGCTATCACTTTCTTCACTAGGCAATTAGGTGAGTAATCGACGCGTGTAAGCATCCAGTACGCCGCCGCACCGCGGCGTCCGAATCCCGCCAGCGGCCCCGGTCGCGAAGCGCGACCCTCGCCCTATGAACACGAACGACGCCACGCATCTGGCGGGCCGCCCGGCCGACCGTGTCGCGGCGGTGGACTGGCCCGCGCTGGCCGAGGAGCTCGACGAGCACGGCAGTGCGCCCACCGGCCCGCTGCTCACCCCGGGCGAGTGCCGGGAGATCGCCGCGCTGTACGACGAGGACGCGTACTTCCGTACGACCGTGGACATGGCCCGACACCGCTTCGGCTCCGGCCAGTACCGCTACTTCACCCACGACCTGCCCGACGCCGTCGCCGAACTGCGCGCCGCTTTCTATCCGCGGCTGCTGCCCGT
Source organism: Streptomyces melanogenes (assembly GCF_014649795.1). Lineage (GTDB taxonomy): Bacteria > Actinomycetota > Actinomycetes > Streptomycetales > Streptomycetaceae > Streptomyces > Streptomyces noboritoensis. Next base: position 120,718 of record NZ_BMTS01000004.1, read on the forward strand.
CGCGCGCGAGTGGGCCGCGAAGCTGGGGCGCCCGGCGCCGTGGCCGGACACGCTGGGGGAGTGGCTGCGGATGTGCCATGACGCCGGGCAGGCCAAGTCCGCCCAGATCCTGCTGCGTTGCGGGCCCGGCGACTGGAACGCCCTGCACCGCGACGTGTTCGGCGAGGCCGTCTTCCCGCTCCAGGTCGTCATCGGCCTCAACGCCCCCGGCACCGACTTCACCGGCGGGGAGTTCCTCATGACCGAGCAGCGGCCCCGAGCGCAGTCGCGGGGGTCGGCCGCCACCCTGCCGCAGGGCCACGGGCTCGTCTTCACCACGCGCGACCGGCCGGTGCGCTCGCGGCGCGGCTGGTCGGCGGGGCCGATGCGGCACGGGGTGAGCACGGTCCGCTCCGGGCGACGGCACACGCTGGGGCTCGTGTTCCACGATGCGCAGTGATGCCGGTGAGTCCGGCGGATCCGGCCTGACCGCCCGGGGCCCTGGTTACGCCTTCTGTTGCGCCACCGCGCGCGTGTCGATGGTGAACGTGGCGCCGTCGGGGTCGCGGATCGTCGCCCAGGGGCCGTTGGCGGCCGTGCCCTGGGCGATGACCATGCCGCCGCGGGCGCGGGCGGTGGCCGTCTTGGCGGGCACGTCCGTGGTGACGAAGTGGACCTCCCAATGCGGCCTGATGGTGGGGTCCGGCGCCGCTTCCAGGGCGCCGGAGCTGAGGCGCGCCACGATGTGGCCGCCGTGCCGCAGGACGACCTCCTCGGCCTCGTACTGGACGTCGCAGCAGCCCGGCCGGTCGGCCGCCCAGTCCAGGACCTCGCCGTAGAAGATCGCCGCTTCGAAGGCGTTGCGGGTGCGCAACTCCAGCCAGGCCGGCTCGCGGTCGCGCCAGGACTCCCAGTCGTCGACGAGCTTGCCCTGCCAGATGCCGAAGACCGCGCCGTCCCGGTCGGCGGCGAGCGCGCCGCGCCCCGTCTGGAAGGCGACCGGGCCCACGGCGACCGTGGCGCTGCGCTCGCGGATGCGCGCGGAGGTCGCGTCGGCGTCCTCGACCGCGAAGTACGGCGTCCAGGCCACGGCCACCTGGAGCGCGGGCGCCAGCGCTCCTATCCCGGCCACGGGCTCGCCGTCGTCGAGCGCCACCCGGAACTGCTCGCCGAGCCGCCCGGTGCGGAACGTCCAGCCGAAGACGGCCCCGTAGAAGTCGAGCGCGGGCTCCAGCTCGCGCGCCATGAGGCTCACCCAGCACGGTGCCCCGAGCACCGCCGCACTCGACGAGGCCTTGGAATCCGGGACCGTGGTTGTCCTGTCCATCGCTGATGCCGATCGCTATCGCTTGGCGGCTTCCTGCGTCACCATTTTCCCGCAAAACGGGCACCCCGCACCCAGCCGCTTTGATGGTGTGCCGTTACGCAGTGTAGTGGCTACGCTGCGTATGGTGCCGCTCACCGTATCGGAGGCCGTCTCCGGGCGGGCCGGAGGGGGTCCGGCCGTCCGTCGGCACCCGAAACACCTTCCGTCGTCCCACGGCCCGCCGCAACCGGTCCCGGAGGCCCGGTGATCGCGCGAGCCCACCTCCGGGTGGAGACGCGGGGCAGCCCACGGGTGGACACGGCGGCCCGCGAATAGCGACCCGAGGACGACGCGCCCGCCCGGCCCCACGCTCTACCGTCGAGAGCATGATCGGACGCACTCGGGCGGTCACGGCCGTCGCGCTCTCCTTCGCTCTCGCGCTGCCTGTCGTGGCCGCGAGTACCGCTTCCGCTGCGCCCCAGCCATCGGCGTTAGCCGCGGCGGCGCCGCCGGTATCGGCCGCACCGGCCGACGTCGCCGCCAGTCCCCTGCAACTACCAAGCCCCACAGGTGAGTACGGGGTGGGCAGCTCCGTGTTCCACCTGGTCGACCGGTCGCGTACGGACCCGTGGAAGCCCGGTGCGGGCGCCCGCGAGCTGATGCTCACGCTGCACTATCCGGCGGCGCGGCCCGGTCCGGGACGCCCGACGCCGTACGCCACCACTGCGGAGACGGGCCTTCTGGTGAAGGGCCTCGGCATCGAAGCGGCCGTCCCGGCGGCGCAGTTGAGCGCCACCCGGACCCACAGCCGTCCCGACGCGCGCCCTGCGCGGGGAAGTCACCCCCTGATCGTGCTCTCGCCCGGCTTCAGCGTGTCCCGGTACACCCTGACCAATCTCGCCGAGGACCTCGCCAGCAGGGGCTATCTGGTCGCCTCGCTGGACCACGCGTACGAGTCGTTCGGCATCTCCGTCCCCGGCGGCCGGACCCTGACCTGTCTGGCCTGCGACGCGCTGGGCGACGGCGGTGTGTCGGGGAGCGTCGTTACCGCGACGCGCGCGGGGGACGTCTCCTTCGTCCTCGACCGGCTCACCGGCCGCCATCCGATATGGCGGTACGCCGACATGATCGACAAGAAGCGCATCGGCATGGCCGGCCACTCCATAGGCGGCGCGAGCGCGGCCAGCACGATGCTGGCGGACCGGCGGGTCGGGGCCGGGATCAACATGGACGGGGCGTTCTGGGACACCCTGCCCTCCACAGGGCTCGGCGGGCGCCCCTTCATGATGCTCGGCACGGACGAGCACCGGCCGGGCGGCCACGACAAGACCTGGGACAGGGAGTGGCCGACGCTCGGCGGCTGGAAGCGCTGGCTGACGGTGGCCGGGTCGGAGCACTTCACCTTCTCCGACAGCCCCGCCATCGAGGAGCACTTCGGGCTGCCGCAGCCGCCGCTGCCCGCGCGGCGGGCCATCGACATCACGCGTACGTATGTGGCCGCGTTCTTCGACGAGCACCTGCGGGGGATACCGCAGCCGGTGCTCGCGGGGCCGACGGCCGGGAACCCGGAGGTGAGGTTCGAGAACCCCTGAAGTGTCGGGGGCCGGTCGGCCGCCGAGCGGTTACGCCGCCCGCTGGTAGCTGGCCCCGTCCCGGGTGCGCGTCAGCAGGCCCGCCGTGATCAGGTAGCGGCGCAGCGCCGGGTAGTCGTCGTGGACCGTGAGCAGCGCGTCGTTGACCTCGCCCTCGGTGTACTGCCGCCCCGGCTCGAACAGCGTGTCCTTGAGGTGGACGAGCAACTGCTCACGGCGGGCCGCCTTGCGGGGGATCGCCGTCAGCCGGCCGTGCGAGAAGAGCGTGGTCACGGCTCGGGAGCTGCTGGTGATGTGCTGGGCGGTGGCGCCGGCGGAGTTCTCTGACATGGCGCGAAGCCTTACCCATGGGTCGGCCGCGGGGCAACGGAATTTGGCCCGCGCCGAGCCGGGGCGGCCGTCGCGGCGCTCCGCGCGGCACTCGCGCGGAGCGCCGGTTCCGGGCGGAAGGCGGCAGGTGAACGGCGGTGGATGGCCGATCATGTGCTCGACGTCAAGAGAACGCGTGTGCCATGCTCGCGCCACATCGGACATCTGGCACAACGGGGGGTGTGGGATGGGTCTGACGAGCGAGTTCACCACCGCCGTGGTGCCGGCGGCCGAGCGGTTCGCGCTGTGGACGGAGCTGGCCGCCCAGTCCCATGTGCGCAACTGGCTGCGCAGCGAGTCGGCCGAGGACTTCCAGGCCTGGCTGCGCGTCCTCGACCTGGGCGATGTGCGGGTGTCGACGCTGACGTACCCGAGCGTGGAGATCCTTCGCACGCCCAAGCTGATCCGACAGGACGACCCCGAGGTCTACCAGGTCAACGTCCTCAGGTCGGGCAGCGGTCACGCCGCGCAGAACGGGCGGCTGGCCGCCGTGCGGGCCGGAGAGCTGGTCCTGGTGGACAGCAGCCGCCCTTTCGAGGGCGGGTTCGACGGCGAGTTCTCGTCGATGACGGTGGTGCAACTGCCCCGCGCCCGGCTGCCGCTGCCCCAGGACGTGGTCCAGCAGGTCACCGCGACCCCGATCGCGGCGGACCGGGGGATGGGCGGGGTGTTCGGGCGCTGGCTCGCCGACCTCGACGCCCGGGCCGACGAGTGCGCGCCCGGCGACATCCCGGCGCTGGCCTCGGTGACGGTGGACCTGCTCGCCGCCGTGCTCGGACGCCGTATGGCCGTCGAGAACGAGATGACCCCCGAGTCGCGCAAGCACGCGCTGCGCGTGGAGGTCTGCGACTTCATCAACCGGCACTTGAGCGACCCCTCCCTCTCGCCCGCGACCGTCGCCGCCGCCCACCGGATATCCCTGCGCCACCTCCACCAGATCTTCGACTCGCGCGGCACCACGGTCGCCGCGTGGATCCGGGCCCGGCGGCTGGAGTGCTGCCGCCGGGACCTGGCCGACCCGGCCCTGCGCCGCCGCCCGGTGTACGCGATCGGCGCCCGCTGGGGTTTCATCGAGCCGTCCCACTTCAGCCGCGCCTTCCGCGCGGCGTACGGGATCAGCCCGCGTGACTACCGTGAGGCAGCCCGGAACCGCTGACCGGCTCGTCCGTCCGGGAGTGGCGGTAGAGGAAGCCGTACTCGTCGGCCCAGCAGGCGTCGCCCGTGAAGGTCCAGCCGTTGCGCACGGTGTCCTGCTGGCGCTCGTCGTCGAGATAGCGGCAGCCCGTGGGGCCCTTGACGGCCAGCGCGCCGACCTGGCCGTACGGCAGGGGACGCCCGGTCTCGTCGACGATCGCGGTGAGGTAGCCGGGGACGGCCCGCCCGATCGCGCCGGGACGGGACCAGGCCTCCTCGCCGCGCATCGAGACGAAGATGTGGAGCAGCTCGGTGGAGCTGAGCCCGTCGATCACGCTGTTGCCGGTCCGCTGCTTCCACCGGCGGCGCGTCTCGGTCGGCAGCGCCTCCCCGGACGAGACGCACTCGCGCAGCGAGGCCAGGTCGTACGGGGTGGGATCGGCGCAGATCGCCTGGTAGCGGGCGGGGCCGCTGAAGCAGACCGTGGCGCGGAACTCGCCTATGGCGCGGGCGATTTGGCGCGGCGAAGAGGTGTCGAGCAGCACCGTCGAGGCGCCGACGTGCAGGGGGAAGAGGAGCAGTCCGCCAAGGCCGTAGGTGTCCGCGAGCGAGGGCGTGCCGATGAAGCGGTCGTCGGCGGTGGCCCGTAGGACGTGCCGGGGGAAGGAGTTGCACGCGGCCATCACATCGCGGTGCGAGTGCACCGTGGCCTTGGGCATTCCCGTGCTGCCGGAGGTGAAGGCGATCAGACAGGGGTCGGTCGCGGCCGTGTCGACCGGGAGTGACCAGTCGGGCTTGTCCTCCATGGCCCGCTCAAGCCCGCCCTCGGCGCCCACCCCGCCACGGAAGAACATCGTCCGGGGCACCCGCCCGGTCGACTCCAGCTCGGACCGCAGGCCGGACTCGCACAGGGCGTGGGTGACCCGGGCCTTGTCGATCACCAAGGCGAGCTCCTCGGCCCGCAGCGTGGGCTCGGTCGCCACGACCACCCCGCCCGCCCGCACCACCGCGAGCCAGATCGCCGCCAGCATCGGTGTGTTGGCACCGCGCAGCAGCACCCGGTTGCCCGGCACCAGGCCCATGTCCTCGGTCAGGACGTGCACGATCCGCGCCACGACGGCGGTGAGCTGCTCATACGTCCAGCGCACGCCGTGCGGGGACAGCACGGCGGGCCGCTGTGCCCGGTCCAACGAACCGCCCCCCTCCAGGAGTTCCCACCCGCAGTTCAGCCGCGCGGGGAAACGCAACGAGGGCATGCCGAGGAGCAGATCGGGCTGGAGCGGCCCGGGTGGTAGGTGGTCCCGTACGAAGGTGTCCGCGTGGGCGGATCCGTGATCTGCTTGCGATGGGGTGTTCAACTGCCTGCCCCCTCCTGGTCGGCTTGTGCCTCATTCAACGAGGGCCGACTAGAGATGTCCTTGACGATCCGTGCGCGCCCCTTGTCGGATCGTGCACACAGCGACGATCGGGGCCGGTGGGACGGGGGTTGCCGAAGTCGCGGAGAAGCGGGGCGCGTCCGCCGGGCGCCCGCTCCCGAGCGCTCTTGACGACCCGGCACCCCGTCAGCACCCTGGCTCATGCCGGGGAGGCGGGCCCGAGCGAGGGGGACGCGTGGGACTTCATCGCGCGCGACGGGGCGATCCGTCGTTGCTGCTGGTCACGGACAGGTCGGCGTGGGGCGAACTGGTCGGGCGGTTCGCCCGGGCGAGCGGCGCGGCCGTCGCGCACATGCTGTGGGAGCACGGCGACCCGGTCGCCCACGACCCGCTCGGCGGCTGGGAGGGCGACTGGATAGTCGGTTTCCAGGCCGACTACGTCCTGTCCGGCCAGGAGCTGAAGCGCGCCCGCCGCGGCGCCCTCAACTTCCGTCCCGGGCCGCCCGACATCCGGGGCGTGGGGATGTACGAGGTGGCGCTGGCGCGGTCGGCGGACACCTTCGGGGTGACCTGCCACCACATGGTCGAGCGGGTGGACGCGGGGCCGATCGTCGAGGTGGAGCGCTTCCCCGTCGCGGAGGACGCCACCGGCGCCGCGCTGTGCGAGGAGGCCGCCGCCCGGGCCTATCTGCAGTTCCTGCGGCTCATGCCCCTCGTCGTGAACGGCGCCGAACTGCCGGTGTCGACGGAGGAGTGGCGCGGCCCGCTGCACACCTGGGCGCAGCTGCGCCGCCGCTCGTGGCCGGATGCGGGCGTACGGAGTGTGCGGAGCGTGAAGGGATAAACCACGCTTTCCGTTAGATCTCATAGCAGTGGAGAATCGATTGCTCACGGAGAGTGACCACTAGGGTGATCTTGACGCGCGTGCTGTGCGCGTCGGTTGCTCTTCGAAAGGGTTGTCTCCATGCGCCTCCGCACCGCTGCCGCCACCGTCACGGCCGGCACCTTCGTACTCCTGCTCACCGTCTCGGGCACGGCCAACGCCGCGACCGGCGACTTCTCGTACAAGTACGTCGGCCTGGACGGGCAGCCGCAGTCGGACGCGCTGCACGATCCGGATTCCGGGGAGTGCGTCACGCTCGCGGAGGTCGCGGACCCGGGCGCCTCCGAACCCGCCTTCGCCCCGCACAACAACACCGACGAATTCGCGATGGTGTTCACCGGGCCCGGTGCGACACGGCAACTCCGGCCCGCGGCCCGGCAGACGGGCCTGCGGCTGCCCGGCCTCGCGATGTGGATGGGGCCGCCGGTAATGCCCTTGCCAAGGAGACCCACCGAATCGTTTCGGCAGGGTCGTTGCGCGCAACACTGTTCATGACAGGCCAACTCCGCCTCGACCCCCGGCTGGTCGACGGAGAGTCATGGAACACCTCGGCGGGACGTGCCCGTGGGGGGCCTTCGGCTTCGACGTCATCAGCCGGCCCCCCACCCGTTCCCCCCACGGGCCCCGCACGACCGGGGCTCCGCTCTGGAGGCTTCGATGCCCGACCTCTGGCTGCCCGGCGCACAACGCATCGACGTGGGAGACCACGCCCCCACCGACAGCACCTACCCCGCCAAGGCGATCGCCCACATCACCTGGGACAAGAACGCCACCGCCGCCCATCCCCAGGACCAGGTGCCGTACGGGAACCTGCAGGACTGGTTCGGCCGCAACCCCGACGGCAAGACGTCCGCCCCCCATATCCTCTGGTCGCCCTTCACCGGCGCGTTCACCCAGTTCTTCCCGGCGAACTCGCGCTCCAAGTCGCTGGTCGACTTATCCGGCGGCACCCGCACCAACAGAGCGGGCTCGGTCGTCATCCAGATCGAGTCGCACTTCTTCCCGTACTGCCGGGTCAACGGCAAGGTCTACGCCAGGCTCGTCGACACCCCCTGCGCCGGCTGGGCGACGCTGAACGCCTGGGTGCGCTCCTGGGGCGTGCCCGACACCTGGCCCATGGGGCGGCCGGTCGACTTCACCTCGCGCCGCGACGAGCACGTGTGGGAGACACAAGGGGGCTGGTACGGACACCAGCAGGTGCCGGAGAACACCCATCAGGACCCCGGCTCCTGGCCCCAGTTCACCGGGGCGCCGCCGAAGGCGAAGGTCTCGCTGGTCCATGTCGTCGCCGCGGCCAGGCGCGACCCCGGCCTCCCGCAGGGCGGCACCACCTACAAGGCGGAGGTCCTGGTCGTGGAGCGCGCCCTGCAAGCGGAGGGGCTGCTCAGCGCCACCTGGGTGGACGGCTCGTTCGGCACCAAGACGAAGACGGCGTACGCCGCCTGGCAGCGGCGGTGCGGCTATTCGGGCCCGGACGCGGACGGGATCCCCGGCCGCGACTCGCTCACCCGGCTCGGCGCCCGCCACGGCTTCACGGTCGTCTGACACCGCCCAACCGCAGGGCTCACAGGTCCCGGCGGCCGATCGCGACCTCGGTGACGACCGCCGGGACCAGCGCCCATGCCCGAGGGCGGCTGCGGAATATCCCGTGCACCGACCGGTTGAGCTGATCATGAACAGGATTCTGGTGACCGGCGCGACCGGCAACGTGGGCAGTCAGGTGGTCGCGCAACTCGTGGCAGAGGGCATCGGAGTACGGGCGTTGACGCGTCGGCCGCAACCGGCCGGGGTGCTGAACGGCGTCGAGGTCGCGACGGGGGACCTGGCGGAGCCGGAGTCGTTGGAGGCGGCGCTGGCGGGGATCGAGACGGTGTTCCTGATCTGGCCGTTCCTCACCACGGAGGGTGCGCCCACCGCCCTGGAGGCGATCGGGCGGCAGGCGCGCAGGGTCGTGTACCTCTCGTCGTCGGGCGTGCGCGAGGACGTCGACCGGCAGAGCGATCCCATCAACCAACTGCACGCCGACATGGAGGCGTTGATCGAGGGGTCCGGGCTTGAGCGGGCCGTCCTGCGGTCGAACACCATCGCCTCCAACACGCTCGGCTGGGCCGGGCAGATCCGGGACACCGGGGTGGTGCGCGGCCCGGACATCGCGCCCACCGCCGTGGTCCACGAGCGCGATGTCGCGGCGGTGGCGGTGCGGGCGCTGGCCGATCCCCGGCAGGTGGCGGTGAAGCACGTCCTGACCGGCCCGGAGGTCGTGAGCAGGGCCGAGCAGGTACGGGCGATCAGCGAGGCGATCGGGCGTCCGCTGCGGTTCGAGGAGGTGCCCGTGGAGGACGCCCGGGAGCAGATGCTCGCGGACGGACGGCCGCCCGCCCTGGTGGAGGCCCTGCTGGCGAGCGCCGCGAAGCGGTCGCGGTCGGACCTGGTCACCGGCACGGTGGAGGAGATCACCGGGAAGCCCGCGCGTACGTTCCGCACCTGGGCGGACGACCACGCCGACGACTTCCGCTGACTGTCGCTCTCACAACCGCCCACCGGCCGCCGGTACATGGACCGGGCGGGCCTCGATGCGCTCGCGCACCTCGGGCGAGCCGAACCGCAGGTCGATGCGGCGCACCGCCTCGGCCCAGTCGGCGCGCGTGCGGATGGCGTTGAGGCAGTCGACCACGAACGGGTCGTCCCAGCGCGCCCGGGACCGCCGCCACAGGACCAGCGGGTCCTCGGTGAGCAGGCTGCCCACCGTGCCCTCGTAGATCGGCATGGCGCGCACCTCGCCGTCCGGCTCGATCTCCATCGGGCGGAAGCTCGGGGTGCGCGCGAGGAACTCCGGGTTCATCTGCACCTCGAAGTTCTCGGTGGTCTCCACGGCGACCGACGCGGGGGCGGCCGCCTGGAGCCGGCGCCGGGTCTCGGGCGCGATCAGCTCGGCCACCTGCTCGTCCCGCAGCAGCTCGTGCTCGACGAACGAGGGGCGGCTGGCCAGCCCCGTCGGCACCACCGCCCCGAAGTACAGGGTCTCCAGGTGCGGGAAGCGGGGTGCCACCTCCGCGCACATCCGGTCCATCTCGTCGAAGTTGCTGCGGATGACGACGTAGTCGATGCCGAAGCGCGGGGCCGGGAGGCCCGCCGCGAGCCTGCGCCCCACCTCCGCGTCGATCCGGGCCAGTGCGCCGGTCGCCCGCTCGAAGGAACGCGCGCGCCCCCGTATCCGGTCGTGGGTCGCGGCCGTCGCCCCGTCGAGGCTCACCACGATCTTGGACACCGTCCCGGCCAGCGCCTCGACCGTCGCCGCCGGCACCGCCCAGCCGCTGGTGTAGACGAAGACCACCAACCCGGCGTCCGCGAAGTACCGGGCGACGTCCACGATCCGCTTGATGGTCAGCGGCTCGCCGCCGCACAGGGTGATCTGCTGCGGCTCAAGGGAGAGGATCGCGTCCGCGACCCGCATCATCTCGTCGTGGCTGAGGTTCTTCGCCGGGCGCCGCCCCGACTCCGTATAGCAGTGGTAGCAGCGCAGCGGGCAGGCGAACGTGACGTCCCAGATGATGGCGTTGGGGTTCTCGACGGTGTCCATGGGCGTACCTCCAGGCCGCGGGGGCGACACACGTCGCCGGATCCGCACGCTACGAACGCCCGGCCCGCCGGTCTTCCGTGGCGAAGTACGCAATGAGCGCGGGCGCGTACGTACGCACCCGGGATACCTACGGAACCCGCGCGCCCCCAACTCCGTACCGGCGGCTTTGAGTTACGTAGTCGAATACGGATCTCCTCGGCCCGGTCCAGCGGCTAGCTTCCTCTCCTGTGACCCAGAGCACGGAGGAGGTGAGCCTCATGATGTATCCGCCCCCGACCGTCGGTACCGGTCGCTAACGCGAAGGCGGTGGCCGCTTCCGTCCCGGAGCGGCCACCGCACCCGTCGGCCGGGAAGGCCGGCGAACCCCGTCCGGCGGAGGTGAACCGGTTCATGAAGGTCGACAGCAGAGGCACCAACGAGAGCAAGAAGAAGAACAGTGACCGGGCCGGCAGTGATGTCCTGCTGCTGGTGCGGCAGTTGCCCCGGGCCGCCAAGGGGCTGACCTTCGCGCTCGCCGTGCTCGTCGTCGGGCAGGCCGCGGGCAGTGCGCTGCTGCCGCTGGCCACCGGGCGGCTGGTGGCGGCGCTGACGGACGCCTCCAAGTCGATGCACGGCGTGACCGTCGGACTCGTGCTGCTCGGCGTGGTGCTCTTCCTCGACGTCGTGCTCGACCCGATCCGTACGATGCTCGCCTGGCGCCTCGGTACCGCGCTCGACGGGGCGACGGCCCAGACCACGGTCGACGGAGCCCTGCGCCCGGCCCAGATCGGCCACCTGGACGACGCGGACGTGGCCGACCGCATCGAGCGCGCCCGGGCCGTCGGCCTCGGCGCGCACCCCCCGGGGCAGGCGGTCACCGCGCTCGCCGGGCTGGTACCGCTGCGGCTGACCGGACTGGTGTCGGCCGTGCTGCTCGGCTGGGCCGGGCAGTGGTGGATGCCGGTCGTCCTGGGCTCCGCCTGGGTGGTCACCGGGCGCTGGCAGGAGAAGGAGATCGGACGGTCGGTCTCCGCGCACGCGGGCGAGACCGCGCAACTGCGCCGCGCCGCCTATCTGCGCGAGGTCGCCATCACGGCGCCCGCCGCCAAGGAGGTGCGCCTGTTCGGCCTGCGCTCCTGGCTGGTCGAGCGGTTCACCACGGCCTGGTGGGACGGCATGGTGCAGATGCGCCGCGCCAGGGTCAGCCCGCGCCGCCACACCCTGGCGATCCTGCTGCTGCTCGCCGCGCACCTCGCGGTCGTCCTCCCGCTGGTCCACCAGGCCACCCACGGCGAGCGGTCGGTGGAGCAACTGACCGTCGCCCTGCAGGCGTTGCTCGGGCTGTTCGCGCTCGGCTTCAGCGGGGACCTCCAGTGGATGTTGCACACGGCGAGCGCCGCGATCCCGGCCGCGCTGGCGGTCGGCGAGCTGGAGACGGCCGGGGAGGCGGTGCGGCTCGGTGCGGCCGGGCTGCCGCGGGGGGAGATCCGCTTCGAGAAGGTCGGCTTCGCCTACCCGGGCGGCCGCGGCCGGGTCCTCGACGGCCTCGACCTGGTCCTCCCGGCCGGCTCCTCGCTGGCGATCGTCGGGGACAACGGCGCGGGCAAGAGCACCCTCACCAAGCTCCTCGCCGGGCTCTATCTGCCCGACAGCGGCCGCATCACCGTCGACGGCCAGGACCTGCGCGCCCACGACCCCGAGGCCTGGCGCCGCCAACTCGCCGTGGTCTTCCAGGACTTCGTGCGCTACCCGTTCTCCGTACGCGACAACGTCGGCTTCGGCCGGATCGAGACGACCGCTGATGACGAGGCGCTCACCGAGACCACCCGGCTCGGCGGCTTCCTCGGGGTGGAAGCTGAACTGCCCGGCGGCTGGGACACCTTGCTCAGCGGTGCCTACACCGACGGCACCGAGCTGTCCGGCGGGCAGTGGCAGCGCCTCGCGCTGAGCCGGGCCCTGTACGCGGTCCGGCACGGCGCCCGCGTGCTCGTCCTCGACGAACCCACCGCTCACCTCGACGTCCAGGCGGAACACGAGCTGTACGCCCGCTTCCTGGACATCACCGCCGGGCTGACCACCGTCCTCGTCTCGCACCGCTTCGCCACCGTCCGCCTCGCGGACCGCATCGCCGTCGTCCAGGACGGCCGGATCGGGGAGTACGGCACGCACGACGAACTGCTCGCCGCCGACGGCCGGTACGCACGGATGTTCCGCGTGCAGTCGCAGCCCTTCATGGAGCAGGGCGTACGGGAAGGAAGCAGCCGTGCGTAAGAGCCTCGCAGCCATCCGCCTCCTGATCGGGACCGCGGTCAAGGCTGACCCCCGGCGCGCCCTGGTCGTCCTGACCCTCTCCCCGCTGCTCAACGTGGTGGCGGCGCTCCAAGCCATGGGCCTCCAGTGGATGGTCGACGGCGCCAGCGGCCACAACCGCACCGAGGCGGTGCGCGGCGGGCTGCTGCTGCTCGGCGTCACCGTCTTCGTGCACCAGGCCGCCGCGATCGCCACCGATCTGCGGCTGGTGCTCCAGCACCGCGTCGGCCTCGAATTCGACCGCAGGCTGATGGACCTGTGCTCGGCCCCGCCGCACATCGGGCACTACCAGGACCCCGAGTTCCTCGACAGCGCCGAGGTGGTGCGCCAGCGGCGCGGGGAGTTCGGCACCGCGCTGGCCGCGCTGGTGGAGAACGCGAACCTGGTGGCCCGGTTCCTGGGCGCGCTCATCCTCCTCGCGGGCGCACATCCGCTGCTCGCGCTGCTGCCGTTGACGATCGTGCCGCTGGCCGCCGCCAACCGTTGGCAGGCACGGCTCGTGGCCGGGGCCGAGCGGGCGGGCGCCGAGGCCGACCGCCGCCGCCGGGCCGTGTTCTCCCTGGCCACCGATCCGGCACCGGCCCGCGAGGTGCGGCTGTACCGGCTCGCCGGTGAGCTCTCGACGCGCCACCGGGACGCCTTCCTCGCGGCGAGCGGCCCGCGCGAGGCGGCCCGGGCCAAGGGCGCGGTCGCGGTCGCGGCGGGATGGCTGGTCTTCGCGGCGGCGCTCATCGGAGGGCTCTACCTCATCTCGCGCGCGGTGGTCGACGGAACCGGTTCGGCGGGCCAGGCGGTGCTGGTCCTGCTGCTCAGTACGCGGCTGGTCGGCGCGACCACCGGCCTCGGCTGGCTGATCGGTTGGCTGCGCCGCTCGCTCGACACGGTCGCGCTGTATCTGCGGCTGGTCGACTACGCGGGGGAGAGCGGGGCGCGGCAGGACACCGCGCGGCCGGGCCACGTACGGGAATCCGGAGGCGAACTCGTCCTGGACGGCGTCTCGTTCACGTACCCCGGCCGTACGGAACCGGCGCTCGGGCCCGTCGACCTGACCCTGCCCGCCGGGACCACCGTCGCGGTGGTCGGCGACAACGGGGCGGGCAAGTCCACGCTGATCGCGCTGCTGGCCGGGCTGCAACCGGTGTCGGCCGGGCGGATCACCTTCGGCGGCCAGGACCTGGCGGGGATGTCCGCGCAGGAGTGGTCGGCGCGGATCACGGCGTGCTTCCAGGACTTCTGCCGGTTCGAGCTGCTCGCCCGGGAGGCGGTCGGGCTCGGTGAGCTCGGGGCGCTGGACGACGAGGCGGCGGTGTGGGCCGCCCTGGAGTCGGCGGGGGCGGCCGACGTGGTGGCGGGGCTGGGCCGGGGGCTTGACACCCAGCTCGGCCGGACGTTCCCCGACGGCACGGACCTGTCGGCCGGGCAGTGGCAGAAGCTGGCGCTGGCCCGCGCCCGGATGCGCACCCGGCCCGCCCTCGTCCTCCTCGACGAGCCCGCCGCCAGCCTCGACCCGGACAGCGAGGCCGAGTTGCTCGGCAGGTATCTGCGGGCGGGCGCGTCCGGCCCGGCGACGATCACCGTGATCGTGTCGCACCGGTTCACCACCGTGCGCGAAGCGGACCTGATCGTCGTCCTGGACGGCGGCCGGATCGTCGAACAGGGCACGCACACCGACCTGTTGGCGCGCGGCGGCCGCTACGCGGACATGTACGCGCTCCACGCCGCCGCCTACACCTCGGCCCCCGCCGCCTCAGCCGCGCAACACGGGCGGCAGGTCGCGGCGGGAGTGCACGCCGAGCTTGCGGTAGATCCGGGTGAGGTGGCTCTCGACGGTACGGACGGACACCGCGAGCCGGTGGGAGATCGCCCGGTCGGACAGACCACCGGCGGCCAGTGAGGCGATCTCCACCTCGCGGGTGGTGAGCGCGACCGGCTGGGCGGGCGGCGGAGCCACCCCGAGCCGCTCGCGCAGCCGGCCCACCAGCACCACGGCGTCGCCCCGGCGGCTGCCGCCCTGCTGCTGGAGCGTGGCGGCCGCGCGCTCCGCGAGCCGCCACGCCTGGGTGCTGAGGCCGAGCGCGTCGAGGCGTACGGCGTGGTCGAGCAGTTCCGTACCGGCGCCTCGGGCCAGAGCGAGCACGGCCTCCGCGCCCGTGACGAGGCGGGGCGCGTCGACGTGGCGGACGACCTCGGCCAGCCGGTCGAGGACGGCGGGCGGCGGTCCTGCGGGGCCCAGCCACGCCGCGTAGGTCAGGTACTCGGCCTCCACCGCCCAGCACCCGGCCTCCCGTGCCGCGTCCACGGCGGCCCGCATCGAGACCGCCGCGCCCGCCGTGTCGCCGCGCGCGGCCGCGATCACCGCGGCCGCCCGGTGCACTTGGCCGGGAACCACCGCCACCCGGTCCGACCAGCAGGGGGCGATGGCCTGCTCGGCGCAGTCGGGGCGCTGCTCCTCGGCCAGGCAGATGGCGAGCCAGCTGGAGGCCTCGGTCAGGAACAGGCGGGGGCCGCCCGCCTGTTGGACCACCGCCTCGCGCAGCCGTGCCATCGCGTCCGTACGAAGGCCGCGCACCCACTGGAGGTAGCCGCCGAGCAACGCCCCCTCCCCGCCGGGCGGCAGGCCCTGGACCGGGCGGCGGCCGATGGGTCTGCGCAGGTCGGAGGCGGGCCACAGCTGTGCGAAGGCGCGCAGCGAGGGGGCGAGGTCGGGCAGGTAGGACGGCAGGGCCCGGTCCGGGGACGGGTCCTCGGCCAGCGTCGCGGCGTCCGCCGTACGGCCGGTGAGCGCGAGGGAGGCGGCGAGCGCCAGCCGGGCGGCGGCGACTCCGGGGCCGTGGGAGGCCTGGTGCAGGACCCGCTCGGCGAGCCGCGCCGCCGCGCCGGTGCGGCCGCCGAAGAGCAGGACCAGGGAGTGGACGCCGTCCAGCGCGGCCTGGGCGCTGGGCGCCGTCGCCTCGGCGCGCAGGGCGACGAGTTCGTCGGCGGCGCCCGCCGGGTCGCGGTCCGCCCAGCAGCGGTGGGCGGCGAGGGCCGTGGCGAGGCGCAGCCGGCCGCTGGGTGTGGTCGCCGCCTCACGCGTTCGCTCGAGCACCTTGCGGGCCTGCGCGGTGTCCCCCAGCTCGACCAGCGCGTGCGCCAGCGGTACGGCGGCGGCGCTGGAGCGTTCGAGCGCCCGGCGTGCGAAGCGGCAGGCCAGCTCGGGGTCCTGGCGGCAAACCGTTTCCGCGGCCCGGATCAGCAGCGCCGAGTCGACCGGGCCATGGGCGTCGAGCTGCCACCGGGCTCGGGTCACCGGGTCGGGGCCACTCGGGGTGCAGGCGTCGAGCAGGGCCGCGGCGAGCCGTCGGCGCCGCAGCCGGGGCAGCCGGTGGCGCAGCGCCGCACCCAGCATCGGCTGGCCGAGCCGGACCAGGATCTGCCCGCCGAGCTCCACCGTGCACAGCAGGCCCTGCTCCTCCAGGCTCTCCACGACGTCCGGGGCGACCGCCTCCAGTACGGGCAGGGAGAGCGGCTCGCCCAGGGCGACCGCCGCCAGCGCGTCCTGGTGGCGCGGGTCGAGGCCGCGCAGCTCGCGCTCGAAGAGTTCGGCCAGCCGGGGCGGCACGCTCAGCGGGCCCCGCCACCACCACAGGCCGCCCGCGCTGACCAGGCGGCGCGTGGCGCGGCCGTGGCGGACCAGTTCGGTGAGGAAGAGCGGATTCCCGCCGGTCCACTGGTAGAGCAGGTCGACCGTGGGGTGGGCGGCGGCGCCTTCCATCAGCGCGTGCACGAGGCGGCCCGTGTCGGCGGGGCCGAACGGCGCGATGTCGAAGCGCTCCAGATAGCTGTCCTTCCAGAGCGCGACGACGGCGTCGGAGGCGGGCAGTCCCGACTGCGCGGAGACGACGAGGCGCAGGTTCCCGTCACCGGCCAGGCTCAGTGTCAGAGCGGCGGAGGCGTCGTCGAGGTGGTGGACGTCGTCGATGACCAGCACCGGGGTGCGCCGGCCCGCGCGGCGGGCGAGCTCGGCGCCCAGCAGACCGTACGCCTGGCCGTGGTCGAGGCGGCCGCCGACGCCGAGCAGCCCGCGGAAGACCCCGAACGGAACCTGGCGGCTCGCCTCGGTGGCGGCTGTCCAGACGACTTCGAAGCGGGAGGCGCCGAGCTGTGCGGTGACGGCCGTGAGCAGGGCCGTCCTGCCGACCCCGGCGGGTCCGACGACCGCGGCCCCTTTCCTGGCCAGGACGGCCCCCAGCACCTGTTTCCGCTCCTGCTCCCTGGCGACGAACGTCCCCGGTACCAGGTCGTACGGCATCGTTCCCCCCGCGCAGGCCATCGGGCTTCCCGCGTACAACAAGCTCCCGCATGGAGCGGGGATACCGCGTTTTCCGGCTTCCCTTTGGCCGGAACTGTGTCAGGAAGGTCGGATTCCGGTCCCTCCCGCTTGCCGGAGGGTCACGCTGTGTACACCTGGATCCGGCCCTCGGCGGCTGCCCGCCGAGGGCCGGTCCCGGGTCACCAGCTCGACTTGCGCACCCCGGGCAGGAGTCCGGCGTGGGCCTGCGCGCGGACGTTGATCCGGGAGAGGCCGAACGTACGCAGATGGCCGCGGGGGCGGCCGTCGATCGAGTCCCGGTTGCGGACGCGGGTGGCACTAGCGTCACGGGGCTGGCGGGCCAGCTCGGCTCGGGCCGCTTCGCGCTCCTCGTCGGAGCTGCGGGGGTCGCGGACGATCGCCTTCAGGGCGGCCCGCCGGACCGCGTACCGGGCCACGACCACACGGCGCCGCTCGTTCTTGGCGATCTTGCTCTTCTTGGCCATCAGACCTTGGCTCCACGGGCCCGGATGCGAGCCACGGCCCGCTCGATGCCGATGGTGTCGACGGTCTTGACGCCCTTGGCGCTGAGGGTGAGGCGCACATGGCGGCGCTCGCTGGGCAGCCAGTACCGCTTGTGCTGGATGTTCGGGTCGAACCGGCGCCGGGTGCGGCGGTGGGAGTGCGAGACGGCGTTGCCGAACCCGGGCTCGCGGCCGGTGAGTTGGCAGTGGGCGGACATGGGAGAGGGGCTCCTTCGTGGCCGACGGTGTTCCGTACGTCACCACCTTAACGGTAATGAAAACCATTTCGGTATAGTGGTCGTCATGGCACGCAACGAACTGCGCCCGGTGATCAAGCTGCGCTCGACCGCAGGCACCGGCTTCACCTACGTCACCCGCAAGAACCGCCGTAACGATCCCGACCGGCTCACGCTGCGCAAGTACGACCCGGTCGTAGGCCGTCACGTCGACTTCCGAGAGGAGCGCTGAGCCCCATGAAGCCCGGTATCCACCCCCCGTACGGTCCGGTCGTCTTCCGCGACCGCGCCGCCGGATTCGCCTTCCTGACCAGGTCCACCGCCACCAGCGAGAAGACCATCGACTGGGACGACGGCCACACCTACCCCGTCATCGACGTGGAGGTCTCCTCCGCGAGCCACCCCTTCTACACCGGCACCGCGCGCGTCCTGGACACCGCCGGCCGCGTGGAGCGCTTCCAGCGCCGCTACGGAGGTACGTCCCGGTGAGCCCCGCACACCCGCGGCTGCCCGTCGTCCTGGTCGCCGGGCTGCACGCGGCCGTGCGCCGGGCGGCCGTGGACGAGCTGCTGCTCGCGTCGCCCGGTGCCCAGGTCCTGCACCACGACCTGAGCACCGCGCGCGACGGCGTGGTGCGGGCGAGCGTGTGGGGCGCGGCCGGCACGACCCGTACGCACGAGACGCCGCTGGTCAACGACTGCGCGTGCTGTGCCCTGCGCGAGGACCTGGTGCCCGAGCTGCTCCGCCTCGCCGACAGCGGCACCTGCTCGCTGGCGGTGGTGGAGCTGTGGGACTCCGTGGAGCCCAAGGTGATGGCCGAGGTCGTCGTCGGCACCCCGGTCGGCGACCGGCACTGCGGCGCGGTGCTCGACGTCGTGGGCGTCGTCACCGCCGTCGACCCCGAGCTGCTCCTGTCGAGCCTGGGCTGCGGCGACGACCTCGCCGAGCACGGGCTCGCGGCGGCGCCGAGCGACGAGCGCACGGTCGCGGACACCCTGGCCCGCCAGCTGGAGTACGCGAACGTGCTCGCCCTCGCCGCGTCCGAGTTCCCCGACCCGGCCGACCTCGCCCTGCTCGGCCAACTCCACTCCACCGCCCGGCGGGTGACCGTGGGGGAGGGCGGCCTCGCGGCCGCCGCGCGGGGCGGGTTCGACGTACGGGCGGCGGCCGAACGCCAGCATCCCGCATGTGCGCTGCTGCCCCAGGAGGCTGACGAGCACGGGGTCGCCACCGTGGTGTGGCACCGCACCCGGCCCTTTCACCCGGCCCGGCTCCACGCCGCCCTGGAGGACCTGACCTGCGCGGCCGCGCGCAGCCGGGGCCGGTTCTGGCTCGCCGACCGGCCGGACACGCTGCTGATGTGGGACGCGGCCGGGGGCGCGCTCTGCGTGGAGGAGGCGGGGCCCTGGCTCGCCGCACTGCCCGACGCCGCCTGGGAGTTGGTGCCCCCGGCCCGCCGGGTCGCCGCCGCCCTGGACTGGCACCCCGACCACGGCGACCGCGCCCAGCACCTCACCTTCACCTCGCCCGGCCTCGACCGCGACGGGCTGCTTCGGGCCCTGGAGGGCTGTCTGCTCACCGACGCCGAGTACGCGGCGGGCCCCGAGTCCTGGCAGCACCTGCCGCACGCCTTCGACGACCTGCTCGCCCCCGTCCGCTGAACGGGGCACGACCTCTTACGGAGTACGACATGCGTTCCCGCCACCTCACCGACAAGAAGCAGGCCAAGCGCCCCAACCCGCTGGACGCGGCGGGCATCACCTACATCGACTACAAGGACACCGACCTGCTGCGGAAGTTCCTCTCCGACCGAGGCAAGATCCGCAGCCGCCGCGTCACCCGGGTCACCGCCCAGCAGCAGCGCGAACTCGCCCGCGCGATCAAGAACGCCCGGGAGATGGCCCTGATCCCGTACGCCTCGACGGCCCGCTGACCGCCCAGCGGTGCGATCGTTTTCGGGCACGTGGCGCGAGTCCCTGCCACTAGGCGGGTGAGCGCCTAGTCTCGGGGGTGTGCTGCGAATCGTCGATCATCTCGTCGGCCGGGGGCCGCTGCGGATCTGTGCCCATGTGCCGGAGGCCGACGGGCCGGGTGACCTCACCGGGCTGCGGGTGCTCCTGACCGGCGATGTCCTCGCGCGCGTCGTCGAGCTGCGCGGCCGGGCCGTCCTGACGGGGCGGACCGGCCCGCGCGTCCCGGGCGTCGCCGCCACCGGCATCCACCCCGCCGACGCCGAGGGCACGCCGGAGGAGCTCGCCGACGCCCTGGGCGGGCCACCGGCCCTGCAACTGAGCGGCCGTGCGTACGAGGGCGGGGGCGGCGCGTTCGTACAGATCGCTGAGGCGCGGGCGAGCGGGAGCGCGGACCTGGAAGGGGACGCGCTCGCCGTGCGTCTGTTGCTGCTCGACCGTCCGTACCACGAGCCCGTCACGGTCACGGCCGAAGACGTCGAGGGCGCCGAACGGCTCCTCGCGCAGTGGCGGAGTGCCGTGGCGGGCTGGGCCGAGGAGCCGTCCAAGCCGCTCGTCGCCGAGCTGGAGCGCACGGCCCGCGCCGGGCTGGAGGACAGCCTGGACACCGCCGCCGTGCTGCGGCTCCTGCGCGGACTCGCGGCGGACGCCGATGTTCCGGCGGGCGCCAAGTTCGAGACGTTCGCCCGGCTCGACCGCGTCCTCGGGCTGGAGCTGACCCGCGAGATCGGCAAGGCGCCCGCCGCCGGGGCGCGGGCGTGAACCCGCTGCGGCGGCTGGTCGTCCTGCGGCACGCCAAGTCGGCGTGGCCCGAGGGTGTCTCCGACCACGCCCGGCCGCTGGGGCGGCGCGGGCTGCGCGACGCACCGGCCGCCGGGCGGTGGCTGAGCGCGGCGGACTGCCTGCCCGACCTCGTCCTGTGCTCCACCGCCCGCCGCGCCCGCGAGACCTGGGAGCTCGCGGCGGCCGAGCTGGGCAGCCCGCCGCCGGTCCGCCACGACCCGCGGCTCTACGCGGCCGAGGCCCGCGACCTCCTCGACGCCGTGCGCGAGGGACCCGCCGACGTCGAGACGCTGCTCCTGGTCGGCCACAACCCCGGCGTCCAGGACCTGACCCTGCTGCTCACCGGGGAGGCCCTCGGCGAGAGCCTGGACCGGGCCGGGAGCAAGTTCCCCACCGCGGCGCTCGCCGTGCTCACCTGGCGCGGCTCCTGGTCGGACCTCGCACCCGGCGCCGCCCTGCTCACCGACTTCGCGGTGCCGCGCGGACCCCGTCCCTGAGCACCGCCCCGGGACCGGCCATCGGAGTGACGAATCGTTTCGCTGCGCCGCTGGAGCGGGGGCGGCGTGATGGAGTTGCCGCATCCGGCAGGCTCCTGAGAGGGCGGAGTGCGATGCAGTACGGCTGTCCCGGCTGTGACGCCCTGCGCGCCGAGGCGCGTCGGCCGGGCGCCGACCTCGCCGACCTGCTGCACCGCGTACAGCTCCATGAACTCGACCCCCACCCGTCCCCGGCGGCCACCCCGCCGAAGGAGGAGAAGGGTCGCACGCGGCGCCCTTGAGCGATCCGGGCCCGGCGCCGGGGATGCTCAGACGTCCCCGGGACGGCCTGCACGGGTGGTGGCGCGCGTCGCGGTGGACGGGCCACGACAGGGCGCCCTCATCGGCCTCGCCGCGCGGCGACCGGCGGTTCTCGGCCATCGGCGGGGCACCGCGTGCCCGGGCGGGTCCGACCGCTTCCGACCGATTGGTAACCTCAGTCGTTGATCTTGGTGGGTGGTCCCGTTGGTCCGACTCGCCCACCCCGCGCGGGCGTTCGCGAACGCCCTCCCCGACCAGAATGCGAAAAGAATTGGCACACCGTCAGCTTCGCCGCCGCACCCGCCTCGCCGGTCACCTGGTGGCCTGCTCCACCGTGCTCGCGGTCCTGCCCGCCGCCCCGGCGCTCGCGGACTCCGGCGACACCCCGCCCGCCCCGGGCGCGACCTCGCACCTCGACGCGGTCGAACAGGCCCTGCGCCAGGTCTCGCCGGGCCTGGAGGGCACCGTCTGGGAGCGCACCGCGGGCAACCGGCTCGACGCCTCGGCCGCCGACCCCTCGGACTGGCTGCTCCAGACCCCCGGTTGCTGGGGTGACGACAAGTGCGCCGAGCGGCCCGGGACCAAGCGGCTGCTCGCCAAGATGACCGAGAACATCTCCAAGGCCAGGAACACGGTCGACATATCCACGCTCGCGCCGTTCCCCAACGGCGCGTTCGAGGACGCGATCGTCGAGGGCCTCAAGGCCTCGGCCGCCGCGGGCAACAAGCTCAAGGTGCGGATCCTCGTCGGCGCCGCGCCGATCTACCACCTCAACGTGGTCCCGTCGAAGTACCGCGACGAGCTCGTCGGCAGGCTGGGCGAGGCGGCCAAGAACATCACGCTCAACGTGGCGTCGATGACCACCTCGAAGACCGCGTTCTCGTGGAACCACTCCAAGCTGCTGGTCATCGACAACAGGACGGCCGTCACCGGCGGCATCAACGGCTGGAAGGACGACTACGTCGACACCGCCCACCCGGTGTCCGACGTCGACCTCGCGCTGACCGGACCGGCCGCCGGTTCCGCGGGCAAGTACCTCGACACGCTGTGGGCCTGGACCTGCCAGAACAAGTCCAACATCGCCAGCGTCTGGTTCGCCTCCTCCAACGGCGCCGGCTGCATGCCGTCCCTCGCGCAGGACGCGCCCGCCCCGGCCCCGGCCGACGGCAACGTCCCCGTGATCGCCGTCGGCGGCCTCGGCGTCGGCATCAAGAACAACGACCCCGCCTCGAAGTTCAACCCGACGCTGCCCACCGCCGCCGACACCAAGTGCGTCGTCGGGCTGCACGACAACACCAACGCCGACCGCGACTACGACACGGTCAACCCCGAGGAGAGCGCCCTGCGCGCCCTCGTGGCCAGCGCGCGCGACCACATCGAGATCTCCCAGCAGGACCTCAACGCCACCTGTCCGCCGCTGCCGCGCTACGACATCCGGCTCTACGACGCGCTCGCCGCGAAGATGGCCGCCGGCGTGAAGGTGCGGATCGTCGTCAGCGACCCCGCCAACCGCGGCGCGGTCGGCAGCGGCGGCTACTCGCAGATCAAGTCGCTCTCCGAGATCAGCGACACCCTGCGCGACCGCCTCGCCCTGCTGACCGGCGACAAGGGCACCGCCCGCGCCAAGATGTGCTCCAGCCTCCAGCTGGCCACCTTCCGCAGCTCGGACAGCCCGAAGTGGGCCGACGGCCACCCGTACGCCCAGCACCACAAGCTGGTCTCCGTCGACGACTCGGCCTTCTACATCGGCTCCAAGAACCTGTACCCGTCGTGGCTGCAGGACTTCGGATACGTGGTGGAGAGCCCCGAGGCCGCCGCCCAGCTGAAGGCGAAGCTGCTCGCCCCGCAGTGGAAGTACTCGCAGGCGACCGCCACGTTCGACTACGAGCGCGGGGTCTGCCAGGCCTGATCCCCCTGCCGGACGGCCCGTCCCACCCGCTGTTCCTACGCGTCGAGGCGCGTGGGCGGCAGGAAGTCGCGTACGTACGTCCGCTTCCAGCACGCCCCGGTAGTCCGCAGCTCGCGCCACGTCGTGTACTGGTAGCGGAACAGCCGGGCGCGGATGTAGCGGGGCGGGCTGTCGGGCGGGAACGGGGAGTGTCTGAGCAGGCGCAGGGTGTCGCGGTCGTTGTCGAGGAGGCGCTCCACCAGGGGCCCGAACCACGGCCGCGCGTAGCCCGGGGAGAGACCGGCGAACCACATCAGCCAGTCGAGCCGCAGATGGTACGGCGCGAACTGGCGCGGCCAGTGCCGCGGATCCCCGGGCTTGCCCTTGAACTCGTACTCCCGCCAGTCGGCGTCGGCCAGCGGCAGCGGGTCCGCCGTGCCCTCGATGACGACTTCGAGCCGCAGCCGGCTGACGCTGCCGAACGCGCCGTACGTGTTGACCAGGTGCAGCGGGTCGAAGGAGTAGTTCATGATCTGGCGGCGGGAGAGCAGGTTGCGCGCCGGGCGGTAGCTCAGGGCGAGCAGGAACGCGGCGACGCCGAGGACCACGACCTCGTACCAGAGCGGGGTGGCCGCGTAGTGCCGGGTGCCGGCGGCCGGGGAGAAGTCGACGGCGCTGACGGCGAGCACGACCGTCGTCCAGTTCAGCCAGGAGAAGTTGCCCGACAGGATCAGCCACAGCTGGGTGAGGATCATCAGCGAGGCGGCCGCCGTGGCGACGGGCTGCGGGGTGAACAGCAGGACCGGCACGGCCAGTTGCGTGACGTGGTTGGCGGCCACCTCCACGCGGTGGAAGGGCCTGGGCAGATGGTGGAAGAACCAGCTCAGCGGGCCCGGCATGGGCTGGGTCTCGTGGTGGTAGTAGAGGCAGGTCAGCTTGCGCCAGCACGCGTCGCCGCGCATCTTGATGAGCCCCGCCCCGAACTCGACGCGGAACAGCACCCAGCGCATCAGGAACAGCACGACGATCGGCGGCGCCACCTCGTCGTTGCCCAGGAACACCGCGAGGAACCCCACCTCCAGGAGCAGCGACTCCCAGCCGAACGAGTACCAGGTCTGGCCCACGTTCACGATCGACAGGTACAGCGCCCACGGCAGCAGCCACAGGAGCATCGCCGCCCACAGCGGCACCCTGGCGTCGACCCCGGCCAGCAGACCCGCCGAGACCAGGACGCCCGCCCAGGCCCAGCCCGCGAAGAACCGGTCCGAGTAGCGGAAGTGGAAGACGCTCGGCGCCCGGCGGAACGGCACCCGCTCGACGAACCAGGGGACCGGGAGCATGCCGCGCTCGCCGATCAGCGCCCGGAACTGCAGGGCCGCGCCCAGGAACGCGACGAGGTAGATCGCGGCGAGCCCCCGCTGGAAGACCAGCCGGCTCAGCCAGTAGTCGGGCGCGACGAACCACTCCACGGTTTCATTGTGACGCTGAGTGACGCGGGTGGCCTGCGGGGCGGGCGGGTCCGTGGCGGACCTCAAGGGCGGAGCTCCAGTGGCGGGTCCTCGTCGGCGGTCGCGCGTGTCAACTCACCGTCACCCACAATGAGTTGATTTCACACTTTGCCCCGCACCGCCGTTCCCGGCTCGGGCACAGTCGGTGCATGAACGGTTACGAGGACCAGGTGCCGGCCTTCCTGACGTTCCGTGTGACACCGCAGGAAGGGACGATCGCCGCGTTCGCCGAGCAGGAGGCGTGGCAGGCCCGCAAGCGGTACCCGGAGATCCTGGGGGTGGGCGTTCCGGAGTTCTACCACGCCAGGGAGTGCGAGACGGGCGGCTGGGAGCTGCCCGAGTTCAGCAGCGACACCCCGCGGGGCGCCCGGGACGGGCTGGGCTCACGCTTCAGGAGGCGGGCGCAGGACGCCTCGGGCGCCGGGCAGGACAAGGAGCATCGCAAGTGGCTGGCGGCGGCCGCGCGGATGGACCGGGAGGTCGTCGACGAGGTGCGCGTCCTCGGGGAGCGGTTCAGGATCGTCCGGGCCTCGCGCTTCATCCGTATGGGGCCCAGCGGGCCGGAGCCGCCGCGCCCGTCCGACCCGGACCCGGGCGAGGCGGGCGAGTCGCACCGGGTGCCCTCGCGCACCAACGGCTTCGTGATCGACCCGTACACCGGAACCGGCCTGGCCGACGGCATCCTCAAGCTGGACCTGGTGCGTTTGTCGGCTCCGCGCCCGGCGCGCCCCGCGAGGTCACGGACGACGCCTGGCGGGCCGCCGAGCGGTACCCCGGCGGGGTGCTGCTGCCCGCCGTCTTCATGGTCTCCGAGCGGGAGGACGGGAAGTGGCGGGCCCGCGACCCCGAGGCCGCGTACGCGACGCCCCAGGGCGCCCGGGACTCCCTGGCCGCCTGGCTGCGGGTGATGGCGCCGTTCACGCTGAAGCTGGACGACGCCACCCGCGCGGTGTACGCGGAGGCGGCCGACCGGCTCGACGACAAGCGCCGCAACGCGCTGAGCGTCGCCGAGCGGCGCTTCCGGGTGACCCGCGTCGAACGGCTCGTACGGATCGGCCCCGACGGGCCCGAGGGCCCGCGCCCCTCCGACTTCGACCCCGACCTCCCCGTCGACGTCCAGGTGCGCCGCCTCAAGGAACAGGGGCTGTGGAAGGAGGAGGACGAGCCGATCGTGCTCGACGAACGGACCCAGGAGCTCTCCCGCCTGATGGAGCAGGAAATGGCACGCGCCGCGGCGGCGAAGGAACGCACACGCCGTTCCGAGGACGGCTGAGGGAGGGTGCGGGCGGCGGCCTCGCGCCGCACGGCCGCGTCCGGGACCGTGGCCGATCGGTAGGCCCTCATCGCGCCGCTTCCGGGCCGTCGCGTCGGCCCCTCCGTCATCCGTGCGCTCCAGCGGCGCTCGACCGCCGCCGCGTCCGGACCGGGTAGGTTCCGGCCGGGCCGCGCGTGTCGACGAGGGGCCCGTGGCCCGGCTGCGAGGATGCCGGGGACAAGCCGGTGCGGACGGAACGACCAAGCGAGGGCAGCATGTTCAGTGGCGCGCACGCCATCTTCTACAGCACGGACGCCGATGCCGACCGGGCCTTCATCCGGGACGTGCTGGGCTTTCCCGGGGTGGACGCGGGCCAGGGCTGGCTCATCTTCCGGCTCCCGCCCGCCGAGCTGGCCGTCCATCCCACCACGGACGAGCCCAAACACGAGCTGTACCTGATGTGCGACGACATCACCGCTCAGGTGGAGGAGTTCGCGGCGAAGGGCGTCGAGCTCACGCGGCCGATCAGCGACCAGCCCTGGGGCCGTCTCGCGGCGGTCCGCCTGCCCAGCGGGGGCGAGCTCGCCTTCTACGAACCCCGTCACCCGGTCGCCCACAGCCTCTGAGGACACGGCCGCCCGGTGAGGGTGTGGAAGACGTCGTCGAGGCCGGGCAGGTGCGTCGTCAGGGCCTCGGCCTCCACGGACGCGGCCTCCAGGACGTCCAGGACGGCCCGCAGGGTGGGCACGCTGCCGTCGCTGGGGAGGTCCAGGGTGAGCGCCTCGCTGTCGCACGAGCCCGCGCCGAAGCGGCGGGCGGCCGTGTCCAGGTCGTGGGCGTCGGCGAAGCGCAGCCGGATGCGGCCGCCGGGGATGCGCCGCTTCAGCTCCTCGGCGCTGCCCTCGGCGACCAGCCTGCCCTGGTCCATGACCGCGATGCGGTCCGCCAGTCGGTCCGCCTCGTCCAGGTGCTGCGTCGCCAGGAAGACGGTGACGCCGTCGTCGTCGACCAGATCGCGGACGATCTCCCACACGGTGCGGCGGCTGCGCGGGTCCAGGGCGGTCGTGGGCTCGTCCAGGAACAGGACGCGCGGCTCTCCGACCAGGGTCATCGCCAGGTCGAGCCTGCGCCGCATGCCGCCGGAGAGCGTGCGTGCGGGCTTGCGGGCGGCTTCGGTGAGGTCGAAGCGGACCAGCAGGTCGCGGGCGCGCGCCCGGCCTTCCCGGCGGCCGAGGTGGTGCAGGTCCGCCATGAGGACCAGGTTCTCCTCCGTGGTGAGCAGGTTGTCCACCGCCGAGAACTGACCGGTCACCCCTATCGCCGCCCGTACGTCGTGGGCCTCCCGGAGCAGGTCGTGGCCCGCGACGCGCACCTCGCCCGCGTCGGGTGTCACCAGGGTGGAGAGGATCTCCACGGTGGTGGTCTTGCCGGCGCCGTTGCGCCCGAGCAGCGCGAAGACCGTGCCCTTGGCGACGCTCAGGTCGATGCCGTCGAGCACCGGCTTGCCGCCGTACGACTTGCGCAGCCCGGTGGCGGTGATCGCCGTCGAGAGCCCCGCCCGGGCGGTGGCTGCGGCCATGACGTTCGTGCCCCCCTCGGTGTGGTGGGCCGGGTACGGCCCGGCCGACGGTCAGGCGCGGCGGATCACGATGTCGCCGAGCCCGGTCCGCGCGCGCACCTCGACCGTGTGCTCCTCCGCGCCGGGCCCGTCGGCGGTGCTGAGGGAGTTGCGGACGATGCCCATCCGGGTGTTCACGTCGAGCCAGGCGGCGGTGGACTCGCGGATCCCGACTTCCAGGTCTCCTATCCCCGTCATCAGCACGATCTGGCCGCGCCTGACGTCGGCGACCCGGATGCCGCCGTTCGCGGCCTTGGCGTCGACTCCGGCGTGGGCGACGCCGAGCGAGATGCGGCCGTTGGACGCGTTGGCCCGTACGTCACCGGTGACTTCGCCGATGGTGGTCTCGCCGTTGACGTTCTTCACCGTGGCGGTGCCCGCCACCTCACCGATCTCCACCCGGCCGGACCCGGCGACGTCGACGTCCCCGCTCGCGCTGCCCAGCCGGATGTCGCCGTGGCCGGTCTTCAGCTGGACGGCCGCCCCGTGCTCGACCTGGATGTCACCGGCCGAGGCCTTGAGGGCGCAGTCGCCGAGCAGGCCCTCGGTGACGAAGTCCCCGACCGGCGCGGTCCCTTGGAGCCGGGAGCCGGCCGGGAGCTCGATGCTGATGTCGAGCGACCCGCTCCGGCTGAACAGGGAGCGCTTCTTGGGGCCCTTGACCACCAGCTTGCCGCCCGCGTACGTCACCTGCGTCTGCTGGGCGGTCCGTACGTCGGCCTCGGCGGCGCCGTCGCGGGGGAGCACCTCGACGACCGTGTCGGTGCGCTTGCCCGCGCTGATCCGGGCCGTGCCGATGTCGAATTCGAGGATCACGGAGATCGGTTGGGGCGTGTCGAAGCGTGGCATGGCTGTCCCGTCCTCTTGGCTCTGGTGTGGTCCCGCCGGTCGGGGCGGGCGAAGGATGAAGATGAAGTGGTTGCCGCCCGATCGCACCCCCACTTCCGGCGGAGCGCTCAGCGCACCCAGCCCGTGAAGCCCTGGCCGCCCCGGTGGCGGCTGCGGGTGGGGCCTGGGCCCGGGCCGGAGCCGCCGTCGCCGGGCTCCAGGGCCGTGGCCACGGCCCGGACCAGCCACGCGTTGACCGAGAGGCCCTCCTGTCCCGCCGCGTCCTCCACGCGCGCCTTGAGGTGCGCGGGCAGCCGGAAGTTGATCCGCGCAGTGCCGCCGTCGTCGCCGTCCGCCGGAGCCGGGGCCAAGGGCGCCCGCACCCCGCCGGGCGCGCTCTCCCGCCGCTCGCTCTGTTCGTACGCCTCCAGACCCGGTGGCGTGCTGACCACGAACTCGGGGTCGAGCCCCCGCAGCCGTACGTCGACCGAGCCCGGGGCGAGCTCCCGGGTGATCTCGTCCGTGGCCGCGGACAGCGCGTTGAGCAGCGTGAGCCGGACGGCCGACTCCAGCGGGGTGGTCAGTCGCTCCGCCAGCGCACGGGCTTCGTCCCCGCCCGCGTCCGCGGCGATCGCGAGCTCATGGCGGAGGTTGTCGACGTAGGGCGTAAGGTCCATGACGCCAGAGTGGCACCACTGTGGCGCCACAGCAAGTCCCTCGAAGGGGTGAATGGCGCCGGAAATGGCGCCAGTGCTGGCATGGAGGGTGGCGCAGGAGTGACGCCATGCCTGTCCGGGCGTCCGTCGCCGCAGGTCGGAACGGGGGGCCAAGGAAGGCGGCCAGGCTCGAACGGGGATGCGGACAGACGCGGGGAGAAGCGGCCCGGCCCGCCTCGACCGGTTCGGGGCGAGCGGCGACGGCGCCCAGGCACCGCCGCACGCCCCGGGCGCCTCCTTCGGCGCACAATTCCCGGTCGGCTGGGGGGTCCCCGATTCATACGATGCCCTTACCCTTGGGCGGGTAGCCTCGGTAAAGAGAAGCCAAAGAGGTGCGTGAGGCCACAGTCGTCCTCACGCACCACAGCGAAAGGCACGGCTTATGGCCCTCACCTTTGCGCACAGGGTCAGCGCTCGGCGTGCGTCCCTGCAGGATGTGAACGCGATAGTCCGCCTGCTCTCCGGCGATCACGGGCTGCCGCCCGAGACCGCCGCTCTCGTCTCGGCCTCACAGGCCCAACTCCGGCTCATCCTCGCGCACTTCGGTCTGGAGACCGGCAAGGTGTGGGTCGCCGAAACGGGCTCCGGAGCGCCCGAGGCGGCGGCGGTGTGGATCCCGCCGGGCGTCTCCATCGACGAGGAGGAGCACAGAGCCCTGCTGCGGCTGCACGGGCTCCGGCCGACCCTGATGCCCGCGCGCGACCACGACGGACGGATACCGGGCGAGGAGGACCACTGGCTGCTCGCGGCCGTCGGTATCGCCCCGACCGCGCACCCGGCGGCCCTCGAAGCCGTCCTGGATCCGGTTCTGCGCATCGTGGACGACGCGTCCCTGCCGGCCTACGCGACGGCTCCCGCGTCCTTCCAGGCCGAACTGCTGGCGCCGTTCGGCTTCGAGCCGTGCGGCTCCGGCGCGGCGCGCCCGGAGCCCCGGCTGCGCCGCCCGCCCAAGGGGGCGTTCGGCGGCTGAGGCCCGGAGCCTCGCAACGACGGAAGAAGACCTCTGCCCGGCCCGCGTCACGCGGGCCGGGCAGAGGTCTTTACGGTCGTGAGGTGCGGCTGCGGCCGTTACATCAGCCCGTCAGCCCGGCGGACTTGCACGCGGCCTTGTACTTGGCCGTGCAGATCTCGTCGATCGTGTAGAGGCCGTCGCTGACGACGGTGGAGCGGATGTTCTCCTTGATCACGGCGACGACCGGGACGAGCGCGGTGGGGATGTCGCTCTTGGTCGGGCTGTTGGTCTTGGAGTTGGCGATGGAGATGAGGCTCTGCCCCTTGGCCAGCGCGACCGCCATCTGCGCGGCGATCGGGCTCTCCTCCGCGTACGGCTTGTAGACGCTCATGTACTGCTCACCCGCCACGATGCGCTGGACCCCGGCGAGTTCGGTGTCCTGGCCGGTGATCGGCGGCAGCTTGGAGACACCAGCGGCCTTGAGGGCCTCGATGACGCCGCCGGCCATGCCGTCGTTGGCGGAGTAGACACCGATGATCTTGTTCTTGCCGAGGGCCGAGATCGCGGTGCGCATGTTGGCCGCGGCGTTCTCCGGCTTCCACTCCTTGGTGTCGTACTCCTTCCCGATGTTCACCTTGCCGTCCAGCTCGGCGTGCGCGCCCTTCTTGAACTGGGCGGCGTTCGGGTCGGTGCGGGCGCCGTTCATCATCACGATCTGGCCGTCCTTGGCCTTCTCGCCGAGGTTGTCCAGCAGGGCCCTGGCCTGCACATGGCCGACGTCCTCGTTGTCGAACGAGACGTACGCGTCGACCGGGCCCTCGGCGAGCCGGTCGAAGGCGACGACCGGGATGCCCGCGGTCTTGGCCCGCTCCACGGCGCCGCCGATGGCCTTGGAGTCCACCGCGTCGATGATGAGCGCGTCGACCTTCTTGGCGATCATGTCGTCGACCTGCTGGTTCTGCCGCGCCGCGTCCTGCTCCGCGTTCGCGTAGACGACCTGGCCCTTGCCGCTGGTCAGCTCGCCGACCATCTTCTCGATCAGCGGTTTGTCCGACTTCTCGTAGCGAGCAGCCTGCTTCTCCGGCAGCAGTAGACCTATCTTGAGGTCCTTCTTCTTGGCGGCCCCGTCGGACCCGTCGCCGGACTTGCTCCCGCCGCCGCATGCGGCGAGGGTGACGGCCATCGCGACGACACCCACGGTCATCGCTCCACGGCCGGTACGCGTGCTCACTTAAAAACAACCTCCCTGACATGGCCGCATAAATTTCGGCCGAGGTGGCTGGAAGCCAACCCTGCCCTTGCGATGCCGTCAAGAAGTTAGCCCTTAACGAGATGACAACGGAATTTTCGGATACGGGCCGGACGGGCTTAATCTGCCCCGCAATACGGGGTGAATCGGGCTTACGGCTGCTTTTTGCTTCTCTGGACAATTGCTGATGGTTCGTCAATTTGACGAGAAGTGGAATTGCGCTCTCGCAGCTCAGACGGGTGGAGCGGGTTCGTAAGCCCCTATGCGGTCTGCTCGCCGATCATCCCTTCAAGGAATGCGTAGTGTTGACGGAAAGCGCGCAATATGCGTTCACTTATTGAACGCAAGCTCTCCAGGATGGCGCTGAATTGGTCTACACCTTAGAGGGATCCTCTTATTTCACTGCGTGACTTAAGTGGTGAGCTAACAGCTTGTCAAGCCCTTGGTTCGGACCAGGCGTTCGAGGTCTGAACCCTTGACGTGTCCATGGAGGACCCCTAACTTCACGCCTTGAAGAAAGGGTGAGGCCATGACCATTCCCGCAACCCCCACTCCGCCCGACCGTCGGAGCGCGCGTGGCAGAACCGCCTCACTGGTGGCCGTCGGCGCGCTCGTCGCCTCCGTGACCACCGGTGCCCTTACCGCCCCCAGGGCCGAAGCCGCGCCCCTGCCGACCGGGTGGGTCACCGTGTCCGCCCAGCACAGCGGCAAGTGCGTGGACGCGGCCTCGGCCGGTACCGCCGACGGCACCGCCGTCCAGCAGTACGCCTGCAACGCGACCACCGCACAGCAGTGGCGGTTCGAGGCCACCGCCGACGGCTATGTGAGAGTCGACAACCGCAACGACGCCACCAAGACCTGGGACGTCACCGACGTCTCCGCCGCCGACGGCGCGCCGATCCAGCTCTGGACGTACGGCGGCGGCGCCAACCAGCAGTGGAAGCCCGTCGAGGAGGCCGCCGGGACGTACCACTTCGTCAACCGCAACAGCGGCAAGTGCCTCGACGTCCCGGGCGCCTCGACGGCCGACGGGGCGCGCCTGCAGCAGTACGCGTGCAACGGCAGCGCGGCCCAGTCCTTCAACGTGAGCCCCGTCGACTCCCAGCCGCCGAGCGGCGGCAACCCCGACCTCGGCCCCAACGTGTCGGTTTTCGACCCGTCGATGTCCTCGGCCACCATCCAGAGCAGGCTCAACCAGGTCTTCGGCCAGCAGGAGTCCAACCAGTTCGGCGCCCAGCGCTACGCCCTGCTCTTCAAGCCGGGCAGCTACAACGTGGACGCCAATGTCGGCTTCTACACCCAGGTGGCCGGGCTCGGTCTGTCGCCGGACGCGGTGACCATCAACGGCGCCGTGCACGCCGAGGCCGACTGGTTCCAGGGCAACGCCACCCAGAACTTCTGGCGCTCCGCCGAGAACCTGTCGGTCAACCCGGGCGGCGGCAGCGACCGGTGGGCCGTCTCGCAGGCCGCCCCGTACCGCCGTATGCACGTACGCGGAAACCTCCAGCTGGACGACGGCGGCTGGTCGAGCGGCGGGTTCATGGCCGACTCCAAGATCGACGGCCAGGTGCGCTCCGGTTCGCAGCAGCAGTGGCTCTCGCGCAACAGCCAGTGGGGCAGCTGGAACGGCTCGAACTGGAACATGGTCTTCGTCGGCGACACCAACGCCCCGGCCAACACCTTCCCCAGCCCCCCCTACACCACGGTCGCGCAGAGCGCCGTGATCCGTGAGAAGCCGTTCCTGTACGTGGACGCGGCGGGCGCGTACAAGGTGTTCGTGCCCGCGCTGCGCACCGCGGCCCAGGGCACGACCTGGGCGAACGGCACGCCCGCGGGCACCTCGCTGCCCATCGACCAGTTCTACGTCGTCAAGCCCGGCGCCACGGCGGCGGACATCAACGGCGCGCTGGCCCAGGGCAAGAACCTGCTGTTCACACCGGGCGTCTACCACCTGAACCAGACCCTCGCGGTGAACCGCCCGGACACCGTGGTGCTCGGCCTGGGCCTGGCCACCCTGGTCCCGGACAACGGCATCACCGCGATGAACGTCGCGGACGTCGACGGGGTGAAGGTCGCCGGACTGCTCATCGACGCCGGGTCCACCAACTCCGCGCTCCTGATGCGGGTGGGCACCCCGGGCGCGACCGCCCGGCACACCGCCGACCCGACCTCGCTGCACGACGTCTTCTTCCGCATCGGCGGCGCGGGCGTCGGCAGGGCCACCCAGAGCCTGGTGGTCGACAGCTCGGACGTCATCGGCGACCACATGTGGCTGTGGCGCGCCGACCACGGCAGCGGCGTCGGCTGGACCAGCAACACGGCCGCGAACGGGCTGGTCGTCAACGGCACCGACGTGACGATGTACGGCCTGTTCGTCGAGCACTACCAGCAGCACCAGGTGATCTGGAACGGCAACGGCGGCCGTACGTACTTCTTCCAGAACGAGATGCCGTACGACCCGCCGAACCAGTCCGCGTGGATGAACGGTGCGACCCGGGGCTACGACGCGTACAAGGTCGCGAGCTCGGTGACCAGCCACGAGGCGTGGGGGCTCGGCAGCTACTGCTTCTTCAACGCCAACCCGTCGGTGGTGGCCGAGCGCGCCTTCGAGGCGCCGAGCGCGGCGGGCGTCCGCTTCCACGACATGGTGACGGTCTCGCTCGGCGGCACCGGAACGATCAACCACGTCATCAACAACAACGGAGGGACCGCCAATTCCTCCAACAACGTGGTGAACCTGGTCTCGGGGCCCTGAACCCGGGCGGCGGCACGGCCATGACTGGCCGTGCCGCCGCCCTCTTTTCTGAGGGGGGTCCGATGTCAGATGTGCTCGGCCGGGTTCGCCGGCAGGATGAAGTTCCAGCTGCCGGGGCCGTGGTGCTGGCCGTCGGGCGAGTTCCTGGAGGGGCAGGCGCCGTTGGTCGGGGCGCCGTTCCACCAGAGGCCGAAGCAGTAATTGCAGAATCTCCAGTTGTTCTGGTAGGCGGTTACCTCGTCCGGGATCGGCAGCCCCATGGCGGCCCTCGCTTCGTTGTGGGCGGCGGCGCCGGGCGGCACCGCCGGTGCGGACTTGGTGCCGTGGTGCGGGGCGGCTTGCGCCGCGGGCGCGCCGAGCGCCATCGCCCCGGCGGCCAGGGCCGCACCACCGGCGGCCCTGATGACGCCTCGGCGCGTCTGAGACTGATCGGTCACGGCCTTCTCCTTCATGTCCTGGAGCACCTGGAAACACGGGGAACAGTGGCGCGGTTCATGGGGAGCGGTGCGGCGCACTCGGCTCAACGACTGTGCTCCGGCCGTGGATTGTCCGGAATCCCAAGAACTGGGGGTTGACGTGCGGCCCGTCGAGCGCATTTTGGCCAAGTGACCATGGACGGGCGGAAATTGCCGCGATCGCACGACGGCCACGGGCTACGCTCGTGGGGTGACCGGGGGAGTTGAAGCGATCTTTCGGGCCCTGTCGGCCGAAGCGGCGGACGCGGTGACCGTGCCGGATCTCGGCCGGGCGCTCTCGGACGAGCTGGGGCGGATCGTGCCGCACGACGGGTACATGCTGGCCGGGCTCGACCCGCTGAACAGAGCCAGCTGTCTGTTCACCGAGGAACACGACTACAGCGAGGCGGCCGCGCGCCGGATGGCGCTCGACGACGCCGCCGGAGCCGAGCGCCACCCCTTCGAACGGCTCGTCGCGGGCCCCGCCAAGACCGGTGTGGTCAGAGCCGGATACCGCCACCGCGTGCGGCTGCACAACGTCAGCGTCCCCGAGGGCTTCGGCGGCGAGATGCGCATCGGGCTCACCCACGCGCGCGTCGCCTGGGGCGGCCTCATCCTCGTACGGGAGAGGGGCGGCAGGCCCTTCTCGACAGCCGAGGCGGCCCATGCGCAGACGCTCGCCGAGCCGCTCGCCGCCGCGCTGAAACGGTTCGTTGCCCGTGCGCCGCTGCGGCCGTCGCGCTACAGCCTCTCGCCCGGCGTCGCGGTCGTCGGCGCCGACGACAAGGTCGCCTCCGCGACGCCCTCGGCGCACGAGTGGATGCGGCTGCTGGCCCCCGTCGCCTCCTCGGTGGACGAGCGGGACCTGACCGCCACCGTCTGGAACATCGCCCACCTCGCCCGGCGCGCGGGCGGGCAGGCGCTGAGCCGCGTCCCCACCCGGGACGGCTGGATCGCGCTCCACGGCCAACTGCTCGAAGGCCCGGAGCCGGGCGCGGTGGCCGTCACGATCCAACCGGCCCCGGGGCGCCTGCTGCTGCCCGCCGTCTCCGTCTGGTACGGGATCACCACCAGGGAGCGGACCGTCATGCAGGAAGTGCTCCAGGGCCTGCCCACCAAGCACATCGCCCGGCGGCTCGACCTGTCGCCGCACACGGTCAACGACCACCTCAAGGCGATCTACCGCAAGACGGGCGTCAACAGCCGCGAGGAGCTCCTCACCGGCCTTGCCTGACGAGACGCCAAGCCTGCTCTCAGCCGGTCGTGTCCTCGCGGCGCTCGACGTGGAACCCGAAGGGCACGGTCCCGAGGTCGAGCGCCGTCGCCCCGCCGTCGATGGTCAGCGTCGCGCCGTTGACGAACGAGGCCGCGGGGGAGAGCAGCCACGCGATGGCCTCGGCGACCTCGCGCGGCTCGCCCGGGCGCTGGGCGGGCAGCAGCCGGGTGGCGGTCTCGTACGCCGCGTCGACGTCCGCGAGGCCCGCCTCCTCGGCGAACCGTGCCATGCGCCGGTCGGCCATCTCCGTGCGCACCCAGCTCGGGCACACCGTGTTGGCGCGCAGCCCCTTCGGCCCGTAGTCGACCGCGAGGGAGCGGCACAGCTGGAGCAGCGCGGCCTTCGAGGTGGCGTACGCGGCGTTGCCGACACCGTTGCGCAGCGCGGACACCGAGGCGACCGCGACCACGGACCCGCGGGCTTCGACCAGCTGCGGCAGCGCGCTGCGCAGCAGCAGGAACGGGCCGGTGAGGTTGGTGCGCATCACCAGGTCCCAGTCCTGCACCGAGGTGTCGCCGACGGCCCCGCTGCGCCCGGTCCCGGCGTTCAGCACCAGGCCGTCCAGGCGGCCGTACGCCGCGAGCGTGGCGTCCACCAGGCCCTGCACGGCCTCCGGGTCGCCGATGTCGCAGGGGTGGGCGAGCGCGCCGGTCTCCTCGGCGATCTCGCGCAGGGGCTCGGGGCGGCGCCCGGACACGACGACCGTGTGTCCGGCGCCGGTGAGCAGCCGTGCGGTGGCAGCGCCGATTCCCGTACCGCCTCCGGTGACGATGACAACCTGTCGCTCAGCCATGCCCGTTCAGCCTCCGTGGTCGTGTGCGGTCGCGTTCGACCAGCACCTCGATCGAACGCCTCCAACGATCATAGGCAGACGGTGTCGGCGCCCCGGGCCGACCTGCGCGCACTCGCCGTCGGCGACGGCGCGCTGAGCCTCGCGGGACACCGCTCAGACGCGGAACTCCGGCGGGAAGCCGGTCCAGCGCAGTTCCGCGGGCAGATGCCCCATGTCGTTGAAGAAGACGACGGAGGCGGGGCGGTCGGGCGCGTACCGGATCACCGTCAGGGCCGCGTTGGCGTGCTGGAGCCCCTGCCAGCGCCACTTCGGGCCGTCGAGCGCGGCCCGCACCAGCCAGCCGATCAGGAAGTTGTGGGTGACGACCAGCTCGTGGCGCGGCTCGTCGCCGTCCACGGGCCGGGCGAACCGCTCCAGCGCGGCGGGCGCCAGCTTCCGCCCCAGCTCGCTCATCTCGGCCGGGAACTGCGCGAGCCGGTCGAGCATCGAATCGGCGTACTCGGGCGGGAGTTCCTCCTTGCGAGGCACGTACGGGATGTAGTCCCCGGCCAGCTCCGACGGCTCCATGGGGACGCCGTCGAGCTCGCCGTGGATCAGGTGCGCGGTCTCGGCCGCACGCGCGAGCGGGCTGTGGAGCACCGCGGCGAGCGGGCTCTCCCGGAGCCGGCGGCCGAGCAGGACGGCCTGGCGGCGCCCGTTCTCCGTCAGTCCGCTCTCGTCGGGCAGTGCCTCGCCGTGGCGTGCGAGGTAGAGGTAGCGGGCAGCCGTTCCGGCCATGGAGGGGTCCTCCCGTGTGCAGAGGGTGATCGTGCGGATGCCCGGAGGGACGCCGAGGCTCGCCGTCCGGTTCCGCTTGTCGTCCCCGGTCCGCTTTCCTGTTGTCACCCGCCACCCCCGTGAGCGGGTGACAACAGGAAAGCGGACCGGCCCGTGCCGGCCTCGCCGGGCCCGTCGTACCGCCGCTCGACTGGTCTGAGACCAGGGGCATATGCGCCCGGCATCGAGCGATGGCCGATATTCGGCCAGGGGTTCGTCCGTTCCTGGCCTTCACCACCTCTGCCATCACAGACTGCCTCCGAGGCCGACCGCTGGTCTTGTAAGAAGGCGCACTGCCTTGCCGGATTCCGGTCGGCGGAACACGCGCATGGTGAGGAGAGGGTTGCAGGTGGAGGCCAAAGCATCCTTGATTACCGAAGACCGAGGGGAGAATGTGGAACGAGCGGCACCTGACTGGTTGCGGGGTCAGGTGGTCAAGTACCGGGGGCGGCGCACACCGGGAGGGATGCCCGCCAGGCTGACCCTGCCGGCCGCCACGGTGACGCTGATCGTCGGCTGGGGCGACCCGCTGCACCTGTTCGGCCCCGGCGAGAGCGGGGCGGCGGGCGACACGTGGTACTCGCTGGTCGGAGGTCTGCGGACGTCACCCGTCCTCGGCGGCTACCGGGGCTCCGGACAGGCCGTCGAAGTGGATTTCACGCCGCTCGGCGCCTATATGTGCCTGGGCATATCCATGCACAACCTGGCGAACGAGACCGTGCACCCGGACGAGTTGCTGGGCAAGAGGTGGACGGAGCGGCTGACCCAGCGGCTCGCCGAGGCACCCGACTGGGAGGCGCGCTGGATGGTCCTCGACGACGCCCTGGCGAGCCTGCTGGCCGACGGCCCCGTGCCGTCGCCCGTGGTGGCCGAGGCGTGGAGCAGACTGAGCGCGCGCCACGGCGGGATGACGCTGGGTGAACTGGCCGGGGTCACCGGCCGCGGCAGCCGACGGCTGCAGGTGCTCTTCCGGGAGCAGATCGGGCTGCCGATACAGTCCGTCGCCCGGATCCTGCGGTTCCAGCGCGCGCTGACGCTGCCGTACGGCTCGCACGGGTCGCTCGCCGAACTCGCGGCGGCGTGCGGCTACTACGACCAGGCGCATCTGAACCGCGACTTCAAGGCGCTGGCGGGCCTGACCCCCGCGCAGCTGTGCGGACTCGCGAACCAGACCCCGCTGGACGGCACGGCGGCCGTCGAAGGGAGCCGCACCAGCGTCTTCAACCGCTGACCGCATTCCCTACGCGACGACAGGGGGGTGCCGCCGGGCCACGGCGGCACCCCTCACGCGCGCGTAGTCCTACGACCGCTGCGAGATGCCGTCGATGAACTCCTTCCAGGTGGCCACGGTGTTCGCCGGAGGCGGTGTGATCGCCGGCACCGCGCCGAAGTCCGAGTACTCCTCGACGACCAGCTCCGGCCCCTTCGAACCCCGGCCCTCCTCCCGCGACTTGAGGACGAGCCCGTCCTTGCCGACCCACAGGTCGATGACGACCGAGCTCATGCCCTGCCGCCGGGTGCTCGCGACATAGCTGTCGCGGACGCCCTTGTCGATGGCGGGTCCGTTGTACGCGGCCAGCTCGTCCACGACGACCGTGCCCCGGTAGTGGTCGGCCGGACGCCCGCCGACCCGCTCCTCGCCCACGCGCCGGGTGGACGGGGACGCGGCGAGCGCGCCCGCGAACTCGGGCACGTATCCCGCCGCCCGCGACTCGCCGGAGCCCTTGTCGCGGCCCGCGTACGCGGTGTCGTCCATCGTGTACCAGCTCTTGCCGGGCACCTCGTCCGTGTGGACGTAGGTCTTCCCGCCGAGCGAGATCACCTGGCTGAAGCCGCTCGGATTGGCCGAGGACGGCTTGGTCCACGACTTGATGACGCTCGCGGACGGCGCCTTCTGGAACAGCATCTCGGAGTGGCCCGAGCCCGGCGCCCCCGTCTGGAGCGTCTTGTACGAGGCCTGCTCGCCGGTCTTCCTGGCCGCGGCCGTCAACGCGGCGCGGACGTCCGCCCCTTTGCCGGAGCCCTTCGCGGCTCCTTTGTCGTCGCCCGGTTCGGGCGCGCCCGTGCCGCCCTCCGGCCCCTCGTGCTCGGACTCGCCGCTTCCGCACCCCGCCAGCATCACCGCGAGCGCCGCCCCCGCGGTCGCCAGCGCGATGCCCTTGCCCCAAACGCGCACAGGTCGCATTCCTTCCCCGTTCGTGAAAAATCCTCGTGATCTTAGCTGTCTGTGCAGGTGGGAGGGGTGGGCGAGGACGTCAGGGCAGAATGCGCGGGGCGCCGCCGAAGAACTCCGCCAGGACCGGGGCGAGCGCCCGCGCCGAGAACTCGTGCGTCTGGCCGGGGAGGGAGAGCGCACGACCGTCCGGCACGGCCCCGGCGATCGCGCCGGCCGGGGCGCGCAGCCACTCCGGGCTCGCCCCGCCGCACAGCGCGAGCACCGGGACGGTCACCGAGGCCAGCCGCTCCACGGGAAGCGCGGCATCGCCGAGCACGGCGTGCTCGTACGCGAGGGTGTGGGCCAGCGCCTCCATGCCCGGCCACAAGGGGGCGAGTCGGAACTGCTCGATCGCGGGCGGGGGCACGCCGATCCTGGTCAGGAACAACTCCACGGCGTCCGCCCGCCGTTCGGCGGCCAGGAGGGCGGCGAGCTGCTCGCCGTACCGGAGGTTGCCCGCCCGCCGCTCGGCCTCCAGGGCGTAGGGCGGCTCGTACACGGCGACGGCCGTCACCGGCAGCCCGCTCGCCGCGGCCTCCAGCGCCAGGGCGCCGCCCGAGGAGAGCCCGTGGAGCAGGGCGCTGCCGCCCGCCGCCGCGACGACCGCGGCCAGGTCCTCGACCTCGCGGGCGACCGCGTACGGGAGTGTGTTCCCGCTGGCGCCACGGCCTCGGCGGTCGTAGTTGAACACGGTGAAACGCGGGGCGAGGAGACCGGCGAGCTCCCGGTGCGTCTCCCGGGTGCAGAAGGCGCCGCCGACGAGGATCACCGGCGGCCCCTCCCCGGCGCACTCGTAGGCGAGGGGCGTTCCGTCCGGCGACCAGGCCGTGTTCGTGTGGTCCATCACGGATAGACGTCGGAGGAACGCGCGATTCATCGGTACTCCGTCGGGTGGGGGACCGATGAGTTTGCGCGCCGCCGTCGGTCTTCCTTCCGGCTTCGCGTACCGACTGGCGACTTCCGAAGGTGGGCCGATGAGCGATCTGCACGACATCCTCAAGAAGCACGTGGGCGGCGACGCCTGTGCGCCGGGGGCGGTGGGCCTGGTGGCCCGGGGCGGCCGGGTGGAGGTGGCGGCCGTCGGGCACACCGACGACGAGGGCGGCACGACCATGGCCCGGGACTCGATCTTCCGGATCGCGTCGCTGACCAAGCCGATCGTCTCCGCGGCGGTGATGACGCTG
Source organism: Streptomyces melanogenes (assembly GCF_014649795.1). Taxonomy (GTDB): domain Bacteria; phylum Actinomycetota; class Actinomycetes; order Streptomycetales; family Streptomycetaceae; genus Streptomyces; species Streptomyces noboritoensis. The sequence goes on from NZ_BMTS01000004.1 coordinate 161,335, forward strand.
GTCGAGGACGGCAGGCTCGCGCTGGACGCGCCGGTGGCGCGGTGGCTGCCGGAGCTGGCCGCGCCCAGCGTGGTCCGTACGCCGGAGAGCACCGTCGACGACGTGGTCCCGGCCGTCCGCCCCATCACGGTGTTCGACCTGCTCACCTACCGCGCCGGATACGGCTTCCCGGCCGACTTCTCGCTCCCGGCCGTCGCCCCGCTCTTCACCGAGCTGCTCCAGGGGCCGCCGCAGCCGCAGTCCGTCGCCGCGCCGGACGCGTGGATGGCGGCGCTCGCCCGGATCCCGCTGCTGTACCAGCCGGGCGAGGCCTGGCTGTACAACGCGTGCTCGGACATCCAGGGCGTACTGATCGCCCGGGCCGTCGGGCGGCCGCTGCCCGAGTTCCTGGCCGAGCGGATCTTCGAGCCGCTGGGCATGAACGACACCGGGTTCGCGGTCCCGGCCGCCGACCTCGGCCGCTTCACCGGCTACTACCGGGCCGGGGCCCCGGACTCCGGCGGCCTGGAGCTGGTGGACGCGCAGGGCGGGCAGTGGAGCACCCCGCCCGCGTTCCCGTCCGGGGCGGGCGGGCTCGTCTCGACCGTCGATGATCTGTACTCCTTCGCCCGGATGCTGCTCGCGGGCGGCACGCTCGACGGCCACCGCGTCCTGTCGCCCGACTCCGTACGGCAGATGACGACCGACCACCTCACCCCCGCCCAGCGCGAGGCGAGCACGCTGTTCCTGGAGGGGCAGGGCTGGGGCTTCGGCGGCTCGGTCGACGTCGGGACGGCCGAGCCGTGGAACGTGCCGGGCCGGTTCGGTTGGCTGGGCGGCACCGGCACGGCGGCGCACATCGTCCCGTCCACGGGGACGGCTACGATCCTGCTCACGCAACTGGAGCTGACCGGGCCGACTCCGCCGCCCGCCTCGATGCAGGATTTCTGGCGGTACGCGGCGAACGCCTGATCCCGTACGGGACTTGGCCCCTGGGCGCGTCCGCCGCCACCCACTAGGTTCGGATCATGAAGGAACGCAGAGCGGACGGCAGCGCGGGAGACGCGGACTACGGCACGATAGGCGTCGGTTACGCCGACCACCGGCGCCCCGAGCCCCGTATCGAGGAGTTCCTCTCCCGGGCGCTGGGGGACGCGCGCACGGTGGTGAACGTGGGCGCGGGGGCGGGTTCGTACGAGTCCACCGCGCGCGAGGTGACGCGCGTCGAGCCGTCCGCGTCGATGCGCGCCCAGCGGCCCGCGCATCTGCCGCCCGCGATCGACGCGGTGGCCGAGCATCTGCCCTTCGGCGACGACGCCTTCGACGCGGCCATGACCACGTTCAGCGTGCACCAGTGGAGCGACGTGGAGGCGGGGCTGCGGGAGATGCGGCGGGTGGCGCGCGGGCCGGTCGTCGTGCTGACCTGCGACCCCGAGCTGGTGCGCGACTTCTGGCTGTACGCGTACGCGCCCGAGGTCCTCGACACCGAGGCCCGCCGCTACCCGGCGATCGCGGACCTCGCCGACGCGCTGGGTGGCCGGGTGACGGTGCGGCCGGTGCCGATCCCGGTGGACTGCACCGACGGCTTCAACGAGGCGTACTACGCGCGCCCGGAGACGCTGCTCGACCCCGGCGCCCGGCAGGCGTGCTCCGCCTGGAGCTTCGTGGACGAGCCGGTGCGCGAGCGGTTCGTCCGCGACCTGCGGCGCGACCTGGAGAGCGGCGCGTGGGACGCGCGCTTCGGCGCGCTGCGCGAGCAGCTTTCCTACGAGGGCTCGTTGGTCGTGGTCCGCTCGGTGCCCGAGTGACCCGATGCGGCGGCCGCGAGACCGTTTCGACGGAGGCTGTTCCGCGCTGTACGGCCTGCTGTACGGTCGAAGCATGTCCAAGTCAGTGACGATCCGGGTCGACGACCAGCTGCACGCGCTGCTGAAGGAGCGCGCGGCGGCCGAGGGGTCGACGGTGACGGCGCTCATCACTCAGGCCGCGTACGAGGCGGTGCGCGATCCACGGCTGGAAGGCGCGGCCGAGGTCTTCCGCTCGTTCATCGCCGAACAGGGCGACGCCTTCGACGCGGCGTTCCCCGACGACGCCCCCGACCAGCGGGACTCCTCGGGGCGGGCCGCCTGACGGTGGAGTTCCACATCGACATCCGCTGGCTGCTCGAACGCCAGACGGAAGTGCTGCCCAAGCAGCCCACGGTCCACGACTTCTCCAGCCTGGTGGCCGCCGTCGGCCGCCACCGCGTCAACACGCCCCGGGTCGAGGCGACCGTCGACAACTCCTGGCGGGCGGGTGCGCTGATGCACGCGATCATCCGGCTGCGCCCCCTGCCCGCCCGCAACGCGCTCTTCGGCGCGGCGGTGGTCGTCGCGTACATGAACGCGGCGGGCGAGGGCCTGGACGCCCCGTACGGCGCCCTCATCGACCTGGCCCGCGACATAGACGCGGGCCACACCGACGCGTACGACGCGGCCGACCGGATACGGTCCTGGCGCATCTGACTCCGTGCTTCGGCACGACCCGTTTGGCCGGAATGGCGCGGTTGCCCACGTGCTGCGTGGTGCGCCAGCGTGTGGGGGCATGGATCGTGACTCCAGCGGCGTCGCCGCGAGCTCCCTCTCCCGTCGTCAACTGCTCGCCGCCGCCGGTGCGGCGGGGGCCGTCACCGCCGTCGGGACGGTCCCGGCGGCGGCCCGCCGGCGCGAGGGGCTCTCGCTGTCGTTCAGCGCGGCCACCAACGGCTCCGCCAGCCTCGCGCCCGCGGGGGACACGGTGGTCGCCGAGGTCCAGAGCGTGCTGTGGTCGCTGCCCCGGCACGGCGGCAAGGCCGTGCCGCTCACCCCGGCGGGCCTGGAACCCGGTCGGCCCGTGCACGCTCCGGATGGCTCACTCGTCGCCTTCTGCGCCTACGAGGGCGGCGGCTATCACGTGTGGACCGTGCGGCCGGACGGCTCGGACGTGCGGCGGCGCACCGACGGGCCCTGGGACGACCGGGGACCGGCCTGGTCGCCCGACGGGACCCGGATCGCGTTCGCGTCCGAGCGCGCGGGCGACCCGGTGGCGGGCAGCGCGTACCGCGTCCACGTACTCGACCTGCGGACCGGGCGGCTCACGCAGCACACCGGGCTGCCCGGCCAGGAAGGCCCGCTCCAGGACGGTGCCTGGGAGGACTTCGACCCCACCTGGTCGCCGGACGGGGCGCGGATCCTGTTCGTCCGCGCGAAGGTCGTCACCACCCCCACGGGGCTCGGCTTGGAGGCGCGGACCGTCGCCGCCGTCGCGGCCGAGGGGGCCGGGCCCGTCGCCGTCGTCCACACCGAGAGCGAAGCCGCGCAGGTCATGTGCCCCGCGCTCGCGCCGGACGGCCGTCGGCTCGCCCATCTGCGCACCACCGCCGCGCCGAACGGCTCCTGCACGCTCGTCGTCGACGGCAAGCCGGTCGCCGTCGCCGGGGACGTCGCGCCGGTGCCCCCGCGCTGGACGGCGGCCGGGGAACTGCTGCTGACCGTCGACGGGCGCTTCACGCTCGTACGGCCCGAGAGGCCGGGGGAGGCGGAGACGATCCCGTTCGAGGGCGCGCTGCCCGTGGAGCGGCCGCGCTACCGGGTCAAGGAGTACGACCTCGGCGAGGGGCGGGTACGGCCGGTGCGGGGCGTCCATCTGCCCGCGCTCTCGCCCGACGGGCGCCACATCGCGTTCGCCGCCCTCAACACCCTGTGGCTGGCGGACACTTCGGGCTCCCGGCCGCCCCGGCGGCTGCGCGAGTCGGCGCCGACGCGCTATCTGCTCGGGCCGGTCTGGACGCGCGACGGGCGGGCGCTGCTGTACGCCGACGACCGCGACGGGCTGCTCGGCGTCTACCGTCGAGATCTGGCCACCGGCGAGGAGCGCGCGCTGGCGACCGGCGGCCGTGTGCACCCGGCGCTCTCGCCCGACGGGAAGCGGCTCGCCTGCCTGGACATGACCGGCCGCCTCCTCGTACGCGACCTGGCCTCCGGCACCGAACGCGTGCTTGCGGCGCCCCTCGGCGGCGGCGGGCTGCCCGGCCGCCCCAGCTGGTCGCCCGACGGCCGCCGCATCGCGCTCTGCGACCGCAACCGCCTCAACGCGCGCTTCCGGGAGGGCTACAATCTCATCCGGGTCGTCGACGCGGAGACCGGCACCGCCCGCCTCCACGCGGTCGCGCCGCACGTCTGCGTCTCCGACCGGTACGACTCGGGGCCCGTCTGGTCGCCCGACGGGCGCTGGATGGCGGTGATCGTCGAGTCCGCGCTCTGCCTGCTGCCCGTCGCCCCCGACGGCACCCCGCAGGGCCCGCCGCGCACCCTGACCGACGAACCCGCCGACCATCCGTCCTGGTCCGGGGACTCGAAGGCGCTGCTGTACCTGTCCGGTTCGCGCCTGCGGCTCATCGGCGTCGACGGCGGCCCCGCACGCACGATCCGGGTCCGGCTCGAAGCCCGCCGGCCCGCGCCCGCCGACACGGTGGTGCACGCCGGGCGGCTGTGGGACGGCACCGGCGAACAGGTCCGCGGCGACGTCGACATCGTCGTACGGGACGGGCGTATCGCGTCCGTCGAGCCGCACCGCGGCGGCCGTGGCGCGCTGCGGCGGATCGACGCCTCGGAGCGGACGGTCGTGCCCGGACTGTGGGACACGCACACCCACCCGTGGCAGAGCTCCTACGGCGGCCGGCAGACCGTCGGCCAGCTCACCTATGGGATCACCACGGCCGTCTCGCTCGGCGGATTCGCGTACGAACAGGCCCGGATCCGCGAGGCGGTGGCCGCCGGGCAGCTCGCCGGGCCCCGGCTGCTCACCACGGGGGAGCTGCTCGACGGGTCCCGGGTGGCGTACAGCATGGGGCGCGCCCACCGCACCAGGGAGGGGCTGCGACGGTCGCTGGAGCGGGGCGCCGCGCTCGACTGGGACTTCGTCAAGACCTATGTCCGCGCGCCCGGTTGGGTGATGGAGGAGGCGGCCCGGTTCGCGCACGAGCGGCTCGGGGTGCGTGCCGGAAGCCATCTGCTCTCGCCCGGCGTGCAGCTGGGCCAGGATCTGACGACCCATCTGCAAGCCACCCAGCGCGCCGAGTTCGGGCACGCCACCACCGCTTCGGGACGCGCGTACGAGGACGTGGTGGAGGTCTACTCCGCGCGCGGCGTCAACTTCGCGCTCATCGCCACGCCGTTCACCTCGTCGCCGCTGATCGGAGCCGATCCCGGGCTGGCGGCGGACCCCCGGGTCACCGTGGTGATGCCGCCGTGGGACTCCGCGCTGCTGCGGCAGTCTGCGGGGGTGCCGCCCACGGCGGCCCAACTGGCCACACTGCGCCGGGAGACCGACGTCTACCGGCGGGTGCTCGCCGCCGGTGGCCTGGTCGCGCTCGGTACGGACGCGCCGATCGTGCCCGTCGGGCTCTCCCTGCACCTGGGCCTGCGCGCACTGCACCAGGGCGGGCTCTCCCCGGCGGCGGCCCTGCGCACCGCGACCGTGCTCCCGGCCCGCCTCTTCGGCGTCGAGCGGCACCTCGGCACCGTGGAGGCGGGAAAGCTCGCCGACCTGACCGTGGTGGACGGCGACCCGTTCGAGGACTTCGCCGCGATGGTACGGACGGTCTCGGTGCTGCGGGGCGGAGTGCCGTACGAGACGAAGGAGTTGGTGGCGGCGTTCGAGCAGCCGGAGCGGCACGCGGACGCCGACCACGAGTGGCTCTCGGTGGGGCGGCTGATGCGGCGCGGCGGGTGCTGCGACATGGAGGCCGCGCTGCCCGGGTGAGCGACCGCGGTCAGCGGCTGGCGGCGACCGCCGCGACGACGGCGTGGGTCAGCCGTCTGACATAGGTGGCGTCCGTCGGCCCGCCCGCCGCCAGCATGCGGAAGTACAGCGGCGCGCCGAACAGGTCGGTGGCCAGGCCGGTGTCGATGTCGGGCGGCAGCTCGCCCCGTACCGTCGCGCGGTCCAGGAGCGTCGCGACCGCCGCGCGGCGCGGGCCCAGGACGGCGTGGTGGAGCGCGTCGCGGAGCGAGGCGCTGCGGGCCGACTCGGCAAGCAGGTCGGGGATGATCCGGCCCACCAGCGGGTGCCGCAGCGCCCGCAGGGTCTCGTGGAGGAACCGCTCGACGTCGCCGTGCAGCGACCCGGAGTCCGTCGTCGTGGGGATGTGCGCGGCGGCCGCCTGGGAGACCAGCTCGACGACCATGGCCTCCTTGGACGGCCAGCGGCGGTAGAGCGCCGCCTTGCCGACGCCCGCGCGGCGGGTCACGGCCTCCATCGACATCCGCGCGTACCCGGACTCCGCCAGCTCCTCGAACATCGCCCGGCGGATCGTCTCGGTCACGGACTCGCGCAGTACGCCGGCACCGGCGGGCGGACGCCGCAGTTCGCTGTCACGGAGGCTGGCCATGATCGGAGACTAACACGGAACGGAACGGTTGCGTTCCGTGAGGCGGCGGGTGTACGTTCGCGCCCTACGAGCCGGAACGGTGCCGTTCCGTTCAGTGGTTCGGCGGGAGGCCCGCGGTGAAGTTCCTCTTCGACGACAAGGCGTTCTCCTTCCAGGCGCTGCGCACGGCCGGGCACGCCGCCTGCGGCGGCGCGGACCTCGGCGAGGTGCTCGTCACCTGCGAGGACGTTCCCGACGGCAACGAGGCCGCCTGGTGCCGCGCCTGGTCGGCCACCGCCGCCCGGCTGCACCGCGCGGGCGACGACGCACTGGCCGCCGGGCACCGGGTGAGCGCGCGCGAGGCGCTGCTGAGGGCCTCCAACTACTACCGCGCGGCCGACTTCTTCCGCCTCGACGACCGCGACCACGACCGCGAGTCGGACCGGCTCGCCCTGCACTCGCGCGAGACGTTCGCCCGCGCCGCCGCACTGTTCGACACCCCGGTCGTCCCGCAGCGCATCCCGTACGAGGGCACGACCCTGCCCGGCTACCTCTTCCTCGCCGGACCCACGGACGAGCCCCGGCCGACCGTGATCCACCACGGCGGGTACGACTCCACGCTCGAGGAGCTGTACTTCATGGTCGGCGCGGGCGCCCTGCGGCGCGGTTACCACGTGCTCGCCTTCGAGGGGCCCGGCCAGCAGTCGGTGCGCCGCGAACAGGGCCTGGCCTTCCGGCCGGACTGGGAGGCGGTGGTCACCCCCGTGGTGGACCACGCGCTCACCCTGCCCGGGGTCGACGCCGACCGGCTCGTCCTCTTCGGCACCAGCTTCGGCGGCCTCCTCGGCGCCCGCGCCGCCGCCTTCGACCGGCGCTTCGCGGCCTGCGTCCTGCACAACGGCATCTACGACTTCTACCGGCTGCCCCTGACGGTCATCCCGGCGCACCTGGCCGAATGGGTCGCCGAGAGCCGCGACGAGGTGGCCGGGCCCGCCCTGGCGGTGGCCATGTCCCACAGCACCCAGCTGCGGTGGTTCCTGCGCCACGGCATGTGGGCGTTCGGGGCGAAGACCCCGGCCGAGGCCCTGCGCGCCTGCATGCCGTACAACCTCGACGGCGTGGCCGAGCACATCACCTGCCCGACCCTGGTCCTGGACGCCGAGAACGACGTGGTCGCGCGCGGTGAGGCGCAGCGGGTGCACGCCGCGCTGCGCGCCGAGAAGGACCTCATCCGGTTCGCCGCCGCCGACGGCTCCGGCGAGCACTGCCAGGAGGGCGCGGCCCTCCACTTCCACCAGCGGGTGTTCGACTGGCTCGACGAGCGGGGGATCTGATGCTGTCCGACATCGCCGTCGTCCACGGGGCGCGCACGCCCGTAGGACGGTTCAAGGGAGCACTGCGGTCGGTCCCGGCGCACCGGCTCGGCGCCCTGGTGATCCAGGAGGCGCTGCTGCGGGCGGACATCGACCTGCACGCCGTCGACGAGGTCGTCCTGGGGTGCGTCGGCCAGGTGGGGCCTGACGCGTTCAACGCGCGGCGCGCGGCGCTGGCCGCCGGGCTTCCGGTCGAGGTGCGCGCGTACAACGTCAACCGGCTGTGCGGATCGGGCCTGCAGGCCGTCTGGTCGGCGGCGCAGACGCTCGCCCTCGGTGAGGCGCAGGTCATGGTGGCCGGCGGCAACGAGTCGATGACCCGTCAGCCGCTGCTCGACTACAGCGAGCGCGCCGCCGACGAGCTCCCCGGAGAGCCCCGGATCGACGGTACGTTCTCGCTGGTCACCGACCCCTTCGCGCACGGCCCGATGGGGCTGTCGGGTGAGGCCGTGGCCGCGCGGTTCGCCATCTCCCGGGCCCGCCAGGACAGTTGGGCCGCCCGGAGCCAGCAGCGGGCCGCCGAGGCCCTGGCGCGGGGGTGGTTCGCCGAGCAGATCGTTCCCGTGCTCACCCCGGACGGCACGGTCGAGCGTGACGAACACCCGCGCCCGGGCACCACCGTGGAACGGCTCGCCCAGCTCGACCCGGCGTTCGCCCCCGACGGCACGGTCACCGCCGGGAACTCGGCCGGGCTCAACGACGGGGCCGCCGCCGTGGTGCTGACGCGCGTCCCGGACCTGCGCCCGGGGACCGTCCCGCTGTGTCTGCTGCGCGATGTGGTGGTCACCGCGCTGGAGCCGGAGATCATGGGCTTCGCGCCCGCCGGCGCCATCAGGAAGCTGCTGCGGCGCACCGGGCTCGACCTCGACGACATCGCGGTGGTCGAGCTCAACGAGGCGTTCGCCGCGCAGGTCCTCGCCGTACTCGACGACCTCAAACTGGACCCCGACCGGGTCAACCCGAACGGCGGGGCGATCGCGCTCGGCCACCCGATCGGCGCGACGGGCACGATCCTGCTGCTCAAGGCCGCCCACGAACTGCGCCGCACCGGCGGGCGGTTCGCCGTCGTCGCCCTGTGCATCGGCGGCGGCCAGGGCATCGCCGCGCTCATCGAGAACCCGGAGGCCCGCTGATGGGCGAGTACGCCTGGTACCCCGGCCGGGAGCTGACCGAGCACAGCAACGTCGCCCGGTTCTGCCGGGCCCACGGCCTGGACGGCTACCGCGAGTTGCAGCGCCGCTCCATCGCGGACCCCGAGTGGTACTGGTCCAGCGCCGCCCGCGACATGGGCATCGTCTGGCACGAGCAGCCGCTGTGCGCCCGCGACGGGCGGGGCGGGATCGCCGCCACGCGCTGGTTCCCCGGCGGGCGGACCAACCTGGTCGAGTCCTGTCTGGAACGCCATGTGCGCCGCGGCCGCCCGGACGCGACCGCCCTGCGCTGGGAGCGCGAGGACGGCACGCGGGGACAACTCGGCTACCGCGAGACGGCGCGGCTGAGCGCCCGGGTCGCCACGGGACTCCGCGGCCTGGGAGTGGGGGAGGGGGACCGGGTGGCGGGCTATCTGCCACCCGGTCCCGAGGCCTTCGTGCTGCTCTTCGCCTGCGCCCGCATCGGCGCCGTCCTGGTCCCGATGTTCTCCGGCTTCGGCACCGAGGCGCTGGCGGTCCGGCTCGCCGACGCCGAGGCGCGGGTGCTGGTGACCGTCGAGGCGACGACCCGGCGCGGCAAGCGGTACGAGATGCTGCCCGTCGCCCGCGCGGCGGCGGAGAAGGTCCCCGAAGTACGCCACCTCGTGGTCGTCGCGGACGAGCCGACCGGCACGGCCACCACCACCTGGCGGGCCCTCACCGAGGCCGAGCCCGCCGAGACCGTCCATCTGCCCGCAGGTGCGCCCTTCCTGCTCCTGTACACGTCCGGCACCACCGGCCGCCCCAAAGGCGCCGTCCACACCCATGGCGGATTCCCCGTCCAGGTCGGCTCCGAGGTCCGCTACAACCTCGACGTGCGCCCCGACGACGTGGCCTTCTGGGTCACCGACCCCGGCTGGATCATGTTCGCGCTCGTCGTCATCGGCTGCACGCTCGCGGGTGCGAGCGTCCTCGCGTACGAGGGCGCAGTCGACCACCCCGGCCCGGACCGGCTGTGGCGGCTCCTGGACGACCACCGGGTGACCGTCTTCGGCAGCTCGCCCAGCCTCGCCCGGGCGATGATGACCACCGACGGGCCCGGGGCTGCCGCGTCCCGGCTGCGGATCCTCGGCTCCACCGGCGAGCCCTGGACCGAGGACGCCTGGCGCTGGTACTTCCACGAGGTCGGCGGCGGCCGCTGCCCCGTCATCAACATCAGCGGCGGTACGGAGGTGGGCGGTTCGCTCCTGGCGTCCGCGCCCACCGTCCCCCAGACGCCGTGCGGCTTCACCGGGCCCTGCCTCGGCATCGACGCGGTCATCGAGGACGCGGACGGCGCCGAGGTCGGCGAGGGCGAGATGGGCGAGCTGGTGGTGCGCCAGTCCTGGCCGGGCATGACCCGCGGCCTGTGGCGTGCGCCGGAGCGGTTCGCCCACACCTACTTCAGCCGCAGGCCCGGCCGCTGGTCCCACGGCGACCTCGCCTCCCGATCCGACGGGGAGTGGTTCGTGCACGGCCGCCTCGACGACGTGATGAAGGTGGCGGGCAAACGGCTCGGCCCCGCCGAGGTGGAGGAGGCCGCGCTCGGGGACCCCGCCGTGGCCGAGGCGGCGGCGGTCGGCATTCCGCACCCGGTGAAGGGCGAGGCGCTGTGGTGCTTCGTGGTGCCCGCGCACGGGACGCTGTCGGCGGCGGACGCCGACCGGATCCGCGCGCGCGTCGCCGACGCGCTCGGGCCCGCCTTCCGGCCCAGCCGGGTGATCGCCCTGCCCGAACTGCCCCGGACCCGCACCGGCAAGGTGATGCGCCGCCTCATCCGCGACTGCGTCACCCAAGACGCACCCGGAGACCTCTCCACGCTCGCCAACCCGCACAGCCTCGCAGCGCTGCGCGCCGCCGTCCACGAGGCGGCCGACGGCTGACACCGGACCGGCCGTCCGAGCGTCAACGGCGGCCACACACAAGGGATTTCCATGCCGACGATCGACATTCTCCTGCCCGGCTTCGCCATCGACACCGACCAGGGCTACCCCGCCTTCTGCGGCGTCTTCCTCGTCCGGGGCGTCGACGCCACCGGCCGCCCGCGCACCATCCTCGTCGACGCCGCCCACGTCGGACGCCGCCCCCATCTGTGGGCGGCGCTCGCGGCGCACGGCCTCACCGCGGCGGACATCGACACCGTGGTGCTCACCCACGCCCACTGGGACCACGTACAGAACATCGACCTGTTCCCGCGCGCCGAACTGCTCCTCCACGGCGACGAGCGGCGCTACGCCCACGCGCCGCACTCCAACGACTGGGCGACCCCCGCCTGGACCGGCCTGCTGCTCGAACAGCTGCCGATCCGGGAGGTGGCGGACGGCGAGGAGATCCTGCCCGGCGTCCGCGTCATCGCCCTGCCCGGGCACTCGCCCGGCAGCATCGGCGTCCTGGTCGACACCGACGCCGGGGTGGCCGCGATCACCGGCGACGCCCTGCACTTCGCGTACGTGGCCACCACGCGCCGCAACCCGCTGGTCTTCTGGGACGCCGAGCTCGCGGCCCGCAGCATCGACCGGGTGGTGGGGGCGGCCGATGTCATCTACCCGGGCCACGACCGCCCCTTCCGCCTCACCTCCGACGGCGCGATCGACTACCAGGAGCCGTTCGCGCTCACCGTCACCGGGCTGCGGCCCGACACCGAGGGGCTCGCCTTCGCCGACGGCTCCTCGCGCCCGCTGTGGGTCATGCCGGGCGTGGACGAGCAGCGCACGCTGTACGAGAAGAACGCGGAGGAGGCCCGGCGGCGCATGGCCGGGGTGCCGCGCGTGGTGCGGCCGCGCTGAGCCGGCCCGTCATGCGGGGGCCCGCCGCGCCTCGGTGAGCAGAGCGGCCAGCGAGCGGTTGAGCTCCTCGAAGAAGGGCTCGGGGGCCTCGCGCGGGAAGAAGTGGCCCCCAGGCACGGTGGTCAGCCGGAAGTCGCGCGCGTACCGCTCCCAGGCGCGGACCGCGCCCGGGTCCACGAGGGCGTCGTCCGCGCCCGCGAACGCCCGGATGTCGAGCGGCAGTCGCCGCTCGGCGTCGTCCGGGTCCGGCAGCCCCGCCTCCCGGTGGCTGGCGCAGATCCGCAAGTCGTCCCGGACGATGGGCAGCAGTGCGCGCAGCCAGTCGTCGCGGCCCAGGAACTGCGGGTGCAGCCCGCCGATGTCCACCAGGAGGCGGGCGAGGTCCGCGTCGCCGTACAGATCGGCCGGCGGCAGCGGCGGGGTGAGGTGCGGGGCCGCGTACGCGCCGACGTACAGCGCGAGCGGCGCCCGGCCCCCGGCCCGCATCCGGGCCGCCGCCACCGCGAAGCCGATCAGCGCGCCCATGCTGTGCCCGTATACCGCGTACGGCCGGTCCAGCCACGGGCCGAGCTCGTCGGCCAGGGCCTCGGCCAGGGTCCCCGCGTCCTGGAACCGCCGCTCGCGGAACCGCGATTCGCGGCCGGGCAACTGCACCGGCAGGACGTCCACTCCGGGTGCCACCCGCGCGGGCCACGGGGCGTAGAACGACGCCCCGCCGCCCGCGTGGTGGAAGCAGAACAGCCGCAGCGCCGCGTCCTCGCGTGGCGCCCGGACCAGGCAGCCCGCCGTGGCGGCCGTGGCGGGGCCGCTCACGCGCGCACCACCTCGTACATCTGCTGGAAGGTCACGGCCTCCAGGAGGTCGGCCACCGGGACGCGGCGGCCGGTGACGTTCTCCACCACGGTGACCAGGCGCAGCAGATGGACCGAGTCCCACTCGGCCACTTCGTCGAGGGGGCGGTCCAGGTCCTCGGGGGCGAGGCGGATGCCGAGCTCGTCCTCCAGGAGCGCGCAGAACCCGGCGGCGTCGGCGATGGCGGTGGCGGTCATGGTCAGTTCTCCTCGAAGGCGGTGTGCAGCCGCAGATGGGCGGGGGCGGGCGTGATGTCGCGCAGGGCATGGCGGAAGACGACTGTGGCGGGGTCCTCCGGGGCGACGCCGGTGGGGACGAAGCCGTGGTCGATGTAGAAGGAGGCGAAGGCGGCGTTGCGCGGGGTGGGCCGGTGGCGGGCCAGCGCGCCGTGCGCCCCGGACGCCGCCGCGTGCTCCAGGACGGCCGCCAGGCAGGCGCTCTCGATGCCGCGCGAGAACACCCGGCAGCTGAGCACGTAGTTGTCGATGTGCAGGTCCTCCGCGTCGCGGCGCCAGAACACCGCGCCGACCAGGCCGTGGTCGCCGAACCGGTCGCGGGCGCGGACCACCAGCACACCGCGGTCGGGGCGCTCGGCCCACTCCCGCACCTGCGGCAGCTGCAGGCGCTCGGGGGCGAGGTGGAACTGGTTGGTGCGCAGGGTGAGCTGGGAGACGCGGGACAGCTCGGCGGGCTCCGGCGGGCGCACGGTGACCTCGATACCGAGACCGTCCAGATAGTCCTGGTACGAGCCGGTGTCCTCGCGGAACTCCTGGCGCCTGGCCTCGGTGCGGTAGCGGGCCGCCCGCTCGCGGTCCTCGTCGGTGAGCACCGGTAGGTCGAACCAGCCGTCCGCGAGCAGCGCGGCCGGGTGCAGGGCCGGCTCCTCGTCGACGTGGACCACCGCGACCTGCGGCAGCTGCTCGCGCACCAGACCGCACTCGAAGGTGCTGTCGTCGACGAACACGAAGCTGTCCAGACCGATCCCGACCCGCTCCGCGATGTCGCGCAGATTGTCGTGCTTGGCCGACCAGTTGGCGTTGACGCGGACGAAGTCCTCCTCGCGCAGCAGCATCGAGGGGTGCTCGCGCAGCGCCTCGCGCACCTTGGCGTCGTCGTTCTTGCTGCTGACGGCGAGCAGCACGCCCTGCGAGCCGAGCTGGGCCACCACCCGCTGGAACTCGGCGAACGCCTCGCCGCGGAACCCGCTGCCGAGCTCGACGCCGTCCACGCCGTCCTCGCCGAGCACCCCGCCCCACAACGTCCCGTCCAGGTCGAGGACCAGGCACTTGCGGGTCCGGCCGAGCAGCCCGGTGACAAGGTGGCCGACGTCCCGGGCGTAGCTCGCGAGCAGTCCCTCGGCGAGGCGCGCCTTGGCGTACAGGCCCGTGCGCGGCTCGTACGCCGGTGTGCCCTGGGCGACCAGCGGGTCGAGGTCGACGACGATCAGCCCGGGGTGCTCCTCGGCGAGCGCGAGCAGCCCGCTGTTGAACTCGCGCCAGACGATGCCGAGCCGGGCCCGGGAGCGCAGATCCACCAGCTGGCGGGCGTGGCGGTGCAGCAGCGGAACCGTGTTGAGGACCAACGGGCCGCGCCCGCCGTCCTGGTGGGCGCGGACGGCCCGGGAGATCAGGGCGAGCCGGGACCTGGCCGCGGCCTCGACGTCCTCGACCCGCCAGGGCAGCGGCACCTCCTCGAAGACGGTGTGCGCGTCCAGCAGGCACAGCGTGAGCGTGGGCCGCCGGTCCGGCTCGGCACCGCCGGGCCCGAGCAGGTCCGCCAGATACGAGCCGTACGGCGAGACCACCGGGTCGAGCAGCAGCCCGTGGCGCGCCAGCTCCGCGGTGAGCGGGGCGACCAGCGGGGCGACGGTGGACTGGCCGGTGACGGCGACGGTCACCACGGGCACGTCGGCGTGGTGGCGGACGACGTCGTCGCGGTCGAGCCGGGCGAGCAGCTGGCCCGCGGCGGGCAGTTGCCGCTCCGGAAGCCGGGCGAGCAGCGGCCGTACCGACGGGTACTCGGCTTCCAGGCGCCCGGCCGCGTACAAGTCGCGCAGGGTGCGCAGCACCTCGGGGTCCTGCCAACTTCCGCCCGCTGAAGGGGTGTTGGTCGTGATGGTGGTCATGCGCGCTCCAGGGCGATGCCGGACTTGATCCACTTGCTGGACTCCACGGCGACGGTGACCGCGCGCCCGCCGCCCTGCCACCGGCCGAGCAGCTCGGCGAGCTGGAGGAAGGGCAGGGCGTTGCCGTTGTTGCCGACCGTGCGCACCACGTTGACGCGCTGGGCGAGCGGGGCGGGCATCGCGTCGGAGATGCGGTCGCTCATCCGGCCGGAGAGCTGGGGCGGCAGCAGATAGTCCACCTGGTCGGCCGTCCAGCCGACGTCGCCGATGAGCTCCCAGAACATCTGGGTGGCGAGGACCGGCACCGCCGCCTCGATCGCCTTGTAGTCCTCGGAGATCGCGATGCGGTCGCTGTGCCGGTCGCCCAGGCCGAACCAGTCGATGACCTGGCCGGGCGCCTTGCCCAGGCCCACCAGGCGGTTGAGGACCTGGCGGATCTCCACGCGCTCCCCGAACGACTCGGCGCTGAGCACGGCCGCGCCCGCCCCGTCGCCGAACAGGATGTAGTTGACCAGCTCGCCGGGGGTGCGCGAGCCGGGGTCGAAGTCCGTCTCCAGGTGCTTGGCGCAGACGTCGCCACCGATCACCAGGACCGTCGAGCAGCGCCCGGCGAGGAGCAGGGTGCGGGCCACGTCCAGTGCCTGGACAGCCCCGGCGCAGCCGGACTGGAGCTGGTAGGTGGGGACGTTGTCGATGCCGAGGCGGTCCGCCACCAGGTTGACGGTGGCGGGCATCAGCTGGTCCGGGGTGGCGGTGCCCATGACGACGCAGTCGATGTCGACGGCCTCCAGGCCCGCCGCCGCGAGCGCCCGGTCCGCCGCGGTCGCCGCGATGTCCGCGAGGGAGTGGCGGACCTGGCCGGTCGCCAGGTCGACGGCGAAGTGCCTGCTGACGTTGCCGATGAACATCTCGGCCCACTGCTCGTCGACGCCGACGAGCTTGGCCAGGGTGGCGTTGTCCACCGGTTCCCCCGGCAGGCAGGTGCCGACCGAGACCAGGTGGGCGACGGGGGCGGGTGACGGACTCATGTGCGCGGTCCTTCCGGGGCGGACGGTGTCGGGGCAGTCGGTACGAGGAGGCGCTCGCCCAGATAGCGGGCGAGGTCGCCCACCGTCTCCAGGCTGGCGAGCAGCTCCTCGACGGGCAGGCTGCCGAGCTCGGGCAGCTCGTTCTCGATGCGGGTCTTGAGCTCCATGACCTGGATCGAGTCGAAGCCGAGGTCCTCGGCGAGGCGGGATCGGTCCCGTACCGCCGAGGGGTCGTGCCCGCCGACCCGGCACACCAGACGGTGCGTCACCTCGGACACCCCGTGGGGGGAACCACCGTCCGGGGTCGGCGGGCACGGGTCCGCGAGGTCCGCCACCGGCGGCCGCGCGGCCGCCGCGTCCACGGGGAGGTGGGGCGCGGGCGGTTCGGGGGCGGTGGCGGAGCGCCAGGCGCGGAAGCTGTCGTCGAAGACGTACGGCGGCAGCCGGCGCGGCACGCGGTCCGCCTCCGGGTACAGGCTGTCCCAGGTGGGATCGGCCCCGGCGCTCCACAGCTGCCCGAGCAGATGGTGCAGCGGGTGGCGGGGCGCGCGCTCGCCGGGATGGGCGGCGAGGCAGCTCACCGGGTCCGCGTCGGCCGGCCGGAGCCGGGCGAGCATGGGGGTGAGCACGGCGCGCGGGCCGATCTCCACGATGTGGGTGACGCCGGACGAGAACAGCTCGGCGGCGGCGTCGGCGAACCGCACCGGCGCGGTGATCTGGCGCGCCCAGTAGTCGGCGTCCATGCGCTCCTCGCCGCCCATGACCCGCCCGTACACCGTCGAGAAGACCGGCACCGAGGGGGCGCCCGCCGTCACGTCCGCGCCCTCGTGCCGGAACGGGTCGACGGCGGGCCGCATCAGCGGGGAGTGGAAGGCGTGCGAGACGGTCAGCGGGCGGGCGTTGACACCCCGGTCGGCCAACGTTGCGCGCAGCAGGGCGAGTTCGTCGAGCCCACCGGCGACCACCGTGCTGCGCGGACCGTTGACGGCCGCGACGCAGACCCGTGCGGGATCGGTGAGCAGCGCCGCCACCTCCGCCTCGGGCAGTGGTACGGCGAGCATGCCGCCGCCGTCCGGGAGCGCCTCCATGAGCGCGCCCCGGCGGGCGACGAGACGCGCCGCGTCGGCCGCTTCGAGCACTCCGGCCGCGCACGCGGCGGCGAACTCGCCGATGCTGTGGCCGATGACGGCGGCGGGCCGGATCCCGGCGTCGGCCAGGGCGCCCGCCATCGCGTACTCGACGGCGAAGAGCGCCGGTTGGGCGAGGCCCGTGCGGTGCACGCCCGGATCGCCCGCCAGGACCGCGTCGCGCACCGAGAGGCCGAGGTGGCCCGCCAAGTGCGCGTCGATCTCGTCGAAGAGGCGGGCGTAGACGGGGGAGGAGGCGTACCAGGAGGCGGCCATGCCGGGGTGCTGGGCGCCCTGCCCGGTGAAGGCGAACGCCACCGCGGGCGCCGTGCGCCGCACCCCGCCCTCCTCGTCGTGGGTGCGCTCGGCGGCCTCGCGCAGCCCCGCCACCACGGACGCCAGATCGCCCGCGGCGACGGCGACGCGGTGCGGCAGCCGGGACTTGACGCGGTTGCTGGTCCAGCACAGCTGGGCGAGCCGGTCCTCGGGCAGCCGGGCCAGCGCGTCGGCTTGCGCCAGCAGATTGGGGCGCAGCTGGCGCGCGGAGCGGGCGGAGACGGTGAACACGCCCGGGACCCGCTCGCCGGAGCGGTGCACCGCGCGCGGCGGGGAGGAGAGCACGGCGTGCGCGTTGGTGCCGCCCATGCCGAAGCTGCTGACGGCGGCGTGCACGGTGCCGGACGGCAGCCGAAGCGGGGACCTGAGCAGCGACAGGCGCCGGTCGGGCAGTTGGAGCCCCGGGTTCTCGTCGTCGGCGAAGCGGCTGGGCGGCACCGTGCGGTGGTGCAGCGCCAGGACCGTCTTGACGACCCCGGCGATCCCGGCGGCGCCCTCCGCGTGCCCGAAGTTGCTCTTGACCGAGCCGAGCGCGACGCTGCCGCCGCTGCGGCCGCTGGTGAGGTGGCCGAGCGCCTGGGCCTCCATCATGTCGCCGAGGAGGGTGCCGGTGCCGTGCGCCTCGATGAAGCCGATGTCGTCGGCGCCTACCTCGGCCGAGCGCCAGACCCGCTCGATGAGCTGCTGCTGGGCCCAGCGGTTGGGCGCGGTGATGCCGTTGCTGCGGCCGTCCTGGTTGACGCCGGTGCCGCGCAGCACCGCGTAGACGGGCTGGCGGTCGGCGAGCGCGTCGGCGAGCCGGCGCAGCACGAGCACGGCGACGCCCTCGGCGCGGCCGATGCCGTCGGCGGACGCGCTGAACGGCTTGCAGCGGCCGTCGGGCGCGGACAGGCCCGCCTGGGTGTAGAAGATGTTGAGGACCGGCGTCATGATCAGGTTGGTGCCCCCGGCGAGCGCGTAGTCGCAGTCGCCCGCGCGCAGCGCGCCGGAGGCGAGGTGCAGGGCCACGAGCGAGGACGAGCACGCCGTGTCCACCGCCAGGCTGGGACCCTTGAGGTCCAGGTGGTACGAGACGCGGTTGGCGCCCATGAAGTAGCCGTTGCCGGAGCCGTGCCGGGCGGTGATCCCGTCGTAGTCGGCCAGTTGGAGGTGGGCCCACTCGTTGGCCATCACCCCCACGAACACGCCCGTGTCGGTCCCGGCCAGGTCCTCGGGGGCCACCGCCGCGTCCTCGATGGCGCGCCAGGAGCACTGGAGCAGCAGCCGCTGCTGCGGGTCCATGGCGGCCGCCTCGCGCGGTGAGATCCCGAAGAAGGCCGGGTCGAAGGCGTCCGGGTCGTCGATGAAGCCGCCGCGCACGGTGTTGGAGCGGCCGGGCGGCCGGGCCTCGCCCGGGGAGGCCGGGTCGGCGAGCACATAGCGGTCCGCCTCCCAGCGCTCCTCGGGGACGCGCCGGGTGCCGTCCCGGCCCTCCATCAGGAGGTTCCAGAACTCGCCTGCGTCCCGGGCCCCGGGGAAGCGGCAGTCGAGCCCGACGACCGCGACCGGTTCGGGTGCGCTCACGAGGCGGCCCCGGCGTCCCCCACGGCGAGCAGCTCGGCCAGGTGCCCGGCGATCGCGCGTACCGTCGGGAAGTCGTACGCGAGGGTCGGCGGAACGGCCAGCAGGTGGCGCTCCTCTATCTCGCCGCAGATGCCGATGGCGGCCACCGAGTCGATGCCGTAGTCGGCGAGCGGGGTGGTCGGGTCGATCTCCCGGGCGGGCCGGTGCAGATGGAAGGCCACCCGGTCGATGAGCCACTTCTCCAGGTCCGCGGGGGCGAGGACCGGGGTCTGCGGGCGGATCGCGGTGCGGGTGTCGGGGGCGATGGACATGAGGTACCTCTTCCTTGGGGGCGCTCGGTGGACCGGGCGGGCTCAGCGGCCGGGGGCGGCCAGCGGAGCCGAGTGCTCGGGGGTCTCGGCCGGGCGGGCGACGAGCTCCGCGACCGGCCGCTCCAGGCGCTGGTGGAGTACGGACAGGGCGCCGTCGAGGAACAGCCGGCGCATCAGGGTGCGCTGCGTCTTGCCGCTGGTGGTCTTGCGGACCGCGCCGGGGCGCACCAGGACCACACTGGCGGCGGGGAGCTGGAAGCGGCGGCTGAGCACGGTCTGGACGGAGGCGGCGAGGGCGGGCAGGTCGTGCTCGCCCTGCTGGTTGGGGCGGACCTCCTGCACCACCACGACGTGCGAGCGGTCGCCCTCCTCGTCCCCGACGGTGAACACCGCCCCGCCGCCGCGCCGCAGGGCGGGCCCCGAGTCCTGCACGGCCTGCTCGATGTCCTGCGGGTAGAGGTTGCGGCCGTGGTGGATGAGCATCTCCTTGATGCGGCCGGTGACGAACAGCTCCCCGCCGACCAGTCCGCCGAGGTCGCCGGTGCGCAGATAGCCGGTGCGGCCGTCGGCGGTCTCGGCGCGGAAGGTCTCGTCGGTGGCCTCGGGGCGGTTCCAGTAGCCGCGCGCCACGGACGGGCCGCGCAGCCAGATCTCGCCGACCTGGCCGTCCGCCAGCGCCTGGCGCGTCATGGGGTCGACGATGAGCACCTCGCTCCCGGCCGGCGCGCCGCAGCCCACCAGGGTCCTGGAGACGCGGTCGGGGCGGGCGGGTCGCAGCTCGTGCTGCTCCAGGAGGTGTGCGTCGACGGCGAGTTCGACGTGCGGGGCGGTGGTGTCCCCGGCGGAGGCCAGCAGGGTGTT
Source organism: Streptomyces melanogenes (assembly GCF_014649795.1). Taxonomy (GTDB): domain Bacteria; phylum Actinomycetota; class Actinomycetes; order Streptomycetales; family Streptomycetaceae; genus Streptomyces; species Streptomyces noboritoensis. The sequence goes on from NZ_BMTS01000004.1 coordinate 181,233, forward strand.
CTCGGCCAGCCCGTAGCAGGGGAACAGCGCCTCGGGGCGCAGCCCCTGGGCGGCGAAGCGCGCGGTGAAGGTGCGGATGGTGGCGGCGCGCACCGGCTCGGCGCCGTTGAGCGCCACCCGCAGGCTGGACAGGTCGAGCCCCTCGGCCTGCTCGTCGGTGGTGCGGCGGGCGCACAGCTCGTACCCGAAGTCGGGCGAGGCGGTGCCCTCGACGCGGTAGTCGTGGATCATCCGCAGCCAGCGGTGCGGCTGCTTGATGAAGGAGATCGGCGACATCTGGACGCTCGTGCCGCCCATCCACAGCGGGTGCAGCGTCATCCCGATGAGGCCCATGTCGTGGTAGAGCGGCAGCCAGCTGCCGGTGACGACGCCGGGCGTGGTGAGCATGGCGTGGTGGATGGCCTCCTGGTTCGCGGCCAGGTTGGCGTGCGTGACCATGACGCCCTTGGGCTGGCTGGTGGAGCCCGAGCTGTATTGGAGGAAGGCGATGTCGTCGGCGCGGACCTGCGGCGGGAACCACAGTGCGGTGTCCTCGCCGTCGTCCTCGGGCGCCAGGCACACCACGTCCTGCTCCCCGGAGGCCGCCAGCCAGGCGGCGAGCCCCTGGCGGTGCTCGGGCAGGGTGAGGACCGCGCCCACCGAGGCGTCCCTCAGGATGCCGCTGACCCGGGCCAGCCGCTCGCCCGGCTCGTCCGGCAGCGGCGCCGGGATGGCGGTGCGCCCGGCGTAGAAGCAGCCGAGGAACGCGGTGACGAAGTCCAGCGTGGGCGGGTAGAGCAGCAGCACCGGGCGGGACGGGTCGCCCAGCGACTCCTGGCGCAGCCGGGTGGCGATCAGCCGGGCGCGGCGGTCCAGTTCGGCGTAGGTGAGCTCCTCGGGCCGCATGGTCCGGCCGTCCTCGTGCAGGTACACGAACGCGAGCCGGTCGGGGTGCTGCTCGGCTCCGGCGCGTACGGCCTCGGTCAACGTCTGGTGCATCTCTTCCCCTGTCGGTCAATCCGGGTCGGTCTGTCCGGGCTGGCGCGGCACCAAGTGCCATCTGTCGACCCATCGTTGGTGGGAAGCGAAAAGGACGTGTAAAGGCAGCCTTGAGGTGCACGTCGCAGCTTCAGAGGTTCCCGCAGGGTGCGCGGGAGAGGGGGAGCGCGAGGGGTGTTCACACGGGTAGGGAGGCGAAGTTGGCACCCAGTGCCGCAAGCTCACCTCACTCTCCCGTCACCCGGATGTGAGTCACCACTGTTTCGATACGCCATTGACTCGATTGGCGGGCGGGTCTAGCGTCGTCAACCGCACAGCCGCAGACGGCAGTTCACGCAACACCCTCTTCCTTCCGAGGAGCGGCATCCCGTGACCACTCAGCTCGAACCCCGCACGACCGAGCAGGACCAGGCCGCCGCCCACCGCTGGTGGGTACTGGGCGTGCTCGTGGTCAGCCTCCTGCTCGTGGTCCTCGACACCTCGATCCTCAACGTCGCGCTCAAGACGCTCGCCGAGCCCGCACCACAGGGCCTGGGCGCCTCCTCCAGCGCACTGCAGTGGTCGGTGGACTCGTACACGCTCGTCTTCGCGGCCCTCCTGTTCAGCACCGGAGTGCTGGCCGACCGCTGGGGCCGCAAACGCACCCTGGTGACCGGGCTCGTCGTCTTCGGCGGCTGCTCGCTCTGGTCCGCCTACGCGGGCAGCGCGGGCGAACTCATCGCCGCCCGCGCCGGACTCGGCGTCGGCGGCGCGCTGGTGATGCCCGCGACCCTGGCGATCATCATGAACGTCTTCCCGCCCGCCGAACACGCCAAGGCAGTCGGCATCTGGGCCGGGGCGGCCGGTCTGGCGGTCGCCGTCGGGCCCATCACCGGCGGCGCGCTCCTGGAGCACTTCTGGTGGGGCTCGGTCTTCCTCATCAACATCCCGATCGTCGTGATCGGCACCGTCGCCGCGCTGATCATCGTGCCGGAGTCCCGGGACCCCGGGCGCGGCGGCTTCGACCCGGTGGGCGTCGCCCTGTCCGTGGCGGGTCTCACCCTCCTCGTGTACGGGGTGATCCAGGGCGGCGAGTCGGACGACTGGGCGGCGGGGCGGGTGTGGGGGACGATGCTCGGCGGGCTCGTCGTGCTGGCGGCCTTCGTCGGCTGGGAGCGGCGGGCCGAGCGCCCGGCCCTCGACATCGCGCTGTTCCGCGTCCCGCGCTTCTCGGCCGCCGTGACCGTGATCGGCCTGGTGTTCTTCGCGCTGCTCGGCGCCACCTTCTTCCTCGTCTTCTATCTGCAGAGCGTGCGCGGCTGGACGCCCCTGCAGGCCGGGTACTGCCTGCTGCCGCTGGCCGTGGCCCAGTTGGCGTTCTCACCGCCCGCCACGCTCGCGGCCAAACGCATCGGGGTGCGCCCGGTGTGCACCACCGGGATGCTGCTGACCACGCTGGCGTTCGTCACCGTCGCCACCGTCGACGAGCACACCTCGCTGTGGCTGCTCGAATCCGTCTTCTTCGTCCTGGGCGTGGGCATCGCCTGCGTGATGCCGCCCGCCACCGCCGCCGTCATGTCGGCCCTGCCCCGCCAGCGCGCGGGCACCGGCTCGGCCGTCAACACCACCTTCCGCCAGGTGGGCGGGGCGCTCGGCGTCGCCGTCCTCGGCTCGGTGCTCTCCACCGCCTACCGCTCGCGGATGTCGGACCACCTGGGAGCCGTGCCGGACCAACTGCGCGACAAGGCCGGGGAGTCCGTGCAGAGCAGCCTCGCCGCGGCCGACGCGCTCGGCCCGCGCGGCACCTCCCTCGCGGGCCACGCCGTCGACTCGTTCGTCTCCGCGATGCACGTCACCGCACTGGTCGCCGCCGGGGTCACCTTCGTCGGCACCCTCGTCAGCCTGCTCCTGCTGCCCGCCCGTACGCCCGACGACGGAGCCGGCGCGCCCGAGGCGGCCAGGGTCCACCACTCCTCGGAGGTCTGAGCATGCCACCACCCGTTCCACCGGAGGCCGAGGGCGCCGCGCCCGCCGGCCTCCGGCCCGTCCCCGCGACCGGGGACGGGCCCGCCCCCGCGCAGCGCACCGCCCGCGGCGGGCGCCAGCGCGACCCCGCGGCCGACCGGGCGATCCTGGAGAGCACCCTGGGCCTGCTCGGCGAGGGGTGCAGCTTCAGCGCGCTGTCGATGGACCTGGTGGCTCAGCGGGCCGGGGTCGCCCGCGCCACCATCTACCGCCGCTGGCGCAACAAGGAAGAGCTGGTGCTCGCGGCCCTGAGCAGCCTCGACGTGCCCGTCACCCCCTCGGACGGACTGCCCCTGCGGGAGCGCCTGGTGGACCTGGTCGACCAGATCCGCCACCGCGGCCAGGACACCAACCTGCACCGCCTGCTGGCCGGCCTCCTCGGCGAGGCGGTGCACCGGCCGCAACTGGTGGAGGCGTACGAGAACACCGCGGTCGCCGCACGGAGGGACGCCATGCGGCAGGTGCTGCGCGACGGGCTGGACAGCGGAGAGCTGCGCCCCGGCCTCGACGTCGACCAGGCCATCGAGCTGCTGACGGGCCCGATGCTCGCGCGGCTGATCCTGCGTCAGCAGCCGGTGGAGTCCGCCGCGTTCGCCGAGGCGATCGTGGACACCTTCCTCGACGGCACCCGGAGCAACCCCGCACCCCGGTAGCCGGGCCGCGCCCACCGGACCGGGAACCGGGAACCCGGGCGCACGCACTGGTCGGCCGCAGCGCCATCCGCCCGTCCGCGCGGACGGGTACCGAACCGCCTCCCCATGCAGGAGCCGCAACCATGAAGTTCCTCTTCGACGACCCCGCCTTCGACTACCAGGCCTTACGAGCCGCCGGCTACGCCGACTTCGGCGGAGCCCAGCTCGGCGAGGTCATCGCCGTCGCCTCGCGCATCCCCGGCGGCGACACCGACGCCTGGCGGCGCGAGTGGACCGCGCTGGCCGAACGCGTCCACGGCCTCGCCACCGCCGCGCTCGCCCAGCACCGCACCCTCGACGCCCGCGCGGCCCTGCTGCGCGCCCACACGTACTACCGCACCGCCGAGTTCTTCCTGCGCGACGACCCGCTGCACGACCCCGAGGCGGTACGGCTGATGCGGCTCTCCAAGGAGACCTTCGCCGAGGCGGCCGGGCTCATGGAGCGCCCCCCGGAGTTCGTCCGCATCCCGTACGGGGACGGCTCGCTGCCCGGGTACTTCTACCGCGCCGACGACTCCGACGGGCCGCGCCCGACCCTCATCCACCACGGCGGCATCGACTCGACGCTCGAAGAGGGCTACTTCTTCATCGCGGCCGCCGCCCAGGCGCGCGGCTACCACGTCCTCTGCTTCGAAGGGCCCGGGCAGGGCTCGGTGCTGCGCGAGCAGGGACTCACCTTCCGGCCGGACTGGGAGGAGGTGGTCACGCCCGTGGTCGACTTCGCGCTGGCCCAGCCGGGGGTGGACCCCGAGCGCGTCACCCTGGTCGGGACCAGCCTCGGGGGGCTGCTCGCCGTCCGGGCCGCCGCGTTCGAGCACCGGCTCGCCGGATGCGTCGCCCATGACGCCGTCTGGCAGCTCGGGGACGTCGTCTGGCTGCCGCCGTTCGTCCACGAGTGGGTGGAGCAGGGCTGCGACGACTTCGCCAACCCCGTGATGTACGGGATCGCCGTGCAGCAGACCTTCACGCGCTGGCTGCTGCGGCAGGCGATGTGGACGTTCGGGGCGCAGAGCCCCTCCGAACTGCTGCGCCGGATGCCCGCGTTCGGCCTCGCGGACGTGGTCGGGCAGGTGCGCTGTCCGGTCCTGGTGCTCGACGCCGAGGAGGACATGTTCTTCGCCGGTCTGGAACACGCGAAGAAGGTGTACACGGGCCTGGGCGGCCCCAAGACCCTGCACGTGTTCACCGCGGACGAGGGCGGGGGAGCCCACTGCCACTCCGGGTCCATGACCCTCTTCCACGACCGGGTCTTCTCCTGGCTCGCCGAGACCCCGGCGTCCGAACCCGCGCCGTCCGTCTGACCGTTCGCACAGGCACGCCCGAGGCGGGCGGCCCCGGTGTCCCCGGGCCGCCCGCCTCGGGTGCTGTGTATACGGCCCCCGGAATTAATAATCGAATTCCCGCTGATTGGTGGCCGAAATGGCTCCTGGGTGCTGCGCTCCGGGTGTTAGCGCCCTTTTAATGGTTACGTAACGACTGCTCGACTACGATGTTTATCGGCAATCGCGTGCAGCTTGGGCGCGAGGGCCTGGGGTGAACGGGGAGATCCGAACTAGTTGAATGCCCGGCATGCATTCAAGGGGGTTGCGTCACGTGTCCCTGTCCTATGCACGACCGAGTCATCCGCTGCGCTACGAGGTACTGGGGCGGCTCCGGGTGACCTGCGGCGACGTCGATCTGACGCCGGCGCCACCGAAGATCGCCAAGCTGCTCGCTCTGCTGACGATCCGGGCAGGGGAGACCGTACCGGGCGACAAACTCATGGCGGAGCTCTGGGAACAGCACCCGCCGCGCTGTGCGGCGGCGAGCCTGCGGGTCTATGTGTCACAGCTGCGCAAGCTGCTCGGCACCCCCGGCCGGGCGTCGCCGATCGTCACTGTTTCCCCGGGTTACATTCTCGACGTCAGCCAGAACCAACTCGATGTCCGGACCTTCGAGAGGTTGTATGAAAGCGGCCGGGCCCGTTACCTGGCGGCCGACTACCTGGCCGCGTCCGAGTGTCTGAGAAATGCCCTCGCCCTGTGGCGGGGGCCGGTTCTGGACGGCATGTCGGGGTCTTCGGAGATCGGCTCGTTCGCCGCCGTGGAGGAGGAGAAACGGCTGAATTGCATCGAGCTGAATATTGAATCCGCCCTGGCGCTCGGCCGCCATCACGCCGTGATAGAGGAGCTCAAGGGACTCGTCGTCCAGCACCCGCTGCGCGAGCCCTTCTACCGCCAGCTGATGGCCGCCCTGTACCGGGTGGGCCGCCAGGGCGACGCCCTGGGCGTCTACCGCAGCGCGCGCCAGGTCATCCGGGAGGAGCTGGGCGTCGAACCGGGCCCGCCGCTGCGGCTGACGCAGGAAGCCATCCTGCGGGCCGATCCGGCCAGGCTGGAAGCCGTCGGCGTGACGGCGTCGGCACGCTGAACCACTACGGATCGCGGCGAGCCGGCTCAGACCGTTCCCTGAGCCGGTGCACGGCCGCGCGGTCGGGACGGGCGTCAGAGGACGCGCCGCAGGGATTCCGGCGTGAGGTCGGCGAGCGTCGGATAGCCGTCCACCGCCATCAGCAGATCCGCCTCGGCCAGCAGGGAACGCAGCACGTGGACGACACCGTCCGTACCGCCTATGGACAGTCCGTACGCATAGGGGCGGCCGACGCCGACGGCCGTGGCGCCCAGGGCCACGGCCTTCACGATGTCCGCCCCGGTGCGGACGCCCGAGTCGAACAGCACGGGCAGGCCGTCGGCCGCCTCGACCACGCCGGGCAGCGCGTCCAGGGCGGGCAGCCCGCCGTTGGCCTGGCGTCCGCCGTGGTTGGAGCAGTAGATCCCGTCCACGCCGCCGTCCTTCGCGCGCCGGACGTCCTCGGGGTGGCAGAGGCCCTTCACGATCAGCGGCAGCTCGGTGAGCGACCGCAGCCAGGGCAGGTCGTCCCAGGTGAGCGGGTTGCCGAAGACCTGCGCCCAGCGTATGGCGGCGGCCCGCGGATCCTCTTCGGGGGTGCGGTCCAGGGCGGCCCGGAAGACCGGGTCGGAGGTGTAGTTGGCCAGGCAGTGGCCCCGCAGCTGGGGGAAGTTGGCGGTGCTCAGGTCGCGCGGGCGCCACCCGGTGACCCAGGTGTCGAGGGTGACCACGATGGCCTTGAACCCCGCCTTCTCGGCCCGGCGCACCAGGCTCTCGGCCAGCTCGCGGTCGGTGGGGGTGTACAGCTGGAAGAAGCCCGGCGTGGAGCCGAACTCGGCGGCGACCTCCTCCAGGGGGTCGACGGTGAGCGTCGAGGCGACCATCGGGACGCCGGTGCGGGCGGCCGCGCCGGCCGTCGCCAGATCGCCGTGCCCGTCCTGGGCGCACAGCCCGATGACCCCGATCGGCGCCATGAACAGCGGCGACGGCAAGGTCATCCCGAACAGCTCGACGGACAGGTCGCGCCGCGCGGCCCCGACGAACATCCTCGGGTACAGCCCCCAGCGCTCGAAGGCCGACGCGTTGGCCCGCTGGGTGAGCTCGTCACCCGCACCGCCCGCCACGTACGACCACAGGGAAGGCCCCAGCGCGGCCTCGGCGCGGGACTCCAGCTCCTCGTACGTGAAGGGGAAGCGCGGCACGACGCCGCCGAGCCCCTCGAAGTAGATCTCGTTCTGGTAGAAACCGAACGGCTGGCTCATCAAGCGGCCCTCTCCTCGATCACTGGCTGATCACCGACTGGTCCCTGGCTGATGCCCGAGCGATCCCTACCCCTCATCTCCTCGCCGCAGCGCCCCTTTACGGCCGCCGTAAGTGGCATGGTGGAGAGTGAGGATCCAAGGACCCGGGCCCCGGGGAGACACCATGATCGGCCGTTTCCAGCCCGACCGGCAGCTGACCGCCCGCATGCTGGTCACCCTCTTTCTGCTCGGCCTGCTGTACGTGGGGTTCGTGGCCGCGCTGCTCGTCCTGCTGAAGTCGACGGTGCTGGTCGTCGTCATCGCCGCGGCGCTGCTGTTCGGGCAGTACTGGTTCTCCGACCGGATCGCCCTCTACGCCATGCGCGGCCGTCTCGTCACCCGCGAGGAGCAGCCCCAACTGCACGGTGTCATCGACCGGTTGTGCGCCACGGCGGACATGCCGGTGCCCCGGGTCGCCCTCGCCGACACCGATCTGCCCAACGCCTTCGCCACCGGGCGCAACGCCGACCACGCCGTCGTCTGCGTCACCACCGGGCTGCTCAGGCGACTGGAACCGGAGGAGCTGGAGGGGGTGCTGGCGCACGAGCTCTCGCACGTCGCCCACCGCGACGTCGCGGTGATCACCGTCGCCTCGTTCCTGGGCGTCATCGCCGGGCTGATCGTCCGCTTCGCCTTCTACTCCCAGATGTTCGGCGGCCGCCGCCGCGGCGACCAGAACACCTTCGCCATCCTGATGGCCGTGATGGCGGTCTCGGCGGCGGTGTACGCGCTGAGCTTCCTGCTGATCCGGGCCCTGTCCCGGTACCGGGAGCTGGCCGCCGACCGGGCCGCCGCCCTGCTCACCGGCCGCCCCTCCGCGCTCGCCTCGGCGCTGACCAAGCTGGACGGCGACATCGCCCGCATCCCCAGCAAGGACCTGCGCACGGCCAGCGCCTTCAACGCCTTCTACTTCGTGCCCGCCCTCGGCGCCGGCGCCTCGCTCTCCCGGCTCCTGTCCACCCACCCCAGCCTGGAGCAGCGGCTCGCCGGGCTGGCGAAGATCTCGGCGGAGCTGGGCCGCCCGGCATGAGCGGCCCCGCGCGCCCCGGACCGTACGGCCGAGAACCGTACGACGAGAGCCGCCACAGGACGGAGTGACTGATCCGCATGGGCTTCCTGGACATCCTGCTCGGGCGCACCAAGCCCGTCGCCCCCGACCTCGACCGGCTCTTCGCGGTGCCGTCGGCGGCCGTCACCCTGGAGGCGGCGGCCGGGTTCACGCCGACCGGCCGTGGCTCGGTCTGCTTCACCACGGTCGAAGGCGGGGCCTTCACCCGGATCCGCGAGGACGTCGAGGAACTGCTCAACGCGGACGCCGAACGGGCCGGGAGCCCGGTGGAGTCCAGCCGCGACGAGTACGGCTACACCTGGCTCCTGTCGCGGCGCGGCCCCGCCGACGTGACCGCGCTCGCCGGGGACCTGCACGCGGTGAACACCGCCCTGGAGGGCAGCGGCTTCGGCCCCCAACTGCTGTGCTCCCTGGTCGGTTTCGAGAACGCCGAGGGGCAGGCGCTCGCGCTGGTGTACCTCTACAAGCGCGGCACGTTCTACCCCTTCGCCCCGCTGTCCGGCGAGAAGCGCGACAGCGCGCTGGAGCTGCGGATCAAGGCGGTCCTCGCGGACGACCTGCACGTCGAGCAGGACCTCGCCCGCTGGTTCCCGGTGTGGGGCGCGCCCGGGCTGTGAGCGGCCGCTGTCACGCGGGCGGATAGGCGCGGTCGCGTACGAGCTGTCGGGTGAGGCGGGTGAAGGCGCGGGCGGCGGCGCTCTCGTACGCGCTCTCCCGCCGCAGCAGGGTCACCGTGCGGGCGGGCAGGGCCGGTTCGAGCGGGACCGGGTGCAGGCGCGGGTGGTCGTGGGTGACCGCGTCGGGCAGGACGGTGGCCAGTGGGGTGCGCTGGACGATCTCCACCAGGGCCTGGACGGAGTTGGCCTCCACCGCGATGTGCGGCCGCACGCCGTGCGCGTCGAGGTAGGCGTCGATGTGGCCACGGGTGGCGAAGTCACCGCTGAGTAGGGCGAGTTGGCGGTGTGCCAGGTCGTGGACGGGGAGCGGCGGCGAGGAGGCGGTGCCCACGACGAGGGTCAGGGTCTCGGTGAACAGGGGCGTCGCGGCGATCCCGGGCAGATGGGGCCGGTGGAAGGCGATGCCGAGGTCGAGCTCGTCGGCCAGCAGAGCGGCCTCGATGCGGTCCTGCGCCAGCTCCTTCACGTCCAGAGTGATGCCGGGGTGGCGGGCGTGGAGCTCCGCGACGAGAGGGCCGGTGAGATACGCGGTGAAGGTCGGCGTCACGGCGAGGCGCAGGCTGCCGCGCGAGAGGTCGGCCACGTCGAGGACCGCGCGCTCGGCGGCGGCCAGCTCCCGCAGGGCGCGGCGGGCGTAGTGGACGTACGTCTCGCCCGCGTCGGTGAGCCGTACGGTCCGCCCGGTGCGGTCCAGGAGCTGCGCCCCCACCGTGCGTTCGAGCTGTTTCACCTGCTGGGAGAGCGTGGGCTGCGAGATGCGCAGCTCCTCGGCGGCGCGGGTGAAGTTGCCGTGCTCGGCGACGGCGAGCAGATAGCGCAGATGACGCAGTTCCGGGGCCATGGACCAACTATAGATGAGACCAATAGCAGATATGGATAGCACGTCTTGGACACTATAGGAGCAGGTCATGCATGGTGGATCTCGTCAGCCCCACGGGGCCGACAGCCACCGAAGGGAGTGACATGCAAGACCTCACCGAGGGCGTCGCACGGTTCCGCCGGGACGTCTTCCCGGCCAAGGCGGAGCTCTTCGCACACCTGGCGACCAACCACCGGCCGTCGACGCTGTTCATCAGCTGTTCCGACGCCCGGGTGGTGCCGGAGCTGATCACCGGGAGCGAGCCGGGCGAGCTGTTCGTCATCCGCACCGCCGGAAACCTCGTTCCCGCGTACGCACCGGGCATCGACGGCATCGCGGCCAGCATCGAGTACGCGGTCGCCGCCCTGGGCGTCACCGACATCGTCATCTGCGGCCACTCCGCCTGCGGCGCGATGACCGCACTGGCCGAGAGCCACGACATGGGCGCCCTGCCGACCACCGCCGACTGGCTGCGCCACGCGGATGCCGCAAGGGCCCGCACCACCACGGCCGGGGTCGACGCCCTGGTGCGCAGCAACGTCCGCGCCCAGCTGGCGAACCTGGTCACCCACCCGTCGGTGGCCCGCGCCCTGACGCGGGGCACGGTCGCGCTGCACGGCTGGTGCTACGACATCGGCAGCGGCACCGTCGAGCAGCTCGACGTCGTGAACCCCTTCGCCACCGCGGCCTGATCCCCCTCTTCCACCGTTCTCACCCGCTCGAAAAGGAGCTCTTTCCCATGGTGCACGCCCAGTTCGACAACACCGCCCGTCAGGCCCTGGCCGCCAAGGCCGTCGACGCCAAGATCCGCAAGGACCTGTCCTGGCAGCAGATAGCCGACGCCGCCGGTCTGTCGGTCGCCTTCGTCACCGCCGCCGTCCTCGGCCAGCACCCGCTGCCCACGGCCTCGGCCGAGGCCGTGGCCGAGCTCCTGGACCTGGACGCCGATGACGCCAGGACGCTGCAGACCATCCCGACCCGCGGCTCGATCCCCGGCGGCATCCCCACCGACCCGACGATCTACCGCTTCTACGAGATGCTCCAGGTGTACGGCACCACGCTGAAGGCCCTGGTCCACGAGCAGCTCGGGGACGGCATCATCTCCGCGATCAACTTCAAGCTGGACGTGAAGAAGGTCGCCGACCCCGACGGCGGCGAGCGCGCGGTGATCACGCTGGACGGCAAGTACCTGCCGACCAAGCCGTTCTGACCCGATGCGGCTCTGATCCGATAGGGCTTTGCCCCGATACGGCGACGGGCGGCGGATCGTCCCCCACGACGACCCGCCGCCCGCCTACCGCCTCCTCCCCTACGCCGCGTGCAGCGCCAGCGTGGGGGAGAGCCGTGCCGCCCGTACCGCCGGATACAGGCCCGCGACCGTGCCGATCACCAAGGTCGCGCCGAAGCCGCCGCCGACCGCCCACAGCGGGACCACCCATGGCAGCCCTCCCGAGGAGGCGTACACACCGGTCGCCGCCGCGCCCAGACCGACGCCCGCGAGCCCGCCCAGGCCCGAGAGCATCAGCGACTCCGCGACGAACTGGATGCGGATCTGGCCCCGGGTGGCGCCGAGCGAGCGGCGCAGACCGATCTCGTGGCGGCGTTCGAGCACCGAGATGATCATGGTGTTGGCGACCCCGACCCCGCCCACCAGGAGCGCGATCCCGCCCAGGCCGAGCAGCAGCGTGGACAGCGCGCCCTCGGTCGCCGCCTTCGCCTGGAGCGCCGCCGACGGATCGCTGACGTCGACGTTCTGCGGGTTGCGCGGGTCGACCGTCGGCGCGAGCAGCTTCTGCACCTGGCGCACGGAGGCGTCCGTGGACCGTTCGTACACGGCCGTGGGGTGTCCGTCGAAGCTGAGCAGTTGCTGCGCCGCCGCCCAGCCGACCAGCGCCGACCGCTCGATCTCGGGCGCCAGCGGCATCGGGCCGAGCACGCCGACGACCGTGAAGTACCGGTCGCCGATCCACACCTGCTGCCCCGGCTCGGTCACACCGAGCCGTTCGGCGGCGACGTGGCCGAGGACCACGGACGGGTAGCGGCCGTTGGCGGCGTTCAGCCAGGTCCCGGCGGCGACCTTGCCGCGCAGGACATCGAGGAGCCGTTCGGTGGCCGCCTTGACGGCGATGCCGCCGGTCTCGTCCTTGGGGATCTTCTCGGTGCGCCGCACGGACTGCTTGAGGTCGCCGGTGGCGCCGACCTCCTGGACGCCGTCGATCCGCCCCACCATGCCCGGCGCGTCCTTGGGCAGCTTCACCTCCTGCCCGCTGAACATGCCCTCGCCGGGCTTGGCCACCAGCATGTTGGTGCCGAGCGCGTCCAGCTGGCGCATCAACTGCGCCTGGCTGGAGGCCGAGATGCCCACCACGGCGATCATCGTGGCGATGCCGATGGCGATCCCGAGCGCCGAGAGCACCACCCGGACGGGACGGCTGCGCAGCCCGGCCGAACCGACGTGCAGCACGTCCCGGGGGCTCAGCCGGGCCGCCTTGAGCCGCGTGCGCGAAGCGCCTTCCGTACGAGGGGAAACAGGAGCCATCACGCCGCGACCTTTCCCCGTGCCGTGTCCGCGACCACGCGCCCGTCGCGGATGCGCACCTGGCGGGGGAGCCCCGCCGCTATCTCGGTGTCGTGGGTGATGACCGCGATGGTCGCGCCCTCCCGGTTCAGATCGTGCAGGAGCTCCATCACGGCCTCCCCGGACGCCGAGTCCAGCGCCCCGGTCGGCTCGTCGGCGAGCAGCAGAGCGGGCTCGCCCACGACGGCCCGGGCGATGGCGACGCGCTGCTTCTGCCCGCCGGACAGCTCGTGCGGGCGGTGCTTCATCCGGTCCGCGAGGCCCACGCGGGCGAGCGCGTCGGCGGCCAGGGCGCGGCGCCGGGCCCGCGGAAGCCCGGAGTAGAGCAGCCCCTCGGCCACGTTGTCCCGGGCGCTGACGCCCGGCACCAGGTGGAACGCCTGGAAGACGAAGCCGATGTGCTGCGAGCGCAGCGCGGAGAGCCGCCGGTCGGTGAGCGAGGCCACGTCGAAGCCCGCGATCTCCACCGTTCCGGCGGAGGGCCGGTCCAGGGTGCCGACGATGTGCAGCAGGGTGGACTTGCCGGAGCCGGACGGACCGGCGATCGCCAGCAACTCGCCCCGCCCGATGGTGAGATCGACCCCGTCGAGGGCCCGGACGCCGCCCGCGTACTCCTTGGTGACGCCGCTGAGGCGGACGACCGTGCTCATACGGACGGCACCCCGACCTTCATGCCCTCGCGCAGTCCGCCGCCGCTGACCTCCACGCGCCCCTGTCCGAACATGCCGAGCTCGACCTCCACCTCGCGGGCGGTGCCGTTCTCCACCACCTGGACCCCGAAGCCCCCGCCGGGCAGCGCCAGCAGCGCGTTGACCGGGACGGACAGGACGTCCTTCCTCGTCTCACCGGTCAGCTCGACCGTGACGGGCGCCTGGTCGAAGCCGTCGACCTTCTTGGGGTCGTCGAAGGAGACCGTGATCTCGATCTTCGGCGTCTTGTCCTGGGCGTCGTCGCCGGGCTTCGCGGTCTTGCCGACGCCGCTCACCCGGCCCGGAGCCCGGCTGCCGTCCGGCAGCTGCACGGAGACCTTCGTGCCGGTCTTCGCGGACTTGGCGTCCGCGACCGGCACTTTGAACCGGACGACCCGCTCCGAGCCGGTGACGGTGAGCACCGGTTTGCCGGGGCCCACCGGGTCGCCGGTGGCCGCGCCCGCCTCCTTGATCCGCAGGGCGCTGCCCGCGAAGGCGATCTGGTCGGTTCCTATCTGCCCGGTCTGCTTCAGGTCGTGGGACCTCTGCCAGCGCTTGACGGCGGCCGCGGTGGCCGAGGTGTACTCGTCGTCGACGGTGAAGCCGGAGTAGCCGAGCGCGGCCAGGTTCTCCTCGACCTGGCGGACGTCCTTGCCCTTGTCGCCGCTCTTCAGCGTCCGGTACATCGGCTCCGAGCCGTACATCAGCCGCACCGGCCTGCCGTCCACCTCGTAGAGGCGTCCGTCGCGCCGCACGGTCGAGCCCGTACCGGCGATCCAGTTGAGGGTGCCGGTGGCGCCCGCGTTGATCCGCCGCTCGCCGAGGAAGCCGAGCGTGCCGTCCTGCTGCGAGCTGTCGCTGAGGTCGCCGCGGGTGACGGGGGCGGTGGCGGGCGGCAGCCCCGAGCGGTCCTGGGACTTCTTGTGCTCGGGGGTGCCGAGGGCGGTGACGGCGACACCGCCCCCGGCGACAAGCACGATCGTGGTGAGCGCGACGGCCAGTCGGCGGCGGCTCATCGGCTGACGCTCTCGCACGCCTTGTTCGCCTTGTCGAACTTCACCTTCTCGGCGCCCTCGGGGATGCGCTGCGCCGACATCATCCCGCCGTCGAACTTCGGGTCGGGCATGTTGAAGCCGTTCTTACGCATGCACTGGGCGTACTTGAGCATCTTGTCCTTGTCCGCCTGCGTGGGGCCCTTGCCGCTGCCCGAGCCGCCCTTGCCCGCGCACGCCTTGAGCGCCTTCTCCATCTTCTCCTTCGTCATGCCGTCGCCGGAGATGCTCACGGCGCGGTCGTCCTGGCCGGGCTTGGGCTCGGGCACGTTCAGCCCCTGCTCGCGCAGGCACTTGCGGTGCTCCAGGGCCTGGTCGGCCTTCTTGCCCGCGTCGCTCGTGCTGTCGTTCCCGGCGTCCGGGCCCTTGCCGCCGGAACAGCCGGTGGCGACGAGCGCGAGGGCGGAGAGGGCCGTGGCCGCCATGATCCGGCCGAGGTGTCGCTGCGAGGTCGTCATGGCCGGGAGCCTGCCGGGAGGGGGTGTTTCGTTTCTCTCAGCGGATGCGTTAACAACGGCGAAAGGCCCCTTTCATATACACAGGGGGCATGCGCGTACTGGTGGTGGAGGACGAGGAATTCCTGGCGGAGATGATCGCCGAGGGGCTGCGCCGCGACGCGCTCGCCGTCGACGTGGCCGCCGACGGCCCCGAGGCGCTGCGCAAGCTGGCCTTCGGCGCGTACGACGTGATGGTCCTCGACCGCGATCTGCCCGGCCTGCACGGCGACGAGGTGTGCCGGCACGTGGTCGAGCGGCGGCTGCTGACGCGGGTGCTGATGCTGACGGCCGCCGGGACCGTGCGCGACCGGGTCGACGGCCTGGGCCTGGGCGCCGACGACTACCTCGCCAAGCCCTTCGCGTACGACGAACTCCTCGCCCGCGTCCTGGCGCTCGGCCGCCGTGCCCGGCCCGCCCTTCCGCCCGTCCTGGAGCGCGCCGGGATCGTCCTGGACACCGCCCGCCGCCAGGCCAGCCGCGACGGACGCCATCTGCACCTGTCGCGCAAGGAGTTCGCGGTCCTCGAAGCGCTGCTGCGGGCCGAGGGCGCGGTGGTCAGCGGCGAGGACCTCATCGAGCAGGTGTGGGAGGAGCACACCAGCTACCGCACCAACGCCGTACGCGTCACCCTCAGCAAGCTCCGCGCCAAACTGGGCGAGCCGCCCGTGGTGGAGACGGTGCCGGGCGCGGGCTACCGGATCGGCGCATGAGGTCCGAACGCGCCCGGCTGACCGCCCTGTACGGCGGGCTCCTGGTCCTGGCGGGCGCCCTGCTCACGGCGGTGGTGTACCTGCTGGTCCAGCAGGGGCTCTACGCCTCGATCAGTACGGCCGTGACGACCGCCGTGCCCGCCAAGGAGCTGAAGGACCTCCCCACCGCCGTCCCCCGGCAGAGCGCCGCGCCCGCGAGCCCGTCCCCGCTGCCGCCGGGCGTCGTCCAGGGTCTCGCGGTCACCCGGACGCTCAGCGACGCGGCCGAGCACGCCGCCCTCAACCGGCTGCTCGCGGTCTCCGTGATCGTCTTCTGTGCCTACGCGGTGCTCTCCATCGCGCTCGCCTGGTGGATGGCGGGCCGGGTGCTGCGCCCGGTCGCCGTGATCACCGAGACCGCGCGGCGGCTGTCCGGCGAGAACCTGCACGAGCGGATCGCCCTGGAGGCGCCGCCGGGCGAGCTCAAGCAACTGGCGGACACCTTCGACGGGATGCTGGGGCGGATGGAGCAGCTCGTCTCGGCCCAGCAGCGGTTCGCCGCGAACGCCGCCCACGAGCTGCGCACCCCGGTGGCCGTGCAGCGGGCGGCGGCGGAGATCGGGCTCGCGGGGGAGCCGGACGCGCAGAAGGTGGCGCGGATCCGCGCCAAGCTCATCGCGGTCGCCGACGACAGCGAGCGGATCATCGAGGGGCTGCTGCTGCTCGCGGCCTCCGAGCAGGGCCTGGAGCGCCGGGAGCCGGTGGCGGTGCACGAGGTCGCCCGGGAGGCGGTGGGCGCACTCGCGGGCGAGGCGAAGGAGCGGGGCGTGACGGTCACGGTCCACGCCGGTCCGCTGACCGTGCCCGGGGACGCGGTGCTGCTCGACCGGCTGCTGCACAACCTGGTCGCCAACGGCATCCGCCACAACGTGCCGGACGGCCGCGTCGAGGTCCGCACCGGCCCCGACGGCATCACGGTGTCCAACACCGGCCCCGAGATCCCCCCGGACACGGTCCCCGCCCTCTTCGAACCCTTCCGCCGCCTCACCCAACGCCACCGCCACACCCCGGGCGAGGGCGCGGGCCTGGGCATGTCGATCGTCGCGGCGATCGCCCGGGCGCATGGGGGGAGGACGAGGGCGTATGCGAATGGAGAGGGGGGCGGCCTCACCGTGCAGGTGACCTTTCCTCGGGTTGCCGAGCCCCTACGGCACGGGTGAGCGGAGCCGTGGAGCCGCGTGCGGTCCCGGGTGCCCTACAGGGGCGCGGGGAACTGCGCGACCAGCCCAGACGGCCCGCAGTCGACCAAGCACAGAAGCAGCAAGTGCTTAGTCGCCCTCTATCAGCCGCTGCAAGCCCGGCGCATACAGATCCGCAACCCGCTCGGCCGAGGCAAGATGCCCCGCGCCCGGGCGGTGCAGGCTCAACGTCGCTCCCAGACCAAGGAGCTGGCCCGCGATCAGCTCGGCCCGCAACTCCGCGTCGGGGACGGGCAGCAGCCCGGACAGCCGCGCGGTGACCTGCTCGCGGAACCGGTCGCGCAGCAGCGTGCGCTCGTCGTCGCGCCCCAGCGAGAAGACGACGCGCAGCAGCGGATCGCCCCGGAACTCGTCACGCAGCCGCAGCATCGTGAGCACGAGGTGGCGTCCCAGCTCGGCGGGCGGCGCCGCGAACAGCTCGTCGGCCACGGGCTGGAAGTCGGCGACCGTGTGGAACAGCTGCTCCTTGCTGCCGAACCGCTTCACGATGAGGGAAGGACTGACCCCCGCGTCGGCCGCGATGCCCCGCAGGGTCACCTCGGTGTAGGCGCGCAGGGCGAAGGCGCGGCGCGCGGCGCGCAGGATGGCGTCGCGGCCGGTGCCCTGCTCGGGGGCCGTACTCTCCACGGGCGCGGTGGTCATCTGCCCTCCTGGGCCGCGGGCACCGATGTCGACCCTCCGACCGTACCGGCCCCGGCCGCCCCGGCGCGCTCCGGTCGCCGCGCGGGCAGGAACGCCGTCGCCACCAGGGCCGCGAGCGCGGCGCCCGCCGCGATCAGGAAGATCAGCAGATACGCGTGCAGAGTGGGCGCGGTGCGGCCCGCCGCCTCGAACGTGACGTTGGCCAGGACCGCGGTGACCACCGCGCTGCAGCACGCCTGGCCCACCGAACGCATCAGGGTGTTGAGGCCGTTCGCGGCGCCGGTCTCGCTCACCGGCACGCCCTGCATGACGAGGGCCGGGAGCGCCGAGTACGCGATGGCGGTACCGGCCGAGACCACGGTGGCGCCGGCCACGATCAGCCAGAGGCTGTGGCTGGTGAAGAACCGTACGACGTAACCCACCGCCATCACGCAGGCGGCCAGACCGAGGGCCGTCCGGGGGCCGTACTTGGCGGATATCTTCGCCGACACCGGCGACAGCGCGACCATCGAGAGACCGCCGGGCAGCAGACACAGACCGCTGACCACGATGGACGCGCCCAGCCCGTATCCGGTGGACTTCGGCTCCTGCACCATCTGGGCGGTCACCAACGAGTTGGCGTAGAAGGCGAAGCCGATGAAGAGGGCGGCGATGTTGGTGAGCAGGACCGCGGGCCGGGCCGAGACCCGCAGGTCGACCATCGGGGATTCGGTACGCAGCTCGTAGCGGCCCCAGACGAGGGCGATCGCCAGCGACCCGGCGAGCAGGCCGAGGGTGCGCGCCGAGGTCCAGCCCCAGTCGGCGCCCTGGGTGATCGCCAGCAGCAGGCCGACCAGGGCGGCGGTGAGGCCGAGCGTGCCGAGCACGTCGAAGCGGCCCGGGGTGCGCACCGGTGACTCGGGGACGATCCAGAGCACCAGGAGCAGATCGAGGACGCCGAGGGCCGCCGACGCCCAGAACATGGTGTGCCAGTCGAAGTTCTCCACGACCAGCGCCGCCACCGGGAGTCCCACGGCGGCGCCGATGCCGAGCGTGGAGCTCATCAGGGCTATGGAGGGCAGGACGCGGGCGGGCGGCAGTTCGTCGCGGATGATGCTGATGCCGAGTGGGATGACGGCGAGGGCCGCGCCCTGGAGCGCGCGGCCCGCGATCAGCACGCCGATGTCGGAGGTGGCCGCGCACAGCACGGACCCGACGGTCAGCACGCCGAGCGAGGCGAGCAGGACGCGCCGCTTGCCGTACATGTCGCCGACCCGGCCGAGGACCGGGGTGAAGACCGCGCCGGTCAGCAGCGTGATGGTGACGAGCCAGCCCGCCGCGCCCGGACTGCTGCCGGTGAGGGCCGGGACGTGCGGCAGCAGCGGCACGACCAGTGTCTGCATCACGGCGACGACCACACCGCAGAAGGCGAGCACGGGGACGACGAAGCGGCTGCGGGGGTCGTGGGCGGGGGTGGCTGTCGCCGCGGTCATGCTGCTCCAGGGGCTGGTCAGGAAGGGGTGCACAAGCGTTCACCCCCTCTTAGGGTAAACGCTTGTGCACCCCCGTGTCCCGGCCTTGTAGAGCCGCTGAGCGGACTCCTGGAAGTCCGCTGGACCGCTCAGCCTCCCGACGACAGCCTTCCCAGCGTCTCGATCACGGACCGCGACGCCGGGGACCCGGGCTCGATCAGCGTGTAGTGGCCGGTGCCCGGCAGCAGGACGTGCTCGGCATCCGTGTGCACCGCGAGGTAGTCCGTGAACTGCCCCAGCGGCACCTCCTCGTCCACCTCTCCGTTCAGCACCACCGTGCGCACCCCCGTGGTGCCCTTGCCGCGCAGCAGGGTGAGCGGGTCGACCAGCGGGAGCCGCGCCTCGACCTGGTCGGCGCCGCCCAGCAGTTGCAGGCCCGCGCCGTCGCTGAGGTCGTCGCGGATGGTGGCCGCGAGGTCGGTGATCGGGGCGAGGCCCAGGACCGCCGTGGGCAGCCGGGTGGTGTACCAGGGCGAGCTCTCGGGCAGCAGGGCCCGCGCCCCGGCCCACAGGGCGAGGTGGCCGCCGGAGCAGTGGCCCGCGAGCACGAAGGGCCGCCCCTCGGGGATGGTGTCGACGGCGAGCGCGATGTCGTCGAAGGTGGCCGGATACCCGCCCGCCCCGCCCGACCTGCGGAAGCCCGGCAGGATCGTGGTGAACCCGTGCTGTGCCAGATGGGCCGCGAACGGGGTCAGATGCATCCGGTCGTAGCGCCAGTAGCCGCCGTGCAGCAGCATCACCAGCGGCGCCTCGGGGTCCTCGGCCGGCCACAGGTCGTACACCTGGTGCGGGTGCGAGCCGTACTTGCGGTGCACGGGGGCCAGCACCGGGCGGATGCTCAGCACCCGGCGCTCCTCCTCGGCCGCGAACGCGGAAGGGGTCCTAGACATAGCTGCGCGCCGTCCAGAGCTCGGGGAACACGGACCGCTGGGCGCGCTTCTCCAGCCACGCCACGCCCGGCGAGCCGCCGCTGCCCGCCTTGGCGCCCATCGCCCGGCGGGTGGCGAGCAGATGGTCGCTGCGCCAGCGCAGCACGAGCTCGGCCACCTCGGTGAGCTCCTCGCCGAGCCGCACCAGCGGGTCGTCCTGCGGCCCGGCGTAGATCTGCCGCCAGACCTCCTCGACCCAGGAGTCCGGCTGGTACGCCTCGGTCACGTCCCGCTCCACGACGTGCTCCGGCACGGGCAGGCCGCGGCGGTACAGGAAGCGCAGCACCTCGTCGTAGAGCGACGGCTCGGCCAGCGCCTCCTCCAGCTCGGCGTAGACGGCCGGGTGCCCCCGGTGCGCCTGCACCATGGAGCGGGACTTGTCGGCGAGCAGGAACTCCATGTGGCGGTACTGCGCCGACTGGAACCCGGAGGCCTCGCCGAAGGCCGCGCGGAACCCGTTGAACTGGGCCGGGGTCAGCGCCGCCAGCGGCGTCCAGGAGTCGTTGAGCGCCTGGTGCGAGCGGCGGCTGCGGCGCAGCGCGTCCATCGCTTGCTCGAGGTCGTCCTTGAGTAAGGCGTCCCGGGCCGTGCGCCACTCGTACACGATGAGGGTGAACCACAGCTCCATCACCTGGGTGGTGACGATGAACGCCATCTCACCGGGGTCGTTGGAGAGCGGCCGCTGGAGGGTGGAAAGCAGCGAGGCGTGGACGTAGTCCTCGTACGGCGTGGTCCCCTCGAACTGCACCTGGGGCGCCTCGTCGGCGGCCGCGGGCGTGGCGAGGGCGCTGGTCTGCTCGGTCATGGGTCTCCGTAGGTGGTGGGGCGGGCCGGGTGGTCAGACCGGCATTCCGATGTGCGCGCCCCCGGTCGCGTCCAGCCACTGGCCGGTGACCCAGCGCGCGTCGTCACTCGCCACGAACGCGACCACGTCGGCGATGTCCGACGGGCGGCCGATCCGGTTGAAGACGGAGGTGGCCGCGTACGCGTTCAGCACCTCCGGCACCTTCAGGGTCGGGTTGATCTCCGTGTAGGTGAAGCCGGGCGCCACCGCGTTCACGGTGATCCCCCGCGTGCCCAGCTCCGGAGCGAGGGCGAGGGTGAGGGTGTCCAGGGCGCCCTTGGTCATCGAGTACGCGGAGATGTTCGGCATGGCGATCCGGGTGACGCCGGAGGAGATGTTGATGATGCGGCCGTTGTCGCGCAGCCGGCCGAGGCCCTGCTGGATGACGAAGAAGGGGGCCTTGACGTTGATCGCGAAGAGCCGGTCGTACTCCTTCTCGCTGACGTCGCCGATCCGCCTCGGCAGGGTGACCCCGGCATTGTTGACGAGGATGTCCAGGCCGGGCTCGGCGCCGTACTCGGACAGCCCCTTGTCGAAGGCGGCCCACAGCGCCTCGGCGTCGCCGGGCACGCCGAGCTCGGCGCGGAGCGCGAACGCCCGGCCGCCGGCCGCCTCGATCTCGGCGACGGCCTCCTCGGCGGCCTCGGTGCGGTGCCCGTAGTGCACGGCCACCAGGGCGCCCTCGGCGGCCAGCCGCAGCGAGATCGCCCGGCCGATTCCGCGGCTGCCACCGGTCACCAGGGCCGTCCGGCCGCTCAGCCTGCCCGTACTGGTCATCTCTCCACACTCCTGTGATCTCGGGGGACCGCGCGGTGGTCGCTGCGGTCGGGGGGCGGCAATGCGTCTGCCGCGTACGGGTGTCGGTACGGCGGGTGCTCAGGCGTCGAAGTCGAGCGCGATCTCGTCCGACTCCGGACGGGCCCGGCAGGGCAGGGTGTAGCCCGCGGCCAGCTCCGCCGGGCCCAGGGCGTACTGACGGTCCATCACCGCGCTGCCCCGGACCACCTTGGCGCGACAGCTGCCGCACAGGCCGTCGCGGCAGGAGTACGGGGTCTCCGGCCGGGCGCGCAGCACCGCGTCCAGCACCACGCGGTCCTCGGGCTTCATCACCGTCTCGGTGGTGCGGCCGTCCAGGCGGGCGGAGATGAGACCGGTGCGGCCCAGCGGCTCCGGCGGCGGCGCGGGCGGCAGGCCGCCGCCGGTGGAGAAGAGCTCGAAGCGCACCCGCGCCTCGTCCGCGCCCCACCGCGTGAGCGCCTCCCGGACGGTCTCGACCAGCCCCCACGGCCCGCACAGATAGAAGTGCGTGCGCTCGTCGGGCTCGGCGCCGAGCAGCGCCAGCAGCTTGGGCAGCCGGGCCGCGTCGATCCGGCCGGAGAGCAGCTCGCTCTCGCGCTCCTCGCGGGAGAGCACGTGCAGGGCGAAGAACCGGCCCACGTGGGCGTCCTTGAGGTCGGTCAGCTCGTCCGCGAGCAGCACCGACTGCGCGCTGCGGTTGGCGTAGACGAGCGAGACCCGGCAGTGGGGGTCCTCCCGCAGCGCGGCCGCCGCCATGCTCAGCAGGGGAGTGATGCCGCTGCCGCCCGCCACCAGGACGTGGTGCGCGCCGGGCACCTCCGCCAGGCGGAAGTCGCCGGTGGGCGGGCCGAGTTCGAGGGTGTCGCCGGGGGCGAGCTCCTTGGTGGCGTACTCGGCGAAGCCGTCCGCGCCGAGCCGCTTGACCACCAGCCGCAGCCCGGCCGGGTCCCGGGGCGGCAGGCAGACCGAGTAGCTGCGGCGCAGCTCGCGCCCCTCGGGCCGGTGCCGTACGACCACGTGCTGGCCGGCCCGGTGCGCGAAGGTGTCCGCGAGCGGGGCGGGCACGGCGAGGCTGATCGCCACCGACTCGTCGCCGACCTGCTCCACGGTGGTCACCGGCAGCCGGTACCAGCCGGTCGCCCGGCGGGTGGGCGCCGGGGAGGCGGCGGTGCCGCTAGTCGTCGCTGTCGTCATGGGGGTGCGTCACATCGCCTTCAGATGCGCGAAGGTCTCCTGGCACGAGGTGCACACCAGGACGGCTTGGCAGCGGGTCGCGCCGAAGTGGCTCTGCGGCCGGGTCGCCACCGAGCCGCAGTGCGGGCAGGGCGCGCCCAGGCCGATCCGGACCGGCAGGGGCGCCCCGGCGGGGCCGGGCGGCACGATGCCGTGCTCGGAGAGCTTGCGGCGGCCCTCGTCGGTGATCCAGTCGGTGGTCCAGGCGGGCGCGAGCACCTGCCGCACCCGTGCGTCGGGGTGGCCGCTCTCGGTGAGCACGGCCCGGATCCCGGCCTCGATGGCGGGCATCGCCGGGCAGCCCAGGTAGGTCGGGGTGATGACGACCTCCAGGGCGCCGTCGTCCGCGGGTTGAACGGCGCGGATGACCCCCAGGTCGGCCAGCGAGATCATCGGGAGTTCGGGGTCGGGCACGGTGTTCACCCGGGCCCGCACCTCGTCGGCGTCCAGCCGGACGGCGCTCACCAGGTGCCTCCCGGGTACTGGAGGCGTACGGACCGGAACTCGGCGAACAGCGGCGCGAACGCCTCGGTGTGCAGCCCGTCCCGGCCTCCCGTGGCCTGCCACGCGGGCTTGGGCAGCGTCAGACGCGCCTCGTCGAGGACGGCGGCGACCTCCCGCTCCCACTCCTCGCGCAGCCGCGCCGGGGCGACCGCGGTCCCCGCCGCGTCCAGCCGGTCCACCAGGGCGTCCCGCTCGAAGAGTTCGGCCGCGTACGGCCAGACCAGGTCGAGCCCGGCCTGCATCCGGCGGCGGCTCTCGGCGGTGCCCCGGCCGAGCCGTACGGTCCACTGGTCGGCGTGCATCTGGTGGTACTCGACCTCCCGGGACGCCCGCGCGCCGAAGGCGGCGAGGGTGGCGTCGGAGGACTTCTCCAGGGCGCTCCACAGCAGCCTGCTGTAGTGCGCGTACACCAGCTGGCGGGCGATCGTCACGGCGAAGTCGCCGGGCACCAGCTCCATCAGGAGCGCGCTGCGGAACTGGCGCTCGGTGCGGTGGTAGGCCAGCTCGTCCTCGCCGCGGCCGGTGCCGTCGAGCGTGCCGCTGTACGCGAGCAGGGTACGGGCGTGGCCGAGCAGGTCGAGCGCGATGTTGGCGAGCGCCAGGTCCTCCTCGATGGTGGGCGCCCGGGTCACCAGGGCGCACAGCCGCTGGCACAGCACCAGCGCGTCGTCGCCCAGGCGCAGGACGTACTCGGCGAGATCCGTGTCTTCAGCGGTGGGCTCAGCCGTCATGGCCGCTTTCCTCGTTCAACGGGATGTAGTGCTCGGGGTACCGGTACGGCTTGTGGGCGGCGTTGCTGAAGAACGGGTCCTTCTCGCTCGGCGAGGCGGCGTGCACCGAGTCGGAGCGCACCACCCACACCGAGACCGTCTCGCCCCTGCGGGTGTACAGATCCCTGGCGTTGGCCAGCGCCATGTCGGCGTCGGCCCCGTGGACCGAGCCCACGTGCTGGTGCGCCAGGCCCCGGCGCGGCCGGATGAACACCTCCCACGGCGTCAGCACCCGTGCGGACCGCTCACTCATGACACGCGCCTTCCCTCGTCGTCCAGTTCCACCGACTCCAGTTCGCCATCGGCCAGTTGGGCCGCGTACGCGTCGACCGCCTCGCGCACCCAGGCGCCGTCCTCGTGCGCCGCCACCCGGTGGGCGAGCCGCTGGCGCGCGCACTGCGAGCCGTCGCCGAGCGCGCCGCGGAACAACTGCCAGTCGATCGGGCTGAAGTCGTAGTGCCCCCGCTCCTCGTTCCAGCGGATCGCCGGGTCGGGCAGGGTCACCCCCATCCGCTCCGCCTGCGGCACGACGTTGTCGACGAACCGCTGGCGCAGCTCGTCGTTGGTGTGCCGCTTGATGCCCCAGGCCATGGAGCGCTGGGAGACAGCGGCGCCCATCGCCGCGGTGCGGTCGTCCGCGCCGCCCGCCACGGTGTCCGGCGGGCCGAACATCAGCGCCACCGCGGGCAGCCACCAGCGGTTGACGGCGTCCTGCGCCATCTCCTTCTGCTCGGGCGTCCCCTGGCACAGCGACCACAGCACGTCGTAGCCCTGGCGGACGTGGAACGCCTCCTCCTGGCACACCCGGCGCATCGCCCGGGCGTACGGGCCGTAGGAGGTGTGGCACAGCGGCGCCTGGTTGACGACGGCAGCGCCGTCCGTGAGCCAGGCGATGGCTCCGGTGTCGGCCCAGGTCAGGGCCGGGTGGTTGAAGGTGGCCGCATAGCGCTGGTGGCCGCTGTGCAGCGCGTCGAGGAGGTCGGCGCGCGACACCCCGAGGGTCTCCGCCGCCGAGTAGAGGTAGAGCCCGTGGCCCGCCTCGTCCTGCACCTTCGCCAGCAGACTGGCCTTGCGGTGCAGCGAGGGCGCCCGGGTGAGCCAGGAGCCCTCGGGCTGCATGCCGATGATCTCGGAGTGCGCGTGCTGGGAGACCTGCCGGACCAGCATCCGCCGGTAGCCGTCCGGCATCCAGTCCCGGGGCTCGATCTGCTCCCCGGCCGCGAGCAGCGCCTCGAAGTGCGCGTTGAGCTGCTCCACGCCGTCGACCACCCCTTCGTCCAGGACCGCCGCGGTGGCGGTGCCTTCACAGATGAAGAGGTCTGACCTGGGGCGTTCAATCCCCGCGCACATGCCGTTGACCCGTGACGAAGGTCACGCGGGGGCGGGGGAGTGTGGGCGGCCGCGTGCGCCTCTCTCTTCGGTAGTCAGTGCTGAACGAGAGGGGTATGCCATGAGCACCATCAGGACGATGCTGGTCGAGCTGACCGGGACGCCCGAGTTCGCCGAGGCGATCGGGGACGACGAGGACCTCAGCGCCAGCGGGATCGACTCCGGGGACCTGGTCCGCCTCATCCTGCTCATCGAGCAGCGCACCGGCGTCGAGGTGACGGCCGAGGACATGGAGGGCCTGACCACCATCGCGGACTACGAGCGGTTCATCGCGGGCCGCGACGCCGCCACCCCGCAGCAGGGCGCCGCCTGATGTGGCTGACCCAGTTGGCGGAGCGCAACCGCCAGTGCTTCCCGGACCGGACGGCCCTGGTGGACGAGCACCGCTCCGTCACCTGGGCCCAGTTCCACGACCGGGGCATCAGCCTCGCCCACGGGCTCGCCGGGCTCGGCATCCGGCGCGGTGACCGCGTCGCCGTGCTCTCCCTGGACCGCGTCGAGGTCCTGGAGTCGTACTTCGCGCTGGCCCGCATCGGGGCGCTCTTCGTCCCGCTCAACCACAGCCTGACGCCGGCCGAGGTGACCGGGATCGTAGAACGCACCGGCGCCGTAGCCGTGATCGGCGAGAGCGCGCTCCTCGCCCGCCACCCCGATCTGCCGGTGCGCACCCGCATCCCCCTGGACGACGAGGCGTTCGCCGCGCTAGGCGCCGAGGGCGGACCGGCGCTCGACGACATCCCGGACGACGCCCCCGCCGCGATCCTGCACACCTCGGCGACGACCGGCCAGGCCAAGGGCGTCACCGTCGACCACGCCTCGTTCCGGGCCATCGCGCTCGGCTGGCTGGCCGTGGCCCGGCCCGCCGACGACATGGTGCTGGTCAACTGCTGCCCGCTCTACCACGGCAGCATGGTCGTCTCGCTGACATACATGGCCGCGGGCGCGACCGTCGTCCTGATGCCCGGCTTCAAGCCGCAGACCGCGCTGGCCGCCGTCGAGACCCACCGCGCCACCCACGTCTGGCTCGTCCCGCAGATGCTGCGCTTCCTGCTGCGCGCCAAGTCCGCCGACACCGCGGACCTCTCGACCCTGCGCGAGATCCTGTACGGGGCCGCGCCCATGCCCCCCGACATCTACGCCGAGGCCGTCGAACGGCTCGGCTGCGGATTCCGGCAGGTGTACGGGATGACCGAGGTCGGCGGCCCGTTCGTCACGCTCGGCCCCGACGAGCACCCGGAGCCCGGCGCGGTGCCCGAGGTGATCCCGGCCGGCCGGGTCATCCCCGGCATGTCCGCGCGCGCCCTGGACGCCCAGGGCCAGGAGGTCGGGCCCGGCGACATCGGGGAGATCTGCGTGCGCGGCCCCGGTCTGATGCGCGGCTACTGGGGTGACGAGGCCGCCACCGCCGAGATCACCGTCGACGGCTGGATCCGCACCGGCGACCTCGGGTTCATCGACCGCGACGGCCTCATCCGGCTGATCGACCGCAGCAAGGACCTGATCATCCGGGCCGGCCAGAACGTCTACCCCTCGGAGATCGAGCGCGCCCTCCAGACCCACCCGGCGGTGCGCGACGCGGCGGTCGTCGGGGTGCCGGACGAGGACTTCGGCGAGGTCCCGCTGGCGTACGTCGTCGTCGAAGAGGGCACCGGAACGGTCGAGTTGCAGGCCCACCTGGCCCAGCGTCTCGCCTCGTACAAGCGCCCCCGGCGCATCGAGTTCATCGACCAGGTCCCTCGCAACCCGGCTGGGAAGATCATCAAAAAGCTGCTGCGTGCGTGACGCGGCGGCGTCCGATGCCCACGCCCTGCCGGAGGCGGCCCCCGGCAGGGCGGCCGCCGAGGCGGCGCTGCTCCTGCTGAGGCCCGCTCTCCGGGCCGACGGTCTCTCGCTCGGACTCGCGTACGCGGACGACCCGTCGGCGCGTCCGGGCGGCCCCGGGGAGCGGGCGTCGGCCGCCGCGATGCCGCCCCCGCGACGCCGTGACTTCCTCGCCGGACGCTGTGCGGCCCGGCGGGCACTGGCCGAGGCGGGCCACCCGGCGGCGGAGATCCTCCGGTCGGGCCGACGGCCGCTGTTCCCCGGTGGTTTCGCCGGGTCGATCAGCCACTCCGGCGGTCTGGCCGTCGCCCTGGCCGCGCGCGTCCCCGCCCTCGGCTGCGACCTCGAACTGCGGGGCCTGCCCCTGGAGAGCGCCCACATCGTGCTCGGCCCTGACGAGCGGGGCCCGGTCGACGACGCGCCGGACCGGGCCGCCGCCGAGCACCGGCTGCTGTGTGCCTTCTCGGCCAAGGAGGCCGCGTACAAGGCGTTCGGCGCCCTGCTCGGCGAGCGGGCCCCGGCGACGCTGCTCGCCCTGGCGACCCGGCCGGTGCCCGGCGGCTTCCGTGCTTGGCCCCGGTCGCTGCCGGGCCAGGTCATCGACGTACGGGTGCGACCGGCCGGGCCGGGCGTATTCAGCTGGGCCGTCGTACCCGTGGTGTGAACAGGTGCGACGGCCCAACTGCCCTATTACGCCTTCGCGTTGACCAGAATCGCCATGTTGCCCGCCGGGTGCTGGTTGTCGTGGATCAGCTGGTGGGCCTTGCCGATCTCCTCGAAGCCGAGCGTGAGCGACAGGCACGGGTCGAGCAGGCCCTGGTCGATCATGGTGGTCACCTCGCGGGCCTCGCGGGCGTTGGAGACGTGGGAGCCCTGCAGCCGCTTCTGGCGCATCCACAGGAACCGCAGGTCCACATCGCCGTTGTAGCCCGTGGTGCCGCCGCAGATGACGACCATGCCCGCGTTGTCGCACAGGTACATGGAGGTCGGGATGGTGTCGGCGCCCGAGTGCTCCAGGACGATCCTGGGGGCCCGGCGCTCGCCGAGGACCTCCCAGAAGCGGCGGCCGAAGGCGCGGGCGCCCTTGAGCCACCGGGCCATCGCCTCGTCGTCGGAGGTGTCGGGCAGCCGGCCCCAGTGGTCGAAGTCCCGGCGGTTGATGTAGCCCTTGGCGCCCAACTCCACGCAGTACTCGCCGCGTTCGTCGCTGGAGACCACCGCGATGGGGATGCCGCCGCGCTGGCGCACCATCTGGATCGCCATACAGCCGAGGCCGCCCGCCCCGCCCCAGATCAGCACCGCGTCACCGGGACGCACGGTGTGCGGCTCCCAGCCGAAGAGCTGGCGGTAGGCGGTGGCGGCGGTCGCCATGTAGCAGGCGGCCTGTGCCCAGGAGAGCCGCTTCGGCTTGGGGTGGCACTGGTACTCGTCGACGACGGCGAACTGCGCGAACGACCCGTAGTTCTCCTCGTACCCCCACACGCTCTGCGAGGACGAGGTGCAGGGGTCGGCGCCGAGCCGGATGTCCTCGGCGCTCTCGTCCCAGATGCTGGCGAGCAGCACGATCTCGTCGCCCGGCTTGAGGCGCACGCCCTCGCCGACCGCCCAGACGATGCCGGACGCGTCGGAGCCGCCGATGTGGAAGTCCTCGACGGCGCCGCGCTTCTGCCGGGCGGCTATGACGTCGACGGGGTCACCGAGCGAGGCCCACACGTTGTTGTAGTTGACGCCCGCCGCCATCACCTTGATGAGCACCTGGCCGGGCCCGACCGGGGGCACGTCGACGACTTCGGTTTGGAAGGCGCCGATGGGCGGCCCGTAGCGCTCGGGCCGGATGAGCGAGGCGTACATGCGCTTGGGCGCCTCGCCGAGCGGCGGCGCGTCACCGAGTTCGTACAGTTCCTGGGTCACGGGGTCGCTCCTGAGGGGGTCGCGGGGTGGGGTGCCTGCGCCAGGCGGGCGAGGCAGTCACGGTGGGCGGCGGCGGGTCCGGTGGCGTCCCACCCGGCCGGTACGGCGGCGAACGCGGGCCACAGGGAGTGCTCTCCCGCCGCGTTGACGAGCACCAGGTGCGACGGCTCGTCCTCGCCGCGGGGCTCGAACGGACTTGGCACGGTTGTTCCCTTCGTTGCTGCGCGGCCGGGGCCGCGGCGTGCCGCACGGTCGGGCGTGCGGCACGGCGTTCGGGTGGTCATCCGGCGGCGGGCCGCAGGGCGGCGGCGAGCACCGCGCCGATGCGGGCCATCGGCTCCGGCTCGGTCATCTCGTAGTGGCCGCATGGCACGGTGTGGTCGGTGAACGCGCCGCCGACGTACGGGCGCCAGCTGTCGGCCTTCCCGGTCGCCAGCGACAGGTCGGCCGGGTCGGCGGGAGCGCCGGCGTCCTCGGTGGCGCTGAAGAAGAGCACGTCGCCGCGGAACACCTCGGGGGCGAACTCGGGGGCGATGGCGAGGTTGTTGCGCATCACCCGGGCGATCGCGAGCGCCTCCTCGCGGGTCACCGGCGAAGGTCCGCGCTCGGCGCCGGCCTCGCTGATCCGCCGGATCACCTCGTCAACGTCGCTCGCCCCGCCGTCGGGCATCTCCAGGCCCGCGACGCGGACGAGCAGGGACGCCACCTGGCGCTCGGTCGCGGCCGGGTCGGCGGCCTCGTCCTGGGTGAGCGGGGCGTCCAGCATGGCCAGCAACTCGACCTCCTCGCCCTGCCGTTGCAGCGCGGTGGCCATCGCATGGGCGACGAAGCCGCCGTAGGACCAGCCCAGCAGCCGGTACGGGCCCTCCGGCTGCACCTCGCGCAGATGGGCCAGGTAGGAGTCGACCATGTCCTTGGCGTCGGCGGCCGGTTCGCGCGTGCCGTCCAGACCGTGGGCCTGGAGGCCGTAGACCGGCTGGCGGGCCCCGAGGTGGGGCAGCAGCCCGGTGTAGCGCCAGGCGATGCCCGCGCCGGGGTGCACACAGAACAGCGGGCGCTGGTCGCCGTCGGCGCGCAGCGGCAGCAGCGGGGCGAACGCGTCCCGCCCGGCCGCACCGCCGCGCCCGGCGAGCGCCACCAGACCGGCGACGGTGGGCGCCGACAGGAAGGCGGCGGCCGGGACGTCCAGGACCCCCTCGGCGCGCATCCGGCCCGCGAGGATCACGGCGCGCATCGAGTCGCCGCCCAGGTCGAAGTAGTTGTCGTGGACGCCGATGCCCTCGATGCCCAGCGCCTCCTCCCAGTGCCCGGCCACGGCGCGCTCCTGCGGGGTCCGGGGCGCGGCGTACTCGGTGGTGAGGTAGGGCCGGGGGGCCCGGCCGGAGCCGCCGCCCGGCGCCGCGTCCTCATCCGTGCCGACCGGCGGCTTGGCACCGGGCGCCTCGATCCAGTGGCGGCGCCGCTCGAAGGCGTACCCCGGCAGCGGCACCCGGCGCGGCTCGCGCGCCTCCTCGGGGCCGGTGATGTCGGCGGGCACGCCCGCGCTCCACAGCCGGCCGAGCGCTTCCGCGAAGACCTGCCCGTCGGGGCTCGCGGCCTTGGCGTGGCGCATGGTGGGGACGGTGGTCACCGGCGCGTCCCCCAGCCGCGCCCCGGCCAGCTTGGCGAGGCTGTCGCCCGGGCCGATCTCCACGAACAGCGGGTTGCCGCGCTGCCAGAGCGAGGCGATGCCGTCGGTGAACCGGACCGTGCGGCGGGTGTGGTCGAGCCAGTGGTCGACGCTCGTCGCCTGCTCGTCGGTGACCCAGGTGCCGGTGACGTTGGTGATGTACGGGATCTCGGGCGCCCGCAGCGACACGGTCCGCAGGGCGTCCGCGAAGGCGGGCAGGATCGGGTCCAGGACGTGGGAGTGCGCGGCCGCGGGCATCCGCAGCCGGCGGAAGGCCACCTCGTCCGCGAGCAGCCGCGCCTCCAGGGCCGTCACCGCGTCCGCGCGCCCCGCGACCGTACAGGCGGTGGGGCCGTTGACGGCCGCCAGCGACAGGTCGTCGGTGAGGTAGCCGCGCAGCTCCTCCTCGCCGAGGGCGACGCCCACGGTGGCGCCCCCGGCCGAGGCGATCAGCCGGATCCGCTCCGCGACCAGCGGCAGCATCTCCTCCGGCGTCATCACCCCGGCCAGCGTGGCCGCGGTGTACTCGCCCAGCGAGTGCCCGATGAACGCGGCGGGCCGCACCCCGTGCTCCATCAGCGCGGTGGCCAGGGCGTATTCGGTGACCACCAGGGCCAGGAAGGCGTCGACGCCGCCGGGTTCGGTGTGCTCGTACAGCGCGGTGCGCAGATCGCGGCCGGTCACCGGCCGCAGGATCGCTGCGCACCGGTCGACGGCGTCCCGGTAGACCGGCAGGTCGCGGTAGAGCCCGGCGCCCATGCCGATGTACTGGGTGCCGCCGCCGGGCAGCAGGAACGCGACCGGCGGGGCGTCCTCGCCGCGCACCTCGGCGGGGGCCTGGAGCGGGTGCAGCAGGATCCGCGCGGCCTGCTCGGCGCTCTGCGCCGCCACCGCCGCCCGGTGGGGCATGGCGGGGCGGTCGGTGCGCAGGGTGTGGGCGACGTCCGCCAGGTCGGTCCCGGGGTGCTCGGTGAGGTGGCGC
This sequence comes from Streptomyces melanogenes, assembly GCF_014649795.1. Lineage (GTDB taxonomy): Bacteria > Actinomycetota > Actinomycetes > Streptomycetales > Streptomycetaceae > Streptomyces > Streptomyces noboritoensis. The sequence goes on from NZ_BMTS01000004.1 coordinate 212,968, forward strand.
CCGAGGTTGGCGGCCTGGCCGCGCAGGGCGCCCGGGGTGCGGGCGGAGAGCGGCAGCACGTGCCAGCGCGGGTTCTCCTCCTGGCGCGGGGCCGGTGCGGCCGGGGCGGTCGGAGCCTCCTCCACGATCACATGGGCGTTGGTGCCGCCGACCCCGAACGCGCTGACGGCGGCCCGGCGCGGCCCGGAGCCGGACTTCCAGTCCTCCAGGGCGGTGGGCACCCGGAACGGGCTCGCCGCGAAGTCGATCAGCGGGTTGGGCTGCTCGAAGTGGAGGGTCGGCGGTATCTGCCGGTGCTCCAGGGCAAGCACGATCTTGATGAAGCCGGCGATCCCGGCGGCCGCGCCCAGGTGGCCGATGTTGCTCTTGACCGACCCCAGGGCGCAGAACTGCTTGCGGTCGCTGCTCTCGCGGAACGCCCGGGTGAGGGCGGCCACTTCGATGGGGTCGCCGATGCGGGTGGCGGTGCCGTGGGCCTCCACGTAGCCGATCGAGTCCGCGTCGATGCCCGCGGCCACCTGGGCGGCGAGGATCGCCTCCGTCTGGCCCTCGGTGCTGGGGGCGGTGAAACCGACCTTGCGGCGGCCGTCGTTGTTGATGGCCGAGCCCCGGATCACCGCCCGGATGCGGTCCCCGTCGGCGAGGGCGTCCTCCAGGCGCTTGAGGACCACCATGCCGACGCCGTCGCCCGAGGAGGTGCCCGCCGCGTCGGCGGCGAACGCCCGGCAGCGCCCGTCCGGCGAGAACGGCCCGTCGGGCACGTGCCGGTAGCCGAGCATCGCCGACGGGTTGAGCGAGGCGGCCCCGGCCAGTGCGACGTCGCACCGGTAGTCGATCAGGTCCTGGCAGGCGGTGTGGATCCCGACGAGCGCGGTGGAACACGCCGTCTGGAGCGACAGGCTGGGCCCGGTCAGGCCCAGTTCGTACGAGATCCGGGTGGCCAGGGTGCCCAGCGAGTTGCTGGTGGCCGCGTGGACCAGGGCGACCGAGGCGCTCTGCCCGGCGAAGCGGGGGTGGACGTGGCCCGGGTAGTAGCGGCTGTCGCCCGCCCCGGCGTACACCCCGACCTGGAGGTTGCCGTGCCCGTCGGCGTATCCCGCCTCCTCCAGGGCGTGGTAGGCGCACTCCAGGAGGAGGCGCTGCTGCGGGTCGATGACCTCGGCCTCGGCCGGGCTGTAGCCGAAGAACGCGGAGTCGAACCGGTCGATGCCCTCGACCACCGACGCCATCCGCACCAGGTCCGGGTCGGCCAGGCCCGCCGGGTCGCCGCCCGCCGCCAGGAACTCCTCGTCGCCGATGGGCCGGATCGACTCCCGCCCGGCCGCGAGGTTCTCCCAGAACTCCTCGACCGTGTCGGCGCCGGGGAAGCGCGCCGCCATGCCGACGACCGCGATCGCCGTGTCGGGCCCGTACTCCTGCCCGTCCGTCTCATCCATCGTTGCGGGATCCATCGTTGCGGGGTCCTTCGTGCTCGGTGTGCGGGGTGTTCGGGGCGGGGCGGCGGGAGGCCCGGGCGGCGCGCTGGCGCTCGGCCCGCTGGCGTACGCGGTCGAGTCCGGTGGCCGGGGCGCTGTCCGGCGCCGTGGCGTGCACGGCGTCGGCGGATGCGGGTGCGGTGCCACCGGCGCCGATGTCGGTGAGGTGGCGGGCGAGCGCCCGGACGCTGGGGTGGCTGAACAGGTCGACCACGCTCAGGTCGCAGCCGAGCTCCTCGTTGACCGCGCCCTGGGCGCGGACCAGGAGCAGCGAGTGGCCGCCGAGGTCGAAGAAGTTCTCCTCGACACCGACCCGGTCGCGCTCCAGGACCCGGCACCAGATGGCGCTCAGGACCTTCTCCAGGCGGCGCAGGCCCTCGGCGGAGTCGTCCGAGGCCCCGGCCGCGTCGGCCGTCGACGAACCGGCCGCGCGCAGCACCCAGTTGCCGGTCGCCCCGGCAGCGTCGGCGGACTTCCCGGCCGCCCTGTACAGGACGCCGAGGTCGGCGTCGTCCTCCAGGGCCACCCGGCCCGCCAGACGGTGCACCGGGCGCGGCGGCGCCTGCACGTGGCCGCGCACCCAGGGCATGGCCCGGTCGGTGCCGATCAGCAGGTGCGGCTCGTCGAGCGTGCGGGCCAGGTCGAAGGAGCGCAGCGCGGCGGAGGAGTCCAGGACGCGGTAACCGCGCGCCTCCGTCAGCGACTTGAGGCCGTACCCCTCGCTCATGCCGAGCTCGTCCCACATGCTCCAGGCCAGGCTCTGCGCGTCCAGACCGGCACCGCGCTGATGGGCGGCGAGGGCGTCGAGGAACGCGTTGGCGGCGGCGTACGAGCTGCTCATGGAGCCGCCGAAGTAGCCGTTGACCGAGGAGAACGAGACGAACGAGCGGACCTCGTGCTCCTGGGCGAGCCGGTGCAGCGCCCAGCCGCCGGTGACCTTCGCGGCCAGCGCCGCACGCCACTCCTCCAGGCCCAGATCGGCCACCGCCCGCTGCTCGAAGCGGCCCGCGAGGTGCACCACCCCGGCCAGCGGGGCCGACCAGGCGGCGGCCGCCTCGCCGACGACGGCGCGCAGCGCGTCCGGGTCGGTGATGTCGGCGCTCGCGTACCGCACGTCGCCCAGCTCGCGCAGGCTCCGGTACGTCTCGATCCGGCGGGCCAGCGCCCCGCCCTCGGCGAGGTGCTTGCCCCAGCTGTCCTCGTCGGGCAGTTGGGTGCGCCCGACAAGGAGCAGCCGGGTGCCCGGCGTCCTGAGCAGGTGCTCGGCGAGCCGTCCGGCCACTCCGCCCAGACCGCCGCTGACGAGGCGGAACCCCTCGGCGACGGGCACCGGGGTGCGCGGCAGGGGATCGGGCAGCGGGGCGAGACGGCGGATCCAGCGCTGCCCGTCGCGGAACGCCACCTCGGCGTCGGCCACGGGCGCTGCGGCCTCCGCGAGCAGCAGCTCGGCGGTCTGCTCCGTGCCAAGGCCATCCAGGTCCACCTGGACGGTGCTCAGCCACGGCAGCTCCTCGCGCAGGCTCTTGAGGAGCCCGCCGACGGCGCCGTGCGTGTACGAGGGGCGCTCGTCCGGGAGCACCGCCTGGCCCCGCGCACCGACGAAGTGGACGGCGACGCGGCGGCCCGAGGTGTGACGGGCCGTCAGGGCCTGGGCGAGGCAGAGAAGCGAGTCGGCGCCGTCGCGCTGGGCGTCCAACAGCTCGCCCACGCCCTCCGGTTCGCCGCTCCCGGTGCCGAGCGCGCCCAGGTGCAGGACGGTGTCCACGGGCCGGTCGTCCGCCGCGAGCCCGTCGAGCAGGCGTCCGTAGTCCTCGGCCGCGTCGACGCGCACCCGGTAGGCGGCGGCGTCCAGCCGGGCGAACTCCGGCCCGGCGGTGACCACCGTGCACCGGGCGCCCCGAGCCCGCAGCCGCTCCGCGACGATCTCGGCCACCTCGGCGACCGGTGCGTGGCGCCCGGCGAGGACCAGGGTGTGCCCGCCGGGTGCGGCCGGGGCGTGGACGCGCTCGGCGCGCTGCCACACCGGGCGCAGGAACCAGTCCGGCACGGTCGCGGTGCTGCCCAGCAGGATCTCCGACGCCTGGGCGAGCTGGTCGAACTCGCCCGCCTCGAACCGCTTGCGCAGCTGGGTGCGCTGGATCTTCCCGATCTCCGTCTTGGGGATCACGGCCGCCTCGACCGGCATCAGGTGCGCCGGGCTGATGCCGATCTCCCGGGTGACCTTGCCGCGGACGGCCCGCAGCGCCTGGGTGACGTCGGTGCCCTCCTCCACGTGGAAGAAGAGCGCGAGCTCGTCGGTGCCCGCCGAGGGGTCGGTGCGCACCGCGCAGGCCGCGGTGAAACTCCGTACCACGAAGGGCAGTTCCTCGACGCAGGACTCGATCTCGTGGCTGTAGTGGTTGACGCCGTTGACGATGATGACGTCCTTGGCGCGGCCGGTGATGTACAGCTCGCCGGAGCGCAGGAAGGCCAGGTCGCCGGTCTCGAACCAGCCGTCGGGGGTGAACGACTCGGCGTTCGCCTTCGGGTTGTCGTGGTAGGCGGCGGTCACGGTGGTGCCGCGCACCTGGAGCCGGCCCGCGGTGCCCTCGGCGACGATACGGTCCTGGTCGTCCACGATCCGCATGGCGAAGCCCGGGTAGGGCAGCCCGCAGCTGACGAAGGTCTCCTCGCCGGGCAGCGGTTCGGCCGCGAGGACGGTGTCGGTGACCACCGAGGACGTCTCGGACATGCCCCAGCAGGGGTGCATGACGTCCTGCGGCAGCCCGAAGGGCTTGAGAACCTCCAGGAAGCGCCGGGCGGTCGCGGCGACGACCACCTCGCCCGCGTTCATCACCAGACGTACGGGGGAGAGGTCCCAGGGCCGTCCGGCCATCCGGTGGGCCTGCTCGCTGACCAGGCCGAACGCGAAGTTGGGGGCCCAGGTGACACTGGCGCGGTGCCGGTGCGCCAGGTCCATCCAGCGCAGCGGGTCCTCCAGGATCCAGGACGTCGGCGCGTGCACCTGGCGGCAGCCCAGGTAGACGTCGCGCAGGTGGAACATGACCACACCGGTGACGTGGTCGAGCGGGATCCAGTTGACCGAGACGTCGTGCTCGGTCAGCGAGTTGAGGGAGGCGGTGGCCGCCGCCCGGGTCAGGACGTTGCGGTGGCTGAGCCGGACCGCCTTGGGCAGCCCGGTGCTGCCCGAGGTCAGCAGCATCAGCACCACGTCGTCGGGCCGGGCCGGGTGCCAGTCGCCGTCGGCCGGTCCCTCGCGCAGGGCGTCCGTGGTGGTGAGCCGCAGGCCGTCCCAGGCGCGCCGCGCGGCGAGGTCGCGCAGCCCCGCCTCACCGGACGCGGAGGTGATGATCCAGGGGCGGTGGAGCATCTCCCACACGCCCTCCAGCTTGGTCAGGGGCGCCGACGTCGTCGCGTACGAGACGGGGACGGTCAGCGGCACGGTGACGAAGCCGCCCAGGACGCAGCCCCACAGCGTGGCGAGGAAGTCCTCGGTGTCCTCGCACTGGAGGATCACCTGGTCGCCGGGGCGCAGCCCCAGCTCGCGCAGACCGCCCAGGACGCGCGAGGCCTCCTCGATCAGCGAGGCGTAGCTGCGGCGCGTCTCGGTGCCGTCGGCGCGGACGTGGACGACCTCGGCGTGCGGGCCGCCCTCGGCCGCCCGCCGCAGCGCCTCGGCCCAACTGCCCACCGTCGGTTCGGGCAGCTCGGGTCCTTCGCTCAGCGCGGGCACGACCGTGCCCGCGTCGGCGCCGGAGGTGTGCGCGGGGGCGTCCGTGCGCGCGGAGGACGAGCCGATGTACAACCGGCCGAGTTGCTCGGTGACTTCCTCCAGGGCCACGGTCGCCGAGCGGACGCCCGGCAGCCCGGCCAGACCGCGCTCCCACTGCTCGGCGGCCTCGGTGTCGATCACGGGCAGTCGGTCGAGCGCCTCGGTGTCCAGGGTGCCGTCGGGGTTCCTGGGCAGGTCGTTGACGGCGGCGATCCGGGGAGCCTGCTCGGCGTCGGTGCGGCGCAGGGCGCGGGCCGCCTGCTCGGCCGCGGCGGCCCGGGTCGGTACGGCGAACACGGTCGGCCGTCCGTCCGCGCCCGCCACGGCCACCGCGTCGCGCAGGTCGCCCCGGGCGAGGAGTTCGCGCTCCAGGTCCGCCGGGTCGAACCCGGTGTCCGCCGCCTCGGCCCGGACGACGGGCTCGGGGGCGGGCAGGGCGCCGAGGCGCAGACCGGGGTCGGCGGCGACAGCGGTCAGCAGGGCGTGCAGGGCGCCAGCCGCGCGTTCCACGGTGGCGTGGTCGAACAGGTCGGCAGCGTACTCGACGTGGCAGGCGAGGCCGTCCCCGGCGCCGTCCTGAGCGCGGTGCTCCACCACGTCCACGAAGAGGTCGAACTTGGCGGTGCCGGTGGCGCTAGGCCGCAGCGGCGCCTCGGTGCCGCCGAGCCGCAGCACGGCCTCGGTGTTGTTCTGCAGGGCGAGCATCACCTGGAAGAGCGGGTGGCGGGCCGGGGTGCGGGCCGGGTTGAGCTCCTCCACGAGCCGGTCGAAGGGCAGGTCCTGGTGGTCGTAGGCGGCCAGGTCGAAGTCCCGTACACGGCCGAGCAGTTCGCGGAACTCGGGGTCGCCCGAGGTGTCGGTGCGCAGCACCAGCGAGTTGGCCATCAGACCGATGAGGTCGTCGAGCGCCTCGTCGGCGCGCCCGGCGACGGGGGTGCCGATGGGGATGTCGGTGCCCGCGCCCCAGCGGGTGAGCAGCGCGGCCAGGGCGCTCTGCAACACCATGAACAGGCTCGCGCCGCTCTCGTCGGCGAGGCGCAGCAGGGCGCGGTGCAGCTCGGGGGAGACGTCGAGGGTCAGATGGCCGCCGCGACGGCCCGGGGCCTGGGGCCGGGGCCGGTCGGCGGGCAGTGGGATCTCGACGGGGAGGCCGCCGAGGGCGTCCTTCCAGAAGCCGAGTTGACGACTCATCAACTTGCTGTCGGGGGCGAGCAGTTCGCGCTGCCAGAGCGCGTAGTCGGCGTACTGGACCGGCAGTGCGTCCCAGCCCGGGTCGCGGCCCTCGGCGCGGGCCGCGTACGCGGCGGACAGGTCCTCGGCCAGCGGGCGCAGCGACCAGCCGTCGGCCGCGCTGTGGTGCAGGACGATCACCAGCGTCCGCGCCGCCCCCGTCCCGTACAGACCGGCCCACAGCGGTTGGTCCCGGGTGAGGTCGAACCGGTGCCCGCGGGCGAGGGCGACATACGCCTCGACCTCCTGCGCGGGGCAGTCGACGACGTGCAGCACGGGCCGCAGGGTGCCCGGCGCGGCTATCTCCTGGCGGGGGGTGCCGCCGGTCTCCGGGAGCAGGGTGCGCAGGCTCTCGTGCCGGTCGGCGACATCGGCGAGGGCCGCCCGCAGGGCGTCCACGTCGATCTCCCGCGCCAGCGGGACCACCAGCGGAATGTTGTACGTGGCGGCCGCCCCGTCCAGCTGGTTGAGGAACCACATGCTCTGCTGGGTGGCGGAGAGCGGCACCGGGTCCGGCCGCTCGGCGCGCACCAGCGGCGGCCGGTCGGCGCCGGGGCCGTCGGACGTGACGTGGGCGGCGAGCGCCGCCGGGGTGGGCAGGGCGAAGAAGTCGGCCATGGAGACCTCGGCGCCGGTGGCCGTGCGCAGCCGGGTCATCAGGCGCGTGGCGAGCAGCGAGTGCCCGCCGAGGTCGAAGAAGTTGTCGTCGGCGCCGACCGTTCCCTCCGGCAGCCGCAGCAGTTCTTCGTAGAGGCGGCACAGCAGCGCCTGCGACCCGGTGGCCGGGGTGCGGCCGGTGGCCGCGGCGGCGAAGTCGGGGGCGGGCAGGGCCTTGGTGTCCAGCTTGCCGTTGGCCGTCAGCGGCAGCGCGTCCAGGATCACGCACGCGCTGGGCACCATGTGCTCGGGCAGCGACTCGGCCAGGTGGGCGCGCAGTTCGGCCGGCTGCGGACGCGATCCGGGGGCGGGGACCGCGTACGCCACCAGGATCCGGTCGGCCGCTCCCTCCGTCTCGCGGGTCACCACGGCGGCGCGGGCCACGTCCGGGTGGCCGACGAGCGCGGCCTCGATCTCACCGGGCTCGATCCGGAAGCCGCGGATCTTCACCTGCTGGTCGGAGCGGCCCGCGTACTCGAGCGTGCCGTCGGCCGAGCGCCGGGCCAGGTCGCCGGTGCGGTACATCCGCTCGCCCGGCGCGCCGAAGGGGTCGGCGACGAACCGCTCGGCCGTCAGCTCGGGGCGGTTCAGGTAGCCGAGGGCGAGACCGGGTCCCGCCACGTACATCTCGCCGACCCGGCCGGGCACAACCGGCTGGAGGCAGTGGTCGAGGACGTACACCCGGAGGTCCGGGAGCGCGGTGCCGATGACGCTGCGGGCGCGCGGGTCCTCGATCAGCTCGCGGGTGACGCGGTGGTGGGTGACGTGCACGGTGGTCTCGGTGATGCCGTACATGTTGACCAGGGCGGGCGACGCGTCGCCGTGCCGCTCCAGCCAGGGGCGCAGATGCGCGGGTTCGAGGGCCTCGCCGCCGAACACCACGTACCGCAGGGCGAGCGGGCCGTCCTCGGCACCGGCTTCCTGGTCGGCCTGGACGAGCTGCTGGAAGGCGGAGGGCGTCTGGTTGAGGACGGTGACGCCCTCGCTCCGCAGCAGCCGCAGGAAGTCGCGCGGGGAGCGGCTGGTGTCGTACGGGACGACGACGAGCCGGCCGCCGTGCAGCAGCGGCCCCCAGATCTCCCAGACGGAGAAGTCGAAGGCGTACGAGTGGAAGAGCGTCCACACGTCGTCGGCGCCGAAGGCGAAGTGGGCGGCGGACGTCTCGAAGAGGCGCACGACGTTGGAGTGCGGGATCACCACGCCCTTGGGGCGGCCGGTGGAGCCCGAGGTGTGGATGATGTACGCCGGGTCGCGCGGGGTGAGCGGCGTCGGGCGGTCGGCGCCCGTGAGGTCGGTGTCCGGGCGCGCCGCGAGGTCGCGCTCGACGGCCGCGTCCCCGATGACCACGGCGGCGGCGCCGGTCTCCGGCAGCGTCGGCGCGGTGTGCGCGTCGGTGACGAGCAGCGCGGGCGCGGCGTCCTCGGCCACCGCGCGGATGCGCTCGGCCGGGTAGCCGGGGTCCAGCGGCAGGTAGGCGGCGCCGGACTTGACCACGGCGAGCAGGGCGACGACGAGTTCCGCCGAGCGGGGCAGCGCCAGGGCCACCACCTGGCCGGGTCCCGCGCCGCGCTCGACGAGCAGGCGGGCGATCCGGTTGGCGCGGGCGTTGAGCTCGGCGTAGGTCAGCGAGGCGCCCTCGCACGTGACGGCGACGGCGTGCGGGGTGCGGGCGGCCTGCGCCTCGAAGCGGGCGGGCAGGACGGCGTCGGGCGCGGTGTGCGCGGCCTCGGCGGGGGCGTCCTGCGGTGCCTCACCGGGGAGCAGCAGGCTCGTGCGGGCGAGCGGCAGGGCGGCGTCGGCCTCGGCGAGCTGGTCGAGCAGGAGCAGCAACCGCCGCTGGTGGTCTTCGAGTTCGGCCTCGGTGTACAAGGCGGGGTTGGCGTCGAAGGCGATCCACAGCCCCTCGCCGCCCGCGCCGGGCCGGACGTTGATCTGGAGGTCCTCGACGGCGCCGCCGGACAGGTGGTGCGAGGTGGTGCGGTGGCCGCCGAAGGGCGGCTCCTCGTCGAACGGGACGAGGTTGACGACCGGACCGTACAACCGCCGTGCCCCGCCGATGAGTTTGAGGTCGCGGCGCAGGTCCTCGGCCCGGTACTGCTGGTGCCTGCGGACGTCGCGTAACTCGGCGGCGACCGCCGCGACCAGCTCACCGGCCGTGGTGGCGGGGGTGACGGCGAGGCGCAGCGGCAGGATGTTGGAGGCCGTGCCGGGGGTGCGCAGGGCGGTGGAGCCGAGCCGGCTCATGGTGGGCAGGCCGAGCACGATGTCGTCCTGTGCGGTGACCCGGTGCAGATAGGCGGCGACGGCCGCCACTACGAGGTCGTTGCGCGCCCCGCCCAGGCGCGCGGCCGCGGTGGCCAGCCGCTCGGTGGCGGCGGCGGAGAGCAGCGAGGTGCGGCGAAGGAAGGAGGCGGCGGGCGGTGCCACGGCCTCGGTGAGTCCGGTGGCGCCGGGGGAGTCGGCGAACCGGCCGGTCCAGTAGGCGCGGTCGCGCACGAAGCGGTCCGAGGCCCGGTAGGCCGTCTCCTCGTCCAGCAGGCGGCTCACCGGGGCGAACGGGCACTCGGGCACCTCGCGGCCGTCGGCGAGGGCCGCGTACACCTCGGACAGGCGCCGGGCGACCAGCTTGTAGCTGTAGCCGTCGAGGAGGATGTGGTGGGCCCGCAGGAACCAGAAGAAGCGGTCGGGGGCCACGGTGAAGAGGGCGTGGGTGAACAACGGCCCCTCGGAGAGGTCGGCGGCCGTCGCCATGTCGGCGCGTATCCATGCCTCGGCCGCCGCGCGCGGGTCCGCCTCGCCGCTGACGTCCACCAGCCGCAGCGGCCAGTCGTCACCGCCGGTCTGCGTGGAGCGGGGGCCGTCGGCGCTGTCGGTGAAGCGCAGGGCGAAGGTCTGCGCCTCGCCGACGGCGCGGCGCAGCGCGGTCTCGAAGAGCGCGGTGTCCACGGGGCCGTGGATCTCCACGTACTCGGCGGTGTTGTAGGCGGCGTTCGCGGGGTCGAGCCGCTGGGCGAACCAGAGTCCCTGCTGGGCTCCGGTCAGCGGGCTACTGGTGTCCTCCTGGACAGACATGGCACCAACCCTCATTAGGCGTCTGTGAAATTCGCGGCACGCGGAAAGAGCCCGCGGGCCCTCGCTGGGAAGCCGTTGGGCAGGCGCGTGCGATCCGCCCCACCGGGTGAGCGGAATGTTCATGGGAACGGAAGCAAGGAATGCGTCGCCGGAATACCGCTGCGGGGGCGGAATCCCGGTGAGAGCCGGCGGTGCCGTGACGGCGCAGCCTTCCTCGGAACAGCCACCCTGCATGAGGAGAAGTCGGCAGGTCAAGAGGATCATCCTCCCGGGCGTGTCCCCGACGGACCGTCAAAAACGCTTGGATTAGGGGTTTCACCCTGCCCCATGTCATGTGCACGGCGGTATGGATTTGGCCAGCTTTCGAAGTTCAGTTTGCGTCAACGAATCGGCCATGACCTGTTAAAAGATCGTGCTGTTGGCAAGTGCCACCTCGGGAAGACCGCTGTATACGAGCGCCTCGCGGGATCCGCCGAGGGCCGATGTTGAGCCAAATCGGCTTGCGCGGCGGGAGAGGTGGTTCCGTTCCGGTTAGCGTTCGGGGCACTCTGGGTATTCCCCCGACTGCGGAAGCGGGCCGGGTACCCGGGGGGTTGAGGGATAGGTCACTCCGCAAGCCTCCTTGAAGCCCTTGCGGCAGAATGGAATTGCCGCTTCACTGAAGCGCGATTCGAGATCCGCGCATAGGCCAATACGGCTGGGAACCAATGCGTGAAGGAAAGTCGAAAGGTCATGGGGATGCAGCGCAAGTTATGCCCGGTCGAAACGATCTACGTGGCGCAGCGGAGCCGTGCCGTGCTCTCCTGCACCGTGCGCGGCGACCTCGACGAGAAGCTGTTCGCCGCGGCGTTCGCCGCCAAGGTCGCCGAACACCCCTCGCTGCGCTGCCGGATCGCCGTCGAGGACGGGGTCCATGTGCTCCAGCCGATGGCGGCGGACGAACAGCCGAGGCTGCTGGTGCGCGACGGCGGGCCCGACTCCTTCACCGAGGAGTTCAACACCCCGCTGCCCGTCGGCGGCCCGCTGGTGCGGGCCGTGCTGCTGCGCGGTACCGACGAGCACACCGTGATGCTCAGCGTCGACCACACCATCACCGACGGCCACAGCGCCATCGCCCTCCAGAACGCCCTGTGGGACACCTACACCGCACTGTCCGGTGAACTCCCCGACGGCGCCGGGGAGTACGGCGAGACCTGGCCGAGCCCCGTCTCCGAACTGCTGCCGCCCGTCTCCGAGCGGGAGGCCGAGGAGTATCTCGCGCGCCGCGTCGAGCGGACCCGGCAGGCCCCCGTCGTCTGTCTGCCGTACGAGGCCGTGGGCACCGAACGCCCCGCCGGAGAGCTCGAACTCGCCGTGCGGCGCGTGCTGTTGGAGCCCGACGAGACCGCGCGGCTGCTGCGCTTCGCCAAGGCCGAGGGCGTGTCGGTGCACGGCCTGATCGCCGCGGCGGCCCTGACCGCCGTCCGCCACCGCCTCGGCGGCGAACCCGGGGTGCGCACGCTCGGCTGCCTCTCCCCGGTCGACCTGCGCTCCCGGCTCACCCCGCCGCTGGACCGCGAGGTGATGGTGCCCGCGGTCACCTCCTGCCTGGACGTGCTCGAAGTGGCGCACGACGCGGACCCGCTGAGCCTGGCCCGCCTGGTCACGGAGAACCTGCACGCGGCCATCGAGCGCGGCGACTTCCTCCAGGAACTGCACCTGCTGCCGAAGGTCCCGCAGCACCCCGCGCTCCTCGCCACCAGCGTGATCGTGACCAACATGGGCCGCGTCTCGGGCCCGGTGACACCGGACGGTCTGGAGGTCACCGACGTCCGCCTCGCGCCGGCCCGTGAGCACTACTTCCCGCAGGCCGGGCGCGGCCCCGTGATGGCGTGCGTGGTCTCCTTCGACGACCGGCTCGGCATCGAACTGCCCTACAGCGCGGGGTGTTTCACCCACGAGCAGATCGACGGGATCGGCGCCGCTCTGCACACCACCCTGCTCGCGTTCGCCGCCCACCGCGACGACGCCGAGGGCGCGGTGGCGGTGTCCGCGTGAGGGGCGCACCGGCCCGGCGCGGCCCGCACCCGCCACGCACCCGTTCGAGCAGACCGAGTCCAGGAGTACTCCCGCGGTGATCACGACGAACGATGCGCAGGCCCCCGTCACCACGGCCCTGCTGCCGCGCGCACAGGCCGGGGACGACCGGGCCATGAACGACATCCTCCTGCACATCGCACCCTTCGTCGGCCGGCTCTGTCTGCCGATTGCCCAGGGCCACAGCTCCGACGCCGCGCAGGAGGCCATGCTCGCGATATTCCGCGGCATCCGGGGCCTGCGCGAACCCGAGGCGTTCTACGGCTGGGTCCGCGCGGTCACCGTACGGGAGGCGGTCCGCACCTCGAAACGGCTGAGCCAGGGACCCACCGACGACCTGACCGACCGCGCCCTGGACGGCAACCCCCTGGACACCGTGCACATCTCCGACGCCATGGACCGGCTGCCCGACCAGCACCGCCAGGTCCTCGTGCTGCGCGCGGTCTACGGCATGAACGAGGAGGAGATGGCGGCGACCCTGGCCCTGCCCGTCGGCACTGTCCGCTCCCGGCTGCACCGCGCCCGGCGCAACTTCCAGAACGCCTGGCACCAGCAGTCGGCGTGACGGCGGCTCAACAGCAGGCGGCCACCGCGGGCCGTCACCCCACCGGGCGGCGGTCGACCGGCGTGACGGGGGTGCGGACGGCGACCGTGGTGCGGCGCGGGCCCGACCACGGGGCGGGCACGGCGTCGATGTCCCTCGCCAGCCAGTAGGCCAGCTGCTCGTAGTTGATCCGCCAGCCGCGGAAGTGCGGCCACGCCTCCTCCGGCGTGCGCTCCATCGGATACCCTTGGTCGGCCATCCGCGCCACACCGTGCAGGAAGTCCTCGTAGGTGAGCTCGATCGGGTCGTCGGGGTGCGGGTCGCGGTCGTACGGGATGCCCCGCAGATCCGCGATGTCGCGCAGACAGACGAACCCGGCCCGCAGCGCGAGCCGGACCTCGGCCTTGGGGTGGGAGGGGTTGAAGGCGAGCCGCAGCGCCGCCGCGTCCATCACGGCCAGCAGGGCGATCAGCCAGTTGCGGTTGGCCTTGGGGGAGCGGAAGTGGATCAGTACCGGGTAGGTGGTGTGGCTCTCGCTCACCTCGGCGCTCCACCGCTCCCAGTTGCGGAACAGCTCGGTGAGGCTGTGCAGCAGCTCGACCTGGGCGTACCGGGCGAGGATCTCCGGCCCCCAGGGCGGGCTGCCCGCACGTGACTGGAGGAGGGTCACCTCCGTCTCGCGCCGCTGGTAGGCGGCGTAGAGGGTGGGCAGATAGCCGATCTGGAGGCCGATCACGACGGGGCCGGTGGCGGCGGCGCAGAAGTCGATGACGTTGAGCGTGACCCGGGAGCCGCTGGCGAAGCCGAGGGTGAAGAGCGAGGAGCCGGACTCCACCATCGCGTCCTGGAACGGCAGCCGGCTGACGGCCGCCTCCAGAAGCGCGTAGCCGACCATGAAGCACGCCAGCCAGCCCATCAGCGTCACCACGATGGCCAGCGGCGCCACCGGGGCGAGTATCCGGTCCTTCGACTCCGCCTCCGGCAACCGGTCGGCCACCAGCTGGAACGGCCGCCGGACCAGGCCGTGGACGATCTGGGTGAAGCCGGAGCGGGTCGGCCGGGGGATCACCAGGGTGCGCAGCACCGAGGAGAAGATCCCGAGGACGACGACGGCACCCGTGATGCCCTGTAGTACACGCACCGCAGCTCTGTTCCTTCCCGGGTCGTGGGGATCATTCAAGCGCACGACGTGCGGGAACCACCCCCGACCCGGTCAGTGGGCCAGCGGGTTCGCGGCCGGGGCGCCCGGGCCCGGGTAGTCGGGGTCGTCCTCGGCCCGGGGCAGCGGACGGTGTCCCTCGGACCAGTCGTTGGTCCAGCCGCACACCCCGCAGGCGTACCGGCCGTCGAGCCCGGCCACGCGCGTGCCGCACTTGCGGCACTCGGCGTGCGTGATGTCGGGGGTGAACCCCGTGTCCGGCGCGGAGAGCGCGGCGCCGTGAACTTCACCCGCGCCGCCCCCGGTTGGTGGAGTGATCAACTACCTCTCCAGGTCTGCTAAATTTTCGCTTCGCCGCCATCTGGGACGCGGCCAGTTCAGCACCATTTCCGGGGGAGCAAGACTCTTATGAAGCGTACTTTGGCATGCCTTGGCGCCTTCGCCGCCATCACCGTCGGCATGTTCGTGACCGGTCCGTCGGCGCAGGCCGCCTCGGGCTGCACCGACACGACGAAGTACTACGACACCGCCGGCTACTACACCGACCTCCCGACCGCCGGCCTGCGCGGCACGTACTCCTGCACCCTGCGCCGCGGCGTGAAGAACGACGCCGTCTACGAGCTCCAGGTCACCCTGAACGAGTGCTACGGCCAGAACACGGGCGGCTTCGACGGCGACTTCGGCCCGAGCACCGAGACGGCCCTGCGCAACGTCCAGCGCAGCCTCGGCCTGTCCGCCGACGGCGTCTACGGCCCCAACACCCGCGACGGCCTCAAGTGGGCCTGGCGCAGCATGGCCGGCAACCACCGCTGCCTCAAGCTGACCCAGGCCCCGGGCCCGCTGAGCACCCGCTAGCCCCAGGGCGTACGCCCCTCGGTCCGCCACCCTCAAGTGACGGCGGACCGAGGGGCTTTCCCGTGTCGTGGGACGGCCTCGTACCACCGTACGAGGGCTGTTCTCGGCCATCGCGTCGAGCCTGCCCGTGGGCCGCCGCGCGGCTCGCTAGGCTGCGGCTGCCGATGCGGTGTGGGTCTCAGGAGATGAGGCGCGATGGGGTGGTCCCTGGGCTGGGCGCGAATGGCGATGACAGGGATCGCCGCGGTGGGGATGGTCGTCGGTGAGGGCGCACTCGCCCCCGGTGCCGCGCAGAGCGCGCCGACCGTGGGGTACGGGCGGACGGTCTCCGTCGCCCCCGGCATCTCCTACCGGAGCTTCACCGTGACCGCCTCCCACGGGCTGACACGTGGTCACCTCGTGGTGGCGGACCTGGGCAACCCGCACGTCAAGGTGGACCTCCTCACACCGGGAGCGGTGGCCGCCCGGGCGAAGGTCACCGCGATGGCCGACGCCATGGACGCGGTCGCCGCCGTCAACGGGGACTTCTTCAACATAAGCGAGACCCAGCACCCCGGCGTGGAGGCCACCGGTGCCTCCTCGGGCCCGGCCATCGCGTCCGGCCGCCCGCTGAAGGCCGCCGTGCCCGACGGCCAGCGGTTCGGCCCCACGCTTCCGCCGGGCACCAGCGCCCGGGACGTCATCGGCGTCGACCCCGCGCGCACCGGGCGCCTCGACCGCCTCTCCCTGGAGGGAACCGTCGACACCGGCCGGGGCGGGCTGCGCCTCGCCGGGCTCAACCAGTACGCCCTGCCGGTGGACGGGGTGGGCGCCTTCACCGCCAAGTGGGGGTCCGCTTCCCGGGCGCGCGCCGTGTGCGGCACCGACACCGCGCGCGGTGCGCCGTGCACCAAGGACACGTACGAGGTGACGGTACGGCGCGGCCGCGTCGTCAGTACGTCGACCGACCCGGGCAAGGGGCCGGTCCCCGTCGGCACCTTCGTCCTGGTGGGGCGCGAGAAGGGGGCCCACGCCCTGAGCGCGCTGCGCCCCGGGGACCGGGCCGGGCTCGCCTACCGGCTGCGCGCCCGCCGGGGGCCGCTGGCGTTCGCGGTGGGCGGCATGCCGGTGCTGCGGGCCCGCACACCGCTGAACGGACTCGACGACCGTACGGCCGCCACCCGCACCGGCGCGGGGATCGGCGGCCACGGCCACCGCCTCTACCTCATCGCCCTGAACGGCTCGGCCGAGAACGACGCGGGCCTCACCCTCGCCGAACTCGCCCGTCTGATGCGGGACATGGGCGCCGACGACGCGGTCAACCTGGACGGCGGCGGCTCCTCCACGCTGGCCACGCGCGGCCCCGGCGACCCGGGCGTCGTCGTACGCAACCGGCCGCCGGGGAGCTTCGAACGCGCGGTGGCCAACGGCATCGGGGTCTTCGTGAGGCGCTGAGAGCCTGTCGGCGATTGAACGGTCCGTCAGCGGCTGACGTAACAACGCGCAAGACACCTACGGGAGTCGATCGCGTCACTCGTTGCCGAGGAGGGAGTCTTCTTGTGAACTGGCGAAAGCGTGCGGCGTGCCGTACCGAGGACCCTGAGCTGTTCTTCCCGACGTACAGCAGGCGTTTCGCGGACCAGCAGCTGGCGGAGGCCAAGGCGGTCTGCCGCAGATGCCCGGTGACCACCGCGTGCCTGGAGTGGGCGCTGTCGAACAACGAGAAGCGCGGAGTGTGGGGCGGGCTCAGCGAGACCGAACTGCGCAGGGCGAGGCGGCGGATGGGCGTGGAAGTCGCCTGACGGGGGCGGACCCTGTGTCGCGCGGTAACAGCCGCGCGACTGAACGCCCGGGGGCGCGGCGCCGTATCAACCGGTCAGTAGCGTGCCGCGCCCGAGGAGGAGCCCGTGCCTTTTCGCCGTCTTCGCCGTCGCCTCCGGGGGACGGCCGCATGGTTGCTCGTCGCCGTGGTGGCGGGCGGACTCGCGTTCACCGTCACCAAGAACTCCACGGGGCCGCACGGCGGTTCCGGCCCGATCGGCTCCAGCGATCCGGCCGGGGCCGCCCGGCGCGCCGACCCGGGGCGGACCCCGGGCGGCTGGCAGGACTGGAACCGCTGGCTGCGGGGCGCGGCGGACTTCGTCAACCCCGTGGTCGACGGGCTGTGGGGGCCGGAGCGGATGGCCGGAGCCGCCGAGGGTGAGCGGTCCTTCGACGGCAGCGAGATGCCCCGGGGCGTCTCCGACCCCGAGCCGGACGCCGTGGACGCGCGGCCCGTCGCCCGCCCGTACGGCGAGAACGCGCCCACGGCCGGGCGGCTGTTCTTCGACACTCCCAAGGGGCCCGCCGCCTGCTCCGGCACGGTGGTGCGTGATCCCGCCCACCCGGGCCGGTCCAACCTGGTGTGGACCGCCGGGCACTGCGTCCACTCGGGCAAGGACGGCGGGTGGCTGAGGAACATCGTCTTCGCACCCGGGTTCGACAAGAGTGGAGCGGGTGGGCGCGGGAGTGCGGCGCCCCTGGGGATCTGGTGGGCCGACTGGGCGCAGACCTCCCAGCAGTGGATCGACCACGGCACCTCCAACGCGGGGGCGGGCGCGGCCTTCGACTTCGCGGTGCTCCATGTACGGCAGGCGGCCGGTGCTACGCGGTCGCTGGAGGAGACCGTCGGGGCGGCGGCGGACGTGGCCTTCGACGCCGAACTCTCCGGCTCCCGGGGCCTGGTCGACATCGTGGGGTATCCGGCGGGCCGCCCGTTCGACGGCTCGGCCCTCTTCCACTGCGCCGACCGGCCCGGCTCGTTCTCCGTCGCCGCCGACCAGCCCGACATGTACCGCATGGGCTGCACCATGACCGAGGGCTCCTCCGGCGGCGGCTGGCTGGTGCGCCGGGGCGACGGCGCACTGGTCCTCGTCTCCAACACCTCACTCGGCTCCCGCCCGGCCGCCTGGTTGGCGGGGCCGCATCTGGGTGCGGACGCGCGGCGCGTACTGACGGAGGTAAGCCGTCGGTTCGCCGGTAGTTGACGGGTCGTCGGGTCCTTTCCCCGGGGGCGGATGGGCAGCGCTCACCTTTGCTGACCAACCTTCAAAAATGTTCTTTCGCAATCATGGTGAACACCACACCCGTCTCATCCGTACCTAGGACTGCACACCTTCCGCCGATTCCGATCGGCTACGGAACACATCCCAGGAGGCGGCGAGTTGACTCACAGGCGCATACCCAAGCGGCGGGCCGTAATGGCAGGAGCGGGGGCCGCGGGCCTCATCGCGGCGGCCGTACTGCTCCCACGTGCGAACGCGTCACAGGCGCAGCCCGAGGCCCCGTCCGGGGCAGCGGCCGGGAAGGCGAACGCGGCCTCGGCGGCAGCCGTGGTGCGAGGCCTGGCCCAGCAGCTCGGCGACGCCTTCGCGGGGTCGTACTACGACGCCGCCAAGCAGCAGGTCGTCGTGAACGTCGCCGGTAACGACAGCAACGCGAACGAGCGGGTGAAGAAGGCCGGGGCGGTGCCGCGCGCGGTCCGCAACAGTGCGGCCGAACTGCGCTCGGCGGCCCACACCCTCGCCCGTACGGCGACGATCCCGGGCACCGCCTGGGCCGTCGACCCCCGGACCAACCGCATCGTGGTCTCGGCGGACCGGACGGTGAAGGGGGCGCAGTGGACCAGACTGGAGAAGGCCGTCAGGGCCCTCGGCGCGGACACCGCCCGGATCCAGAAGTCCGCCGGACAGTTCAAGGCGTTCAGCGAAGGCGGTGACGCGATATTCGGCGGCGGCGCACGCTGCTCCCTCGGCTTCAACGTCACCACCCAGGACGGCAAACCGGGGTTCATCACCGCGGGCCACTGCGGTGCCGCGGCCAAGAAGTGGTCGCTCAGCGCGAACGGGGCGCCCGCCGCCACCGTCCAGAAGGCGACCTTCCCCGGCAGCGGCGACTTCTCCCTGCTGACGTACGACGACGCCGCGACGCAGGCCCCGAGCGCGGTTGACACGGGGCAGGGCAAGCTGGTCCAGATCACCGGGGCGGCCGACGCGTCCGTGGGCGAGCGCGTCCTGCGCATGGGCAGCACGACCGGTCTGCACGACGGCAAGGTCACCGGCCTCGACGCCACGGTGAACTACCCCGAGGGTACGGTCACCGGATTGATCCAGACCGACGTCTGCGCCGAGCCGGGCGACAGCGGTGGCTCCCTGTTCACCGCCGACGGCGGCGCGGTCGGGCTCACCTCCGGTGGCAGCGGCAACTGCAAGGCCGGCGGCGAGACGTTCTTCCAGCCCGTCACGACCGCCCTCGCGGCGGTGGGCGCGACGATCGGTGAGGGTGGTCAGGGATCCGGTGGCTCGGGCGGAGACGGTGGTGCGGGCGACACCGGCGGTATGGGTGACGCGGGTGCTTCCGGTGGCGCGGATGCGTCGGGTGGTGCGGACGGTTCGGGACAGCCGGGGAACGGCGTGATCTCGATGGAGCCCGCACCCGGCTACGGCCGCCAGTGAGAGCGGTTCGCCGAGAACGGAGGTTCGCTCAGAAGTGAGAACTGGGAACTGAGAACAACCCGGCGGCCGTTCTGTCGACAGACGGCGGCCGGGTTCTTCCCACGGACGTGGCCACCCGCTGAAGGTGCCTCGGCACCCGGGTGGCCACGGCGCGGTGGGGGCGCGGTCCCGTCAGACGGTCGCGGGAGCGGGTGCGGGAGCCGTGGCGGGGGCGTCCACGGCTTCCGCGTCTGCGGTGGGTGTCTCGGTCTTCTCGGCGGACGCCGGGTTGCGGTGTGCCGTGTAGAAGACGGAGCCCTGCTTGCGCTCGCGCTCCAACTCGCCCTTGGCGACGAGTGCTTCGAGCGTGTTGCGGACCACCTGAGGGCTGGTCGTGCGGTCGGGGTGAGTGGTTGTCAGTTCGGTGAGGATGTCGGCGACCGTACGCGGCTCCTGGTGGTCCGCGAACAGGCCGAGCACCAGCTCACGCAGGGTGGGGCCACTGCTTTCCGTGCTCTTGCGGGCCGGCTTCTTGGCCGGTGCGGCAGCCTTCTTGGGGCTGGTGGCCGTCTTCGTCGTCCGGGCCGCCTTGGCCTCCGGCTTCTCCGCCTGGGGCTTACGGGGCTTGGGCACCGCCGCGACGGTGGGTGTGGCCGCGGGGGCGGCTGCTGCGGCGGGGGCCGGTGTCTTGGCCGGGGGCTGTGCCTTGGCGGTGCGCTTGCGCGGCGCCGTCTGCGCCTGGGCCGCCGCGGCGGCGGTGGTGCCGAGGGTGTGCTGCATGGTTTGCAGCAGGCCGTGGTCCCGCTCCAGGGACTCGAGCTGGTCCTTGAGTGTGTCGAGTTCGGCGCGGATACGTGACTGGTCCTGCTGGTTGGCTTCCAGGTCGGCGGTGACACGCGCCGCGTACTGGTCCTTGAGTGTGGTGAAGTCCGGCTCGTCCGCCATGAGAATTCGCTTTCCTCGTGCTGGATGTTGCCGCCGGATGCTACCCATCTCTGCGGCAACAGCACAGGTGAGTGCGCACAAGATTCACACGTTGGAGACACCAGGGGCCACAAACCGTCGGTTCGCGGTGGGGGTTTGGCGGTGGGTGTCGGCCACAGGGGCGCGCGGAGCGTGCCCTTTTCCGCCGTGCGCTCCCGTACGCCGTACCCACGGGGGAAACGAAGGCGTGGGGCCGGGACGTCAAACAAGTGCACCCGAACGGGGACGGCCTGGGGAGGCCGTGCGGTTACGAGGGGGACACTGTGGGACGCAGGCGGAAGACGCACGGGTTACCGGTGGTGGTACTGACAACGCTGCTGACGGTGGTGCTGCTCGCGGGCACGGCGGCGCCGAGCTTCGCGGCGGGGATGCCGGGCCGTGCGCAGGGGAGGAGTGCGGAGGCCGGGCCACCGTTGTCGCCCGGCCCGTCGCCCTCCGCCTCGGGCCCGGCACCGTCCAAGTCCAAGGAGAAACCGCCCCCTTCGAAGTCGCCTTCGGCACCACCGGATCCGGAGCACCCCAGCCCATCGGTGTCCAAGCCGTCGGAGCCGACTCCGTCGCCGACCAAGCCCACGGTGGAGCCGACCAAGCCCACCCCGACCACGCCTACCAGCCCTACCACCCATCCGACCCGCCCTCACGTGACTCCCGTGCTGTCGGTTCCCGAGAAGGTGGAGCAGGGCACGCGGCTGGTCGTGTCCGGCGAGCACTTCGACTGCGGGTCGGGCGAAGACGACGGCAGGGAGGCGGGTTCGCTCACGCTGACCGGCGAGCTACTGGTACCGACCACTGTACGGACCGACCCGTCAGGCTCGTTCTCGCACCCGATCAAGGTGCCCGAGAAGGCGCCTCCGGGTGTGTACGAGGTGGTCGCGACCTGTGACGCGCGCCCTTCCGTGACCGACTCGGACTCCTATGAAGTGGTGGCGGCCAAGGTGGTACAACCGCCCACCCCGACCCTCACCCTCTCGCGCGCTTCCGGGCCGCCCGAGACCAACGTGGGCGTCTCCGGCGAGGGGTTCCTGTGCCGAGGACCCGCCCGCCTGCTGTGGGACGGGGCCGACCTGCCGGGGACGGGCGTTACGCCCGGGACGGACGGCAAACTGTCCGCCTCCTTCGCCGTACCGGCCGGTGCCGGGGCCGGTACGTACAAGGTGACGGCGACCTGCGAAGCGGCGCCCGTGGGCGCCAGGGGCGTGGGAACGGCTCCGGCGGTGGCCATCGTGAACGTCGAGGCCTCGCAGACCTTCACGGTGACCCGACCGGCCATCACCCCGCCGCCGACGGGGAAGTACGAGATCACCATCCACCTGACCGACTACCCGGCCGTCTGCACTTGGGGCAGGATCCTGGTCGGCGGCAAGGGCCCGCTCGACCCGTGGCTGGACGCCGACTCGTACAAGGGCGACGCCGAGCCTGGCCACTGGAGGTTCATCGACCTCCACGCCTTCATTCCCCCGGATATGAAGGGCCACCAGCCGGTGGACCTCGACTGTCCCGGGCGCGCGGTGGAGCAGGCGGGGACCATCGACCTCCCGCCCGAGCCGTTCACGGCGTTCTTCCTGCCCCAGGGCTCACCGGTCGAGCACCACTCCGAGGGCAGCACCGGCGTCCTGCCCAGGCCCGAGCTGCCGGGGTTCACACCGCCCACTCCGACCCCGTCCCCCTCCGGCACACCGGGCCCCAGCCCGACCTCCTCGGACGATGTGCTTGGCACGCCCGACCCCGACCCGAGCCCTACGGCGAGCGCGCCCCCGGAGCAGGTCGGTGGCCATGACCGTCCGGCCGGGCTGGTGGGCAGTATGCGCACCCCGGCGGAAGTGTCCTGGGCGCTCAAGGACATCGCGGGATCGGTGGGGATGGCGGTCTGGTTCCTGCTGCTCGTGCTGCTGCTGGAGAAGGCGTTCCCCTCGCAGCTGGCGGACAACGCGCTGAGCCGTTGGTGGCACCGGCGCCGCGCGGGACGGGCGGCGCTGCGGAGCGCCGCACTGCCGGGCTGGCTGCGGATGGGTGCCTTCGCCCTGCTCGGCGGAGCGCTCGTCGTCTGGGCCGACGCCACGACCCACTGGAGTGCGCCCACCGTGGGGAAGGCGCTGGGAGCGGCGGTCGGCACCCTGCTGATCCTGGTGACGTACGAGAAGACGAAGGACTCGCTGCTGCGCCCCGGGCGGGGCGGTGTACGGGCCGAGTTGCGGGTGGTTCCCGCGGGGCTGCTCCTCGCGGCGCTGATGGCGGCGCTCTCGCGCGGCCTGGCGTTCCCGGTCCCGTACGTCTACGGCCTGGTGGCGGTCTATGTGGTGCTCGGCGCCGTGCCTCCCGGTTCGCGCAACGCCATGCCGAAGGGGCAGGCGGTGCTGGTCGGCGGCATCTGCGTCCTGAGTGCCGCACTGCTGGTGTGGGTCCTCGGCACACCGCTGATCGAGTCGGGCCGCACGGCCGGGGCCGGCACCTTCCAGAACGTGCTCGCGTACACCGTCGGTCTGATGGTCGTCGGCGGCATAGAGGTCGTGGTGTTCGGGATGCTGCCGCTCTCCGGCATGGACGGCCACGCCCTGAAGAGCTGGAGCAAACCGGCGTGGTACGCGCTGTATCTGCTCGCCCTGACCCTGTTCTTCCACGTCCTGCTGCACTCCGTGCACCCCGGCTTCGGCCCGGGGTTCGTGGTCTCGAAGGACCTGCGCTGGTGCACCCTGGCCATCGCCACCGGCCTGTTCGTGGCGGCGTGGGTGTTCTCGCTGGGCCTGCGCAGGCACGTGGCGAGGCTGGAACGCAGGGCGGCGGCGGTGGGCTGAGCGTGGTGCGCGGCGGGCACTTCCCGCTGGTGCTCGCCGTCACCGGAGCGGCGGTGTGCGCGGTGTGGGGTCGGCGTCGATGATGGGAGCCCTGTGCCGTGTACGTATACGAGAGACGGGACGCAGCGATGCCGCAGGATCGAACGGGTGGACCGGCCGAGCCGCCGTCCCCGGAAGCGGGGCGCGCCTGGTCCGGGCACGAGGGTGCGGAGGCGTTCGCGGCGGTGGAGGCGGGCACCGACTGGCTGCTCGGCTACCCGTTCGTGTTCAAGGCGCTGGCCGGGGCGGACGGGGCGCTCCTCGACTTCGGCTGCGGGCCGGGCCGCGTCGCCGCACACGCGGCCCGGGCGCTCGGGATGCGGGTCATCGGGGTGGACGCCTCCCCGGACATGCTCGCGCTGGCCCGGAAGGAGGGCCCGCCCGGAGCCGAGTACCACCTGGTCGCGGACGGCCGGGTGGACGGACTGCCGGACGCCTGCGCGGACGCGGCGATGTGCAACCACGTGCTGGCGTCGCTGCCCGACGAGCGGACGGTGCTGGAGGTGTTCACCGAGATCCACCGACTGCTCCGGCCCGGGGCGCGGTTCGCGGTGCTGACCACCGACCCCGCCTGCGCGGGCATCGAGTACGCGTCGCTGCGGGTGGGCGAGCCGGGTGTGACGTACGGCCCGGGCGAGCCCATGCCTGTACGACTGCGCCGTACGGACGGGACGTGGCAGTCCGTGCGGAACCACGCGTGGCCGGTGGAGGCGTTCCCGCCGTTGCTGGAACGAGTGGGCTTCGCCGCTGTGGCACAGCACCATCCGACGCCCGACGAGGCGGTGGGGGTGGCCGACCCGGAGCATGTGCGCGGCCGCGACTGGTCCGCCGAGCGGCTGCGGCCGCCGCTGGTGGTAACCACCGCGGTCAAGCGTTGACGCCGGGCGGTTCGACACGACCCGTGGTGTGCGGTGCTGTTACGAAGGGGCCGCGCATCCGGGTGGGAGGCGTACGTACACCGGGAGTTGACATAAGTGCTGGTTACGGAAATGTCCTGAATTCGTAAAGCGCGTCGGGTCGACGGGTTCCGATCGCCGCGGCGGGCCAGAGTGTGGGTCCTCGGCACCAGCCGGGAACCTGGCCCGCCCCGTCACCGGCCCGTTCAAGGCCCGCACCGGGGCTTGTCCTTGAGAGAGCACGCACATGTCTGCTTCGCGCACCAGCCGCCGTATCTTCGCCACCGTCCTCGCCGCCGGCACCCTGATCGGCGCCGCGGCCCTGCCCGCCGCGGCGGACGGCCACCACCGGCACGCTCCCCGCGACACCGTGGTCATCGGCAAGGTGCAGTACAACAGCCCCGGCCGCGACGACCACTCGAACCGCAGCCTCAACAACGAGTGGGTGGAGGTCATGAACACCGGTCGCCACGCAGTGAACCTGCGCGGCTTCACCCTCACCGCGAGCGACGGCGCCCGCTACCGCTTCCACACCCTGCGTCTGGAGGGCCACTCGGCGGTCAAGGTCCACACGGGCGTCGGCCGTGACAGCGGCAGCGACGTCTACCAGGACCGCCACAACTACGTCTGGGACAACCACCGCGACACCGCGACCCTGCGCAACGACAACGGCCGGATCCTCGACACCGCCATGTGGGGGCGCAGCCACCACGGTGGACACCGGCACCACTGACCCGCGTCGGTGACCGGCCCCGGGTACAGGGGCCGGTCACCGCCCGGCACCACCCAGCACCATCGCGCGGCGCGTCCGCGGCCCCACCGGCCGCCGGGCGCGCCGCGCTTTGTCATCGTCTTCCAGTAGGACGCGAGTTCACCTCAAGCGCACTAGCCTCGCTCGCTCAAGCTGAACATCTTTGCGGATGGAGAGCACGTGAACGACAGGACGAAGAAGCTGGGCGGCATGGCTTCGGCGGTGGGTCTGCTGGCGGCCGGTGTGATGCTGGGCGTCGCTCCGACGGCGAACGCGGCGGTCGGGCCGACGGGGTGCAGCGCGTACGTCTCGCACACCAACGACCATGTGGCCGTGGGCTGGTGTTCGCACGGCAACGGCACCTGGTACGTACAGGCCAAGTGCGCCGGTCCCGGCCGGGTGAACGGCCCGTACAAGGGGGACCAGGGCTACCGCAAGCTCGGCCAGGAGAAGGCGTCGACGCTCAACTGCGGTACGTCCGGCTACCCGCTGGAGATGAAGGTCGTCAACGTCAAGCCGTGAGTCGACGGCTCCGGTCCTGACGGGGAGACCCCGCTCGTGCCGCCGGACAACGGCACGCGCGGGGGCCTCCCTCGTGAACTCAGGAGGTTTCGGGCCTTCCTGCGTTGGGCGGTGCGGCGCGGAGCGTGCCCGCCATCGGCGTGGCGAGCTGGGTCCAGCCCTCGTCCCAGGTGAAGGTCGTGCCGTTGGTGTCGCCGTGGGTCTGCCAGACAGTGCCAGCTGTGGTGACCACCTTGACCCAGCTGTCGTTGCCGTGCGAATCGATGGCGATCCCGCAGACGTTGGCGGGGTAGTTCGGGTTGTCGGCGTTGGTCAGATCGGTCCAGACGACCGCACCTCCCGGTGTCGCCTGCCGACCGGCGAACGCCTTGCCGTTGATGAGCGCCGCGTTGAAGGTCTCGGTGCTCGACGGGGCGTTGCTGTCGATCTCGTAGCACGAGGCCGGGCCGGTGGCTCCGGTCGCCCCTGTGGCTCCAGTCGCGCCCGTGGCACCAGTAGCTCCTGTCGCGCCCGTCGCGCCCGTGGCTCCTGTCGCACCCGTTGCGCCCGTGGCGCCTGTGGCTCCTGTCGCGCCGGTGTGGCCAGTGGCCCCCGTGGCGCCCGTGGCTCCGGTCGCGCCGGTGGGACCCGTGGGTCCTGTCGGGCCGGTGGGGCCCGTGGGTCCTGTCGGGCCGGTGGGGCCCGTCGGTCCGGTCGCTCCCTTGGGCCCCGTCGGTCCGGGCGGTCCCTTCGGGCCCTGCGGTCCGGGCGGGCCCTGCTGGCAGTGGTCGTCGTCGCCGCCCATGGCGGGGCGCACGGACTTCGCGTCGGGCCAGTGCGGGGGCCGGCAGTGGTCGTCGTCCCCGCCTCTTTCGTCTTCTTCGCCGTACGCGACCCGGGTGCCCACGCCCTGAGGCGCGGCAGCCGCCGCCGGTCCGGCCGCACCGGCCAGCACAAGGGTGAGCGACGCGACGGCGCTTCCGGCGAGCCACTTGCCACGCCGGGGCAGCGGACCGAGCCGTGACCCCGACCTGTAGTCAGAATTCACTTACTTGCTCCCTCTTCGGAAAGGTCTGGTGCGTTCCACGAACGCATTCGAAGGCATCCCCGTTCGGAAGGGGTTCGTTCGCCCCGGTGCCGCAGAACACGCAGGTGGGTAAGCGGTTCGGAGTAGTGAAACCACTCCGATGGCTCAGCTGGGCGCTGCCGCGCGGGCACCCGCGTACGCCAGAACGGGCGACCCTTCCCCCCGCTCCGGCGTGGGTGACGCCGGCGGCCGACGCCTGGGTGTCACAGTGGGCCGCTGTTCGAACGACGCACCGAAACGGGTGGGTGATGCCGTGAAGCCGTCCATTTGTCTCTGCATGATCGTCAAGAACGAGGCGCGGGTCATCGAGCGCTGTCTCGCCTCCGTACGCGACCTGATCGACACCTGGGTCATCTCCGACACGGGGTCCACCGACGGCACGCAGGACCTGATCCGGGCCGCCCTCGACGGCGTCCCGGGCGAGCTGAGGGAAGAGCCCTGGGTGAACTTCGGCCACAACCGCACCCTGAACATCTCGCACGCCCGGAACAAGGCCGACTACCTGCTGCTCCTCGACGCGGACCTGGTGATCCGCCAGGACGGCCCGCTCCCGGACCTCACCGCGCACGCGTACATGCTGCGCCACGAGGGCGACACCTCGTACCGCATCAAGCGCCTGGTCCGCGCCGATTTCGCCTGGTACTACGAGGGCGTCACCCACGAGTACCTCACCTGCGACCGGGCGACCGGCCAGGAGAACCTCGACGCGCTGACGATCCTCGACTTCGCCGACGGCGGGTCGCGCCACGACAAGTTCGAACGCGACGCACGGCTGCTCGGCGCCGAGCTGGACCGCGACCCGGAGAACCACCGCACCGTCTTCTACCTGGCCCAGACCATGCGCGACATGGGCAGGACCGACGAGGCCATCGGTCTCTACCAGCGCCGCGCCGAGATGGGCGGCTGGGTGGAGGAGGTCTACTACTCACTGCTCCAGGTGGGTGTCCTGCGCGCGGAGAGCGGTGACTGGCCGTCCGCGATGGACGCCCTCGTACGGGCCTGGGAGGTCCGCCCGGAGCGTCTGGAGGCCTGCTACGAGCTGGCGTCGAGGCTGCGCACGATGGGCCGTCACCAGTCGGCGCACGCGATCGCCGGTGCGGGTCTGGACCGCACCGCGCCGGAGGACCTCCTGTTCACCCAGCCCTGGGTGTACCGGTGGGGGCTGCTGTTCGAGTTCTCCATCACGGCGTACTGGACCGGTGACTTCGCGGCTTCCCTGCGGGCCTGCGACCGGCTCCTCGCGCTGTCGGACCTGCCCGAGCCCTACCGCAAGCAGACCCTGGCCAACCGCCGGTTCGCCGAGGAGCAGCTGGCGGGCGCGGCGGCGGGGCGTGGGGCGGGTGCGGCCGTGCCCGCTTCGTGAGCCCGCCTCACCCCAACCGCCCGCCTCACCCCAACCGCTCGATCGCCACCATCGCGGCGTCGTCCCCCAGGCAGTGCCCCGCCGCATGGCTGAGCAGGTCGTCGCAGAGGTGGCTGAGCAGGGCGCGGGGGTTCGTGCCCTGCCAGGCGGCCAGGCGTTCCGCCAAGGGGTAGAACGTTCCCGTGTCGTCGCGGGCCTCGATGACGCCGTCCGTGTAGAGCAGCATGATGTCGCCCGCCTCGAACGCGAAGGTCTCCGCGGCGAACGTCTGCGCCGCGAGACCGGGCTCCACGAGCTCGGAGAGGCCCAGCGGCGGGGCCGGATGGGTCACGTCGAGGCGGATGACCCGGCCGCCGCGCAGGAGCAGCGGCGGCGGGTGTCCGCAGTTGACCAGGCCGAGCGTCTGGCGGTCGTCGGGCACGTCGAGCACGGCCGCGGTGATGAACGCCTCGCCCGGGTCGTCGACGCCGTCGGCGTCCTCGACGCACGCGTCCTGCAGGTCCGGGACGACCGCGCCTTCGAGATAGGCCACGAGGCCGGACAGTTCGGCCTCCTGGTGGGCCGAGGCCCGGAAGGCGCCCAGGACGACGGCCGCGTCCCCCACGGCCTCCAGGCCCTTGCCGCGTACGTCACCGATGAGCAGCCGGGTCCCGTGGGGGGTGCGGGCGGCGGCGTAGAGGTCGCCGCCGATCTGTGCCTCCGCCTCCGCCGCCAGGTACACCGACGCCATGCGCAGCGGGCCGATCCGCTCCCTCAGCGGCCGCAGCACCACCTGCTGGGCGGCCTCGGCCACCGAGCGCAGCTGGACGAGCTCCTTCTCGCGCACCTCGCGCAGATGGGCGAAGAGCGTCACGAACACCGAGATCAGGATCAGCGAGACGATCTGGACCGTGTGGTTGAGGTCGGTGGCGCTGCTGCGCACCATCGCCACCACGACCTGCGCGAGTACGGCGACCGCACCGATGAACCCCGTGATGCGGGGCCCGGCGAAGGAGGCGGTGAGGGCGGGCGCGGCCACCAGGAACGGCCCGAGGTGGACGTCGGACGGAGCCAGGACGTCGCCCACCGTGACGAGCGCGATCAGCGCGATCGGCGCCGCGAGCAGCGCGTGGCGCAGTCGGTGGTACGGGTGGCGCCGCGCGTTCAGTGCCCGAAGATCCATGACTCCTGCTTACACCGCACCCCGGCCCGCATCCCCCAAGCCCGGCCGACACGGAGGTGAAGTCCTGCGACGGACAGGTGGGCGTAGCGGGTGTGAGGGGTCGGGCGCGGGCCGTCCGTGGCGGGTGGGTTCGGACGCCGGAGGGGTGGATACGTACATCGGCGGCAGGGGGGCGGGGCACTACGGCCCGCAAGGTTCGGCCGTCGGCCTCCGGTGCGGCGGCCCGGCTCGGCCTGATTCCTCCTTGCCGTCGTTTCCCCGTGCGTGAAATGGCGTACGGACCTTGACAGTTGATATTGCTACATCAAAGATCACCGAGGAGAGGGGGTGCCGTGACGGAGCACGTGTTGGTGTTCGGCGTCGGGTACGACATACCGGCCCGCATGCGCGCGTTCGGCGAGACGGCCGGACAGAAGGTCACCACGTCCGTCATGTGCTGGCCCGAACACCTCGCGAAGACGGACGACATCGAGGAGCACAGCCGGATCGTCGTCCTGGGCCCGGAGGCCTCCGACGAGGAGTGGATCGCGATGGCCCGGTCCATCGACGCCGTCGACCCGGTGACCCGGATCGGCTCCTTCTACGACGACTGCCGGCCGCAGGCCGCCCTGGTCGCCCAGGCCCTCGGTCTCGACACGCACACCCCCGAGATCGTCGAACTCGTCATGAACAAGTACGCGATGCGGCAGCGGCTCGCCGAGACCGGTGTCGAGGCCACGGCCTCCGCCGTCGTCGAGAGCCCCGCCCAACTGCACTCCTTCGCCGAGGCGCACGGCTACCCCTGTGTGGTCAAACCGCTCACGGGCGCGGCCGGCAAGGGTGTCTCCGTCATCGCCGGGGCCGCCGAGGCCGAGGCGGCACTGGAGCGCGCCAGCGGTACGGGCCCCGATGCGCGGGCCACCGTCGAGGAGTTCCTCGCGGGTGCGCAGTACAGCGTGGAGGCCTTCTCGGAGCGGGGCGAGCACGTGGTCGTCACCATCACCCGCAAGTACTCCGACCCCGTCAGCCTGGTCGAGCTCGGGCATGTGATGCCCGCGCCGCTGAAGCCCGAGGAGACGGAGGCCGTCACCCGGCACGTCGTCGCCACCCTGGACGCGCTGGGCGTCGAGTTCGGGCCCACCCACACCGAGGTCATCCTCACCGAGCGCGGGCCGCGCGTCATCGAGACGCATCTGCGCACCGGCGGCGACGAACTCTGGAACATGGTGACCGACGCGACCGGTGTGGACCTGATCGAGTCGCAGCTCCAGCAGATCCTGGGTGAGAAGGTGCTGCCCGGAATCCGTGCCACGCTCGACGACGCGGACCGGGCCGGCCGCAGCGAGGCCATCTGGTTCGCGGGCGCCCCCGCCCAGGGAACCCTCGTCGAGGTGTCCGGCGCCGACGCCGAGCGCCCCGACGCGGTCACGCTCAACGTCCTGGGGACACCGGGCGCCGAACTGAACGGCCTGCAGAACAGCTTCTCCCGGCTGGCCTGGGCCCGCGCCCACGCCGACACCGCCGAGGAAGCGGTCGCCCTCGCCCAGGAGGCGATCGACGGACTCGCGTTCATCACGCGCGTACCGGCCGCGCGCGGCGAACTCCTCTAGCGGGCGGGATCGGGCCGCCCCTCTTGGACAATCCGATTGCGGCGCGCCATACCCGGTGATATCCCACCGGGTATGGAATGCCTCGTAACAGCACGGCTCGTACTCCACCCGATGAGCGTCGAGGACGCCGTCGCGCTGACCGCGGACGAGCCGGGCGGGTACGCGCACTGGGCGCCCGGATATCCCACCGAGGCCGACACGGCCGGGGCCCGGCGCTATCTGGAGACGTGCGAGAGCGCCGGCGACCCGCAGCCGTTCGGCGCGTACGAGATCCGCCGCCGCGAGGACGGCCGCGCCATCGGCGGCCTCGGCTTCCACGGCGCCCCCGACCTCGACGGAACCGTGACGATCGGCTACGGCCTGGTCCCGGCGGTGCAGGGCAACGGCTACGCCACCGAAGCCCTGCGCGCCCTGCTGCTGTTCGCCCGCGCCGAGGGCATCACCCGCGTCAAGGGCGACACGTCCCACGACAACATCGCCTCCCAGCGGGTGATGACCGCGGCGGGCATGAGCCTCGTCGCCCAGGACGAGTGGCTGAAGTACTACGCGGTGGAGTGGGCGGAGGACTGGGCGGACGACTGGATGGAGGAGTCGACGGACTGTGTGTGAGGCGACGTCCGCATCCGCCCCGCGCTGATCAGCCCTTGAGCACCCTCCGTACCACCTCCGCGAACTCCACGGGCTGCCCGAGGAAGCCGCCGTGGTCGCCCGGGAACTCGACCGGCCGCACCGCGAGCCGCTCGGCCAGGGCCATGGAGGTGCGGGCGGTGATCAGAGCGCCCGAGGTGGCTCCGATGCCGACGACGGTACGGGTCGGGGCGGCCTTCAGCGCGGCGATGTCGGGTATGTAGGCGGCGGTGCCGCGCAGCTCGTGGGCGAAGAAGCGGACACCGTTGGCGATGTCCCGGGGCGAGGGCTCGAAGACGGGCGGGGCGGCTTCGGCCTGATCGGTGCCGTCGCCGTCGTACTGTTCGGAGGGCTGGTCGAAGCCCGCGTTGGCCATGAACTTCCGCCACGCGGCGGGCTGCCCCTCGCGGTGGAACGTCAGGATGATGTCCTCGGTCGCGGCGCGCTGTTCGGCCGCGTCCGGGAGCAGTTCCATCACGGGCGGCTCGTGCGCGATGAGCGTCCCCACCCGCCCGGGGTGCCGGGCGACCAGGGCGAGCCCGGTCACCGCGCCGCCGCTGCTCCCGAACACGTCGGCGGTCTCGGCCCCGAGGGCGTCGAGCAGGGCGGCGACGTCGTCGGCACGCAGCTCGGGGGTGGAGTCCTGCTCGGGGTCGTCGAGGGTGCTGCCCGAGATGCCGCGCGGGTCGTGGGTGACGACGGTGTGGTCGCTCGCGAGTGCGTCGGCCAGCGGCGCGAACGCCCCGGCGTCCATCGGCGCCCCCATGACGAGCAGCAGCGGCCCGGAGCCGCGCACCTCGTAGTGCAGGCGCGCGCCGGGGACGTCGAGGGTGTGCGTGGTGGTCATGTGCGGTGTGCCCTTCCGTCCGAGTCGTCCGCGGGTGCGGTGACGGAGGGAAGACCGGTGCGGGAGCGGAAACTCATCGCCTGCCCGGGAAGAGGGTTGTCACACCGCCCCCACCTGGAGGAACGCCGTCACCGTCCGCGTGAAACCCTGCGGGTCGTCGAGCCAGGGGAAGTGTCCTGAGCCCGGTTGGACGGTGAGTTGGACCTTCGGGATCAACTCGGCGATGTCGGCCGCGACTCGGGGCAGCGGACCGCTGTCCAACTCTCCCGCGAGCAGCAGGACCGGAGCGTCCAGTTTCCCGATGACGGCCCGGGCAGCTTCGGGGGAGAAGGCGCCGGACGACGCGTACTCCTCCGCCGCCTCGAAGTTGCTCTGCTCCACGTCGGCCGTGGCGTGCGCCCGCGCGGTCGCGTCCCAACGGCCGTAGAAGAAGGGGGCGATGGCGTCCCAGTCGGCGTCGGCGTCGGACCCGGCCCAGATCCGCTCGTACGCCTCGTACGCGCCCCCGAACCACGGCTCGGACTCGCGTAGGGCGGCCGCCTCCCGGCGGTGGTCCTCGGTGAAGTCGACGCCGAGGGCCCGTGCGCGGGCGGTGATCAGGGTGAGCGTACGGACGCGGTGCGGGTGGCGGGCCGCGTACAGCAGGGCGAGGTCGCCGCCCGCCGAGTGCGCGAGCAGGTCGACGCGGTCGAGCCCCAGATGGTCGCGGAGTGCTTCGACGTCCGCTACCTGCCGGTCGACGCGGTACGTCGCCGGGTCGGCCGGAACCTGCGAGTCGCCGGTCCCGCGCAGATCGAGCAGGACCAGTCGGCGGTGTGCCGCGAGGCCGCCGAGGTCCCCGAGGTAGGCGGAGGCGCGCATGGGTCCGCCGGGTATGCAGAGCAGCGGCTCGCCGTCGCCGCGCAGGTGGTAGGCGAGTTCGGTTCCGTCCGGGGCGGTGAAGGCAGGCATGGCGCCATCCTCACCGCCCCGCGACGATCACGGCAAGGGAGTTCCCTCAGTCCGCCACCGCGAGCTGCACCCGGCTGTGCGCGGGCTCGTCGATCTCGTCCAGCACGGCGAGCGCCAGGTCGGGGTGCGCGATGTGCCCGGGGCCGTCGAGGACCGTGCCGACCGCCGTGCGGTACCGGCCGGTGCGCGGACCCTGAGCGTCCAGGTCGAGGGGCGGCACCACCATCAGCCAGTCGAGCTCGGGCCCGGCCGCGCCCAGCGTCGCGAACTCGGCCACGTGCCCCTGCGAGAACACCCGGTACTGCTCCGGGAACTCCGGCGCGTCCATGATCCGTACACCCGGCGCCGTCTCCAGCGTCGTGGCGATGCCCAGCACCACCAGCCGGCCCACCCCGGCCGCCTTGAGGCCGCCGGTCAGGGCCTCGGCGGCGGAGACGAAGTACTCCTCGGAGGGCACGTCGAGGCGCACCGAGGCGTTCACGGCCGCGTCGTGGCCGGTCGCTGCGGCGGCCACCGAGGCGGCGTCGGTGGCGTCGCCCCGTACGACGGTCACGGCGTCGGAGCCGAGGCCGGGATACTTCGCGGGGTCGCGCACGACGGCCGTCACCAGGTGCCCGCGTGCCACCGCCTCGGCCACCACGGCCCGGCCCACCCGCCCGCCGGCGCCGAAGACGGCGATGCGCTTGGGGGAGTCGGAGGAGTGGGCGGGGTGTGCGGAATCCGCGTGCGTCGTTGTCATGCGGGGAACGCTAGGACGGGCACCCCTGGTTACCGCAAAGGTACTGGGCTAGCGTCGCCACCATGAACGACAGCCCCACCCGCGCACCGCTGCCCGCCGACCTCTTCGACCGCCCCGACTGCGCGGGTGGTCTGGTGCCCTTCCGCGTCGGCGACAAGTGGACCGGTGTGGTCCTGCGCTGTCTGGAGGAGGGCCCGCGCCGGTTCTCCGAACTGCGGGTGCCACTGCACTGGATCACCCCGAAGGTGCTGACCGAGACCCTGCGCGCGATGGAGCGGGACGGCTTCCTCACCCGTACCGCGTACGACGAGAACCCGCCCCGCGTCGAGTACGAACTCACCGCGCTCGGACGGTCGTTGATCGATCCCCTCAACGCCACCTGCGCGTGGTCGCGGGCGCACCTGAGCGAGGTCACGGAGGCCCGCGAGCAGTACACGGTCCGGTAGCCGGACGCGAGGACGTACGAAGGCGAGGCCGGGCCCGCGCGTGCCCGGCCTGCCGGATGCGGGTGCTCAGTGGTTACCGGGGCGGGTCGTCAGTGGTTGGTGCCCGACGCCCATACGGCCCGGCTGCCGTCGTAGATGACCACGTTGCCGTCGTCCTGGACGGCGAGGCGCGAGCCCGGGCGGCCGTCGGTGTTGGAGGCCCACACCGGGCGGTTGGAGCGGGTGTAGACGACGAAGTTGCCGTCCGTCTGGAAGCGGGCGGTCCAGCCCCGGCCGACGGTGTTCGAGGCCCAGCGGGCCCGGTTGAACTCGTCGTAGATGACGAGGTTGCCGTCGGACTGCATGACCAGCCGAGCGGTGTCGGAGCTCACCGACTCGTTGTGGTTGAGGGTGAAGGGTGCATAGCGTATCTGGGTCGAATCCACCCGCGCCGACGCCGACTTGGCGGCGGTGGGCGACGGGGTGTGGTGCGAGGGTGTCGCACTCGCCTGCCCGACGAGGGCCATGGTGGCGAGGGTGGCGGTGGCCAGAAGTGTGGTGACTCTCTTCCCCACGAGAAAACTCCTTGGGTCAGGTAGTTCATCCATGGGCGCCCGGACCGGGCGCCGCACTCGGACTCTGACACCACGGCCGCACCGGAAGGACCCGCTCCGGGCCCGGGTGACGTGTTTCCCGTGCCTCTTCGACCGGAAATGGCAGGATCAACTGTCAGGGGTGCATACGGCGAGTGATCCCTACACGAGTCACCTCGGAGGGCTCACTGCGCGGCGTAGAGCAGATCCACGTTCCGCTCCGCCCACTCGCGCATGTGCGCCAGCGGCTCGGCCGCGCTGTGGCCCAGCTCGGTGAGGGCGTACTCGACGTGCGGGGGCACGGCGGGGTAGACCGTACGGGAGACGAGGCCCGCCTCCTCCAGGCGGCGCAGGGTCTGGGTGAGCACCTTGGGGCTGACGCCCTGGAGCACACGCTGCAGCGCCCCGAACCGTACGGGACCGTCCTCCATGGCGCCGATCGCCAGCGCGCTCCACTTGTTGGCCAGGAGCTCCAGCACGTTCCGGCAGGGGCACAGGGCCGCGTAGACGTCGTGCTTGTCGTGGCTGCCGGTGGTGCAGTTCCTGCTCATGGGCGATTCCTCGGCGCTTCCTCCGCGCCGGGGGCGCGATCAGGTGGGGGACGCTATCCAAAAGATAGTAGGTGCCCTTGCAGGTTACTACTACCCCTCCCATAGCTTTGCCGCATCGTTCACCGCGAGGGCCCAGCCGCCCCGCATTCGAGGAGTCACCCATGTCCCACACCGCCCCCACGATGCGCGCCGTCACCCAGTCCGCCTTCGGCGGCCCCGAGGTCCTCCGGGTCACCGAGGCCCCGCGCCCCGTCCCGCTGCCGACCGAGGTCCTGGTCCGGGTCGTCTCCGCCGGGGTCAACCCGGTCGACGTGAAGACGCGGGAGGGCCACGGTATGGCGGGCGTCCTCGGGGAGCCGCCGTTCGTCCTCGGGTGGGACGTCTCCGGAGTGGTCGAGGAGATCGGCTTCGGCGTGCACACCCTGGAGGTGGGGGACGAGGTGTACGGCATGCCGTGGTTCCCCCGCGCCGCCGGCGGCCACGCCGAGTACGTCACCGCTCCGGCCCGCCAGTTCGCCCGCAAGCCCGCGTCCCTGGACCACGACGGGGCCGCGGCCGTCCCGCTGGCCGCGCTCACCGCCTGGCAGATCCTGGTGGACACCGCCGATGTGCGCCCCGGGCAGCGCGTGCTGGTCCACGCGGCGGCGGGTGGCGTGGGTCACTTCGCCGTGCAGATCGCCAAGCACCTCGGGGCCCACGTCATCGCCACCGCGAGCGCGGGCAAGCACGCCTGGCTGAAGGAGCTCGGCGCCGACGAGGTCGTCGACTACACCGCCACCCGCTTCGAGCAGGAGCTCTCCGACGTCGACCTGGTCGTCGACCTCGTCGGTGACGAGATCGACAGCACCAGCACGCGCTCCCTCGCCGTGCTGCGCTCGGGCGGCCTGCTCGTCGCCGTCCCCTCCGGTGTGTCGGAGGAGCTCGCCGGGAAGGCCGCCGCGGCCGGTGTGCGGGCCAGGCCGTTCCTGGTGGAGCCGGACGGCACGGCCCTGACCACCCTGGCCGGTCTCATCGACGCGGGCGCGATCAAGGTCGAGGTGGCGGCGGTGCTGCCGCTGGAGCAGGCCGCCGAGGCCCACCGGCAGCAGGCCTCGGGCCGCACCCGGGGCAAGATCGTCCTGCGGGTCGCCGAGTGACGAAGCACTGAGGGGTGTGCGGCCCCGCTGTCACGACGCCCCGCCCCCGGTTCCGGCCGGAGGCGGGGCGTCCGACGTGAACAGCCTCCCGTACCCGGTGATCGCGGCGGTGTCGCTCCCGGCCGCCCGAAGCACCGCCCACAACAGGACCTGATTGGCTGTCAGTACGGGCCGCCCGAGGGTGTTCTCGAGGGTCTCCACCATCCCCACGGCCCGGAAGCCGTTGCCTCCCACGACGACGGCCTCCGCCTCATCAGGAACACGCCCGGCCACCCAGTCGTGCAGCTCGTCCGGCCGGATGAGGGCCTGCCCGCTGGGGAGGTCGCAGGGCGCGGAGAAACGTACGTCGAGTCCGGCGGCCTCGTAGTAGGCCCGGCCGAGGTCGTTGAGCCCGGTGTCGAACCACGGCGGATCGACCAGGCAGATCCGGGTGGCCCCCACGGCGCGCAGGGCCTCCACCGTCGAGGCGCAGGTGGCGACCACCGGCAGCCCGTGCGCGCGGCCCGCGAGGCGCGCGAGCATCGCCGCCTCGGCGTCCGCGCCGATCACATACGCGGAGCTGGTGAACGCGTAGCCGATGGCCGCCACGGGCGCGGTGGCGAGCTGGGCCGCGGCCTCGTCGACGTACGGCGGCTCGGCGAAGGCCCGCACGGGCGCCAGCGGGATCGTGGAGTCCATGGCGCCGCCCCGGCGCATGGCGCCGAACGGCACCCGGGCGGCGTGCACGCCCACGTCCGGCGGAGCCATCGCGCGGAACTCCGACTCGGGGCCCACGTCGCCGTGCGGGGTGAGCACACCGACGCGCACCCGTACGTCCCAGCCATCAGGTCGCCACATCGCTCCCGCACCTCCACACGGACGGTTCCTCTTCGGACTGGTTGCCTCCGCTTGTCCATCGTGCGGGTCCGCGGCCGCCCGCGCGACACGCCGACGCCATCCGGGTGCGCCCGGTGCGACGGCTGTGACCTGCGGGTTCTCGCTCTCCGAGGAGTTGAGCGCCGCGCGATCAACACCTGTGCATGATGCCGCAGTTGACCGGTGTCCTTGGATCGAACAACCTCACCACGGCTATCTTCCCGATGTGAGGAACGACAACCAGCAGCCAACCGCCCCCTTTCCCCGGAAGTCGTTCCGTACCGCCCGCGGGACCGCTCGGTCAAGACGACAGGAGAGTGTTGGTATGAGGAGTGGCGTGCCCAGGACGCTGTGCATAGTCGGCGCCGGACCGCGCGGTCTCTCGGTGCTGGAGCGGCTGTGTGCCAACGAGCGTGCGCAGCCGACGCACTCCTCGGTGACTGTGCACGTCGTCGAGCCGTGCGAGCCCGGCGCGGGTGCGGTGTGGCGCACCGACCAGTCCCGTCTGCTGCTGATGAACACGGTGGCGTCCCAGATCACCGTGCACACCGACGCCAGCTCGTGCATCGAGGGGCCCATCGAGCCCGGACCCACCCTCCAGGAGTGGGCCGCCGAGCTCGCCGCGTCCGGCGGGCGCGCCGGGCACGACGAGCAGACCCTCGCCGAGGCCCGTGACCTGGGCCCGAACACCTACCCCACCCGCGCCTTCTACGGCAGCTACCTCTCCGCGATGTTCCAGCAGGTCGTCCGGCGCGCCCCCGCGCACGTCACGATCGAGGTGCACCGCTCGCGCGCCGTAGCCGTGACGGACAGCCACGGCGAGGCCGACTGCGAGCAGGCCGTGGGCCTGTCCGACGGCACCTGGCTCAGTGGTCTGGACGCCGTGATCCTCGCCCAGGGCCACGTTCCCGTGCGGCCGACCGCCCACGAGGAGCGGACCGCCAGCCTCGCCCGGGTGCACGGCCTGCGCTACCTCCAGCCCGCCAACCCCGCGGACCTCGACCTGAGCGTGGTCAAGGCGGGCGAGCCGGTCCTGCTGCGCGGCCTCGGCCTCAACTTCTTCGACCACATGACCCTGCTCACCCAGGGCCGCGGCGGCTCCTTCGAGCGCGTCGACGGCCGTCTGGTGTACCGGCCCTCGGGCCAGGAGCCGGTGATGTATGCCACCTCCCGCCGGGGCGTTCCCTACCACGCGCGCGGCGAGAACGAGAAGGGCGCCTCGGAGCGCTACTACCCCCGCCTCCTCACCCCCGAGCACGTCGAGACCCTGCGCAAGCGGGCCGACGACGGCGAACGGATCGGTCTGCGCGACGAGTTGTGGCCGCTGATCACCCGCGAGGTGGAGAGCGTCTACTACGGCACCTGGCTCACCGCCCGCGGCCGCGACGCCGAGCGCACCGACCTGGTGGACCGCTTCCTGGTCTGCGAGAGCGTCGAGGAGCAGAACGCGTTGCTGGACGCGGCCGGCATCCCCGAGGCGGAGCGCTGGAGCTGGGAGCGCCTTTCGCGCCCGTACGACGGCCAGGAGTTCGGCGACCGGGACGCGTTCCGCGACTGGCTGCTCCAGTACCTGCGCGACGACGTGCGCGAGGCCAAGTACGGCAACCTCAGCGGTCCGCTCAAGTCCGCCCTGGACGTCCTGCGCGACCTGCGCAACGAGATCCGGCTCGCGGTCGACCACAGCGGGCTGCACGGCGACTCGCACCGCGACGAACTCGACGGCTGGTACACGCCGTTGAACGCCTTCCTCTCCATCGGCCCGCCCACCTCGCGCATCGAGGAGATGATCGCGCTGATCGAGGCGGGCGTCCTGGAACTCACCGGCCCGCAGACCGAGATACGCATCGACACGGTCAACCCCGCCTTCGTCGCCCACTCCCGGGCCGTACCCGGACCGCCCGTGCGGGCCCACGTACTCATCGAG
This sequence comes from Streptomyces melanogenes, assembly GCF_014649795.1. GTDB lineage: Bacteria > Actinomycetota > Actinomycetes > Streptomycetales > Streptomycetaceae > Streptomyces > Streptomyces noboritoensis. The sequence continues at coordinate 252,071 of NZ_BMTS01000004.1, forward strand.
GCGCGGCTGCCCGAGGCGGATCTGCGGCGAGCCGCCGACCCGCTGCTCCAGCACCTGGTCGCCACCGGGCAGGCCGTCAACCACCGGGTGCCCATCGAGGGCAGCAGGACCGGGTACGAGACCGGCGGCCTCGCCGTCGCCGAGCGCCCCTACCGCGTCCGCGACGCCCGGGGCCGGGCGCACCCGCGCCGGTTCGCCTACGGTGTGCCCACGGAGTCCGTGCACTGGGTGACCGCGGCCGGGATCCGGCCGGGGGTGGACTCGGTGACCCTGGCCGACTCCGACGCCATCGCCCGCGCGGTGCTCGCCCTCGCACCCCGTCCCACCACCTCGGTCGCCGCGTCCGACCATCTGCAAGGAGCACTCGTATGACCGCCCGCCCCGACAACCTGCTCGACTCCGGCCTGCTCTCGCCGGTCCGCGTGGGCACCCCTGTCGAGGAGGCCGTCGGCGATCTGGCGTGGCTGCAGGCGATGCTCGACGCCGAGGCCGGCCTCGCCCGGGCGCAGGCCCGGCTCGGCACCCTGCCGCAGAAGGTCGCCGAGGTCATCGGCGCCGAGGCCCGCGCCGAGCACCTCGACCTGAGGGAGCTGGCGCTGGCCGCGCGGGAGACCGCCAACCCGGTGGTGGGTCTGGTGCAGGCGTTCAGCGAGCGCGTCGCCGCCGTGGACCCGGCGGCCGCCCACTATGTGCACCGCGGCTCCACCAGCCAGGACATCTTCGACACCGGCGCGATGCTGGTCGCCCAGCGGGCGCTGCGGCTGATGCGCGCCGACCTCGCCAGGTCCGCCGACGCCCTGGCCGGGCTCGCCCGGGAGCACCGCGACACCACCATGGCGGGCCGCACCCTGGCCCTGCACGCGGTGCCCACCACGTTCGGGCTGAAGGCCGCGGGCTGGCGCAAGCTGCTGCTCGACGCGGACCTGCGCCTGGAGCGCGTCCTGGAGGGAGGGCTGCCCGTCTCCCTGGGCGGGGCGGCCGGAACGCTCGCCGGATATCTGGAGTACGCGCGCCTCGACGGCGAGGGCCCTCTGGACCCGGGCGCGTACGCGGCACGCCTCACCGACACCTTCGCGCAGGAGACGGGCCTGGCCACCGCCGAACTGCCCTGGCACACCCTGCGTACGCCCATCGCCGACCTGGCGGCCGCCCTCGCCTTCACGGCCGCCGCCCTCGGCAAGATCGCGGTGGACGTGCAGTCGCTGACCCGCACCGAGGTCGCGGAGGTCGCCGAGCCCGCGGTCACCGGGCGCGGCAGCTCCTCGGCCATGCCGCACAAGCGCAACCCGGTGCTCGCGACGCTGCTGCGCAGCGCGGCGCTCCAGGTGCCCGTGCTCGCGGCGGGCGTCACCCAGTGCATGCTCTCCGAGGACGAGCGCTCCGCCGGGGCCTGGCACGCGGAGTGGCAGCTGCTGCGCGAGTGCCTGCGGCTGACCGGCGGCGCCACCCACACCCTGGTCGAACTGGCCGAGGGGCTGGAGGTGCGGCCGCAGCGGATGGCCGAGAACCTGGCGCTGACCGGCGGCCAGATCGTCTCCGAGCGCATCGCCGCCGTACTGGCACCCAAGCTCGGCAAGGCCGAGGCCAAGCAGGCACTCACCCGGGCCTCGCACACCGCACAGCAAACCGGCCGCCTGCTCGGGGACGTGCTCGCCGAGTCCGACGAGCTCAGCGGCCACTTCACCGCCGGGGAGCTGGCCGAGCTGTGCGACCCGGCCCGGTACACCGGCGCGGCGGCGGCCCTCGTGGACCGGGCGGTGCGCTAGCCGCACCGAGGTCGCGGGCCGCCCGGCCGGGGGATACCCCGATCGGACCTGCCGTCTGCGTGGCTGACGGTCACTCAGCACCGAAGGTGCTGCCCTGTGACAGGGGGGCACGCGACGACAGGAGATCCATGCGTACCGCACTGCTGCGCAACGGGGCCAGGGCGGCGGCCGCCGCCCTGGCCTTCGCCACCGCCCTCGGTGGCGCCGCCACCGCCACCGCCCAGGAGGAGTACGGCGGCCACGGCCGCCACCCCGTCGAGGTGTCGATCGGGGCCTCGGGCATCCACGCGCCGGACACCGCACAGGCCGGTCTCGTCGCCTTCCACGTGAGGACCGACGACAAGAACGGGCATTTCCTCCAGGCCTTCCGCCCCCACCGCGGTGTCACCGTCCGCAAGGTGCTCGCCGACCTGGCCAAGGCCGTCGACCGGAACTCTCCCGCCACTGCCGCGCGGGGCATCTCGGCCGTACGTGACGAGGCGGACGCGCTCGGCGGCGCCCAGGTCACCCCGTCCGTGTCGGAGACCTTCACCACCCCGATCAGCGCGGGCCCCGTCCTCCTCCTGGACTTCACCGCCTTCCTGGCCGACCCGGCCCATCCGGTCACCCGCACGCTGAACCTGCGCGGGAGCCGGCGCGGCGGCTCCTCCGAGGACCTCGCGGCCTTTCCCGACAGCATCGTGATCACCCACGAGACGTCGGCCGGTCCCCGCTTCGACGTCAACGGCCTGCGCAGGGCCGCGGACAACATCCTGGTCCACAACGCCTCGGACGAGCTCCACGAGATGGGGCTCCAGCCCGTCAAGCGCGGCACCACCGACGCCCAGATCCAGGCGTTCTTCGGCGGCGACGGCTCCGGGACACCGCCGTTCACCGGCCCCTCCCTCGGCCTCGGCGCCATCTCCCCGGGCCGCACGGCGCTGCTGGAGACCCACCACCTGCCCCCGGGCACGTACGCGCTGCTGTGCTTCGTACCGGACGACAAGACCGGGCGTCCGCACGTCGCCGAGGGCATGCACAAGGTCGTCGTGCTGACCTGACGGCGTCGAGCGTGAACCGTCGACCAAATCCGGCCTGCAGGGCCGGATTTGGCCGGAACGTAAGACAAAAGGATCTTCGCGTTCGGGCGATTGTGACAGGCTGTTGGTCTGTCACATGTGCAAGAACGAACGAGAAGAGAGACGTTCATGACCACAGTGCTCGGAACCTCCGTGGACATCCCCACGCAGGACGGCACCGCCGACGCCTATCTCGTCCACCCCGACGACAACGCCCCGCACCCCGCGGTCCTGTTCTACATGGACGCCTTCGGCATCCGCCCCCACCTCAAGGGGATGGCCGACCGGATCGCCGCGGCCGGTTACACCGTCCTGGTCCCCAACGTGCTCTACCGCGTGGGGCGGGCGCCGATCGTCGAGCTGCCCGACTTCATCGACCCGCAGCAGCGGCCCGACCTCTTCGAGATCCTCGGCCCGCACATATTCGCCCTCACCCCCGAGCTGGTCGTGCGCGACGCCGACGCGTATCTGCGCTGGCTCGCCGACTCCCCGCTGGTCACGGACGGGCCGGTGGGCGTCACCGGCTACTGCATGGGCGCGGGCCTGGCCCTGCGCACCGCCGGATCCTTCCCCGAGCGGGTCGCGGCGGCGGCCGGGTTCCACGGCGGCCGCATGGCGACCGACGCCCCCGACAGCCCGCACCTGCTCGCCGACCGCATCACCGCGGAGCTGTACTTCGGCCACGCCGACCAGGACCCCGGCATGCCCGCCGAGCAGATCGACCGCCTGAACAAGGCCCTCTCGGCGGCCGGGGTGCGCCACGAGGCCGAGGTCTACGAAGGCGCCCAGCACGGCTTCACCCAGGCCGACACCGCCGCGTACGACGCGGCCGGCGACGCTCGCCACTGGGAGGCCCTGCTCGCCCTGCTGAACCGCGCCCTCTGACCGCGCGTGCACAAGGGAAGAGGCCCGCATCCCAAAGGATGCGGGCCTCTTCGCACAGTAGCGGGGACAGGATTTGAACCTGCGACCTCTGGGTTATGAGCCCAGCGAGCTACCGAGCTGCTCCACCCCGCGTCGGTGAACACAACTGTACGGCACTGTGCGCCTCCCCTTGACCAGCCGTCCCCTCCACCCCACCCCGCGAACCCGCAGGAGCCACACCATGGACGCCCAGGCGCCCGTCGAACCCATCAGCCCGGCACGGTTGCAGGCACTCAGCGACGGCATCATCGCGATCGCCGCCACCTTGCTGATCCTCGAAGTGAAACCGCCGGGCGCGGAGGAGCGCGTGTGGTCCGCGCTGTGGCACGAGTGGCCGTCGCTGGCGGCCTACGCGGTCACCTTCCTGATCATCGGGATCGCCTGGGTGCACCACCACAACCTCTTCCACCAGGTACGCAGGGTGGACCGGCCACTGCTGTTCCTCAACATAGGCATGCTGGCCACGGTGTCCTTCCTCCCGCTGCCGACCGCGACGCTCGGCAACCACCTGCGCGGCGACGACGCCGGCCCCGCAGCGGTGTTCTACACCCTGTCGATGCTGCTGGCCTCACTGTGGTTCACGCTGCTCTGGCACCACCTGTGCCGTCGGCCGGAGCTGCTGCACACCGGGGCGCGGGAGCACGCGCGCAACGCCCGCAGACACTCGCTGCTGGGCCCCGTGGGCTACGCGGTGGCCGCGCTGATCGCCCTGTTCAGCCCGGTGGGCGCACTGGCGGTCAGCGCGGCGCTGGTCGTGTACTTCATCGTGGGGCGCCGCGCCCCCGCCGCACGCACCCACCTCGCGCGCGGAGCGTGAGTCGGCGGCGGAAATCCCTGAGGAAACCGCCCGGGGCGGCCGCCGGGACAACCGGCAGACCGCCCCGCGCGGGGCTCAGCTCGCGTACAGCTGGGTCGTCGGGACCACCTGCTGGTCCTGGCCCGGGCTGGACCACAGGAGTTTCATGTGCGCCTCGCCGGTCTGCTCCGCGTACTCGATCCTGATCGTGTGGCGTTTGCCCGCGGTGAGGCCGACGGCGGCCTTGTCGACGCGCGGGCCGTGCGGCGACCAGGAGTCGATCACCAGCCTGCCGTCGATCCAGACGCGCGCCATGTCGTCCGAGACGGTCGTGAGGGTGTACGTCTCGGAGCGGCGCGGCTCGATCGTGCCGGTCCACCGGATGCTGAACCAGTCCGCCGGGACCGCCGGGTCGGGCGAACCGGCGAACCTCCAGGCGTGGTTCACGGCGGGGTCGGTGCGGGTGACCTTCGGGGTGCCGGTGAGGTAACCGTTGTCGAAGATCTCTTCCTTGAGTCCGTGGCCGGTTCCGGCGGGGGTGGTGGGACCGGGGTTCACGGTCAGTTCGACGACCGTGGCAACGGCGTTGGTCGCGGCGCCCGACGGCCTGATGTCGAACCCGTCACCGGCCTTGGTGACCCGCACCTGCTGCCCGCTGCCCAGCACCCGCGCCGCCTTCACATCGAAGGCCGTACGCGCCTTCAGATGCAGGGCCGCGCCGCCGGACGGCCACTGGGTGACCGCCGCGTACAGCTTGTCGCCCTTGCGGCTGACCGACCCCCAGGCGGGCTCGTCGACCAGGCCGCCGTAGCGGGCGCCGTAGACGGCCTCGCCCTGCCCCGAGGTGCGCAGCCAGTCGCCCATCTGCCGCAGCCGGTCGACGGAGGGCTGCGGGATGCGGCCGCGGGCGTCGGGACCGACGTTCAGGAGGTAGTTGCCGCTGCGCGAGGTGGTGGCGAGGAGGTTGCGTACCAGCGTCGTACCGGACTTCCAGTTCTGGTCGTAACGGGCGTACCCCCAGTGGTCGTTCAGCGTCATGCACGACTCCCACAGCTGGCCGTCGACCGGCGCGGCGGGGATCTCCTGCTCGGGGGTGCCGTAGTCGCCGTCCACGACGCGGCGCTTGCCGACCCGGTTGTTGACGACGAGGTCGGGGCTGAGGCCGTGCAGATAGGACTCCAGACGCTCGCCGTCCCGCTCGGACCACGGGTTGTGGGGGTTCTCGGTCGACCACTCGCCGTCGAACCACAGCAGATCGGGGTGGTAGCCGTCGACGAGCTCCTTGAGCTGGGCGTACATGCGCTGCTCGTACTTGGGGAAGGTCGTCGGGCTCGCGAAGTCCGGGTCGTGCCAGTCCCAGATCGAGTAATAGAACCCGAGCTTGATGCCCGCCGCCGTGGTGGCTTGCTTGAGCTCGGCGAGGATGTCGCGGTTCTTGTCGAAGGCCGAATGGTCGCGAAGGTTCCAGGAGTTGACCTTGGTGGGCCACATCGCATAGCCCTCGTGGTGCTTGGAGGTGACGACGATGTAGCGCATCCCGGCGTCCTTGGCCGCCTTGACCACGGCCTTGGCGTCGAAGTCGGCGGGGTTGAAGGTCGCGGCCTGCTTCTCGTACGCGTCCATGGGGATGCCGCACTCCCGCTTGATCCATTCGGCGTTGCGGCAGACGCTGCCGTCGGGGCGGCGGTACTCGCCCTCCCAGTTCGAGTACGACCCGAAGTGGATGAACATCCCGAAGCGGTCCTCGCGGAACCAGTTGGTGCGGTCGGAGGTGAACGGGTCGTCGGTGGCGTAGTCCGTACCGGGGCCCGCGACCTGGGCGGGTGGGGCGACGGCGGGTGGGTCCGCCGCGCTCGCGGCAGCGGCGGGAGCCATCGAGGCTCCCAGGGCGGAGGCGAGGAACACGGCGAGCCCGGCGACTGTGCGCCCGGTGCGACTGAGTGCGGTGTGCATGGGGCGACTCCCTGGTGTGAGGGTTCGCCCGGGAACGTAGGGACGAATACATCGGATGTCAATGCGCCCAGCACTCTTGATTCGCGGGGGAGTTGGTCCACTCCACGCGTAATCGACGGCAAGTGGTCCGATGACTACGGGTTTGATTGACTGAGAGCATGAGCGATCTCTTCGTCAAGATCTGCGGTCTGCGGACCGAGCGCGCTGTGGACGCGGCCGTCGAGGCCGGGGCCGACGCGGTGGGCTTCGTCTTCGCGGCCAGCCCGCGCACGGTGGACGCCGAAACGGCCCGACGGCTGGCCCTGCGGGTGCCGGAGCACGTCCTCACGGTCGGTGTGTTCCGGGGCCAGCCGGTGGACGAGGTCCGGCGTCTTACGGAGGAGAGCGGCATCCGCGCCGTGCAGCTCCACGGCGACGAGGGGCCGGAGTACTACACGGCCCTGCGCGCGCCGGGCCGCACCCTGATCCGGGCCACCGCCGCCACCGAGGTCCCGGTCCGCCGCGGCGAGCTGGACGAGGACATGCTGCTGCTGGACGCCCCCGACCCGGGCTCGGGCAAGCCGTGGAACTGGGCCTCGCCCGGCTTCACCGCCCCCGAGGGCCGCTGGCTGCTGGCGGGCGGACTGCACCCGGACAACGTCCGCCGGGCCGTCGAGGCCACCGGCGCGTGGGGCGTGGACGTCTCCAGCGGTGTGGAGAGCGAACGCGGGGTGAAGTCGGAGCAGCTGATCCGGGCCTTCGTGGCGGCGGCGCGGAAGTAGGCGGCCTCAGCGGTAGGCGGCCCTATTGGATGATCCCCTTGAGGGGATCACCGAAGGGGAGCGCGTCGAGTACCCAGACGTCGGCGGGGGCGCTCATCAGTCCCGCCACCTTCGCACGGGTCCGCGCGAAGGTGGGTCCGGCGGAGTGGACCGCGAGGTCCTCGTCGGTGGTCCAGCGTTCGACGACGAAGATCGACGTCTGGTCGGTGTGCAGGGCGAACAGCTCGCACCCCGGCTCCTGGTGGACCAGGGGGACGGCCTCAGCGTAGACGTCCAACACCTCTTGCAGACGACCGGGTTCGGGGTGGACACGCGCGATGACTACGGGCATGGGGCCGACCTTATCGCGGTGTTCCTGGACTGGCCGGGGCCCGGTGGTCCGGGAGCCCGCCGCGCGGGGCCGGACTGCCCGGCCCGCTCCGCTGTGGCCCTGAACCAGGCCCCGGCGGCACCTCACGACCCCGCCCGGATGCGAAGAGGCGGGGGAAGGGGTGATCCTGGGGTGCGGGGGCTGTTCTAGGAGGACAAGACATGTCCGTGATGGACAAGCTCAAGCAAATGCTCAAGGGGCACGAGGACCAGGCGGGCCAGGGTATCGACCGCGCCGGTGACTTCGTCGACGAGAAGACCCAGGGCAAGTACAGCAGCCAGGTCGACACGGCCCAGGAGAAGCTCAAGGAGCAGTTGGGATCGGACCGCACCCAGGAGCAGCGCGGGGAAGGCCCGCCCATGTGAACCACTTAGGCGTACGGGCGCCGGCCCCGGCACTTGCCGGGGCCGACGGCCCGTTGCTCAAGCGCCCGCCGCGGCCTCCCGGCATACGGGGCAGCGGTCCTTCGCGTCCCACGTGGCCCATCCGAAGGCCGCGGGCGTGAGGGACTGGCCTTCCAACTCCGCGCGCACGGCGACCCGGTAGGCCCACACCGCCGCGATGTAGGGGTGGTACGCCTCGTGGAAGGCGGCCGACTCCGCCCCGGCGCCGGTCGCCACCGCCCTGCGCAGCGCGCGCAGTTGCTCGAACATGCCCTGCCCGGCACCGGCGACGCCCGCGCTGGCCTCGATGAACAACCGCTCGCGCACCTCCTGGATGCCGCCCTCACGCAGCGCCGCCCGGGTGGCCGCCTCCAGGTCGGACTCCTCACCGGGGCTTTGCGCGAGGTGACGCAACCGCGTGAAGCACGCCTCGGCGGCGGTGATGAACTCCAGATACACCGCCCGCCGCCGCGCCCCGCCCCCGCGCTGGTCCTCCCGACGATGACGCAGGTAGTCGGCCAGCACGGTCCCGGAAATCGCGATCGAGCCACCGCTGAAGGTCGCGACGAGCGTGCCCCAGTCCACCTTTGCGTTCCCCCAGAGTTCATGCCGTCGGATGCGGAACCTACGCGGCTCAGCCCCCGATGGCCGCCTGATACTGCTCCGCCGTCAGCAGCTCGTCCGTCGGCTCGCCCTGGGCCGGGGTGAGTTTGAAGAGCCAGATGCCGTACGGGTCCGTGTTGACCGACTGCGGGGTGGCGACGGCGTCCGCGTTGGTGGCGACGATCTCGCCCGCCAACGGGGCGTAGATGTCGTTCGCCGCCTTCACCGATTCGACCGTGCCCACGGCCTCCTTACGGGAGACGGTCTTTCCGGCGTCGGGGAGTTCCAGGAACTCGATGTCTCCCAGGGCCTGTCGTGCGTAGTCGGTGAGGCCCACCGCGAGCACGCCGTCGCCCTCGTCTCGGACCCACTGGTGGAACAGGGTGTAGCGCAGGTCGGTGGGGATGTTCGACATGCTCGGGCTCCATTCGGCACACGCGGCACACGTACGTACCGTCCACGGCGGACGATCACGAGGAAATCTTCCCTGTGCGGCGGCCGGTTGGAGATGGTTTTTGGACAGCGGGAAGGTGTGAGGAAGCACACCGTCACAGGTTGCGGGCGATGGTGCTGATGACCTCGTCCAGGGCGATCTCCTTGAGCCCGGTGCCCGCCACCGAGGGCACGAACAGGGTCTTGTCCCAGGTCTCCGCGATGTCGCGCCACGGTTGCTGCTCCGGCGCGAAGATCAGCAGTCGCTTGGCGGACTGGTCCATCAGGGCGCCGTCCAGGCCCTCGCGGCCCCATTGGTCGTGGAGTTCGTCGAGGGTGCGTGGGTAGACGTCGTAGTCCGAGGGGGAGGCGGATGTCGCGGCCTTGCGGCGCGATGACCACCACGGCGGCCGGTCCGAGGGGGACTTGGCGGCGCGTCGGCGAGGAGTGTGTTTGCCCAGGGGGTGGGCCGGTGCGTCGGTGAACAGGACGACGATGTGCCGTCGGTCGTCGGTCTCCGCCGACCACGGTGAGCGGACCGCCAGGGCGAGTGCCTCCAGGCCCGACTCGGGGACGTCGCCCCCGCCGGTCGCCCTCAGTCCCGCGATGAACTCCGCGAACTCCGCGTCCTGTTCGGGCAGGTCCAGGAACGCCGTGCGTTCGATCGCGTGGTTGCGGTCCGCCCCGAAGTCGCGGAAGGCGATCACCCGTAACCGCATGCGGCCGACGGCCATCCCGCGCCGGGCCATCACGGTCTTCAGCCGCCCGTGGAAGGACAGCGCTCCTTCCTTCACCTGGTTCAGCACCGGGGCCATACTGCCCGTCACGTCGACGCAGAGCACGATGTCCACGGCCCAGCCGTCTGTCACCGGAGCGTCCGGCATCGCCCCACCCCCGCCGCCGAGTCGCCCGCGCCGCTGTGCGCGGACATCAGGTTCAAAGGGTGTGGGAGGAGGCGGTGGTTTGGGAAGGGTGTGTGCCGGAACAGGGTGGTGTCCGGCACGGAGCCGCTCCGTACCGGACACCACCTCATCGTGCGCGCTGGGCTCAGCAGGCTCCCAGGTCCTGCCAGACACCCCACTGACCGGTGGTGCCGGGCTCCTCGCCCTGCGTCCACCACTTGGCCTTCCAGTTGTGGCCCTTGTGCGACACCTGCGTCCCGCCGGTGTAGACGGAGGTGGCGTTCCACGGGGTGGCCGTGCACTGGTGGCCGCTGCCGCCGGTGATGGTCAGGGTGTACGTGGCCGAGTGGTCGGCGGAGGCGTTGGAGCCGGTCACCGTGAGGGTGTACGTGCCCGAGACGGCCGCCGACGTCGTCGACACCGTCAGGGTGGACGAGCCGCCCGCCGTCACCGAGGTGGGGCTGAGCGAGGCGGTGACACCGGCCGGGGCGCCGCTGACGGTGAGGTTGACGGACTGCGCCTGACCTGCGGTGACCGCCGTCTTGACCGTGGTGGTGGCCGAACTTCCCGCCGCCACCGAGCCGCTGTCGGGCGAGGCCGCCACCGAGAAGTCATTGGCGGGAGCGGTGGTACCGGAGGTGAACGGCTCGAAGATGTGGCTGAAGTCCCAGGTGTTCTGCTGGATGCCGGAGCAGTTGTCCGCGGCCGCACCGCCGGGGCAACTGCCGTTGTCGCGCTGGAGCGCCCAGAACGACAGGGTGTTGATGCCCTTGGAGACGGCCCAGTTGTACACCTGGGTGGCGTTGGCCAGCGTGAACGTCTCGGCGGGCCCGAAGTCGTCGACGCCCGGCATCTCGGTGACCCCGATCATGCCCCACAGCTGGGCCGAGGTCTTGCCGGGGTAGAGCTGGGCGAGCTGGTTGTACAGCCCCTGGGCCGCCGTCTGGGTGTCGTTGGCCATGTTGTGGCTGGCGTTGTCGTAGTAGTCGAACGTCATGATGTTGGCGACGTCGACGCGCGCCCCGTTGCTCACCGCGTTGCGGAGCACGGCGAGGCCGCTGGCGGCGAGACCCGAGGTGGTGGTGGGCAGGGTGTACGAGATCTCGACCTTGCGGCCGTTGGCCGCCGCCCAGTCCTGGACCTGCTTGATCGCCTTGTTGCGCCGGTCGATTCCGGCGCTGTTGTCCAGCGAGTCGACCTCGATGTCCATGTCGAGCCGGGACAGGTCGTAGGTCGTGATGACCTTCTCGTACGCGGCGGCGATCTGGCCGACGTCCGTGCAACTGTCGGCGATCTCGGTGCCGGTGGTGTCGGCGGTGTAGCCACCGAAGGACGGGATGACGTCCCCGCCGCGCGACTGGATGGTCTTGATGTCGCTGCCGAAGGTGGAGGCGGCGATCGGCATCCCGCTGTCGCCGTTCCAGTACGGCGTGCAGGAGCCCTTGGACGCCGTCTGGATGAACGCCATGGTCAGGTGCTTCGCGCCGGACTGGGCGGCCAGCGCGGCGGGGCTCTCGCCGGTCCAGGCCTCGAAGTAGGGGGCGAAGACATGGGCCGGCAGAGGGGTCGCGGCCTGGGCGGAGCCGCCGCCGAGCACGGCGAGGCCCGCCGTGGCCACGGCGGTGACGGTCGCGGTCAGGACCGCGCGGAGGGTACGCATGCGTCTCATGTCCGTCCAAGGTGTGAGGGGTGCGTCCGCCAATTCCCGTGGGACACAGCGGTGTTGGGTATGGGATATCTCCGTGATCAGAGACATGTCAATGGACTGGACCAAAACAGGACTAGACCAATTTCGGGCAAGGGTGGCTACGGCGTCGGTCACCGGGGATGCGGCGCACTGGACCACTCGCCGGGGAATTCCGCGGGGCGGGGAGGCGGGCACCCGGGACTCCGTCACCCGTACGGCCCATGCCGTTCGCAGCCCCCCGGCGCCGTGGGTATGTTCGGACCGTCGCTCGTTCACCGCCACCCGCCGCCCAAGGAGAAGCGCACATGGCCGGTCTCGTACGGAAGAGTTTCGATGCGCCGGAGGAGGTCCGTCCGTTCGAGGACGGCAAGGGGCGCCTGGAGCTGGTCAACGTGGGCGGGGGACAGGTGGGCCGGGCGACGTTCGAGCCGGGCTGGAAGTGGTCCGAACACGTCAAGCCGATCGCCCAGACCGACAGTTGCCTGGTCGCCCACGCGGGCTATGTCGTCTCCGGCCGGATGAAGGTCGTCATGAACGACGGCCAGGAAGAGGACTTCGGCCCCGGCGACTACATGAACATCGCGCCCGGTCACGACGCCTGGGTCCTCGGCGGCGACCCGTGCGTCGTCGTCGACTGGATGGGATTCGCGGACTACGCGAAGAGGTAGCCGCGCCCCGCACCCGCATACGCACCGCGCCCCCTCCACCAAGAGGGGGCGCGGTGCGTCTCGGCCGCTGCGCGAACGGCCGGTTTCCGTCGGTCGGTTACGCCGTGGCCTCGCGGCGGAACAGGGCGGTCCACAGGAACGGCTCGCCGAAGCGCGGTGAGTCCGGCGGCTCGTTGCGCATCCGGCGCAGCTCGACCTCCGCGAGGTCGGAGAAGATCCAGCGCAGGGACTCCGGGGTGTAGGCGAGGCCGCCGTGCAGGCCGTTCTGGCGGTAGAAGTCGCCGTCGGGGAGTTCGGAGCCCATCTCGCCCGACGCGAAACAGGTGAGGGCGAGATGGCCCCCGGGCGCCAGCGCCCGGTCGAGCAGGTCGAGGTAGCTGATGCGGCGGTGCGGCGGCAGATGGTGGAAGCAGCCGGAGTCGTAGATCAGGTCGTACGGCCCGGCCAGCACCGTATCGGCCAGCGTGAACGCGTCGCCCCGGTGGAACCGGATGTCGGCCCCCGCCTCCTTGGCGCGCTCCTCGGCCCAGTCGATGGCTCCGGGGGAGAGGTCGACGGCGTCCACCTCGAAGCCCAGCGAGGCGAGGTGGAGCGCGTTGCGGCCCGGCCCGCAGCCCAGGTCGAGCGCCCGGCCCGGCGCGATCAGCCCACGGTCGAGGTAGCTGACGAGGTTCTCGTCCGGCTTCGCCACGAAGAACGGCACCGGTTTGGTGTGGTCCGCGTAGAACTCGTCCCACCAGGTCGCCGCACCGATCGTCCACCGGTCGGCCTCGGGCGCGAACAGGCCGTCCATGAGCTTCAGTACGTCGTCGATGGTGCGGATGTTCCGGTCCATCCGGTCCCCCTTTCCCTGTCCCGTGATCGTAGGGAGGGCAGGAAGGAAAGACCAGATCAGGCGGGGTGCGGGGAGGTCGTGAGCGGCCGCGTGAGGGCCCTGGGTGATCATGGAAAGGGTCCCACGCGTGGGCGGGGGCGCGGAGTTGTTCAGGGTCCCGTCCAGGGCCGCCCCGGGGGAAGTGTCGAGGGGGTCGGGCGGGGTTTCTCAAAAGGGCACCAGGGCGGCGGCCCGGTGGCGGACTCCAGTCGCGAGTTCGTCACCGCGGCCCGCCGCGCCCGGCGGAATCAGCCGGTCAGCGGCCGGGACTTGCGCCCCGACACCTCGTCTATCTCGATGTGAGCCTTCTGCAGCAGCTGGGACGCGAGGTCCATCAGGACCCGCGAGCCCGCGATCTCTTCGCCGACCCGCAGCTGCTCGGGGTCCGAGGGGTGGCGCATCGCGTAGCCGTGCCCCTTCACCTCGGTGCCGTCACCGAGTCTGACCAGGCCCACCGCGCTGGTGCGGTCCCCGACCTCGGAGAACTCCAGCTCCACATGCCACCCGACGAGTGTGGTCATGACGGATCACCTCCAGGGCTCGCCCTTCCTACCTCCAGGGTCCCTCGGCGGCACCCCGGCCGCGAGACGGAGACGGAGTGCGGCGGCCGCCGGGCGTTCCTACTCTGGATGCCAGACCCCGGAGGACGCGATGACCGCCCAGCCCGACCCGCATCTGGCCATGATCCGCGACGTGGAGCCCCGGACCCCGCAGGGCTGCGAGGACTGTCTGCGCCTGGGCTCCCCCTGGGTCCACCTGCGGCTCTGCCTCAGCTGCGGCCACGTCGGCTGCTGCGACTCGTCCCCGCTGCGCCACGCCCGCGCGCACGCCGCGAGCGAGGAGCACCCCATCGTGCGCTCCTTCGAACCCGGCGAGGACTGGCGCTGGTGCTTCGTCCACGACGCCCTGGTCTGAGACCGCGGGCGCGGGTCGCCCACCATCCCACCATCCGGGCAACGTGGCGCGCCATACCCAAGGTTGGGGATACCGGGCGCCGCTCCCGTGGTTCGACCATGGACGGGAATCACGGCGACGGGGGACGACAGTGGACCACGGACTCAGATCGGTACGGCACGGGGGAGACGGCGGCGCGGTGGGGCGCGGCGTGCTGGAGGGGGCGTTCTCGCTGTTGGAGGCGCTGGCGCGGGTGGAGGAAGGGGGACTGAGCGAGCTGGCGGCGCATGCGGGGCTGCCCAAGACGACCGTGCACCGCATGCTGGACCAGCTCGTGGCGCTGGACGCGGTGCAGCGCCGGTCGGGCCGGTACCGCATGGGACCGGCGATCGTCCGCCTCGGCCGGGCCTGGAGCCCCGACCGGCCGCTGCACACGGCCGCCGTGGGGCCGCTGCGGCACCTCGCCGCGGCCACCCGCGCCAGCGTCAGCGTGTCGGTGCCCGGCACCGGAAACCCGCTGGTGGTGGCCGCGCTGCCCGGCGAGGTGGACGACGTCTTCCCGCTGCGGGCCGGTGCGGTCCTGCCGCCCGGGAGCGCCGCCGAGGTGGTGCTGGCGGCGGCCGGACCGGTGAGGGAGCCACCCGAGGGCCACGGCGACGGGTCCTGGCAGCGCCGGATCGAGGTGGCGCGCGAGCAGGGAACGGCCACCGACCACTACGAGGCCGACGTACTGGTGGCCTGTCTGGCGGCGCCCGTCCGCGCCCCGTCGGGAAAGGTCGTCGCCGCGCTCGCGGTCTCCGTCCTCGACCGCCGCAGGCTCGCCACCGCGGGCGAACCACTGCGCCGCGCGGCCCGCATGATCGGCGCGAACCTGGCACGTATGCCGCAGGCGTGGCAGCTCTGAGGGACGGGCTCCGCCGCCGAAAAACATCCGGGCCCGGCCCCGGACCGTGCTTCCATGACGCGGTGAAGAGCGAGAGAAGCGAACCGCGACGCCCAGTCCCGTACGTCCGCATGCGCAGGGATAGCGACCTGGACGCGTGCGTCCACGCGCTCGCCGCCGTCCACGAGCGCGACGGCTATCCGGTGAACTGGCCCGACCGCCCCGCCGACTGGCTGGCGCAGCCGTCGCTCCTCTCCGCCTGGGTGGCGGAGCTGGACGGCCGGGTCGCCGGTCACATCGGTCTGTCGCTCAGCGGTACGGGGGATGTGGCACCCGGTCTGTGGAGCGCCCGCGCCGGGGTCGGCCCCGACGCGACCGCCGTGGTCAGCCGGCTGTTCGTCGCCCCCGGGGCGCGCGGGCACGGGATCGGCCGACTGCTGATGGCCCGGGCGGTGGCCGAGGCCCGGGCCCGAGGTCTGCATCCGGTGCTCGACGTGGTGGCCTCGGACACCGCGGCGACCGCGCTGTACGAACGGCTCGGCTGGGAGCTGCTGGCCGAGGTCGAGCAGAAGTGGGGACCCCGGCAGACCGTGGCCGTCCGCTGCTACGCGGCGGGCGGCTGACGGCGCCGGAGCCCCGCCCGGGCTCAGCCCGCCGCGTGCGTCTCGCGCAGGAAGTCGACGAGTATGCCGTTGACCTCGTCGGGGCGCTCCAGGTTGGGGAGGTGGCCCGCCCAGGGGAGTTCGAGGTGGCGGGCGTCGGCCAGCACACCGGTGAGGTGCACGGCGATCTGCCGGAAGTCCGCGAAGTCGTGGTCGCCGGAGACGAGCAGGGTGGGGGCCTTGATCGCGGACAGGTCGGGCTCGACCTTGATCTGGCCGAACTCCTCCTCGGCGGCGATCTGGACGTCGAAGGCGTTGCGCTGCATCACGCGCACCTGCTCCCGGACCGAGGCATCGGCCTCGGGGCCCACCCAAGCTTCCACGTTGAGGTCGGTCGCCGCGGCGATGTCGCCGGCCTCGATCAGCGCGTCCTCGCGGTCGCCGAACGCGTCGAGTTCGGCGGTGGGCTCGTGCCCGGCCAGCGCGGTGCAGAGCAGTCCCAGCGAGGTGACCCGCCCCGGCCAACGGGCCGCGATCTCCAGCCCGACCCGGCCGCCGCCGGACGACGCGATCACCGCCGCGCGCTCGATGCCGAGCTCGTCCAGCAGGGCGACGACGTCCTCCGCGTTGTTGTACGGACGGTCGGGCATCGGCGACGCGCCGAAGCCGCGGAAGTCGCAGCGCACCACCCGGTAGCCGGCGCCGACGAGCGCCGACACCTGGGGGTCCCACATCCGCCGGTCGCAGACGGTGGAGTGGAGCAGGAGCACTGCGGGGCCGGTTCCGGCCACATCATGGGAAAGATTCACCGCGTCACCGTAGATGATCACACCCGCGCCGTACACCCCAGTTTTCCGGCCCGGGAGTCGGCCGGGTGCGGTGCCTCCGAACCGTCGGCCGCCGTCGGCAGCGTGGCGACGGGCCACCAGAAGTCGTCCCGGATGCCGTCCTCGGTGGCGGTGTCGATCTCCGGCTGTTCGCCGGTAAGGCGTCGAGTCATACGGTCAAGTGTGGTCGGTGGGACGCCAGTTGAGGAGGCGATTTCTAGAACAGTTTTCTACAGATCGCTGCGCTAGGGTTGCCATCATGGCAGACAGCATCCCGATCGGTGCCCCCTGGGGCGCCCCCCGAGCCCGAGGCCCTCGGCACGGGCACGCCACGCACCGGGCGGGGCGCGGTCATGTCGCCTAGGCAGCAGCGCGGTGAGGCCACCGTCGACCGCCTGCTGACGTCCGCCCTGCGGGTGTTCGCCGAGTCCGGCCAGCAGGGATTCACCGTCAGCGCCGTCACCCGCGCCAGCGGGGTCAGCCTCGGCAGCCTCTACCACCACTTCGGCAGCTTCGACGGCCTGGCGGCCGCTCTCTACACCCGGTGCATGGAGCAGCTCTTCGACGAGATGACCGCCGTGCTCACCCGGGCCCGCACCGCCCGCACCGGCATCCGCGCGCTCGTCCAGTGCTATCTGCGCTTCACCGAGGAGCACCCGGACGTCGCGCTCTTCCTGCACGCCTCCGCGTACTCCGGCTATCTCGCCGCCCACGCCGACGAGATCCGCCGGGTCAAGGCGATCAAGCTGGCCGTCATCGCCGCCTGGCTGGGCCCGCGCGTCGAGGCAGGCGAGATCGCGCCCCTCCCCTCGCCCCTGATCGACGTCCTCATCCTCGGGCCCCCGGCCGAAACCGCACGCCGCTGGCTGTCCAGTACGTACGACATCGACCTCGCCCAGGCGTACCGGATCCTGCCCGACCGGGTCTGGCGCTCGCTTCAGCCGGACTGACCGGACGGGACCTGGGCGGGGACCGGAGCGGCGGGGGTCGCCGCCCGGCGCGCGCCCCGGAGCGTCGCGGGCCCCATCGCGTACGAGGCCACCAGGATCATCCCGCCGAGCAGCAGCCAGCCGGGGCTGCCCCAGTCCACCAGGAGCGCGGTCAGCAGCAGCGGGCCCAGGGTGCGGGCGACGGTGACGCCCGTGCCGAACAGGCCCTGGTACTCGCCGATCCGGTCGGCCGGTGCCAGGTCGAAGCCGATCTGCCAGGAGCCCGCCGAGTGCAGCATCTCGGCGACGACCAGGAGCACCGAACCGGCGACGAGCGCCGCTGCGACCACCCAGGGCTCGTCACCCACAGCCGACAGCGCGAAGACCGCGCAGGCCGCCAGCATCACCGCGCCGGAACGGCGCACCGACCGCACGGCGCTCGCGAGTCCCGTGACGCTCCGGGCCGTGCGCACCTGGAAGAGCATCACCGCACCGGTGTTGAGCACGAACAGCGCCGAGACCAGCCAGGCCGGTGCGGCCGTGCGCTGAGTGATCCACAGCGGAATCCCCAGGCTGAGCAGCGGCATCCGCAGGAGCAGCACGGTGTTGAGGAGGGCGACCACGACGTACGGGCGGTCCTTGAGGACCGTCGGGCCACCGCGCCCGCCCGTGGGTGACGGCACGGGGGCGACCCGGGGGAGCCGCGCCAGGAGCAGCGCGCACACCAGGAAGCTCGCCGCGTCCAGGGCGAAGACCGTGAGGTAGGCGCCGGTCGTATCGGAGTGCAGGGCCACACCCCCGAGCGCCGCGCCCACGGCGAGCCCGGCGTTGAGCGTGGCCTGAAGACGTGCCAGGGTCGCCGTCCGCTCGGCCTCGGTCACCAGCCCGGCGAGGAGTGACTGACGGGCCGCCGACAGGCCCGACTGGGCCGTCGCGTAAAGGATGGCGGCCAGCAGGAACGGTACGAAGGAGCGGACGACCAGGAACGACGCCACCGCCGCGCCGGTCGTCAGGGCGAGGAGCACCGCCGTCCCGCGGGGCCCGCGCCGGTCCGCGAGCCGCCCGAGCGGTACGCCCGCGACCGAGCCGACCGCCCACGCGAGCGTCAGCCCCAGGCCGATGCGCGCCGGGGCGAGACCGACGACGCGCGTGAAGTACAGGGCGGAGGTGACGAGGTACGCGCCGTCGCCGACGGAATTGGTCAGTTGGGCCAGCGAGAGAAGGCGCCGAGGGTCTGCGGGGGCCACCGATCTTGTCGTCATGTACGGGACACTATGGCCCCGGTGGCCCTTCCCGCTGGTCCATTTCGCACGGGTGTGAGTGGGCCATTCCTCGCGTGCCGGTGGCGCCCGCGCTTTCGTACCGCCTCGGGGTCGCCGAACATGCGTTCCTCGTAGCGCGCGAGGGCGAGCAGCGCGCCCAGCATCAGGGGCGGGATCAGAACGGCCACGATGACCACGACGACTCCTCACGGGCGAACGGGTCTGTGGGATCGCGTAGCCCCGCAGGCGCGTCGAAAACATCGAACTGGCGAGGGAGGGAGGTAAGGGGTTGAATCTGGTGCAAATCGGCTACACGATGATGACCGACCAGACCGGCCCCCGCGCCCTCGTCTCCGACCTGGTGGCCGCGGAGCGCGCGAACACGTGGTGGGCACCGACGTCTCGGTCTTCGTCGACGCGGTACGCCCGTTCGCCGAGGTCGCCCTCGTCCAGATCGGCGGCGAGCAGCAACTCCCCTTCATCCACTGGGCCGAGGAGAAACTACTGCCCGCCCTGCGCGAGCTGTGACGCCGCCTCGGCCACCGCGCGACGGAGCCAGGTGGCTGTTCGGCCGACTCCCATGCCCCGCTCAGCCCGTGAGGACGCCCGGCAGCGCTAGCGCGCCGAGCAGGGCGGTGCCCGCCAGCAGCCAGGCCACGTAGTCGCCGATGTGGCCGGAGTGGAGGCGGCGCAGCGGCTCCGCCCAGCGGTGCGGTTCGG
The DNA here is from genome assembly GCF_014649795.1 of Streptomyces melanogenes. Taxonomy (GTDB): domain Bacteria; phylum Actinomycetota; class Actinomycetes; order Streptomycetales; family Streptomycetaceae; genus Streptomyces; species Streptomyces noboritoensis. The sequence goes on from NZ_BMTS01000004.1 coordinate 271,365, forward strand.
TGCGCGCCGGGCCGCGTACGGCCGCCCCGGCGAGGCCCGCCGCCAGCACCGCCGAGGCGAGCCCGAGGAGCACCCCCGGCAAGGTCCAGTGCGGTGCGTGGTGCGCCTCCACGCCGAACGCCCGGCCGGTCGCCTCCGCCAGGCCCGGCACCAGACCCGACGCCAGCGACCCGGCGAGCAGTACAGCGGGCACCCCGAGCATGGTCGCGGGCACCCGGCCGAGCCGGCCCTCGGTCTCCGGCTCCTCGTCCTCGCCGCTCGTCTCGTGCGCCGGGTCGCTCGGGGGCGGCTGCCCCAGGCCCAGAAACACCCGGGCGGCCACCCTGAGCACGGCACCCGCGGTGAGGGACGACACGGCGACGAACAGCACGGTGAAGCCGCCGCCCGCCGCCTCCTCCGCGACCGACTTGCCCAGTCCCGTGCCGAACGGCGGCAGCCCCGCCAGAGCCAGCGCCCCCACCGTGAACAGGACGGCGACGACCGGCAACTCCCGGGCGCGGCCGTGCAGTTCGTGCTCGTCGACGCTGCCGTAGCGGTCGAGCAGGATGCCGGTACAGGCGAACAGGGCGGCCTTCGCGCCCGCGTGGCCCAGGACGTACAGCGCCACCCCGCCGCTCGCCTCCGGCCGCAGCAGGCCGACGCCGACGAGGAAGAGCCCGGTGTGGGCGACGGTCGAATAGGCGAGCAGGCGCTTGATGTGGCGCTGCTGCCAGCACATCAGCGCGCCGACCAGCGCGGTCAGCGTGCCGAGCACCACCAGGGCGCGCTCGGCGTCCGGGGCGGGCAGCCCGCCCGGTCCCGCGAAGACCGTGCCGTACACCCGCCAGGTGCCGTACACCCCCAGCTCCACCATCACCCCGGACAGCAGCATGCACACCGGCGTCGGCGCGACCGCGTGCGCGTCGGGCAGCCAGAAGTGGAACGGCGCGGCGGCCGCCTTCACCAGCAGGCCGGTCAGGACGAGGGCGAAGGCGGCCAGGGTCAGCGCGTCCGGCCCGCCGTGCGCGTCCAGGCGCGCCCCGATCTGCCGCATGCCGAGCTCGCCGGTGCGGGCGTAGAGCAGCACGATGCCGGTCAGCGTGGCGTACGCGCCCAGCGAGTTGACCACCCCGAAGGTGAGCGCGCCCTGGACCGCCTTGGCCTCCTCGACGCGGTAGCCGGTCAGCGCGTACGCCACCACGCTCATCAGCTCGAAGAAGACGAAGGCGTTGAAGAGGTCCCCGGTGAGCGCGAAGCCGCACATGCCCGCCTGGAAGAGCAGGACCAGCACGGGGAAGGAGCCCGCGTGGCGGCGCGGCGGCTCGTCGAAGTAGTGCCAGGAGTAGACGAGTACGGCGACGACCAGGACGGACACCAGGGCGGCGAGCCCGGTGCCGGGACCGTCCCCGACCAGGACGATGCCGACACCCGCCCCGTTCTTCGGCCGCCAGCCGCCCACCCACTCCTCGGCGCCGGGCGAGGAGTGGACGAGCAGGACGATCGCGAGGACGGCCGTCGCCGCCGCGGTGCAGGCGCCGACCGACTCGGCGGCGACGCGCGGCAGTCGGCGCCCGGCGGCCACCAGGGCGGCGGCGCCGAGCAGCGGCAGGGCCACGACCAGCGGCAGCAGCTGGTTCATCCGCGCAGCTCGGAGAGCTCGTCGGGATCCACCGTGCCGTGCCGCTTGGCCACCTGCATCACCAGCGCGAGCAGCAGCGCGGTCACCGTCGCCCCGACCACGACGTCGGTGAGGGCGAGCGCCTGCACGACGGGGTCGACGACCGGCCGCGAGCCCGGTGCCAGGTCGGAGTGGACCGGCGCCGTGCCGCCGTCCCGGTAGCCCACGGCGAGCAGCAGGACGTACGTGGAGGACTGGCAGACCGCCAGACAGCCCACCGCGTGGACCAGGTGGCGGCTGGTGGCGATGCCGTAGCAGCCCGCCAGGAAGATCCAGCCCGCGACCAGGTACGGCAGTACGGACATCACCGCGCGCTCGCGCCCCCGTTCATTCCCCTCGGTCGTTCCCGCTTCCGGTGCTCCGCTCGATCTCCACGGCCTGGTCGAGGAAGCGGGCGAGCAGCACCACCACCGCACAGGCCACCTCCATGCCGACGGCCGCGTTGAGGAGCGGTACGGTCCCGCCCGACGCCAGGGTGTTGAACGTGCCGTACGGCAGCAGGGTGTTGGCGAGGAACGCGGAGCCGCCGACGAGTCCCGCGACGCCGAGGATCAGATACGCCGCCTCGCCCGCCGCGTCCCCGACCTCGTACAGGCCGACCGGCCGGATCCGCTCCAGGGCGCGGTAGTCCGCCCCGATGTAGAGCAGGTGCAGCGCGGTCGCCACGACCACGCCGCCCTGGAAGCCGCCGCCGGGGCTCAGCTGCCCGTGTGCGATGACGTAGAGCCCGGTCAGCAGCGCGACCGGCAGCATGACCAGCGCGTAGCGGCGGACGGGGGCGGCGACCCGCTCGGGGGCGGGGCGCACCTGGCGCTCGTCGCGGGTCTGGCGCAGCAGTACGACGGTGCCGAGCACCGCGGCGAACAGGATGGTCTCCTCGCCCAGGGTGTCGAAGGCCCGCTGGTCGAAGTTGACGGACGCGATGGTGTTGGAGGTCCGGCGGGCGAGGGAGGCCTCGACGGCGCGCTCCCCGTACGGGTGGTCGTCGCCGCCGAAGCCCGGCAGCCGCAGTGCGGCGGCCGCGAGCAGCGCGGCCACGCCGAGGCCGCCCACGGCCAGGACCCACATCCGCAGTCGCCGGCTCACCGGCCGCCGTCCTCGCGCTGCCCCCGGCGCCGGACCTTGCGTACGGACAGCAGGATCAGCAGCGGGGTGAGCGCCGAGCCCACCGCGAGCTGGGAGAGGGCCACGTCCGGTGCCTGCAGCACCGTGAACAGGACGGCGAGCGCAAGGCCGAGCACCGCGAGCACCAGCGCCTGGCGGGCCGGGTCACGGACCGCCACCGCCGCGGTCGCCGCCACGGCGACCAGGAGCAGCGCGAGGACGGTGAGCACATCAGCCATGGGAGGTCGCCTCCGCGTTCCGGTAGCCGCCCGAGACCGCCCGGGAGGCGATGACGTTCCCGGCGACCAGGAGCGCCCCGGTCACCAGCAGTTTCACCATGGCCCGGCCCGGTCCCGTGGCCGCGCACACCGCGACGACCACCGCCGTGGTGGCCAGGGCGGCCGCTGCGGTCAGCAGGTTGGTGTGCGGGGGATGCGGGGAGAGGTCGTCGGCGAGCAGCCGTGCGTACACCAAGGTGCCGACCGGGCCGAGCACGGCGAGCACCAGGGCGAGGTCGGTGTACGAGGGCCGTTGGTAGCCCTGCGCGAGCAGCAGCATGACCAGGCAGACGGCCGACGTGCCGAAGTTCTGGGCGACCACCCGGCGCCCCACCGGCCCGGTCGCGACGGCCCACACCACCGGCCCGAACCCCACCGCGAGCAGGACGGTCGCGGTCCACAGCCACCCGTTCACCGCTCGCCCATCGCCCGCCGCGCCCCGCAGGCCGCCAGCGCCCCCAGCAGGGCGCACCCGGCCCCGACGAACCCCTCCAGGGCGTCGACCGTACTGATGAACACGAGCCACGCGGCCATCAGCAGGAGCCACCACGCGAGGAGTTCGGCGGTCACGGCCGCCGCTCGACCCATCCGTACATCACCTCGACAGCTGTCGGGAACCGGTGGGCGCGCCCGGGTCGGACGCGCCCGCGTCGCGGGGAGTGCGCTCATGAAAGCACCGAGGGCAGGCGGGCCGCCGACGGCGCGCGGCGCCACCGCGCCCCGCCTTCTCCGGGCCGGCGGGTACCCGGCGCTCCGCCCGGCAATCCCCCGGACGGCGGGGCCGCCGTTTCGCGAGGCCCGGGAGGGGCACCCGGCTCCACGCCACATCCAGCGCCGGGGCGGGGAACGCCGCAGCCCGTGCGGCCCATGTGGCCGGATGCCCGGCGGTCGGAGATGCTCGATCTAGAGACGGCAGACGGCGGACCGCCGGGGCCGCATCCGCGCGCGGTGCGACGGGAAGGGAGCGCACACCATGCGACACGGTCCTGCGGGCCCCGCGAGAAGGCACCGATCGACCCCGTGGGTGCGCGATGACCTCCGTGGGGCCTGACGCCGACGACGGCCGCGAGCCGGAGCACCCGGCCTCGGCGGGGGTTGTCCGGGACGTGGGCCGCAAGGGCGTGGGCGGCCGGTCGTGGTTCGCCGTCGGTTTCTCGCTGGGCCTGGGAGCGACGCTGGCGTGGCTGACGGTGCAGACCGTCCTGGAGGTCGGCAGCCTGCTCACCCTGCTGCTGCTCGCCGTGTTCCTCGCGCTCGCCCTCGAACCCGTCGTCGTGTGGCTCACCCGCCACCGGTTGCGCCGGGGCTGGGCCGTCGCGGTCGTCCTGGTCCTGCTGCTCGCGCTGTTCGCGGGGTTCCTGGCGCTGGTCGTACCGCCGGCCGCCGACGAGATCAACGCGCTGGTCAAGGCCGTTCCCGGCTGGCTGCGGGACCTGCACGACCACAACTCCGCGCTGGGCCGGTTCGAGGACCGCTACCACCTGGTGGAGAAGGCCAGGCAGCAGTTCTCCTCCGGTGGGGCGGCCGGGCTGGCCGGCGGGCTGCTGGGCGCCGGGAAGTTCGTGGTCGGCGCGATCACCTCGGCCGCCATCGTCATCGTCGTGACGGTGTACGTGATGGCGTTCCTGCCCGGGCTCAAACGGTTCTGCCTGCGCTTCGTGGCGGCCCGCAAACGCCCGCACGCCCAGGAGGTCACCGAGGAGGTCCTCAACCGGGTGGGGCGCTACATGCTCGGCAACGTGGCCACCTCGGTCATCGCCGGTGCGGCCACCTTCGTCTGGTGCGCGGTGACCGGCGTCCCCTACCCGGCGGCGCTCGGCGTCTTCATCGCGCTGATGGACCTCATCCCCATCGTCGGCACCACCATCGGCGGCATCGTCGTCAGCCTGGTGGCCCTGTCGGTGTCCCTGCCGGTCGCCCTGGCCACCGCGGGCTTCTACGTCGGTTTCCGGCTGGCCGAGGACTATCTGATCGTGCCCCGGGTCATGAAGTTCGCCGTCGACGTCCACCCGCTCGTCACGGTCGTGGGCGTACTGATCGGCGGGGCGCTGCTCGGTGTCATCGGCGCCCTGGTCGCCATCCCGGCCGCCGTCGCCATCGGCATCGTCCTGGACGAGCACGTCTTCTCCAGGACGGATACGTCCTGACGCGCCTGCCGTACGAGGGGGAACACCCTCGTACGGCAGGCGCGAGGATCCCGGCTAGATACCGAAGGGCGCCGCGTAACGGACGGTGCCGCCAGGCAGCGGGTGGGCCGGGTCCAGGGCCAGGGCCATCAGGGCCTCGTCCGGGACCTCGATGGTCAGGCCGATCCCGTGCGCGGAGGCGCGGGTGAAGCCGAACCGCGGGTAGTACGCGGGGTGTCCGAGGACGACCGCGAAGCGCTCGCCGAGGCCCGCGGCCGCCTCCAGTGCGGCGCGGACGGCGGCCGAACCGGCCCCGCTCCGCTGGTACTCGGGCAGTACGGCGACGGGAGCCAGGCACAGGGCCGGGGTGTCGCCGATGTGGCAGCGGGTCAGCAGGGCGTGGCCGACGGGGCGGCCGTCCTCGTCGGTGCTGACGAGGGAGAGGCCGTCGATCCAGGCGGGGTCGGCGCGCAGGGCGTCGACGAGGTCGGCCTCCCCGGGAGTCTCGAACGCCGCGAGGTTGACGGCACGGACGGCGGGGATGTCGGCGCCGGTCTCGGCGCGGGTGTTCCAGGGGTTGCGTGTACGCATGACGGGATGAGGATCCGTTTCATGGTGGGTTCGTGTGGGAGAACACCTCGCGAGCTCACGCTCTCGGCGAGGCGGGGTGACTGGGTCAGACCGTCGCCCGGGACGTGAGGGCGGTCCGGGCGCTGCTCTTCGCAGTGGCCTTGAGCGCGGTCATCAGCCCCACCTCCCTTTCATCCTCAATCCGAAACGACACGAACCCTTGAAATGTACCACATTGCCGGGAAAACACCCGTGGATTTCATGGGTGTCCCACGTTGCTAGCCGGTCGGCGACGGTGGGGAAGCGGCCGGGGCGAGGGGAGCGCGAACCGTCGGGCGGGTGCGGCTGAGGTAGCGCTCGGCGGCATGCACCGCCTCGCGCGCGGTGCGCTCGCCCATGAGCACGCAGAGCGTGTACGCGGTGTCCTCGAAGCGTCGGCGCAGGGCGGGCTCATGGGGCTGTGCCAGGACCGCGCGTTCATGCGCCCGGTAGTGCGAGAGCAGCCGTGCGAGGGTCTGCTTGTCGGGCAGCAGCATCATGTCCTCCTGCACATGGGCGGGCCCCGGCCCACCCATCCTGACCGGGTCCGGGGACCTGCGCGAGCCGTATTGCTGCGCTCCGTGACGACCCGCGCCAACGGGGCCGGGCGGAGGGACTCCGCCCGGCCCCACAGCGCCGGGAACCGCGTTATTTGCGGAACGCGTCCTTGGTCTTCTCCTTGGCCTGGCGGAGATCGCCCTTCGCCTTCTCGGCGCGCCCCTCGGCGGCCTTGCTCTCGTTGCCCACCGCGCGGGCCGCGGTCTCCTTGGCCTTTCCCTTGGCCTGCTCGACCTTCGCCTTGGCCTTCTCGTTCTTCGCGGTCACGGTAATCACACCCTGATCTTTTCGAATTCGGTGGTCACGTCCGAGTCTGACCGTTCAGTGGATCCGCAAACGTCTCTCTCGTATCCGCCGGGAATCCCTCCGGGTAGCGCGTTCACCACCGGTACCAGCGGCTTCGGCGCCCACCACCCGCGGCCGGACGCGCGACGAAACCCACGAGCCACAGGACCAGGACGACAAGCGCGACCCACCACAGAACCTGGAGCGCGAAACCGGCGCCGAAGAGAAGCAGCGCGAGCAGGAGAACGACAAGAAGGGGAACCATGCTATGCACCTCCACAAAAGCGGGTTCCCCTGCCGGGCCGCGTCATGCACGGCGAATTCCGGACAGGGGTCGGGTGATTGCCGGTAACGGAGATCCGTTCATGGTTTTCCACCCCTGGACCCACGGGCATCGGCCGTCGCCGCGTCCGTGACGTCCAGGAACACCTGGTCGGCGTCGGGCCAGATGTTGGCCACCGATTCCTTGATGCGCTCGCAGACCAGCTCGACCCGCTCGCTCTCCAGGCCCGGCGCCAGGTCGATACGGGCCGCGACCAGCGCGGAGTCGGTGCCGAGCCGCATGGTGAGCAGGGCCTCCACGCTGTCGATCTCCGGCTGCGCGTCCAGCAGCGCCCGGATGCGGTCGCGTGTCTCGGGGTCGACCGCCTCCCCGATGAGCTGGTCGCGGGCGTCCTTGCCGAGCCGGTACGCCACGTATCCGAGCAGTGCGCCGATGGCCAGCGAGGCCGAGCCTTCCCAGACCACCTGACCGGTTGTCATGTGCAGCGCCATCCCGGCCATGGCGAGGGTGACGCCGAGCACGGCCGTCCCGTCCTCCGCGACCACCGTGCGCAGCGCGGGATCGCGCCCGATGCCGCCGCCCGGCTGGCCGCGCACCTGGTGCAGGGCCCGCAGCAGCGACGCGCCCTCGGCGAGGAGGGCGACCGCGAGCACGGCGAGCCCCGCGATGTACCCGGAGTGCGACTCGTCCGCGCCCGAGCGCAGGGCCTCGATGCCCTGGAAGACGGAGAAGCAGCCGCCCATCACGAAGATGCCCACGGCCGCGAGCAGGGACCAGAAGAAGCGTTCCTTGCCGTAGCCGAAGGGGTGGTGGCGGTCCGGCGGACGGCGGCTGCGGCGCAGTGCGGCCAGCAGGAAGACCTCGTTGACGCTGTCCGCGACGGAGTGGGCCGCCTCGGAGAGCAGCGCCGGGGAGCCGGCGACGACCCCGCCGATCGCCTTCGCCACGGCGATGAGCAGATTCGCGCCGAGCGCGACGAGGACGGTGAGCCGGGTGCCGGAGTCCTTGCCCCCGGTCCGCCCCGGCGCCTTGCCGTTCCTGTTCCCGCTCACGGTCCGCGCTCCCCGTCAGGGCGACCAGCGGCTTCCACGGGCAGCAGCGGGCCCAGCGGTCCGAGGTCGATGTTGAGGTCCTCCGGGCGCAGCCCGAACTTCGCCCTCAGCTCGCCCATCCGGTCCTCCAGGAGCATCAAGGTGAGCCCGATCCGCTCCTCCTGCTCGCCGGTGAGCTCACCGGTCTCCACCCGGCGCAGGGCCTGACGTTCCATCAGCTGGCGGAGCAGCTCCACCACGGTCAGGACCAGTCGGGCGAGATCGCGCTCCACCGTGTCGGCGTCGAGCTCCACGCGCCGCCGCCCGCTCATGAGCCCTCCCAGAAGCGGTCGTACGAGCTGGTCGGCAGCGCGGGCCCCTCGCTCTCGTACGCGTTCTCGAACGGCGAATGGACCTCCGCGCTCACCGAGCTGACCAGCGCGTTGAGATCGATCCGGACCAGGTCCACGTCCGCGATGCGCAGGGTGAGGTCGCCGGCGAGGACCACGCCTCCCGCGAGGAGCCGGTCGAGCAGATCGACCAGGGCCACCTGCCGCTCGGCGTGGGTGCCGTCAACGGCTGCCGTCGGGGCCATCGGCTCCTCCTCCGTCCGCGTCCACGCCGCCCGCGAAGGAGTACGGCGCCCACGGCCCGGTCACCTCGACGCGCACCCCCGCGACCCGCGATCCGTGCCGCTCGGCGAGGGCGACGAACTCCGCGCTGCGCTCGCGCGGCACCAGATAGGCGGCGTTGAGCACGTTCTCGCCCGCCTGCCCCGAGATCCGCGCGCTCTGCGGCCGGTGCAGCCGCTCCGCCTCGGCGTGCCCGGACAGCGTCCGGCGCAGACTGCGGGAGAGGGCGCCCGCCTGCCGCCAGGTGTCCTCACGGGCCTGGCGCTGGCCCAGCCTGCGGCGCAGATACTCCCGCCCGCTCGCGGGCTTCGCCCGCGGCGCGGGCTCGGGCGCCGAGGCTTCCGCGTACACCTTGACGCCCCACTCGACCCGCCCGTCCAGCCGCTCCAGGGCCGGTACGAAACGGGCGCGCCCGGAGTCGAGCAGTCGGCGCACCCCGCCCGTGCCCCGGCACACCGTGGCGAGCCGCAGCGGAATCGCGCAGGTCACCGAGGACAGCGCGGCCACCACCGCCTGATGGGCGCGGGCGGTGGCGGCGAGCCAGTCCAGGTCCTCCAGATGGGCGCGGAGCGGGGCGGCGTCGAACTCCCCTGCGGGCACCGGGCTCGCCGCCGCGCACAGCCCCCGGTGGACGATCAGCCTCGGCGGCCCGCCGTCCAGGCCGCGCACGCCGTCGGGCGGCGCCCCCTCGAAGGGCCGCACGACCGCGTAGACGTACCACAGCGCCTCATTCATCGCGTACCACCTCCGCGTGCGCGTCCCGGGAGTCGTCGTGGCGGCTTTCCAGTTCGGCGATGCGGGCCTGCAACTGCTCGTTCTCCCGGGAGAGTTCACGGCGGCGGGCGGCGCCGGAGAGCGCGGGGTCGTCCTCCCACCAGTCGATGCCCATTTCCTTCGCCTTGTCCAGGGAGGCGACGATGAGGCGGAGTTTGATGGTGAGGAGTTCGATGTCGAGGAGATTGATGCGAATGTCCCCGGCGATGACGATTCCCTTGTCGAGGACGCGTTCGAGGATGTCGGCGAGATTCGCGCTGCCGCCGTCCGACGCATACGGATCGGAGAGCCGTCCCGGGACCGTCATCAGCGCCTCCGCGAACCGGACTTGGCGTACCGGCGACCGGATTCTTGGGGCTCTTCCGGCGCGTCCTCTTCAGCCTCTTCCCATTCGTCGCCATATTCGACGGCGTCGTCGGTGTTCTCGGTGCCCTCGGGAATTTCCTCGTCCCCCTCCGGCTCCTCCTCGTACTCGCCCTCGAACGGCTCCTCGTCCCCGTGGGCCTCGTCGTAGGCGTCCTCGTCGCGCGTCTTCTCCTCCTGCGCCAGCGCGTCCTCGTGGCTCAGGACGACCTCGCCGTCGCGGATCTCGCCGCGCCAGCCGTCCGGGGCCTCGCCGCGCAGGGCGATGTGCCGGGCGAAGTTCTTCAGGTCGAGCCGGGCCCGGCGGCCCTGGGCGCGCCAGAGGTTGCCGGTCCGCTCGAACAGGCCCTTCGGGTAGTACTCGACGACCAGCAGCACCCGGGTGAGGGAGTCGCCCAGCGGGTGGAAGGTCACCACGCCCTTGGTGGTGCCCTTGGCACCCTCCGAAGTCCACGCGATGCGTGCGTCGGGGACCTGCTCGGTGGTGTGCGCCTTCCAGCTGCGGCTGGACCAGAAGACCTTCAGCTTCCAGTCGGAGCTGGTGTCGTCGGCGCTGTTCGCGCTGCGGACACCCTTGGTGAAGTGGGAGAACTCCTGGTACTGGGTCCACTGGTCGTACGCCTCGCGAACCGGTACGCCCACGTCGACCGACTCCATGATGACCGTCGGTTTGCGGCCGCCGCCCTTGCCGGGCTTCTTGCCGCCGAGGTTCCTGAACGCGTCGGTGACGTTCTCCTTGAGGTGGCCGGCGCCGAGTTCCAGGGCGGTACGGAGCGGCCCCTTGCCCTCGGTGAGTTTGCGGCCGCCTTTCAGCGCCAGCGCGGAGAAACCGGGGCTGCGCCCCTCGGCGATGTCGTTCAACTTCACCGTGGACTCGCCGAGTTTGCGCCCGATGCCGGTCAGCGCCCGCTCCAGCTGGGCGAGCGCGAGGGCCTGTAGCTCGGACTTGAGGCGGTCGGTGACGGCGCTGTCGACCAGCCCGGTCGCCTGTTTCGCCCCCGTCTGTTTCGTCTCAGTCACGGGACCGGCCCCCCTTCGCCTCGGCCCGCTCCGAGGAGCGGCTCCCGGCGCCGGGGGCCCGGCGCGCGGCGGCGGCCTTCTTCGCGGTGACGGCACGGCGTACCGGCTCGGACTTCTTCGCCGACTCCGCCTTCTTCGCGGGCGCGGACCGCTTCGCCCGGTCGGCCGTCTTCTTGACGGGTTCGGTGGTCTTCTCGGCCGCCTCCGCCCGGCCCTCGGGAACCACTCCGGAGATGCGGTCCTGCACATCGAGGGTGCGGTCGTGCAGCCGGTCCGCGATGCCTTCGAGCTGCCGGTTGACCAGGGCGCCGGTGGCCGCCCTGCCCACCCCGCGCAGGTCCTCGCGCAGTTGGTCGCCGATCTCCTTGAACTGCGGGTTGCTCTCCAACTGCCCGGCCGCGAACTCCGCGAGCGCCCCGGGGCTGAGCTTGAGGCGCTTGCCGAGCACCATGGTGCCGATGCCGAACGCGAGCTTGGCCTTCTTGGTGCGACCGAGCACATAGCCCGCGCCTACCGCGAGCCCTATTGCCAGCCGGTTGTTCATCGTGACGGATTCCTGTTCTCCAGCCGTTCGAGGAGCTCGTCCTCGCGGCGGTCGAACTCGGCCTCGTCGATCTCGCCCGCCATCAACCGCTGTTCCAGCACGGCGAGTTCGTTGCGGATGGCCGAGGGGTCGTGGTACTGCTGCTCCGCCTGCGCTACCACCTGCTCCAGCACCCAGAAGGTGCCGCGCACAGGGGCCGCGGGGAGCAGCAGCAGTTCCTTGAGCAGTCCCACGGGGAGCCTCCCGTCGGGTCGGGCGCGTCAGTCCGTGAAGCTGTACGGAGGCAGTGGACCGTGCACCTGGACGACGAGGTGCGGTGCCTCCTTGCGCAGTGTCTCCACGGACGCCACGAACTCGTCGGCGCGCTCGCGCGCCACCAGGAACGAGAGGTTGGCCAGCCAGCCGGTGGACTGCGGCCCGGGCCGCTCCTCCTCGGCGGCGCGCTCCAGGGCCCGCTGGATCAGCACCGCGTCCCGCGCCTCGCGCTGCTGCACCGCGACGGCGATCCGCTCGCCCAGGCGCAGCTTCTGCTCGTAGGTGCCGCCGCCCGCCTGCCGGTTGGCCTCGCTCAGGGCGCGCAACTCGGGGCTTTCCGCGAGCACTTGGTGCAGCACGGCCTCTTCGTCGTGGGCGGCCTTGATGTTGTACTCGACCTTGCCCTCAAGGGCTTCGAGGCGCTCCAGATACCGCTCGCCGTGCTCGGCCAGCGCGGCCTTCACGGCGTCGTCGTCGGGCGAGACACCGCCGAACCGCATCGGCAGCACCGCGCCGCCCGCGCCCGCCTCGGCGAGCACGCTCTGATGCGCCAGCAGATCGCGCCGCTTGGGCCGCAGGTCCTCGGGCGCGTCGCTGACCAGCGCCACCAGCTCGCCCTGGACGACCGTCCGCACCGGGCGCGGCGGATCGCCGACGCCGCCCATCTCCTCGGGCAGGTGCGCGTGCGTGCGGTGCGCGATCCCGTAGATGTACGTGGTCATTCCTGCTCCTCCTTCCGGCGCGCGGCGGTGCGCCGGGTGCGCGGGCGCTGCTCGGGTTCGGCTTCGTCGCGGGCCTGCTGGAAGGCGTCGGAGATGGTCTGGGCGGCGCCCGAGAGCGCGCCCTTGGACTTGCCGCGCGCACCGGACTCGGTGATCTCCCCGACCAGGTCGGGCAGTCCGGGGCTCTTGCGCGGACCGGCCTCCAGGTCGAGCCGGTTGCACGCCTCCGCGAAGCGCAGATAGGTGTCGACGCTCGCGACGACCACCCGTACGTCGATCTTGAGGATCTCGATGCCGACGAGGGAGACGCGCACGAACGCGTCGATCACGAGCCCCCGGTCGAGCACCAGCTCCAGGACGTCGTAGAGACCACTGGTCCCGCCGCTGCCTCCTTGTTGTGCCGGGACAACCGTCATGGTGTCCGGCCCTCCTTGTCTGTGATGTCGTAGGTTGAAGTCGTCGTCCTACGGGGTGCGGTCGGCCCGTCCCCGCTCGTACCGGCGCAGCCGCCGGTAGCCGGTCAGCTCGCCGTGCCGGTCCAGCTCGACCTCGTACGAGGCGAGCAGGCTCATGGTGTCGGGGACCCGGGCGAGCTCCAGGACCTCGATGCGCAGGACCCAGCCGTCCTCGCCGCGTTCGAAGGACGAGACCGACTCCGCCGTCATTCCGGTGAGTTCGGCGAGCTGGGCCCGGGCGCCGCGCAGTACGTCCATGGGGCCGGGCAGCTCCTCCCGGGAGTGGCGTTTGCCGCCGGACGTGTTCTCTGATGTGTTCGCCATGTCACCTCGCGTCTGAGGCTTTCCGGGTAGCCCCGCGCGGGCGGGGCAAACCCGCTCGATCAGCTCGTGACGACCCGCTCGTACAGCACCCGGACCGTCGCCGTGATGGACGCCGCGTCGATGGCGGCCTCGGCCAGTTGCTCCTCGGGGGTCGCGGAGCCGGGCATGTTCTCGACGGCGAGCCTGACCAGGCGGGGCATCGGGCGGCCGTCGGCGAAGCACTCGGCGACCGCGTCGCCGAGGCCGCCCTGGGAGCGGTGGTCCTCGACGGTGACCAGACACCCCGTCAGCGCCGCCGCCTCCTGGAGCACCCGCTCGTCGACCGGCTTGACCGAGTACAGGTCGACGACCCGCACCGGGATGCCGCTCTCCTCCAGCGCGTCCGCCGCGACCAGCGCCTCGTGGACGGTGACGCCCGCCGCGACCAGGGTCACCTTGTCGTGCGGCGAGGACCGCAGCACCTTGGAGCCGCCGACCGGGAACTCCTCGTCGGGCCCGTAGAGCACCGGGGTGTCGCCCCGGGTGGTGCGCAGATAGCGGATGCCCTCGCCGTCCGCCGTCGCCGCGACGAGCCTGGCCGTCTGGTTGGCGTCGCAGGGGTAGAGCACCGTACTGCCGTGCACCGCCCGGAACATCGCCAGGTCCTCCAGACCCATCTGCGACGGCCCGTCCTGCCCGATGGCGACGCCCGCGTGCGAGCCCGCCACGACGAGCGAGGCCCGGCTGATCGCGGCCATCCGCAGGAAGTCGTGGGCGCGGGTCAGGAACGCGGCGAACGTGGCGGCGTACGGCGTCCAGCCCCGGGCCGCCAGGCCCACGGCGGCCGCCAGCATCTGCTGTTCGGCGATGTAGCACTCGAAGTACCGCTCGGGGTGCTCCTTCGCGAAGAGCTCCGCCTTCGTCGAGTCGCCCACCTCGCCGTCGAGCACCACCACGTCGCCGCGCGCCGTGCCGAGGGCGGCGAGCGCCTGCCCGTAGGCGGTACGGGTGGCGACCTTCTCGCCCACTTCGTAGCGGGGCAGCGCAAGACGGCCGGAGGGCGCGGCCTCGGGCGTGCGGGCGGCGGGGGGCGCGGTCACGTCGACGCGGACGAAGCGGGGGCCGCCGAGCTCGGTGACGGCCGCCTCGGCGTCCGGCAGCGGCTTGCCGTGCATCCCCTCGCGGTCCTCCACGGAGGCGACGCCCTTGCCCTTCACCGTGCCCGCGAGGATCGCGGTGGGCCGGCGCGCGGTGGCCGCCGCCTCCCGGTACGCCGCGTCGACCGCCTCGACGTCATGGCCGTCGACCTCGACGGTGTGCCAGTCGAAGGCGCGGAACCTGCGCGCGTACGCGGCCAGGTCGCGCTGGTGGCGGGTCGGGCCGCGCTGGCCCAGCCGGTTGACGTCGACGATCAGCGTGAGGTTGTCCAGGTGCTGGTCCCCGGCGTGCTCGGCCGCCTCCCAGATCGAGCCCTCCGCGAGCTCGCTGTCGCCGCACAGCACCCAGACGCGGTACGGGAGGTGGTCGAGGTGCTTGCCCGCCAAGGCCATGCCCACCCCGACCGGCAGCCCCTGGCCGAGCGAGCCGGTGGCCACGTCCACCCACGGCAGCCGTGGGGTGGGATGCCCCTCCAGACGGCTTCCCTGCCGCCGGAAGGTCAGCAGCTCCTCGTCGTCGACGACCCCGGCCGCGCGGTACATCGCGTACAGCAGCGGCGAGGCGTGCCCCTTGGAGAGGATCAGCCGGTCGTTGGCGGGGTGCTCGGGCCGTTCGAAGTCGTACCGCAGATGCCCGGCCAGGAGCACGGCGGCCAGGTCGGCCGCGGACATCGAGGACGTCGGGTGGCCGGACCCGGCGGCGTCGGCGGCGCGGACCGCGTCGACCCTCAACTGCTGTCCCAGCTCGGTCAGTTCGGTGCGGTCGGGGGTGCGGGCGCTCTTCATGGTCTCAGTCCTTTCGGGTCGTGGGTGCGGGGCCGCCCGGGACGCGGGCCTGCTCCGGGGTCGCCGTGTCCAGCGGCACCGACCAGGACCGCACGAGGCCCAGCTGGACGCCCTGGCGGGGGAGCACGGCGTCGAGCAGCCAGTCGGCGGCCACGCGCACCCGGTTGCCGGGCATGGCGGCGAGGTGGTAGCCGCGGGTGACGGCGCCGGCGAGGGGGCCCGAGAGCGGCACGCCCAGCGGGTTGGCCGCGGCCTGCACCCCGCCGAGGTCCACGACGAACCCCAAGTCATGGTGTTTGTACGGCTGCTGGGTGCCGAAGCCGAGCGAGGCGGCCACGTTGAGCGCGGCCGTCCTGCCCTGCCGGGAGGCGTGCTGCGCGGTCATCGGGGTGAACTCGCCGGGCCGGGTGAGGTCGGGCACGGCCGCCGCGTCGCCGCAGGCGAACACCTCGGGGCGGCCCGGCACGTTCAGCCGCGGCTCCACGAGCAGCCGTCCGCGCTCCACGGACAGACCGAGCTCCGAGACCAGCGGATCAGGGCGCACGCCCACGCACCAGATCAGGGTGCGGGTCGGGACGAACTCGCCGTCGTCCAGGTGCACCCCGTCGTCGGTCGCCTCCTTCACCGACGTGCGGGTGCGCACGTCGACACCCCGGCGGCGCAGCACCCGGTCGGCCGTGACGGACAGCCTGCGGTCGAGTTCGGGCAGCAGCCGGTCGGCGATGTCGAGCAGGATCCAGCGCGCCGGTTCGCGCCGGTCGAGGGCGTCGGTGAACAGCTTGCCGTGCGCGGCCACCTCGGTGCCGGTGTAGCCGCCGCCGACCACCACGAAGGTGCGCCGCGCGGCCCGCTCCCGAGGGGTGTCGGTGCCCTGCGCGGCCAGCTCCATCTGCCGGGTGACGTGGTCGCGCAGATACAGCGCCTCGGGCATCCCCCGGAAGCCGTGCGCGTGCTCGGTGACCCCGGGCACCGGAAGCAGCTTGTTGACGCTGCCGACGGCGAGCACCAGCCGGTCGTACGCCAGCTCGCCCGGCACCCCCTCCGGCCCCGTGTAGGACACCGTCGAGGCGTCCAGATCGACCCGCCCGGCCTCACCGAGCACGAGCCGCACCCCGGGCAGCGTCCCGGTGAGCGAGACGGTGACCCGGCGCGGCTCCAGGATCCCGGCGGAGACCTGGGGGAGCAGGGGGAGGTAGAGGAAGTAGTCCGTGGGGTTGAGCAGGGTGATCCGGGCGCGGCCGCGCATCCGGCGCGCTAGGGTGCGGGCGGCCTCGTACCCGGCGAACCCGGCGCCTACGACGACGATGCGGGGGCGGTCCGGAGTAGGGGTGGTCACGTTCGGCTCCCGTTGGCTGGGGGCGGGCGGACAGGGTTCCCGCGTGCCCTTGGCGGGCGGGGCCAAACACGGGCCGGGGCGCCGGCGGGTGTGCGCGGCCGTGTCGGACGACACCGGCCGTGACCGTCCCGGCGCGATCACGCGGATAGGCTGTCCGGGTGTCCACGCGCCAGCAGCTCATCCTCGAAACCGCGACCCGCCTCATCGCCCGACGCGGAGTGCGCGGTCTGCGGGTCGAGGAACTGGCGGCGGAGGCTTCGGTGTCGACCGGGCTCATCTACTACCACTTCGGCGACCGCGCGGGCCTGATGCGCCGCACCCTGGAGTTCATCAACGAGCGCGCCGAGCGCTATACGGAACCGTCCGCGAGCCCCCGCACCGACCCCCGGCGCCACCTGGAGGAGATGCTGCTCCTCGAACTGCAGGACGACCCGATGGTGGTGGAGAACAGCACCGCGTGGGGGGAGTTCCAGGCGAGCGCCAGGTTCGACGCCGAGCTGCGCGAGCAACTGCGCGAGTCCACGGCCCGCTGGGTCGAGTACGCGGCCGACCTCATCCGGCGGGCCCAGGACGCGGGCACGGTCCGGGACGAGGTGGTCGCCGCCGACGCGGCCGAGCGGATCACCGCGCTGGTGGAGGGCCTGAGCGAGCGCTGGCTGACGGGCACGCTGACGCTGGAGCGCGCGCGGGGCCTGCTGCGGGACGCACTGGTCCTGGAGCTGGGCCCCGAGGCACGCGGGTAGAGCCCGTCCCCAGCTCGCCCCGCCCGGCCCCGCAAAAGGTCCACTTTCAGCAAAAATATCCACCTGTTTCGCCAGAAAGCGCACCCGGCACGCCCGCTCTCTTCATTCTTGACTGAATTTTCAGTCAGTGAGACAGTGCGGACATGGCACAGCCCTCGAAGACCCCCTTCACCCGTCGCGCCGCACTGCGCACCCTGGCCGCGACCGGCGCGGTCGCTCTCGGCGCCACGGCGTGCTCCCCGGAGGACGCGATGTCGCAGACCGCCTCGTCCCCGTCGCCGTCCGGCCGGGCATCGGGCCCCGCCGGAAGCCGCCGCCTGGGCGCCGAGTGGGAGAGCCATGCGCGTACGTTCATGTGCTGGCCCGCCTCGACCGGCGTCTGGGGCGGACAACTGTCCGCGGTCCGCAAGGACATCGCGGCGCTCGCGCGTGCCGTCGGCGCCTATGAACCCGTGGTCCTGCTGGCCCGCCCCGCGCAGGTGCGGGCGGCGCAGCAGGCCTGCGGGGAGGACGTCGAGGTCGTACCGATCCCGGTGGACGACCTGTGGGCCAGGGACACGGTCCCGGTGTTCGTCGAGGACGGCGGGCAGGTGCGCGGCGTCGACCTCAACTTCAGCGGCTGGGGCAACAAGCAGCGGCACGCCGACGACGCCGGGGTCGCCCGTGCGGTGCTCGCCAAGTACGGCATCCCGCGCGAGCGGACGTGGCTGGTGGCCGAGGGCGGCTCGTTCGAGACCGACGGCGCGGGCACG
Source organism: Streptomyces melanogenes (assembly GCF_014649795.1). Taxonomy (GTDB): domain Bacteria; phylum Actinomycetota; class Actinomycetes; order Streptomycetales; family Streptomycetaceae; genus Streptomyces; species Streptomyces noboritoensis. The sequence goes on from NZ_BMTS01000004.1 coordinate 289,138, forward strand.
CTGATGGTCACCGAGAGCTCGGTGGTCAACGACAACCGCAACCGGGGCAAGTCCCGCCAGCAGATCGAGGACGAGCTCAAGCGCGTGTTCGGTGTGGCGAAGGTGATCTGGTTCACCGGTGTGCGCGGCGAGGACATCACCGACGCGCACGTCGACTCGCTGGCCCGTTTCGTCGCGCCCGGAGTCGTCCTCCTGGACCGGGCGTTCCCGGGCGAGCCCGCGGACTCCTGGTCCCGCTCGGCCGACCAGGCCAGACGGGTCCTCAAGGACACCCCCGACGCGCGCGGCAAGAAGATCCAGGTCGTCGACCTGCCGCAGCCCGACCCCGACCGCATCACGGGCACCGACCCCGAGATGCTCACCTCGTACGTCAACTTCTACGTCGCCAACGGGGCCGTGTTCGTCCCGGCGTTCGGCGACGCCAAGGCCGACGACCGCGCCAAGGGGATCCTGCGCGACCACTTCCCCGGCCGGGAGGTCGTCGGCGTGAAGATCGACGCCGTCGCCTCCGGCGGGGGCGGCATCCACTGCTCGACCCACGACCAGCCGGGCAAGCCCACGGAGTGAGGCGCGGGCACCCGTTCCGGTGACGGGGCGGCCCGCAGGGAACCCCGGCACCGGATCTTCCGTCTGCCCGGGTACGAATGCCGGTTCGCGGGTGGGAGGGTGCGGTGGAACGGGGGAGCGGGGCGACCCGTCGTACCGTGCTGGCGGGCCTGGCGCTGGGCGTTCCGCTCGCGCTGAGCGGGTGCGGCCCGAAGGGCCATGCCTCCACGTCGGCTTCCGTCTCCGGGGCCGACACCACCATCATGATCATCCGGCACGGTGAGAAGCCCGGCGGGGGCGAGCGGGGCCGGGACGAGAGCGGTCAGCGGGACAAGAAGTCGCTGACCGCACGCGGCTGGCAGCGCGCGAAGGCCCTGCCCGGGCTGTTCGTCGCGGCCTCCGGACGGCCCGCCCCGCCGCTGCCCCGGCCCGCCACGCTCTTCGCGGCGGCGGACACGGGGCCGCACGCCGGTGCGCACCGGATGCGCCAGACCGTCGCGCCCCTGGCCGAGGCGCTGCACGAGCGCGTGGACGTGTCGATCGCGGAGGGCCAGGAGAGCGCGCTGGCCGCCGCCGCGCTGGCGGCCCCGGCGCCGGTCCTGATCTGCTGGGAGCACTCCAGGATCCCGGACATCGTCCGGGCGCTGGGCGCCGCGGACTCCGGGGCGCCGCAGGCGTGGCCCGAACGGTTCGACCTCGTCTGGGTGTTCACGCGGCGGGCGGGCAAGTGGTCGTTCCGGGCGGTGGCGCAGGGGCTGCTGGCGGGCGACGCCTGAGCCCGCTCAGAACTCGGAGTTGGCGAACCAGCGGTCCAGCAGCTCCGCGTCCCCGCTCGTCCCCACCGATCCGGCCGAGCGGTCGAGGCGGCCGTAGACGAGCAGCAGGAGGTCGGCGGCCGTTCCCCGGACGGTCGCGTCGGCGGCCGTGCCGGCGCCGTCCGCGACGACGCCGAAGCCGTCGGGGCGCAGCTGTACGAGCCATTCGGCGTCCGTGTCGGCGCACGCGAAGCGGAGGTGCTGGACGCCCCCGGCGCCGCGCAAATTGGCGACCTTGGGCGCGAAGAACGTGGCGAAGGGGAGGTTGACCAGGAACTCGTCGACGCCGTCCCGGGCGAGCGCCTGGTCGATCTCGGAGTCCAGGCCGAGGGCCCGCTCCGCGTCGACGCGGTGCACCAGGGTCTCGAACAGCATCCGGCGCACCCAGAAGCGGGCGTGGCCGTCCGCGCCCCAGACCCACATCGGCGCGTCGAGGTCGGTGCCGGCGAACACCTGCTCCGCCTCGGCCGCGCCCGCCGCCAGCCAGTCGGCGTAGCTGTCCTCCCGCTCCGGCAGCCGCAGGTCCACGTCACGGCTCTTGGGCCGCTCCTGGACGCGGGCGCGCAGCAGCGCCGTGAACATGCGCTGGGCGCCGCCGGTGTGCTTGACCAGGTCGACGAGGGTCCAGCCCGGGCAGGTGGGCACGGCGAGCGTCGGATCGGCGCCCTTGACCAGGCCCGCGAACCGGCGCTCTCGGTGGCGACGGCCGTCCGGTGGTCGAGCGGTTCGGCGGTGTGCATGGTGGGGCGCCTCCTGGCGGGCCGGTTCTTCGTCAGTGGCAGCGTGTCACAGCCGCTCCGGCCGCAGGCAGGCGGGCAGGGCCGGGGCCGCCCTCACTCCGTGGCGGCACTCGCGAGCACCGCGTCGACCACCTCGTTGTCGCCGGGCTCGGGCGACTCGGTGACGCCGAGCAGGAAGGCCGAGCGGTCGCCGCCGCGCGTGACGATGGTCAGGCGCATCCGGCCCGCCCTGCCGCTGTCGTCCCGCACGTCCAGCGCCACCGTGTACGCGGGGTGGCCGCTCACCGTCGTGGCCCTGGACTCCTCCACCGTCGACCTGCCGTCCGGGTAGAAGAACTCCGCGTTGGACCGCGCCGCCGTCTCCGTCCGCCGCTTCAGGTCCGGCTCCTCGATGCCCCTGCCCCGCCCGGCGAGCACGGCGGCGCCGCCCCGGCCGCCGGAGTCCTTCGTGGTGATCGAGGAGGTGAAGGCCTGGATCAGGTCCTTGCCGTCGTTGCTCTTCCAGCCCTCGGGTATCGCGTACGAGAGCCCGGCCGAGTCGTCCGTCACGCGCGGCCGCCCGGCCAGCGGCGAGTCGTCCTCGTCCCGGTTCAGCCACCACACCGACGCCCCGGCGACGAGCACCAGGACCAGCGCCGCGACGGCGCCGACGATCCAGGCGCGCCGAGTACGCGGGCGTCGGGGCTGGTGGGGCGGTACGGGCGGAAGGGGCGAGGGGCTGACGGCGGGCGGTGTTGTCATGACCCCAGCTTCCGGGGCGAGGCCGGGCGCGACCTGAGCGGTCGTACTCAGTCCCGTACTCACAGGTACTCATCTCCCCTCACCCGGTCATCCGTGGGCACACCAGTTCCCTCCGCCCGTTTCGGCCCGCCGGCACCAGGGGAAGTAACCCCGCCATGACCACACTTGGCGCCGTCTTCCGCCCGCAGAACGCCCCCGAACGCCTCCGCTCCGTCGCCCTCGCCGCCGACTCCGCCGGTCTGGAACAGCTCTGGCTGTGGGAGGACTGCTTCCTGGAGAGCGGCATCGCCAGCGCGGCGGCCGCCCTCGCGTGGACCGAGCGGCTGCACGTGGGCGTCGGGCTGCTGCCGGTGCCGCTGCGCAATGTGGCGCTGACCGCGATGGAGAGCGCGACGCTGCACCGGCTCTTCCCCGGCCGCGTCACGCTGGCCGTGGGGCACGGGGTGCAGGACTGGATGGAGCAGGTCGGGGCGCGGGCCGGGTCGCCGCTGACGCTGCTGCGGGAGCATCTCGGCGCGCTGCGCGGCCTGTTGGGCGGGGAGAGCGTCACCGTCGACGGACGCTATGTGCGGCTCGACGGGGTCGCCCTGGACTATCCGCCGCACGGGTCCGCCCCGGTGCTGTCGGGCGCGACCGGCCCGCGCACCCTGCGCCTGTCCGGCGAGGCGTCCGACGGCACCGTCCTGGTGGCGGGCACCGGCCCGGACGGGGTGCGCCGGGCCCGTACGCTCGTCGACGAGGGCCGGGCCGCGGCCGCCCGCACCGACCACCACCCGCTGGTCGCCTATCTGCTCGCCGCCACCGGGCCGGACGCCGCCGAACGCGTACGTGCGGAGCTCGCGACCAAGAAGGGCGGGGACGCGTTCGGTGTGGCCGGGGACGCCGCCGCCGTCGCGGAGGCGGTGCGGCGGCTCGCCGAGGCCGGGGCGGACAGCGTGATCCTCGAACCCACCCCCGACGAACCGGACACCGAGGCGTTCGTCCGCTTCACCGCCGAGGAGGTCCGCCCGCTGGTGCTCAGCTGACGGTCGACGGCGCGAGGGCGAACCCGGAGCCCTCGCGCCGGACCTCGACCAGACCGGCCCCGGCGAAGTGCGCCGGGACCACCAACTCCCGCTCGGTGGCGGCCCGTTCGAGGATGCGGCGGCGGCTGTCGGCGGCCTGTTCCGCGTCGAGGCAGAAGCCGCTGTTGCAGGACGGGTCGAGGATCTGCACCGGGCTGTGCAGCAGGTCCCCCACGAAGACCGCCCGGTCGGTCCCGGACGTGAGTCGCAGGACCGACGAGCCGGGGGTGTGGCCGGGTGCGGATTCCAGGGTGAGGTGTTCGTCGATGCGGTACGAGCCGTCCCACAGCACGGACTGCCCGGCCCGGTGGATCGGCGCCACACTGTCCTCGTGGAGCAGCCGGTCGTCCCGGCGGGCGCCCTTCGCGTACGCGTTGTCCGGTCCGTAGTGGAAGTCGTCGGCGGCCGGGAGCAGATAGCGGGCGTTGGGGAACGTGGGCACCCACTCCCCGTCGGCGTCCCTGGTGTTCCAGCCGACGTGGTCGCTGTGGATGTGCGTGTTGACGACGACGTCCACGTCCTCCGGGCGCACCCCGGCCCGCGCCAGCGCGCCGAGGAAGTCGCCCTGCCAGTGGTGGAAGAGCGGCGAGTCCGGCCGCTCGCGCCCGTTGCCCACCCCGGTGTCGACCAGGACGGTCCGGCCGCCGCTGCGCAGCACCCACGTCTGGAGCGCGAGCACCGCCGTGTCGCTCTCCGGCTCCCAGTGGTCGGGCGCCAGCCACTTCCTCGTTGTCCTTCCACACCTCGGCGCCGACCTCCGGGACGAGGCTCCGAGCGGGCACGAACGGCCCCTGCCACTCCACGACCCGGGCGACCTCGACGTCCCCCAGGACGATGCGCTGTTCGCTCTCCTTGTTCATGTCTGCGACCGTACGGGGGAGTGGATGAGCTTCTCAATGCCCGTTCGGCTCATATCGATACGCGTGCGTCTCACCGTCGGCCCAGGAGATACGCTGCCGGGGTGGACGTGGTGAGCGATGCGATCTCGGCCGTACGGATCGGGCGGCCCTCCTCCGACCGGGTGCGGGCGAGCGGGAGCTGGTGCACCCGCCTCGCCCCGTACGACGGAGCCGGTTTCCACATCGTCCTGGAGGGCTCCTGCTGGCTGCTGCCCGACGGCGGCGCCCCCGTCGCGCTCGGCGTGGGCGACGCGGTGCTGCTGCCGCACGGCGCCGGGCATGTGCTCGCGGACTCCGCCGTCGACGCGGAGGCGGTGGCGCGGGCGCTGCCGTTCGAGGACTGGTCCGGCGACGGGTATCCCACGGTCGCCGGTTCGGACGAGGCGCAGGGGCAGCTCCACGTGCTCTGCGGCAAGTACCGGCTCGACCACAGCCGCGTCCACCCGCTCATGGCGGAGCTGCCGCAGGTCGTCCATCTGCCGCACCGGGTGGGCCGCCACCCCGAACTCCGCGCCGCCATCGACCTGCTGGGCGTCGAACTCGGCGACCGGCGCCCCGGCGCGGGCATCGCGGTCCCCAGCCTGCTCGACCTCCTGCTCGTCTATATGATCCGGGCCTGGATGAGCGAGAGCACGGCCGGAGCGTGGTCGGCCGCGCTGGGCGACCCGGTGGTGGCTGCCGCGCTGCGCGCGCTGCACGCGGACCCGGCCGCCCCGTGGAGCAACGACCGGCTGGCCACCGAGGCCGGTGTCTCCCGCCCCACCCTGGCCCGCCGGTTCACCGCGCTGGTGGGCCGCCCGCCGATGGCGTACCTCACCTGGTGGCGGCTGACCCGCGCCGCGCACCTGCTGCGCGACACCACCGACCCGCTGGCCGCCATCGCCGCCCGGATCGGCTACGGCACCCCGTACGCCTTCTCCCACGCCTTCACCAGGGAGTTCGGCACCACCCCCGGCCGCTACCGGGAAGGGCATCAAGGAGATCGCGCCCCCGAACCGGCCTAGCCGGGAGAACATGAGGGCGTGCCGATACGCAGACCCACATCACCGCAGCCCGCCCCGGTCGACGACCCCCTCCTGGAGCAGGCCCTCTCCGACCTCGACTGGTACGCGCGGACCCGCGACCGGGCCCGGCGGTGGCACTGGACCACCGAGCTCGGCGCGCTGCTCACCGGCGCCGCCACCGTCGTCGCGGCGGGCACCCAGGCGCCTCCCGCGGCCACCGCCACGCTGGCCGGACTCACCGTCTTCATCGGCGGGTTCCGGCAGGTGTTCAACCACGCCGAGCGGCATGTGCTCTCCGCGGAGGCCTGGTCCAGGCTGCGGCTGGCGATCCGCCGCTACCGGCTGATCCCGGAGGAGGAGCGGGACGAGACGGTCCGCCGGCGGCTCCAGGAGGAGATCGAGGACGTGGCGACCACCGAGGTGCAGAACTGGGCGGCGGGCCGCCGCGGACTGCGGCCGGGGCCGGTGGCGGGCGGTCAGCTGCCGCAGTGACACCCCGGGATCTGTTTCCATAGGGGCTGGTCATCGGCGTTGTCTGCGAGGAGTTGGCCCTGAACACCTGGGGTGCGGAGGTTGTGTCGGCCGGGCTGCTGCTGGCCGTGCTGGTGTGTGCGGTGGTACGCCCGTGGGGCTGGCCCGAGGCGGTGGTGGCGGTCCCGGCGGCGGGTGCGGTCGTCGCCTGCGGGGCGATCTCCCTGGACCACGCGCAGGCCGAGGCCGCCCGGCTGGGGCCGGTGATCGGCTTTCTGGCGGCGGTCCTCGTGCTCGCCCAGCTCTGCGACGACGAGGGGTTGTTCCAGGCCTGCGGGGCCTGGATGGCCCGCACCGCCGCCGGCAAACCGCGCCGCCTGCTGGCCCAGGTGTTCGCGGTCGCCTCGGCCGTCACGGCGGTGCTCAGCCTGGACGCCACGGTGGTGCTGCTCACCCCGGTGGTGTTCGCCACCGCCGCCCGGCTCGGCGCGCGGTCCAAACCCCACGTCTACGCCTGCACCCATCTGTCCAACACGGCGTCGCTGCTGCTGCCCGTCTCCAACCTCACCAACCTGCTCGCGTTCGCGGCCAGCGGGCTGAGCTTCACCCGGTTCGCCGCGCTCATGACCTTGCCGTGGCTGGCGGCCATCGGGGTCGAGTACGCGGTCCTGCGACGGTTCTTCGCCACCGACCTCGACGCCGGGGCGTCGGCCCCGTCCCGCGCCGAGCCGCCCGAACTGCCGCTGTTCGCCCTGCTGACCGTGGCGGGCACGCTGGCCGGGTTCGTGCTCACCTCGGCGGTCGGGATCGACCCGGCCTGGGCGGCGGCGGCCGGTGCGCTCGTGCTGGCGACCCGCGCGCTGGTGCGGCGCCGCACCACACCCGCCGCCCTGGTCGGCGCCGCGGCGCTGCCGTTCCTCGCCTTCGTGCTCGCCCTGGGCATCGTGGTCCGCGCGGTGGTCGACAACGGCCTCGCCTCGGGCCTGGCCCATCTGGTCCCCGACGGCACCGGTCTGCCCGCGCTGCTCGGCGTGGCCGCGCTGGCCGCCGTACTGGCCAACGTCATCAACAACCTGCCCGCCGTACTGGTCCTGCTGCCGCTGACCGCGCCGACCGGCCCGGGCGCCGTGCTCGCGGTGCTGCTCGGCGTCAACATCGGGCCCAACCTCACCTACGCCGGGTCACTGGCGACCCTGCTGTGGCGGCGCATCGTGCGGGAGCACGACAGCGACGTGGACCTGCGAGAGTTCACCCGGCTCGGTCTTCTCGTCGTGCCCCTCGCCCTGGCGCTCGCCGTGCTGGCACTGTGGGGGTCGCTGCACGTGCTCGGAGGCTGATGCACCATGACCGTCGTCGTCTGGATCACCGAAGGTTCCTGGCCCGCGTGCGTCGACGCGGCCCGCGCCCACACGGCGGACGGCGCCGACATCGTGCTCCTCCACGTCACCGGCCACGACGTGCCGGCGGTGGCCCACGGCGCCTACGCCGGGTTGCTCGGCCGCGGCCACCCCGAACGCGACCCCGGCACCCGCCTGGAACACCTGGCCGACCTCTCCGCCCAGGACCTGCTGCGCGCCGCCGCCGAACGCCTCGGCCGCCCGTGCCGGAGCCTGGAGCGCACCGGGCGCACGGAACGGGAGGTCGTGGCCGTCGCCGAGGGCGCCGACCTGCTGGTCTTCGCCCGCGACGGCGACCGCTCCCGGCTGGGCCCCAAGAGCCTGGGCCCCGCCTCCCGTTTCGTCCTGGACCACGCCCCCTGCCCCGTCCTCCTGGTCTGGCCCGAACCGGCCCCGGGGGTCGCCACACTGCCCCCGGAGCCACCGGACCGGCTCAGCTGACCTGCCACTGCTGGTACGTCGAGCCGCTGGCCGTCTGCTGGGTGACCAGGGCGCCGTCGGTGGCGGACGCGGTGGTCAGCAGGAGCGCGCTGTTCTTGTTGGCGACCGAGTAGCGGCCCGCGCCCAGCCCGGTGAACTGCCAGCGCTGACTGTCGCGGCCCGTGCAGGTCGCCTGGACGACGGCGGCGCCCGCGGTGGTGGCGCTCCCGGCCACGTCCGCGCAGAGCTTGGAGGCGCCGTTCACCATGGTGTAGCTGCCGTCGCCGTTGAGGGCCAGCTGCCACTGCTGGTTGGGCCCGCCGTGCGGGGTCCAGGTGATCAGCTGGGTGCCGGACGTGCCGGAGCTCGCCGGGTCGTCGAGCGCCTTGCCGCCCGCGGTGAGGGTCCGGGTGCCGCTCAACTGGCCGCCGTACGCCTCGAACTCGTACAGCGAGTACCCGTACGAGGTGCCGCGCTGGGTGGCGTACAGACGGAGGTAGCGCCCGGAGCCGGAGAGCCCGGTGAGGTCCTGGACGCCGCCGGTGCCGCTGGTGGTGGAGTAGAGCGTGCGCCAGGTCGTCGCGTCGTCGGAGAGCTGGATCTGGAAGGCCTTGCCGTACGCGGCCTCCCAGCGCAGCACCACGCGGTTGACGTTCTGCGCGGAGCCGAGGTCGACCTGGAGCCACTGCGGGTCGCTGTAGGCGCTGGACCAGCGGGTGGCGCCGTCGCCGTCGGTGGCCGAGGCGGCCGGGAAGTTGACGGTTTCGGTGCTGGAGGCGGTGGTGGGGCGGTTGCGGGCGAGGTTGCCTGGCTGGGAGAGACCCGGCCAGGCGGGGTTGTGGCCGACGGCCGCGACGATCGGGGTGAACGCGGCGTAACTGCTCGCCGGCTTCGGGGACCCCCAGGTCTGCTGGGCGAGGCCGCGCAGCGGGTACATGATGCCGGCCGCGATCTGGTCCTCGGTCTCCGCGTTGGGGTTGTCGCACCACACGTGGATCAGCGAGCCGGGGTTCCTGGCCGGGTCGGTGAGGGTGTTGTTGCCCTGGAACAGATCCGGGGTCCACGTCTCGTACATCCACTTGGTGTCGGGTTTGGCGCCCCCGAGGACGTAATAGGTGGGTGTCCAGGACTCGTTGGCCACGGTGTGCCCGGCCGCCGCCAGTTGCTGCGGGGTGAGGCCGTAGTTGTACCAGTACTCGACGAGGATGTCCGCGTTCGGGGTGACGGTGCCGTCGCCGGACTTGATGCCGTCGTTCCACATCCGGGTGGTCTTCCCGGCCGCCCGCACCAGCGCGTCGGCCCAGTTGACGTACCCGTAGTAGGTGTCCTTGGCGGTGGCGTCGGCGCCGTAGTGGGCGCGGGCGTAGCTGAGCAGCTGGGGGTAGCTGTTGTAGTCGGTGACGTACTCGTCCGCGCCGATGTGCCAGTAGCGGGCCGGGAAGAGCGGCAGGTACTCGTTGACCAGGTCCTTGATCAGGGTGTACGTGCCGGGCAGCGAGAGGTCGATGAACTCGGCGCTGGCCGTGCCGGAGCTGTTCTTGAGCTTGAGCTCGGGGTGGGCGGCCAGGACCGCGTTCATGTGCCCGGGGGTGTCGATCTCCGGGACGATGGTGACGTGGTACTTCTGCCCGAGCGCCACCAGGTCGGCGATGTCCTGCTTGGTGTAGTGGTCGGTGGAGACGATCTCCGGGTGGGTGGAGCTTTCGAGCCGGAAGCCGTACGTGTCCGACAGGTGGAAGTGGAAGTAGTTGAGCTTGAGGTAGGCCAGCTCCTTGATGTGCTGGCGGACCCAGGCGACGGTGAAGAACTTCCGGCCCTGGTCGATCATGAGGCCGCGCTCGGGTTTGGTGGGCCAGTCCACGGCCGTCCCGGCGGGCACCGAGGGGGACTGGTGGAGCAGTTGGAGGAGGGTGCGGGTGCCGTAGAAGGCGCCGGTGTCGGTGGCCGCCTGGATGGTGACGGCCTGGCCGACGGTCATCTTGTAGCCCTCGGCGGGCAGCGTGCCGTCGCCGAGGGTGAGCCCGATGTCGCCGGTGGCGGGCGTCCCGGTGACGACGGCCACCGTCCGCCCGGTCTGCGCGGCGAGGTCGTCCGCCAACGTGGCGGCTTCGTCGGAGAGTTGGGCGGTGTAGGCGGGGTCGACGGCGATCCGGCTGGTGGCGGTGAAGGCGTACGTGCCGGAGCCTGCCGTCCACTGCCGTAGTGCCGGAACGGTCTGCGGGGGCCCGGCGGCCGCCTGGGCGGGCGTGGCGGCGACGCCGGGCAGGGCGAGCGCGGCCAGCGCGCAGACCGCGGCGATCAGGAATCTGAGCAGTCGCATGGCGTATCCCTGGTCAAGGAAGGGGGCAGGGGGCGTGCGAGGTGAGTGGCGCCAGTGCAGCGTAGTGCCGCGTCCATGTCAAGAGATGCTCGAAACTCCGCCGTATCGCGCGCGATCGAGCAGGGAGCGGGCTTCCGCGGCGCTGTCCGCGCACGAAAACCCAAGAAGCGACGACGAAAACACATGTACTCCCGGCCGCCACCGGCAGTGGGATCGGGCGAACGCTCCTCCTCGGAGAGAAAGGACGACGACCTGTGTCACGCCTGCGAAGAGCCCTCGCGGCAACGGCCGCGGCCATCCCCCTGCTGGCCGGCGTCGTGCTGGCTCCGGAACCGGCGTCGGCGGCCGCGCCCGACGCCACGTACACGATCTCGATCGGGTCGGTGAACTCCTACAAGTACCCGACCGACACCCCGGCCGCCTCCTACGTCGACAAGGACGGCACCTTCTACTTCCAGCAGTCCGCCGCGCTCTACGGCGCGAGCGAGCCCCGGTACTGGGACTTCTACACCGGTACGGACTTCGACGACGCCACCCGGTCGAGTGCGATCAGCAACGCCGTGAACCCGGCCAACTCCAGCGACAGGAACAACGACACCACCTGGCGCTGCAACAACAGCCCCACCGGCGTGACGGCGACGTCCGCCGGGTCGGGCTCGGGCTACTCCCAGAAGAACTTCTGCGACCTGGTCGGGGTGTGGGTCGACCCGGACACGGGGGACTGGTACGGCCTGGTGCACAACGAGTTCACCCCGCAGCCCTTCGGTGACGGCCTGCACTACGACGCCATCGACTACGCGGTCTCCAAGAACCAGGGCAAGGTGTGGACCATCCTCGGCCACGCCATCACCTCGCCGTACAGCACCACCCGCAACGACTCGACGGCCTTCCCCCAGCAGACGTACCACTACGGAGACGGCGACCAGCGGCTGTTCGTCGACCCGGCGTCGGGCTACTTCTACGTCTACTACGGTTCGCGGGTCGTCCCCAAGGGCGGCACCGGCGGCAGCACCGGCGGGCTGGCGCACGTCGCCCGCGCGCCGATCTCCTCGAAGATGGCGAGCGGCTCCTGGTCGAAGTGGTACGACGGCGCCTGGTCGCAGCCCGGTGTGGGCGGCCGGGAGAGCAACATGGTGCCGGTGACCTCGGCGAACCCGACCGGCTACACGCCGGTGTCCGACGACTACGACCCCGCCAACGGCGGAACCGTCGACCAGCAGGTCGCGGCGGGCCAACTCCCGGCCAAGTCGGACCTGTTCATCATGAACATCGCCTACGACGCCCACCTCGGCCTCTACATCGGCGAGCCGGAGGTCGTCTCGGGGAAGGCGCCCCAGCGCTTCTACGTGACCGACGACCTGGCGACGCAGAAGTGGCGGCTGATCGGGGACTCGGGCAGCTACACCTCCGGCTCCTGGTACCGCTGGATGGTGGACTCCGCGAACCGCACGAACTCGACGATCGTCGGCAGGACGTTCCGGTCCTACTGCTCCATCGCCTGCGCCCGATCCGACGGCGAGTACGCCGAGGTCACGGTGGGCTCGTCCGCGCCCGCCACTCCGCCCGTCGACCCCACGAAGACGTACCGCGTCGGCAGCGGATCCGGCCGTGTGCTCGCCCAGACCTCCGGCGGCTCGACGGTCACCTCGCTGGGCTCCGCCACCGGTTCGAACCTGGAGGCGTGGGCCTTCACGGGCAACGGCGACGGCTCGTACCGGATCGCCAACGCGGCCACCGGGAACCTGCTGGGCGTCGACTCCGACGCGAAGACCGGCCGCGCCTGGGCGGCCAAACCGTCCGCCACCGTGCCCGGATCCGGCGGTCCCACGGTCGGGCAGCAGTGGTTCGTCGTCCCGGAGGTGTCGTCCGGCGGTGCACGCAGTGGTGCGTACCGACTGGTCAACCGCTACAGCGGGCTGGTGCTCGGCATGTCGTCGGAGGCCGCCCGCCTCGCCGAGACCACACCGGTCCGCACCTGGACCAATACGACGGGCGGAGTCGGCGGCTCGCGCACCGCCGCCGAGCAGACGCTGACCCTGACCGCGACAGGCTCGGCCCCGGCGAACCTGAACGGCCCGCACACCGTATCCGTGTCCGGCAAGGGGCTCGACGACCCCGACTGGTCCAAGGCGACCGGGGTGCAGCTGGTGACCTGGTCGCTCAACGGCGGGTCCAACCAGATCTGGAACTTCACCCAGCAGTCCGACGGCTCGTACACGCTGGTCAACGCCTACTCGAACCTGTGCGCCGACGACGACGGCGGGCTCACCGCACCGGGCACGGCGGTGATCCAGTGGACGTGCACCGGCAGTGCGAACCAGCGCTGGAACGTCACCCGACTCGCCTCGGGCGCCTACGCCATCGCCAACGCGCACAGCGGACTGCTGCTGACGACGTCGTCGGGCTCCGACGGCGGCCGGGTCACCCAGCAGGCCGACACCCACAGCGCGCTCCAGCAGTGGACGATCACCTGACCGTTCCGCCACCGGTCGTGAAGACCCCCGCGCGTGCGGCGGCGGCCGCGGCCTCGGCGGCGCGGTCCGCCGCCGCCTCGTCGAGCACGGTGGCGGTGGTCAGCAGGCGGTAGTACAGGGGGGCCGAGACCGCGCGGATCACTTCGCGGGTGTCGGTCCCCTTCGTCAACTCTCCTCGTTCAACGGCCTGTTGGACGCACGGCGCCCATTCGTCGACGCGCGTCTCGTAGAAGCGGTGCAGGGCGGCGGCGGTCTGCTCGTCGCAGGTCGCCGCGGCGATCACCGCTTTGAAGAGGGGGCCCTGGCGGGCGTCGGCCAGGGTGCGCTGGACGAGCCGGGCGTTGGCGCGCAGATCGCCCAGGAGCGTCCCCGTCTCCGTGCGCGGCAGCGACTGCTCGGCCATGTCCGCGAGCAGGTCGGCCACGAGGCCCGCCGGAGTGCCCCAGCGCCGGTAGACCGTGGTCTTGCCGACCTCGGCGCGGCGCGCCACATCGGCCAGGTCCAGCTCGGCGAGACCGCCCTCCGCGAGCGCGTCACCGGCGGCGGCGAGCACCGCGGTCCGTACGCGAGCGGTGCGGCCGCCGGGCCGGACGGTCCCCGGGTCTGCGTCTCCGGAAGCCATAACGGGTCTCCTGTTCCATTAACGGGTGAGGCTCTGCTACGTTGTGGGCACATCCTAACGGAACCGCAGAACCGTTAGTGGTCGTCGCTCGGCGACCGCACCGGCTGCACACGGAGAGGAACCTGTCATGGAATACAGGCGGCTGGGCGCGTCGGGGCTGATGGTGCCCGCACTGAGCTTCGGGGCCGGGACGTTCGGCGGGCGCGGGGAGCTCTTCAGCGCCTGGGGCGACACCGACGCGGAGCAGGCGCGCCGACTGGTGGACATCTGCCTGGAGGCCGGGGTCACCATGTTCGACACCGCCGACGTGTACTCCGCCGGTGCCTCGGAGGAAGTGCTCGGCGCGGCGATCAAGGGGCGGCGCGACGAGGTGATCATCTCCACCAAGGCCGGACTGCCGATGGGCGACGGACCCGGCGACGCGGGCACCTCCCGCTCGCGCCTGATCCGCGGCGTCGAGGACGCGCTGCGCCGCCTCGGCACCGACTACATCGACATCTTCCAGCTGCACGCCTTCGACGCGGGCACCCCGATCGAGGAGGTCATGTCCACGCTCGACGACCTGGTACGGGCCGGAAAGATCCGCTACACCGGCGTCTCCAACTTCTCCGGCTGGCAGCTGATGAAGTCGCAGGCCACGGCGGACCGGTACGGCTACCAGCGCTATGCGGCACACCAGGTGTACTACTCGCTGGTGGGCCGTGACTACGAGTGGGAGCTGATGCCGCTCGGCGCCGACCAGGGCGTCGGCGCGGTGGTGTGGAGCCCGCTCGGCTGGGGCCGGCTCACCGGCAGGATCCGCCGCGGGCAGCCGCTGCCGGAGCAGAGCCGGCTGCACACCACCGCCGACTACGGCCCGCCCGTCGAGGACGAGCTGCTCTACCGGGTGGTCGACACGCTCGACGAGCTGGCGGAGGAGACCGGCAGGACGATCCCGCAGATCGCCCTCAACTGGCTGCTGCGCCGCCCCACCGTCTCCTCGGTCATCATCGGCGCCCGCAACGAGGAGCAGCTGCGGCAGAACCTCGGCGCGCTCGGCTGGGCCCTGACGGCCGAGCAGGTCGCCCGCCTCGACGCCGCGAGCGGCCGGACCGCGCCCTACCCGTACTTCCCGTACGAGCGACAGGAGGGGTTCGCCCGGCTCAACCCGCCGATGACGGGCGGGGCGGGTGCCGGGCAGGCGTAGGGCCGGATCAGGCGGTGTACTCCGGGATGTTCGCCTCGGCCCAGGCGGCGAGGACGCGGGCGCAGTCGGCCACCGACTCGCGCCACGTCCTGGCCGCGCCCTCGCCCGCCTCGTCGCTGACGTGCTTGACGATACGGAGGGGGACACCGGCCCGCTGCGCCACGGAGGCGAGCGCGTAGCCCTCCATGTCGACGAGGTGGGCGCGCAGCGCCAGGCGGGCGCGGGCTTCCTCGTCGGCTATGAACGAGTCGCCGGTCGCCAGCGTCGGCCCGCCCCGGTCGGACACGTCGAGCGGTGGGCCGTACACCTCGCCGGTCAGCGCGGCCAGCACGTCGCTGTCCAGGTCGTGCTGGAGCACCGAGCCGATGACATGGGTGCCGGTCCACCCCGGGCGCAGCGCCCCGGCCGTGCCCAGGTTGACGACCCGGGAGGGGTGCGGCCCGCGCCCCAGGACGGTGGCCAGCGTGCCCGCCGCGTTCACCTTGCCCATGCCGGTGAGCAGGACGGGCAGATCCGTGTCGAGGAACTGCGCCTCTTCCTTGACGGCCAGCACGAGCAGCGGGCGGTCGGCGGCGATGTGTCCTGAGAGCTCCATGGGGACCAGGGTATTTCCGTGGGATCGGTGCTCCGGCGGCGGGTCAGGTGTGTGGGTGGGTGTGCTCCTGACCTGCGCCCCGTTTGATGCCCGTGTTTCAAGGAAGGCGCACCGGAGGGACGGCGTATGCCTCCCGCCGGTTTCCCGGAGACCGGGACTCAGTACACAGGAATGGAGAACACCGTGGCTGCCGTGAAGAGCACGTTGCCGGATGCCGACCTGAAGGTCGTGGGGACCGCGCTGCAGGGTGCCCTGGTGGATTTGGTGGATCTGTCGCTGGTGGCCAAGCAGGTGCACTGGAACGTCGTCGGCCCGCGCTTCCGCTCGGTCCACCTCCAGCTCGACGAGGTGGTGACCACCGCGCGGCTGCACTCCGACGTGGTGGCCGAACGCGCCTCCGCGCTCGGTGTCACCCCGGACGGCCGGGCCGCGACCGTGGCGGCCGCCTCCGCGATCGGCACGGTCCCGGAGGGCTGGATCAGGGACACCGAGGCCGTGCAGGTGCTCGTCGTCGCCCTGGGCAGGGTGACCGAGCGCATGCGCGAGCGGATCGCCGCGACCGGGGAGCCGGATCCGGTCACCCAGGACCTGCTCATCACCCTGACCGGGGAGCTGGAGAAGCACGCCTGGATGTTCCAGGCGGAGGACGCCTGACCCGTCACCCCCGCCCGGGCGCGCTACACGTGGTGGTCGTGCTCCGGCGCGTCCGGCCCTTGCGGTGGTCGGGTGTCGGGCGTCTGCCAGGAGTCCGCGCGCGGCTGGGGTCCCTGCGGGGGCTTCGGCCGCCGCGCGGCCCGGCGGCTGCCGAACCAGAAGGCCCCGATCAGGACGGCCACGACGAGGATGCCGACGATCAGGAACAGCCACGAGGACGAGGTGCTGGCGGCGAGGGGCTGGGAGAGCGTGAGGGTGTTCATGCACGGCGGGTGACCGGTGGGCGCGAAAGAAAACATCCGCCCCTGGGGCCGTGTGAGGCGCCCGCACAGGGGTACCGGCGCAAGCGCGTCGGCGGCACCGGCCTGGGCGGGCAGTGCACCGACGCGGCCCCGTAGAAGGCACTCGTGGAAAGGTCATCCCGTGTCGATGAAAGTCTCCGACCATGTTCTGGAACGGCTGCGCCAGTGGGAGGTCGAGCACGTCTTCGCGTACGCGGGCGACGGCATCAACGGCCTGCTCGCCGCCTGGGGCCGGGCCGACGACAAACCCCGGTTCATCCAGGCGCGGCACGAGGAGATGGCCGCGTTCGAGGCGGTGGGGTACGCGAAGTTCTCCGGGCGGGTGGGGGTGTGCGCGGCCACCTCGGGCCCCGGCGCGATCCATCTGCTCAACGGCCTCTACGACGCCAAGCTCGACCACGTGCCGGTTGTGGCGATCGTGGGTCAGACCAATCGCAGTGCCATGGGCGGCTCGTACCAGCAGGAGGTCGATCTGCTGAGCCTGTTCAAGGACGTGGCCTCCGAGTACTGCGAGATGGTGACCGTCCCCGAGCAACTGCCCAACGTCATCGACCGGGCCATGCGCACCGCCGCCGCCCGGCGGACCGTCACCGCCGTGATCATCCCGGCCGATGTGCAGGAGCTCGACTACGAACCGCCCGGCCACGCCTTCAAGATGGTGCCCTCCAGCCTCGGCGCCGCGCACTACGCGCCCGTTCCCGCCGACGACGAGATCGCCAGGGCCGCCGAAGTCCTGAACGCGGGGGAGAAGGTGGCCGTGCTCATCGGGCAGGGCGCGCGGGGCGCCCGGGCCGAGGTCGAGCGGCTCGCGGACGTGCTGGGCGCGGGCGTCGCCAAGGCGCTGCTCGGCAAGGACGCGCTCCCCGACGACCTGCCGTACGTCACCGGCGCCATCGGCCTGCTGGGCACCCGGCCCTCGTACGAGCTCATGCGGGACTGCGACACGCTGCTCGTGGTGGGGTCGAGCTTCCCGTACACCCAGTTCCTGCCCGAACTCGACCAGGCGCGGGCGGTGCAGATCGACATCGACCCGTTCATGGTGGGACTGCGCTACCCCTTCGAGGTCAACCTCGTCGGCGACGCCCGCGAGACGCTGACCCGGCTGCTGCCCTTGCTCAAGCGCAAGAAGCACGACAAGTGGCGCAAGAAGATCGAGAAGGACACCGCCCGCTGGTGGCAGGTGATGGAGCGGCGCGCGGCGATCGACGCGGATCCGATCAACCCCGAGTACGTGGTGCACGCGCTCGACGCGCTGCTGCCCGACGACGTCATCCTCGCCGCGGACTCCGGCTCGGCCGCCAACTGGTACGCCCGCCATCTGCGGATGCGCGGCACGATGCGCGGCTCGCTCTCCGGCACGCTGGCCACGATGGGGCCGGGCGTCCCGTACGTGATCGGTGCCAAGTTCGCCCACCCGGACCGCCCGGCCGTCGCGATCGTCGGCGACGGGGCGATGCAGATGAACGGGCTCGCGGAGCTGATCACCGTGGCCAAGTACTGGCGCGAGTGGGAGAACCCCCGCCTGGTCGTCGCGGTGCTCAACAACCAGGACCTCAACCAGGTCACTTGGGAGATGCGCGCCATGTCCGGCGCCCCGCAGTTCCTGCCGTCGCAGGAGCTCCCCGATGTGCCGTACGCGGACTTCGCGCGCTCCATCGGGCTCGACGGCGTACGGGTCGAGAAGCCCGGTGACGTCGAGGGCGCCTGGCGGCGGGCGCTGGACGCGGACCGGCCGTTCGTCGTCGAGTTCCGCACCGACCCGGCGGTCCCGCCGATCCCGCCGCACGCCTCGCTCGACCAGATCGAGGCCGCCGCAGCGTCGATCGTCAAGGGCGACAGCGACCGCGTCGGCATGATCCGGCAGGGACTGAAGGCGAAGGTGCAGGAGATGCTGCCGGGCAGCCGACACCGGGAGGACCGGCCGGGCGCGAGTGGCGACGCCTGACGCGGGACCCGCGAAGAGGCGGTGGCCCGGGAACGCGGGCAGAGTGGCATGGGTGGGTTTCACCGCCCGGGCGCGGGCAACCCGCAGGGTGCCCGCGCGGGACCCGACCGTACCGACCGACGCAGGAGGAGTGCCCCGATGAAGCCCACCGCCGCATCCCAGGCGCCGCCGGAACACCGCGTCCAAGTGGTGCTCAGCGCCTGTTCGGCCGACGACGCCGAGTCGGTCCTGGGCGTGCTGCGCCGGTACTTCTCGGTCGACGCGGGCGCCGACGACGCGGGCCACCGGCCCACGAGCCCCGATCCGGCGCGTCCGACCGTGTGGACGGCGGCCTTCGACACCTCGCGGGTGCCGGAGGAGGTGGGCCGGGCCGCGCTGGGCGGTGCGGTGACCGTCGACGTACAGGGCGGCCCCGTCGCGGTGGCCCGGCTCCGGGACGTCCTGCACCGGACCTTCGAGGTGGAGGACGCGGGGGCGGCCTCGGGCGACCAAGAAGTGGATCTGCAACTGCGACTTCGGGGGCGGTAGGAGCGCGCCCACTCAGCCGCGTCGCTCCAGCTCCGCCACCGGGCTGTCGTCGAGCGCGGCCAACAGCGCCGCCGGGTTGTCGTAGACGGCCACCGCGCCCGCCTCCTCCAGATCGGCGCGCGGGATGCCGCCCGCCAGGACGCCCACGGGCCGCACTCCGGCTCTGGCCGCCGCCTTCATGTCCCAGACCGTGTCGCCGACGAACACCGACGTTGCGGCGTCGCCGTCGACCAGTGCCAGCGCCTGGTGGACGGGGTCGGGGGCCGGTTTCCCGGAGTCGACGTCGTCCGCGCCGGCGCCGGTGATCACAACGGTCTGCGGCATGATCTCGTCCGTCCCTCCGGGCATCCCGTGGTGGGATACCCCTCGAAAGCCTCCCCATTCCCATGAACGGCCACTGAACGACCACGTGAATGAGCGCGGGCGGGCGCCGGCAAATGGTCCACCAATAAAACGTCTTCGGGAATGTGTGTGGCCGTCCGATGGGGGCACACGGAGAGTTGGAGGTTGATTGCCATGGTCCCCTTGCTCCTCGTTCTCCTGCTGGTCCTGATCCTTTTCGGCGCCGGCTTCGCACTCAAGATCCTGTGGTGGATCGCGATCGCGGTACTGGTCCTGTGGCTCATCGGATTCGTCGCCCGGCCGAGGGGTGGATCCGGCCGCTGGTATCGCTGGTAGCGGTGTTCCGCGCGGGAGGTTCCGCAAAGGCCGAAAAAGCGAGGTGTGGGCCGGAGGAACTCGGGCACCCGGCCCGTCGGGAGAGAGCGTCACCGAATGCTTTGAGCGGCGACGCTCTTCCGGTGCACCAATACCGAGTTCTGGCGCACGAATGACGAAAGGAATCACGTTTCATGACTGAGAACATCTGGGGCTACCCGGAAACCAGCGGCCACCTCGCCGGCGCGGATCTGCGCGGCTGGAGCGTCGAGGCCACCGACGGGAGCATCGGCAAGGTCGACAAGCACTCGGACGAGGTCGGCTCCGCGTACATCGTGGTCGACACCGGCGTCTGGATCTTCGGCAAGCACGTGCTGCTGCCCGCCGGTACCGTGA
Source organism: Streptomyces melanogenes (assembly GCF_014649795.1). Classification (GTDB taxonomy): domain Bacteria; phylum Actinomycetota; class Actinomycetes; order Streptomycetales; family Streptomycetaceae; genus Streptomyces; species Streptomyces noboritoensis. The sequence goes on from NZ_BMTS01000004.1 coordinate 308,914, forward strand.
CGCGGCTCGACGCGGCCGAGAAGAAGGTGTACGTGGACCGTACGAAGGCCCAGATCAAGTCCGCCCCCGAGTTCGACCGGGAGAAGCACCTCGGTGACCCCGGTTACCACGACCAGGTCGGTGGCTACTACAGCGGTCGCCCGCCGGTCGTCTGACGGTCGTCTGACGTTGCCATCAGGACCGCGTGTATCAGGACCCATTGAGCACACAAGAGCAAGATTCCCTCAGTCAGCGGGGCCGCCCGGAACAGCAGATCCGGGCGGCCCCGCTGCGTTCGCCGCTCACGCCGCCTCACCCGGCGCCGCGCACATCGCCTCCTCGCGCAGCCGCGTGCAGCACTGCCGCAGCAGTCGGCACACGTGCATCTGGGAGATGCCGAGCTCCCGGCCGATGTTCTTCTGTGTCATCCCCTGGAAGTAGCGCAGATAGAGGATCTTCCGCTCCCGGGCGGGAAGTTCGCGCAGACCGGGCTTGACGGACTCGCGGTCGATCAGCGTGTCGAGCGCCGGGTCCTCGCAGCCGATGGTGTCGGCCAGTGTGTACGAGCTCGGCGTGCCGCCGGTCTGTTCGGCGTCCAGGGACATGGCGCGGAAGCCGTCGAGGGCTTCCAGGCCGTCCCGTACGTCCGTCTCGCTCAGGCCGGTGTGTTCGGCCAGCTCCCGGACGGTCGGTTCGCCGGTTCCGGCGGACTGCAGCTCGTGGCGGGCCGTGCGGACGCGGTTGCGGAGCTCCTGGACGCGGCGCGGCACGTGGAGGGTCCACATGTGGTCGCGGAAGTGGCGCTTGATCTCGCCGGTGATGGTGGGAACGGCGTAGGCGACGAACGGTGTGCCCAGGGCGGGATCGAAGCCGTCGACGGCTTTGAGCAGGCCCAGGGCGGCGACCTGGCGCAGATCCTCCACGGATTCGCCGCGGTCGCGGAAACGTCCGGCGAGCCGTTCCGCGAGGGGAAGCCAGGAATTCACCAACTGCTCGCGCAGTGCCGCCCGTTCGGGCCCGTCGGGCAGTGCGGTGAGTCGCACGAACGCTTCGTCGGTATCCGGTGTGTCGTCGTACGTGCGGCGATTGGCGCAGTGAGTGGACATGACGTGCGCTCCTCGGACGGAAAAGGGATCTCCGTCGGAAAAGGAGGGGGTGCAGGGCCGGGGTGTAGGTCCCCGCCGCCCATTCCGTGGCAGCGTATTTCCACTGGAACGGGCCGTATGCATGCGGCGGAGCGGAATTCCGGGAAACTTCGTGGTGTGTGCGAGGGGTGACTTTGGGTGCGAGGCCGGGCGAATGCCGGGGCGTTTGTCCGCGCCCGCCGCCGTCACCGGGGCGACGCCGCTGCCCGAAGCTGGTTAGATCGAGCCGGGCGCGACCCCGGCGTAGATCGCGAAAGCGGTCGGCACGGCAGAGGGAGACACCATGGGCACGGCCAGGAGGACGGGCGCGCGGTCGCAGGCGCCGCGGGGCGGCGGGAGCCACGACGTGCTCCGGGTGCACGGGGCGCGCGTGAACAACCTCAAGGACGTCAGCGTCGAGATCCCCAAACGTCGGCTGACGGTGTTCACCGGGGTCTCCGGCTCCGGCAAGAGCTCGCTGGTGTTCGACACGATCGCCGCGGAGTCGCAGCGGCTGATCAACGAGACGTACAGTGCCTTCGTCCAGGGTTTCATGCCCACCCTGGCGCGGCCCGAGGTCGACGTCCTCGAAGGGCTGACGACCGCGATCGTCGTCGACCAGCAGCGGATGGGCGGCGACCCCCGCTCCACCGTCGGCACCGCCACCGACGCCAACGCGATGCTGCGCATCCTCTTCAGCAGGCTCGGGCAACCGCACATCGGCTCGCCCAACGCGTTCGCCTTCAACGTCCCCTCGGTCCGGGCGAGCGGCGCGATCACGGTCGACCGGGGTGCCGGGCGGACCAAGGCCGTGAAGGCGACCTTCAACCGCACCGGCGGCATGTGCACGCGCTGCGAAGGCCGGGGCGCGGTCACCGACATCGACCTCGCCCAGCTCTACGACGACTCCAAGTCGATCGCCGAGGGCGCGATCACGGTCCCTGGCTATACGGGCGGTGGCTGGAACTCCCGGCTCTACGCCGAGTCGGGCTTCTTCCCGCCGGAGAAGCCGATCCGCAAGTACACCAAGAAGGAGCTGCACGACTTCCTCTACCGCGAGCCGACCCGGATGAAGATCGCGGGCATCAACATGACGTACGAGGGGCTGGTCCCGCGGATCCAGAAGTCGATGCTCTCCAAGGACCGGGAGGCGATGCAGCCGCACATCCGGGAGTTCGTGGACCGGGCGGTCACCTTCACCGACTGCCCCGAGTGCGGCGGCACCCGGCTCAGCGAGGCGGCCCGGTCGTCGAAGATCGAGGGGATCAGCATCGCCGACGCCTGCGCGATGCAGACCAGCGACCTGGCCGCCTGGGTCCGGGGCCTCGACGAGCCGTCCGTGGCGCCGCTCCTCGCGACCCTGGAGCGCACCCTCGACTCGTTCGTGGAGATCGGCCTCGGCTACCTCGCCCTCGACCGGCCGTCGGGCACGCTGTCGGGCGGCGAGGCCCAGCGGGTCAAGATGATCCGCCACCTCGGCTCCTCGCTCACCGACGTCACGTACGTCTTCGACGAGCCCACCACGGGTCTGCACCCCCATGACATCCAGCGGATGAACGACCTGCTGCTGCGGCTGCGCGACAAGGGCAACACGGTGCTCGTGGTGGAGCACAAGCCGCAGACGATCGCGATCGCCGACCACGTCGTCGACCTCGGCCCCGGCGCGGGTACGGCGGGCGGCACCGTCTGCTTCGAGGGCACCGTCGAGGGGCTGAGGGCGGGCGGCACCGTCACCGGCCGCCACCTCGACGACCGGGCCGCCCTCAAGGAGAAGGTGCGCACGCCCGGCGGGGTGCTGGAGATCCGCGGCGCGACCGCGCACAACCTGCGCGACGTCGACGTCGACCTGCCGCTGGGCGTGCTCTGCGTCGTCACCGGCGTGGCGGGCTCCGGCAAGAGCTCCCTGGTCCACGGCTCGCTCCCGCCGGGCGCGGACGTGGTGTCGGTCGACCAGGGGGCCATCAAGGGATCGCGGCGCAGCAACCCCGCCACGTACACCGGGCTGCTCGATCCGATCCGCAAGGCGTTCGCCAAGGCCAACGGCGTGAAGCCGGCGCTGTTCAGCGCCAACTCCGAGGGCGCCTGCCCCGGTTGCAACGGCGCCGGAGTGATCTACACCGATCTGGCGATGATGGCCGGAGTGGCGACCAGCTGCGTCGAGTGCGAGGGGAAGCGGTTCGAGGCGTCGGTCCTCGACCACCACCTCGGCGGCCGCGACATCAGCGAGGTGCTGGCGATGTCGGTGGGCGAGGCGGAGGAGTTCTTCGCCGACGGCGAGGCGCGTACGCCGGCCGCGCACCGGATCCTCACCCGGCTCTCCGACGTCGGGCTCGGCTACCTCACCCTCGGCCAGCCGCTCACCACGCTGTCCGGCGGCGAGCGGCAGCGGCTCGAACTGGCCACCCATATGGCCGACAAGGGCGGCGTGTACGTCCTGGACGAGCCGACCACCGGCCTCCACCTCGCCGACGTCGAGCAGTTGCTCGGCCTCCTCGACCGGCTCGTCGACTCCGGCAAGTCGGTCATCGTCGTCGAGCACCACCCGGCGGTGATGGCGCACGCCGACTGGATCGTCGACCTCGGCCCCGGGGCGGGCCACGACGGCGGCCGGATCGTCTTCGAGGGCACCCCCGCCGACCTGGTCGCCGCCCGCTCCACCCTCACGGGCGAGCATCTGGCGCGGTACGTCGGCGAGTGACCCCCAGCGCTCGTGGGCCCCATACGCAGCGGCGCTAGGTCCTGACGCTCTCGCTCGTGATCAGGTCGATAACCGCCGGAATCCCGCCTTCCGTGAAGGCCCGGTGCTGCCGGTCGGCGCCGGTTCCCCGGCGCAGGAGCCGCTGCATCATGGAGTGGACCTCAAGCCCGTCGCCCGACGCCTCCAGAGCGGGGCCGATGTGCCGCGCGAGCTGGCACAGCACGTCGCCGCAGCTGCGCCGCTGTCCGGCGGGGTCGAGGAGGACGCCGTTGAGGCCTTCCCGGGCGGCGCGCCAGGTCGCGGCCTGGAGCAGTTCGAGCGGGCACTCCGGTACGGGCTCGCCGTCCTTGTGCTCGCGGATCGCGGTGGCGACCAGGGCGCGGATGATCCCGGCGAGCATCACCGCCTCGTCGACCCGCACCTGCACGTCGAGACAGCGCACCTCGATAGTGGGGTAGCGCTCGGAGAGGCGCGCGTGCCAGTAGAGCTGCCCGCTGTCGCTGACCGCCCCGGCGGTGATGAGCGCCTCCGCGCGGCTCTCGTAGTCGTCGAGGTCGGCGAAGCGCGGCGGGGGGCCGCTGACCGGCCAGCGGCTGAAGACGAGGGTGCGCCAGCTGGCGAACCCGGTGTCGCGGCCGTGCCACAGCGGTGAGTTGGCCGACATGGCGAGCAGGGTGGGCAGCCAGACGCGGATCCGGTTGAGGACGGCGACGCCGACCTCCCGGTCCGGCACTCCCACGTGCACGTGCATGCCGTTGATCAGCTGCTCGTCGACCAGCTGCCCCGCGTTCGTCTGCATCGCCAGATAGCGCGGCCGCGGAGTGACGGGGACGGGCCCCGCGCCGTTGACGGGAGCGGCCCCCACGGCGGCGACCCTGCAGCCCACGCGCTCCGCCGCGGTCCCCACCGTGTGCCGCAGACGCACCAGATGGCCGCCCAGCTCCGCCAGAGCCAGGCAGACCGGGGTCGCCACCTCCACCTGAGCCTGGAGCAGCTCGGCCTGCACCTCCGGCTCCTCGACCGTGTCCGGTCCGGTCAGTGCCCGTACCTCTTCCGAACGGGGCAGGGGCCGGCCGGTCACGGGGTCCACCAGCAAATACTCTTCTTCGACCCCAAAGGTGAGCATGAGAGGTGGTTACCCGCGCCCGAACCGGTCGAACCCGTGTGCGTTTGCGCCAGTCGGCCGGTACGCCCCCGGCGCAGGGGCGCACGACCGGCGCGCGGAGCAGTGGGAGGTGCCGCCGAGATGCCGGAGGGTGGCGGCTGTACGAGGGTGTGGAGAAGCCGTCGACCCGTCAGACCGAGGAGCCGTGAGGATGGAAGCAAGCGATCGCCCGCGTGAGCACAGCCCCGGGCCCGACTCCGGACCGGCCGACCGCGGTGGCGTGCTCCCGCCCACGCACTCGCGCATGACCCTGAAGGTGAACGACACCGTCCACGTCATCGAGCTCGACCACCGCACCACCCTCCTCGACCTGCTGCGCGAGCACCTCGCCCTCACCGGGTCGAAGAAGGGCTGCGACCAGGGCCAGTGCGGGGCGTGCACCGTGCTCGTCGACGGCAGACGGGTCAACAGCTGTCTGCTGCTCGCGGTGGCGCAGGAGGGGTGCGAGGTCGTCACCGTGGAGGGGCTCGCCGAGGCGGCGGGCGCGGACGGCGATCTGCACCCCCTGCAGCAGGCGTTCCTGGACCGGGACGCGCTCCAGTGCGGCTACTGCACCCCGGGCCAGCTCTGCTCGGCCGTGGGCATGCTGGAGGAGGCGAGAGCGGGCCAGCCGTCGGTCGTCACCGACACCGACCGGCCGACCGACGCCCCGGTGCGGCTGACCGTCGAGGAGATCCGGGAGCGGCTGAGCGGCAACCTGTGCCGCTGCGGGGCGTATCCGCACATCGTGGAGGCCGTGCAGGAAGTGGTCGTACGCGATGTCGCCGCGCGGGAGGTGATCGTGTGAAGCCGCTGCTGTACGTGAGGGCCGAGAGCGTCGGAGAGGCCGCCGCCGCCCACGCGGGCCGCCCGGAAGCGCGGTATCTGGGCGGCGGGACCAACCTCGTCGATCTGATGAAGCTCGGCGTGGAGCGGCCCGAGGTGCTCATCGACATCTCGCGGCTGCCCCTTGACCAGGTGGAGGAGCTGCCCGACGGCGCGCTGCGGATCGGCGCGACCGTGCGCAACAGCGACCTCGCCGGGCATCCGCTGGTCCGCGAGCGGTATCCGGTGCTGTCGCAGGCGCTGCTCAGCGGGGCCTCCGGCCAGCTGCGCAATGTGGCCACCACCGCGGGGAACCTCCTCCAGCGCACCCGCTGCGCCTACTTCCAGGACGTGGGCAAGCCGTGCAACAAGCGGGTGCCGGGCAGCGGCTGCGGCGCCCTGACCGGCGTCAACCGCGACCACGCGGTGCTCGGCCACTCGGAGCACTGCGTCGCCACCCACCCCTCCGACCTGGCCGTGGCGCTGGCGGCGCTCGACGCGGTGGTCGAGCTGGCGGGACCGGGCGGCGGCCGGACGGTCGAGCTGACCGAGTTCCACCGGCTGCCGCAGGACAGCCCCGACCAGGACACCGTGATCCGCCCCGGCGAACTCATCACCGGGGTGCTGCTGCCGCCCCTGCCCGGCGGCACCGTCTCGCGCTACCGCAAGGCGCGGGACCGGGCGTCGTTCGCCTTCGCGCTGGCCTCCGTCGCCGCCACCGTCCAGGTGCGGGGCGGTGTGGTCCGGCACATCGGGGTCGCGTTCGGCGGGCTGGCCCACCGCCCGTGGCGTGCCCGGCGGACGGAGGCCGCGCTGCTGGGCAGTGCGCCCACCCCCGAGGCGGTCGCCCGGGCCGTGGACGCCGAGCTCGCCGCCGCCGTCCCGCTGCGGGACAACGCGTACAAGGTGTCCCTCGCCCGCGACCTCGCCTGCGAAGTGCTCGGCTCGCTGACCGCCCGGACCTGACCGGGCCCCCGGAGAGGAGAGCCGCCGTGGGAGCGACCCCGAGCGCCCCGGGTGCGCCGGTCGAGCGCCGGGAGGGGCGCGCGAAGGTGACCGGCGCCGCCAAATACGCGACGGAATACGCGCCGCCGGGCCGGGTGTACGGATGGCCGGTGCCCGCGACCGTCGCGCGCGGCACGGTCGTCTCCCTCGACACCTCGGCCGCGCTCGCGCTTCCCGGAGTGCTGGCCGTCCTCACCTCGGACTCCGCCCCGCGCCTCGCCGACGCGGGCGATCCGACGCTGGCCGTGCTCCAGGACTCCCGGGTGCCGCACCACGGCTGGCCGGTCGCCCTGGCCGTCGCCGAGACCCTGGAGGCGGCCCGGGAGGCCGCCGGGGCCGTACGGGTGCGCTATGCGACCGAGCCGCACGACGTGACCCTGACGGTGGATCACCCGCGGGCCTACCAACCCGATGAGGTCAACGGGGGCCACCCGGGGGAGCGTCGGCAGGGCGATCCGGACGGCGCGTTCGCCGACGCGGCGGTCCGGGTGGACGTGTCGTACGCGGTGCCGCCGCTGCACAACCACCCCATGGAGCCGCACGGGGCGACCGCGCTCTGGCGGGACGACGAGCTCACCGTGTTCGACTCCAGCCAGGGCGGCGACACCGTACGCGCCACCCTGGCGAAGCTCTTCGCGCTGCCCGAGGAGCGGGTGAGCGTCGTCTGCGAGCACGTCGGCGGCGGCTTCGGCTCCAAAGGCACACCCCGCCCCCATGTCGTCCTCGCCGCACTGGCCGCCCGGCACACCGGACGCCCGGTCCAACTCGCCCTGCTCAGGCGTGAGTTGACGGAACTGGTCGGCCACCGCGCCCCGACCCTGCACCGCGTCCGGCTCGGTGCCCGGCCCGACGGCGTCCTCACCTCGCTGATCCACGAGGTCACCACGCACACCTCGCGCATCAGGGAGTTCGTGGAGCAGGCGGCGGTCCCGGCCCGCGTGATGTACGCCAGCGGGAGCAGCCGCACCAGCCACCGGGCGGTGGCTCTGGACGTCCCCACCCCGTCCTGGATGCGCGCACCGGGCGAGGCACCCGGCATGTACGCCCTGGAGTCCGCCGTCGACGAACTCGCCTGCGCCCTCGGGATGGACCCCATCGAGCTGCGGGTGGCCAACGAACCCCCGGCCGAGCCGGACAGCGGGCGCCCCTTCAGCAGCCGGCACCTCGTCGAGTGCCTGCGCGAGGGCGCCGCGCGCTTCGGCTGGGACGGTCGCGACCCCCGGCCGGGCGTACGGCGTTCGGGACCTTGGCTCACCGGCACCGGGGTCGCGGCGGCCACCTATCCCGTCCTGGTCTCGCCCAGCCGCGCCACGGTCACCGCCCACCCCGACGGGCTGTACGTCGTACGGCTCAACGCCACCGACATCGGCACCGGCGCCCGTACCGTACTCGCCCAGATCGCGGCGCAGGCGCTCGGTGTCCGGGTGGACTCGGTCCGTACGGAGATCGGTGTCACCGGCCTGCCCAGGGCGCCGCTCGCGGGCGGGTCCGCCGGCACGGCGTCCTGGGGCTGGGCCGTGCACGAGGCGTGCCGGGACCTGGCCCGCCAACTCGCCGAGCGGTCAGGCCCGTTGCCGCCCGGGGGAATGACCGCGTCCGCCGACACCGCGGGCACCGCGGACGCGGAATCCCCCTACGCGCGGCACGCGTTCGGCGCCCACTTCGCCGAAGCCGCTGTGGACACCGACACCGGAGAAGTACGGGTGCGGCGGTTGCTCGGGGTGTACGCGGCGGGGCGGATCCTCAACGCGCGCACCGCCCGCTCCCAGTTCATCGGCGGCATGGTGATGGGCCTCGGCATGGCGCTCACCGAGGGCGGTGGTGTGGACCCCGCATCCGGCGCCTTCATCGGCAGCGACCTCGCGGGCTACCACGTGCCCGGCCACGCCGACGTGCCCGCGATCGAGGCGCACTGGATCGACGAGGAGGACCCCCACCTCAACCCGATGGGCAGCAAGGGCATCGGGGAGATCGGCATCGTGGGAACGGCCGCCGCGATCGGAAACGCGGTCCACCACGCCACCGGCGTCCGCTTCCGGGAACTGCCGCTCACCCCCGACCGCGTCCACGTCTGACGCTCAGGCGCGGTGGCGGTGGCTGGTGTCGCACCACGGGTAGGTCCGGCTGCGGCGGCAGGTGCACAGCGCCACCACACAGCGGTCGGAGACCGCGCTGGTGCCGTCCTCCAGGACGACTTCCACGGGCCCCTCGACGAGGACGGGCCCCTCGCGCCGGACGCGGATGCGGCGCGGCTTGTCAGACGGGTCGTTCGGCACGGATGACCACCAGCTCTTCCGTCGTCTCGGTTTCCTCGATCAGGCCCTGCGCGTCCAGCCACGCCCGCCGGGCCCGCAGGACGGGCCCGAAGGGGATGAATCCGCGCGCGGCCACCGCCGCCTTGAGCCCCGCGCTCCGCAGCTCCCGCAGACTCGCCTCCGGCCCGCTGAGCGCGGAGTGGACAAGGAGCAGCACCCCGCCGGGACGCAGCAGGCGGGGTGCCTCGCGGCAGATGCGGCGCACGAACAGCCGCCCGTCGTGCCCGGCGTCCCAGGCCCGCGCGGCGCCGTGCCGGGGAGGGGCGGCGGCGCGCGCGGGCACGTAGGGCGGATTGCTCAGGATGAGGTCGTACGCCTGCCCCGCCACCGGCGCCAGCAGGTTTCCGCGCACCACACGCACCGGCAGACCGGCGAGCCGTGCGTTGAGCCGGGCGGTGAGAACGGCGAGCCAGGAGATGTCCACGGCGGTCACCCGGGCGCCGCGCCGGGCGGCGGCGAGGGCCAGCGCGCCGGTGCCCGTACCCACGTCGAGGACCTGGGCCCCGGGCGACACCGCCTCGTCGCGCAGCGCATCGGCCAGCAGAGCGGTGTCGGCCTGCGGGGTGTAGACGCCCGGTGGGGCCAGGAGAGTCATGTACGCCGAGTGCCCGGCCAAACGGGAAAGATCCTCGTAAATGCGTGTTTATCAGTCGGAATCCGGTTCCGGTCCAACGGACACGGTGGCCGGGCCGTCGAGCGGTGTCCGCAGCGAGCTGCGCCCCGCCCGCCAGTGCCCCAGCAGATCCTCGCCGAACCGGTCCTCCAGGAACACGGTGGCGTCGATGCCGAACACGACATCGGGCGCCAGGTGCGGCTCCTGCTCCAGGAGGCCGCCGATCACCTCGTGCCGCACCACCTGCTCGTGCACCGCGTCGGCCTCCACGTGCTCGGTGTAGAAGAGCTCGGCGGCGGGGCCCGCGCCCGCGCGCTGCATCGCGAGCGCCAGACGCCGGGATGCGGGCGACGAGGTGATCTCCAGGGTGGCGAAGTGCCCGACGAGCGCGCCCCGCAGGCTCCGGTGCAGCCCGCACAGGGACATGAGGTTCACCGTGGCGAGCGTCGGCGCCGATGCGGCGTTCAGATAGCGGCCGTACGCCGTGTCGAGGCCCAGGTCGGCCATGAGGTCGGCGAAGAGCCGGGCGTGGACCCGCTCGGCGCGGCCGCCGCCGAACTCGTCGAACTCCACCGCCGCCATCCCCGCCTTGGCCCGGCCCCACAGCCGGGGCAGCACCCAGGCGTGCGGGTCGGCCTCCTTGAGGTGGTAGAGCGACCGCTGGGCGGCGTACTCGCGCAGCTGCCACAGACGGCCCTCCTCCTGGAGGTGGTGCGAGACCCCGGTGCCGTGAAGGGGCTCGACGAGCAGGTCGTCGACGGCCTCGTCCACACCGTGGCCACGGGCCGCGTCGCGGCGCAGGGCGTCGAGGAAGCGCGCCTCCAGCAGGGCGCGCGCGGCGAGCAGCGCGGGATCCCATTCGACGGCGTCGTCCACCCCGGCGAAGCCCCGGTAGTGCGGCTCGTAGCAGACGTACAGCGCGAGCTGGAGGTCGTCGCCGTAGGGGTCGGCGCCGGCGGCCGCCCGCGCGTCCGGGAGCGGGGTGCCCTCGCCGCGCAGGTGGGCGATCACGGCTGCGGAGACCTCGCCGCGGCCGTCCGGCAGGGCGGGGCCCCGCTGATCGATGGTCATGGTCTGCGGGTACCCCCTGAATGCCGTACGCAACGGGCGCACCCGGTACGCCGTCGGTCACGGGCGTCCCGTCCGTCCCTCCCGGGTGGCCGCCGGATTGCGATCCGTAGGAGCGGGTACCGATGCGTGACCGTTCGCGTGCCGTGGGAGCGGGTGGCCGTGCCGGGGCGCGGAGAGTGGCAGGAGGCTGCGATGGACAGCGACGACAGGACGCGGCGCACCGACGGCGGCCGCGACGAGACCGCCGAGGGGCGGGCGGACCGCAAGTGGGGCGACCTCATCCAGGAGGTCCGGGTGGCCCAGACGGGCGTGCAGATCCTCTTCGGCTTCCTCCTGACCGTCGCCTTCACCCCGCTCTTCCACCAGCTCGGCGACACCGACAAGGCCATCTACGTCGCCACGGTCGTGCTCGGATCGGCGACCACGGGCGCCCTGGTGGCTCCGGTCTCCTTCCACCGGCTCCTCGCCGGCCGCCACATCAAACCGACGGCCGTCGCCTGGGCCTCCCGGCTCACCGTCGTCGGGCTCGTCCTGCTCCTGGCCACGATGACCTGCTCGCTCATCCTCGTACTGCGGGTGGCCTCGCACGGCGGGTACTGGCCGTGGCTGGTCGGCGCCGTGGTGGCCTGGTACCTGGTGTGCTGGTTCGTGCTGCCGCTGTGGGTGCGGCACTGGCACACGGAGGGCGAGGCGGACTGAGCGCGTGACCGGCCTCGCGCCCGGGAACGAAAGGGGCCGCGCGGGTAAAATCCGCAGGGGACACGTTGGCCCGCTCTCCGACCGTTCGGGACGGGAGATGCCGTGATCAAGCCGGTGCCGGACACCTCGGGGACGGTCGGCGCGCAGACGGCCTCGACCATCGCCGCGCTGTCCGCCGAGGCCGCCCGGCTGCGCGCCGAGCGCGCCCGTCACCACCTCCTCGACCTGGCCACCGGAGTCCTCGCGGCGCAGCTGCGCGTCGGCCCCGCCCAGGCGCGCGAGCACCTGGAGAAACTCTCGCGGGACACCGGGGTGAGCCCGGAGGACCTCGCCGCGGACGTGGTGAACGGCGTCGCGGGCGACCCCGGGGCCGCCCCGGCCGCCGAGGGCGCCCCGCCCCTCGCCGAGGCCCGCCGGGCCCGCCGTGCGGTGGCGGCCGCCGAGACGTACGAGAGCGTCGACGAATCCGCGGCGGCCCTGCTGGAGGGCGGTCTGGCACCTCTGGGCGCCCAGAGCCTGTGGCTGTGGCGCCGTACGGAGACGGGCTGTCTGCGGCTCGCCGGGCACGCCGGGGTGAGCGCCGCCGAGGCGGTGGTGTGGCAGTGGATCCCGCCGGGCGCACCCGCCATGTTCCATTCGGTCGTGGTGGACGGCAGCGCCTGCTGGCTCGGCTCCGGCCCGCCGCACGGCGAGGAGCTGCCGGGCCCGGGGCGGCGCGCGGGCCGGGCGCTGCTGCCGCTGGGCGCCCAGGGGGCGATCGTGGGCCTGGCGCTGGTCGTGTGGCCGGAGCCGGTGGACTTCGACGCGGCGCTGCGGCGGGCCCTGACCGGGCTGGTGGAGGTCGCCGGGACTGTGCTCGGCGGGGTCGAGGGCGAGCCGTCCGAGGTGCCCGCGCTGCTGGATGTACTGGACGCGCTCGGCCATCCCGCGATGGTGCTGCGGGGAGCGCCCGAGTCCCTCGCGCCGGCCGTCGAGTACACCAACGGGCCCGCCGTGCGGAGCCTGGGCGGGTCCGCGCCGCCCGTCGGCCGGCCGCTCGCCCTCGCCTTCCCGTACGTCCACGCCGAGCTCGCCCGGCTGGCCCGGGGCGCCCACGGCTCGTCCAGGCGCCAGAGCGTGCCCCGGCTGCCGAGGCTGGCCGCAGAGGCGACGGCCGCGCCGCTCCTCGACGTACGCGTCCTGCCCGCGGGCGCCGACCGGACCGTGGTGCTCTGGCACGCCAGCAGCGACCCCGAGATGTCCGCGAGCCGGGCCGTGGGCCATCTCGAAGGCGTGGCGCTGTTCCGGGACAGCGTGGCGGGCGACGCCTCGGTGTGGTCCGCGCCCGCCTACCGCATCTTCGGCATCGACCGGGACGCGGCGCCCGTCCCGCTGCTCGCCATGCGGTCGATGCTGCACCCCGAGGACGGCGACGTGCTGACCCGGCTGCTCACCACCCTCACCGAACACCAGCGGGGCGCGCTCGCCGTCCTGCGGATCGTCCGGGGCGACGGCACGCTGCGGCACGTCCGCGTCGCCGCCGAGCCGCTCGTCGACGACGGCGTCGTCACCGGGATCACCGGCGTCTACCAGGACGTTTCGGCGAGCAGGCGTACCGAGGCCGCGCTGACGGCGACGTTCGACCAGCTCACGGCCGTACAGAAGCAGGCGGCCATCCGTGACGAGATGGCCCTGCGCCTCCAGCAGGCCATCGTCCCCGAGACGCCGGGCATCCAGGAGCTGCCGGGCCTGTCGGTCGCGGCCCGCTACCGGCCTGCCGCGCAGGAGTACCGGGTCGGCGGCGACTGGTACGACGCGCTGCCGCTGCCCAGCGGCCGGGTCCTGCTGGCGGTCGGTGACATCGCCGGGCACGGCATCGGCGCCGCCACCGGCATGGTCGCCCTGCGCAACGCGCTGCGGGGGCTCGCCTTCAGCGGCCACACGCCGGGGCGGCTGATGGAGTGGCTGAACGAGGTGGCGCTGCGCACCAGCGGCGGCCCGACCGCCACCGCCGTGTGCGCCCTCTACGATCCGGCCGACCGGTCGCTGCGCTGGTCGAGCGCGGGGCACCTGCCGCTGCTGTTGCTGCGCGACGGCCGGGCGCGGCTCCTTGAGGGGCCGCACGACCTGCTGCTCGGCGCGAGCCCGTCCGTGACGTACCGGGAGATGCGCACACCACTGCGCCGCGACGACACCCTGCTGCTGTACACGGACGGTCTGATCGAGCGGCGCCACGACGCGCTGGACCAGGGCCTGGAGACGCTGGTGGGCCTCGCCGAGCAGTCGAGCGCGTGCGAGGTCGAGGAACAGGTGGACCGGCTGCTCGAAGCGGCCACCGGCGACACGGACGACGACACCAGCGTCGTCGCGATCCGGGTGCGCGGCTGAACCGCCCCTCGACCGGCCCCTTCTGACGGAAGGTCAGTCTCCCTTGAGGTGGTCGTGGATGACGGCCAGCAGCCGGTCCGCGTCGACCGGTTTGGCGACGTACTCGTCGACCCCCGCCGCGAGTGCCTTGGCGCGCTCGCCGGGCATCGCCTTCGCCGTCACCGCGATGATCGGGAGCCGGGCGAAGCGGGGTTGGCGCCGGATCGCGGCGGTGGCCGCGTAGCCGTCCATTCCGGCCATCATCACGTCCATCACCACCAGATCGATGTCGTCGCGGGCGGTCAGCAGGTCGATCCCGGCCTGGCCCCCGGCCGCCGTCAGCACCCGCATCCCGGCGTGTTCGAGGATCTGGGTGAGCGCGAAGACGTTGCGCGTGTCGTCGTCCACCACGAGGACGGTGTGCCCGGACGGCGCGGGCGCGGAAGCCTCGGCCTGCGGTACGGGCTCGGCGTCGTGCTCAGCAGTGCGGTCGGAGCGGCCGCCGAGCGGCAGATAGAGCGTGAACGTGCTGCCCCGGCCCACGGCGCTCTCCGCCACGATCACCCCGCCGAGCAGCCGGGCCACCTCACGGCTGATGGACAGGCCCAGGCCGGTGCCCCCGTACCGCCGGGCGGCGGTGCCGTCGCCCTGCTGGAAGGCGCCGAAGACGCTCTCCAGGCGGTCCTCGGGGATGCCGACGCCGGTGTCGGTGACCCGGAAGGCCAGCGCGGGGCCAGCGGAGCGCAGGGCGTACGGCAGTTGGTCGGCGGCGGCGGTGTGGACGTCGAGCCGGACGCGGCCGCTGTCGGTGAACTTCAGCGCGTTGGAGAGCAGGTTGCGCAGGATCTGGCGCAGCCGCGCCTCGTCGGTGGTCAGCTCCTCGGGCAGGCCCGGGGCGGCCACGACCTGGAAGTCCAGGGCGCGTTCGGCGGCCACCGGGCGGAAGGTCGCCTCCAGGTAGTCCAGCAGCTGCCGCAGCGAGAACGGCTCGGGGCGGATGTCCATCTTCCCCGCCTCGACCTTGGACAGGTCCAGGATGTCGTTGATGAGCTGGAGCAGGTCGGAGCCCGCGGAGTGGATGACCTCGGCGTAGTCGACCTGCTTCGCCGTCAGGTTCCCGTCCGGGTTCTGGGCGAGCAGCCGGGCCAGGATGAGCAGGCTGTTGAGCGGAGTGCGCAGCTCGTGGCTCATGTTGGCCAGGAACTGCGACTTGTACATGGACGTCCGCGAGAGCTGCTGGGCCCGCACCTCCAGCTCCTGGCGGGCCTGTTCGATCTCCAGGTTCTTGCCCTCGATGTCCCGGTTGCGGTCGGCGAGCAGCGCCGCCTTCTCCTGGAGTTCGGCGTTGGAGCGCCTCAGCTCCCGCTGCTGCTCCTGCAACTCCTGGGAGCGGGTGCGCAGTTCGGAGGTGAGCCGCTGGGACTCCCCGAGCAGCTGGTCGGTGCGGACGCTGGCGATGAGCGAGCTGACGTTGACGCCGACCGTCTCGATGAACTGGTCCAGGAAGTCCCGGTGCAGCTCGCTGAAGGGGCGCAGCGCGGCCAGCTCCACGGCGCCGAGGACCTGCTCCTCGACCACCACCGGCAGGACGATCAGCTGGCCGGGGTCGCCGGAACCGGCGCCGGAGGCGATCGTCGCGTAACCGTGCGGGACCCGGTCCACCACGATCGTGCGCCTGCTGCGGGCGGCCTCGCCGACCAGGGACTGGCCGAGGCGGAAACGGCGCGGCCCGGCGGCGGGGTCGTCGGGGGAGCCGTAGGCGGCGGTCATCACGAGCTCCGTGCCGTGCTCGTCCTCGTGGGTCAGGAAGAAGGCGCCGTACTGAGCGGACACCAGCGGGGGCACCTCGCTCATGATCAGCTCGGCTAGGTCGGGCAGGTTCGCGGTGCCCTGCATCAGCCCGGAGACCCGGGCGAGGTTCGTCTTCAGCCAGTCCTGGGCCTCGTTGGCCCGGGTGGTGGCCCGCAGGGACTCGACCATCGCGTTGATGTTGTCCTTGAGGTCGCCCACCTCGCCGGGCGCGTCGACCGTGATCGAGCGGGTGAGGTCGCCCTCGGCGACCGCGCTGGTGACCTCGGCGATGGCGCGGACCTGCCGGGTGAGGTTCCCGGCCAGCTCGTTGACGTTCTCGGTGAGCCGCTTCCAGGTGCCGGAGACGCCCTCGACCTCCGCCTGGCCGCCGAGCCGTCCCTCGCTGCCCACTTCGCGGGCGACCCGGGTGACCTCGGCGGCGAACGACGACAGCTGGTCCACCATCGTGTTGATGGTCGTCTTGAGCTCCAGGATCTCTCCGCGTGCGTCCACGTCGATCCTGCGGGTCAGGTCGCCGCCCGCCACGGCGGTGGTGACCTGGGCGATGTTGCGCACCTGGTTGGTGAGGTTGTTCGCCATGAAGTTGACGTTGTCGGTGAGGTCCTTCCAGGTGCCCGACCCCCCTCGTACGGTGGCCTGGCCGCCGAGTTTGCCGTCGGTGCCCACCTCTTTGGCCACGCGGGTGACCTCCTCGGCGAACGAGGAGAGCCGGTCGACCATCGTGTTGATGGTCTCCTTCAGCTCCAGGATCTCGCCGCGCGCGTCCACCCGGATCTTCTGGGTGAGGTCGCCGCGCGCCACCGCCGTGGCGACCTGGGCGATCGAGCGCACCTGCGAGGTGAGGTTGTCGGCCATGGTGTTCACACCGGAGGTCAGCTCCAGCCACACCCCGCGCACCCGCGGTTCCCTGGCGTGGCCGCCGAGCAGCCCCTGGCCGCCGACCTCCCGGGCCACCCGGGTGACCTCGGAGGTGACCAGGGACAGCTGCTCCACCATCCCGTTGTAGATGGTCGCGATCTCGCCCAGCGGGCCGCCCGCGTCATCGGGCAGCCGGGCCGACAGATCCCCGTCCCGTACGGCGGTGAGCCCCGCGAGCAGTCGGCGCAGGGCGTCCTCGGCGGGCTCCGCGGGGGGATCGGAGGAGCCGTGGCCGGGGATGCGACCAGACACGTCCATCGCAACCTCGCATCGAGCCGTCGTGGCGCACGGCCCGTGCGCGGCTCGCGCGTACGGCGAGCCCGACGGGCCCCTCCACTCTGGCACGGTCGGCCCCTGCCGACATCCCGGGGCGGGGCACCTGCGTGCGAGGCGCCCGTCAGCGGGCCGGCCCGGCCGGAGGACCCACGGGCATCTCGAACCACACGGTCTTCCCCGCCCCGCGCGGCACCCAGCCCCAGGCCGAGGAGAGCCGCTGCAGCAGATACAGGCCGTGCCCCGACGAAGCGGCCGGGCGGTGCCTGCCGTGCGGGTGCGGACCCAGCGGGCTGTGGTCGCTCACCTGCACCCACAGCCTGCCGTCGATGCGGTCGAGGCGGAGCTCGTACGGGGCGTCACCGTGTCGGCACGCGTTGGTGGCCACCTCGGAGACCAGCAGCAGCACGTCCGCCACCGCCACCCGCCCCTGCCCGCCGCCGGGCCCGAGCCACTCGTCGAGGACCTTCCGGGTGAGGTCGCGGCACTGGGCCACCACACCCGGTCCCCGCTGGAGGCTGAACCGGCGACTCTCCGTCACGTGTTCCGTGGCATGCCCGCGATGCATACCGGGCGGGTGCCCGGACCCTGACGAATGAACCACAATCCGCATCAAAGCACCTAAATGCGGGCATCACCCCCTCAGGACGCTCGGACGACGGACCCGCCGCCACCCGGCGGCGCAGGCCCCCGCCCCGTCGAAGGAGCCCCATGTCCACCGCTCGCGAAGACACTGTCCGTACGGAAGCACCGGCGCCCGTGGTCCGTGCCCGCGCGCTGGACGGCATACCCGAGGTGGCGCGGCCCCAGGACCTGAGCACCGGCGACGCGCAGTCCCTCTCGGCGACCCTGTTCCGGCGCCTGGCCGAGCTGGAGGAGGGCACGCCCGAGCACGCGTACGTACGGAACACGCTGGTCGAGCTGAACCTCAGCCTGGTCAAGTTCGCGGCCCGGCGGTTCCGCAACCGCGCCGAGCCGATGGAGGACATCGTCCAGGTCGGCACCATCGGGCTGATCAAGGCGATCGACCGCTTCGACGTGGAGCGGGAGGTGGAGTTCTCCTCCTTCGCGCTGCCCACGATCAGCGGGGAGATGAAGCGCTTCTTCCGCGACACCAGCTGGGCGGTCCAGGTACCCCGCAGGCTTCAGGAGCTGCGTCTGCGGCTGGCCAGGGCCCTTGAGGCGCTCGGCCAGGAGCTGGGCCGCCCGCCGACGACGGCGGAGCTGGCCGCCCACCTCGGGGTGACCGAGGCCGAGGTCGTCGAGGGCGAGCGGGCGGCCAACGGCTACATGGCGCGGTCGCTGGACGTGCCGGACGACGACACCGGGGCCGCCGCCGGACTCATGCGCAGGCTCGGCGAGGAGGAGGGCGCGTTCGACGTCGTCGACTCGCTGGAATCCCTCAAACCGCTCATCGCGGGCCTGACCGACCGCGAGCGCGCCCTGCTCTCCCTGCGCTTCGGCGAGGAGCTGACCCAGGCAGAGATCGGCGCCAGGGTCGGGCTCTCCCAGATGCACGTCTCGCGCCTGCTGGCCCAGATCCTGGAACGGCTGCGTGCGGGGCTGCTCGAAGACGCCCCCGAACCGGACGCGGACCGGTCAGCGGCTCCCGGGTGAGTGCCGGTACCCCGGTGAGGGTGACCCCTGCGCCCGCGACGGCAGCGCGACCTCCAGCCACACCACCTTGCCCGTCCCCACCGGCAGCGAGCCCCAGTCCCCGGCGAGCCGGTCGAGCACCATCAGACCGTGGCCGCCCGGCAGCGAGGGGGCCCGGGGGCGGCGGGCGGGGGCGACGGGACTGCCGTCGGCGACCTCCACCCGCAGATGGCCGTCCGCGTGGCGCAGCACGAGCTCGCGCGGCCCGCCCGCGTGCAGACAGGCGTTGGTGACGACCTCCGAGACGAGCAGGAGCACGTCGTCCACGCGCGCCCGGTCGTCCTCCCGGGCGGTCGTGGTCCACCCCCAGTCGGCCAGCGCGAGCGCGGTGAAGTCGCGGCAGCGGGTGACCACGCCCTTCGTGCCGAAGAGCTCCAGGCGGCGGATCTGGCTCCGCCCGGCCCGGCCCATGTCACCCATCGCCTTCTCCGCTACTCCGGCGGGCGGCCCGTGAGCGCCTGGTCCAGGTCGGCGTGGATGCGGAACACCGCGTACGCACCGGTGATCTCGAACATCCGGGCTACGGGCGGCTGGAGCGCGGCCAGCTCGATGCCGCCGCCCTCGGCCTGTGTGGCCGCCGCCCGCGCCCGCAGCAGCGCGTTCAGGCCGGTCGAGTCGCAGAACCGCAGACCGGCGCAGTCGACCACGATCCGCTCCGGGGCGGCCGCGATCTGCTCCGCGAGGGCAGTGCGCAACGGCTCCACCGTGTCGTGGTCCAGCTCGCCGGTGAGTGAGAGCACCGCGGCCCCGCCGACTCGCCGTGCCGCGACGGCGAACCGTCTGCCCCCGGCGGTGCCCCCGTCGTACGAGTCGTCGCTCGTGTCCGGTGACATGGGTCCACCCGCCTCCTTCGCCACTGCTCGGTGGTGCTCCGCACCGGGCGCCTGTAGGAAGAGTGCCCAATGATCGGCGCTCCAGTGCTCGGGCGGGGCGCGAGCCCGGCCCACCCATCCTCCCCGGCCGGACCCGCTTCCGCGATCGGTACGGCCGAGCCGGGCGGGCCTGCCCTGGATCGGCCGCACCCCGGTTTGAGCTGCTGATACGGGGTGACCCGGCAGACAGCCGAGAATCCGGAGTTACGAGAGAGGGGCACCGATGGGAATCACCGACAGCGCGGCCAGGCTCGCCGCCGAGGCGGACCTGAAGGAACGCGCGACACACGCCACGCACCGGACGACCGAGGCGGCGGCCGGGGCCCGCACGGCAGTCGGCCAGGCGGCCCGCACGGTCCGCGACCACACCCCCGAGCCCGTACGCCGGGCGACGGCCGTGGCGGCGATGGCAGGGCGCGCCCACCCCCGGCAGATCCTGCTGGCCGTGGCGGCCATGGCGGGCGCACTGTTCGTCCTGCGGGGCCGGCGCCACCGGAAGTGACTCCGCCGCCGGGCCACTGCGCACGCCGTTCGGCCGACCGCGGCCCGCGCCCGGTCGCACGCCCGGGCGTCCGGGCGCAGCATGGAAGACGGAAAGTCGTGCCGATCGGCCTGGGCCTGGCCAGCGGGCGTGTCCCGCGCAGGGGCGTACGGGTGAGGAGGCCGGTGATGGCTGGTGCGCAGTCCTTCCCGGCCCGCGCGGGGGCGAGAGATCCGTCGCTGGTGGCCGGTGGTCTGCTGGACGTGCTCGGGGTGGCCGCGGTCGTCCTTGACGCCGAGGGCCGCATCCGGCTGTGGAGTCCGCAGGCCAAGCGGGTGTACGGGTACACCGCCCAGGAGGCGCTGGGGCAGTACGCCGCGAAGCTGCTGGTGGACGAGGAGCACCGCGATGTGGTGCTGCGGCTGTTCGCCCAGGTGATGTCCGGCGAGGGCACCTGGGCGGGCGTCTTCCCGGTCCGGCACAAGGACGGCAGCTCCCTCCTGGTGGAGTTCCGCAACGTGCGCCTGGAAGCCGACAACGGCCGTATGTTCGCACTGGGCCTGGCCTCCGAGCAGGCCACGCTGCGGCGGGTGGAGCGCGATCTGGCCCTGTCGCTGCGGCTCGTGGACCAATCGCCCATCGGCCTGGCGGTCCTCAACACCGAGCTGCGGTACGTCCTGGTGAACCCCGCACTGGAGCGCATCAACGGCGTTCCGGCCGACGAGCACCTGGGGCGCCGGATCGTCGACGTGCTGCCGTTCCTGGACGGGGCCACCGTCGAGGAACGGATGCGCGAGGTGATGGCGAGCGGGCGCCCGGTGCTCGACGAGTTCACCACCGGCCGCACCGCCGCCGACCCCGAGCGGGACCACTCCTGGCTGGTGTCGGTGTACCGGCTCGACGACCAGGCCGGGCACGTCCTCGGCGTCGCGGTGTCCGTCGTCGACGTGACCGAGCAGCACGAGGCGGCCGTCTCCGCCGCCCAGGCCCGGCGCCGGCTGTCACTGATCGCGGACGCGTCCGTCCGTATCGGCACCACCCTCGACCTGGAGGTGACGGCCCGCGAGCTGGCCGACGTCGCCGTCCCGGAGGTGGCCGACATCGCGGCCGTCGACGTGCTCGACACCGTCCTGGCCGGTCCCCGGCCGGGGGAGGCGGACGGCGCCGTGCGGTTCCGCGCGCTGGCGCTCAACGCGGCCTACCCCACCCCGGCCACCGAGGCAGCCGACGCGGTCGGCGACGTCGCCCTGTACGGACCCACCCGGCTGGTGACCCAGTGCGCCCGCACCGGCCGCCCCGTCCTCGTCCCCCGGGTACGCCCCCAGGACCTGCCGCGCATCGCCCGCAACGAGGACGCCGTGCACCTGCTCGCCGCCGCCGGAGTCCACTCCTACCTCGCCGTCCCGCTCATCGCCCGCGGCCAGGTCCTCGGCGCGCTCGACCTCAAGCGCGCCCGCAACCCCGCCCCGTTCAGCAAGGACGACGTGCTGCTGGCCACCGAACTCGCCGCCCGCGCGGCGGTGTCCATCGACAACGCCCGCTGGTACCAGCGCCAGCGCGAGACGGCCCTGATGCTCCAGCGCCATCTGCTGCCCCAACGCCCCGCCGCACCACGCGGGTTGGACATCGCCTACCGCTACCAGCCGGCCGCGGCCGACGACGAGACCGGCGGCGACTGGTTCGACGTCATCGCCCTCAGCGGCGACCGTACGGCCCTGGTCGTCGGCGACGTGATGGGCAGTGGCATCAACGCCGCCGCCACCATGGGCCAACTGCGCGCCACGGCCCGCGCCCTGGCCCGGCTCGACCTTGCCCCCGCGACCGTGCTGACCCATCTGGACGCCGCCACCGCCGACCTGGGCGATGCGACGGCGACGTGTGTGTACGCGCTCTACGACCCCCACACGCACCTGTGCCACATCGCCGTCGCCGGCCACCCGCCGCCGGTGCACCTGCGTCCCGGCCGCCCGCCCCGGCTCCTGGACCTGCCCACCGGAGCGCCGCTGGGCGTGGGCGGCGTCCCGTTCTCGACCACCGCCGTCACCCTCGACCCGGGCGACGACCTCGTCCTGTACACCGACGGTCTGATCGAGACCCGCGACCAGGACATCGACACCCGGCTCGCGACCCTCACCGATCTGCTGACCGGCCCCAGCCGCCCGCTTGAGGACACCTGCGACTTCCTCCTCGCCGCCCTGCGCCGCCCGGACACCCACGACGACGTGGCCCTGCTGATCGCCCGGGCCCACGCCCTCACGGCCACCTGATCGGCTCACACCTACATCTGCGTGCCGAAGTCCTGGGTCCACCAAGGGCCCCCGGGGCCGTTGTGGATGCCGACTCCCAGCTCCTTGAAGGCGCAGTTGAGGATGTTCGCGCGGTGCCCGGGGCTGTTCATCCAGGAGTTCATGACGTCGGCCGGGGTCTGCTGGCCGCGGGCGATGTTCTCGCCGTAGGTGGACCACTGGTATCCGGCGGCGTGGATGCGCTCGCCGGGGCCCGACCCGCTCGGGTCGGTGTGGTCGAAGAAATCCTGTGCCGCCATGTTGTCGGAGTGGCGCTGCGCGGCCGTGGCGAGCTTGGAGTTGTCGCTCACGGGGCCGCAGCCGTTCTTGGCCCGCTCGGTGTTGACCAGCGCGATCACCTGCTGGGCGGTCGAGCCCTGCTTGGCGAGGGAGTTCGGCACCTTGGGCGCGTGCGACGAGGGGGTCTTGGCGGTGGCGGTGTGCGGCGCGGGGCTGTGCGCGGTGGGCTTCGGTGAGGCGGACGAGTGACTCGGGGACGGCGATGAACTCGGCTTCGAGGAAGGGGAGTTGGGGGTGCGCGTCGGCCCCGTGGCGGTGGCGCCGTCGGGGCTCGCCGCTGTGACGGTGCCGTCGGCCGGGGCGTCGGCGACCGCGGTGGGAGGCCCGGACGGATCCGACGAGACGTGGATGACCACGGCGAGGCCGCCTATCGCGGTGGCGCCCGCCAGCACCGCGGCGGCCCGGCGCCGCCGCCTGGCACGGTCGCGGTCGCGGCGGAGCTCGCCCCGGGTCGCCCCCTCGGAGGGTGCGCCCTTGCCACGGGGTGCCTGGCGGTGGCGGCCGGGCGGCGACGGCGGCCGCGGCGGCTCCACCGAGGCGACCGTCCCGTACGCCATGGGCGCGGTGGCCCGGTGCGCGGCCAGGGCCGCGAACAGACCCGCCGCCGAAGCCACCGGCACCAGGGCGAGCCCCGCCAGCAGGCCCTCGGGCGGTACGAGTCCAGTGGCGAGGCCGGAGCAGATGGGGCACACGCGGGTGTGCCGGGTGATGCGCTTGCGCCACAGCGAGGAGGGCACACCGTCCCAGAGCGAGAGCAGGCCGGTGAGTTCGTGGCAGCGCGGGGCGACCGCCAGGGTCCGCACCACCTGGCGCGACGCGTCGAGCCGCTCCTTCATGCGCTGCACGCGTACGGCGGTGTGCTGCGGGGTCAGTTCGAGCGACGCGGCCACCTCGGCGCGGGTCAGGTACCCCGCCGTTTCCAGCCACCACAGCGAGAGCAGCCCCCGGTCCTCGGGCTCCAGCCAGCGGGTGGCCTCGGCGGCCTCCCTGCGCTGCCCGGAGAGCCCGAGCCGCAGGATCGTCAGGTCGACGAAGTCGGCGCCGGGGTCGGGCAGGTCACTCGTCTCCTGGATGCCGGTGCCGTCCGGCCGGGTGCGGGCGCGCTGCCAGTACTGGCGCAGTTGGTTCATGGTGATGGCCACCACCCACGACCGGAAGCTGGCGGGGTCACGCAGCCCCGCGAGGCCGTCGAGCATCCG
Organism: Streptomyces melanogenes; assembly: GCF_014649795.1. Classification (GTDB taxonomy): domain Bacteria; phylum Actinomycetota; class Actinomycetes; order Streptomycetales; family Streptomycetaceae; genus Streptomyces; species Streptomyces noboritoensis. The sequence continues at coordinate 332,529 of NZ_BMTS01000004.1, forward strand.
CAGCACGCTCTCCTGGACCACGTCGTCGACGTCGGCGTGACCGTTCAGCGCCCGACCGACGATGTTGTAGACCAGCGGCAGGCAGGCCGCGACAAGTTCGTCCTGGGCGTGCTGATCGCCGGCTCGCGCCGCCTCGACCGTCGCCGTCCCGTACTCCATGTTCACGCCTCGTCCACTCTCCCCGGGCCCCGGTGGTCTCCGGGCTCCAACCGACTGCTTCTCCACCGTGGGAGATCGGCGGGGGAGCGACGGATAACGAAAACGTGGAGGAAATCTTTTTCCCCGCCGTTTCCCGGGCGTGCGGGGTCACCCCGTGCGCCGCCCGAGCAGGGCGAGACCCATGCCGCTGGCCGTGTAGTGGACTTCGCGCCGGTAGCGGTGGCTGGTGACCAGACCGGCGTCGCGCAGCACGGCGAGGTGCTGGGATACCGCGCCGAGGCTGAGGCCCGTACGCGCGGCCAGCTGCGTGGTGGTGGCCGGTGAGCTCGTGTCGGCGAGCACCCGGGCGCGGCTGCGGCCGAGCAGCCGCGCCAGGCCCTCGTCGGCGGTGCCGCGCCGCTCCCACAGGGTGCCCACGGCGCGCGCGGGGTACAGGACGCAGGGCGGCGTCGGGCCCCGGCCGGGCAGCAGACGGCAGCGGGTGGCGAACGCGGTGGGGACCAGGGTGATCCCGCCCCCGTCGAGCCCCCACTCGCCCCGTGGCAGGTCCACCGACACCAGCCGGTCCTCGGTCCACCGCAGGGTGGGGTGGAGGTGGGCGAACACCTCCTGGATGCCGTCCTCGGCCAACTGGCGGGTGCGGTGGACGACGTCCGCCTCCAGGACGGCGCGGATGCGCGGCCAGTACGGCCGCACGGCGGCCCGCCACCAGGCGAACACCGCGTCACCCACCTCGGAAGGCACACCGGCGAGGGCGAGTTCCTCCTCGATCTCGGTGAGCGGACACCGTGGGGGAGGGGGCTCGAAACCGGCGAGTGCGGTACGCAGCGGATCGAGGCACCGAGCCAGCTCGCCGTCCTGGCGCAGGACCAATGCCTTCTTGATCCACGGCAGGTGGACGGCGTGCCGCCCGGGGTCCTCCGAAGCCCGCAGGCTCGCCACCGTCTCCCACAACGGCGAGATAGCGAACCGCAGGTTGACCAGATCGTCCACCCCGAACCGCACCGCTCCCATGCCCCGCGCCCCCCCGATCACCCCATGACGTTTTCGGTCAGACTAAAACAATGGCCCGGCCGCCCCGCCGGTGGTGGAGTGCGCGATCATGACGCTCTCCTCCTCCACGGACACCACCCCGGCACGGCCGGGCGCCCTGCTGCGCGACCGCGACTTCCGCAGGCTCTGGGCCGCCGACACGGTCAGCCAGGCCGGTACGGCCGTCACCGTCCTCGCGCTTCCCCTCATCGCCATCGGCGCCCTCGACGCGACCCCCTTCCAGGCCGGGCTGCTCATGACGTTCGAGTACCTCGGCTTCCTGCTCCTGGGGCTGTCCGCCGGGGCGTGGGTGGACCGGGCGCGCCGCCGCCGGGTCATGGTCGCCGGTGACCTGGGCCGCGCCGCACTGCTGGCCTCGGTGCCCGTCGCGAGCGCGCTGGACGTGCTGAGCCTGCCCCAGCTGTACGCGGTGGCCTTCGGCGTGTCCGTGTGCACGGTGTTCTTCGACGTGGCCGCCCAGAGCCACCTCCCCCAACTCGTCGACGGTCCCCGGCTGATGGAGGCCAACGTCAAACTGGAGGCCGGCCGCACCCTCACCCAGGCCGCGGGTCCCGGTGCGGGAGGCGCGCTCGTCGGGGCGCTCACCGCACCCCTCGCCGTCGTGGTGGACGCCGTCAGCTACCTCGCCTCCGCGCTCCTGCTCACCCGCGTACGCCGCCCCGATACAGTGCCGCCCGCGTCGACGACGACGCCGGGCCTGCGCGGTGAGATCACCGAAGGGCTGCGCTTCCTCTTCGCCCACCGGACGCTGCGGGCGCTCACCCTCACCTCGGCGATCTCCAACCTGTGCGGCACGATTGGCGCGTCCATGCTGCTCGTCCTGCTCGCCGGAGACCTCGGCCTCTCCCCGTTCCTGTGCGGTCTGGTGTTCACCGCCGAAGCCGTCGGCGGCTTCCTCGGCAGTCTGCTCACCACGAGGATCGCCGCCCGCCTCGGCCAGGGACCGGCGATGTGTCTGTCCGTGCTGACCAGTGGGGTGCTCTGGTTGCTCGCGCTGCCCTTCTACGAGTCCGACTGGCGCTTCGCGCTTGCCGTCGCGCTCCAGGGCCTCGGCTGGACGGCGTTCATGACCTTCAAAATCACCTCGGTTGCCCTGCGCCAGCAACTCTGCCCGCCCGCGCTCCTGGGCCGGATGACGGCGACTTTTCGGTTCGTGGTCTGGGGCTCCATGCCGATCGGCGCACTCCTGGGCGGCACCCTGGCCGAGCACTTCGGTGCCCGCACGGCGCTGTGGGTGGGAGCGCTGGGCGAACTGCTCGCCGTGGTGCCGGTGTTCCTCGCCACGGTGCGAAACGTACGTATGTCCGTGTCCGACCAGGGGCACGGGGCTCGGCGGACAGGTGCTGTCCGCCGAACTCCGTGCGGCTGATGCCGTACGGCGAGAGAGTCATCGACCCGGTCCAACCCCGGCGGAGGAGAAGGGTCAGGCCTTCGCGGGCACGGCGTCGGCGGTGGGCGTCGCAGCCGCTTCGGCGGACTTCTTGTCCGGGGCGGTGTAGAAGACCGAGCCCTGCTTGCGCTCCCGCTCCAGCTCGCCCTTGGCGACGAGCGCTTCGAGGGTGTTGCGGACGACCTGGGGGCTGGTCTTGCGGTCGGGGTGGGCGGTGGTCAGTTCGGCGAGGACGTCGGAGACCGTACGCGGCTCCTGGTGTCCGGCGAAGAGGCCGAGCACGACCTCGCGCAGGGTGGGGCCGGAGGTCTCCGCCTTGCTCCGGGAAGCGGTCTTCGCCGGAGCGGTGTTCTTGCGCGGGGCCCGGGCGGGCTTGGCCGCGGCGGCCTTGACCTCGGTCTTCTTCGTCCGGGGGGTGGGCACCTTGGCCGGTGCGACGGCCTTCGCGGGAGCGGCCTTCGTGGCCGCGGCCTTCTTGGGGGCGGCCTTCGCCGGGGCGCCGCCGAGGGTGTGCTGCATGGTTTGCAGCAGGCCGTGGTCCCGCTCCAGGGCTTCGAGTTGCCCCTTCAGTGTGTCGAGTTCGGCGCGAATACGTGACTGGTCCTGCTGGTTGGCGTCCAGATCGGCGGTGACACGCGCCGCGTACTGGTCCTTGAGTGTGCTGGTGTCCGGCTCGTCCGCCATGGGAGTTCGCTTTCCTCGTGCTGGATGATGCCGCCGGATGCCGGCCCTTGCTGCGGGCACAGCACAGGCGAGTTCTCAAAAAGATACACACCTCACCCAAACAAACGCAGCCCGTCTGAATCGGCTGCACACTAAAGAGTTGATGAGAGAAACGGTGAATCTCCCGATCATGCGAGGGATCACCGGCCGGGGAGCACGTCCTACGACCGGCGTGGTAGGTGTGGCGAAGTCGCCTACCACGAAAGTTCACCCGGGATGAAACCCTCGCCTGATGCCTCGTCAGCAGCGGTGACCTAGGGTGCGGTTGCCGGAATTCGGACGGGAAATCGGACGCGAAAACGGGAGATGACATGAGTGCTGTCGACGTACGCCGGGTGTCGGTCGCTCTGAGCGCCGCCGCGCTGATGGTGGGGAGCCTGCTGGGCGCCACCGCGGCGCAGGCCAAGCCGGGCGTCGCCAACATCGGTACGGGATCGGGGAACAAGGCCGGGATCAAGTGCGTCCAGCGCGCGTTCAACGCGTACGCGGGCACCAGGCTGACCGTGGACGGCGTGTACGGAAAGAACACCAAGGACGCCGTGGTGAACTTCCAGCGCTTCTGGCGCCTCCCGGTCGACGGGGTCGTGGGCCCGAACACCGGCGGCACGATCGAGTTCATGGTGGCCCAGAACAACGGCGGCAAGGACGTGTGGCGGACCAACGGCTGCTGGGCGGTGGTCCCGACCAAGAACTGACCCGGGCCGCACAGCGGCCGGTGCACGTGCTGCCACCTGGGGTGCGACCGGCATCACCGGCATGATCGGATCGGCACGGGGCACCCGAGACCCCAGGCCCCGTCGCGTCCCCCGTCGCGGCGGGGTCGCCCCCGCCCCCGTACCCTGTGCGGTCGGCCCGGCGGTGGGCGAGGCGGTTCCCTCACGAAAGCGAGGGGGATTGACCCATGGGAACCCTGGGCAAGTGCGCAGGGGGTGAGTGCGGGCGGTTCCGCATGCAGGACGGGGGCAGTGAGGTGAGTGAGGAGACGGCTCCTACCGGGAGGACCGGGCTCGTGCCGGTCGACGCCGCGGAGGCGCGCAGGCGGGTGAAGGCCCTGCTGGGCGCCGTGCTGGGCAGATCGCCGCTGTGGACGCAGGAGACGGTGGTCGCGGACGCGCTGCTGGTGACGTCGGAGCTGGTGACGAACGCGCTGCGGCACGCGGGCGGTGTCACCGCGTTCGAGGCGATGGCGGACCGCGTGGGGCTGCGGCTGGTGGTCGAGGACGCGAGCTGCGGGCTGCCGTCCACGAAGGAGCCGAGCGGCGACTTCACCCCCGGCGGCTACGGCTGGCCGATGATCTGCCGCCTGGCGACCAGCGTCACCGTCAGCCTGCTGCCGTCGGGAGGCAAACGCATCCAGGTCTTCGTGCCGCTGTAGTCGTGGCGGCGCGAGGGGCTCACGCCGACCTCGGCGTCAGATCCCGCTCGTACGACGCCGTACGGTCGTCGTCGCGCCACGGCAGCAGCAGCGGGGTCGCCAGGAGCAGCAGACCGGCGATCGCTATGGCCGTGCGTGGCCCGGCGGCAGCGGCCAGCAGACCCCACAGCGCCGTCATGGCCGCGATCGTGGCGCTGCTGGTGACCGACCACGCGGAGAGCGTACGGGCCACCCGGTCGTCCTCGGTCCGCGCGAGCCGGTAGGTGGCGTACACCGGGTTGAACACACCCGAGCAGGTGATCAGCGCGAACTCGACGGCGATGACGAGCACCAGCCCTGCGACCCCGGGCCGGACGAACCCGAGCCCGACCGACCAGCACGCGCGCAGCGTCCCGGAGGCGACCATCACCCGATGCTGCCCGAACCGGGTGGCGAGCGGGCCGGCCAGCCGCGAGCCCAGCAGTCCGCCGAGGCAGGCGATGCCGAACGCGAGGCCGTACTGCCAGGGCGCGAATCCGAGGTCACCGAGCATGAGCGCGGCGAGCACCGGCGCGGTGGCCATGACCAGGCCGTTGTTCAGGACCGTGTTGAAGAACAGCGGGCGCAGTGTCCGGTGGGCCAGGATGTACCGCCACCCCTCCAGCAGGTCCCCGGCCCGCATCCGGGGCGCACCGGTCCGTACGGGCCGCGGCTCCTGCCCGCCGATCGCGCGGATCCCCACCGCGGACAGCAGGAAACTGACGGCGTTGGCCAGTACGGTCGTCACCGGACCCAGCACCCCGATCGCGACGCCGCCCAGCGGCGGGCCGAGCACGGAGGCCGTCCAGGTGGTGGACTCGAAGCGGCCGTTCGCGACGAGCAGGTCCTCGGGCCGTACGAGCGACTTGAGGCACGCCCCGGCCGCCGCCTTGAAGGTGATGTCGCAGGCGGCCACCATCACGGACACCGCCAGGAGCTGGCCGAAGCCCAGCAGGCCGAGGGCGTACGCGACGGGGACGCTCAGCAGCGCGGCGAACCGGACGAGGTCCATGGCGACCATCACCGGCCGCTTGCGGCGGAACTCCACCCACGGGCCGAGCGGCAGCGCGACCGCCGCCCCCACCGCGAGCCCCGCGGCCGCCAGCGCCGACACCTGGGCGGGCCCGGCGTGCAGGGCGAGGATCGCGACCAGCGGGAACGCGTCGAACGCCAGCCAGGTGCCGAGCGTGCTCGCCCCGTACGCGGCCCACAGCCATCCGAATCCGCGCCCGAGCGCTCTGCTGCCCGCCATGCCCGGCGCACTCCTCGCTGTCCCGCCCGGAGATCCGGAACGACCTCACCTGGAGCAGCGATCAAAGCGGGCGGCACCGCCCCGGGTCAAACAGCCACCCGGGGCCGGGCCACGACGCGGGCGGAACAGGCCACGCGTCACTCGACGGCGACGCCCATGCCGGTCCGCAGCTTGGTGAGGATCCGGCGCAGGATGCGCGAGACCTGCATCTGGGAGACGCCGAGCGCCTCACCGATCTCCGACTGGGTGCGCTCCTCCACGAACCGCAGGTGCACGACGAAACGCTCGCGCTCGGTCAGCGTGTCCATCGCGGGCGCGAGGGCCTGGAAGTCCTCGACCAGCTCCATGGCCGGGTCCTCGCAGCCGATGACGTCGGCGAGCGCGGCCTCCCCCTCCTCCTCGTTGCCGGACAGGGCGGCGTCGAGGGACGAGGAGTGGTAGCCGTTGGCGGCCAGCTGGGCCTCCAGGACCTCCTCCTCGCTGATGTCCATCAGCGCGGCCAGTTCCTTGACGGTCGGGGAGCGGTCAAGCCGGCTCTCCAGCTCGGCCCGGGCCTTGCCCAGCTCCGTGCGGCGCTCCTGCAGTCGGCGCGGGACGTGCACGGCCCAGGTGGTGTCGCGGAAGAAGCGCTTCATCTCGCCGACGACATAGGGCACGGCGAAGGTGGCGAACTGCGTCTCGCGGGACAGCTCGAACCGGTCGATCGCCTTGATCAGCCCGATCATGCCCACCTGGACGACGTCCTCGATCTCGTCCGCGTACTGGCGAAAGCGCCGCGCGGCGAAGCGCACGAGCGACATGTTCATCTCGATCAGGGTGTTGCGGGCGTACTGATGGGCGGGGGTTCCCTCCTCCAGTACCGCGAGCTGTTCGAAGAAGAGGCGTGACAATTCCCGGGCGTCACGTGGGGCGAGCCTGTCGGGGCACTCGACCAAAGGCAGTTCGGGTGCCACCTGGCTCCGCTGTCCCACCGTGGTGCCGACCTCGACCGTCGTCATGATCTCTCCTTGGATCGACCTGTACAGCTTCCAACGCGTTCCGAACGCGAAGAGCGTGTACCCGCGAACTCACTTCGCACACGGCCCTGTTTCGAAGGGGCCGAAATGCGGTTGGGGGCGGGCCGCGCCCCTTGTCGGCCCGGTGCTCGTCTGCGGGCCGTCCCCAACTGGTCGCGCAGTTCCCCGCGCCCCTAATTGCGCCCCTTCGGGCCGCCCAGGGGATCCACCGAACCTGCCGCGCCTGCACCAGAGTTGCGCTCCCAGCGAGCACGAGGAGACTGGGCCGCGAGCAGACGAGCGGGGCTCACCAGGACTCCGACACCTCGGCCTGGTGCCGCTCCCCTGCACCCGCCGCCGCCCGGATGCGCAGGGCGGCGAGCGGCAGGATCAGCACGGACAGGATGGCCGCGCCGACGAGCGCCGCGCCCTCGCGGGTGTCGAGCGTGCCGTCGTCGATGCCGATGGTGGTGATGGCGACGACGAGGGGCAGACAGGTCGCGCAGTACAGGGCGAGGGCGGTGCGGTCGCGGCGCGCGAGGTCGTTCGGCGCGAGGAGGAGGGCGGGGGCGCCGCGTACGAGCAGGAAGAGGACGAGGAAGGCGGGGACCAGGGCGAGGGGGCGGCCGCCGTGGAGGAGGGCGGACAGGTCGAATTCGATGCCGGTGACGATGAAGAAGATCGGTACGAGGAAGCCGAAGCCCATTGCCTCGACCTTGCCGAGGATGTCACCGCTGTGGTCGGGCGCCGCGCCGACGAGGACGAGCCGCGTGAGCAGCCCGGCGGCGAACGCGCCGAGCAGGGAGTCGAGTCCGAAGGCGGCCGAGAGCCCGAGCATGCAGGCGAGCAGCAGCATGACGAAGCGGACGGCGAACTGGCCGCTGCTGTGCAGGGTCCTGGCGATGATCCGGGAGAACCAGGGCGGGCGCGGCCGCAGGGCCCAGAAGACGGCCGCCGCGGTCACGCCGGCGAACGCGATCAGCACGACCCCGGCCCGCCCGGGCCCGCGCCCGCTGAGCAGCACGGCCATCGCGATGATCGGGCCGAACTCGCCGACCGCGCCGAAGGCCATCACCACGGTGCCGAAGCGCCCGCGCAGACTGCCGGAGTCGCGCAGGATGGGCAGGACGGCCCCGAGGGCGGTGCTGGTGAGCGCGGTGCCGATGACGAAGCTCTTGTCGGCCGCGCCGCCGGTGAGCGCGAAGGCGATGCCGAGGGCCAGGCCGAGCGTGACCAGCCAGGCCCACACCGACCGGCGCAGGGTGTCCCCGCGCACCGCGCCGAAGTCGATCTCGTACCCCGCCAGGAAGATCAGCATGGAAAGACCGAGGTGCGACAGCACGTCGATGAGCTGGTCCTTCCGGGCCCAGTCCAGGATGTCGGGGCCGATGAGGACGCCGAGCAGGATCTCGAAGACGGCGACCGGTACGGGAGCCCAGCGGCCGACGGCGTATGCGATCAGGGGCGCGAGGACCGCGATGGCCATGATCAGGATGAGCGTCCCGGTGTGCGACATGGCTCGTATCTAGCACAAAGACAGCCAAAATCCCCCAATACCCCGCGCCCCTTGGTCAGGCGAACATGGCCGCGTGGTCGGCCGCCCACCGTGCGAACGGCAGCGGCGGCCGTCCCAGGATCCGCCGCGCGGTACCGGTCGCCGGGGATCCGCCCCGGGCCGCGGCGACGATGAACTGCACAATCGAGGCGGCGGCCGCGGGCGACCCGAACCGCTCGAACTCCCGCTGGGCCCGCGCCTCGGTGAGCTCCTCGATCCGGACCGGCCGTCCGGCGGCCTCGCCGATCAGCTCGACCTGGCGGCGCTGCGACATCAGCTCGCCGCCCGTCAGCAGATCGCTGACCCCGCTCTCCGCGCGGCCGGTCAGCGCGGCGACCGCCGCTGCGGCCACATCGCGCTCGTGGATCGGCGCGGTGGCCGCCTCCGGGTGCAGCATCCGGGCCACGCCCTCCGCGCGGATCGAGTACGACCAGGCCAGCGCGTTGTTCGCGAGGACGAGCGGACGGATCGGGGTCCAGCGCAGACCGGAGGCGGCGAGCACCCGCTCCATCGCGCGGTGCTCCTCGGCGATCGCGTTGCCGTGCGCGTACGGCAGGAGCACGCTCCCGGAGGAGAGGACCACCACGTGCTCGACGCCCGCCGCGCGGGCGGCGACGGCGAAGTCGGCCAGGCCCGCCGTGGCGTACACGAACACCTTCCGTACGCCGTCCAACGCGGCCGGGAGCGTCTGCGGCCTGGTGAGGTCGGCCGCGACGACGGGGACGCCGGCGGGCAGGTCCGCGGTCTCCGGGGTGCGTGCGGACGCCCGGACCGGCTCGCCCAGGGCGAGGAGCTGGTCGAGGACCTGTCGTCCGACGCTTCCGCGAGCCCCGATCACCAGCGTGGTCATGTGCGCCCTCCTGGGGTGCCGTGTCGTCCCGGTCGTCCTGGTTCTATCCGACATGGTCGGGGAAGTCAGAACGGGCTTGTCGGGCCAGACGGTCATAAAATGCTGTTACCGACCAGTCTGCTTCCGAGGGAGGCCTCGATGCGAGCGACCGAGGGTGACCAGCTGGTGCAGCACGGCAGGGTCGTGGGCCAGCACGACAAGACGGGCGAGATCGTCCAGGTGCTGGGGGAGAACGGGGCGCCGCCCTACCGGGTCCGCTTCCCGGACGGCCATGAGTCGATCATGGCGCCGGGCCCCGACTGCGCGGTGCGGTCGGAGGGAGCGTCAAGGAAGGAGCGGTGGTAGCCAGGTTGTGGGCGCTGTCTTGAAATCGCCCCTGACAAACCCCACTTGAAGGATTTTCTCGTACGCCAGTTCCCCCGCTCGGGAACCTTTCCGTGCACGAACATGTCATCCATGGGAAGGTGTCGATCTCCCTGGAGTGACGGGTGGGACACCAGGGGTGGACGAGTCGAGGGGGCACGCCTGTGGGCGGGGAGCATGGTGTCGATCTGAGTGGCAGTGGAGCGGAGCCGCTCGCGCCGGACGACCCACGGCAGATCGGCTCGTTCCCGCTGGTCGGAAGGCTCGGTTCCGGTGGCATGGGGCGGGTGTACCTCGGGGTGGCCTCGGGCCGTTACACCGCCGTCAAGCAGGTCCTGCCGATCCTTGCCGAGGACCAGGACTTCCTGCGGCACTTCGGGCACGAACTCGACAACCTGGGCAGGCTGCCCACCGGTGTCAGCGCGTCGCTGCTCGCCACCGACCGCACCGCGCGGCCGCCGTGGTTCGCCACCGAGTACGTACCCGGACTCACGCTGGACGCGGCGGTCGAGCTGCACGGCGGGTCACTGCCGCGCGAGGCGCTCTGGCGGCTGCTGGGGGACGCCGCGTCCGCCCTGCACGCCGTGCATTCCCGGGAGATCGTCCACCGGGACCTCAAGCCCTCCAACGTGATGCTCACCCTGGACGGCCTCACCCTGATCGACTTCGGGATCGCGCGGGCCGCGGACCAGAGCAGGCTGACCCAGACCGGCATGGTCATCGGGACGCTCGCCTACATGGCACCCGAACAGGCCGCGGGCAGCGTCCGGTTGACCGGCGCCGCCGATGTGTTCTCCCTCGGCTGTCTGGTCGTGTACGCGGCGACGGGACGGCCGCCGTTCGGGGAGGGCGCCGGACACGCCCAGCTGTACCGCATCGTGCACGAGGAGCCCGACCTCGAACCGGTGCGCCGTATCGACGCCGAGCTGGCGGACCTGCTCGAAACCTGTCTGGCGAAGAACCCCGCGGCCCGGCCCGCCGCGTCCGACCTGGCCGACCTCGCCCGCGAGAAGGCACCGTCCGTGGACGCGGCGTGGCCGTCGGCCATCGCCGAGCGGCTGTCCGAGCGGGCCGCGTTCGCCGCGAAGGTGCCCGACCTCGCCGAGTTCACCCGGTCGACGGTCAACCTCCGTCCCGCCGCCGCACCGGAAGTGGGCGTGGTGCAGGACGCGCCCGCCGCCAAGAAGCCGCGCGAGCGCCGCCCCCGCGTGCTGCTCGCGGTGGTCCCGGCCGTGGTCGTCGTGAGCGGCACGGTCATCGGCGTCAGCCTGATGCCGTACGGCTCCGACACGCGCGGCGCGGACCGGCCCGCCACCGGGGCGTCGTCCCCCGCCGCGCACTCCGCCGGGCAGCGCGGGGGAGCGCCTTCGGCGCAGCCGAACCGCTCGGGCACGCCGTCGTCGCCCGCCGCCAGTGCCTCCTCGGGCCCGTCGGGCGCGGCCTCCTCGGGACCTTCCGGAGCTTCCGGCACCACCGCCGCACCCCCGGGATCCGGCCCGCGCCCGGGCGGCGGGGCGGGTGGTGCCGGCTCCGGCTCGGGTGGCTCGGGCGGCGGCACACCGGCCGGAGGCGGCACCCGCACCAACCGCCCCCCGGCGGACCCGCCCGCCCAGAGCGGTGGCGCGGCGATCGGCTCAGCGGGCACCTACCGCGTCAAGAACGTCTCCAACAGCCAGTGCCTGAGCGCCGGCGGCACCGGCGCCTCGTACGGACCCTGCGAGTCCACCGCGTCGTACGCGTGGACCTTCAAGTACGCCTCCGACGGCACCTTCCAGCTGGTCAACCGGGGCAGCGGCTACTGCCTCGTGGGCGGCAGCGACTTCGGCGGGGGCGGCGGTTTCACCGGCTACGCCACCACCTTCCCCTGCGGCCAGACCGCCGGCGGCCAGCACTGGCGGATCGGCACCCGCACGTCGTCCGGCAGCACCATCAAGAACACGTCGAGCGGTGACTGCCTCGAAGTGGGCAGCAACGGCGCGATGGTGACCCCGTGCGACGCCACCCAGCACGCCCAGCTGTGGGTCAACGGCGGGGCCGCCTCGTGAGGTCCGGCCGAATCGGGGGGAGCGTGCGGGGGAAGAGTCCCCGGCGTGACTGACTCCACGCTCTGGATCTCGTCGTTGACCGCCGGTACGGCCGTGCTCGCCAGCTGGGTCACCAGCCGCGGCACGGCCCGCGCCGCCCAGATCCAGGCCGCCGCCACCGAGCGCACCCAGCGCACCATCCGGATCAGCGAGGCACGGCGGTCGGCCTATGTGAGCCTGATCGAGCAGGCACACAAGATGGCGGAGCTGTACTGGACGGTGTCGGACATCCACAAGTCGGGCGGCAGCCGCGCCGAACAACTCCCCGCGCTGAAGGAGGTGCAGGCCAGCCTGAGGGTGGAGTACGGCAGACTCCGACACTTCATATGGGTGATCAACCTGGAGGGGCCGGACAACGTGGCCGCGGCCGCCGAGACGCTCAGGCTCTCGACTCGGCCTCCGCACCGGGCACTTGGCGCGTCGATCGAGGGCGAGCCGGACGCCGTCGCGCTGTTCGACCAGTGCTACGACCCCTTCTGGGAGTCGGTCCTGGCCTTCGTCTCCGCCGCTCGCACGGCGGTGCACGACTTGTAGAGGGGCGCTATTGCAGGTGCGCCCTGACCTCGTCCGCCAGGAGCCGTGCCGTGTCGTTCGTGGGGGCGACCAGGCGGGTACGGGTCAGGGCGAAGGACAGGCCGCGGGCGCGGTCCGCGAAGGCGATGCTGCCGCCGCTGCCGTGGTGGCCGAACGAGGTGAGTTCCCCGGCCATTTCGGGCAGGCCCAGGAAGTAGCCGAGCCCCTTGGCGTGCCGGGCGCGCAGCACCCGGTCCTTGCCGCTGACGGCCACCGCGGTCGCGAGCTTCACACGGGCGCGGGGCAGCAGGCGTACGCCGTCCACCTCGCCGAGCAGCGCCGCGTACAGCCGCGCGGCGGCCCGGGCGGTGGTGGTGCCGCCCGCGGGCAGGTCCGCGAGGAGGAAGTCGCGGCGGTTGGCCAGCTCGGCGACCGTCCATACGCCGGGGTTCGGCGCGACCAGCGCACGGAAGGGCGCCGTCGGCGGCAACGACGCCAGCCAGGCACCCCAGCCGCCCTCCACCAGCGGTGCCGTGCGCGGCAGTTCGGCCTCGGGCAGGCCGAAGAACAGCTCGTCCGCAATGCCGAGCGGCTCGGTGACATAGGTGCGCAGGGCCTCGGCGGGGGTGAGTCCGGTGACGCGGCGCACGGTCTCGCCCAGGATCCAGCCGAAGGTCCAGCCGTGGTAGCCGCTGTCGGTGCCGGGCTCCCACAGCGGCTCCTGCTCCGCCACGACGGCGCACATGGTGTCCCAGTCGCACAGCTCGGCCGGGGTGAGGGCGACCGGCAGCTGCGGTACGCCCGCCGTGTGGGTCAGGGCGTGGCGTACGGTCACGCGCTCCTTGCCGTGGGCGGCGAACTCGGGCCAGTAGTGGGCGATCGGGGTGTCGTAGTCGATCAGCCCGCGCTCGGCGAGGACATGCACGAGCGTGGTGGTGAAGCCCTTGCCGGTGGAGAAGCCGTGGATCAGTGTGGCGGGGCCGAGCGGGCGGCCGTCCGGCGAACCGGCCGTACCCGCGCACGCGTCGACGACGAGCTGGCCGTCCGCGTAGACGGCGACCTGGAGCCCGCTCTCCGCCCCGGACCCGACGAGCGTGCCGAGGACCGCCTCGACCCGCGCCTGCACCTTCGCGTTCACGCCGGTACCCACCCCCGCATCATGACAGCGCCCCCACCCGGCCGCTCGCCGGTGGGGCCGGAGAAAAGGGTGGGACTTCGCGGCGGCCGCGGGCTACCCTCCCCGGATGCCTCAACTCACCGGTGACGAACCCCTGCCCGGTCGTTCGCGCGCGCTGTGGCGCGACCGCGACTTCGACGTTTTCTGGGCCGCGCAGACCCTCTCCGTCGTCGGTGACTCGTTCGCCCTGATCGCCCTGCCGCTGCTCGTGCTGCACGCGACGGGCTCGGTCGCGCAGATGGGCCTGCTGACCGGCGCCGCGGGCGCGGCCGCGGTCGTCGCGGGGGTGTTCGCCGGGGTCGTGGTCGACCGCCTCGACCGTAGGAAGCTGCTGATCGCGTGCGACCTCGTCCGCCTGGTGCTCTACGCGCTGATACCGCTGGTGTGGGCGTTCGGCCCGCAGATCTGGCTGCTGTACGTGGTGCTTCCGCTGGCCGAGGCCGTCGGGATGCTGTTCTCCGTCACGTATGTCACCGTCGTACGGGCGCTGGTGCCGGGCGACCGGATCACCGAGGCCAACGGCAGGCTGAACGCGACGGCAGCGGCGGCCGGTGTCGTGGGGCCGCTGCTCGCGGGTGTGGTGGCGGCCTGGGTGGGCCCGGCGGCGGCCGTCGCCGTGGACGCCGTGAGCTTCGGGGTGTCGGCGGTCTGTCTGAGCCTCGTCCGGTTCAAGGGCCGGGCCGAGCCGTCCGGTGACGCGGTGCGGGAGCCGCGACGGGAGTCGATCGGCAAGGAGTTCGCCGCCGGGGTGTCGTTCCTGCGGCGGCATCCGGTGCTGCGGAGCCTGACCGTTCTGCTGTCGGTCTTCAGCTTCCTGACGCTCGGCCTCAACGACCTGATCATCTATCACCTCAAGCACGACCTCGGCCAGGGCGACGGAGCGGTCGGCACCGTCTTCGCCGTCGGCGCCCTGGGCACGGTCGTCGGCGCGCTGCTGGTCGCCCGGATCCGCCACCGGCTCGGCTTCGGCGCGACCTGGATCAGCGGCGTCGCGGTCTGCGGGCTCGCCCTGGCGGCGATCGGCTCGGCCGGGAGCGTGGCGGGCATCGCGGCCCTGACCGCCGCGTTCCTCGGCTGCGTCAGTGTGTCCGGGACCTGCTCGATGTCGCTGCGGCAGGAAGTGACCCCGGACCATCTGCTGGGCCGGGTCACCTCCGCCTTCTGGACCATCCACTACTCGGCGGCCCCCATCGGCGCGGCCGTCCTCACCTGGGCCGCGCAGCGGTACGGCACCGGGTCGGTGTGCCTGGTCGCCGGGGCGTGCTGTCTGCTCACCGGGGTGCTGGCGCTGTTCACCCCGGTCCGCGCGCGCCGCCCCGAACAGGCCGGACCGGTCGCGGGCGGCCCCGCCCTGAGCGGGCCTGGCCAGGAGTCGGCCCGTAGTGGATCATGTCGGGATGACTGATCCACTTCCCCTGGCGCCGTTCGCCGCGGTGCGGCTGGCCGGGTACACGAAGGCCGACCAGAGCGAGATCCTGGGCGAGGGCGCCGACCCCTTCGGTGTCGCGGACGCCGGTCTGACCTGGCTGCCCAAGGAGGACCACTTCGGCGTCCGCCACGAGGGACGGCTGGTGGCCCACACGGGGCTGCTGTCGCTGCCGATGTCGGTCGGCGGGGTCGACGTGGAGGTGATGGGCGTCGGCGGGGTGGCCGTGGCCCCCGATCTGCGCGGGCACGGCCTGGCCCGGCTGGTCGTCGGCGCGGCCCTGGACCACGCGCGCACCAGGGGGCCGAGGCACGCTCTCCTGTTCTGCCGGCCGCCGCTCGTCGAGCTCTACCGGCGGCTCGGCTGGCGCACCCTGGAGCGGGACGTCGAAGTGGGGCAGCCGGACGGCCCCGTCGTCATGCCGCTGCGGACCATGTGGATCCCGCTGCACGACGACGAGCCCTGGCCCGACGGCCCGGTGAGGCTGCTCTCCTACCCGATGTGAGCGGCCGGGTCAGCCCTGCCGGGGGTCGGGCTTGAGGATGGCGAAGGGGGCGCCGTGCGGGTCGGCGAGCCAGGCGATCCGGCCGACGTCCGGCACGTCCGCCGCGGGCATGAGGACCGAGCCGCCGTTCGTCTGCGCCCGCTCGGTCGTGGCGTCCGCGTCGGCCACGCAGAAGTACGGGATCCAGCGCGGCTCCATGCCCTCCTGGAGCGGGGCGAGGCCGCCGAACGAGGCGTCCTGCTGGTCGCCGTCGGCGGCGGACAGCACGGTGTACGTCATGCCGGGCGCCTCCATCTCCTGCGAGCGCCAGCCGAACAGGGAGCGGTAGAAGGACAGCGCGGCCGGTACGTCACTGGCGTGCAGTTCGGCCCAGAGCAGTGTGTTCTCCTCGGACGTCGCCTCCAGGCCCTTGGTGGCGGCGGGCTGCCAGACGGAGAACTCGGCGCCGCCCGGGTCGGTCAGACACGCCATCCGGCCCGCTTCCATGACGTCGAAGGGCGCCACCCGCACGGTCCCGCCCGCCTGCTCGACCGCCTTGGCGGTGGCGTCCGCGTCCGGTGTCTGGAAGTACACCGTCCAGGCCGGGCTGGCGCCCTCCTCGGTGAGCGGACCCAGGGCGGCGACCGTCTTGCCGTCCTTCTGGAAGAAGCCGTACCCGCCGGCCTCGGGGCCCGCGGACTGGAAGTCCCACCCGAAGACACCGCCGTAGAAGGTCGCGGAGGCCTCCGTGTCGGGGCTGCCGAGGTCGAGCCAGTTGGGTGCGCCGGTGACGAAGTCGGTACTGAGCATGGTTGCGTGCCTGCCTTTCGCGGATCTGGCCGTGAGGGCGGGGAGTCCGCGGCCGGGCCGGTGTCCTCCCGTGGGCGAACCAGCCCATAACGGATCGTAGTGACAGGGCTGCGCATGGGGGATGCGGAACGGCGGAACGGGTGACGTACGGAAGGACGCGGCCCGGCCGCGCGCGGGCGTGCGGGCCGCTCACCACCGTCGCGGGCTCGGCCTTCAGCGGCGGGACGCTGCGGCCCGCCGCGCGCCGAAACGCCACGTCCGGCTCGTCCTGCCGCCCTCGCGCCGCCGCTCCCCGAGGTGGTGGAAGCCGCGTCCCATACGGCGGCCGAGCAGCAGATAGCCCAGCAGCGCCCCGGACGTGTTGAGCAGCACGTCGTCCACGTCGAACGCGCGCCCCTCGACGAGCGCCCCCTGCGCCAGCTCGATGAAGACCATCACGACGACCGTGTAGAGCAGCACCCGCACCGCCCGCAGCCGTCGGCGCACCAGCACCGGCAGGATCAGCCCGAAGGGCACGCCGAGCAGCAGATTGCCGCCCACCTGACGGCAGGCGGCGAGGAAGGTGTAGTCGTCGGCGTACTGGCGCAGCGAGTGCCCCGGCCGCAGGTTGGACCCCGCGAGGTCGCGCGACGCGGGCGACGGGGTGAGGGTGACCTCGGCGAGGACGACGGAGAACGCCACCAGCGCGGCGATCGCCACCACCATGATCAGAATCCGAACGGCCATGACCCGCCTGGCAGTTCGCGCCCTGGCCCGCTCGGCTTGAGTGGTCATGCCGTGCGGATTCCCCGTAACGCCGACGGTACGCCCCGGGTCACGCCAGCAGGGTGAGCACCCCCGGCAGTACGCGCGCGGTGACCGGCAGGACCGCCTCGACCTCTCCGTCCGCCCCGTACGGCAGCGGGCGGTCCGCCTCGATGCGCACTTCGCGGCCGCGCAGGATCTCCACCTGCGGCCGGTGGACGTGGCTGCCGTCCTCCAGCTCCTTCATGACCTTGAAGAACAGGCGGCGGGGGGAGTCGTTGAGGACGACCACGTCGAGCAGTCCGTCGTCGACCGCCGCCCCGGGCGCGATGTGCCGTCCGAAGCCGTAGAAGCCGGAGTTGGCGGCGATGACGGTGTAGCCGCTGCGCTCATGGACCGTGCCGTCGATCGTGACGCGGTAGTGGGCGGTGCGCCAGCCGAGCACCGCGCGCAGGCCGCCCATGTAGTACGAGGCGGCGCCGCGCAGCAGCCGGGAGGCGTTGGCGTGCCGGTTGGCCACCGCGTCGACCCCGGCGTAGACGCTGCCGAGGACGGCGACCTTGTCGTGCACGGCCGACTCGACCTCGATGGCGTCGACCTTCCTTGGCTCGCCGCGCAGCAGCAGCTCGGCCAGCGCGGCGGGCTCGGAGGGCAGCCCGAGCGCGCGGGCGAAGTCGTTGCCGCGCCCGGCCGGCACGATGCCCACGAGGGCGTCGGTACCGGCCAGGGCGCCCGCCACGCACCCCGCCATGCCGTCGCCGCCGACCCCGAGCACCACGCGGCCCTGTTCGGCGGCCCGGCGGGCCAGGGTGCGGGCGTGATCGAGGCCGCGGCTGTACTCGACCTCCAGCTCCGCACCCCCCTCGCGCAGCAGCCGGGCCAGCGGGATCAGGGCGGCGGCGCCCTGTGACCCGCCCGCGGTGGGGTTGACGACGGCCGTGAACTGTCGCATGGCTACGCTCCGATGGGCGACGACGGTGTTGCTTGCGGGCGGGGGACGCGGGTGCTGCGCGCGGTCAGACGGTGGGCAGCGGCGGCAGCAGGATGCCGGGGTTCAGGATGCCCGCCGGGTCGAGCCGGTCCTTGACCGCGTGCAGGACCTCGACGCCGAGCGGGCCGATCTCCCGGGCGTACCAGTCGCGGTGGTCGGTGCCGACGCCGTGGTGGTGGCTGATGGTGCCGCCCGCGGCGAGGATGGCGTCGTTGGCCGCCCGCTTGGCCGGGGCCCAGTGTGCCACCGGGTCCTTGCCCTGGGCGCTGACCACCGTGAAGTAGAGCGAGGCGCCCGCCGGGTAGACGTGCGAGACGTGGCACATCACCAGCGGCGGGGTGCCCGCGTCGGTGAGGGACCGGGTGAGGGCGGTGCGCACGGCGTCGTACAGGGCCGGGATGTCGGACCAGAAGGCGGCCGTCTCCAGGGTCTCGGCGAAGGCGCCGGCGTCCAGGAGCGCGTCGCGCAGATAGGGCGCGTTGTAGCGGCCGTGGGCCCAGCCGGTGCCCGGGTCCTCGCCCAGCGGCTCGCCCTGCGCCGCGCTCAGTGCGGTGTGCACGCGCGCCTTGCGGTGGGCGACCTCGTCGGCGGTGCCCTCGTACCCGACGATCGCCAGGCAGCCCGCGTCGGAGGAGAGGGAGCCGCCGATGGCGTCCGGCTTGGCGAGGCCGATCATGGTCTCGGTCTCGTCGGACAGCCGCAGCACGGTGGGCATCGGCCCGTCCTGGGCGAGCGTGCGCAGTGCGGCCTGGCCCTGGGCGAAGGACGGGAAGCGCCAGCCCTCGTAGACCTTGGCGTCGGCCGTGGGGTGGATCCGTACGGTCACCGAGGTGATCACGCCGAAGGCTCCCTCGGAGCCGAGGACGAGCTGGCGCAGGTCCGGTCCGGCGGCCGAGCGCGGGGCCCGGCCGAGGTCCAGGGTGCCGCGCGGGGTGGCCACCTGAAGGGCCGTCACCATGTCGTCGAAGCGCCCGAAGCCCGCGGAGGCCTGGCCGCTGGAGCGGGCGGCCGCGAACCCGCCGACCGTCGCCCACTCGAAGGACTGGGGGAAGTGGCCGAGCGTGTAGCCCCGTTCGGCCAGCAGCGCCTCCACCTCGGGGCCGCGCAGCCCGGGCTGGAGGGTGGCGGTGCGGGAGACCTCGTCGAGGGCGACCAGGCGGTTCATCCGGCGCAGGTCGAGCGCCACGAAGGCGGTGTGGCCCTGCGGCGCCAGTCCGCCGACGACGGAGGTGCCGCCGCCGAAGGGGACGACGGCGACGCGGTGCTCGGTGCAGGCCGCGAGAACGGCCAGGACCTCGTCGTGGTCGGCGGGCAGCACCACGGCGTCCGGTGCGTCAGTGACCTCACCGGCCCGGATGCGCAGCAGGTCGGGGGTGGACTTGCCGCGGGTGTGGCGGACCCGGGTCTCGTCGTCGCCGCGCACGTGCGCCTCGCCGACCGCGGCCTCCAGGGCGGCCCTGGCCTCCCCGGTCAGCCGCGAGAGGCGGGGCTCGATGGCCGCGAGGGCCGTCGCCGGGGCGTCCGCCGGGCGCACCCCCAGCAGGTCCCGCAGCAGGCCCACCACTTCTTCGGGCAGTGGCGCCGCCTTGGCCGGATCGCCCCAGCCGCTCCACAGCATGTCCAGCGAACCCACCTGATCACCCGCTTCGTCGCGCAGTTGTTCCGGTCCCACGGCGTGGGGGGCGGCTTGCCGTCGCCCGTTCCGTCGTTACACTGTGACAGATGAAGCCCATTCGTCACAACCGTCGGGACGACGAGGCGGTGCTCGACGCCGCCCGGGACTGCGTTCTCGCGGTCGGCGTCCGCCGGACGACCCTCACCGACGTCGCCCGCCGGGCCGGGGTCTCCCGCATGACCATCTACCGGCGCTGGCCCGACGTGCGCACCCTGGTGGGCGACGTCATGACACGGGAGTGGGTGTCCGTCACCCTCGGGGACACACCCACCACCGACACCACCCGCCCCGTGCGCGAGCAGTTGGTCGACGGGCTCGTGGCGGGGCTGCGCGCCTTCCGGTCCCATCCGCTGCTGTGCAAGATCCTCGACGTCGACCCGGAACTGCTGCTGCCGTACCTCTTCGACCGGCGCGGCGCCAGCCAGGACGCGCTGCTCGCCTTCGTCCAGGAGGCCCTGGAGCAGGGGCACAAGGACGGTTCCGTCCGCGCCGACCACCCGCTGCGCCAGACCAGGTCGCTCTTCCTGGTGATCCAGTCCTTCGCGCTCTCGCTGCAGACCATGACGGACGCGGCGGACCCCGAACTCGCCGACGAAGCGTTCTACGACGAGCTCCGGCACATCCTCGAGAGGACCCTCGCCCCATGAGCCGTACCGAACCCCGCTCGGACTTCTCCCTCACCGCCGCCCGCCGCGCCCGCGAACTGGACGAACTGGCCGCCGGGACGACCGTCGACGTCCTGGTCGTCGGCCTCGGCGCGACCGGCGCCGGAGCCGCCCTGGACGCCGCCTCGCGCGGTCTGTCCGTCGCCGCGATCGACGCGTACGACCTGGCCTTCGGCACCTCCCGCTGGAGCTCCAAGCTCATCCACGGCGGACTGCGCTACCTGGCCTCCGGGCAGCTCGGCGTCGCGCACGAGAGCGCGGTGGAGCGCGGGGTGCTGATGGAGCGCACCGCCCCCCACCTGGTGCGCGCCCAGCCGTTCGTGCTGCCCCTCACCTCGCTGACCTCCCGGCGCAACGCGGCGCTGGCGCAGGCCGGGCTGCGCGCCGGCGACCTGCTGCGCGTCTCGGCGGGCACCGCACGGCGCACCCTGCCGGGACCGCGCCGCCTCTCGGCCGTCGAGACCCTGCGGTCCGCGCCCGGGCTGCGTACGCACGGCCTGTACGGCGGACTGCTCTCCTGGGACGGTCAACTGGCCGACGACGCCCGCCTGGTGACCGCCATCGCCCGCACCGCCGCCGGACACGGGGCCCGCGTCCTCACCCGGACCCGCGCCCTGTCCGTCACCGGCTCCGGCGCCCTCGTACGCGACGAGCTGACCGGGCAGGAGCTGACCATCCGGGCCCGCGCGGTCGTCAACGCCACCGGCGTCTGGGCGGACCAGCTGGTCGACGGCGTCAAGCTGCGCCCCTCGCGCGGCACCCACCTGGTGCTGCGCGGCAGCACCCTGCCCGGCCTCACCGCCGGGCTGCACATCCCCGTACCCGGCGAGACCAACCGCTTCGTCCTGGTCCTGCCGCAAGGGGACGGCCGGGTGTACGTGGGGCTCACCGACGAGCCCGTCGACGGGCCGCTCCAGGACGAGCCCACGCCCCCCGAGTCCGACATCGGCTTCCTGCTCGACGTCCTCAACACCGCCCTGGACACACCCGTCCACCGCGACGACGTGGTGGGCGCCTTCGCCGGGCTGCGGCCGCTGCTCGACGACGACGGCTCGGGCAGCCGCACCTCCGACATCTCGCGGCGGCACGCGGTGCTGACGTCGAGCGAGGGGGTCGTGACCATCGTCGGCGGCAAGCTGACCACCTACCGGCGGATGGCCCAGGACGCCCTCGACGCCGCACTGGCCGCCCGGGGCATGACGGCGGCGCCCTGCCGCACCGCACGCCTGCCCCTGGTCGGCGCCGCCGCGCCCGCGGAGCTCGCCGCCCTGCCGGTACCCCGCAGACTGCTCGCCCGGTACGGCACCGAGGCCACCGCCCTGCACGCGCTCGGCGAGTCCGACCCCCGGCTGCGCGAACCGGTGGCCGACGGTGTGGAGACCACCCGGGCCGAACTGTGGTGGGCGATCAGGCACGAGGGCGCGCTCGACGAGTCCGACCTCCTCGACCGCCGCACCCGCGTCGGCCTGGTGCCCGCCGACCGGGCCGCGGCCCTCGACGCGGCACGCGAGGCACTCGACGCGGCGGCACACGAGTCCGCCGGATCCTGAGCTTCGCCGGGTCCTGGGCGGCGGGGCGGACGCGGTCGGCCCCGTGTGCTTCCCCGAGCTCACCGGGCCGCCCGGAAAGTGCCTGGTCACGGGCGTCTTCCCGGGCTCCGGACCGGAGTAGAGTGGACCTGCCGGGAGCCTTTCGTGCACCCGCTCCCAGGTGGGTGCCGTTTCCGGCGATCGAGACATCGGGCTGTCGTCGACGAGCCCGGAGGCGGGTTCGCGCCATGACCACGACCATCGACCTCACAGCACCTCACGCGCTCGCCCCACCGGTTCCCGCCCGTCTGTCGCTCACCCCGCGCAGCGCGCTGCCCGGGCAGTTGGACGGTGCCTGGTGGCCCGCGTCCCGCGACCTGGCCGTCGAGCTCGTGGGGCTGGCCCGGGCCCTGGACGGGGCGCGGGGGCGGATCACCCGCGTCATCGTGAACCCCGCCCGCTGGCCCGTGATCCCGCACAAGGTTCCCGTCGCCGGGCACACCGTGCACGTGGGCTGGTTCACCGAGCAGGACCCCGACAAGGTGATCCTGCTCTGCGGTACCGTCGCCCGCTGGGACCTGCTGGTGGTGCCGCCCGCGACCTCTCCGGCCGGCGCGGCCCGGCTGATGTCCGCCGCCGCGATCCCGGGAAGCGTCCTCACGGCGGGCGCGCTGATGGCCGCCGAAGCCGTCATCGGCCGGATACGGGAGGCACCGGGCGGGGACACCCCGCACCCCGGACCCGACGCACGACGCCGGGAAGACGCCTGGGAGTCCGAGGGCGGGGCCTGTATGTCGCCCTACGGTCACCCCATCGGCGGCCCCTCCGCACACGTCTGGAGGTGAGGAACATGGTGACCGTCCTCCTCGTCGTCGCCATCCTCCTCATGATCGGCATCGGCATGCGCCTGATCCATCTGCTCAACGCGCAGCACGACGCGCGGATCGCGTCGTACCAGTTCGGCGCCACCCTGCCGGCCTTCCGCAGGCGCAGCCACAAGCACCACCGGCGGGCACACCGCCGCTGAGCCGTCGACCGACGGGACCAAGTCGCGTTGAACACCGCCGAGCCCCTGCCTTAGGCGCGAGGGGCGTGGGCCCCGGGCGTGGGCCGGATGGAGCAGTGTGAAGGCGTGAAGCGGCACGGCGTCTGATGCTGGGTCAGGGGAAACGGGCGAGCCGGACCCGGCCGCCGTCATGCCTTCAGGAGGTACCCACGTGGCCGCACAACGCCGTGCCCGTCTGCCGCTGGCTGTCGCCGCTCTGCTCGCCGCCGCCTCGGCCGGTGCACTCGTCCCGTCCGCGCAGGCCGTACAGACACCGCCGCCGCAGGACCGGGCGCTGCAACGAGGACTTGAGCAACTCGTGGGCGCGGTCGGCGGACCGCCCGGTGTCATCGCCGTACTCAAACGAGGCGACCACGCCGACGTCTACCGGGCCGGGGTCGCCGACACCGAGACCGGGCGGCCACCGCGCCCCATCGATCACATGCGTCTCGCCAGCGTGTCCAAGGCGTACAGCGCGGCCGTGGCCCTGCGGCTGGTCGACCAGGGGCGGCTGTCGCTGGACACCACCATCGGCAGACGGCTGCCGCAACTGCCCGCCGCATGGCACAAGGTGACACTTCGTCAGCTGCTCAACCATACCAGCGGACTTCCCGACTTCACCACTTCCGCCGAGTTCCGCAGGATCCTCGGTGAGGACCCCCACCACGTCTTCGACTCGCGCAAGCTGCTCGACTTCGCCGCCGGGCAGCCGCTCGCCTTCCGGCCGGGCTCGCGCTACCAGTACTCCAACTCCGACAACATCGCCGTCGCGCTCATGGCCGAGGCCGCCACCGGCCACCGCTACGAGGACCTGCTCAAGCACCTCGTGTACCGCCCGCTGGGCCTGCGGCAGACCAGCCTGCCGCAGGGTTTCCGGCTGCCCGAGCCGTATCTGCACGGCTATGCGGTCGACCCGCCCGCCCCGCCGGAGGACGTCACCGAGCTCTTCGGCTCCTCGGGCCTGTGGGCGTCCGGAGCCGTCGTGGCGACCCCGAAGGACCTCGGCCGGTTCATCCGCGGCCACGCCGGAGGAACGCTGCTCTCGCCGCACACCCGCAAGGAGCAGGTGACGTTCGTCCCCGGCGGCGCGTCCGAACCGGCGGGCCCGGGCGCCAACTCGGCCGGACTGGGGATCTTCCGTTACGCCACCCGCTGCGGTGTGCTCTACGGCCACACCGGCAACACCGCCGGATACACCCAGCTGGCCGCCGCGACACCGGACGGCAGGAGGTCCCTGACCTTCTCGATCACGACCCAGACCAGCAAGAGCATCAAGCCCGCGCTCCTGGCGCAAGTGCGCAAGGTGCAGGAGGACTTCGCGTGCGCGCTGCTGCGCCGCTGAGGTGGGGATATCCCCACCGCGGCCGACCGGCTCGCCGGATGTTCCCGACCGCGTCGGAACGGCCACCATGAGTACATGATCACGCAGTTCAGGAAGACCGCGGCGCTCGTCGCCGGACTGTGCGCGCTCGGCGCGCTCACCACCACCGGCGCGGCGGGCGCCGCGGAACGGCCCGGCCCCGAAGGTATCTGGCAGGTCGACGACTACGGGACGGTGCTCGCCGTACACGGCGGGGTCCTGGACACCTACCAGGTGACGTCCGTCAGCTGTCTGAAGGGCGTCGTGGGCACCCGCGACAAGGACACACCGGCGCGGTACGCCATGGCGGACGGCGATGTGTACACCCTCCGCGCCGGGGCGCGGGCGAAGCTGCACATCGACGGGTCACCGGGGGACCGCTCCCTGCGGCGGCTCACCGCGCTGCCTGACACCTGCCGCGCACCGCAGCCCGGCGCGTTCGACGTCTTCTGGCAGACGTTCCAGGAGAACTACCCCTTCTTCGCCGCCAAGGGGATCGACTGGAAGGAGGTGCGCGAGCGCCACCGGCCGCGCGCCGAGGCGGCGCGCACCGACGCCGAGCTCTACGGCATCCTCACCGAGATGGTCGCGCCGCTGCACGACGCCCATGTCGTCGTCTCCGCCGACAAGACCGGCTTCTTCGGCATGACCCGCCCCGGCACGGTCGTTCCCGGCCCCGGCCTCGACACCAAGGTCAGGGCGTTCGTGGAGCGCCGCGACCTGAAGGGGCGGTCGCTGCGGCCGTACGCCAACGGCCGGATCGGATACGCCGACGTGCCCGCGCCGGGCGGCGGAAGCTACGGCTATCTGCGGCTGTCCGCGTTCAGCGGCTACAGCGAGGCGAACACCTACGCGGCCAACCGCGCCGAACTCGACCGCGCCCTCGACGCGATCCTCACCCCCGACCGGGTGCACCGGCTGCGCGGGCTGATCCTCGACGTACGGGTCAACGGCGGCGGCTCCGACAGCCTCGGTCTCGACCTCGCGGCCCGCCTCACCGACCGCCCGTACTTCGCCTACGCCAAGCGCACCCGCCACACCGACCCCCAGCCGCAGCACGTCCGCCCGGCCGCCGCCACGCGCTACTCCGGGCCGGTCGCGCTGCTCACCGGAGGGTCGACGTTCAGCGCGGGGGAGACGTTCACCCAGGCCATGATGGAGCGGCCCGCGCCGACGACGCGGATCGGGGAGCCCACCCAGGGCGTCTTCTCCGACGTGATGGAGCGCGCACTGCCGGGCGAGGGCCACAAGAAGTGGTGGTTCGGCCTGCCCAACGAGGAGTTCCTGACCCGCGACGGCAGGACGACGTTCGACGGGGTCGGGGTGCCGCCTCTGCTGCCCGAACCCGTCTTCACGGACGAGGAGTTCGCCCATGACCGGGATGCGGCGTTCGACCGTGCGGTGAGGTGGCTGGGGGAGCGGGGCCGCTGAACAGTGGACCCCGGCGCTCTTCCGAGTGCCGGGGTCCGGTCGGCCTTAGGAGGCGTCCCGTACCGTCCCGGTGAACTCCGGGCCGGGGCGCGGCTCCCAGCTCGAGTCGTACGTGATCAGACGCGCGCGCAGCCATTCCACGGGCTCATTGAGTCCGTCCTTGACGGTGGGCACGGACACCTCGGCGCTCACCTTGCCTGCGGGCACGGTGACCGAGAGGGAGGGGTCGTCCACCACCTTGGAGAGCGGCCGGGCCGGAGCGGAGGTCGCGTCGAAGGTGTCCTTGAGCCACTGCGGGGTGACGTCCAGGGTGGACAACTCCGCGCCCTTGTCGACCGGCAGTAGGGCGAAGTCGGCCATGACGTCCGCGTCGGCGACCGCCGACAGGGAGAACCGCCAGGTCAGCGGCTGGCCCTCGACCACATGGTCCGCGACGGGTGTGACCGTGACCGTGGGCTTCGGGTCGTCGTCCCGCGCGGTGACCCCACCGCGGTGCGAGCCGACCACCGTGCCGCGCACCGCCTTGACGAACGCGTCCTGTACGAGGTCGTAGCCATAGCGGGTGTTGCCGCGCACCACCACCGGCACGTCGATGTCATGGCCGCCCGGGCGGACCGTGACCGTGCGGACGGTGACGTTCTCCGTGCCCGGCTGGGGCACGAACAGCCGGACCTGGCCGCTGCCGTGGCCGGAGACCCGTACCGGGACGCGGTAGGTGCGCGTACCGGAGTCGCCTTCCTTCACCGTCAGCCGGCCGATGTCGACGCGGGTCAGCGCGGGTGCGTGCACGGCCGGGGTGCCGGGCTTCCAGCCCGAGGCGTCCATCAGCCACGCCTGGCCGCTCTTGGTGCGCGGGGTCAGCTCCAGAGCCCTGACCCGCTTCAGGTCGAGCCCGGTGCGGGCGGCGGCGGACAGCGGCATACGGACCTCACGCGCCCAGTACGAGGCGGTGCGCCCGGTGCCCGGCAGCCCGTCGACGCGCGCCCGGCCGAGGGTCGCCCGGTGGCCCGAGGCGTCGACGAGGGTGACGTCCAGCTGGGTGCCGGTGGTGTTGGGCGGGACGATCACCCGTAGCGCCAGCGCTTCGTTGCCCGCCAGGGAGACCGGACGCGCGGGCCGCACGGTGAGCGGCGAACCCGCCCGCGACCAGCGCATGGCCACCGCGTCGCGGCCGGGCTCCTTCGCCGTCTCCCACGAGGCGAAGTGCGGCGACGCCCCCGCGGTGTCGCGCGGCAGACAGGCGCGGGCCGGATCGGGGTCGACCTGGGCGCACACCCGGCCGCCCGACACGGCGAGGTCGGGGCCCGGCAGGAACGCCGGGGTGCGGTGGGCGCCGACCGCGTGGGACAGCACCCGGGCGGGGTCCGCCGAGGGCGCGCGGCGGCCGGAGCCGTCCAGGAGCGGGCGCACCCGGTCGTCGCCCGCGACGAACAGCCGGGCCGCCGCCGCGATGTAGGTGGCGCCCGCGGTCTGCTGCCGCGTGGCCGTCAGCCGGGTCCTGGTGCCCGGTGCGCAGATCCGGTCGGGGGTGTCGTCGGAGGAGAAGTCGTCGTCGGCGGGCGCCTTCGACTGGCCCGGAGTCCACTCGCTGTTGAAGAAGTTGTGGTTGGCGCCGACCATGTACACCGCGCTGTGCAGCGCGGCGCCGCGGCTGACTCCGCGTGTGCCGTCGACGTATATCTCGCCCTGCAGATCGGATACATCGCCGTCGCAGCCCGGCAGGACGGTCAGCGAGGGCACGTCGGGGGCGGGGTTCTGGCCGAAGACCGTCGGGCCGATCAGGACCGTGCCCCGGATGTTCCAGCGGACCGGACCGCGATAGCCGTCCTGGTCGGCGGGCGGCGCGTAGAGGCTGTCGAGGGCCGCCCGGTTGACGCCCTCGCCGCCCCGGGAGTGGCCGACGAGCAGCACACGGGACGGGTCCGCCGGGGCGACGGCGCGCACGGTGGCCGGTGCGCCGGACCGCTTCGCGGCCCACTGCGCCCAGCGGGCCAGATGCTGCCGGACCAGGGACGAACGGGCCTGGGCGCCGCCGTCGTCGAGCACGCCGTCCTGCCCGTTGATGCCGTTGGCGGCGATCGACACCGTCACATAGCCCTGCGAGGCCAGCAGCTGCTGGGCGCGCAGATACCCGTCCTGGCTCGGCACCGGCAGCGCACCGGGCTTGCACGGCCACTCGCCGCCGTCGTCGCCGGTGGTGGTGAAGCAGGTGTAGTGGCGGCCGTGCAGGAACAGCGCCAGCGGGCGCTTGCCCGGGGCGTTGGTCGGCCCCACCACGGTGCCGAGCATCTCCACCGGAGCCTTGAGACCCGGCAGCCGCACCGGGTCGAGGGTGTACGAGCCCCGGGCCGTGCGGTACGGACCCGGCACTCCGGGATCCACCTCGTTCGCGGGGAGCGGGGCCTCCGCCTGCGGGGCGGCGGGGGCGAGACCGGTCGGCGGGGGCGTGGTGCGTCCGGCCCCGGCCCCGGCCCCCGTCCCGGCCGCGTCGAGGCGGCGGCCGCCGGCCAGCACCTTCAGGTCGGCGGCCGACCCGATCCGCGTGCCGTCGAGCGGCAGGTGGAAGGAGCGCCGGTCCTGGGCGGGGACCGGCAGTCCGAGGAGGCGGTCACCGGCGCGGAACTCGACCCGGGCGTCGCCCACGGGCACCGGGTCGGGAGAGGTCCAGGTCAGCTGCCGGGCGGCGCCGGTGCCGGAGATACGCCAGCCCGGCGGCAAGCGGTCGTCGTCGGCGGTCTTGGACAGGGGGTTCGCTAAGGGGCGGGCGGACGGTTGCGCCTGGGCGAGCTCCGGTGACACAGCCGCCAGCGTGAGCACCGCCAGCGTGGCGGTCACGATGCGTTTCACACGTATCAAAGTGGTCGTCCTCGTCGTCGTTCTCGTCGGGGCGCCCCGGGCGAGGCCGAGGGCCCTTCGTCGTCCGGAGGACGGCAACGGGTGGGCGGGGGTTGCCCCGTGGTGCGCGGCGCGCCGTGAGCATGGCCGGAACCTGGCGCGGTGGCGGATACCGACCGCTGGACCAGGAGCTTGCCGAAACGGCAAGAAGAGTTGCCCCCTGGGGCGACCGGTCGCACGGTGCAGGTATGAACGCGATGGAGAAGAACCGCAGTGAACTGGATGTCGTGGTGGTCGGCGGCGGTGTCGCCGGGCTGTCGGGCGCGCTGACGCTCGTGCGGTCGCGCAGGTCCGTGGTGGTCGTGGACTCCGGCGAACCGCGCAACGCACCCGCGGCCGCCGCCCACGGACTGCTGTCCCGCGACGGCATACCGCCCCTGGAACTACTGAAGGCGGGCCGCGAGGAGGTGGCGGGCTACGGCGGCCGGATCGTCTCCGACCGTGCGGTGGCCGCGCGGCCGGTGGACGGCGGCTTCGTCGTCGAGACCGAGGGCGGGAGCAGCTTCACCGCCCGGCGGTTGCTGGTGACGACGGGGCTGGCGGACGAGCTGCCCGCGATTCACGGACTGCGCGAGCGGTGGGGGCGCGATGTGCTGCACTGCCCGTACTGCCACGGCTGGGAGGTGCGCGACCTGCCCATAGGTGTGCTGGCCACCGGCCCCGCCTCGATGCACCAGGCGCTGCTGTTCCGGCAGTTGTCGCCCCGGGTCACGTACTTCCCGCACACCGAGCCCGGCCCGGACCCGGAGCAGTCGGAGCGGCTGGCGGCGCTCGGGATCGCCGTCGCCGAGGGGGAGGTGGCCGGTCTCGACGTCGAGGACGACCGGCTGGCGGCCGTACGGCTGTCCTCGGGTGTACGGGTGCCCGTGTCGGCACTGGCGGTCGCCCCGCGCTTGGTCGCCCGGGGAGGTGTGCTGTCCGGCCTGGGGCTCACCGCGGTGGAGCACCCCATGGGTGTGGGGATGTACGTGGAGTCGGACGACAGCGGACTCACCGGTGTGCCCGGGGTGTGGGTGGCGGGCAACGTCACCGACCTCATGGCCGGCGTTCCGGCCGCCGCGGCCGCAGGGGTGCGGGCCGCGGCGGCCATGAACGCGGATCTGGTGGCCACCGACGCCGACGCGGCGGTGGCGGCTTACCGGAAGTCGGCCCCCGGGGTCGCGGACGCGCGCTGACGGGATTGGTTCTCTTTCGACTGGGGACCGCGCGTGGTTGGTGGCGCAGTTCCATGCATCACGGCTCCTCGCGCCCTTTCGGGTGGTCAGCCCCGGCGCCCGCCAGCCCCCTTCGTCCCCGGTTCGTCCGCGTCCAGCACCGACACGGCGTGGGCCGCCGAGGCCAGCGTCACATGGCGGTGCCAGCCCGCGTAGGAGCGGCCGGTGAAGTCCCGGATGCCGAGGCGGTCCGTGGTCTCGCGGAAGTCGTGGTCGGCGCGGCGGACGAGGCGGCTCAGCCGCATCAGGGTGGGCAGCCGGGTCTCCGTCATATCGGTGAGCCACAGTTCCACCGGCCCCTGGCGGCGGCTCTCCGCCACACCGAGGAGGGCCAGTTCGCCCGGCCCGGCCAACTGCCGTACGGCGGGCGAGGGGCGGACGCCGATCTTGGTGGTCAGATGCATCGGCCGTCCGCTCTCGGGACCGCGCCCCGGCAGCGGGGCCGGGCGCATCCGGTCACGGGCGGCGGTCATGATCTGGATGGCCTGCTGGACCTCCGGCGTCCGCCCCTGCAACGCGGGGTCGGTCACGGTGAGCTGGACCGCGCCGTTGATCCGGGCGAGGAAGGGGACCCCGGCGGCCCGGAAGGACGCGATGGTGGAGGCCAGGTCCATGTGCCGGGCGTCCAGCACGACCGGCCGCCGGGGCAGCCCCCAGCCGCTCGCCGTCTCCACGGCCGCCTCGACCGCCCAGTCGCCCAGAGTGAGGTCGCCGAGGTCGTCGGGGATGGACGCCTGGCGGCGCCGGATGCGGTCGTTGAGCCAGGAGGGCGAGAGGTGCAGCCGCCAGTTGAGGGGCACGCTCATCCTCTCGGTGGCGGACCAGACGCCCACCGCCTGCTGGGCGTTGACCAGCTGGCCCAGCTCGGAGACGAACTGCCGGTCCACCCCCACCGAGTTCTCGCCGGTCTTCGGAATGACCATGGGCCGCACCACATACGCCATCGGCGGGTCCAGCTGGGTGATGTGACGGGCGAGGGAGCGGCGCACCGGGACCCAGTCCCAGGTCGAGTCGCTGACGAAGTGGTGGAGGCTCTGCTCGGTGGCCGAACCACCCAGCAGGGCCGCCATGTTGCGTATCGAACGGCGCCCCTTCGCGCCGAGCAGACCCCGCAGGTACGCGACGCCCCTCAGCCGCTGGTCGCTGCGCCGCAGGGAGGCGAACAGCACCGTGCTCACCTCGGTGAGCACCCGCTCGTCCCAGGTCGCGGATGAGCCTGATTGGTGGGAGTCGTCGTCGGACGGGCAGTTCTCTAGTATCTGGGCAACGGCATTCATGAGTCCCCCGTGGACCTTGGAATGAGTGGGAGGAAGGGCTCGCCCAGTCCGGCGGGCCACTTGATTCCGGATCCAACGATGCTCGTCGCGCACTCGCGTGCCAAGGTAGAGGGGGCACCCTCTGACCGCCCCGAGGAGAGGGGTAACCTCCCTCTCACCGCTTCCAATCTTCCGGCCCCGACTTCTTGCCGGAGACAACCATCACACGCGGGGATCCGAGGTGGTGGCGGACACCACGGGGAACGGCATGGTCCGGCAAAGGGCAGGGCGGCCGACCGGTTTGTTCTCCTGAATCCCCTGGTCAGAGAGCCGTCTTGGACGTGTTCGAGGGCGGCGGACATGTGGTCCGGCCACACAGAACGCACCGTGACGGACGCAGGATCGGGCACTGCACGCTGCTACCGGCGGTACGGCCAGCGCGCTCAGCGTACGCCCGCACCCTCGGCGAGAAACACCCTGCTGCATACACAGAAACGCCCGGCCGCGAAGACCGTGGAGGTCTTCGCGGCCGGGCGTGGCGGCGGTGGGTGGTGGCTCAGGCCGAGCGGGCTCCGCTGTGGGCGAGCAGGTCGAGCGAGAGCAGCGGGGCGGTCCTGGTGGGCGCGTCGATCACCGGGTCGCAGGCCAGCACCGCCTGGTGCAGCCGGTTCATCCGGGGGGACGGTTCGAGCCCGAGCTCGTCGCCCAGCATCCTGCGCAGCCGCTGGACGACCTCCAGCGCCTGGGTGCGCCGCCCGGAACGGCTCAGCGCCAGCATGAACTGGGCGTGCAGATTCTCGTGCGTGGGATACAGCGCGCACAGCGCGCTCAGTTCACCGAGAAGATCATGGTGCCTGCCGAGCCGGAGATCGGCGTCGATGCGCTGTTCCTGGACGCTGATCCGGGTTTCCTCCAGACCCGCCAGATGAATACGCAGAACGGGCCCCGCCTGGACGTCGGAGAGCGCCGATCCCTCCCACAGCCCCAGGGCCGTGGAGAGCAGTTCGGAAGCGACGGCGTCGTTCTTGCCGAGTTCCGCCCTGCCCTGGCGCACGAGATCGTGGAAGAGATTGACGTCGAGTTCCTCGGGGCGGACAGCGAGCAGATATCCGCCGTCCCTGGTCTGCAGCAATTCGCGCGCCGCCTTGAGGCTGCCGATGCGCGGCACCCGCTTCAGGATGCGCCTGAGCTGCAGAACGTACGACTGGAGCGTGGAAAGCCCGGTATCCGGGGGACTTTCTCCCCACAGTTCCTCGATACAGGTCCCGACGGTGACGACTTGATTGGCGTTGAAGACGAGCAGCGCGAGGAGCTGACGCTGTTTGGGTGCGGTGGGGGCGTAATCGTGACCGTTTTCACGCACCCGCAGCGAACCGAGCACCGAGAATTCCATGACGACCTCTCGCTTGTTTCCCCGAATTGACGAAACCGGTGACGACCGGTGGCGCCGTTGTTCAGCGAGACTATCCCCGGGGCCCGGGTGGCTCTCCCAGGAGAGTTCAGGATCCGTCAACTCGCTCCATCGCGGCCCCCCATCGGGAGTTCAGTCAGCCTCCCTCGGGATTCCGTAACGTCGGCCTCCGTCGACACGATCCCCGAGGAGGCACACGTGCGACTCGCAGGGAAGGTCGCCATCGTCACCGGTGGCACCAAAGGCCTGGGGTACGCGATCGCCCAGGCATACGCCAAGGAAGGGTGCCGCGTCGTCTGCGCCGCCCGCGAGCCCGACGAGGGGCGCGAACTGCCGCCGGTGGGCGAGGGCGACCTCGCCTACCACCCCGTGGACGTCCGCGACCCGGACTCGGTGGAAGCGCTGATGCGCGGCACGTACGAGGCATACGGCCGCCTGGACGTCCTGGTGGCCGGCGCAGGCGTCAGCCGGGCCGGTCCGGCTCAGGGGCTGGACGCCGCGCACTGGGACGACGTCATCTCCACCAATCTCAACGGTACGTTTCTGTCCGTGCGTTCAGCGGTGCCGTACCTCTTGCGCGACGGCGGGGGCCGCGTCATCACCCTGTCGTCGGCGCTGGCGACCCGGGTGGCCCCCGGCTCGTCGGCGTACGCGGCGTCGAAGGCCGGGATCGAGATGCTCACCCGGGTCGTCGCCGTCGAGCTGGCGGGCAAGCCCATCACGGTGAACTGCCTGAGCCCGGGCTTCATCGACGAGGGGATGGGACGCCAGCTGGCCCGCAACGAAACCGTCTGGGACTACTACCGCGGCAAGATCGCGGCCGGTCGCGCCGGACGGGCCGAGGAGATAGCCGACGCCGCGCTGTTCCTGGCCGACGACGGCTCCGACTACGTCAACGGCCATGTCCTGGAGGTCAACGGCGGGCTGAGGTGGTGACCCACGACCACCCCGGCCCGTACCCCTTGCGCGCTGCCGACCGGCACCACTCGTAATTCCTGAAAAACCGTCAGACAAGGAGATCGACAGCCATGTCCCCATGGACCAAAGCGACTTGGGCGGAGGCCTCGTGAAGGCACTGGTGTCCGGTGACTCCGGACTGCGCCTCGACTCGGTCGCCGAGCCCGAGCCGCGCCCCGACCAGGCGCTCGTCGAGGTGCACGCGATCGCCGTCAACCGCGGTGAGCTCGCACTGATGGGGCAGCTCCCGCCGGGGTCCCGGCTCGGCTGGGATGTGGCGGGCACGGTCCTGCGCGCTGCCGCCGACGGGACCGGACCCGCGGCCGGAACCCGCGTCACCGCTCTCGCCGAACGCGACGGCTGGGCCGAGCGGATAGCCCTGTCGCCCACCCGGCTCACCCCCGTGCCCGACGGCCTGGACTGGCCCGCCGCCGCGGCCCTGCCGGTGGCGGGACTGACCGCGCTGTACGCGCTGGAGTACGCGGGACCGCTGCTCGGCCGGTCCGTGGTGATCACCGGCGCGGGCGGCGGAGTGGGCCGGATGCTGGTGCAGCTCGCCGCCGCCGCGGGCGCCGAGGTCATCGCCCAGGTCGGCTCCCCGGGCCGTGCGGAGGGCCTGCGGTCCCTGGGCGCCCACACCGTCGAGACGTACGAGGAGGGCGACGCCGGAGGTCCGGTGGACGTGCTGGTCGACAGCGTCGGCGGGCGGGTGCTCGCCGGTGCCTTCGGGCGGGTGCGGCCGGGCGGCACGGTCGTCTGCTACGGCAACACCGTGCGCGAGGAACTGCGGCTGCCGCTGGACTGGGGCCATGCGCGCCCCGGACTGCGGATCAGCTACCTCCACCTCTTCGACGAGGTGACCCGCCGCAGCGTCGCCCGCGACCTCGCCTCGCTGGTGCGCCTGGTGGCCGAGGGGCGGCTCACGCCCGAGGTCGCGGCGGTCGGGTCCTGGAGCGATCCCGAGCCCGCGCTCGACGCGCTGCGGCAGCGGCAGGCCAACGGCAAGGTCGTCCTCACCCTCTGAGACCTTCCTTCCCCGGGGCCCGGCGGTTTGTGCGGACCGCCGGGCCCCCACCCCTGCCGTGACGCGCCCCGGAGTCCTCCAGCCGTCGGTCACCGGCGCACCTCCTGTCCTCCAGGAGGTGTGGCCACCGTGGAAGGCATGAGCCTGCCATCCACAGCGTCCTCCGACAGCCCCGTCTCCCAGGTACCGCCGCCGCGCGTGGAGGAGGTGGCCGACCGGATCTTCGCGTACGTCCAGCCCGACGGAGGCTGGTGCCTGAACAACGCCGGGATCCTGGCCGGCCCCCACTCGGTGGCGCTCGTCGACACCGCGGCCACCGAGGCCAGGGCCCGCGCCCTGCGCGCCGCCGCGCTCGAACGCGGCGGCGCCGAACCGCGGACCGTCCTGAACACCCACCACCACGGCGACCACACCTTCGGCAACGCCGTCGCCGCCCCGCACGCCACCGTCATCGCGCACACGCACACCCGCGCCGAGATGGCCGAGAAGGGCGAGGGCCTCAAGCACGTGTGGCCCGACACCCCCTGGGGCGACCTCGGCGACCTCGGCCGCTCGCTGCCGATGGTGACCTTCGAGGACCGGCTGACGGTGTACGTCGACGACCTTGCGGTCGAGCTGATGTACGTGGGCCCGGCGCACTCCAGCAACGACGTGGTGGTGTGGGTGCCCGAGCACCGGGTGCTGTTCGCGGGCGACGTCCTGATGCCCGGGTGCACGCCGTTCCTGCTCGCCGGGTCGATCGTCGGCTCCCTGGAGGCGATCACGCGGCTGCGGGCGCTTGGGCCCCGTACCGTCGTGGGCGGGCACGGCCCGGTGGCCGGGCCCGAGGCACTCGACGAGGCGGAGGCGTATCTGCGCTGGCTGCAGAAGGTCGCCACGGAGGGGGTCGACGCGGGACTCACCCCGTTCGAGGCGGCCCGCGACACCCCGCTCGGCGCGCACGCGGAACTGCGCGACCCGGAGCGGCTGGTGGCCAATCTGCACCGCGCCTACTCCGAGGCGCTCGGCAACCCCCTGGACACCCAGATCCGCTCGGCCCCGGTGATGGGCGAGATGGCCCGCCTCAACGGCGGCCAGGCCCTGGCCTGTCTGGCCTGAAGGTAAACGCACGCAGTCGCCCCGCCGGTCGAACCGGCGGGGCGAAGCCATGCGCGGGCGCAGGCGCTAGCCGCGCTCGCCAGACCCCTCGGAGGAGGGTGCGACGGTGTGCAGGGCGCCCCGGTGGAAGACCAGGGGCGGGCGGGCGGCGTCCACCCCGAGACCCACCACTTCGGCGACGGCGAAGAAGTGGTCGCCGAGCCGCTGGACCTGGCGCACCAGACAGTCCAGCCAGGCGGTGGTGCCCGGCAGCACCGGGTTGCCGTGCGGCGACTCCCACCACGTCAGACCGGCGAACTTGCTCGCGGTGTCACCCGGTCCGCCGCTCTTGGCGAAGCGCGCGCACAGCTCCTGCTGGTCGTGGGCGAGGATGTTGACGGTGAAGGACCCCGCCTCGCTCATCGGCGGCCAGCTCACCGACTTCTCGTCGATGAAGATCCCTACGAGGGGCGGTTCGAGCGACACCGACACGAACGACCCCACCACAAGTCCGGCGGGCCCGGCCGCCGTCGCCGCGGTGACCACGGTGACGGGGCTCGGGACGTGGCCGAGTATGTGCCGGAACAGCTGCGGCTCCACGAACGCACCCACAGGCGGTGCCCAGGACATGTCGACCTCCTCAATGGTGTTCTCCGGTCAACAGCCATGCTGGGGGAGGTGGTTGGGGAACCGGTCGGAGGCGGATGCAGAGCCGCCGATGAGCGCGTCGGGCCGCCCCCGGCGTCGCCGTTCATCCTCCATCCGGTCCCCATCGGCCGCGAAGACCATGGGGGACACCCGTATATGGATGGAGGAGCCGGCCATGCCCGTGCCCCAGCAACGTGATCCCGAACTCACCCGCAAACATCTGACGACCTGGCTCGCCGAACGGCTGCCCGAGGCGGCGGACCTGCGCGTCCGCGTCGAGGTGCCCGAGGGCCTCGGCTTCTCCAACGAGACGCTGCTCGTGGACACCAAGTGGGGGCCACAGGGCTCCGAGGAGCACCGCCGCCTGGTCGTCCGGGTCGCCCCCACCCGCTACCGGGTGATGCCGGGCTCCCGGCTCGACGAGGAGTACCGCGTCCTCGACGCCCTGCGCGACACCGACGTTCCGGTGCCCGGCGTCGTCGGCTTCGAGCCCGACCCCGGACTGCTCGGCGCGCCCTTCTACGCCATGGACCGCGTCGAGGGCTGGGTCCCGCCGGACCTGCCCTCGTACCACCGCGACGGCGGACCTGTGTCCGCGCTGGACGAAGGCAGCCGCGCGGCGGTGTGGTGGGGCGGTGTGGAGGCGCTGCACCGCATCCACCGCCTCGACGCCAGTGCGCTCGGCCTCGACGCCCTGCGCGAGTCGACACACGGTCCCTACGGACTCGGCGCCCAACTCGACTACTACGAAGCCCACATGGACCACTTCGGCGGCGCGGACAGCGTCCCGGTCCGCGAGGCGCTGGCGCTGCTGCGGGACGGGCTGCCGCCCGAGCCGGAGCGGCCGAGCCTGCTGTGGGGCGACGCGCGCCTGGGCAACCTGATGTTCTCCGGGGTGGCCCCCGTGGCCGTACTGGACTGGGAGATGACCTTCCTGGGCCCCGGCGAGGCCGACCTCGGCTGGTACCTCTACCTCGACCGGCACCTCAGCGAGGGCGTCGGCGCACCCCGGCTGCCCGGGCTGCCCGGGCGCGCCGAGACGGTCCGGCGCTACGAGGAGCTGGCGGGGCGGCCCGTCGCGGCGCACATGGACTGGTACGAGGTGTTCGCGGGCTTCCGGTTCGCCCTGATCGCCTCCCGGGTGGGCCGGCTCCTGGTGGAGCACGGCCTGGTCGCCGCGGAGGCTGACGTCCCGCTGGCGCGCAACGCCGCCAACCTGCTCGCCCGCACCCTGGAACCGCTGGCCTGAGCCCGCGGCCCATGTTCAACTCGCCCCAACCTTACGTATGTTCCGACCCGTTCAGAGAGGCCGTCCCATGGAAACCCATCAGCACCGCACCGACGCCCTGGTCGTCGGCAGTGGTTACGCCGGATCGATCGCGGCCCTGCGGCTCGCCGAGGCCGGGGTCGCCACGATCGTCCTGGAGCGCGGCCGCCGCTGGCAGGTCGGCGCCGACGGCGACACCTTCGCCACCCAGCACCGGCCGGACGGCCGCGCTTCCTGGCTGAGCCCCAAGTCCCCGCTCACCGACCAGGCGCTCGACATCTACCCGGGTGTCCTGGAGTCCCTGGAGGGCGAGGGCCTGACGATGATCGCCGCGGCGGGCGTCGGCGGCGCCTCGCTGCTCAGCAACGGCACGATGGTCGAGCCCTCGCCCGAGCTCTTCCGCCGGGCCTTCGGGGACTTCCTCGACCAGCAGGAGATGCACGACGTCTGGTACCCGCAGGCCCGGGAGCTGATCGGCTGCTCCCCGATACCGAAGGACGTCCTCGACTCCGACTTCTACCGCTCCTCGCGCGACTTCATGGACCAGCTGGAGCGGGCGGGCATCCCCTACGACCTGGTCGACCTGGCCGTCGACTGGGACGCGATCCGCGAGGAGATGGCCGGCCGCCGCACCGCCTCGCACATCGCCGGGCTCAACGTCTTCGGCGTCAACAGCGGCGCCCAGCGCAGCATGGACGTCACCGTCCTCGCCCGCGCCGAGGCGACGGGCCACGTCGAGGTGCGCCCGCTCAGCGTGGTCACCGGGATCCGGCCGCAGGGCGACGGCCACCTCGTCTCGTACGACGAACTCGACGAGCGCGGCACACTGGTCGCCCGGCACGAGGTGCACACCACGCACCTGGTCCTGGCGGCGGGCACGCTGGGCACCACCCGGCTGCTGCTGCGCGCCAAGGCCGCCGGACACCTGCCCGGCCTGGACGCCTCGGTGGGCACCCGGGTCGGCAACAGCGAGGTCATCACCGCCCGGACGGGGATGGCCCCCAACAACCCGGCGCAGGGCGGCCCGTGCTCGGTCATCGTCAAGGACTGGCAGGAC
Source organism: Streptomyces melanogenes (assembly GCF_014649795.1). Taxonomy (GTDB): domain Bacteria; phylum Actinomycetota; class Actinomycetes; order Streptomycetales; family Streptomycetaceae; genus Streptomyces; species Streptomyces noboritoensis. The sequence continues at coordinate 371,002 of NZ_BMTS01000004.1, forward strand.
AACCCGCACGCCCCGGTGACCCTCCTCAACTTCCCCTGGGTGGACGCCCCGTCCGACGAGGGGTGGATCACCACCATCGGCGCCTCGCCGACCGAGCCGCTGGGCTCCTTCCGGTACGACGCCGGCAAGGACGACGTGGTCCTGAACTGGCCCGTGGAGGACCCGCGCGCGGTGCGGGCGACCCACGCGGTCCAGCACACCCTGGACCGGCTCAACGCGGCCACCCCGGGCAGCAAGACGGCCTTCAACCGCATCGGCACCACGGGCGGCAACGTGGTGGGCGGTGTGCCGCTGGGCCTGGCCACCGCCGCCGACGGCAGTGTGCGCGGCGCGCGCAACCTGTACGTCGTCGACAGCTCGTTGCTGCACGGCTCGTCCGGCGCCGTGCCGCCCGCGCTGACCATCTCGGCGGTCGCCGCGCGCGTGGCCTCGCTGCTGGTGGCCTCGGTCACGGGCGCCTGACCCGCCGATCGCTTCGGCGGACATACGAGAGGGGCTCCCCCGATGGTTTCGGGGGAGCCCCTTCCTCGTGCCCGCGCGCGTGGCGCGAAGTGCCGTGTGTCTACCGGAAGTTCGGGATGACCTGCTCGGCGAAGAGCCGGGCGGTGCGGGCCGTCTCCTCGTAGGGCGGGTTGCCGGAGATCATCTGGAGGCTGATGGTGACGTCGCCGTACCACTCGCGGATGGTGCGCAGCCGCTCGGTGACCTCGGCGGGGGTGCCCACCAGCGTCTTGTTCTCGGCCACCGACTTGTCGAAGTCGGACTTCTTGATCTTGTCGACGATGGCCTCGTACCCGGCGTAGCCCTCGCTGCGGCGGGTGCCCCAGGCGGCGACGGCGTCGACCATCACGGCGTTGGTGCGCTGCGAGTACTCACGGCCCTTGGCCATCGCCTCGGCGGAGTCCTCGCTGAGGTAGCAGCCGTAGCTCAGGTGCACCTCGTCGCCGCCCGGCGCGTGGCCCGCGTCGGCGTACGCCTTGCGGTACAGCGTGAGCATCTCCTGCACCTTCTCGCGCTTGGAGATGGACGGCACGAGCAGCAGCCCGTGGCCGTCGTGGCCCGCCTGCTCGCAGGACGAGGGCGTGATGGCCGCGGCCACCAGGATCCTCGGGTGCGGGCGCTGGTAGGGCCTCGGGAGCAGGGTGACCGGGCCGAACTTGTAGAACTCGCTGTCCCAGACCACGTTCTCCTCGGACCACAGCTTCTGGCAGGCGCGCAGGCCGTCCAGGAACCGGGGCCGGCTCTCGTCCATGGCCAGCTCGAAGGCGTCGAACTCGTCCGGCAGGAACGCCCGGCCGAAGCCCACCTGGAGGCGGCCCTTGGAGATGTTGTCCAGCATGGCGAGCTTGCCGGCCAGCTTCAGCGGGTGCGTGAAGGCCGGGATCACCGCGCCGGTGACCAGCTTGATGCGGCTGGTGCGGGCGGCCGCGGCGGCCAGGAAGGTCACCGGGTCCGGGCTGTAGCCGCCGTACTTGAAGAAGTAGTGCTCCACGGTCTTGATGTGGTCGTAGCCGAGCTCCTCGGCGAGCTCCACGAGCCGCAGGGCCTCGTCGAAGTACACATCGGCGGGCTTCTCCTCCGGACCGACGGTGGGGAAGAAATTGATACCGAATTCCATTGCTACTCCGTGTCGTCGCAGACGTGTTGGTCTGGTATGTCGTTGGGCGGTGCGGTCAGAACACGACCCCGGCGCCGCCGTCCACCGGCAGCACGAGGCCGGTGGCGAAGGACGCCTCGGGGCGCGCCAGGTGGACCAGCCACCAGGCGATCTCCTCGGGCTGCCCGACCCGGCCGAGCGGCACCCGGGCGCGCTGGCGCTCGCGCATCCGCTCGATGCCCGCGGCGTCGAGGCCGGCGTGCTCGCCGATCGGGGTCTCCACGGGCCCGGGGGCCACGGCGGCGACCCGGATGCCGCGCGGCGCGAGTTCGAGCGCCCATGTGCGGGTGAGGAAGTCGAGCGCCGCCTTGGTGGCGCCGTAGACGGAATGGCCGGGCCAGCCGCGCTGGTTGCCGGCGGTGGTGACGTTGAGGACGGTGCCCTTGGCCGCTTCGAGGTGGGGGAGCGCTTCCTGGGTGAGGAAGAGCGGCGCGAGCAGGTTGGTGGCCACCTGGCGGTGGGTGTCGTCCGCCTCGATGGTGCCGAGCGGGGCGGACCGCATGGTCACGGCGTTGTTCACCAGGACGTCGAGGCCGCCCAGTTCGCGTACGGCCGCCTCCACGACGAGCCGCGGCCCGTCCGGCGTGGAGACGTCGGCGGCGAACGGGTGGATCCCGGGGCGCCCGGCCGCCGTCTCGGCGAGCCGGGCGGCGCCGCGCCCCACCACCAGGACCCGGGCGCCCTCGTCGGCGAAGGCGTGCGCCACCGCCCGCCCGATCCCGGTGCCGGCCCCGGTGACGACGACGCACCGCCCGGCCAGGCCCGTGTCCGCGCCCGTGGCCGGGCCGGTCACAGCTCCGTGCGCTCTCCGTCGGTGCCGACCGGCGACCACCACAGGTTGCCCCGCGTGACACCGTCGGCGAACAGGGCGCTGCGCCCCTCGACGATCTTCCCGTTCTCCCAGCGCAGCATGTGCACGCCCTCGACCTGGAGCCGCTCGTACGGGGAGACGGTGCCCTCCTCGGCGTGCGCGCGGTAACCGTCGAGGCGGTAGATGTCGACGGAGACGCCCTCCGCCTCGTTGATCAGGATGTGCTGCGTCTCGGCCTCGATGCGGCCGCCGCACGCCTCGCCCAGCTTCCCCATCTTCTGGAGGTAGTCGTCCAGGCCGTTGAACCAGCCGGCGAACTGGTGGTTGCCGGGCATCTGGAAGCGCAGGTCCTCGGACCAGTATTCGGTGATCTTGTCGCGGTCGCCGGTCATGAGGGCCGCGTAGGCAGCCTCCACCCGCTCACGTGTCAGATCGGCCATGGTGTTCCTCCTGCTCGGTGCCGGTGTGCGAACCGGCCACGCTGTCGTGGGAGTTGACCCGGTGCCGGACGAGCCAGCCGTCGTCGTGACGGACCAGCTCGTCCCGCCCGGTGGTGCTCAAGTGGAGCTCGCAGGGACCGCCTCGCGGGGTCTGTACGAGCACCGCGTCGTAGCGGGTGTGCACGGCGCCGTCCGGGGCGGGGCGCACGGTCAGCATCCCGATCAGATACCGCCGTACCCGCCCGTCCGCCCGGCGCTCGCCGACCGCTCCGCGGGCCGCCGCCGCGATGGCGGCGCGCCCGGTGCGTACGGGCGGCGCGTTCCCGGCGAAGACCTTGTCCGCCGGGGCCTCCTGCTCGAAGACGGCGTCCTCGGTGAAGGTGAGCGCCCAGCGGTCCACGTCGCCGTCGCCCAGGAGGCGCACCTGGCGGGCGTAGAACCGCTGGACCTCGTCGTAGAGGCGGCCGTCCGCGGTGTCCGGGGGCGGGGGCGCCATCGGGTCAGGACCCGTCGTGGTTGATGTCGCGGTGCTTGATCAGCCACCGGCCGGACCGCCGGACCAGGACGTCCTCGCCGGTGGTGCTCAGATACACCGAGGCCTTGCCGCCGTGCGGGGTCTCGAAGACGACCGCGTAGTACTGGGTGCGGACCGCCTCCTCCTCCCCGGCGTCGGCGCTCTCGGGGGTCGCGACCACCATGGAGAACCAGTGCCGGCGCTGGACGTTGCGTCCCGCGAGCCGGTCGACGCCGCGCCGCATGGAGGTGGCGATGTGCGAACGGCCCTTCCACGGCTCGGGCTTGACGTTCTGCGCGAACACCCCGTCCTCGGTGAAGCCCTGTGCCCACTCCTCCGCCTCACCCGCGTCGAGCAGCTGCATGTGGCGGGCGTAGAACTGGAGGATCTGGGCGTACGTGTCCGCCGAGACGGCGGGCACATGCGTGCCGGCGGACGCCATGACCGCGGCGACGTCGGGGGTCATCGGGCCGCTCCGGCCTCGCGGGCGACGCCCTCGACGACGACGTCGCTCAGGTGCGGCTCGCCCTTGATGACGGTGCCCAGCGCCTTGAGGCGGGCCCGGAACTCGGGCTCGGCCAGCGCCGTGTCGAAGGACTCCTTGCTGTCCCACTCGGCCACGTTGAAGTAGGTGCCCGGCTCCTTCTGGGAGCGGATCAGCTGGTAGCGGATCAGACCGGGCTGCACCTCCATGAACTCGGCGACGTGCGCGTAGATCCGCTCCAGCTCCTCGGGCTTGCCGATGAGCGTCAGCTTGTTGACGAAGACGACCACGAAGACTCCTCGTTAGGACGAACGGTGACCCCGGCCACCGGCGCGGGCCGGACGGCTCCGGCCCGTGGGTGGTGGCTCCGGGGGCGCTCTCCACACTCCGCCCCGCCGCTGATGCCTGGTTGGTGACTCGTTGGAGGACGGCGGCGCCCGTACGCCACGACCGGGCCCCCAGCCCGTCGGTATCGCGCCCCGATCCGGTCACCGTCCCGGCTGCCGATGCTGAGGGCACCGTCTTGTCCACCGAACCCGGGAGTGTCCGTGTCCGAGGCATCCGTGCCCGTCCTCATCGCCGGCGGCGGTCTGTCAGGCCTGTCCACCGCGCTCTTCCTCGGCCTGCACGGCGTCCGGCCGCTGCTGGTCGAGAAACACCCCGGCACCTCCGTCGTGATGAAGGCGCGCGGGCAGTACCCGCACACGATGGAGGCGCTACGCATCGGCGGCGTGGCCGACCGGATCACCGCCGCCTCGCCGGGCGGCACCGGCGACTTCTACATGGCGCTCGCCGAGACCCTCTCCGGCCCGGTGCTGCGCGGCATCATGACGCAGGGCGAGATGAGCATGGGCCACGTCTCGCCCGAGGACTGGGCGATGGCCAGCCAGGAGCACACCGAGGTCATCCTCGCCGAGCGCGCCCGCGAGCTCGGCGCCGAACTCGCCTTCGGCACCGAGCTGGTCTCCTTCACCCAGGACGCCGACGGGGTCACCGCGCTCCTGCGCGACGTGGCCACCGGCGCCGAACGCACCGTGCGCGCCGACCACATGGTGGCGGCCGACGGCCGCAAGAGCCCAGCTCGCCGGGCCCTGGGCGTCGGCATCCACGGGCGCGGACGGCTCGGCGAGGTCTTCCGGGTGTTCTTCGACGCGGACATGAGCGGCCCCCTCAAGGGCCTGGAGGGAGGCGTGACCGAGGGGCAGAGGTTCGCCCTGTTCCACCTCCTGCAGCCGGTGCCGGGCGTCTTCTACACCACGGACATCCCCGGCCGGTACGGATACATCCACGGCATGACCAAGGACCAGCCCGACTTCCGCGACTGGACCGAGGAGCAGTGCGCCGCCCTCGTACGCACCGGTCTGGGCATGCCCGACCTGGAGCTGACGGTGGCGGGCTCGGGCCGCACCGAGATCGTGTGCGAGGTCGCGGACCGGTTCTCCGTCGGGCGGGTGCACCTGGTGGGCGACGCGGCGAAGGTGGTGCCGGCGCCCGGCGGGCTCGGCGGCAACACGGCCATCATGGACGGCTTCTACCTCGCCTGGAAGCTGGCCCTGACCGTCCGGGGGCAGGCCGGCCCGGGGCTGCTCGCCAGCCACGACGCGGAGCGCAGGCCGGTCTCCGACATGATCGCGGAGCAGCAGTTCGCCAACACCGTGGAGCGCCTGGGCCCCGACCTCGACGACGGCACGGCGGCCGAGCCCATCCACCCCGTCGTCCAGGTCTTCGGCTACCGCTGCGCCCAGGGCGCCGTGGTCCTGGAGCCGGGCGACGAGGGCGAGCTCCTGGAGGACCCGACGGCCCCCACCGGCCGCCCCGGCTCACGGGCGCCGTACGTACGGCTCGACGGCGGCGGCTCCACCACCGCCCTGTTCGGCCGCTCCTTCGTCCTGCTCGCCGGGGCCGACGCCACCGGGTGGGAGGCCGCCGCGAAGAGCGCCGCCGGGCGGCTCGGCATCGAGATCGCCGTGCACCGGGCGAGCGGCTGGGAGAAGAGCTACGGCGTGACGCCCACGGGCGCGGCCCTGGTGCGCCCCGACCGCTTCATCGCCTGGCGCGCGGCGGACGACTCCGGGACTTCGGGCCTGGAGGACGCCCTGCGCACGGTCCTGGACCGCCCCGCCACCTGACCACAGAACCTTCCCTCAGCTGAATCGGAGACTGCGACCATGACCATTTTGGTGACCGGGGCGACCGGCAACATCGGCGGCAAGGTGCTGGCGCGCCTGCACGCGGCGGGCCATTCCGTACGGGCCCTGACCCGCGACCCCGCCCGCGCCGGGCTCCCGTCCGGCATAGAGGTGGTGGGCGCCGACCTGGGCCTGCCCGACACGCTGCCGGACGCGCTCGACGGCGTGCGGAAGGTCTTCCTCATGTCGCTCGGCCACAACAAGCGCACCCACGACGCGAATCTGGTCGCCGTGGCCCGCAAGACGGGCGTCGAGCACATCGTGCAGCTGTCCACGCTCGGTGTCGCGGAGGTCGAGGAGGAGAACGACACCCCGCTGGGCCTGTGGCACCGCCAGGCCGAGAAGGCGCTCACCGAGTCGGGCCTGGCCTGGACGATCCTGCGCCCCAACGGCTTCATGACGGTCGCCCTCGGCTGGGCGGACGCGGCGCGCGGGGACGGCGTGGTGCGCAGCCCCGTCGCCGATCTGCCCGAGGCGCTGGTGGACCCGCAGGACATCGCCGACGTGGCGGTGCGCGCGCTGACCGAGCCGGGCCACGAGGGCCGCACCTACGCGCTGACCGGCCCCGAGGCGCTGACGGCCCGTGAGCAGGTGGCGGTGCTCGGGTCGGTGCTCGGCCGGAAGCTGCGCTTCGAGCAGATCTCGATCGAGGAGCACCGCGCGGTCATGGCGGGGCTGTACGGGGAGGCCACCGCCGACGGCGTGGTGGCGGCGCTGCGGAAGGCGCTCGAATCGGGCGACGACTTCCGCGGGCGGCTGTTCCCGGACGTGCAGGGCGTGCTCGGCCGCCGGGCGCGCAGCTTCCGGGACTGGGCCGAGGCGCACACGGCCGACTTCGCCTGAGCCTCGCTCCCTGCTGACTTCGCTTGACCGGTAAGGCTGTTACGGCAAGGTGCCCGGCGTCCATCGGATGGACGCCGGGCACCGTCGTGTTCGCCGGAGCCGGAGGGGTGTCAGGCGGCGGCCTGGGCGAAGGCCCGGGTGCGCTTCTGGTAGCGCGGGCGCCACACGGCCTTGTAGAGGAAGCGCACCGGAGGCGGCACCACTCCGAGCGCGGTGCGCTGCGTCTCCTCGGAGGCGCCGTCGAGCACCCAGGGGAAGTACAGGGCGCCGCCCTTGACCCCCAGCATGCGCCGCTGCTCGGCGCCGAACGTGTCGTACTCCTGGGCGCTGAGCACCGAAAGGACCACGGGCAGCGCCGCCCGCTCCTCGTGTTCGAGGTGGTGGGCCAGCTTGTCGGCCACGGTGGAGATCAGGGCGGGCAGCCGCTCCTGCTGCCGCTGGGCCAGTACGTCCTCGACGGCATCGAGGAGCGGGTCGAGGGCCTCGTGCTCGTCGTCCATCTCGTCGAGCAGCCGCAACCGCGCCGGGTCGTCGGCGAGCTTGGCGCGCATCAGCGGCCACAGCACCTTGTCCTCGGCGGTGTGGTGGATCGTCAGGAACGTCTGGAAGGTCTCCCACCCGGTCCGGAAGGCCGAGCCGGGCGCGGTGCCGTTGTCCCGGGCGGCCGCGGCCAGCAGGCCCAGGTCGCGCCGGAAGGCGTCGTGGGTCGCGTACATCAGCGTCAGATCGGGCTGGGCGCGGCCCTCGGTGGCGGTCATGGCAGGGGTCCTCTCACAAAACGGGTCGGGTGTCGCTGCGGTCGTTGCGGCGGTGGGGGAAGACGCCGGGCCGGCACTGAACGGTGCACGTTGCTCCGAACCTATGGAACAGCTTGCCCCACAGTAAGGTGTGGGGCAAGCTGTTCCATAAAGCTTCGTCGGGGAAGGTGGTCGGACAGTGGGTCGCACGGCGGGACAAGCCGCAGCTGCGGTACGCGTGACCTGCGCATACGTCAGCGGAAGGAGACACAGCAACCCGGGCCGCGCCCCTTACACTCGTGCCACCACGACGACAGGACGGAGCCGGATGTCCGCGCCCACCGAGCCGAGCCGCACCTCCGACGCGCCGGGCCGCGGCCCCGACCCGCGCGCCGAGCGCAGCCGGGCCGCCGCCCTGGCCGCCGCTCGGGACCTGCTCATCGAGCAGGGCTGGTCGGCCGTCACCCATGTCGCCGTCGCCGCCCGCAGCGGAGTGGGCCGTACGACTCTCTACCGCCACTGGCCCGACGCCTCGGGCCTGGTCCGGGACGTCATCGCCGAACGGATCTCCACCGCGCACACCCCGCCGACGGGCGTCCTGCGCGACGACCTCATCCGCGAACTCGACGGGCTGCGCCGCCTGCTGCACGATCCGGTGAGCGACAGAGGGCTGCGCGCGGTCATCGAGCGCGCCGGGGTCGACCCGGTCTTCGCCCGGCTCAAGGAGGCGCTCTACCGCGAGGGCTCCCGCGTCTTCCGTACCGTGCTCGACGCGGCCAAGGCCCGGGGCGAGCTGGCCGCGGACCTCGATGCGGACCTGGCGGTCGACCAGCTGGCGGGCCCGCTGATGTACCGGCGACTGCTCGCCGGGCGGGCGGTCACCGCCGAGTACATCGAGCGCGTGGTCGACGACTTCCTCGCCGCCCACGCCCCCACCTGAACCGGAACCCGCCCCGGTACGCGTACCGGGGCGGGCGGGGAGCCTCCTGGAGCGGGGTCAGCGCACGACCTGCCCGGCCACCGCCTGGCCCCGCAGCGACGCGCTGACCTTGGACAGGCGCAGGGCCAGCTGGATCTCCAGGGCCGGGCCCGGCTGCTGCCACTCGGGGCCGAGCAGCTGCGAGACGCGCTCCAGGCGCCGGGCCACCGTGTTGGTGTGCACCCGCAGCGCCTCGGCCGCGTACGTGGGACTGGCGCCCGCCGCGAAGTACGCCTCCAGGGTGGCGGCGAGATTGGTGGAGCGCCGCTCGTCGTAGGTGAGGATCGGGCCGAGCGTCTGCTCGATGAACGCGCCGATGTCCCGACTGCCGCCCAGCAGCATGCCGACGAAGCCGAGTTCGTCGGCCATCGCCGGAGTGTCCGCGTCCTCCTTGCCGAGGATCGTCAGGACGTCCAGACAGGCGGCGGCCTCCTGGTACGCGGCGCGGAGCTCCTCCGGGCCGCCGCAGGCCGAGGCCGCGCCCACCGCGACCGGCCGGCCGAGCGTCTTGGCCAGGCGCTGCTTCACGTCGCGGGCGGCCTCGCGCGCGTCGGAGTGCGGCAGCAGGATCACGAGATGGCCGTTGTGGACCGTTCTGGCGCCCCCGCGGAGCCAGACGAAGGTCGACGTCCAGGTCGACAGGGCGTGGCCGCCGCCGACCGGCAGCTGGGTGACGATCACGGCGTGCCGACGGCTCAGGTCGAGCCCGAGCCCCTTGAGGCGGCGCTGACAGCGGCGGCTGAACGGGACGCCGTTGAGCAGCCGGTCCAGCGCCTCGTCGCGGAACTTGCGGTCGGCGGACTCGGTGCCGCGGTTGAGCGTGACCAGGATCGCCGCCGCCTGGACCGCGTACCGGACCAGGTCCAGGTCGGGAGTCCGGCCCGCCGGGCAGCGCAGGACGAACGCGCCCCGGTCCTCCTCGCCCGCCCGCACGGGCACCACCGCGGTGCCGTCGTCCAGGTGGACGACGCGCTGCTCGGCGCGCGCCGTGAAGGTCGCGGCGGCCAGCTCCTCCTCGTCGTCCCACTCGCCGCCGGTGCGGGCCATCGTGTCGTCGTTCTCGTCACGCAGCCACACCGAGCCGTCGAGCTCCTTGACCGCGGCGGCGGCGAACGCCTTCACATCGGCTCCGCCGAGGGCGAGTTCGACCAGCTGCCCGCCGCTGAGCGCCGTCTCCCGCTGCGTCCGCTCCCGGGCGCGCAGCCGGTCGACCTCGGCGGCCAGCTCGGCGACCCGGCCGCGGGCGTTCTCCAGGGCCTGGACCGACTGCACGGCGGCGGTGGCGTAGTTGGCGACGGTGGACATCGTCGCGACCTCGTCCGCCGTGTACGAGCGGGCGACCCGGTCGCCGCCGAAGAGCACGCCCACCACCTTGCCCGCGCTGCGCAGCGGCACCGCGACCAGCGCCGTCAGGCCCTCCTCGACGACGACGGCCTCGATGTGGTCGGAGCGCGGGATCGTGTCGTTCCGGTGGCAGTCGGAGGTCCACACCGGCGACTGGCCCACCGCGTCGATGGCGTTCAGGCCCTGCCAGACGGGGACGCGGGCGACCCCGCCGAGCACGGAGATAGCGCCGTCGGCGGCGCGGATGCACGACCCGTCCTCGCCGTCGAGGAGCAGCACCCAGGCCATGTCCACGTGCAGCAGGAGCCGGGTGCGGCGCACCAGGGTGGTGAGCAGCGAGTCGAGGTCCTCCTGCTCGGCCAGGGCCCGGGTGGTGTCCATCAGCAGCGCGAGCTCGTTCTTGCGCCGCTCCAGGTCGGCCATCTGCTGCTCGACCCCGAGGGCGAGTTGCTCGGCCCGTTCGAGGTCGTCCACGACGTGGGGCGGAGCGCCTCCCCGCCGTGCCTGCAGCGCCGGTTGACTGAAGGCTCCGCGGGAGGCCCGCATCGCCAGGAGTTCCAGATAGGTGACGGCACCGCTCAGGGTGGCCGTGTCTTCGGACATCTCACTCCGTACTGTGCGCAGGGGGATGCTCCGCCGACGGGTGGCGCCGATGCGACAGAGCGACTGGGGGTGATGGGGGGTGTCCAGTCTCCGCCGGTCCGTCGCCCGGCGGAAGAACGCACGGCGCCCGGGGGTGCGCCGTGGTCGGCGGGTCGAACGGCAGGGCGGAAGCGGCACCGCTGACCTGCTCTTGAGTTCTCCGGCTGCATTCTTCGTCACCACGACAGGACCCCCCGCGGCCATTAGGACTTCATCACGATGGCGCGATCAAGTAATTTCCCGTGTTTTGGCCAGAACTGTGCGGCGCCTCGGGAATCGCCGCTGATGGGGCTCCGGACGGGCTTCCGGAACTTGACACGCGAGCGTCAGTACGGTCCGCCGGGGCCGCGAGAAGCTCCATTACCTCAACCCGGTGCCGCTCCACGAGATCCAGGGAGCGATGGATCCAGAAGGTCGAACGCCTGTGGACCCGCCCGGGCGGCGAGGGCCGACGCCAATCCGTTCGCGGCCCGAGCCGCACGTCCGTAACCTGCGGGGATGCACATCCCGACCCACGAACTGACCGCGGCCGACCGCGAGCTCATCGACTTCGCGCGTGACATCGTCGACGCGAACACCGACGGGGAGGACGGCGTCCACACCATGGGCGCCGCCGTCCGCGCGGCCGACGGTGCGATGTACGGCGGCATCAACCTCTACCACTTCACCGGCGGCCCCTGCGCGGAGCTCGTCGCCCTCGGCAACGCGCGCGCCTGTGGCGCCCGGGAGCTCTCCACGATCGTCGCCGTCGGCAACCTCGGCCGCGGTGTCGTGGGCCCGTGCGGCAGGGACCGGCAGGTCCTCTTCGACTACCACCCCGGCATCCGCGTGATCCTGCCCACGGCCGGGGGCGTCGTGGCAAGCGTGGCGATCAAGGACCTCGTGCCGTTCGCCTACGCGTGGAGCCCGGACGGGGCCTCGAAGGCGGACGACGGCGAACGGCCCGGCACGCCGTAACGGGGTGGCGAAGCGCACTCATAGAGCGGGGCTATGGGTCCATCGACCCATAGCCCCTACCGGGGTGCGGGGCGCGGGCGGAGGGTGAGGTCGTAAGCCTTCCGCTGAAGCAGGGACACCATGTACACCCTCCTCTTCCTCCTCATCTTCTTGTGCGTCCTGGCGGTGCTCCGCGAGTGGCCCCGCCGGTTCCGGATGCTCCTGTGGACGGGAACCCTGGCCGCCACGGTGCTGGCGTTCCTGCCCCACGTCCTGGACCACACCTTCCACATCGCCCTCTGAGCCGTACGCCCTCGGAGGAGGAGACCTCACCATGACCGCCACACTCACCGCCCCCGCCCCCGCCACCTCGGCCGGCCTCTCGCACCGCCTCGGACTGTGGTTCGCCCACGCCTACGTCCTGGGCATGTGCGGCACCCTCGCCGGTGCCTACTTCTTCCAGTTCGGGCTGGGGGAGTACCCCTGCCCCATGTGTCTGCTCCAGCGGATGTTCTTCCTGCTCAGCGCGGTCGGCCCGGCCTGGATCATCGCCCGCTCGCGCAACGGCGCGGTGACCACCCGCGAGTTCGCCGCCGGCTGGGGGTGGGCCGTGGTGGCCGCGCTGATCGGGAGCACCGTCTCGGCCACCCAGGTCCTGATGCACATCGTGCCCCCGGACCCCGGGTACGCCGGCGCCCTGTTCGGCCTGCACCTGTACACCTGGGCCCTGATCGCCTTCCTTGCCGCCGCGGTCGCCGCCGGAGCCGCCCTGTTCCTGGCCCCCGAGGCCGAGCCCCTGGACGCCGGCGTCGCCTCGCCCGCCCTGCGCAGGGCCTCGGCCGTGACCCTCGCCGTGCTGCTCGCCTTCGCGGCCAGCAACCTCGTGGCCTGCTTCGTCCTCCAGGGCTTCCACTGGCAGATGCCCGGTGACCCCACCAGCTACCGGCTCATCACCGACCTCCTCTGACCCCCGGACCCGCCTCTTCCCCGGCCGACCCCGACCTCGGCCGGGGAAGAGGCGTACGGCCGCCCGCGCCCGCATTCGGACGCGGAGACGTCCCCCACACCGGCGCATCCGCTCCACGGGACTGTCCAGGTCCGGCCGAGGCGGGCGACGATGGTCGTCTATGGTCGCGGAACCCCGGGTCGCGCAACCCCCGGTCACGGAGCCTCTGATCGCGCAGCCGTGTGCGCGCAAGTGCCACGCCGTCCTGTCCCTGCTGGGGGCCGTACTCGCCGCCGCCTTCGGCGCGTGGGCGTTCTGGGCCCTGGCCGCCCCCGCCGCGTACGCCGCCGCACCCGCGCGCGGGCGCGGCCCACTGCGAACTGGGCGCCTACTTCAGCGACTTGTTCGACATCGACCCGGTCAGGAACCGGTTCTCCGCACGGCTGTGGCTGTGGACGATCTGCCCGGACCGGAGCTCCGACCCGCTGCCGCACGTCTCCCTGACCAACGCCGACGACCCGGTGACCTCGGAGCCGCACGTGGTCGACCGGGGCGGGCAGGTGCTCGACCAGGTGCTGGTGCAGTCGAGCTTCCGCCAGGAGTGGGACGTACGCGACTTCCCCTTCGACCGGCACCGCATCGAGGTCCTGGTGACCGCGCCGGACGACACCACCCGCTTCCGCTTCGCGCCGGACGCGGCCGACTCCTCGCTCAACCCGGAGATCCGCCCGCCCGGCTGGCGGGTCACCGGCTTCCGTCTGACCGCGGTGGACCAGCACTACGCGACCAACTACGGCGACCGCGGCCTGCGCCACGGCAGCACCTACAGCCGCGTCCGCATCCAGATCGACGTGGCCCGCGCCGATCCGACGGCCTTCTGGAAGCTCACCACCCCGCTCTACCTCGCGCTGCTCATCGCCGCCGCCACCTTCCTGGTCTCCTCGGCCGACGAGGAGCTGGTGACCGCCGAGCGGCTGGAGGGCATGCACAGCCGGCTCGGGGTGCTCGGCGGGGGCCTGTTCGTGGTGGTGCTGAACGGGCAGCAGGTCGACTCGACGGTCTCCAGCACCAGCGGGCTGACCCTGATGGACTGGCTCCACCTGGCCACCCTTGCCTTCCTCCTGCTCGCCGTGGCCGGCACCGTCCTGGCCTGGCGCTGGACCGCCCGGGGCGGCAGCACGGCACGGGCGGAGCGGCTCAGCCGCCGGGGAGCGTGGATCGGACTCGCCGCGTACGCGGTGACGTGCGGGGGACTGGTCGCGCTGGCGGCGTGCCGCTGAGCCTCCGTCAGGGATCAGACCGCCAGGGTGGCGACGGGGTGCAGCGCGGCGAACTCCAGCGGCGCCGACGGGTCGATGGAGACGTCGTGCGGAGCCGGTTCGGCGCCCGCCCGCACCAGCAGATCGCCCACCGCCGCGATCATCGCGCCGTTGTCCGTGCACAGCCGCAGCGGCGGTACACGCAGGGTGATGCCCGCCGCCCCGCAGCGCTCCTGGGCCAGCGCCCGCACCCGGGAGTTGGCGGCCACCCCGCCCACGACGACCAACGTGCCGACCCCGTGCCGGACGCAGGCCGCGACGGCCTTGCGGGTCAGCACGTCCGCGACCGCCTCCTGGAGGGCGGCGGCCCCGTCGGCGACCGGCAGTACACCGTCCCGGTGCCGCTCGGCCCAGCGGGCGGCCGCCGTCTTGAGACCCGAGAAGGAGAAGGCGTACGGATCGTCGCGCGGGCCGGTCAGGGGACGCGGGAACACCACGGCGTCCGGCCTCCCCTCGCGCGCCGCGCGGTCGATCGCGGGCCCGCCCGGGTACGGCAGCCCGAAGGCCCGGGCCACCTTGTCGAAGCACTCGCCCGCCGCGTCGTCGACGGTGTCCCCGAGATGCACGATCGGATCGCGTGCCAGATCCCGTACGAGCAGCAGCGAGGTGTGTCCGCCGGAGACGATCAGCACCATGCAGGGGTCGGGCAGCGGCCCGTGCTCCAGCGTGTCGGCCGCCACGTGCCCGGCCAGGTGGTGCACCCCGTACAACGGCACGTCCAGCGCGTACGCCAGCGCCTTCGCGCCCGCGAGCCCCACTTGGAGCGCCCCGGACAGACCGGGCCCGGTGGTCACCGCGACGGCCCCGATGTCCGCCATCCTCAACCCGGCCTCGGCCAGGGCCCGGTGGACCACCGGGGTGAGGGAGTGGAGATGGGCGCGGGCGGCGATCTCCGGCACGACCCCACCGAACCGAGCGTGCTCGTCCATGCTGGACGCCACGACGTGCCCGAGCAGCCGCCCGTCCCGCACGAGCCCCGCGCCGGTCTCGTCACAGGACGACTCGATGCCGAGCACCAGGGAAGAACTCACCGGACCACCTTTCTGCATAGAATTAGTTATTGCACATCCTATGCAAGAAGCCCTTCGGGTCAGACGGGCGCGCACTCGCACGCGACCCCGTCAGCCGCAAAGCGCCATCGGCGCATACCCCGGCGCATACGCGCGCCACGTCTCCCGCGTGATCCCGCCGCCCGAGACCGCACACGCCAGCGCCTCCCATTCCCGGAGTGCGAACGGCCACCGGACCACCGTCGCCGCGCTGCCCTCCAGCAGTGTGCGTCCGTCGGGGGACATGGTGAGGGCGACTACGTCGCCGTCGGTGTAGCGCAGGGGGCTGCCGATGGGGGTGCCCGTCGCCGGGTTCCAGAGGCGTACCGTGCTGTCCTCCGATCCGGATGCCAGCATGTCGTCGCCCCAGGCCAGGGAACGTACGGTGTCGGTGTGGCCGGTCAGTGTGCGCAGGGGGCGGCCCGAGGTCGTCTCCCACAGGATGACGCGGCGGTCGTCGCTTCCGCTCGCCAGCATGTGGCCGTCCGGTGAGAACGCCAGCGTCGGGACGTAGAGGTGGTGGCCCTTCAACTCCACCGGGGTGGTGGTGTAGTTGGTGTTTTCTCTCCATAGCAGGATGCGGGTTTCCTCCCCGTTGTCCAGCCCCACCGCCAGCTCACCGTGTGGTCCCAGCGCCACCGACCTCACCTGGCCCGTCAGGCCCACCCCCACGGGCGGACCGTCCCGTGTCAGGAGCAGTACCGGGCCGTCCCGCCAGGCGGCCACGGCCGTGCCGTCCGGGGCCGCTCGTACGTCCACGGCGCCCGGGTGGCGTACCACCACGCGCTGTGTGCCCGTCCGGGGGGTGAGCTCGCGCAGTGCCCCGTCGTCGGTGAGTGCCAGCAGTGCCGTGGGGGAGCGCCAGGCCAGGCCCACCACCGCCGGGCCGCCGGTGTTCCAGGAGGAGGGGGTGTCGAGGAGGCGGACGGTGCCGCTGTTCGTCCCTACCGCGACCGTGCCGTCCGGGCCGTACGCGAGCGCGGTGACCTCGCCGTCGGCCGTCGCCACCGGGTGGGACGCGGGGGAGCGGCGGCCCGTCACGTCCCAGGTCACCAGCCGGTGTTCACGGTTGAGGGACACCAGCGTCCGGCCGTCCGTGGCCAGGTCCTGGACCGCGGCGGTGGGCGGTCCCGTGCGCGCCGCACCCTGCCGCACCGGTGCGCCGCGGAGCACCCAGCCGTGCACCCGGCCCACCTCGTCGCCCGTGAACACCACACCCGTGAGCGGATCGGCCACCAGGGCCGTGGACGTGGGAGCCGCAGCCGTGGTGGGTGGGGTCGCCAGTGACTGCGTGCTCGCCCAGGTGTGGATCTGTGTGCCGTCGACGGCCGAGGGGTGTCCATCCGGGCCCAGCGCCAAGCGGATTCCGTAGGGAGCGGCGTGGAGTTCCGCGTCCGCCGCCGTTGCGTCCGTGATCGCCGACACCCGCACGGCCACCACATGTCCGCCCGCCGCCACCACGGCCAGGTGTCTCTCCTCGTCCACGACGACCGCCGACACCGCCCCACCCAGTTTGATCAGCGGCAGCGATACGGGCGGCTTCCCCGGCACCAACCGCCAGCGGGCGAGCGTGCCGTCGTCCGTTCCGGTCAGCAGCACCCCGGCCGACTCGTCCACCGCGACCGCGCTGACCCGTACGCGTAACGGCAACTGGACGCGTACAACCGGCTGTTCGCCACCGACACCCTGCATCAGAACTGTCCCACCCTCGTCGCCGGACACCAACCGGGCCGACCTCGTCAGGGCCACCGCCGTCACGGTGTCGTCATGGCGCGCACCCGCGCGGCGCACCTCCCGCCCGGTGAGTGGATCGACCAGGCGTACGGTCCCGTCCGAGCAGCCCAACACGGCCGCACCCTGCGGTGTGAGGGTCGGAGCCAGCACGTTCGCCGCCACACCGCCCAGCTCCGGGACGAGCGAGGTCAACTGGCCTTCGGGGGAGGCCAGTACATTGACGAGTGTTTCGCGTGTGGCCTGGGTGTCCCGCACCCGTACACCCGCGAGCGCGATGAGAGCCGCGGCATCGCGCCGCTCACCCGCCGCCGTACGCGCCTGGGCAGCGAGCCGCAGGCCCTCGACGGTGGTCCTCGCCTCCTCGGTGATGCGCACCTGCCGGAACAGGACCGCCCCGACGACCAGCGCCAGCACCAGCCCGAGCGCGGTGAACAACTGGCGCCGCAGCACGAGCTTCGTCCGTCGCTCGGCTTCCCTGGTGCGCTCCTCAGTACGGCGTCTGTCGTCCTCCGCGTCCCGCGAGGCCCGGACGAAGTCCTGTTCGGCCGGGTTGAGTGACCACCGGGCGCCGTCGAGCGCGTCGAGGCCGCGCAGTTGCCCGGACGGCAGGAGGAACCCGGGGTCCCGGCGTTCCGCCAGCCAGCGGCGGGTCTGCGCGGAGATGTCGTCCTGCAGGCGCTTCGCCTTGACGTCCTCCGAGAGCCACTCCCGCAGCAGCGGCCACTTCTCCAGAAGCACTTCGTGTGCGACTTCCAGCGTCGGCTCGGCCGTTTGCTTCTTGCGGTCGACGAGCAGGAGCCTCGCCTCGACGAACGGGCGGACGGCCGCCAGCACCGCCGCCTCGCTGTCGGCCTCGGTGATCAGTTCCGCGGCGGGCGCCCGGTGCCGCGTCGGCCGTTCACCGGCGCCCAGATAGGCGAGGCGGGTGAAGACACGGCGTACGGTGGCGTGCAGATCCGGGTCCAGGGCGAGCCAGATGCCCTGCACCCCTTCCTCCAGGACCGCGCCGATACCGCCGAGGCGCTGATACGCGGACAGCGTCAGCTCGTTCGCCGGGGTGCGCAGCTCCCACAGCCGCTTCAACGTGTACGCGATCAGGGGCAGGCTGCCGGCCCCGGCACCGGCGTCCTCGATGATCCGCCGGACCAACGTCTCCTCGACATGGCACCCGACGGTCTCGGCGGGGCCGCGCACCGCGCCGCGCAGACCGGCGTCCGAGAGCGGGAGCAGCCAGTACTGATGCTCCGTCACCAGTCGTGCGAGCGGGGCGCTCGACTCAAGGCAGTGGTACAGGTCGGCGCGCAGCGCCACCAGCACATGGGCCACCCCGTCCGCCTCGCTCGCGACGGAGAGCAGAGCCTCCTCCACACAACGGCGGTCCGCCTCCGGGACGGTGGGTTGCAACAGCTCCTCGAACTGATCCACCAGCCACGCCACCCGGCCCCCGCTCGCCCGCGCGAGCCGCGCCGACCACCGTCCGAACAACGCCGGATCGCGACGCAACTCACCTGCGTCGGGCAGCAGTTCGCCGTCCTCCCTCGTACCCCAGGCATCGCGCAACTCCTCGGCGAGCTGCTCCACCGGATGCTCACCGGGTACGAGGAATCCCACCACCCAGCGCGGCAGACCGGGCAGCCCGCGCTCGCGCAGTCGCAAGCGCACCCCGGCGTACAGCAAGGAGGACTTTCCGCTGCCCGAGGGCCCCACCAGGCTGCTGACCGGCTGCCGCAGCAGGCGGCGCAACACCTCGTCGGTCTCTGCGGCGCGGCCGTGGAAGAACCCCTCCCACTCCTGCCCGAAGGGTTGGAGTCCGGGGTACGGACAGCGGGTCGGGGCGGGGGTCAGCGGAGCCAGGGTCTGCTGGATCAGGAAGTGCTGGAAGGTGCCGACGTGGATGTCCCGGCCCGCGGCGAGGCCGTCGGCCTGGATGGTGATGTCGCCGGATCCCCTGACGACGGGGCCGGTGTTCTGGATGCTCGACGGTGGATCCGGCTCGTCCGTGGTCTCTTGGTCCGTTGTCACGGCGACGGTTGGGCGCTGCGTGATGCGGTCACCGTGTACGAGCGCGGGGGCAGTGTGACGGATTGCTTGGTGTGGTCGGAACCCATGAGGCCGCTCAGAGTGCACTCGCCGGACGTGCCGCTCGGCTTGGTCGGCTGCACCTTCACGGTCACCACGGGGTCGTTGACACCGATGTACGAGTCGTTTTCGAGCCGGCAGTCTCCCTTGGCCGTCATCGTCAGCATCCCGCCCTTGAAGGGGTCCGGACTCGTCACACGGACCCGGATGCCGACCGGGCCGGAGGGGTGGTGCATGGGCCGTTTGGGATCGGCCCAGGAGATGGACACGACCTGGTAGCCCACGGCGAAGTCACCGCGCACGGGCTCGGCCGGAGCCCAGGTGGCGTCGCCGTCCTGGTAGGCGAGGACGGTGCACGTTCCGGTGGTTCCGCTGATGGCGACGGTGGTCCCGCCGTTCGCCGACTCCACCTTGCAGCCTCCGGGGTCCCCGCCGAGTGCGTAACGTACGGGCAGGCCGGAGGTGGCGCAGGCGTGCAGGGTGGTGCTGGTGTGCGGATACGTGTGGGCGGTGCCGGGGCTGGGGAACACCACGGTCTGGGTGCGGCGCCCGCCGGTCGTCCCGGTGGGCGGTGACGACAGACCGCAGGGGCCGGACTTGCCGCCGCCCTTGTCGCCGGTGCTGGGGGAGGTGCTTTTGCCCGGGTCGGAGGGGCGGGTGTGTCCCGGGTCCGTGGACCCCGTAGTACTCCCAGTGCTCCCAGTGCTCCCAGGACCGGATGAGCCGCCGTCGTCACCACTTCCCGAACCGGACGTGTTCGAGCCGCCCTCACCAGGGCCACTCGTCGCCGAACCGCTGTGCGTGTCACTGCTCGTGTCGGGGGTGCCGTCGCCGGGCAGCGGTGATTCCTGCCCGCCTCCGTCGCTGATGGCCGTTGCCGGTGGGCGTACGGTTTGATGGTTTCCGCCGTGGGATCCACAACCGGCCGCGACCAGCACGAGGACTACAACTGCCAGTGATCTGGCTCTCGTGTACCGCATCGCTTCACCCCGCCGTCGGACCGGAGTCCGCCTCGGGAGGCTCCTCCGAGGCGCTGGTGCGCTGCTGGAAGAAACCGCTCACGGTCACGTCCCTGCCCGCCGCGATGCCGCCGCCGCGGATGTCCACGCTGCCGCCGCCGATGACGGCGGCACCGGCGTTCTCCACCCGGTGCCCCCGCGCTCGCCCGTCGCCCTCGGCCGCGACCAGGGACGCCAGCGTCCGGGCGAACTCCGGGTCCCGGGCCATGAGTTCCTCAAGGTGGTCCGCGACTGCGGCGCGGCGGTTGGCGTTGCCCGGCTGGTCGCCGAGGCGCCGCAGGGCGCCGTCCGCCTGGGGATCGCGGCGGAAGCGGTGGGCGACGGCGTCCCACACCGCTCTGGCCCGGTCGCCGACGAGGCCGTCGACGGCCACACCGGCGGTGTGCTGGGCCCAGCGGACCAGGATCGCGGTGACCGCGCCGACGGTTACGGGATCGGTCATGGATTCGTCCCCCCGTGTGTGTGGAGCCCGGGCGACCCGACTGTCCGGAAATGCCCGGTGATCCAACAGAATTGTCGCGCCAGTGGGTTTCGCGCGCATGGCCTGTGGCCATCTGCGGAGCCGGAATACGTCCGCTGCCGTATCCCGCGAAGAGGCCTCTCACGTAGGGCATCAGGGCAGGTGGGTGCTGCTCTCGCCTTGACCTTGCCACTGGCGGCAGGGTTGAACGATGACGGCATGAACACGGACACCAACCCCAGGATCGTCGTCGTCACCGGGGCCGGTACCGGCATAGGCCGGGCCACCGCCCACGCTTTCGCCGACGAGGGCGCCCACGTCCTGGCCGTCGGGCGTCGGCCCGAACCACTGCACGAGACCGCCGCCGACCGGGCGCGGATCACCCCTCTGGTCGCCGACATCACCGCCGAGGGCGAGCCCGCACGGATCGTCGAGACCGCGCTGGAGCTGCACGGGCGCCTGGACGTGCTGGTCAACAACGCTGGGATCGTACGCAGCGGTGCGCTCGACACCCTCACTCCGGAGGTGATCGCACGGCAGATCGCCACCAACCTGATCGCACCCGCACTGCTGGCCCAGGCCGCGCTGCCCGCCCTCGAAGCGTCCGGCGGGGTGATCGTCAACGTCAGCACCTCGGTCGGGCAGCGGGCCTGGCCCGGGAACTCGCTCTACGCGGCGACCAAGGCCGCGCTGGAGACGCTGACCCGCAGCTGGGCCGTCGAGTTGGCGCCCCGGGGCATCCGGGTGGTGGCCGTCGCCCCCGGAGCGATCGCCACACCGATCGGCGAGCACCAGGGACTCACGCCGGAGCGGCTGGCCGCGCTGCGCGAGTGGCAGCTGGCGCACACCCCGCTGGGTCGGATCGGCCGGCCGGAGGAGGTCGCCTGGGCCATCACCCACCTCGCCGCACCGGCCGCGTCGTTCATCACCGGGGTGATCCTCCCGGTCGACGGAGGTGCGGTGGTGGCGTGATAAGAGTGGTGCGGGAGGTGGGACGGGTGCGGATCGGTGAGTTGGCGAAGGCGACCGGAACGACGGCGCGCGCCTTGCGGCACTACGAACAGGCCGGGCTGATCGCCTCGGAGCGGGCCGCCAACGGCTACCGCGTCTTCGACGACCGTACGGTGGTACGCGTCCGCAACATCCGCCACCTGCTGGCCGCCGGACTCACCCTGGACGACGTACAGGTCTTCCTGCCCTGCCTGGACGGCGACGTGACCGCCGCACCCCCCTCGGACCGGGGCCTGCGCATCGCCCTGGACCGCCTGGCGGTCCTCAACGAACGCATCGCCACCCAGACAGAGGCCCGCGACCGCCTCCAGGCCGCGCTCCGAGAGCAGACGGGCGACCGGATCCGCCCGGTGGCCTAGATTCCCATAGGCGCCATATGGGCTTATTCGCTCTGCGCCGAAAGGCTTCGCCCCGGGGCGTCGACCGATGGTCTAGTTGCCGGCGGCATCGAGTCGCCGGTCCATGGGCGGCTCAACCGACGTCACCGTCAGGAGATGAGCCACATGGCCATGCTTCACAGGGCAAGACGCGCGTTGCTCGGCGTTGCCGCCGTGCTGACCGGAGGAGCCCTCGCGCTGTCCGGCGCCGGCGCCGCGCAGGCCGGTGTACAGGACGGCGGCACCTGTACCGGCAACTGGCACTACATCGGCAGCCCGGGCAACTTCTATATGTACGGCACCTACGCCGGGCAGGTGCAGCAGCTCTGGGATTCCTCCTGCAACCGGCTCCAGGCCCACTGGCAGTGGGCCGACGCGTTCCAGAAGGCCCACAGGGAGGGCACGGTCTGCGTCGCCATGGTGTCGCCCACCAGCGGCACGGTCGAGGACTACCGGTGCGGTCCGATCACCCAGAAGGACGTCTCCGGCTGGGGGTGGGTGCACGACGCCAACCCGGACGACTGGCGCGCCCAGGCCAACATGTGGACGCCGGACCGCAACTGCTACAACGACGCGTGGGGCACCGACCATTGGTACGGCGGGCAGGACTGGGCCGCGCCCCATACCGGCGGTGGGTGCTGAGCAGGCGCGCGCTCACGGCTCCGCGCGTCGTTCCGGTACGCCGAACTCCGCCCGCTCCTCGGACGTGAGGGAGCGGCGGAGGCGGGCCCGCGCCTCGCGGGTGAGGGTGGGGAGTTCGCGGGCGGTGTCCCAGACGCGCAGGGTGAGGTCGTGGGAGACCGAGGCGACGGAGCGGCCGTCGGGGGACCACGCCACCGCCGCGACCGGCGCCGCGTGTGTGCCGATGACATCCGCCTCGCCGTGCTCCGCCGGTGCCCAGGACCGGATGGTGCAGTCGTTGGACCCGGTCACCACCTGGGTGCCGTCCGGGGACCAGGCCAGATCGCGTACGAAGTCGTCGTGACCGTTCAGTACCCGGGTCACCGTGCCCGCCCGGCTGTCCCACAGCCGGGCGGTGCGGTCCCGGGAGACCGTGGCGAGGAGGGCGGACCCCGGTGACCAGCGGATGTGTGTCCGCCGCGTCCTCCTCGTCGAAGGAGCGCAGCCCGGGGTAGGGGTTGCGCGCGGCGGACCACACCGGACGCGGGGACGACCTGGCCCTCGACGATCCGCCGTCCATCAACGAGGCGACGACCTGGGCGACGACCGCGAGGACGACCGATCCCACCAGAATGCCCAGCGCCGACCGCTGTACCCAGGCGACGGCGGCCAGCGGGTGGTCGGTGTCGCTCGTGAGGAAGTTGGCGGCCAGTCCGGCCACGACACCGATCAGCAGCAGAGCGACTTGGAGTGCTGTCGCGACGACTCGACGCACCTCGCCCCCTCCACCGGAGTGCCCCCGTTGTCCCCTATGCGCAGGAGGGTAGGGGGACTTCACCCCCGGCGCAGGGGAGGCGACAGTTTTACCCGTCCCTGATGGCATGCCCTGGTCAAATCTGCCAGGCTTTCCGGCAGCCGCCGCCCCGGACCGCCCCGGGGAGGCGCGCGACAGAAATCTCACCGCGGCGATCGCGCGAGCGATGCGCGCAGTCCGCGGCCGCCCTCCGGCGCACCCAAGCCGTCGGGCGGCCACCGAGCAGGCCGGAATCCCGGCCGCGTCAAAGGAGTTACGTGTGAGACCGACCCCCCACAAGGCCCTCGCGGCGAGCGCACTCGTCGTCGCGCTGGCCGGTTTCTCGCTCCCCGGAACCGCGGCGGCAGCCGCACCGCAGGCCAAGGCCGCCGCCTGCACCCCGGCCCAGGTGGTCGCCAACGGCGGCTTCGAGAGCGGGACTTCGCCCTGGAGCCAGTCGCAGACCAGTGTGATCACCAGTCGCACCGGTCAGAGCGCCCACGGCGGCACCACCTTCGCCTGGCTGGACGGCGTCGGCAGCACCCACACCGACACGCTCTCCCAGAGCGTCACGATCCCCTCCGGGTGCAGCACCGCCACGCTCACCTTCTGGCTGCACATCGACACCGCCGAAACCACGTCGTCCACCGCGTACGACAAGCTGACGGCGAAGATCGGCAGCACGACCCTGGCGACGTACTCGAACCTGAACAAGAACACCGGGTACGTACAGAAGTCGCTCGACGTGTCGGCCTTCGCGGGGCAGACCGTGAACCTCGCCTTCACCGGAACCGAGGACTCCAGCCTCCAGACGAGCTTCGTCGTCGACGACGTCGCCCTCAACACGTCCGGCGACACCACCCCGCCGGGTGACTCCACCCGTACGCCGGCCTCGCCCTCGTACACCGTCAACCTCAGTAGCGACACCAGCGGCAGCGTCTGGACCGGCCACGAGAGCGCGACCTTCACCAACGCCTCCGCCACCCCGCTCAGCGAGGTGTATCTGAGGCTGTGGGACAACTACCACGGCACCTGCTCCGCGATGCCGATCACGGTCACCAACGTCACCGGCGGCACCGCGGGCTCCCTGTCGGTGGGCTGCACCGCCCTCCAGATCGCCCTGCCCACCCCGCTCGCGCAGGGCCAGAGCGCCACGATCGGCTTCGACCTGGGCATCACGGTCCCCAGTGGCGCCGACCGGTTCGGGCACGACGGGGCCTTCAACAACATCGGCAACGCCCTGCCCGTCCTCGCGGTCAAGGACGGCTCCGGCTGGCACCTGGACCCGTACACCAACAACGGCGAGTCGTTCTACTCCCTGGCCGCCGACTTCAAGGTGACCCTCGACCACCCCAACTCCCTGCTGGTGCCCGCCACCGGCACCTCCGTCGACACCCCCGGCTCCAGCGGGCGCACCGTGACCACCGCCACCGCCGCCAAGGTCCGTGACTTCGCCTGGGCTGCGGGCCCCTTCAGCAAGATCTCCGGCACCTCGCCGGCCGGAACAGCGATCAACATCTACTCCGTCTCGGGCATCAGCTCCTCGGACGCCCAGTCGATGCTGAGCACCGCCAAGTCCGCCGTGGACGCCCACGCGGCGCGCTTCGGCGCCTACCCGTACGGCGAGCTGGACGCGGTGATCGACAACAACTACTGGTTCGGCGGCATGGAGTACCCCGGCTTCGTCCTCGACCTGGTCAGCACCACCGCGCTCACCCACGAGATCGGCCACCAGTGGTTCTACGGAATCGTCGGCGACGACGAGTACAACAGCCCCTGGCTGGACGAGTCGTTCACCGACTACGCCACCGACCTGGCGCTCAACAAGACCGGCAGCGGCTGCTGGAACAGCGTCTCCTGGGCGTCGTCGGCCGAGAAGATCACCAACTCGATGGCCTACTGGGACGCCCACTCCTCGCGCTACTCCACCGTCGTCTACGGCTACGGCAAGTGCGCCCTGCACGACCTGCGGCGCGTCCTCGGTGACACCGCCATGGCCAAGCTCCTGAAGGACTACGCCACTTCGCACTGGTACGGCGTCTCGACGACGGCCGAGTTCAAGGCCGCCGCCCAGGCCGCCACGACCACGGACCTGACGTCGTTCTGGACCCAGCACCGCATCGAGGGCTGACCCCCTCCGTCTCTTACCCCTCGCCCGTCACGGCAGCGGCTGTGGCGGGCGAGGGCCGTTGTAGTGGGCGCTGGGGCGCATCCGGAGCGGGTGCTCCTCGTACTCCTCCAGGGCGTGCGCGATCCAGCCCGCGGTGCGCGCCACCGCGAACACCGTCTCGCCCGCCTCGACGGGCATACCGCAGGCCACGCTGAACACGGCGAGCGCGAGGTCGACGTTGGCGTGCAGCTCGGTGTGCCGGGCCGTCGTGGCGACCACGTCGTGGGCCGCGGCGAGCGCCTCCTCGGCCTGCGGAAGCTCAGCGAGCAGCTTGAACAGGGCCTGGGCGCGCGGGTCCTCGCCCGGGTAGAGGCGGTGGCCGAGGCCGGGCACGCGGCGGCCCGAGCGCAGATGGGCGGCGACCACGGGAGCGGCGCCGCCGCGCTCCAGGACCTCCGCGAGCATCTGGTGCGCGAGCCCGCTGGCGGCTCCGTGCAGCGGTCCGTCCAGTGCGCCGAGCCCCGCCGAGACGACGGCGTACGGATGGGCGCGCGCCGAGGCCGCGACCCGGGCGGCCAGTGTGGACGCGGCCAGATCATGGTCGATCAACAGGGCGAGAGCCGTGTCCAGTACGTTGATCGACGCCTCGTCGGGGAGCCTGGGCGTGAGCCGGTGCCACAGCTGCCAGGCGAGCCGCTCCGCGCCCCGGTGCCGCTTGCCCGCCGGGGGCAGCGCCCCGACCAGGGTCGGGATCAGCATCCGCGCGCAGCCGAGCACCGCCGCCGGTTCGAGGTCGAAGCGGAGCGGGTCGGCGGCCGAGACGGCGACCGTGGCGGCCCGCAGCCGGTCCATGGCGCCGCTGTGCGCGGGCAGCGCGCCGACCGCGAGCCGTGCCGCGTCGAGGAACTGCTGGGGCGCGGTGAACCGGGCGCCGCGCGGCAGCGTGCCGGTCCACACCCACTCCGCGACCTCCTCGAAGCCGTACGCCCCGGCGAGCTCCACCGCGTCGACGCCGCGGAAGTAGTAGTGGTCCTTGTCGATGAGCGTGAGTCCGGTACGGAAGGTCAGCTCGCCGGTGCGCGCGGCGGGTTCGCGGCGGGCGCTGCGCCGGGCCAGCGCGTCGACCTCCTTGGCGTCGAAGGTCGAGCCCCGCCCGCCGGGCGCCCGCTCGCTGCTCAGCTGGCCGCGGCTGACGTACGCGTACACCGTCTCCGGTTTCACGCCGAGCCGTTCGGCCGCTTCGCGGGTGGTGAGTCGCGACTGATCCGTCATGAGGTCACCGTATCCAAGATCGATCAATGTTGATTCAATCAATATTGACAGCCATCTCGTCAATCATAGACAGTCGAATCAACGTTGAGGAAGGGAAGAGACATGCCGACCACCACCACGGCTGTACCCCGCGGGCTCGCGGGCGTCGTCGTCACGGACACCGCACTCGGGGACGTCCGCGGCCGCGAGGGCTTCTACCACTACCGCCAGTACTCGGCCGTCGAGCTCGCGCAGACCCGCGGCTTCGAGGACGTGTGGCACCTGATGTTCCACGGCGAACTCCCCGACGCCGCCGCCCGCGCGGACTTCACCGCCCGCACCGCGGCCCTGCGCCACCTGCCCCGCGAGGTCACCGACGCGCTGCCCGGCATCGCCGCCGCGGGCGCCGCCTCCGGACCGCTCGCCGGACTGCGCACCGCCCTCTCCCTGCTCGGCGCCGCCCAGGGCTTCCGTCCGGTCTACGACCTCGACGCCGACCGGCGCCGCGAGGACGCGCTCGCCGCCTGCGCCGCCGTCCCCACCCTGCTGACCGCGCTGTACCGCCTCGGCCAGGGGCTCGATCCCGTCGAGCCGCGCGACGACCTGTCGTACGCCGCCAACTACCTCTACATGATGACCGGTTCGGAGCCCGCGCCCGACCGCGTCCGGGCGATCGAGCGGTACCTCATCTCCACCGTCGACCACGGCTTCAACGCCTCCACGTTCACCGCGCGCGTCGTCGCCTCCACCGGCGCCGACATGGCGGCGTCCCTGGTCGCGGCTGTCGGCGCGCTCTCCGGCCCGCTGCACGGCGGCGCCCCCAGCCGCGCCCTGGACACGCTCGACGCCATCGGCTCCCCGGACCGCATCGACGCGTGGGTGCGCGAGCGGGTCCTCGCGGGCGACCGCATCATGGGCTTCGGCCACCCCGTCTACCGCACCGAGGACCCGCGTTCGCGGATGCTGCGGGGCATCGCCGAGGGCATCGGCGGCCCGCTGGTCGCGTTCGCCGTCGAGGTCGAGCGGCAGGTCGAGGCGATCCTCGCCGAGCTGAAGCCCGGCCGGGAGCTGCACACCAACGTGGAGTTCTACGCGGGCGTGGTCATGGAGCTGTGCGGGGTGCCGCGCGAGATGTTCACCCCGACGTTCTGCGCGGCCCGGGTGGTCGGCTGGAGCGCCAACATCCTGGAGCAGGCGGAGGACTCGAAGATCATCCGCCCGGCGGCCCACTACGCGGGCCCGCCCGCGCCGCAGCCCGTACCGGCGTCGTGAGTACCGCGCCCTGACGGGGACTTGGGGCATACCAGGGTGCTTGGGGCAGGCAGGGGAGCCGTCGAATAATGGATGTGCCCCTCCCGCGCCGCGCCCCTACGCTCGGCGCGTGGACCACGTCACCCTCGCCTGCGTCGTACTCCCCGTCACCGCCTTGCTGTACGGGGTGCTCGGTATGCGCCGCCTGCGCGAGCGGCGGTGGTACCGGGAGGCGGTCGCGCACTGCGCCGCGATCGAGATCGACCCGTACTACGCCGTGCGCGACGCGTGGTGGCCCGAGGACGACATCCAGGCGGCGGCCGCCCGGCTGGTGCTCGACGGGCTGGTCACCGTCAACCACCGCGGCAACATGAGCCCCACGGAGGCCGGTGCGGATCCCGCGAGCAGCGCGGGGCACCCGCTGCCGGACGCCCTGCTCGCCGCGGTGCGCCGCCGCACCGCACCCGCCACCCTCGGCAGCGTGCTGCTGCGCGACACCGTGTTCGACGACGTCCGGGCGCGGTTCCACGCCGACTGCGACGCCCGTCTGCGGCCGCGGCGGCCGCCCGCGCCGCGCAACCTCGGCTGTCTGGGCTGCACCGGGTGGATGCTGTTCCTGGCGCAGTTCGGGTTCGCCGCCGCCGGGCTGTTCGACATGGCGCCCCACGGGCCGCTCCAGTGGGCCGCCGCCGTCGTCACCGGCCTGGCGCTGATCGCGCAGATCGCCGCGCTCGGCAGCGAGCGCACCCCGGCCGACCTGCCGGACCCCTTCGCCGAACGGCTGGCGGAGCTGGAACGGCACCCGGCGCTCGCGGAGCTGGCCGCGCGGAACCCGGAGGCCAAGGCATGGCTCGGGGCCGGCAGGTTCCGCACCCGCCGGGGCCGCAACCGGGGACGGCCCCGGCGCCGCGTCACGCGTACCGAAGCCGGGGCCGGGGCCTGAGCGGGGTGTGCACCGGGACCCTCGTCGAGCGTCCCGGTGCACGGACCCGCGTCAGCGCCAGATCGTCTGGACCGAGTCGAACTGCACCCAGGTGATCGGGTTGCCGGTGTTGGCGCCGTACACCGTCACGGAACCGGCGGTGTTCACCTCGAAGCGGCAGGCGTTGATGCCCTGGCTGTTGTTGCGGGGCGCGGTGGCGCGGATGTACGAGGTGGGCCGGGCCATGGCGGCGGGCAGCGTGGCGACCTTGGTGTCGGCGGAGAAGCTGCCGGTGATGATGCCGCGGGCCTGCAGGAACGTGGTGCCCGCGATGGTGACGAGGCGGACCTGCGGGGTCGAGCCGGTCTGCGCGGTGATGCCGGGCTCCAGGACCAGGTCGGCCCACTCGCCGGCCTCCACACCGGCGGCGGCCGCGGGGGAGGCGGCGGCGAGGTTGGCGACGGCCACGGCGGCGGGCACGGCGAAGGCGGCACCGAGGATGCTGCGGCGGTTGTAGGACATGGTGGTTGGTCTCCTTGACGAGGCCTTGTGCGAAATGACGGAGGGGGCTGCGGGCGCGGTCAGCGCCAGGCGGCGCTGAAGCTGTCGAGCTGCGCCCAGGTGATGGCGTTGGTGTCGCGTCCGCCGAACAGCCGCAGTGCGCGGTCGGTGCCGGCCTCGACCCGGGCCACGCAGTAGCCGCCGTTGTTGTTGCGCGGCACGTTGGCGCGGGTCGCCACGCTGGGGCTCAGCGTGTCGGGCAGGGTGCCGATGACCGCGTCGCCGTCGAAGGTGCCCTTGACGCCGCCGCTGAGCTGGAGCGTCGTGGTGCCCGCGATGCTGATGAGGCGGCCCTGCGGCGGGTTCTGGTCGGCGGTGACGCCCGGGGCGAGGGCGATCGGCTGCCAGTCGGTGATCACCTTGACGCCGTCGACCTCCTGGGTGTCCGGGAGCGTCACGATGGTGCAGGTGCGCGGTCCGGGGTCCTCGCAGGCGAAGCCGAAGTGCAGGTTGGTCACGCCGTTCCGCACGTCCACGTGCAGGCCCTCGGGCTCGCGCCACTCAAGACCCGGGGCCGCGGTGATGAAGTGGTGGTCCAGGACGTTCCCGGTGGCCCACTCCATCGCGGTGATGTAGGTGTTGCCCGGCGGGGGGTTCCTGGTCGCGGTGCTGGACTCGCCGTTGAGCAGGTACAGCACGCCCTTGTGGGATGCGTACCCCTGGAACACGCCCAGGTCCGTGGGCAGCGTGATGCGCTGGAGCGGCTCGAAGACGCCCGCCGAGGCCTTGGCCAGGTCGTACCGCTCGACGTGCGTCCCACCGTCGTAGAACCGCACCACCAGCTCGTTGGCGCTGCGGTCGATGGTGGGGGTGGCGAAGAGCGCGTTCGGCGTGGGGCGGTACGGCTTGGCGTGCAGCGACGAGCCGTAGTCCAGGACCGTTCCCGACCGGAAGTCGAAGTTGGTGATGGAGGTGCCGAAGCCCTCGTTCTTGCTGTTGGGCTGCGACGCCGTCTCGGTCCACAGGCGGATGACGCCGCCCCGGTTCTCGACGCCGAGGTTGACACCGTGGCCGAAGCCCCGCAGGTACATGTAGCCGGTGATGTCGCCCGACCGGTTGAGGCGGGTCAGGCACATGTCGCCGTGCGCGTTGCGGGTGTCGTAGTCGACGGGCCCGGACTCGCCGCTGAGGGTCAGGCCGCCCTGCATCAGTTGGAGCACGAAGAGGTCGCCCGACACCGGCTCGGTGCTGAACGACTGCATGACGGTGCTGTTCTTGAGCGGGCGCCGGTGCAGCAGCTTGCCCACCGGTCCCGCGAGGTCTATCTGTCCTTCAATGGTGACGCTCAACGACGCCGCTCCTTCATACACGTTTCGGTGCTGTCGTGATCGGAACGGCGACAGTTTCGCACGGGCGTTCCCGTGGTGGGAGCCGTGGTGCGCCGATCCGGTGCGGCCGCTGTTGTCAGCCGGTCAGGGTGGCCTTGGAGCGCATCGCGAGGAAGTTGCTCCGGTAGGCGTCGTGGGTCGCGGCGCCCTCGACGCGCAGCAGGGCCTCGTCGTTCTCCCGCAGAGAGGACACGTCGAGGTTGTGGGAGCCGGTGAAGGTCCACTTGGTGTCCGGGTGCCCCGCGTAGTTGCCCTCGACCAGCAGGTACTTGGAGTGCACGAACAGGTCATCCGCGTCGTCGCCGGGCGTGCCGTTGTCGAGGTGGAGGCGGTACGGCTTGATGCGCGCGTGGTTGCCGAGGGTCGCGAGCTGGCTCGTCGTGTTGTAGACGACCTCGATCCAGCAGTCCTGGTCGGCCAGCTGCCGCAGCTTGTTCGCCACCTCGGTGCGGGTGAAGGCGTAGGCGGCGACGCGGACGACCGTCTTGTGGGAGGCGGACCCGACCGTCGTGTTGCCCGTGCACGACACGTTGTTCAGCACGTCGACCATGAGGTCGCCGGTCTGCTGCGGGAAGAAGTAGTACTTCTCGCCCCCGGACGTGGTGCCCTGCCGGTAGTAGTCGGCGTTGCGCTTCTCGGCGGCGAGGTCGTTGAAGTACGCCGTGTACGCGGTGTACAGGTCGGTGTTGCCCACCGAGGTGTACGCGTTGTTCCAGAACCGGGAGGTGTTCGCCGGGGTCTGGTTGGCGGACGTCTGGATCACCACGTCCTCGGCGACGCCCGCGTCTCCCACCCGGGAGAAGAGGAAGAACTTGTTGTGGTTGATGTGGTTCTTGCTCGGGTCGAGCGTGGTGTCCGCGATGCACGCCCGGTCCTTCGGGCAGACGTGGATCCAGGACGGCTGGGTCATGTCCTTGCCGAGGGCGGCCGCCAGTTGGGTGGCGGCCGTGGAGGTGGAGAACGCGTAGTCGAGGACGACCCGTACCTGTACGCCCCGGTCGTGGGCGCGGATCAGCGCGTCGCTGTAGCCGGTGTCGGTCAGGGCGTACAGGGCGGCACGCAGCGTGCGGCCGCTCTGGGTGTTGTCGATCGCCCCGACGATGTGGTCCTTGATCGCGTTCTGCTCGGCCGCGGTGCCCTGCGGGTCGTTGAAGACCGCGCCCGTCGTGGGCATCGGCGCCGGGTCCGCCGCGGCGGCCGGGGACGGGACGAGCAGCGCGGCCAGGAGGGACCCGGCGAGCAGCGCCGCGGCACATATGCGTCTGATGTCTCTCACTCCTTGACAAAGATCGTTCCTGCTGTGAGCAGGTGCACGATAGCCCCCCGGGCCCGACTCCCCGACGGCGCCCGAGGGAATCGGTTGCCTCATATGGGCTGTGTCTTACGTCACATGAGGCACAGCCATCACGTTGCTACCGGTTTGCGCAATCTTGCGCCGACGCCCCGCCTAAAACGCTCGAACGGCAGGTGAGGCCCCCGGTGGCGGGCGGGATGGGTCTACACCACCAGCGAGGGCAGCGGGCGTGCACACCGCTGCAAACGCATGTTCGTCGCCGGAACGCAAGTGCCCGGTGACCTTTCACGGCTCCGCGGTTGCACATTCCGGCGCCGCCGCACGTCATCTGTTCGAAGGCGCGCAGCAGCGCCTTCCGGGGCCGTCGGGGGGCGGGACGGGCGGCCCCAGTCGTGCACCAGGAAGGAGCCGGAAGTCTCGTGACGATCGATCGGGTTGGCGATGTGGTCCTGGCAGTTCTCGCGGTGCGGGTGTTGGGCCGCGACGCGGTCCTGTTACTGCGGCGCGCCGCCGCCGCGGGCGTACGGACGGGTGTGAGCGAGTTGCTGCGTACGGACCGGGAGGGAGACCGGTGAGCCAGGACCTCCCGCACCGCTCGCCGGGCAGACCCGCGATGACGAACCAGCAGCTTCCGGTGGACTTCAGCGCGTTCCACCACATGCACCGGCCCGTCTATCTGCGCTGGGCGCAGACCGTCCTCAACCACCGCGCGGACGCCGAGGAAGCCGTCGACGCCGCCTTCGAACAGCTCCTGATGATCTGGACCGCCGTCCTGTCGAAGGAGAACCCCGCCGCGTACGCCTGGAGCGTGCTGCGCAGCCGCACCCTCGACCTGGCCCGCGCCCGCAAACGGCGCTCCGCCCTGTTGGAGGCGGCCGCCTTCGACACCGTCGCCCTGACCCGGACCGCCGATCCCATCGGCCAGTTGGAGGAGAGCCTGGCCCTCTTCCACGCGGTACGCCAGCTGCCGCCGCGCCAGATGGACGTCATGGTCCTGCTCCACCTCAACGGCCTGACCCCCGCACAGGTCGGTGACCACCTCGGCATCACCGCGGCCGCCGTCCGCTCCACCGCCCGCCACGCCAAGCGCCGGCTGCGCCACACCCTCGGTCTCGCGGCCGAGCAGACCGAGGAGGGGCACGCCGATGACATCGCCCATTGACGGCGTGCTCGCCCGTGCCCGTCTGTCCCACCGGCCGTGCACCGAGGCCGACGTGGACGCCGCCGAACAGCGCCTCGCCGCCCGGGTCGCCGCTCCGCCGCCCGCCCCGGCCCGGCCGGGCCGCTTCCGGCTGGCCGCCTGGCGGGCGCTCCTTTCCGAGCCGGGACCGCCGCTGGACGAGGTGTGCGCGGCTCAGGACCTCACCGTCGTCTGCGAGATGTTCGTCATCCACCCCGACGCGCTCGACGACCTGAAGCTCTTCTTCGCCCGCGCGCTGCCCGAGCCGGCCGGCGCCCGCATCCTGGGCTGCATGCTGCACCTGACCGGCCGCCCCGAATCGGCCCGCTTCTGGTGGCAGTACGCGGCCGGGGCGGGCGACGCGGCCGCCACGTTCTGCCTCGGCCTGCACCACCGCGCCCTGGGCGAACACCCCGAGGCCGAGTGGTGGCACACCCAGACGGACACCCTCAGTGCCCACGGCGCGACCGTCGCGAACGTGGACCTGAAGACCACGCTGCGCATCCTGCGCGCCCTGCGCACCGGACCGCTGCCGGTGCCGGACCTGGTCCACGCCGTCCTCGACTACATACCGGCGGCGCTCTCCTACGTCGACGACGACCTCGAACTACCCCTGCCCGACCCGGACTTCACCGACCACATCACGGCCCTGACCACCCACGCGGCCACCGCCGGCTCCCCGCGCACACCGTCCGGCCGTGCCCCGGACCCGCTGCCGGAACGCCCCACCCGGGACCGCTCGACGTCCTTCACGACGGGATGGCGGGTGAACACGGGCCGGCCGTGGCCGCACGGACCGTACGGTCCATACGACCCTTCGGACCTGCCCTAGCCGACGCGGTCGAGGAAGGCGAGCGCGCGCTGGGTGAGCAGCGCGGCCGCCTCCTCCGTGTACGAGGGCAGGCCGGCGTCGGCGAACAGGTGCTGCTTGCCGGGGTAGAGGAACAGCTCGGCGTCCGGCGTCGACTCCACCAGGGCCCGGGCCGCCTCGATGTCGCCCTCGTCCACGAAGTACTCGTCCCCATCCATCCCGTGGATCTGGACCGGAACCCCCTGCGGCCACGCCTCACCGAACTCCGCGACCGGCACGCAGGAGTGGAACAGCAGCGCGCCCTTCGCCCCCGGCCGGGTCTGGGCGAGGGACTGCGCGGGCAGCACGCCGAGGGAGAAGCCCACGTAGACCAGCTCGGCGGGCAGCCCTTCGGCGGCCGCCCGCCCCCGCTCCACGATGGTGCCGAACCCCGTCTCCTGTACGTGGGCCACACCGTCCTCCAGGTCGTCGAAGACCCGCCCCTCGTACAGATCCGGGACGTGGACGGTGTGGCCCGCCGCTCTCAGCGTCTCCGCGAAGGCGCGGACGCCCGAGGTCAGGCCCTGTGCGTGGTGGAACAGCAATACCTCGGCCATGGCTGTCCTTTCGTACCCTTCGTATGGGGAACCCGGACGGCTCCCCGGTTTCGAGTATTGCGGGAGGCACTGACAACCGCCGTCGGCGAGCTCAGCCGACGCTCACCTCAGCCGACGGGCTGGGGCCGCAGGGACGGCTGGGGCAGCCGGGGCACGAGAGGTGCCGGAGCGGTGAGACCGTCGGCTCCCGGCGGGACCGGGACCGCGGCGAAGATCGCGTCCTGCTGTGCCTGGAGCTCCTTGGCCCGCTCGGGGCTCGTGCTGGGGAGGCGCTGCTCCTCGTACAACTTGTGTGTGACCTCCTGGGCGTCCTTGCTCGCCGGGGTGTGGAACTGCACCTCGAAGAGGTGCTCTGAACGAGGCGCCCGCCAAGCGGAGTTGATGGCCTTGTAGCCCTTGGCGCGGCCCCAGGTGTTGGACCACTTGGCGTTGGCGTTGCCCCACCCGGACAGCACGGAGGCGGCGAGCGCGACGCCCTTGGTGTAGCGGCCGTCCGGCCACTGGAGCGTGTAGCGCACCGAGTCGCTGATGCCGGCCAGCGCGTCGTTCACGTCCCGCTCCGGGTGTTCCAGCAGCGAGGTGGCGACCTTGCGCTTGAGCGAGTCCGCCGACTTGAGGCGGTGGTCGAACCCGATGAGCTCGGCGCCGCTGATCAGCGCGGCCGCCCTCACCTGCGGGCTGATGGAGCGCTCGGCCCTCTTGGCCCGGTCGATGAAGGCGTCGACCTTGGCGTTGTCGGCGGCGTTGAGCGACAGCCCGTCACCCGTCCACCCGCCGTCGTCCAGCGCCGCTTTGAATACGGGGGCGGATACGGGGGTGAACGCGGCGGTGTTGACCGTACGGGCCGTGCCCGCGCGGTCGGCCGGGGGAGCTGCGGCCGCGCTCTGGATCGCGCCCACGCTCAGCGCCGCGGCCAGCGCGGCGGCGGTCGCGGCCCGCGAGACGGTACGACTGATGTTCATCGGTGCCTGGTGTTCCTCTCTCGACGGCGAACATCCGCCGCCCGGGGGAGGGCCCCGGGCAGCGGACGGTCTCTGACGAGAAACCCAACAGGAGGAACCGGCGGCGAGTTGTCGCCTGGGCCCCGACCGGGCGAATGCTGTCCTGATCACACCGAAGGAAGGCGTGATTCCGTATGCGTGCCCAGTCGGTCGGGCTCAGCAGCCGAGAGCGGTGAGGTGCTGGTAGAGCGCCTCGTGCCCGTCGGCCTCCGGGTGCAGACCGTCGACGAGCAGGTCGGTCTTCCCGTACAGCGGCTCCCACATGTCGAGGAAGTCGATGTGGTTCTCCTGGCACCAGGTGCGCATGGACTCGCGCAGGGCCAGCGCCCGCTCCTTGGTGAAGCACAGGCCCCCGTAGTCCCGGGTGCGGTCCTCGTCGAGCCAACTCGGTCCCACGACGACGAGGCGCGCGTTGTGCGCGAGGGCGGTGGCGGCGAGTGAGCCGAGACCGTCCGCGAGGTGCGCGAGCCCGTCGAGATGGCCCTCCGGGGCGGACAGCGGCACGGCCGAGTCGTTGATCCCGGCGGCGACGAGAAGGGTGTCGGGCAGCCGGGGGCCCAGCAGCGCCGGTGTCTGCTCGGCGGCCTGGGCCAGGGTGCTGCCCGGAATGGCCAGGTTGAAGACCCGGTGCTCGGCCTCGTTCCGGGCGATATGGGTGGCCGCCAGGCGAGCCGCCCACCCTCCCCGCGGGTCGCAGCGCCCGTACGCGATGCTGTCGCCCACGATCACGATCCGCGCCGCCGGACGCAGCGGCTTCGCGTCCAGATAGGCCCAGACGCTCTCACCGGAGGAGAGGAGCACTCGCCGACGGACGTAGTCGTCGACTTCGTACGCGTCGGCCGCGGCGAGGTCCTGGTCGGTGAGACGCAGCACGGCGCCTTCGACCACGGCCCCGTACTTGCGCTCCAGCGTCAGGTGCACGTCCAGACCGCTGGTGGCGATCACGGCCGGGTCGGTGATCGCGATGGGCCTGGTCGTATAGCCGGAGAGCGACGCCGGAGCAGTGGGCACGGCCTGGCCGAAGAGGGCGGTCTGGACCCGCTCGTCCATGAGCGTGCCGAAGGAGAAGAGGGCGTGAGGACGTGAGACGGTCACTTTGGGGTGCGGGGCCTTTCTTGAAGGGTTGATCAACATCACCCTAACGGGCGCCCGGGGCGTGGGTCCCGCCGCTCCCACGCGGCCCCGCGCCCGACGGCTCGCCGGCCAGGTGGTTCTCGATGCGGGCAATCCCGCGAGCGCGCAGCCGGAGTCTCCCGCAGCCACGACCCCTGCCTCGCGACCCCACACCCACCACCCCCCTTTCACCCCGACGTCGACAATCCTTAACGTGTCAGTCCCCCGCGCGGCGCCACCCGGGGCACACACTGATCCACATCCCGCACGCAACGGTGACGACGATCCGTCCGCCGTGCCGTCGACGGGGGCTCGTCACCCACTCCGCCCCTTCGCTCAAGGACGCAAGGCCCGTGCCCGAAATCGTCACTCTCCGCGGCCGCACCCTCCGGCTGGAGCCGCTCGCCGAACGTCACGTCGAGGCACTGGCGCGTGCCGCCGCCGAGGATCGTGGCAGCTATGCCTTCACGCCCGTGCCCTGTGGGGTGGAGGCGACCGAGCGGTATGTCGCCGACGCGCTGGCGGCTCGGGCGACGGGGCGCGCGCTGCCGTTCGCCACGGTGCGGGTCGCGGACGGGCGGGTCGTGGGGTCGACGCGCTTCTGCGAGCTGGACTACTGGCAGGGGCCGGTGCCCTGGCCGCCGGCCCCGCGCGGCCCGCTGGGTCCCGTGCGCACCGCCATCCCGGACGCGGCGGAGATCGGCGGCACCTGGCTCTCCTCGTGCGCCCAGGGCACCGGCATCAACACCGAGGCCAAGCTGTTGATGCTGCGGCACGCCTTCGAGACCTGGGGCGTCCGGCGAGTCTCGATGCGCGCCGACGCCCGCAACCTGCGCTCGCGCACCGCGATCGAACGCCTCGGCGCGACCCTCGACGGTGTGCACCGGGCACACTCCCGGGGCCTGGACGGCATGGTCCGCAGTACGGCCTTCTACTCGATCCTCGACGAGGAGTGGCCCCGGGTGCGGGAACAGCTCGAACAGAGGGTGGGTGCGGCGCGGCTGAAGGCGACCGGCACACGCTCGCTCGTCCCGGCGTGAGGGGAGTGTCGGGGAAAAGCGTTTGACGCCTGCCACCGCCCAGCGGTCGGATGGTCGCCCATGAGCTCAGCACAGATGTACTCCGACCTGCACCCCATCGACGACGCACTCGTACGGCGGTTGGTCGCCGGGCAGTTCCCCCAGTGGGCGGGGCTGCCGGTGGTGCGTTTTCCGTCCGGCGGGACGGTCAACGCCATGTACCGGCTGGGCGACGACATGGTCGTACGGCTGCCGCTGGTGCGGGGCGGAGCCTCGGACGTGACGATGGAGCGGGAGTGGCTGCCCCGCCTCGCGTCGGTGCTGCCCACGCCCGTCCCCGAGGTGCTCGGAGCCGGGGAGCCGACCGAGGGGTATCCGTGGGATTGGTCGGTGTACCGGTGGCTGGCGGGGGAGAACCCGGAGGCGGGGGCGCTGAGCGAACCGGTGCTGCTGGCCGAGGACTTGGCCGGGTTCGTGGCCGCGATGCGCGGCATCACGTTGCCGGGGGCGCCGCCCGCCCACCGCGGCGGCCCGGTCGCCTCGCTCGACGCGTCGACCCGCGCGGCGATCGAGCAACTGCGCGGGATCCCGCAGGAGGGCGTCGACTGCGATGCCGTGCTCGCCGTGTGGGAGGACGCGCTGCGCGCCCCGGCCTGGGACGGGCCGCCGGTGTGGCTGCACGCCGACCTGATGCCGGGCAATGTGCTGGTGAACGGCGGCAGGCTCACCTCGGTGATCGACTTCGGTTGCATGGGGATGGGCGACCCCGCCTGCGACCTCTTCCCCGCCTGGAACCTGCTCCCCGCCGACGCACGGAAGGTCTTCCGCGACGCGCTGGGCGTGGACGACGCCGCCTGGATCCGCGGCCGAGGACGGACGCTCTCACAGGCGCTGATCGCGCTGCCCGACTACCGGACGACCAACCCGGCGATGGCGAACAACGCCCGGCATGTGATCCGGGCGGTGCTCGAAGAGTGCTGAGCTACGGACTCCCTTAACTCCAAGGCGCGGAAGCCGTGTTGGCGGCCTTGGTGCTCCGGAATGCCAGCCGGTCCGCCGCCCGCCGCCCCCGGCTCTCCAGCGGTTCGTGATCGCCGCCCGCCTGATGCATCAAGTGGCCGTCCACGACCTGGACTTCGTCGAGACCCAGCCCACCGACGCGGAGAAGGTCGAGAGTGCCGTGGTGGCCACGATCCTCGTCGAACCGGTGCTGCGGGCGCTCCACCGGCTGGCCCAGGAGGAGGAGTCGGCCCGGCGGTACGGGTTGTAGAGCCGCCGCGTGCGTACACCCCTGTCGGAGCTGCGGGACCCGATGCTTTCCCCGGCCGCTGTCGACGGGCTGCGCATGCTCGCCGAACGAGGCGTTTGACCGCCTCGGGCCGGGGTGGGGCGTCCGGTCTGCCCCACCCCGTTTCCGTCAGCGCAGCACCGACGAGAAGTTGTCGAGCTGGATCCAGGTGACCGGGTCCGTGGTCTGCGGGCCGTACACCATGACGCGGCCCGACGTGTCCGCCTCCACCCGGGTGGCGTTGACGCCGAGGTGGTTGTTGCGCGGGCAGACACCGCGGGTCGTCTTCGGCGGACGTATGGCCGCCGGGAGGGTGCCCAGCTGCGAGTCACCGGTGAAGTTGCAGGTGAGCACGCCGCGCAGCTGGAGGAACTCGGTGCCCGCGATGCTCACCACCCGGGCCTGCGCGGGTGTGTCCGCGTCCGCGGAGACGCCCGAGGTCAGCGCGATGGCCGTCCAGTCCACGACGACCTGCACCCCGGTCGGGGCAGCGGCGGCGGGCGAGGCGGTGAGCAGCGGCACACCGACGGCCGCGGTGGGTACCGCGAGGGCCGTGGCGAGCAGGGAGCGGCGGCTGGTGGTGCGCGAGGGCATGGTCGATCCTCCGGATCGCGAGAGAGGGTGGGGGTGTCCGAGCTTCGGCGCGGTCATCGCCAGGCGGTCGAGACGCAGTCGAGGTCGATCCAGGAGATGGAGTTGTCCGCGGTGGCGCCGAACGCCCACAGCTCACCGAGCTTGTTCGCCTCGACCCGGCAGACTCCCACCCCGTAGTACATGTTGCGCGGTGTGTTCTGCCGTACGGGCCGCGTGGGCCAGAGCCGCTGCGGCAGCGTCGCGATCAGGGCGTCCCCGGTGAGGCTGCAGGTGAGCGTGCCGCGCAGCTGGAGGTACGTGGTGTCGGCGAGGGCGACCAGGCGGCCGCGCGGAGCCTCGGCGCCCGCCTTGACGCCGGTGGCGAGGGTGAGGTTCTCCCAGTCGGACAGCACCTTCACCCCGTCGACCGCCGGCTGCGTCGGGTACCAGCCGATGGTGACGTTGCGGCGCCCGGTGGTGCCGGGGACGGTGTCGCTGAAGCCGAACAGCAGCCGGGTCTCACCGGTCTTCGGGTCCACCTCGACGGCCAGCCCCTCGGGCTCGCGCCGCTCCAGACCGTCGGCGCCGGTGACCACCTGCGAGTCGAGCTTCGTCTTCGAGTCCAGGGAGTACGACGTGATGTACGCGGTCCCCGGGTAGGTCGTGACCGGGTCCTTCTTCCACTGGTAGACGTACAGGACGCCGTTGAGGGCGGTGTACCCCTGGAAGGTGAGTCCGGTTTCCGCGCCCGCCGGCAGCTCGAAGGTGCTGCCGATCTCCACCCACTCGCCCTGCGCCGCCTTGGCCAGGTCGTAGCGGGTGAAGCACCGCACACTGCCCTTGAAGTAGACGATCGTCAGGGTGTTGTTGGCGAGGTCCACCGACGGGCCGGTGCTCCGTCCGCCCGGCGGGCAGAACTTCTGCGCGGCGGGCACGTCGGCCTGGTCGAGGGTGGCCCCGTCGACGAAGCGGAAGCGGGTCACAGCCGTACCGAAGGCGTTGCTCACACCGTCATTGGGGGAAACCGGACCGACCTCGGTCCACAGGTAGGTGTCGGTCCCGACCGGCTCGGCCCCCATCGAGATCCCGTGCCCGAAGCCCGTGAGGTACATGCTGCCCGTCAGCCGCCCGGTGTTCCGGTCGATGCGGTTGAGGTACATGTTCCCGAGCGGCGTCTTGGCGGCGCTCTCCATCTGGAGCACGAAGACGTGTCCGTTGACCGGGTCGGAAGCGATCGCCTGCGGAGCGGGATTCTTCGTCAACGGCACGGTCTGGATGAGCTTGCCGGTCACTCCGGACAGGTTGATCCCGTTTATGTCGGTAATGGCCATGGATTCCCCTTCTGTGGGGCGCGATCCGGCCCCACCGACCGAGATCGTACGCATGTGCCACACCGTGCGATGACCAGGGCGGCCGTGCTGTCGTGGGGCATACGACAGCACGGCCGCCCTGGTGGGGACCGGTCCGGCCGGTCACCCTGTCAGCTGCTCGCGGGCGTCAGCGGGGCCCGCCCTTGCCTCCCTTGCCCTTGCCGCCCTTGTCGGGCTCGCCGCGCTTGTTGGTGAGCTTGACGGTGACACCCCTGGACGCGTTGGCGGCGGTCACCTCGTGGGGGCCGCTGACCCGGTTCTCCGGCAGGACGTACCCCTCGGGCACGGCCGTCTCCTGGACGTAGTACGAGCCGAGGGGCAGGTCGGAGAAGACGCACCGGCCCGCGTTCCCGGTCGCGCAGCCGGGGCCCACCGGGGTGTCGGGCGTGGTGCCCGACGTCTGGAGCCCGGGGGTTCCGTTGGTCTCGTGCCACAGCCGGAACACCGCGCCCGCCAGCGGACCGCCGGTCTCGGCGTCCGTCTTGTCGACGGTGAGCGATCCCTTCGGCTCGACGTGCCGGTGGTCGGTCACGGTCACCGAGACGCCCCGGGAGGCGTTGGCCTCGGTGAGGACGAGGGGTCCGAAGTGCGCGGGGGAGGGCAGGTCGTAGCCTTCCGGTGCCCTGGTCTCCACCCAGTAGTACGTGCCTGGCACAACCTTCCGGGTGCAGGCACCGGAGCCGTCGGTCGTGCAGGGGGTTCCCCGGCGGGTGTCCGGGGTGGTGCCCGTGGTCTGCAGTCCGGTGGTCCCGTTGGTCTCCTCCCACAGCTCGAACACCGCCCCGGCGAGCGGCCTGCCGGTGGCCTGGTCCGTCTTGACGACCTTCACCTCGCCCTCGGTGGGCGGCGCGCTGCCGCAGTCGGGCAGGTTCCCGTCGAAGGCGTAGTTGTGGAACTCCTGGCCACCGCCGCCCGACGGCGGGCTGGTGTGGGTGAGCGAACCGGTCGTGAAGAAGCGCCCGTTGATGCCGGGCAGCTCCACCGTCGCCCGGGAGGCCTGGTTGCCGATCAGCACGCTGCCCTGGAACTGGCCGGTGCCCTTGAAACCGACGGAGGTCGCGTCGGGGAAGTTCCACAGCAGCCGGCTGCGCAGCTGGTTGAACGGGCTGGAGTCGTCGATCGTGCCGCTGTAGGTGGTGATGGTCCGGCTGGTCCCGAGCACGTTGACCAGCACGGTCGCCCCGGCGGGGATGCGGGCGAACCGGATGCCCTCCTGGCCGCCGCTCGCGCTCTGCATGTCGAAGTCGACGTTGAACACCTGGAGCATGGAGGTGCCGTCACCGGTGAACAGGGTCTCCCCGCCCGCGTGCACGGCCGTCCCGGTGGGCGTACGGGTGCCGCCGCCGGGGTGCGCGTAGCACTTGCTGGCGTCGGTGAGCTGTCCCCGCAGCGCGGTGTACGGCTTGGCCGCGTCCGGGTCGTGGACGGTGCGCTGGGACAGGATGGTCCCGGTGGCGGAGCCCGCGTGGCGTACGACGCCCTGCTCGGCCAGCAGCCGCTGACCGGTCGCGACGGTGACGTTGCCGCCGGTGGTCAGCCAGTCCGCACCGACCGGCGGCGCGACCCGGGAGCCGACCCCGGCCTCGCCGACGTTGTAGATGCCGCTGACGCCCGAGGCCTTGTTCTGGTCGAAATTGCCGAGCACGACGACGCGGCCCTCGGCTTCGGCGGCCTTCTCCCGTACGTGGAAGTCACCGCCGACGTATACGTTGATGCCGTTGTCGCGGAACCGGATGGGCCCGTTGTGGATGGGCGGGTAGCCGTCGGGGGGACAGTGGCCCGGCACGCACGGGCCGAGACCACCGGGCA
The DNA here is from genome assembly GCF_014649795.1 of Streptomyces melanogenes. Classification (GTDB taxonomy): domain Bacteria; phylum Actinomycetota; class Actinomycetes; order Streptomycetales; family Streptomycetaceae; genus Streptomyces; species Streptomyces noboritoensis. Next base: position 413,463 of record NZ_BMTS01000004.1, read on the forward strand.
GCGGCGCGGCAGCCAGCGCGGCTTGGGAGGGCGCCTGCCCGCCGGGCAGGGCCGTCGCCGTCGCGGGGAGAGCGGCCACGGACAGGACGGTCGCGGTCAGCAGGGGTCTGAGGGATCTCGCGCCGGGTCGGGCCAGGGAGAGACGGAACACCGGAACAACCAGCTCCTCGAAAGTGTGATGACCCCCCCTCAGAGCCAGGCTCACACACCCCCGGTCGCCGCCGGACGACCCGGCGGGTGTCGCGGGCGAAGACCACCGCAAAGGACCATCGCCGCCACCGACCGCCAGGTCGGCGGGTCTGCCGCACGTCGTCACCTCCACGGCGCTTGCTTGTCGCCCACGCCGGTGTCCCGGCAAGCCGCGGTCGACGGGGCGGAGCGGTCAGCCGACGCCGTACATACCTATACGATCTTGGGTGTACTAGTGCTATGAAGGCCGGGGCACTGACCAAGTCGCCGGGGAACAGGGGTACTTCTCATATGGCTGGAATCACGATCGCGCGTTCGGTGACCACGCTCGCGGCCACCGCCGCGCTGCTGGCCGGGAGCGCCGTGGGCGCGTCCGCCGCGCAGGGCCAGGCCGAGCCGGACGTCTCGGGGGTGCGTGCCGCGCTGCAGCGCGTGGTGGACGCGGGGGCGCCGGGCGCGTTCGCGGTGATCCGCGACCACGGCAAGGACGAGCGCGGCCGGACGGTGGCGCTGGGCAAGGCCAACCTCGACGGCACGCCCATGAACGCGGGCCTGCGCTTCCGCGTGGGCAGCAACTCCAAGATGTTCACCTCGGTCCTGGTGATGCGCCTGGCCGAGCAGGGCCGCATCGACCTGGACAAGCCGCTGCGCGACTACCTGCCCGCCGGGACGCTTCCCGAGAGCTGGGCGATCACCGCGCGCCAGGTCATGGAGCACCGCGCCGGTGTGTACGACCACACCAACGACCTCCTGGAGCAGAGCGGGGAGGAGACCACCGCCGCCTTCGAGAAGCGCATCCGTAACAACGTCTACGAGCCCAAGGACCTCGTGGCGATGTCGGTGAAGCACGGTCTCCAGTACACCCCGGGGACGGCGTACGCGTATTCGAACACCGACTTCGTGCTGCTGGGTCTCGCCGCCGAGCACCTCACCGGGCGCCCGTATGCCGAGCTGCTGCGCCAGCAGATCTTCGAGCCGCTGAAGCTGCGTCAGACGACCTTCACCGTGCCCCAGAAGACCATCGCGGGCCCGCACGTCACCGGCTATCTGACCAACGACGACCGCACCAAGCCGCTGCTCGACTCGACCGAGCAGACCGCCTCCTGGGTCTGGAGCGCGGGCGGCGTGGTCTCCTCCGCCCGCGACCTCGACCGCTTCATGACCGCCCTGCTCGCCGGAGGCTCCGGCGGGCTGGTCTCCGACGAGTCGCTGCGACAGATGACGAGCGTGCTCCCCACCGGCACGGCGAAGATCAGCTACGGCCTGGGGGTCCGGGAGATCGCGCTCTCCTGCGGCAAGGTGCTCGGCCACGGCGGAATCGTCCAGGGCTACAACACGCAGACGTTCTCCACCCCGGACGGCAAGCGCACGGTCGTCCTCTTCGCGAACGCCTCCAACAACGGCGCGATCACCAGCGGTCTGACCAACACCCTGGAGCCCGCGTTCTGCGGCAAGGCGCCCGCCGCGCCCACCCCGCGCAGCTCGATCACCGGAAACGGGAACGGCAACGCGGACAGGGACGGCGGTCGCTGGATCCCCACCGTGGAGGACACCCGCATCTGACGTGACTCGCACGGGAAAGGGCGCCCGCTGAAAGCGGCGGGCGCCCGCGCCCACCACCGTACGAAGTTCTCGTCACGACGTACCGGGACGCGTGCTCAGGCCGCCGGGAGCTGGTCGTACGTCTTGAAGGTGTAGTACGCCGTGTACGTGATCCCGCTCTCGCCCGTCTTGGCGGGCAGACCGAAGCGGTGGTTCACCAACCGGGTGAGCGGGCCGCAGCCGGTGGCGGCCGGGACGGTCAGGGTCCGGTCGTACGCGCTGAAGCGGACCAGCGGAGGGTTCTTCGACAGCCAGGTGCTGGGGCCGTCCTTGCGGAGGTGGAGCGCGACCGGGTGGGCGTCCGTGCCGACGGTGCACCGCTCGCCGAGCAGCGGTGAGACGAGCCGGAACTTCATGTCCAGGGCGCCCTTGTCGGTGCCGGTACCCAGGAAGTCCGCGTAACCGCCGTACTCGGGCTGGATGGCCAGGCCGAGGAGTGGGTTGCGGCCGGTCCGGCCCAGCAGGCCGCCGGGCACCGGGGTCGCGTCGGCCCGCAGTGTCCCGAAGACCTGCCCGGACGTGCCGTCCGGTAGCGGCCCCTCGGCGTGCGTCAAGGTGATCGGCTTCATGTCCGGGACGGTGATCCCGCCGAGCTTGAAGTGCGAGTAGCCGACGGTCACTTCGCAGCGCCACTTGTCGCGGTCGACGCCGGCGGGGAGGTCGGTGGGGCAGTCGCGGTAGTCGACGTGCGCGAACACGTCCGAGGCGGGGTCGGTGGGATCGGCCGCGCCCTGGGCGAGGGCCGGGGCCTGCGCGGCCGTGGCGAGGAGGGCGACGGCGGCGGCGATCGTCCCGACTCCCGCTGCCGCACGGCCCGTTCGACTGCTACGGGCCGCCGGCTTCGTCTTGTTCGTCTTCATACCGCCGATCCTCGGGGCCGACCGACCCCCGTTCATCGGGGACGACCCTGACTCGGCCCGAGGGCACCCCTGAGGAGTCGTCAGGGGTTTCTCCCGGGTGGAGCCAGGGGCACGTATCCACGTAACTCGGTTGACCGCCCGCGTACTTCAGACGCGGACGCCACTCCCGAACACCCCGTCGGCGGTGAACGCCAGCTCGGCGAAGCGTTCGCCGATGTGGCGGTGGGTGGCCGCGTCCGGGTGGAGTTCGTCGGGCAGGGGGAGCCGGGCGGCGTCGGCCTCGCCGTAGAGGGCGCGGCCGTCGAGGTGGTGCAGGTGCGGGTCCTCGGCCGCACGCTGCGCCACGATCCGAGCCAGCTCGTCCCGGATCACGCCCAGGGTCAGCTTCCCGCTCGCGCGTTCCGCCGGGTCGCCCATGGCCTTGAACCGCAGCTGTCCGGCGCCGAGGGTCGTGACGTCCAGGGCGCTGGGGCCGGGTGTGTCCTCGTGGATGGGGCACAGGATGGGCGAGACGACCAGCAGGGGTGTGTCCGGGTGGCCTTCACGGATGGTGTCCAGGAAGCCGTGCACGGCCGGGCCGAAGGCGCGCAGCCGCATCAGGTCGGTGTTGACCACATTGAGGCCGATCTTGACGCTGATCAAGTCGGCCGGGGTGTCCCGCAGCGCGCGTGCGGTGAACGGGTCGAGCAGGGCGCTGCCGCCCAGCCCCAGGTTGATCAGCTCGACACCGCCGAGGGACGCGGCGAGCGCGGGCCAGGTGGTCGAGGGGCTGGCGGCGTCGGAGCCGTGGCTGATCGAACTGCCGTGATGCAGCCACACCTTGCGGCCCCGGTCCGGGGCGGGGGCTATGGGGGCGTCGGTGCGTACGGCGATGAGCTCGGTGGTCTCGTTGTGCGGCAGCCAGATCTCGACGTCCTTGGGGGCGTCGGGCAGGCCCGTGAAGCGGAGGGTGCCGTGCTGCCCGGGCCGGTGCTCGACGGAGCCGGACGTCATGTCGATGGTCAGGGTGTTGCCGCCCGCCGCACTGGCCTGCCCGGCGAGCACGCCGTCGACGACCAGGTCGTACACGCCGTCCGGGCGGGGCGGGGCGCCCACGTAGACCCGCTTGGTGGGCAGGGTGTCCAGCTCGATCGCGGTGGCGCGGGTGCGCAAGGCCAGACGTACGCCGGAGGGCTGGGACTCGGCCATCGCCAACTGCCCGTCCGTGTTCTGGGCCCGGGCTCGGGCGGGGAGCCGGTGCGGCAGCACGCCGTGCTTGGTGCGCTCCACGTCGAGGGCGCCGCGCAGGAGGTCGGCGGTGACGGGTGTGGTGATCCAGTTTTCCTGGGTGTGCATGGCCCCTACGTGGTCTTCGGAGTTGCTGGGGTGGTCGGTGCGCCGCGCAGGCGTGCGGGGCGGGGTCACTGTGCGGGCCAGTTCCGCAGCAGGGCGTCCAGGGCGTCCAGGATCCGCGTCCAGGTCTGCTGGGTGTCGGGGGCGCTGTGGCTGAAGCCGCCGCCGAGTTCCAGGGTGATGTAGCCGTGGAAGACGCTGCCGAGCAGTCGGACCGCGTGCGTCTGGTCGGGTTCGCTCAGGTCGTAGCCGCGCAGGATGGCCCGGGTCATCTGGGCGTGTCTGCCGCCCGCGCTGGCGGCCGCCGCCTCCGGGGTGAGCCTCAGCTGGGCGGCGGCGTAGCGGCCGGGGTGTTCGCGCGCGTAGTCCCGGTAGACGTTCGCCAGCGCGGCCAGGGCGTCCTTGCCCGCGCGCCCGGCCAGGGCGGCGGCGCCCCGGTCGGCGAGCTCCTCCAGGGCGAGGAGCGCGATCCGCGTCTTGAGGTCCTGGGAGTTCTTGACGTGCGAGTACAGGCTCGCGACCTTGACGTCGAAGTGCCGGGCCAGCGCCGAGACGGTCACTTGCTCGAAGCCGACCTCGTCGGCCAGTTCCGCCCCGGCCCGGGTCAGGCGTTCCGTGCTCAGCCCTACGCGTCCCATCGTCTCCCTCTCGCTCGCCTGAACCGATTATGCGTTTGCCTAACACCTTTAGGCAAACTAGCCTCACCCTTATGAAGCAGCTGACTGAAAAAGAGATCCGTGCCGCGTTCGTGAACTGCACCAAGGGCGAGGCCAAGCGCCTGTCCGTGCCGCGTGACCTGGCCGAGCATCCCTGGGACGACCTGGACTACTTCGGCTGGCGAGATCCCCAAGCCCCCGGCCGGGCCTATCTGGTCGCGGAGCTGGAGGGCACCGTCAGGGCCCTGGTCCTGCGGAGCCCCGGCCACACCTCCGGGCAGGCCCGCCGCAGCATGTGCTCGATATGCCTGACGACCCACGACGGCGGCGTGTCCCTGATGGTCGCGCCGAAGGCGGGCAAGGCGGGACAGCAGGGCAACTCGGTGGGTGTCTACCTCTGCAGCGACCTCGCGTGTTCGCTGTACGTACGCGGCAAGAAGGACGTGGGCGCCGGTGCGCGGCTCCACGAGACGATCACTCTGGAGGAGAAGATCGAGCGGACCGTGGCGAACCTCGCCGCGTTCGCCGCGAAGGTGACGACGGTCTGACCGGCGGGCGTCCCCGTCAGGCCGCAGGCTGGGGCCGGAAGGTGCGGCGGTACGACTGGGGGCCGACGCCGATGGCGCTGTGCAGGTGCTGGCGCAGGGAGGCCCCGGTGCCGAACCCGGCCCGGTGTGCGACGACGTCGACGGGCCAGTCGGTGGTCTCCAGGAAGTGGCGGGCGAGGTCGACGCGCTGCCGGGCGAGCCACTGGCCCGGCGTGCTGCCGGCCTCGTCCCGGAAGCGGCGGCTGAAAGTGCGCACGCTCATCCCGGCGTGGGCGGCGAGCCCGGCCAGGGTGAGCGGCTCGGCCAGGTGCTCGGCGGCCCAGGCCCGGGTGGCCGCGGTGCTGCCGGTGGCGGGGTCGGGCACCGGGCGCTTGATGTACTGGGCCTGGCCCCCTTCCCGCCAGGGCGGCACCACGCAGAGCCGTGCGACCTCGTTCGCGACGCGGCTGCCGTGGTCGCGGCGCACGATGTGCAGACACAGGTCGATGCCCGCGGCGACCCCGGCGGAGGTCAGCACGTCGCCGTCGTCGACGTACAGCACGTCGGGGTCGATGCGGGTGCGGGTGAACATCCGCTGCAACCGGTCGGCTTCCCGCCAGTGGGTGGTGGCCCGGCGGCCGTCGAGCAGCCCCGCGGCGGCCAGTACGTACGTGCCGGTGCAGATCGCGACGACCCGCGTGCCCGGACGTAGGGCCGCCAGGGCGTCCCGCAGCGGGCCGGGCAGACGGCCCTCCTCCCGTATCGCTCCCAGCCGGTGGGAGGGCGGGATGACGACGGTGTCGACGGCGGCCAGCAGGGAGGCGTCGTGGGTGACGGCGAGGTCGTAGTCGGCCTCGGCCCGTACCGGGCCGCCGTCCAGGCTGCACGTGGTGACCGAGTAGAGGGGATTTCCCCCATGGTCGCGGGCGGCGTGGAAGATGCGGGCGGGGATGCCCAGTTCGAAGGGGACGACGCCGTCCAGGGCCAGAACGCCAACCGAGTGCATGGCCGGATCCTTTCAGGACGTGACCATCACGCCACCACCAGGGCCCCGGTCGGCCGGACAGGCTTGGGGTCACGTGCCGGACATCAGCGGCACGCGACCCCGAAGCACCGCCCGCAACCGGATGAGGAACGCCCTTCATGAGCCAGCCCACCACCCCCACGTCGACCATGCGCGCCGTTTCCCAGGACCGGGCCGGAGCCCCCGACGTCCTCAAGGTCATCGAGACGGCCCGGCCGGAGCCGGGCCGGGGCGAGATCCTGGTCCGGGTGCAAGCGGCGGGCGTGAACCCCGCCGACTGGAAGACCCGCGAGCGCGGCGGGTTCGCCGACGGCTCGACACCTCCCTTCATCCTCGGCTTCGACGTGGCCGGAGTCGTGGAAGGCGTCGGCGCGGGCGTGACGCTCTTCCATGTCGGCGACGAGGTCTTCGGGATGCCGCGTTTCCCGCACCCGGCGGGCGCGTACGCCGAGTACGTCACCGCACCCGCCCGCCACTTCGCCCCGCGCCCGCGCGGCCTCGACCCCGTACAGGCGGGCGCCCTGCCGCTGGCCGCGCTCACCGCCTGGCAGGCCCTGGTGGACACCGCGCGCGTCCGGGCCGGGCAGCGCGTCCTGATCCACGCCGCGGCCGGTGGCGTCGGCCATCTGGCCGTCCAGATCGCCAAGGCGCGCGGCGCGTACGTCATCGCCACCGCCAGCGCCGCCAAGCACGACCTGCTGCGCTCGCTCGGCGCCGACGAGGTCGTCGACTACCGCACCCAGGACGTCGCCGAGACCGTCCACGACGTCGACGTGGTCCTCGACGGCATCGGCGGCGCCAACTGGTCGCGCTCCCTGCGCACCTTGCGCCCCGGCGGCCTCCTCGTCTCCATCCTGCCCTTCGACCACACCTTCCCCGCCGAGTGGGCCGAAGCGGCAGGAGTGCGCGCGGTGTTCATGCTCGTCGAGCCCGACCACCACGGGCTGCGCGAGATCGGCGCGCTGGTCGAGGACGGCCGGCTGCGGGTGGTCGTCGATTCCGTGTTCCCCCTCGAACGGGCCGCCGAGGCGCACCGGTTGGGCGAGACCGGCCGTACCACCGGAAAGATCGTCCTGACCGTCACCCCGGCGCCGGACGCCGGCGAGGTCCCCCCTTCGGGCGACGCCCCCGACGCCCCCGACGCCCCGGACAACGCGTAAACAGTGCGGGCGGGCCGGGAGCCCCGTCGGCTTCCGGCCGCGCCGGAGGGGGCTGACGGCGTCCGGGGCACGCGTGTTGCGCCGGTGTGTGCCCCCGCGCGGTCTCCGGAATGACGCGATGCGTACGGCAACCGACCGGGTCGAGGGATGAAAGGAGCGTGAATGTCACCCGCCCCGACGGCATTTGTCGCCGGATTTCCGGAACGTTGAACGGGTGGGAAGTGGCCACAGTGTGGGAAATCAGTCGGTGCGCGAAGGACGTGGTGGCCGCCGTCGGGCGGGGCCGATTAGGATCACCGACGCGGACCGTGCACCGACGTACGGCCCGCGTGTTGCCCGAGGGCAACGGGAGAACCGCGGGGGAAATGTGGGGGAGTGGGAATGGTGACGCCGGAGCGTTTACGCGTCAATTCTTTATCGCCTTCGCCCATCGGCGAGATCCGGCAGCTGCACACCCTGGGCCCGACCGGCACCAATCTGGAGGCCGCGGCCCATGAGTGGTTCCGGCGGCGAGGACTTGAGGGCGAAGGGCGGGTGACCCTGCACGCGACCCTCGAATACGCGATGGAGAGCGTGCCCAGAAACGGCGAGCACGCCCTCGTCGCCTGTGCCGTCTATCCGGAGCTGCACACGCTCGTCTTCGGAAACCTGCGGGTTTGCCGCATGGTGGACTCCTTCGTGTGGCCCACCCACGAAATGGTGCTCGCCGTCGCGCCGGGCGGCGGCGCCGAGCCGCGCACCGTGGCCACCCACCCCGCGCCCGCCGGACTCGTACCACCGTCGAGTGAACGGCAGGTGGTGACCAGCAACGCGCAGGCGGCCATCGACTGCGCCGACGGCAAGGCCGAGGGGTGCGTCACCACCGTCGTCGCGGCGAAGGCCCACGGCCTGCGGGTGCTGCACAGCTTCGGCGAGGTGCCGATGGTCTACACCGTGCACCACGTGCGGGAGGCCGCTCCGTGACCGCGACGCCCCACACGCACCGCCTCCACGACGAGATCCTCGGCGAGGCGGAACGGCTCGGCGAAGGTCTCCTGCCGCGCATCGACGCCTTCCGCACCCGCCAGCTCGACGACGGTACGGTCCCGGAGCCCGGGGAGGAGGACCGGCGCGGCCTCCTGGCCATCAAGGACGAGGCCGTCGGCTGGTTCGCCGGGCACGGCAGGGCGAACCAGGCCGACGCGCTGGCCGCCGACATCGACGGCTGGCTGGCCGCCGGACTCGACACTCCCCCGCACTTCGCCCGCAGCCGCGACGCCCTGACCGCCCCGGCCGACGGCGACTGGGCGGCCTTCCTCGCCCCCGTGCAGACCACCAACAGCGTGCCGCCGGTGGGCAGGCGGCTGGAGTTCTTCCTGGTCCGCCGCAAGGAGCCCGACGCGCTTTCCGAGCTGGCCGTGCGCTATCCGCACCCCAAGAACAACTGCCAGGCCACCGTGCTGCTCGCGGGCAGCGAAGGCCTGACCCAAGGCAACTGCATCGTCTTCTTCCCGGAGAACGTCGCCGCCCACGACAAGGTGGCCGAACAGGCTTACGCGATCTTCTTCTTCAGTAAATTCCGCCGCATTCACGAGACATACGCGGTGCCGTCGGCGCGGGCCATCCTCACCCCGGATTCCGTTCCGCACGCCTCGACCGGAATGGACCCGGAGGTCTGTTACCAGGCCCGTTCCCTCTGGGGTTATCTGCACGACTACTTCCACCACCAGGGGCAGTGGCCGCTCGACCGGCACATCAAACTCAAGATGAACTGGTTCATCGGCCTGCTCGAAGAGCTCAAGGTCGACGCCAAGACCGTGCTCGCCTGCCACGACGACGCCGTTCCGTACGCCGACGAGCAGATCGCGATGATCCTTTTGGAGCGGATGTTCCGCTATCCGCTCGACGCCCGCGCGGTCCGCAACTTCGACGCGGGCACCGGGGTGTTCCTCTACTCGTGGCTGCGCGAACGCGGTGCCCTCGCCGACCACGGCGGGCGCCTGTCGCTGTCGTACGACCGCGTCCTCGACGGACTGCGCGAACTGGTGGACACGATCGAGGCGATGGAAGCTTCGGTCGGCACGCCCGAGGAGTACCGCGCGGCGGCCAGGGAACTGGTACGAACGCAGCTGCGCCAGGGCGCGGAGGGCGACCGCTACGCGTTCACGGACGACCAGCTGACGCTCGTGCGCGCACGGGACCGGCTGGCGGCCCTGCCACCCCTGCACTTCGCGCCCGCCGAGGTGTGAGCAAGCCATCGAGAGCTGAGGAGACGAGCGACATGGACACCCACGCCACGGGGGACGAGGGCCTGGCCTTGCAGCGGTCCGCCATGGAGGCGGCGGTACGGTTGTACTTCGAGGCGTGCAACAAGGTCGACCGCGACCTGTTCGCCCAGTGCCTCTCCGAGCACGTCGTGCACTACCTCGCCGGGGGTATGTCCGGCCCCATCGAGGGCATCGACCCGGTCGTGGAGCGCTGGGGCGCCGACGTCCGCGCCAACGACTCCCACTGGGCCGTGGACGCCGTCTACGCCGACGCGCACAGCCGCACCGCCGTCTGCGAGTGGACCGCCTTCAAGCCGCGCCTGGGCAAGGTGCTGCGCGGCGCCGAGGTCTACCGCTTCGACGCCTCGGGCCTGATCGACGAGGTCCGCATCTACTACGCGTCCCGCCGCGACGACACCGTCCCGGTCAACGAACTGGAGGGCTTCCCCTACGCGGAACGGGGCTTCGCCACGTGAGCGACGCGAACCACGCGCCCGTCCCGCCCCCGCTCGACGACCGGGACGGCACCATCTGGCTCGACGGACGCCTCGTGCCCTGGCGCGAGGCCCGGCTGCACGTCCTCAGCCACGGGCTGCACTACGGTGGCAGCGTCTTCGAGGGCGAACGCGTCTACGGCGGCCGGGTCTTCAAGCTCCACGAGCACAGCCTCCGCCTGGTCGCCTCGGCCCGCGAGATGGGCTTCGCACTGCCCTGGAACGCCGACGAGCTGGACGCCGCCACCCGCGAGGTGGTGGCCGTCGCTGGCCTGGCCGAGGGCTATGTCCGCCCGGTCGCCTGGCGCGGCAGCGACACCCTGCGCCTGGTCGCGCGGGACAGCTCGGTCCAGGTGGCGATCGCGGCGTGGCCCTGGCCGCAGGTCTTCGCCTCCGGGCCGCGCGGCATCCGGCTGCGCACCTCGCGCTGGCGGCGCCCCGCCCCCGACACCGCGCCGGTCCGCGCCAAGACCGCGGCCCTGTACGCCCTCGGCTCCCTCGCCGGACAGGAGGCGGAGGAGGCGGGTAGCGACGACGCGCTGCTCCTCGACCACCGTGGCCGCCTCGCCGAGGCCACCGGCGCCAACCTGTTCCTGGTGGTCGACGGCGCCCTGCACACCCCGCCGCCGGAGTGCGTACTGGACGGCATCACCCGCCGTACCGTCATCGCGCTCGCCCACGGGCTCGGCCTCACCGTCGTCGAGCGGCACCTGGATCCGGCCGAACTGTCCCGCGCCGACGAGGTGTTCCTGACCGGCACGGCGTACGAGGTCCAGCCGGTCACCGCCGTCGACGCCCTGGAGTACCCGATCGGCGAGGTGACGAGCGCGCTGGTGGAGGCGTACGCGCGAACCGTGCGCGAGCCCAGCCCGGACCCGACCAGCAAGGCCGCCCCGGCCGTGGCGAGCGAGAGCGGATGACCGGCACCGAATCCGAGCCCACCCGTCCGGCCCCGCCCACCGGGCGGCGCGAGGCCTGGGCGGCGGGCGCCAGGGCCGCGGTGCCGTTCACCGTGGCGATCTTCGCGTTCGGCATCTCCTTCGGCGTCCTCGCCAAGGGCGCGGGCTTCGGGGCGATCGGCGCGACCTCGATGTCCGGTCTGGTCTTCGTCGGCTCCTCGCAGTTCGCCGCCGTCTCCGTGATCGTCAACGGCGGCGGCTGGGCGGCCGCGGCCGTGGCGGGCACCCTGCTGAACCTGCGCTATCTGGTGATGGGCTTCGCCATCCTGCCCGCGCTGCGCGGCGGCCGGGCCCGCCGCGCCGTCGAGTCCCAGCTCGTCATCGAGGAGTCCTGGGCCATCGCCAGCGACGCGGACGGGCGCTTCGACCGGATCCGGCTGCTCTCCTCGGGCGTGGTGCTCTGGCTCGGCTGGGTCCTGGGCACCCTGCTGGGGGCGATCGGCCCGTTCAAGGCGGTCGACGTCCTCAACTACGGCCTGGACGCCGTCTCACCGGTCCTGTTCTTCCTGCTGCTGGCGCCCCACCTGGGCACCGCCCGCAAGCGGACGGCCGCCGCCACCGCGGCCGTGTGCGCCGCGGCCCTCACCGCGGCCGGGCTGCCCGACGCGGCCATCGCCGTGGCCTGTCTGATCGCCGTCGCCTGGACGGCGAAGTCCCGATGAGCCGGCCAGTGAAAGTGCGGGGGGCCCGTTGAGCAACGACCCGTGGATCGTCGTCGGCGCCCTGGTGGTGACCACGTTCCTCATCAAGGGCGCCGGTTCGCTGGTGATGGGCGACCGCGAACTGCCCGGCTGGTTCCCCCGGTTCGTGGAGTACCTGACGCCCGCGCTGCTCGCCGTCCTGGTCGTCACCCAACTGGTGGGCTCGGCGGGCGCGCACGGCATGACCTTCGACGCCCGCCTCGCCGGGTTCGCGGGGGCCCTGGTGGCCTGGCGGCTCAAGGCGCCCGTGCCGCTCGTCGTCCTGGTGGCGGCGGTGATCACCGCGCTGGTACGCGCGCTCAGCTGAGGCCGCAGTCCTCGCCGCGCACGGCGGCGGCGACCTCCAGGGCCCGCGCCAGACCGGGTTCGTACCCGGCGGCCCGGTGCAGCCGCAGGGACCGCTCGACGGCCTGCCCCGCCTTGGTGCGGTGGCCGAGCGCCAGGTGCACCCGGGCGAGTTCGGTCCGCGCCTCGGCCTCGACGAGCCGCAGCCCGGCCTGCCCGGCGGTGCTCAGGGCCCGCCGGGTGTACGCGAGGGCCTCGCGGTTCTCGCCCAGGTGCCGGTTGGCCGCGGCCAGGCCCACACAGGCCGCCGCGTCCGCCCGCAGGCACCCCGTCGCCCGGGCCGCCTCCAGAGCGCGCTGGTGGTGGTCCAGGGCGCCGGGCGCGTCGTCCAGGTGCAGCAGTACGGTGCCGATGGTGTTCAGCGCGTCCGGCTCGACCAGCCGGCGGTGCGTGCGGTGGGTGATGCTGAGCGCGTCCATCCCGTACTTGAGCGCGAGCCGGGGATCGCCGCTGTCGCGGCACACCGCCGCGAGCGCGTTGAGCGCGCCCTCCGCCGCGTACGTGGACAGCAGCCTGCCGTGCGCGGCCAGCGCCCGGGTGAGCAGGCGCTGCGCCTCCTCCAGGGCGCCCTGTGCGTGGTGGACGGCGCCGAGCCCCCACAGGGCCAGCATCACGGTGTGCTCGTCGCCCGACGCCTCGGCACGCTCGCGGGCCTCGGTGAAGTACGGCCGCGCCGCCTCCAGTTGGCCCCGGTCCAGGCGGACGGAGCCGAGCAGGAACAGCGCCCACGCCTCCCCGGCGGGCTCCCCGCCCTCGCGGTAGAGGGCCAGGGTATGCTCGGCGTGGCGCGCGGCCTGGTCGAGGGCGCCCAGTTCGCGGTGCGAGGCGGCGAGCCCGAGCACGGCACCGGCCCGCTCCACCGGCAGCCCGGCCCGCCCGAAGAGGGAGTCGGCGCGGGCGCTGTGCCGCAGCGCCTCGTCGTGGCGGGCCAGCTCCCACAGGACGTAGCACAGGCTCCAGTGCATCACCGCGCGCGCGTGGTCGTCGCGCTCGGCCTCGGCGGCGCGCAGCCCGGTCTCCGCGGCGCGCAGCCAGTCGGTGCGCTGGCCGTGCTCCATCAGATGGCCGTGGGTGGCCAGCGCGGACTTCCAGGCGAAGGGCCGCGGCCCGTGGCCCAGGGCGTGCTGGGCGCAGGCCAGCAGGGCGGCCCGCTCGTCCTCCAGCCAGGAGGACGCGGCGGGCGGGCCGCTGAAGGTCAGGGGCGCGGTCGGGGAGCCGTCCGGTTCCGGCGGGGCGGCGGCGTACCAGGAGTAGAAGGTGCCATACAGCAGATGGCCGGCCTGCTCGGCGGTTCCCAGGTACCAGGTGAGCAGCCGGTCGAGCGCCTCCTCGCGTACGGCGGCGGTGTCCTCGGCCCGGGCACGCTCGCGGGCGAACAGGCGGACCAGGGCGTGCAGATGGAACCGGCCGGGCCGGTGCGTCTCCAGCAGGCTGCGCGCGACCAGCTGGTCCAGGAGCCGGGCCGTGGCGTTCAGCGGCGTCCCGGCCAGCGCGGCGACGGCCGGGGTGGAGACCTCCGCGCCGGGGGTGAGGGCGAGCAGCCGCAGGAGCCGCTGCTCCGGCGCGGGCAGCGAGCGGTAGGACAGCGCGAGGGCGCTGCGCACGCCGGTGTGCTGTTCCTGGTCGAGGGTGAGGTCGTCCAGACGGTCGTCGCCGCGCAGTGTCTCCACGACCTCCGCGAGGGGCAGGTGCTGGTCGCCGATGAGATGGGCCGCCACGATCCGTACGGCCAAGGGCAGGCCGCCGCACAGGTGGACGGTCTCGGCGGCGGCCTCGGGTTCGCCGCGTACCCGGTCGGCGCCGATGACGCGGGCGAGCAGCGCGAGCCCCTCCTCGTCGTTGAAGACCGCCACGTTCACCCGGTGGGCGTCGTGGAACGCGGTCAGGCCCCGCAGGTCGTTGCGGCTGGTGACGACGACGAAGCAGGTCGGTGAGCCGGGCAGCAGCGGGCGCACCTGTTCGAGACCGGCCGCGTCGTCCAGGAGGATCAGCATCCGCTTGCCCGCGAGGAGCGAGCGGTACAGCGCGGCCTTCTCGTCGGTGTTCTCCGGCAGGTGCCCGGCGCCGACCCCGAGGGCCCGCAGGAGCTGGCCCAGGGCGTCGTCGGCGGTGGTCGGGGGCTCGTCGGCGTGGCCGCGCAGGTTCGCGTACAGCTGTCCGTCGGGGAAGCGGTCGGCGGCCCGGTGCATCCAGTGCACGGCGAGCGCGGTCTTGCCGACGCCCGCCATGCCGGAGAGCGAGGAGATCACCAGCGTCTGCCCCGGGCCCGAGGCGTACTGGGACAGCAGGACGTCGAGCTCGCGCAGATAGCCGGTGCGGCCGGTGAAGCTGCCCACGTCGGGCGGCAGTTGGCGGGGGACCGGGAAAGCGGCGGGCGGCGGCGGGGGCTCGGGGACGGGCTCGGCGGCGAGACCGGGGTCGCCGACGAGGACGCGCTGGTGGAGCTCCTTGAGCGGGCGGCCCGGCTCGATGCCCACTTCGTCGTCGAGGAGCTGGTAGTAGTCGCGGTACGAGGCGAGCGCGTCGGCCTGGCGCCCCGAGCGGTACAGCGCCAGCATCAGCTGGCAGCGCAGCCGCTCGCGCAGCGGGAACTCGGCCACCAGCGTGGTCAGTTCGGGCACCGACTCCTCGAAACGGCCCAGCTCGACCAGCGCGTCCAGCCGGTCCTCCCGGGCCACGAGGCGCAGCTCTTCGAGGCGGTCGGCCTCGGCCAGCGCGAAGCTGCGGTCGCTGACGCCTTCGAGCGCGGGCCCGGTCCACAGGGCGAGGGCCTGGTCGAGCAGGGTGACCGCGGCCCGGGCGTCGTCGTCGGCCGCGGCCTTGCGGGCCTGGTCGGTCAGGTGCACGAAGTGCAGGGCGTCGACCTGCTCGTCGGCCACCTGGAGGGTGTAGCTGGTGTTGCTGCGGGCGCCCGCGCTGAGCAGGAGCTCGAAGCCGGAGGTGGCCCTTCGCCCCGGTTCCAGGATGCGCCGCAGATGCATGACGTGGGTGCGCAGGGCGCTGACCGCGCCGTCCGGGGCGTCGCCCTCCCACAGGAGCTCGGAGAGCCGGGAGGTGCTGACCGGACGGCCGCGGGCGAGCGCCAGGGCGGCCACGAGTGCGCGCTGCTGCGGCCCGAGGCCGATGTGCCGGCCCTGGACCTCCACACTCACCGGGCCCAGGAGGCGGATCCGTACCGACTCCTTCGGTGCCGGTTCCGCCCCGGGCCCCGAGGTGCGGCTCACACCATTGCCTCTGCTTTCCTGTTCCCGCTGCCCGTTGCCTGGTACCTCGTTCCCGCTCGGCGCCGGGACGCTCAGCCGGGGCCGGTGACGAAGCCCCGGATGACCGGGCCGGAGACGGAGAACTCCCACGCGGTGTCGATGTCCCCCCAGATGTCGTTGTGGAAACGCGCCGTCACCGAAAGACCGTCGTGCGACTCCCGTACCACCTCCATCCGGGCGTGCGAGGAGAAGAGCTCGCGCTCCACCCAGGCGTCGAGATCGCGTTCGGTGCCGACGTCGACCACCGTGGCGTCCTTGGCGAGGACGGTCCACAGGGCCTGCTGGTCCTGGGCGTTGACCGCGTCGACGAACGCGCGTACGACCGGGTGGGAGGGCATGCCGGGGGGAGTCATCTCTGGTGCCTCTCTGCGGGGTGGGGGCGGCGGGCGGACGCTCAGCTGTCGGTCACGGCCCGGTGCAGGGCGTGGGTGTCCTCGAAGAGGTGGTAGCGGGCGATCTTCCCGTCCACGACCGTGACGTGGGCGGCGAACGGGGTCACCAGGGGCTTGCCGGTGGCCTTCACGGTGTCCCGGAGATGGCCGATGATCACCCCCTGTTCACCGTCGACCACGATGTGCGTCACCGTGAACTCCTCGGGCTTCAGATACTCGTGGAGGGTCGTGAAGAACGTCTTGACCCCCTCCCGCCCGCTCCTCAGGCCCGACCACGGCACCGCCGAGGATCCCGGAGCGTCAAATTCCGCCGACTCGGCGAAGACCTGCACAGCGCCGTCCAGATCCCGCTCCGAGAGCCGGGCCAGATAGGCGTCGATCGCAGCTCGGGTGGCCTTCGCGGCGCCCTCGGTGGGCTGCGTGGACATCTCACCAACTCCTCGTCCGTGCTGTTCCTCGGTCGTGAGGCTCCAGTGTGGTGCGCCTGTGGCGGCGAGCGTAAGTCGCTCGCCGCTTTCCGGCCATGTGCCCGCGGTTCGCGTGAGCGGGTACGAGGATGACGATCACCGTGGGGCCGCTGAGCCGGGGTGCCCGCCGACAGACCGGTCACGCGCCGACGCCGGCCGACTGAATCGACGGTGGGCGGCGAGGAGTCGCTCTCCTCACCGCCCACCACCCTCCCGCCCGGAGGGCCTACAGCGCCGGGTACGCGTTCTTCATGAGCTCCTGGAACTGGGCGGAGAACCAGTGGCCGGAGAGCGGGGCGTTCGGCAGCGCGCCCGAGAGGTGGTTGCCGTTGCGGGGATTGCCGGTGTACGTCGGGTCGCACATCCGGTCGAGGCCCTTGCCCTCGTCATTGGGGATCGCGGTGCTGGAGCCGTCGGACTCGCCCGGCGGCTTCATCCACACGTACGCGTCGATCCCCGCGGCCGGGGCGGCCTTCGGGCGCTCGCCGAGGCCCGCGCCCGCCTGGTTGCACCAGTTGCCGATGTGGATGCGGCGGTCGTAGCGGCCGTCCTCCACATAGGTGTCGACACTCGTCTTCGCACCGGGGCCGGTGGGCCTGGCGGTGCCGCCCCAGCCGTTGCGCGAGGTGTCGATCAGCATGCCGATCCCGGGGTCGAAGCCGACGGAGACCAGCTTGGTGCGGAACGCCTGAGCGTAGGAGAGCTCGTCGACGTACCGGTTCCAGTCCACCCACTTGGACTGGCGGACCGAGACGCCGTTGACGGAGTCGTCGATGGTGAAGTTGTTCTCCTTCAGGGCGCTGTAGTTGGCCGTGTTGGTGATGAAGCCGTGCACGTCGGCGGGTGTGGCGCCCTCGGCGGTCGCGGCCTTCTTGAACATGTCGGCGGAGGGGCCGAAGTTGTCGTCCCAGCCGATCCAGCCGTGGTGCCCGGCGTCGAGGTAGTTGTACACGTTGGGGATGGCGCCCAGCTTGTGCAGCGCGTATCCGACTCCCTTGACGTAGTTGCCGTTGGCCAGCATGGTGTCGCACTGCGGGGTGGCCGTGGCACGGCCGCCGGTGTTGGTGACGAGGTTGGGCAGCGAGTCGATCTCGACGGTGGTGACGATCCGCAGCGCGGCGTACTTGGCGTCGGAGAGGATCGCGGCGATCGGGTCGATGAACTGCGTCTTGTACTTGTCGATCTCGGTGGGGCCGAGCTCGCCGTTGGATGCCAGCGCGGAGCAGTCGCGGCCCGGCAGGTCGTAGACGACCAGCTGGACCACCATCTCGCCGCTGCCCTTCTGCTTGAGTGCCTCGTCCAGGTGGGCGCGCAGGCCCATGCTCCCGCTCGTCCCGGCGACGACGGCGATCCGGTCGAGCCAGATGCCCGTGGGCTGGTTGGAGACCCGGGTGCCGCCGGGCTCGGCGGCCGCCTTCGCGGACCACTCCGGGTTCACGTACACCTTGGCCCCGGCGTACGGGTTGTCCACCCGGTTGCCCGCCGGGGGAGTCGTGGGCGGGGTGGTCGGCGGGTCGGTGGGGGTGTCGCCGCCGTTGCAGGCCACGCCGTTGAGGGTGAACGAGGTGGGGAGGGCGTTGGTGCCGCTGTAGGAGGCGTTGAAGCCGAAGTCGGCCGAGCCGCCGGTCGCCAGCGTGCCGTTGTAGCTCTCGTTGGCGGCGGTGACCGCCGGGCCGGACTGGGTCACCTTGGCGTTCCAGCCCTGGGTGACCTGCTGGTTCCCGGCGTAGCTCCACTTCACGTTCCAACTGCTCACGGCGGGGCCGTTGTTGGTGACCTTGACGGAGGTGGTGAAGCCGGTGGACCACTGGTTCTGGACCTGGTAGGCGACGGTGCAGGCGGACGCCGCCGACGCGGTGCCCGCGGCGCCGACGACACCGGCGGTGCCGGTCGCGGCTCCGGCGAGAACACCGGCGGCGAGCAGCGCCGTTCGTTTTCTGGAGGGTCGGACGGGTATGCGGCTCATGGTGTGGGCCATGTCCTCTCGATAGATGGGGTCAGTTGACGGAGCGCAGGTGGTCGCGCAGGCCGGTGCCGTACGCGGTGGGGGTGCCGTCGTAGCTAGTGATCAGCGAGGGGCCGGACGAGCAGTCCCAGGTGTTCCAGGTCCAGCCCAGATAGGAGATCCCCCGGTCGTCGAACCACTTCATGGCGCGGTCGACGAAGGAGTGCGCGCAGGTGTTCTCGCCCAGCTCGCCCGCGACGAGGGGGACCCGGGCGGCGACGGGTGCGAGGGTGGAGTCCCAGCACGACTCGCTCGCACAGCTGTTGAAGTTGTAGCCGTGGTAGGCGGCGGCCAGGTTGCCCGCCGGGTCGGCGGGAGCGCGGGCGGGCCACTGGCTGAGGTCGTTGGCGTAGGCGATACCACCGGCCAGTACGACGTTGCGGGCGCCCGCTCCCCGCACCGCGTCCAGCAGGTCCTGCATCCCGGCCACCTCGTAGCCGATGCCTGGGCAGTCCCCGCCGTCGCGCCAGCAGCTCCACGCCTGGTCGGCGGTGGAGGTGGCCCGGTCCGGGTAAGGCTCGTTGAACAGGTCGAAGACGACGGCCGGGTCGCTCTTGAAGGTGGTGGCGACCGAGGACCAGAACGCGGGCGCGTACTGGGCGTCGGGCATCGGTTTCTGACAGCTGGCGTGGACGTCGGAGCAGCCGGCCGAGTTGCCGGTGTACTGCCCGTACGACCAGTGGAGTTCGACGATCGGCGTCATCCCGTGGGCCGCGACGCGGTGGACGAGGTCCTGGACGGCGCTGATGTAACGGGCACCCGCGTAGGCGGGGTCGATGTTGGCCAGGCCCAGCCAGCACTCCTCGTTGAGCGGGATGCGCACGGCGCCCGCGTGCCAGGAGGCGATGGCGGCCACCGAGGCGTCGTCCACCGGGCCGTCGAAGATGCCGTGTCCCTGGACGCACATGAACTCGCCGCCGGACCGGTTGACGCCGAGCAGCCTGCGGGTGGCGCCGCCCGCGTCGACCAGCTTGTTCCCGGAGACGTGGAGCACGGGCGCGCCGGTGCCGGGGGTCGGTGAGGGGGAGGTGGGGGTGGGTGTCGGCGTGGGGTCGCCGCCGCCCGTGGTGGCGCACGGCTCGCCGTTGAGGGTGAACGCGCGGGGCGGTGTGTCGGCGCCGGTCAGGGAGGCGAGGAAGCCGAGGGTGGTGCTCGCGCCGTGGGCGAGCGAACCGTTCCAGCTCTCGTTGGCGGCGGTGACGGTGGCGCCGGACTGGGACCACTTGGCGTTCCAGCCCTGGGTCACCTTCTGGTTGCCGGTGAACGCGAAGCCCAGGCTCCAACCGGACAGCGCGGACGCGTTGTTGGTGAGCGTGACGGAACCTTGGAAGCCGCCGCCCCATTCGTTCGTGACGGAGTACGCCACCGAGCAGGACGGCTCGGCTCCGGATGCCGTGACGCGAGGGACGACCACGGCGCTCGCGAGCACGAGCGCCGCCGCGCCGAAGGCTACGGCCAAGTGCGGGGGGTGTCGCATGAGCGGATCCTTCACGGCCGGGACGACGGCAGATGCCCGGCGTCCGACGGATGGAAGCGCTCCCACTGGTGGGGCATCACGGTAGGGGCTCGGGGTGTGCGTGGCAAGGGAGCCTGAAGTAGCCGGGCCCCGTGGACCCCCCGGGCGATTCGGTGCGCGCGGGGGTCCACGAGCCGTCAACTGCCCTGGTGCGGCGAAGAGTTGACCGCAGAGTGCATCGCTTGACTTCGACTCCTCAAGCATCTTGACCGCGAGCCCGTCCAACTCCATGCTGGGAGCGCTCCCACTGGTTCAAGACTTGTGCACAACCCCCACATCACCCTCCGAGTCGTCCTGGAGGGCCGTGCATGGCACCAGGAAGAGGAAGGAGGACCACCGGCGTCCGAAAGTGTTCGCATGATGTCGTTCCGGACCATCACGGTCGGGTTCCGTCCGCAGCGAGACTGGTCGCATCAGCACATCGAGATGCGAGGGAACCATGAGTGCAACAGGTGCGGTCGTCGTCTACGGGGCTACCGGTCACACAGGTCGTTTCGTCGTCGCCGAGCTGCGCAGGCGCGGCCTCGCGACCGTCGTCTCCGGCCGCAACGCCGCCCAGTTGGAGGCGCTGGCCGCCGAGTGGGCGGACGTGGAGGTGAGGCCGGCCACCGTGGACGACCCGGGTTCGCTGGACCGGGCCCTCGCGGGTGCGGTCGCGGTCATCAACTGCGCCGGTCCGTTCGCGCTGACCGGCGGGCCCGTCGCCGAGGCGGCCCTGCGTGCGGGGATCCCGTACGTCGACGTGGCGGCGGAGCTCGAAGCCAACGTGTCGATGTTCGCCGAGTACGCGGAGGCGGCCCGCAAGGCCGAGGTCCCCGTGGTTCCGGCGATGGCGTTCTACGGGGGTCTGGGCGACCTGATGGTGACGGCCGCGATGGGGGAGTGGACCGCCGCGGACGAGGTGCACGTCGCGTACGGGCTGAGCAGCTGGCACCCCACGGCGGGTACCCGGGCGGCGGGCGAGGTGTCCCACGAGCGTCGTGGGGGCCGTCGGGTGCGGTTCGCGGACGGTGCGTTGCAGTACCACGACGACGAGGTGTGGGAGCAGGACTGGGACTTCCCGGAGCCGCTGGGCCGGCGAGCGGTGATCGCCGAGTTCACCATGGCCGATGTCGTCACCGTTCCCAGCCATGTGGACGTGCGCGAAGTGCGCACCTACATGGCCGTGGAGGCGGCGCGGGACCTGGCCGAGGAGAGCACGCCGGGGCCGCAGTCCGTGGATGCGCTGGGGCGTTCGGACCAGACCTTCGTCGTCGACGTGCTGGTTCGCGCGGGCGGCGCCGAGCGCCGCGCCATAGCCCGTGGCCAGGACATCTACGCGGTCACCGCACCCCTGGCGGTGGAGGCCGTCCAGCGCATCCTGGCCGGGCGCACCCGCACGACAGGCGTGGCCTCGGCCGGGGCGATGTTCGAGGCGGCGGACTTCCTGCGGGCGCTGGCCCCGCACGTGACGGTCGAGCTGCCGCTCTGAGCGGCTCTTCCGGGCAGGTTACCGGGGGGTAGCGCGGGGAGATCCTCGGGTCGATACTTCGGCGGGCAGGGCAACTTGACCTTGGAGGGGTATCGATGAAGAGGAACACGAAGCTGAGCAGTATGCTCCGCGCCGCCTTACGCGGGCCGCGCCGCGCCATCGCTCCTGCCGTCGTACTGGCAGCGGCCGCAGGGGTGTTGGCCCCCACCTCCGCCCACGCGGCACCCGCCTGCGAAGCCGTACGATCGGCAGCGCCACCGGTCGAGGTGGCGCACATATCCGACTGGGTCGAGTCGATCGCGGTGGACAAGCGGGGCCGGATGTTCGCCACCGCGTACTTCACCGGCCGCGTCTACCGCATCGACGCGCCGGGCAGCACCCCCGTGCCCCTCACCGGGAACATCGGCGCCAACGGCGGAATCGTGGTGCGCGAGGACGGCCGCCTTCTCGTCGGCACCGGGAACGACGCCCTGCACTCGCTCACCGGCGACGCGCTTCCGCTGTCGAAGCTGCTGCTGGTGGATCCGGATTCCGGGCAGGTCAGTACGTACGCGCCGGGGCTCGGCGGCATCGACGGCGTCGCCCTGGCGCCCGACGGCACCGTCTACACCACGACCGTGGGCGGCCGCAGCATCGGCCGTGTCACGCCGGACGGGCGCGTCGACCCCTCGTGGGCCCAGGTGCAGCAGCCCAACGGGATCGCCGTCTCCCCCGACGGAACGCAGGTCTACGTCATCCAGACCACCGTCGCCCCCGGCCTCTACCGCATCCCGGCCGACGACCCGGCACACCCCCGACGCTGGATCTCCGCGTCCCCGTCCGACGCCCTCGCCCTCCCCGACGGCCTCACGCTCGACGGCCGGGGACGCCCGCTGATCGCCACCCACGCGGCAGGGCAGATCTGGCGGGTCGAGGGCGACAGCCTCTGCACGGTGGAGTCGGGCCTGTACCTCTCCACCCAGATCACCTACGGCCACGGCGACCGCGGCTTCTCGGCGGGCAGGCTCTACCGGTCGGGTGTCAACGGGAAGATCTACGAGGTTCCGGCCGGTGCCGAGCCGGATCAGCGGGGCGGGGCCTCGGCGATGCGGTAACCCACCCCAGGGGGGGGACCGCCGCCCGGGAGCGCGGCTTGGCGCGGGTCAGCTCCCGGGCACGGGGATGGCGGCGGTGTCGAAGTCACCGGCGATGATCGACGTGGCGAAGTCGGCCAGCCGGAGGTGGTTGCTGCGTGCGTAGCTGCGGAACGCGAAGAACGCCTCGTCCGGTGAGGTCTGCCAGCGCTCGGAGAGGATGCCCTTGACCTGTTCCACCAGGATGCGGCTGTTGAGCGCGGTCTGGAGCTGGGTCCTCTCGATGTGGGACTGCTCCAGGGTGCGCTGCTGGAGGATCGTGATCGTGGCGACGCCGGCGAGGGCCTTGGCGAGGGCGATGTCGCTCTCGCCGAGCTGGTGGGGGCTCTTCTGGAAGAGGTTGAGCGCGCCGATGTTGCGGTCCCGCAGCCGCAGCGGGATCGCGTGCGTGGCCACGTAACCCGTCTCGCGCGCCCGGGTGGCGAAACGGGGCCAGTTGGCCGTCGCCCCGGGGCTGGTGAGGTCGATGTTGGTCCTGGCCGCACCGCTTCGGTAGCAGTCCACGCATGGGCCCTGGTGGTGCTGGAGGGCGAACAGCTCCAGGAGGCGGGTGTGTTCGTCCGAGGCGGCCACGACCTGCAGTTCACCCAGCGCGTCGGCGAGCAGGATCCCGGCCGCCGAGACGTCGAGCAGTTCGACGCACCGGGTGGACAGCCGCTGGAGCAGGTCCAGGACGTCGAAGTCCTCCGTCAGCGAGTCGGCGACCTCCATGAAGATCTCCGCCAGGCGTTGTTCGCGGGCCATGCCGATCATCCCTTTCGACTGCCGGGCGAGTGGGGCCCGTCTTTATCGTCGTTGAACCGCAGCCGTCTGGCTACTACGTCCCCGGCTACATCGCCGAGCGGCAGATCCCGGCTGTAGGCGAACGCGCGCAACCGCAGCAGGGCCTCCGAGAGCGAGACGTCCAGCTGCACGCTGACCATGCCGGTCGCCTGGTGCACCACGGCCCGGTGCAGCTCCATCGGCGGCCCCATGACCGTGCCGGAACCCACCGGGCGGCTCCCGTTGCCCTCCAGGAGCAGCCCGGTCAGCGCGGCGGCCAGGGTCAGCGCGTCGGCGAGCTGCTGTTCCGGCATGGTGGCGCCGGGCGCGGAGGCCAGCACCGTCAGGACACCCAGCCGGATCGCGCCGAGGCCCAGGGGGAAGCAGCACACGCCGACGACGCCCAGTTTCCGGGCCTCGGTCAGCAGGGTGGGCCATCGGTCGGGCCGGACCGTGTCCAGATCCGGTGCCATGACGGCCGTGCCGGTCCGCGCGGCGTCCGGGCCCGGCCCCACACCGAGGGTGAACTGGAGCTCCTCGAACTCTGCGGCGACCCCCGGTGAACGCCACAGCGGCTCCACCCCCTGGTCCTCCCCGACCAGCACGGACACCGCGACACCCGCGGCCCCCAGGGCCTGCGCGCAGGCGACCGCCAGAACGCTGCCGTCACCGTGACGCAGCGACCGGAGCACGTCAGCCATGCCGTCGCTGATCACCGATTTCCGCCCTGCCGGGGTCACGGGCGATGCACCCACCGGCTCATTGGCAACACTACCCGCCTTCGCAGGGGGTTGCCGTCACCGTCGGCGGCTCATCCGGATGCGGATGGTGGTGCCGTGGTGGGTGGTGCGCATGTCGGCGGCGTCGCTGAGCTGCCGGATGATCCACAGCCCTCGGCCGTCCAGATGGGAGGTGTCCGGCGGCAGGTATCCGGCCAGCGCGGTGTCCAGCGTGCCCTTGGGGTCGCTGATCTCGCAGAACACCTCGGCGACCGTGGTCCACATCCGGCAGCAGCCGGCCCCGCCGCCGTGCCGTACGGCGTTCGCGGCGGCCTCGTCGACGCAGATCAGCAGGCTGTCGATCCGGTCGGCGGGCAGCGCCGCGCGGCGCGCGAGCCGTGCGGCGAACGCCCGCAGGTCGGCGATGTGCTGGGGCCCGTCGAAGCGGAACTCGCCGCAGCCGACCGGCGGTTCGGGCAGCGGCACGCTGTCGCAGGCCGCACTGAACCGCTCCGGCGTGACATGGGCGGGGTTGAGGCGGTGGGCGGCTCCGGTGGTCAGGGTGGGGTGGGTGAGCTGGGCGGCGTGCAGGACGTGGGCGGGCAGGGTGCGGGTGTCGTACGGGCACAGGTGCCAGGCACCGGTCGAGGCCAGGGCGAGGGTGAGCAGCGATTCGTAGCGGTTCCACTCGCGGGCCTGGTCGGAGGTGAGCCCGATCCACGGCGTCTCGCCCAGCACCCGGGACGGGCCGGACGTGGCGTGGGCCCTGTCGTGGAAGGCGAGCAGGGCCTGGGCGGGGGTGCGGTACCAGTGGGCGGGGGCGAAGGCGACGTCCTCGGCCCACGACCCCAGCCGGTGGCGCAGCAGTGCGGTGTTGTGCCGTGTGGTGGCGACGAAGACGGGCTCACCCGCGGCGAGGCCGTCGTGGGTGAAGGGGAGCGCGGCGGCCAGGAACTGCTCGTCGTCGCCGTAGAGCAGGAGATGGTGCGCGTGGGGAGCAGGCTCCGGCCGGGACGGCGCGCGCGGATCACTCATCGGGGATCTCCTCAAGGAGGGTCAGCGGCACCTCGGGCCGGTCCCAGCCGCAGGCGCGGAGCATCTCGGCGACGGCACCGGTCCGGGTGTGCACGATCAGGCGGCGGCCGGGTTCCAGCAGCTCGGCGAAGGCCACCAGTACGTGAAGTGAGGCGAAGTTCAAGAACGTGACCTCGTTGAGGTCCACCGTGACGTCCGCCGAGACCTTGTCCACGGCGAGCAGATGGCCCACCAGCGCGGC
Source organism: Streptomyces melanogenes (assembly GCF_014649795.1). Lineage (GTDB taxonomy): Bacteria > Actinomycetota > Actinomycetes > Streptomycetales > Streptomycetaceae > Streptomyces > Streptomyces noboritoensis. The sequence goes on from NZ_BMTS01000004.1 coordinate 438,562, forward strand.
CTGATTGGTCACGTCGACCTGACCGGCGAGCCGCAGGCCCGGCGGATCGGCGGTGCCCCAGATCCGCAGCAGGGCGTCGGTGTAGAGAGGGGGGTGCACGAGCGGCCTCTTCCCTGCCCGCACCGCGCTGACCCGGTGGAAGCAGCCGCACCTGGGATCCGCCGTGGCTGTCGGCGGCAGTCCGGCAGCCGGGCTCCTCGCGCGGTGGGGCTGACGACCGGCCGCACAGGACCGGGCGGGTGTCCGCGGGCGGCATGGCGCCTCCCCTCCACGGGGCCGCCGCATGCCGGCATCAGAACGGGGTTCGTGCCGGTGTAGGCATCTACGGATTCCCCTCGACACTACGCCGGTCGGGCGGCACATAGCGGGCACGGGAGCCGGTTGTCCGAACATGCCTTCCCCGGATGCCCGGCCACCGTCGGCCGCGGCGGCCCCGTGCCCAACTGGCGTGAACCAACGTTGTAGAGGTGTGTACGGGCAAGCAGCGGGGGCAGTCGGAAACGTATCGTGACCGTATCGAGTGGAGGGGTTCCTCATGTTGATGGCTCACCCGGCAGTGCTGCGTGATCTGCTCGCCGAATACGACGCGCTGTGCGCGCTGAACGCCGCCGAGGGGGGCGAGGCCACCCGTCGGCGGCTCGAGGACGTCTCCTACACCCTGTGCGTGTCGACGGGGACGCGGGACGTCGACGCGGCCGTGATCGCCGCACGTCACCGGCTGCCCGGTGCGCGCACCTTCGACGACTCGGTGCTGAGCGCGTGAACGGGATCCCGGATGCAGGCCACCGTGGCGGGCGGGACGGGGCAGGCGCGGGCGAGGAGGTGGCGCGGCTGCGCGAGGAGGTGCGCGATCTCCGGGCCCAGGTCCGCAGCCGCCCGCTGATCGCGCACGCCCAGGGCATCCTGCAGGAGCGCTACCGACTGCCCGATGCCGAGAGCGCGTTCGCGCTGCTGCGCCGGTCCTCGCAACGCTTCAACGTGAAGCTGCGCGTGCTGGCCGAAGCCGTTGTGCGTACCCCAAGACCCGACGACCCACAGGAGTTGTGGTTCCCGGGGCGGGTGCGCCGAAAGCCGCCGGCCCTGGACGCGGTCGGGGTGGACGACCCGGGCCGTGCCAACCGGGGCGCGGTGCTCGGCGCGGTCCTGTCGCAGACGCTGGCCATCACGGGCACGGACATGGGCAACGTACAGATCGCCGACCGCGCCGCGGGCGGGCTGCGCATGGAACACCACACCGGACTCGGCGAGCACTTCGTGGAGTTCTTCGCCTTCGTCGGCGAGGACGGTACGTCGTGCGCGAAGGCCGCCAGAGACGTGGCGTTGACCACCGTGCGCGACGTGGCCGCCGACCCCGTGTTCACCGACGCGGCACGGCACACCATCCTCGCGGCGGGCAGCCGAGCCTGCCACAGCGTTCCGCTGGTCAGCGAGTCGGGCGCGTGCCTGGGCATGGTCTCCGCACACCTTGAGCGCCCCACGAAGGATCTGCACCCGGCCCAGGAGAAGGCCCTCGTCGCCACCGGCCACCAGGTCGGGCGCTGGCTCGCCTGGCACGAACGCACCGTCGTACTGGACGCGTTGGAGCACCTGCACGCCCAGGGCCGCTCGACGGACACGGACGCGGAGACGGACACGCGTACTGATTCGTGATCGGCTCTATGCTGCGACGATGATCAAGCCGATTGAACTCGTGATATTCGACTGCGACGGTGTGCTGGTCGACAGCGAACGCATCGCCGCACGCGTACAGGTCGCCCTCGGCGCGGAGCTGGGGTGGCCGCTCACCGAGGAAGAGGTCGTCGACCGTTTCATCGGGCGCTCCAGCGCCTCGATAGGCGAGCAGATCGCCGCCCGACTGGGCGCGGAGACGGCCGTCGTCTGGCGGGAGCGGTTCGAGGAGCTCCACCGGGAGGCGGTGGACGCGGGGCTGTTGCCCGTGGACGGGCTGCCCGAGGCGCTCGACGCGATCACCCTGCCGACGTGCGTCGCCTCCAGCGGCTCCCACGACAAGATGCGCCACACCCTCGGCCGCACCGGCCTGTACGAGCACTTCGAGGGCCGTATTTACAGCGCTACCGAAGTCGCGCGAGGCAAGCCCGCCCCGGACCTGTTTCTGCACGCGGCCCGACAGATGGGTGTCGCCCCCGCCGCGTGCGTGGTGGTCGAGGACAGCCGTCCCGGCGTCGAGGCCGCCCGCGCCGCCGGGATGCGCGCCTTCGGCTATGCCGGAGGGCTGACCCCGGCCGAGCGGCTCGAAGGCCCGGACACGGTCGTCTTCCACGACATGCGCAAACTGCCGTACCTCCTCGCCGAGCAGTGACGGGATCCGGCCCGGGACGAGCTCAACTCCCGTGCCGCTGAGGGCACTGGCGACGGACCCGCACCCGGTGGCCCCGGCCCGCCGGAACTGGATATGCTCCTTCCGGAGTGGTCAGGAAGCGGCTGCCCCGCTCATCGCCGTGCAGCCGATCAGTGGGAGCCGTCTGTGCCCGTACCACCTCCGTCGTCCCGCGTGCCCGGAGCCGGTTCACCGCCGGGCCCGGGCCAGGCGCTTCTGCTGGTCGACGACCACGAGGACAACCTGTTCGCCCTGGAGCACGCCCTCACTCCGCTGGGCCGCCCGGTCCTGCGGGCCACCAGCGGCGAACAGGCCCTCAAGACGGTGTTGCGCGAGCCCGTCGCCACGGTGGTGATGGACGTGGTGATGCCGCACATCGACGGACTGCAGACGCTGGACTACCTCCACCGCCTGGACCAGACCCGCGACCTGCCGGTCCTGCTGGTCACCGGCACCAGCCGCGACAACCAGCTCGCCCAGCTCGCGTACAAACTCGGCGCCGCCGGGATCCTCCTCAAACCCCTCGACCCGTGGGCGCTGTGCTGCCACGTCCGTACCCTCGCCGACCTCTACACCCGCACACCACCCACCGTGTAGGCACACCTGGTCAGCCCAGCACGAACGGCAACCTCGCGGCCAGCTCGCCGAGTTCGGCCTTCTCGGCCGCCGTCGGCGCCCGTCGGCCAGTGCCGATCAGGAGTGCGTCCGTGTCGGTGAGCGACGCGGGGAACGCGGCGCCGGCGATCTCCTCCAGCATCGCCCGGGTCCGGGCCAGGCCCTCGACGGGCGGCCCGGGCACCTCCGGGAGGTGGGCGATCAGGTCGAGGTGGTGCAGGGTCCATTCCAGGACGTACGCGGAGAGGTAGTCGCCCACGGTCAGCACCTCGTCCTGGGTGCCCACCCGGGCGGTGGCATCCGCGAGTCGGGCGGCGCGGCCTGCGGCGGAGCCGACGTCGTCGAGGTGGAACTTGAGCAGGCGCGGTTCCTGGTAGGCGGCGGCCAGCCGTACGGTCAGCGCGTCGAGCGGGTCCTCGCCGGTCGGCGGCCGGTCCTCGACCTTCCAGTACGTCACCGCGTCGACGGTCGGTTCCGTGTCGGCGGGGGTGGCGAGGGTGATCAGGACGTCCTGCGCGTCGATGACCAGGTGGCAGACGAGGTCCCGTACGAGCCAGCCGGTGCAGCCGGACGGCCGCGCGAAGTCCTCGTCCGGGAGGTCGGCGACGGCCGTGCGCAACGCCGTCCACGAGCGTGAGAAGAGATCCACCCGAGCAAGGTAGTGCGGCGCCGGAACGGCGAACAAGCGTATTTGGAGGGTGTGGTGAGCCCGGCTTGGACCGCACGGGGGAGAATCGCGCCATGACGATGATCAAGACGGTGGGGATCCGGGCCGGGATGCTGCCGGTGGCGGTGCTGGCCCTGCTGGTGACGGGGTGCGGCACCGAGCGGGCGGGGGCCGGTGCGGACCGGGCGACCTCGCGGACCCCGGTGGCGACACCGAGCACGCCGGTGGAGTCGCCGTGCCCGGGCGAGAGCCCCACGTCGGCGCCTCCGGCGGCGGCCACCACGACCCCGGCCGTGCCGCCCGTCGACCACTACGCCGAGAACCACGGGTTCATGGTCCCCTTCCCGCTGCACGGCAAGCAGCGCTGCGAGGGGCTCCAAGTCGTCGGACGCGTCCAGAAGGCGCTGGAACCGCTGCGCAAGCGCGGTGACTTCGCCCCCGAGAGCACCCGCACCGCGCTCACCGGCCTCGGCTACCCGGCCGGGCAGGTCAGTTCGTACCAGAACGGCTCCACCGGGGTCGGCTTCCTCATCGACGCGTTCCCGCTGTGCGTGGAGGGCACCATGGATGTCGGCTCGACCAAGGCGGAAGCCTTCGGCGGCTACCCCGACCACTCCGGCTGCGACCGTCCCAGCGGCGGTCACTGAGGAGCGTGCTCGTAGTCGCCGTGATGGGCCTCGTCCTGGGCGAGCAGGGCGAGGAGGGAGGCGACGGTGAGGCCCGCCTCGGCCTCGGCCGGGTGGCGCAGGACCTTGCCTGGCTCGATCTGGTAGGTGTTGCCGCGCCCCGCACGTGTGTGGGAGAGGAATCCGGCCTGCTCCAGATCGGCGATGATTTTCTGGACGGCGCGTTCCGTGAGTCTGCAGTGCGCGGCGATGTCACGGATCCGCGCGCTCTGGTTCTCGGCGATGGCGGCGAGCACGCGCGCGTGGCTGGTGATGAACGTCCATCCTGTGTGCGGTTCCGGCACTTCACCCATGGCTCGGATCGTACGCCCTGTGCTTCGTGTATAGGAACAGGCGAATCTGACTTCATGTATCTCTTGACGTGTCTCCGGTCCGAAGGCGACGCTGTGCACGGAGGACGGACCCGAGCACCCAGAGCACACCGGGAGATGGCCATGGCGCAGCCGTCATACTCTGCGGAGCCCGACGACACGGGCGTTCCCGGGGTGGATCCCGGTCTTGAACTCGACCAGCTGCGGCGGGCGATGGAGAGCCGGGGGACGATCGACCTGGCCCGGGGCGTCCTCATGGCCGCCTTCGCCATCAGCCCGGAGGCCGCCTGGAACGCGCTGGTCATGACGTCCCAGAACACCAACACCAAACTGCACCTGGTGGCCCAGCAGGTGGTCGACTCGGCCGGCGGCGCCGTGCTGGCCGCGCCGGTTCAGAAGCAGCTCTCGGCGGCGATCGCCAAGCTCACCACGGCGGCCGTCGATTCCGTCGGTGGCGAAGAGCCGTAGACGACCGTGGACACCACGGGTCGCACACCGGTCCGTGTTCTGAGGTTTTCTCCCCGGCGTACGAGGTAGTCCGGTAGGGCGGTTCCTTCGTACGGAGGACGTAGGCGCCGGACAGGTTGGGACCAACAGCCGCCGGCGCCGCCCGCCTCGTCGAGGGGCAAGATTCAGAGTGCCCCTCGGCTGGGCAGTTCCTCGCCGCAGCGAGCGCAGTAGCGGGCGTCGGCCTCTTGGGCCAGGCGCCCGCATGCCGGGCAGACACGGTCCAGTGAGCAGGGCGCCTCACCGCCCTCGCCTGCTTCGGCGTCGACGGTACGGAGACCGATCCGCAGCCCGGGGCGTCGCTGGTGGACGGAGAGGTACGCGAGGCCGTTCGGCCCCGCGAGCAGTGCCCGGCGCGCTGTTCTCGGCAGCCAGGCCACGGACCCCGGTTCCACCGCCTGCCGCTCCACCCCGTTGTCGAGGTGGCCGTCGCCTTCGACCACGACCAGCAGCACGTCCAGCTCGGACTCGACGTGCTCGGCCACGGCCGCGCCCGGAGACAGCCGCACCAGGTTGACGTCGAGCTGGCGTCCCGGCTCCGCCAGCCGCCACAACGCGCCCCCTTGCCCTTCCTCGGCTGCGGCGACGGCCGCATGAACGGCGACCAGCACTCGGGACGTCTCGACTGGGGCGTGCAACGGTCTCTCCTGACGGCGCTGGCGGACGCTGACGGGTCTGGACGAGGACCGTACCGGATCCGGACGGCCGTCGGGCCGCCTTGCACCGCATGGCGGTAGCAGGTATTCCGCTTCCTGCACCGGGTGTCCCTCACATGAGTGGCGGCTGTTTGGTCATGGTGTCCCAGGGCACTCGCGGCTGCATGGAGTGGCTCAATGACCAAGAATGGATGCGTGAAGCGGCCTGCGTCGGCGTCGACCCGGAACTGTTCTTCCCGGTAGGCCACACCGGTCCGGCGGTCGAGGACCGAGCCGCCGCTCAACGCATCTGCCGAAGCTGCCCCGTAGCCCAGCAGTGTCTTTCGTACGCCTCGGCTTCCGGGCAGGTCACGGGGGTGTGGGGCGGTCTTACGGAGGAGGAGCGGGCGCGGATGCGGCGCCGCGGCAGGCGGCGGGCACGGCGGTGACGACATGACCCGTGAAGTGACCGGGAGTCGCGCCCGTGCCGGGCGGTGTCACTTCCGTCAGGTTCACTCCCGGCAGAGACAGAAGGGGTGGCCCGCCGGGTCCGCGTAGACGCGGAAGTCGCGTTCGCCGTCGCGGTCGTCCAGGTCGAGTGGCGTGGCTCCCAGGGCCAGCACCTGCTGTTCTGCCGCGTCCATGTCCCGGACGTGGAAGTCCAGATGCATCTGCTGCGAGTTGTCGTCGGCGCGCGGCCACTTCGGCGGGGTGTGGCCGGGGGCGAGCTGGAAGGCGAGCCGGTGACCGCCGGGGGCGTAGAGGTCGTACCACTCCTCGTCGCTGTCCTTGGTCACCTCTCCGCCGAGGAGCTCCGCGTAGAACGCCGCGAGCGCCTGCGGGTCGGGGCAGTCCAGGGCCACGAGACAGTAGGTTGCGATGGCCATGCCGGTTTCCTCATGGGTCGATTGATCGCCGCGGCTGATCGAGGCCGATCGTCACGCTGACCGCCAGGGCTTGGTGCGCTTACCGGTACCCGTAATCGCTTCGGGTACGCGGGCGGTGTCGGCATACGAGTGACCGTGCGGCCGTTGCCCCGCCTCGCGCGCGGGGCCCCTACCCGCCCACCAGGGCCCCCACCAGGCGCGTCATCTGCGCCCGTGGCTCGGGTGCGCCCGGCCAGCTGGTGAGCAGGAGGTGGTGGGCGGTGCCGACCAGGGCCAGGGCCGTGGCCGCCGGGTCGACGGTCCGCGCCACGCGGGACAGCTCGCGTTCGGCCAGCAGGTACTCCGCGATGGCCTCCTGGATCGCGGCGAAACCGGGTGCCCCCGCCTCCAGCGCCTCGCGGATGCGCAGCGCGGCCGCGGGGCGTGTCATGGCCAGTGCGGCGACGGCCGGGCCGCCCGAGTCGAGCAGCGCCAGGGCGACGGCCTCCACGTTCCCCGCGACCGAGCCGTGCCCGACGAGCCCCGAGAGTGCCTCGGCCTTCGTGGCCGTACGGGCGAACCGGTCGAGGCAGAGCTCTGCGACGAACTCGTCGAGGCCTGCGAAGTGCGTGTGCAGCAGCCCCTTGGCGCACCCCGCCTCGGTGGTGACGGCACGGCTGGTCAGCGCGCCGGGCCCACCCTTCTCTAGGACCCGCTCGGCGGCCGCGAACAGCCGCTCCCGTACGTCTGGCGTCGCCACTCCACGCGGTGACATGGACCTTCTCCCGTATCGCTGAGGCGGGTCGGCGGACGCGTTCCCCGTGCTCCGGATCCTAGCCGGGGTTGTCAGTATGGGCACGTGCCCATACTGTTTGGGCGTTCGCCCATTCTCCGTCGCTCCGCAGGAGGTACTCGTGCCCGACATCGTCAACACCGAGCAGGCGCAGGCCTGGAACGGGCCCGAAGGCGCCCACTGGGCCCGCAACCAGGACCGCTGGAACGCCGTGAACGAAGGCTTCAACGAGCTGCTGCTCGACGCCGCCGCCCTGACCGAGGAGTGCCGTGTCCTCGACATCGGCTGCGGGTCCGGTCAGACCACGCGGCTCGCCGCGCTCAGGGTGCCCCGTGGGGATGCGCTCGGCCTCGACCTGTCCGGCCCGATGCTCGCCGAGGCCCGCGTCCGGGCGGAGCGCGATGGGTTGTCCAACCTCGCCTTCGCGCAGGGCGACGCCCAGGTCCACCCCTTCGAAGCGGCCGCCCACGACTCGGCGCTGAGCCGCTACGGGCTGATGTTCTTCGCCGACCCCGTCGCCGCCTTCGGCAACATCGGGCGGGCGCTGCGACCGGGCGGGCGGCTGGCGTTCGTGTGCCCGGCGGCCGCCGAACGCAACGGCTGGGTCGAGGCGCTCTCGGCACTGAGCGGTCTGCTGCCCATGGGTGATCTGGCGCGGCCGGGTCTGCCGGGCATGTTCTCGCTGGCCGATCCGGCCCGTATCCGCGAAGTCCTCACCGGGGCCGGGTTCACCGCCGTCACCGTCACCGAAGCGCAGGCGTACGGGACCTGGGGGAGCGGGGCGGCGGACGCGGCGGAGTTCCTGCTGGGCACGGGGCCCGGCAGCCACCTGATGCGGCAGGTGGACGAGGCGACCCTGGCCCGCGCCCGCCGGACGCTGGAGGACCGGTTGCGCGCGCACGAGACATCTGACGGCACGGTCCGGCTGCTCAGCACGTCATGGCTGGTCACGGCGGACCGTTCGGCGTGAGGCAGGGCTCGACCTCCCCCCGTGCGGACGCCCGCCTTCGGGTGTTTCCCGGCGGGCGCGGCCGGGCACCTGGGAGGAGGCCGGTCCCGTACGGGAAGATCAGTGTGACGACGAGTAGGGATGCCATGCCGACTGCCACCGCCCCCGCCGCGTTACCGCCGCTGCACCGCGTCGTGCTGGGCGGCACGGGCCCCGAGGACGTCGTCTTCGACGGCTCCGGGCGCTTGCTGGCCGGTGTCGCGGACGGGCGCGTCCTGCGGATCGGCCTTCCCGAACCCGGCGGGCCCGATCGCCCCGCCGAGGTCAGCGAGGTCGGACGGACGGGCGGGCGGCCCCTCGGCCTCGAAGTCCTGCCCGACGGGCGGCTGTTGGTGTGCGACGCCCAGCGCGGCCTGCTCCGCCTCGATCCGGACGGCAAGGCCGACGTCGAGGTGCTGGCCGACTCGGTGGCCGGGGCGCCCCTGCGGTTCTGCAGCAACGCCGTGGCCGCCTCGGACGGCACGGTGTACTTCACGGTGTCCAGCCGCCGTCACGGCCTCGACGACTGGCTGTCCGACATCATCGAGCACCGGCCCACGGGCCTGCTGGCGCGGCTGGCACCCGGAGGCGAGCCCGAAGTGGTCCTCGACGGGCTCCAGTTCGCGAACGGGGTGGCGCTGGCGCCCGACGAGTCGTTCGTCACGGTGGCCGAGACCGGCGCCCGACGGCTGACCAGGCTGTGGCTGACCGGCCCCGCCGCGGGCCGCCACGACACCCTGGCCGACGGCCTGCCCGGCTTCCCCGACAACATGTCCCGCAGTCCCGGCGGCGGATTCTGGGTCGCGCTCGCCGGGACGCGTATGCCCCCGCTGGAATGGCTGCACCGGGCCGCACCCCGGGTGCGCCGGGCGGTGGCGGCCACGGCCCGGCGGCTGCCGCCCCCGCCGGCCCTGGGCGGCGCGCGTGTGGTCGAGGTGGACGCGTACGGCGGGGTGGTGCGCGAGCTGCGGAGGCGCGGGTACCGGATGGTGACCGGCGTGGCCCAGCACGGGGGTCGGCTGGCCCTGGGCAGTCTCCAGGAGGGCGCCGTGGCCTGGTGCGACCTCCGCGAGCCCGAGCCTTCTATTTGACCTAAAGGTCAAAAACGGTGCTACGGTACACCCATGGGCAGGCCGAAGCAGTTCGATCCGGACGTGGCGGTGGAGCGCGCGATGGACGTGTTCTGGCGCAAGGGGTACGCGGCGACGACGCCGCAGGACCTCGTGGACGAGCTCGGCATCGGCAAGGGCAGCCTGTACAACACCTTCGGCAGCAAGCACGCGTTGTTCGAGCGGGCGCTCGCCCGCTACCGGGAATCGCAGGCCGAGTGGCTGGCGGAGCTCCTCGATCACCCCGGTACGGCCAAGGACCGGCTGCGGGGTGCGTTGGAGGCGCTCGTCGCGCTCGACCTGGGCGATCCGGACCGGCGCGGCTGCATGGCGGTCAACGCCGCCGCCGAGTCGGCCCCTTCGGACGCCGAGACGGCCGACACCGTACGCAAGATGTTCGCGCGTACGGAGGGCGCCTTCCGTGCGACCGTCGAGGAAGGCCAGCGAGCCGGTGAGATCGACGGCGGCCGCGACGCGGCTTCGCTGGCGGCCTGGCTGCTCGCGACGGTGATCGGCATGCGCGTCATGGCGAAGACGGCCGAGGACGCCACGCAGTTGCGGCGGGTCGTGGACGCGGTGATGGGGTCGTTGTAGGTCGACGGCGTCGGCTGTGGGCGGCCCCGTTTTTTGTGCGCTAATTCTGTACCTCTAGTTCAAAAAACCTTCCAAGAACCTTTCAAGGAGTCGGACATGGAGCTCAACCTCGCCGGGAAGACCGCGGTCGTCACGGGGGCCAGCCGAGGCGTCGGCCTCGCGATCGCCCGGCAGCTCGTCGACGAGGGCGTACGGGTCGTCGGCGCGGCCCGTACGATCACCGCCGAACTGAAGGAGACCGGCGCCCACCCGGTCGCGGTCGACCTGAGTACGCCGCAAGGCGCGGAGGAGTTGGCGGCCCAGGCGCTCGCGACTCTCGGCGGCGTGGACATCCTGGTCAACAACATCGGCGGCGGGGACACATTCAACCTGGACGGCTTCCTCGCGACCGACGACGCCCTGTGGGCCCACAGCTTCGAGGTCAACCTCTTCGGTACGGTCCGGGTCACCCGGCGGCTGCTGCCGAGCATCCTGGAGCGGCGCGGTTCGGTGGTGAACATCTCGTCGATGACCGCGCGTCTGCCGGGCACGGGCCCGATCGAGTACGGCGCCGCGAAGGCGGGCCTCAACGCGTTCGGCAAGGCGCTGTCCGAGGAGTTCGGGCCCCAGGGCGTGCGCGTGAACACGGTCTCGCCCGGCCCGACGCGTACGGCCATATGGGAGGCCGACGACAGCTTCGGCGCCCTCCTCGCCGAGGCGAACGGCGTCGGGCACCACGAGTTCGTGTCCGGGGTGCCCGTGGCGATGGGCATGACCATCGGTCGGATGGTGGAGCCCGAAGAGGTCGCGGCCGTCGTCGCCTTCCTCGCCTCGGACCGCGCTGCCGGAATCACGGGCGCGGACTACGTCGTCGAGGGAGGCGGCATCAAGACGGTGTGAGGCGCACGAATCAGACGAGACGATTCGTCTTGACCCGGTCGCGCCTTCGCCGAGGCGGCGCTGGCGGCGGGCGACCGCGTCGCGGCCGCCGCGCGCACCGCCGGTCCGCTGGAGGAGCTGGCGGCCGCCCACCCCGGCCGGGTCCTGCCGCGCCGGAGGTCGCGGACAAGTAGGAGGGTCCGTGGCCTCACGGTCGGGGGAGGGGAGGGTGGTTCCCCGTCACTGGACCTTGATCGTGGCCTTCCACAGCAGAACGGCGTGCGAACACACCTGCCCCGGCTGGGCGACGCACCTCCGCTGGGAGGTGATGTCGCTCGTGCCGCTCCCCGTCGCCTCGAAGACCGCGGTCGCGTCCCCGCCGGGTGACGTGCTGCCGCCGGTCCGCCGCAAGGTGGCGGGCACGCCGGCCTGCGGCTCGCTCCACACCCACATCACGCCCTGCTCGCGGGAGCCGGTCAGCTGGACCCTGACCTCGTCCCCGGCCCGCACGGTCACGGTGCGGCCGTCGTCGGCGTTGGTGAGCGGGACGACCGCTCGGACGGACGTGGGGTGCGGTGCGGCGGAAACGGTCCCGCTGACCACCGTCGCGGTCACGGCCAACCCCAGCGCCAGCCCGGTTGCGTACTTCACGGTCTTCACGGTTACCTCCATGGACAGATGACGGACGTAGTGGTGAACGCCCCGCGCATCCGTGACGCAATGCCCGCCCCCCGGAAGATCACCTGAATCGCTGAACGGCTGTCCTCTACGGTTGGTCAGTCGACGGTGAACGAGTGGGTTGCCCCGAACGACCCGGCGACCTTGATGTCCACCACCAGCTCGGGGTGGGTGGCCACCACGGTGACGGTGGGATCCGCGCGTACGACACGGTGACCGGCGGGATCGGCCGTGACGCGTATGGTGTCGCCCGTCTGGGTCGGGTCCGCGAGGGCGCAGGTCCAGCCCTGGCGGGTGCGGCCCCACACCGCGGTGGCGGGCCCGGACACCTGCACCCGGTCGACGGCGCCCGCGCTGAAGAACGACGCGGCGGTGAGGTGTCCGTCGAGGCGGACCGCCTGCACCTGGCCCGAGTTGGCCAGCACCTTCCAGCGCCCGCCGGCCCGGCGGGTCTGGGCGGCCGAGGCGCCCGGCAGCACGGCGTAGGCGTAGCTCGCCCCCGTGGGGCGGACCCCGTGGTCGAGCACGATCTGCTGGTAGCGGCGGGTGTACGGGTCGGCGGTGCCGTGGGTGTTGGCACCGGTGTCGATGCCCAGCCAGGTGCCGGTGCGGTCCTCGCGCAGCAGTGTGAGCGGCTTGGTGTCGTTCCCGTCGAGGAGCACATAGCCGGCCGTCCCCTCCAGATGCAGCCAGCGCGCGTGAGGTACGACCGTGGCGCGGCCGAGCGGTGAGGAGTCGCGGCGGCCGTCGACGAGCAGGGCCGCGGTGCCGTTCTCGCCGAGGTTGCGGTTCTCGATCGCCGTACGTACGGGGGCGCCGGAGGAGTCGGTGATGGCCGCGCCCAGGCAGATGACCGCGTCGGGGGCGAAGAACCACGACTTCTTGGCGGACAGGGTGCCGTCCTGCGAGACGAAGTCGAGGGCCTGGACGCCGTGTCGGTCGTCGAAGCGCGTACCGCCCGCGAAGGAGCGGGTGGTACGCGGCGGGTCGGCCAGCAACGGCGGCGGGGCCGCGTCCTTCACGGTGGCGCCGGGCAGGAGTGTGGCGTCGACCGTGGGCCAGTAGGCGTCGCTGTAGTGGCCCTGCTGCTCGGGCAGGAAGGTGTAGAGCACGCCGTCGCCGGTGTACCAGCCGTGCAGGTTCATGCCGTTGATGGACTCGTAGCGGCAGATGCGTGCCGACCCCGTGCCGAGCGACGCCGACCAGCGGCGGGTGACGTGCGCCATCCGGTCCATCTGCGGAAACGTACGGTGTGCGGTCGCGTCGTCCGAATCGCCCTGTACGCACGGCAGTTGCTCGGCGAATTCGACCTCGGGCACTCCGACGGGCTGGAGTCCGCCCGCGAACCGGCCCACGTTCGACACGTCGAGGTACGGCGCCCAGGTGCCCTCGGCGATCCAGCGCGCGGCGAGCCGGGACAGCCGCGTCCGGTCCTCGCCCGTCGCGGTCCTCGCCAGCAGCACCACCGAGGCGATGAACTGGTGGCCCGCGTCGTGCCCGGTCTCGCCCTGGCGGGACAGCATCCGGCCGCGCACCGGCTCCATCATCGACCCGGCGAACAGGAACGGCGCGTGCACATCCGTGACGACCTGCTCGAACTGCTCCCGTACGGCGGGCGCGAGCCGGGTCGCGGTGTCCTGGGTGACATGCGTCAGGGCGGCGATCGCACTGAGCAGGACCAGGCCGTAGTGGCCGGGGTAGGGCACCACGTCGTGCTGGAGGAACGAGCCGTCGGGGTGGTAGCCGTCGCCCCGGGTGGTGCGTCTGGTCAGGTCCGCCGCGCCACCGCCGACGGTGTCGGTGACGGCCGCGATCCCGGCGGCGACCCGGGCGGAGTCGCCGGCGAGCGCGCCGGACACCACGGTGATGAGCGCCTTGTCCGCGCGGTTGGCTCCCGTCTCCACGGTGGCGGGGTTGTTGGTGCGGCGGTTGGGATCGGCGACGAAGCGCAGGACGGGGCGCAGGACGCGTTCCCGGTCGGCGGCGGACAGCCGGTCGCCGAGCGCGACGACGGTCTGGAGCAGCCAGTACGGCACACCTATCTCGTACGAGTACCAGTTGCCGATCTCGGCGGTGTTCTCGTTGTACTGGGTGCGGTAGAGGGTGTTGAGCGCGGTGGCGATGCGTTCGGGCAGCTCCGGCCGGGCCGAGAGCGCGGACCCGGGGGTGGCCCAGTCCACGGCGATGGTCCGCAGTCGGTAGTACATCGAGGGGAAGTAGGTGCTGCCGGGGCCGACCGGCAGGTCCGGCCAGAGTTGGTCGGCGGTGACGTTCATGGCCACGTCGTAGCCGACCGCGACCTGGTCCAGGGCCGCCACTGCCCGGTTCCTCTTGGGGGAGCTCCGGTTGCTGCCGATCTGGAGCTCCCGGTAGGCCGCCACGATCTTGGCGTGGTCCGTTGATTCCGCTTCGGCCCCGGACACCGCCGCCGCTGGCGTGGCCAACTGGAGCGGAACAGCGGTTGCTGCGGCGGCGGTTGCCCCGCATCGCAATACGTCTCGGCGATCGAGCGACATCGCTTGTCCTCACGTCGGAGTCGGCATCGTATGCGCCCCGCCCGGTTACGTACATGAACAATAAACAGATACGGGGACCGTTGAGCTCGGGCAAGGTAGCTCTGCGGCCAAGTTCCCGTCAATGCTTCACACATCCGAACACCACTAATCAGGACGTAGGAGACCGGCACCGGCGCGGTCGACTCCCGGGCGCCCTTCTAGGGTGTGCAGTGCGAAAGCCCACCGATCGGCCGGGAGTTGTCATGCCGCTGAAGATGAAGTTGACCGCGATCACCCTCGACTGCTCGGATCCGCTGGCCCTGGCGACGTTCTACCAGCAGGCCACCGGCCTCGAACCCCACCCGAAGTCGGACGCCGAGTTCGCCGGACTGAACAGCCCGGACGGGTTGTTCATCGGGTTCCAGCGGGTCGACGACTACCGGGCCCCGGACTGGCCCGACCAGACCGTTCCCCAGCAGTCGCACCTCGACTTCGAGGTCGACGATCTCGACGAGGCGGAGGCCCGGCTCCTCGAACTGGGTGCGGGCAAGCCGGAGTACCAGCCGGGCGGGGAGAGGTGGCGGGTCTTCACCGATCCGGCCGGGCATCCGTTCTGCCTGGTCACCGGCTGATTGACCGTCATCCCGGGAGGGCGGTGTGGCTAGGACCCGCCGTCTCCCGGGGCAGGCTCCGTGCCGAACGGCGCCAGTACCGCGGCCGCCAGATGGTCGCGGAACCAGCGGTGGCCCGGGTCGGTCGAGTTCCGGGGGTGCCAGGCCATTCCCAGTTCGAGGGGTGCCAGGTCCAGGGGGACGGGGAAGGTGCGCAGCCCCAGCGCGGAGATGGTGTCCGAGAGCCAGCCGTCCAGGGTGAGCGCGACGAGGTCGGTGGTACGGGCGAGCATCATCGCGCTCGTATGGCTGGGGACGACGACCGAGATACGACGCCGCAGCCCGCGTTCCGCGAGGGCGTTGTCGATGGGGCCCAGGCGTTTGCCGAGCCGGGAGATGCCGATGTGGTCGGCCGCGGCGAAACGGCGGGCGGTGATGCGCCCGTCGAAGAGGGAGTGCCCGCTGCGGGCGATGCCCACCAGCGGCATCTCCGTGAGCTGGCGGGTGCGGATCTCCGGGTCCAGGTGCCCGAGGACGCCCAGTTCCACGTCCACCAACCCCTGCCGCAGCGCGGGGCCGCCCTCGATCGCCTCCGGCAGGAAGACCACGTCCACGTGCGGCGCCTCCGCGTGGATCCGGTCGGTCAAGGTCCCGGCCAGCCCCGTCAGAAGCAGGTCGGTGGCTTGCACGGTGAACGTGCGCTGGAGGTGTACGGCGTCGAAACCGGCCCCGGGCCGCAGGACGTTGTCGCAGCCGCGCAGCAACGCGCTCACCTCGTCCCGGAGTTCCAGGGCACGCGGGGTCGGGACCATCCCCTGCCCCGCGCGGACCAGGAGCGGGTCGCCGACGGCACGCCGCAGCCGGGCCAGCGTGCGGCTGGCGGCCGCCGGTGACGTGCCGAGCCGCTCGGCGGCGCGGGTCACGCTGTTCTCCTGGAGCAGAGCGTCCAGGGCGCGCAGCAGATTGAGATCCAATGGTGCTCCTGAGCTGCATGTTTACGCCTGGGGCAATGATTAGGTGCTCATTCTTGCATTGTTGTGGGGCTCGGCCGTGGCGAGAGTGGAGACGTCCGCGAAACGCATCGCGTGACACCCCCTTCCACCTCTTCAAGGAGCCCTCTGTGCCCTCCGAGCCACAGTCCCCCCGCGCCGGTCGAGACGGCGACGTTCTGGCCGTCGTCAGTCAGAGCGGGCCGACCATCTCGTTCTTCGACGCCGCCTCCGACCGGCACATCGGCACGATCGACATCGTCGCCGAGCCCCACGAGGTGTGTTTCGACCCGACGCAGCGCCTCCTGTGGTGCACCACCTCGTACCACTCGGGCTACTACCACGCGAACAGCGGCCGACGCACCGAGCTGACCGTCATCGACGCCGACACGCGCCGCATCGTCGAGGTCATCGACCTCGCCCCCGAACACGGGCCGCACGGGCTCGCGTTGGACACGGAACGCCGTCGTCTCTACGTCAGCGTCGAGGGCTCGGCGGACCGGCCCGGCGGTGTCGTGGTCATCGACACGGAGACCCGACGGCCGCTGGGCAGGATCGACACGGACGCGCCCGGCCCGCACTGGTTCGCCATCGACCCCGCGGGGAGGACGGGGTACGCCACCAACAAGGAAGCGCCGTTCGTGTCGGTCGTCGACCTCGAACGGGGCGTCCTCACCGCGAAGGTCGAGGTGCCGGGCAGTGAGGGACTGGCCGTTTCGGCCGACGGTGCCCACGCCTACGTGGCCTCGCCGTACGCCGGTTCCTTCCTCGCCGCCGACGGGGACCGGCCGGACACGGGGATCAAGGTCATCGACGCCCGGACGGCGTCCGTGGTCGACACACTGCCCACCGACGGCGTCGTCCTGCCGGTCCACCTCACCTCGACGGGCAAGCTGCTCGTGGGCGAACTGCGCATGGAACCCGACCCGGCGTCCCAGCTCGGCCGCCAGGCGCCGGGCCGCCTCACGGTGTTCTCCGCCGACACCGGTAAGCGGCTGGGCGGCCTCGAAGTGGGGCTCTTCCCGCTGACCATCACCGCGTCGCCGGACGGTCGGATCGGTTACGTGTCCTGTGTCGTCTCGTCCACCGTGCACATCGTCGACCTGGAGACGCTGCGGGAGCTGAGCCGGTTGGACATCGCCAAGGCTGGCGAGCCCGGCGCCCACGGTCTGGCCTACATCCCGCGTCCGGCCTGAGGGTCGAGCGCGAGTGCACCAGCAGTAAGGCCGGACGGCGTAGAGGTGGGTCGGGGCCGGCAATCTACAGCGCCCCGTGTGAGTCGTACGCAACTGCTACGAAAGGCACTCGATGCCCGCTCCCGGCCCCCTCTCACGTAGAAAACTGCTCATGACGGGCGTGGCCCTCGGCGGGGCCGCCCTCGTGTCCCCGTTGTCGGGCTCCGCGCACGCGGCCGAGTCGGGTGGGCGCACCTGGCCCGCCCGGTTCGCGCTCCCCAACGGCTTCCGCCCCGAGGGCATCGCCATCGGCCGCGAGCCGTACGTGTATCTCGGCTCGCTCGCCAACGGCGACATCCTCCGCGTCAGCCTGGCCACGGGCGAACGCCGCCTCGTCAGCAAGGGCCTCGGAGAAGCGCACGGCAGCGGTGGCCTCAAGACGGACGGGCGCGGGCGGCTGTTCGTCAGCGGCGGCTCGGAGATCCGCGTGGTCGACATCCGCTCGGGCGCCGTCACGCACGTCTACCCGGTGGACGCACCGACGGCCATGGTCAACGACGTGGTCCTCACCCCGTCCGCCGCCTGGTTCACCGACTCGTTCAACGCCCAGCTCTACAAGGTCCCCCTCGGCCCCGGCGGCGAGCCGCTGGGCATGGAGCCGGTGCCGCTGACCGGGGAGTGGGTCCAGGGCACCAGCTGGACCGCCAACGGCATCGTCCGCACCCCCGACCGCAGCGCCCTGCTCGTCGCCAACAACGTCGTCGACGGCGGGGGAGTGATGAGGGTCGACCCGCGTACCGGAGCGGCGAGCCGGGTCGGCCTCGGCGAGCTGAAACTCCCCAGCGGGGACGGCCTGCTGCTGCTCGGGCAGGTGCTGTACGTGGTGCAGAACCAGCAGAACGCCATCGACGTGATTCGGCTCAACGCGGCCGGGACGCAGGGCACGTGGCTCCGGCGGATCACCGATCCCCGCTTCCGGATCCCGACCACGGTGGCGGTGTGGGGCGACCGGCTCTATCTGCCCAACGCACGGATGGACATCACACCGACGCCGGACACGGAGTACGACGTGGTGGCGGTGCCGTTGCGGGGGTGAGTGGTCCCCAGAGGTATGCGGCCCGCTGAGCGGGCCGTGTGCTTCTCTCGTCCATCTCCCCCCTCCTCCTTCCGAGGGACACGGCACCTGAGGAGGAGCCGTCGGGTTCGGCCGTATGAGGGACGATCCCCAACTGATCGCTGCCTACAGTCGGTTCCGTGGAATCCGCTCACGGAAGGGCTGGTATGCCTGAGAAGAAGGCCAGGTCGGTTGCGGTCAACCGGTCGAGTGTGTCGCACAAGGTCCGGTACGCGATCGCCAACCCGGGGCGTATCGCGCCGCACGTCAAACGTACGGCGAGGGACACCTGGTTGCGGCTGAAGCACCCCGATCACGTCGACTACTACCGTGCCGTGATGGCTTCCGACGCCGCCCGCAGTCCGGAGGCGGCGGTGGGCAGCAAGACGCATGACCGCTGGCTGGCGTTGGGCAAGATGCAGTTCGACTACCTGCGGGAACACGGACTGAGCCCGGACCAGCGGATGCTGGACATCGGCTGCGGAAACCTGCGGGCGGGCTGGCGGTTCATCGAATACCTGGACGCGGGCCACTACTACGGCATCGACATATCCCCCGACATCCTCATCGCGGCGAAGAGCACGGTGGCATCCCGGGCCCTCCAGGGGAAACTGCCCCACCTGACGATCACCCAGAACCTCACCTTCGACTTCCTGCCCGACGCCCACTTCGACGTGGTTCACGCCCACAGCGTCTTCTCGCACTCACCGATCGAGGTCATCGAGGAGTGCTTCGCGCACGTGGGACGCATCCTGCGGCCGGACGGGTTCTTCGACTTCACCTTCGACCGTACGGAGGGCGCCGAACACCAGGTGCTGCGCGAGGACTTCTACTACCGCACCTCCACGCTCGTCGCACTCGCCGAACGGCACGGCCTGGCCGCACGGTTCATGGACGACTGGGAGACACGCAGACACGGCCAGTCCAAGATCCGTGTCACCCACCGGGCCGCCTGAGAGCGGATGCGCCGCTGAGGGGACGTCAACGTGGGCGCGCACAGTGCGGCTCTCGGCCCGTGCGCGCGCCCCCGCCCGCCTCGTAGAGTCTGCCGACATGACAACCACTTCCGTCTCTCCCGCCGACGCCCTCGCCGCCCTGCTCGCCGGGAACCGGCGCTTCGTGGCCGGGGCGCCGCAGCACCCGAATCAGGACGCCGCACGGCGCGCCGAGCTCGCCCCGGCGCAGAAGCCCTTCGCGGTGCTCCTTGGCTGCTCCGACTCCAGGCTGGCCGCCGAGATCATCTTCGATCAGGGCCTCGGCGACCTGTTCGTGGTGCGCACCGCCGGGCACGTCCTGGGACCGGAGGTCCTGGGCAGCATCGAGTACGGCACGAGCGTGCTGGACTGCCGCCTCGTCGTGGTCCTCGGACACGACTCCTGCGGCGCCGTCGCGGCCGCCCGCGCCGCGGTCGAGGACGGGCTGTCCGCAGCGGGGTACGTCCGGGACGTCGTCGAGCGTGTCACCCCCAGCGTGCTGGCCGCCCGCGCCGCCGGTCTCACCTCGGACAGCGACCTCATCGACACGCACATACTGCACACCGTTGACCTGCTCCTGGACCGCTCCCGCGTCCTCGCCGACCAGGTCGCCTCCGGCCACACCGGAGTCGTCGGCCTGGCCTACCAACTCGCCGAAGGCAGCGCCCGCCTCGTCACCGCCCACGGGATCCCCACCGAGTCAGCGCCTGTCCGACGCACGCGCTGAGATCCCGCCCATTGCCCCCCGAACCACCCTGTCGCTAGCCTGTGTTCGTCATTCCGGCCGTTGACCGGAGTTTCGAACACGGAGGGTGGGTGGCGGGCCATGGGGCGACTCGTGCCGGCGGTGACCAGGGCGCTGGACGTGCTGGAGCTCTTCCTGGAGAGCGAGGCGCCGCTCTCCGCGCCGGACGTCATGCGCAGGCTCGGGCTGCCACGGACGACGGTCCACGAGCTGGTCACCACGCTGGCCGCCCGCTCCTATCTGGTCGCGGTACCCGAGCAGCCGGGGCGCTACCGGCTCGGCGTCCGTACGTACCAGCTCGGCAGCCGGTACGCCGAGCAGCTCGACCTCGCCGCCGAGGGGCAGCAGGTGGCCCGCGAGGTCGCCCAGACCTGCGACGAGACCGTGCATGTGGCGATCCTGGAGGACACCGACGTCATCTATATCGCCAAAGTGGACTCCACCCACGCCGTCCGCATGGTCTCGGCCGCCGGCCGCCGCCTCCCCGCCCACTGCACCTCCGTCGGCAAGATGCTGCTCGCCTCGCTCCCGGAAGCCGAACTCGACGCCAGGATCGGCGGCGTGGAGCTCGTCGCCATGACGCCCGACAGCATCACCGACCCTGAGGTGCTGCGCACCGCGCTCGTCGAGATACGGGCCCGGGGCACCGCCTTCGAGCACCGCGAATCCAACCCGGACGTCAGCTGCGTGGCCGCCCCGGTACGTGACAGCGCGGGCCGGGTCGTCGCCGCGCTGTCCGTCTCCGTACCGATGATCCGGTGGACCGAGGCGCGTGAGACGGAGCTCGCCGAGCTGGCGCTGAAGGGCGCGGGCGACCTGTCCGTACGGCTCGGCCACCGGGGCGCGCGATGAACCCCGAGGTGGCCGTGCCGGCAGCGGCCGAGCTCGGCGAAGGACCCACCTGGGACCCGGTGGCCGGGCGGCTGATCTGGGTCGACATCCTGGCGTCGCGAATCCACACGTACGAGCCGGGCAGCGGAAGCCGTACGGTCATGGCGACCGAGCAGCACGTCGGCGCCGCGAAGCCGCGCGCGGGCGGCGGCCTCGTCGTCAACCTCCGCGACGGCGTCGGGCTCTACGGCCCCGACGGCGCCTTCTCGTGGCTGCTGCGGGACCCCGTGCCCGGGCGGCGCGGCAACGACGCGGCGGTCGCACCGGACGGCGCCCTGTGGGCGGGCACCATGCGCTACGACGAGGCGCCGGGCGGCGGCTCCCTCACCCGGATCACGGGCGACGGCGCGACCACCGTGTTGCCCGACCCGGTGTCGGTCAGCAACGGCACCGGCTGGAGCCCGGACGGCCGCCTCATGTACTACGTCGACAGCCCGACCCGGCGCATCGACGTCTTCGACTACGACGGACAACTCGTCCACGAACGGCGGCCGTTCGCCGTCATCGACAGCGGCTCCGGCTTCCCCGACGGGCTCACCGTCGACGCCGACGGCGGCATCTGGGTGGCGTTCTGGGACGGGGCCGCGGTGCGCCGCTACCACCCCGACGGCACACTCGACCTGGTCGTCGAGCTGCCCGTGCGCCGCCCCACCGCCTGCGCCTTCGGCGGCCCGGACCTCACCGACCTGTACATCACCACCGCCCGGACGGGCCTGCGGCAGCCGCACCCGCTCTCCGGGTCGCTCCTGGTGCTGCCGGGCATGGGACGCGGAACGCCGGGCACCGCCTTCGCCGGATGAGCGGAGGCGGTACCCGGCTCCCACGCCTCAGCGCGTCGAGAAGGCGTGCACGGTCGACGTCCGGTACGTCTCGCCCGGGCGCAGCACCGTGGACGGGAAGGCCGGGTGGTTGGGGGAGTCCGGGAAGTGCTGGGCCTCCAGGCAGAGGGCGTCGCCCTGGCGGTAGGTGCGGCCGGAGGTGCCGACCAGGGTGCCGTCCAGGAAGTTGCCGGTGTAGAACTGCATTCCAGGCTCGGTGGTGTACATCCTCATCACCCGCCCGGAGTGCGGCTCGGCGAGCGTGAGCGCGTACGCGGGGTCCGGCGTGCTCCCCTTGTCCAGGACCCAGTTGTGGTCGAACCCCTTGGCGTACACCAGTTGTCGGTGGCCCTGGCGGATGTCCCGGCCGATCGGCTTCGTACGCCGGAAGTCGAAGGGGGTGCCGGACACCCGGGCCAGCTCGCCGGTCGGTATGAGGCCCGCGTCGACCGGGGTGTAGCGGGCGGCGGCCAGTTCGAGGGTGTGGTCGTGGACCGGGCCGCTGCCCTCGCCCGCGAGGTTGAAGTAGGTGTGGCTGGTGAGGTTGATGACCGTCGCTCGGTCCGTGGTCGCCGAGTAGTCGATGCGCCACTCGCCGCGTGCCGTGAGGGTGTAGGTGACCTGGACCTTCAACGTGCCGGGGTAGCCCATCTCGCCGTCCGGTGAGGTCCGGGAGAGCACGAGACCGCTGCCGGAGCGACGGGTGAAGGGCTCCACCCGCCACATGTGCTTGTCGAAGCCCCTGGTGCCGCCGTGCAGGCTGTTCGCGCTGTCGTTGAGCGGCAGTTGGTAGGTGTGGCCGTCGAGGGTGAACCTGCCCGCCGCGATGCGGTTGCCGTAGCGGCCGATGAGGGCGCCGAAGTACGGGGACTTGGCGACGTAGTCGGCGAGGTCGTCGAAGCCGAGCGCGATGTTGGCCCGGTGGCCGTGCCGGTCGGGCACGTCGAGGCGGTGCACGATCCCGCCGTACGAGAGCACCTCCAGCCGGATGCCGCCGTTGGCGACGGTCCACAGGTGTACGGGGGTGCCGTCGTCCAGGGCGCCGAACAGGGTCCTGGTGGGGGTGGAGCCCGACGCGGCGTGGGCGGTGCCGAGGCTGGTCGCCACCAGGCCGGTCGCCAGGCCCGCCGCCATCACCGTACGTCTGCTGGTGTTCATGTCCCCTGCTCCTCCGGGTAGATGATGGTGTGTCATGAGCCGACCTTGCGTTTGTTCCAGACGTCGAAGCCCACCGCGGCCAGCAGGACGAACCCCTTGATGACCTGCTGGTAGTCGGTGCCGACGCCGACCAGCGACATACCGTTGTTGAGCACGCCGAGCACCAGGCCGCCGATGATCGCGCCGAGGACCGTGCCCACGCCGCCGCTCATCGAGGCGCCGCCGATGAACGCGGCCGCGATGGCCTCCAGCTCGAAGTTGACGCCCGCGTTGGGCGTGCCCGCGTTCAGGCGTGCCGCGAAGACGACGCCGGCGAGGGCGGCGAGCACCCCCATGTTCACGAAGACCAGGAAGGTGACCCGCTTGTCCTTGACGCCGGAGAGCTTCGCCGCCGCCTGGTTGCCGCCGAGCGCGTACACATGCCGTCCCACCACCGCGTTGCGCATCACGAAGCCGAGCCCGATGAGCAGGGCGGCGAGCAGGAGCAGCACCACCGGTACGCCCCGATAGCTGGCCAGGGTGAGGGTGAAGGCGAGGACGGCGGCGACCATCGCCACGCACTTGGTGAGGAACAGGCCACGGGGGAGCACATCGAGCTCGTACGCCTGCTCGCGCCGCCGGGAGCGCACCTCCTGGACCAGGACGACGGCGATCAGGCCGAGCCCCAACAGGACCGTGAGGTTGTGGTAGTTGGTGTCCGGGCCGACCTCGGGGAGGTATCCGGTGGAGATCTTCTGGAAGCCCTCGGGGAACGGGCCGAGCGAGCGGGAGCCGAGCAGGATCTGGGTGCCGCCCCGGAAGAGCAGCATCCCGGCGAGCGTGACGATGAACGACGGGATGCCGACGTACGCGATCCAGAAGCCCTGCCAGGCGCCCGCGACCGCGCCGATGGCGAGTGCCACGGCCAGCGCGAGCACCCAGGGCACATGGTGCTCCACCATCATCACGGCGCACGCCGCCGAGACGAAGGCCGCCAGCGAGCCGACGGACAGGTCGATGTGACCGGCGATGATGACGATCACCATGCCGATGGCGAGGACCAGGATGTAGCTGTTCTGGAGCACCAGGTTGGTGACGTTGTTCGGCTTGAGCAGGACGCCGTCGGTCCATATCTGGAACAGCACGACGATCAGTCCGAGCGCGACGAGCATCCCGTACTGGCGCATGTTGCGGCGGGCCGCGTCCAGGAGCAGCGCCCCGGTCGGGGAGCGCGGTGGCTCGGGAGTCCTCGGGGTGCTCGGTGCGGCGTCGGTGGTGACCGGACCCATAGCGGCTACCTCTTGTTCGTGGTCATGTCGTGCGTGGTCATGAGGCGCATCAGGACTTCCTGGGTCGCGTCCGCCCGGGCGGTCTCGCCGGTGAGGCGACCGGCCGCCATGGTGTAGACGCGGTCGCACATGCCGAGGAGTTCGGGCAGTTCGGAGGAGATGAAGACGACGGCCTTGCCCTGGGCGGCGAGCCGGTCGATGACGGTGTAGATCTCGTACTTGGCGCCCACGTCGATGCCGCGCGTGGGCTCGTCGAGGATCAGCACATCGGGACCCGCGAAGATCCACTTGCTGAGGACGACCTTCTGCTGGTTGCCGCCGGAGAGCCGTCCTACCTGCTCGAAGACGGTCGGCGCCTTGATGCCCATGGAGGTGCGGTAGGACTCGGCGACGCGGCGCTCCTCGTGCTCGTCGACGATGCCGCGCCGGGACACCTTGCCCAGGGCGCCCAGGGTGATGTTGCGGCTGATGGTGTCGATGAGGTTGAGGCCGTAGTGCTTGCGGTCCTCGGTGACGTACGCGATGCCGTGGCCCACCGCCTCGGGGACCGTCCTCGTACGGATTTGGTGGCCGTCCTTCCACACCGTGCCGCTGATGCCCCGGCCGTAGGAGCGGCCGAAGACGCTCATGGCCAGCTCGGTGCGGCCCGCTCCCATCAGCCCGGCGACGCCCACGATCTCGCCGCGTCTGACGTGCAGGGTGACGTCGTCGACGACCTTGCGCTGCTGGTCGATGGGGTGGTGCACGGTCCAGTCGCGCACCTCCAGGGCGGGGTGGGCGCCCGGATCTCCCGCGTAGGGGGTGCGTTCGGGGAAGCGGTGGTCGAGGTCGCGGCCGACCATGGACCGGATGATGCGCTCCTCGGTGGTGTCCGGGGCCTTCACGTCCAGGGTCTCGATGGTCCTGCCGTCCCGCAGGACGGTGACCGAGTCGGCGACCGCCGCGATCTCGTTGAGCTTGTGCGAGATGATGATCGAGGCGATGCCCTGGGCCTTGAGCTCCAGGATGAGGCCGAGGAGATGGGCGCTGTCCTCGTCGTTGAGCGCGGCGGTCGGCTCGTCCAGGATGAGCAGCCGTACCTCCTTGGAGAGGGCCTTGGCGATTTCCACGAGCTGTTGTTTGCCGACTCCGATGTCCGCGACCCTGGTCTGCGGATGCTCGCGCAGGCCCACCCGCTTCATCAGCCGCGCCGCGTGTTGGAGCGTCGCGCCCCAGCTCACGATCCCGCGCCTGGCGTGCTCGTTGCCGAGGAAGATGTTCTCGGCGATCGACAGATAGGGGACGAGCGCCAGCTCCTGGTGGATGATGACGATGCCGCGCGCCTCGCTGGCCCGCATGTCCTTGAACGCGCAGGGCTCGCCCTGGAAGAGGATGTCGCCCTGGTAGCTTCCGTGCGGGTGGACGCCGCTGAGGACCTTCATCAGGGTGGACTTGCCCGCGCCGTTCTCGCCGCAGACGGCGTGCACCTCGCCGGGGGCGACGGTGAGGGTGACGTCGGAGAGCGCCCGGACGCCGGGGAACGTCTTGACGATGGAGCGCATCTCAAGAAGGGGCGCCCCCATGTCCGGGGTGTTCACTTCAGGTCACTCGCCTTGATGTAGCCCGAATCGACCAGCGTGGCCTGGTAGTTGGACTTGTCGACGCTGACCGGGTCGAGGAGGAAGGCGGGCACGACCTTCTTCTCGTTGTCGTACGTCTTGGTGTCGTTGACCTGGGGCGTCTTCCCGGTGAGCACCGCGTCGGCCATCTGCACGGCCTGCTTGGCCAGGGCGCGGGTGTCCTTGTAGACGGTCTGGGACTGGTCGCCCGCGATGATCGACTTCACGGACGCCACCTCGGCGTCCTGCCCGGTGACGACCGGATACGGCTTGGCGCTCGTTCCGTAGCCGCCGGAGCGCAGGGCGGACAGGATGCCGATCGAGATCCCGTCGTACGGCGAGAGGACGGCGTCGACGTGCTCGGTGGAGTACGCCTTCGTCAGCAGGTCGTCCATGCGCTTCTGCGCGGTGGCGCCGTCCCAGCGCAGCGTGGTCACCTGGTTGAGGCGGGTCTGGCCGCTGCGCACCACGAGCTGCTTCTTGTCGATGTAGGGCTGGAGCGTCTTGAGGGCGCCCTGGAAGAAGTAGCGGGTGTTGTTGTCGTCGGGCGACCCGGCGAACAGCTCGATGTTGAAGGGGCCCTGCTTGCCGTTCTTGAGGCCGAGCTTGTCGACGATGTACGTGGCCTGGAGCACTCCGACCTTCTCGTTGTCGAACGATGCGTAGTAGTCGACGTTCGGCGAGCCGAGGATGAGGCGGTCGTAGGAGATCACCTTGATGTGCTGGTCGGCGGCCTGCTTGAGGACGTCGCCGAGCGCCCGCCCGTCGATCGCCGCGATCACCAGGGCGTCCACGCCCTTGGTGATCATGTTCTCGACCTGGGCGACCTGCTGGTCGACGCTGTCCTCGCCGTACTGGAGGTCGGTCTTGTAGCCGAGCGCCCGGAACTGCTGGGCCATGTTGTTCCCGTCGGCGATCCAGCGCTCGGACGACTTGGTCGGCATCGCTATGCCGATCGTGGATCCCTTGCCGCCCTTGGGCGTCGCCTTGCCGCCGCCCTCGCTGTCCTGCCCGCAGGCGGTCAGGGCGAGGGTCGCGGCGAGGGCGAGCACGAGTGCGGCTGGTCGGGTGCGGCGCATGGTCATCAGTCCTTCGGGTTCACGGCGAAGCGGTGCAGGGGGCCGGGGAGGCGGGAGCCGAGCGGGGACATACCGCCGCCGGCGCCGAGGCGGTCGAGCAGATCGAGGACGAGCCGGCCCCGGCGCACCCGCTCGCGGGCGGTGTCCAGGGCGGTGTCGCGCAGATGGGCGCCGTAGGGGTAGATGCCGGGCGCCCGGGAGAGGCCGAACTTGAGGTAGAGCGGGGCGGCGCGGCGGATCAGCTCGGGCGCCTCGTACATCCGCACATAGCCGCCGAGGTCGTCGGGCGCCTCGATGTAGAGGTCGAGCGGGACCCCCGACACCCGGCGGACCTCGGTGAAGTGCGCGGGCGTCAGATCGGAGGGCACGTTGACGGAGTCGGCGCCCAACTGCTCGTACACCGCCACCGAGGCCGGGTTGACCGGGCCGATCAGCGCGGAGACCTTGAGGGTGGTGTCGGCGGGCAGCAGACCCCGCTCGCGCATCCGGTGCAGGCTCCACAGCACGCCCTCGTCCGCCACGAGCAGACAGCGCACCCCCAACTCGGCGGCCCGCAGGGCGTCTTCGACGCATCCGGCGAGCGCGTCGTGGCCACGGGCGCGCAGTCCCGCGCCGCCCGAGTCGCTGCGCGCGGAGGCCCCGGTGTCCCAGGTGCCGCGCGGCCCGGTGAACAGGCAGAGCTCGATGTCGCGTTCGGCGCACCCCTCTACCATCTCGGTGATCTCGGCGTCGGAGAGCATCCACACCCCGCTGCCCTGGCTGATGCGGTGGACGGGCACGTCGAGGCGGGACGACTCCTTCAGTACGACGGAGAGCGCCTCCGGACCCTCGACGGAGGGGATCTCGGTGCGCCAGGTGCCTCCGTCGGGGAACGCGTGCGGGGAGGAGTCGGCGGGGTTGTCGTGTGGGGCGGCCAGGCCGAGTGTCGCGAGGGCCGGTTCGCCGGGGCGGCGGGGGCCCGCGGGGCCCGGGACGGGGGCGGTGTCCGGTACGTCGGTCACAGGCGGATTCCTTGTGCGAGAGAGTTCAGATACGGGGGTGTTCGATATGTCGAACGAGGTTCGGCTTGTTGGGTGTGCGGACGTACGGCTGCGGGCGGCGACGAGACGTCAGGGGCGCAGCAGCACCTTTCCGGTCTTCGGGTCACCGCCTCCGACGAGCGCGAGGGCGTCGGCGTACCGCTCCAGCGGGAACTCGTTCGTGATCAGTGACGCCGGGTCGATGAGGCCCGAGCCGTAGGCCCGTACGGCGAACGACCAGGCGGCGGACGGGGCGCCGAAGACGCTCCGCACGGTGAGCTGGCTCACCGAGAGGTGCACCGGGTCGATGCCCACCGCGCCGCGCGCGAACATCCCGGTGAGGACGACCCGGCCCCCGCGCCGGGCGAGCAGACAGGCGTCGGCGGCGGTGGTACGGGCCCCGGCCGTCTCCACGACGAGGTCGTAGCGGCCGTGCACCTTGGGGGAGTGGGCGGGCGCCCGGGCCTCGGTCGCGCCCATACGGCAGGCCAGCTCGGCCCGTCCGCGCCGGGGGTCGATGACGGCCAGCTCGCCGGGGGAGGAGGCGGCCAGGAACTGGACCGCGAGCAGCCCGAGCGTTCCCGCGCCGACCACCGCGACCCGCTCGCCCGGCTCCGGCGCCGCTGCCCGTACGGCGGCGGCCACCACAGCGGCGGGCTCCAGCAGCGCCGCGCCGCGCAGGTCCGCGTCGTCCGGCAGTGGGTGCAGCAGCCGGGCGGGCACCACCAGGTGGTCGGCGAAGGCGCCGGGATGGGTGAAGCCGGTCTCCGCGTACGCGGCGGAGCACAGGGAGGTGTCCCCGGCCCGGCACCGCTCGCAGGTCCCGCAGGAGCGGAACCCCTCGGCGACCGTCTTGCGCCCCACCAGCGCGGGATCGACCCCGGGCCCGACCGCCACGACGGTTCCGGACCACTCGTGGCCGGGGGTGAGGGGATAGCGCACATAGCCGGGGGCGCGGTGGCCGTCGTACACCTCGCGGTCGCTCAGGCAGATCCCGGCGGCGGTGACCTCGACGAGCACTTCGCCGGGGCCGGGCTGCGGGAGCGGCCGGGTGACCAGGTGGTGGGTGCCGGGCGCGTCGACGACGATCGCCCGGCTGGTAGCCGGGGTGTCGTGGGGATCCTCTGGGGGGCCGCCGCTCATCGGGTCGCCCTCGAAGTCCCCGCTCCCACCCCCGCTCATCCCGCCGCCCCCGAGGCCTTCGGAGCGCGCTTCTCCCAGCCCTCCGCCCACAGGTCGAACCGGGCCCGCTGCTGGGGGAACTCGGCGGCCGCGTCCACGTCGAGCTCGACGCCGAGGCCGGGAGCCTGCGGCAGTTCGAAGTAGCCGTCGACCACCTGGGGGGCGCCCTTGACGACGTTCTTGATCTCCGCGTCCGCGAAGTCGTTGAAGTGCTCCAGGATCTTGAAGTTCGGGGTGCAGCCCGCCACTTGGAGGCTGGCCGCGGTGAGCACCGGGCCGCCCACGTTGTGCGGAGCGACGAGCATGTAGTGCGTCTCGGCGGTCGCGGCGAGCTTGCGGGTCTCCAGGATGCCGCCGATGTGGCCCACGTCGGGCTGGATGACGTCGGCGGCCTGCGACTCGAAGAGCTCCCTGAACTCGATGCGGTCGTGGATGCGTTCGCCGGTCGCGATCGGGACGTCCACCTTGGCGGCGACCTTCTCCAGGGCCTTGAGGTTCTCCGGCGGCACCGGCTCCTCCAGCCAGGCGGGCTCGAAGGGGGCGAGGTCGCGGGCCAGGCGTACCGCCGTGGACGGCGAGAACCGCCCATGCATCTCCAGCATCAGCTCCGCGTCGGGGCCGATCGCGTCCCGTACCGCCTCGATCAGCGACACGGCGTACCGGGTCTGCTGGTGGTCGAGCTCGAAGTGGCCGGTGCCGAACGGGTCGATCTTCAGCGCCCGGTAGCCGCGCTCGACGACCGCCCGGGCCGCCTTGTGGTACGCCTCGGGGGTGCGCTCGGTGGTGTACCAGCCGTTGGCGTACGCCTTGACCCGGTCCGTGACCTTCCCGCCGAGCAGCTGCCAGACCGGGACGCCGAGCGCCTTGCCCTTGATGTCCCAGCACGCCATCTCGACGACCGCGATGCCGGACATCACGATCTCACCGGCCCGCCCGTAGTCGCCGTACTTCATCCGGCGCACCAGGTCCTCGATCGCGAACGGGTCGGAACCGGCGATGTGGTTGGCCTCGGCCTCGCGCAGATAGCCGAGGAGCGCGTCGGTGCGGCCGAGCATCCGGGTCTCGCCGACTCCGGTGAGGCCCTCGTCGGTGTGGACCTGGACGTAGGTGAGGTTGCGCCAGGGAGTCCCGACGACGTGAGTGCTGATTCCCGTGATTCGCAAGGCAGTTGCTCCCGAGGCTGCGGCCCATGCCGTTCGATATTTCGTCACACGTTCGAAATGTTGGCGTGACGGTAATGACGTGCGGCCGCAGGTGTCAATGGGTGGCGCGGGAACCGTTCCGGAGTCGGCGGCGGCCAGGGCGATCCACAACCGCCTCGCACCGCCTCGGGTGTTGACGTCGGGGCCGGGGAGGCGGAATGCTCCCGGCGGCGCAGTAGCGTCGAAATGCAGAACGCTGTCCGAAATCTCGAACTCGCACCGAGAGTTGAGGAGTTCAGCATGACCCCACGCACCCCCACCGGACCGACCGGGCAACCCGACTCCGGGCCCGGCCGCAGAGCGGTCGTCACAGCGCTCGGCGCCTTGCCGCTGGCCGGAGCGATCGGCCCCGCGTTCGGGGCCTCCCCGGCGCGGGCGGCGGCCGACGCGCTCCCCGCGCCCGTCGCCCACTGGGCCTTCGACGAGGCGGCCGGAACCACCGCCGCCGACAGCGCCGGCGGCCGCACGCTCACCCTCAACGCGGGTGCGCGCTGGGGTGCGGCGAAGTCGGGGGCGGCCGGCCTCGACGTATCGGCGGGCGGCAACGCCACCACGCGCGGGCCCGCCGTGGACACCGCGAAGAGCTTCAGCGTCGCCGCCTGGGTACGGCTCTCCGCCACCACCGGCTATCAGACGTTCGTCTCCGTCGACGGCGCCCAGGTCAGCGCATTCTTCCTGCAACTGCGCGACGACACCGGTGCGTTCGCCTTCACCCGACTGCCGTCGGACGCCACCTCGGCGAACGCCTCCGCAGCCGTCGCCGGTGCCTCCTTCGCCCCTGTGACCGGAACCTGGTACCACCTCCTCGGGGTCGACGACACGGCGACCGGGGTCGTCCGGCTCTACGTCAACGGCGTCCTGGAGGGCGAGGTGCCCTACACCGGCGGCTGGCGCGCCACCGGCGCCACCGCCGTGGGGCGCGGCCTCTTCGGGGGCGCCGAGGTCGACCAGGCGCACGGCCTCATCGACGACGTCCAGGTCTTCGACACCGCCCTCACCGCCGAGCAGGCCGCGGCCCTCGCGGGCGTGCCGGTGGACTCCACCAAGCCGCTGCTGACCGTCGACGCCACCCGGCCCGGCCCCGTGGTCAGCCCGGAACTCGGCGGCATCTTCTTCGAGGACATCAACCACAGCGGCGAGGGCGGACTGTACGCCGAACTCGTCAACAACCGCAGCTTCATGGCCGCGCCCACACCGCTGCACTGGTCCACCGTGGGCCGCGCCACCTTCGCCGTGGACACCGGCCAACCGCTCAACCAGGCGCTGACCCGGTCGCTGCGCGTCACGGCCGCCGCCGCAGGAGACGGCGTCGCGAACGAGGGTTTCTGGGGCGTCCCG
The DNA here is from genome assembly GCF_014649795.1 of Streptomyces melanogenes. GTDB lineage: Bacteria > Actinomycetota > Actinomycetes > Streptomycetales > Streptomycetaceae > Streptomyces > Streptomyces noboritoensis. The sequence goes on from NZ_BMTS01000004.1 coordinate 469,863, forward strand.
GTCCGCCCCTCCACCACCTACCGCGCCTCGCTCCACGTCAAGTCACCGGTCATGGCGGGCAGGTTGACGGTCTCGATCGTCGGTACGGACGGCACGGTCCACGCGACCGCGACCACGGGAGGGCTCACCAACGCGTGGCGCAAGCACGAGCTGACCCTGCGCACCGGCCCCAGCGCCCCCACCACCCTCAACGCCCGCCTGGTCGTCACCGCCCCGGCCCCCGGCACGCTCTGGCTGAGCCAGGTCTCGCTCTTCCCGCCGACGTACAAGGGGCGGCGCAACGGCCTGCGCGTGGACCTGATGGAGAAGCTCGCCGCCCTCCAGCCCGCTTTCCTGCGCTTCCCCGGCGGCAACTACCTCGAAGGCAACGTCATCGCCGACCGCTTCGACTGGAAGAAGACCATCGGCCCGGTCGAACAGCGGCCCGGACACCGCAACTCCGCCTGGGGGTACTGGTCCACCGACGGCCTCGGCCTGCCCGAATACCTCCAGATGACCGAGGACCTCGGCTGCACCCCGCTGCTGTGCGTGTACGCCGGATACTCCCTCCAGGGCGCCCATGTCACCGGCGACGCCCTCAAGCCCTTCGTGCAGGACGCCCTCGACCAGATCGAGTACATCACCGGGCCCGCCACCTCCACCTGGGGCGCCCGACGCGCGGCCGACGGACACCCGGCGCCCTACCCCCTCACCTACGTGGAGATCGGCAACGAGGACTGGTTCGACAAGTCCGGCTCGTACGAGGAGCGTTACGCCGCCTTCCACGACGCCATCAAGGCCCGCTACCCCGCCCTCAAGCTGATCGCCACGACACCGGTCGCCTCCCGCCCGTACGACCTGATCGACGAGCACTCCTACCAGTCGCCGTCCGCCTTCCAGGCGGGCTCCCACAAATACGACGGCCGCGACCGGCACAGCCCCAAGGTGTTCGTCGGGGAGTGGGCCGCGCAGGAGGGCCGCCCCACGCCCAACCTGGACGCCGCGCTCGGTGACGCCTCCTGGGTGGCCGGGCTCATCCGCAACTCCGACCAGGTCCTCATGGAGTCGTACGCGCCGCTGTTCAGCCACGTCAACGACAACACCTGGGCCACCAACCTCATCGCCTACTCCGGTCTGACCAGCTACAACTCGCCCAGCTACTACGCACAGCAGATGCTGCGCACCCGCCGGGGCACGGTGGTGCTGCCCACCGGGGTGCGTGCGCTGCCCGGCCTCAACGTCGTCACCACCCACGACCCGGCCGACCACCGCATCTACCTCGCGGTGGTCAACACGGGCGGCACGGCCCGCAAGACGGCCGTCTCCCTCCAAGGGGTGGCCCGTACGGCCCCGACCGGCACCGTCACGGTCCTGGCGGCGGCGGACAAGAAGGCCACCAACACGCTCGCCGACCCCGAAGCGGTGGTCCCGCACACCCGGTCCGTCAGCGGCATCACACCCGCTTTCACCGCGACCTTCGCCCCGTACTCGGTCACGGTCCTGGAGGTGCGGACGGTCTGAGCGGCGCGGGGTGTCGCCCCCCTGCCGCGCGTCGGAGGGGGCGGGCTTCCCGAGCGACCGTACGGTGCTGCCATGTCCGACGTCGACCCCGGCGGCCCTGCGGCGGCCGGACACCCCGCGCCCTCGCCCCAGGTGCTCGAAGCCCTGCGCGAGCGGCTCAAGGAACGCATCTACGCGGCGATCACCATGCTCGCGGTGGTCGTCGCCCTCGCCCAGAACCCGCACACCCGGCACAGCACGGCGGCCACCTATGTGCTGGGTACGGCGGTGGGTCTGTGGCTGGCGACGCTGGTGGCCGACGCACAGGCACACCGTGTCGTCCACCAGCGCCTGCCGAACCGCCGGGAGGTGCGGCACATGCTGTTCGTCAGCAGTCCGCTGCTCAGCTGCGCGGTGGGACCGCTACTGATGACCGGTCTGTCGGCGGCCGGTGCCCTCGACCTGACCGACGCGCTGTGGGTCGCGGTGGGGGTGGATGTCGCCTCGCTGGCGGCGTGGGGGTTCGCTAGCGGGCGGCGGATGGGCGGCGGGGTACTGCTGTCGTTCGTGGCGGGACTGACGGACGCGGCCATCGGCCTGGGCGTGGTGATGGTGAAGGTGGTCACCGGCCACTGACCCTGGCTGCCGCCGGGGTGACGCTGTATCAGGAGTGTGACAAAGGGTGTGGTCTTCCTCATTGCCCGGGTGATCGGCCCCTGATGGAGTGAGCGCATGCGTCCCGCCGCCCTCCTCTCCGTCTGCGCCCTCACCGCGAGCACCGTCCTGGTCGCCGGATGCGGATCGGAGGGCGCCGCCTCCGGCTCCCGTGCCGCGTCCGGCTCGCCGACGTGCGCCTCCCGCCCGCCCGTGGGCGAGCCTTCCGAGCTGAAGAGGGACGGCGTGACGATCCTCGGCCAGGACTGCGGCCCGTCCGCCGACGCGCGGACGAAGTTCCAGGTCACGAACGCGGAGAGCGAACCGTTCGCGTACACGGTCTCCTTCGAGGTCCTGAACGGCGCCGGGGAGGTCGTCTCCAACCCGCGCCGGACGCTGGCGTCCGTGCCGCCGGGCCGGACCGTCCAGGACACCGTCGCGCTGGGAGACGTTCCCACCTCCGGTGCGCGCGTGCGCATCGGCAAGGTGCGGGCGGTCCCGGCGGACGAGGCCTCCGACGTGCCGGCGAAGTGCCCGCCCTCGGGGATGCGCGTCACGACCGACGAGGGCGATGCGGCGATGGGGCTGCGCGTCGTGGGAATGCGCCTGATCAACTGCGGGACCGGAGCCATCCGGACCGACGGCTACCCGCGCCTCCAGCTCCTCGACGAGCGGAGGCGCCCGGTCACCGGCGTACGGATCCTCGACGGCACCGGGGCGATCTCCACGGCCGGCGGCCCCGACACACCGCCGCGGCCGGTGACCCTGCGGCCGGGCGAAACGGCATCCGCCTCCCTGATGTGGCGCAACACCACCGAATCCGGCACACCCGTGAACATCCCGTACGTAAGGGTGACGGTGAAACCCGGCTCCCCGACCGCCATCGTGACCCCGGAACTCGACCTCGGAACCACGGGAAGGCTGGGAGTCGGCCCCTGGACGAAGGAGACGAAGGGCCAGGCCTCCCGCCCGACGACGCCCGACAGCCTCGGCGGGGGCAGGCCCAGCCGCGGCGCGCTTTCGACGGGGGAATAGCCGCAGCCCCCTCACCAACCTCCACAGGGTGCACACAAACCCATGAGCCGGTCACATCGGACGCAGGTGGGACCCGGTGTCACCTGTCACCCTGTGCTGCCTCATGATGACCCGCATGTCCCACACTTCCAGGCGCAGCCTGCTCGCCGTCTTCGCGGCCTCGGCTGCCACCGTCCCGCTCAGCGGCCTGGCCGCCGCCCCGGCGCGTGCCGCCGTTTCCGCCGGCTCTTCCGGGTCCCTCGCGGCGCCCGCCGGTCTGACCTCGCCGCGCTCCTCGGTCACGCTGCCGCCGCTGAATGCCTCGTACTTCAGCCAGCTGACGCTGAACACCCCGCTCACCACCGCCGTGCTGTCGGGCACCCCGTCCCGGACCGAGGTCACCTCCGGCGGCAAGCGCGTCGCCCTGCTGACCACCGGCGCCCGTACCGTCGTGCTGCCCGGCCCGCAGCGCACCTTCACGGAGAACAAGAAGGCCTTCGTGGACGACTTCGGGCGCACCCTGCCCGACCTGTCGCTGCCCGTGGCCGACCGCTCGTACTGGGGCACCTCCCCGGGCGGCGGCAGCTGGTCGACGCTCGGGCCCGCCGACACCGACTACTCGGTCGTGCCGGGCGCCGGTGTCATCAGCCTCACCACCGACTTCGCCAGCCGTCACGCCACCCTGCGCGACGGCGAGATCACCGACTTCGACGTGCGGTCCGTGGCGCACTTCGACAAGGTGCCCACCGGCCAGGCGTGCTCCTACGCGCTGTCCTTCGGCTACCAGGACACCAGCAACAACTACCGGGCCCGGCTGTCCTTCCTGACCACCGGCGCGGTGGAACTGCGCGTCGAGAAGGAGGTCGCCGACAAGGTCGACCTGCTGCCGACCACGTCCGCCGTCACCCTCGCCACGGGCGTGGCCGCCGGCACCGACTGGACGATCCGGGTGCGCCGCGAGGGCACCCGCATCCAGGTCAAGGCCTGGCGCACCGCGTCCACGGAACCGGCCTCCTGGACCTTCGACGTCAGCGACCCCACCTTCGGCAAGGGCCGGGTCGGTCTGCGCGCGCTGGCCAACGACGGCTGCACCAACCTGCCGGTCAAGCTGGTCGTCAGCCGCTTCCAGGTGGACCAGTCCACCTGGGCCGCACCGCCGAGCGTCACCCACGGCGACTGGGTGCGGGTGCTGCCCGTGCCCTTCGACGGGAACTGGACGCCGGAGCTGGAGAAGACCATCCGCGCCTGGGCGGGCTCGACGGCCCCGGACGTCCTCGCGTACGCGGCGATGTTCCTCGCCGACGCGCCCGCCGTGGTCAGCGGTACCGCGCCCACCAAGGACAAGCAGGTCCTGGGCCAGGCGGGGTACGGCTACCTCGACCCGCAGGGCTACCGCTACGAGGGCGCCGACTTCCACGAGTACATGAACACCGGCTGGACCTTCCCCGACGGCACCTACACCGGCCCGTCCAGCAAGCAGGTCGGCAACCTCGACTGCTCCGGCTACACGCGCATGGTGTACGGCTACCACATGGGCGTACCGATGGCGGCGGGCGAGGACACCTCCCGCACCCGCATCCCGCGCAAGTCCCGCCACATGGTCGACTACGCGCCCGGTGCGCGCATCGACCAGACCGACGGGACCAACCCGCCCGCGGCGACGCTGCTCCAGCCCGGCGACCTGGTGCTGTTCAACGCCGACTCCGGCGACGACAACCCGACGGTGACGGTCGACCACGTCGGCATCTACCTGGGCGCGGACGCGGAGGGCAAGCGCCGCTTCCTGTCCAGCCGCAAGACGGGCAACGGCCCCACCATGTCGGACCTGGGCGGCGCCTCGCTGCTGGACGGCACGGGTACGTACGCCAAGAAGCTCCACACGGTCCACCGCATCTGACGGAGGGGACCCCGAGCGGGCGGTCGTCCGCCCGGGCGGTGCTGAGCACGGCCCGGGCGGACGATCGACGTCCCTTGTTTTGATCTGATCGTTCCAAAACGTGCTAGTGTCCTGCTCATGGGGCGACCACGGCAGTTCGACGAGCGGCAGGCGGTGGCTGCGGCCTGCCAGGCCTTCTGGGCGAAGGGCTACGAAGCCACCTCCACCCAGGATCTGTGCGAGGCCACCGGCCTCGGCCGGAGCAGCGTCTACAACACCTTCACCTCGAAGGACCACCTCTTCCGGCGCGCGCTGGCCCACTACATCGACACCATGACGGCCCGCCAGGTCGCCCTCCTCGAAGAGGAGGGGAGCAGCGGTCTGGAGCGGATCCGGGCGCTGTTCGCCATGCTCCTCGAAGGGGAGATGGAGAACCGCGAACTCGGACGGGCCGCAGGCTGCTTCACGGTCAACACCCTCACCGAGCCGGTCTCGGAGACCGACCCCGAGGTCGCCCGGCTCCTCGCCAAGGACCTGGAGCGGCGCCTGGGTTCCTTCCGTGCCGTGATCGAGGAGGGGCAGCGGGACGGGTCCATCGGCTCCTCGCGCGATTCCGCCGGGCTCGCCTGGTACCTCAGCTCGGTGATCGCCGGAATGCGGATCGCCTCCCAGGCGGGCGCCGACCGCACCGCGCTGGAGCAGATCATGGCGACCGGAGCCGACGCGCTCGGCCGCTGACCGCCCGCCGCCGATCCAGCCGGGTGTGCACCCTTCGTATGCAGTCGTCATTCACCATGCCCGAATTTTGGACTGGCCAATACAGAACAGGGGGCTGTTTGCCATGCCCAAGTCCGTCCACCTCATGGCGTTCGGCATCTTCGCCATGGTCACCAGCGAGTTCCTGGTCGGCGGCCTCATGCCGCAGATCGCCGATGACCTGCACGTCAGCATCGCCCAAGTCGGCTATCTGATAACGGCGTTCGCTCTCGCCATGGCCATCGGCGGCCCCTTCGCGACCGTCGCCGTGCTCAGGCTGCGCCCCAAGACGGCGCTGATGGCGCTGTTCGCCGTCTTCCTCGCCGGGAACGTCCTGGCCGCGACCGCCGGCAGCTACGGCGTCATGCTCGCCGCCCGACTCATCACGGGCACGGCCTCCGCCGCGTTCTTCGGCGTCGCCCTTTCCGTCGTCGCCCAGATCACCTCGCCGGACGTACGCGGCCGTGCCATCGGCGTCGCCATGCAGGGCCTGATGGTCGGCACCCTCCTCGGGCTTCCCCTGTCCACGCTCGTCGGCCAGCAGTGGGGCTGGCGTGCCGGGTTCGTCGGGGTCGGCGTGGTCACCGTCGCCGCCGCTGTCGCCACGGCGGTCGCCGTTCCCTCGCTCGAACACGCCGACGGGGCGGGCGAGTTCCGCGACGAGCTCGCCGTCTTCCGCAACGCGCGGCTCTGGCTGGTCCTGTCCACCTCGACGCTCATCATCGGCGCGACCTTCTCGGCCTTCTCCTACTTCACGCCGATCCTCACCGACCTCACCGGCTTCTCGCACGGCGCGGTCCCGCTGCTCCTGCTCGTGTACGGGGCAGCCACGGTGGCCGGCAACGCGGTCGTCGCCCGTCTCGCCGACTCCCGCACCATTCCGGTGCTGGTGGGCGGGCTCGCCCTGAACATCGTGTTCCTGACCGCCTTCGCCCTGCTCGCGGACCACAAGGTCCCCGCGGTCCTCGCCATGACGGGCATCGGGCTCGTCGGCGTCACCCTCAACCCGGCGATGATCAGCCGGGTGCAGCGCACGGCGAACGCGCGCCCCCTGGTCAACACCGTCCACTCGTCCTTCATCACGCTGGGCGTGGTGCTCGGCTCCGGACTCGGCGGAGCGGCCATCGCGGTCCAGGGCCTGCGGGCGCCGCTGTGGCTGGGAGCGGGGACAGCGGTGCTCGCGCTCGTCACGCTGGTACCGGACGTCGTACGGGCACGGCGGGGCGAACGGCGGGGTACGGCACCCGCCGCCTCCGCCGCACGGCGAGAGAGCTCACTGGCGGCATCACGCGGCTAGGGTCGCTGGGAGAGGCGCATCACGCCGACACTCCGCGAGGCACGGGTCGATCGGGCAAGCCGTGCTGTGGCTGCCGGGCAGAGGGCGACGGTCTCCAGCACCGTCGCACCCCGCCCGGCAGAACCCAGCAGGAAAGGCCCCTGGCGTCCGCGGTGCGCCGCGGGTTACGCGGGCTGGTTGGTGACGTAGAAGCCCGGGTCGTGGATCGGGGTGATCTCGGCCTTCTCGCCCTCCGCGGCCAGCCATTCCGCGCGCAGCCGGGCGGCCTCGTCGTCGGCCTGGGAGGCGGGGACGAGACGGCCGTCGGGGGTGAGGCGCATCGGAGTGTCGCCCGCGGGGCGCCAGTCGAAGCGAGCGGCGATCTTGAAAAGGTCTTCCTGGGTCAGGGGCCCGCCGTTGTCCTTCTCGGCCTGGAGGGCGGTCGGGTGGTAGTCCTCGTAACCGCCGGGCATGTGCAGGGTGAGGAAGTGGCAGCCCTCGCCGGGCGGAGTGGCCCAGGTGTGGCGGGTGCCACTGGTGATGTGGGCGAGCGCGCGCGGGCGCAGCTCCACGACCTCGTCGTCGACCTGGACCAAGAGGGTGCCGGACACGACGTAGTACGTCTCCGTCGACTCGGCGTGGGTGTGCAGCGGAGGGCCCGACCAGGCCGGGCCCTGGCGGGTTTCCACCCAGGATGCCGCTTGGCCGGTCATCTTGCTGGAGAGGACGATCTCGAATCCGCGGCGACCCTCGGGGCGCTGGCCGGGGAGGACGATGTGCGTCATAAGAGGGGCTTCTCTTTCCGCTTGATAATGGCTTGAGTTCTGATCTACCCCACATCGGGCCTGTTCGTCTGCGGGTACCCGTCCGCAGTCGAACGCGAACGCCTCCCGCCCCGGGGCCGCCACACCACCGGCTGGGGCTCCCGTCACCTCCTGGGGTTTCACGAGGTCGGCACGGGTGATCGCTGGTAGAAGTCGCTCTCTGGTGAACCCCCTTGTGATGAGGTGGACTTCCTGTCCGTTCTACCGCCCAGGGAGCCTGCCGTGTCCGTCTCTGCACAGGAAATCTTCCAGAAGTACGTGTACGCCGGTGCGATGACCCGTAACGCCGACGCTCTTGCCGAACTGTTTACCGAGGACGGCGTCCTGGAGGCACCGCTCGTGCCCGCCGACGCGGCCTTCCCGAGGCGGACGGAGGGGCGGGAGGAGATCCGCAGGGCGATGGCGGCGTACTACGAGCGGCAGACGGGTGGCGGGGGAGTGGGAGTGCCGAACGTCGAGAAGTCCCGGTACGTGCTGCACCTCACCGAAGACCCCGAGGTGTTCATCGCCGAGATCGACACGGTCTTCGACGGGGAGGGGGACGGGGCGGACGAGACTTTCTCGCTGGTCCAGATCGTCCGCGTCCGCGACGGGAAGATCGCTCATCTGCGCGACTACTTCACGCCGGGGCTGGTGAGTTGAGCGGTTCACCGGGGTGTCGGGCACGCCCGCGTCCCGGTACCGGCGTGCCAGACTCGTGACCATGACTGACGGCCCTGCAACCGCGTCCGCGTGGTCCCGAGCAGAAGCCTTCCTACGTGGCCGGGGCGCGGCGCGGATGCCCCACCCGGGCGGCACGCTCCTGGAGCACCTCGCCCGGGTGCGCGGCCTGTTGGCCGAGTGGGGAGCCGATTCCCGGATCCAGGCGGCGGGGCTGTGCCACGCCACGTACGGAACCGACGGCTTCGACGAGACGCTGCTGCCGGTCACCGAACGAGCCGTGCTCGCCGAGCTGATCGGCGAGCGGGCCGAGGCGCTCGTCTACTTGTACGCCAGTTGCGACCGCGGCGCCGTGTACCCGCAGCTCGGCGGCGTCGAGCCGGTGGTCTTCCGGGATCGTTTCACCGGCGCGGAACACACGCCGGACGAGGTCGATCTGCGCGCGTTCCTGGAGATCACCGCCGCCAACGAGCTCGATGTGATGGCTCACAACGCCGAACTCGCCGAGCGCCACGGTGCCCAGCTCCACCGGCTGTTCACCCGCTCGGGCGGCCTGCTCTCCCGCGCCGCCCGGGACGCCTGCGCGCGACAGCTGGGGCCGTAGCGAGTCGTCAAGCGTCCCGCCGCACCGGCCGCGCCCACAACAGCACCGCCGTGGTGGCCGCCAGCAGGGCGACGCAGGCGCTGAAGATCAGGCCCGACTGCCGCAGGCCCAGCGTGACAGCCATGATCCCCACGCCGACCACGGGGATCGAGATCGCCACGTACAGCACGACGAACAGCGCGGAGGTGATCTCCGCGCGGCGTTCGGGCGGGCTGTGCCGGCCCACGTCGGTGATACCGGCCCGGAACGACAGGCCCTGGCCCACGCCCGCGGCGACCGCGCCCACCACAAGGAGGGGCAGGGAGGCCGTCAGCAGCGCGGAGGCGATCAGCGCCATGCCCGCCACGAGGATCACGCAGCCCCACGGCAGCGCCCGGCGGACCCCGACCCGTCCCATCAGCAGCTGGCCGGCCGTCGAGGCGGCGAAGACCGTGAAGACCACCGTGCCGGAGACCGCGGGTTCGCTCACCCCCACCACCTCGCTCAGGAAGCTCGGCGCCACCGAGGTGAACAGACCCAGGGTGGCGAACCCGGCGAAGCCCGCCATGGCCGCCGGGACGAACGCGGGGCGCACCGACGGCGGCACGTGCAACCGCCGGGGGCGGGTGAAGGTGCCGCTGCGGTCCCGTACCGTCTCCGGGATCAGCAGGACGCCGACGACGGCCGCCGCCACCAGGGCCAGGTCCACGATGAACACCTGGTGGAGCGGGTCCGGCGCGTACTGCGCGATCAGGCCCGCCAGCAGCGGTCCGCTGCCCAGGCCGCCCATGTTGGCCGCGGTCGCGATCAGCGTGGCCGACCCGGCCCACCGCCGAGGGGCCAGCTCCACCACGGCGGCCGTCGCGGTCCCCGTGAACAGGCCCGCCGACAGCCCCGAAAGCACCCGGCCCGCGAACAGCTCCGGCAGCCCCCGCTCGAAGAGGAACGACAGCGCGCTCAGCGCCGACAGCACCAGCCCCGCCAGCAGCACCGGCCGCCGGCCCACGGAGTCCGACAACTGCCCCAGCAGGAGCAGCGCCACGATGACCCCGACCGCGTACACCGCGAAGATCACCGTCACCAGGAAGGAGGAGAAGCCCAACTCCCGCTGGTACATGCGGTACAGGGGAGTGGGCAGCGTCGTGCCGCACATCGCGACGACGAACGCGTAGGCGGCCACGGCGAAGGGCCAGCCGCGCCCGCTGCCGTACGTGCCGGGGCCGGCGTCGTCCGCTTCGCGCGCGGATACGGGGTTGCTCACGGCGACTGCCTATCAGGAACACCCCGGTGAGAGCCGCGCGCCCCGCGCGCCGGAGGTGAGGACTCACCGGCTGGGCGAAGGCGAGGACACCTGCCGCCGCCGTGGCCCCGGGAGTCCATGGGACCGACCAGTGGGGCCACGACAGGGCCGCAGCCTCATGTGTCCGGGGCCCGGGGGAGCCGACGGTATGAGGGCATCGACCGAACCTCGGGCAGTCCCCGGCAACCTCCGGGCAGCGCCCGGTCTGTGAGTCCCTCATGCTTTCCTCCCGTTCACCCGTAGCCCTCGACCGGAGCATCGGCTCCGGGCTCGCCCGTTTCCCCTTGCAGATACGGGCCGGCGCCGCCTTGTGGGACGAGCTGACCGGTATCGCCCGGCGGCTGGACGCCGAGCGGTTCGTGGTCGTCTCCGACCCCGGCGTCCCGGCGGCCCACGCCCACCGCGTCCTGCACCACCTGGGCGCGGTCGCTCCCGCCGACCTGGTGGGGGCGTCCGGCACGGACGACGTTCCTCCCGAGGCCGTGATCGTCGGCCTCGGCGGTACGAGCGTCCTCGACGCCGTCGCCGAGCGGGCCGCGCACACCCGCCGGGGCCCGCTCCTGCTGCCGACCACGCTGCCCGCCGTGCTGGACACCGCGCTGTCGCTGGTCGGCCCCGGTGGGCCGCGTCGGCTGCCGGTGCTGGTCCGGGCGCAGCTGGAGTTCCTCGACACGCTGGCACCCGGTGCCGTCAGGCCCGGGCTGTACGCCCTGGTCAGGAACGTGCTGTCGGTGTGCCCCGCCTCGTACGACCAGGTCTGCGCCCGGCTGCGCCCGGACGGCAGGTACGACAGGAGCGCACTGGCCTCCTTCATCGCCCTGTGCGCCGACGCCCGGGCGGCTCTGACCTGCTACGACCCGCTGGAGGACGGGCCGGCCGGGGCGTTCCGGTACGGGCACGCGGTGGCCGACGCACTGCGCGCCCTCGGCGTCGGCGCCCTGCGCTACGGCGACGCCGTCGCCCTGGGCCTGCTGGTGGCCGCCCGGTGCGCCCGCGACCTGGGACTGCTCGACGCTGAGGGGGAGGCCGCACACCGGGAGCTGCTCGCGCGCTGGGGCGCTCCCGACGTCCTTCCCGCACCCGTCACCGCGCAGGACGTGCTGGAGGTCCTGCGGCGCGTCCGGAAGGTCGCGGACGACCCGGACAGCACCGTCGACATGGTGCTGCTCGACGCCCTGGGACAGCCCCATGTGTGCGGTGGCCACACTGTCGCCGCCGTCGGCCGGGACGCCCTGCGGGCGGGCCTGGAGGCGGTCGCGGCGCCGGACGTCATGGTGGCGCGCCCCGGCGACCGGGATCCGGCCGGGACACGGTCGGGACCGACGTCTCATGTGCCCGGGGCGCCGGGACCCGCAGCGTGGTGAAGGAGGTTCCGTTCCGACCTCGACAAACCCTTTCGGCCCCGCCCCACCTCCTGTGAGGAGACCACCCGTGACCACCCTGGCCCACCATTCCACCCACGGCCTGTTCACCTCGGGCGAGCCGGTCCGCTCCTGGACCGTGAGCACCGCCAAGCCCGTCCGCTACGAGGTCGGCTTCACACCGGACGTCCTGGACCCGCGCAACCCCGCACTCGCGGGTGCCGGAGTCCCGGGCGACGGCCCGGCGCCGCCCCGACGGCTCCTCGTCGTGGAGACCACGGTCGACGAGCTGTACGGCGACCGCCTCCGCGCCTACGGAGCCGCCCGCGGTCTGGACTTCCAGATACACGTGCTGACCGCCCACGAGCAGCTGAAGACGATGGACGCCGTGTTCTCGGTGGCGCAGGCGATGGACCGGTTCGGCATCGCCCGGCGCAGCGAGCCGGTCGTCGCCCTCGGCGGCGGCGTGCTGATGGACGTCGTCGGCCTGGCGTGCAGCCTCTACCGCCGCAGCACCCCGTACGTACGCGTACCCACGACCCTCATCGGGTTGGTCGACGCGGGCGTCGGGGCGAAGACCGGGGTGAACTTCGGGCCGCACAAGAACCGGCTCGGCACCTACCACCCCGCCGCGCAGACCCTCCTGGACCCGCGCTTCCTGGCCACCCTCGACCGGCGGCACCTGAGCAACGGCATGGCCGAGATCCTGAAGATCGCCCTGATCAAGGACCGGGAGTTGTTCGGTCTGCTGGAGACCCACGGGAGCCGACTGGTCGGCGAGAACTTCCAGGGGCCGAGCCCTGTCGTACGGCAAGTGCTCGGCCGGGCCGTGCACGGCATGCTGGAGGAGCTGCAGGGCAACCTGTGGGAGAGCGAGCTGGAGCGGGTCGTCGACTACGGCCACTCCCTCAGCCCCACGCTGGAGATGCGCGCCCTGCCCGAACTGCTGCACGGCGAGGCGGTCTGCCTCGACATGGCACTGACCACGCTGATCGCCGAACGGCGGGGCCTGGTCCTGCCGAGGGAGCGCCGACGGATCCTGGACGTGATGCGCGGCCTCGCCCTGCCCATATGGCACCGGCTGTGCGAACCGGGCGTGCTGGGCGAGGCTCTGGCCGACACGGTCCGCCACCGCGACGGCAGCCAGCGCCTGCCCCTGCCCCTCGGCATCGGCGACGCCGTCTTCGTCGACGACGTGACACCCGGCGAACTGGCCTTCGCGGCCGAGCGCCTGAGGACGTATCACTCGGAGGCCGAGGAGACCGGTCGTGGGTTCGGGGAGGCCGGTCATGAGTGAGGCAGTGGTGATTGCCGATGTCCACGAACCGGCCGACGTGCACGGCGTGCACGCCGCCGAGGGCCACTCGCGCTGGACGTGTCTGGCCCGGCGCCCCGGGCTGCACGGCCGCTGGGAAGCGGTCGAGTGGGCCTGGCTGCCGCCGGGCGGCGTCAGCGGGGAACACCGCCACTCGCGCACCGAGGAGTTGTACTTCGTCCTCGACGGGCAGGGCGAGATCACCCTCGACGGCCGCCCTTACCCCGTCCACCCGGGCACGACCGTCCTGACCGGCCTCGGCCGTCGGCACGGCCTGCGCAACACCGGTCGGCGGCCGCTGTCCTGGCTCGTCATCGAGATCCCCGCCGACGCGGACACCCATACGCTCACGAAGGGCACCACCATGGACGACTCACCCCGTGTCAGCCACGCCGTCGTCGCCGACCTGCGCCGGAGCGGGCCCGTCGACGCCGCCACCGTCCTCACCGGCCCCCTGCGCACCGTGCGCGTGACCCGACTGCTCCCCAGCGGTACGGCCGAGCTGGCCGCCCGGGACGTCGAGCACACCGTGTACGTCACCGACGGCGCCGGAACGGTGGAGGCCGGAGCCACGACCGTGGCCCTCGCCCCCGGCGTCTCCGTGACCCTGCCCCTGGGCACCGGGGCCCGCGTCCTGGCGGGCGGCGACGGCCTCGAGTACTTCCACGCCGTCCTGGACGTCCCCGTAGAGGAGCACCAGTGATCATCAATGCGAGCCACCGGTCGGCCGCCGTGCACACCGGCGGCCGGGAAACCATCCGCATCCGCTGTCTGGCCCGGCGCGGCATGCTGCACAGCGAGTGCGAGGCCGTCGACCGGGTGAGCCTGGCGCCCCACGCGCACTACGACCTCGTGGGCCGGGCCGACGCCGAGGTGGCCTGGTACGTCCTGCGCGGCCCGCTCACCGCCCGCTGGACCAGCGGGCCGCCCACCGGCACGGAGCTCGACGAGGACGATCTGCTCCTGGCCCGTGCGGCGGACGACGTCACCCTGCGGGCCGGACCGGAAGGCGCCGAGCTGCTGTGCCTGACGGTGACACCCACGGCCGTCACCCGCCGCCTCCCGCTCCGCACCCCCGACCTGACCAAGGACCGGACATGACCACCAACGCCCCGGCCACCGCCACCACTTCGCTCACCCCCGGGCTGCGCGCTGTCCACCACATCGCCTTCACCGTGCCCGACCTCGACGAGGCGGTCGCCTTCTTCACCGGGGTGCTGGGCGCCGAGGAGGCCTACCGCACCGGGCCGATCGCCGCTGACGACGACTGGATGCACCGGCAGCTCGGCGTCGACCCCCGGGCAACCGTCCACATCGCCATGCTGCGCTTCGGTCCCGCCCTCAACCTCGAACTCTTCGAGTACACCGGCCCCGGCCGACGCGAGCGGATGCCCCGCAACAGCGATGTGGGCGGCCACCATCTGGCGCTGTGGACGGACGACTTCGACGCCTCCGTGCGGCACCTCACCGCCACACCGGGCGTACGGATGCTCGGCGAGCCGGAGGAGGTGGGTGCAGGTCCCATCCGCGGCACGCGGTGGGTGTACCTCACCACCCCGTGGGGCCTGCACTTCGAACTCGTCCACGCCCCCGACCGCCAGCCCTACCAGGACCACACCGCCGTACGCCTCTACCGACCGGGGGCGCCGCACGAAGGGAGAGGGACATGACCGGCATCTGGGGACCGGGCACCCCGCCGGTGGTCCGGCACGACGCCACCCGCTACGACGCCGACGTCATCGTGATCGGCTCGGGTGCCGGGGGAGCGACCGTGGCCTGGGCCCTCGCCGGGTCCGGCGCCCGCGTCCTCGTCGTCGAGCGCGGCGGGTTCCTGCCCCGCGAGGAGGCCAACTGGTCGCCGGAGGCCGTCTTCGGCGACGGCCGCTACCGCAACGCCGAGACCTGGCACACCACCGGAGGCAAGGCCTTCACCCCCGCCGCCCACTACTACGTCGGCGGCACCACCAAGGTGTACGGGGCGAGCCTGCCCCGGCTGCGCGAGAGCGACTTCGACGCGGTGGAGCACCTGGACGGCACCTCCCCGTCCTGGCCCTTCGAGTACGCCGAGCTGGAGCCGTTCTACGCCGAGGCCGAGCGCCTGTACCGGGTGCACGGCCAGGACGGCCACGACCCCACGGAACCGGCCCGCTCCGGCCCGTACCCCCACCCGCCGGTCGCCCACGCGCCCCGCATCGCGGAGCTGGAGCAGCGGCTGCGCGCCCAGGGGCTGCACCCCCATCCGCTGGAGCTCGGCGTCGACCTGGCCGACGGCGGGACGTGTGCGCGGTGCGGGACCTGCGACGGTTTCCCGTGCCGCGTCGGCGCCAAGAGCGACGCGGAGACGCGCGCCCTGCGCCCCGCCCTGCGCACCCCGTCGGTCCGGCTGCTCACCCATACGTATGTCTCCCGGCTGCGCACCGATCCGTCCGGGCGCACGGTCACCACCGTCGAAGCCACCAGGAACGGGCACCGGGTCACCCTCACCGCAGGGACCGTCGTCGTCTCCTGCGGGGCCGTCAACTCGGCGGTGCTGCTGCTGCGTTCGGCGAACAGCGCCCACCCCGCGGGGCTGGCCAACGGCAGCGGTCTGGTGGGGCGCAACCTGATGCTGCACCACAACAGCATGCTGATGGCCGTCGACCCACGGCACCGCAACGCGGCGGTCTTCCAGAAGACCCTCGCCGTCAACGACTTCTACCGGGCCGGCGCCCACACCCCTCACCCGCTGGGCAACCTCCAGCTGATGGGCAAGGTCCACCCCGCCGCGATGGCGACCGCGCACCCGCGCGTGCCCCGCCGCGTCCTGGGCGAGCTCGCCGCCCACAGCGTCGACTGGTGGCTCATCTCGGAGGACCTGCCCCGTCCGGACAACCGGGTGCTGCTCGGGCCCAGGGGAGGAGTCACGCTCGACTGGCACCCCGTCAACGCCCGCGCCCACCGGCGGCTGGTGCGCGAAGGGGCGCGGATGATGCGCCGGGCCGGTTACCCGCTGGTCCTCACCCACCGCATGGGCGTCGAGCACACCGGTCACCAGTGCGGCACGACCGTCGCCGGCCACGACCCCGCCCGCTCGGTGCTGGACCCCTACTGCCGCAGCCACGAGGTGAGCAACCTGTTCGTCGTCGACGGCGGTTTCTTCCCCTCCTCCGCGGCGGTCAACCCCACCCTGACCATCGTCGCGCAGGCCCTGCGCGCGGGCAGCAGCGCCGCGATCCTGCCCTGACACGCCAAGCCCCTGACGCCACAAACCCCTGTCCGCAAAGGAACCCCACCATGTCACTGCACCGTCTGTCCTCCGTCACCATCGGCGTTCCCGACCCCGCGGCGACCGCCCCGTACTACACCGAACTCGGCCTGCGGGCGCAGGACGACGGCTGGTTCGCCACCCGCGACGGCGGCCGCCAGCTGCGGATCGTGTCGGCGCCCACCCGTCGGCTGATCGAGATGCGCGTCGGCGTCGACGACAGCGACGACCTCGACGCGGCCGCCGCCCGGCTGCGCCGTATGGGCATCGCCGCCGCTCGCGGCGCCGGTCCGAGCCTGACCGCGGCCGACCCCGTCACCGGCGCCCGTGCCGTGCTCCAGGTCGAACCGCGCCCTACACCGCCCCCGACACCCCCCACCCCGTACAACGGACCGGGCCGCACCGAGCGCACCACCGGCCGGGCCCCTGGTGTGATGCGCCCCGACCGGGTGCGGCCCAGCAAGCTGGGGCACGCCGTCCTGGGCACCCCCGATCCGAGGGCCACGGCGGCCTTCTTCGGCGACGGCCTCGGCTTCAAGGTGAGCGACTCGCTGGGCGACGCGGGCTGCTTCCTGCGCTGCACCACCGACCACCACAACATCCTCGTCCTGAAGGCCCCCGTGGCCTTCCTGCACCACACGTCCTGGCAGGTCGACGACGTCGACGACATCGGACGCGGCGCCATGGCCATGCTGGAGGACCACCCCGAGCGCCACATCTGGGGCTTCGGCCGCCACTTCATCGGCTCCAACTTCTTCTGGTACCTCAAGGACCCGGCGGGCAACTTCACGGAGTACTACTCCGACATGGACTGCATCGTCGACGACCAGCTGTGGGATCCGGAGGTCTTCGACGTCAACGAGAGCTTCTTCAGCTGGGGGCAGCCGCCCCCGCCCTCGTGGATCGCGCCGGAGGACATGGCCGCGCTGATGACCGGCACCCACACGGCCTGACGCCCGCCCCGCGCGGCGCCGGGTCCGACGGCGCCGGGGCGAGCAACAAAACGAGAGATCGCCCAGGGCGGCCGTTAACGTCACCCTGTGAGCCAAGAAGACGAGGACGCCGCCGTGCCCCGAGTCCTGATCGTCGACGACCACCCGTTGTTCCGCAGCGGTCTGAAGGCCGCGCTGGAGAGCACCGGCGGCACCGACGTCGTCGCCGAGGCCGCCACCGCCGCCGAGGCGCTGGAGGCGGTGGCGCGGCAGATCCCGGACGTCGTCGTCATGGACCTGGCCCTGCCCGACGCCTCCGGCATCGACGTCACCCGGCAGCTCAGCGCACTCCACCCCGGTCTGCCGGTGCTGATGCTGACCATGTCCGACGACGACGGCAGCCTGCTGGCCGCCCTGCAGGCCGGTGCCCGCGGCTATCTGGTCAAGGGCGCGGGCGCGGGAGAGGTCCTGCACGCGGTACGCACGGTGGCCGCCGGCGGCGCGGTGTTCGGCCCGCAGACCGCGCAGCGGCTCACCGCGCTGCTGCGCGAGGGCCGCCGCCACGACGCCGAGCAGCTGTTCCCGGCGCTCACGGCACGCGAGGCCGAGGTGCTGGAGCTCATCGCCCGGGGCCTGGACAACCACCGCATCGCCCGGCAACTGGTGCTGTCCGAGAAGACGGTCCGCAACCACGTCACGCACATCTTCGACAAGCTCCAGGTGACCACCCGCGCCGAGGCCGTGGCCAGGGCGCGGGACGCGGGCCTGGGGGACGAGGACTGAGGGAGCGGACTCCGGTGGACGAGACGGCATCCGTGCGGGGCGGCCGGTCGGCGCCGACCTTCGCCGCGTACGGGCTGACTCTCGCCTCCGCCGTGATCTGGGCGGTCCTCGCCCTGGCCCACCTGGACGACGCGCGGCTCACCCCGTACATCATCCCGCGCGGTGTGCCCGTGGTGGCCGCCACCGGAGTCGTCCTGCTCGGCGCCTTCATGACGGCCCATCGGCCCCGTAGCGTCCTGGGCCCGCTCCTGGTCGCGACCGGCACGGCCAACGTCTTCTCGGACGCGGGCCTGATCGCCGTGGCCGTCACCGACGCCCCCCACGGCCTCGGCCTCACCATGGCCCTCGTCTCCCGGCTCTCCTACGCCCTGGCCGCCTTCACCTTCTACGCGCTGCCGCTGTACCTGCCGAGCGGCGAACTGCCCCGCCACCGGGTCTGGCGGGTCTACCTCGTGCTCGTCGCCGCGTGGAGCCTGGTGCCCGCCTACACCGACCCGGTCCCCTACACCGTGCCCGACCCGTTCGAGCGGGGCGCCTGGCAGCGCCTGCGGGCCGCCCTGCTCGACCACGTCGCCGTCGTCCCCGTGACGACCGTCCTCCTGCTCACCGGCCTGACCGTCATGGCCGTACGCTGGTGGCGCACCCCCGACCGGCGGCAGTTCATCCCGGTCATGCCCTACGTGCTGTGGCTGGTGTTCCTCTACGTCAACCGCGTCGCCCCGCCGACGGGCGCCTTCTGGTCGTACGCGTACGCCGTGGCGTTCCTGTGGCCGTTCTGCGCGATCTACGGCATCAGCCGCGACCGCTCGGGCCAACTGGACCGGGCCACCCGCAAGATACTGGCCTCCCTCCTGCTCACGGCCGCTCTGATCGCCGTGTACACCGTCGTCTCGCTGCTGGTGCTGCGCGCCCTGCCCGGCGGACTGAGCACCCAGGCCCTGGTGTCGGGCGCGGTGGGCCTGGCCTCCGGGGCGCTGCTCTATCCCTGCGCACGGCTGGCCGTACGGGTGGTGGACCGCATCTACTACGGCGACCGCGCCCGCCCCTACCAAGTCGTCCGCGCCCTCTCGCGACGGCTCAGCCAGGCCGCCGCACCCGCGCAGGCGCCACGCCTGCTGTGCGACACGGTGGTGAGCACCCTCAACCTGCCCGGGGCCAAAGTGGTGGTCGACACCCGCAGCGGGCCGCGCACCCTGGCCGCCGCCGGGGAGCCGGTGCCCGACTCCTACGGCTTCCCCCTGACGTACGAAGGCAATGTCGTCGGCCATCTGCACGTCGCCCCGAGGGCGGGCCAGCGCGCCCTCGACCGCCAGGACCAGGAAGTCCTGCGGTCCCTCGCCGACCAGGCGTCCCCCGCGCTCGCCTCCGTACGCCTCTACGAGGACCTGCGGGCGACCCGCGAGCGCATGGTGGTGACGCGGGAGGAGGCCCGCCGCGCCCTGCGGCACGACCTGCACGACAGTCTGGGGCCCGCCCTTTCGGGGGCCCGGCTGCAGATCGACACCGCGCGCTTCGCCGTACCGGACGGCTCGGCGGCCGCCCGGCCGCTGGAGACCGCCTCCGAGGGCATCGGGCAGGCCATCGCCGAGCTCCGCCAGATCTCCGCCGGGCTGGCACCGGCCGCCCTGGACCGCAACGGGCTCGACGGTGCGCTGCGGCAGTTGGCGGACCGGTTCGGGCAGCGGCTCGTGGTGGACGTGTGCTTCACGCCCGACCCGCTGCCGGGGCTGCCGGCCGCCGTGGAGGTGGCCGTCTACCTCATCGGGGGCGAGGCGCTGAACAACGTCGTACGGCACTCGGGGGCCACCGGGGCCGTGCTGCGCGTGCACGTGGTGCCGGACGAGGTGACGATCGAGGTCAGCGACGACGGGCACGGGCTCGCGGAACACCGTGCGGGCGACGGAGTGGGGATCCGGTCGATGCGGGAGCGGGCGACCGAGCTGGGCGGGCAGTTCACCCTCGCTCGGGGCCCGGAACGAGGCATGGTCGTCAGGGCGTCGTTCCCGCCGGTGGCGGGCCCGTTCCCGGTATGACGGCGCACGGGTGCACGAGATGACGGCGTCAGGGTGCACGTTCGTTCAGGTGTGCCCCTTTCGGGCGAAGGAAAGCCTTCCCGCCCCCGGGTAGACACCCTCCATGGCCACCACACGCAGCCTGTTCGTCTCCTTCCTCGCTCTCGTCTGCCTGGCCGTCGCGGTCCCGGCCCGGGCGGGCGCTGCGGCACCGGAGGATCCAGCTGTGGTCAGCACGGACGCGGGACGCGTACGCGGTGTGGTCACCGACCGCGGCCGTGACTTCCTCGGCGTGCCGTTCGCCGCGCCGCCGGTGGGGGAGCGCCGGTGGCGGCCGCCCCAGCCCGTCGCCGCGTGGTCCGGCATCCGGGACGCGGCTCACTTCGCCGACGCGTGCGCCCAGCAGGCCCGGCCGGTCCTCGGCACCTCCGAGGTCACCAACGAGGACTGCCTCTACCTCAATGTCTTCACCCCACCGGGCGGCGGGAGCGGCAAACCGGTCCTGGTGTGGTTCCACGGCGGCTCGTTCGTCTCCGGGACCGCCGCCCACTACGACCCGTCCCACCTCGCCCGCACGGGCGACCTGGTCGTGGTCACGGCCAACTACCGGCTCGGCGCCTTCGGTTTCCTGGCCCACCGGGGGCTGACGGCCGAGGCGCCGGACACCGGATCCGGCAACTACGGCCTCATGGACCAGCAGGCCGTGCTCCGTTGGACCCGGGCGAACGCGGCGGCCTTCGGGGGTGATCCCGCGCGGGTCACGGCGGCCGGGCAGTCGTCGGGCGGGCTGAGCGTGTGCGGGCACCTGGTGGCGCCCGGCTCGCGCGGGCTTTTCGCGCGTGCCGTCATCCAGAGCGCGCCGTGCGGTGTGGCGTCCCGCCCGCTGGCCGAGGCCACCTCGGCGGGTTCGTCCTTCGCGGCGGGTGCGGGGTGCCTGGGCACCACGCCCGCCGTGGTCGTGTCGTGCCTGCGGGGGAAGTCGGCCGCCGCGCTGCTGAAGGCGCCGACGAGCGGCGCGGCCCCGTGGTGGCCGGTGTCGGGGACGCCCCTCCTGCCCGTACCGCCCGGGCAGGCCATCGAGGCGGGGGACTACGCCCGGGTGCCGGTGCTGATCGGCAACGGGCTGGACGAGGGCACCATCGGCGCCCTCATCGTCGAGTCCGGCGGCACACGCCTCAACGCGGGCACCTACCCCGTCGTCCTGACCAGCCTCTTCAAACTCGACGGCCCGCGCGTCGCCGCGCACTACCCGGCCTCGCGCTACGGCAACGACTACCGTCTGGCCTTCGGGGCCGCGTTCGGCGACTACCTCGTCGCCTGCCCCACCCGGGAGGCGGCACGTCAGCTCGCCACCACGACCCCGGGCCGCGTCTTCGCGTACGAGTTCGCCGACCGCTCCGCGCCCAACCTCTACCACACGCCCGCGGATCTCCCGCTGGGCGCCTACCACGGCGCCGAGATCCCGTACCTGTTCACCTACCTCCCGGCGCCGGACGTCCGCCTGACCCCGGCCCAGACCCGTCTGTCGCAAACGATGACCACCCTCTGGTCGAGCTTCGCGACGACGTCGACCCCGGCCCCCGCCACCTGGCCGCCCACCGCCCCGACCCCCTACCGCCAGCTCTCCCTGGCCCCGGACGCGGTCACCCTCCGGACGGACTTCGACACGTCCCACCAGTGCGCGTTCTGGGCCACGATCGCGCGGCCGACCTCGCAGGGGCCGGTGGCATAGGGCGCCGCCGAAGTTTCCTGTGAGGTTTTCGGCCAACGTTGGCCGGCGCGGACCGGCAAGGACTTAAGTCCCTAGGCCCCCACCGGGATCGGGGCTTGCATGGCGTACCAGGAATTCCGTCCCGTACGCCCGTGCCGCAGAAAGGTCTTGAATCCCCCATGTCCCAGATACCCGGTGTGTCCCGGCGGCGCCTGTTGGCCCTCGCGCCCGCCGCCTCAGTCGCCGCCACGATTCCGGTCACCCTCGCCGTCGCGACGCCCGCGCAGGCCGCACCGCCCAAGAAGGGGGCGAGCCGGTCCCTTCAGGAGATCACCGACGCCTGGGGCGGTTGGCTGGCCCGTGAGCGCCATCCGTCGTCCCGGGGCTGTCGGTTCACCGCCTCCACGGACTACGGGAAGCAGAGCTTCCTCGCCGACTACCACCGCCATCAGGTCCGTACGAAGTACTCCGGCATCACCTACGACCCGAACGCGCCCTCGCCGATCCCCGGCCAGGTCAGCTCGGTCACCACGAACTACCGCAACGGCACGTCGGTCGAGCAGACCGTCACGTACAAGCAGAGCAAGACGACGGAGCAGGATCTGCGGATCTCGGTGACCGAGTCGCTGAAGATCGGTGTGACGATGGAGGTGTCGGCGGAGATCCCGGCCGTCGCCAAGGTGAGCGAGACCACCTCCATCGAGGCGAGCCTTTCCTCGACCCAGGAGTTCGCGCACAAGGAGACACAGACCTGGAGCGTCGACCTGCCGCTGCGGATCCCGCCGAAGTCCGCCGTCGAGGCGTCGTTGGTGGTGGGGACGCAGCGGTACGACATCGACTGGACGGCCACGGTGTCGATGTCCGGGATGGTGGCCGTGTGGTTCAACGAGAAGGTCGACCTCAACGGCGGCTCGGACCTGCACTGGCTGTGGTTCGTCCCGATCGAGGACGTCTTCCGCGACTGCCGGGCCCACGGCATCGTGGACACGACCGGTTACGAGGTCACGGCGGACGCGACGGTGAACGCCTTCGCGACCGGCACGTTCAGCGGCGGCCAGGGTGTCTCGCTGAACATCAACACCGTGCAGAAGCCGTTGGACGGCCGCGCCGCACACGGTGTGGGCGCCCAGCCGCTCACCGTGCCGCTGACGCCGGACGGTCGGCGTTCCGTCGTCGCGGGCCGCTGAGCCGGTACGCGTAGGGGCCGCCGTCATGCCGGGCGGGGGAGAGGCGGCGGCCCGTGACGGTGTACCACTGCCGGGCAAGGACGGCGGCCAGGGCGATCTCCACCGCATCACCGCCGTAGTACATCGCCTCCGCGGCGCCGGCCAGGTCGTGGCCGGTGAAAGCGGTGCCGGGCGGGGAGGCGCTGTACAGGGACTTGGCCAGCACCGAGTGGGCGGTGGCCGCCGCGATCAGGGTGGCGGCCCGCAGCGGCAGGCCGTACCGGTGGCGTACGGGTTCGAGTTGGCAGACGGCGAAGCTGAACAGCAGTCCGGCGGCCAGGACGTGGGTGTAGACGGCGGCGTGCAGCCAGGGTTGGTCGTGGAGGTGGGCGAACAACCGGGTGCGATACAGCACCCATAGTCCGCCCACGTCGAGCACGGCGGCCACCGGGGGCAGGACCAGCCAACCGACCGGGCGGGAGCGGACCGTGGCCCGCAGACCGCGCCGTGCGGGACCCGCCGGTAGGGCGCGCAGGACGAGTGTCACCGGGCGGCCCAGGACCAGCAGCAGCGGGGCGGCCATGCCGATGACCAGGTGCTGGAGCATATGAGCGGTGAACTCCCCGCCCGGCAGGGGGACAAGGGCCACCGCTACCAGGCACACCTGTCCGGCGGTGAAGGAGGCGTCCCGTAACCGTGGCCACACGTCCCCTCGGCGCCGCAGCCGTCGCGCCGCCAGCAGGTAACCAACTGCCGCACTGAGGGCCAGCACGGCGGCCACCCCCGCCGGGGCGCCGTTGGCCTGCCCGGCAGGCATCGGCGCCATCAGCCCGGCTCCCGGCCCGCCACCGTGTCGGTCGCGTGCGTTTCACCGGTAAGGGGACGCCTCACCAGCACCGCACCGACGATCAGGAAGACCACCGCCAGCACGTTCCACGTCCAGTCGTAGGGGACCAGGTCGACGTGATAGCGGATCTGGTGCAGCTTGAGGAGCTTGTGCTGGATCGTGCCGTCGTAGAGCTGGAAGAACCCCGCGCCCAGCAGGATCCCGCCGGTCAGACCCCGGCCGGTCAGCGCACCGCGCCTGCGCAGGTCCGCGACCAGCACCAGGCCGATGACCACGGCGAACCAGCCGAAGGCGTGGAACAGGCCGTCGGAGACCAGTCCCACGCCGGGGGTGGACTTGTCGTAGAAGTGGTGCCAGTGCAGGAGCTGGTGGAACACCGTCTCATCCACGAACGCGGCGATCCCGACCCCGATGAGCACCCCCGACCACGCGGAGCGCTGGGGACGGACCGTCCCGTAGTCCGGGGGCGGCGAGCGACGGGGTGTCGAAGTGGTAGCCACAGGCGGCCTCCTGACGGGAGGTGGGACCGTACTTCCTCCCCTGCGGATACCCTCTCGGCCCGCGCCCACCGCCTCCCACCGTATTGCGGCTCACTTCCACCCCTGCGTCAGTGCTTCTCCCTCCTGGTCTGGTCCATACCGACGACCTTGAAGTACGCGCGGTCGGTCGCGGTGTCCTCCAGGCAGCCGCGCAGCCGCATCCGGTCGTGGTCGGCGAGAGCGGGGTGGACGACGCCCGCGTAGAGGCCGTCGCCGAGGCT
The DNA here is from genome assembly GCF_014649795.1 of Streptomyces melanogenes. GTDB lineage: Bacteria > Actinomycetota > Actinomycetes > Streptomycetales > Streptomycetaceae > Streptomyces > Streptomyces noboritoensis. The sequence goes on from NZ_BMTS01000004.1 coordinate 494,416, forward strand.
GCCGAGAGGGGCGTCGTAGAGCGGGACCGCGGTGGAGTGGCGGCAGCGGTTCCAGATCTCGTGGGCCAGCAGCGCCTGGTACTCCTGGCCGGATACCCCCCGGGTGGCGAGGCGGACCACCACCGAGGTCGCGACGGTGTCCGGGGCGCGCTCCTCGGGGCGGGTTTCGGTCAGTTCGCCGAGCCCGAGGACGAGGGCGGCCAGTGCGGTGGTTCCGGCGATGAAACCGGTGACCTGGTGTCGCCTGCGGCGCCGGTCCGGGCCGGTCGCGGGCAGGGCGTCGAGGTCGGCGCCGAGCGGCGGTGCGGCGAGGACCGCGAGACGGCCCGCGACCCGGCGGTCGGCGGCGGGGCGGACCGTGCTCTGGGCGATCTTCTGGACGAGCCGCGCGAGCCCCGAGAGCACGGCACCTGCGGCCATCAGAACGGGGACGAAGACGTGCGTGCGCTCCACCCGGATGTCGTCCAGCCACCGGAAGCGCGCGGCGGGATCCTCCGCGCGGGGTTGTTCCAGCCGGGCCAGGACGTCGGCGTGACGCCGGTGGCCCTCACTGATGCGCTGCTCGATGCGGCTGAGACGGCCCAGCAGGACCAGGCCGAGCAGCAGCACTTCGGCGACGAGCAGCAGAACACCGCACATGATCGCGCGCTGCCACTGCCAGCGGTAGAGGTAGATGACGACGTACGAGCCCGCGCCGAGCCCGGCCGCGCCCGCGAAGAGGTGTGCCAGTCGCTTCACCGGTCGGCCGCCTCTCGCGTACGGGTGTCCGCCAGGCATACGTCCCCGCTCGTGCCGTCGACGGCCAGACGGGTCCCCGGAGCGAACCGCTGTACGGCGTCGGCGGCGCCGACCACTGCGGGCACCTTGAACTCCCTTGCCAGCACGGCCAGATGGGACAGCGGGCTGCCGGTCTGGGCGACCAGGGCGGTCACCTGCGGCAGCAGGGGAGCGAGGGCCGGGTCGAGGGTGCGTACGACCAGGACGGCGTCCTCGGGGCGCTCACCCCGGCCGTCCCAGGCGGTTCCGGTGGCGCGGCCGCCGGAGACGCCCTGGGCGGCGCCGTTGCTCGGGCGTTCGGCGACCACCACGGAGTCGCCCGCCAGCCGGAAGGTGTCGGGCAGCGGCGGGCTGTCGGGGCGGGGGAGGCGCTGGGCGACGTCGCCCGGTAAGGGAGAACCGTCCAAGGCGCTCGCTAACTCGTGCCACTGCAACTGCGCGACGGCTCGGTGCGACAGGGTGATACGGCGTGCGGCGTCGTGGACGAGGTGTACCTGGAGTTGGTGGATCCAGCGGATGCGCATCCGCAGTGACTCGCGGGTCGGCAGGGTGAGGTGACGTGAGTCCGTCGACGTGACCGTAGGTGTGTGACCGTTCTCCTCGGTCGGAGGCAGTCGCAGGGGAACGGTGAGACTCGGCGGGGTGAGCGCCAGGACCACCGGTGTGCCCGCCACGATCTCGGTGTCCGTGCGCCCCTGGCCTCGGCCTTCGGTCAGTGCGGCGAGCGCCGCGCTCGCGGCCGTACGGGTGCTGCTCTCCCGCAGCAACGCGCCCGCCAGCGCCTCCTGCGCGTGCAGGGCCGCCAGGGCCGAGCGCGTCCAGCGCAGTAGATCGGCCAGGTCGGCGCGCGAGAGCTCGGCCGGTGCCGGGGTCTCGGCCAACCGGCGGTCGATGTCGGCCGTGAGGTCGAGGGCGAGGTCGGGCAGGGCGCGGGTCAATCGCCCGGTGCGCCACGCCGCTGCCAGACGGCGGGCGCCCGGCAGCGGGTTGAGCCTGGCCAGCAGACGGTGGCGGGGCGGTGCGATGCCCAGCAGACGCAGGTCCGCCGCGGCACGTCCGGCGACCGTGGTCGCCACGGGGTGGGTGCGCAGCAGACGGCGCGGTGCGCTGCCCGCGATGTCGAGCGCGGAGCAGATACCCCGGGCCATCGGCGCCACCCACAGGTCCTCCTCCAGCGGTTGCAGGGTGCCGGGGAGGGTTTCGGCGACGGGGCCGGGGCCGAGCAGCCGTGCGCCGCGGGCGGGGCGCGCGGTCATGGCCGTGATGGGACGGGCCTGGAACAGCCACAGCCGTCCTGCCGCGTCGAAGCCGAACTCCATGTCCTGCGGCCCGCCGAAGATCCTCTCCACCTGCCGGGCCAGACGGGCGAGGCGGTGGAGCTCGGTACGGGTCAGCAGGTGCTCGCCGTTGGTGTGCGGGGTGGTGGGGCGCAGCCGTCGGCCCGAGCGGGTCAAGTGGTAGCTGGTGCCGTCCTGTTCACCGCTGACCAGGGTGTCGGGCCCGCCGCGCACGGCGCTGACCAGCATCCGGTCCAGCCGGCCTTCCACGGGGTCGGCACCGAAGAGCACCCCGCCCACGCGTGCGTCGAGCATGGGCTGGACGAGGACCGCCATCGGGGCCCGGGTGCCGTCGAGCCGGTCGGCGGAGTCGAGGACCGTACGCACGGCCGCGCGGAAGCCGGGCCAGTCGCGTATGTCGAGCACGGAGGCGAACTGCCCGGCCAGGGAGGACTCCTCGGTGTCCTCCTGCGGGGACGAGGAGCGTACGACCAGTGGGACGGCGCCGTCTTGGGAGAGCTCGTGCCAGGCGTGCCGCAGGGCTCGGGCGTCGTCACCGGCGCCGTGCGGGATGACGAAGCCGGGCAGGACCGGCAGCCCGGCGGCTGCCGCACGCGCCAGGTTGGCGGCTTTGGAGCCCGCGGACAGGGGCAGTTGAGCGGCGGGCCGGTCCAGCGCGACGGCCGCGTCGGGGTGGACGCCGGTTTCCTCGCCGCGTTCCTCGCCCTGTTCCCGGCCGCGTTCATCGAGGGTGGTCATCGCACACCGTCCGCAGCGTCCGTTGACGCGTACGTCCGCGCGGTGACTGGGGAGGCTGGTGGGAACGTCGGCCCGATCCACGACAGTGCGAGCATGTTTCTCCCCCTCGGCCCCGGGTCCGGGATTCGACCGATCCTTCACATCGGTGTTGTTCATGTCAGTTTCCGCTTGAGTTTGCCTTGCCTTGCGGGGGAGATGACGGCAGAGCAGTGCGGAACAAGCCACGGGGGTACGACGACGTCCGCGCCGAGGTCACGGGTCCGTGACTCGGCGCGGTGCGGGCGTCGTCGTCCGCCCGTCGGGCGGTTGGTTCTACTCTTCGAAGTAGGCGTTCAGTACTTCTTCGAGCTGCTCGGACCACTGGGCGAGGCTCGCCCGGTCCTCGGCCTGGACGTCCATGCGGAACCAGCGGGGCCGGGGCAGATGCACCGTGACCGCGAACCGGCGGTTCCAGCGGGAGGTCGCGTACTCGACGGCGCTGAGCTCGTCCCAGCCGAAGTCGGCCTCCTCGCCGTCGAGGCACAGCCGGATGCCCGCGCGGTCGGCGGTGATGGATCCCCGCCGGTCGGACGCGGAGAGGGTGGGCCCGTCCTCGGCCGAGCCGGACGCGGGGCGTTCGGGGTCGGGTTCGTCGGCCGCGGGCTCGGCGTCGGCGTCCGCCGTCGGCGCGGTGGCGGGCTCGGGCTCCTCGGCCCTCACGTCTTCCGCCTCGGCCTCGTCGGCCGTCACGTCGTCCGCTTCGGCCTCCGGCCCCGGCTCGGCCGTCTTCTGCTCATCCGTCTTCCGCCCCTGCGTCGACGCGTCGGGCGCGGTCGCCGGGGCGGGCATCAGCCCGGGGATGTGCGCCGGGTTGAGCGCGGCGGCGTTGAGGGCGGTGTGCTGGTCGTCTGTTTGCTGGTCCACGGCGCGAAGTATGGCGAACAACGCTGTGTGAGAGCCATAAGGGGGTGTCATATCGCCGGTCCGCGAGGCCTGATCTTGTCCGGGAGTCGTCTTTTCCGAGGGGTGGGACACGGTCGGCCACTGGCCCGCCCGGGCGGCTCGCCGGCTCGCCCCGGCGCGCCCGGCTCCCGCCGCCGGGTGTGGCTTCCACAGTGGGCGGGTGAGCGACATGACAGACGCCGGGGCGGCCGACGGTACGGGCAGTGGGGCCGAGGAACACCGCGCGGGCTGGTTCGAGTTGTTCTTCGACCT
>NZ_BMTS01000005.1 GCF_014649795.1 Streptomyces melanogenes
CGGACGCTTCCTTCGTTCCCGTTTCCGGGCCCTCCGGGCGCTTCCTTCGTTTCCGACTCTATCAGACTCTTTCGTGTCCGACTTCCTCGGCGCTTTCCAGGTTTTCGCTTTCGCGTTTCCCTTTCCGGCGGCTCCGACTCTATCAGTGCTTTTCCGTCTCCCTGACCACTTCGTTTTGCGGCGCACGGAAATACGGGCACAGCAGAGCGAGGTGCAGGATCAAGATCAGCAAGTAGAAGAGGAGCCTGCCCGTCCCGACACATTCACGTGAAGTTCACACGTTGTCGTCAGGCGGGACTTAGGACAGTACAGCCCCGGGAGCGGTCGGGGCAAATCGGCCCCCGAGCCCCTGGGGGTCTATGGTCTAGTCCACTACCGCACCGGTCTAGTCCAGTAGTCTCCGTCGGGGAAGCCCGGCCTGGAGTCATACCAGGCGAACCCGGACTTCTTATGACTTACCCTTCTGAAAAGTACGCCGTCACACAGCACGTAGTGACGGTGACACGAAGAAGCCCCACCCCTGGGAGGCCATCCATGACCACCGTGACGTCCCCGCTCGCCGGGCGTGCCATCGGACTCGCGGCAGTGCCCGATCCGGTGTTCTCCGGCGCAATGGTGGGCCCCGGTACCGCCATCGACCCCGTACGGGAGCCCTCGGAGGCGGTTTCCCCCGTCGACGGCGTCATCGTCTCCCTGCACCCGCACGCTTTCGTCGTCGTCGACGACGAGGGCCACGGTGTGCTGACGCACCTCGGTATCGACACCGTCCAGCTCAACGGCGAGGGCTTCGAGCTGCTCGTCAACAAGGGCGACACCGTCACGCGCGGCCAGGCCGTCGTGCGCTGGAACCCGGCTGCCGTCGAAGCGGCCGGGAAGTCCCCCGTGTGCCCCATCGTGGCCCTCGAAGCCACTGCTGACTCCCTCGGCGACCTCCGTGCGGACGGCGATGTGAAGGCCGGCGACGCCCTCTTCACCTGGAAGTAGTTCAGCCAGAAGTCGTGACGCCGCCGTCGTCGAGACGGTGAGTCGGACATCCACCGCGGTGGCGGAGACCGCCGCACCAATCGGAGACGGGTGAAATGGAGACAACGCTGCGAGGCGTCGGCGTGAGCCACGGTGTGGCGATCGGCCAGGTCCGGCACATGGGCACTGCGGTCCTGGAGCCGCCGGCCAAGCAGATTCCGGCGGAGGAGGCGGAGCGCGAACAGGGGCGTGCCCGCAAGGCCGTCGAGGCCGTGGCGGCCGACCTGAACGCGCGCGGCAACCTGGCCGGCGGTGAGGCGCAGGCGGTGCTGGAGGCCCAGGCCCTGATCGCCCAGGACCCCGAGCTGATCGCCGACGTCGACCGGCGCATCGCCGTCGGCAGCACCGCCGAGCGGGCCGTGTACGACGCGTTCTCGCACTACCGCGAGCTGCTCGCGGGCGCCGGTGAGTACATGGCCGGGCGTGTGGCGGACCTCGACGACGTGCGCAACCGCATCGTGGCGCGCCTGCTCGGCGTCCCGATGCCGGGGGTGCCGGACAGCGACGAGCCGTACGTACTGATCGCGCGCGACCTCGCTCCCGCCGACACGGCGCTGCTCGACCCGGCGCTGGTGCTCGGTTTCGTGACCGAGGAGGGCGGGCCGACCAGCCACAGCGCGATTCTGGCGCGGGCGCTGGGCGTCCCCGCGATCGTGGCGCTGCCGGGCGCCGGTGAGCTCGCCGAGGGCACGCTGGTCGCCGTCGACGGCAGCACCGGTGAGATCTTCGTCGACCCGAGCGACGACAAGCGCGCCGAGCTGGAGCGTGCCGCGGCCGAGCGCAAGGCCGCGCTGGCCGCGTCCTCCGGTCCGGGTGCGACCTCGGACGGGCACAAGGTGCCGCTGCTCGCCAACGTCGGCGGTCCCGCCGACGTCCCGGCGGCGGTGGAGGCGGGCGCCGAGGGCGTCGGTCTGTTCCGTACCGAGTTCCTCTTCCTCGACGACTCCGCGAAGGCGCCGTCGGAGGAGAAGCAGGTCGAGGCGTACCGCAAGGTGCTGGAGGCGTTCCCCGAAGGCCGTGTGGTCGTGCGGGTGCTGGACGCGGGCGCCGACAAGCCGCTGGACTTCCTGACGCCCGCCGACGAGCCGAACCCGGCGCTCGGCGTGCGCGGTCTGCGGTCGCTCCTGGACCACCCCGAGGTGCTCCGGACGCAGCTGACGGCGCTGGCGAAGGCCGTCGAGGGGCTTCCGGTCTACCTGGAGGTCATGGCGCCGATGGTCGCGGACCGTGCGGACGCCAAGGCGTTCGCGGACGCGTGCCGGGCGGCGGGGCTGCAGGCGAAGTTCGGCGCGATGGTGGAGATCCCCTCCGCCGCGCTCCGCGCGCGCTCGATCCTCCAGGAGGTCGAGTTCCTGTCGCTCGGCACCAACGACCTGGCCCAGTACACGTTCGCGGCCGACCGGCAGGTCGGCGCGGTGTCCCGGCTGCAGGACCCGTGGCAGCCCGCGCTGCTCGACCTGGTCGCGCTGTCCGCCGAGGCGGCCAAGGCCGAGGGCAAGAGCTGTGGTGTCTGTGGTGAGGCCGCCTCCGATCCGCTGCTCGCGTGTGTGCTCACCGGTCTGGGTGTGACCAGCCTGTCGATGGGTGCCGCGTCCATTCCTTACGTGCGCGCGACGCTGGCGAAGTACACGCTCGCCCAGTGCGAGCGCGCTGCCGCCGCGGCCCGTGCCGCGGACTCGGCCGAGGAGGCCCGCGTGGCCGCGCAGGCGGTGCTGTCCGGGGAGTGACCCGGTCGGCCGTCCGCTGCCTGGACGCGGTGTCTGAGTGAGAGGGGCTTCCCGTCGCCGGTGCGTCGGGGAGCCCCTTTCGCTTGTCGGTCAGTGGTTGGTGGCCAGGGGTCAGTGGTCGGTGGTGGGCTGGTCGAACGGGAAGCCCGCCCGGTAGTCCACTCCTGGTTCGGGTGCCACCGGGTCTCCGGTGTCGGCGTCGGTGCAGTACGCGCTGAAGACTTCCCCGGCGGTGAGCGGGAGCAGCCCGCCCTCGTGCAGCCGCCAGCCGTGGACGCGGTCGGGCGCGTCCGTCGCCGTGGTGCGCAGCACCAGGCCGCCCGGGCTGTGCTGGGCGATGCCCGCGGCGAGGACGGTGACGAACTCGGCGACGTCCGTCTCGTCGAGCAGGGCCGGGCCGTCGCCGCGGCCCTCGGCGTGGAGCACGGCGATGAGGTGCTCCTGCTGTGCCTGAACGCTGCACACCATGTGGTGCAGGCCCGGGCCCGCCGCCTCGATCAGGCGGGTGAGGATCGTCGAGGCGCGTTCGAAGGCGGAGCGGCCGATGTCCCGGCCGCATTCGGCGCACTCCCCCAGGTCGGCGAGGAGCAGGGTCGCGTAGTCCCAGGTCGCCTGGCGGACCGCTTTGTTGATGAGCTCGGGCACCAGGCTGTCGATGGGCTGGCCCGCATAGGCGACGCGGGCGCCGCCCGCCGCGATCTCGGCCGTGAAGCGGGTGCGGCTGTCGGCACTGTCGGGGTCGAGGCCTCCGGCCGTGCAGAACTCGGTGAACTCCTCCGGGTCGAAGAGGGCAACCGTGGTGTGCAGGCCCTGGGCGGCGAAGGATCTGAGGAGGCCGTCGACCTGGCGGAGGTAGGCGGTGTGGTCGTCGAAGGCGAAGGTCCGGTACCGCGTCATCGCCTCGAAGTCGTACGCGTCGGCCAGCAGCCCCACCGTGTTCGGCGTCTCCCTGCGCAGGGTCCGCCGCGTGGCTCTGGGCGCGTGGCCGGGCCGGGAGCCGCGGGGTGTTCGGGACCGGGTGGAGGCCGTCGGGCCGGTGGACTTCCTGGAGTTGCGGATGTGTGCCATGTTTCCCCCTGCGTACTGTCGATCAGTGCTCACTCACCGTAACGGAGGGCACTGACAACGCCGGGCGCGGCAGCCGGTCCCGTACCAGCCGGTGCTGAACGCAGCAGGTCAGAGCGATGACGGCGCCGAATGCCGTCCAGCCGACGGGGCCGGTCGCGATGGCCGCGGTGACGGCGAGCGGTCCCGCGCTGCGCTGGGCGGACTGGGCCAGCCCGTGCACGCCGAGGTAGCTGCCCTGGGCCTGTTCCGGCGCCAGCGCGATCGAGAGTTCCCACGAGACGGTGGCGTGGATCATCTCGGCCAGGGTGAAGGCGGCGGCCGAGACGGTCAGGCAGATGCTCGCGGGTACGGCGCCGTGGACCGCCGAGGCGGCCATGGCGACGCCGGCGGCGGCGAAGACGGTGGCGAGCGGGAGGAGCAGCCGGTGGGCCGCCTTGGTGGTCGCGCCGAAGCGGGCGAGGGGGACCTGGAGGCCCACCACCATCACGTTGTTGAGCACCATCAGGAGCGGTACGAGGCCGTGCGGCGCGTCCGTGGCGGAGACGGCCCAGAGGGGGATGCCGACCTTGAAGACGGCGTCGTCCATGAAGAGCACCGCTTCGGTGGCCACATAGGCCAGGTAGGTGCGGTCCTTCCAGGGGTTGGCCGGTCGTGCGGCGGGGGCGGGGTCCTTGGAGGTGGCGACCGTGCGCGTGGGCGAGGGCGGTTCGGCGCAGCGGGCGGCGACCAGGGCGGCGCCCACGAAGGAGAGGGCGTCTCCGGCGAGCAGCCACTGGTAGGCGGCCGTGGTGGCGAGTGCGAGGGCGAGTGCCGCGGCGAGGCCTCCGACGGCCCAGCCCGCGTTGGCCAGGGTGCGGCTGACAGCCTGGTAGCGGACGCGGTCGGGTCCGGCGACGCGGGCCGCGTACAGCTTGGTGAGCACGTTGGCGGAGCGGTCGCCGAAGCTGCCGACGGCCGAGTACACCAGCAGGAGCGCGTAGTTGTCGGTGGTGAGCAGGGCGGCGGAGGCCAGGGCGCGCAGGACCTGGAAGGCGATGAGCACGCGCGTGAGGGGCAGCCGGTCGGCGATGCGGCCTCCTATGGGCGCGCCCGCGATGCCGACCGCGCCGGCGAGGGCGACCAGCGTGCCGACCTGGGCGACGGAGAGCCCAGCCACGTAGGTGAAGTACAGGACCGAGACGGCGGCCCACAGGCCGCTTCCGGTCCGGTCGACGAAGGCCACCCAGAGCATCAGTCGGCCGTCGCGGCCTCCCGGGACTCGTTCCCACAGTGCGGCACGTCGGCTGCGCAAAGTCACTGCTCCCCCTTGACTGGCATTATGTATTGATACATAGTTCAGTACGTGGCAGAACAATATGCGATCAGTGGCACCTCGGCCAAGGGAATTGCCGCTTCCGTCGAACGGGGCGTCGCCGACGGCGGGTTGGCGCCCGGGGACACGCTTCCTCCGGTCCGCCGCCTCGCGGACGACCTGGGCGTGAGTCCGGGCACGGTGGCGACGGCGTACAAGGAGCTGCGCGGGCGCGGCGTCGTGGTCACCCACGGGCGGGGCGGGACCGTGGTCGCCGCCGCGCCCTCGGTCGCCTCACGGCGCCCGCCGAAGGTGCCGGAGGGGCTGCGGGACCTCGCGGGCGGCCACCCGGACCCGGCCTTCCTGCCCGAACTGCCCGCGCCGGTGCGGATGACGGCCGGTGCGCGGTCGCACCGCTCGACGCCACGGCTGCCGCTCCTTGAAAAGCGCGTCCAGGAGTGGCTGGGCGCCGACGGCGTGCCGAGCGGGTCGGTGACCTTCGCGCACGGCGCGCTCGACTGCGTCGCCCGGCTGCTCACCACCGAGCTGCGGCCCGGTGACGCGGTGGCCATGGAGGATCCCGGCTACCACCATCTGCTCGACCTGGTGCAGGTCATGGGGTTGCGTACGGTCCCGGTCGCCGTCGACGACGAGGGGATGCGGCCCGAGGCCCTGCGCGAGGCGCTGCGGGCCGGGGCGCGGGCCGTCGTGTGCAGCCCGCGGGCGCAGAACCCGTACGGCGGCTGCTTCTCGGAGCGGCGCCGGGACGACCTGGTGGAGGTGCTGCGGGCCGCGCCCGAGGTGCTGGTGATCGAGAACGACCACGCCGCGGAGATCGCGGGGGCGCCGCTGTACACGCTGACTGCGGGCGGGCGGCTGGCGCGCTGGGCGCATGTGCGGACGGTGACGAAGTACCTGGGCACGGACCTGCGGTGGGCGGCCGCCGCCTGTGACCCGGCGACGCTGGCGCGGCACGACGGCCGGCTGCTGCTGACCTCCGGCTGGGTGAGCCATCTGCTCCAGGGCACGGTGCTCGGGCTGCTCACCGACCGGATGGCACGGGAACTCGTGCACCGCGCGCGTGACGCCTACGCGGAGCGGCGGAGCGCTCTGGCGGGCGAGCTGGAGCGGCGCGGGATCGCCTCGCACGGGGCGAGCGGGATGAACCTGTGGGTGCCGGTGCGGGACGAGTCGGCGGTGGTGAACGGGCTGCGCTCGCGCGGCTGGTGGGTCGCCGCCGGGGCGCGGTTCCGGATCGCCTCGAGCGCCGGTGTACGGATCACCTCGGCGGGGCTGAAGCCCACCGAGGCGGCCCGGCTGGCCGCGGACTTCGCCGAGGTGCTGGGCGAGTCCGAGGCCACGTACGGAGGGTGACGGGCGGCGCCCCGGCCTTCGAAGGCTGGGGCGCGCACGGGTCAGCCGTGCTTGCGGCCCACCGCTTCGTAGAAGCGGAGGAAGTCGAGGTTGTCGACCGAGCCCGGGTTCACGGCCTTCTCCAGCGGGGTGCCCTGGAGCAGTCGCTTGACCGGCACCTCGATGCGCTTGCCCGTCAACGTGTGCGGGACGCCCGGGACCTCGATGATCTCGTCCGGGACGTGGCGCGGGGAGAGCTGCTCCCGGATCGCCTGCTTCACCTTCGTACGGAGGTCGTCGTCCAGGACGGCGCCCTCGGCGAGGTGGACGAAGAGCGGCATCCAGTAGCCGCCGTCCGGCTCTTCGATGCCGATGACCAGGGACTCGCGGATCTCCGGGAGGCGTTCGACGACTTCGTAGATGTCCGCCGAACCCATGCGGACGCCCTGGCGGTTGAGGGTGGAGTCGGAGCGGCCGTGGATGACCACCGAGCCGTGGTCGGTGATCGTGATCCAGTCGCCGTGGCGCCACACGCCGGGGAACATCTCGAAGTAGCTGTCGCGGTAGCGGCTGCCGTCCGGGTCGTTCCAGAAGCGGATCGGCATGGAGGGCATAGGGTTGACCACGACCAGCTCGCCCACCTCGCCCACGACCGGCTTGCCCTGCGGGTCCCACGACTGGAGGTCGGTGCCCAGACAGGCGGCCTGGAGCTCGCCGATGTGGACGGGCAGCGTCGGGACGGCGCCCGCGAAGCAGGAGCAGACGTCGGTGCCGCCGCTGACCGAGGCGATCCACAGGTCCTCGCGGACCTCGTCGTGGAGCCAGCGGAAGCCGTCCGGCGGGAGCGGCGAGCCGGTGGTGGCGACGCACTTCACGCGCGAGAGGTCGTGGTCGCGCGACGGGTGCACACCGGCCTTGCGGCAGGCCATCACATAGGCGGCGGAGGTGCCGAAGAGGGTGGCCCCGGTCCGCTCGGCGACGCCCCACTGGGCGCCGGTCTCCGGGTAGCCCGGGCTGCCGTCGTACAGGACGACCGTGGTGCCGGTCAGCAGGCCGGAGACGAGGAAGTTCCACATCATCCAGCCGGTGGAGGTGTACCAGAAGAACCGGTCCTCGGGGCCCAGGTCGCAGTGGAGGCCGAGCTGTTTGAAGTGTTCGAGAAGGATGCCGCCCTGCGACTGGACGATGGCCTTGGGCAGGCCCGTCGTGCCGGAGGAGTAGAGCACCCAGAGCGGGTGGTCGAAGGGAACTTGCTCGAAGACCGGCTCGTTGTCACTCTCAGTGAGCGATGACCATGCGAGAGTTCCTTGGGGGGCAGGGGTGCCGAGCAGCGGGATGTGGACGACGGCGCGCAGGGTGGGCAGTTCGCGGCGGAGCTCGGCGACGACGTCGGTGCGGTCGTGCTCCTTGCCGCCGTAGCGGTAGCCGTCGACGGTGAACAGGACGACGGGTTCCACCTGCTGGAACCGGTCGAGGACGCTGCGCGCGCCGAAGTCGGGGGCGCACGAGGTCCACACGGCGCCGACGGCCGCGGTGGCCAGGAGCGCGGTGACGGCCTGCGGGACGTTCGGCAGATAGCCGCTGACGCGGTCCCCGGGCCGGACGCCCAGGGCGCGCAGCTCGGCGGCGAGCGAGCCGACCTGGCGGCGCAGCTCCGCCCAGCTGGTGGCGACGGGCTCGTGCGTCTCGTCGACGTGCAGCAGCGCGGCGTCGTCGGCGCGGGCCGGGTCCTCGGCGGTGCGCAGCGCGTGCTCGGCGTAGTTGAGGGTGGCGCCGGGGAACCACTGGGCGCCCGGCATCGACCGGTCGGCGAGCACCGTCTCGTACGGGGTGGAGAAGCGCACGTCGAACCAGTCGGCGACGGCCTTCCAGAAGGTGTCGAGTTCGGTGACGGACCAGCGGTGCAGCGCCTGGTAGCCGCCCTCGGCGGGGGCGCCGTACCGCTCGGCGGCCCAGGTCTGGAACGCGGTGATCCGCGCCCCGGCGATGCGGTCGGGGCTCGGCTGCCACAGGGGCGCGGGCTGCGGCGCGGCGTTCGCTGGTGAGGTCATGGGTCGGCTCCCGGGCTGGTACGCGTGGTGTGCGTGTGCCGCGCGCACACGCGTAGGGGTGTGCGCATGCGGCGGCTCACAGGGACGATGCCATGTGATCGTCTTCCGCACCAGGGTGTGCCGCCCATAGTCCGGCACCTGACGATGTGGTGCCACCACGGGTGAACGGAAGTTGAACGGAGCACACAGCTCATGATCCGGATGGCAGGGTGAGCCGCATGGACGGCAATGACCTGGTGCGCTCGGTGAAGGCGGTCGGCTCGGTGCAGGGGCTGAGGGCGGTCCGCTCGGCCCTGCGGCGGCGCCGGGCGGACGCGTGGGGGCTGCCCGCGCGCGGTCCGGAGCGCGCCCGGGTGCCCGGTCAGGTCCAGGGCGCGGAGCCCCGGCCGGGCGGTGGCGTGGTGCGGTTCGCGCGCTCCGCCCTGGAGGTGCGGGTGGCGGCGGGCGGCGCCGTGTTCTGGGGCTGGGACGGAGCCGGCCCCGAGCCGTCGTACGCGCTGGCGGGGCCCGCGCCCGAGCCCGACGCGCGCGCCGTCCTGGAGCCCGACACGGACGGCGGCTGGCGGGTGGTCTCCGAACGCGTGATGGTGGCGGTGTCCCGGCACGGGGCGGTGGAGGTGCGCACCCCGGGTGGCGTCGTGCTCCGCCGCGAGCTGCCGCCGCGCTGGTGGGAGCCGGTCGGCGGCGGTCCCGCGCGCTGGGTGCAGCGCTCCGAAGTCGCGGCCGACGCGCGCGTGTTCGGGCTCGGCGGCCGGGCGGAAGGACCCCGGCTGCGCGACGGGGCGTACCGGCTGTGGAACACCGACCCGCGCGGCGGCTTCGCCCCCGGCGACGACCCGCTGTACATCACCATGCCGGTGCAGCTGGTGGTGGCGGACGCCGGGACGCATCTGGCGTTCTACGACAACACCTGGGACGGCCGGGTCCTGCTGCGCGAGGGCGAGGAGGGCGCCGGTTCCGGTCACGACCGGGCCGGGAGCAGCGAGCTGCGGATGGAGGGCGGCCCGCTGCGCTGCTGGGTGGTGGCGGGCACCCCCGCGCGCGTGCTGCAGGGCTGGACGGCGCTGACCGGCGCGCCCGCGCTGCCGCCGTCCTGGGCCCTTGGCCCGCAGCACGCCCGCTGGGGCTTCGGCAGCGAGGCCGAGGTGCGGCGGGTCGTCGCCGGGTACCGGGAGCGCGGGCTGCCGCTGTCCGCGCTCCATCTGGACATCGACCACTACGACGCCCACCAGGTGTTCACGGTCGACCGCGAGCACTTCCCGGACCTGCCCCGCCTCGCCAAGGACCTGGCCGAGGACGGGGTGCGGCTGGTGTCGATCGTCGACCCGGCGGTCAAGGCGCAGCGCGGCAACGCGGTGTACGAGAGCGGGCTCGCGGCGGACGCGTTCGTCCGGGACGCGCGCGGCGACAAGGTGCGGGGCGTGGTCTGGCCGGGCGAGTGCGCGTATCCCGACTTCACCGATCCACGTGCGCGCGAGTGGTGGGGCGGGCTCTACCAGGAGCGGCTCGACCAGGGCTTCGCCGGGGTGTGGCACGACATGAACGAGCCGACGTCGTTCGCGCCCTTCGGCGATCCGACCCTGCCCCGCTCCGCGCGGCACGCGCTGGAGGGCCGCGGCGGCGACCACCGCGAGGCCCACAACGTGTACGGCCTGACGATGGCGCGGGCGGGCTACGAGGGGCTGCGCAGGCTGCGCCCCGACGAGCGCCCCTTCCTGTTCAGCCGCTCCGGCTGGGCCGGGATGCAGCGCTACGGAGGCACCTGGTCGGGTGATGTGAGCACCGGCTGGCCGGGGTTGCGGGCCTCGCTCGCCCTGGTGCTCGGGCTGGGGCTGTGCGGGGTGCCGTACTCGGGTCCGGACGTGGGCGGGTTCAGCGGCACCCCGTCGCCGGAGCTGTATCTGCGCTGGTTGCAGCTGGCTTCCTGGCTGCCGTTCTTCCGTACGCACTCGGCGATCTGGGCCGGGCGCCGGGAGCCGTGGGAGTTCGGGCCGGAGGTGCTCGGCCACGCGCGCGTGGCGATGGCCGAGCGGGAGCGGCTGCACCCGTACTTCACGACGCTGGCGCAGCTCGCCCGGCTGACCGGGGCGCCCTACGCACGGCCGGTGTGGTGGGGCACGCCGGGCGATCGGTCGCTGCGGGAGTGCGAGGACGCGTTCCTGCTCGGCGACGCGCTGCTGGTGGCGCCCGTCTTCGAGCGGGGCACGGACCGGCGGGCGGTGCGGCTGCCGCGCGGCCGCTGGTACGACACGGCGACCGAGGAGCCCCACGAGGGGCCTTGCCAGGTCCTGGTGGACGCGCCCCTGGCCCGTATCCCGGTGCTGGCCAGGGCCGGTTCCGTCATCCCGGTGCGCGGCGCGCAGGGCGAGGTGGAGCTGGAGGTGTGGGCCCCGGCGGCCGGGCGCACCGGCGGCGGCCTGGTCGTCCGGGACGCGGGCGACGGGTGGGCGCCGACGGTGGTGGAGCGTTTCTCCACCCGGATAGCGGGCGGCCGGGTGGTGGTGGAGCGGATCACGGACGAGGGGGCGACGCGGGAGGTGGGGTACGAGGTGCGGGTGCGGGGTGGGGGGCGGTGAGGCGGGGCGGGTGTGCCTGGCCCCGGGAGCGGGTGCCCCTGGCCCTCGCCTCCTCAGCGCCCAGGCATCCTCAACGCCCGCCCGCCGTCACGACCAGCCCCCCTCACCGCACGACCCAGCCTCCCCTCACCGCACGAACCGCCCCGCGAACCACGCCCGTACCACCTCCGTATGCAGCGGAAACGCCAGTTCCTCGGGGCGGCGGAGCACCCGCCAGCCCGCCGTCTCGTCCGTCGGGGCGGGCGGTGGGAGTGCGGCCGCGGCGCGGGCGGGCAGCAGACCGAACAGGAGCACGTGGTGTGGGGAGCTGAGCGCGTCCGCGAGGCGCACCTCGGCGGCGGACGCCTCGATGCCCGTCTCCTCGTACAGCTCGCGGACCACCGCCTCCTGCCACAGCTCGCCGTCGTCGACGAAGCCGCCGGGCAGGGCACGGCGGCCTATATGGGGCTCCACCGCGCGGGTGATGACGACGAGTCCCGTACCGCGCGCGTCCGTCACGGGAAGGAGGGCGAGGGCGACGGGCAGCGGGTTGCGGTAGGTGATGGTCCCGCAGGCCGCGCAGGGGCGGGGCCAGCCGGCCGAGGCCGAGGGGTAGGGCGACCCGCACGCGGCGCAGTGCGAGTCCTTCACAGGCTGCTTCGAGGTCTTCGAGGTCCCGGTCACGCGCGGACTTTAACCGAATACATTCGGCCATCGGATCACATTGCCCCAACTTCCCCTTTTCTACGCCCCGTTGAGCCATGAAGGGTGTGCTCATGACACTCAGATCAACCGTGCGCGGCCTGGTCGCCGCTGCCGCAGCCCTGCTCGCCGTGACCGCCACCTCGTCCACCGCCCGGGCCACGCCCGAACCCAAGGCGCCCGCCGAGTTCGTGGCGCTGGCCACCGTGGACCCGACGATCATCCAGGAGATGCGCTACATCACGCCGCACAACTTCGTGGGCAAGCCGATCGACGGCTACAAGCAGCCGGTGTGCATCCTGACCCGCCAGGCGGCCCAGGCACTGCACCAGGCGCAGCTGAAGCTGCTCCGCCAGGGCTATTCGCTGAAGGTGTACGACTGCTTCCGGCCGCAGCGGGCCGTCGACAACTTCGTGGAGTGGGCCAAGGACCTCGACGACCAGCGGATGAAGACCGAGTTCTATCCGCTTGTCGACAAGTCGAGGCTGTTCGAGGACGTGTACATCGCGGCCAAGTCCGGGCACAGCCGGGGCAGTTCGATCGACGTCACCATGGTCCGGCTGCCCGCGTGGCCGACGCCGCCCTACCGCCCCGGTCAGCAGCTGGTGCCGTGCTTCGCGCCGAAGGACCAGCGCTTCCCCGACAACTCCGTCGACATGGGCACCGGCTTCGACTGCTTCGACACCCTCTCGCACACCGACGACCCACGCATCCAGGGCGTCCAGCGCGCCAACCGCCAGCTCCTGAAGGGCACGCTCCAGGCCGCCGGGTTCGTCGGGATCCCGCAGGAGTGGTGGCACTTCACCTTCCAGCCGGAGCCGTTCCCGGACACCTACTTCGACTTCCCGGTGGCGTGGCGCTCGGTGGCCGGTCACCACTGAGCGACACCCCCTGCCGGAGCACGGCCACCCGTGGCACACTTCTGACGTTCCGTCAGATACGAGCGCCGGGAGGGGTTTTGACGCGCATGCGCACACCCGTGGTGGCGGGCTGGTTCACGGAGGCGGAGGACGAGGGGTTCCGGCTGCTCGGCACCCGGTGCTCGGCCTGCGCCTCCGTGTTCTTCCCCCGCGAGGACTCCTTCTGCCGCAACCCCGGCTGCGCCGGGCGGGAGCTGACCGAGGTCCCGCTCTCCCGGCGCGGGCGCGTCTGGTCGTACACCGACGGGCGCTACCGGCCGCCCGCGCCCTACGTCTTTGACCCCGAGGCCGTCTGGCAGCCGTACACGCTGGTGGCGGTGGAGCTGGAGGCGGAGCGGATGGTCGTCCTCGGGCAGGCCGTGCCGGGGGTGACGACCGCCGACCTCGCCGTCGGGATGGAGGTCGAGGTGGTGCCGGGCGTGCTCAACGAGGAGGCCGGGACCACCTGGACGACCTGGCACTGGCGGCCCGTGGAGGCGGGCGCATGAGCGGCGCGGGCGACATCGCGGTCCTCGGTGCCGGAATGCACCCGTGGGGCAAATGGGGCAGGAGTTTTGTCGAGTACGGGACGGT
This sequence comes from Streptomyces melanogenes, assembly GCF_014649795.1. Taxonomy (GTDB): domain Bacteria; phylum Actinomycetota; class Actinomycetes; order Streptomycetales; family Streptomycetaceae; genus Streptomyces; species Streptomyces noboritoensis. The sequence goes on from NZ_BMTS01000005.1 coordinate 13,264, forward strand.
CGCGGCCCGCGCCGCGCTAGCCGACGCCGGGCTCGACTGGCCGGACGTACGGTCCGTGGTCGGCGCGGCGACCGTGCGCGGCGGCTACCCCGGGTATGTGGCCGGGGCGACCTTCGCGCGGGCGCTCGGCTGGCAGGGCGCGCGCGTGACCAGCGTCTACGCGGCCTGCGCCTCCGGGGCGCAGGCGATCAACACCGCGCGGGCACAGATCCTCTCCGGGATGGCCGAGGTGGTGCTCGTGGTGGGCGCCGACGCGGCGCCCAAGGGGTTCTTCGCCCCGGCGGGCGGCGAGCGGCCCGACGATCCCGACTGGCTGCGCTTCCGGGTGCTTGGCGCCACCAACCCGGCCTACTTCGGCCTCTACGCCCGCCGCCGCATGGCCCTGCACGGGGACACGCCCGACGACTTCGCGCGCGTCAAGGTGAAGAACGCGGCGGCGGGCGCGCTCAACCCGTACGCCCGCTACCGCAAGGCGGTGTCCGCCGAGGAGGTCGCCGCCTCGGCGGTGGTCGCCGATCCGCTGCGGCTGCTCGACATCTGCGCGACCTCCGACGGGGCGGCCGCCCTGGTGCTGTGCGGCATGGACTACGCGCGCCGGCACGGGGCGGTGGACCCGGTCCGCATCCGGGCCGTGTCCACGGTCACGCCCACCTACCCGAACACGGTCCTGGACCTGCCGGACATCGCCACCGACTCGGCGGTCGCGGCCGAGCCCTCGCCGTACTCCTTCCGTGCCTCCATCGCCCGGGCCGCCTACGAGGAGGCCGGGATCGGGCCCGAGGACCTGTCGCTGGCCGAGGTGTACGACCTGTCGACCGCCCTGGAGCTGGAGTGGTACGAGGATCTGGGGCTGTGCGGCGCCGGGGAGGGCGCGAAGCTCGTACGGGAGGGCGTGACGGCGCTCGGTGGTCGCGTTCCGGTCAATGCGAGCGGGGGGCTCGCATCGTTCGGCGAGGCGGTGCCCGCCCAGGCGATCGCGCAGGTCTGCGAGCTGACCTGGCAGCTGCGCGGCACGGCGGGCGAGCGGCAGATCGACGGGGCGAGGACCGGGATCACCGCCAACCAGGGCCTGTTCGGGCACGGCTCGTCGGTGATCGCGGTGCGCTGAGCTCCCGGCCGCCGCCGTGCCCGTACCCCGGCGGCCGGTGCTGTCGGCGACCTTGACGCTCCATCACGGCCGGTGAACACTTCCCGTTGTCTCTCGGCGTCGCCGTTCCTCGGCTCCCGGCCGCGTGCCGTCGCACGCGGCCGCCGGGCTGCTCCCCCACCGGCGGCTCCGCCAGACGAGCACGCTCGTCACGGACGCCGGGCGGGGGCGAGCAGGCCCCCACCACCGGCGCCGCAGCCATGGGAAGCGCGCACCCTGCACGGCGGACCGGGGCCACGCCCCGGGCGAGGGCATAGGAGCAGCCATGAGCAACGGAGACATCTTCCTCGGTGAGGTCATCGGCACGTCCATCCTGATCCTCTTCGGGGCCGGGGTGTGCGCGGCGGTCACGCTCAACCACTCCAAGGCGAGAGGCGCAGGCTGGGTGGTCATCGCGTTCGGCTGGGGCTTCGGGGTGCTGGCCGGGGCGTACACCGCGGCGCCCCTGTCGGGCGGCCACCTCAATCCGGCGGTGACCGTCGGGATCGCCGTCGACACCGGCGAGTGGGACAAGGTCTGGCTCTACGTCCTGGGGCAGCTGACCGGCGCGATGCTCGGCGCGGTCCTCGCCTACCTCGTGTACTTCGCCCAGTTCCGGGCCAACGCCGACCGGGACGGCGCCGTCCCGACGCTCGGCATCTTCTCGACGATCCCCGAGATCCGGAATCCGGCCGCCAATCTCGTCACCGAGATCATCGCCACCGCCGGCCTGGTGCTGCCCGTGCTCGCCTTCGGCGACAACCAGGGCCTGGGCGACTCCGGCAGCACCGTGCTGATCGTGTCGCTGCTCGTCGTCGGCATCGGCCTCTCGCTCGGCGGGCCCACCGGTTACGCCATCAACCCGGCCCGCGACCTGGGCCCGCGCCTGGTGCACAGCGTGCTGCCGATCCCCCGCAAGGGGACGTCGGACTGGGGTTACGCCTGGATACCGGTGGCGGGACCGCTGGCCGGCGGGGCCCTCGGCGGCCTGATCCACCACGCGGCCTTCTGAAGACCCGCCGCCCACCCGCGGCCTTCCGACCTAGGGGTAGCCATGACGGAGAAGTTCGTCGCAGCCATCGACCAGGGCACCACCTCCAGCCGCTGCATCATCTTCGACCAGGGCGGCGCCATCGTCGCCGTGGACCAGCGCGAGCACCGCCAGATCTTCCCGAAGCCCGGCTGGGTCGAGCACGACGCCACCGAGATCTGGTCCAAGGTGCAGGCCGTGGTCGCGGGCGCGCTCGCCAAGGCCGGGATGCGCGCGGAGCAGCTCAGCGCGCTCGGCATCACCAACCAGCGCGAGACGACGGTCCTGTGGGACCGGGCGACCGGCAAGCCCGTGCACAACGCGATCGTCTGGCAGGACACCAGGACCTCCGCGCTCTGCGCCCAACTCGGCGCCGAGGACGGCCAGGACCGCTTCCGGGACGCCACCGGACTGCCGCTGGCCAGCTACTTCTCGGGGCCCAAGGCGGCCTGGCTGCTCGACAACGTACCCGGCCTTCGGACCCGTGCCGAGCGCGGCGAGATCGCGTTCGGGACCGTCGACTCCTGGCTGATCTGGAACCTGACCGGCGGCACGGACGGCGGGGTGCACGTCACCGACGTCACCAACGCCTCGCGGACCATGCTGATGAACCTGTCGACCCTGGAGTGGGACCCCTCGATCCTGGCCGCGATGAACGTACCGGAGGCGATCCTTCCGGAGATCCGGTCCTCGGCCGAGGTGTACGGCACGGCGGTGGGCCAGCTGGCGGGCGTGCCGGTGGCGTCCGCGCTCGGCGACCAGCAGGCGGCGATCTTCGGGCAGGCCTGCTACGACACGGGCACGGCCAAGAACACGTACGGGACCGGGAGTTTCCTGCTGCTCAACACCGGCGGTCGGCCGGTGGCCTCCAAGAGCGGTCTGATCACCACCGTCGGCTACAAGATCGGCGACCAGGCGCCGGTCTACTGCCTGGAGGGCTCGATCGCGATCACCGGGGCCCTGGTCCAGTGGTTCCGGGACCAGCTCGGGCTGATCCGCAGCGCCGCCGAGATCGAGACGCTCGCCGCGAGCGTCGAGGACAACGGCGGCGCCTACATCGTGCCCGCCTTCTCCGGCCTGTTCGCGCCCTACTGGCGCTCGGACGCGCGCGGCGTGATCACCGGCCTGACCCGGTACGTCACCAAGGCACACCTGGCCCGCGCGGTCCTGGAGGCCACCAGCTGGCAGACCCGCGAGGTGGTGGACGCGATGTACCAGGACTCCGGGGTGCGGATCACCACGCTCAAGGTCGACGGCGGGATGACCGTCAACAAGCTCCTGATGCAGCATCAGGCGGATGTGCTCGGCGTGCCGGTGATCCGGCCGAAGGTCTCCGAGACGACCTGTCTGGGCGCCGCCTACGCGGCGGGGCTCGCCACCGGGGTCTGGGCGGGCCTGGACGAGCTCAAGGCGCACTGGCAGAAGGACGTGGAGTGGGTGCCCGCGATGGAGGCGCAGGTGCGGGAGAGCGAGTACGACAACTGGCGCAAGGCGGTGGAGCGCAGCCTCGGCTGGCACGAGGAGGACGGGAAGTAGGCCGCACCGGCGAAAGCCCCCCAAGACGCACGGCCCGTACCCCAGTCGGTGGGGGTACGGGCCGTGTCCTCGCGTAAAGGCCTCAGATCGAGACCGTGCGGCGTCTGCGCTCGGAGAGGACCATCGCGTGTTCCACGACGGCGACCAGGACGTCCTTGACGGCCTCGCGGTCGCGCGCGTCCGTCATCATCAGCGGTACGTCCGGGTCGAGGTCGAGCGCGGAGCGCACGGCGTCGGCCGGGTAGCGGGCCGCGTCGTCGAAGCAGTTGACGGCCACCGTGAAGGGCAGCCCGCGGCGCTCGAAGTAGTCGATCGCCGCGAAGGAGTCCTCCAGGCGGCGGGTGTCCGCGAGGACCACCGCGCCGAGCGACCCCTGCGCCAGCTCGTCCCAGAGGAACCAGAAGCGGTCCTGGCCGGGCGTGCCGAAGAGGTAGAGGACCAGGTCCTCGCGCAGGGTGATGCGGCCGAAGTCCATCGCGACCGTGGTGGTGCTCTTCGCCTCCACGCCCTCGACGTCGTCGACCGGCCGCCCGGCCTCGCTGAGCCGCTCCTCGGTGCGCAGCGGCCGGATCTCGCTGACCGCGCCCACCAGAGTGGTCTTGCCGACTCCGAAGCCGCCCGCCACCAGGATCTTGAGGGTCACCGGTTCGACGGGCCGCTTCCTGCGGCTAGAGCGCCCGAAGGCCATTGATCACCTCGCGGAGAAGGGACTCGTCCGGCAGCTCGGCCGGCGGAACGGGTCGGGAGACGTGCACCAGCTGGTCCTGGACGAGATCGCCCACCAGGACGCGGACCACCCCGACGGGGAGGTCGAGTCCGGCGGCGAGCTCGGCGATGGACTGCGGGGTGCCGACGCAGCGCTCGACGATCTCGACGTGCTCGGGCGAGAGCGAGTGGTCGTGCCCCGGGTCGTCGGCGGCCGGTTCGGGCACCACCACCGCGATCAGGTCGAGCCGGTGCTGACCGACACTGCTGGTGCGGCCGCGTGTCATCGCGTACGGCCGCACCACCGGTCCCGCGTCGTCGTCGAACCAGTGGTGCTGCCGGGGCGGCGACTGCTGCGGCACCCGGTCCGGCTGCTGCGGGCCGTTCGCCGGCGCCCGCTGGTCTGCGTCACTCATACCGTCGCGCTCACCCTGCGGTGGGCAGGCCGGTCCGTGGTGCCGTCGTGAGGTGGGCCCCGACCCGCTTGACCATCAGGGTCATCTCGTACGCCACCTGGCCGACGTCCGACTCGGCGTCGGACAGGACGGCCAGACAGCTGCCGTCGCCCGCGGCGGTCACGAACAGGAAGGCGTCGTCGAGCTCCACGACGGTCTGGCGGACCCCGCCCACGTCGAAGTGGCGGCCGACCCCCTTGGCGAGGCTGTGGAAGCCGGAGGCCACGGCGGCCAGGTGCTCGCCGTCCTCCCTGGTCAGGTCCCTGGACGTGCCGGTGGGCAGGCCGTCGCTGGACAGGACGAGCGCCTTGCGGATGGAACCGACCCGGTCGACCAACTCGTCCAGCAACCAGTTGAGTTCCCCGGCGCCCTTCCCGATGACGTCGTGTGCTGCGGACTTCGGTGCGGTCATCGACCGTCCCCCTCCGGTGTATTGCGTCGTACGCCGCCCAGGGCCTGGTCGGGCCCGTCGGCTGTGGTCTCTGCGCTGGTCATCGCGTTGTGCCGACGCCCGCGCTGCCAGCCACGCTGCATCGACGCCATACGGTTGCGCACTTCCTCTGCGTCGCGCTCGGGCTGCGGCTGAGCGCCCGGGCCGCCCGGCCCGGTGCGGTCCGCGGGCTCGGCGGAGGTCTCTTTCAGCTGGGGGGCGAGGCTGGCCTGGCGGACCCGGCGGGGCAGGGCGCCCTGCAGTCCGGTTCCGTCGGCGCTCTCGCGGGCGTGGGCGGGCCGTCGCAGCGGCTCGGGCGCCGGAGCCGGCACGAGTCCGCTGGCGCGCAGCGCGTCGGCCCGCCGCAGCTCCGGTGACTGCCCGGCCGGACGGACCGGCTCCGCCGCGGACGACGGGTGGTCGCGCCCGGGCTGGTCGTCGACCCGGCGCCCGTGGTCGCTGACCAGGGTCGGCGCGGGCGGACGGCGGCGCGGCAGCGGTACGGGGCCGACCGGCCGGCCCGGGGCTCCGGCGCCCTCGTCGGCCGTCTGCTGGTGCTGCCGGCGGTCGGCCGGGATGCCTCGGGGCGCGCCGAAGAAGACGTCGTCGTCCCGCTCGTCGGCGCCCAGCGCGTGCGGGGCGTCCAGCTCCAACGGGTCCACGGGTGCCTCCAGTTCGACCGGCCCGTCGAGCAGGGCGCGGTCGGGGACGCCCACCGGGAGCGGGGAGAGCGCGCGGGGGCCCGCGTCCCGCTCGCGGCGCCCGGCCGCGTCGCCGTGGGCCGCCTTGCGGTCGAGGCGGAAGCCGGTGCCGTTGGTGTCCGGCGCGTCGGTGAGCAGGGCCGCCGGGATGAACACGACGGCCGTGGTGCCGCCGTACGGGGAGGGCTGGAGCGAGACGCGGACGTTCTGGCGCTGGGCGAGCCGGCTGACCACGAACAGGCCGAGCCGGTCGGTGTCGGAGAGCTCGAACTCGGGGGTCTCGGCGAGGCGCAGATTGGCGTCGAGGAGCGCTTCGGGCGTCATGCCCAGGCCCCGGTCGTGGATCTCCAGCGTGAAGCCGTTGGCCACCTGCTCGCCGTGCACCTGGACGGCGGTGTGCGGGGGCGAGAACACCGTGGCGTTCTCGAGGAGTTCGGCCACCAGGTGGGTGAGGTCGGCGACGGCCGGGCCGCCCACGCCGAGCCGGGGCAGCCTGCGGACCTCTATGCGCTCGTAGTCCTCGACCTCGGCCACGGCGGCGCGGACCACGTCCATCAGCTGGACGGGCTTGCGCCACTGGCGGGAGGGGGCGGCGCCGGAGAGGATCACCAGGCCCTCGGCGTGGCGGCGCATACGGGTGGTGAGGTGGTCGAGCCGGAACAGGTCGGCGAGCTCGTCGGTGTCCTCGGTGCGGCGCTCCATGGTGTCGAGGAGCGTGAGCTGGCGGTGCAGGAGGACCTGGTTGCGGCGGGCCAGGTTGACGAAGACCTCGGCCACCCCGCGCCGCACGTCGGCCTGCTTGACGGCGGCCTCGACGGCCGCGCGCTGAAGGGTGTTGAGGGCCTGGCCGACCTGGCCGACCTCGTCCTTCTCGTAGTCCAGGCGCGGCGCCTCGGTCTCGACGTCGACGTGCTCGCCTGCGGCGAGGCGGCGCATCACGCTCGGCAGGCGCACGCCGGACACCTCGTGCGCCTCCTTGCGGAGCCGGGTGAGGTCGCGGATCAGCTCGCGGCCGATGCGTACGGAGAGGAACAGCGAGAAGACGAGCGCGAGGAAGCCGAGGACGCCCGCGACACCGGCCTTGATGAGGACGTTGAAGGCGACCGGGTGGACGCGGTCGCGGTAGCGGTCGTCGGCGTCCGAGACGGCCTGCGAGAGGCGCGCGAGCAGCGGGGTCGCGGTCTGCTGCCAGCGGGCCAGGTCGACCTTCGGGTTCTTGGTGGGGCCGGCGGTGATGATGTTCTGCTCGGCGGCGCGCAGCGACTCGGAGCCGGCGGCGGCCCAGAACCGCTCGAAGATCTCGCGCTCGCCGCCGGGCAGGTTCTCCAGGCTGATCTCGTACAGGAGCGTGCGGTTGGCGACCAGGTTGACGACCTCGCGCAGTTCGTTCCAGGTGAACTGCGGCGGGGCGACCAGCGAGGAGGCGACCAGGGCGTCCTCGCGCGCCAGCATCTCGCGGGCCCGGGCGAGGCCCACGACCGCGCGGCCCTGCTTGTCCATGTCCACGTTCTCCAGCGCGTGGAGATTGGTCAGGAACGTGTAGCAGGGCTCGATGACGTCGCTGTACGCCTCCAGTGCCCGGGTGCGGTTGAGGCTGCGGCGGTCGACCTGCCGGCGCAGGTCGCCGATGCCGTCGAACTCCTGGAGGACGGTCTTCAGCCGCGCCCGGGCCGCCGGGCGCAGATCGTCGCGCACCTGGGAGTCATTGGCGGCGGAACGAATCTTCGCGACCGCGCGGTCGGTGTCCCGGCGGCGGTTCTGCAGCGCGGCGAGCGCGTCGGCGGCCCGCTGGTCGGCCAGGTAGACGAGCGTCTGGCGACGCTCCTCCTGGATGATCTGGACCGTGTCCTCCATCGGCGAGCCGACCTTGTCCACGATGTACGTGACGTTCAGCAGCTCGTTGGCCTCGCGGCCGGTGATGTAGGTCGTGAATCCCCACAGGGCGGTGAGGGAGACGAGCGGCACCAGCAGCAACGCCACGATCTTCCTGCGGATGGACTTCCCGCGAAAGCGCATGGCCTCCCCCAGATCAACCGTCAACAAACGGCGTGAGCCTACTACTGCCACACAGACAACTCGAAGGCACGTCCGGACGATTTTCGGCCGCCCTCAAGGGAGTTGATCATGGGTTGTCCTGGTATTACGTGAGATCACCTCCAGGGTGTGGCCGAGGACACCCGTAGGGCCGGTGGTTCCCGTCCGGACCCGGATGGCTGGAATTCTGCCTTCCACGCAAATCCGGGGAATCTTCGGGGAGTTCCGTTCGTCCTTCTGTACGGGGGTTGTGACGGGGATGTACGGACCCGTGCGCATCGGCAGGCATCGATGCGCCGGTGGTGGGGAGTGAGTATCCATGGGCACTGAAGGCATGAGTGCGGACCGTGGGGCGGCCGAGGGCTCGCGCGCGGACGGCAGGCATGACGACAGCGGGCACGGCGGAGGCGGGCGCGGCGGGGGTGAACTGCCGCCGCTGTGGGTGGAGGAGCCCGCGATCCGGCCGCGGCTGCCCGACCCGATCAGGGACGCGGCGGTGCGCTCGGTGCTGATCGTCGCGGTCACGCTGATCCAGGCGGTGATCGCGTTCCTGTGCACGGTGGCGGGTTCCTGGCTGGCCTTCCCGATGGTGCTGAGCAGCGTGGCGAGCACGGTGGTGGCGACCTGGGCGGTGCTGGACGTGTGGGTGACCCGCCAGGTGTGGAACCAGCGCAACGGCGTCGTGTCGGTGCCGAGCAGCACCGCGCGCCAACTGCGCCGGGAGCGGCGCCGGGTGCGGCGCGCGGCCCGGGCGGCCGAGCGGTCGGGGACCGGCCGAATAGGCACGGGCGAGACGGGCAGCCTCTCCCGGGCATAGCGGCCCGAGGGAGTGCCGGTGGGTGAGGTGCAGGAGCCGGACGCGGCCGTGGGCAGACGCCGCGGCGGCGCCGGGGCACTGCGGTCGGTCGACCGCGCGGTCAGCGTCCTGGAGGCGCTGGCCCGGCTCGGCGAGGCCGGAGTCACCGAGATCGCCGATGAGTTGGGGGTGCACAAGTCGACCGCGTTCCGGCTGCTCGGGGCGCTGGAGAACCGTGGCCTGGTCGGCCAGGAGAAGGAACGGGGGAAGTACTTCCTGGGCGCGGGGATGCTGCGTCTGGCCGGTGCCGCGGCCGTGCGGCTCGACATCTCGCAGGAGGGCGTGCCGGTCTGCCGCGCGCTCGCGGACCTCACGGGCGAGACCGCCAACGTCGCCGTGCTCGACGGCGACGCGGCCGTCAACATCATGCAGGCGCGCGGGGCGGCGGCCGTCACGGCGTTCAACTGGCTGGGCCGGCGCACCCCGCTGCACGCGACCGCGAGCGGCAAGGCGCTGCTCGCCCACCTCCCCGAGGAGCGCCGCGAGGCACTGCTCGCCCAGGGGCTGGCGCGCTTCACCGCGCACACCCTCACGGATCCGGCCGTGCTCCGCGCCGAGTTGGCGCGGGTGGTCGAGCGGGGGTACGCGCAGACGGCCGAGGAGCTGGAGGACGGGCTCAACGCCCTGGGGGTGGTGGTGCGCGGCCACGACGGCGCGGTGATCGGCGCGATCGGCGTCTCGGGCCCGGCGTACCGGATGCCGCGTGAGTCACTCCCGGAGGTCGCCGAGCGCGTCCTGGAGGCCGCCCGGGACCTCTCTCGTCGCATGGGGCATCCCGGGTAACAGCGGCGCTGACCGTACGTCACATTCGGTTCTGGCCAGGCATGTTCAGGTCCTGGAGCCCTCCGCCGACGTCCGGTCCGACCCTCTTGACGCTCTCCTGGGCCGTCCCCACCATGTCTCACATCGCGCAACCGGTAGTGCTCTGCGCAACAGGAGGGTGAGGCCGTGTCTCACGAGATCCGCACCGCCCCCGCACCCGACCCCGCCCACGCGCGCGTCGTCGTCATCGGCGCCGGGATCGTGGGCTGTGCGCTCGCCGACGAGCTCACCGCACGCGGCTGGTCGCACGTCACCGTGGTGGAGCAGGGGCCGCTGCCCGCACCGGGCGGATCCAGCTCGCACGCGCCGGGTCTGGTCTTCCGGACCAACGCCTCCAGGACGATGACGGCGTTCGCGGCGTACACGGTGGACACGCTCCGAGGGCTGAGCGTGGACGGCGAGCCCTGTTTCCGGGCGGTCGGCGGCCTTGAGGTGGCCACCACCCCGGAGCGCTGGGCCGATCTGCACCGCAAGGTGGGCCTCGCGGCCGCCTGGGGAGTGCGGGGCGAGCTGCTCACCGCGCACCAGTGCCGGGCGCTGTGGCCGCCGCTCGACGGGGAGAAGGTCCTCGGCGGCTTCCACACGCCCGACGACGGACTCGCCGACGCGGTGCTCGCCTCCCGGGCGCTGCAGGCCCGCGCCCAGGCCCGGGGCGCCCGCTTCCTGGCGCGGCACACGGTCACGGACATCGAGCGGGAGGACGGCCGCGTGACCGCCGTCGTCACCGACCGGGGCCGCTTCCCGGCCGACGCGGTGGTCTCGGCGGCCGGTTTCTGGGGCCCGGTGATCGGACGGATGGCCGGGGTGAGCGTGCCGCTGCTGCCGCTCGCCCACCAGTACGCGACGACCGCCCCGCTGGCCGGGCTCACCGCACGGGCGGCGGCCGCCCTGCCGATCCTGCGCCACCAGGACCGCGACCTGTACTTCCGGGCGCACACCGACGCGGACGGGGCCCGGCTGGGCATCGGCTCGTACGCGCACCGGCCGCTGCCGGTGGACCCGTTCGCGGTCCCGGCGTACGACGACGCACCCGTGATGCCCTCCTCGCTCGCCTTCACCCCACAGGACTTCGCGCCGAGCTGGGCGGACGCCACGGCGCTGCTGCCCGAGCTCGCGTACAGCTCGGTCGCACACGGGTTCAACGGCGTCTTCTCCTTCACGCCCGACGGCATGCCGCTGCTCGGCGAGTCCCGGGAGCTGCGCGGGTTCTGGCTGGCCGAGGCGGTGTGGGTGACGCACTCGGCGGGAGCGGCCAGAGCGGTCGCCGAATGGATGACGGACAGCCGCCCCTCGCTCGACGTGCACGCCTGCGACGTCCGGCGCTTCGAGGACGTGCAGCTCACGCCCCCGTACATCGAGGAGCGATCGGCCCGGAGCTTCGTCGAGGTGTACGACGTGGTCCATCCGCTCCAGCCGATGGAGCGCCCGCGCCCGCTGCGGACCAGCCCCTTCCACGGACGCCAGCGCGAGCTCGGGGCGTACTTCCTGGAGGGCGGCGGCTGGGAGCGCCCGCACTGGTACGAGACGAACGCGCCCCTGGTGGACGGGCTGCACATTCCCGTGCGGGACGCCTGGTCGGCGCGGTACTGGTCGCCGATCGCGGCGGCGGAGGCGAAGGCGACGCGCGAGCGGGTCGCGCTGTACGACATGACCCCGCTGCGGCGCCTGGAGGTGACCGGGCGCGCCGCCCTGGCGTTCCTCCAGCGGATGACGACCAACCAGCTGGAGAAGAAGCCGGGTTCGGTGACGTACACGCTGCTGCTGGACGCGGCGGGCGGGATCCGGTCCGATCTGACCGTGGCGCGGCTCGCCCCGGACCGCTTCCAGGTGGGCGCCAACTCCCCCGCCGACCTGGACTGGCTGCTCGCGCACGCGCCGGACTCCGTGACCGTCCGGGACATCACCTCCGGCACCTGCTGCGTCGGCGTCTGGGGCCCGCTCGCCCGCGAGCTGGTGCGGCCCCTGACCCGCGACGACTTCTCACACCCCGCGTTCGGCTACTTCCGGGCGAAGGAGACGGTCGTCGGGAACGTCCCGGTCACCGCGCTGCGGCTGAGCTACGTGGGCGAGCTGGGCTGGGAGCTGTACACGAGCGCGGACCTCGGGCTGCGGCTGTGGGACACCCTCTGGGAGGCCGGGCAGCGGCTCGACGTGGTCGCGGCGGGCCGCAGCGCCTTCGAGTCGCTGCGCCTGGAGAAGGGCTACCGCGCCTGGGGCCGCGACATGACGGCCGAGCACACCCCGTACGAGGCGGGGCTCGGCTTCGCGGTCCGGCCCGGCAAGGGCGAGTTCATGGGACGCGCGGCGCTCGGCGACCCTTCGGCGGTGACCCGCAGGCTCACCTGTCTGACCCTGGACTCCCGTTCCGCGGTGGTCCTCGGCAGTGAGCCGGTGCTCGTCGACGGCGTGCCCGCCGGTTACGTCACCAGTGCCGCGTACGGCTACACGATCGGCCGGTGCGTCGCGTACGCCTGGCTGCCCGTCCTGGCGCCGGGCACTCCGGTCCATGTCGAGTACTTCGGCGAGAAGGTCCCCGCGACCGTCGCCGAAGAGCCGCTGTTCGACCCGCGAATGGCCCACCTGCTGCGTTGACCGACGCCCTGCGGCGCACGGCGGCACGAGACGGGCCCGGCCGGGCACCGACCCCTCCGGGAGGAAGCATGGCTCCGACGTACGACGTGATCGTCCTCGGCCTCGGCGGCATGGGCTCGGCCGCCGCCCAGCACCTCGCCGCGCGCGGCGTGCGGGTCCTCGGCCTGGAGCGGTTCGGCCCGGTGCACGCGCACGGCTCCAGCCACGGCGGCTCGCGGATCACCCGGCAGTCCTACTTCGAGGACCCGGCGTACGTGCCGCTGCTGCTGCGGGCGTACGAGCTGTACGACCGGATCGAGCGGGACTCGGGGCGCGAGATCGCGCTGCTGTGCGGCGGGATGATGGTGGGCCGCCCCGACTGCCGCACGGTCGCGGGCGCGGTGCGCTCGGCCCGGCAGTGGGACCTGCCGCACGAGATGCTGGACGCCCGCGAGATCCGCCGCCGCTTCCCGACACTCAACCCGCTCGACGACGAGGTGGCGCTCCACGAGGCGCGGGCCGGGCTGCTGCGCCCGGAGACCACGGTGGCCGCCCACCTCCAGCTCGCCACCAAGGCGGGCGCCGACCTCCACTTCGAGGAGCCGGCGACCCGCTGGGAGGAGCTGCCGGGCGGGCGCGGGGTCCGCGTCCACACGCCCGAGAACAGCTACACGGCGGGCCAGCTGGTGATCTGCCCGGGCGCCTGGGCACCGGAGCTGCTCGCGGACCTCGGGGTGCCGATCCGTATCGAGCGGCAGGTCATGTACTGGTTCGGGCCCGAGGGCGGCACCAAGCCGTTCCTCCCGGAGCGCCAGCCGGTCTTCGTGTGGGAGGAGGCGGACGGGGTCCAGGTGTACGGGTTCCCGGCCATCGACGGGCCCTCGGGCGGCGTCAAGGTCGCGTTCTTCCGCAAGAACGGCGCGCCCTGCACGCCCGCCACCATCGACCGTACGGTGACGGCGGCCGAGGCCGAGGAGATGGCGGCGGCCATGCGCCGGGTGACCCCGACCCTGCCGGGAACGTTCCTGCGGGCCGTGACCTGCATGTACTCGACCACGCCGGACGAGCACTTCGTGATCGCGCGGCACCCGGCGCACCCCGCGACCGCCACCGTGGCCTGCGGTTTCTCGGGGCACGGCTTCAAGTTCGTGCCGGTGGTCGGCGAGATCCTCGCCGACCTGGCGCTCGACGGCACGACGGCCCATCCCATCGAGCTGTTCGACCCGCTCAGATTCGGTGCGGGGGCGGAGGCGGGCACCACGGCCCCCGCGAGCGCCCGTGGCGGCGCGCGATGACCGCCGGGGCCGCCGGACGCACCCCGAGCCTGCTGGAGACCCTGCCCGGCCGGTTCTACTGCGACCCTGCGGTCTTCGCCCAGGAGCAGGAGCGGATCTTCGAAACGCTCTGGTGCTGCGCGGTGCGCGCCGCCGACCTCGACCGGCCCGGCGCCTTCCGCACGGTCCAGGTGGGCCGCGAGAACGTGCTGGTGGTGCGGACCCGCGAGGGCGCGCTGCGGGCGTTCCTCAACGTCTGCCGGCACCGGGGCGCCCGGGTGTGCGCCGAGGAGAGCGGCACGGTCCGGCGCACCCTCCAGTGCCCGTACCACGCCTGGACGTACGACCTGGAGGGCAGACTCGTCGCCGCGCCGAACCTGGCGCGGATGCCGGACGTGGACCGCGAGGAGCGCGGGCTGCTGCGGGTCGCGCTGCGCGAGTGGCTCGGCTACGCGTGGGTGTGCCTGGCGGAGGAGCCGCCGTCGTTCGAGGACACGGTGGTCGGCGCGGCCACCGAGCGGCTGGGCGACCCGGCGGCGGTGGAGCGCTACCGGGCCGCGGAACTGGCCCTGGGCCGCCGGATCTCGTACGACGTGCGCGCCAACTGGAAGCTGATCGTCGAGAACTTCATGGAGTGCTACCACTGCGCGACGATCCACCCCGAACTCACCCACGTACTCCCGGAGTTCGCCAAGGGGTTCGCCGCGCAGTACTACGTGGGGCACGGCGCCGAGTTCGCGCGGGGCGCCGAGGGGTTCACCGTGGACGGCGGCGCGGGGTTCGGGCGGCTCGCGGGGCTGGCGGACGTGCAGGACCGCCGTTATTACGCGATCACCGTGAAACCGCAGGTGTTCGTGAACCTGGTGCCCGACCACGTGATCGTCCACCGGATGTTCCCGCTGGCCGTGGACCGCACGGTCGTCGAGTGCGACTGGCTGTACGCACCGGAGGTCGTGGCGTCCGGCGCCGACGTGTCGCGGTCCGTGGAACTGTTCCACCGCGTCAACGTGCAGGACTTCGAGGCGTGCGAGCGCACCCAGCCCGCCATGGATTCGCGCGCGTACCGGCGCGGCGGCGTGCTGGTTCCCAGCGAACACCACATCCGCGCCTTCCATGAGTGGGTTCTCACATGTCTGAAGCCTCACATGTCTGAAGTGTGAATACCTGGGTAGCGGCGCCCCGGGGCGCCGAGGTGATCACGGCTGCCCCGACTCGACTCCGGTGACCGAGGAGCTGAGGGAACTGACGGAAGTCAAGGAGCGTCATGCCTGAACTGTTCATCGGCGGCCGATGGAGCGCCGCCGTCGACGGGGAGACCCGCGAGATCCGCTGCCCGGCGGACGGCTCGCTGGTCGCCGTGGTCGACGAGGCGGGTCCCAAGGACGCGGCGGCGGCGCTGGCCGCCGCCCGCGAGGCCTTCGACCGGGGCCCCTGGCCCGGGACCCCCGCCGCCCAGCGGGCCGCGCTGCTGCTGCGCGTCGCCGACCTCATCGAGCGTGACGCGGCCGCGCTGGCCCGCGCCGAGTCCCTGGACACCGGCAAGCGCCTGGTCGAGTCCGAGTACGACATGGCGGACATCGCCAACTGCTTCCGCCACTTCGGCCACCTCGTCGCGGCCCAGGAGCCCGGCCGGGTCGTCGACACCGGCAACCCGGTCACCGACAGCCGTACCGTCACCGAGCCGGTGGGCGTCTGCGCGCTGATCACGCCGTGGAACTACCCGCTGCTGCAGACGGCGTGGAAGGTCGCGCCGGCCATCGGCGCGGGCAACACCTTCGTCCTCAAGCCCAGCGAGCTCACCCCGCACACCGCGATCATGCTGATGCGGCTGCTCACCGAGGCCGGACTGCCGGACGGCGTCGCCAACCTGGTCCTCGGCACCGGCCCCGCCGTGGGGGCGCCGCTGACCGAGGACGAGCGCGTGGACCTGGTGTCGTTCACCGGCGGACTGGCCACCGGGCGGCGCGTGATGGCGTCGGCGGCGGCCACCGTCAAGCGCACCGCACTGGAACTGGGCGGCAAGAACCCCAACATCGTCTTCGCCGACGCCGACTTCGAGACCGCCGTCGACTACGCCCTGACCGCCGTGTTCCTGCACTCCGGCCAGGTCTGCTCGGCGGGCGCGCGGCTGCTGGTCGAGGACTCGCTGCACGACCGCTTCGTCGACGAAGTGGTGCGCCGCGCCCGGCTGATCAGGCTCGGCGGCCCCTTCGACGAGCAGGCCCGCACCGGCCCGCTGATCTCGGCGGGCCATCTCGCCAAGGTCGAGGCGTACGTCGCGGCCGGGCTCGCCGAGGGCGCGGTGCTGCGCTGCGGCGGCGCCCGCCCCGAGGACCCGGCGCTGGCGTTCGGCCACTACTACCTGCCGACCGTCCTGGACGAGTGCACGGCCGACATGTCCGTGATCCGGGACGAGTCGTTCGGGCCGGTGCTGACCGTCGAGCGGTTCCGCGACGAGGACGAGGCGCTGGCGCTCGCCAACGACACCATCTACGGCCTGGCCGGAGCGGTGTGGACCCGCGACGAGGCACGCGCGCGCCGGGTCGCCGCCAGGCTGCGCGCGGGCACCGTGTGGATCAACGACTTCCACCCGTACGTCCCGCAGGCCGAGTGGGGCGGGATGAAGCAGTCGGGAACGGGCCGCGAGCTCGGGCTCGCCGGGCTCGCCGAGTACCAGGAGACCAAGCACATCTGGCGCAACACCGAGCCGCGCCCGCAGCGCTGGTTCGACTGAACGACCGCTGCCCGCGGCGCCGTTCCCCCTGGACTGCCGCCGCCCGCACCGTTCCGCCGCACGCCCGTCCCTGCCCTCCCCTCTGCACGATCCTGTACGAGGAGTGATCCCCGATGACCGCCACCACACCCCCGCCCCCCTCTCCCTCCCCAGCCCGGGCGGGCGCCGACGCCGATGACGCCGCGCTCGCCGAACTCGGGTACAAGCCGGGCCTCAAGCGCACCCTCGGCAACTTCCACACCTTCGCCGCCGGGATCAGCTACATCTCGATCCTGACCGGCACGTTCCAGATGTTCTACTTCGGCGTCAGCCTCGGGGGCCCGGCCTACTGGTGGTCGTGGCCCCTGGTCTTCGTCGGCCAGCTGATGGTCGCGCTCTGCTTCTGCGAGCTGGCCGCCCGCTACCCGGTCGCCGGATCCGTCTACAACTGGGCCAAGAACCTGGGCGGTCCGCACGTCGGCTGGCTGGCCGGCTGGATGATGACGCTGGCGAGCATGGTCTCGCTGGCCGCCGTCGCGCTGGCCCTCCAGCTGACGCTCCCCCAGATCTCGTCGTGGTTCCAGTTCGTGGGCGACGGCAGCGGGAAGTACGACGCGGCCGCCAACGCCGTCGTCCTGGCCTGCGGGCTTGTCCTCTTCACCACCCTGGTCAACGCGTTCGGCGTCAAGCTGATGGCCCGGATCAACACGGCCGGCGTCTTCATCGAGCTGGTCGCCGCGGTGATCCTGGTGATCCTGCTGGCCGCGCACATCACCCGCGGCCCCAGCGCCATCGTGGAGACCCACGGCATCGGCGCCGGCCAGAACCTGGGCTACTTCGGCGCCTTCCTCACCGCCTCGCTCGCCTCCGCGTACGTGATGTACGGCTTCGACACCGCGTCCTCGCTCGGTGAGGAGGCGGTCGACCCCAGCCGCAACGCGCCGCGCGCGATCCTGCGGGCGCTGATCGCCTCGTTCGTCATCGGCGGCCTCATCCTGCTGTGCGCGCTGCTCGCCACGCCGGACCTGAGCGCGCCCGAACTCTCCGTGGACGGGCTCCAGTACGTGGTCCTGAGCACGCTGGGCGACACCATGGGCCAGGCGCTGCTGTGGTGCGTGGTGATCGCGGTCGTGGTCTGCGAGCTCGCCGTGCACACCGCGGGCATCCGGCTGATGTTCGCGATGGCCCGGGACAACAACCTGCCCGGCGGCAGTCGGCTCGCCAAGATCAGCCCGCGCTTCCAGACCCCGATCGCGCCCGCCGTGGTCTGCGGTCTGGTCGCCATCGGCATCCTGCTGGTCAACATCAAGCAGCCGCAGATCTTCTCGGTCGTCACCAGCATCGCGATCATCATGATCTACGTGGCGTATCTGCTGGTCACGATGCCCATGCTGGTCCGCAGGCTGCGCGGCACCTGGCAGCCCGCGCCCGGGCGCTTCTCGCTCGGCCGCTTCGGCCTCCCCGTGAACATCGTCGCGGTGCTGTGGGGCCTGGGCATGACCGTCAACCTGCTGTGGCCGCGCGCCGCCGTCTACAACGCGGCGGCCCCGTACCACTGGTACCTGCGCTGGGGCGGCGTGCTGTTCGTCGGCGCCGTCACCGTGGGCGGCTTCGCC
Source organism: Streptomyces melanogenes (assembly GCF_014649795.1). Classification (GTDB taxonomy): domain Bacteria; phylum Actinomycetota; class Actinomycetes; order Streptomycetales; family Streptomycetaceae; genus Streptomyces; species Streptomyces noboritoensis. Next base: position 31,133 of record NZ_BMTS01000005.1, read on the forward strand.
TACTACTGGTTCGTCCAGCGCCACCGCACCGGCGTCCTCGCCGACCACGCCGCCGAGAAGCAGGACACCGACCCCACCACCACCCCCGGCACCACCGCCGCCGCCACCGGCTGAAGCAAGGAGCGAAGGAATCATGAACGAGGCCAACACCGGTACGCACCCGGACGAGTTCGACTACGTCGTCGTCGGCGGCGGCACCGCGGGCAACGTTGTCGCGGCCCGGCTCAGCGAGGACCCCTCGGTGACCGTGTGCGTCCTGGAAGCGGGCCCCTCGGACGTCGGCGACGACAACGTGCTGCGCCTGGAGCGCTGGATGGGGCTGCTCGAATCGGGCTACGACTGGGACTACCCGGTCGAGCCGCAGGAGCGCGGCAACAGCATGATGCGCCACGCGCGCGCCAAGGTGCTCGGCGGCTGCTCCTCGCACAACTCCTGCATAGCCTTCTGGGCGCCCGCCGAGGACCTGGACGGCTGGGCGGCCGAGGGCTGTACGGGCTGGGGCGCCGAGGACGTCTTCCCGCTCTACCAGCGCCTGGAGAACAACGACGCGCCCGGCGAGCACCACGGCCGCAGCGGCCCGGTGAAGCTGCGCACCATCAAGGGCGAGGACCCGTGCGGCAGCGCGCTGCTCGACGCGTGCGCCCAGAACGGCATCCCCACCACGCCCTTCAACACCGGCCGTACGGTGGTCAGAGGCGCCAACTGGTTCCAGATCAACTCGGACGAGAACAACATCCGCCAGTCGTCCTCGGTCGCGTATCTGCACCCGATCATCGGCAAGCGGCCCAATCTGACCGTACGGACCGGGATCCGCGCCAAGCGGCTGGTGATCGGCGAGGACCGGCGCTGCACCGGCGTCGAGTACCTGGACCCCGACCTGGTGCACACCCGTACCGTCTCCGCGCGGCGCGAGGTCGTCGTCAGCTGCGGCTCGATCGACACGCCCAAGCTGCTGATGCTCTCCGGGATCGGCCCCGCCGACCATCTGCGCGAGGTGGGCGTGGAGCCGCTGGTGCACTCCCCCGGCGTCGGCGAGAACCTCCAGGACCACCCCGAGGGCGTCATCATGTGGGACGCCAAGCGGCCGATGCCGACCCGCTCCAACCAGTGGTGGGAGATCGGGATCTTCGCGGACACCGAGCCGGGCCTGGACCGGCCGGACCTGATGTTCCACTACGGGTCGGTGCCGTTCGACATGAACACCGCCCGGCACGGCTACCCGACCAGCGAGAACGCGTTCTGTCTGACGCCCAACGTCACGCACGCCAAGTCGCGCGGCACGGTCCGGCTGCGCACCCGCGACTACCGCGACAAGCCGATGGTCGACCCGCGCTACTTCACGCACGAGCACGACGTGCGGGTGATGACGTACGGACTGCGGCTCGCCCGGGAGATCGCCGCGCAGCCCGCGCTGGCGGACTGGGCGGGCGCGGAGCTGGCGCCCGGGCCCGACGTCCGCACCGACGACGAGCTGTTCGAGTACATCCGCACTACGCACAACACGGTCTACCACCCGGCGTGCACGGTGAAGATGGGCGCCGACGACGACGCGATGGCCCCGCTCGACGCCCGCCTTCGCGTCAAGGGCATCCGCGGACTGCGCGTCGCCGACGGGTCGGTGATGCCGGAGCTGGTCACCGTCAACCCGTGCATCACGACGATGATGATCGGCGAGAAGTGCGCGGACATGATGAAGGCGGACGCGAGCTGAGGGTCCGGGGGGCGCTTGCGCGCCCCCCGGCTCACGCCGGCTTCTTGAACATCCTGGTGGCCGTGATCTCCCCGTGCACCGACCCGTCCGGGTCCTTCGGCAGGCCCGGCCGCAGGTGCTCCTCGACGCTGATGTACTTCAGGCCCGCCCGCAGGTCCGCGTCGTTGCGCAACCGGATGACCAGCGGGAACTCCGCGAGCGCCGTCGTGTCGAACAGGCCCGTGGTGTACAGGAGCTGGACGCCGAGCGCGTCCGACACGGCCCGCTGGAGCTCAAGGAGATACGTGGCGTTGGCGCGGCCGATCGGGTTGTCCAGGAACAGCGTGCCCGCGTGGCGGTGCTTGTCGCGGCCCCGGTCGTTGCTGCGCAGCGCGGCCATCGTGCAGTACAGCGCGATCGCGGCGGTGAGCAGCTGTCCGCCGGAGAACACGTCGCCCATCTGCCCGACCGGGACGCGCTCGGCGCGCAGCACCGCGTCCGGCTTCAGGATCTCCACGGCGATGCCGCGCGGCTCAAGGGCGGCCTGAACTCCCCGCAGCAGCAGGGACATTCCGTCCCGGCGCATGTCGGAGTTCTTCTTCAGGGCCGCGCGCGTCGCCTCGTCGATGACCTCGCCAAGCCGCTCGGTGAGCGTGGCCTGGTCGGGCTCCTCGAAGCGGATCCGCAGGAACTCCTGCCCCGACCACTCGCCGAGCCCCTCCGGCAGCTGCGAGAGCCGCTGGGCCGAGCGCAGCGTGGTCAGCGCCGACTCGACGAGCCCGCGCAGCCGGTCCACGATCGAGTCGCGGTTGCGCTCCAGCTGCTCCAGCTCGTCGGTGAGGACCCGCAGCCGGGGCGCGAACGCCGCCGCCCAGGACGCCGCGTGCTCGGGCAGCGCGGCGGCGGGCAGCTCCCGGATCTGCTGGCGGGCGGGGGTGCGCACCTGCTCGTACCGGGTCGCGTTGGCGTGCCGGACCAGGACGTCCGAGGCCTCCCGGACGGCGGCCTCGGCGCCCGACAGGTCGCCCGCGCAGCCGCGCAGCGACCGCCGGGCCTCGGCGGCCGACTGCCGGGCCTCGGCGAGGTCGCCGGGGAACGGCTCGGGCGACTGCTCGTCCTCCTCCTGCTGGTGGTCGCGGAGCAGGTCGCGCAGGAGCGCGGCCGTCTCGTCGAAGCCGCCGACCGCGTCCTCGGCGGCCCGGTGGGCCTGGAGGAGCTCGGCGTGCGCGGCGCGCGAGGTCTCCAACTCGGCGGTGCGGGCGGCCAGTTCGGCCGTCGCGGTGCGCAGCAGGGCCTGGGCCTGCTCGGCGTCGCCGGGGACCTGCTCGGCGGGCAGCTCGGTGTGCGCCTCGCCGTCCTCGGGGGCCAGCCGCTCGGCCTCGCCGCGCAGCCGCCCGAGCTGCTCGCTCGCCGCCGACGCCCTGGTCTCAAGCAGCTGTACGAGGGATTCGGCGCGGGCCGCGGCGGCCTGCCGGGACGGGCCGTCGGCGCCGTCGGTGCCCTCCAGGAGCTGGGCGGCTCGGGTGCGGACCTTGTTGGTGAGCCGGTCCAGCTCGGCGACCGCGGCGCTCTCGTCGCTCTCCGCGCGCGCCTGCTCGGCGCGCAGATCGGCGCCGACGCCGACCTTCTCGTACAGCTGGGAGGCGGCCCGGTAGGCCTCGCGCAGGGCGGGCAGCGCGGCCTTGGGGGCGGCGGCGTCCGGCTCCGGCAGGTTCTCCGGCGCGCCCGCGATCTCGGCGCGCTCGGCGCGCAGCGCGCGGGCGGTGCGGTGGGCGTCGTCGGCGGCGCGCTGGGCGCCCCTGCGGTCCTCGTCGGCGGCCCGGGCGCGCTCCAGGAGGGACTGGGCGCGGGCCTCGGACTCGGCGGCCTCGTCGACGAGTTCGCGCAGGGTGCTCTGCCAGCCCGCGCGCTCGCGCAGCCGGAAGGCGAGCCCGGCCAGCGCGTCGGCGGCGCGGCGGGCGCGCTGGGCGGCCTCCTGGCGCTCGTCGCGGACCCGGGACGCCTCGGCGGCGGCCTCGTCGGCCTCCGCCCGTTCCGTACGGGCCTCGGCCAGCTCCTCCAGGGCGGCCTTGGCGGCGGCGCGCGCGTCCCGCGCGGCCGTGGCGAGCTCGTCGAGCATCCCGGGCGGGCAGTCGGCGCGCCAGGAGCCGAGCCGCGCGGCGAGCCCCCGGTCGCCCGCGAGGCGGGCGGCGAGGGCGCGGATCTCCTCGTCTCGGGCGGCGGCGCGGGTGCGCAGCGCCTGCCGCTCCTCGTCGGCGGCGTGCTCGTCGTGCATGGCCGGGTTCGGCGGGACGAGGAAGACGTCCGTCTCACTCGCGCCCTGCTCGCCCTGCCGGGGAACCGGCGCGAGCACCGCGGCGGCGGTGCCGACGGCCACCGCGGACCGGGGCAGCAGCGCCGCGCCTGCCAGCGCCTCGCGGGCCCGGACGTGCGAGGCGGGGTCGGTGATCACCACGCCGTCGACCAGCTCGGGGCGGGCCGCGAGGACCGATGCGTGGTCGGCCGGGTCGACGGCCTGGGCGAGGTAGCGCCAGCCGGGCAGGGCGGGGATGCCGTGCTCGCCCAGGTACTCGACGGTGGCGAGGACGTCGGGCCCGGGCGGCAGCAGTCCGCCGTCGCCGAGGGCGCCGAGGATGCGGGCGTCGTCGGCGGCGGCGGTCCGCAGCTCGAACAGGTGCCGCTCGGCGGAGGCGATGCCCTGGTCCAGGAGCTGCCGCAGCTCGTCGGCCTGGCGGTCCAGCTCCTCGGCGGTCAGCGGGGTGTCCGCGCCGTCCGCCCCGAAGGCGGCGGGGGTGCCGTGCACCGCGTGGTGGACGGCCTCCGCCGCGTACATCGCCTTGCGCGGCAGCGGGACCCCGGCCGCCGGGGCGGACGGGAGGCCGAGGAGCTCGGCGAGGCGCTCGTCGGCGGCGATCGACTCGGCGGCGCGGCGCTCCGCGTCGTACGCGTTCCCTGCGGCCTCGGCCGCGTCCTGGGCGCGGGCCGCGGCCAGTTCGGCGCGGGCCTGCTCGGCGGTGGCCTCGCGGGCGCGGTCGGCGGTGGCGCGGGCGCTCTCGCGGGCCGTGTCCCAGGCGGCGACCGCCGTCTTCTCGGCGTCGCTGGCGGCGAGCGCGGCCCTGGCCGGGTCGGCGTCCGGGGCGCTGTCGTCCAGCCAGCCGGCCCGGACCGCCTCGGCGGTCTCCTGCTCGACCTCGGCGAGGCGCTGGCGCAGGTGCCCGGCCTCGCTGCGGGCGCGCTGCGCCTCGGTGGCGGCGGCCGTGGCGTCGCGGTGGGCGGCCTCGCTCGCCTCCTGGAGCGCGGCGGAGCGCTCCTCCTCCTCGGCGGCGACCCGCTCGCCGTCCTCGGCGGCCGTGTGCAGCGCCCGTACGAGATCGGCGGCGGCGGTGGCGCGGGCGGCCAGCGCGGGCGCGGCGTCCCGCTCGGCCTCGCGGATGGCCGCGGCCACGCGCGCGGAGCGGTCGGCGGCGGCCTTGTGCCGCAGCACGGCCTCGGCGGCCTGCCAGGCGGAGTGCAGCGTACGGGCGTCGGCCAGCTCGCGGCGCTGGGCGGTGGCGGCCTTCTCGGCGACGGCGAGCGCCAGCGAGGCGTGCCGGTAGGCGAGTTCGGAGGCGATCAGGGCGCTGCGGCCGCGCGCCTGCTCGGCCTCGGTGACGGTGTGCGCGGCGGCGGTGACCCAGCCCGCGAGGTCGGTGGCGCGTCCGCGCTCCTGGCCCGCGCGCGCGGAGAGCCTGCGCGCCAGCGTACGCGTACGGCGCTCGGCACCGGCGTGGATGTCGCGCGCGCGGGAGCGGGCCTCGGCGGCCTCGACGATCTTGTTGAGCAGGTCCACCGAACCGGCGGTGAAGTCGCGCTCGGCGGTCAGCTCGGCGCGGCGGCCCAGCTTGTTGCCGAAGCCGCCGACCAGGTCCGCGAGGCCGTCGGTGTCCCGGGTGTCGGTGACGGCGCGCAGCAGCAGGTCGGTGAAGTCGGAGTCCTTCTTGACCGCGAAGAGACCGGCGGCCTCGCCCTCGTCCGCGTTCATCTCGCGCTGGTAGCGGAAGAGTTCGGGGTCCAGGCCGAGGTCGCCCAGGTGCTCGTTCCAGCGGTCGTGGATCTCCTCCCAGACCACGTCGAGGTGCGGATACGCCTTGCCCGCCTCGGTGACCGCGTCGCGGAAGCCCTTCATGGTGCGGCGCCTGCCCTGGGCGCCGGAGGCGCCCTCGGCGGCCGGGCGCATCGCGCTGGACTCGGCGACCGGCAGCGAGTCCAGGCTGAGGCCCGGGCCGGGCCGGAACGAGTACCAGGCCTCGGCGAACTTCCTCGGGTCGTTGGAGACCTGCCGCCCCCGCCACTCGCTCACCTTGCCGACCACGACCAGCTCGCCGGTGAGGGTGTGCTGCCACTCCAGGGCGACGTGGCCGCAGTCGTCGGCGAGCAGGAACTTGCGCAGCACGCCGGAGCTGGCGCCGCCCAGGGTGTTGCGGTGGCCGGGCAGCATCACCGAGAAGATCAGCTTGAGCAGGACGGACTTGCCACCGCCGTTCTCCAGGAAGAGCACGCCGGCGGGGGCGGGGCGGCGCGGCGGGCCGACCGGCTCGTCCTCGAAGAACTCCGCCTGGGTGGGCGCCGGGTGGGGCACGGGCGCGCCCACGCCGCGCAGGTCCAGCACGGTGTCGGCGTAACGCGCACCGGCGGGGCCGATGGAGTAGAGGCGGACCCGGGACAGCTCGTACATGGCGGACTCTCGTAGATGGGGCGGGCAGGTACGGGGGGGGTGCTCAGGCGTGGAACGGGAGGCCGGCGTCGGCGGCCAGGTCGAGGTCGTCGCCGTCGGGGGGCGGCAGCAGGGTCGCGCTGCCGTCGCTGACCGCGACGACGCCGAGCTCCAGGAGCTCGGCGAGGGCGGCGCTGCCCGCCATGTCGCGGACCTGGAGCTGGTAGCGGGCGGTGGTGCGGTACGCGCCGCCCGCGTCGTCGCCGGTCCGCTGGAGAAAGCCGGACTCGGTGAGGAACGCGACGGCCTTGGCCACGATGCCGGTGGTGGATCCGGCGAGGCGGCGGGCGTCCTTGGTGGCGCCGGTCGAGCTGCGCCGGGCGTAGATGCGCCAGGCCGCCTCCAGGCCGGGGGCGCCGGTCTCCGGGTCGGTGTTCTCGCCCTGCTCGGCGGCGCGCTCCTCCAGACGGCGGCAGGCCTGGCGGACGAACGCGTCGACGCCGTTGACCGTGATCCGCCCGATGTAGCCGTCGTCGGCCAGGTCCTCGGGGCGGGGGAAGGCCATCGCGGCGACCGCGAGGTGGGCGAGGCCGTGCAGGAAGCGGTCGGCCGAGTCGGTGGCGGCGCGGCGGGCGTAGTCCCCCATGCGGACGGCGAAGACGGAGTCCTCGGCGGCGGTCACGGCCATGCCGGCGCGGGGCGAGACCTCCAGGACGACGAGTCCGAGGCCGGCGGCGACGGCGTCCGCGAGGCGGGCGAACGCGGGGTCCTCGCGGTGGCGGCGGAGCAGTTCCGCGTACTCCGCGTCGCGGGCGGGGAGGAGTTTGGGCTGGAGTCCGAAGGCGACGAGGCGGGCGGCGTCGGCGGCGTCGGCGGGGGTGATGCGCCGCTCGCCCCCGTCCCGGGGTACGTCGACGCCACCGTCGCCGGCGTCGGGCTCACGCTCGGGGTGGTGGTCGGTCACGGGGTCTCCTTGGGGGGTGTTCGTACGTTCGTGGTGGTGCGGGCGGACGTCGCCTGCGGCGGGCTTGCTTCCCCACCCCACCCCTTCCCTGAAGCCCTCTGGCGGGCGGCCGGGTGGTGGGTCGGTGTGGGCTGCTGGGGGCTATGCCCCCAGACCCCCTGGGTTCGTCTGCGGACCGTGCTGGGTTGCGCGCGCAGTTCCCCGCGCCCCTAAAAGCGCCCCTGCGGGGCGCCCCGGGGATTGCCGCGCAGCGGCATCTAAGGGGCGCGGGGAACTGCGCGACCAGCCACAGACGGCCCGCAGACGAAGACAGCGGGGTGCAGTGGCCGCAGGCCCCGCCGCGGGGTCCGGGGGCGCAGCCTCCGGGAGCGGGCCTCCACCACCCACCCACCCCCGGAGGGTTTAGGGAAGGGGCGGGGAGGGGCAATCACGCCGCCTCCCGGGCCGCCGCCATCCCCGCCGCGTCCAGCCGGGCCGTTCCCACGATCAGGTCCGCCCCGCCGAACTCCGGGTCGTCCAGCTGCGTCCCGTCGTCGACGGCGAACAGCAGCCGCTCCTCGCCCTGCCGGTACGCCGTACCGACCGGCGGGCTCGCCGCGTGCACCGCGAGCAGTGCGACCAGGTACGGCAGCTCCGGGTCGAGCCCGCGCGCCTCGGCGAGCAGGCCGGACAGCCGGCGCGGCGCGTCGTGCTCCAGGTCGAGCAGCTCCATCGCCGCCGCCAGCTGCTCCTCGCTGAAGCGGCTGTCGTCGGGCGTGGCGATCAGATCGGGCTCGGGCATCTCCGCCCCGAGGTGCTCCCGCTCTATCGGAGGCGTGAGCAGTATGTCGACGAGGTCGGCCACCCGCACCGAGACGGGCGTGCGCAGCCCCGTACCGCGCGCGAAGAACGCGTCCGTCACCCGTGTCGCGTCCTCGACCGGCAGCGGCAGCAGCGGTGCGACCAGCTGCCCGTACAGGTCGAGGCCGGTCCGGGCGGCCGGGCGGGCGAACGCCTGGCGGTCCTGCTCGGCGCGGAACAGCGGCCCGGCCTCCAGGAGGCGCGACTGCAACTGCGTGTGGCGGCGGATGCAGTCCTTGACGATGTCGACGAGCTCGGCGGCCCGCCGCTTGTTCTCGGGCTCCTCCGCCTCGTCCCGGGCCTTGCGGATGTTGGTCAGGATCGCGTTCTCGTGGCGGTAGCGGTCGGCCACGTGGTCGAGCGCCTCCGCGATCATGTCCGGGACCGCGTTCAGCCAGTCGACCGCCCGCACGTTGCGCCGGGTCGCTTCCAGGGTGCGGCGCAGCGTCTCCGCGTACTGCACGGTCCGGTAGCGCGCCTGCTCGGCGGCGAGCTGGGCGTCGGCGAGCCGGCCCCGGCTGATCAGCACCTCGAGCTTCACCTCGGCGGCGATCTGCGCGCTGGTGACGTCCGTGTCGAGCGCGCCCACCAGCACGTTCACGGCCTCGTCCGTCGTACGGAGGTAGACGCTGCCCCCGTACCCCGGGACCTCTTCGATCAGCTTGAAGTCGTAGTCCCGGCGGACGTAGACGCCGTCCGGGCTGAACGTCCCGTACACCGCGCGGAAGCCGCGGTCCACGCTGCCGACGTTGATCAGGTTCTCCAGGACCCAGCGGGCCACCCGCTCGTGCTCGGCGGCCGGGCGGCCGGGCGCCTGGGCGGCGACCCGCGGGATCAGCCTGGCCACTATCTGCTCGTGGTCGGCGCCCGTGTCGAAGTCCATGTTCAGCGTGACGAGGTCGATCGAGGCGAGGGCGACCTCCGCCATCGCGTACACCGAGTACTCGCCCGCGAGGTTCGCCTTGCGCACGTCCAGGTCGTGCAGCGGGGCGGTGCAGGCGAGCGCGCGCAGCCTGCGCGCCAGCCCCTCGTCGGCGGCCGGGCCCGGTGCCGGGCGCGGCCCCGCGCTGAGCTGGGGCGGAACGGGTTCCGTCGAGGCAGGCGAAGTCACGCTGCACAGATTAGGTCCTCGCACTGACAACGGTCGAAACGGCGCAGATACGACCGCCGTGACCGCCCTGCCGCCGTCTAGTCCCCGGCCGCCACCAGCCCCGCGTACGCCTCCACCAACTGCCTGCGGGAGTCGTCGAGATAGTCCGCGAGGAGCCGGACCGCCCCGTTCCGCTCGCCCGACCGCAGGGCTTCCAGAATCTCCCGGTTCCGTATGAGATAGGGCTGATGGAGCCGTTTCGGGTCGTCCACCACATGGAAGGCGAGCCGCAGTTCGGCCAGGACGCCGCGCATCAGCTCGTCCGTGCGCGCGCTGCCCGCGAGGCCCACGAGCTCCCGGTGGAAGTGGATGTTGGCGGTGGCCACGCCTTTCCAGTCGTGGCGCCGGGCCGCCTGCTCCCCGTCCGCGACCGCCGCGTCCAGGGGCTCCAGTGCGTACGGCGGCCTGCCCAGGCCCTGGACGACGGCGCACTCGACCAGGCGTCTGGTCCGGTAGATGTCCTCGACGTCCTCGACCGCCAGGATCCGCACGAACACCCCGCGGTTGAGCTCGTGGACCAGCAGCCGCTCGTGGGTCAGCAGCCGGAACGCCTCGCGCAGCGTGTTGCGCGAGACCCCGAGCGCCTTGCCGATCGCGTCCTCCGCGAGGCGCTCCCCTGGCGGGAAGTAGCCCTCGGCGATCCGGCCGCGCAGGATGTCCGCGACCCGCTCGGCCGTACTGGTGCGGCCGAGCAGCGGGCGGTCCTCCACCAGCCCGCCGACCTCGGACTCCGTCGTCCCCACGGCATCCTCACTCCCCCGCCGGACTCCCGGCGACGCACGGCTCCCATCGTAGGACGCGGGCGCGGAACGCAGGACGAGCCGACACGACTCTTGTCGGATTGTTCAACGATCCTCTAGCTTGGGCGGCACCGCACGGCCCCACCCCCACGCACGCCCTCCCCCTGCGAGGTGCAGATGAGCACGACCCAGGCACAGCCGGAACAGGGCGAACTCCCCGGCAGCGGCGGCCCCTTCGGGTGGCTGCGCGCCCTCGGCCCGCGCGGCCGCCGCGCCTTCGGCGGCGCGTTCGGCGGCTACGCCCTCGACTCCTACGACTACTTCACGCTGCCGCTGAGCATGGTCGCGATCGGCGCGTACTTCGGCCTCGACCACGGCCAGACCGGTCTGCTCACCACGGTGACCCTGGTGGTCTCGGCGGTCGGCGGCGCGCTCGCCGGGATCCTGGCCGACCGCATCGGCCGGGTGAAGGCGCTGATGATCACGGTGATCACGTACGCGGTGTTCACCGTGGCCTGCGGCTTCGCGCCCACGTACGAGACGCTGATGGTCTGCCGCGCCCTCCAGGGCTTCGGCTTCGGCGGTGAGTGGGCGGTCGGCGCGATCCTGGTCGCCGAGTACGCCTCGGCCAAGGAGCGCGGCCGCACCCTGGGCGCCGTGCAGAGCGCCTGGGCGGCGGGCTGGGCGCTGGCCGTGATCGTCTACACGCTGGTCTTCCACTACGTGGACGCGGACACCGCGTGGCGCGTGATGTTCTGGACGGGCGCGCTGCCCGCCCTCCTGGTGATCTACATCCGGCGCCATGTGAGCGACGCCCCGGAGGCCGCCGAGCAGCGGCGCGCGGCCGGCTCCGGGCGCGGCTCGTTCGCCGCGATCTTCAAGAAGGACCTGCTGCGCGCGACCTTCTTCGCGACGCTGCTCTCCACCGGCGTCCAGGGCGGCTACTACACGCTCGCCACCTGGGTGCCGACCTATCTCAAGACCGACCGCGGGCTCACCGTCGTCGGCACCGGCGGCTATCTGACGTTCCTGATCTCCGGCGCCTTCCTCGGCTACCTCACCGGCGGCGTGCTCAGCGACCGGCTCGGCCGCAAGCGGAACATCCAGCTCTTCGCCGTGCTCTCCGCGCTCTGCATTCTGGTCTACACACACATCCCGTCCGGCGCGAACACCTTGCTGCTCGTCCTCGGCTTCCCGCTGGGCTTCTGCATGTCGGCGATCTTCAGCGGCTTCGGCTCGTTCCTGAGCGAGCTCTATCCGACGGCGGTACGCGGCACGGGCCAGGGCTTCACGTACAACAGCGGCCGGGCCGTCGGCGCCTTCCTGCCCACTTTCGTGGGCTACCTCTCCGACAGCTGGGGCGTGGGCGGCGCGCTGGCCCTCGGCGCGATCGGCTACGCGCTGGCCGTCGTGGCCCTGTTCGGACTGCCCGAGACCCGTGGACAGGAGCTCAAGTGACCCCGGTCATCGACCTCAACGCCGATCTGGGCGAGGGCTTCGGCCGCTGGCGGCTGACCGACGACGAACAGTTGCTGTCAGTCGTCACCAGCGCCAATGTGGCCTGCGGCTTCCACGCGGGCGACGCGGCCACCATGCGGCGCGTGTGCGCGCTGGCGGCCGAGCGCGGGGTGCGGATCGGCGCCCAGGTCTCCTACCGCGATCTGGCCGGGTTCGGACGGCGGGCCATGGACGTCCCGCCGGACGAGCTGGCGGCCGAGGTCGCCTACCAGATAGGCGCGTTGGAGGTCTTCGCGCGCGCCGCGGGCAGCCGCGTCGCCTACGTCAAACCGCACGGCGCGCTCTACAACCGCGTCGTCCACGACGAGGAGCAGGCGGCGGCCGTCGTCGAGGGCGTGCGTCTGGCGGGCGGCGCGCCCGCGGTGCTCGGGCTGCCGGGCTCCCGCCTTCTGGCGCGGGCCGCGAAGGCCGGACTGCCCGTGGTCACCGAGGCGTTCGCGGACCGTGCGTACACCTCGCGCGCGACGCTCGTCCCGCGCGGCCAGGACGGCGCCGTCATCACCCACCCGGACGCGGTCGTGGAGCGCTCGCTCTCGCTGGCCAGGACCGGGACGGTGGTCGCCGCCACGGGCGAGAGCGTCGAGGTACGCGCGCGTTCGCTCTGCCTGCACGGCGACACCCCCGGCGCCGCCGCCCTCGCCCACCGGGTACGGCGGTCCCTGGAGGGCGCGGGCGTACGGGTGGAGGCGTTCGCGTGAGGCGTGTCCTGCCGATGCGGACGCTGCCCGTCGGCGACCGCGCGCTGCTGGTCGAGCTGGACAGCGGCGCGGACGCCGAGGCCCTGCACGCCGAGCTGCTGCGCCGCCGCGCCGCCGGAAGCCTGCCGCCGGTACGGGAGATCGTCCCGGCGGCCCGTACGGTCCTGCTCGACGGTCTGGACGACCCGGCCGGCCTCGCGGCGCTGCTGCCCGGCTGGGAGGTCGCGGCGCCGCGCGCGGACACGGGCGCCGTGGTGGAGATCCCGGTCCGCTACGACGGCCCCGACCTGGCCGAGGTCGCGCGCGCGTGGGGCGTCTCGCCCGAGGCGGCGGTACGGATCCACCACGCGGCCGAGTTCCGGGTGGCGTTCTGCGGGTTCGCGCCCGGCTTCGGCTATCTGACCGGGCTTCCCGAGCGGTACGGGGTGCCCCGCCGCGCCACTCCGAGGACCTCGGTCCCGGCCGGGTCGGTGGCCCTGGCGGGCCCGTACACCGGCGTCTATCCGCGCTCCTCGCCGGGCGGCTGGCAGCTCGTCGGCTCCACGGACGCCGTGCTCTGGGACCCGGAGCGGGAGCCCGCCGCGCTCCTGGCACCGGGCACCCGGGTGCGCTTCGTCCCCCGGGGCGGGGCATGACGGACCGGGCCTTCTGCGCGGTGCGGGCCGGGGCGCTCACCTGCGTCCAGGACGAGGGGCGCCACGGCCACGCCCACCTCGGCGTGCCGCGCTCGGGGGCGCTCGACCTGCCCGCGAGCCGCGTCGCCAACCGGCTGGTGGGCAACCCGCCGGGCGCGGCCGTCCTGGAGACGACGCTGACCGGGTGCGCGGTGCGCCCGCGGCGGGCCGTCACGGTCGCGGTGACGGGGGCACCCTGCCCGGTGTCCGTCGACGGGCGGCCGGCGGCGTGGGGCGCGCCGGTGCGGGTGCCCGCGGGGGCCGTCCTGGAGGTCGGCGCCGCCGTGCTCGGGGTGCGCTCCTATGTGGCGTTCGCCGGGGGGATCGCCGTCGAGCCGGTCCTCGGCAGCCGCTCCACCGACCTCCTCTCGGGGCTCGGCCCGGCGCCGCTCACCGACGGCGCCGTCCTGCCCCTGGGGCACCCGGCCGAGCACTACGCGCGCGTGGACGCGGCCCCGGCGCCTGGCCCGCCACGGGAGTTGGTTCTGCGGATGCTGCCGGGGCCGCGCGCCGACTGGTTCACGCAGAACGCCTTCGCCGCCCTCGCCACCGGCCGCTACCGGGTCTCCGCCGCGAGCAACCGCATCGGCCTGCGCACCGAGGGCCCGGCGCTGGAGCGGGCGGTCCACGGCGAGCTGCCCAGCGAGGGCATGGTGTGGGGCGCGGTCCAAGTGCCGCCGGACGGGCGCCCGGTGGTGTTCCTGGCCGACCATCCGACCACCGGCGGCTACCCGGTGGTGGGCGTGGTCGCCGGGGCGGATCTGGCCGCCGCCGCACAGGCCGCGCCCGGCACCCCGCTGCGGTTCGTGCCCGTACGACATGCCGTACGGACGCGTCAGGCGCCGTAGCCGCCGCCTCCGGGCGTGCGGACGACCAGAACGTCCCCGGGGCCCACCTCGACCGTGTCCACGCCCTCCAGCGGCTCGCTGCGGCCGTCCGCGCGCTCCACCAGGTTCGCGCCGAGCCCGCCCGGCTCACCGCCCGCCATGCCGTACGGCGCCACGCGCCGGTGGCCGGTCAGCAGGGCCACGGTCATCGGCTCCAGGAACCGGATCCGGCGCTCGACCCCGCACCCGCCGGTCCACCGGCCCCGCCCGCCGCTGCCCTCCCGTACGGCGAAGGCGTCCACCCGTACCGGATAGCGCCATTCAAGGACCTCCGGGTCGGTGAGGCGCGAGTTGGTCATGTGGGTCTGCACGGCGTCCGCGCCGTCGAAGCCGTCACCGGCGCCCGAACCGGAGGCCACCGTCTCGTAGTACTGCACCCGGTCGTTGCCGAAGGTCACGTTGTTCATCGTGCCGGAGCCCTCGGCCTGGATCCCCAGGGCCGCGTAGAGCGCGCCGGTGACGGCCTGCGAGGTCTCGACGTTTCCGGCGACGGTCGCGGCCGGGTACCGCGGCGCCAGCATCGAGCCGGGCGGCACCCGTACCTCCAGCGGTTTCAGGCAGCCGCTGTTGAGCGGGATGTCGTCGTCCACCAGCGTCCGGAAGACGTACAGGACGGCCGCCATCACCACCGACCGGGGCGCGTTGAAGTTGCCCGGCTGCTGCGGCGAGGTGCCGGTGAAGTCCAGTACGGCGCTGCGGCTCTCGCGGTCCACGGTGACGGCGACCTGAATGACGGCGCCGCCGTCGGTCTCGTACCTGTACGACCCGTCGCTCAGCTCCGCCACGATCCGCCGCACGGACTCCTCGGCGTTGGCCTGGACGTGCCCCATGTAGGCCTGGACGACGTCGAGCCCGAACTCGTCGGTCATGCGCCGCAGTTCGGCGATGCCCTTCTCGTTGGCGGCGATCTGGGCGCGCAGGTCGGCGAGGTTGGTGTCGGGGTCGCGCGAGGGGTACGCGGCACCGGTCAGCAACGCGCGCGTCTCCGCCTCGCGCAGCCGTCCGTCCCGTACCAGCAGCCAGTTGTCGAAGAGCACGCCCTCCTCCTCGACGGTGCGGCTGAAGGCGGGCATGGAGCCGGGGGTGATGCCGCCGATCTCGGCGTGGTGGCCGCGCGAGGCCACCAGGAACCGCAGCTCCTCGCCGTCGAACACCGGGGTGACCACGGTGACGTCGGGCAGATGGGTGCCGCCGTGGTACGGGTCGTTGATGGCGTAGACGTCACCGGGCCGCATGGCGCCCGCGTTGCGGCGCAGCACTTCCTTGATGGACTCGCCCATCGAGCCCAGGTGCACGGGGATGTGCGGGGCGTTGGCGATCAGGTTGCCCTCGGCGTCGAAGAGCGCGCAGGAGAAGTCGAGGCGCTCCTTGATGTTGACGGAGTGGGCGGTGTTCTCCAGGCGTACGCCCATCTGCTCGGCGATCGCCATGAAGAGGTTGTTGAAGACCTCCAGCATCACCGGGTCGACGTCCGTGCCGACGGCGGTGCGGCCGGGGCGGGGGCGCGCCCGGGTGAGCAGCAGGTGCCCGAGGTCACCGGCGGCGGCCTGCCAGCCGTCGTCCACCACGGTGGTGGCGTCGGCCTCGGCGACGATCGCGGGCCCGGCCACGGTGTCGCCCGGCCGCAGGGCGGCGCGCCGGTACAGCGGGACGTCCCGGCGCCCGCCCGCCACGAACATGGACACGGTGGCGGACGGGCCGTGCTCGCCCTCGCGCGCGTACTCCTCGATCTCGGGGGCGCCGTGCGGCCCGGCGGCGCCGACGGCCTCCACCGACACCGCCTCCACGACCAGCGGCTTGTCCATGGTGAAGGCGTACCGCGCGCGGTGTTCGCGCTCGAACGCCTCCTTCATGGCGTCGGCCGCGTCCAGGGCGACCGGCAGGCTGGCGTCCGTACCGGCGTAGCGGAGCAGCACGCGCGCGTGGGTGGTGATCGCCTCGTCCGGGATGCTGTCGGCGCGCAGTTCGCCACGCGTGCGTGCCGCGAGTTCACCGCACAGCTCGCGCACCCGCCCGACGCAGGCTTCGTCGAGCTCCGCCTCGACGGACCGCTCGCGCATCGCGGTCGCGTCGGCGAGGCCGATGCCGTAGGCGGAGAGGACGCCCGCCAGCGGCGGTACGAGGACGGTGTCGATGCCGAGCGCGTCCGCGACCGCGCAGGCGTGCTGGCCGCCGGCGCCGCCGAAGCTGGTCAGGGCGTAGCGGGTGACGTCGTGGCCGCGCTGCACGGAGATCTTCTTGACCGCGTTCGCCATGTTGAGCACGGCGATCTCCAGGAATCCGGCGGCGACCTCCTCGGGGCTGCGCCCGCCGCCGGTGCGCTCGGCCAGCTCGGCGAACCGCTCCCGTACCGCCTCGGCGTCCAGCGGCAGATCGCCGCCGGGGCCGAACACCGCCGGGAAGTGGGCCGGTTGGACGCGGCCCAGCATCACATTGGCGTCGGTGACGGTGAGCGGGCCGCCGCGCCGGTAGCAGGCCGGGCCCGGGACCGCGCCCGCCGAGTCCGGGCCGACCCGGTAGCGCTGCCCGTCAAAGTGGAGCACCGAGCCGCCGCCCGCCGCCACGGTGTGGATGTTCATCATGGGGGCGCGCATCCGGACCCCGGCGACCTGGTTGGCGAAGTCCCGCTCGAAGGCGCCCGCGTAGTGCGAGACGTCGGTCGAGGTGCCGCCCATGTCGAAGCCGATCACGCGCGCGTGGCCGGCCTGTCCGGAGGTACGGGCCATGCCGACCACGCCGCCCGCCGGTCCGGAGAGCACGGCGTCCTTTCCCCGGAAGTGCGCGGCCTCCCGCAGGCCGCCGTTGGACTGCATGAACATCAGCCGTACGCCGTCGAGTTCCTTGGCGACCTCGTCGACATAGCGGCGCAGGATCGGCGAGAGGTAGGCGTCCACCACGGTGGTGTCGCCGCGCGGCACCAGCTTGATGAGCGGGCTCACCTCGTGCGAGCAGCTGACCTGGGTGAAGCCGAGCGCCCGTGCGGCCTCGGCGACGGCCGTCTCGTGGTCGGGATAGCGGTAGCCGTGCATCAGGACGACGGCGGCGCTGCGCAGACCCTCCGCGCGGGCGGCCCGCAGCCCCTCGGTGACGCCCGCGAGGTCGAGCGGGCGGACGGTGGCGCCGTGCGCGTCGACCCGCTCGGCCACCTCGACGACCCGCTCGTACACCGCGTCCGGCAGCACGATGTGCCGGTCGAACAGCCGCGGCCGGTTCTGGTACGCGATCCGCAGGCCGTCCCGGAAGCCCTCGGTGACGACCAGGACGGTCGGCTCGCCGCGCCGCTCCAGGAGGGCGTTGGTGGCGACCGTGGTACCCATCTTGACGACGGAGATCCGGTCGGCCGGGACCGGCTCGTCGGGACCGAGGCCGAGCAGCAGCCGGATCCCGGCGACCGCGGCGTCGCGGTCGCGGTCCGGGTCGTGGGAGAGGAGCTTGCGGCTGACCAGGCGCCCGTCGGGCCGTCTACCCACCACGTCCGTGAAGGTGCCGCCACGGTCGATCCAGAACTCCCAGCGCCCTGTCATCCCTCCATTCTGGCAAGGCGGCCCTGGCCGGGGGGAGCGCTGACGGCCGCGAGCGCGGCGGAGAGCGCCTCCGCGGCGCGCAGATCGAGGTGGGCGGCGGTGCCGCGCGCGGCGTGCCGCAGCTCGGCCCCGGCCAGGCCGAGGAGCTGGGGCAGCAGGTCCGTGGAGCGCCGCGCCACCCAGGCGGTCCCGGCCGTCGCCAGCCACAGCAGCGCGGCGGACCGGCCGGGCGGCGGCCGGTCCGGCTCGTACGAGGGCGGGGCGCCCGGTGCGAGGCCGCGCTCGGCGAGCAGGGCGTGGCAGGAGGCCGCGATCAGCCGGTGGCCGCGCTCGCCCGGGTGCAGCCGGTCCGCGCTCCACAGCGAGCGGTCGCCGACCCAGGCCCGGTCGGCCAGGTGCAGATGCGCGGCGCCGTACCGCGCGGAGAGGGCGTGCACCACGGCGTTGACCGCCTGCTGGCGGCGGGCCAGCGGACGGGCGAGCGGGCCGGGCAGGGCGAGCGTCGCCCCGGGGTCGGGCAGACAGGCCGTGAGCAGCACCGCCCCCTGCGCGGCGAGCCCGCCGTAGACCGCGTCGAGCCGGGCGGCGACGTGGTGGATGTCGAAGGAGCGGCGCAGGGTGTCGTTGACCCCGACCACCACGGAGGCGAGGTCGGGCGCGAACGCACGCGCGCGTGGCGCCTGTTCCTCGGCCACGTCCCGGGTGAGCGCTCCGCTGACGGCGAAGTTGCGGAACTCGCACCCGGGCCCGTCCCCGGCCAGCAGCGCGGCCCAGCCGCGCCACCCGCCGGGCACGGGGTCGCCGACGCCCTCGGTGAGCGAGTCCCCGAGCGCGGCGAACCGCAGGGGACGCGCAGGGCCGAGGGGCGCGGCCGTCAGGGGCGGCAGGGCCGCGAGCGACGCGGTCATGCCGCCACACCCGGTTTCCGGGGGCGCGGAACGGCGGCGGGCGGTGCCTGGACGACCCGTGCCCTCGCCCGCGCGGCGAGCGCATCCCCCGATGCCCGCACGGGCGCGTCGTGTGCCGCCAGGAACGCCGCCACCGAAGCGTCCCACCCGAAGAGTTCGGCACGCGCGCGTGCCGCGTGCCTGCGGGGCTCCTCCGGTCGGGACAGGAGGTCCTGGACCGCGTCGGCGAAGGCCGCGCCCGTGTCGGCGGCGGCCAGGCCCGCCGTGCCCACCACCTCGGGCAGCGCAGAGGACCGGCTGCACACCACCGGCGTCCCGCCCGCCAGCGCCTCCAGGGCCGACAGGCCGAACGTTTCAGCAGGCCCCGGCGCCAGACAGACGTCCGCCGCGGACTGGAGGTCCGCGAGCCGCGCCCGGTCGCCGACGTACCCCAGGAACTCCACCGGCAGCCGCGCGGCCCGCGCCCGGCGTTCGAGCCCCGCCGCCAGCGGCCCGTCCCCGGCCACGACGAGCCGCGCACGCACGCCCCGGCGCCGCAGCTCCACCAGCGCGTCCAGGGCGGTGCCCGGCCGCTTCTCCACCGAGAGGCGGGAGCACAGCGCCAGCAGCACGCTCTCGCCACGCAGCCAGTGCTCGCGCAGCGGCAGGGAGCGCCGCCCGGGGCGGCACCCCACCAGGTCCACGCCGAGCGGCGCGCGCGTGACGTTGCCCGCCCCGATCCGTACGAACTCGCGCTCGGCCCACTCCGTGGTGCAGACGATGCGCGAATACGCCCAGGCGGAGCGCCTGTTGAGCCGGTCGGCGGCGGCGCGCGCGAGGTGCTCGGGGGCGCCCCAGGTGCGCAGCACGCCGTCCGCCGTCTCGTGCGAGACCATCACCGACGGCACCCGCTCGCGCCGCGCCCACTCCCCGGTCCAGCGCAGGGTCGTCCGGTCCGACACCTCGATCCGGTCGGGGCCGAGCGCCTCCAGGACGCGCCGCACCCGGCGGCGGTCGGCGAGCACCCGGTAGCCGCCGGTGCCGGGCAGCACCACGCCGGGCAGGGTGATCACCCGGCCCTGTTCGGTGTGCTCGTCGCGCGCGTGGGTGCCGGGGACGATCAGCACCGGGTCGTGGCCGGCCGCCAGATAGCCGCGGCCGAGCTCGCGCAGGGCCGTGCGCAGCCCGCCCGAGGAGGGCGTGACGAAGTTCGCCAGGCGGACGATCCGCAGCCCGCTCATGCCGCCACCACCGGGCGCTCGCAGAGCACTTCGGCGTAGTGGTCGAGCAGTTGGTCCCCGACGGCGGCCCAGGTCCGGCCCGCGACGGCGGCCCGCCCGGCCCGCCCGTACGCCTGCCGCAGCGCGGGATCCGCGAGCCGCAGCACCGCGTCGCGGACCGCGTCGGCGTCGCGCGGCGCGACGAGGAGGCCGGTGCGCCCGTGGTCCACCAGGTCGAGCGGCCCGCCCGCCGCCGGGGCGATCACCGCCACCCCGCTCGCCATGGCCTCCTGCACGGTCTGGCAGAACGTCTCGTACGGCCCGGTGTGCGCGAAGACGTCCAGGGAGGCGAAGACCCGGGCGAGTTCGTCGCCGGCGCGGCGGCCCAGGAACAGCGCCCCGGGCAGCGCGCCCCGCAGCGCCCCGGCGCTCGGCCCGTCCCCGGTGATCACCACCCGGACGCCGGGCAGCGCGCAGACCCCGGACAGCAGCTCCACCTGCTTCTCGGCGGCGAGGCGGCCCACATAGCCGACGATCAGCTCGCCGCCGGGGGCGAGTTCGCGCCGCAGCGCCTCGTCGCGCAGCTCTGGCCGGAACCTTTCGGTGTCGACGCCGCGCGGCCACAGCCGCACCCGCTCCACCCCGTGCTCCGCCAGATCGCGGACGGCGGCGGTGGAGGGGGCGAGGGTGCGGTCGGCGGCGCCGTGGACGGCTCTGAGCCGCCGCCAGGCGGTGTTCTCGCCGGTGCCCATGTACGTACGGGCGTACCCGGCGAGGTCGGTCTGGTAGACGGCGACGGCGGGCACCCCGAGCCGGGCGGCGGCCGCCATCCCGCGCACCCCGAGCACGAACGGGCTCGCCAGATGGACCAGTTCGGCCCGGTGGGCGGTGAGGGCGGCGGCCACCCGGCGGCTCGGCAGGGCCACCCTGACCTGCGGATAGCCGGGCAGCGGCAGCGAGGGGACGCGGACCACGGGACAGGGGGCCGTGGTGTCGTCCCCGGCTGCCGCGGCCGGGGCTACTACGAGCGGTTCATGACCGCGGGCGGCGAGGTGCCGGGCGGTCTGCAGGGCGCAGTGGGCGACGCCGTTGACATCGGGCGGGAAGGATTCGGTGACGATGACGACACGCATACCCGTGTTGTCGTCGCTGCCGGGGTGGCCCCGCCGACTTGGATCTTTCCGCCCGGGGAACGTCCCATGAGCTTTTCAGACAGCGTGTCTTTCGGACAGCGCTCCCAGCTCGTTCGGACGGTGCCCGTGGAGCCCGGTCGGCTCATATCGCGGGTGCGTCCGGGCCCATCCGGTTGTGGATGGCGCTCTGTACCTCGGCCTCCTCGGCCGGGTCGTCGGCGAGGCGCCGCAGCCGCTCGGCCACGCGCGCGTCGACGAGCTCGGCGTACTGCGCGGCCACTTCGCGGGTGGTCTCCTCGCAGTCCCACAGGCACTCGACGGCGAAGCCGGTGGCGAAGGAGGGGTCGGTGGCGGCGAGGGCGCGCGCGGTGCGGCCGCGCAGCTCGGAGGAGGCGGTCTCGCGGTAGAGGTGCCGCAGCACGGGGGCGGCGCAGCCGATGCCGAGCCGTCCTGCCCCGTCGACCAGGGGGCGCAGCAGGGGCGCGTCGGGCCCTTCGGAGCGCACGCACTCGCGCAGTGCGCCGAGGACCAGCTGGGCGTCCTCGGCCTCGCCCCGGCAGGCCAGGACGCCCGCGGCGGCGGCGCCGAGCGCGTCGGGCCGGTGCACCCAGCCGCGCGCCCGGTCGACGGCCTCGGGCCCGCACATCCGCTCGAAGGCGTGGACGGCGGCCTCGGCCACGGTGCGGGAGCCGCCGGCGACGGCGGCCTCGATGAGGTCGAGCACACGGGGGTCGCGTGACTCGGTGAGGTAGTGCAGGGAGGCGCAGCGGGCGCCGTCCGAACCGGCGCGCGCGGCCTCGACGATCAGGTCGCGGTCGTCGGGCCCGGCCACCGCGCCCAGGCAGCGGGCGGCGGGCAGAGTGAGGTCGGCGCCGCGCTCCAGGCCCTCCTGGGCCCAGTCGAAGACGGCTTGGACGCTCCAGCCGGGGCGGGGTCCGGACGGCCGCATCTGGCGCTGCCAGCGGTCGAAGGACCCGGCTTCCTGGGCGGCGCGCACCCGGGCGCCGACCGCGTCCCGGGTGTCCTCGGCCCACAGCCGCCAGGGCCGGGGCTCGAAGGCGTCCCGGACGGTGGCGGCCAGTTCGGCGTCGCCCTCGGGGGTGCCGGGGAAGCGGGCCAGGACCGGCTCGGCGAGGGCGCGCAGGCCCGCGTCGTCGTCACGCAGAGCGAGCTCGTCCAGGGCCCAGCCCCAGTTGGCACCACGCACGGCGTACCGCCGCAGCAGCACGAGCGCGTCGTCCCTCCCGTAGGAGGCGAGGTGGCCGAGGACCG
The DNA here is from genome assembly GCF_014649795.1 of Streptomyces melanogenes. Classification (GTDB taxonomy): domain Bacteria; phylum Actinomycetota; class Actinomycetes; order Streptomycetales; family Streptomycetaceae; genus Streptomyces; species Streptomyces noboritoensis. The sequence continues at coordinate 53,023 of NZ_BMTS01000005.1, forward strand.
CGAGCGCGAGACCGGTGCGGTGCTCGTCGGCGTCGAGGACGTCCTCGGAACTGAAGAGATGGGCCTCGATCTCGTCGAGTCCGCCGTCGAGATCCAGGTAGAGGCGCGCGTAGTACAGGGAGCGGTTCTCCACCTGCCAGTCGTGGCGGGGGTCGCCCAGTACACAGTGGTTCAGGGCCGCCAGGGCTTCTGGGCGCGGGGCGGCGAGCGCGTGCAGGGTGCCGTCGCCGCGGCCCCGCTGCAGCAGGCCGAGCAGCGTACCGCTCGGCGCTATGACCGGATCAAACATGGAAGTAGCCTCACATCAAGCTGTCGACGCAACCGGGATTCGTGCCGTGCCCTAGTAGGCCGCGCGCCAACATGTTCGGCCGTCCGCCGTCTTCCGCTTGCTGTGAGTCATCTTCCTGCCTCTCGTCGTATGGCCCCCGTTGTAAGGACCCTGCCCCTGGTGTGGGGGCTCGTCGTCATGATGACCCAGGCATTTCGCCACCGCGACCACATTTACGAGCCCCTCTCACCAGGTACGCAGGGGGTACCCGGCGCAAACCTCAGCGGTCGCCGAAGAGTGCGATCAGTTCTGTCTTGCCGAACATCCGTGCGGTGTCGAGCGCGGACGGCGTTCCGGCGGAAGGATCGGCTCCGCCTGCCAGCAGCGCCTTGACGACCGCGTCCTCGCCCTTGAAGACGGCACCCGCGAGCGGCGTCTGGCCGCGGTCGTTGGCGCGGTCCGGGTCGGCACCGCGCGCGAGGAGCGCGGAGACCGCCTCCGCGTGCCCGTGGTAGGCGGCGAGCATGACGAGCGTGTGGCCCTTGTCATTGGTGAGGTCGGGCGAGACGCCGGCGTCGACGTAGGCGGCGAGCGCCTCGGCGTCCCCCTGGCGCGCCAGATCGAAGATCCTGCCCGCCAGCTCGACCACCTCGGGATCGAGGGCATCGCTCATCGCACGAACCGCCTTTCGTCTTGTCCGAAGCGCTCATCGGAACGCCTGTGACCTGGCCCGTACGGCATCGGGGCCGTACGAGTGAATCGACAGGGTACTGCCCGTCGGACGACATGGTTCGGTCCGCCCGGGGCAAAGCTCACCGCGAGTGACGGCTTCCGGCCCCGCGGCCGCACAGTGTCCCGCCCGCGACCCGGTTCCGTATCCGCCACTCCAGTGAAAATCAGAGAATTTCACCCGATTGCAGCTTTTATCACATAGATACTTCCTGTGATCCTGGAAGAACTCATGGTGACTGTCCCCATCAACCAGGAGAACTCCTCATGATCCTGTCCATCTCAGGCGTCGTCCTGCTCGGAATCATCGTCTTCCTCTTCTTCCGGAAAGACGGTCTGAAGGCGTCGCACGCCATGGTCTGCGCCCTCTTCGGCTTCTACCTCGCGGGCACCGCGATCGCCCCGAGCATCAAGGCCGGCGGCCAGAGCCTGGCCAGCCTGCTGGGCGGGATCAAGTTCTGACCTCCCGCAGTCCCGACCACCCCCTCAGGAGACCGACGTGGCCCGGCGACCACTCCCCCGCATTCTGAGCAGCACGAGCGTTCCGATCGCCCGCAGCCGCGAGATCGCGCGCACGGCCGCCGACAGCGCCACCGACGTCCTCCATCCGCTCATCACGATCAGCCGCGGCCTGCGGCTGATCGCCGCCGCCCTGCGCGGCAAGTGGGCCGCCACGCCGAGGGAACGGCGTGGTCCCGCGCTGTTCCTGGTGGCGGCCGTGGTCCTGGTGGTCGCGCTCATCCCGTACGGGCCGCTGCTCGCCCTGATCACGGTGATGGCCGCGGCCGCCTGGAAGGGCCGTGAGCGCACCCCCGTCAGGACCGGCCCCGACGAGGCCGAGACCGGCCGCCTCCAGGCGCTGTACGAGGCGCTGGTGCCGTACTTCTCGGTGGCGGAGGACCCCAGCCCGCTCTTCGCCCACGGCGGGGAGTGGGCCAAGGCCTTCAGCGAGTACGAGTTCGACGACGCGGGCCGCGTCACCCGGCTCCTCATCCGCTACCCCGCGTACTTCACGGACGGCGAGCCCGAGGCGCGCGCCCGTATCGAGCAGCTGCTGCACACCAAGTCCGGGCGCGGCCGGGAGTACCGGTTCGAGTGGGACGAGGAGGGCAACCAGCTCGTCATGCGCGTCCTGGACGCGCTCTCCACCTCGATCGCCGCCCAGCGCTTCGTGGCGGGCCCCGGCGAGACCGTGCTCGGGTTCACCGACGCGGACGCGGTGCAGCGGACCGTGCCGGTCACCGAGGGCGAGGACGTCCGCGACGCGCCGCCGGTCGTCTGGCGCACCGGCCCCCGCTCCACCGAGCCGCACCTGCTGGCGGTGGGCGAGCCCGGCAGCGGCACCACGACCCTGCTGCGCTCCATCGCCCTCCAGGCGCTCCAGCACGGCGACGTGCTCGTGGTCGAGGGCAGCGGCACGGGCGAATACGCCTGTCTGACCGGGCGCCGTGGAGTGCTCGCCGTGGAGTGCGGCCTCGCCGGGGCGCTGGCCACCCTGGAGTGGGCCGCGCACGAGACCGAGCGCCGGCTCATCGCCGCCAACCGCGCCCGCCAGGGCGGCCACCCGGCCCCCGACGACATCAAGCGGCCGCTGTGGATCCTGCTCGACCGCCCGAGCGTCTTCGGGCACCTGGCCGCGGCCGACGGGCGCCCCGACCCTCAGCAGCTGCTCCAGACCCCGCTGCGGCACGGGCGGGCGGCCGGGGTGACCGTGGTGGTCGCCGAGCAGTTCGACAGCCTGGAGGCGCTGACCGAGCCGGTCCGCACGCACACCCGCGCGCGCGTGGTGCTCGGCCCCTGCTCCCCGACTCTGGCCGAGTGGGTCCTCGGCGTCCCGCCGCACACCACCCCGACCACCGCGGTCCCGCCCGGCCGCGGCTACGCCCGCCTCGGCACCGGGCCCGTGCTGCGCCTCCAGGTCCCGGCGACGCCGGACCCGTACGACGACGCGACCAGCGAGCAGCACCGCCAGGCGGTCCTGGACCTGCTCCCGGAGCGCGACCTGCCGGTGGAGGCGGCGCCGCCCCAGCAGGCGGTGCCCGCGGAGGGCTGACGGCTGACGGCTTGTGGGCTTGGCTGACAGGCAACAGAAGCTGTCAGCCCACGCCCCTCACGCCACAAACGTCCGCGGCGACTCTCCCCCGTTGCTCGCGCCCTTCTCCACCAGGCGGGCCGCCGCGGCGAGCCGGGCCGCCGCCTCCTCGGCGACCGGGCCGCTGACGGTGAAGGGCAGCCGTACGTACCCCTCGAAGGCGCCGTCCACGCCGAACCGGGGGCCGGAGGGCACCCGGACGCCGACCCGTTCGCCCACCTCCGCCAAGCGCGAGCCGGAGATCCCGCCGGTGCGCACCCAGAGCGTGAGCCCGCCCACCGGTACGTCGAACTCCCACTCCGGCAGCTCCCGGCGGACCGCCGCCACCAGCGCGTCGCGGTTCTCGCGCGCCTGGGTGCGGCGCAGGTCGACCGCCTGCTCCCAACCGCCCGTGGCCATCAGCCAGTTGACGGCGAGCTGCTCCAGGACCGGGGTGCCCAGGTCGGCGTAGGCGCGGGCGGCGACCAGGGAGCGGATCACGTCGGGGGCCGCGCGCACCCAGCCGATGCGCATGCCCGCCCAGAACGCCTTGCTCGCCGAGCCCACCGTGAGCACGGTCGCGCCCGCCGGGTCGAAGGCGCAGACGGGGCGCGGCATGTCGATGCCCTCGTCCAGCCAGAGCTCGGACATGGTCTCGTCGACGACGAGCACGGTCCCGGCCGAGCGGGCCGCGTCGACCAGGGCGCGGCGCTGGTCCTCGTCGGCCAGCGCCCCCGTCGGGTTGTGGAAGTCGGCGACGACATAGGCGAGCCGGGGCGCGGAGTCGCGCAGCACCTGGCGCCACAGCGGAAGGTCCCAGCCGGTCAGACCCTCGGCCATGGCGACCGGCACGAGCCGGGCCCCGGCCTCCCGCATCAGCTGGAGGATGTTGGCGTACGAGGGCGACTCGACCGCGATCCGCTCGCCGCGCCCGGCGAAGAGGTGGCAGATGGCGTCGATGGCGCCCATCGCGCCGGTGGTGACCATGATCTGCTCGGGCATGGTGGGGATGCCGCGCGCGGTGTACCGCTCGGCGAGCATCTGGCGCAGCGCGGGCAGCCCGGCCGGATAGTCGCCGTGGGTGTGCGCGTACGGCGGCAGCTCCTCCAGGGCGCCCTGGACCGAGCGGGTCAGCCAGGGCTCGGGCGCGGGCAGCGCCGCGCACCCCAGGTCGATCATGGAGCCCAGCGACTCCGGCGGCAGCGGCTCCAGGCCGCGCGCGGGCAGCGGGTTGCCCGCGGGCACGGCCGTCCAGCTGCCCGCGCCCCGGCGGGACTCCAGGAAACCCTCGCCGCGCAGCGCCTCGTAGGCGGCGGCGACCGTGGTGCGGCTGACCGACAGGGCCAGGGCGAGCTCCCGCTCGGCGGGCAGGCGGGCGGCCACCGGCACCCGTCCTTCGAGGACGAGCAGGCGGATCCCGTCGGCGAGGGCCCGGTAGGCGGGCGGCTTGCGGGTGCCCGCCGGGCGGGGCTGCTGCTGTGCGTTGAGCTGACGGGCGAGCTGTGCCGGCCCGACCGCCGAGGTCCACTGCGCCATGGAAGTCAGTCCACCTTCCCCGAATTGGCCATGGTTGGGATGGGTTTCCCAGCCACAGAGTGTCATGCGCCGGTCCACCACCACCAGACAGGGGGGCATTCACGTGTCCACGCACCTCACCCGCAGGCTGCTCCAGCTCTACGTCGGCCTGACGCTGTACGGCGTGAGCTCCGCGCTGCTCGTGCGCAGCGGGCTCGGGCTCGAACCGTGGGGCGTGCTGCACCAGGGGATCGCCGAGCGCACCGGAGTGACTATCGGCGTCGTCTCGATCATCGTGGGCGCGCTGGTGCTGCTGCTGTGGATACCGATCCGGCAGCGCCCGGGGCTGGGCACGGTCTCCAACGTCTTCGCCATCGGCATCGCGATGGACGCCACGCTCGCCCTGGTGCCGGAGGTGCACGGGCTCGCCGCCCGGATCCCGCTCCTGGTCGGCGGGATCCTGCTCAACGGCGTGGCGACCGGTCTGTACATCGCGGCGCGGTTCGGCCCCGGCCCGCGCGACGGGCTGATGACGGGGCTGCACCGGCTCACCGGCCGCTCGATCCGGCTGGTGCGCACCTCGCTGGAGGTGGTGGTCGTGGTGACCGGCTTCCTGCTCGGCGGCTCGCTGGGCGTCGGCACGGTCGCGTACGCCCTCGCGATCGGCCCGCTCGCCCAGTTCTTCCTGCGCTACTTCGCCGTCCCCGAGGCGGCGCCCGCCGAGCCCGTCACCGGGGCGACACCCGCACAGGCGATACTGCGCGGGTGACTCGCGTACGCCACCCGTATCTGGACCATCCGACGCCGATCGCCTTCGCCCACCGCGGCGGGTCGGCCGACGGCATCGAGAACACCGCGGCCGCCTTCGGCCGGGCCGCGGCGGCCGGTTTCCGGTACTTCGAGACCGATGTGCACACCACGGTCGACGGCCGTCTGGTCGCCTTCCACGACTCCACGCTTGACCGGGTCACCGACTCGGTGGGGCGGATCGCCGATCTGCCGTGGGCCGAGGTGCGCCAGGCCCGGGTGGCGGGCCGCGAGCCGCTGCCGCTCTTCGAGGAGCTGCTCGAAGCGTTCCCCGAGGCGCGCTGGAACGTCGACCTCAAGGCCGAGTCCGCGCTCGTCCCGCTGGTGGAGCTGATCCGCCGGACCGACGCGTGGGACCGGGTGTGCGTGGGCTCGTTCTCGGAGGCCCGGGTCGCCCGGGCCGCGAAGCTGGCGGGCCCGCGCCTGGCCACCTCGTACGGCGTGCGCGGCGTCGCCGCCCTCAGGCTGCGCTCGCTCGGCCTGCCGGTGCCTCTGCGGCGGGGCGCGGTATGCGCGCAGGTGCCCGAGGCCCAGAGCGGGATCCCGGTGGTGGACCGCCGCTTCGTGGAGACCGCGCACGCCCTGGGCCTGCAGGTACACGTATGGACAATCAATGATCCCGATCGGATGACGAAACTCCTGGACCTCGGCGTCGATGGCATCATGACCGATCATCTGGAGACGCTGCGCAAGGTACTGACCGACCGGGGAACCGGGTTCTGACACCCGGCGCGCGCCCGAGGAACGAACGAGAGGGCGCGGGGTTTGACCGCCGAGACCATGGGCCGGGCCGCCGCACAGGTGGCGCCGGACGCCGACCGCCGCCGCGAGCAACGCGGCTGGTACTTCTACGACTTCGCGTGCTCGGTCTACTCGACGACCGTCCTGACGGTGTTCCTCGGGCCCTATCTGACGGCCATCGCCAAGGACGCCGCCGACGCGGACGGCTTCGTGCACCCGCTGGGCGTCCCGGTGCGCGCCGGGTCCCTCTTCGCGTACGCGGTGTCCGCCTCGGTGGTGCTCGCGGTGGTCCTGATGCCGGTGGTGGGCGCCGCGGCGGACCGCACCGGCCGCAAGAAGCCGCTGCTCGCGGCGGCCGCGTACACCGGAGCCGCCGCGACGGCGGGCATGTTCTTCCTGGACGGGCACCGCTATCTGCTCGGCGCGGTGCTGCTGATCGTCGCCAATGCCGCGCTGTCCGTCTCGATGGTGCTCTACAACGCCTATCTGCCCCAGATCGCCGGCCCCGAGGAGCGCGACCGCGTCTCCTCGCGCGGCTGGGCCTTCGGCTACACCGCGGGCGCGTTCGTCCTCGTCCTCAACCTGGTCCTCTACTCGGGCCACGACAGCTTCGGGCTCTCCGAGGGCACGGCCGTACGGATCTGTCTGGCCTCGGCGGGGGTCTGGTGGGGCGCGTTCACGCTCGTACCGCTGCGGCGGCTGCGGGACCGGCGCGCGCCCGCCGGGCACGTCCCGGCCGAGGGCAGGGTGGGCGCGGGCTGGCGCCAGCTCATCGCGACGCTGCGCGACATGCGCGCGCGTCCGCTCACCCTCGCCTTCCTGCTCGCGTACCTGATCTACAACGACGGCGTGCAGACCGTGATCTCGCAGGCCTCGCTGTACGGCTCCGAGGAGCTCGGGCTCGACCAGAACACGCTGATCGTCGCCGTGCTCCTGGTGCAGGTGCTCGCGGTGGCCGGGGCGCTCGGGATGGGGCGCCTCGCGCAGACGTACGGCGCCAAGCGCACGATCCTGGGCTCGCTGGCGGTGTGGGCGCTGATCCTGGGCACCGGGTACTTCCTGCCCGCCCACTCGCCCGCGCTCTTCTTCGTGCTGGCCGCGGCGATCGGCACGGTCCTCGGCGGCAGCCAGGCGCTGTCGCGGTCGCTTTTCTCACACATGGTGCCGAGCGGCAAGGAGGCCGAGTACTTCTCGGCCTACGAGATGAGCGACCGCGGGCTGAGCTGGCTGGGGCCACTGGTGTTCGGGCTCGCGTACCAGCTGACCGGGAGCTACCGGGATGCGATCATCTCTCTCGTGATCTTCTTCGGCATCGGCTTCGTGCTGCTCGCCCGGGTGCCCGTGAGGGCCGCCGTGGCGGCCGCCGGGAACCCGGTTCCGGCGCGGATTTAGACGTTGAAGTGAAAGGCCGGTAGTGTACGCCTTTGGCCTGCCAGGCGGACCGTTACTGCGTGCTCAAGTAGTGAAGACGCTGGGTGACATCTGCTGCCAGATGTGACAAACCGGGCACTGGTGGGTACAACAAGGGGCGGCACGACGGCGACACATGACCCACAACGGGAATCTTTACCGCCGACCGGACGTTGACCGGATGACGACGACAGCGACACCTGTCCTGTGGGCGACAAGCCCGGGAGGCACGATTCATGAGTGAGCGAGCTCTTCGCGGCACGCGCCTCGTGGTGACCAGCTACGAGACCGACCGCGGCATCGATCTGGCCCCGCGCCAGGCGGTGGAGTACGCATGCGAGAACGGACATCGATTCGAGATGCCGTTCTCGGTGGAGGCGGACATCCCGCCGGAGTGGGAGTGCAAGGCGTGTGGCGCCATGGCACTCCTGGTGGACGGCGAAGGTCCTGAGGAGAAGAAGGGCAAGCCCGCGCGTACGCACTGGGACATGCTCATGGAGCGACGCACCCGCGAGGAGCTGGAGGAGGTTCTGGCCGAGAGGCTGGAGGTCCTGCGTTCCGGCGCCATGAACATTGCCGTGCATCCGCGCGACAGCCGTAAGTCTGCTTAAGCGTTAGCGCAGAGGCAGAAGCAAGAGTCGAGGGCCGGTCACACCGTTTCGGTGTGACCGGCCCTCGACTTTTGTCAGGCTTTGTCGGGCGCCCTGTCGGGCCGGCCCGTCAGGTCAGCGGCGGCCGCGGCCCCCGGTCCTCCCGGTACGGGGCGGAGCCCGCGTCCTCCCGGATGACCTCGCCCTGCACCACCTTGCCGTCCGGCTGGTGCATCCGGGCCTGCTGGAAGGCGTCGCCCAGGCTGCCGGGGCGGGCGGCGCTCATCCGCTTCTCCAGCGAGCGCTCCGCGTACCTGCCGAGCGCCTTGCGCACCGGCGGCACCAGGCAGAGCAGCCCCAGGACGTCCGAGAGCAGTCCCGGGACCATCAGGAGCAGACCGCCGAGCATCGTGAAGGTGTTGCCCTCGCTGCCGGGCTGCGGCCCGGCGACCGGGCCCGCCGCCCCGTACTGCTGCTGCTGAAGCGTTTCCGTGAGGTTCCGGAAGGCCCGGCGCCCGGCGCGCTTGATCACGTATCCGCCGAGCACGGCGCCGCCGACCAGCAGGGCCAGCACGGTCAGTCCCCCGGCGGCGCTCGCCACCGTGATCAGCAGCCAGATCTCCGCGAGGAGCCAGGCGGCGATCGCCAGCGGGACGAGGGTGCGCGCACGGGAGCGCTTGGGCGGGGCGGAGGGCGGGATGCCGGTCGTCATGCTCCCAGTGTGCCTGGGAGCATGACAGGACGGCGTAAGGGATCCGTCAGCGGACGGCGAACAGGAGCGCCGTCACTCTGATCAGGACGGCTTGCGGCCCAGGAGCTTGTTGGCGCGCGAGCCGACGCCCCAGGCCGTGACCCGCCACAGCGCCTCGACGATGATGTCGTTGCTCATCTTGGAGTCGCCGCGCTCGCGCTCGACGAAGGTGATCGGCACCTCGACCACGTGGTAGCCGGCGGCCACCGCGCGGCGGGCCAGGTCGACCTGGAAGCAGTAGCCCTGCGAGGCCACCTCGTCCAGGCCGAGGCCTTCGAGGGTCTCGCGGCGGAAGGCCCGGAAACCGCCGGTGACGTCGCGGATGTCCACGCCGAGCAGCAGCCGGGAGTACGTGGAGCCGCCTCGGGAGATGAACTCGCGGCTCTTGGGCCAGTTCACCACCCGGCCGCCCGGCACCCAGCGCGAGCCGAGGACCAGGTCGGCGCCCTTGAGCGCGGTGAGCAGCCGGGGCAGCTCCTCGGGCTGGTGGGAGCCGTCGGCGTCCATCTCGACCAGGACGCCGTAGCCCTCGTCGACGCCCCAGCGGAAGCCCGCGAGGTAGGCGGCGCCCAGGCCCTCCTTGCCCTTGCGGTGCAGGACGTGGACGTGGTCGTCGTCGGCGGCCAGCTCGTCGGCGAGCTTGCCGGTGCCGTCGGGGCTGTTGTCGTCGGCGATCAGGACGTGGGCCTCGGGGACCGACTCCCTGACGCGGGAGACGATCGGCTTGATGTTCTCCGCCTCGTTGTAGGTCGGGATGATCACCAAGGCTCTGCCGAGCGGGCCGTATCGCCTCTGACCGCCGTCGTTCACTGCTGCCCCTTATTGTCCGTACGCAGGGCACCACCATAGCGAGCGGTCCGGGCACTCCCGCACCGCGAGGTCCCGGGGTGTCGGAATGGGGGCCCGGCGCCCTTCGGGCCGGCCTGGGACCCGCTGGCTGCGGGCTGCCTGGAGCCGTTGTCTACTGAACGTCCGGACCCCATCCGGGTCGCACCCTCCCCCGAGCTCCCGCGGAGCAGGGGGGACCCCCCGGACGGCAGAAACCTTCTGTCGGCCGGACGTCCTGTGGTGGACCCGGCCGAACCTACCGGCCCCCGGCCGCTCTCTGTCAACAGTCGTTTGACCTGCGGCGTCGAGCCGAAACCGCAGGTCAACGAGGAAGATCCGCAGGTGGCGGCGGCGCCGGGAGGGCAGCCTGACGGGTGTACGAAATGTCCCTACGTCACTCGTTCGGCCGGACGAAGACCGTTTGTCCGAACACCACCGTGCGCAGACAGACCGGCAGCTCCGCCCCGGGGCTGAGGTCCGGCAGTCCGGGCGTGCCCGAGCGCGGGTCGGTCGACCAGCGGGCCACCCGGTCGTCCGGCGCCTGCACCACGAGCTCGTCGGTGCGCCACACCGCGTAGTCCGCGGGCGCGCCCGGCACCAGGGTGCCCGCGTCGTCCCGGCCGATGGCGCGCCAGCCGCCCCGGGTGTGGGCGGTGAAGGCGGCGCGGGCCGAGACCCGGTGTTCGGGGGTCCGGTGGAAGGCGGCCGCGCGGACGGTGCCCCACGGGTCGAGCGGGGTGACCGGCGAGTCCGAGCCGAAGGCGAGCGGCACCCCGGCGCGCAGCAGGGCCGCGTACGGGTTCAGGGTGCGCGCCCGCTCGGCGCCCAGGCGCTCGGCGTACATGCCGTCCTCGCCGCCCCACAGCGCGTCGAAGGCGGGCTGTACGGAGGCGGTGAGGCCGAGCTCGGCGAAGGCGGCGATGGTCTCGGGGGTGAGCATCTCGGCGTGCTCGACGCGGTGCCGGGCGGCGCGGATGCGGGCCAGGCCCACCTTGGCGGCGGCGGCCCGGACGCCCTCGACGACCGCGGTGACGGCGGCGTCCCCGATGGCGTGGAACCCGGCCTGGAGCCCGGCCTCGGTGCAGGCGACCACATGGGCGGCGACGTCGGCCGCGTCCAGGTGGCCGGTGCCGGTGTGCGGGGCGTCGGCGTACGGCTCGTGCAGACAGGCGGTGTGCGAGCCGAGGGCGCCGTCGACGAAGAGGTCCCCGGCCGCGCCGAGCGCGCCGAGTTCGCGGATGCGATCGGCGTCCTTGGGGCCGGTGACGCGCTCGGCCCAGTAGCCGAAGACGCGCGGACCGGCCTCCTCACGGGCCAGCTTGAGGAGCGAGGTGAAGTCGTCCTCGTCGGAGATCTCGGGGCCGCCGCACTCGTGGAGGGTGCCGATGCCGAGGGAGGCCGCCCGGTGCAGGGCGGCCCGCTGGGCCTCCTCGCGCTGGCGCGGGGTGATCGCCGCGTGGGCGGCGGCCCGGACCGCGTGGTGGGCGGCGGCGGTCAGCGGGGCGTCCGGGTGGTAGCCGTCGAGGCCGGTGGCGCCCGGGATCCGGTCGAGCAGGGCGGTGGTGGCGACGGCCGAGTGGACGTCGATGCGCGGCAGGTAGAGCGGGCGGCCGCCGGTGGCCTCGTCGAGCTCGGCGCGGGTCGGCGGGGTCCGCTCGGGCCAGCGCGCGGAGTCCCAGCCGTGGCCGAGCAGCACGTCGTCGTCGGGGCGGGACGCGGCGTACGCCCGTACCGCCGCCAGGGCCTCGGCGCGGGTGGCCGCCGACGACAGGTCGAGGCCGGTGAGCGCGAGACCGGTGGCCGTGGTGTGCACATGCGCATCGGTGAACGCCGGGGTGACCAGGGCCCCTTCGAGATCGACCACCTCGTCGACGCCGGCCGCGAAGGCGTCGGCCGCGCCCTCGGAGCCGACCCAGGCGACGTGTCCGCGCTCGACGACCATCGCCGTGGCGAACGGGTCGGCGGGGCTGTGGACCTCGCCGCCGCACAGCAGCACGGTGCGGTGGTCGGGCTCGCCGGTGGACAGCGGGGCGACGGTTCGGGCCGGCAGGGCGGCGGCGCTCTCGGAACTCATGGGAACAGCCTAGATACGCGGCGGCCGTGCCTCGTACGGGGTCGAGAGAACGACGGTCGTCCGGGTGGACACCCCGGCCAGCGAGCGGATGCGGGTCAGCAGGTGCTCCAGCTCCAGGGGCGTGGCCACGCGCACCTTGAGGATGTAGTTCTCGTCGCCCGCGACGCTGTGGCACGCCTCTATCTCCGGCACGTCGGCCAGCCGTTCGGCGATGTCGTCGGGCGCGCTCGGGTCGAACGGCTTGACCGAGATGAACGCGGTCAGCGGCAGCCCCACCGCCTCGGGGTCCACGACGGCGACATAGCCGCGGATGACTCCGCGCTGCTCCAGCCGGCGTACCCGCTGGTGCACCGCCGAGGTGGACAGGCCCGTGGCCTTGCCCAGGTCGGTGTAGCTCATCCGCCCGTCCTTGACGAGCAGATCCACGATCTGACGGTCCAGCTCCTCCATGCGGATCAACCTATTCCCCCAGGTCCCCTCCGGCACAGTCGGCGGCAACCGGAAGGGGCACCTGCGGGCGGCATGTGACGAAGACCACAGCCTTGTAAGGGCGCTCGGGGGCACTGCGCGGTTACGGGCGGGTCTTGGCGGGAATTGCTTGCTGTGGTCGCGGCGACGGCGCCTTGCCGGCCCACCCGAGGGGGAGAACCCAATGCAGAACATCAAGCGTGGCGGACGTGTGTCGAATGAACGCACCGATCCGGAGCCCGTCGAACCCACCGTCGAGGACGACCTCGACGACGAGCTCGCGGCCGACGCCTACGACACCTTCGAGATGTACCGGGTGATCTGCCCGGACTGCGCCCAGCCGATCGCGCTCCTCGCGGACGAGACGGTGCTGCCGGAGCACGCGCTGTGCCCCAGCCCCTGGAACCCGTTCGTCCTCACGGTGTGCGCCGGGACCGGCCGCCCGGCCTCGCAGAGCAGGCCTGCGGACACCTCCAAGGACGTCCAGGAGCAGGACACCGCGCTGCTCCTGACGCTCCCCCAGGGCCTCGACTGGCGGACGCAGCCCTTCTCGCACGTCGGCGGTCCGGGCTCGCGTCCGATGCGGGTCCCGCACATGCGACGCGCGGCGTAGCCGCCCTCAACTCCAGTACGTTCCCCGCACCATCGCCTCCAGGCTGCCCCGGTGCAGGATCAGCGCGTCCGGGTCCTCGGGGACCCGGACCTCGCCGAAGTGCAGCTGCCGGTAGGCGATCCTGAGCATCACCACCGCGTGCCGCAGGGCGGCGTAGAGCGTGTGGAACTCCATGGCGCGCGGCGCGTGCCCGGTCAACTCGGCGTAGCGTGCCTCGATGTGGTCGCGCCGCAGGAAGTCGGGCAGGCCCGGTTGGCCGAAACTCACCGTCAGATCCTGGAAGAAGCGGTGCAGATAGACGGTCCAGCCGAGGTCGAGTTCGCGCGGGCCGAAGGCCGCCATCTCCCAGTCGAGGACGGCGGCGGGCTCGAAGCCGTCGTAGACGATGTTGCCGATCCGCGCGTCGCCCCAGCAGAGCACCGCCGGGCCTTCGTCGGCGGGCCAGTGCGCGTCGAGCCAGTCGAACGCGGACTCGATGAGCGGCGAGCGCGGCAGCCCGTCCACCACCCACTCGTAGTAGGCCCGTTGGGACTCCACATGGCGCCGCAGGGGTGAGCCCTCGCCCTCCGGCAGCAGGAAGGCGGCCTCTCCGGCCGGGAACTCGTCGTGCAGCCGGGCGAGCACCCCGACCGTGGCGTCCTGAAGACGCGCCCGCTCGGCGTCGCTCGCGGAGTGCAGCCAGTTCCCCTCGTACGTATAGGGCATGACGTCGGGCGGTACGCGCCCCTCGGCGCGCTCCATCACGAAGAACGGGGCGCCGAGCGCGGTGGGGTCCTCTTCCAGCCACAGCGCCCGGGGCACCGGGACGTCGGTGTGCTCGGCGACCAGGCGCATCACCCGGTGCTGGCGGGCCATGTCGTAGACGGGGAAGACGCTGTACGCGGCGGGGTCGGCGGCGAGCCGCAGGGCGCAGGCGCGCACCGGTGCGTCCGGGTGGTCGAGGGCGAAGAGCAGGGTCTCGCTGGACATGCCGTTGGAGGCCGGGACCTCAACGCCGGTGACGCGGGCGCCGGGCAGCCGGGCGTCGAGCCAGCCGGTGAGCCTGCGGCCGAGCTCCTGGGGGTCGCGCGTGGTGGTGCGGGGGCGTGGTGCCGTGGCCATGGGCGTATCCCTTCTCGGGGGCGCGCAGGGGCGCGCGGGGGTCAGGGCGCGACGGAGGTGTGGTCGGCGAAGCCGCTGGGGTCGTGGCGGCCGAAGCTGCCGTGCTCGAAGATCCCGTAGCCGGTGCGCCCGTCGAGCGTGAAGCGGGCGGCGTGGTCGGTGACGCCGTAGGCGGCCATCGGGTGGGCGGCCGGGTCGGAGAGGTCGTAGACGCGGCGGTCGGTCCAGGCCCGGCCCCGCCAGGTGCCGTGCTGCCAGTCGTCGGCGGGCGGATAGCCCGCGCCGACGGCCAGCGGCGAGGAGGTGAGCACCTCGACGCCGAGTTCGAGGGGCTTGCGGGCGGCGTCGGTGAGGTGGACGACCGCGCGCTCGGGGTGGCGGGTGCCGGACCGGTAGGCGATGTCGGCCTGGGGCCAGCCGAGTTGGGCGTCGGGGTGGCCGTCCCGTACGAGCACGGCCTCGTTGAGGGTGCGGTAGCCGTCGGCGTCCTCCTGGGCGATCACCATCAGGAAGCGGTCGTCGAAGCGGACCGGCGCCCAGAGCCAGTGGAACCCCTCGGGCCGGTGCTCGTCGGCGCGCCCGTCGCTCTCGCCGGGGATCGGGCGCACCCCCCAGCTGCGGTCCCGGGTGCCCGTCCACTCGCCGGCCGTGACGGGTATCTCCTCGCCCGCGACCCTGATGGCGCCGGTGCAGCGGCCCGCCTGGACGAAGCGGCGGCCCTCCAGGCTGAGGCGGTCGCCCCGGCGCTGGACGTGGTGCGGCTCCCAGACGGCCGGGAAGTCGGCCTGCCAGCCGATCTCGTACGAGAGCGAGGCGGGGGCGGCCGGGTCGGGGGCGCAGTGCAGGGTGAGGCGGCGCAGCGGCTCGTCGACGGTGATCCGCAGCGGACCCACCGAGAGGTCCATCCGGTCGTCGGTGAGCGCGTCGCTGGCCCGGACGGCGTGCAGCCGGTCGCCGAGGCGCAGGGTGGCGTAGGCGTCGATGACCCCGGTGTTGGGGTAGACCCCGAGCCCGGCGATCAGCAGTGCGCGGCCGTGGTGGTCGAAGACGTGGAAGATGCAGCGGTCGTAGGCGTTGCGGTCGCCGGTGGCGACGTGTTTCAGGGAGAGCGGGACCTGGTGGATCGGGTATTCGTCGAGTGCGATCGGACGGTCCTGGGACACGGCAACCTCCTGGACGACAAGGAAAGTTGACGGTACGTCAGAAGCCGAGAAAAACAAGCCCCCGGGAGCCGGGGCGTGCGGACATGGTCCGCGCGCCCCGGCCCGTAGGAGTGGTCAGCGGGTCTCGGGACCGGCCAGGTGGCGGGCGACGACCATCCGCTGGATCTGGTTGGTGCCCTCGACGATCTGGAGGACCTTGGCCTCGCGCATCAGGCGCTCGACCGGGAAGTCGGCGGTGTAGCCGTAGCCGCCGAGCACCTGGACCGCGTCGGTGGTGACCTTCATCGCCGCGTCCGTGCAGAACAGCTTCGCCATCGCGGCCTCCTTGGAGAAGGGCCGTCCGGCGTCCCGCAGCCGCGCGGCCGACAGGTACAGCGCCCGGCCCGCCTCGATCTGGGTGGCCATGTCCGCCAGCATGAACCGCAGGCCCTGGAAGTCCGCGATCGGCCGGCCGAACTGCTGCCTGCCGGTCGCGTACGCCACCGCCTCGTCCAGGGAGGCCTGGGCGACGCCGATGGCGCAGGCGGCGATCCCGAGGCGGCCGGAGTCCAGGGCGGACAGCGCGATCGCGAAGCCCTGGCCCTCCTCGCCGATGCGGCGGCTGTCGGGCACCCGGACGCCGTCGAAGTGCAGCTGGGCGGTGGGCGAGCCCTTCATGCCCATCTTCTTCTCGGGCGCGGCCGCGCTGAGGCCCTCGGCGTCGCCGGGGACCAGGAAGGCCGTGATGCCGCGGGCGCCCTCGGCGCCGGTGCGGGCGAGGACGGTGTAGAAGTCGGCGATCCCGCCGTGGGTGATCCAGGCCTTGGTGCCCGTGATCACCCAGTCGTCGCCGTCCCTGACGGCCTTCGTGCGCAGTGAGGCCGCGTCCGAGCCCGCGGCGGGCTCGGAGAGGCAGTACGCGCCGAGCAGCCCGCCGCCGAGCATGGCGGGCAGATGGTCGGCCTGCTGCTGCTTGGTGCCGTAGCCCGCGAGGGCGTGGCAGGCCAGCGAGTGGACGCTGACGCCGAGGCCGACCGTGAGGCGGGCGGCGGCGAGCTCTTCGAGGACCTGGAGGTACACCTCGTACGGCTGGTCCCCGCCGCCGAACTCGGAGTCGTACGGAAGGCCGAGCAGCCCGGACTCGGACAGCAGCGAGAAGACCTCGCGCGGAAAGCGTCCGGCGTCCTCCTGCTCGGCGGCATGAGGAGCGATCTCCCGCTGGACGATGTCGCGTACCAGCGCGACGAGGTCCCGGGCCTCCTCGGTGGGCAGCTGTCGGTCCACCGGCTGCGGGGCGCGGTCGGGCATGGCGGCGCTCTCCTCCCTGTCGGGCGCTTCGGCGGACGCGCGCGCAGGGTGTGGCGGCGCCGCCGGTGACTCTGCTGGACAGCCGATGCCTACCCTCCCGGATCACGGAAGCTGCAGGCTGGTGGCTGTGGCGCTGTGAGTATGCCCGATCGGACGCGTCCCGTCACGGGGTCCAAGATCACGTTTAGGACAGGGCCGTTCGAGGCGCGGACGTGCGGCGCCGCGCGGGAATCCGCGCTTCCGGAGTTGGTCCAAACCATTGACGAAGTGGTCTAGTCCTTCTAGCGTCTGGGCGAACGCGTTACCGCGTTCATGCCAAGCACCCGTGAACGGCTCCCCTCCCCCACGAGGAGATCACGATGCTCAGACCACCTCGCGCCACCGGTGTGCGCGCCCTGCTCGCCGCCGCCTGCACCGCGGCCCTCGGCGTCACCCTGCTCGCCGGGACCGGCAGCGCCACCGCCTCACCCGAACCCGTCGCCGCCCGGGCCCCGTCGGCGGCCGGGTCCAAGGTCGTCGGCTACTTCACCGACTGGGGCGTCTACCAGCGCAACTACCACGTGAAGAACATCGAGACCTCGGGCTCGGCCGCCAAACTCACCCACATCAACTACGCGTTCGGCAACGTCACCGGCGGCAAGTGCGCCGTCGGGGACGCCTACGCCGACTACCAGAAGACCTATGACGCGGCCTCCAGCGTCGACGGCACCGCCGACAAGTGGGACCAGCCGGTCGCGGGCAGCTTCAACCAGCTGCGCGAGCTGAAGAAGAAGCACCCCGGGCTCAAGGTCCTGTGGTCGTTCGGCGGCTGGACCTGGTCGGGCGGGTTCGGGGAGGCCGCCAAGAACCCGGCGGCGTTCGCCAGCTCCTGCTACAGCCTGGTCGAGGACCCGCGCTGGGCGGACGTCTTCGACGGCATCGACATCGACTGGGAGTACCCCAACGCCTGCGGGCTCTCCTGCGACACCAGCGGGCGGGCGGCCTTCAAGAACGTGATGGCCGCGCTGCGGGCCAAGTTCGGCTCCTCGAACCTGGTCACCGCCGCGATCACCGCCGACGCCTCGGCGGGCGGCAAGATCGAGAAGGCCGACTACGCGGGCGCGGCCCAGTACGTCGACTGGTACAACCCGATGACGTACGACTTCTTCGGCGCCTGGGCGGCGCAGGGCCCCACGGCCCCGCACTCCCCGCTGACCTCCTACAGCGGCATCCCCACCCAGGGCTTCCACACCGACGCGGCCATCCAGAAGCTGAAGGGCCTCGGTATCCCGGCGAACAAGCTGCTGCTGGGCATCGGCTTCTACGGGCGCGGCTGGACCGGAGTGACACAGAAGGCGCCCGGCGGCACGGCCACCGGCCCGGCGTCCGGCACCTATGAGCAGGGCATCGACGACTACAAGGTGCTCAAGACCAAGTGCCCGGCCAACGGCACGGTCGCGGGCACGGCGTACGCGTACTGCGGCAACAACTGGTGGAGCTACGACACCCCGTCCACCATCGCCGGGAAGATGACCTACAAGAACAACCAGGGCCTCGGCGGCACCTTCTTCTGGGAGCTGAGCGGCGACACCTCCAACGGTGAGCTGATCAAGTCCATCAAGTAGCCCGGGAGCGGGGAGGGGCGGGGCGGCCGGCCGTGTGGCCCGGCCGCCCCTCCTTCGTCATGCTCCGGGCGGGGGCGAGGGGCAGGCCGGCTCGAACTCGCCGATGGTGTCCATGGTCCGGCGCAGCATCCGCACCAGCAGATCGCGGACGGTCGCGCGCTCCGGCTCCAGCGTCCCCAGCCACTCCAGGGTCACGCTCTCCACACAGCCCATCCAGCCGAGCAGCGCGAGCCGGGCGAGCACCGGAATGTCCCGTCTGCCGTAGGCGCCCTCCGCGAGGGTGGCGATCAGCTCCTCGCGGACGGCGTCGCGTATCGCCTGCACCTGGGTGTCGAAGCCGACGCCGCCGGTCACGATGGTGCGGTAGGCCGCCTGGTGGTGCTGGGCGTACAGCAGGTAGCCCTCCATCGTGCGGTGGACGCGGTCGGCGCGCGGCAGCTCGGTGTCGCTCGCGGCCCGGGCGACCAGATCGGCCACCGAGTCCTCGACGATGGCCAGGTAGTAGCCGCGTTTGCTCTTGAAGTAGTAGTAGATGAGGCCCTTGGCGACCCCGGCGTGCTTGGCGATGTCGTCCATCGACAAGGCGTCGTACGACGTGTCGGCGAACAACTTCCGCCCCGTCGCGATGAGTTCGGAGCGACGCACCTGGGATTTCTCGGTCGTGCCTCGCTGTTGACTATTATTCAAATTCGGCCCTAGTCTCCAACTGCCACAGGATCTCCGCAGTATGGCAGACCTGCACACGCACTCCCCCTGCACCGCTTCGGGCACGGACGTACGGGAGGAACAAGTGAGCGCAGACAGGCGGCCGTCGGCCGAGGGAAGAACCGCCTGGAAGAAGGCGGCGCTGGTGGCGATGCCGGCGGTCCTCGCGGTAGGGGTCATGGCCAATGTGATGGCCGAGGGCGCGCTGGCCGCCTCCTTCGCCGTCTCGGGCACCAGCTTCCAGGTCTCCTCGGGGAAGCTGACGAGCCAGGGCCTCGCCTCCTACGTACAGACCGACAAGTCCGTGGACGGCAAGGGCCATCCGGTCGCCCTGCTCGGCATCGGGGACGCCCGGCTCAGCGACATCTGCCAGTCCGCCGAGGTCAAGACGCCGGTCGGCACGGTGGTGTTCAAGCTGACGGCGGGCGGCGACGCGGGCGAGGTCACCGCGAGCAACCTGGTCATCGACGGCGAGGACCTGGTCGGGGACGCCCGGTTCGGCACCGCCGAGATCGGCCGGGACGCCTCCACGCTCGACCAGGTGCCCGGGGTCCACGGCGAGAAGGGCAAGTTCGGCCTCCAGGCCGGGGACATCGAGGTCGCCGGGGTGCGCTCGCACGCCTGGTCGGCGACCGGCGGGAACTTCCGGCTGAAGGGCATGCGGGTCGATGTGAGCATCGGCGGCAAGAAGTGCTTCTGAGCGAGGGGTGGCTGGACAAGCGCCTCCCGCTGCCGGACGCCCGCCGGGCCGCCCGGCGCTGGCGCCGCACCCGCCCCTTCTGGGCCGGAGTGCTCCTGGTCCTCGGCGGCGCGGAACTGCTGCTCGTCCCGCTCTCCCCGCTGACGATCCTGGTCAGCCTGGGGCTCGGCGGGATCGCGGCCATCGGGATCGGGCTGGCGCTGATCGTCGCCGGGCTCTTCCTGTGGTTCCTGCCGCACACCCGCCACTACGTCTCGATCAACGCGCTGCTCCTGTCGGTGCTCTCGTTCGTCGCGACCAATCTGGGCGGCTTCCTGGTCGGCATGGGCCTGGGCATCGCGGGCAGCGCCATGGGATTCGCCTGGACCCCGGCGCGCGAGCCGGAACCGGGGCTCTCCGAGCCTCGGGAGGGTCGCGGCACCCGCACGCTCGCGGCCGCGCTGCCGGTCGCGCTGCTGCTGGGGCTCGGCGGCCGAGCGGGCGTGGAGCGGGCCCCCGCGCCGGGCGCCGTCGAGGTGCCGCGCGTCCCGCCGACCGTCACCACCACCCTCTTCGCGCCCAACGGCTTCCTGCTCGCCGGGGTGCGCACGGTACCCAGCGCGGGCGGCCCGGTGAAGGTGATGGTCCTCAAGATGGCCTCCGCCTCGCTCACCGACTACCGGCTGCGCACCCGCGACGGCCACGACGAACTCGCCCTTGGCGCCGACACGTTGGACCTCAGCGGCCATGTGACGCTCTACCTCACCAAGTTCAGCGGCTGTCTGGAGGGCGTCCTCTGTCTGACCTTCACCCCGGACCGGCTGCCGGTGCCGCCGATCGTCCCGCCCTTCGTCTTCATGACCCGGGTCAGCGCCGAGCAGGCACTGGTCACCTCGGACTCGATCGTGGCGGGCGGACTGAAGCTGGAGGCCTCGTGATCCAGATCCAGGCCGCGCTGTTCTGGGCGTACGCGACGGGCGCGACCTTCGCCGTCTCGGCCGGGCGCCAGCTCCAGTGGTGGGAGCGTTCGGTGTACGGAGAGGGGGTCCGCACCCGCAGCCGTGCCGCCAACCCCTATCTGGCGCTCACCCTGCTGTACGCGGCGGTGCTGCTCGTCCCGACCGGTCTGTTCATGCTGTGGCGCAACCCGTCCTGGGCGACCATGCAGGTGGCCCGGGACCACGACGGCGTCTGGGCGGGGTTCGTGCTCTGCTACGCGGGCGGCATCGTCGTCGCCGCGCTGCTCGGCTTCCTGGCCGCCCAGCTCCTGGTGCTGGTCGGGGCGGGGTACTGGGCCTACCTCCAGAGCGTCGGCGGCCACTTCCTGCTGTTCGGGACGCTCATCCACGGCTGGGACGGCAACGGCTATCGCAGAACGCTGACCACCAGCGCCCGGGGCTACCGGGAGTGGCCGCGGGACAGCGTGGTCAACAACGTGCTGCACTTCCTGACCTCGGGCACGTTCCTCGCCCTGCTCGTCCTCGGCTCGGCGGTGCTCGGCACCCTGTTCCTGACCGAGATCGGCTGGCTGGTGGAGGGGTGGCAGCTGCCGGGCGCCGACGAGGAGCGCAAGGTGCCCCGGCCGGTCGCGGTCGCCATCGCGGCGGCCGGGGTCTACGGCCTGCCGTTCACCGGGGCCCTGGGCGCGAGCCTGCTCGTACGTCTGGCGGGGTGGCCGCTGGGGCTCGCGGCCTTCGCGGTCCTGGCGGGAGTGGCGCTGCTCGCCCGGCGCTCGCCGGTGCGGTGGCTCTACGGGCTTGTGGGCGTTCCGGGCCGGCACTGGAAGGCCGGCCTGGAGGTCACAGCAGGCCGGTCTGCGTGACGAGCATCGCCAGCACCACCACGAGGGTCCAGCCCAGGAAGTGCTCCAGGATCTTGGGGCCGTCGTCGGGGCCGCCGGTGCGGGCGCGCAGTTCTGCCAGGGCGCGCGGGTCGTCGGCGGTGGTGGCGTGCAGGGTCATGGGAACTCACTCGGTCGTCTGGCGGTGGACGGTCCCCCCGGGTGCCATTTCAGAGTGCCAGTGGATGCGGCCCCGGAGGGAGAGACGTTGGTCACTGCCGTCGGGGCCGCCGGGTGTCACGCCCGTACGCCCACCGAGGCCAGTGCACGCCTCTGAGCTGCGGAGACGCGCGCGGGCCAGTACAGATAGCAGACCCCGCCGGTGCCCGAGACGACCTTGCCGCTCGCGTTGTACCGCTTGGTGCGCAGCCAGATGTTCTCCCACTCGCGCCGCAGATAGACCCGGCGCACCTCGGGGTCGCCCGGCGAGGCCGGGTCGTTGGCGATCACGTCGCCGTCGGCCGTGAAGCCGATCACCGTCATGAGGTGGCCCGAGGTGCCGTACCCGGCGCCGGTCAGCTCGGTCTTGAGGAACGACTGGGACGTTATCGCCGGGATGCCCGCCCGGATCAGCCTCTCCAGGTCGTTCAGGGACTGCAGCCGGGTCACCACCGCGCTCATGTTCCGGTACGTGGTGGCGTACGCGGCGTTGAAGGGCCAGTTGCCGCAGCCGCCGTACTGGTAGTCATAGGTGTACCGGGCCGCGTGGCAGACCTGCGGGTCGGCGAAGGACGGGTCCACCCAGGCCAGGTCGGCGGCGCTGGGCCTGCGGCCCCAGTACTCGACGATCATCTGCGAGGAGGTCGGGCTGCACCAGGCCTCGCCGCCGTTGTCGTACTGCGGGTACTGCCCCTTGTGGATCTCCTGCGAGTAGCGGGGTACGAGCAGCTCGCCCGCGTACGCCGGGGTCGAGGCGGGGACCGTGAAGCGGTCCGGGACGTCGGAGGCCATCGCGCCGAGCCGCCACACCGTGGGGGTGAGACCGCTGTCCGGGGTGCGGTAGAGGGTCAGCCGCAGCCGGTAGGAGGCCAGGCGCAGCCCGCTCGCCGCGTCGTCGACGGCGAAGGTGTCGGTGTAGATGGTGCTCTTCCCGTCCTTCTGCCCGTCGACCGAGGTGCGCCGGATGTCGGCGTCGCCGTCGCCCGCCGTCCAGCGGCCCAGTACGTACGCCGGGGTCGCCGTGCCGTCCGAGTAGGTGCCGAGCAGTTCGACCTGGAGCCAGGTCCCGGCGGGGGCGTGCGCGTTCCAGTGGGCGATGACCTCGGTGGCCGGGACGGCCGCGCGGTGCACCGGCGAGGTCCAGGTGGCGTACTCCCAGGGGGCCGTCTTCTGGGTGTGCGGGTCCGTGTAGTCGATGCGGCCCGCCGGGCGGGCGATCACCAGGCCGGGGCGGCGGCCCGGCACGGCCCGCACGCCGGCGGCGTCGCCCGAGCGCCAGTCGGCGTGCGTGGTCCAGGAGCGGTTGTCCACCAGCGAGGGGATGCCTTTCGAGGGCCTGTCCGCGGCGGCCCGCGCGGTCGGCGGGGCGGGGGCGGCCGCGGCGGAGGCCGGAACGGCCGTGCCCGCCGCGGCGGCGAGCGCGGCGACTAGGACGGTTCTGCGCGGAGTGGTGCCGGTCATGATCGGGACCCCCAGTCGGACGAGGATGGGGCGGTGGGCGCGACAGTGCGCCAACTATCCCGGGTCCCGGGCGACTTCTGCCAGTGATGCGCGCCGTGCCGCGCCACCAATATGGGTCTGGACCACTGGCACGACCTGCGCCGCCGTCGCCGAGGGATGTCGATCTAGGGTGGGGGCATGGCAGAAATCGACCGAATCGCGGCCGCCGTGCGCGCCCTGCCGCCCTCCTGCGGCCCGGTCCGGCTGGTCGCGGTGGACGGGCACGCGGGCTCCGGCAAGTCCACCTTCGCCGGGCGCCTGGCCGCCGCGCTCGGCGGGGCGCCGGTCGTCCGCCTCGACGACCTGGCCACGCACGAGGAGTTCTTCGCCTGGACGCCCCGGCTGCGCGCGCAGGTGATCGAGCCGCTGGCGCGCGGCGAGGCCGGGCGCGTCACGCCGTACGACTGGAACCTGCGCCGGTGCGGTGCGCCCACCCGGCTGGAGCCCGCGCCCGTGGTGCTGATCGAGGGCGTCGGGGCGGGGCGGCGCGAGGTGCGGCCGTGGCTGGCGCTGCTGCTGTGGATGGACATGGGCGCCGAGGGGTCCTGGGCGCGCGGGCGCCGACGGGACGGAGCGGCGCTTTCCGGCTTCTGGGACGAGTGGACGGAGGCGGAGATGCGCCATTTCGCCGCGGATCCATCCCTTCCGTATGCGGATGCGCTGGTACGGCAGTGTCAGGAGGGATACGAGTGGCTCCCGAGGCGCGATTCCGCACCTCTCGCACACCATTCGGTCACGGACAGTGAGCGACTGCCCCCATCGGGCTGAACCGTCGGAAAACCACCCCTCGCAGTCGTCCAACTCCGCTTGACCCAAGGGCCGTACAGGTCTTACGTTCTGAATGTGCGGCTTTCCGGAGCCGCCGCAGACGCGAAGCCCCCGGTTGTTCCCCCGTGATCGGGGGCTTCGTTCTGCCTTTTCAAGCCCTTTCGGGCCCTTGCGGCACGCCGTTGCAGCGACTTTCGCTCACCCTCGGTCACCGGCCAAGTCGTGCTGCCACTGCCCTCGCGACACCCTTCGGTCCGGGGCCCCCTCGCGGGTACGATGCAACTGGTGCGGTCAATTCCCGTCAATTCCTTTCTGCACTCTGTGAATTGGCGGTTCAGCACGGGGGCACGGTGGTGGGGGACGTGATGGACTTCGGCACGCAGGGCGCGCACGCCCCGGCCGATCTCGCCTGGCTGCGGGGCATCGACGCGTACACCATGGGCGCGTATCCGCAAGCCGAGGAGGAGTTCCGGGCCGCGGTACGGATGGATCCGGGCATGGTGGACGGCTGGCTGGGACTGCACGCACTGCGGGTGGACACCACCACCGCGCTGCTGCGGATGTACCGCCACCGCGAGCGCTTCGGCGAACAGCGCGCCCGGCACCGACGCACCCTCAACTCCTGGTACTGGCTGGGCTGGTGGGTCCAGCCGGTCCTGGAGAGCCCGCGCGACCTGCTGCTCGCGCACGCCTCGCACTGGCTCGACGGCCGCCATGTGCCGGAGCTGGACCGGGCGCTGGCCGGTCTGCCACCGGTCGACACCGACCCCCAGGTCCGCTTTCTGCACGCCTGCCGGGCGTATCTGGTCAAGGACTGGGACCAACTGGTGCGGCACACCGAGCCGTTGCTGAACGATCCGCTGCTCGGGATCGAGGCCGGACTGTTCGGCGGGATGGCGCGGGTGCGCCTGGAGATGTTCGGGCAGGCCGAGCCGCTGCTCTCGGCGGCCCTGATGCGCTGCCGCAGCGAGCAGCCGCAGCGCAAGGAGCTGCGCTACTGGCTGGCCCGCGCCCACGAGGGCACCGGCCGCTCGGCCGCCGCGCTGCCGCTGTACCGGGCGGTGCACCGGGTCGACCCGGCGTTCATGGACACCTCGGCGCGACTGGCCGCGATCACCGAGTCGGACGGCCTGGACGGGTCGTACGGCTCGGACGACCCGGCCGATCTGGCGGCCGTCTCGCTGGCCGGGTTCGGCCAGGACACCGCGGCGGACGGCGCCGAGCCGGAGGCCGCGCCGCTGGAGCCGCCGGAGGGGCGCGAGGTGCGGGTGCCACTCGCCGGCCCGGCGGTGGTGGTGCCGCCGCCCGACGGCATACGGGAGAAGGCGGGCGTCCCGGCCCAGCCGGCCCCGCCCCCGGTGCCGACCGGCCCGACGGACTCCGCGCTGCTCGCCCAGGCGCTGGCGGAGCTGGAGCGGATGGTGGGCCTGGAGCCGGTGAAGCGCCAGGTGAAGGCGCTGTCCGCGCAGCTCAACATGGCCCGGCTACGGGTCGGCCAGGGGCTGCCCGTCCAGCCGCCGAAACGTCACTTTGTCTTCTCCGGCCCCAGTGGCACCGGCAAGACCACGGTCGCGCGGATCCTGGGGCGGGTCTTCTACGCGCTCGGTCTGCTGGGCGGCGACCACCTCGTGGAGGCCCAACGGGCCGACCTGGTGGGCGAGTTCCTCGGCCAGACGGCGGTCAAGGCGAACGAGCTGATCGACTCGGCGCTCGGCGGGGTGCTGTTCGTGGACGAGGCGTACAGCCTCTCCAACTCGGGCTACAGCAAGGGCGACGCGTACGGGGACGAGGCGCTCCAGGTGCTCCTCAAGCGCGCCGAGGACAACCGCGACCACCTGGTGGTCATCCTCGCGGGCTACCCCGAGGGCATGGACCGCCTCCTGGCCACCAACCCCGGCCTGTCCTCCCGTTTCACCACCCGGGTGGACTTCCCCTCCTACCGGCCCTTGGAGCTCACCGCGATCGGGGAGGTCCTGGCGGCGGAGAACGGGGACGGGTGGGACGAGGAGGCGCTGGACGAGCTCCGCTCGATCAGCGGGCACGTGGTGGATCAGGGGTGGATCGACGAGCTGGGCAATGGGCGGTTCTTGCGGACGCTGTACGAGAAGAGCTGCGCGTACCGGGATCTGCGCCTGTCGACGTACCCCGGTACGCCGGGACGCGAGGACCTCGCGACGTTGCGGCTGCCGGATCTGATGCAGGCGTACGGGGAGGTGCTGTCGGGGAGGGGCGGCCCCGGGGACCCGCTGTAGCTTCCCCACCCCACCCCTTCCCGAAAGCCCTCTGGCGGGCGGCCGGATGCTTCGTCTGCGGACCGTGCTGGGTTGCTCGCGCAGTTCCCCGCGCCCCTAACTACCTAGGGGCGCGGGGAACTGCGCGCTCAGCCCACCACCGGCCCGCACCCGACGAACCAAGCCGCCCGGCCGAGGGCTTTCGGGAAGGGGCGGGGTGGGGGCTTCTCAGCCCGCCAGGGCTTGCTCCGGGCGCGGCTGGGTCGGGAACGGGCGGTGGGACGGGTCGCGGACCTCGCCCACCAGCATTTCCAGGACGTCCTCCAGGGCCACGAGGCCCAGGACACGGCCGGACGCGTCCGCCACCTGGGCGAGATGGGCCGCCGCACGCCGCATCACCGTCAGCGCGTCATCCAGCGGCAACTCCGCCCGCAACGTCACCAACGGCCGCCACACCTGCTGCGGCACCCCCCGCTCCCGCTCCTCCAGATCCAGCACGTCCTTGACGTGGAGGAAGCCCATGAAGGCACCCCCCTCCGCGCACACCGGGAAGCGGGAGTAGCCCGTACGGACCGTCAGCTCCTCCACCTGCCGGGGCGTCACCGAGCAGCCCACCGTCACCAGCGACGACCGGTCGAGCAGGACGTCCGTCACCGGGCGGCTGCCCAGCTCCAGCGCGTCCTCCAGGCGCTCCATCTCCTGCGGGTCCAACAGACCCGCCTGCCCGGAGTCCTCCACCAGGCGGTTGAGCTGCTCGCTGGTGAAGACCGCCTCGACCTCGTCCTTGGGCTCCACCCGGAACACCCGCAGCACGAGCCGCGCGCACGCGCCCAGCGCCACCGTGACCGGACGGCACACCCGGGCGAAGGCGACGAGGCCCGGGCTGAACCACAGCGCGGTCTTCTCCGGCGCCGCCATCGCCAGGTTCTTCGGGACCATCTCGCCGATGACGAGGTGGAGGAAGACGACGAGGGCGAGCGCGATCGCGTAACCGAGGGGGTGGATCAGGCCCGCCGGGACCCGGGCCGCCGCGAAGACGGGCTCCAGGAGGTGGGCCACCGTGGGCTCCGCCACCGCGCCCAGCGTCAACGAGCAGACGGTGATGCCGAATTGCGCGGCCGCCATCATCTGCGGCAGGTTCTCCAGGCCGTGCAGCACCTGCCGGGCCCGCGCCGACTGGGCCGCGAGCGGTTCGATCTGACTGCGGCGCACGGACACCAGGGCGAACTCGGCCCCGACGAAGAAGCCGTTCGCCAGCACCAGGAGCAGGGCGAAGAAGAGTTGCAGCACGCTCATCGCACGGCCTCGCTCAGGACGTCGGCGGTGCGCACGAACCGCACCCGCTCCGCGCGGTACCGCCCGACCCGGCGGACCTGGATCCGCCAGCCGGGCAGTTCGGCCCGGTCGCCGGGGACCGGGATCCGGCCGAGCAGATCGGCGACGAGCCCGGCGACCGTCTCGTACGGACCGTCGGGCGCGTCCAGTCCTATCCGGCGCAGGCTCAGCACCCGGCAGCTGCCGTCGGCCTCCCACGCGGGGCGGCCGTCGTCGCTCGCCACCGCGGCGAGGTCGGGTCCGGTGTCGCCCTCGGCGTCGTGCTCGTCGCGCACCTCGCCGACCAGCTCCTCGACGATGTCCTCCAGGGTGACGACCCCGGCCGTACCGCCGTACTCGTCGACGACCACGGCTATCGGCTGCTCGCTGCGCAGCCGCTCCAGGAGCTGCTGCACGGGAAGCGTCTCGGGCACCAGGAGCGGCGCCACCGCGATCCGCGCGGCGGGCGTGCGGTGGCGCTCCTGCGGCGGCACCGCCAGCGCGTCCTTGAGGTGGACCATGCCGACGACCTCGTCGATCCGCTCCCGGTAGACGGGGAAGCGGGAGAGCCCGGTGGCCCGGGTGAGGTTGAGGACGTCGGCGGCGGTCGCGGAGGTCTGCAGCGCGCTCACCTTCACGCGCGGCGTCATCACGTTCTCCGCGGTGAGCCGACCGAGCGCGAGGGTGCGGACGAAGAGGTCCGCGGTGTCCTGTTCGATGGCTCCGGCCCGCGCCGAGTGGCGGGCCAGCGAGACCAGTTCGCCCGGGGTGCGGGCGGAGGCCAGTTCGTCTGCGGGCTCCACGCCCAGCGCCCTCACCAGCCGGTTGGCGACGGTGTTCAGGAGCGAGATGACCGGCCGGAACAGCCGGGAGAAGCGGCTCTGCGGTCCGGCGACGAACCGCGCGACCTGGAGGGGCCGCGACACCGCCCAGTTCTTGGGGACGAGTTCGCCGATCACCATCTGGACGGCGGAGGCGAGCAGCATGCCGACGACGACGCTCACCCCGGGCACCACCCCGTCCGGCAGGCCGGTCGCGGTGAGCGGCCCGTCGAGCAGTCCGGCGAGCGCGGGCTCCGCGAGCATGCCGACGACGAGCGAGGTGATGGTGATGCCGAGCTGGGTGCCGGAGAGCTGGAAGGACAGCTCGCGCAGGGACTCGACGACGGTGCCGGCGCGGCGGTCGCCGTCGGCGGCGGCCTTTTCGGCGTCCGGGCGCTCCACGGTGACCAGGCCGAATTCGGCGGCCACGAAGAATCCGTTGGCGAGGATGAGAAGGAATGCCGCGGCGAGCAGCAGAAGCGGGATGGTCATGCCGCCGCCTCGTGCGAGGGGGCGGCGCAGGTACTACCGGACGATCCGTCCATTGCTGGAGGGAGTCACTCCTCGGGTCGCTGGTGCCCCGCAGGCCGATGGTGCCGCCTTGGTGCGCGGGGCGGGCGCGTTGAGCGCCACCGTCACCAGGGTAGCTATTGAGATCGTCGTCGCAACGCTTGCCCCGGTGCTGAAAAGGGCGGGTCAGCCGTCCTGGCGGGTGCCGTGCGACTCGGCGAGCGCGCGCAGCGCCCGGGCGTCGCGGATGGCTCGCTCCTTGGCGATGCCGGGCTGGATGCCGAGCGCGGGCAGGCTGGTGCCGTCGCTGAGGTCCAGGAACACCCAGGGGTCGCCCGGGCGGAGGTTGACGCGCAGGATCTCCGCCCAGGCGAGCCGCCGTGTCCGGGTGAGGTTGACGACCGTGACGCCCGTGTCGTCGGCGACGACCTTGGGGCGGCTCAGCAGCGCGAGGACCGCGAAGAACATCGCCGCGGTGAACACGAAGCTGGCCCGCTCGCCCCCGCTCATGTTCTCCAGGAGCAGTGCGACGCCGGTGATCACGGCGAACATCACGGCACCCACGCTCAGCAGCACGGCCCGGGTGCGGGTCGGCCGGAACGTGACCGGGAGAGCGGGGAGTTGGGGCGCGGGGGCGGACACGGGGTACGTCACTTCCGTACGGGAGGAAAAGGAGGAAAAGGGGTCGGTCAGAGGCGGCAGGCGTGGATGGCCGTGGTGAGGATGGCGCGGGCGCCCAGCTCGTACAGGTCGTCCATGATCCGCTGGGCCTCCTTGGCGGGGACCATGGCGCGCACCGCGACCCAGCCCTCGTTGTGGAGCGGCGAGATCGTCGGCGACTCCAGGCCGGGGGTGAGGGCGACGGCCCGCTCCAGGTGCTCGGCGCGGCAGTCGTAGTCCATCATCACGTAGCTGCGGGCGACCAGGACGCCCTGGAGGCGGCGCAGGAACTGGGCCACCTTGGGGTCGTCGCCGTCGGCGCCGGAGCGGCGGATGACGACGGCCTCGGACTTCATGATCGGCTCGCCGAAGACCTCCAGGCCGGCGTTGCGCAGCGAGGTGCCGGTCTCCACCACGTCCGCGATGACCTGGGCGACGCCCAGCTCGATGGCGGTCTCCACGGCCCCGTCGAGGTGGACCACGGAGGCCTCGACGCCGGACTCGGCCAGGTGCTTGGCGACGATGCCCTCGTAGGAGGTGGCGATCGTCTTGCCCGCCAGGCCCTCGACGCCCGAGACGGTGCCGGGCTTGGCCGCGAAGCGGAAGGTGGAACGGGCGAAGCCGAGCGGCAGGATCACCTCGGCGTCGGCGCCGGAGTCGATCAGCAGGTCCTCACCGGTGATGCCGATGTCGAGCTTGCCCGCCGAGACGTAGATCGCGATGTCCTTGGGGCGGAGGTAGAAGAACTCGACCTCGTTCGTGGGGTCGACGAGGACGAGCTCCTTCGACTCCTTGCGCATCCGGTAGCCGGCCTCATGGAGCATCGCCGCCGCGGGTCCGGACAGTGCACCCTTGTTGGGGACGGCGATGCGCAGCATGAGGTCGGCTTCCTTACGTGGAGACGTGTGGAGACGTACAGAGGGAATGTGCGGGTGTGCTCAGAGGTGGGCGTAGACGTCGTCGAGGGAGATCCCGCGCGCGACCATCATCACCTGGACGTGGTACAGCAGCTGCGAGATCTCCTCGGCGGCGGCGTCCTTGCTCTCGTACTCGGCGGCCATCCAGACCTCGGCGGCCTCCTCGACGACCTTCTTGCCGATGGCATGCACGCCCTTGTCCACCAGCTCGGCGGTGCGGGAGGTGGACGGGTCGCCGTTGGCGGCCTTGAGCTGGAGCTCCGCGAAGAGCTCTTCGAAACTCTTGGAGGGTTTGTTCGCCATGATGCTTCTCAGGGTAAGGGGTGCGTCCCTGACACTCAGCGCCAGGGTTCGCTGACGGTGCGCAGCGTGGCGGCCGTGGCGACGGCGGCGGTGACCGCTTCGTGCCCCTTGTCCTCGTTCGACCCTTCGAGGCCGGCCCGGTCCAGGGCCTGCTCCTCGGTGTCGCAGGTCAGCACGCCGAAGCCGACGGGTACGCCGGTGTCGATGCTGACCTGGGTGAGACCGTTGGTGACACCCTGGCACACGTAGTCGAAGTGCGGTGTACCGCCCCTGATGACGACGCCGAGGGCGACCACCGCATCGTACCCGCGACCCGCGAGCACCTTGGCGACGACCGGCAGCTCGAAGCTGCCGGGGACGCGCAGCAGCGTCGGCTCGTCGATGCCGAGCTCGTGCAGGGCGCGCAGGGCGCCGTCGACGAGTCCGTCCATGACCTTCTCGTGCCACTGCGCCGCGATCACGGCGACCCGGAGGTCTGCGCAGTTGCGTACGGACAGTTCGGGTGCGCCCTTGCCACTCACGTGCTACTCCTCGGTGATCTTTCAGCTGTGTACGGGTGAAGCTGTCAACGGGTGTCGTTGTGCGGGTGTCGCTACTGGTTGCCGCAGGCCGACGCGGTCGCGTCCAGCCACGGCAGGTCGTGCCCCATCCGGTCGCGCTTGGTGCGCAGGTACCGCAGATTGTGCTCGCCCGCCTGGACGGCCATCGGCTCCCGGCCGGTGACCTTGAGGCCGTGGCGCACCAGCGCGGTGGTCTTCTCCGGGTTGTTGGTCATCAGCCGCAGGCTGCGGACGCCCAGGTTCCCCAGGATCTGCGCGCCCGCCGCGTAGTCGCGGGCGTCGGCGGGCAGCCCCAGCTCCAGGTTGGCGTCGAGCGTGTCGCGGCCCTGCTCCTGGAGCTCGTAGGCACGCAGCTTGGAGAGCAGTCCGATGCCGCGCCCCTCGTGGCCGCGCAGATAGACGACCACGCCGCGGCCCTCCTTGGTGATGGCCTCCATGGAGGCCTGCAGCTGGGGGCCGCAGTCGCAGCGCAGCGAGTGGAAGATGTCACCGGTCAGGCACTCGGAGTGGACCCGGACCAGCACGTCCTCGCCGTCGCCGATCTCGCCGTGGACCAGCGCCACGTGCTCGACGCCGTCGACGGTGGAGCGGTAGCCGAAGGCGGTGAACTCGCCGAAGGAGGTGGGCAGGTGGACCTCGGCCTCGCGGCGCACGGTCGGCTCGGCGGAGCGGCGGTAGGCGATCAGGTCCTCGATGGAGATGATCGTCAGACCGTGCTTGCGGGCGAACGGAACGAGCTCGGGCAGCCGCAGCATCACGCCGTCCTCGCCCGCGATCTCCACGATCGCGCCGGCCGGGGCGAGCCCCGCGAGCCGGGCGAGGTCGACGGCGGCCTCGGTGTGGCCGTTGCGGACCAGGACGCCGCCGGGCTTGGCGCGCAGCGGGAAGATGTGCCCGGGGCGGACGAAGTCCCCGGCCTCCGAGTGCCCGTCGGCCAGCAGCCGCAGCGTGGTGGCGCGGTCGGCGGCGGAGATGCCGGTGGAGACGCCGTGCGCGGCGGACGCGTCGACCGAGACGGTGAACGCGGTCTTCATCGACTCGGTGTTGTGGTCGACCATCTGCGGCAGCTGGAGCCGGTCGAGCGCCTCGCCCTCCATGGGCGCGCAGATCAGCCCGCGGCACTCGCTCATCATGAAGGCGACGATCTCGGGGGTCGCCTTCTCGGCGGCGATGACGAGGTCGCCCTCGTTCTCGCGGTCCTCGTCGTCGACGACCACGACCGGCCGGCCGGCCGCGATGTCGCGGATGGCCTGCTCGACGGGGTCGAGGGAGAGGTCCTCGCGGTTGTCGGTGGAGTACCAGGTGGGCGTGGTGGCGCTCATGCCGCCGCTCCTTCCAGGACGGGCTGCGCGCTCGTACGGGAGCGCAGCCACCAGTCGCGCAGGCCCCACAGGACGATTGCGCCGTAGATGACGTAGACGAAGCCGGAGAAGGCGAAGCCGTTGGCGAAGTTGAGCGGCACGCCCACGGCGTCGACGAGGAGCCAGGCGAGCCAGAACTCGACCATGCCGCGCGCCTGGGCGTACATGGCGACGATGGTGCCGACGAAGATGTACGCGTCCGGCCACGGGTCCCACGACAGCGTCGGGAATGCGGTGAACAGCCCGCCGACCGCGAGCGTGCCGACGGCGGCGCCCGCGACGAGCAGACCGCGCTCGCGCCAGGTGGCGAACCGCACCGCGACCGAGCCGTCCTGCGCCTTCCCCCGGCCGCCCTGCCACTGGTACCAGCCCCACAGCGCGACCACGATGACCACGACCTGCTTGCCGGCGCTGCCGGAGAGGTGGGCGGTGGTGAACGCGGCGAGCAGGATGACGCCGGAGAGGAACTGGGCGGGCCAGGTCCATATGGAGCGCCGCCAGCCGAGCGCGAGGGCGGCCAGGCCCACCGTGTTGCCGATCATGTCGGACCACATGATGTGCTGGTCGAAGGCGGTGAACGCCTCGGAGTTGAGCCAGTTCACTTCGGGTCCTCCTGGCCGCGCGCGCCCATGAGGCGCTCGACGTACTTGGCGATCACGTCGACCTCCAGGTTGACCGGGTCGCCGGGCTGCTTGAGGCCGAGCGTGGTCAGCGCGAGGGTGGTGGGGATGAGGCTGATGGTGAAG
The DNA here is from genome assembly GCF_014649795.1 of Streptomyces melanogenes. GTDB lineage: Bacteria > Actinomycetota > Actinomycetes > Streptomycetales > Streptomycetaceae > Streptomyces > Streptomyces noboritoensis. The sequence continues at coordinate 86,117 of NZ_BMTS01000005.1, forward strand.
TAGTCGGGGCCCGCGTCGACGACCGTGAGGCTGACGCCGTCGACGGTGATCGAGCCCTTCTCCACGACGTAGCGGGAGAGCTCCGCGGGCAGCGAGACCTTGACGATCTCCCAGTTCTCCGAGGGGGTGCGCGCCACGATGGCGCCGGTGCCGTCGACGTGGCCCTGGACGATGTGCCCGCCTAGGCGGCCGCCGACGGCCATGGGCCGCTCCAGGTTGACGCGGGAGCCGACGTCGAGGGCGCCGAGGCTGGAGCGCTTCAGCGTCTCCTCCATGACGTCGGCGGTGAACTCGCCGTCGCCGGTCTCCACGACGGTCAGACAGACGCCGTTGACGGCGATCGAGTCGCCGTGCCGGGCGCCCTCGGTGACGACGGGGCCGCGCAGGCGGAAGCGGGAGGAGTCGCCGAGCTTCTCGACGGCGGTGACCTCACCCAGCTCTTCGACGATTCCGGTGAACACGCTCATCGCTCCTTGGGAGTGGCACTGATACGGAGATCGGGGCCGATGCGGACGGTCTCGGTCAGTTCGAGCCGCAACGCTTCGGCGATCGTGGTGATTCCGCCGCCGGTGAGGGCCGCGGGGCCCGCCCCGAGCAGGACGGGTGCGAGGTAGCCGACGACCTTGTCGACGGCGCCCGCGGCGACGAAGGCCCCGGCGAGAGCCGGGCCGCCTTCGAGGAGTACGGACCGGACGCCGCGCCCGTGCAGGGCGGCCAGCAGCGCCGGGATGTCCAGACCGGTGGCGGCGCGCGGCAGACGCACGACGTCGGTGTCGGCCAGGTGGGCGGTGTCGGCGTCCTCGGCGACCGCGACCAGGGTCGGCGCGGCGTCGTCGAGGACCCGGGCGCCGGGCCGCACGGCCTCGGCCTCGGTGTCGACGACGACCCGCAGCGGCTGGACGGCGCCCTCGACGCCCCGTACCGCGAGGTGGGGGTCGTCGGTGCGGGCGGTGCCGGAGCCGACCACCACGGCGTCGGCCTCGGCGCGCAGCCGGTGGACGTCCGCGCGGGCCTCGGGCGAGGTGATCCAGCGGCTGGTGCCGTCCTCGGCGGCGATCCGGCCGTCGAGGGTCGCCGCGTACTTCCACAGGACGTAGGGCCGGCCGAGCCGTACGGAGGTGAGCCAGGCGGCGTTGCCCGCCTCGGCCTCCTTCGCGAGCAGGCCCTGCTCGACCTCGACCCCGGCCGCGCGCAGGGTGTCGGCGCCGCCGGTGGCCTGCGGGTTCGGGTCGCCGACCGCGTAGACGACCCGGGCGATCCCGGCCTGGAGGAGCGCCTGGGAGCAGGGGCCGGTGCGGCCGGTGTGGTTGCAGGGTTCGAGGGTGACGTACGCGGTGCCGCCCCGGGCCTTGTCGCCCGCGGCGGACAGGGCGTGGACCTCGGCGTGCGGGCCGCCGGCCCTCTGGTGGAAGCCCTCGCCGACGACGGCGCCCGAGGCGTCGGTGATGACGCACCCGACGACCGGGTTGGGGCTGGTGGAGCCGAGTCCGCGCGCGGCGAGCCCAACGGCTCGGCGCATGGCGTCTGCGTCGGCTGCGGTGGCCACCGGGTCCTCCTGCCTCTTCGGGCACGGACTCCGGGGCTGTCGATGAACGACAGAGAGCGGGAACAAGGCCGTACAGACAGCTCACGCATGGCCGAAAGACACCGACCGCCGCGGACGACGATCAGCACACAACGGCCGGCCTGAGCCCTGCTGGGGCCCGCCCGCCGCGCACTGCCTCCCATCCGGACTTTCACCGTCGGTCCAGGAATTCCACCTGGTCAACCGGCCACTGGATGCGGCCGGGTCGCGGACTATTACCGCCGGTTCGGAATTACACCGACCCCGGAGTGCGCTGCTGCTGGTACAGGGTCAGTGTGCCACGACTGATCGTCGGCCATACGGGCGAACATCTATGGCCTGGGTCACAGTGCGGTCGCGGCCCGTAGCGGAGGTTCACCGTCCGCCACATCGCGCGGCAATCAGGGAGCCAGCATTGGTCCATACCTATTGACGCTCTGGTCTAGTCCTCTTAATCTCCGTGTCACCTCAGAGGTGAGGCCCGCCGGTGTGCGCACGCCGGGGCCGCCGCACGACCGCCCGCAGTCCTGTGCCCCACCGACCTCCCCTGGAGGAACAGATCGTGCTGTCCCCCACTCGTACGAGAGCCACGCTGCTCGCGGCCGGTGCCGCGGTCGCGGGGCTGGTGCTCTCCTCGCTCTCCGCGGGCGTCTCGCACGCCGCCGACAACGAGACCTGTCGCCCGGACGGGCTCTACAAGACGCCCGGCGTCGACGTCCCCTACTGCTCCGTGTACGACGCGGACGGCCGCGAGAAGATGGGCGCCGACCACCAGCGCCGGGTCATCGGGTACTTCACCGGCTGGCGCACCGGCCAGGACGGGACCCCCGCCTACCTCGCCTCCGACATCCCGTGGGACAAGGTCACCCACGTCAACTACGCCTTCGCGCACATCGGTTCCGACAACAAGATCTCGGTCGGAAGTGACGGCGAGAAGAACGCGGCGACCGGAATGACCTGGCCGGGCGTCGCCGGGGCCGAGATGGACCCCGCGCTCCCCTACAAGGGCCACTTCAACCTCCTGAACAAATTCAAGAAGCAGCACCCGAACGTCAAGACGCTCATCTCCGTGGGCGGTTGGGCCGAGACCGGCGGCTATTTCGGCGACGACGGAAAGCGCGTCGCCTCGGGCGGCTTCTATTCGATGGCCACCAATGCCGACGGTTCGGTGAACCAGCCGGGCATCGACACCTTCGCGGACTCGGCCGTCGCCTTCATCAAGAAGTACGGGTTCAACGGCGTCGACATCGACTACGAATACCCCACGACGATGAAGGACGCGGGCAACCCGCTGGACTGGAGCCTGTCCAACGCGCGCCGGGCGGGCCTGGTCAAGGGCTATGCGGCGCTGATGAAGTCGCTGCGCGAGAAGCTCGACCGCGCGGGAGCGACCGACGGAAAGCACTATCTGCTGTCCGTCGCCGCGCCTTCGTCCGGCTATCTGCTGCGCGGCATGGAGACGTTCCAGGTCCAGAAGTACCTGGACTACGTCAACATCATGTCGTACGACCTGCACGGCGCCTGGAACGAATACGTGGGGCCGAACGCCTCGCTCTTCGACGACGGCAAGGACGCGGAGCTCGCGGCGGCGGGCGTCTATTCGACCTCCCAGTACGGCGGAATCGGCTATCTCAACGCCGACTGGGCCTATCACTACTTCCGCGGGTCGATGCCGGCCGGGCGCATCAACATGGGCCTGCCGTACTACACCCGCGGCTTCAAGAACGTGACCGGCGGGACGGACGGGCTGTGGGGCAAGGCCGCCACCACCACCTGCCCGGCCGGGTCGGGGCTGACCAAGTGCGGTGACGGCGCGACCGGCATCGACAACCTCTGGCACGACCTCGACGACAACGGCAAGGAGGCCCCGGCGGGCTCCAACCCGATGTGGCACGCCAAGAACCTGGAGAAGGGCGTCGTCGGCGACTACGCGGCCAAGTACGGCTTCCCCGCCGACACCAAGCTGACCGGCACCTACGCCCGCAAGTACGACTCGACGCTGGTGGCGCCCTGGCTGTGGAACGACCAGAAGAAGGTCTTCCTCTCCACCGAGGACGAGCAGTCGGTGAACGCCAAGGCCGACTACGTGGTCGACAAGGGCATCGGCGGCACGATGGTCTGGGAGCTGGCGGGCGACTACAAGTACAACGCCGCCAAGGGCCAGTACGAGCCGGGCTCGACGCTGACGTCCGCGATGTACGACAAGTTCAAGTCGGCCGCCCCGTACGGCGCCAAGCGCTCCTCGGTCACGCTGCCCACGCAGGCGCTGAACATCGGCGTGGACTTCGGGCAGTTCCCGCTCGGCGACTCCAACTACCCGATCAGCCCGAAGGTGACGCTCACCAACAACACCAAGGCGACGCTGCCGGGCGGCACGGAGTTCCAGTTCGACTACGGGACCTCGGCCCCGGCGAACGCCAAGGACCAGTCGGGCTTCGGCACGACGATCGTCCGCAGCGACCACAGCGGCAGCAACGTGGGCGGTCTCAAGGGTGACTACAACCGGGTCTCGCTGAAGCTCCCGGCCTGGCAGTCGCTGGCCCCGGGCGCCTCGGTGACGCTCGACTTCGTCTACTACCTGCCGGTGTCGACGCCCTCCAACTGGACGGTGACGTTCGGCGGCCGCAGCTACGCGCTGGCCGGGGACCTCACCCGGGGCGCGACGGCCACCGAGCCGGACACGGGCACGGGCACGACGGGCGGCACCACGGGCGGTACGACCGGTGGGTCGACAGGTGGCACGACGGGCGGCACGACCGGTGGGTCGACGGGCGGCACGACCGGCGGTTCCACGGGCGGCGGCTCCTGCACCGCACCCGCCTGGACGGCCACGGCCGAGTACGGTGGCTCCACGACCGTCTCGCACAAGTCCCACAACTGGAAGTCGAAGTGGTGGACGAAGGGCGAGGAGCCCGGAACCACCGGCGACTGGGGAGTCTGGCAGGACCTCGGGGCCTGCTGACCCCCGTGCCCCCCGCACGCCCGGCGACGCGACTCGAGGCCCTTGCCGCTGTCGCCGGGCACCCCTGGTGAAGCCCGCACCCCGGCCGGATCTCCCGGCCGGGGTGCGGCGCGTCAGAACAGCTCGTCCTGCGCCGCGTCCCGGGCCGCGAGCAGGGCGCCGCGCAGCACCGCCCGGTCGCCGAGCTCGCTGGGCCGGACCTCGGCGCCCAGCGGGGTGAGCGCGGCAAGCCTGCGGTGCACCCGGGCGGCGAGCAGCGCGCCGCCCGCGTGGCCGAGTTCGCCGCCGAGCACGATCAGGCCCGGGTCCAGTACGGAGACCACGGCGGCCGCGCCGATGGCGATCCGCTCGGCCAGCGCGTCGAGGAACGCACCGCTCGCCTCGCGCACCAGGGTCTCGGCGCTGCCCGTCAGACCGTGTGCGGCGGCGAGCCGCACCACCGCTTCGGCGCCCGCGAGCGCGTGGAACCCGCCGTCGCAGTCGGTCGCGGACGGCAGCGCGCCGGTGCCCGGGACCGGCAGGAAGCCGATCTCACCCGCGCCGCCGGACGCCCCCCGGCGCAGCTTCCCGTCCAGGAAGACCGCCGCGCCCACGCCCTGGCCCAGCCAGAACAGCACGAAGTCGCTCTGGCCGCGCGCGGCGCCGAGCCGGTGCTCGGCCGTCGCCGCCAGGTTCACCTCGTTCTCCACCAGGACCGCGGCCGACAGCCGCCGCTGGAGGGCGGGGACCAGCTCCCGGTGCCAGGCGGGCAGGCCCGTGCTGTCGCGCAGCTCGCCCGTCGCCGGGTCGATCAGGCCGGGCGCCCCGATGCCGACGCTGTGCAGCCGCTCGGCGCCCGCCTCCTTCGCGGTGCGCTCCAGGAGCGCCACCGTCCGCTCCACGGCGGGCCCGGTCCCGGCCTCGGCCCCGATCGGGAGGGCGGCCTCGGCGAGGGTCGCGCCGAGCAGATCGGCCACGAGCACGGTGACGCCGTCGGTGCGCACGTCGAGGGCGGCGAGGTGGGCCCGGTCCGCGACGATGCCGTACAGCCGCGCGTTGGGTCCGCGCCGCTCGGCGCCGGACTCCCCCACGACCTCGACGAGTCCCGAGCCCTGGAGCCGTTCGACCAGGTCGGCGACGGTGGGGCGGGACAGTCCGGTGAGCTTCTTGAGCTGACCCGCCGTCAACGGGCCCTCGTCCTGGAGCAGGCGCAGGGCGAGGCGGTCGTTGATGACCCGGGCGGTGCTGGGTGATGCGGGCATGCCGGGAATCCTTCCAGACGACCGAAACCCGATGGACGGCGGAGTATTTATCAGGCAGGGTTCCTGATAGTTTATCGCGCACCGGCATCCAGGGGAGGACCGCGCTGATGGCGACCGAGGCGGACGACGGCGTACGGCAGTTGAGGCGGGCCAGGATCGCGATCGCCGCGGTCTTCTGCGTCCACGGCACGGTCACCGGCAACTTCGCGACCCGGGTCCCGTGGATCCAGGACCACACCGGTGTCTCCACCGGCCAGCTCGGCCTGGCGCTGGCGTTTCCCGCCATCGGCTCGTCGCTGACGATGCCGCTCTCCGGCGCGGTCACCCACCACTTCGGGGCGCGCCGGGCGCTGCGCGGGCTGCTCGCGCTGTGGACCCTCGCCCTCGCGCTCCCGGCGCTGGCGCCGAACCTCTACACGCTCTGCGCGGCGCTCTTCGTGTTCGGGGCGACCGCGGGCATGTCCGACGTGGCGATGAACGCGCTGGGCGTGGAGACCGAGGACCGGCTCGGCCGGTCCATCATGTCCGGGCTGCACGGCATGTGGAGCGCGGGCGCCCTGATCGGCTCGACCGCCGGCACGCTCGCCGCGCACCTCGGCGTCGACGCGCGCGTGCACCACCTGGTCGCGGCGGCCGTCCTCACCGCGCTCGGCGCGCTCGTCTGCGGCGGCGTGCTCGACCTGCGCAGCGCGCCGGACGAGACCCCGCCGCCGCGCTTCGCCAGGCCGCCGAGGGCGGCGCTGGTCATCGGGCTCGTCGCGTTCTGCGCGGTGTTCGCCGAGGGGGCGAGCCTGGACTGGTCGGCGGTGTACCTGCGGGACACCATGGACGCCTCGGCCGGTCTCGCCGCCGCCTCGACCACCGCGTTCACCCTGACCATGGCGGTGGTGCGGATCGCGGGCGACAAGGTCGTGGACCGGTTCGGCGCGGTACGGACGGTCCGCTGCGGGGGCGTGCTGGCGACCGTCGGCGGGCTCGCGGTGGTCCTCGCGCCCGGGCCCGCCGTGGCGATGGGCGGGTTCGCCCTGATCGGCCTGGGGGTCGCGGTCGTGGTGCCGCTGGCCTTCGCGGCGGCCGGGCGCAGCGGCCCCAACCCCAGCCAGGCCATCGCGGGCGTCGCCACCATCACGTACACCTCGGGTCTCATCGCCCCCTCGACCATCGGCGGCATCGCCGATCTGACCTCGCTGATGGTGTCGTTCGGCCTGGTCACGCTGTTGGCGCTGGGGCTGGTGGCGGGGGCGGAGGTGCTGCGTACGGGAGTGCGCGCCCGGACGGCGGGCGGGGGCGCGGCGAAGGCGGCGCCGGTGGGGTCCACCGACGCCGCCCCGTAGCCGACGGCCGAACCGTATGGGGGGCGGTTCGGCCGGGGCGCCTCAGCCCGCGATCGAGTCCAGCTGTTCGGCCGCGGGCCGCAGCGCCCAGAGGTCGCCGGCGGGCGGCGCCTGGAGCTTCGGTACGGCCGCGCGGGCCTTCTTGTCGCCCGCGTCGGCCGCCGCGTGCACCACGTCGCTCGCGGCGTACCGGTAGAACTCCAGCTCCGGGTGCGGCCAGGCGGCCGCGCCGGTCGCGGCGGGCAGCAGATAGTCGACCGCCTTGAACAGGCTCTGCCCCTGCGGCCCCCGGTAGCCCCACAGGTCCACCCCGACCTGCCTGCCGATGGCCGCGAGCCGCGCGTACGCCACCAGGTCGAAGGTCGAGTAGTGCCAGCTGCGGGTGCGGGCGAGCTCCTGGGGCTGGCTGCCGTCGGCGGCGATCTGCGGATCGATCCGCAGCTTCCCGGCGGCCCGGACCGTCTTCGCCGCGAGGGCCTTGTCGCCGGTGGCCAGCGCGAGCGCGGCGATCTGCATGTCCTGGAAGGTGCCGTGGTTGTTCTTGGCCGCCGACTCCTCCTTGCCGAAGGGCGATGTCACCAGCCAGTTCAGGAACTCCTTGTTCCAGTCGAGCATCCGCGCGCGGTCGTCCGCCCGCCAGCCCGGCGCGCCCAGGTCGAGGACGGCGACCGCGTCGAGGACGCTGGTGTACTGCTGCGAGAAGTCGATGATGCCGATCGCCCGGCCGTCGTACTTGCAGGGGATGAACTGCCCGTGGTTCAGGTTGGGGTTCATCCGGGTCGCCGGGTCGAGGAACCAGGTGCGCAGGGCGGTCGAGGCCTGCTCGGCGTACTGCGCCCGGCCGGTGTAGTACCAGGCGAGGCTGAGCGTGGTCACGGAGGTGACGAGCTTGCCGAGGTCGGGGCGGTCGGTGCCGGTGTCGACCTCGGGGTTGCGCTGCCCGTCCTTCTGCACGTACGGGCAGCCCCAGGGGTTGTCGGCGGTCCTCGGCTTCGAGGGCCACCAGTACGGGGCCTGGCTCAGGTAGTCGTGGGGGTCGCCGCCCGGCGCGGGCTTCGGCTTGTCCACGACCGTCCAGGGGCCCTGGCCGAGCCAGCCGTCGGCGGCCGCGGTCAGCTTCGCCACCGCCGTGCGCAGCGCCGGGTCGCCGGCGTCGAGCCGCAGCCGCGCGTCCCGCATGCGCGCGCCGTCGACGACCACGGTGTGCGGGGCCTTCACGGCGGCGGGCTTCGTGGTGGCGGCGCGCGAGGCGGCCGGTACGAGCGCCGACGCGAGCACCGCGGCCGTGGCCAGCAGGGCCACGAGCCCGCTGCGAGATCTTCGGCCGTCCATCAGGGCATCCCCCTCGGTTAGGGTTCACGGGATTTCACATACTTGAACTCTGTTCATGGATAGGGCGGTTGGAGCGTAGGGCCAGCAGTTCCGGGTGACAATGCCTCGCGCAGGATTCACGGATGGGACCTGGGATCACCGGGCCCACTACCATTGCGCTGATTCTTCTCAGCGGATCCTTCTCGGTGGATTCTTCTCAGCACGGAACGAACTGGAGCAAACTCATGGGCCTCGGCGTGCGCTGGACCCTGCACGGTGACGGGCGGACCCCCGCCCCCGGCGCCGTCGTCCGCCCCGACGAGCGGCTGTCCTGGCCGCGGACGATCGGCCTCGGCGCCCAGCACGTGGTGGCCATGTTCGGCGCGTCCTTCGTGGCGCCGGTCCTGATGGGCCTGGACCCCAACCTCGCGATCATGATGTCCGGCGTCGCCACGGTCATCTTCCTGCTCGCCACCAAGGGCCGGGTGCCCAGCTATCTGGGCTGCTCGCTCTCCTTCGTCGGCGTCGCGGCCGCGATCCGGGCCACCGGCGGAACCAGCGCCACCGTCACCGGCGCCGTCTTCGTCGTCGGGATCGTTCTGTTCGCGGCGGGGCTCGCGGTGCAGCGGTTCGGCGCGCGGATCATCCACGCCGCGATGCCGCCCATCGTGACCGGCGCGGTGGTCATGCTGATCGGCTTCAACCTGGCGCCGGTCACCGCGTCCACCTACTGGCCGCAGGACCAGTGGACCGCGCTCCTGGTGATGCTCTTCACCGGGCTCGCCGTGGTCTGTCTGCGCGGCTTCTGGTCCCGGGTCGCGATCTTCCTCGGCCTGCTCTTCGGCTACGGCATCTCCTGGCTCTTCGACCGCGTCTTCGGCAAGATCCACTCGGTTGCGGGCGCGGGCGAGGCCACCGACCACTGGCGGCTCGACCTCTCCGGCGTCGGCCGGGCCGACTGGATCGGCCTGCCCTCCTTCCACGCCCCGCACTTCGAGTGGTCCGCCATCCTGGTCGCCCTGCCGGTCGTGATCGCGCTGATCGCCGAGAACGCCGGACACGTCAAGGCCGTCGGCGAGATGACCGGCGACAATCTCGACGACAAGCTGGGCACCGCGATCGCCGCGGACGGCGCCGCCTCGATGCTCTCCACCGCCGTCGGCGGCCCGCCCAACACCACGTACTCCGAGAACATCGGCGTCATGGCCGCCACCCGCGTCTACTCGACCGCCGCCTACTGGGCCGCCGCCGCCTTCGCGCTGCTCTTCGGCGTCTGCCCCAAGTTCGGCGCGATCGTCGCGGCCATCCCCGGCGGCGTCCTCGGCGGCATCACCGTCATCCTGTACGGCATGATCGGCCTCCTCGGCGCCCAGATCTGGATCAACGCCAAGGTGGACCTGCGCAATCCGCTGAACCTGGTCCCGGCGGCCGCGGGCATCATCATCGGCATCGGCGGCGTCACCCTGAAGTTCACCGACGACTTCCGCCTCAGCGGGATCGCGCTGGGCACCATCGTGGTCATCACCGGCTACCACGTGCTGCGCGCCCTGGCCCCGGCCCATCTGAAGGAGCAGGAGCCGCTGCTCGACGAGGGCACGTCCTCGTACGACGAAGGCAGCGCCGAAGACGCTCAGCGCGCCAAGTCGTAGGCGTAGTCGGGGGTGAAGCTGCCCGCCGCGCCCCGGCAGCCGTCGGACTCGCCGGGGAGCTTCACCCACAGATAGGCGTCGATGCGCGCCTCGCCCGTGTGCGTGGTCGGGGCGTTGCCCAGCGCCCGCCCGGCCGGGTCGCACCACTGTCCGTCCGGCGGCGCGCCCCTGCCGTTGCGGCTGGTGTCGATCACCGCGCCCAGCCGCGCGGGACCGCCCAGCGCCTTGAGCACCCGCCGCGCGTACGCCACCTCGTCGGCGGTGCGGTGGAAGTTGGAGACGTTGGTGAAGACGCCGTCGCCGCTGGTGGCCGCGCCCGCCGCGCGCAGCAGACCCGCCATCTCCTCGGCGTCGCGCCAGCCGGAGTGGCCCGCGTCGAAGTACACCCTGGCCCGGGCGTCGGCGGCGTGGATCGCCCGCCCCGCCCTGGCCAGCGAGGCGAACCGGGCGGCGCGCTCGCTCTCGGAGAGGCAGTCCGACTGGGCGATCGCGTCCGGCTCCAGGACCACGATGACCGGTGAACGCCCGAGCCCCGCAGCGAAGTTCCCGATCCAGGTGTCGTACGCCTCCGGGCTCGGCGCACCGCCCTGGGAGGCGCCGCCGCAGTCCCGGCCAGGAATCGCGTACGGGACGAGCACCGGCACCCGGCCCTGCCCGGCCGCCGCCGAGGTCACCGCCCGCACCTCGCGGGTGATCGCGCCGGGGTCGTACTCGGTGAACCAGACCGCTGTGGGCTGGTCCGCGATCCGCCGCTCGATCAGCGCCCGCCGGGGGTCGTCCGGGTGGGCCCGCACCCAGTCCAGGACCTGCGAGTCGGGCGAGCGGTAGAGCGCGGCGGAGACCGCCGACCGCGACGGCGACGGGGTGGCCGAGGGCCTCGGGGCGGGGGACGGCGTGGCCGGGCGCGGCGTCGCGCGCGTGGCGGACGGCTTAGCGGACGGCGAGGCGGGCACGGCGGGCAGGGTCACCGTGGCGGGCGAGGCGGTCGCCGCGGCCCGGGCCGTGTCGTCACCCCCGCCGCCGAGGGCCGCCACGGCGCCCGAGACCGCGCCGACGGCAGCGACGGCGCAGGCCAGCGCCACCATGGCGGTGCGCCGCACGGCCGAGCGGCGCGCGGCTCTGTCGTCCCGGCGCCTGCGCGCGCGTGACGGCGGTGTTCCCGACACCGTGAACTCCCCTCCCCCGAGGCCCCGATGGCCCCTCGTTCACCCGTTCCGGGGAAGCCCCGGGCCCGGCGACGTCCCGCGGAGCGCGGTGCTGGGACGCTGCCCTCATGGTGCTGATCGAACAGCGGGCAGGTGGAACGGCGCCCTGCGGGGTGTCGGTGGACACCGTAGCGGCGCGGATGCGGGCGCTGCGCGCGAGCCTGCCCCCCAAGGACGGTCTGGCCGTCTTCAACCGGGTCTATCTGGCGGTCACCGAGGAGATCGGCCGGTCCCTCACCCAGGGCGCGTTCGACGACCCTCGGGCCGCGGCGACGCTGGACGTGCTGTTCGCCGGGCGCTATCTGCGGGCCGTCGACGCGGTGGCGGCGGGGCTGCGGCCGCCCGCCTGCTGGCGGCCGCTGTTCCAGTACCGGCGCCACCCGGGCGTCCGCCCGCTCCAGTTCGCGCTCTGCGGCATCAACGCCCACATCGGGCACGACCTGGCGCTCGCCGTCGTCGACAGCTGCCGCGCCCTGGGCTGCGAACCGGAGGGCCTTGAGCGGGACTTCGAACGGGTCGGCGACACGCTGGTGGCGCTGGAGGAGCGGGTGCGCGAGGAGCTGATGCCCGGGCCCGACCTGCTGGAGGTCGCGGACCCGCTCACCCACCTGCTGGCGTCGTGGAGCCTGGAGCGGGCGCGGGACGCGGCCTGGTCGTCGGCCCGGTTGCTGTGGAGGCTGCGGGAACTTCCGGACCTCTCCCGGGAGTTCAGGGAGCGGATGGACGCGGGTGTCGGCCTGGTGGGGCGGTGCCTGCTGACGCCGCACGCAGGTCCTTCTTCCGCACGAGGAGTTCACTCATGGCGATCCGGCTCGGACTCGGCCTTCCGCAGATGAGGCAGTACGACATCGGCCGCGACATCCCCGCGGTCGCGCGCGCGGCCGAGGAGGTGGGCTACGAGAGCCTGTGGGTGTTCGAGCGGGTGATCTTCCCGACGCCGGCGACCCAGGGGCTGTACGGGATACCGGACCTGCCCTGGCCGGACGCGTACCGGTCGGTGGCCGACCCGCTGGTCTCGCTCACCCTCGCGGCGGCGGCCACCGAGCGGGCGCGGCTGGGCACCAGCGTGCTGGTGGCGCCGCTGCACGTGCCGTTCCAGCTGGCCCGCTCGCTCGCCTCGCTGGACGCGGCGAGCGGCGGCCGGGTCCTGGCGGGGATCGGCACGGGCTGGTCCCTCGACGAGTACGCGGCGGCGGCCGTGGCGCCGTTCGAGCGGCGCGGCAAGGTGCTCGACGAGACCCTGGACGTGTTCGCGGCGGTCTGGGGCCCGGACCCGGTCGCGTACGAGGGCGAGCTGACCACCATCGCCCCCTCCGAGGTCGGCCCCAAGCCGGCCCGGCCGATCCCGGTGTACCTCGCGGCGGCGGGCCCGAAGGCGGTGCGGCGGGTGGTGGACCGGGCGGACGGCTGGATGCCGGTGGCGCAGGGCGCGGACCAGCTGGCCGAGGGCTGGTCCGGGCTGCAGGCGCTCGCGGCCGAGCGCGGCCGGGAGCGCCCGATCGAGGTGTGCGTGCGCGTCAACGCGCGCTACACCCCGAAGCCGTACGAGAACGGCGAGCGCCCGCCGTTCGCCGGCAGCGCCGCCCAGATAGTCGAGGACCTGGTGGCCCACGCCCACGAGGGCATAGGCGAGTTCCTGCTCGACCTCCAGGGCTCCGCGCGCGACGCGGAGGAGCTGAAGGACGTGGCGGCGGAGGTGTACGGGCTGGCGCGCGAGGCGGGGCTGTAACCGGAAAGGGGCCCGGGGGCAAAAGCCCCCGAGCCCCTCGCGATCAACAGCCGTCAGTCCTCCGGCAGCTCGACCGGCGCGATCTCGTCGTACAGGTCGCCCGGGCCGGGGTTGGTGGAGTCGGTGGCGCCGCCGAGGTGGTGCATGACGCCCCACACCGCGTTCAGGGCGGTCTGCACCGCGCCCTCGGCCCAGCCCGCCGTCCAGGAGATGTCGTCGCCCGCGAGGAAGATGCCCCGCTTGTCCTCGGGCAGCGAGTCCTGCATGAAGTGCGTGAACAGACGGCGCTGGTAGCGGTAGTGGCCCGGCAGGTTCGCCTTGAACGCGCCCATGAAGTAGGGCTCGTTCTCCCACGACACGGTCACCGGGTTGCCGATGATGTGCTTGCGGATGTCGACCTTCGGGTAGATCTCGCCGAGCGACTTGAGCATGACCTCCATGCGCTCGTTCGCCGACAGCGGGAGCCACTTCAGGCTGTCGTCGCACCAGGTGTAGGAGAGGCAGATGACGGCGGGCTGGTCCGGCCCGTTGTCCAGCAGGTAGGTGCCGCGCGTCATGCGGTCCGTGAGCGTCATCGACATGACGTCCCGGCCCGTCTCCTCGTCCTTGTCCAGCCAGAACGGACGGTCCACCGGAATGAAGAGCTTCGAGCTCTCCATGTAGTGGGTGCGCTCCATCGCCGTCCAGTGGTCGATCGGGAACAGCGAGTCGTCGCACTCGATCTTGGACAGCAGCATCCACGACTGCGCGGTGAAGATCGCCGCGCGGTAGGTGCGGATGTCGCCGGAGGCGTCGGTGACGGTGATGCGGTTGCCGGCCGTGCGGTGCAGCCGGGTCACCGCCGGGCGCGGGGTGCCGTCGTGCAGGGAGGACAGCGAGGTGCCCTGCGCCCAGTGGACGATCTTCTCGGGCTCGCGCTCCCACAGGCGCAGCGGCAGCTGCTGCGAGCCGCCGACGATGCCGCGGTGGTGGTCGTCCGCCTCGGTGTAGACGACGCGCAGGATCTCCAGGATGGAGTTCGGGAAGTCGGTGTCCCAGCCGCCGGTACCGAAGCCGACCTGGCCGAAGATCTCGCGCTTGCGGAAGGACTGGAAGGCCTCGGACTTGCAGAGGTAGCCGTAGAAGGTCTCGTCGTCGAGCTTCTCGACGAGCTTGGCCCAGATCTCGCGGATGCGCGGGACGTCCCGCTCGCGCATCGCGGTGTTCATGTCCGAGAAGTCGGCGCCCTCTTCGAGGCAGGCGTTCCACGCCTCGGCGACGTCGCGGTAGATCTGCGGCAGGTCCGCGATCGTCTCCGCGTAGTGCGTCTCGCCCTTGAGGTCGACGACCGTCGAGGGGGTGGCCTCGGCGAGCGGGTTCGGGAACGGCTCGGTGACCAGGCCGACGAGGTCGATGTAGTGCTGGAGCGCCGTCGAGGAGGGCGGGAAGCGCATCGCGCCCATCTCGGCGGTCAGACCGGCCGTGCCGGGCCCGTCGAACTCGACGGTGCGCAGCCGCCCGCCGATCTGGTCGGCCTCGTACACGACGGGCTTGAGGCCCATCTTCATCAGCTCGTACGCCGAGATGATGCCGGACAGGCCGCCGCCGATGACGGCGACCTCGGTGCCGTGCTCGGTCGCCGGTATCTGGCCGAGCCCGGCCGGGTGGGCCAGGAAGTCGTCGTACGCGTAGGGGAAGTCCGGACCGAACATGGTGATCGGCGGCTGGCCGTCGGTGTGCGGGACGGCGGTGGGCACCGTGGACGTCATGGGGTACGGACTCCTTGCGCGGTACGAAGGGGGGTGGGGGTGGCCGGAAGGTCCGGGTCAGACGAGGGAGGTGTAGAGGCCGGGGCGGCGGTCCCGCAGATACGGGTTCTCGGCGCGCGAGGCGGCCAGGAGTTCGGGGTCGGCGTCGCCGACGACCAGTTCGGCGTCGCGGCCCGCGCGGGCCCGGGCGGTGCCGTCGGGCCCGGCCAGGCAGCTCAGCCCGACGAACTCGAACTCGCCCTCGGGGCCGGTCCGGTTGACGTACGCGATGTACATCTGGTTCTCGAAGGCGCGCACCGGCACCACGGACCGGGCGACGAACTCGGCGGGGTGCATCAGCGCGGTCGGCACCAGGAGGAGGTCGGTGCCGGCCAGCGCGTGCGCCCGGACGTTCTCGGGGAACTCCACGTCGTAGCAGATCACGATCCCCAGCCGAAGCCCGTTCAGCTCGGCCTGGACGACCTGCTGGTCGCCGGGGGTGAACCGCTCCTGCTCGAAGCAGCCGAAGAGGTGGGTCTTGCGGTAGTTCGCCAGGCGCCGCCCGTCGGCGGCGACGAGCTGCGCCGCGTTGTAGACGGTCTCGCCGTCCCGCTCCGGGTAGCCGTAGAGGACCGCGAGCCCGTGGCGCACGGCGATCTCGGCGACGGCCTGCGCCGCGGGGCCGTCGGCGGCCTCGGCGAGCCTCGGCACGTCGTCCCCGATGGCGTAGCCGGTGAGGAACATCTCGGGGCAGACGAGGAGCCCGGCCCCGGTCGCCGCCGCCCGGCCCGCCGCCTCGTCCAGCACCTTCAGGTTCGCGGCCACGTCACCCGGACAGCCGGAGCTCTGAAGCAGGGCGGTGCGCAGCGGCGGCATGGCAGACCTCGGGGGGCGTAAGGGGGTGAGGGGGTCGCATATGACGGTACGTTCCGGGCTTCGGCCCGGACAAGGCGCGACCGTTGCGCGCCGGAGGATGATTCATTGCGCGTCGGTGGCCTTCGGCGGCGATTCGTTGCGTCGCGTTGACGGGGCCCTTACGCCTCGGGGGGTACGCGGGGGCCCACTCCCCCGCCGTACGGCGGAGGCGGTCCCTCCTCGGGTGCGATGCGGGGGACCCCGCCGCGGCGGGAAGCTGAGTGCGCCCGGGGGAACCGGGACACCACGACCGCTTCGGAGGACCCGCCATGAACCGTCCCGCCCTCTCCCGTCCCCGTACCCGCACCCTGGCGCTGGCCGCCACCCTGCTGATCGGGGCGGGCGCCGCCGGGTCGGCGGTGGCCTCCGACAGCGGGGCCGGGCCGGACGCGCCGCGCGAGGCGGCCGCGCTGACGGGCACCGCCAAGCTCTACCGCCCGGCCGGTGACGACATCACTTTCTCCTTCGACGCGCATCTGGCGGCGAAGGACGTCAAGGACCCGGAGAAGGCGTTCGGCACGTTCAGCTTCCGGCACGTCTTCCCGGACGGCCGGACCGGGACGGCCAAGGCGAAGGTCGACTGTCTGATCACCGGCGGCAAGGTCGCGGTGGTGACCGGGATCGTCACCGAGAGCGACACCCCGTTCAAGGGCAAGCGGGTCGGTGTCTCGGTCAACGACCAGGGCTCGCACGACCGGCTGGGCTACAGCTGGATCGGCTCGGAGGACGAGGCGACCAAGAAGCTGCCCAAGTGCATGAGCGCCGCGCCGTTCGAGAAGGTGAAGGCGGGCACGGGCGACTTCCACGTGCTGCCGTGGCAGGTCCCGTACGAGTAAGGGCCGGTCAAGCGGGCGAGCCCGACGAGAACCGCCTCAGCAGGGGGGAGAGCACCAGGACCGACTTGGTGCGCTCCACGTACGGCTCGCCCGCGATCCGTTCGAGGACCCGCTCGAAGTGGCGCATGTCCGAGGCGAAGACCTGGACGATCGCGTCCGCCTCACCGGTGACGGTGGAGGCGGACGCGACCTCGGGGTACCGCTCGAGGCCGCGCTTGATGGCCTCGGGCGAGGTGTTGCGGCGGCAGTAGATCTCGATGAAGCCCTCGGTCTCCCAGCCGAGCGCCGCGGGGTCCACCCGGACGGTGAATCCGGTGATGGCCCCCTCGGCGCGCAGCCGGTCCACGCGCCGCTTCACGGCGGGCGCGGACAGGCCGATCAGCGAGCCGATGTCGGCGTAGGAGCGGCGGGCGTCTTCAGCGAGCGCGTGGACGATGCGCTCGTCGAGGTCATTGAGTCGCACTGCGGGTGGATCACTTCTCTGCGGATGCGGTCTCCGTGGCCGTGGCCAGTCGGGAGCGGCGGATGCCGTATCCGAAGTAGATCACGAGACCGACGGCCATCCAGCCACCGAAATACTGCCAGGTGATCCCCGGCAGGTTCCACATCAGATAGCCGCAGCTGAGGAAGCCGAGCACCGGGATCACCCAGCCGAACGGCACCCGGAAGGTGCGGTGCATCTCGGGGCGGGTGTACCGCAGCACCACCACGGCGACGTTGACCAGGGCGAAGGCGAAGAGCGTACCGATGCTGGTCGCGTTCGCCAGCTCGCCGAGCGGGATCGCGGCCGCGAGCACACCGCAGAACAGCGACACGATGACGGTGTTCACGACCGGCGTCTTGGTGCGCGTGCTGACCTTCGCGAAGGTCTTGGGCACGAGGCCGTCGCGGGACATGGCGAAGAGGATGCGGGTCTGGCCGTACAGCACGGTCAGGACGACACTCGCGATCGCGATCACGGCGCACGCGGCGAGGAGCGTGGCCCAGAAGGACTGACCGGTGACGTCCTTCATGATCCCGGCCAGGGCCGCCTCCGAGCCCTCGAACTCCTTCCAGGGGCGGGCGCCGATCGCGACGACCGCCACGAGGACGTACAGCGCGGTGACGATGACCAGCGAGAGCATGATCGCCCGCGGCAGGTCGCGCTTCGGGTTCTTCGCCTCCTCACCGGCCGTGGAGGCGGCGTCGAAGCCGATGTACGAGAAGAAGAGGGTCGAGGCCGCGCCGCTGACGCCCGCGGTGCCCATCGGCATGAAGTCCGAGTAGTTGCCCGACTTGAAGCCCAGGAAGCCGATCACGCAGAACAGCACCAGCGCGGCCATCTTGACGCACACCATGATCGTGTTGGCCCGGGCCGACTCACGCGCGCCGCCGAGCAGCAGCACCATCGCGAGCACGACCACGATCAGCGCGGGAAGGTTGAAGTACCCGCCGTCGCCCGGCGGTGCGGCGATCGCGTCCGGGATGGTGACGCCTATCGTCCCGTCCAGGAACTCGTTCAGGTACTGGCCCCAGCCGACGGCCACGGCGGCGACCGAGACGCCGTACTCCAGGATCAGGCACCAGCCGCAGATCCAGGCGATGAACTCACCGAGCGTTGCGTAAGCGTACGAGTACGAGGAGCCCGCGACCGGGATGGTGCCGGCCAGTTCGGCGTAGGCGAGGGCCGAGAACAGCGCGGTGAGACCGGCGATGATGAAGGAGATCGTGACGGCCGGACCGGCCTCGGGGACGGCCTCGCCGAGCACGACGAAGATGCCCGTGCCGAGCGTGGCGCCGATGCTGATCATCGTGAGCTGCCACATGCCGAGGGTGCGGCGCAGAGTGCCGCCCTCGCCCTTGCCACCCTCGGCGACCAGCAGTTCTACCGGCTTACGCCGCATCAGCGGGTTGCCGGGCCGCTTCCCCTCGGTGGCCGGTGCTGCTGCGGCGGGGGGCGCTGTGCCGTGGTCCAACACTTCAGTGGGCTCCTTGTCGCTGCCTTCGGAAGCCGACGACCGCGACGGTCCGGCCGTTCCCTTGCGAGGGGGAATCCGGGCATGACTGAGCACACCGTGGCCGGTACCGCCGAGCAGGCGGTCGCCGCCACTCCACGTATGGCGAGAAGAGTAAAGGGTTCCGCTTCCCGCTCGTAATGCAGCAACCTTGCGCATCGGTGAATGATCATTGCGCACAAGGGCGACGGATGGGTGTTTGTTGCGCATCAGCGTTCGATCCGTGCGTGAAGGGCGCTCATCGGTGTCCGTCGGCGGGGTAGGAGTGAGGTCCCGCACGTCCCTCTCCGGAGGGTTCGAAGACGATCGGTGGTGCCTGGGTGAACTGGCTGGATCCGGAGCCGTTTCTGCGCGGAGTCGCCTGGCGGGGCAGGTCGGGGAGGCCGCTGCGCGCCGACCCGGCCCAGCTCGGCCGACTGCCCCTGGACGTCGTCGAACGGGCCGCGCTGCCGGTCGGCGTACGGCTGGAGTTCACCGCCGAGGGCGCGTCGGCGGTCGAGATCCGCTACCGGGCCGAGGTGCCCGCGCCGTCGCGGCCGCTCGCCCCGCTCGCCCACACCTTCGCGCTCTGGACGAGCGAGCGGCAGGTGGCCGAGACGACGGTTCCACCGGCCGGGGAAGCGGTGGTCAGGCTTCAACTGCGGCCCTGCGGAGGCCCGTTCACCGTGCATCCGCCGCAGGCCGTGGCGTCCCGGATCCTGGCCCTGCGCGGCATCGGCGGCGCCCTGCGGCCCGTGCCCGCGGGGCCGCGCTGGCTGGTCCACGGCGACTCCATCACCGAGGGCTGGTGGTCGACGCGCCCCGCCCACGCCTGGCCCGCCGCCGTCGGACGGGCGCTGGGCCTGGACACCGTCAACCTCGGTTACGCGGGGTCCGCGCGCGGCGAACTGGCCACCGCCGAACAGCTCGCGTCCCTGCCCGCCGACGTCCTGACCCTCGCGTTCGGCACCAACTGCTGGTCGGGCGTGCCGAGTTCGGCGCCGCTGCTGTACGAGACGACGCGGGCGTTCCTGGCGCTGGTGCGCCGGGGTCACCCGCGCACCCCGCTCCTGTTGCTCTCCCCGCTGCCGCACCCGGCCGCCGAACGCACCCCGAACGCCCTGGGCGCCACGCTGAGCGCCTTGCGCGCCGCGATGGAGGCCGCGGCCCGGGACCGCGTCACAGACGGCGACAACCACCTCCACGTGCTTCCTGGAGGCGACCTGGTGACTCCCGCGGACCTGGCGGACGGCTTGCACCCGAACGACGAGGGGCACAGGAAGATCGCGGGGGCGGTGGCGGAGGTGCTGCGCCCCCACGTATGACGAAGGCCCCCGCGCAAAGCGCGGGGGCCTTCACCTAAGGGCGCGGGGAACTGCGCGACCAGCCACATACGGCCCGCAGACGACCCCCGGACCTAGCTCCAGCTCGCATGCAGCGGCTTGCCCTCCGCGTAACCCGCCGCGGACTGGATCCCCACGACCGCCTTCTCCTCGAACTCCGCCAGCGAGCTCGCACCCGCGTACGTGCACGAGGACCGCACACCCGCGATGATCGAGTCGATCAGGTCCTCGACGCCCGGCCGGGTCGGGTCGAGGAACATCCGCGACGTCGAGATGCCCTCCTCGAACAGCGCCTTGCGGGCCCGGTCGTACGCCGACTCGTCGCTCGTACGGTTGCGGACGGCACGCGCCGAGGCCATGCCGAACGACTCCTTGTAGAGACGGCCGTCGGCGGTCTGCTGGAGGTCGCCCGGGGACTCGTACGTACCGGCGAACCAGGAGCCGATCATGACGTTGGAGGCACCGGCGGCGAGCGCCATGGCGACGTCGCGCGGGTGGCGCACGCCACCGTCGGCCCACACGTGCTTGCCGAACTTCTTCGCCTCGGCGGCGCACTCCAGGACTGCGGAGAACTGCGGGCGGCCCACGCCCGTCATCATCCGGGTGGTGCACATGGCGCCGGGGCCCACACCGACCTTGATGATGTCGGCGCCGGCCTCGATGAGGTCGCGCACGCCCTCGGCGGCGACGATGTTGCCCGCGACGATCGGGACCTGCGGGTCGAGGCCGCGGACGGCCTTGATCGCGGCGATCATCGACTCCTGGTGGCCGTGCGCGGTGTCCACGACGATCGTGTCGGCGCCGGCGTCGAGGAGCTGCTTGGCCTTGCCCGCCACGTCGCCGTTGATGCCGACGGCGGCGGCGATGCGCAGCTTGCCCCGGGCGTCGGTGGCCGGGCTGTACAGGGTCGCGCGCAGGGCGCCCTTGCGGGTCAGGATGCCGGCCAGGCGGCCGTCCTTGTCCACGGCCGGGGCGTAGCGGCGGTTGGCGTTGTCGAGCTTGTTGAACGCCTCGCGCGGGTCGATGTCCGCGTCGAGCAGCAGCAGGTCCTTGGACATGACCTCGGAGAGCTGCGTGAAGCGGTCGACGCCGGTCAGGTCCTCGTCGGTGACGACGCCGACCGGGCGCTGGTCGCCGTCGACGACGACACCGGCGTTGTGGGCGCGCTTGGGCAGCAGCGCCAGGGCGTCGGCGACGGTCTGCGTCGGGGCGAGGACGATCGGGGTGTCGAGCACGTGGTGACGCGTCTTGACCCAGGTGATGACGTCGGTGACGACCTCGATCGGAATGTCCTGCGGAATGACGACGATGCCGCCGCGGCGCGCCACGGTCTCGGCCATCCGCCGTCCCGCGATGGCCGTCATGTTGGCGACGACGAGCGGGATCGTGGTGCCCGTGCCGTCGGGCGAGGCCAGGTCGACGCCCTGGCGGGAGCCCACCGCGGAGCGGCTGGGGACCATGAACACATCGTCGTACGTCAGGTCGTACGGCGGCTTGATGTCGTTGAGGAAACGCACGTGCAGAACATCCCAGTCGATCGGAGTGACCCCAGGCATTTCAGCCGGGGCTAAACGCACGTACTTCATTGTCCCATGTTCGGATGATTGCGCCGCCCGGGCCGATCATCCAGGGCTCGGGCACCGGCCTGGTGGGATCACACGAACGCGCCGAGCGCGAGCACCACGGCGAGGGTGCCGCCGGCGCCGCCGACCGCCGCCTCGTCGAACACGTCCCGCGCGGTCTCCCACTCGTCGGGGCGGGCCGCCGCGTACCCCTGCCAGCGCCGCACCACGAGGAGGCGGCCGGGCTCGGCCGGGCCCCAGTCGGGGTCGCCGAGGCAGTCGGCGAGGGCGTCCCAGTTGCGGCCGAACCACTCCGGCAGGCGCAGCGCGCGGGCGCAGCGGTCCATGAATCCGGCCTTGTCGGTGACCCCGGCGAGGTCGAGCACGTCGACCTGCCAGCCGGAGGCCCGTACGGCGTCGAACGGGTCGGCCGTCATCGCAGCACCGCCTTGAACGTCTTGTAGTGGTCGCCGGTGTAGTAGACCTCGCCGCTCTGCCCGGTGACCAGGCGCCGGGCGCCGCGGTCGCGCGACTTCGGGGTGGTGACCGTGTACTCGTGGTAGTAGCCGCGCTTCTGCTGCGGCAGGGCCTTCTCGAAGTTCCCGAAGACCGTGCCGTCCTTGGCGTACGGGAACGGGCCGCCCTGGTCGATGAGCTTCAGGGTCTGCTGGGCCTCGGGCGGCAGCTGGGAGGCGCGGACGGTGGCCCTGCCCTTGGCCCAGCCGGGGGTGGCGGCGGCGCTGGAGGCGGTGGCCCCGGACGGCTCCGCGCTCTTCTTCGAGCCGCCGCCGCACCCCGCGAGCAGGAGTGCGAGGCAGGCCAGCAGGACGGCGACGGTCGTTCGGGCGGACCTGGTGAGCATAGGCCGATGCTGCCATCCAGAGCCTGCGGGCGCGAACGCGCCGAGTGACGATGAGGGCATGCTCCTCGCCGATGTGGCCACCACCTCCCGGGAGATCGCGGCGACCTCCTCCCGTACGGAGAAGTCCGCGCTGCTCGCCGCGCTGTTCCGCAAGACGGCGCCGGAGGAGGCCCCGCTGGTGGTCACCTATCTGGCGGGACGGCTGCCGCAGCGCCGCACCGGGCTCGGCTGGAGCACGCTCAAGGACCGCCCGCCGCCCGCCGCGAGCCCCGCCCTGACGGTCCGGGAGGTCGACGCGGCGCTCGACCGGATCTCCGCCCTGGCGGGCAAGGGCGCCGGGAGCGAGCGCAAGCGGCTCGCCGGTGAGCTGATGGCCGCCGCCACCGAGGAGGAGCAGCGCTTCCTCTTCGGCCTGATCACCGGCGAGGTCCGCCAGGGCGCGCTGGACGCGGCTGCCGTGGAGGGGCTCGCCGAGGCGGCCGGAGCCCCGGCGGCGGACGTGCGGCGCGCGGTGATGCTCGGCGGCTCGCTGGGGGCGGTGGCCGAGGCTCTCCTCGGCGGTGGCACCGGGGCGCTGGCCGCCTTCCGGCTGGACGTGGGCCGGCCCGTGCTGCCGATGCTGGCGCAGACCGCCAAGGACGTGGACGAGGCGCTGGACCGGCTCGGCCCGTGCGCGGTGGAGGAGAAGCTCGACGGCATCCGGGTGCAGGTGCACCGCGACGGCGACGAGGTGCGGGTGTTCACCCGTACGCTGGACGAGATCACCGGACGGCTGCCCGAAGTGGTGGCCGCCGCCCGCGAGTTGACGGCTCAGCGGGCGATCCTCGACGGCGAGGTGATCGCACTGGACCGGGAGGGGCGGCCGCGGCAGTTCCAGGACATCGCGGGCCGGGTCGGCTCGCGGCTGGATGTGGCCGGGGCGCAGGACCGGTTGCCGCTGTTTCCGGTCTTTTTCGATCTGCTCGCGGTGGACGGCCGCGACCTGCTCGACCTGTCCGTACGGGAGCGCGGCGCGGAGCTCGTCCGGGTGGCGCCCGAGCCGCGCCGGGTGCGGCGGGTGACAGTGGAGGACCCGGACGATCCCGAACAGCGCGCGGCGGCACGGGAGTTCGCGGCCCTGACGCTGGAGCGCGGCCACGAGGGCGTGGTGGTGAAGGCGCTGGACTCGACCTACAGCGCGGGCCGCAGGGGCGCGTCCTGGCTGAAGGTCAAGCCGGTGCACACCCTCGACCTGGTGGTGCTGGCGGCCGAGTGGGGGCACGGCCGGCGCACCGGCACGCTCTCCAACCTGCACCTCGGCGCCCGCCGCCCGGACGGCTCGTTCGCCATGCTGGGCAAGACCTTCAAGGGGCTCACCGACGCGCTGCTCGCCTGGCAGACCGGACGGCTGCGGGAGCTGGCGGTGGCTGAGGAGCCGTGGGGGGTGCGGGTGCGGCCGGAACTCGTCGTAGAGATCGCCTTCGACGGGGTGCAGAGATCGTCGCGCTACCCGGAGGGGGTGACACTGAGGTTCGCGCGGGTAGTGCGCTACCGCGAGGACAAGAGTGCCTCGGAGGCGGACACGGTCGCCACGGTGAAGGCACTGGGCGGCGGGAGGGACTGAACAAGTGCGGTCGGAGCAGGTGCGGGAGCGGGTACAGCGGGCCCGGCAGGAGGCGGCGCGACTCGTCGCCGAGGGGGTCCGCGTGGTGGCGCTGACCTCGGTGGACAACGCGGGCATCGCGCGCGTGAAGGCGGTGCCCGCGGGCCGCCTCCCGGCGGTCGTGGAGCGCGGGGTCGGCATGTCGCCGTGCTTCGACGCGTTCCTGGTGGACGACTCAGCCACTTCCAGCCGCTTCAGCGGCGGCCCGGACGGCGATCTGCGGCTCTTCCCCGACCTGGACCGGCTCACCGTGCTCGCCGGGCAGCCCGGCTGGGCCTGGGCCCCGGTCGACCGCTACGACCAGCAGGGCGGCGAACACCCGGGCTGCCAGCGGCTGTTCGCCAAGCGGATGGTGCGCCGGGCCGCCGACCGGGGCCTCTCGCTGCGGATGGGCTTCGAGACGGAGTGGACGGTCTCGCCCTCCCTCGAAGGCCCGGCGTACGGAATGGCGCGCGTCGTGGAGCGCTCCGCCTATGTGGGTGATGTGCTCGGCGCACTCCTGGAGCAGGGCGTGGATGTGCTCCAGATCCACCCCGAGTACACCGAGGGCCAGTTCGAGGTGTCGGTGGCACCCACCGATCCGGTGGGCGCGGCGGATCTGGCGGTGCTGGTGCGCGAGACGATCCGCGCGGTGTCGGTACGGCACGGGCTCACTCCGTACTTCGGCCCGGTCGTCACGGCGGGCGGCGTCGGCAACGGCGCCCACCTCCACCTCAGCCTCTGGCAGGACGGCCGCAACCTGTGCGGCGGCGGGGACGGCCGCTTCGCCATGACGGCGGACGGCGAGTCGTTCCTCGCGGGCGTCCTGGCGGCCCTGCCCGCCCTCCTCGCCGTCGGCGCCCCCTCCCCCGCAAGCTACCTCCGCTTGGAACCCTCCCGCTGGGCCGGCGCGTTCCAGTGCTGGGGGCTGGAGAACCGGGAGGCCGCCCTCCGCTTCATCGCCGGCGCCCCCGACGACCCGGACACCGCCAACGCCGAGGTCAAGTGCTTCGACCCGGCCGCCAACCCGTATCTGGCGGTCGGCGCGGTGATCGCGGCGGGTCTGGCGGGCCTGGAGGCCAAGGCGATGCTGCCCGAGCCGGTCACGGGCGACCCGGCGGTGGTCGGCGGCCACCCCCGGCTCCCCGCCTCCCTGCCCGAGGCGCTGCGCCACTTCACCGCCTCCGACATCCTGCGCGAGGCGATGGGCGACCCGCTGTTCGAGGCGTTCGCGGCGGTCCGCCAGGCGGAGGCGGCCCTGTTCGAGGGCAAGTCCGCCCAGGAGATCGCGGACGCGACGCGGGGAAGGTACTGAGGTGGCCGGGCAGGACGCGCACCGGAAGGCAGCCGTGCAGGCACCCCCGGGCACCCTCCTCGACCACCACTGCCATGGCGTGCTGCGCACCGACCCCGACCCGGCGGCCTTCGAGGCGTTCCTGACCGAGGCCGACGGGCCCGCCGCGCCCGGGACCAGCTTCTTCGACACCCAGCTGGGCTTCGCGGTGCGCCGCTGGTGCCCACCGCTGCTCGGTCTGGAGCCGCACTGCACGCCGGAGCGCTATCTGGCCCGGCGCCGCGAACTCGGCGCCCGCGAGGCGACCCGGCTGCTGCTGCGGGGCAGCGGCATCGGCGCGTACGTCATGGACACCGGCCTCCCCGGCGACATCACCGGGCCCGCCGAGCTCGCCGAGCTGAGCGGCGCCCCCGTCCACGAGATCGTGCGCCTGGAGCGGCTGGCCGAGCTCACCGCCGACACGACCGGGGACGCGGACGCGTTCCTGGCGGAGCTGGCGGCGGGGATCCGCACGGCTGCGGCCACGGCGGTGGGCTTCAAGTCGGTGGCCGCGTACCGGTACGGGCTCGACCTCGCCCCCGAGCCGCCCGCGCTCCACGAGGTGCGTGAAGCGGCGGCGAATTGGCTGAAAAAACGGCCGAAGGGCGACCGCCCGAGAGAGAAGGACGACCGCCTGAAGGATCCGGTCCTGCTGCGCCATCTGCTGTGGTCGGCGGTGGCCACCCGGCTCCCGCTCCAGCTGCACACCGGCTTCGGCGACCCGGACCTGCGGCTGCACCGCTGCGACCCGCTGCTCCTGACCGACTTCATCCGGGCCACCCGCCGCTCCGGCACCCCGCTGATCCTGCTGCACGGCTACCCGTACCACCGCAACGCGGCCTACCTCGCCCATGTCTATCCGCACGTGTACGCGGACATGGGCCTCACCCTCAGCCACACGGGCACCCGGGCCGGTGCCGTACTGGCCGAAATGCTGGAACTCACCCCGTTCGGCAAGCTCCTCTTCTCGACGGACGCCTACGGCCTACCAGAGCTGTACGTGGTCGGCGCCCGCCTCTTCAGGGAGGGCCTGGACGAACTGCTGGGGGCGTGGACGGGGTCGGGGGCGTGGTCGCGTAAGGACGCGGAGAGGGTGGCGGAACTCTTGGCGAGCAAGAACGCGGAGCGGGTCTACGGATCCCCTTAGCGTCCACGGATCCCCCTCAGCAATGCGGCGTGCAGCGCCCCCGTCCCCCTAGGGGCGCGGGGAACTGCGCGACCAGCCCCCCACGGTCCGCAGACGAAAGGGGGCCGGGGCGAAGCCCCGGAAAGGGGCCCGACACCGACAGGGGGCTCAGTCCCCGTCGGGGTCGGCCCGATCCAGCGCGGGCCGAGGCTGCGCACCAGTCTCATGCAGCAGGAAATCCGCCGCAGCGGTGTCCGTCACCAAACTGGTGACAAGCCCCGACCGCAGCACCGCGTCGATCGCGGAAGCCTTCCGCTGCCCCCCGGCGATCGCCACGACCTCCGGAATCCGCCGCAGCCGGTCCGCCTCGACCGTGATGCACCGCTCCCCGAGGTCCCGGCCGACCCGTCGGCCCTCCGCGTCGAAGAGGTGCGCGGACATCTCCGCCGCGACGCCGAGCGAGGCGTAGTGCGCCCGCTCCTCGTCGGTCAGCATGTCGTGCACCGTGGAGATGCCCGGCTCCCACGAGCCGATGGAGACCGCCGCGACCGTCACCTTGTCGAAGTACTCGAAGGCCCGCGCGATCCCGGTCTGGTTGCGCAGCGCGGCCGCGGTGGCCGCGTCCGGCAGCAGCATCGGCGCGTAGATGGGGTGGGCGTCGCCGCCGGAGACCTGGGCGGCGCGCCGCACGGCCTCCACCGAGCCGCGCTCGGCCGTGCCCGCGTCGTACACCCCGGTGAGCTGCACGACCGTGCACGGCGGCAGCCGGTCGAGGGCCGCGGCCATGTGGATGGTGGACCGGCCCCAGGCCAGGCCCAGCACATCGCCCTCGCTGACCAGCTCGCCGAGCAGGTCCGCGGCGACCTCGCCGAGGTTCTCCGGGTCGGGCGACGACTCGTCCTCGCCGGCCTCCGGGGACTCGACGACGACGGCGTGCCGCAGCCCGTACCGGGCGCGCAGCGCGTCCGAGCGCTCCGCGTCCAGCTCGGCCGGGACGCGGATCTCGATCCGCACCAGGTCGCGCTCCAGGGCGGTCTCCAGGACCCGGGCCACCTTGAAGCGGCTGACGCCGAACTCCTCGGCGATCTGGATCTTGGACTTGCCCTCCAGATAGAAGCGGCGGGCCATGGCCGCCGCCTGCACCAGCTCCGCGGGTCCCATCCGCAGGGCTGACCGACCCGCCGACATTGCAGACACCGCGATCTCCTCACTGCTGTTCACACTCTGGACTCGCTGTTCATCCTGTCAGATCCAACGGTCCTTGATCAGCCCCGTAGGGCCGCGTTCACCGAGCCGTGGCTCAGTGGCCGCATGCCCATGGGGCGCTCGCCGTGCTGCGTTCCGCCATCGAGCGCAGGGTACGCACCGCGTCGGCGGGGTCCTTCGCTCCGTATACGGCCGACCCGGCCACGAAGACGTCCGCGCCCGCCTCCGCGCACCGCTCGATGGTCGTCGCGGAGACCCCGCCGTCCACCTGGAGCCACAGTTCGAGGCCGTGCTTGGAGATCAGCTCCCGAGTGCGGCGGATCTTCGGCAGCATCACGTCCAGGAACGGCTGGCCGCCGAAGCCCGGCTCCACCGTCATGATGAGCAGCATGTCCAGCTCGGGCAGCAGGTCCTCGTACGGCTCGATGGGCGTCGCGGGCTTGAGCGCCATCGACGCCCGCGCCCCCTTGGCCCGGATCTCCCGCGCGAGCCGCACCGGCGCGGCGGCGGCCTCCGCGTGGAAGGTGACCGAACCGGCCCCCGCCTCGACGTACTGCGGGGCCCATCGATCCGGGTCCTCGATCATCAGATGGCAGTCCAGCGGGGTCTCCGTCGCCCGGCGCAGGGATTCCACGATCGGCACGCCGAGCGTGAGGTTCGGCACGAAGTGGTTGTCCATGACGTCCACGTGCAGCCAGTCGGCGCCTTCGACGGCCTTGGCCTCTTCGGCGAGGCGTGCGAAGTCGGCGGAGAGAATGCTGGGGTTGATCTGAGCCATGCCCCAAGCCTGCCATGCCTCGCAGCACTTGCCTGCCACGGTACGGATACGAGGCCTCCGGGAGGCGAGACCTACGTCTCTCCTACGACTCGCCGGAGCGGGAGACTCCGTGTAATCCTGGTGTTTCAGGCCATTTCGGGAGCGGCATCCCGCGCCGACCGCGGGCCCCTGGGGGACGTGATGTCCGACGCGCGCAACCATCCCGACCACAGCGAAGTACGCCCCGCGGCGACCGGGCAGGGCCCCGGCCCCCGCGGAGTCGCGTGGCTGGTATGCGGCCGCCGCACCAAATGGCTGGTGCTGGTCCTCTGGCTGATCGTGGTCGCGGTCGCCTTCCCGCTGGCGCAGAAGCTCACCGACGCCCAGGACAACGACGCCACCTCGTGGCTGCCCGGCAGCGCCGAGTCCACCCAAGTCTTCAACTCCGCCAAGGCGTTCAGGCCCGAAGAGGTCCCGGCGGTCGTCGTCTACGCGCGCGACGGCGGCCTCACCGTCGCCGACAAGCAGAAGATCGGCGCCGACGCGACGGCGATGCGCGCGATGAGCGCGGACGGGATCCAGGGCGCCCGCGTCCAGGGCCCGCAGTTCGACGCGAGCGCCACCGCCGCGCAGATCCTCGTGCCGATCAAGATGGACAAGAACGGCTGGAACCACATCGCGGACGCGGTGGACCGGCTGCGCGACCGGTCGGGGACCAGCGACAACGGGCTCCAGGTGCACATCACCGGCCCGGGCGGCACCTCCGCCGACTTCGCCAAGGCCTTCTCCGGCATCGACTCCACCCTGCTCTTCTCAGCGCTCGCGGTGGTCGTGGTGATGCTGCTGATCACGTACCGCAGTCCCACCCTGATCCTGGTGCCGGTGATCTCCGTGGTGTGGGCGCTGTCCGCCGCGCAGGCGCTGATCTATCTGCTGGCCCGGCACGCGGGCCTGACCGTCAACGGCCAGAGCGCGGGCATCCTCACCGTGCTGGTCTTCGGCGCGGGCACCGACTACGCGCTGCTGCTGGTCTCCCGCTACCGCGAGGAGCTGCGCCGCCACGAGGACCGCCACGAGGCGATGGCGCGCGCCCTGCACCGGGCCGGGCCCGCGGTCCTCGCCAGCGGCGCCACGGTCGTCCTCGGCATGCTGGTCCTGATGGTGGCCGAGATGAACTCCACCAAGGGCCTCGGCCCGGTCGCGGCCATCGGCGTCGCGGTCGCGCTGCTCGCCATGCTCACGCTGTTCCCGGCGCTCCTGGTGATCTTCGGCAGGTGGATCTTCTGGCCGGTCAAGCCGGTCTTCGGCTCCTTGGACCCGACCGCGCGCGGGGTGTGGGCCCACACCGGCCGCCGCATCGCCACCCGGCCCCGTACGGTCTGGGTGACGACCGCCGTGGTGCTCGCGGCGTGCTCGCTCGGCCTGCTCCAGCTGAAGGCGAACGGCTTGAGCAACGCGGACTCGTTCACCGGCAGGCCGGACTCGATCGTGGGCGCCGAGGTCCAGGCGAAGCACTTCCCCGCGGGCAGCGGCGACCCCCTGGTGATCATCACGGCGGCCGACAAAGCCGCGGACGTACGCCGGGTCGTCGCGGCCACCGACGGCGTGGTCCCCGCGTCGATCGGGGTGCCACCGGGCACCGCGGCCGAGCACGACGGCGAGGTCCTGCTCGAAGCCACCATGACCGCGCGCCCGGACAGCGACGCGGCGCACGCGACCGTCGAGCGGGTGCGGGACGCGGTCCACGCGGTGCCCGGCGCGCACGCCCGGGTGGGCGGCGGCACGGCTGCCGTACTGGACATGGAGAAGGCCACCACGCACGACAACAAGCTGGTCATCCCGCTGGTGCTGCTGGTGGTGCTGTGCGTCCTGGCGATCCTGCTGCGGGCGCTGGTCGCGCCGCTGCTGCTGATCGCGACAGTGGTGCTGTCGTTCGCGGCGGCGCTCGGCATCAGCGCGCTCGCCTTCCGCCACCTCTTCGACTACGCGGGCGAGTCCACCGACTTCCCGCTGTTCGTCTTCGTCTTCCTGGTGGCCCTGGGCATCGACTACAACATCTTCCTGTCCACCCGCATCCGCGAGGAGGCGGCCCACCAGGGCACCCGCCGGGGCGTGGTGACGGCCCTGGCCGCCACCGGCGCCGTGATCACCTCGGCGGGCCTGGTCCTGGCGGGCACCTTCGCGGTGCTGGGCACCCTGCCGATGGTGGCCTTCGCCGAGATCGGCTTCGCGGTGGCGCTGGGCGTCCTGCTCGACACCTTCATCGTCCGCTCGATCCTGGTGACGTCGCTGTTCCTGGACGTGGGGCGGCGTGTGTGGTGGCCGCACCGGCTGTCCCGGGACCCGGAGGAGGGCCCGGCGGCGGTACCGGCGGAGGCCGGACACGGACGCGGAAGCTCACCCAACTAGCAGAAAAGGGCCCGGAGTTACCGACTCCGGGCCCCTCTCTCACGCCGTGCGCCGCAGCAGCGCCAGATACATCGCGTCCGTCCCGTGCAGATGCGGCCACAGCTGTACGTCGGGGCCCTCGCCCAGGCCGGCCACGCCCGGCATCAGCGGCCGTACGTCGATCCACTCGGCCTCGACGGGCGCCCCGCCCCGGCCCTTGAGCACGTCCTCCACCACGATCCGCGTCTCGGCGAGGTGCGGCGAGCAGGTCGCGTAGCCGACCACGCCGCCCACCCGGACCGCCGAGAGCGCCTCGCGCAGCAGCCCGCGCTGGAGCGGCGCGAAGCCCTCCAGGTCCTCGGGGCGGCGGCGCCACCGGGCCTCGGGGCGGCGGCGCAGCGCGCCGAGCCCGGAGCACGGCACGTCCATCAGGACCCGGTCGAAGGAGCCCTCCCGCCACGGCGGCCGGGTGCCGTCGGCCGCGATCACCTGGTACGGGCCGGGGTTGCCGGCGAGCGCGCGCTCCACCAGCCGGGCCCGGTGGGGCTGCTTCTCGGAGGCGAGCAGGGCGGCTCCGCGCTCGGCGGCGAGGGCCGCGAGCAGCGCCGCCTTGCCGCCGGGGCCCGCGCAGCCGTCCAGCCAGCGCTCGTCCCGGCCCTCGATCGGCGCGTTCGCGAGTGCGACGGCGACCAGCTGGCTGCCCTCGTCCTGCACACCGGCCCGGCCGTCCTTCACGGCCTCCAGCGCGCCCGGCTCGCCGCCCTCGGCCATCCGTACGGCATAGGGCGACCAGCGGCCGGGCAGCGCGCCCTCCTCGCCGAGCGCGTCCGTCAGTTCGTCGGTGGTGGACCGGCCGGGGCGGGCGACCAGGGTCACCTCGGGCCGCTCGTTGTCGGCCTCCAGGAGGTCCTCGATGCCCGCGCGGCCGCCGCCCAGCGCGTCCCAGAGCGCCGAGACGACCCATCGCGGATGCGAATGCACGATGGCGAGATGGTCCTCGGCATCCTCGTCGTACGGGGGCGCGACCTTCTCCAGCCAGCCGTCCAGGTCCTCCGCCGCGATCTTGCGCAGGACGGCGTTGACGAACCTGGCGCGGCCGTCGCCGAGCACCACGCGGGCGAGCTCGACGCTGGCGGAGACCGCCGCGTGGCTCGGGATGCGGGTGCCGAGCAGCTGGTGCGCGCCGAGCGCGAGCACGTCGAGGACCGGCGGGTCCACCTCGCGCAGCGGGCGGTCGATGCAGGCCGCGATGATCGCGTCGTAGGTGCCCTGGCGGCGCAGCGTGCCGTAGACGAGCTCGGTGGCGAGCGCCGCGTCGCGGCCGTCGAAGTTGCCGCCCTCGCGGGCCTTGCGCAGCAGCGGCGGCAGGACGAGGTTGGCGTACGCGTCCCGCTCGTCGACTGCGCGCAGCGCCTCGAAGGCGAGGATGCGGACGGGGTCCTTCTTGGGGCGGCGGTACGGCTTGCCGCCGCC
The DNA here is from genome assembly GCF_014649795.1 of Streptomyces melanogenes. Taxonomy (GTDB): domain Bacteria; phylum Actinomycetota; class Actinomycetes; order Streptomycetales; family Streptomycetaceae; genus Streptomyces; species Streptomyces noboritoensis. Next base: position 118,234 of record NZ_BMTS01000005.1, read on the forward strand.
CTTGCCGTCGCTGTTCCGGGGACGGCTACGCGGCTGATCGTTCACGTGAAAGGTGCTCCGCTGGTCAGATGGTGCGAACCCGACCAGCGTACGACTCTTCACCGCGCGCCCCCACCCGGGTCGGCGCGCCTCGTCGCCCGAGGCGCGCCGGGGCTGCGCTCCGGCTCAGCCGACGTGCTCGTCCGGCGCGATCCGCACGCCCCGCGCCCAGTCCGCGCCCTTCATCGGCTTCTTGCCCTGCGGCTGGACCCAGAGCAGCTCGACGGCGTGCGAGCCGGTGCCGACGTACACGTTGTTCTTCCCGGCGGACAGCTCGCCCGGCGCCAGGTCGGTGCGGTCCGGGACCGGCACCGCCTGGACCAGCTTGAGCCGCTCGCCGCGGAAGACGGTCCAGGCACCCGGAGCCGGGGTGCAGCCGCGCACCACGCGGTCGACCCGCATTGCCGGGGCGGACCAGTCGATCTGCGCGTCCTCGACGGTGATCTTCGGGGCGAGGGTGATCCCGTCGGCGGGCTGCGGAACGGCCTTGAGGGAGCCGTCCTCGATGCCGTCCATGGTCGCGGCGAGCAGCCCGGAACCGGCGAACGCGAGCCGGGTCAGCAGGTCGCCGCTGGTGTCGGTGGGGCGGACGACCTCGGTCACCGTCCCGTACAGGGGACCCGAGTCGAGCCCGCGCTCGATCTGGAACGTCGAGGCGCCGGTGATCTCGTCGCCCGCCATCAGCGCGTGCTGCACGGGGGCGGCGCCGCGCCAGGCGGGGAGCAGCGAGAAGTGCAGGTTGACCCAGCCGTGGACCGGGATGTCCAGCGCGACCTGCGGGAGCAGCGCCCCGTAGGCGACGACCGGGCAGCAGTCGGGGGCGATCTCGCGCAGCCGCGCCAGGAAGTCCTCGTCACCCGGCTTCACGGGCTTCAGCACCTCGATGCCGGCCTCCTCGGCGCGCTGGGCGACGGGGCTGGCCACCAGCCGACGGCCGCGTCCGGCGGGCGCGTCGGGCCGGGTCACCACGGCGGCGACCTCGTGGCGGCCGGAGGCGATCAGGGCGTCCAGGGCGGGAACGGCGACCTCGGGGGTGCCTGCGAAGACGAGCTTCACTGGGGGATACCTCGCTTTGTAGAGAGCGACGCCCAGTCTATTGGGTGTCCCGGCCCGCCGGTTGGGTGTCCCGGCCGTGCCGCCGGGGCTCCCGTCGGGGGTTTCGCACACGGCAGGAGGGCAGGGGCGTACGCGGCCCCGCGCGCCCTGTGCATATGCCCATACGCCCCCGCAGCGTGACCACAAGAGCAGGTGGCGCGTTGGTCAAGAGAGATTGACCGAAACGGGCCGCGCGTGCGGCCCGATCCCTTTTCAACAACGCCGGTTCGAGAGGCTTGTTCATGGCCGACCACGCAACCCACGACGCCCAGGCACGGGCCAGTCTGCACCTGTTGGTGCGGGACATCGAGCGGGTCCGCCGGCAGGTGGACGCGCTGCGCACCCTGACCGCGCAGCTCGGCAACGTCTACCGTCCGCGCCGCTCCGGCCCGTCCACGGGCTTCGTCGTCTACGGCAGGGCGCCCGCCCCCACCGTCCGGCTCGCCCAGGAGCTGCGGGACAGCGTGGAGACGCTGGTGACCGCGGCGGTGGACTTCGACCGCTCCCTGGGCTTCTCGTGGGACGCGGTGGGGTCGGCGCTGGGGGTCACCAAGCAGGCGGTGCACCGGCGTTACGGGGCGCGGCGGGCCGCCGCCCAGACCGCCGAGGCGGAGCGCCCGGCCGAGGCGACCGTGACGCGCACCCTGCCGGTCCCCGCCGGGATCCCCGCGGTGCCGGCCGCGCGCTCGATGCCGCCCCAGCCGACGGCCACCACGCAGTCGCTGCGCGAGGAGGCCCGTACGACGGCGTTCCCGGGCCCGCGCAACGGCTGACCGCACGCCCCTTTCCGTGCCCTCGTCACACCTGACCGTGCGCCGGGGGCACCTGTCTGCGCGTGCGCGCCTTTTGGAGGGCGTACGGGGTGGGGCAGGCCAGGTGCGACGGCACAGGCCTCCGGGAGCCGGGCCACCACGCACGGCAGCCCGCCCAGCCTCCCCTCAGCCGATGTCCGGCGGATCCACCCTGATCCGCACCGGATCGCCGCCCCCGCGCGCCAGCCGTCCCGCCTGCGCGGTCTTCAGTGCGGCGGCCAGGGCCGAACCGCTGCCCGGGGGCACCCGGAGCAGGGCCCGCTCCCAGGTCTCCCCCACCGGCGGGGCGCCGGGACGCCGGGCCCGGCCCGGCTCGCTCGGCCGCATCAGGACCGGGCCGAGCACCTGTGCGTCGGACGGCAGCTGAGCGCTCGTCAGGAACGCCTCGACCGCCTCGGGGCGGCCCAGGACCTCGGCCATCCGGGAGACCGGCGGGAACCCCAGCTCGGCCCGCTCGGCCAGCTCGCGCAGGGCGTGGCCGACCGGGTCCCAGCGGACCAGGGCCTGGACCGGCCGCAGGGTCGGCTCGGCGACCACCACCACCGTGCCGCCCTCGTCCTGGCCGCGCACCAGCGAGGCCGCGCCGATCCAGCGCCGCAGGGCCTCCTCCCCGGCGCGCAGGTCGGGCCGCCCGAGCATCGCCCAGCCGTCCAGCAGCAGCGCCGCCGCGTAACCGCCCTCGGCGACCGGCTCGGCGCCGGGCGTGGAGACGACCAGCGCGGGCCGCCCGGGCACGCTGTCCAGCACGTGGTCGCGCCCGGACGTCCGGACCGGCACCGCGGGGAACGCCCGGCCGAGCTCCTCGGCGGTCCGGCGCGCCCCCACGACCGCCGCCCTCAGCCGCACGCCGCCGCACTCCGCGCAGCGCCACTGCGGCTCGCCGCGCCCGCACCACCCGCACTTCAGGTCCCGCTCGTCCGGCGCCTCCAGGGGCCCGGAGCAGTGCCGACAGCGCGCGGGCGTGCGGCACCGCTCGCAGGACAGCCGGGGTACGTATCCCCGCCGGGGCACCTGGACCAGGACCGGGCCGCTCTTCAGCCCTTCCCGGACCGCCTGCCAGGCGAGGCTGGGCAGCCGGGCGGCGCGCGCCGCCTCGTCCCGGGCCAGTTCGCCGTCGCCGACGGTGCGCACCAGCGGCGCCGCCGCCCGGACGGTGGCCCGGTCGGCCACCAGCGGCGCCGCCCAGCCGCTCTCGACGAGCTGGGCGGCCTCGACCGTACAGCTCGTACTGCCCAGCAGGAACGCGCACTTGTCGTGGGTGGCGCGCAGTTCGAGGACCTCGCGGACGTGCGGGAAGGGCGCGTGGTCGTCGCTGTGGCTGGAGTCGCCGTCCTCCCAGACGACGACGAGGCCGAGCTTCTCGACCGGGGCGAACATCGCGGCCCGGGTGCCGACCACGGCCCGCACCGAGCCCCGCCGCACCGCGAGCCACTGCCGGTAGCGCTTCTCCGGGCCGGACTCGGCGGTGAGCAGCGCGTGCCGCCCCTCGCCGAGCAGCGCGGTGAGCGCGGCGTCGACCCGCCCGGCGCTGCGCCCGTCGGGCACCACGACCAGCGCGCCGCGCCCGCCCGCGAGCGTGGCGGCGACGGCCCGGGCGATCTCGTCGGCCCAGGTCGCCCCGGGCAGCGCGGTCCACACCGCGCGCGGCGCCCCGCCCGCGGCCAGCGCGCGCAGGAACGCGCCCCCGTTCCCGTACCGCACCCACGTCCCCGCGTCCGGCACCGGCGGCGGCCCCGGCGGCTCGGGCGACGGCTTCGACTCGGCCCGCGCGTTCCTGGGCGGCACCGCGAGCTGCAGCACGTCCGCCAGACTGCCCGCGTACCGGTCGGCGACCGCGCGGGCCAGGGCCAGCATCTCGGGGCTGAGCACCCGCTCCGGCGAGACGACGCCGGCGAGGGCGGCGAGCGGACCCGAGTAGTCGGACTCGGCGAGGCGCTCGACCACGAACCCGTCGATCAGACCGCCGCCCTCCCGGCGCCCGCCCTGCACATTGCGCGCCCCGGCCCCGAACCGCACCCGCACCCGCACCCCCGGCTGCGCGTCCGCGTCCAGCTCCTCCGGCACCGCGTAGTCGAAGTACCGGTCGAGGTGGACGCCGCCCTTGTCGACCACGACCCGCGCCACCGGCAGCCCCTTGGCCAGGGCGGCCCCGCGCCAGGTCCGCGGCTTGGCCTTGGGCACCTTGGCCTTGCGCACGGTCTCCCGAATGAGCGCGAGCTGCTCCGCCCCGCCCCCTTCGGCGCCCCCACCCGGCTTCTCGTTCTCGCTGCTCACAGCCAAATTCCTACCAGACGGCACTGACAGCGGCCCGGGCCCGGACGCACGACGGCCCCGGACCGCAGGGGTCCGGGGCCGTCGGGAAGCCGGGTCGGGTTTACAGACCCGCGGCCTTGCGCAGCGCGTCCACGCGGTCCGTGCGCTCCCAGGTGAAGTCGGGGAGCTCGCGGCCGAAGTGGCCGTACGCCGCGGTCTGGGCGTAGATCGGGCGGAGCAGGTCGAGGTCGCGGATGATCGCGGCCGGGCGGAGGTCGAAGACCTCGGCGATGGCGTGCTCGATCTTGTCCGTGTCGATCGTGGCGGTGCCGAAGGTCTCCACGAAGAGGCCGACCGGCTCGGCCTTGCCGATCGCGTACGCGACCTGGACCTCGCAGCGGGCCGCGAGGCCGGCGGCGACGACGTTCTTGGCGACCCAGCGCATCGCGTACGCCGCGGAGCGGTCGACCTTGGACGGGTCCTTGCCCGAGAAGGCGCCGCCGCCGTGGCGGGCCATGCCGCCGTACGTGTCGATGATGATCTTGCGGCCGGTCAGACCGGCGTCGCCCATCGGGCCGCCGATCTCGAAGCGGCCGGTCGGGTTGACCAGCAGGCGGTAGCCGTCGGTGTCGAGCTTGATGCCGTCCTCGACGAGCTGCTTGAGCACGTGCTCGACGACGAACTCGCGGATGTCGGGCGCGAGGAGGGAGTCCAGGTCGATGTCGGACGCGTGCTGCGAGGAGACGACGACCGTGTCGAGGCGGACGGCCTTGTCGCCGTCGTACTCGATGGTGACCTGGGTCTTGCCGTCGGGGCGCAGGTAGGGGATGGTCCCGTTCTTGCGCACCTCGGACAGCCGGCGCGACAGGCGGTGCGCCAGGTGGATCGGGAGCGGCATCAGCTCGGGCGTCTCGTCGCACGCGTAGCCGAACATCAGGCCCTGGTCGCCGGCGCCCTGCTTGTCGAGCTCGTCCTCGTCGCCCTCGACCCGCTTCTCGTACGCTGTGTCGACGCCCTGCGCGATGTCGGGGGACTGCGCGCCGATGGAGACCGAGACGCCGCAGGACGCGCCGTCGAAGCCCTTCTTCGACGAGTCGTACCCGATCTCCAGGATCTTGTCCCGGACGAGCTGGGCGATCGGCGCGTACGCCTTGGTCGTGACCTCGCCCGCGACGTGGACCAGACCCGTGGTGATCAGGGTCTCCACGGCGACGCGGGACGTCGGGTCCTCGCGCAGGAGCGCGTCGAGGATCGTGTCGCTGATCTGGTCAGCGATCTTGTCGGGGTGACCCTCGGTCACGGACTCCGAGGTGAACAGACGACGGGACACAATGCTCCCTGGGGTTGCAGCGGCTGCTGGCTGATCATGGGTGGGACGGGCCGGAGGCTGCGCCCGGCGTCGTTCCACCACCAGTTTATCGGTCGGCACCCGCCATCGGGCCACTTGTCTCGCACATTGAAAGCTCTGTGACCTGCGACACCGCATTCCGCGGTGTGAAGATCGGCCTTCGCCGGGGGCTGTGGCACCGGAATTTGGCGGGTTTGGAGCAGCCTCGGGGATGAACGTGAATTTACGCGAAACGCGGAACGACGAGATCCCACACCACGTCGGCGAGCGCTTCCTTGGGCCCGTACGGAACCGGGGTCTCGGTCCCGTCGGCGGCCAGCACGACCGCCTCGTTCTCCTCCGAGCCGAAGGTCTTGCGCTCCCCCACCTCGTTGACGACCAGCAGGTCACAGCCCTTTCGCCGCAGTTTCTGGCGGCCGTTGGCGAGCACGTCGTCGGTCTCGGCGGCGAAGCCGACGACCACCTGGCCCGGGCGCGGCCGGTCGGCGGAGAGCTCGGCGAGGATGTCGGGATTGCGGACCAGCGCGAGCGGCGCGGGCTCCTGTCCGTCCTTCTTCTTGATCTTTCCGGCGGCGTACGACTCCGGCCGGAAATCGGCCACGGCGGCCGCCATGACCACCGCGTCCGCGTCCGAGGCGGCCTTCAGGACGGCCTCCCGCAGTTGAACGGCGGTGCCCACCCGGACGACGTCCACCCCGGCCGGATCGGCGAGACCGGTGTTGGCCTCGATCAGCGTGACCCGGGCGCCCCGGGCCACGGCGGTGCGGGCCAGGGCGTACCCCTGCTTCCCGGAGGAACGGTTCCCCAGGTAGCGGACCGGGTCCAGCGGCTCGCGCGTGCCGCCCGCGCTGACCACCACGTGGCGGCCCTCCAGGTCCCGCTCGGCGCTGCCCCGGGCCAGCACCCTGCGGCACACCTCGAAGATCTCGGCGGGCTCGGGCAGCCGCCCCTTGCCGGTGTCGACGCCGGTGAGGCGGCCCACCGCGGGCTCGATGACGACCGCGCCCCGGCGGCGCAGCGTCGCCACGTTCTCCTGGGTGGCGGGGTGCTCCCACATCTCGGTGTGCATCGCCGGGGCGAAGACCACCGGACATCGCGCGGTGAGCAGGGTGTTGGTGAGCAGGTCGTCGGCGAGGCCGTGGGCCGCCTTGGCCAGCATGTCGGCGGTGGCGGGGGCGACCACCACGAGGTCGGCCTCCTGGCCGATCCGCACGTGCGGCACCTCGTGGACGTCGTTCCAGACCTCGGTGGAGACCGGGTGCCCACAGAGCGCGGACCAGGTGGCCGCGCCCACGAAGTGCAGCGCCGACGCGGTCGGCACCACGCGCGTGTCGTGCCCGGACTCGGTCAGCCGGCGCAGCAGCTCGCACGCCTTGTAGGCGGCGATCCCGCCGCTGACCCCCAGAACGACCTTCGGCTTGTCCACCGCGTCTCCCCGCATTCGGATACGTACTCCCCTATGACACACCACAGGCCCGGCAGTCGCGCTGCCGGGCCTGTGGTCAGATGAAACGGAGGCCTTACTGGGCCGGGCCCTCGATGGCCTCGGAGGTCAGCAGACCCGCGTTGATCTCGCGAAGCGCGATGGAGAGCGGCTTCTCGTGGACGTGGGTGTCCACCAGCGGGCCGACGTACTCCAGCAGGCCCTCACCGAGCTGCGAGTAGTACGCGTTGATCTGGCGCGCGCGCTTGGCGGCGTAGATCACGAGGCTGTACTTCGAGTCGGTTGCTTCGAGCAGCTCATCAATCGGCGGGTTGATGATGCCCTCGGGCGTGGTGATGGAAGAGGACACGTCTGCCTTCCGAAGGGGGATAAAGATCAAGCAACTTTCATCAAGGCTAGCAGCTCGCGTGCTACGTCCTCGACGGAGGTGTTGACCAGGGTCGTATCGAACTCCGCCTCGGCGGCCAGTTCGATCTTCGCGGCGGCCAGCCGGCGCTCGATGACCTCGGGCGCCTCGGTCCCGCGGCCGGTGAGCCGGCGGACCAGCTCGTCCCAGCTCGGCGGGGCCAGGAAGACGAGCTGGGCCTCGGGCATCGACTCGCGCACCAGCCGGGCGCCCTGGAGGTCGATCTCCAGGAGGACCGGCTCGCCGGCCTCCAGTCGGTCCAGGACGGCGCGGCGCGGCGTGCCGTAGCGGTTGCCCGCGAACTCGGCCCATTCGAGCAGCTCGCCGTTGGCGACGAGCTTGTCGAACTCCTCGTCGTCCACGAAGAAGTAGTGAACGCCGTGGCGTTCGCCGGGGCGCGGCTTGCGGGTCGTCGCCGACACCGAGAGCCAGACCTCGGGGTGAACCTTGCGCATATGAGCGACGACCGTGCTCTTGCCGACCCCGGAGGGGCCGGAGAGCACGGTCAGCCGCGGACGTGCGTCCGGGGGTACGGGGGATGACCCCCGGGGTGAAGCTGCCATGTAGCGATTATTCCAGCTTCCCGGGGGTGCCCGGGACGTCAGGCCCCGGAGCCGCCGAACTCGCGCTCAAGGGATGCGATCTGGTTGGAGCCGAGACCCCGCACTCGGCGGCTCTCGGAGATCCCCAGCCGCTCCATGATCTGCTTGGCCCGGACCTTGCCCACGCCGGGCAGGGACTCAAGGAGGGCGGAGACCTTCATCTTGCCGATGACGTCGTTCTCCTGGCCCTGCTTGATGACCTCGTGGAGGGAGGCGCCGGAGTGCTTGAGTCGATTCTTGACCTCGGCCCGCTCCCGGCGAGCCGCGGCGGCCTTTTCGAGCGCGGCTGCGCGCTGTTCAGGGGTAAGGGGCGGAAGAGCCACGCCTACGTCACCTCGGATGTCGAACTGTCGGATACGGACCGGTGAGGAACCTAGTCGCCCCACACCAGGCGAGCAACGAGCGACGCACAATGCCCGTTCGCTCGTCTCTGCTCTCGTCGGAGACTAGCGGCCTAGACCGCTCCAGTCAGCGAGAACAGACGAAAAGTCCTGGTCAGCCTCTGCCGACCAGGACATTCGCGACATAACACCCCGGTTTTGGGTAAGGATTGCGTCAACCTTTGGCGCGCGGACTCCGGCGAGGAGCCCGCGGACCCCTAGGCCGAGGCCACCGCCGTACGGATCTCGTCCGCGAAACGGGCGGCCGAATCCCGCAGTCCGGCGAGGTCGGGACCGTGACGCAGAACACCTCGGCTGACGTTCGGGACCACGTTGCGGACGGCCGCGCCGAACACCGCGGGCAGGTCCGCGGCCGTCGCGCCCTGGGCGCCGATGCCCGGAGCGAGCAGCGGCCCGTTGATGTCGAGGTCGAAGGCCGACAGATCGCCGAGCGTCGCCCCCACCACGGCGCCGAAGGAGCCCATCGGGGTCGCGTCGGCGTTCTCCTGCGCCAGGTGCGCCAGCATGGTCGCGCCGATCGTGCGGCCGTCCTCGCGCACCGCGCGCTGCACCTCCGCGCCCTCCGGGTTGGAGGTCAGGGCGAGCACGAAGAGCCCGGCGCCGCTCTCGCGGGCCAGCTCCACGGCGGGCCTGAGGGAGCCGTAGCCGAGGTAGGGCGAGACGGTGAGCGCGTCGGAGAACAGCGGCGCGTCCTTGTGCAGGAAGGTCTCGGCGTACGCGGCCATGGTGGAGCCGATGTCGCCGCGCTTGGCGTCCATCAGGACCAGCGTGCCGGCCGCGCGGGCGTCCGCGACGGTCCGCTCCAGGACCGCGATGCCGCGCGAGCCGAAGCGCTCGAAGAACGCCGCCTGCGGCTTGAAGACGGCCACGCGCTCGGCCAGGGCCTCCACGACCGTGCGGGAGAACCGCTCCACGCCCGCCACGTCGTCGCCCAGGCCCCAGTCGGCGAGCAGCGAGGCGTGCGGGTCGATGCCGACGCAGAGCGGACCGCGCTCGTCCATGGCGTGGCGCAGCCGCGCGCCGAATGTCAGGGGCCGGCCGAAGGCCGTCGATGAGGGGTGGCGGTCGGGCGACGGGTGGGCGGTCACTACTTCACGGCCTTTCGGGTCTCGGCGCCGACGGCCTCGGCGAGGGTGGCGTACGGGGAGGCGGCGAGCCGGGCCGCGAGGCCCTTGTGGATCGCCCGGCCCCAGAAGGGGCCCTGGTAGATGAAGGCGCTGTAGCCCTGGACCAGGGTGGCCCCGGCCAGGATCCGCTGCCAGGCGTCCTCGGCCGTCTCGATGCCGCCGACGCCCACCAGGGTGATGGAGTCGCCCACGCGCGCGTAGAGGCGGCTCAGGACCTCCAGGGAGCGCTCCTTGAGCGGGGCGCCGGACAGGCCGCCGGTCTCCTTCACCAGCGCGGGGTCCGACTTCAGGCCGAGGCCCTCGCGCGCGGTGGTGGTGTTGGTGGCGATGATGCCGTCCAGGCCGAGCTCGACGGCGAGGTCGGCGACGGCGTCGACGTCCTCGTCCGCGAGGTCCGGGGCGATCTTGACGAGCAGCGGCACCCGCCGGTCGGTGACCGTGCGGTCGGCGGCCTCGCGCACCGCGGTGAGCAGCGGCCGCAGCGACTCGGTCGCCTGGAGGTTGCGCAGCCCCGGCGTGTTCGGCGAGGACACGTTCACCACGAGGTAGTCGGCGTGCGCGGCGAGCCGCTCGGTCGACTTCACGTAGTCGGCGGCGGCGTCCGCCTCGGCGACGACCTTCGTCTTGCCGATGTTGACGCCGACGGTCGTACGGAACACGGCCTTGCGGGCCGCGAGCCGCTCGGCGACGGCCGCCGAGCCCTCGTTGTTGAAGCCCATGCGGTTGATCAGCGCGCGGTCCTGGACCAGCCGGAACAGCCGCTTCTTGGGGTTGCCGGGCTGCGCCTCGCCGGTGACCGTGCCGATCTCGATGTGGTCGAAGCCGAGCATCGACATGCCGTCGATGGCCACGGCGTTCTTGTCGAAGCCCGCGGCGAGGCCGAACGGGCCGTGCATCCGCAGGCCGAACGCCTCGGTGCGCAGCTCCTTGTGGCGGGGGGCGAGCGCGGCCGCGACGAAGGTGCGCAGGACGGGGATCCGGGCGGCGAGGCGGATCCAGCGGAAGGCCAGGTAGTGGGCCTGCTCCGGGTCCATCCGCTTGAAGACCAGGTTGAAGAACAGCTTGTACATGTCGTCGTCCTCATGCGGAGGGGGACACCGGATTCCGGTGTCCCCCTCGGGCGGTTGCTAGTCGCGGGCCGCGGTCAGGTGTTCCGCGTGTTCCTGGAGCGAACGGACGCCCACGTCACCGTGGTTGAGGGCGTCGATGCCCTGGACGGCGGCCGCGAGGGCCTGGACCGTGGTCAGGCAGGGGACGCTGCGCGCCACCGCCGCGGTACGGATCTCGTAGCCGTCGAGGCGGCCGCCCGTTCCGTACGGCGTGTTGACGATGAGGTCGACCTGGCCGTCGTGGATGAGCTGGACGATGGTCTTCTCGCCGCCCGGGCCCTCGCCCTCGGACTGCTTGCGCACGACGGTGGCGTTGATGCCGTTGCGCTTGAGGACCTCGGCGGTGCCGGAGGTGGCGAGGAGTTCGAAGCCGTGGGCGACGAGCTCGCGCGCCGGGAAGATCATCGAGCGCTTGTCGCGGTTGGCGACCGAGATGAAGGCGCGGCCCTTGGTGGGCAGCGGGCCGTAGGCGCCGGCCTGCGACTTGGCGTAGGCGGTGCCGAAGACCGAGTCGATGCCCATGACCTCGCCGGTGGAGCGCATCTCCGGGCCCAGCACGGTGTCGACGCCGCGGCCGTGGATGTCGCGGAAGCGGCTCCAGGGCATCACGGCCTCCTTCACGGAGATCGGCGCGTCCAGCGGCAGCGTGCCGCCGTCGCCGTTCTTCGGCAGCAGGCCCTCGGCGCGCAGCTCGGCGACGGTGGCGCCCAGCGAGATGCGGGCGGCGGCCTTGGCGAGCGGCACCGCGGTCGCCTTCGAGGTGAAGGGGACCGTGCGGGAGGCGCGCGGGTTGGCTTCGAGGACGTAGAGGATGTCCCCGGCCATCGCGAACTGGATGTTGATCAGACCGCGCACGCCGACGCCCTTGGCGATGGCCTCGGTGGAGGCGCGCAGCCGCTTGATGTCGTAGCCGCCGAGGGTGATCGGGGGCAGCGCGCACGCCGAGTCGCCGGAGTGGATGCCGGCCTCCTCGATGTGCTCCATGACGCCGCCGAGGTAGAGCTCGGTGCCGTCGTAGAGCGCGTCCACGTCGATCTCGATGGCGTCGTCCAGGAAGCGGTCGACCAGGACCGGGCGGGTCGGGGAGATCTCGGTGGACTCCGCGATGTAGGACTCCAGGCGGGTCTCGTCGTAGACGATCTCCATGCCGCGCCCGCCGAGCACGTACGAGGGGCGGACCAGGACCGGGTAGCCGATCTCGTCCGCGATCGCCTTCGCACCCGCGAAGGTGGTGGCGGTGCCGTGCTTGGGGGCGGGCAGCCCGGCCTCGGCGAGGACCTGGCCGAAGGCGCCGCGGTCCTCGGCGGCGTGGATGGCCTCCGGCGGGGTGCCGACGACCGGGACGCCGTTGTCCTTGAGCGCCTGGGACAGGCCCAGCGGGGTCTGGCCGCCGAGCTGGACCACCACGCCCGCCACCGGACCGGCCAGCGTCTCGGCGTGGACGATCTCCAGCACGTCCTCGAGCGTGAGCGGCTCGAAGTAGAGGCGGTCGGAGGTGTCGTAGTCGGTGGAGACGGTCTCCGGGTTGCAGTTGACCATCACCGTCTCGTAGCCCGCGTCGCTCAGCGCGAAGGAGGCGTGCACGCACGAGTAGTCGAACTCGATGCCCTGGCCGATGCGGTTGGGGCCCGAGCCCAGGATGATCACCGCGGGCTTCTCGCGCGGCGCGACCTCGGACTCCTCGTCGTAGGAGGAGTAGAAGTACGGGGTCTTCGCGGCGAACTCGGCGGCGCAGGTGTCGACCGTCTTGTAGACCGGGCGCACGCCCAGGGCGTGGCGCACCTCGCGCACCACGTCCTCGCGCAGGCCCCGGATCTCGGCGATCTGGGCGTCCGAGAAGCCGTGCCGCTTGGCCTCGGCCAGCAGCGCCGGCTCCAGCTTGTCGGCGGCCGCGAGCTCGTCCGCGATCTCCTTGATCAGGAAGAGCTGGTCCACGAACCACGGGTCGATCTTCGTCGCGTCGAAGACCTCCTCGGGGGTGGCGCCGGCCCGGATGGCCTGCATGACCGTGTTGATCCGGCCGTCGGTCGGGCGCACCGACTCGCGCAGCAGCTCCGCCTTGTCGCCCGGCTCACCGGTGAAGGCGAACTGCGAGCCCTTCTTCTCCAGCGAGCGCAGCGCCTTCTGCAACGCCTCGGTGAAGTTGCGGCCGATCGCCATGGCCTCGCCCACCGACTTCATGGTGGTCGTCAGCGTCGAGTCGGCCGAGGGGAACTTCTCGAAGGCGAACCGGGGAGCCTTGACCACCACGTAGTCGAGGGTCGGCTCGAAGGACGCCGGCGTCTTCTCGGTGATGTCGTTGGGGATCTCGTCCAGCGTGTAGCCGACGGCCAGCTTCGCCGCGATCTTCGCGATCGGGAAGCCGGTGGCCTTCGACGCCAGCGCGGAGGAGCGCGAGACCCGCGGGTTCATCTCGATGACGATGATCCGGCCGTCGTCCGGGTTCACCGCGAACTGGATGTTGCAGCCGCCGGTGTCCACACCGACCTCGCGGATGATCGCGATGCCGATGTCGCGCAGCCGCTGGTACTCCCGGTCGGTCAGCGTCATCGCCGGGGCCACGGTGATCGAGTCACCGGTGTGCACGCCCATCGGGTCGAAGTTCTCGATGGAGCAGACGACCACGACGTTGTCGTTCTTGTCGCGCATCAGCTCCAGCTCGTACTCCTTCCAGCCCAGGATGGACTCCTCCAGGAGCACCTCGGTGGTCGGCGAGAGCGTGAGGCCCTGTCCGGCGATGCGGCGCAGCTCCTCCTCGTCGTGCGCGAAGCCGGAACCGGCGCCGCCCATGGTGAAGGAGGGGCGCACCACGACCGGGTAGCCGCCGAGCGTGTCGACGCCCGCGATCACGTCGTCCATCGAGTGACAGATCACCGAGCGGGCCGACTCGCCGTAGCCGATCTTCGCCTTGACGGCCTCGACGACACCCTTGAACAGGTCGCGGTCCTCGCCCTTGTTGATCGCCTCGACGTTGGCGCCGATCAGCTCGACGCCGTACTTCTCCAGGACGCCCTGCTCGTGCATGGAGATCGCGGTGTTCAGCGCGGTCTGGCCGCCCAGCGTCGGCAGCAGCGCGTCCGGCCGCTCCTTGGCGATGATCTTCTCGACGAACTCCGGGGTGATCGGCTCGACGTAGGTGGCGTCGGCGATCTCCGGGTCGGTCATGATCGTGGCCGGGTTGGAGTTGACCAGGATGACCCGCAGGCCCTCGGCGCGCAGGATGCGGCAGGCCTGGGTGCCGGAGTAGTCGAACTCGGCGGCCTGGCCGATGACGATCGGGCCGGAGCCGATGACCAGGACGGACTGGATATCGGTGCGCTTAGGCACGCTGGCCCTCCATGAGCTCTACGAAGCGGTCGAACAGGTAGGCGGCGTCGTGCGGGCCCGCTGCCGCCTCGGGGTGGTACTGGACGCTGAAGGCCGGCTGGTCGAGCAGCTGGAGGCCCTCCACCACGTTGTCGTTGAGGCAGACGTGGGAGACCTCGGCGCGGCCGAAGGGGGTGTCGGAGACCTTGTCGAGCGGGGCGTCGACGGCGAATCCGTGGTTGTGCGCGGTGACCTCGACCTTGCCGGTCGTGCGGTCCTGCACGGGCTGGTTGATGCCGCGGTGGCCGTACTTCAGCTTGTACGTGCCGAAGCCGAGCGCGCGGCCCAGGATCTGGTTGCCGAAGCAGATGCCGAACAGCGGGGTCTTGCGCTCCAGGACGGCCTTCATCACGGAGACCGGGCCGTCGGCGGTGGACGGGTCGCCCGGGCCGTTGGAGAAGAACACGCCGTCCGGGTTGACCGCGTAGACGTCCTCGGCCGTGGCGGTCGCGGGCAGTACGTGCACCTCGATGCCGCGCTCGGCCATCCGGTGCGGGGTCATGCCCTTGATGCCGAGGTCGACGGCGGCCACGGTGAACTTCGCGGAACCCACCGGGACGGCTTCGCCGTCGGGGCCGATCGCGGGGACGACGTACGTCTCCTTGGTGGCGACCTCGGCGGAGAGGTCGGCGCCCGACATCTCGGGGGCCTGGCGGACCTCGGCGAGCATGGTGCCCGCGTCGGGCAGCGCGTTGCCGGAGAAGATGCCGACGCGCATCGCGCCCCGCTCGCGCAGATGGCGGGTGAGCGCGCGGGTGTCGATCCCGGAGATGCCGACGACGCCCTGCTTGCGCAGCTCCTCGTCCAGCGAGCGCCGCGAGCGCCAGTTGGAGGGCACGCGCGCGGGGTCGCGCACGACGTAGCCGGCGACCCAGATCCGCTGCGACTCGGGGTCCTCGTCGTTGACGCCGGTGTTGCCGACGTGCGGCGCGGTCATCACGACGACCTGGCGGTGGTACGACGGGTCGGTGAGGGTCTCCTGGTAGCCGGTCATGCCGGTGGAGAACACGGCCTCGCCGAAGGTCACCCCCACGGCCCCGTAGGCGCGGCCGTGGAACGTACGGCCGTCCTCCAGGACGAGTACTGCGGGAGCCTTGGCTCCTCTGGTGGAGGTCGTCATCGTGCGGCGCCTTCCGTCGTGGTGGTGGGGTGGTTCATGGAGTTGATGGCCTCGATCCAGGCGGCGTGCTCGGACGCCCGGTCGGAGCGGAAGCCGGAGTCGATCAGCTTGTCGCCGTGGGCCCAGGTGACGACCAGCAGGCCGCCCTCCGGGAGGACCTTTCCGGCGATCGCCTTCTCGGTCCGGGCCTCGCGCAGCGCGGCGGCCGGGATGAAGAAGTCGTTCGCCCCGGGGCGTACGACGTTCACTCCCTCGGCCGTCAGGGTGAGCTCGGCCTTGCTGCGGACGCCCAGACCGTGCGCGACGATCCGGTCGAGCCACTGCCCGGCCGTGGTGGAGCCGTGGTAGCGGCCGCTCATGCTCAGTGTCGCCGGGCCGGTCGCCTTGGGCACGGCGGGCAGCTCCGGCAGGTCCGACTGGAGGGTGCCGCGCCACTTCCAGCCCTGGCGCATCAGCCAGTACACGAAGCCGATGAAGATCAGCACGCCGACGACCCAGGCGATCCGGGCCCCCCAGTGCGTCACCTCGGCCGACTTCTGCTCGGCGGCCAGCGTCTGTACGCCGAGATTGAAGAGTGCAGGTGTCATGCCAGCTTCCCGTCCACGACCGTCGCCCTGCCCCGCAGGAAGGTGTGGGTGACGCGACCCGGCAGCTCACGGCCCTCGTACGGGGTGTTGCGGCTGCGGGAGGCGAAGCCCGCGGGGTTCACGGGACCACGGTATGCCGGATCCACCAGGGTCAGGTTGGCGGGCTCGCCTGCCGAGACGGGGCGGCCGTGGTCCTCGGCGCCGCCGATCCTGGCGGGCTTGACGGACATCCGGTCGGCGACGTCGGCCCAGTTCATCAGGCCGGAGTCGACCATCGTGTGCTGGACGACGGAGAGCGCGGTCTCCAGGCCCACCATGCCCATGGCGGCCGCGGCCCACTCGCAGTCCTTGTCCTCGTGCGGGTGCGGGGCGTGGTCGGTGGCGACGATGTCGATCGTGCCGTCCGCGAGCGCCTCGCGCAGCGCCAGCACGTCGGCCTCGGTGCGCAGCGGCGGGTTCACCTTGTAGACCGGGTTGTACGAGCGGACCAGCTCGTCGGTGAGGAGCAGGTGGTGCGGGGTGACCTCGGCGGTGACGTCGATGCCGCGCGACTTGGCCCAGCGGACGATCTCGACCGAGCCGGCCGTGGAGAGGTGGCAGATGTGCACCCGGGAGCCGACGTGCTCGGCGAGCAGCACGTCGCGCGCGATGATCGACTCCTCCGCGACGGCCGGCCAGCCGCCGAGGCCGAGCTCGGCCGAGACGACGCCCTCGTTCATCTGGGCGCCCTCGGTCAGACGAGGCTCCTGGGCGTGCTGGGCGACGACGCCGCCGAAGGCCTTCACGTACTCCAGGGCGCGGCGCATGATCACCGCGTCGTCGACGCACTTGCCGTCGTCGGAGAAGACGGTGACGCCCGCGGCCGAGTCGTGCATCGCGCCGAGCTCGGCGAGCTGCTTGCCCTCCAGGCCGACGGTGACGGCGCCGATGGGCTGCACGTCGCAGTAGCCGTGCTCGCGGCCCAGGCGCCAGACCTGCTCGACGACGCCCGCGGTGTCGGCGACCGGGAAGGTGTTGGCCATGGCGAACACCGAGGTGTAGCCGCCGCGCGCGGCGGCCCGGGTGCCGGTCAGGACGGTCTCGGAGTCCTCGCGGCCCGGCTCGCGCAGATGGGTGTGCAGGTCGACCAGGCCGGGGAGCAGGATCTGCCCGTCGGCCTCGATCACCTGGGCGCCCTCGGCGGAGAGCCCGGTGCCGACGGCCGCGACCGTCTCGCCGTCGATCAGGACGTCCTGGACCTCGCCGCCCAGCACCTTCGCACCACGGATGAGGATCTTACTCATGATTACTTGGTCTCCGAATCGACGGGGCGGGCGTGGCTGACGGCGGGCTCGTTGCCGCCCAGGAGCAGGTAGAGGACCGCCATCCGGGTGTGGACGCCGTTGGCGACCTGCTCGATGACGGTGCAGCGGTCGGAGTCGGCGACCTCGGCGGTGATCTCCATGCCCCGGACCATCGGGCCGGGGTGCATCACGATGCCGTGCTCGGGCATCCGCGCCATCCGCTCGCCGTCCAGGCCGTAGCGGCGCGAGTACTCGCGCTCGGTCGGGAAGAAGGCGGCGTTCATCCGCTCGCGCTGCACACGCAGCATCATCACCGCGTCGGACTTCGGCAGCACGCTGTCGAGGTCGTAGGAGACGTCGCAGGTCCAGTGGTCGACGCCGACCGGCAGCAGGGTGGGCGGGGCCACCAGGGTGACCTCGGCGCCCAGGGTGTGCAGCAGGTCCACGTTGGAGCGGGCGACCCGGCTGTGCAGCACGTCGCCGACGATGGTGATCCGCTTGCCCGCCAGGTCCTGGCCGAGCCCGGCGTCCCGGCCGACCAGGCGGCGGCGCATGGTGAAGGCGTCGAGCAGGGCCTGGGTGGGGTGCTGGTGGGTGCCGTCGCCGGCGTTGATGACGGCCGCGTCGATCCAGTCGGAGGTGGCGAGCCGGTAGGGCGCGCCGGAGGCGCCGTGCCGGATGACGACGGCGTCCACGCCCATCGCTTCCAGGGTCTGGGCGGTGTCCTTCAGGGACTCGCCCTTGGACACGCTCGATCCCTTGGCGGTGAAGTTGATGACGTCGGCCGACAGGCGCTTCTCGGCGGCCTCGAAGGAGATCCGGGTGCGCGTCGAGTCCTCGAAGAAGAGGTTGACGACGGTACGGCCGCGCAGGGTGGGCAGCTTCTTGATCGGCCGGTCGGCGACCCGGGCCATCTCTTCGGCGGTGTCGAGGATGAGCACGGCATCGTCGCGGGTGAGGTCGGCGGCCGAGATGAGGTGACGCTTCATCTGGTTTCTTCTCCAGGAGGGTGGAGGTTCGGGCGTGCGGGCGCGCAGAAGTGCCGCACGGGCCGGTACGACCCGTGCTCCGTGCGGAGGTGGCTTACTGCTCGCCGTCCTGGGCGGTCCGCTTGGCACCGAGCAGCACGGCGTCGCGGCCGTCCTCCTCGGCGAGCAGGACCTTGACCGTCTCCCGCAGCGACGTCGGGAGGTTCTTGCCGACGTAGTCGGCGCGGATCGGGAGTTCGCGGTGGCCCCGGTCGACGAGGACCGCGAGCTGCACGGCACGCGGGCGGCCGAGGTCGTTCAGCGCGTCGAGGGCGGCCCGGATGGTGCGGCCGGAGAAGAGCACGTCGTCGACGAGGACGACCAGTTTGCCGTCCAGGCCGTCACCGGGGATCTCGGTGCGGGCCAGCGCGCGCGGCGGGTGCATGCGCAGGTCGTCGCGGTACATGGTGATGTCGAGGGAGCCGACCGGGACCTTGCCCGCGGTGATCTCTTCGAGCTTGTCGGCCAGCCTGCGGGCGAGGAAGACGCCACGGGTGGGAATGCCGAGCAGCACCACGTCGTCGGCGCCCTTGGCGCGTTCGACGATCTCGTGGGCGATGCGGGTCAGTACCCGCGCGATGTCGGGGCCCTCGAGAACCGGGCGGGCCGCATCGGGCTGTTGCGTGTCCATACGAAACGGACCTCCTTCTCCGCCTCACGGGACGGACCTTAAAGGACGTCGGAATTACTCCGTCCACGGTACCAGGGCCTTTGCCCGTCTTCACACGGGGTCGTCACCCGTCTGGGGTGGGGGTATGGACCATTCGGCTTGACGCGGGCAAGTAACGCTGCGTAACCTCACAGTGAGTTACCAGCCACGCGGCGGAGCCGCACGTTGTCACAGCGTCCGGGGAGCTATATGTCCAGCGAATACGCAAAACAGCTCGGGGCCAAGCTCCGCGCCATCCGCACCCAGCAGGGTCTGTCCCTCCATGGTGTGGAGGAGAAGTCCCAGGGCCGCTGGAAGGCCGTCGTGGTCGGGTCGTACGAGCGCGGCGACCGCGCCGTGACCGTACAGCGCCTCGCCGAGCTCGCGGACTTCTACGGGGTCCCGGTGCAGGAGCTGCTGCCCGGCACCACGCCCGGCGGGGCCGCCGAGCCGCCGCCGAAGCTCGTGCTCGACCTGGAGCGCCTCGCGCACGTCCCGCCGGAGAAGGCGGGCCCGCTGCAGAGGTACGCGGCGACGATCCAGTCGCAGCGCGGCGACTACAACGGCAAGGTGCTGTCGATCCGTCAGGACGACCTGCGCACCCTCGCCGTCATCTACGACCAGTCGCCCTCGGTCCTCACCGAGCAGCTGATCAGCTGGGGCGTCCTGGACGCGGACGCGCGCCGCGCGGTCGCCCACGAGGACAACTGACGCCTCCGCCGCTTCAGCAGAAACGTGCCGCCGCCGGGCCGGCCGGAACCTTCGGGTCCTGGCCGGCCCGGCGGCTTTCTGCGCTCCCCGCACGGCCGGGCGGGCACCCGGGTCCCGGACACGGCGAAGGGCCCGCCGTACGTGCGTACAGCGGGCCCTTCGTGTGCCTGGTGCCTGGCCTGGGCTAGGCGTCCCGGCGAAGACTCGGCTTGAGGTCCTTGAAACGGGCGAGCAGCCCGTTCACGAAGGCCGGGGAGTCGTCCGTGGAGAACTCCTTCGCCAGCTGCACCGCCTCGTCGATGACGACGGCGTCCGGCGTCTCGTCCTCCCAGACGAGCTCGTACGTCCCGAGCCGCAGGATGTTGCGGTCGACGACCGGCATCCGGTCGAGCGTCCAGTCGACGGCGTACGTGGAGATGAGGTCGTCGATGCGCGCCTCGTACTGCGCGTACCCCTCGACGAGCTGCATCGTGTACTCGTTGACCGGCGGCTGACGGTCGTCGGACCGCGAGTGGCGCACCCAGTCCGCGAGGACCGTCTGCACGGACTCGCCGCGCTGGTCGGCCTCGAAGAGGATCTGGAAGGCGCGCTTGCGCGCCTTGTTCCGGGCAGCCACGGTTAGCTGTTCACCCGGCCGAGGTAGTCGCTGGTGCGGGTGTCGACCTTGACCTTCTCACCGGTGGTGATGAAGAGCGGGACCTGGATCTGGTAGCCGGTCTCCAGGGTGGCGGGCTTGGTGCCACCGGTGGAGCGGTCGCCCTGGACACCCGGCTCGGTCTCCTGGATGACGAGCTCGACGGCGGCCGGCAGCTCCACGTAGAGCACCTCGCCCTCGTGCTGCGCCACGGAGGCGGTGAAGCCCTCGATCAGGAAGTTGGCGGCGTCGCCGACGTTCTTGCGGTCGACCATCAGCTGGTCGTAGGTGTCCATGTCCATGAAGACGAAGTACTCGCCGTCCATGTACGAGAACTGCATGTCGCGGCGGTCGATGGTGGCCGTCTCGACCTTCACGCCGGCGTTGAAGGTCTTGTCGACGACCTTGCCGGAGAGCACGTTCTTGAGCTTGGTGCGCACGAAGGCCGGGCCCTTGCCGGGCTTGACGTGCTGGAACTCGACGACGGACCAGAGCTGGCCCCCGTCGAGCTTGAGCACCATGCCGTTCTTGAGGTCGTTCGTGGAAGCCACGGTTGCGGAATCTCCTGGACTGAAGCTGGTGGGACCGAGGGTGCGCGGCACAGCGGAGCTAGAGCGCGAGCAGTTCCTTGGTCGTAATGGTGAGTAGCTCTGGCCCGCCATCCGCCTCGGGGCGGACGACGAGCGTGTCATCGATTCGGACACCACCCCGGCCCGGGAGGTGGACCCCCGGTTCGACGGTGACCGGCACGCAAGCGTCCAGTTTACCCATGGCTCCAGGTGCGAGCTGCGGGTCCTCGCTGATTTCGAGGCCGACGCCGTGTCCGGTGCACGCTCCCAGGCCCTCCGCGTGGCCCGCCGCGTCCAGCACCTGGCGTGCCGCGCGGTCCACCGCACGGTACTCGGCGCCCGGCGCCAGGGCCTCCCTCCCGGCCCGCTGAGCGGCGAAGACGACGTCGTACAGCTCGATCTGCCAGTCGGCGGGAGTCGTCCCGATGACGAACGTACGGCCGATCTCGCAGCGGTAGCCGCGGTAGGTCGCGCCCAGGCAGACGGAGAGGAAATCTCCTTCCTCCACCCGTCGGTCGGAGGGCCGGTGGCCGCCGCGGCCGGAGTTGGGGCCGGTGCCGACGGAGGTGGCGAAGGCGGGGCCGTCGGCGCCGTGGTCCACCAGTCTTCGCTCCAGCTCCAGAGCGAGGTGGCGCTCGGTGCGGCCGACGAGGATCGACTCCAGGAGCTCGCCGAGCGCCTGGTCGGCGATCTCGGCCGCGATGCGCAGGCACGCGATCTCCTCCTCGTCCTTGACCAGCCGCTTCTGCTCGACCGCTCCCCCGAGGTCGCCGAGGAGCAGCCGGGGCGCGACCGAGCCGATCGCCCGGTGGCGGGCGACGGTGAGGTCGTGCTCCTCCACGCTGAGCGAGTCGGCGCCGGAGGCCTGGGCGAGGTCGGCCGCGGCGACCGCGGGGTCGCCCGAGGGCGTGGGCAGCACGGTGATCCGCAGCTGCTCGTCCAGCCGGCCCTCGACGAGGTCGCCGGTGGGCGTACGGGGGCAGAGCAGGACGTCCTCGGCCGGGCCGAGCAGCAGGACGGCGCCGGGCGGGGCGCCGCCCGCGAGATAGCGGACGTTGGCGGGGCGGGAGACCAGGGCCGCGGCGCTGCCGGTGGCGGCGCAGCGGTCCTTGAGCCAGCCGCGGCGGGTCGCGTACACCTCTGACATGCGTCGAGCGTATTTGGGGGGCGGGTGGTTGGCCGTCTCTGCGCGTCCGACCGGGGGGCGGCCCGGTGGCCGGTGCGTCCTCAGTGGCCGGACCGGCTGTCGGCTCCCGCCGGTTGTCGGTTTGCTGCGGGCCGCCTTGGGCTGGTCGCGCAGTTCCCCGCGCCCCTTATCGGCCCTTCGGGCCTCGTCCTCAAACGCCGGACGGGCTTGATTTCACCAGCTCGGCGGGCTTGCGATCGCTCTCGCCAAAACGTCGTCCAGTAGGCGGGCCGTCGTGGGGACGTCGTACTGGGAGTTGTCGATGATGGGGAGGCCCGAGCCGTACCAGCCCGCCATGCGGCCGTGGATGCCTGCGACCTCCTCGTCGGAGAGGCGGCGGTTGCCGGAGCGTTCGGCGTTGCGCTCCAGGACGATGTCCAGGCCCGGGAGGAGGACGACAGGCAACAAGCCCGGGCCCACGTGGCGCTTCCAGCCGCCCAGGCCCACCACCGGGCGGTCCGGGAAGACCGCGTCGTCCAGGATGCAGGAGATGCCGTTGGCCAGGAAGTTGCGCGCGGCGAAGCCGCAGGTGCGGCGGGCCAGGCGGTACTGCGCCTCGGAGTGGTCGTTCCAGCCCGACTGCGGGTCGGCGAAGCCCGCGCAGACCCATTCCCGTACGTCGTCGAGGCTGATGTGGGCGGTGGGAACGCGGCGGTGCTGGGCCCAGTAGCGGG
Source organism: Streptomyces melanogenes (assembly GCF_014649795.1). Taxonomy (GTDB): domain Bacteria; phylum Actinomycetota; class Actinomycetes; order Streptomycetales; family Streptomycetaceae; genus Streptomyces; species Streptomyces noboritoensis. Next base: position 140,677 of record NZ_BMTS01000005.1, read on the forward strand.
CGACCGTGGTCTTGCCCGCGCCCGCCGGGCCTATGAGCAGCACCGCGAGCGTGGTGACCCCGGTGCCCTCCGGGGCCTGCGGCAGCGGCACGGGGCCGCCCGGGGGCAGCTGGACGTGCCCCGTGGTGTCCCGGGACGGCGGCGCGTGCCAGCCCGGGGCCGTCGGCGGCGGAGGCGGCGGGCCGGGCACGGGGGGCGGCTGGGTGCCGTGGGCGAGGGGCTGGTGGGCACCCGGTGCCGCGGGACCTGCCGGGGCCGCGGGTCGGGCCACGGGCTGGTGGGGGGCGACGAAGGCCCAGTCGGGCCCCGCTCCGTGCCCCGGCGCGTGGGGCGGCGGAAGCGGCGCTCCCGCTTCGTGCTGCATCCGGTGCCACTCCGTCTCGTACAAGGCAACTGGCGCTGTTCCGACGCCCGTCGGAGGCGTCCGGTCCAGAACCGTACCTTCCCCGGCCGTCCCAGTGTGAACGGCCGGGGTGCGGCGAAGGTGCCCGGTCAGCCGCCGATCTCGTCGGCGAGCGCGCGCAGCGCCAGGCGGTACGAGCCGATGCCGAAGCCCGCGACGGTGCCGCTCGCCACGGCCGCCACCACGGAGGTGTGGCGGAACTCCTCGCGGGTGTACGGGTTCGAGATGTGCACCTCGATGAGCGGGGCGGTGCGCTGGGCGGCCGCGTCCCGCATTCCGTACGAATAGTGGGTGAACGCGCCCGGATTGAGAACGACCGGAATCTTTCCGTCGGCCGCCTCGTGCAGCCAGCGGATCATGTCGCCCTCGTCGTTGGTCTCGCGGACCTCCACGTCGAAGCCGAGCTCCTTGCCGAGGGTCTGGCAGACCTCGACGAGACCGGCGTACGTCGTCGCCCCGTAGACGTCCGGCTCGCGCGAGCCCAGGCGGCCCAGGTTGGGGCCGTTGAGCACCAGGACGCGACGGCTCACGACGACACCTCCCCGTACGCCGCGAGCAGCACCGCCGGGTCCGGGCCCTCCAGGACCGTCGGCTTGGCGAGCCCGTCCAGGACGATGAAGCGCAGCAGGTTGCCCCGCGACTTCTTGTCCAGCTTCATGTTCTCCACCAGCTTGGGCCACTGGTCGGCGCGGTAGGTCAGCGGCAGGCCCACCGACTCCAGGATGGAGCGGTGCCGGTCGGCCGTGGCGTCGTCGAGGCGCCCGGCGAGGCGGCCCAGCTCGGCCGCGAAGACCATGCCGACGGAGACGGCGGCGCCGTGGCGCCACTTGTAGCGCTCGTTCTTCTCGATGGCGTGCGCGAGGGTGTGCCCGTAGTTCAGGATCTCGCGCAGGCCCGACTCCTTGAGGTCGCTGGAGACGACCTCCGCCTTCACCCGGATCGCCCGCTCGATCAGCTCGGCCGTGTGCGGGCCCTGGGGGGTGCGGGCGCCCGCCGGGTCGGACTCGATCAGGTCGAGGATGACCGGGTCGGAGATGAAGCCCGCCTTGATGACCTCGGCCATACCGGAGACGAAGTCGTGGACCGGTAGCGAGTCCAGCGCGGCCAGGTCGCACAGGACGCCGACCGGCGGGTGGAACGCGCCCACCAGGTTCTTGCCCTCGGCGGTGTTGATGCCGGTCTTGCCGCCGACGGCCGCGTCGACCATGCCGAGCACGGTGGTCGGGACCGAGATCCAGCGCACCCCGCGCAGCCAGGTGGCCGCGACGAAGCCCGCGAGGTCGGTGGTGGCGCCGCCGCCCACGCCGACGACGGCGTCGGTCCGGGTGAAGCCGGACTGGCCGAGCGCCTTCCAGCAGTAGGCGGCGACCTCGTAGGTCTTCGCCTCCTCGGCGTTGGGCACCTGGATGGCGATGGCCTCGTAGCCCTGCGCGGCCAGGTCCTCGCGGATGGCGTCGCCGGTGCCGGCCAGCGCCTCCGGGTGGATGACGGCGACCTTGCGGGCCTTGGTGCCGATCAGGCCGGGCAGTTCGGCCAGGAGGTTGCGGCCGACGAGCACGTCGTACGGGTCCGCCCCGGCGCTGCCGCCGACGTGGATCCGGGTGGGTGCCTGCTCGCTCATGCGGATTTCAGCTCCAGTGCGTCGAGGACCGCCTGGGCGACCTCTTCGGGGGTACGGCCGTCGGTCTCGACGACGACCCGGGCTACTTCGGTGTACAGATGGCGCCGGGCGTCCATCAGTTCGCGCCACTGGCGGCGCGGGTTGACGGCGAGGAGCGGGCGGGCGGTGTTGAGGCCGACCCGCTTCACCGCCTCCTCGACGTCCATCGACAGATAGACGACCGGCAGGCCGGACAGCAGCGCGCGCGTGGACGCGTCGAGGATGGCGCCGCCGCCGAGGGCGAGCACACCGCTGTGCTCGGCGACGGCGGCGCGCACCGCCTCCCGCTCCAGCTCGCGGAAGTGCGACTCGCCCTCGTCGACGAAGATGTCGGCGATCTCCCGGCCCTGGGCGGCCACGATGTCGGCGTCGGTGTCCCGGTAGGGCGCGCCGAGCCGCTCGGCCAGCAGCGCGCCCACGGTGGACTTCCCGGACCCCATCGGGCCGATCAGGACGACCAGCGGACCGGTGGTCACCGGATCTGCAGGTTGTCGAGGTAGGACTGGACGTTGCGGCGGGTCTCGGGGACCGAGTCGCCGCCGAACTTCTCCGCCACCGCGTCCGCGAGGACCAGCGCGACCATGGCCTCGGCCACGATCCCGGCGGCGGGCACGGCGCAGACGTCCGAGCGCTGGTGGTGGGCCTTGGCGGCCTCGCCCGTGACCACGTCGATGGTGGCCAGCGCGCGCGGCACGGTCGCGATCGGCTTCATCGCGGCGCGGACGCGCAGCAGTTCACCGGTGGTCAGACCGCCCTCGGTGCCACCGGAGCGGCCGGTGGTGCGCTTGACGCCGTCGGCGGTCTTCACGATCTCGTCGTGCGCCTTCGAGCCCGGCACCCGGGCCAGGTCGAAGCCGTCGCCGACCTCGACGCCCTTGATCGCCTGGATGCCCATCAGGGCGGCGGCGAGCCGGGCGTCCAGACGCCGGTCCCAGTGGACGTGCGAGCCCAGGCCGACGGGTACGCCGTACGCCAGGACCTCGACCACGCCGCCGAGCGTGTCGCCGTCCTTGTGAGCCTGGTCGATCTCCGCGACCATCGCCTTCGACGCGTCCGCGTCCAGGCAGCGCACCGGGTCGGCGTCGAGCTTCTCGACGTCGGCCGGGGTCGGGTACACGCCGTACGGCGCCTTCGCCGAGGCCAGCTCGACCACGTGCGAGACGACCTCGATGCCCGCCGTCTCCTTCAGGTACGAACGGGCCACCGCGCCGAGGGCCACCCGGGCAGCCGTCTCGCGGGCGCTGGCGCGCTCCAGGATCGGCCGGGCCTCGTCGAAGCCGTACTTCTGCATGCCCGCGAGGTCGGCGTGGCCGGGGCGCGGGCGCGTCAGCGGCGCGTTGCGGGCCAGGTCGGCCAGGATCTCGGGGTCCACGGGGTCGGCCGACATGACCTGTTCCCACTTGGGCCACTCGGTGTTGCCGACCATGACCGCGATGGGCGAGCCCATCGACAGGCCGTGCCGGACGCCGCCGAGGAAGGTCACCTCGTCGCGCTCGAACTTCATCCGGGCGCCGCGTCCATAGCCGAGGCGTCGCCGGGCCAGGTGGTCCGCCACCATCTCCGTGGTGATCGGGACGCCGGCGGGAAGGCCCTCCAACGTCGCCACCAGTGCGGGTCCGTGGGACTCCCCCGCGGTCAGCCAGCGCAACCTGCTCAACGGTGCTCCTCTTGCTCTCGCGCCTTGGAACTGCGACGGCGCGGCCGGGTGCGCGGCCCTGGCCCGCCTCCCCTGATCCTCCCATGTCCGGTGCGCCGACCTGCCCGACGGTCCAGCAAACGGACGCTTCTTCGTCAGGTGCGGGAGCGTCGTGGCTGGTCGCGCAGTTCCCCGCGCCCCTAGGAGGTACGCCTCAGCGGGACGCCAACGCTTCCTCGCCCGCCCTGCGCATCGCCGCCAAAGGCGCCTTCTCCACACCCGTCATCTGTTCCACCTGGAGCACCGCCTGGTGTACGAGGAGGTCCAGGCCGCCCACCACCGGTCCGCCGTTCGCCGACCAGGACGCCGCCAGTGCGGTCGGCCAGGGGTCGTACAGGACGTCGAAGAGTGTGCCGGGGCTGTCGGGGACAGCGGACGCGAGGGTGTCGGTGGTGCCCGCCGGGGTGGTGGCGATGACCAGGGGGGACTCGAAGGCCTCCGCCGCGTCCGTCCAGTCGGCGGTGCGCACGGCGACCCCGAGCCGCTCGCCCCAGCCCCGCATCTCCTCGGCCCGGGCGGCGCTGCGCACGTACGCGGTGACCTCCCCCGTACAGATGCGGGCGAGGGCGGCCAGCGCGGAGGACGCGGTGGCGCCCGCGCCGAGCACGGCGGCGGACGGCACGCGCTCCACGCCGCGCTCGCGCAGCGCGGCGATCATGCCGGGGATGTCGGTGTTGTCGCCGTAGCGGCGCCCGTCGGCGGTGAGGACGACCGTGTTGACCGCCTCCACCGAGGCGGCGGTGTCGCTGATGCCGTCGAGCAGCGGGATGATCGCCCGCTTCAGCGGCATCGTGAGCGAGAGCCCCGCCCACGACCGGTCGAGCCCGTCGACGAAGGCGGGCAGCGCGTCCTCGTCCACCTCGAACCGGTCGTACGACCAGTGGGCGAGGCCGAGTTCCCGGTAGGCGGCGCGGTGCAGCACCGGGGAGAGCGAGTGCGCGATGGGCGATCCCAGTACGGCCGCCCGGCGCGCACCGCTCTCCTGGCTCACTGAGCTCACTGGCCGGATTTCTCCTTCTCGTACTTCTTGCGGTTCTGCTCGTGCTCTTCGTTGGTGACCGCGAACAGGGTCTCGTTCTCGGTGACGGAGACGAAGTAGTACCACGGGCCCGGCGTCGGGTTGAGCGCCGAGTGCAGCGCGGACTCACCGGGGTTGCCGATCGGACCGGGCGGCAGACCGTGGATGTAGTACGTGTTGTACGGGTGCTTGAAGTGGCGCAGGTCCTTGACCGCACCGGTGTCCAGGGTCGACTCGCTCTTGGCGTAGTTGACCGTGGAGTCGAAGTCGAGCAGGCCGTAGGTCTCGGTGTTGTTCGGCTTGAGGCGGTTGAAGACGACCCGCGCGACCTTGTCGAAGTCGTGCTTGTACTTGCCCTCCGCCTGGACGAGGCTCGCGACCGTGATGACCTGGAGGGGCGACTTCAGGCCGAGCTTGGACGCCATGCCCTTCAGGTCGACCTTGCCGTACTCCTGGTTGGCGCGGGAGACCATCTTGCGCAGTACGTCCTCGGGCTTGGCGCCCTTGGCGACCGGGTAGCTGGCCGGGTAGAGGAACCCTTCCAGCGGGTCGGCGATCTCCTTGTTGTCGTTCGCCCAGTCCGGCAGGCCGAGGTTCTTCGCCTGGGACTTGGCGACGTCCTTGGTCGTGCCCGGCTTGAGTTCGAGGCGCTTGTCGATCTGCTCGTAGACCCAGGCGTTCCGCTTGCCCTCGGGAATGATGAAGTTGCTGCGGCTGGCCGGGTTGAGCATGGCCGCGACCGCGTTCGCCGCCGACATTCCCTTGTTGAGCGTGTAGACGCCCGCCTGGAGCGTCTTGCCCTTGGGGTTGTCGTTCTGCGCGGAGACGAACGCGCCCTGGCTCTTGACCACTCCGGCCTTGGCCAGGATGCTGCCGATCTCGTAGCCGCCGGCGCCCTGCGGGATCTCCACCTGGACCGGGGTGCTGCCGGTGCCGACGTAGTCGGGAGCCGCGCCGAACTTCTTCTGCCAGAACTGGTAGCCGAAGTACCCGGCGCCGCCCACGCCGAGCGAGAAGACCACGACGAGCACCAGGCAGGCGCGTCCGCTCTTGCCCTTCTTCTTCCCCTTGCCGCCCCGGCGGTCGCGGCCACCGCCGCCACGCCGGGAGCCGCGCGGCTCCTCCTCGTCGGAGTCGGTTTCGTCGCCGCCCTTGCCGTCGGTGAAGAAGGGGTGGTTCTCCTCCTCCGGCTCCTGCTCCTCGGGGGTCCACTCCGGTGCCTGCTCGGGCACCGCGCGCCGCTGGCCCGGGGGCTGCGGCGGCGGATACGCCTCGGGCGTGCCGTAGTAGTCCTGGGTCTCGGTGCCGTACCCCGGGTAGCCCTCGGTGGGCTGCTGGGCCGCGTAGGGCATGGCGGCCTGTTGGCCGGTGGTGTCCCAGCCCGCGGTGTACTGCGCCTGCTGCTGTACGTACTGCTCCTGCGGGTAGCCCTGCTGGGGATGCTGGGCCTGCTCACCGTAGTGCTGCTGCCCGTACTGGTCCTGCGGCTGCTGCGCGTACTGCTGCTGGTGCTGAGGATGCTGCTGGTGCTGCTGGGCCTGCGGGTTCTGCTGCTGGGCGTACTGCTGGTGCGCCTGCTGCTCGGCGTACTGAGCCTGACCGGGCGCGGGCTGCTGCTGCGCTCCCCACCCCTGGTCCCCGTAGAGGGGATCCTCGGGATGCCACGGTTCGGAGCCTGCGCCCCGGCCATACTCAGTCATCGGTCCCCTAGAGCCGCGAGGCATCCGGACGGTCCGCCTCTTTTGCTGTGCGGCCGCTGTTCGAATGTCGCCGCATCGCGCGGAACGTTACCGTATCGCGATCAGATAACCACTTCGACGCCCTCGCCGGGCGGGCGTCCTGACACCCGTTCGGCCTCAAGCGCGTTCTGCAGGATGACCACCGCGGCGGCCTGGTCGATGACCGACCTGCCCTTCTTCGCCTTCACACCGGAAGCGCGCAGTCCGTGGGTGGCTGTGACCGTTGTCATCCGCTCGTCGACCAGCCGGACCGGGATCGGGGCGATCCCCTTCGCCAGTTCCCCGGCGAACTTGCGGACCTTGACGGCCGCCGGGCCCTCGCCCCCGCTGAGGGAGCGGGGCAGTCCGACGACGACCTCGATGGGCTCGTACTCCTCGACGAGTCGGCGCAACCGCCGGTGGGCGGCCGGGACATCGCGTCCCGGCACGGTCTCCACCGGCGTGGCGAGGACCCCGTCGGGGTCGCACGAGGCGACCCCGATCCGGGCGTCCCCGACGTCGATCGCGAGACGGCGTCCGCGTCGCATCAGGCGGTCTCGCCGACCTGGCGCTCGACGGCGTCGACGGCGTCGCCGATCGCGTCCGGGTTCTGACCGCCGCCCTGGGCGACGTCCGGCTTGCCGCCACCGCCGCCGCCGAGGGTCTTGGCGGCGGTACGGACCAGCTCACCGGCCTTGAGACCGCGCTCGCGGGCGGCCTCGTTGGTGGCGATGACCGTGACCGGGCGGCCGTTGGCCGTGGTGAACAGCGCCACCACGACCGGACGGTCCGAGGAGATGCGGCCGCGCACGTCGAGGACGAGCTTGCGCAGGTCGTCGGCGGAGGTGCCGTCCGGCACCTGACCGGTGACCAGGGCGACGCCCCGGACGTCCTTGGCGCCCTCGGCCAGCCCGGCGGCGGCCTGGAGCACCTTCTCGGCGCGGAACTTCTCGATCTCCTTCTCGGCGTCCTTCAGCTTGCCGAGCATGGTGGAGATCTTCTCCGGCAGCTCCTCGGGACGGCCCTTGACCAGCTCCTGGAGCTGGGCGACGACCGTGTGCTCACGGGCCAGGAAGTTGTACGCGTCCACGCCGACCAGGGCCTCGATGCGGCGCACTCCGGAGCCGATGGAGGACTCGCCGAGCAGCTTCACCAGACCCAGCTGGGCGGTGTTGTGGACGTGCGTACCGCCGCAGAGCTCCTTGGAGAAGTCCCCGATGGTGACCACGCGGACGCGCTCGCCGTACTTCTCGCCGAACTCGGCGATGGCGCCCTGCTTCTTGGCCTCGTCGATCGACATGACCTCGGCCTGGACGTCGAGTTCCCGCGAGAGGACCTCGTTGATCCGCTGCTCGACGTCGGTGAGGACCGTGCCGGGAACGGCGGCGGGCGAGCCGAAGTCGAAGCGGAAGCGGCCCGGCGAGTTCTCCGAACCGGCCTGGGCGGCCGTCGGGCCGAGCGCGTCGCGCAGCGCCTGGTGGGTCAGGTGCGTGGCGCTGTGGGCGCGGGCGATGGCGCGGCGGCGCTTGATGTCGATGCTGGCGTAGGCCGAGGCGCCGACGGTGACCTCGCCGACCTGGACGACGCCCTTGTGGACGTGGACGCCCGGGACCGGCTTCTGCACGTCGCGGATCTCGATGACCGCGCCGGTGTCGAGCCGGATGCGGCCCTGGTCGGCGAGCTGGCCGCCGCCCTCGGCGTAGAACGGGGTGCGGTCGAGGACGACCTCGACCTCGTCGCCCTCGGAGGCGGCGGGCGAGGGCACGCCGTCGACGAGGAGGCCGACGACCGTCGACTCGTTCTCGGTGAGCGTGTAGCCGGTGAAGTCGGTCTCGCCGGAGTTGTCGGCCACCTCGCGGTAGGCGGACAGGTCGGCGTGGCCGGTCTTCTTGGCCTTGGCGTCGGCCTTGGCGCGCTCGCGCTGCTCCTTCATCAGACGGCGGAAGCCGTCCTCGTCCACGGAGAGGCCCTGCTCGGCGGCCATCTCCAGGGTGAGGTCGATGGGGAAGCCCCAGGTGTCGTGGAGCAGGAAGGCCTTCTCGCCGGCCAGGACCGTGCCGCCGGAGGCCTTGGTCTCGGTGACGGCGGTGTCCAGGATGTTGGTGCCGCCCTTGAGGGCCTTGAGGAAGGCGGCCTCTTCGGCGAGCGCGACCGTCTCGATGCGCTTGCGGTCGGTGATCAGCTCCGGGTACTGCTGGCCCATCGTGTCGATCACGACGTCGATGAGGTCCTGGACGACCGGCCCGGTGGCGCCCATCAGGCGCATGTTGCGGATCGCGCGGCGCATGATGCGGCGCAGCACATAGCCGCGGCCCTCGTTGCCGGGGGTCACCCCGTCGCCGATGAGCATCACGGACGTACGGATGTGGTCGGCCACCACACGCATGGAGACGTCGGTGTCGTGCTTGTCGCCGTAGCGCACACCGGTCAGCTCGGTGGCCTTGTCCATGACGACGCGCAGGGTGTCGGTCTCGTACATGTTCTGCACGCCCTGCAGGATCATGGCGAGGCGCTCGAGACCGAGACCGGTGTCGATGTTCTTCGACGGCAGGTCGCCGAGGATCGGGAAGTCCTCCTTGCCCTCGCCGGCGCCCCGCTCGTACTGCATGAAGACGAGATTCCAGATCTCCACGTACCGCTCGTCGTTGACGGCCGGGCCGCCCTCGACGCCGAACTCGGGGCCGCGGTCGTAGTTGATCTCGGAGCAGGGGCCGCAGGGGCCGGGGACGCCCATGGACCAGAAGTTGTCCTTCTTGCCCAGGCGCTGGATGCGCTCGGCGGGGACGCCGATCTTCTCGCGCCAGATCTGCTCGGCCTCGTCGTCGTCGAGGTAGACCGTGATCCAGAGCTTCTCGGGCTCAAGGCCGAAGCCGCCGTCCGCCACGGAGCTGGTCAGCAGCTCCCAGGCGTACTTGATGGCGCCTTCCTTGAAGTAGTCGCCGAACGAGAAGTTGCCGCACATCTGGAAGAACGTGCCGTGCCGGGTGGTCTTGCCGACCTCTTCGATGTCCGGCGTGCGCACGCACTTCTGCACGCTGGTGGCGCGCGGGGCGGGCGGCTTGGTCTCGCCCAGGAAGTAGGGCTTGAACGGCACCATGCCCGCGTTGACCAGGAGCAGAGTCGGGTCGTCCGCGATGAGCGACGCCGAAGGGACGACGGTGTGACCGCGCTCCTCGAAGAAGCTCAGCCAGCGGCGGCGGATTTCAGCCGACTCCATCAGTGGTCCTCATTCCGGTTGTACGAGATCTTCTTGTAGGAGATCTTCGGGTTCTGCTGGTTGGGTTGGTCGATGGCCGCGAGGCGGCGCTGCGCCGGGAGTTCCCGCACGTTGGAGGCGTTCAGCCCGAGCGCGTCGTTGAGTTCGGACTCGCGCTCGACCATTCCTGCCTTCACGTCGAGCGCGAAGTCCTTGAGCTTGTGGCCCGCCTCGATCGCCTTGTCGGCGGTGCGCGCGGCCAGCGACTCCGGGGTGAGCTGCTTCAGCTTCCGGTTGACCTTGGTGGTGGCCCACACACCGGCTGCGGCGCCCGCGGTGAACCAGAACGTACGGCGGAACATCGCAGCGTCAGCCCTTTCGCTTGCTCCGCCGCGCGGACGGCAGAGTCCGCCCGACGATCACCGTACGAGGCGGCTCGGCGGGCCCGGTTTTCCGTCCGATGGCCCGGCGCACCCCGTACCCGAAGGCCGCGACCTTCACCAGGGGGCCGCCGAAGGTCGAGGCGACCGTGGTGGAGAGCGCCGAGGCGTTGGAGGTGACCTCCTGGACGTCCGAGGCGATCGCGTCGACCCGGTCCAGCTGGGTCTGCGCCGAGCGCACCGCCGTCGAGGCGTCCGCCAGGAGCGGGACGGCCTGTTCGGTCACGTCCGCCACCAGCTTGGTCGTCGCCTTCAGCGTCTGGGCCAGCCGCACGAGGACTACGGCGAGGAAGGACACCAGGATCGCCCAGAAGACGGCCACCAGGATCCCGGCCACCTCTCCACCGGACACTTCGCACCGCTCCCTGCGCATCGACCGTCGGACAAGAAAAAGTTGTTCCCCGACCCTATCGCGCCGAGGGTCTTGCCCCCTACCGCATTAGGGCCGCGCGCGAGCGGAGTCGCGCAAGCCGCTTGTACGCACCGCACACGGCTGAGTACTCTGCGTGTTTCATGCGCTCCCCTCTGCCCTCGGAGCTGAACGGCTTCGTCGGGCGCGAACGTGAACTGGCCGCGCTGCACGGGCTGCTGGCCGAGGCGCGGCTGACCACCGTGGTCGGGGTCGGCGGCGTCGGAAAGACCCGGCTGGCCCTGCGCGCCGCGTCGGCCACGGCGGTGCAGGAACGCTTCTGGGATGGGGTGTGGCCCGCGGACCTCTCCACGGTCACCGACCCGGAACTGCTCGACCACGCGGTCCTGGAGGCGCTCGACCTCACCGACCACACCAGCCGCCCGCCCCGCCGCGTCCTCCTGGACCACCTCGCCGACCGCACCCTGCTGCTGGTCCTGGACGGCTTCGAACAGCTCGTGGACGCCTGCGCGGAGCTGGTGTGCGAGCTGCTGCGGCGCTGCCCCGGGCTGCGGGTGCTCGCCGCCGGGCGCCTGCCGCTGCGCCTGGCCGGGGAGCGGCTGCTCGCGCTGGCGCCGATGGACGACGAGGACGCGGTGGCGCTCTTCGCCGACCGGGCCGCCGCCGGACGCGGCGGCTTCGCGCCCACCGACGAGTCGGCGGCGGCCGTCCTGGAGCTGTGCCGCAGGCTCGACGGGATCCCGCTCGCCCTGGAGCTGGCGGCCGGGCGGCTCGGCGCGCTCTCGGTGGAGCAGGTGCTGCGCCGCCTCGACGACCGGTTCCGGCTACTGACCGGCGGCGGGCGCGGGGTGCTCGCGCGCCACCAGACCCTGCGCACGACGATCGGCTGGAGCCACGAGCTGTGCACCCCGGCCCAGCGGCTGCTGTGGGCGCGTCTTTCGGTGTTCGCCGGGCAGTTCGACCTGGAGGCCGTCGAGTACGTCTGCGTCGGCCCGGACCTGCCGCCCGAGTCCGTCCTGGACGTGGTGCAGGAGCTGCTCGACCACTCGCTCGTGGTGCGCGAGGACGGCCCGGCGGGCGTGCGCTTCCGGATGCTCGACACCGTACGGGAGTACGGCGCCGACTGGCTGGCGGCGACCGGCGACGCGGAACGGCTGCGCCGAAGGCACCGCGACTGGTACCTGGGGCTCGCCACCTGGTGCGAACTGGACTGGTTCAGCCCGCGCCAGGCCGAGGTGGCGGTGCGGGTGGAGGCCGAACTGCCCAATCTGCGCGCGGCGCTGGACCACTCGCTGGACCGCGGCCAGGACGCGCACCTGGCCCAGTACCTGGCGGGCACGCTCTGGTTCTGCTGGGTGGGCTGCGGGCGGCTCGCCGAGGGCGCGCACTGGCTTTCCCTGGTCCTGGAGGCCGAGGGCGGCGACCACGACGGCGCCCGGCTCAAGGCGCTGTGGGTGCTCGGTTACGTCTCGGTGCTGCGGGGCGAGACCACGGCGGCGATCGCGGCCCTGCACGAGTGCCGCGAGGAGGCCGAACGCACCGGCGACGCGGTGGCGCTGGCGTACGCGGTGCACCGGACGGGCTGTCTGGCGCTGGTCTCGGACGACATGCCGAGGGCCGAGGAACTGCTGCGCGCGGCCCTCGCCCGGTACGAGGAGATCGGCGAGCTCAACAGCAACGTGCTGATGGCGCGGATCGAGCTGGCGATGGCGGTGGCCTTCGGCGGCCACCTCGAAGAGGCCGTCGTGATGTGCGAGCAGGTGGTGGAGGTCTGCGCGGACCACGGCGAGCGCTGGGCCCGGGCGTACGCGCTGTACGTCCTCGGGTACGCCGCCTGGCACGCCAAGGACCTGGGCCGGGCGCGGGCGCTGCTCGCCGAGTGCCTGGTGATCGACCACGCCTTCCACGACCTGCTGGGCACGGTGCTGGCGCTGGAGCTGCTGGCGCTGGTCGCGGTGGACGGCGGCGATCCGGCGGAGGCGGCGGTGCTGCAGGGGGCCGCCGAGGGGATCTGGCCGTCGGTGGGGCTGCCGCTGTTCGGCTCGGCGTGCTTCAACGCGGCGCACGTGCTGTGCGAGCAGCGGGCCCGGGAGCGGCTGGGCGACCCGGCGTACGGCACGTTCCGGAACCGGGGCCGGGGGCTCGGCCTGGACGCGACGGTGGCCCGGGCGCTGGCGGGCCCGGAAGAACCGGCGCCCGAGGTGCCCGGGGCCCATGACGTACCGGGCCCGCAAACGCGAGGGCCCGCCGCCTCCCGCTCCGTGCGGAGCGAGGGGACGGCGGGCCGGAGCGCGGAGCGCTGACTACTGCGCCTGGATCAGCGGGCGTAGTACTCGACGACGAGCTGCTCGTCGCAGATGACCGGGATTTCCTTGCGGTTCGGGTCGCGGTCCAGGCGGAAGGCCAGGGCCTTCAGGTTCACCTGGAGGTAGCGCGGGGTCTCGCCCTCGCCGGCGTAGCCACCCTCGCGGGCAACCTGGAAGGGGTGCTTCTCGCGGCTGCGCTCGCGGACGGTGATGACGTCGTCCGGACGGACGCGGAACGACGGCTTGTCGACCTTGCCACCGTTGACCTCGATGTGGCCGTGGACGACCATCTGGCGGGCCTGGTAGATGGTGCGGGCGATGCCCGAACGCAGGACCAGGGCGTCGAGGCGGCGCTCGAGCTCGACGACCAGCGCCTCGCCCGTCTTGCCCTCGGCCTTCTTGGCGCGGTCGTAGGCACGCGCCATCTGACGCTCAGAGATGTCGTACTGGGCGCGCAGACGCTGCTTCTCGAGCAGACGGACCTTGTAGTCCGAGTTCTGCTTGCGGCCACGGCCGTGCTCGCCCGGCGGGTACGGACGGGCCTCGAAGTACTTGACGGCCTTCGGCGTCAGCGCGATGCCGAGCGCACGGGACTTCTTGACCTTGGGACGCGACTGGTTAGGCACGTTCTCCAAACCTCCATGGTTGGGTTAGGTTAGGCTCACCTTACTCAAGGAGATCGTATGTCTCGTCCGGGGAACACCAGTCACATCACGGACAGCACGAAGAAGGCCGACCCTCAAGAAGGGGCCGGCTCCACCAGCCCTCAGAATGGGGCCGGTACCGGTGCGCAGCATGCCACCGGTCACGTGACGGAGGTCCGATCAGATCGTGGTCAGCCGCGTCCCAGCGGACTTGAAATCGCACGGATGCCGTCAGCAGCCGAGCGCACACGAACTCTCGTACATCGTACCTGCTCGTCGGCGCTCCTCATCACCGGCCTCCAGGGCGCCCGCCCGGAGCAGCTGGAGCCCCGGCTGCGGAACGTGGGCCCCGAAGGCGATCTCTTCCTGCTCTTCCCCGCCGACTCCCCCGTCGTCCGGGCCGCGACCCACGCCCAGGACGACGAGCTGTCGGCCGTCCTGGAGATCACCGACGTGGCGCCGGTCTCCGTCCCCCACCGCATCCGCGGCCGCGCCTGGATCACCGGCTGGCTCACCCGCGTCCCGGGCCTGGCCCCGCCCGGCAGCATGACGCTGCGCCTGGAGGTCAACGAGGCGTACGTGGACGACCTGTGGGGCGCGAGCGCGGTGGAGCCCGAGGCCTTCGCGGCCGCCCTGCCCGACCCGCTGGTCCGGGACGAGACGGAGCTGCTCCAGCATCTGCACGCCCACCACGGGGAGCAGGTGCGGTCGCTGTGCGGGCTGGTCGAGCGCGAGGGGCACGAAGGGCACGACGGGGGCCGGCGGATGAAATCGGTCACGCCGCTGGCGCTCGACCGGTTCGGACTGCGGGTCCGCTTCCAGGACACCGGCGGGCGCTGCTTCGACGCGCGCTTCGAGTTCCCGGAGCCGGTGACCGGCCTCGGCCCGCTGCGCCGGGCCATGCGCCGGCTCTTCGAGGCGGCGACGGACTGAGGGAGTCGGTGGTACGAGGCCGGGGTACCGGAGGCGAGGGACGCTACTCGCCCCGGCCCAGCCGCTCGCGGACCTTCTCCACCACGTCCGCGTACCGCGCCTCCGCGCCGTAGCGCGTCGGCTCGTAGTAGCGCTTGTCGGCCACCGCGTCCGGTGCGTACTGCTGCGCCGCGATCGCGCCCGGCACGTCGTGCGGGTACACATACCCCTGAGCGTGGCCGAGCTTGGCCGCGCCCTTGTAGTGGCCGTCGCGCAGATGCGGCGGGACGGGCCCGGCAAGGCCCTTGCGGACGTCCTCCATCGCGGCGAAGATCGCGTTCGTCGCCGCGTTCGACTTCGGGGCCAGCGCCAGGGCGATGGTGGCGTGGCTGAGCGTGAGGGCCGCCTCCGGGAAGCCGATCATGGCGACGGCCTGGGCGGCGGCGACCGCCGTCGGCAGCGCCGTCGGGTCCGCGAGACCGATGTCCTCGCTCGCGGAGATCATCAGACGGCGCGCGATGAACCGCGGGTCCTCGCCCGCCTCGATCATCCGGGCCAGATAGTGCAGCGCCGCGTCCACGTCCGAGCCGCGGATGGACTTGATCAGGGCGCTCGCCACGTCGTAGTGCTGGTCGCCGTCCTTGTCGTACTTCACCGCCGCCCGGTCGACCGTCTCCTCGACCGTCTGGAGCGTGACCTCCGGCTCCTCCTTGGCCAGGGCCGAGCCCGCCGCCGCCTCCAGGGCGGTCAGCGCGCGCCGGGCGTCGCCGCCCGCGATCCGCAGCAGATGCGCCTCGGCGTCCTCGGCCAGCGTCACCGCGCCGCCGAGCCCGCGCTCCTCCTCGACCGCCCGGCGCAGCAGCGCGCGCAGGTCGTCGTCGGTGAGCGGCTCCAGGGTCAGCAGCAGGGAGCGGGAGAGCAGCGGGGAGATCACCGAGAAGTACGGGTTCTCCGTCGTCGCCGCGATCAGCGTCACCCAGCGGTTCTCCACCGCAGGGAGCAGTGAGTCCTGCTGGGCCTTGGAGAAGCGGTGGATCTCGTCGAGGAAGAGGACGGTCTCCTTGCCGAAGCCGCCGATGGCCCGGCGGGCCCCGTCGATCACGGCCCGCACTTCCTTGACGCCCGCGGTGATCGCGGAGAGCTCGACGAACCGCTTGTTGGTCGCCTTCGACACCACGTACGCGAGCGTCGTCTTGCCGGTGCCGGGCGGGCCCCAGAGGATCACCGAGGAGGGTCCGGCGGGGCCGCCGCTGCCCTCCCCCACCAGGCGCCGCAGCGGTGAGCCGGGCTTCAGCAGGTGCTGCTGCCCGACCACTTCGTCGAGGGTGCGCGGGCGCATCCGGACGGCCAGAGGGCTGCCCGCCGGGTCTTTCTCCTGGCGGTCCTCTGCGGCTGCGGTGAACAGGTCGGGCTCCACGTCGAGAACCCTATGCCACCCCACTGACAACGCCGCCGCCGCAGGGAAACCCCCTGGTCAGCAGGGTCAGCTGGTCCAGAAGTCCCACCAGCGCGTCAGGATCAGCATCCCGATGATCCCGACGTGCACCACGGGCAGGACCCAGGTGAACTCCGACAGGAACGACTTCAGCCAGCCCGGCGCCGGCAGCAGGCCGCGGCGGATGTTGTGCGAGGTCAGGTACCAGAACATGAAGATCGTGGCGACCCACGCCAGGCTGCACCACAGGCAGAGCGCGTTGATCCGGTACAGCGACTGGAACTGGAGCCAGGTGCAGAACCCGACGCCGAAGAGCGTGCCCGCGTTGAAGGTCAGCCAGTACCAGGGCCGGAAGCGCGCGCCCGCCAGCAGGCTCATACCGACCGCGATCACGATCCCGTACGCCACCAGACCCAGCATCGGGTTCGGGAAGCCGAACGCCGATGCCTGGTCGCTCTTCATGATGTTGCCGCAGGAGACCACCGGGTTGAGGCTGCAGCCCGGCGTGAAGTTCGGGTCCTCGAGCAGCTTGAACTTGTCGATGGTGATGACCCAGGCCGCGAGCAGTCCGGCGGCGCCCGTGATCACCAGGAGCCACGCGAACGCGCGGCTGCCGCCGACGGTGCCCTTGGTGCTCACCTGCTCCTGGCCGGAGGAGACGTCGTCAACTGTTGTGGTCATATCGCCGTTCCGTCATTCCGTGGCTGCTGGGCAGGGGCCATTGTGCCGCAATCGGTGGCCCGGCCACCGTTCGATGGAGATAAGGACGGCGGCGAGCGCCGTGCCGAGTCCGGCCCGCGGGGACCGGACTTGGCACTTCGGCCCCGGCGTCATCCATCAGGACGACGCCGTACGTACCGAGTTGACCCGGGCGTCAGGCCAGGCGCGCGCGCACGGCCTCGACGACCTCCGTGACGGGGACCGCCACCTGGTCGCCGGACTCCATGTCCTTGAGCTGGACCAGGCCCTCGGCCAGGTCCCGCTCGCCCGCGACGATGGTGAGGCGGGCGCCGGAGCGGTTGGCGTTCTTCATGGCGCCCTTGAGGCCCTTGCCGCCGTAGCTGAAGTCGGTCGCGACCCCGCCCCGGCGCAGCTCGGTGACCACGCGGAACAGCACCCGGCGCGCCTCCTCGCCGAGCGGCACCGCGAACACGCTGGTCGCGGCTGGGATGTCGAGGGTGACGCCCTCGGCCTCCAGCGCCAGGACCGTACGGTCGACGCCCAGCGCCCAGCCCACCGACGGCAGCGCGGGGCCGCCGATCATCTCGGAGAGGCCGTCGTAGCGGCCGCCGCCACCCACCGCGGACTGCGAGCCGAGACCGTCGTGGACGAACTCGAAGGTCGTGCGGGTGTAGTAGTCGAGGCCGCGCACCAGCTTCGGGTCGTCCTCGTACTCGACGCCTTCGGCGTTCAGCAGCTCGCGCACCTCCTCGTGGTACGCCTTGCAGGCGTCGCACAGGTAGTCGCGCAGCAGCGGCGCCCCCACGAGCTGCCTCTGGACCGCGTCCCGCTTGTCGTCGAGCACCCGCAGCGGGTTGATCTCGGCCCGGCGCAGGGTGTCCTCGTCGAGGTCGAGGCCGCGCAGGAAGTCCTGGAGGGCGGCCCGGTAGACGGGACGGCACTCCTGGTCGCCCAGCGAGTTCAGCAGGATGCGGAAGTTGCGCAGCCCCAGCGAGCGGTACGCGTCGTTCGCCAGGATGATCAGCTCGGCGTCCAGCGCCGGGTCCTCCGCGCCGATCGCCTCGGCGCCGACCTGCGAGAAGTGCCTGTAGCGGCCCTTCTGGGGGCGCTCGTAGCGGTAGTACGAGCCCGAGTACCAGAGCTTGACGGGCAGGTTGCCGGCCTTGTGGAGGTTGCCCTCCAGGGCCGCGCGCAGCACGGACGCGGTGCCCTCGGGGCGCAGCGCGAGCCTGTCGCCGCCCTTCGTCTCGAAGGCGTACATCTCCTTGGTCACGATGTCGGTGGACTCGCCGACACCGCGCGCGAAGAGCTCGACGTTCTCGAAGCCCGGGGTCTCCACGTAGCCGTAGCCGGAGTTGCGCAGCGGGGCCGCGATCGCCTCGCGGACGGCGAGGTAGGTGGAGCTGTTCGGCGGCAGCAGGTCGTAGGTGCCCTTGGGGGCCTGGAAGGTACTCATGGGGAAGCTTCTCGTCACATTCCTCGTCGGGGAGAGGCGATGCCCTCTCCCAGGCCGGCGGCCACCTGCCGCAGATACGGGTTGGTGGCGCGCTCCTGGCCGATGGTGGTCTGGGAGCCGTGGCCGGACAGCACCACGGTCGAGTCGTCGAGCGGCAGGCACACGCGGCCCAGCGACTCGAGGAGCTCGGCGTGGCTGCCGCCGGGCAGGTCGGTGCGTCCGACGGAGCCGGCGAAGAGCAGGTCGCCCGAGAACAGGATCGGAGGGATGTCCTCCGCCTCGGGCAGCCCGAACGTCACCGACCCCTTGGTATGGCCGGGCGCGTGCGACACGGTGAGCTCCATACCGGCCAGCGCCAGCTTCGCGCCGTCCGTCAGCTCCTTGACGTCGTCCGGTTCGCCGACGGTCAGCTCGCCCATGATCTGCGCGCCGAAGGAGCGGCCGAGCGCCTTCTCCGGGTCGCTCATCATGTACCGGTCCGAGGGGTGGATCCAGGCGGGCACGTCGTGCGCTCCGCACACCGGGACGACCGAGGCGCAGTGGTCGATGTGGCCGTGGGTGAGGACGACGGCGACGGGCTTGAGCCGATGCTTCCTGAGCGCGTCCTCGACTCCCTGGGCGGCCTGGTGGCCCGGGTCGATGATCACGCACTCCTCGCCTGCGGCGGGGGCGACCAGATAGCAGTTGGTGCCCCAGGCCCCGGCGGGGAACCCGGCAATGAGCACGATCGTCCTCAATTTCTCGTACGACGGGTGATTGCGGCTGTTCAGAGCCTACCGGCGCTGCTCCTGTCACAGCGAACCCATATACGGTACGGGCACAGTCCGCGCGTACACGCGTCCTACCCGACTACACCGCACAAGGAGACCACCGGTGGTCAGCAGCGATCAGCGCCGGCGCCAGCTCGCCCGGGAGAAGTTCGAGCGTCAGCAGCGCCGCCGCGAGGAGGCCCGGCGCAAGTCCAAGCTCCGCAACACCGTCATCGCGGCCGCCCTCGCGGTGGTCGTCGTGGGCGGCGGGGCGGCCTTCGCCACGGGAGCCTTCGACGGCGACGACAAGAAGAAGTCGGACTCGGCCGCGCCGAGCGAGACCCCGAAGCCCTCGACGAGCAAGGACTCCGCGCCGGAGCCGAAGATGGCGATCGACCAGAAGGCCTCGTACACGATGTCGCTGAAGACCAGCGCCGGGGACATCGCGTTCAAGATGGCGGCGGAGAAGACCCCGCACACGGTCAACTCGTTCAAGTCCCTCGCCGACAAGGGCTACTTCGATAACACGAAGTGTCACCGACTGACCACGCAGGGCATCTTCGTGCTGCAGTGCGGCGACCCCAAGGGCGACGGCACGGGCGGGCCCGGCTACACGATCCCCGACGAGAACCTGACGGGACTCGGCAAGGCGGGCGCGGACGGCACCGTGACGTACCCGGCGGGCACCGTCGCCATGGCCAACACGAGCCAGCCGCACACCGGCGGCAGCCAGTTCTTCCTGGTCTACAAGGACAGCAAACTGCCGCCCAGCTACACGCCGTTCGGCACGATGGACGCCGCGACGCTGAAGGTGGTGCAGGACGTGGCGAAGGCGGGCGTGGCCGGCGGCGCCGGGGACGGCGCGCCGAAGACGGCCGTCACCATCACGAAGGCCGCCGTCAACAAGGACTGACCCGCGGAATTCGGCCGCGCTGAGTGCGGACAGCCGGGCGGCCGGTCGCCTAGATTGGCGTTGTGCAGCGCGGTGGAAAACGCGTTGTGGAGGGCGGGCGAGGCCCGTCCCGGAAACTGTGGACGATGCCACGAGGGCCGAACCCCTCGCGCCGGCATCATGTGGAGGAGGCGCTGTGAGCAGCGACCCGTGGGGCCGCGTCGACGAGACGGGCACCGTGTATGTGCGTACAGCCGAGGGCGAAGTGGTCGTCGGATCGTGGCAGGCGGGGACTCCCGAGGAGGCCCTGGCCTACTTCGAGCGCAAATACGAGGGCCTGGTTGTCGAGATCGGCCTCCTCGAACGACGGGTGAAGACCACCGACCTGTCGGCGAAGGACGCCCAGACCGCGATCGACCACCTGCGCACCCAGGTGGACGAGCACCACGCGGTGGGCGACCTCGAAGCGCTGCGGAAGCGGCTCGACAAGCTCGTCGAGACCGTCGAGTCGCGGCGCGAGGAGCGCAAGGTCCAGAAGGCCAAGCAGACCGACGAGGCCAAGCACGCCAAGGAGGCGCTGGTCGCCGAGGCCGAGGAGCTGGCGCAGAGCGAGCAGTGGCGCTCGGCCGGCGAGCGGCTGCGGGCTCTCGTGGACACCTGGAAGGGCCTGCCCCGGCTCGACCGGAAGTCCGACGACGAGCTGTGGCACCGCTTCTCGCACGCGCGCTCGGCGTTCTCCAAGCGCCGCAAGGCGCACTTCGCGTCGCTGGACGCGCAGCGCGAGGAGGCCCGCAAGGCCAAGGAGAAGCTGGTCGTCGAGGCCGAGTCGCTGTCCTCGTCCACGGACTGGGGCACCACGGCCGCCCGCTACCGCGAGCTGATGGCGGACTGGAAGGCGGCGGGCCGCGCCCAGCGCGAGGCCGAGGACGAGCTGTGGAACCGCTTCCGCGGCGCCCAGGACGTGTTCTTCGCCGCGCGCGGCGAGGTCTTCGCGGAGCGTGACGCCGAGCAGACGGAGAACCTGAAGCTCAAGGAGGAGCTGGCCGTCGAGGCCGAGAAGCTCGTCCCGGTGACCGATCTGAAGGCGGCGCGCGCCACCTTCCGCGGCATCAACGAGCGCTGGGAGGCCATCGGCCACGTGCCGCGCGACGCCCGCCCGAAGGTCGAGGGCCGGATGCACGCGGTGGAGCGGGCCCTGCAGGAGGCCGAGGAGTCGGAGTGGCGCCGCACCAACCCGGAGGCACGCGCGCGTGCCGCGGGTCTGACGGGCCAGCTCCAGGCGGCCGTCGACAAGCTGCGCGGCCAGATCGACGCGGCGCGCGCGGCGGGCAACAACGCCAAGGCCGACAAGCTCGCCAAGGAGCTGGAGGGCCGCCAGGCCCTGCTCGACCAGGCCCTGAAGGGCCTGGAGGAGTTCGGCGGCTGACACACCGCCGTCGCCGCACCTGAAGGGGCCTCCCGTACGCGACGTACGGGAGGCCCCCTTCGTGTGTGCGGCTCAGGCCGCGAGCGCCCGGCAGACCCCGGCGGGCGCCCGCGAAGGGGTCAGGGCCTGCGTGCCGACGTCACCCGGTACACGTCGTACACGCCCTCCACTCCCCGGACCGCCTTGAGGACGTGGCCGAGGTGCTTGGGGTCGCCCATCTCGAAGGTGAAGCGGGAGGTGGCCACCCGGTCGCGGGACGTCTGGACGGCCGCCGACAGGATGTTGACGTGCTGGTCGGACAGGACGCGGGTGACGTCCGAGAGGAGCCGGGAGCGGTCGAGCGCCTCCACCTGGATGGCGACCAGGAAGACGGACGACTGGGTGGGCGCCCACTCGACTTCGAGGATCCGCTCCGGCTGCTGCGAGAGCGAGTCGACGTTGACGCAGTCCGCGCGGTGCACCGAGACGCCGCTGCCGCGCGTCACGAAGCCGATGATCGGGTCGCCGGGGACGGGCGTGCAGCAGCGGGCCAGCTTGACCCACACGTCGTCGACGCCCTTGACCACCACGCCCGGGTCGGCGTTGGCGCGGCGCTTGCTGCGGCCGCGCGAGGGCGGCGCCGACTCGGCGATGTCCTCGTTGGCGGCCTCCTCGCCGCCGAGCGCCTGCACCAGCTTCTGCACGACGCCCTGCGCGGCCACATGGCCCTCGCCGATCGCCGCGTAGAGGGACGAGATGTCGGGGTAGCGCATCTCGTGCGCGAGGGTGACCAGGGAGTCGCCGGTCAGGATGCGCTGGATCGGCAGGTTCTGCTTGCGCATGGCGCGCGCGATGGCGTCCTTGCCCTGCTCGATCGCCTCGTCGCGGCGCTCCTTGGAGAACCAGCCGCGGATCTTGTTGCGGGCGCGCGGCGACTTGACGAAGCCCAGCCAGTCGCGCGAGGGTCCGGCGCCGGCCGCCTTGGAGGTGAAGACCTCCACCAGGTCGCCGTTGTCCAGGGTGGATTCGAGCGGCACGAGCCGTCCGTTGACCCGTGCGCCTATGGTGCGGTGGCCGACCTCGGTGTGGACCGCGTACGCGAAGTCCACCGGCGTGGCACCCGCCGGGAGCGCTATGACATCGCCCTTGGGGGTGAAGACGAAGACCTCGTTGCGGGACAGGTCGAAGCGCAGGGACTCCAGGAACTCGCTGGGGTCCTCGGTCTCCTTCTGCCAGTCGAGCAGCTGGCGCAGCCACGCCATGTCGTTGATGTGGTCGTCCTTGCCGGCCTTCTTCGGTACGTCGGTGCGCACCTTGGAGGCGCCGGCGACGGCCTCCTGCTTGTACTTCCAGTGCGCGGCGATGCCGTACTCGGCGCGGCGGTGCATGTCGAACGTGCGGATCTGCAGCTCGACGGGCTTGCCGTTGGGGCCGATGACCGTCGTGTGCAGCGACTGGTACATGTTGAACTTGGGCATCGCGATGTAGTCCTTGAACCGCCCCGGAACCGGGTTCCAGCGGGCGTGGACCGTGCCGAGCGCCGCGTAGCAGTCGCGGACGGTGTCCACCAGGACGCGGATGCCCACCAGGTCGTAGATCTCCGCGAAGTCACGGCCGCGGACGATCATCTTCTGGTAGACGCTGTAGTAGTGCTTCGGGCGGCCGGTGACCGTGGCCTTGATGCGGGCCGCGCGCAGGTCGGACTGGACCTCGTCGGTCACTATGGCCAGGTACTCGTCGCGCTTGGGCGCCCGCTCGGCGACGAGGCGGACGATCTCGTCGTACATCTTGGGGTAGAGGATCGCGAAGGCGAGGTCCTCCAGCTCCCACTTGATGGTGTTCATGCCCAGCCGGTGGGCCAGCGGGGCGTAGATCTCCAGGGTCTCGCGGGCCTTCTTCTCCTGCTTCTCCCGCTTGAGGTAGCGCATGGTGCGCATGTTGTGCAGGCGGTCGGCGAGCTTGATGACCAGGACGCGCGGGTCCTTGGCCATGGCGACGACCATCTTGCGCACGGTCTCGGCCTGCGCGGCGTCGCCGAACTGGACCCGGTCGAGCTTGGTGACGCCGTCGACGAGCAGGGCGACCTGGTCGCCGAAGTCGCGGCGCAGGGTGTCCAGGCCGTACTCGGTGTCCTCGACGGTGTCGTGCAGGAGGCCCGCCATCAGGGTCGCCGGGTCCATGCCCAGCTCGGCGAGGATGGTGGTGACGGCGAGCGGGTGCGTGATGTACGGGTCGCCGCTCTTGCGCTTCTGGCCGCGGTGCCAGCGCTCGGCGACCTGGTAGGCCTTCTCGACCTGGCGCAGCGTGGCGGTCTCGATCTTCGGGTCGTTGCTGCGCACTATCCGCAGCAGCGGTTCCAGGACCGGGTTGTACGCGGAGGAGCGCTGCACTCCGAGGCGGGCGAGCCGGGCGCGGACGCGGTTGGAGGAGCCGCCCGAGCGGGCCACCGGGCTCGCGGGGGGCGTGGGCTTGGGGGCCGGGGCCGCCGCGAGGGGCCGCTGGGGCGTGGGCGGCTTGGGCTCCGCCACGGGCTGCTGGGGCGCGGCGGGGGCCGCCGTGGCCTGCTCGGCCTGCTGGTCGGGCCGCTCGGCGGAGAGTGGCTGGGCCTCGTCTGGCAAGGGCGCTCCTCTGAGGGTCCCCCCGGACGGAGTCTGGGGGAGGATCCGGGTCCCCCGGTCAGGCCCGGAAAGCCCATGGTATCGATCCTGGGCGGCCGGTTCGTGCCGGGCGGGTGTGACGGGGTGTACCCGGTAAACACGAGAGGCGGGCGCCGGATTCCTCCGACGCCCGCCTTCCGGGGTTTACCGCCCTGGTCAGAGCGTGATGAGAGCCTCCAGCGGGGCCCCGCGCAAGGCGGGTTCCAGCCGGTTGCGCCCGGCCAGGAAGCCGAGCTCCATCAGGACCGCCACTCCGGCCACCTCGGCCCCGGCCCGCCGGATCAGCTCCAGGGAGGCCTCGGCCGTGCCGCCGGTCGCGAGCACGTCGTCGATGACCATGACGCGGTCGCCCGCGGCCAGGTCCTCGGCGTGCACCTCGATCTCGGCCGTGCCGTACTCCAGCTCGTACGCCTGCGAGAGCGTCGCTCCGGGGAGCTTGCCCGCCTTGCGCACGGGGATGAAGCCGATGCCGGCGCGGACCGCGACCGGGGCCGCCAGGATGAAGCCGCGCGCCTCCAGGCCGACGATCTTCGTCGCGCCGTGCCGTACGCACAGCTCGGCGAGGGCCTCGGTCAGGGCCGTGAACGCCTGCGGGTCCGCGAGCAGCGGCGTGATGTCCTTGAACAGCACGCCCGGCTTCGGGTAGTCCGGTACGTCACGGATGCGGCTGAGCAGCAGCTCCTGGGTGGAGACCGTCATCGGCGCTTCCCCCGGTTGTTGCGGGAGGGCTGGCGGCGCTGGCCGACGACCGCGCCGGCGGTCTCGGCCTCGGCCTCGTCCTGCGGCTCGGCGTCCTGCGGCTCGTCCGTCTCGCCCTTGGCAACGGCGGCGGCCCGCTTGGCGAGCACCCGCTTCTTGAGGGCCTTCATCTGCGGGTCGCGCTCCTTGAGGTCGGCGACCAGCGGGGTGGCGATGAAGATCGAGGAGTACGCACCGGCCGCGAGGCCGACGAACAGCGACAGCGAGATGTCGTTCAGCATGCCGGCGCCGAGGACGCCGCCACCGATGAACAGCAGGCCCGCCACCGGAAGCAGCGCGACGACCGTGGTGTTGATGGAACGCACCAGGGTGCCGTTGAGGCTCTTGTTCGCCATCTCGCTGTAGGTGAACCTGGTCTGCTTGGTGAGGCCCCGCTGGCCCTCCTTGAGACCGTCGAAGACGACGACGGTGTCGTAGAGGGAGTAACCGAGGATGGTGAGCAGACCGATCACGGTGCCCGGGGTGACCTCGAAGCCGACCAGCGCGTAGACACCGACGGTGATCGTGATGTCGTGGATCAGCGCGACCAGGGCCGCGAGCGCCATGCGCCACTCGAAGGCGATCGCCAGATAGATCACCACGAGGATCATGAACACGATCAAACCGGTCCACGCCTTGTTGGCGATCTGGTCGCCCCAGCTGGGGCCGACGAGGTCGGCGTTGATGTCCTCGGCCGGGACCTTGAGCTCCTTGGAGAGCTCGGTCTTGATCGCGTCCGACTTGTTGGTGTCGATGCCGCTGATCTGGATGCGCAGGCCCTTGTTGCCGAGCTTCTGGACGATCGCGTCGTGGCCGGAGGCGCGCTGCGCGACATCCTCCGCCTGGGCAACCGTGGCGCTGGTCTTCGGGGTGGTGAAGACCGCGCCGCCCTCGAACTCGATGCCCATCGTCAGACCCCGCACCGCCAGGCCCACGATGGCCGTGATGGTGATCAGGATCGAGATGCCGTACCAGATCTTCCGCTTGCCGACGAAGTCGTAGCCGACCTCACCGCGGTAGAGCCGGGCGCCGAGATGACCGAGTCGCGACATCTCACGCCTCCTTCGGGTCGGTGGGGGCGGCGGGGGTGCGGCGGGAGCGGCGCAGCGGCGGCTTGGCGCCGAGGCGCTGCGGGTCCAGGCCGGACCACGAGTGGCCGTTGGCGAAGAACTTCTTGCGCGCCAGGAGCGTCATCACCGGCTTGGTGAACAGGAACACCACGACGACGTCGAGCAGGGTGGTCAGACCCAGCGTGAACGCGAAGCCCTGGACCTTGCCGACGGTCACGATGAACAGCACCGCGGCGGCGAGGAACGACACGAAGTCGGAGACCATGATCGTGCGCCGCGCGCGGGGCCAGGCCCGCTCGACGGCCGGACGCAGCGTGCGGCCCTCGCGGATCTCGTCCCGGATCCGTTCGAAGTACACGATGAAGGAGTCCGCGGTGATGCCGATGGCGACGATGGCGCCGCAGACCGCGGGCAGGTTCAGCGCGAAGCCGATGGCCGGGCCGAGCAGCGCCATGATCACGTACGTGAGGATCGCGGAGACCACGAGGCTCATGATGGCGACCAGCGCCAGACCCCGGTAGTAGAGCACCAGGTAGATGATGACCAGCGCCAGACCGATGGCACCGGCGATCAGACCGGCGTGCAGCTGGTCGGCGCCGAGGGCCGCGGTGACGGTGGTGACGCTCTGCTCCTCGAAGGAGAGCGGCAGGGCGCCGTAGGACAGCACGTTCGCCAGGTCGGTGGCGGAGCGCTGGTTGAAGCTGCCGGAGATCTCGGCGCTGCCGCTGAGCGTCTGGCTCACCGACGGGGCCGAGACGACCTGGCCGTCCAGAGCGATGGCGAACTGGTTCTGCGGGGACTGCTGCTTCGACAGCTTGCCGGTGATCGACTGGAACTTCTTCGAGCCCTTGCCCGTGAAGTCCATCTGGACGATCCACATGCCGCGCTGCTGGTCGATGACCGCCTTGGCCTTCTTGACGTCCGTACCCTCGATCTCGGCCGGGCCGAGGATGTACTTGGCGTCACCCGTCTGGCTGCAGGCCGCGATCGTGTCGGTGGCCTTGCTGCCGAAGGCGGCCTTGGCGCGCGACTCCTTGGTGGAGCAGTCCAGCGACTCGAAGTCCTTCTGGAGTTTGGCGACGGCGGCCGCGTCGTTGCCGGACGGGGTGGGCGGCGTCGTGCCCGGCGTGCTGCCCGGCTTCGGGGTGCCCGGCGGCGTCGTCTTCGGGGACGGCTTGCCGTCCGCCTTCAGACCGTCGGTGAGGGCGCGGCCCTGCGGCGTCGACTTCGAGCTCGGGTTGGCCGACGGCGTCGAGGACGGCTTGTTCTTGTCGCCGTTCTTGTCCGCGCCCTTGCTGGCCGAGGGGCTCGGCGTGGTGCTGGGGGCGGGCTTCGTCGGGGTGCCGGCGGCGACCGTCAGGACGGGCCGGAAGTAGAGCTTGGCGGTGGTGCCGACCTGCTGGCGGGCCTGCTCCGAGTTCGTCCCCTTGGGGATGTTGACGATGATGTTGCGATCGCCCTGGGTCTGGACCTCGGCCTCGGAGACACCCAGGCCATTGACACGACGGTTCATGATCGAGACCGCGGTGTCCATGTTGGCCTTGTTGATCGCCTTCTCCTGGCCGGGCTCGGCCTTCGCCTTGAGCGTGATGCTCGTACCGCCGGCGAGGTCGATGCCCAGGCGCGGGGTCTTGTGCCCGGAGGCGAACATGCCGCCCGCGAGGGCCACCATGGCGATCAGGAACAGGACCAGGGTGCGCCCCGGCCTGCCCTGGGCCCCCGCCGGCCTTCGGCCCTTCTTCGGTGCTGCCACCTTGTCGTTTCTCCCTGTCCAACCGCCCGCGCCGGGTGTGCGCCTGGGCGGCCACGAAGTGTTGTGGGGACGTCCCCCGTGGAAGTCGTCACCCTCGGCGGGACCGGCGGGCGCGGGTGCGCGCCCAGCGGTCCCCGAGAGTGGCTACTTCGCGTCCGACTCGCCGTCTGCCTTGCCGTCCTTGGGCGCGGCGGCGTCGTCCGCCTCGTCCTTCTTGCCCAGGTCGATCTTGTCCGCCGGGGCGGCCTCGGCCGCCTCTTCGGCGGCCTCGGTCAGCGACGAGGCGTCGTCCGGCACGGCCGGGAGGTCGGGCGTCTCGCCCGAGTCGCCGTGCACGATGCGGTTGTACTCCTCGTCGGAGAGGACCGCGCCGATCGCGTTCTTCGCGTAGACGGCGTGGACTCCCGGCGCCACCTCCAGAAGGACCGTGTCGTCGCCGAGCTCCTTCACCGTGGCGTACATACCGCCGATGGTGCGGACGCCGGTGCCGGGCTGCATCTCCTCGCGCATCGAGGCGGCCTGCTGCTGCTTCCTCTTCGCCGAGCGGGTCATGAGGAACATGGCCCCGATGAGGACGATGAAGGGGAGAAGGGTCACGAGACTCACGGGACGAACTTCCTTCGCACGACCGCGCAAGGAGTGCGGCCTGATCTGGGGGTGGGTATGCCGACCTGTAAATGTAAGGGCGGCATCGGCGGAGTCTAAGCGAGTCCGCACAGCTGGAACAACGCCCAGCATCCCACCGGGGTTCCTCCCCGCGCACCCACCCGCGCCGTCACGGCCCGAAGAGCCCCTGTTGTCCGCTTCCCGAGACACCGCCCTGGCCCTGCTGGGGCGGGACCAGGCCCAGGTGCGCCCAGGCGGCCGGGGTGGCGACGCGCCCGCGGGGGGTCCGCGCGAGCAGGCCTTCCCTGACGAGGAAGGGCTCGGCCACCTCCTCGACGGTCTCGCGCTCCTCCCCCACGGCGACCGCCAGCGTGGACAGGCCGACCGGGCCGCCACCGAACAGTTTCAGCAAGGCCTGGAGCACCGCCCGGTCCAACCGGTCGAGCCCTCGGCCGTCCACCTCGTAAACGCCCAGGGCCTTCGCGGCGATCTCTCGGGTGATCACACCGTCGGCCTTCACCTGCGCGTAGTCCCTCACGCGGCGCAGCAGGCGGTTGGCGATACGGGGCGTGCCGCGCGAGCGGCCGGCGATCTCGGCCGCGCCCGCCGGGTCGATCTCCACGTCGAGGAGGCGGGCCGAGCGGTGGATCACCCGCTCCAGCTCGGCGGGCTCGTAGAACTCCATGTGCCCGGTGAAGCCGAAGCGGTCGCGCAGCGGGGGCGGCAGCAGCCCCGCGCGCGTGGTGGCGCCGACCAGGGTGAACGGGGGCAGCTCCAGCGGGATGGCGGTGGCGCCGGGGCCCTTGCCGACGATCACGTCGACCCGGAAGTCCTCCATCGCCATGTAGAGCATCTCCTCGGCGGGCCGCGACATCCGGTGGATCTCGTCGAGGAAGAGGACTTCACCCTCCTGGAGGGAGGAGAGGATCGCGGCGAGGTCGCCCGCGTGCTGGATCGCCGGGCCGCTGGTGATGCGGATGGGGGCGCCCATCTCGGCCGCGATGATCATCGAGAGCGTGGTCTTGCCGAGGCCGGGGGCGCCGGAGAGCAGCACGTGGTCGGCGGTGGCGCCGCGCGCGCGGGCGGCCCGCAGCACCAGGTCGAGCTGCTCGCGGACCTTCTCCTGGCCGACGAACTCCTCCAGGTCCTTGGGGCGCAGGGCGGCCTCCACGGCCTGGTCCTCGCCGTCGGCCACCGAGTCGACCAGCCTCGGGTCGGTGGCGTCGGCTCCGGTCTCGTCCCAGTTCATCAGTGTGGTTCTCTCGTCGGCTCGGTCAGCGGGCGCGGTTGAGGGTCTGCAGCGCGGCCTTCAGGAGCGCTCCGATGTTCGGCTTCCCGTCGGCCTCGGCCTGCGGGGCGACGGCGGCGACCGCCTCGTCGGCCTCCCGGGTCGCGTAGCCGAGGCCGATCAGGGCGGCGTGCAGCTGGTCGCGCCAGCCCGCCGTGACCGGGGCGCCGACGGCCGGGGCGCTGCCGACGGGCGCGCCGAGCCGGTCCTTCAGCTCGATGAGGAGCTTCTGGGCGCCCTTCTTGCCGATGCCGGGCACCGCGGTCAGCGCCTTCTCGTCGCCGGAGGCGAAGGCCCGGCGCAGCGCGTCCGGGGTGTGCACCGACAGGACCGCCTGGGCGAGCCGGGGGCCCACCCCGTTGGCGGTCTGGAGCAGCTCGAAGACCTGCTTCTCGTCGTCGTCCGCGAAGCCGTACAGCGTCAGCGAGTCCTCGCGCACCACCAACGACGTGGCGAGCTTGGCCTGTTGGCCGATGCGGAGGGAGGCCAGCGTGTTGGGGGTGCACTGGAGGGCCATGCCGACGCCGCCGACCTCGACCACCGCGGTGTCGGGGGCGAGGGCGGCGACCGGGCCGCTGACGAAGGCGATCATCGCGTGACCTTCTTTACGGAGAGTTGGGCACGGCGGGCCTGCTCGTGCGCCTGCTGGAGGCGGTTGACGGCGGGGGCGCGCCAGATGTGGCAGATGGCGAGGGCCAGCGCGTCCGCCGCGTCGGCCGGTTTGGGCGGGGATTCGAGCCTGAGGAGCCGGGTGACCATGGCGCCGACCTGGGCCTTGTCGGCCCGGCCGCTGCCGGTGACGGCGGCCTTGACCTCGCTGGGGGTGTGCAGGGCGACCGGGATGCCGCGGCGGGACGCGCAGAGCATGGCGACGGCGCTGGCCTGGGCGGTGCCCATCACCGTACGCACGTTGTGCTGGCTGAACACCCGCTCCACGGCGACGAATTCGGGCCGGTGCTCGTCCAGCCACGCCTCTATGCCCTGCTCGATGGCGACGAGGCGGTGGCCCAACTCGGCGTCCGCGGGGGTCCGCACGACACCGACGCCGAGCATGGTGAGCGGCCGGCCCGCGACGCCCTCGACGACGCCCACGCCACACCGCGTCAGCCCGGGGTCCACTCCGAGAACGCGCACGGCCCCTCCCCTCGGTGATCTTCGACTTCCTGCCAGGCTATCCGCTGCCACCGACAACAGCGGCGGGCCGGTGGGACGTGTCCCATCGGCCCGCCGAAACTGCGCGGTTCGCGGCAGCGTTACGCGTCGACCTTCTCCATGACCTCGTCGGAGACGTCGAAGTTGGCGAAGACGTTCTGCACGTCGTCGCTGTCCTCCAGCGCGTCGATCAGCTTGAAGATCTTGCGCGCGCCCTCCTCGTCCAGCTCGACCTGCATGGTCGGGACGAAGCTGGAGTCGGCCGAGTCGTAGTCGATGCCCGCCTCCTGGAGCGCGGTGCGGACCGCGACCAGGTCGGTGGCCTCGCTGATGATCTCGAAGGTGTCGCCGTTGTCGTTGACCTCTTCGGCACCGGCGTCCAGGACCGCGCCGAGCACGTCGTCCTCGGTGAGCTCCGCCTTGGGCAGGATGATGACGCCCTTGCGGTTGAAGAGGTACGAGACCGAGCCCGGGTCGGCCATGTTGCCGCCGTTGCGGGTCATGGCGACGCGGACGTCCGAGGCGGCACGGTTGCGGTTGTCGGTGAGGCACTCGATGAGCACCGCGACACCGTTCGGGCCGTAGCCCTCGTACATGATCGTCTCGTAGTCGGCGCCGCCCGCCTCGAGACCGGCACCGCGCTTGAGCGCGGAGTCGATGTTCTTGTTGGGCACCGACTGCTTCTTGGCCTTCTGCACGGCGTCGAAGAGCGTCGGGTTGCCGTCGATGTCCGCGCCGCCGGTGCGGGCCGCGACCTCGATGTTCTTGATCAGCTTCGCGAAGAGTTTGCCGCGCTTGGCGTCGATCACGGCCTTCTTGTGCTTCGTCGTAGCCCATTTAGAGTGGCCGGACATCTGCCTGTCTCCTTCGCGTAACCAATTCTGCGTCGTTCGGCAGAGATCCTACCGGGAGCCGGTCACCTGGCGTCGCGCACCATCTCCACGAAGAGCGCGTGCATCCGGTGGTCGCCGGTCAGCTCGGGGTGGAACGAGGTCGCCAGCGCGTTGCCCTGGCGCACCGCGACGATGTGGCCGCCGTGCTCGGCGAGCACCTCGGTCTGCGCGCCGACCGACTCCACCCAGGGCGCCCGGATGAAGACGCCCTCGACGGGGCCGACTCCGGTGACCTCCACGGTGGCCTCGAACGACTCGTTCTGCCGTCCGAAGGCGTTGCGGCGCACGATCATGTCGATGCCGCCGATCGTCTCCTGGCCCGAGCGCGGGTCGAGGATCTTGTCGGCGAGCATGATCAGGCCGGCGCAGGTGCCGTAGACGGGCATGCCGTCGGCCACGCGCGCGCGCAGCGGCTCCATCAGCCCGAAGAGGACCGCGAGCTTGGAGATGGTGGTGGACTCGCCGCCGGGGATGACCAGGCCGTCCACCTCGGCGAGCTCCTCGGGGCGCCGGACCGGCCTGGCCACGGCGTCCGCCGCGGCCAGGGCGATCAGGTGCTCCCGTACGTCGCCCTGGAGGGCCAGGACGCCTATGACGGGTGTGCTGCTCATGTCCTTCGGTACCTGTGCCTTACCAGCCGCGGTTGGCGTAGCGCTCGGCCTCGGGGAGGGTGTCGCAGTTGATGCCGACCATGGCCTCGCCCAGGTTGCGGGACGCGTCCGCGATGATCTTCGGGTCGTCGTAGAAGGTGGTGGCCTTCACGATGGCGGCGGCGCGCTTGGCCGGGTCGCCCGACTTGAAGATGCCGGAGCCGACGAAGACGCCCTCGGCGCCGAGCTGGCGCATCAGCGCGGCGTCGGCCGGGGTGGCGACGCCACCGGCGGAGAACAGCACCACGGGGAGCTTGCCGAGCTCGGCGACCTCCTTGACCAGCTCGTACGGGGCGCGCAGCTCCTTGGCGGCGGCGAACAGCTCGTTGTTGTCGAAGCCGCGCAGCTTGGCGATCTCGTTCTTGATCTGGCGCAGGTGGCGGACGGCCTCGACGACGTTGCCGGTGCCGGCCTCGCCCTTGGAGCGGATCATGGCCGCGCCCTCGGCGATGCGGCGCAGGGCCTCGCCCAGGTTGGTGGCACCACAGACGAAGGGGGTCGTGAAGGCCCACTTGTCGGAGTGGTTGACCTCGTCGGCCGGGGTGAGGACCTCGGACTCGTCGATGTAGTCGACGCCGAGGGACTGCAGCACCTGGGCCTCGACGAAGTGGCCGATGCGGGACTTGGCCATGACGGGGATGGAGACGGCCTCGATGATCTCTTCGATCATGTTGGGGTCGGACATGCGCGCCACGCCGCCGTCCTTGCGGATGTCGGCGGGCACCCGCTCCAGGGCCATGACGGCCACGGCGCCGGCGTCCTCGGCGATCTTCGCCTGCTCGGCGTTGACCACGTCCATGATCACGCCGCCCTTGAGCTGCTCGGCCATGCCGCGCTTCACGCGCGCGGTGCCGGTCTCGGGGTTCTGGGCGCTGGTGGGCAGGGTGCTGGACACGGGACCTCGCTGGAGTGAAGAAGGGGTTCTCTACTGCCTCAGAGGGTCGCCGTGCGGACCAGTCCACCGCAAGGGCCAATGTGCAGGCGGTGGATCGTTTTGGCAGGCGGGACGCGGTGTGCGCGGGCGCCCGCCCCGTTACGGCTGGGACCCCGGGCGGTCCGCCAGCGCGGCCGGGGGCTCGTCGTCCATCTCGAAGGCGAGGGGGAACGGGGCGTGTCCGGCCAGCCGGAACCAGCGCACCTTGCGGTGCCTGCGCAGGGCGCGGGCGGCGCGGACGGCGTCGTTGTGGAAGCGGCGGGCCATCGGGACGCGGCGCACGGCCTGGGCCAACTCCTCCGCCGCGTCCACGCCGCCGGGGGCCTCACGGACCGCGTCCACCTGGGCGGGCTCGCCGAAGACGGCCCGCAGCGCCTGGCTGAGCTCGCTCTCGGCGACCTCCCGGTGCTCCTCCTCGGCCTGGCGGGCCGCGTGCGCCGCCTCGTACAGCACGATGGACGCGGCGGGGTCCAGGACGCCGGAGGTGGCCAGTTCCTGGGTGACCGAGGCTCGGCGCAGCAGCTGGGCGTCGAGGGCGGCGCGGGCGGCGTCGATGCGGGCGTGCAGGCGGTCGAGGCGGCCGGCGGTCCAGCTGAGGTAGAGGCCGATCGCTACGAGGGCGATGGCGGTCCAGATGAGGGTTACGGTCACGGGCGGCAAGGCTACCGGGCCCTCCGGGGGAGGCGGAGGTAAGCGGCGGTCTCCCTGGGGCTATGTCCCCCTGACCCCGTTGCGGGGCCTGCGGCCCCTGCACCCCGCTTTCGGGGCTGCGCCCCGGACTCCGTTCGTCTGCGGCCCGGTGGGGGCTGGTCGCGCAGTTCCCCGCGCCCCTGGAAGCGCCCCTCCGGGCCGCCCAGGGGGATTGCCGCGCAGCGGCATTTTTAGGGGCGCGGGGAACTGCGCGACCAGCCCGCCACAACCCGCAGACGAAAACGCGCCCCGGAAGCCCCCGCCCGTAGGCGAACGGAGTCCCTGGACTCAGTCCCGCGCCAAACCGAACCTCGCCCGGAACCCAGGCCGTTCGTCCGTGGCCACCGACGCCGCCCCGTCCGTCACCGTCTCGTAGACCGCGAGGATGTCCGCCCCGACCGTCGACCAGTCGAAGCGGCGCACATGGGCGGAGCCGCGTGCGCCGAGTTCGGCTCGGCGGGCCGGGTCCGACAGGAGGGAGACGGCGGAGCGCGCCAGCGCGTCCGCGTCCTCGTTGGCGAAGAGCTCGCCCGCACCACCCTGGTCCAGGACCTGCGCGAACGCGTCCAGGTCGCTCGCCAGGACCGCCGCCCCGGCCGACAGCGCCTCGACCAGGATGATGCCGAAGCTCTCGCCGCCGGTGTTGGGCGCCACGTACACGTCGACGCTGCTCAGGAAGCGCGCCTTGTCCTCGTCGCTCACCATGCCCAGGAACTCCACCCGGGAGCGCAGCTCCGCGGGCAGGGACGCCACGGCTTCCTGCTCGTCGCCCCTGCCCGCCACCAGCAGGCGGGTCTGCGGGCGTTCGGCCAGGATCTTCGGCAGCGCCTTCATCAGGACCGGCAGGCCCTTCCGCGGCTCGTCGATGCGCCCTATGAAGCCGAGCGTGTCGCCCTGCCACTGTGGCCGGGGCTCGGCCTTGGCGAAGAAGTCGACGTCGACGCCGTTGGGGATCACCACCGCGTCGCCGCCGAGGTGCTCGACCAGCGTGCGCCGCGCGTACTCGCTCACCGCGATCCGCGCGCTGATCTTCTCCAGGGCGGGCTGGAGGATCGGATAGGCCGCGATCATCGCGCGCGAGCGGGGGTTGGAGGTGTGGAACGTCGCCACGATCGGGCCCTGCGCCGCCCAGCAGCTCAGCAGGCCCAGCGACGGCGAGGCGGGCTCGTGGATGTGGATCACGTCGAACGTGCCCTCGTGCAGCCACCGCCGCACCCGGGCCGCCGAGAGGAAGCCGAAGTTGAGCCGGGCCACCGAGCCGTTGTAGGGCACCGGCACCGCCCGGCCCGCCGAGACCACGTACGGCGGGAGCGGCGTCTCGTCGTCGGCGGGGGCCAGCACGGAGACCTCGTGGCCGCGCCGGATCAGATGCTCGGCCAGGTCCCTGATGTGGAACTGGACGCCGCCGGGGACGTCCCAGGAGTACGGGCAGACGATGCCGATCCTCACGCCCGGCGCTCCTCAAGGTCGGCGAGCCACAGTCGCTGCAGCATGTGCCAGTCCTCCGGGTGTTCGGCGATTCCGGTGGCGAAGGCGTCCGCCAGCGCCTGGGTCATCACGGACGTCTTCTCCGCGCGCGTGCCCGTCTCGGGCACCTCGATCGGCGGGTGCACCCGACCCCGCATGACGGCCGACTCGTCGTACCAGAGCGTCACGGGCAGCAGCAGCGCGCCCGTCTGCTGGGCAAGCAGCGCGGGCCCCGCGGGCATCCGCGCGGTGTCCCCGAAGAACTTCACCTCGACGCCCGAGGCCGACAGATCGCGGTCGGCGACCAGGCAGACCAGACCGCCGTCGCGCAGCCGCCGGGCCAGCGTGCCGAAGGCCGAGCCGCCGGTGTGCGGCAGGACCTCCATGCCCAGGCTCTCGCGGTAGGCGACGAACCGGTCGTACAGCGTCTCCGGCTTGAGCCGCTCGGCGACCGTGGTGAACGGGGTGTCCAGCTTGGTGGTGACCCAGGCGCCCGCCAGGTCGTAGTTGCCCATGTGCGGCAGCGCGAGCACCACGCCCCGGCCGGAGGCGAGGCCGTCGACCAGATAGTGCACGTCCTGCGGCTCGAAACCGGTCTTCATCCGGTCCTTGCTCCAGGCGGGCAGCCGGAACGACTCCATCCAGTACCGCATGTACGAGCGCATTCCGGCCTTGGACAGCTCGGCCAGGCGCTGCGGAGAGGCGTCGGGCACCACGCGCGCGAGGTTGGACTCAAGGCGCAGCACGCTCTTGCCGCGCCGCTTCCACACCGTGTCCGCGATCCGCCGGCCCAGGCCCGTGGCCATCGGCTCGGGGAGCTTCTTGACGGTGGCCCAGCCCAGTCCGTACAGCGTGTCCGTCAGCCGTTCCCTCATGAGGCCGCCTCGCTGGTCGCGGCGGCGGCATCGGCCTCCGCGGCCTCGCGGCGCACCGTCACCACCCGCTGGACCAGCGTGATCAGACTGCCCACGGCCACGATCCACAGCGCGATCGGCAGCAGGACCTGGATGCCCGGCACGCCGAACTTGTGCAGGCCCGCGAAACCGGCCGCGACCAGCGAGATCACCAGGCGCTCGGCCCGCTCGATCAGGCCGTTGACGGCGACCGGCAGCCCGATCGACTCGCCGCGCGCCTTGGTGTACGAGACGACCTGGCCGCTGGCGAGGCAGAAGATCGCGACCGCGCACAGGACGTTGTCGTCCCCGCCGCCCGCGTACCAGAGGGCGAAGCCGCCGAAGATCGCGCCGTCCGCGACGCGGTCGAGCGTCGAGTCGAGGAACGCGCCCCAGCGGCTGGAGATCCCGGCCTGGCGGGCCATGTTGCCGTCGACCAGGTCGGAGAAGACGAACGAGGTGATGACGATCGTGCCCCAGAAGAACTCGCCCCGGGGGAAGAAGACCAGCGCACCCGCCATCACTCCGGCCGTGCCGAGCAGGGTCACGGCATCCGGGCTCACCCCCCGGCGGAGCAGAAACGCGGCGAACGGCGTGAGGACACGCGTGAAGAATGCACGCGCGTACTTGTTCAGCATGGCCTTCCCGACGGTCGGTGTGGCCGCGCGGCCCTGCTGGCCACCGGCTGGCCCATCGTAGCCAGGCCCGGGGACCTCCACCGCCGCGCACCCTTCCCCGCCCGCGTTCCCGTACGACGTATGGACGCACAGTGACCGGAGTGGAACGCTGGAAAGACCGCGGGCACGCGAAGCCGCCTCCGCCGGGGACCTCCCGGGCCGGGGGCCGGGGGAGGATTCCGCGCGGCCGCGCCCTTTCACCACCTCACCGTGCAAGAAACGGAAGCCATACGGGAGGAACGGCATGGGCGACAAGGCGAGTGCACATCCCGGAGCCGCCGGCAGGGCAGCTACGGCCGACCACCCCTCATCCGTACGGAATGTGGTGCTGGTCGGCCACAGCGGATCCGGGAAGACGACATTGGTGGAAGCGCTCGCGCTGACGGCGGGAGCCGTCAACCGCGCGGGCCGGGTCGAGGACGGCGGGACCGTCTCCGACTACGACGAGATCGAACACCGGCAGCAGCGCTCGGTCCAGCTGTCGCTGGTCCCCGTGGAGTGGGCCGGCTGCAAGATCAATATCCTGGACACCCCCGGATACGCCGACTTCGTCGGGGAACTCAGGGCCGGTCTGCGAGCGGCGGACGCGGCCCTTTTCGTCGTCTCCGCCTCGGACGGCGTGGACGGCGCGACCCGGATGGTGTGGGACGAGTGCGCGGCCGTGGGCATGCCCCGGGCCATCGTGGTCACCCACCTGGAGGCGGCCCGCGCCGACTTCGCCGAGATGACCCGGGTGTGCGCGCAGGCGTTCGGCGGCGACGACCCCGACGCCGTACTGCCGCTCTACCTGCCGCTGCACGGACCCGAGGGGCGGGACGGGCACGCGCCCGTCACCGGCCTGATCGGGCTCCTCTCGCAGCGCGTCTTCGACTACGCCTCCGGCGAGCGCAAGGAGGCAGAGCCCGGACCCGAGCAGCTCCCGCTCGTCGAGGAGGCCCGCAACCGGCTCATCGAGGGGATCATCGCCGAGAGCGAGGACGAGACCCTCATGGACCGCTACCTCGGCGGCGAGGAGATCGACGTCAAAACACTCATCGACGACCTGGAGCGGGCGGTCGCGCGCGGCACCTTCCACCCGGTCCTGGCGGCCGCCCCGGCCGCCGAGGGCGCCCGCCAGGGCATCGGCACCGTCGAGCTCCTGGAACTCGTCACGGGCGGCTTCCCGACCCCCCTGGAGCGCACCGCGCCCGACGTGACGACCCCGCAGGGCTCCGCGCGCCCCACCCCCGTCTGCGCGCCCGACGGCCCGCTGGTCGCCGAAGTGATCAAGACCTCGTCCGACCCGTACGTGGGCCGGGTCAGTCTGGTCCGCGTCTTCTCCGGCACCCTGCACCCCGACGAGACCGTGCACGTCTCCGGCCACGGCATGACCGACCGCGGCCACGAGGACCACGACGTCGACGAACGCATCGGCGCCCTCTCCTCGCCCTTCGGCAAACAGCAGCGCACCCTCGCCTCCTGCATCGCGGGCGACATCGCCTGCGTCGCCAAGCTGACCCGCGCCGAGACCGGGGACACCCTCTCCGGCAAGGACGACCCGCTGCTCATGGCGCCCTGGGCCATGCCCGACCCGCTGCTCCCCCTGGCCATCCAGGCCCACAGCAAGGCCGACGAGGACAAGCTCTCGCAGGGTCTCTCCCGGCTCGTCGCCGAGGACCCGACCATGCGCCTGGAACAGAACCCGCACACCCACCAGCTCGTCCTGTGGTGCCTGGGCGAGGCCCACAAGGACGTCGCCCTGGAGCGGCTGCGCAGCCGCTACGGCGTGCAGGTCGACGTCGTCCCGCACAAGGTGTCGCTGCGCGAGACCTTCGGCATCGCCGCCACCGGACGCGGCCGCCATGTCAAGCAGTCCGGCGGCCACGGTCAGTACGCGATCTGCGAGATCGAGGTGGAACCGCTGCCCGCCGGATCCGGCATCGAGTTCGTCGACAAGGTCGTCGGCGGCGCCGTGCCGCGCCAGTTCATCCCCTCGGTCGAGAAGGGCGTACGCGCCCAGGCCGCCAAGGGAGTCGCCGCGGGCTACCCCCTCGTCGACGTACGGATCACGCTCCTGGACGGCAAGGCCCACTCGGTGGACTCCTCGGACGCCGCCTTCCAGACCGCCGGGGCCCTCGCCCTGCGGGAGGCCGCCGCCGACGCCCGCATCCACCTCCTGGAACCCGTCGCCGAACTCCAGGTGCTGGTCCCCGACGACTACGTGGGCCCGGTCATGAGCGACCTGTCCGGCCGCCGCGGCCGCGTCGTCGGGACCGAGCAGGCGGGCCCCGGGCGCACCCTCGTACGGGCCGAGGTGCCCGAGATCGAGATCGGACGGTACGCGGTGGACCTGCGCTCCGTCTCGCACGGCACCGGCCGGTTCGACCGCAGCTACGCCCGGCACGAACCGATGCCTCCGCAACTGGCCGACAAGATCCGGGAATCGCTGGAAAAGACAGCTTAGGTACGGTACTTGACGGATCGCCGGAAACGCCGCCCGCCCAACCCCTTTGCGGCGGGCGGCATTCCGATGCGCCGTGTACCACGGGCACCGACCCCGATACGCTGTGTCCCTGCTCAGCAGGTGTGCGGGGAACGGCAGTCGGGAAGAGGCCGCAGAGCGACAGCGTGCGGCGATGGGGGCGGCAGTGGCGGACGAACCATTCGACTTCTCACCCGGGGCCCAGGTCCCGCTCCAGGGCGCGGCGGGCCAGACGGCCGCGACCCAGGCGCTGGCCTCGGCCGCCTACCGGGACAGCCCGGTCGCCGACATACTCAAGGCCAACAACGAGTGGCACGAGTCGACGGTCACCAAACCCCGGCTCTCCCTCTTCGAACCCAACCTCGGCGAGGCCTTCTCCCGCGCCGTGCAGTCCCGCATGCTCGGCGCCACCCGCAAGGCACTCATCCAGTCCTTCGGCACCGAACCGCAGACCGTCGTCGAGCACTGCCTCGCCGCGATCCGCATCCGCAAGGAGCGCGACGCCAGGCTCACCGTGATCACCGGCGTCTTCGGCGTGCTCTTCCTGCCCGGACTGCTGCTCTGGCTCGGCCTCTTCCAACTGCGCCGCACCCTCGCCGGCGCCAAGGACCGCCGCGTCGGGGCACTGGGCAACCTGCTGCTCGTCGCGTTCGCCGTGCTCGCCGTGATCGCCCTGGTCAAACTGCCCTTCGGTGGCTTCCTCGCGATCTACCTGCGGGCCATGCTGGTGATGCCCGTCCTCGGCTGGTTCTGGGCCAAGCAGATCTGCGAATCCACCGCCAAGGACCTGCGCGCCCGCTGGAGCGGCCTCCTCGCCGGCGGCGGAGTCGGCGCCAGGATCCCCGAAGCCGTACCGAAGAACCCGCACGAGACGGCCGCCGAGCAACTGCGCCAGAACCTCGCCAAGCTCACCGCCGAGCAGCACAGCAACGCCGTCTTCTACGCCGGCCCCAAGGGCATACTCGGCATGGGCACCCGCTGGGGCAGCTGGCAGCTCGCCGAGGAACTCGTCCCCAAGGAGCCGGGCAAGGAGATCCACGGCTTCCGCAGCTGGGACGTCATAAGGTCCATCCAGGACCGCCTCCAGCTGCTCGAACGCGGCCCCCTGCACACCGGCGGCTTCCCCAGGCCCGCCGTCAACAACTGGGTCGTCTCCCCCGTCGGCGAGAACGCCAAGGAAGTCGCCCGGCCCACCGGCCAGGACGTCGACAACTTCCAGGTGCGCCAGCACGAGGTCCAGCGCATCTGCAACGAGCAGCAGTTCTCCAGCGGTAACCGCCACTACCTCGGCGTGCAGTTCACCCTCTGGGACGGCCAGCTGGTGATCACCATGATGATCACCGTGACCGTGCTCCACGAGACCCTGCGCATCGAGGTCACCGGACACGCCCTCGGCCCGGTGCACGCCCTGTTCACCACCAAGCCCAGCCCCAAGACCAAGTCGGTCGACAAGACCTTCAAGTTCTGGGAGAAGAAGGAGATACAACTCCCGCTGGTCGAGCCGCGCGAGGTCGTCCGCCTCGCCGCCCGCGCCCCGCTCACCTGGTACCCACCGCTCCTGGACCACCTCGGCGGCAAGCTGGTGCTGCCCGAGCCGTTCGGCCTGCGGCACGCCTGGGCCGACAAGCCCTGGCGCCACCGCTTCATGGCCGACGACGCGATGCGCGCGGCCACGCCCGTCCTGCGCGTGGTCCACGCCGCCGCGATGAAGGTGCTGGACGAGAACGGCGTGGACATCGAGCGCTTCAACAACCGCTCGATGATGCTCAGCGGCATGGTGCAGGACCCGTCACCGCGGAAGGCGGACTCGTACGACGCGTGAACCTCAGCCCCTGGGCGGCCAGGTGTCCGCGAGCATCTTGCGGGTGTCGCCCAGGAGTTGGGGCAGGATCTTGGTGTGGCCGACGACCGGCATGAAGTTGGTGTCGCCGCCCCAGCGCGGCACGATGTGCTGGTGCAGATGGGCGGCGATACCGGCCCCGGCCACCGTGCCCTGGTTCATGCCGATGTTGAAGCCGTGCGCCCCCGACGCCGTCCGCAGGGCCGTCATGGCCTGCTTGGTGAGCTCCGCGAGCTCCACGGTCTCGGCGGCGTCCAGGTCCGTGTAGTCGGCGACGTGCCGGTAGGGCACGACCATCAGGTGGCCGCCGTTGTACGGGTAGAGGTTGAGCACCGCGTACACATGCTCACCGCGGGCCACGATCAGCCCGTCCTCGTCGGATTTGGCCGGGATGGAGCAGAAGGGACAGCCGTCGCCCGCACCCGGGCCGGTCGGCTTGTTCTCACCCTGGATGTAGGCCATCCGGTGGGGCGTCCACAGGCGCTGGAAGGCGTCCTGGACACCCACCCCGATCTGCTGTTCCGGCTCACTCGTCATGCTGTGCAGCATATGACTTCACGTGCGGGGACGAGGAGCGGCCCCCGGGGAGCAGGGCTTCCTGGGGGCCGCGTCGTTCGTGAGGGGCGTCAGACCTGCGCCCGCTCCTCCACGACCTTGAGCAGCTTGGCCAGCGCCTCGTCACGCGCGATGCCGTTCTCCTGCGACCCGTCGCGGTAGCGGAAGGAGACCGTCCCCGCGGCCATGTCCTCGTCACCGACGATGATCATGAACGGGACCTTCTGCTTCTGCTGGTTGCGGATCTTCTTCTGCATCCGGTCCGAGGACGCGTCCACCTCGACCCGCAGGCCCTTCTTCTTCGCCTCGGCGGCGAACTCCTGCAGGTACTCGACGTGCGCGTCACCGATCGGGATGCCGACCGCCTGGACCGGGGCCAGCCACGGCGGCATGGCGCCCGCGTAGTGCTCGAGGAGCACCGCGAAGAAGCGCTCGATGGAGCCGAACAGCGCGCGGTGGATCATGACCGGGCGCTGCTTGGTGCCGTCGGGGCCGGTGTACTCCAGGTCGAAGCGCTCCGGCAGGTTGAAGTCCAGCTGCACGGTCGACATCTGCCAGGTGCGGCCGATGGCGTCCTTGCACTGCACCGAGATCTTCGGGCCGTAGAACGCGGCGCCGCCCGGGTCCGGGACCAGCGGGAGGCCCTGCTTCTCGGCCACCTGCCGCAGGGTCTCGGTGGCCTCCTCCCAGATCTCGTCCGAGCCGACGAACTTCTCCGGGTCCTTGGTGGAGAGCTCCAGGTAGAAGTCCGTCAGACCGTAGTCGCGCAGCAGGTTCAGGACGAAGGTGAGGGTGCGGTCCAGCTCCTCCGCCATCTGCTCCTTGGTGCAGTAGATGTGCGCGTCGTCCTGCGTGAACCCACGGGCACGGGTCAGACCGTGCACGACGCCCGACTTCTCGTACCGGTACACGGTGCCGAACTCGAACAGGCGCAGCGGCAGCTCACGGTAGGAGCGCCCGCGCGCGTCGAAGATCAGGTTGTGCATCGGGCAGTTCATGGGCTTGAGGTAGTAGTCCACGCCCTCGTCGAGCTGCATGGGCGGGTACATGCCGTCGGCGTACCAGTCCAGGTGGCCCGAGGTCTCGAAGAGCTTCCCCTTGGTGGCGTGCGGGGTGTAGACGAACTCGTACCCCTCCTCCTCGTGGCGGCGCCGCGAGTAGTCCTCCATCACCCGGCGGATGATGCCGCCCTTGGGGTGGAAGACGGCGAGGCCGGAGCCGATCTGCTCCGGGATGGAGAACAGGTCGAGCTCGGCGCCGAGCTTGCGGTGGTCGCGCTTCTCGGCCTCGGCCAGGAAGTCGAGGTGCGCCTTCAGCTCGTCCTTCGACGGCCAGGCGGTGCCGTAGATGCGCTGGAGCATCGGGTTCTTCTCGCTGCCCCGCCAGTACGCGGCGGCGTTCCGCATCAGCTTGAACGCCGGGATGTTGCGGGTGGTCGGCAGGTGCGGACCCCGGCAGAGGTCCTTCCAGCACAGCTCGCCCGTCTTGGCGTCCAGGTTGTCGTAGATGGTCAGCTCGCCGCCGCCCACCTCGACGTCCGCGCCGTCGTCGCTCGACGCGGAGCCCTTGATGCCGATGAGCTCCAGCTTGTACGGCTCGTTCGCGAGCTCCTCGCGGGCGGCCTCGTCGGTGACGACGCGGCGCGAGAAGCGC
Source organism: Streptomyces melanogenes (assembly GCF_014649795.1). Taxonomy (GTDB): domain Bacteria; phylum Actinomycetota; class Actinomycetes; order Streptomycetales; family Streptomycetaceae; genus Streptomyces; species Streptomyces noboritoensis. Next base: position 183,635 of record NZ_BMTS01000005.1, read on the forward strand.
TGGCCGCGCTTCTGGATCTCCTGCATCCGCTTCTCGATGGCCTTGAGGTCCTCCGGGGTGAAGGGCCTCTCGACGTCGAAGTCGTAGTAGAAGCCGTCCCGGACCGGCGGGCCGATGCCCAGCTTGGCCTCGGGGAAGAGCTCTTGGACGGCCTGGGCCATCACGTGCGCGGTGGAGTGGCGCAGGATGTTGAGGCCGTCCTCGGAGGAGATCTCGACGGGCTCGACCTCCTCGCCGTCCTTCACCTCGTACGCGAGGTCCTTCAGCTCGCCGGCCACGCGGGCCGCGACGATGGTGCGCTCACCGGTGAAGAGCTCGGCAGCCGTAGTGCCCGTCGTCACCACGCGCTCTTCCCGCTCGGAATCGCGTTGGATGATCACACGGACGTCTGACACCGGTCTCTCCTGACTGAAGGGGTACGCACGCTCGTAACCGCGTACGCGGGAGAATCCTACCGAGCCGGTGGGACCGGTCGCGAAACGGTTTGTGCCGCGCCGACCGGCCCGCCCCCTCACTCCTCCCCCGTGCACGCCTCCTCGAAGAAGTCCAGATTCTCCTGGAGCGACTTCATCAGGCGGTCCCGCTCGGCGTCGTCCACCTGGACCGGCACCACCCCGGTGGCCCCGGCGAGCCTGCGGAAGCCGCCCCGGCTCTCCAGGCGGCCCACGACCCGGATCGGCAGGCCGACGAGGTGGGCGTGGCCCGCGATCCGGTAGGCCTCCTCGTCGAGCTGCATCCGTACGTACGGGATCTCCGCGCCCGCCAGGACCCGCAGCCGTACGGTTCCCGGGCCGCGCGGGCCCGAGCGGCGCAGCCGGACCACCGCGCCGGTGACCCGGACGGGCAGCGAGGGCTCGTCGTCGAGGTAGCGCGCGCCCGCTTCTCGGAGCGCGGGCAGGTCGCCGGGCGAGAACTCGACCGGTTCGGGGCGCGGCGCGCACCCGGCCGGGACGCCTGCCGCCGGGGCCCACTCCAGGGCGATCCGGACGCCTTCCGAGCCCGATACGAGGGCGATGAGGGCCTCGGTGAGCTCGCGGCTGGCGCCCGCGCCGACGGCCGCGTCGAAGGCCTCCATGCCGCCGGTGGTGCGGCGGTAGTCGATGGCCTCGCGGACCGCGTACAGCGCCTCGTAGAGCCGGACGACCACCGCGCGGCCGGGCTCCACGGGGACGAACGCGGTGAGCCGCCCGCCGGGTGCCGGGCCGACCAGGACGTCTTCCAGGGCGGTCAGTGCCTGTCTGCGGTGGCGGGCTCCGTAGTAGCCGGCCCGGCCGCGGACGGCGAGCGCGCCCGCGAGGAGCATGCGGTGGGCGGCGCCGCGCAGCCGTTCCTGCTCGGTCCAGGGGGCGGCACCGGAGGGGGCGGGCGGGGTGTCGCGCCACCAGCGGACCTCGTCGCTGGGCACGGCGAGCGAGACGAGCACTTCGCGCGCGGAGGGCGCGGCGGAGCGGGCGAGGGCGGTGAGCGCCTCGCCGATGAGGTCCTCGCTGTCGGGGTACGCGCGACTCTCGGGCACCAGCAGGCTGGTGCCGGCGGCGGCGCCCCCGGGCGGGGTCCAGCGTGTGTACCGCCCGGCCGCGCTGCCGCGCCGCTGCCAGCCGTGCCGGTGCAGCAGCACGCCGAGCACGGCCGGGTCCACCTGGGCCGGAACCGGCTCCACCGTCTCCGGTCCGCCAAACTCCCCGCTCGACAGACGCATCAGGGCCTCCCTCCCACCCCGACCCGGGTCATGATCTCGCAGAGCGCGCGATCGTCGAAGATCCGCGTGGTCGGTATCCGCACTGTGGTCCTGCGCCGCCCGGTCACCGCGTGGCCGGCCAGGTTGGTCCAGTAGCAGCAGTGCCGCAGCGCGAGCCGGTCGTGGCCCGCGCGCAGCCACTCGTCCCGGCTTCTGGGCACGAGCATCACGACCAGGATCTTGTGCACCGAGACGGGTGTGCGGGCCAGCTTCACCAGGTGGTCGTTGTCGAGGGTGAAGGAGAAGGCCCCGCCCGGGGGGTGCGGCGGGATCTGGTACGTGCACTTGAGCTGCACCTTGATCGTGACTTCGTCGTCGACGGTGTGGCCGGGGGCGCTGTGGCTCACGTGCCAGTCGATTCCGTTGTCCGGAAAGGGCTGGGAGAGCGAACACCCGGCGGCGGCCGCCACGGCGTGGAGGTAGCCCACCTGGAGGGTCTCCATGCAGGCGGTGGTGGCGAGTGAGCCGCGCAGTGGTGCGATCCGCTCGGATATCAGCCCGTCCGGCTCCGGCTGCGCGATCGCCATGGCCGTCGTACGCCTTCCGTCAACTTGCGGGGCCGTCACCTGTGTTGTTGCCGGAGGGCGTACGCCGCAAACGGCCCGGGTATCACGGAATCGGGCAGGGGACGCACGCCATCTGCCAAGGGCACAAAGGGAGTTGAACCATGACGTGCTGGTACGAAGGCCCCCTGGCCGCATTCGACACCGAGACGACGGGCGTGGACGTGGAGCGGGACCGCATAGTGTCGGCCGCCCTGGTGGTCCAGGACGGGCCGGGTTCGCGGCCGCGGGCGACGCGCTGGCTGGTGAACCCGGGCATATCCGTGCCGGAGGGCGCGACCGCCGTGCACGGGCTCACCGACGAGCACCTCCAGTTGAACGGGCGGTGGCCGGCGCCGGTGATGGAGGAGGTGGCCAGGGCGCTGGCGGAGGAGTGCGCGGCGGGGCGGCCGCTGGTGGTGATGAACGCGCCGTTCGACCTGACGCTGCTGGACCGGGAGTTGAGGCGGCACCGGGCCTCGTCGCTGGCGCGCTATCTGGACGGGGCGCCGCTGCGGGTCCTGGATCCGCGGGTCCTGGACAAGCATCTGGACCGCTACCGCAAGGGGCGCCGCACCCTCACGGATCTGTGCGCGCACTACGGGGTGGAGCTGGAGGGCGCGCACGACGCGGCGGCGGACGCGCTGGCGGCGCTCGAGGTCGTACGGGCGGTGGGGCGCCGGTTCGCGGCGCGGCTCGAACGGCTGACCCCGGCGGAGATCCACGCCTTGCAGACGGGCTGGCACGCGGCCCAGGCGCGGGGCCTGCAGGCGTGGTTCACGCGCAACGGGACGCCGGAGGAAGTGGACCCGGCGTGGCCGCTGCGGCCCGAGCTGCCCGCGGCGGCGTGACGCCCGTACAGGTCCCGTACATGCGGAAAGGCCGGTCCGTCGATGACGGACCGGCCTTCTCCCGGTGGGCGATACTGGGTTCGAACCAGTGACCTCTTCGGTGTGAACGAAGCGCTCTCCCACTGAGCTAATCGCCCGGGAACGGACTGAACCATACAGGCCCGGGCGGCCTGGGTTCAAACTCCGTTCAGGACGGCGGTCAGTCCCCGCCGGCCGGCGCGCATCATCAGGGCGTGGTTGGCGAGGAAGACGGGGCGCCCGGGGACGGCGAGCCGCCGCATCAGGGGCTTGCGCACCTCGACCTCCTGCTCGTACACCGCGCGCGTGCCGCCGTCGTACGCGCTCAGGGTCCAGCGGGCCCAGCCGTCCAGGTCGCCGCTCATGGCGACTTCCAGGACGCCGGCCGCCTCGTCGCGGCGCCGCTCGCGGGCGGTGACGACCAGGTCGTACGGAAGGACGGAGCGGAACCTGGCGATGCCGGTGCGCTCGTCGACGGCGGTCACCTCGCGGATCTGCGGCCACCAGTGGGGGTAGCCCTCGGCGCGCTCCAGGACCGCGTAGACGGCGGCGGGCGGGGCGGGCAGGTGCCAGACGCTGCGGAACCGGTAGTGGCTCCAGCCCGCGGTTCTCGGCTTCATGGTTCAAGTCTGCGCCGGGGAGCGGGAAGTACACCGGGAGGTGTGCGGGCTTCCGGGAACGCCGAAGGCCCGGAGATCGTTGTCGATCTCCGGGCCTTCGGTCCGGGTGGGCGATACTGGGTTCGAACCAGTGACCTCTTCGGTGTGAACGAAGCGCTCTCCCACTGAGCTAATCGCCCGGGCGCACCGCAAACATTACCGCATGTCAGCGGGGCGTTTGACCATGGTGGCCGGTCCCGCTCGTCACTCGTTGATCTTCCACGGCATGACGAGGCCGAACTTCCAGAGGTAGACCGCGGCGAGCGCCGCCACGATCGCCAGGCCGATGGCCGTCAGGATGATGTTGCGCCGCCGCACCTTGGGGTCGAGGGCCCGCTGGGCGGCCTCGGTCACCTTGCGCCTGGTCCAGCGCAGCACCAGCTGGGCCCAGACGAACTCGGTCGCCCAGATCGCCATGCCACCGAAGATCACCAGCCAGCCCGGTCCCGGCAGCGGAAGCATGATGATGCCCGCGACCACGACCGCGAGGCCCACGATGAAGACGCCGACCTGCCAGCTCAGGTGCAGCGGCCTGGACGCCTTGATGAAGGCGGGCGCGCGCGATCCGAGGACCGCCTCCGGCGCACCGGCCTGCTCGTCACTCCCCGTATTCATGCGGTCCAACCTACCTGACCGCATCCCCTCACCAGAATGGCCGCATAACCCAAAGTAATACTCCGCCGTACGAGCTACCTGAACGACCGCAAAACGGCCAGAGGGGTTTACAACGGCACCGTAGGTGGCATGTCGATTTCGCCGACGTGCGAATCCCCGAGCGCACACTGAGCGAAAGGCCCTGGCGCTTATGAACACCACGGTCAGCTGCGAGCTGCACCTGCGCCTCGTTGTGTCGAGCGAGTCCTCACTGCCTGTACCCGCGGGCCTGCGGTATGACACGGCCGATCCCTACGCCGTGCACGCCACCTTCCACACCGGAGCCGAGGAGACCGTCGAGTGGGTGTTCGCCCGCGACCTTCTCGCCGAGGGCCTGCACCGGCCCACCGGTACCGGAGACGTCAGAGTCTGGCCATCGCGCAGTCACGGCCAGGGCGTCGTCTGCATCGCCCTCAGCTCCCCGGAAGGAGAGGCCCTGCTCGAAGCCCCGGCGCGGGCTCTGGAGTCGTTCCTCAAGCGGACGGATGCCGCGGTGCCACCGGGCACCGAACACCGTCACTTCGATCTGGACACGGAGCTCTCGCACATCCTGGCGGAGAACTGAGCCAGACCGAGAGCCGCACGGCGCCGTCCGACTCGGGGAGACGGCGCCGCGCGGACATCCGCATAGGAACGCCCACCGCATAGGCACCCCACCGGCGCCCGTCCCGCGAACACCCTCGCGGGACGGGCGCCGGTGCGCTCGCGCCCGAGCCGCTAGAGTCACCGGGCATCGGCGGGCACCGGCCCGCAGCAGGCCAGGGAGCGAATCGTGCTGATCCCTCACGACACCCGGATCGCCCTCGACATGGTGGTCGATCTGGTGAACACCTCGCCGGAGAGCGAGGAGCCCGACCGGCTCGCCGACGTCGAGGCGCTGTACGGCTTCGTACGGGACCACGACATCAGCGGCGTCGAGAGCCTCACGGCGCGCGACCTCTCCGGCGTACGGACCGTACGGGGCCGTTTCGCGGGTGTTTTCGAGGCGGCGGACGCCCGGGCGGCCGCCGGTCTGGTGAACGAGATCGTGGCGGAGGCGGGCACCACGCCCCAGCTCACCGACCACGACGGCTACGACTGGCACGTGCACTACTTCGCGCCCGGCGCCTCGATCGCGGACCACCTGGCCGCCGACGGCGGGATGGCGCTGGCGTTCATCGTGGTGGCGGGCGAGCAGGAGCGGCTGCGCCGGTGCGAGGCGCCGGACTGCGGGCGGGCCTTCGTGGACCTCTCGCGCAACCGCTCGCGCCGCTACTGCGACAGCCGCACCTGCGGGAACCGGCTGCACGTGGCCGCCTACCGGGCCCGGCGCAAGGAAGCCGCGGGCTGAGACCCGGCCTGACGCTCCCGTACGCCCTGTCACAGCAGGTACAGATCGTGCAGGGCCGCCATGAGCAGCAGGCAGCCGATCACCCCGAGGAAGATCATCAGGGGTGGCTGCGAAAGGGCGAAGAGACAGCCGCGCGGCTCGTCGGACGGGGGCGCGGCGTGCGGCTCTTCGGGCGGCGCGGGGACGTGCCCCGGGGAAGTGTCCAGCATCTCGGGGTGATGATGGACCAGCGACGGCGCGACGGGGCGCCAACACGCCCACCCGCAGGGGGAGTTACCTCGATCTTGCCGCGCGGGCCCGGCACCGGGTGCCGCCTGGACCGGCGCCGGACGGACGCCCGGCGGGAAATTCGCGGCGGGGTCGGGAAGGAGTCATGGGAGCGCTCCCGCCACTCGGCCGGAATTCACCCCAACTGGAATTCCGCGTAAGGGAATTCGCGACCACGGGAATTCCCCGGTCAGGCCGGTCACGGGAAGTTACGGAGGGTCAGATTCCGACGCTCTTTCAGATTCCGCGCCGGGTTCCGCATCGCGCCCGGGGTCCCGTACCGGGGTTCCGTATCCGGGCGTTCGCACCGGCGAAGGCGCGGCTCGCGGGGGGCGTGGCTCAGATGCCGTGCTTCTTCAGGATCGCCTCGATGTCGCTGAAGTCCTCGGCGCCGCCGGACTTGCCCTTCGCCTTGGGGGCGGGCTGGGCGGCTCGGCGCCCGGCGCCCAGGGAGGGCGCGGAGGCCTTGGGGGCGATCGCCTCTCCCCCGGCTGCCTCGGCCGCCCTGCGCTCCTTGCGGGTGCCGCCCTCGGAGCGCCGCTCCACGAAGCGGGTGGCCGAGAAGAGCAGCCAGGCGATGCCGAGCAGGCCGAAGCCCGCCCAGACGCTCGGCTTGAACACGATGCCGGACACCCATCCCACGACACCGGTCATGACCAGGGCGACGGGGACCAGCGAGTAGGCGGCGATCCGCGTGGCCGACAGGAAGCGCTTGCGGTACGCCGTGACGACGGCGATGCCCAGTCCGGCCGCGGACGCGGCGGAGCAGACGGTCTCGGCAAGCATCCGGTTCCTCCAGACATGGGGGGTGTGGCCCTTCCATCCTGCACCGGAGCGGGCCGTCCGGGCCACGGTGCGCCAGGACATCAGGGAGATCTCGGGGGCGGATCCTCCCCAGGTCCCGGTTGGGGCCCGTCGGGCGGGGCTGGAAGACTGGCCCCATGACCGAGACCACCCCCGAAACCCCCGGCTCCGCCCCCGTCGTCCTCGACGTGTGGTGCGAGCTCCAGTGCCCCGACTGCCATGCCGCCCTCGACGACGTCCGCGCCCTGCGGGCCCGCTACGGCGACCGGCTGGACATCCGGCTGCGGCACTTCCCGCTGGAGAAGCACAAGCACGCCTACGCCGCCGCCCAGGCCGCCGAGGAGGCGTTCGAGCAGGGGCAGGGCTGGCCGTACGTGGAGGCGGTGCTCGCCCGCACCGAGGAGCTCGGCGAGCGGGGAGAGCGCGTACTGCTCGACACCGCGCGGGAACTCGGCCTGGACGCCGAGGAGTTCGACACCGCCCTCGTCGACGGCCGGCACCTGCTGATCGTCGACGCCGACCAGGCCGAGGGCAAGGCGATCGGCGTCACCGGCACGCCCACGTACGTCATCGACGGGGAGCGCCTGGACGGCGGCAAGAGCCAGGAGGGCCTGCGGACCCGCATCGAGGAGATCGCGGACCGGCTGCTGGGCGCCTGATCCCTACAGGAGTGCCTTGGCCCGGTTGTACTCCGTCGGCTCGTACCCCAGCGACTCGTACAGCCGCACGGCCGGGGTGTTGTCGCTGAAGACGTGCAGGGCCAGCGTGGACATGCCGTCGGCCAGCGCCGCCCGCTCGGCCAGCAGCATCAGGGCCCGGCCGTGGCCCCGGCCCCGGTGCTCCTCGGCGACCGCCACGTCGTAGACGTAGGCGGCGGGACCCGTCTCCAGCTCCTTGCGGGCGACCCAGACGTGCCCGACCACAAAGTCGCCGCTGACCAGCACCTCCAGGTGGACGCCGGGCGTCGCCAGGCCGTCCGGCAGCAGGCCGCGGTGGTCGGCCTCGGCCTTGGCGCGGGCCTGGTCTGCCGGGACGCCCCGGGCGATCCAGCTGCGGGCGTAGTTCTCCTGCTCGTCGTGGTGCCAGACGGTGTACTCGGCCTCGGTCATCGGGCGCCCGGTGACCGAGACGGGCAGGGCGGGCGGCTCGGCGGGCAGCCGTTTGGCCATGTTGCGGCTGCGTTCGGTGTAGCCGAGCGCGTCGGCGAGGCGCAGGGCCGCCACGGCATCCGCGGGCACCGCCGCGCGTACCTGGGTGCAGCCCCAGCCGCGCAGCACCTCCTCGGCGGCGAGCGCGGCGACGGTCCCCCGCCCGCGCCCCCGGTCGGGCTCGTCGACGCGCAGCCCGCTGATCACCCCCATGGCGCGGCCGAAAGCCGGGTCGGTGGCGACGGTGATGGTGCCGACGCGTCTGCTGTTGACACAGACGTCGTAGGTACGGGAGGCGGCGCCGTCGGCGCCCTGCTGGAGCGGCCCGGTCGGCCGAATGGTGGTGGTCATCAAGGCCGTTGTACCGGCCGGGCCGCCGTCCGTCACCGGGTTTTGCCGGGCCGGAACCGCTCGCTCGCGGTCTCTACGGGTCGAGGTCGGAGGCGGCCCGCTCGTCGAAGACGCGCATCGCCTTGGCGGTGACCGGCCCCGGCGTGCCCGTCAGCTCCCGGCCGTCGACCCGGTGCACCGCCTGGACGTCCCGCAGGGTGGAGGTCAGGAAGACCTCGTCGGCGGAGGCGAGCACGTCGAGCGGCAGGTCGGTCTCCTGGGCACCGGTCCACTCCACGACCAGTTCGCGGGTGATCCCGGCGAGGCAGCCGGAGGCGAGCGGCGGGGTGTGCAGCTGTCCGTCGACGACGACGAAGACGTTGGAGCCGGTCCCCTCGCAGAGCGCGCCGACGGTGTTGCCGAAGAGCGCCTCGGTGGCCCCGTGCTGGTGGGCGCGGGCGAGCGCGACGACGTTCTCGGCGTACGAGGTGGTCTTGAGCCCGGCGACGGCGCTGCGCTCATTGCGCGTCCAGGGGACGGTGACCACGGCGGTGGTGTCGGGGCGGCGCGAGGTCTCGCCGACGGCCACGACCAGCGTCGGGCCGGTGTCGCCGCGCTCGGAGCCGAGCGGGGAGAGGCCGCCGGTGTAGGTGATCCGCATCCGGCCGAGCGCGACCGGGTTGGCGTCGAGCACGGCGGCGCAGGCGCGGCGGACCTCGTCCAGATCGGGGTCGGGCAGCCCGAGGCCGCGGGCCGAGCGGGTCAGCCGGGCGAGGTGGCGGGTGAGCGCGAACGTCGTCCCCTTCTCCGCCTTCACCGTCTCGAAGATGCCGTCGCCCACGGTCATGCCGTGGTCGAGGACGGACACCTGCGCGGCGTCGGCGTCCCGCAGCCCGCCGTTCACCCAGATCTGCATTTACGCGGTCCTTCCACTCTGCGTGTACGCGCCCGACGCTACCGCGAGGAGCCGTGACGCCTTCAGCTCGGTCTCGGCCCACTCCCGCTCGGGGTCCGAGCCCCAGGTGATGCCGGCGCCGGTGCCGAAGCGGAGCACGCCGTGGGGGCGGTCGATCCAGAAGGTGCGTATGCCGACGGCGAGCTCGGCCGTGCCCCGGTCGGCGTCGACCCAGCCGATGCCGCCGCAGTAGGGGCCGCGCGGGGCGGTCTCCAGGGCCTCGATGATCCGCAGCGCGCTGGACTTGGGCGCCCCGGTGACCGAGCCGGGCGGGAAGGAGGCGTCGAGCAGCTCCTTCCACCCCGCTCCCTCGCGCAGTTCCCCGCGGACGGTCGAGACGAGGTGGACCAGGCCGGGGTGCGGCTCGACCGCGCAGAGCTCGGGCACGGTGACCGAGCCGGTGGCGCAGACCCGCCCCAGGTCGTTGCGGACCAGGTCGACGATCATCACGTTCTCGGCGTGGTCCTTCTCCAGGAGGTCCTCGGCCGTGCGGCCGGTCCCCTTGATGGGTCCGGACTCCACGACCCGGCCCGTACGCCGCAGGAAGAGCTCGGGCGAGGCGGTGGCGATCTCCACGCCGTGCGCGGGCAGCCGAATCGTTCCGGCATAGGGGGCGGGGTTGCCCCGGGCGAGCAGTGCGGTGAGCGCGTCGACGTCGGCGGCGGCCAGGTCGGGCAGTGGCGCGGTCAGTACGCGGCAGAGGTTCGCCTGGTAGACCTCGCCGGCCGCGATGTGCTCGCGGATCCTGCGCACGCCCGCGGTGTACGCGGCGCGGTCGAGGGACGACGCCCAGTCACCGGCGGCGGGCCCGCGCCAGGCGCCCGGGACGGGCGCGGGGACGGGGGCGACCCGTACGTCCGCGAAGCGGGCACAGACGAGACGGCCCTCGAAGTCGGCGGCGACGGCCCAGAACCCGGCGGAGTCCAGCGCCTCCGGGTCGGCGGTCACATCGCGGAGATCGGAGGCGAGGAGCCCGCCGAAACGGGCCAGAGGAGCGAGGTCATGCACGGTTGTGAGTCTAGGGGGGCGACGATGCGGCCGCCCTGGACCGGGCGCGGACCAGGGGCGACGCCGGGTGCGGGCCGAGCACACCGCAGCACGCTGCGGAAACGCGTTTTTGTACTGGCCCAGGAATCCGCTAGAGTTCAACACGTCGCCGGGACGCGCAAGCGAAACGGAAACGACAAGCGGACGTGGCTCAGTTGGTAGAGCATCACCTTGCCAAGGTGAGGGTCGCGAGTTCGAATCTCGTCGTCCGCTCGATGTGGGGGATCTTCCCGAACCCCTGCTCTCACTCCTGGTGGAGTGGCCGAGAGGCGAGGCAACGGCCTGCAAAGCCGTCTACACGGGTTCAAATCCCGTCTCCACCTCCAAGGACGATTAGCTCAGCGGGAGAGCGCTTCCCTGACACGGAAGAGGTCACTGGTTCAATCCCAGTATCGTCCACTGGATCTTCTCGAAGATCTGCCCGCGCGATTAGCTCAGCGGGAGAGCGCTTCCCTGACACGGAAGAGGTCACTGGTTCAATCCCAGTATCGCGCACGCAGTACCACCCGGTCCGGAACCGTCCTGTAGGGTTCTGACCGACCCCGCGCGATTAGCTCAGCGGGAGAGCGCTTCCCTGACACGGAAGAGGTCACTGGTTCAATCCCAGTATCGCGCACAGCCCGGAGCCCCCGGCCTTCTCGAAGGCCGGGGGCTTCGTCGTGCGCGGACGGGGCCCCGACATGTGGGGCCGCGCCGCTCAGGACGAGAAGAGCATGTGACCGAAGCCCTTGTGGCGCTTGTGGCCGCCGTAGTGGCCACCGCCGTGGCCGCCGTGCTGCGGGGCGCCCCAGGCCGGGGCGTGCGGGGCCTGGGCCGGGTAGCCCTGCGGGGCCGGGGGCGCGGGGTAGGCCTGCGGAGCGGGCGGCGCCTGCTGCACCCACTGCGACTCCAGTCGGGTCAGCGACTCCAGCTCCCCGTAGTCGAGGAAGATCCCCCGGCAACCGCTGCACTGCTCGATCTGGACACCGTTGCGGTTGTACGTGTGCATCGGTGCGTGGCACTTGGGACACTGCATGACCGGCTCAACTCCTCGCCGTTTCTACGATGGGCAACCAGCACCCTACGTCGGCCGCCGTCACGGGAACTCGGGCGGGAGTGCTGCGATTCGGGCACAGCTCCCGATCATGGCCAGCTCCGCCTCGTCCGGCACGCGGCGCTCCCCCGCGCATTTGGCCAGGGCCAGGGCCGCCGTCTGTACGGTCAGGGCGCGCGCGGGAACGTCGAGTTGGGGCCAGGGATCGCCCTCCGGGGGCACGGCGGGACCGCCCGCTTCCCGGTAGGCGGCGAGGAACCGGGTCCAGTCGTCGGGGTCGAGCAGGCCCGCCGCGTACCAGGCGGCCGGCCGCGCCAAGTCCCAGGCGGGCTCGCCCAGTCCCAGGTCGTCCACGTCGATGAGCAGCCAGTCGCCGGTGCGAGCGTGCCGGATGAGCTGGCCGAGGTGGAGGTCGCCGTGGCAGAGCGTGCCCTCGGCCGGGCGGGGGTGCGGGGTCTGGACCGGGCCGGGGTATGGGGTCTTGGCCCGGGCCCATGGGGGGAGTTGGGCCCAGGCCCGCAGGACGGGGTCGGCCTCCGTCCCCTGGACCCCGGCTTCCCGCATCCGCGCCACGGCCCTGGCGGCCTTGACGGGGCCCCGCATGGCGGGCAGCGGCCCAGGCAGCGCGGCGGTCGGTACCAGGTGCAGGGCCGCCAGCAGCCGCCCGGCCTCTGCCCAGGGGGCGCTGTCGGGGTCCGTGGGGTCTACGGGGGTGCCGTGGGGCCAGAGGGTGAGGGGGCGGCTGTGTAGGAGGGCTGCGTGTTCGTCTGCGGGCCGGTGGGGGCTGGGCGCGCAGTTCCCCGCGCCCCTTACAGGGGCGTGCTTGAGGGGGGCCAGCAGCACTCCGTGCAGGAGGGGGTGTGCGGCCACGGCCAGGCGGACGTCGAGCGCGGCCAGGTCCGTGTCAGGGGCATGCGCCTTGGCCACGATGTGCCCGTGCCGGACGACGGTCCCGTCAGGCCGGTCGGCGAGGACCTCGGTACTGGGCGTGTGAAGCCCGTCCCCAGGCTCGTGCCCGGCCGCCGTACGAGCGGCTTCGGCCAGCGTGTCGACGAGTGAGGGGGACATAGGTCTCCCAGCGTACGGGCTCGGCCTGCACCCCCAGGGGGCGCGGGGAACTGCGCGACCAGCCCCCACCGGCCCGCAGACAAAGACCGGGCACATACAAAAGGCGTTGCCCGGCCGGCTCCCCAGCCGTCCGGGCAACGCCTTTTCACTGCCGTCCGCCGCACCCCCGTCCCCACGGGGCTGAAAATGGCCGGATGTCCCCGACCCGGTCCGCTCTACCGGGTCCGAGGCGCCGCTCAGCGCCCCAGCATCACGCCCACGGACGACGCTTGTGTGACCACCGCGTCCCAGCCGCCGAAGACGACTGTCAGCAGGGCCGCCAGGGGAAGGGCCATGGCCGTCGCCACCAAGGGGTGGCGCGGACCGGACCGGCGGGCGCCGAACGCCGCGGCGTAAGCCCTGCGTCCTCGCGTGCGGAGAACCGTCCGCGTTGCCGTGTCCGCCATGGTCCCTCTCCTGTCGAATCGACAGCGGCGGGCGTCTGACCTCGGGGGACGAGTGCTGCGCCCGCCGCTTGACTTCAACAGTAGGGAAACGGCGGACGCCGGGCGTCATGCCCTCGTACCGATTGCCGGGCCTCCCAGGGGATGAGTGGGTCCCCACTCTCGTACTCCCCTGGGTGGAGACGGGGTCCTAGGACTTGGGGTCTTCCCGGAGGGGACGGGCCTGCGCCTCCGACGCGTCCTCCCTGGGGACGGGCTGCTCTACCAGGGCCAGGACCCGGTTCGCCATGAAGCGCGCGGTGCGCACCACGGTGCCGCTACGGGTGACTTCGCTCACTTCCACCACCCCTCTGCGGACCGCCGTCTCCACCCTGCGACCCGCCCGGCTTGCCACCACTTCGTACGTCCGTGTCGTGTCACCCGCGTCCACGACTATCTCCACTCGGTCACCCTTCACCGATCCAATCCCCCTTCTGCGACGAACAATTGAGAGCGCGCTCCCGGCAGCGCGCCGCGCACGGCGCGTTGCTGACCACTCTTCAAGTTTCCCACCGGGCACTGACAATCGATGGGTGCGCGAGGGCGCGGCCTATGAGCACACCGGCCCGGGGGTACGTAAGCTGTGCCACGTCAACAGGACCGGGCAGCGGGGATGAAAATGGCGATGATGCGGCTCCGGCGCGAGGACCCGCGTGTCGTCGGCTCGTTCCGGCTCCACCGGCGCCTCGGCGCGGGTGGCATGGGTGTCGTCTACCTCGGCTCCGACCGGCGCGGCCAGCGGGTCGCGCTGAAGGTGATCCGGCCGGACCTCGCCGAGGACCAGGAGTTCCGCTCGCGCTTCGCCCGCGAGGTGTCGGCGGCCCGGCGCATCCGCGGCGGCTGCACGGCCCGGCTGGTCGCGGCCGACCTGGAGGCCGACCGCCCCTGGTTCGCGACGCAGTACGTGCCGGGCCCCTCGCTCCACGACAAGGTCGCCGAGGAGGGCCCGCTGGCCGCGGCCGAGACCGCCGCGATCGGCGCCGCGCTCTCCGAGGGCCTGGTGGCGGTCCACGAGGCCGGTGTGGTGCACCGGGACCTCAAGCCGTCCAACATCCTGCTCTCCCCCAAGGGCCCCCGGATCATCGACTTCGGCATCGCCTGGGCGACCGGCGCCTCCACGCTGACCCACGTCGGCACGGCGGTGGGCTCGCCCGGCTTCCTCGCGCCCGAGCAGGTGCGCGGCGCGGCGGTCACGCCCGCCACGGACGTCTTCTCGCTGGGCGCGACGCTGGCGTACGCGGCGATGGGCGACTCGCCCTTCGGGCACGGCAGTTCGGAGGTCATGCTCTACCGCGTCGTCCACGAGGAGCCGCAGCTGCACGGGGTGCCGGACGCGCTGGCGCCGCTGGTGCGGGCCTGTCTGGCCAAGGACCCGGAGGAGCGCCCGAGCACGCTCCAGCTGTCGATGCGGCTCAAGGAGATCGCGGCGCGGGAGGCGCAGGGCGGCGGTCTGGACGCGCGCCCGCCCGCCCAGCGCGACCGCTCCGAGGCGGACCGGCCCACGGGACGGCTGCCTGAGCGCACCGAGCGGTACGAGCACGATGAGCGCACCCAGCGCTACACGGACACGGGCCGGGGTACGGGGGCGGGTCAGCGGTCGGGGGCGCCGCGTCCCAGCGGGCCGCGCACCGGTGGCTCTCGGCCGCCCGCGCCTCGCAACGGTGCGCGCCCTGCCAGCCGTACCAATGGGACCAACGGCCGACCCGGTACGCGTCCGGGTGCCCGGACCGGCACGGGGCGGTTGCGCCCGGCCAACCCTCGGCTGCTGCGCCAGCGGCTGATCGTGTTCTTCGTCGTCACGCTGATCGTGGCATTGGGGATCGCTGCGGCGCAGCAGCTGTAGCGCTCTTCGGGCCGGCTTTCGGCTGCGGGTTGACTGTGGCTGGTCGCGCAGTTCCCCGCGCCCCTTCAGTACGCCCCTGCGGGGCGATCACCCCGCTGGTCGCGCCCACGCGGCGGAGCCGCAAATGTCACAGCCCCGCGCCCCTTAAGCCCCTGCGGGGCTCGCTACTCCGGTCTGCCCGTCGCCACCGCGTAGAACGCCACCGCCGCCGCCGCGCCCACGTTGAGTGAGTCGACGCCGTGGGCCATCGGGATGCGGACCCATTCGTCGGCCGCGACCAGGGCCTGGGTGGAGAGGCCGTCGCCCTCCGCGCCGAGCATCAGGGCCACCTTGTCCAGCCGGTGGGGCGCCGCCTCGTTGATGGCGGAGGCCTTCTCGTCCGGGGTGAGGGCGAGCAGTCGGAAGCCCGCCTCTCGTACGGTCGCCAGGCTCTTGGGCCAGGACTCCAACCGCGCGTACGGGACGGAGAAGACCGCACCCATGGAGACCTTCACCGAGCGGCGGTAGAGCGGGTCGGCGCAGTCCGGCGAGAGCAGCACGGCGTCCATGCCGAGGGCCGCCGCGCTGCGAAAAATGGCGCCGATGTTCGTGTGGTCGTTCACGGCTTCCATCACCGCGACCCGGCGGCTGGTCGCCAGGATCTCCTCGGCCGTGGGCAGCGGCTTGCGCTGCATCGAGGCGAGGGCGCCGCGGTGCACGTGGTAGCCGGTGACGCGCTCGGCGAGGTCGGGGCTGACCGCGTAGACCGGCGCCGGGAGCTCGTCGATGACGTCGCGCATGACGTCGACCCACTTGGCGGAGAGCAGCATGGACCGCATCTCGTAACCGGCGTCCTTGGCGCGTCTGATGACCTTCTCGCCCTCGGCGATGAACAGGCCCTCGGCGGGCTCGCGCTTGCGCCGCAGCTCGACGTCGGTCAGGCCCGTGTAGTCGCGCAGGCGCGGGTCGTCGGGGTCGTCGATGGTGATGAGATCAGCCACAGGGTGATACTGCCTTGTCCTGGGTGTGGTGCCAACGGCCCGGACCGAGATCCGTTACCGCGGGTTACGTAGTGGGTCGGGCAGGGCCCACGGCGACGACGTCACCGATCACGATGACGGCCGGCGGCCGTACGTCCTGCGTGGTCACAGTCTCCCCCACCGTGGCGAGGGTCGCGTCGACCCGGCGCTGGGCGGCGGTGGTGCCCTCCTGCACGAGGGCGACGGGGGTGTC
Organism: Streptomyces melanogenes; assembly: GCF_014649795.1. Lineage (GTDB taxonomy): Bacteria > Actinomycetota > Actinomycetes > Streptomycetales > Streptomycetaceae > Streptomyces > Streptomyces noboritoensis. The sequence goes on from NZ_BMTS01000005.1 coordinate 199,616, forward strand.
GGGGTTCTTGCCGTGGGCGATCAGCGTCCGGGCGATCGCGCCGATCTTGTCGACGCCCATCAGGATCACCAGCGTGCCCGTCAGCCGGGCGAGCGCCTCCCAGTCGACGAGCGAGCGCGCGTCGTCGGGCGCCACGTGGCCGCTGACCACGGTGAACTCGTGCGCCACACCCCGGTGGGTGACCGGGATGCCGGCCGCGCCCGGCACCGAGATGGAGCTGGAGATGCCCGGGACGACCGTGCACGGGATGCCCGCGTCGGCGAGCGCCTGGAGCTCCTCCATTCCGCGGCCGAAGACGTACGGGTCGCCGCCCTTGAGCCGGACGACGGCCTTGCCCGCCTTGGCGTGCTCGATCAGCGCGTTGTTGATGGCCTCCTGGGCCATGAACCGGCCGTACGGGATCTTCGCCGCGTCGATCACCTCGACGTGCGGCGGGAGTTCGTCGAGCAGGTCGCGCGGGCCGAGCCGGTCGGCGATGACCACGTCGGCCTCGGCGAGCAGCCGGCGGCCGCGCACGGTGATCAGGTCCGGGTCGCCGGGGCCGCCGCCGACGAGGGCGACGCCAGCCGTACGGGTGCGGTGGTGCGGGGCGACCAGGGTGCCGTCGCGCAGGCCCTCGACGACCGCGTCGCGGACGGCGGCGGTGCGGCGGGGGTCGGGGGCGCCGCCGGTGAGCACGGCGACCGTGACGCCTTCGCTGCGGCCGGTGGCCGGGGTCCAGGCGGTGGCCTGGGTCGCGTCGTCGGAGCGCACGCACCAGACGCGGTGGCGCTCGGCCTCGGCGGAGGCCCGCCCGTTGGCCTCGGTGTCGCTGCTGGCGACCAGGGCGTACCAGGCGTCCGCGAGGTCGCCGTCCTGGTACGGGCGGCGGTGCCAGGTGATCTCGCCGGTGTCCGCCATCGCCTCCACGGACGGGGTGGCGGACGGGGAGACCAGGACGATGTCGGCGCCGGCCGCGATCAGGGCCGGGAGGCGGCGCTGGGCGACCTGGCCGCCGCCGATGACGACGACGCGGCGGCCGGTGAGGCGCAGGCCTACGGGGTACGCGGGGTGTTCTGCCATGGCGGGTGGCTCCTGGTGCGGCGTCGGCGGGCGTCGTCGGAGGACGGGGCGTCGCCCCGGACCCCATTGTCTGCGGACCGTCGCCCGGCGCGCTCCCCCGTTCCGTACTGCGGAACGGGCGGGCACGCCGGGTACGACCGTGGCTACTTCTCGGTAACTCCGGCCGAGTCGAAGGTCGCGACCTCGTGCATCGCCCGGGCCGCGCTCTGCACCAGCGGCAGCGCGAGCAGCGCGCCGGTGCCCTCGCCCAGGCGCAGGTCCAGGTCGACCAGCGGGCGCAGGCCCAGCTTGTTCAGAGCCGCGACGTGGCCGGGCTCCGCGCTGCGGTGGCCCGCGATGCACGCCGCCAGGGCCTCCGGTGCGATGGCCCGGGCGACCAGGGCCGCCGCGCCCGCGCTCACGCCGTCCAGGATCACCGGCGTACGCAGCGAGGCGCCGCCGAGGATGAAGCCGACCATGGCCGCGTGCTCCAGGCCGCCGATCCCGGCGAGGACGCCGATCGGGTCGGCCGGGTCCGGGCTGTGCAGCTCCAGGGCGCGGCGGACCACGTCGACCTTGCGGGCGTGCGTCTCGTCGTTGATGCCGGTGCCGCGGCCGGTGACCTCGGCCGGGTCCACGCCCGTATAGAGGGAGATCAGGGCGGCCGACACCGTGGTGTTGGCGATGCCCATCTCGCCGGTCAGCAGCGCCTTGTTGCCCGCCGCCACCAGGTCGCGGGCGGTCTCGATGCCCACCTCGACGGCGGCGACGACCTCCTCGCGGGTCATGGCGGGTCCGGTGGTCATGTCGCCGGTGCCGGGGCGCACCTTGCGGGGCAGCAGGCCCGGGGTGGCCGGGAGTTCGCTGGCCACGCCGACGTCGATGACGCAGACCTCGGCGCCGACCTGGTTGGCGAACGCGTTGCAGACCGCGCCGCCGCCCAGGAAGTTGGCCACCATCTGGCCGGTGACCTCCTGCGGCCAGGGGGTGACGCCCTGGGCGTGCACCCCGTGGTCGCCCGCGAAGATCGCCACGGCGGCGGGCTCCGGGATCGGCGGCGGGCACTTGCGCGACAGACCGCTGAGCTGCGCGGAGATGATCTCCAGCATGCCGAGCGCGCCGGCCGGCTTGGTCATCCGCTTCTGCCGCTCCCACGCCTCGCCGAGCGCCTTGGCGTCCAGCGGGCGGATGTTGGCGACGGTCTCCTGGAGCAGGTCGTGCGGGTCCTCGCCGGGCAGGGCGCGGCGGCCGTACGTCTCCTCGTGGACCACCCAGGACAGCGGGCGCCGCTTGGACCAGCCCGCCTGCATCAGCTCGGGCTCCTCGGGGAACTCGTCCACGTACCCCACGCAGAGGTAGGCGACGACCTCCAGGTGCTCGGGCAGGCCGAGCGCGCGGACCATCTCGCGCTCGTCGAAGAAGCTGACCCAGCCGACGCCGAGGCCCTCGGCGCGGGCGGCGAGCCAGAGGTTCTCGACGGCGAGCGCCGAGGAGTACGGGGCCATCTGCGGCTGGGTGTAGCGGCCCAGGGTGTGGCGGCCGCCGCGCGTCGGGTCGGCGGTGACCACGATGTTCACCGGGGTGTCGAGGATGGCCTCGATCTTCAGTTCCTTGAACTGCTTCGCCCGGCCCTTGGGCAGCGACTTCGCGTACGCGTCGCGCTGGCGCTGGGCGAGCTCGTGCATGGTGCGGCGGGTCTCGGCGGACCGGATGACCACGAAGTCCCAGGGCTGCGAGTGGCCCACGCTGGGGGCGGTGTGCGCGGCCTCCAGGACGCGCAGCAGCACCTCGTGCGGGATGGGGTCGCTGCGGAAGCCGTTGCGGATGTCGCGGCGCTCGCGCATCACGCGCAGCACGGCCTCGCGCTCGGCGTCGGCGTAACCGGGGGCCGGGGCGCCCGCCTCGACGAAGGCGTCCTCGTCGTCGGCGTCGGCTCTCTCGGCCTCCGGGGCGGCGTCGGCCGGGAGCGGCTCGGCCTGCTCGACGGCCTCGGCGGCTTCGGCGACGGCCGGGGCGATCTCCTCGGTCTCGTCCTCGTCGTCCTCGATGATCACGGGAACGGGCGCGGGCTGCTCGGGCGCGGCCTCGGCGGCCAGGGGCTCGGGCTCGTCCGTGACGAGCACGGGCGCCGGTGCCTCGGGGGCGGCCGGGACCGTCTCGGGCTGCGGCTCCGGGAGGGACTCCGAGCGGGGTACGGGCACGACCGGCGTCGCGACGGCCGGGACGGGCACGGGCTGCGGCTCGGCCGCGTCCGGCTCCTCGACCCGCACCTGGACGTGGATCTGCTCCTGGGCCTGCTCCTGCACCTCGGCCACGGGCTCGGCGGGCGCGGGGGCAGCCACGGGCTCCACGGCGACCGGGGCCTCGACGACCACCGGCTCGGGCGCGGGCGCGACCGGCTCGGCCACGGCGTCCTCGGCCTCCTCCACGACCACGGGGCCCACGGCGATCGGCGCGACGGGCTCGACGACCGCCTCGGCCACCGGCTCCGGCTGCACGGCCTCGGGCTGGGAGGGCTGGGACTGCTGGGCGGGCTGCACCGGCTGCGGCTGGGCGGCCTGTGCCGACGGCTCCGCAGGCATGGCGGCCACGACCGGCGCGGCCACCGGCTCGGCGGCGGGCACCGCGACGGGCTCGGGCGCGTGCTCGGCGACAGGCGCGGCCACCGGCTCCACCGGCGACGGGGCCAGGTGCGGCCCGGTCGGGACCGAGCCCTCCACCGGCACGAACTGACCGACGGCGGGCGGCTGAACGGCCGCCACCGGCAGCACGGGCGTGACCGGCTGCACCGGTGCCATGACCGGCGACGGCTGCTCGGAGGCAGCCACGGCGTGGGCGGGCACACCGGCGGGCGCGAGCTCCTCCGGGACGACCGTTTCTGCGGGGCTGACCAGGTCGTTCGACGACTCCTGGGGCTCAGGCTGCGCAAGGGACTGCTGGGGCTGTACGGCCTGCGGCGCGGCGGCCTCGGCCCGGACGGGCTCGGGCCGGCGGACCCGCTGGGCCTGCTGCGGCTCGGGCGCGGGCTGCGGCGCCGGGGCCTGCACGGCCTCCTGCGGCGCCACGGACTCCCACGGCGTCGCACCCTGCGGCGGGAGCTCGCTCAGCTGGGGGCCGGACAGCGGCGCGGGCGCCTCCTCGCGGGGCACGTCCAGGTATTCGGGGCCGGTGGTCGGCGGGCCGGGGGTACGCACCGGGGCCGGGTTCGCCGGGGCGCCGGCGGCCGGTCCGCGGTCGGCGAGGGACCGGACGACACCGCCGGTGGCGTCGGGCACCGGCGGGCCCATGTGCAGCGGGCGGCGTGCGGGCGGCGGCGCGGACGCGGTGCGCACGGCGCCCAGGTCCACCGAGCCGGAGTCGCGGCCGCCGGCCTCGTGGGCGCCGGGCTCGGCGGGCTGCTCCGGGGCGGGGGCGGCGTGCACCGGGGTCGGCACCGGCACGGGGGCCGCGAGCGGGGCGGGCGCGGACTGCGGGTCGATCCAGGCGCCCTGGGCGCCCGGCATCAGCAGGAGGTCGTCGTCGTCCGCGCCGAGCGCCGAACCGTCGGAGGGGTCGAGGAAGGTGTACGCGCCGGGAGCGGGGACGCCCGGCTGCTCCACCATGCCTGCGTCCTCCGGCAGTCCCTCGCCCGGGACCTGGCCGGTGTCAGTCATGCGTACCCCTCGCCCATCTGTAGTGCTTCTTCGGCCTGCGCCCGGGGACCGCCCACGCAACGAGCGCCCCGCACCCGTCAACAAGAACGAGCGGGCACGCCGCGCGGTGCGAACGGCCCGCGAACACAAAGCATTCTCGCGGGAGATCGCCGACCTGGCGCCCCGTCTCGGCCACGGAACGTGTGGGGTGCGCCACGTTGCGCTTCCCCGGGATCCGACGTACCGCGACAGGGCCCCAAACCGGTTCCCCATTCCGGACATTGACGAACGTAGCGCCGAACGGCCCGGTGCGGTACAACAGTCGGCCAGCCTACCCCGGACGACACGCCGGAGAGATCACGGGGACCTTTCCCGGCGCCTTCCGGAGAGCAGGAATGCGACCGAGCGTTCGCGTTCCGACCAGGCGCTCGCGTCCAGTTCCACGGACTGGAGGAGGGCGCACTCCACGTCGTACCCGCCGGCTTCGAGGGCGGCTCCGATCGCCTCGGCGCCGTCGCGGGTGGCGGCGTGCGCGACGATCCGCTCCGGGCGGCGGTCGGCGCAGGCGGAGACGACCTCCGCTCCCCCACCGCCGACGCGGACGACGTCGGGCTCGGGCAGCGACTCCAGTACGTGCGGGGCGCGGCCGGCCCGCACCTGGACCTGGACGCCGAAGCGGCGGGCGGCGGCCTCGGTGCGGGCGCAGGCGTCCGGGTCGGCGTCGACGGCGATGACGGCGGCCCCGAACCGGGCGGCCTCGGCGGCCAGCGCCCCGCTGCCGCAGCCGATGTCCCAGACCAGGTCGCCGGTGCGCGGGCCGAGCCGGGCCAGCTGGGCGGCGCGCAGCCCGGCGGATTCTCCGGAGCCGAGGTCGTCCCCGTACTCGTGCGCGGGCAGGGCCCAGCCGCGGACCTGCTGCGGGTGGCCCGGGTCGCGTCCGGCGATCCAGCCGGGGCCCGGTACGGCGCCCTGGCCGCCGCCGATCACGATGACCAGGTTGGGGTCGCGCCAGGCGTGGTCGGCGACCTTGTCGGAGGTGAGGACGGTGACCTGTTCGCGCTCGCTGCCGAGCTCCTCGCAGATGACGAAGGTGCGGTGGACGCCTTCGAGGAGCAGGGCGAGCTCGGCGGGACCGGCGCCCGGCGAGGTGAGGACGGCGACCTTGGTGTGCGCCCGGCACACGTTGACGGCCCGGCGCAGGGTGCGGCGGTGGGCGACGACGATCTGGGCGTCGTCCCAGGGCATCCCGGCCCGGGCGAACGCGGCGGCCACCGCCGAGACGGCGGGCACCACTTCGACTTCCAGGCCGTGCTCGGGGGCGCGCAGGGTGCGGACGACGCCGAAGAACCCGGGGTCCCCGTCGGCGAGGACGACCGCGCTGCCGCGGTGTCCGGCGATGCGGCGGGCGGCGAGGTCGACGCTGCCGAGGCGGATCCGCTCGGCGCGCGGGGGCACCTCGGGCAGCGCCAGGTGGTGGGCGGCGCCGGCCACCAGGGTGGCGGCGGACAGCGCGGACCTGGCCGCCGGGGTGAGCGGCGAGCCGTCCCAGCCGATCACCGTGACGCGGTCGGCCATCGTCGTCAGTCTCCTGGAGTTGTCGCAGGTCGGGGCGGCCCCGGTGGGCCCGGCCACGGTGAGGGTACCTGGTGCGGCAGGGGTGCGGTCGGGCGAGCGGGCGGCCGCCCGGCTCAGTTCCAGTCGGCGTACGAGGCGTATCCGGCGTCCGCGAGCTGGTCGGCGACGCCGTCCAGGTCCTCGGGGAGCAGGCTCCACACGATCAGGTCGGTGCGGATGTCCGCCCAGCCGCCGTCCTCCGTCTGCGTGCGCGCTATCCACGCGTTGCGCAGCACGCCCTCGCTGATGCAGCCGATCTTCTGCGCGACCTGCTGGGAGGCGGTGTTGTCGGCGGCGGTGCGCAGCTCGACGCGCTCGAAGCGCTGGTCCCTGAAGAGCCACTGCGCGGCGGCGAGCACGGCCTCGGTGGCGTAGCCCTCGCCGCGCGCCCAGGGGGCGACGACGTAGCCGACCTCGGTGGCCAGGGTGCGCCAGTTGGTGTTCTGCAGGTGCACGACGCCGACCAGGCGCTGGGTGAGGAACTCGGTGACGGCGAAGACGATCCCGCGCCCCGAGGTGCGCTCGGCCGGGGCGTGCAGGCGGACGAACTCCAGGGCGTCGCGGGCCGTGTAGGGATGGGGCACGGAGGTCCAGGCGATGACGTGCTCGTCGTTCATCATCTCGATGTGCGCCGGGATGTCGTCCTCGTCGAAGGCGCGCAGCACCAGCCGGTCGGTGCTGATGGAGATGTCCGGGAACACCGGGGTCGGGGTAGTCATGTGCCGCTCCATGCCGGGGGACGGTCGTCAGGCCGTAAAGGCACAGCATGCAGCATCGGCGCGGGGATGTGCATGGCCGGGGGGCCTGCCCGGGAGGCGGAGCACGCGCCGGGGCCCCGCACACCGTGTGGTGTACGGGGCCCCGGGGCGGTGGCCGGAACTGACCGGCGGGGGTCAGGACTTGACGGCGCCGAAGGCCGGGATGACCGAGCCCTGGTACTTGTCCTGGATGAACTTCTTGACCTCGTCGGAGTTGAGGAGCTGGGCCAGCTTCTGGACCCGCGGGTCGGCCTCGTTGCCCTTCTTGACGGCGAGGAAGTTGGCGTACGGGTTGCCGTCCGCCGTCTCCAGGACCAGCGAGTCCTTGGCCGGGCTGAGCTTGGCCTCGATGGCGTAGTTGCCGTTGATGACCGCTGCGTCGACGTCGTTCAGGGCGCGGGGCAGCGTGGCGGCCTCGATCTCCTTGAACTTCAGGCCCTTGCTGTCCTTGATGTCGGAGAGCTTGGCGGAGGTGCCGACGCCGTCCTTGAGGGTGATCAGGCCGTTGCCCGCGAGCAGCTGGAGCGCGCGGCCCTCGTTGGTGGTGTCGTTCGGGACGGCGATCGTCTGCCCGGAGGCGATCTCCTTCACCGACTTGACCTTCTTGGAGTAGAGGCCGAGCGGCTCCAGTTCGACGTTCACGACCGGCACGATGGTCGTGTTGTTCTTCTTGTTGAAGTCGTCGAGGTACGGCTTGTGCTGGAAGAAGTTGGCGTCGACCTGGCCCTGCTGGGTGGCGGTGTTCGGCAGGACGTAGTCCGTGAACTCCTTGACCTCCAGCTTGAGTCCGGCCTTCTCCGCCAGGTTCTTCTTGACGAAGTTCAGGATGTCGGCGTGCGGGGTCGGGGACGCCGCGACGACGAGCGCCTTGGAGGTGTCGGCCGAGGCGCCCTTGGCGCTCGACGTCTTCGGGTCGGAGGAGGTGCCGCAGGCGGTGAGGCCGAGGGCGAGCGCGGCGGTGGCGGCAGCAGCGGTGATCTTGATGTTGTTACGCACGAAAAGTGCCTCTTTCTGGTGATGCGGTCGGTCGCCCGGACAAGGAGTGCGGGCTCTGGGAGAAGAAGTTCAGGAGGTACGGCCCCGGCGGGCCAGGAGCCGTACGGCGCCGTCGCCGATCAGCTGGATCACGGTGACGATGGCGATGAGCACACCGACGGTGATGAGCATGAACTGCGTCTCGAAGCGCTGGAACCCGTAGGTGATGGCCTTGGAGCCGAGGCCCTCGCCACCGACCGCGCCGGCCATCGCCGAGTAGCTGACCAGGGTGATCACGGTGGTGGTGAGTCCGGCGATCAGCGAGGGCAGCGCCTGCGGGAGCAGCACCTTGCGGACGATGGTCGGGATGGAGCCGCCCATCGACTGGACGGCCTCGACCAGACCGTGGTCGACCTCGCGGATCGCGGTCTCGACGAGCCGGGCGAAGAACGGGATGGCGCCGACGGCGAGCGGCACGATCATCGCGGTGGGGCCGATGAAGGTGCCGACCACCCAGGTGGTGAAGGGGATCAGCGCGATCAGCAGGATGATGAAGGGCATCGAGCGGCCGATGTTCACGACCACGCCGATGACCTTGTTCACCGGGCGGTTCTGGAGCAGCCCGCCCTTGTCGGTGAGCACGAGCAGCACACCCAGCGGCAGTCCGCCCGCGACGGTGACCAGGCTGGACCAGAGCACCATGTAGAGGGTGTCGATGGTTCCCTGGGACAGCAGCGGCTGCATCTCGGACCAGCTCACTTGGCACCTTCCTTGACCGGGGCGGCGACGGCCTGCGCCGGGATCTCCACCGCGGTGTCGACCGCGTCGGCTTCGACGACGTCCACCTGGAGGCCCTGCTCGCGCAGGAAGCCGACGGGGACGACGTTCTCCTCGTACCGTCCGGGCAGCTCGATGCGCATCCGGCCGATCTGCCGGCCGCCGACGGTGTCCATCGCGGCGCCGAGGATCGAGATGTCGACGTTGTACGTGCGGGCCAGCTGCGAGATGACCGGCTGGGTGGCCGACTCGCCGTGGAAGGTCACGTCGACGACCGTGCGCTCGGGGCCGGTGGCCTCGCCGGTCACCGGGAACAGCTCGGCGGCGAGCTCGGAGCCGGGGGTGGCGAGCAGTTCGCCGACCGTCCCGGACTCGACGATCCTGCCCCGCTTCATTAGCGCGGCCGAGTCGCAGACCGTCTTGACGACATCCATCTCGTGCGTGATGAGCAGGACGGTCAGACCGAGCTGCTGGTTGAGGTCGCGCAGCAGCTGGAGGATGGAGCGGGTGGTCTCCGGGTCCAGCGCGCTGGTCGCCTCGTCGGAGAGCAGCACCTTGGGGTCGCCGGCCAGGGCGCGGGCGATGCCGACGCGCTGCTTCTGGCCGCCGGAGAGCTGGGCGGGGTAGGCCTTGGCCTTGTCGGCGAGGCCGACCAGGTCGAGGAGTTCGAGGGCCTTGCGGGAGCGCTCCTTGCCGGAGACGCCGAGGATCTCCAGCGGCAGCTCGATGTTGGCCTGCACGGTGCGCGCGGAGAGCAGGTTGAAGTGCTGGAAGACCATGCCGATGCGGCTGCGCGCCTGGCGCAGCTCCTTGCCGGCGCGGCGGCCGCGCCCGGCGAGGGCGGTGAGGTCGACGCCGTCGACGGTCACCGTGCCGGTGGTCGGCCGCTCCAGCAGGTTGACGCAGCGGATGAGGGAGGACTTGCCGGCGCCGCTCTGGCCGATGACGCCGAAGACCTCGCCCTCGCGGACGTGGAGGTCTACGCCGTCCAGGGCGGTGACCTCACGGCCGCGCGACTGGTAGACCTTGGTGAGGCCCGTAGTGGTGATCACAGGATTTCCGTCACTGTCGAGTGCGCGGCGCGGTGTCCGCCGGGCACGGGGCATTCGTGTTCGGGACGCGTCACAGCCACAATCGGTGGTAACCGGGGAGCATGGCGTGCGCGGGCATGGCTCATGGGTCTCGCTTCGGGGCGCGAGGCTCAGGCGGGGGCCCTCAGAAGGCGCACATTCGACACATACAACGAGCACCGGGCGCGTTCATCGCCTCGGTCGCAAGGGTGCGGCTGCTCGTCGTGGTCATGCATGAAGTAAAGCAGAAGGAGCGAAGAGCGGATCAAGGCTGTCCGCATTCCGGACGAGCATGGCCCGCGATGCGGACGCGCCCGGGACGGCCCCGAGAGGGCGGAGACACCCTCTCCCACCCCCCTCTCCCCCGTCTGGCCTGCGCCGATACGGAGGGCGCCACCCGCTTCCCCACGGCGGCGATCACACCTCACCCCAGGGCGTCCTGTGGCCAAGGCCACGATGGCCTGATCGCCCCGGCCGGTCCCGCCCGGGGCGGGCGCGTCGGGCGCTTCGGGCCGTAATACGCTCGTTCTCATGCTTGACGCCCTGACGGTCGCGGTCGCCGCCGCCGCGCTCGCCCTCGCCGCCTGGTGCGGCTTCGCCGCCTACCGGGACCAGCCCACCAAGGACTGGCACTTCATCGGCATGGCCGTGGTCTCCGTGCTCGCCCTGGCGCAGCTGGTGGTCGGCATCGTGCAGCTCGGGCGGGGCGAGCGGCCCGACCAGGGCATGGCGATCTTCATCGCCTATCTGGTGGGCTCGTTCGCGGCGGTCCCTGCGGCGGGTCTGCTGTCGCTGAGCGAGCGGACCAAGTGGGGCTCCGTGACGGTCTCGGCCGGCGCGGTGGTGCTCGCGGTGCTCGAAGTGCGTCTCTACGACATCTGGGGAGGGTGACCGTGGCCGAGTCCACCACCGAGTCCACCGGGCGGAACGAGTCCGAAGGCGGGAAACTGGGCAGCGGCCCCGGCCGCGTGCTGGTCTGGTTCTACGGGGTGTTCACCGTCGCCGCCGCCTCCCGCTCGATCGTCCAGATGATCCAGGACTTCGGTAAGGCACCGCTGGCGTACGTGCTGTCGGCCGTGGCGGCCGTGGTGTACGGCTTCATCACGTTCTCGCTGGTACGTGGCGGGGAGCGGCTGCGGCGGACGGCGCTGGTGTGCTGTGCGGCGGAGCTGGTCTTCGTCCTGACCGTCGGCACGTGGACGCTGGCGGACAAGTCGGCGTTCCCCGACGCGACGGTCTGGTCGGACTACGGAGCGGGCTATCTGCTCATCCCGGTGATCCTGCCGGTGCTGGGCATGCTGTGGCTGCGCCGAAACAGGGCTGCCGCCTGATGGTGCCTCGCCTGCGGACCGTGCTGGGTTGCTCGCGCAGTTCCCCGCGCCCCTAGGTATTTAGGGGCGCGGGGCTGTGACATTGTGCGGCTCCGCCGCGTGGGCGCGAGCAACCCAGCACGGTCCGCAGACAAAGCACCCGACTCCCGCGGAGCGCTACGCGCTGGCCACGAACTCCCGAGCCGACGCGTCCTTCTCCAGAGTGACCAGGGAAAGCCCGGGACTCAGCGCCTCCGTCGCGACCGGCGCATACCCGTGCTTGCGATACAGCCGCAGATTCGACTCGCTGCGATGCCCCGTGAAGAGCCGGAACCGCTTGGCCGACAGCTGACCGGCGAAGTGTTCCTCTATGGCGCTGAGCAGCCGGCTCCCCAGCCCGTGCCCCTGCATCCGCGGGTGCACGATCAGCTTGTCGATCCGGCCGGTGCCCGACCCGTCCACGCTGCCTCTGACCGAGGCGACCACCTCGTCGCCGAGCCGCGCCACCAGCGCGTACCCGCTGCCGAGCTCGTCCCGCAGGCCGTCGAGTGTCTGGGTGAGCGGCTCGATGGAGTAGTCCCCGTAGAGCTCCGCCTCGCTCTGGTAGCAGAGGTACTGAAGCTTGAGGATCTGCTCGCAGTCGCCTTCACGCGCCGCAGAGATGGTCACGCTCATGCCCATGTGTGCATGCCTTCCGCTCACCTGTCCGCCGGTTGTCTAACGCTCCATTCCCCGCAGGCCAGGAGCCGCAACCTCCGCCGCGAGCATTCTGCGCAGGCATCCCAGGCAACGGGAACGCATCGGCCCCAGACTCCCCTGTGAGATATCCAACTCCCCTGCGATTTCTCGGTAAGTGAGGTCGCTGGGCGAAAGAAGTGCGGTCAGCAGGCGCGGGCAGTTTCCCGGAGTCCTGGCCACGGCCGTACGCAGCGCACGGCTCAGCTCCTCGCTCAGAACCCGGCGTTCCGGGCCTGTTTCCGGGTCGGCGGCCGGTTCCGCGGCGAACGGCAGTTCGTGCCGCGCCCGGCGGCGGGCCCGTCTCACTTCCGCCCGAACGGCCCAACGCACCCAGGGCACGGGGTCCGCCGGACGGCTTTCGAGCAGACGCACCCAGACGTCCTGTTCGAGGTCCGCGGGGTCGACTCCGGCGCCCGGCGCCTCCGCGGCGGCCTCGGCGGCCAGCAGCGGGCTCAGCTCTTTGACGAGGTCCATGCCGGGCGGGACGCGGCCGCCGCGCGAGGCGGTTTCGACGGCGGCCGCATCTCACCCGTAAGTGAAGACTCGTATACGAGAGCTACCGATACGGGGACTAGCGCTTCGCGCGGAAGTCTGCTGCCGCGAGCAGTGCCGTGTCCGCGTTGTCGGAGAAGACGGCGTCGATACCGGTCGTGAAGTACGCCTTGAAGGCCCCGAACGCGTCGCCGTACGCGTTGGGGTCGGTGCCGCGCCGGAAGTCGGCGGGCAGGAAGGTGTTCTCGTTGCGCATCGTGTACGGGTGGAGGATCAGCCCCTGCGCGTGGGCGTCCGCGACCAGGGTGGTCGGCGTGGTGAGCCGGCCCGCCGCGTCCTTGGGGACGATCAGGTCCAGGGTGGGGCCGATGCCCTGGGCGTACGAGGCGATCCATTTCAGGCCCGCGGGCTTGACCAGGTCGTCGGTGGTGCGCGGGTCGCCGCTCACCACGAAGTCCCAGGGCTTGGAGCCCTTGCCGGAGAGCAGCACGACCGACGGGGTGTCGACCAGCCGGCTCAGCCGCTGGATGCTGCTGGGCTCGAAGGACTGGAGGAACTGCGGGGAGTCGGCGCGGTGGCGCCCGTACCGGCGCAGCAGACGTGCCACCCGGTCCTCCAAGGCAAGGCCGAGCCCCCGGAAGTAGGTGGGGTGCTTGGTCTCGGTGTGCAGCCAGATGCGACGGCCCAGGCGGCGGCCCTCGCGCTCGGCCCACTGGAGGACCTCCTCGAAGGTCGGCACGTCCCAGCGGCCGTCGTAGAGCGTGTTGCGCTGGCGGACGGCGGGCAGCCGCTCCTTGGCGCGCAGGGTCTTCAGCTCGGCGAGCGTGAAGTCCTCGGTGAACCAGCCGGTGACGGCCACGCCGTCGACCGTCTTGGTGGCCTTGCGGGCGGCGAACTCGCGGTGGTCGGCGACGTCCGTGGTGGCGGTGATGTCGTTCTCGTGGCGGCAGACCAGATGCCCGTCCTTGGTGGGGACGAGGTCCTGCTCGATGACGTGGGCGCCGAGGTCCAGGGCGTGCTGGTAGGAGCCGAGGGTGTGCTCGGGGCGGTACCCGGCGGTGCCGCGGTGGCCGATCACGTACGGGACCGGCAGGTCCTTGTACGTTCCGTGACGGCGCGCCCCGCCGTGCTGCGGCCGGGTCTGCGCGCTCGCGGCCGCGGCGGGCAGCCCGGCGGCCGCCGTGCCCAGCACCGCCGCGCCGAGCACCGTGCGCCGGCCGGGGCTCATCCGCTCACCCTGTGTCATGAACGCTCCTTGGAAGTATGGCTGGTTCCACGTGTCCCGCACCTGTCAACGGGAGGGGTCGAGCGTAGGCGTACACCCCTTAAGGAGGGGAGCCCCCACGGCCAATGGCGGCCGAACGTGGCGCGAACACGCGTCAACATCGCGTATCCACTCCGTGAACCCGATGTGCGATCAGGCGCGGGCCGCGAGTATCGTCCTCACCTGCGCGGACCTCGGTTCCGCGCGGACCCGTCAGCCCACGACACCGGAGGAAGCGTTGTCCCGACTCGCGCTCATCAAGGCAGTGCTCGGACCGATCATGCGCCTGATGTTCCGTCCGCAGGTGGAGGGCGCCGAGAACATCCCCGGGACGGGTCCGGTCATCCTCGCGGGCAACCACCTGACGTTCATCGACTCGATGATCATGCCGGTGTGCCTGGACCGTCCGGTGTACTTCATCGGCAAGGACGAGTACGTCACGGGCAAGGGCCTCAAGGGCCGGCTGATGGCGTGGTTCTTCAGCGGCGTCGGCATGATCCCGGTCAACCGCGACGGCGGGCACGGCGGGGTCGCGGCGCTGATGACGGGGCGCCAGGTCCTGGAAGAGGGCAAGGTCTTCAGCATCTACCCGGAGGGCACCCGCTCCCCCGACGGCCGCCTGTACCGCGGCCGCACCGGTATCGCGCGGCTGACCCTGATGACGGGTGCGCCGGTCGTGCCGTTCGCGATGATCGGCACGGACAAGATCCAGCCGAGCGGGGCGGGGCTGCCGCGGCCCGGCAAGGTGACGGTCCGCTTCGGCGAGCCGATGGAGTTCTCGCGGTACGAGGGCATGGACCGGGACCGCTATGTCCTGCGGGCCGTCACGGACTCGGTGATGGCCGAGGTCATGCGGCTGTCCGGGCAGGAGTACGTCGACATGTACGCCACGAAGGCGAAGGCGGCGTAAGGCGGCGTAGCCGCCGGGTTTTGGGTTTTGGCTTTTAGGGGCGCGGGGAACTGCGCGACCAGCCCCCACCGGCCCGCAGCCGAAGAACAAGCTGTCGTATGGCTGCGGACCGTGCTGGGCTGAGCGCGCAGTTCCCCGCGCCCCTTTGGGGCGCACGTGGCCGGGCGCGAGCCCAAAGCGGGGGCGCAGGCGGGGCTCAGGGGTGCTCCAGGCCCTCCTCCAGGCGTTGGCCCCGCAGCAGGAACCACGCCGCCGCCGCCGTCGCGAACAGCACCGCGCTGCCGACCGCGGCGGCCGTCTGGAAGCCGTCCGTGAAGGCGTCCCGGGCGGCGGACAGCATGGGGGCCGCCTGCTCGGCGGGAAGCCGCGTGGCCGCCTCCACCGCGCCGCCGAGCGAGTCGTGCGCCTCCGCCGAGACGCCCGCGGGCAGGTCCGCCGGGGCCGTGAAGCCGCGGTAGATGCCCGTGACCACGGAACCGAGGAGCGCGATGCCGAGGGCCGCGCCCAGCTCGTACGCCGTCTCGGAGACCGCCGACGCCGCCCCCGCCTGCTCCTTCGGCACGCTGGAGAGGATCACGTCGGCCGTCACCGTGAAGGCGAGACCGGCGCCCAGGCCGCCCACGAACAGCGCGATGCCGAGGGCCACCACGCCCGTGTCGGCCGTTATCGCCATGCACGCCGCCAGGGCCGCGCCGACCGCCGCAAGCCCCACGGCGACCGCGCTGCGCACCGAGGCCCGGCGGGCCACGTAACCCGCCGCGAGCCCCGCGCCCACCGCGCCCACCGCCGCGGGCAGTTCGATCAGACCGGCCTCCAACGGCGAGCGCACCTGGACCAGTTGGAGGAACTGGGAGAGGAAGAAGACCAGGCCGGACAGGCCCAGGATGGTCAGCAGGTCGGCCAGGACCGCACCGGAGAAGCCCTTGTGGTGGAAGAGCCGCATGTCGAGCAGCGGTGAGTCCAGGGTGAGCTGGCGGCGTACGAACCAGATCAGCGCCAGCACGCCCACCAGCGCCACCCCGGCGATCTCCAGGCCGAACCCGTTGACCGCCGCCTCCTTCACCGCGTACACGATCGCGACCATGCCCACCAGCGACAGCAGCACGCTGACCAGGTCCCACGGGCCGGGGTTGGGGTCGCGGGACTCGGGGAGCAGCTTGATGCCGACGAGGACGAGGACGGCCATCACGGGCAGGTTGATCAGGAAGACCGAGCCCCACCAGAAGTTCTCCAGGAGGAAGCCGCCGACGACCGGCCCGACGGCCGCGCCCGCCGAGGCCGCAGCCCCCCAGATGCCGACGGCGAGGCTGCGCTCGCGCGGGTCGTGGAAGATGTTCCGGATCAGCGCCAGCGTGGACGGCATCAGGGTCGCGCCCGCCACACCGAGGAGTGCCCGCGCCAGGATCATCATCTCGGGGCTGGAGGCGTACGCGTTGAGCACCGAGACCGCGCCGAAGGCCACCGCGCCGCACAGCAGCAGCCGCTTGCGGCCGATCCGGTCGCCGAGGCTGCCCATGGAGACGAGCAGGCCCGCGATGACGAACGAGTAGACGTCGCCGATCCACAGCAGCTGCGGGCCGGACGGCTTCAGGTCCTCGCTGAGGAACGGGGTGGCCAGTCCCAGGACGGTCGCGTCGACCGCGACGAGGAGCACGGCCAGGACGAGCACGGCGAGGGCGAGCCAGCGGCCCGGGTTGCGTACGTCGTGGGTGGACTCGGCCCGCCGGTCGGTACTGGTCATTTCTCCACGCTCCGTCGCGCTCCGCCGAGCAGCAACTCGACGATCATGTACTGGAAGTCGTTGGCGGCCACCCGGCCGACCTGGACGGCCCAGGCGCAGGTGCCGATCAGGCCGTACAGGGCCTCGGTGAGCCAGGCCGGGGTGAGGTCGATGCGGAACTCGCCCTGCTCCTGGCCGCGCCGGAAGAGCGCGGAGACGCGGGCGTCGAGCCGGGCCCAGCCCTCGTTCATCTGGTCGCCCTCGAAGAGCTGGTTCTCGGTGACCAGGAAGGCGAGCAGCCCGGCCGCGGGCTCCACCTCGGCGATCAGCCGGCGCAGCGCGTCGGGGGCGGGCCCCTCGTCCAGCCGGGCCGCGTCCAGGGCCGCTTCGAACTGCTCGATGCCGAAGTTCTCCAGCGCCCTGACCAGCGCGTCGCGCCCGGCGAAGTGGCGGTGCAGGGTGGCGCGCCCGATGCCGGCGGCGCGGGCCACCTCGTCCATCGTGGCGGTCGATTTGCGGGAGAGCAGGGCGGCTGCCGTACGCAGCACCTGGTCGCGGTCCACGGTCATGAGACGACCATAGCCCGAATGAGACGTTGACGTCTCATTCGAAAGCCCGTCGACTCGCCACCCGTTGATCACTAACCTGGCGGGCGATCCTCAACGCCCTCGAAAGGACCCCGAAGTGACCGACAACCGCGTGCCGCCGCCCCTGCTCGCCGGTGAGCGCGAAACGCTGCGGGCCTTTCTCGACTACCAGCGCGCGACGCTCGCGATGAAGTGCGAGGGCCTGACCGACGAGGAGCTGCGCGCCACGTCCATGCCGCCGTCGACGCTCTCGCTGCTCGGTCTCGTACGGCACATGGCGGAGGTGGAGCGCACCTGGTTCCGCAAGGTCGTCAACGCCGAGGACATCACGCTGGTCTACTCGGACGTGGACGACTACCAGGTGGCGTACGACGCGAGCGGCGCCACCCGGGCGGACGCGTTCGAACGGTGGCAGGCCGAGGTCGAGCACTCCCGCCGCATTGAGCGCGAGGCCGAGTCGCTCGACACGGTCGTCCACGCCGCCCGGTGGGACACGGACGTCTCGCTGCGGCTCGTGATGGTGCATGTGACGCTGGAGTACGCCCGCCACAACGGCCATGCCGACTTCCTGCGCGAGGGGATAGACGGAACGGTCGGGGCGTAGCACGCGAAAAGGGGCCCGGACGGCCTTCTCAGGCTGTCCGGGCCCCTTCCGTACGTGAGGTGTCTCAGCGGGTGTTGCGCCGGCGCCTGCGCAGCAGCACGATCGGAGCCGCGCCCAGCAGGCCGAGCGCGGCCGGCGCCGCCGCCGCGACCGTGCCGATGCCCGACTGGCCGAAGGTGCTCGGCACCGGGAGCGTGTCCCAGCGGTTGACCGGCCAGGCGATGACGAGCGCGCGCCCCACGACCTTGTCGACCGGCACCGAGCCGCCGCCCGGCTGCTCCTGGTGGTAGCGGGAGTCCGCCGAGTTCTGCCGGTGGTCGCCCATGACCCAGATGCGGCCCTTGGGCACCGTGACCTTGAACTGGCTCTCCGGGTCCGTGCTGCACGGGGTGTTCCCGGCGAAGACGTACGGCTCGTTCAGGGCCTTGCCGTTGACCTTCAGCGGGCCCGTGCCCTTGCACTCGACGGTGTCGCCGCCGACCGCGACGACCCGCTTGATCAGGTCCTTCTCCTCGGCTGAAGGCATCAGCCCGACGAAGCTGAGCACCTTCTGCACGGCGTTGGGCTGCGGCGTGGGCTCGCCCTGGAGCCAGTTGCCCGGGTCGTGGAAGACGACGACCTCGCCGCGCTCGGGCTCGGAGCCGAACCACGGCGTCAGCTTGTCCACCAGCACGCGGTCACCACGCTGGAGGGTGTTCTGCATCGAGTCCGAGGGGATCGAGAACGCCTGCACCAGAAACGTCTTGATCAGCAGCGCGAGGATCAGCGCGATGCCGATGAGCAGCGGCAGCTCCTTCCAGAAGGAGCGCTGCTTCCTGGGGGCGCCGACCGGGCCGCCGTCCGGCTCGCCGGGTCCGCCCGGCTCGTCGGGCGCCGCCTCGGGCGCCGTCCGCTCGGTCTCCTGGGGCCGCTCGGCCTCCCCGTGTCCTTCTTGCGCGCCGACCGCCACGTCCCCCACGTCCACTCCCTCACAGCCGAAGGGACCATGGTCGCACGAAACGGGCGCCGCTGATCGACATCTCCGGGCCACTCCATCCGTACGGGGCACGCGCGGCGCGCACACCCCGTACCGGTATGTCAGTTCTTGGCGGTGGCCCAGGCGTGCTGGACGGTCAGGTCGGCCTTGACCTCGGCGAGTTGGACGGCGACCGCCGAGGGGGCGGTGCCGCCGCGGCCGTCGCGGGAGGCGAGGGCGCCGGGGACGTTGAGGACGGTCCGCACCTCGGGCGTCAGATGCTCGGAGATCTTGGCGAACTGGTCGTCGGTGAGCTCGTCGAGCTCGATCCCGTGCACCTCGCAGACCTTGACGCACTCCCCCGCGACCTCGTGCGCCACCCGGAACGGCACGCCCTGCTTGACCAGCCACTCCGCGATGTCGGTGGCGAGCGAGAAGCCCGCGGGCGCCAGCTCCTCCATGCGCTCCCGGTTGACGGTGAGGGTCGCCATCATCCCGGTGAACGCGGGCAGCAGCACCTCCAGTTGGTCGCAGGAGTCGAAGACCGGCTCCTTGTCCTCCTGGAGGTCCCGGTTGTACGCGAGCGGCAGCGCCTTCAGCGTCGCCATCAGACCGGTCAGATTGCCGATCAGACGGCCCGACTTGCCGCGCGCCAGCTCCGCGATGTCCGGGTTCTTCTTCTGCGGCATGATCGAGGAGCCGGTGGAGAAGGCGTCGTGGAGGGTGACGAAGGAGAACTCCTTCGTGTTCCAGATGATGACCTCCTCGGCGATCCGGGAGAGGTTGACGCCGATCATCGCGGTGATGAAGGCGAACTCCGCCACGAAGTCGCGGGAGGCCGTGCCGTCGATGGAGTTGGCGACGGAGCCGTGCTCGAAGCCGAGGTCCTTCGCCACCGCCTCCGGGTCCAGGCCGAGGCTGCTGCCCGCGAGCGCGCCCGATCCGTACGGCGAGACCGCCGTGCGCGCGTCCCACTGCCGCAGCCGCTCGGCGTCCCGGGACAGGGACTGGACGTGGGCCAGGACGTGGTGGGCGAAGAGCACCGGCTGGGCGTGCTGGAGGTGGGTGCGGCCGGGCATCGCCACGTCGGGGTGCGCCTCGGCGAGGCCGACCAGCGCGTCCTGGAGCTCGGCGATCAGACCGGCGATGATCCGGGCGTGGTCGCGCAGGTACATCCGGAAGAGCGTGGCGACCTGGTCGTTGCGGGACCGGCCGGCCCGCAGCTTGCCGCCGAGGTCGGGGCCGAGCCGCTCGAGCAGGCCCCGCTCCAGGGCGGTGTGGACGTCCTCGTCGGCGATGGTGCCGACGAAGGAGCCGGCGGCGACGTCGGCCTCCAGCAGGTCGAGCCCCGCGATCATCCGCTGGAGCTCGTCCTCGGTGAGCAGGCCCGCCTTGTGGAGCACTCGGGCGTGAGCGCGCGAACCGGCGATGTCGTACGGCGCGAGCCGCCAGTCGAAGTGGACCGACGCCGACAGCTTCGCCAGCGCCTCGGCCGGACCGTCGGCGAACCGGCCGCCCCAGAGCCGGACGTCACCGTTGTTGCTGCTCACAGCTGTTGCTCCTCACAAGGGTGGATACGCGGCCGCCTCCCCGCCGCGGAGGATCGGGGAGGCGGCCGTACAACGACTCAGGATTACGCCAGGTCCCGCTTGGCGGCGATCTTCGAGGAGAGGCCGAAGATCTCGATGAAGCCCTGCGCCTTGGACTGGTCGAAGGTGTCGCCCGAGTCGTAGGTGGCGAGGTTGAAGTCGTACAGCGACTCCTCGGACTTCCGGCCGGTGACGACGGCGCGGCCGCCGTGCAGGGTCATCCGGATGTCGCCGGTGACGTGCTGGTTGGCCTCGTTGATGAAGCCGTCCAGGGCGCGCTTGAGCGGGGAGAACCACAGGCCGTCGTAGACCATCTCGCCCCAGCGCTGCTCGACCTGCCGCTTGTAGCGGGCGAGCTCGCGCTCGACGGTGACGTTCTCCAGCTCCTGGTGGGCGGTGATCAGCGCGATCGCGCCCGGCGCCTCGTACACCTCGCGGGACTTGATGCCCACGAGCCGGTCCTCGACCATGTCGATCCGGCCGATGCCCTGGCCGCCCGCGCGCTCGTTGAGCTGCTGGATCGCCTGGAGCACGGTGACGGGCTTGCCGTCGATGGCGACCGGGACGCCCTCCTTGAAGGAGATGACGACCTCGTCGGCCTCGCGCTGCTCGGCCGGGTTCGAGGTGTACTCGTAGATGTCCTCGATCGGCGCGTTCCAGATGTCCTCCAGGAAGCCGGTCTCGACGGCCCGCCCGAAGACGTTCTGGTCGATCGAGTACGGCGACTTCTTGGTGGTGGCGATGGGCAGGTTCTTGGCCTCGCAGAAGGCGATCGCCTTGTCCCGGGTCATCGCGTAGTCACGGACCGGGGCGATGCACTTCAGGTCGGGGCCGAGGGCGGCGATGCCGGCCTCGAACCGCACCTGGTCGTTGCCCTTGCCGGTGCAGCCGTGGGCGACCGTGGTGGCGCCGTGCTTCTTCGCGGCGGCCACCAGGTGCTTGACGATGGTCGGCCGGGAGAGGGCGGAGACCAGCGGGTAGCGGTCCATGTACAGGGCGTTGGCCTTGATCGCCGGGAGGCAGTACTCGTCGGCGAACTCGTCCTTCGCGTCCGCGACCTCGGCCTCGACGGCACCGCAGGCGAGCGCGCGCTTGCGGATGACGTCCAGGTCCTCGCCGCCCTGGCCGACGTCCACGGCAACGGCGATGACCTCGGCGCCCGTCTCCTCGGCGATCCAGCCGATGGCGACGGAGGTGTCCAGACCGCCCGAGTAGGCGAGTACGACGCGCTCGGTCACGGGTTTCTCCTTACGGTGCATTCGGTGATGGGTATAACTATGCAGTGCTCCGTATGTTTTGTCAACGAGAGGTCCCTCAAGAGAGGCAAGGGGGTGCCGGGAGCCCGGCCGGGGTAACGGTTGGGTCCCCTGAGAGGACGTCAGCGGGCGGGCCGCGTACGGTCTCCGGCATGATGCGTACCGCTCTCGCGCTAGGCGCGGCCCTGCTCGCGCTCGCGACCCCGGCCGCCACCGCGGACTCCTGCCCGTTCCACTCGCCGCACCTGCCCAACCGGATGGCCGACACCGGCGGCGGCACCCAGCTGATCACCGCCGAGGCCTCCTCCACCGGCGCCACCACGGGCACCGTGACCTGGTGGAACAAGCGCGGGCCGCTGTGGGTGGTGGCGGGCCGGGCCGACGCCAGGTTCGGCTCCAACGGGCTGGTCGAGGGCACCGCCCGCAAGCAGAGCACCAGCACCACGCCGACCGGCCTCTACGACCTGCCGTACGCCTTCGGCACCACGGCCGCGCCCGCCGGGACCCGGTTCTCCTACCGCCGCGCCACGGACAGGTCGTGGTGGTGCGAGGACACCGCCTCGCAGGCGTACAACCGCTGGGTGGAGGGCCTGCCCGCCGACTGCCGCGCGAGTGAGTCCGAGAAGATCACCGCCTTCCCGACGCAGTACGCCCGCGCCCTGGTGGTCGGGTTCAACTACGACCAGCCGGTGCGCGGGCGGGGTGCGGGGATCTTCCTGCACGTCAACGGGAAGGGGGCGACGGCCGGTTGCGTGTCCGTCCCGGCGGACGCGATGGCCCGCATCCTGGCCTGGGCGGACCCGGCCAAGCACCCCCACATCGCGATCGGCACGGCGTCCGGGCCGACCGCGATCACTCGTTACTGAACCGCTGTCCCTCAGCGGTCGTTCTGCGCCAGGCGCAGCAGATGGTCGGCCAGGGCCTGGCCGCCGGCCGGGTCGCGGCTGATCAGCATCAGGGTGTCGTCACCCGCGATCGTGCCGAGGATGTCGTGCAGTTCGGCCTGGTCGATGGCCGAGGCGAGGAACTGGGCGGCGCCCGGCGGCGTACGGAGCACCACCAGGTTGGCGGAGGCCTCCGCGGAGATCAGCAGCTCCGCGGAGAGCCTGCGCATCCGCTCCTCCTTGGCCGACTCGCCGAGGGGGGCCTTGGGCGTGCGGAAGCCGCCCTCGCTGGGTACCGCGTAGATCAGCTCGCCGCCGGTGTTGCGGATCTTCACCGCGCCCAGCTCGTCGAGGTCGCGGGAGAGCGTCGCCTGGGTGACGCTCAGCCCGTCGTCCGCGAGCAGCTTGGCGAGCTGGCTCTGGGACCGCACCGGCTGCCGGTTGAGGATGTCCACGATCCGGCGGTGGCGGGCGGTGCGGGTCTGCGGTACGGCGGGGCCGCCGAGCTCTTGGTCCTGCGCCTCGTCGGTCATCGTCGTCGTCTCATTCTGATCGTCCGTCCCCGTTGGTCACTGCGTCGAGGACGCCGGGCAGCGACTGGAGGAACGCGTCCACCTCCGCGTCACCGATGATCAGCGGCGGCATGAGCCGTACGACATCGGGGGCGGGCGCGTTGACCAGGAAGCCGGCATCCTGGGCCGCGCGCTGCACCTGGGCGGCGACGGCCTCGGTGAGCACGATACCCAGCAGCAGGCCCGCGCCACGGACATGGGAGACCAGCGGGTGCGCCAGCGCCTCGATTCCGCCCCGCAGCCGCTCGCCGAGCCGCTTCACCCGGTCCAGGGCGCCGTCGGCGGCCAGGGTGTCCAGCACGGCGAGTCCGGCCGCGCACGCCACCGGGTTCCCGCCGAAGGTCGTGCCGTGCTGGCCGGGCCGCAGGAGGTCGGCGGCCCGGCCGAAGGCGACGGTGGCGCCGATGGGCAGTCCGCCGCCGAGGCCCTTGGCGAGCGTGACGAGGTCCGGCTCGACGCCCTCGTGCTGCTGGTACGCGAACCAGGTGCCGGTCCGGCCGATGCCGGTCTGCACCTCGTCCAGGACGAGCAGCGTGCCGGTGGCCGCGGTGATCTCGCGGGCCGCCCGCAGATAGCCCTTGGGCGGGACGACCACGCCGTTCTCGCCCTGGATGGGCTCGATGACCACCAGCGCGGTCTCCTCGGTGACCGCGGCCCGCAGCGCCTCGACGTCCCCGTACGGCACATGGGTGACGTCGCCGGGCAGCGGCCGGAAGGGCTCCTGCTTCTTGGGCTGGCCGGTGAGGGAGAGCGCGCCCATCGTGCGGCCGTGGAAGCCGCCCTCGGTGGCGACCATGTGGCCGCGCCCGGTCAGCCGCCCGATCTTGAAGGCGCCTTCGTTGGCCTCGGCGCCCGAGTTGCAGAAGAAGACCCGGCCGGGCCGCCCGAAGAGCTCGATCAGCCGCTCGGCGAGCGCCACCGGGGGCTCGGCGATGTACAGGTTGGAGACGTGGCCGAGCGAGGCGATCTGGCGGGAGACCGCCTCGACGACGGCCGGGTGGCCGTGGCCTAGGGCGTTGACCGCGATGCCGCCGACGAAGTCGGTGTACTCGGTGCCGTCCACGTCCCACACCTTGGCGCCCGCGCCGCGCACCAGCGCGAGCTGGGGGGTGCCGTAGTTGTCCGCCATGACCCGCTGCCACCGCTGGGTGAGGCCGCTCATCATTCCCCCTGTCCGTCCGGCACGACCATCGTGCCGATGCCTTCGTCGGTGAAGATCTCCAGCAGGATCGAGTGCTGGACGCGGCCGTCGATCACGCGCGCGGTGGTGACGCCGTTGCGCACGGCGAACAGACAGCCCTCCATCTTGGGGACCATGCCGCTGGAGAGGTCGGGCAGCAGCTTCTCCAGCTGGCTCGCCGTGAGCCTGCTGATGACCTCGTCGCTGTGCGGCCAGTCCTCGTACAGGCCCTCCACGTCGGTGAGGACCATCAGGGTCTCGGCGCCCAGCGCAGCCGCAAGAGCCGCAGCCGCCGTATCAGCATTGACGTTGTAGACATGTCCGTCGTCCTGGGAGCGGGCGATCGAGGAGATGACCGGGATCCGGCCGTCCGCGAGCAGCGCCTCGATGGCGCCGGTGTCGATCGCGGTGATCTCACCGACCCGGCCGATGTCGACGAGCTCGCCGTCGATCTCCGGCCGGTGCTGGGTGGCGGTGATGGTGTGGGCGTCCTCGCCGGTCATGCCGACGGCGAGCGGGCCGTGCTGGTTGAGCAGCCCGACGAGCTCGCGCTGGACCTGCCCGGCGAGCACCATCCGTACGACGTCCATGGCCTCCGGCGTGGTGACGCGCAGGCCCGCCTTGAACTCGCTGACCAGGCCGTGCTTGTCGAGCTGGGCGCTGATCTGGGGGCCGCCGCCGTGCACCACGACGGGTTTGAGGCCGGCGTGCCGCAGGAAGACGACGTCCTGGGCGAAGGCGGCCTTGAGCGCCTCGTCGACCATGGCGTTGCCGCCGAACTTGATGACGACGGTCTTGCCGTGGTGGCGGGTCAGCCAGGGCAGCGCCTCGATGAGGATCTGCGCCTTGGGGAGCGCGGTGTGCTTGCGCGTGCTCATGAGCTGTACGCGCTGTTCTCGTGGACGTAGTCGGCGGTGAGGTCGTTGGCCCAGATGACGACGGGCTCGGCGGATCCGGCGGCGAGGTCGGCGGTGATCCGGACCTCCCGGTAGCGCATGTCGACCAGGTCGCGGTCCTCGCCGACCGAACCGTTCTTGCAGACCCACACGCCGTTGATGGCGACGTTCAGCTGGTCCGGGTCGAAGGCGGCCTTGGTGGTGCCGATGGCGGAGAGCACCCGGCCCCAGTTGGGGTCCTCGCCGTGGATGGCGCACTTGAGGAGGTTGTTGCGGGCGATGGAGCGCCCGACCTCGACGGCGTCGTCCTCGCTCGCGGCGTTCACCACCTCGATGCGGATGTCCTTGCTGGCGCCCTCGGCGTCGCGGATCAGCTGCTGGCCGAGGTCGTCGCAGACGGCCCGGACGGCCTCGGCGAACTCCGCGTACTCGGGGGCGACTTCGGCCGCGCCGGAGGCGAGCAGCAGCACGGTGTCGTTGGTGGACATGCAGCCGTCGGAGTCGACCCGGTCGAAGGTGGTCCGGGTGGCGGCGCGCAGGGCCTTGTCGAGGGTGGCCGCGTCCAGGTCGGCGTCGGTGGTGAGGACGACGAGCATGGTGGCGAGGCCGGGGGCGAGCATGCCCGCGCCCTTGGCCATCCCGCCGACGGTCCAGCCGTCCTTGGTGACGACGGACGTCTTGTGGACGGTGTCGGTGGTCTTGATGGCGATGGCGGCCTTCTCGCCGCCGTGCGCGCAGAGCTCGGCGGCGGCCGTCCCGATGCCGGGCAGCAGCTTGTCCATCGGGAGCAGTACGCCGATGAGCCCGGTCGACGCGACGGCGACCTCGCCCGCGCTGTGGCCCTCCAGCACCTCGGCCACCTTCTCGGCGGTGGCGTGGGTGTCCTGGAAGCCCTTGGGGCCCGTACAGGCGTTGGCGCCACCGGAGTTGAGGACGACGGCGGTGACCGCGCCGCCCTTGAGGACCTGCTCGGACCAGAGGACCGGCGCGGCCTTGACGCGGTTGGAGGTGAACACGCCGGCGGCGGCTCGGCGGGGCCCGGTGTTGACCACGAGGGCCAGGTCCGGGTTGCCGTTCTCCTTGATCCCGGCGGCGATGCCCGCCGCCGTGAATCCCTTGGCTGCCGTCACGCTCACGGCGCAACTCCGATCGTGGTCAGGCCCGTGGTCTCGTCGAGGCCCAGGGCGATGTTCATGCTCTGCACCGCGGCGCCCGCGGTGCCCTTGGTCAGGTTGTCGATGGCGGCGACCACCACGATCCGGTGGGCGCTCTCGTCGTACGCGACCTGGATCTGCACGGCGTTGGAGCCGTACACGGACGCGGTGGCGGGCCACTGCCCCTCGGGGAGCAGATGGACGAACGGCTCGTCGGCGAACGCCTTCTGGTACGCCGCCCGTACGGCCTCGGCGCCCACCCCCGGCTTCGCCTTGGCGGAGCAGGTGGCGAGGATGCCGCGGGCCATCGGGGCGAGGGTCGGCGTGAAGGAGACGGTGACGGGCTCCCCGGCGGCCGCGCTGAGGTTCTGGACCATCTCGGGGGTGTGCCGGTGGCCCCCGCCGACGCCGTACGGCGACATGGACCCCATGACCTCGCTGCCCAGCAGGTGCGGCTTGGGGGCCTTGCCCGCGCCGGAGGTGCCGGAGGCCGCGACGATCACGGCTTCCGGTTCGGCGATGCCGCTCTCGTACGCCGGGAAGAGCGCGAGCGAGACGGCGGTGGGGTAGCAACCGGGGACCGCGATGCGCTTGGACCCCTCCAGCGCGGCGCGGCCGCCCGGCAGTTCGGGCAGCCCGTAGGGCCAGGTCCCGGCGTGCGGCGAGCCGTAGAACCTCTCCCAGTCGCCGGCGTCCTTGAGCCGGAAGTCGGCGCCCATGTCCACGACCAGCACCTCGTCGCCGAGCTGCTCGGCGACGGCGGCGGACTGCCCGTGCGGCAGCGCCAGGAACACGACGTCGTGGCCGCGGGCGAGCACCTCGACGGTGGTCGGCTCAAGGACGCGCCCGGCCAGCGGCAACAGGTGCGGCTGGAGCGCGCCGAGCCGCTGCCCGGCGTTGGTGTTCCCGGTCAGGGCACCGATCTCGACGCCGGGGTGCGCGAGGAGCAGCCGCAGCAGCTCCCCGCCCGCATACCCGCTCGCCCCGGCCACTGCCGCTCGTACCGCCATCGAAGCCTCCTCGTCGATGGCATGACTATACGCAGCTATGCAGTTTTATGCAAAGGTCTTCAGTGCCCCCGGTTCAGTACCCCGTCGGCCGCACCAACCCGCTCTCGTACGCGAACACCGCCGCCTGGGTGCGGTCGCGCAGGCCGAGCTTCACCAGGATGCGGCTGACGTGGGTCTTCACCGTCTGTTCGGCCACTACCAGAGCGGTGGCGATCTCCGCGTTGGACAGGCCCTGGGCGATCAGGGACAGGACCTCCGTCTCGCGTTCGGTCAGGGTGGCCACGCGGTCCTTGAGCGGGGTGCGGGGGGCGCCCGCCGTGCGGGAGAACTCGGCTATCAGGCGCTTGGTGATGCCGGGCGCGAGCAGGGCGTCGCCCGCCGCCACCACCCGTACCGCATGCGCCAGTTCGGCGGCGGAGGCGTCCTTCAGGAGGAAGCCGGAGGCGCCCGCGCGCAGGGCCTCGTAGACGTACTCGTCCAGGTCGAAGGTGGTCAGGATGAGGACCTTGACCGTGGCGTCGGCGGGAGCGGTGACGCGGCGGGTGGCCTCGATGCCGCCGAGCTCGGGCATACGGACGTCCATCAGGACGACGTCGGGGGCGAGTTCGGCGACCTTGGCCACGGCGTCGAGGCCGTCGACCGCCTGGCCGACCACCTCGATGCCGGGTTCGGCGTTGAGCAGCACCGTCAGGCCCTGCCGGACCATCATCTGGTCGTCGGCGATCAGGACGCGGATGGCGGTGGTCGTCATGGGGTGTCCTCGGTGGGGTTCGTGGCGGTGGTGCGGTCCGTGGGCAGGAGCGCCGTGATCTCGTAACCGCCCTCCGGGGTCGCGCCGGTGGCCAGTTCGCCCCCCAGCATCGCAGCCCGCTCCCGCATCCCGAGCAGACCGTGCCCGGTGCCCGGCGAGGGCGGAGCGTCCCTGGTGGGCGGGGTGTTGGTGACGCGGACGGTGAGCGTGGCCGGGTGGTAGCCGATCGCCACGCGCACGCTCGCCCCGGGCGCGTGCCGCATCGCGTTGCTCAGCGCCTCCTGGACGATGCGGTACGCGGAGAGCCCGACGCCCGGAGCGAGCGGGCGCGGGGTGCCCGCGGTCTCGGTGGCCACTTCCAGACCGGCGGCCCGGACGCCCGCGACCAGTTCGCCGAGCCGGTCGAGGGTGGGCTGCGGGGCGTGCCGGACGCCCTCCGCCTCCGGGTCCGCGGAGCGCAGCACGCCCAGGACCCGGCGCAGTTCGGTGAGCGCCTGGACGGCGTTCTCGCGGATGCCCGCCAGGTTCTCGGTGAGCTCCGGGGGCGGGTCGGCCACCAGGTGCGGGGCGACCTGGGCCTGGATGGAGATCACCGACATGTGGTGGGCGACCACGTCGTGCAGCTCGCGGGCGATGCGGCCGCGCTCCTCCAGGAGGGTGCGCCGGGCCCGTTCGTCGGCGGTGAGCACCTCCTGCTCGACGAGGCGGGAGCGGGCCACCCGGCTGGCGCGCAGCGAGGCACCGACCATCACGGCGGTCCCGAAGGCGATGGCGGCCCGGGTGACGTCCTGGTTGTGGCTGCGGCCCGACAGGGCCAGGTCGAGCAGCCCCGACCCGACGGTGATGACCAGCGCGGAAGCCGCGACCCGGGGCCGAACCCGCAGCGACAGCAGGAGCAGCACCACGGTGTGCAGCGCGATCCCGGCGACGCTCCACGGCCACACCCGGCCCTCGGGGACCGTGGCGCCCACGGACTCCGCCGATACGAACATCGCGGCCGTGGAGAGCCACCAGGCGGCCACCGGGCGGGAGAGCGCCATGACGACGGCTCCGGCCTGCGCCACCGCGCACACCGCGACGAAGGCCCTGGCCCACCCCGCCGCATACGTGTACTCCACCCCGTTGGTGATCCCGACGGCCAGCGCGAACAGCACCACATGGACGTGCGGCAGCCAGCCCAGCACACCTTGGCGCGGCAGCGGGTCGCGCTCCGCCGTCCACAGCTCCCGGCGCATGCCGCGCGCCCCCGCCTTTACGGCTTCCACCAGCCGTTTCCTGTCCACGCGCAAGCCCCCCTCGACGATCCCGCCCACCCTAGGCACGCTCCACCACCGCCCCGCTCCCGGCCCGGTGCACGCGCACGACCCGGCCGCCGCCGCGCGTACGCCCGCCGCCCTGCTCGTACGTACGGAACGCGGCCCAGCACACAAGCAGCGCCCCCGCGAACACCGGCAGCCAGGCAAGGCGGGCGAGGATCCAGCCCACGCCGTCGGGCACGGTGTGCAGGCCCGATAGCGGGCGGCCCGCGAGCAGTCCGGTCGCGGTGACGGCGATCATCGCGGTCTGGTGCCAGAGGAAGACGGTCATCGCGTACAGGTTGAGCAGGGCCACCGCCGCCCAGGCCGCCGGGCGGCGCAGCACCCGCCGCAGCGGGCCGAGCAGCAGCAGGGCCGCACCGCACTGGGCGAGGCCGAAGGTGACGGCCGCGAGGGTGGGCGGGTTCAGGTTGGAGACGGCGGCGCCGGGCACGCCGACCATGGACGCCGGGTAGCCCGCGCACAGCACGAGGGCGGCGGTGGCGGCGGCGCCCCCGACGAGCAGCACCAGGCCCGTGGTCCGGGACCGCAGTCCGCCGCGCGCCCGCAGCGCGCCCAGGCAGTACGGGACCATCCAGCCCGCCGCCACGTTGATCCAGCCGAGCGCGGCGGGGCCGTCGAGGCCGAAGCGGAACAGGTCGACGTAGAGCACGACGGCCAGCGGCCACAGCGGGTGCACCCGGGCGAGGAGCGGCGTCGCCGCCGTCAGCGCGGTGAAGACCAGCAGGAACCAGAGCGGCGACAGGACCAGCTTGAGCAGCGCGTGCACGGTGTCGTAGCCGGCCCCGGCGGCGAACAGCGCGACCGCGGCCGCCGTCCACGCCACGAGGACGGCCGCGACCGGCCGGAAGAGGCGGGCCAGGCGGGTGCGCAGCCACTGCCCGTACGTGGTGCCCCGGGCGCGGGCCGAGGCGTAGCCGCTCGCCGCCACCTGCCCGCCGACGAAGAAGAACACGGCCAGGGTCTGGAACGTCCAGGAGACCGGCGCCAGTTCGGGCATCTGCTGCAACGGGCTGACGGCGCGCAGGGTGCCGCTGTCGGCGACCAGTGCGGTGACCAGCCAGTGGCCGAGCACCACACCGAGGATGGCGAAGGCCCGCAGGGCGTCCACGGCCCGGTCGCGGTCGGGCGGGGTGGCGGCGTCGACGCGCCGGACGAGCTCACGCATGGCGGCGCTCCTCGGTCGGGGTGTGTCCGGAGGCGATCAGGGCGATGGCGCGCAGGGAGCGCGAGCCGGGTGTGAGGTAGTCGCTGTGGCCGCCGGTACCCGCGTCGAAGACCCGCGCCCCGAACGCCGTCGACACCGGGTCCGTGCCGAACCCGACGGTGGTGACCAGGAGCGGAAGCCGCAGATGGGGGACGTCGGCGATCCAGTCGCCCGAGGCCCGGCCCGCCCAGACGGCGGCCCGGGTGTGCAGTTGCCCCACGTCGTGGACGCCGGTGCCGGGGCTGCCGTACAGGACCAGGGTGTCGGCGCGCAGCTCGGGAGCGGCCCGGGCGCAGACGACGGAACCGTAGGAGTGGCAGAGCACGGCTATGCGGGCGCCAGGCTTGGCGGAGCTCAACTCTCGTACAAACGTGTCGAGTTGAGGTGCCGCACGGTCGGCCCGGCCCGTCGTCAGGGACCCGGTGCTGCCGGTGGCCGGGGTCGGGTAGCCGAGCCAGGCGACCACGGCGGACCGGGGGCCCATCTCCCGCTGGAGGGCCTCGGCACCGGCGCGGAAGCGCCCGTACTTGTCGAGGCTGGTGTCCGAGCCCGGCACCAGGACCGCGATCCGGTCGGCGTGCGCGAGGTCGCCGACGACCTCGGCGGTGCGCCCGCCGTCGCGGCCGTCGAAGGAGAGGAAGTGCCGCCCGGCCCCGGCCATCGTGCGCAGCGCGGCGGCCCGTCGGCGGTCGCCGTGCCCGTCGGCCATCCGCTCGGCGGCTCTGATGCCGTCGCGGGCGGCGCGGTAGCGCGCGTCGAGCGCGGCCGGGGTCGCGGACCTCAGCGGCGCGAGGGCGGCCGGGGCGGGGGCCGGTACGGCCGCGGGGCGCACCGCGCCCGCCAGCGGCAGCGCCACCGAGGTGACGACGAGCGCGGCGAGCAGGGTGCGCAGCGCGCGGGGGCGAGGGGCCATGGGTGGGGTCCTTCCGTACCGGCCGGTGCGCGTCGACTCGGCTCACTGCCTGCGCGCTTGCGGTACCGAAGTTATGGATCAAGGCCCGTCGCCCGCGTCCGACCGGGGAGTGCACCTTGCGCGTAGCTCCGAAGTACTACGAGTACGGGCCGGGTCGCCGAACTGCCCGCCCCCGGCGGTGAGATCCTTCACCACGAGGACGAGGAGGAGCTCCCGTGGGTGAGAACAAGCGGCTCATGCTGGCCGGTGAGTGGTACCTGCCCGACGACCCCGAGCTGGGCGCCGACACCGAGCGCCGGATCGCTCGGTGCGCCGCCTACAACGCGGCGGGCGGCGCCCCGCCCGCCGAACGGCACAAGCTGCTGGCTCAGTTGCTGGGCGAGGTCGACGAGAGCGTCCGGGTGCGGCCGCCGTTCCACTGCGACTTCGGCTACAACATCAGCATCGGCGCCGGTACGTTCGTGAACTTCGGCGCGGTGTTCCTGGACACCGGCCGGATCACCGTCGGCAGGGACGTCCAGATCGGGCCGAACGTCCAACTCCTCACACCCACCCATGAGTTGGATGCCGAGCGGCGGCGCCAGGGGTGGGAGAAAGCCGAGCCGGTGACGATCGGGGACAACGTGTGGCTCGGCGGCGGGGTGATCGTCTGCCCCGGGGTGAGCATCGGCGCCGACACGGTGGTCGGCGCCGGATCGGTGGTCACCAAGGACCTGCCCGCGGGGGTGCTGGCGGTGGGCAACCCGGCGAGGGTGATCCGCGAGCTCGGGTGAGGCCGTCCGCCGCTACCCCGCCAGGCTCATCAGACTCAGGTGCCAGCGATGGGCGCCGCCGGTCAGCGTTACCGTCGACAGCGGCCGGACGTCGACGTTCCAGTACGCCGACGGCGGCGCCTTCAGGGCGTACACCAGCGCCGCCCGGACGACCGCGGGTTCGGCCACCGCGACCATCGCGCCGTCCTCGGCGGGGCGGGTGTCCAGCCAGCCCCCTATCCGGGCGATGAAGCCGAGCAGCGGCTCGCCGCCGTGCGGGGCCGCGCGCGGGTCCGCGAGCCAGGCGTCGACGGCCTCGGGCTCGCGGGCCGCGACCTCGGCCAGCGTGTACCCGCGCCAGCGGCCCATGTCGCAGTCGCGCAGCGCGGGCTGGGCCATCGGCGCGTACCCGAGGGCCTCGCCGGTGGCGCGGCTGCGCGCGGTCGGCGAGCAGTAGCGCAGCTCGGCCGCGCCCAGCGGCGCCAGGGCGTGCGCGGCGAGCGCGACCTCGTGCCAGCCCGCCCCGTCGAGCGGGCGGTCGTCGTCGAAACGTTCCGCCAGCAGCGCCGAGCAGCGCGCCGCCGCGACCAGCGTCAGCCGGACAGTCATGGCCGAGATCGTGCGACCGAACGCCCGGCTGGTCAAGGGCCCGGGGCCGCGAGCGGTCCCCGTCAGGCCGCTCCCCGGGCTCCCACCTCGTCATATGCCGTACGCAACCGTCGTACGCCCTCCTCGATCTCGGCCCGGCCCGCCACTCCCGCGAAGCACAGCCGGAGGTGGGCGGCGGGGGGCTCGGCGCTGAAGTAGGGGCGGCCGGGGGCGACGGCGACGCCGAAGCGCAGGGCCGCGGCGGCGACCGCGTCCTCGGGCGTGCCGTCCGGCAGCCGCAGCCAGAGGTGGTAGCCGCCCAGGGGCAGGTGCGGCACCTCCAGGTCGGGGAGGTGGCGGGCCAGGGCGGTCGCCATGGCCTGCCGGCGGTCCCCCAGCTCCTGGGACACCGACCGCAGATGGCGGGGCCAGGCCGGGGAGCCGACCAGCTCCAGGGCCGCCTCCTGGAGCGGGCGGGGTACGAAGAAGCTGTCGACGACCTGGATCGCGCGCAGCCGCTCCAGGACCGGACCGCGGGCGGCGAGCGCGCCGACGCGCAGGCTGGGCGAGGTCACCTTGGTGAGCGAGCGGACGTGCACGACCACGCCGTCCGGGTCGTCGGCGGCGAGCGGCGCGGGCAGCGGACCCGCGTCCGCGTGGCCGAGCAGGCGCGCGAAGTCGTCCTCGATGACGAACGCCCCGAACTCCCTCGCCACCGCGCGCACTTCGGCCCGCCGGGCCGGGGAGAGCACCGCGCCCGTCGGGTTCTGGAAGAGCGGCTGGCTGACCAGGACCCGGGCGCCGGTGGCCCGGAAGGCGGCCGCGAGCAGGTCGGGGCGCACCCCGTCGGTGTCGGCCGGGACCGGCACCGGCCGCAGCCCCGAGGAGCGGGCCACCGCGAGCATGCCGGGGTAGGTGGGCGACTCCACCAGGACCGGCGCGCCCGGCGCCGCGAGCGCCCGCAGCGCCGTGGTGAGCGCGGACTGGCCACCGGCGCAGATCAGCACCTCGGCGGCGGTGACCGTGCCGCCGATCTCACGGGCGAACCAGTCGCGCAGCTCAGCGAGACCGTCGGTGGGCGGCCGCCCCCAGGCGCCGGGGCGGCGGCCGGCCCGGGCGAGGGCGGCGGCCATCGCGCGCTCGGGCTGGAGGGCGGGGGCGAGGTAGCCGCCGTTGAACTCGATCACCCCGGGCGGGGGCGCGGCGAGGGTGGCCAGGACCCCGGAGGCGTCGACCGCGCGCGGTATCGCGTCGGTGGCGCCGTCGGCGCTGAGCGACACCTCCTGCCAGGAGGTGTCACCGGGGCGGGAGGCGGGGGTGCGGGGCTCGGCGCGGAAGACCCCGGCGCCGGGCCGGGTGACGACCAGGCCCTCGGCGGCGAGCTTGGCCAGCGCCCGCGAGACGGTCACCGGCGAGACCCGGTAGCGCTCGACCAGCGCCCTGCTCGACGGCAGCTTTCCACCTACGGAATAGCGGTCGAGGTCTCCTTTAAGGATGTTCGCCAGTTCGGCCACACTGCTACGCTCTTGCATGACAGCACAGGATAGCGCTACCGCCCGGACCTCGATAGCGGTCGACGAGCCCCGGACCACCTCCGCGGCCCCGGACCCGGCCACCGCCTCGCGCCAGGGCGCGCTCCTCGCCGGGCTCGGCGTCATCGCCTTCTCCCTGACCTTCCCGGCCACCGCCTGGGGCCTGGAGAGCTTCGGCCCGTGGTCGCTCGTCGCTGTCCGCAGCCTGCTCGCCGGGCTGATCGCGGGTGCGTTCCTGCTCGTGGGCCGGGTACCGCTGCCCGAGCGGCGGCACTGGGCCGGGCTCGCGGTGGTCGCGGCCGGGACCGTGGTCGGCTTCCCCCTCCTGACCACGCTCGCCCTCCAGACGTCGACGACCTCGCACGCGGCGGTCGTCGTGGGCCTGCTGCCGCTGACCACGGCCGCGCTCTCGGCGCTGCGGACCGGCCGCCGCCCCTCCCGCGCCTTCTGGGCCGCCGCGCTGGCCGGGGCCGGGGTAGTGGTCGCCTTCACCGTCCAGCAGAGCGGCGGCGCCCTCTCCACCGGCGACCTCTACCTCTTCGGAGCACTGCTGATCTGCGCCGCCGGATACACCGAGGGCGGACGCCTCGCCCGGGTGATGCCGGGCTGGCAGGTGATCGGCTGGGCGCTGATCCTCACCCTGCCGCTCGCCGTCCTCGGCTCGGCGGTCGCACTCGCCGCCGAACCGGTCCACCTGAACGCGCACGGCGTCCTCGGGGTGCTGTGGGTGGCCGCCGGGTCGCAGTTCTTCGGGCTGTACGTCTGGTACCGGGGCATGGCCGCCATCGGCGTGCCCCGGGCCAGTCAGCTCCAGCTGGCGCAGCCGCTGCTCACGCTGGTGTGGGCGGTCCTGCTGCTCGGCGAGCACCTCTCCCCGGCCGCTCCGCTGGCCGCGGCGGGGGTGCTGGTCTGCATCGCCGTGACCCAGCGCGCGGCGGCCTGAAACCGCCCGGGCGGCGCCACTCGTGGCCCGTCCGCACGGGCTCAACTCGGCGGTGGCGCCCTAGAATGAGCACATGCGAGCGAGCGTGGGCGACCGGCTGCTGGTCCACGGCAGAACCGTCGGACAGCACGACCGGAACGCGGAAGTCATCGAGGTACTGGGCCCCGACGGGTCCCCGCCCTACCGGGTGCGTTTCGACGACGGGCACGAGACCCTGATGTCCCCGGGGCCCGACACCGTCGTCCAGCACCCGGCCGAGGAGTAGGCGGCCCGGTCACGGCCGCACCCGTCCCGGGTAGTGGTCCGCGACCACCCGCGCCATGGCGCCGATCGGGTCCAGGGCCACGTCCTTCGCCGAGAAGAAGCAGTGGCCCCGCACGGAGGCGTACTTCCGCGTGAACGTGAGGTGCCGGGACAGCTCCGCCGGGTCCTGCCAGGCGGGCGGCTGGGCCGGGTTCCCCGCCTTGTACAGCGCCTCCCCGATGATCAGCTGGGTGCCGCTGCCCCGCGCCACCGCGTCCCACCAGGGCACGAGCTTGGCGTAGTCGGCGGCCTGGAAGCCGATGTTCCAGTACACCTGCGGGCAGATGTAGTCGATCCAGTGCTCGCGCACCCACTTGCGGGTGTCGGCGTACAGGTCGTCGTAGGTCTGCACCCCGGCCGTGGTCGGTGAGCCCAGCGGGTCGGTCGCCGCGTTGCGCCAGACCGCGAACGGGCTGATCCCGAACTTCACGCGCCGGCGGATCTGCTTGATCCGGGCGGCCGTCTCCCCTACCAGCCGGTCGATGTTGTCGCGCCGCCAGGCGGCCCGGTCCGGGAAGCCGCCGCCGTACCGGGCATAGGCCTCGTCGTCGTCGAACGTCTGCCCGGCCACCGGGTACGGATAGAAGTAGTCGTCCCAGTGGACCGCGTCCACGTCGTAGCGCGCGACCGCGTCCAGCATCGCGTCCTGCACGAACCGGCGGACCTCGGGCAGCCCCGGGTTGTAGTAGAGCTTTCCGCCGTACGCCACGACCCAGTCGGGGTGCACGCGCGCGGGGTGGGTGGGCACGAGCCTGGACGGGTCGGTGTGGTTGGCCACCCGGTACGGGTTGAACCAGGCGTGCAGCTCCAGGCGGCGCCGGTGGGCCTCGCGGACGGCCGTGCCCAGCGGGTCCCAGCCGGGGTCCTGGCCCTGCGTGCCGCTGAGGTACTGGCTCCACGGCTCGTACGGCGAGGGCCACAGGGCGTCGGCGGTGGGGCGGACCTGGAGCGCCACCACGTTGAGTCTTCGGGCCTCGGCCCGGTCGAGGTGGGCGAGGAGCTCGGCCTCCTGCTGGGCCGGCGGCAGACCCGGTTGTGAGGGCCAGTCGAGGTTGGACACCGTGGCCAGCCACATGCCGCGGAACTCCAGGGGCCGCGGCGGGTGCCAGGGGCGGGCCGGGCCGGGGGTCGCCAGGACCCCGGGCGCACCCTCCGCGGCACTGGCCGCACCCGCTGTGACCAGGCCGTTCATCGCGCCCGCCGTTCCGGCCGCGAGGGTCCCCGCCAGGAGTCCCCGCCGAGTGATCCGTCCCACTTCACGACCCCCTCGTCGCTACGAATGTCCGGTGTTGCGCACAGCATGCCCGCCCCACCCCGTGATCCACACGCAGGCGCGGAGTAACGTCGTGGGGTCGGGACGGGCGCCGGAATCACACGGGGGACCCGCCGGGACTTTTTCTGTCAGAAGCGAAAGGCACGATGTGACCGACATCGAACGCGTCGGAGTGGTGGGCTGCGGCCAGATGGGGGCCGGCATCGCGGAGGTCTGCGCCCGCAGCGGCCTGGACGTGAAGGTCGCCGAGACCACCGGCGAAGCCCTGGAGATCGGCCGTACCCGGCTGCACAACTCCCTTTCGAAGGCCGCCGAGCGCGGCAAGATCACCGTGGAGGAGCGCGACGCGACGCTCGCCCGGCTGAGCTTCACCACCGACCTCGGCGAGTTCGCCGACCGGGATCTCGTCATCGAGGCCGTGGTCGAGAACGAGCAGGTCAAGACCGAGATCTTCCAGGTCCTCGACCAGGTGGTGACCCGCCCGGACGCGATCCTGGCCTCCAACACCTCCTCCATCCCGCTGGTGAAACTCGCGGTCGCGACCTCGCGGCCCGACCAGGTCATCGGCATCCACTTCTTCAACCCGGCCCCGGTGCAGAAGCTCGTCGAGCTGATCCCGGCGCTCACCACCTCCGAGGGCACCCTCAGCCGGGCCCAGGCCATGGTGGAGAAGGTCCTCGGCAAGCACGCGATCCGCGCCCAGGACCGCTCGGGCTTCGTGGTCAACGCCCTCCTCATCCCGTATCTGCTCTCCGCGATCCGGATGTTCGAGTCGGGCATCGCCAGCCGCGAGGACATCGACAACGGCATGGAGCTCGGATGCGCCCACCCGATGGGCCCGCTCAAGCTGTCCGACCTCATCGGTCTGGACACCGTGGCCTCCGTGGCGGACTCGATGTACGACGAGTTCAAGGAGCCGCTGTACGCGGCGCCGCCGCTGCTGCAGCGCATGGTGGACGCGGGACGCCTGGGCCGCAAGACCGGGTCCGGGTTCTACACGTACGCCTGAGCACGTCCGAGGCATCTGTCGCCGGGCCCGGCTCCTCTGTGTGAGGGCCGGGTCCCGCCGCGTTCACACCCGGTGTGCGGCGCGAGCCCGCATATGCTCTTCGCACACTCTCCCGCCCCTGGAACAGGGCGAGTTGACTCCTTGGCGAAAAGTCAATGGCGATCCGCCACAACGACGAAGGAGCCTCGCCGTGCCGAGCGACCCCGGCCTACCGATGGCCGTCGATGAACTGTTCGAGTTACGCCGTTCCCTGGAAGTGGGCCTGGCCCGCATCGACGGACAGCTGACGCTGCTCACCCACCGCGACGACCAGAGCGAACGCGAACTGACCGAGCTGGGCGTGCGGGTGGCGTCCCTGGAACACACGAGGTGGCCGCTGCCCGCGCTCACGGTGCTCACCGCCCTCGGCGCGCTGACCGTGGCGGTGTGGCAGGCGCTGGGGCGGTGAGCGGATGACGGCCGATCAGCCGTCGCCGAGCCGCATGTGGTGCAGGAGCAGGAGTCCGGCCGCCATGTTGGCGGCCGGGACCTCGCCGCGGGCGATCATGTCGGGTACCAGCTTGAGCGGTATCCACTCGCGCCGCGACGACTCGAAGTCGTCCTCGGGGTGGCCGATGTACTCGGCCGACTCCGACCAGTAGAGGTGGTGCCGGGCGTCGATGAGCCCGTTGGCGGGCTCGACGGTGAGGAGATGGCGCAGCGGGCCCGGCCGCCACCCGGTCTCCTCCTCCATCTCGCGGGCGGCCGCGGCCGCGATGTCCTCGCCGTCCTCGACGACGCCGGCGGCCAGCTCCCAGCCCCAGCTGTCGGTGATGAACCGGTGCCGCCACAGCAGCAGCACCTCGTTGGCCTCGTTGACGGCGGTCGCCACGGCGACCGGGCGGAGCCGGATCAGGAAGTGGTCCAGGTGCCGCCCGTCCGGGAGGGCGACGTCGGCGAGATTGACCCGGAACCAGCGGTTCTCATACACAGTTTGTTCACTCAGGTTCGTCCACTGCACGTTTTTGCCACCTTCCGACAAGTAGATGGCAATATCGCAGCAGGCACGCGCTCACAG
The DNA here is from genome assembly GCF_014649795.1 of Streptomyces melanogenes. GTDB lineage: Bacteria > Actinomycetota > Actinomycetes > Streptomycetales > Streptomycetaceae > Streptomyces > Streptomyces noboritoensis. Next base: position 238,248 of record NZ_BMTS01000005.1, read on the forward strand.
GGGAACGCGCAATGCCCCGTCGATCAGCTCGGCGGCTTCGTCGGCGCCGGCGCAACCGCTCTCGACCAGGTGCTCGCGTACGACGCGCAACCGGTCGCGCAACCGCTGCGACTCCATCCCCCGGGCCCGCTCGGCCATCTCGACCGCCGTCGCGACGGCCCGGTCCACCTCGCCCTGCCGGAGCTCGATCTGCGCCAGCATCGCCAGGCGGTGCACCCTGCCCCGGTCGTGCGAGGGGGCGTGCGCCGCCAGTCCCGCCTGCTCGCGCGCGGCCGGCAGATCGCCGAGCCGCAGCAGGGCCTCCGCCACCTGGACGTTGACCAGGCCCGGCTGGACGTAGCCGGTCTCGGCGGGTTCGTTCTTCGGCCGGATCCGCTCGGCCGCCCGCTCGGCGCCCCGGATCGCCCCGAGCGCGCTGCTCCCGTCGCCGAGGTGCGCGTACGCCTTCGCCTGCATCGCGTGCAGATCGGCGGCCAGCGCCGGGGTGAGCTGGTGGCCCGCGGCCCGCAGCGCCGCCTCCGCGAAGGCGACCGCCTGGCGGTAGTCGCGCATGAACAGCGACTGGTTGACGAGCAGGGCGATCACATACGCGCCGAGACCCCGGTCCCCGCTCGCCTTCGCGAGGCGCAGCGCCTGGTGGAAGTAACGCTGCGCCAGGCCCTGGGCGTTGGAGTCGTACGCGCAGATCCCGGCGATCGCGACAAGCCCGCCGGTCGCCCGGTGCAGCTGGCGGCCGGTCGCGTCGGTGTAGCAGCCGCGCAGCAGCGGCGCGGTCTCGGAGTTGAGGAAGCCCACGATGCGCGAACGGGTGGCGATGCCCCCGGCCTTGCGGTACATCAGCTCGTAGTGCGCGCGGGCCGCCCGCAGCATCTCGATGTCACCCTCGCTCACCGCGGTCTGGCCGTGCCGCGACACATCGGTGTCCTCCGGCGGGTTCTCCCACTCCCACACCGGCATCACGGCCGGGGTGCCGGTGACCGCGGGCGCGCCCAGTATGTGCGGGCGCTGCTGCTCGTCGGAGCGCCACAGGGCGGTGGCGCGCTCCACGAACCCGGCCAGCGGCGAGCCCACTTGCGCGGCCGGCTCGCCCGGCACGCCGAGCCCGATGTCGTCGAGGGTGACCGGCCGGTGCAGCCGGGCCGCGAGCACCTCGCAGATCAGGTCGGGCACCTGGCCGCGCGGCCGCTGGCCCTTCAACCACCGGGCCACCGCGGTGTGTTCGTACTTCAGTGCCAGGCCTCTGGCACGGCCGGCCTGGTTCACATGGGCCGCGAGCCCGGCGTTCGAGATGCCGGCCTCGTCGACCAGCGCGTCGAGCAGGGTATTGGGCTGCATCAGGCCCTCCGTTGGCTCGGTGGACCCAGCGTAAACGAGGCGCGTTCACACGGGGTGTGAAGGGAGTACTCGCATTTATGCGCCGCGCACTCTGCCGCGGCGGGGCGGCGGCCGATTGACTGAACTGCCTCTCCACAGAGGCGTGCCGGGCCGCCGGCTCCCCCTCGTACAGTGCGGCGGCCCGCTCCCGGCGCCGCCGGTCCTGCCGAACTGCCCGTCACTCCGCGGCAGGGCCGACGGCGCACGCCAGAGCCTGACCGGGGCCGCCTCAGCGCTGCGCCTGCGCGGTCCGCACGGCTCCGGGCTGCGCGGGCACGCGCACCCGGTCGTTGCGCAGCACCATCAGCGCCACGTCGTCGGCCAGCCGTCCGCCGGTGTGCCGCAGCAGCTCCCGCTGTACGCAGTGGACCACCGCGGCGGGTGACAGCGGGGTGTCCAGGGCCGCCCGGGCGAGTACTTCCTGCAGCCGGAAGAACCGCCCGGCGCGGTCCCGGGCGTCCTCGGCGCCGTCCGTGTGCAGACACAGGGCCTCCCCGGGCAGCAGCCGGGTGCAGCGGTGCAGCGGCAGTTCGGCGGGGAGCGGGAAGGAGCCGAGCGGGGGCAGCGGGTCGCCGGGCAGCAGCGGCTCGGCGCCGCCGCACAGCCGATAGGGCCACGGATGGCCGCAGTTGAGGGCGAGCACCAGGCCGTCGGAGCGGATCTCCAGGAGCAGTACGGTCACGAACTCCTCGGCGAGCGGGCTGTCCGGCGCGCCCGCGCAGCTCGCCGGGTGCTCGGCGCGGGCCCGCTCGCGCAAATGCCGTTGCAGCGCCCGCTCCAGGCGCCGCAGCACGCCCGCCAGGTCCGGCTCGTCGTGCGCGGCCTCCCGGAAGCTGCCGAGCACCGCCGCGACCGCCGCCAGCGAGCCGAGCCCGTGGCCGCGCACGTCGCCCATGACGACCCGCACCCCGTACGGCGTGGCCATCGCCTCATACAGATCGCCGCCGACGACCGCGCCCCGGCCCGCGCAGAGCTGTCCGGCGGCGACCGTGAGCCCGTCGAGGCGGGGCGGCGGGGGCCGCAGTAGCACGCGCTGGGCGGCGTCGGCGACCTCTTGGACGAGCCGCAACTCCCGTGCCGCGCCCAGCCGTACGCCGTGCACCAGGCAGACCACCGCGATCAGGAAGGCCGCGCAGGTGGCGATCCGCAGGCCCATGGACTCGTCGGTGGCCAGCGGGCAGGTCAGCTGCCAGACGACGACCAGGACCAGCCACAGGACGGGCAGCGACAGGGCGAGCCCCCGGCCCGTACCGAGGGCGCTCGCGCAGGCCGCCGTCCAACTCCTGGTACGGATCATGCCGTCGGCCCCCCTGGCCTCTGCACCGTTCATCCCTGTACCGGCCATCACCGGTCGCCCCGGCCTTCACGACCGGATTGATTCTGTCGACGGTGCGCCCCCTTTTGCGTACATCGCTCCCTCTTCTCACCCGAACGAGTGAGAAGGCATGAGGGCATGCGCGAAGGGCGCATCCGGTGGTCCGGATGCGCCCTTCGAGGGTCCTGCCTGGGGTGTTACGCCCCGCGGAGCACCGCGCCCGTGCGCTCGGCGGCCAGGGCCACCGCAGCGTCGCGGGCGGCCGAGGCCTCCTCGACGGTCAGCGTGCGGTCGGCGGCGCGGAAGCGCAGCGCGTACGCCAGCGACTTCTTGCCCTCGCCGATCTGCTCACCGGTGTAGACGTCGAACAGCCGGATGGACTCCAGGAGTTCACCGGCGCCGCCGCGCAGGAAGTACTCGACGACGGCGGAGGGGACCTCCGTGTCGACGACCAGCGCCACGTCCTGGGTGGCCACCGGGAAGGTGGAGATGCGCGGCGCCTGGAGGGCGCCCTCTCCGGCCTTCGCCAGCAGGTCCAGGTCGAGCTCCATGGCGCAGGTGCGCTCGGGCAGGCTCAGCGCCTTGACCACACGCGGGTGCAGCTCGCCCGCGTGGCCGATCACCACGATCTCGCTGTCGACGACGACGGCGAGCTCGGCGCACCGGCCCGGGTGCCACGGCCCGTACTGGCCCTGCTGGACGATGAGTTCGGCACCGGCCTCGGCGGCCAGGGTCCGGGCGGCCTCGACCGCGTCGGCCCAGTCCGCCGGGCGGCCCTTGCCCCACCAGCCGGCCTGCTCGCGCGCACCGGCGAGGACGACGGCCGCGTGCCGGGGCTGCGCGGGCAGCACGGCGTCGAGCGCGGCGATCTCCTCGTCGGTGGGGCGGCGGTCGACGGGCAGCTGGACGGCGACGCCCTGCTGCTTGCCCGGCTGGAAGACCAGGCCGGTCTCGAAGAGCGCCAGGTCGTGGCTGCCGCGGCCGTCGTTGCGGCGCAGCGCGGTGAGCAGCCCCGGCAGCAGCGTGGTGCGCAGCGCCGGCTCCTCGTCGTTGAGCGGGTTGACCAGCTTCACGACGCGGCGGGCCGGGTCGCCGGCCTCCAGGCCCAGCTGGTCGAAGACCTGCTCGGAGACGAACGGGTAGTTCAGCGCCTCGACGTAACCGGCGCCCGCGAGCGCGCGGCCCGCGCGGCGGTGCAGCCGCTGCCGCTCGGTCAGCCCGCGCCCGGCCGGGGGCCTGGGCAGCGTGGAGGGCAGGTTCTCGTACCCCTCGAGCCGGATGACCTCTTCGGCGAGGTCGTTCTGCTCGGTGAGGTCGGGGCGCCACGAGGGCACGGTGACGACGAGCTCGTCCTGCCCGTAGACGTCGCAGCCGATCTCCTGGAGGCGGCGCACGACGGTCTCGCGGCCGTAGTCGACGCCCGCCACCTTGTCCGGGTGGTCGGCGGCGACGGAGATGGTGCGCGGCGCAGAGGGCGCGATGACCTCGGTGACACCGGCCTCGGCGGTGCCGCCCGCGAGCAGCACCAGCAGGTCGACGGTCCGCTGGGCGGCCGCGGAGGCGGCCTGCGGGTCGACGCCGCGCTCGAAGCGCTTGGACGCCTCGGAGGACAGCTTGTGGCGGCGCGCGGTGCGGGCGATGGCGACCGGGTCGAAGTGCGCGGCTTCGATGACCACCTCGGTGGTGCCGGTGACCTGTCCGGTCTCCGGGTCGGTGACCGAGTCGGCGATCTCCGTGTTGGCGCCGCCCATCACACCGGCCAGGCCGATCGGGCCCCGGTTGTCGGTGATGACCAGGTCGGCGGCGTCCAGCTTGCGCTTGGCGCCGTCGAGGGTGGTGAGCACCTCGCCGGGCTCGGCGCGGCGGACCCCGATGGGGCCGTCGACGCGCGTGCGGTCGTAGGCGTGCAGCGGCTGGCCGAGCTCGATCATCACGTAGTTGGTGACGTCGACGGCGAGCGAGATCGGCCGCATGCCGGCCTTCTGGAGGCGGCGCTGGAGCCAGATCGGCGAGCGGGCCTCGGGGTCGAGGCCGCCCACGGTGCGCGCGGTGAAGCGGTCGCAGCCGATCGGGTCGGCGATCTTCACCGGGTAGCCGTACGAGTTGGGCGCGGGCACGTCGAGCAGCGCCGGGTCGCGCAGCGGCAGGCCGTACGCGATGGCGGTCTCGCGGGCCACGCCGCGCATGGAGAGGCAGTCGCCGCGGTTGGCGGTGACGGCGATGTCCAGGACCTCGTCGACGAGCTCCAGGAGCTCGATGGCGTCGGTGCCGGCCTCGTGCTCGGGCGGCAGGACGATGATGCCGCCGCTGCCGTCGTCGCCCATGCCCAGCTCGTCGCCGGAGCAGATCATGCCGTGCGAGGTCTTGCCGTACGTCTGGCGGGCCGCGATGGCGAAGTCGCCGGGCAGCACGGCGCCGGGGAGCACCACGACGACCTTGTCGCCGACCTGGAAGTTGCGCGCGCCGCAGACGATCTCCTGCGGCTCGCCGGTGCCGTTGGCCGTGCCGACGTCGACCGTGCAGAAGCGGATGGGCTTCTTGAAGCCCTCCAGCTCCTCGATGGTCAGCACCTGGCCGACGACGAGGGGGCCCTTGAGGCCGGCGCCGAGCTGCTCGACGGTCTCGACCTCGAGGCCGGCGGAAACGAGCTTGGCCTGGACGTCACGGCCGGTCTCCGTCGCCGGCAGGTCGACGTACTCCCGCAGCCAAGAAAGCGGGACCCGCATCAGATCTCCATCCCGAACGGCCGGGTGAACCGGACGTCACCCTCGACCATGTCTCGCATGTCTTCGACGTTGTGGCGGAACATCAGCAGGCGTTCGATGCCGAAGCCGAAGGCGAATCCGCTGTACTTCTCGGGGTCGACGCCGCAGGCGACGAGCACCTTGGGGTTGACCATGCCGCAGCCGCCGAGCTCGATCCAGCCCTCGCTGGAGCAGGTGCGGCAGGGGCGGTCGGGGTTGCCGACGGACTCGCCGCGGCACACGTAGCAGACCATGTCCATCTCGGCGGACGGCTCGGTGAACGGGAAGAAGTTCGGCCGCAGCCGGGTCTTCATGTCCTGGCCGAAGAGCGACTGGACCATGTGGTCCAGGGTGCCCTTGAGGTCCGCCATGGTCAGGCCCTCGTCCACGGCGAGCAGCTCGACCTGGTTGAAGACCGGGGTGTGCGTGGCGTCCAGCTCGTCCGTGCGGTAGACCCGGCCGGGGCAGATCACGTAGACCGGCGGCTCGCGGTCGAGCAGCGAGCGGATCTGCACCGGGGAGGTGTGCGTGCGCAGCACCGTGCCCGAGTTCGCGCTGCCGTCGGCGGCCTGGACGAAGAAGGTGTCCGCCTCGCCGCGGGCCGGGTGGTCCGGGCCGATGTTGAGCGCGTCGAAGTTGAACCACTCGGCCTCGACCTGCGGGCCCTCGGCGACCTCGTAGCCCATGGCCACGAAGATGTCCTCGATGCGCTCGGAGAGCGTGGTCAGCGGGTGGCGGGCGCCGGCCGGTACGCGGTCGTACGGCAGCGAGACGTCCACCGCCTCCTCGACCAGGACGCGCGCGTCGCGCTCGGCCTCCAGCTCGGCCTGGCGGGCGGCCAGTCCCTTGTTCACGGCGCCGCGGGCCATGCCCACGAGCTTGCCCGCCGCGGCCTTGGCCTGCGGCGGCAGGGCGCCGATCTCGCGGTTGGCGAGCGACAGGGGCGAGGTGCCGCCGGCGTGCGCTGTCTTCGCGTGTGCGAGCGCTTCGAGGTCACCGGCCGCGGCGAAGGCGGCGAGCGCCTCGTCCCGCATGCGCTCGATCTCTTCCGGTTTCAGTGCCTCGACCTCAACAGGGTCGTACGACTTATTGGGTGCCGACATCTCTTCCCGTACTTCCGATTGGCTTGGCTGGGGGTCCCGCCACCGCGACAGCGACTCGACCGCGCGAGCGCGACGACACGGACACAAACGCGCCAAAGGTCGAGTCTAACGGGGTGCGGGTACGCACATGCGCCCGTGGGCTGCCCGGCGGTCCTTACTGGAGGTAGGCCGGGGCGCCGACGGGCAGGATAAATCGGAACTCGGCGCCGCCGCCGGAGCCGCGGCCCACGGTGATGGTGCCGCCGTGCGCCTCGACGATGCCCTTGACGATGTAGAGGCCGAGGCCGGTGCCGCCGCGTTTGCTGCCCCGCCAGAAGCGGGTGAAGACACGGCCCATCGACTCCTCGGGGATGCCGGGGCCTTCGTCGCTCACGGTGACGGCCGTTCCCTTCTCGTCGTGCTCGTCGATGCGGACGGGCGCGGGTGCCACCTCGATGGTGACGGTTCCCGCGCCGTGGCGCACCGCGTTTTCCAGCAGGTTGCCCAGGACCTGGTCGATCTTGTCCGGATCCGCCCACAGATCGGGCAGCGGGCGCTGGATGCGGACGAGGAAGCGGTCGGGGGCCTGCCCGGAGGCGACATGGGCCTGGATGTGGCGGCCGACGGCGGCCGCTATGTCCACCGGCTGGCGGCGCACCTCCAGACGGCCGGAGTCGATCCGGGAGATGTCGAGCAGCTCGGCGATGAGCCGGGTGACGCGGTTGGCGTCGGCGTCGACGGTCTCCAGCATCAGCCGCTTCTGGTCGTCCGTGAACCGCTCCCACTTGGCGAGCAGCGTGGCGGTGAACCCCTTGACCGAGGTCAGCGGCGAGCGCAGTTCGTGGGCGACGGTGGCGATCAGCTCGGCGTGGCTGCGCTCGGTGCGCCGCCGGGCCTCGGTCGAGCGCAGGCTCACCACGACCCGGCGCACCGGGCCCGTGGGGTGCTCGCGCACGTACCGCGCGGAGACCAGCACCTCGCGCCCGCCCGGCAGCAGCAGATTGCGCTCGGGCTGGCCGACGCGGATGGCGAGGCCGCCGTACGGGTCGGTCAGCTGCCACCAGCGGCGGCCCTTGAGGTCTTCGAGGGGCAGGGCGCGCTCCAGCTCCACGCCGAGCGCGTCGTGCTGGGAGACGGCGGTGATGCGGGCGGCGGCCGCGTTGAAGCAGATGACCCGGCCCTTCTCGTCGGCGACGACGAGACCGTCGGGCAGGTCCTCGGGGTCTATCCCCAGGGCGTCCGGTCCACCGGCAGGGCGCACCAGGGCATTGTCACCGATGGTCCTCACGCCGACAGCCATCCCCGTATCCCACCTCTCCGAAGCACACAGTGGGCCCCCGAGCCCGTCACACTACTAGCTGGAGGTGACGGTGCGGACCCCCTCAGCGAGGAGTACGGGTGCGCTGGGCCCGCGCCGAGGCGTACAGGCACACCGCGGCGGCGGTCGCCAGGTTGAGGCTCTCGGCCTTGCCGTGGATCGGGACGCGCACCACGGCGTCCGCGAGCGCCCGGGTCTCCTCCGGCAGGCCCCAGGCCTCGTTGCCGAAGATCCAGGCGGTGGGGCCGCCCATGGTGCCCGCGTCGAGCTCGTCGTCGAGGTCGTCCTCGCCCGCGCCGTCGGCGGCGAGGATGCGCACCCCGGCGTCCCGCAGCCCTTGCACAGCCTGCTCGACGGGTACGCCGACGGCCACCGGCAGATGGAAGAGCGAACCGACCGAGGCGCGCACGGACTTGGGGTTGTACAGGTCGACGGAGGCGTCGGTCAGGACGACCGCGTCGGCGCCGGCGGCGTCCGCGCAGCGCAGTACGGTACCGGCGTTGCCGGGGTCGCGGACGTGCGCGAGCACGGCGACGAGTTTGGGTCGCGCCTTGAGGATCTCCTCGAACGGCGAGTCCAGGAAGCGGCAGACCCCGACGAGCCCCTGGGGGGTCACGGTCTGCGAGACCTCGGCGAGCACCTCGTCGTTCGCGTAGTGCACCCGGGCCCCGGCGTCGCGGGCGGCGGCCACGATGTCCGCGTACCGCTCCGCGGCCTCGACGGTGGTGAACAGCTCGACGAGCGTCGCCTCCCCGCCGACCCGGTGCTCCACGGCCTCCCGCACGGCCTGCGGCCCCTCGGCGATGAACCGCCGCTCCTTCCCCCGGAAGTTACGCCGCGCGAGCCGCCTGGCGGCGGCGACGCGGGGGGAGCGGGGGGAGATCAGCTCGGGCGTGGGCATGGGGTTCTCTCTACGAGGGGGCGGGGGCCCTGAAGAAGCGGATGCCGCGCAGCGGCATTTGAGGGGCGCGGGGAACTGCGCGAGCAACCCACCACAGCCCGCGGACGAACGGGGCCGGGGCCACCGGAACGCACGGACCCGCAGGCCGATGGCCTGCGGGTCCGGTCCGGCTCAACAAGCCGTCAGGCGCTTACGCGGCCTTCGGGGCGTTGACGTCGCTCGGCAGCGCCTTCTGGGCCACCTCGACGAGCGCGGCGAACGCGTTGGCGTCGTTGACCGCGAGCTCGGCCAGGATCTTGCGGTCCACCTCGATGTTGGCGGCCTTCAGACCCTGGATGAGGCGGTTGTACGTCATGCCGTTCTGGCGGGCAGCGGCGTTGATGCGCTGGATCCACAGCTGACGGAAGTCGCCCTTGCGCTTCTTGCGGTCGTTGTAGTTGTAGACCAGCGAGTGGGTGACCTGCTCCTTGGCCTTGCGGTACAGGCGCGAACGCTGACCGCGGTAGCCGGAGGCCGCCTCGAGGATCGCCCGGCGCTTCTTGTGGGCGTTGACTGCCCGCTTGACGCGTGCCACTTGTTAACTCCTTGTAGCGGGGCCGTGGTGCGTATTCACACGGCCCGAATTCGAATAGGTCCCGGTCTCGACGTCCCGCCTCCGGTCACCGGAGGCGGAGGAACGTCACTTGCCGAGAAGCTTCTTGATCTTCTTGGCGTCGCCCGGGGCCATCTCGGCGTTGCCGGTGAGGCGACGCGTCAGCTTGGACGACTTGTGCTCGAGCAGGTGGCGCTTGCCGGCACGCTCACGGAGCACCTTGCCGGAGCCGGTGATCTTGAAGCGCTTGCTGGCACCGCTGTGCGACTTGTTCTTCGGCATAGCGCCGTTATCTCCTCGTCAGTGGCGCCCCCAGCCGGTCCGGGGACCGGCGCGCGGGAGCGTCATATGTATCGGTTGTCCTGGGCTGGCTGCCCGGGAATCAGGCCTCGGCAGGTTCCTCGGCCGACGCCTCGACGACGGGCTCCTCGACGGAGCCGTCCTCGGCGGCGGGCTGACCCTGACGCTCCGCCTTGCGGGCGGCCTGCGCCTCGCGGGCTTCGGCCATCGCCTCGGTCTTCTTCTTGTGCGGACCGAGGACCATGATCATGTTCCGGCCGTCCTGCTTCGGGTTCGACTCGACGAAACCGAGGTCCTGGACGTCCTCCGCGAGACGCTGCAGCAGTCGGTAGCCGAGCTCCGGCCGGGACTGCTCGCGACCACGGAACATGATCGTGATCTTGACCTTGTCGCCCTGCTTGAGGAACCGGACGACGTGACCCTTCTTGGTGTCATAGTCGTGCGGGTCGATCTTCGGCCGGAGCTTCATCTCCTTGATGACCGTGTGCGCCTGGTTCTTGCGCGCCTCACGGGCCTTCATGGCCGACTCGTACTTGAACTTCCCGTAGTCCATGAGCTTGCACACGGGCGGACGGGCGTTCGCCGCGACCTCGACCAGGTCCAGGTCGTACTCCTGTGCGAGCTCCAGGGCCTTGGCAAGCGGAACAATCCCGACCTGCTCGCCGCTGGGACCGACAAGTCGCACTTCGGGAACGCGAATCCGGTCGTTGATGCGGGGCTCGGCGCTGATGGATCCTCCTCGGTAGCACCACACGCCTGTCCGGCAGACAGCCGCGTATGTCTTCACTCGGACCAACCGCCGTGGCACATGAAAAATGCCCCGTCGGGACACAGGCGGGGCTCCATGGACAACCGGAGCACCGCCGCGGTCAACCGCGGGGCGCACATCGGACGGCTCCATCGTCCGTACGGAACGATGGCGGCCGTCTGACCGGATGACCCGCCGCCCCGGAGGGCAGTCAGGTGGGAGATCGGAGCCTCCACTTGTGGGCCGGGCACATGGGAGTGCCTGGCCGGTCGTTACACAAGGTTAGCAGCACCCGGGCACGGGGGCCAATCGTGTGCACAACACCGCAGCGCCTATCGTGTGGGGCATGAGTGAGACCTCCCCCCAGTCCTCCGGGACCACCGACTTCGACACCATGACCCGCGACATCGCGGAGGTCCCGGCCGTCGAGGTGATCGTCACGGTCGCCGTGAACCTGATGAGCGCCGCCGCGGTCAAGCTCGGACTGACGGAGGAGGGCGACGAGCACAAGGACCTGGACGAGGCCCGCAAGCTCGTGCACGCGCTGGCCGGTCTGCTCGACGCCAGCACCACCGAGATCAGCTCGTTCCACGCCGCCCCGCTGCGCGACGGCCTCAAGTCCCTCCAGCTCGCCTTCCGCGAGGCGTCGGTCGTCCCGGACGAGCCGGGCCAGGGCCCGGGCGAGAAGTACACGGGCCCGGTGTACGGCTAGTCGCCGCTCCTCCACCCGTACGAAGCGAAGCGCCTCCGGACGAACCGGGGGCGCTTCTTCATGCCTGGCCCGTACACGCTCAGCGCGTGAACAGGGGCTCGTTGGGCTGCGGGGCCGCGGCCGGGAGCAGGGCCAGGTCGAGGCCCTGGACGAGCCGGGCGCGCAGCACCTCGTCGGCGGCGAGCAGCTCGACGACCCGGCGGGCGGCGTCGGCCGGCACCGCGCCCTCGGCGAGGACCAGGGCGAGCGTGCCGTCGGCGCTGCCGGGGCCGAGGTGGGCGCGCAGGACGGCCGGTTCGGCGGCGACCGCCGTGCGCACGGCCTCGATGACCGCCGGGTCGTCGAGCGGGTCCGCGCTGGTGCGCCCCTCGGCGAGGGCGAGCAGCGCGCCGCCCTTCAGTTCGTACGCGACGGGCCCCGCCAGATCGAGGACGACCGTGTCGGCCCGCTCGTGCGCGGCGGCCTGGAGCGCCTGGTGCAGCGGTACGGCGACGGGCCGGGCCTCCGGGTCCCACAGCGCGAGCGAGGCGAGCGAGGTGAAGGCGGGCAGCGCCTTGCGGTCGCCCGCGGTGAGGGTGGGGACGGCCATGTCGCTGGTCTTCTCGCGGCGAAGCCCGTTCTCGTCGGTCTCCACCTCGCCGAGCACGGCGACGACGGGGACGAGCAGGCGGGCGCCCTTGAGCGCGGCGAGGACGCGCGACTGGGCCGCGCCGCTGCCCCGGTCCTCGGCCCAGGCGGCGAGCGCCGCCGTGAGTTCGGGGTCGGCGGTGCCGTCGTCGTCGGAGAAACCGGGGTCCGGGATGTTCTTGAGCGCCACGCCCCGAGCCTATCCGGGGTCGGCCCCGGCCCCCGCACCAGGGGAATCACGTAGTGGGCGTGGCTTCGTCTGCGGACCGTAGGTGGCTGGTCGCGCAGTTCCCCGCGCCCCTTAAATGCCGCTGCGCGGCATCCCCTGGGGCGCCCCGAAGGGGCGCATTTAGGGGCGCGGGGAACTGCGCGAGCAACCCACCACGGTCCGCAGACGAACGGGGCCCAGCCACTCACGCTCCCGCGTGTTCCGTGCGGCTGCCGCGCCACAGGGTCAGGGACGCGGTGAGGAGGAGGGCGCCCGCGGCCGCGGCGAGGGCGGCGAGCCAGTCGCCGCGGTGGTCGTCGCCCTTCTCCTTGTCGGGGCCCGCGCCGAAGTACGTGCGGGCGCGACCGGTCGCCGTGTTCGTCCGGACCTCGGGCTTGAGGCGGGCGCCCTCGGCGAGGGCGGCGGCCGGGTCGACGCTGCCGTAGCCGCGGGCGTCGTCGCGGCCGCCCTTGGGCGCGTTGCGGGCGGTGTCCGCGAGCAGGGTCTTGATCTGGGCCGGGGAGAGGCCGGGGTGGGCCGCGCGGACCAGGGCGACGGCGCCGGAGACGAAGGCGGAGGCCGCGCTGGTGCCCCAGCCCTCGTAGTACTTGCGGTCCGGGTCCGCTATCACCACGTCCACGCCGGGCGCGGAGACGGTGGCGTACCACCGGCGGGTGGAGAAGGCGGCGTGCGTGCCGTAGCGGTCGACGGCGGCGACGGCGATGACGCCCGGGTAGGCGGCGGGGTAGGAGACGTGGTCGCCCTGTTCGCCGCCGTTGCCCGCGGAGGCGACGACGACGGCGCCCCGGGAGAGGGCGTACTGGATGGCGGCGTCCTCGGAGGGCTCGGGGTGCGCGGAGGCGCTGTCGTCGCCGAGCGAGAGGTTGATGACGTCGGCGCCGTGGTCGGCGGCCCAGCGGATGCCCTCGGCGAGTGCGCCGCCGCGTGACTCGCGGGCCTTCTTGCGCGCCGGGTCGGTGGATTCGAGGATCACCCGGACCGGCAGGATCCTGGCCTCGGGGGCGATGCCGAGGACGCCATCTCCTCTGCCCGGCCCGTGTCCGTGGCCCGCGATGATCCCGGCCATGGCGGTACCGTGCCGGGCCCAGTCGCGGCTGCCGCGACCGGCCCCGAAGCCGACGAGGTCCTTGCCGGTGAGGACCTGTCCGGCGAGGTCGGGGTGGGTGGCGTCGACCCCGGTGTCGAGTACGGCGACGGTGATGCCCTTGCCCTTGGTCGTCCGCCACGCCTGCTCGGTGTGCATGGCGGCGAGCTCCCACTGGCGGTCCCGGATGGCGTCCGCGTGCGCGGGCGCGGCGGGCAGGAGCAGCGCGAGCGAGGCCGCGGCGGCGAGGGCGGCGGCACGCCGGGGCGTACGGCGGGGCGTGGTCATGACGGCTTCTTCGTTCCGGTGGCGGCGGTCTTGCGCAGGGCCCGTTCCACCCGGTCCGCGATGCCCTTGGCGTCGTAGGTGAGCCCCGCCTCGACGGGTGCCTCCGTCGCGCCCTCGTCGAGGGCGCGGTCGGCGGGCTGGGGGGCGGTGACGGTACGGGCGTCGGCGAAGCCGGTGACGGAGTAGACGACGACGGGGGCGTCGGTGAGGACGCGTACGGTCCAGCTCGCCCGCTGCTTGTCGCCGAACCGGGCGGCGGGGGTGCCCGCGACGGCGTACGGGCGCGGCATCAGGTCGTCGCGGTCGCCGAGCGACTCGTCGCTGAACCGGGTGCGCAGCGCGCCCATCGCGTCGGCGTCGGCCTCGGTGAAGACCAGCCCGACGGTGGTGACGGCGGAGGAGCTGGCGTCGGTGTACGTGGCGCGCAACAGCCGTACGCAGCCGACGGGTTGGAGCGCCTTGAGCAGCAGCGGGTCGAGCGCCCCGGCGCACCCGGCGTCGGGCGCGACCCCGATGCGGGTCCACACGCGGTCGGCGCCGCCCGGCCCGGCGCCGCTGCCGTTGAGGGTCGGCGGGAAGAGGGTGTCCACGGGGGTGTTGTGCCACATCTCGCGGGCGGCGGTGTACCCCCCGTGCGCGTCCGCTCCCCCGGACCCCCCGCTCAGCCAGCTCCCGGCGGCGGCGCCCCCGAGCAGCCCGATCCCCAGCACGAGGCAGACGGCGGCCGCGACGACCCGGCCCCGGCGCCGGACCGAGGGCGCGGCGACGGGTATGGGCGGCACGGGGTGCGGGACCGTTCCGGGGAACGGCGGGGCGGCGGGCGGGGCCATGACGGGCGTGGGCCCGGCGGGCGGGGGTGGCGTCGGCGGGGCCGGGGGCCGGGTCGGGGCGGGGTGCGGCGGGAGGGGCGGGCGCGCGGGCTGCGGGGAGGTGCGCGTCGGCGCGGCCGGGCGCACGGCCGCCGGAGCCGTCGGGGGCTTCGCGGGTATGCGCGGCCGGGGCGCCAGGGCCGCGTCCAGGAGGTCGATGGCCGAACGCGGCGACGCGTCGGCGCGGCGGGGCGCGGAGGTGGTCGGTGGTCGGCCGGGTGCTTCGTCTGCGGGCCGGTGCGGGCTGGGCGCGCAGTTCCCCGCGCCCCTTGGGAGGACCGGGCGCGCGGGGGCGGAGGGCTCGTCCGAGGCCGGGAACGGCGCGGTGTCGCGGGCCGGGTCGGTCTCCTCGGGGTGGCGCGTCGCGGCCGGGGGGCGTTGTGCGTCCGTGGTCAATGGCCCCCCTCGTGCCCCTCGTGCGTGCGCTGCGGATCGGCTTGGCCGGCAGGGCCGTTCGTCGCCGCGTGGGCGCTACTTTACGGGCTGGGGCGGGGTGGCAGGGCGGTGGTCCGTGGTCGGGGCATCTGCACCGACTCGTCCCCCTACCCCCGGGTAAGCCGTTCTGGCAGGCTCTGCGCATGACTCCCCGCGCCGCAGACCGGGCCCGGTACGACCGGGCCACCGCCCTACTCGACGCCCCGCTCGCGCTCGTGGATCTGGAGGCGTTCGACGCCAACGCCGACGGCCTGGTCCGGCGCGCCCAGGGCAAGCCGATCCGGGTCGCCAGCAAGTCCGTGCGCTGCCGGGCGCTGCTCGAACGGGTGCTGGCCAGGGACGGGTTCGCCGGGATCATGTCGTTCACGCTGGCGGAGTCGATCTGGCTGGCCCGGGCCGGGTTCGAGGACGTTCTCCTCGCGTATCCGTCCGCCGACCGGGACCGCTTCGCGGAGCTCGCCGCCGACCCCAAGCTGGCGGCCGCGATCACCGTCATGGTCGACGACCCCGCCCAGCTCGACCTCATCGACCGGGCCCGGGACCGCGCCGACCTGCCCGTACGGATCTGTCTGGAACTGGACACCTCGCTCCAACTGCTCGGCGGGCGCGTACGGGTCGGCGCCCGCCGGTCCCCGCTGCGCGAGCCCGCGCAGCTCGCCGAGCTCGCCCGTGCGGTCGTCCGCCGTCCGGGCTTCCGGCTGGTCGGGCTGATGGCGTACGAGGGGCATGTCGCCGGGGTCGGGGACGACATCGCGGGGCGGCCGGTGCGGTCGCGGGCGATCCGGCTGATGCAGACCGCCGCGCGCAAGGAGCTCGCGGCCCGCCGGGCCGAGGTGGTGCGGGCGGTCCGGGCAGTCGCACCCGACCTGGAGTTCGTCAACGGCGGCGGGACGGGGAGCGTGCAGCACACCGCCGCCGAGGACGCCGTCACGGAGATCGCCGCCGGGTCGGGGCTGTACGTGCCGCGGCTCTTCGACAACTACACGTCGTTCACCGGGCGCCCCGCCGCGCTCTTCGCCCTGCCCGTGGTGCGCCGCCCGGGCGTGGGCGTCGTCACCGTGCTCGGCGGCGGCTACCCCGCGTCCGGGGCGGCGGGCGTGGACCGGCTGCCCGTCCCGTACCTCCCCGAGGGGCTGCGCTACGACCCGCAGGAGGGTGCCGGGGAGGTGCAGACGCCGCTGCTCGGCACCGCCGCCGACGATCTGCTGATCGGGGACAAGGTGTGGTTCCGGCACGCCAAGGCCGGTGAACTGTGCGAGCGGTTCGACGAGTTGCACCTGGTGGAGGGCGACCGCGTCACCGCGACCGTGCCCACGTACCGGGGCGAGGGGCGCACCTTCCTCTGAGGCCCCGGGGCCGGGTCACAGACCCGGTGGCGCCACGCTGCTGCCGACCCCGCCGTTCTCCTGGCCGCCGAGGACCCGGATCCCCGAGGTGATCTTGTCGAGGACGGCGAGCGGCGGGGCGCCCTTCCCCGCGTCGAAGGCGAACCGGATGACGATCATCGATTCGCTGCCGACGCTCGACGGGAAGGCCAGCGACTGCACATGGCCGCCGGGCCCCGCGCCCGTCTTCACGCTCCAGCGCACCAGGTACCCGGTGCGCCCGGCGACGACGACGGACCCGGACCTCACCTCGCGGTGCGAGACGATCCCGCCGTATCGCTGACGGCCGACGGCGTCCTCCTTGAAGGCTGCGTCGGCCGCGTCAGCGATGTCGTGCTTGGCGAGCGCCTCGGCGGTCCTGAGGTCGGTACGGGTCGGCGTACGGGTGTTGACCCAGGCGTGGTGGCAGAACGCGCCCGCGTCGCCCGGGCAGTCGAAGGTGTCCTTGGTCTGCATCGTGGGCAGGCCGTCGATCCTGGACTCGGCCTTCTCCCAGCCCGGCAGGACCGGCAGGGTGATGCCGTTGAGCTGGTCGACCAGGAGGTTCGGGTCGTCGCTGGGCGAGGGCTGCGGCGCGGGGGCCGTGCTCTGCGTCGGTGCGACTGTCGACTTGGTCGTCGCGCCGCCGGGTGCGGCGTCGGCCTTCGGCTCCCCGTCGTCCCCGTTCAGGACGATCACCCCGGCCACCAGCGCCGTGACGAGCACCGCGGCGGCCACGGCCGCGGCGACCACCGGGCCCCGGCCGCGCGGCCGGGGCTGCGGCGCGACGGGCCCCAGCGGAACGGTCGGCGGCGCGGGCGGCACCGCCTGACCTGCGGCCCTGGTGTGCCCGGTCCAGGCGGTCCCGTCCCACCAGCGCTCCAGCACGGGGGTGCCCGGATCCGGGTACCAACCAGGCGGTGTCGTCATGCTCATCGGGCCACCCTAGAACGGCGGTTCAGCCGCCGTACACCGTGTCCTTCTGGTCCGGTACGACCGTGCCGTCGGCCCGGCGGACCGGGGCGGGGGTGCCGTCGTGGTCGGTGTACGCGGTGGTCGCGCACGGGTAGGCGGCGCTCTTGCGGCCCTTGGGCTGGATGAACATCGGGTTCACGAGCCAGCGGCCGTCGCCGTTGTCGTACGCCCGGCACATCAGCTCGTTCTTGTTGCGGTTCAGGACGAGCCGCAGGCCGGTCGCGTCGCGCAGGAAGGAGACGTCCGTGTCGGAGTCGCCCGCCGCGAAGACCTGGCGCCGCGCGGCGGGCTGCACCCGCTCGGCGGCGGGCCCGCGCACCCCGAACACCTCCTGGTTGATCCAGCACCGCTTTCCGTCGATGTACGTGATCATCGCGTCCTCGCCGTCCGCGACCGAGCCGCAGCCCTTGAGGTGCGGGGTGATCCGCCCGTGCGAGGTGACCGGGCGGATGCCGATGGCGTGGTCCGGCGCGATACCGACGCCGCCCGCCCACACGTCGACCACCGGCTCGGGCGACGCCGAGGTGATCCAGACGTCGAACCCGGCCTTCTGGAGGGTGCGGACCAGATCGCGCTGCTGGTCGTAGTAGCGCACCCAGCCCGTCACCTTCGCCGTGCCGACCTGCTGCTCGGCGCCGATCGGCGCGGCCAGGTTCTCGGCGCGGGCGGCCCGGGCGAAGGAGCGGACGTCGGCGGTGTGCCAGCCGCTCATCAGCTGGGCGAGCCAGGCGTACTGCGGCTCGATCGTGCGCCGGTCCCAGCCCGCGAAGGCGGTGGCACCCCCGGTCGTCTTCCCGTCCCCGTAGACCGTGCGTATCTCGTCGGCGCAGCGGGTGTCGGTGGCGGTGGGCAGGGTGGTGGCGCCCGACGGGCAGGCGGCGGCGAGTGCGGTGGCCGCCGGATCGGTGAGGTAGCGGCTGGTGGTGTGCCAGTCGCCGTGCAGCGGGCGGCGGATCTTGGAGTGGCGCAGCATCCAGTACATCGTGGCGTCACCGACGTCGTTCTTGACGACGGTGTTGTCCCAGTCGAAGACCGCGACGGACTTGTGGCCCTTGGCCCGGGCCGCGCCGCCGCCGCACCTGCCGTAGGTGTCGACGAGCTCCTGGAGGCGGGCCTTGTTCTGCCCGTACCAGCCCTGCGTCACGGTGAGTTCGGGGCACGCGCCGGTCCGCGCCTGGGCGGTGGGGGCGGCGGCGAAGGCGCTGCCCGCGATCGCCAGGGCGGCGGCCGCGGCCTGCCAACGACGTGCACTCTGCATGAACGCTCCTGTGACGAAGGGAAGATCAACGGGGACGGTAGACAGAACAGCCGGGCGTCGTGCGACGCCCGGCTGTCGGGGTGGTGGAGTACAGGTGAACGCCTAGAGCGGGGTCACGTAAGCGCCGGAGATTCCGCCGTCCACCAGGAAGTCGGTCGCGTTGACGAACGAGGAGTCGTCGCTGGCCAGGAAGGCCACGGCGGCGGCGATCTCGTCGGCCTCGGCGAACCGGCCCAGCGGGATGTGCACCAGCCGCCGCGCGGCCCGCTCCGGGTCCTTGGCGAACAGTTCCTGGAGCAGCGGGGTGTTGACCGGCCCCGGGCAGAGCGCGTTGACGCGGATGCCCTCGCGGGCGAACTGCACGCCCAGCTCGCGCGACATGGCGAGGACGCCGCCCTTGGACGCGGTGTAGGAGATCTGCGAGGTCGCCGCGCCCATCCGGGCCACGAAGGAGGCGGTGTTGATGATCGAGCCCCGGCGCTGCTCGCGCATGTACGGGATGGCCGCCTTGCAGCACAGGTACACCGAGGTCAGATTGACCTCCTGGACCCGCTTCCAGGCCTCCAGGCCCGTCTCCAGGATGGAGTCGTCGTCGGGGGGCGAGATGCCCGCGTTGTTGAAGGCGATGTCGACGCTGCCGTAGGTGTCGTACGCGGCCTTGAAGAGCGCGTCGACCTGCTCGGCGTCGGTGACGTCGACGCGCACGGCGAGCCCGCCGACCTCGTCCGCGGCCTTCTTGGCGGCCGCCTCGTCGATGTCGCCGCAGACCACGTGGGCGCCCTCGGAGGCGAGCCGGCGCGCGGCCGCCAGACCGATGCCGCTGCCGGCTCCGGTGATGACGGCGGTACGGCCGACCAGGCGGCGGCAGACGTTGTTCGCTTTGGTCATGGGTGCTCAGGCCTCCGTGCTGATGAAGACGTTCTTGGTCTCGGTGAAGGCGGCCAGCGCGTCCGGGCCGAGCTCACGGCCGAGTCCGGACTGCTTGTAGCCGCCGAAGGGGGTCCAGTAGCGCACGCTGGAGTGCGAGTTGACGGAGAGGTTGCCCGCCGCGACGGCGCCGGACACGCGCAGCGCGCGCCCCACGTCACGGGTCCAGATCGAACCGGACAGGCCGTACTCGGTCGCGTTGGCCAGCCGTACGGCGTCGGCCTCGTCGTCGAAGGGCAGGACGACCGCGACCGGCCCGAAGACCTCCTCGACCGCCACGGGGGCGTCGGGCGCGGCGCCGGTGACGACGGTGGGCGCGAACCAGAAGCCGGGGCCCTCGGGGGCGGTGCCCCGGATGCCCGGCAGGTCGCCGGGGACGTACGCGCGCACCCGCTCCAGCTGGGTCCGCGAGATCAGCGGGCCCATCTGGGTCTTCTCGTCGGCCGGGTCGCCGACCACCACGGACTCGATGCCGGGGGCGAGGAGCTCCAGGAAGCGGTCGTAGACCGGGCGCTGGACGAGGATGCGGGTGCGGGCGCAGCAGTCCTGGCCGCTGTTGTCGAGGAAGGACATCGGGGCGGCCGCGGCGGCGGCCTCGACGTCGGCGTCCGCGAAGACGAGGTTGGCGCTCTTGCCGCCGAGTTCGAGGGTGACCCGCTTCACCCGCTGGGCGCACTTGGCCATGATCTGCTTGCCGACGCGGGTGGAGCCGGTGAACACGATCTTGGCGACGCCGGGGTGCTCGACCAGCGCGTCGCCCGCGACGGCGCCGGCGCCCGGCAGCACCTGGAAGAGGTGCTCGGGCAGGCCCGCCGCCAGGGCGAGTTCGGCGAGGCGCAGGGCGGTGAGCGGGGTGGTCTCGGCGGGCTTGAGGATCACCGCGTTGCCGGCCGCGAGCGCGGGGGCGGTGCCCCAGGCGGCGATCGGCATCGGGAAGTTCCAGGGCGCGATGACGCCGACGACGCCGAGCGGCTCCAGGATCGTGATGTCCAGACCGCCCGCGACCGGGATCTGACGCCCGGTCAGGCGCTCCACTCCCCCGGCCGCGTAGTCGAGCAGGTCGCGGACGTTGCCCGCCTCCCAGCGGGCGTTGCCGACGGTGTGCCCGGCCTCGCGGACCTCCAACTGGGCCAGCTCTTCGAGGTGGTCGTCGACGGCGGCGGCGAAGCGGCGCAGCAGCCGGGCGCGGTCGGCGGGGGCGAGCGCCGCCCACTTCGCCTGCGCCCGCGCGGCCCGCGCGACCGCCGCGTCCACGTCGGCGGCGGTGGCGGCGGGGACGGTCGCGATGACCTCCTCCGTCGCCGGGTTGAGCACCTGGTGCTCGGTCAGGTCGTACGCATCGGACAACGGGGGCCTCACAGGCGTTCGAAGGAGCGGCGGAGCTCCCAGTCGGTCACCGCGGCGTCGAAGGCGTCCAGCTCGACGCGCGCCATGTTGCGGTAGTGCGCGACCACCTCGTCCCCGAAGGCGGCCTTGGCGATGGGGCTGTTCTCCCACAGCTCGGCGGCCTCGCGCAGGGTGGTCGGGACGTGCTCGTAGTCGCCGGCATAGGCGTTGCCGGTACAGGCGTCCGGCAGCTCAAGCCGTTGCTCGACGCCGTACAGGCCCGCCGCGACGAGTCCGGCGACCGCGAGGTGCGGGTTGACGTCGCCGCCGGGCAGCCGGTTCTCGAACCGCAGCGAGCGGCCGTGGCCGACGACCCGCAGCGCGCAGGTGCGGTTGTCGTAGCCCCAGGCGACGGCGGTGGGCGCGAAGGAGCCGGGCTGGAAGCGCTTGTAGGAGTTGATGTTCGGCGCGTACAGCAGCGAGAAGTCCCGCAGCGCGGCCAGCTGGCCCGCGAGGAAGTGGCGCATCAGGTCCGACATGCCCTCGGGCCCGTCGCCCTGCATGACGTTGCGGCCCTCCTCGTCGGTGAGCGAGAGGTGGATGTGGCAGGAGTTGCCCTCGCGCTCGTTGTACTTCGCCATGAAGGTGAGCGAGACGCCCTCCTGGGAGGCGATCTCCTTGGCGCCGGTCTTGTAGACGGCGTGCTGGTCGCAGGTGACCAGGGCCTCGTCGTAGCGGAACACGATCTCGTGCTGGCCCGGGTTGCACTCGCCCTTGGCGGACTCGACGGTCAGGCCCGCGGCCGCCATCTCGTTGCGGATGCGGCGCAGCAGCGGCTCGATCCGGCCGGTGCCGAGCACCGAGTAGTCGATGTTGTACTGGTTGGCCGGGGTCAGGCCCCGGTAGTCCGCGTCCCAGGCCTGCTCGTAGCTGTCCCGGAAGACGATGAACTCCAGCTCGGTGCCGACCTGGGCGGTCAGGCCGAGCTCGGCGAGCCGGTCGAGCTGGCGGCGCAGGATCTGGCGCGGGGCGGCGACGACGGGCGAGCCGTCGTTCCAGCCGAGGTCCGCGATCAGCAGCGCGGTGCCCTCGTTCCAGGGGACGCGGCGCAGGGTCGCGAGGTCGGGGTGCATGGCGAAGTCGCCGTACCCCCGCTCCCAGGACGACATGGCGTACCCGTCGACGGTGTTCATCTCGGTGTCCACGGCGAGCAGGTAGTTGCAGCCCTCGGTGCCGTGGGCCGCGACCTCGTCGAGGAAGAATCGTGCGGCGAACCGCTTGCCCTGGAGCCGCCCTTGCATATCGGGGAACGCCAGGACCACAGTGTCGATCTCGCCGCTCTCTACGAGGGCGCGCAGCGCCTCGATGTCGAGCGGGGGTGTGCGGTCTGCCACGGGAAAAGCCTCCTTCGGTCAGCCGAGAGCCCATAAGGTATTGCCGAGAACCATTGCTTGGGAAGGGGGTGCGGCCAGATGTCGCAACCGGATTCCTCGGACCGGCTCGCGCCGGTACTGCGGACCGTACGGGCCGGCAACGGCTTCGAGGAGGCGCTGGAGCAGATCCTCCAGGTCGTACGCCTGGGCCTGGTGCCCGGTGGCGAACGGCTGCCGTCGGAGCGGGAGTTGGCCGAGCGGCTCGGCATCAGCCGGGTGACGCTGCGCGAGGTCCTCAAGGTGCTGACCGACCAGGGCCTGGTGGAGGCGCGGCGCGGCCGCTACGGCGGTACGTTCGTGCTGCCCAGGGCCGAATCGCCCGGGGAGGACGAGCTGCGGCGCCGGGTGGCCGGGGTCGACGTGGAGGACGTGCTGCGCTTCCGCGAGGTCCTGGAGGTGGGCGCGGCCGGGCTGTGCGCGGCGCACGGCCTCACCGACGAGCAGGCCGACCGGCTGCGGGACGCGCTGGCCCGCACGCACGACGCGCCGCTGACCGACTACCGACGCCTGGACACCCTGCTGCACCTGACCCTCGCCGAGCTCTCCGGCTCACCGACGCTGACCGCGCAGTACGCCGCCGTGCGGGCGACCGTGAACGATCTGCTGGACGGCATCCCGCTGCTGGTCAGGAACTTGGAGCACTCCCAGCGGCAGCACACCGCGTTGGTCGAGGCGGTGCTCGACGGGGACGCGGACGGGGCGCGGGAGATGATGCGGGAGCATTGCGCCGGTACGGCGGCGCTGTTGCGGGGGTTCTTGACGTAGCCGTGCGGCTGCGGACCGTGCGTGGTTGCTCGCGCCCACGCGGCGGAGCCGCAAAGTGTCACAGCCCCGCTCCCCTGATGGGGCGCCCCCGTTTACCTCGACGTAACGCAAGGGGCTTGATTTCCGGTCGACTTCCCCGCAAAGGTATGCCCCCAGTCCATTGACCCCCGCTGCCGGGAGCCGCGTCATGACCATCGAGTCCACGGAATCCGCCAAGCCCCCCGCCGCCGAACCGGCGGACGACTACCTGGAGCGCCGTACGCTCCGCCGCGGCAGCGCCGGCTGGCTGCTGCTGACCGGGCTCGGCGTGGCGTACGTCGTCTCCGGCGACTACTCCGGCTGGAACTTCGGCCTCGCCGAGGGCGGCTTCGGCGGCCTCGCGATCGCCATGGCCCTGATGGGCCTGATGTACGTCTGCATGGTCTTCTCGCTCGCCGAGCTCTCCTCCGTCCTGCCCACGGCGGGCGGCGGCTACGGCTTCGCCCGGCGCGCGCTCGGCCCCTGGGGCGGCTTCCTGACCGGTACGGCCATCCTCATCGAGTACGTGCTCGCCCCCGCCGCGATCTCCATCTTCATCGGCGACTACGTGGAGTCCCTGGGCCTGTTCGGCCTCACCTCCGGCTGGCCGGTCTACCTCGCCTGCTTCGTCGTCTTCATCGGCATCCACCTGTGGGGCGTCGGCGAGGCGCTGCGGTTCAGCTTCGTCGTCACGGGTGTCGCGGTGGCGGCCCTGCTGGTCTTCGCGGTCGGCGCGTTCCTCGACTTCGACGCCTCCAAGCTCGACGACATCGCCGTCCACAAGGACGCGTTCGGCGCGAGCTCCTGGCTGCCGATGGGCGTGATGGGCATCTGGGCGGCGTTCCCGTTCGGCATGTGGTTCTTCCTCGGCGTGGAGGGCGTGCCGCTGGCCGCCGAGGAGACCCGCGACCCCGCCCGTACGCTCCCCAAGGCGATCCGCTGGTCCATGGGCATCCTGGTGGTGCTCGCCCTGCTCACCTTCTTCGCCTCGGCGGGCGCGCGCGGCTCGGCCGCGATCCAGGAGGCGGGCAACCCGCTGGTGGAGGCGCTCCAGCCGGACGGCAAGGCCACGGCGCTGAGCCGGATCGTCAACTACGCGGGCCTGGCGGGCCTGGTGGCGTCGTTCTTCTCGCTGATCTACGCGGGCTCGCGCCAGCTCTTCGCCCTGTCCCGGGCGGGCTATCTGCCCCGCTTCCTGTCCCTGACCAGCCGCCGCAAGGCGCCCTACCTGGGCCTGCTCGTGCCCGGCGCGATCGCCTTCTCGCTGGCGGCCGCGACCGGCGACGGGGCGCGGATGCTGAACGCCGCGGTGTTCGGCGCGACCGTGTCGTACGCACTGATGTCGCTCTCCCACATCGTGCTGCGCCGCCGCGAGCCGGACCTGGAGCGGCCGTACCGTACGCCGGGAGGAGCGCT
Organism: Streptomyces melanogenes; assembly: GCF_014649795.1. Classification (GTDB taxonomy): domain Bacteria; phylum Actinomycetota; class Actinomycetes; order Streptomycetales; family Streptomycetaceae; genus Streptomyces; species Streptomyces noboritoensis. The sequence goes on from NZ_BMTS01000005.1 coordinate 262,348, forward strand.
GACCTCCTCGGTCGCGCTGGTCCTCGCGTGCACGGCGCTGGTGGCCACGTTCCTGGTGGACGTGGTGGCGGCGCTGATCGCGCTCGGGGTGTACGCGGTCGCCGTCGGGTACTTCGGCCTCTACAGCCGCAAGCACCTGGTCGCCCGGGCCCCCGAGGAGGAGTTCGCGGCGCTCGCGGCGGCGGAGGCCGAGCTGGAGCGCGAGTGAGGGTCCGACTGCCGAAGGAGAGGGAGAACACGTGGGACGGCCACTGATCGGTGTCAGTACGTATTGGGAGAGCTCGGTGCGCTGGGGGGTGTGGGACTGGCCCGCCGCCCTGCTGCCCGCGTACTACCCGCGCCTGGTCAAGGCCGCGGGCGGGCTCACCGCGATGCTGCCGCCGGACGACCCGGAGACGGCCGCGGAGGTGGTGGCCCGGCTCGACGGCGTGGTCATCGCGGGCGGCCCGGATGTGGAGCCGGTACGGTACGGGGCCGACCGCGACGCCAGGACCGGGCCGCCCGCACCGGAGCGGGACGCCTGGGAAACCGCCCTGATCGAGGCCGCGTTGGCGTCCGGGACGCCGCTGCTCGGCATCTGCCGGGGGATGCAGCTCCTGAACGTGGCGCTCGGCGGCACGCTGGTGCAGCACCTGGACGGGCACACCGGCGGCCACGGCGTCGTCGGCCGTCACACCGTGCGCCCGGTGCCCGGCACGCGCTACGCGGGCATCGAGCCGTACGAGGCGTCCGTGCCGACCTACCACCACCAGGCGGTGGACCGCCTCGCGGAGGGCCTGGTGGTGTCGGCCCGCGCCGAGGACGGGACCGTCGAGGCGGTCGAACTGCCGGGCGAGGCCTGGGTGCTGGGCGTCCAGTGGCACCCGGAGATGGGTGAGGACACCAAGGTGATGCGGGCGCTGGTGGAGGCGGCGCGGGCCCGGACTCCGGTGTCGGTGTCCTGAGCCGCGCGGCCGCCACCGATGGCGGCCTCAGCCCGTCCCCGGCCCCGACCGCGTCAGCGACAGCAGGTCGCGGGCCGGGCCCGTGGGGCGATGGGCCGTGCGCCACACCGCGCGCAGGTCGCGGCGCAGCCGCAGGCCCTCCTCCAGCGGGATGCGGACCAGGCGGCGGCCCGCCAGCTCCTCCCCCAGGGCGAGTTCGCTCAGGACCGAGGGGCCCGCGCCGCTCACCACCGCCGCCTTCACGGCCGTGGTGGAGGCGAGCTCCAGGAGCGGCCGGGCCACCCCGCCCTCGGCCGCCAGCGCCGCGTCCAGGACCTGCCGGGTGCCCGAGCCCTCCTCTCGCAGGATCAGCGGGGTCGCGGCCAGTTCGGCCGCGCCGATCGGGGCGCGGCGCCGGGCCCACGGGTGGGAGGGCGCGGTGACCACCACGAGCCGGTCGTGGCCGATCACGGCCCCGTCGAGCCCGGACGGTACGGCCAGGCCCTCCACGAACCCGAGGTCCGCCTCGTCGGAGAGCAGCCGCTCGGCCACGAACGCCGAGTTCCCGGCGAGCAACGAGACGGCGGTGCCCGGGCGTTCGCCGCGCAGCGCGATCAGCCAGCCGGGCAGCAGGTACTCGGCGATGGTCATGCTCGCCGCCACCCGCAGCCGCGAGTCCCGCTGCCCGCGCAGCGCCTGCACGCCCACGTCGAACGCCTCGGCCGCCTCCACCACCCGCCGCGCCCAGTCCGTCACCAGCGCACCCTCGGCGGTCAGCTTGGAGCCGCGCGGCGAGCGGTCGACGAGGGCGACGCCGAGGTGGCGCTCCATCGAGCGGATGCGGCTGCTCGCGGCAGGCTGGGTGATGCCCAGGTCGCGCGCGGCGCGCCCGAGGCTGCCGTGCCGGGCGACCCCGATCAGCAGCTCCATCGCGCTCAGATCGGGCACCCGCCTCGACAGCGGACCGGTGTCCTCCGCACTGCTCATGCTCATAAGCCCAGCTTATGTCCTCATAGGAAGGTTCGGTCTGGCGACCCCCTCGTACCGGCGCGAAGGTGGATACATGGTCACCGTCACCCACCCCCGCGCCCACGCGCTCGCCGCGCGCTTCGAACCCCTGCGGCACCTCGGTCCCAACTGGTACGCCACGGTCATGGGCACCGCGATCGTCGCCAACGCGGGCGCCGGACTGCCGTTCCGGGTGCCGGGACTGCAGGCGGTGTGGGCCCTGTCGCTGGCCATGCTCACCGTCCTCGTCGCCGCCCGCGCCGCCCACTGGCGCCACCACCGCGACCAGGCCCGCGCCCACCTCATGGACCCGGGCGTGGCCCCCTTCTACGGCTGTATGTCGATGGCGTTCCTGGCCGTCGGCATCGGCACCCTCACCGTCGGCAAGGACGTCATCGGCGAGGGCGCGGCGGTCCCGCTGGCCTGGGTGCTGTACGGCATAGGCACCGCGACCGGCCTGGTCGTCGCCGTGGGCATCCCCTACCTGATGGTGGTCCGCCACCAGGTCGCCCCCGGCACCGCCTCCCCCGTCTGGCTGCTGCCCGTGGTGGCCCCCATGGTCTCCGCGACCCTCGGCGCGCTCCTGGTCCCCCACCTCCCCGCCGGCCAGCCCCGTGAGGCGATGCTGCTCGCCTCGTACGCGATGTTCGGCATGAGCCTGCTCGCCGTCATGGTGCTGCTGCCCCTGGTCTTCGCCCGGCTCGTCCACCAGGGCCCCCTGCCCCTGGCCCTGACCCCCGCCCTGTTCCTGGTGCTCGGCCCCCTCGGCCAGTCCACCACCGCCGTGAACAAGCTCGCCGACGTGGCCCCCGGCTCGATCGACACCACCTACGCGGGCGGGCTGAGCGCCTTCGCCGTCATCTACGGCGTGCCCGTGATGGGCTTCGCCCTGATGTGGCTGGCCCTGGCCACCGCCATGGTGGTGCGCGCGGTCCGCTCCGGGATGCCCTTCGCGATGACCTGGTGGGCGTTCACCTTCCCTGTCGGCACCTGTGTCACCGGCGCCGAGGGCCTGGCCCACCACACCGGCCTGGACGCCTTCACCTGGCTCGCCTACGGCCTGTACGCGCTGCTCGCCGCCGCCTGGCTGGTGGCGGGCGCCCACACCGTACGCGGCCTGGTCAGCGGCAAGCTGCTCGCAGCGCCCCGCTGAGCGCGGCCGGGGCCGCCGCCAGCGACGGCCCGTACCAGGTGAGCATGCGCCCATCGACGAGCGCGGCCCGGAGGTGCGGAAACGCCTCCGGGCCGTCGTCGGCGGTGAAGCGGTAGGGCTCGTCGGGGAGGACCACCAGGTCCGCCCCGGCGGCCCTCAGCTCGTCCAGGGGGACGCGCGGATAGCGCTCGGCGTGCTCCGCGTACACATTGCGCACCCCGAGCCGGGCCAGCAGGTCGCCCGCGAAGGTGTCGCGGCCGAGCACCATCCAGGGGCGGCGCCACACGGGCACCACGGCGGCGACCGGCTCGGGCGGTGCCACCACGTTCTCCCAGGCCTCGCGCGCCTCGTCGAGCCATCGGGGCCGGAGCAGTCCGCAGGCGTCCACCAGGACCCGGTCCAGCTCGGCGAACGCCTGGTCCAGGTCGCGGACCTCGGTGACCAGGACCTCCAGACCCGCCGCGCGCAGGGCGGCCAGGTCCGGCTCCCGGTTCTCCTCCTCGTTGGCGATCACCAGATCGGGGCGCAGCGCGGCGATCGCGTCCGTGTCGGGGTTCTTGGTGCCCCCGATCCGTACCGCCGCGAGGTCCGGCGGGTGGGTGCACCAGTCGGTGGCGCCGACGACCAGCCCGGGGGCCGTGGCCGCCACCGCCTCGGTGAGCGAGGGCACCAGCGAGACCACCCGGGGACCGGTCGCGGGCGACACCATCAGTGGCGGGTCTCCTCGATCGCCTCGATGTGGTCGGCGACCGCGACGAGCAGGATCCGGGTGCCGGGCACGGCCGCGCGCCAGCGGTGGCGCACCCCGCCGGACAGGCACAGCGTGTCGCCGCGTTCGAGCCGGTAGGCCCGGCCCTCCGCCTCGACCTCGGCGGCGCCGTCGGCCACGTACATCAACTCGTCGTTGCGGTGCTGGAACTCGCGCGCGGTGTCGTGCTCGCCGGTGAACTCCATCGCGTGCAGCTGGTGGTGGCCGCGCAGCAGCTGGCGCACCCCGCCGCCGTCGCTGTCGTCGGCGCGGGCGACCTCGACCGTACGCGCGGTGTCGGCGGCGTCGTACAGCTCGGGGACGGTGGTGCCCAGGGCGTCGGCCACGCGCGCGAGGGAGCGGGCGCTGGGGCGGGCCCGTTCGTTCTCGATCTGGCTCAGGAACGGCACCGAGAGGCCGCTGCGCTGCGCGACCGCGGCGAGCGTCAGCCCCAGCTCGCGGCGGAGCCGCCGCACCGCGACTCCCACCCGAAGAGTTTCCTTGTCGTCCATCTCTCCGGCTCCCTCCCCGTCACCTGGACCCCTGCGGCCGCCGCACTGCCTGCACCCTACGCAGCTTCGGCGCCCCGGGGCACCATCGCGTGGAAGAAGAGTGCCCGCACGGCCCCCTGGGCATACCTGCACGGATGGGGCCCCGCCGGTGTCCGGCGGGGCCCCATCCGTGTGCGGGCGGCTGAAATCAATCGCCCGTTGTGCCTAGGCGGCTACTTGCCGACGGGCGTCCACTTGTCCGCGAGGCCCGGGTTGTCGTCCAGCCAGGCGCGGACCGCCTGCTGCTCCTTGCCCTTGCCGGTCGACTGGATCTTCGCTTCGAGACCGGTGAGCTGCTGCTCGGTCATCTTGAAGTTCTTCAGCCACTCGCCCACCTTGGGGTTGTCGCCGGAGAAGCCCTTCCGGGCAAGCGTGTGCACGCCGTCGCCCTTGCCCCAGGTGCCCTTGGGGTCCTTGAGCTTCTTCAGGTCGTACGTGCTGTACGCCCAGTGCGGCGACCAGAGCGTGACCGCGATCGGCTCCTTCTTGGCGTACGCGCGCTTGAGCTCGGCCAGCATGGACGGCGTCGAGCCGTCGACGACCTTGTACTCGCCGTCCAGGCCGTACTCCTTCAAGACCTTGTCCTTGAGCAGGCCCATCATTCCGGCGCTCGGCTCGATGCCGATGATCCGGCCCTTGAACTGGCCGGACTTGCCCTTGAGGTCCTCCAGCGAGTCGATGCCCTTCATGTACGAGGGCACGCTCAGCTCCAGCGAGGTCGGGCCGTACCAGGAGCCCAGGTCCTCCAGCTTGTCGTGGTACTTCTGCCAGTACGTGGCGTGGGTGACCGGGAGCCAGGAGTCCGTCTCGAAGTCGATCTGGCCGCCCGCCATACCGGTGTAGAGCGCGCCCGCCTCGTACTGCTTGGTGTCGACCTTGTAGCCGCGCCGCTCCAGCAGTTCCTTCCAGAGGAAGGTGGAGGCGATGCCCTCGTCCCAGGGGATGTAGCCCACGGAGACCTTCTTGCCCTTGCCGACGTTGTCGGCGCCGGAGGCGGTGGCCGTCGACGAGGAGCCGAACATACCCATGCCGCCGGCCACGAGCGCGAGGACGACCACGCCGACGACCGCGACGGCGGGCTGCGGGCGGTGGTTCCAGAGCTTGGCGCCGGAGGTCCTGGCGCGGGCCAGCGCCCGTCGGCCGACCGGCGAGACCTGGCGGCCCAGCGCGCCGGTCATCCGGTCGAGGTACATGGCGAGGATGACGATGGAGACGCCGGCCTCGAAGCCCAGGCCGATGTCGACGTTGCCGATGGCCCGGTAGACCGCGCCACCGAGGCCGCCGCCGCCGACCATGCCCGCGATGACGACCATGGACAGGCCCAGCATGATGACCTGGTTGACGCCCGCCATGATGGTGGGCAGCGCCAGCGGGAGCTGGACCCGGAGCAGCGTGTTGCGCGGGGTGGTGCCGAACGCCTCGGCCGCCTCGACCAGTTCGGGGTCGACCTGGCGGATGCCGAGCTCCGTCATGCGCACGCCCGGGGGCAGCGAGAAGACGATGGTGGCGATGATGCCGGGGACCACGCCGACGCCGAAGAAGATGATGCCGGGGATCAGATAGACCATGGCGGGCATGGTCTGCATGAAGTCCAGGACCGGGCGGCTGATCGCGCTCACGGTCTTGGACCGGGACGACCAGATGCCCAGCGGCACCGCGAGGACCAGCGTGACGACGGTCGCCACGAGGACCAGCGACAGCGTCGACATCGCCTCGTCCCACAGCTCGATCGAGTCGATCAGCGCGAACCCGCCGAAGGCGAGCACCCCGGCGACCAGGCCGCGCAGCCACCAGGCGACGACGGCGAGGATGCCCGCGAAGAGCAGCGGGTGGGGTGCGGAAAGGACGGCGTCGATGCCGTCGTACATGCCGTTGACGACCTTGGTGATGGCGTCGAACAGCCAGGAGAGGTGGTTCTGGAGGAAGGTGACGGCGCTGTCCACCCACTCGCCGAGGGGGAGCCTAGGCACGGGCCACCTCCTGCATCGAGCAGGCGACCGGCCCGCGCTGGTCGTCCCCGAGGAAGGCGATCAGCCGCTCCTGCGGGACGACGCCGAGCAGCGAGCCGTCGCTGTCCTTGACGGCCACGGGGTGCGGCACGCGCGCGGCGACGGCACACAGGTCCGCGACGCTGGTGTCGGCGCTCACGCTCTCGCAGTCGCAGCTCCCGGCGTCGGGGCGGTGCGGCTCGGTCATTACGGACAGGGCGGTGAGCACGCGGGAGCGGTCGACGTCCTGGATGAACGAGGCGACGTAGTCGTTGGCGGGCGTCAGGAGGATGTCCTCGGCGCTGCCGAGCTGGACGATCCGCCCGTCGCGCATCACGGCGATGGAGTCGCCGAGCCGCATGGCCTCGTTGAGGTCGTGGGTGATGAACACGATGGTCTTCTTCAGGCGCTTCTGGAGTTCGAGGAGCTGGTCCTGCATGTCGCGCCGGATCAGCGGGTCGAGCGCGCTGAACGACTCGTCCATGAGGAGCAGGTCGGCGTCGGTGGCGAGCGCCCGGGCCAGGCCCACGCGCTGCTGCATGCCGCCGGAGAGCTCGTCCGGCCAGGAGTCGCCCCAGCCCGCGAGCCCGGTGAGCTCCAGGGCCTCGGCGGCGCGCTTCTCGCGCTCGGCGCGCGGCACGCCCTGGACCTCCAGGCCGTACGCGGCGTTCTCCAGGACGCTGCGGTGCGGGAAGAGCGCGAAGTGCTGGAACACCATGCTGATCTTGGTGGAGCGGACGGCACGCAGCTCGCGCGGGCTCAGGCCGGTCAGGTCCTGGCCGTCGTAGAGCACCCGTCCGGAGGTGGGCTCCAGGAGCCCGTTGAGCATCCGCAGCAGCGTGGACTTTCCGGACCCGGACAGACCCATGACGACGAAGATCTCGCCGGGCTCGACCGTGAACGACGCGTCGATCACCGCCGCGGTCGTCCCGTCGGCCCGCAGCTCGTCGCGGTCGGCGCCGCCTTCGAGCCTGCGCACCGCGTCGTCGGGTCGTCTGCCGAACACCTTGTAGAGCTGCTCGGCTTGCAGCGTGGACACATAAACCTCACGGATAGAGCTGAGAACGGCCCGCATCCCCCGCGGGCGGGCCGTGGAGCGGCGCGGATTCGGTCCGTCGCCCTGTGTATGCGGTGCCGTAGTCGTTGAAACCGATACGAGGGTCCGCTCCGGCGCCGCGCCTGCCCGGCTTTACCAGGAGCAAACGCGAAGGTGACCCAGTTCACTGCCACGCACAGTGACCGGGGCGGCCGACGGCTGTCGCCGCGCGGTGGCTGTCAGTGGGGTGCGGCATCATCGGGGTGTGACGCGACGCCTGATGCTCCTCGACACCGCTTCCCTGTACTTCCGGGCCTATTTCGGGGTCCCCGACACGGTCCGGGCCCCGGACGGCACCCCGGTCAACGCCGTGCGCGGCCTGCTGGACTTCATCACCCGCCTGGTCCAGGACCACCACCCGGACGACCTGGTGGCCTGCATGGACGCGGACTGGCGCCCGCACTGGCGCGTCGAGCTGATCCCGTCGTACAAGGCGCACCGGGTCGCGGTGGAGACGGCCGACGGCGTCCCGGACGAGGAGGAGGTCCCGGACACGCTGGCCCCGCAGGTCCCGGTGATCGAGGCGGTCCTGGACGCGCTGGGCATCGCCCGGGTGGGGGTGGCGGGGTACGAGGCGGACGACGTGATCGGCACCCTGGCCGCCGCGGCCCCGGGCCCGGTGGACATCGTCACGGGCGACCGCGACCTGTTCCAGCTGGTCGACGACGGGCGCGGCGTGCGGGTCCTCTACCCGCGCAAGGGCGTCGGCGACTGCGACGCGATCGACGAGGACCTGATCCGTACGAAGTACGGGGTCCGGGCCGATCAGTACGCGGACTTCGCGGCCCTGCGCGGCGACGCCAGCGACGGCCTGCCGGGCGTGAAGGGCATCGGCGAGAAGACGGCCGCGCAGCTGATCACGGAGTACGGCGATCTGGCCGGGGTGCGCACGGCGGCCGGGGACCGCACCTCCCGCCTCACCCCGGCCAAGCGCCGGGGCATCATCGAGGCCGCCGAGTATCTCGACGTGGCCCCGAAGGTGGTCCGGGTGGCGCTCGACGTGCCGCTGCCCGCGTTCGACCCGGCGCTCCCGGCCGAGGCGCTGCACCCGGAGACGGTGGACGAACTGGCGCAGCGGTGGGGCCTGGGAAGCTCGCTGACCCGGCTCCTTGGCACCCTGGGGCGCTAGGGCCCCAGGGCCGGTGAAGGGGTGAGCCCAAAGGGCCGGGATGCTAACTTAGGCAAACCTAAGAAGAGCAGACGGTTCAGCGCGCCGGGCGGACGGTCCGGCACACATCAGGGGAGAAACGCTGTGGCAGAACGACCGGCCCGCAAGGGCCCCCGGGCCCACGAGACACGCGTGGTGCGTACGGAGTGGATCACTGAGCACATGGTCCGGCTGGTCCTGGGGGGCGCGGCGGCGAGCGGCTTCGCCGTCGGCGAGTACACCGACCACTATGTGAAGCTGCTCTTCCCGGCGCCCGGGGTGACCTACCCCGAGCCGTTCGACCTGGAGCGGGTGCGCACCGAGTTCCCGCGCGACCAGTGGCCGAGCAACCGGACGTACACGGTCCGGGCCTGGGACGCCGAGCGGGACGAGCTGACCATCGACTTCGTGGTCCACGGCGACGAGGGCCTGGCCGGACCGTGGGCCGCCCGCGCCCAGGTCGGCGACGTCATCCGGCTCTCCGGCCCCGGCGGCGGGTACGCTCCGGACCCGGCCGCCGACTGGCACCTCCTGGTGGGCGACGAGAGCGCCCTCCCGGCGATCGCGGCCGCCCTTGAGCAGCTGCCCGAGGGCGCGGTGGTCCACGCGTTCGTGGAGGTCCCCGGCCCGGAGGAGGAGCAGAAGATCCTCGCTCCCGACGGCGTCGAGGTGACCTGGCTGCACCGCGGCGACGCCCCGGTCGGCGACCAACTGATCGCGGCGGTGCGGGAGCTCACGTTCCCCGAGGGCGACGTCCACGCCTTCGTCCACGGCGAGGCGGCCTTCGTCAAGGACCTCCGCCGCCATCTGCGCCTGGACCGCGAGATCCCCCGCGACCGCCTCTCCATCTCCGGCTACTGGCGCCTGGGCCAGACCGACGAGGCCTGGCGCGCGGTCAAGCGCGAGTGGAACGAGCAGGTGGAACGGGAGCAGGAGGCGGCGTAGCGGGACGCCGCGGCAGAGTGCGAGGCCCCCGCCGGTAGCAACCGGCGGGGGCCTCCCGCATCCGTACGCGCCCGTCGCGTCAGCCCACCGAGCTGTAAGCCACGACACCCCGCAGCAGCGCGTCCACCGCCTTGCGGGCGTTCTTGGCGACCGTGCTGCCCGCCGAGGAGCCGGGGGCCGCCGCGGCGATCTGGCCGAGGACGTCGATGACCTGCTTGCACCAGCGGACGAAGTCGCCCGCGGGCATGTCCGCCTCGCGCAGCACCTCGTCCAGGCCCTGGCCCGAGGCCCACTGGAAGGCCGCCCAGGCGAAGCCGAGGTCGGGCTCGCGCTGGCCGACGCCCTCCGCCTGGTTGATCTTGTGGTCCTCCTCCAGCGCGTCGAGCCGGCCCCAGATGCGGACCATCTCGCCGAGCGCCGCCTTGGCCGCGCCCGAGGGCGTCTTCGACGCCACGGCGTCGTCGGACTGGCGCGCCTCGTACACCAACGCCGAGACGCACGCGGCCAGTTCGGCCGGGCTCAGGCCCTCCCAGACGCCCGCGCGCAGGCACTCGCTGGCCAGCAGGTCCAGCTCGCCGTAGAGCCGGGCCAGGCGGCGGCCGTGCTCGGTGACCTCGTCGTCGCGCAGATAGTCCAGCTCGGTCAGGAGCGCCACGATCCGGTCGAAGGTGCGGGCGATCGTGTTGGTCCGCCCCTCGATGCGGCGCTCCAGCTGCTGGGTGTCGCGCTTGAGCCGGTAGTACCGCTCGGCCCAGCGCGCGTGGTCCTCGCGCTCGTCGCAGCCGTGGCACGGGTGGGCGCGCAGCTCGGCGCGGAGCCGGGCGATCTCGCGGTCGTCGGCGGCCTCGGCGCGGCCCCTGCGGTGCCGGTCGGGCACGATGTGGCCCGCCTTGGTGCGCAACGCGGAGGCGAGGTCGCGACGGGACTGGGGCGAGCGCGCGTTGAAGGACTTGGGGATCCTCATCCGCTCGATCGCCTCCACCGGCACCGGGAAGTCGATCGAGGCGAGCCGCTTGACCTGCCGCTCGGCGGTCAGCACCAGCGGGCGCGGCCCGTCGTGCTGGTCGAAGCCGCGGTGGCCGTTGGAGCGCCCGGCCGGGATGCCCGGGTCCAGCACGAGCGCGAGCCCGGCGAACTTCCCGGTCGGCACGTGGATCACGTCGCCCGGCTTGAGCCTCTCCAGGGACGCGGCCGCGGCGGCCCGCCGCTGGCTGGCGCCCTGCTTGGCGAGCTCCGTCTCGCGGTCCTTGAGGTCGCGGCGCAGTCGCGCGTACTCCTCGAAGTCCCCCAAGTGGCAGCTCATGCCCTCCTGGTAGCCCTCCAGGCCCTCCTCGTTACGCTGCACCTGGCGGGAGATGCCGACGACGGACTTGTCCGCCTGGAACTGCGCGAAGGAGGTTTCCAGGAGCTCGCGCGAGCGGTGCCGGCCGAACTGCTCGACCAGGTTCACCGCCATGTTGTACGACGGCTTGAAGCTGGAGCGCAGCGGATACGTACGCGTGCCGGCGAGGCCCGCCAGCGCGCCCGGGTCCATGCCGCGCTGCCAGAGCACCACGGCGTGGCCCTCGACGTCGATGCCGCGGCGCCCGGCGCGGCCGGTCAGCTGGGTGTACTCACCGGGGGTGATGTCGGCGTGCTGTTCGCCGTTCCACTTCACCAGCTTCTCCAGGATCACCGTCCTGGCGGGCATGTTGATGCCCAGGGCGAGCGTCTCGGTGGCGAAGACCGCCTTCACCAGGCCGCGGACGAACAGCTCCTCCACGACCTCCTTGAAGGTCGGCAGCATGCCCGCGTGGTGGGCCGCGATGCCCCGCTCCAGGCCCTCCAGCCACTCGTAGTACCCGAGGACGTGCAGGTCCTCGCCGGGGATGGAGGCGGTGCGCTCCTCGACGATCTCGCGCACCTTGTGGCGCGCCTCCTCGTCGTTGAGGCGCAGGCCCGCGTACATGCACTGCTGGACGGCGGCCTCGCAGGCGGCCCGGCTGAAGATGAACGTGATGGCGGGCAACAGGCCCTCGGCGTCCAGCCGTTCGATGACCTCGGGGCGGCCCGGCGTCCAGATCCGGGAGCGCTGGCGGCGCTCGCGCTCGCGGTCGGCCTCGCGCACCATCTTGCCGCGCCTGCGGTCGCGCGGGTTGTACGTCTTCTGGTTCTCCATCCGGGCCATGCGCAGCAGGTCCGGGTTGACCTCGCGGCGCGCGCCGCCGCGGCCGCCGTGGTCGGTGGACTCCTCGAAGAGGTCGTACATCCGCCGGCCGGCCAGCACGTGCTGCCAGAGCGGGACCGGGCGGTCCTCGGAGACGATCACTTCGGTGTCGCCGCGCACGGTGTCCAGCCAGTCGCCGAACTCCTCCGCGTTGGAGACGGTCGCCGACAGCGACACCAGCGTCACCGACTCGGGCAGGTGGATGATCACCTCTTCCCAGACGGCGCCCCGGAAGCGGTCGGAGAGGTAGTGCACCTCGTCCATGACCACGTAGCCGAGGCCGAGGAGCGACTGGGAGCCCGCGTAGAGCATGTTGCGGAGCACCTCGGTGGTCATCACGACCACCGGCGCCTCGGAGTTGACGCTGTTGTCCCCGGTGAGCAGGCCGACCTTGTCCGCGCCGTAGCGTCTGACCAGGTCGGCGTACTTCTGGTTGGAGAGCGCCTTGATCGGCGTGGTGTAGAAGCACTTGCGGCCCTGCTCCAGGGCCAGGTGCACGGCGAACTCGCCGACGATCGTCTTGCCGGAGCCGGTCGGGGCGGCCACGAGCACACCCTTGCCGGCTTCGAGTGCCTGGCACGCCTCGATCTGGAAGGGGTCCAGAGCGAAGTCGTACAGGTCGCGGAAGGGTGCGAGCGCGGTGGCCTGCTCGGCGGCGCGGAGCCGGGCAGCTGCGTACGCTTCGGCTGGTGAGAGGTCCTCTGTCATCTTGTCTTCGAGCCTACCCGCCGCCTCTGACAGAGGTCGCGATCTTTATCGGGACGGGGGCCTGGACGGAGTGCGGGGCGGCCGGGAACGCGGAAGCGGCCGGGTGCGCGCCGTGCGCGCCCCGGCCGCTTCAACGGCGTGGGATCAGGTGACGTCGTCGTAGCCGTTGACCCGGCTGCCGGAGCGGCCGCCGTCGGCCTGCTCGGGCAGGGACGGCGCGGTGACCGGCTCGATCTCGCCGATGTCCGCGGGCGTCAGGTCGAGGTCGGAGGCCTCGTCGTCGGCGGGGCCCGCCTCGCGGGCCGCGCGGCGCCGCTTGTCGTTGAGCATCGCGATACCGACGGCGATGAAGTAGAGCACCACGATCGGGGCGGCGAGCAGCAGCATCGACATGGGGTCGACGGTCGGCGTCGCGAAGGCCGCGAAGACCGTGACGCCCATGATCATGCCGCGCCACCAGCCCAGCATCCGGCGGCCGGTGATCACTCCGCCGAAGTTGAGCATGATCAGGAAGAGCGGCAGCTCGAAGGAGAGGCCGAAGACCACGATCATCCGCAGCACGAGGTCGATGAGCTCGTTCAGCGGGAGCAGGTTGAGCGCGCCGTCGGGGGTGAACTCCAGGAGCACCTTCGCCGCAGCGGGCAGGACGTGGTACGAGAACCAGCCGCCGGCCACGAAGAGCGGGACGCCCGCCGCGACGAAGCCCAGCGAGTACTTCTTCTCGTTGCGGTGCAGGCCCGGGGCGACGAACGCCCAGAGCTGGTAGAGCCAGATCGGGCTGGCCCCGACGACGCCCGCCACCAGGGACGTCTTGATCATCAACGTGAACGGCGACATGAGGCCGGACATGGTGACGTTGCCGCAGTGGTCCTTGCTGTCCTTCTGGGACAGCGTGTCGAAGGCTTCCTTGCAGCCGACGGACTCCCTGACCGGCTTGATGATCAGGTCGACGATGTCCTTGTAGTAGAACGCCGCCACCACGGCGCAGACAAGGATCGCGAGGACCGCCTTCGCGAGCCGGTTGCGCAGCTCACGGAGGTGGTCCGAGAGGGGCATCCGCCCCTCCGGGTCCCTCTGCTGTTTGCGGGCAGACTTCAGCAACCCACGTCCTCATCTCGTGCGGCAGGGCACCTTGGTGATCAGCGCCTGCTTCGGCCCAGGTGTCAGCGGGTGGAGTCGGTCGGCTCGGTGACGGGACGCGAGCTGCTGACGTCGCCGGGGGCCGACTGGATGGTGCGCTGCGCCGGGGGCTGCTCGCCCGGGTGCGGCGGGTCGGCGGGGGCGGTCTGCTGCCCCTCGGCCTTCATCGCCTTCGCCTCGCTCTTCAGGATGCGCGCGGACTTGCCGAGCGAGCGCGCCATGTCCGGAAGCTTCTTCGCGCCGAACAGCAGGACGATGACGACGAGGATGAGAATGATCTCGGGGGCGCCGAGCCTTCCGAACATAAGCTTTTACCTTCTCACCGAGGCGACGTGGGTGGGGCTGCGTGGTCCCGGTTGGACTGGTGTCCGACCGGTTGCGTGCAGCGATCGTAACGCGCAGGGGTGAACACCGGGCAATCCCCGTGCGTACTCCCCGGCACGGCCCACCGCCTCGCTTCGTGGTCCGCGCATTGAAGCGTACCTAAAGGGACGGACACACAGGAGTCCCCACCGTCACCGCAAGGTCTCGCCGGTGGCCGAGAGTTCGACGGCGGCCCGTTCGAGCTCCTCGGCAGCGCTGTTGATCTTCCTTGTGGTGTCGGCCACTTGGCGGCCGAGCCGCTGCGCCTCGACGAACACCTTGATCGCGAGGACACCGAGGACGGAGATCGAGAGGAACCCGAGGGCGATGGCGGTCATCGGCCAGAACATGAGCGGACCCTAGACGCTGGAGTGGAGGCGGAGGGTGCGGACCCCTCCGCCGGTGAGGAGTTCGACGATGCGCTCACCGGCCGGCTTGCGCACGGCGGAGCCGCACTCGGGGCAGGTGAAGGAGTAGAAGGTGGTACGGCGGCTGGCGCCGATGGCCAGGCGCAGCGCCCCCGCGGCCAGTTCGAAGCGGGCCCGGCAGTCCGGGCAGGCGGCCTTGAAGAGCACCGACTGGACCGCGGCCACCTGACGGGAAATACCGGGCATCACCGACATGTTCCGCATATCTCCTCAGCTCTGTCCGTCCTGCGCGCTCGGCTCTTCGTACGCCGCCAGCGCCGCCAGGGCCGCGCTGCGGGCACTTTCGGCCAGTTCGTCGGGGGCCACGATCCGGCCGTCGCGGCCGAGACGCAGCGCGAGACGGCGCAGCGAGGCGGGCTCCGGGGTGCGCAGGGTGATCCGCAGGCCCCCGTCCGCCAGCTCCTCGGCGCTGTCGTGGGGGTAGTACTCAGCGACCCAGCGCCCGCCGGGCCCCACCTCGACGACCACTTCCGGGTCCTCGGCGGCGGGCTGCACCAGCCCCTCGGAGAGATCCCGCAGCTCCAGCTCCGGCGGCGCGGCCGGCTCGTCGAGCAGTCGGATCTCGGCCACCCGGTCGAGCCGGAAGGTGCGCCGCGCCTCCGAGAGCCGGCACCACGCCTCCATATAGGTGTGGCCGACGGCGAAGAGCCGGATCGGGTCGACCTCGCGCTCGGTGAGCTCGTCTCGCGCGGGCGAGTAGTAGCGCACCCACAGCCGGCGCCGCTCCGAGATCGCCCGGTCGACGTCCGCGAAGACCCCGCCCTCCGACTCGAAGGTCACCGAGAGCCGGGAGCTGGCGCCCGCGGCCTCCCCGGCCGCCGCCTCCAGCTTGGCGGTGGCGCGCAGCAGCGCCTGGCGGTCGCCCTCGCGCAGGCCCGGCAGCGTCGCCACCGCGCGGGCCGCGACGAGCAGCGCGGTCGCCTCGTCGGCGGCGATCCGCAGCGGCTCGGCCGCCTCGGCGCCCAGGGCGCCGGGATTGCGCCACCAGATGCGGTCACCGTCGGTGTCGATGTCGAGCAGGTCGCCGCCGCGGAAGCTGGTCCCGCACATGGGCAGCACGTCGAGGTCCGAGATCAGCTCGTCCTCGGTGATCCCGAAGGCGCGGGCCACGTCGGCGACGTGCGCCCCGGGCCGCTCGCGCAGATAGGTGACGAGGGAGAGCATCCGCCGCGTCTGGTCGATGGCGTTGGCAGCCATGTCGTCCGGTCCCCCTCAGCCCTTGGCCACGGCGCGCAGCCGGTCCACCACGTCGGCCCGCAGGTCCGCGGGCTCCAGCACGACCACGTCGGGGCCGAACTCCACGAGCCAGGCGTCCAGCCCGTGCCCGTACGGAATCTCCAACTCGTCCCACCCGTCGCCGAGTTCCCGCGTCGAGGTGGCCCGCGAGCGCAGCGGATAGCCGGACCCGGCGCGCAGCCTGATCCGCGCGGAGCGGGTGGCGGTCTCCCCCGCCCAGCTCTCCACGGTCTCGCGCACGGTGACCACGTCGGGCACCGGCGCGGTGAACGCCCCGGCCCGCGAGCGCACCTTGCCGGTGATCCGGGAGAGCCGGAAGACCCGCTCGGCGCCCCGGTCGCGGTCCCAGCCCGCCAGGTACCAGTGGCCGCGCCAGCACTCCAGGGTCCACGGCTCGACGTGGCGGGTGCCGGGGCGGGCGGCGGTGGCCTTGCGGTACTCGAAGACGACCGGGCGGCGGTCGCGGCACGCCAGCATCAATGGCTCGAAAGCGGCCTCGTGGACCGGGATGCGTGGCTCGATCGCGCTGTGCTCGTACGGGTTGTCGGCTTCCGGCATTCCGGCGGCGCGCAGCTTCTGCAGTGCGCCGCTGGCCGCGCCCGCGAGCCGGGCCTGCTGCCAGACCCGGGCGGCGAGCCCGAGGGCCGCGGCCTCCTCGGCATCCAGCTGGACCGGCGGCAGCCGGTTGGAGTCGCGGCGGGCCAGATAGCCCGTCTCGCCGTCCAGGTTCTCCACCGTCTCGATGACCAGGCCGAGTTCGCGCAGATCGTCCTTGTCGCGCTCGAACATCCGGTTGAAGGCGTCGTCGGACCCCGCCTCCAGATAGGCCTCGATGGAACCCCGCAGCTCGCGCTTGCTGAGCGGACGGCGCGTCCCCAGCAGACACAGCGCCAGGTTCATCAACCGCTCGGCCTTGGCAATCGCCATCGACGCCCTTCGCCTCTCCTCGTCCGGGGGGGAGCGGCTCCGCTGCTCCCGACCGTTGACCGTACCGTCCCCGGGTCGCGCGGCAAAAGCCGAGGGCCCGTGCCGGACGGCACGGGCCCTCGGTGTGATCGGGTGTGATCAGACAGCGACCAGGTCGCAGACGAAGATAAGCGTCTCACCCGGCGCGATCCGGCCACCGGCGCCGCGGTCGCCGTAGGCGAGGTGCGCGGGGATGACCAGCTGGCGGCGGCCGCCGACCTTCATGCCCTGGATGCCCTTGTCCCAGCCCTGGATGACCTGACCGGCACCGAGCTGGAACTCCAGCGGGTTGCCGCGGTTCCAGGACGCGTCGAACTCCTCGCCGGTGGAGAAGGCCACGCCCACGTAGTGGACCTTGACGTAGTCGCCGGCCTTGGCGACGGCGCCGTCGCCCTCCCAGATCTCCTTGATCTCAAGGTCCGCCGGCGGCTCGCCACCGGGGAAGTCGATCTCGGGCTTGTCGATGCTCACTGAACTGCTCCTCTTGAATACGTGCAGGGCAACCCGGACAGTCTTACATCTCCACCGTCACATCTTGGCCAGGATGTCGATCGAGAAGACCATGGTCGAGTTGGCCGGGATGCCCGACTGCTCCTTGTCGCCCAGGCCCTGGTCCGGCGGGATGACGACGAGGATGCGGCTGCCGACCTTCTTGCCGACCAGACCGGCCTTGAGGCCCTTGAGGGTCAGGTTCGGCAGCGCGAAGGTCTGCGTCTTGCCCTGGTCGTAGGTGCTGTCGAACTTCTTGCTGTCCTTCCACAGGAAGCCCTCGTACGCCAGGACCACGCTGTCGGTGTCCTTCACCACGTCGCCGTCGCCCTCCAGCACGTAGTCGGAGACCAGCTTCTTGGGCGCGTCGGTCTTGGGGATCGTCAGCGTCGGCGCCTTGCCGTCGGTGTTGGTGCCCACCTTCGGCAGGTCCTTGTCGTCCTGCGCGACCTCCTTGCCCTTGGCGGAGGCCGGGATGGTGGTCGCCTTCACGATGTCCACGACGAAGACCAGCGTGGCGTTGGGCTTGATGCTGTCGCCCTGGCCCTGCGCCCCGTAACCCAGCTCCGGCGGGATGCCCAGCTCGACGCGGCTGCCGACCTTCTGGCCCTCCAGGCCCTGGTCCCAGCCCTTGATGACCTGGCCGGCGCCGAGGGTCAGCGTGAACGGCTCCTTGCGGTCGAAGCTGTTGTCGAACGGCTTGTCCGAGTCCCAGGCCTGGCCGAGGTAGTTCACGGACACGGCGTCGTTCTTCTTGAGCGCCGCGCCCTTGCCCTCACTGATGACGTTCACCTTGAGGGCCTTGGGCGGATTGCCATCGCCCTTGGCGAGGGTCGGCTTCTCCCCGAACTTGGCGCCCGCGGTGATGGCGGGCAGGCCGTTCTTCATCGAGGCGGAGTCGGAGGTGGAGTCGGAGCCCTTGTCGTCGCTTCCGCAGGCGGCTGTGGCAATCAGCAGCAGCGGGACGGCGAGCAGGCCGGCAAGTCGGCGCACGTGTTCCTCAGATCTCAGACGGCACGGTAGTTTGCCCGCCACTCTAAGGCGTACTACGGGCCCCGTACGAGGAACGTACGGGGCCCGTGTTCGAGTCGCCGGTCGGCGCTCACATACCGGCGATCAGTTTCTCCACCCGGTCGTCCACCGAACGGAACGGGTCCTTGCACAGCACGGTGCGCTGCGCCTGGTCGTTGAGCTTGAGGTGGACCCAGTCGACGGTGAAGTCCCGCCGCTGCTCCTGCGCCCGGCGGATGAAGTCGCCGCGCAACCGCGCCCGAGTGGTCTGCGGGGGCACCGACTTGCCCTCGAAGATCTTCAGGTCGTTGCAGATCCGGGCCGCCTGGCCCTTGCGCTCCAGCAGGTAGTACAGCCCCCGCTGGCGGTGGATGTCGTGGTACGCCAGGTCTATCTGGGCGACCCGCGGGTGCGACATGGTCATGTTGTTCTTCGCCCGGTACCGCTCGATCAGCTGGTACTTCATGACCCAGTCGATCTCGGTGCCGATCCGGTCCAGGTCCTCGGCCTCGATCGCGTCGAGCGTGCGGCCCCACAGCTCCAGGACCTGGTCGACGGTGCCGGTGCGGATGCCCCGGCGCTCCACGAAGTCGACGGCCTTCTCGTAGTACTCGCGCTGGACCTCCAGGGCGGAGGCCTCGCGCCCGCTGGCCAGGCGCACCTTGCGCTGGCCCGTGATGTCGTGCGAGACCTCGCGGATGGCCCGGATCGGGTTCTCCAGGGTCAGGTCGCGCATCACCGTGCCCGCCTCGATCATGCGCAGCACCAGGTCGGTGGCGCCGACCTTGAGCAGCATGGTCGTCTCGGACATGTTGGAGTCGCCCACGATCACGTGCAGGCGCCGGTAGCGCTCGGCGTCCGCGTGCGGCTCGTCCCTGGTGTTGATGATCGGGCGCGAGCGGGTCGTCGCGGAGCTGACGCCCTCCCAGATGTGCTCGGCGCGCTGGCTGACGCAGTAGACCGCGCCGCGCGGGGTCTGGAGGACCTTGCCCGCCCCGCACAGGAGCTGACGGGTGACCAGGAACGGGATGAGGATGTCCGCGAGGCGGGAGAACTCGCCGTGCCGGGCGACGAGATAGTTCTCGTGGCACCCGTAGGAGTTTCCCGCGGAATCGGTGTTGTTCTTGAAGAGATAGACGTCGCCCGCGATTCCCTCCTCGTGCAGGCGGCGCTCGGCGTCGACGAGCAGGCCTTCGAGAATGCGCTCGCCCGCCTTGTCGTGGGTGACCAGTTCGGTCACGTTGTCGCATTCGGGAGTTGCGTATTCCGGATGCGAACCCACGTCGAGGTAGAGGCGGGCGCCGTTCCGCAGGAAGACATTGCTGCTGCGGCCCCATGACACAACACGGCGGAAGAGGTAGCGCGCCACTTCGTCAGGTGACAGTCGGCGCTGTCCCCTGAACGTGCACGTGACGCCGTACTCGTTCTCCAGCCCGAAAATGCGGCGGTCCATGACTGAACATTACGCCCGATGCCCTCAGCTGAAACCGGGTTCGGCAGCACGGGTTGGATCATTTTGGTCAACTCCCATGACACTTTCCGTACGCCCGGGAGCTGCGAGGACCCGTCGGGTGGCGAGCAGCACCAGGAGCGCGGCCGCCCCGCCGCCGCCCGCGACGGCGAAGCTCGCCGCGCTGCCGCCGAGTTCGACGGCGGGCCCGGCGACGGCCGTGCCGAGCGCGGTGCCGACCCCGAACGCGGTCACCAGCCAGGAGAAGGCCTCGGTCACGGTGCCGCGCGGGGCGTGCCGGTCGACCACGATGAACGCGCAGGCGATGCACGGCGCGAGGAAGAGCCCGGAGACCACGGCGAGGCCCACCATGGGGACGACACCGGGGACGAGCATCAGCGGCAGGTAGCCGACGGCGAGCAGCGCGACGAGCGAAATCAGCCGTTTTTCGGGAGCTCCGGCCCACTGGCGCGCCCCGTACACCAGACCGCCGAGCAGCGCCCCGAGGCCGTTGGCGGCCATCAGCCAGCCGTAGATCGCGTCCCGCCCGTGGTCGTCGGCGTAGGCCGACGCGGCCACGATGATCGCGCCCAGCGCGAGGCCGACGAAGAAGAAGGCGCTCAGCAGCGCGAGCAGGCCCGTGGAGCGCAGTGCGCCCAGCCAGTGCGCCTCGCGCGGGGCGGAGCGCCAGGCGCGCGAGGGCTCCGAGAGGACCACCGAGAGCGCGCCGAGCACCCCGAGCGCGTTGATCACGACCAGGGCGGTGGCGGGCGACCACAGGGCGATGCCGAGGGTGACCAGGAGCGGGCCGACCGTGAACATCACCTCCTGGGCTATCGCGTCCATCGCGTACGCGGTGTGCACCTGGTCCTGGCGGGTCAGAACGCTGGGCCACAGCGCCCGCAGGCCGCCCTCCAGCGGCGGTGTGCAGAACCCGGCGACGACCATCGCCGCGTACGCCACCGCGACCGGCTCGATGCCGCTGTACGCGAGGACGGCCATGCCCAGGGCGCTGGCCACCGACGCCGGGAGCATCACCCGGGGCTGCCCGTACAGGTCCACGGCCCGGCCGAGCAGCGGCTGACCGGCCGCGGTCGCCAGGCCGTACACCGCGGTGAGCGCGCCCGCCAGCGAGTAGCTGCCGCCCTCCGCGCGGACGAACAGGACCACCGCGATGGCCGCCGTGGCGTTGGGCAGCCGCCCGGTCAGCGTGCCCGCCAGCAGTCGTGCGGCGTGCCGCGTCCGGAGGATCTCCAGATATCCCGCCGCCATGTCGCCCCTCGGTCGCACTAGTTTTACGTATAACGTTCGACGTCATACGTACCATGTCGACAACCCCCGGGTCCACCCCGGAGCAAGGACAGCCAGCCCCCCACACCCCGCCGGAGGACCCCGTGAAGACCCAGCCGACCAGCCGGGACGTCGCCCGCGCGGCCGGGGTCTCCCAGGCCACCGTCTCCCTCGTCCTCGGCGACAAGTGGCGCGGCCGCGTCTCCGAGAAAACGGCCGCCCTGGTCCGCGACACCGCCCGCGAGCTCGGCTACCGGCCCAACCTCGCCGCCCGCAGCCTGCGCCTGGGCCGCACCCGCACCGCGCTGCTCGTCGTCCCCGCCCTCACCAACGAGTTCTTCGCCCGCGTCTACACCGGCGCCGCCCGCGTCGCCGCCGAGCACGGCTTCGGCGTCGTGCTCTACCCCTCCCCCGAGGGCGTCGGCCCCGCCCGCGACCCCTTCGACTCGGCCAGCGCCGCCCTCGACGGCGTCATCGCCTCCTCCATGGCCGCCGACGCCCTCGCCGGGATCCGGGGCACCGACCTGCCGCTGGTGATGCTCGACAGCGACCCCGCCGAGACCGGCCCCGCCGCCCGCGTCAACCTCGACATCGCCGACGGCATACGGCAGGTGACGGAGCATCTGCTCGGCCTCGGCCACCGCAGGTTCGCCCACCTCGCCTCGGCCGTGGACTCCTGGACCTTCCAGGTGCGCGGCCGGGCCGTGGCAGAAGCCCTGCGCCGGGTGCCCGACGCCGAGGTCCTGACCGTGCCCGCCGCGCTCACCGTCGACGCCGCCCGCCGGGCCGCCGAGCACGCCCTCACCCGCCCCGGCCCCCGGCCCACCGCCCTCATCTGCGACGACGACATCCTGGCGGCGGGAGCGTGCAAGGCCGCCCGGCGGCTCGGCCTGCGCATCCCCGACGACGTCTCGGTGGCCGGGTTCGACGACCTCGCCCTCGCCACCGCCCTCGAACCCGAACTCACCACCGTCCAACTGCCCGCCGAGCAGGTGGGCGAGCGCGGTATGGCCGCGCTGCTCGCCGTCCTGGACGGCCGCGAGCCCGAGGCGGGCGACCTGCCCGTCGCCCTGGTCGTGCGCGGCTCCACGGCCCCGCCCGCGGCCTGACCCGGCCCGGAACACGGTCCGTACGCGGAAAGGCCCGTGCCCCGCCGTGAGGAACGGCGGGGCACGGGCCTGTCGCGTGGACTGGGCCGACGTCTACTCGTCGTCGTTGTCCGACGGCACCTCGGTCGGCTCGGCGCTCGCCTCTTCCGTCTGCAGGAGACGGGAGAGCTGACGGCCGACGATCCGCTTGAACTTGCGCTGCTGCGGCCGCGTCCGGTCGAGCACCGCGACCTCCAGACGCTCCGCGGGAATCTCCCGCTCGGCGCCGTTGGTCTGGTTCGACAGGGCCTGCACGGCCAGCTTCAGCGCCTCCGCCAGGGACATGCCGTCCTGGTGGCGCTGGTCGAGGAAGGTGCTGATCTGCTCCGCGTTGCCGCCGACCGCGACCGAGCCGTGCTCGTCCACGATCGAGCCGTCGTGCGGCAGCCGGTAGATCTGGTCCTCCTCCGGCGTCGCCCCGACCTCGGCGACCACCAGCTCCACCTCGTACGGCTTCTCGCCGACGCTGGAGAAGATGGTGCCCAGCGTCTGCGCGTACACGTTCGCCAGGCCGCGGGCCGTGACGTCGTCACGGTCGTAGGTGTATCCCCGCAGGTCCGCATAGCGCACACCGCCGATGCGGAGGTTCTCGTACTCGTTGTACTTGCCGGCGGCCGCGAAGCCGATCCGGTCGTAGATCTCGCTGAACTTGTGCAGCGCGCGGGACGGGTTCTCGCCGACGAAGACGATGCCGTCGGCGTACTGCAGCACGACGAGGCTGCGGCCGCGCGCGATGCCCTTGCGGGCGTACTCGGCGCGGTCGGCCATGGCCTGCTGGGGTGAGACATAGAACGGCGTCGACACCGGCTATCCGTCCCTTTCTGTCAGTGGCGGGGTCATCTCTGCGGCCTCTCCCCGGCCTCAGAGCAGCGCGGCACGCGGGCCGTCGGGCTGTTCCAGACGCCGCTCCAGGATCGAGCGGGCGATCTCGGAGGACTCCGCCTCGGTCAGCCGCCGGAAGCCCTCGTCGCTGATGACGGTGACGATCGGATAGATGCGGCGGGCGACGTCGGGACCGCCGGTCGCCGAGTCGTCGTCCGCCGCGTCGTAGAGCGCCTGGACGACCAGGGTGGTGGCCTGCTGCTCGGTCAGGTCCTCGCGGTACAGCTTCTTCATCGAGCCGCGGGCGAAGATCGAACCGGAGCCGGTGGCCGCGTAGCCGTGCTCCTCGGAGCGGCCGCCGGTGACGTCGTACGAGAAGATGCGGCCCTTCTCGCGGTCCACGTCGTACCCCGCGAAGAGCGGGACCACGGCCAGGCCCTGCATGGCCATGCCGAGGTTGCCGCGGATCATGGTGGAGAGCCGGTTGGCCTTGCCCTCCAGGGAGAGGGTGGCGCCCTCGACCTTCTCGAAGTGCTCCAGCTCCAGTTGGAAGAGCTTGACCATCTCCACGGCGAGGCCCGCGGTACCGGCGATGCCCACCGCCGAGTACTCGTCCGCCGGGAAGACCTTCTCGATGTCGCGCTGGGCGATCATGTTGCCCATCGTCGCCCGCCGGTCACCGGCGAGCACCACGCCGCCGGGGAAGGTGGCCGCCACGATGGTCGTGCCGTGCGGCGCCTCCACGTGCCCCTGCACGGGCGGCAGGACCCGCTTGCCCGGCAGCATCTCGGGCGAGTGCTCGGACAGGAAGTCCATGAACGAGGACGAGCCCGGCGTCAGGAAGGCAGCTGGTAGACGCCCTGTGCCACGAGTGTTGGCTTCCACGAGGTTCCCTCCAGGTAGGCGGCAGCCCGACGAACTGTGTCGGGATCGTCTCCCAACTTGCCGATGGCCGAATCGCAGTTGAAGCACCGTACGCCACGGACCTTACCCGTCTCGTGGCGGTGATCCACATGAACGGCGAGGGCGGAAGGGCGGGTTGGGCACGCCGCGCGCCGCCCCGCCGCAGGGAGCCGTCGCTCCCTCACAGACACCCCCCGCCGTTCACATCCGTGAACTACTGTCCACCCTTCTGAACGAAGGAGCGCACGAAGTCCTCCGCGTTCTCTTCGAGGACATCGTCGATCTCGTCCAGCACCGAGTCGACGTCGTCCGAGAGCTTCTCGTGGCGCTCCTTGAGGTCCTCCGAAGCCTGCGCGTCCTGGGCCTGCTCCTCGACCTCCTCGGTGGAACGCGTGGCCTTCTGCTGTCCGCCGCCGGTGTCCTTGGTCGCCATCTACCTCACCCCGCTCGGTTCGATGTCCTTGATCAGACCCTACAAGCAGGGCCTGACATCGGCCCCGCACTTGGTGGAACGTGCGGGGCCTACCTCTGTGTTTCCCACGCCGCCGACTTTTCAGCCCCGGGTCAGCCGCCCGAGAGCACCCGGACCAGATCCTCGGCCGTCCGGCAGCGGTCGAGCAGCTCCTTCACGTGATTACGCGTTCCGCGAAGCGGTTCCAGGGTTGGCACCCGCTGGAGCGAGTCGCGGCCCGGCAGATCGAAGATCACCGAGTCCCAGGAGGCCGCGGCGACGTCGTCCGCGTACTGCTCGAGGCAGCGGCCGCGGAAGTACGCCCTGGTGTCCTCCGGGGGCTTCGTGCGGGCCTGGGCGACCGCCGGCTCATCCAGCAGCCGCTTCATCTTGCCGCGGGCCGCCAGACGGTTGTAGAGGCCCTTCTCGGCCCGTACGTCGGCGTACTGGAGGTCCACCAGGTGCAGCCGGGCCGCGTCCCAGCCGAGGCCGTCGCGCCGCCGGTAGCCCTCCATGAGCTCCCGCTTGGCGATCCAGTCGAGCTCCCCGGACAGGCTCATCGGGTCGTTCTCCAGCCGGTTGAGCACGTCCTCCCAGCGCCCGAGGACGTCCTTGGTCTGGTCGTCCGCGTCGACGCCGAACCGCTCCTCCACGTACTTGCGCGCGAGCTCGAAGTACTCCATCTGGAGTTGTACGGCGGTGAGGGTGCGGCCGCTGCGCAGGGTGACCAGGTGGCGCAGGTCCGGGTCGTGGGAGACCTGGTGGAGGGTGCGGACGGGCTGGTCGACGGCGAGGTCGACGTTGATGAAACCGTCCTCGATCATGGAGAGGACGAGGGCCGTCATACCGAGCTTGAGGTACGTGGAGATCTCGGAGAGGTTGGCGTCGCCGATGATGACGTGCAGCCGCCGGTACTTCTCCGCGTCCGCGTGCGGCTCGTCGCGCGTGTTGATGATGGGGCGCTTGAGGGTGGTCTCCAGACCGACCTCGACCTCGAAGTAGTCGGCGCGCTGGCTGATCTGGAAGCCGTGCTCGTGGCCGTCCTGGCCGATGCCGACGCGGCCCGCTCCCGTGATGACCTGGCGGGAGACGAAGAACGGGGTGAGGTGGCGCACGATGTCGCTGAACGAGGTCTCCCGCTTCATCAGGTAGTTCTCGTGCGTGCCGTAGGAGGCGCCCTTGTTGTCGGTGTTGTTCTTGTAGAGGTGGATGGGCTGGGCGCCGGGGAGCTGCGCCGCGCGCTCGGCCGCCTCGGCCATGATGCGCTCGCCCGCCTTGTCCCAGAGCACCGCGTCGCGCGGGTTGGTGACCTCGGGCGAGCTGTACTCGGGGTGGGCGTGGTCGACGTAGAGCCGCGCCCCGTTGGTGAGGATGACGTTGGCGAGGCCGATGTCCTCGTCGGTGAGCTGGCTGGAGTCGGCGGCCTCGCGGGCGAGGTCGAAGCCGCGGGCGTCCCGCAGCGGGTTCTCCTCCTCGAAGTCCCAGCGGGCGCGGCGCGCCCGGTGCATCGCCGCGGCGTACGCGTTGACGATCTGGGACGAGGTGAGCATGGCATTGGCATTGGGGTGGCCGGGGACGGAGATGCCGTACTCCGTCTCGATGCCCATTACTCGCCGTACGGTCATGCGGCCCTCCTTGCCCGGCGGCGCTCCCCTCCGGGAGCGGCGCTCAAGTACCGCTGTTTCTCCGGTGCGTGTGCGGTGCCCGTCCCCGCACTGCGCGACTCGGCGGTACGGAAGAGCCTAGAACGCCTTTGCGCTGGTGGGGAGATCAATTCCGTCATTGCTCTTGGTCTGTCTGTGGCCTGTTTTTGGCCGGAAAAGCAGTCGGCTGCGGATGCCCCGGCCGGGCACCCGCAGCCGCCCTGTGTGCTACAGGTACTGACCGGTGTTGGCCACGGTGTCGATGGAGCGTCCGGTGTCCGCGCCCTGCTTTCCGGTGACGAGGGTACGGATGAACACGATCCGTTCGCCCTTCTTTCCGGAGATGCGGGCCCAGTCGTCGGGGTTGGTGGTGTTGGGCAGGTCCTCGTTCTCCTTGAACTCGTCCACGCAGGCCTGGAGGAGGTGGGAGACGCGGATGCCCTTCTGGTTGTGGTCGAGGAAGGCCTTGATGGCCATCTTCTTGGCCCGGTCCACGATGTTCTGGATCATGGCGCCGGAGTTGAAGTCCTTGAAGTACAGGACTTCCTTGTCGCCGTTGGCGTACGTGACTTCCAGGAAGCGGTTCTCCTCGGATTCCGCGTACATCTGCTCGACGACGGACTGGATCATCGCGTGTGCCGCGGCGTCCTTGGAACCGCTGTGTTCGGACAGGTCGTCCGCGTGCAGCGGCAGGGACGCCGTGAGGTACTTGGCGAAGATGTCCTTGGCCGCCTCGGCGTCGGGCCGCTCGATCTTGATCTTCACGTCCAGGCGCCCGGGGCGCAGGATGGCCGGGTCGATCATGTCCTCGCGGTTGGAGGCGCCGATGACGATGACGTTCTCCAGGCCTTCCACGCCGTCGATCTCGGCGAGCAGCTGGGGGACGATGGTGTTCTCCACGTCCGAGCTGACGCCGGATCCGCGGGTGCGGAAGAGGGACTCCATCTCGTCGAAGAAGACGATGACGGGAGTGCCCTCGCTGGCCTTCTCACGGGCTCGCTGGAAGACGAGGCGGATGTGCCGCTCGGTCTCTCCCACGTACTTGTTGAGGAGTTCGGGGCCCTTGATGTTGAGGAAGTAGCTCTTCCCCGCGGGCTGACCGGTGACCTCGGCGACCTTCTTGGCGAGCGAGTTGGCGACGGCCTTGGCGATGAGCGTCTTGCCGCAGCCGGGCGGGCCGTAGAGCAGGATGCCCTTGGGCGGCCGCAGTTCGTGCTCCTTGAAGAGGTCCGGGTAGAGGTACGGGAGCTCGACCGCGTCGCGGATCATCTCGATCTGGCCGCCGAGTCCGCCGATCTTGTCGTAGTCGACGTCCGGGACCTCTTCGAGGACCAGTTCCTCGACCTCGCTCTTGGGGACCACTTCGTACACGTAGCCGGAGCGGGGCTCGAGCAGCAGGGCGTCGCCGGGGCGGATGGTGATGTCCAGGAGCGGCTCGGCGAGCCTCACCACCCTTTCCTCGTCGGTGTGCCCGACCACCAGGGCGCGCTCGCCGTCCTCCAGGATCTCCTTGAGGGTGACGATGTCCCCGGCGCGCTCGAACTCCATGGCCTCGACCACGTTGAGCGCTTCGTTGAGCATGACTTCCTGGCCGCGCCGGAGCTCGTCGAGCTCGACGCTGGGGCTGACGTTCACCCGGAGCTTGCGGCCCCCGGTGAAGATGTCGGCGGTGCCGTCCTCGTTGGACTGCAGGAAGACACCGAAGCCGGCCGGCGGCTGTGCGAGCCGGTCGACCTCCTCCTTGAGGGCCACGATCTGGTCCCGGGCCTCGCGGAGCGTATTGGCGAGCCGCTCGTTCTGCGCGGACACGCCCGCCAGGTTGGTCTGCAGCTCGACGATCCGCTCTTCGAGAATCCTCGTATGACGCGGAGAGTCGGCGAGCTTGCGTCGCAGGACGGCGATTTCCTGCTCTAGATAGGCAACCTGGCCGGCTGGGTCCTCAGACCCCCGCCCGGGCCGGATGCCGCGGTTGATGTCGTCGTCGTGGGCTGCCACGGTCCTCACCTCCTCCAAGGGGAGCTGGACGCTTCCTGACCCTACCTGGGCGGGTGGTGATTGAAACCCCTAGATCACAAAGACTCCGGGGTGTGTCCGATCTTCACCCTTGCGCTCTCCCTCACGCCAGGGGAATACCCACCCATCAACATCGGAAAGCGGGCGGTTGTATCGTCGAGTCGGTCAACACCCGTCAGGACTGGTACCGATTGCTCGGCCACCCTGGCTGGTAGGGCACCCCGTACGAACACAGCACCGCGCACGAACGGCAGGCGACATGAACGACGCTCTTGAAGTCTGGATCGACCAGGAGCTCTGCACCGGCGACGGCATCTGTGTCCAGTACGCGCCCGAGGTCTTCGAGCTGGACATCGACGGTCTGGCCTATGTGAAGAGCGCCGAGGACGAGCTGCTGCAGTCGCCGGGCGCCGTGACGCCCGTCCCGCTGCCGCTGCTCCAGGACGTCGTCGACTCGGTGAAGGACTGCCCGGGCGACTGCATTCACGTACGACGGGTTTCGGACAGCGTCGAGGTCTACGGACCGGACGCCGACTGAGACGGTAAGTGACGAAGTCCGTACGCTGGGTGACGGATCACATACCCAGCGCCTGGGCCCGGGTGCTCCGGACGAACTTCCCGCCCTGCCAGCGCCACTTGGTGTCGCGCTCCTCGTCGGGGCAGCAGCGCGGCACGTCCGGTGAGGAGTAGCCGAGCAGGGTGGCCGTGACGGCTCCCTCGCGGACCGCGAGGTTCGAGACGCCGAGCCTCTCCCTCGGGTCGGCCAGCGTCGCCACCAGGCGCGGCGGGGCGCCCTTCACGGCGGGCCGGGTCAGCACGTAGATCCCGCTCGGCGGGGTGCCCGAGCCGGCCCGGCAGTGGACGACGGCCACGGTCTCGGGGCTGCCGTCGCCGTCGAGGTCGCCCTCGGCGCGGGCCGCGACCTCGGTGCCCACCGTGCCGCACTGGAGCGGGTACGTGACGGCCGCCGCGTCGGGGGCCGGGGCCGCCGCCACGACCGCCCCCGGGGCGCCTTGGGAGGCCTTGGCGGTGTCGGGCTGCAGCCAGCCGGCCAGCGCCACGACACCGGCCATCGCGGCGGCCGTGGCCAGCCAGTGCACCGGGCGGGCGTGGGTGTGCGCGAGCTCGGGGACGGCGGCGGTCTGCACGCGGGAGGTCTCCTGTGAGGGGCGGTGCGGGTGGTGGGAGTGGCCAGCATCGTGCCACACGTCACAGTCGGGCG
Source organism: Streptomyces melanogenes (assembly GCF_014649795.1). Lineage (GTDB taxonomy): Bacteria > Actinomycetota > Actinomycetes > Streptomycetales > Streptomycetaceae > Streptomyces > Streptomyces noboritoensis. Next base: position 291,396 of record NZ_BMTS01000005.1, read on the forward strand.
GAACAGCGGGGTCCGGACGTTGTGCGCCCCCTTGGCGCCCCCGTGCCCCAAGACGTCCGCCGGTATCCGCCCGTACCTCCAACGGAAAAGCGCCGCCGCCGAGTTCCCGGGGATGTCCGGGAACTCGGCGGCGGCGCCGGTGCGTTGAGCTGACGGGCTCGTCAGTCCTTGTTGGGGCCCTCGTAGTCGTCGCCGTACGCGCCCTTGGCGGGGCGGCGGCGGCGCAGCGGGGGCTCGACGCCGTCCGCGAGGCGGCGGGCGGTGACGAGAAAGCCGGTGTGGCCGATCATCCGGTGGTCGGGGCGGACGGCGAGGCCCTCCACGTGCCAGTTGCGGATCATCGACTCCCACGGCTGCGGCTCGGCGAAGCAGCCGATCTCGCGGATCGCCTCGACGGTGCGCGAGAGCTGGGTGGTGGTGGCCACGTAGCAGCAGAGGATGCCGCCGGGCACCAGCGCCTTGGAGACGGCGTCCAGGCACTCCCAGGGGGCGAGCATGTCGAGGATGACGCGGTCGACGTCGGTGTCCGACAGGTTGTCCTGGAGGTCGCCGACGGTGAGCTGCCAGGCGGGGTGCGGCTCGCCGAAGTAGCGCTCCACGTTCTGCTGGGCGATCTCGGCGAAGTCCGCGCGGCGCTCGTAGGAGTGCAGCATGCCGTGGTCGCCGATGGCGCGCAGCAGGAAGGCGCTGAGCGAGCCGGAGCCCACGCCCGCCTCGACGACGCGCGCGCCGGCGAAGATGTCGGCGAAGGCCAGGATCTGCCCCGCGTCCTTGGGGTAGACCACGGCGGCGCCGCGGGGCATGGACAGGACGTAGTCGGGGAGCAGCGGGCGCAGCGCGAGGTACGCGACGTTCCCGGTGGTACGGACAACACTGCCCTCGGGAGCGCCGATCAGCTCGTCGTGCGGGAAGGAACCCTTGTGGGTGTGGAAGTTCTTCCCGGCTTCGAGCGTGAACGTGTAGTGGCGTCCCTTGGGGTCGGTGAGCTGGACCTGGTCCCCGACCTTGAAGGGCCCGCGACGGCGGGCGGCACCGGTCGGTTCGGACATACGAACAGGGTACCGGCCCTGTTGACCCCGGAACGCCACGGCCTGCGCGCTTGGGGCCCCGGACGGGGCTACGCGGTGGGCCGGGCCATCGCCGCCACGAAGGCCTTCTCGACGTCGGCCGCCGAGAGCACTCCGTAGATCTCGCCGGTCTCCTCGACCACCAGGTACTCGGTGGCGGGGGTGGCCCGGAGCTTGTCCAGGAGCGGCTCGCCGGCCAGCTCGGCCGGGACGCGCATGCCGTCGGTGAGGTCCTGGGCGAGCCCGCTGACCGCGACCCACGGGCGGCGGTGCTCCGGCACGCCGACGATGGCGGCCTCCCGGACCAGGCCGGTCGGGTCGCCGTGGCCGTCGACGACGACCAGGGCGCGCGCCCCGGCCTCGTTGGCCCGGCGCAGCGCCTCGGAGAGCGGGGTGGCCGACTCGACGGGGACGGCCCGGCGGGTGAGGTTGCGGGCGCGCAGCTCCGGCAGGTGCTCGCGCAGCCGGGCCATCCGCAGGCTGTTGCCCGCGCCGGTCCAGATGATCGCGGCGAGGATCGCGGCGAGCAGCGCGTCGGTGACGGTGTCCATGCCGTCGACCTCTTCGGGCGCGTTGCCGAGCGCCCCGGTCTGCGTGAGCAGCGGGAGGCCGATGAGGACGGTGACGGCGAGGGCGCGGCCGACCCAGGCGGCGGCGACGGTGCCGCTCATGGGCCTGCCGGTGATCTTCCACACCACGGCGCGGAGCATCCGGCCGCCGTCCAGCGGCAGCCCGGGCAGCAGGTTGAAGCCCGCCACGATCAGGTTGGAGATCATCAGCCCGGCGAGCAGGACGCCGGGGACGGTGCCGGGCTCGACGGCCTGCATCCCGACGTAGAACAGCCCGGACAGGACCAGCGAGAGCAGCGGGCCGACGAAGGCGAGCACGAACTCGCGGCCCGGGGTCTCGGTCTCCTTCTCGATCTCGGAGACCCCGCCGAAGAACTGGAGCTGGATGCGGCGCACGGGGAGCTTGAAGCGCAGCGCGGCGACCGTGTGGGCCAGCTCGTGGACCAGCACCGAGGCGTAGAAGGCGACCGCGAAGAAGAGCGAGACGAGGTAGCGGGCGGCCCCGAGCTCGGGCAGCACGCGGTCGAGCTGGCCGCCGAAGACCCAGGTGATCAGGGCGGCGACCAGGAACCAGCTGGGTGCGACGTAGACCGGCACGCCGAACGGGCGCCCCATGAGGATTCCGCCGCCCGGCTCACGTCCACGGGGCGACTTTCCGTTGTCGGGCGCGGCGCCGGGATCTTCGTCCCCCGCGCCGGACTGCGGCCTTTTGCTGTCGCCGCTCTCGTCCACGGTGTCCCTTCGTCGGTGCTTCTGTCTCGATCATGCAGTGTGAGGGGGCTCGTCGTCGATGGTATTCCGCTCGCTGTCAGTGGCGGGTCGTAGGGTCTGTGTCATGGATACGAGCACCGGAGGGGCCGCGGCGGCCCAGCGCCCCGTGTCGTTGTCGCCGTCGCGGGCGAACGACTTCATGCAGTGCCCCTTGCTGTACCGGTTCCGGGTGATCGACAAGCTCCCCGAGAAGCCGAGCGAGGCGGCGACGCGCGGCACGCTGGTGCACGCGGTCCTGGAGCGCCTCTTCGACGACCCGGCGGCGGAGCGGACCGCGCCGCGCGCGAAGGCGATGATTCCCGGCCAGTGGGACCGGCTGTTCGCATCGAAGCCGGAGCTCACCGAGCTGTTCGCCGAGGACGCCGACGGGGAGCGGCTGGCCAAGTGGCTGGGCGAGGCCGAGCGGCTGGTGGAGCGGTGGTTCTCGCTGGAGGACCCGACGCGTCTTGAGCCGGTGGAGCGGGAGTTCTTCGTCGAGACGGAGCTGGAGTCGGGGCTGCGGCTGCGCGGAGTGATCGACCGGGTCGACGTGGCACCGACCGGCGAGGTCCGGATCGTCGACTACAAGACGGGCAAGGCCCCGCGTCCGGAGTACGCGGAGGGCGCCCTGTTCCAGATGAAGTTCTACGCGCTGGTGGTGTGGCGGCTGAAGAACGTGCTGCCCCGCCGCCTCCAGCTGGTGTACCTGGGCAGCGGCGACGTGCTGACGTACGACCCGGTGGAGGCGGACCTGCACCAGGTGGAGCGGAAGCTGCACGCCCTGTGGGAGGCGATCCGGCTGGCCACCGAGACGGGCGACTGGCGGCCGCGGCCGACCAAGCTGTGCGGCTGGTGCGACCACCAGGCGGTCTGTCCGGAATTCGGTGGGACTCCCCCGGTCTATCCGTTGCAGGTGCTCCCAGCCGGGGTGACGCAGGATGAGCAGGGCAGAATGGACCCGGTCCAGCAATCCTGATGAGGAGTTCCCGTGGCTATCCGCGTCCTACTGGTCGACGACCAGCCGCTGCTGCGCACCGGTTTCCGGATGATCCTGGAGGCCGAGCAGGACATCGCGGTGGTGGGCGAGGCCGGCGACGGTCTCCAGGCCCTCGACCAGGTGCGGGCGCTCCAGCCCGATGTGGTGCTCATGGACATCCGGATGCCCCGGATGGACGGTGTGGAGGCGACCCGGCAGATCAGCGGCCCGGGCAAGGACGGCCCGGCGAAGGTCCTGGTGCTGACCACGTTCGACCTCGACGAGTACGTGGTGGAGGCGCTCAAGGCGGGGGCCAGCGGCTTCCTGCTGAAGGACGCGCCCGCCAATGAGCTGGTCCAGGCGATCCGGGTGGTCGCGGCGGGCGAGGCGATGCTCGCCCCGTCCATCACCCGCCGTCTGCTCGACAAGTACGCAGACCATCTGCCCTCGGGCGAGGAGCCGGTCCCGGACACCCTGCACACGCTCACCGACCGCGAGGTCGAGGTCCTGAAGCTGGTGGCGCGCGGCCTCTCCAACGCGGAGATCGCCGCGGACCTGTTCGTCAGCGAGACGACGGTGAAGACGCACGTCGGCCATGTGCTGACGAAGCTGGGGCTGCGCGACCGCGTCCAGGCGGCGGTGTACGCGTACGAGAGCGGACTCGTCCGGCCGGGAGCGCAGTAAGCGCGGAAAAGGGTGGTGCCGGGGCCGAGCCCCGGCACCACCCTTTTCCGCAAGGGCCGCGCCCCCGCTAGTTCTTGCTGATCTCCCAGAACCGGAAGACCGTCGACGGGTCGAGGGTCCACTCGAGGCCCACCACGCCCTCGCGGGCGACCGCGTACTGCTTGCCCTGCCACAGCGGCAGGATCGGCAGGTCGTTGGCGACGATGTCCTGGAGGCGGGAGAACTCGGCCTCGGTGGCCGCGCGGTCCTCCGTGGCGGCCGTCGACGGGATGATCTCGCCCGTGATCGTCTTGTTGTCGTAGTGGTTGGACAGCACGTTGTCCTTGCCGAAGAACGGCGAGGTGAAGTTGTCGGGATCCGGGTAGTCGGGGATCCAGCCCTTCACGTACACGCCGTACTTGCCGGCCTCGACGTCCTTCTCGTACTGCTTGAACTCGACGGACTTCACCTCGGCCTCGAACAGCCCGCTCGCGTTGAGCTGCTTGGCGATGGCCTTCATCTCGTCGTCGGTGCCCGGCCCGTAGCGGATCGGCGTGGACCACAGGGTGAGCTTCACCTTGCCGGTGAGGCCGGCCTTGTGCAAGACCTGCTTGGCCTTCGCGGGCTGCGGGCTGCCGCCGTACATGTCGAACAGCGAGGTGCTGTGCGCGGTGATGCCGGACGGGACGATCGAGTACAGCGGCGTCGCGGTCGACTTGTAGACGTCGCGCACCAGCGCCTCGCGGTCCACGAGGTAGGCGATGGCCTTGCGGACGGCGGGCTTGCCGGCGACCGGGTCGTTCATGTTGAAGACCAGGTGCTGGACCTCCGCGCCGGTGCCCTCGACGACCTTGATGCCCTTCTTGTCCGCCACGCTGGCGGCCTGCAGGTCGGCGATGTCCTTGGCGGTGAGACCGCGGTAGGCGAGGTCGACGTCGCCGTTCTTCAGCGCGTCCGCCAGGTCCTTCTGGCGGCCGTGGAACAGCTTCATGGTCATGCCGGAGTTCTTGACCTTGGCCGTGCCCTTGTAGCTGGAGTTGACCGAGAAGCTCGCCTGCTTGTCGCCGAACGAGTCGAGCTTGTAGACGCCCGAGCCGACCGCCTTGTCGTCGGTGCGCAGCTTGTCGGCCGGGTACACCTCATGGTCGACGATCGAGCCGGCACCGGAGGCGATCTTGTTGGGGAAGGTGGCGTCCGGCACCTTGAGGTGGAAGACGACCGTCTGCGCGTCCGGGGTGTCGATCTTGCCCAGGGTGGAGAGCAGCGGCGCGGGCCCGTTGGCGTCGTTGATCTTCAGCACCCGCTGGAACGAGAACTTGACGTCCTCGGAGGTCAGCGCGTGGCCGTTGCTGAACTTCAGACCGGAGCGCAGGGTGCAGCGGAAGACCTGGGAGCCGCCCTTGTCGAACGAGCAGCGCTCGGCCGCCTCGGGCTGCGGGGTGGTGCTTCCCTTGGGGAAGCTGAGCAGCGACTGGAAGACGTTGTTGAACAGCAGCCAGGAGCCCGGGTCGTAGCCGGAGGCCGGGTCGGTGGCCAGGATGTCGTCCGACATCCCCATGACCACGGACTCGCCGTTACCGGACGAGGATCCGTCCTCCGAGCCGCAGCCGCTGAGGAGACCGGCCGCCAGTCCCGCGGCGAGCGGGGCCGTCAGCCATCGGTTCCGTATCTTCACGTGCAAGTGCCTCACAGTCGTTGCTCGGCCGCGGGCCCGGGGGGTGTCCCGGGCCGCGCCGCCTCACTGAAATTGCTTGCCGGCACGTGGTGAACGCGGCCGGGTCCTGCGTTACTTCACGCCGCGGCCCAGCTCCCAGAGCTGGAGGTCGGCCGAGGAGTTGAGCGCCCACTCGGTGCCCGTGATCTCGCTGCGAGCGGCGACGTACTGCTTGCCCTGCCACAGCGGGAGTACGGGGACGTCGTTGGCGACGATGTCCTGGATCTTCTCGAACGGCTTGGAGGCCTGGTTGCGGTCGGCCGCCACCCGCGATTCGGGGATCAGGGTGTTGCGCACCTCGACGTTGGAGTACGGCGAGTTGAGGAAGTTGTCGCGGCCGAGGAAGGGCGCGACGTAGTTGTCCGGGTCCGGGAAGTCGGGGAACCAGCCGAGACCGTAGACGGCGTACTCGCCGGCCTTCTGGGCCGGGCGGTACTTGGGCCAGTCGGTCGCCTTGAGCGTGGTGGCGAACAGACCGGTGGAGTTCAGCTGGTCCCGCAGGATCGAGAACTCCTTGGCGGTACCCGGGCCGTAGTGGTCGCCCGTGTAGTTCAGCGTCAGCTTGACCGGGGTGGAGACACCGGCGGCGCGCAGGATGCCCGCGGCCTTCTGCTTGCTCGGCTCGCCGTACTTGTTGAAGAACGAGTTGGTGTGCCCGGCGATCGAGGTCGGGATGAGCGAGTAGAGCGGCTCGGCGGTCGCCCCGTACACCTTGGAGGCCAGTGCGCCGCGGTCGACGACGGCGGCCATCGCCTGGCGGACGGCCTTGTTCTTCACCGACGGGTCGTTGGTGTTGAAGCCCAGGTAGCGGATTTCCAGGCCGGGCATCTCGACCAGGTTCACGTTCTTGGGCGGGGTGACCGAGTACTTCTGGATCTGCTCCGGCGACATGGAGCGGGTCATCATGTCGATCTTGCCGGACTCCAGCTCGGCGCCCATCGAGTCGGCGTCGGCGAACGAGCGCAGCTCGACCTTGCTGTTGTTGACCTTCAAGTCCCCCTTGTAGTTGGGGTTCTTGCTGAAGACGGCCTTGACGACCTTGTCGCCGCTGTACTCGGCCTTGAGGGTGTACGGGCCGGAGCCGTCCACCTCGAAGCCGCCGCGCAGCTTCTTCGCCGGGTACTTGTCCTTCTGCACGATCGCGGCGGCGGGCGTCGCGAGCTTGTACGGGAAGGTGGCGTCCGGGGTCTTCAGATGGAAGACGATCTCGTCGTCGCCCTTGGTCTCCATCGTGTCGATGTTCTCCAGGAGGGCGATCGGGCCGTTGCCGTCCTTGATGTTCAGGACGCGCTGGATCGAGTAGTGGACGTCGGCGGCGGTCAGCTTGGAGCCGTCGGCGAACTTCAGGCCGCTGCGCAGCTTGCAGCGGTAGCTCTCGTTCTCCTTGTCGGTGAACGAGCAACTGGAGGCCGCGTCCGGGACGGGCACGCCGCCGCCGCGCGGGACGTGGACCAGCATCTGCACGGTCTGGCGCAGCACGTTCCAGGCGCCGGTGTCGTACGCGTAGGCCGGGTCGAAGGGAGCGGGTGCGTCCTTGGTGACCACGAACTGGTCCGTGGTGCCCACGACGATGGCCTTGCCGCCGTCACCCCCACTTCCTGCCCCGCCACACGCGGCGAGTACGGGGGCGAGCAGGCCCACTACGGCCGGCAGCACCAAAGTCTTGCGGTTCATCCTGGACGTTCTCCCTATGTGTCCGGCACTGGGGTACAGCGATGTACGCGTCACTCCGCCGCGGCCGCCCGGTCGGGGCGGGGAGGCGATCGGGCCGGTACGTACGATCGGACCTGCGCGCCCGGCGGCTTGGTGGGTGCCGGGGCAGTTGAGGGTGCGGCGAAGTTCTCGCGACGAGATTAGTGGGCGGGCCGGGAAAGCCCGTACTGGGCCTGCTCCATTCACACGCCACGCAGTGGCCGGAAATAGCGGCCCGCCGATATCGAGGCGACGGAATCTTTCGTACAGGAGATCACCAAACAGGACACAAGGGCACCTCCGGAGTGCCCGAAGGTGCCCTGGACGCGGTTCCCTGATGGCAGATCAGGTGACGAACGTCACCCACTTGACACGCATTGACCCGTCGTGAATTCAACCGTTGTGATGTTGTCGTGACGCCCTTGCAAGGTCACGGAAAATGCACGGCCGGATGCGATGAGTTTGCGCCGCATTCAGGGGGCACGCTGTGTGAACGGATCAGTTCATCCGCGTGATCAGGGTGCGCAGAAAAGCCAGGTCGACCTGTTCGAGCGAATCGACGACGACCCGGCCCGAGGCGGGCTCGATGGGCGCGACGGACGGCACCGCCACCACCCGGCAGCCGGCCGCCTCGGCGGCCGCCACACCGGTCGCGGTGTCCTCGACGACCGCGCATCTGGTGGGGTCCGCGCCGAGCCCGGCGGCGGCGAACAGATACGGCTCGGGGTGCGGCTTGGTGCGCCCGACCTCGTCCCCGGCGACGGTGAGCGCGAAGTGGCGCGGGCCGAGCGAGTGCAGGATCCGGTCGATGATGCGCCGGTGCGAGGCCGAGACCAGGGCGGTCGGCACCGAGTGCTCGGCGAGCTCGCCGAGCAGCCGGGCGGCTCCCGGCATCAGCGGGACCCCGCGGCTGATGCGCGCCTCGAAGCGGTCGTTGAGCAGCACGGTCAGCTCGGGGACGGTGATGTCGGCGCCGGTGGCCTCGATGAGGAACCCGGCGCTGCGGGTCATGGGCCCGCCCACCACGACGTCACGCCAGCTCTCCTGGAGCGGATGGCCGAGCGCGGCGAAGACCTCCACCTCGGCGTCCCACCAGAAGCCCTCGGTGTCGACGAGCGTGCCGTCCATGTCCAGGAAGACGGCCTGGAGCGCCGAGCCGTCGGCCGTACGCGTTTCGGGCGCGGGAACCGTGGTGGTCATCCGGGCACACCTCCTGGAGGGACGAGAAGGCCGGTTCCCAGGGTGGGAACCGGCCTGCACTGGACCGACAAGTGTACGTCCCGGCGGTCGGAAACGCTCGGGATAATCCTGGCGGCGACCAGCGCCTGCCCGTGGCGCCTACCGTGCGTTGAAGTACTTCGCCTCGGGGTGGTGGATCACGATCGCGTCCGTGGACTGCTCCGGGTGGAGCTGGAACTCCTCGGAGAGGTGCACGCCGATCCGCTCGGGCTGCAACAGCTCGGCGATCTTGGCGCGGTCCTCCAGGTCGGGGCAGGCCCCGTAACCCAGCGAGAAGCGCGCGCCGCGGTACTTGAGCGCGAACATGTCCTCCACCTCGGACGGGTCCTCGCCCGCGAAGCCGAGCTCACTGCGCACGCGCGCGTGCCAGTACTCGGCCAGCGCCTCCGCCAACTGGACGGACAGGCCGTGCAGTTCGAGGTAGTCGCGGTAGGAGTTCGCCTCGAACAGCTCGGCCGTGGCCTCGCCGATCTTCGAGCCGACCGTGACCACCTGGAGCCCGACCACGTCGGTCTCGCCGGACTCCTCCGGGCGGAAGAAGTCCGCCAGGCACAGCCGGCGGCCGCGGCGCTGGCGCGGGAAGGTGAAGCGGGTGCGCTCCGAGCCGTCCTCGTTCAGGATGATCAGGTCGTCGCCCTTGGAGACGCACGGGAAGTAGCCGTGGACGACGGCCGCCTCCAGCAGGTTCCTGGTGTGCAGCTGCTCCAGCCAGCCGCGCAGCCGCGGCCGGCCCTCGGTCTCCACCAGCTCCTCGTAGCTCGGCCCGTCGCCTGCCCGGTTCTGCTTGAGGCCCCACTGGCCCTTGAAGAGCGCGCCCTCGTCGAGCCAGGACGCGTACTCCTTGAGGCCGATGCCCTTGATCACCCGGGTGCCCCAGAACGGCGGCTCGGGGATGCGGTTGTCGACGGCCACGTCCGAGCGGACCGAGCCCTCGGGCTCCTCCGCCTCGGCCACGGCCGTCGCGCGCTTGGGCACCCGGCGCTGCTTGAGCTCGGGCAGGGTCGCGCCGGGCACGCCGCGCTTCACCGCGACCAGGGCGTCCATCAGGCGCAGGCCCTCGAACGCGTCGCGGGCGTAGCGGACTTCGCCCTCGTAGATCTCGTGCAGGTCCTGCTCGACGTACGCGCGCGTGAGGGCCGCGCCGCCGAGGATCACCGGGTAGTCGGCGGCCATCTTGCGCTGGTTGAGCTCCTCCAGGTTCTCCTTCATGATCACGGTCGACTTGACCAGGAGGCCGGACATGCCGATGACGTCCGCCCGGTGCTCCTCGGCGGCCTCCAGGATCGCGGAGACGGGCTGCTTGATGCCGAGGTTGACGACGTTGTAGCCGTTGTTGGAGAGGATGATGTCGACGAGGTTCTTGCCGATGTCGTGGACGTCGCCGCGCACGGTGGCCAGCACGATGGTGCCCTTGCCCTCCGCGTCGGACTTCTCCATGTGCGGCTCCAGATGGGCCACGGCCGTCTTCATGACCTCGGCGGACTGGAGGACGAACGGCAGCTGCATCTGGCCGGAGCCGAAGAGCTCGCCGACGACCTTCATGCCCTCCAGGAGGGTGTCGTTGACGATGTCGAGGGCGGGACGGGTGAGCAGCGCCTCGTCGAGGTCGGCGTCCAGGCCGTTCTTCTCGCCGTCGATGATCCGGCGCTGGAGGCGCTCGTCCAGCGGCAGCGCGAGGAGCTCCTCGGCCTTGCCCGCCTTCATGGACTTGGTGCTGACGCCCTCGAAGAGCTCCATGAGCCGCTGGAGCGGGTCGTACGCCGGTTCGTCCCCCTGCTGGGGGCGTCGGCGGTCGTAGATCAGGTCGAGCGCGACCTTGACCTGCTCCTCCTCCAGGCGCGCGATCGGCAGGATCTTGGAGGCGTGCACGATGGCGGAGTCGAGACCCGCCTTGACGCACTCGTCCAGGAACACGGAGTTCAGCACGACACGGGCGGCCGGGTTGAGGCCGAAGGAGATGTTGGACAGGCCCAGCGTGGTCTGCACGTCCGGGCGGCGGCGCTTGAGCTCGCGGATCGCCTCGATGGTGGCGATGCCGTCCTTGCGGGACTCCTCCTGGCCGGTGCAGATGGTGAAGGTCAGCGCGTCGATGAGGATGTCGGACTCGCGCACGCCCCAGTTGCCGGTGAGGTCGTCGATGAGCCGCTCGGCGATGGCGACCTTGTTCTCGACGGTACGGGCCTGGCCCTCCTCGTCGATGGTCAGCGCGATCAGCGCCGCGCCGTGCTCCACGGCCAGCTCGGTGACCTTGGCGAACCGCGACTCGGGCCCGTCGCCGTCCTCGTAGTTGACGGAGTTGATGACCGCGCGCCCGCCGAGCTTCTCCAGACCGGCCTGGAGGACGTTGACCTCGGTGGAGTCGAGGACGATCGGCAGGGTGGAGGCGGTGGCGAAGCGGCCGGCCAGCTCCTCCATGTCGGCGACGCCGTCGCGGCCCACGTAGTCGACGCAGAGGTCGAGCATGTGGGCGCCCTCGCGGATCTGGTCCCGGGCCATCTCCACGCAGTCGTCCCAGCGGCCCTCCAGCATGGCCTCGCGGAACTTCTTGGACCCGTTGGCGTTGGTGCGCTCGCCGATCGCCATGTACGAGGTGTCCTGGCGGAACGGCACGCTCTGGTAGAGCGAGGCGGCGCCGGGCTCGGGGCGCGGGTGGCGCTCGGTGGGGGCCAGGCCCCGGACCCGCTCGACGACCTGGCGCAGGTGCTCGGGCGTGGTGCCGCAGCAGCCGCCGACCAGCGAGAGGCCGTACTCACGGACGAACGTCTCCTGGGCGTCGGCGAGTTCCGGCGCGGAGAGCGGGTAGTGCGCGCCGTCCTTGCCGAGGACGGGCAGTCCGGCGTTGGGCATGCAGGACAGCGGCACCCGGGAGTTGCGGGCGAGGTAGCGCAGGTGCTCGCTCATCTCGGCCGGGCCCGTCGCGCAGTTGAGGCCGATCATGTCGATGCCCAGCGGCTCCAGGGCGGTGAGCGCGGCGCCGATCTCGGAGCCCAGCAGCATGGTGCCGGTGGTCTCGACGGTGACCGAGCAGATGATCGGGACCCGGTAGCCCGCCGCGTCGAGGGCGCGCTGGGCGCCGAGGATGGCGGCCTTGGTCTGGAGCAGGTCCTGGGTGGTCTCCACCAGGAGCGCGTCGGCGCCGCCCGCGAGCATGCCCTCGGCGTTGCGCTGATAGGCGTCGCGCAGCGTGGTGTACGGGGCGTGGCCGAGGGTGGGCAGCTTGGTGCCGGGGCCCATGGAGCCGAGCACCCAGCGCTGCTGCCCGGTCGAGGCGGTGAACTCGTCGGCCACCTCGCGGGCGATCCGGGCGCCCGCCTCGGACAGCTCGTAGACGCGCTCGGGGATGTCGTACTCACCGAGGGCGGAGAAGTTCGCGCCGAAGGTGTTGGTCTCGACGCAGTCGACGCCGACCGCGAAGTACTCCTGGTGCACCGAGCGCACGATGTCGGGCCGGGTGATGTTGAGGATCTCGTTGCAGCCCTCGAGGTCCTGGAAGTCCTCCAGGGTGGGGTCCTGGGCCTGGAGCATGGTGCCCATGGCTCCGTCGGCCACCACCACACGGGTGGCGAGTGCTTCGCGGAGCGCGTCGGCGCGGGTCCGGCTGTCAGCGGAAGGGGTAGGCAACGAGGCCATGGATGTGCTCCCTGGAGTGCGACGGCTGTCGGCTTTGCGGCGCCCTCGGGGAGGCCGCACCCGGTCAGGGTAACCGGGTGCGGGCCGGGTGGGCACAGGTGTCCCACGGGGCGGACTGCGCGGGGGGCCGCCCGGGTGACCGCCGGATGGCCGCGGTGCGGCTTTCATCTGAACTGGCCGGATGGCGGCGGGGGCCGTCCATCACGGTGACATGAGGTCGACAACGGCCGATACTGTTCAGCATTGTCGAACTCAACGTTCCGAAGTGGGAGGAAGCGCGATGGCGCGGAACATCCAGTCGCTCGAACGGGCGGCCGCCATGCTGCGGCTACTCGCGGGCGGCGAGCGGCGGCTCGGCCTGTCCGAGGTGGCCTCCGCGCTCGGCCTGGCCAAGGGCACCGCGCACGGCATCCTGCGCACCCTCCAGGCGGAGGGGTTCGTCGAGCAGGACCCGGCGTCCGGCCGCTACCAGCTCGGCGCGGAGCTGCTGCGCCTGGGCAACAGCTATCTGGACGTCCACGAGCTGCGGGCCCGCGCCCTCGTATGGACGGACGACCTGGCGCGCTCCAGCGGCGAGAGCGTGTACGTGGGCGTCCTGCACCAGCAGGGCGTGCTGATCATGCACCACGTCTTCCGGCCCGACGACAGCCGCCAAGTGCTGGAGGTCGGGGCGATGCAGCCGCTGCACTCCACCGCGCTCGGCAAGGTGCTGTCCGCGTTCGACCCGGTGGCGCACACCGAGGCGGTGGATGGCGAGCGCACCGCGTTCACGCCCCGCACGGTGACCACCGCCGCGGGCTTCGAGGAGCTGCTCGACCTCGCGCGGGCGCGCGGCTGGGCCAGCGACATGGAGGAGACCTGGGACGGGGTGGCCTCGGTGGCCGCGCCCATCTTCGACCGGCGCCGGATGCCGGTGGGCGCGGTGGGGGTGACCGGGGCCGTGGAGCGCGTGTGCAAGGACGGCGAGGTCCGCTCCGAGCTGGTGGCGGCGGTGCGCGACTGCGCCCGCTCGGTCTCGCGCGATCTGGGCGCCGGCCGCTTCTGACCGGTCGCGGGCCCGTTCGCGGCCCGCCCGTCGTCCCGTCACACAGCCCCTGCACGGGCCTGACCAGCCACTTCCGCGCCCGCTCTGATCGTTTCTGATCCTGGCCGGAAGTTTTCGATCAATGTGGCCGGAACATACCTGCTGGTAACGATCGGGATACCGGCCACAGAACCCTTGACGTCGACTTAACCCCGGAGCAACACTGCCGTTCATCGGTCGGCATTGTCGAACACCTAACGGCAATACGAGTTAGAGTGTGACAACGCCAAGGGCCGCCAAGCCCTCGATGTGAGGGCGCGGACCACCGGAGGGACCCGGGGTTCGCCTTCCCCTGGACGAAGGACAAAGGAGTCGCGGGTGTCCAGCTCCGACATCTTCACCGGCGAGATCATCGGTACCGCCGTTCTCATCCTGCTCGGCGGTGGCGTGTGCGCCGCCGTCACGCTGAAGAGCTCCAAGGCACGCAACGCGGGCTGGCTCGCCATCACCTTCGGGTGGGGCTTCGCGGTGCTCACCGGCGCTTACATCTCCGCCCCGCTCTCGGGTGCGCACCTCAATCCGGCGGTGACGCTCGGCCTCGCCATCGAGGGCGGCACCGAGTGGAGCGACGTGCCCACCTACCTGGCGGGGCAGCTGCTCGGCGCGATGATCGGCGCCACGCTGGTCTGGCTGGCCTACTACGGGCAGTTCCAGGCGCACCTGACCGATCCGGAGATCGTCGGCGATCCTGCCGACAAGCCGGTCGAGGGTCCGCACAACGGCGCGGCCAACGCGGGCCCGGTGCTCGGGATCTTCTCGACCGGCCCCGAGATCCGCAACGCCATACAGAACCTCACCACCGAGATCATCGGTACGGCCGTGCTGGTCCTCGCGATCCTGACGCAGGGCCTGAACGGCGACGGCAAGGGCCTCGGCGTCATCGGCGTGCTGATCACCTCCCTGGTCGTGGTCGGCCTCGGCCTCTCGCTCGGCGGCCCCACGGGCTACGCCATCAACCCGTTCCGCGACCTGGGTCCGCGCATCGTGCACTCGCTGCTGCCGCTGCCCAACAAGGGCGGTTCGGACTGGGCCTACGCCTGGGTGCCGGTCGTCGGCCCGCTGGCCGGGGCCGCCCTCGCGGGCGGCCTGTACAACCTCGCCTTCGCCTGAGCCGTTGAGCCGTAGAGACCTTCAGACCTCCAGGAGAAACCCGTGAGCGACACCCACACCACCGCCTCGCACGGCCACGGCCCGTTCATCGCGGCCATCGACCAGGGCACCACTTCCAGCCGCTGCATCGTCTTCGACAAGGACGGCCGGATCGTCTCGGTCGACCAGAAGGAGCACGAGCAGATCTTCCCGAAGCCGGGCTGGGTCGAGCACGACGCCGCCGAGATCTGGACCAACGTCCAGGAAGTCGTGGCGGGCGCCATCGACAAGGCGGGCATCACCGCCGCCGATGTCAAGGCGATCGGCATCACCAACCAGCGCGAGACCACGCTGCTGTGGGACAAGAACACCGGCGAGCCCGTGCACAACGCGCTCGTCTGGCAGGACACCCGCACCGACGCGCTCTGCAAGGAGCTCGGCCGCAACGTGGGCCAGGACCGCTTCCGCCGCGAGACGGGCCTGCCGCTCGCCTCGTACTTCGCCGGCCCCAAGGTCCGCTGGCTGCTCGACAACGTCGAGGGCCTGCGCGAGCGCGCCGAGCGCGGCGAGATCCTCTTCGGCACCATGGACTCCTGGGTCATCTGGAACCTGACCGGCGGTGTCGACGGCGGTGTGCACGTCACGGACGTCACCAACGCCTCGCGCACGCTGCTCATGAACCTCCACGAGATGGCGTGGGACGAGAAGATCCTCGCCTCCATGGAGATCCCGGCGGCCGTGCTGCCCGAGATCCGCTCCTCCGCCGAGGTGTACGGCCACGCCAAGGGCGGCGTCCTGGACGGCATCCCGGTCGCCTCCGCGCTCGGCGACCAGCAGGCGGCCCTGTTCGGCCAGACCTGCTTCTCGGAGGGCGAGGCCAAGTCCACGTACGGCACCGGCACCTTCATGCTGATGAACACCGGTGACAAGCCCGTCAACTCGTACAACGGCCTGCTGACCACCGTCGGCTACCAGATCGGCGAGCAGAAGCCGGTCTACGCCCTCGAGGGCTCGATCGCCGTCACCGGCTCGCTCGTCCAGTGGATGCGCGACCAGATGGGCATGATCAAGACCGCGGCCGAGATCGAGACCCTGGCCTCCTCCGTCGAGGACAACGGCGGCGCCTACTTCGTGCCGGCCTTCTCCGGTCTGTTCGCCCCGTACTGGCGCTCCGACGCCCGCGGTGTGATCGCCGGTCTGACCCGGTACGTCACCAAGGCGCACATCGCCCGTGCCGTCCTGGAGGCCACCGCCTGGCAGACCCGCGAGATCACCGACGCCATGACGAAGGACTCCGGCGTCGAGCTGACCGCGCTCAAGGTCGACGGCGGCATGACCTCCAACAACCTGCTGATGCAGACCCTCTCGGACTTCCTGGACGCGCCCGTGGTGCGTCCGATGGTCGCCGAGACCACCTGCCTCGGCGCCGCCTACGCCGCCGGTCTGGCCGTCGGCTTCTGGCCGGACACCGACGCGCTGCGCGCCAACTGGCGCCGGGCGGCGGAATGGACCCCTCGCATGGACGCCGACAAGCGTGACAGCGAGTACAAGAACTGGCTCAAGGCCGTCGAGCGGACCATGGGCTGGATCGAGGACGAGGAGTAATCGAAATGACCACCCTGCAGAGCGTCCCTGCCCTTGGGACGCACCCGGCCTCCGGCTCCCTTCCGAGCCGCGCCGAAACTCGGGAGCAGCTTTCCAAGGCGACGTACGACCTCCTGGTGATCGGCGGCGGCATCCTGGGCATCTCCACCGCCTGGCACGCCGCGCAGTCCGGGCTGCGGGTGGCCCTGGTGGACGCCGGCGACTTCGCCGGCGCCACCTCCTCGGCCTCCTCCAAGCTCCTCCACGGCGGGCTGCGCTACCTGCAGACCGGCGCGGTGAAGCTGGTGGCCGAGAACCACTTCGAGCGGCGTGCGGTGTCGCGTCAGGTGGCACCGCACCTCGCCAACCCGCTCACCTTCTACCTGCCTGTCTACAAGGGCGGCCCGCACGGCGCGGCCAAGCTCGGCGCGGGCGTCTTCGCCTACTCCGCGCTCTCCGCGTTCGGTGACGGCGTCGGCCACCTGCTGTCGCCCTCCAAGGCCGCGCAGGACGTGCCGGAGCTGCGCACGGACAACCTGAAGGCCGTGGCCGTGTACGGCGACGACCAGATGAACGACGCGCGCATGGCCCTGATGACGGTCCGCGCCGCCGTGGACGCGGGCGCGGCCGTGCTCAACCACGCCGAGGTCACCGGCCTTCGCTTCACCAAGGGCCGGGTCACCGGTGCCGATCTGCGCGACCGCCTCTCCGGCGACGAGTTCGGCGTCAACGCCCGTCTGGTGCTCAACGCGACCGGCCCCTGGGTCGACCACCTGCGCAAGATGGAGGACCCGGACGCGGCCCCCTCCATCCGCCTGTCCAAGGGCGCGCACCTGGTCCTCAAGCGCACCTCCCCCTGGAAGGCCGCGCTCGCGACCCCCATCGACAAGTACCGCATCACCTTCGCCCTGCCGTGGGAGGACATGCTCCTGCTCGGCACCACGGACGAGGAGTTCGAGGGCGACCCGGCGGACGTCGCGGTCACCGAGAAGGACACCGCCCAGATCCTGGACGAGGCCGCGTTCTCGATCCGCGACCAGCAGCTGTCGCGCGATCTGATCACGTACTCCTTCGCCGGTCTGCGCGTGCTGCCCGGTGGTCCGGGCGACACCTCCAAGGCCAAGCGCGAGACGGTCGTCACCGAGGGCCGCGGCGGCATGCTGTCGGTCGCCGGCGGCAAGTGGACGACCTTCCGCCACATCGGCCGTACGGTGATGCAGAAGCTGGAGCAGCTGCCGGGCCGTCCGCTCGGCGACGACTTCGAGCCGATCTCCTCGCTGCCCGGCAAGCTGCCGCTGCCCGGCATAGCCAACCCGCGCGCCGTCGCCCACCGCCTGATGGTGGACGGCCCGGCGCCCGGCCCGCGCATGGCGGCCGACACCGCCAAGCACCTCGCCACGCACTACGGCTCGCTCTCGTTCGACATCGCGCGCCTGGCCAACGAGGACGCGGCACTGGCCGAGCGGATCCACCCGGACGCGCCGGAGATCTGGGCGCAGGTCGTCTACGCGCGCGACCACGAGTGGGCCGAGACCGCCGACGACGTGCTGCGCCGCCGCACCACGCTGACGATCCGGGGCCTGGCCACGGACGAGATCCGCGGCAAGGTCGACGACCTGCTCGGCAAGAAGAACTGACGTATAGTTAGTCCGGCCAGTCAGCCGGAAGGGGCGGTTCCCACGGGGGGAGCCGCCCCTTCCGCATGCCCGGGCCCGTCCCGGCGGGGCTGCCACACCGCGTACACGCGCGTGCAACAACCCGCGCGGACAGTGGATACATGAGATTCCAGGTGCTCTCCATAGTCGGTCACGCCCCGCACCCGCTGACCGGTGAACTCTCCTCCGCAGCCGACCGGTTGGAGGAGGTGCTGAGCGTCGGCGAGGCCGCCGAGCGGCTCGGTTTCGACGCGTACGCGGTCGGCGAGCGGCACGCCGGCGCCTTCCTCTCGTCCAGCCCGACCGTCCTGCTCGCCGCGCTCGCGGCCCGTACCACCCGGATCAGGCTGCTCACCGGTGTCACGGTCGTCGCGATCCTGGACCCGGTCCGGGTCGCGGAGGACTTCGCCACCCTCGACCAGATCTCCCGGGGCCGTATCGAGCTGGTCGTCGGCAAGGGCGCCGAGGCCGGCCACTTCGACCTCTTCGGCCTCGACGAGGCCCGCCAGTGGGACCTCCAGAAGGAGAAGTACGAGCTGCTGCGGCGGCTGTGGAGCGAGGAGGGCGTGGACTGGGAGGGCGAGTTCCGCCCGCCGCTGCGCGGGGTGACGACCGTGCCGCGGCCGTACGCCGGGGTGCCGCGCATCTGGCACGGCTCGGCGACCAGCCTCAACTCCCCCGAGCTCGCCGCCAAGCACGGCGACCCGCTGTTCACCGCCAACGCCATCCAGCCGCGCGAGGCGTACGCGAAGCTGATCGCGCACTACCGGGAGAAGTTCGAGGAGTACGGGCACGACCCGGCGCAGGCGTATGTGGCGGCGGGCTCGGGCGGGCTGCTGATCGCGGACACCGACGCGGAGGCGGTCGCGCGGTACCGGGACGTGTACGAGGCGCGGGTGCGGCAGACCTTCAAGCCGCATCTGGAGGGCAAGCCGGGCTACAACACGCCGTTCAAGACGATCGAGGACGCGATCGAGAACGGACCGCAGCTCATCGGCTCGCCCCAGCGGATCATCGACAAGATCCTCGGCTACCACGAGGTGTACCGCCACGATCTGCAGTCGGTGAGCGTGGACGGCTTCGGTCTGTCGACGGCCGAACAGGTCGACACGCTCCAGCGGTTCGCGGAGGAGATCGCCCCCGTCGTACGGAAGGAGGCGCCGACGCGGCTCTGGGACGCATAATGGGGGCCGATTCATCGGATGTATGCCCCTGTATGGAGGTCGCCCCATGGCAGTCACCGACGAGGCCATCGAGAAGATCAAGGAAATGATCGTCTCCGGTGCGCTGCGCCCGGGCGACCGGCTGCCCAAGGAGAGCGAACTCGCCGCCGAGCTCGGCCTGTCCCGGAACTCGCTGCGCGAGGCGGTCCGCGCGCTCTCCCTGATCCGCATCCTCGATGTCCGCCAGGGCGACGGTACGTACGTCACCAGCCTCGATCCCCAGCTCCTCCTGGAGGCGATGAGCTTCGTCGTGGACTTCCACCGGGACGACACGGTCCTGGAGTTCCTGGCGGTGCGGCGGATCCTGGAGCCCGCGGCGACCGCGATGGCGGCGGGCCTGATCGAGGACGCGCAACTGGACGCGCTGGCGGCCCAGTTGGACGCGCTGGGCCCGGACCCGTCGGTGGAGGAGCTGGTCGCCTGCGACCTGGAGTTCCACCGGGGGATCGTGCAGAGCGCCGGGAACTCGGTGCTCTGCTCCCTCCTGGACGGCCTCTCGGGCCCCACCACCCGGGCCCGGGTGTGGCGGGGCCTGACCCAGGAGGACGCGGTGGCCCGCACGCTCCACGAACACCGAGCGATCCTGGCGGCCCTGCGGGACCGCGACGCGGAGGCGGCGCGTTCTTGGGCGACGGTGCATATCGCGAGCGTGGAGCAGTGGCTCAGGTCCACCCTGTAGGCAACGTTCTGGACGCGCCGGACCACGGCGCGGGGAACTGCGCGACCAGCCACGGACGGCCCGCAGACGAACCTCAGTCCTGTTTCTCCCCGCTCGCGAACCGCGAGATCACCAGCGCGACGATGATGATCGCCCCGTTCAGGAACTGGTTCCACAGGGCCGGGACCCCGCCCAGGGTCATGACGTTGACCACCAGCTGCAGCGTCAGCACACCCGTGAGCGCCCCGAACAGCGTGCCCCGGCCCCCCTTCAGGCTGATCCCGCCGATCACCGCCGCCGCGAACACCTGGAAGATCCAGCCGTTGCCCTGCGTCGCCGCGACCGAGCCGTAGTGGCCGGTGTAGAGGATCCCCGCGAACGCGGCGAGCAGGCCGCCGATCGCCAGGACCGCCCAGGTGATCCGGTCCACCCGGATCCCGGCCGCCCGCGCCGCCTCCGGGTTGCCCCCGATCGCGTACAGCGCCCGCCCGTGGCGCAGCCAGGCGAGCGCGGCGCCGCCGACGGCGAAGAGGGTGAGGCAGATCCACACGGCGGCCGGGGCGCCCAGCCAGTCGGTCTTGCCGAGGTAGCGGAACGACTCCGGCACCTCGGTGATCGACTTGCCCTCGGTGATGCCGACGTGGAGGCCCCGCAGCATCGTCAGCATCCCGAGCGTGGCGATGAACCCGTTGACGTTCAGCTTCAGCATCAGGAAGCCGTTGACCGCACCGATCGCCACGCCCACCAGCAGGCAGAGCGGGATCGCCGTCCAGGTCGGCAGCAGGCCGAGCCCCGCGAACCGGCCGCCCTCCGACGGCAGCACCAGCCACATCGCGATCACCGGCGCGATGCCGATCGTGGACTCCAGGGAGAGGTCCATCCGGCCGCAGATGAGGATCAGCGCCTGGCCGAGCACCAGCAGGCTCAGCTCGGAGGACTGCTGGATCACGCTGATCAGGTTGTCCGAGGTGAGGAAGACCGGCGACACGATGAAGCCGATCACCATCAGCACCAGGATCACCGGGACCAGCGAGAAGTCGCTCCAGCGCACATGCGCGAGCCGCCGCCGCGCGCCCGCGTCCGCCACCCCGGCGGGCGCCGTGGTCACCGTCTCGGTCATGGCCGCTCCCCCACACCTTCCATGGCGGCGACCAGTTCCCGGTCGCTCCACCCGCTGTCGTATGCGGCGACGACCCGCCCGTGGAACAGCGCGAGCACCCGGTCGCACACGCGCAGGTCGTCCAGCTCGTCGGAGACGATCACGGCGGCGTTCCCCTCGTCGGCGACCCGCCGCACCACCGCGAGCAGCGCCTCCTTGGACTTCACGTCGACCCCGGCCGTGGGGCGCACCGCGACCAGCGCCACCGGCCTCCTGGCCAGCGCCCGCGCCACCACGACCTTCTGCTGGTTGCCGCCGGAGAGCCCGGACACGAGCTGCCCCGGCCCCCGGGTCTTGATGTCCAGCGAGGCGATCATCGACCGCGCGAACTCCCTGGTACGGGAGGGCAGTACGGTCCCCCACGGCCCGAGCTGGTCGGTGACGGTGAGCGTGGCGTTCTCCGCGACCGAGCGCTGGGGCACCAGGCCCTGGCGGTGCCGGTCCTCGGGGATGTAGCCGATGCCCGCGTCGAGCGCGTGCGGCACGCTGCCCGGCCGCACCGTCCGCCCGCGCACCGCGATCCGGCCCGCGCTCGCCCGGCGCATCCCGGCCAGGGTCTCGCCGAGCGCGGTGTTGCCGCTGGCGGCGGCCCCCGCGAGGCCCAGCACCTCGCCGGGGCGCACGGCGAGGTCGACCGGCTCGAACTCACCGTCCAGAGCGAGCCCTTCGACCGTCAGGACCGGGGCCGCGTCCTCGCGCACCGCACGGGCGCCCGCGTGCCAGGAGGCTCCCGCGCCCGCCTCACCCGTCATCGCCGCCACCAGGTCGTCCTTGGCCAGCTCGGCCACCGGCGCGGTCACCACATGGCGGGCGTCGCGGTAGACGGTGACGGCGGTGCACAGCTCGTACACCTCCTGGAGGTGGTGCGAGATGAACAGGAACGCCACCCCCTGGGCCTGGAGCTCGCGCAGCTTGGTGAACAGGCGCTCGATGCCGCGCGCGTCCAGCTGGGCGGTCGGCTCGTCCAGGACGATCAGCCGGGCGCCGAACGAGAGGGCGCGGGCGATCTCCACGAACTGCCGCTGCTCCACGGTCAGTTCGCGGGCCCGTACGTCCGGGTCGACGTTCACCCCGTACTCCGCGAGCAGGTCCGCCGCGCGCCGCCGCAGCCGTCCCCAGCGGATCGGGCCGCCCTCGAAGCGGTTCAGGAAGAGGTTCTCGGCGACGGTGAGGTCCGGGACGACCATGGACTGCTGGTAGACGCACGCCACCTTGGCCTGCCAGGCCGCCCGGTCGCCGAAGGCGGGCGCGGGCGCCCCGCCGAAGGCCACCGTGCCGGCGTCCTGCCGGTGCAGTCCGGTGACCACGCCGACCAGCGTGGACTTGCCCGCGCCGTTGCGGCCGACGAGCGCGTGGGACTCGCCGGGCCGCACGGTCAGCGCGACCGAGTCGAGCGCCAGGGTCGGCCCGAAGCGCTTGACGATCCCCCGGGCGTCCAGGGCGGGCGCGGCGCTCACGGTCAGCCCTTCTTCTGGAGCTGGTTGGCCCACAGCGCCGGGTCGTCGGCATTGGCCTTGGTCACCAGCGGCGCCGGGAGCTGGTCCTCGTACCCGCCGGGGATCTTGACGATGGTGGAGCCGTGGTCGGTCGGGCCCTCCTTGAAGGTCTTCCCGTCCAGGGCCGCCTTGGCGTAGTACAGCGCGTACTTGGCGTACAGGTCGGCCGGTTGCGACACCGTGGCGTCGATCTTCCCGGCCTTGAGGGCGTCGAGCTCCTCGGGGATGCCGTCGTTGGAGACGATGGTGATGTGGCCGGACGCGCCCGGCGGCTTCAGGAGGTGCTTCTGCTCCAGGAGGGCGAGGGTGGGCTGCAGGAAGACGCCGCCCGCCTGCATGTAGATGCCGTTCAGGTCGGGGTGGGCGGCGAGCGTCGACTGGAGCTTGGCGGAGGCGACGTCGCCCTTCCAGTCGGTGGCCAGCTCGAAGACCTGGATGCCGGGGAAGTCCTTGGCCATGCACGCCTTGAACGCCTGGGAGCGGTCGCGGCCGTTGATGGAGGACAGATCGCCCTGGAACTCGGCGACCTTGCCCTTCCCCTTCAGCTGCTCGCCCAGGAACTTGCAGGCCTTCTCGCCGTACGCCTTGTTGTCGGCCCGTACGACCATGTAGACGTCGCCTTTGTCGGGGCGCGTGTCGACGCTGACGACCGGGATCTTCCTGCTGTGCAGGGTCTCCAGGGTCGAGGCGACCGCGCCGGTGTCCTGCGGGGCCATGATCACGGCCTTGGCGCCCCGGTCCATGAAGGCGGTGACGTTGGCGACGAGCTTGCCGATGTCGTTCTGCGAGTTGGTGAGCGGCAGCGCGGAGACCTCGCCCGCCCTCGTGCCCTGCTGGATGTACTGCTGGTAGGAGTTCCAGAAGTCGCTGTCGCTGCGCGGCAGGTCGATGCCGACCTTCTTGTCCCCGGTGCCGCCGCCGGAGTCGCGGTTGCAGCCCGCCAGTGCCCCGACGGCCAGCAGTACGCAGCAGGCGGCGGCAGTTGTCGTACGCACTCTCATGGTGGTTGTCCTTCGCGGCTCAGGGGGTGGGGCGCGGGCGCAGGCCCTGCATGCCGCCGTCGACGGCCAGGGCGGTACCGGTGACGCTGGAGGCGGCCGGGCTGGCCAGATACGCGATGGCGGCGGCCACCTCGTCGGCGGTGACCAGACGGCCCATCGGCTGGCGGGCCCGCAGCGCCGCCCGCTCGGCCTCCGGGTCCTCGGCCCCGTCGAGCAGCCGGGCGACCCACGGGGTGTCCGCCGTGCCCGGGTTGACGCAGTTCACCCGGATCCCCTCGGCCACGTGGTCGGCGGCCATGGCGAGGGTGAGGGAGAGCACGGCGCCCTTGGCGGCGCTGTACAGGGCGCGCTGCGGCAGGCCCGCGGTGGCGGCGATCGAGCAGGTGTGGGTGACGGAGACGTGGCCGGGCCGCTCCCGGGCCGCGCGGCGCAGGTGCGGCAGCGCGTGGCGGGCGGTCCGGACCATGCCGAGGACGTTGACGTCCAGGACGCGGTGCCACTCGGCGTCGTCGTTGTCCTCGACGGTGCCGGTGGCGCCGATCCCGGCGTTGGAGACGAGCGTGTGCAGCGCGCCGAACTCCCGCGCGGCCCGGTCCACCGCCTCCCGTACGGCCGCGTCGTCGGTGACGTCCGCCGCCAAGGCGAGGGTGCCGTGCGGGGCGCCCTCGACGTCCCGGTCGAGTACGGCGACCCGGGCGCCCCGGGCCACAAGGAGCCCGGCGGTGGCCGCGCCGATCCCGGAGGCCCCACCCGTGACCAGTGCGGCCAGACCGGTGAAGTCGCGGGGTGCGCCGTCGGACGGGGTGAACTCCCGCAGGGTGCTCATGAGATGACCTCCTGGGCCGGGCGGCGGGCCAGCCACGCCGGTCCGTCCGGGTAGCGGTAGGCGGCGATCGACTCGGGGCGCATCCGGGCCGAGAAGCCCGGGGCGCGCGGTGCGCGGTAGCGGCCGCCCTCGATGACGGCCGGGTCGGTGAAGTGCTCGTGGAGGTGGTCGACGTACTCGATGACCCGGTCCTCGCGGGTGCCGGAGACGGCCACGTAGTCGAACATCGCCAGGTGCTGGACGAGTTCGCACAGGCCCACGCCGCCCGCGTGCGGACAGACGGGGACGCCGTACTTGGCGGCGAGCAGCAGGATCGCCAGGTTCTCGTTGACGCCGGAGACCCGGGCCGCGTCGATCTGCACGAAGTCGACCGCGCCGGCCTGGAGGAGCTGCTTGAACACGACCCGGTTGGCGACGTGTTCGCCGGTGGCCACCTTCACGGGCTGCCCGGCCCGTACGGCCGCGTGGCCCAGGATGTCGTCGGGGCTGGTGGGCTCCTCGATCCAGTGCGGGGCGTACGGGGCGAGCGCGGCCATCCAGCGCAGCGCGTCCGGCACGTCCCAGCGCTGGTTGGCGTCGACGGCGATGCGGATGCCGGGCCCGACGGCCGCGCGGGCCAGCCGCAGCCGCCGTACGTCGTCGTCGAGGTCGGCGCCGACCTTCAGCTTGATCTGCGCGAAGCCGTCCGCGACCGCCTCCTTGGCGAGCCGGACCAGCTTGGCGTCGTCGTAGCCGAGCCAGCCCGGCGAGGTGGTGTAGGCGGGATAGCCCTCGGCGCGCAGCAGCCGGGCCCGTTCGGCGCGGCCCGGTTCGGCGGCGCGCAGCAGGTCCAGCGCCTCCTGCCGGGTCAGTACGTCCGTGAGGTAGCGGAAGTCCACGAGGGAGACCAGCTCCTCGGGGGTCATCGCGGCCAGGAACTCCCAGACGGGCAGCCCGGCGGTCTTCGCGGCCAGGTCCCAGGCGGCGTTGACGACCGCGCCGGCCGCCATGTGCGTCACCCCCTTCTCCGGGCCGAGCCAGCGCAACTGCGAGTCATGGGTGAGGTCGTGGTGGAGCGCCGCGAGATCGGCGGCGCTCCTCGGCGCCGGGCGGCCCACCACGTACGGCCGCAGCGCCTCGATGGCGGCGGCGGTGACGTCGTTGCCCCGGCCGATGGTGAAGACGAAGCCGTGGCCCTCGGGGCGGGCCGGGCCGTCGGTGCGCAGCACCACATAGGCGGCCGAGTAGTCCGGGTCGGGGTTCATCGCGTCCGAGCCGTCGAGCTGCTCCGAGGTGGGGAAGCGGATGTCGTATACGTCGAACCCGGTGACACTCGGCCTCATGCACGCCCCCTGTGGCTGAGTCCTGTCTGAAGAACTCTTGCGACGAACTCCTGCTCGAACATCCGACCTCTCACGGTCATCCGATGTATTCCGGATGTATAGCGCCGGTCGAGCGCCACAGTCCAGGGTCGGGACAGAAACAGGTGAGAAATTTCTGGGCACAGCTCGGATGAATCATCGGGGAGATCGCGCTCTGCCCCGGCTGCTGCCCGTTCATGCGGGGATCACTCCGGCGGGGAGCGTGCCGTGCACGGGGGCTGCGGCGGGGTAGTGCTGAAGCCGTAAGGTTGGGGCGTACGCATGAGGACTTCGGAGGGAGGCACTGGGTGATCGAGCTGGAGGGAGTTCCCGAGCTGGTCGACCCGGTCATGATCGCCGCGTTCGAGGGCTGGAACGACGCGGGCGACTCCGCCTCCTCAGCCGTCGCTCACCTGGAGCGCGAGTGGAAGGGCGAGGTGTTCGCCGCCCTCGACGCGGAGGACTACTACGACTTCCAGGTCAACCGGCCCACGGTGTTCCTGGAGGGCGGCGTCCGCCGGATCACCTGGCCCACCACCCGGCTCTCGGTCGTCCGGGTCGGCGGCGACAAGCCGCGCGACCTGGTCCTGGTGCGCGGGATCGAACCGTCGATGCGCTGGCGCTCGTTCTGCAACGAGATCCTCGGCTTCGCGCACGAGCTGGGCGTGGAGATGGTGGTGATCCTGGGCGCGCTGCTCGGGGACACCCCGCACACCCGCCCGGTGCCGGTCAGCGGGGTCACCTCCGACCCGGACCTGGCCCGCACGATGGACCTGGAGGAGACCCGGTACGAGGGCCCGACCGGCATCGTCGGCATCCTCCAGGAGGCGTGCACCCACGCGGGCGTCCCGGCGGTCAGCCTCTGGGCGGCGGTGCCGCACTACGTGTCGCAGCCGCCGAACCCCAAGGCCACGCTGGCCCTGCTCAACCGCCTCGAAGACCTCATCGACCTGCGCATCCCGCTGGGCGAACTGGCCGAGGACGCCCGGGCCTGGCAGCTCGGCGTGGACCAGCTGGCGGCCGAGGACAGCGAAGTGGCGGAGTACGTCCAGACGCTGGAGGAGGCGCGGGACACGGCGGACCTGCCGGAGGCGTCGGGCGAGGCGATCGCCCGCGAGTTCGAGCGGTATCTGCGGCGGCGCGATGGGGGGCCGGGGCCCGGCCATGCGACGGACGGGGGCGAGTCCACGTCGTATCTGCGGGATACGAGTAGTGGGCGGACTCGGCCTCCGAAGCCGGCGCGCGACGAGCGCGATGAGCCGGAGGAGCCTGGCGACGGCTCGGAGTCGTCGGACGACTAGCGCTCCGCGCCGGATGTGGTGAGTTCGGCTGCGGACCGTGGGTGGCTGGTCGCGCCCACGCGGCGGAGCCGCATATGTCACAGCCCCGCACCCCTGGTGGTGCGGGCGAATTGCACACGTTTCCCAACCCGCCATTATTTAAAACCCAACTGCCCTTACGGGGTGGACGCATCGGCCTCCTGGTAGCAGGGTGTGCCGGGTAGGGACGTGCGCGAACCCGATCCGTAAGCCATCAGATGGGAGCGGGAGCGGCCATGACCGATCAGGCACTCCCGGGCCAGGGCCCCGGAACGGCGGGCCCCGGACCCGATGGAGCTGGATTCACCTACCAAGGCGCCGAGCCGGAGCTGATCGTCGTCGCCCGTCCGGATTCCGCGGCGGACACCACGGCGCTCACCCTGTTCCTCGGCGACCAACAGCTCGCCCTGGAGCCGCTCTTCGGCCGGGGCGCGCAGCCCGAACTGGCGCTCTTCCACCGCGTACGCGGCGCGGCGGACCGGGCCGAGGAGATCGCCGCCCGGCTGGCCGCGCTGCCCGGGATCGAGACCGCCTATGTGAAGCCGGGCGCGGTTCCGGCGGAGTACACGGGCTTCGACGACGAGGTGGTGCGGCGGCTCAAGGAGGGCGCGCCGGTCACCCCCGACTTCACCGGCCGCCAGGGCTACTTGCGGGCCGCGCCCGAGGGGGTCGACGCGTACTGGGCCTGGCAGCGGCCCGGTGGCTCCGGCCGGGGCGTCACCGTCGTCGACGTCGAGGGCGCCTGGCAGTTGGGCCACGAGGACCTGGCGGAGAGGCTCGCCGGGATCGTCGTCGGCACCCCGGTCCAGGACCTGGCGTGGCGCAACCACGGCACCGCGGTCCTCGGCGTGCTCGGCGGCGACCGCGACGACAAGGGCATCACCGGGATCGCCCCGGAGTCGGTCACGGCGGCGGCCTCGTGCGCCTCCCTCGGCACGGCCGCGGCGATCCACGCCGCCGCCGAACGGCTGGCGCCCGGCGACGTCGTGCTGGTCGCACTGCACCGGCCGGGACCCCGGTTCGCATACGAACACCGCGACGACCAGGCCGGATTCCTGCCCCTTGAGTGGTGGCCGGACGACTTCGCGGCGATCCGGCGGGCGACCTCCAGGGGCGTCCTGGTGGTGGCGGCCGCCGGGAACGGCGGGGAGAGCCTGGACGACGCGCTGTACGAGCGGCGGCCCGAGCGGTTCCCCCGGACCTGGCGCAACCCCCTCAACCCCGCCAACCCGTCCTCCGGCGCGGTCCTGGTCGGCGCGGGCGCCCCGCCGCCCGGCACCCACGGCCGCGACCACGGCCCGGACCGCTCGCGGCTCGCGTTCTCCAACTACGGGTCACGCGTCGACGCCCAGGGCTGGGGCCGGGAGACCACGACGACCGGCGGGTTCTGGGACCGGGCGGGCGAACTCCAGGGCGGCGCCGAGGAGATCGCCTGGTACACCGACGCGTTCTCCGGCACCTCCGCCGCCGCGCCCGTGGTGACCGGCGCCCTCGTCTGCCTCCAGGGCATCCTGAAGGCGGCGGACCTGGCGCCGATGACCCCCGAGCGGGCCCGCGAGATCCTGCGGACCACCGGCTCGCCGCAGCAGGACGCGCCGGGGCGGCCCGCCTCCCAGCGCATCGGCAGCCGCCCCGACATCAAAGCGGCGGTGACCCGGCTGATGCCCTCCACGGTCGGCACCGGCCAGGCCGAGCGGTACTGGGACGAGCTCCTCCCGTACCCCCCTGAACTCCCCCCGAGGCTCCGGCTGTTCGTCGCCGGGGCGTGGCGCAACCTCAACGAACCGGCGCCGGAGCTGCGCAGGGCGGTGCACGCCGCCTTCGCCCAGGGACGGCCGGACGTACGCGTCTGGTTCTCGGACGACGAGGTCGTCGGTCTCGTCGTCGCGGGCTGACCGCCCCACGCGTCGGCCCCCGAATCCTCCCCTCCGCACATCGACGCACGACCACCTCACGGCCGATCCATGACCGAACCCACGCATCGACACAGGGAAGGTGACACCCGTATGAGCACCACCCCGCAGATGAGTCAGCAGCAGTACGGTCAGCCGCAGTACGGCCAGCAACAGGGCTTCCCGCAGCAGCAGGGCGGCTTCCCGCAGGGCCAGCAGGGCTTCCCGCAGGGCCAGTCCGGCCAGCAGCAGGGGCCGAACACCTCGCCGCCGCAGATCCAGCAGCAGCTCCAGCAGCTCGGCCAGCAGCAGCCCTTCCAGCAGCTGCTCCAGCAGATGGGGCAGCACATGGGGGGCATGCAGCAGACCGAGCAGCCGCTCGTGCTGCCGAGCGCGATCGAGGCGGCCTCGGTGACCAGCGGCATCGCCACCAAATTCTGGGACGTGGTGACCCCGCTGCCCGGCCAGCCGTCGATCCTGTACCTCTTCATCGCCAACAACTGGCACCCGCTGGCGAACCCGAGCCAGACCACGCATGACGCGGTCCGGCAGGCGTTCGCCTTCGGCCAGCAGGTCATCGGGTTCTTCGACACCAAGACGGGCGCGATCCAGGCCGTCGTGGTGAACCGGCAGTAGCACCGGCACGTACGCGAAAAGGCGCCGGGTGGGCAGTGCCCACCCGGCGCCGTGCTCTGAAGAACTCTCTTAGAGGGCCACGCCGAGCAGCGCGTCGACGGCGCGCGAGACCACGCCGGGCGCGCCCTCGTCCGTACCGCCCTCGGACTCCTGGAGGGCGGCCCAGCGGTCCACGGCCAGGAGCGCCGTCGGGGCGTCCAGGTCGTGGGAGAGGGCGTCGCGGATCTCCTCGACCAGGGCGTCCGCGGACGGCCCGTCGGGGCGGGAGACGGCCGCGCGCCAGCGGGCGAGCCGCTCCACGGCGTCCTGGAGGACCTGGTCGGTCCACTCCCAGTCGGCCCGGTAGTGGTGCGAGAGCAGCGCGAGGCGGATCGCCGCCGGGTCGACGCCGTCGCGGCGCAGCTTGGAGACGAAGACCAGGTTGCCCCGGGACTTCGACATCTTCTCGCCGTGCAGCGCGACCATCCCGGCGTGGACGTACGCCTTGGCCATCGGGAACTCGCCGGTGAGCACCTGGGCGTGCGAGGCGCCCATCTCGTGGTGCGGGAAGGCGAGGTCGGAGCCGCCGCCCTGCACGTCGAAGCCCATGCCGAGGTGGTCGAGGGCGATGGCGACGCACTCGATGTGCCAGCCCGGCCGGCCGCGGCCCAGGCTGGCGCCGTCCCAGCTCGGCTCGCCCTCGCGGGCGGCCATCCAGAGCATCGGGTCGAGCGGGTTCTTCTTGCCGGGGCGCTCGGGGTCGCCGCCGCGCTCGGCGGAGAGCCGCCGCATGGCCTCGGCGTCGAGGTGGGAGACCTGTCCGAAGTGGGCGTCGCTCTCCACGGAGAAGTAGACGTCCCCGTCGAGTTCGTAGGCGGCGCCCGCGTCCCGCAGCCGCTCGACGAGCGGCACGATGCCGGGTATCGCCTCGACGGCTCCGATGTAGTGCTTCGGGGGAAGCATCCGCAGGGCGGTCATGTCCTCGCGGAAGAGCGCGGTCTCGCGCTCGGCGAGCGCGGTCCAGTCGTGTCCGTCGCGGATGGCGCGCTCCAGGAGCGGGTCGTCGACGTCGGTGACGTTCTGGACGTAGTGGACCTGCCGCTTGGTGTCGAGCCACACGCGCTGAACGAGGTCGAACGCGTTGTAGGTCGCCGCGTGACCCATGTGGGTCGCGTCGTACGGAGTGATGCCGCAGACGTAGATACGGGCGACGGGACCGGGGTCGAGGGTGACAAGACCACCGGTCGCGGTGTCGTGGATCCGGAGGTCGCGGCCCTTGCCGGGCAGGGCGGGGACCTCAGAAGCGGGCCAGGCATGCATGTCATGAGCGTAACCGGATGCACGCTCCATATTCGAACCGGATGTGCGCTCTTGGCCGAATACGCGGTCTTGCGCACACCCGGCCCGCCGTGCATGGACCCCGCTTGTCCCGTTACGTCACCGGGGCCGCCGCTACACCGGTGGCCAGGGAATCGGCGGCCACTCGCCCGACGGGCTGCGGTGCACCCCGTCCGACAGGAGGCCCGCCACCCGGCCCCGGAGCGCGTCGAGCTCGGCCGCGGTGATCAGCTCCGCCAGTCGGGTGGCCAGCGGCTCGCCCGGGGCCAGCGCGGCCGCGAGACGGGTCAGCGCGGCCACCGCCTCCTCGGTCAGCGGCTCGCCCGCCCAGCCCCACAGGAGCGTGCGCAGCTTGTCGTCGACGTTGAAGGTGACCCCGTGGTCGATGCCGTAGAGGCGGCCGTCCTCGGTGGACAGCAGATGGCCGCCCTTGCGGTCGCCGTTGTTGATCACGGCGTCGAGCACCGCGAGCCGCCGCAGCCGCTCGTCGTCGGCGTGCACCAGGAGCGCCGTGCGGCCCTCCCCCACGTCCGCGAGCCCGACCGCCTTCCAGCCCTCGCCCGGCTCCTCGCCGTCGACGAGCGCGAGCAGCCCGCCCTCTTCGGGGTCGCCCTCCGGCTGTTCGATCCACAGCTGGACCATGCCCTCGCCGTACGGCCCGTCGCGCAGCACGGTCGGTGGCACCAGGTCCCAGCCGAGAGCCGCGCCGACCTCGTACGCGGCGACCTCGCGCTGGGCGAGCGTGCCGTCCGGGAAGTCCCACAGCGGGCGCTCCCCGGCCACCGGCTTGTAGACGCAGTGGGCGCTGGCGCCCTCGTACGCGACGGTGCAGTACAGCACCGCGTTGGACGCCTCGCGGATCCGGCCGCGCACGGTGAGCTCACCCTTGGTGAGCAGTTCCACCGCCGTCAGGCTCCCCGTCGGTATCCGTTCTGGCGCGGGCATACGTGTCCTTCCGGGTCGAGCGGCAGGCTGCACAGCGGGCACGGCGGGCGGCCCGCGTTGACCACGTCCAGGGCGCGCTTGGCGAAGGCGCGGGCCTGGGCGCCGGTGAGGCGCACCCGCAGCATCGGCGGGCCGTTCTCGTCGTCCTGGAGCAGCCGCTCCTCGGCCTCCGCGAGGTCCTCCTCGGAGTCGGCGTCGAGCTCGACCAGGGCCTGCGCCTCGATGACCATGCGCTGCTCCTCGCCGTCCCAGGCGAGCGCCATGGTGCCGACGCGGAACTCCTCCTCCACGGGGGAGTCGAGCGGCGCGGTGTCGGTGACGTCGGCGGGGGCGACGGCCGGGACGGGCGCGTTGCCGCCGGTGCGCCGCACGACCTCGTCCAGGAGCTCGTCGATCCGCTCGGCGAGGGCCGCGACCTGGGTCTTCTCCAGGGCGACGCTGGTGGTACGGCTGCCCGCGGACGCCTGGAGGAAGAACGTACGGCGTCCGGGCAGCCCGACCGTACCGGCCACGAAGCGGTCCGGTGGGTCGTAGAAGAACACCTGACGGGACACGTCCTGGTCTCCCTATGTCGGATTGAGCGGTGGGTGCGGGCCCGCCGGGGCGGAGCGCGGTGTTTTCGGCCCGTCCACCCTACTGCGCCCGGCGATCACGGTGCTCCCGCGCCACCCCCGACGACGGCCCGGCCGCCGTCGGCCCCGCTCTCCTTGGCCGGCCGCGGCGCCAGCGAGCCGAAGTCACCGGTCTCGCCCAGGCGCATCAGGAACGGGCGCAGCCGGGTGTAGCGGATCGCGGTCAGGGAACACGGTTCCACCGAGATCCGCTGAAAGAGGTCCAGATGCATTCCGAGGGCGTCGGCGACGACCGACTTGATGATGTCCCCGTGCGAGCACATGACGAACACGGCGTCCGGGCCGTGTTCGGCCTCCACGCGCGCGTTCCACTCGCGCACCGCCTCGACCGCGCGCCGCTGCATGGCCGGCATCGACTCGCCGCCCGGGAAGGCCGCGGCCGACGGGTGCTGCTGCACCACCTCCATCAGCGGGTCCTCGGTGAGCTCGGCGAGCTTGCGGCCCGACCAGTCGCCGTAGTCGCACTCGCTGATGCGCTCGTCGGTGTGGAGCGCGAGTCCGGGCCGCGCGTCGAGCAGCGGCCGCAGGGTCTCCCGGCAGCGCTCCAGCGGGCTGGAGACGGCGGCGGCGATCGGCAGCCCGGCGAGCCGGGCGGGCAGCTCGGCGGCCTGGGCGGCGCCCCGCTCGTCGAGCAGCACACCGGGCGTGCGCCCGGCCAGCACGCCCGAGGTGTTGGCGGTGGAGCGTCCGTGACGTACGAGGATCAGCGTGGCCATGTCCGCCAGCGTAGGCCGACCGGCCCGAGCGGGTGCGGCCGGTACGGGTTCGCGGAAGAATGCGCGCCGTGATCGTCGACTGCGCCATCTACCGGGACGGCCGCCGCACCGAGGGCCCGCCGGACTACTCGGACGCCCTCGAGGAGGCCCGGGCGGCCGGGGACGCGTTCGTGTGGCTGGGCATGTACGAGCCCACCGAGGACGAGTTCGACCTGGTCAGCAGCGAGTTCGGGCTGCACGCGCTGGCGGTCGAGGACGCCCTGACAGCCCATCAGCGACCCAAGCTGGAGGTGTACGACGACTCGCTGTTCGTGGTGCTCAAGCCCGTGGCGTACGAGCCGGAGAGCGACACCGTGAGCACCGGCGAGCTGATGCTGTTCATCGGCGACTCGTTCGTGGTGACGGTCCGGCACGGCGAGGGCTCGCCGCTGCACGACGTGCGCATGCGACTGGAGGCCGAGCCGGAGCTGCTGCGGCACGGCCCGACGACCGTGCTGTACGCGGTGAGCGACGCCGTCGTCGACCACTACACGGAGGTGGCCGCGGAGCTCCAGACGGACCTGGAGGAGCTGGAGGCGGAGGTCTTCGCGCCGGTCGGCCGCGAGGGCAAGGGCCGCGCCCCGGGCAACGGGGGCACGGTCGCGTCCCGGATCTACACCTTCAAGCGGCAGGTGCTCGAGTTCCGCCGGGCGAGCGGCCCGCTGGCGGAGCCGATGCAGCGGCTCTCCGGGGCCGGGGTGCCGTTCGTGCACGACAAGGCGCAGCCGTTCTTCCGCGACGTGAGCGACCACCTGATCCGTGCCAACGAGGGCGTGGAGGGCCTGGACCGGCTGCTCTCCGACATCCTCTCCGCCCATCTCGCGCAGATGGGCGTGCGGCAGAACGACGACATGCGCAAGATCTCCGCGTGGGCGGCGATGGCCGCGGTGCCGACGATGGTGGCGGGGATCTACGGCATGAACTTCGCGCACATGCCGGAGCTGAAGTACGTCTGGGCGTATCCGGCGGTGCTGGCGCTGATGGCGGCGCTCGAAGTGGTGCTGTACCGCACGTTCAAGCGCCGCGGCTGGCTCTAGGGAGCCTGCGGGTTACGCGAACTCGGGTGCGGGGGCCGTCGGTCCGCCCAGGGCGTCTCGGTGCTCGGGCATCGCGAGGCTGACCATCCGCCGCCAGCCGCCGGCCCGCTCGTAGGCGTACATGCCGTGGATCCCGGCCGTCAGCGCCGCCGACTTGGCCTTCGGCCAGCCGAGGATGCGGCCCATGTGCGCCATCACGGCCAGGCTGACGTCCCGGTAGACGCGGATCTCGGCGAGCGCGCACTCGCGCAGCACGCGCTGGATGGTGCGGCCGTGCCCGGCGTACGCCAGGCGCAGCAGCTCCTCGTGGCAGTAGGCGAGGTGGTTGTCCTCGTCGTTGCTGATCATCCGGATCGCCCGGCCGACCTCGGGGTGGTCGCCGAAGTACCGGACCAGCATCACCATCTGGTCGGCGGCCCGCTGCTCGGTGACCCGGCTGTGCGAGAGGTAGGTGACGATGTCCTGCTCGGTGAGCGGGCGCTCCGCGCGCAGCCGTTCGTGGGCGAGGCCGATGCCGTGCCGCTCCAGGAGCATCGTGTAGTCGGTCCCGGCCGGCACCGGGACCGGGGTGAGGCCGCGCTTCTTGAGCAGCGCGTTGAAGATCCGCCCGTGCTTGTCCTCGTCGGCGCCGTGCCGGGCGATCTTGGGGGCGAGCTCGTGCTGCTCGGGCGGGACGAGTGCGGAGATACGGCCGTTCTCCCAGCCGCCCTGGGTCTCGCCGCTGGCCGCGATCGAGCAGAAGAGCCGGAACGACTCGTCGTTGTCGAGGATCTCCTGGAACAGGCTCTTGGCCGAAAGCATCGCCGTACCTCCGCATGACTCCCGTACAGACATCTGCAAAGAGCAAGTCAAGTGCGAAGGACAGAACGGGGCAACAGGGGTGCCTCTCCACTGGGCCGAACGAAGGAACGCACGGGGGTGTGTCCGCCCGTAACCCACCCGGCGCACAGCGCGTTGTTCGGGGTGACGGCCGTGGCGGGGAAGACCCCCCGAGCCCCCACCACGGCCGCAGACCTCCCGTCGCGTTTACGCCAGACCGGCGTGCTCCAGCGCCTCGGTGCCCGCCCGCAGCGCCGCCACCCGCTCGTCGAGCGTGAAGCCGGCCGGGGCGAGGGTGAGGGTGGTGACCCCGGCGGCGGCGTAGGCCCGCATCCGGTCGGCGATGCGCTCCACCGAGCCGAGCAGCGTGGTGGAGTCGATGAGCTGGTGCGGGATGGCGGCGGCCGCGCCCGCCTTGTCGCCGGAGAGGTACTTCTGCTGGATCTCGGCGGCCTCCTTCTCGTACCCCATGCGCTGGGCGAGCTGGTTGTAGAAGTTCTGCTTGAAGCTGCCCATGCCGCCGACGTAGAGCGCGGTGTACGGGCGGAACATGTCGGCCAGCGCGTTGACGTCCTTGTCCGCACCGAGCGCCAGCGGCAGCGTCGGGCAGACGTCGAAGCCCTCAAGGGTCTTGCCCGCCTTCTCGCGGCCCGCCCGGAGGTGGCGGATCGCGGTGTCCTCCAGGTGGTCGGCGGAGGGGAAGATCAGCAGGGCGCCGTCGGCGATCTCGCCGGTCTGCTCCAGGTTCTTGGGGCCGATCGCGGCGATGTAGAGCGGGATGTGCTCGCGCTCGGGGTGGACGGTGAGCTTGAGCGCCTTGCCGGGGCCGTCGGGCAGCGGCAGCGTCCAGTGCTCGCCCTCGTAACTGAGGCGCTCGCGGGTCATCGCCCGGCGGACGATCTCGACGTACTCGCGGGTGCGGGCCAGCGGCTTGTCGAACTTGACGCCGTACCAGCCCTCGGAGACCTGTGGGCCCGAGACGCCGAGACCGAGGCGGAAGCGGCCGCCGGAGAGCGAGTCGAGGGTGGCGGCGGTCATCGCCGTCATCGCGGGCTGGCGGGCCGGGATCTGGAGGATCGCGGAGCCGACGTCGATGCGCTCGGTCTGGGCGGCGACCCAGGCCAGGACGGTGGGCGCGTCCGAGCCGTAGGCCTCGGCGGCCCAGCAGACGTCGTAGCCGAGCCGGTCGGCCTCCTGGGCGACGGCGAGGTTGTCGCC
Organism: Streptomyces melanogenes; assembly: GCF_014649795.1. GTDB lineage: Bacteria > Actinomycetota > Actinomycetes > Streptomycetales > Streptomycetaceae > Streptomyces > Streptomyces noboritoensis. Next base: position 327,381 of record NZ_BMTS01000005.1, read on the forward strand.
GTCCATTCCGGCGCCCCAGTAGCCGAGGTTGATCCCGAGCCGCATGACGGTCCCCTTACTGATCAGTAACGTCCCTGTTCCGGGGGACTCTAGCGCGCGGGCGGGCGGGGCGGCAGGGCTCCCTGAGCCGAGTTGTCCACAGGCCCTCACCGCGTCGCGCCCTGGCCAGTAATCTCAGCGCCCATGGAGCAGAGGCACCTGGGCCGTACGGGCCTGCGCGTATCCCGGATCGGGCTCGGCACCCTCACCTGGGGCCGGGACACCGACGAGCACGACGCCGCCGATCTGTTGAAGGCGTTCTGGGAGGCCGGCGGCACGCTGGTCGACACGGCGGACGTGTACGGGGGCGGCGACGCCGAATACCTGCTCGGACAGCTGGTGGAGCGGCTGGTGCCGCGCCGCGACCTGGTCATCGCGACCAAGGCGGGCAGCGTGCCCGACCCGGACCGGCGCTTCGACGGCTCGCGCGGCCATCTGCTCGCCGCGCTCGACGAGTCGCTGGAACGTCTCGGCACGGACTACGTGGACATCTGGCAGGTCCACGCCTTCGATCCGCAGACGCCGCTGGACGAGACGCTCCAGGCCCTGGACATCGCGGTGAGCAGCGGCCGCGTGCGGTACGCGGGCGTGTCCAACTTCTGCGGCTGGCAGCTCGCCAAGGCGGCGACCTGGCAGCTGGGCGCGCCGGGCGTGCGGACCCGCCTGGCGAGCACGCAGATGGAGTACTCGCTGCTCCAGCGCGGGGTGGAGCGGGAGGTGCTGCCGGCCGCGCTCGACCTCGGGATCGGGCTGCTGCCGTCCTCGCCGCTGGGGCGCGGGGTGCTGACGGGGAAGTACCGCAACGGCACCCCGGCGGACTCGCGCGGGGCGTCCGAGTCGCTGGCGCCGTTCGTCGCGCCGTATCTGGACGAGGCGGCGAGCCGGATCGTCGACGCGGTGGCGATAGCCGCGGACGGCCTCGCGGCGACGCCGCTGCAGGTCGCGCTCGCGTGGGTGCGGGACCGGCCCGGAGTGGCCGCGCCGATCGTCGGCGCGCGCAACGCGCAGCAGCTCGCGGCGGCATTGTCAGTGGAGGCGCTTAGTCTTCCCCAGGAGATCTGCCGGGCGCTGGACGATGTGTCGGCGCCCGTGCACCGCTATCCCGACCAGGACTGGAGCACCTTGTGACCGCGCTTCCCCCGGGGACGGCCCCCGGAACCCCGGCCGAAGGCGTCGCCGACGCCGAAGAGGCCGGTGTGCCCGAAGTGGCCGCGTCAGCTGACACGCCCGAGGGCGCGGGGGGCGCCGAAGGCGCCGAGGACGGGGACGGTGACTTGGCCGAGGTCGAAGGCTCAGCCGAGGGCGGCGGGGCTCGCGGGGGCGCGGACGAGGCGAGGCCCTCGGCCGAGGGCGCAGGCAGCCCTGCTCCCGGCACCGAAGGCGCCGAGGGTGAGGCCGGGGACGACGGCGCCGCCGCGACCGGTGACGGCTCCGCCGACTTGTCCGAGGCGCAGGCCGAGCTCGCCGCCCAGCGGGAGCTGCGGGCCCGGATCGAGGCGCGCAAGGCCGAGAAGGAGGGGCCGGTCGCGGCCGGGACCAAGCTCAGCGGGCAGGCCGCCGACCTGCTCGCGGCCGTCCGGGCGGTCGAGAGCGGCGAGAAGCCGGGGGCGTCGTTCTTCGCCTCCGCCCCGGCCCCCCGCCGCCCCGCCCCGCTCCCGGCCGCCCCCGCGCCGGTACGGACGCAGGCGCCGCAGCCCGCGCGCGTGGCCGCCGGGCCGGAGGCGCTGGCCGCGGTGCGGGCCGTGCTGGGTGAGGGCGGTGCGCCGGACTCGCTGGCCCCGCAGGTCGCCGACGCCCTGGGCGAGCAGGCGGCCGACGTGCTGCGCACCGACCCCTGGCAGCTGCTCGCGGTGCCCGGGGTCCGCCCCGAGCAGGCCGACGGCTTCGCCCGGGCGCTGCTCGGCGCGGAGTGCGGCCCGGACGACCCGCGCCGGACGGCCGCGCTGGTCGCCTGGACCCTGGAGCGCGCGTCGGTCCAGGGCCACACCGCGCTGCCGATCGCGGCGGTGAAGGCGGCTCTCGCCGAGCGCTCGGTGCCCGACGTGGACGAGGCCGTGCGGCACGCGGTCGACGAGGGCGTGGTGCTGGTCTTCGAGAACGGGGTGGCCGCGCTGGACACCGAGCCGGACGACGGCGAGGAGGACACCCCGGAGGAGGAGGCCGCCCCCGTCGAGGTGCTGCTCGGCCTCGACCGGTACGCGCTGGCGGAGGAGAGCCTCGCCGACGGCCTGGCCCGGCTCGCCAACGCCCCGGTGAAGGACGACGGTTCGGACTGGGAACAGGCCGCCGCGGCCGCCCCCTCGCCGTCCGCCGCCGAGCTGATCAGGGCGGTGGCGGGCCACGGCCTGGTCACCCACTCCGGCGGCGAGGCTGCCCGCGCCGAGTCCGCCGCGGTGGTGACCGCCGCCCACGGCCTCGGCCTGCGCGCGGCCGCCGCCGCGCACACCCGGGACGGCCGCCGCCGACTCGCCGGGGCGGTGGGAACCGAGCGCGCCTTCACCGTGGCCGCGCTGCTCTCCGGGGCCGAGGGCCCCGGCCGGGACGAGGACGGGGCACTCGCCCTGGACGTGCTGGTCGTGCCGGACGCCCCGCAGCTCGACGTGGAGGGCGCGGCGATGCTCGTCGAGTCCCTGCCGGACGGCTGCCGGCTGGTGCTCGGCGGGGACCCGGAGGTGCTGGGTTCGGCGGGCGCGGGCCGGGTGTTCGCCGATGTGCTGGCGGCCCGGGCGGTCCCGCACGTGGCATCGCGCACCCCGGACCCCGGCCCGCTCGGCGAGCTGGTCTCGGGGATCGGCGCCGGTGAGCTCGGCCAGGTCGAGGCGCCCGGCAAGGAGGTCGTGATCGTCCCGGTGCGGGACGCGGGCGAGGCGGTGCACCGCTGCGTCCAGCTGGTCGCGGACTCGGTGCCGCGCGCGATCGGGGTGCCGGCCGAGCAGACCCAGGTGATCACGGTCGGCCACGGCGGCTCGGCGGGGACCCGGGCGCTCAACGCGGCCCTGAAGCAGCGACTCAACCCGGGACCCGGTCGGTTCGCGGGCTTCGACCCGGGCGACCGCGTGGCGTACGCGGAGGCGCCCGGGCGCACCTCGGTGGGCGTGGTCGGCTCGGCGGGCCCGGACGGGCTGCACCTCGACTGCGGCGGTGAGCCGCTCGTCGTACCGAAGGAGCGGGTCGAGTCGGCGCTGCGGCACGGCTGGGCGCTGACCGCCCACCAGGCGGCCGGGATGCGCTGGCCCGCGGTCGTGGCGGTGCTGCCGGGGGACGCGGCGCAGGGGCTCAGCCGGTCGTGGGTCTACACGGCGTTCGGCCGCGCCGAGCGCCATCTGTCCGTGGTCCACGGGGTGGACCAGGCGCTCCCGCGCGCGGTGGCCGAGGTGCCCGCCCCGGCGCGTACGACACGGCTCACGCCCCTTCTGGCGTCCCTGCTGCGGACGCCCGAGGCGGAGTAGCCCCGGGCCCGCCCGCCGCGACACACGACAGCCTCCGTGCCCTGTACGGGGCACGGAGGCTGTCGGCCGGGCGCGGAGCACCGCGGGGGTCAGCGCCCCGGAGGGGTCACGACGCTCCCGGCAGGTCGTCCTCGTCCTCCAGCTCGTCCTCGTCGAAGACCGCGCTGACGTCGAACCGGCACACCACCCGCTGCGGATCCGCGTGGTCGAACGGCGTGCTCAGCCACTCCCCCGGCTCCGGCAGCTCGTCCGCCGCCGACACCCACAGCGTGGAGTCGCCCTCCTCCAGGCCGAACTCCTTGTGCCGGGAGGCGATCTCGTCCGGTTCGTACTCCCCGAAGAGCACCCCGAGCGCCGCGTGCACGCTCGTGCCGACCACGGCGGCGGCCCGGTCGTCCTCGGCCGAGTCGTCGGCCTCCGGGTCCAGGTCCGCGATCCGCTGGGCCTGGGCGAGCAGCCGCTGGGGTTCCACCACCGCGTAGTCGCGGCGGATCAGCACGCTCAGCGCGTTCGGCTCCTCCGGGCCCGTGTAGGGCGGCAGGGAGTCGTCGGCGCCCGGGATCTCGAAGGGGGTGACCTCGTCGTACCGGTCGTAGAGCCGCTCGTCGTACGCCTCGGCAGCGGCCGCCAGGGCGTTGAACGCGTCGTACACGGCCGGATCGTCGTCCCCGGTGCGGCGTTCCACCGCCTCCAGGTGGCGGTCCAGCGCGGCTTTGACCGCGTCGGCGGCGGCACGTACCTCGGCAGCGGAGGGCTGCGCAGCATCAGACATAGTGCAGACGCTATCCGTACCGGGGCTCTGCCCGCACAATAGATGCGATGCCGGAATACGAATTTGTCGACGTGTACGTGCCGCGCGGGGTTTCCCGCAAGGACACCACACGCCTGCTGACCGACCACGCCGAGTACGGACACTGGGAGTTGGAGCGACTGAGCCTGCTGCGTGACGGCAGCCGCAGGGTGCGGCTGCGCAGACGGATCATCCGCCAGCTGCGCGCCACGTGGTGACGGACATCGGGTGACGAAAACGGATCGGGCCCCGCGACCGCGGGGCCCGATCCGTTCTGTCTGGTTACCGCCGCCGTGGTGCGCGGCTCCGCGTCACGCGCCGGAGCGGGCGCGGCGGTAGAGCGTGGCTCCGGCGAGCAGCAGACCCGCGCCGGCCGGGAGGGCGATGCCCACCGCGTCCGACCCGGTGTGCGCCAGCGTGCCGGCGGCCTGCGGGCCCGTCACGCCCGAGGTGCCCGAGGTGCCCGGGCCGTGCGGGGCGGCCGGGGTGCCCGGGGTGTGCGGGTGCTGGCCGGGCTTGGTCCGGTGGATCGGCTTGACCGAGTCACCGGGCTTGCCCGGGTGGTGCGGGGTGCCGGGGTGGTGGGTGCCCGGGTGCTCGCCCTCGCACGGCTCACCGGGCTTGCCGGGGTGGCCCGGCTTCCCCGGGTGGCCAGGGTGCCCGGGCTTGCCGGGGTGGTGCGGGGTGCCGGGGTGGTGGTCGTCGCCGGACACGTTGGCGCAGTCGTTGCCGAAGACCGGGTTGAGGGCTCCGATCACGGTGACGCCGTTGCCGCAGGCGTTGACCGGGACGTCGACGGGCGCCTGGACGCTGTTGCCGGAGCCGACGCCGGGCGAGTCGCTCGCGTGGCCGCGGGCCGTGGCCCCGCCGCCGCCGTGGTGCGAACCGCCCTTGTTGACACAGGTGTTGCCGATCGCCGGGTTGAGCAGCCCGACGATGTTGACGGTGTTGCCGCACGCGTTGACCGGCACGTGGATCGGCGCCTGGACCGCGTTGCCGGACAGGACGCCCGGGGAGTCCGTCGCGGCGCCGTTCGCCTTCGAGTCGGCGTGTGCGTAGCCGCTGCCCATGGCGATGACGCCGGTGGCGGCGGCCATGGTGATCAGGCCTTTTCTGGTGACCTGTCGCATAGGTTGTTCCCTGCCTTCTACCTACCGGATGCTCCCGGAACCGGTGCGCCCGGGAGTGGGTGCCTGGCGGCCCCGGAGTGCGTGGCGCGCACTCCGGGGCCGCCAGGCTCAGACCCTCACGGGTTCAGGCTCGACGTCACTTGTTGACGCAGACGTTGCCGAAGGCGGGGTTCAGCAGCCCGATCACCGAGATCGTGTTGCCGCAGACGTTCACGGGGATGTGAATGGGCGCCTGGATGACGTTGCCCGACGCGACACCCGGGGAGTGCACGGCGGCACCCTGGGCACCGGCGTCGGCGACGGCGAGGCCCGCACCCGCGAGAACCAGGCCACCAGTGGCAGCCGCAGCGGCGACGACCTTCTTGATCATTACTTCCTCCTTGTTGGCAAAGGTGCGATCCCAGCCGCGGACCGCACACCCTGTAACGAGGCGGAAGTTATGGGGCTACGAGCTTATGAACGCATTCACTCTTTTCAGTCAACTACGCACGCCTGGGCGATTGTTGGGTTTGTCGTTTCGGCAAAACGGGCGCCCTGCGGTCCACGGGGGCCGGGCGAGCCCGGCCCCCGTGAAGTCCCAGGTCAGGACGCGTCGATGAACCGGTCGAGGACCCGCACGCCGAACTTCAGACCGTCGACCGGCACCCGCTCGTCCACGCCGTGGAACATCCCGGCGAAGTCCAGCTCCGGCGGCAGCTTCAGCGGCGCGAAGCCGAAGCAGCGGATCCCGAGGTCCGCGAACGACTTGGCGTCGGTGCCCGCCGAGAGCATGTACGGCACGGCGCGCGCGATCGGGTCCTCGGCCACCAGGGCCGTCTGCATGGCGTCGACGAGCGCCCCGTCGAAGGTGGTCTCCAGCGCCTTGTCCGCGTGCACGTCCTCGCGCCTGACCCGGGGCCCCAGGATCCGGTCGAGGTCGGCGAGGAACTCCTCCTCGTACCCCGGCAGGAAGCGGCCGTCGACGTGCGCGGTCGCCTGTCCGGGAATCACGTTGACCTTGTAGCCGGCGCCCAGCTGGGTCGGGTTGGCGGTGTTCTGGAGGGAGGCGCCGATGAGCTTGGCGATGCCGCCGAGCTTGGCCAGCGTCTCGTCCATGTTCTCCGGGTCGAGCTCGGTGCCCAGCGCGTCGCCGAGCTCGTCGAGGAAGTGCCGCAGCGTCTTGGTGACGCGCACCGGGAACTTGTGCCGCCCGAGCCGTCCGACCGCCTCGGAGAGCTCGGTGATGGCGTTGTCCTTGTGGATCATCGAACCGTGCCCGGCGCTGCCGTCCACGGTCAGCTTCATCCAGTGCATGCCCTTCTGGGCGGTCTCCACGAGGTAGAGCCGCAGGTTCTCGTTGACGGTGAACGAGAAGCCGCCGACCTCGCTGATCGCCTCCGTGACGCCGTCGAACAGGTCGGGGTGCTTGTCGACGAGGTAGCGGGCCCCGTAGGTGCCGCCCGCCTCCTCGTCGGCGAGGAAGGCCAGCACGATGTCGCGCGGGGGCTTGCGGCCGCTGCGCAGCCGGTCCCGTACGACCGCGAGGGTCATCGCGTCCATGTCCTTCATGTCGACCGCGCCGCGCCCCCACACGCAGCCGTCCGCGATCTCGCCGGAGAACGGGTGGTGCGTCCAGTCGTCGGCGTTGGCCGGGACCACGTCGGTGTGGCCGTGGATGAGCAGCGCGGGCCGCGACGGGTCCTCGCCCTGGATCCGGGCCACGGTGGAGGCCCGTCCGGTGTGCGACTCGAAGATCTTCGGTTCGAGCCCCACCTCCGCGAGCTTCTCGGCCACGTACTCGGCCGCCGCCCGTTCGCCCGGACCGGAGTGGTCCCCGTAGTTGCTGGTGTCCATCCGGATCAGATCGCGACAGAGGTCGACGACCTCGTCCTCGCCGGTCACGCCCCGCGCCGCCTTCGACTCGCTCACGCTGCTTCCTCCCGCTGCCGCTGCCGCATCTTCAGAGTCCCCCTCATCCTCCCCCCGCGCCCCCCGCCCGCCCAAGGGCGGCTTCCCGTCGACATACGACGTTCACGCAGGCCACGGGGGTGATCGAGCACCCCCAGATGTTTGCTATTGTTTTCCACGTCGGAACGGGCACGGCCCGCGAGACAGACACCTTGTCCGGGTGGCGGAATGGCAGACGCGCTAGCTTGAGGTGCTAGTGCCCTTTATCGGGCGTGGGGGTTCAAGTCCCCCCTCGGACACCACTTGAAAACCCCAGCTGAGCTGGGGTTTTCTTGTTTTGTGAGACGTAGATCCAAGCTCCCGGCCGCCCCGCTCCCCCAGCGCGACGGCATCGACCCGGTGCGGGTGCGGCTGCCCGCCGACCCGGACGGGGTCTGGGGGACGGTCCGGGAGCACCTGGTCGAGCGGTTCGGCGGGGCGATCGGGGCCGGGCGCGTCGAGGCGATGGTGCGCGGCGGGCGGTTCGTGACCGCCGACGGGCCCGTGGACGAGCACCTGGCGTACCGGCCGGGGATGTACGTGTGGTTCCACCGGGACTTCGCCCCCGAGGTGCCCGTGCCGTTCGAGGTCGGGATCGTCCACCGCGACGAGCGGATCGTGATCGCGGACAAGCCGCACTTCCTGGCCACCACGCCCCGGGGGCGGCACATCACCGAGACCGCCGTCGCCCGGCTGCGGCGCGACCTGGACCTGCCCGGGCTCCAGCCCGCGCACCGCCTCGACCGGCTGACCGCGGGGCTCGCCCTGTTCGTCGTGCGCCCCGAGGACCGGGGCGCGTACCAGAACCTGTTCGCCGAGCGGCGGGTGCGCAAGGAGTACGAGGCGGTCGCTCCGTACGACGCGGGTGTGGCGCTGCCAATGACCGTGCGCAGCCGGATCGTGAAGGAGCGCGGGGTGATCGCCGCGCGCGAGGAGGCGGGCGAGCCGAACGCCGAGAGCCGGATCGAGCTGGTCGGGCACCGGGCCGGGCTCGGTCGCTACCGGCTGCTTCCGGCGACAGGGCGCACCCATCAGCTGCGGGTCCACATGAACGGCCTGGGGCTGCCGATCCTGAACGACCCGGTGTACCCGGTGGTGACCGAGGAGCCCGACCCGGACGACTTCACGCACCCGCTGCAACTGCTCGCGAAGGTGCTGGAGTTCACGGATCCGGTGGACGGGCGGGAGCGGCGGTTCGAGAGCGGGCTGCGGCTGGCCGCCTGGCCGCGAGCCGGTGCCGAAGGCGATTCATCGGACCAATAGCGGCTTCCGCAGCGGAAATTGGGGTCCCAGGGGTGCCTGGAGCCCCTATACATCTGATAAATATGCGGCATGCGCCTCACCGAGTTGGGCGGCAGCGGCTGCCTCGTCAGCGCGCTGTCCTTCGGGGCGGCGGGGCTCGGCAACCTCCTGGGCGAGGTCGACGACGCCACCGCGCGGGACGCCGTGGACGCCGCCTGGGACGCGGGCGTCCGCTACTTCGACACCGCGCCGCACTACGGCCTCGGCCTCTCCGAGCGCCGCATCGGCGCGGCGCTGCGCGGCCGCCCCCGGGACGCGTACACCGTGTCCACCAAGGTCGGCCGCGTCCTGGAGCCGCTGGCCGAGCCGGCCGGTGACGACCGCGCCGAGGGGTTCGCGGTGCCCGCCACCCACCGCCGCCGCTGGGACTTCAGCGCGGACGGGGTGCGGCGGAGCATCGAGGACAGCCTCGGGCGGCTCGGCCTGGACCGGATCGACGTCGTCCTCCTGCACGACCCCGACGACCACGCCGAACAGGCCCTGGACGAGGCCTATCCGGCCCTGGAGCGGCTGCGCGCGGAAGGTGTCGTACGGGCCATAGGGGCCGGGATGAACCACGCGGGGCCGCTGGCCCGGTTCGTGCGGGAGACGGACGTGGACGCGGTGCTGTGCGCCGGGCGGTACTCGCTGCTCGACCAGCGGGCGGCCGACGAGCTGCTGCCGGAGGCGGCCGCGCGCGGCAAGAGCGTGGTCGTCGGCGGGGTCTTCAACTCGGGGCTGCTCGCCGACCCCCGGCCGGGCGCCCCCTACGACTACGCGGCCGCGCCCCCGGCCCTCCTGGAGCGGGCGCTGCGGATCAAGGCGGTCTGCGAGCGCCACGGCGTGCCCCTGCGGGCCGCCGCGCTGGCCTTCCCGCTGCGGCACCCGGCGGTGGCCAGCGTGCTGGTGGGGGCGCGTTCGGCGGCCGAGGTCCGGGACGCGGCCGAGCAGTTCGGGCGGCCGGTGCCGCAGGCGCTGTGGGAGGAGCTGGGCGTATGAGGGTCGCACTGCACACCAGGGTCCGGGGCGACCGGATCGAGGCGTACGAGGCCGCGCACCGGGAGGTCCCGGCGGAGCTGACGGCGGCGATCCGGGCCGCCGGGGTCACCGGGTGGACGATCTGGCGCAGCGGCGCCGAGCTGTTCCATGTGATCGAGTGCGCCGACTACCGGCGGCTGCTCGCCGAGTTGGAGCGGCTGCCGGTCAACATCGCCTGGCAGGCGCGTATGGCCGAGCTGCTCGACGTCGTCCACGACTACTCAGGGGCGGGCGCGGACGCCGGGCTGCCGGTGGTGTGGGAGCTGTGAGGGTCGTCGACTCCCACCACCACGTGTGGGACCTCTCCGTCCGCGACCAGGAGTGGCTCGCCGGGCCCGGACTCGCCCCGCTGCGGCGCACCTTCGCCCTCGACGAGCTGCGGGCGCAGGCCTCCGGGGTCGCCGCCACCGTGCTCGTGCAGACCGTGACCGTGGCCGAGGAGACCCCGGAGTTCCTGGCGCTCGCCGAGGACGACCCTCTCGTACGCGGTGTCGTCGGCTGGACCGATCTGACCGCGCCCGGGGTCGCCGACGAGCTGGCCCGGCTGCGGGAACTGCCGGGCGGGGAGCGGCTGGTGGGGATCCGCCACCAGGTGCAGGGCGAGCGCGACCCCGAGTGGCTGCTGCGGCCGGACGTGGCCCGGGGGCTCGCGGCGGTCGCGGACGCGGGGCTGGCGTACGACCTGGTGGTCCTCCCCCACCAGCTGCCCGCCTGTGTGCGGGCCGCCGAGCTGCACCCCGGCCTGGTTCTCGTCCTCGACCACCTGGGCAAGCCGCCGATCGCCTCGGGCGGGACCGAGCCCTGGGGTTCGGCGGTCCGCGCGCTCGCCGCGCTGCCGAACACCGTCTGCAAGCTCTCCGGCCTGGTCACCGAGGCGGGCCCGGGTTGGAGCACGGCGACTCTGCGGCCGTACGCGGACACGGTTCTGGAGGCGTTCGGGCCCGGGCGGCTGATGTACGGCTCGGACTGGCCGGTGTGTCTGCTCGCCGCCTCGTACGGCGAAGTCCTGGACGTGGCACGGGCGCTCACCGAGGACCTGGGCCCGCGGGAACGGGCCCAGGTCCTCGGCGGCACGGCGGACCGCGTCTACGGGCTCAGTGGCCGCGCTTGACCCACTCGTCCAGCTGGGATGCCTCGGCGCCGATCGTGGTGGAGTCGCCGTGGCCGGTGCGTACCACCGTCTCGGGCGGCAGGGTCAGCAGCCGCTCACGGATCGAGTCGAGGATCGTCGGGAAGTGCGAGAACGACCTGCCGGTGGCGCCCGGGCCGCCGGCGAACAGGGTGTCGCCGGTGAAGACCGTGCCCAGCTCGGGGGCGTACAGGCACACCGCGCCCGGGGCGTGGCCCGGGGTGTGCAGGACGGTCAGCTCGGTGCCCGCGACCGTGAGGGTCTGCCCGTCGGCCAGTTCGCCGTCGGGGGTGCGGTCGGGGTGGGTGAGCTTCCACAGCGGCAGGTCGTCGGGGTGCAGGAGCACCGGCGCCCCGGTGGCCTCGGCGAGCTCCGGGGCCGCGTCGATGTGGTCGTTGTGGGCGTGGGTGCAGACGATCGCGCGCAGGGTGCGGCCGCCGAGCGCGGCCAGGATCGCCTGGGCGTCGTGGGCGGCGTCGACGACCACCGCCTCCTCGTCGTCGCCGACGATCCACACGTTGTTGTCGACGTCCCAGACGCCGCCGTCCAGCGCGAAGGTGCCGGAGGTGACGAGGTGCTCGATGCGGGCGGCCATCAGAACGCCACCACCGAGCGCAGCACGTCGCCCTCGTGCATGCGCGCGAAGGCCTTCTCGACCTCGTCGAGCGCGATGGTCTCGGTGACGAACGCGGCCAGGTCGATCCGGCCCTGCTGGTGCAGGTCGATCAGTACGGGGAAGTCCCGGGAGGGCAGGCAGTCGCCGTACCAGGACGACTTGAGCGCGCCACCGCGGCCGAAGACGTCGATCAGCGGCAGCTCCAGCTTCATGTCCGGAGTGGGCACGCCGACCAGGACGACGGTTCCGGCCAGGTCGCGGGCGTAGAACGCCTGCTTGTAGGTCTCGGGGCGGCCGACCGCCTCGATGACCACGTCGGCGCCGAAGCCGCCGGTAAGCGCGCGGACGGCCTCGACGGCGTCCTCGGTGCGGGAGTTGACGGTGTGGGTGGCGCCCATGGTCTTGGCGGTGGCCAGCTTGCGGTCGTCGATGTCCACGGCGACGATCTTCGCCGCGCCCGCGAGCCGGGCGCCCACGATCGCCGCGTCGCCGACCCCGCCGCAGCCGATGACGGCGACCGCGTCGCCCCGGCCGACGTTGCCGGTGTTGAGGGCGGCGCCGATGCCCGCCATGACACCGCAGCCCAGCAGCCCCGCGACGGCCGGGGAGACCGACGGGTCGACCTTGGTGCACTGCCCGGCGGCGACCAGCGTCTTCTCGGCGAAGGCGCCGATGCCGAGCGCCGGAGAGAGCTCGGTGCCGTCCAGCAGCGTCATCTTCTGCTTGGCGTTGTGGGTGTTGAAGCAGTACTGGGGGCGGCCGCGCAGACAGGAGCGGCACTGGCCGCACACCGCGCGCCAGTTGAGGATCACGAAGTCGCCGGGCGCCACGTCGGTGACCCCGGCGCCGACCGACTCGACCACACCGGCGGCCTCGTGGCCGAGCAGGAAGGGGAAGTCGTCGTTGATCCCGCCCTGCTTGTAGTGCAGATCGGTGTGGCAGACGCCGCACGCCTGGACCTTCACCACGGCCTCGCCGGGCCCCGGGTCCGGCACCACGATCGTCTCCACCCGTACGGGCTCGTCCTTCCCCGGCGCGATGACCCCTCGGACCTGCTGCGGCATGCGTGAACTTCCTTTCTGGCACCACCGGCACGCGCGGACGCGTACGGGCGGAAATGTGTACGGGCCCGACCTCCGCACGTTACCTGCCGCACGCGGAAGGGCGGCACCCCGCCGCCGGGATGCCGCCCTTCTCGTACGTACGCGGTGCTACTTGGCCGCGATCTCCGCGACGCGCTTGCGGACCAGGTACCAGCCGCCGACCAGCATGCCCAGGATCACGGGCAGGCAGTAGACGGTGGTGCGGCCGACGCCGCCGCCGTACCACATCAGGTACAGCACGGTGGCGAGGAAGACCAGCGTCACGATCTGGGTGTAGGGGGCCCAGGGCAGCTGGTAGGAGGGGCGGGTGAGCTTGCCCTCCTGGGCGCGGCGCCAGAACAGCAGCGAGCAGATCATGATCATCGCCCAGGTGCCGAGGATGCCGATGGAGGCGAAGTTCAGCACGATCTCGAAGGCGTCGTCGGGCATCAGCTTGTTCAGGGCGACACCGGCGGCGCCGAACGCGGCGGTCAGCAGCACACCGCCGTAGGGCACCTGGCCCTTGTTCATCCGGGCGGTGAACTTGGGCGCGGAGCCCGCGACGGCCATCGAGCGCAGGATGCGGCCGGTGGAGTACAGACCCGAGTTGAGGCTGGAGAGCGCGGCGGTCAGGACCACCAGGTTCATCACGCCGGCCGCGCCCGGCACGCCGAGCTTGTCGAGGACGGTGACGAAGGGGCTCTCGTCGCCCGAGTACGCGGTGTACGGGAGGATCAGCGCGAGGAGGACGACCGAGCCGACGTAGAAGATGCCGACGCGCCACATGATCGAGTTGATCGCCTTGGGCAGGATCTTCTGCGGGTTCTCGGTCTCGCCGGCCGCGACACCGCAGAGCTCGACCGAGGCGTACGCGAAGACGACGCCCTGGACGACCAGGAGCATCGGCAGCATGCCCATCGGGAAGATGCCGCCGTGGTCGGTGATGTTGGCCAGGCCCGGGGTGTTGCCGTCCACGCTGTGCTGGGTGGCGACGAGGTAGATGCCCACCGCCATGAAGGCGACCAGGGCGGCGACCTTGACGATCGCGAACCAGAACTCCATCTCGCCGAAGTACTTCACCGAGATCAGGTTGGCGGTGAGGACCACGGCCAGGGCGATCAGGGCGAGCACCCACTGCGGGATGTCGCTGAACATGGCCCAGAAATGGGCGTAGGTGGCGGCGGCCGTGATGTCGGCCACGGCGGTGGTCGACCAGTTCAGGAAGTACAGCCAGCCCGCCGTGTAGGCGCCCTTCTCGCCCATGAACTCACGGGCGTAGGAGACGAAGGCGCCGGAGGAGGGCCGGTAGAGCACGAGCTCGCCGAGGGCCCGGACGACGAAGAACGCGAAGACGCCGCAGACCGCGTAGGCGATCGCGAGCGAGGGGCCCGCGCCCGCCATGCGGCCGCCGGCGCCGAGGAACAGGCCGGTGCCTATCGCGCCGCCGATGGCGATCATGTTGATGTGGCGGGACTTGAGGTCCTTGCTGTAACCGGCGTCACCGGCGTCGATGTGGGGGGTGCCCTGCGCCGGCGCGGACGCCGACGTCTCGGCCGCAGGCATGGTGCGGTCACTCATGTAGCTGTATCGCCTTCGTGAGGGGTCATGCGGTCGTGCGATACCGGGCTGTGCCGGTGCCGTCCCGGTGGTGGCCGGTGATGCGGGTGAGCTCGTGGCGTCACCGCGGCGTGGCTGATTCGGGACATGGTCGCGGCTCGACGGGGCATTTGGCAGTGGCCAATGTCACGTACGGGCAGATCTGTGATGAATCTGAGGTAAATCTGAGCTTACGGAGCGAGTACGTCCAATTCCTTCAGGGCGCCGAGGGCGATCTCGCGGGTGAGTCTCTCCGCCCGTTCCGCGTCCCGCTCCCGGACCGCCTCGGCCACCTGCACGTGCAGGGTGACGGCCGCGGGGTCGGGGTCCTCGAACATCACCTGGTGGTGGGTTCTGCCGGTCAGGACCTCCGCGACGACATCGCCGAGTCTGGCGAACATCTCGTTGCCGGAGGCGTTCAGGACGATCCGGTGGAAGGCGACGTCGTGGACGAGGTAGCCCTCCAGCTGGCGGCCGCGCGAGGTGGCCACCATGCCGAGCGCCTGCTCGGTGAGGGCGGCGCACTGCTCGGGGGTGGCGTGGTGGGCGGCGAGCCCGGCGGCGACCGGCTCCACGGCCGAGCGCAGCACGGTCAGGGAGCGCAGCTGGCGCGGCCGGTCGGATCCGGCCAGCCGCCAGCGGATGACCTGCGGGTCGTACACGTTCCACTGCTCGGTGGCCCGGACCGTCACCCCGACCCGGCGCCGGGACTCGACCAGCTGCATGGACTCCAGGACCCGGATCGCCTCGCGGATCACGGTGCGCGAGACGTCGAAGCGCTGGGCGAGCTCGTCGCCGCGCAGCACGCTGCCGGGCGGATATGCGCCTGCGGTGATCGCGCGGCCGAGGGTGTCGAGCACCTGCGCGTGCAGTCCCTGGGCCTGTGTGGTCATGGGCAAAGCGTACGGGGCGGTGCGCACCGGGCCGGACGGGCGCGCGGGGCCGCCACTCGGAAAAGTATTACTTATTCATCACAGGGTCTTGAATACGTCGCACCTTTTGGGTTTCAGTAGCGCGACGGACGGATGGCCGGAAACGACCGCCGCCCGGAACACATCGATGTCGACGAAGACAGCGAGGCACCGCTATGAGCACCCCCCACGTCGTCGTGGTGATGGGCGTGGCCGGCACCGGCAAGACCACGATCGGCCCCCTGGTCGCGGCGGCGCTCGGCGTTCCGTATGCCGAGGGCGACGACTTCCACCCGGCGGCCAACGTCGCCAAGATGTCGGCCGGCGTCCCGCTGGACGACGCCGACCGCTGGCCCTGGCTCGACGCGATCGGGCGGTGGGCGCACGGCCGGGCGGGCCTCGGCGGGGTGGTGAGCAGCTCCGCGCTCAAGCGGGTCTACCGCGACCGGCTTCGGGCGGCCGCCCCCGGCCTCGTCTTCCTGCACCTCACCGGCGACCGGGAGCTCATCGAGCACCGGATGGCCGAGCGCAAGGGCCACTTCATGCCCACCGCGCTGCTCGACTCGCAGTTCGCCACGCTCCAGCCGCTGGAGGCGGACGAGGCCGGCGTGGCCGTCGACGTCGCCGGCACCCCCGAGGACATCACCGACCGGGCCGTCGCCGCGCTGCGCCGACTCGCCCCCTGATCCGCCAACCGAGGACCACCACCGTGACCAGTCTCAGCGTCGAGATCCTGGCAGCGGGCGCGGCCGAGCCGATCACCTCGGCGGGCAACGCCCGACTGGGGATCGCCGTACTCGCCGGCATCGCCGTCATCGTCCTGCTCATCACCAAGTTCAAACTGCACGCGTTCCTCGCCCTGACCATCGGCTCGCTGGCGCTCGGCGCCTTCGCGGGAGCGCCGCTGGACAAGGCCATCACCAGCTTCACCACGGGCCTGGGCAACACCGTCGCCGGTGTCGGGGTGCTCATCGCGCTCGGCGCGATCCTCGGCAAGCTGCTCGCCGACTCGGGCGGCGCGGACCAGATCGTCGACACGATCCTGGAGAAAGCCGGGAAGTCCGGCGGGCGCGCGATGCCGTGGGCGATGGTGGTCATCGCCTCGATCATCGGCCTGCCGCTGTTCTTCGAGGTCGGGATCGTGCTGCTGATCCCGGTGGTGCTGCTGGTCGCCAAGCGCGGCAACTACTCGCTGATGCGGATCGGCATCCCGGCGCTCGCCGGTCTCTCGGTGATGCACGGGCTGATCCCGCCGCACCCGGGCCCGCTGGTCGCCATCGACGCGGTCGGCGCCAACCTGGGCGTCACGCTCGCCCTGGGCGTCCTGGTGGCCATCCCGACAGTGATCATCGCCGGGCCGGTCTTCTCCAAGTACGCGGCGCGCTGGGTGGACATCCCGGCGCCGGACCGCATGATCCCCACACGCCCTTCCGAGGACCTGGAGAAGCGCCCGAACTTCGTCGCGACCGTGTCGACCGTGCTGCTTCCGGTCGTGCTGATGCTGGTGAAGGCCCTGGTCGACATCGTGGTCGACGACCCGAAGAACCACCTCCAGCGGGTCACCGACGTGATCGGCTCGCCGCTGATCGCGCTGCTCGCGGCCGTGCTCGTGGCGATCTTCACGCTGGGCCGGGCCGCCGGGTTCAGCAAGGAGCGGATCTCCACGACGGTCGAGAAGTCGCTCGCCCCGATCGCGGGCATCCTGCTGATCGTCGGCGCGGGCGGCGGCTTCAAGCAGACGCTCATCGACGTGGGCGTCGGCCAGATGATCCTGGACGTCTCCAAGGACTGGTCCATCCCCGCGCTGCTGCTGGCCTGGCTGATCGCGGTCGCGATCCGGCTGGCGACCGGCTCGGCCACGGTGGCGACGATCTCCGCCGCCGGTCTGGTGGCCCCGCTGGCCGCCGACATGTCGACCGGGCACACGGCCCTGCTGGTCCTCGCCGTCGGCGCGGGCTCGCTCTTCTTCAGCCATGTCAACGACGCCGGGTTCTGGCTGGTGAAGGAGTACTTCGGGATGGACGTCGGCCAGACGGTCAAGACGTGGTCGGTGATGGAGACGATCATCTCGGTGGTGGCGCTGGGGTTCGTGCTGCTGCTGTCACTGGTGATCTAGGGGACCACCGCGCCCCTTCTCCCCCTCCACCTCCTCCAGCCACAGCCCGTGCTCCCGCCGGGCCCACGAGCGCCCCACCGACCCGGTGCGCATGCCACGGCGTGCCTCCGGGTCGAGGAGCGCCATGGTCACATGGCCGCAGAGCACGATCCCGACGGCCAGCGCCAGCCAGTCGTGCACGAAGGTCGACCCGATCCGTACCGCCAGCGGCGCCAGGTGGGTGAACCACATGAACAGACCGGTGCCGAGCAGGACGAGCGCGGCTCCGGTGATCCAGCCCGCGTAGACCTTCTGCCCCGCGTTGAACTTGCCCGCCGTACGCGGGTGTTCGTCCCGGGTGAGCGCCGAGCGCAGCCAGCGCCGGTCGTGCGGCCCGAACCGGTTGAGGCGGCGCAGATCGGCGCGGAACGCCCGGGAGGCGAGCCCCACGAGGACCGGTACGGGCAGCAGCACGCCGGAGATCTCGTGCACCCGCACCACCAGCTCCCGGCGGCCCACGGCCTCGGCGAGCTGCGGCAGGTAGAGCACGGCGGCCGACAGCACGCACACGCCGAACACCAGCGCGTTGGTCCGGTGCACCCAGCGCTCGGCCCGGGTGAACCGCCGTACGCGCGCGGCGGGTTCAGCCGGTGGGGTGGTCGTCGCGCCCGTTGGACCGGCCGACCCAGGCATCCGTGTCATAGCCCCGCTCCTCCCAGAACCCCCGCCGCACCTTGCTCGTCACGGTGATCCCGGAGAGCCACTTCGCCGACTTGTAGAAGTACATGGGCGCCACATAGAGGCGGACCGGGCCGCCGTGCGCGTGCGACACGGGCTTGTCCCGCATGCTCAGGGCGACCAGCACGTCGTCGCGGCGGGCCTGTTCGAGCGTGAGGCTCTCGGTGTACGTGCCGTCGAAGCAGGTGAAGCGGACCGCCCCGGCTCCTGGGCGCACCCCTGCGGCGTCGAGGAGCCGGGACAGCCGCACCCCCGCGAACGGGGTGCCCGGCACCCGCCAGCCCGTCACGCACTGCACGTCCCGGACCAGCCGGGTCTGCGGCAGCGCCCGCAGCGCGTCCAGGGTGTAGGTGGCGGGGCGGTCGACGAGGCCGTCGACGGTGAGCCGGTAGTCGGCGGCGCCCTTGTGCGGTACGGAGGCGGCGACCGAGTAGTAGCGGAAGCCGCCGCCGTTGGGCAGCAGGCCGGTCAGACCGGTGGGGTCCTTCCCGGCGGCGGCGCCGAGGAACGACTCCAGGCCGCGCTGGAGGACCGGGGCGGCGGCGACCCCGGCGGCGCCGAGGCCGAGCATGCCGAGCACGATCCGACGGCCGACCGGGGCGCTCTCGGCGGGCGGTGGTTCAGGGTTCACCCCCTGATTCGAGCACCGGCGGCCCCCGGACACCAGGGGCCCCGGCACACCGTCACCGTTTGGTCAGATCCTGGCCTACGCCCTGGCGGCGCCCGCCGCCCGCTCCAGCTTCTCCAGCTGGAAGGCCTCGTTGCCCTGGCCGATCCGGGCGTGCGCCTCGGGCCGTACCGCCCGTACGACCAGGCCGTACGCCACACCCGCCGCCAGGGCGAGCGCGATGATCGAGGGGAGGACCCAGCTGAGCGAGGAGTCCGGTCCGGCGCCGACGAGGACGTCGAAGTCCTTGACCGTGTAGACCGCGATGACGAGGAGCGCGACCCCGGCGATGCCGGAGGCGAGCAGCCGCCACAGCTGGGCCGCGGCCGCTCCCCGGCGGACGAAGAAGGCGATGACCGCGAAGGAGGCGGCGGCCATCAGCACGATCACGCCGAGCGCGCCCACGTTGCCCATCCAGGTGAACAGGTGCAGCACGGCGGCGGTCGGGTCGCCGGTGGGCTTGTCGTCGGCGACGGCGAAGGCGACGACCACGACGGCCGAGATCGCGGTCTGAAGCAGCGAGCCGCTGCCGGGGGCGCCGCTGGCGTGGTTGGTACGGCCGAAGGCGGCGGGCAGCAGGCCTTCGCGGCCCATGGCGAAGACGTACCGGGCGACGACGTTGTGGAAGCTGAGCAGCGCGGCGAACATGCCGGTGACGAAGAGGACGTGCAGGACGTCGGTGAAGGTGGTTCCGAGCCGGTCCTCGGTGAGCCCGAAGAGCAGCCCGGGCCCGTTCTTGCGCGAGGCGTCGACGATTGCGGCGGGGCCGGTGGCGACCGTGAGCGCCCAGGAGCTGAGCGCGAAGAACACGGCGGTGAAGCCGACGGCCAGGAACATCACGCGCGAGACGACCAGATGCGGGCGGCTG
Source organism: Streptomyces melanogenes (assembly GCF_014649795.1). GTDB lineage: Bacteria > Actinomycetota > Actinomycetes > Streptomycetales > Streptomycetaceae > Streptomyces > Streptomyces noboritoensis. The sequence continues at coordinate 346,736 of NZ_BMTS01000005.1, forward strand.
GTCTCCTCCGCGTACACCGGCGCCTGCTCGAAGCCGGTGAACGCGGCGATGCAGAAGCACAGGGCGGTGCCGATGCCCGCGCCGGAGAGCGTGGACGGGTCGAAGGCGTGCAGCGACAGGCCCTCCTTGGCGGGGTCGGCGACGGCGGCGAAGTCGAAGACGACGACCAGGGCGACCTCGATGACCAGCAGCACGCCCAGCACCTTGGCGTTGAGGTCGATCTTCAGCCAGGCGAGTACGCCGACCAGCGCGACGGCCGCCAGCGCCGGGATCCACCAGGCGATCTCGGTGTCGAGGTAGGTGGCGCAGAGGCTGGAGACCTCGAAGCCGAACATGCCGTAGATGCCGACCTGGAGGGCGCTGTAGGCGACGAGCGCCACGAAGGCGGCGCCCGATCCGGCGGTGGGGCCGAGGCCCCTGGCTATGTACGCGTAGAACGCCCCGGCGTTGTGGACGTGGCGGCTCATCTCGGCGTACCCGAAGCTGAACAGGACCAGGACGGCGCCGAGGATGAGGAAGAGCAGCGGCTGGCCGACGATGCCCATCACGCCGTACGTGGTGGGCATGACACCCGCGACCACCATCAGCGGGGCGCTCGCGGCGAGCACCGACAGGAGCAGGCCCGGAGTGCCGAGCCGGTCGGCGCGCAGGGCTCTCTCCTGGCCCTTGTACGTACGGATCTCATCGGTGTCGCTCGACATGGCGGGGGTGCCCTTTCGGTGGGACGCGGGGGTGGTGCCGAGGGGTGGAGCCGTGCGGGTGGTGCCGTGCTGGGGCTAGGCGGTGCCGAGTGCGGCGCTGCGGGCGGCCTGGAAGGCGCGGTACGGGTCCCGGTCCGGGTACGACCAGGGCGCGGGCGTGAAGTGCTTGCCGATGCGGTGGAAGAGGGCGGCGGCCTCGGCGGGGCGGCCCTCGCAGTGCTTGGCGTGGGCCAGGAAGTTGAGGTCTACGCCGGCCCGGGGGTGGTCCTCGCGCTCCCACTCCAGCCACCAGTCGAACGCGGACTTGATCACCTGGCGGGCGCGGCGGCCGGTCCAGTGCTCCGAGTCGACCGGGTCGCCGGGTGCGGCGCCCCGGGCCGCGAGGACCCGGTACCGCTCGGCGTGGGCGACCAGCGGGAGCAGGGCGAGCGGGGAGTCGGCGGGGGCGCGGGCGACGGAGGCGGCGGCGAAGGCGTACACCTCGTGCAGCGGGTCGGCGCCGTCGCCCGGGCGGCGCTCGGCGAGCCGGGCGGCCATCAGGTGGTGGGCGTGGTGGTGGTCCGGGTGCCGGGAGCACACCTCGGCGAATATCTGCTCGGTCTCGTTGTCCGAGCCGAGGCTGCGGGAGAGGGCGAGCAGGGCGAGCCAGGGGGTGGGGTCGGCGGGGGCGAGCCGGGCGGCCTCCAGGCAGGCGTCGCGGGCCGCGTCCTTGTCCCCCTTGCCGCCCAGGCAGCGGGAGACCAGGGCGCAGGCGTGGAGCGCGGCGGCGTCGGCGCTGTCCGGCTCGGCGAGCAGCCACTCGCGGGCCCAGGCGGCGGAGGTGGCGGGCTCGCCCAGGACGGTGAGGCGGTGGCCTCGCCGGTCCCAGTCGTCGCCGGTCGCGACCAGCAGCGAGCGGACCCTGGTCCACCGACCCTGCGCCAACTGGGCGCGGACGGCGACGAGTTCGGCGTCGTCGAGCGCCGGGTCGAAGGCGCGGCCACCGCGTTTGCGGGGGCGGCCTAGCGGGGGCGGGGGCATCCGCGTACTTCCCGGGGGGTGGGTGTGGTGTGTGGGTGGTGTGGTGGGTGGGGCGGTTGGTCCGGGTGACAGGGTGATCGCGGACAGCAAAGCGGTACCCAATGCTCCACGTCAAGGTTCGGCGGGTGTGCGACGGGATTCAACTGGGTGGTGCCTCGGGTTGGTTGACCCCCACCCCGGGCGGCCGGGTTCTTCGTCTGCGGGCCGTTCCCAACTGGTCGCGCAGTTCCCCGCGCCCCTAGAGATGCCGCTCCGCGGCAATCCCCTGGGCGCCCCGCAGGGGCGCATTTAGGGGCTGGGCCAAAAAGGGGGCTGGGTCGCGTCCAGTGGGTGCTCGGGAGGCGTCGGGGCCCCCGGGGCGCTATCGTCGAGCAAGTTCACAACCCCCGGCCGCACTTGAAGGATCCCACGTGTCGGTTCTCGTCCTCGCTCTCGCCGTGGGCGCGGCCTGCTGTCTGGGCTTCGGGTTCGTGCTCCAGCAGAACGCCGCCCAGCACGCCCCGCTGAGCGACTTCCTGTCGCCGCGGCTGCTGCTCGACCTCGTCCGGGTGCCCCGCTGGCTCGCCGGGATGGGGCTGATGGTCGCGGGCATGGTGCTCGGCGCGCTGGCGCTGGGCCAGGGCGAGGTCTCCCAGGTGGAGCCGCTGCTCGCCACCAACCTCTTCTTCGCCATGGCCCTGTCCCGCTGGCAGACCAAGCAGTCCCTGGGCCGCCAGGGCTGGGCGGGGCTCACCCTCCTCGCGGGCGGGGTGACCGCCTTCATGGTGGCGGGCCAGCCGCGCGGCGGCAACGACGTCGCCGGACCCCTGCGGCACTGGCTGATCGTCGGGATCGTCGTCGGGATCGCGCTCGTCCTCACCGTGTACGCCAAGCGGTCCCGCCTCAGCGCAGGACCCACCCTCCTCGCCGTCGCCGCCGGTTTCCTCTACGGCCTCCAGGACGCCCTCACCCGCGTCAGCGGCGAACGGTTCCGGGCCGACGGCTTCGCCCACCTCATGACGGGCTGGCAGCCGTACGGCGTGCTGGCGCTCGGCGTGACCGGCCTGATCCTCGTCCAGAGCGCCTTCGAGACCGCCCCGCTGCGGATGTCGCTGCCCGCGCTCACCGCCGCCCAGCCGCTCGCCGGGATCGCCTGCGGCGTCGGCTTCCTGGGCGATCAGCTCCGTACCGACGCGGCGGCGCTCGCCTGGGAGGTCTGCGGACTCGCCGCCATCGTCACCGGCATCGTCCTGCTCGGACTCCATCCGGCGATGCCGTCGGGGACGGGACCGAAGGAACGGGTCCACGACCTCCAGCCGCACTAGAACAGTGCGGTGATTGGATGAGTCCCATGAGCTCATCCGCACCCTCCCCCTCCGACGAGATCCTCGACATCGTCGACGAGCACGACCGTGTCGTCGGCCAGGCCCCGCGCGGCGAGGCGTACGCCCGGGGGCTGCGCCACCGCTGCGTCTTCGTCCTCGCCCGGGACGCCGAGGACCGGATCTTCGTCCACCGGCGCACCCCCACCAAGCTGGTCTTCCCGTCGCTGTACGACATGTTCGTCGGCGGTGTCGTCGGCGCGGGCGAGAGCTACTACGACGCCGCGCTGCGCGAGGCCGAGGAGGAGCTCGGGGTGTCCGGGCTGCCCCGGCCCGTACCGGTGTTCAAGTTCCTCTACGAGGGCGGCGCGGACGGGCGGCAGACGTGGTGGTCGGCCGTGTACGAGGTGCGCTGCACACTGCCGGTGCGGCCGCAGGTCGAGGAGGTCGCCTGGCACGACTTCCTGCCCGAGGCCGAGGTGGAGCGGCGGCTCGGCACCTGGGAGTGGGTGCCGGACGGGCTCGACGCCTACCGCAGGCTGCGCGCGCACCGGGCCGGGTGATCGCCTGCGGGTAGTGTGCAAATGTGATCAGCATCGCGCAGACCCTGCGGCTGTGGTTCGCACCCGAGCGCATCGGCGAGGAGGGCGAGACGCCGGACTACCGGTTCTCGCTGGCCAACGAGCGGACGTTCCTGGCCTGGATCCGGACGTCGCTCGCCCTGGTCGGCGGCGGTTTCGCGGTCGACCAGTTCCTGCCGGACCTGCGCTGGGGCGTACGGGTCGGGCTCGCCCTCGCGCTGCTGGCGGCCGGGGTGCTGTGCGCGCTGCGGGCCGTGAACCACTGGGTGCGGTGCGAGCGGGCGATGCGGCGCGGCGAGGACCTGCCCGTGTCGCGCTTCCCCACCCTGCTGAGCGTGGTGGTGGCGGGGGTCGCCGTCGTCATGGTGGTGGTCGTCGTCTTCGGCTGGGCCGGGTGACGGGCGCGCCCGACCGGGACCCCGGCCTCCAGCCCGAGCGGACCCGGCTCGCCTGGCGCCGTACGACGCTGTCCTGCACGGTGGCCGCGGTCCTCGCGGCCAAGCAGGCCCTGCACGGCGGCCGGACGCCCGTCGCCCTGGTCGCCGTGGCCCTGAGCGGTCTGGTCTGGCTGGGCTTCCTGGCCGTGGCTCACCGCCGCATCCAGTCCCTGACCCGCTCGGCCCGCCCCGGCGTGCTGCGGCCCCGCGAGGCGGTCGCGGCGCTGGCCTGCGTGGCGGCGCTGGCGCTGTTCGCGGTGGCGATGCTGCTCTGAAGGGCCCGGCGCCGGCAGCGGAAGCGGAGCCGCGCCCGGCGCACTAGCCTGAGACGTGGGGGCGCGATCTCGAGGGGTGAACGCCATGACCGTACGCCACGAGGAACACCCCACCACGCACGAGCACGTGCACGGCCCCACCTGCGGGCACCGGGCCGTGCCGCACGGCGACCACACGGACTACGCCCACGACGGGCACATGCACCGCGAGCACTCCGGCCACTGGGACGAGTGCGAGCCCGCCGGGCACGTCGCCCACGACGGGCACGCGCACGAGCACGGCGTCGGCTGCGGCCACCAGTCCGTGGAGCACGGCGACCACCTCGACTATGTCCACGACGGGCACCGGCACGCCGAGCACGAGGGCCACTGGGACGACCACTGACGGCTTGATCCGCACGGCGGCCCGCATCCGGGCGGGGCAGCGTCTGGACGACATACCGACTGGTCGGTAGCGTGTCTGTGACACGATCGCCGTTCCCGGAGGTAGCCCGTCATGAGCACAGTCCCGCCAGGTCTCGATCCGGAGCGGCTGCGCGCCCATCTCGACCGCGAGCGGCCGGGGCTCGTGGGCGGTCCGCTCACCGCCCGGATCGTCGAGGGCGGCCGGTCCAACCTCACGTACATCGTGACCGACGGGACGGGCCAGTGGGTGGTCCGACGGCCGCCGCTGGGTCATGTCCTGGCCACCGCGCACGACATGAAGCGCGAGCACCGGGTGATCAGCGCCCTGCACCCGACGTCGGTCCCGGTGCCGGAGCCGCTGCTGCTGTGCGAGGACGAGTCGGTCATCGGCGCGCCGTTCTACGTGATGGAGTACGTGGCCGGAACCCCGTACCGCACGGCGGAGCAGCTGGCTCCGCTGGGCCCGGAGCGCACCCGGGCCGCGCTGCTCGGCCTGGTGGACACGCTGGTCGAGCTGCACGCGGTGGACCCCGAGGCGGTCGGCCTCGGGGACTTCGGGCGCCCGGAGGGCTTCCTCGACCGCCAGCTGCGGCGCTGGGGCAAGCAGCTCGACGCCTCCCGCAACCGTGAGCTGCCCGGGATCGACGAACTGCACGCGGCGCTCGGCCGCGAGCTGCCCGTCTCCCCCGCCGCCACGGTCATCCACGGCGACTACCGGCTCGACAACGTCCTCGTCGGGGACGACGACGAGATCAAGGCCGTCCTCGACTGGGAGATGTCGACCCTCGGCGACCCGCTGACCGACCTCGGGCTGCTCGTGATGTACAGCGCCGAGCTGAAGGTGAAGGACTCCCCGGTCTCCACCACCGCCGGGGCCGCCGGGCACCCCACCCCCGCCGAGCTGATCGAGCGGTACGCCACCCGCTCGGGCCGGGACACCTCGGCCATCTCCTGGTACACGGCGTTCGCCTGGTTCAAGCTCGCCGTGATCCTGGAGGGCATCCACTACCGCTACACCCTGGGCCAGACCGTCGGCGCGGGCTTCGACCGCATCGGGGACCTGGTGCCCGTCTTCATCGACCACGGCCTCACCACCCTCCAGTCCACGCAGTCACCGCAGGAAGGCTGAACTCCCGCCATGGACTTCGCATTCGACGCACGGACCCAAGAGCTGCGCGCCAAGCTGCTCACCTTCATGGAGCAGTACGTCTACCCGGCCGAGACCACCGCGCACGAGCAGCGGCTGCGGCTGAAGTCGCCGTGGGACACGCCCGCCGTGGTGGAGGAGCTGAAGGCCGAGGCCCGCAGCCAGGGCCTGTGGAACCTCTTCCTGCCGGACGCCGAGCACGGCGCCGGGCTCAGCAACCTCCAGTACGCGCCGCTCGCCGAGATCACCGGCCGCTCCCCGCACCTGGCGCCCACCGCCCTCAACTGCGCGGCGCCGGACACCGGGAACATGGAGGTGCTCGCCCAGTTCGGCTCGGACGAGCAGCAGAAGCGGTGGCTGGAGCCGCTGCTGGCCGGGGAGATCCGCTCCGCCTTCGCGATGACCGAGCCGGAGGTGGCCTCCTCGGACGCCACCAACATCGAGACCCGGATCGCCAAGGAGGGTGACGAGTACGTCATCACCGGGCGCAAGTGGTACATCTCCGGCGCGATGAACCCGGACTGCAAGATCTTCATCGTGATGGGCAAGACCGACCCGGACAACGCGGACGTCCGCCGCCAGCAGTCGATGGTGCTGGTGCCGCGCGACACCCCGGGCGTCGAGGTCCGCCGCGCGATGCAGGTGTACGGATACGAGGACCACTCCCACGGCGGCCACGCCGAGGTCGTCTTCCACGGGGCGCGGGTGCCCGTGGAGAACCTGGTGGGCGAGGAGGGCGGCGGCTTCGCCATCGCCCAGGCCCGCCTCGGGCCCGGCCGGATCCACCACTGCATGCGGCTGATCGGCATGGCCGAGCGGGCCATCGAGCTGATGTGCCGGCGGGCGGTGGCGCGTACCGCGTTCGGCAAGCCGATCGCCCAGCAGGGCGTGGTGCAGGAGTGGATCGCGGACGCGCGCGTGGCGGTGGAGCAGTTGCGGCTGCTCGTCCTGAAGACCGCCTGGCTGATGGACACCGTGGGCAACCGCGGCGCCCACACCGAGATCCAGGCCATCAAGATCGCCACGCCCCGCACGGTCCTCGACATCATCGACAAGGCCGTCCAGGTCCACGGCGCGGGCGGGGTGAGCCAGGACTTCCCGCTCGCCGAACTGTGGGCGGCGGCCCGCACCCTGCGCATCGCCGACGGCCCGGACGAGGTGCACCAGCGCTCGCTGGCCCGCCGGGAGCTGAAGAAGTACCTGTAGCCCTACGGACGCAGTGCCCGCAGCAGCAGGTCGGCGAGGTGGTCGGCGACCTGCTGCGGGGTGAGCGGGCCGTCCGGCCGGTACCAGGTGGACAGGTGGTGGACCGACCCGAAGTGGTAGTCCACCACCAGGTCCGCCGGGGTGGCCGTGGAGAACACCCCGGCCGCCTGGCCCTCCTCGATCAGGGCCCGGAACCGCTCGTGGTAGCGCCGCCGCTCGACCCGCACCTGCTTGTTCTTCTCGGGGCTGAGGTGGTGCATCGAGCGGAAGAAGATCGACGCGTCGTCGAGGTTCTCGATGGTGGTGACCACCACGTCGGCCGCCGCGTCGCGCAGCCGCCGCTCGACCGGCGCGTCCGCGTCCGCGAAGGCGTCGAGCCGCTCCTGCTGGAGGCGCAGCACGCGCGCGTACACCTCCTGGAGCAGGTCCTCCTTGGAGCCGAAGTAGTGGTAGAGCGCCCCCTTGGTGACGCCCGCCGCCTCGACGATCTCCTGGACGGAGGTCCTGTCGTACCCGTTCTCGGCGAAGAGGCGGGTGGCGGCGGCCAGCAGCCTCTGGGGGACGGGGGTGCCGCTCCCGTCCGTCGTCCTGGCCATGCCGTCGCCGCCTCTCCTGGTCCACCCGTTGTTTTTGCGCCGTTCTAGTGGCGAGAACGCAGTTCCCGCCTGAGGATCTTCCCACTCGCCGTCTTGGGAAGCTCCGCGAGTACCTCGACCTGCCGGGGATATTTGTACGCCGCCAGCCGCTCCTCGCAGTACGCGGAGAGCTCGCCGGGGGTGGCCTCGGCGCCGGGGCGCAGGCTCACGTACGCCTTCACGTTCTCGCCCCGGTACGGGTCGGGGACGCCGACGACGGCCGCCTCGCGCACCGCCGGGTGGCCGTAGAGCACGTCCTCGACCTCGCGCGGCCATACCTTGAAGCCGGACGCGTTGATCATGTCCTTCTTGCGGTCGACGACGTAGAGCCAGCCGTCCCGGTCCATGAACCCGATGTCGCCGGTGCGCAGTTCGCCGTCCGGGAAGGTCTCGGCGGTGGCCTCGGGGCGGCGCCAGTAGCCGGGCACGACCTGCGGGCCGCGCACCACGATCTCGCCCTGCTCGCCCAGCGCCACCTCCTCGCCCTCCTCGTCGACGATCCGTACGACCGTCTCGGGGCCGGGCAGGCCGACCGAGAGGGTGCCCGAGACCGGGTCGACCGGGGCCTCCCGCTCCGGCGGCACCGAGGCGCAGGGGGCGGTGCACTCGGTGAGCCCGTAGCCGTTGCGCAGATACGGGCCGAACGCCGCCCGGAACTTCTCCACCAGCGCGGGCGGCACCGGTGCGCCGCCCGAGGAGATCACCCGGAAGGAGTCGAAGTGGTCGCGGGTGACGCCGGGCGCGGCCGCCAGCGCCATGAAGGCGGTGGAGGGGCCCACGGTGTAGGCGGGCCGGTGCTCGGCGAAGGCGTCGAGGACCACGCCGGGGTGGAAGCGGTAGGCGAGGATCAGCGTGCCCGCGTTGGCGACGCACGCGGCGAGCTGGCAGACCATGCCGGTGATGTGGAAGAGCGGGGCCAGCGCGAAGTAGCCCGCGCCCTCGGCTATCGGGTGGCCGGTGCGCTGGCGCTCGGCGTTGTAGGTGATGCCCGCGTGGGTGTTCATGGCGCCCTTGGGGGTGCCGCTGGTCCCCGAGGTGTAGCTGATCAGCGCCGTGGCGTCGGGGGCCGGTTCGCGTCCGCCCGGGGCGGGCAGGCCGTGGCGGGCGACGGCCAGCAGGTCGTCGGTGTCGGCGGGGCGGGGCAGCCGCTCGAAGGCGAGCACCCGCGCGTCGTCGCGGCTCTGCAGGTCGAGCTCGCACGCGGTGAGCGCGATCCGGACGGGCGAGGCGGCCGCGGTGTCCCGCAGATACGCCTCCCACGCCCGGTCGGAGCAGATCAGCGCGGCGGCCTCGGAGTCGCCGAGCACATGCCCGACCTCGGCCGACTTGTACATCGGGTTGAGCGGGACGACGGTGGCGCCCGCCTTCCAGGCGCCGAGCAGCGCGATCACGAAGTGCGGGGTGTTCTGGAGCATGACGGCGACCCGGTCGCCGGGCTGGATGCCCCGGGCGGCGAGGTGCCCGGCCACCGAGTCGGAGAGCGCGTCGGTCTCGCGGTAGCTGAGCCGCCCGTCGAAGTAGGCGAGCGCGGTGCGGTCGGGGGCGCGCAGGACGGCGGCCCGGAAGGCGTGCACCACGCTGGCGGGCGGGCTGACGGGTGCCCGCTGGGCCTCGGTGAGCTGCCCGAGCCAGGGTTTTGACGCGTACGGAGAGGTCATGCGCCGCCCGCCTCCCACTTCTGCTGGAGGTGGTTCATGGAGGTGAGCCAGCGGTCCGGATCCCCGGCCCGCGCCCCGTAGTAGCCCGCCACCTCCGGGTGTGGCAGCACCAGGAACCGCTCCTCGGCGATCGCCGCGAACAGCGCGTCGGCGACGGCCGCCGGCTCGATCGCGGTCGGCGCGAGCACCAGGTCCCCGGCCGAGCCGGTGGCGGCCAGCATGTCGGTGCGCACGCCCTGCGGGCAGATCGCGTGGACCTTGACGCCCCGGTGGCGGTAGGTGAGCGAGAGCCACTCCGCGAAGGCGAGGGCGCCGTGCTTGGTGACGCTGTACGGGGCCGCGCCGATCATGGTGAGCAGCCCGGCCGCCGACACGGTCGACACGAACCGGCCGCCGCCGCGCTCCAGCCACTCGGGCAGCAGCTCGCGGGCGGCGCGGACGTGGGCCATCACGTTGACGTCCCAGGCGGCCTCCCAGACGTCCTCGGGCGCGGCCTCCGAACCGCCCGATCCCAGGCCCGCGTTGGCGCAGTACACGTCAATCGCCCCGCCCAGCGCCTCGCGGGCGAGCGGGACGACGCCGGAGGCGTCCCCGGGGACGGCGATCGCGCCGATCTCCTCGGCGGTCTTACGGGCCTTGGCCTCGTCGAGGTCGTTGACGACCACCCGGGCGCCCTCCGCCGCGAATCTGCGCGCGAGCGCGGCGCCGATGCCGCCGCCCGCCCCGGTGACCACCACTGCCGCGCCCTGGACGCCCTGGACCGAACCCATCGAGAATCCGCCTCTCCACATGCCGACTGGTGTGCAGACTAACCAGTCGGTATGTACGGACGGAAGGGGCCGTCGCGAACCGTCCCGTGCGGCTCGTTCCCCGTCGCGCGCCCGCGCGCTAGCGTGCGTGGCCATGACACCGCGAGCGGCCGTGGAGGTACGCCGATGAGCCTGTCCAGACGGGGCCTGCTGGCCGGAACGGGCACAGCGGCAGCGGGCGCGGTGGTCGCGGGGGCGGCCCCCGCCCACGCCCACCACCGCCCCGGGCCCGTGCGGACCGGCTTCGACCGGCTGGCCGCCGACGGCTACCGGGCGCTGGCGGGCCGCAAGGTGGGCGTGGTCACCAACCCGACCGGGGTGACCGCGGACGTCCGGCACATCGTGGACGTCATGCACGCCGACCCGCGCGTGGACCTGGTCGCGGTGTTCGGGCCCGAGCACGGCTTCCGGGGCACCGCGCAGGCGGGCGGCTCCGAGGGGCGCTACGACGACCCGGCGACCGGGCTTCCGGTCTACGACACGTACGGCGTGAGCGGGCAGGCGCTCGCCGCCGTGTTCACCGCGTCCGGTGTGGACACGGTCGTCTTCGACATCCAGGACGTGGGCGCACGCTTCTACACGTACATCTGGACGCTCTACGACTGCATGGAGGCCGCCGCGCTCGCCGGGAAGCGGTTCGTGGTCCTGGACCGGCCGAACCCGGTGACCGGGCGGACGGCGAGCGGGCCCGTGCTCGACAAGGCGTTCGCGACCTTCGTCGGGCGCGAGCCGATCGCGCAGGCGCACGGGATGACGGTGGGCGAGCTGGCGGGGCTCTTCGACGCCGAGTTCCTGGGCGGGCGCGTACGGGTGGAGACCGTACGGATGACCGGCTGGCGGCGGGACGGCTTCTTCGACTCCGCGGGGCTGCCCTGGGTCCCGCCGAGCCCCAACATGCCGACCCCCGACACCGCGCTCGTCTACGCGGGCACCTGCATGTTCGAGGGCACCAACCTCTCCGAGGGGCGCGGCACCACCCGGCCCTTCGAACTGCTCGGCGCCGAGGGGATCGACGGGCGCTGGGCAGCCGCCGTGAACGCCCTGGGGCTGCCGGGGGTCCGCTTCCGCGAGGCGTACTTCACGCCCACCTTCTCCAAGTTCCAGGGCAGGACGGTCGGCGGCGTCCAACTCCACGTCCACGACCGCGAGGCGTACGACCCGGTGCGCACCGGCGTCGCGCTCCTGGTGACGGCGAAGAAGGCGTGGAGCGGCTTCGCCTGGCGGCCGGACCACTGGATCGACAAGCTCACCGGGTCGGCGGCGGTCCGCACCCTGATCGACGCGGGCGCGGGCACCGACGAGGTGGTGGGCGCCTGGCAGACCGGGCTCACCGCGTTCCGCGCGACCCGGGCGCGGCATCTGCTGTACCGGTGAGGGGCCGGGGGAAAACCCCCGGGGCGGACGGTGGCTGGCGGGATGGGCCCGGCGCCCACCCGGCCGACAGGCTGGGGCCATGCATCTGTTCCACGACACCCACCATCGTCTGCGCCAGGCCTTACTCCTGCTGCTCGGCCTGACGCTCGGCGTGTTCACGGCGGCCGCCCCGGCGGCCCGGGCAGCCGAACCTCCCACTCCAGAACGCCAGTTGGCGCGGTCGGCCCAGCCCCTGGACGACCTGCGGCCGCTCGGCCGCATGGTCGGCTCGGCGGACATCGTGGGCCTGGGCGAGGCGACGCACAACTCGCACGAGTTCTTCGCGACCAAGCAGCGCGTGTTCCAGTACCTCGTCGAGAAGAAGGGCTTCACCACCTTCGCCCTGGAGACGGCCTGGTCCTCCGGAATGCGCGTCAACGCCTATGTGCTGCGCGGCGAGGGCGACCCCGAGCGGATCGTGCGCGAGGAGTTCCAGAGCTCGTACGCGATGTGGCAGACCCGGGAGTACCTGGACCTGATCCGCTGGATGCGCGCCTACAACCTGCACCACGACCGCAAGGTCCAGTTCATGGGCGACGACGTGGGCTACGCGGGCCCGCAGCTCTTCGACCGGGTGAGCGCGTACACCGCGAAGCGCTACCCCGCGCTGCTGCCCCGGCTGACCGCCCTCTACAAGGACTCGCGGCCCACGGCGGGCGTCGGCGACACCATGAACGACAGGCTCAAGCGCCCGCTCGCCGAGCGCAAGCGGCAGGCCGACGAGGTGCGCCGGGCCTACGAGCTGCTCGCGGCCCAGCGGCCCGGCCCCGACCGGGCCGAGCACGCCTGGATGCTCCAGTACGCGCGCACCGTCGCGCAGACCGGCGCCATGTGGGCGTTCGACTTCTTCGACGACGGCCAGCTGCGCGAGTCACGGCTCTACCGGGACCGGATCATGGCCGAGAACACCGTGTGGTGGCAGCGCCAGACCGGGCACAGGATGCTGCTCTCCGCGCACAACGGCCATGTCGGGTACGCCCCGACGCTCAGCGGCGAGTACCCGAAGGTGCAGGGCGCCTTCATCCGGGAGGCGGTCGGCTCCGCGTACATGAACATCGGGTTCACCTTCGGGCAGGGCTCGTTCAACGCCCTGGACCTGAACGACCCGGCCGAGCCGATCCGCGAGTTCACCGTCGGGCCGCCCGAGTCGGGCAGCAACGAGGAGGTCCTCGAACGGGTCTCGCCGCGCGACTACTACCTCGATCTGCGCAAGGTGGCGAACCCGGCCAAGGACTGGCTGGGCGCTTTCCGGCCGACGCGGTCCATCGGCAACTCCTGGCCGCAGGACGCCGAGCAGATGCAACTCGGTCCCTCGTTCGACGTACTGGTGCACCTCCACCGGGTGACGGCCGCGCACCGGCTCTGACCTCCTCGATCTCACCCCTTTCTCCCCTGTCCAGCGTATGGTCAGCCCTCCGGTCCGGCGGGACGATGTGAGGCCTCAGCCTCGCCCCATCGTCAGCGAACGGACCGGAGGGCCACCCCATGCCGGACATCGGAGTCGAGCCATATCGGGAGATCACCTTCGACGCGGACGGCGACGCCTCTCCGGCGGAGCGCGCGGCCCTCGCGGATCCGGACGTCACCGATCTGGTGATGTTCTCGCACGGCTGGAACAACACCCCGTCGGTCGCGACGGGCCTGTACCGCCACTTCTTCGCGCCCTTCCCCGGCCTGCTGGCCGAGGCGGGCCCGGCCGGGGCCGGGGTGCGCCTCGGGTACGCGGGCATCGTCTGGCCCTCCATCCGCTTCGCCGACGAGCAGATCCCGAACTTCCCGCACACCGCCCTGGCCGTGGAGCCGGGCGCGGGCCTGGACACGGCGACCGTGGACGCGCTCAAGCGGGCGTTCCCCGAGCACGGGGTGACCGTCGACGCACTGGCCCGGCTGCTCGACGAGCAGCCGGACTCGGAGGAGGCATTCCGCCAATTCGGGCTCCTCACACGCGAGTTGGTGTCGGATGACGAGGAATCGTCTGGCTTCGCCGACGACACCGTGGGCGACGGCGCGGGCGCGGCGGCGCTCCTCACGGACGAGATGCTCGGGCTGTGCCGGGAGTTCACGCTCGCCCTGTCCGACACCGGCATGCGGGTCGAACCGGGCCCGCCCGGCCCCTCGTTCTCGCTCGGCAACTCGCTCAAGCACCTGTGGAACGGCGCCAAGGAGGTGCTGCGGCAGACCACGTACTACGAGATGAAGCGCAGATCGGGCAAGGTCGGCCAGCTCGGGCTCGGGCCGCTGCTCGGCGAGCTCGCCCGGACCAGACCCGCGATGCGGATCCATCTGGTCGGGCACAGCCAGGGCGGGCGGCTGGTCGCGTTCGCGCTGAAGGGGCTGCCGGAGGGGGCCCGCAACGTCAAGTCGGTGACCCTGCTCGAAGGGGCCTTCTCGCACTACGCGTTCGCCGAGCGGCTGCCGTCGGGGCTCTCCGGGTCGGGCGCGCTGGCGGCCCTGCACCGGCGGGTCGACGGCCCGGTGGTCTCCTGCTACTCGCGCTTCGACACCGCGCTCGGGGTGATCTACCCGCTGGCGTCGAAGCTCGCCGGGGACTACCAGGGCCTGCTGCAGCTCGACCGCCGCTGGTGGGCGATCGGCCACGACGGCATCCAGTCGGTGGCCCCCTGCACCGAACTCACCCTGGCGGAGGTCCTACGGGACGGCGTCCCCGACTCCGGCTGCGTGAGCGTGAACGCGGAATCGGTGGTCCGCTCGGGCGGGCCCCCGTCGGGGGCCCACAGCGACATCTGCCATCCGGAGCTGGCGAGGGTGGTGCTGGCCGCGGGCCGGATTGGCTGCACCTGACAGCCCCCACCGGCCTGCGGCCAACGAACTCACCTGTGCGAGGCGAACTCCACCACCTGCTGATACGTCGGCCGGTTCTGCCAGTTGATCGAGTTCTGGCTGATCCCGCCCAACGGCCGCTGCACGACGGAATCGGCACACCACTGGTTGCCCGCCGCGCACCCACCGTCACCGGGATACACCTGCGCGGGCGTCTTCGCGGCAGCCTGCCCGAGCGTGTTGAGCAGCACGTCACGGCAGGCGGACAGCTGTCCCCCGCCGCAGTACGCCCGCCCCAGCGGACCCGCGACCGGCTCCCCCAGCACCGTCCGCAGATCCTTGTCCGCGTAACTCCACCACCCGTACTGGAAGGCGGATCCGGCGTGCGCCCCGGTCGGACCGTGCCCGGCTGACGGGGCCTCGTCGGTGGACAGGTTCGACGTGAGCGCCGAGTACAGCCCGTCCCCGAGCCCCGGCCGGAACTCGGCCTCGATCAGCAGCGGCCACCACGCGTCCATCAGCCGCACGGCGTCCGGGTGGGTGTAGGTGTGCGAGCCCTGCGCGGTCTCCCGGCGCTGGGACCCGTCGGCCTTCCACGACTCCAACTGCCCGACTGCCGTGGCCAGTTGCGGATCCGTGACGGGCGCGCTGCGGATGACCTTCAGGAGCTCGGGCAGCACGTCCTCGCCCCGCAGATCGGTGACGGCGGCCTGCGCCATCGCCCGGGTGAGCGCGGCCCGGGTCACCCCGCCCTGCGCGACCAGCGCCTTGACCCGGTCGTCGAGGAGGTTGCCCCGGTGCACCGAGCCGTTGCCGAACCCGGCGGACGTGTAGTCCTTGGCCTGCTTGTTGTTCCAGGAGATGTAGTAGTCCTGCCCCACGGACTGCGGGTGCTGGGCGGGCGGGGTGTAGTCGGCGGTGTTGTACGCCGGGTCGAAGCCCTGCCACTCGTAGGCGCGGTCGGCCGCGATCGGCAGCGACGGGTCGACGTCGGGGTTGCGGACCGGGTTCTTGCCGCTGTTGTAGTACGCGGCGGTGCGGGAGTCCGCGTAGAACCAGTTGAAGGCGTAGTCGACGTGCTGGGCGGCCTGCTGGAAGGTGGCCGCGTCCTTGACGTACGTCGGGTCGTTGAACATCTGGAAGCCGATGATCGAGTCGGCCTCGTGGCGGTAGGTCGAGCGCAGCGAGGTGTACGCGACCTGCTTGCCGCCGACCGTCGCGCGGGCGGAGACGATGCCGTAGTTGGTGCGCCAGACCTGCATCCGGTAGGAACCGGCGGCCGTGTTGTCGGCGGTGGTCGGCTTCCAGGCGTTGGTCTTCTCCAGCTTCTCCATCGGGGTGCACACGCCCCGGTAGAGGTAGTGGGCCTGGTCCTGGCAGAGTTCGACGGTGTAGGTGTCGGTGATGTCCTGCCCGGCGGAGGTGGCCGACCAGGCGTAGTCCTGGCCCCGGCCGAGCTGCACGTACATGCCGACGCCTGCGAAGGAGGCGCCCCGGGCGCTGATGCCCGGGCCCTGGATCTCCTGGAGCATCAGCAGCTGCGGCGCGAAGTAGCCGGTCTGCGGCCCGAAGACGGCGACCGGGTTGCCGCTGGCGGTGCGGCTGCCGGAGACGAGCAGCGCGTTGGACATCCCGCGCGGCTTGCCGATGTCGAAGCCGGGCAGCGCGCCGTTGTTGAAGATGCCCTTCAGGGGCTTGAGCCGCTCGGGGACGCGTACATCGGCTTTGGCCTTGGTGACCGCCGAGCCGGTGCGGTCGTAGACGAGCTGCTCGGGCACGACCGTGCCGGGGTCGGGCAGCGCGGTGCCGCGCGCGTTGGCGGGCTTGGTGGCGTACGGGAAGCTGGTGCCGTCGTGGATCGTGAGCGCGGCCTCGGGGTCGTTGCGCTCGCGGAAGGACTCCCAGACCTTGGTGCCCTCGGCGACGCCGTACTTGGCCTGCGCGGCCTGGAGCGAGAGCGCGGCCTGCACCTCGCCGCCACCGCCCCCGCCGAACAACCCGCCGACGACGGAGGCGAGCGCGATCAGGTCGGTGACCTTGAACGGCTGGATCTCCCCCACGTTGGTGATGGCGTCGATCTTGCCGGTGAGGACGTACTCGCCGGGGAAGTACCGGCCGTCCTTGGACTGCTTGGCGTAGGCGTTGATGCCGTCCACGTACGCCTGCGCGTCGGCCATCGCCTGCTCGCCGCGCGGGCCGTTGGTGGTACGGATCCGGTCGACCTGGGCCTGGAGGTCGGCCTCGGTGTACGGGGCCTGCGGCCAGAACTCCTGCTCCAGGCCCTGGTTGGCGAGCGCGCCGCCCGCGAACGAGGTGAGCTCGCCGCGCCCGATGTGCCGGAACAGGTCCATCAGCCACAGCCGGTCCTGGCCGGCCGCGTACCCGGCGCCGTACTCGGTTCCGTACCGGGTGGTGCCCTTGATGTGCGGGACGCCGGTGGCCTTGTCGCGGGTGATGGTGACGTCGGGGCGCGGGGAGCTGGTGGAGGCCACCTGGCCGCCGGGCACCCCGAAGGAGGCGTCGTTGAAGAAGGAGTTGAGCTTGTCGTCGGTGAGCGTGGACTGGCCGGCGACGAGCGCGTCGTACTTGCCGAGCTGGTCGTCGCTGTGCGCGGGATGGGTGCCGAAGGCCTTGTTGCCGAGGATCTCGACGAGGGTGGCGTTGCCGTTCTCGCCGGGCGGCAGGATGTCGCCGCAGCGCCCCAGGCAGTAGTCGCTGTTGGGCGGTTCGGCGGCGCCGGCCTGGCCGAGGGGGGCGAGCAGGGCGGCCGCGAGGGCGATCACGGTGGCGGCGGTGGCGGTTCTGAGCCGTGCGGTGGGTCGTCGCATGCGTGCTCCTAGTGAGGACCGATGCGGCGGAGGTTACTGAGGGGTACCGCAGGAGGGAAGATGAACACGCGTCACCTTTCCCGAACGTGCGTGACCTTCCCGGAATCACCACAGGGCGACCGGGTGGGGCGCCCGGAGCATACGGGGGGCGTGCGACGGATTCCGGTCAGCGCCGCCTGATGGGGCCCATCGGATTTTCGATGGAGCCGGATCGGGTAGCCGTACGTCCATTCCTCGACGCCGAGCATTCGCCGAAGTGATGAGCGACGGAGGTGGCAGGGCCATGGCTGGTTTCCGCAGCCTTGCGAGACAGGTGCGCGACCCAGGGAACGATCTCGCACTGCGCCGGTATTCGCTGCGCAAGTGCCTTGAGCGCTTCGCCCCTTATGGACACCGGGCGACCTGGGACCACCTGTGTGTGCGGCACGGCATCGGGCCCGAGGACCGGGCGCCCGATCCGGCGCGGCTGGTGGCCGCGCTCGACGAGCTGGAGGCGGCGCGGGCCGTCTGGCTCGGATACGAAGCGGAGTTCGCGGCCCGCAGGAAGCGTGAGAAGCACGCCGGCCTGCGGATCCCCGGCTCCTTCGACGACTGGCACCGGCGCACCTGGGGCGGTTTCGGGGTGGCCTGGTGCGACGACCCGTCGGTGCATCCGGAGCAGGCGCTGGCCGAGGTGCTCGGCCGGATCATCGCGGCGCTGCGGACGGTGCCGGGCGCGGGCTGCCCGGTGTGCGGCGGGCGGGCGCTGGTGTGGCAGCGGGACCTGGCCCACGACCCGTGGTGCGGCCCGGTCTGCACGGGCTGCGGAATCCTGGTGCCGCAGCCGGTGCTCACCGCCGAGGCGCTGGTGCGCGCCAAGTCGGTACGGCGCGGGGCGCTGGCATCGGTGGCATGAGACACGTGGGGGCGGATGCGGCCTAGGGCCTGTCGTCGAATTCCCGTCGTCGCCCGAAGGGCGGCCCGGCGGTGTCTGGTGCGTGCTCTCGGCGTGCCGGGTGGGAGCCCTCGTACTGGACGTACGAGGGCTTTCGCCCGGTGCGGCGAGTGGGGGTCCCCCCTGCTCGAAGAGCTTGGGGGAGCGTGCCAGGCGTCGCCGGGCAGACGGGAATTCGACGACAGGCCCTAGGGCCGTGGGGGCCGCCCCCGCGATGTTGGGGCGAGCGCTTCCCGTACGCCTAACAGGTCTCGCAGGACGGGGCCTCGGCCGCGACGGCCCGCTTCTTCTTGCGCTCGGGCAGCAGCCGCGAGCCGGTGAGGTGGTCGCCGGAGATGTCGTCCGGGTTGGACAGGACACAGGTCTCCAGGGACAGGCACCCGCAGCCGATGCAGTCGGTGAGGTGGTTGCGCAGCCGGTTCAACTGCTTGATGCGCTCGTCGAGTTCGGAGCGCCAGGTCTCGGAGAGCCGCGCCCAGTCCTCGCGGGTCGGGGTGCGCTCCTCGGGGAGTTCGGCGAGGGCGTCCCGGATCGTGGCGAGCGGGATGCCCACGCGCTGGGCGGCCCGCACGAAGGCGACGCGGCGCAGCACGTCACGGCTGTAGCGGCGCTGGTTGCCCGAGGTGCGGCGGCTGCTGATCAGACCCTTGGACTCGTAGAAGTGCAGGGCGGACACGGCGGCCCCGCTGCGGGCGGACAGCTGACCGACCGTGAGCTCATGGACCTTCTCTGGAATCTGCGGCACTCCTCGAACCCTACTGCGCGGGTGCGATCACCGTTGACAGCGGGCACCGCCCCCAGCATGCTGAGCAAGCGCTTGGACAGTGGAGGCGCAAAGGCAGTCGAAGCATGCGAGAGAGGCAGGAACCGGGCATGGCAGAGCCGAGGATCTTCACCTCCGCCGACGAGCTGAAGGCCGGAGTGGGCGAGCCGCTCGGGTACAGCGACTGGTTGGAGATCGACCAGCACCGCATCGACCTCTTCGCCGACGCCACCGGCGACCACCAGTGGATCCACGTCGACCCGGCGCGCGCCGCGGCGGGCCCGTTCGGGACGACGATCGCGCACGGCTATCTGACGCTCTCGCTCCTGCCCGCCCTGGTGCCGCAGGTGCTGCGCGTCGAGGGCATGAAGATGGGCATCAACTACGGCACGGAGAAGGTCCGCTTCCCCGCCCCGGTCCCGGTCGGCTCCCGGCTGCGCGCCACGGCCGTCCTGACGAACGTCGAGGAGGCGGGCGGCGGCGTCCAGGTGACCGCGAAGGTCACGGTGGAGCGGGAGGGCGGCGAGAAGCCGGTGTGCGTGGCGGAGTCGGTGTCGCGGTACTTCTTCTGAGCGGCCCCGCCAGCCGTTACTTGGGCTGCGCCCCCACCATCCGCAGCACCAGGTCCGCGTAGAGCGCGCCGACCTCGTCCGGGGTGCGGCGGCCCTGGGTGTTGAACCAGCGGGCCACGTCGATGCAGAGCGACAGGACCGCGAGCGTGGTGCCGGGGACGTCCGGGACGTCGAACTCGCCCGCCGCCACGCCGTCGTTGAGGATGCGCCGCACGGCGGCGTCGCTGCGGCGGCGCAGGCCCACGATCTCGGTGCGATGCTCGGCGCCGAGCGCGTCGAGCTCGTACTGGACCACGCGGGCGGTCATGTGGTGCCCGGCGTGCCACCGCACGAAGGAGCGGACGGCGCCGTCGAGCCGCTCGGCGGCGGTGCCGGGGGCGGACGCCGCCGTCTCCAGGATCTCCAGGGCCTTGTCGTGGCCGATCCGGCTGATCCGGTGGAGCAGCTCTTCCTTGGTCTTGTAGTGGATGTAGAGCGCGGCCGGGCTCATCCCGGCGCGGCCCGCGATGTCACGGGTCGTCGTGGCGTGGTAGCCGCGCTCCGCGAAGGCCTCCACGGCGGCGACCAGCAGCCTCCGGGCGGCCTCGGGCGTGACCTCGCCCCACGGCTTGTCCTCGCCGCCCACCGTCTGCTCCGCCGCGTCCATCGCTGCCCCTTCCTTCGGACGAACACCATACCCCGACGGTGAGCAAGCGCTTAGATCGTGCGGCTACAGCTTCTGGAAGGGGTCGTGCTCGGCCAGCAGCTTCTCCAGGCGGGCCTGGTCGACCCGGCTGACGATCTGCCCGGCCTCCTGGCGGTCGCGGACCACCTTGGCGAGCGTGAAGGCGGAGGTGACGAGGTAGAGGACGGCGATCCCGAGGAACGCGCGCACCCAGGCGTCGGCCTGGAGCCGGGCGATGCCGATGGCGGTGGCGCTGATGGCGACGGCGAAGGACGCGACGGCCTGTCCGTAGTACGCGGCCGTGTTCTGCTGCTTGACCGGTGTCTCACTCATGGGCACAGGATGCGGCGGATGTGGCCGGGGCCACATCCGCTCGCGTACTCAGGACGTACTCAGAACACCGGGGCTCAGAACGCCGAGACGCCCGTCTCCGCCCGGCCGATGATCAGCTTCTGGATCTGGCTGGTGCCCTCGTACAGCGTCATCACGCGCGCGTCGCGCGCCAGCTTGCCGACCGGGTACTCGTCGATGTAGCCGTAACCGCCGTACACCTGAAGGGCGTTGTTGGCCGCGCGCACCGCCGCCTCGGAGGCGAACAGCTTCGCCTTGGAGGCGGCCGTGGCGAACTCCTCGCCCCGGTCGATGAGATCGGCGACCCGCCAGGTCAGCAGCCGGGCCGCGTCCACGTCCACGGAGATGTCGCTGATCAGCTCCTGGACCAGCTGGTAGTGCGCGATGGACCGGCCGAACTGCTCGCGCTGCCCCGCGTAGCCGACCGCCGCGTCCAGGGCCGCCCGGGCGATGCCGACGCAGCCCGCCGCCACCGACATCCGCCCCTTGGCCAGCGCCGACATGGCGATCGAGAAGCCCTTGCCCTCGGGCCCGAGCAGCGCGCTCGCGGGGACGCGCACGTCCTGGAGGACCACCTCCGCGGTCGCCTGGCCGCGCAGGCCGAGCTTGCCGTGGATGGGGCGGCGGCTGAGGCCGGGGGCGTCGGCCGGCACCAGGAAGGCGGAGACGCCCCGGTGGCCGGGGGTGTCGTTGGTGCGGGCGAACAGCAGCACCAGATCGGCCCAGGTGCCGTTGGTGATGAACATCTTGGAGCCGTTGATGACGTAGTCCCCGCCGTCGCGGACCGCGCGGGTGGCCAGGTTCCCGGCGTCCGAGCCGGTGCCGGGCTCGGTCAGGCCGAAGCAGCCGAGCGCCTCGCCCGAGGTCAGCCGCGGCAGCCAGGCCCGCTTCTGCTCCTCGCTGCCCCAGTGCGCGACCGTCTTGGCGACCAGGCCGAGCGATACGGAGACGATGCCGCGCACCGACGAGTCGCCGCGCCCCAGCTCCTCGGTCACCAGGCAGTACGCGAGGTGGTCGCCGCCGCTGCCGCCGTACTCCTCGGGGACGGTGAGCCCGAGGAACCCGAGCGCGCCCAGCTTCTTCACGATCGACCGGTCGACACTCTCGGCCCGGTCCCAGGCGGCGGCGTACGGAGTGACCTCGCGGGCGACGAAGTCCTCGGCGAGCCGCCGCACCGCGGCCTGCTCCTCGCTCAGCTCCAGGTTCATGTCGCTCGCACCCCAGGTGGTCCGGTCGTTCGGCGGTCCGGCGCATCGGCTCGGCCGCCGTTTAATTAGCGCTGCTAGTTTTCCGTGCGCAGGCCTACTATGTGCCGCATGGCCCGACCGCGCAAGCCCCTCCTCAGCCACGACCGCATCGTCGCGGCGGCGAGCGCGCTCGTGGACGCCGAAGGGCTCGCGGCCGTCTCGACCCGCCGCCTCGCCGCCGAGCTGGGCGTGAGCGGGCCCTCCCTCTACAACCACTTCCGGACGAAGGACGAGATCCTGGAGGCGGTCGCGGACGCGACCTCCGCTCAGGTCGACCTGTCGATGTTCGAGGCGGGCGATCCCCGGGGCTGGCGCACCGCGCTGCACGACTGGGCCGTCGCCTACCGCGCGGTCCTCACCCGCCACCCCAACATCGTCCCGGTGCTCGCCCAGGGTCCCGGCCGCCGCCCGGCGGGCCTGCGGCTGGCCGACGCGGTGTTCGGCGCGATGGTCGCGGCGGGCTGGCCGCCCGCGCAGGCCACCCGGATCGGCGCGCTGATGCGCTACTTCGTCATGGGCTCGGCCCTCGGCTCCTTCGCCCGGGGCTTCGTGGACGACGAGACGGCGTACGACCCGGCCGACTACCCCCACCTCGGCCAGGCGCATCTGCTGGCCGAGCGGCAGGAGGAGATCGACGAGGGCGCGTTCGACACCGGCCTGCGGGCGCTCCTGGACGGGCTCCAGACGCAGTACGACGCGCTGCCCCGGCGGACCGCCGCCCACGGTTCGGCCCCCGCCAAAGGGTGACGGCGGCATCCTGGAGGTATGACAACCACAGCGGGATCGGGACTCGCCGCGTTCGCCTCGCTGCTCGCCGACGAGACCCGGGCGGCCTTCTGCCTGGCGCTGCTCGACGGGCGGGCCTGGACGGCCGGGGAGCTGGCGCGGTACGCGAAGGTCGCCCCCTCCACGGCCAGTGAGCACCTGGGCAAACTGGTGGCGGGCGGGCTGCTCTCCGAGGAGCGGCAGGGGCGCCACCGGTACGTCCGCCTGGCCGACGCCGGGGTCGCCCACCTCGTCGAGGAGCTGGCGGCCCGTACGGCGCCCGCGCCGCCGCGGAACCTGCGGGCCGCGTCGGCGGGCAGCGCGATGGCCCGCGGGCGCACCTGCTACGACCACCTCGCCGGCCGCCTCGGCATCGCCGTCACGGACGCGATGACGGTACGGGGGCTGCTCACCCAGGACGCCGGGTTCTCGCTGACGCGCGAAGGGGTGCGCTGGTACGGGGAGTTGGGGCTCCCCCTCGACCGCAAGGGCAAGCGCCCGCTGGTGCGCTCGTGCCTGGACTGGACCGAGCGCCGCCCCCATCTGGCCGGGGTGGCCGGGGCCGTGCTGTGCGCGCACGCGCTGGACGCCGGCTGGTGCGTACGGATCGGCTCGGAGCGGGCGGTTTGGGTGACGCCGGAGGGCGAGGAGGCCCTGGGCGAGCTGCTCGGGATCGAGAAGGCGAGCCTGCGGTGACGGTCGGCCGGGCGGCCGGGGGCGGCGGCGAATAATTCGGTGAGCGCCGAACGGTTCCGGCCGTACCGTTCGACGCATGACGAACTCCTCGCACACCGGGCGCCGCTCGGAGCGGCTCGCCCTCGCCGCCGCCGGGGTCTCCGTGGTGCTGTGGGCCTCGGCCTTCGTGTCGATCCGCAGCGCCGGTGACGCCTACTCCCCCGGGGCGCTCGCCCTGGGCCGACTGCTCGCGGGCACCGCCGTGCTCGGCGTGCTCCTCGCCGTCCGGCGCGAAGGGCTTCCGCCCCGGGCCGCCTGGCGCGGCATAGCCATATCCGGCTGTCTGTGGTTCGGCCTCTACATGGTGGTGCTCAACTGGGGCGAGCAGCAGGTCGACGCGGGGACGGCCGCGATGGTCGTCAACATCGGGCCGATCCTGATCGCGCTGCTCGGCGCCCGGTTCCTCGGGGAGCGGCTGCCGCCCCGGCTGGTGGCGGGCATGGGTGTCTCGTTCGCGGGCGCGGTGGCCGTCGGCCTGTCGATGTCCGGCGACGGCGGCGCCAATGTGCTCGGGGTGGCGCTGTGCCTGCTCGCGGCGGTGACGTACGCGGCCGGTGTGGTGGCGCAGAAGCCCGCGCTCGCCCACGGCAGCGCGCTCCAAGTCACCTTCTTCGGCTGTCTGGTGGGGGCCGTGGTCTGTCTGCCGTTCAGCGGGCAGCTGGTGTCGGACGCCGCCGACGCGCCGCTCCCGGCGACGCTGAACATGGTCTATCTGGGGGTCTTCCCGACCGCGCTCGCCTTCACGACCTGGGCGTACGCCCTGGCCCGTACGACGGCGGGCAAGCTGGGCGCGACCACCTATGTGGTGCCCGCGCTGGTGGTGCTGATGTCCTGGCTGCTCCTCGACGAGGTCCCGGCGTGGCTCACCCTGGTCGGCGGCGCGCTCTGCCTCGCGGGGGTGGCGGTGTCGCGCTCCCGTCCCCGGCGCGGTGTCGACCGTACGGAACACACCGAACCGGAGAGCGGGAGCGCCGCCGTGGCCGCCGTGGCGGACGCGGGCTAGAACACCACCAGCGCCCGGCCGCCCTTGCCCGCCAGCATGTTGTCGAACGCGGCCGGGATCCCGTCCAGGCCGATCCGCTCCGAGACCATCGCGCCCAGGTCCAGGCGCCCGGCCCGGACGTGCTCGGCGAGGACCGGCAGGTCGCGTGCCGGGTCGCTGTTGCCGTAGACGCAGCCCGAGAGCGTACGGCCCCAGTGGAAGATCTCCAGGGCGTTGAAGGAGACCTGCTGGTCCTTGCCGCCGATGCCGACGACCGTGGTGCGCCCGCCGCGCCGGGTGGACTCCCAGGCGGTACGGATGGTCACCGCGCGGCCGACGCACTCCACGGCCACGTCCACCCCGTGGCCGCCGGTCAGCTTGCGGATGTCCTTGGCGGTCGTCTCCGAGGCGAGGACGAAGTCGGTGGCGCCCGCCCGCCGCGCCAGCTCCTCCTTGGCCGGGGAGACGTCCACCGCCACGATCTGCGCGGCGCCCGCGATCCGGGCCGACTGGAGGGTGGCCAGGCCCACGCCACCGGCGCCGAACACCGCGACCGTCTCGCCCTCGCGCACCTTCGCCGAGTGGTGGATGGCGCCGTAGCCGGTGAGGACCGCGCAGCCGAGCAGGGCGGCCTCGGTGAGCGGGATGCCCTCGGGCAGCGGCAGCAGGCAGTTCTCCGCCACCACCGTCTCCTCGGCGAACGCGGCGACGTTGAGGCCGGGGTGCAGCTCGGTCCCGGCGGCGGTGCGCGCGTACACCGCGCCCGCGCCCGTCAGCGCGTTCACGCAGAGCCAGACCTCGCCGAGCGAGCAGGGGTGGCAACTTCCGCACGAGGGCGCCCAGTTGAGGACCACGCGGTCGCCCGGCGCCACCGAGGTGACCCCCTCGCCGACGGAGACGACCGTGCCCGCGCCCTCGTGGCCGAGGACGGCGGGGACCGGCACGCGCATCGTGCCGTTGGAGAGCGACAGGTCGGAGTGGCAGACCCCGGCGGCGGCGAGGCGGACCCGCACCTGGCCGGGGCCGGGCTCGGGGAGTTCTATCTCGGTGACCTCCAGCGGGGAGCCGACGGAGGGTAGGACTGCGGCGCGGACCACGATGCTGCTCCCGGGAATGAGTGGTGCGGAACGACGGGGTGTCAGAACTGGAGGGACTTGGTCTGGAGGTACTCGCTCAGGCCGTGCGGGCCGAGCTCGCGGCCGACGCCCGACTGCTTGTACCCGCCGAACGGGGCCAGCGGGTTGAACCGGCCGCCGTTGATGTCGACCTGCCCGGTGTCCATCCGCCGGGCGAAGGCGACCGCCTCGGCCTCGTCACCGGCCCAGACCGCGCCCGCGAGCCCGTACACCGTCCCGTTGGCGATCCGCAGCGCGTCGTCCTCGTCCTCGTACCGGATGAGCGAGACGACCGGGCCGAAGATCTCCTCCTGGGCGATGGTCATACCGGGTTCGACGTCGGCGAAGACGGTCGGCGCCACGTAGTACCCCTGCTCCAGCGGGGCCTCGGCGCCGCCCGCGACGAGCCGGGCGCCCTCCTCGACGCCCTTGGCGATGTAGCCGCGCACCCGCTCCCGCTGCTTGGCGCTGACCAGCGGGCCGACCCGGTCGCCCGCCGGGTACTTGGCGACGGCGGCCCTGGCGAGCTCGACCGCCTCCTCGTACCGGTCGGCGTGGACCAGCATCCGGGTCCAGGCGCTGCACGTCTGGCCGGAGTTGTTCATGACGTTGGCGATGCCGACGGCGACCGCCTTGGCGAGGTCGGCGGAGGGCAGGATGACGTTGGCGGACTTGCCGCCGAGCTCCAGGGCGACACGCTTGACGGCCGCGCCCGCCGTGGCGCCGATCTGCCGCCCGACGGCCGTCGAGCCGGTGAAGGAGACGAGGTCGACCCCCTCGTGCGCGGCGAGCGCCTGGCCCGCGACCGGGCCGAGGCCGGTGACCAGGTTGAACACCCCGGCGGGCAGCCCGGCTTCGTGCACCGCCTCGGCGAAGAGCCGTGCGGTGAGCGGGGTGTCCTCGGCGGGCTTGAGCACGACCGTGCAGCCCGCCGCGAGGGCGGGGGCCACCTTGGCGACGATCTGGTGCAGCGGGTAGTTCCACGGCGTGATCGCGCCGACCACGCCGACCGGCTCGTGGAAGACCGTGGAGTTGCCGATCCGCTCCTCGAAGCCGTACGCGGCGGCGAGTTCGGCGTACGAACCGGCGACCGCGATCGGCAGGCCCACGTGCACCTGCTGGGCGAACTGCTCGGGCGCGCCGAGCTCGGCGGTGACGGTCGCCGCGATCTCGTCCTTGCGGGCGGCGAGCCGGTCCCGCAGGGCGGCGATCAGGGCGGCGCGCCCGGCGGGCGGGGTCGCGGCCCAGCCGGGCAGCGCCGCGCGGGCCGCGCGCACCGCCGCGTCGACGTCCTCGGCGGTGCCCGCCGGGACGTGCGCGATGACCTGCTCGTCCGCCGGGTTCACCACGGCGATGGTGTCGCCGCCCGAGGCGGGCGTCCACCGGCCGTCTATGTACATCCCGTCGTGGGCGTTCATCGCACTCCTCCTGAGCCTGGGGGGCCTGGGCCTGAGGGCCCGGGCCCGGGTCCGGGGACCCAAACTAGCGCCGGTAGTTTTCCGGCACCAGGGGCCGCCCGGCCAGTGCCCGGGCGTCAGGAGGAGGCTATGCGGTCCCGCCCGGGCCCCGGACGGCGGTCACCGGACGGCGGTCAGGTGGGCGAAGACGACGACGTTGCTCTCGTAGCCCTTCTTGCGGTCGAACTTGCCGCCGCAGGTGATCAGCCGCAGCTCCGGCCGGTTCCGCGGGCCGTACACCTCCTCGTTGGGAAAGTGCGCCTTGTCGTACTTGCGCACCGCGTCCACCGTGTACACGGCGACGCGGCCGTCGGCGCGCCGGGCCTCGACGATCCTGCCGGGCCGCAGCATGGCGATGTTGGCGAAGACGGCGGCCCCGGTGCGGGTGTCGCGGTGGCCGACGGCAAGGGCGGTGCCGGCCTCGCCCGGGGTGGGCCCGCCCTGGTACCAGCCGACCAGTTTGGGGTCGTCGACCGGCGGGGTGGCCAGGTGGCGCCCCGGGTCGAGCCCGAGACCGACGACCGGCGCCTTCAGGCTCAGATACGGGATGGCGAGGCCGGTCGCCCTGGACGGCGGCAGCGGCCGGGGCGGACGGGCGGGCGCCCCGGGCCCGGTGAACCTGCCGCGCCCGGCCGGCGCGGGCGGTTTGGCGCCCGGCACGGCCGGGGCCTGGGGCGCCCCCGGGGCCTGCTCGTCCCCGTCAGCCCTCGCGGGGGCCGAGGGCGTCGCCGCGCCCCCGGCCCCCGCGGCGCCCATGGCGACCGGTGCGACCGACCCGTCGTCCTGGGCCCACCAGACGCCGCCGACGACCAGGGTCGCGGCCAGCGCCGCCGTCCGCGTCAGCCGGTAGGCGCGGGTGCGGTGGAAGGGCCTGGGGGAACCGCTACGCGGCGCCATGGGGGCGGCGGCGCAGCCGTCGGACGAAGAGCACCCCGGAGGCCCCGACCAGGCCGAGGGCCGCGATGCCCGCGGCCGGCGAGACGCCGTCGGTGAACCCGTCGGTCCCGGCCAGACCGCCGCCGCCCGCGTTCGGGCCGCCGTTGGGGCCGCCGTTGCCGCCGCCGGTCGAGCCGCCGGTGCTCCCGCCGGGCGGGTTGGCGATGGGGAGGCAGTCGACCTTGAAGACCTTGTGCTTGCCCGCGCCCTTGCCGCCGGTGATGTTCCAGGTGAGCTTGTACTGCCCGTCCGGGAGGGAGAGCGGCAGGGTGCGGCCGACGCCGGTGGCGAGGGTGATGGCACCGCTGAGGGTGGCGCCGCCCGCCCTGAGCGGCTGCGTCTGGATGGACCAGGTGATGCCCTGCGCGACGTCGAAGTTGAACGCGTCGAGGTAGAACCCGCAGACCTTGGGCTCGTTGCGCTGGTCGGTGAACGGGGTGCCCAGGTTGTGGATCTTCACGTCGCCGTTGTCGCCGGGGGCGGCGTGTGCGGCGGGCGCCCCGGCCAGGGCGGCTCCCGCTAGCCCCAGGGCGAGGGCGGTGGCGGCCGGGCGGCGGACGGTGGGGCGCGGGGGTGAGAAGGCAGGCATGCGCTTTCCTTTGAGTCAGATTGTCATATAAATCGACCTTTCGTCTGACTCTCTTTCACACCCGTACGGCGAAACGGCGGAGCAGCGCCGGACGGGCCGCCCGATATCGCCCGTCCGGCGCAGCGCGCCGCCGTTCGCACGGTCCCGGCTCAGAGAGGCCCCACTCGGGCGATCCCGACGGCGACACGGAACGTGTGTGCCCATATTCGCTGGTGGGGGTGATTGCGGCAGAAGTTGGGTGCGGGTGTGTGAATCTCGCTCGTATGGTCGCTTGAGGCCAGGGGTAGGAGACGGGAGCGGAGGTATCGGTGTGGCGGGAGCAGCGGGGACTGGTGGCGTGGGTCATGCCCGGTACACCTACCGACTGCGCGTGTCGCCCGCCGCCCGCAGTGCCCTGTCGACGGAGTGGGACCGGTGCCGGTGGGTGTGGAACGAGTGCGTCGCCAAGTCCAAGGCCGTACACCGGCACAACAAGGCCACCGGACAGCAGGCCACGTGCGGCCCGGCGCAGCTCGACAAGATGCTGACCGAGGCCCGTGCTCGTACACCGTGGTTGCGTGAAGGCTCGTCGGTTCCCCAGCAGCAGATCATCCGCGACTTCGGCCGCTCCCGCGCCAAGGCGCACAAGGACATCCGCGAGCGATTACCGATGGCACGCCGGGCCGGGATGCCCAGGCACAAGAAGAAGCGTGAGGCGTCGGCGAGCCTCAACTACACCCGGTGCGGCTTCCGGCTGAAGCACGGCAGGCTGCACCTGGCGGGCGGCATCGTCCTGACGGTGGTGTGGTCGCGGGAACTGCCCGCCGCACCGCCGAGCGTGCGCGTATACCGGGACAGCCTCGGCCACTGGTACTGCTCGTTCGTCGTCCCGGCTCAGGCGCAGCCGCTGGCGGAGACCGGGCGTGTGGTCGGCGTGGACTGGGGCGTGAAGGAAACCGCCACCACCACCTCCGACGACCACGACCTGCCGCACGCCGGGCATGGCAGAAAAGCCCAGGCCAAGCTGACCCGGTACGACCGGATGATGGCCCGCCGCAGACCGAAGAGGGGTCGACCGGCCTCGAAGGGCTACCGCGAGGCGAGGCAACTGCGGGCGGTGGCGTACAAGAAGGCCGCCCGGCAGCGACAGGACACCGGCCGTAAGTGGGCCAAGAAGGTTGTCCGCGACCACGACGCTGTCGCCGTCGAGGACTTCAAGCCGAAGTTCCTCGCCAGGACCACCATGGCCCGTAAGGCCGCTGACGCCGCCATCGGCGCCACCAAGCAGGCCCTGATCGAGATGGGCCGCAAGCACGGGCGGGACATCCGCCTCGTACACCCCGCGTACACCACGATGGACTGCGCGCAGTGCGGAACGAGAGCCAAGCACGCCCTGCCGCTCAGTGAACGCACCTACACCTGCACGGCCTGCGGAGCCGTGTCCCCCAGGGACAAGAACTCCGCACGCGTGATGCTCGTCCGGGCTGGTCTCGACCCGGCTGGTGCCGAGGGCACAAGACCTTCTGGGGCACCGCCCCAGAAGGCGGCCTGAGCCAGGAATCCCCTCCCTTCCCAGGGAGAGGAGGTTTCAAAAGATGTTGACGTGTGAGCAATACGAGCAAAACCCCAGGTCAACGAAGCGCGACCAGCTCGACGGGGAAACCGTTGAGCACCGCCGTCCCCGACAGCGGGTCCAGGCGCGAGCCGTCGAGCAGCTGGTTGACGTTGACGCCGGGCAGCCCTTCGGCGACCCCGAGCCGGGTCCCGGGGCGGTGGTGCCCCCACCCGTGCGGGAGGCTGACCACGCCCGTACGGACCGAGTCGGTGATCTCCACGGGCGCCGCCACCTCGCCGCCGTCCGCCTTGACGCGTACGGGATCGCCGTCGCGCAGCCCGAGCCGCGCCGCGTCCTCGGGGTGGACGTGGAGGGTGCAGCGGTTGGAACCGCCGTTCAGGGACGGGATGTTGTGCAGCCAGCTGTTGTTGGAGCGCAGATGGCGCCGGCCGACCAGGACGAGCCCGTCCGGGCGGGCGCCGAGGGCCGCGCGCAGCCGGGGCAGATCGTCGGCGATCGGCGCGGGCAGCAGCTCGATCCGCCCGCTGCGGGTCCGCAGCACCTGCGGGAGGCGGGGTTCGAGGGGGCCGAGGTCGATGCCGTGCGGGTGGGCGAGGACCCGCTCCAGGGTGAGGCCGTCGGGGGCGGCGCCGAAGCCGTCGCCGTAGGGGCCGAGCCGCAGCATCAGATCGAGCCGCCGCTCGGGGCCACTCTCGCCAGTCAGCGATGCGGCGAGCTCCTTGGGATCGCGTCCGTATACGGCCGAGTGCGGGTCGGCCACGGCCTTGCCCAGCGTACGGTCGACGACCATCGCGTCCACGGCGTCCGCCGGGGCACCGTGCATGCCGATCGCCGCGAGGACGAGCCGGGCGTGGATCTCGCACTCGTCGAGCCTGCCCTCGGCGAGCGGCACGGCGGGCCGGGTGTAGCGGACCTGGTTGCGCACGGCGAGCGCGTTGAAGGCGAAGTCGAAGTGGGCGCTCTGCGAGGGCGGCGGCGGGGGCAGCACGACGTCGGCGTGGCGCGAGGTCTCGTTGAGGTACGGGTCGATACTGACCATGAAGTCGAGCCCGGCCAGCGCGCGGTCGAGCCGGTCGCCGTCGGGGGCGGAGAGCACCGGGTTGGCGGCGCAGACGATCAGCGCCCGGACCTGCCCCTCGCCGGGCGTCTCGATCTCCTCGGCGAGCGCGGCCGCAGGGAGCTCCGACTTGGCCTCCGGGTGGCCGCCGACCCTGCTGCGCCAGCGGCCGATCTCGAACCCCTTGCCGGGCCCGGCCGGACGCGGGGCGCGGTCGGTGGCGGAGAGCGGGAAGAGCGCGCCGCCGGGCCGGTCCAGGTTGCCGGTGAGGATGTTGAGGACGTCGACGAGCCAGCTGGCGAGGGTGCCGTGCTCCACCGTGCAGCTGCCGATGCGGCCGTAGACGGCGGCGGTGGGCGCGGCCGCGAGCTCCCGGGCGAGGATGCGGATCCCGTCCGGGTCGAGGTCGCAGGCCGCCCCGGCCGCCTCGGGGGTGAACTCCCGTACGGCCTCGCGGACTTCGGCCAGCCCCTCGACCGCGTCCGCGAGCTCCCCGAGAGAGGTCAGCTGCTCCTCGAAGAGGACGTGGGCGAGGGCGGCGAGCAGCAGGGCGTCGGTGCCGGGCCTTATGGCCAGGTGCCGGTCGGCGAGTTTGGCGGTACGGGTGCGGCGCGGGTCGACGACGGTGAGGGTGCCGCCGCGCCGGCGCAGCGCCTTGAGCTTGCCGGGGAAGTCGGGCGCGGTGCACAGGCTCCCGTTGGACTCCAGCGGGTTGGCGCCGAGCAGCAGCAGGTGGTCGGTTCGGTCGAGGTCCGGCACCGGGATGGCGAACGGGTCGCCGAAGAGCAGCCCGCTGGAGACGTGCTTGGGCATCTGGTCGAGGGTGCTGGCGGTGAAGAGGCTGCGGGTGTGCAGCCCTCCGAGCAGGACGGGCGGGTAGAGCGCCCCGGCCATGGTGTGGACGTTGGGGTTGCCGAGCACGACCCCGACGGCGTCGGCGCCGTACGTCTCGACCACCGGCCGCAGCCGCGCCGCGACCAGGTCGAACGCCTCGTCCCAGGTCGCCGGCTCCAGCTTGCCGTCACGGCGGACCAGGGGTGCGGTGAGCCGGTCGGGGTCGCCGTCGACCTCGCCGAAGGAGGCGCCCTTGGGGCAGATGAACCCCTGGCTGAACACGTCGTCCCGGTCGCCCCGGGCGCCGGTGACCCGGGTCCCCTCAATGGTCAGGGTCAGCCCGCAAGTGGCTTCGCAGAGGGGGCAGATGCGCAGTGCGGACATGGGGGTCCTCCCCGGGGCGGCGGTGGTGACGCGCGGGCGGTTTGAGCATACCGACCGGTAGGCATGGTGGCGAGGGTTGCGAAGGACCGTTACGGCGACCGCCCGCGCGGGCTCAGCCCAGGGTCCTGGCCAGATACGCGTGCAGCAGTTCGCGGGTCTCGGAGACGATGCCCGGGTCCCCGTCCGGGTCGGTGCGGAAGGCGAGCCGCAGCAGCGCGTCCGCCGCCTCCACCGCGACCAGGATGGTCAGGCGCAGCTCGGCGTCGGGGGCGCGGCCGAACTGGGCCGGGAGCAGCTCGGCGAGCCGGTCGGCCAGGAGGTGGTTGGCGTCGGCGGCGGGGTCGACGACCGGCTGCGGGCCGCCGAAGTCCACCAGGTTGAACCCGGGCACGGTCTTCTTCAGGACCAGGTACTCGTCCAGCACCGCGTCGATCGCCCCGCGCCAGTCCTCGGCCTCGATGGTGGCGAGCCGGGCGCCGACGATCTCCGCGAACCGGTCGAGGTTGCGGGCGGCGAGCGCCTCCGCGAGCGCCCGCTTGTTGCTGAAGAACCGGTAGACCGAGCCGATGGGCACCCCGGCCCGCTGGGCGACGGCCCGGGTCGAGAGCTCTTCGTAACCGGTCTCGTCCAGGAGCTCGGCGCAGGCGTCCAGGATCCGGCTGAGGCGCTCGGCGCTGCGCTGCTGCACCGGTGCGCGGCGGAGGTTCGCATGGGGCACGGCCCCATCATGCCGCGCTCGGCCGGTTTTGCCGTTGACGCGGTCGAATCCGAATCCTACGGTGACCCATAGGATTGCAGGATTCTTCGGCAGCGGGAGCGGCAGATGACGACCAGCAGCGAGCAGGCCAGGAAGACGGCGGAGGCGTTGACGTACTCCCCGGGGTTCGGCAACGAGCACAGCTCGGAGGCGGTTCCCGGCGCCCTGCCGCATGGCCGGAACTCGCCGCAGCGCGCCCCCCTGGGGCTCTACGCGGAGCAGCTGAGCGGTTCCGCGTTCACCGAGCCGAGGGCGCACAACCGCCGCTCCTGGCTGTACCGGATCACGCCGTCGGCCGCGCACCCCGCCTTCGTCCGCACCGACAACGGCCGGCTGCGCAGCGCGCCCTTCACCGAGACCGTGCCCGACCCCAACCGGCTGCGCTGGAACCCGCTGCCCGAGCCCGCCCCGGGCACGGACTGGCTGGCGGGCCTGTGGACGCTGGGCGGCAACGGCGACGCCACCCAGCGCACCGGCATGGCGGTGCACCTCTACCACGCCAACGCCTCCATGGACCGGGTCTTCAGCGACGCGGACGGCGAGCTGCTGATCGTCCCCGAGCACGGCGGGCTGCTGCTGCGCACCGAGTTCGGCCTGCTCGCGGCCCGTCCCGGCGAGGTCGCGCTGATCCCGCGCGGCGTGCGCTTCCGGGTCGAGCTGCTCGACGAGACGGCCCGGGGTTACGTGTGCGAGAACTACGGCCAGCCGTTCCAGCTCCCCGACCTCGGCCCGATCGGCGCCAACGGCCTCGCCAACGCCCGCGACTTCCTGGCGCCGGTCGCGGCGTACGAGGAGGCCGAGGGCCCGGTGGAGGTGCTGAACAAGTTCTGCGGCAACCTGTGGACGGCCCAGTACGACCACTCCCCGCTCGACGTGGTCGCGTGGCACGGCAACCACGTCCCGTACGTGTACGACCTGCGCCGCTTCAACGTCATCGGCACGATCTCGTACGACCACCCGGACCCGTCGATCTTCACGGTCCTCACGTCCCCGTCGGACACCCCCGGCCTCGCGGGCGTCGACTTCGTCGTCTTCGCCCCGCGCTGGCTGGTGGGCGAGGACACGTTCCGCCCGCCGTACTTCCACCGGAACGTGATGAGCGAGTACATGGGCCTCATCGAGGGCGCGTACGACGCGAAGGCGGAGGGCTTCGTGCCCGGCGGCGGCTCGTTGCACAACATGATGTCGGCCCACGGCCCCGACCGGGAGACCTTCGACAAGGCGAGCGCGGCGGAGCTGAAGCCCCAGAAGATCGACGACGGCCTCGCGTTCATGTTCGAAACGCGCTGGCCGGTGACGGCGACGGAGCAGGCGGCGTCGGCGGATCATCTGCAGCGGGGGTACGACGAGGTGTGGCGGGGGTTGGAGCGGCACTTCCGGGCGGAGAGGTAGGGACCCGGAATCCGCCTGCCGGGGGCCGGGCTGCGCCCGCCCCCGGCCTCCCGGATCCTGATCAGTACCTTCCGCTTCGTCCCAGAGCCTGATACGGAATCTCCGTGACCTCCTCGACCCCCGCCCCCACTCCCCCGGCCTCCGCCTTCGCCCCGGACTCGCTGGTCCTGAACCGCAAGCTGCCGCTCTGGTACCAGGTCTCGCAGTCCCTGCGGGCGTCGATACTGGGCCGCACCCCGGACGCGTCGCTGCGGCTGCCGACCGAGGAGCGGCTGGCCGCGCACTACGGCGTGAGCGTGCTGACCATGCGGCAGGCGCTGAAGGAGCTGGAGGAGGAGGGGCTGATCACCCGGCACCGGCGGCGCGGCACGTTCATCGAACCGGCCGCGCGGCGCGGGGCGCCGGTGCGGCTGCTCGGCTCGATCGACGCGATCGTGGCGCAGCAGTCGGGCGAGCCGACGACGGTCCTCGGGCACGGGCCGGAGCCGGTGCCGGGGGAGCTCGCGGAGTACTTCCCCGACTGCGAGTCGATCGTCACCTACCGACGCCTGCGGCGCGACAAGGAGAGCGGGGAGCCCACCAACTGGGCGGAGAACGCGGTACGTCCGGAGCTGGCGGCCGGGATCGACGTGTCCGACCTCGAACGCTGGCCCATGACGAAGGTGCTGCGGGACGCGGTAGGGGTACGGATCCTCCGGATCA
Organism: Streptomyces melanogenes; assembly: GCF_014649795.1. GTDB lineage: Bacteria > Actinomycetota > Actinomycetes > Streptomycetales > Streptomycetaceae > Streptomyces > Streptomyces noboritoensis. The sequence goes on from NZ_BMTS01000005.1 coordinate 381,724, forward strand.
CGGACACGGTGGAGGCGCGGTTGGCGGACCCGGAGACGGCGGAACTCCTGGAGGTGCCACTGCTGTCGCCGATCCTGCACTACACGGGGGTGACGTACGACGTGGCGGGACGGGTGGTGGACGTGGCCCGGATCCGCTACCGGGGGGACCGCTTCTCGTTCTCGGTAACGGTGGAGGCCCGCTGACCTAGCCGTTCGTCTACAGACCGTGGTGGGCTGGGCGCGCAGTTCCCCGCGCCCCTAAAAATGCCGCTACGCGGCAATCCCCTGGGCGCCCCGAAGGGGCGCTCTTAGGGGCGCGGGGAACTGCGCGCCCAGCCCACCACGGTCCGCAGACGAGGCACCCGGCCGCCCGCCCAGGGCTTAAGGGAACGGGCGGGGTGGGGGCCAAAACCTCGCGCCGGGCGCCTAGCATTGGCCCCCGTGAGTGACGACCTGCAGCCGCTCGACGACCTGATGCCCTGGTCCGTGGCCCAACTCCGCCCCGGCCGCCCCTGGGTCACCGCCCCGGACGCCCGCACACTCCGCACCCGCTGGGACAGACTCGTCCAGGCGGACAGGGAAACCCGCGAACACCTCTTCCACCCCACCCGCACCCGCACGATCCACACCCGCGTCCCCGCCCTCCCCACCACCCCCGCCGGCACCACCCCCCTCGCCCTGGAGTCCGGCCCCTGCCCCACCCCCCGCCGCTTCACCCACGGCCCCTTCGACCAGCACTGGCTGATACCCGATCACCGCCTCCTGGACGCCGCCCGCCCGGAGCTGTGGCGCGTCGCCGACGAGCGGCAGGTGTTCCTCGTCGAGCAGGGGTACGTGCCGAAGACGACCGGGCCCGCCCTCACCGTCTCCGCCCTGCTCCCCGACGGCCGCTCCCCCGCCGGCCGCCCGGGCCGCATCCGGCCCCTCTACCGCCGCCCGGGCGCCGCCGAACCCAACGTCACGCCCGGCCTGCTCCCCTTCCTGGGCAAGACGTACGGGCACGACGTCACCCCCGAGGACCTGCTCGCCTGGACCGTGGCCGCCGCCCAGCCCTCGCCCTCCGGATGCGTGCTGCCGCTCACCCCTGACCCCCTGCTCTGGGAGCGCGGCGTCGAGCTCGGGCACCGGATCGTCGAGCTGACCGTGCGCGGGGCGCGCGGCGGCGACAAGCCCCGGCTGCCCGGCGGCCGACGGCCGTACGTGCGGGCCGCGATCCCGGCCCGGCCGGACACCCTGCGGTACGACCCGGAGGACGAGAGCCTGTACCTCGGCGACGGCCGGATCTCCCCCGTCCCGCCGGGCGCCTGGGAGTTCGGGGTGAGCGGGGTACGCGTACTGGAGCTGTGGTTCGAGGCGCGGACCGGGACCGGTGAGCCGGGGACCCTGGATGCCCTGCGGCCCGCCTCCTGGCCGCAGGAGTGGACCTCCGAGCTCCTTGAGCTCATCACCGTGCTGGCCCTGCTCGACGAACTGCGGCCCCGCCAGCGGGAGCTGGCCGACGGGCCCCGCCTCGCCCGGGACCGGCTCGTCGAGGCGCGCGTCCTACCCGTACCGTCGGCGGCCCGCCGCCCCGCCTCCGTACTCGACCATCACGAAGAGGGCCCGGACGGCCAGCTGGCCCTCCTCTGAACCGGAAGTCGACTGATCGGCAAGGTGACCCGTGACAAAAGTGGTCCGTACACGATAAGCACGGCTCCATGAGCACTCCGCAGCCCCTCCCCCTCGACGGGATCACGGTCGTCGCCGTGGAACAGGCCGTCTCCGCCCCGTTCGCCACCCGCCAGCTCGCCGACCTCGGCGCCCGGGTGATCAAGGTCGAGCGGCCCGACGGCGGTGACTTCGCCCGTCACTACGACACCGCCGCCCGCGGCCTCGCCTCGCACTTCGTCTGGTGCAACCGGGGCAAGGAGTCGGTCGCCCTCGATCTCAAGGACCCGCGCGGGCTCGACGTGCTGCGGCGGCTGATCGCCGGGGCCGACGTGTTCGTGCAGAACCTGGCGCACGGGGCCGCCGCGAGGATGGGCCTGGACGCGGCCACGCTCTGCGCCGAACACCCCCGCCTGGTCGCGGTCGACATATCGGGGTACGGCGCCGACGGCCCGTACGCGCACAAGCGGGCGTACGACATGCTCGTCCAGTGCGAGGCCGGTCTGGTGTCCGTGACCGGGACGCCGGAGCAGCCCGTGAAGGCGGGGATCCCGGCCGCCGACATCGCCGCCGCGATGTACGCGTACTCGGGCGTCCTCGCGGCCCTGCTGCGCCGGGGCACGACCGGCCGGGGCGGTCCGGTGGAGGTGTCGATGCTGGACGCGCTGGCGGAGTGGCTGGGGCATCCCCTGCACCATGTGATGCACGGGGGAACGGAACCGGCGCGCACCGGGGTCGCGCACGCCGTCATCGCCCCGTACAACGCCTACGCGACGGCGGACGGCCAGGTGCTGCTCTCCGTACAGAACGACCGCGAGTGGCGGAGGCTGACCGAACAGGTGCTGGAACGAACGGAGTTGGCCGAAGACCCGGCGTACGCGACCAACACCGCGCGGACCGCGCACCGGGCGGAGACGGACAAGGCCGTCGGTGAGGCGCTGGCCGGGATGACCGCCGACGAGGCGATCGCCCGGCTTGAAGCCGCGGGCATCGCGTGCGCGCGGCTCAACACGGTCGCTCAGGTCGCGGCCCATCCGCAGCTCGCCGCGCGCGACCGCTGGCGGAAGGTGGACTCGCCGGTGGGGCCGCTGCGCGCGCTGCTGCCGCCCGTCGTCCTGCCGGGCGGCGCCGAGCCGAGGATGGGTGCGGTGCCGGCGCTGGGCGAGCACACCGAAGCGCTGCTGCGAGCCCTGGGGATGACAGAGGAGCTGACAGCAGCGCTGCGCCGGGACGGCGTGATCGCCTGAGCGTGGGTCAGGAAGTCGAAGTTCTCTGCGTCAGCCGCGGCTGCCGAAGAGCGAGCGGCGAAGGCGCCGCAGCGGGGCGAAGAGCGAGACGCGGGCGCTCTTGCTCCTGTGGCTGTGCGCGGCGTCACGCGAGGTCAGCTCACGCATCAGCAAGGTCGCCTCGGCCGACTCCCGCAGCGGGACGGCGGGACCGCCCAGCACCGAGAGATGGCGGTCGAGCCGCGAGCTGGTCGCACTGCTCCCGCAGGTGATGGCAGGCACTCGCGCCCTGCTGCGCACTGTTATCTGTTCCATGTCACTCCCCACCCATACGAGGGCACCCGGCCCCGGGCAGGGTAACCCTATCGCCCTCGCATCACACTCGTGTATCCCGGTGGTGGGATTCACCTCTCCCGGGGAGGGGTTGACACGAGGCACCGATTACTCTCCGAATATGCCTGATTCCAGGGCGAGTTGGACAACGTGTCAGAGGGGGCCACTACCGCGCTGACCTGAGCTAACGTGGAGAGGATCCGCCGTTGTGGTCGCGCCCTCTCCTAGGAGGCACGCCAGTGAGCGAAGTGCCGGGCAACGAAGAGCGCGTGATCGGGGGCCGCTACCGACTGCTGTCCCCGCTCGGCCGCGGCGGCATGGGCGAGGTGTGGCGGGCGCGCGACGAGGTGCTGGGGCGCGAGGTCGCGGTCAAGGAGGTGCGGGCGCCGGCCGGGCTCGACTCCACCGACGAACAAAGGCTGTACGCGCGCCTGGAGCGCGAGGCGTGGGCCGCGGCCCGGATCTCGCACCGCAATGTGGTGACGGTCTACGACGTGGCGACGCAGGACGGCCGCCCCTGGATCGTGATGGAACTGGTGCGCGGGCTCTCGCTCGCCGAGGTCCTGGAGGCGGACGGGCCGCTGTCGCCGCAGCGCGCCGGGCACATCGGCGCCGAGATCGTCGCGGCCCTGCGCGCCGCGCACGAGGCCGGGGTGCTGCACCGCGACGTGAAGCCCGCCAACGTCCTGCTCGCCAACGACGGCCGGGTGGTCCTCACCGACTTCGGGATCGCCATGGTCGCGGGCACGTCCACGCTCACCATGACGGGCGAGGTGATCGGATCGCCCGAATTCCTCTCCCCCGAACAGGCGTTGGGGCGCACACCGGGGCCCGCTTCGGACCTGTGGTCGCTCGGTGTGCTGCTGTACGCGGCGGTCGAGGGCAGCACCCCGTTCCGCCAGGCGACCCCGCTCTCCACCCTGCGGGCCGTGGTCGACGAGGAGCTGCCGCCGCCGCGCCGGGCGGGCGCGCTCGCCCCGGTGATCGCGGGGCTGCTGCGCAAGGACCCGGCCGAGCGGCTGTCGACGGAGGAGGCCGAGCACCAACTGCGGGTGGTGGGCGCGGGTGGCGAGGTGCGGGACATCCCGCCGCCGTACCCCGGGGCGTACGGACCGACGGTCACCTCGCCCGCGCCGGGCCTCGGCCCGACGCCGCCGCTGCCGACCTCCCCGGTGACACCGGGAGCGTACGGCCGGGGGGCCTCGGATCCGTCGACGGGCCGTCAGAGCAAGGCGGGCGTGGTCCTCGTGATCGGGGCCCTGGTCCTGCTGCTCGCGCTCGGCGGGCTCGTATGGGCTCTCACACACAACGGAGGCGGTGGAGGAGACGACAGCGCGGGCACACCCTCCGCACCGGGCCCGGTCTCGCATTCCACGCCGCGCAGCAGCAACACCGCCACCAAAAGTCACAGCCCCACGACCGCCACCACGAGCCCCACCGGCACCCCCAGTTCCAGCCCGAGCAGCTCCGCGCCGCCCGCGCAGTCCGTAAAGGTCTCGCTCCAGACCGTTCGCGGAAGTTACGAGGGAGCGTGTCCGCCGCCGGACGGCTCGGCTCCGGCCGTGGTCGCCACCTTCACGGTGGGCCGTACGCCGGTGGACGTGCAGTACCGCTGGGTGACGGCCACCGGGGAGTCGTCCGACCCGGGCTGGAAGACGCTGAGCTTCGGGTCCGGCGATCCCCGGAGCAAGGAGGTGCGGCACAGCGAGACGGGGTACGAGGCGGGGAAGACCGTCCGCAACGCGGTGCAGCTGGAGGTGCGCTCGCCGGTCGCGGCGAACTCCAACTCGGTGTCCTATTCCGTGACGTGCAAGGAGGAGACCCCGACGGGCGGGGCCTCCTCCCCTGGTGCGGAGCCGGCGGGCGGCGGCTCTGGTTCGCCCGCCGGGTGAAGCGGGATCAGGTCAGGCGGCGTTGGTGAAGGTGGGCAGGTAGGCGCCGGACTGTCCGGCTGCGGTCGGGTGGTAGGACTCGCCGATGTTGGTCCAGACGAGGCTGTTCAGCCAGGAGTTGCTGGAGCAGATCTCGTGGTTGGTGAAGGGCGGGACGACCGAGGCGAAGGTGTAGCCGTGGTCGGCCGCGCGCTTGGCGGTGACCGTGTTCAGCTCGTCCGCCGCGCCGTTGATCGCCGCGCGCGAGGTGTCGCTCAGCCCGCCGAAGCAGCTGCCGCCGATCTTGTAGAAGTGCGGGTAGCCGATCACGACGACATGGGCGTTGGGGGCCTTGGCTCTGATGGCGTCGTAGACGGAGTCGAGCTTTCCGGGCAGGACGGTGTCGGCGTAGGTGCGCGCCTGGTTGATGCGGTTGATGCAGGTGGACTGGGAGTACAGGACACAGGTGGTCATGACGTCGGAGAAGCCCGCGTCATTGCCGCCGATGGTGATGGAGACGAGGTCGGTGGAGGAGTTGAGCGGGGCGAGCTGACTGGCCTTCACATCGTCGGTGGTCGCACCCGAACAGGCGGTGAAGGCGAACGAGGCGGGGGCGTGGGACGCCGCCCAGAGGGACGGGTAGGCCTTGGGCGAGCGCTTGCAGGAGCCGCTGGAGCTGTCGTACGTACCGGTTCCCACTCCCGAGGAGTAGGAGTCGCCGAGCGCCACGTAGTCGGTGCCCGCGGCCTGGGCGTGGGTCGCGGCACTGGCCACGCCCGCCCCGGTGAGGGCGAAGGCTGCGGTCAGGAAGATCGACGACACATAGGCCGTCATACGGGAGAGCTTCATGTGGGGGCCTCCTAGTGCGGGATATCCGCCACAGATGTGGTACCAGCGAGTAGGGATCACCGGAAGTGGACATGCCAAGAACTTTCAGAAATCCGCTCCAACGGGGGAACCCTTGACCCTGAGTTCCCGTCAATTGACCTTCGGCGTACGGAAGTTCACCTGCACGCCCCTTGCCTTGACGGCCCTCCTGGGGTGCGCCACATTGAAGCCCCGCTCACCACGCGGAGGATTCAGAGTGGCCCGGACGCCATCGGCCCCACGGGGTCCGCGACATGACAGGTCATCGGCTCGCGCGGACCTGACGGCGGTCGCGGCCGGCGCCGTACTCGCCGTGTCCGGAGCCGGCGCCGTGCTCGCGTACATTCCGCTGGATTCACCGCTGCGCGCGCCATTGGCGCTGTTCTTCTTGATCGCCGCTCCCGCCGAAGCGCTGTTTTTCGCCTTGCGCCGAAGGGAACCGCTCACTCGCGCGGTGGCGTCGTTGTCAGGGGCGGTACTCATCGATCTGGTGATCGCCGAAATCCTGGCACGTGCTCATGTCCGGTCAGTACGTGGCGAGATCATGGCAATCACCGTGATCAGCTTTCTTCTTTTCCTGTCGGGAACAGGAGTAAATAACTCCACAAGCGACCGGTCGAGAAAGGTCAAAAACCCAAAAACGTGAGACCCCGTTCCAAGGTCTTGCCATACAGTCCCAATCATCAATACCGTCTTACATCCACCCGCATCGGTCCATCACGCACGGCGGCTCTAGGGGAGGGCTCGAGCGCCGCCGATGGATGCCGGGGCGGGGCGCGCTAGGGGGGTACCGTGCTCGGTCTTCGTGCGTCGTCGACCGGTCACGGGCCGCGCGGCCAGCAAAGCCAGCTCACCCACACAGCACGGAATGCGAGACCTTCATGACGGAATGCCAGCCCGTCATGACCGGGGTGAGGACCCCCCTTTCGTAACCGGACCATCATCCGGACCGCCCGGGGGCGGGCGGTCCACCGGACGAGAGGGACAGAGACTCGTGAGCTCTTTTGTGCGCCCGGCGAGCCGGGAACAAGATCCATCGGCCCCATCGCCGGGCCGAGAAGCGGACGGCCCCGCACTGATCGCGATGGCCGACGACTCCGCCGCCCGAATACCGGCTTTTTCCGCGCACTACCGCGCGGTATCGCCGAATCTCGCGATCGCGCCGCCGGTGAGCGTCGTGATCCCCGCCATGAACGAAGCGGAAAACCTTCCGTACGTCTTCAAGACCCTTCCGGACTGGATCCACGAAGTCGTCCTGGTCGACGGGAATTCCACCGACGACACCGTGCGGGTCGCCCGTGAACTGTGGCCCGACGTCAAGGTCGTCAAGCAGGTCGGCCAGGGCAAGGGAGACGCCCTCATCAGCGGCTTCGCCGCCTGCACCGGCGACATCATCGTCATGGTCGACGCGGACGGCTCGGCCGACGGCGAGGAGATCGTCAGCTATGTGTCCGCCCTGGTCGGCGGCGCCGACTTCGCCAAGGGCTCCCGCTTCGCCAACGGCGGCGGCACGGACGACATGACGCCCGTCCGCAAGCTCGGCAACCGGGTCCTGTGCGGCATCGTCAACCGCAAGTTCGGCGCCCGCTACACCGACCTCTGCTACGGCTACAACGCCTTCTGGAAGCACTGCCTCGACAAGATCGTCCTCGACTGCAGCGGCTTCGAGATAGAGACCCTGATCAACATCCGGATCGTCAAGGCCGGACTGCGGGTCCAGGAAGTCCCGAGCCACGAGTACAACCGGATCCACGGCGTCTCCAACCTCAGCGCCGTGCGCGACGGCATCCGGGTGCTCAAGGTGATCCTCAGAGAGAAGTCCGTGCCGCGCAGCCACCGTCGGCCGCAGGCCGTCGGCCTCAACGCCGGGCGGGGAGAAGTGTCTTGACCGAGGGTGAGACCCGCGACTTCTCCGTGGTGATCTGCGTGTACACCGAGGAGCGCTGGGAGGACATCCTCGCGGCGGTCGCCTCGGTGCGCCACCAGTCGCGGCCGGCCCTGGAGACCCTGCTGGTCGTGGACCACAACCCGGCGCTGCTCGAACGGCTGCGCGGGGAGTACGAGCAGTGCGCGGCGGACGGGGAGGTGCGGGTGCTCGCCAACGCGGGCCCCCGCGGCCTCTCGGCCGGCCGCAACACCGGGATCGCGGCGGCGCGGGGCGCGTTCGTGGCCTTCCTGGACGACGACGCCGTGGCCGAGCGCGACTGGCTGCGGCACTTCCACGCGGGGTACGCCGACCCCCGGGTGATGGCGGTCGGCGGGCGCACCGAGCCCGCCTGGGCCTCCGGACGCCGCCCGGCGTGGTTCCCCGAGGAGTTCGACTGGGTGGTGGGCTGTACGTACCGGGGCCTGCCGCCCGGCCGGGTGCGGGTCCGCAACGTCCTGGGCGGCAACGCCTCCTTCCGGCGCACGGCGTTCGACGCGGCCGGGGGCTTCGCCACCGGCATCGGCCGCGACGGCGACAAGCGGCCGCTGGGCTGCGAGGAGACGGAGCTGTGCATCCGGCTCTCGCGGGCCCTGCCCGACGCGGTGCTCCTGATCGACGACCGCGCGATCATCCACCACCGCGTCCCGCCCACCCGCGAGCAATTCGGCTACTTCCGCACGCGGACGTACGCCGAGGGCCTCTCCAAGGCGCTGGTCGCCCGAAGCGTGGGAGCCGACAAGGGCCTTGAGTCGGAGCGCCGCTATACGACGAGGGTGCTTCCGGCCGGTGTCGTACGGGGGCTGCGCGACGCGGCGCTCGGACGGGCGGGCGGGGTGGGGCGCGCAGGCGCGATCGTGACGGGCGTCGCGGTGGCCGCGGCCGGGTACGCGCTGGGCTCCTGGAGGGCTCGGCGGGGTGGGGCGGTGTTCGAGGTGGCGCCGATTGCGGCCGGGGGCGAGCGCGGGAGCGGGCTCGGCAACGGGTCCGGGACTGACAAGGAGGCCGCGTGAGTGCGCCCGTGCCGATCCTGATGTACCACGCGGTGGGTCACCGCCCGGCCGAGGCGGCCTACGGGCTCTCCGTCTCCCCGGGCGCGTTCGCCGAGCAGATGGACGTGCTGGCCGACCGGGGCTTCACCCCGCTGACGACGGCCGCGCTGGGGCACGCGTGGCGTTCGGCGGGCGCGCTGCCACGGCGCCCGGTGCTGATCACCTTCGACGACGGGTACGAGGGCGTGCACCGGCACGCCCTGCCGGTGCTCGCCAAACACGGCTTCGCCGCCACCCTCTTCGTCTCGACCGGCTGGCTGCGCGGCGCGTACGAGGAGGGCGGCGCCCCCGACACCATGCTCGACTGGGACCAGGTGCGCGAACTGGCCGCCGCCGGCACGGAGATCGGCGGCCACAGCCACACCCACCCGCAGCTCGACCAGCTCGGCGACGACCGGCTGTGGTTCGAGACCCTGCGCTGCAAGGAGATCGTCACCGAGGAGCTGGGCGCCCGGCCCGTCTCCTTCGCCTACCCCTACGGCTACTCCAGCCGCCGGGTGCGCCGGACCGTCCGCGCCGCCGGGTTCGCCCAGGCGCTGGCGGTCGGCAACGCCCTCGCCGCGCGCCGCCAGGGTCCGTACGCCCTGGAGCGGGTCACCGTGCGGCGCGGCACCGGCATCGAGGAGTTCGAGCGGCTGGTCGAAGGGCGCGCCATCGGCCGCGCCTTCGCCCGCGACCGCGTCCTCACCAAGGGGTACGCGATGGTCCGCCGGGGACGGTGGGCCGGGCGCACACTGGCCGGAGGGTGAGCGGCGAAGGTGGGCGGCGACGGTGACTGAGGCGACCACCGCCGGGCGGCCCGGGGCGTGCTCCCGGGAGAAACGTGACGGCACCCCGCTCTTCCGGAACGCCTATGCCCTGATGGTCAACACCGGGATCAGCGCGGTCCTGGGCCTCGGCTTCTGGCTGGTGGCCGCGCGGTACTACACGGAGGACGCGGTCGGCCAGGGGTCGGCGGCCATCGCGGCGATGAAGTTCCTCGCCGGGATCACCGCGCTCACCCTGACCGGCGCCCTGGCCCGGTTCATCCCGGTGTCGGGCGCGGCCACCGGCAAGCTGGTGTTCCGCACCTACGCGGGCAGCGCCGCCGTCGTCGCCGCGGCCGCCGTGGTCTTCCTCCTCACCCTGAACGTCTGGGGTCCCTCCTACCGTTTTCTGCACGGTCCGCTGCACGGCCTCGGCTTCATCGCCGCCGTCGTCGCCTGGGCGGTCCTCACCCTCCAGGACGGGGTGCTGACCGGGCTGCGCAGCGCTTTCTGGGTGCCGGTCGGCAACACCGCCTTCTCCACGGTGAAGCTCCTGCTCCTGGTGGCGATCGCCACGGCGCTGCCCACCACGGGCGTCTTCGTCTCCTGGGTGGCGGCGATCGCGGTCTCCGTACTGCCGCTGGGCTGGCTGGTCTTCCGACGGCTCGTGCCTCGCCATGTGGCACTGACCGCCGCGACCGCGCGACCGCCCGGCTACCGCGAGCTCGGCCGCTTCCTCGCGGGCGACTGCACGGGCTCGCTCTTCGCCCTCGCCGTCGTCTATCTGGTGCCGGTGATCGTCGCCTCCCAGGTGAGCTCGTCCGACAACGCGTACTTCTACATCACCGCCACCATCGGCGGCACGGTGGAACTCCTCGCCATCAACATGGGCGCCTCGCTGACCGTCGAGGGCGCCCACGACCCCGACCGCCTCGGACGCAACGCGCGCGCCGCGCTGGTCCGGATGGCCAAGATCGTGGTGCCGATCTGCGCCGCGCTCTTCGCCTTCGCACCGCTGGTCCTACGGGTCTTCGGCCAGGGGTACGCGGACCACGCGACGCCCCTGCTGCGCCTGCTGGTGACCGGGGCCCTCCTTCGGGTCGTGATCGAGCTGTACTTCGCGGTGCTGCGCGCGCGGAGCCGCACCGCACCGCTCGCCTTCCTCCAGGGCGCGCTGTGCGTCCTGGTGCTCGGCTCGACCCTGGCCCTGCTCCCGTCGATGGGGCTGACGGGCGTGGGCCTCGCCGAGGTGTCCAGCCTCGCCGTGATCGCGGTGATCGCGGCGGCGAAGCTGTACGGGGTGCTGCGGGCGGGGTCGGGAGCGGGCGCGGACACGGGGGCCGGGGCGGGGGCAGCCGGGGCGGGGCCTGCTCCGGACGCCCCCGATCAGCGGTCGAGCCAGCGCACCTCGTAGGCGGCCAGCGGGACCGCCCGGCCGTCGACGCGGGCCTGGACCGCGCGGTCCAGGGTGTTGACGACGAGGACGGACTTGGCGCTCGCCAGCACCCGGATGCCACTGCCGGGTATGTCGTCGGCGGTGCTCTCGACCGTCTCGTACCGCGTGTCCGGCGGGAACTCCTTCGCGAACCGGGAGACCAGCCCGTACATCGGCAACGCCGCTCCCCCGTCGGCCAGTTGGGTCGGCTTCCACAGGCAGCCGGGGCACGGCCCGGAGGTCTGCTGCGGGCTCCAGTAGAACGCGGTGGTCGCCCCGCCCCGCGCGATGGCGATCATCGCGGCGGCCTGGGCGGCGACGCGGCGCTGCTCGCTCCAGCCGGAGCCCTCCGGCTCCACGTAGTACTCCGTCCACCACAGCGGCAGTCCGTCCGTGTGCTCGCGCAGCCAGCGGCCGACGTCGGTGAACTTGTCGAGCGCGGTGAACGGGTCGGGCAGTGCCTGGTTGTCGCGGGTGAACCCGGCGCCGTCGACGGCCACGAAGTCGGCGCCCTTCTTGTGCTTGTTCCAGTAGGTGAAGGCGTCCAGCACCCGTCGGTCGACCGAGCCCCAGGGGCCCTTGAGCTCGGAGGCGAACTGGGTGTCCGCCGGGGCGTAGCTGTCCATGACCAGATAGGGGCCGCCGACCCGGTTGTCCTTGTTGACCTTCTTCAGCTCGTCGTGGACCAGGTTGTACAGCTGGGTGTACCCCTCGTAGTTCCAGCGCTGGCTGGTGTCGTCGAAGAAGCCCTTGAACTCGTTCCACACCACGAAGTGGCGCACGTCCGGGTAGCGCCTGGCGACGGTCGCGGAGAGGTCCGCGAAGTCCTGGTAGTGCGTCGGGAGCGGCGCGGACTCGAAGGACTTGAGGCTCCAGTCCGTGTGGTCCGCGCCCGGCTTGCCGCCCTTCATCCAGTCGGGCGCGCAGCAGAGCGTGATCACGGGGGTGGATCCCGTGGAGCGGATGAAGGCGATGCGCCGGTCGAGGTCCGCGAAGTCGTACACCCCCGGTGACGGCTCCGGGTTGCCCGCGCCCCAGCCCATGATCGCCTGGTCCTGCGGCACGGACTGCCCGGCCAGCAGCTTGCGGGCGCGCGCGACGGCGTCGGGGGTGCCGCTGTCCGCGCTGAACTGGGTGTGGGTGAAGCCCCAGCCGAGCGCGGGGTCGTCCCGGGCCGGGCCGGTGGGGCCGCCGGAGGACTTGTCCTCCGATGAGCCGCCCGTGGAGCCGGTCATGGCGAGGACCAGCGCGAGCACGGCCGCGATCAGGCCGAGCAGTGCGGCCGGAGCCCATACATGACGACGCATCACGATTCAGCCTATCGACGGAGGTTGGCCTTTCGGACGTTTTTCAACCGAACACTCATGGAACGTCCCGCCCCCCGCCTCCGGTTCCCGCCCCGGCCCAACGGGACAAAACACCGTGCGCGGCGGGGCGTGTTGCCGGATCATGGAAGCCATGTCCGCGAACCCTGAAGCCACGCTGCCGATCCGGCTGAACGTGGACGACAGCGACTCCCCGTCCGATGTCGTCGACGCGCTGTTCCTCGGCCGGTTCGCCACGGGCGAGCAGCCGTTCTCGCACAGCTCCTCCATCGACCGGGTCAAGAAGGGCGCCAGCCTGCTGCCGCCGGGCGCGACCGTGCTGCGCGCGGCCCGCGACGACGACCGCAGCGCCACGCTCGCCGAGGGCGACGGCTGGACGCTGCTGGTCTCCCGCTGGAACCGGGGCGCGGACGTCACGGTGACCGCGACCAGCGAGGACCTCGCCGAGCGCGTGCTCAAGCAGGCCACCGAGGGCGCGGAGGACGAGCCGGAGCCGGTGCCGGAGAACGTCACGATGGGCTTCTGGTACGTCTCGCCGCGCCGCGGCCCGCACCGCACCACCCGCCAGATCGCGGCCGGCACGTGGGACGAGGTCCGCCCCAACTACACGGCGCCGGTGGCCGAGGCGATGGACCGCCTGATGAAGGTGACCCCCGACGACATCGCGGGCCGCCTCCTGCTGCTCCACGGCCCGCCCGGCACCGGCAAGACGTCGGCGCTGCGCACGCTCGCCCGGTCCTGGCGCGACTGGTGCCAGGTGGACTGCGTCCTGGACCCGGAGCGGCTCTTCAACGACGTCGGCTATCTGATGGACATCGCGATCGGCGAGGACGACGGCTCGGCGAAGGGCCGCTGGCGGCTGCTGTTGCTGGAGGACTGCGACGAGCTGATCCGTGGGGAGGCCAAGCACACGGCGGGGCAGGCCCTGTCGCGCCTGCTGAACCTCACGGACGGCCTGCTGGGCCAGGGGCGCAACGTCCTGGTCGGCGTCACCACCAACGAGGACCTGGAGCGCCTGCACCCCGCGGTCGTCCGCCCCGGCCGCTGTCTGGCCCGTATCGAAGTGGGCCCGATGACCCGCCGCGAGGCGGTGACGTGGCTGGGCACGGAGGAGGGCGTGGGCCGCGAGGGAGCGACCCTGGCCGAGCTGTTCGCCCTGCGCCGCGGCACGACACCGCCGAGCGTCCCGGATCCTCGGGAGAGCGCGGATGCGGGGTTGTATTTGTGAGCGAGGGCCAGCGTCCGCTGACAGTTGTCACCTGACAGATGCCGAGTGACAGGTGACGACTGTCAGTCGCCGTACACCGCCCGCACCGCGTCCGACACCGCCGCCTGTGCCGCGTCGCGGCTGAGGCCCAGGCGGCGCACCTCCTCGGCGTACGTCCGGGCGGCCGCCGCGGCCCGGCGCTCCGCCGCGTCGCCAGCCGCCGCTACGAACGTGCCGTTGCGGCCGCGCGTCTCGATCACCCCGTCCGCCTCCAGGGCGCGGTAGGCCTTGGCCACGGTGTTGGCGGCGAGTCCGAGCTCCTCGGCGAGACCGCGCACCGTGGGCAGCTTGTACCCCACGGGCAGTACCCCCGCCCTGGCCCGCTCGGCGATCTGGGCCCGCAGCTGCTCATACGGAGCGCTCGCGGCTTCCTGGTCAATGACGATCTTCAGGGTCACACGCCGATTCTGCCCCTCCCCCGCGCGGGGCGAAAATGGGAGGCACCCGCCGCGCCCCACGCGTAACGTCCGACTGCATGAGCGCGACCGCCCGAGCACTCTGCGACGCGTTCCCCACGAAACCTGCGCCACGGAGATACGTCATGCCCGCGAACTCGGCTGAGCCCGGCTCCCTCCTCATCGTCACCCTGGTCAAGTCCGGCCGTACGAAGATCGGTTATCCGGCGTCGCTGGTGGCCGACGACGGCGTGCGGCTCACGGTCCGCGCCCCCTGGGCGGCCGAGGGCGTCCGCGACTTCGGCTTCGTCCGCTTCGAGCCGGGCGACGTCTTCACCGAGCACTACTGGCGGGACCGCTGGTACGCGGTGAAGGAGGTACGGGCGGCCGACGAGACGCTCAAGGGCTGGTACTGCGATATCACCCGGCCCGCCGTGGTGCGCGACGGAGCGGTGGTCGTGGAGGACCTGGACCTGGACCTCTGGGTCTCCGCCGACGGCGACACCGTGCTCCGCCTGGACGAGGACGAGTTCGCCGAGAGCGGTCTTGCCGACCGCGACCCGGAAGCGGCCGACCGCGCCGTACAGGCCCTGGACGAGCTGGAACTCCTCGCGAAGCTCGGCAAGTTCACGGCGCTCATCGACTGATCGACCAGCGGGCCGTCGGTTCGGGGGCGCCGGACCGACGGGGAAGCTCCTTGCGGCAGTGGAAGCGGTCGGCTCGTTCTTAACCGCCTCTCAGTCACCCCTTAAGGCGACCATAACGATCGCCATCACCCCCTCCCAGCAGCCGATTTCGCGGTTTTCGGCGGCTAGCGTGCTCCACGCCCACCCCGTGCAGCACCGAAGGAGAACGTCACGATGACCGCTCGTCGCAAGGCCGCCACCGTCGCCGCCCTGGCCATGGCGCCGCTCGCGCTGACCGGGCTCGCGGCCGGTCCGGCCGCTGCCCACGGCTCGATGACGGATCCGGTCAGCCGGGTCTCCGCCTGCTACGCCGAGGGGCCGGAGAGCCCCCGCTCGGCCGCCTGCAAGGCGGCCGTGGCCGCCGGCGGGACCCAGGCGTTCTACGACTGGAACGCCGTCAACATCGCCAACGCGGCGGGCAGGTCGAAGCAGATCATCCCCGACGGCAAGCTCTGCAGCGCGGGCAACGACAAGTACAAGGGACTCGACCTGGCGCGCGCCGACTGGCCGTCCACCAAGCTGACCGCGGGGCGCCACACCTTCCACTACAAGGGCACGGCTCCCCACAAGGGCACGTTCGAGCTGTACGTCACCAAGGACGGCTACGACCCCACCAAGCCGCTGAAGTGGTCGGACCTGGAGTCCGCGCCGTTCGCCAAGGTGACGAACCCGTCGATGCGGAACGGCGACTACGTCTTCGACGCCACCCTGCCCGCCAAGTCGGGCCGCCACCTCGTCTACTCGATATGGCAGCGCTCGGACAGCCCCGAGGCGTTCTACACCTGCTCCGACGTGGTGTTCGGCAAGGACAGCGGCGGCACCGGCTCCACCCCGGCCCCGACGGCCTCGGCGCCCACCCAGCAGCAGGTCGAGGACGGCGCGTCCAAGTCGACGGTGGAGCACCACGGCCACGGCGACGACGACGCGAACACGGGCGCGGGCGCGGGCGCACCGGCAAAGCCGACCGCCGACAAGGGCGCAGGCAAGGAGCAGTCCGGCAACCAGCCCCACACCGACAGCGTGGCCGCCGCGGCTCCGGCCCAGGAGGGTGCCCGTACCGAGAACCTCGCCGAGACGGGCGGGAGCGGCTCCACCCCGTACCTCGCGTTCGGCGGTGCGGCCGCCCTGGCGGCGGGCGCCGCGTTCCTCTTCCTGACGGTCCGCCGCAAGGCCGCACCGGCGGGCGGTCGCCACGGCCGCTGATCCACGCCGCACCGCCACAAGCCGAGGCCCCTTCAACCTACTTCGTAGGTAAAAGGGGCCTCGTGTGCGTCTCAGCCGATGACGGACAGGCAGGTGGTGGGCGTGGCGTGCGCGGGGTCGAGCGCGTTCACCACTTCGTGGTAGGTGATGCGGTCGGTCAGCCCCATCGCCACGTGCTCGGAGAGGTCGAGGGCGCACTTGTCCTGGATGAGGACGTTGTCGACATCGGGGCCGTTCAGGAACTGCGAGCGGTACGGGGTGACCACCTCGTCGTACTTGCTGGCGATGACGGTGTAGTGCACTCCGGGAACGGTGTCGCCGCCCTCGTTGAGCTTGGCCAGGAACGGCGACCCGGCCACCTGGTCGGCGAGGCCGGGGGTGGCGAGGTTGAGCAGGTCACCGGCGCCGGGGAAGTAGGGCAGCAGCGCCGTGAGGCCGAGCAGGGTGGTGCCGTGGTTGTCGGGCGCGATGCCGACCAGGGTGTTCACCTTGGAGGCGCCGCCCAGGAACTTCAGGTACCAGCGCGGCATCATGCCGCCCTGGGAGTGCCCCACCAGATCGGCTTTGGGGGCGCCGGTCGCCGCGAGCACTTTGTCTACGAAACCGGCGAGCTGTTCGGCCGACTTGTCGATGCGGCCCAGGCCGTTGAAGAGCGGTACGCCCGGGAGCTGGCCGTAGTCGAGGGAGAAGACGCAGTAGTCCCGGTGGACGAGGTACGGGGCGAGGGCCAGCCAGTTGTCGACCGAGTTCCCGAAGGTGCCGTGGACCAGGACGACGGGGCGGGGGTGGGCCGCGGAGGGCTTGCAGGAGTAGTCGTTCCAGCCGCTGCTGGGAGCGGCTGACTGGGCGTGCGCGGCGGTCGCGGGAACGACGGTGGCCGCGGCGGCGAGCAGCAGCGCCGCCAGCGGTCTGGCCAGGTGTTTCCAGGCGCGGCGGGGCTTCCAGGGCAGCATCGAGCGATCTCCTTGCGGCTCAAGGGGAGTTGCGGGGACACACACCCTGTGATCCGGACCACAAGTGCTGTTCGCTCGCCAAATTACGCACCAGTAGCCTGAGAGTGAAGTTACGCGTCGGTAAAAACTGCCGTGTCGCCGCCCGCGCCCGGCTACGCCACTCCAGGGTTCCCGCGCTCGCGACCCCTGCTTTCGATCTCGGCGCCGTGGGTCAAGCGGCGTCGGCCAGGGCGCCGGGGGCCGCCACGGGGCCGGTGGGAGCGGCCCCCGGACCGGTCGCCGTCGCCGCGCTGACGATGGCGGCCGGGCCGAAGCGGGCGCGGGCGCGGTCGGCGACCGCCTCGATACGGCGGGCCCGGTCGTCCGCGGGGTCGAACGTCAGCTGCCGGGAGGCCAGTCGGGCGGGCATCAGCCCCTCGGCCCGCAGGGAGACGCCCCGGACACGGGCTCGCTGGAGGCCGAGCGACTCGTGGATCGCGTACGCCAGCGCGGTGAGCGCCGGGGAGTGGGCCGTGGGTTCGCGCAGGGTGCGGCCACGGGTGGTGGTGGACCGGTCGGCGTACCGGACGGTGAGCGTCAGGGAGCGGCACACCTGCTCCGTGCCGCGCAGCCGGGCGCCCAGCTCCTCCGCGAGGGAGAGCAGCGCACGGCGTCGCCGGTCGGGGTCCAACTCGTCGCGGGGGAAGGAGCGTTCGGCACCGAGGGAGCGGGCCGCCGCGTTCGGCACGACGGGGGTGCGGTCGATGCCCAGGGCCCGTTCGTGGAGCTCGCGCCCGGACCGCGCGCCGACGATCCGCTGCAAGGTGGCGAGCGGGGCGGCGGCGACCCTGCCGACCGAGTCGAGCCCGTACGAGCAGAGGGTACGGGCGGTCGCGGAGCCGACCCCGTCCAGCGCGGCGACGGGCTTGTCCGCCAGGAACTCCGTCACCTCGTCCGGGGACAGCACCAGGGTCGTGCCCGGCCGGGCGCCCCGGGCGGCCATCCGGGCCAGCATCGGGTTGGGCCCGGCCCCGATGGTGCAGTCCACCCCGCAGTGGGCGAGCGCCCTGACCCGGATGACGGAGGCGAGCTGGGCCGCGTTCCACCCGAAGTACCGCTCGGCGCCCCGCACATCGACGAGCGCGGCGTCCGGGGGGAGCGCCTGGACGACCGGGGTGAGCCCGCCGAGCACCGCGAGCAGCGCGGGGAGGGCGGCCCCGCACCCACCGCCCGCAGCCTCGGCACCACCCGCACCACCTGCAACAGACCCTTCAGCTACAGGAGGTACATGGAATCGAACGCAGAGGATCATCCCGCGCTCCCCGGGCTCTGGTGCCACAACTTCCGGCCGGTGGCGGCTCGTTCGCCGGGTGGCTGGAGGTCGGCCCAGGGGTTCAGCTGATACCCCGTGGACAGTTCGATGCGGCGTCCGCTGTCGAGGTCCTTCCCGGGAGCCTCCTCACCCTCACCGTCGGGCGTTTGCGGTGCCGGGGTCGACAGACGGGCCGAGACCGCGTCCAGGCCGCCCTCGTGGCGGAGTTCGACCAACTCGGCCAGGTTCCAGGCCGCGGCGCCCACCACGCTGAGGCTGCGCGGGCCGCGGCGCTGCACCACCCCTCGTACCAACAGGAGCCAGGAATGGAAGACCGTGTGCGCACAGGCGGCGTGGCTGTCGCCGAAGAAGGCGAGGTCGACCAGGCCCGTGCCGTCGTCCAGCGTGGTGAAGATGACCCGCCGGCCGGACCGGACGGGCGGGGTCTGGGTGGCCGCCTTGGCGCCCGCGACCAGGACGGTCTCGCCGTGCCCGGCGTCCCGCAGTCGCTTGGCCGAGACCACGCCCAGCTCCTTCAGGAACGTCTCGTGATCCACCATCAGATGGCGGGACGCGTCCATGCCGAGGACGCCCAGCTCGGCGCTGAGCCGTTCCGCCTCGTCGAGGTCGGGCAGTCCGGCGCGGGCCGTCCGCCGCCCGTCGCCGAGCGGGAGCTGGCCGCCGCCGGACCCGGCCGCCCGCTGGGCGCGGTGGAGTTCGGCGAGGTGCAGCAGCAGGTCGCGCCGGTTGCCGCCGAACGCGTCGAGCGCGCCGACCTGGGCGAGCCGTTCGGCGACGGGGCGGCTCGGCCTGGCCCGCCGCCAGAAGTCGAGCAGCGAGGAGTAGGGCTGCCCCTGTTCGATCCAGGCGGTCTCGGCCTCGCTGATCCCCTGGACGTCCGCGAGCGCGAGCCGGAGCCCCCAGATCCGGGAATTGGACACCAGTTCGATTCGATGAGCGGCCGACGACCGGTTCACGTCCACCGGCAGGATGGGCACCCCGCGCCGCCGCGCGTCCGCGAGGAGCAGCCGCTTGGGGTACATCCCGGGGTCGTGGGTGAGCAGCCCGGCGTAGAAGGCGGCCGGGTGGTGGGCCTTGAGCCAGGCCGACTGGTAGGTCGGCACGGCGAACGCGACGGCGTGCGCCTTGCAGAAGCCGTACGAGCCGAAGGCCTTGATGATCTCCCAGGTGCGGTCGATCACTTCGGGCGGGTACGAGCGCTCGGCCGCGCACGCGGCGAACCAGACGCGGATCTCCTCCTGCGACTCGGGGTCGGAGAGGGCGCGCCGGGCCTGGTCGGCCATGGCCCGGCCGCAGCCGGTCATGACGTGCAGCATCTCGATGAGCTGCTCATGGAAGACGACCACGCCGTAGGTCTCCCCCAGGACGTCCGCCAGGTCCTCGTGCGGATGGCGCACCGGGGCCCGCCCGTGGCGGGCCTCGATGAACGGCCGGACCATGTCGGCGGCGACCGGCCCCGGCCGGAAGAGCGAGATGTCCACGACCAGGTCGTGGAAGGTGGCGGGCTGGAGCCGCCCGATCAGATCGCGCTGGCCCGGTGACTCGATCTGGAAGCAGCCGAGCGTCTCGGTGGAGCGGATGAGCCGGTAGGTCGGCAGGTCCCCCTGCGGGACCTGGCGCGGGTCGTCGAGGTCGAGCTTGCGGCCGGTGGTGCGGCCGATCTCGGCGACCGCGTGCGCCATCGCCGACTGCATCCGCACACCGAGGACGTCCAGCTTGAGCAGCCCGAGGTCCTCCACGTCCTCCTTGTCGAACTGGGACATGGGGAACCCTTCGCCGCTGGTCGGCACCACGGGGGTGCGGCGCAGCAGCGTGATGTTCGAGAGGAGCACTCCGCACGGGTGCATGGCGATCCCGCGCGGCAGCCCGTCCAGCGCCTCGACCAGCTCCCACAGCCTCCCGTGCCGCCCCTGCTCCGCCGCGACCTCGCGCAGCTCCGGCAGTTCGGCCATCGCGGCGCGGGCGTCCCGGGCCCGGATGTGCGGGAAGGACTTGGCGATCCGGTCGATCTCGGCCGGGTCCATGGACAGCGCGGCGCCCACGTCGCGTACGGCGTGGCGGACCCGGTAGGTCTCGGGCATGGCGACGGTGGCGACCCGTTCGGTGCCGAAGCGGCCGATGATCGCGCGGTAGACGTCGAGGCGGCGGGCGGACTCGACGTCGATGTCGATGTCCGGCAGCACATAGCGCCGGGTGGACAGGAAGCGTTCCATCAGCAGGCCGTGTTCGACGGGGTCGGCGTGGGCGATGCCGAGGAGGTGGTTGACGAGCGACCCGGCGCTGGAGCCGCGCGCGGCCACCCGGATGCCCATCTCCCGTATGTCGTCGACGACTTGGGCGACGGTGAGGAAGTAGGCGGCGAAGCCGTGGAAGGCGATGACGTCCAGCTCCCGGTGCATCCGCGCCCAGTACGCGGGGTCGTTGTCGTAGCCGCGCAGCACCATGCCCGCGGCGGCGCGGGAGGCGAGGACCCGCTGCGGGGTGCGGTCCGCGGCGCCGACGAGATGGGGTTCGGGGAAGTAGCTGTACGTCTTGATGCCCAGCTCCGCCCGGGGGTCGACCAGGCACGCGGCGGCGGTCTCCTCGGTCGTGGTGAGCAGCCGGTGCGCGGCGTCCCGGCGGAACCCGGCGGCCTCGGCGACGCGTTCGGCGGTGCGGGCCATGGCGGCCGGTTCCTTGAGCCAGCGCTCGCCGCTGTCCAGTCCCCGGCGCGGGTCGACGGGGACGAGCCGGCGGGCCGCGTCCAGGACGTCGGCGACCGGCCCGAGCCCGGCGTCCGCGTACCGCACGGCATTGGTCAGCACGGCCGGTACGCCCTGTTCGGCGGCGAGGCCGAGGGTGCGGGCGGCGAGGCGGAGCGAGCCGGGCCCGGTGCCCGCGCGCCCGTGGTGCACGACCTCCAGGCGCAGGGCGTCGCCGTACAGCTCGCGCCAGGGCGCGAGGAGGTGCGCGGCCCGGTCCGGGCGGCCCGCGGCGAGCGCCCTGCCCACCTCGGACGCGGGCCCCAGCAGCACGGTGAGCCCGTCGGCGGGCAGCGCGGACCAGGAGAGGGCGGGCTGTCCGGTGGCCGTGTGGGCGGCGGTGATCAGCCGGCAGAGCTCCGCCCAGCCGGTGGCGCCGTCCCGGGCGAGGAAGGTGGCGCGCGGCGCCGACTCGTCGACGAAGGCGCCGCCCCGCACCGGGGTGCGCGGACGCCGGGCGGGGGCCGCCCCCTGCCCCTTCCCCTGGTCGAGGAGGTGTTCCGGGACGGCGAGGTCGGTGCCGAAGAGCGGGCGCACCCCCGCCGCGGCGCACGCCTTGGCGAAGCGCACGGCGCCGGCGAGGGTGTCCCGGTCGGTGAGAGCGAGTGCGTCCATCCCCCGTTCGGCGGCGCGCTCGGCCAGCCGTTCCGGGTGGGAAGCCCCGTACCGCAGGGAGTAACCCGAAACGGTGCGCAGATGCGTGAAACCGGGCACCCGCACCTCCTGGACCAATCGTTCTCACTTTCCCCCTCCTTCACCATAGACCAATTTTCGAACGTACGTACGACACATGTATGAGCGACCGGCTCGGCGGGGTCGTCAGCAGGCCGTCAGCCATTCGGCCCAGCCCCGACTGCGCGGCCCTGCCGCGCCCCGGAGCGTGAGGGACATGACGTTCGTCGACGAGGTGAAGAGCGCCGTCACCGTGCGGGCCGCGCTGCTGGTCATCGGGGTGCTCGGGCTGATGGTCGCGTTCATCGCGTCCTATGCCGGTGCCTTCCACCACCCCAAGCCGAAGGACGTTCCGTTCGGGGTGGTCGCGCCCGCGCAGATCAGCGCCCAGGCCGTGCAGCGGCTGAACGCGATCCCTGGCGACGCGCTGGACGCCCGAGCGGTCGAGGACCGGGCGGCGGCCACCCGGCAGCTGCGGAACCGCGACATCGACGGCGCGCTGATCGTCGACCCGGGGTCCACCACGGACACCCTGCTCGTCGCGGGCGGTGGCGGGGCGTCCCTCTCCCAGGCCGTCGAGCTGGTCGTCACCGCGATCGAGAAGGCCGAGCAGCGCACCGTGAAGGTGGTCGACGTCGCCCCGGCCGACCCGGAGGACGCCCGGGGCCTGTCCTCGTTCTACCTGGTGGTCGGCTGGTGCGTGGGCGGCTATCTGTGCGCCGCGATCCTGGCGATCAGCCATGGCGCCCGGCCCGCCAACACCCAGCGGGCGGTGATCCGGCTCGGCGCGCTCTCGGTGTACTCGATCGCCGCCGGGCTGCTCGGCGCATTGATCGTCGGGCCGGTGCTGGGCGCGCTGCCGGGCAGCTACCCGGGCCTGGCGGGCCTGGGCGCGCTGGTGGTGTTCGCGGTCGGCGCCACCACCCTGGCCTTCCAGGGCCTCGCCGGGATCGTCGGCATCGGCCTGGCGATCCTGGTCGTCGTCGTGCTCGGCAACCCGAGCGCGGGCGGCGCCTACCCCTATCCGCTGCTGCCACCGTTCTGGAAGGCGATCGGCCCGGCGCTGCCCCCGGGCGCGGGCACCTGGGCGGCGCGCTCGATCGCGTACTTCCGGGGCAACGCGATCACCGGCCCGCTCCTGGTGCTGTCGGCCTGGGCGGTGGGCGGGGCGGCGGTGACCCTGGTCATGGCGGGGCTGCGCAAGAGGAGCGAGCAGACGGGGGACGACCCGCTGGAGGTGGGCACCCCCTAAGGGGCGCGGGGCTGTGACATGTGCGGCTCCGCCGCGATGGGGGTCCCCCCTGTTCGAGCGAAGCCGACCTGTTCGAGCGAAGCCGAGAACTTGGGGGAGCGCCCAGCCCCCACCGGCCCGCACCCGAAAACGCGCCCCCACCACCCGCCCTAATACGCCGCAGCCAGCAACTCCTTCGTGTACTCACTCGACGGCGCCTCGAACACCTGATCCCGCTCCCCGCTCTCCACCAGCACCCCACCCCGCATCACCGCGACTTCGTCGCACACGTGCCGCACCACCGCCAGGTCGTGCGAGACGAACAGGAGCGAGAGGCCGAGTTCGTCGCGCAGGTCCATCAGCAGGTTCAGCACCTGCGCCTGTACGGAGACGTCGAGCGCCGACACCGGCTCGTCCGCGATGACCAGCCGCGGGCGGACCGCCAGGGCCCGGGCGATGCCGATGCGCTGGCGCTGCCCGCCGCTGAACTCGTGCGGATAGCGGTCGAGCCGGTCCTCCGCCAGCCCCACCTGCTTCAGCAGCCCCGCGGCCCGCTCCCGCCGCTCGTCCCGGTCCATCCGGGTGTGGGCGCGCAGCGGCGTGGTGACGATCTCCTCGACGGTGCGGCGCGGGTTGAGCGAGGCGTACGGGTCCTGGAAGACCAGCTGGACGTCCCGGCTCAGCTCGCGGCGCAGCGCGGTGTCGCGGGCGGCGTCCGAGACGTCCCGCCCGTCGAAGCGCACGGTCCCGGCGGTGGGCCGCTGGAGCCCGGCGAGGACCCGGGCGGTGGTCGACTTGCCGGAGCCGGACTCGCCGACCAGACCGAGGGTGCGGCCGGGCTCGATGCGCAGGCTCACGTCCCGTACGGCCACCACCGGCTCGGGCCGGCGCACCGACAGACCGCGTCTGCCCGGGAACTCGACCCGGATTCCGGCGAGTTCGGCGAGAGGCGGGCCATCCACCACGGGCGCGGCGGGCCGGGGCGGAGTCACCGGCGCCGGCTCGTCGACCGTCGCCAGCCTGCTGCCCGGCAGGGTGGCCAGGGTGGGCGCCGCCCCGGTCAGCGCCCGGGTGTAGGGGTGCGAGGCGTCCGTGAGGAGCCGGGCCGTCGTCCCCTCCTCGACGACCCGGCCGTTCCGCATCACCGCCGTACGGTCGGTGAAGTCGCCCACCACACCCATGTCGTGGCTGACGAACAGCACCGCGGTGCCGTTCTCGCGCCCCAACTCGGCGAGCAGGTCGAGCACTTGGCGCTGGACGCGGGCGTCGAGCGCCGTGGTGGGCTCGTCGGCGACCACCACGTCCGGCGCGTTGACCAGCGCGGCCGCGATCATCACGCGCTGGCGCATCCCGCCCGAGAACTGGTGCGGATAGTCCCCGGCCCGGGCGGCCGCGATCCCCACCCGCTCCAGCATCGCGGCCGCCCGCTCCCGGCCCTCGGCCCGCGAGGCACCCTTGTGGTGGACCCGGTAGGCCTCCGCGAGCTGCGCCCCGACCGTGTGGAAGGGCGAGAGCGCGGCGAGCGCGTCCTGGAACACCATCGCGATCCGGGAGCCGCGCAGCCCCCGCAGCCGGGACTCGGGAGCGCCGACCACCTCGGTCCCGGCCACCTCGACACTGCCCTCGATCCGGGTGCGCGCGGGGTCGTGCAGGCCCAGCGCGGCGAGCCCGACGGTGGACTTGCCGGAGCCCGACTCCCCCACCAGGCCGAGCACTTCACCGGCCGCGACCTCCAGGGAGACCCCCTCCACGGCCCGGACGAGCGCGCCCCGAGCGCCGGTGAAGGAGACGGACAGGTCGCGGATGCGGAGCACGGCACTCATACGAGTCTCACTCTCGGGTCGAGCCGCGCCACCAGGAGGTCGGCGAGCGCGACGAACACCACCACGAAGAAGGCGGCGAGCAGGACGGTCCCGACGACCGTGGGCAGGTCGTTCTGGACGACGGAGTCGACGGCGAGCTTGCCGATGCCGTCGATGCCGAAGACGGTCTCGGTGATGAAGGCCCCGCCGAACAGCGCCCCGGCCTCCAGGCCGAGCAGCTGCACCAGCGGGGCTCCGGCGCCGCGCGCGGTGTACTTCAGATGGGCGCGCAGCGTGGACAGGCCCCGGGCGCGGGCGGTGCGGACGTACCCCTCGTGCATCGACTCCAGCATCTGCACCCGCGAGAGCCGGGCGAACACGGCCGCGTTGACGAAGCCGAGGACCAGCCAGGGCAGCGCGAGCCCGGCCGCCCAGGCCCCGGGCGAGGAGCCGAAGGGGGTGTAGCCGGGCACCGGCAGCGCGCCCGTCGCGTACACCAGGAGGTACTGGAGGGCGTAGCCGAGGAAGTAGATCTGCACGCTCGCGCCGACCAGGGTGAAGCCGGACAGCAGCCGGTCGGTGCGGGTGCCCCGGCGCAGCGCGGCGGTGAAGCCCACGCCGACGCCGAGCACCACGATCACCACCAGGGCGCCCGCCGCGAGCGACAGGGTCGCCGGGAAGCGGTCCGCGATGGCGTCGAGGACCGGCTGGTGCAGGGCGTAGGAGTAGCCCAGGCAGGGCGCCGGGCAGTCGATGGGGCTGCCGTCGACGTCGGTGATGGTGCGGCCCGCCACCAGACCGCCCAGATAGTCGCCGAACTGGGCGGCGACGGGCCGGTCCAGGCCCATGCTGTGGCGTACGGCCTCGACCTGCCCGGTGTCGCACTTGGGGCCGCAGGCGATGAGCGCGGGGTCGGAGGGGGCCGCGAAGAACAGCCCGAAGGCGGTGGCGGTGATCGCGAGGAGCACCGCCACGGCCTGCAGGGCGCGTCGGACGACGTAACCGGTCATGGGAGGGTCAGGACTTCTTCAGGTAGAGGTCGGCGGCGGCGACGGAGCCGTAGATCGGGTGGATGGCGGCGCCGCCGATGTTCTGCCCGCGGAACTGGGTGACCGCGGTGTAGAGGAACGGCACGACCGGCACGTCCGCCATGACGACCTGCTCCAGGTCGATGAGCGCGGCGGCCTTCTGCTGCGCGTCGCCGATGGTCCTGATCCGGTCGAGCTCCTTGTCGACCTTCGGGTTGCTGTAGCGGATGCCGTTGGAGAGGGCGTCGAGACGGCTGTCGTAGCCGTCGGGCAGCAGGGTGGCCGGGGTGGGCCAGTCGACCGAGTTGGTGGACATCCACAGGTCGTAGGGGGCGGGTCCGCGGAAGACCTCGTTGGTGAACGCGGCCTTGTCCAGGGGCTTCACGACCAGCTTGATCCCGGCCTTGCCGAAGGCGTCGACGAGGACCTGGGCGAGCCGGTCCTTCTCGGGCGCGTCGGCCTCGTAGGCGTAGGTGAGCGTGTCCACCTTGGTCTTCGCCTTGGCCAGGTGCTCCTTGGCCTTCTCGATGTCGCCGCTCGGCTTGACCGGGTAGAGGTCGTACTTCTTCCAGCCGACGACGGCGGGCGAGGAGAGCGTGGTGGCGAACTCGCCCAGGCGCGGGCCGCCGAGCACCTGGCGGGCCTGCTCGCGGGGGAAGAGGTAGTGGATGGCCTTGCGGACCTCGGGGTCGGCGACCCGGCTGTTCTTGATGTAGAGGTCGTTGGTGTAGGCGCCCCTGCTCCCCGCCACCAGGAGCGCCTTCTTCTTCGGGTCGCGCTCGGCCTGCGCGTACAGCTCCGGCGGCACCTCGCTCTTGGTGGTGACGGTGTCCGGCCCGGCGCCGCGCCCGTTGAGGACCTCCTGTGCGGTGTTGAGGATCTTCTTGCCGAAGGTGAACTCGAAGCGGTCGGCGTACTGGTGGCGGATCGGGTCGGTCTCCGCCTTCCAGTGCGGGTTGCGCTCCAGGGCGAGCCCCTGGTTCTGCTTGTGCTCGGCGATCCGGTACGGGCCGGTGGCGAACGGGTGGGTGTCGTACGCGGTGCCGGTGTCCTTGTCCGGGCGCACCGGCGAGGAGGAGGACTGGGCGGCCATGTACGGCACGTCGGACTGCGGCTCGGGGAAGTGGAAGACGACGGTCTTCGCGTCGGGCGTCTCGATGGCGTCCAGGCCGCCGCCCTTGGGCCCGGCGTACTTCTTGACGGCGGCGCTGCGGTCCTCGGAGCCGGTGAGCCACTCGGGCCAGTAGCTGGGGCCGAGTTCGAAGCCGGGGGCGAAGGTGCGCTCGATGCCGTACTTGACGTGCTCGGAGGTGATCGGCTGCCCGTCCTCCCAGGCGATCCCGTCCTTGAGCGTGTACGTCCAGGTGCGGCCGCCGTCCGAGGAGCGGCCGGTGTCGGTGGCCAGGTCGCCCACCAGGACCGGCTTGCCGTCCACGACCTGATACTGCGTCAGCTGGCGGCCCCACAGCAGCGAGGTGCTGTAGCCCTCGCCCGCGTAGATCTTCTGCGGGTCGAGGTGGCTGTAGTCGTTGAGGTTGGCGACCTTGACGGTGCCGCCGGACTGCGCGCCCGCGACGGCGGGGGCCGGGCCCCGGCTGTCCTTCGCGGTGCCGAGGGTGGCGGTGAGCCGCTGTCCGCTCCTGACCTCGGTGGGATTGGCCTTGCCGTCCCCGTCACCCTTGCCCGCGCCCGCCGAGCAGGAGCAGAGCAGCAGGGCGGCGGCGGTGGCGAGAGCCGGGACGGCTGCGGTGCGCGGGCTGAATCTGGGCATGACGAACTCCGGTGTGGCAGAAGGTGGTTGTGCGAAAGGTGGTCGTACGAAAGAAAGTGGCGGTCAGTGGGCGGTACGGGGGTCGAGCGCGTCCCGTACCGCGTCACCGAGCAGGTTGAAGGCGAGGACGAAGACGAGGATCGTCACGCCGGGGAAGACCATGTAGGTGGGGTCGTCGTAGAAGACCTCCGCACCCCGGGAGATCATCCGGCCCCAGTCGGGCACCGGCTCGTCGATGCCGACGCCGAGGTAGGAGAGCGCGGCCTCGGCGGTGACGATGCCGGGCAGCGTCAGAGTGACGTTGACCAGGATCGGCGCCCAGATGTTGGGCAGCAGCTCGCGGACCAGGATGTGCCAGCGGCTCGCCCCCGAGGCGCGCGCCGCCTCGATGAACTCCCGCTCCCGCAGCGACTTCACGGTGGTGCGCAGCACCATGGCGAGCGGCACCCACCCGAAGGCGGCGAACACCAGGATCAGCACGGTGAACTGCATCCAGACCGGCTCGTTCTCGCCCGGGTCCACGAACCGGGTCTTGACGACCGGGCTCAGCGCCAGCAGGAGCAGCAGGGTCGGGAAGGCGAGCAGGACGTTGCAGACGAAGGTGAAGGCCCGCTCGGCGAGCCCGCCGAGGTAGCCGACGACGAGGCCGAGCACGGTGCCGAGCAGCGCGATGACGGCGGTGGCGGCGACCGCCACGACGAGCGACGTCCTCATCCCGTACAGGAGCTGGGCGAAGACGTCGCGCCCGAGCCCCGGCTCCAGACCGAACCAGAACTCGCCGGAGATCCCGCCGTTGGGGAGCACCGGGAGCCCTTCGGGGCTGAGCAGTCCGGGGGCGTTCTGTCCGTAGTGCTCGGTGGCGTTCTTGCCGTAGAGCGCGGTGATCAGGGGTGCGGCCAGGGCGAGGACGACGAACAGGAGCACCGCGCAGAGCGCCGCCATGCCGGTACGGTCGGCCCGCAGGGCGCGGATCGTTGACATGGCCGCTATTAGAGCCAGCGCCCGGACGCCCGGCAAATCGGGTTCGGGAGCCGCTGCGGCTTTGCGAAGCGCTTGTGTCGTACGTCCTGTTGGTGTCACATGGCCGCAATATTCCGGCCATGATCATTCGGCTGGAAAGGGGCGAATCGCCCTCTCGGGACGCCCAGAGCGTTCACAGGTGAGACTCCGCTCACAATCATGGGATCGAAGGCGGTTCTGCCGGTTGGCCTTCCATTCCCAGTTCGGAGTGCGCCTGTGCCCCGGGAGCTTCCGGAGCGGGGGCTTCCGCCTCGACCGCTTCCGCTGCGGGTGCCCCAGCCGCCGGCGCAGACCCTTCCCCCGCAGGCAGCGGAGCCGCCCGTTCCAGGAACCGCAGCAGCTCCACCGGGAACGGCAGGACCAGCGTCGAGTTCTTCTCGGCCGCCACCGCCACCACCGTCTGGAGCAGCCGCAGTTGGAGGGCGGCGGGCTGCTGCGACATCACCCCGGCCGCCTCGGCCAGCTTCTTCGACGCCTGGAGCTCCGCGTCCGCGTTGATCACCCGGGCCCGGCGCTCCCGGTCGGCCTCGGCCTGCCGGGCCATCGAGCGCTTCATCGTCTCCGGCAGCGACACGTCCTTGATCTCCACCCGGTCGATCTGCACGCCCCACCCCATCGCCGGGCTGTCGATCATCAGCTCCAGGCCCTGGTTGAGCTTCTCCCGGTTGGAGAGCAGGTCGTCGAGGTCGCTCTTGCCGATGATCGAGCGCAGCGAGGTCTGGGCCATCTGGGAGACCGCGAAGCGGTAGTCCTCGACCTGGATGACCGCGTCGGCCGGGTCGACCACCTTGAAGTAGATCACCGCGTCCACCCGGACCGTGACGTTGTCCCGGGTGATCCCGTCCTGCGCCGGGACCGGCATCGTCACAATCTGCATGTTCACCTTGTGGAGCCGGTCGGCGAACGGAAGGATCAGGGTGAAGCCCGGGCCGCGCACCGATCCCCTGAGTTTGCCCAGCCGGAAGACCACACCGCGTTCGTACTGCTTGACGACCCGGGCCGCCGCCATCACATACACGATGCCGGCGGATCCGACGGCCACAGCCGTCGCCACCAATGCCTCGACCATCACGGCCCCCAAGGGTCCGAATCGGACGTGTACTTCGACGGTAACTCCGCTTCCGTCCCAGGGGGAGTCCCGGTCACACTCCACTGAATGGGTAAATCGCGGGCGGGAGGGGAATGCCGCAACAGTCGATGCCTGTATCCGACAACCGGTATGGGCGGTACGAGGACGGTCCCGGCGATCGGTATCGCGACCCACTAGCGGAGGGGGCACGAGTGCGCGGTCGGGTGCGCGCGGCCGATGGGCGGCATCTGACGGTGGAGCGCTTCGGGGACCCGCGGGGCAGGCCCGTCTTCCTGCTGCACGGCACCCCGGGCAGCCGGCTCGGCCCCGCGCCGCGCGGCATGGTGCTCTACCAGCGCCGGATGCAGCTGATCGCGTACGACAGACCCGGCTACGGCGGCTCCGACCGGCTGGAGGGCCGCAGCGTCGCCGACGTCGTCCAGGACGTGAAGGCGATCGCGGACAGTTACGGCCTGGAACGCTTCGCCGTCGTAGGCCGCTCCGGCGGCGCCCCGCACGCGCTGGCCTGCGCCGCCCTGATGCCCGAGCGGGTCACCCGGACCGCCGCGCTGGTCACGCTCGCGCCCCGGGACGCGGCCGGGCTGGACTGGTTCGACGGGATGACCGCCTACAACGTGGAGGAGTTCACGACCGCGTCGGTCAACCCCGAGGAGTTCGCGGCCCGGCTCATCCCGCGCTCCGACGAGATCCGCAGGAACCCCATCCAACTCCTCGACGAGCTGCGCCGCGACCTCACCCACGCCGACCGCATGGTCGTCAAGGACGCCGGGGTGCGGTCCATGCTGCTGCGCAACTACCAGGAGGCGCTGCGGACTTCGGCGTACG
Organism: Streptomyces melanogenes; assembly: GCF_014649795.1. Lineage (GTDB taxonomy): Bacteria > Actinomycetota > Actinomycetes > Streptomycetales > Streptomycetaceae > Streptomyces > Streptomyces noboritoensis. Next base: position 412,127 of record NZ_BMTS01000005.1, read on the forward strand.
GCTGGATCGACGACGCACTCGCCTTCTGCAGCCCCTGGGGGTTCGACCCCGCGGACATCGCCGGCGAGGTGCTGCTGTGGCACGGCGTGAAGGACGTGTTCTCACCCGTCGGCCACTCCCGCTGGCTCGCCGAACGCATCCCGGGCGCGACGGCCGTGCTGGAACCGGCCGCCGCCCACTTCGACGCGCTGCACGCGCTGCCCGACATCCTCACCTGGCTGATCGAGGAGGACTGACCCCGGCGGCACCCGGCGGGGCGGCACCCGGCGGAGGGAACCGGTGCGATCACTCCGGTCGCACCGGTCGTCCCCTCGTCGCGCCGCCCCGGCTCACACCGCCAGCGGCTCCAGGTCCCGCTGCACCCGGCGCTCGTCCCGGGCGATCCGGACGAAGGCGTGCTCGTCGCCGAGCAGCCGCTGCAGCTCCTCCACGGCCTCCGCCCGCACGTGCGTCGCCTCCTCCTTGCGGCCGAGCCCGTCGAGCGTCACCGACATGTTCGCGGCGCAGGCGAGCGTCTCGGGGTGGTGCGCTCCCAGCACCTCCCGCAGCCGCGCGACCGCGTTGCGCTCGATCTCCAGGGCGCTCTCCAGATCACCCATGTCGGCCTTCACGTTGGCCAGGTTGACGGTGGCGAACAACGCGTGGGGATGGTTCTCCCCGAGTATGTCCCGCATCGTCCGTATGGTGTTCTCCAACAAGGTGTCGGCGGCGTCCAGCGCCCCGCAGCCCCACTGGTAGATGCCCAGGTTGTTGCTGGCCGCCAGCGTGTACGGGTGCCGCTCCCCCGGCACCTTGACGTACTGGTCGACGACCTCCTGGGCCGCGTCCCGCGCCGCCGCCGAGTCCCCGGCCGCGAACAGGTCGGCGGCCATGTTGAGGTCGCAGGCCAGCCAGTCGGGGTTGGCGGAGGTGTACTTGGCGCGGTAGCGGTTGCGGGTCGCGGTGGTCAGCCGCCGCGCGTCGTCGAGCCGGCCCGCCCGGCGCAGCGACACGGCGAGGCTCTTGGCCGCCGCCAGGGTGCCCGGGAAGGCCCGGCCCAGCTGCTCCTTGTAGAGGTCGTACGTCCGGCTGAGCAGCGCCACCGAGTCCTCGTAGCGCCCGATCTCCCGCAGGTCCCGCGCCAGGTTCATGGCGGAGGAGAGGGTGTAGGGGTGCTCCGGGCCGAGCACCTCGGTGCGCCGGTCGTAGACGTCCTGGTCGAGCTCGCGGGCCCGGGCGTACTGACCGAGCATCCGCATGTTCAGGGCGAGGTTGTTGGCGGCGGCGAGCGTGCGCGGGTGCGACTCGTCGAAGATCTGCCGGAACCCCTCGTGCGCCTCGGTCGCCAGCTCCATCGCCTTGCTGTACTGGCCGAGCGCGCCGAGGTCCATCGCCAGGGCGCTGGTGGTCATGTACGTGTGCGGGTGCGAGGCACCGAGCACTTCCGTCTGGCGGGCCAGGGTCTCCTCGTCCAGCTCCATCGCCTCGACGTAACGGCCGCGCGAGCGGAGGATGTTGGAGAGGTGGAAGCGCAGGTACAGGTACTGGAGGTCGTTGGGCCCCAGCTTCTCGCGCCACTCCTCGCGCAGGTCCTCGGCGAGGTTGGCGGCCGCGTTGAAGTCACCGCGCTTCCACAGGTAGCGCACGCGGTCGATGAGGAGCCGGCGGGTCTCCGGCTCGTCGCACAGGCGCGCCCCCGACGGGGTCAGATGCGGCCAGATGGTGTTGAACTGCGCCCAGGTCTCCGGGTTGTCGATCGGCTCGTCGGCGTCCGGCCGGGCGCCCGCCAGGATGCGGTGCACGGCGTGCCGGGCGTCCATCTGCTCCTCGTCGCTCAACTGCGCCCGGATCACGGCCTGGACGAGCCGGTGCACCTGGATGGAGCTGCCGACCTGGTCGACCTTGGCGAGGGCGAACCGGCCGATCTCCCGGATGACCCGGCCGAGCACCAGCTTCTCCTGGAGCGTGGCGTCGTACGGCTTGAGCGCGTCGATCATCTCCTTGCTGTAGAGCAGGTTGGCGGAGATCGGCTCGGGCGCGAAGAAGGCGCAGAGCTGGAGGAGGCGGACCGCCGCGGGCGAGCGCTGCTTCAGCCGCTCGATGGAGACGTTCCAGGTGGCGGCGACCGGCTCGGGGTATCCGGCGGGCTGGTTGAGGGCGAGGACGCTGGGCGCCTGCTGGGCCAGCTGCTCCAGATAGGCGGCGACCGGCGTCGCGGTCTCCGCGATCCACGCCGCCGCCTGCTCGACGGCGAGCGGCAGGTCGCCCACCGCGGTGGCGACCTGGTCGGCGTCGTCCACGGAGAGCCCGGGGGCGCGCCGCTGGAGGTGCTCGATGGACTCCTCGCGCAGGAACACGTCGACGGGCAGCGCGTCGCCGTACTGCGACCAGGTCTGGTTCCTGGAGGTCACCAGGACGTGGCCCGGGCCGCCCGGCGGGAAGAACCGCTTGAGCTGCTCGGGGTCGTCCGCGTTGTCGAAGACCAGCAGCCAGCGCGAGGTGGGCACCCCGCGCCGCAGCAGGTCGATGGCCTCGCGGGAGGCGGAGTTCATGTCGTCGCCGCCCTGCACCCCGAGCCGCACGCCGAGCTCGGCGAGGCCGGCCACCACGTCGTCGGGCTGCTCGGCGGAGATCCACCAGACCAGGTCGTAGTCGGCCATGAACCGGTGGACGTACTCCAGGGCCACCTGGGTCTTGCCGACGCCGCCGAGTCCGTACAGCGTCTGCGGCTGCGGCAGGACGACGGCGAGGCCACCGCCGAGCTGGTCGCGCATCCGCTCCAGGACCAGCGAGCGGCCGGTGAAGCCGGGGTTGCGCGGCGGCGCGTTCCAGATCTTGGGGACGGTGCCGGGGAACCGAGGTCCGGGCGCCACCCCGTCGCTGATCTGCACCGGCCGCTCCAGGGCCCGCAGCAGCGCGGTGGTGGCGTGCACCTCGTCGAGGCGGAACAGGTCCACCGGGTTGCGGTCGATGTAGGGCGCGGTGAGCCGGACGTCGCCGACCCGCAGCGGCAGCAGCTGGCGCCGTGCCCCCGAGGGGTCCTCGGCGGCGGCCCGGGACCAGATCTCCACAGCGCGGGCCGACTTGAGGTAGGCGCTGGAGAGCAGGACCACGGTACGGGCGGCGTTCTCGGCGGCGACCGCCTCCCCGTCGGCGCTGCTGGGTTCGGACGACACGTCCCGGGGCACCACCCGGAACCCGGCCCGGGTCAGCACGGACTCGATCCAGTCGGCCCACATCCGGTTCTCGGCCACGTAGCTGAGGAACAGATCGGCCGGAAGGGCGGGCCTGCGGCGGGTGAAGGCGTCCCGGATCCGCAGCCGGATCTCCTCGTTGACGGTCGGCATCGAGGTGATCCGGCCCTCGGTGACGACGGAGGCGAGCCGCTCGAAGGCGGACAGCAGCGAGTTGGAGAGCCCGGCCTCGTCGCCGAAGGTCGCCAGCGTCTCCTCGTAGGCGTAGTAGGGGCGGTACGGGATCTCCACCGCGCCCCAGTACGCGGTGAGTTCGTCGCCGGAGAGCCCGGCCGGGAAGCGGTCGAACTTGAGCCGGGCGAGCGCCCGGCCGGCGTCCGCCTTCTCCTTCTCGCCCTCGTCGATGCGCATCGGGACGGGCAGGATGCGGATGTTCTGCCCGCTGTAGCGCTCGTCTATCTGGCGGGCCACGGAGGCGGCGCCGTCTATGGACTGGTCGCTGAGGGTGAAGCAGTCCACCAGGACGTCGGGGAGGTGGACGGTGCAGATGTCGGCGATGTCGCTGAGGCCGGTGCGGCTGTCGATCAGGACGTAGTCGTAGTTCTCCTTCATGTCCTCGCGCAGGGCGTCGAAGAAGTGGCCGCCGCCGAGCCGGTCGTAGAAGTTGTCCCAGTCGAACGTGGAGACGGTCGCCGAGTACTCGCGGTTCTGCCGGCCGGCCGAGACGAAGTCCAGGGTGCCGCCGTCGGGGAACTGCCAGCCCAGGGCCTCCGGGGTCAGCGAGACGGCGTGCGGCTGGATGCGCGCGTAGTCGCGGTGCCAGTCGTCCGAGCGCGGCACGGGACTGGTGGCGGCCCAGGCGTATTCGGTGATGAGATCGATGACCCCGGTGGTGGCGCCGAGCGTCGAGGGGTCCAGGAACGGGTGGAAGAAGCGGTGCAGCCCCGGGGCCTCCAGGTCCCAGTCCACCGCGAGGACCCGCTTGCCGTTGGCGGCAAGGATCCAGGCCGTGTTGGCGAGGGCCATGGTGCGGCCCGTACCACCCTTGTACGAGTAGAACGTGACGATGCGTCCGTCACGACTGGCTGTCATCCGTCTCCTCCGCATCGGGCGCGTGATCGAGCCTGTCGGGGATGTACTGCGTGGTGCCGAAATCGGTGCCCATCGGCCCGACCAGGCGCGGCCGTTCGGTGTGCCCGCCCCCCGCGGGCGGATAGACCGTCGCGTGTCTCAGATACTGCTGTGCCGCCGCCTCCACGACCTGGGGCAGTATCTGCCCGAAGGCCTCCATGCTCGGTACGCCCTTGGCTGCGGCCCGGCACGCGGCCCGCCCCTGGCGCATCTTGGACGGCATGGTCTCTTCCAGGCGGTGCGTCAACTCCACCTCCGAAGCCCGGCTCTGGTGGTCGTCGCGGTTCCACGGGACGACCACGCTCACCCAGGGCCGGTGCTCGGCGTCGAAGGCCGCGAGCCGGGCGCGCCGGTCCTCGTCCTCCAGCGCCCACCGGTCCACCAGCAGGACCTCGGGCCGCGACGGCGGCTGTTTGCCGTCGAGGTGCAGCACCTCCTCGTCGAAGGAGGAGACGGTGGTCTGGTAGTTGAGCGAGCGCACCATGTCCTCCGCCACCAGCGCGAGCGGCCGGGCGGAGACGGGGTGGTAGGGGTTCCACTCCAGCGGGCTTTCCCCGTAGTACGCGTCGTCGCGGCCCTCGGGCAGCTCGTGGCGGGTGGGCGCGGCGACGGTGACGTGCATGGGCCGGGGGCCCTCGCTGGGGGCCGCGCCGAAGGCGCTGGGCGCCAGCCGGTAGTCGACGTGGCGGCCGGGCCGTATCGCGGTGGCGTCGGCGACGCTCACGATCCGTTTGGCGAGCTCGTAGACCGCGCGTTCGTACTCCTCGGCGAATATGCGCAGCTTGATCAGCCCGTAGAGCCCGTCGGTGACGTAGCGGTCGCCGAAGGCCCGGTGGTTGAACTGCAACCGCTCGGCGGGCCCGGGCAGTTGCTCGGGCGGGACCGGCACCCACAGGGCCGGCACGATCGCCTCGGCCGGGCGGTTGGTGTACGCCTGGTGCTGGATGGTGCGCTGCTCGAACGCGTACCACTCGCGGCCGCACATCTCGCTCGCGAAGTAGCGCGGCGAGAACAGCGGCACGAACACCCGGCAGGAGGCGAGGACTTCGCCGAGACGCTCCGACCAGCCCTCGCCGGACCGTATCTCCCGGTCCATGAAGCCGGCGGGCGCACCGGCGGGCAGGTCGGTCATGGCCATCACATGGCCGCAGAGATCACGGAAGAGCCGCTCCACCCACATGTCGGGGTCCGGGCCGCCCGCCCCGTACCTCGGCGTGTGCGCGTAACTCAGAAAGAAGTAGGGCCGATGTTGGTCGGCCGGACGCGGCTGCGCTGATGCGTGCACACGACCCCCGTCCTGCAGTATTGAAGAACATCATTCCGGAGCGCACGGCGCTCCATCCCCTCACCGTTCGGTCAAACAAGGCCGCTTTTCGGTCATCCAGTCCACCGCATGGTCCACCGCCCCCTTGATCGAAAACAACCGGGCGGTTCTCCGTCCCAGCTGCCACTCTTTGCGCATTTCCTCCGGAAGGTCGGCCCCGACCGCCCCGAAGTCGCTGTCGTCGAGATCGACGTCGGGATAGTGGAACCATCCACGACGCCCACTCTCGTCCCGCACCACACAGCTGTACAGCTTCTTGGGCGGGTTGTGCAGATACCGGTATTCCGCGAGGTGAAAGGCGCTGCAGACGTCGAATCCCACATTGATCATGAGTACCCGGGCATCGGCCCGGTACAGCGCGCCGAGCGGCGACTTCTCGCCCAGATGACAATCGGGTTCATGCCCCTCCGTCAGCTCCAGGGCACGGCAGCCCCAGGCGGCGAAGGAGGTCTGCGGGTGGGTACTGCGCACCGCCCCTTCCGAGGTGCGCACCCACTCCGCCAACCGGCCCATTCCCTGACTTCGGGTCCGGTCCGGATCGAACGGCTCCATTCTGCGCTTGAAGTCCTTGTACGCGGCCGGATTCCGCAGCACGCTCCTGCTGCGCCGACGGTGGGCGAGCGAGGTGAGCGAGTTCTCCGGCGTGAAGGCCGGGACCACCAGGGTGCCCTTGATCCGTCCGCCGACCGCCTCCCGCAGGGCCTGCCCCAGCACCCCGGGGCCGTGCCCCAGCCCGCTCATCGAGGCGTGCACGAGCAGGGTGTCCCCCTCGTTGACCCCCATGGCGGCCAGGTCGTCGCGTAACGCGCTGGCCGGCACCGCTTGGGCTCGCTCATCCACGGGCTGCCTCTTCCCACTCCGACAGGACGTCGGCGACCAGGCTCTTCCCGCCCACGGTGAGTTCGGCCGCCCCCTGAAGAGCTTCCAGCGCCCGCCGGGTCTCCGCCAGAGTGCGTGCACTCCTGTCGTACGCGGCGACCGCCACCCGCTCATGCGTTTCGGCCAACAGGACCGAAACCGGTACCGGCTCCTCGTGCCAGTCGGCCCGGTGGAGCCAGCCGCCGTCCAGGGCGTACAGGTCCGCCACATCGCGCAGGGCCCGGAACCTGGCCCTGCGGAAGCCGCGCAGCAGCCCCAGCGCCAACGCGTCCCCCGTCAGCCCCACGGGCACCCCCAACGCCCCGTAGCCGTGCCGCCCGGCCACCGTTTCACCGGCGCCCGCGAGCGGGGTGAGCGTGGTCAGGGCGGCGGCCGCGGCGGCCGCGTGGCCCGGAACAGTGGCCGAGAGCAGCCCCCAGGCCGCGCCGAGCCGCCCGCTCCACTCGTCGGCCTCGGCGAGGCCGAGCCGCGGCAGCACCGCCGTGCCGAAGCAGTCGCGGTACGGGTCGAGGTCGTCGAGCGCCGGATCGGGCGCCCCGTCCCGGCCCAGGCCCCGCACCGGCAGCCAGTCGCCGCACGGCTCGCGCGGGCACTCCACCTCCAGCTCGAAGCGCTCGCCCCGGACCCGGAAGCCCTTCTCGGCCGCGACCACCTCCGCGCGGCCGGACTCGCCCTCGGCGCCGACCCGCAGCTCCCCGAGGGTGGGCAGCACCAGCCTGCCGTCCGCGTACCCGACGGTGACGGGCACGTCGAGCCTGCCGCGCACGGCGGCGGCCGCGGTGTAGGCGGCGAGGCGGTGGGCGTGGGCGACGGCGTCGGAACGGCCGGTGCGCAGCGCCTCCAGGGTGGTGAGCAGCCAGCTGCGCGCGTACGGATGCGTCAGTACCTCGTCGAGGCCCGGCCCGTCGACGAGGGCGGTCAGCCGCCAGGCCTCGGCCCACTCGACGCCGCCGCGGCCGGCCAGATCGGCGTGCAGCCGGGCGAGCAGGGTGCGGGTGAGCTCGTTCTCGGCGGCGACGAGTTCACCGGGGTCGGCCAGGGCGCCCGGGACCAGACGGGTAGCCGTGCGGGTCTCGATGCCCCGCACCAGCGCCTCCAGGTCCTCGCAGTAGACCGAGGGGCCGTCGAAGGGGGCCCGGCCCGCCGCCTCGTTCGCCGAGCGGTAGCGGTGGGTGTAGAGCCCGCCGCCGCAGGAGCGCACCACCGGGCACTCGCGGCACTCGGGGCCGACCCCGGCCAGGCCGAGCTGGCGCACCCGGACGCCCGGGTGGGCGGCGACCTCGTCGAAGGAGTGCCGGAAGACGTCGAACCCGGTGGCGGCGGCGCCGTCGTAGGCGCTCTTGAGCGAGTCGACCTGCTCCAGGCTGCCGTCGGTCTCCACCACCACGAGGTCGGTGGGGGCCAGGCCCAGGGACTCGGTGAGGCTGGGGCCGCCGTTCAACGTCGACAGTACGGACTCGAACAGCCGGACCGGAACCGGTCTGCCCTGTTCCTCCCACCGGTCGAAGACCGCCAGGATCCACTCGGCGTATTCGGTCGGGGATCCGGCGGGGCGGGCCGGGGGTGCGTCCCAGGTGGCGTGCGGCAGCAGGTAGTCGATGCGCGGCGGGTCCAGGGCGATGAGCGCGTCGTGCACGGCGACCGGGTCGTTGGCCACGTCGATGGTGCAGAGCAGCCCGAGGAAGAGGTGGCGGTAGCGCTCGCTCTGGAGCAGTTCGACGGCCTTGAGGACCAGCGGATGGCTGGTGCGGCCGTCGGCGAAGCGGCGGTGGCGGTCGTTGGCCGACCGGTCGCCGTCGAGGGAGATGCCGACCTTCACGCCGAACTCGTCGAACAGGTCGAGGTAGCGGCTGCTGAGCTGGAGGCCGTTGGTGTGGATACGGAGATCGAGCTCCGCGACGCCGTCGAGGGCGGCGGTCAGCTCCTCGCACACCCGGCGCAGCCGTGCGGGGCCCGCCAGCAGCGGCTCCCCTCCGTGCAGGATCACTGACACGGAGGGCAGTACGTGTTTCTCGGCGTGCTCGGCCAGTCGCCGGGCCGTCCAGGAAATAGCCTCGTCAGAGATTGCCTTGGGGCGGGTACGCCAACTCTGATCAGGGGCTTCGTAGATATAGCAGTGATCACAAGCAAGATCGCATCTGCTGTGAACCTTGAGCACGATCTCGCGGAATGGGACCACGGGTGCAGTCATTCCGCCAGTCTAGAGCTCTCCGACAGACTAGAGCGCCGAGTTGAAGGTCGACGCCTGCACGGGGCGACCGGTCGACGAGGGCAGCACGCGGCCGAGCTTCCTGGCTGCGTCGGCGCCGCGGACGTCGATCTCGGCCAGGGGTACACGGCTCTTCTTCGCAGGGGCGAAGGAGAGAGAATTCACGGAGGTCTTCACGGCCGTCCTTGATGGGTAATTCCTGCATGTGGACAGTGGTACCGACGACATGCACCGTTGCAGTGTCGGCGGCACGACTTTACTCTCTTGGCCACTGTTGGCAACTGAGCACGACCGCTTGCCGCAAACGCGTGACCCAGCAATGCCGGAAGGTGTACGGAACGGGTCGTTCCATCGAAAGAGTGATGACTAAAACCGCAGACAGGGGTGGATGTGACGGCGATTCCCGGTCCTCTGCAAAGCATGGTCTTCCGCAACGCCGACCTGCCGGGTCTCTTCCACCACGCGGACTCACTCGCGATAGGGCGTCAGCGGGCCGCGGTGAACAGCACCCGCTGGCAGTTGTGCCTGCTGGTGGTGGGGGCGGCGCTGGCGGCACTGCCGTGGAGGATGACGCTCGGTGGTGACTTCCGGCTGACGAGCGCGCTCAGCGCACTGGCGTACGCGGGGGTGCTCGCGGTGAGCTTCCGCGCCGCCCGCGGGCACGCGAAATCGCATTGGCAACTGAACCGTTCGGCGGCCGAGTTCATCAAATCCATGTGCTGGCGCTATGCCGTGCACGGCACTCCCTTCGACTCCCACGCGCGCGATCCCGAAGGTCTGTTCACCCTCCGTTTGGAGGAAGGTCTGCGGGAACTGCGCAAGGTCGGCTGGCAGGACCCGCGCGAGGACCCGGCGTCGGGCCTGGCCGATGTGCCCCTCATCACCGCGCCCATGCGGGAGTTACGGGCGAAGGCGTTCACCGTACGCAAGGAGACGTACGTCCGGGACCGACTCATCGAGCAGCGCAACTGGTACCGGCGCCGCCAGGAGGCCTCCAAACGGGCCACCGCGCTGTGGACCTCCGCGATCACCCTGCTCACCGTTCTCGCGTTGCTCTTCGCGACGCTGCACATGTTCGGCGCGGCCGAGGGCGTCAAGGTCGCCGGGCTGCTCTCGGCGGCGGCCGCCGCGTGTCTGGCGTGGAGCGAGATCCGCCGCCACCAGCCGCTGATCTCGGCGCACTCCCTGGTGGAGCAGGACCTCAAGGAGATGCACGTGGCCATGGAGAACACGGTCAGCGAGCGGGAGTGGCCGGCGGCGGTCTACGAGACCGAGCGGGTCGTGTCGCCCCAGCACACCGACTGGCTGGCCCGGCTCCGCAGTTGATCGCCGGATGCGGCTCCTACGGGCGGCGCACCCCGTCGCACCACACCACCGTGACGGCTTTGCCCAGGCCGCGGGCGTACTGGACGATGTCACCGGTGCCGCCGAGGCCCCGCGCGGGCTGGCCGTCCCAGACGGCGACCAACCGGTCGCAGTTGTCCGCGATATAGGCGCCGGCCGCGTAGTACGCCTCGTCCGTCGCGTGCGGGAAGTCCATCCGGACCTCCTGGGTGGCTCTTCTCTTCAGGCCCCGGTAGCGGGCGAGTTCGGCGGCGTCCGCGAAGCCGTTCTCGTAGTCGCCGCTGGGAATCACCACGGTCAGGGAGGCGCCGCACTCCAGGGCGATGGCCGCGAACAGCTGGTCCGCGCCAGCCGCGAGGCTGGAGAGGGCTTCGAGGGAGCCGTCGTGTCCGCACAGCAGGCTCCGCAGACAGCTGCGGATCTCCCCCAGCGCCTCGGAGGGAATGTCTCGGTGACCGGTCACTCCGATGCGTTTCACTGACTCACCCCGTGTGTCCGGTCGCCTCTCCGCCGTGAACATCCTCCCAAAAAGGCGCATCGCGTCCAGTCGTGACCATCGGACGGGCGCAGGGAATGAGCCCCCGTCCGATGGCCGGACGAGGGCTCGCCGCTGCCGGGGCAGCGAGATGATCAGCCGTCAGAAGAGGCTGACGCCATAGGCGTTCATGGCCTCGACCACGGGCTGGAAGAAGGTCGTGCCGCCGGAGGAGCAGTTGCCGCTGCCGCCGGAGGTGAGGCCGAGGGCGGTCGAGCCGGCGTAGAGCGGGCCGCCGGAGTCGCCGGGCTCGGCGCACACCGTGGTCCTGATCAGGCCGTACACGATGTCACCGCCGCCGTAGTTGACGGTGGCGTTGAGCGCGGTGACCCGGCCGCTGTGGATGCCGGTGGTCGAGCCGCGCCGGGTGACCGTCTGGCCGACCGTGGGGTTGGCCGCGCTGCTGATGGGCTGGCTGCCCACGGCGCTCGGGTGGGCGAGCGAGGTGTTGGTGTACTGCACCAGGCCGTAGTCGTTGCCCGGGAAGCTGGTGCCGACGGTCGGGCCGATGCTGGTGGAGTGCGAGGAGCTGGTGTACCAGGGCGGCTTGCCCTCGGTGCAGTGACCGGCCGTCAGGAAGTAGTAGGTGCTGCCCTTCTTGACGTTGAAGCCGAGGGAGCAGCGCCAGCTCGGCGCGTAGATGGCGTCGCCGCCGGAGAGCAGCTTGCTGAACTTGCCGGGGGTGCGCTCGACGCGTATGGCGGACGCGTTGGCGCCTGCCTGTCGCTTGATCTTGGCTATGTCGGCCTTGCTCACGGTGGAGTCGGCGGTCACGACCAGCGTGTGGGTGGCGGGGTCGACGTTCCAGGCGGTTCCGGCGACATCGGCGCCGAGCACGGCACTGCTCGCGGCCGAGAGCTGGGTGGCGCTGAACGCCTGGGACGGGGTGGCGCTCGCGGTGGGGATCGCGAGGGCGCCGGCGGCGAGGAGCCCGGCGGTGAGGGCGACTGCCTTGGTGCGTCTCGCGAGACCGCGGTGGTGCGTGGGGGTGGTGCGCTTGATCCTCACTTCTTTTCCTCCCGAGGGGAATCGAGGGGCCCGAGTTGGGTGGGGGGACCCCGTGAGGCGCAGCCGGAGCTGATGGCAGCACTGTTGAGCGCAAGCCGTGCTCCTGACAAGCGCTGGGAGGGAGTATTCGGTGGCCCGGCCATCGGGCGCAAGGGCGCCTTTCGGCATGGCCGTTGGGGGTTTCGGAGCCGGCGGGTCAGCGGGTGAGGACGGTCCGCTCGCCCGCCGCGACCGCCGCGTCGAGGGTGTTGCCCGGGGGCGGGAAGGGGCAGATGAAGTGCTCGGCGAAGGCGCACGGCGGCAGCAGCGCGCGATTGAAGTCCACCGTGAGCCGTCCCTGTGCATCGGGTGCGCCGGGGCGCAGGAAGCGGAACCGGAAGGTCGAGTCCCCGCTGGTCGCATCGGCGAACACCGCCCAGAGCGCGCCGTCGTCCTCGACGGCCACCTGGAGGGTGTGCTCCCGGCCGTCGAGCGCGAAGGCGAGCTCCCCGCCGAGGCCGAGCCCGCGCTCGACTCCGTCGGCGTTCGCCACCCGTACGGTCCGCGCCTCGTCGTACGGGCGGAAGGTGGCGGGCACCGCCCAGCGCGCCTCGTACGGCGTCGCCTCGATGCCCGCGAAGGCGCGCCGGCGCTCGGCCTCCGGGTCCCAGACCCGTACCGCCCACAGCCCTTCGCGGCGCAGCACCACGAGCCGCCGCGCGCCCTGGGCCAGCCGGGACTCGCCGACCGGCGTGTGGTCGGCGGTCAGCCGCACCTCGCCGTTGAAGGGCTTTCCGTCGAGGACGATCCCGTCCTGCGCGGCGGCCGTGAGCACCACCGCGTCGTCGTCTTCGCGCCACTGGCCGGGCACGGCCGGAATTCGACCTTCCACCGCGTCGGCGAGCCAGTGGGTGCCGGTCAGCGCCAGCGGGCCGTAGGGAGCCGAGACGCTCTCGACGCGCCGTTCGTGCCAGTTCTTCCACTCCTGTGCCGCGTCCGTGCTCAATGTGTTCAACCCTTCCGTACGGGGGTGGGCAGCCCCAGGTGCGAGCGCAGTGTCGGGCCGGAGTATTCCGTACGGAAGGCGCCGCGCTCCTGCAGCAGCGGCACCACCTGGTCGACGAAGTCGTCGAGTCCGCCCGGGGTGAGATGCGGGACGAGGATGAAGCCGTCGGCGGCGTCGGCCGCGACGAACTCGGTGAGCTGGGCCGCGACCGAAGCCGGTGTCCCGATGAACGACTGGCGGCCGCTCGTCTCGATGACCGTCTGCCGGATGGAGAGGCCCTTGGCCTCGGACAGCGCCCGCCACTTGGCGGCGACCGTGAAGGGGTCGCCCACCTTTACTCGGCCCTTGACCAGTTCGGAGTCCGGGTCCGGGTCGATGTCGGGGAGCGGTCCGTCCGGGTCGTACGCGGAAAGGTCGCGGCCCCAGATCTGCTCCAGGGCGACGATCGCGTTCTGCGGGGAGATCTGGCGGCGCCGGATGTCGGCGGCCTTCTCCTGCGCCTCGGCGTCGGTGTCGCCGAGGACGACGGTCACCCCGGGCATGATCTTCAGGTCCTCGGGGCGCCTGCCGTACGCGGCGAGCCGGGACTTCACATCCGCGTAGAACTCCCGCCCGGCCTCCAGCGTGCCGTGCCGGGTGAAGACGATGTCGGCGGTGGAGGCGGCGAACTCGCGGCCCTCGCCGGAGTCCCCGGCCTGGATGACGACCGGGTAGCCCTGCGGGGAGCGGGGGACGGTGAACTCCCCGGATATGGAGAAGTGCTGCCCTTGGTGGGCGAACGGGCACGGGGTGCCCTCCGGCGTCCAGGAGTCCCACAGCTCGCGGGCGGTCGCGACGAACTCGGCGGCCCTCGTATAGCGGTCGGCGCGGTCCAGGTAGCCGCCGCGCCGGAAGTTCTCTCCGGTGAAGGCGTCGAAGGAGGTGACCACGTTCCAGGCGGCGCGCCCGCCGGAGAGGTGGTCGAGGGAGGCGAAGCGCCGGGCGAGCTCGTAGGGCTCGTTGAAGGTGGCGTTGACGGTGGCGGCCAAGCCCAGGTGCTCGGTGACGGCCGCGAGCGCGCCGAGGACGGTGAGGGATTCGGGGCGGCCGACCACGTCGAGGTCGTGGATGCGCCCCTTGTGCTCGCGCAGCCGCAGCCCCTCGGCGAGGAAGAAGAAGTCGAACCGGCCGCGCTCGGCGGCGCGGGCCAGATGGACGAAGGAGGAGAAGTCGATCTGGCTCCGGGAGCGCGGGTCGGCCCACACCGTGGTGTTGTTGACGCCCGGGAAGTGGGCGGCGAGGTGCATCTGCTTGGTCATGACGGGCTCCCGGCCTGCGCGTACTGGTTGGCGGCCCGGGACAGGCCCAGGTGTTCGCGGAGGGTGGCGCCGGGATAGAACCGGCGCATTAAGCCCCGGTGCTGGAGCACCGGTACGGTCCCGTCGACGAGCAGCGCCAGATCGCGCTCGGGCTCGGCCGGGCGCAGCTGGAAGCCTTCGGCGGCGCCCTGCTCGTACCAGTCGCCGATGAGCCCGGCGAGGGCGACCGCGTCGGCGGTGGTGTGCAGGGCGACCGGGAGCTGGACGAGCACCCGCAGCCGCTCGGGGTCGCGGCCGTGGGCGCGGGCCCGGTCGCGCAGTTCCTCGCGCAGTGCGCGGGCGGCGGCCGGGTCCCCGGCACGCACCAGGGCGACGTCGGCGTGCCGGACGGCGGCCGCGCGCGGCTCGGGGGCGGTCGCGTCGATCACCGTGACGGGGTGGCCCTGCGGCGGCCGGGGCACGATGGCCGGGCCGCGCACCGAGAACGTACTGCCTACGAAGTCGACGTAGTGCAGCTTGTCGCGGTCGATGAAGCGGCCGGTGGGCTCGTCGCGGATCTCGGCGCCGTCCTCCCAGCTGTCCCACAGCCTGGCCGCCACGTCGGCGACTTCGCGGGCCTCGTGCCACAGGTCGGCGGCGGGGGCCGCGGGACGGCGGCCGAAGAGCGCGGCCTCCGCCTCGGTGGTGGACACCTCGAGGCTCCAGCCGGCCCGGCCCCGGCTCACCCAGTCGAGGGTGGCCACGGCCGAGGAGACGTGGAACGGCTCGGTGTGGGTGGTGGTCACGGCGGGCACGAGCCCGATCCGCTCGGTGGCGGGCGCGACCCGGGCGAGCACGGCGAGCGCGTCGAGTCCGGGCCGGGCGAAGGAGTCCCCGAGCGTGACGAAGTCCAGGGTGCCGCGCTCGGCGAGCTGGGCGAGGGCGGTGTAGTGGCGGGCCTCGTAGTGGGGCGGGCCGCCGATGTCGACGGCGAGGTGGAGTGGACGGGTGGCGGGCATGGCGGTGACTTCTTTCTACGGAGGGCCTGGGCCTTGGGAGGGCGTCGGCCTTCAGAGGACCTTGGCGAGGAAGGCGCGGGTGCGTTCGTGGCGGGGGTGGTCGAGCACCTCGGCGGGCGGGCCCTGCTCGACGATCAGGCCGCCGTCCATGAAGACGACCGTGTCGGCGACCTCGCGGGCGAAGCCGATCTCATGGGTGACGACGATCATCGTGGTGCCCTGGAGCGCCAGGTCCTTGATGACGTCGAGGACTTCGCCGACCAGCTCGGGGTCGAGCGCGGAGGTCGGCTCGTCGAAGAGGAGGAGCTTCGGCTCCAGGGCGAGCGCGCGGGCGATGGCGACGCGCTGCTGCTGGCCGCCGGAGAGCTGTCTGGGATAGGCGCCCGCCTTGTCGGCGAGGCCGACGCGGGCGAGCAGCTTCTCCGCCGCGGCCACCGCCTCCTTGCGGGGGCGGCCGAGCGCGGCGACGGGCGCCTCGGTGACGTTCTCCAGGACGGTCAGGTGCGGGAAGAGGTTGAAGTTCTGGAAGACGAAGCCGATCCCGGTGCGCTGCTTCAGGACCTCCCGCTCGCGCAGCTCGTACAGCTTGTCGCCGGAGCGGCGGTAGCCGATCAGCGTGCCGTCGACGCTGACCGAGCCGCGGTCCACCTTCTCCAGGTGGTTGATGGTCCGCAGCAGGGTGGACTTGCCCGAGCCGGAGGGGCCGAGGACGACGGTGACCTCGCCCGCGCGGACGTCGAGGTCGATGCCGCGCAGCACTTCGAGGCTGCCGAAGCTCTTGTGTACGGAACGGACTTCGACCATGGCGGTGGCGGTCATGAGGGGGGTTCCTTCGTCAGGGAGAGGTGTACGGAACGGGGGCGACGGCGCCGGATCAGGCGCTGAGCGGGTGACACGCGAGGTCGCGCAGGAAGCTCAGCGCGGCGCGCGCACAGGCGTCGTTCTGCGCGAACGCGGGCCCGCCGGTGCGGGGCCGGGTGAAGGCCCCGGACGCCCGGGCGGTGGTGTGCGGGCCGAGCGCGAAGCGGCGCGGGTGCGGGCGCCCCTCGCCGTCCAGGACGCGGCCGTCGGCGGGGTCCACGCTCAGCAGCCCGCTGGCGGAGACGTCCGCGCCGTCCCGGTGGAGCGCGCGCAGCAGCGGGCTGCGGGTGCGCTCCAGGGACGGCTCGGGCAGCCGCGCCTCGACCAGGGCGCGCGCCTCGGTCCACTCCCCCGGCACACTGGCGCCGCCCGCCCGGAAGACGCCCTTGTCCTCGTCGCGCTCCACGGTGATGCCCGCGCCGAGGAAGCGGACGACCCCGGCGTCGGAGAGCGCGAGCAGCTGGCGCAGCCGGGGCCCGGGCGGCCCGGAGGCGAGATAGCTGAAGAACCCGTGCCACCAGCCGCCCACGTCGCCGAAACGCAGGAGCTGCCCGTAGACGGAGAGCAGCCCGAGGAACACCGCCAGGTCGGGGCTGTGCGCCCGGTCGTGACGGCGTGTCAGGTCCTGGGTGATGTAGGCGCGCAGCCCGTCCTGGAGGGCATCGGGGGACGCGAAGCGCACGCCGTCCAGGGGGTGGTCGAGCGCCTCCAGGTCGAGCCGGTCGGCCGGGTCGGGCACGGCGGCCGCGACCAGGGCGTGCAGCTCGGGGCTTCCCGCGTCGGCCGCCGCGTACTTCTCCTCGAAGTCGGGCCAGTCGACGGCCGTGCGCCCGGGGTGGGCGGTGAAGAGCCGGTGGTAGTGCGCGAAGCCGAGCTCCTTGTCGATGAGCGGCCACACGTCCCGCCGGAAGTCGGGGCGGCCCGGCCGCTTCAGCAGCTCGTCGACGGCGTCCGGCCCGAAGAAGCGCGGCAGCGGCGGCCGTTCGCCCTGCCAGGTGTAGCCGATCTTGGAGTGGTACGGGACGCCGCGCCGCGAGCCGACGTGCAGGACCGGTTCGCGGCCGGACGGGTGGTAGGTCCCGCTCTCGTCGTAGCGTCCGCCGCGCCCCTCGGTGAGCAGCACCATCAGGTCGACGAAGGCGAGCCCGAAGCCGCGCACGATCACCGGTTCGCCGGGGCGCAGGGCGGACAGGTCCGCGTCGGCGGTGAAGTCGGGCGGCAGGTGGACGAGCCCGTGGCGGTCGGCGAAGTCGGTCAACTCCCGCTGTTCGGCGTCGGGTTCGGCGTCCAGGTGGCCGAGGGTGAGCACCACCAGGTCGGCGCTCAGCGGCTCGGCGCGCCCTTCGAGCCACACCCGCTGGCGGCCCCCGCGCGGGCCGCCGATCCGCAGCACCCGGGTGCGGTGCTCGTGGACGGTGACGGCGGGGCCGAGCGCGGCCACCGCCTCCTCGTACACCCAGCGCAGATACGCGCCCTGCGCCCGGCGGCTGGGGAAGGTCTGCCCGTCGATCCCGGCCCACTCGGCGAGGGTGGGGCCCGGGCGCACCGGGCCCTCCTGGCGGACGGTCTCGTCGGTGAACATGGTGACGTCCTCGGCCACGGAGTTCATCCACAGCAGCGGCGACTGCTCCTCGCGCCAGATCCGGCCGCCGCCCGGCGGATGGGGGTCCACCAGATGGACGTCCAGCGGCTGGTCCCCGTACAGAACAGGGAGGTTGGCGGCGAGCCGTTCCAGGAAACCGGTCCCCCGCGGACCGGCTCCCACGACGACCACGGACGCGGTCACCGGGCGTCCGCCGAGCCGCGCGCGTAGTAGCGCTCCACGTAGTACTGCCCGAGGGAGAGCAGCGAGGTCACCACGACGTACCAGATGGTCGCGACCAGGAGCAGCGGCACCACCTGGTAGGTGCGGTGGTAGACGAGCTGGACCGAGTAGAGCAGGTCCTGCACGGCGATGATGGAGACGATCGAGGTGCCCTTGAGGGTGCCGATCAGCATGTTCCCGGCGGGCGGCACGATGGAGCGCATCGCCTGCGGCAGCACGATCCGGCGCAGTCTGCGCCATCGGCCCAGACCCAGGGACTGGGCGGCCTCGATCTGGCCGCGCTCCACGGAGAGGATGCCGCCGCGCACCACCTCGGCGGCGTACGCGGCCTCGTGCAGGGTGAGGCCGACGACGGCGACGGTGACCGGCCCCATCAGGTCGACCGTGCGCACGCCCAGGATCTCCGGGTAGAGCGCCCCGATGTTGAACCAGAAGAGCAGCTGCACCAGGATCGGCGTCGAGCGGAACAGCCACACGTAGCCCCAACTGACCGCCTTCAGCACGGGGTTGGCGGACAGGCGCATCACCGCGAGCACGGTGCCGAGCGCGAAGCCGAGCGCCATCACGGCGGCGGTCAGCCACAGGGTGAGCCACAGTCCGCGCAGCACGGCGGCCGTGGCGAAGTAGTCGCCGACAACGCCCCACTGGAAGGCGTCGTTGCGGACGACCGAGACGAGCGCCAGGGCGAGCAGGACGAGGAGGGCAACCGCCGCCGCCCACTGGCCCGTTCGGCGGACCGGGACGATGCGGAGCTGGGGGCCGGGGCCGTCGTCGGGCAGGACGGGCGGCTGTTTCGAGAGGGTCAGGGACATGCGAAGGCTCCGTGGATGCCGGGATCGAACACGGTGATGCCTTCACGGACACTGCGCGGACCAGCCCCTCAGCACGGTCCGTTCCCGAGGCTATGCGGTGCGTACGGCCGGTTGTCAAGGTTGTCCGCACTGTGAGCGGTACGTCTCACGGCAGTTGACGCGGATACGGATGCCTGTTCCACTTGGGCCATGCATCCGCAGCAGTGGCTGGTCACGCGCTCCCACATCGACTTCGGTCGAGTGTGGTCCTCCTCCTGTTGAGCCGACCTCCCGCACGGATTTCCCACGGCGCCCGCGCGCGCCGTTCTCCCGCGCCTTCACACAGCTGACACCGCGCACCCCTCCCCTCGTACCACCGCACTCCCTCCGACGCTTCGGCGTGCCCCCGCCCACCCCCGACACGTCCGCGTGCCGCCGCGCAGCCCCGGCACTTCCGCCTGCCCGAAATCCCTGGAGCGCACCGCATCATGAGCAGGTACCGCAGTTTCGCCGCTTTCGCCCTGATCACCGTCGCGGCCCTCGGCCTCACCGCGTGCGGGTCCGGCGACCCGGCCGACGCCGGGCCCGCCGCGCGGGCCGAGCCCGCCGGGGCCAAGGGGAAGATCCCCACCACCGACGTGGTGTCCGCCGTCAAGAAGGACGAGGCCGCGGCCGCGCTGCTGCCCAAGGGCGTACGCGAGTCGGGCACCCTCACCGTCGCCAGCAGCGTGGGCAACCCGCCCGGCGCCGTCTACCTGGCGGACGGCAGGACCGTCGCCGGGCAGGACATCGACTTCGCGGACGCGGTCGCCAAGGTCCTCGGCCTGAAGCTGAAGCGCCAGGTCGCGGCCTTCGAGGTGATCCTGCCGGCGCTCGACAGCGGCAAGTACGACCTCGGCACCGGCAACTTCGGGGTGACCGACGAGCGCCGCAGGACCATCGACTTCGTCACCTACATCAACGACGGCCAGGGCTTCGCCGTCCGCGAGGACAGCAGGCTCGGCAAGGTCACCGACCTGACCCAGCTGTGCGGCCTCAAGGTGGCGACCGGCGCGGGCACCACCTTCGAGGCGACCCTGGAGAAGAACAAGGGCCGCTGCGCCGAGGCGGGCAAGAAGGCGTACTCGATCCAGACCTACAGCGAGCAGGGCGCGCTGTGGATCTCGCTCCAGCAGGGCCGCAGCGATGTGGTGATGTCGACGATCAACGGCCTTCGCTACGCCGTGGCGCAGCAGCCGGGGCTGCGCTTCCTCAACGAGTTCCACCGGCTCGACGTGGGCTTCGCCTTCAAGAAGGGCACCCCGCTCGCCCCGGCCTTCCAGGCCGCGGTGAACGACCTCAAGAAGGACGGGACGTACGACAGGATCCTGGCGAAGTGGGGCACGGGAGAGTCCGCGATCGCGTCGTCACAGATCTCACCCCCCGAACACAAGTGACCCTGTGAATACGGCTGGTGACTGTACGTCAGCAGTCACAACCACAGTCGCAGCAGTCGCACCCGTCACAGCACTGGCAGGCGTCGCAGCAATCGCAGCAGTCACAGTCGCAGTCGCGGCAGAAGCCTTCGCGCTTCTTCCGCGACCAGGGGCCCTCGTACTCCTTTGCGCAGCACATCTGGCAGGTGCAGCAGAGCCCGGCGAAGACCCCGCACCCGGCGAGGAATCCGCGCGGCGCGGGCGGCCTGGGGCCTTCGCCCTGCGGGGGCGAGCCGTACGGGTTGCCGGGCACGGGTGCGTACGGGCCGCCGGGCGGCGGCGAGCCGTAGGGACCGGGCTGGTGGGAGCCGTGCGCCTCCGCATCGGCGTGCCCGTGGGCGCAGCCCGCCGTGCCGAAGGACCGGTTCACGGACTGCTTGAGCTCGTGGGCGAGCAGGACGTGCGCCAGCCTGCCGTCGACGAAGTCGACCTCGCGGAGCGCCAGCCGGATGCCGTGCACCGCGTCGTCGGCCAGCCGCCGGGCCTCGGCCAGGTCGGTGCCGGTCGCGGTGAGCGGGTTCCAGGCGCCCGACGCGGCGTCAGGTGCCTGGTCCTCCACGGCGTCCAGGAGGTGCGCGAGCCGTCCGAAGAGGCGGCCCGCCTCGGCCAGCGGCTCGGCGTTGTGCGGCCGCCCGGCGAGGACAGCGGTGTGCGCGAAGGCGGCCGCGGTGGCCGTCTCGGTCGGTTCGGTGACCGTGAGCAGGGAGGTGCCCGGTCCCGCGAGCGCCTCGATCGCGGTCTGCCGGTCGACCGCGTCGACCAGGACCGCCGTGTCGAACCCGAGGGAGGCGCCGGTGCGGGCGCCCGCACGGTCCCAGCTCGCGGCGACCTTGCGGGCAGCGAGCGCCACCGGCCTGCGCTTCAACAGGCCGTCCCGGTCGGCCACGTGGTCGCGGACCTTCGCCGAGGCCAGGACCAGCGAGACGGCGGCGGCGAGCCGGGCGCCCTCGCCCTGGGCGACCGGGGCCGTCCGCATCGCGCGCAGCGGACAGGGCCCGGCGGTGCGCCTGCGTCCCGTACCGCTCTCGACCTGAGCCTCTGTCAGAACCGAGACGATCAGCCCGTCGTAGTTGGTCACGACCCGGGCGAGCTGCCCGTGGTCGGAGCGAAGTGCCAGGCAGAGGCCGCAGAGATGGGCCATCCACTCAGTGCGCAGGCCCTCGGTGAGCCGATGCGAGCAGGGCCTGACGATTCCGAACACGACGCTCCCCCGGGTGCCGTGGGGCACCCCGCCCCACGCCTCGTTCAACAGTGCGGCAGGCATCGTATCGATCGATCCGTTCACCCGTACGCCCGCTCCATCACCCGCCTGGACGGAAGTTCATATTTTGTATCCGTTACCCGTCATACAGCGGAAGAAAGCTGACGATTCGCCACATCTTCTGCACCAGTCCCGTCACGAATCCCCTGCACGGCGGCTATCCACTTGGCGCGGTATCCGCATCATGGACGACCATAGGGGTGCGGAACGCGAGAAGTAGCTAGAAGAAGTCCGCTGTGAGAGGAGGCGTCCATGGGATCGGTGCGCAAGGCGAGTGCCTGGCTGGGACTTGTCGAGGACAACGACGACCGCTACTACGACGACGAGTACACCGAGGAAGCCGGATCCGGCGAAGCCTGGGTGACGGACCCGCGCGTGCGGGTGGCCTCCGAGGCGGCCCAGGAGCAGGGCCGCCGGATCGCCACGGTCACGCCCGACGGCTTCCGTGACGCGCGCGGCATCGGCGAGCTCTTCCGCGAGGGCGTCCCGGTCATCGTGAACCTCACGTCCATGGAGCCCGGCGACGCCAAGCGCGTCGTGGACTTCGCGGCCGGCCTGACGTTCGGGCTGCGCGGCTCCATCGAGCGCGTGGCGACGAGGGTCTTCCTGCTGACCCCCGCCGACACCCAGATCGTCAGCGGCGAAGCCGCGGGCCGCGCCACCGGCGGCTTCTTCAATCAGAGCTGAGCCAGCGGTGGCGCCCGGCCGGGGGTCCGGGGGTTGCCCCCGGGAGACACAGCAACCAGAGCTGAGCGGGGCGCTCACCGGCACGCCGCCGACCTAGCGGAACGCGTCGAGTCCGGTGAGCGCCTTGCCCAGCACCAGCTGGTGCATCTCCACGGTGCCCTCATAGGTGAGCACCGACTCCAGATTGGTGGCGTGCCGCATCACGGGGTACTCCAGCGAGATCCCGTTGGCCCCGAGGATCGTGCGCGAGGTGCGGCAGATCTCGATGGCCTCCCGTACGTTGTTGAGCTTCCCGAAGCTGACCTGCTCCGGACGGAGCCTGCCCGCGTCCATGCGCAGGCCCAGGTGGTGGGCGAGCAGGACGCCCTTGTGCAGCTCCACCGCCATGTCGGCGAGCTTGGCCTGGGTGAGCTGGAAGCCGCCGATGGGCCTGCCGAACTGCTCGCGGGTCTTCGCGTACTCCACCGCCGCCTCGAAGGAGGCCCGGGCCGCGCCCATCGCGCCCCAGACGATTCCGTACCGCGCGTGCGAGAGGCAGCTCAGCGGGCCCTTGAGCCCGGTGACCCCCGGCAGCACCGCGTCGGCGGGCAGCCGCACCTCGTCCATGACCAGCTCGCTGGTGACCGACGCCCGCAGCGACCACTTGTGCTTGATCTCGGGCGCCGAGAAGCCGGGGGTGTCGGTGGGGACGGCGAAGCCGCGGATCCCCTCGTCGGTCTGCGCCCAGACCACCGCGACCCCGGCGACTGAGCCGTTGGTGATCCACATCTTGCGCCCGTTGAGCACCCAGTCGGTGCCGTCCTTCTTCGCGTACGTACGCATCCCGGCCGGGTCGGAGCCGTGGTCGGGCTCGGTGAGGCCGAAGCAGCCGATGGTCTCGCCGATCGCCATCGACGGCAGCCAGCGCTCCTTCTGCTCCTCGGACCCGTACTTCCAGATCGCGTACATCGCGAGCGAGCCCTGGACCGAGACGAGGGAGCGGATGCCGGAGTCGGCGGCCTCCAGCTCCAGACAGGCCAGGCCGTACTGGACGGCGGTGGCGCCCGCGCAGCCGTAGCCGGTGAGCGACATCCCGAGCGCGCCCATGTCGCCGAGCTCCAGCGCGAGCTCGCGGACGGGCACCTGTCCGTCCTCGTACCACTCGGCGATGTGCGGCAGGACCCGGTCGGCGGCCCAGGAGCGGACGGTGTCGCGGATGGCGAGGTCGTCGGCGCTCAGCAGGTCGTCGATCCCGAGGGGGTCGGCCGGGTCGAAGGGGGGCAGCTTGGCGGGTGCGGACATGAGGATGCCTCCGGCGTCCCTGGGAACCTGTGCGGCTCAGCTAAAACTAGCAGTGGTAGTTATTGCTGACCGCTGACGTTACGGCTCAGTGTGCCGCGCGTCCAGACCCGCCCGGCCGTGCGGGTCCCGCCGGCTCAGTGGCCGCCGGGCCCGGATCCCGCCGCCTCGGCGGCCGGGACGCCCGCCGCCGCGGGGACCCTGAGGTGCGGCTCGGTCCGCTGCTCGGGCAGCCCGGGCGCGGGCTCGCCGTACGGCGCCCCGCACTCCATCACCCGGGGCAGCCGCAGCGCGGCCAGCGCGCCGAGCACCAGCAGGCCCGCGCTGACCAGCAGCGTCACATGCAGGCCGTGGACGAAGGAGTGCCGCGCGGCGCTGCGCAGGGCCGCGCCCGCCGGGCCGCCGAGGCGGTCGGCGAGGTCATAGGCCTCGCCCAGGGAGTTGGCCGCGCCGGCCGAGGCCTCGTCCGGGACGCCGGGGACCGAGGCGACGCCGGGGGCGTAGGCCGCGTTCATCACGCTGCCGAGCAGGGCGATGCCCATGCCGGCGCCGAGCTGGTAGGAGGTCTCGCCGATCGCGGCGGCCCCGCCCGCGCAGTCGGCGGGCGCCTCGCTCAGCATCGATTCGTACGCCCCGAAGAGCGTGGTCTGGAGGCCGAAGCCGAGGACTATGAAGGCGCTGGTGAGCAGCAGCGGCCGGTCGTGCTGGCCCATCAGGACGAGCAGCAGCACGGCGGCGGCGGTCAGCGCGAAGCCGCAGCCGACCATGGTGCGCGGGCCGAGGCGGCGCAGGGTGTACGAGCCGGTGGCGCCCGCGGCCATCGCGGCGAAGGTGAGCGGCAGCAGCCGCAGACCGGTCTCCAGCGGGCTGAGCCCGAGGACCAGCTGGAGGTACTGGACGGCTATGAGCTCCAGGCCGACCAGCGCCAGCATGGCCAGGACGATGCACCCCACCGAGGTGGAGAAGGTGGGCCGGGCGAACATCCGCATGTCGATCAGCGGATGGCGGCGCCGCTTCTGGCGCCGTACGAACAGGACGATCAGGGCGGTGCCGACGCACAGCGGCACCAGGGTGAGCGGGTCGAACAGCCCGTGGCCGGCACCCAGCCGCTTCACGCCGAGGACCAGCGTGATCACTCCGGCGGCGGCGGTCAGCGCGCCGAGCACGTCCCACGGCCCGTCGGCGCCGCCCTTCGACTCGGGCAGCAGCCTGCGGCCCAGCGGGAGTATCAGCGCCATCAGCGGGATGTTGATCAGGAAGACCGAGCCCCACCAGAAGTGCTGGACGAGGAAGCCGCCGAGCACCGGTCCGGTGGCGGCGCCTATCGCCGCGGTGGCGGTCCACACGCCGATGGCGGTGGCGCGTTCCCGACGGTCCGGGAAGACCGCGCGGAGGATGGAGAGCGTGGCGGGCATGATCATCGCGCCGCCGACGCCGAGCAGCGCGCGGGCCACGATCAGCAGCTCGGCCGACCCGGCCAGGGCCGCCACGGCGGACGCCAGGCCGAAGATCCCGTAACCGAGCAGCAGCACCCGGCGGCGGCCGACGCGGTCGCCGAGGGTGCCGAAGAGGATGAGGAGAGCGGCGCAGACCAGCGGGTAGGCATCGACGATCCACAGCAGCGCGGTGGCGCTGGGGCGCAGGTCCTCGGTGACCGAGGGGACGGCGACGTGCAGGACCGTCGCGTCCAGCGCGACGAGCAGCAGACTCACACAGAGGACGACGAGGACGACCCAGCGGTTGGCACCGCCGGCGGTCGCACGCGCGCGTGCGGCGTCCGTCGTCGTTCCTGCCATGTGTGTACCTCCTGTACGGCGGCCCCTGCCGGGGTCCCGGGACGCGCCGGCCTCGCGGTGGCGCGTCGTCCCCCGCTCTCGGCGGACCCTGGACCTGCGGAGGTCTGGGTGGGCCCGGCATCGACGAGCGAGTGATTCGTCAGCGTACGCGAGTTCCAGCCAGCGGCACGTGGTACACCTCTCACCCCTTTGGGCGCACCCTGTGGCGTGCGCCACATCGAACGAAGTGTGCACGCCGTCCCCCCTGGGGATTAATGATCTTGGCACGCCGTGTCGGTGAATCCTGGCACCCGGTGCCAGGCCTGGTGACTGAACGATGAATTCCGACCCGCTTCCCGGAGAATCCGTTCAGTGGATTCAAAGAGCCGTTCCCGAGCGGCCCGCGGCGGAATAGATTCCAAGGTCATCCACGTATTTCCCGGGGCCGGGAATAAACCGTGACGTGAGACATACTCCACATCACATCGTCATCACAAACCCGCCGGATCGGCCTGGGCCCTCACTCACTCGCTGTAACGTCGATTGAGTGCGTACCGACCGAATCTTCGCCCGTCTGGACCGGGAGCCCGAGCCGCCGAAGATAGCGATCCCGCGGATGAGCCGTCATCGCGTGATCCTCTTCAGCGCGACGATGGCGTTCTACGTCGCCATCGTCGTCGCCGTGCTCGCCTCGTCCTGGCTCGTCGAGCTGGACTGGAAGGTCATGCTGTTCCGGCCCTACGAGCAGTGGCCGCAGATGCACGCCTTCCTCGACTACTTCGTGGTCCTGGGCCAGCGCGGCCCGACGGCGGTGATGGTCGCGGCCTGGCTGGGCTGGCGATCCTGGCGGCAGCACACCCTGCGCCCGCTGCTCGCGCTGGGCGCCTCGCTGCTGCTCCTGAACATCACGGTCGGCGCGGTCAAGCTGGGCCTGGGCCGCCTCGGCCCGCACTACGCGACGGAGATCGGCTCGGCCGAACTGTTCGCGGGCGGCGACATATTCCCCTCAGGCCACACCGCCAACGCGGTCGTGACCTGGGGCATCCTCGCCTATCTGGCCACCACTCCGCGGGCCCGGCGCTGGCTGTCGGTCATCTCGGCCGTGGTCGCCCTGGGCGTCGGCGCCACCACCGTCTACCTCGGCACCCACTGGGTGAGCGACGTGCTCCTCGGCTGGGCGGCCGGGCTGCTGATCCTGCTGGCGCTGCCCTGGTGCGAGCCGCTGATCGCGCGCGCCGAGGCGCTGGTCTTCGCGCTGCGGGCCAAGTGGCGCGCACGCGGAACCGCCGCTCCGGCACTGCCCGTTCCGGCCGGTGCGCTGCCCGGCGTGTTCGCCCAGCGCACCGCGAGCGAGGACGACGCCCCCGTGCGCGAGCCGGTGGGCGCGGCCAGTGGCGGGCGCACCGCCGGGGCCCGCGGCGCCGCCCGCCCGCCGGGCGCCGGTCCCCGCCCCGAGCGCCCGCCGGTGCCCCCGGCGGCCAGCAGGCGCCCGCAGCACCCCGAGCGCGCCCCGCGCCCGGCGCCGGCCCGCCCCCTCGGCGGCTGACGCCCTCCAGGCAGCGGGGAACGGTACGCACAACCACCCCCGCAGGGCGAAGGCCCCGGGCGCTCCACTCGGAGCGGCCGGGGCCTTCGTCGTACGGGAACGCGGTTCAGCCGCGCCAGCAGCGGATCACCGTGCCGTCGGCCACCTCGAAGTTCAGCCGCCCTTCCAGGTACTCCATGGTGATGATCGAGCCGGGGGCGAGCGACCTCACGGTGGTCCAGCCACGCGCGCGTGCCAGCCGCTCGGCGGCCTCGCCGGCCAGTCCCACATAGGAGTCGGGGGCGTCGTCGGGCTGTGCGGAGGGGGTCGGTATGGGTGCCATGCCAGCCACCGTAGGCGCCCCGGGGCGGTGACGGAAGCCGGGGCCCCTGCCCTGCCGCTGTCCGCACCACGTCCCCCGCCGGTCACACTTGTGTCACAGGATCATGAGCGGTGTTTACCTCGAACTTGGTCACTCGTACGGGGAGTTCCGGACAGGCCACCCGGAAATCGCTCAGCCGCCGACGGGCCGTTCGGAGCCCTTTAGGAATTCCCCGTGGAGCGCCTCCGAAACGCCCGCCGGAATTTCTCTCGCCGCCCCCCGCGTGGGAAATTGACGGCCCATAGGGAATTCACGGCATCCTTACACGATCCGCACCGACGACGGTTCCGCTTCGTCGTCGGCTGCGTCCGGCGCGTTGGCTCGTATGCGCCTATCCCGGTCGGGTACGCACCCTGTCGGACCGGGTACCAGCGCGAGCATCATGGCTACCGGCCTGATGCCTGACACCTGAGTGGGGGCGGCGATGGGTACGGAGACGGCGACCGCGGAAGCGGGACCACACGAGGCCCGGCAGTCGGGCCGGGTGATCGTGGACTGGCTGACCACCACAGACCACAAGAAAATCGGGCATCTCTATCTGATCACGTCGTTCGTGTTCTTCCTGATCGCCGGGCTGATGGCCATGTTCATGCGGGCCGAGCTGGCCCGCCCGGGCCTGCAGATCATGTCGAACAACGAGTTCAACCAGATGTTCACCATGCACGGCACGATCATGCTGCTGCTCTTCGCCACCCCCACCTTCGCGGGCTTCGCCAACGAGATCATGCCGCTCCAGATCGGCGCCCCCGACGTGGCGTTCCCCCGGCTCAACATGCTGGCGTACTGGCTGTTCCTGTTCGGCGGCCTCATCGTCCTCGGCTCGCTGCTGGTGCCCGGGGGCCCCGCCGCCTTCGGCTGGTTCGCCTACGCGCCGCTCAACTCCGCGACCCGCTCCCCCGGCATCGGCGCCGACCTGTGGATCATGGGGCTCGCGCTCTCCGGGTTCGGGACGATCCTGGGCGCGGTGAACTTCCTGACCACCATCATCGGGATGCGCGCCCCCGGCATGACGATGTTCCGGATGCCGATCTTCACCTGGAACGTGCTGTTCACCTCGATCCTGGTGCTGCTCGCCTTCCCGGTGCTGGCGGCGGCACTGCTGGTCCTGGAGGCGGACCGCAGGTTCGGATCGGTGGTCTTCGAACCCCAGTGGGGAGGCGCGCTGCTGTGGCAGCACCTCTTCTGGTTCTTCGGCCATCCCGAGGTCTACATCATCGCGCTGCCGTTCTTCGGCATCATCACGGAGATCATCCCGGTCTTCGCGCGCAAGCCGATCTTCGGCTATCTCACGCTGGTCGGCGCCACCATGTGCATCACCGGTCTGTCGATCGTGGTGTGGGCGCACCACATGTTCGCCACCGGCGCGGTGCTGCTGCCGTTCTTCTCCTTCATGTCGTTCCTGATCGCGGTGCCGACGGGGGTGAAGTTCTTCAACTGGACGGGCACGATGCTGCGCGGCTCGCTCAGCTTCGAGACACCGATGCTCTGGGCCGTGGGCTTCCTGATCAGCTTCCTCTTCGGCGGCCTCACCGGCGTCATCCTCGCCTCGCCGCCGCTCGACTTCCACGTCACCGACTCGTACTTCGTGGTGGCCCACTTCCACTACGTCGTCTTCGGCACGGTCGTCTTCGCCACCTTCGGCGGCTTCTACTTCTGGTGGCCCAAGTTCACCGGAAAGATGCTCGACGAACGGCTGGGGAAGATCCACTTCTGGACGCTCTTCGTCGGCTTCCACACCACGTTCCTGGTCCAGCACTGGCTGGGCGCCGAGGGCATGCCCCGCCGGTACGCGGACTATCTGGCCGCCGACGGCTTCACCGCCCTCAACACCATCTCCTCCATCGGCGCCTTCCTGCTCGGCATGTCCACGCTCCCGTTCCTCTACAACGTCTGGAAGACGTCGAAGTACGGGACGAAGGTGGAGGTGGACGACCCCTGGGGGTTCGGGCGCTCGCTGGAGTGGGCGACCTCCTGCCCGCCGCCGCGCCACAACTTCACCACGATCCCGCGCATCCGCACCGAGTCGCCCGCCTTCGACCTGCACCACCCGGAGTTCGCGCCGTTCCGCGACGACCTGGCACCGGCAGAGCCGAAGGAGAAGGAGCCGGAGGCCGAGGCTCAGGGCCGGTAGGCGAGCTGGGGCACGGTGAAGCAGTTGGCGTTCATCTCGCCCTGGGTCACCCACCCCTTGCCGTCCTGCCAGCGGGCCACCGACAGACAGGTGCGGCGCTCCTTCGGCGGCCGGTCCAGGTGCTCGTACGAGACGGGGAGCAGCAGCCCGTGCGCGGTGTACGGCTCGGTCCGGTTGACGAAACCCTCCACGCACGCGCGCGTCAGCGCGTTCGCCGGGCAGGACCGGGCGGCGTCGGTGAACCACATCGCCGCCGCCCACCCCTCCAGTTGCCACTGCGAGAGCGGCTTCTCCTTCATCGCCGCCCGGAACGCCCGTACCTCCGGCTGGTCCTTCTCCTCGTAGTTGCGCGAGGAGCCGGTCACCCACAGGGCGTTGCGGCAGCGCGGGGCGTCCCGGTAGTCGTCGGGCACCGCCGCGTTCCAGTTCTGCACATTGGTGACCTTGGCGGTGACCTTCGCCCCCAGCGCGTCCATCGCCTCGCACAGTTGCACGTTGCCGTGCGTGTCCAGCGCGTCGAAGACGAGGTCGGCGCCGCGGGCCTTCAGATCGGCGGCGACCGCGCGGAAGTTCGGCAGCACGAAGTCGACCTGCTCGCCGACCACGTCGTACCCCTCGGCCTTCAGCCCGGCGGTCACCAGACGGGCGTACGCGGCGGAGGCGGCCTGGTTGTAGGAGACGACGGCGGCCGTGCGGGCGCCCTGCTCGTGCTTGAAGTAGCGGTAGACCTCGGTGCCTCCGTAGAGGCTGCCGCCCCAGCCGGGGGTGCCGTCGCGCGGGGCGTCGCTGCCGTAGATCCCGTAGAGGTGCGGATAGGTGTCGTAGGCCGCGCCGATGGGCTGGCCGCCGATGTCGGGGACGCCCTGGGCGGAGACCTCGGGGGCGCCCGCGTAGTCGAGCGCGGTGGTCGCCACCAGCGCGAACACCTTCTTCTCGGTCACCAGCCGGTGCACGCACTCGGTGTTGCCGACCCCGCTGCCCCCGTCGTCGCAGGTGAGCACCTCCACCTTGCGCCCGGCGAGGCCGCCTTGGGCGTTGAGCGCGTCGAAGTAGGCGCGGGCGCCGTCGCGCGGCCCGGTGAACGCGGCGCCGCCGACCGGGCTGGTCTCGCCGGCGATGATGCCGATCCGGACGGGCCCGGCGCCCGACGCGGTCGGTCCGCCCTCGAAGTCCCGCTCGGGCACCCGGCTGCCGCAGCCGGCGCCCAGCAGGAGCAGCGCCGTCAGCAGCAGGCCTTCAGCAGCCCGGCGCGGCCGCATTGCCGCTCAGCTGGACGAGCGCGCAGAGCGTCTTCACCGAGACCTTCCACGTCTGGTCCTGGAACACCGCGGTGCCCTTGGCGCCGGGCAGCGCCGGGTTGCCGCCGACCAGCAGGTCGTACGTCACGGCGGCCTGGGTGGCCGAACTGAAGGTCACGTCGGTGACCTTTGCGGAGGACTGCGCGGCGTTCTTGTCGTTGCCGAACGCGGCGAGCAGCGGCCGCAGCGTGTCGCCGTTCTCCAGCACCTTCACCTTGGCGTCGGTGGACGCCTTGGGGTCG
This sequence comes from Streptomyces melanogenes, assembly GCF_014649795.1. Lineage (GTDB taxonomy): Bacteria > Actinomycetota > Actinomycetes > Streptomycetales > Streptomycetaceae > Streptomyces > Streptomyces noboritoensis. The sequence goes on from NZ_BMTS01000005.1 coordinate 442,542, forward strand.
AAGAACGTCGTCCAGTTCTTCTCGATCTGCGCCTTGGCCGCGGCCGGATCGGCGGGCCGGTCGGCCGACGGTGACTCGGCGGGCGCGGTCGCGGTGGGCGAGGGGGACTTCTCGGAGCCGCCGCCGCTGTCCGAGCACGCCGCGGCGGCCGGGAACAGCACGAGCACCGCCGCTGCCGCCCAGGCCGCGGGCCGAACACGTGTGCCGGGACTCATCTGGCTCACCACCAAGACTGGATGCTTCCAGGGTCTGCCGCTTCAGGGCATAGTGCAAGGAATCGCCTCGCACCACCAGACGGGCGGACACCGGACATGGGGACCTGATGCGGACTTCCCGGCTGCTGTGGGCGGGCCTGGCTGCCGCCGCCTGCGGCGCGGTCCTCTGTGTCGCGGGCTGGTACGGCGTCTCCGGCGAGCGCTTCGCCGCCCGCCAGATCCCCTACCTCGCCTCCTGTACGGTCCCGGGCGCGGCCCTGCTCGTGGCGGGCGCGGTGCTGCTCGCGCGGACCGCCGGTGCGGAAGCGGCCGTTCGGGTGAACCGGCCCGGGGAACCACCGCCCGACGAGCCCGGACCGCCCTCCTCCGACGGCCCCTTGCTCCGCGTCCCGGGCGGCACCCTCGCCCACCGCCCCGACTGCCCGCTGGTGGCCGGGCGGCCGGACGCGCGGCCGGTGGGCGAGGCGGTGCTGGACTCCTGCCCCGTGTGCGAGCCCTGACCGTGGCGTCCCTGACGTACGACCTGACCCTCGCGGGACTCACGGTCGGCAGCGCCGCGGCCCTCACCGGCATGGGCCTGGTCGTCACCTACCGGGCCACCGGCGTGCTCAACCTGGCGCACGGCGCGATCGCCATGGTCTGCGCCTATCTGCTGCGCCAGCTCGTGGTCGAGTGGCACTGGCCGCTCGCCCCGGCCGCCGCCCTGACCCTGCTGGTGGCCGCCCCGGGCCTGGGCGTGCTGCTCGACGTGCTGGTCTTCCGCCCGCTGTCCGTCCAGGGCAACGACCCGGCCCGCACCCTGGTCGCCTCGATCGGTGTGTTCGTGCTGCTCGTCGGCGGCGCCGCGCTGCTCTGGGGCCCGGGCGCGCGGGCCGACGCCCCGGCCCTGGTGACCGGCGAGCCCTGGGGCCAGCTGGCGGTGGTGGCCGCCCTCGCCGCGCTGGTGGTCACGGTGACCCGGTGGACGCGGTTCGGCGGCGAGCTGCGGGCGGTCGTCGACAACCGCGAACTGGCCGCGCTGGGCGGCATCGACACCGACCGGGTGGCCTCGGTCGGCTGGGCGTTCGGCGCCTTCACCGCCGGTCTGACCGGTGTGCTGCTCGCGCCCTATGTGCGCCTCGATCCCTATGGCCTGCCGCTGCTCGTCGTCGAGGTGATCGCGGTCGCGGTGATCGCCAGGATGCGCAGTGTGGTGGTCGCGGTCGTCGCCGCGCTGCTGATCGGGGTGGCGCAGGCGCAGCTGACCCGGCTCCATCCGGCCGGGCGCGCCGAACCGCTGGTCCAGGCCGTGGGGGCGAACCTGTTCGTGGTGGCGCTGCTGGTCGCGGCGCTGGTGCTGCCGGGGGTGGGGACGCGGGACGCGCTGTCGCGGACGACGGTCGCCGCGGTCCGGATACCGCCCGCCGCCTGGCTGGTGGCGGGCGTCCTGTTGCTGCTGCCGCTGGGCTTCGCGGGCTCCGATCTGCACACCTCGGTGCAGGTCCCGGCGCTGGCGATCGTGCTGCTCTCGCTGGTCGTGGTGAGCGGCCGGGGCGGCCAGATCTCGCTGGGCCAGACGGCGTTCGCGGGTCTGGGCGCCCTGTTCACCGGCTGGCTCTCGCAGTCGGTGCCGGAGCTGCTCGCGCTGCTCCTCGCGGTGCTCCTGGTCGCCCCGCTGGGCCTGCTCACGGGCCGTCCCGCGATCCGCCGCCACGGCCTGGCGCTCGCCCTGGCCACCCTCGCGGTCTCCGTGGCCACCAGCCGCTTTGTCTTCGCCCAGCCGTACGCCACCTCGGGCCTGACCCTGACCCGCCCGGCGGGCCTGGGCGACGACCGCGCGTACTACGCCGTCGAACTCGCCCTGCTCGCCTGCGCGTTGCTCGCCGTGGCAGCCCTGCGCCGGGGCCGCACCGGACGCGCCCTGGCGGCGATGCGCGACCACGAGGAGGGCGCCCAGGCCGCGGGCGTACCCGTCCCCGCGCTCAAGCTCGTCGCGTTCGTCGTCGGCGCCGCCCTGGCCGCACTCGGCGGCGGGCTGCTCTCGATGGGGCTGCGCACCTTCGACCCGGGCGCGTACGACCCGGTGCGCGGGCTGCTCTGGTTCGCGGCGGTGGTGGTGCTCGGCGCGGACAACCTGCTGGGCGCCCCGGCCGCGGCCGCCCTCCTGGTCGGCCTGGACGCGGGCACCCGGGGCGGGGTCGCGGCCGCCGCCGTCGGTCTGCTGGCCCTGCTCGTCGGCCGCTTCCCGCAGGCCCACGAGGTCCTCTCCCGCTGGCGCAGACCCCCGAAGCCGCCACCGGCCACGGCGCGGAAGGTGTACGCGCTCCCGGCGGGCCCGGCCCCGGCGGCGGCCCCCGAACTCGCCGCGCACGGGGTGCGGCTCTCGTACGGCTCGTACACCGTCCTCGCGGGCGTCGACCTGGCCGTGCCGCCGGGCCGGGTCACCGCGCTGGTCGGCGGCAACGGCGCCGGGAAGACCACACTGTTCCACTGCCTGTGCGGCACCCTGCGCCCGGACGCCGGGCGGGTCGCGTTCGGCGCGGCCGACATCACCCGCCGCCCGGCCCACGCCCGTACCCGGCTCGGCATCGCGCGGACCTTCCAGCGGATCGCGGTGTTCCCCTCGCTGACGGTGGAGGAGAACGTACGGATCGGGGCCGAGCAGGGCCGGGTGCGCGACCCGGCGGCGGTGGAGCAGGCGCTGCGGCTGATGGGACTCGCGGGCGGGGTGCGGCGGCTGCCCGCAGCCGGGCTGCCCACCGGCACGCTGCGCCGCGTCGAGCTCGGCCGGGCGCTGGCGGGCCGCCCGCACACGCTCCTGCTGGACGAGCCCGCCGCCGGACTCGACACCGCCGAGGCCGAGGAACTGGCCCGGGTGCTGCGGGCGCTGGCCGCCGACGGCATGGCCGTACTCGTCGTCGAGCACGACCTCGACCTGGTCGCGGACATCGCGGACACGGTCCATGTGATGCGGGCGGGACGGATCGGATGAGGCCGGAGGGAGGCGGTCGGGGATGGCCGTCGAGATCGAGCTGAGGGGCGCCCGGGTGCGGTACGGCCCGCTGGAGGCGCTGCACGGCGTCGACCTGGCCGTGCCCGCCCGCGCCCTCACCGTCCTGCTCGGCCGCAACGGCTCCGGCCGCACGAGCGTGCTGCGCGCCCTGGCGGGGACGGTGGCGCTGACGGCCGGGCGGGTGGTGTGGCGCGGCGCCGACGTCACCGGGCTGCCCGTGCACCAGCGCGCGCGGCGGGGCCTGTGCCTGGTCCCGGACGCGCGGGCCGTGCACGCCGGGCTGACCGTCGCCGAGAACCTCGAACTCGCGGCGCCCGGCGGGGACTTCGCGGTCGCGCTCGACGGCTATCCGGCGCTGCGCCCGCTCCTGCCCCGGCGGGCGGGCACCATGTCGGGCGGCGAGCAGCGAATGCTGGCGGTCTCGCGCGCGCTCGTCGGCGGCGCCCGGCTCGTCCTGCTCGACGAGCCGACCCAGGGCATGTCCCCCGAAGTGGCCGAGCGCACCTACGACCTGCTGGCCGGGCTCGCGCGGGAGCGGGCCGTGGTGGTCGCGGAACAGCGGCTGCCGCCCGGCCGCCCGGCGATCGTGCACCGGCTGCGGCGCGGGAACGTGGTCTTCAGCGGCGAGAGCGCGGAGCTGCCGGGCCCGGAGTGAGCCGCCGGCGAACGCACCCGAGCCCCGCCCGGTCGGACGACGACCGGGCGGGGCTGTGACCGTGCGTCCTAGAGGGCGAGCCGCTCGCCGGGCAGGATCAGATCCGGATCGCCGCCGACGACGGCCTTGTTGGCCGCGTACAGCGCCTCCCACGTCGTGCCGTGCGCCTCGGCGATGGCGGACAGCGTGTCCCCCTCGCGCACGGTGTAGTCGCCGCCGCGCGAGCCCCGGTCCGCCTGGACCGGCGGCCGCTCGGGCGCCTTCGCCGGTGCGGCCTTCGCCTCGACCCGGCCGGTCCCCGCCTGGCCTGTTCCGGCCTTGTGCGGAGCGGCGTCGCGGGCCTCGCGCCTGGGCTCGGCCTTGGTCTTGGGCTTGGCCTTGTGCGTCGACGGCTTCGGTGCCGACGGCGCCTCCCCGTACGCCCCCGCCCTGGCGGCGCAGACGGGCCACGCGCCCCAGCCCTGCGCCCGCTGGAGCCGGGTGGCGACGGCTATCTGCTGGGCCCGGCTGGCCCGGTCGGCCGTGGACGCGTACGCCCCGCCGCCGTGCGCCCGCCAGGACCCGGCGGAGAACTGGAGTCCGCCGTAATAGCCGTTGCCGGTGTTGATGTGCCAGTTTCCTCCGCTCTCGCACTGCGCGATGCGGTCCCACACCGCACCGTCCGCCGCGCCGGCCGGGCCGGCGGAGACGGCGAGCAGCACCAGCGGTGCCGCGACCACTGCGGCGCCGATCGCCGCCATCGTGCCGCGCCCGCGCTTGGAGCTGGAACGACTGGTACAACCAGACATGAAGTCCCTCTTCCGAAGGACCCGGTACTCCCAGGCGGTACGGCCCGTGGACGCGTCCGGCGTCCCGTTCCGTGCCGCCCCGCCCGCCGGGGTCGTGCGCTTGCCTGTGGTGCGGTCGTACAAGTCGTTGCTTTCGTACGGCCGTACGGGGCGGGCTGCCCGGGCGGTGCTAGGTGCACACGGCGTTGGAATCTAGGGACCGGATCGGCCTGGTATCAACCAATGCCTTGTCATTCCAGGCCAGTTGACTATTACCTCGGGTAACGGCAATTTCAGGACACCCACTTGTTTGATGGATATCAGGATTTGTCGACCTGCCGCTCACCCGATCTGTGACCCACCTCACCGGGTCAACTTCCGTGCAGCCGCCACGTGTTGACATGGAGTGAGGGATTCCGGGGGCGTGTTCACCCTCCGCGCCCGGTGGTTCGATTCCGTTCGTCCTGGGGCGTGACTCCTGCCACAGATCCGCCGTTGTCCTTTCAGGAGCCGGGAACCACCCGGCGCACGCATCCAGTAGGAGCCACCCGTGCCGCGCATGCTCGACGTCAGCGAGGACGTCCGCGCCGAGATCGGCGACGAAGAAGCCGACCGGCTGCTCGCCGGCGAGAACGCCCCGGGCAGCTACGACTGCACCTCCTGCCGCACCCCGGGCGACTCCGAGCACGAGGCCACCAGCACCGTGCTCTTCGTCGGCGAGGAGACCGCGGTCCTCGCCTTCGCCCACGCCTCCTGCATCCCCTCCCAGGTCGTCCAGGTCTCCGAGGAGCAGCTCCAGGGGGCCGTCCGGTCCATCACCGGCGACGAGTTCGGGGGCGCCGCGCCCCAGCAGGCCGTGCTGGGGATCACCAGCGGCCTCATCCTGATCGAGGGCGCGCTGCACCCGGCGCTCGTCGTGGAGCCGACCGCCCCGATCGCCCGCCCCGGCTCGGGCGGCACCACGGACGAGTTCCTGCCGCTCCTGATCGAGCAGGGCTTCGTCCCGGTCACCGACGTGGGCCGGATGCCCTCGGTGCTCTCCGGCTGGTCGGTGCTGCTCGCCATGGGCCAGCTGCACGCGATCCTCCAGCCCGGCACGGGCGGCAGCGGCAACCCGGTCTCCTGGTGGCAGGCGCACCAGCCGCTCCAGGTGACCGAGGGCTGGCGCGCGGCCGCCAACCGCACCCAGCGCGTCCTGGTCTTCGCGGCCCCCGTCGGCTCCATCGGCCAGCAGCCCCGCGAGGACCTGCTGCGCGACGCCCTGGAGAAGGCGGCGTCGGACGGCACGCTGGTGTCGGCGGCGATGCCCCTGGCGGGCACGTGACCTGACGGCCTCCGGCCGGCCAGGCAACCCCCAGCTCCCCGCAGCCCCCACACCCCGGGGCCCGGACCGTGTACTGGCCCGGGCCCTGGAGCCGTTGGGCCCCCGTCGCACGCGACGGCTGCCCGGTGGGCTCACGCCCCCCAGCAGACTCGCCCCCACGTCCGGCCCCGCATGAGCGCCCCGCGTGCGCCCGGATCACCCCGTGCATCCGGTGATGCGCGATATCTGCCGTCAGCCCGCATCCGAGAGCCGTCGGGGTCGTTGGCACATACGTGCACGCATACGAGCCCTCCCGCCAGCCGTACCAGTCGCAGATCCCCTCCATGCGACCCGCGCAGGACTTCTCGGGCGGCCAGTCGGCCACGCCGATCTACGACGCGCTGTACTCGGAGTACCGCAGATCCTTCCGGGCCCTGCCGGGCGACCGGAGCAACGAGGACGACCTCGGCTTCCGGGGCTTCGCGGCCCTGGGCCACGCGGGGTCCCTCGGCTTCCGGGGCACCCACCAGCACCACTCCCCGTCGGCACACCCGCAGCTGCCGCACCCCCAGACCGTGCCGAGCTTCCACCCGTACCCCGCGCACAGCGGCGCGCCCTGGCAGATCGGCGGCGCGTCGAACAGCGGGATGGCCGGCGGCACCGGGCACATGACAGGGCGGCAGCACACCGGGCTCCACCAGCTCCCGGCAGCACTGCCGCCCGCCCCCCGCAGAGGCTTGTGAGGCCCTAGGGCCCCGGCCCCCGAGGGGGTTGCCTCGAAGGGGTTACTTCTTCTTGCTGCGCTTCTCGCGCACCCGCACCGAGATGTGGATCGGGGTGCCCTCGAAGCCGAACTCCTCGCGCAGCCGGCGCTCGACGAAGCGCCGGTAGCCGTGCTCCAGGAAGCCCGAGGCGAACAGCACGAAGCGCGGCGGCTTGGTGCCCGCCTGCGTACCGAACAGGATGCGCGGCTGCTTGCCGCCGCGGATCGGGTGCGGGTGGGCGGCGACGATCTCGCCGAGGAAGGCGTTGAGCCGCCCGGTCGGGACGCGCGTCTCCCAGCCCGCCAGCGCGTTCTCGATGGCCGGGACCAGCTTCTCCATGTGGCGGCCGGTCAGCGCCGAGACGTTGACGCGCGGGGCCCAGGCCACCTGCTGCATCTCGGTCTCGATCTCGCGCTCCAGGTAGTAGCGGCGCTCCTCGTCGAGGTCGTCCCACTTGTTGTACGCGATGACGATGGCACGGCCCGACTCGACGGCCATGGTGATGATGCGCTGGTCCTGGACGCTGATGTTCTCGGTCGCGTCGATCAGGATCACCGCCACCTCGGCCTTCTCGACGGCGGCGGCCGTGCGCAGCGAGGCGTAGTAGTCGGCGCCCTGCTGGAGGTGGACCCGCTTGCGGATGCCCGCGGTGTCGATGAACTTCCAGGTCACCCCGCCGAGCTCGATCAGCTCGTCGACCGGGTCGCGGGTGGTGCCGGCCAGCTCGTTGACGACGACGCGGTCCTCCTTCGCCACCTTGTTCAGGAGCGAGGACTTGCCGACGTTCGGGCGGCCGATGAGCGCGATGCGGCGGGGGCCGCCGGGGGCCGTGCCGCCGAAGGTCTGCGCGGGCGCCTCGGGCAGCGCCTCCAGGACGGCGTCCAGCATGTCGCCGGTGCCGCGGCCGTGCAGCGAGGAGACGGGGTGCGGCATGCCGAGGCCCAGGGACCACAGCGCGGCGGCGTCCGCCTCGCCCGACTGGCCGTCCACCTTGTTGGCGCACAGCACGACGGGCTTGCCGGCCCGGCGCAGCAGCTTGACGACGGCCTCGTCGGTGTCGGTGGCGCCGACCTTGGCGTCCACGACGAAGACACAGGCGTCGGCGGCCTCGATCGCGTACTCCGCCTGGGCGGCGACGGACGCGTCGATGCCGAGCACGTCCTGCTCCCAGCCGCCGGTGTCGACGACCTTGAACCGGCGGCCGGCCCACTCCGCCTCGTAGGTGACGCGGTCGCGGGTGACGCCCGGCTTGTCCTCGACGACCGCCTCGCGGCGGCCGATGATGCGGTTCACCAGGGTCGACTTGCCGACGTTCGGGCGGCCGACGACGGCGAGGACGGGCAGCGGGCCGTGGCCCGCCTCCTCGATCGCGCCTTCGACGTCCTCGATGTCGAAGCCCTCTTCCGCGGCGAGCTCCATGAACTCCGCGTACTCGGCGTCGCCAAGCGCTCCGTGGTCGTGCTGGTCGTTCATGAAGTCCGTTCCTCGTTCTGCGTCATCGATGGACCGGGCGTCCGGTCCACTACTCAAGTCTCAAGTCTCGCTCAGCGCCCGGTGAGGCGCCTGGCGTTCTCCAGGTGGCCGGTGAGCCGCTCCTGGATCCGTACGGTCGCCTCGTCCAGCGCCGTACGGGTCCGCCGTCCGCTGCCGTCCCCGGCCTGGAAGGCGTCGCCGAAGACGACGTCGACCCGGCTGCGCAGGGGCGGCAGCGCCTTTATCAACCGCCCCCGGCGCTCGGTGCTTCCCAGCACCGCCACGGGGACGATCGGCGCCCCCGACCGCAGGGCGAAGTAGGCGAGCCCGGCGCGCAGCGACGCGAAGTCGCCGTGGCCCCGGGTGCCCTCGGGGAAGATCCCCAGCACACCGCCGTCGTCGAGCACCCCGATGGCCTGGTCGATCGCGGTCCGGTCGACGGTCGACCGGTCCACCTTCACCTGGCCGATCCCGCGCAGGAACGGGTCGAGCGGCCCGACGAAGGCCTCCTTCTTGATGAGGAAGTGCACCGGCCTCGGCGCGGTCCCCATCAGCATCGGCCCGTCGATGTTGTGCGCGTGGTTCACGGCCAGGATGGCCGGGCCACCGGCCGGTACCCGCCAGGCCCCGAGCACCCTGGGCTTCCACAGCCCGTACATCAGCCCGACGCCGATCCGGCGCCCTACTTCGGCGCCACGCTCCGTGACAGGCGGGTGCGGCGCGAAGCGCCTCGTTGAGGGGCGGTGGCCGGGTGACGGGAGGGCTGTCACTTGGCGGCCCGCTTCTCCTCGATGAGCGTGACCACGCACTCGATGACCTGGTCGAGGGTGAGCTCGGTGGTGTCCACCTCGACGGCGTCGTCCGCCTTGGCCAGCGGGGACGTCTTGCGGCCGGAGTCGGCCGCGTCCCGCTTCAGCAGGGCCTCCTGCGTGGTGGCCACGTCCACGCCCTTGAGCTCGCCGCTGCGGCGGGCGGCGCGCGCCTCCGGGGAGGCGGTGAGGAACACCTTCAGGTCGGCGTCGGGCAGCACGGTCGTGCCGATGTCCCGGCCCTCGACCACGATCCCGGCCGGGGCGGCGGCCGCTATGTCCCGCTGGAGCTGGGTGATGAGCGCCCGCACCTCCGGGACCGCGCTGACCGCGCTGACCTTGGCGGTGACCTCCTGCGTACGGATCGGGCCGGCCGCGTCGAGGCCGTCCACCGTGATGGTCGGCGCACCCGGGTCGGTCCCCGAGACGATGACCGGCTTGGCGGCCGCGGTGGCGATCGCCGCCGGGTCGTCGGTGTCGATCTCGTTGGTGATCATCCACCAGGTGATCGCCCGGTACTGGGCGCCGGTGTCCAGATAGCTCAGCCCCAGCTTGGCGGCGACCGCCTTGGAGGTGCTGGACTTGCCGGTGCCGGAAGGGCCGTCGATGGCGACGATCACAGCTGCCGGGGCGGTCCGGGCGGCGCTTTCCACGGTGACGGACACCTTCCTGGTACGGGGACGGGGTGGGCGGGCAGGCATCCGCCCCCGTACAAGGTTACTGGCTCATACGTGCGCCCAGATCCCCGCCCGGCGCCCCCGGGCCCGGGCTCACTGCCGGATCGCCCAGCCGCGCTCGCGCAGGGACGCGGTCAGGCCCGGGGCCGCGGCCGGCTCGACCATCAGCTGGACCAGGCCCGCCTGCTGGCCGGTCGCGTGCTCGATGCGCACGTCCTCGACGTTGACCCCGGCGCGGCCCGCGTCCGCGAAGATCCGGGCCAGCTCGCCGGGCTGGTCGCTGATGAGCACCGCGACGACCTCGTACGCCGTGGGGGCGGCGCCGTGCTTGCCGGGGACGCGCTCGCGGCCCGCGTTGCCGCGCCGCAGCACGTCCTCGACGCCGGCCGCGCCGCCGCGCCGCTTCTGCTCGTCCGAGGACTCCAGGGAGCGCAGCGCCCGTACGGTCTCGTCCAGGTCGGCGGCGATCCCGGCCAGCACGTCCGCGACCGGGCCCGGGTTGGCGGAGAGGATCTCGATCCACATCCGGGGGTCGGAGGCGGCGATCCGGGTGACGTCCCGGATGCCCTGCCCGCACAGCCGTACCGCCGTCTCGTCGGCCTCCTCCAGCCGGGCGGCGACCATGGACGACACCAGCTGCGGGGTGTGCGAGACGAGGGCCACCGCGCGGTCGTGGGCGTCGGCGTCCATCACCACGGGCACCGCGCGGCAGAGCGCGACCAGCTCCAGGGCGAGGTTGAGCACCTCGGTGTCGGTGTCCCGGGTCGGTGTGAGCACCCAGGGGCGGCCCTCGAAGAGGTCGGCGGTGGCGGCGAGCGGGCCCGATCGCTCCTTGCCGGACATCGGGTGCGTACCGATGTACGCGGTGAGGTCACAGCCCAGCGCCTCCAGCTCGCGGCGCGGGCCGCCCTTGACGCTCGCCACGTCGATGTACGCGCGGCCCGCGTCCGAGCGGATCGCCTCGGCCAGGGTGGCGGCGACGTGGGCGGGCGGCACGGCGACGATCACCAGGTCCACCCGGCCCTCGGGCGCCTCGTCGGTCCCGGCGCCGAGCGCGGCCGCGGTGCGGGCCTGGCCCGGGTCGTGATCGACGAGGTGGACGGCGACGCCGCGGGCGGCGAGGGCCAGCGCGGCGGACGTACCGATCAAACCGGTACCGATGACGAGTGCGGTCCTCACGGGGTGATCCTTGCGAAGTGCGGCGGCTGCGCCGGGGCGGACGTGCGGGCTTGCCCGTTCAGCCTAGTCAGCCCCGTGCGGGCGCGGGCACGGCGCTACAGGTTCTGCTGCTTGATCAGGTCCTCCAGGGAGGTGCCCGCCTGCGGGAGCTCGCCGGAGGGGGTGAGCTTGTCGACGGCCTGCGGCAGCTGCTGCGCGATCTGGTCGGCGGCCTGCTCGGGGCTGATGCCCGCCTGCTCGGCCACCCGCTGCAGGGTCTCGTCCGGCACGGCCTGCTGGATCTGCGCGCCGCTGACCGGCTGGTTGTCGCCGGAGCCGACCCAGGACTGGGCCTGGTCGCCGAGACCGGACTTGGAGAGCATGTCCATCAGGCCGCCGAGCGGGTTGCCGCCGTTCTGGCCGCTGCCGCCGCCCATCAGGGCTCCGAGCAGCGAGCCGAGGACGTTGCCGCCGCCGGAGGCCCCGGTGCCGCCGGCACCGCCGAGGAGGCCGCCCAGAAGGCCGCCCAGATCGCTTCCCGCCATGGTCCTGCCCTTCGCCGTACTTACCGAGTGGGTGGGGAACACGGTCAATGTCACCCGGGCACGGGGGCTGCGCCACTCGGGCGATCACTCTGCGTACGGGCCGAGGGAAGCGCGTGCGGTAGAACGGGGGGATGATCTTCCACGTGGTGCCAGGACCCGAGTGGGCGGCGGCCGGGTCCGGTCCGTACGCCCCGGCGTCGCTCGCCTCCGAGGGCTTCGTCCACTGCTCGGCCGACCGCGCGTCCGCCCTCGCGGTCGCGAACGCCCACTACGCCGACGCACCGGCCCCGCTCCTCCTGCTGGGCATCGACGAGGCCCACCTGTCCGCCGAGGTCCGCCGGGAGGGGAAAGGGCAGGCGTTCCCGCACGTCTACGGCCCGATCGCGCGGGCGGCCGTGGTGGAGGTGGCGGAGCTGCGCCGGGAGGGCGGGGGCTGGGTTGGGCCATAGGGCGTACGGCACGCGCGCGTCACGGGATTCGCCGCGGGGTTGCACCAAGATGCTGCCCATGACGACGCCAACCTCCCGCCGCGCGGTGCTCGCGGTCGCCGCGGGCACGGCCGCGCTGGCCGGCTGCGGCAGCAGCGACGACAAGAAGAGCAGCGCTGCGAGCAGCGCCGCCGAGACCTCTCCCCCGGTCGCGGCCGCCCCGAACACCCCCACGCCGTCCTCCGAGCCGACGGGGTCCTCCGCGCCCGCGCAGGGCGACGTGCTGGCGAAGACGTCGGACATCCCGGTCGGCGGCGGCAAGGTCTTCGCGGCGAAGAAGGTCGTGGTCACCCAGCCCGAGGAGGGCACCTTCAAGGCGTTCTCGGCGATCTGCACCCACCAGGGCTGCACGGTCAAGGACGTCGCCGGCGGGACGATCAACTGCCCCTGCCACGGCAGCAAGTACCGCGTGGCCGACGCCTCGGTCGCGGCGGGCCCGGCTCCCCGCCCGCTCCCGCCCGAGCGGATCACGGTCGAAAACGGCTCGATCCACCTGGCCTGACCAGGGACAATCGGCGGATGACGCCCGAGCAGCTCATCCGCGACCACACCGTCTACTCCTGTGTGATGGGCTCGCGCGCCTTCGGGCTCGCCACCGACGCCAGCGACACGGACCGCCGGGGCGTCTATGTGACCCCGACCCCCCTCTTCTGGGCCTTCGACAAGCCGCCGACCCATGTGGAGGGCCCGGCCGAGGAGCAGTTCAGCTGGGAGCTGGAACGCTTCTGCGAACTGGCCCTGCGCGCCAACCCCAACATCCTGGAGTGCCTGCACTCCCCGCTGGTCGAGCGGGTCGACGACACCGGCCGGGAACTCCTCGCCCTGCGCGAGGCGTTCCTCTCCCGCCGCGCCCACGCCACCTTCACCGGCTACGCGCTGAGCCAGCGCAAGAAGCTGGAGGCGGACGTACGCCAGCACGGCGCCCCGCGCTGGAAGCACGCGATGCACCTGGTGCGCCTGATGACGAGCTGCCGCGACCTGGTGCTCACCGGCACCCTCACGATCGAGGTCGGCCCCGCCCGCGACCGCCTCCTCGCGGTCAAGCGCGGCGAGGTCCCCTGGCCCGAGGTCGAGTCCTGGATGACCCGCCTGTCCGAGGAGTCCACGAAGGCCCTCCCCCACAGCCCGCTCCCCGAGGAGCCGGACCACGCCCGCGTGGCCGACTTCCTGTTCCGGGTCCGCCGCGCCTCGGCGCTCCCTCCGCACCCGTAGCGGATCAAGCGTCCCAGAGCGCCCCGAGCGTCAGCAGTTCGCTGCGGTACTCGATGCGCTCCGCCCATTCCTTCGGCCAGGCCGCGACCCCGAGGTGGGCGCCCGCGAAGGCGCCGGTGAGGCAGGCGATGGAGTCGGAGTCGCCCTTGGTGCAGGCCGCCCGGCGCAGGGCCGTCAGGGGCTCGTCCGGGAACAGCAGGAAGCAGACCAGGGCCGTGGCCAGGGCCTCCTCGGCCACCCAGCCGTCGCCCGTCTCCAGGCACGGGTCCGTCTCCGGGGACGGGTTGTGCAGGGCCTTGAGGACGCGGTCCAGGGCGTCCAGGCACTCGTCCCAGCCACGGGCCATGAAGGCGGCGGGCGTCTCGTCGTGGGCGTAGGTCCACAGGTCGCCGAGCCAGCGGTCGTGGTAGCGGGTGCGGTTCTCGTACGCGTACGAGCGCAGCTGGCCGACCAGGCCCACCGGGTCCGCGCCCTGCGCCAGCAGGAAGACCGCGCGGGCCGTCAGGTCGCTGGCCGCGAGCGCGGTGGGGTGGCCGTGGGTGAGGGCCGACTGGAGCTGGGCCGCGCCCGCCCGCTGCTCCTCGCTCAGACCGGGCGCGAGGCCCACCGGGGCCACCCGCATGTTGGCGCCGCAGCCCTTGGAGCCGAGCCGGCTCGCCTGCTGCCAGCGCAGGTCGGTGTCGAGGAGGCCGCAGGCGACCATGCAGGTGCGGCCGGGGGCGCGGTTGTTCTCGGGCGAGTGGTACCAGCGCACGAACCCCTCGCGGACCGGCCGCTCCAGGCGGCGCGGGCCGAGCAGGCCCCGGTCCATGGCGGCCCGTATGCCGTGGCCGACCGCCAGGGTCATCTGGGTGTCGTCGGTGACGATCGCGGGCGCCGGCAGCCGCATCTCGCGCCAGGGCCCGCACTTGGCCAGGATCGCGGGCACGCCGATGAACTCGGTCGGGAAGCCCAGCGCGTCCCCGAGCGCGAGTCCGATCAGCGAGCCGGTCGCCGCCTGCTTCGCCCGGCTGTTCACTCGTGTGGTCATGAGGGTCGTCCTTCCGGCCGCAGGAGCGGGGGGTGCAGCGCGGTCGCCACGCCCGCCCGGTACAGCGCGGCCGGCTTGCCCCGGCCGCCGGTCAGACGCGCGGCGCCCGCCACCGGCTCGACGAAGCCGGGCGTGGCGAGCACCTTGCGTCGGAAGTTGGGGCGGTCCAGAGCGGTCCCCCAGACCGTCTCGTAGACCTGCTGGAGCTCGCCGAGGGTGAACTCGGGCGGGCAGAACGCCGTGGCCAGGCAGGTGTATTCGAACTTGGCGCCGATCCGGTCGCGCGCGTCGGCCACGATCCGCTCGTGGTCGAAGGCGAGGCTCCCGTACGCGCCGAACGGCACCCACTGCGCGTGCGCCGCGTCACCGCCGCCGTGCGGCTCCGGCAGGTCCGGTACGAGCGCGGTGTACGCGACCGACACCACCCGCATCCGGGGGTCGCGGTCGGGGTCGCTGTAGGTGCGCAGCTGCTCCAGGTGCAGGCCCGCGACCACGTCGTCCGGGAGCCCGGTCTCCTCGGCCAGCTCGCGCCGCGCCGCCTGGCCCGCGCTCTCCCGGGGCAGCACGAACCCGCCCGGCAGCGCCCACTCGCCCTTGTACGGCTCCTCGCCGCGCCGGATCAGCAGCAGGTGCAGCCCGCCGTCGCGGACCGTGCAGACCGCGAGGTCGACGGTGACCGCGAACGGCTCGAAGGCGTACGGGTCGTAGCCCTCCGGCCGCCGGGCCGGGCCCGCGCTCACCATCGCCCCGCGCCCGGCCCGTCCAGGCCCCAGCTCTCGCCCAGGAACGTGTCGACCGCGTCGACGGCGGCGCCCAGCAGCGCCGGGGGACCCGCGCCCCGCAGCACGACCTTGCGGCCCCGGCCGGGCAGGCCGCCGTCCTGCGGGCCCGCGAGCAGCCACAGGTGCCGCTCGGCACGGGCGGTCCCCGCCGCGCAGAAGAGCACCGGCGCCCCCGTGCGCGCCGCCTGCTCCTCCCGCACCGCCCCGCACCGGGGCACCCACCGAGTGCCCGCCCAGACCCCGCCCCGCCGCTGGTAGCGCTCGGCCAGCGAGCGGGCCAGGGTGGTGGCGGCCGGGTCGGCGCCGAGCACCGCGACCCGGCGGGTCAGAGCGGCCCGTACGGGCCGCTCCAGGAAGTCCCAGCACCCCACCGGGTCCTTGCGGACGGCGGCCGCGGAGACCGGGAAGAGGGCGCGCTCGGGGTCGACGCACACGTGCTCGGCACCGAAGGCCCGGGCGAGCCGGTCCCCGTGCCGCTCGGAGGTGAAGACCGCGTCCACCCGCCCGGTGGCGCGCACCGAGCGGACCGACCGGACGACGCGGACGCGCGGATGGACCTCGGCCATCCAGCGCGCCCGCGTCCGGGCCGCCACGAGTTCCCCGGCCGCCGTGCACACCAGCACGGTCAGCGCCTCGCAGCGGTCCTCGGCGGTCCGTACGAGGTGGTGGTGGCCGGCGTGCGGCGGGCAGAACGTGCCGATCACCAGACCGTGTCCGTACCGCTTCATCGCCGCCACCCCCTCCCCGTCACACCGCCGCTTTTTAATAGTCATGATGACTATAAAGGCGCGAGGGGGGCGCGCACAACGGGGGCGTACGGCATATACGCCGGACACGCGCGCACAGCACGAAGCCCGGCCCCCGTCGGTCGGGGGCCGGGCTTCGTACCGGAAATCAGCGGGCGGCTACAGGCCGACCTCGCGCATCAGCATGCCCACCTCGGTGTTGGTGAGGCGGCGCAGCCAGCCGGACTTCTGGTCGCCGAGCGCGATCGGGCCGAAGGAGACCCGGACGAGCTTCTCGACCGGGAAGCCGGCCTCGGCCATCATGCGGCGCACGATGTGCTTGCGGCCCTCGTGGAGCTCGATCTCCACCAGGTAGTTCTTGCCGGTCTGCTGGACGACCCGGAAGGCGTCCGCGCGCGCGTAGCCGTCCTCCAGCTGGATGCCCTCCTTGAGCCGCTTGCCGATCTCGCGCGGCAGCGGGCCCGTGATGGCGGCCAGATAGGTCTTCTTCACGCCGTACTTGGGGTGGGTCAGCCGGTGGGCCAGCTCGCCGTGGTTGGTGAGCAGGATGATGCCCTCGGTCTCCGTGTCGAGGCGCCCGACGTGGAAGAGCCGCGTCTCGCGGTTGGTCACGTAGTCGCCCAGGCACTGGCGGCCGTCCGGGTCCTCCATGGTGGAGACGACGCCGGCCGGCTTGTTCAGCGCGAAGAACAGGTACGACTGGGTGGCGACGGTCAGGCCGTCCACCTTGATCTCGTCCTTCTCCGGGTCGACGCGCATGCCCTGCTCCAGGACGATCTCGCCGTTGACCTCGACGCGGGCCTGCTCGATCAGCTCCTCGCAGGCGCGGCGCGAGCCCATGCCGGCGCGGGCGAGGACCTTCTGCAGCCGCTCGCCCTCCTGCTCGGCGCCCGGGAAGGTCTTGGGGAGCTTGATGTCCGGCTTGTCCGCGTACCGGTCGCGGTTGCGCTGCTCGATCTTGGCGTCGAGCTCGCGCGGACGCGCCTGGCCCATGCGCTGGCCGTGCGGGCCGCGGCGGACCGGGGTGCCGCCCTGGGGCGCCTTGGGGCCGCCCTTGGCGCCGCCGCGCGCGGAGGAGCCGCGTCCGCTGCGGGGGGCGTCGCCGCCCACGTCGTAGGTGCGCTCCTCGGGGCGCAGCGGGCGCTGCTTGCCGCTGCCGCTCTGGCGCGGGCCGCCGCCCTGGCGCTGGCCGTCCCGGCCGCCGCCGGAGCCGCCGCGGCCGGCGCCGCCCCGGCCGCCACCACCGCTGCTGCCGCGGCCGCCGCTGTTGCCACCACGGCTCCCGCCGTTGTTTCCGCTGCTGTTACTGCCGCTGCTTCGCATCAAATTTCCGTCTTGTCGTCTGCATGGGTTTCCGGGGCGTCCGGCGCGTCCGGATCGAACGACGGCACACCCTCCAGCGTCTCGGATTCGATCGCGTCCGCCTCGGGGAGGAAGGGCGCGAGCTCCGGGAGCTCGTCCAGGCCGCGCAGGCCCATCCGCTCCAGAAAGTAGTTCGTCGTCCTGTACAGGATCGCACCTGTTTCGGGTTCCGTGCCCGCCTCGTCGACCAGACCCCGCTGGAGCAGGGTCCGCATGACCCCGTCGCAGTTCACTCCGCGCACCGCGGAGACCCGGGACCGGCTCACCGGCTGGCGGTACGCGACGACCGCCAGGGTCTCCAGGGCCGCCTGGGTGAGCCGGGCCTGCTGCCCGTCCAGGACGAAGCCCTCGACGGCCGGGGCGTACTCGGCGCGGCTGTAGAACCGCCAGCCGCCCGCCACGAGCCTCAGCTCGAAGCCACGGCCCTGGACGGTGTACTCGTCCGCCAGCTCGCGCAGGGCGTCCGCCACGGCCCTGCGGGGCCGCTCCAGCACCTTCGCCAGGTGCTCCTCGGTCGCGGGCTCGTCGACCACCATGAGAACGGCCTCAAGGGCGGGCTTGAGCGCGAGCTGCTCGGGCTCCTCGGTCACGCCGTCTCCACCTCCACAACTCGGTCGAACTCGTCCGTGACGGCGGGCTGGTCCCCGTCGCCGCCGCTCCAGCGCACCATGAGCTCCCCGAGCGCCTCGTCCTGGTCGAGGACGACGGCCTTCTCGCGGTAGAGCTCCAGGAGGGCGAGGAAGCGGGCGACGACGGTGAGGGTGTCGTCCACCCCGAGGGTCAGCTCCCGGAAGCTCGCCTCCCCCCGCTCGCGCAGCACCGCCACGACCACGGCGGCCTGCTCCCGTACGGAGACGAGCGGGGCGTGGATGTGGTCGACGTACACCTGCGGCTTGGCCCTCGGCTGCATGGCCTTCACCGCCAGCTTGGCGAAGCCGTCGGCGCCGATGCTGATGACGACCTCGGGCAGCAGCTCGGCGTGGTGCGCCTCCAGGCCGACGGTACGCGGGTATCTGCGCGCCTCGCTGTCCAGCCGCTCGCTGAAGATGTCCGCGATCTGCTTGTACGCGCGGTACTGGAGCAGCCGCGCGAACAGCAGGTCCCGCGCCTCCAGGAGCGCCAGGTCGGCCTCGTCCTCGACCTCGGCGGCGGGCAGGAGCCGGGCGGCCTTCAGGTCGAGGAGGGTGGCGGCGACGACCAGGAACTCGGTGGTCTGGTCGAGGTCCCAGTCGGCGCCCATGGCCCGGATGTGCGCCATGAACTCATCGGTCACCTTGGACAGCGCGACCTCGGTCACGTCCATCTTGTGCTTGGAGATGAGCTGGAGGAGGAGGTCGAAGGGGCCTTCGAAGTTGGCGAGCCGGACGGTGAAGCGTCCGTCGCCGGGGGCGGGACGGTCGGCCTCGGGCGGCACCTCCAGGGAGGGGGCCGGGGCCTCGGCGGGGCCGGGCTCGGGCACGGCGGGTTGCGCAGCCCGGCGGGCCGGGGGTGCCGCTGTGCCCACCCGTGCCGCCCCAGCGGCACGATTGCCCACAGCGGCGGCAACAGTCTCAGCGGGGTCTGGGGCGGAGCCCCGGGAGCGGGGTGCGGGGGCCGCAGGCCCCGCCTGGGGGGCCGGGGGCGCAGCCCCGGGGTCCACCACTTCCCCGGCCGCCCGCCCAGGGCTTTCGGGGAGGGGTGGGGTGGGGGAAACAACCCCCGGCCCCCGTCCGAGCGCACGCCGAGCCCCCCGCGCGGCGGGAACGGGCGGTTCGTCGGCGGTGGGCAAGAGGCGGTCCAGGGGGTGCGGAACGGGCGGTACGAAGGGCGCGGCGGCACGGGCCGCACGGCGCAGGCTAGTGCTACCGGCCCCGCAGACGCCGTACGAGAATGCTCGCGTCGCCCCGCGACTCCAGGTCGGCGAGGACGACGGCGACCGCCTCGCGGACGATCCGCCCGCGGTCGACGGCCAGCCCGTGCTCCCCGCGCAGGACCAGGCGCGCGTGCTCCAGGTCCATCAGCTCCTCCGCGGAGACGTACACCGTGATCTTCTCGTCGTGGCGCTCGCGCCCGCTGGGCCGCCGGTTGGCCGCCCGGGCCCGGCGCCGCTGCTGCGCGGTGCTGGAGGCGGCCGGAGCGCCCGGACGGGCCCCCTTGGCGGCCTCGCCCGGCGCCGCGGCGCGGCTGCGCGGCTCACCCGACGCCGGATCCTCCTCCGCGGCCGAGTGCTCGGCCCGCGCCGCGGACTCCTCCGCGCCCGGGTCGCTCTCGCCCGCCGGTCCGGGCACCTTCGCCTCGCCGTTGGTCCGCCTCGGGGTGGAGGACTGGAGTGCCATTCCTCCGGTCGTACGGAACAGTTCGTCGGCCCCGGGCAGACTCACTCGGCGTGACACCGGGCGAGCACCTCCCTGGCGAGCTGGCGGTAGGCGGCGGCGCCGACGGAGTTGGACGCGTACGTGGTGATGGGCTCACCGGCGACGGTGGTCTCCGGGAAGCGCACCGTACGGCCGATCACCGTGTGGTAGACGTGGTCGTCGAAGGCCTCGACCACGCGGGCCAGGACCTCGCGGCTGTGCACCGTGCGCGAGTCGTACATGGTCGCGAGGATGCCGTCGAGCTCCAGGTCGGGGTTGAGCCGCTCCTGGACCTTCTCGATCGTCTCGGTCAGCAGGGCCACACCGCGCAGCGCGAAGAACTCGCACTCCAGCGGCACGATCACCTTGTGAGCCGCCGTCAGGGCGTTGACGGTGAGCAGGCCGAGCGAGGGCTGACAGTCGATCACGATGTAGTCGTAGTCGGCCATCAGGGGCTTCAGGGCGCGCTGGAGCGTGGACTCCCGGGCGACCTCGCTCACCAGCTGCACCTCGGCGGCCGAGAGGTCGATGTTGCTCGGCAGCAGGTCCATGTTGGGAACCGCGGTCTTGAGCAGGACCTCGTCGGCCGACATGCCCCGCTCCATGAGCAGGTTGTAGACCGTCAGGTCGAGCTCCATCGGGTTCACGCCCAGGCCCACCGAGAGGGCGCCCTGCGGGTCGAAGTCGACGAGCAGCACCCGGCGTCCATACTCCGCGAGCGCGGCACCCAGGTTGATGGTCGACGTGGTCTTGCCGACGCCGCCCTTCTGGTTGCACATCGCGATGATCTTCGCGGGACCGTGGTCGGTCAGCGGACCCGGGATCGGGAAGTACGGCAGCGGCCGTCCGGTGGGGCCGATCCGCTCGCGGCGCTGGCGTGCGGCGTCGGGGGCGAGGGTGGCCGCGTACTCGGGGTCGGGCTCGTACTCGGCGTCGGGGTCGTAGAAGTGCCCCTGGGGCACCTCGTCGTAGTCGGCGAAAGCGGCGGTCTCGCGGCCGCTCTCGTTGCCGGCCATGGCGTTCACGTGTAGGCCGTCCATCATCCGTGGGGCTGTCGTCATGTGCGGGGTGGTTGCGAAGGCGCGGACCGCGACGGAGCCGACAGCCTCAGCAGGCCCCGAAGGGCCATGGCCCCGTGCGGGCATCCCTGGTTGACCACCTCCGGGAGTAAATGTCGACTCATTCACAAGTCGTCTTACCTCCTTGGAAGTGACCAGGAAACTTTATCGATAGGTCAGCGTGGCACCATGCCGACGGTTGGCGACTCTATGGCGTGTCACCGGTCCGCAGCAACACAATCCGCCGGACCCGGCCGGATGTGTCGGCAACCGAACACCGCTCTGTCAAGGGCGTACGGGCATCAGAGCGCGAGTTTCAGGGGTGCGCGAAACGGTTAAAGAGTTACGTTCGAGGCGAGTTGAGCGAGCCTGCCGCACTCCGGTGGAAGTGTCGCGATACACATCCGGCCGGACCTTGGGCGACAAGGTCCGGCCGGGTGCGCGAGGTTGACGACATACATTGACGAACCGTTTCGTCAGGGGGTCGTCACGGCGTGTCGGATCAGCCGATGAGCGTGCTCAGCTCGACGGTCTGCAGGCCGTGGGCCTCGGCGACCGGGCCGTAAACGACCTGGCCGTCATGGGTGTTGAGGCCCAGGGCGAGCGCCGGGTCGCGGCGCAGCGCCTCGACCCAGCCGTTGTTCGCCAGCGACACGATGTAGGGCAGCGTGGCGTTGGTGAGGGCGTAGGTGGAGGTGTTGGGCACCGCGCCCGGCATGTTGGCGACGCAGTAGAAGACCGAGTCGTGGACCATGAAGGTCGGCTCGGCGTGAGTGGTGGGACGCGAGTCCTCGAAGCAGCCGCCCTGGTCGATCGCGATGTCGACAAGGACACTTCCGGGCTTCATCTTGGCGACGAGCTCGTTGGTGACCAGCTTCGGGGCCTTGGCGCCCGGGATCAGGACGGCGCCGATGACGAGGTCGGCCTCGACGACGGCCTTCTCCAGCTCGTAGGCGTTGGAGACGATCGTCTTGATCTTCGTGCCGAAGATCTTGTCGGCCTCGCGGAGCTTGTTGATGTCGCGGTCGAGCAGGGTCACGTGGAAGCCCATGCCGACGGCGATCTGCACCGCGTTCCAGCCGGAGACGCCGCCGCCGATGACGACGCACTCGCCGGCGTGGGTGCCGGGGACGCCGCCGGGCAGGACGCCGCGGCCGCCGACCGAGCGCATCAGGTGGTAGGCGCCGACCTGCGGGGCCAGGCGGCCCGCGACCTCGGACATCGGGGCGAGCAGCGGCAGCGCGCGGTTGGCGGTCTCCACCGTCTCGTACGCGATGGCCGTGGTGCCGGACTCCAGGAGGGCGTCCGTGCACTCGCGGGACGCGGCGAGGTGCAGGTAGGTGAAGAGCGTCTGGTCCTTGCGGAGGCGGTGGTACTCCTCGGCGATGGGCTCCTTGACCTTCAGCAGCAGGTCGGCGGCGGCCCACACCTCGTCGGCGGTGCCCAGGATCTCGGCGCCGGCGGCCACGTACTCGGCGTCCGTGATCGACGAGCCGACACCGGCGTTCTGCTCGATGACGACCTGGTGGCCGTGGCGCACCAGCTCGTGCACGCCGGCGGGGGTGATGGCCACCCGGAACTCGTTGTTCTTGACCTCGCGGGGGATGCCGACCTTCACGTCGATCACGGTCCTTGGCTCAGGGGATGAAGGGGGTGTAATGCATACATACCCGGATGCACCAAGGCGCACCGGGAGACACCGCAAGAAGGTGCGGCGGAGCCAGTCTAATGAAGGTTTTCCCGCTGTCTACCCTTACAAACAACTAATCTTTGGCCGAAGCACTACGGATTTCGTAGGCCGGAGCCTCTTCTTCCTCTCCAGTTCCGGGGTCGGGCTCCAGCAGACGCTCGGCAGCGCCCCGGTGCAGCCTGGCCCCCGCCGGGTCCCCGAGCCGGTCGAGGGTGTCCGCGAGGCGCAGCTGGAGCGCGGCTTGGAGACGCAGATCACCGGCCTGCCTCGCCCACTCCACCGCCTCGCGGCAGGTCCGCAGCGACTCCTCGGGCCGCCCGGCGTACTCCTGCACCCGGGCCGCCTCGCTCAGCGCCCGCGCCTGGCTCGGCAGATCGCCGAGACGGCGGTATCCGGCCACCGCGGCGCGCCAACTGCGGAGCGCCTCGCCGTAGCGGCCCGCATAGGTGAGCACCGCGCCGATCCGCCCGTACAGCCGCGCCTCGTCCTCCAGCTCGCCCCGCGCCAGGCGCTGGGCCAGGGCGCGGCCGTACCAGTCGGCGGCCCGCGTCCAGTCGCCCAGCTCCTGGTGGGCGCCGCCTACGGATTCCATCGCGCGGCCCGTCGCGTACGGGTCGTTCGCGGCCCGGCCCGCGTCCAGGGCCGCCCGGTAGCGGACGAGCGCGTCCGCGGTGCGCCCGGCCTCCGCGTCCAGATCACCCAGATTGAGCAGGGCCGCGGCCTTCTCCCGGTGCAGTGCGCGCCGCTCGGCGACGTCGAGAACCAGCTGGTGCAGACCATAGAGGTCGGGTGCGGCGGCCTCGGTCCCCCGGTGTGCGGCCAGCGCCCGCACCAGGGCCGCGACGAGCCGTCTGGCCAGCGTGTCCAGCTCGCCGTCCTCGACCGCGAGCCGGGCGGCCGCCAGCAGCGCGGGCCGGCGGGTGGCCAGCCAGGCGGCGGCCAGCCGCTCGTTGGGGAAGCGCAGGGCGCGGGGCAGCCCGGCGAGCTTCTTGCGGGCCGCGGAGCCGTCGGGCTCGGTGACCGCCCGGCAGGACTGGAGCAGCCGTACGGTCCGCTCCAGCATCCGGGCCCGGGCCAGCTGGAGCTCGCCGGGCCGGTCGGCGGCCTCCGCGAGCCTGTGCAACAGCGGAGCCAGCCAGCCGGGCACCGCGTACTGCGCGGGCCGCTCCTCCGGGTCGCCCTCGACCCTCAGCAGCCCGTACGCGACGAAGTCCTCCAGGGTGTTCTGGGCCGCCGACACCGAGCACCCGGCGAGCGCCGAGGCGGTCTGGGCGTCCACGATCCCGGCCGGGGCGAGCGAGAGCAGCCGCAGGAGGCGGGCGTTGGGCTGCGGCAGCGACTCGTACACGAGCCGGAAGGCGCGGGCCAACGGGCGCTCGGCGACGGGGAGTTGGCCGCCCAGGATCCAGCCGTCCCCGGGCAGCGCGTGCAGCCGCTTGGCAACGTCCGAGACGGCCGCCTGCGGCCGGATGGCCAGCCAGCCGCCGACCAGGGCGATGGCCGCGGGCGCCCCCGCGCACTCCTCGACGAGGTTCTCGGCGGTGCGCGGGTCCACCGTGATCCGGACCGCGCCGGTGAAGCTCTGCAGGAACGCGACGGCCGCCTTGGGGTCGAGGCCGCCGAGGGTGCAGGGCCGGACATCGGGGATGCCGGTGAGCGGTCCGCGGGCGGTCGCCACCACCAGGCAGTCGGCGTTCTGCGGCAGCAGCGGGTCGACCTGTTCGGCGCCGGCCGCGTCGTCGAGCAGCAGCAGGACCCGCCGCTCGGCGAGCGCCTCGCGCACCAGCTGGGTCAGCTCGTCCTCGCCGCCGCCGGGCGGCACCGGGACCTCCAGGGCGTCCAGCAGATCGCGGGCCACCCGCTCGGCCGGGACGGTGGCGCCGCCGGGTTCGCGCAGCCGGGCCCGGAGTACCCCGTCGGGGTAGTCGGCGGCGAGCTGCCTGGCCAGCTCCTCGGCGAGGGCGGTCCGCCCGGAGCCGGGGCGTCCGGCGATCAGCAGCACCCGGGCGCGCGGCGACTTGCGGCCGGACAGGGTGTCGAGCCCGGCCCGCTCCACGTCCTCGCGCAGCTCCTTCAACTCCCGCTGGCGGCCGAAGAACTGACGGCCGCTCGCGTCCGGCGCGGCCGGCTCGCACTCCGCGGCAGAGCCGCCCACGTCCACCGCCTGATCCGTCACGGGCCACGCTCCGTCCGCTGCGCACGAGCCGAGCCCGGCGGGTCTCCGCACGGGCGTTCCGAGCGTAGTTCACGCGTGGTGAGCGGCCCGGCGGAGCGCGGCGGACAGGTCGCCCGATCGGATCAGCGGATCGTCGGACGGACATACCGGCACGTACGCCGAACGGGTCGGTGCGCCCCGCGCACCGACCCGTCGACGGCTGGGTCTACTTCTCGAACGGCCGGGCCGGCCAAGGCGCCTCCGCCGGGCGCAGCGACTCCAGGCCCGGTCCCGCCTGTGCGGCCGTGAGCGCGAGGACGCCCACCACCAGGCAGTTGTTGTGCAGCTCACCGGCGAGCACGCCCCGGACGAGCTCGTCGAGCGGCACCCGGGCCAGCTCCATGTCGGCCTCCTCCTCGGAGACCTCGAAGCGCTCGCCCTCCGCCTCGGAGAGATCGCGGGCGAGGAAGATCCGTACGGCCTCGTCGCAGCCGCCGGGCGTGGTGTAGACGTCGGTGAGGACCCGCCAGTCCTCGGCCTTGACGTGCGCCTCCTCGTACAGCTCGCGCTGGGCGGCGTGCAGCGGGTTCTCGCCGGGCACGTCGAGCAGCCCGGCCGGGATCTCCCACAGCTTGTGGCGCACCGGGTGGCGGTACTGGCGCAGCACCAGGACGCGGCCCGCGCCGTCGAGGGCGAGGACGGCCACGGAGCCCGGGTGGACCTGGTAGTCGCGGCGCGCGACCGTGCCGTCGGGCATGACCACGTCGTCGGTGCGGACGCTGGTCTTGTTGCCCTCGAACGGGGTCGTGGTGGCGACGACCCGCCATTCCTCGGGGGTGTCCTGGAGCTGCATCGATGTCCTCCCGCAAAAGCAGAAACCGGGGTACGCGTCCCGAAGGACCCGTACCCCGGCAACCGTATCGCCTGGTTACTTCTTGCCGGTCTTCCGCTCCACGGCCGCCTTCACCAGGCCGGCGAAGAGCGGGTGCGGGCGGGTCGGGCGGGAGCGCAGCTCCGGGTGCGCCTGGGTGGCGACCAGGTAGGGGTGCACCTCGCGCGGGTACTCGACGTACTCGACGAGCTTGTTGTCCGGGGACGTGCCCGAGAAGACGATGCCCGCCTTCTTCTCCAGCTCCGCGCGGTAGGAGTTGTTGACCTCGTAGCGGTGGCGGTGGCGCTCCTCCACGTACGGCTGGTCGCCGTAGACCTCGCGGACGATCGAGCCCTCGGCGAGCTTCGCCGGGTACATGCCCAGGCGCATGGTGCCGCCCAGGTCGCCCGCGCCCTCGACGTACGCCAGCTGCTCCTCCATCGTCGAGATGACGGGGTGGGCGGTGGCGGCGTCGAACTCGGTGGAGTTGGCGTCCGGGATGCCGGCCAGGTTGCGGGCGGCCTCGATCACGATGCACTGCAGGCCCAGGCAGATGCCGAGCAGCGGCACCTTGTTCTCGCGGGCGTACTGGATCGCGCCGATCTTGCCGTTGACGCCGCGGTCGCCGAAGCCGCCGGGGACGAGGATCGCGTCCACGTCGCCGAGGTTCTTCTTGGCGCCGGCCGGGGTCTTGCAGTCGTCCGAGGTGACCCACTTGACCTTGACGCGGGCCTTGTTGGCGAAGCCGCCGGCGCGCATGGCCTCGGTGATCGAGAGGTACGCGTCGGGCAGGTCGATGTACTTGCCGACCAGCGCGACGGTGACCTCGTGCTCCGGGTTGTGGACGCGGTCGAGCAGGTCGTCCCAGGTCGTCCAGTCCACGTCGCGGAACGGCAGGTCGAGCTTGCGCACGACGTACGCGTCCAGGCCCTCGGTGTGCAGGACCTTCGGGATGTCGTAGATCGACTTGGCGTCGATGGCGGCGACCACCGCGGCCTCGTCGACGTCGCACATCAGCGAGATCTTGCGCTTGATCGACAGCGGCACCTCGCGGTCGGCGCGCAGCACGATCGCGTCGGGCTGGATACCGATGTTGCGCAGGGCGGCGACCGAGTGCTGGGTCGGCTTGGTCTTGAGCTCGCCGGAGGGGCCGATGTAGGGCAGCAGCGAGATGTGCACGACGAAGACGTTGTCGCGGCCGACCTCGTGGCGGACCTGGCGGACGGTCTCCAGGAACGGCAGCGACTCGATGTCGCCGACCGTGCCGCCGACCTCGGTGATGACGACGTCGACGTCGTCGGTCGCCATCCGGCGGATGCGGTGCTTGATCTCGTTGGTGATGTGCGGGATGACCTGGACGGTGTCGCCCAGGTACTCGCCGCGCCGCTCCTTGGCGATCACCTGCGAGTAGACCTGGCCGGTGGTGACGTTGGCCGAGCCGTCGAGGTCGACGTCGAGGAAGCGCTCGTAGTGGCCGATGTCCAGGTCGGTCTCGGCGCCGTCGTTGGTGACGAACACCTCGCCGTGCTGGAAGGGGTTCATCGTGCCGGGGTCGACGTTCAGGTACGGGTCGAGCTTCTGCATCGTGACCCGCAGGCCCCGCGCCTTCAGGAGCGCACCCAGGCTGGAGGCAGTCAGACCCTTGCCGAGGGAAGAGGCGACACCCCCGGTGACGAAGATGTGCTTGGTCGTCGATGACGCAGAGGATCGTGTCTGCATGGCCAAGAGGGGGCTCCCGTGGTCGCGGTCTGAAGTGCGTGCCGGTCACCCTCTGTGGATCTCGTACGAGTTGCCGTACGAGTTTCCGGGGGGCGCCGTCGCTGCGGTTCGGGGGTTTTTTCACCACCCGGCCACGGGCTACCAGGGTATCAGCGAGTACGGCGGACCGCTTCCGGCCACGCTCCGCACACGCCCGGCCAACCCAGTGTGCTCCCGTCACCCGGACGGCCGAACGGCGTTGCCGGAAGGCATCGGCGGATCACCCACGTGCGTCGTATCCTGCTCGGACACTCGCCGCCGAGCCGCTGGTAACACGGCGCCACCCCGGCCGTCACCCACAACATGCGCTCGTTGGCGATCCCTTGACCGCAGTCGCAGTAGCAGTAAGCGCCCCGCGGGGCGGACGTGGCCGTTCGACTGGAGATTGCACGTGGCCGGGCGCATCGAGGATTACGCACTCATCGGAGACATGCAGACCGCCGCACTGGTCTGCCGGGACGGCACGGCCGACTGGCTGTGCCTGCCACGCTTCGACTCGCACGCCGTCTTCGCCGGACTGCTCGGCACCGATGAACACGGCTTCTGGCGGATCGGCCCGGCGCACGCCGCCGACGCGCCGCCACCCCGGGCGGACCGGCGCCGCTACCGGGGCGACTCGCTGATCCTGGAGTCGGAGTGGGACACCCCGCGCGGCACGGTCCGGGTGACGGACTTCATGCCGCCGCGCGACGGCGCGCCGCAGCTGATCCGGATCGTGGAGGGCGTCAGCGGCCGGGTGCCGATGCGCAGCGCCCTGCGGATGCGTTTCAGCTACGGGCGTGTCGTGCCCTGGGTGCACAAGGTCGACAACCGTACGGTCGCGGTCGCGGGCCCCGACTCGGTCTGGCTGGACACCCCGGTCGACACGTACGGCAAGAACCTCACCACGTACTCCGACTTCACCGTCTCGCCCGGTGAGCGGATCGCCTTCACGATCAGCTGGCAGCCGTCCCACAAGGAGCCGCCCGCGCTCTCCGAGCCGGAGGCGGCCCTGGAGGCGACCGAGGACTTCTGGCGGGAGTGGGTCGAGCACTGTACGTACCACGGGCCCTACCGCGAGGCCGTGGTCCGCTCGCTGATCACGCTGAAGGCGCTCACCTACGCCCCCACCGGCGGCATCGTCGCCGCGCCCACCACCTCGCTGCCCGAGGACATCGGGGGCTCGCGCAACTGGGACTACCGCTACACCTGGCTGCGCGACGCCGCCATCACCCTCTCCTCGCTGCTGCGCACCGGCTACCGCGAGGAGGCCCGCGCCTGGCGCGAGTGGCTGCTGCGGGCGGTCGCGGGCGACCCCGAGAACCTCCAGATCATGTACGGGATCGCGGGCGAGCGGGAGCTGGGCGAGGCCGAGCTGGACTGGCTGCCCGGCTACGAGGACTCGGCCCCGGTCCGGGTCGGCAACGGCGCCGCCCACCAGCTCCAGCTGGACGTGTACGGCGAGGTCACCGAGGCCCTGCACCTGGCGCACATGACGGGCCTGGCCCGCAACGACTACGCCTCGCTGCTCCAGCTCAAGCTGATCCGCTACCTGGAGGACCACTGGGACCAGCCGGACGAGGGCATCTGGGAGGTGCGCGGCCCGCGCCGCCACTTCGTGCACTCCAAGGTGATGGCCTGGGTCGCGGTGGACCGCACCATCAAGCTGATCGAGTCGGGCGACGCGGACGGGCCGCTCGAGAAGTGGCGCGAGCTGCGCGACGACATCCACCGGGACGTGTGCGAGAAGGGGTACGACAAGGAGCGCAACACCTTCACGCAGTCGTACGGCTCCAAGGAGCTGGACGCCTCCCTGCTGCTGATCCCGCAGATGGGCTTCCTGCCGCCGGACGACAAGCGCGTGATCGGCACGATCGAGGCGATCCAGCGCGAGCTGTCCACCCCGGACGGGTTCATCCTGCGCTACCCGACGGCGGGCGACGAGGCGGGCTGCGACGGCCTGGAGGGCGACGAGGGCGCGTTCCTGGCCTGCTCGTTCTGGATGGCGGACGACCTGGCCATGATCGGCCGGGTCGACGAGGCCCGGAAGCTCTTCGAACGGCTGTTGTCGTTGCGCAACGACATCGGGCTGCTGGCGGAGGAGTGGGACCCGCGGGAGCAACGGCAGGTGGGGAACTTCCCGCAGGCCTTCAGCCACGTTCCCCTGATCGACACGGCGCTGCGGCTGACGGCTTCGGGGGCGTACGGGGGGTAGTCGGCGCGCCCGGGACCCCGTGCCCGCTTAGAGTGGAATTGTCCTGTCCCCTCCTGGAAGGGGGCTGCGCCATGACCACCCCCTCGAAAGCGGGCACGGCCCTTGCCGAGCTCCGTGAAGACCTCTCCGGCGACGTCTTCGTCCCGGGCGATCCGGGCTACGACGACGCCCGGACGGTCTTCAACGCCATGATCGACCGGCGCCCCGCCGTCATCGCCCAGTGCGAGTCCGACGCGGACGTGGTCACCGCCGTACGCTTCGGGCGCGATCTGGACCTCAAGATCGCCGTACGCGGCGGCGGCCACAGCGTCTCCGGCCAGGCCCTCAACGACAACGGCCTGGTCGTCGACCTGCGCCGGATGCACGAGGTGACCGTCCACCCGGCCGCCCACGCCGTCCGCGTCCAGGGCGGCGCGATCATGAGCCAGCTGGACCGGGCCACCCAGCCGCACGGCCTGGCCACCACCGGCGGGCGCGTCTCCACCACCGGTGTCGGCGGCTTCGTCCTCGGCGGCGGGTCGGGCTGGCTGGACCGCAGCTTCGGCCTCGCCGTCGACAACCTGCTCGGCGTCGAGCTGGTCACCGCCGACGGCAGCGTGGTCACGGCGAGCGCCGAGGAGAACCCCGAGCTCTTCTGGGCGCTGCACGGCGGCGGCGGCAACTTCGGCATCGCCACCTCGCTCACCCTGAAGCTGCACGACCTGCCCGAGTACGCCATCGCCATGCTGCTGTACCAGCCCGAGCGCGCCCCCGAAGTCGCGCGCACCTACCGCGAGCTCATCGAGAACGGGCCGGCCGAGGCGAGCGGCGGCGTCCTGTACATGACCGCGCCGCCCGAGCCGTTCATCCCCGAGCACCTGGTCGGAAAGGTGCTGTGCGGCGCCCTCGTGGCGTACGCGGGCGGCGAGGAGGCCATGCGCAAGGTCGCCCAGCCGCTGATCGCCCTGCCGCACGAGGTCGAGATCGTCACGGCCATGCCGTACGCCGACATGCAGTGCATGATGGACGACCCGCCCGGGCTGCGGAACTACTGGTCGGCCGAGTACCTGACCGGCATGCCCGACGACTTCGTGGACGTCTTCTGCTCGCTGGGCGAGGCGCTGCCGACGCCCACCGGCACCCAGCACGTGGTCTTCCCGCAGGGCGGCGCCATCGCCGACGGCCCCTCCGAGTACCCCGTGCCGTACCGCGACTCGCCGTGGGCCGTGCACCCCTTCGGGATCTGGGAGGACCCGGCGGACGACGAGCGCTGCCGCCAGTGGGTCAAGGACGTCCGGGCCCGGGTCCAGCCCTGGTCGAGCGGCGCGGTCTACCTCAACTTCACCGGCGACGAGGGCGCCGAGCGGGTGGTCGCGGGCCTCGGCGCCGAGAACATGCGGCGGCTGCGCGAGGTGAAGCGGGCCTACGACCCGGACAACGTCTTCCGCTTCAACCACAACATCGTCCCGGCCTGACGGAAAGGGAGCAGTGTGTCGTACCGTGACCGGCATCACCGTCCGGTACGACAAAACACGAGGTGAACCCCATTGGACAGCCAGGGCGGGATCACCGTGCAGCGCGCTCTGGAGCTGCCCGGGCTGCGCGGCGGGCTCCCCGAGGTGGTCGCCGGGGCCGAGCGCCTGGGCCGCACGGTGCGCTGGGTGCACGCGGGCGAGGTCCCGAACATCGCCTCGCTGCTCAAGGGCGGCGAGCTGCTGCTGACCACGGGCCTTGGCCTGGGCACCCGCCCCGCCGAGCAGCGCGCCTTCGTGCGGCGCCTGGCCGAGCGGGGCATCGCCGCCCTGGTCGTCGAGCTCGGCCCGCGCTTCAGCCGCCTGCCCGCCACCATCGTGGACACCGCGCGGGCGGCCGGGCTGCCGCTGGTCGCGCTCCACCGCGAGGTGCCGTTCGTGACGGTCACGGAGGAGATCCACACCGAGATCGTCAACGGCCACTACGCCCTGCTCCAGCGCGCCGAGGAGGTGCACCGGCGGTGCACCGAGGCGCTGCTCTCGGGCGGCGGCGTGCCCCAGGTCCTGTCGATCCTGGCCGACTTCACGGCCAACCCGGTGTTCCTGGAGACCCCGGACGGCCAGCTGCTCTACGCGGCCGCCGGCTCCGCCGAGGCGGGCGCCGACCCGCTCCAGGTGTGGGAGGGGCTGCGCGGCCAGCGCGAGTCCCGCGAGTCGGGGCCGCCGACGGGCGCGGCCCTGGTGGACGTGCCGGGCGGCGGCCACGGCACCGGGGCGGTCCGGGCCCGGCTCGTCCTGCTGGCCGTCGCCGCGCCGCTGCTGCCGGTCCACCGGATGGCGGCGGAGCGGGCCGCGGGCATCCTCGCGGTGGTGCTGATGCAGGCGCGCCAGGAGGAGGAGCTGGCGGCGCGCGGGCGCGGCGACTTCCTGACCGACCTGGCCGAGGGCCGCATCACCGCCGAGGACGCGCCCGCGCAGGCGAAGGTGCTGGGCTTCAAACCGGGCGAGGGCCCGCTGCTGCCGGTGGTGATGCGGCTGGCCTCCGAGCTCTCCCCCACCGGCAACTGGGCGGTCCTGGCCCGCGCGGTCCTGGAGGAGCTGTCCTCGGTGGGCGTGCCGGTCCTGCTGGGCGTACGGCCGGTGGAGGGCCGGGTGCCGCTGCTGCTGGGGCTGCGCTCGGAGTCGGAGCGCACGGCGGTCGCCGACCGGGTGGCGGCGGCGCTGCGGGCCGGTGTGGAGCGCGCCGGGCTCGCCCGGGCCGGGGCGCGGCCGGTGGTGGTCGTCGGGGTGGCGGGCGGCTGGGCGGCGGCCTCGGCGGGGCTGCGCCACGCGGGCGAGACCGCCGCGGCCGCGCAGGGCCTGTCCGAGCGGCCCTGGTACGACGCCCGGCGCCTGGACATCGACCTGCTGCTGTGGCGGCTGCGCGAGCACCCGGACCTGGCGGCCTTCGTGGAGCGCGCCATCGGGCCGCTGCGCACCCACGACGCGGCCTCGCGCCCGCCGCTGCTGCCCACCCTGGAGACCTATCTGGCGCACGCGGGCCGCAAGGCGGAGACGGCCCGCGAGCTGCACCTCAACCGGCAGACGCTCTACAACCGCCTCGCCCGGATCGCGGAGCTGCTCGGCACGGACCTGGACGACCCGCAGACGGTACTGGCGCTGTCCCTGGCCCTGCGGGCCCGCCGCCACGTCCCGTAACGCCTCACCATCCGTGGCGTTGCGTCAACTCGTCGTAGACGCTGAGCACTTGAGCCACCGTCTCGTCCTCGGTCGGCCAGTCCGCCGCCTGTACGAGTCCGGCCTCGGCGAGCTCGCGGCGCCGCCCGGGGTCGGCGAGCAGCCGCGCCACGGCGTCCCCGAGCGCCGCCGCGTCCCCGTACGGCACCAGCTCGGCCGCGTCCCCGACGAGTTCCGGCACCCCGCCAACGGCGGTGGCGACCAGCGGCACGCCGAGCCGCAGCGCCTCCTGGGCAAGGAGCGAGCGCCCCTCCCAGCGGCTCGCGAGGACGGCCGCGTCGGCGGCAGCCAGCAGCTCGGTGACGTCGTCGCGCCGCCCGAGCAGCTTCACCGGCAGCGCCTCCGCCTCGATGCGCCGCTGGAGCGCGGCCCGCTGCCTGCCCTCCCCCGCGATCGCCAGCACCGGTACGGGGTCGAGCGCCTTCCAGCGGTGGGCGGCATCCAGGAGCACGTCGTACCCCCGGTGCTCGACCAGACTGCCGACGGCGATGAGCAACGGCCGGTCCACGGCGCCCAGTTCGGCCCGCGCCTTGCCGTCCGGGACGGGCGTACGGGGCGCGGGCACCGCGACCGCGGCGAGCCGGGCGTCCCGGGCGCCGCGCCGCCGGGCCCGGTCGACCAGGTCGGAGGAGGTGCCCAGCACCACGGCGGCCGCGCGGGCCGCCCGCCGCTCCAGGACCCGCAGCATGCGGCCCCGGGCACCCTCGGCATGGGCGCGGGTGTGCCACGTGACGACGAGGGGGATCGCGCGCCGCCCGCCCAGGGCGAGGGCCGTCCGTACGGCCGCGTGCAGCCCGTGGGCGTGCACCACGTCCGCGCCCGCGCAGACCGCCCGCAGGGCGCCGACCGCCACCGGGTCGCCGCGCCGGGGCACGGGCACGAAGTGGGCGCCCGCACCCTGGAAGTCGAACTCCCGCTCAAGCGCGGCGGGGGCGCAGACGGTAACCCGTACGCCCCGCGCGGCGAGGCCCGCCGCCAGCGAGCGCACGTGCGCGCTGCTGCCCGCGCTGCCGCCGCCCAGCACTTGGACCGTACGCAGCTGTGACACGTGAACAGGCTCCCGGGTCGGCGGTGGGCCGGTGTGGACCCCGGCCAAGGATGCCAGCCCGCACGGACGTTCCGCCCCCGTCCGGACGTTTCCCCGTGTCGACAGGCGGCGGCCGGTCCGGGGGACCACCCACACGGGTGAACTCCCGGACCGCGCTTACCCCTCGGCCCGTGCCGTCGCCAGCAGCTCCTCCGCGTGCGCCCTGGCCGTCTCGGAGTCCTCCTGGCCCGCCAGCATCCGGGAGAGCTCGCGGACCCGGTCCTCGCCCTCCAGGACGGTGACGCCGGACCGGGTGACCGTGCCGTCGTTGGTCTTCTCCACCAGGAGCTGACGGTCCGCGAAGGCCGCCACCTGGGGCAGATGGGTCACCACGACGACCTGCGCCGACTTGGCGAGCTTCGCCAGGCGCCGGCCGATCTCGACCGCCGCCCGGCCGCCGACGCCCGCGTCGACCTCGTCGAAGAGGTACGTGGGCACCGGGTCCGTGCCCGCGAAGACCACCTCGACCGCGAGCATCACCCGGGAGAGCTCACCGCCCGAGGCGCCCTTGGCGATCGGCCGGGCCGGGGCGCCCGGGTGCGGGGCGAGCAGCAGCTCCACCTCGTCCGCGCCGGTCGGCCCGTACGCCACGGTCCGCCCGTCCACCTCGACGCCCTCGGGGTCCTCCACCTGCCGTACCGCGAACGACACCCGCGCGTGCGGCATCGCCAGCGACGCCAGCTCGGCCGTCACCGCGTCCGCGAAGCGGGCCGCGGCCTCGGTGCGGGCGCCGGTCAACTCCTGGGCGAGCACGGACAGTTCGCCGCGCAGCCCGTCCCGCTCGGCCGTCAGCTCGCCGATCCGGTCGTCGTCGCCGTCCAGCTCGGTCAGCCGGGCGGCGCTCTGCTGCGCCCAGGCGAGGACGGCCTCGATGTCCTCGCCGTACTTGCGGGTCAGCGCGGTAAGCGCCGCTCGCCGCTCCTCCACGGCCGCGAGCCGCAGGGGGTCGGCGTCGAGGTCGTCCGCGTACCCGGCGAGCTCGCCCGCCACGTCACCGAGCAGGATCCCGACCTCGCCGATGCGCTCGGCGAGCGCGGCCAGGGCGGGGTCGTGCGACCGTACGGCGTCCAGGGCCCGGTGCGCGCCCGCGACCAGGGTGGTCGCGTCGACGCTCTCCGGGTCCTCGGGGTTGCCCGCGAGGGCGGCGTGCGCGAGGGCGGCCGCGGACGCCAGCGCCTCGGCGTGGCCGAGCCGTCCGGCCTCGGCGGCGAGCTCGGTGTCCTCGCCCGCCAGCGGCTCGACCGCGGCGATCTCGTCGAGCCCGAACCGCAGCAGATCGGCCTCCTGCGCCCGCTCGCGCGCCCGCGTGGTCAGCTCCTCCAGCTCCCCGGCGACGGCCCGCAGCCGCCGGTACGCCTCCGCGTACTTGGCCAGCGGCCCGGCCACGGCGTCCCCGGCGTACCGGTCGAGGGCCTCGCGCTGCCGGGCGGGGCGCAGCAGCCCCTGCTGATCGGTCTGGCCGTGGACGGCGATGAGCTCGTCGGCCAGCTCCGCGAGCACGCCGACGGGCACGGAGCGTCCGCCGAGGAACGCCCTCGACCGCCCCTCCGCCGAGACGGTACGGCTCACCAGCAGCGCGCCCTCGTCGAGCTCGGCCCCGGCCTCCTCCGCGCGGATCGCCGCGGTGGCGCCCGGGCGCAGCGCGATCCGCCCCTCGACGACCGCCGACTTGGCGCCGATCCGCACCAGGGCGGGGTCGGCGCGCCCGCCGAGCAGCAGCCCCAGGCTGGTGACGACCATGGTCTTGCCCGCGCCGGTCTCGCCGGTCACCGCGGTGAACCCGGGCGACAGCTCGACGACAGCGTCGTCGATGACCCCGAGCGACCGTATCCGCATCTCCTCCAACACGCCCCCGACCTTACGAGGTCCCGGCCCCCCTGTGCGACGCCCCCCACACCCTCACCCACCCGATTGACCCGCGTGCCGCTTTTGTCTGCGGATCGTGCTGGGTTGCTCGCGCAGTTCCCCGCGCCCCTGAAGGGGCGCCCCTTCAGGGGCGCGGGGAACTGCGCGACCAGTTGGGGACGGCCCGCAGACGAAGAACCAGGCCGCCCGCCAGAGGGCTTTCGGGAAGGGGCGGGGTGGGGGCCCAACAGGTCAGTGCGGCGCGCCCCGCCACCCACTCACCGGCAGCGCGAACTTCGCCACCAAGCGGTCCGTGAACGACGCGTGGTGCAGGCGGGCCAGGCGGACAGGAACGGCCCCCCGCCGAACCTCCACCCGCGCCCCCGGCGGCAACTCCACCGTCCGACGCCCGTCACACCACAGCACCCCGTGCGGCGTATGCGGCTGCACCTCCACCGCCAGCACCGAACTCGGCGACGTCACCAGCGGCTTGGCGAACAGCGCGTGCGCGCTGATCGGCACCATCAGCAGCGCCTCGACCTCCGGCCACACCACCGGCCCGCCCGCCGAGAAGGCGTACGCCGTCGACCCGGTCGGCGTCGCGTACACGATCCCGTCGCACCCGAACCCGGTCACCGGCCGCCCGTCGATCTCCAGGACGACCTCCAGCATCCGCTCGGGCGACACCTTCTGCACGGCGGCCTCGTTCAGCGCCCAGTCGGTGTGCACCACGTCGCCGTTGCTGTGCACCACGACGTCGAGGGTCATCCGCTCCTCGACCTCGTAGGAGCGCGTGACCACCCGGTCCACGACCTTGTCCAGGTCGTCGCGCTCCGCCTCGGCGAGGAACCCGACCCGCCCGAGGTTGACGCCGAGCATCGGCACCCCGGATGCCCGCGCGAACTCGGCGCCGCGCAGCAGCGTCCCGTCCCCGCCGAGCACGATCAGCAGCTCACACCCGTCGAGGCACTGCGGGGTCGCCTCCTTGACCGTGTGCACGGACGCGGACTCCGGCAGCGGGATGTCGGCCGCCTCCGCCTCCAGGACCCGCACCCCGATGCCGGACCGCAGCAGCCCCCGCACCACCAGCTCCGCGCTGCGGATGGCGGCGGGCCGCCCGGTGTGCGCGAGCAGGAACACCGTGCGCTCCGAGCTCCGCTCGCACGCGCCGTCCCCCCCGCGCGTCTCCTCCGCGTTCCCCAACGAGCTCAACTAGGTCCCTCCGCCACTGCACGCTCGACATCAGCCGGATCCAGCGCGGGCGCCCCGGCCCGCAGCCACAGAAAGTATTCGACATTGCCGGAGGGTCCGGGCAGCGGGCTGGCCGTGACCCCCAGCACACCGAGCCCCAGCGCGGCGGCCTGCCCGGCCACCGTGCGCACGGTCTCGGCCCGCAACTCCGGGCTGCGCACCACACCGCCGCTGCCGAGCCGGTCCTTGCCGATCTCGAACTGCGGCTTGACCATCAGCACCAGGTCCGCGTCCGGCGCGCAGCACCGCACCAGCGCGGGCAGCACGAGCCCGAGCGCGATGAAGGACAGGTCCCCGACCACCAGGTCGACCGGCTCGCCGTCGATGTCGTCGAGCGTCAACTCCCGTACGTTCGTCCGGTCCTTGACGGTGACCCGGTCGTCGCTCTGGAGCGACCAGGCGAGCTGTCCGTACCCGACGTCCACCGCCACCACGTGCCCCGCGCCGGAGCGCAGCAGCACGTCCGTGAAGCCGCCGGTGGAGGCGCCCGCGTCCAGCGCCCGGCGCCCCTCGACCTTCAGCCCCCGCGGGACGAAGGCGGCCAGCGCCCCGGCCAGCTTGTGGCCGCCGCGCGAGACGTAGTCCGGGTCGCTGTCGTCCTCGGCCACGACGATGGCGGCGGCCGTCTCGACCTGGGTGGCGGACTTGGTGGCGACGGTCTTGCCGACCGTCACCCGCCCGGCGGCGATCAGCTGCGCGGCGTGCTCACGGGACCGGGCGAGCTTCCGGCGGACCAGCTCGGCGTCGAGGCGGCGGCGTGCCACTCCTGCCACGTTCGGTTCAGCTCCTGTTGTCGTACGTATGTGATGCGGGGGACGGGACCGGCGGCCCCGGGCGGGCGTCGAGCGCGCCCAGCGTCTCGCGCAGCCCCCCGTGTACATCCTCGTACACCTCGACGTGTCCGCCCGTATCGAGGTGGTCGACGTCCGCGAGCCGCTCGACCAGGGCGTCCACCCGGGGGTCGCCGGTGGGCTCGCGGGGCACGTCCAGGGGTGCCGGACCGGCGGGGTCGTCGTGCGCGCCGGCCTCCGCCCCGGGCTCCGGCATCAAGTCGCTCATGCCAAGACGCTACCGCGTGGGCCTGCGGTACGGTCGATCACGATGGCGACGATGGAGGAGTGCCGCGCGGCACTCGACGAACTTTCCGACAACCTGGCGGGCGCGAACGGCGACGTGCGCGCCGCCGCCGCGCTCGACCGCTCGCTGAGCTGCCACATCACGGACCTGGACCGTACGTTCACCGGGCGGCTGCGGGACGGCCGCATCGAGGTCGAGCGCACCCTGGACGGCCCGCCGGGCGAGCGCGCCCAGATCCGTCTGGCCATGAAGGGCGACGACCTGGTGGCAATGGTCGCGGGCGAGCTGAACTTCGCGCGGGCCTGGACGTCGGGCCGGGTCCGCCTGGAGGCGGGCTTCCGCGACCTGCTCAGGCTGCGGACGCTGCTGTAGCGACCCGGCCCCTTCAGGCCGTACGGAACATCAGGCCACCCTCGCCCCGTCCCGCTGCCGCGCCGCCGGCACCACCAGCGGCGTGCCCGTCTCCGGGTCGTCGATGACCTGGCAGCGGACCCCGAACACCTCCCGTACGAGCTCCGCCGTGACGATCCGCGACGGCGGGCCCTCGGCCACGATCTCGCCGCCGCGCATCGCGATCAGGTGCGAGGCGTACCGGGCGGCCTGGTTGAGGTCGTGCAGCACCGCGACCAGCGTGCGCCCCTGGGACTCGTGCAGCTCGGCGCACAGGTCCAGGACCTCTATCTGGTGCTGGATGTCCAGGAACGTGGTCGGCTCGTCGAGCAGCAGCAGCGGCGTCTGCTGGGCCAGCGCCATCGCGATCCAGACCCGCTGGCGCTGCCCGCCGGACAGCTCGTCGACGTACCGCTCCCCCAGCTCGCCCACGCCGGTGGCATCCATCGACTCCTGGACGATCCGCTCGTCCTCGGACGACCACTGGCGCAGCAGCCCCTGGTGCGGGTAGCGGCCGCGCGCGACCAGGTCGGCGACCGTGATCCCGTCCGGCGCGATCGACGACTGGGGCAGCAGCCCGAGGGTCTTGGCGACCTTCTTCGCGGGCATCGAGTGGATGGTCTGCCCGTCGAGCAACACCCGCCCCTCGCTGGGCTTCAGCATCCGCGACAGGGCGCGCAGGAGCGTGGACTTGCCGCAGGCGTTGGGGCCGACGATGACCGTGAACGAGTGGTCGGGGATCTCCACCGAGAGGTCCTTGGCGATCACCCGCTGGTCGTAGCCGAGGGTCACCGAATCGGCGCTGAGGCGCTGCATGCTCGTACTCCTGGAGGAAGAACCGGAATCCGTACGGGGGTCGGGAAGGTGCGGGCCGCTCATATCCGGCCCGCCTTGCGCTCGGTGACGAGCAGCCACAGCAGATAGAGGCCGCCGACCACCCCGGTCACCACGCCCACCGGCAGCCTGCTCTCGCCGAACAGCCGCTGGGAGGCCCAGTCGGCGGTGACCAGCAGGGTCGCGCCCATGCAGCCGGAGGCCAGGATGTTGGGCCCGGTGGCCCTGGTGAGGCGGCGGGCGAGCTGCGGCGCGGTCAGCGCGACGAAGGAGATGGGCCCGGCCGCGGCGGTCCCGGCGGCGTTGAGGAGCACGGCGGCGAGCA
Source organism: Streptomyces melanogenes (assembly GCF_014649795.1). Taxonomy (GTDB): domain Bacteria; phylum Actinomycetota; class Actinomycetes; order Streptomycetales; family Streptomycetaceae; genus Streptomyces; species Streptomyces noboritoensis. Next base: position 481,576 of record NZ_BMTS01000005.1, read on the forward strand.
TCAGCACGGTCCGGGTCCGCTGAACGGGCACGCCGAGCGCGTACGCCGCGTCGTCGCCCATCTCCAGCATCCGCAGCGGCCGTCCGTACGCGAGGATCACCGGCAGCAGCAGCGCGAACAGCGCGAGCAGCGGCCACACCTGCGCCCAGTCCCGCCCGTCGAGCGAGCCGGTCAGCCACACCATGGCCCGGGTCGCGTCGACCAGCTGGGCCTTGGTGAGCAGGTACTGGATGCAGGCGGTGAGCATCGCGGCGGCGCCGATGCCGACGAGCACGAGGCGGTAGCCGTGCACGCCCTTCTTCCAGGCGAGCAGATAGACCGCGACGCCGGTCGCGAGCCCGCCGAGCAGGGCGCCGACCGCGACCTCGGTGGCGCTGCCGCCGAACCAGACGATGACGACGAGGGCGCCGACGGACGAGCCCTGGCCGAAGCCGATGACGTCCGGGCTGCCGAGCGGATTACGGGAGACGGACTGGAAGACCGCGCCGGAGATGCCGAACGCGGCGCCCACCAGCAGCCCCACCAGGACCCGGGGCAACCGCAGCTCGTTGACGATGAAGTCCTGCTGGGGGGTGCCGGAGCCGAAGAGCGTGCGGACGACGTCGAGCGGCGCGATGTCGAAGTCGCCGCTGCCGACGAGGACCACGCCCGCCGCGAGCGCCGCGGCCAGCAGCGCCACGACGACGACCAGCGAGCGGGTGTCGGCCCGGAACGAGTAACCCCCGGGCGTGCGTACGGCCTTCACAGCTGAGCCATCCTCTTGCGGCGGACGAGAAAGATGAACACGGGCCCGCCGATGAGCGCCGTGACGATGCCGACCTGGAGCTCGGCGGGCCGGGTGATCACCCGGCCGACCACGTCGGAGCCGAGCAGCAGCACGGGCGAGAGGACGGCCGCGTACGGCAGGATCCAGCGCATATCGGGCCCGGTGATGGCCCGGACGATGTGCGGGACCATCAGGCCGATGAAGACGATCGGCCCGCAGGCGGCGGTCGCGGCCCCGCACAGGAGCGTGACGGTGACCATCGACAGGACGCGGGTACGGGTGAGGTGGGCGCCCAGCGCGCGGGCGGTGTCGTCGCCCAGGGACATCGCGTTGAGCGGCCGGGCGATGAGCGCGGCGATCACCAGGCCCACCACGATGAACGGCGCGATCTCGGTGACGGTGTCCGCGTTGGCGGAGGCCAGCGAGCCGACCGACCAGAACCGCAGCCGGTCGAGGGCTGCCGAGTCCATCAGCTGCACGGCGTTGATGTAGCCGTAGAGCGCGGCCGTGACGGCCGTCCCCGCGAGCGCGAGCCGGACCGGGGTGGCGGCCCGGCTGCCGCCCAGGACGTAGACGAGCGCGGAGACGACCGCGGCGCCGGCGAAGGCGAACCAGACGTAACCGGTGAGGCTGGTGACGCCGAAGAAGGTGATCGCGGAGACCACGGCGGCCGAGGCGCCCGCGTTCACCCCGAGGATGCCGGGCTCGGCCAGCGGGTTGCGGGTGAGCGCCTGCATCACCGCGCCGGAGACCCCGAGGGCCGCCCCGACGAGCAGCCCGAGCAGGGTGCGGGGCACCCGGGTGTCGTGGACGATGACGTCGTCGGCGGTGCCGGAGTAGTGGAACAGCCCGTGCCAGACGTCCGCGAGCGGGATCTGTTTGGCGCCGACCGCGATGCTCGCGAGGGCCACGAGGACCAGGACCCCCGTGGCCGCGAGCAATCCGGCGGCGCGCAGGGCGTGCCGCCGGGCGGTCTGGGTCGGGGGCGCGGGAGCGGTCTGCGCGCTCGGCTTGGAACGGCTGTCTACCAACACGCAAGTTAGGTTAGCCTACCCTGCTAATCGGCCAACAGGGCCCTTGATCCACAACCGGATCCAGAAGCTACGCACGTGCCCCCGGCCCCGGGATCACAACCCCAGCCGCCCCAGCGCTTTCCCCGCATCCAGCTCGCACACACCATCCCCCGCGTACGTCCACGCCGCCGCGCACAGCGCCCGCAGACCGTCCAGCGGCTCACCGTCGCCGTCCAGGGCGAACTCCTCGTCGCGTACGGCCGCGGTCCAGCCTCCGCACCCGAACCGACCGTCATTTTCGGCCACTTCCGGCTGGCCGGTCAGCATGCCTCGCAGATCCGCGTCCACGAACGTCGGCCGGTGCTCGGGCCGGGCGGCGAGCAGCTGGGCGCCGTCCGTCACCCCGGTGAGGACGAGCAGCGAGTCCACCTCGCCGTTGAACGCCCCCTCGATGTCCGTGTCCAGCCGGTCCCCCACCACCAGCGGCTTGCGCGCGCCCGTGCGCAGGATCGTCTCCCGGTGCATCGGGGGCAGCGGCTTGCCCGCCACCTGCGGCTCGGCGCCGGTCGCGATCCGCACCACCTCCACCGCCGCCCCGTTGCCGGGCGCGATGCCGCGCCCGCTGGGGATCGTCAGATCGGTGTTGGACGCGAACCACGGCACCCCGGCTGCGATCGCGTAGCTCGCCTCGGCGAACCTGCCCCACGCCAGATCGGGCCCGCCGTACCCCTGCACCACCGCCGCCGGGGCGTCCTCGGCCGACTCCACCGGCACCAGACCGCGCTCGCGCAGCGCCACCCGCAGCCCCTCGCCGCCGATCACCAGCACCCGCGAACCCTCCGGCACCTGCTCGGAGATCAGCCGCGCCACCGCCTGCGCCGAGGTGATCACATCGCCCGGCTCGGCCGGCACCCCGAGCTCGGTGAGGTGCGCCGCCACCACGTCCGGCGTCCGCAGCGCGTTGTTGGTGACGTACGCGAGGTGCATCCCGCCCTCGCGCGCCGTGCCCAGCGAGCCGACGGCGTGCTCGATCGCCTCGCCGCCCGCGTACACCACCCCGTCGAGATCCAGCAGAGCCGTGTCGTACGCCTCGCTCAGCGCCCGCGCGCTGCCGCTCGGCCGGGTCCTGCTCGGCTGGCTCATCCTCATCCACTCCTCGCTCGATGGTCTCCCCCGATCATCGCGCATGCCCGCACCCCACTTACGATGCACTAATGACCACAACAGGGCGTACGGACGACGACGGGCTGCGCCTGATCCCCTTCCGAGGACTGCGCTATGTGCCCGCGCGCGTCGGCAGCCTCGCGGCCGTGACCTCCCCGCCGTACGACGTGGTGGTGCGGCCCGACGGGCTCCTCCACCTGGAGTCGGCGGACCCGTACAACATCGTCCGGCTGATCCTCCCGCAGGCCGCCACGCCCACGGCACGGCACCAGCAGGCCGCGCACACCCTCGACGACTGGCTCTCGGAGGGCGTCCTCGCCCCCGACCCGGAGCCCGCGCTGTACGTGTACGAGCAGCACGAACAGCGCGGCGCGGGCCTGCTCCAGCGCGGGCTGATCGGCGCGCTGGCCCTCTCGGAGCCCTCCGAGGGCGTGGTGCTGCCGCACGAGGACGTGATGCCGCACGTCGTCGAGGACCGCGCCGACCTGATGCGTACGACGGCCGCGCACTTCGAGCCGCTGCTCCTCACGTACCACGGGGACACGGGCACGAACGGCAGCGCGCCGACCGGCGCGGGCGCGGTCATCGAGCGGACCGTCCGTCGCGAGCCGCTGCTCGCGACGACCACCGAGGACGGCTACAACCACCGCCTGTGGGCGGTCACGGACCCCGCCGACCTCGCGGAGATCCAGGCGGACCTCGCGCACCACCAGGCGGTGATCGCGGACGGCCACCACCGCTGGGCCACCTATCTGCGGCTGCGCTCCGAGCAGTCGGCGCCCGGCCCCTGGGACTTCGGCCTGGTGCTGCTCGTGGACACCGCCCGCTATCCGCTGCGGGTGCGCGCCATCCACCGGCTGCTGCACCGGCTTCCGGTCAGCGACGCCCTGGCCGCGGTGGCCGAAACCGGTGCCTTCCGCATCCGTACGTTCGCGGTGCCGCTGCCCGACGCGCTCGACCTCCTCGCGGAGGCGAGCAGCGAGGGCAACGCGTTCCTGCTGGCGGGCGGCGGACGCTTCCACCTCCTCGACCGCCCGGACCCGGACCTGCTCGCCCGCACCGTCCGCGCGGACCGCCCGCAGGCCTGGCGCGACCTGGACGCGACGGTGCTCCACTCCACGCTCCTGGACCACGTCTGGCGCACCCCGGACGCACCCGAGGACATCATGTACATCCACGACACGGCGGCCGCCGTCGAACAGGCGGAACGGCGCGGCGGCACGGCGGTGCTCATGCATCCCGTACGGGAAGAGGTCGTCCGCGACCTGGCCCGCCAGGGCGTCACGATGCCCCGCAAGTCGACGTCCTTCGGCCCGAAGCCGGCGACGGGTCTGGTGCTGCGGAGCCTGACGGTGAACTGAGGCACGCGGATACGAGAAAGGGCGGCACCCCGGCCGGGGTGCCGCCCTTTCTCGTACGGCTGCCTAACTGACTACAGGAGCTCAGGCCTTGTCGGCCGGACCCTTGTCGTCCTCGACGTCGACGACGACGTCATCGGCGGCTTCGACGTCCACGTCGACGTCGATGTCCGCGCGGTCGTCGTCCTCGTCCGGCGCGCTGTCCGGCTCGTCGGCGGCGTACTCCGCCTCCTGCTCGTCGGCGATGTCGGCGTCGTCGTCACCGTCCTCGTCGAGGGCGTCCACGAAGTCCACGCCGTCCATCTCGGCCAGCCGGTCGGAGGCGTCGGTGGCGCCGTCCTTGTCGGACTCCAGCGCCTTGGCGAACCACTCGCGCGCCTCGTCCTCACGCCCGGCGGCGAGCAGCGCGTCGGCGTACGCGTACCGCAGGCGCGGGGTCCACGGCTGCACCGAGTTCGACGCCAGCTCCGGACTCTGCAGGGTCACGATGGCGGCGTCCAGCTGCCCCAGGTCCCGCCGCGCACCGGCCGCGACCAGGCGCATCTCGACCTGGCCCGCCTTGTCGAGCTTCTGCACCTCCGGCGCACCGGCCATCTCCAGCGCACGCTCGGGCCGGCCCATGCCGCGCTCGCAGTCGGCCATGACGGGCCACAGCTCGACGTGCCCGGTCATCCGCCGCGCGGCGCGGAATTCGGCCAGCGCCTCGGAGTACTTCTGCGTCGCGTACGCCGCGAACCCGGCCGCCTCGCGGACCGCCGCCACACGGGAGGCGAGCCGCAGCGCGATGCGCGAGTACGCGTACGCCTGCTCGGGCTCCTCGTCGATCAGCCGGGCCACCATGACCAGGTTCTGCGCGACGTCCTCGGCGAGGGTCTTCGGCAGGCTCATCAGCTCCTGGTGCACGTCCTCGTCGATCTCGTTGCCGGTGACGTCCTCGTCGATCGGCAGCCGCTTGATCGGCTCACGGTCGCGCTCGCGCTCCCGGCGGTCGTCGCCGCCACGGAACCCGCCGCGGTCGTCGCGGCCGCGGTAGCCACCACGGTCGTCGTCCCGGCGCGGGCCGCGGTCGTCACGACGGAAGCCACCGCCACGGTTGTCATCGCGACGGTCGTCACGGCGCGGGCCGCGGTCGTCGCGGCGGTCGTCACGGCGGAAGCCACCGCCGGTGGGACGGCCGCCCCGGTCGTCGCGGTCGTCACGACGGAAGGAGGGACGGTCGTCGTCGCGGCGGGGGCCACGGTCGTCACGACGGTCGTCGCGGAAGCTGGGGCGGTCGTTGTCGCGACGGAAGCCACCGCCGCCACCGCGGTTGTCGTCGCGACGGCCGTAGCCGCCACCGCCGGTGGGGCGACCGCCACGGTCGTCATCACGACGGGGACCGCGGTCGTCACGACGGTCGTCGCGGAAGCTCGGCCGGTCGTTGTCACGACGGAAGCCGCCACCGGAGGGACGACCACCACGGTCGTCGTCGCGACGGCCGTAGCCACCGCCACCGGTGGGACGGCCACCACGGTCGTCATCGCGGCGCGGGCCACGGTCGTCGCGGAAGCTGGGGCGGTCGTTGTCGCGACGGAAGCCACCGCCGCCACCGCGGTTGTCGTCGCGACGGCCGTAGCCGCCACCGCCGGTGGGGCGACCGCCACGGTCGTCATCACGACGGGGACCGCGGTCGTCACGACGGTCGTCGCGGAAGCTCGGCCGGTCGTTGTCACGACGGAAGCCACCGCCGGAGGGACGACCACCACGGTCGTCGTCGCGACGGCCGTAGCCGCCACCGCCGGTCGGGCGACCACCACGGTCGTCATCGCGACGCGGGGCACGGTCGTCGCGGCGGAAGCCGCCACCCGTACCGCCACCACGGTTGTCATCACGACGGCCGTAGCCGCCACCACCGGAGGGACGACCACCACGGTCGTCGCGGTCGTCACGACGGAAGGAGGGACGGTCGTCGTCGCGGCGCGGGCCACGGTCATCGCGGCGGTCGTCACGGCGGAAACCGCCACCGGTGCCACCACGGCTGTCATCGCGACGGAAGCCGCCGCCGGTGCCGCCACGGTTGTCGTCGCGGCGACCGTAGCCGCCACCGCCGGTCGGGCGACCACCACGGTCGTCATCGCGACGCGGGGCACGGTCGTCGCGGCGGAAGCCGCCACCCGTACCGCCACCACGGTTGTCATCACGACGGCCGTAGCCACCGCCACCGGAGGGACGGCCGCCGCGGTCGTCGTCACGGCGCGGGCCGCGGTCGTCACGACCGCCCCGGTAGCCGCCCCTGTCACCGCCGTCACGGCTGCGCCACTCGCGCTGCGGACGGTCCTCGGGAGAGTTGGTGGACATCGGTGCGACTCCTGTCTTCGGGTACTGCAGTCATTCTCGCGCAGTCGGCTGCCCGACGCGCTTCGGAAAATTGGAGCGAAAATAAAAAAGGACCCTTGGTCCCAGCGTTGAACGCTGGGACCAAGGGTCCTTGAAAGATTGTTCGGCGGTGTCCTACTCTCCCACAGGGTCCCCCCTGCAGTACCATCGGCGCTGAAAGGCTTAGCTTCCGGGTTCGGAATGTAACCGGGCGTTTCCCTAACGCTATGACCACCGAAACCCTATCGGTTTCGAGCGAACAAGCACACTTTTTAATTAGTGGGTTCTGCTCAACCAGCAACTGTTCGTTGCTTCAGAACTAACACAGTGGACGCGAGCAACTGAGGACAAGCCCTCGGCCTATTAGTACCAGTCAGCTCCACCCCTTACGAGGCTTCCACATCTGGCCTATCAAC
>NZ_BMTS01000006.1 GCF_014649795.1 Streptomyces melanogenes
CGGATCGGCGTAGACGGCTACGCTCCCGATCCCGGCGTCCCGGCAGGCACGGGCGACACGGACAGCGATTTCGCCACGGTTGGCGATGAGCACCTTGCGCACGATGGCTCCCTCCTTGAAAACAAGCTGAGTTTAGGGAAGCCGTACACCGGCCCACGACCCGTCCCCCGTGGTGAGCTTGCCCACACGGAGTGTGACCCGCGGCTCGCTCATGTCGCGAAATCCCTTGTCGCACCACGGTACGCCGGGTCCCTGCTCGGCACATTAGCGTTCTGGTGTGGTCAAGGTCTCTGTCCCCGAGGCCAGCGGGTCCCTCACATTCTTTGTGGAGTCCCTACGAATGGCGGAATGATTCTTTGCGAGTGGAAGATCCTGCTCACCGTGTCGTCGGGACCCTTGCCCAAGGGTTTACCCGTTAGTAGCGTTCGGGATGTCAGACGTACTACCGGTAACAGGGGCTGGGTGTAAGCAGGGGGTGGTGCGCCGTGGCGCGCAGACCGGTGGCTGTGGTGGCCGCGATCGTTCTTCTGGCCGAAGCCGTCGGCATCGTCCTGATCAACTGGTTCTTCGGGCACGCCGTCCATCGGCAGAACATGTCCCTCGGCGGGGTCGACTCCGACACGATGTCCAACACGACGTACGCGATGGGTGGCGTCTTCGGGTTCTACCTGGCGGTCTGCGGGGTCGTGCTGCTGCTCGCGGGCGTACGGGACCGGGCGCCCGGGCGGTTCGGGCGGATCGTGCTCATCACGTGTGCGGTGACGCATGGGGTGCTGGGGGCGTTGACGGTGGGGCTTGTGGGGTGGGTCGCGTTCGCGTTCATGATGGTGGTGCTGGCGCTGATCGTGCTGGTGCTGCTGATGTATGCCCCGCGTTTGCCGGCGGAGCCGGCGGATGGGGAGCCTGTCGAAGCCCCGCCGGGCAATGGCACCCCGCCTGAGCCTGCTGCCGCCTGAGCGATTTCGTCTGCGGGCCGTGGGTGGCTGGGCGCGCAGTTCCCCGCGCCCCTAAAGGGGCGCTGTGGCGCACGGGGATGCCAAGCTCAGCTCAGTCCCACAGGTCCGTGATCCCGATTCCCAGCTCCGCCAGCAGCGTGCGCAGCAGCGGCAGCGACAGGCCGATCACGTTGCCCGGGTCGCCGTCGATGCCGTTCACGAACGGGGCCGAGCGGCCGTCCAGGGTGAACGCGCCCGCCACGTGGAGGGGTTCGCCGCTCGCCACGTACGCGGCGATCTCCGCGTCGCTCGGCTCGCCGAAGCGGACCGTGGTGGACGCCGTCGCCGAGGCGCGGCGGCCGTTCGCCGTGTCGATCACGCAGTGGCCGGTGCGCAGCACCCCGGCGCGGCCGCGCATGGACTTCCAGCGGGCCGTGGCCTCCTCGGCGTCGGCGGGCTTGCCCAGCGCCTCGCCGTCGAGCTCCAGGACGGAGTCGCAGCCGATCAGCAGGGCCCCGGCGGCCTCGGGGCGGGCGGCGACCGCGTCGGCCTTGGCCTCGGCCAGGACGAGGGCGAGCTCGCCGGGGGTGGGGGCGGTGAGGGCGTCCTCGTCGACCCCGCTGACGATGACCTCGGGGGCGAGGCCGGCCTGGCGCAGCAGACCGAGCCGGGCGGGCGAGGCGGAGGCGAGGACGAGGCGGCGAGCGGCGGCAGTCATACGGGTCATCGTAGACAGCGCGGGGCGCCGCCCGGCCGGGGCGTACGTCAGTGCAGGCTGACCACGAACATCCCCAGCACCATGAGCAGCGCCAGCACCAGGCCCGCGCGCCGCATCATCGCCTGGGCGTCGCGCAGTTCCTTCGGCGGCTCGTTCTTCGGGTCGGACCACAGCATGCCTTCGATACTGCGGCCGTCGCGGTCCCGGCGCCTGAGTACCCGTACTCAAGCGCCGGGGGCCCGGGGACTACGCCGGCCAGTACGTCCGCGCCCAGGCCCGCGGCCCCGGCCGCGGCACCGGATGCCGTGCGATGCGGGCCGGGGTCGACCACTCCTCGGGGGGCAGTGGCGCACCGGACGACGTGGAGGCCGTCGCCGCGGCGCGCGCCTGGACCACCGCCAGTGCGGCGGCCAGCTCCTCGGGGGTCGGGTTGCCCCGTACGACCTTGATCACAGCGGCTCCTTACAGGGGGATGTTGCCGTGCTTCTTCGGGGGGAGGGATTCCCGCTTCGTCCGCAGCTGACGCAGGCCCCGGACGATGTGCGCACGGGTCTCGGACGGCATGATCACGGCGTCCACGTAGCCGCGCTCGGCCGCGATGTACGGGTTGAGGAGCGTGTCCTCGTAGTCCGCGATCAGCTCGGCGCGCGTCGCCTCGACGTCCTCCGCGGCCGCGATCGTGCGGCGGTGCAGGATGTTCACCGCGCCCTGCGCGCCCATCACCGCGATCTGCGCGGTCGGCCAGGCCACGTTGAGGTCGGCGCCCAGGTGCTTGGAGCCCATGACGTCGTACGCGCCGCCGAACGCCTTGCGGGTGATGACCGTGATCAGCGGGACGGTCGCCTCCGCGTACGCGTAGATCAGCTTGGCGCCGCGCCGGATGATGCCGCCGTACTCCTGGTCCACGCCCGGCAGGAAGCCCGGCACGTCCACGAAGGTGATGACGGGGACGTTGAAGGCGTCGCAGGTGCGCACGAAGCGCGCGGCCTTCTCGGAGGCGTTGATGTCCAGGCACCCGGCGAACTGCATCGGCTGGTTGGCGACGATGCCGACCGGGAAGCCCTCGACGCGGCCGAAGCCGGTGATGATGTTCGGCGCGAACAGCGCCTGGGTCTCCAGGAACTCGCCGTCGTCCAGGACGTGCTCGATCGCCGTGTGCATGTCGTACGGCTGGTTCGCGGAGTCCGGGATGAGCGTGTCCAGCTCCCGGTCGGAGTCCGAGGGCTCCAGGTCGGCCTCCTCGGGGAAGGCCGGGGGCTCGCTCAGGTTGTTCGAAGGCAGGTACGACAGCAGGGACTTGACGTACTCGATCGCGTCCTTCTCGTCGCCCGCCATGTGGTGCGCCACGCCCGAGGTGGTGTTGTGGGTGCGCGCGCCGCCCAGCTCCTCGAAGCCGACGTCCTCGCCGGTGACCGTCTTGATGACGTCCGGGCCGGTGATGAACATGTGCGAGGTCTGGTCGACCATCACCGTGAAGTCCGTGATGGCGGGGGAGTAGACCGCGCCGCCCGCGCACGGCCCGACGATCAGCGAGATCTGCGGGACCACGCCCGAGGCGTGCACGTTGCGGCGGAAGATCTCGGCGAACAGGCCGAGCGCGACCACGCCCTCCTGGATGCGGGCGCCGCCGCCGTCGTTGATGCCGATGACCGGGCAGCCGGTCTTCAGCGCGAAGTCCATGACCTTGACGATCTTCTCGCCGTAGACCTCGCCGAGTGAGCCGCCGAAGATGGTGAAGTCCTGGGAGTAGACGCACACCGGGCGCCCGTCGACCGTGCCGTAACCGGTGACGACACCGTCTCCGTACGGGCGGTTCTTCTCGATCCCGAAGTTGGTCGAGCGGTGCCGGGCGAACTCGTCGAGCTCGACGAACGACCCCTCGTCGAGGAGCAGGTCGACCCGCTCACGGGCGGTCAACTTGCCCTTGGCGTGCTGCTTTTCCACAGCCCGCTCGGAGCCGGCGTGCGTCGCCTCCTCGATGCGGCGCTGCAGATCCGCGAGCTTTCCCGCGGTCGTGTGGATGTCAGTCACGTCTTGCTGCTCCGGCTCGGACATCGGGATGCGGCTCCCTGCCTGGTCACGGGTTTCGGCTGGCTACTGACTCGTAGGGTAGTGGCGCGGATACCGTTCGGCAGTGCGTCGTTTGCCACACCGGGGTGCGCTTGCGCCCGCGCGCCTAACCTGGCTCGTATGACGCCCCAGGACGCATCCGAAAGCCGCTGGTCCGACCTCGGCCGGCCCCCTCTCAACGCCTCCGCCCTGCGCCACGCCCTGGTGCGGCCGGGCGCCCTGTGGACCTCCCTGGACGTGGTCCAGGAGACCGGTTCGACCAACTCCGACCTCACCGCCCGGGCCAAGGAGCTCCCCGAGGGCGCGGTCCTGGTGGCCGAGGAGCAGACCGCCGGGCGCGGCCGCCTCGACCGCAGCTGGTCGGCGCCGGCCCGCTCCGGCCTCTTCTTCTCCGTGCTGCTGCGGCCCGGCGCGGGCGTCCCGGTGGACCGCTGGGGCTGGCTGCCGCTGCTCACCGGGGTGGCCGTCGCCACCGGACTGTCCCGCGCGGCGGGCGTCGACACGTCGCTGAAGTGGCCCAACGACCTGCTGGTCACGGTCGGCGGCGAGGAGCGCAAGGCAGGCGGGATCCTGGCCGAGCGGGCGGGCGAGGACGCCGTGGTGGTCGGCATCGGCCTCAACGTCACCCTGCGCGCCGACGAACTGCCGGTGCCCGCCGCCGGTTCGCTGCTGCTGGCCGACGCGATCTCGACCGACCGCGAGACGCTGCTGCGGGCCGTGCTGCGCTCCCTGGAGCAGTGGTACGTGGACTGGCGCGAGGCGGGCGGCGACCCGGCGGCGTCCCGGCTCCAGGAGACGTACGCGGCGGGCTGCGCCACGCTCGGCCGGACCGTGCGCGCCGAACTCCCCGGCGACCGCTCGCTGACCGGCGAGGCGGTCGCGGTGGACGCGGACGGACGGCTCGTCCTCGCCACCGAGGGGGGCGGACGGGAGCCCGTGGCGGCGGGCGACATCGTCCACCTGCGCCCGGCGGCCGACTGAGCCGGTGGCTTCGCCCGCGCACCGCCTCCGAGTGACTTCGCGCGACGTCGAGCGACAAGGCAACGGGTGCGAGGACGTGAGCTACGGCACACCTGCCGTATCGTGGAGCCCGATCCAGCGACAGATCGGCAGGGAAGTGCGCAGGGAACGGGCAGGAGGCGGCTGGTGACCGTCGACGACACGCAGTCCGGTGAGGGTGCCGGCCCCCCCTCGGAGCCGGCGCCCTCCGCGTACCCGACCCCGCACCACGTCGTGGACCACACCGCCGAGCCCACCGCCGATCCGCTCGCCATCCGCCTGGAGCAGCTGATCCTGGGCGCGGACCGCCGGTACACGCCGTTCCAGGCGGCCCGGACCGCGGGCGTCTCCATGGAGCTGGCCTCGCGGTTCTGGCGGGCCATGGGGTTCGCGGACATCGGGCAGGCCAAGGCGCTCACCGAGGCCGACGTGCTGGCGCTGCGGCGCCTGGCCGGTCTGGTCGAGGCGGGGCTGCTCAGCGAGCCGATGGCGGTGCAGGTGGCCCGCTCCACCGGGCAGACCACCGCCCGGCTGGCCGAATGGCAGATCGATTCCTTCCTGGAGGGCCTGACCGAGCCGCCCGAGCCCGGCATGACCCGCACGGAGGTCACGTACCCGCTGGTGGAGCTGCTCCTGCCGGAGCTGGAGGAGTTCCTGGTGTACGTGTGGCGGCGCCAGCTGGCCGCCGCGACCGGGCGCGTGGTGCAGGCGGCCGACGACGAGGAGATGGTCGACCGGCGGCTCGCCGTCGGCTTCGCCGACCTCGTCGGGTTCACCCGGCTCACCCGGCGCCTGGAGGAGGAGGAGCTCGGCGAGCTCGTCGAGGCCTTCGAGACGACCGCGGCCGACCTGGTCGCGGCGCACGGCGGCCGCCTCATCAAGACCCTCGGCGACGAGGTCCTGTTCGCCGCCGACGACGCCGGTACGGCCGCCGAGATATCGCTCCGGCTGATCGAGACCATGGGCCACGACGAGACGATGCCCGCGCTGCGCGTGGGCATCGCCTTCGGCACGGTCACCACCCGGATGGGCGATGTCTTCGGCACGACCGTGAACCTCGCCAGCCGACTCACCTCGATAGCGCCCAAGGACTCGGTCCTGGTGGACGGCGCCTTCGCGGAGGAGCTGGCGCGTACGGGCGACGCACCGGTGTCGGAGACGCAGGCCGCCGAGGAGGCGGCGAAGGCGGAGAAGGAGGGCGAGGAGCCCCCCAAGTACCGCTTCGCACTGCAACCGATGTGGCAGCGGCCGGTGCGCGGCCTTGGCGTGGTGGAGCCCTGGATGCTGCACCGTAGAGGAGCCTGAGCGCTCCGCTTTGGGGGCCGCGATTCGTCTGCGGGTCGTGGTGGGCTGGTCGCGCCCACGCGGCGGAGCCGCAGGTGTCACAGCCCCGCGCCCCTTACGGGCGCTGACGCGCCCACCTAGGATCTCCCGACGTAACGTTCGTTAACGTCGTCGGGAGGGTCTCATGGGTACGGGTGAGCAGCGGTACGGGGAGTTCGTCGGCGTCAAGCGGCACGGGTACGTCGCCGAGCTGGTGCTCGATCGGCCCAAGGCGATGAACGCCGTGTCCACCGAGATGGCCCGCTCGATCGCCGCCGCCTGCGACGCGCTCGCAGCCGACCCCTCGACGCGGGCGGTCGTGGTGACCTCCACGCACGAGCGGGCCTTCTGCGTGGGCGCCGACCTCAAGGAGCGCAACTCCTTCACCGACGCCGAGCTGGTGCGCCAGCGGCCCACCGCACGAGCCTGCTACACCGGCGTCCTGGAGCTGCCCATGCCGACCGTGGCCGCCGTGCACGGCTTCGCGCTCGGGGGCGGGTTCGAGCTGGCGCTCGCCTGCGACCTGATCGTGGCGGACGCGACGGCCGTCGTCGGGCTGCCGGAGGTCTCGGTCGGCGTCATCCCCGGCGGCGGCGGTACGCAGCTGCTGCCCCGGCGCGTGGGCGCGGCCCGGGCGGCCGAACTGGTCTTCACCGCACGGCGGGTGGAGGCGGGCGAGGCGCGCGAGCTCGGCCTGGTCGACGTGCTCGTGGGCGAGGGCGAGGACCGTGACGAGGCGTTGGCGCTGGCCGCGCGGATCGCCGCGAACTCGCCGGTCGGGCTGCGCGCGGCCAAGCGGGCCATGCGGCTGGGGCACGGGCTCGACCTGCGGGCGGGCCTGGAGGTCGAGGACGCGGCGTGGCGGTCGGTGGCGTTCTCGGGGGACCGGGCGGAGGGCGTCGCGGCGTTCAACGAGAAGCGGAAGCCGCAGTGGCCGGGCGAGTGAGCTGATCTTGTAGTCGGTCCGGGCCCGGCCAACTGATCAAAACGGGGCAAACCTCCCTAAGCTGGAGGGATGCGCGGTGAGGGTGAGGGTGTCGGCGGGACCGAGGACGTACGGCTGCGGGCCGTGGTGTCGCTGGCACAGGCCATGGCGGCGGCCCACACCCCGCGCGAGTCCTGGCGGGCGGCGGCGCTCGGCGCGCGGGACGCGCTCGCCGGGAACTTCGCCGCGCTCTCCACGTGGGAGCGGGAGCTGGGGCGGCTGCGGGTCCTGGTGAACGCGGGCGAACGGGCCGAGGGGGAGGAGGAGTTCCCGGAGGACGAGACGTATCCGGTGCACCAGTTCCCCGAGATCACCGAGTTCCTGCACGAGCGGTGGGCGGGCGGGGGTGAGCCCAACGCCTGGGTGGAGACGGCCGCCGGGCCCGGGGATACGGCGGGCTACTGCCACGAGCGGGTCACCGCGCTGCGGCGGCGCGGGCGCGGCTGCTGCGTGGTCGCGCCGATCGTGCTGCACGGGCGGGCGTGGGGCGAGCTGTACGTGGCCCGGCCGGTGGGCGCGCCCGTCTTCGACGCGGCGGACGCGGACTTCGCGACAGTGCTGGCGTCGGTGGCGGCGGCCGGGATCGCCCAGACCGAACGCCTGGAGGAGGTCCGCCGCCTCGCCTTCACCGACCCGCTGACGGGTCTGGCCAACCGCCGGGCGGTGGACGTACGGCTCGACGAGGCGGTCGAGAGCCACCGCCGGGACGGGGCGGTGGTGAGCCTGGTGGTGTGCGACCTGAACGGGCTCAAGCGGGTCAACGACACGCGGGGCCATGCGGTGGGGGACCGGCTGTTGGAGCGCTTCGGCTCGGTTCTCTCCCTTTGCGGGGCGAAGCTGCCGGGGGCGCTGGCGGCGCGGCTGGGCGGGGACGAGTTCTGTCTGCTGTCGGTGGGGCCGCCGCCGGACGACGTCGTCGAGGTCGCGTCCGAACTGTGTCTGCGGGCGGGGGAGTTGGAGCTGGGGGAGGGGGTCGCCTGCGGGGTGGCCTCCACGGGCGACCCCATCGGTCCGGTGCGCTCGGCCCGCCGCCTGTTCCGCCTCGCGGACGCCGCGCAGTACCGGGCGAAGGCGGCGCGCTCGACCACGCCGGTGGTGGCGGGGCGGGACGGGGCGGTGGTCCAACTCGCGGACATGCCGCAGCCGGAGCGGGCGGAGCGGCGGCGGTTCCGGGGCCGGGGGTAATCACCCCGCCCCGCCCCTTCCCGAAAGCCTCCGGCGGTAGTCGTTCGCCCGCGGACCGTGGATGGCTGCTCGCGCAGTTCCCCGCGCCCCTAGGTATTTAGGGGCGCGGGGAACTGCGCGAGCAACCCACCACGGTCCGCAGGCGACGCACCCGGCCGCCCGCCCAGGCCACGCGGCGGAGCCGCACAGTGTCACAGCCGGGAAGGGGCGGGGTGGGGGAACTCCGGCTAGTGACACACGCCGATTCAATCCGTACGCTGCTGAATATGGATATGCACACTGTCGTGGTGGGGACGTCCGGGACGACCCCGGAGGACGTCGTCGCCGTCGCCCGCCAGGGCGCCCGCGTCGAACTCTCGCCCGAAGCCCGGGACGCCCTCGCCAGAGCCCGCGAGATCGTCGACGCCCTCGCCGCCAAGCCGGAGCCCGTGTACGGCGTCTCCACCGGCTTCGGCGCCCTCGCCACCCGGCACATCAGCCCGGACCTGCGCGCCCAGCTCCAGCGCAACATCGTGCGCTCGCACGCGGCCGGCATGGGCCCGCGCGTGGAGCGCGAGGTCGTGCGCGCGCTGATGTTCCTGCGGCTGAAGACCGTCGCCTCCGGCCACACCGGCGTACGCCCCTCCGTGGCCCAGACGATGGCGGACATCCTGAACGCCGGCATCACCCCGGTCGTCCACGAGTACGGCTCGCTCGGCTGCTCCGGCGACCTCGCCCCGCTCTCGCACTGTGCGATGACCCTGATGGGCGAGGGCGACGCCGAGGGCCCCGACGGCGTCGTCCGGCCCGCCGGCGAGCTCCTCGCCGAGGCCGGCATCGAGCCCGTCGAGCTGCGCGAGAAGGAGGGCCTGGCCCTCCTCAACGGCACCGACGGCATGCTCGGCATGCTGGTCATGGCCCTCGCGGACCTGAAGAAGCTCTACACCTCCGCCGACATCACGGCCGCGCTCTCCCTGGAGGCGCTGCTCGGCACCGCCAAGGTCCTCGCGCCCGAGCTGCACGCCATCCGCCCGCACCCGGGCCAGGGCGCCTCCGCCGCGAACATGCTGGCCGTGCTGAAGGGTTCCGGCCTGACCGGGCACTTCCAGCAGGACGAGGCCCCGCGCGTCCAGGACGCGTACTCGGTGCGCTGCGCCCCGCAGGTCGCGGGCGCCGGCCGTGACACCATCGCGTACGCTCTCACCGTCGCCGAGCGCGAGCTCGCCTCGGCCGTCGACAACCCGGTCGTTCTGCCGGACGGCCGCGTGGAGTCCAACGGCAACTTCCACGGCGCCCCGGTCGCCTACGTCCTGGACTTCCTGGCGATCGCCGCCGCCGACCTCGGCTCCATCGCCGAGCGCCGCACCGACCGCCTGCTCGACAAGAACCGCTCGCACGGCCTGCCGCCGTTCCTCGCGGACGACGCCGGCGTCGACTCCGGCCTGATGATCGCCCAGTACACCCAGGCCGCCCTGGTGAGTGAGATGAAGCGGCTGGCCGTCCCGGCCTCCGCCGACTCGATCCCGTCCTCCGCCATGCAGGAGGACCACGTCTCCATGGGCTGGTCGGCCGCCCGCAAGCTGCGGACCGCGATCGACAACCTGACCCGGATCATCGCCGTCGAGCTGTACGCGGCGACCCGCGGCATCGAGCTGCGCCACGGCCTCACCCCCGCGCCCGCCTCCCAGGCCGCCATCAAGGCCGCCCGGGAAGCCGGTGTCGGCGGCCCCGGCCCGGACCGCTTCCTCGCCCCCGACCTGGCCGCCGCCGACGCGTTCGTGCGCAGCGGGCAGCTGGTCGCGGCGGTGGAGCCGGTGACCGGCCCGCTGGCCTGACACCCGTACGCGGTACGTGAAGGGGCGCCCGGGAACCTCCCGGGCGCCCCTTCACGTACGAGCGCTTCAGTACTTCCGCAAAGCTTCAGTACTGCTGGCGCGCCCTGCGCACCGAGAAGGCGACGAAACCGGCGCCCAGGCCCAGGAACAGCGTGCCGCCGAAGAGGTACGGGGACGTGTCCACGGTGCCCGTGTCGGCGAGCGCGAGATCCGCCTCCGTGCCCGCCGTGGCGGCCGTCGAACGGGCCGGGGCCGACGGTGGCTTCCCGTCCGTGGCGTTGGCCGATGGGACGAACCACAGAGCGCAGAGCAGCGAGCCCGCCGCGGTGGCGGTGAGCAGAGGCCGGCGAGCGACGGACACCTAGTCGATCCCCCTTGTGGATACGGCGAATTGGTGGTGTGGACCGATGCTAGTGAAAGCAGCGGGTCGCAGGAAAGTCGCGGCGGCCTTGAGCCCTACGCTCCGTCGCATGACGACAGAAGAGACACCACGCTATGTCCGCCTCCGGGTGGATTTGGTACTGGAGATCGATGACCCGGAGGCGCTGACCGGCGCGGCTCTGGAGCGCATCGCGGCGGACGAGCTCCTTCCGGACCAGGAACGCGCGCATGCCCGGTCGGCGGTGCGGGAAGACGAGGCGGAGGCCCTGGCGTATCTGGTCGACCCCTTCGACCTGGTCGCCGAGGTGCCGGGGGTCGAGCTCGCACAGGCCTCCTGGAGCAGCGAGGAGATCGAGTACGACCCCGACGACGAGGACTGGGACCTCGACGAGGAAGATGAGGGCGACGAGGAGGACGGAGACGACGGCCCGAGGCCGTGACGTCCGAGGAGCCACGGGGCCGGTTTGTCCGGCCCGGGTGGTGTTTCCCACACCTCCTCCGCAAAAGGAACCACAGCCTCAGTGGCTATGTTGTTCAGTCGATGGCTTGGGGGACCGGCAACGATGGAGAAGCGTGTGATAACGGAGAGTAAGCGCCGCAAGGGTCTCGTGGCCGCGTCCGCGGTGCTCGGCGGCGTACTGCTGCTGTCGGCATGCAACGACGACGGCAAGGACAAGGGCGGCGCCGACGCATCGAAGACGTCGCAGTCCCAGGTCGACAAGGCGGCCGAGAAGGACACCTCCGACGCGAAGATCACCATCACGCCCAAGAACGGCGCCGACAACGTCGGCATCAACAACGACACCAAGGTCTCCGTCGCCGACGGCAAGCTGACCTCCGTCGTCATGACGTCCGCCGAGGGCACCCCGGTCGCGGGCAAGATCTCCGCGGACGGCCTGAGCTGGGTGCCGGACAAGGCGCTGAAGCGCTCCGCCAAGTACAAGATCACGGCGACCGCGCAGGACGCGAAGGGCCGCGAGGCCCACGAGAACGCCTCGTTCGCGACGGTCTCGCCCGCCAACAGCTTCATCGGCAACTTCACGCCGGAGTCCGGCTCCACGGTCGGCGTGGGCATGCCGGTGTCGGTGACCTTCGACAAGGCGATCGCCAACAAGAAGGACGTCCAGTCCCACATCACGGTGACGTCCAGCAGCGGCCAGGAAGTCGTCGGGCACTGGTTCGGCGCCCAGCGCCTGGACTTCCGCCCGCAGGACTACTGGAAGTCCGGCTCGACCGTCACCATGAAGCTCGACCTGGACGGCGTCGAGGGCAAGCCGGGCGTCACCGGCGTGCAGGAGAAGACGGTCACCTTCAAGATCGGCCGCAACCAGGTCTCCACGGTGGACGCGCAGACCCACCAGATGACGGTCACTCAGGACGGCAAGACCGTCAAGACGATCCCGATCTCGGCGGGCGCGCCCGACCACAAGACGTACAACGGCACCATGGTGATCTCCGAGAAGTTCAAGGAGACCCGGATGAACGGTGCGACGGTCGGTTTCACCGACGGTGACGGCAAGGGCGAGTACGACATCAAGGACGTCCCGCACGCGATGCGGCTCTCCGCGTCCGGCACGTTCATCCATGGCAACTACTGGGGTGCGAAGTCCATCTTCGGCACCGCCAACACCAGCCACGGGTGTGTGGGGCTTTCCGACACGAAGGGCGCGGGGGACTCGGGGACCGCGGGGGCGTGGTTCTACGAGCACTCGATCGTGGGTGATGTTGTCGTCGTGAAGAACACCGGTGACAAGACCATTGCGCCTGACAATGGGTTCAGTGACTGGAACATGAGCTGGGCGGCCTGGAAGGCCGGGTCTGCGGTCTGAGGTTTCGGTCGTCGGCCGACTGCGGGTTGTTCGTGGCTGGTCGCGCCCACGCGGCGGAGCCGCAAATGTCACAGCCCCGCGCCCCTAAGGGCTCGGCACCACGAAGGGGGCGTCCCATAACGGGGCGCCCCCTTTCGCGTTCTCATTCGCCTCTCATCGTCGCCTTAACCCACCATCACCGCGCCCCCCTACCTTCGCGCCATGTTCTTCACCTACCTCCGGCGCGAGCTGCGCCGCCGCAGAAAGGCGGCGCTGGTCGTCGCCTCGGGGCTGGCCCTGGGTATCGCGCTGGTCATCGTGGTCAGCTCGGTGTCGACCGGGATGACCCGGGCGCAGGGCAAGGTCCTGCAGTCGCTGTACGGGCTCGGCACCGACATGACCGTCACCAAGGCCGCCGCCCCGCCCGGCAGTTCGGACGAGGGGCGGCCGCGCTTCAAGTTCGACGCCAAGGGCAGCGGCGACAGCACCAGCCAGTCCAGCGACCGGGTGATGGTGCAGGGCTTCCAGACCCTCGCCTCCTCCACCGTCGACCAGGTCGGCAAGCAGAGCGGGGTGGCGGACGCCGTCGGCGGGCTGAACCTGACCGTACTGAAGGTCAACGGGCAGTTCACCCGCGGCGAGTTCAAGCAGTTCCGGCAGGAGCAGCGCGCCAAGGGCGGCGGGGGCGGTGGCGGTCCGCAGGGTGAGGTCCAGGGCGGCGGCGCCTCCTTCGACGTCAACTCCTTCACGGTGTACGGCACGGACGTCGCCAAGCAGCAGCTCGGCCCGCTGACCTCCTCCAAGATCACCTCGGGCCGTACCTTCCGTACCGACGAGGGCGCCGCCAAGGTCGCGGTCCTCGACAGCGCGTACGCCAAGGAGAAGAAGCTGGCGACCGGCGGCAGCATCACCGTCTCCAACATCGCGTACACGGTCATCGGGGTCGCCACCGCCGACAGCGGGGACGCCGCCGCCAACGTCTATCTGCCGCTCGCGCAGGCGCAGACGCTCGCCGGTGCCAAGGACAAGATCACCACGGTCTACGTCAAGGCCGCCGACTCGCAGCAGATCTCCGGGGTGAAGTCCGCGATCCAGAAGAACGTCTCGGGGACGACGGTGACCACCTCGGCCGATCTCGCCGACACCGTATCGGGCTCCCTCTCCACCGCCTCCGACCTGGCCTCCAGCGTCGGCAAGTGGCTCTCGATCGTCGTGCTGGCCGCCGCCTTCCTGGTGGCCGGGCTGCTCACCTCGTCGGCGGTCAGCCGCCGGGTGCGGGAGTTCGGCACGCTCAAGGCGCTCGGCTGGAAGAGCGGCCGGGTCACCCGCCAGGTCGTCGGAGAAGCGCTGGTCAACGGGCTGATGGGCGGGGTGCTCGGCATCGGCCTGGGCCTCGCGGGCGCGTACGCCGTCACCGCGATCAGCCCCACGCTCACCGCCAAGCTGGGCGGCGGGGGCGGCGGGGGCGGCGGCAACGGTGGCTTTGGCGGGGGCGGTGGCTTCGGGCGGCGTACCGCGGCCAAGGCCGTCGACATCGCCCTCACCGCGCCGGTGTCCGTCACCACCATCGGCCTCGCAGTGGCCCTGGCCGTCGCGGGCGGTCTCGTCGCGGGCGGCTTCGGCGGCTGGCGCGCCTCCCGGCTGCGCCCGGCCGACGCCCTGCGCCGCGTCGAATAGCCGCCGCGCACCGCTCACTCACGTACGTACGAAAGGAACCGACCCCGAGTCATGTATGAACTCAGCGGCGTCACCAAGCGGTACCGGCGGGGCAAGGACACCATCGACGCGCTCGCCGGAGTTGATCTGACCATCGAGGACGGCGGCCGCCTGGTCATCCAGGGCCCCACCGGCGGCGGCAAGTCCACCCTGCTCCAGATGCTCGGCGGGCTCGACCGGCCCACCGAGGGCAGCGTCGTCCTGGACGGCGTCGACCTGGCGAGCCTGCCCGAGGCGCGGCTCACCAAGGTGCGGGCCGAGTCCATCGGCTTCGTCTTCCAGAGCTTCAACCTGATCCCGACGCTCACCGCCCAGGAGAACGTCGAGACCGCCCTCGTCCCGCTCGGCCTCAAGGCCGCCGACCGGCGCGAGCGCGCCGCCGAGGCGCTGGCCTCGGTGGGCCTCGGCGAGCGCCTGGCCCATCTGCCCGGCGAGATGTCCGGCGGTCAGCAGCAGCGCGTCGCCATCGCCCGCGCGGTCGTCAAGCGCCCCAAGGTCCTGCTCGCCGACGAGCCCACCGGCAACCTCGACGAGGGCATGCGCGACGAGATCATGGAGGTGCTCGAAGGCCTGTGGAAGGAGCACGGGTTGACCTTCGTCATGGTCACCCACGACACCGCCCTGGCCCGCCGCGCCCCGCGCATCGCCGTCATCCGCAAGGGGAGGGTGACGATCACGGAGAACGCGTCGGCGGCGTGACGGGAGCCGGGCGGTCGCCGGGGCCCGAGAGGTCCGGGGCGGCCGCCCAGCTCGCGAGGAGCCGCAGCGAGTCCGCCGACGGCGAGCCCGGCTCCGCGTAGTACGTCACCAGCGACAGGTCGTGCTCCTCGGGCAGCTTCAGCGTCTCGTACGACAGCGTCAGCTCGCCCACCACCGGGTGGTGGAGCCGCTTGGTGCCGTGGCCCTTCTGGCGCACGGTGTGGGCGGCCCACAGCGTACGGAACTCGTCGCTCTTGACCGAGAGTTCACCCACCAGGGCCGTCAGCAGCGGGTCGTCCGGATAGCAGCCCGCGCACAGCCGCAGCACGCCCACCACCTCGACCGCCTTGTCCTGCCAGTCCACGTACAGCTCGCGGGCGGTCGGGTCGAGGAAGATATGGCGGGCGAGGTTCCGCTCCTCCGCCGGGAGGTCGACGAAGTCGCCGATGAGGGCGGCGGCCATCCGGTTCCAGGCCACCAGGTCGAGCCGGCGGCCCAGGATGTACGCCGGGACCGCCTCCATCGAGTCGATCAGATGGTGCAGCTGCGGCCGCACCGCTGCCTGCCGCCCGCCGCCGGACTTCTTCTTCTTGGTGGCGGTCGGCTTGGCCAGGTGGGTGAGGTGCTGCTGCTCGGCGTCGGTCAGCCGCAGCGCCCGGGCGATCGCGTCGAGCACCTCGGCCGACACGTTGTGCCCGTTCCCCTGCTCGAGCCGGGTGTAGTACGCGACCGACACCCCGGCCAGCTGGGCCAGCTCCTCCCGGCGCAGCCCCGGCACCCGGCGGTGCCGCCCGAAGTCGGGCAGGCCCACGTCCCCGGGCTTGAGCCGGGCCCGGCGGGAGCGGAGGAATTCGCTGAGTTCGGCACGCTGGTCCATGACAACCCAGTATCCGCCGTCGTACGACCGCGAGCCTGACCCTGCCAGTAGTACGCACGCCAGGCGTACGTACGGCGGACGTACGCGGAACAGGGGGCTGGGTGGCGGGCGGCGGCTGCGGCACCGTGGACGGCGTACCCGAGAATCCCGAGGAGTCAAGGCAATGACCACCGTCGCCGCCTACGCAGCCCCCGCCGCCAAGGCCCCGCTGGAGCGCACCACCATTGAGCGCCGCGCCGTCGGCACGCACGACATCCTGATCGAGATCAAGTACGCCGGCATCTGCCACTCCGACATCCACCAGGCCCGCGAGGGCTGGGGCGAGGCCATCTTCCCGATGGTCCCGGGCCACGAGATCGCCGGTGTGGTCACCGAGGTGGGCCCCGGCGTCACCAAGTACGCCGTCGGCGACCGCGTCGGCGTCGGCTGCTTCGTCGACTCCTGCGGCGAGTGCGCGCAGTGCGCGGCAGGGCAGGAGCAGTTCTGCGCCCAGGCAGTCGGCACGTACAACGCCATCGGCCGCGACGGCGAGCCCACCTACGGCGGCTACTCCACCCACGTCGTCGTCTCCGAGCGCTTCGCGGTCCGCGTCCCCGACGCCCTGTCGCTGGACGTCGCCGCGCCGCTGCTGTGCGCGGGCATCACCCTCTACTCGCCGCTCAAGCGGTGGCAGGCGGGCCCCGGCAAGAAGGTCGCGATCCTGGGCCTGGGCGGCCTCGGCCACATGGGCGTCAAGATCGCGCACGCGCTCGGCGCCGAGGTGACCGTGCTCAGCCAGACGCTGCGCAAGCAGGAGGACGGGCTGAAGCTGGGCGCCGACCACTTCCACGCCACCAGCGACCCGAAGACGTTCGAGCAGCTCGCGGGCTCCCTCGACCTGATCGTCTCCACGGTCTCGGCCCCGCTGGACCTGGGCGCGTACCTCGGGCTCCTGAAGCCGGGCGGCGCGCTGGTGAACGTGGGCGCCCCCGAGGAGCCCAACCAGCTCAACATGTTCGGCCTCATCGGCGGCAACAAGATCCTCGCCGGTTCGATGATCGGCGGCATCGCGGAGACCCAGGAGATGCTGGACTTCTGCGCGGAGCACGGCCTGGGCGCGGAGATCGAGCTGATCCGCGCGGACGAGGTGAACGAGGCGTACGAGCGGGTGCTGGTGAGTGATGTGCGGTACCGGTTCGTGATCGACGCGGCGACGATCTGAGGGTCGGGTTGTTGTTGGGGGGGGGCGCTTACCTGCCAGGTAATCGACCCCCCTCCCCGCCCCCGGCAGGATCAGGTCATCCGAACGGCATCACTGACCCGGAGGCCGCCATGACTGCCTACGCCATAGCCCACCTGCGCCCCACCGACGGCCCCGTCCCCGAGGAGGTCTTCGTCTACATGGAGCGCATCCAGGAGACCTTCACCCCCTTCGGCGGCCGCTTCCTGGTACACGGGACGACGGTGGAGGTACGCGAGGGAGAGTGGCCGGGAGCCCTGGTCATGATCGGCTTCCCGAGCATGCCGGAGGCCCGATCTTGGTACGACTCCCCGTCCTACCAGGCCCTCCTCCCCTTCCGTACGAACCACATCCCGGGCGACTTGGTGTTGGTGGAGGGGGTGGGGCCGGATTACGACGCGGGGGAGACGGCGAGGGGGTACAGGGAGGCGCAGGCGGGGGCGTGAGGGGGTGCCCCGTAGGGGCGCGAGGAACTGCGCGCCCAGCCACGCACGGTCCGCAGACGACCGGTGGTTTTGGGGGCGCGGGGAACTGCGCGACCAGCCCCCACCGGGCCCGCAGACGAAAACCCGCCCCCCCGGAGGGCTACGCGGGGAACTGCGCGACCAGCCACACTCAACCCGCACTCGAAGTGACCGCCTCAACACCCGCCCCCACGGGGCCACCGGTAAGGCGAGTCCAACCGGTACACCCCAGCACGCGGCACCGTGACCCGCGTCCACTCCCCATCCCGCCCCACACACGCCCCCTCCACCCGCAACCACGGCGAATAAGCAACCCGCACCGTCACCGCCCCCGCCCCCGGCATCCGAACGACCAGCGTCGCATCATCCCCCCGCACCACCACCCCCGGCGCCGACACCAACGGCACAGCCCCCCGCACCCGGTACACGCTCCAGTGCGCATCCCCCCACACCCGCTCCAACCACGGCACCCCGCCCCGCACGAGCGCCGCCTCGGCCGTCGCGGGCCCGTCCGGCAGCCCGTCGTGGAGTACGACGAACCCGACGGCCCACCGGTCGAGCCACGCCCGGTACGCCGACGCCGAGAACGACCCGTCGTAGAACAGACGCCCCCGCTCGACGTCCAACTGCCGGTTCCACCCCCGCGCGTTGTTGACGTACGCGCCGAGCACCGCCGCCTCGCGGTGGTTGCGCGCGGGCACCACCTCCACCCGCGTCCGGTCGGCCCCAAGTCGGCGCAGCTCGTCGACGAGCCCGTCGGCGTGCGACGCCCACGCGGGCGTGACCGTGGACACGTCGGTGTCGTCGAGCGTCTTGTCCCGCAGCCAGTTGACGGAGATGAGCAGCACCACGGCGAGCACGACCCGCCGCGTACGGTCGAGCCCGGGCGCGAGCAGCGCGGCGAGCAGCACGGGCGGCCCGGCAAGCCCCACGAGCCGCTCCACGTTCGACCCGATCGGCGAGGCGACGACGTACGTGAGGACGACCCCCACCGCGTACACGGCCGCCCCGGCGCGAACGACCCGCCACGTACGGGACGGCGGCGCGGCGACCAGCAGCGCGGCGCAGACGCCGAGCGGCATCCACAACTTGCCCAACTGCATGGGCTGTTCGCCCTCGAAGGGGAAGAGGAGGGTGGTGGCGCCGACGATCACGCACGGCGGCACGCACAGGATGGCGGCCTTGCGCCACTGCCGATCGAGCCCGTACGCGGCCCCGACGACGAGCAGGAAGAGCCCGGCGACGGGGCTGGCCATGGTGGCGAGAGCACTGCTCACGAAGGCGAGCGGCAGCCCGATTCGAGAGCGCCGGACCGAACCAAGAGCGGTGCTCTCGACGAGCGGGGCGGTGGCCGACCCCACACGCCCCTGCACCACCCCACACGCCACCAGCGCGAAAACGATCCCCACCGCGAATGTCGTCCGCCCCGACACGACGTTGCACCACAGCGCCGCCGCAGCGAGCAGCGCGGGCCACACGCCCCGCCAGGGCCCGTCCCCCCGCGCGCCCTCCGCCCGTACGAAGAGGAGGGCCATCAGCCACGTACTGGCGACACCCGCCGCCACCGACACCGTGCGGACCCCGAACGCCGCCATCAGCCACGGCGTCAGCAGGCTGTAGTTGGCGGTGTGCGCGCCGCCGTACCAGGACAGGTTGTACGCGGACCCCGGGTGCCGGGACGCGAACCCGGCCCAGGCGAGCTGGGCCGCGAGGTCGCCGCCGCCGGTGGCGAGGACGAGCGCCCACACCGCGTACAGCGGAAGGACCGCCAGCGTCACGACGGCGGGCACGCGCAACTCGGGCCGCAGCCACCTCCGACGCAGTGGCGAGACGGCTGTGCCGTCGGCGGTATCGGTCCCGTCGGTCCCCAGGACCTGGCTGCTGATGCCCACGCGCCAACCCTACGATCGCCGAACGACGGGCAGACAGAGGACCGTCAGAGGGCGATTGTCAGACCCCTTCCCTACGCTCGAAGGCATGATCACCACACTCGCCGTCGAGAACTACCGGTCACTGCGGCACCTCGTCGTGCCCCTCGACCGCCTGAACGTGGTGACGGGCGCCAACGGCACCGGCAAATCGTCCCTGTACCGCGCATTGCGGCTGCTCGCGGACTCCGCGCGCGGCGGCGCGGTCGCCGCCCTCGCGCGCGAGGGCGGGCTGCCGTCGACACTGTGGGCGGGCCCGGAGAAGACGAGCCGCGCGGTCCGCGAGGGCCTGCGCCCGCTCCAGGGCACGGTCCGCACCGAACCGGTGAGCCTGCGGCTGGGCTTCGCGGGGGACGAGTTCGGTTACGCGGTCGACTTCGGGCACCCCGGAGGCGCGGCGGGCGACCCGGCCTCCCTCTTCACGCTCGACCCGGAGATCAAGCGCGAGGCGATCTGGAGCGGCCCGGTGCTGCGCCCGGCGTCGGCGCTCTCCGAGCGGTCGGGCCCGGCGGTGAAGGTGCGCGCGGCGGACGGCACGTGGCACCGCTCGTCGGGCGAGATCAGGCCGTACGACTCGATGCTGGGCGAGCTCGCGGACCCGCAGCGGGCGCCGGACGTGCTGGCGGTGCGCGAGCAGATCCGCGCCTGGCGCTTCTACGACCACGTACGCACCGACGCGCACGCGCCCGCGCGGGGGACGCACGTCGGCACGCGTACCCCGGTCCTGAGCGGGGACGGCGCGGACCTCGCCGCCGCGCTCCAGACGATCCGGGAGATCGGAGATCGGGAGGCGCTGGACGAGGCGGTGGACGCGGCGTTCCCCGGCAGCCGGGTGGAGATCGACCTGGTGGGCGGCCGCCTCGAACTCCGCCTCCGCCAGCACGGCTTGCTGCGCCCCCTGACGGCGGCGGAACTCTCCGACGGCACCCTGCGCTACCTGCTCTGGGTGGCCGCGCTGCTGACCCCGCGCCCTCCCGCCCTGATGGTCCTGAACGAGCCGGAAACAAGCCTCCACCCGGACCTCCTGGCCCCCCTGGCCGACCTGATCCGCACGGCGACGACCCACACCCAAATGGTGGTAGTCACTCACGCCCGCCCCCTGGCCCAGGCCCTGTCGCGCCGGGCCAACGTCATAGAACTGGTGAAGGAGTTCGGCCGCACGGTGGTGGAGGGCCAGGGAATGCTGGACGAGCCGCTGTGGCATTGGCCGAAGAGGTGAGGGGGGCTGGGCGGAAGGAACTCAACGCGCCCCAGCCACCACGGCCTCCGCGATCCGCACGGCAACGTGCGCCGGAACCATCCCGACATCCACCCAGGGCATCCCCCGCCCACTAACAGTGGGCCGCAACCGACCAGCCTGCCCCTCAGGCACCCCGAGCCCTTCAAGGGCCACCTTCAACGCCTGGGTGGCTTCCTGGGCCCGATCCCAGCCGCCGCGCCATTCGTGCATCTCCATCAGTGGGCCGCCTTTCGATGCTGGCGCAACAGTCTGTATTCCAGTGGTTGTTGCGTCTTCAATGTGGCCTCCTGTCATTGGCCCTGACACGGCAATGATTCCCCCAGCCATGACGGCAGCCCAGCCACATTCACGTTGTGGACTAAAGATCATCACGGCAGGACGACGACCACTCCCGTAGCTTCTCCCGGGCTGCTTCATCGAACAGGGCCTGCTCTTCGTATCCGTCGAACTCGTCCAGATAGGCCCTGATGTCCCGCGCATCTCTGAACACTATTGATCCAGTGGTCAGCTCGGCCGTGGCCATCCTGTCGTCATAGATGGTGAACGTATTCAGCGGGAGTCCCGGCGTGCGTGTACCGACGGGGATGACTCCGAGCCGTACGTTCGGCAGGTGCGTAAGTGACGCCAGTCGGTCGATCTGTACGGCCATGGCGTGAGGGCCGACGAGGGGGAACCGTACGGCTTGCTCGGTCAGGATGAACGTGAACCGTTTCGACGTGTCATAGAGAACCTGCTGGCCCGCTCCAGTTTTCCCGCTACGGCCTTGCTGGTGTCGGCCGGTGAATGCGTCAAGCTGGCCCGGACGTATTCCGGAGTGGCGAGCAGGCCGGTGATCAGCGAGAGCAGGAAGTACCGCAGATGCCCGGAGGAGGCTTCCAGGGCCTTCAACTCCGCCTGCCGAGTCCCCAGCCCCGCGCGTCGCAGACTTCGCAGGTTCCGCCACTCGGTGTTCGCGAGCCGGGCCAGGGACATGACCCGGTCGATTGCTTCCGGTGGAGCGTCAACGCCTCTCAGATACTGCTCCACGTCCACGAGGGACGGGCGCACCCTGCCGTTCTCGATCCGGCTCACCTTGGACTGGGAGATGTTCATTCGCCTGGCAAGCCGGTCCCCGGAGAGACCTGCCGCTTTGCGCAGTCCTTTCAGCGTGGCCGCCAGCTCTTCTGTGGACCGGCCGAGCTGTTCGGGCTCGAACGTCACCCGCTCACGTACTCCGAGAAGGGCACCGACTCGGTTACCGCGATGTGCTGGTACGCGATGAACGGCGCGGGATCGCCCTCGTACAGCTCGCGACCGATCTGCCTGCCATCCGACTCGTAGTGCATGAGCACGACCGTGGAGCGATCGAAGAGCCAGAAATCCTGAACCTCGACCAGCGGGTTCTCGCGGTCGGTCACATCGAGGATGCGGATGTCCTCTCCGGCCAGCACGTGAGGCTCGTAGTAGCGAGAGAACTCGAATCGCAGATACTCGGAGAGCGGGCGGGTGAGGACGCGCACACGCCCGTTCGTCCTGCCGTCCGCGCGCTGTCTCTTGATCCGGTCGGTGTAGCCGGACCTGTAGGACCCGGGGTCGATGCGCTTGCCGTCCCTGAACGCCTGGATCTCCGCCTCTTCCTGCGGCATCAGGTACTGCGGAAGCGTTTCGAGCCGCCAGGCTTCCGCGTGGAAGTCACGGAACATCGCCCGCCACTCATCACCATCCAAGAGCACGCACGGCCTCCCGCAGCACCTCTTCCGGGATCTCGACGAGCCCTTCCCCGGCCGGTGGCGTGAACGCCTGGGAGAGGCCTCCCTGGATGACGATGGAGCCGGAGGCCGTGCGGTAGACGTTCGGGCAGTCCTCTTCTCCGCACGGGCCGCCGTTGCCGTTGCCCGTGAGCCGGGTCAGTTCTTCCCGCGCCATTGCCAAACCCCCTGTGCCGGGGCCCTGGTTGGGGCCTGTTCACCACGACGGTACGAGGGGTGGGCGCGGCCGTCCACGCGCGAACGCGGCTATGCGCGTCTTTGCATAAACCCGTGTCGTGCGCAGGCCCAGTCGCCCGGCTGCCCCGGCTCAGCCGGTCAGCCGTCCGCCCTCGCCACCCCGATCGGGCAGGAAACCCCCGTCCCCCCGATCCCGCAGTACCCGCCCGGGTTCTTGTCCAGGTACTGCTGGTGGTACGCCTCCGCCGGGTAGAACGTGCGGCCCTCCGCCGGCAGCACCGTCGTCGTGATGTCGCCGTGGCCCGAGGCCGTCAGGACCTTCTGGTAGGCCTCGCGGGATGCGGTGGCCGCTGCTTCCTGTGACGGGGAGTGGGTATAGATCGCGGAGCGGTACTGGGTGCCCACGTCGTTGCCCTGGCGGAAGCCCTGGGTGGGGTTGTGGGACTCCCAGAAGAGCTTCAGGAGGGCGGAGTAGGAGACGACCGAGGGGTCGTAGACCACGCGGACCGCTTCCGTGTGGCCCGTCAGGCCCGAGCAGACCTCGTCGTACGTGGGGTTCTGCGTGTAGCCGCCCTGGTAGCCGACCAGGGTCGTCCACACGCCCTCCGTCTGCCAGAACTTGCGCTCGGCGCCCCAGAAGCAGCCCAGGCCGAAGTCCGCCACCTCCAGGCCCTCGGGGTAGGGGCCCTGCAGCGGGTTGCCCAGGACCGTGTGGCGGTCGGGGACGGTGAATTCCGGCTCGGGGCGGCCCTTGAGGGCCTCCTCGGGCTCGGGGAGGACGGGCGTGCGGCTGTGCGGGAACATGCTGGGCTCCTCGGCCAGGGCGGCGGCTCAGTGGCTGTGGCAATGGCGGTCGCGGCTGGTTGCCTCGAAACCGAAACCGTCAGCCCTTGCAACGTTCGGGGACTGGGTGGGATTCCCCCGGACCCCGCCCTCAGCGCGGCAGCGTCGCCGGGTTCCCCCCGTTCGCCTCGTACCCCGCCACCGCCAGCGCGCGGTATATCGCGTACTGCTCCGCCGGGTCCTGCGACAGCGTCCACGGCAGGGCGCCCACGAAGCCGTCCAGGTGGACGAACTGGTCCATCGCCTCCGACCAGCGCTCCGCGCGGACCAGGAAGAACGCCAGCAGATGGCGGACGTGGGCCAGGACCGGGTCGTCGGGGCGGGCCGAGTGGACCGCGTGCAGGGCGCCCTCCAGGGCGCGGCTCACCACCATCGTGCGGTGGAAGTCCGTGACCAGGACGATGTCGGGCATGTGCTCGTACACCGCGAACAGCGGCAGCGCCGCCAGCAGCGAGCCGTGCGGCGCCCGCGCCGCCGCCGACGTCGCGAACTCGTCCGCCAGCGTGCGCGAGCCGTGCCACTTCTCGCACCAGTAGTGCAGGGCGGACAGGTGCGCCCCCATGTGGTGCGGGGCGCGGTCGATCACCTTCGCCCAGAGCTGCTCGAATTCGGGGTGGGGGTAGGCCAGTCCTCGGGCCACCGCCAGTTCGACGATGTAGGGGATCGGGTCGCCGGGGGCCAGCAGTGCCGCCTCCGCGCAGACCGCGCGGGCCTCCTCCAGGATGATCCGGAAGTCGTCCTGCCCGGCCGACGACGAGCGCCAGGCCTGCTGGACCAGGAACTCCGCGTGCACCTGCGCCGCCCCCGCGTCCTTGGGCGACTCCGAACGCCACTTGCGCAGCCACGCGCCGCCGACGCCGGGGCGTTGCGCCAGCTCCAGCGAGGCCGCGCCCGCGAAGGCCTGGACGCGCTGCCAGCGCAGCTCGCCCTCCTTGGGCGTGCCCGCGAGCAGCTGCGCCGCCGCCCGCCACTCCTGGGTGGCCTGCACCACGTCCAGTACGTCCAGGAGGTCCTGGTCCGGGCCCGGCAGCCGCACGTCCAGCTCCTCCTGGCGCGCGAAGCCGTACTCCGCCGGGTCCGCGGCGTCGGGCGCGCCCGGCTCGGCCAGCTGGATGCCGGCCCGGCGCCGCCGCATCACCCACGGGCCCAGGGCCATCGTCAGCATGCACGCGGCGATCAGGATCCAGAGAATCTCCATGCCTCAAGCGAAGCAGACCCCACCGACTTCTGGCCAACCCGCACCCGGGCCTGTGGATAACCCGCCCCGGCCGCACCCCCTTCCGCGCCCGGCCTCACGAAGCCCGGCCTCACGAATCCCCCGCACCCGAATCTCACGTATCGGCGACCCGGATCTCAGCAACCGGCGAGCACCCCCACCCCCGCCACATGCGAACTAGGCTCTGGACCATGAGCCACGAGCACCTCGACAAGAGCTTCGAGACCATCGCGATCCACGCCGGTAACACCGCGGATCCGCTGACCGGCGCGGTCGTACCCCCGATCTACCAGGTCTCCACCTACAAGCAGGACGGCGTCGGCGGGCTGCGCGGCGGCTACGAGTACAGCCGCAGCGCCAACCCGACGCGCACCGCCCTCGAAGAGAACCTGGCGGCCCTGGAGGGCGGTGTGCGCGGGCTCGCCTTCGCCTCCGGCCTGGCCGCCGAGGACTGCCTGCTGCGTACGCTGCTGGTCCCCGGCGACCACGTGGTCATCCCCAACGACGCGTACGGCGGTACGTTCCGCCTCTTCGCCAAGGTCGTCTCCCGCTGGGGCGTGGAGTGGTCGGTCGCCGACACCTCCGACCCGGCGTCGGTGCGGGCCGCCGTCACCGACCGTACGAAGGCCATCTGGGTCGAGACGCCCTCGAACCCGCTGCTCGGCATCACCGACATCGCGGCGATCGCGGCGGTCGCCAAGGACGCCGGTGCCAAGCTCGTCGTCGACAACACCTTCGCCAGCCCCTACCTCCAGCAGCCGCTCGCGCTCGGCGCGGACGTCGTCGTGCACTCCCTGACCAAGTACATGGGCGGTCACTCGGACGTCGTGGGCGGCGCCCTCGTCACCAACTCGGCCGAGCTGGGCGAGGAGTTGGCGTACCACCAGAACGCGATGGGCGCGGTCGCCGGGCCGTTCGACTCCTGGCTGGTGCTGCGCGGCATCAAGACGCTGCCCGTCCGCATGGACCGGCACAGCGAGAACGCCGGGAAGATCGCGGAGATGCTGACCCGCCACCCCAAGGTCTCGCAGGTGCTCTACCCGGGGCTGCCCGAGCACCCCGGCCACGAGGTCGCGGCCAAGCAGATGCGCGCCTTCGGCGGAATGATCTCCTTCCGGGTCACCGGCGGCGAGCAGGAGGCGGTCGACCTGTGCGCCCGCACCAAGGTCTTCACCCTCGGTGAGTCGCTGGGCGGCGTCGAGTCGCTGATCGAGCACCCGGGCCGGATGACGCACGCCAGCGTCGCCGGGTCCGCCCTTGAGGTGCCGGGCGACCTGGTGCGCCTGTCGGTCGGCATCGAGAACGTGGACGACCTGCTGGCCGACCTCCAGCAGGCGCTGGGCTGAGCCCCCACACGTCACGCCTCGTACGTCACGTATATGACCCCGTAGGGGTCCCGGGTCGCCCGGGGCCCCTCACAGGCCCTCCACCGGTGGCGCCACCGTCGACGGCGGCGCCACCCACGGATGCACCCGCGCGGCCCACACCGTGAAGGCGACCGCCGCCGCCCAGAGCACCAGCCACATCAGCCACCGCGCGGCCCGGCGGCGGCGCAGCAGCCGCAGGCCCAACTCGGTGGCCCGTACGGTGAGTTCGGGCGGCACCGGCGGGTGCGGGCCCTCCAGGAGGCGGCGGACCTCCGCCTCCTTGCGGTCGGGCAGGCTCATGTCACCCCCTCCGCGCCGGCCCGCGGACGTACGCGGCGGGCGCCCGCCGGGGCGCTGCGCATCGTCGCGATCGCGCGCGTGCAGATCACCCGGACCCGCTCGGACGGCAGCCCGATCAGCGCGGCGACCTGCTCCTCGGCGACGCCCTCGGACAGCCGCAGCACCAGCACGAGCCGCTCCTGCGGGGTGAGCCGGGCCAGGACGCCCGTCGCCCGGTCGCGGTGGCGGTGGTAGCGCCAGGCGGTGCTCGCGAACCGGGCCACCAGCTCCTGGCGGGTGCGGTCGTACGGATCCTCGCCGCGCTCGGGGTCCCAGTGCGCGTACGTCCGCGCCAGGGCGGCGGTCAGCAGACGGCGGGCCCGCTCGTTGTGCTCGGGCGGCTCGCCGGTGAGCAGGGTGGCCGCATGCAGCAGCCGGCCCCCCGCGCCCGCCACGAACGCCTCGAACTCGCGGGCGCTGCGGCGCTGCCGTTCCGTCTGCCGCTCGCGCATGGCCTCATATGAAGCCCGTGCGCGCGGCAGGTCAAGAGGTCGGTGCGGCCGGGTCCTGGGCGGCCGACTGGCGGGCCGACAGAGCGGAGTTGAAGCGGGTCAGGAGGGTGCAGAAGGACTCCCGTTCCTCCTCGGACCAGCCGTCTGTCACCTGCGCCATGAGCTCGCGGCGCGAGGAGCGCACCTCTTCGAGGCGGGTCTGGCCGCGCGGGGACAGCTGGAGCACGACCGCGCGGCCGTCCTCCGGGTGCGAGGTCCGTTTGACCAGGCCCGTGTCCACGAGCGGGGCGACCTGGCGGGTGACCGTCGACGAGTCGATGCCCATGCCCGCGGCGAGCGCCTTGACGCCCATCGGGCCTTCCTGGTCGAGCCTGTTGAGCAGCAGATACGCCGCGCGGTCCATCGAGTTGCGGACCTGGCCGACGCCGCCGAGACGGGTCTGCTCCGCGCGGCGCGCGAAGATGGCCACCTGGTGCTGGAGGGCATCGAGGAGACCTGGGTCGAGATGGGAAGTCATGTCCTGAGTAGTGGGCATGGCCGGGGCTCTCTCGTGCGGCGGTCGGTGTGGTGGGGGACAGAGTACGCGGCCGGACCGGTACGCGTACCGGCCCTGCACAAAGCTGTGGACAACTGCCGGGAGGATCCGGCGCGGAGCGGCCGCCGGGCCCATGAGCTGCGAGACTTGCGGTCATGAGCTTCAGTACGCCTGACCCCTTGCGTCCCCTGATCCTCGACGACGTCCGCGGCGCGCAGAAGATGCTCGCGGGGGTCGCCAGGATGACCGCGATGGAGGGCTCCCGGCATCTGACGCAGCTGGTCGGCGCCCCGGTCCACCTCAAGTGCGAGAACCTCCAGCGCACCGGCTCCTTCAAGCTCAGGGGCGCCTACGTACGGATCGCGGGGCTGCGCCCCGAGGAGAAGGCCGCCGGGGTGGTGGCCGCCAGCGCGGGCAACCACGCGCAGGGAGTGGCGCTGGCCTCCTCGCTCCTGGGCGTGCGCTCCACGGTGTTCATGCCGGTCGGCGCGCCCCTGCCGAAGGTCGCCGCGACCCGGGAGTACGGCGCGGAGGTCGTCCTGCACGGCACGGTCGTCGACGAGACACTGGCGGCGGCGGAGGCGTACGCGCGCGAGACGGGCGCGGTCTTCATCCACCCCTTCGACCACCCGGACATCATCGCGGGCCAGGGCACGGTCGGCCTGGAGATCCTGGAGCAGTGCCCGGAGGTGCGCACGATCCTGGTCGGGATCGGCGGCGGCGGTCTGGCCGCGGGCATCGCGGTGGCGGTGAAGGCGGTCCGCCCCGACGTGAAGGTGATCGGCGTGCAGGCGGCGGCCTCGGCGTCGTATCCGCCCTCGCTGGCCGCCGGGCACCCCGTGGCGATCGACCCGGCGCCGACGATGGCCGACGGGATCAAGGTGGGGCGGCCGGGGGACGTGCCGTTCGCGCTGGTCAAGGAGCTGGTGGACGAGGTCCGCACGGTCACCGAGGACGAGCTCTCCAGCGCGCTGCTGCTCTGTCTGGAGCGGGCCAAGCTGGTCGTGGAGCCCGCCGGGGCGAGCCCGGTGGCGGCGCTGCTGAGCGATCCGGGGGCCTTTAGGGGCCCGGTGGTGGCGGTGCTGTCGGGCGGCAACGTGGACCCGGTGCTGCTCCAGCGGATCCTGCGGCACGGGATGGCGGCGGCCGGGCGCTATCTGAGCCTGCGGCTGCGTCTGCCGGACCGGCCGGGGGCGCTCGCCGCGCTTCTCAGGTCGTTGTCAGTGGTCGACGCTAACGTCCTCGATGTGAGCCACGTACGGACCGACCCGAGGCTCGGACTCACGGAAGTGGAGGTGGAGTTGCACCTGGAGACGAAGGGGCCGGAGCACTGCCTGGAGGTCGGGTCGGCGCTGCGGGAAGAGGGATACCAGGTCATCTCCTGACCCGGTGTCAGGTCTTTCCCGAGGTCGCACCGATGTCCGTACCGATCTCCGTACCGATGTCGGCACCGAAGGTGCCGTATCTCTTGAGGAAACGCGATACATCGCGTTAGTCTGTGTTCCGCGCCACAGCTCCACCGGGCATCACATGCCCGGCAAACCTAGGATTTGTGTACGAAACGACACCCAACTCTGGGGGTACCCAACATGCCAGGCGCCATTTACGCCGAAGGCCTGGTGAAGACGTTCGGCGACGTAAAGGCTCTGGACGGCGTGGACCTCGATGTCCCCGAGGGCACGGTTCTGGGCCTGCTCGGCCCCAACGGCGCCGGCAAGACCACCACCGTGCGCGTCCTGACCACCCTGCTCCAGCCCGACAGCGGCCGGGCCACGGTCGCGGGCATCGATGTGCTCAAGCATCCCAACGAGGTGCGCCGCGCGATCGGCCTGTCCGGTCAGTTCGCGGCCGTCGACGAGTATCTGACCGGCCGTGAGAACCTCCAAATGGTCGGCCAGCTCTACCAGATGAAGGCCAAGGAGGCCAAGGCCAGGGCGGGCGAGCTGCTCGACAAGTTCAACCTCGCCGACGCGGCCGACCGCCCCGCGAAGACGTACTCCGGCGGTATGCGCCGCCGGCTCGACCTGGCCGCCGCCCTGGTCGTGTCGCCGCCCGTGATGTTCATGGACGAGCCGACGACCGGCCTCGACCCGCGCAACCGGCAGCAGCTGTGGGAGGTCATCCAGGAGCTCGTCGCGGGCGGCACCACCCTGCTGCTCACCACGCAGTATCTGGAGGAGGCCGACCACCTCGCGCACGACATCTGCGTGGTCGACCACGGCCGGGTGATCGAGCGCGGCACCGCCGACCAGCTCAAGGCCCGCACCGGCGGCGAGCGCGTCGAGGTCGTGGTGCACCAGCACGAGGAGATCGAGCCCGCCCGCGCGGTGCTCGCCGGGTTCGGCAAGGGCGAGGTCGCCGTCGCCGAGCACACCCGCAAGCTCACCGTGCCGGTCACCGGCGGCGCCAAGCTGCTCGCCGAGGTCATCCGCGAGCTCGACAACCGCGGGGTGGAGATCGACGACATCGGGCTGCGCCGCCCGACCCTCGACGACGTCTTCATCTCCCTGACCGGCCATGTGGCCGAGCAGAAGGAAGAGGAAGAGGCAGAGAAGGAGGAAGCCAAGTGACCGCCGTCGTGGACACCCCGCGCCTCACGGCCCCGCAGCCGCGCGGGGGAGTGGTGCAGTCGGTGGGCGACTCGCTCGTCGTCGCCAAGCGCAACCTCATCCGGATGATGCGCATCCCGGAGATGATCATCTTCGGGCTGATCCAGCCGATCATGTTCGTGGTGCTGTTCAGCTACGTCTTCGGCGGCTCGGTCAGCATCGGTGGCTCCCTGGACCCCAAGGGGTACCGCGAGTTCCTGATGGCGGGCATCTTCGCCCAGACCGTCACCTTCGCCACGGCCGGCGCGGGCGCGGGCATCGCGGACGACATGCACAAGGGGCTCATCGACCGCTTCCGGTCGCTGCCGATGGCCCGCGGCGCGGTCCTCACCGGTCGCACGCTGGCCGACCTGGTGCAGACGGCACTGACCGTGGTGGTGCTCGCGATCGTCGGCCTGCTGGTCGGCTGGCGCGTCCACCACGGCATCCCCAAGGCGCTCGGCGCGTTCGCGCTGCTGCTCCTGCTGGGGTACGCGTTCTCCTGGATCGGCGCCCTGATCGGCCTCTCGGTGCGTACGCCGGAGGCGGCCACCTCGGGCGGGCTGATCTGGCTCTTCCCGGTGACGTTCGTGTCGAACGCGTTCGTCGCCACCTCCGGGATGACGCCGTGGCTGCGGCACGTGGCCGAGTGGAACCCGTTCAGCGCCACCGTCCAGGCGTGCCGCGATCTCTTCGGCAACCCCGGAGTGGTGCCGTCCAACGCCTGGCCGATGCAGCACCCCGTGATCGCCTCGCTGATCTGGTCGCTGGTGATCATCGTGGTGTTCCGGACGCTCGCGGTGCGCAAGTACCGCTCGGCGACGGCCTGAGCGGTACGGCGAAGCCCCCGACGTCCAGTGGGACGGCCGGGGGCTTCGTTCACGTACGTACGGAAAGGGCTCAGCCCGTGTACGGCGTGGCCGCGATGATCTTCACCGAGGCCTTCCTGCCGTTCGGCAGCTCGTACTCGGCGTCCTCGCCGATCTTCTTGCCGTTCACGCCGGAGCCGAGCGGGGACTGCGGCGAGTACGTCTCGATCTCGGTCGACGCGTACTCGCGCGACGCGAGCAGGAACTCCAGGGTGTCGTCCTCGTCGCCGTCGAATGCGATCGTGACGACCATGCCGGGCGCCACCACGCCGTCGGCGGCGGGGGTCTCGCCGACCTTGGCGTGCTCCAGGAGCTGGGTCAGCTGGCGGACCCGGAGCTCCATCTTGCCCTGCTCCTCCTTGGCCGCGTGGTACCCGCCGTTCTCCCGGAGGTCACCCTCCTCGCGGGCCGCCGCGATCTTTACGGCGATCTCCGTGCGCGCGGGACCAGACAGATACTCCAGCTCGGCCTTGAGCTGGTCGTACGCCTCCTGGGTCAGCCAGGTGACGTTGTCGCTGGTCTGGGTCACAGGTGCTCCTCGTCGGTACTGGGAATACAAGCGCATCGCCCTACCCAGAAGGATGTGCCTTCTCGGGCGGGCGAAACCACGAGCCTAACAATTCAGGGCGCGAAGGGGGAGGACGAAAACCGTAGGGAAATCGTCAGCGCAGGTCAGCGGGGGTGAGGCCGGGTCGTCGACCGGCGGGGCCGCCGGGAGCGCGGCGCGGGCCCGAGCCGGGCGGGCGCGGCGCGCGCGGGCCCGGGTCAGACCGACTTGCAGCCGACCAGGTCGACGGCGGTCGCCCGCGAGGTGGTCTGGACGGTGACCACCTCGTCGATGCGGCCCGTCCGCTGCTCGAAGCGGACGTCCTTGCGGCCCACCTCGTCGCCGCCGGTCTCCAGGGCGCGCAGGGTGCAGACACCGGTCTCGCCCTTGTCCTTGCGCACTTCCAGGTGGACCTCGACGGCCTTGGCGGAGACCACCTTGAACTTGATGACCTCGGCCGACACGGACTGCCCGCCCACGTAGTCGTAGCCGATCCAGCCGACCACACCGAGCAGGGCGACACCCAGGACCGAGCCGATGATCTTCAGCTTGCGGTCGGCGCGCTGGTCCGCGGTGCGCCCGTAGCGCCCCTCGGGAAGCGGTCGGCTTGCCGCGGCCATGTCGTCCTCCTGCTGCTGGGGGTGCCCGGAATTTTCCGCCCCCCGATTCGGTCACTATAGAAGCCGCCCATCGCGCCGGATCACAGAGGGCAACACCCAGGGCGCCGAATCACTGAGGATCTTGTCTTGACTGAGCAGCTGCGACTGATGGCCGTGCACGCCCACCCCGACGACGAGTCGAGCAAGGGCGCGGCCACCATGGCGAAGTATGTGTCCGAGGGGGTGGACGTGCTGGTCGTGACCTGCACGGGAGGCGAGCGCGGCTCCATCCTCAACCCGAAGCTCCAGGGCGACAAGTACATCGAGGAGCACATCCACGAGGTGCGCAAGAAGGAGATGGACGAGGCCCGCGAGATCCTCGGGGTCAAGCAGGAGTGGCTGGGCTTCGTCGACTCCGGTCTGCCGGAGGGCGACCCGCTGCCGCCTCTGCCGGAGGGCTGCTTCGCCCTGGAGGACGTGGACAAGGCGGCGGGCGAGCTGGTCCGCAAGATCCGCGCCTTCCGTCCGCAGGTGATCACCACGTACGACGAGAACGGTGGCTACCCGCACCCCGACCACATCATGACCCACAAGATCACGATGGTGGCGTTCGACGGGGCGGGCGACGCGGAGAAGTTCCCGGAGTCCGAGTTCGGTCCGGTGTACCAGCCGCAGAAGCTCTACTACAACCAGGGCTTCAACAAGCCGCGCACCCTGGCGCTGCACCACGCGATGCTCGACCGGGGCATGGAGTCCCCGTACGGCGAGTGGCTGGAGCGCTGGAAGGAGTTCGAGCGCGTCGAGCGCACGCTGACCACGCACGTTCCGTGCGCGGACTTCTTCGAGATCCGGGACAAGGCGCTGATCGCGCACGCCACCCAGATCGACCCCGACGGCGGCTGGTTCCGGGTCCCGATGGAGATCCAGAAGGACGTCTGGCCGACGGAGGAGTACGAGCTGGCGAAGTCGCTCGTCGACACTTCCCTCCCCGAGGACGACCTCTTCGCGGGCGTACGCGAGAATGCCTGATATGAGCGCAAGCCTGGCACTGACGCACTTGGTCCCGCTGGCCAAGGACATCGACAACGACAAGGTGACGCCCGGCGTCCTCGGCTTCGTCGTCTTCGCGGCGCTGGCCGTGGGGGTGTGGTTGCTGATGAAGTCCATGAACCGGCACATGGGGAAGGTCGACTTCGAGGAGGCTCCCGAGTCGGGACAGACTTCCCCGGCGGCCGCCGCGGGCGCCTCCGGCAAGGGTGATCCGCAGAAGGCGTGAGCCCCGCTGGGGTGTGGTGATCGGCTGCGGGGCCGTTGTGGCTGGTCGCGCCCACGCGGCGGAGCCGCATATGTCACAGCCCCGCGCCCCTAGGGGGCGGGCTACCGCCCCGCCCCCACCGGCACCCCCATCACCTCTCGGGAGTGGCGGGTCGGGACCATGCCCAGGTGCCAGGCCTGCCAGCCGTCCTCCAGTTCCACGCCGCGCTCCAGCATGAGCGCGTACGCCTCCGCGCAGTCCTCCAGTTTGCTGTCGCGGGTGGCGTGGTGGGCGCGGATCAGCTGGGACAGCTCCTCCTGGGCCACCGCCACCCCGATCTCCGAGCCGCCCGCCGAGGCGTACGGCAGCAGGGTGCAGCGCAGGAAGCGGGCCCAGTCGCCGCCCCTGCGGTCCCCGTACGAGTCGAACAGCTCGACCGCCTCGTCGCACAGCCGCAGCGCCTGGGGAGCGCGGTTGTTGCCCGCGTCGATCAGGGCCAGCTCCAGACAGGTCCAGCCCTCGCCGTGGGCGACCCCGATGCGGTGGAAGTCGGCGCGGGCGTCGACCAGGAGCTGGCGGGCGAAGCCGGAGTTGCGCAGGTTGCCGGTCTGGGCGGCGCGCTGGTCCCGGGTGACCCGGCCGGAGTGGTGGCGGGCGCAGGCAAGGCCGTACACGTCCCGCATCCGCGAGAACATCGTGCGGGCCCGTTCCAGCTCGCGGACCGCCTGGTCGCGGTCGCCGCGCTCCTCCAGGGCCTGGCCCAGGTAGTACAGCGTCCACGCCTCGCCGCGCGCGTCCTCCATCTCCCGGTGGCGTGACAGCGCCTGGCGCAGCCCGTCGACGGCCGGGCCCGGGTCGCCGTCCACGAGGCGGGCGCGGGCCAGCTGGGTCAGCGCCCAGGCCTCGCCGCGGCCGTCGCGGGTGCGGCCGTACAGGTCGAGCGCCGTGCGCAGCTCCTCGTCGGCGCGCGGCACGTCGCCCATCCGCAGGCACACCTGGCCGAGCTGGAAGTGGGTCCAGGCCTCGCCGTGCAGCGACTCGCCCTCGCGGTGCAGCGTGAGCGCCGTGTCCAGCAGGGTCAGCGCGTCCGCCAGGTTCGCCCGGTCGCGCTCGACCGCCGCCAGCGCGTGCAGCGACCACGCCCGGTCCTCGTCCTGCGCGGGCGAGGACTGGAGCTCGATCGCCTCGCGCAGCCTGGCCGCGGCCTCCGTGAGGTTGCCCTGGTGGTGCAGGGTGATGCCGAGTGAGCAGAGCGCGAGCGCCGCGCCCGCGTCGTTCTGCGCCTCCCGGTAGAGGCCGACGACCGACGACAGCGTCGTACGGGCCGTGTCGAGCTCGCCCAGCTGGCGGGCCGCGATGCCGGTGCGCCACCGTACGGAACGTTCGAGCAGGCCCTGGTCGACGGCCTGGGACAGCTCGCTGATCTCGCCCAGGCGGTAGAGGTCGCCGCGCAGCAGGCAGTAGTCGCACAGCGCGCCCAGCAGGTTGAGCACCGCCTGCTGGTCGACGTCCTCCGTGTCGCGCAGCGCGGCCGTGATGAAGCTCGACTCGTCGTCGAGCCAGCGCAGGGCCGCGTCGAGCGAGGTGAAGCCGTGGCCGCCGAACTGCCCGGCCCGGGTGGAGAGTTTGCCGTCGACCATGCGGATCACCGCGTCGGCGAGCTCCGCGTAGTTCTGGATCAGCCGCTCCTGCGCGGCCGTCCGCTCGCCGGCCTCCTCCTCGTCCAGGAGCCGGGCCCGCGCGAAGGTCCGTACGGTGTCGTGCAGGCGGTAGCGGTCGGCGCGGACCTGGTCGATCAGGCCCGCCCGCGCCAGGTCGGCGAGCAGCCGGCCCGCCTCCGCCTCGCTCGTGGCGAGCAGCGCCGCCGCGGCCGCCGCGCCCAGCGAGGCGCGCCCGGCGAGCGCCAGGCGCCGCAGCAGTCTGCGCGGCTGCTCGGACTGGTCGGTGTAGCGCAGCCACAGGGCCCGCTCGACGGGCGCCACCGGCCCGTACGCCCCGAGGTCGGCGGCGAGCGCGCGTGCGTCCCGGGACCCCAGCGAGGAGCCCGCGATCCGCAGCGCGAGCGGCAGCCCGCCACACAACTCCCGTACGAGCACGCACGCTTCGCCGTCGTAAGGCTCCTTGAAGTCCTCCTGCGCCGACTCGCGCAGCAGCTCCTCCGCGCCCGCCTCGTCCAGCGGCTCCACCGCCAGCTGGTGCACCCAGGCCGGGAAGTCGTCGGGCAGCTCCAGCGGGCGGGCGGCCGTCACCAGGACCAGGCTGTCGGACCGCTCGGGCACCAGGGTGCGCACCTGCTCGGCGTCGTAGGCGTCGTCCAGGACCACCGTGACCGGAAGGCCCGTCAGATGCTGGTGGTAGAGGTCGGCGAGCCTGCGCACCTGCTGGTCGGCCGAGGAGCGCTCGCGGAAGAGCAGCTGCTCGCGGGGCGCGCCGAGCCGGTTCAGCAGGTGCAGCAGCGCGTCCCGGGTCGGCAGCGGCGTCTGGGCGCCGCCGCGCAGGTCCACCAGGCAGGCGCCCCGGAACTGGTCCCGCAGCTGGTGCGCGGCCCGGACCGCCAGCGTCGTGCGGCCCACGCCCGCCGGGCCGTGCAGCACCACGACCGTGGGGCGGGTCTCGGTCGCGGCGCGCGCGGACTGCACCCATTGGGTGATCCTGCCGAGCTCCGCGCGCCGCCCCGCGAACGGCCCCTGCGGCTCCGGCAGATGGCCGAACGACTGCTCGAGGACCGAGCGGCGCCGGGCCGCCGCGCTCTTGTCCGTGCCGCGCAGCTGGGTGGGAACGGAGGCGCTGGTCTTCTTGCCGGTACGGGCCGCGGGCGCCGTCATGCGCTGCTGGTCCAGGAACGGGCGGATGCCCCGTACGTCCAGGGCCGTCAGCCACTGCAGGCGTAGCTGCTCGGCGCCGCCGGGTCGGCCGAGCTCGCCCGCGCGCCGGTGCGCGGCGGGCCAGTGCGCCGCCGTCACCCGCACGACGGTGGTCGCGGCCCCGGCGACGGCCACGGCCGCCCCGGCGCCCACCGCGGGCCCCGCGCCGGTCCCGAGCGCCGCGTCCGCGACGACGGCGGCGACCGCCGCGACCCCGGTCACCAGGAACGCCGTGCCCGCCTTCTCGCTCGCGAACCGGGCGCCGAGCGTGGGCTGCCCGGCCGCCGCCTCGTCCAGCGCCCGGGTATACGCCGCGTACTCCTCCTCGGCGCTCGCCGCCAGCGCGTCCAGTGCCGCCCGCCCGCGTGTCAGCAGCGCGTTGGCATCGGCCCGGCCGCCGGAGCGCCGCACCTCCTCCTCCACCGCGCGCACCAACAGCCGCTCGGCCTCCGCCCGATGGCCGTCCCGCATGTGCGTCCCCCTCCGAGAGCGTCCGCTGCGACTTGAGTCCTGGTCGAGTGTGCCGTCACTGTCAAGTGTCCTGCGTGCCGCGCGTCGGCGCGAGGGAGTCGGCGGATCATCTCGGGTGTGGGGGAGGATGGGCCCATGCCGAACCGCCTGGCCCATGAGACGTCCCCGTATCTGCTCCAGCACGCCGACAACCCCGTCGACTGGTGGCCCTGGTCGCCCGAGGCGTTCGCGGAGGCACGCGAGCGCGGGCTTCCGGTGCTGCTCAGCGTGGGGTACAGCAGTTGCCACTGGTGCCACGTCATGGCCCACGAGTCCTTCGAGGACGAGACGACGGCCGCGTACCTCAACGCGCACTTCGTCAACGTCAAGGTCGACCGCGAGGAGCGGCCGGACGTCGATGCCGTCTACATGGAGGCGGTGCAGGCGGCGACCGGGCAGGGTGGGTGGCCCATGACCGTCTTTCTGACGCCGGACGCCGAGCCGTTCTACTTCGGTACCTACTTCCCGCCCGAGCCCCGGCACGGCATGCCGTCGTTCCCGCAGGTCCTGGAGGGGGTGCGGGCCGCCTGGACGGATCGGCGCGCGGAGGTGGGGGAGGTCGCGGCGAAGATCGTGCGGGATCTGGCCGAGCGCGAGCTGGTGTACGGCGGGGGCGCCGGCGTGCCCGGTGAGGAGGAGCTGGCGGGGGCGCTGCTCGGGCTGACCCGGGACTACGACGAGCGGCACGGCGGCTTCGGCGGCGCGCCCAAGTTCCCGCCGTCGATGACGCTGGAGTTCCTGCTGCGCCACCACGCCCGTACGGGCGCCGAGGGCGCGCTCCAGATGGCCGCCGACACCTGCGAGAAGATGGCGCGCGGCGGCATCTACGACCAGCTGGGCGGCGGCTTCGCCCGCTACTCGGTGGACCGCGAGTGGGTGGTGCCCCACTTCGAGAAGATGCTCTACGACAACGCGCTGCTGTGCCGGGTGTACGCGCACCTGTGGCGGGCCACCGGCTCGGACCTCGCGCGCCGGGTGGCCCTGGAGACCGCCGACTTCATGGTCCGCGAGCTGCGCACCAACGAGGGCGGCTACGCCTCGGCCCTGGACGCCGACAGCGACGACGGCAGCGGGCACCACGTCGAGGGCGCGTTCTACGTGTGGACGCCCGCGCAGCTCGCCGAGGCGCTGGGCGAGAAGGACGGCGAGGCTGCCGCGCGCCACTACGGGGTGACCGAGGACGGCACCTTCGAGGAGGGTGCCTCCGTCCTCCAACTGCCCTCGGACGGCGGCCCGGTGTCGGCGGACGTACGGGAGCGGCTCTTCGCGGCGCGCGAGCGGCGCCCGCGCCCCGGCCGGGACGACAAGGTCGTCGCCGCCTGGAACGGCCTGGCGATCGCGGCGCTCGCGGAGACCGGCGCGTACTTCGACCGCCCCGATCTGATCGAGCGGGCGACCGAGGCGGCGGACCTGCTGGTCCGCGTCCACATGGACGACCGGGCCCGGCTGTCCCGTACGTCGAAGGACGGCCAAGTGGGCGCCAATCAGGGCGTGTTGGAGGACTACGCCGATGTTGCCGAGGGCTTTCTGGCGCTCGCGGGAGTGACGGGGGAAGGCGCCTGGCTGGA
Source organism: Streptomyces melanogenes (assembly GCF_014649795.1). Lineage (GTDB taxonomy): Bacteria > Actinomycetota > Actinomycetes > Streptomycetales > Streptomycetaceae > Streptomyces > Streptomyces noboritoensis. Next base: position 37,839 of record NZ_BMTS01000006.1, read on the forward strand.
GTTCGCCGGGTTCCTGCTCGACATCGTCCTGGACCAGTTCACCGCCGAGGGCGGGGTGCTCTACGACACCGCGCACGACGCCGAACAGCTGATCCGCCGCCCGCAGGACCCCACGGACAGCGCCACGCCGTCCGGCTGGACGGCGGCCGCCGGCGCGCTGCTCTCGTACGCGGCGCACACCGGATCCTCCGCCCACCGGGCCGCCGCCGAGGGCGCGTTGGGCGTGGTGAATGCCCTCGGGCCGCGCGCCCCCCGGTTCATCGGCTGGGGCCTGGCGACCGCCGAGGCCCTGCTCGACGGTCCCCGCGAGGTGGCCGTGGTGGGCCCGCCCGGGGGCGAACTCCACCGTGCCGCGCTGCTGGGCCGCGCACCGGGCGCGGTGGTGGCGGTGGGCACCCCGCCGGGCACCGAGTTCCCCCTGCTCGCGGACCGGCCGCTGGTCGACGGCGGTCCGGCGGCGTACGTCTGCCGCCACTTCACCTGCGAGGCGCCGGTGACCAGCGCGGAGTCGCTGGCGGAGGCGCTGTCCTGAGTGCGCGCGGGTTCCCCGCGCCCGTGCGGGGCGCGGGGAACCCTGCGCGTCAGCTGTCGTTCTTGAACCGACTCAGCTGTCGTTCTTGAAGATGCCGATGTAGTACCAGTCGCCCCGGTCCGGCGCCTGCCACGCCGGGACCCACTCGTCCTGCGAGCCCAGCCACCGGCCGCCGCTCTGGCCGCAGGTCTTGTCCGTCCACTTGCTGAAGTGCATGGAGTCGCGCCACCACCAGCCGCCGAAGCGGGTCTCGTAGCCCGGCGTGGCCAGACACGCGTGGGCGGGGCGGCCCTTCTGGTCATAGCCGTCGATCTTGATGGACTCGACCTTGCGCGTGTCGTCGTGGATGACGATCTGCTGCCCGTCGGTACCGGCGAACGCGGTCCCGCCCGTCGCGGCGACACCGGCCACGGCGAGCGCGCCGGTGGCCGCGGCCATGGCGAACTTCTTGCCCATGCCCATGAGTTGTTCCCCCTGATTGAGTATCAAATGATCATGCGAGGGGAGATCGTACGACACGTCGGACCATGCTCGGTAACCAGCCAGAACGGCTGGATCCGTCAGTTATGATCACCGCATCATCGGCAGTCGACGGGGGAAACCGACGCCGAGGTGATGCGGGGAAACAGCTTCCGGAGACCGGTCGACTCGCCATGCCCACCCGGGCATCGGGCCGACCGCGCGACCACGCCGGAACGCCTCCTTCCGCCATCAGGATTCACGCACCCCCGAGTCCCGAGCCCCGCTCACCAGAGAGAAACATGGCGGACGAGAAGGTCCTTGCTGCCCAGAAGTGGGTCAACGCCACCTATTCGATGGTTCCCGGCTACACGAAGTGCCCCGAGGACGGGCGCACCGGCTGGTCGACGATGTTCTCGCTGACGATGGCGCTCCAGGCCGAGCTCACCATGGCCCCGCTGGTCGCGAGCTTCGGCCCCGGCACGCTGGCGGAGCTCGCCAAGCGCGGCGACATCGGCCCGGGCGAGCAGAACGTCAACATCAAGAAGATCGTCGAGCACGCCCTGTTCTGCAAGGGCTACTGGGGCGGCGACGGTACGGGCTCGTACGGCGCGGCCACCGACAAGTCGGTCCGGGCGCTCAAGAACGACGCCGGTGTCGACGCCTCCAACGGCCTGGTGTCGCCCAAGGTCTTCAAGGCGCTGCTCAGCATGGACGCGTACATCTCCTCGCCGACGGGCGGCACCGACAACGTCCGCGGGGTGCAGCGCTGGCTCAACGGCCGCTACGTCAACCGCTCCTCGTTCTTCATCGGCCCCGCCGACGGCGTGTACTCGCGCGATGTGCAGAAGTCGTTGATGAAGGCGATCCAGTACGAGCTGGGCATACCCGACGACCAGGCCACGGGCGCGTTCGGACCGGGCACGCAGGCGGGGTTGAAGAACCACGTCGTGAAGGAGGGCGACTCCGGGATCTGGGCGCAGCTCTTCTCGGCGGCGTGCGTGTTCAACTCGCCGATCCCCAACGCCACGGGCGAGAGCAACGTCGAGACGACGTTCCGGAGCACCTTCGACTCGAAGCTCACGCAGTGGGTCAAGGCGTTCCAGGCCTTCTCCGAGCTGGACACGCGCAACGGGACCGGCGACTACGCCACCTGGGCGCAGCTGCTGGTGTCCACGGGTGACCCCAACCGTTCCACCAGCGCCTGCGACACCCGGTTCCAGATCACCCGCCCGCGCGCCGACGCCCTCTACAAGGCGGGCTACCGCCAGGTGGGCCGCTACCTGTTCGACCCGCCGGGCAGCACGCTGGACAAGCAGATCAAGACCGGCGAGCTGGACGACATCTTCGCCGCCGGGCTGAGCGTGTTCCCGATCTACCAGGACAACGCGCGCCGTCTCCAGGACTTCACCTACGCGCAGGGCTTCGCGCACGCGATGAACGCCCACGCCTGCGCGTCGGGCTACGGCTTCAACCGCGGCACGGTCATCTACTTCGCCGTCGACTACGACGCCACCGCGGACGAGATCGCCTCCAACATCGTGCCCTACTTCCAGGGAGTCCAGGCCGGCCTCGCCAACCAGGGCATGCGGTACCTGCACGGCGTGTACGGCTCGCGGAACGTGTGCACGCAGGTCAGCAAGAAGACCGACGCGCGCTACTCGTTCGTCTCGGGCATGTCCTGGGGCTTCTCCGGGAACCTGGGCTTCCCACTGCCGCCGAACTGGGCGTTCAACCAGATCAAGGAGTTCAAGTTCATCTACAGCGGTGACTCGTTCGACCTCGACAACGACGCGCACCGTGCGGGCAGCGACGCCGGACAGAACAGCGTTCACCAGCAGGTGTACCCGTCCGGCGAGTTCATCAAGTACATGGAGAAGCTGTTCCCCCTCGCCCTGCAGTTCACGGCCGAGAAGGGCGACCCCAACGCGCTGGTCATGCAGTACGGCCGTCAGAAGAAGTACGGCGGCCCCGAGTGGGCGGCGCTCATCGGCTGGCCCAACCCCGATTTCATCAAGTTCGCCAACGCCCAGGGCGCGACGCTCCTCCCCGAGTTCAAGGACTCCAACTCCGGCTACATGCTGGACGCCCAGCACCTGCTCGCGACGGCCAACGGCCACTACGCGAAGCCGCAGAGTACGAAGAACATCCGTGAGGTCGGCGCCGGTGACGTGGGCGGCTGGGGCGGCGACCTCATGACGCTGTACGGCGAGTGGCGCCGGGACATCAAGGCCTACCCCTCCGGATACGACTACGTCCAGGCGAAGTGCGCAAGGCTCGGCGTGATCTCCACCTTCGGGTTCAACGACCTGATCGAGGACGCCGACGGATATCTGCTGGGCCGCCGGGTCCAGAACGGGGCACACATCCTCGACACCGTCCGTGAGCACTACGGGCAGGGCGAGCGTGACGCCGGGGCCCTCACCCGCTTCCGCGACTTCTTCGAGATGCGGTTCGGCGGCAGCGTGGACAACGTCGTGGCCATGGCCAAGGGGATGCTGACGATGATGAGCGATCCGGTCATCATCGGCGGCCGCGCGTACCTGACCCAGATGACCGGCGGCGACGGGATCAAGCCGCCGGAGCTGCTGGGCGACAAGGAGCTCCTGGACTTCTGCCGGGGCTTCGCCGACGTCCTGCACGACCGCGTCATGCAGGAAGCCAACGCCAAGGGCCTCTAGGTCCGGTACGAGAGTGATGAGGAACCGAACCATGAGTGATGTCATGACGCAGGCGGTACGCATCGACCGCCGCCGCTTCCTGGTGACCGGGGCCGGGGTCGCCGGTGGCGCGGCGCTGGTCGCGGGCGGGATGTCCGGCACGGCCGTCGCGGCCCCGGTCCCGGCCGTTCCCGCCGCCCCGGTGGCGAAGGAGTGGCAGGGCCGTACCTCCGCCAACGGCTGGCCGATCGTCGGTACAGCCCCGGCGCACCGGGTCGAGGGCGCCGGCGGCGTCCACTTCACGGCGCTGGACGGCGATGTGGCGACCGTGCTCACCCACGTGGTGCGCCGCTACCACTACGAGATCCACACGCTGGGCGCGGGCGAGGTCACCGGGCACACGGGGGCGCGGGCGGTGGCGGCGCCGTACGAGAGCAACTGCCTGTCGGGCACGGCGATCGCGATCCGGCCGCTGCTGTATCCGGTGCGGGCGCGGAACGGGTTCTTCCCGCAGGAGCTGGTGGTCGTCCGCGACATCCTGGCGGATCTGGAGGGTGTGGTGAAGTGGGGCGGTGACGAGCCGACCCCCAAGGAGTCGCACTTCCAGATCGACGTCCGGCCGGGCGACTCCGGGTTGCGGCGTGTCGCGGCGAAGCTGCGGGGTTGGGAGGAGCGGCCGGGGTCTGGCGCCGGCACGATCGATGCGCTGGCCCCGGGCCGGGTGCGGGCGGCGAAGGCGTTGGCTGCGCGCCAGCGGTGACGGGGTGGGGCCGGGGGCTGCGCCCCTCGGCGCCGCCCCGGCCCGGTGTTCGTCTGCGGGTCGTGGCCGGTTGCTCGCGCAGTTCCCCGCGCCCCTAAATGCGCCCGTCGGGGCGCCCAGGGGATTGCCGCGCAGCGGCATTCTTAGGGGCGCGGGGAACTGCGCGACCAGCCCACCACCCACCCGCAGACGCATCACCGCAACCCATCCCGCACCGCCGACAGCGCCCGCTCCACCAGTTCCGCCAAGTCGTCCTTGTGGTCGCGTTCCGCCCAGTACAGGGACGCCTCGTAGACCGCCCCGAGGATCGCCATCGCGTACGCCCGGACCTCCAGTTCGTCCTCCTCGCGGCCCGTGCGTTCCGCGATCACCTGGCACAGGTTGCGGCTGCTGGTCGCCAACGACTGCATCATGCGGGCGCGCAGCGCGGGGACCTGGACGAGGAGCGTCGTCCGCTGGATCATCTCCTCGTGGTCGTGCGCCAGGATCAGCCGGGTCGCCTCGACCAGGACGTGGCGTACGGACTCCAGGAACGGCTCGCCCGCCGGGCGGGCCCGCAGCCCGGCGACTATCACCGGGTCGAACTCGTCCGTGAGGACGATGTCCTCCTTCGTGGGGAAGTAGCGGAACACCGTCGACGGCGACACCTCCGCCGCCTCCGCGATCTGCTCGACCGTCGTCGCGTCGTACCCCTGCTCGGCGATCAGCCGGTACGTCGCGCGCCGGATCGCGACGCGCGTCTTGAGCTTCTTGCGTTCACGCAGCCCGAGCTGCGGCTGCATGTCCTCGGCTAGGGAGTCGAGGGACCGGGTGCGTGGCATGGCGGACATGTCGACATTCTCAGGCATCCATCGCGTCCACGGCAGCAACGGGCGCGCCCGGCACCTCGCGCGCGGCCGGTTCCGGTTCCTCCCGCCCCGGCAGCAGCGCCGCCGCGAGCAGCGCGGTGACCAGCGCCGCCACCCCGCACACCAGCAGCACCGTGTCCATGCCGTGGACGTACGCGGAGTCGGCCGAAGCGGCGAGCCGGGAGTCGCCCAGCTTCGCGGCGACCAGGTGCGCGGCCACCACCGAGTCCCCGGCCCGGTCCGCCGCGGCTCCCGGCAGACCGGCCGTGTCGAGCTTGTCCGTGAACACCCCGGCGAGCAGCGAGCCGAGGAGCGCGATCCCGATCGCGCTGCCCACCTGACGTACGGTCATCAGCAGCCCGGACCCGCTGCCCGCGCGGGCCGGCGGCAGCGTGGCGAGCGCGGCCGTCATCGCGGGCACCATCGCGAAGCCGAAGCCGAGCCCGGTCAGCGACAGCCACAGCGCGGTGAAGCCGTAGCCGCTCTCCACGGTCGTCCGGCTGCCGAGGAAGGCCGAGAAGGCGAGCACGACCAGGCCCGCGCTGATCGTGCCGCGCGCCCCGAACCGCCGCACCAGCGGCTCGCCCGCCTTGGCCGCGACCATCAGCCCGCCCATCAGCGGCAGCATCCGCAGCCCGGTGCCGAAGGCGTCGTTGCCGAGGACCGCCTGGAGGTACTGGGGCAGCACGAACATCAGCCCGGCGAGGATGAACATCACCAGCGTGGCCGCCAGCGTGTTCAGCAGGAACGGCCGGTGGGCGAGCAGTTTCATGTCGAGCATCGGACGCGGCACCCGCCGCTCCCGTACGACCAGGGCGGCGATCAGGACCGCGCCGCCCGCGAGCGTGGCGACCACCAGCGCGTCGCCCCAGCCGCGCGTCGGCGCCTCGATGATCCCGTAGATGAGCGAGCCCAGACCCGCGGCGGTGAGCGCGGTGGAGAGGGCGTCGACGCGCGGCGAGGCCGGGTCGCGGGTCTCCGGGAGCAGGAAGGCGCAGGCGGCGATGCCTATCGCGACCATCGGGACGTTGATGAGGAAGACGGAGCCCCACCAGAAGTGGTTGAGCAGGAAGCCGCCGATGATCGGGCCGAGCGGCAGGCCGAGCGCGGAGGAGGCGGTGACGATCGAGACGGCCTTGGTGCGCTCCTCGGCGGGGAAGAGCGAGGGCAGTACGGCCAGGGCGAGCGGCATCACGAACGCGGCTCCTATCCCCATGACCGCGCGGGCCGCGATGACCGCCCCGACGCTGGTGGTGAGCGCGCCGACGAGCGAGCCCGCCAGGAAGATCCCGAGGCCGGTGATGAGCATCCGGCGGCGGCCGAAGCGGTCGCCGAGGAGTCCGGCGGGGAGCATCAGGGCGGCGAAGACCACGACGTAGGCGTCGGCCATCCACTGCTGCTGGCCGGTGGTGGCGCCGAGCTGCTGGGCCATCGTCGGCAGCGCGACATTGAGGATCGTCATGTCGAAGCCGAGCACCAGCATGCTCGCGACCATCGCCCCCAGCGCCCACCAGCGCCGCGGATCGGGACCTGACACCTGCGTCATGGCACGCCTCCGTAAGAGTTACCGTCAAGTGACAGTAACTCTCAAAAGAGGGTCGACGTCAAGAATGCTGGTAGGCGACCAGGGAGATGCCGACGTAGTGGACGACGAACGCCGCCAGCGTCAGGGAGTGGAAGACCTCGTGGAAGCCGAACCAGCGCGGCGAGGGGTTGGGGCGCTTGATGCCGTAGATCACGCCGCCCGCGCTGTAGAGCAGTCCGCCGACGATGACCAGGACGAGCACCGCGATGCCGCCGGTGCGCATGAAGTCGGGCAGGAAGAAGACCGCCGCCCAGCCCATGGCTATGTAGCAGGGGGTGTAGAGCCAGCGCGGCGCGCCGACCCAGAAGACGCGGAAGGCGATCCCGGCGAGCGCCGCCGCCCACACCGCCCAGAGCAGCACCCGCCCGGTCGCGTCCGGGAGCAGCAGCAGGGTGAGCGGGGTGTAGGTGCCCGCGATGATCAGGAAGATGTTGGCGTGGTCCAGCCGGCGCAGGATCGCCTCGCCGCGCGGGCCCCAGTCGCCCCGGTGGTAGAGGGCGCTGACGCCGAACAGCAGACAGGCGGTCAGGACGTAGATCCCGCAGGCGATCCGGCCGCGGGTCGAGTGGGCGAGCGCGGTCAGCACGAGGCCCGAGACGACCACCGCCGGAAACATCCCGGCATGCAGCCAGCCGCGCAGTTTGGGCTTCAGGGGCCTTGCCGGCGCGAGGGCCGTCACCTGATCAGTCATGTCCCGCATGCTACCTACGCCTCCGTAAGTTACGGATAGGGGCGGCCCGTAATCGTATGCCCCGACCGCGTGCACCACAGATGAACGAGGAGTGGCGAGTGGTGATGCTCACGTGAGGGGGCCCCTGGACATATGGGCGATTGGCACGGATGATCAGATGAGTGCGGTCGGCACCGGATGAGCGCCAAGTACCAAAAGAAGCGTCCGGGTCGCAGCCCCCACGGGGCAACGAACGAAATTCCCCCACAAGGGGATACCGAACCCTCAACAAGGAGCGATCGTGGCGCGCGACATCGCGGCTCCCACCTCTGTCCCGACGAACCACCAGGAGCTGGTCTCCTGGGTAGACGAGATCGCAGCCATCACGCAGCCGGACAGGGTGGTCTGGTGCGACGGTTCCGAGGCCGAGTACGAGCGCCTCTGCGAGGAGCTCGTCGCCAAGGGCACGTTCAAGAAGCTGGACCCGATCAAGCGCCCGAACTCGTACTACGCCGCGTCCGACCCGACCGATGTCGCACGGGTCGAGGACCGCACCTTCATCTGCTCCGAGAAGGAGGAGGACGCCGGGCCCACCAATCACTGGAAGGCTCCGGCGGAGATGAAGGAGATCTTCGCGGGTGAGAAGGGGATCTTCCGGGGATCGATGCGCGGCCGCACCATGTACGTCGTGCCCTTCTGCATGGGCCCGCTCGGCTCGGACCTCTCCGCGATCGGCGTCGAGATCACCGACTCCGCCTACGTCGCCGTCTCCATGCGCACCATGACCCGCATGGGGCAGCCGGTCCTGGACGAGCTCGGCACCGACGGCTTCTTCGTCAAGGCCGTCCACACCCTGGGCGCCCCGCTGGAGGCGGGCGAGGCCGACGTGCCGTGGCCCTGCAACTCCACCAAGTACATCTCGCACTTCCCCGAGACCCGCGAGATCTGGTCGTACGGCTCGGGCTACGGCGGCAACGCCCTGCTCGGCAAGAAGTGCTACGCGCTGCGCATCGCCTCCGTGATGGCGCGCGACGAGGGCTGGCTCGCCGAGCACATGCTCATCCTGAAGCTGACCCCGCCGCAGGGCGAGTCGAAGTACGTGGCCGCCGCGTTCCCGTCCGCCTGCGGCAAGACCAACCTCGCCATGCTGGAGCCGACGATCTCCGGCTGGACCGTCGAGACCATCGGCGACGACATCGCGTGGATGCGGTTCGGCGAGGACGGCCGGCTGTACGCGATCAACCCCGAGGCCGGTTTCTTCGGCGTCGCGCCCGGCACCGGTGAGCACACCAACGCCAACGCGATGAAGACCCTGTGGGGCAACTCGGTCTTCACCAACGTCGCGCTCACCGAGGACGGCGACGTGTGGTGGGAGGGCATGACCGAGGAGGCGCCCGCGCACCTCACCGACTGGAAGGGCAACGCCTGGACGCCCCAGTCCGAGACCCCGGCCGCCCACCCGAACGCCCGCTTCACCGTCCCCGCCGGCCAGTGCCCGACGATCGCCCCCGAGTGGGAGGACCCCAAGGGCGTCCCGATCTCCGCGATCCTCTTCGGCGGCCGCCGCGCCTCCGCCGTACCGCTGGTGACCGAGTCCTTCGACTGGAACCACGGTGTCTTCCTCGGCGCGAACGTCGCCTCCGAGAAGACCGCCGCCGCCGAGGGCAAGGTCGGCGAGCTGCGCCGCGACCCGTTCGCGATGCTCCCGTTCTGCGGCTACAACATGGGCGACTACATGGCCCACTGGGTCAAGGTCGGCGCATCCGCCGGGGCGAAGGGGGACGCCGCCAAGCTGCCCAAGATCTACTACGTGAACTGGTTCCGCAAGAACGACGCGGGCAAGTTCGTGTGGCCTGGCTTCGGCGAGAACAGCCGTGTCCTGAAGTGGATCGTGGAGCGCCTTGAGGGCAAGGCCGAGGGCGTCGAGACGCCGATCGGCATCCTGCCGACCAAGGAGTCCCTGGACACCGACGGCCTCGAACTGCCCGAGGCGGACCTGGAGTTCCTGCTCAAGGTCGACACCGAGGTCTGGCGCGAGGAGGCGGCGCTGATCCCCGACCACCTCAACACCTTCGGCGACCACACGCCCAAGGAGCTGTGGGACGAGTACCGCTCGCTGGTCGCCCGCCTGGGCTGACCCCCGATGACTCGTGGCGGGCTGCCCCGAACACCGCCCTGACCAGTGGGGTCACGACGGTCCGCCACGACATGATCGGCCCCCGGAGCCCCCTCACGGCTCCGGGGGCCGGATCGTTTTCCCGGGATGGTTTTTCGCCAGGGCGGCTGCCGGGAGCGGGTGTTCGCGGGACACTCGGACCCGGAGCGCGTTGGGCCAGTGAGGGGGCGCGGAGCGTGCGCACACCGGTGAGTGATCCGCTGCGGGTGGGGCCGTACCGCATAGTCGGGCGATTGGGGTCCGGCGGGATGGGGTGGGTGTATCTGGGCCGCTCGCCCGGGGGCCGGGCGGTCGCGGTCAAGGTCGTACGGCCCGAACTCGCCGCCGACGAGGAGTTCCGGCGGCGCTTCGCCCGCGAGGTGGCCGCCGCGCGGCTGGTCGGCGGGGCGTTCACGGCGGCCGTCGTCGACGCCGACCCGGACGCCGAACTGCCCTGGCTGGCCACGGCGTACGTACCGGGGCCCTCCCTGTCGGAGGCGGTCGGCGCGGACGGGCCGCTCACCGGGGGACAGGCGCGGCGCCTCGGGGCCGGTCTGGTGGAGGCGCTGCAGGCGATCCACGGCGCCGGAGTGGTCCACCGCGACCTCAAGCCGTCGAACGTGCTGCTCGCCGCCGACGGGCCGCGTGTGATCGACTTCGGCATCTCGGCGGTGGCCGGGGCGACCGGGCTGACCCGGGTCGGGCAGCTGATGGGGACGCCGCCGTACATGTCGCCCGAGCAGATGACCGGCGCGCACGCCGGGCCCGCCAGTGACGTCTTCTCGCTCGGCGGGGTCCTGGTCTACGCCGTCGCGGGGTACGCGCCGTTCCGGCACGGCGCCGGGGTGGCCTACCGGGTGGTGCACGCGGAGCCCGAACTCGACGACGTACCGGGGGAGTTGCTGGACCTGGTCGCCGCGTGCCTGGCCAAGCGGCCCGAGGACCGGCCGGCCCTGGACGCGCTGCTCCAGGGGCTGATCGGCCCGGACGCGGGCGACGCACGGGCCCTCACCTGGCCGCCGCCCACGGTGGCCCGGCGCATCCGGGTCCGCACCGGCGAGCTGAAGGTCCGCCAGTCCTCCGGGGCCAAGGCGTCGCTGCCGTCCTGTCTGCTGCTGCACGCGCAGACGCTGCTGGACGCGGGGCTCAGCGACGCCATGGTGATCGAGGCGGTGGGCCGTGCGGCACTCTGAAGGGACGCCCGGCAGCGACGGGAGAGACCTGGGCGTCCAGTGGCGGTCGCTGGTGCACGGCTGGGCGGCCGGGCGCCATCTGCACTGCGAGGAGGACACCGTCTCCGTCTCGCTGCGCTTCGACCTCGCCGACGCCGGACGGGCGGTCACCGTCCGGTTCATGACCACCACCAAACTGCTGGTCGCGTTCATGACCGACGGCCGGTTCCTGCGCGGCGACCAGCTGGCGACGGCCGCCGCCGCGGCCAACGCCTGGAACACCGAACAGCTGGTCCCGATGCTGTCGGTGTGGGACGTACGGGGGCCGCGGCCCTGTATCGCCGGGGTCTGCACCTTGCCGCTCAACTGCCGGATGAACCAGCCCGAGTTCGATTCCCTGGCCGGGGACTGGGTGGAACAGGCGAGGCAGATGTTCGTCCGGTGCCACCAGGTGTTCCAGTTGTAGACGGGGTGAGCGGGAATCCTCCGGGAATGGCCAAAACCCTTACGGACGGCGGCCGGTGGCGTCATATTTGCGATGTGCTTTTCCGGGGGGCGGGGAGGTTTTCGCGCATGGGGCAGCTCCGTTGGCCGCGCGCCGCGCGCGGGCTGTGGGCGTCGGCCGGGCTGCTGGCCCTGGCCCTGCTGGCGCCGGCCGTTCCGGCCGCGGCCGACGAAGGGTCCTGTACGGGCAAGCTGGCCGAGCGGCTGGAGTGCTGGGCCGGGCGCGTCGGTGCCCAGGACGCGGCCGTCGTCACCCTGCACCGGCCGCTGGAGCTCGACGGGAAGAGCGCCGACTGGAAGCTCAAGGAGCGCGAGCCCGTGTTCGGCCGAGGCCCGCTCGTCGTCCTGGTCCCGGCCGGGCACCCCACCGGAGCGGGCGGCACCCTGCTGCTCGTCCTCGCCGGTGACCGGCTCGTCGACAAGGACGCCGAGATCACCCGGCTCGACGACCAGACCCTGGCCGACCTGCGCAAGGCGGGCGCCTGCGAGGGCAACCTGTGCGAGCTCGTCGCGGAGGCGAAGGGCAAGGGCAGGACCCTGCGCGGCAAGGAGCTCGTGGACGCGAAGCTGGCCGCCGACCTGGGCCTCAACGCCGACAGCGTCGGCGGCACCGGCGGCGGCTCCTCGCTGCTGGTCCCGGCGCTCGGCGTCGCCGCCCTGCTGCTGCTCCTGCTGACCGCTCTGGTCTTCGCCGTACGCCGCTCGCGGGGCCCGCGCCTCGCGTTCGCCGCACCCGCCGCGCCCATCGGCCGTACGGCGGTGAAGAGCACCGCGAGTGCGGTCGAGCCCCCCGGCAGGCACCGCGCCGCCGCGCCGGGCCGCGACGTCCGCAGGCCGAGCACCCCCGGCCGCGTCGCCGTCGTACGCACCGCGCTGCACCCGCAGGGGTACGTCGAGCTCGACCAGTGTCTGCGCCGGGCGGTCTGGGCCGAGCCGGGGGAGCCCGCGCCCGCCCCCGGCAGCTCCGTCGAGGTGAGCGAGGGCCGGGGCAAGGACGCCGGGATCCTGTACGCCCACGCGTGCGCGGAGGACCAGAGGACCGTCATCGACCGTGCCCGGCACGGCAGTTGACCCGCACAGCGAAGTACCGGGAACGGGGAGAGGTCAGATGCGCAGGCAGCAGCCACCCAGGACACTTCCGGCGGAGTACGCCGACATCGAGTTCGAGAACAACGCCCAACGGCTGCCGCTGGTGCTGTGCCTCGACACCTCCAGCTCGATGGCGGGCCCGCCCATCGACGCGCTCAACACGGCGCTGAGCGAATGGACCCGCGAGCTCCACGACGACGTCAGCCTCAGCTACAGCGTCGAGGTCGCCGTCATCACCTTCGGCGGCCGGGGAGTCACCGCCTGGCGCGGCGCGCAGCCGCTCGAACCGGGCTCCCCGGTCGGCCCGTTCGTCGCCGCCAACATGTTCGAGCCACCGCGCCTCGCCGCCTCCGGGGTGACCCTGATGACCGAGGCCCTGGAGCTCGCCATGCACGTGGTCGCCGCCCGCAAGGCCGAGCTGCGCGCCCAGGGCTTCCAGTACTACCGGCCGCAGATCTGCCTGGTCACCGACGGGCTGCCGACCGACGGCACCGGCCACATCAGCCGCACCTGGCAGCGGCTGGTCCCGGTGCTCGCCGAGGAGCAGGCCGCACGGCGCTTCCGGCTGTACGCGATCGGGGTCGGCGGGCTCACCGACCTGGCCGAGCAGGTGCTCCAGGCGTACGCGCCGAAGTTCAACGCCCGGCTCCAGGGCTTCCCGTTCCGCCAGCTGCTCCAGATGATGTCGGCGAGCGCCAACGCCGAGACCAAGGGCGCGGGCGACGAGGTCTTCGAGAAGATCTTCAGCCAGTTCAAGACGCAGCGCCCGGCCTGGGAAGCCTGAGCGGGCCATGGGGACGCGGGCGCACGGGAGCTGGCGGGTGCACGGTCTGAGCGTGGAGGGCTACCGGCACCGCCGGGACGGCGTCGCCTGCCAGGACGCCTGGCGGTGCGCGACGGACGGGCCCGTCACGGTCCTCGCGGTCGCCGACGGCGCGGGCAGCAGGCCGCGCTCCGGCGAGGGCTCCCTGCTCGCGGTGCGCCTGGCCGTCGAGCACTTCGGCCGGCTGCCCGCCGCGCGGACCGACGGCCCGGTCGCGAACCGGCTGCTGCGCCGCAGCTTCCAGCGGGTCGTGGACGACTTCCTGGACCGTACGGGCGAGGCGGCCGCCGACCACGCGACCACGCTCACCGTGGTGGTGCTCGCGCCCGGCTGGCTGGGGCACGCCAGCGTCGGCGACGGCTTCGTGGTGCTGCGGGCCGGGACCGAGGACGGCGAGCGGCAGTTCCATCTGCTGCCGCAGCCCGCGGCGGTGAGCGAGTACAGCAACGAGACGGTGTTCCTCAGCACGCCGGACGCCGCCCGCTGGGTGCGGACCGACTGCGTACGGGACGACGGCGTCGACGGCGTCCTGCTCTCCACCGACGGCCTGGCCCAGGCCGCGCTCTCCTGGTCGGGGGGCGCCCCGCAGGCGCCCAACGAGTCCTTCGCGGCGGCCGTGCTGCGCTCGCTGGACACGGAGGCGGTGGAGCCCGGCGACGAGGACGACCGCCTCGCCGCGCTGCTCAGGTCCGACCGGCTGACCGCGCTCAACGGGGACGACAAGACGCTGCTGCGGGCGGTACGCACGGGGCTTGCGGGAGGGGGCGCATGAGCGGGCCGAACGGGCGGACCGTACTGCTGGGCGGGGTGCCGGTGGTGCTCGCCGCCGAGCCGCTCAAGGGCGGCGGCCAGGCGGCCGTCTACCCCGTCGAGGGCGACGACCGGGTCGTCGTCAAGCTCTACCGGGACCCGCCCGGCCCCGAGCAGGAGCGCCGGCTGACCCGGATGCTCACGATGTCCCCGCTCGGCGGGCGCCCCACCGACCGCTCCCAGCGGCCCGAACTCGCCTGGCCGACCGCGCCCGCGCGGGCGCCGGGCGGCGCGTTCCTGGGGTACGCGATGCAGCGGTTCGGGGAGCCCGAACACGTCCAGCTGGTGGGCCTGTTCACGCGCGCCCAGCGCATCCGGCTCTTCCACCAGCGGGCCGACTGGCGGTTCCTGCTGGGCGTCGCGTGGAACCTGGCGTTCATGACGGCCCGGATGCACCACGAGGGCCTGGTCATCGGGGACTTCTCCAGCAGCAACGTGGTGGTCGACGCGAACGGCTTCATCACGTTCCTGGACTGCGACTCGATCGCCTTCACCGACGCGGTCACGGGGGAGCTGTTCCCGTGTCTGATGCACACGACGGACTACTCGGCGCCGGAGCGGCTGGCGGGGGGACCGGCGACGCGGGCGAGCGACGACTTCGCGCTTGCGGTGTTGGTGTACCAGCTGCTGACGGCAGGCAACCACCCCTTCGGTGGCGTCCCGCACGACAGCGCGCCCGAGTCGACGGTCCAGGACAACATCGCTGCGAGCATCTCGTACGTGGTGCGGCCGGAGCAGGTCGTGGTGCCGCGCGGGACGGTGGACCCGTCCGTGCTGCCGCCCGAGCTGCTCGGTCTGTCCCGGGCGGCGTTCGGCCCGGGCGTCCTGGACCCCGGGGCCCGCCCGTCGGCGGAGGACTGGCTGCGGGCGCTGGACCGCGAGCGGTCGCTGGTACGGGTCTGCCCGGACCGCCCGATGCACACGTACGGCTCGCACTTGTCCGGGTGCCCGTGGTGCGGCCGGGCGTCCGTGACGGGCCACGACGTCTTCAACCTGGGCCCGGTCCCGACACCCCCGCCTCCACCAACGGGAACGCGAACGGCCCTGCTGGTCGGCGTGATCCTGCTGATCCTACTGATCGTGATCGTGACGGTGTGACGGCCGTCTGCGACCCGGTGGCGGGCTGAGCGCGCAGTTCCCCGCGCCCCTTGTCAGCCCGGTTTTCGTCTGCGGGCCGTCCCCAACTGGTCGCGCAGTTCCCCGCGCCCCTAAAAGCGCCCCTCCGGGCCGCCCAGGGAGGATGCCGCGGAGCGGCACTTAAGGGGCGCGGGGAACTGCGCGAGCAACCCACCACCGGGTCGCAGACGAACTCCGGGCAAAGAAGGGGGTGGCACCCGGTCCGCGGACCTCCGCGGCGCGCGGACCGGGGCCGATCAGGGGGCCAGCGCCAGCGCGTGCGCGTCCATCCGCTCCGCAGCCAGGATCGCGGCCGCCGTGTCGGCCCGCGACGCGGCGACGACGAGGGCGCGCCCCGCCAGCGCGTGCGCGCGCCCGTGCAGCGCGGCCGACGAGCCCCCGCGCAGACCCGCGTGCCGCACCGGCGGCATCCCACCCCGCAACCGCGCGATCTGTCGCGCGATCGCGTCCCCGGCCGAGTCGAGCCCCAGCTCGTCCGTCACCGCGAGCAGCGCCGCCAGATGCCCGGCGAGCTGGATGTCCAGCTCCTCCTCACGGGAGCGGTGCGGAACGCGCACGTCGGCGGCCATCGTGCTGTGCACCGACTTCGTCCGTATCGGCTCGTACATGAGATGGCCTCCTTCAACGTCCAACGTCGCAGGAGGCCATCCTATCTTAGATTCTGTCTAAAGTTGAGCCGAAGCCAGCAGCCCGCTACATCTGGCTGTAACCGTCCAGGAAGCTGCCGATCCGCGTCACGGCCCCGGCCAGATCCTGCGCCGAGGGAAGCGTCACGATGCGGAAGTGGTCGGGCTCGGGCCAGTTGAAGCCGGTGCCGTGGACGACCATGATCTTCTCGGCCCGCAGCAGGTCGAGGACCATCTGGCGGTCGTCCTTGACCTTGTAGACCGCCGGGTCCAGACGGGGGAAGAGGTACAGCGCACCCTTGGGCTTCACGCAGGTGACGCCGGGGATCTGGGTCAGCAGGTCGTACGCCGTGTCGCGCTGTTCGAGCAGCCGCCCGCCCGGCAGCACCAGGTCCTCGATGGACTGGCGCCCGCCGAGCGCGGTGGCCACGGCGTACTGCGACGGCATGTTCGCGCACAGCCGCATGTTGGCGAGGATGGTGAGGCCCTCGATGTACGAGGAGGCGTGCGCCTTCGGGCCGCAGACCGCGAGCCAGCCGGAGCGGTACCCGGCCACGCGGTAGTTCTTGGACAGGCCGTTGAAGGTCAGGACCATCAGGTCCGGGGCGACGACGGCCGTCGGGGTGTGCGTGGCGCCGTCGTACAGGATCCGGTCGTAGATCTCGTCCGAGCAGACGATCAGGTTGTGGCGGCGGGCGATCTCGGTCAGCGACCGGAGCATCTCCTCGTCGTACACCGCGCCCGTCGGGTTGTTCGGGTTGATGATCACGATCGCCTTGGTGCGGTCGGTGATCTTGCGCTCGATGTCGGCGAGGTCCGGCATCCAGTCGGACTGCTCGTCGCAGCGGTAGTGCACGGCGGTGCCGCCGGCGAGCGAGACGGAGGCGGTCCACAGGGGGTAGTCCGGGGCCGGGACCAGCACCTCGTCGCCGTCGTCGAGCAGCGCCTGCATCGACATCTGGATCAGCTCGGAGACGCCGTTGCCGAGGTAGATGTCCTCGACGTCGAGGTCGATGCCCTTGGTCTGGTAGTGCTGCATGACCGCGCGGCGGGCGGAGAGCAGGCCCTTCGCGTCGCCGTACCCGTGCGCCCCGGAGAGGTTGCGGAGCATGTCCTCCAGGATCTCCGGCGGGCACTCGAAGCCGAACGCGGCGGGGTTGCCGGTGTTGAGCTTGAGGATGCGGTGCCCTGCCGCCTCCAGCCGCATGGCTTCTTCGAGAACCGGGCCGCGGATCTCGTAACAGACATTGGCGAGCTTGGTCGACTGGATCACCTGCATGACGGTCACCTTACGGGGGCGTTTCGGGGGCCGCGCGGTGTTTGTGGCCCGGGGCGTGTGGCCGGGCGGAGCCGTGGCTTCCATCGGAATGCGGCGCGGGGGGTGGGGCCGTGGGATTGCTGGGCGGGGCCGGGGCGCGGGCTTGGATTACGCGCGCCCCGCACCGGGGCGGTGAGATGCACCACGGTGCGTTGTCATGTGCGACCCGGTGGCGGGCTGGTCGCGCAGTTCCCCGCGCCCCTAAAAGCGCCCCTCCGGGCCGCCCAGGGAGGATGCCGCGGAGCGGCACTTAAGGGGCGCGGGGAACTGCGCGAGCAACCCACCACCGGGTCGCAGACGAAGGCCGGGCTGACAAGGGGCGCGGGGAACTGCGCGCTCAGCCCACCACCGGCCCGCAGACGAAGGCCGGGCCGCGGACATGGCCGGTTCAGAACCGGACATTGTCGGCCAAGGCCGACCCCCACACGCTTCCCACCCCCGCCCCGCAGGGATACGTTCCCGCCCCACGGACCCCCGAGGAGGCAGCATGACCAACGGCAAGCAGCGCGAGCCCGTCGAGCCGACCCCGTTCGTCGTCCGCAGCAACCGGCCCGCCGCGCAGGGCGTCCCGTCCGACGTCTCGGACTTCCGCAACGCCTCGCAGGGGCTGCTCGCACCCCCGGACCTCCCCGTGATCCCCGCCCGGGACGGCAAGGGGTACGCCTGGCACTTCGCCCGGTTCGACTTCCTGCGGGAAGTGGAGGAGATCCCGGCGGCTGTCAACGCCCGCGTCTGGCGCCAGGGCCGTATGAACGCCATGGCGGGCCTCTACCTCGTCACCCGCGCGGAAGACGGCGGCGTCTACCAGGTCCGCGGCTACGACCTCGCCAACATGACGATCGTCGAGGGCCGCACCGGACTGATCGTGATCGACCCCCTCGGCTCGTACGAGACCGCCCAGCACGCCCTGCGCCTCTACCGCGCCACCACCGACGACCGCCGCCCGGTCAGGGCGATCGTCTACACCGCCAGCTGCGTCGACCACTTCGGCGGCTCGCGCGGCCTCTTCGCGGACGAAGGGGACACCGTCCCCGACGACCTCGCCGTGTACGCGCCCGACGGCTTCCTCGACGACGCCGTCCGCCGCCACGTCGTGGAGGGCCTGGCCACGGCGTGCCTGGTCGACCACACGTACGGCACCCGCCTGGAGGCCGGCCCGTACGGCCTGATCGACAGCGGACCCGGCCTCACCGTCTCCGCGGGCGAGGCCACCCTGATCCCGCCGACCCACCAGCTCTCCGGCGAGGTCGAGGCCGACGGCGTGCGCCTCGTCCTCCAGCCCGCCGCGGGCCTCCAGTCCCCGGCCGAGATGAACGTCTACCTCCCCGACCGCAAGGTCCTCTACCTCACCGCCCCCGGCCTGCTCGGCGGCCTCGGCGACGTACGCGCCCGCCACCTCGACGAGACGCTGAAGGCCTTCGGCGGGATCGCGGAGATCGTGGCCGGGGCGTACGAGTGGCCCGGCTGGGGCGACAAGGCCGTCTCCGCCCGGCTCGCCGCGCGCCGGGACGCCTGGGTCCGGCGCCAGAGCCAGCCCTCGAACCAGCCGTTCTACGCCCCCGGCTACGTCGGCACCGCCACCCAGGCCGCCCGCCAGACCTGGCTGCGCCTGCTCGGCCACGAGTTCGTCGCCGCCACCGACGCCGTCGCCGCGACCCCCGCCTCCGCCGCCACCGCCCAGCGGTACGTGGTGGCCCTCGGCGGCGCCGAGGCGGTGCTCGCCGCCGCGCGCGAGGAGTACGACGCCGAGACGCCCCGGTACGGCCGGGTCGTCGAGCTCCTCGACCACGTCGTGGCCGCCGCCTGCGACCGGGCGACCGTGTCGGCGGCGGTCCTGGAGGCCGCCACCTCGCTCCAGGCCCTGGCGCTGACCCAGCTCGGCTACCTCGCCGAGTACGGCCCGCTGCGCAACGCCTATCTGACGGCCGCCCGCGACCTGCGCCCCGGCCCGCAGCCGCCCGGCTCCCGCCCGGTCGTCGCCGACCTGGTCCGCCACGCCAACCCCGCCCAGTACTTCGCCGCCGTGGCCGCCCGCCTGGACGGCCCCCGGGCCGCCGAACTGCGCGACCCCGTCGTCCTGTTGTGGCACTTCACCAACACCGGCCAGTCGGGCGTCACCGTGCTGCGCGACGGCGTCCTCGTCTACACCGACACACGCGGCGACACCATGCCGCCCGGCGTCGACAAGCCGCACGCCACGATCACGCTCACCCGCGAGACCCTCGATCAACTCCTCGCCCCGGGCCCGGACTTCGCCGCCAACTTCGACGCGGCGGTCCGCGCGGGCCGCGTCCAGACCGACGACCGGACCGCGGCCGACACGGTCTTCGGCTACCTGCTCCCGGGGGTGCAGGCCGTGAACTGAGCCCGGGCGGAGGCGGGGACGGCGAACGCGGGACCGTCCCCGCCGAGCCCGGAGTCCCGTACGTAGACGCTCTGGTTCGAACTGATCCTCGACGGGCGGCTATGATCCGTCGACTTTCGACGTATTCACAGCATCCGCACATACCGGGGGGACCACGTGCGTTCCATGTCTGCGCGCCTCATACGCGGCGGGCTCGCGGCCGCCGCCACGGCGGGGCTGGCCGCCACCGTCACCACCGCGCCCGCCCGGGCCGCGAGCGGCTACGACCGCTGCGCCTACGGCAAGCTGTGCGTCTTCAGCGAGCCGCTGGGCAAGGGCGACATGCTGGTCGTCTCCGGGTCCATGCTGCGGCTGGGGTCCTGGGACAACCGCATCAGCTCCTTCGCGAACTACTCCGACATGCCCGTCTGCTTCAACAGCGAGCCGGACCTCGAAGGGAACCCGGAGCGGGCCAGGGCCACGCACTACTACTCCGGCCAGGTGTCGTTCGACGAGAGCTCCCGGCCCGACCTCGACAACACCGTCAGCTCGCTCGACCTGGACCCCGAGGCGGACTACTTCTGCGGTACGGAGGGGCGCTTCCCGACGTACTCCACCTGGCAGTCCGAGACCAGGCAGCGCCCGGCCGGGCTGCCCGCCTCGGCCGCGTTCGGGGACGCCGACGGCGACGGCTTCGGCGACCTGTACGCGCGCGACAAGTTCGGGCAGCTGTGGACGGACCACGCCTACGCGAGCAAGACCCGCACCCGGGTCGTGGGCGGCGGCTGGAACGCGATGACCCAGCTCACCCGGCACGGCGACTACAACGGGGACGCCAAGGAGGACCTGTTCGCCCGGGACCGCTCCGGCGTCCTGTGGTTCTACCCGGGCCTGGGTGACGGCACCTTCGGTGACCGCGTCAAGGTCGGCGGGGGCTGGAACGCCATGCGCGACCTGACGGCCGCCGGGGACCTGACGGGCGACGGCCGCGCCGACCTGCTCGCCGCCGACACCACCGGCACCCTGTGGACGTACCCCGGTGACGGGCACGGCACCTTCGGCGCGCGGCAGAAGGTCGGCGGGGGCTGGAAGGTCATGAACGAGCTGGTCGGGGCCGGTGACATGAACTCCGACAAGCGGGCCGACCTGGTGGCCCGGGACACCGCAGGGAAGCTGTGGTTCTACCCCGGCACCAGGCGCGGCACCTTCGGCGACCGCAAGCTCATCGGCACCGGCGGCTGGAACGGGCTCACCGAGCTGGCGGGCGTCGGCGACGTCACCGGCGACGGCCGCCCGGACCTGGTCGCGCACGCGCCGGGGCAGAAGGAGCTCCGCGTGTACCCGGGCACGGGCGCGGCGGACGGCGGCCTGCGGTCCCCGAAGCAGTACGCCCAGGCCCGCTCCACCCACCTCGTCCTCTGACCCCCTCACTGTTCTCGAACGGAGTTCGGTCCATGCTCGGCACCACCTCGGCCCGGCGCCTGATCGGTACGGCCACCGCCGTCGCCGCCTCGCTGGCCACCCTGCTCACCGCGGCCCCGCAGGCGGCCGCCGCGGAGAACTACGACCGCTGCCCGGCGGGCAAGCTCTGCGTGTTCCAGTACGGGGACTTCAAGGGCAAGATGGAGATCGTCTCCTCCAGCCGCCCCACCCTGGGCATCTGGAACAACTCGATCTCGTCCTTCGTCAACAACAGCGACCTCTACGTCGCGATGGCCCAGGACGCCGACTACGGCGGCGAGCACTACTACATCAGTCCGCACAGCGGCCCCAACGACCTCTCCGGCGGCACCATCGGCCGGCAGTGGGACAACAGGATCAGCTCCATCCGGGTGGCGACCACCGACTACGAGGTCACCCAGGGCGTGCCGTGGATGGAGTGGTTCGTCCAGGACCACGAGAAGCGGCCCGCCGGGCTGCCCGCGGTGGCGCAGTTCGGCGACCTGAACAACGACGGCCGCCCCGACCTCCTGGAGCGCGCGGACGACGGGCGGCTGTGGTTCCTGTCGGGCATCGGCGACGCCGACTGGGTCACCAAGGGCAAGCTCGTGGGCGGCGGCTGGAACGCGATGACCCAGCTGACCCGGCACGGCGACTACAACGGGGACGGCAGGGAGGACATCTACGCCCGCGACCGCTCCGGCGTCCTCTGGTTCTACCCGGGCCGGGGCGACGGCGCCTTCGGCGACCGCGTCAAGGTCGGCGGCGGCTGGAACTCCATGCGCGAGATCAGCGCGGCCGGTGACCTCAACGGCGACGGCCGCCGCGATCTGCTGGCCCGCGACACCTCCGGGGTGCTGTGGTCCTACCCGGGCAACGGCCGGGGCATCTTCGGCGACCGCGTGAAGGTCGGCGGCGGCTGGAACGTCATGAACCAGCTCGCCTCGCCCGGCGACCTCAACGGCGACGGCAAGGCGGACCTGGTGGCCCGCGACGGTTCCCGGAACCTGTGGCTGTACCCGGGCAACGGCCGCAGCAACTTCGCCGGCCGCACCAAGCTGCCGTACGCCTGGCCCGCGGACGCCCCGGTGCTGGCCACCGGTGACGTCAACGGGGACGGGATCTCCGACCTGATGCGGCCCATCGACTCCCAGCTGTTCGCGTACTTCGGTGACGGACGCGGCGGGCTCGGCTCCCCGTACGCGGACATGCTCTGGGACACGGCCCGTAACGTGCGGGTCTTCTGACGACTTGTCAGGTGTTTTACGGGGTGGGCGTTCTGCGGACCGCCCGCCCCGCCAGCACGTCCGTGCGCCGGCCGTCCTCGATGACGAACCTGCCGTCGATCAGGACGTACGGGATGCCGGTGGGCAGGGTGCGGGGGTGCTCGAAGGTCGAGCCCGCCGCGACCGCCTCCGGGTCGAAGAGCACGAGGTCCGCGCGGTAGCCCTCCTTGATCAGGCCCCGGTCCGGGAGGCGCAGCCGGGCCGCCGGGCGCGAGGTCAGATGGGCGACCATCTCCTCCAGGGGGAGAACGCCTAGGTCACGGGCGTAGTGGCCCAGGTAGTGGGGGAACGTGCCGTAGGCGCGGGGGTGGGGCTTGTCGCCCTGGAGGATGCCGTCGCTGCCGCCGGTGTGGACGCGGTGGCGCATGATCGCCCGGACGTTCTCCTCGTGGCCCACGTGCTGGAGGATCGTCGAGCCGAGGCCGTCGTCGATCAGGAGGCGGCGGGCGGTGGTCCAGGGCGCCTCGCCGCGCGCCCGGGCCGACTCGGCGACCGTGCGGCCCACGAACGACGCGAGCCCTGGCTCGCCCACCCCCGAGATCTCGATCGTCTCCCAGTCGATCGGCACCCCGTGGCAGCCGTCCGACCCCACCACCTCCAGGGCGTGCCGGATCCGCTCGGCCGCCGCGTCGTCCCGCAGCCGCGCGAGGACCGTCTCAGGCCCGCCCTCGCCCGCCCAGCTCGGCAGCATCGCGGCGAGCGTCGTACAGCCCGGGGTGTACGGATAGGTGTCGAGCGTGATGTCCGAACCGGTGGCGAGCGCTTGGTCGAGGAGGGTGAGGAGCTCGGGCGCCTTTCCTTCGTTGACGCCGAAGTTCATGGTGGCGTGGGCCAGGTGGAGCGCGCAGCCGGCCGCGCGGGTGAGCTCGACCATCTCCTCGTAGGCGCGGAGGGCGCCCGCGCCGTACGAGCGGTGGTGGGGGCAGTAGTAGCCGCCGTACCGGGCGACGACCTTGCAGAGTTCGGTGAGCTCGGCGTCGGGGGCGTACATGCCGGGGGTGTACGTGAGCCCGGACGACATGCCGACCGCGCCCTGTTCGAGGCCCTCGGCCACCAACTGTCGCATGCGGTCCAGCTCTTGGGGGGTGGCCTCGCGGTCCTCCCAGCCCATCGCGTACATCCGGACCGTGCCCTGCGGGATCAGGTAGGCGGCGTTGACCGCGATGCCGTTGCCGTCGAAGCCGTGGTCGAGGCGGTCGAGGTAGCCGCCGACGTCGCGCCAGTCGAAGTCGATGTCCGAGCCGTCGCCGTTCCAGCCGGTGATCGCCTTGCGGACCTCGGTGAGGGTGCGGTCGTCCGTGGGCGCGTACGAGAGGCCGTCCTGGCCCAGGACTTCCAGGGTGACGCCCTGGGCGGCCTTGGCGCGGTGGTCCGGGTCGCGGAGGAGGGCTAGGTCGGAGTGGGCGTGCATGTCGATGAAGCCGGGGGATAGGGCCAGGCCTTGGGCTTCGATGGTGCGGGTGCCGGTGAGGCGGGGTGCGCCCTCTTTGTGCAGTGCGGCGATTCGGCCGTCTTTGATGCCGACGTCTGCGCGGTGGCGGGGGGTGCCGGTGCCGTCTATGACTAGGGCGTCGCGGATGACTAGGTCCATGGTCCGGTTTCCGTTTGCGGTGGCTGATGTCGCGGGCGGATTCCCCACCCCGCCCCTTCCCGAAAGCCCTCTGGCGGGCGGCCGGGTGTGGGTCGGGGTGGGCTGCCGGGGGCTTTGCCCCCGGACCCCCTTGCTTTGTCTGCGGGCCGTGGTGGGTTGCTCGCGCAGTTCCCCCGCGCCCCTTAATGGGCCCGGAGGGCCCTCCTAGGGGCGCGGGGAACTGCGCGGCCAGCCAGCCACGGTCCGCAGTCGAAAACGCTTAGAAGTACGTGCGTACGTAGTCCGTCACCGTTCCGTCCGCCTCCACCAAGGGGATCAGGGGCCACTTGTCGAAGCTGGTGCAGGGGTGGGAGAGGCCCAGGCCTACCCAGTCGCCTACCTCCAGGTGTACGTCGGGGGACGTGCGCAGCCAGGCGTGCTGGTCGGAGAGGGCGGTGACCTCGATGCCGGTCGCGGGTCGCTCGACGCCGTCGCGGGCGCCGCGCACCACCTGCGCCTCGGGCAGGTCGAGGTCGTACGCCGCGTCCCGCTTGCCCGCGTTCACGAACGCCTGGTCGGGGCTGGGGCGGGAGACGACCTGCGCCCACAGGCGGAAGGCGGGGTGGAGGGCGCCCTCTTCCGGGATGCGGTTGAAGGGTGTGACCCGGCGGTACTGGCCGTCGTCGTGCGAGACGTACGCCCCCGAGCGCAGCAGCTTCAGTACGGGAAGGGAGAGTTCGGGGATCTCCGCGAAGGTGTCGGCCACCGCGTCGAACCACGCGCTGCCGCCCGCGCTGACCACGATCTCGTCGAGTCCCGTCCCCGAGAAGCGGCCCGCCTTGTCGAACTCCGAGGCCAGCGCGGTCAGTCGGCGCAGCCAGGCCGCGACCCGCTCCGGGGTGGCCCCGGGGACCTCGGCCTCGTAGCCCGCCACGCCCACCAGGCGCAGGGTGCGGGTGGCGGCCACGGCGTCGGCGACCGCCGTGCACTCGGCCTCGGTGCGCGCGCCGGTGCGGGCGCCCTCGCCCGCGCCCAGCTCGACGACGACGTCCACCGGGCGGGCCGCGCCGGCCAGCGCCGCGTCCATCAGCTCGACTCCGCGCACCGAGTCCACGTAGCAGATGAGCTGGAACTCGGCGTCCCGCGCCAGCTCGGCGGCGATCCACTTCAGGGCCGCCGCGTCGACCAGCTCGTTGGCGAGGAAGATCCGCCGGATGCCGAACGCGCGGGCCACGCGCACCTGGTGGGGCACGGCGAGCGTGATGCCCCAGGCGCCGTGGTCGAGCTGGCGGGCGAACAGCTCGGGGGCCATCGTGGTCTTGCCGTGCGGGGCGAAGGCGAGGCCGTGCCGGGTCGCGTACGTCTCCATCAGCGCGAGGTTGTGCTCCAGGCGCTCGGCGGAGAGGGCGAGCACGGGGGTGGTGAAGCCGTCCGTGAACAGGTTCCGGCGCTGGGCCGCCAGCTCGCCGACGGTCAGGCCGTCGGCATCCGGGGGAAGCCCCTTGAAGCGGTGGTCGACGCGCTCTTCGGCCAGTCCTGCCAGGAACCCCATGGAAGCCCTCCGGTGCCGCGTTGCACTATGTGCAACGCCCGTTGCGTGTATCGCTTACTGCTGTCTAACATCCGGGCCAACGCCGGGTCAATGGTGCGCCGGGTCGAGGTGCGGGGAGTGTGGGCGCTGGTGGATGCGGACGTGGATGTGGATGTCGTCTGTCTCGGGGAGTCCATGGTCACCTTTCTGCCGTCCCGGCCCGGGCGCCTCGCCGACGTGCCGTCCTTCGCCCGGGGGATCGGCGGCGCCGAGTCCAACGTGGCGTGCGCGCTGGCGGCCGCCGGGCACGCGGTGAAGTGGGTCAGCCGGGTGGGGGCGGACGGCTTCGGGGACCATCTGGTCGAGGCGGTGGGCGCGTACGGGGTGGACACGTCCGGGGTGCGGCGCGACCCCGGTCGCCCCACCGGCGTGTACTTCCGCACCGCCGACGACCGGGCCGCCGGGACGCACGAGGTCGCGTACTACCGGGCCGGGTCGGCCGCCTCCGCCATGTCGGTGGCGAACGTGCCGGTGGGTGAGGTGTGGGCGGGGCGGGTGCTGCATCTGTCCGGGATCACTGCGGCGTTGTCCGCGGACTGCCTCGCCCTGACCCGCGAGCTGACCGCCCGCCGGCCCGGCCGTCCGCTGGTTTCCTTCGACGTCAACCATCGGAGCGGGTTGTGGCGTGACTCGGCTGGGCCGGGGGTGCTGCTCGAACTTGCTCGGGGGGCGGATGTGGTGTTTGTGGGGGAGGACGAGGCGGAGGAGGCGTGGGGGTTGCGGGGGGCGCTGGCGATCCGGGACGCGTTGCCGGAGGTGGGGGTGTTGGTGGTGAAGCGGGGTGCGGTGGGGGTGACCGTGTTTGAAGCCCCCACCCCGCCCCTTCCCGAAACTCTCCGAGGGAGCTCTTTGTCTGGGGGCCGTGGTGGGCTGGTCGCGCAGTTCCCCGCGCCCCTAGGAGGGCCCTCCGGGCCCATCGAGGGGCGCGGGGAACTGCGCGACCAGCCCCCACCGGCGGACGGCCGGACGACAAGCGTGATCACCGTTCCCGCGCCCCGCGTCGACGTCGTCGCCACCGTCGGGGCCGGGGACGCCTTCGCCGCAGGGTTCCTGCACGGCACCCTGCGCGGGCTCCCCGTACAGGCGCGGGCACGCATCGGGCACCTCTTCGCCGCCGCCGCCCTCACCGTCCCCGGCGACCACGCGGCTCCGCCGCCCCGCGCGCACGCCGACCGGCTTGCCGCTCTGGACGACGACGCCTGGGGGAGACTTCGTCTCGGCCCCGGGTGGACGGGGGAGGAGCAGGAGGTACGTACGTCATGAGCCAGACCGTCGACCGGGCGCTGAGCATCCTGCCGTTGCTGGCGCAGGGCCCCGCCGACCTCGGGCAGGTCGCCGAGCGGCTCGGGGTGCACAAGTCGACCGCACTACGGCTGCTGCGCACCCTGCACGAGCACGGGCTGGTCTACCGCCAGGAGGACCAGCGCTACCGCCTCGGCGCCCGCCTCTTCGCGCTCGCCCAGGAGGCCGTCGAGAACCTCGACGTACGGGAGATCGCGCACCCCCACCTCGTCGCGCTCAACGAGCGGATCGGACACACCGTCCACCTCGCCGTGTACGAGGACGGCGAGGTGCTGTACATCGACAAGGTCGAGAGCCGCTACCCGGTGCGGATGTACTCCCGCGTCGGCAAGCCCGTCGCCATCACCGTCGCCGCCGTCGCCAAGCTGCTCCTCGCCGACCTGCCCGACGCCGAGCGCCGCGCGGTCGCCGACAAGCTCGACTACCCCATGTACACGTCCCGTTCGACGCCGAACGCCGCCGCGTTCCTGAAGGAGCTCGCGGCCGTACGCGAACAGGGCTGGGCCACCGACCTCGGCGGCCACGAGGAGTCCATCAACTGCGTGGGCGCGCCGGTGCGCGGCACCGACGGCCGCGTCGTCGCGGCGATGTCCGTCTCCGCCCCCAACGTCGTCGTCACCGCCGAGGAACTCCTCGGCCTCCTCCCGCTGGTGCGCCGCACCGCGGACGCCATCAGCCGGGAGTACTCCGGCAACATCCCAGAACAGGAAGGCAGTTCATGACCGAGAAGGTCGCCATCACGCCCCCCACCCACACCACCCCTCCCGCCAAGTTCTCGCACGGCGTGCGCAAGGGGAACATCCTCCAGGTCGCCGGGCAGGTCGGCTTCCTGCCCGCCGAGGAGGGCAAGCCGCCCACGACCGCCGGGCCGACCCTGCGCGCGCAGACCCTCCAGACCTTCGCCAACGTCAAGGCGATCCTGGAGGAGGGCGGCGCCACCTGGGACGACGTGATGATGATGCGCGTCTACCTCACCGACGTCGACCACTTCGCCGAGATGAACGAGATCTACAACGCGTACTTCGAGGAGCAGGGCCTGAAGGCGCCCGCCTCGGCGCGTACGACGGTGTACGTGGGCCTGCCGAAGGGCCTGCTCATCGAGATCGACGCGCTGGCCGTGCTGGACGCCTGACCTTGCCCTTAGTACGACCACTCCACAGGCCGCACGGAGCGGCGCCCCGGACCGCCGGGGCGCCGCCCCGCGGTCCCCCACGCCCTGGAACAGCCCTGCCAGCCCTGGGAGTCCCCGTATGTCGTACCCGCTCGCCGCCACCGCGCCCCCGCCGCCCCCGCCGCACACCGGCGGGATCCTCCCCCTCGTCGGCGGTACGACCGGTCTGCTGACCGTCGCCGCCGTGGGCATCGCCCTCCTCCTCTACCTGATCATCAAGGTCAGGCTCCAGCCGTTCGTGGCGCTGCTCGCCGTCTCCATAGCCGTCGGCCTCGGGGCCGGCCTCTCCGTGACCGAGCTCTTCGGTACGGTCCAGAAGTCCGCCGCCGTCTCGACCGTCGAGTCCGGCATGGGCGGCATCCTCGGGCACGTGGCGATCATCATCGGGCTCGGTACGATGCTGGGCGCGATCCTCGAAGTCAGCGGCGGCGCGGAGGTGTTGAGCGCGCGGCTGCTGGCGTTGTTCGGGGAACGGCGGGCCCCGCTCGCCATGGGTCTGACCGGTCTAGTCTTCGGCATCCCGGTCTTCTTCGACGTCGGCATCTTCGTCCTGGCGCCGATCGTGTACGCGGTCGCCAAGCGGTCCGGCAAGTCGATCCTGCTCTACGCCATGCCGCTGCTCGCGGGCCTGTCCATGACCCACGCCTTCCTGCCGCCGCACCCCGGCCCGGTGGCGGCCGCCGGGCTGTTCCACGTCTCGCTCGGCTGGGTGATCCTGATGGGCGCGGTGGTCGGCCTGCCGTCGGTGGCGGCGGCGTGGGCGTACGCCGCGTGGATCGGCAAGCGGATCTTCGTGGCGGTGCCGCAGGACATGGTGGAG
The DNA here is from genome assembly GCF_014649795.1 of Streptomyces melanogenes. Lineage (GTDB taxonomy): Bacteria > Actinomycetota > Actinomycetes > Streptomycetales > Streptomycetaceae > Streptomyces > Streptomyces noboritoensis. Next base: position 66,511 of record NZ_BMTS01000006.1, read on the forward strand.
GCGGCGGAGGAGGCGCGGGCGGGGGTGGCGGCGGAGCAGCGGGAGCGGCCGGTCGCGCTGGCGACGGTGCTGGTGATCATCGGCACGCCGCTGCTCCTGATCCTGTCGGCAACGTTCTCGTCGATAGCGCTGGACGCTTCCCGTGGCCGCTCAGTGATCGAGTTCTTCGGCAACCCGTTCGTGGCGCTGACGATCGCGCTGGTGCTGGCCTACTACCTGCTCGGCATCCGGCGCGGGTGGTCCCGCGCGTCCCTGGAGACGGTGTCGACGGCGTCACTCAAGCCGGTCGGGAACATCCTGCTGGTGGTGGGTGCGGGTGGGGTCTTCGGCGCGGTCCTGAAGGCGTCCGGGATCGCGGACGCGCTGGCCAAGACCTTCCACGACGTGGGCCTGCCCGTCATCGTGCTGGCCTGGCTGATCTCCGTTGCCCTGCGGGTGGCCCAGGGCTCGGCGACGGTCGCGATCGTCACGACGGCGGGCATCGTGGTCCCGCTGGTCGAGGGCGCGGACTACTCCCAGGGGCACCTGGCCCTGATCATCATGGCCATCTCGGCGGGCTCGATCTTCGCGTCGCACGTCAACGACGGCGGTTTCTGGATGGTGTCGAAGTACTTCGGAATCTCGGAGCGGGACACGCTGAGGTCGTGGACGGTACTGGAGACGGTGCTGGCGGTTACGGGAGGCGGAGTGGCAGCACTCCTGAGCCTCCTGATCTAGCCCCACCCCGCCCCTTCCCTAAACCCTCCGGGGGAGCTCTTCGTCTGCGGGGTGCAGGGGCCGCAGGCCCCGCCCGGGGTCCGGGGGCGCAGCCCCCGGGAAACCACCTTCACCCCTTCCCCACCCCCGGAGGGTTTAGGGAAGGGGTGGGGTGGGGGCCAAATCTGCCGTCAGCCCGTGCAGTACTGCTGTTCCTTCCCGATCGACCGGTACATGCAGTCCGCGTTCTCCAGCAGCTGCAACACCGCATCCCGGTTCCGAGCCGTCTCCCGCTCGATCACCTCGTCCGGCGGGTAGAAGCCGCCACCCGCGCCCGATTCACCCGGGTACATCTCGAAGGTGTAGTCGAAGATCTTCTGCGTGCCCCACAGGAAGTCGTCGATCGTGCCGTCCGTGATGTACAGGTCACTGGACTGCTCCGGCGTGTACCCGTTGGACGCCGCCATCTTCCCGCCCACCGCGGCGAACGCGTCGTGGTCGTCCTTCGTCAGCCCCGGCGCCGTGTCGTTGTACGTGTAGCCGAACGGCCACAGCACCAGCTCGCTGTAGGTGTGGAAGTCGATCCCCGCCTTGATCTGCTGCTTGCCGCCCACCACCCGGCTGCGGGCGAAGTCGGAGACGACCTTCACCTCGGGCGCGGACTCGGCCGCCGTGCCGCGGTACGTCTCGGAGCCCTTGCTGGACGAGGAGCCGCCGCAGCAGCCCCACTTGTAGTTCCAGTTGCGGTTCAGGTCCGTACCGACGTACGAGGAACCGGAGTTGGGCTGACGGTTCTTGCGCCACGAGCGGTAGGAGCCGGTCGCGATGTCGTACTCGCCGCCGTCCGGGTTGAGGTCCGGCACGATCCAGATCTCGCGGCTGTTCACCATGTTGGTGATGCGGGAGTCCTTGCCGTAGCCCGCCCCGAACTCGCGCAGCAGGTACAGCGCCATCTCCACCGTCAGGTGCTCGCGCGCGTGCTGGTGGAAGGTGAAGAGGACCTCCGGCTCGTTCTCGTCCGTCGCCACGTTGTCGCTCACCTTGATCGCGACGATGTCCCTGCCCTGGTACGACTTGCCGATCACGCGCTTGCTCATGATCGAGGGGTAGGCCGCGAGCCGCTGGTCGATCTCCGTCGTCATCTCGGTGTAGTTGTGGTACCCCGAGTCCGCCGGCGGGAAGTCGAAGGGCTGGGGCGCCGCGCCGTTCGTGCGCGACGGCGGGCCGGGCAGGGCCTTCAGCGCGTAGCCCAGCGTGCGCAGGTTCTTCGCCTGCGCCGCGTCCGCGCTGACCACGACGGTGTGCTCGCGCACCTCGTCGATGGCCACCCCGGTCGCCGCGATGGCGGTGCGCGCGGCGGGCGTGGCCGGGCCGTGGATCTCGTACTGCGTGGTGGCCTCGTCGGCCGCCACGTCCGCGCGTTCGCTGGGCGAGGGCGCGGGGGACGCGGTGGCGTGCGCGGTCAGGGGTGCGGCCAGGGCCATCGCGAGGAGGGCGGCGAGGCCCGCCGAGCGTCTGGCGGCGCGCGGGCGCGTACGGAGTCGCATGAATTCTCCTGGGGATGTGGAGGAGGTGGGGGTGTTCATGTCGACGTTGCTGGGGAGTGCGTTGTTGCTGGGGGAGTGCGTTCTCGGCTCGCCTCCCGAGCATCTGCTCGTGGCATGTCTGCGTCAAGATGGCTTGACCTCTGCCCGGGTGGGTGTAGGTGATATCTCGTCAAGAACCTTTTGCATCCCGTGACTTCGACCTGGAAGCGACCCGCTACCGACCCGAGTCCGACCCGCCCCCGGCGGACAATGGGAACCCGAGGACCGGAGCGGGGTTGTGATGCCTGCGCGTGCGGTGCGATTCTTTGCGCCATGCCGCACACTCAACTGCCCGACCACGGGGCGGTCCTCGCGGAGGTGAGGGAAGTGCGGCGGGCCGGGGTCGTCCGACTGCGGGAGCTGCGGGTACCGGCGCTCGCCGAGATATCGGACGGCCTGGAGGCGGCGGCCCCAGGGGCACCGCACTTCCCCGCCGTCGAGCGGCTGCTGCGGCTCGCGGTCTCCCGCATCGGCGGCGGCACGCTCCAGGAGGCCGCCGAGTACAGCCTCGGGCTCGCCCAGGGCACCCGCGACTGGCCGGCCGCCGACCGGCGCAAGCGCGCCGCGCAGGTCTACGGCATCAGCGTCGAGCGCTTCCGCAAGCATCATGAGCTGATGGTGCTCGGCGAGGTCGCCGAACAGATCGTCCGCATGGCCCCGGTGGGCCGTACGGTCGTACGAGATGCCCCGGTGGTGCTCTTCCCCGGCATCCGCCGCGCCGCGCCCCGCCTCGCCCCCGCGCACCGGCGGCTGCGGGTCCGGTCCGCGCGGCTCACCGTGCACGTCCACCCCGCCGACCTGCTCCGCGACGTCGACGTGGTGGTCTCGCCCTCCAACACGTACTTCGCGCTGCCCGAGGCCTACAAGTCCTCCGTCGCCGCCTCGCTGCGCCGCGCGGGCGCCCTGCGCGACGCGGCGGGCGGGCTCGTCGAGGACCGGATACACGACGAGTTACGGGCCTGGGTCGCCCGGCACGGCAGGCCCGGCGGCCCCGTCGCCCCCGGCACGGTCGCCGTCACCGGCGCCGGGGCCCTGGAGCGGCAGGGCGTGCGGCGGCTCTACCACGCGGCCGTCGCCGTGCCCCGGGCCGGCACCAACGACTACGACGTGCTGCCCGCCGACGTCACCCGCGCCGTGGCCCGCGCGTTCGCGCTGCTCGGCGAGGAGGCCGGGCGCCACCGGCCGCCGCTGACCTCCCTGTGCCTGCCGCTGCTCGGCGCCGGGCGCGGCGGACTCGCCCCGGCCGAGAGCCTCGCCGCCGTGTGGGCCGCCGTCGAGGCGGAGCTGGCCCGGGGCGCCCGCTGGGACCTGCACTTCGTGGTGCGGCGCGCCGAACGCGCCGATCTGATCGAGCAGTTGCTGGGGGCGGAGACCGCGTGAATCCCTATGCCGTGCTGGCGGCGGCCGCCGCCGAGTGGGACACCGTCGGGCCCCGGCTCGACACCGACGTACGGGAGGAGCTGGCCTCGCTGCTCGCGCGCGTACGGGCCGCCGCCCGGCTCGAAGCCGATCCCGCCGGGACCGCCGAACGCGCCGTGGAGCTGCTGCGCACCCGGCTGCCCGACCGGTTCGGACCCGGCCGGTTCGCCCCCACCGCCTTCCTGCCGGACGCCGGTGAACTGGACGCCACCTATCTGGGCTTTCGCGCCGAGGACCTCGCCGTCCTGCTGCTCGACGGCCACCGGATGGTCGGGCCGGTGCTCGGCGCCGTACGGGAGCGGCTGCTCGCGGCCCCGGCCGTGGACGGCGACACCGTGCTGCGCGCGGGCGGCGACCCGTACGCACCGGGGCTCGTGCGGCTGCGCGGCGAGGGCGGGGTGCTGCGGCTGCCCGCCTTCCAGTTCTCCGAGGGCACCCTGCCCTGGCTCACCGTCCTGGAGGTCAACGAGGTGCTGCGGGCCGATACCGACCCGTGGGGAGCCGCCGACTGGTGGCTCTCCGAGAACGCCTGGCTGGGCACCGAGCCCGTACGGCTGCTCGGCACCCCCGACGACCGGCGGCTCGCCGCGACCGCCCGCCACCTCGTCGAGGGGGAGTAGCCCGTGCCGAACTACCAGCCGCCCGCCGCGATGGCCGGGACCCCGGCCAAGGTGACCCTGACGGCCGGGACCGTGCTCTACCGGGTGCACGCCTCGCGCCGGGCCGGGCACTCCTTCAACCCCGTTCCGGCGCACTGTCTCTACGGGGGCGGCCGGTTCGACTCGACGGGCTGCGACGCGTACGGCTATCTGTACGCCGGGCTCAGCCCCGACTCGGCGGTGAGCGAGACGCTGCTGCACTCGCTGTCGTTCGACCCGGCCGGGGGCGCCCGGCTCGTGCCCAAGGTCGCGGTGGAAGGGCGGCGGCTGACCGTGCTGCGGCTGACCGCCGGGCTCGACGTGGTCTCCCTGGTGACCGGGCACGAGCTCGCCGCCGTCCACCAGGACAGCTGGCTGGTCCAGGCCGAGTCGCGGGACTATCCGTACACCCGCGACTGGGCGCACTGGATCCGCCGCCACACCGAACCGTGGGCCCAGGGCTTCCTGTGGGCCTCCAAGCGCGAGCCGGGCGACCGGGCGGTGGTGCTCTTCGGCGACCGCTGCCCGCCGGACGCGCTCGCCGCCACCGCCGACGACCCCGTCGAGTTCGCCACCCCGGCGGGCGAGGAGTGGCTGAACTCCGTCCTGCTGCCGTACCACGCGCGCCTCGCGCCCTGATGAGATCCGGACTCCGCGTGCCCGAGAACGACGAGCTGAATGCTGTATTGGACGAACTGTGGGGCGAGCGCGCCGCGTTCATCGAGTCGGACGGGACGGACGAGGAGCGGCTCGCCCTGCTCGACCCGTCCGTACGCCACCACGAGGCCGTGCTCGACGCGCTCGCGGACGACGCCCCCGAGGCGGCCGAAGTGCACGAGGGGCTCGGGTTCCTGTGCCAGCAGCGGGCGCTGCTCACCGACGAGGGCGAGGACCTGCTGCTCTCGGCCCGGCACTACGCGGCCGTGCTCGACGCCGCCCACCCCGACAGCGACCTCCCGCTGGTGCGCTACAGCCGGGCCGTCTCGCTGATGCTGCACGGGCGGGCCACCAGGAACCGGGCCGAACTGGAGGAGGCGCGCGCCGAGTTCGACACGGCGGCCGTCGAGGCGCGGCGGACGGGCGGCGAGCGGCCGCCGTGGGTGGAGGACGCCGAGTACAAGCTGGTGCTGTGCCGGGCGCTGATCTGGACGATGTGGCAGGACGAGGCGCAGGCGGCCGCCGCCGAGGCCGAGCTGGGCACCCTCTTCGCCGCAGACCCGGGCGTCGAAGAGCGGCTGCTGCCGCAGTACCTCGACTTCTTCGGGCGGGTGCTGTACGAGCGCGGGGTCGTCCGGCAGGACGCGGCGGCCAAGGACCGTGGCGTACGGCTGCTGCGGCGCGGGCTCGTGGAGTGGGAGCCGGAGCGGGACGGGCGGCTCGCGGCCACCGCCACCCTGCTCTGCGTGGCCCAGCAGGCCCGCTACCGCGACGACCCCGACCCCGGGCGGCTGCACGACGTGGTGCTCGGCGCCCGTGCGGTGATCGGGGAGGAGGGCGCGGAGAAGGAGCTGCGGGACATGGCCGTCCTGATGCTCGGCTGGGCCCGCCAGATGCTCGCCGAGCACGGGCTCGAGGACGACAGCGAGGGGCCGGACGTCTCCTTCGAGGAGGTGCGGGGCGTCTACCGGTCGATGATGGACGGCGTCCAGGACGGCACCTACCAGCTGGACTACGGCGAGGAGGGCTACTTCGCGCTGATCAACGACGCCGCCTCGCCGGACCGCGCCAAGCACGGCTTCGACCACGTCTTCGCCAAGTGGAGCGAGCTGGAGCCCGGCAGCGTCGAGCACACCCGGGGCGCGGCCGCCCTCCTCGCGCACCTGCCGATGTTCGACCCGCACGGCGACCAGGTCACCAAGGAGCAGCGGGACGCGCTGACCCGGGCCGTGCTGCGGCCGGGCCCCGACGACGACCCCGACTGGCGGCGCCGGGCCCACGCCGTGGCGGGCGGCGCGCTGCTCACCGAGGAGCTGGCGGCCGGGGCCGGGGCCCGCCTCGACGAGGTCCTCGCCCACTTCGACAGCGCCGACGAGGGCCCCGGCGTCGGCGCCGACCTGGGCCTGGTGCGGATGATGGCGACCGTGCACCGGGGTCAGATGAGCGGCACCGCCGACGACATGGCGGCGGGCGCGCAGGCCTGGCGGCAGCTGCGCGAGAACCCGGAACTACCGCCGTACGCACGCCGGTTGATGGACGCCCAGCAGTCCGGCTACGACGCGGCGCAGGCGGCCCGCAGCGGCGACCTGGCCGCCACCGACGGGCATATCGCGGCCCTTCACGCGGCCATCGGCACGCTCGCCGAGGACGACACCTCCCGCATCGAGCTGTGGACCTTGCTGGAGAACGCCCGCTCGGCCCGCGACGAGCTCGCCGAGCGGCTCGGCGCCCCGCCCGCGCCCCCGCTCGCCGGCCGGCCCACCGCCGCCGAACTGCGCCGGGGCGCCGCCCGGTTGAGCCGCGACCACCGGGCCTGGGTGCTCGGCGACGGCGGCATCGCGCGGGCCCGCCGGGCCGGGCTCACCGGTGACGTGGAGCGGATCCGGGAGTCGCTTGCGCTGATCGAGGAGGGGCTCGCGCTCAGTGACGAGGGCAGCGACAGCTGGCTGCGCTACTCGCACACGGCGGGCAGCGTGTACTGCGGGCTCGCCTCGGGGGAGCGGCTGCCGTACCGCCGCACCGAACTCCTCGCCAAGGGCATCGGCCTCCTGGAGGCGGCGACCCGGCAGGCCGCCGGGCCCGGGCACCGGCTGTGGGCGCAGGCGGCGCTCGCGCTCGGCCGGGCGTACCGCACGCGCGCCCGGACCGGGGACCGCGCGGCGGGTCGCCGCTACGGCCTGGACGCGCTGCGCGGCCACGCCTGGGCGGCCTTGCTCCAGTCCGGCACGGCCGACGCCGCCGAGGCCGCGCGCACGGCCACGGCCATGTCCCTGGAGGTGGCGGCGTGGTGCCTGGCGGACGGGGTGCCCGAGGAGGCCGTGCAGGCCCTCGACTCCTGCCGGGGCCTGGTCCTGCACGCCGCCACCACCGCCTCCTCGGTGCCCGAACTCCTGGAGGACGGCGGCCACGACGCGCTGGCCCGGGAGTGGCGTGCCACGGGCGCGAGCGCCGACCTGGTGCCGAGCGCCCTGCGCCGCAGGGCCCTTTCGGCGCTGACGGCCGACGGCGGCCCGGGGGAGCCCGGCACCGGCGCCGCCCGCCTCCTCGACACGCCCGCGCCCGGCGAGATCGGCGCCGCCCTCAAGGCGCTCGGCAAGGACGCGCTGGTCTATCTGGTGCCCAAGTCGGAGGACGGCGGCGGCGTCGCCGTCCTGGTCACCTCGCGCGGCGACGTCCACCACGTGCCGCTGCCCCGGCTCACCGAGGACGCCGGGCCGCTGCGGGAGTACGAGCCGCTGGCCCGCGCCACCGGGCGCGACGTCGGACCGGTGCCGGGCTGGGGCGGGGCCGCACCCGCGCGGCCGCTGCGCGACCAGCTCGACCGGCTCTGCTCCTGGGCCTGGTACGCCGCCGTGCGCCCGCTCTTCGACCTGTTCGTGGTGCCCGACCGGCCCGGCCGCGTGCCCCGGCTCGTCCTCGTCCCGATGGGGGCGCTCGGCCTGGTGCCCTGGCACGCGGCGTGGGCGCCCGACGGGGACGGGGCGCGGCGGCACGCCATCGAGGAGGCGGAGATCTCGTACGCCGCCTCGGCCCGGCTGCTCTGCGAGGTCGCCGCCCGCCCCCGCACCCCGCACACCGGTGCGGCCCTGGTGGTGGGCAACCCCACCGGCGACCTGCGGTACGCGGGCGAGGAGGCCGACGCGGTGTGCCGGGCGTTCTACCCGGACGCGCGCTTCCTCGGGCTGCGCACCGGCGACGGCACCCCGGACGAGGTCGCGCACTGGCTGCGCGAGGGCGGTGACGGCGGGGCCGTGCTGCACTTGGCCTGCCACGCCGCCGTAGAGGAGAGCCGCGGCAGCAGCGCCTACCTCTCCCTCAAGGGCGGCGAGCTGGCCGCCGAGCACCTCACCGCCACCCTGCGCGGCCGGCTCGGCCTCGTCGTGCTCGCCGCCTGCCGCAGCCATGTCTCCGGGCGCGGCCACAACGAGGCCTACAGCCTGGCCGCCGCCTTTCTGGTGGCGGGCGCCCGCTCGGTCGTCGGCTCGCTCTGGCCGGTCCCGGACGACGCCACCTCCGTGCTGATGTTCATGACCCACTACTTCCTGCGCCGCGAGGACGAGCCGCCCGTACGGGCCCTGCGCCGCGCCCAGTTGTGGATGCTGGACCCGGCGCGCGAGCTCCCGCCCGAACTGCCGCCGCTGCTCGCGGCCCGGGCCGGCGCCATCGACCCGGCGGACCTCAGCGCCTGGGCAGGCTTCACGCACCTCGGCCAGTGACCCCCGGCCCCGGCACCACCGTCCGCAGCGCGACCGTCCGCGTCGCCCACTGGCCGGGCCCCACCGCCCTGACCGGCCCGACGTCCCGGCCCCCGGGCCCGGCCAGCCGCAGCACACCGTCCGGGGCGGCGCCGTCGCGCGCCCCCGGCCCGTACGGATCCCACGCCCCCAGCCGGAACGGCACCGTGTTCAGCTCGCCCTCGGCCACGATCAGCTTGAGCCAGTCGCGCGCGTACGCCCCCGGGCGCGGCTCCCGGGTCGCGGGCAGGCTCAGCCGTACGGGCTGGCCGTCGAGGGCGTGGCCGGTGTGGCCCGGGGCGATGAAGTGGCCGGGGAACAGGGTGGAGTCGATGGCGTACCGGTCGTTCAGGTCGAGCAGGACGCACCACAGCGGGCGGTCGCCCACGTTGCGCAGCCGGATGGAGACCCATGGCTCCTGCGGCCCGTCGTAGGCGCGGACGATCTCGCCGTTCCCGTCCGGGACCAGCGGCTCCTGGTCGCCCCACGGCACGACCTCCACCCGTATGTGCCCCCGCAGCGGCGAGGTGCGCGCCTCCAGGTCGCGGATGCCGTGCCAGTGGGCCAGATGGGTCAGGCAGTCGGCGACCCGGGCGGTGTCCGCCGGGTCGTACAGCGGCAGCGGCGCCACGAACGGCGAGCCGTCCCGCCGCAGCACCCGCACCTGCCCGTCGCCGTGCGCCTGGACCCGCAGGAGCAGCCCGGCGGACTCGGCTTCCGGGCCCGTCACCAGACGTACGACCGGTGAAGTGAGCTGGTCCGCAAGCGACTTGGCGAAACCTTCCGGCCCGTCGACCGTCACAGCGGCCGACGCCGACGGCGTCGCGCTCAGCGCCACCGGATGCACCCGCCCGGGCGCAGGCGTCCACCCGTCGGGGTCCACCAGCGTCCGGTCCGCCAGCACCGCACGGGCCACCAGCGGGCCGCCGCCCGGCCCGGTCGCCGTGAACTCGGTGCCGGGACCGCCGGGCAGCCCGTGGACCCGCCCGCAGTCCACCTCCCAGCCGTCCGCCCCGAACCGCAGCAGGTGCGGGCTCGGTGTGCGCGGCGCCCCGCCCAGGAACGGGGTGTCCGCGAGGCCGCCCGCGTCGGCCGGGAACAGCACCGGGTGCTGCTCGAACCCGGTGCGCCGCACCCCGGCGTGCGCGGCGGCCAGCAGCTCCCGGTAGGTGGTGTCCGGGCCCGCCGCGCCCAGGGCGTCGAGCAGCGCGTGGGTGAAGACCCCGCGCCGGACGGGAGCGCCGGACGCACTGTCGGGCGCGTAATCCGCCTCGAACGACAGCTGGTTGAGGCGGCTGGCCGCGAGGAGGACGTGGCCGGACGCGCGCTGGGGGCCGCCCGTGTCCCGGGGCGCGGCGGGCGCGAGCCAGGACGGGTCGGGCGGGGTGGAGCGCGGGGCCAATCGCGGATCGCGGGTGCCGCCGCCCGAGAAGCAGCAGTCGAGCACCGCCGCCACATGCGCGCCGCCCGCCGCGAGCCCGTCCAGGAGCGCGCCCAGGCGCTTGTCGGGCAGCGGCCCGTCCACACAGACCAGTGCCTGGCTGCGGCCGGTCGCCTCCACCACCTGCTCCTCGATGGTGCCCAGGACGAGCTCGGTGCCGTGCCCGGAGAACCACAGCAGCGCCGTGTCGTCGGGACCGGCCTGCCCGAGGTGGTCGCGCAGCGCGGACTCGACGGCGGCGACGGTGGCCTCGCCGTCGAGCAGCGTACGGACCGACAGCCGGTCGCCGACGCGGTGTTCGAGGGACCGGCGGGCCGCCAGGACGTCGTTCACACAGCCCGAGAGGCGGGCGTGCCGAGGGCCGCGGTAGGCGTCGATGCCGACGAGCAGGGCGTAGATCATTCGCATGGGCGGGAGTCTGGCAGCAGAACCTGGCCGGAAACAGGTCGTACCCCGGTCGCCGTCCGGGCGCCGGGGCCACAATTCCCGTTCCGGCACACACGATTGACGCCGACTCACTAGTCTGCCTGAGTCCGCCCGCACGACCCATGATCTCCGGGGGAACCATGGGACCCATCGAACGACCCCGCCGCGTGGTGCAGCCGCCCGCGACCGCACCCGTCCAGCCGCTCCAGCAGTCCGGGACGGCACGGACCGGCCACCAGCCGTGGCAGCCCGCGCCGCAGCAGCAGGAGCGGACCTCGCAGCGCCGGGGCGCCACCGCCCCGCCCCTGCGCCACGCGCTGTACGGGGACCGCTCGGCGGACCTGCGGGAGGCGCTGTCGCGCCTGGACGCCCAGGTCGACGAGGCCGCGCGCAGACAGCTCGCGGACTGGATCCGCGAGGAGTACGAGGTCCAGCACACCGCGATCCCCGTCGGGTTCGTCACCAAGTGCTACCTCGGCGCCCCCTTCGTGGACCACATCCTCGACCTCGCCGGAGCGATCGTGGAGCACTACGCGCCCGGCACCCCCATGCCCGAGCCCTTCGGCGCGGGCCGGATGCTGGCCCGCTCCGGCTCGTACGTCTGCGTAGAGGTGTACGGGGACGGGCTCGTGCTGCCCGTGCTGCCGGACGGCTCGGTCGTCCACCCGTGAGCACCCCCGCGGACGCGCATCCGTACACGTACATCTGACGCACCCCGATCGGAGACACCGCATGGCTGACGTCGACTACTCCCTGCACAGGAAGGTGCAGGAAGTCAGCGGCCTCGTCGTCCGGCTCAGCGAGCAGGTGGGAGCCGTGGGCGGCCAGGTGGCCGCCGTCGACGCCAACCAGCAGCTCACCCGCACCGAACTCCAGGAGCTGCGCGACGAGTTCCGCGCCTTCGTCCAGCAGGCCCAGCTCACCGCGAACGTCCAGCGCGCGGAGACCCGCGTCGGCGTCATCCAGGACCAGGTCGACCACGAGTTCGGGCACCACAAGGTGGTGCGCCGCACCGCCGTCGGCATGCTCCAGGCGTTCGACGTGGGCCTGGTCTCCGAGGAGACCGTGCGCGCGGTCAGCGAGCAGCTGATGATCCAGACGCCCCGGTACTGGCTCGCCCCGGCCCTGGTCGCGCTGGCGGCCTGGTCGGCCGACGACCCGGGTCTTTGCGGGCGCGCCGTGGAGGAGGCGTTCCGCCGCTCCTCCCACCGCACCTCGCTCTTCTTCGCCCTGGTGCTGCGCCGCCAGAACCGCCGGGACGAGTCGGTGCGCTGGCTGCGCCACTATCTGCTCGCCCAGGACCCGGCGCACCTCGGCCGGGAGTTCGCGGTCATCCTGGAGTCCATCTCGCAGGGCGCGTTCGGCGCGGCGGGCCGCGAGCTGCTGCGCACCACGCTCGACGGCTGGCGCGAGACGATGCGATACGACGACGCGGCCCAGCGGGCCCAGATCACCCGCTGGCGCGCCGAGCTCGACTCGCTGCGCCCGGCCGCCCCGCAGGACGAGTACCCGGTGCTCGCCCAGGTCTCCCCGCAGGGCCCGCAGCTCGCCGGAGTCCTGTCGTCGGCCCGCGTCCAGCGGGTGGCGCACGACAAGTACCGGGCGCTCCTGGAGCGGGAGTTCACCACCTCGGACCGGATCGAGGACGCCGTCGACGACATCCTCGACCGGCTCGTGTCCGAGTACGACAACGAGGAGCTGCCGCTGCGGCGCGACCTCGCCTTCAACCACGCGGTCATCGACCACGGCGGCGACCTCACCGCCGCGAAGGGCGCCCTCGACACGGACTCCGCCGCGTACGAGGAGACGCTGGACTATCTGACCGTGCAGACCACGGCCGCGCTCAGCCCCGAGGCCATCGGCACCTCGGTCGCCACCCAGCGGCTCGCGGTCGCCGCCTGCCGGGAGTGGTTCCGCCACGCCCACCAGCAGTTCTCGGCGGACTACCGGGGGGCCGTGCCGCAGGACGTGCAGGCGCGGTTCGGTGGCGCGTACCCGATCGCCGGGCGCACCTTCCAGCTGCCGCCGTGGACCGGCTCGTACACCCAGCCGCTGCCGGGCCTGGAGCAGCAGCTCGCCGCGCACTGGGACACCCACGCGCGCACGTTCCTCGCCTCGTTCGCCTATCCGCTGGCCCGCAAGGTGACCCCGCTGGCCCTGGTGCTGCTGGGGATCCTGGTGATCGGCTTCGGGATCAGCGCGGGCGTCACGCTCACGCTCATGGCGATCACGGGCGCCGTGTGGGGCCTGGTGATCCACCAGGGCCTCAGCGCCGCCCGCAAGGTCGAGAACGCCGCGAAGACCCTCCTCGACCAGTCCAGGCGCGACGCTCTGCACCAACTGCGCGCCGGATCGGCCGAGTTGACCGACTGGTACGAGTCCTACCGCACCGCCGACGCCGTGGAGCCGCGGCTGCGCGAACTGATCGACTCGCTGGGGGCCGCCCTCGACGGCGCCTCCCCCTTCGACGGCCGTACCGTCCGCAAGGAAGGCAGCAACGCATGACCGTCCCGCACCAGCCCCCGCCGCCGGACCGCCCCGCGCCCTCGCCGTGGGCGGCCACCGCCGCCAAGCCCGGCGAGCGCGTCACCACCCGGCTGCGCCGGATCGTCGAGGGCCTGCCCGACTGGTCCCCGCTGCCGCCCGGCGAGACCCTGGTGCGCCGCCGCCGCGACCCCGGAGGGCTGTGAGCACCATGTGGGGGCACGGCGGCACCTACCAGACGTGGACGGACCACCTGGCCCGCTGGTCGCGCGGCGAGCAGGTCGACGGGCGCGCGCTGCCCGCGCTGGAGCGGGGCGACTACCACCAGGACACCTGGGTGCGACTCACCGACCAGCTCACCCGGGCGCTCTCCACCCGCCTCCAGGGCTGGGCGGACGACCTGACCCGGGCGCTCAACGCCGAGCAGGACGAGTTCGCGGCCGCCCGCGCGCTCGTCCAGGCCCGGTCGGGGCTGCACGCGGTGCGCGCCCTGGCCGGGCACCCCTCGCTCACGCCCGAGCTGCGCACCCGGCTGATCAAGCTGGTCGACGGCCAGATCGCCGACCTCCAGCGGCAGTTGGAGACCCAGCTCGACCGCCTCGGGCGCACCGGGGCGGACCCGCGCTGGATCGAGGCGCGCCGCCGCACCCTGCGCGACAACCCGCTCACGGGCGGCGCCGCGCCCGGCGCGCCCGAGGCCCCGCAGCCCTGGGCGTACGACCCGACGGCGACACCGCGCCGCCGCATCGTCACGGACTGAGCGGCCGACGACGACCGCCCGCACACGTACGTACGCAACCGATCCGACCGGAGAAGCCCCCGCATGCCCAACTACGCCGAAAGCCATCGCGACCTCGACAGCTACATCTCCGCCCGGGTGCCGGTCATCGGGATGCGCACCATCGAGCAGCAGCGGGCGCTGCGGCTGGTGCGGGAGGTGGCGACGCACCCCCGGCGCAGCGGCATGCCGTTCTGGATCTACACCCGGGCCACCGGCCTGCGCGACCTGCGCACCAACGCGCCCCTCCAGGAGGACCGCTCGCTCACCGGGGCGATGGAGTACGCGGCGTCCCAGTTCGCCGCCCGCCCCAACGCCACGCTGGTCCTGGTCGACCCGGACGACCTGGAGGGCGACACCCCGCTGACCCGGCACATCGCCGAGGTCGCCCGGCTCGCGGGCAACAACTCCGGCTCGATCATCCTGCTCACCGACACCCCGGTGTGGAGCGGCCTCCAGCGGCTCGGCATGAGCCTCCAGCTCGACCTGCCGGACGCGGACGAGATGTACGGGGTGCTCGCGGGCTTCCTCACCGACCACCAGGGGATCATCCCGATCGCCTGGAGCGAGGACGACGCCCGCCGGGCCGCCGAGACGCTGCTCGGGGTCACCGAGGCGGAGGCGGTCAACCTGATGGCGACCGTCGCCGCCAAGGGCTCGGTCGACAAGGACGACGTGCCCGCGCTCGCCCAGTCCAAGGACCGCATCTTCAGCGATCTCACCGGCCTGGTGAAGGTCCAGCTCAAGGACGCCGACTACACGGTCGGCGGGCTCTCCAACCTGCGCGACTGGCTGCGCCGCAAGAACCAGCTGATGCAGGCCGACCTGCGCCACACCGAGATCCGGCCGCCGCGCGGGGTGCTGCTCGTCGGCGTCCCCGGCTGCGGCAAGTCGCTCTCCGCCAAGGCGATCGCCGCCGAGTGGAAGCTGCCGCTCTACCGGCTCGACATGGGCGCCATCCACGGCAAGTACCTCGGCGAGTCCGAGGGCCGCTTCCGGGAGGCCCTGGAGACCGCCGACCGGGTGGCGCCCTGCGTGCTGTGGATCGACGAGATCGAGAAGGGCCTGGCGGGCCGGGACGACGGCACGGGCGTGCCGCAGCGGATCATCGGGCAGTTCCTGTTCTGGCTCCAGGAGTCCCGCTCGCGCGCCTTCGTCGTCGCCACCGCCAACGACGTGCGCAGCCTGCCGCCCGAGCTGCTGCGCAAGGGCCGCTTCGACGAGCTGTTCTTCGTGGACCTGCCGGACGCGCAGGACCGCAAGGAGATCATCCAGCTCTACTACCGCCGCTATGTGAAGGCCGAGCCCGACCCCGACCAGCTGGCCCGCCTCGTCGACCTCTCCGAGGGCTTCGCGGGCTCCGACATCGAGGGCGCGCTGCACGACGTGGGCGCGGAGGTCTACCTGGGCGGCGGCGCGGAGGCCCTGCGCCCGTCCTTCGTGATGGACACCTTCGCCAACACGATCCCGCTGAGCCGCAACAACCCCGAGCAGATCGAGGAGATCCGGGCGTGGGGCCGCGAGCGCGCGGTGGCGGCGGGACGCACGGCGGGGGCGACTACGCAGGGGGTGCCGGGACCGGCCCGGCGGATCGTGTTCATGGAGGACTGATTCATGCGGGAGCGGCCGGATTCGTGGAGGCGGTTGATCGAACTGACCTGAACTCGCCTGTTGCCCAAGGGGGTTGGCGCGTCCAACAATGCGCATGACAACTTCAGGAAAACCCGTTCCTGAATCCCTTCAGAGGGGAACCCCCACATGAAGAAGCCTCTCGTCGGCGCGGTGCTCGCGCTCCTGCTCGTCGGAGCGGGCGCGGCACCGGTCGTCGCGGCGCCGCACACCCACAGCGGCGCCAAGGCGACGGTCAAGGCGGTCGACTTCGCCGGAACGGTCGCGCTCAGCAACTGTTCCGGGTCGCTGATCCGCACGCCCAGCTCCCAGCCGAACGACCCCGCTCTCATCCTCTCGAACGGCCACTGCCTGGAGACCGGGTTCCCGGCCGCCGGCGAGGTCATCACCGACCAGCCCTCCACGCGCAGCTTCTCGCTGCTCAACGGCTCGGCGAGCAAGGTCGGCACGCTGCGGGCCACCAAGGTCTCGTACGCGACGATGACCGACACCGACATCACGGTCTACGAGCTGAACAAGACGTACGCGCAGATCCAGGGCCAGTACGGGATCGGCGCGCTCACCCTGAACGACCAGCACCCGGTCGCGGGCACCTCCATCAAGGTGGTCTCCGGGTACTGGAAGCGCACCTACAGCTGCAACATCGACGGGTTCGCCTACCGCCTCAAGGAGGGCGACTGGACCTGGAAGGACTCGGTCCGCTACACCTCCGCCTGCCAGACCATAGGCGGCACCTCGGGCTCCCCGGTCATCGACACGGCCACCGGCAAGGTGGTCGCGGTGAACAACACCGGCAACGAGGACGGGCAGCGCTGCACCGAGAACAACCCGTGCGAGGTGGACCAGAACGGCAAGGTCACCGTCCGCTACAAGATCAACTATGCCCAGGAGACGTACATCATCGTCCCCTGCATAGGCACCGGCAACAAGTTCGACCTGAACCGTCCCGGCTGCACCCTGCCCAAGCCGTAACAGCGGAACTCCCCGCGCCCCGGACGAAGGGGGCGCGGGGAGCCTCCCGGTTACGGGAGCGCGTGGACGTGCGGGCCCACCGCGTTCGACCAGGCGTTGCCCGACTTGGCGTCCCAGTTGGTCGACCAGGTCATCGCGCCGCGCAGGCCCGGGTACGTCTTCGACGGCTTGAAGGAGCCGCAGTTGGTCCCGGCGGTGAGGCAGTCGAGCGCCGCGTTCACCACCGACGGCGAGACGTAGCCGCTGCCCGCGCCGCTGGTCGAGGCCGGCAGGCCGAGGCCCACCTGGGACGGGTCCAGGCCGCCCTGGAGCTGGATGCAGGCGAGCGCGGTCAGGAAGTCGACCGAGCCCTGCGAGTAGACCTTGCCGTCGCAGCCGTTCATCGAACCGCTGTTGTAGTACTGCATGTTGACGACGGTCAGGATGTCCTTGATGTTGAGCGCCGTCCTGAAGTACTCGTTCGACGTCGACTGCATGTCGATCGTCTGCGGCGCCATCGTGATGACGAGCTTGCTGCCCGCCTTCGAGGAGAGGGACTTGAGCGCCTGCGTCATATAGGTGGAGTTGAGGCCGTTCTCCAGGTCGATGTCGACGCCGTCGAAGCCGTACGTCTGCATCAGCGAGTAGACCGAGTTGGCGAAGTTCGCCGCCGAGGTGGAGTCGTTGACCGACACCGTGCCGTTCTGGCCGCCGATGGAGATGATGACGGACTTGCCCGCCGCGTGCTTGGCGGCGATGTCCGCCTTGAACTGGTCGACGGTGTAGCCGCCGAGGCCGTTGGTGTCGAGGTTGAAGGTCACCCCGCCCGGCGTGCCGGTGGCGTCCGCGAAGGAGACCGCGATGATGTCGTAGTTCGCGGGCACGTCGCTGATCTTCTGGACGGTCGCGCCGTTGTTGAAGTTCTGCCAGTAGCCGGTCACCGCGTGCTTGGGCACGGTGCCGCCACCCGGGTTGCCGCCACCGCCGGAAGTGGTGGCGGTGACCGCCGCCGACTTCGTGGACTCGCCCGCCGCGTTGGTCGCCGTCACCTGGAACTGGTACGCGGTCGACGCGCTCAGCCCGGTCACGGTCGCCGAACTCCCGCTCGCCGACTGCACCTTGGCGCCGTCGCGGTAGACGTTGTACCCGGTCGCGTTGGAGACCGCGCCCCAGGACAGGTCCACCGACGAGGACGTCACCGAGCCGACCGCGAGGCCGCCCGGGGCCGCCGGGATCGTCGGGGCCGGGTCGCCGCCCCCGCCGCCGTCCGGGCCGAACACCGAGATGTCGTCGGCGTAGTAGGCGGGCTGGCCGTACCAGCCGTGCGTGTAGACCTGCACGGACGTGGTGGAGGCGCCCGTCTTGAAGGTGGTGGAGAGCTGGTTCCAGCCGCCGCCGGTGCCCGGCGTCCAGGTGGAGACGTCACTGGTGCCCGTCCCGGTGGCGCCGAGGTAGACGTACGAGCCCTGGACCCAGGAGCTCAGCGTGTACGTCGAGTTGGGCTTCACGGCGACCGTCTGGACGCACTGGCCGGTGTCGGAGCCCGAGGGGGTCGCCTTGAGGGCGGCGGACCCGCCGTGCACCGGCGAGGAGACGGCGGCGCCGCTCCCTGCCGTACAGCTCCAGTTGGCGAGCCCCGACTCGAAGCCCGCGTTCTTGGCGTTGTTGACGTCCGCCGCGTGGGCGGTGCCGGTGAGCCCGGCTATGGACAGGGCGCCGGCCGCGGCCACGGCCACGCCGATTCTGCCGCCTGCTCGTTTCACTTGCTGCCTCCGGTGGGGGAGTTGGGAGGTCGGTGGGGAGGTGGGGCGCGCGCTGTGCGACAAGCTGGTCCAGACCTGCGTACAAACTGGTCCAGACCAATCGGCTTGTCAAGACCTCTGGCGCCCCTCGTGGCATCACAGAAACGAGAAGACTGTTCACCCGCAGCTATCTCCTGGATACAGTGCTGCTTCAGGAGGGAAGTGCGGTGATCACTTACGGCTGAGGGGGCCCGCCACGGGCCGAGGGAACGGGGACTTGATGTGCCAACCGCGATAGCCGTCACCAGCCCGGACCTGGTGTTACCGGCACCCGATCCACACACGCCCCCGGCGGCGGTCTTCTCGTCCCCGGACGTCCAGCCGCTCGACGACGCCCTCGCCCACGCGCACCGTCTGCTCGACGCGCACGGCCATCTCGTCGTCCTGTACCCCCAGTCCCTCCCGGCCGCCCACGAGCAGCGCCTGCACACGGTCCGCTCGATCCTGGAGAGCGACCGGATCGCGCTGCTCGGATCGCCGCTGCCGCCGCTGGGCCTCGCCGTGCTCGCCCGCCAGCTGTGCCAGCTGTCGGTGTGCGACTTCAGCCCCGGTGTGCTCGCCTCGGCCGCCCGCCTGCTCGCGCACTACGTGCACGCGGGAGCCGTGCTGAACTCGGTCACCCGGCTCGACCGCGTCCCCGTCGGACTCAAGACGCACGCCAAGTCCTGGCTGCCCGGCAGCCAGTTCGCGGTGCTCGCCCACCCGGTCCCGCAGCTGGTCAGGATCGGCGCGGGCGACCTGGAGGGGCCCGACTACGCCTGCCATCTGCTGGTGGCGAGCGCGGCGGCGCCCTCCGAGTGGGTCACCGGCACGCTCGCCACCGGGTGGCAGGTCGGCGCGGTCCTTGAAGCCCCGCTGCCGGGGTACTCGCCCGGCTGGTGGGGGACGGGCAAGCTCACCGAGTTCGCCGCCCATCTGTCCGACCTGTCCGTGCTCTACCAGCTCGTGGCGTCCGTGCGCCGGGAGTCGTGCCGGTGGTGCGGCATGGAACTCATCGGCGACCGCTGCGGGTTCTGCGCCTCCCCCGTCGCCGCCCCGGAGCTCCAGCTGCCCGCGGGAGGCACGTACAGCTAGCCGCCGCGCAGCCCGCCCGGTGGCCTTGTCCGCTCAGTCCCACGTCATCGAACGAGGTCGTACGGTCAATGAACTCCCGTCAGCGCCGTGGCGTCATCCTTCTCCTGGTCTCGGTCCTGTGCGCCGCCGGCGCCTTCGCCGGGGTCCTCTCGGTGATCCACGACGCCAACTCGAAGGTCGGCCCCGAGGTGACGGCGTACCGGGTGAACAGCGACATCAAGCCCAACACGGAACTGAGCGCCGACCAGTTCAGCCGGACGAGCATGCCCAAACGGTGGCTCTCCGACAACGCCGTCACCGACCTCTCCGCGATCCGCGGCAAGGTCGCCGTCACCCAGCTCACCAAGGGCTCGCTGCTCCAGTCCGACATGATCGCGCAACGCCCCGAACTGCGGCCCGGACAGCAGGAGATCGCCATCATGATCGACGCGTCCACCGGCGTCGCGGGCAAGATCCAGCGCGGCTCCTCGGTCAACATCTTCGCCACCTTCGCCGCCGCCAAGCAGGGCGACACCCCCCAGTCGAAGATCATCGTGGCGGGCGCCAAGGTCCTCGACGTCGGCAAGCTCACCCCTCTCGATCCCGGCCGCGACGACCGCAACAAGAGCACCGAGGCCGTCCCGATCACCTTCGCCCTGGGCACCCTCGACGCCCAGCGCGTCGCGTACGCGGAGTCCTTCGCCCAGCACGTGCGCCTCGCGCTCGTCGCGCCCGGCAGCGACCCCTCGGTCCCGCCCGGCGACCGTACGTACCGCCTCGAAAAGGACCAGTGAGGTTCGGATGACCACCAGGATCCTCCCGGCCGTCGCCGACGCCGACGCCGCCCGGTCCGTCACCACCCTGCTCAGCCAGCTCCCCGACGCCGAACCCGCCGCGCCCGTCGCGGACTCGACCCAGCTCCTGGACACCCTGGCCCGGCTGGCCGGGGAGTCCCTGGACGAGCTGCCCGAGGTCGTCCTCGTCCACGAGCGGATCGGCCCGGTGCCGGCGCTCGACCTGGTGCGCGAGGTCGCCCTGCGCTTCCCCGCCGTCGGCGTCGTCCTGATCACCTCCGACGCGGGCCCCGGCCTGTTCGCCGCCGCCATGGATTCGGGCGCGCGCGGCCTGGTCACCCTGCCGCTGCACTACGAGGAGCTGGTCAGCCGGGTGCAGGTGGCCGCCCAGTGGTCGGTCGGGGTCCGCCGCCACCTCGGCGGCGGGGGCGAGGCCTCCAGCGGCCCCGGCGGCACGGTCGTCACCGTCACCGGCGCCAAGGGCGGGGTCGGCGCCACCGTCACCGCCGTCCACCTCGCGCTGGCCGCCCGGGCGTCGGGCCGCACCACGGCCCTGGTCGACATGGACCTCCAGGCCGGGGACGTGGCCTCCTACCTCGACGTCCAGTTCCGCCGCTCCATCGCCGACCTCGCCACCATCACCGACATCTCGCCCCGGGTCCTCCAGGACGCCCTGTTCACCCACTCCACCGGCGTCGGCCTGCTGCTCGCCCCGGGCGACGGCGAGCGGGCCGAGGAGGTCACCGACCGCGCGGCCCGCCAGATCCTCTCCGCCCTGCGCCACCGCTACGAAGTGGTGATCGCGGACTGCGGCACCCAGATGAACGGCGCCAACGCCGCCGCCGTCGAACTCGCCGACACCGCCCTGCTGGTCACCACCCCGGACGTGGTGTCGGTACGGGCCGCCAAGCGGATCGTACGGATGTGGGACCGCCTCCAGATCCGCAAGGCCGAGGAGACCACGACCGTGGTCAACCGGCACACCCGCGCCACCGAGATCCAGCCCGCGCTCGTCCAGAAGGTCACCGGCACCCGGATCACCCGCACCTCCGTCCCCGCCAACTTCAAGGAGCTGCAGGCCGTCGTGGACGCGGGCCGTCTGCACGACCTGGACGCCAAGTCCACGGTCAAGCAGGCGCTGTGGACGCTCGCGGGCGAGCTCGGCCTGGTCAAGGGGGTGGGCCCGGCGCCGGAGAAGAGCGGCCGGGGCACCCTCGTGCTGCGGCGCCGGGGGCACGGATGAGGGGCATACGGACGCGCGCCGACCGGGACCGGGGACAGATCGTCGTGGAGTTCACCGGGATGGTGCCGATCATCCTGGTGACCCTCGCCGCGATCTGGCAACTGGTCCTGACCGGCTACACGTACACCGTCGCCGGACACGTGGCGGACGAGGGGGCGCGGGCGGGGGCGGCGAAGGACGGGGGGCCCGGCGCCTGCGAGACGGCGATGCGGGCGGCCGCCCCGGACGGCTGGGACGTGGGCCCGGGCTGCGGCGGAGGCGGCGACCCCGACGTCTTCACGGCCACCGTCGCGATCAAGGTGCCGGTGCTCTTCCCGGGGGCGCTGTCGTTCCCGTTCACGGTGCACGGGCGGGCGGGGGCGGCGCGGGAGGAGACGCCGTGAGGCGCCGTGGCCCCCGGGGCGACCGGGGCTCGGCCGCCGTCGAGTACCTCGGCTTCCTGCCGCTGCTGCTCCTGGTCGCGCTCGCCGGCGTCCAGTTGGGCCTCGCCGCGTACGCCGCCCAGCAGGCGGGCACGGCCGCCCGGGCCGCCGCCCGTACCGGCGCGCAGACCGAACGGGCGCACGGAGCCGCCCAGGCCGGGAAGGCCGCGGTGAGCGACTGGGTCGGCAAGCGCGCCGCCATCGGGGTCGGGGGCTGCCCGGGGGCCACGGTGACCGCCACGGTCACCGTCTCCATCCCGTCCGTCTTCCCCGGCATCGACCACTTCGGCCCGGTCCACAAGAGCGCCACCATGCCCTGCGACGAGAGCAACTGACCGAGGAGGCACGCCACATGAGCCTGCGGGCCCGTATCACCGCCCCCGAGGAGACCCGGGGCGGCGAGGGCGACGCGCATCTCGTCGCCACCTACCGGGGCAAGCTCCTGGAGGAGATCGACCTCGCCGAGATGTCCTCGCTCGCCGCCGCCGAGCGCCGGGCGCGGCTGGAGCGCGTCCTCGGCCACATCCTCAGCCGCGAGGGCCCGGTCCTGTCCACCGGCGAACGCGCCCAGCTGATCCGCCGGGTCGTCGACGAGGCGCTCGGCCTGGGCGTACTGGAACCGCTCCTGGAGGACGCCTCCGTCACCGAGATCATGGTCAACGGGCCCGACCAGATCTATGTGGAGCGCGGCGGGCGGGTCGAGCGGCTGCCCATGCGGTTCGCCTCGCACGAGCAGCTGATGCAGACCATCGAGCGGATCGTGTCGACCGTCAACCGCCGGGTCGACGAGTCCAACCCGATGGTGGACGCCCGGCTACCGTCCGGCGAGCGCGTCAACGTGATCATCCCGCCGCTCTCGCTGACCGGCGCGACCCTCACCATCCGCCGCTTCCCGCGCTCCTTCACGCTCCCCGAGCTGATCGCCTTCGGCTCGCTCGACCAGCCCATGCTGATGCTGCTCGCCGGGCTGATCCAGGCGAAGTTCAACGTGATCGTCTCCGGCGCCACCGGCACCGGCAAGACGACCCTGCTCAACGCGCTGTCCGGGCTGATCCCCGAGCACGAGCGCATCATCACCATCGAGGACTCCGCCGAACTCCAGCTCCAGCAGACCCATGTGATCCGGCTGGAGGCCCGCCCGGCCAACGTCGAGGGCAAGGGCCACGTCTCCATCCGCGACCTGGTCCGCAACTCGCTGCGCATGCGCCCCGACCGGATCGTGGTCGGCGAGGTGCGCGGCGGCGAGTCCCTCGACATGCTCCAGGCGATGTCCACCGGCCACGACGGCTCGCTCGCCACGGTCCACGCCAACAGCGCCGAGGACGCCCTGATGCGCCTCCAGACGCTGGCCTCCATGTCCGAGATCAAGATCCCGTTCGAGGCGCTGCACGACCAGATCAACTCGGCCGTCGACGTCCTGGTCCAGCTCACCCGGCACGCCGACGGCTCCCGCCGGGTCACCGAGATCGCCCTGCTCGACTCGCACGGCCGCGACCCCTACCGGCTCGCCACCGTCGCCCGGTTCGAGCCCCGCCCGATGGCCGCCGACGGCCGCGTCCACGGCGAGTTCCGCCACTTCCCGCTCCCGCGCCGCGTCGCCGAGCGCCTCTACCTCGCGGGCCAGCCCGTCCCGCAGGCGTACGGCATCGCGTCCTTCGACGAACAGCTCACCACCCGAGAGGCGAGGTAGCACCGCCCATGTCCGCACTCACCCAGCTGACGACCGGGGTCGCGCTGCTCGCCTGCACGGCGGCGGTCGTCGGTGTGCACGCGTACGCCACCGGTCGCGCCCAGCGCCGGGCCCTGGTCGAACGGCTCTCCACCGCAGGGGAGCCGCTGCCCGCCGGGCGCCGGCGGCCTTTCGCCGGGGTGGACCGCAGGCTGCGCCGCACCGCGGTCGGCAAGCGCATCGAGCGCAAGCTCGCGGTGACCGGCCTGGACCTCACCCCGGGCGAGTTCTTCGTCTACGTACTCGCCGGAGTCGTCGGCCTGTGGGTGGTGGCCGCCTCGGTGCTCGCCTCCTTCTTCGGCCCGCTCGCCGCGCTGGCCGGTCTCTGGGCCGCCAACACCTTCCTGAACTGGCAGCGCACCCGGCGTACGGAAGCGTTCATCAACCAGCTCCCCGAGATCTCCCGGGTGATCGCCAACGCCACCCAGGCCGGGCTCGCCCTGCGCACCGCCATCGCCATGGCGGCCGACGAGCTGGAGGCCCCGGCGGGCGACGAGCTCAAGACCGTCGCCGACCAGCTCGCCGTCGGCCGCACCCTCGACGACGCGCTCGGCGAGCTCGCCCACCGGCTGCCCTCGCGCGAACTGGTCGTCCTCGTCTCGACGCTGATCCTCTCCAACCGGGCGGGCGGCGCGGTCGTCAACTCGCTGCGCAACCTCACCACCACCCTGGAGGAGCGCAAGGAGACCCGCCGCGAGGTGCGCACCCAGCTGTCTCAGGTGAACACCACGGCTTACGCGGTGCCGGCGATCGGGGTCGGTGCCATGCTGCTCGTCAACCAGATCGCACCGGGCTCGCTCGCCAAGATGACCGGCACGTTCCTGGGCCAGGCCGCGGTCGTCGTGGCGCTCGGGCTGTACGCGCTCGGGTTCGTCGCGATCCGCCGTATCTCCAAGATCGACGTCTGAGGGGGCGGGCATGGAACTGATCCTGGGACTCATCGGCGGACTCAGCGTCCTGGGCGCCTTCGAGGGCGTACGGATGTACCGCGCCGAGGCCAAGCTCCCCGGCGACCTGGCCCTCGCCCTGGAGGTCGGCGCCACCCGCACCACCCGCACCGGCGGCGCCATCGACCGCCTCGGCATCCGCTACGCCCCGCTCGTGCTGCGGCTGATGGGCCCCAAGCGCGTCAGCGAGAAGCGCCGCAAGATCGACATGGCGGGCAACCCCGGCGGCCTGACCATCGACCGCTACGCGGCCCGGCGCGCGGTGTACGGGGCGCTCGGCGCGGTCGGCGCGGTGGTCATGGTCTCCGGCGGCAACTACCTGCTGGCCCTGCTGATGGTCGCGTTCGCGTACTACTGGGTCGAGGTCGGCATCTGGGCGGCCGTCCGCCGCCGCCGCGACGACATCGAGCGGACCCTGCCGGACTTCCTCGACGTGCTGGCCGTGGTGGTCTCCGCCGGTCTCGGCTTCCGCCAGGCCCTGGAGCGGGTCGCGGAGAAGTACGAGGGCCCCTGGGCCGACGAGGTGCGGATCGCGCTGCGCCAGATGGACATGGGGGTCAGCCGCCGCCAGGCCTTCGACGACCTGCGTCGGCGCAACGACTCCGAGCAGGTCGCCATGTTCGTCACCGCCCTCCAGCAGGGCGAGGAGCTGGGTGCGCCCATCGTGGACACGCTGATAGCGATCGCCACCGACATGCGCCGCACCGACGCCCAGAACGCCCGCCGCAAGGCAGCCAAGGCGGTCCCCAAGGCGACGCTGATGGTCACCACGTTCATGGTGCCCGCCACCATGATCCTGATGGCGTCCGCGATGCTGCTCGGATCCGAGGCCGACATCGGCTCGCTCACGGGGAAGTGAGGGGGACCACCATGCCGAGGCCACCGCAGCCGTCCGGCCCGCCGCCCGAGCCCGAGGTCTCCCTCCAGCTCAACGCCCTCCAGGCGCTCTGCCGCCAGGTCTTCCTGTTCCGCCTCGCGATGATAGGGCTCGGCACCCCCTTCGCCCTCGCCAACTCGGCCCGGGGCATCGCCACGTGGCTGGTCTCCGGGGCCGTACTGATCACCTTCATGGGCTCGTACGCCCTCTACCGCGACTGGGAGCGCTTCGGCCCGCTGCTGCTCCACCCGTGGCTGCTCGGCGTGGACACCGCGTTCGGCGCGCTGCTGCTGTTCACCGCGACCCCCGACTCCCCGCTCGGCTACGTCGTCGTCTGCACCCCGCTGCTCGCCGGTCTGGTGTACGGGTGGCGGGGCGCGGGGATCTTCGCCGGGCTCCAGTGCGTGATCCTGGCGCTCGCGTACATGGCCCAGAGCCGCCACCACCCCCAGCCGGTCGCCCCGGCCCTGCTGCTGCCCGGCTTCTGCGTCCTGGCGGGCGCGGCCGGGGTCGCGCTGCGGGGCCTGCTGCTGCGGTTCGGGGTGGCCTCGCGGGCGCTCACCGAAGCCCGGGCGCGGCTGGCGGTGGAGGAGGAACGGGCGCGGCTGGCCAGGGAGTTGCACGACTCGGTCGCCAAGACCCTGCACGGCGTGGCGCTGGCCGCCGAGGGCCTGGCCGCCTCGGCCGACCGCTCCGACCCGGTGACAGTACGCCGGGGCGCGACCCTGGTGGCCCGCTCGGCCCGCCGCGCCGCCGCCGAGTCCCGCGAACTCCTCGCCGACCTGCGCCGCGAGCCGGGCCCGGACGGGGGAGTGGACGTGCTGGCGGAACTGGCGGCGCGGGTGCGGGACTTCGCGGGTCGGAGCGAGAAGCCGGGAGTGACCTACCGCCCCCTGTCGGTCGATGCGATGCGGGTCCCGCACCCGGTCGCCCGCCAGCTCCTCACCATCGCCTCGGAGGCCCTGGAGAACGCCCACCGCCACGCGGGCCCGGCCCGGGTGGACGTGTCGGCGGGCGTGGTCGGGGACGTGCTGCGCATCAGCGTGTACGACGACGGGCGCGGCCTGCCCCCCGGCACCACGCTCGACGGGCTGCGCCGGGCGGGCCACTTCGGCCTGGTCGGCATGGTCGAGCGGGCGGCGGACCTGGGCGCGCGCATCCGCATCGGCCGGGGCGAGGCGGCGAAGGGCACGGAGGTCCGCCTCGACCTGCCGCTGGCGGCGCTGGGGGAGGGGTGTGCGCTGTGACCCGGGTCCTGGTGGCGGACGACAACCCGGTCGTGCGGGCCGGGCTCACCGCGCTGCTCGACGGCCGCGGCGGCACGGAGGTGGTCGCCGAGGCGGCGGACGGCCGCGAGGCGTACGAGGCGGCGCTACTGCACCGGCCGGACGTGGTCCTGCTCGATGTGCGGATGCCCGGAGTGGACGGTCTGGCGGCGCTGCCCCGCCTGGTGCGGGTGGCGCCGGTGATGATGCTGACGTACAGCGCCGAGCCCGAGACCGTACGCGAGGCGCTGCGGCTCGGTGCGCGCGGCTATCTGGTCCACGGCGAGTTCACGGTGGAACAACTGGTGGGCGCGGTACGGCAGGTGGGGTCGGGCGGAGTGGGCCCCCTTGGCTGTTCCGCCACTCCTCCGGGTGTCATGCCCCGGTCGATTTCATTAAATCCGAACGAAGAGGCTTCGCGGATGCAACCGGATGTGGGACAGTCGTCACCGGGGCGCCGGAGGGGAACTCCGCTCCTCGGCAAGGGACTTGGGGTGCACCGGCTGAGCAGGAGGGAGGTGGAGGTGATGGAGCTGATCGCGGCGGGCATGAGCAATCAGCAGATCGCCGCCGCCTGCTTCATCAGCGAGAAGACGGTGAAGAACCACATCAACCGCATCTTCGCGAAGCTACACAGCAACAGCCGCACCCAGGCGGTGGCGACGTGGCTGGGCACGCGGGGGGTGGCGGGACGATGAACCTCCGACGTCGACTCGCCTCCCGGTCCCGGAATTGGGCCCTGGGGCCCTGTGCCGGAACCGGAGGGCCCGGGTACGGTGCGGCTGTCGAGCGCGGCACCGCCGTAGACCCCGGAGGGGACCACCATGAACGACAAGCTCCTCAAGCCCGCGACCGCCGCCAGGATCCGGGTCCACGGCTGGCTGAACACGACGGCGACGGCGCTGCGGCGGCGGGGGGACCGGGGGCAGGGCGCGGTCGAGTACATGGGGATCATCATCGTGGTGGTGGCGATCATTCTGGTGCTTACGCAGACGAATTTCGGCACGACGATCGCCGGGAAGATCACGGCGGCGATCAACAAGATCAACCCCTGACCCCACCCGCGTCCCGCCGTCCCACCGGCGACCGGGGGCAGGCCTTCCCCGTCTACATCACCGCGGTGGCGGGCCTGCTCTTCCTCGCGTTCGCGTACTTCGCGGTCGGGCAGGCGGCGGTGAAGCGCAACGAGGCCCAGACGGCCGCGGACGCGGCGGCCCTCGCGGCGGCCCAGGACTTCCGCGACCAGCTGCGGAACGGCCTGCTCGACACCTTCGACCTCGTGCGCTGGCAGAAGCTGCTCGAAGGCGATCGGGGCGGGCTGCTCCCGCACGACTCCTGCCCGGCGGCGTACGACCTCGCCTCGCGCAACGACGCCACGGCCGACACCTGCGAGCTCTCCTTCGGGCCCGAGCCCACCTATCAGGTGGCCGTGCAGACCAACAGGACGGCGGGCCACTCGGTCATCGCCGCCACGCAGGACCACAAGGGCAAGGCGAAGGCGACCGCCGTGGTCGTCCCGCGCTGCCACCTCAAAGAGGCGCCGGGGAGCGGGCCCACCACCGAGCCCCCCGAGCCGGGGCCGACGTCGAGCGAGTCCCCGGGGCCCGGCGGCCCGGGAGGCGAGCAGAAGGCGTACCGACTCGTCTGCGACAAGCGGGACTTCGAGATCGACCCCGGCCACCTCGACCTCCTGCCGAAGGCGTCCGACCTGTTCTCCGTCCATCTGGCCGACAAGTAAGCGTATGAAGTGCGCAGCACGAAGGACCGAAGGGGCTTCACTCATGGACAAGGCCAAGACCGGGGCGTGGACGAGAGGCGCGGTGGTCGCGGCGGCTGCCGCCGCCCTGACGCTCACCCTGACCGCCTGCGGGGGAGACGGCGGGGGCAAGCCGAAGGGCGACGACAAGGCCTCCACCGCTCCGGCGGCGTCCGGCGGGAAGAACTCCCCGGCCGGTGGCCCGTCCACCCAGAGCACCGAGGTCCTCGCGACCATCAGCGGCGCCGACGGCGTCGAGGTGGTGATCAACTCGGCGAAGCGGGACGCCGGAGGGTTCGTGACGGTGCAGGGCGTCGTGAAGAACGGCTCCAAGAACCTGTTCTCCGCACCCGGCTGGCAGGGCAGCGAACAGGAGCTGAGGAGCAACGGCGCCTCCATGGCGGGCGCGGCGCTGGTCGACAAGGTGGGCAAGAAGCGGTACCTGATCCTGCGCGACACGGACGGGCGCTGTCTGTGCTCGCAGTTCACGACGGGCATCCAGGCCGGGGAGGCCGCCCCCTTCTACACGCAGTTCCCCGCGCCCCCCACCTCCGTCACCGACGTCGACTTCCAACTCCCCACCATGCCCACCGCCACCATCAAGATCTCCGGCTGAGGCTGAGGCACCCCATGCAGGCCACCGACGCAACACCCGCGACCCCGGCCCCCGGTCCCCGCCGCCGTCACGCCCGCCCCGCGGTCCTCGCCGCCGCGGTGCTGCTGTTCGTCGCGGCGGGGGCCGGCGCGGCCGTCGCCGACGATCCGAACCCCACCGCCGTGCCCGCCGCCGCCCCGCCCGTGAAGGTCGACGCCAACGCGCCCGGGCTCAAGCTCTCCGACGGGGCGACGCTCGCCGCGCCGAGGGTCGTCGACATCAAGTCGGTCGTCGAGGACATGGGCGGCGAGGAGCGCCGCTCCGACACCAACGCCGACATCTCCTTCGCCCTGCAGGCCGAGGTCCTCTTCGGCAAGGACAGCGCCGCGCTCTCCGCCGAGGCCACCGGCCGCATCCAGGCGATCGCCGACGAGATCAAGAAGCAGAAGGCCACGAACGTCCGCGTGTTCGGCTTCACCGACAACCTCGGTACGCACGAGCACGGCGTCGTCCTGTCCCGCCAGCGCGCGGACGCCGTCCAGGGCGCGCTCTCGCAGTCGGTGGGCGGCGCGGTCACGTTCGACATCCGGGGGTACGCGGAGGACTACCCGATCGCCGACAACTCCTCGGAGGACGGCCGCCGCAAGAACCGCCGAGTCGAGGTGTCCTTCCCGCGCGGGGCCTCCGGCTAGGACCGGGCCCGGCAGCGAGGGCGGGCCCGGCCGGCCGGGTGGAGGTGCGGTCGGCCGGGCCCCGTATGCGCGCGGGCCCCCGTCAACGTCCGTTGGAAGTGACGCTCCCGCGCACCACAGAGGCTGCCAGCGGGGGCGTACCCGGGACTTGGACAAAAGCGCACGCGGGCGCGAGGTGGCCGGGAATCGCCCATGCGGTCATCGGTGAAGTGTGGACAGATAGTCTGCGCGCAGATAATCTACGGGAAGGTTAAAGCGCGCGACAGGTCGACACGGGCATCAGGCGTCAGAGGAGAACCGACATGTGGGTGTACGAGCACGGCGTCGAGACCAGCGCCACCCCCGAGGCCGTCTGGCGGCTGTGGGCCGATGTGGAGAACTGGGGTGCCTGGAACGCGGACGTCCAGAAGATCGAGATCCGGGGCCCGTTCGCGGCCGGGACCGAGATCACCATGGGGGCGGACGGTCAGGACCCGATCGAGCTGCGGATCACCGAAGTGGCCGAGAACGAGCTGTTCGTGGACGAGGCCCGCTTCGACGGCCTGGTCCTGCGCACCGCGCACCGGCTCGACCGGCAGGCCCCGGACCGTACCCGGGTGGTCTACCGGATGGAGATCACCGGAGCCGCGGCCGACGAACTGGGCCCGGAGATCGGCTCGGCCGTCACCGCCGACTGGCCCCAGACCATGGCCGCGCTCGTCCGGCTCGCGGAGGGGCGCTGATGGCGCTCACGCCCGGCGAGAGCCCCGGGTTCCTGCTCTGGCACGCCACCCTGCGCTGGCAGCGCGGGGTGACCGCGGCCCTGGCGCCGCTGGGTCTCACGCATGTGCAGTTCGTGCTGCTCGCGTGCACCTGGTGGCTCAACGGGCAGGGCGAGCACCCCAACCAGCTGGCGGTCGCCCGCCAGGCGGGCACCGACGTCAAGATGACGTCCCAGGTCGTCCGTACGCTGGAGGGCAAGGGCCTGCTGGTGCGCGAGACCGACCCGGCGGACACCCGGGCCAAGCGACTGCGGGTGACGGAGGCCGGGGCGGAGCTCGCGCCGCGGGCGATCGCGGCGGTCGAGGCGGTGGACGCGGAGTTCTTCCGGCCGGTGCCGGTGGGCGAGGCGGTGGCGCTGCTCGCGGCGCTGGCCCGGCCGGAAGACTAGGCCTGTCCTAAGATCCGCTGCCGTACGGCCTGGTGATCATCTCCATGGCGTGGCCGGACGGGTCGAGGAAGTAGACGCCCCGGCCGCCGTCGTTGTGGTTGATCTCGTCGGGGCGCTTCATGTACGGATCGGCGAAGTGCCGTACGCCCCACTGCTTGATCTTCTCGTAGCCCGCGTCGAACTCCTCCTCGGAGACGAGGAAGGCGTAGTGCTGCGGCACGATCTTGTCCGGGTCACCGGTG
The DNA here is from genome assembly GCF_014649795.1 of Streptomyces melanogenes. GTDB lineage: Bacteria > Actinomycetota > Actinomycetes > Streptomycetales > Streptomycetaceae > Streptomyces > Streptomyces noboritoensis. The sequence goes on from NZ_BMTS01000006.1 coordinate 97,517, forward strand.
GCGAAATCCAGGGTGACGCCGTTTCCGGTCTCCACGGGGATGAACGGTCCCCACTCGTCGCCGACCCGCAGGCCCAGGATGTCCGCCAGGAACTCGGCGGAGGCCCGCTTGTCGCGGGAGTGGATGATGGTGTGATTCAACTCGACTGACACGGTGGAATGCCTCCAACAGGCATCTCACGGGCACCTCCACGCTCACCCGGTCGGTGACCAACGCGCGATGCCGTGCCGTGATCGTAGGCAGGGGCGTGCGGGGCGGGCAAGGCTACTTCCGGCTTACGTGTGGCCCGCATGTAGTTCTACGCGCACCCGTACGCCGGGTCGGATGCCCCACTGGGCCATTGCGCCCGCCTCCGCCTCCAGGATGTGGCGGGCGCGGAGGCGGGGGGCGGTGAGGCGGTTCGGGGGGACGGTGTGGAGGGTGATCACGCGGAGGTGGCGGTCGAGGTAGGCGACGTCGAGGGGGAAGCGCATGCGGAAGGTGTGGACGGAGGTGGCCGGGCTGAGCAGCACGGCCCCCTCGACCCCGTCCCGCCCGAGGAGCCCCCGGGTCCGGGCCCGATAGGACGAGGCGACCTCAAGGGGCACGAGGATTCCCCCTTCAACCACCAACTGCCCGCACCCGTCCCGCCATCGCGCCATACGCCCACGCTACAGAGCCCCCACCCCACCCCTTCCCGAAGTTCCAAAGTAGGGGTTCTGTCCCGCCCGACCGTGCGCCGGGAGGGACAGCTTGGAAGGACGTACTAGTTAGCTGTTGAGCGGCGCATCACGGGCAGTTCATCCCACACGGCATGCTGCGGGTACTTGTGCGCACAGTCCGGGCACACGTTGCGGGTGTACCCGGACCCGCCGCTCATGCTCTGTACTGCGCCGATGACAACAGGGGCGCCAGTCAAGTGTCCGCAGGTAGCCAACGTGGGCGGCTTGGCGGGCTCGGGCTCCGGGGTGATCGCGTCGCGGGTCATGCGACCACCGCCACGTACACATCGTGCCGCTCGGGGTTCGGGTAGTCGTAGCCGAGATCGGCGAACACCATCGCGAGGCAGCGTTGGCGCCGCCGTTCGATCGCGGCTTCTTCCCGCTGGACCCATGCGCGAAGATAGGGCGGGATGCGGGGGCCGTGCTTCTCGACTGTTGTCATGGACCGAGCGGGGACGACCAACGTAATCGGGGCCGAGGGCGCACAGATCACGGTCTTGCGCGGGGTCGGGACCGGTGAGGGGGCGGGACGGGGAGAGGGGCGGTTCCCGCAGTGGCGTCCGTGGGCGGGCAGTAAGAGGCGCAGCACCCACAGCAGGGCACGGGCGATAACATCGCGCATACGTCGTTCAGCTCCTAGATAGCTGTCTCGGCGGAGCCCCGATAGACCGGGCCTAATCGGTCTGTCGGGGCGTTTTCGTGTTCGACGTTAAGGGGACTCCTCTACCCTCGTCTACCAACGTATGGAAACGGGCGCCGCCGTGGCCGGTTGTCTACGCTCTTCGGTATGAGCCCGACCATTGATTACGACGCCCCGACTCCGCCGTATCAGCAGATGGCGGCCGAGATCATCCGGGATATCGAGTCGGGCACGATCGCGGTAGACCGCCCGATTCCCTCGGAGTCCGCTCTCATCCAGCGATGGGGTGTGGCCCGGGACACCGCGCGGCGAGCAGTCAAGCATCTGCGGGAACTCGGTTACGTCTACACCGTGCCCCAGCGGGGCACCTACGTTCGCGATCGGAGCGCCGAGGGCGAGCACCAGGGCGACGAGTAGGCCCCGGCCGACACACGGGGGCGTGCCGACCGGGGCCGTAGTCAGGTGCGGGTGCGCTCACGCTGGCAGTGCTGGCACACGTAGCCCGTGCGCAGCACCAGCTTCATGGCGCCGGGGTCCTTGTGGGTCTGGCACAGCCACGACAGTTCGGAGTTCTCCGGAAGGTCGCGTTTCAGGAACCTGCGTGCCGTCGCGCGGGCGCTGCCGTCACCTGATCCAGGGGTGCTACTGGTCATCTCCGTTGCCGTTCTCGTCAGGCTCCGGCTCCGGCTCGGGGGCGCTGATGATCTCCTCGCCCGCCACGTCGTAGCCGTTCACTTCGTCCCTGCCCATAATGAGCCTCCTTCGGTTCTGTCGTTGCGAGTTGAGCCGAACAGTCCGCCCCAGCGCCTGAGTCCCCACTGAGCCGATGGGGCGGACACCTCGCCCCGCTGCCCGCGTTGGACCTCACATCACGACGCAGACAGCGGGAGCTGAACCCGACCCCCGGCCGGAACGGGGCTGCCCAATGCACGGGGGCGCCTCACCGGGGCCGGGAGTCTCAGGGGTGGCCAGCCCTCGCGTGTTCCTCGGAGGCCGCCAGTTCCCGTTGGTTGACCGCCAGTCGCCGTGTCTGCTCCTGGGAGCTGTTCAGCACCACACAGGCCATGTCTTCCACCCTGCGGGCGAAGATCGCGTGACCCGTGGCGGCCGTGTGCTCGATCATGGCGACGCTTCCGGCCTTGAGGTCCGCCGTTGCGTCCAGCGTCCAGAGGCATCCGCCATCGGCGGCGGACATGCAGCGGGCCGACAAGGTCACTTCGCTCGACGGGTGTCGTAGCACCTTGTAGACCACGGCGCGCAGGGTGCTGCGGGCGCTCATGGCCGAACCGCCGGGCGGAACGCGTCGGTCTCCCAGGGGTCCCCGCCGTCCGGCGGCACCAGCGTGACTACGTGCGTCTCGCCATCCCACGTGACGGCCCTCCCGAGCCGCCCGCGCGCTGTGTCCTTGACCAGCACGCCGGGAGCGGGAATCCACGGCAGTCCGGGTACGACAGCCCACATCAGCGCCGACCCCCAATCGGAGTGTCGAAAACGCGGGCCCGTGCCATCTCCTCCGGGGTGAGGTGCCGCAACGCTTCTGGCGCTGTTGCCCACTCGGTCCCGCCGCCGGGCGGTCGCAGGTACACGCTCCCCGCGTAGCGCCACTGGACCACGCCGATCTTGTTGTCGTTCGCGGTGTCCACTACGTACTGCGGGCCATCCATCGCGTCTCACCGTCCCCAAGAGGAATGCCGACTCATCAGATAGCCAACATCCGCTGTGCGCTGGCGGGTAGCTTCATGAGAGGTAGTGAATAGTGGTGAATGCAGCTCACCCTTTGATCAAGGGCGGTCGTGGTGAAAGATCCAAATGCGAAGCTCGCTGACTGGCTCGAACGGTCGGGGTGGAGCCGTGGCGAACTCGGACGACGCGTCAAGACCATGGCGGCCGAATGGGGACACCCGCACGTCTGCTCGGACACGTCCAGCGTTCGCCGCTGGGTGGCCCTTGGGGAGGCGCCCCGGCATCCTGTCCCGGCGATCCTGGCCGATCTGTTCTCGGCGCGCTTCGGGTACCGCGTCACGACTGACGACCTGGGACTAGGCGAGTCGCCCGACATTGACCGGGCGCTGACCTACAACTCATCGTTTGCTGTGACGGTCGAAGCAGTCGCAGAGCTAGGGAGAGCGGACGTGGACAGGCGAGCATTCCTTGTGGGGGCGCCTTTCGCGGCGGTGGCCGCAGTCGGGCCGTCCCGTGACTGGCTCCTCAACGCCCTTGATCAGCAACCCGAACCGGGTCGTCACGTGCGCCTGGAAGACGTGGCATCCGTGAAGAACATGTTCAGCGCGTTTCAGGAGATGGACATCTTCCAGGGGGGCGGGAGCGGCCGACTCGCGCTTGCCGCGTACATGAACGAGCATGTCTATCCCCTGCTTCGCCGGACGAACAGCGAAGAGGTTCGTCACGCCCTGTGCCAAGCCACTGCCGAACAGGTCTACCTGTTGGGCTGGATGGCCTTCGACAACGGCGAACATGGCACGGCGCAGCGGTACTTGGTTCAGGCTTTGCGGTTCGCCGAGGAGTCGAAAGACCCTGCCCTCGGGGCTCACGTGCTTGCAGGCATGGCAGACCAAGCAACACTGCTTGGGCATCCGGAGGAGGGGCGGCGACTCGCCCAGTCCGGCCGACAGGGCCTCGGGCGTACCGAGTCGAACGCCTGCCTCGCTGACCTCTGGACGCTCGAAGCGCGCGCGCTCGCCGTTCTCGGTGACAAGCCAGCGACGGTCAAGGCCATCACCAACGCGGAACGCGCCTTCGACAAGGTTGACCCCCAACGCGAGCCAGAATGGGCAAAGTTCATCGACCCTGCGTATCTTGGCGGCGAATGGGCCAACGCCTTCCGGGACATCGACGAGCCAAAGCACGCAGAGGAACACGCCCGTGCGTCGATCGCCCACGCACGCAAGCAGAACAGGGCCCGACGCGGAGCCATGTCCCAAGCAGCCCTCGCCGTCACCCACTTGCAGCGCAGGGACCTTGAGGCCGCGCATTCGGCGGGAGTCCGGACGCTCGACCTTGCCCGCCGGGTGAAGTCGTCCCGCAGCGTGGAAGCCGTTCAGGATCTACAGCGGCGCATGATCCCCTTCGGGCAACACCCGCTCGTCGCCGACTTCAACGAGCGGGCTCGCGTCCTTCAGGCCGCCTGACGGAACGCCCAGCCAGACCAACGACAAGAGCCCCCGCACCCGCCGCCCCGAAGGGTGACGAGCGCGGGGGCTCGGTGGTGCCGGGTCAGCCGGCGAGGACGTTGGTCAGCCGTGCGGCTGCCTTCCCGCCGAACAGGGCGAGACCGCAGTAGAAGTCGATGCGGGTGCGGTAGACGGGCTTGTCGTGGGACTCGCCAAGGTCGGTTGCCTGAACCCCGCCGTTGGTCAGGCCGGTGACCCCGGAGTCTGCTTCCGTGGACCCGAAGCGCACGGCGTAGATGTCGCCGGTCTGCTTGCCGCCGGTCCCGGCAGTCATCGGGAGTACGTCGGTGCCGTCGAGCTTCTGCCCGGCATCCAGGAGCGGGATGCCCTTCCAGACCGGGGCGCGCTTCCCGGCGATCTCGGCCGAGAGGAGTTCGGCACCGCCGAGCCGCCGGAATCCGGACTCGATCTTCGCCCGGAGCGCGGCGTTCATGTACAGCGCTCCGTTCGTGCCGTTGAGGCCGCGCACCTGAGCGACGAGCGCGTCCAACGCGTCAAAGAAGTCATGGCCGTTGGCGACCGGGCCGACGCCCTTCGCGTCCAGGACCTGGCCGCCGAGCAGACGCTTGCGCAGTCCGTCGAACCCCTTCGGGTTCACCTCCACATCGCCGTTGAAGAACTGGTCGGCGAAGTGGACGGAAGCGGCCTTGACCTTCATAGCGGTCTGTACGGCCCGCTGGTCGTTCAGGTTGCCCCGGGTCTGCACGATGAACTTGTCCACGTCAGCATCCCCACCCAGGATGGCGAGCGTTTCGATCCGCTGGTTCAGCGTGCCCGTGCTCTCCGGGTAGGCCTCATTCACGCCCCGGAACGAGACCCCGGGAAGCGTGGACTCCTCGTTGTATCGGTAGGCGTTGCCCGCCACCTGTATCAGCGGGAGCCGGTCCAGGATCGGCGACTCCTGGACGAACGTTTCGATCACACCGCGCTGAAGCTGATCAAGGGAGAGCTTGGCGGATTCAGCAAGGGTAAGAGACATAACTGTTTACTCCTGAAAATAGCGAAGAAGGCATTCGGGGTCAGTCCCAGATGTCCGAGTCGTTGTCCTCGGATTCCGGCGGGACGATGCCGGTTCGGGCGCTCGGTGAGAGGCCGAGTTCTCGTATGTAGCGCGCTAGTTGGGTGCGGTACTGCCCGGCGATGGTCGCAGCCCCGTTCTTCACCGTCCCGCGCTCGGCGGTCACGATCAGTCCGCGCTCGGAAAGGTCCCGCTCCGCCTGGTCGATGCGGGCAACGCAGATGCAGAGGTCCTTGACCGTGGTGTGGTCCACTTCGCCGATCCCGGCGGCGACTTCCAGAATGGGGACGATGCGGCGCCACTCCTCGGACGCCACTTCCCGGCACCGGACGTTCGCTGATTCAACAGCGGGATCGGATGAGGGCGGGAACACCCCGGACCAATCCGGCTCGGCGAGGATCGCGCGAGGCACGATCACGCCCTCTTTGATCGCAGTCTTTGAAGGGTTGCCCTCACGCGCCCGCTGAACGGCCGACTTGGGCCGGTATCTATCTGCCATGCATTCTCACTTCCTGATGTCGGCCCCGTTCGGGGCCTTCCAAAAACGTCCGCAGCACCGGTGCAAGTTTCTGCGCTCACTGCCGATTCGGAGCGAAGAGGCATCGGGAGTACCCGCCTGGTCAGAGACTCAGAACCGGCGAGGCTTGATACGTTCAGCGGCCCAACCGCCAGGTTGATGCTTCGCGGTCTCGCGGTTATGACACGTCGCGCACAACGGACGAAGCCTGTTCGGCGCGTCCGGATCGGCTACGCCCTGCGCAACCAACTGCCGCCGCGACAGCGGGAAATGGTCGGCAACCGTGGCCGTGCGACCGCACAGCAGACACCACGGGTTGCGGTACAGGTACGCCTTACGGATGCGCTGCCACCGTGTGTCATAGCCCCGTTCGGCGCTCGTTCCACGCTGTTGCTCGGCCTCGCGTCGGTGAGCCTCACAGCGGCCACCACGGGCAGTCACCTCGGGGCAGCCGGGGACAGAACAAGGGGGGCGGGGTCGTTTAGGCATGGGGGATCCTCACGGCCAGCAGGCCAAATGTGTGCGTCTATCAGTAAAATTTCTTTCTATTCGCTCTACCTCCGCCACCCCGCGCTATGTGGTCAGCCACGAACGCCACCCCCTACACATGGGAGCGACAGCAACACCCCCAATGGCAGGAGTGGCAGTGCCAAGTCCGCGTACCCAAAAGCCCCGCTCGGCTCCACAGGTCGACATCCGCTGTGGCCCCGTGCACGTCACAATCCAGCGCATTCCGGGGTGGTTGGTCACTGCCATGACAACGGCCGCAGGAGCCGGAATCACCTGGTGGACAAGCCGCTAGCCGGTCGCCGGGATGCCACGGCGTAGGGTCCCGAACTCGGTCCGGGTCTTGAGCTGGTGGCACCCGTGGCACAACACCTGAACGTTGCTGTCCACGTCCTCGCCCCCGAGGGACAGCGGACGTACGTGGTCGACATCCACCCCGTCGGCGGGGAAGTCGCCCATGCACCAGTCGCACCAGGCCGAGCCCCGTTCCTGCACTCGTCGGCGGAGCCGTGCAGCAGCGTCATACCGCTTGGCCCGTCGTCGGCTCCGTGCCCGTCGAGTGCGGACCGTGGCCCGCCCCTCGAACGTCGCGTGGTGAGCCTTACAGCGGCCCCGATGGGTCGCGGGCGACGCTGGTTCCGAGCGCCGGACACTCAGACCGCCTGATGTCCCCCTGTAGGGCGGGTGCGCGGTAGTTCCGCTCTCTCCGTGGGAGTAGTAGGGACCGAGAGATTCCCGGGGTGGCGAGGTGGTGAACGAAGCCCCAAATCTGTTTTCTCTAGAGTTTTCTTATACGACCTAGGAAAAGGGTCTAACCCACCACCTCACCACCCCTCGCTCCGCCGGTGGCGCTGGCCAGCGGAGCGAGGGGCGCCGCGTGGCTGTCATGCAGCGTCTGCGGGGTGCGTGGTGCGCGGGCAACGCTGGTGAGAGTCGGGCACTCGGACCGCCGGGTGTCCCCCTTGGGGTGGGTGCGCGGTAGTCCCGCTCTCTTGCCCCAGTAGTAGGGACCGAAGGTGTTGCGCGGTGCTGAGGGTGTCGGCAGAGACCCTGTTGGCGGGATGGCTGTCCTACCCGGAAGTAGTAGGGCCGGAGAGATTCCCCGGGACGGCTCGGTGTGACGCTGAGGGGGGCTGTTTCTGTTTTTCTTCTACTTCTCATAGAGAAAAGTGAAAAAGCCCTTCCAGCGTCACACCGTCACGCTTGCTTGCCCGCTGGTGGCCCTCGCCGACGGGGAGCGGCGCGGCAAGAGGGGCGCTGTGCGCCTGTCTGCGGGCAGAGGAAAGCCCCAGCGGTCGAGGACTACCGGGGCTCCCCTATGGTCAGTTACGCAGCCGTGGCGAGTGCCTGCGGGGTCAGGTTGCGGTGCGCCTTCGCTCCGGGCGTGGGCGCGTGGTCTGGGTTGTTCTCGGTGGCGACTTCATCGGCCACGGTCACGTTCTCTTCAATGGCGGGGTCCAGGTCCCCGGTGATGGTGAACTCCACCCGCCGAAGGTCGAGCTTGCGCCACCCACCCCGCGTTCCGCGCTTGACCATGAGCCGTGCACCTGCCTCTACGAGCATGGTGCGCCGTGCCATGGTGTCGGCGCTGTTCCAGTCGTCGCCGTAGGTGCGGCCGGTCGACAGGACTTCTCGGCGGGGCTCGGTCTTCTCCCGTGCTTCCAGCTCTGCCAACCGGGTTTCCAACGCGTCGGCGCGCTTCTGCCAGGCTGCCATGCCCGCCTTGGACTTGCGGCGGCCCTTCTGCTCGTCGTGCTCCTCCATCTCCGCCACGGTGGCGTCAATCTCCGGCTGAGGGTCATAGCCCGGTATCTCCGTGACACGGGTGATCTGCACGGGGCCGACCAGCCGCAGGAACTCGCCGTTGACGTACTGCTCGACCCAGTCAGCACGCACCGTGGACGGTGCGGGGCAGTTCGCCCCGTACTTGTAGGAAGAGCACTGGTAGTAGCCCTTGTTCAGGTACATCCGGCCCTCGCAGCCGTCGCAGTGGATCACGCGCAGCAGCAGTGCCCCGGAGTCCTTGCGGACGGGCGAACGCTCGGCGACGGGCTTGGGGGCGAGCAGCGCGCCCACCTGGTCGAACTCCTCGCGGGTGAGGATCCCCTTTTCGGCAGCCATGACCGGGGCGCCCTGGTCGTCGCGCACGGGGTTGCCCCGGTGCATCTTCCAACCCATGATCGCGGGGGACGTGAGCATCTTGACGATGGTCTTGTCCCGCCACCGCGCGGGCTTCCGCTTCGGCCTGTTCGTCTCCTCGGGCTCCGCGCCGCCGTTCTTCGTACGGGTCCGGTAGGCGGCCCAGTGCGCGGACGGGGACAGCACACCGTCAGCGTTCAGCATCCGGGCGATAGTGAGTGGGGCGAGACCGGCCACCAGCGCGGCAATGATTCGCTCAATGACGGTGACCGCTTCGGGGTCCGGGACGAGCGTCCAGCCCACCCCACCATGTTCGGCGGGCATCGGGGCAGGAAGGTAGCCGTAGGCGGGCTGTCCACCACCACGCCACCGAAGCGGCATCTTCCGCATGGCTGCCTGTGCACCAGTTACGCGGTCTTTGATGCTCTGTCCCTCGACCTGCGCCGCGAACGCGAACATCATCATCATGAGTTCGCTCATGGGGTCCATCGGGTTGCGGAAGTCGAAGACAAGCCGACCCGTGCCACCCAGACCCTCGGCGAAAACGATCATCTTGCGGTGCTTGCGGGCCCACTTCGCAAGCTCATGCATGTCGACCATGGACCGGGATAGCCCGGTCGAAGCGCCAGAAGACAAGGGCGTCGAAGTCGTCGGGGCGCTTCAGCCACGCGCCGAGCTGCGGACGCTCGAAGGGGCCGACCTTGGACGCGGACACGTCCAGGTCGACCGCTTCGCGCAGTGCGTCACCCTCGCCGAAGTCGATGCCGAGGGCTGCCGCCGCCTGGTCGTCGGATTCGCGCTGACGCTCGGGGCTGGTGGTCTCATCCGTACGGACCGACAGTCGGATGCACCGCACCCCGCGCAGGGTCTCGGTAGCTTGAGCCAGGATTCCTACAGGGGTGTATGCCTTATCCATGCCCCCTGTGGGGACCGAGGGTGTTGCGCTGCACCCGGCGGTGCCTCGCGCCACTTCCTCCTCTTCCCGGGCTCTGTGGGAGAACGAAGGGTTCCGCGACTGCTTGACCTGCGACGATGCCGCCATGGGGCCGAATCTCCAGAACTGTCAGTCTGGAACTTCGGGGCTTCCCTAAACCCTCCGGGGGTGGGGGTGGACTGGGGTGGGTGGGCTTCCCCGGAGGCTGCGCCCCCGAACCCCGCCGCGGGGCCTGCGGCCCCTGCACCCCGCTTCTTTCGTCTGCGGACCGTGCCGGGTTGCTCGCGCAGTTCCCCGCGCCCCTAACTACCTAGGGGCGCGGGGAACTGCGCGACCAGTGGGGGACGGTCCGCAGACGAGCTCAGAGGGGTCTGGGGGCGCAGCCCCCAGCAGCCCGCCCCGACCCACCACCCGGCCGCCCGCCAGAGGGCTTTCGGGAAGGGGCGGGGTGGGGAAGACCTCCCGCCGCGCCCTAGGGTGCACCCCGTGTACCTCCCCCTACTCGCCGCCGCCTGGGGCGCCCCCCTCGGCTGGCTCGTGCCGCGCGCCGCGTACCGGCTCGCCGTGGAGGCGGGCGAGCCCCCCCGGGCCGCCTGCCCGGAGGGCCACGCGCTCACACGATGGCTCGGCCCCCCGCCATGCCGACAGCGCGGCGCGCGCAGATGGGCCGCGGCGACAGCCATCGCCGCCGCCACCCTCGCCACCACCACCGGCCCCCGCCCCGAACTGGCCGTCTGGCTGCTCCTCCTCCCGCTCGCCGCCCTGCTCGCCGCCGTCGACGCCCGCGTGCACCGGCTGCCGGACTTCCTCACCGTCCCCCTCGCCGCCACCGCCGCCGCCCTCCTCGGCGCCGCCGCCCTCACCCCGCACCACCAGGGGTCCTGGCGGCACGCGCTGCTCGGCGGACTCGCCCTGGGCGGCGCGTACTTCGTGCTCTTCCTGATCAACCCCGCCGGCCTCGGCTTCGGCGACGTCAAGCTCGCCGTCGGCCTCGGCGTGGTGCTCGGCTGGTACGGCTGGGGCACCCTCTTCACCGGCGCCTTCGCGGGGTTCGCGGCCGGCGGCACGTACGGCCTGGGGCTGATCCTCGCGCGCCGCGCCGACCGCCGCGCGGCCATCCCGTTCGGCCCCTTCATGATCGGCGGTGCGTACCTCGGCCTGCTCCTCGGCGGCCTCGCCGCGTGAATATGCCGCCCCTGGGCCGTACAAGGCGCGTAGGGTCCGCAACATGGCGCAAACCATCCGTAACCACAACACCCGCACCTTCGAAGACCTGATCGCCGAGGCGGCGGCCGCCCCCGTGGACGGCTGGGACTTCTCCTGGCTGGACGGACGGGCCACCGAGGAGCGGCCGTCCTGGGGGTACGCCCGTGCCATGGCCGCGCGCTGGGCCCGGGCCACGGCCGCCCTCGACGTGCAGACCGGCGGCGGCGAGGTCCTGGCGGCCGTCCCGCAGCTGCCGCCGCTCGCGGTCGCGACCGAAGGGTGGCCGCCGAACGTCGCCCGGGCCACCGCCCTGCTGCACCCGCGCGGCGTCGCGGTGGTGGCCGACGCCGACGAGCCGCCGCTGCCGTTCGGGGACGGCGCCTTCGACCTGGTGACCAGCCGTCACCCCGTCCAGACCTGGTGGCCGGAGATCGCCCGGGTGCTCACCCCGGGCGGTACCTACTTCTCCCAACAGGTCGGACCCGCCAGTGTGTTCGAGCTGGTGGAGTACTTCCTGGGTCCGCAGTCCGCCGACGTCCGGGGCAGGCGCGACCCGGGCAAGGCGCGCGCCGAGGCCGAGGCCGCCGGGCTCCAGGTGGCGGACCTGCGCCAGGAGAAGCTGCGCACCGAGTTCCACGACATCGGCGCCGTCGTCTACTTCCTGCGCAAGGTGATCTGGATGGTGCCCGGCTTCACGGTCGAGGAGTACGAGGACAAGCTGGCGGCGCTGGACGAGCAGATCCGTACCGACGGGCCCTTCGTCGCGCACACGACACGGTTCCTCATCGAGGCGAGGAAGCCCCTGCGCTCCTCCTGAGCGCCCTAGCATCCGACCATATGGAACGGATGCGGACAATCAGCAACGAAGTGTCCTCGCTGCGGCTGCGAGGGGTCGCCGCGATTCCCAGCCGCCGGGGCCCGCGCACGGCGCCGCCCGCCCTCCTCTGGTGGGGGTGGGCCGCCGCACTCTTCCTGCTCTACGCCGCCGTCGGCGCCCGCCGCCAGGCGCTGATCCGCACCACCGGCTACGACCTCGGCATCTTCGAGCAGGCCGTGAAGGCGTACGCCCAACTGCGCGCCCCCGTCGCCCCGTTGCGCGGCGACGGGTTCAACCTCCTCGGCGACCACTTCCATCCCGTGCTCGTCGTCCTCGCGCCGCTCTACCGGATCGCCCCGTCGCCGTACACCCTGCTCTTCGCCCAGGCCGCCCTGCTCGCCCTGGCCGTCGTGCCGCTCGCCCGCCGCGCCCGGCAGGCGCTGGGCCGCCGCGCCGCCCATGTCGTCGCCTTCGCGTACGGGCTGAGCTGGGGCATCGCCTCGGCCGTGGCGTTCGACTTCCACGAGGTGTGCTTCGCCGTCCCGCTCGTCTCGTACGCCCTGGAGGCGCTGGCCCTGCGGCGCTGGCGGGCCGCGGTGGCCTGGGCCGCGCCGCTGCTCCTGGTCAAGGAGGACCTGGGGCTGACCCTCGCCGCGATCGGCGGGTACATCGCCTGGAAGGGGCGGCGCCGGCTCGGTCTCGCGACCGCCGCCGCCGGGCTGCTCGGCAGTGCCCTGGAGTTCAAGGTGCTGATGCCGTTCTTCAGCCCGGCCGGCACCTACGCCCACGCCGCCAACCTCGAACCCGCCCACGGCTCGCTGCTCGCCACCCTCGCCTTCGCCCCGCTCGACGCGGTACGCCCCGAGGTGAAGGCCACCACCCTGGTCCTGGTCTTCGCCCCCGCCGCCCTGATCGCCCTGCGCTCGCCGCTCGCCTGGCTCGCCGTGCCGACGCTCGGCTGGCGGATGCTCTCCCAGAACGCCTTCCACTGGGGCACCTCGTTCCACTACACGGCCGTGCTGATGCCCGTCGTGCTGGCCGCCATGACCGACGCCCTGGCCCCCTACCGGCGCCCCGGCGACGCCCTCGCGCGCCGCCACGTACGCGCCTCGCTCGCCACCACCGCGGCCGTCACCCTGGTGCTGATCCCGTCCTTCCCGCTCGCCCAGCTCGTCCACCGCTCCACCTGGCGCTCCACCGCGCACATCGCCGCCGCCCGCGACCTGCTGCGCCGCATCCCCGACGGCGCCACCGTCGCCGCTTCCAACCGCCTGGTGCCCCAGCTCACTTCACGTACCGACGTCGTGCTCTTCCCGACCTACCCGGTCCACTGGCGGCTGTACGACACCGGCGCGCCGGTGCCCCCGCCGACCGCCCAGTGGATCCTCTACGACCGGGTGCCCGCCGAGTCCTGGCCCTACCCGCCGGGCTACTGGCCGTACCCGAAGGACCGTCAGGAAGCCGAGCTGGTCAAGGCGGAACAGGCCTACGGATACCGGATCGTCGCCCAGCGGGACGGAATCACCCTGCTCAGACGTTGAGGACGGCGACGGACGTACGAGACGAGGGAGAGCCATGGGCAGGCACACCAAGGGCGGCATCAGCTACAGCTGCGGCCTGGACGCGGCGGTCGACGTGGTCGGCGGCAAGTGGAAACCGCTGATCCTGTGGGCGCTGCACGACGGCACCTACCGCTTCGGCGAGCTCCGGCGCCGGGTCGAGGGCGTCACCGAGAAGGTCCTCGTCCAGCAGCTGCGCGAGCTGGAGACGGACGGGATCGTCCACCGCGAGGTCTACGGGGAGGTGCCGCCCCGGGTGGAGTACTCGCTGACACCGCGCGGCCAGGCGCTCAACACGGCACTCACCCCCTTGGGTGAGTGGGGTGAGGCACACATGGAGTGGATCCTGGAGGTGAAGGCCGGCTCACGCAGCGTGGCCTGAGCCGGTCCGCACCGCCCTGACCTGCACGGTCAAAGAAGCGTTCCGGCACCGGGTCCCCCTTGTGGGTCAGCCCTGGGGGGTGCCTTCTCAGTGCCTCCGCGGTTTCGGAGCGTAGTTTCGGCACGCCGTGGCACCCAGGACCACTTACGAAGGGTTATGGTGGAAACCCCCCCTCGGGCCGGTCCGTATCCCCCCCACGGACCGGCCCGTTTTTTGTCGGCACCCTCCGGCGCCGCTTCCTGTGAATCCGCTGTCAGTTGGCGATCACCTGGGTGATCAGCCGCGCCCGGCCCAGATGTTGGTGCCCGCGGTGTCCACGGCGAAGGTGTCGATCTCCTTCAACTCCTCGGCCGTCAGCGGCGCTCCGGCGAGCGCCGCCACGTTCTCCTCCAGCTGCTTCACGCTGGACGCGCCGATGAGCGCCGACGTCATCCGCGGGTCGCGCAGCACCCAGGCGATCGCCAGCTGGGCCAGCGACTGGCCGCGCCGGGCGGCGATGTCGTTCAGCCCGTTGAGCCGCCGGGTCACCTCGTCGCTGAGCAGCTGCGGGTCCAGCGACTTGCCCTGGGTGGCCCGCGAGCCCTCCGGGATGCCCTTCAGGTACTTGTTGGTGAGCAGCCCCTGCGCCAGCGGCACGAAGGAGATGCAGCCCATCCCGGCGTCCTCGAGCGTGTCGAGCAGCCCGTCGTCCTCGGTCCAGCGGTTGATCATCGAGTACGACGGCTGGTGGATGAGCGCCGGGACGCCCATCTCCTTGAGGATCCGCGCCGCCTCGGCGGTCTGCTCGCTGTTGTACGAGGACACGCCCACGTACAGCGCCTTGCCCTGCTGGACGGCGGACGCCAGCGCGCCCATCGTCTCCTCCAGCGGGGTCTCCGGGTCGAACCGGTGCGAGTAGAAGATGTCGACGTAGTCCAGGCCCATCCGGCTGAGCGAGGCGTCCAGCGAGGACAGCAGGTACTTGCGCGAGCCCCACTCGCCGTACGGACCCGGGTGCATCAGATACCCGGCCTTGGTGGAAATGATCAGCTCGTCCCGGTACGCCCGGAAGTCCTGGCCGAAGATCTTCCCGAAGTTGAGCTCGGCGGAGCCGGGCGGCGGGCCGTAGTTGTTGGCCAGATCGAAGTGGGTGACGCCCAGGTCGAAGGCGCGGCGCAGGATCGCGCGCTGCGACTCCAGGGAGCGGTCGTCGCCGAAGTTGTGCCACAGGCCCAGGGAAAGCGCGGGCAGTTTGAGGCCGCTGCGGCCGGTCCGTCGGTACTCCATGGAGTCGTAGCGGTCGTCGGCGGCCAGGTAGTGGAGGGGGAGTGATTCAGTCACGTTTCCCTGCTTATCACGGACTTGTGACAGGCCGAGTTGGGCCGCTGTGACCCGTCCGCAGTACTGTGCCTTCCTCGGGGGTGCCCCCAGGCCCGTCAGGCACTGGGCGAGGGCCGTGCGATGCCGCGGCGGCCCCCGGAAGCAACGAGAGGGTGGAATCGGTGAACTTGCGCGACCTGGTGTACGGGCTCTACGCACGCCGGGTGGAAGGCCGCCTCGACCACGACCAGGTGCCCAAGCACATCGGCGTCATCCTGGACGGGAACCGGCGCTGGGCGAAGGCCTCCGGCGGCAGCCCCGAACAGGGCCACCAGGCCGGCGCGAGCAAGATCCACGAGCTGCTCGGCTGGTGCGCCGAGACGGACGTCGAGGTCGTGACGCTCTGGATGCTGTCCACGGACAACCTGGACCGGCCCGACAACGAGCTGGTCCCGCTCCTGGGCATCATCGAGGGCGTGGTGCGCGACCTGGCCTCGGACGGCCGCTGGCGCGTCCACCACGTCGGCAACATGGACCTGCTGCCCGGGCGGACCCAGTCCGTACTCAAGGAGGCCGAGCAGGCCACCCACGACGTCGGCGGCATACTCGTCAACGTCGCCGTGGGCTACGGCGGCCGCCAGGAGATCGCGGACGCGGTCCGCTCGCTGATCCTCGACGCCGCCTCCAAGGGGACCAGCTTCGAGGAGCTGGCCGAGATCGTCGACGTCGACCACATCTCGGAGCACCTCTACACCCGCGGCCAGCCCGACCCGGACCTGGTGATCCGCACCAGCGGCGAGCAGCGGCTGTCCGGATTCATGCTGTGGCAGTCCGCTCACTCCGAGTACTACTTCTGCGAAGTGTTCTGGCCCGCCTTCCGCAAGGTGGACTTCCTGCGCGCGCTGCGCGACTACGCGGCGCGCCACCGGCGGTACGGGACCTGATCCGTCCCGGCATGTCCCACCGCGTCACGATCCGTTCCGACGGGTCCTGACCGGGAGTCAATCCCTTTGGTCCCCACCAAGCGCATATGCCTGTGCATGGCCGCGCTTGTTCGAGGGAATACCCCCTCCAGTTGAACGGCCAGAAGTGGCCGCTCACCCGGGAGGCCCTTTGCACCAGGACGCACGTGCACTGTGCACGGACGGAGCGGAGGGCCGGCGCTCGGCCCGCGCATCGTGGCCACAGCCCGGCCCCCACCCCCGCGACGCCGTCGCACCCCGACCTCTTCCGAGGGGGTACGTCCTTCCGTGGTGACCAGCACAAAGCGCCGCATGCCCGACCGGCGCACCTACGTCCTCGACACCAGCGTCCTGCTGGCCGACCCCAACGCCATGGCCCGGTTCGACGAGCACGAAGTGGTGCTCCCGATCGTCGTGGTCACGGAACTGGAGGCGAAGAGGCACCATCCGGAACTCGGCTATTTCGCCCGTCAGGCCCTGCGCCTGCTCGACGACTTCCGGGTCCGGTACGGACGCCTCGACGCTCCCATCCCGCTGGGCGACCTCGGCGGCACGCTCCGCGTCGAGCTCAACCATTCCGATCCCGGCGTGCTGCCCGCCGGCTACAGGTTGGGGGACAACGACTCACGGATCCTCGCCGTCGCCCGCAATCTCCAGGCCGAGGGGTACGACGTCACCGTCGTCTCCAAGGACCTGCCGCTGCGGATCAAGGCGTCGTCGGTAGGCCTGCTCGCCGAGGAGTACCGGGCGGAACTGGCCATCACCGACTCGGGCTTCACCGGAATGTCCGAACTGTCGCTCTCGGGCGAGCAGGTGGACCTTCTCTACGAGGAGGAGACGCTCTACGTGCCGGAGGCCGCGGGCCTGCCGGTCCACAACGGACTGGTGCTCCAGTCCGAGCGGGGCAAGGCCCTGGGCCGCGTCACGGCCGACGGCAACATCAGGCTCGTCCGGGGCGACCGGGAGGCGTTCGGCCTGCGCGGCCGCAGCGCCGAGCAGCGCATCGCGCTCGACCTGCTGCTCGACCCGGACGTCGGCATCGTGTCGATGGGCGGCCGGGCCGGCACCGGCAAGTCCGCGCTGGCCCTCTGCGCGGGCCTGGAGGCGGTCCTGGAGCGCCGCCAGCACAAGAAGGTGATGGTCTTCCGCCCGCTGTACGCGGTGGGCGGGCAGGAGCTCGGCTATCTGCCCGGCTCCGAGGCCGAGAAGATGGGCCCCTGGGCCCAGGCGGTGTTCGACACGCTGTCGGCGGTCACCACCCGCGAGGTGATCGAGGAGGTGACGTCGCGCGGCATGCTGGAGGTCCTGCCGCTCACCCACATCCGCGGCCGCTCCCTGCACGACGCCTTCGTGATCGTGGACGAGGCCCAGTCGCTCGAACGGAACGTCCTGCTGACCGTGTTGTCCCGGATCGGGGCGAATTCACGGGTGGTCCTCACCCATGACGTGGCCCAGCGGGACAACCTGAGGGTCGGCCGGTACGACGGAGTGGTCGCCGTCGTGGAGAAGCTGAAGGGCCATCCGCTCTTCGCGCACGTCACCCTCACCCGCTCCGAGCGGTCGCAGATCGCCGCGCTGGTGACCGAAATGCTGGAGGACGGCCAGATCTGATCCCGTACGTCACCATAGGCGCCGTCCGCGAAGCCGTTGAGCTTAGCCGGGCGGCGCCTCTTCGTGTGCCGGATCCCGCAAAACCTGTGGGGCGGAGGGGATGTGAGGTTTCACACGCAACGGGGAATTGCCTTGCGGCGTCGCTCTCCGGCAGAGTCTTGCATCCGTCAGGCCCCGCATACGGCACACCTGTACCTCGTAACTCAATAGCGTCGCCGTATGCCGCCCGAGCACCACGCGGCGCTCCCGCAAGGGAGTTGCCCACCGGGTCAGTTCCTCCCGTGACCTGAGCAGTTGGGAGGAGAGAGCCAGGGGCACGATTGCGTCCGTCAGGTCACCAGCGCGGGCGCTGCTGGAAGGAAACCGTGTGAGCCGGATCTCGGTCCGGGGATTCGCGGTGGCGTCAGCCACTGCGGTCACCACCGTCGGTGCCGTCGTCGGCGTTGCCTCGGGCGCGCCGCAGTCCACCTCGAACGACAACGTCGAGGCGACCGCTGCCGACACGACGCTTCTTGCGGACATACCCGCGGGCCAGCAGGCCCAGGTGCAGACCGCGTCCTTGACGCAGCAGGCGGACGCGCAGTCCGCCCAGGCGAGCGCCGCGGCGAAGAAGTCCGCCGAAGAGGCCGCCCGCCTCCAGGCCGCCAAGGACGCCAAGTCCAAGAAGGAGTCGGCGGACGAGAAGGCGAAGGAGCGCGAGCAGGAGCAGATCGCCAGCCGGTCCGCGACCCGCGACCCCGCCTCGTTCCCGCAGCAGAGCTCCTACACGGTGGAGCAGGTCAAGGCCATCGCGCGGCAGATCGTGCCGGCGGACCAGTTCCAGTGCTTCAGCAACATCGTGAACCACGAGTCGACCTGGAACTACCTCGCGGTCAACTCCAGTTCCGGCGCGTACGGCCTGGTCCAGGCGCTGCCCGGGTCCAAGATGTCCTCGGTGGGCGCGGACTGGCGGACCAACCCGGCCACCCAGATCAAGTGGGGCCTGAACTATATGAACTCCAGCTACCACAGCCCGTGTGGCGCCTGGTCGTTCTGGCAGGCCAACAGCTGGTACTAGGGCAGAATCTTTGCCCTGGGCAACTCAACCTTTCGAAGCCCCTCGCCGTCCTTCGGTGAGGGGCTTTGCCCGTGTACGGTCGGAGGCGACGACTCCGGGTGGGGGGAGTGGTGGGGACGCGCGGCGGGGGAAAGGGAAACGGCGGCATCATGTCGAAAGTGCCGGGGCTGCTCGGGGCGCTGGGCGCCGGTCTGACCCGTATGGGAGAGCGGCTGGACGAACGCCGCGTCGAGACCGAGGCGCGCGCGGACGCGGACGCGGGCCTGGACGGGGCCGCCCGCCCGGCGCGCAGTGACGATTCCGCAGTAGCGGCAGCCGTCCCTTCGCAGGCACCGGTCGCGGGTCCTTCGCAGGTGCCCGCGCCGGGTCCCGCACAGGCGCCCGCCGAGGTTGTCTCGCAGGTGCCCGCCGCGGTCCCGTCACAGGAGCCCGCCGCCACCGGGGCCGAGGAGGCCACCGCCTCCGCCCGTCAGGTCGCCCCCGACCACGTCCCCGCGCCTCCCGCCTACGCCCCCGCCGTCGCCGCGCGGCCCGACCCCGTGGCCGCCGTGCCGTGGGGGATGCGGGTCGCCGCCGAGATCGGCTGGCGCCTGCTCGTGCTCGCGGGCACGCTCTGGGTGCTGATGCGGGTCATCAGTGCCGTACGGCTGGTGGTCCTCGCGTTCGTCGCCGCGCTGTTCATCACCGCGCTGCTCCAGCCGACCGTCTCCCGGCTCACCCGCAGGGGCCTGCCCCGGGGCCTGGCGACCGCCGTGACCGCGATCCTGGGCTTCATCGTGATGGGCCTGATCGGCTGGTTCGTGGTCTGGCAGGTCATGGACAACCTGGACACGCTCTCCGACAAGGTCAGAGCGGGCATCGAGGAACTCAAACGCTGGCTCCTCAACAGCCCGTTCCACGTCACCGAGGACCAGATCAACCAGGTCGCCAAGAACCTCAGCGACACCATCGGCCACAACACCAACGAGATCACCTCGGCGGGCCTCCAGGGCGTGACCGTCCTCGTCGAGGTGCTCACCGGCATCCTGCTGGCGATGTTCTCGACGCTCTTCCTCCTCTACGACGGGAAGAACATCTGGCACTGGGTGCTGCGGCTGGTCCCGGAGCAGGCCCGGCCGGCGATGGAGGGAGCGGGGCCGCGCGCCTGGCGCACGCTCACCGCGTATGTGCGGGGCACGGTGATAGTGGCCCTGATCGACGCGATCTTCATCGGTCTGGGGATCTACTTCCTGCACGTCCCCATGGCCGTGCCGCTCGCCGTCTTCATCTTCCTCTTCGCCTTCATCCCGCTGGTGGGCGCGGTGATCTCGGGCGCGCTGGCGGTGGTGGTCGCGCTGGTCACCGAGGGCGTGTTCACGGCGGTGATGGTGCTGGCCGTGGTGCTCCTGGTGCAGCAGATCGAGGGGCACGTGCTCCAGCCGTTCATCCTGGGCCGCGCGGTCCGCGTCCACCCGCTCGCGGTGGTCCTCTCGGTCGCCGCGGGGGGCCTGATCGGCGGCATCGGGGGCTCGGTGGTGGCGGTGCCGCTGGTGGCGGTGACGAACACGGTGGTGGGGTATTTGCGGGCTACGGCGAAGGAGAACGCGTTGCGGGCGGCTGAGGGGCCACCGGAGCCGTAGCGCGGTCGTTCGTCTGCGGACCGTGGATGGCTGGTCGCGCAGTTCCCCGCGCCCCTAAAGGGTCGGCCCCGGTCCCGCAAATGCGGAACCGGGGCCGATCACGTACTACCTAGGGGCGCGGGGCTGTGACATTTGCGCCTCCGGCGCGTGGGCGCGACCAGCCACAGCGGACCCGCAGCAAGCCACGGACCTACTCGGCCAGCACAGCCTCGGCGTCCAGCGTGACGCCCACCGCCTGGATCACGGAGGCGATCTTGAACGCCTCCTGGATCGTCTCGCGGTCGACGCCGGCCTTGCGCAGCACCTGCTCGTGCGAGTCCAGGCACTGGCCGCAGCCGTTGACCGCGGAGACGGCCAGCGACCACAGCTCGAAGTCGACCTTCTCCACGCCCGGGTTGCCGATGACGTTCATCCGCAGACCGGCCCGCAGCGTGCCGTACTCCGGGTCGGAGAGCAGGTGGCGGGTGCGGTAGAAGACGTTGTTCATCGCCATGACCGCGGCGGCGGCCTTCGCGGCGGTGTACGCCTCGGGGGAGAGGTTGGCCTTGGCCTCGGGCTCCAGCTCGCGCAGGACCTTCGGCGAGCGCGCGGCGATGGCGCAGGCGAGGACCGTGCCCCACAGCTGCTGGGCCGGGAGCTCGCTGTTGCCGATGACCGAGCCGAGGTTCAGCTTCAGGTCCTTGGCGTAGTCCGGCAGGGCGGACTTCAGTTCGTCGAGAGCCATGTCAGGTCAGTCCGTTCACTCGCCGGAGAGCAGCGCGACCGGGTCCAGGGTGTTCTCGCCCTTGGTCCAGTTGCAGGGGCACAGCTCGTCGGTCTGGAGGGCGTCGAGGACCCGCAGGACCTCCTTGGGGTTACGGCCCACGGAACCGGCGGTCACCATCGTGAACTGGATCTCGTTGTTCTGGTCGACGATGAAGACAGCGCGCTGCGCGAAGCCGTCCTCGCCCTCGATGCCGAGGTCACGCATGAGCTCGTGCTTCGAGTCGGCCATCATCGGGAAGGGCAGGTCGGTCAGGTCCGGGTGGTCCTTGCGCCAGGCGTGGTGCACGAACTCGGAGTCGCCGGAGAAGCCGAGGATCTGGGCGTCACGGTCGGCGAACTCGTCGTTCAGCTTGCCGAACGCGGCGATCTCGGTCGGGCACACGAAGGTGAAGTCCTTGGGCCACGCGAAGACGATCTTCCACTTGCCCTCGTAGGTCTTGTGGTTGATCTGCTCGAACTCCTTGCCGCTTTCCAGCGACACGCAGGCGGTCAGGTCGAACTCGGGGAACTTGTCACCGACAGTGAGCACGCGCTCTCCTTGCGAACGGGAAGGGTCCTTTTTGGGGGCTTCCCTGGGGGTTGGACGGATTACGGATGGTGTCACAGGAGGCATTGATCAGTGAAATAGCTAGACTCGGTCATCGTGATCGGAGGTGCTTATCAGTGGCCATAAGTAATGGAGCGGGCGGCGTGGGCGCGCAGCGGGGCCGTACGGCGGTGAAGCCCGTCAAGCAGCCGAGCCTCGCGCAGCTGCGGGCGTTCGCGGCGGTGGCCGAGCATCTGCACTTCCGGGACGCGGCGGCGGCGATCGGGATGAGCCAGCCCGCGCTGTCCGGGGCGGTCTCCGCGCTGGAGGAGGCGCTGGGGGTGCAGCTCCTGGAGCGCACCACGCGCCGGGTGCTCCTGTCGCCCGCCGGGTCGCGCCTCGCCGTGCGGGCGAAGGCGGTCCTGGACGCGGTGGGGTCGCTCCTGGAGGAGGCCGAGGCGGTACGGGCGCCGTTCACCGGGGTGCTGCGGCTCGGGGTGATCCCGACGGTGGCGCCGTATCTGCTGCCGACGGTGCTGCGGCTGGTCCACGACCGGTATCCCGAGCTGGACCTGCAGGTCCACGAGGAGCAGACGTCGTCGCTGCTCGACGGGCTCGCGGCGGGGCGCCTGGACGTCCTGCTGCTCGCGGTCCCGCTGGGCGTGCCCGGGGTGACCGAACTCCCGCTCTTCGACGAGGACTTCGTGCTGGTGATGCCGCAGGACCACTGGCTGGGCGGGCGTACGGACGTGCCGCGCGAGGCGCTGCGCGAGCTGGACCTGCTGCTGCTCGACGAGGGGCACTGCCTGCGGGACCAGGCGCTGGACGTCTGCCGGGAGGCGGGGCGGGAGGAGGGGGCCGCCGTGACGACGACGGCCGCGGGGCTGTCGACGCTGGTGCAGCTGGTCGCGGGTGGGCTGGGGGTGACGTTGCTGCCGCGTACGGCTCTGCGGGTGGAGACGTCCCGGAACGAGCGCCTGGTCACCGGGTACTTCGCGGATCCGGCGCCGTCGCGGCGGGTGGCCCTTGTGATCCGGTCCGGGGCGGCGCGGCAGGGGGAGTTCGAGGAGTTCGCGGGGGTGTTGCGGGGGGCACTGGGCGTGCTGCCGGTGCGTTTGTGCCCCTCCCCGCCCCTTCCCTGAACCCTCCGGGGCGGGTGGGGGGTGGAGGCTCGTTTCCCGGGGGCTACGCCCCCGGACCCCTGTTGCGGGGCCTGCGGCCCCTGCACCCCGCTTCGCGTTCGTCTGCGGGCCGTATGTGGCTGGTCGCGCAGTTCCCCGCGCCCCTAAACGGCTCGCCATCGCCATCGCCGTCACCCGCACCCCCTCAGGGGCGCGGGGAACTGCGCGCTCAGCCCCCACCGGCCCGCAGATAAACACCGGGCCAAAAAGGGGCGCGGGGAACTGCGCGACCAGCCACAGACGGCCCGCACGCAACACACCGCGCCCCGTCCGTTTACTCCGTCCGCAGCCCATCCGGCCGCATCAGCCTCCACAGTGGTGGCAAGGACAGGGCCGTCACCAGGAGGACCACCGCCCCGCCGATTCCCACCATCCCCGCCACCGACGGCCAGTCGATGTGGATCGGGCGGCCCACCATGCGGAGCAGGACCGCGCCCAGGCCCAGGCCCACGCCGGACGCCAGGGTGAGGCCCAGGGTCACCGGGACCGCCGTCTGCCACAGGACCGACCAGCTCAGCGTCGTGCGGCGGGTGCCGAAGGCGACCAGGGACGACAGCAGGCGCTTGCGTTCGCGCAGTTGCTCCAGCATGGACACCAGCAGGCTCGTCCCGATCAGCATCAGGACCGCCGCGGCCCCGATGTACAGCCCCCGCCGCACCCCGGAGAACTTCGTCGCCGTCTTGACGTCGTTGAGCGCCCGCGCCCGCGTGAACGGGTCGTCCCGCCACGCCGCGTTCAGCACCCGGTCGGCCGCCGTCCCGTCTCCCGGCCGAGTCGTCACGTACGTCGTGTAGTAGACCGAGATCTTGGTGAACTTGCGCACGGCGCCGGGGGTCGCCAGGAGGCCGCCCCGCTTCGTGCCCAGCGGGTCCGGCCTCGCCTGAACCGTGCGCGCGTCGCGCGGCACCGTGTACGGCGTCTCCGGGCCCTTCCGGTCCCCGACCCACGCCGACTCGAAGAGCAGCTTCGCGCCCGGCGCCGCGCCGTCCCCGCCGAACTCGCCGCCCGCCGCCACGAACACGTCGCCGTCCTTGCAGGAGGGCAGCTCGCCCACCTCGCGCAGGGCGCGGCAGTCGCCGACCGCCATCTCGACGTACTTCTGGTCGTCCGGGTTCGGCGTGTGCAGGCCGACGTTCCCGAGCGTCGTCGTGCCCGTCACCCCCGGCACCGCCTTCAGGTTCTCCTCGCGGCGCTCCTGTTCGGCCTTGGACAGGTTCGAGGACATCGGGACGACCAGCTGGGCCCGGGCCGTGTCCTCGCCGCTGGACTTCACGTAGTCGCCCTCGATGCCGCTGAAGAGCATCTGGAGCGCGATCGCCCCGGCCACCGCCACCGCGATGCCGTTCACCAGGCGGGCCGCGGCGCCCGAGTTCAACTGGAGGCGGCGGACCGCCAGTTGCCAGCCGACCCCGCCGCCGCCGAGCCGCCGCACCACCGTCTCGATCAGCCACGGCAGCAGCGCCGTGACCCCGATGAGCAGCAGGACCGTACCGCCGATGACCTGCGTCTGGTTGTAGAAGCCGGTGTCGCGGCCCTTGTCGAACATCGGGATCAGGAGGCCGAGTCCGACCACCGGCAGCAGGAGGCGCCACCACAGGCGCCGCGGGCGCGGTACCGACGTCCGTACGACACCCAGCGGTTCGATCACCACTCCGCGCAGCGCGAACAGCGTCACCCCGACCGCGGCCGCCGGCACCGCCACGCCCACCAGGAGCGCCAGCGCCACGCTGGGGTTCAGGTCGGAGGGGAAGACGTTGAGGCGGGCGATGGTGACCTCGCCCACGTACTGGCGGGCGATCAGGAAGAAGACCGTGCCGAGGCCGAGCCCCAGGAGCGAGCCCGCCAGCGCCTCGCCCGCCGCGATCCAGCGGGTCATCCTGCTGTCCGCGCCGACAAGCCGCAGCGCCGCGAGGCGCTTGTCGCGCCGGTCGCCGCCGAAGCGGACGGCCGCCGCGATGAAGACCGCGACCGGCAGCAGCAGCACCACGAAGATGATCACGATGAGCAGCGCCAGGATCGGGTCGATCGGCTCGCCCGGCTTCTTGTCCGGGAACGTCTTGATCCGCTCGATGTCGATTCGGTTCGAGCTCAGCGTCTTGTGCCCCTTGAGGCTGTCGCTGCCCGCGTAGTAGGCGAGTTCGTGCGGGCCGAGCAGCCCCGCGTCGCCGATCGTGCCGGTGATCTTGTACGGGACGCGCTCGCGCAACAGCTTGCCGCCGGGCGACTTCAGCAGGTCGCGCAGCTCGGGCGAGACCACCATCGTGCCGGGCGCGGGCAGCGCGGACAGGCCCGGCGGCACCGGCGCCCGGTCGCCCTCGGGCTGCACCAGACGGCCCCGGACGTCGTCGCCGCCGAAGACCGTGTCGGTACGGGCGATCAGCATGGTGTCGGCGGCCGCGGGCGTCTCCTGCCCGGCGCCGTAGTCGTTGCGCGCGTTGTCGCGCGCGTCCCGCGCCGAGAGCGCGCCCGGCAGGGCGGTGGTGGCGAGCAGCAGCGCCACGCCGAGCCCGACGCCGATCGCCGTCATCAGCGTGCGCGTCCACCCCTCGCGGCCGCCGGTGAGCGCGAACCTGGCGCCCAGGGTGAGGTCACGGAGCCTGTTCATATCGCGCGCCCGTTCATACGGAGTGCTCCAGCATCATGTCGCGGGACTTGCCGTCGCGTACGACGACCTCCCGGTCGGAGTAGGCGGCGACCCGGGCCTCGTGGGTGACCAGGACGACCGCCGCGTTGGTGGACCGGGCGGCCTCGGTGAGCAGCTGCATCACGCGCTCGCCGTTGAGCGAGTCGAGGGCGCCGGTCGGCTCGTCCGCGAAGACCACCCGCGGCGAGGTGACCAGCGAGCGGGCCACCGCGACGCGCTGGCCCTGGCCGCCGGAGACCTCGCCGGGCCGCTTGTTCCCGAGGTCCTCGACCTCCAGGCGCTCCATCCAGGACAGCGCCGTGCGCTCGGCCTCCTTGCGGCGCACGCCGGTCAGCCGCAGCGGAAGGGCCACGTTCTCCGTGCAGGTCAGCTCGGGGACGAGCTGGCCGAACTGGAAGACGAAGCCGAACTCGCTGCGGCGCAGCGCGCTGCGCTCGGCGTCCTTCATCGACGACAGCTCGCGGCCGTTGTAGAGGATGGAGCCGGAGTCGGGCGTGACGATCCCGGCCAGGCAGTGCAGCAGCGTCGACTTGCCCGAGCCGGACGGGCCCATCACGGCGACGACCTCGCCGGGGTGGATGGAGAACTCCGCGCCGTCGAGCGCGGGCGTGGACCCGTACGACTTGCGCAGGTCCTTGGCGAGGAGCAGGGAGCCGGCGGGCGTCATGCGCGTACCTCCGTGGCGAGCTGGTCGAGGCGGGCGGCGGTCAGCTCCAGCCAGCGCAGGTCCGCCTCCAGATGGAACAGGGCGTGGTCGCAGATCAGCTGGTCGGAGAGGTCGCCGCGGCGCTTGCGGTCGGTGAGGATGCGCATCAGCCGCAGGTGTTCGGCGCGCTGGGTGTCCAGCAGGTCGCCCGCGCTGCGGCCGGTGAGCAGGGCGAGGACGACCTTGGTGTAGAGGGTCGACTGGAGGTACGGCTCGGGCTTCTCCGGCTGCTTCAGCCAGGCCTCGACATCGGTGATGCCGGCCTCGGTGATCGCGTACCGCTTGCGCTCGGGGCCGCCGCCGGCCTCCACGCCGTCGACCTCCACGAGGCCGTTCTTCAGCAGCCGCGACATGGTCGAGTAGACCTGCCCGTAGTGCAGCGGGCGGTCGTGCCCGAACTTCTCGTCGAACGCGCGCTTGAGGTCGTACCCGTGGCGCGGGCCCGACTCAAGGAGTCCGAGGAGGGTGTGGCCGATGGACATGCTCAGATCCCTTTCTGCTGTACGTCTGCGGACGGTGGGCGGGTCACTCGGTACGGAGGCCGTCGGGGCGCATCAGGCGCCACAGCGGGGGCAGGCTGAGCAGCGTCACCACCAGGACGGTGACCGTACCGGTGCCCGCCAGCGGCAGGAAAAGCCACCAGTCGGTGACCTCCTTGCCGACCATGTCGAGCAGGGCCACGCCCAGCGCGGTGCCGCCCGCGACCGCGAGTACCACCCCGAGGACGACCGGCACGGCGGTCTGCCACAGCACGGAGAGCGCCAGCGAGGAGCGCCGGGTGCCGAAGGCGACGAGGACCGACAGGAGCCTGCGGCGCTCGCGCAGCTGCTCGATCTGTGAGACGAGCAGGCTCAGCGCGATCAGCAGCATGGTGGCGATCGCGCCGGTCCGCAGCCCGCTCTGGACGCTGGCGTACTGCTTGTCGCGCTCGACGTTGTCGATGGTGCGCACGTGCATGGCGGGGTCGATGACGGCGGCCGTGTTGCGTACGTACTCGGCGGCGTCCGGCACCGCGCGGTCGACCTTGATCATGGCCTTGGTCTCGGCCGAGGGCAGCTTGGTGACGTCGACGGCGCCGGGGGTGGCGAAGATGCCGTACCGGTGCTCGCCCATCGGGTCGGGCCGGGAGAGGACCTGGCGGGCCGACCTGGGCAGTGTCCACAGGAGCGGCTCGGCCGAGGAGTCGTAGTCGGAGGTGGTGTCGAGGTTGACCGCCTCGCCGGGCCGCGCGGCCTGGTCCACCCAGGCGCTCAGCCGCTTGTCGTCGGCGGGGTGGACGACGAAGGTGTCGCCGTCCCGGCAGGAGCCGACGCGGGCGAGCTCCGCGAGCGTGGCGCAGTCGCCCACGGTCAGGGAGGTGGTGGGCCGGATCTGGTCCCCGGTGTAGGCGCCCGGCCGGGTCGCGTAGGTCTCGACGGTGCCGATGACCGCCTGGACGCCCTTGGTGGCGCGGAAGTCGTGGATCATCCGCTGGGCGCGCTCGCCGCTCGGGAAGTTGGCCGTCACGTCGACCTGGGCGCGGCTGGGGTCCTGGTCGGTGGTGCGCACGAAGTCGGCGTGGATGCCGGTGGTCATCATCTGGAGCGAGATCGCGCCCGCCACCGCCACGGTGATCCCCGCGACGGCCCGGCTGGCGGTGCCGCCGCCGAGCTGGAGCCTGCGTACGGCCAGCTGCCAGGCGACCGGCCCGCCGCGCAGCCGGGCGACGGCCGCCTCCACCAGCCACGGCAGCAGGGTCGCGATGCCGGTCAGGGTGAGGATCGCGCCGATGGCGACCAGGTTCGGGTCGGTCACGCCCTGGTCCACGCCCGCCCTGGGGGACAGGGCGAGGACGGCGACCCCGGCCGCGGGCAGCAGCAGCCGCCACCACACCCGGCGCCTTCGGGGCTTGGTGGCCCGCACGACGCCCAGCGGCTCGACGGCCACCGAGCGCATCGTGAAGAGCGTGACCACGACGGCCGCCAGCGGCACGGCGAGCAGGACGAGCGCGGCGAGCGCCGGGGCCGGGGTGAAGTCGGCGGGGAAGGCCGCGAAGCTCCAGAACCGGACGCCGCCGACGAGTTCGCGGCCGAAGAGGAAGAGGGCCGTGCCGACCAGCAGGCCGAGCGCCGAGCCCGCGAGCGCCTCCCCGGCCGCGATCCACCGGGTCATCCCGGTGTCCGCGCCGACCAGGCGCAGCGCCGCGAGCCGCTTGTCGCGGCGCTCGCCGCCGAACCGTACGGCGGTGGCGATGAAGATGATCACCGGAAGCAGCAGCACCACGCAGGCCACCACGGTCAGCGCCACCAGCACCGGGTTGAGCGGCAGCTTCTCGACCTCGCCGCCGAACGCGTTGGTGCGAGCCGCGCCGCTCGCCTCGGTCAGGGTCGAGCTGCCCGCGTAGAAGAAGAGCTCGGTGGGGTCGAGCAGCCCGGCGTCGCCGATGCTCGCGGTGACCTTGTACGGGAGCCGCTGGCGCAGCAGTTCGCCCTTGGGCGAGTCGAGCAGGTCGCGCAGGGCGGGCGAGGCGGCCATCTCGCCGGGGCCGGGCAGCGCGCCCAGACCGGGCGGCACGGCGGGGTGCTTGCCCTCGGGGCGCAGCATGAGCCCGCCGATGGACTCGCCGCGGTACTCGGTGCCCACCATGTCGAAGAGCACCGAGCTGTCGGTGCGCTCGAACGCCTTCTTGCCGCCGGAGGCGGCGGGCACCCGGGCGTCCCCGCGCGCGCTGCTCGCCTGGTTGACGTGCGGGATCGAGGCCGCCGCGAAGAGCAGCGCGACGCCGAGCCCGACGCCGAGCGCGGTCAGCAGCGTACGGATCCAGCCCTCGCGGCCGCCGGTGAAGGCGAACTTGGCGCCGAGCGCCAGCTCGCGGAGGCGGCGGGTCACCGGGCACCGGCCGGGGCGAGGGTGAAGTCGCGGGAGCGGCCGTCGCGGACGGTGATCTCGCGGTCCGAGTAGGCGGCGACCCGGGTCTCGTGGGTGACCAGGACCACGGCCGCGCCGGTGTCCCGGGCGGCCTCGGTGAACAGCCGCATCACCAGCTCGCCGCTGAGCGAGTCCAGGGCGCCGGTCGGCTCGTCGGCGAAGACCACGCGGGGCGCGGTGACCAGGGCGCGGGCGACGGCGACGCGCTGGCCCTGGCCGCCGGATATCTGGTCGGGCCGCCGCCGGGCCACCGAGTCGACCTCCAGGCGCTCCAGCCAGTGCAGCGCCGCCCGGTCGGCGTCCTTGCGGCGCACCCCGTCGAGCCGCAGCGGCAGCGCCACGTTCTCGGCGCAGGTGAGCTCCGGCACCAGCTGGCCGAACTGGAAGACGAAGCCGAAGTCGCGGCGGCGCAGCGCCGAGCGCCGGGCGTCGTTCATCGCGGTCACGTCGTTCCCGTCGTACGTGATGGTCCCCGCGTCGGGCCGGACGATCCCGGCCAGGCAGTGCAGCAGCGTGGACTTGCCGGACCCCGAGGGGCCCATGACGGCGACTACCTCGCCGGGGGAGAGGGCGAAGTCCGCGCCGTCGAGGGCGGGCGTGGAACCGAAGGCCTTGCGCAGCCCGCTCGCGCCGAGCAGGGGGCCGGACGCCGGACCGGATGACGAGCCGAGTGACATGGGGAGGACTATACGCACTAGGTATACGCGGTGTGTATACGCCTGGTGCATAGAGCCCGGGGGAACATGACATTCCCATGCAAAAACGGGCAGGATCCTGGCTTCTGGCAACCTTGGGGGCTGTTTGTCAGTCGGTTCCCATGGGCTGGGTGCTGATTCTCACGTACGGAAAAGACGTGATGGGCTCCTCTTTGTCCACACGTGCGGTGTTAGTTTTCTGAGCTGATCTGGCGAGTCAAGAAGGCGAGCGACTGAGGTTATGGGCCGAGCGGAAGAGCGGCGGGCCCGGCAGCGCGGGGCGCGCCGGACCACGCAGAAGAAGGGCGGGCGGATACGCAGGCTCTTCACGTGGAAGAAGATGCTCGGCACCTTCTTCGGCCTCGTCCTGCTCGGAATGGGCGGCTTCTACATCATCTATCTGATGACGCCGATCCCCGAGGCGAACGCCGCGGCGAAGATGGAGAGCAACGTCTACAAGCTCTCCAACGGCAAGATCATCGCCCGTACGGGACAGCTCAACCGCGAGGTGGTCGGGCTCGACAAGATCCCCGAGAAGGTCCAGCTGGACTTCGTGGCGGCCGAGAACATGTCCTTCTACAAGGACTCCGGCGTCGACTTCAAGGGCACCGCCCGAGGCCTGCTGAACACCCTCTCCGGCAAGGGCAAGCAGGGCGGCTCGACGATCACCCAGCAGTACGTGAAGAACTTCTACCTGAGCCAGGACCAGACGGTCACCCGCAAGCTCAAGGAGCTGGTGATCTCCCTCAAGGTCGACCAGAAGTACGACAAGAAGGAGATCCTGGCCGGGTACATCAACACCAGCTTCTACGGCCGCAACGCCTACGGCATCCAGGCCGCGGCGCAGGCGTACTACGGGGTGGACTCCTCCAAGCTGACCGTCGAGCAGGGCGCCTATCTGGCGGCGCTGCTCCAGGCGCCCAGCCAGTACGACTGGGCGGTGGCCACGGAGACCGGCAAGAGGCTGGTGACCAACCGCTGGAACTACGTCCTCGACAACATGGTCAAGATGAAGGAGCTGGACGCCTCCCAGCGGGCGGCGATGAAGTTCCCGGTGCCGGTCGAGCCCAAGCCGGACCCCGGCATGGAGGGCCAGACCGGCTACCTGGTCCAGGCCGCCAAGGCCGAGCTGATCAACAACGGCATCAACGAAGCCGACCTGGCCAAGGGCGGCTGGACCATCACGCTCAACATCGACCCGAAGAAGCAGGACCTTCTTGAGAAGGCGGTCAAGCAGGAGCTGACCAGCAAGCTGGACAAGAAGAAGAAGGTCGACCAGGACGTCCAGGCGGGCGCCGTCTCGGTGGACCCGAAGACCGGTTCGGTCGTCGCGCTGTACGGCGGCCAGGACTACATGAAGCACCAGATCAGCAACGCGAGGACGGCCACGTACCAGCCCGCCTCGACCTTCAAGCCGCTGATCCTCGCCGCCGCGCTCAACGACAAGGCCGAGACGCAGGACGGCAAGGAGATCCGCGCCAACACCATCTACAACGGCGACAACAAGCGCCCGGTGAAGGGCGAGGGCGGCAACGGCTACGCGCCGCCCAACGAGGACGACCAGAGCTACGGCCCCATCACCGTCCAGACGGCGATGAACAAGTCCGTCAACAGCGTCTTCGCGCAGATGGGCGTGGACGTGGGGCTGACGAAGCTGCGGGACACGGCCGTCGCGCTCGGCCTCAACCACATGAAGGGCGTCGGCGCCCATCCCGCGATGACCCTGGGCTCCTACGGCGCCAGCCCGATGGAGATGGCCGGCGCGTACGCCACGCTCGACAACCACGGCAAGAAGGTCACGCCGTCCATCGTCAAGTCGGCCCAGCACAAGGAAGCCAAGTACAACAGGCCGGACCCGATCGGCGACCAGGTGATCAGCCGTGACGCGGCCGACGCCGTCACCTCGGTGCTGACCGGCGTGGTCGACGACGGTACGGCCAAGCGGTCGGTGCGGGACGCGACGAACCGCGACGGGCAGAAGGTCGCGGGCAAGACCGGTACCTCCGACGACAACAAGTCGGCCTGGTTCACCGGCTACACGCCGACGCTGGTGACCTCCGTCGGCCTGTGGGGCGAGGCAGCCGCGCCGCGTACGGTGAAGATCGACGGCAAGGAGACCACGGTCGGCAAGGGCAGCCAGGTCTCCCTCACCGACGTCGCCGACATCGACGGCCGGGTCGCCGGTGGCTCCATCCCGGCGAGGATCTGGGCCGCCTACACCTTCGACGCGGTCGACGGCCAGTCCGAGTTCGACCTGGACACCGACCAGGGCGCGGCCAAGCAGCCCGACGAGACCCCGGCGGGCACGCCCTCGGGGACCCCGTCCAACACGCCCTCGCGCACCCCGTCGCACACCCCGAGCCGGACGCCCTCGCACACGCCGAGCCACACCCCGTCGCGTCCGCCGACGACCGGCGGCACCACCGGCGGCAAGCCCACCACCGGGGGGCAGACCAACGGCGGTCAGACCAACGGGGGCCAGACGAACGGCGGTCAGACCAACGGCGGCACCACCACCGGCCAGACCAACGGCGGTACCACCACCGGCACCACCGACGGTGGAACCACCCAGGGCACCACCGACGGCGGGACCACCCAGGGCACCATCCAGGGCGGCGGCAACACGCCGTAGCCCGGGCTCCTGACCCATGGGAAGGCCCCCCACCCGTCAGGGCGGGGGGCCTTCGCGTCGGCGGGAGGACGGTCAGCCGCCGTTGACCGCCGCGGCGACCCGGTCGCCGATGCCCTTGTCGACGTTGCGCCAGTACTGGAGCGCGCGCTCCAGGACGGGCTTGCTGACGCCGTCCTTCAGATGGCCCGCGATGTTGGAGACGAGCCGCTCGCGCGCGGCGTCGTCGAGCACCTGGCGCACCTGGGTGCCCGCCTGGCCCCAGTCGTCGTCCTCGCGGTGCAGCGCGTACGCCTCGCGGACCATCTCCCCGGCGGTCCGCCACCCGGCGGGGTCCCCGAAGCCCTCCACGGCCGCCGAGGGGCCGCCGTAGGAGTTGG
Source organism: Streptomyces melanogenes (assembly GCF_014649795.1). Lineage (GTDB taxonomy): Bacteria > Actinomycetota > Actinomycetes > Streptomycetales > Streptomycetaceae > Streptomyces > Streptomyces noboritoensis. The sequence goes on from NZ_BMTS01000006.1 coordinate 130,109, forward strand.
GGGCGTACGGCGCCCCGGCGCGGGACGGCTCGTAGCGCATCGGCCCGTCCTTCGCGTACGAGTTCACCTGCGAGCGGGCCCGGTTGGGCGGCAGCTGCGCGTAGTTGGGGCCGATCCGGTAGCGGTGGGTGTCGGGGTACGAGAAGAGGCGGCCGAGCAGCATCTTGTCGGGGGAGGGGCCGATGCCCGGCACCATGTTGGACGGCTCGAACGCGGCCTGCTCGATGTGGATGAAGTAGTCGTCCGGGTTCCGGTTGAGCGTCATCCGCCCGACCTCGATCAGCGGGTAGTCGCCGTGCGGCCACACCTTGGTGAGGTCGAACGGGTTGAACCGGTAGTCGGGGGCGTCCTCGAACGGCATGACCTGGACCTTCACCGTCCAGCTCGGCGCGTTCCCGGCCCTGATCGCGTCGAACAGGTCGCGGCGGTGGACGTCGGCGTCCCGGCCCGCGAGGTCGTCGGCCTCGGCCTGGGTGAGGTACTCGACGCCCTGGTCGGTCTTGATGTGGTACTTGACCCAGAACCTGGTGCCGCCGCCGTTGATCCACATGTAGGTGTGCGAGGAGTAGCCGTTCATGTGGCGGTAGCTCTTCGGGATGCCCCGGTCGCCCATCAGCCAGGTCACCATGTGCGCCGACTCGGGGGAGAGCGTCCAGAAGTCCCACTGCATGTCGTGGTCGCGCAGCCCGTTGTCCGGGCGGCGCTTCTGCGAGCGGATGAAGTCCTGGAACTTCATCGGGTCGCGTACGAAGAAGACGGGGGTGTTGTTGCCGACCAGGTCGTAATTGCCGTGCTCGGTGTAGAACTTGAGCGCGAAGCCGCGCGGGTCGCGCCAGGTGTCGGGCGAGCCCTGCTCCCCGGCGACCGTCGAGAAGCGGGCCAGCATCTCGGTGCGCCGCCCCGGCTGGAAGAGGTCGGCCCTGGTGAACTGGCTGACGTCGTTGGTCACTTCGAACGTGCCGTACGCGCCGGAGCCCTTCGCGTGCACCACGCGCTCAGGGACCCGCTCCCGGTTGAACTGGGCCATCTTCTCGATGAGGTAGTGGTCCTGGAGCAGGATCGGGCCGTCGGAGCCGACGGTGAGCGAGTGCTCGTCGCTCTCCACCGGGACCCCGGCGTTGTTCGTCGTGTAGGGCTGGGTGCTCACGAGCGTCCTCCCTCAGCGGGGGATGACCCCCATCGGGTATGGGTGGGGTCGCTTCGTCCACGAGCCAGTCAACTCCGCCGACTCGGTGTCGGCAACATCTGGATCCCGCCCGCCGCCGGGCCCGGCGACCCGCCTCAGGGGCGGGTCGCCAGCTCGAACCAGACCACCTTGCCGCCCGAAAGACGGGTCGCGCCCCACCGCCTGGCCAGCCGGTTCACCAGGAACAGACCGCGCCCGCCCTCGTCGGTGTCCCGCGCCCGCCGCTGCCTCGGCAGCTGCGGCGAGTCGTCGCCGACCTCGCAGCGCAGAACGTCCGTCTTGAGCAGCCGCAGGGTCACCGGGCGCTCCGCGTACCGCACGGCGTTGGTGACGACCTCGCTGACCAGCAGCTCCACCGAGTCCGTGAGCTCCTCCAGGCCCCAGCGGTCCAGGGCGCGCCGCGCCAGGCGGCGGGCCCGGCCGGGCGCCGAGTCCTCCGGGTCCAGGAACCAGTACGCCACGTCGCTCGGCGCGATCCCGTCGAAGCGGGCCGCGAGCAGCGCGATGTCGTCGTCCCGGTCGCCCGGGCCCAGCATGTCCAGGACGTCGTCGCAGAGCGCCTCAAGGGGCGGCGGGTGGTCCGGGCCGGTCAGCTGGGCGGTGGCGGCCAGGCGCTCGCGCAGCTGCTCGATGCCGGTCCACACGTCCCGCAGCCGGGACTCCACGAGGCCGTCCGTGTACAGGAGCAGGGTGGCGCCCGCCGGGGCGTCCAGCTCGACCGCCTCGAAGTCGCCCCCGCCCACGCCGATCGGCGCGCCCGGCGGCACCCGCAGCACCTCGGCGCGCCCGCCCAGGTGCAGCAGGACCGGCGGCGGATGCCCGGCGTTGGCGATGGTGATCCGGTGGGCGACCGGGTCGTACACCGCGTACAGGCAGGTCGCCATCCGGTCGGTGCCGAGCCGCTGGGCCTGCTCGTCGAGGTGGTGCAGCACCTCCTGCGGCGGCAGGTCGAGCCCGGCCAGGGTCTGCGCGGTGGTGCGCAGCTGGCCCATGATCGCGGCCGAGGTCATCGAGTGGCCCATGACGTCGCCGACGACCAGGGCGACCCGGCTGCCGGGCAGCGGGATCGCGTCGTACCAGTCGCCGCCGACCCGGGCGGTCTCGGCGGCCGGCAGATAGCGCGAGGCGAGCCGCACGCCGGTCGGCTGGGGCAGCGAGTCCGGCAGCATGGTCCGCTGGAGCTCGTCCGCGATGTACGCCTCGCGGCCGTACAGCACGGCCTTGTCGATGCCGAGCGCGGTGTGGGTGGCCAGCTGGGCCGCCACCAGCAGGTCGTTCGCCTCGAAGGCGGGCCGCTCCAGGCCGCGGACGAAGACGGCGGCGCCGATCACCCGGCGCCGGCCCCGGAGCGGGGCGAGTATCGTCCGGTGGCCGCCGGGGACCGGGCGGTCCGGGCCGAGCAGCTCGGCCAGGGCGAGCCGGGCGGGCACGGAGTCGCCGAAGACCGGCCGCACCCCGCGCAGCACCTCGGCGAGGGCGCCGCCGGTGCGCACCTCGCAGAGCTCGGCGGCCGGGGTCAGGTCGGTCTGGGCGTTCAGCAGGGACAGGGCGTCGATCGCCTCCGGCTCCTGCAGGGACTCGTCCACTAAACGCAACCGGTCGGTTCGGCGCAGCCGCAGCACGAAGGGGCTGGCGGGCCGCTCGTCCCCGACCGGAAGCGGGTCGCGCAGATGCACGAGTATCGCGTCCGAGAACGTCGGGACGGTGGCCCGGCACAGCCCGAGCACGATCTCGTCGAGGTCTATGCCGCGCGCGATCCGGCGGGTCGCGGCGCCCACGAACCGCAGCCGGTCGCCCTCGCGGCGGGCCACGGCCGCGATGTCCCCGCCACCGGGCACCTCGCCGCCGCTGCCGGCCCCGGGCGCGCCGGAGGCCGGGCCGCCGGGCAGACCGTCGCCCGGGGGCTCCGCGGGGCCCCGTCCGGGCGGCACCCCCATCGCGCCGGCGGTCGCCGCCGCGCCCAGGTCGCGGGCGAGGTCGCGGGAGCCGGGCTCGGGCTGGCCGGGCACGGACGCGGTGGCCGCGCGGGCCTGGCCGCGCCGGGCGGGCACGGCGGAGTGCGCGGCGGAGCCCGCACCCGGCTCGTCCGGGCGCGGCCGGGCCGCCTCAGGAGGCCGGGCCAGCTGCTCCTGGTGCCGGCTCTCGTGCGAAGTGGGCTGATGCTCCGTCACGCGTCGGGTTCCGTCCGTCCGGAGTGAGACATCCACCGTGCTGGAGGCAGGGCAGGGATGCGCGAGGCAGTCGCTTCGTGCGGTATACCCGCTCCATGGGCGGCCGCGACACCCCTCACGTCCCGACCCCCCTTGAGGTGACATACGGTCAATTTGCGCCCTGGGTTCCCTCGTTGTCGATGCGCAGCCTTGCGGAGGACGATCCTACGTTTGAACCCCGGGGGCGCATCAAGGGTCTCACGACGGCATATGCGCCGGGGTGCGATCCCAATCCGCCGGGAGCGCGGGAACCGGCCACCGCGGATCGGGCCGCCACTCCTCCCACCCGTCCGAGAACGGCCTGCCCCAGGCCCGGATCACCTCGACCGCCGCCGCCCCGGCCGCCCGGACCCTGCGGGCCTGGGCCGCGTCCATCAGCCCCACCCGCTGGGCCTGCGCGAACTCGTCCTCGTCCCGCCACTGCCAAGTGCGGTCCGGGTAGACGGAGATGTCGAGAAAGTGGTCCTCGGAGTCGATCCCGCCCGACCACCGCGTGCGCGGCTCCTCCAGGTTCACGTACCAGCTCCGGAAGCGCCAGCCCCGCTCCCAGAACAGCCAGACCGACCAGGGGTCGCCGGGGCGCGCGAGCTTGAGCACTCCGGTGCCGAACCAGCGCGCGCGCTCCGTGGTGCGCGGGGCGGTGTAGCGGGTGGCGAGGGGCTCCTCGTGGACGGGGGTGCCGTCGGCGAGCACCGGCTTGACGCACTCGGTGCCCGGCGCCATCCACACCGCGAGCAGTTCGTCGGTGTCCTGGACGACGGTGACCGGGCGGCAGATGTGGACGCGGCTCTTCAGGTCGGGGGCATTGCCGCGGTAGCGCCAGAGGATCTGGTCCCCCGGCGCCCAGTGGTGCATGCCTCCGGTACCTGTCATGCGCAGATCTTAGGAGCACGGTCAAGACCGCGCTGCGACCCGCGTCACGGCCGCGGTCACCGCCCGGTCATCGCGCCCGGCCCCGGCGCCGCCCGGGCCCGCGCCTCACGGCCGGGTCATCCGCAGGACGTCCAGCGCCTCGTCGAGCTGCGCCTCGGTGAGGTCGCCGCGCTCCACGTAACCGCCCTCCAGGACGACCTCGCGGATGGTCTTGCGCTCGGCGAGCGACTTCTTGGCGACCTTCGCCGCCTCCTCGTACCCGATGTACTTGTTGAGCGGGGTGACGACCGAGGGCGAGGACTCCGCGTACTCCCGCGCCCGCTCGCGGTTCGCGGTGATCCCGTCGACGGTGCGGTCGGCGAGCAGCCGGGAGGCGTTGGCGAGCAGCCGCACCGACTCCAGCAGGTTCTTGGCGATGACCGGGAGCATCACGTTCAGCTCGAAGTTGCCGGCCGCGCCCGCCGCCGCCACCGTCGCGTCGTTGCCGGTGACCTGCGCCGCGACCATCAGCACGGCCTCCGGGATCACCGGGTTGACCTTGCCCGGCATGATCGAGGAGCCCGGCTGGAGGTCGGGCAGGCTGATCTCGGCGAGGCCGGTGCGCGGCCCGGACGCCATCCAGCGCAGATCGTTGGAGATCTTGGTGAGCGAGACGCCGACCGTGCGCAGCTGCCCGGACGTCTCCACCAGGCCGTCCCGCGCGCCCTGCGCCTCGAAGTGGTCGCGGGCCTCGGTGAGCGGAAGGCCGGTCGCCCGCGCCACCTCCGCGATCACGGCCGCGGAGAACCCGGGCGGGGTGTTGATGCCGGTGCCGACGGCCGTGCCGCCCAGCGGCAGCTCGGCGAGCCGGGGCAGCGAGGCCCGCAGCCGCTCCACGCCGTACCGCATCGCCGCCGCGTAGCCGCCGAACTCCTGGCCGAGGGTGACGGGGGTGGCGTCCATCAGATGCGTACGCCCGGACTTCACCACGTCCGCGAACTCGGCCGCCTTGCGCTCCAGGGCCTCGGCGAGGTGCTCCAGGGCCGGGATCAGATCGCCGGTGACGGCGGCCGTGGCGGCGATGTGGATGGAGGAGGGGAAGACGTCGTTGGACGACTGCGAGGCGTTGACGTGGTCGTTGGGGTGGACGTCCCGGCCCAGGCGCTCGCTCGCCAGGGTCGCCACGACCTCGTTCATGTTCATGTTGGACGAGGTGCCCGAGCCGGTCTGGAAGACGTCGACCGGGAAGTGCTCGTCCCAGCGCCCCTCGGCGACCTCCGCGGCCGCCTGCTGGACGGCCCCCGCGATGTCCTTGTCCAGCACGCCCAGTTCGGCGTTGACCTTGGCCGCGGCCGCCTTGATCCTGGCCAGCGCCTCGATGTGGGCGCGCTCGAGCCGCTGCCCCGAGACGGGGAAGTTCTCCACGGCCCGCTGCGTCTGGGCCCGCCACTTGGCGTGCGCGGGGACCCGCACCTCGCCCATGGAGTCGTGCTCGATCCGGTACTCACTGTCGTTCATATCCCTGAACCTCCTTGTAAAGATGAGCACTTGTCTGGTTCTAGCTATTCCCAATGAGCCCTACTGGCCAGTAAATACCGTTGGTAACTCATCACCGGGGAGGCGCAATGAGGCGCACCAGGCACAGACTTCGCTGTACGTTCGCGGCCGCCGTGGCCGCGGCGGCCGCGTTCGGGGGAATGACGGCGACGGCCGCGGCCGCACCCGCGGCGACGGTACAGTCCACCCCCCTTCCGCCCGAGCTCGAGAAGATCCGCGCCGCCGAGGCGCTCAAGCTGTACGGGGATTCCGCCGAGCGGCCCATGGCCCAGCGCAAGACGGGGCTGATCTCGCTGGGCGACAGCGAGATCTCCGGCGAGGGCGTCGGCACCTACGAGGCCGGCACCAACGGCCCCGACAACTGGTGCCACCGGGCCCCCGACTCCGCGATCCACCGCACCGGGATCCCCGCCGACGAGACGTACAACGTGGCTTGTTCGGGCGCGTACACCGGCAACATCCGGATAGGCGGCTCGAAGCAGTACGCGGACGAGCTGGTCCAGAGCGACAGCCTGGCCATCAAGGCCCGCAACACCCGCATCAAGATGGTGCTGCTGGTCGCGGGGGCCAACGACGACCTCCAGTTCGGCCCGGTGATGACCGACTGCGTGGAGCGGTACCTGCTGCTCCAGGGCCCCTGCGAGTCCAAGTACGCGCCGGGCTGGCAGGCGCGGGTGGACGGCCTGGTGCCCAAGGTCGAGCAGACGGTCGACGACCTGAAGACCGTGATGCGCGACGCCGGGTACGCCGACGGCGACTACAAGCTGGTCGTGATGGGCTACCCGAGCCCGATCGGCCCCGACTTCCACGACAACCCGAACTTCCCCGGCAAGCTGGTCTGCGGCGGCCTCGGCTACGACTCCGACACCGTCTGGGGCCGCAACACCGCCGTCCCGGCCTTCGAACGGGGGATGCGCAAGGCGGCGGCCGACACCGGCGCGGTCTACCTCGACAACTCGCGGCTCTTCAACGGCCACGAGGTGTGCATGGAGGACACCTGGGCGCGCGGCCTCTACATCGACCTGTCCAAGCCGGGCCTGCCGGACTCCAACTCGGTCCGCCAGTCCTTCCACCCCAACTACCGGGGCCACGGCGCCTTCGCGTCCTGCCTCACCCAGATCTACGACTCGGGCCTGCGCGAGGCCAGTTGCGCCGACCCCGCGTCCACCGGCTCGCCGGTGCTGTACCCGCTCGCCTGGGACGACGCGTACCAGCCGCTGAAGAGCGCGGCGACTGGCAGCTGCCTCGACGTGACCGGCGCGTCCAGCGCCAACAACACGGCCGTCATCGGCTGGGACTGCCACGGCGGCCGCAACCAGGGCTGGTGGTACGACGGCGCCCGCAAGTCGCTCCACACCCAGCTCACCCAGGACCGCTGCCTGGACGTGCCGGGCGCGAACTACTCGGCCGGGGCCAAGCTGATCATCTGGAACTGCCACGGCGGCGCCAACCAGGAGTTCGTCCGGGACGGCTCCACCCTGCGCCCGGCGGCCGCCACCGGGCTGTGCGCCACGCTGGCGGGGGCCAGGGACCCGCTGACGCTGCGCCCGTGCGACGGCTCCCCGTCGCAGCGCTTCGCGTAAGGCGGGCCACCGCATAACCGCCCCTCCCTTTAGGTTAGGCTGACCTAACTTACAGGGAGGGGATCGGGCGTGAGCGCCGAGGTCTATCGCGACACCTGGGGCGTCCCGCACCTGCGGGCGGCCGACGCCCGTGAGCTGGCGTACGCCCAGGGCCGGGCCACCGCCGTGGACCGGGCCTGGCAGCTGGAGGTCGAACGGCACCGGGTGCAGGGCACCACGGCCGCCTTCCTCGGCCCCGACGCGGTCGGCTGGGACGTCTTCGCCCGCCGCGCCCGGCTGGCCGACACGGCCCGCCGGTGCTTCGAGGCGCTGGACGCGGAGACGGCGGACTGGGTCACGGCGTACGTGGCGGGGGTCAACGACGGGCTCGCGGAAGGGGCCGCCGACCAGCCCGGCTTCGCGGAGACGGGCCTGGCGCCCGGTCGCTGGGAGCCGTGGACCCCGCTGGGCGTCTGGCTCTCCACCCACATCCTGTTCGCGGGCTTCCCCACCAAGCTCTGGCGCGAGCGCGCGGTCGCCGTCCTCGGCCCGGACGCGGTGGAGCTGTTCGCCACCGACGGCCCCGGCACCTCCGGCTCCAACGGCTGGCTGGTCACCGGCGAGCACACCGCCACCGGCGCCGCGATCATCGCGGGCGACCCGCACCGCTTCATCGAGGACCCCGGCGTCTACCAGCAGATCCGCCTCTCCTGCCCGGAGTACGACGTGGTGGGCCTCGCCGTCCCCGGCGTCCCCGGCATCGCCCACTTCGGCCACACCGGCTCGGTCGCCTGGGCCATCACCAACGCCATGGCCGACTACCAGGACCTGTACCGCGAACGCCTGCGCCGCGACGGTACGGACGTGGCCGCGCTCGGCCCCGACGGCTGGGCCCCGGCGTCCGTCCACGTCGAGACGGTGGAGGTGGCGGGCGCGGCCCCGGTGACGGTCGAGGTGATCGAGACGGACCGGGGCCCGGTGATCATCGGCGGCCCCGACGCGGCCGACGCCATCAGCCTGCGCCACCCGCCCCGTGTCACCGCCGCCCTCGGCTTCGCCGCGCTCCCGGCGCTGCTGCGCGCCCGGACCGCCGACGACGTCGACCGCGCCTTCGACGAGTGGGTCGAGCCGGTCAACGTGGTCCAGGCCGCCGACACCGGGGGCGGCCATCTGCACCGCGTGGCGGGCCGCGTACCGCTGCGCCACGCCACCAACCGCGTACGGGTCGTCCCGGCGTGGGAGGCGGACCACGCGTGGACGGGCTGGGCCCCGATGCCGCGCGAGGAGGTGTCCGGGACGGCCGTGATGGCCAACCAGCGGGGCCTGGCGGCGCCGCTGGGCGTGGAGTTCGCGCCCCCGTACCGCGCGGACCGCATAGCGGCCCTGCTGGCCGCCTCGCGAGCGTGGACGGCGCCGCGGATGGCGGCGATCCACACGGACACGGACCTGGCGTCGGCACGCCCGCTGCTGGGGCTCCTGACGCAGCTCAAGAACCTGACTCCCCGGGCGGAGGCCCTCCGGGACCGTCTGACGACGGGCTGGGACCGCCGCATGGAGGCGGACTCGACGGACGCGATGGCGTACGCGACGGTGCGGGAGCGGGTGGTACGGGCGCTGGCGGCGCACCCGTCCTTCGCGGACCTGGCCGAACTCCCGCCGCTGCCGGACCTGTTCCTGCCCTGGCTGGCGCTGACGCCGAGGATCGCGTTCGCGCTGGAGACGATCCTGACGACGCCGATGCTGCCGGAGCTCGACCGGGTGGAGCTGGTGCGGGCGGCGCTGGAGGAAGTGGCGGCGGAGGGGGCGGAGTTCGGCCCCTGGGGCGAGGCGCACCGGCTGGCGCCGTGGCAGGCCCTGCCGGTGCCGGAGGAGTGGCCGGGCCTGGCGGGCGACCACGACTGCGTCCTGTCCGCGAGCAGCGTCCCCGGCCTGACGCACCGCAGCGCCCGTGGCTCGGCCGCGCGGTACGTCTGGGACCTGGCCCGCCGCGAGGACAGCCTCTGGGTGGTCCCGTTCGGCGCGTCCGGCGCCCCGGGCAGCCCCCACCACCGGGACCAGCTGCGGCTGTGGGCGGCGGGGGAGCTGGCGGAGGTCGTGACGGACTGGGCGAAGCTGAGGAGAGAGACGGTGTACGAGCGAGGTGTCCACGCGTACGAGGAGAAGGTCCCGGGCTTCGGTACGGTCCGACTCCGCCCCCTCGACCCCTCGGGGGACGCGGACCTGATCCACTCCTGGGTCACCCAGGAGCGGGCGCGGTTCTGGGGGATGCTGGACGCGGACCGCGCGTACGTGGCGGAGACCTACGCGTACGTGGACTCCCTCCCCACGCACCACGCGTTCCTGCTCCTGCTGGACGACGAGCCGGTGGGGCTGTTCCAGACGTACGAGCCCGCGGCGGATCCGCTGGGGGAGTGCTACGAGGTGCGCCCGGGCGACGTCGGCATCCACATCCTGGTGGCCCCCGCGCCGGGCGCGGCGCGCCCCGGATTCACCGGCGCGCTGATGAAGTCCCTGATCACCTACGTCCTCTCCGACCCCGCCCACCAGCGAATCGTGGTGGAACCGGACGTCCGGAACGTGAAGTCGATCGAGCGGATGGTGCGGTCGGGGTTCGTACTGGGGGAGGAAGTCGATAAGCCGGAGAAGCGAGCGCGCCTGGCTTTCCTGGAGAGGCCCCCCACCCCGCCCCTTCCCTGAAGCCCTCGGGCGGGCGGCCGGGTGGTGGGTCGGGGCGGGCTGCTGGGGGCTGCGCCCCCAGACCCCTCTGAGCTCGTCTGCGGACCGTCCCCCACTGGTCGCGCAGTTCCCCGCGCCCCTAAACGGCTCGGCTTCGCCATCGCAGTCGCCCGTACCTCCTAGGGGCGCGGGGAACTGCGCGAGCAACCCACCACGGCCCGCAGACGAACGGGCTTGCCCACCCACCCCTGTGCCTCAGCGGCGGGGGGGGCAGGGGCGGCAGGCCCCCGGCGGGGTCCGGGGCGGAGCCCCGAAGCGGGGCGCAGGGGGCGCAGCCCCCGCCCAGGGGTCCGGGGGCGTAGCCCCCGGGGAAGCTCACCCACCCCGGCCCGCCCCCACCCCCGGAGGGTTTAGGGAAGGGGCGGGGTGGGGGCAAAAACTCCTACTGCTGCGCAGCTCCCCGCACAGGAATGTTCAAAAACGTAGGCGGCTCAGCCGGCGCCTGGAAGAAGTCGTTGCCCTTGTCGTCGACGACGATGAACGCCGGGAAGTCCTCGACCTCGATCTTCCACACCGCCTCCATCCCCAACTCCTCGTACTCGACGACCTCGACCTTCTTGATGCAGTCCTGGGCGAGACGCGCGGCGGGCCCACCGATGGACCCCAGGTAGAACCCCCCGTGCGCGTCGCACGCCGAAGTGACCTGCCCCGACCGGTTCCCCTTGGCCAGCATCACCTTGGAGCCACCCGCCGCCTGGAACTGCTCCACGTAGGAGTCCATACGCCCGGCCGTGGTCGGCCCGAAGGACCCCGACGCGTACCCCTCGGGGGTCTTGGCGGGCCCGGCGTAGTACACCGGGTGGTCCTTCAGGTACTGCGGCATCTCCTCCCCCGCGTCCAACCGCTCCTTGATCTTCGCGTGCGCGATGTCGCGCGCCACGACCAGCGGGCCGGTCAGCGAGAGACGGGTCTTGACCGGGTACTTCGTCAGCTCCGCCAGGATGTCGTCCATCGGCTGGTTGAGGTCGATCCTGACGACGTCACCGGACTCGTCCAGGTGCTCGTCCGTCGTCTCCGGCAGGAACCGCGCCGGGTCCTTCTCCAGCTCCTCCAGGAACACGCCCTCGGCCGTGATCTTCGCGACCGCCTGGCGGTCCGCCGAGCAGGACACCGCGATCGCGACCGGCAGCGAAGCGCCGTGGCGGGGCAGGCGCACCACGCGCACGTCGTGGCAGAAGTACTTGCCGCCGAACTGCGCGCCGATGCCGATCTTCTGCGTCAGCTCGAAGACCTTCTGCTCCAGCTCCTCGTCGCGGAAGCCGTGCCCGGTCGGCGAGCCCTCGGTCGGCAGCTCGTCGAGGTAGTGCGCCGAGGCGTACTTCGCGGTCTTGAGCGCGAACTCCGCCGACGTACCGCCGACCACGATCGCCAGGTGGTAGGGCGGGCACGCCGCCGTACCGAGCGAGCGGATCTTCTCCTCCAGGAACTTCATCATGGAGGCCTCGTTCAGGACGGCCTTCGTCTCCTGGTAGAGGAACGACTTGTTGGCCGAGCCGCCGCCCTTCGCCATGAAGAGGAACTTGTACGCGCCGCCGTCCGTCGCGTACAGCTCGATCTGCGCGGGCAGGTTCGAGCCGGTGTTCCTCTCCTCCCACATGGTGATCGGAGCCATCTGCGAGTAGCGCAGGTTGAGCTGCGTGTACGCGTCGTAGATGCCGCGCGAGAGCGCTTCCTCGTCGCCGCCGGACGTCAGCACGTTCTGGCCGCGCTTGCCCATCACGATCGCCGTGCCGGTGTCCTGGCACATCGGCAGCACGCCCGCCGCCGCGATGTTCGCGTTCTTCAGCAGGTCGAGCGCCACGAACTTGTCGTTGCCCGACGCCTCGGGGTCGTCGATGATCTTCCGCAGCTGGGCGAGGTGCGCCGGGCGGAGGTAGTGCTGGATGTCGTGGATCGCCTCGGCGGCCAGCTTGCGCAGCGCCTCCGGCTCGACCTTGAGGAACGTACGGCCGTCAGCCTCGAAGGTGGAGACACCCTCGGCGGTCACCAGTCGGTAGGGCGTGTTGTCCTCTCCCAGGGGGAGCAGATCGGAGTACGCGAACTCTGGCATGTGTACGGCCATTCCTCACTCGGCAGACAGCGGCTGACCTCCATTGGCACAGCACCCTCAAGCGTATGCCGCCGCCACGGCCCCGATCCTGTGAGGTAAGGCTCAGTTGCGACCGGGCCAGGGCGCCGCGCCCACACTCACGTACCCCTAGTCGCGATCTATCGCGTTTCGGTACGCTGACTCCGTGGACCTCGAAAAGCACGACGCCAAGCCGCAGCCCGTGGAGACCGCCCCGCTGCGCGCCTCCGACGCCGACCGCGACCGGGTCGCCGACATCCTGCGCGAGGCGCTCGCGGAGGGCCGCCTCGACGCGGAGGAGCACGCCGAGCGCATCGACGGCGTCTACCGGGCCAAGACGCTGGGCGAGCTGGAACCGCTGGTACGGGACCTGCCCGCGGCGGCCGACGGCGCGCACCGGTTCGGCGCGCCCTCCACCGCGTCGTCCACGCCCGCGTACGCGACCGCACACGCCCCGGACGAGGCCGCGGGGGCGGTCGCCGCCGAGAACCTGGTCGCCGTCTTCTCCAGCTCCACCCGAAAGGGCCGCTGGCGCATCGGCCGCCGCACGAACGCGTTCGCGCTCTTCGGCAGCGTCGAGATCGATCTCACCGAGGCCTATTTCGAACAGCGGCTTTCCGTCATCAACGCCACCTCGGTCTTCGGCAACATCGAGGTCCGGGTCCCCGAGAACGTCAGTCTGCGCGGCAGCGGGACCGGCGTCTTCGGCAACTTCGAAGTGGACACGCTGGAGGCCGAACACCCCGAGGCGCCCGTGGTCGTCGTCAATGGATACGCGGTATTCGGCAACATCGAGGCCAAGCCCAAGCGCGGCAAGCGGATCGCCGACCTCCGCGACCGCCTGCGCAAACGCCTCGACTCCTGACGCGTCGCGTCCGCACACTTCAAGTCATCGGCGCACGATCGGAATTCCGGACAACGGAACTCAGTGCATAGGCGCGCGCACAGCGGGTAGGGACTGTCGCATCGTCGCTCGCTCGCGAAGCCGTCGTCAGCCGTCGTCAGGAGTTGGCCGTGCTGCATCCGCCGCATCAGTCCCTGCAGGTCGCCGTCGCAGTCCCGCCGCAGCGCGGCCCAGCTCGGGAGGACCAGGCGGGCCCGTGGCACACGGAGGCGGTCTGCCGCCGGGACGAGGCGGGGCTGTTCTTCGCCCCCTCCAAGGAACCGACGGCCGCGCGCCTGTCGCGCGAGGAGGCCGCCAAGCGCGTCTGCGCCCGCTGTCCCGTGATGGTCGAGTGCCGCGAGCACGCCCTGCTGATGCCCGAGCCGTACGGGGTGTGGGGCGGTCTCACGGCGGCCGAGCGGCGCGTGGTGCTGGCCCGGCGGCGCCGGCGCGAGGTCGAGCTGAAGAAGGCCGCGTCCGCCGCCTGACGCGTGCGTACGTACGCGAAGGGGCGCTCCCGTCCGCACAACGGGGGCGCCCCTTCACGTACGTACGCGACTGTGGCCGCTACTTCGCGCGGTCGAAGTCGATCTGGCTGTAGGCGCGCAGCTTCGACAGCCGGTGCGTGGAGTCGATCTGGCGGATCGTGCCCGACTTCGAGCGCATGACCAGCGACTGCGTGGTGGCGGTCTCGGCGCGGTAGCGGACGCCGCGCAGGAGCTCGCCGTCGGTGATGCCGGTGGCGACGAAGAACACGTTGTCGCCGGAGACCAGGTCGTTGGTCGACAGCACCCGGTCGAGGTCGTGGCCCGCGTCGAGGGCGCGCTGGCGCTCGGCGTCGTCCTTGGGCCAGAGCTTGCCCTGGATGGTGCCGCCGAGGCACTTGATGGCACAGGCGGAGATGATGCCCTCGGGCGTGCCGCCGATGCCCATCAGCAGGTCGACGCCGGTGCCCTCGCGCACGGCCATGATGGATCCGGCCACGTCGCCGTCGGAGATGAACTTGATGCGGGCGCCGGTCTCCCGGATCTCCTTGACGATGCCCTCGTGGCGCGGGCGGTCGAGGATGACGACCGTGACGTCCTCGGGCGAGGAGTTCTTGGCCTTGGCGACGCGCCGGATGTTCACCGAGACGGGCGCGTTGATGTCGACGAAGTCGGCGGCCTCGGGCCCGGTGACCAGCTTGTCCATGTAGAAGACGGCGGACGGGTCGAACATCGTCCCGCGGTCGGCCGCGGCCAGGACCGCGATGGCGTTGGGCATGCCCTTGGCGTTGAGCGTGGTCCCGTCGATGGGGTCGACGGCGATGTCGACCTCGGGCCCGGTGCCGTCCCCGATGCGCTCCCCGTTGTAGAGCATGGGGGCTTCGTCCTTCTCGCCCTCTCCGATGACGACGACGCCGTTCATGGAGACGGTGGAGACGAGGGTGCGCATGGCGTTGACCGCGGCGCCGTCCGCGCCGATCTTGTCGCCGCGCCCGACCCAGCGGCCCGCGGCCATGGCGGCGGCCTCGGTGACCCGGACCAGTTCCAGGGCGAGGTTGCGGTCGGGGGCCTCGGGCGAGACCTCGAGCTGGGGCGGCAAGTTGTGCTCGGTCATCGGAGCGCACCTTTCTGTACGGCGACGGCCGGTCGGAATCAGAGGGTCCTTGGACTCTATCGTCACATCGACAAAATGAGCAGAGGGGGCCACGTATGAGCAGCGACATGACCTGAGACCATGGGGGTGTGGCAGGAACACGTGGCAAGCAGAGTGTGCGGAACATGCTGCAGTCGTTGGCGGTGATCGGTATCGCCGTGGCTGTGATCTACATGTTCGTCCCGCACGACGGAAAGAAGGACCCCGTCAAGGCGGTCGACTACCGCGTCGAGCTCCTGACGGTCCGCCGCGCCGCGCCGTACCCGGTGGCGGCGCCGGTCGGGCTCCCCGACCAGGACAAGTGGAAGGCGACCTCGGTCACCTACGACGGCCAGGCCGACAACGCCTGGCACCTCGGCTTCCTGGACCCGGAGAAGGAGTACGTGGCGATCGAGCAGTCCTCGGCGCCCGACCGGGACAAGTTCGTCCGCTCGGTCGCCAAGAAGGCGGCGAAGACGGACCACACCCAGCAGATCGCGGGCGCGACCTGGCGCCGCTGGGAGGGCCCCAAGTACGACGCGCTGGTCCGCGAGGACAAGGGCTCCACGACGGTGGTGACCGGCACGGCGGGCTTCGCGCAGCTGGAGCGGATGGCGGCGGCGCTGGAGCTGAAGAAGGCGTGAAGCACGCTTGACATACGGCGAAGGCCGCCGCGCCCCACGGGGGCTGCGGCGGCCTTCGCCGTTGTACGAGCCGGGGCTCAGACGGTCGTCACGACCTCGTCGTACGACAGACGCGGGCTGCGCGGGTACGACGCGTCCTCGCCCGGCTTGCCGATGTTGACGACCATCAGCGGGGTGTGGTCGCCGTCCAGGAACTCCTTCTGGATGGCGGCGCCGTCGAAGCCGGTCATCGGCCCGGCGGCGAGCCCGGCGGCGCGGACGCCGACGATGAAGTAGGCGGCCTGGAGCGCGGCGTTCAGACCGGCGGCGTTCTCACGGGCCGGACGCTCGCTGAAGAACACGTCCTTGGCCTGCGGGAACGCCGGGAACAGCGTCGGCAGCTCCTCGTGGAACTCGTTGTCGGCGGCGAGGATGGCGACCAGCGGGGCGGTGGCGGTCTTGGCCCGGTTGCCCTCGGCCATGTGCGCCACCAGCCGCTCACGCGCCTCGGCCGAACGCACCAGCACGATCCGCAGCGGCGTCTGGTTGAAGGCGGTCGGCCCGAACTTGACCAGGTCGTAGATCGCCTGCACCTGCTCCTCGCTCACCGGCTCGTCGGTGAACGTGTTGGCGGTACGGGCCTCACGGAAGAGGAGGTCCTGAGCGGCGGAGTCAAGGGCGAGAGACATTACGTACCTTCCGGACTTACGGGGATTCCGCTTGCGGGGGATTCAAGCGGCGTCGCCACCGTACGACGGAGTTAGGTTAACTTTCAACTAATAGGGGGTGGGGGTGACCGGCCTCACAAAGGGGGCGATTTTCAGCCACGCTGCCGAGCGTGGGGTTGACCCCCCACCCCACCCCACCCCTTCCCGAAAGCCCTCTGGCGGGCGGCCGGGTTCGTTGCCTGCGGGCCGGTGGGGGCTGCGGCGCACTTTGTCTGCTGGTTGTGGTGGGTTGCTCGCGCAGTTCCCCGCGCCCCTGGGGGGTGCGGGCGATGGCGATGGCGAAGCCGAGCCGTATAGGGGCGCGGGGAACTGCGCGACCAGCCACAGCGGACTCGCAGACGAACGGGGGTCCGGGGCGGAGCCCCGGAGGGGGTGCAGGGGGCGGAGCCCCCGCTCGGGGGCTGGGGGCGCGGCCCCCAGGGAAACCGTCCTTCGCCCCCACCCGCCCCCGGAGGGTTCAGGGAAGGGGCGGGGAGGGGCGCAACCTCACCCCTCGGCCTCCAGCGCCGCATCCAACCGAGCCCGAGCCCCCTCCAACCACCGCCGGCACACCTTCGCCAACGCCTCCCCCCGCTCCCACAACGCCAGCGACTCCTCCAGAGTCGTCCCCCCGGCCTCCAGCCGCCGCACCACGTCGATCAACTCGTCCCGAGCCTGCTCGTACCCGAGCGACTCGGACGAAGCCGACGCCCCGGACCCCGCCGCGGACGCGCCGGAAGCGTCCGAGCCGGAAACGCTCACCTCCGCCGCAGACACACCCACACCCCCGTCACCCTCGTCCCCACCCGAACCAACCTTCGCAGCCATACCCGTCACCCTACGCATCCGTCCCGACGACAACCGTGAACTCCCCCTCGGCCACCCTGGCCCGCAGCTCCTCGCCCCCGGCGACCTCCCCCGGCGCCCGCACCACCGCCCCGTCCGCCCGCTGAAGCACCGCGTATCCCCGCTCCAGCGTCGCCGCCGGCGAGAGCGCGACCACGCGCGCGCGGGTGTGGGCCAGCTCGGAGTCGGCCCGGTCGAGGAGGTGGCCGAGGACCCGGCGTGAGCGGTCCACCAGCGCGTCCACCTCGTCCGCCCGGTCGTCCACCATCCGGTGCGGCCGCTCCATCCAGGGGCGGCCGAGCACCCCGGCGAGCCCCCGCTCCTCCCGGTCGACGAGGCCGACGACATGCCGCCGCGCCCGGTCCCGCAGCATCCTGACCCGGTCCAGCTCCTCCCCGACGTCGGGGACGACCTTCTTCGCCGCGTCCGTCGGCGTCGACGCCCGCAGATCCGCGACCAGGTCGAGCAGCGGCGCGTCCGGCTCGTGCCCGATCGCCGAGACCACCGGCGTACGGCACTCGGCCACCGCCCGCACTAGCTGCTCGTCGGAGAACGGCAGCAGATCCTCCACACTGCCCCCGCCCCGCGCCACGATGATCACGTCGACCTCCGCGAGCCCGTCCAGCTCCTTCACCGCCTGGACGACCTGCGGCACCGCGTGCACCCCCTGCACCGCCACGTTGCGCACCTCGAAGCGCACCGCGGGCCAGCGCCGCCGCGCGTTCTCCAGCACGTCACGCTCGGCCGCCGAGGCGCGGCCGACCACCAGGCCGACGAGCTGCGGCAGGAACGGCAGCGGCCGCTTGCGGTCGAGCGCGAACAGCCCCTCCGCCGCGAGCGACTTCTTCAACTGTTCGAGCCGGGCGAGCAGTTCGCCGATGCCCACCGGCCGTATCTCCGCGGCCCGCAGCGACAGCTGGCCGCGCGGCGCGTACCACTCCGGCTTCGCGTGCACCACGACCCGGGCGCCCTCGGCGACGACGTCCGCCACCGCGTCGAACACCTGCCGGTAGCAGGTGACCGACACCGAGATGTCGTGCGACGGGTCACGCAGCGTCAGGAACACCACGCCCGCGCCCGGCCGCCGCGAGAGCTGGGTGATCTGCCCCTCGACCCAGATCGCCCCCAGCCGGTCGATCCAGCCCCCGATGAGCCGCGACACCTCACCGACCGGCAGCGGCGCCTGCGCACTCGTATTCAGACCCATGTACGCAGGCTAACGGCCCCCACTGACACCGGCCCCGAACGCGCCGCCCCCGGACGGCGAGCTCGTACGGCCCCGGCCCACGAGCGCCCCCGCTACCCGACCCGCCCAAACCTCTCCGCCCCCTGCACCATCAGCACCCCCACCCCCAGCACCAGCCACACGAACCCCACCACCTGCGCCGTACGCGTCGCCTCCCACATCACCGCCACGATCACCGCCGCGCCGAGCAGCGGCAGCACCACATGTCTGAGCCAGTCGGGCGCGCCCTCCCGGCGGCGTACCGCGTACCAGCCGATCACCGACGCGTGCAGCAGCAGGAACGCCGTCAGCGCGCCCATGTCGACCACCGAGACCAGATGATCCATGCCGTCGTCGCGCCGGGCCGCCCAGACCGCCGCCACCAGCGTCACCACGGCCGCCACGAGCAGCGCCGCGCGCGGTACGCCCGAGTCCGTGCGCGCCAGGACCTTCGGCAGCCGCCGCTCGCGCGCCATCGCGAAGACCAGCCGGCCCGCCGCGGCCTGCCCGGCCAGCGCCGCGAACGCCGCCCCGATCGCCTTGCTCACCGCCACCAGATCGTGCAGCCAGGTGCCCACGGACGCCTCCACGGTGTCGTAGAAGGCCGAGCCCTGCTTGACCGGCTCGGCCGCGAGCTCGGCCGACGAGACCGGCGTGAGCAGCGCCGCCAGATACGTCTGCGCCACGAACAGCAGGCCCGCAAGCGCCAGACAGAACAGCACCGCGCGCGCGACCTTCTCCGAACCCCCGGTCACCTCCTCCGCGAAGGAGGCGATCGCGTCGAAGCCCAGGTACGAGAGCACCGCCACCGACACCGCCCCGAGCACCGCCGTCAGTGAGAACCCGGCGTCCCCGGCCAGCGGCGACAGCCAGTCGCGCCGCGCCCCGTCCCGTACGAGCACGACCACCGCCGCGACCACGAACACCAGCAGGACGGCGATCTCCATGGCGAGCACCGCGAACCCGACCCGAGCCGCCGCCCGTACGCCCCAGAGGTTGAGCGCCGTGGTGACCACCACGGCCAGCGCGGTCCACACCCATCGGGAGACCTCCGGGACCAGCGAGTGCATGGCGATCCCGGAGAAGAGGTACGCGACGGCCGGGATCAGCAGATAGTCGAGCATCGCCATCCAGCCCGCGATGAACCCGGCCCCCTCGCCGAGCCCCGCGCGCGCGTAGGCGAAGACCGAGCCCGCCTGCGGGGCGACGCGGACCATCTGGGCGTAGCTGAATGCGGTGAACGCCATGGCGACCGTTGACACCAGGTAGACCAGGGCGACGGCGCCGTGCGACTTCGCGTCGAGGGTGCCGAAGATGCCCACGGGGGCCATCGGGGCGATGAACAGCAGCCCGTAGACGACGAGGTCACGAAACCCCAGGCTGCGCCGCAGCCCGCCGTCCCGGCGCACCTGTAGGGCTTCCTTGCTCTCTCCGTTCCGCGCACTCATGCGGCCAGTCTCGTCGGCTGGACGATCTTTGGCCCGCCGGGCAGGGCAGGGGTGTCGGAGCCCGGCCGTACCATGGAGCGCATGACTGCAACGCCTGCCCGCCGTGTCCTGCTCGCAGCACCCCGTGGCTACTGCGCGGGTGTGGACCGCGCCGTGATCGCCGTCGAGAAGGCCCTGGAGCAGTACGGGTCGCCGATCTACGTCCGGCACGAGATCGTCCACAACAAGTACGTCGTGCAGACCCTGGAGAAGAAGGGCGCGATCTTCGTCGACGAGACGGCGGAGGTCCCCGAGGGGTCGATCGTCATGTTCTCGGCGCACGGCGTGGCGCCGGCCGTGCACGCGGAGGCGGCCGAGCGGAAGCTCGCCACCATCGACGCGACCTGCCCCCTGGTCACCAAGGTGCACAAGGAGGCCGTCCGGTTCGCCAACGAGGACTACGACATCCTCCTGATCGGCCACGAGGGCCACGAGGAGGTCATCGGCACCTCCGGCGAGGCCCCCGACCACATCACGCTGGTCGACGGCCCCGAGGACGTGGCGAACGTCGAGGTCCGCGACGAGTCGAAGGTCGTCTGGCTCTCCCAGACCACGCTCTCGGTCGACGAGACCATGGAGACGGTGGACGCCCTCAAGCAGAAGTTCCCGCTGCTCGTCTCCCCGCCCAGCGACGACATCTGCTACGCGACGCAGAACCGCCAGATCGCGGTGAAGCAGATGGGCGCGGACGCGGACCTGGTCATCGTCGTCGGCTCCAAGAACTCCTCGAACTCGGTCCGCCTGGTCGAGGTCGCCCTCGGCGCGGGCGCGCGCGACGCCCACCTGGTGGACTTCGCCGACGAGATCGACGAGGCGTGGCTGGAGGGCGTGACCACGGTCGGCCTCACCTCCGGCGCGTCCGTCCCCGAGGTCCTGGTCGAGGGCGTACTGGAATGGCTCGCCCAGCGCGGCTTCGAGGACGTCGAGCTCGTCAAGGCGGCGGAGGAGTCGATCACGTTCTCGCTGCCGAAGGAGCTCCGCCGCGATCTGCGCGCGGAGGCGGCGGAGCTGTCCGGGAAGTAGCCGGGCCGGCCCCGGCTCGTACGGAACGCCTGGTCACGGGCGCTGACTGGGTGACTGTCAGTGCCCGCCCGTAACGTGGTGTCCATGAACGTGTTCGGAGTGGACATCGGCGGGTCCGGGATCAAGGGTGCTCCCGTGGACCTGGAGCGCGGCGACCTGGCCCAGGAGCGGTACAAGGTCCTGACCCCGCACCCCGCGACACCCGAGGCCGTGGCGGACGGCGTCGCGGAGGTGGTCGGCCAGTTCGGCTGGTCGGGCCCGGTCGGCATCACCTTCCCGGGCGTCGTCACGGGCAACACGATCCGCACAGCGGCCAACGTCGACAAGGCCTGGATAGGCGTGGACGGGGCGCGGCTGCTCACCGACCGCCTGGGCGGCCTGCCGGTGACGGTGATGAACGACGCGGACGCGGCGGGCGTGGCCGAGATGAGCTTCGGCGCGGGCCGGGGCCGCAAGGGCACGGTGATCCTGCTGACGTTCGGCACGGGCATCGGCAGCGCGCTCTTCCTCGACGGCCGCCTGGTGCCCAACACGGAGCTGGGCCACCTGGAGCTGCACGGCCACGACGCGGAGAAGCGCGCCTCGACCAAGGCCAAGGAGGACGAGGACCTGACCTGGCCCCACTGGGCCCACCGCGTCCAGAAGTACCTGGCCCACGTCGAGATGCTCTTCTCGCCGGAGCTCTTCATCATCGGCGGCGGAGTGAGCCGCAAGGCGGACAAGTTCCTGCCGCTGATCGAGGGCATCCGCGCGGAGATGGTCCCGGCGGAGCTGCAGAACAACGCGGGGATCGTGGGGGCGGCGATGACGGCGGGGCGGGGGTAGCGGGGGCCGGGTGGGGGCGGGGCCCTTAGCTGCGCCCCGTGGCTACCGCCGGGGTCCCGACCCCGGCCCCGACCCGGGCCTGGGCCCGGCAGGCCGGGCCCTGCGCCGCCCCATCAGCCGCAGCTTCCGTACGCTCGCGATCAGGCCCGCCACCAGCGTGCCGCCGTACAGCCAGCCGGCGTGCAGGGCCAGGGCGGTGACCACGGCCATGGCCTGACCGCCGAGGCCGCCGGAGCCGCCCGCGATGGGCACGATGCCGAACGCGAAGGCGATCGGCACGCTGATGGGCGCGCTCACCAGGTCGGCGGGGCGCACCCAGAGCGCGGTGACGGCGCTGACCGGCAGGAAAAGGACGCCGTACACGGCGGGGGAGCCGTCGAAGATCAGCCAGTCCAGGCAGCCGAGCAGGAACATGACGGCCGCCGCGAAGAGCCCGCCGCCGAGCCCCGTGAGCCGGGGCTCGGGAAGCCGGCGCAGGGCCAGGACGAACGGCGGGGCGGGCCGGGCCGCCACCCGGTACACGGCGGCCGCCTCCCCGGCGGCGGCCTGCGGCCCGAGCGGCGCCCGCCCGGAGGTACGGCCGGGCGCGCGTCCGGCCGGGCCGTCGGCCGTGCGTGCTGCTCGCTGTCCGTGCTGCGGGGTGCGCGTCCTGTATTGCTCCACCGCACCAACGTAGGTCGCGACAGGGGAGGAACCACCCGTGGGACACGCCCTTTGGGTGAGCTTGGCGTTGCGTTCGACGCGAAACCGCCCCCGGAGGCGGTAAAGAGGGCCGGGGCCCGACCCGGTGAGGGCCGTCGCCGCCGACCCGACACGCCCGTAAACTGGTGAGTCGGCCCCCATCCGCGGGGGCGTCGGCCCCCGGCCCGGGGGCGGACGGACCATCACCCTCGTACCGGGAAGTCGCCACGTGTCGCTCACGATCGGAATCGTCGGTCTGCCGAATGTCGGCAAGTCGACCCTGTTCAACGCCCTGACCAAGAACGACGTGCTGGCGGCCAACTACCCGTTCGCCACCATCGAGCCGAACGTCGGCGTCGTCGGCGTCCCCGACACCCGCCTGGCCAAGCTCGCCGAGGTCTTCGGCTCGCAGCGGATCCTCCCCGCCACGGTCGACTTCGTCGACATCGCCGGCATCGTGCGCGGCGCGAGCGAGGGCGAGGGCCTGGGCAACAAGTTCCTCGCGAACATCCGCGAGTCGGACGCGATCTGCCAGGTCATCCGCGCCTTCAAGGACGAGAACGTCGTCCACGTCGACGGCAAGGTGTCCCCGAAGGACGACATCGAGACGATCAACACCGAGCTGATCCTCGCCGACCTCCAGACGATCGAGAAGGTCCTGCCGCGCCTCCAGAAGGAGTCCCGGATCAAGAAGGACGTCGCCCCCAAGGTGGCGGCGGTCGAGGCGGCGAAGGAGATCCTGGAGAAGGGCGACACGCTGTTCTCGCAGGGCATCGTCCAGGGCACGGAGAAGTCGGAGCTCCTGCACGACCTGCACCTCCTCACCACGAAGCCGTTCCTGTACGTCTTCAACGTCGACGAGGACGAGCTCACCGACGACGCCTTCAAGGCCGAGCAGAGCGCGCTGGTCGCCCCCGCCGAGGCGATCTTCCTCAACGCCAAGCTGGAGCAGGACCTCGCCGAGCTCGACGAGGCGGACGCCCTGGAGCTCCTCCAGTCCGTAGGCGCCGAGGAGCCCGGCCTGGCCACCCTCGCCCGAGTCGGCTTCGACACCCTCGGCCTCCAGACGTACCTGACGGCCGGCCCCAAGGAAACCCGCGCCTGGACCATCAAGAAGGGCGCCACGGCCCCCGAGGCGGCCGGTGTCATCCACACCGACTTCCAGAAGGGCTTCATCAAGGCGGAGGTCATCTCCTTCCACGACCTGATCGAAACAGGCTCGGTCGCCGAGGCCCGCGCGAAGGGGAAGGCGCGGATGGAGGGCAAGGAGTATGTGATGCAGGACGGGGATGTGGTGGAGTTCCGCTTCAACGTGTAGTCGGCAGTTTCAGAGGGGGTCGGACTCTGGCGAGTCCGACCCCCTCTGCATTCCCGTGCTGACTGTTCAGCTGCTTCGAGGCGGCGTGAGCTTGTCGAGATCCAGGCTGACCTCGAAGGGCACGGGGCGCTGGAGGGTGCTGCGGAAGATGCCGGCGGGCGCGTATCGGCCGGTGGGCTCGTCGAGCTCGTAGGCGTGGACGACGGGTGCCCCGTCCTCGTCCTCGATGCACCAGTAGTGCGGGATGCCAGCCTCTGCGTACTTGCGAAGCTTGACGTGGCGATCGCGGTGGGCGGACTCGGCAGAGACGACCTCCACGACGAGATTCACGTCCTCCGGGGCGTACCAGGTGCGGTCGGGGTCATAGGGAAGGTTCGTCAGCAGGAGGTCCGGCTCGGGGCGGTTGCGGGCATCCAGGCGGATCGTCATCTCCCGCTCGACCTCGAAGCCGGCCGGTGCCTGTGCCATGAGCGTGGTGGTCAGGGCGGTGACGAGGCGGCCATGCCACGACCGCTGGGGCGACATCATGAAGACGAGGGCTCCGTCGATCAACTCGGTGTGCCGGGGTGCCTCGGGAAGGCTGTCGAGGTCCTCCGCGAACCAGCCTTCCGCGCGCGGCGGGCGCATCCAGTCGGGCAGTGCGGTCATGGCTTCACCGTACCGGCTCCGGGGCGGAGGGGGCCGGGCCTTCGCCGGTGGCGGGAGTGGGGTCCGGAACCGCGTCCCGCTGTGATCGAATTCCCCCCGTGACCCCCTTTGCCATACCTTCGCGCCCCCTCCGCATAGCCACCGCCCAAACCCCCGTCGCCCCCGGTGACATCCCCGCCAACGTCGCCACCGCCGCCCGCCTCATCAGGGCCGCCGCGGACGGTGGCGCGCGGGTTGTCGTCCTTGCTGAGAAGTTCCTCAGTGGGTACGAGCCTGAGCTCATTCGGGCCGATCCGGAGCGGTGTGCCGTGAATGGGCTTGGGGATCCCCGGCTCGGGCCCGTTGCGGACGCCTGTCGGGAGCGTGGGGTCGTCGCCGTTGTCGGGGCCGCCGTGTATGACGGTGGGGAGTTGTTCGTCTCCGCTCTTGTCGTTGACGGCCGTGGGGTTCGTGCGCGGTATGACAAGCAGACGCTCTTCAAGGCCGAGCGGGCTGTGTATCGGCCCGGAAGCGTCGGTCTCAGCCTCGATGTGGATGGGTGGCGGCTGGGGATCGGGGTCTGTTACGACTCCGGGTTCCCCGAGCACGCGCGCGCGGCGGCGCTGGACGGGTGCCACGCGTACGTGGTGGGCGCGTTGTTCGGGGTCGGCGGCGGGTATCACGAGTCGCGGGTCTGGTTCCCCGCTCGGGCCCTCGACAACACCGTGTACGCGGTGCTCGCCAACCACGTCGGACGGACCGGGGAGTGGGAGACCTGCGGGAGCAGTGCCGTATGGGGGCCGGACGGACGGGTTGTCGCTGAGGCGGGGAGCGACGGGGAAGCGGTCGTCTTTGCCGACCTGGACCCCGACGCCCTGCGCGCCGCCCGTGAATCCGAGCCGATGCTCCGGGATCTGCGGGAGCAGCGGGAGGCGGCCGTGATGCCTCGGCGTGCGGTACGGGCAGCGGCCGCGACCCCGCCCGGCTCCACCGGCTAACCCGCCGCCACCCCCGTCTTCAACCCCGCCCCGCAAAGCGGCACCACCGCCTCGCGTCCCCCGAGTACCTCCGGTGACGCCGTGACCGCCGCCCAGCACGCCACCCCCGTCGACTCGACGAACAGGCCGCGGCCGGCGAGGTCCAGCTGTGCCGCGCGGATCTGGGCCTCCGTCACCGTCAGGAACGTGCCGCCCGATTCGCGTACCGCCCGCAGGATCTGGCGGCCGCGGGGCGGGCGGGGGATCGCGATGCCCTCGGCCAGGGTGTCGGCCGCATCCGCGTCCGCCGGATCGTCGGACCCCGCCCGGAACGCCGTCGCCAGCGGCGACACCGCCTCCGCCTGGACCGCGATCAGGGCGGGGCGTTCGGGGATCAGGCCGTGCGCGTACAGCTCCGCCGTGGCGAGCGCGGCGCCGAGGAGCAGGGTGCCGTTGCCGACCGGGACGACGATCGCGCCGGGCAGCCTGCCGCCGAGGTCCTCCCACAGCTCGTAGACGTACGTCTTGGTGCCGTGCAGGAAGTACGGGTTGAAGACGTGCGAGGCGTAGAACGTGCCGGGGGTGTCGGCGGCCGCCCGGGCCGCGCGGGCGGTGGCCTCCCGGTCGCCGGGGACGCGCTCGACCCGGGCCCCGTGCGCCCCGATCTGCTCGACCTTCTTCGGCGAGGTGGCCTCGGGCACGTACACCGTGCACGGCAGCCCGGCGCGGGCCATGTAGGCGGCGAACGACGTGCCCGCGTTGCCGCTGCTGTCGGCGATCACGCGCTCGGGCGCGAGGCGCCGGGCCAGCTCGGCGAGCACGACCGCGCCCCGGTCCTTGAAGGACAGCGTCGGCATCAGGAAGTCCAGCTTCGCCGAGACCGTGGCGGTGAGCGGCACCAGCGGCGTGCGGCCCTCGCCCAGGGTGACCGGCGGCGGGCCGTCGAGCGGCAGGGCCTCCGCGTACCGCCACAGCGAACCGACGCGTCCGGCAAGCGCCTTCAGCTCCACGGCCCCGGCGGCGAAGTCCAGGTCCCACGGCCCCCCGCAGGCCGGGCAGCACCAGGGGGCGGTGGCCTCGACGGGGGTGCGGGTGCCGTCCTGGGGACAGTGGTACGCGGCCGGGCGCTCGGAAAGCTCGGGATGCGGTCCTTTCATGTGTGTCATGCAGCGACCCTAGAACGTCACCTGTGACAGCACGTCAGGTAGACCGGGCTCCGGCCCGGACGCCCCCCGTCCGCTTCCCCGGCGGCCCCCGCCCCGCCCCGCGTACGATTCGCGCAGCAGTTCGCTGACCTCGACGAGGAGCCCTCACCCGTGGACATACCGCCGCCGCCCGCGCCCGAGCCGCCTGCGCAGCCGGGTCAGGGCCACGGCCCCGGCTGGCCGCCGCCCGCTCCCGGGCCGCAGCAGCCCTGGTACCCGTATCCCCAGCCGTACGCGCAGCCCTATCCGCAGCCGTTCCAGGAGCCGGCCAGGACCAGCGGTCTGGCCATCGCCTCGCTGGTCACCGGCATCGTCTGCTGTGTGCCGCCGCTCGGTCTGGTCCTGGGCGCGATCGCGCTGGGGCGGATCAGGAAGCACGGGCAGCGCGGCAAGGGCATGGCGATCACCGGTGTGGTGCTCTCCGCGATCAGTACGGTCCTGGCGGTCGTCCTCGTCGTGAGCGGGGCGGTGAGCGCGTTCTGGGACGGGTTCCGCGACGGAATCGACGAGGTCAAGAGCACGCGCAGCACCATGGACCTGCGCAAGGGCGACTGCTTCGACGTCCCCGGCGGCGAGCTGGAGCGCGAGGTCGTGAACGTGACCATCGTGCCGTGCGCCAAGCCGCACGACGGCGAGGTCTCCGGCTCCTTCAAGCTGGACGGCTCCACCTTCCCCGGCGACAAGGCGATCACCGCGCTCGCCGACCGCAAGTGCTGGGCCGTCGAGCAGGAGTACGCGATGGACAGCTGGGCGCTGCCCGTCGAGGCGGAGTCGTACTACTACACGCCGAGCACGCGCAGCTGGCGGCTCGGCGACCACTCGGTCACCTGCTCCTTCGCCACCACCAGCGGCAAGCTCACGGGCTCCGTGCGCAACGACGCCCGCCGTCTCGACGCCGACCAGGTGACGTATCTGCGCTCCTCCAACGCCTACGACCGGGTGCTGGCCACCGGCCCCGACCGGGACCGGGTCGAGGACGACCTGCCCGCCTTCAAGAAGTGGGCCGGGGAGGTCTCGCAGGTGCTGGGGCAGGAGAGCGCGCGGCTGCGCGAGCGCAGCTGGCCCGCCTCGGCGCAGGCGCAGGTGAGCGCCCGCGCCAAGGAGGCCGAGCTGGCGGGCAAGGAGTGGGCGAAGGCGGCCGGGGCCGCCGACGCCGAGGCCTTCTACCTCCACTCGGGCGCGGCGGACCGGGCCGTGCGGCAGGCCACGGAGGTCGCCGCGCGGGGCGCCCTGCACCTGGCCACCACACCGCCCGCCACCGACTCCGGGGGCAGCAGCGGCGGTACGGGCGGCGCCGACGGCGGTACGGACAGCGGCGGCACGGAGGAGGGGCCGGGCTCCGGAACGGGGAGCGGAAACGGAAGCGACGGTTCCAAGGCGGTCTGAGACGGGTAGTCGTACCGGCGGTATCCCCTGGGCTACGGGCAAGTCATCACTTCGAGTGAAACTCTGGCCTTGGCTTGCGGCGCACAACCCACGGTTGCCACGCTGTTGCAGTCTGTCAACCTGATGGGAGTGGCCAGTGACTTTCGGTGAGCAGCCGGCTTATCTGCGCGTAGCCAGCGATCTCCGGCAGAAGATCGTCAGTGGTTCACTGCCACCGCACACCCGCCTCCCCTCACAGGCCCGCATCCGCGAGGAGTACGGGGTCTCCGACACGGTCGCCCTGGAGGCCCGCAAGGTCCTGATGGCCGAGGGCCTGGTCGAGGGCCGCTCCGGGTCCGGTACGTATGTGCGGGAGCGCCCCGTCCCGCGCCGGGTGGCCCGCTCCGGGTTCCGCCCGGCCAAGGGGGCCAGCCCGTTCCGCCAGGAGCAGGCCGAGGACGGCACCCGGGGCACCTGGGAGTCGAGCAGCGAGCAGGCGGAGGCGTCCGCCGAGATCGCCGAGCGGCTCGGCATCGACCCGGGAGACCGGGTGATGCGGACGCGGTACGTGTACCGGGACGCGGGTGAGCAGATGATGCTCTCCACCTCCTGGGAGCCGCTCGCGGTGACCGGGCGCACGCCCGTGATGCTGCCCGAGGAGGGGCCGCTCGGGGGGTGCGGCGTCGTCGAGCGGATGGCCGCGATCGACGTGGTCGTGGACAACGTGGTGGAGGAGGTCGGCGCGCGCCCGGGGCTGGCGGAGGAGCTCATGGCGCTCGGCGGCGTCCCGGGCCATGTGGTGCTCGTCATCGAGCGGACCTACTACGCGTCGGGGCGCGCGGTGGAGACGGCCGACGTGGTCGTCCCCGCCGACCGCTACCGGATCGCCTACCACCTGCCGGTGAAGTAGGTGGGCCGGGCGAACGGGGCTGCCGTGGCGGTGTCGGCGACGCGCTGACCCGGGGTCAACTCCCTTGCCGGGGGCGCACTCGACGGAGTGCGCCCCCGTTGTCATGCCCTCGTGTGGCCGGATCCGTATCTCTTTGTGAGAACGCGGATCCGCTGAGTGAAGGTCAGGCGTAGGCTCGGGCATATGCGGAATGCGGTTTCCTGGGGATCTTCACAGACCTGCACGCCGACAGCGGGAGGGGCGCGATGAACGACGGTGGCGTGGTGCTTTCCTGGCAGGTCATACGTCAGGACGACAACGGCAACCGCTACCGCGTCGGCAGGTACGCCACCAGGGCCGAGGCCCAGAAGATCGTCGACAGCCTCGATGACCTGGGACATCACCGGCTCTACTGGGTCGAGAGGATCGCCCAGCCGGCGCAGTAGCAGGGCGTCCGGCGGGTGCGGACGGGGAGGCGGGGCCGGACGGCGGCCCGCCGGACCGGACCCCGCCGGGCGCGCGTTACGCTCCGGCGCATGGACGTTCGTGTGGTGGTCGCCGGAGCCGTGATCGACAGGGGCAGGCTGCTCGCCGCGCGCCGCAGCGCCCCGCCCGAGCTGGCCGGGCGCTGGGAGCTACCCGGCGGTAAGGTGGAGCCGGGTGAGAGCCCCGAGGACGCCCTGGTGCGGGAGCTGCGCGAGGAACTGGGCGTGGAGGCCGAGCCGCTGGAGCGGATCCCGGGGGAGTGGCCGCTGAAGCCCGGCCTGGTGCTGCGGGTGTGGACCGCCCGCCTGGTCTCGGGTGAGCCCCGTCCCTTGGAGGACCACGACGCCCTGCGCTGGCTCGCCCCCGACGAGACGGACCAGGTCGACTGGCTTCCGCAGGACCGCCCGGCGGTGGGGGTGGCTACGCGGATGCTGGGGGCGGGGGAGAGCCGGGCAGGCACGTGAGTCGGGATACGCCGTTCGTGCCACCACTGGCCCCATCAGGGGATAGCTGACCCCAAATATCGGGTATGTGGCTATTAATCCTTCTAAACCCCCCGAAGAGTCGGATGCGGGTGAGCGGCGTGATCGACACCTCCGGCGGCTGTGCCGAGTGGACTTTCCCGGCGGAGGCCAACGCGGTGCGCACCGCGCGCCACGCCGTCCGGGACACGCTGCGCAGCTGGGAGCTGGACCCTGCCGTCAGCGATGTGGCGGTGCTGCTGGTCAGTGAACTCGTGACCAATTCCCTGCGGTACGCATCGGGCCCCATCGGCGTCCGGATGGCCCGCCACGACCCCGGCGCCCTGCTGGTGGAGGTCTCCGACCCGCTGCCGGAGGAGCCGGTCGAACGGGACGCCGGACCGGACGACGAAGGGGGCCGGGGCCTCCAGTTGGTGGCTTGTTCTGCACGGCGCTGGGGGACCAAACGCGGCAGGACGGGCAAGACCGTGTGGTTCGAGCTGGCTCTGCCGGGTTAGAAGGAGGGAGGGACGAACGATCACGACCCGTTCGGACGGTCAGGTCGGGAGACGGCCGGAAAAGAACGAGACCGGGATGTGATCGTGAACGCCGTGTCGGCGGGGGCCGTAGTACTGAATACTGCGGTCAAGGCCGGTCCGGTGCGGTGAGCTGGAGGGGACGGTCGCGTGAGCGAGATACCTGAGACGGCTGGCGGCGTCGTGTGGCAGAGCAGCCCGCCTGGCTCGATCTATGACTACATCAGGGTCGCCTCGTTCTCGATCGGGCCCGACGGGCTGATCGAGCAGTGGAGCCTGCGGGCCGAGGAGCAGTTCGGGCTGTCCGCCCGCGAAGTCGTGGGAATCGACCCGGTCGACGCCTTCATGCCCCCTGAACTGCGCTCCCAAGGTCACCGCCGGGTCGCCGAGATCCTGGACGGGCGCGAGTGGACCGGCCTGGTCCCGTTCCGCACACCGGAGCGGGAGGGGCGGCACGGGCTCGCCGAGCTCTATGTGATGCCGAGCGAGACGGCGACCGGGGAACGCGGCGCGCTCTGCATCGTCGTGGACGTCCGGGCGCTGCGCGGCATAGAGACCGACCTCGCCGCCTCGCAGGCCATTTTCGGCCAATCTCCCTTCGGCTTCCTGCTGTTCGGTACGGACCTGACCGTCCTGCGCGCCAACCGGCGGTTCGCCACCGTCTTCGGGGGCGAACCCGACGAGCACCGCGGCCGCACCGTCCACGACTACCTGGGCCGTGCCGAGGCCGACCGGATGGCCGCCGCCCTGCGGCGCGTCCTCGACACCGGCGAGGCCGTCACCGACCTCCAGCTCGTCGGCACCGCACCCGGCGACCCGGCCCGCCGCCACTGGTCGATCAACCTCTACCGGGTGCACAGCGGGACCGGCCGGCCCATCGGCGTCGCCAGCCTCGGCATCGACGTGACCCGCCGTCACAACGCCGCCCGCGAGGCCGCCGACGCCCGCCGCAACCTCGCCCTGCTCAACGAGGCGGGCAACCGCATAGGCAACTCCCTCGACCTGGAGACCACCGCCCGCGAACTCCTCGACGTCGCCGTCCCCGGCTTCTGCGACCTGGCCTCCGTCGACCTCTACCAGGCGCTGCTCGCCGGGGACGAGGCCATCCAGAGCCGCGCCGACGGCAGCGCCGAGCTGCGCCGGGTGGCCTTCGCCAGCGCCGTCTCGGACGCGCCGCCCACCCTCACCGGCGCCGCCGCCCCGACCGCGTCCGTCTCCGTGGGGGACGTCCACCGCTACCCCTTCCACTCGCCCTGCGCCGATGCCCTGCGCACCGGTCGCCCACGTGCCGTACCGGGCGACGAGGGCAGCCTGGTGCACACCACGCTCGCCGTCCCGATGGTCGCCCACGACACCGTCGTCGGCCTCGTCCAGTTCTCCCGAGCCAAGGGCAGCGAGCCCTTCGGCGAGCGGGATCGCGCCCTCGCCACCGAACTCGCCTCCCGCGCCGCCGTCTGCATCGACAACGCCCGCCTCTACCGGAGGGAGCACGAGCGCGCGCTGATCCTGCAGCGCTCCCTGCTCCCGCCCGGCGACCCCGAGGCCGCCGGGCTGGACATCGCCTGCCGCTATCTGCCGGGCAACGCCGCCACCGAGGTCGGCGGCGACTGGTTCGACGTCATCGAACTCCCCGGCCACCGCACCGCCCTGGTCGTCGGCGACGTGATGGGCCGCGGTCTGCGGGCCGCCGTCGCCATGGGCGAACTGCGCACCGCCGTACGCACCCTGGCCATGCTCGACCTGGAGCCCGCCGAGGTGCTCTCGCACCTGGACGAGATCGCCCGGGGCCTGGGCGACCCCGGCGGCCCCGACCGCGCGACGGGCGGCAACCGGCGCGGCCGCCCCGGCTCCCGCACCGCCCACAAGTCCCGCGAGGCCGACCTCTCCGAGGTCTACCTGGCGACCT
The DNA here is from genome assembly GCF_014649795.1 of Streptomyces melanogenes. GTDB lineage: Bacteria > Actinomycetota > Actinomycetes > Streptomycetales > Streptomycetaceae > Streptomyces > Streptomyces noboritoensis. Next base: position 161,967 of record NZ_BMTS01000006.1, read on the forward strand.
GTGTGTACGCCGTGTACGACCCGGTGACGCGGCGCTGTTCCATCGCCAACGCGGGCCATCTGCCGCCGGTCCTGGTCGAGCCCGGCGAGCCCGCGCTGTTCCTGGACATGCCGCCCGGGCTGCCGCTCGGCGTGGGCGGGGAGCCGTTCGAGGAGATCGAGGTCGACCTCCCCGAGGGCGCCCTGCTCGCTCTCTACACCGACGGCCTCGTCGAGTCCCGCGACCACCCCCTGGACGAGGGCCTGCGGGCCTTCCGCAAGGCCATCAGCGACCCGGTCCCGGGCCTGGAGGACGTCTGCGACCAGGTCCTCAACACCCTGGACACCCGCCACGGCGAGGACGACATCGCCCTGCTCATGGCCCGCATCCAGGGCCTGCCCACGGATGCCGTCGGCGACTGGCGGCTGCCGCGCTCACCGCGCTCGGTCGGCCGCGCCCGCGAGCTCGCCCGCACCCAGCTGCTCGCCTGGGACCTGGACGACCTCGTCGACACCACCGAACTGCTGGTGAGCGAACTCGTCACCAACGCGCTGCGGTACGGCGAGGGCGAGGTGCGGCTCCGGCTGCTGCGGGACCGCACGCTCGTCTGTGAGGTGTGGGACGCGGGTCTGGTCCAGCCGAGACGCCGGCGGGCCCGGGACACGGACGAGGGCGGCCGGGGGCTCCAGCTCGTCGGCCTGCTGAGCGCGGCGTGGGGCTCGCGCCGCACCCCGCGCGGCAAGACGGTCTGGTTCGAACTCGCCCTTCCGGACGGGGAGTCCGCCCCCGTGGCCGAACTGACGGAGGAGCAGTTGCTGAGCATGTTCTGACCGGGGCCCGGCTCGGCCCCGGGCTCCGACCCGGACCGGGCGTGCCCACCGCCGTCGCCGTGCCGCCCCTACGTCGTCGCCTTCAGTGCCGCCAGCCGCGCCTCCACCTCCGCCGTGTCTCCCGGGGCGTCCAGGTGCTCGAACTGGGCGTCCAGGGACGAGGCGGCGAGCTCCTGACCGCCCCGCGCCCGTGCCTCCTCGCGCCGCAGCTTGTCCTCGAAGCGGGGTATCTCGCAGGTCGGGTCGAGCAGGTCCACACTCTCCAGCCCGTCCGGCAACCGGCTCCCCGCCGAGCCCGCCCGGGCCGCCAACTCGCCCTGCTCCGCCCTCAGTACGTCCAGCTGGGACTTCATCCGGGCCAGGCCGGACTTGAGCCTCGCCACCACCTCCACCTGCGCGGCGATCACCGGCTCCGCCGCCCGCGCCTCGTTCTCCGACTGCACCTGTCTGCCCAGCGCCACCTTGGCCAGGCGGTCGAACCGGTCGGCCTCGTCCGCGAAGCCGCCCGCGCGCAGCCCGTCGGCCTTCCTGCTGGCCGCGACCGCCTGGTCGCCCCACTCCTTGGCGGCGGCCAGGTCCTCCACCCGGTCCAGCTCCATCAGCCGTACGTTGCCGACGGCCGAGGAGGCGGTCTGCTCCGCCTCCGCGATATTGCTCGTGTACTCCCGTATCAGCTCGTCCAGCATCTTCTGCGGGTCCTCGGCCTGGTCGAGGAGCGCGTTCACGTTGGCCTTCGCCAGCCGGCCGACCCGGCCCAGTACCGACTGCCTGTCGTTCATGGCTCTTCTCCTTGCGCCGATCCGCTTTCCGTCCCTGCCGCTGCCTCTGCCCCTGTTCCCGGAACACCGCCCGTTCCTGCTTCTGATACACCGCCCGGCCCGTTCGGGTTCCCGGTCGCCGTCCCGGACTTCCCGAAGATTTCCGGGCCGCTGTCGTGGGCCTGCGCATCGCCCTGCTCATCGGCCTCCACGTCCGCTTCCGCGAGGCTCCGCGCCTGCCGTGCCAGCATGTCCGCCCGCCGCACCTCCGCGAGGGCGCCCGGCGCGTCCGGCCCGGCCGTCTCCTCGGCCTGGGCGAGGTGGCGCCGGGCCTCCGAAAGCCGGGTGCGAGCCGCGCTGCCGACCGCGTCCCGGTGGGTGGTGACGCAGTCGTCCGCCGCCGCGACGGCCGAGCGGGCCGTGAGCTCCGCCCGGTCCAGGAGCGCGCGGGACCGCTCCGCGCCGCCCTCGCGCTCCCGTACGCCCGCCAGGGCCTCGTCCAGGGCCGCCTCCGCCTCCCCGACCCGGCGCAGCGCGTCGAGCGGGTCGTACGGACCGGCCGCCCGCGCCCGCCCGACCCCGACGAGTACCGTCTCGGCCCCGGCGACCAGCTCGCGCAAGTCGACAGCGGGCTCCAGCCCCCGCGCCTCCGCCAGCGCCCCCTCCGTCCCCGCGAGCGCGGCGGGCAACAGCTCCTCCGCCTCCGCGAGTTCCCGGCCCCGCCGGTCGATCGCGTCCACCAGCGTCGCCGCGTGGGCGACGGCGCCCTCGGCGGCGCGCACCTGCGCCGCGGCCTCGCCCGGGTCGTCCGCGTCGAGGGCCTGGCGGGCCGCGTTGAGCGCGGCCGTGGCGGCGATCAGGCGTTCCTTGGCCTCCTCGGCGTGGTCCGCGACGGGCGCGGTCGCGGACTCCGCGTACCGCTGGCGCAGTGCGGTCAGCGTCGAGTCCGCCGCGGCTGTACGCCGGGTGAGCGTGCGGAAGGCCGCCTCGACCGTCTCCAGCGCCCCCGGGGCGTCGCGCTCCAGGCCCCGCAGCGCGTCGAAGGCCTCCGCCTCCGCGTCGAGCCGCCGCCCGGCCGCCGCGCACCGCGCGACGATCTCCCGCAGCATCCGCCGCCGGGCCGCCCCGCCCTCCTCCGGCAGCTCCGGCTCGTCGGGCGGGGCCGGTCCCTCCGGCAGGGTGAGCCCCTCCGGCGGCGGCTCGTCGTCGAGCTGCTGGCGCAGCCGGAACGCGGTGGCCAGTTCGGACCTGGCGTACGCGACGGCCTTCGCGAACGGCCGGGCCGCCTCTTCCCCGAACTGGGCGATGGCGAAACCCAGTTCCTCGTCACTCGTACGAATGGCTTCATCGGTGGCGAGCAGCGTCCGGTCCGCCTCTGCCGCCAGGGCCGCGAGGTCGTCCGGCGCGCTGTCCCGCGCCGGGCCCGTATCCCGCTCCCCGCCCTGCGCCCCGGCGCCCTGGGCGCTCGCCGGTGTGGTGCGGGTGGCCGCCCGCCGCTTCCTGCGCGCGTACGCGTACAAGGCCAGCACACCCGCGACGGCCAGGATGCCGACCGGCAGCACGTAGTCGCTCGCCGAGGTCGAGCCGTCGTGCCGGGCGGGCTCGGCCAGGGCGGCGTCCAGGCCCTCGGCCGCGCCGATCGCGGCCCCCGCCCAGTCGCCGCGCCGCAGCGCGGGCTCGACCGACTCGCGGGCCACCTGGCCGAGCGCCTGGTCGCTGAGCCGGAAGGCCTGGTCGACCGAGTACGCGTACTGGCGCGACCCGGTGGCGACGGCCAGCAGGACGTCGTCGCGGCCGAGCCCGTTCAGCTGCGCGGTGGTGTCGGCCCAGTCCTGGGGGGTGCGGCCGGAGAAGTCGTCCACGTACACCGCGAAGAGCTGGACCAGGCGGTCCTCGTGGAGGCGGTCGAGCGCGGCGGCCACCTCCGGCGCGCGGGCGCCCAGCGCGTGCGCGCGGTCGGTGACCAGCCCGCTTCCGGCGAGGTTCACCGGGTCCTCGGCGTGCGCGGGTCCCGCGCCGGGCAGTGCCGCCCAGCACGTGGCAAGCAGCACGGCCGCCAGGGCCCGGACGGCCCGGACGGCGATGCGGGGCCCGGTGCGACTGACACGCGGCGTCACATTTGTGAGCGTATGGCGGTATCTGCCGCTCCGCGACCGGGCGGGAGCCGCCGGACCGGGGAATCCCCGCGCCGCTCGTTAGGCAGCAGGCCACCGGGAGGTCATACTTCCACGGCACACTGACAGTCAGGGGTACTCGTGCGGACAGCAATATCGGCCGGAGTGGACGGCCTGCGCCGGTGGTTCAGGCGCCCGGCGCGGACGTGGGTGCGGCGTGCCGCGCTGGCGGCCGTGCTCCTGGTGATGGCGCCCATGGTGGTCGGCGCCGTGGCGCTGCGCAGCAGCTACGCGGGCGACCCGGGCGACGGCACCAGAACGCGCGGCCGGGACGCCATCTGGCTCGGTCACGCCTGGGTCGACGGCCGCAAGGGCGAGAGCGACCTGGACGCCTTCGCCGCGCGCGTACGGGAGACGGGGATACACGACCTGTACGTCCACGCCGGACCCCTGGAGCACGACGGGACGCTGCCCGCGGCCCGCTACCCCAAGGCGCGCTGGCTGGTCGACGGCGTGCACCGCAGGCTGCCCGGCGTGCGCGTGCAGGCCTGGCTCGGCGACAAGCTCGCCACCGAGGGCCCCAAGGGGCTGCGCCTGGAGCGTCCGGCCACGCGCGCGGCGATGGTGGACTCGTCCCGCCAGGTCCTTGCGGGCGGCGGGTTCGACGGCGTCCACTTCGACCTGGAGCCGATGCCCTCGGGCAACCGCAACTTCCTCGAACTGCTCGACGCGGTGCGTCCGATGACGCGCGCGCACAACGCGACGCTGTCGGTGGCCGCGCACCAGATCGACCCGGTGCCCAAGCTGCACGCCGCCGCCCGCAAGATCGCCGGGCACCCGAAGTGGTGGTCGCAGGCGTACTTCGGGCAGGTGGCCAAGCGCGTCGACCAGATCGCCGTGATGTCGTACGACACTTCGATGCCGCTGGAGAGCCTGTACGGCGGCTATGTCGCCCAGCAGGCCTCGCTGGCGCTCGAAGTGACGCCCAAGGACACCGATCTGCTGATGGGGCTGCCGTTCTTCCAGACGGAGACCATGGGCCACCACGCCTCGGCCGAGACGGTCAAGGCGGCCGTGCGCGGCGTACGGCTCGGCCTGGGCCGCACCGACCGCCACCGCCAGCACTTCGGCGTGGCGCTCTACGTGGACTTCACCGCGCGCGACCGTGACTGGGCCGCGTACGACAAGGACTGGAACTGAGGCACGGCGGTACGGCGGTACGGCGGCGGGGCCCGGCATCACTGATGCCGGGCCCCGCCGCGTACGGCACCGACTCACACAGCCCTAGCTGCCGGACCGGCGGCCGATCTTGTTGCCGAGCCAGACCAGCGGGTCGTACTTGCGGTCCACCGCCCGCTCCTTGAGCGGGATCAGCGCGTTGTCGGTGATCTTGATGTGCTCGGGGCAGACCTCCGTGCAGCACTTGGTGATGTTGCAGTAGCCGAGGCCGTGCTCGTCCTGGGCGGTGCGCTTGCGGTCCAGGCCGGTCTCGTCCGCCGCGTCCAGCGGGTGCATGTCCAGCTCCGCGATCCGCATCAGGAAGCGCGGGCCCGCGAAGGCGCCCTTGTTCTCCTCGTGGTCGCGCACCACATGACAGGTGTCCTGGCACAGGAAGCACTCGATGCACTTGCGGAACTCCTGCGAGCGCTCCACGTCGACCTGTTGCATCCGGTACTCGCCCGCCGCCACCCCCTTCGGGGGAACGAAGGCGGGAACTTCCCGCGCCTTCTGGTAGTTGAAGGAGACGTCGGTCACCAGGTCGCGGACGACCGGGAACGCCCGCAGCGGGGTGACCGTGATCGTCTCCTCGTGCGAGAAGACCGACATCCGGGTCATGCACATGAGCCGGGGCCGCCCGTTGATCTCCGCCGAGCACGAACCGCACTTGCCCGCCTTGCAGTTCCAGCGCACGGCCAGGTCCGGCACCTGGGTGGCCTGGAGCCGGTGGATGATGTCGAGGACCACCTCGCCCTCGTTCACCTCGACCTTGAAGTCCTCCAGGGCGCCGCCGCCGGTGTCGCCCCGCCAGACCCGGAAGCTCGCGTCATACGTGGTCACTCGTAGAGCTCCTCTTCGGCGAGGTACTTGACCAGCTCCTCCTTCTCGAAGAGGGCGAGCAGGTCGGCACGGATGGGTTCGGTCTCTTCGCGTACGAGCCGGATCTGGCCCCGGACCGGGTCGGTGGCCGCGAGGCCCTCGGTGGGGTCGGCCAGGCGGCACAGCAGGTTGGCCCGCCGCCAGCTCCGGTCCATCGCGGGCCAGTCCTCGCGGGTGTGGCCGCCCCGGCTCTCGGTGCGCTCCAGGGCCGCGCGCGCCACGCACTCGCTGACCAGGAGCATGTTCCGCAGGTCGAGCGCGAGGTGCCAGCCCGGGTTGAACTGGCGGTGCCCCTCCACCCCGGCCCGCCTGGCCCGTACGCGCAGCTCGGCCAGCTTCTCCAGGGCCTGCCGCATCTCCGCGTCCCGGCGGATGATGCCGACCAGGTCGTTCATGGCCTGCTGGAGCTCCTGGTGGAGGGTGTACGGGTTCTCCGGCGCCGCGCCCTCCTGGGGCTCGGCGCTGAACGGCCGCAGCGCCTCGGCCGCCGCCAGGTCCACCTGGGCCTCGTCGACGGCCGGGCGGGCACCGGCCAGGGCCGAGGCGTACTCGGCGGCGTGCAGTCCCGCACGCCGGCCGAAGACCAGCAGGTCGGAGAGGGAGTTGCCGCCGAGGCGGTTGGAGCCGTGCATCCCGCCGGCCACCTCGCCCGCGGCGAACAGTCCGGGCACCCCGCGCGCGGCCGCGGTGTCCGACTCCACGGCGATGCCGCCCATCACGTAGTGGCAGGTCGGGCCGACCTCCATCGGCTCGACCGTGATGTCGACGTCGGCCAGCTCCTTGAACTGGTGGTGCATCGAGGGCAGTCGGCGCCGGATGACCTCGGCGGGCATCCGGGTGGAGACGTCGAGGAAGACGCCGCCGTGCGGGGAGCCGCGGCCCGCCTTCACCTCGGAGTTGATGGCGCGGGCGACCTCGTCGCGGGGGAGCAGCTCGGGCGGGCGGCGGTTGTGGTCCGGGTCCTCGTACCAGCGGTCGCCCTCCTCCTCGGACTCCGCGTACTTCTCCTTGAAGACGTCCGGCACGTAGTCGAACATGAAGCGCTTGCCGTCGGAGTTGCGCAGTACGCCGCCGTCGCCGCGCACCGACTCGGTGACCAGGATGCCCTTGACCGAGGGCGGCCAGACCATGCCGGTCGGGTGGAACTGCACGAACTCCATGTTCAACAGGGGCGCCCCGGCGAGCAGCGCGAGGGCGTGGCCGTCGCCGGTGTACTCCCACGAGTTCGACGTCACCTTGAAGGACTTGCCGATGCCGCCGGTCGCCAGGACCACGGCCGGGGCCTCCAGGACGAAGAACCGGCCGGACTCGCGCTCGTAGCAGAACGCGCCCGACACCCGGTCGTCCTCTTTGAGGACACGCGTGACCGTGCACTCCTGGAAGACCTTCAACCGGGCCTCGTAGTCGCCGAACTCGCGCTTGTCGTCCTGCTGGAGCGAGACGATCTTCTGCTGGAGGGTGCGGATGAGCTCCAGGCCGGTGCGGTCGCCGACGTGGGCCAGGCGGGGGTACTCGTGGCCGCCGAAGTTGCGCTGGGAGATCCGGCCGTCCGCCGTACGGTCGAAGAGGGCGCCCCAGGTCTCCAGCTCCCACACCCGGTCGGGCGCCTCGCGCGCGTGGAGCTCGGCCATCCGCCACTGGTTGAGGAACTTGCCGCCGCGCATGGTGTCGCGGAAGTGGACCTGCCAGTTGTCACCGGAGTTCACGTTGCCCATGGAGGCGGCGATGCCGCCCTCGGCCATCACCGTGTGCGCCTTGCCGAAGAGGGACTTGCAGATCACCGCCGTACGGGCGCCCTGCTCGCGGGCCTCGATGGCGGCCCGCAGGCCGGCCCCGCCCGCGCCCACCACGACCACGTCCCACTGCTGCCGTTCGAGCTGCGTCATCAGAAGAACCTCGGATCGTCGAACGCCCCGGTGGCGAGGAAGTACACGTACAGGTCGGCCAGCGAGACACTGATCAACGAGGCCCAGGCGAGCAGCATGTGGTGCTGGTTCAGCTTCCCGGCCCAGCCCCACAGCCGGTAGCGCACCGGGTGCTTGGAGAAGTGCCGCAGCTTGCCGCCGACGATGTGCCGGCAGGAGTGGCAGGACAGGGTGTACGCCCAGATCAGCACGATGTTGACGGTGAAGACCAGGGTGCCGAGCCCCATGTGGCCCCACCGGTAGTGCTCGTCGCGGTAGGCGAGCACCGCGTCGTAGGTGAGGAACGCGGCGACCGGCAGCGCGAAGTAGAACGTGTACCGGTGGATGTTCTGGATGATCAGCGGGAAGCGGGTCTCGCCCGAGTACTTCTTGTGCGGCTCGGCCACCGCGCAGGCGGGCGGCGAGGCCCAGAAGCCCCGGTAGTAGGCCTTGCGGTAGTAGTAGCAGGTGCCCCGGAAGGCGAGCGGGAAGATCAGGATCAGCAGGGCGGGGGAGAGGCCCCACCAGCTGCCGATGAGGTCGGCGTTCGGGCCGCCGCGCATCGGGACGCAGTTGTCCGCGACGCACGGCGAGTAGAACGGCGAGACGTACGGAGCGGCGTAGTAGTCGTCGTTCACGAAGGCCCGCCAGGTCGAGTAGACGACGAAGGCGAGCAGTCCGGCGGCGGTCACGGCGGGCGCCAGCCACCAGCGGTCGGTGCGCAGATGGCGGGGCGCGATGGCGGCGCGCGAGGCGTCGTGAACGCCGGTCAGCGGTTGGGGTTCGGTGCCTGTGGCCAACAGTGGCTCCAGTCGCGTGAGTCAGGGGGCGCGCCGGTCGCGGGCGCCCAGACCTTCGTCGTCCGAGTCCGTCCACAGCGAGGCGTCGTACGGCGTGTCCGGGATGGTGACCAGGTCGGGGCGGGCCTCGGCGGCTCGGGGAGCGGTCGCGCGCAGCAGCGCGACGCTCTCGCGCAGATGGTCGGTGTCGGTCCGTACCCGCCGGATGTCCAGGCCGCCGTCGCCGACCTGTTTCTCCAGCCGCCCCACTGACCTCACCAGGTCGTCGAGGCAGCGCTGAACCGACGTCAACTCGTCGTGCAGGGACATGACGTGCCCTACCTTCCGCAGTGGCGGGCGGTGACCGGTCGTGCCGGAGGGCGACCTCCGGATCCCCCCGAAAGGTCATGCGCCTGAGAGTGTCGCGCGTCACTTCCGTGATTGTGAAGGTGTGTGCACCGGGTTCCGGGCGCGCGCACCACCCCGTACGCGCCCTCATTGAGCCGCACGGGTGGGATCCGGCCGCCGCCGCGCCGTGTCGCCGTACGGGTGGGGGCGCCGTCCTCTTCAGTGAGTGGGCAATACGTGTGATCATCGCGAAATGCCACCAAGCAAACAAAACTGACGAAGAGGTACAAAACATGCCCCACGTCGGCGTCCAGCGCGGGAGGGCATCCCGGGCGATCCGCACCGTCGCCGCGATCCGCACCGTCGCGTCGCTCCGGTCCGTCGCGCTCCTCACCTCCGGTGTGCTGGCGCTCCCCGCACTGACCGGCTGCTCCTCGGGCGACGACGCGGGCGGCGCGGTCGCCGTCCCCCAGGACATCGGCGCGGCGGCCCGTCCCCAGGTCGCCGACGGGGGCACCCTGCGCTGGGCCGTCGACGCGCTGCCCCAGACGCTCAACGTCTTCCAGGCCGACGCCGACGCCGCCACCGCGCGGATCACCGGCGCGGTGCTGCCGTCCCTCTTCACCCTGGACGAGCGCGGCCGCCCGGAGCGCAACCCGGACTATCTGGAGAGCGCGGAGATCGTGCAGCGCGAGCCCAAGCAGGTCGTGCTCTACAAGCTCAATCAGAAGGCGGTGTGGAGCGACGGCCGGGAGGTCGGCGCCCCCGACTTCGTCGCGCAGTGGCGCGCGCTCAGCGGTCGCGACACGGCGTACTGGACCGCGCGCAACGCCGGGTACGAGCGCATCGAGAAGATCGAGAAGGGCGCCAACGACCTGGAGGTCAAGGTCACCTTCGCCAAGCCGTACGCGGACTGGCGCGCCCTGTTCAGTCCGCTCTACCCGAAGGACGTCACCGGGACCCCGGACGCCTTCAACGACGGCGCCCGCACCAAGCTGAAGGCCACCGCAGGACCGTTTCTCCTGAAGGCCTCGGACCGCGACAAGGGCACCTTCACGCTGGCCCGCAACCCGCGCTGGTGGGGCCGGCCCAGCAAGCTCGACGAGCTGGTCTTCCGGGCCGTCCCGCGCGACAAGCGGGTCGCCGCCCTCGCCGACGGCAGCCTGGACGTGGCCGAGATCGACCGGTCCGGCGCCGACCGCATCACCCTGGCCGAGCGCGACAAGGGCGCGGGCCGCGGCAACGACGGCCCCGGGCTCACCCACGGCCCCGGCGCCGCCATCACCCCGGCCGCCGCGCTGCGCTCCTGGGCGATCGCGCACGGTTCCGACGAGGAGCGGGCCGAGGCCGAGGTGCGGGCGCGCAAGCAGACCCGCGAGGCCGTCGAGCGGTACGCGGAGGAGCAGGCGGGCCTGGCGGGTCTCTCCATCCGCAAGTCCCTGGAGCCCGCCTACACCCAGCTCGCCCTCAACGGCAGCTCCGGCCCGCTCGCCGACGAACGGGTGCGCCGGGCCGTGGCCCGGGCCCTCGACCGCGAGGAGCTCGCGGAGCTCGTGCTCAAGCCGCTCGGGCTGCCCGCCCGGCCGCCCGGCAGCCATCTGGCGCTGGCGGGCCAGCCGGCGTACGCCGACAACAGCGACGCGCTCGGCGGCCACGACACCCACGAGGCGCAGGCCCTGCTCGCGGACGCGGGCTGGACCCCCGGCGGCGCCCGCCAGAAGCCCGGCACGAGCAAGGCGGGCAGCAAGGCGTCCGGCGCCAACGCGGACGACGACGCCAAGCGGGAGAGCGCCGGGGACACGGGCTCGAACGACGACGGCACGTACATCGTCGGCGACGACAAGGGCAGGAGATTCCGGGCCGGTCCGTACCTCCTGGGCGGCGCGAAGGTCGGCGAGGGCCCCTATTACGCGGACGGGGCCAAGCCCCGGTCGGGCTCCGGCGCGCAGGACGACGAGGGCGCGGCCGGGAGCGACGACCGCCCCGGCGACAACCGGCCCGGCGGCTCGGGACCGGGCGCCGATACGCACGTGCTCGCCCCGGCCCGGGCCGCCGCCCTCCAGGAGATCGCCCTGATGCGCCAGGCCGACGCGCTGGACGACGCGGGCCACGGCCACCGGGACGAGGCCGGGAAGCGGCGGGACGGCGAGGACGCCCGCAGGACCGAGGCCCAGCGCCAGGGCGGCGCCCCCGGCGCATACGCCCCCAAGGGCACCGCGGCTCCCGCGGCGGGCGGCCCGCTCGGCAAGGACGGCAAGCCGCTCACGCTGCGCTTCGTGCTCCCCTCGGGCGCGGGCTCCGAGCAGCTGCGGGCGGTGGGCGAGCGGATCGCGCAGATGCTGAAGGCCGTGGGGATCAGCACCGAGATCTCCAAGGTGGCCGACGACAGCTACTTCAAGGACCACATCGCCTCGGGCGACTTCGACCTGGCGCTGTACTCCTGGCCCGGCACCGCCTACCCGGCCACCGACGACCGGCCGGTCTTCGCCAAGCCGGAGCCCGCCTCGGACGGCTCGCTGGTGGTCGAGCAGAACTACACCCGGGTCGGCACCGACCACATCGACCAGCTGTTCGACCAGGCGGCCGGGGAGCTCGACGAGGACGAGGCCCGCGACCTGGTGCGCAAGGCGGACGCCAGGATCTGGGCGGCGGCCGGATCCATCCCCCTCTACCAGCGCCCCCAGCTGGTCGCGGTGAAGCCGAACGTCGCCAATGCCGGAGCGTTCGGGTTCGCCGCCCCGCACTTCCAGGACATCGGTTTCAAGAAGGCGGAAAGCGCGCCGAAGGGGGCGAAGAAGTAGCGGATGCGATCGGTGAACGTTCACTGATCGTACTGAGAAGTAGCAGGTCAGAACCTCAGAACTGGCTCAAGTCCCTTGCCCGTCGGTGCGCCGGCGGGCAAGGTCGTGACTGCCCTTGACCCGGCCCCGAGGCTGCCTCCACCAGGGCTCCCTCACTGCTCCTCGCACCCCGCGAAACGATCATAGGTTCGGCCCGGGAGGCCTCCGGCGCGCCAGCCCCGTACCATAGGACTAGCCGTGGCGTGTCCGCGCCCGGCGGGCGGACGAGGCTTCGACCGTCAGACGCCTGATTCCCGATCGAGAGAAGCGCCAGCCAGCATGCCCACGCGCCACGACATCCGCAATGTCGCCATCGTCGCCCACGTCGACCACGGTAAGACGACCATCGTCGACGCCATGCTCAAGCAGGCGGGTGCGTTTGCCGCGCACCAGCACCTCGACGACCGCATGATGGACTCGAACGACCTGGAGCGTGAGAAGGGCATCACGATCCTGGCGAAGAACACCGCCGTGAAGTACCACCCCAAGGACGGCGGGGCCCCGATCACGATCAACATCATCGACACCCCCGGCCACGCCGACTTCGGCGGTGAGGTCGAGCGCGGTCTGTCGATGGTCGACGCCGTCGTCCTGCTCGTCGACGCCTCCGAGGGCCCGCTCCCGCAGACGCGCTTCGTGCTGCGCAAGGCCCTCCAGCAGCGCCTGCCCGTCATCCTGTGCATCAACAAGACGGACCGCCCGGACTCCCGGATCGACGAGGTCGTCAACGAGACGTACGACCTGTTCCTGGACCTGGACGCGGACGAGGACCAGATCGAGTTCCCGATCGTCTACGCCTGCGGCCGCGACGGCATCGCCTCGCTGACCAAGCCGGAGGACGGCACGGTCCCGGCGGACTCCACCAACCTGGAGCCGTTCTTCTCCACCATCCTGGAGCACGTCCCGGCCCCGACGTACGACGACGAGGCGCCCCTCCAGGCCCACGTCACCAACCTCGACGCCGACAACTTCCTCGGCCGCATCGCGCTGCTCCGCGTGGAGCAGGGCGAGCTGCGCAAGGGCCAGACCGTGGCCTGGATCAAGCGCGACGGCTCGATCTCGAACGTCCGCATCTCCGAGCTGATGATGACCGAGGCGCTCACCCGCAAGCCGGCCGAGGTGGCGGGCCCCGGTGACATCTGCGCCGTCGCCGGTATCCCCGACATCATGATCGGCGAGACCCTGGCCGACCCGGAGAACCCGGTCGCGCTTCCGCTGATCACGGTCGACCAGCCGGCCATCTCCATGACCATCGGCACCAACACCTCGCCGCTCGTCGGCCGCGGTGGCACGGGCAAGGGCGCGGACGCCAAGTCCGCCGTCAAGGACCGCAAGGTCACCGCCCGCCAGGTCAAGGACCGTCTGGACCGCGAGCTCATCGGCAACGTCTCGCTGCGCGTCCTGGACACCGACCGTCCGGACGCCTGGGAGGTCCAGGGCCGTGGTGAGCTCGCGCTCGCCATCCTGGTCGAGCAGATGCGCCGCGAGGGCTTCGAGCTGACCATCGGCAAGCCGCAGGTCGTCACCAAGCAGGTCGACGGCAAGACGCACGAGCCGGTCGAGCGCCTGACCGTCGACGTGCCCGAGGAGCACATGGGCGCCGTCACGCAGCTCATGGGCGTCCGCAAGGGCCGTATGGACAACATGTCGAACCACGGCTCCGGCTGGGTCCGCATGGAGTTCGTCGTCCCGTCCCGCGGCCTCATCGGCTTCCGTACGGAGTTCCTGACCAACACCCGCGGCACGGGCATCGCCCACTCGATCCACGAGGGCCACGAGCCGTGGTTCGGCAACCTGGTGACCCGTAACAACGGTTCCCTGGTCGCCGACCGCGCCGGTGCGGTCACGCCGTTCGCGATGATCAACCTCCAGGAGCGCGGTGTGCTGTTCACCGAGCCCGGCACCGAGGTGTACGAGGGCATGATCGTCGGTGAGAACTCGCGCTCCGACGACATGGACGTGAACATCACCAAGGAGAAGAAGCTCACCAACATGCGTGCGGCTTCGGCGGACAACACCGAGAACGTGGTGCCGCCGCGCAAGCTCTCCCTGGAGCAGTCCCTGGAGTTCTGCCGCGACGACGAGTGCGTCGAGGTGACCCCGGAGGCCGTCCGCATCCGCAAGGTCGTCCTGGACCAGAAGGAGCGCGGCCGCACGGCCTCGCGCGCCAAGCACGGCTGAACCGAGTCCGGTTGAGCTTCACGGCCCGGCTCCCCGCGATCTTCGCGGGGAGCCGGGCCGCTGTCGTACGGTGGGGTCCGCGGGGCTCCCGCGCGCTGCCCTCCGACTGGCGCGCGGTCAAGTCGTTTTCCTCTACATCCTGTTCGGATATCGAGCGCCGCTCTCCGGAAGATGTGTTAACGGTCCGTTTCGGGCGTGTCTGTCTGTGATCCGTTTGTCCGGATTTCGGACTGTTGGCCTGACCTGATGTTGTCAAAACGAGACCCTTTAAGTGTGGTTTACAGCCCGGCCGTACTTAATAGTTGGCTCCATTGAGCTCGGGTCAATGGGTCACGCACTGTGGGGAGTGCCGACTCACGAGCACACTCGGGGCGCTTGATCGATCGCCGTCAGGGGTGTCGGCGATCTTTTTGTGCCCCTCTTGTTGTGACAAGTGGACTCATGAGGAGGAACCCATGCGTGGTGCCAAGAGCGCCAAGTGGGTCGCGGGTGCGGCGGTCGTCGCCCTGGCTGCGACTGCCTGTGGTGGCGGCGACGGTGACAGCAAGGGCAAGGGGGGTAGTTCGGGCGGTGTGATCTCCATGGAGATCGGCGAGCCGCAGAACCTGCTCGTGCCCTCGAACACCTACGAGACCGAGGGCGGACAGGTCATTCACGCCCTGTTCACCGGGCTCACCAAGCTGAACGAGAAGAGCGAGGTCGTCAACGACCTCGCGCAGGCCGTCGAGACCAAGGACTCCAAGGTCTGGACGATCAAGCTGAAGCCGGGCTACACCTTCCACAACGGTGAGGCCGTCACGGCGAAGTCCTTCATCGACGCCTGGAACTACGGCGCCAACCAGGACAACGCCCAGCAGACGAACCCCCTCTTCTCGCACATCCAGGGTTACAAGGACCTCAACCCCGGACCGAAGAAGAAGGTCGCCACCAAGGAGATGTCGGGCCTCAAGGCCGTCGACGACAACACCCTCCAGGTGACGCTGGACGCGCCGTTCTCGGCGTTCCCGGCGCAGCTTTCGTTCTCGGCGTTCTCGCCGCTGCCGAAGGTGTTCTTCAACGACCCGAAGGGCTTCGGCGAGGCCCCGATCGGCAACGGCCCGTTCAAGATGTCGGGCAAGTTCCAGCACGACGAGAAGATCAGCGTCGTGAAGTACGACAAGTACCCGGAGGCCTCGAAGATCGAGGTCAAGGGTGTCGACTTCAAGATCTACTCGAACCTGGACACGGCGTACAAGGACCTCCTCGCCAACAACATCGACTTCCACATCGCGATCCCGGACTCGGCGCTCGCGACGTACAAGAAGGACCTGGACAACCGTGTCATCGACACGGCGGACTCCAGCGTCGGCTTCATCGGCTTCCCGCTGAAGTACAACGAGGCCTTCAAGAAGCCCGAGCTGCGCAAGGCGCTGTCGATGGCGATCGACCGGAAGACCATCGCCGACAAGATCTTCCAGGGTGCCCGCACCCCGGCGGACGACTTCATCAGCCCGATCATCCAGGGCTACCGCAAGGGTGCCTGCGGCGACGCGTGCAACTACGACCCGGCGAAGGCCAAGGCGCTGTTCCAGCAGGCCGGCGGTCTGCCGAACAACACCCTCGAGATCGGCTACAACGCCGACGGTGGCCACAAGGGCTGGGTCGAGGCCGTCGCCAACATGCTCCAGCAGAACCTGGGCATCAAGGTCACCGCCAAGCCGTTCGAGAAGTTCCAGGCCATCCTGAACGACCTCGACGCCAAGAAGTACCAGGGTGCGTTCCGCATGGCGTGGAACATGGACTACCCGGACATGGAGAACTACCTCCGTCCGATCTTCTCCAAGGACGCCATCGAGAACGGCTCGAACTACGCGGGCTACGTGAACGAGGACTTCGAGAAGCTCCTCGTCGAGGGCGACAAGGCTCCGTCGAAGGACGAGGCCATCAAGAAGTACCAGGCCGCTGACGACATCCTCGCCAAGGACATGCCGTACATCCCGGTCTACTTCTACAAGCTCAACGCCGGCTTCAGCTCGAAGATCAAGAGCATCAGCGTCGCCGGTCACAACGTCCTCTGGGACACCGTCAAGCTCAGCTGAGCTCGATCAAGTCCCGTGAAGTAGTTGCGGGCCGAGGGTGGGCAGGGGGAGTCCGGTCCGGGTCTCTCCCTGCCCACCCTGTCTGCCGTCCGCCTTGTCCGTTCTGCCACCCCTCACCGGCACCGGGCGAGTCAGCACCCCTCTGGAGAACCGATGGGCCGATTCGTCGTGCGCCGTATCCTGCAGGCGATCCCTGTACTGATAGGCGTTACGTTCCTCATCTTCTACCTGGTCTTCGCACTCAAGGGCGATCCGATCCAGGCCCTGGCCGGCGAGAAGCGCGCCGACCCCAACGTCGCGGCGATGCTCCGTGAGCAGTACCACCTCAACGATCCGAAGATCGTGCAGTACTGGCACTACATCACCGGCGTCTTCACCGGCGACCTCGGTACCACGTACACCGGTCGCCCGATCTCGGAGATCGTCAGCGAGCGATTCCCGGTCACCCTCAAGCTCGCCCTCACCGCGTTCGGCATCGAGGCCGTCCTCGGCATCACGGCCGGTATCTTCGCCGCGCTGAAGAAGGGCAAGTTCATCGACAACCTGGTCCTGATCAGCACCCTGGTGCTCATCTCGATCCCGGTGTTCGTCCTCGGCAGCGTGCTCCAGCTGGAGCTCGGCGTGAAGGTGGGCATCACCCCGGTCGCCGGCATCGACGACGGCTGGCCCAACAGCTACATCCTTCCGGCGTTCGTGCTGGCGTCGACGTCGATGGCGTACATCGCGCGTCTGACCAGGGCGAGCATGATGGAGTCGATCCGCGCCGACTACGTGCGCACCGCGATCGCCAAGGGCCTGCCCCGGCGCCGCGTCATCGGCATCCACACGCTGCGCAACTCGCTCATCCCCGTGGTCACCTTCCTGGGCATGGACCTCGGCGCGCTGATGGGCGGCGCGATCATCACGGAGCGGCTGTTCAACCTGCCCGGCATCGGCGGCCAGCTCGCCAAGTCCGTCTACCTGCGCGAGCGGCCCGTGGTGGTCGGTCTGGTCACCCTGCTCGTCCTGATCTACCTGGTGGCCAACCTCGTCGTAGACCTCCTCTACGCCGTGCTCGACCCGAGGATCCGCTATGAGTGAGAAGACCATAGAGAAGACCGCGCCCGCCGAGGGCGCGGTGAGCGACAAGGCGACCGCGGCCGAGGAGAAGGCGGCGGCCCGTCAGGCGAGCCTGATCCGCGACGGCTGGGAGATCCTGCGCAAGCGGCCGATGTTCTACATCTCCGCCTTCGTCATCGTGATCCTGCTGGCGCTGGCGATCGCCCCCGGCCTGTTCACCTCGCGCAGCCCGTTCAGCGACGGTTTCTGCCAGCTCCAGAACTCGCTCAACCCGCCCTCGTCCGGCCATATGTTCGGCTACGACGTCCAGGGCTGCGACATCTACACGCGGTCCGTCTTCGGCACCCGCAACTCGATCATCGTCGGTGTGGTCACCGCGCTCGCGACGACCGCCCTCGGCGGTCTGCTCGGCATCATCGCCGGTCTGCGCGGCGGCTGGGTCGACACCATCCTGTCGCGTGTGACCGAGGTGTTCTTCGCGCTGCCGCTCATCGTCGGCGCGCTGCTGATCATGTCGATCGTCGGCGGCGGCGACGCCTGGTCGGTGTCGCTGATCATGGCCGTGCTCGGCTGGCCGCAGGTCTTCCGCATCATGCGCGGTGAGGTCATCGCCAACAAGCACAACGACTACGTCATGGCGGCGAAGGCGCTCGGCGCCGACACCACGCGGATCGCGTTCCGGCACATCCTGCCGAACACGCTCGCGCCGGTCATCGTCGTCACGACGATGAACCTCGGTGTCTACATCTCCGCCGAGGCGGCGCTGTCGTACCTCGGTATCGGCATCCAGCACCCCAACATCTCCTGGGGTCTGATGATCAGTGACGCGACGGACCGGTTCCTGACCTCCCCGCACGCCCTGCTCTTCCCCGCCGCCGTGCTCAGCATCACCGTGCTGGCGTTCATCATGCTCGGCGACGTGGTCCGCGACGCCTTCGACCCGAAGATGCGCTAGGGAGGGCGTACTCCATGACCACCATTGAGAAAACGGCGGGTGTACCCGCCCCGCGATCCGAGAGCGACTCCACGCCGCTCCTCGAAGTCCGCGATCTGCACGTCGAGTTCCACACCCGGGACGGCATCGCCAAGGCCGTCAACGGCGTCAACTACACCGTCTCGGCCGGCGAGACCCTCGCCGTCCTCGGCGAGTCCGGCTCCGGCAAGTCCGTGACCGCGCAGGCGATCATGGGCATCCTGGACATGCCCCCGGGCCGCATCCCGCAGGGCGAGATCCTGTTCCGCGGCCAGGACATGTTGAAGATGTCCGGCGAGGAGCGGCGGAAGATCCGCGGCCAGAAGATCGCGATGATCTTCCAGGACGCGCTCTCCTCCCTCAACCCGGTCCTGTCCGTGGGCTACCAGCTCGGCGAGATGTTCCGGGTCCACCAGGGCGCCTCCCGCAAGGAGGCCAAGGCCAAGGCCATCGAGCTGATGGACAAGGTCAAGATCCCGGCGGCGAGCGCGCGGGTCAACGACTACCCGCACCAGTTCTCCGGCGGTATGCGCCAGCGCATCATGATCGCGATGGCGCTCGCCCTGGAGCCCGACCTGATCATCGCGGACGAGCCGACCACCGCGCTCGACGTGACGGTCCAGGCGCAGGTCATGGACCTGCTCGCGGAGCTCCAGCGCGAGTACCAGATGGGTCTGATCCTGATCACCCACGACCTCGGCGTGGTCGCCGACGTCGCGGACAAGATCGCCGTGATGTACGCGGGCCGGATCGTGGAGACCGCACCGGTGCACGAGCTCTACAAGCGCCCGGCGCACCCGTACACCCGGGGTCTGCTCGACTCGATCCCGCGCCTGGACCAGAAGGGCCAGGAGCTGTACGCGATCAAGGGTCTGCCGCCCAACCTGCTCAAGGTCCCCGCCGGCTGCGCCTTCAACCCGCGCTGCCCCAAGGCGGACGACATCTGCCGTACGGACGCCCCGGCGCTGCACCAGGTCACCGAGCGCGACGGCAGCGAGCTGACGGGCCGCGGCAGCGCCTGCCACTTCTGGAAGGAGACGATCCATGGCTGAGCCGGTCAAGAAGGAGACGGCCGTGGACGCGACTCCCGGCGTCACCGACGTCATCAAGAAGGACGCCTCGACGACGACCGAGGTCGAGGCCCTCCTCGACGTCCAGGTCGACCGCGGCGAGCCGATCCTGCAGGTGCGCAACCTGGTCAAGCACTTCCCGCTGACCCAGGGCATCCTCTTCAGGAAGCAGATCGGCGCGGTCAAGGCCGTGGACGGGGTCTCCTTCGACCTCTACCAGGGCGAGACCCTCGGCATCGTCGGCGAGTCCGGCTGTGGCAAGTCCACCGTCGCCAAGCTGCTGATGACGCTGGAGAAGGCGACCGCGGGCGAGGTCTTCTACAAGGGCCAGGACATCACCAAGCTGTCCGGGCGCGCGCTGAAGGCCGTCCGCCGCAACATCCAGATGGTGTTCCAGGACCCCTACACGTCCCTGAACCCGCGGATGACGGTCGGCGACATCATCGGTGAGCCGTACGAGATCCACCCCGAGGTGGCTCCCAAGGGCGACCGGCGCCGCAAGGTCCAGGAGCTCCTGGACGTGGTGGGCCTGAACCCGGAGTACATCAACCGGTACCCGCACCAGTTCTCCGGCGGCCAGCGCCAGCGCATCGGCATCGCCCGCGGCCTCGCGCTCAACCCGGAGATCATCATCTGCGACGAGCCGGTCTCCGCGCTCGACGTGTCGGTCCAGGCGCAGGTCATCAACCTGATGGCGAAGCTGCAGGACGAGTTCAACCTCTCCTACATCTTCATCGCGCACGACCTCTCCATCGTCCGGCACATCTCCGACCGCGTCGGTGTGATGTACCTCGGCAAGATCGCCGAGATCGGCTCGGACGAGGAGATCTACGAGCACCCGACGCACCCGTACACCCAGGCGCTGCTCTCCGCGGTGCCGGTGCCGGACCCGGCGGCGCGCGAGCACCGGGAGCGGATCATCCTCACCGGTGACGTCCCGTCGCCGGCCAACCCGCCGTCGGGCTGCCGCTTCCGCACCCGCTGCTGGAAGGCGGAGGAGCGCTGCTCCACCGAGATGCCGCTGCTGGCGATCCCGGAGCGCTTCCGGGGTCAGGACACCCCGGCCGCGCACGAGTCGGCGTGCCACTTCGCCGAGGAGAAGGACGTCGTGGGCGCGGCCTGACCGCGTCCCACCCCGTCGTACGGAAGGGGCGCCCGGAACCTCACGGTTCCGGGCGCCCCTTCCGCGTACCGGGGTAATTGCGTTGCGGGGCGGGCGACTTGGGCCCGACAGTGGCCGGATGGAGAACGCACACGGGGTCAGGGCCGCCACGACCGAGGACGCGGAGGCGGTCTGCGCGCTGCTGAACGCCGTCGACGAGATCGAGATAGGAGCGCCCGAGACCGCGCTCGGCGAGGTCGAGGAGGACCTGGCGAAGGCGCGGGACGCCTGGGTGGCCGTGGAGGACGGGCGCACGGTGGCGTACGCGGCGATCCTCGACGCGGGGACGGACGGCGCCGTCGACATCGACCACTACGTCCTGCCCGACCGCCAGGACGCGGGCCTGCGCCTGCTCGACCTGGCCGAGGCGCGCTCGCGCGAGCTCGCCGCCGAGGCGGGCGCGGAGCACGCGGTGGTCCACCTCCACCTGAACGCGAACCCCACCCTCGACACCGCGCTGCTCACCGGCCGCGGCTGGCGCACGGTGCGCCGCCACAACGTCCTGACCCGCCCGATCTCCGCCGAGGCCGACCCGCACCCCGAGCCGCCCGCCGGGGTGCGGCTGCGCCCCTGTGCGGACGACGCCGACCGCCGGGCCGCGCACCGCCTCCACCAGGAGACGTTCACCCACCACTTCGACTTCCGCCCGCAGGGCTACGAGGAGTGGCTGCGCCAGGTCGCCCCCGACTGGCCGCTGGTGTGGATCGCGTCCGTCGACGGCCTCGGCGACGCGGCGGTCCTGATCACCCGCGACGACCGCGAGGGCATGGGCTGGATCCGCACGCTGGGCGTCCGCGAGGAGTCCCGGGGCCGAGGCCTGGCCGGGCACCTGCTGCGCCACGCCTTCGCCACGTACGCACGCCGCGGCCGCGACACGATCGGCCTGGGCGTCGACACGGAGAACGTCACGGGCGCCCTGCGGCTGTACGAGGCGCACGGCATGGGCCTGCACTACGCGGTGGACACGTGGGAGGTGCGGCTGGCGGTGTGAGCCGCACGGCTCGTTCCTCCGCCCATTCGGGTGCGGCAGACGTGCACCCTGTCCCCTCCTGGGGTGATATTTGGCCCTAAGTGAGACTTTGGGACTCTAGGAGGACTCCATGCGCGGAGCCACGCATGCCAAGTGGGCCGCATGTGCGGTGGCCGTCGCCCTCGCGGCGACGGCCTGCGGGGGCGGGGACAGCGGCGGCGGTAGTGGTGCCTCCGGCATCGTGAGTTCGTCCTGGGGCGATCCGCAGAACCCGCTGGAGCCCGCCAACACCAACGAGGTGCAGGGCGGCAAGGTCCTCGACATGCTCTTCCGGGGGCTCAAGCGGTACGACTCGAAGACCGGCGCGGCCAAGGACATGCTCGCCGAGAAGATCGAGACCACCGACTCGGTCAACTTCAACATCACCGTCAAGGACGGCTGGACCTTCTCCAACGGCGAGAAGGTCACCGCGAAGTCCTTCGTGGACGCCTGGAACTACGGCGCCGACCTCAAGCACAACCAGAAGAACGCGTACTTCTTCGGCTACATCGAGGGGTACGACAAGACCCACCCCGACAAGGGCGACCCGACCGCGGAGACGCTCTCCGGGCTGAAGGTCACCGGCGAGCGCACCTTCTCCGTCAAGCTCAACCAGAAGTTCTCCACCTGGCCCGACACCCTCGGCTACGCCGCCTTCGCCCCGCTGCCCAGGGCGTTCTTCGACAACCACTCCGCCTGGCTCTCCAAGCCGGTCGGCAACGGCCCGTACACGGTGAACTCGTACACCAAGGGCTCCAAGCTGGAGATGCGCAAGTGGGACGGGTACCCGGGCCCCGACAAGGCGCAGAACGGCGGCGTCGACCTGAAGGTCTACACCGACAACAACACCGCCTACACCGATCTGACCGCCGGCAACCTCGACCTCGTCGACGACGTGCCCGCCTCCCAGCTCAAGAACGTCAAGGCCGACCTCGGCGACCGGTACATCAACACCCCGGCCGGCATCATCCAGACCCTCGCGTTCCCGTACTACGACGAGGCCTGGAACACCCCGGGCGCGGTGAAGGTCCGCAAGGGCCTGTCGATGGCGATCAACCGCGCGCAGATCACCGACACGATCTTCCAGAAGACCCGCACCCCCGCCACCGACTGGACCTCGCCGGTGCTCGGCGCGGACGGCGGCTACAAGGACGGGCTCTGCGGCGACGCCTGCAAGTACGACCCCGCCGGGGCGAAGAAGCTGATCCAGGAGGGCGGCGGGATCCCCGGCGGCCAGGTGAAGATCTCGTACAACGCGGACACCGGCTCGCACAAGGAGTGGGTCGACGCCATCTGCAACAGCGTCAACAACGCGCTGGGCAACGACAGGGCGTGCGTGGGCAACCCGGTCGGCACCTTCGCGGACTTCCGCAACCAGATCACCCAGAACAAGATGTCCGGCCCGTTCCGGGCGGGGTGGCAGATGGACTACCCGCTGATCCAGAACTTCCTGCAGCCGCTGTACTACACCAACGCCTCGTCCAACGACGGCAAGTGGACCAACGCCGAGTTCGACAAGCTGGTCAACGAGGCCAACGCGGAGACGGACAAGGCCAAGGCGGTCGACCTCTTCCAGAAGGCCGAAGGGGTGCTGCGGGACCAGATGGGCGCCATTCCGCTCTGGTACCAGAACGGCAGCGCCGGCTACTCGACCCGGGTCTCCAACGTCGCACTGAACCCGTTCAGCGTCCCCGTCTACAACGAGATCAAGGTCAGCTGACGCCGGCGGAGGTGCGGCCCGGCGCGCGCCCCGCGCCGGGCCGGACCCCTTCCCAGACTCTCGGAGCAGTTCATGGGACGTTATGTGATCCGGCGTCTGCTGCAGATGATCCCGGTCTTCTTCGGTGCCACGCTGCTGATCTTCCTGATGGTCAACGTCATGGGCGACCCCATCGCCGGCCTCTGCGGCGACAAGGCGTGCGACCCGGCCACCGCCACCCGCCTCAAGCAGGAGTTCGGCCTCGACAAGCCGGTCTGGCAGCAGTACGCGACGTACATGGGGAACGTGTTCACCGGTGACTTCGGGACCGCGTTCAACGGCCAGAAGGTCACCGAGCTGATGTCGACCGCCTTCCCCGTCACCATCCGGCTCACGATCATCGCGATCCTCTTCGAGATCGTCATCGGCATCACCCTCGGCGTGGTCACCGGTCTGCGGCGCGGCCGCCCGATCGACACCGCGGTGCTGATCCTCACCCTCGTCGTCATCGCGATCCCGACCTTCGTCACCGGTCTGGTGCTCCAGCTGGTGCTCGGCGTCGAGTGGCAGTGGATCAAGCCCTCGGTGCCCCCGGACGCGCCCTTCGACAAGCTCCTGATCCCCGGCCTGGTCCTCGCCTCGGTCTCACTGGCGTACGTCACCCGGCTCACCCGGACCTCGATCGCGGAGAACTCCCGCGCCGACTACGTCCGTACGGCCGTCGCCAAGGGCCTCCCCAGACACCGGGTGATCACCCGCCATCTGCTGCGCAACTCGCTGATCCCGGTGGTCACCTTCATCGGTACGGACGTGGGCGCCCTGATGGGCGGGGCGATCGTGACCGAGCGGATCTTCAACATCCACGGCGTCGGCTTCCAGCTCTACCAGGGCATCCTGCGCCAGAGCACCCAGACCGTCGTCGGCTTCGTGACCGTCCTGGTGCTGGTGTTCCTGGTGGCGAATCTCGTCGTCGACCTCCTGTACGCCGTACTCGACCCGAGGATCCGCTATGCCTGAGCCCGACTTCGACGAAGGTGCCGCGATCTCCGCGACCGGCGCGGGCGGCGTCGGCCAGGGAGCCATCGCCCCGACCGGCACCGGCGCCGCGATGGACCTCGCGATCAGCGAGGGCGCGACCCTGGAGAGGACGCCCGGAGGCCCGGAAGGCACCGGCCCGGCGGGCAAGCCGCGCAGCCTGTGGGGCGACGCCTGGCGGGACCTGCGGCGCAACCCCGTCTTCATCGTCTCCGGCCTGATCATCCTCTTCCTGGTCGTCATCTCGCTGTGGCCGTCCCTGATCGCCTCCGGCAACCCGCTCAAGTGCGACCTCTCCAAGGCCCAGCTGGGCTCCCGGCCCGGCCACCCCTTCGGCTACGACGGCCAGGGCTGCGACGTCTACACCCGGACCGTGTACGGCGCCCGCACCTCGGTCACCGTCGGCGTCTGCACCACCCTCGGGGTCGCGCTCTTCGGCTCGGTCCTGGGCGGGCTCGCCGGGTTCTTCGGCGGCGGCTGGGACGCGCTGCTCTCCCGGATCACCGACATCTTCTTCGGCATCCCGGTGGTGCTCGGCGGTCTGGTGTTCCTGTCCGTGGTCACCTCGACCACGGTCTGGCCGGTGATCGGCTTCATGGTCCTGCTGGGCTGGCCGCAGATCGCCCGGATCGCGCGCGGCTCGGTGATCACCGCCAAACAGAACGACTACGTCCAGGCGGCCCGTGCGCTCGGCGCCACCAACTCCCGGATGCTGCTGCGCCACATCGCGCCCAACGCGGTGGCCCCGGTGATCGTCGTGGCGACCATCGCGCTCGGTACGTACATCTCGCTCGAAGCCACGCTCTCCTACCTCGGCGTCGGGCTGAAGCCGCCGTCCGTCTCCTGGGGCATCGACATCTCGGCCGCCTCCCAGTACATCCGCAACGCGCCGCACATGCTGCTGTGGCCGGCCGGGGCGCTGGCGGTCACGGTGCTCGCGTTCATCATGCTCGGCGACGCGGTGCGCGACGCCCTCGACCCCAAGCTGCGCTGAGGAGTTGGACGCCATGCTGCTCGAAGTGCGCGACCTCCAGGTCGAGTTCAAGACCCGGGACGGGATCGCCAAGGCCGTCAACGGGGTCACCTACTCGGTGGCGGCCGGGGAGACGCTGGCGGTGCTCGGCGAGTCCGGCTCCGGCAAGTCGGTGACCGCGCAGGCCGTGATGGGCATCCTGGACATGCCGCCCGGCCGGATCACCGGCGGCGAGATCGTCTTCCAGGGCCAGGACCTGCTGAAGCTCAAGGAGGACGAGCGGCGCAAGATCCGCGGGTCCGGGATGGCGATGATCTTCCAGGACGCGCTGTCCTCGCTCAACCCGGTGCTCAGCGTGGGCGCGCAGCTCGGCGAGATGTACTCCGTGCACCGGGGGATGTCCCGGGCGGACGCCAAGGCCAAGGCGGTCGAGCTGATGGACCGGGTGCGGATCCCGGCGGCCAAGGAGCGGGTCGGGCAGTATCCGCACCAGTTCTCCGGCGGTATGCGCCAGCGCATCATGATCGCGATGGCGATGGCCCTGGAGCCCGCGCTGATCATCGCGGACGAGCCGACCACCGCGCTCGACGTCACCGTCCAGGCCCAGGTGATGGACCTGCTCGCGGAGCTCCAGCGCGAGATGAACATGGGGCTGATCCTGATCACCCACGACCTGGGGGTGGTCGCGGACGTCGCGGACCGGATCGCGGTGATGTACGCGGGCCGGATCGTGGAGGAGGCCCCGGTCCACGAGATCTACAAGGCCCCCGCGCACCCGTACACGCGCGGCTTGCTCGACTCGATCCCGCGCCTGGACCAGAAGGGCCAGGAGCTGTACGCGATCAAGGGCCTGCCGCCCAATCTCATGCACATCCCGTCCGGCTGCGCCTTCCATCCGCGCTGCCCGATGGCGCAGGACGTGTGCCGTACGGACGTCCCGCCGCTGGCGAACGTCTCCGAGGGCCGCAGGAGCGCGTGCCACTTCTGGAAGGAGTGCCTGAATGGCTGAGGCGATTCTGGAAGTGCGCGACCTCGTCAAGCACTACCCGCTGACCCAGGGCATCCTCTTCAAGAAGCAGGTCGGCGCGGTCAAGGCGGTCGACGGGGTCTCCTTCGACCTGGTGGCCGGCGAGACCCTGGGCATCGTCGGGGAGTCGGGCTGCGGCAAGTCGACGGTCGCGAAGATGCTGGTGAACCTGGAGCGTCCCACGGCGGGTCAGATCAAATACAAAGGCACGGACATCACCAAGATGTCCGGCAAGGCGCTGCGGTCCGTGCGCCGGAACATCCAGATGGTGTTCCAGGACCCGTACACGTCCCTGAACCCGCGGATGACGGTCGGCGACATCATCGGTGAGCCGTACGAGATCCACCCCGAGGTGGCTCCCAAGGGCGACCGGCGCCGCAAGGTCCAGGAGCTCCTGGACGTGGTGGGGCTCAACCCGGAGTACATCAACCGCTATCCGCACCAGTTCTCCGGCGGCCAGCGCCAGCGCATCGGCATCGCGCGCGGCCTGGCGCTCCAGCCGGAGATCATCGTGGCGGACGAGCCGGTCTCGGCGCTGGACGTCTCGGTCCAGGCGCAGGTGGTGAACCTGCTGGAGCGCCTGCAGAACGAGTTCTCGCTGTCGTACGTGTTCATCGCGCACGACCTGTCGATCGTGCGGCACATCTCGGACCGGGTCGGGGTGATGTACCTGGGCCGGATCGTGGAGATCGGCCGGGACGCGGAGATCTACGACCACCCGACGCATCCGTACACGCAGGCGCTGCTATCGGCCGTCCCGGTGCCGGATCCTTCGGCGCGGGAGCACCGCGAGCGGATCATTCTCTCCGGGGACGTCCCGTCCCCGGCGAACATCCCCTCGGGGTGCCGGTTCCGTACGCGGTGCTGGAAGGCGCAGGAGCGGTGCACGCTGGAGGTGCCGGAGCTGGCGGTCCCGGCGGTCTTCCAACTCCTGGAGGGCCCGGCCCACCACCCTTCGGCTTGCCACTTCGCGGAGGAGAAGCGGGTCGTTCCTTCGGAGTGACCAGATGTTCGTCTGCGGACCGTGGATGGCTGGTCGCGCAGTTCCCCGCGCCCCTGAGATGCGCGGGGAACTGCGCGACCAGTTGGGGACGGCCCGCAGACGAAGGATCCGTACACACGCAAAGGCCCACGTCCGCGGTGGTGACTGGGGTGTGCGGACGCGGGCCCTGCCCGAGCGGAGGCATCGGAGCCCGGGTCAATGGGTGGTATCCGTCGCCTCCTCGATCGCGGCAAGCGCAGGATCAAGCACCACATCCTCGCCCCGCGCCGCGACCGTCGGTTCCTCGGGGAAGTGGCACGCGGTCAGATGCCCCTCCCGGTTGCCCTCAAGACGTACCAGCGGCGGCGTCTCGGAGGCGCAGCGCTCCGCCGCCTTCCAGCACCGCGTGCGGAACCGGCAGCCCGACGGCGGGTCGATCGGCGACGGCACGTCTCCGGCGAGCCGGATCCGCTCGCGGCCCTCGCCCTCGTCGTCCACCACCGCCTCCGGCACCGCCGACAGCAGCGCGTGCGTGTACGGATGGCGGGGCCGGCCGTAGATGGAGGCCCGGTCGCCGATCTCGACGATGCGGCCCAGGTACATCACCGCCACCCGCTGCGAGAAGTGCCGCACGATCGCCAGGTCGTGGGCGACGAACAGGAACGCGATCCCCATCTCCCGCTGGAGGTTCTGGAGCAGGTTGACCACCTGCGCCTGGATCGACACGTCGAGCGCGGAGACCGGCTCGTCCGCCACGATCAGCCGCGGCTTGAGCCCCAACGCCCGGGCCACCCCGATGCGTTGGCGCTGGCCGCCGGAGAACTCGTGCGGGAAGCGGTTGTAGTGCTCGGGGTTGAGGCCGACGATCTCAAGCAGCTCCCGCACCCGCTTCTCCCGGCCGCCCGGCGGATTGACGCCGTTGACGACCATCGGGTTGGAGATGATGTCGCCCACCGTCTGGCGCGGGTTGAGCGAGGCGAACGGGTCCTGGAAGATCATCTGGATCTCGGACCGGATCGGCGCCAGCTCCTTGCGCGAGGCGTGGCTGATGTCCCGGCCGTCGTACGTGATGGTGCCCCGGGTCGGTTCGAGCAGCCGCGTGATCAGCCGGCCCGTGGTCGACTTGCCGCACCCCGACTCGCCGACCAGGCCCAGGCTCTCGCCCTGCCCGATGGTGAAGTCGACGCCGTCCACCGCGCGCACGTCCCCGACGTGGCGCCTGAGGACGAGGCCGCTGGTGATCGGGAAGTACTTGACGAGCCCGGCCACTTCGAGCAGCGGGGCGGACGGCTCCGGACCGCCGTCGTCGTCGCGCGGCCCCGGAACCTTCGTGAGGCTCAGCTGTTCGCTCATGATGTGTTCTCGACTCCTGGTCGGCGTCAGCGCAGCCGCGGCCGGATCTGCTCGGCGAAGATGGTGGACTTCTGTTGGGGTGTCAGATGGCAGGCGGCCCCGTGCGGCTCGTCCTCCGGGATCACCGGCCGCTCGGTGCGGCACGCGCCGCCCGCGACCTGGTCCGGGAAGGCGCACCGGGGATGGAAGGGGCACCCCGGCGGCGGCGCGAGCAGGCTCGGCGGCGTCCCCGGGATCGGCACCAGCGGCAGGTCCACGGGCGAGTCGAGCCGGGGGATCGAGCCGAGCAGCCCCCAGCTGTAGGGGTGGCGCGGGGTGCGCATGATCTCCCGTACCGTGCCGCGCTCCACGCAGCGGCCCGCGTACATCACCATCACGTCGTCCGCGGTCTTGGCCACCACGCCGAGGTCGTGGGTGATGATGATGATCGCGGAGCCGGTCTCGTGCTGGAGGTCCTTGAGCAGGTCGAGGATCTGCGCCTGGACGGTCACGTCGAGCGCGGTCGTCGGCTCGTCCGCGATGATCAGCTCCGGGTCGCAGACCAGCGCCATCGCGATCATCGCGCGCTGGCGCATCCCGCCGGAGAACTGGTGCGGATAGTCGTCGACCCGCAGCTTGGGCTGCGGGATGCCGACCTTGCCGAGCATCTGGACGGCCCGCTCGCGGGCCTCCTTGCGGGAGGCGCCCATGTGCTTCATGTACGGCTCGGCGATCTGGCGGCCCACCGTGTAGTACGGCGAGAGCGCGGCCAGCGAGTCCTGGAAGATCATCGCCATCTTCTTGCCGCGCAGCTGGGAGAGCCTGCGCTCCGAGGCGCCGGTCAGCTCCTGCCCGTCGAGCAGGATCTCGCCCCGGATCGTGGTGTTGCGCGGGTTGTGCAGGCCCAGGACCGCGAGGTTGGTGACGGACTTGCCGGAGCCCGACTCGCCGACGATGCCGAGCGTCGAGCCGCGCGCCAGGTCGAAGGAGAGCCCGTCGACCGCCTTGACGGTGCCGTCCTCGGTGGCGAAGTGGACGTACAGGTCGCGGACCGAGAGGAAGCCGCGGGACGCGTCGGCGGCCGGCTTCGTCGCGGGCTGGCTGAGGGTGCTCACGGACGGTTCTCCTCCGGAGGTTCCTGGGTCCCGGGGTTCCGGGACCGTGGGGGTCGGCGCGCGCTCAGGAGAGCCGGATCCGCGGGTCGATGAAGGCGTACGCCATGTCGACGACGATGTTGCAGAGGACGATGATCGTGGCGCCGATGAGCATCACGGCCATCTCCAGCGGCAGGTCGCTGCGGAGCACGGCCTGCACCGAGAGCGAGCCGAGGCCGTGCAGCCCGAAGGTGACCTCGGTGATGATCGCGCCGCCGAGCACCGCGCTGAGGTCGACGCCGAAGATGGTGATGACGGTGGCCATCGCCCCGCGCAGCGCGTACCGCAGGAAGACGTAGCGCGAGGTCATGCCCTTGGCGCGGGCCGCGCGGATATGGTCCTCCGACATCTGCTCGACCATCAACGACCGGGTCTGGCGGCTGTAGTTGGACCAGAAGATGACCGACAGGATCAGACAGGGCAGCAGCAGTCCCGACACGGAACCCGCCGGGTCGCTGGTCCAGTGCGGGTCGTGGCCGCGGTCGAGCAGGTCCAGCTTGGTGGAGAGCAGCAGGATCGCGATCGGGCCGATGAAGTAGATCTGCACGGACTGGCCGAGCAGCGAGGCCGCGCTGGCGACCCGGTCGAAGAGCTTGCCCTGCTGCCAGGCGGAGATCAGGCCCAGGCCCACGCCGACGGTCAGGAAGATCGCGGCGCCGCCGACGCCCAGCGAGAGCGTCGTGGGATAGCGGTCGGAGATGGTGTTCCACACCAGCTGCTGGTCGGCGAAGGAGTAGCCGAAGCAGGGCGCCGGGCAGTGCCCGACGGGCATGTCGCGCCCGGCGAAGATGCCCACCATGAAGTGCCAGTACTGGACCCAGATCGGATGGTCGAGCCCCAGGTTCTTGCGGATCAGCGCGACGTTCTGCGGGTCGCAGTTCTTGCCGCAGGACAGCAGCGCGGGGTCGGAGGGCAGGAAGAAGAAGAGGAAGTACGTGATGGCGCTGATCAGCAGCAGGATGACCGCGGCGCCGAGCAGTCGTCGCACAAGGAAGCGGAGCATCGGACTCTTCCGTCTGTATGCGGTCCCCGGCCCGTGAGGCGGGCCGGGGACCGGGCCGCCACGGCTACTGCTTCACGAAGATGGTGCTCGGGTTGATGGTGCCGAACACCTGGTTGTAGGTGACGCCGCCGAGGCCGTCGCCGTGCAGGTTGAAGTACTTGTCGTAGATGAACGGGATCTGCGACGTGTCGGTCTGCAGCACGTACTCGGAGAGCTTGCGCCACTCCTCGTTCTGCTTGGCGATGTCGGTGAGCGCCATGATCCGGTCGATCTCGGAGTTCACCTTCGGGTCGTTCAGGAACGCGTAGTTGTTGGTGCCGTCCTGGAGGTTGCGGCCGTCCATGGTCGGCGGGACCACGGTCGAGGCGCTCGGCCAGTCGGCGCCCCAGCCGGTGCGGTAGATGTCGTACGGCGTGTTCACCTTGCCGACCACCGTGTAGTACGAGGTCGGGTCGATGGCCTTGCGCTCCACCTGGAAGCCGGCCTTCTCCAGCGCCTTCTGGACGGTCAGCGAGACGTTCTGCCAGCGCGGGGTGTTGGCGTACGCGTAGGAGAGCTTGACCGGGGTGGCGACCCCGGCCTCCTTCAGGAGCGCCTGGGCCTTGTCCGGGTCGCCCATGGGCTTGGCGAGCTTGCCGAACGGGTCGAACTTCGCCCAGCCGGCCACCGTCGGGCTGAGCAGCGTGGTGCCGAGCTCGCCCTGCGCGCCGCCGCCGAAGGCCTGGAGCACCTGCTGCTGCGGGAAGGCGTACATGATCGCCTGGCGGACCTTGGGGTTGGTGATCCGCTTGGTGTTGATGTTCATGACCTCGACGTACGGCTGGTACTCGTTGACGATCCGCGACTTGTACTGGGCGTCGGTCGTCAGCGTCTGCATCTTCGACGGGTCGGCGGAGCCGGACATGTTCACGGCGTACTTGTCGGGTCCGGACTGGGCGGCCATCCGGTTGGTGAGGCCCGGCTCGGCGATGCCGAGCTGGAACTCCCACTTGTCGGGGTAGGCGTTGCGGATCGGGTCGGACTTGGGGTCCCAGTTGGTGTTGCGCACGAACGACAGCGACTTGCCCGGCTTGTAGTCCGCGATCTTGTACGGGCCGGAGGCGACCGGGTGGTTGTTGTACTTCTGCTTGTCGTCCTTGGCCTTGGGCACCGGCGAGACGTTCGGCATCGACATCGCGTACGGGGCGTCCGCGTGCGCTTCCTTGAAGTGGAAGACGAGGGTCTTGTCGTTGGGCGTCGCCAGGACCGTGTCGGGCAGCTCCTTGCCGTCGTACGGGCCCTTGTAGGCCTTGCGGTAGTCGACGCCGAGCATCCACTTCTGGACGTACTGCGGGCCCTGCGTCTGGTAGTCCGCGAAGAGCCGCTCGATGCCGTACTTGATGTCCTTGGACGTGATCGGCGAGCCGTCCTCGAACTTCAGGTTGTCCTTGAGCGTGTACGTCCAGGTCTTGGCGCCGTCCGACGAGGTGCCCGTGTCGGTGGCGAGGTCGCCCACCAGAATCGTTTTGCCTGTCTTGGCGTCGATCTTGTAGCCGGTCAGCGAGCGGTTGTAGAGCAGCTGCAGCGAGAGCATGTCGCTGACGTACTGCTGGCCCGGGTCCAGATAGTCGAAGCCCGCCTGGTCCAGGTCGTAGGCCGTACCGCCCGGCTTGGCGCCCTCGACGGGCACCGCGGGTCCCGTGGAGTCGGCCTTGGAGCCGATGCCGAAGTTCTGCACCGACGCCTTCTTGTCGTCGCCCGCGGGTTTCTTCTCGTCGTCGGCCCCACCGCTGCTGCACGCAGCGGACAGTGTCAGAGCCCCCACCGCCAGAAACGCGGAGGCGTAGCGCGCCTTGCGAATTCTCATTGATCCCTGCCTGTCAGGATGTGGACGTTCAGCGGACGGTCTTGGGGTCGAGTGCGTCCCGGACCGAATCCCCGAGCAGGTTGAAGGCGACGACGAAGATCAGCATCGCGATGCCGGGGAAGAACATGAAGGTGACGTCGGACTCGAAGTACGAGGCGCCCGACTGGAAAAGCAGCCCCCAGTCCGGGGTCGGTGGCTGGATACCGACGCCCAGAAAGGAAAGTCCCGCCTCCGCGGTGACATTGGCCGGAAGCAGGAGTGTGGCCTGGACGAGAACGGTCGACCAGATGTTCGGCAGGATTTCCTTGCGGATGATCCGCCAGTTCGAGGCGCCGCTGAGTCTGGCCGCCTCGATGAACTCGCGCTCGCGCAGCGAAAGCACCTGGGCCCGCACCAGCCGGCCCACCACCATCCACCCGAGCAGGAACTGCACCAGGATCAGTGCCACGATCCGCACGTACGTCGGCTCCTCGTCCCGGGGCGAGACGAACAGCGCGACGATCACCGGGGTGAAGGCGATGAAGAACAACTGCTGCGGGAACGACAGCATCAGGTCCGAGAACCGGCCCAGGAAGTAGTCGACCTTGCCGTGCAGATAGCCCTGGACCAGGCCGATCAGCACGCCGGTCACCACCGAGACGACGGTGACCGCCAGCGAGATGAACAGCGAGGTCCGGATCCCGTAGATCAACAGCGTGAACACATCGCGGCCCAGGTTCGGTTCGACGCCGAACCAGAAGTCCCCGTCGACACCGCCGTTGGGCTTCAGCGGAATACCGTAGCTGTTCAGCAGCCCGCGGTCCTGGCCGTAGAGCTGGTAAGGATCTTTTCCGTACAGCTTCGCGATCAAGGGTGCCGCGAAGGCGATGAGAATGAAGGCGAGCACCGTGACCGCGCAGGCGATGCCCACCCGGTCGCGTTTGAACCGGGCCCAAGCGAGGCTGCCGGGAGAGCGTCCAATGAGTTCGGTCGCCGTCAGTCCCGTGCCCGTTCCGGAATCCCCGCCGGGTGGCAGAGGATCAGTTGGTTCTGTGGCGGCCTGGGTTGAACTCGTCATCGCGCATAGCCCCCGCACCGAGAGAGTCGAACGGCGCCCGAAGGCGTCATTGATTGACCGGAACATTCATGGGCCCGGCCTTGTGCGTCAAGAGGTTTGAGCATGCTTGTGTGTGATCACGGGAGAACTTGGCACAAGATTTCGCACATCGAGGCGACTGCGTGCTTGACAGGGCAGTGGAGCGGGCGACATGACTCCATAAATGCCCATCAATTTCGTTAACAAGCAGGCAACTTGACTGACGCAACACCGATATACGAACGCGTCACGCTGAACACCGTACGGCCGTGCGGGTGCCGTAGGCCGGCCGGGGCACTCAGTCGCCCCGGTCGGCCGCCCGCGCCACGCCCGGGCCACGCACCCCTCTTGTCCATCCGAGCACCCCGGGTGGAAGATTCGCCCGAGCAGGCGCTCGCCACGCCAACCGGGGGGACGGCAAGGGGCATGACGCAGCCACAGACACTCACGGCCGGAGCCAGACTGACCGGGGCACTCCTGTGTGCCTTCCTCGCGCTGCTCGCGGCCGCCTGGATCGCCCGCGACATCCACGCCGCCCGCAGCATGGGCGACCTGTGGTGGTTCTGGACCGGCGCGCCCAAGCGCGGCGGCCGCGCCCCGCTGACCACCGGCATCCTCGACCCGGTCCTGCTCGTGGTCTACGCGGTGGCGGCGGCGGTGGTGCCCCGCTCGCCGTCCGCCGCGGCCGTGCTGTGCAGTGTCGGCGCGGTCACCGCGGCGCTGCGGGTCTCCTCGCTGTGGGTGCTGCACGACGACTGGACGGACACGACCGCCCTGCACGACCTGCGCCGGCGGGCCCTGCTCAGCACCTTCGCGGCGCTCGCGGCCGGGCTCGCCCTGGTGATCACGGCCGCCGCCGGACGCAGACCCGACGCCGCCCCCGGACCGAGGCCGCGGGCCAGGCCCGGCGCGGGCGCCGGGACCACCGCGTTCCTGCTGCTCGGCGCGGCCGGTCTGGTGGCGGTGGCCTGGGAGATCTACTGGGCCGTGGAACTGCCCGGCGACGTCTACGAGACGCGGTTCACCGGCAAGCACCTGCCGCTGCTGTGGATGCCCGGCGGCTGGGCGTCCCTCGTCCTCGCGGCGATCGCCCTGACGGCCGCGGGCGGCGGCCTGGCGCGAGCCGTCTACGTACGGCCGCTCGGCCTGGTGGCGGCCGCCTTCCTCGCCTCCTCCGGCGCCATCGGGATCTCGCTGGCCGTACGGTTCGAACTGCTCGACCACTTCGGGGACTTGGAGACCAGCGCCCAGCTCCAGGTCGTGACGTGGTTCTTCCAAGTGGCCGCCGGTCTCGCCCTGATCCCGGTGCTCGCCCGGCGCGGCCCCGAGGACCCGGCGGGCGTGCCCGGGACGCCGTGGTCCCCGGCCTACCCGCCGTACGCGCCCCACCCGCCCCAGGGGCCGCAGGACAGCCCCGGCGGCTTCGGCCCGCCGCCCCAGGGCTTCGGGTCGCCCCCGCCGCCGTCCTCCCCGCCGCCCGGCTGGTGAGGTGCGCGGGCGGCGGAGGGCGGGGCTCAGATCCCCAACGAGCGCTTCAGGAAGTCCACTTGGAGCAGCAGGAGGTTCTCCGCCACCTGCTCCTGCGGGGTCATGTGCGTCACGCCCGTCAGCGGCAGCACCTCGTGGGGGCGTCCGGCGGCGAGCAGGGCCGAGGAGAGCCGCAGGGTGTGCGCGGCCACCACGTTGTCGTCCGCCAGACCGTGGATGAGCATCAACGGCCGGTGCTGCTCGGCCACTTGGGACAGCCCGGAGTCGGTGACCAGCGAGTTCGCCTCGTACACCGAAGGGCTGCCCTGCGGGTCGCCGAGGTAGCGCTCGGTGTAGTGGGTGTCGTAGAGCCGCCAGTCGGTCACCGGCGCGCCCGCGATCCCCGCGTGGAAGACGTCGGGGCGGCGCAGCACCGCGAGCGCCGACAGATAGCCGCCGTAGGACCAGCCGCGCATCGCCACCCGGCCCAGATCCAGCGGGAAGGCGCCCGCGAGGCCGTGCAGCGCCTCGATCTGGTCGTCGAGGGTGAGCGTGAAGTCGTCCCGGATCGCCTTCTCCCAGCCGGGGGAGCGGCCGGGGGCGCCGCGCCCGTCGGCCACGATCACCGCGAACCCCTGGTCCGCGAACCACTGCGAGGTGAGATGGGCGTTGTGGGCGGCGTAGACCCGCGGGCCGTGGGGGCCGCCGTACGGGTCCATCAACACGGGAAGGGGACCGTCCGATTCCGAGTAGTCGGTGGGGAGCAGTACGGCGCATGGGATCCGCCGTGCGCCCCCCTCGGTCAGCCGGACCCGGGCCGTGAGCACGGGAGTCTCCGCGTACGAGTCGACCACCGCGACCGTCTTGCCGTCCCGCTCGACCCGGACCGTGGTGCCCGGGCTGTCCGGACGGGCCGAAGTGAGAACCGTCACCGGTCCGCCCCGGACCGCCGAGTGCACCCCGGCACCCTCCGAAACCCGCTCGATACCCAGCTCGTTGACCCGGTACACATGGATCTCGCCGGTTTCGGGGGCACGGGCCGCCTCGCCGGCCGACGCCGAGACCAGGATGTCGTCGTCCCCGATGTCGAGCACGGCCCGGATCTGCAGCTGCCCTCCGGTCAGCGGACGGTCGCCCGCCGCGAGCACGCGCGCCCCGCCCTCGTCCGCGATCCGCACCAGCCGTCCGTCCGGCGCCCAGGCCGGGACGCCGGGGAAAAGATCGAGCCACACCGCGTCCTCGTCCGCGTGGACGGTCCGGGTCGTCCCGGAGGCGGTGTCCACGGTCAGGTGCAGCTGCACCCGCTGGTCCCGGGCCTGCACCAGGAGCAGCGGCGCCCCCGCCGCCGACCAGTGCACCCGCGCCAGATACGGGTAGCGCACCCGGTCCCAGACGACCTCGGTCCGGGAGCCGTCGAGCCCGTACAGGAACAGCCGGACCTCGGCGTTGGGCGTGCCCGCCGCCGGGTAGGCGACCCGCTGCGGCTCGCGGTCGGGGTTGGCCGGGTCGGAGATCCACCAGCGCCGTACGGGGCTCTCGTCGGCCCGCGCCACGAGCAGGGCGTCCCCGTCGGGGGACCACCAGTAGCCGCGCGGGCGGTCCATCTCCTCGGCCGCGATGAACTCCGCGAGCCCGTAGGTGATCTCCGGCGACTCCGGCTCGGCCAGCGCCCGGTCGCCCTCGCCGTCCGCCCCGGTGACCCGCAGGGCGCCCCGCGCCACATAGGCCACCAGACGGCCGTCCGGCGAGGGCCTCGGGTCGATCACCGGGCCGGGAACGGGGAGTTCACGGGTGGTCCCGGCCCGCAGCTCGGCCGTGAACAGCCGGCCCGAGAGCGCGAACACGGCCAGCTCCACCGCCGCGTCCGTCGCGTAGCCGACGATGCCGGCACCACCTTCGCGGCTGCGCTCGCGCCGCGCCTTCTCCTCCTCCGAGAGCTCCTCGGAGGCACCGCCGAGGAGCGCCCGGGGGTCCGCCGCGAGCCGTTCGCGCGCGCCGTCCGCCAGATCGAGCACCCAGAGGCTGTTGGCCGGATCCGTACCCCCTGGCGCCCTCAGGAAGGCCACCCGGCTGCCGTCCGGGGCCACCGAGAAGGCGCGGGGCGCACCGAGCGTGAAGCGCTGGGTCCTGGCGTACTGACGGGGAAACGAGGTCTTTCCGGGGGCAATTGAGGTCATGGGGCGAACCTAGCGGCACCCGTCCGCACCTGCTCGTACGTGGGGGGTGTGCGCCCCTTGTGCGCCCGTGCACCGATCAATGCGTTCCGCCGGATAGTTATGATCCATAGTGGGGGGTGGGTATGACTCTGCATGCCCCCTGGCACGCTGCTCTGCCCCTACCGACTGGCTCTGCCCGACCGACAGATGGAGGTGAACCGCCGTGGCACTCTCGATTTCGGCGGTGGTGCTGCTGGCGATCATCGTCTTCCTGCTGGTCAGGAAGTCCGGGCTGAAGGCCGGACACGCGGTGGTCTGCACTCTGCTCGGCTTCTACCTCGCCAGCTCGTCCATGGCCCCCACCATCAACGACCTCTCCAACAACGTCGCGGGCATGATCAGCGACATCAAGTTCTGACGGTCGCGCCACCGCCCGGCGCGGCCGGGGGATCCGAGGCATGCCGCCGCGCGGCATGCCTCGTAGGCTGTCCCGTATGACGGACCTCCCCGCCCGGCGGCTGCTCCTGGTGCACGCCCACCCCGACGACGAGTCGATCAACAACGGCGCCACCATGGCCCGCTATGCCGCCGAAGGCGCGCTGGTCACGCTGGTGACCTGCACCCTCGGCGAGGAGGGCGAGGTCATCCCGGCCGATCTGGCGCACCTCGCCGCCGACCGCGACGACCGCCTCGGCGCCCACCGCGTCGGCGAACTCGCGGCCGCGATGAAGGAGCTGGGGGTCACCGACCACCGCTTCCTCGGCGGCCCCGGCCGCTTCCGCGACTCCGGGATGATGGGCGTGGAGCAGAACCGCCGCCCGGGCGCCTTCTGGAACACCGACGTGGACGACGCGGCCCCGCACCTGGTCGAGGTGATCCGCGAGGTCCGCCCGCAGGTCCTGGTGACGTACGACCCGAACGGCGGGTACGGCCACCCCGACCACATCCAGGCCCACCGGGTCGCGATGCGCGCCGCCGAACTGGCCGCCGAACCCACTTACCGCCCCGACCTCGGGGAGCCGCACACCGTCGCCAAGACGTACTGGAACCGGGTGCCCCGCTCGGTGGCCGAGGCCGGGTTCGCCCGGCTGCGCGCCTCCGGGGCCTCCTTCCCCGGGATCGCCGACGTCGCCGACGTGCCAGGTGTCGTCGAGGACGACCGGATCACCGCCGAGATCGACGGCGCCGCCCACGCCGGGGCCAAGGCCGCCGCGATGCGCGCGCACGTCACGCAGATCGCCGTGGACGGCCCGTTCTTCGCGCTCTCCAACGACCTGGGCCAGCCGCTCTTCTCGGTCGAGTACTACGAGTTGGTCGACGGCGAGTCCGGCGCCCCGGCCGGAGAGCGCGAGCACGACCTGTTCGCGGGGGTGGACGCCCGATGAGTACTTCGTCCCGTACGTCCGGTCCGTCCGTCAACTCCCGTACGGCGGGCGCCCGCCCCGGGCGGATCGCCGCCTTCCTGGGCCTGTTCGTGCTCGGCGCGCTCACCGGGGCCGCGGGCGCGCTCGTCCAAGCCGCCTGGTTCCCCGGCGGGTTGCTGCTCTCGCTTGCCGCCGCGGCCGGACTGTTCTACGTCGGTACCAACCTGACGAGCAGCCGGGGCGGGGTCGGTGCGGCGGGCGCCGGATGGCTGGTTGCCGTGCTGTTCCTGACCGCCACCCGGCCCGAAGGCGACTTCGTCTTCGGCGCGGGACTGGGTTCGTACGTCTTCCTGCTCGGCGGGATGGCCGCGGCTGTGATCTGTGCCACGGTCGGCGTCCTGGTGCAACCGCCCCGCGATTAGCTCCGACTTGGCAAGTGACGTGCGCGGTCGCGGTGGCGCAGTACAGGGTGTGGTGCCCCGCTTCCCCGGGCCGTCCGGTGCTTCCCCGCGACGGCCAGTATGGTGGTGCGCGCCGCCGAGCCGCCCGCACAGAGGAATTCGAGACAAGAGCGGGTGGCGGAGCCGATCGGGAGAGAACCTGCCTTGAGTCGTGAAACTGACAGTTCGACCTCCGGCCCCCAGGGGCGCGGCGGAGCTGCGTACCCGTCGGGTACCCCGCCGTACGGAACGCCGCACTCTCCGGCGCACGACGCCCCGGAAGCCGCCGTCGCCGAGCCGGACGAGCCGAAGACCGAGACCACGCTGACGACGCGGATCCGGATCAACATCCCCGGGTCCCGGCCCATCCCGCCGGTCGTGATGAGAACGCCGGTCAGCGACGCCGACAAGGCGTCCGCCGCCGAGAGCGAGCGCGCGCAGGCCGCCGAGGCCCAGGAGGCGGCCGCGGCCGCCGCGCCCGCGGGCGAGGACAAGCCGGCCAGCGACTGGTTCGCGCCCCGCAAGGCGGGCTCCGGCGCGACCCCGCCGTCCGGCACGCCGCGCCAGAACCTCCCGTACTTCTCGGACGGCCCGCAGAGCGCGCCCGCCGACGGCTCGGCCACGGGTTCCTTCGCGCGGCCGGAGAGCAACGGCGCCAACGGCTTCGCCCCCGCCCCCGCCCCCGAGGCCGACGGCTTCCGCCCCGGCACCGCCTCCGCCAACGGCTCGGCCCGCTCCGCGCTCGCCGGGAACGGCGGCCCCGCCGGGCCCACCACCGGCCCGGTCACCGGCACCGCCGCGCTGCCCACCCGCCCGGTCGGCAGCCGCAAGGGCCAGCAGCGGCTCGGCGGCGCGCCCGCCGGCCCGCAGGGCACCCCGAGCCACGGGACCCCGGTCCTGGGTGCGCAAGGTCCCAGCGGTACGCCGAGTCACGGCACCCCGGTCCTGGGCGCCCAGGGCGGGCGGCCCGGGCCCGTGGCGCCGCCCGTGCCCCGGATGTCCGACGACACGGCGATCCTGACCCCGCAGGCACCTGCCCCGGTGCCGGGGGCCGGAAGCGGTGGGGGCAACGCGGCCCCGCCGGCCGGGCATGTCTCGGGGGACACGCTGACCAGCGGGATCCCCGTCGTACCGGCGGAGAACCGTTCCGCGTTCGCGCCCGGCGGCACGGGTCCCGACCTCACGCCGCGGCTTCCGGACGGGCCGCGCGCGGCGGAGGAGCCGCCCGCCCCGGCCCGTACGACCCCGTCCGCGCCCGCCAAGAAGAAGGGCCGCTCCAAGCTGGTCCTGCTCGGCGTCGCGGCCTTCGTGCTCGCCGGTGTCGCGTACGGCGCGGGTCTGCTGCTCAACCACTCCGAGGTCCCCAAGGGCACCACGGTCCTGGGCGTCGACATCGGTGGCGGCAGCAAGGAGCAGGCCGTCGCCAAGCTCGACGCCACGCTCGGCAAGCGCGCGGCCCAGCCGCTGCGGCTCACCGTCGACGGCAAGAAGGAGACGCTCGCGCCGGACAAGGCGGGCCTCACCTTCGACGGCCAGGCGACCGTGCGCAACGCGGCGGGCAGCGACTACAACCCGGTCTCCGTGATCTCCTCGCTCTTCGGCGGCAAGCGCGTCGCCGAGCCGGTCATCCCGGTCGACGAGGAGAAGCTGGGCGTGGCGCTGACCGACCTGGCGGGCGCCTCGGGCTCGGCGGTCGAGGGCACGATCAAGTTCGTCCCGGGCAAGGCCGTGGCCGTACCCGGCAAGGCGGGCAAGTCGCTCGACGTCAACCGCTCGATGATCTCGGTCAAGGACGCCTACCGGGCGCAGGTCGAGACTGGCAAGCCCAACGAGGTGCAGCTGCCGGTCGCCGCCCGCCAGCCGACCGTCACCCAGGCCGAGATCGACCGGGCGATGAACGAGTTCGCCAAGCCCGCGATGTCCAACCTGATCACCGTCAAGGCGGGCGGCAAGCAGATCAACTTCGGCCCGCAGAAGTCGCTCCCGAAGATCCTTTCGATGAAGCCGATCGAGGGCAAGCTGGTCGAGGTCTACGACAAGAAGGCCATCGAGCAGCTCATGGGCAGCACCTTCAACGGGGTGATGATCACCAAGGGTGACGGCCAGAAGCACCAGCTGACGGCCGACGACGTGGCCAAGGCGATGCAGGGCGCCCTGCGCGGCAAGACCCCGGCGGAGCGCAGCGTGACGATCGCCCTGAACCCGAGCTGACCGGTCGGTCCGAACCCGAGCTGACCTGCGGTTCCGCACCCGGCCCCCGTACGCCCCACGTGTACGGGGGCCGTGTCATGCCGTCCGCATGACATCTGTCATCCGACACCCACGACACCCGGCACTGCCCCCGCCACGGCCCCGCGGGCGAACCTTGGGGCATGACCACAACCACCTCCACCTCCACTTCCGTGGTGAGCTTCGCGCACGTGAGCAAGAGCTACGGCGACGTCCACGCCGTCGCCGACCTCTCCCTGGAGCTGCACCCCGGCGAGACGGTCGCGCTGCTCGGGCCGAACGGCGCGGGCAAGTCGTCCACGCTCGACCTGCTGCTCGGGCTGCGGGGCGCCGACTCGGGCGCCGTGCGCCTCTTCGGCACCACGCCCGAGCAGGCCATCAAGGACGGCCGGGTCGGCGCGATGCTCCAGAGCGGCGGTCTGATGGAGGAGGTCAAGGTCCGCGAGCTGGTGAAGCTCGCCTGCGACCTGCACCCGCGTCCGCACCCCGTCGAGGAGGTCCTGGACCGCGCGGGCATCGCGCAGATCGCCGACCGGACGGTCAACAAGCTCTCCGGCGGCCAGGAGCAGCGCGTCCGCTTCGCGCTCGCCACCGCCGGCGCCAACGACCTGATCGTCCTGGACGAGCCGACCACCGGCATGGACGTCACCGCCCGCCAGGCGTTCTGGGCGACCATGCGCGAGCAGGCGCAGCAGGGCCGTACGGTCCTGTTCGCCACCCACTACCTGGAGGAGGCGGACGCGATCGCGGACCGCGTCCTGGTCCTGCACAAGGGCCGGCTGCTCGCCGACGGCACCGCGTCCGAGATCAAGGCGAAGGCCGGCGCCCGCCGGATCGCCTTCGACCTGGAGGGCGCCATCGACGAGGGCGTGCTGCGCGAGCTGCCCTTCCTGACCTCGTTCGACGTCTCGGGCCGCACGGTCCGCCTCCAGTCCACCGACGCCGACGCCACCGTCCACGCGCTCTACGGGCTGAGCCTGTACCCCCGCAACCTCGAAGTCGCGGGCCTCGGCCTGGAGCAGGCCTTCGTCGCCATCACCGAGGCCGAGGAGGCCAGGACCGCATGAACACGCTGATCAAGCTCGAAATCACCCGCACCCTGCGGAACAAGAAGTTCATGTTCTTCTCGGTGATCTACCCCTCCGCGCTCTATCTGCTGATCTCCGGCTCGCAGAACACCACGGACAAGATCGGCGGCACCGATCTGACCTTCCCGGCCTTCTTCATGGTCTCGATGGCCTCGTTCGGCGCGATCACCGCCGTCCTGATGGGCAACAGCGAGAAGATCGCCAAGGAGCGCGAGAAGGGCTGGGTGCGCCAGCTGCGGCTGACCGCGCTGCCCGGCCGCGGCTACGTGCTGGCGAAGATCGCCAGCGCCGCCGTGGTCACCCTGCCCTGCATCGTGGTGGTCTTCCTGGTCGCGGCGACCGTCAAGGACGTGCGGTTCGACGCCTGGCAGTGGCTGGCGCTGACCGGCGCCATCTGGGCCGGCTCGCTCTGCTTCGCCGCGCTCGGCGTGGCCATCGGCTACCTCGCCAGCGGTGACGCGGTCCGCCCGATCACGATGATCATCTACTTCGGCCTGTCCATCCTGGGCGGCCTGTGGATGCCGACGACGACGTTCGCGCCCTGGCTCCAGTCGCTCGCCAAGTGGCTGCCCACCCACGCGTACGCTGCGCTCGGGCAGGCCATCGAGGCGGGCAACGCCCCGGATGCCAAGGACGTGGCCGTCCTCGCCGCCTACTTCCTGCTGTTCGCGGGCGGCGCGGCCTGGCTGTACCGGAAGGACACCCTGAAGGCGTGACGAGCGTGACGGAAGACCACAAGCCCGTGGCCGCGATCGGCCGCCCGCCGGAGAACCGCCAGGAGGCGCTGCGCAAGCTGCTGTGGATCGGCATCTGGCTGGCGTTCCTCGGCGCCCCCGTGTCCGACCTCCTCAAGCGCGAGCACACGGCGTGGGCGACCGCGCTCGGCTGGCTCGCCCTGGTGGCGTTCGTCGCGGTCTACCTGGCCCTGGTCTTCCGGCACACCGCCCGCCCCTTCGCCCGCGCCACGGTCGCCTCGATGCTGGTCTTCCTCACCGGCATCGCGGTGGTCACCTCGCTGACCCTGGCCGCGCCCTGGCTGGTGCTCTTCGTGTACGTGTCGGTCGGCTGCGGGGCGGTGCTGCCGCTGCCGCTCGCGCGCTGGGCGATCCCGGGCGCGACGGCCGCGATGGCCCTGATCGGCCTGACCACCAAGGGCGACTGGGGC
The DNA here is from genome assembly GCF_014649795.1 of Streptomyces melanogenes. GTDB lineage: Bacteria > Actinomycetota > Actinomycetes > Streptomycetales > Streptomycetaceae > Streptomyces > Streptomyces noboritoensis. The sequence continues at coordinate 205,183 of NZ_BMTS01000006.1, forward strand.
GACTTCGTGCCGGGCCTGGCGATCCCGGCCCTGCTCGGCGGCTTCGCCATGACGGGCGTGCGGCATCTGGTCCGTACGACCGTGGAACTGCGCCAGGCCCGCGCGACCGTGGCCCAGCTGGCGGCCAACGAGGAGCGCCTGCGGCTCGCCCGCGACCTGCACGACCTGCTCGGCCACTCGCTCTCCCTGATCACGCTCAAGAGCGAGCTGGCGGGCCGGATGCTCCCCGACCGCCCCGACCAGGCGGCCCAGCAGGTCGCCGACATCGAACAGGTCAGCCGCCAGGCCCTGGTGGACGTACGGGAAGCGGTCACCGGCTACCGCCGCGCGACCCTCCCCGGGGAACTGGCGGGCGCGCGCACCGCGTTGACGGCGGCGGGGGTGGCGGCGGACCTGCCGGTGACGGCCGAACTCCCGCCCGGCCTGCCCCCGGGCGCGGGGGAGGCCCTGGCCTGGGTGGTCCGCGAGGCGGTCACCAACGTGGTCCGCCACAGCGGCGCCCGCAAGTGCGTGATCACCCTCGGGGTGTTCCAGACCCTGGACGGCCGCTTCCTGGAACTGAAGATCGCGGACGACGGCCGCGGCGCGTCCGCCGCAACCCCGGGCAACGGCCTGACGGGCTTGGCGGAACGCCTGTCGGAGGTGAACGGCAAGCTGGAACCGTCGGCGCAGAAGGGCAGGGGCTTCACGCTGACGGCGAGGGTTCCGCTTCTGTAGCCCGGTGTTCGCCCGCGGGCCGGTGGCGGCTGGCCGCGCAGTTCCCCGCGCCCCTTAAATGCCGCTGCGCGGCAATCCCCTGGGCGGCCCGGAGGGGCGCTTCTAGGGGCGCGGGGAACTGCGCGAGCAACCCACCACTCACCCGCAGACAAAGACCGGGCCAAAAAGGGGCGCGGGGAACTGCGCGACCAGCCACCCACAACCCGCAGCCAAACGACGGCGCAGCCAGACCCGCACCTAGAATCCCCGCATGATCCGCCTACTCCTGGCCGAAGACCAATCCATGGTCCGCGAAGCCCTCGCCGCCCTGCTCGGCCTGGAGCCGGACTTCGAGGTGGTCGCCCAGGTGGCCAGGGGCGACGAGGTGCTGGGCGCGGCCCGCGCCCACACCCCCGACGTGGCGCTGCTCGACATCGAGATGCCCGGCATGACCGGCATCGAGGCCGCCGCGGCCCTGCACCGCGAGCTGCCGGAGCTGAAGGTCGTGATCCTCACGACCTTCGGCCGCCCCGGCTACCTCCGCAGCGCCATGGAGTCCGGCGCCGACGCCTTCCTCGTGAAGGACGCCCCCGCCGCCCAACTCGCCGCCGCCGTGCGCAAGGTGCTCGCCGGGGAGCGCGTGATCGACCCGACGCTGGCCGCCGCCGCGCTCGCGGAGGGCGCGAACCCGCTGACCGACCGCGAGCGGGACGTCCTGCGCGCGGCGGCGAACGGCGCCACCAACGCGGAGCTCGCCCGCACCCTCTCCCTCTCCCAGGGCACGGTCCGCAACTACCTCTCCATGGCCATCCAGAAGCTCGCGGCCCGCAACAGGGCGGAGGCGGTGGGGATCGCCCGGGAAAAGGGCTGGTTGTAGGACTCCCAGGGGGCTCCTACGGGATTCCCGCAGGACTCCTACGCGCCCGGCGTCAGTTCAGCATCGCCCGCGCCGCCCGCGCCCGCCCCCGGATCGTCTCCGCCGTACGGGGTTCCACCGGTTCCAGCACGTCCGCGTACAGGTCGAGTTCCGCCGCCCCCGCGAGGAAGTCGCCGCGCTGGACCAGGAGTTGGGCCCGGTCGTAGCGCAGCCGGGCCGGGTGGGTGGGCAGCAGCAGGGAGAGGTCGAGCGCCCACAGGGCGACCGCGCTCTGCTCCGGGCGGGCCGCCGCCCAGGCGCGGATGTTGTTGAGGATGCGCAGCACGATCGCCAGCGGATCGGCCGGGGTGAGCATCGAAGGGTCGAGCGGGGCGCCGGTGGCCCCGGCCACAAGCAGCTCCGCGTCCGCACCCGTCAACGGCCTGCCCCCGTCGAACGGATCCGCGAGCACCCGCTCCTCCGGGCGCCCGAAGCCCACCACGAAGTGGCCGGGCAGGGCCACCCCGTACACCGGCGCCCCGGCCCGGCGGGCCACCTCCATCCAGACCACCGACAGCAGGATCGGCAGGCCCCGGCGGCGGCGCAGGACCTCCGGCAGGAGCGAGGACTCCAGCCGCTGGTACTCGGCCGGGGCGCCCCGGAACTCACAGCGGTGACCGAGGAGTTCGGCCAGCGCCAGCGCCCAGGCGCGGGCCCCGTCGACGCCGTACGGCAGCTGGCCCGCGAGCCGGTCCAGCTCCATCTGGGCGTCGTCCAGACCCCGCTGCCCGAGCTCCGGATCGGCCACCGCGCCGATCAGCAGGCACAGCGTCGCGAGGTCCGGCCGCTCGGCCCGGGCCTCCTCGGTGAACTGCCGCCGCCAGTCCTCGGCGCCGGGGCTTTCGGGGTCCATAACCGCCTCGTACCCGTTCGTGGAGATCGGAAAGTCCGGTACGGGCTCACCCGTGCCGGAAGTGGTGGTAGGTGTGGTGGGTGGCGAAGCCCTGGGCGTCGTAGAGGGCCCGGGCTCCTTCATTGTCCGCCTCCACCTGGAGCCACGCCGCCGACGCCCCCTCCGAGAGGGCCTGGCGGGCCAGCGCGGTCATCACGGCCGTCGCGAGCCCCTCGCGCCGCCGCGCCGGGTCCACCTCGACCGCCATGAACCCCGCCCAGCGGCCGTCGACCACGCACCGGCCGATCGCGGCGGGCGCCCCGCCCTCCTCGCCGGGCACCGTCGCGAACCACGTCGAAGGCCCGCTCTCCAGTACCTTCAGCACATGGGGTCCGGGCGTGCCGGTGCGCTGGTAGCGGGCGAGCCAGGCGGAACCGACGGAACGGGACAGCTCGACCTGCGAGACGTCCGCGTCGAGGTCCCCGATCGGGGCAAGTGCGGCGATCCGCAGTTGGGCGCTTACCTCGCGAATCCACCCAAACTTTTCAAGATCGACACAGAGGCTCTCCTGCGTCCCCTCGGCGCCGGTGGACGTTTGTACGTACGTGGGAAGGCCGCGCGTCGCGTACCAGGCGCGCGCGTACGCCAGCGCGTCCGCGAGCGGCATCCCCGGGTCGCCGAGCGGCAGCACCGAATTGGCCCGGCGGGTGAATCCGACGGCCGCCCGCAGCGTCCATCCGCCCAGCGCCTCGCTCTCCACGGGCTGCCAGGCACGTGCGCTGACCAGCGCCAACTCCCGGAAGGTGGCGGCCGGGCCGCGGCGCCGGGCGGGCTCGGCCGGGATGACCTTGCCCGCGACCATCTCGCGCTCGGGGACGAGGACCGTCTCCCCGTTCCTGCGCACGATCGACAGCACTCCGGCATCCCACGATGTGAGAACGCCGACCGTGTCGGTGAACTTCTCGCCCCGCTCCCCGGTCAGCGCCAGGTGCCTGACTGATACGCGTTTGCCCTGATCTTGTGGCGTGATTCTGACGACCAACCGTCCGCCGGTGGTGAACTCCACAGCTCTCTTCGCCCCTCCTGTTCGGATCGCGCCCCGGAACGGAGATACTAGGTGTGGGCATCGACGACGCCGCGCTCCCGCGCGCCACGTGGACGGAGCCGCAGACCGGCCCGCCGCGCCCTATCGAGGAGGAACGACAGCGTGACCTACGTCATTGCGGAGCCTTGTGTCGACCTTAAGGACAAGGCATGCATCGAAGAGTGCCCGGTCGACTGCATCTATGAGGGCAAGCGGTCCCTCTACATCCACCCGGACGAATGTGTCGACTGTGGCGCCTGTGAGCCGGTCTGCCCGGTCGAGGCCATCTTCTACGAGGACGACACCCCGGAGGAGTGGAAGGACTACTACAAGGCGAACGTCGAGTTCTTCGACGAGCTCGGTTCGCCCGGTGGCGCCTCCAAGCTCGGCCTGATCGAGCGCGACCACCCCTTCATCACCGCGCTCCCGGCCGACATCAACGCCGACAGCGAGCACTGACACCGACACCCCGTGTCCCCCCGGTCCCGTACGGCGCCCACCGCCCTACGGGACCGAGGCGTTTCGTCCGTGCGACGCCGAGCGCGGGACCGAGCACGAGAAAGTGAGCACCTCCGTGGGCGCAGTCTCCGCACGCCTGCCCGTCTTCCCCTGGGACAAGCTGGAGCCGTACAAGGCGACGGCCTCGGCCCACCCGGACGGGATCGTGGACCTGTCCGTGGGCACCCCGGTCGACCCGGTCCCGGCGCTGATCCAGAAAGCGCTGGTCGAGGCCGCGGACTCGCCGGGCTATCCGACGGTGTGGGGGACCACGGAGCTGCGCGACGCGCTCACCGGATGGGTCGGGCGCCGGCTCGGGGCGGTCGGCGTCGGCCACCGCAACGTGCTGCCGGTGGTCGGGTCCAAGGAGCTGGTGGCCTGGCTGCCGACCCAGCTGGGCCTCGGCGCGGGCGACAAGGTCGCCTACCCCCGGCTCGCGTACCCGACGTACGAGGTGGGCGCCCGGCTCTGCGGCGCCGAGCCCGTCGTCTACGACGACCCCACGGAGCTCGACCCGGCCGGTCTCAAGCTCCTCTGGCTGAACTCGCCGTCCAACCCGACCGGCCGCGTCCTCGCCAAGGACGAGCTGGTCCGGATCGTCGCCTGGGCGCGCGAGCACGGCGTCCTCGTCTTCTCCGACGAGTGCTACCTGGAGCTGGGCTGGGAGGCCGAGCCGGTCTCGGTGCTGCACCCGGACGTCTGCGGCGGTACGTACGAGGGCATCGTGGCCGTCCACTCGCTCTCCAAGCGGTCCAACCTCGCGGGCTATCGCGCGGCCTTCCTGGCGGGCGACGAGGCCGTGCTGGGCGAGCTGCTGCAGATCCGCAAGCACGGCGGGATGATGACGGCCGCGCCCGTCCAGGCGGCGACGGTGGCGGCGCTCGGCGACGACGCGCACGTCCAGGAGCAGCGGGCGCGGTACGCGGCCCGCCGCACCGCCCTGCGCGACGCGTTGGTCAAGCACGGCTTCCGGATCGAGCACAGCGAGGCCAGCCTCTACCTGTGGGCGACCCGCGACGAGGGCTGCTGGGAGACCGTCGACTACCTGGCCGGTCTCGGCATCCTGGTGGCGCCCGGCGACTTCTACGGCGAGGCGGGCGAGCGGTTCGTGCGGGTGGCCTTCACGGCGACGGACGAGCGCGTCGAGGCGGCCGTCAAGCGGCTGGGCCAGCCGTTCGCCCGGACGGGAAGCGCATAGGGGAACGGATACGGGAAGGGGCCCCGGGGACAGGATCCCGAGGCCCCTTCGGCCGTGTGCCGCGCGGGGGGCGCGGCCGCGCGGCTCAGCCGCCGACGGGCAGGCCCTTGAGCGGCAGCTGGTCGGTGGAGGGCAGCCCGCTGGTGGGCAGCTGGCCGCCGACCGGCAGGCCGTCCAGGCTGGCCGACTTGGCGGTGGAGCCGAGGAGGTCGCCCGCGTTGCCCGCGGCGTCGCCCGCCGTCTTCTGGGCCGCCGGGGTCGCCGTCCTGCCCGCCTTGCCGACGGCCTTGCCCGCGGCCGGGACCGCCTGCTTGACCGCCTTGCTGCCGGCGTCGCCCGCCAGGCCGGTGGCCTTCTGCGTGGCGCCGTCGACGGTGTTGCCGAGGTTCGCGCCGTCGAGTGCGGTCAGACCGCCCAGGTTCGGGGTCTCGGGAAGGGCCGCGGCGCTCGCCGCGCCGGCCGCACCGACCACAGGAACGGCACCCGCCGCGATGAGCAGAGCGGCACGGGCGATCCGACGGGTCAGGGGGAGGGACATGATGCTCCTTGAGACGGGAGGAACGGCGTTCGGACGCTGTGACAACTCCTCGGGGTGCGGCGGAGGTTGCGGAGACCCCAGGTAAAGAGTTCGCAATGCGTCGCATTATCGGGTTCGGATAAAAACGGGCAAAAGAGCCGCCACGACAATACGTTGAACGCCCCCGGATCCCTTTGTTCCCAAGGGAATTGACGATTCTTCCGACGGGTGCGGGGGTGGGTGTACGAAACGGTGTACGCGAAAGCCATCTGTGCCCCGCACGGGTGGCCTCCCGAACGGGTGTCGCGCGCTATCCGGCGAGCTGGATCCGCACCTGGCCGAACGCGCCGGAAGCCTCCGCGCCGCCCGCCTCGCCGCCCGTGTTCCGGCCGGTGGCGGAGGCGGCGGCCTCGGTGTCGTCCGTGTGCCAGCCCTTGCGGGAGCCGTCCACGCGCCAGGTGCGCCCGGCGTACGAGACCTGCTCGACGCGGAGCGCGGCGGCGTGCGCGACCGCCCAGTGGGCCAGCTCCCAGCCGCGCTGCTCGGCGCCGCCCTCGGCGTTCGCACCGGCCCGCGCCGGCGTGCGCACCGGGACCGTGACCTCCTGCCCCTCGCCCCGGTCCGGGGCCACCCCCGCGCCGAACGCCCGAGCCAGCTCGGCGCGCACCTTCGCCGGGTCACCCGGGTGGGCGTCCTTGGAGATCGTGCAGGTCAGCGCGGCGGGGGTGCGGCCGGTGAGGGCGGCGGTGAGCAGCGCCGCGTCCGGCTCGTGCTTGGCGTAGGCCTGAGGGAAGCCGCTGCGCTGGACCCGCTGCGCGGCGACGGTGAGCGGCAGCCGGGAGTAGCCGGGCACCTCGGCCAGACGCTGGTAGAACTTCCCGGCCGAGTAGACCGGGTCCATGATCTGCTGCACGGTGCCCCAGCCCTGCGAGGGCCGCTGCTGGAAGAGGCCGACCGAGTCGCGGTCGCCGTGCGTGATGTTGCGCAGGCCCGACTCCTGGAGCGCGGTGGCCAGCGCGATCGTCACCGCCCGCTCGGGCATCCCGCGAGAGGTGCCGACCGCGGAGATGGTCGCCGCGTTCTCGGCCTGCTCGGGGCTGAGCCGGTAGGTGTCGCCCCCGGACCCCACCGTGCATCTCGGCGCCCCCGGCCCCCCGCTCACGTACTGCACCACCAGGTATCCGGCGACGGCGAGCAGCACGACGGCCGCGGCCACGAAACGGAAGAGGCGGCCGCGCCTTACGGGTCGGTTGGGGGTGACGGGCTGGGACACGGGGACCACCGTACTGGAGGGCAGGACGGCTGCCCCCGGCCCTGCCCTCGTGGACACCCCGGCCCAGCTCGGGACGGCCGCGCTAGGGTCGGGTCCATGGCAGACAGCGCACTCGACCTGACCCTGGACGGCCCCGCGCTCACCGCGTGGCTCGTCGACTTCCCGTCCGAGAGCGGAACGGAGAAGCCGCTCGCGGACGCGATCGAGGCGGCCCTGCGCACGCTGCCGCACCTGACCGTGGACCGCCACGGCAACAACGTCGTGGCCCGCACCCACCTGGGCCGGGCCGAGCGGGTCGTCCTCGCCGGGCACATCGACACCGTCCCGATCGCCGACAACGTGCCCTCCCGGCTCGACGAGAAGGGCGTCCTGTGGGGCTGCGGCACCTCGGACATGAAGTCCGGCGTGGCCGTCCAGCTGCGCATCGCCGCGACCGTCCCCGAGCCCAACCGCGACCTGACCTTCGTCTTCTACGACAACGAAGAGGTCGCCGCACACCTCAACGGTCTCGGCCATGTGGCAGACGCACACCCTGACTGGATCGAGGGCGACTTCGCGGTCCTCCTGGAGCCGTCCGACGCCCAGGTCGAGGGCGGCTGCCAGGGCACGCTGCGGGTCATCCTGCACACGGCGGGGGAGCGCGCCCACTCCGCGCGCAGCTGGATGGGCTCCAACGCCGTCCACGCGGCCGCCCCGATCCTGGCCAGGCTCGCCGCGTACGAGCCGCGCCGGCCGGTGATCGACGGGCTTGAGTACCACGAGGGCCTGAACGCGGTACGGATCGAGGGCGGCGTCGCCAACAACGTCATCCCCGACGCCTGCGCGGTCACCGTCAACTACCGCTACGCCCCGGACCGCACCGCCGAGGAGGCGCTCGCCCACGTCCGCGAGGTCTTCGCGGACTGCGAGATCGCCGGGTTCACCGTCGACGACCACTCGGGCGCGGCCCTGCCGGGGCTCTCGCACCCGGCCGCCGCGGCCTTCATGGCGGCGGTCGGCGGCACCCCGCAGCCCAAGTTCGGCTGGACCGACGTGTCCCGCTTCGGCGCGCTCGGCGTGCCCGCCGTCAACTACGGTCCCGGCGACGCCCTCTACGCGCACAAGCGGGACGAGCACGTGGTCGTGGACCGGATCACCCACTGCGAACGGCGACTTCACGCCTGGCTGACTGCCTGAATTTCGTCATTCGTAACGTAAGTCGTCCTACCCTGGCCGGACGCGTCATATGACTCAGTCAGCGGAGGGAGCACGCAATGGCCAACCCCGAGGGAGAGTTCCCGGGCGAACAGCGTCTTGAGCAGCGGCTCGGGCCGGTGCTGCGCCGCCGCGACCAGGTCCAGGCCGGTACCACCGACCAGCGGCTCCTCGACACCGAGGGCGACTCGGAGTGGGTGCACACCGACCCCTGGCGGGTCATGCGCATCCAGTCCGAGTTCGTGGAGGGCTTCGGCGCGCTCGCCGAACTGCCGAGCGCCATCAGCGTCTTCGGCTCGGCCCGCACGCCGGTGGGCTCGCCGGAGTACGAGGCGGGCGTGGCCATCGGGCACGCGCTGGTCGAGGCGGGCTTCGCGGTGATCACCGGCGGCGGGCCGGGCGCGATGGAGGCGGCCAACCGGGGTGCGCGCGAGGCGCGCGGCGTGTCGGTCGGGCTGGGCATCGAGCTGCCCTTCGAGCAGGGGCTCAACCCGCACGTCGACATCGGCGTCAACTTCCGCTACTTCTTCGTGCGGAAGACGATGTTCGTGAAGTACGCCCAGGGGTTCGTGGTCCTGCCCGGCGGTCTCGGCACGCTGGACGAGCTCTTCGAGGCGCTCACCCTCGTCCAGACCGGCAAGGTGACCCGCTTCCCGATCGTGCTGTTCGGGTCGGCGTACTGGGCGGGCCTGGTGGACTGGCTCCGCGACACGGTGGTAGGCGGCGGCAAGGCCTCCGAACGCGACCTGCTCCTCTTCCACGTCACGGACAGCGTGGAGGAGGCGGTGGCCTTGGTGACGAAGGAAGTGGGGCGGTAGTTCGTCTGCGGACCGTGGTGGGTTGCTCGCGCAGTTCCCCGCGCCCCTGGGTGGTCCGGGGCGCGGGGGAAGTCCGGCTAGGCCAATCCCCGCCGGGCCACCGCAGGCTCGCGGTGGCCCGCGATGGAGGACACCATGTCCAGGACCTGGCGGGTCTCGGCGACCTCGTGGACCCGGTACACCCGTGCCCCCAGCCACGCCGACACCGCCGTCGTGGCCAGAGTGCCGAGCACCCGCTCCTTCACCGGCCGGTCCAGCGTCTCGCCGACGAAGTCCTTGTTGGAGAGCGAGACCAGGACCGGCCACCCCGTCGCCGCCATCTCGCCGAGCCGCCGCGTCGCCTCCAGGCTGTGGCGGGTGTTCTTGCCGAAGTCATGACCGGGATCGATCATGATCCCGTCCCGCCGCACCCCGAGCGCGACCGCCCGCTCGGCGAGCCCCACCGTGACCCGGAGGATGTCCTCCATCACGTCCTCGTACGCGATCCGGTGCGGCCGCGTGCGCGGCTCCACGCCGCCCGCGTGCGTACACACCAGCCCCGCCCCGTACCGCGCGGCGACCTCCGCCAGCTTCGGGTCGACCCCGCCCCACGCGTCGTTCAGCACGTCCGCGCCCGCCTCGCAGACCGCCTCCCCGACGTCGTGGCGCCAAGTGTCGACGCTGATCACCACGTCCGGATGCCGCCGCCGCACCTCGGCCACGAAACCGACCGTGCGCCGCGCCTCCTCCTCGGCCGTCACCTCCTCGCCGGGGCCCGCCTTGACCCCGCCGATGTCGATGATGGCAGCGCCCTCTGACACCGCCTGCTCCACGCGGGCCAGCGCGGGCTCGTCGCGGAACGTCGCACCCTGGTCGTAGAAGGAGTCCGGGGTCCGGTTGACGATCGCCATGATCACCGGCTCGTGCGCGTCGAACTCGCGCCGTCCCAGCCGCAGCATCCGCTGTTTCCTCCTCGGGTAAGACGCCCGTGACCTCAAGGTTCCGTGTCGGGCGGGCCGGTCCGCGCCGCCCGACAGACCCTAACTCCCAGCCGCGCATGGCACGATCGGACCCGACGGATTCCGGCTGGCGGGGAGAGGCTTCGCGCGTGTTCTGGTTCTTGCTGATCGCCATGGTCGTGGTGGTCGCCGCGGTCACGCTGGCCGTGGTGGGCGGCGGCGACGGCGCCGTACTGCCCGAGACGGGCCCCGAGGGGCTGTCCGACCCGCTGCCCGAAGGCCGCCCGGTCGAGCGCGCGGACATCGACGCCCTGCGGCTCCCGGTGGCCGCCCGCGGCTACCGGATGGCCGACGTCGACGACGTACTGAGCCGCCTCGCCGCCGAGCTCGCCGAGCGCGACGCCCGGATCACCGACCTCCAGCAGGCGCTCAGCGCCGCCCACGCCCCCCGCGACGAGGAGCCCCGCCAGTGAGCACCGCCATCCCCGGCCCGGACGGCCGACTGCGCTGCCCGTGGGGCCTGTCCACCGCGGACTACGTCGACTACCACGACACCGAGTGGGGCCGCCCGGTCCACGGCGACGACGCCCTCTACGAACGGCTGTGCCTGGAGGCCTTCCAGTCGGGCCTCTCCTGGATCACCATCCTGCGCCGCCGCGAGGGCTTCCGCCGCGCCTTCGCGGACTTCCGGATCGCCAAGGTGGCCGCGTTCACCGACGAGGACGCGGCGCGGCTGCTGACCGACGAATCGATCATCCGCAACCGCGCCAAGATCCAGGCGACCCTCGCCAACGCGCGCGTACTGGCCGACTGGGCCCCCGGCGAACTGGACGAACTGATCTGGTCGTACGCCCCGGACCCGGCCACCCGCCCGGCCCCCCGCACCCTGGCGGACGTCCCCCCGGTCACCGACGAGTCGACGGCGCTCTCCAAGGCCCTCAAGAAGCGCGGCCTGCGTTTCATCGGCCCCACGACGGCGTACGCGCTGATGCAGGCCTGCGGTCTGGTGGACGACCACTTGGCGGACTGTGTGGCCCGGGGCTGCCGTACCCCTTAAGGGGTACGGGCCCCAGATGGCTCAGCGCCCCACATATTTCGGCTTCTCCTTCGCCAGGAACGCCGCCACCGCGATCCCGTGGTCCTCGGAGGCCCCCGCCCGCGTCTGGAGCTCGTCCTCCTTCTCCAGCGCCTCGGCCAGCGAGTGCCCCGCCCCGTACGCCAGGGACTCCTTCAGGGCCGCGTACGCGAGCGTCGGGCCGTCGGCCAGCGCGCGGGCCACCGCCGCGGCCTCGGCCGCCAGCGAGTCGGCCGGGACCAGCTTGTTCACGATGCCGAGCTCGTACGCCTCCTGCGCCGAGATCGAGCGCGGGAAGAGCAGCAGGTCGGCGGCGCGCGAGTGGCCGATAAGGCGGGGGAGCGTCCAGGAGACGCCCGAGTCGGCGGTCAGCGCGACCCCCGCGAACGAGGTGTTGAAGGCGGCCGTGTCCGCCACCACCCGGTAGTCGGCCGCCAGCGCGAAGCCGAAGCCCGCGCCCGCCGCGACCCCGTTCACCCCGGCCACGACCGGCTTGGGCATCTCGGTGAGGGCCTTCACGATCGGGTTGTAGTGCTCGCGGACCGTGCTCATCGTGGAGCCGGTGCCCGCCGCCCGGTCCGCCGCCAGCAGGGCCACGTGCTCCTTGAGGTCCTGGCCCACGCAGAACGCCCGGCCCGTCGCCGTGAGCAGCACCGCCCGCACCGCGGGGTCCGCGGCAGCGGCCCGGGCCGCGTCCCGCAGGGCGACCTTGGCCTCGGTGTTCATGGCGTTCATGGCGTCGGGACGGTTGATCGTGATCGTCGCGAGCCCGTCGGTCACCTCGTAGAGCACGGTGTCGGCCATTGGGATGGATCCCCTCCGTTGCGGTGTCGTGTCCGCCCAGCATGGCGGAGATCATCGACGCCGCACATGTGACCTGCGTCAAACAATCCCGGCCACCGTCCGGACCGGGGGTGGCGAAGTATCGCAGGCGGATCGCCGAATTGGGTGGTTTTGATAGAGCGCGTTGCGCAAGCGATGCCGACCGATGTTGGTCATCGGGTCCTGCGATGCGGGATAATGACCTGGAAGCAATGTGTTCGATGCCGGTAACACGGTGCCTGTCATGGGGCCGCCGGCTGCGATGAGCTGGTTTCAGGAAGGGGAAACAGCATGGCGGCCATGAAGCCGCGGACGGGCGACGGCCCGCTCGAGGTGACCAAGGAGGGGCGGGGCATCGTCATGCGCGTTCCGCTCGAAGGCGGCGGTCGGCTTGTGGTCGAGCTGACCCCGGACGAGGCCGAGGCGCTCGGTGACGCTCTTAAGAAGGTCGTCGGCTGATTCAGCGGGCTTGACCCCCAATCTGCCCCCGCCCCGGGCCGGTACGTACGTACCGGCCCGGGGCGGAGTAGTTTTCCGGGGTGGTTCCGGGGCCGCGGAGCCCCGTGAAGAGCCGTCAGCCGCGCTTCACGGCGCAGAGCAGGCCGTCGCCCACCGGCAGCAGCGACCCGGTGAGCTCCTGGCTCTCGCGCACGGTCCGCAGCAGGTCCCGCAGCCGCAGCACCTCGGCGGGCTGGACGCCGGAGTCGACCGTGCGGCCGTCGGCGAAGACCCCTTCGAAGCAGACGATGCCGCCGGGCCGCAGCAGGCGCAACGATTCAGCGAGGTAGTCCAGGGACTCCAGCCGGTCGCCGTCGCAGAACACCAGGTCGTATCCGCCGTCGGCGAGGCGCGGCAGTACGTCCAGGGCGCGCCCGGGGATGAACCGCGCCCGGTTCCCGGCGAAGCCCGCCGCGCGGAACGCCTGCTTGGCGAACTGCTGGCGGTCCGCCTCCGGGTCGACGGTGGTCAGCACGCCGTCCGGCCGCAGGCCCTGGAGCAGATAGATCCCGGAGACGCCGGTTCCGGTGCCGATCTCGGCGACCGCCTTGGCGTCGGCGGTGGCAGCGAGCAGGCGCAGCGCGGCCCCCGTCCCCGGGGACACCGAAGGCAGTCCTGCCTCCCGGGACCGCTCGCGGGCCCAGCGCAGCGCGTCGTCCTCGGCGACAAAGGCGTCGGCGAACGCCCAGCTCGTCTGCCGGTTGGCGGTAATGGCCCTCTCCTGTCCCCGTAGTTGGCGCGCAACGGTGACTGTATCCGCTGCACCCGGGAACCCGCAGATGGGACCGGGCGTTATGAAGGGCGGGGGGATACATGGACGAGACGGCCGAGTACGGAATCCCGGTCCCCGAGCGGTCCGGGAAGCAGCGCGGTTCGAGGGGCACGAAGGCAGCCCGAAATGCGCGTAAAGATTCTTATCCGGAGCTAACGGGCGAGGTGGCTATGGTAGGGGCTCCACTGGACACCACCAGAGCCGACAGGGGAGGTGCGGCTGCGCCTGTGGATCGGGGAGGAGTGCTCCGGCGCTTTCTCAGGTCGGCGGGTGAGCCGAAATCCGTGACCTACACCGCTGACCGTTCCAACGCCGCAGACTCCGCAGCCACCGCGACCTTCGCCGACGCGGATTCCCCGGCGTGGACCCCTCCCACCTGGGAGGAGATCGTCAGCACGCACAGCGGCCGCGTCTACCGCCTCGCCTACCGCCTGACGGGCAACCAGCACGACGCCGAGGACCTCACCCAGGAGGTCTTCGTCCGCGTCTTCCGCTCGCTGTCGACCTACACGCCGGGTACGTTCGAGGGCTGGCTGCACCGGATCACCACCAACCTCTTCCTGGACATGGTCCGCCGCCGCCAGCGCATCCGCTTCGACGCCCTGGGCGACGACGCGGCCGAGCGCCTCCCCAGCCGCGACCCGTCCCCCCAGCAGGTCTTCAACGACGCGCACTTCGACGCCGACGTCCAGCAGGCGCTGGACACCCTCGCGCCCGAGTTCCGCGCCGCCGTCGTCCTCTGCGACATCGAGGGACTGTCGTACGAGGAGATCGCCGCCACCCTCGGCGTGAAGCTCGGCACCGTGCGCAGCCGGATCCACCGCGGCCGCTCGCACCTGCGCAAGGCCCTCAAGCACCGCTCGCCCGAGGCCCGCGCCGAGCAGCAGCGTGCCCTCGCGGGGGTGGCGCCCGGCGCCCCGGGGGCGGTCGGAGAGGGGACCGCGTGACCGGCACCAGTCCCACTCCCGCGGAACAGCATCTGGGAGACCGCCTCGCCGCCCTGGTCGACGGCGAGCTCAGCCATGACGCGCGCGAGCGCGTCCTGTCGCATCTGGCCACCTGTCCCAAGTGCAAGGCCGAGGCCGACGCCCAGCGCCGCGTCAAGAGCGTCTTCGCGCAGACGGCACCGCCCGCCCCCTCCGAGGGCCTGCTGGCCCGCCTCCAGGGGCTGCCCGGGGGGTCCGGAGGTGACGACGACGGTCGGGGACCATTCGGCGGGGGCCGCCTCGCCGGCGGAGTCTTCTCGCCCGGAGTCCTGAGCGACCCGCGCGACCCGGCCGGGCGCTTCGGCTATGTGCCCGGCGGGGCCCATGCGACCGTCCTCGACGGGCCGCTGCCCGGGCGCGGCTTCCGCATCCACGAAGTGGGCCGCCCCGAAGAGCGTTCGGGCTCGCCGTGGCGCGGGCGCAGGATCGCCTTCGCCGCAGCCAGCGCCGTCTCGTTCGCCGCGATCGCGCTCGCCGGCGCGGTCCCGTCGGACTCGGGCGCGGACACCAGCGCCCGGGGCGAGGGTTCGGGCCGCAATGTCACGCCGCTGCGGGCCCAGAGCCCGTCGGCCGGTCCGGCCTCGGGCAGGTCCCTGTCCGTGGAGTCGGAGCGCAGACACGGCGGCGCGGCGAGCGCACCCCTGGCCCCGGAGCCCACGGCGCCGGTCCCGATGGGTCTGGCCGGGCTCAACGGAATCCCGTCCCAGCCGTCCCAGCAGTTCGGCAACCCGTTCCGCGCCTCTCTGCTGAGCAGTTCGTCTCTGCCTCCGCTGATACGTCCGGCGGTCGCCACCCTGGCGATGCGGCCGGTCGCACCGCCGCCCGCGCTCCCCGGCGCGACCCCGTCCGTACCGCCGACGCAGCTGGCGGCTCCCCGGCACTGACCGTGCCCTGCGCTCCTCCCGGCAAACCTGGTTGAATCCCTGGGAGGGGTGCCCCCGGGGGCACGCAGGACAGTTGCGGGGAGAGCATGAACGACGGGAAGCCCACCGGGTCCAAGCCGAGATGGTGGAGCCGTCCCACCCCGCGCGGGGACGGCTCCACGGCCGAGGAGACGTACGACCTGGCTCCGCCGGAGGCGCCGGTTCAGGGTGAGCCGGTGGTTCCGGGTGCGCCGGAGGCCTCCGTTCCGGCTGAGCCCGTTCAGGGGGAGTCGCCGTACGCGCTGGCCCAGGGCGAGCCCGTCGAGGACGAGTCGGCGTATCGGCTCGCGCCGCCCGCGCCCGCCGAGCCCGTCCATGAGCCCGCGCCCGCCGAGCCCGCATCGGCTCAGCCCGCGCCCGTCGCGCCCGTCGACGAGCCCGGCCGCGCCCCCGCCGCCCGGCCCGAGGACATCGCGGCGCCCCGGCGGCCCCTGCACGACCCCGATCCGTACGGGACGCCGCCGTACGGCGGGCCGGGGCCGTGGGCGCCCGCGCCTCCCGTGCAGCGGCCCGCGCCGCCCGCCGGGGCGGTCCCGCCCCAGGGGGCCTACCCGGCACCGGAGGCCCCGGCCCCGTACGCGGTACCGGAAGGCGCCCCGCCGGTGCCGCCCTCGTCCCAGTGGGTGCAGTACGACCCGTGGGGCGCGGCCGGGCAGCCGCTGAGCACGGCCGGGGTGCCGCAGAAGCGGAAGTCGAGCCGTGGCGCGCTCGTCCTCGGGGCCGTCGTCCTCGCGCTGGTCGCGGGCGGCATCGGCGGCGGGGTCGGCGCGTACATCGAACGCAACGGCGTCACGCACGTCGACCTGCCACAGGCGGGCAAGGGGCCCACCGGGCGCGCGCCCGACAGCGTCGCCGGGATCGCCGCGAGCGCCCTGCCGGGCGTGGTCACGCTGCACGTCAGCGGGGAGAGCGAGTCCGGCACCGGCACCGGCTTCGTGCTGGACAACGCCGGGCACATCCTCACCAACAACCACGTCGTGCAGCCCGCGGGCTCGTCCGGCGACATCAGCGTGACGTTCAGCGGCGGCGAGACCGCCCGCGCCACGGTGGTCGGCCGGGACTCCGGGTACGACCTCGCCGTGGTCCGCGTCACCGGAGTCACCGGGCTGAAGCCGCTGCCGCTCGGCAACTCCGACAACGTCCAGGTCGGCGACCCGGTGGTGGCCATCGGCGCCCCCTTCGACCTCTCCAACACCGTCACCTCGGGCATCATCAGCGCCAAGGAGCGCCCGATCACGGCGGGCGGCGAGAAGGGCGACGGCAGCGACGTCAGCTATGTCGACGCGCTCCAGACCGACGCCCCGATAAACCCGGGCAACTCGGGCGGCCCGCTGCTCGACTCGCGCGCCCACGTCGTCGGCATCAACAGCGCGATCCGCGCCGCGGGAAACAGCGACAGCGGCGGCCAGGGCGGCTCCATCGGCCTGGGCTTCGCGATCCCGGTCAACCAGGGCAAGCGGGTCGCCGAGGAGCTGATCAACACCGGCAAGGCCACCCACCCGGTCATCGGGGTCACCCTCGACATGAAGTTCACCGGCGACGGCGCCCGGGTCGGCGCCAAGGCCGCCGACGGCAAGCCGTCCGTGACCCCCGGCGGCCCCGGCGCCACCGCGGGCATCAAGCCCGAGGACGTGATCACCAAGGTCGACGGCCAGCGGGTGCACAGCGCCGAGGAGCTGATCGTCAAGATCCGCTCGCACCGCCCCGGCGACCGCCTGGAGCTGACGCTCAAGCGCGGCGGCCAGGAGCAGCGGCTGACCCTCACCCTGGGCTCCGCCACGTCCTGACGAGCCCCTGAAGCGCCCCTCGGCCGCCCGCACGCCCTGCCGCGCCCCTGCCCCCGGGTCACCTATCGGTCACCCGGAGGGCAAGCGGCGGCCAAAGGTCACCGGGTAGGTACCGTTTCGACAGTTTCGACGGGTACCGTGGAGCGGTCCATGACTGGACCCGGGAGCAGAGCCACGAGGAGCAGCAGGTGTTCAACGACATAGGGCCCATGGAGCTCGTCACCCTCGTGGTCCTCGCTGTGCTCATCTTCGGCCCGGACAAGCTGCCCAAGCTGATCCAGGACGTCTCCGGCTTCATCCGCAAGATCCGCAGCTTCTCGGAGACCGCCAAGGCGGACATCCGCGCCGAACTCGGCCCGGAGTTCAAGGACTTCGAG
This sequence comes from Streptomyces melanogenes, assembly GCF_014649795.1. Lineage (GTDB taxonomy): Bacteria > Actinomycetota > Actinomycetes > Streptomycetales > Streptomycetaceae > Streptomyces > Streptomyces noboritoensis. Next base: position 222,387 of record NZ_BMTS01000006.1, read on the forward strand.
TTCGAGGACCTGAACCCGAAGACGTTCGTACGCAAGCAGCTCATGGACAACGACGACCTGGGTCTCAAGGAGATCCGCAACAGCTTCGACCTGCGCAAGGACATGGAAGAGGTCGCGGACGCGGTGCACGGCCGCGAGAGCGCGTCCACCGGGTCCACCACGGCCGCCAACGGCTCGGCCGCGGGGGTGGCGGGCACGCCCGACCTCCTCAAGAAGCGCGACAAGCTCGACCCCGGCGAGCGCCCCCCGTACGACGCCGACGCGACCTGACACAACCCCCCGGCTTTCGTACAGGACGTCAATCCGAGCCACGTCAGCACCGTCATTCCCGGTGGGCGGGGCCGGGGTGGCTATCCTCCATAGGTCCGGAAGCCAGGACGCCCGAGGGGGGCGGGCCGCTCCGGACACCTACGGATCGAGGAGGCGGCCGGGCAGTGGAGACGACGAGTCGGGTAGCGGCACAGGGGTCCACCGAGGACACCCCGTCCACACCGGAAGGGGTGCCGGCGGCCCGGCGTGCGGTCGACGGCTATCTGCGGGCGCCGTTCGCCTGGTACGGCCTGGACGAGGCCTTCAGCGGGCCGCGCTGGCTGATGCAGGTGGCCACGGCGGCGGACGGCACCGTGCAGCACGGGTCCACCGGCCACGGCGACGAGCCGTCGATACGGCCCGACGCGGCCGACCGCTCCGCCGCCGACCGCGAGCGCTTCGCGGTGGTCGTGAGCGTGCCCGCCAACCCCACGCGCCGCAGCGGCGACGGTACGGGAGTGCTGGAGGCCACCTCGGTCTCCTCCGCGGCCTGGCTGGCCGGGTCCGGGCTGCTCTCGTTCACCTGGCCCGCCCAGATGGACCACGTGCTGCGCGGCGAGTGGCTGGACCAGCAGACCGAGGCGGCGTGGGAGCTGGCGGACGATCTGGCCGGGCCGGACTGGACGACGCTGTCGTTGCCGGTGGACGGGGTCGCGACGCCGTTCCACTACCGGGAGTCGGAGTTCGGTTGGGTGCTGGCCGGTACGGCCGGGGGCGGGGTGCATCTGGGGGCGTACGGGCGTGGGTTGAGCGCGTACGGGCTCGGCTTTGCCGTGGTGCGGGACATCACCTCGTACGCCTAGGTCCGCTTCGGCCGGGGGCGTCTTGCGGCTGCGGGTTGTGGTGGGTTGCTCGCGCACTTCCCCCCGCCCCTAACCGTTCGTGCCACAGCCATGAGTAAGGGGCGCCCAGCAATTGTGGGCGCCCCTTACTCGTACTCTCTGCTCTAGAACTTGTTCCTCGGCGTGATTCCCAGCGACATGCCCGACAGGCCCCGCTGGCGGCCGCCCAGCTTGCCCGCGATCGCTCGCAGGGCCGCGCCCGCCGGGGAGTCGGGGTCGGAGAGGACGACCGGCTTGCCGTCGTCGCCGCCCTCGCGCAGGCGGACGTCGATCGGGATCGAGCCGAGCACCGGCACGTTCGCGCCGGTCGTCTTGGTCAGGCCCTCGGCGACCTTCTCGCCGCCGCCCGTGCCGAACACGTCGACCATCTCGTCGCAGTGCGGGCAGGGCAGGCCCGCCATGTTCTCGACGACGCCGACGATCTTCTGATGGGTCTGGACCGCGATCGAGCCCGCCCGCTCGGCCACCTCGGCGGCCGCCTGCTGGGGGGTCGTGACGACCAGGATCTCCGCGTTCGGGACCAGCTGGGCCACCGAGATCGCGATGTCGCCGGTGCCCGGCGGCAGGTCGAGCAGGAGGACGTCCAGGTCGCCCCAGTAGACGTCGGCCAGGAACTGCTGGAGGGCGCGGTGCAGCATCGGGCCGCGCCACACGACCGGGGCGTTCCCGGGGGTGAACATGCCGATGGAGATGACCTTCACGCCGTTCGCCGACGGCGGCATGATCATGTTCTCGACCTGGGTGGGCTTGCCGTCCACGCCCAGCATGCGGGGCACCGAGTGTCCGTAGATGTCGGCGTCGACGACACCGACCTTGAGTCCGTCCGCCGCCATCGCCGCGGCGAGGTTCACCGTCACCGAGGACTTGCCGACGCCGCCCTTGCCGGACGCCACCGCGTAGACGCGGGTCAGCGAGCCGGGCTTGGCGAAGGGCACCTCGCGCTCGGCGGTGCCGCCGCGCAGCGACGTCGCGAGCTCCTTGCGCTGTTCGTCGCTCATCACGTCGAGCGTGACGTCGACGCGCGTGACGCCTTCGACCCGCTCGACAGCCTCGGTCACGTTCTTCGTGATCGTGTCGCGCATCGGGCAGCCGGAGACCGTCAGGTACACCGTGACCGCGACCGCCCCGTCCGTCCCGATCTCGACCGTCTTGACCATGCCGAGCTCAGTGATCGGTCGGTGGATCTCTGGGTCGTTCACCGTCGCCAGTGCCTCGCGCACCGCGTCATCCGTAACCATATGGAGATGGTACGGCGCCGGGTCCCGCCCCCGGAAAGCCCTAACGGCGGTCTGATTCGTCACTTCCGTAGGGGGCCTCCGGCGGGAATACGACGCGCCGGTCCTCCATCTCCTTGATCATGTCCTGCAGTTCCGAGCGGATCCAGTCGCGGGTGGCGACCTCGCCGAGGCCCATCCGCAGCGCGGCGATCTCCCGGGTCAGGTACTCGGTGTCGGCGATGGAGCGCTCGTTGGACTTGCGGTCCTGCTCCAGGTTGACCCGGTCGCGGTCGTCCTGCCGGTTCTGCGCGAGCAGGATCAGCGGGGCCGCGTACGAGGCCTGGAGGGACAGGGCGAGGGTCAGGAAGATGAACGGGTACTCGTCGAAGCGCAGCGGCGCCGGCGCGAAGATGTTCCAGACCACCCACAGGATGATGACCAGGGTCATCCAGACGATGAACCGCCCGGTCCCCAGGAAGCGGGCGATCTTCTCGGAGAACCGGCCGAACGCCTCCGGGTCGTACTCGGGCAGCAGGCGCGGCCGGGGCGCGCGCGGCAGGTCCAGGCGGGTGCGCGGGCCGCGCGGCACGGCGCTCGACCCCGACGCGCGCGTACGGTCGCGCTCCTCCGTGCGGTCAGCCATGCGAACCCCCCTCGGCGGCGTGGAACTCCGCCTCGCGCCAGTCCTCGGGCAGCAGGTGGTCGAGGACGTCGTCGACGGTGACCGCGCCCAGCAGCGAGCCGCTGTCGTCCACGACGGGCGCGGCGACCATGTTGTACGCGGCGAGGAACGCGGTGACGGCGGGCAGCGGGGTCTGCGGGGACAGCGGCGGCAGGTCGTTGTCCACGATCGAGGAGACCAGGGTGAACGGCGGGTCCCGCAGCAGCCGCTGGAAGTGCACCGTGCCCAGGTACTTGCCGGTCGGCGTCTCGTCGGGCGGCCGGCACACGTACACCTGCGCGGCGAGCGCCGGCGAGAGGTCCTGCTGGCGTACGCGCGCGAGGGCGTCCGCGACCGTGGCGTCCGGGCGCAGCACGATCGGCTCGGTGGTCATCAGACCGCCCGCGGTGCGCTCCTCGTAGCTGAGCAGCCGGCGCACGTCCGCCGCGTCGTCCGGCTGCATCAGGGTCAGCAGCCGCTCCTTGTCCTCCTCGGGCAGCTCGGAGAGCAGGTCGGCGGCGTCGTCCGGGTCCATCGCCTCCAGGACGTCGGCGGCCCGCTCGTCCTTCAGCTTGCCGAGGATCTCCACCTGGTCGTCGTCCGGCAGCTCCTCCATCACGTCGGCGAGCCGGTCGTCGTCGAGGGCCGCGGCCACTTCGCCGCGGCGCTTGGGGGAGAGGTGGTGCAGCACGTTGGCGAGGTCGGCGGGGCGCAGCTGCTCGAAGGTGGCGAGCAGGCTCTCGGCGCCCTGGCCGTGCTCCTCCAGGGAGAAGCCGGTGACCGCGGACCACTCGACGGTCAGCGTCTCGCCCTTGCGCCGCAGGGCGCCGCCCTTGCCGCGCCGTACGAAGACCTTGTCGATCTCCCAGTCGCGGCGGGCGGGCAGCTGCTGGATGGCCACGTCGAGGACCGTCACCTCCTCGCCCTTCTCGACGAGGGTGACCCGGCGGTCGAGGAGCTCGCCGAGCACCAGCCGCTCGGTGGGGCGCTGTTCGAAGCGGCGCAGGTTGACGACGCCGGTGGTGATGACCTGGCCGGACTCGACGCCGCTGACCCGGGTCATCGGCAGGAAGATCAACCTTCGGCCGGCCACCTCGACGACGAGGCCGAGCAGCCGGGGCGGGCGGCGGCCGACCCGCAGTATGGCGACGAGGTCGCGCACCCGGCCCACCTGGTCGCCGTTGGGGTCGAAGACGGCGACGCCGGAGAGGTGCGAAACGAAGATCCGGGGGGCGCCTGCCGCCATGCTGAGCGCCTCCTCTTGGGCGTGATCCGACCTTGTCGTGGCCTGAAATGGCGCTGAATATCTGATTCAGGCTAGCCGGTGACCATCCGGTGCGCCTTTGAGGGGCGTCCGTACGGCTCTCTGCCGGGCAGCGTAGACGGCCCGGGTAGGGTGCGGTCTGCCGACCCCGACTTCGCGCCCCCCACCCCGCGCGCTCCGACGAAAGGCCGTGTGCCGGTGACCACTCGCTCCCTGTCCGTACGGGCCCGCCGGGCCGCGCTCCCCGTCGCACTCTGCGCGGGGCTCGCCACGGCCGTCACGGCGTGCTCCTCGGACCCGGACGAGGGCACCAACGGCGTCGGCAAGCTCTCCGCCACCGACATCGAGGGCAAGGCGCGCACGGCGGCGGACGGCGCCGACGCGGTGCACCTCAGCGGCACGCTGGTCAGCAAGGGCGGCTCGTACAGGATCGACATGCGGCTCAAGGGGACCGGCGCGACCGGCACGGTCACCTCGAAGAACAGCACGTTCGGGCTGCTGCGGGTGGGCGACGAGCTCTTCCTGAAGGCGGACGCCGGGTTCTGGTCGCACAAGGACAAGGGCGGCGACCCGGGGAGCGCGGCGGCGGGCAAGCAGCTCGACGACAAGTACGTCAAGGTGCCGTCGGGCGACCCCTCGTACCAGGAGCTGCGCGGCTTCACGGACAAGAGCGCGCTCCTGAAGGGGATGCTCGGGCTCCAGGGCGAGCTCTCCAAGGGCGACCGGTCCAAGGTGGGCGAGGTGCGCACCATCCGCGTCAAGGCGGGCAAGGACGGCGAGGGCGGCACGCTCGACGTCTCGCTCCAGGGCACGCCGTACCCCCTGCGCTTCGAGCGCGCGGGTGGTGCGGGCGTCCTGGAACTGGGTGACTGGAACCAGGACTTCGCCCTGGCCCCGCCGTCGAAGGACGCGACGGTGGACTACGGCCGCCAGCTTCCGAAGACGTAGCTCGTTCTTGGTCTGCGGGCCGTCCCCAACTGGTCGCGCAGTTCCCCGCGCCCCTTAATGCCGCTGCGCGGCAATACGCCGCCTTCAGGCCCGCTTCCGCTTGCGCTTCATCAGCAGCCTCGGCAGCGCCGCGGGGATCGGCCGCCGCGTGGTGGCCGAGGTCTCCACGGGCTGAGCCGCCAGCGAGCCGGAGGGCATCGTCGTGCGGACCTCGACCGGCGACAGGCGCAGCACCCGGCACTCCCGCGCCCAGCGCCCCGTCACCGCCTCCCCGTCCGGCGCGTTCAGCCGCTTCGTCTTCAGCTCGGCGGCCACGGCCTCCCACAGCTCGCCGTGCGGCGCGATCTCGCTCACCGCGGCCGTCCAGGCCACCAGGCGGCCGCCCTTGTCCTTGCTGCGGACGGTCACCTCGGCGGTGCCGCCGTCGGCCAGGCCCTCCAGGGGCTGCTCGCCGGGGCCGCCGCCCACCACGTACGCGGCGCCCTCGTGCCACACGTGCCACAGCGTGCGGTCGGCCGTCCCGGTGCCCCGCACCCAGATCAGCCCGGACTTCTTGGTGGCCTCCTCGACGAGGGCCCGGTCGAGCAGCGCAGGTGTCATGGGGTCACTTTATGGGACGGCCGGTACGGGGGTGGCGGCGTTGTCCACAGCCCGGACCGACAGTTCCGTAAATATGTTTAGCGCCTTACTCTCTTGTCGTGCCCACCACCACCGCGTCCACCGCCACCCCGGCCCTGACCGCCGCTCCGGCCGTCCCCCGGGTGGACTTCGCGCTGCTCGCCGTCGCCATCACCAGCGTGTCGCTCTCCGCGCCGCTCATCGCCGCGACCGCGGCCCCCGCGCTGGCCATCGCTTTCTGGCGCAACGCCATGGCGGTGGGGGCGCTCACCCCGCTGGCCGCGGTCAAGTACCGGGCGCAGCTGCGCGGGCTGACCCGGCGCGAGGTAGGGCTCGCGGTCGCCGCCGGGGCGCTGCTCGCGCTGCACTTCGGGCTGTGGCTGCCGAGCCTGCGGATGACGTCGGTGGCGTCCTCGACCGCACTGTGCACCACCACCCCGATCTGGACCACCATCGCGCTGCGCCTGCGCGGCCACCGCCCGCCCGCGATGGTGTGGGTCGGGACGCTGGTCGCCTGCGCGGGCGTGGTGATGCTCACCGGCGTCGACATGACCACCTCGCCGCGCGCGCTCGCCGGTGACGCGCTCGCGCTCGGCGGCGGCATCGCGGCCGCCGGTTACGTACTGCTCGGCGCTGAGGTCCGGCGGACCGTGGACACGGTCCCGTACACGTACCTCTGCTACGGGACGGCCGCCGCCGGGCTGCTCGCCGCCTGTCTGGCGAGCGGCGCGGACCTCACCTCGTACTCGGGAGAGACCTGGGCCAAGCTGGCCGCGCTCACCGTCGCCGCCCAGCTGCTCGGCCACTCCCTGCTCAACCGGGTGGTGCGGGGCCTCGGGGCGTCCGTGACGTCCACGGCGATCCTCCTGGAGACGCCGGGCGCCGCCCTCATCGCGGCGCTCTGGCTGGGCCAGCAGCCGCCCGCGCTGGCCTGGCCCGCGCTCGTGGTGATCCTCGCCGGGCTCGCGCTCGTGGTCAGAGCCAACCGTTCCGCTTGAGCGTGCGGTGGATGACGAGGCAGCTTCCGGCGATGGCGGCCAGCACCAGCGGGTAGCCGTACTTCCAGTGCAGCTCCGGCATGTGGTCGAAGTTCATGCCGTACACCCCGCACACCATCGTCGGTACGGCGATGATCGCCGCCCATGAGGTGATCTTGCGCATGTCCTCGTTCTGCGCGAACGACGCCTGCGCCAGATTGGCCTGGAGGATCGAGTTCAGGAGCTCGTCGAAGCCCACGACGTGCTCCTGCACGCGCGCGAGGTGGTCGGCGACGTCCCGGAAGTACTTCTGGATGTCGGGGTCGACCAGCCGCATCGGCCGCTCGCTGAGCAACTGCATCGGCCGCAGCAGCGGCGCGACCGCCCGCTTGAACTCCAGCACCTCACGCTTGAGTTGGTAGATCCGCCCGGCGTCCGTGCCGCGCGGGCTGCCCTTGGAGGGGGCCGAGAAGACGTCGATCTCGACCTCGTCGATGTCGTCCTGCATCGCGTCCACGACCGCCAGATACCCGTCGACGACCTGGTCCGCGATGGCGTGCAGCACGGCCGAGGGGCCCTTGGCGAGCAGCTCGGGGTCGTCCTGGAGGCGCTTGCGCAGCGCCCGCAGGGAGCCCTGGCCGCCGTGCCGGACGGTGATCACGAAGTCCCGGCCGGTGAAGCACATGACCTCGCCGGTCTCCACGACCTCGCTGGTCGCGGTGAGTTCGGCGTGCTCGACGTAGTGGACCGTCTTGAAGACGGTGAAGAGCGTGTCGTCGTACCGCTCCAGCTTGGGCCGCTGGTGGGCGTGGACCGCGTCCTCCACGGCCAGCGGGTGCAGCCCGAACTCGGCCGCGATACCGGCGAATTCGGCCTCGGTCGGCTCGTGCAGCCCGATCCAGGCGAAGCCGCCGTCCTCCCGCACCCGCCGCATCGCCTCGCGCGGCGACAGGCACGAGTCGGCCTGGGTGCGCAGCCCGTCGCGGTAGACCGCGCAGTCGACGACCGCGCTGCTCGCGGACGGGTCGCGGGTGGGGTCGTACGAGTTGTACGGGGCGGTGCTCTTGCGCAGCGACGGACGCAGGGAGGGGCGGACCGCGGCGCGCAGGTCACGGATCATGGACATGGCAGGACTCCTTCGCGGAGGGGCCGCCGGCGGGCGTGGCACTGCCCGGAATGGGGACGTGACGCGACGACTGCGTACATCTGCGTACGTCCGCAAAGCGGGCGGTACCGCGGGTGCGGTGACGGCGTTCGCTACTGAAACGGACTGGGCGAGGCGATGTGCTCTTCCGTCGTGCGAAATGCCATGAGACTCAGATGTTTCCCGGTGGAACGGCCGGGTAAGGAGGTCTCGATCACAGGGAACAACGAAGGCGCACGGAAGAGCGGTTGGTACTGCCAGGCCGACTTCGATCCATCGCAGCCCCACCTCCTCCGGCCGGTCCCCCGTGAGGGACTTCCTGCTGCCCTGAACAGCGGCCAAGACTATCAGCCGGCGCAAGTGTCAAGTCCGTACTTTGCTCGTTCGATACGGCTTCTATGCTCAACTCATGGTTGATGTTCTTGCTCTCGTCGAGGCCAGGCTGCGCACCGCCCTCGGCGAACCGGACGCGCGCGCCGCGGTGACCTTCCTCGGCACGGATCGCGTCGAGGTGCTGCGCTTCGCCGACGGGGACATCGTCCGCTACGCCACGCTCGGCATGTCGGCCCAGCCCATGACCGACCCGGCCGCCGCCCTCGCCGACCCGGTCAAGGGCCCGCGCGCCGAGCTGGTCCTGTCCGTACGGGCCGGGCTCGCCGACACGGACAAGGTGCTGCGGCCGCTCGCCGTCCTCGCCTCCACCCCGCAGGTCGAGGGCGTGATCGTGGCCCCCGGCGCCTCGCTCGACATCGGGGAACCGCTGTGGCCCGGGGCGCCGTTCAGCTCGGTCCTGGTCGCGGAGCCGGGCGGCCTGGTCGAGGACCTGGAGCTCGACGACCCGATGGACCCGGTCCGCTTCCTGCCGCTGCTGCCGATGACGACGAACGAGGCGGCGTGGAAGCGGGTGCGGGGGGCGCAGGAGCTGGAGGAGCGGTGGCTGGCGAACGGGACGGACCTGCGGGATCCGCTCCGTACGTCGGTACGGCTGGACTAGTCCGGAAGCCGGGGCCCGCCCCGATCCCCACACGCCGGACGGGTGATCGTCCTTGACGCGGCGCTGGACGGGGAGGACCGTGGGCATTTATGAGGGGCGAACCCAGTTGCCCGAAGTGCGGAGGCCGGGTCAGGGCGCCCGGTCTCTTTGCCGACTCCTGGCAGTGCGACGTGCACGGGACGGTGCATCCGCTGCAGCCGGTGGTCCCCCCGAGCGTCGAGGCCCTCGGCGTCGTGGTGCACCGGTCGAAGGTGCCCGTCTGGATGCCGTGGCCGCTGCCCATCGGCTGGCTCTTCACCGGCGTGGCCTGCGCGGGCGACGACCGCAACGGCGGGCGCGCGACCGCCGTGGCCTGCTCCGGCCCCGCCCCGCTGGGCGGCATCGGTGAGCTGCTGCTCGTCGCGGAGGAGCTGGGCGTCGGCCTCGGCGCGCGGTACGCGGGCATCGACGGCCCCGACCCCGGCCCGTACATCAGCGTCGACAAACCGCCGCACGCCAAGGTCCTCGCGGCCGGGCGGCCCACCCCGCTGTGGCACGTGACCGGCACGCCCGACGACCGCGCGGTCTTCGCGGGCGAGGCGCGCGGCCTGTGGCTGTGGGCGATCGTCTGGCCCGAGCAGTCGGGCCTGCTGCTCTACGACGAGCTGGTCCTCACCGATCTGCGCGACGCGGGCGCCGAGGTCGAGCTGGTGCCGTGCGGCGCGCTGTCGCCGCGGATCCTGTCGTGACGCGCGCGTGGCGGAGCGCCCCGAGTGCGGTGACCGCCACAGCCGTTACGGGCGGGACAGGGGCTACGCGCAGTTATCCTTGATTGTCCCCCTGCCGGTCTCTACGCCCTGGAGTCACGCGTGCGCATCGATCTGCACACCCACTCCACGGCCTCCGACGGCACGGACACCCCGGCCGAGCTGGTCCGTAACGCGGCCGCCGCCGGGCTCGACGTCATCGCGCTCACCGACCACGACACCACCAGGGGCTACGCCGAGGCGACCGCCGCGCTCCCCGCGGGCCTGACCCTGGTGACCGGCGCCGAGCTCTCCTGCCGGGTCGACGGCATCGGGCTGCACATGCTGGCGTACCTCTTCGACCCCGAGGAGCCGGAGCTGGCGCGCGAGCGCGAGCTGGTCCGCGACGACCGGGTGCCGCGCGCCCGGGGCATGGTCGCCAAGCTCCAGGCGCTGGGCGTCCCCGTCACCTGGGAGCAGGTGGCGCGGATCGCGGGCGACGGCTCGGTCGGCCGTCCGCACGTCGCCGAGGCGATGGTCGAGCTGGGCGTCGTCGGCTCGGTGTCGGACGCGTTCGTGCCCGAGTGGCTGGCGGACGGCGGACGCGCGTACGTCGGCAAGCACGAGCTCGACCCGTTCGACGCGATCCGGCTGGTCAAGGCCGCCGGCGGAGTCACCGTCTTCGCGCACCCGCTCGCCGTCAAGCGCGGCCGGGTCGTGCCCGAGACGGTCATAGCCGAGCTGGCCTCGGCCGGTCTCGACGGCATCGAGGTCGACCACACGGACCACGACGCGCCCACGCGCGCGCGGCTGCGCGGACTGGCCGCCGAGCTCGGTCTGCTCACCACCGGCTCCAGCGACTACCACGGCGGCCGCAAGGCCGTGCGGCTCGGGGAGTGCACCACCGACCCCGAGATCTACGGCGAGATCACCCGCCGCGCGACGGGCGCGTTCCCCGTTCCTGGCGCGGGCGGAACCGGCCGCTGAGCGCTTCGCTGGAAGCGCGGTGATTCGTCTGCGGGCCGTGTGTGGCTGGTCGCGCCCCCGCGGCGGAGCCGCATATGTCTCAGTCCCGCGCCCCTGAAGGCTCGGCCCCGGGCGGCCCATGCCCCGGCCCGAGGTCCCCCTTTTCCCCGTACACCCCTCCTCCTGCAAGGCACCACCGTGTTCGACGCTGCCGTCTTCGGCTCCCTGTTCCTCACCCTTTTTGTCATCATGGATCCCCCCGGGATCACGCCGATCTTCCTCGCGCTCACCTCCGGCCGCCCGGCCAAGGTGCAGCGCAAGATGGCGTGGCAGGCCGCGGCCGTGGCCCTCGGTGTGATCACCGTGTTCGGTCTGGTGGGCAACCAGATCCTGGCGTATCTGCACATCGACGTGCCCGCGCTGATGATCGCGGGCGGTCTGCTGCTCCTGCTCATCGCGCTCGACCTGCTCACCGGCAAGATGGAGGAGCCGAAGCAGACCAAGGACGTCAACGTGGCGCTGGTGCCGCTCGGCATGCCGCTGCTCGCCGGGCCCGGCGCGATCGTCCAGGTCATCCTCGCGGTCCAGAACCACGACACGTTCTCCGGGCAGGTCGCCGTGTGGACCGCGATCCTCGCGATGCACATCGTGCTCTGGCTGGTCATGCGGTACTCGCTGCTGATCATCCGGGTGATCAAGGACGGCGGTGTCGTCCTGGTGACGCGGCTCGCGGGCATGATGCTCTCCGCGCTCGCGGTGCAGCAGATCATCAACGGCGTCACCCAGGTGATCCACGGCGCCTGACCGCCGTCCGCCCGCCTGCCCGCTGCCGTACAAGCGGAAAGCGCCCCCGCACCGACGATTCGGTGCGGGGGCGCTTCGGCTTGCCGCGTAGAAGATCCTTACGCGTTACGAAGCCGGACTGTCGGCCGGGCGGATGTAGATGCGCTGGCCGATTGCGGCGGCCTGCTGCACGATCCGGTTGACGGAGGCGGCGTCCACGACGGTGCTGTCCACGGCGGAGCCGTCGACGTCGTTGAGGCGCATGATCTCGAAGCGCATGGCTTCTCCCTTCGTCTGATCCTCCTGAAGGAGAACTACTGGTGCGGGGGGCTCGGCTTCTTCAGCCTGCACCCTCGCGGAGTCCGGACGATTGCCCGCCCGTTACGACTGTTCAACGGGTTGCCCTTGGCAAACATTCCCTACGCTAAGGAAATTTTTTCACGGGCTAAATACTGGCAGGTAAGGCACCGGTTGTGTGGGATCGCTCACGCCACGGAGAATGGGGGGCAATGAGCGACGCAGGCGACATCCCAGGCATCCCCGACGGCCCCGGCGACCCGAGCGACCCCACCGACGCGGGCGGCTCCGCGGCCTCCGACATCGGCGCGCAGCTGGAGCGCACCAACCAGCTGCTGCGGCGGATGCTGGCCGAGGTGGCCAAGACGCCCTCGACCCACGCGATCTTCGTCGACGCGGGCTATGTGTACGCGGCGGCGGGCCTGCTGGTCGCCGGGACCGAGGACCGCCGGTCCTTCGACCTCGACGCCGAGGGGCTGATCGAGGCCTTCATCGACAAGGCGCGCACGATCTTCGCGGACAGTCGGCTGCTCCGCGTGTACTGGTACGACGGCGCGCGCCGGCGCATCCACACCTCCGAGCAGCAGTCGATCGCGGAGCTGCCGGACGTCAAGGTCCGCCTCGGCAACCTCAACGCCAACAACCAGCAGAAGGGCGTCGACTCGCTGATCCGTTCCGACCTGGAGTCCCTCGCCCGGCACCGCGCCATCAGCGACGCGGCGCTCATCGGCGGCGACGAGGACCTGGTCTCGGCGGTGGAGGCGGCGCAGGGGTACGGCGCGCGGGTCCACCTCTGGGGCATCGAGGCGGCGGAGGGGCGCAACCAGGCGGAGCCGCTGCTGTGGGAGGTCGACAGCCAGCGCACGTTCGACCTGGACTTCTGCAAGCCGTACGTCACTCGGCGGCCGGTGACGATGTACGAGGACAGCGGGCCCGCGCCGACGCGGGACGACGTGCGGTTCGTGGGGGCGCAGATCGCGGCGACGTGGCTGTCGTCGCGGGGCCGGGCCGCGCTGGCCCAGCTGCTGCCGGGCCACCCGTATCTGCCCGGTCCGGTGGACCAGGACCTCCTGGTGGAGGCGGAACGGCTGCTTCAGCGGTCGCTGCGGGGGCATGCGGATTTGCGGCGGGCGCTGCGGGATGGGTTTTGGCAGCACCTTCAGTCCCAGTACTAGCGGGTCCCAGTACTGGCGGTTGTTCGTCCGCGCGCCGTCCCCAACTGGTCGCGCAGTTCCCCGCGCCCCTAAAGGACTATGGCTGAGCTGACGTCTCCGGCTGCGGCGGACTACCTAAGGGGCGCGGGGAACTGCGCGACCAGCCACCCACCGGGCCGCAGACGGACAATCAGCGCCCCCAGAACCCCGTCAGGGCCGACGCCAACTCCTCCGCGTGCGAGACATTGGGGGAGTGGCCCGCGCCCGGGATGACCGTGTGGTGGGCGTTCGTGTCGCGGGCCAGGGCGGCGAGCTCCTGGACCGTCCACACCGTCTCGCCGTCCCCGTACGCCACATGCAGTGGCAACGGCAACGCCGCGATGTTCTCCGTCCGGTCCGGTTCCGTCCTCAACTGCCGCCCGGCGGCGATGAGTTGGCCGGGCCGCGTGTTGAACCACCGCCGCCGCAGGAACGCGGCGACCTCCGGCGCGTCCGGCTCGTACGCCGGATCGCGGCTGTCCAGCCAGCGCGTCGCCGCCCACACCGCCGCCGGCGGCAGCACCGGCAGCGCGGCCCGCAGCAGCCGGATCTTGGCGCGCTGCTCCGGGCCGACATGGCCCGGCCCCGACGACAGCAGCGTCAGCGAGCGGAAGGAGCCGGGGGAGAGGCGGACGGCCGCGCGGGCCACCAGCCCGCCGAAGGAGTGGCCGACGAGGTGTACGGGCCCGTCGCCGAGCGCCGCCGCCTGCGCGATCACGTCCTCGGCGAGGGTGCGGGGCGTGTAGCCGCCCGCGCCGCGTGGCCCGGGGCTCTCGTGCTGGCCCCGCCCGTCGACCGCCACCGCCCGGTACCCGGCCCGGGCGAGCGGCTCCAGGAGCGCGAGGAAGTCCTCCTTGCTGCCGGTGAAGCCGGGCAGCAGCAGCGCGGTGCCGAGCGCCGGTCCGCCGGGTTCGGCGTCGAGCACGGCGAACCGGCCGCGCGGTGTTACCAGCGCGTACGCGCGCGTGCCCGCAGGCGGGACCAGGGACCGGGGCTTGCTCATATGCCGAGCGTAACCGGGGTGTGCGGGGCCCGGAGCGGCGGCCCGGACGCACTTCGGCCCGGCACCCCCGAAGGGATGCCGGGCCGAAAGAGCGGTGCTGCTTACGCCTCGGGCGCCGCGACCTTGCGGGTGCGCGTACGGCGGGGCTTGGGCTCGGCCTCGGTCGCCTCGGGGGCGGCCTCGACCGTCTTCTTCGCGCGCGTACGACGCGGCTTGGGCTCGGCGGCGACCGACGCGTCGGGCTCCGCGGCGACCGCCTTCTTGCGCGAACGCACCGGCTTGGTGGCCTCCGCCGCCTTCGCGGCGGCGATCTCCAGCGCGGCCGACTCCGGCGTCAGGAAGCCGACCTCGGCCGACTCCGCGACCTTGCGGATGCGGCGGCGCGGCTTCGCGGGCGCCTCGACGACGGCCTCGACGACCGGCGCCGCGACCTTGCGGGCGCGGGTGCGGCGGGGCTTGGGCTCGGCCTCGACGACCGCGACGGGCTCGGCCGGGGCCGGGACGACGGGCGCCTCGGCGACGGCAGCGGCGGCCTTGCGGGTCCGGGTGCGGCGCGGCTTGGGCTCGGCCTCCACCACGGTCTCGGCGACCGGCTCGACCACCGCCACCGGAGCGGCGACGGCCTCGGCGACCGGGGCCGCCTCCACCGGGGCCACCCGCGTACGACGACGGCGGCGCGGGGTGCGCGGCTCCGTGTCGGCGGCGGGCGCGTCGGCCGGCTCGGTGGCCACGGGCGCCGGAGCGTCCGCCTCGACCGTCGAGCCGCCACGGGTGCGGCGGCGCTGGCGCGGGGTGCGGGTGCGCTCGGGGCGCTCCTCGGTCGCGACCGGCGCGGCGGACTTGCGGCCGCGGCCGCCCGTCTCGCCCAGGTCCTCGAGCTCCTCGGCCGCGAGACCGGCGCGGGTGCGCTCGCCGCGCGGCAGGACGCCCTTGGTGCCCGCCGGGATGTTCAGCTCCTCGAACAGGTGCGGGGACGTGGAGTACGTCTCGACCGGGTCCGGGAACTTCAGGTCCAGCGCCTTGTTGATCAGCTGCCAGCGCGGGATGTCGTCCCAGTCGACCAGCGTGATCGCGATGCCCTTGTTGCCCGCGCGGCCGGTGCGGCCGATGCGGTGGAGGTAGGTCTTCTCCTCCTCCGGCGACTGGTAGTTGATGACGTGCGTCACGCCCTCGACGTCGATGCCGCGGGCGGCTACGTCGGTGCAGACCAGCACGTCGACCTTGCCGTTGCGGAACGCGCGCAGCGCCTGCTCGCGGGCGCCCTGGCCGAGGTCGCCGTGGACCGCGCCGGAGGCGAAGCCGCGCTTGGCGAGCTGCTCGGCGATGTCGGCGGCCGTCCGCTTCGTACGGCAGAAGATCATCGCGAGTCCGCGGCCCTCGGCCTGCAGGATGCGCGCGACCATCTCCGGCTTGTCCATCGAGTGGGCGCGGAAGACGTGCTGCGAGATGTTGGCGACGGTCGCGCCCTCGTCGTCCGGCGCGGTGGCGCGGATGTGCGTGGGCTGCGACATGTAGCGACGGGCGAGACCGATGACGGCGCCCGGCATGGTCGCCGAGAACAGCATGGTCTGGCGCTTCGCCGGAAGCATGTTGATGATCTTCTCGACGTCGGGCAGGAAGCCCAGGTCGAGCATCTCGTCGGCCTCGTCGAGGACGAGCGCGCGGACGTGGGAGAGGTCCAGCTTGCGCTGGCCCGCCAGGTCGAGCAGTCGGCCGGGGGTGCCGACGATGACGTCGACGCCCTTCTTGAGGGCCTCGACCTGCGGCTCGTACGCCCGGCCGCCGTAGATGGCGAGCACGCGGACGTTGCGGACCTTGCCGGCGGTGAGCAGGTCGTTGGTGACCTGGGTGCAGAGCTCGCGGGTGGGGACCACGACGAGCGCCTGCGGGGCGTCGGTGAGCTGCTCGGGCTTGGCCCGGCCCGCCTCGACGTCCGCGGGGACGGTGACGCGCTCGAGGAGCGGCAGACCGAAGCCGAGCGTCTTGCCGGTGCCGGTCTTGGCCTGGCCGATCACGTCGGAGCCGGAGAGCGCGACGGGGAGCGTCATCTCCTGGATGGGGAACGGGGACACGATGCCGACGGCTTCGAGGGCCTCGGCGGTCTCGGGAAGGATCCCGAGCTCTCGGAACGTAGTCAGGGTGCTGCCTCTTCTGTGAGACGCGGTACGGAGGCGAACGCGGCGGGTCGTACCGTGCCGGGTACATCCGGCCGGTTCGGGGATCGACCGGGCCGGGTGGCGCGGGACCACTGCCGTCGCTCAAGCGCTCGTGCCGCTGAGGGTCCCTCATCTGCGGTTACGCACTGTCACGTGCCGCACTGGAGGGCTGTCGGGTCGGAGCCGACCGGGCGACCGACCGGGCATCCTCATTCATCAAGCCGCCCGCCGAATACATGATCCTCGGCAGGCTCATTACCACTGTACCCCGGATTCGCGCATGTGTGTTGGGCGAATTCCCGGGAACCGGTCGCACGCTCTGGCTGACCAGGCCCTTCCTCCCTGCCGCGAGCGGGCTATTGTGCGCTGCATGGAGACGCCTGACAACGCCCGCGCGGCCGGTACCGAAGCCGACGCGAACGCCGCAGAAGAGACCGTGGAACCCACCGGGATCGCCGCCCAGGACTGGGCGACGGCCTCCGCCGAGCCGCAGTACCGGGCCGCCGTAGTGGATCTGCTCGGCGCGCTCGCGTACGGCGAGCTGGCGGCCTTCGAGCGCCTCGCCGACGACGCCAAGCTGGCGCCCTCGCTCGCCGACAAGGCGGAGCTGGCGAAGATGGCGTCGGCCGAGTTCCACCACTTCGAGCGGCTGCGCGACCGCCTCGCGGAGATCGACGCGGAGCCGACCGCCGCCATGGAGCCGTTCGCCAAGGCGCTGGACGACTTCCACCACCAGACCGCGCCGTCGGACTGGCTGGAGGGCCTGGTCAAGGCGTACGTGGGCGACTCGATCGCCAGTGACTTCTACCGAGAGGTGGCGGCCCGGCTGGACTCGGACACGCGCGGCCTGGTGCTCGCGGTCCTCGACGACACCGGCCACGGCAACTTCGCCGTCGAGAAGGTGCGCGCCGCGATCGAGGCCGACCCGCGCGTGGGCGGCCGTCTCGCGCTGTGGGCGCGCCGGCTGATGGGCGAGGCCCTGTCGCAGGCCCAGCGCGTGGTCGCGGAGCGTGACGCGCTGTCGACCATGCTGGTCGGCGGGATGGCGGACGGCTTCGACCTGGCGGCCGTCGGCGAGATGTTCACCCGGATCACCAAGGCCCACACCAAGCGGATGGCCGCGCTGGGCCTCGCGGCCTAGTTGAAGAAGGTGCCGCCTACGCCGCTGAGCGGCGCAGGCGGCCCGCCGGGCGCAGCAGCAGGGACAGCGCGACCACGGCGATGAACGTGGCGCCCACGACCGTCGTCACCGCGTGGCCCGGGCCGACCGCCGAGTGGGTCAGGAAGGCGCCGAACAGGGCGCCCAGGGCGCCCACCGCGAAGACGGTCCGGCGCTCGGGCAGACGGTGCGGCAGGCGGGTCGCGGCGGTCCAGGCGAGGGCGATTCCGAGAGTCACGGAGCCGAGCGCTTCCAGGAGCATGTGCGTCCCTCCCGCGGTGTGGCCAGGTGTATCAGGTCACCAGCCGTCCTACCCGACGCTTGCGGAGCGCAATCCTCCCCTCACCGTGTGGAGCACAGCGAGGGCACAGCCCGGACACAGCGGAGCGGCCCGGCGGTCGATGACCGCCGGGCCGCTCCCTTGCCACGTGTGCGTCGGGCTACAGCTGGCCGAAGCCCACCCGGCGAACCGTCGGCTCGCCGATCTCCACGTACGCGATCTTGTCGGCCGGCACCAGGACCTTGCGGCCCTTGTCGTCCTGGAGGCTGAGCAGCTGCGCCTTGCCGGCGAGGGCGTCGGCGACGGCGCTCTCGACCTCCTCGGCGGACTGCCCGCTCTCCAGAACGATCTCCCGGGGCGCGTGCTGCACGCCGATCTTGACCTCCACGGCTATGTCCCTCCGACGGTCTGCGGTGCGCGGTCAGCCGCGCCGTACCCCGCACACATTAGCCCGGTGAGGGGACCCGGACGGGCGCGGCGCCGCACGCTAGGAGCGAACAGCCGCACCCCGCAAGCGCTGTTCAGTGGCCCTCGGTGCCGTGCAGCGGGAAGCCCGCGATGCCGCGCCAGGCCAGCGAGGTGAGCAGCTGCACCGCCTTCTCGCGGGGGATCGCCGACTCGCTGGAGAGCCAGTAGCGCGCGACCACCTGGGAGACCCCGCCCAGGCCCACGGCCAGCAGCATCGACTCGTCCTTGGACAGGCCGGTGTCCTCGGCGATCACGTCCGAGATGGCCTCGGCGCACTGGAGGCTGACCCGCTCGACGCGCTCGCGCACGGCGGGCTCGTTGGTCAGGTCGGACTCGAAGACGAGACGGAACGCGCCGCCCTCGTCCTCCACGTACGCGAAGTAGGCGTCCATGGTGGCGGCGACGCGCAGCTTGTTGTCGCTGGTGGAGGCGAGCGCCGTGCGCACCGCCAGGAGGAGTGCCTCGCAGTGCTGGTCGAGCAGGGCCAGGTACAGCTCCAGCTTCCCGGGGAAGTGCTGGTACAGGACCGGCTTGGAGACGCCGGCCCGCTCCGCGATGTCGTCCATCGCGGCCGAGTGGTACCCCTGTGCGACGAAGACTTCCTGGGCCGCGCCCAGAAGCTGATTGCGGCGGGCCCGGCGGGGCAGACGCGTGCCTCGCGGGCGCGCTGCCTCGGTCTGCTCGATGGCTGTCACGCCGCCTCCCAAAAATTGATCTCGTGCGCGATGTACGCGCGCCGCCATCGTACTTTTGGGTAACCCGGCTGTGCGCGGTGCGCACGCAGAATTTCACGGACCGGACGCGCTGGGTAGCTGGAGATACACCGGCTTATCCGAACAAATCAGCGGTAGTCGTCCTCGTCGAGGGAGACGACCCGGGTCTGTTCGACGGCGTCGGCCTCGCTGGCGGCGTCCGGGTGGACGTGGCTGAGCGGCTCGTCGCGCTCCTGCCGTACGTCCGTGTGCTGTTCGGCGGCGTCCGCCTCGGGAGTCTCCTGGGCGAGCTCCACGGCGTCGTCGTCTTCCTGGAACACTTCGGGGTCACTGGGGTCGAGGGGCATGATTGCTCCCTTTTGGAGGGCTTGGTTACGAGCCTATGGGCTAGCTCTGCGCACCGCTATGCGATCTGTGACGGCGAACACATGAACCACGGTGTGATCGTCTCGTAACATTGCCGCATGTCTTCGACCGACCTGCCGGAAACCCTTGCCGCCGCTGTCGCCCCGGCTCCCCGGGTGGGCGCGGTCCGGGTGGCGGACGGTGAAGAGCTGCGCTCGGTGAGTCTGCCCGGGCTGACGCTGAACATCCGCGCCCGTCCGAATCAGAGATCCGGTCTCGAACCCGCCCTGTTCGTGCACGGGCTCGGCGGCTCGTCGCAGAACTGGTCCGCGCTGATGCCGCTGCTCGACGACAGGCTCGATTGCGAGGCCGTGGACCTGCCCGGCTTCGGCGACTCCGCGCCGCCGGACGACGGCGACTACTCGGTCACCGGCCACGCGCGCGCGGTGATCCGGTTCCTCGACTCGGCCGGGCGCGGCCCCGTCCACCTCTTCGGGAACTCGCTGGGTGGCGCCGTCGCCACCCGGGTCGCCGCGGTCCGCCCGGACCTGGTCCGCACCCTCACCCTGGTCTCGCCCGCGCTCCCGGAGCTGCGCGCCCAGCGCACCGCCTGGCCGACCGCCCTGCTCGCGGTGCCCGGCGTGGCCTCGCTGTTCACGCGGATGACCAAGGACTGGACGGCCGAGGACCGTACGCGCGGGGTGATGGCCCTCTGTTACGGCGACCCGGGCAAGGTGAGCCCCGAGGCCTTCCGGGCCGCGGTCGAGGAGATGGAGCGGCGGCTGCGGCTGCCGTACTTCTGGGACGCGATGGCCCGATCGGCGCGGGGGGTCGTCGACGCGTACACCCTGGGCGGGCAGCACGGGCTGTGGCGGCAGGCCGAGCGGGTGCTCGCCCCGACGCTGCTGGTCTACGGCGGCCGGGACCAGCTGGTCGGCTTCCGGATGGCGCGCAGAGCGGCGGCCGCGTTCCGGGGGTCGAGACTGCTGACCCTGCCCGACGCCGGGCACGTGGCGATGATGGAGTACCCGGAGGTGGTCGCGCAGGCCTTCCGGGACCTGGTCGACGACTGCGGAAACAGGAGCTGATCCGGGGCGTGGGACGACACAGCCGACCCAAGGGCGCCGCAGGCACTCCCGAGTCCACCCGCACCGCCGAGACCACCGGGCCCGTGCCCGTGGTGGACGGCGGGCAGGGCGCGGGCGGACGCCGCCGCGCCGACGGCCCGCCGACCGGCCCGGTACCGAGGATCCGCCCGGTCCCGGGCGACCCCGCCCCGCAGCACTACGGCGGCACCCCCGCGCACGGCGTGCCGCAGGTGCGCGGCGGCCACCCCGAGCACCACGAGGGCGGGGGCGGCTGGGGCGAACCCGCCGCACCGCACGCCGACGACTGGCCGGCCATGTCCGGCCCCGGTGTCCGAATACCGGGACCCCGGCGCGAGTACGTGGACGCCTTCGACGGCGCCGACTGGACCGATACCGGCACCCACCGCGTGGCCGAGCCGGGCGACACGGGCTCGCACCGAAGGCCGGAGCCCACGGACACGGGCACGTACCACCGGGTCGCCCCCACCGATACGGGCTCCCACCGCAGGGTGGACCCGGCCGACACCGGCTCCCACCGCAGGGTCGCCCCCGAACCCCAAGCGCCCCCCGCCCCCCGGCCGGTCCCCGTTCCCGAGCGGGTCGAGACGGCGCCCGAGGCCAAGACCGCCAAGGCGGCCAAGTCGGGGAAGTCCGGCAAGGGTTCCAAGGGCCGGACCCTCACGGGCATCGCGGCGGCGGCCGTCACCACCGTGCTCGCGGTCGTGGTGGCCGGGCAGGTCACCTCCGACGGCGGCCACAAGACCGGCGCCCAGGCGGCCGACGACAACGGCCGGGGCACGGACGGGCCCGCCTCCCGCTCCAAGGACCGGGCGACGCCCGAGCAGGCGGCCCCGGTCAAGCCCGCCTCGTACGAGCAGAAGATGGCCCTCCAGTACCCGATCGACCCGAAGCTGAAGGGTTCCGGCGAGTTCGAGACGGTGCCCGGGGCCGCGGCGGCGCCCGGCAAGGGGCGCAAGTACCGCTACCGGGTGGACGTCGAGAAGGGCCTCGGTCTGGACGGCAGCCTCTTCGCCGAGGCCGTGCAGAAGACCCTCAACGACGACCGCAGCTGGGCGCACGACGGGGCCAGGACCTTCGAGCGGATCTCCTCGGGCAAGCCCGACTTCGTGATCACCCTGGCCAGCCCGGGCACCACGGCGACCTGGTGCGCCAAGTCGGAGCTGGACACCGCCGAGGAGAACGTCTCGTGCGACTCGGCCAAGACCGAGCGCGTGATGATCAACGCGTTCCGCTGGGCGCAGGGCTCCGAGACGTACGGCGCCCAGGCGATGTACGCGTACCGGCAGATGCTCATCAACCACGAAGTGGGACACCGGCTCGGCCACGGCCATGTGAGCTGTCGCACTCCCGGGGCGCTCGCTCCGGTGATGCAGCAGCAGACCAAGTCCTTGGACATAGACGGGATCAAGTGCCGTCCCAACCCCTGGGTCTACCCGACTGGTTGAGACCAGCCGGACCCCGCTGTCCACACTGTGGGACAACTGTCTCAATCTCGGTTGACAGTGGACAGCGGGGCTTTGCATAGTTCTCGGCATGCCGCACCGTCCCGTCACCCCCGCACGCGCCGCCATCGAGCTGGCGCTGATCGGCGTGACCGGGCTCTGCGTAGCCGACATTCACTGTTGCTGACGCCCGCTCGCGCGCAGTTTTCTTTCACTAGCGCCCGGGTACTTCCGTCTTTGCTCATCCGCGCGGGCGCGCAGCACTCCCTCTTGTTCGAAATTGCTCGAAGACCATGACGCCGTCATGGGCCGAGACGCTCGCCCGCGTCCCCTTTGCCCTGTACGTGCAGTCACCGAGAGGTCTTCATTCCGATGCGTCAGATGTCCGGAAACGTCGCAAGAGCGGCAGCGATAGCCGTGGTTCTCGCCGTGGGCGCCGTCGCCTGCGGCCCCGATGACAGCGGCGCCAAGAACGCCGGCGGCAGCTCGGACGGCAAGCCCCAGAAGGGCGGCACGCTCTCCGTCCTCAACAACGAGCCGCAGACCGACTTCGACCCGGCGCGGCTCTACACCTCCGGCGGCGGAAACGTTCCGTCCCTGGTGTTCCGCACGCTCACCACGCGCAACCGCGAGGCTGGCGCCGAGGGCACCAAGGTCGTCCCGGACCTCGCCACCGACACCGGCAAGCCCAACGCCGACGCCACGGTGTGGACGTACACCCTCAAGGACGGCCTCAAGTACGAGGACGGCTCGCCGATCACGACGGCCGACATCAAGTACGGCATCGAGCGGTCCTTCGCGGCCGAGCTCTCCGGCGGCGCGCCCTACCTGCGCGACTGGCTGGTCGGCGGTGACAAGTACGAAGGCCCCTACAAGGACGGCGGCAAGGGCCTCGCCTCCATCGAGACGCCCGACGCCAAGACCATCGTCTTCCACCTGAACAAGCCCGAGGGCGAGTTCCCGTACCTGGCGACGCAGACCCAGTTCGCGCCGGTCCCCAAGGCCAAGGACACCGGTACCAAGTACGAGTCGCACCCGGTCTCCTCCGGCCCGTACAAGGTCGTCAAGAACGAGAACGACGGCGAGCACCTGGTCCTGGAGCGCAACCCCAACTGGTCCGAGGCGACCGACGCGGAGCGCAAGGCGTACCCGGACAGCATCGACGTCCGCTCCGGCCTGGACGCCTCCGTCATCAACCAGCGCCTGTCCGCCTCGCAGGGCCCGGACTCGGCCGCCGTCACCACCGACACCAACCTCGGCCCGGCCGAGCTGGCCAAGGTCGGCGGCGACAAGGCGCTCGCCGGGCGCGTGGGCACCGGCCACTTCGGCTACACCAACTACATCGCCTTCAACCCGAAGGTGAAGCCGTTCGACGACCCGAAGGTGCGCCAGGCCATCGCGTACGCGGTGGACCGCAGCTCGGCCGTGAACGCGGTCGGCGGCTCCTCGCTCGCCGAGCCCGCCACCACCTTCCTGCCCAACCAGAAGGCGTTCGGCTACACCGAGTTCGACCACTTCCCGGCCGGCGCCTCCGGCAACGCCGCCAAGGCCAAGGAGCTCCTGAAGGAGGCGGGCCACGCGGACGGCCTCACCGTCACGCTCACCCACTCCAACGCCAAGGGCGGCCCCAAGGGCCCCGAGGTCGCGACCGCGCTCCAGGACGCCCTGAAGAAGGCCGGGATCACGGTCAAGCTCCAGGGCCTGGAGGCCAACGACTACAACGAGACGATCCAGAGCGTCAGCAAGGAGCCCGGCTTCTTCCTGCGCGGCTGGGGTGCCGACTGGCCCTCCGGCGGCCCGTTCCTCGCCCCGATCTTCGACGGCCGCCAGATCGTCAAGGACGGCGCCAACTTCAACACCGGCCTGCTGGACGACCCCTCGGTCAACAAGGAGGTCGACGAGATCAACAAGCTGACCGACCTGGCCGCGGCCGCGCCGCGCTGGGGCGCCCTGGACAAGAAGATCGGTGAGCAGGCCGTCGTGGTCCCGCTCTTCCACCCGGTCTACAAGCGACTGGTCGGCAAGGACATCAAGAACGTCGTCATCAGCGACTGGACCGGTGTGCTCGACATCTCCCAGGTCGCGGTCAAGTAGCCATGAGTGAGGCCTTGTTGGCCTCTCAGGCGGGAGCGGCCCAGGTGGCCGCTCCCGCTTCGGGGGCCCGTCAGTTCTGGCGGCGGCTGCGCGCCCAGCGCGCGGTGACCGTCGCCGCCGTCGTGTTCGCGCTGCTGGTGTTCGTCGCGCTCGCCGCGCCGCTGCTCACCGCCCTGGAGGGGCAGGACCCCAACGCCTTCCACCCCGCCCTGGTGGACTCAGCGGCCGGCGGTGTGCCCAAGGGCTCCTTCGGCGGGATCAGCGGCGACCACTGGCTCGGCGTGGAGCCGCAGACCGGCCGCGACCTGTTCGCCCGGCTCGTCTACGGCGCCCGGGTCTCCCTCGGCGTCGCCTTCATCGCCACCCTGGTGCAGGTGTTCATCGGGGTCAGCCTCGGGCTGCTCGCCGCGCTCGGCGGGCGCTGGGCCGACCAGGTCATCAGCCGGTTCACCGACGTGGTGGTGGCGCTGCCGCTGCTCGTCATCGGCCTCGGCCTGATCGCGATCGTGCCCGACTCCGTGCCGCGCCCGGTCCTGATCACCGCCGTCATCGCGGTGGTCGGCTGGTCCGGCACCTCCAAGATCGTGCGGTCCTCCGCGCTCAGCCTCAAGTCGCTCGACTACGTCTCGGCGGCCCGGCTCAGCGGCTGGGGCAGGCTCGCGGTCGCCCGGCGCGAGCTGCTGCCGGCGCTGGCCGCGCCCGTCATCACGTACGGCGTGCTGCTCGTCCCCGCCAACGTCTCCATCGAGGCGGCGCTCTCGTTCCTCGGCGTCGGCATCAAGCCGCCCACCCCGTCGTGGGGGCAGATGCTCACCGACGCCAACACCTGGTACCAGTCGGCGCCGACCTATCTGCTGCTGCCCGCGGGCTTCCTGTTCGTGACGGTCCTCTCCCTCACCGTCGTCGGCGAGGGCGTGCGCACCGCGCTCGACCCCCGCGCCGCCTCCCGGCTCAAGGTGGGCGTCAAATCCCGCAAGGACGCCAAGTCCCGTAAGGAGGCCTCGAAGTGACGGGCTTCCTGCTGCGACGGCTCGGCGGCGCGGTCTTCGTGCTGCTCGCCCTCTCCGTCGTCGTCTACCTCGTCTTCTACGCCGCTCCCGGCAACGTCGCCCAGATCGTCTGCGGCGAGCGCTGCTCCCCGGCCCAGGTGGCCCAGGTGCACGACCGCCTCCAGCTCGGCGACCCGATCTACGTCCAGTACTGGCACTTCCTTCAGGGGCTGTTCGCCGGGCGCGACTTCTCCTCCGGCGTCGGCGTCGTCCACTGCGACGCGCCGTGCCTGGGCCTGTCCTACCGCCAGGACTCGCCGGTCACCGACATCCTCGTGAACAAGCTGCCCGTCACCGGCTCGCTGGTGATCGGCGCCTTCGTGCTGTGGATCCTGCTCGGCGTCGGCACCGGGCTGCTCTCCGCGTGGAAGCGCGGCGGCGCCATCGAGCGGACGCTGACCGGGCTCACCCTGATCGGCTTCTCCACCCCGGTCTTCGTGATCGGCCTGGTGCTGATCATCGTCTTCTGCTCGACGCTCGGCTGGCTGCCGTTCCCGCAGTACACGCCGTTCTCGGACAACCCCGAGCAGTGGTTCTGGGGACTGCTCCTTCCGTGGATCTCGCTGGCGCTGATCGAGAGCGCCAAGTACGCGCGCCTGGTGCGCAGCTCCATGCTGGAGACCCTGGCCGAGGACCACGTGCGCACCTTCCGGGCGTACGGACTCACCGAGCGGGCCATCGTCGGCAAGCACGCCCTGCGCGGCGCGGTCGCCCCGGTCATCGCGCTCAGCGCGCTGGACGCGGGCTCCATGTTCGGCGGCGCCGTGCTCACCGAGTCGCTCTTCGGCATCCAGGGCATCGGCAAGCTCCTGGTGGACTCGGTCCGCCAGGTCGACCTGCCCGTCGTGGTCGGCGTCGTCATGACGACCGGATTCTTCGTCGTACTGGCCAATGCCGTCGCGGACGCGCTGTACGCGATGGCGGACCGACGGGTGGTGCTCCAGTGACCGAGGCTACGACTGAGGCCCTGGTGGAGGTCGTCGACCTCGGCATCTCCTTCGGGGAGACCCGGGCCGTGGACGGGCTCTCCTTCAGCCTGGCGCCCGGCGCCGCGCTCGGCGTGGTCGGCGAGTCCGGCTCCGGCAAGAGCGCGTCCGCGTACGCCCTGCTCGGCCTGCACCGGAGCACCGGCGCCGTGGTCGACGGGACCGTCCGGGTCGCGGGCACCGACGTACAGCGGGCGTCCGACGCCGAACTGCGGCGGCTGCGCGGGGGAGTGGCGGCGATGGTCTTCCAGGACCCGCTCTCCTCCCTCGACCCGTACTACGCCATCGGCGACCAGATCGCCGAGGTCTACCGGGTGCACCGGGGCGGCTCCAAGCGGGCGGCACGCGCGCGTGCCGTCGAGGTGCTCGACCGCGTCGGCATCCCGGACGCGGCCCGCAAGGCGCGCTCGCGCCCCCACGAGTTCTCCGGCGGCATGCGCCAGCGCGCGCTCATCGCGATGGCGCTGGCCTGCGAGCCCAAGCTGCTCATCGCGGACGAGCCGACCACCGCCCTCGACGTCACCGTCCAGGCCCAGATCCTCGACCTGCTGCACGGGCTGCGCCAGGAGACCGGGATGGGACTGCTGCTCGTCACCCACGACGTGGGCGTGGCGGCGGAGAGCGTCGACGACGTCCTGGTCATGCGGCAGGGCCGCGCGGTGGAGCGCGGGCCCGTACGGGACGTGCTCGGCGCGCCCAAGGCCGCGTACACCAAGGAGCTGCTTTCGGCCGTGCCGCGCCTGGACGCGGCGAAGCCGGCCGCCTCCGACGCCGGAGAGCCGCTGCTCGAAGCCCGTGACCTGCGCAAGGTCTTCGGGCGCGGCAAGTCGTCGTTCACCGCCGTCGACGGCGTCTCGCTCACCGTGCGGCGCGGCGAGACGCTCGGCGTGGTCGGCGAGAGCGGCAGCGGCAAGACCACGCTCGGCCGGATGCTGGTGGGCCTGCTCGACACCACGTCGGGCACGATCCGCCGCGACGGCACCGCCGTCCAGATGGTCTTCCAGGACCCGGTCGCCTCCCTCAACCCGAGGCGCTCGATCGGCGAGTCGGTCGCGGACCCGCTGCGCGCCTCGGGCGTACGGGACGAGCAGCGCATCCGCGCGCGCGTGGGCGAACTCCTGGAGCGGGTCGGCCTCGACCCGGACCGCTACGACCGCTACCCGCACGAGTTCAGCGGCGGCCAGCGCCAGCGCGTCGGCATCGCCCGCGCGCTGGCGGCCGAACCGCAGCTGATCGTCTGCGACGAGCCGGTGTCCGCGCTCGACGTGACCACCCAGGCCCACGTCACCGAACTCCTCGCGGAGCTCCAGCGCGAGCTCGGCCTCGGGCTCGTCTTCATCGCGCACGACCTCGCCGTCGTACGGCAGGTCAGCGACCGGGTCGCGGTGATGCGCCGGGGCCGGATCGTGGAGGAGGGCGCGGTGGACGAGGTGTACGGCTCGCCCAAGGACCCGTACACCCGGCAGCTGCTGGCGGCCGTCCCGACCGTCGACCCGGTGCTCGCGGCGGTGCGCCGCGCCGCCCGCAAGGAGCTGCGCGAGCAGCTCCGCGAGCAGGCGGGCGCGGCCGGCCGCGACGAGGTGGCCGCAGCCTGACGCTCTGTCACTCTCCCGCCCCGTAGCGCGACGGAACGCGACCGGGGAGGGAAAGTTACGTGCATTCACCCCTTCCGGTGGCGCGATGGACAACCGTCCATCGCGCCACCGTCGTATCCGCTTACGTTCTTCCCGCTGCGAGTCGCCGGTGCAACGGCGGCCGCCCACCAGGGAGATCGGGGGTGCGTACATGCGGATCGGACTGCTCACCGACGGCGGCTATCCGTACACGACCGGCGAGTCCAGGCTGTGGTGCGACCGGCTCGTGCGCGGGCTCGCGCGGCACGAGTTCGACATATACGCCCTGAGCCGCACGGCGGCCCAGGAGGAACGCGGCTGGGTGGCCCTGCCGCCTCAGGTCCGCCGGGTGCGCACGGCCCCGCTGTGGGCCCCGCAGGAGTGGGCGCACGCCCGCACGGGCGCGCAGGTGCCGCGCCGCCTCGGCCGCCGCGAACGGCACCGCTTCGCCACGTGCTTTCGCGAACTGGCCGGAGCGATCTGCATGGCCGGACCGGGCGGGGCGGCGGAGGGCGGGAGTACGTCTTCGGGGCAGGCCGCGGCGCCCGGCAGGGGCGGGCCGCTGAGCGGGGTGCCCGGGCAGCGGCCGGGCGGGAGCGCCCCGGCCTCGGACCCGAACGCCCTGACCATCACCGACCTGACCGTCTCCTTCGACGCGCTCGCCATGGAAGGGCAGGTGGTGGTCGGCACGGCGGCTTCGGGCGGGACTTCGGGCGCCGGTACCGGTGCCGGGGCCGCCGCCCCGGGCGGTTGTTCGCGGTTCGCCGAGGCGCTGTACGGGCTGGCCGACCTGGCCCGCGAGTGCGGCGGGCTCTCCGGCGCGCTGCGCTCCGAGACGGCCGTGCGCGTACTGGAGGCCGCCTGCCGCACCCCCGGCGCGAGCCGCGCGGTGCAGGCCGCGCGCGTCCCCGACTACCTCGCCTTCGCCGACCTCCTGGAACGCGCCCTGCGCCCCCTCTCGCTCGACTGGTACGACGCGGCGGGCCTCGGCGACGTCGACCTCTGCCACGCGGCCGGAGGCGGCTCCGCCGCCCTCCCGGGCCTGCTGGCCAAACGCTTCTTCGGGGTTCCGCTGCTGGTCACCGAGTACGGGGTGCAGCTGCGCGCGCAGTACCTCGCGGCGGGCGACGCGCGCGTCCCGGTACGGGCGCTGATGGCCGCCTTCCACCGGCGGCTCGCCGCCGAGGTGTACGAGCGGGCCGCGCTCATCACCCCCGGCAACACCCACACCCGCCGCTGGCAGGAGAAGTGCGGCGCCGACCGCGCCAAGCTGCGCACGGTGTACCCGGGCATGGCCGCCGACCGCTTCCAGACGGTCGGCGAGGAGACGAACGGGGGCGACCCCACCACGCTGGTCTGGGTCGGCCGCGTCGACCCGACGAAGGACCTCATCGCCCTGCTGCACGCCTTCGCCGAGGTCCGCCGCGCGGAGCCGGACGCGCGCCTGCGCATCTTCTACGCGGGCCAGGCGTCCGGGGCGGTGGGGTACGTGGATGGTCGCGGGTCGGGCTCGGCGGGGTTCGGAGGGGCGGGCCTCGGGGCCGGTGTGGAGTACGGCTCGGGATCGGGATACGGGGGCGGCTCGGGATTGGGATACGGGGTCGGCCCGGGGTACGCGGGCGGCCCCCACTACGGCGCCGCCGCCCAAGGGTTCGGCGCCCCCGCCTCCCCCCTTTCGCCCGAGTCCGCCGCCTACCTCGCCCACTGCCGCGCCCTCGCGGCCCAGCTCTTCCCCGACGAGGCCGTGGACGCGCACGCGGTCGGCGACAACCCGGTCTCCTTCGAGGAGATCGGCGGGCCCGGCGCGCCGGAGCTGGCCGACGCGTACGCCAGCGGCAGCGTCGTCGTGCTCTCCAGCGTCGTCGAGGGCTTCCCGGTCAGCCTGGTCGAGGCGATGTTCTGCGGCCGGGCCACGGTCTCGACCGACGCGGGCGCGGTGGTCGAAGTCATCGGCGGCACGGGCCTCGTGGTGCCGCCGCGCAACCCGCGCGCCCTGGCCGACGCGTGCGTCGCGCTGCTGCGCGACCCCGAACGCCGCGAACGGCTGGGCGCCGCCGCCCGCGCCCGCGCCCTCGAACTCTTCACCGTCGAGCAGAACCTCGCGGCATTTCGCGGCATTTACCTGGAGCTGATGTCCCACTGCCCGGTGCAGCGCGAGGCCGTGGACGAGAGCGGCGACCCGGTCCTGTTCGCCCACCCGGCCGAGGCCCACGTCCCCGGCAGCTGGGCCGCCATGACCGCCCCGTCCACGGCCGCCGGGCACGCCCCGAGCTGGGCGGACGGGGGCGCGCGCGGCGGTACGAGGAGTACGGGCACGGCCCGCCCGACCACCCGGAGCTCGGCCCCGCCCCCCTCGGACCCGCCCGGCATCGCCCGCCCCGGCTCCGCCCACGCCGAGGAGGCGACCCGATGACCCGCCCCCCGACGACCCGGCCGACGGACGGCCCCGCCGACAACGACATCCCGCGCGCCCCCGAGAGCTCGGGCGCCTGGGACATCCGCTCGGAGGCCCTCCTGGCCGACCCGGTCCCGAAGCGCCCCACGGGCGTACGGGGCCAGCGCCTCCCGTTTCCCCCGATCCCAAGGGGCAACTCGGCCTCGGTGGAGGGGAGTTCGAAGGGGGCGGCCAACGTGTCGAGGGGGGCGGCGAGCGCGGCGCGTACGGAGTCCATCCCCGCGAACTCCGCCCGCCCTGCGTCCGGTTCGCCCTGGGAGACCCCGGCGGCCCATGACTCCGTGGCAGCCGAGGACCCCACCGAGGTCGAGAAGGTCACCGAGGTCGACGAGCCCACCGAGGCCGACGAGCCCACCGCCCCCCGGCGGTCCGCGCCCCCGGACCAGCCCTCCGCCGGGCCCCAACGCCCCCGCCCCCGTCGCGGTCCCGCCGACCCCGTAAGGGCGCTCATGCACCGGCACCGGGACCTGTGCGAGCGGGCCGTCGACCCGCTGGAGATCGCCGCCGGACTCGAAGCGCACGGGGTGACCGACCGGACCGCCGCCCGCTTCCGGCACCGGGACGTGTTCTCGCTCGCCGAGGAGCTCTACGCGCGCGTGCCGCGCGGCACCGAACCGCCGCGCCACGACCTGGAGCCCGCACCCCAGCCCGCCGGACGGCCGTTCCGGGTGCTGCGCGCGCTGCTGCCCGGTGCCCTGTGCGCCCTCACCGTGACGGCCAGCCGGATCACCGTCGGCGGGGCACGGCTCGCCGCGATCGCCGCCGGGGCCGCCGCCGTCGGCGCCGCCTTCGCGTACGCCGTCCGGCGCGGCCCCCTGCGGACCGGCCGCGGCGCCGGGCTGCCGTGGGCACTCTGGCTCGCCGCCTACGCCGTCGCGGGCAACGGCCTCCTGGACGCGCTGGTCGCGGGCGGCCCGGACGGCGGCCCCGTCGGCGCCGACGGCTGGGGCGCCGACCCGGCGGCCGCGGTCGGCCTCACCCTGGCCGTCGCCCCCGCCACCTGGTGCGCCCGCCTCTTCGCCGTACGCGCCCGGCGCGGCCTCGCCACCAGCCGCGGCCTGGAGGAGTTCACCGGCCGCTCCCGCCCCCTGCTGCTCGGCGCGGTCGCCCTGTTCCTGACCGTCCTCGCCGCGATCCTGCTGACCGGCCGACTCGCTTACGGGCACGGCTCGTTCGCGTCCGCCGCCGCACCCGGCGCGCTGCTCTTCCTGGCGCGGCTGCTCACCCTGCACGGCTTCGCACCGGCCGCCGCCGCCGGACTGCGGGCGGCGGCCTGCGCCGAGGCGGCCGCCCTCGCCCTGGTGCTCGCCGGCCGCCTGCCGGGCTGCGGCGTCCTCGCCCGCCCGGTGACCGCCGCCGTCGAGGCGGGCGGCGCGGGAGCCGTCCCGGCCGCGATCTGCGGCGCGGTCGCCCTCGCCCTGCTCGTCCGGGCCACCGCGGTCCTCGCCCGCGCCTCGGCCCACTCCGTACGCCCACCCACCCCCGAACAGCACTACACGCATTGACGCGCACTGATGCCCGAAGGAGAACGAGACACATGACCGCCCTGCCCCCGGCCTCCTGCCGACCGCACGGAAAGGCCGTGCGATGAGGGTGCTACTGCTCGGTGCCAACGGATATCTGGGCCGTTTCGTCGCCGACCGACTGCTCGCCGACCCGGCCGTCCAGCTCACCGCGCTCGGGCGCGGCGACGACGCCGACGTCCGGTTCGACCTCGCCTCCGGCAGCCCGGGAGCCCTGACCCGCTTCCTGGACGCCGTCCACCCCGGGGTCGTGATCAACTGCGCGGGCGCCACCCGCGGCGGCGCCCGCGAACTGACCCGGCACAACACGGTCGCCGTCGCCACCGTCTGCGAGGCCCTGCGCCGCAGCGGCTGCGGCGCCCGCCTCGTCCAGCTCGGCTGCGCCTCCGAATACGGGCCCTCGCAGCCGGGGTCCTCCACCGCCGAGGACGCCGTGCCGCGCCCCGGCGGCCCGTACGGCGTGAGCAAACTCGCCGGGACCGAGCTGGTCCTCGGCTCCGGCCTGGACGCCATCGTGCTGCGGGTCTTCTCCCCGGTCGGGCCCGGCACCCCCGCCGGGTCCCCGCTCGGCCGCCTCGCCGAGGCGATGCGCCGGGCCATGCAGTCAGGCGACGGCGAACTCAAACTCGCCGGGCTCGGTGTGCAGCGCGACTTCGTGGACGTCCGCGACGTCGCCCGCGCCGTCCACGCCGCCTCCCTCTCCGCCGCCCAGGGCGTCGTCAACATCGGGACCGGCCGCTCGGTGAAGCTGCGCGACGCGGCCGCCGTCCTCGCCCGGGTCGCCGGATACGGCGGCGCGCTGCACGAACTGGACGCCGGGCCGGGCCTGCGGCCGGGAGTCATCGGCGCCCCCCGCCCGTCCGCAGACGCCGTCCTGGAGCATCTGGCGGCCTCCCCGGCCCCGTACCCCGACGGCTGCGGCAGCTGGCAGCAGGCCGACGTCCGCACCGCGCGCGACCGGCTCGGCTGGCGGCCCCGCATCAACCTGGAGGAGTCCCTCGCGGACATCTGGATGGAGGCGGCGTGCCGCATCTGACCACCACCGGCGCCCCGCGCGCGGCGACCTCGGGACGGCTCGGGTTCGGCGTCCCCGGCTGCGCGCACCCCCTGGTCGCCCCGGTCGAGTGGGCCGAGCTGACCCGCCCGGGCACCCCGCTGCACTGGGCGGTCCTGAACGTCGCCGACGGCCCGGGCACCCGCCCCGACCCGCACTGCCTGGAAGCCGCCGGGAAGCTGCGCAACGCGGGCATCCGGGTCCTCGGCCACCTCGACACCGCGTACGGGACCCGCCCCTTCGGCGAGCAGATCTCCGACGCGCACCGCTTCCTCGACTGGTACCGCGTCGACGGCTTCCTGCTGGACCGCTGTCCCACGGACCGGGACGCGCTGCCGGAGGTGCGGCGCACGGTCTCGACCCTGAGAGCCCTGCGCGAGGGCGCCCACCTGGTCCTCGGCCAGGGCGCCCACCCGTACCCGGGCTACGCGGAGACCGCCGACCAGCTGGTCACCTTCACCGGACCGTGGAACGAGTACCGGTGGTCGCAGGTGGCCGAGTGGACCGCCGACTACCCGGCGGAGCGCTTCTGCCACTTCGTCCACGGGGTGCCCCGCACCCACCTCGACGAGGCCCTGCGGATCGCCCGCTGGCAGGGCGCGGGGACGATCTACTTCACCGACCGGGGAGACGCCGGGGGACAAATGAACCCATTCGAGACACTGCCCGGCTACTGGGACGAAATCGTCTCGCGTATCGGACCGGGTATCTCGGAATGAGAAGCGGCGTGGCAGTGTTGCGGGAAGAACAACCGTACTGACATACCGACCGACGGAGTTTCCGTGTCGCTGCCACCCTTGGTCGAGCCGGCCGCCGAGCTCACCGTAGACGAGGTCCGCAGGTACTCGCGCCACCTGATCATTCCCGATGTCGGGATGGACGGGCAGAAGCGGCTGAAGAACGCCAAGGTGCTCTGTGTGGGCGCCGGCGGCCTCGGCTCGCCGGCCCTCATGTACCTGGCCGCCGCCGGTGTCGGCACGCTCGGCATCGTCGAGTTCGACGAGGTCGACGAGTCGAACCTGCAGCGCCAGATCATCCACAGCCAGGCCGATATCGGCCGCTCCAAGGCCGAGTCCGCCAAGGACTCGGTCCTGGGGATCAACCCGTACGTGAACGTGGTCCTGCACGAAGAGCGGCTCGAAGCCGAGAACGTGATGGACATCTTCAGCCAGTACGACCTGATCGTCGACGGCACGGACAACTTCGCCACCCGGTACCTCGTCAACGACGCGTGCGTGCTGCTCAACAAGCCGTACGTGTGGGGCTCGATCTACCGGTTCGACGGCCAGGCCTCGGTCTTCTGGTCCGAGTACGGCCCCTGCTACCGCTGCCTGTACCCGGAGCCCCCGCCGCCGGGCATGGTCCCCTCCTGCGCCGAGGGCGGCGTCCTGGGCGTGCTCTGCGCGTCCATCGGCTCCATCCAGGTCACCGAGGCGATCAAGGTCCTCGCGGGCGTCGGCGAGCCGCTGGTCGGCCGACTGATGATCTACGACGCCCTGGAGATGCAGTACCGCCAGGTGAAGGTCCGCAAGGACCCCGACTGCGCGGTCTGCGGCGCCAACCCGACCGTCACCGAGCTCATCGACTACGAGGCCTTCTGTGGCGTCGTGTCCGAGGAGGCCCAGGAGGCGGCGCTCGGCTCGACGATCACTCCCCGGCAGCTCAAGGAGTGGATCGACGCCGACGAGAAGATCGAGATCATCGACGTCCGCGAGCCGAACGAGTACGAGATCGTCTCGATCCCGGGCGCCAAGCTGATCCCGAAGAACGAGTTCCTGATGGGCAACGCCCTCCAGGACCTGCCGCAGGACCGGCGCATCGTGCTGCACTGCAAGACGGGCGTCCGCTCGGCCGAGGTGCTCGCGGTCCTGAAGTCCGCGGGCTTCGCGGACGCGGTCCACGTCGGCGGCGGCGTGATCGGCTGGGTCAACCAGATCGAGCCGGAGAAGCCCGTCTACTGATCCCGGTCCCGGCCCGTAGGACATTTGTCCTGCGGGACCCGGGACGGTCATCTCTGCCGTGGTCGGTGCCCCCTGAGCGAAGCTCTTTCTTGTCAGCGAGAGAGCGCGAGCGAAGGGGGCACTGTGATGAGCACGGTGGCAATCGAGAACCAGGTCCGCACTGTTGGAGCCGAGGTCCGCACGGAGATTGAGGCGCACGTCGAGATCTCGGCGCAGGCCGCGGCCACGGCGCAGCCGGAGATCAAGGGCCTGCCCACCTGGTACTTCCCGCTGGTCGGCTGCTTCGCCGGGGTCTTCGACATCGCCCGCGCCTACCCGGTGGTCTACTGGCTGATCCCGGTCGTGGCCGCCCTGAACATCGCGCTCACGCTCACCGTGCTCCGCGCCCGGATGCGCTACATGCGGGCGCTCTGGAAGAACAAGCGCACCCGCCTGCTCGCCCTCGGTCTGCTCGGCGTCCGCTTCGCGGTCCGGTTCGGCCTGGGCTTCGCCGGCCTCGCGATGGGCGCGGCGAGCGGCAGCCTCACCGTCGGCATCGTGATGGCGGTGCTGGGCACGGCGATGGCCTGGGGCGACCAGTGGCTGATCCTGCGCACCCTCAAGCGCGCCCAGGCCTGACGGCCGCCCGGCCGGACCGAGGCCCGGCCGCTCCCGGTCCGCGCCCGCTAGGACGAGCAGACGGTCCCGTTCGCCGGGACCTTGCCGTCCAGCAGATAGGCGTCGACGGTCCGCATCACACAGGTGTTGCCCTCGGTGTACGCGCCGTGGCCCTCGCCCTTGTTGGTCAGCAGCACCCCCACTCCCGTGCCCAGCTTGTCCGCCATCTTCTTCGCGCCCTCGTACGGGGTCGCCGGGTCGCCGGTGGTGCCCACCACCAGGACCGGACCCGCCCCCGGGGCGCTCGCCTCCGGCACATCGCGCTCGCCCGGCACCGGCCAGTTCGCACACCAGCCGGCCGTGTCCCAGGCCAGGAACTCCCCGAAGACCGGCGATATCCTCCGGAACTCCGGCAGCAGCGCCCGCGCCTGCGCGGCGGTCGGCCGGGCCTTGCTGTCGTCGCAGGAGATCGCCCGCTGCGAGTGGCTCTGCGTCCCGTAACGCCCGCTCTTGGAGCGGTCGTTGTACGAGTCGGCCATCGCGAGCAGCAGATTGCCGGTGCCGCGCTCCTGGACCTCCGCGAGCGCCTGGGTGAGGTAGGGCCAGCTCTCCTTCGAGTACAGCGGCATGACGATGCCGGTCAGTGCCAGGGTCTGGTCGAGCTTGCGTCCGCTGGACGTGGGCAGGGGCCGCTCGTCGAGCCGCGCCAGGAGCTTCGCGATCCGCTCGGTGCCCGCCTTCGGCTCCTGGCCGGTCGACTTCAGGTAGTCGTCGAGCGCCCGCTGGAAGCCGGTGGCCTGGTTCCGGGCGTGGCCCACCGTGTCGGCGGTCGGGTCGACCACCGCGTCCAGCACGGTCCGCCCCACGTTGTGGGGGAACAAGTGGGCGTAGGTGCCGCCCAGTTCGGTTCCGTACGATATTCCGAAGTAGTTGAGCTTCGCGTCGCCGAGGACCTGGCGGAGCAGGTCCATGTCCCGGGCCGCGTTGCTCGTCGCCACATACGGCAGGACCTTCCCGGAGCGGCGGGCGCAGCCCGCGCCGAAGTCGGCGCCGTCCTTGAGGAAGGCCGCCTCCTCGGCCGGGGTGTCCGGGGTGGCGTCGATCCGCCGCTCGGCGTCCGCCTGCTCCTTGTCGTCGCGGCACACCACGCCGGAGCTCTGGGCGACGCCGCGCGGGTCGAAACCGACCAGGTCGTAGCGGGCGTTGAGGGAGCGGTAGGTGCTCGCGGCCCGGGGCAGGATGTCGACGCCCGAGCCGCCGGGGCCGCCGAAGTTGAAGAGCAGCGAGCCGATCCGCTTGTCCTTGTCGCGCGCCTGCTTGCGCACGAGCGCGATCGAAATGGTGTCACCGGCCGGTTTCGCGTAGTCCAGCGGCACCTTGACCTCGGCGCACTGCCACCCGGAGCTCTTGCACGAACTCCACTGCGGCCGCTGCCCGGTGAGCGCGTCCGGAAGCGCCCGCGCCTTGTCGTCCGTGCTCCGCGTCGGCGCGGCGGAGGCCGTGCTCTTCGGCGGGGCTGTGGCGTCCGAGTCCTTCCCGCCGGAGTCGCAGCCCGCCAGGAGCCCCGCCGCCAGCACGGCGACGGCAGCTAGTGCTCCTGCCCGTACACGTACAAGACCGTTCATGGACGCCCCCCCGCGGGCCGAGTGAATGGACCGAGTGAATCAAGTCCGGTCATCGTAGGCGGGCCCACTGACAACGCCCCCGCGAGCCCGCCCGGCACCGGCCCGGAGCCCGTCCGACGCGGGCCACGAGCCCGCCCGGGCTACTGGCAGACCGTCCCGGCCGCCGGGGCCTTGCCGTCCAGCAGATACGTGTTCACCGCATCCTGCACGCACTTGCTGCCGCTGTTGTACGCCCCGTGCCCCTGCCCCTTGTACGTCAGCTCCACCCCGACGCCCGGCCCGAGCTTCTCCGCCATGTGCTTGGCGCCCTCGTACGGCGTGGCCGGATCGCCGGTGTTGCCGACGACCACGATCGGCGCCGCGCCCGGTGCGCTCACGTCAGGGGTGCTCCACTGGCCGGGCACGGGCCAGGCGGTGCAGCCCAGCATGCCCCAGCCGAGGAAGTCGCCGAAAACGGCGGACGCCTTGCGGAACTCGGGCAGCTTGGCCTTCGTTTGGTCCAGTGAGTAGCGGTCCTTGAAATCAGCACAGTTGATGGCGGTGTTGGCCGCCTGGATGTTGCTGTAGGTACCGTCCTTGGCCCGGCCGTTCATCGCGTCGGACAGGGCGAGGAGGAGGGCGCCGTTCCCGCCCTCCGCCTCGTCCACGCCCTCCTCCAGGAGCTGCCAGTACTCCTTGGAGTAGAGCGCCTGGGCGATGCCGTTGGTCGCCTCGGTCTGCGTCAGCATGCGGGTGCCGCTGCCCGGGATGGGCTGCTTGTCGAGGCCGGTCAGCAGCTTGACGATGACGGCCTCGACCTCCTTCACGTTCGCCCCGGCCAGCTTGCACCGGTCGCCCCGGTCCACGCAGTCCTGGGCGAAGTTGTCCAGGGCGAGCTGGAAGCCCTTGGCCTGCCCCAGCGCGCCCTGCTCGGAGGTGCTGGTGGGGTCGACGACGGCGTCGAAGACGGCCCGGCCGACGTTCTGGGGGAACAAGTGGGCGTACACCCCGCCCAGTTCGGTCCCGTAGGAGATGCCGAAGTAGTACAGCTTGTCGTCGCCCAGGACCTGGCGCATCAGGTCCATGTCGCGCGCGGCGCTGGTGGTGCCGACATGGGGCAGGACCCGCCCCGAGTTGGACTGGCAGGTCGCGGCGAACGACTTCATGTTGTCGGTCAGGGACTTCTCCTCGGCCGCGTCGTCCGGCGTGAAGTCCTGCGCGAAGTAGCGGTCCAGCTGGCTGTCGCTCTCGCACTGCACGGGCGCGCTGGCGCCGACCCCGCGCGGGTCGAAGCTCACCAGGTCGTAGCGGGACCGGAGTTTGTCGTAGTCGCCCGCGGCGGCGGGCAGGGTGGTCACCCCGGAGCCGCCCGGCCCGCCGAAGTTGAAGATCAGCGACCCGATCCGCTTGTCCTTGTCACGGGCCTCGGCCCGGATGAGCGCGAGCTCCACCGACCCGGCGTCGGGCTTGTCGTAGTCGAGGGGCACGCGCATGGTGGCGCACTTCCACTCGCCCCCGCCGGGCGGCGGCGAGGGCGCGTCCCCGTTCCCCTCCGCCGGGGAGGGCGCGCCGCACTTCTTCCAGTCCAGCTTCTGGGAGGCGAGCGCCGACGCCTTGGCCGGGGACGACTCCTTGGTCCCGCTGTCGGAGCACCCGGTGGCGGCGAGCAGCAGGGCGGCGGTGGCGGTGGCGAGAGAGGCGGCACGCAGGGCGGCGGAGTTCTCCAT
The DNA here is from genome assembly GCF_014649795.1 of Streptomyces melanogenes. Taxonomy (GTDB): domain Bacteria; phylum Actinomycetota; class Actinomycetes; order Streptomycetales; family Streptomycetaceae; genus Streptomyces; species Streptomyces noboritoensis. Next base: position 260,663 of record NZ_BMTS01000006.1, read on the forward strand.
GCCTCCCATCGTGGGCCCGTCGGCCGGGACCCGCGCGAAACCGCAGGCCATGCGGGTGGCCGGGGCCCCTGCGCGGGTCCGTCAGAGCTCGCCCCTGCGGGTCAGGTAGTTGAAGCACAGCCAGCCCGGCAGCACCGGCAGCCAGAAGGTGAGCAGCCGGTAGAGCAGCACGGCGGAGGCCGCCGTCTCGGCCGGCAGGCCCGCGATGGTCAGGGCCGTGGAGAGCGCCAGCTCGACCGCGCCGACACCGCCCGGCGTCGGGGCGGCCGATCCCAGCGCGTTGGCGGTGAGGAAGACCACCGCGACGCTCGCGTAGCTGAGGGTGTTGTCGCCGGAGCCGAAGGCCCGGATGGACGCGTCCAGACACATCACGAAGGTGCCGGTGATCAGCAGTATTCCGCCGATGCCGGTGAGCAGCTTCTGCGGCCGCTGGAGTACGTCCAGCATGCGCGGCACCACTCCGGCGAACAGCGACCGGACCCGGGTGACCACGAACTTCCGCAGGAAGGGGATGGCGGTGACCACCAGGATCAGCACGGCGGCCGTGAGCAGACCCGCGATCACGGTCCGGGACGGCGACAGGTCCGGCGTCTTCTCGGTGCCCGTGACATAGCCGAAGACCAGCAGCAGCGAGATGTGCGAGGCGAGCCCGAAGAGCTGGGACGCGCCCACGCTCGCCACCGCGAGGCCGGGGCGGACCCCGGCGCGCTGGAGGAAGCGGGTGTTCAGGGCCACGCCGCCGACCGCCGCCGGGGCGACCAGCTTCACGAACGAGCCCGCGACCTGCGCGATCACGGCCCGTCCGAAGGGCACCTTCTCGGGCACGAAGCCCAGCAGGCTCGCCGCCGCCGCCGGATAGGAGAGCGCCGAGAAGAGCACGGCCGCCGCCACCCAGCCCCACTGCGCGTTCGCGACGAGATCGCCGAACTTGATGTGGGTGATCTGCACCAGCAGGTAGTACGCGGCGATGGCACCGGCGACGAACGTCAGCAGGGTCTTCACCTTGATGCGCTCCAGGCGCACCGGCTCCACCGGTGCCTGCGGGCGGATCAGCAGCACCTGGGCGCGGATCTGGGTGAGCAGATCGTCCTCGCGCGCGTTCTCCAGGGCCTCGTCGATGGCCTCCTTCTCGGCCTTCTTCTCGGCGCGCACGGCCTTGTTCTCGGCCCGTACGGCCTTGCGCTCCTCCCCGGCGGCCGACGGCTGCTCGGGGACGCTGGCTTCCGCCTCGCGCTGCCTGGCCTGGGCCGCCTCGGCGGCCCGTGCCTCCTTGGCCGCGAGCGAGGCCTCGATGACGGCCTCGCGCTCGCGCTGCGCCTGCTCGCGCGCCAGGCGGCGCAGCGTCGCGCGCGTGGTGCGGCTCAGCGCGATCGGCTGGAGCAGCGGCAGGCTGTCGGCGACGGTGTCCGGGCCGAGCACGTCGACGGCGGCGGCCACCGCGCGCTCGGCGCCGACCCGCAGCCCCAGGGTGACCAGGAGCTGCGCGATGTCCATGCGCAGGACCACGTCGCCGGCCGCGATCTCGCCGCCGCGCAGATCCGTGAGGATGACCGTGCCGGAACGATCCACCAGGATCGCGTCCCCCGCGAGCCGGCGGTGGGCGATGCGCCGCGACTGGAGCGCGCGCACCTGCCGCCAGGCGCTGCGCATCAGCTCGTCGGTGATCTCCTCGTCGGCCAGCGAGTCCAGGGAGCGCCCGCCGGTGTGCTCGTACACCAGCATCACGGCGTCCGGGCCGAGCTCGGAGGTGGCGATGAGCTTGGGCGCGTGCGCCCCGGCCGCGATCGCCGCGTACGCGAGCAGCGCCTCCTGCTCCAGGGCCTGGCGCAGCGACTGGATGGAGCGGCGGGTGGTGATGGAGCGCAGGGTCAGGCGCCGCCACACCCGGTAGAAGAAGCCCTGGGCCTGCTGCTCGCGGTCGACGACGGTGACGTCGAGCGGCGGCGCGTCCTCCAGGGTCACGAAGTAGCGTCGGCCCCGGTCGCCCTGCTCCATGGAGTCCGGGACGTCCTCGGCGCGCATCGCGGTGAGCGGCCGGAAGCCCACGTTCCGCAGTCCGGCGAGGAGGGTCTGGCCGGTGGGCCGGACGTTGGGCGAGCCCACCGCGTACAGCGTTCCGTAGGCGACCGTCCAGCCGATCAGGACCGTGACGAGGATCGAGAAGGCGGTCGTCTGGCCGCCGACGAGCACGGCGAACGAGTTGAGCAGCAGGACCGCCCACAGGGCGACCCGCCAGCGCGGTCTGCGGGCCATGCCGACGGCCGTCATATAGGCGATGACCGGGGCGAGATAGCCGTGCACGGGGTCGGTGAGACCGCCCGAGCCGGACTGCTGGGTGAGCGCGCTGGTGATCGAGTCGGGCGCCGACTTGGCCACCCAGAGGTCGGTGGCGAGGGCGGCGCCGTGGGCGAGCACGGCCGCGAGCACACCGTCCGCGATGCGCAGCCCGTCGCGTTTGATCAGCCGCTCGATGGCGAAGGCGACCGGCAGGATCAGCACGGCGATGGAGGAGACCAGACCGGCCAGCCGGATCAGTACGTCCGGAGCCTGGTCGGAGCCCTTGCTGATGTCCTGTTCGAGGCCGGACGTGGTGTGGTGGGCGATGGCGGCGATGGTGAGCACGATCGCGATGGCCAGTACGCCGCTGATCAGCCGTACGAGGTCGGAGGGGCGGTGCACGCGCGCGGGGAGCAGCGGTTCGTCCACCGAGACGCGCTCGATGGAGGCCGAAGCCTCACAGGCCTCGAAGCCGGACCCGGACTCCTTCTCCGCCGCCTCGCGCAGCGCGGAGGTGGCCGTGGCGCCGGAGGGGGCCACGGTCGAGGGCCTGGCGCCGGGCGCGGGCGCGGCCTTCGCGCCGGAAGCGGGTACGTCGGAGCGCGCCCCCGTCTCCGGGGAGCTGCCGGCCGCCGCTTCGGGTGGCTGCACGCCCCGCTCCTTCGCCGTCTGGTCCGCTGTCTCGCCGGTCTGGTCTTCGTGCTCTCGTATCACCGGTCACCGCCCGCATGATGGTGGCATGACCAGGCCCCGCAGGGGGGCATCAGGGTGCGTCGAGAGGGCGTACGCCGTGCGGTGCACGCCCTGTGGCCATGGTGCGCGCGGTCAAGGGGCGCCTGCTTCCCGGTCCACTGTCGGTGGCGTACGGCAGGATGGACAGGGTGAGCGATGAGCTTCCGGAACTCCCGGAGTATGCCGAACGGGTCCTGGACGTCGCCGAGCAGATCCCGCCCGGCCGGGTGATGACGTACGGGGACGTCGCCGAATGGCTGGGCGAGGGCGGCCCGCGCCAGGTCGGCCGCGTCATGGCGCTGTACGGCGCCGCCGCGCCCTGGTGGCGCGTGGTGCGCGCGGACGGGGCGCTGCTGCCGGGCCACGAGCTGCGCGCCCTCGGCCACTACCGGGACGAGGCCACGCCGCTGCGCGAGGCGAGCCGGGCCGCCGAGGGCCATCTGCCGCGCCTCGACATGCGCCGGGCGCGCTGGGACGGCGGCGCGGAGGACGGCGAGGGCGCGGGGGGTCGTTCCGGGCGCGCCGGGGACATACCGGCCGCGCGCGCGGCGGGCGCGGAGCGCGAGGTCGGCGGCGGGGCGGCTCATATCTGACAGCTTCGGCCATCGGGCGCCACCGGGGGCGGCCGCAGGCCCGTACGGATGACTCGCTGCGTGCCGGGCGCGCTTCGGCGTACCGTCGACAGTCGGCACGGCCCCCGTCCGCACCCTCATCACCAGCACACCCACCAGGACCGGCGATCCACGTGAGCTCCTCCTCCTTCACCGGGCGTACGACGTACCCCCAGGTACGACGGCGGTCCGCCGGCGCGTACCGACTGGTACGTACCCCGTTGAGGCCGGTGGACCCCCCTTTGCTGGACGCACGTCAGCGGGCGGTGGTTGACCACGGCCGGGGGCCGCTGCTGGTCCTCGCCGGGCCGGGCACCGGCAAGACCACGACGCTCGTCGAGGCCGTCGCGGCCAGAGTGGCCGCCGGGACCGACCCCGAGCGGATCCTCGTCCTCACCTTCAGCCGCAAGGCCGCGGTGGAGCTCCGCGACCGCATGGCGCTGCGGCTCGGCGGCACCCGGGGCCCGCAGGCCACCACCTTCCACTCCTACTGCTACGCCCTGGTCCGCGCCCACCAGGACGCCGACCTGTTCGCCGAGCCGCTGCGCCTGCTGTCCGGCCCCGAGCAGGACGTGGCCGTACGCGATCTGCTGGCCGGTCAGCTCGGCCTGGAGCGCGAGGGGCTCGCCCCCATCCGCTGGCCCGACGAGCTGCGCGCCTGTCTGACCACGCGCGGCTTCGCCGACGAGGTCCGCGCGGTGCTCGCCCGCAGCCGCGAGCTGGGCCTGGCACCGGACTCGCTGGCCGACTTCGCCCGGCGCACCGGCCGCCCCGACTGGCGTGCGGCGGCCGCGTTCTTGGCCGAATATCTCGACGTCCTCGACCTCCAGGGCGTACTGGACTACGCCGAGCTGGTCCACCGGGCGGTGCTGCTCGCCGAGCGCGCCCCGCACTCCGGCACCTCGTCCCACGTCTCCTCCTCCGCCCCGTCGTACGGGCCCGCTCCGGCCGATGCGTACGACGTGGTGTTCGTGGACGAGTACCAGGACACCGACCCGGCTCAGGTCCGCCTGCTGCGGGCCCTCGCGGGCGGTGGCCGCACGCTGGTCGCCTTCGGCGACCCGGACCAGTCGATCTACGCGTTCCGGGGCGCCGACGTCAACGGGATCCTCGACTTTCCGGACACGTTTCGGCGCGCCGATGGCACTCCGGCGCCGGTCGAGGTGCTGACGACGTCGCGCCGCTCCGGCGAGGCGCTCCTCGCAGCGACCCGGCTGCTGACCCGGCGGATGCCGATGCCGCGTCTGCCGTCGGAGAAGGCACGGGCCCACCGCGAGCTCGCGGCGGTACGCGCGGGCGGACGCGTCGAGGCGTACACCTACCCGACGGCCTCCACGGAGCTGGAGAACATCGCGGACATCGTCCGGCGCGCCCATCTGGAAGAGGGCGTTCCGTGGCACGACATGGCGGTCCTGACCCGCGCCGGCACCCGCGCCCTGCCCGCGCTGCGCCGCGCCCTGACGTCGGCGGGCGTCCCGGTGGAGGTGGACGGCACGGACATCCCGCTGCGCCATGAGCCCGCGGTGACGCCGCTGCTGACGGCCCTGCGGGCGGTGGCGACGGCGGCGCTGCTGGGTGCGGCGGAGGGGGGCGTCGGCTCCACGGGTGAGGCCGACGCGGCAGGCGACGCCCCCACGGCGGATGACGGCGGCGCGGTAGTCGACGGCCAGGCGGCCGACGGTGAGACGGCGGAGGGCGGCGACGCTGCCGCCGGCGGTGGCGGTTCGGCACATGACGGCGGTTCCGCCGATCACACCCCGCCCACCTGGCTCGACCCCGAGACCGCCCTCGACCTGCTCACCTCGCCCCTCGGCGGCATGGACAGCGCCGACATCCGCCGCCTCGGCCGCGCCCTGCGCGACGAGGAGCGGGCGGCGGGCAACCGGGTGCCACCGCCCTCCGACGTCCTCCTCGCGCGCGTGCTCGCCGAGCCCGAGCGGCTCGTCGCGCACGACCCCGCGTACGCCCGGGGCGCCCAGCGCCTGAGCGCGCTGCTGCGCAAGGCCCGCGAGCTCCTGGAGGGCGGCGGCACCGCGGCCGAGGCCCTGTGGGAGCTGTGGAGCGGCACCCCGTGGCCGCAGCGCCTGGAGCGCGCGGCGCTGCGCGGCGGCACGGCCGGACGCAACGCCGACCGCGACCTGGACGCGGTGTGCGCGCTGTTCGACACCGCGGCGCGCGCCGAGGAGCGCACCGGGGGCCGGGGCGCGCTCAACTTCCTGGAGGAGGTCGACGCCCAGGACATCGCCGCCGACACCCTCACCCGCCGCGCCGTGCGCCCCGACGCCGTACGCCTCATGACCGCCCACCGCTCCAAGGGCCTGGAGTGGAGCCTGGTCGTCGTCGCGGGCGTCCAGGAAGGCCTCTGGCCCGATCTGCGCCGCCGCGGCTCGCTCCTGGAGGCCGACCGCATCGGCCGCGACGGCCTCGCCGAACCGCTCACCCCCGGCGCCCTCCTGGCCGAGGAGCGCCGCCTCTTCTACGTCGCCGCCACCCGCGCGCGCGACCGTCTCGTCGTGACGGCGGTCAAGGCCCCGGCCGACGACGGCGACCAGCCCTCCCGCTTCCTCGCCGAGCTCGGCGAGGAGCCGAAGGACGTCACCGGCCGGCCCCGCCGCCCGCTGGCCGTCGCCGCGCTGGTGGCGGAGCTGCGCGCGACCACCGTCGACCCCGAGGCGTCCGAGGCGCTGCGGGACGCCGCCGCCCGCCGCCTCGCCCGCCTCGCGGCCCTCACCGACGACGAGGGCCAGCCCATGGTCCCCGCGGCCCACCCGTACCGCTGGTGGGGGTTGAACGAGCCGACGCGCTCCGCGGTTCCCCTGCGCGACCGCGATCACCCGGTCGTGCTCTCCGGCAGCGCCCTCGACCAGCTCGCCAACACCTGCGCCCTGCAGTGGTTCCTGGGCCGCGAGGTGAAGGCCGACGCGCCCACGTCCGCCGCGCAGGGCTTCGGCAACGTGGTGCACGTCCTCGCGGACGAGGTCGCCTCCGGACGTACGCCCGCCGATCTGGCCGTGCTGATGGAACGGCTGGACTCGGTGTGGGACGCGCTGGCCTTCGACGCGCCCTGGAAGTCTGTCCAGGAGAAGAACAACGCGCGCGTGGCGCTGGAGCGGTTCCTGCGCTGGCACACGCTCGACCGGACGGGCCGCACCCCCGTCGCCACCGAGCACGACTTCGACGTGACGCTGGAGGCGGGCGAGTACGAGGTCCGCATCCGCGGCTCCATGGACCGGGTGGAGCGGGACGAGGCGGGCCGCGCCTACGTGGTCGACTTCAAGACCGGCAAGCAGGCGCCCACCGCGAACGAGGTGGCCGCGCACCCGCAGCTGGCGGTCTACCAGCTGGCGGTCGAGCGGGGCGCGGTCGACGAGGCGTTCGCCGGTGAGCGCCCCGCGCCCGGCGGCGCCGAGCTGGTCCATCTGCGCCAGGCCGCCCCCAAGAAGGAGGGCGGTGAGGCGTACCCGAAGGTCCAGGCGCAGGAGCCGCTGGCGGGGGAGTGGGTCGGCGACCTCCTCGCCACGGCGGCGGGCCGCGTCCTGGACGAGCACTTCACCCCGAACCCGGGCCAGCACTGCACGAACTGCACTTTCCGTACGTCGTGCTCGGCCCAGCCGGAGGGGCGGCAGGTACTGGAGTGACGGATGTGGGGGGCGGGGGCGCTGTATTGATGGGGCCACGACAGTCGCACAATGTCGCGGGTCCATCGGTCTGGTGAGGAGAGACGCATGTGGGTCAGTCGGAAGGTTCTGGTCGTCGCGGTGGTCGGTACGACCGCCGTCGCCGGTCTTGCGGGTTGCGGCAAGGACGGTGACAACAAGGCCAAGGGCGTTTCCGAGGCCCGGAAGCCGTCCGCGACGGCTTCCCCCACGCCCGTGGACCCGTTCGCGGGGATGACCCCCGACGCGATCGCCGAGAAGGCGGTCGGCGTGACGAAGGCGGCGAACACCGTGAAGGTGTCCGGCGCGGGCATCTCCGACGGTGAGCACATGGCCATCGAGGTCTCGGTCACCCGCCAGGGCAACTGCTCCGGCAGGGCGACCGTCAAGGGCGGCACTGCCCACCTGATCAAGGCCGACGCCAAGTCCTTCTACATGAAGGGCGACGAGAAGTTCTACCGGGCCATAGCCAAGGAGGACGGCACCCCCAAGCGGCAGGCCGACGCCATGATCGAGGTCCTCAAGGGCCGCTGGATGAAGATGCCGGCGGACGCCCCGACGAAGTCCAAGAAGCGCCGCGGCAAGGCGTCCGGCGACGACATGGGCCAATTCTGCGTGCTCTCCGACCTCGTCGCGGGCATGGACGACGACAAGGGCGACCGCACCGGGATGACCAAGGGCGCCGACACCGCCGTCGCCGGTGTGCCCGCCGTCACGCTCACCAAGAAGAAGAGCGACGGCTCCGCCGTGACGATGTACGTCGCCAAGCAGGGCCCTGCCCGGCTGCTGAAGGTCGTCGAGACGGGCGGCGACGAGCCCGGCACCGTCACCTTCAGTGACTACGACAAGCCGGTGACGATCACCCCGCCGCCCGCCGACCAGGTCATGGACCTGGAGAAGCTGGGCATGAAGCCTGGCGGCGGCTCCGGCTCCGGCTCCGGCGGGACGGGCGAGCTGAAGGCCTGACGCCCGGGACCGGCGAATTGAAGGCCTGACGCCTGGGCGCACCCCGGTCGGGAGTGCGGGGAGCGTCACACCGGCGCTAACGGGGACCACGGTTGTCAGTGGCCCCCGTTAGCCTCTCTGGGGTGCCCCTCCTCACCGACCCCGAAGAGCTCAAGGAGCTCCTCGGCATCCCGTTCACCCCGGAGCAGACGGCGTGCATCACCGCCCCGCCCGCCCCGCAGGTCGTCGTGGCCGGCGCCGGGTCCGGGAAGACCACCGTGATGGCGGCCCGGGTGGTCTGGCTGGTCGGCACCGGGCAGGTCGCCCCCGAGCAGGTCCTCGGACTGACCTTCACCAACAAGGCCGCGGGCGAGCTCGCCGAGCGCGTCCGGACCGCCCTGGTCCGCGCGGGCATCACCGACCCGGACGCGATCGACCCGGACAACCCCCCGGGCGAGCCCCGGATCTCGACGTACCACGCGTTCGCCGGACAGCTCCTGACCGACCACGGTCTGCGGATAGGGCTCGAGCCCACCTCCCGGCTGCTCGCGGACGCCACCCGCTACCAGCTCGCGGCCCGTGTGCTGCGCGAGGCACCGGGTCCGTACCCCGCGCTGACCAAGTCCTTCGCCTCCCTGGTCAGCGACCTGCTGGCGCTGGACGCGGAGCTCGCCGAGCACCTCGTACGACCGGAGGAGCTGCGGGCGTACGACCGGGAGCTGCTCCGCGCCCTGGAGGGCGCCAGGCTCAGCAACGCGGATCTGCGCAAGGTGCCCGAAGCGGCCGAGGGGCGGCTGGAACTCCTCGACCTCACCGTCCGTTACCGGGATGCCAAGAAATCCCGTGACCTGCTCGACTTCGGCGACCAGATCGCGCTCTCCGCCGAGCTCGCCCTCACCCGCCCCGAGGTCGGCCGGATCCTGCGCGACGAGTTCCGCGTCGTGCTGCTCGACGAGTACCAGGACACCTCGGTCGCCCAGCGCCGGCTGCTCGCCGCCCTGTTCGGCGGGGGGACCGGACACGCGGTGACCGCCGTCGGCGACCCCTGCCAGGCCATCTACGGCTGGCGCGGCGCCTCGGTGGCCAACCTGGACGACTTCCCGCGCCACTTCCCGTACGGGGACGGCAGCCCGGCCACCCGCCACTCGCTCAGCGAGAACCGCCGCAGCGGCGGCCGTCTGCTCGACCTCGCCAACTCGCTGGCCGCGCCGCTGCGCGCGATGCACGCGGGCGTGGAGGCACTGCGCCCGGCCCCCGGCGCCGAGCGCGACGGCACGGTCCGCATCGCCCTGCTCGACACCCACCAGGAGGAGATCGACTGGCTCGCGGACTCCCTGGCGCACCTCGTCCGCACTGGCAAGGAGCCCGGCGAGATCGCCGTCCTGTGCCGGACCGCGGGCGACTTCCCGCAGATCCAGGGCGCGCTCGTCGCGCGCGACATCCCCGTCGAGGTCGTCGGCCTCTCCGGGCTGCTCCACCTGCCCGAGGTCGCTGACCTGGTGGCGGTCTGCGAAGTCCTCCAGGACCCGGGCGCCAACGCCTCGCTCGTCCGCGTCCTGACCGGCCCGCGCTGGCGCGTCGGCCCCCGCGACCTGGCCCTGCTCGGCCGCCGTGCGCGCCATCTCGTACGGCGCGAGCGGGCCGGGTCGGACGATCCGGACCAGCGGCTCGCGGACGCCGTGGAGGGTGTCGACCCGGCCGAGGTGATCTCCCTCGCGGACGCACTCGACACCTTCCTGGAGTCGGGCGACGGCGAGGACGACGAGCTGCCGTTCTCGGCCGAGGCGCGGGTGCGCTTCGCCCGGCTCGCCGCCGAGCTGCGCGATCTGCGCCGCTCGCTCGCCGACCCGCTCATGGACGTGCTCCACCGAGTGCTCACCACCACCGGCCTGGAGGTCGAGCTCTCGGCCTCGCCGCACGCCCTGGCCGCCCGCCGCCGCGAGACCCTGGCCAACTTCCTGGACATAGCGGCGGGGTTCGCGGCCCTCGACGGCGAGGCCTCGCTCCTTGCCTTCCTCGGCTTCCTGCGCACCGCCGCCCAGTACGAGAAGGGCCTGGACAACGCCCTGCCCGGCGGCGAGAACACGGTGAAGGTGCTCACCGCCCACAAGTCCAAAGGACTTGAGTGGGACGTGGTCGCCGTCCCCGGCCTGGTCAACGGAACCTTCCCCTCCACCCAGTCGCGGGAGGCCTGGACGGCCCAGGCCAAGGTCCTTCCGCACGCGCTGCGCGGCGACGCCCCGACCCTCCCGGCGACTCCGGAGTGGGACGCCAAGGGCCTCAAGGCCTTCAAGGAGGAGCTGAAGGAGCACCAGCACACCGAGGAACTGCGGCTGGGCTACGTCACGTTCACGCGCCCCCGCTCGCTGCTCCTCGGCTCGGGCCACTGGTGGGGCCCGAGCCAGAAGAAGCCGCGCGGCCCGTCCGAGTTCCTCCAGGCGCTGTACACCCACTGCGAGGCGGGCCACGGCGAGATCGAGGCCTGGGCCGACAAGCCCGCCGAGGACGCCGAGAACCCGGCCCTGAGCGAGTCTGCCGCCACGCACGCGTGGCCGCTCCCGCTCGACCCCACGTCGCTGGCCCGCCGACGGGCGGCGGCCGAGACCGTCCTGGCGTACCTGGACGCGGAGGGGGCGGCCGGTGCGGAAGAGCTGTACTACGCGCGCGAGGACGAGGACTCGGCCCACGCGCGCGTGGAGGACGACTTCTCCCACGAGCCCGACTTCCCCTACGAGGACGACGCGCTCCCCCCGGATGACTTCGACGCCTTCGGTGACGCGGACGACCTGGATGTCCTCTCCGCGCTGGAGGACGGCTGGGAGAGCCTGCCGACGCAGCGCCCGGCACCGGCCGAGCACCCCGCCCCGGCCGACGCCCACGCGCGCGCCGACGTCCCCGCCCAGCCCTCCCGCCCCCGTACGGACTCCCGTACCGGCTCCGCCCCGCGGGAGCCTGTCCTCACCCCCGAGGAGCGCCGCGCCATCGCGTCCTGGGACCGCGACCTGGAGGCGCTCACCACCGAGCTCCGCCGCGCCCGCGCCACCAGCCGCGAGGTCCTGGTGCCGCCCTCGCTCACCGCCTCCGACCTGCTGAGACTGGCCGCCGACCCGGACGGCTTCGCCCAGGAGCTGGCCCGTCCGATGCCGAAGCCGCCGCAGCCCGCCGCCCGCCGCGGCACCCGGTTCCACGCCTGGGTGGAGTCCCGCTTCGAGGAGCTGCCGCTGCCCATGCTCGGCCCCGACGAGCTCCCCGGCGGCGACGAGAGCGACGCCGACATCGCGGACGAGCGGGACCTCGCGGCCCTCAAGGAGGCGTTCGAGCGCTCCCCGTACGCCCGGCGCACCCCGCTCCGCACCGAAGCGCCGGTCCAGCTCACGCTGGCGGGCCGGGTCATCCGTGGCCGCATCGACGCGGTGTACCCGGGCGAGCGGCCGGGCACGTACGAGATCGTCGACTGGAAGACCGGCCGCGGCGCCACCGGCGACCCGCTCCAGCTCGCCGTCTACCGGCTCGCCTGGGCCGAGCAGCACGGCGTCCCGCTGGACTCCGTCACGGCCGCCTTCCTGTACGTACGTACAGGGGAGACGGTCCGCCCCGCCCGCCTCCCCGGCCGCGCCGAGCTGGAGCGGATCCTGCTGGGGGAGCGAGGGGGAGAGGGCAACGGCGGGGCCGAGCACGGGCACGCGCGCGAGGAGGCCGCCCCCGCGCCCCCGCACGGCCCGGCCGGGACACCGGCGGACATCCCACCACCAGCGGCCGGATAGGCTCAATGGCATGAGCGAGACCCCGGACAGCGCCGTCCAGACCGCAGCCGACGACACCGTGCGCGCGTACATCGAGCAGCACCGCGCCGCCTTCCTCGACGACCTCGCGCAGTGGCTGCGGATCCCGTCCGTGTCGGCCCAGCCCGAGCACGACGGCGACGTCCGGCGCAGCGCCGACTGGCTGGCCGCCAAGCTCAAGGAGACCGGCTTCCCGGTCACCGAGGTCCTCCCGACCCCGGGCGCCCCGGCCGTCTACGCGGAGTGGCCCTCCGGCGACCCCGAGGCCCCCACTGTGCTCGTCTACGGCCACCACGACGTGCAGCCCGCCGCGCGCGAGGACGGCTGGCACACCGAGCCCTTCGAGCCGGAGCTGCGCGACGGCCGGCTGTACGGGCGGGGCGCGGCCGACGACAAGGGCCAGGTGTTCTTCCACACCCTGGGCGTGCGGGCGCACCTCGCCGCCACCGGCCGTACCGCGCCCGCCGTCAACCTCAAGCTCCTGGTCGAGGGCGAGGAGGAGTCCGGCTCGCCGAACTTCCGCGCTCTCGTCGAGGCGCACGCCGACCGCTTCGCCGCCGACGCCGTGATCGTCTCCGACACCGGCATGTGGTCGGAGAACACACCTACGGTGTGCACGGGCATGCGCGGCCTCGCCGAGTGCGAGATCCGGCTGTACGGACCGGACCAGGACATCCACTCCGGTTCCTTCGGCGGCGCCGTGCCCAACCCGGCCACCGCCGCCGCCCGTCTGGTCGCGGCGCTGCACGACGCCGACGAGCGGGTCGCCGTGCCCGGCTTCTACGACGGCATCGCCGAGCTGACCGAGGCCGAGCGCGAGCTCGTCGCCGAGCTGCCCTTCGACGAGGCCGAGTGGCTGCGTACCGCCAAGTCCCGTGCCGCCCAAGGAGAAGCCGGATACTCGACCCTCGAGCGCGTCTGGGCCCGGCCGACCGCCGAGGTCAACGGCATCGGCGGCGGCTACCAGGGCCCCGGCGGCAAGACGATCATCCCGTCGTCGGCGATGGTGAAGCTGTCGTTCCGGCTGGTCGCCGGACAGGATCCGGACCGGATCGAGAAGCTGGTCACGGAGTGGGTCGCCGCCCAGGTCCCGGCCGGCATCCGGCACGAGATCGCCTTCAGTGCGGCCACCCGTCCCTGTCTGACGCCGCTGGACCACCCGGCGCTGCAGTCCGTCGTACGGGCCATGGGCCGCGCCTTCGGCCAGAAGATCCGCTTCACGCGCGAGGGCGGCTCCGGCCCGGCCGCCGACCTCCAGGACGTGCTCGGCGCGCCGGTGCTCTTCCTGGGGATCTCCGTCCCGTCCGACGGCTGGCACGCGCCCAACGAGAAGGTCGAGGTCGACCTCCTCCTCAAGGGCGTCGAGACCACCGCCCACCTGTGGGGCGACCTCGCCGCCGTACGGCGGTGAAGGGCCGCGGCCCCGCCGCACCACCGCCGAACGAACACCGCTGAACCCATCCACCCGGGGGAGTTGGAAGCACCTGTGAGCACCACCAGCACCACCAGCACCACCAGCAGTGACGCCACCGCGGACCGGCCGATCGGCCTCGCCACGCCCATCAGCCTCACCGAGGCCAGCGGCATCGACCGCGCGGCCCACCACCGCCTGGACGAGGCCTGGCTGGCGGCGGCCTGGAGCCACCCCACGACCAGGGTCTTCGTGGTCTCCGGCGGTCAGGTCCTGATCGACGACACCGCCGACGGCCGTACGGAACTGGTGATGACCCCGGCCTTCGAGGCCCCCGTCACCGAGACCCACCGCTACTTCCTGGGCACCGACGACGACGGCGTCAGCTACTTCGCGCTCCAGAAGGACTCCCTGCCGGGCCGGATGGACCAGTCCGCCCGCGCGGCGGGCCTGCGCGAGGCCGGGCTGCTCCTGTCGCCCCGGGACACCGGCCTGATGGTCCACGCGGTCGCCCTGGAGAACTGGCAGCGGCTGCACCGCTTCTGCTCCCGCTGCGGCGAGCGCACGGTCATCGCGGCCGCCGGCCACATCCGCCGCTGCCAGGCGTGCGGCGCCGAGCACTACCCGCGCACCGACCCGGCCGTGATCATGCTGGTCACGGACGACGAGGACCGCGCGCTGCTCGGCCGCCAGGTGCACTGGCCGGAGGGCCGCTTCTCGACCCTGGCGGGCTTCGTCGAGCCCGGCGAGTCCATCGAGCAGTCGGTGCGCCGCGAGGTCTTCGAGGAGGCGGGCGTCACGGTCGGCGAGGTCGAGTACGTCGCCAGCCAGCCCTGGCCGTTCCCGTCCAGCCTGATGCTCGGCTTCATGGCGCACGCCACGTCGTCCGAGATCAACGTGGACGGCGAGGAGATCCACGAGGCCCGCTGGTTCTCCCGCGAGGACCTGCGCGCCGCCTTCGAGTCGGGCGAGGTCCTGCCGCCGTACGGCATCTCGATCGCGGCCCGCCTCATCGAGCTCTGGTACGGCAAGCCGCTGCCCAGGCCCACGCACTGAGCCCGGCGCCTCCGGGCCCCGGCACACGGAGGGCCCCCACCGCGCCGGTGGGGGCCCTCTACGCGCGCGTGGAGCTCAGGCTCAGGCGCCTATCTTCTGCTTGACCTGCGCGAGCGACGGGTTCGTCAGCGTCGAGCCGTCGGCGAAGAGCACGGTCGGCACCGTCTGGTTGCCCCCGTTGGCCTTCTCGACGAACGCCGCCGACTCCGGGTCCTGCTCGATGTTGATCTCGTTGTACGCGATGCCCTCGCGGTCCATCTGGCTCTTCAGCCGGCGGCAGTAGCCGCACCACGTGGTGCTGTACATCGTCACAGTGCCCGGCATGCTCTCGCACTCCTCATGTTCGGCTCGGTGGGTGGATCTTGGTCGATGGCCCTCAGCGGCTGAGTGCCAAGGGGAGAACGTACGCGATCGGGCCGCCATTCCCGACCGGTACGGGGGAGGCGGCCGGGAGACAGTGGGAAGGCTGCGGTCGCGGCATTAGTACGACCAATCCCGCCCCCTGTGGACAACGCGTCCCGTCCGCCTCCGCCGACCTGGCAGCATGGCGGGGTGACATCAGCAACGCACTCCTCGCTCTTCCCACAGGTCCCCGACTCGGCGGACGCGGTGCTCGACGGCCTCGACCCCGAGCAGCGCGAGGTCGCGACGGCCCTGCACGGACCGGTGTGCGTGCTGGCCGGAGCCGGGACGGGCAAGACCCGCGCGATCACCCACCGGATCGCGTACGGGGTGCGGGCCGGGATCCTGCAGCCGAGCAGTGTGCTGGCCGTCACGTTCACCAACCGCGCGGCGGGCGAGATGCGCGGCCGGCTGCGCCAGCTCGGCGCGGGCGGCGTCCAGGCCCGCACCTTCCACTCGGCCGCCCTGCGCCAGCTCCAGTACTTCTGGCCCAAGGCGGTCGGCGGCGAGCTGCCCCGGCTGGTCGAGCGCAAGGTCCAGCTGGTCGCGGAGGCGGGCGCCCGCTGCCGCGTCCGGCTCGACCGGGGCGAGCTGCGGGACATCACGGGCGAGATCGAGTGGGCGAAGGTCACCCAGACCGTCCCCGCCGACTACCCGGCGGCGGTCGCCAAGTCCCAGCGCGACGCCCCCCGCGACCCGGCCGAGATCTCGCAGATCTACGGGGCGTACGAAGAGCTGAAGCGCGACCGCGGAATGATCGACTTCGAGGACGTGCTGCTGCTCACGGTCGGCGTCCTCCAGGACCGGCACGACATCGCCGAGCAGATCCGCGGCCAGTACCAGCACTTCGTGGTCGACGAGTACCAGGACGTCAGCCCCCTCCAGCAGCGCCTGCTTGAGCTGTGGCTCGGCGAGCGGGACAGCCTCTGCGTCGTCGGCGACGCCAGCCAGACGATCTACTCGTTCACCGGCGCCACCCCCGACCACCTGCTGAACTTCCGCACCCGCCATCCGAACGCGACGGTGGTGAAGCTGGTGCGGGACTACCGCTCGACCCCCCAGGTGGTGCACCTCGCCAACGGCCTGCTGGCCCAGGCCCGCGGCCGCGCCGCCGACCACCGCCTCGAACTCGTCTCCCAGCGCGAGGCGGGCCCCGAGCCGGTCTACACGGAGTACGGGGACGAGCCCGCAGAGGCCGAGGGCGTCGCCCGGCGCGTCCGCGACCTGATCGCCTCCGGGGTCTCGGCCGGCGAGATCGCCGTGCTCTACCGGATCAACGCGCAGTCGGAGATCTACGAGCAGGCCCTCGCCGACGCGGGCGTGCCCTACCAGCTGCGCGGCGCCGAGCGGTTCTTCGAGCGGCCCGAGGTCAGGGAGGCGGGCGTCGCCCTGCGCGGCGCGGCCCGCGCGGGGGGCAACGACTCGCTCCTCGACGACGCCGTGGACCTGCCGTCCCAGGTCCGGGCCGTCCTCGGCACCAAGGGCTGGACCGCCACTCCTCCGGCGGGCTCGGGCGCCGTCCGCGACCGCTGGGAGTCGCTGGCGGCGCTGGTCCGGCTGGCGGAGGACTTCGCGCGTGCCAAGGCCGGTGCGACGCTCTCCGACCTGGTGGCCGAGCTCGACGAGCGCGCGGCCGCGCAGCACGCGCCGACGGTCGAGGGCGTCACCCTGGCCTCGCTGCACGCCGCCAAGGGTCTGGAGTGGGACGCGGTCTTCCTGGTCGGCCTCACTGAGGGCATGATGCCGATCACATATGCGAAGACCGACGAACAGGTCGAGGAGGAGCGCCGGCTGCTCTACGTGGGCGTCACCCGGGCCCGGGTGCACCTGGCCCTGTCCTGGTCGCTCTCGCGCTCTCCCGGCGGACGGCCCTCGCGCCGCCCCAGCCGCTTCCTGAATGGCCTGCGGCCCGGCTCCGCGGCCCTCGGCGCCCGCTCCTCGTCCGCGGCCTCCACGGGCGGGGTGGAGCGCGGCGCCGCCCGCAGACGGACCCGGCGCGGCCCGGTCCTGTGCCGGGTGTGCGGCAAGACGCTCACCGAAGCCGGTGAGATGAAGCTGATGCGCTGCGAGGACTGCCCCTCCGACATGGACGAGGGTCTGTACGAGCGGCTGCGCGACTGGCGGGCGGGCCAGGCGAGCCTGCTGGGGCAGCCGCCGTACTGCGTGTTCACCGACAAGACCCTGATGGCGATCGCGGAGGCCGTGCCGGCCAGCGGCGGGGAGCTCGCGGTGATCTCAGGGGTCGGCGCCCGCAAGCTGGACCGCTTCGGCACCGATGTCCTGGCCATCTGTGCAGGTCAGGAGGTTGGCGGCAGCGATGAGGAGCCCTCTTGAAAACTCGTGGGAAAAATAGTTTGCGCCCGCCCCAGGAATCCCCATAGGTTCTTAACCACGGAAACAGCGGCTTCTCAGAGGCCCTGCGTCCGTGCTCTACTTGCTGTACTTATCCGAATACGCATGGGACAAGGCCCCCGGGCCCCAGCTCCCCGAGACGCCGAGAGGAGGCGAGACCAGTGACCAGCTTCATGAACTTCACCAGCATCAGCACCGCCAAACTGACCGATCGCTCGGTCGTCGCCACCTGCCCGCTCGGCTCCTCTCTCCAGGGCACCGGTCTGTCCGCCGGCGTCTCCGGTCTGCTCGGCCTCTCGGTCGTCATTCCGTCCTCCCTGGCGAGCCTCCCCGTGCGGAACGGCAATGAGCGACCGACCCAGGCACCGGAAGCAGCAGTAGTGAAGGGACAGGCCCAGGCCTATGCCTTTGCGGCGGCCGGTGCCGGAGCCGAGAAGCAGACGACGCAGCACCACACGATGTGGGCCTTCCGTGGGCTCGAACCCTGGAGTGATCCAGCCTGATCCAGGATCAGGCAGGCGCCTTCAGGGCCGCGGAACCCCACCAGGGATCCGCGGCCCTTCTGTTTGTCCCCGAACGGGGACGACAGCGCGAAGGGGTCTCGGTACCAGCCGAAACCCGGCCGACCGGCCGGACCGACAACAAGACGAGGAAGAAAAACACCGTGCAACTCGAAGCGCACGCCCCGTCCGTACCGCCCGCCCAGACGATCCCCCCGCCCGGTCTCACGGAGGACCCCGCCTTGACTCCCCTCACCGCGCTCACCGCGCTCGACGACGCCATCGAGAACCTCGGCGTACCCGTCCCCTGCCGCTCGTACGACCCGGAGGTCTTCTTCGCCGAGTCCCCGGCGGACGTCGAGTACGCCAAGTCCCTCTGCCGCACCTGTCCGCTGGTCGAGGCCTGCCTCGCCGGGGCCAAGGAGCGGCGCGAGCCCTGGGGCGTCTGGGGCGGCGAGCTCTTCGTCCAGGGTGTGGTCGTAGCCCGCAAGCGGCCGCGTGGCCGCCCGCGCAAGAACCCGGTCGCGGCATGAACCGCCCGGGAACCATCGACCGCCCCCTCACGAACGACCCCCAGAAGCAGGCCCCGATGACGACGTCCGCCAGCGAGCCCATGGGCTCCGCGACCCCAGACTTCACCACCACCGGCGCGAACGCCTCGCGTCAGAACAGGACCCTCGAAATGCAACTCATGCCAGAAGCCCTCGCCCGTGCCCATATGCACGAGCGCCTGCGGGAAGCCGAGGCCGAGCGGCAGGCCATGCGCCTGATCGCCGCCCGGCGGATGCAGCGCCGCGCCGAGCGCGTGTCGATGCGTGCCCGCCGCGCCCTGGCCATGGCCGTCATGCAGTAACGGCCGCACCGCCAGCCAGTGTGCGAAGTGATGAATGAGCCCGCGGGGGCCGGTCCGAACGGACCGGCCCCCGCGGTGCGTTGTGCCCGCAACTACCGGCCGCGGCGGTATCGTCACGAAATGGACGACCCGACCCAGCCGGTTGCCGAGACCGTTGTGTGCTCGAGCTGCGGCACCCCCGCCGAGAGCACTCCGCCGACCTGGACCTACTCCGTCGAGAACGGTGAACGTCTCTACTTCTGCGACGCCTGCGCGCGCGCCAACATCCGGGCGATCGAGAGCAGGCTCGACTCCGTGTGGTGGTGACCCGCGCGGGGCCAGGCCCCGCCGGACCGCCCGGACCTCACGCCCCGGCGGGCTGCTCGTCCTCCTCCTCGTCCGGCTCCCCGGCCCCCAGGACCGCCAGGTTCTCCAGCTCGCCCAGCTCCTCCTCGGCGGACAGGAACCCGGGAACCCACTGCTCCAGCTCGTCCCGCAGCCGGACCGTCGCGTCCAGCTGGCACAGCACCCCGATGGTGGAGAGCGTCACCCGGTGGATCAGCAGATACGCGGGCGGCAGATTGAGCTGCTTGCCCAACTGGTGTGCGGGGGAGCGCGGGTCGGCGATCCGGGCCGCCTGCCCGCGCATCCAGGCACGGGTGAAGGTGAACTCGTCCGCCTGCGCGGGCTCGATGATCGGCAGCAGATAGTCCAGGACCGCGTCCGGGTCGAGGTCTATGGACTCCTTCACGAAGCCCTCCTCGCACAGCAGCGCGTAGACCGCCTCGGCGTCGCCGTCGAGCGTCATCCGCAGCGAGTCGCCGATCGTCCGGGGCAGCCCGCCCGGCAGCCGGTCCACCGTCCCGAAGTCCAGCACTCCCAGGCGCCGCGCGCCGCCCTCCTTCTCCGGCGGCAGCAGCCGGAAGTTGCCCGGATGCGGGTCCGCGTGCAGCAGCCCGGTCCGTGCCGGGCCGGAGAAGAGGAATCTCGCGAGGAGCTGGCCCGCCCGGTCGCGCTCCTCCTCCGTACCGTCCGCGATCACTTCGGACAGCGGGGTCCCGTCGATCCACTCGGTCACCAGGACCTGGTCGCACTGGTGCACCACATCGGGCACCACCACGTCCGGATCGTCGGCGAACTCCGCCGCGTGCTCGCGCTGGGCGCCCGCCTCCAGTTCGTAGTCCAGCTCCTCCGAGACCCGGTCGCGCAGCTCCGAGATGAGCGGCTTGATGTCCATGCCCGGGATCAGCGGCCCGAGCAGCCGGGCGAACCGGCTCAGCTGTGTCAGGTCGGAGAGCAGCGCCTCACCGGCGCCCGGGTACTGCACCTTGACCGCGACCTCGCGCCCGTCGTGCCAGACCGCCCGGTGCACCTGCCCGATCGAAGCGGCCGCGGCGGGCTTCTCGTCGAACTCCAGGAACAGCTCGCGCCACTCGTCCCCGAGCCGCTCCGCGAGCACCGCGTGCACCGTACGGGTCGGCATGGGCGGCGCCGCCTCCTGCAGCTTGGTCAGCGCGGCCCGGTAGGGACCGGCGACCTCCTCGGGCAGCGCCGACTCGAAGACGGACATGGCCTGCCCGAACTTCATCGCGCCGCCCTTGAGTTCGCCCAGGACCTTGAAGAGCTGCTCGGCGGTGCGCTGCTGGAGCTCGCGGCCGACTATTTCCGCGGACTTGCCTCCGATCCGCTTGCCCAGGCCCCAGGTGGCACGCCCGGCGAAACCCAGTGGCAGCGCGGCCAACTTGGCGGTCCGGGTGACCGCCTTCCGGGGAAGATCAGACATGCGCCCCTCCAATTCCCAGCCGGCGGTGCCGCGCGCCTCGCGGCAGTGCGTCGTTGACAGCGGTTACCGGGGCCATTGTGTCCTGCGGCCGAACGCCCCCCGAGGTGTCCTCCCCTTCACTGTTCCCACCAGCGCCGCAGGGACAGTCGAGCCGGGCCCCGAGACGGCGCGGCTGCCAACCGAGCAGGGGCAGCGACGCCTCCCACCGCGTGCCCGTGCTCGCCGGGAGATCGCCGTCCAGAAAGGACAGGGCGTGCGCCGCGGCCAGCCCCGCCACGGCGGTCGCGAGCGCCAGGTCGCAGGCCGGTACGGCACCCCGACGGCGGCCCGAGCGCCACTGCGCGAGCATCCGGGGCCAGCCGGGATCGCGCTCGGCGCGCTCCAGCGCCAGACAGCCCGCGCACGCGGTGCCACCGGGCAGGACCAGCGGCCCCACCAGCCCGGTCGTCTCCACAACTCCCGCGTACAGATGGGGGATGCCCGCCGCCACCCACTCCCCGCCGGTCACCGGGTCCGATGCGTACACATCGAGTCCGTCCCTGGGCGCCACCACGATCAGTGACAGCCCGGTCGGCCCGTCGCCCTCGCCGGACCGGGGCGGACGGTCCGGCGCCGCGCCCCGCACGAGCTGCTGGGCCGCCGGGACCCGGCGCTCGCCGACCGCCTGCTCGGACAGTCCGCCCGGCGCCACGTCCCACGGCTGCACCGTCCCGCCGTCCAGCACCTCCACCCGGCCCACCCCCGACGCGGCCAGGACCGAGGCGATCGTCGCCCCCACCCGCCCCGCGCCCCGCACCTGCACCCGCAGGGACCGGCGGGCCGCCAACCGGCGCGCCCCGCCGCCCGGTTCGGGATCCACCAGACAGAGCGAGGCCAGGTCGGACCTGGTCCGGTCGAACGCCTCGGGCCGCCCGAGCAACGCCTGCGCCGCCGGGCCGCCGGCCGTCGGGTCGTCGACCACCCCGGCCCCGGTCAACCGCTCCACCAGCGCGTCGACTTGGCCGGGCGACAGGTCCAGGGCCCTGGCCTCCTCGTACAGCAGCGGCAAGCCCCGGGTGCCGTCGAGGAGCTCCAGGAAGCTCCCCGTCGCCGTGTCCACCGGCGAGACCACCACCGCCCGCGCCGGTGTCACCCCGAACTGCACGGTCTGCCGGTCCCGCCATGCCCGGCGCAGTGCCGGTTTCAGCATCGGATGCATTTCCACCCCCGTCGTGCGATCCCGTTGTCAGAATGCCGGGTGCGGCGAACTCGTGCGGAAAGTTGTCCACAGGCGGCGGCATTAGTCGTTCAAATGGTGCACGCCCTGAATGGATCATGGGTGAACCGTCCCGGAGGCGGGACTTCCCCCACTGACAGCGGGTAACGTCGGGGCGTGCCCGCCGACCCACTGCAGAGTGCCGGAAGCCCGCCCCGCAGTCCGACAAGTCCGCCGCCCCGCGGTCATGCGACGAGCGCGGTCGAGGTGCGCAGGAGCGCCCGGCGCAGCAGGACGGTCTCCGCGTACCGCGAGGGCGACCGCACCATCGTGCTGATCCCGGCCCGGATGTCCGAGGCCGAGGAGCAGCGCTGGGTGAGCGTGATGCTCGACAAGCTCGCCGCCCAGGAGAGCAAGCGGATGCTGGGCGACGCGGAACTGACCGAGCGCGCCGAGCGGTTGTCCGACCTGTACTTCGACGGTCGCGCGCGTCCCGCCTCGGTGCGCTGGGTGACCAACCAGAACACCCGCTGGGGCTCGTGCACCCCCGCCGAGGGCAGCATCCGCCTCTCGCACCGGCTCCAGGGCATGCCCGAGTACGTCGTCGACTATGTGCTCGTCCACGAGCTGGCTCACCTGCTGGTGCCGGGCCACGGGCCGCGCTTCTGGCGCCTCCTCGAGGCCTACCCCCGTACGGAACGCGCGCGTGGATACCTCGAAGGGGTGGTGGCGGCCGACCGGCTGCCCCATCTGCCCGCCGCACGCGGAGAGTGATCTCGGCGATCGTGTACCGAATGCGTACCGGCTTGGCCGATTGTCGTGGCCAGCCGTTAGCCTGGCGCGACCAATCACACTCGGGATGGGGGACGGTCGTTACGCATGGCCAGGGAATTCCAGCGCGGCCACAAGGCCAAGATCAGTGACCTGACAGCGGGGACCGATCTGTATGTAGGCGTGCAGATCGGCGCCCCCGGGCTGTCCTTCGACATCAGCTGCTTCGGCCTCGACGAGCATGAGCAGCTGTCCGACGACCGGTATTTCATCTTCTTCAACCAGCCCAAGTCGCCAGAGGAGTCCATTCAGCTCCTGGGCGCCCAGGCCGGTGACACCGAGTCGTTCCGCGTCACCCTGGACCGCATCCCGGCCCACGTCCACAAGCTCTCGTTCACCGCGACGCTCGACGGCGCCGGTCAGATGTCGCAGATCGGCCCCGGGTACATCAGAGTCGTGGCCGGTGGCGAGGAAGTCGTCAGATACGCGTTCACGGGCGCCGAGTTCAGCACCGAGCGCGCGGTCATGCTGGGCGACTTCTACCTCAAGGACGTCTGGCGCTTCGCAGCCGTCGGCCAGGGCTTCGACGGCGGCCTTGAGGCCTTGCTGAAGAACTTCGGCGGCGAGGTCGCCGAGGAGGAGCCCGCGGCGCCGCAGCAGCCGCAGGGCGCCGCCCCGGGCTTCGCGCCGCCCGCCCAGAGCGCCCCCGCGCCCCAGTTCGGCGCCCCGGCCGCGCCGCAGCAGCCCCAGCCCCCGCAGCCGGCCCCGCAGTTCGGCACGCCCGCCCCGGCCCCGGCTCCCGCGCAGCACTACGCACCGCCGCCGCCGGGATCCACGCCGCCCCCGGCACCCGCGCCCAGCCCGCAGATCCACGCGGCGCCCACCATCGCCGCGCCGATGACCCTGCCGCCGGGCACCGTCCCGCCCCCGGCCCCGGCCCCGTACGGACAGCCGCCCCAGCAGCCCTCGTACGGCCAGGTCCCGGGCCAGTACCCCGGCCAGGCCCCGCCGCCCGGCGCGCCCGCGCCGTACGGCCAGCCCGCGCCCTACGGTCAGCCGGCTCCTTACGGCCAGCCCGCCCCGTACGGTCAGCAGCCCGGTGTTCCGCAAGGGATGCCGCAGCCCGGCGGCGGCCTCGCGGGTGCCATCCAGCAGTACAAGGAGCTGCCCACCGGACAGCGCTGGACCCCGCAGAACAAGCAGCTCGTCCGGGTCGACCTCGGCGCCGGCGGCTCCCCGGTGCTGGCCCGCCAGGGCAGCATGGTGATGTACCAGGGCAAGGTCGACTTCGGCTACAAGGGCGCGGGGTTCGCCGGTCGGATCGTCGGCAACGCGACCGGCCAGGAGATGCAGCTGATGCGCTGCAGCGGCCGCGGCCAGGTCTTCCTCGCCGAGAACAGCGCCCATCTGCACCCCATCGAGCTCCAGGGCGACGCCATCTGCGTCTCCGCCGAGCACGTCCTGGCGTTCGACGAGTCCCTCCAGTACGAGGTCCGCCGCATCGAGGGCCACGGGATCCCCGGCGGCGCGCTGTTCACCATGCAGTTCCAGGGCACCGGCACGCTCGTGGTGATGACCCACGGCACCCCGGTGGTCCTCCCGGTCACCCCGACCACGTTCGCGGACAGCGACGCGATCGTGGCCTGGTCGGCCGCCTCGCAGGTGATCGTCTCCAGCCAGGTCCGGCTGCGCCGCAACGCCTACCCCGGCCACAGCGGCGAGTCCGTCAACCTGCAGTTCCGGGGCGCGCCCGGGAACTTCATCGTCGTCCAGCCGTACGAGGTCTGAGGGAGCCCGGACAATGAACCAGCAGCTCGTGGGCTATGCCCCCACCCCCGTCGCGGCCCGGATGGAGAACCACGGCAGCGCCATGCTCAAGGTGGCCATGGCCACCGGACAGGACCTCTTCGCGCGCGTGGGCTCGATGGTCGCCTACGAAGGCTTCATCCAGTACGAGCCGAACCCGCCGGCCGTGCGCCAGATCGCCCGTGACTGGATCACCGGTGAGGGCGCCCCGCTGATGAAGTGCACCGGCGACGGCCTGCTCTACCTCGCCGACTACGGCGCCAATGTGGTCGTCGTCCAGCTCAACAACGACGCGCTGTCCGTCAACGGCACCAATGTCCTGGCCTTCGACGCGAGCCTCCAGTGGGGCGTCGAGCGGGTCAAGGGCCTCGCCAAGTTCGCGGGCCAGGGCCTGTTCAACGTGAAGATCTCCGGCACCGGCTGGGTCGCCCTGACCTCGCGCGGCACCCCGGTCGTCGTCGACTGCGGAAGCGGCGAGGACGAGACGTACGTCGACCCGGACGCCCTGGTGGCCTGGTCCCCGAACCTCAAGGTGAAGGGCAAGCGCAGCTTCAAGGCGTCCTCGCTGATCGGCCGGGGCAGCGGAGAGGCCTACCAGATGGCCTTCTCGGGCCAGGGGATCGTCGTCGTACAGCCGAGTGAGGACAGCACCGACCGCCTGCGGGCCCGGGGCTGAGGGGAGCGAGAACACCATGCAGAGCCCGCTTTTCAGCTACACCGAGCAGCAGTCCCAGGAGCGCTACAGCGCGCAGAACTCCCAGATGCTGCGGGTGGTGCTCACCGGCCACGACGACATCCTCGCCCGCAAGGGCTCGATGGTCGCCTACCAGGGGCTGATGGAGTTCGACGGCGAGTACCAGTCGAACGGCCACCAGCGCGCCCGCGCCCACACCGGCGAGGGCCTGGACCTGATGCGCGTCTCCGGCCAGGGCACCGTCTACCTCGCCAACCTCGCGCAGTACGTCCACGTAGTGGACGTGGACCGGGACGGCCTGACCGTGGACAGCGGCTATGTGCTGGCCATGGACTCCTCGCTGCACTACGAGGTCATCGCCGTGGACAGCCAGTACGGCATCTCCGGCACCGGCAAGTTCCAGCTCAACATCACCGGCACCGGCAAGGTCGTCCTGATGACCTCGGGCCAGCCGCTGATGCTCCAGGTCACCCCGGACAAGTACGTCAACGCCGACGCCGACGCGATCGTGGCCTGGTCCACCTCGCTCCGGGTGCAGATGCAGGCGCAGACGCACTCCACGGGCGTGTGGCGGCGCCGCGGCAACACCGGCGAGGGCTGGGAGCTCAGCTTCCTCGGACAGGGCTTCGCGCTCGTCCAGCCCAGCGAGGTGCTGCCCCCGCAGAGCGCGGTGATCGGCCAGGGCCTGCGGGCCCAGTACGGGATGGGCCAGCAGGGCGCCCACGCCCAGAACCAGGGCAACGCCTGGAGCTGACCGGGCGTCGGTGAGCGGTCATCGGTAAGGGGCGGTCGCCAATGGCGACCGCCCCTTACCTGCCTAACCGTTACTGCCCGTCAGGCGGGCCCGTCACAGACGGGCCCGCGTGGCCTCCATCAGCCGCACCACCGAGTCGTCGGCGACCTCGGCCACCTCGTCGTAGCCGAACCAGCGCAGGTCCAGCGACTCGTCGCTGATCGCCTCGACCGCTCCGGCCGGGGCCAGCGCCGCGTACTGGACGTCCAGGTGCCAGTTGCAGGGCGAGGGGATCGGGTGCCGGTCGAGCCGGACCGGCCCGCCCGGCAGCAGTGTGAGACCGGACACACCGGACTCCTCGGCCGCCTCGCGCAGGGCGGCGGCCGTCAGCGAGACGTCCTGCGGCTCGCAGTGGCCGCCCATCTGCAGCCACATGTTCAGCTTGCGGTGCAGCGTCAGCAGCACCTGCCCGCGCTCCGGGGCGATGACCAGCGCGCTCGCCGTGAGGTGGCCGGCCTGGCAGGCCTTCCACATCCCGTCCGGGTGCGCCGACAGATGGTCGAGGTACGTCCGGCGCAGCTTGGGCTGGTCCTCGTACGCCTTCAGGGTGAGGACCGCGTCTTCGTACAGGCTCACTTGCTCTCGTCGTCCTTGCCGTCGCCGCTGTCCTGGGGCTTGTCCTTGGGCTCGTCCTTGCGGGAGGCCGCCTCGCCGAGCATCTTGTCGAGCTCCGAGAAGTCCAGCTGCTCGTGGTGGACAAAGCCGTCCGGGTCGTCCAGGTCGGAGGCGGTCGGCAGCATGTCCGGGTGCTCCCACAGGCCGTCGCGGCCGTCGACCCCGCGCGCGTCCGTGAGCGAGGCCCACAGGCGCGAGGCGTCCCGCAGCCGGCGCGGACGCAGCTGGAGGCCGATCAGGGTGGCGAAGGTCTGCTCGGCGGGACCGCCGGACGCCCGGCGCCTGCGCAGCGTCTCGCGCAGGGCGTCGGCCGAGGTGAGGCGCGGCTTGGCGGCCTCGTGGACCACCGCGTCCACCCAGCCCTCGACCAGCGCCAGGGCCGTCTCCAGCCGGGCCAGCGCGGCCTTCTGCTCCGGGGTGTCCTCCGGCTGGAACATGCCCTGCTGAAGGGCTTCCTGAAGCTGCTCGGGGTTGGACACGTCGAGCTGGCCGACCGCGTCCTCCAGCTTCGCCGTGTCGACCTTGATCCCGCGCGCGTAGCCCTCGACCGCGCCGAACAGGTGCGAGCGCAGCCACGGCACATGGGCGAAGAGGCGCTGGTGGGCCGCCTCGCGCAGGGCGAGGTAGAGCCGCACCTCGTCCTTCGGGACGCCCAGGTCCTTGCCGAACGCCTCGATGTTCAGCGGCAGCAGCGCGGCCTTCCCGGCCGGGCCGAGCGGCAGACCGATGTCGGTCGAGCCGACGACCTCGCCCGCGAGGACGCCCACGGCCTGCCCGATCTGCTGGCCGAACATGGCGCCGCCCATCGAGCGCATCATGCCGATCAGCGGGCCCGCCATGGCCTGCATCTCCTCGGGCAGCACGCCGCCCATGGCCGCGCCGACCCGCTCGGCGACCGGGTCGACGAGCTCCTTCCAGGCCGGCTGGGTCGCCTCGACCCACTCCGCGCGGCTCCACGCCACGGCCGTCGACGCGCCCGAGGGCAGCGACGTCACCCCGTCCAGCCACAGGTCGGCCAGGCGGACGGCCTCCTCGACGGCGGCGCGCTCGGCCGGGCCGACGCTCTCGTCCTTGGTGCCGTCGGCGGTGCCCTGCGCCACCGTCTGCCGGGCGATCTGCTTGGCCATGTCCCAGTTCACGGGACCGCCCTCGTAGCTGAGCATCTGGCCGAGCTGCTGGAAGGCCGCTCCCAGGTCGTTCGGGTTCAGCGAACCGAACATCGCCGCGAACGGATTGTCCGCGCCGCCGGCCCCGGTACCGAACCCGAACGGATTCGCCGGGCCGCCCTGGTTGCCCTTGCCCTTCTCCTTGCCCTCGTCGCCGTTCTCCGGCTCCTCCGGCGGAAGGCCGAATCCGAATGGGTTGTCACTCACGGGTTTCCTCGGCTCCTAGGGCCGCCGGCTCCTGCCGACGGCGACTGCCCACCAACACCACCAGCGTAGACATCCGGGCCGGATAAGGGCTCGGTGCTCCGCCGACTCTTGGCCTGCGGCAGGATGGACGTCACCTGGTCCGTACGCGTCATTCGTGTACGTACTGAATACAACCGCTGGAGACGCCCGGTGAGTTCCCCTGATCCGCAGGTTCGCGCAGCGCGAAACCCTTCCCCCTCAGCCGCGCGGGGTCCCGTCGTCGCGGTCACCGGTGCCGCGGCCGGAATCGGCGCGCTGCTCACCGCGCGGCTCGCCGCGTCCGAGGAGATCAAGCAGGTCGTCGCCATCGACGAGCGCCGGGGCGAGGTGTCCGAGGCCACCTGGCACATCCTGGACGTACGCGACCCGGCCATCGCCGAGAAGCTGCGCGGCGCCGACGTCGTCGTCCACCTGGCGCTCGACCTCGACCTGGAGACGGACGCCGCCGCCCGTACGGCGTACAACGTACGCGGGACGCAGACCGTGCTGACCGCGGCCGCGGCGGCCGGGGTCCACCGGGTCGTGCTGTGCACCTCGGCCATGGTCTACGGCGCGCTGCCCGACAACGACATCCCGCTCTCCGAGGACGCCGAGCTGCGGGCCACCGCCGAGGCGACCGGCGTCGGCGACCTCCTGGAGATCGAGCGCCTGGGCCGCCGCGCCCCGCGCGCCCACCCCGGCCTCAACGTCACCGTGGTCCGGCCCGCCGTCCTGGTCGGCGGCACCGACACCGCGCTGACCCGGTACTTCGAGTCGCCGCGCCTCCTGGTGGTCGCCGGATCCCGTCCGACCTGGCAGTTCTGCCACGTCGAGGACCTGTGCAGCGCGCTGGAGTACGCGGCCCTGGAGAAGGTCGACGGGGAGTTCGCCGTTGGCTGCGACGGGTGGCTCGAACAGGAGGAGGTAGAGGAGCTCAGCGGCATCCGGCGGATGGAGCTGCCCTCGGCGGTGGCGCTCGGCGCCGCGGCCCGGCTGCACCGGATCGGGCTGACCCCGTCCCCGGCGGGCGACCTGGCGTACACGATGCACCCCTGGGTGGTCAGCGTCGGGCGGCTGCACGACGCGGGCTGGCGGCCGCAGTGGACCAACGAGGAGGTCCTCGCGGAGCTCCTGGAGGAGGTCGCGGGACGACACACCGTGGCGGGGCGCCGGCTGGGCCGCAAGGACGCCACCGCCGCCGGTGCCGCCGGAGCGACGGTCGCCCTGCTGGGCGCGGCCGCGGTGGTCCGCAGGGCCCGCAAGCGCCGGGGCCTGTAGGACCCTCCTACGGAGGGTGTCGGCGACCGGGTGAAAGAGCTATACCGCGATGTCAGTGCGGTACGGCACGATGGGGCCATGGCACAGACGCACCCCGATCACCCCGGCGAGCAGGCGGCGGACGACCCGATCCGGCTGCTGGAGATCCGTGACACCCCGCTCTCCCTGGACGAGGTGTTCCGCGCCGTGGGCGACCCCTCGGCGGGCGGCACCGCGCTCTTCGTCGGCACCGTGCGCGACCATGACGGCGGCGCGGACGTGGCCGCGCTCGGGTACTCGTGCCATCCGACGGCCGAGGCGGAGATGCGCCGAGTGGCCGACAAGGTCGTCGCCGAGTTCCCGGTCCGCGCGCTGGCGGCCGTCCACCGGGTGGGCGAACTGGCCGTGGGCGATCTGGCGGTCGTCGTGGCGGTCTCCTGCCCGCACCGCGGCGAGGCGTTCGCGGCGTGCCGCAAGCTGATCGACGACCTGAAACACGAGGTCCCGATCTGGAAGCACCAGAAGTTCTCGGACGGGACCGATGAATGGGTGGGCGCCTGCTGACCTCCCGGGGTGCCTCCAACGGGTGAACGGGTCGCCCGATCAGGGTGTCTGAAACCCTGTCGGGGGGATCCGCCCCGATTTGCGTAACCGCACCCCTGCCCCGAGCGTTGATCTCGCAGATGGTTAATCTGCTGATCTGTCAGTGGTGGTCGCTCATTTGGGGACGGGAGGACGGAATGGCTGCACTCACGTGGCTGCTGATTCCGCTTTTCGCTGCTGTCGGCGCGGCGATATGGGCGAGCTGGGCAGCCCGCAATCGCACGACCGGCGACGTCGCGGAACTCGCCGGCTACAGCCGGTTCCGAGAGGCCATGGAAAAGGCCCAGGCCGAGACCGAGCCCGCCTGACCCCCCTTCGGCGCGTCTCCCGCGCCCCTTCCCGCACGCGGATGCTGACCTCCCCGTACGGACCGGCCCCGGCGGTGCACTGACAGGCACGTCCCGTACTGTCGTTCCATGCCACGCCGCACCGCGACGATGCTCGCCTCCACCTTGATCCTGATCGCGCTGCTCTGCGCAGGCGTCCTCATCAAAGTGCCGTACTCGGAGATGTCGCCCGGCCCCACGGTGAACACCCTCGGCGAGGCGCGTGGCGAGCCCGTACTGCAGATCTCCGGGCACAAGACCTACCCGACGACCGGTCACCTCAACATGACGACGGTCAGGGTCACCGGTGCGGGCTACAACATGAACCTGGTCGAGGCCGTCTACGGCTGGCTGGCCCATGACAACAAGGTCGTGCCGCACGACACGCTCTACCCGGACGGCAAGACCGAGGAGCAGTCCTCGCAGGAGAACGCCGAGGAGTTCAGCCAGTCCCAGGAGAGCGCCAAGGTCGCCGCGCTCAACGAGCTGAAGATCCCGGTGAAGTCCCGGGTCGTCGTGGCGTCCGT
Source organism: Streptomyces melanogenes (assembly GCF_014649795.1). Classification (GTDB taxonomy): domain Bacteria; phylum Actinomycetota; class Actinomycetes; order Streptomycetales; family Streptomycetaceae; genus Streptomyces; species Streptomyces noboritoensis. Next base: position 290,980 of record NZ_BMTS01000006.1, read on the forward strand.
GGTCAAGGGCAGCCCGGCCGAGAACAAGCTGCACGCGGGCGATGTGATCAGGTCCGTCGACGGCTCGCCCGTCAAGGAGCCGGGAGACGTGGCGAAGCTGGTCACCAAGCACCGCCCGGGCCAGAACGTGGTCTTCGCCGTCGTCCCCGCCAAGGAGGCGGCCGCGGCGGAGAAGGCGGGCAAGGAGCCCGAGGGCAGCGAGAACGTCACGATCACCACGGAGAAGGCCAAGGACGGCGACCGGGCGATCGTGGGGATCCAGGCCGGGACCGACCACACCTTCCCGTTCTCCATCGACATCAAGCTCGCGGACGTCGGCGGCCCGAGCGCGGGGCTGATGTTCGCCCTCGGCATCGTCGACAAGCTGACGCCCGGCGATCTGACCGGCGGCAAGTTCATCGCCGGTACGGGGACGATCGACGACGCGGGCAAGGTCGGCCCGATCGGCGGCATCGAGATGAAGCTGATCGGTGCGCGCGGCGCGGGCGCCCGCTACTTCCTGACGCCCGCCGAGAACTGCGCGGCGGCCGCCTCGGACACGCCCAGCGGACTGACCCTGGTCAAGGTCTCCACCCTCGACGACGCGACCAAGGCGCTGGAGAAGATCCGCACGGGCGACACGGCCGGTCTGCCGAGCTGCTCGGCGAAGTAAGAAGTAAGAAGAAACAGGGGATCGGCCGCGCCCACGCGCGCGTGAAGGTGTCTCACATCACGCGCGCGTGGGCGCACCCGACTCACGTCATCGGTGACGCGCGTTACTCGGCGAACGTCGCGGCCAGCGCCTCGGCGAGGCCCGGGACCAGACCGGCGCCGGTGAGCACCTCGGTCGGCGAGTCCTTCTCGCGCAGCCGCACCGCCGACTCGCGGGCACCGTCGCGCAGCACCGCCACGGTCATCCGGACCTCCTGGCGGTCCGGGTGCTTGGCCACCCACTTCGCCAGCTGCTTGTCGTTCATGCCCTCGGGCACGGACGTCTCGGCCGACGGCGGAAGCATCAGTCGCTCCACGGTCAGCGCACAGCCGACCACCGCGTCCGGCCAGGCGATGGTGCCCAGGAACTGGTCGAGGGCGGTGCCGGCCGGGATCTCGTCCTGCTCGATCGGGGTCAGCGGGGCGGCCGCGTCGCCCTGGTCGAGGCCGAGCTGGGCGGCGAGCCCCGGCTCCTGGTTGCGGAGCTTGGCGGTGTCGACGAGGGCGAACAGGCGGGCCGGCTGGTCCCAGCCGAGGCCGGACGCGTACTCGTCGATTTCCAGCACTGCGCGGGTGAGGGGGCTCGCGGCCATCGGGGGGCCGGAGGGGGAAACGTTGGACATGAGCAACATCCTGCCCTCTTTCACCCCGGGATCGGGAACTGAGTAAAGCCTCAGTAAGTTGCATGAGTGGGCTCTACGATCGCGGGGCCTGCTCAATCGACAGCGAACTTCGAGGTGCGCACCTTGGCTTTCCAGATGCCGGACCGCGGCGGAGGCCCGTCCGGGCCACGGATCAGAGTCGGCCGGCCGTCCCGCCGGGTCCGGACCCTGCTCATGACACTGGGCATCCTGGCCGTGCTGGCCATGGCGTTCGTCATGTTCGCCGGGTTCTGGACGGACTGGCTCTGGTACCGCTCGGTGCACTATTCGTCCGTCTTCACCACCACCCTGTGGACCAAGATCGGCCTGTTCTCGGTCTTCGGTCTCCTGATGGCCGTCGCCGTCGGCCTGAACATCTGGCTGGCGCACCGGCTGCGGCCGCCGCTCAGCGCGATGTCGCTGGAGCAGCAGAGCCTGGACCGCTACCGGATGGGCATCGCCCCGTTCAAGAAGTGGCTGCTCCTGGGCATCACGGCGCTCGTCGGCCTGATCGCCGGAGCCTCCGCCTCCGGGCAGTGGCGCACCTGGCTGCTGTGGGTCAACGGGGTGCCGTTCGGGCAGAAGGACCCCCAGTTCCACCTGGACGTGTCCTTCTACGCCTTCGACCTGCCCTGGTACCGGTTCCTGGTCGGCTTCGGCTTCGCGGCCACCGTGCTGTCCCTGATCGCCGCCGCCCTGACGCACTACCTGTACGGCGGGCTGCGCATCACCAGCCCCGGCGCGCGCGCCACCGGCGCGGCCACCGGGCACCTGTCGGTGCTGCTCGGCGTCTTCGTCGCCCTGAAGGCCGTGGCGTACTGGCTGGACCGGTACGGGCTCGCGGTGAAGTCCAGCGACTTCAAGGCCAGCAGCAACTGGACCGGCCTGCGGTACGTGGACGCCAACGCCTATCTCCCGGCGAAGACGATCCTCTTCTGCATCGCCGTCATCTGCGCGGTGCTCTTCTTCGCGACGCTGTGGCGCCGCACCTGGCAGCTCCCGGTGATCGGCTTCGGCCTGATGGTCCTGTCGGCGATCCTGATCGGCGGGCTCTACCCGGCGATCGTCCAGAAGTTCCAGGTCCAGCCGAACGAGCAGGCCAAGGAAGCGCCGTACATCCAGAAGAACATCGACGCCACGCGCAAGGCGTACGGCATCGACGCCACCGAGGTGAAGGACTACAAGGGGACGACCGCGGCGGAGGACAACGCCAAGCTGCGGGCGGACGCCGACACGGCCGCCAGCTACCGGCTGATCGACCCCAACGTCGTCACCCCCGCCTTCCAGCAGCTCCAGCAGGAGCGTAAGTACTACCAGTTCGCCGTACCGCTGGACGTGGACCGCTACACGGACAAGGACGGCAAGGAGCAGGACACGGTCGTCGGTCTGCGCGAGCTGAACCTCAACGGCATCGACAAGCGCAACTGGATCAACGACCACTTCACCTACACCCACGGCTACGGAGTGATCGCGGCCAAGGGCACCAGCGTGGACTCCACGGGCTCCCCGGACTTCACCGAGTCCGGTCTGCCCACCACGGGCCAGCTCGGTGAGTACGAGCAGCGGATCTACTACGGCGAGAAGACCGAGCAGTACTCGATCGTCGGCGGTCCGCAGAAGGAGCTCGACTACGAGGCCGAGGGCAAGGGCCAGGAGACGACGAGCTTCAAGGGCAAGGGCGGCGTCAGCCTCTCCAACCCCTTCAACCGCGCCGCGTACGCGGTGGCCTTCAGCGAGCCGCAGATCCTGTACTCGGGAGCGATCGGCGAGGGCTCGAAGATCCTCTACAACCGCACCCCGAAGCAGCGCGTGGAGGCGGTCGCCCCGTGGCTGACCATCGACGGCGACCCGTACCCGGCCAAGATCGGCAAGCGGATCCAGTGGGTCGTCGACGCGTACACCACGACCAACGGCTATCCCTACGCTTCGCGTACCACGCTCGGTGAGACGACGGCGGACTCGCTGACCACCCGCCAGCGCGCGGTGGTGGCCCAGCAGAACCAGGTCAACTACATCCGCAACTCGGTGAAGGCCACCGTCGACGCGTACGACGGCACGGTCACGCTGTACCAGTGGGACACCAAGGACCCGGTCCTCAAGACCTGGATGAAGGCGTTCCCGGGCACGGTGAAGCCGAAGACCGACATCTCCCCGGAGCTGCTGGCCCACCTGCGGTACCCGCAGGACATGTTCAAGGTCCAGCGCGAGCTGCTCACCCGCTACCACGTCACCAACCCCGCGCAGTTCTACAGCGGCAGTGACGCCTGGCAGGTGCCGGACGACCCGACCAACAAGGACGGGGTGGCGGTCCCGCCGTACTACCTGTCGATGAAGATGCCGGGCGCCGAGACGCAGGGGAAGAAGTTCTCCCTGACCACGACGTTCACACCGAACGGCAGGCCCAACCTCGGCGGGTTCATGGCGATCGACGCGGACGCGGCCAGCAAGGACTACGGCACGATCAGACTGCTCAGGGTCACGGACAACGTCCAGGGCCCGCAGCAGGTGCAGAGCAAGCTGAACGGTCTGCCGGAGGTCGCCGAGTTCGTACGGAACCTGCGAGGCAGCGACTCCGAGATCGACTACGGCAATCTGCTGACCGTGCCGCTGGGCGGCGGGTTCCTGTACATCGAGCCGGTGTACGCGCGCGGTGGCTCAGCCAACTACCCGCTCCTGAAGAAGGTCGGCGTCTCCTACGGGGACAAGACCGTCTTCAAGGACACCCTGGCGCAGGCGCTGAACGCGGTGTTCGGCGTGGACGGCTCCGAGCCGCCGCCCGCGACCAAGCCGCCGACGGACACCACCAAGCCGCCGTCCACCGGGACGAACGCCACGGTGGAACAGGCCATCAAGGACGCCCAGAAGGCCTGGGACGACGGCCAGAAGGCGCTGCAGAAGGGCGACTTCGCGGCGTACGGCAAGGCCCAGCAGGAGCTCCAGGCGGCGCTCCAGCGGGCCGCCGACGCCGAGGCCAAGGCCAAGGGGTCGACCGGGGGGTCGGGCAGCGGCGGGTAAACCGGTCAAGGCTCCGTTCCGCGTCGTGATACGTTGTATTCACCGACGCGGGGTGGAGCAGCTCGGTAGCTCGCTGGGCTCATAACCCAGAGGTCGCAGGTTCAAATCCTGTCCCCGCTACTCACGGACGAGGGCCCGGATCCATCAGGATCCGGGCCCTCGTCGATTTGCGTGTCCGGATGTGCCCCTGCTGCGTTTGGCTTATCTCTCTGTGGGCATGTCGACAAAACGCTGTAGTGACCTCACTGGCTGCGGTATACCAGGTGTACGGCGGTTGCGGGTGGTGCGACGATGGTATTTATGGGGGACAGGGCAACTCTGTTGGAGACAGGGCGGTTTGCGCGGATGCGCTCCGATGACGCCGCCGATGCCGAGACCGAGGCACGGCACCGGCGTGCTGCCGACAGCGGCGACGCCGCGTCCATGAGCGTTCTCGGATCCATGCTCCTGCGCCGCGGTGACCTCGACAGCGCCGAGCCCTATCTGCGCGGCGCCACCGCCGAGGGCGACCGCGCCGCGGCCAACAACCTGGGCGTACTGCTGCACCAGCGCGGATACGCGGACGAGGCGGCCGGGTGGTGGCGCATCGCCGCCGTCGCGGGCTCCGCCGCCGCGGCGCACGCGCTGGGCCGGCACTACCGCGAGCGCGGCGACGAGCCGGCGGCCGAGTACTGGCTGCGCCAGTCCGCGGAGCAGGGCCACGCGCTGGGGGCGTACGCCCTGGCGGACCTGCTGGAGCACCGCTCCGACGTGGGCGCCGAGCGCTGGCTGCGCGCCGCCGCCGAGCAGGGGCACCGGGAGGCCGCGTACCGCCTCGCGCGGCTCATCGACCAGCGCGCCGAGCGGGACAGCGGGGAGTCTGACATCGCTGTCGAGGCCGAGCAGGCCGCCGACGCCAAGGACGCGGGGGCGGGCGGCGTCGAGGCCGAGCAGTGGTACCGCCAGGCCGCCGCGCGCGGCCACCGGCGGGCCGCGCTGCACCTCGGCGCGATCCTGGAGAAGCGCGGCGAGCTGAAGGAGGCCGGGCGCTGGTACCTGACCTCGGCCAAGGACGGCGAGGCCAAGGCGGCCTGCGCGCTCGGGTTCCTGCTGCGGGACGCGGGCGACGAGGAGAGCGCGGCCGTGTGGTGGCTGCGCGCCGCCCAGGACGGCGACGGCAACGCCGCCAACGCGCTGGGCGCGCTGCACGCGGCCCGGGGCGAGCCGCAGACCGCCGAGCGCTGGTACCGGGCGGCGATGGACGCCGGGGACGACAACGGGGCGTACAACCTGGCGCTGCTGTGCGCCGCCCAGGAGCGGACCGCGCAGGCCGAGCAGTGGTACCGGCGCGCCGCGTACGCGGGGCACCGCGAGGCGGCCAACGCGCTCGCCGTGCTGCTGCTCCAGGCCGGCGACGCGACCGGGGCCGAGCCGTGGTTCTCCAAGGCGGCCGAGGCGGGCAGCGTGGACGCGGCCTTCAACCTGGGCATCCTCTTCGCCAGCCGCGACGACGACCGCGCCGCCCTGAAGTGGTACGAGCGGGCGGCGGCGGCCGGGCACACCGAGGCGGCCCTCCAGGTCGGCATGGCGCTGCTCAGGGACGGCGAGGAGGCGGCCGCCGAGCGGCACCTGCGGTGTGCGGCGGGCGGCGGCAGCGCGGAGGCGGCGTTCCGGCTCGCCACCGTGCTCGACGCGCGCCAGCCGCCGCCGGGTGCGCCGGTGCTCGGCGAGCCGGTGGCCGAGAAGACGGAGTGTGAGGAGTGGTACGAGCGGGCGGCCGCGCAGGGGCACCGGCGGGCCCAGGTCCGCGTCGGCATGCTCGCGGCGGCCCGGGGCGACCAGGAGGGTGCGGCGCGCTGGTACCGGGAGGCGGCCGAGGCGGGCAGCCGCAACGGCGCCTTCAACCTCGGGCTGCTGCTGGCCCGCGAGGGGCGGGAGCGGGAGGCCGCGCTGTGGTGGACCCGGGCCGCCAACGCGGGGCACGGGCGTGCGGCGCTGCGGCTCGCGCTGCTGGCCGCGCGGTGCGGGGAGCTGGCGGAGGGGCAGCGGTGGTGTGCGCGGGCCGTGGAGCTGGGGCCGGCGGAGGTGGCTGAGCGGGCGGCTCGGCTGCGGGAGGCTCTCCACCAGGAGCTGACGGCCTGACCCCGTGCGCTCCGGCGTGCAAGCGGGGTGCGCCGATCGGGTTTGCGCTGGTCCGTGCGGTGACGTACTGTTGGGTTTACCGACGCGGGGTGGAGCAGCTCGGTAGCTCGCTGGGCTCATAACCCAGAGGTCGCAGGTTCAAATCCTGTCCCCGCTACCAAGTATTCAGGGCCCGGATCCAATGGATCCGGGCCCTGTTTCGTATGTCCACGTGCGGGCCGGTGGGTGGTTTGTGCCCACCCGTTCCGCCCTTGCGGAACGCCTGCCCACAAACCACGGGGGACGGGGAGGTGCGGCCGGAACCGCTGGGGCGGAAAGGTCCCGCCGGCCGCTCTAGGCCTTCGCGCAGTCCGGGCACACGCCCCGGTACGTGACCTCGACGTCCGAGATCGTGAAGCCGAAGCGTTCCGTCGCGGGGAGGTCCGTGAGCGGGTTGCCCGTGGGGTGGACGTCGCGGATCGCGCCGCACAGGGCGCAGACCAGGTGCTGGTGCGGCCGGTGCGCGTTCGGGTCGTACCGCTTGGCGCGGCGGTCCGTGGAGACCTCGATGACCTCGCCCAGCGTCACCATCTCGCCCAGCGTGTTGTAGACGGTCGCGCGGGAGATCTCGGGCAGCTTGGCCACCGCACGCGCGTGGACCTCGTCCGCCGTCAGGTGCATGTGGTCCCCGTCGAGGACCTCGGCCACGACACGCCGCTGGGCGGTCATGCGCCAGCCGCGTCCGCGAAGTCGTTCCAGCAGGTCACTCATAAGGGCCAGCCTAACAGCCGGGGGAGCGTATCCCGAACGGGTGTGACTTTGGATGGTCACTTGACTTAGACAATGTCCATTGTAGGATCGGAAGCGGCTCAGGCCAAGGGACAGGACCAGCAGGTAATGACGCAGGAGGCGCACGTGACGCAGGGACCGCTCACCACGGAGGCCGGGGCGCCGGTAGGCGACAACCAGAACAGCGAGACCGCCGGCGTCGGCGGTCCGGTGCTTCTCCAGGACCAGCTGCTCCTGGAGAAGCTCGCGCACTTCAACCGGGAGCGCATCCCGGAGCGCATCGTCCACGCGCGCGGTGCGGGCGCGTACGGCACGTTCACGGTGACCCGCGACGTCACCCAGTGGACGCGCGCGAAGTTCCTCTCCGAGGTCGGCAAGCAGACCGAGACGTTCCTGCGCTTCTCCACCGTGGCCGGCAGCCTCGGCTCGGCCGACGCCGTGCGCGACCCGCGAGGCTTCGCCCTGAAGTTCTACACGGAGGAGGGGAACTACGACCTGGTCGGCAACAACACGCCCGTCTTCTTCATCAAGGACGCCATCAAGTTCCCCGACTTCATCCACACCCAGAAGCGCGACCCGTACACGGGCTCCCAGGAGGCCGACAACGTGTGGGACTTCTGGGGTCTGAGCCCCGAGTCGACGCATCAGGTCACCTGGCTCTTCGGCGACCGAGGCATCCCGGCCACGCTGCGCCACATGAACGGGTACGGCTCGCACACGTACCAGTGGAACAACGAGGCGGGCGAGGTCTTCTGGGTCAAGTACCACTTCAAGACCGACCAGGGCATCAAGAACCTCACCCAGGCCGAGGCCAACAAGCTCGCCGGTGAGGACCCCGACAGCCACCAGCGCGACCTGCGCGAGTCCATCGAGCGCGGCGAGTTCCCGAGCTGGACGGTCCAGGTGCAGATCATGCCCGCGGCCGACGCGGCGACGTACCGCTTCAACCCGTTCGACCTCACCAAGGTGTGGCCGCACGAGGACTACCCGCCGATCGAGATCGGCAAGCTGGAGCTCAACCGCAACCCGGAGAACGTCTTCGCCGAGGTCGAGCAGTCGATCTTCAGCCCGGCGCACTTCGTGCCCGGCATCGGCCCCTCGCCGGACAAGATGCTCCAGGGCCGCCTGTTCGCGTACGGCGACGCGCACCGCTACCGCGTCGGCATCAACGCCGACCACCTGCCGGTGAACCGCCCGCACGCCACCGAGGCGCGCACCCACTCCCGCGACGGCTTCCTGTACGACGGCCGCCACAAGGGCGCGAAGAACTACGAGCCGAACAGCTTCGGCGGCCCGCACCAGACGGACCGTCCGCTGTGGCAGCCGGTTCCGGTCGCCGACGCGACGGGCAACCACGCGGCCCCGGTCCACGCCGAGGACGACGACTTCGTCCAGGCAGGCACCCTGTACCGGATGTTCTCCGAGGACGAGAAGGCCCGTCTGATCGAGAACCTCTCCGGGTTCATCGCCAAGGTCTCGCGCGACGACATCGCCGAGCGCGCGATCGAGAACTTCCGCAAGGCGGACGGAGACTTCGGCAAGCGGCTGGAGGCCGCGGTCCAGGCCCTGCGCGGCTGAACAGCACTGGATCGCTTGTCGTAGGCAGTCAGAGGGCCGGATCCCCGCGGGGGCCGGCCCTCTGCGCGTGCGCGGGTGCCGGGCGGTTCGCCGACCGGCTAGCCGACCAGTTCGGCCGGGTGGCGCCGGGTCGGGGCCCAGCAGCGGATGATGTCGCGGACCGAGACCACGCCGACGGGGCCGGCCCCGTCGAGGACGATCAGGTGCCGGAAGCCGCCGTGCGACATCGCGTCGGCGGCCTCGTCCAGGGTCCAGCCCGGCGCCGCGAACACGACGTCGGTGGTGGTGTGCGTGCTCGCGGTCTCGCGGTCCGGGTCCTGGCCCTGGCCCAGGGAGTTGAGGATGTCGCGCTCGGTGAGGATGCCGAGCCCGCTGGTGTCGGGGTCGAGGACGACGGCCGCTCCGACGCGGCGCGCGGCCATCAGCCGGGCCGCCTGGCGGAGGGTGTGCGCGGGTCCGATGGTGAGGACCACCGTGCTCATGGCGTCACGGACGAGCATGGATGGAGCCACCTCCTTGGTGAACCCCCGTGTCCCGTACGGAAGTACGGGAACGAGAACGGATTCACAAGTTCACAAGTGGGGGGACTCCTAGAGTTGCATCACGGAGTGCACGTCAACAAGAGGGTGGTAGAGGTCAGTTGAGGGGCGCGTAAAAGTACGACCCACGCCCCTCTCGCGCCTCAGCGGCGCGAGCGGGCCGGGGACGCGCCCCGGCCCGCCGCCTCAGTCCGCCGTGCCCACGTAGTTCAGCAGCTCGTCGTGGAGCAGGCCGTTGGAGGCCGCCGCGTTGCCGCTGTGCGGGCCCTCCTGGCCGTCCAGACCGGTGAAGACGCCACCCGCCTCCTGCACCACGATCACGTTCGCCGCCATGTCCCACAGCGACAGCTCCGGCTCGGCGCAGATGTCGACCGACCCCTCGGCGACCATCATGTACGGCCAGAAGTCGCCGTACGCGCGCGTGCGCCAGCACGCCCGGGTCAGATCCAGGAAGTCGTCGAGCTTGCCGCGCTCCTCCCAGCCGCTCAGCGAGGAGTACGCGAACGACGCGTCCGCCAGCTTCGACACGCTGGAGACCTTCAGCCGGGTCGCCTGCGACAGACTGCGGCCGGTGTACGCGCCGTGCCCCTTCGCCGCCCACCAGCGCCGGTTCAGAGCGGGCGCCGACACCACGCCGACCACCGGCCGGTAGCCGCCCTCGCCCGCCTCCATCAGCGCGATCAGCGTCGCCCAGACAGGCACCCCGCGCACGTAGTTCTTGGTGCCGTCGATCGGGTCGATCACCCAGCGGCGCGGACCCGTGCCCTCCAGGCCGTACTCCTCGCCCAGGATCGCGTCCCGCGGCCGCGCCCGCTGGAGATGGCCGCGGATCAGCTCTTCGGCGGCCTTGTCGGCCTCGCTCACCGGCGTCATGTCCGGCTTGGTCTCGACCTTGAGGTCGAGCGCCTTGAACCGGTCCATGGTGGCGGCGTCGGCGGCGTCCGCGAGGACGTGGGCGAGTCGCAGATCATCGTGGTAGTCGGGCATGGCCACCAACCTATCGACCAGCACCTCCGGCGACCACACGGCCCGGGATGCGGACACCGGCCGCCCGGGGCTATTGACAGTGCGGGGGCGCGCGTCAACTCTGAGGACCAGCCGGCTCGCACGGCCCGGGGAGGCGCGATGCCCACAGCGCGAGAAGCCTTACTGGACGCCACCGTCTCGGCGCTCGCCGCACGGCCCTGGTCGGCGGTGCGGATGGTGGACGTGGCCTCGGCCGCGGGGGTGTCCCGGCAGACGCTCTACAACGAGTTCGGCAGCAAGGAGGGCCTCGCCCGCGCCCTGGTGCGGCGCGAGGCCGACGTCTATCTGCGCGGGGTCGACCGGGTCCTCGCCGAGCGGGCGGTCCCGGCCGACCGGCTGGTCGCGCTCGCCGAGTGGACCGTGCGCTCGGCCCGCACCAGCGCGCTGATCCGGGCGCTGCTCACCGGCTGCTGGAGCGAGCGGCTGCCCGCCCCGCGCGCACACCGCACGCAGGGCGCGCACTCTCCCGTACCGGCGCAGCGGCGCGCGGACGCCGGGGTTCCGGGCCCGTCCGAGCTGGTGGCGACGGTACGGGACCGCTCGCTCGCGGTCCTGGAGAAGGACCTGCCCGCGGTGGAGCCGGTGGAGCTGGCGCGCTGCTGCGAGACGGTGGTGCGGCTCGCCCTGTCGTACGTACTGGCGCCGGACCCGGGACCGCCCGGGCCGCACGGCGGGGGCGGGCACGCGGCCCAGGTGCGTGCGGTGCTCGCCCGCACGCCGATGCGGCCGGTGCCGTAACGCCGAAAGCGCGGTGTCAGTGCGCCGAGCCCGAGATCTGGAGGCCGATCACGCCCACGATCACCAGTGAGATCGACACCAGCTTCAGCGTGGAGACCACGTCGTCGAGGAAGACCATGCCGTAGATCGCGGTGCCCGCGGCGCCGATGCCGGTCCACACCGCGTAGGCCGGGCCCACGTCCAGCTTCTTCAGGGAGAGCGTCAGCAGACCGAAGGAGCCGAGCGCGAAGGCCGCGAAGGCGATGGTCGGGGCGAGCCGGGTGAAGCCGTGCGACAGCTTGAGACAGACGGCGAACCCCGTCTCCAGGATTCCGGCGACCACCACCAGCAGCCACGCCATGTCCAAGCCCTCCCGCAACGCATAGGTGACTGCTCGTCATTGCTGGATGCGATTATGCACGGGGCGCCCGTCAGTCGCCCTCGTGGCGCTCCCGGGTGGCGAGCAGGCGGCGCAGCGAGTAGAGCCGGGCCGGGTCGGCGTGGCCCTGTGCCACCCAGGCGTCGAGCGCGCACTCCGCCTCGTCGTGGCTGCACGCGCGCGGGCAGTTCTCGGTGCCGGGCACCAGGTCGGGGAAGGCGAGGATGACCCGGGACGGGTCGACGTGGTGCAGGCCGAACGACCGTACGCCCGGAGTGTCGATCACCCAGCCGCCGTGCTCGCTGGCCAGCGGCAGCGCCAGCGCGGAGGTGGTGGTGTGCCGGCCGCGGCCGGTGACCGCGTTGACGTGGCCGGTGATCCGTCGCTGGTCCTCCGGGACCAGCGCGTTGACCAGGGTCGTCTTGCCGACGCCGGAGTGGCCGACGAAGGCGGTGGCCTTGCCGTCGAGCTGCTCGCGCACCCGGTCCGCCGCGTCGCCGTTGTAGAGCTCCTCGCGGGAGGTGACGACGTGGGGGACGCCCAGCGTCCCGTACATCTCCAGGAGTTCGTCCGCCGGGGCGAGGTCCGACTTGGTGAGCACGAGCAGCGGCGACAGGCCCGCGTCGTACGCCGCGACCAGACAGCGGTCGATCATGCGCGGGCGCGGCTCGGGGTCGGCGAGGGCGGTGACGATGGCCAGCTGGTCGGCGTTGGCGACGATCACCCGCTCGAACGGGTCGTCGTCGTCGGCCGTGCGGCGCAGCACGGAGGTGCGCTCCGAGATGCGCACGATGCGCGCCAGGGTGTCCTTGTCGCCCGAGAGATCGCCGACGATCATGACCCGGTCGCCCACCACCGCGGCCTTGCGGCCCAGCTCACGGGCCTTCATCGCGGTGACCGTACGGTCCCCGACGAGGCAGGTCAGCCGACCCCGGTCGACGGTGAGGACCATCCCCTCCGAGGCGTCCTCGTGCTTGGGGCGGATGTTGGTGCGGGGACGGTTGCCCTTGCGGTTCGGGCGGACCCGGATGTCGTCCTCGTCGGGGTTCTTGCCGTAGCGGCGCATCTGCTCAGGCCCCGCTCAGTTTCCGGCCCCGGTCAGCATCTCGGTCCACATCCGCGGGAAGTCCGGCAGGGTCTTGGCGGTCGTCGCCACGTTCTCGATCTGGACGCCCTCCACGGCGAGGCCGATGATCGAGCCGGCCGTGGCCATCCGGTGGTCGTCGTACGTGTGGAAGATGCCGCCGTGCAGCCGGCGCGGGCGGATGTGCAGACCGTCGGCGGTCTCGGTGACGTCGCCGCCGAGCTCGTTGATCTCCTTGGTGAGGGCCGCCAGGCGGTCCGTCTCGTGGAGGCGCAGATGGGCCACGCCGCGCAGCGTCGAGGGCGAGTCGGCGAGCGCCGCGACCGCCGCGATGCCCGGGGTGAGCTCGCCGACCTCGCTCAGGTCCACGTCGATGCCGTGGATCGAGCCGGAGCCGGTGAAGACCAGACCGCGCTCGGTGAGCTCGCAGGAACCGCCCATCTCGGTGAAGATCCGGCGCAGCTGGTCGCCCGGCTGGGTGGTGCGCTCCGGCCAGTCCGGGATCGTCACCTTGCCGCCGGTGATCAGGGCGGCGGCCAGGAACGGCTGGGCGTTGGAGAGGTCCGGCTCGACGGTCAGGTCGCGGCCGAGCAGCGCGGACGGCGAGACCCGCCACACGTTCGGCTCGCCGCCGGTCTCCGGCTCGTCCACCTGCGCGCCGACCGAGCGCAGCATGTCGACGGTCATCCGGATGTGCGGCATGGACGGCAGCGAGGCGCCGGTGTGCCGCACCTCCACGCCCTGGTTGAAGCGGGGCGCGGAGAGCAGCAGGGCGGAGACGAACTGCGACGAGGAGGACGCGTCGATCCGGACCCGGCCGCCGTCGAGGGCGCCGCCGCCGTGCACGGTGAGCGGGAGCGCGCCCCGGCTGTCGTCGTCGATCCGGGCGCCGAGCGTACGCAGCGCGTCGATCACGCCGTTCAGCGGACGCTCGTACGAGCGGGGGTCGCCGTCGAAGCGGACCGGGCCGTCGGCGAGGGCGGCGACGGGGGGCAGGAAACGCATGACCGTACCGGCGTTGCCGACGTCGATCGTGGCGGGGCCGTGCAGACCCGCCGGGATCACGCGCCAGGCCTCGCCGGAGCCGTCGGGGCCGACGCCCTCCTCGATGCCGACGCCGAGGGCGCGCAGCGCCTCCGCCATCAGCAGGGTGTCGCGGGAGCGCAGGGGGCGGCGCAGCCAGCCGGGCTCGGCGGCGAGCGAGGCCAGCACCAGGGCACGGTTGGTGACCGATTTGGATCCGGGCACGGTGACCGTCGCGTCGACGGCTCCGCTCGCGACGGGGGCGGGCCAGAGGGCGGGGTGCACGGGCGTTTCGGTCATGGCTCTCACTTTAGTGGGGGGAGAACCTAGAGTCCGAGCAGCCACCGTCCGCCGCCGATGAGCGAGCAGATCGAGACGGCGTGGAAGAGGAACAGCCAGAGCGCCGGTGGTACGGCCGTGAGCCGCGCCAGCTGGTCGGCGTCGGAGTCGCCGCTGTTGTGCCTGCGCCGCTTGGCCTGGAGCTCGAAGGCCGGCCGTACGCCCCCGAGCAGCAGGAACCACACCACCGCGTACGCGAACGCCGACTGCACGTCGGGCGAGGTCAGCCAGGACACCAGCAGGAAGGCGGCGCCGCTGAGGACCACGGTGAGCACGCCGTACGCGTTGCGGATCATCACCAGCATCGCGAGCAGCAGGGCGGTGGCGAGCCAGAGCAGCAGGGTGACGTGGTGGGCGGCGAGCAGCCAGGCGCCGCCGAGGCCGAGCAGCGGGGGAGCGGTGTAGCCGGCGGCGGCGGTCAGGATCATGCCGAGGCCGGTCGGGCGGCCCCGGCTCACGGTGAGGCCGCTGGTGTCGGAGTGCAGCCGGATGCCGTCCAGGCGGCGGCCGGTGAGCAGCGCGACCAGGCCGTGGCCGCCCTCGTGGGCGATGGTGATCGCGTTGCGCGAGATCCGCCAGACGCCGTGCGGCAGGACCACGGCGAGGGCGGCTATCCCGGTGACGACAACCAGCCACTGGGCGGGGGCGGCCTGGGTGCCGAAGAGGTGCAGGTCGGGCATTTCGTCGGCCATTTCCGGGACGGCTCCTTCTGGTGGGCTGCCGCGTGGCAGGGTGACGGTCATGTGTGGGAGGTATGCAGCGAGTCGTAGGCCCGAGGATCTCGCGGAAGTCTTTGACATAGAGAAGTGGGACCCGGATCCGAAGGAGACGCTGGCGCCCGACTGGAACGTGGCCCCGACCAAAGAGGTCTACGCGGTCCTCGAACGTCCACTGAAAGACGCGGACGACCGCCGTCCGGTTCGCCAGCTGCGCAAGCTGAAGTGGGGGCTGGTGCCGTCCTGGGCGAGCTCGCCGGAGGGGGCGGCGCGGATGATCAACGCGCGGGCGGAGACGGTGCACGAGAAGCCGTCGTTCCGCCGCCCCTTCGCGGCCCGGCGGTGCATCATTCCGGCGGACGGGTACTACGAGTGGGTCACCGGGGCGGACGAGCGGGAGCTGGAGGTCGAGGGGAAGAAGAAGCGGCCGCGGAAGCAGCCGTACTTCATCTCGCCGGTGGACGGGTCGGTGTTCGCCATGGCCGGGCTGTACGAGTTCTGGCGCGATCGGTCGTTGCCGGACGACCATCCGGGGGCGTGGTGGGCGACGTGTTCGGTGATCACTTTGGCGGCGGAGACGGGGCCGCTGGGGGTGGCTCCTGCGGAGGGGCCGTCGTCGCTGGCTTCCATTCATCCTCGGATGCCGCTGATGCTGCCGCGGGCTCGGTGGTCCGCTTGGCTGGATCCTTCTCTCTCCTCTGTGGAGGAGGTGCGGGGGTTGCTGGGGGCGCCGCCGGAGGGGTTGATGCGGGCGTACGCGGTTTCGACGGCGGTCAGCAATGTGCGGAACAACGGGCCGGAGCTGGTGGAGGAGTGGGAGGCTCCGGAGGAGCCGACCCTCTTTTAGCCCCACCCCGCCCCTTCGCCTAAACCCTCCGGGGGTGGGTGGTGGAGGCTCGTTTCCCAGGGGCTGCACCCCCGGACCCCCGTTGCGTTCGTCTGCGGACCGTGGATGGCTGGTCGCGCAGTTCCCCGCGCCCCTTAAATGCCGCTCCGCGGCAATCCCCTGGGCGGCCCGAAGGGGCGCATCTCAGGGGCGCGGGGAAGTGCGCGAGCAGCCACCCACTCACCCGCAGACGGACACCGCGCCCCCAGGGCCCCTCCGGCACCATGGGAGGCGTGACTGATATCCAGCTCATCGAGACCCCGGCCGGGGGCGCCCGGATCACCTGGCGTCGCGCGGCGAAGGCACGGCTGATCCTCGCGGTCAGCCACGGCGCCGGCGGGGGCATCGACGCACGTGATCTTCAAGCCATTGCCGGCGCACTGCCCGCGCGCCGCGTCACCGTCGCCCTCGTCGAGCAGCCCTGGCGCGTCGCCGGGAAGAAGGTGGCGCCCGCGCCCAAGACGCTCGACGTGGGGTGGCGGGGCCTCTGGCCCGCCCTCGCGGCGCAGGGGCTGCCCGTCGTCGCGGGCGGGCGCTCCGCCGGGGCCCGCGTCGCCTGCCGCACCGCCGCCGAGCTCGGCGCGCACGCCGTCCTCGCGCTGAGCTTCCCGCTGCACCCGCCCGGCCGCCCCGAGAAGTCCCGCGCGGACGAGCTGCTCGGTGCTGGAGTCCCCACCCTCGTCGTACAGGGTGGGAATGATCCGTTTGGACGGCCCGAAGAGTTCCCAGACGGCAAATACGGCCTCGTCGAAGTGCCCTTTGGGGACCATGGGTTCGCCATCCCCAAGCGTGCCTCCCTCAGCCAGGACGACGCCCTCGGCATCATCACCGAAGGCGTCGCGCAGTGGGTCGACGCCCTCTAGGGAATGCCGCGTACCGGGCCGATGTTGTGACGGACGTAAACATCCGTAGGCCTGGTATTTCGTGGAGAGGGAGTCCGTCGCATGGGTTCGACCATCTGCCCCAGCCGCTCGCGCGCCGCTGACCTGGAGTGGACGGTGCTGTCGGCGGCCAAGACCGCTCCTATTCGAGCGGCGGGCGGACCGGATCGTCGTCTATCCTCCGATTCGAGCGGGTCCAGCTTCGGACTCGCAACAGCGTTCGAGGAGGTGGGTCCGGTCACAGGGACCGACGACGGCCACGTGGAAGAGTCGACCGCCGAGCGAAACGCGCGCTTCGAGCGGGATGCCCTCGGCTACCTCGACCAGATGTACTCGGCCGCGCTGCGCATGACGCGCAACCCGGCCGATGCCGAGGACCTGGTACAGGAGACCTACGCGAAGGCGTACGGATCCTTCCACCAGTTCCGGGAGGGGACGAACCTCAAGGCTTGGCTCTACCGGATTCTCACCAACACCTTCATCAACTCGTACCGGAAGAAGCAGCGCGAACCCCAGCGCAGCGCCGCCGAGGAGATCGAGGACTGGCAGCTCGCGCGCGCGGAGTCGCACATGTCGACCGGACTGCGGTCGGCCGAGTCGCAGGCGCTGGACCACCTGCCCGACTCCGACGTGAAGGAAGCGCTCCAGGCGATCCCCGAGGAGTTCCGTATCGCCGTGTATCTGGCGGACGTAGAGGGCTTTGCGTACAAGGAGATCGCGGACATCATGGGTACACCCATCGGTACGGTGATGTCCCGGCTGCACCGGGGCCGCCGCCAACTGCGCGGAATGCTGGAGGACTACGCCCGTGACCGCGGGCTCGTCCCGGCCGGCGCCGGCGAGTCGGACGAAGCGAAAGGCTCGGGCTCATGAGCTGCGGAGAGCCGCACGAGACGGACTGCTCTGAGGTCCTGGACCATCTCTACGAGTTCCTCGACCACGAGATGCCCGACAGCGACTGCAACAAGTTCGAGGTGCACTTCGAGGAGTGCTCGCCGTGCTTGGAGAAGTACGGGCTCGAACAGGCCGTGAAGAAGCTGGTCAAGCGGTGCTGCGGGTCGGACGACGTACCCGCCGACCTCCGCTCCAAGGTCATGGGCCGGATCGATCTGATCCGCTCAGGGCAGGCCGTGCCCGATCAGGACATCGTCGCCGAGGGCTGAGCCGCAGGCAGTGCCACGGAAGGGTCGCGACTTCGGTCGCGGCCCTTTTTCCGTCACTCGAAGGTGCTAATCCGGCGGGACCTAAACGGTTCAATCCGACAATGCGCCTACTCGCCGTCCCGCGCGGGCCTATCCTCCCGATCCGGAGCAGGAGGGAGGCGTGCCATGGAAGGACCGCGGCGGCGGAGCCTGCCCTGGGGGGCGCGCGCCGTGCTGTCGGGCGCCGTCGTGGCCGCCGGGGCGTGCGCGTTACCCGTGGCGCGCGGAAACGTCCCCTGGGGCGCGTTCGGACTGCTCGCCGGTCTGTACGCGCTCTGCGAATGGCCCGCGCGCTGCCCCTTCCTCGTGGGGCGGGTCACCGTCCCGACCGGCTCCGGCTCGTTCTTCCCCGTCCTGCTCGCCGCCGCGTTCCTGCTGCCGCCCGCCGCCGCCGCGCTGGCCGCCGTCCCGGGCGCGCTCCTCGGCCCGGTCGAACAGCCGCCCCGGTCCATACGCCGCCTGTGGCGCGCCGCCCGGCTGGCGCTCGCCGTGGGCGCCGCCGCCGAGGCGCACCGGCGGCTCGGCGGGCGCGCCGCCCTCGGGGGCCCGGCCCTCGCCCCCGACTTCCCGTACGCCCTGCTGCCCGCCGGGGCCGCCGCGCTGGTCTTCTGCGCGGTCCTGGCCGCCCTCGACGGGTTGATCCTGTGGACCGCCGAGCGGCTGCCCGCCCGGACCGCCTGGCGCGGGCTGTTCCCGCGCTCCCTTGCCCCGTACTGCGTCCACGGGCTCGCCGGGCTGATGATGGCCGTGCTCTGGCGCAGCCCGTACGGCCCGCCCGCCGCCCTCCTGGTGCTGCTGCCGATGTACATCTCGTGCTGGGTCTTCGCCCAGTACCACCGCGAGCGCGCCGCCCACCAGGCCACCATCCGGGCCCTGGTGCAGGCCGTCGACATCAAGGACACCTACACGCGCGGCCACAGCGAGCGCGTCGGCCTCGCCTCCGTGCTGATCGCCCGCGAACTCGGCATGGACGAGAGCCGGTTGGAGGTGCTGCGGTTCGCCGGGATCCTGCACGACGTGGGCAAGCTGGGGGTGCCGACCCGGCTGCTGCGCAAGGACGGGCCGCTCACCCCGCAGGAGCGCGCGGTGATCGAGCTGCACCCCGAGTACGGCCATGAGATGGTGCGCGGCATCGGCTTCCTCGGCGAGGCGCGCGCCGCGATCCTGCACCACCACGAACGGCTCGACGGCAGCGGCTACCCGTACGGCCTGGCCGGGCCCCAGATCCCCGAGTTCGCCCGGGTGGTCGCCGTCGCCGACGCCTTCGACGCGATGACCTCGACCCGCTCCTACAGCCGCGCCCGGCCCGTCGGGGCGGCGGTCGAGGAGCTGGAGCGGTGCGCCGGGCGCCAGTTCGACCCCGTGATGGTGCGGGCGCTGGCGCGCGCGCTCGACCGGCACGGCTGGCACCCCGCGGTCACGGCGGACGAGCCGGACCGGGGCGGCGCCGCCGACAGCGGAAACGTCCCGGCCTGCGACGCCGCCCCGGCCGGGCACGCATGAGACGGGCCGCGCCGCGCCCGCTGCCGGTCACCGTCGCCGGGGTGTACGGGGCCGCCGCCGCGCTCACCGCCTGGGCGCTGGCCCGGACCCTCTGGTACGGGATCGACGAACCCGGGGTCGCCCTCGCCTTCGGGGCCCTGGTCGCGGTCGGCGAGCTGGTCCGCCGGGGCTCCCCGGGCGAGGAGCGCGAATCCGCGCCGCTCGGCTCGGCGGGCGCCCTCGCCTACGCCCTGCTCGGCCAGAACGCCGGGCACGCCACCCACCACGGCGTCCTCCAGGCCGTCGCCGTCGTCCTCGCCGCCGCCCTGGTCGGCGCGGTCCCGCACGTGGCCCTCGGTCGCGGCCCCAGCCTGGACCAGGTGGCCCGGCGGGTGCTGACCGTCGCCTTCGCCGCCGCCTGCTTCCAGCCGCTCTACAACTCCGGCACCCTGGAGCGCTGGGTCGGCCACGGCCCGTACTACGCGCTCTTCCTGCTCCTCGTCCTGGTGCTCACCGCGCTGTGCGACGCGGTCGTCGCCGCCGCGCTGCTGCGGGCCCGCACCTCCTTCCCGTACGGCCCGCTGCTCCGTGACGAGCTGCGCGCGCTGGTCGGCGTCGGCTCGGCGGTCTGCGCCACCGGGGCCGTCATCGCGCTCGCGGTGGCCGTCGCCGGGCTGTGGGCGCTGCCGCTGTTCTGCGTGCCGCTGCTCCTCACCCAGCTGGCGTTCCGCCGGTACGCGGCGGTGCGCACCACCTACCGGCAGACCATCACCTCGCTCGCCCGGGCCACCGAGATCGCCGGGTACACCCAGCCGGGCCACGCCCGCCGGGTCGCGGTGCTCAGCCGGGCCGTGGGGCGCGAGCTGGGGCTCTCCGAGCCCGAGCTGACCGTTCTGGAGTACGCGGCCCTGATGCACGACATCGGGCAGCTCTCGCTGGTCGACCCGGTGCCCGCGGGGGCCACCGCGCCGCTGCCCGCCGCCGAGCAGCACCGGATAGCCCTGCTCGGCGGGGCCGTGGTGCGCCAGACCGGGGTGCCCGCCGAGGTCGCGGTGATCGTGGAGCGGCAGGCCGACCCGTACCGCGAGCAGCCGCTGCCCGCCCGGATCGTGCGTACGGTCAACGCCTACGACGACCTGGCGGGCGCCCCGGGCGGCCCCGGGAGCTCGCTGAGCGCCCTGGAGCAGCTGCGGCTCGGGACCGGCCGGGACTACCAGCCCGAGGTCGTCGAATCACTCGCACGCGTCCTGGCCAAGGGCTGTCTGACCCTGGTGGCACCTGGGTAACCCAGGAGTAATGAGCGGCCTTCCGGCCGGGCATGGTTGGATGCGAAAGAACCCAGAAAACTGGGAGACCGAAAGACCGGCTCGGAGGCAGGTCGGTCTGGGCAGGCGGGAATCGTGAGGATCTTCGGCAAGGGACGGCACCGGCCCTCCGCCTCGTGGCGGCAGGCCACGGACCGTGCGTTCACGCTGATCGGCGACGGCAGGTACGAGGACGCCGGCGCGCTGCTGACGCGCGCCGCGGACCTGGAACCGTGGCTCTCCGAGTCCTGGTTCAACCTGGCGCTGCTGCACAAGTTCCGGCACGACTGGGAACAGGCGCGGGCCGCGGGCCTGCGCGCCGTCGCGCTGCTCGACAAGGAGACCGGGGCCCCCGACTGGTGGAACGTGGGGATCGCCGCCACCGCGCTCCAGGACTGGCCGCTGGCCCGCCGCGCCTGGCAGGCGTACGGCCTCAAGGTGCGCGGCTACCAGGAGACCGCCACCGGCACCGGCGAGCCGTCCGGCATGGAGCTGGGCAGCGCGGCCGTGCGGCTCTCGCCCGAGGGCGAGGCCGAGGTGGTGTGGGGCCGCAGGCTCGACCCGGCGCGGATCGAGGTCCTGTCGATCCCGCTGCCGTCCTCCGGGCGGCGCTGGGGCGAGGTGGTCCTGCACGACGGGGTGCCGCACGGCGAGCGGACGGTCGCGGCCGGGCCCTCCTTCCCGGTCTTCGACGAGATCGAGCTCTGGGCGCCCTCGCCGGTGCCCACCTGGGTGGTGCTCCTGGAGGCCGCCACCGAGGCCGACCGGGACGCGCTGGAGCGGCTCGCGGCCGACGCGGGCTTCGCCGCCGAGGACTGGTCCTCGTCGGTGCGGCTGCTGTGCCGGGCCTGCTCGGAGTCGCGGATGCCCAGCGACGAGGGCGACGGCGAACACCTGGACCCGCACGACCACAGCGAGCCGGGCCACCCGGGCCCGCTGGGCCACCGCACGGCCGGTGACCTGTGGGTGCCCGAGCGCGAGTGCGGGATCGCGGCGCCGCCCGGCCTGGTGCGCGGGCTGCTCGACGGCTGGGTCGCGGACAGCCCCGACAGCCGCGAGTGGCGGGATCTCGAAGAAGTCTGCTGACCGTGCCCGTAGGCTGTACGGGTTCGGAATCGGGTTTTCAGGAAGGCGTACGGCGGACATGTCGCAGCAGGAGACGGACCAGCAGGTCGAGAACGACGGGTTCGTCGTCGACACGGAGGACTGCGAGGAGCGCGAGCAGGCGTACCGCGCGCGGGGCACGTCCCGGCCGATCACGGTCGTCGGCAACCCGGTGCTGCACAAGGAGTGCAAGGACGTCACCGAGTTCGACGACAAGCTCGCCGCGCTGATCGACGACATGTTCGCCAGCCAGCGCACCGCCGAGGGCGTGGGCCTGGCCGCCAACCAGATCGGCGTCGACCTCAAGGTCTTCGTCTACGACTGCATGGACGACGAGGGCGTGCGCCACGTCGGCGTCGTGTGCAACCCGGTCCTTGAGGAACTGCCGGCCGACCGCCGCGTCCTGGACGAGTCCAACGAGGGCTGCCTGTCCGTCCCGACGGCCTACGCCGAGCTGGCCCGCCCCGACTACGCCGAGGTCAGCGGCCAGGACGCCGAGGGCAACCCGATCCGGGTGCGCGGCACGGGCTACTTCGCCCGCTGCCTCCAGCACGAGACGGACCACCTGTACGGGTACCTGTACATCGACCGGCTCTCCAAGCGCGACCGCAAGGACGCGCTGAAGCAGATGGCCGAGGGCACCCCGCGCTACGAGGTCGTTCCGAACGCCTGACCTCGCCACAGAGCCGAAAAGGGGCCCCGCACCACGAATGGTGCGGGGCCCCTTCACGTAAAGAGGACTAGAACTCCTCGTCGAAGCCCACCGAGCCCTCGACCGCGACCTGGTACGCGGACGGGCGGCGCTCGAAGAAGTTCGTGAGCTCCTGGACGCCCTGGAGCTCCATGAAGGAGAACGGGTTCGACGAGCCGTACACCGGGGCGAAGCCGAGGCGCTGCAGGCGCTGGTCGGCGACGCACTGGAGGTACTCGCGCATCGACTCGGTGTTCATGCCCGGCAGGCCCTCGCCGCACAGGTCGCGGCCGAACTGGAGCTCGGCCTCCACCGCTTCCTTGATCATGTCGGTGACCTGCTGCTGGAGCAGGTCGTCGAAGAGCTCGGGCTCCTCCTTGCGGACGGTGTCCACGACCTCGAAGGCGAAGTTCATGTGCATCGTCTCGTCGCGGAACACCCAGTTGGTGCCGGTGGCGAGGCCGTGCAGCAGGCCGCGGCTGCGGAACCAGTACACGTAGGCGAAGGCACCGTAGAAGAACAGGCCCTCGATGCAGGCCGCGAAGCAGATCAGGTTGAGCAGGAAGCGGCGGCGGTCGGCCTGCGTCTCCAGGCGCTCAAGCTTTTCCACCTCGTTGATCCACTTGAAGCAGAACTGCGCCTTCTCGCGGATCGAGGGGATGTTCTCCACCGCGTCGAACGCCGCCGCGCGGTCGTCCGGGTCGGGCAGATAGGTGTCGAGCAGCGTCAGATAGAACTGGACGTGCACGGCCTCCTCGAAGAGCTGACGGCTCAGGTAGAGCCGCGCCTCGGGGGAGTTGATGTGCTTGTAGAGCGTCAGCACCAGGTTGTTCGCCACGATCGAGTCGCCGGTCGCGAAGAACGCGACCAGCCGGCCGATCATGTGCTGCTCGCCCGGCGACAGCTTGGCGAGGTCGGCGACGTCGGAGTGGAGGTCGACCTCCTCGACCGTCCAGGTGTTCTTGATGGCGTCGCGGTAGCGCTCGTAGAAGTCCGGGTAGCGCATCGGACGCAGGGTCAGTTCGAAGCCCGGGTCGAGCAGGTTTTTATTGAGCACAGTCTTGTCGGAGTTGGAGCTCATTACTGGCAGGCCTCGCAGGACTCGGGGTTTTCGAGGGAGCAGGCGATCGCGTCGGCGTCGGGGGCCGCCTGCTGCACGGGGATCGGGGTGGTGGCCTGGGCGGCGCGGGCGATCCGGGTCGCCGGGCGCGAGCGCAGGTAGTACGTCGTCTTCAGACCCTGCTTCCAGGCGTACGCGTACATCGACGACAGCTTGCCGATGGTGGGCGTCTCCAGGAACAGGTTCAGCGACTGCGACTGGTCCAGGAACGGGGTGCGGGCCGCCGCCATGTCGATCAGGCCGCGCTGCGGGATCTCCCACGCCGTGCGGTAGAGCGCGCGCACGTCGGCGGGGATCCAGCTGAAGTCCTGGACCGAGCCGCTGGCGTCGCGCAGCGCCTCGCGGGACTGCGCGTCCCACACGCCGAGCTTCTTCAGGTCCTCCACCAGATAGCCGTTGACCTGGAGGAACTCACCCGACAGGGTCTCGCGCTTGAACAGGTTGGAGACCTGCGGCTCGATGCACTCGTAGACACCGGCGATGGACGCGATGGTCGCGGTCGGGGCGATCGCGAGCAGCAGCGAGTTGCGCATGCCCACCGAGGCGATCCGCTCGCGCAGCGCCGCCCAGCGGTCCGGCCAGTTCGGCTCGACGTCGTAGTGGTCGGGGTGCAGCACACCGCGCGCGGCACGGGTCTTGTCCCACGCGGGCAGCGGGCCCGAACGCTCGGCCAGGTCGCAGGAGGCCTCGTACGCGGTGAGCATGATGCGCTCGGCCAGCTTGGTGGAGAGCGCCTTCGCCTCGGGGGAGTCGAAGGGCAGGCGCAGCTTGAAGAAGACGTCCTGGAGGCCCATCGCGCCCAGACCCACCGGACGCCACTTGGCGTTGGAGCGGCCGGCCTGCTCGGTCGGGTAGAAGTTGATGTCGACGACGCGGTCCAGGAAGGTCACGGCGGTGCGGACGGTCGCGTCCAGGCGCTCCCAGTCGATCTCGCCGGAGGCGAGGACGAAGGCGCCGAGGTTGACCGAGCCGAGGTTGCAGACGGCCGTCTCGCCGTCGTCCGTGACCTCGAGGATCTCGGTGCAGAGGTTGGAGGAGTGGACCGTGTGGCCCGGCTCCGCCGTCTGGTTGGCGGTGCGGTTGGAGGCGTCCTTGAAGGTCATCCAGCCGTTGCCGGTCTGCGCCAGGGTGCGCATCATCCGGCCGTACAGGTCCCGCGCCGGGATCGTCTTCTGGGCGAGACCGGCTGCCTCGGCCTTGCGGTAGGCGGCGTCGAACTCGTCGCCCCACAGGTCGACCAGCTCGGGCACGTCGGCGGGGGAGAACAGCGACCAGGTGCCGTCCGCGTCCACCCGGCGCATGAACTCGTCCGGGATCCAGTGCGCCAGGTTCAGGTTGTGCGTACGCCGGGCGTCCTCACCGGTGTTGTCGCGCAGCTCCAGGAACTCCTCGATGTCCGAGTGCCAGGTCTCCAGGTAGACCGCCGCCGCGCCCTTGCGCCGCCCGCCCTGGTTGACGGCCGCGACCGAGGCGTCCAGCGTCTTCAGGAACGGGACGATGCCGTTGGAGTGGCCGTTGGTGCCCCGGATGAGCGAGCCGCGCGAGCGGATGCGGGAGTACGAGAGGCCGATGCCGCCCGCGTGCTTCGAGAGGCGGGCCACCTGGTGGTAGCGGTCGTAGATCGAGTCCAGCTCGTCCTGCGGCGAGTCCAGCAGGTAGCAGCTGGACATCTGCGGGTGGCGGGTGCCGGAGTTGAAGAGCGTGGGGGAGGACGGCAGGTAGTCGAGACGGCTCATCAGGCCGTACAGCGAGGCGACCTCGTCGAGCGCGCGCACCGAGTCGTCCTCGGCCAGGCCCGCCGCGACCCGGAGCATGAAGTGCTGCGGGGTCTCGATGACCTGGCGGGTGATCGGGTGCCGCAGCAGGTAGCGCGAGTAGAGCGTGCGCAGGCCGAAGTAGCCGAAGCGGTCGTCGGCGCCGGCCGCGAGGGAGTCCGCCACCAGCGTGTCCAGGCGGGCCGCGTGCAGCCGTACGAAGTCGGCGGTGCGGTCCGCGATCAGGCCCTCGCGGTGGCCGACCTCGACCGACTCGGAGAACGTGACCGAGCCCTGGGTCGCGGCCTCCTCGGCGATCGTGACCGTCAGCAGCCGGGCGGCGAGGCGGGAGTACGCCGGGTCCTCGGAGATCAGACCGGCGGCGGCCTCGGTGGCGAGCCCACGCAGCTCCGCCTCGTCCGAGCGCGCGTTGCGGCCGCGCAGCGCGGCGGCGGCGACACGGCCGGGGTCGGTGTCCGGCAGATCGGCGGTGAGGTCGGTCAGGGTCCGCAGCAGCGCGGTCCCGGGGGCATCGGCCGGCTCTTCGGCGATCGCTGAGGCGGGATCCGCAGGGGCGATGGTCACGTGGGGGCACTCCTCGCTCGGCACGGGGCCTTGGGGAGCGTGCGGGCACACGGAGAGACCCCTCGCGGGGGTACGCCGCGTCCACCTGCCCATTCCGCGAGGCCCTGGACGTCTGGCACCCGGGCCGGCCGGCCAGGGCGCGCTGTCGGCAGGTCCTCGGACTGACCAGGTACGCAAATGCGTACGAGTACACCGTTGCGGGACAGTTCCGGATTTGCACCGGATTCCCCTGCGGCGACAGCGAGCACGAGCATACATCTTGTGCCGCGCCTTGTTGGCGCCCCCACATGTTGTGTCGGGGTGAAACCGTGGAGTGGCAGAGCGTCAACTCGTCTTCCCTGAAAGCGACAACGGGCCGCCGGGATTCCCGGCGGCCCGTGTGCGTTCGGTGAAGGCTCGGCTCAGTGCGTCGAGCCCGCCGTCGCCGGGGGCAGTTCCGTCTGTACGCCCGGGTCGCCCGCGTCCGCCGTGTAGTCCTCCGGGGACGTCTCGTCGACGCCGTCGGGGGCCTTCAGGGCTCGCAGGACGACCGTGAGGACGACCGTCACCGCGACGTTCAGGAGGAACGCCGTGAGGCCGATGTAGCCGATCTCACCGATGCCGGGGATCTCCTTGGAGCTGCCGCCGAAGTGCTTCTGGGTGGGCGAGGCGACCCCGTACGCGGCGAGCGTGCCGTACGCCATGCCCACCGCCCAGCCCGCCAGCAGTGCCCAGCGGTGGAACCAGCGGGTGAACAGACCGCCGACCAGGGACGGGAAGGTCTGCAGGATCCAGATGCCGCCGAGCAGCTGGAAGTTGATCGCGACCGTCTTGTCCATCGTCAGGACGAAGACCAGCGCGCCCACCTTCACCAGCAGCGAGACCAGCTTGGACACCTTGGTCTCCTGCTCCGGCGTGGCGTCCGGCTTGATGAAGTCCTTGTAGATGTTGCGGGTGAAGAGGTTCGCGGCCGCGATCGACATGATCGCCGCCGGGACGAGCGCGCCGATCCCGATCGCGGCGAACGCCACGCCCGCGAACCAGTCCGGGAACATGTCCTCGAACAGCTGCGGGATCGCCAGCTGGCCGTTCTTGACCTTGACCCCGGCCGCGATCGCCATGAAGCCGAGCAGCGCGAGCAGACCCAGCATCAGGGAGTACAGCGGCAGGATCGTGGTGTTGCGGCGGATGACGTTGCGGCTGCGGGAGGAGAGGGTCGCCGTGATCGAGTGCGGGTACATGAAGAGCGCCAGCGCCGAGCCGAGGGCGAGCGTCGCGTACGTCCACTGCCCGGCCTCGGGGGGCACCAGCGCGCCCGTCGGCTTCCCGGCCGCGTTGGGCGTCTCGAACTTGTGCCGGGCCGCCGCGAAGATGTCGTCGAAGCCGCCGAGCTTGATCGGGATGTAGATGATCGCCACCAGGATGACGATGTAGATCAGCGTGTCCTTCACGAACGCGATCAGTGCGGGGGCGCGCAGACCCGAGGAGTACGTGTACGCGGCGAGCACCGCGAACGCGATGAGCAGCGGCAGGTCCTTGACGAACCAGTTGCTGGAGCCGCCGATGCCCATCACGTCGAGCACCGCCTGGATGCCGACCAGCTGGAGCGCGATGTACGGCATCGTGGCGAGGATGCCGGTGACCGCGACGGCGAGCGAGAGGCCCTTGGAGCCGAACCGGCCGCGCACGAAGTCCGACGTCGTCACATAGCCGTGCTTGTGCGACACCGACCAGAGCCGGGGCAGGAACGTGAAGATCAGCGGGTAGACCAGGATCGTGTACGGCACCGCGAAGAACCCGGCCGCGCCCGCCGCGTACACCGCCGCCGGAACCGCGACGAACGTGTACGCGGTGTAGAGGTCGCCGCCGAGCAGGAACCAGGTGACCCAGGTGCCGAACGAGCGGCCGCCGAGCCCCCATTCGTCCAGGCTCTGCTCGTTCTCGGCGCGGCGCCAGCGGGCGGCCATGAAGCCGATGACCGTGACGGCCAGGAAGAAGAAGATGAAGACGCCGAGCGCGACGCCGTTCACTCCGTCGTTGGCTGCGAGAGTCACTTGCCCTCACCCGCCTTGCGGCCCTGCTGGTCGTGCTGCCACAGCTTGTACGCGAGCATGGTGAGCGCGGTCGAGATGACCACCCAGAGCATCTGGTACCAGTAGAAGAACGGGATCCCGGCGAGGGCCGGATCGGCCTTCGCGTACGAACCGACCCAGAGCATCGCCACGAAGGGCGCGATCAGGCAGAGGGCGATGACCACGCGCGCGGGCGTGATCACCGGTCTCCGCTCTTGCGTTGATTCCGGCATACGTTGGCTCCGTCCCCTCACTTCACCTGTGTAATGCGCAGGAAATCTAGGGGACGGATAACCGTCGCGAAACCCCCGTCCGGATAGCGGACGTGGCGAAAGAGCGCGGAGTCGGTGCAGGCCGGAGGCTATTTCCGGCTATGTCAGTCGGTGGGCCGCTTGAGGCGCGCGACGAATTTGTAGCGGTCGCCCCGGTACACCGAGCGCACCCACTCCACCGGTTCGCCGTTTCCGTCCAGCGAGTGGCGGGAGAGCATCAGCATCGGCAGGCCCACGTCCGTGCCGAGCAGCCCGGCCTCGCGCGGGGTGGCCAGCGACGTCTCGATCGTCTCCTCGGCCTCGGCGAGCCGCACCCCGTACACCTCCGCGAGGGCGGTGTAGAGGGAGGTGTACTTGACCAGCGAGCGGCGCAGCGCGGGGAAGCGCTTGGCCGACAGATGGGTCGTCTCGATCGCCATCGGCTCGCCGCTGGCCAGCCGCAGCCGCTCGATGCGCAGCACCCTGCCGCCCGCCGCGATGTCGAGCAGCCCGGCCAGCGTGTCGTCGGCGGTCACGTAGCCGATGTCCAGGAGCTGGGAGGTCGGCTCCAGGCCCTGGGCGCGCATGTCCTCGGTGTACGAGGTGAGTTGCAGCGCCTGGGAGACCTTGGGCTTGGCGACGAACGTGCCCTTGCCCTGGATGCGCTCCAGGCGCCCCTCGACCACCAGCTCCTGGAGGGCCTGGCGCACGGTGGTGCGGGAGGTGTCGAACTCGGCGGCCAGGGTGCGCTCGGGCGGCACCGGGGTGCCCGGCGGAAGGGTCTCCGTCATGTCGAGGAGATGCTTCTTGAGGCGGTAGTACTTGGGCACGCGAGCGGTACGGGCGCCGGCGCCCGCCTCTGTCTCCGTACCGCTCCCGTCGGTGGCCATGGCCCGCCTTCCCGAGTGCTGCGCTGCTGCCGTCACCGGCTCCTCCGTCTGTCGCGGCTCACATGGTGGCACGGACCGGTCACGGGTCGTCGCCCTCCCTCAGGTGTCGGTCCGATAACGGACGCGACAGCCCTTCTTATACACCCTTGACACCCCTAAAGGTCTAGGCCAAGCTCCGGGTACTGGTCTAAACCATTAAAGACCAGGTCCCAGCCCCACAGGCAGTACACGGCGTATGTCTTCGCGGTGGGCGGGGGGTTGCAGCATCCCTGAGGAGGGTGGCGTGAAGCGCAAGCTCATCGCGGCGATCGGCGTCGCGGGCATGTTGGTCAGCATCGCGGCGTGTGGCGACGACGACAAGAAGGACGACGGCGCCAAGGGCGGCGACGCCAAGTCGCTGACGGTCTGGCTGACGGTCGACGCGCAGAAGAACTGGCCGGACCTGGTGAAGGCGGCCGACGACGCCATCGTCGCCAAGCACCCGGGTCTGAAGATCAGCCACGAGTACTACGGCTGGCCGGACAAGAACGCCAAGCTCGACGCGGTGCTCGCCACCGACAAGGCCCCCGACGTGGTCGAGATGGGCAACACCGAGATGCTCGCCTACTCGGTCAAGGGCGCCTTCGCCGAGATCGACCCGTCGAAGTTCGACAACTCCTCCGCCTGGCTCGACGGCCTCAAGGCCTCGGTCACGTACGACGGCAAGACCTACGGCGTCCCCTACTACGCCGGTGGCCGCGTGGCGACCTGGCGCAAGGACATCGCCGCCGAGGCGGGCGTGAGCGCCACCCCGAAGACGTACACCGAGCTGACCGCCGACCTGGACAAGATCCAGGAGAAGAAGGGCGACAAGTTCAGCGCCTGGTACCAGCCCTCCCGCGACTGGTACGCGGCCATGTCGTACGTGTACGACGCCGGCGGCTCCATCGCCAAGGAGGACGGCGGCAAGTTCAAGGCGAACCTGTCCTCGCCGGAGTCCCTCAAGGGGCTGAACGAGTACAAGAACATCCTCGGCAAGTACATGCACGGCGACAAGACCAAGGACGAGGCCGACCGTCCGATCGTCTACGGCCAGGGCAAGTCCGCGCTGATCTTCGGCGCCGGCTGGGAGGGCGGCACCGCCGCGACCCCGGAGAACGACAAGGTCGGCAAGCTCGCCGACAAGATCGAGAACTTCGTGATGCCCGGCCCGTCCGGGAAGGCCATGCCGGTCTTCCTCGGCGGCTCGGACCTCGCCGTCCCGGTCAAGTCCAAGGCGCAGGCGCTCGCGGCCGAGTGGATCAACGCGTTCACCGGCACCCAGGGCCAGAAGGGCCTGATCGCCAAGCAGAACCTGCCCAACAACAAGACGGACCTCGCTCCGCTGAAGTCGGACCCGAAGACGGCCGTCCCGGCCACCGCGGCCGAGTCCAGCTGGTTCGTGCCCATGGCGCCGGGCTGGGGCCAGGTCGAGAAGGCCAAGGTCCTCCAGGACATGCTGCAGGCCATCGGCACCGGCAAGAAGTCGGTCGAGCAGGCCGCGAAGGACGCGGACGCCGCGATCGACAAGGTCATCAACACCAAGTGACCTGTGGGCGAGGGCCCCGTCGGAGAGCGACGGGGCCCTCGCCCGGCCAGTACCGGAGAGGGACCGCTAGGAGCGCGCGATGAGTGCCGCAGAGACAACCACCGCCAAGGTGCCGCCGGCGCGGCGCGACCCACGACCGGGTGGGGAATCCGGGAAGCCCCCGAAGGGACCGGGCAGAAAGCGCAGTGCGGGACAGGCGGCGGTGCCCTGGGCGCTGCTCGCCCCCTGCCTCCTGGCGCTCGCCCTCGTCCTGGGCTATCCGCTGGTACGCCTGGTCACCCTGTCCTTCCAGAAGTTCGGGCAGCCGCAGCTCTGGGGGTTCAAAGACCCGGAGTCGGTCGGCTTCGACAACTTCACCAAGGTCCTGGGCGACAACGAGTTCTGGACCGTCGTCGTCCGCACCGTCCTGTTCGCCTTCACCGCGGTCGTGCTGACCATGGTGCTCGGCATGCTGATCGCCCTGCTGCTCCAGCGGGTCTCCGGCTGGGTGAAGACCCTGGTCAACATCGCCCTGGTGGCGAGCTGGGGCATGCCCATCGTCGTCGCCATCACCATCTTCAAGTGGATGTTCGACACCGACTTCGGCGTACTGAACTGGCTGCTCAGCCAGTTGCCGGGGATGGACATGATCGGCCACAACTGGTTCGCCAGCGGCACCCAGGGCCTCGCCGTCATCATGCTGCTCGTGGTCTGGGGCGCGGTGCCGTTCGTCGTCATCACGCTGAGCGCGGGCCTCACCCAGGTCCCCAAGGAGCTCGAAGAGGCCGCCCGGCTCGACGGCGCCGGCGCCTGGGGCGTCTTCCGGCACGTCACCCTGCCGATCCTCAAGCCCATCATCGTGATGCTCGCGACCCTCTCGGTCATCTGGGACATGGGCGTCTTCCCGCAGGTCTTCGTGATGCGCGGCAACCACCCCGAGCCCGAGTTCCAGCTCCTCACCACGTACTCGTACGACAAGGCGTTCGTGGTCAACGACTACTCGCAGGGCGCCGCGATCGCGCTGCTCACCGTGCTCCTTCTGCTCGGTGTGATCGCCGTGTACATGCGCCAGATGCTGAAGATCGGAGAGGTGGAGTAACCGATGGCTACCTCTACCCCGGCGCTCAAGCGCCCCAAGGGCAAGAAGTCCAAGCTCGGCTGGAACCTGCTCGGCCTGCTGGTCTTCGCCACCGCGGGCTTCCCGGTCTACTGGATGCTCAACACGGCGCTCAAGCCGTCCAAGGACGCGATCGACCCGAGCCCGCACTTCTTCCCCCGGTCCTTCACCCTGGAGAACTTCCGCCGGGCGCTGGACATCGGTGACTTCTGGGGCTCGATCGGCCGCTCGCTGATCGTCTCCGTCGTCGTGGTGGTCATCGGCATCGCGGTCGGCCTGCTGGCCGCGCTCGCCATCTCGCGGTTCGCCTTCCGCGGCCGCAAGGTCGTGATCATCGGCATCCTGGCGGTCCAGATGGTCCCGCTGGTCGCGATGATCATCCCGGTCTTCCTGCTCCTCAACGACCTCGGCCAGTACGACAAGTTGTCCGGCCTGGTCCTCACCTACCTCACCTTCATCCTCCCCTTCACGGTCTGGACGCTGCGCGGCTTCATCGTCAACGTCCCCAAGGAGCTGGAGGAGGCGGCGATGGTCGACGGGTGCAGCCGCACCGGCGCCTTCATGCGCGTGGTCTTCCCGCTGCTGGCCCCGGGCATGGTGGCCACCTCGGTTTACGGCTTCATCCAGGCGTGGAACGAATACCTCTACGCCCTGATGCTGATGAGCCAGAACCACCAGACCGCCACCGTCTGGCTGTCCAACTTCACCACCCAGCACGGCACCGAGTTCGCCCC
Organism: Streptomyces melanogenes; assembly: GCF_014649795.1. Lineage (GTDB taxonomy): Bacteria > Actinomycetota > Actinomycetes > Streptomycetales > Streptomycetaceae > Streptomyces > Streptomyces noboritoensis. The sequence goes on from NZ_BMTS01000006.1 coordinate 323,214, forward strand.
CATGATGGCCGGCTCCACCATGATGGCCGTCCCCATCGTGGCTCTGTTCCTCCTCGTCCAGCGCAAGATGGCCGCGGGTCTGACGGCCGGCGCAGTGAAGGGATAACGCCGCCCCATGACGACGATCGCACGCAGCACCGACACACTCACGCGCGACGCCCTGACCGTCCTGCAGCCCGGTTTCGTCGGCACCACCGCCCCCGACTGGCTGCTGCGCCGGATCGGGGAGGGCCTCACCTCGGTGGGCCTGTTCGGCCGCAACATCGCCACCGCGGACCAACTGGCGGCGCTGACCGCCCAGTTGCGGTCCGAGCGGGACGACGTCCTGGTGGCCATCGACGAGGAGGGCGGGGACGTCACCCGTCTGGAGGTCCGCACGGGCTCGTCGTTCCCGGGCAACCTGGCGCTGGGTTCGGTGGACGACACGGACCTGACCCGCGCGGTGGCCCACGAGCTGGGCCGCCGCCTGGCGGCCTGCGGAGTGGACCTCAACTGGGCCCCGTCGGCGGACGTGAACTCCAACCCCGACAACCCGGTGATCGGCGTACGGTCCTTCGGCGCCGACCCGCAGCTCGTGGCGCGGCACACCGCCGCGTACATCGAGGGGCTGCAGTCCGCCGGAGTCGCCGCCTGCACCAAGCACTTCCCGGGCCACGGCGACACGGCGGTCGACTCGCACCACGCGCTGCCGCGCATCGACGCGGACCTGGACACGCTGCACGCCCGTGAACTGGTGCCCTTCCGCGCCGCGATCGCCGCGGGCTCCAAGTCGGTCATGAGCGCGCACATCCTGCTGCCCGCGCTCGACCCGACCCGCCCGGCGACGCTGAGCCCGCGCGTCCTGACCGGACTGCTGCGCGAGGAACTCGGCTACGACGGGCTGATCGTCACCGACGCCGTGGAGATGCAGGCCATCGCCTCGACGTACGGGATCGAGCGCGGCTCGGTCCTCGCGATCGCGGCCGGGGCGGACGCGCTGTGCGTCGGCGGCGGGCTCGCGGACGAGGACACCGTGCTGCGGCTGCGGGACGCGCTGGTCGCGGCGGTACGGGCCGGTGAACTGCCCGAGTCGCGCCTCGCCGACGCGGCGGCCCGGGTCCGCGCGCTCGCGTCCTGGACGCGGGAGGCCAGGGGGAGCGTGGCGGGGCCGGGCGCGGCGGAGGGGGCCGCGTCCGGTTCCGACATCGGGCTGGTGGCGGCGCGGCGGGCGCTGCGGGTGACGGGTTCTGCCGCGCCCCTTTCGGCCCCGCCGTACGTGGCGTCCTTCACTCCCGTGGCGAACATCGCGGTCGGGGACGAGACGCCGTGGGGGGTGGGGGTGGAGCTTTCGGCTCTGCTGCCGGGGACTGTGACGGGTACGTACGGTCCATCGGCGGACCCCGCGTCGGTGCTGGCCGCGGCTGGTGGGCGGCGGATCGTCGCCGTCGTCCGCGACGAGCACCGCCATCCGTGGATGTCCTCGGCCCTGTCCGCGCTGCTGTCGGCGCGTCCGGACACGGTGGTGATCGAGATGGGGGTGCCGCAGGCTGCGGCGCGGGGTTCCGTCCACATCGCGACGCACGGGGCGGCAAGAGTCTGCGGCCGAGCGGCCGCCGAGGCTTTGCTCCCCACCCCACCCCTTCCCTAAAGCCCTCGGGCGGACGGCCGAGTTCGTCGGCTGCGGACCGTGGTGGGTTGCTCGCGCAGTTCCCCGCGCCCCTTAAGTGCGCCCCTTCGGAGCGCTTCTAGGGGCGCGGGGAACTGCGCGACCAGTTGGGGACGGCCCGCAGACAAACGGAGTCCAGGGGTCCGGGGGCGTAGCCCCCGGGAAAACACCTCCGCCCCCTCCCGCCCCCGGAGGGTTTAGGGAAGGGGCGGGGTGGGGGGTCCTACAGGCCCTGCCACGTCGGCTTGTTGGCGTACGTGTGGCGGAAATAGTGCGCAAGCTTCAGCTTCGACGCAGCCGCCTCATCCACCACCACGGTGGCGTGAGGGTGCAGCTGGAGCGCCGAGGCGGGGACCACGGAGGCCACCGGGCCCTCCACGGTCGCCGCCACCGCCTCAGCCTTCCCCTCACCCGTCGCCAGCAGCACCAGATGCCGCGCCTCCAGGATCGTCCCGATCCCCTGCGTGATCACGTGGTGCGGCACCTGCTCGATGTCGTCGTCGAAGAAGCGCGCGTTGTCCACCCGCGTCTGCTCCGTCAGCGTCTTGATCCGGGTACGGGACGCCAGCGACGAGCACGGCTCGTTGAAGCCGATGTGCCCGTCGGTGCCGATCCCCAGGATCTGGAGGTCCACGCCCCCGGCCGACGACAGCGCCCGGTCGTACGCCTCGCACGCCGCCTGGACGTCCGCCGCCGAGCCGTCCGGCCCGATGAACGAGTCCGCGCCGAGCCCGAGCGGCTCCACGACCTGGCGGATCACCGTGGCGCGGTAGGACTCGGGGTGCCCCACCGGCAGCCCGACGTACTCGTCGAGCTGACAGACCCGGGCCCGCGACACGTCCACCGCACCCGCCGCGACCTTGGCCGTCAGCGCGTCGTAGATGGGCAGCGGGGTCGAGCCGGTGGCCACGCCGAGCAGGGCGTCGGGCTTGCGGCGCCACAGGGCCGCGATGGACTCCGCGATGAGCTCGCCGCCCGCCTTGGCGTCCGGGACGATGACAACTTCCACGTGGGCCTGCCGATCTGGAGACGTAGAGACGTAAACCAACCAGGGTGGTATAGACCAATCTAGCAGAGTGGGCGGCCCGCCCGCTGGCGGTCGCGCCTTCTGCCATGGTCGACTGGAGGGGTTTCGGCAACGCGTACACGGACCGCCATTTGGAGGCATTGCGCATGTCGTCCCCGATGTCGTCGGCGCACAGCGAGGCGCACAGCGAGCAGCCCGGCCGGATCATGCACGGCGAGATGGCGGAGCAGCCCGCCGTACTGCGCCGCATCCTCGCCGACGGCGCCCCCCGCATCCGCGAGGTCGCGGCCGCGATCGCCGCCCGAAAGCCCCGCTTCGTCCTGCTGACCGCCCGCGGCACCTCGGACAACGCCGCCCTGTACGCGAAGTACCTGATCGAGATCCGGCTCGGGATCCCCTGCGGACTGACCTCGATGTCGACGATCACCGCGTACGGCGCCCGGCCCGACCTCAGCGACGTCCTCGTCATCACCGTCAGCCAGTCCGGCGGCTCGCCCGACCTCGTCGACTCCACCCGGGCGGCCCGCGCGGCGGGCGCGATCACGCTGGCCTTCACCAACAACGCCGACTCGCCGCTCGCGGCCGTCTCCGAGCACCACATCGACATCCTGGCCGGGCCTGAGAAGGCGCTGCCCGCGACCAAGACGTACACCGCCTCGCTGCTCGCCCTCTACCTCTTCGTCGAGGGCCTGCGCGACGGCGACGTCTCGGCCGCCGGGGCGCTGCCGGAGCTCGCGGACCGGATCCTGGCCCGGCAGGACGAGGTGAGGGCGCTGGCCTCCCGCTACCGGTTCGCCGAGCGGATGGTGATCACCTCGCGGGGGTACGGCTATCCCACGGCGAAGGAAGCCGCCCTCAAGCTGATGGAGACGAGCTACATCCCCGCCCTCTCCTACTCCGGCGCCGACCTGCTGCACGGCCCGCTGGCCATGGTCGACAACATCTCGCCGGTGATCGCGGTGGTCACCGACGGCCGGGGCGGCCAGGCGCTCCAGCCGGTGCTCGACCGGCTGCGCGGCCGGGGCGCCGACCTCTTCGTCGTCGGCCCCAAGCCGCAGGTGGACGCGGCTTCGGCGGGTTTCGTGCTGCCGGTCGAGGGCGTCCCCGAGGAGCTCCAGCCGATCCTGGAGATCCTCCCGCTCCAACTCCTCGCGTACGAGGTCACCATCGCCCGCGGCCAGGACCCGGACGCCCCGCGCGCCCTGGCGAAGGTGACCGAGACCCACTGATCGCGGGCTACGGCAGCGAGCCGCCCGTCGCGTCGATCCACTGGCCCGTCACCCAGCGCCCGTCCGCCGAGGCCAGGAACGCCACCACGTCCGCGATGTCGGAGGGTTCGCCGACCCGGCCGAGCGCCGACATCGCCGCCGCGCCCGCCCACGCCTCGTCACTCGCGCGCAGCCAGTCCGCGTTGACGTCGGTGTCGACGATGCCCGGGGCCACCGAGTTCACGGTGATGCCCCGACTGCCCACGATCTTGGACAGGTTGCGGGTGAACACGTCGAGCGCGCCCTTGGTCATGGCGTACGCGATCAGGTCCGGCAGCAGCGCCGACTTGGAGGCGCCGGAGGAGATGTTGATGATCCGGCCGCCGTCGCGCATCCGCTCCAGGCCGAGCTGCGCCAGGAAGAACGGCGCCTTCGCGTTCACCGCGAACACCCGCTCGTACTCTTCCTCCTCGATCTCCCCGAAGGTGCTGGCCGTGCCGATGCCCGCGTTGTTGACCAGGATGTCCACCCCGTCCGCGTGCCGGTCGAAGGCCGCCCACAGCGCCTGGGCGTCGCCGGGGACGCCCAGCTCCTGGCCGAGGGCGAAGGCCGAGCCGCCCGCCTCCTCGATCGCGGCGACCGTCTCCTTGGCGGCCGCCTCGTTGCTGCCGTAGTGGACGGCGACCCGCGCCCCGTCCCGGCCGAGCCGTTCCGCGATGCCCCGGCCGATGCCCCGGCTGCCGCCGGTGACCAGTGCCGTCCTGCCCGTGAGTGCGCCCATGGCGTACGTCCTCCCCGTGAACAAAAATCTGTAGCGCTCGCTACAGAACGAGAACGTAACACATTCTCTAGTGGTCGCTATAGAATTCGTCCATGACCACCGGACAGCGCGGCCGCCCCCGCTCCTTCGACCGTGCCCGCGCGCTCGACCAGGCCACGCTGACCTTCTGGGAGCACGGTTACGAGGCGACCTCGGTGGCCGGGCTGACCCGGGCGATGGGCATCGGGGCGCCCAGCCTGTATGCCGCCTTCGGTGACAAGAAGGCCCTGTTCGACGAGGTCGTGGGGGCGTACGGGCAGACGTACGGGGTGTTCATCCGCCGCGCCTTCGCCGAGGAGTCCGGTGCGCGGGCGACGATCGGGCGGATCCTGCGCGAGGCCGCCACCGAGTTCACCCTGACGGGCCGCCCGCGCGGCTGCCTGGTGCTCAGCGCCGCCGTCAACTGCACCTCCAGGGAGGTCGAGGAGGCCCTGCGCGAGGTGCGCGACGGCAACCTCGCGGAGTTCGAGCGCCTGATCGCCGCCGACGTCGCGACCGGCGCACTCCCCGCCGGAACCGACCCCCGCGCCCTCGCCCGCTTCAGCGTGGCCGTCTTCCAGGGCATGTCCCAGCAGGCCAGGGACGGCGCATCCGAGGAGGAGCTGGCGGCCGTGGCCGAGCTCGCCATGCGCGGCTGGCCGGAGCAACGGGACTAGGCCTGGACGGCTGGACGTGGCAGGCTCGGCACCGGCTGGAGCAGGGCCGTCAAATGGATGGACAGTGAGGAATGGTCTAGTCCACAATGGCCCGAGCAGGCCTCCGGCCTCCCCGCACAGGAGGCCGGACAGAGGTACGCGGCGCTCTCTGCCCTGACAGCGCCGAGCACCTCCCGTAAGGCCGAGGGGCACCGCACACCACTCGGCCGGCAGTTCCGGGCTGCGGTGCCGGACGGGCCGAGGGTCCCGACCCGGCGCCGTAGCCCGCGCGGGTACCCTCGCTGACGTGCCCTCCATGAACGACCTCGTACGTCAGCACACCGCTCTCAGTGAATCCGACCTGGAGTGGCTCCATCTGCTGGTCTCGGAGTGGCAGCTGCTCTCCGACCTCTCCTTCGCCGACCTCGTGCTGTGGGTGCCCACCCTCGACGGCACCCGGTACGTCTCGGTCGCGCAGATGCGGCCCAACACCGGCCCCACCTCCTACCAGGACGACATGGTCGGCCACCTCGTCCCGCGCGGCCGCCGCCCGCTGCTCGACGCCGCGCTCGACGAGGGCCGGATCGTGCGCGAGGGCGACCCGGAGTGGCGCGAGGAGGTGCCGGTGCGGGTCGAGTCCATCCCCGTACGCAGGGAGGGCCGCGTCCTCGGAGTGATCGCGCGCAACACCAATCTGCTCACCGTGCGTACACCCTCCCGCCTTGAGCTCACCTACCTCCAGTCCGCCTCCGACCTGGCGCAGATGATCGCCGCCGGGTCCTTCCCCTTCCCGGGGCAGCAGGTCGACATGGACGCGTCGCCGCGTGCCGGCGACGGGCTGATCAGGCTGGACGCGGACGGCATCGTCCAGTACGCCTCGCCGAACGCCCTCTCCGCGTACCACCACCTCGGGCTCGCCTCCGACCTCGTCGGCCAGCACCTCGGCGAGCTCACCGCCCAACTCGCGCCCTCGCGCGGCCCGGTGGACGAGGCCATCGCCAAGCTGGCCAGCGGCTACGCCCCGCGCGAGACCGAGGTCGAGGGCAGCGGCGGGGTGATCCAGCTGCGGGCCATCCCGCTCAAGCCCAAGGGCACCCGCATCGGTTCGCTCGTCCTGCTCCGGGACGTCACCGAACTGCGCCGCCGCGAGCGCGAGTTGATCACCAAGGACGCCACCATCCGGGAGATCCACCACCGGGTGAAGAACAACCTCCAGACGGTCGCGGCCCTGCTGCGCCTGCAGGCCCGGCGGATCGACTCCGAGCAGGGGCGCGAGGCGCTGAACGAGGCGGTGCGGCGGGTCGGCTCGATCGCGATCGTGCACGAGACGCTCTCGCAGAACCTGGACGAGCGCGTCGAGTTCGACGAGATCGCCGACCGGGTGCTGGCGATGGTGGCGGAGATCTCCCCGGGCAAGGTCGGCTGTCGCCGTACGGGACGGTTCGGCATCCTGGACGCGGAGGTCGCCACCCCGCTCGCGATGGTGCTGACCGAGATCCTCCAGAACGCGCTCGAGCACGCCTTCGCCCAGGGGGAGCAGGGCACGGTAGAGGTCTCCGCGGTGCGCGGCGGCACCCGCGAGGACGCCCGGCTGCTGATCACCGTGCGCGACGACGGCCGGGGGCTGCCCGAGGGCTTCGACCCGCAGAAGGCCGGGAACCTCGGCCTCCAGATCGTCCGCACCCTGGTCGAGGGCGAGCTCGGCGGCGCCTTCGACATGGTGGCGGCGCCGGAACGGGGCACCCAGGTGGTGCTCGACGTGCCGGTGCGGGCCGACAAGTAACCCGTACGCCCGCACAACGGGCACAAACAGCAGCGAGCCCCGGACCGCGAACGGTCCGGGGCTCGAATGCTGTGGGTTACTGCTGCGCGCTGCGGCTCGGGGGGCGGTGAGTGCGTACTCGCTGTACGCGCCGCGCGGGCCTAGGCAGGAGGGGGGATCAGGCGGTCGCGTTACGCGCCCGGTTGCGAGCGGCACGGCGCTTCATCGCGCGGCGCTCGTCCTCGCTGAGGCCACCCCAGACGCCGGAGTCCTGGCCGGACTCGAGCGCCCACTGCAGGCACTGCTCCATGACGGGGCAGCGGCGGCAGACGGCCTTGGCTTCCTCGATCTGCAGCAGCGCAGGACCGGTGTTGCCGATGGGGAAGAACAGCTCGGGGTCTTCCTCACGACAAACGGCGTTGTGACGCCAGTCCATGGCTGCTACCTCTCTTGGTATTACGTGCGGGTTGCTTGTGAATGTGAACGCTTTCACGAATCCCCCCGCAAGGGAAGGGCCGACTTCCAGTTGGACTGGTTGTGGTCCTGAGTTGAGGAGGGGTTCTGGCTCTCAAGGAGGCCGGTGTTGCGGGCCGTCCCGATCGCCATGTAGAGATTCGCAAACCTCGGCGGCGGATACAACCCCTTCAGGAAAGTTTTTTTTGATTCCTCGGTGTCGACTGGGTCACAGTCGTACTTCTATGGGGTGGGGCCCAGCCCAAACGTTCGAGTTAAAGGACTTTCGGCCCTTCCACTCACACAATCACACGCAGTGCACGGCGTACGCCTGTGAACGTCACGCTCGTACGCAGACCCAGGTGGTCGCCGTCCATCTGGAAGGGCAGCGGGGCCTTGGAATGCAAGGTGAAGTCCGTGAGGTCATGCAGTGAAACCGCGTGCTTGCCGTGGGGACCCTTCTCGGGGGTCGAGGTCAGCAGCTGGGTGGCGTAGCGGGCCGCCGAGGTGGTCGAGAGCCGGGAGAGCGAGAGCACGTCCAGGGCCGTCTCGAAGGACGCCTCCGGGGCCGCGTACACCGGGCGATTGCCCAGGTAGGTCCAGGGGGAGGTGTTGCAGACTATCGACATCACCAGGTCCTCGACCGGGTCCTGGCCCGGGCGCTCCAGGGTGATCGTCCCGTGCCGGCGGTGCTGCTCGGCGAAGAACTGGCGGGCCACCTGGCGGATGTAGAGGCTGTGCGTGGAGCGTCTGCCGCGCTCCCGCTGCTGTTCGACCCGGCCGACGACGCCCGCGTCGAACCCGAGTCCGGCGCAGAACGTGAACCAGCGGTCCGGGACGCCCTCGTCCTCGCTGCCCGGCGTGCCGGCCGCCAGGCCCAGGCTCACCGTGCGGCCGCGTCCCTCGCGCAGGGCGTCCAGCAGTATGCCGGTCGCCTCCACGGGCTCGTTGGGCAGTCCGACCGCGCGCGCGAAGACGTTGGTGGAGCCGCCGGGGACCACCGCGAAGCTCGGCAGGTTCTCCGGGTCGGGGCCGTTGTGCAGCAGACCGTTGACGACCTCGTTGACCGTGCCGTCGCCGCCGAGCGCCACGACCAGGTCGATGTCGTTGCTCTCCGCCGCCCGCCGCCCGAGGTCGCGGGCGTGCCCCCGGTACTCCGTCGTCACGGCCTCCAGCTTCATCTCGCTGGCCAGCGCGTGGATGAGGACATCACGGGTGCGGGCACTGGTGGTGGTAGCCGCCGGGTTGACCACGAGAAGTGCACGCATGGGCGCCAGAGTACCTACCGGGCGGTACCGGGCACAGTCCAGCCCCCTCTCCCCGGCCCCGGAGCGGGGTCCGGCCGAGGGCTACCCTGCTGGGGTGAGTACTGAGCAGCACCCTGACAGCGAGAGCGGCACCGGCACGCCCGAGGGGCCGCGTCCGGGCCGGCTGACCGCGGCCGCCGCGATCGCCGCGATCGAGGGCCTGGCCCTGGTCGGCGGCGGTCTCTTCATGCTCGTGATGGGCCTGATGGGCAAGCCCGACCAGCCCCGCCAGGCCGAGACCGGCGGTGTGACGCTGATCGTCCTCGGGATCATCCCGCTGGTCGCGGCGCGCGGGCTGCTGCTGCGGCGCCGCTGGAGCCGGGGGCCCGCGCTGATCACCCAGATCCTGGCGCTGCCGGTCGCCTGGATGTTCCTGAACGCGGACGGGGCGGCCATCCCGGTGGGGATCGCCACGGCCGCGGTCGCGGTGACCGGACTGGTCCTGCTGGTCAACCCGGCGACCGCCGAGGCGCTCGGCGTACGCGGGGCGGGCGGCTCGCAGGCCCCGTAGGCCCGCGGGGCGCCGCAGGCTCGTGGCCCCCGGACGCCCGCACCGCCTCCGTCGGCCGCGTCCTACTCCTCCACCAGCAGCTTCTCCCGCAGCTGGGCCAGGGTCCTGGCCAGCAGGCGGGAGACGTGCATCTGGGAGATGCCGACCTCCTGCGCGATCTGCGACTGGGTCATGTTCCCGAAGAAGCGCAGCAGCAGGATCCGCTTCTCGCGCGGCGGCAGGTCCTCCAGGAGCGGCTTGAGCGACTCCCGGTACTCGACGCCCTCCAGCGCCTCGTCCTCCGCGCCCAGCGTGTCCGCGACCGCCGGCGACTCGTCGTCGGTGTCCGGGACGTCGAGCGAGAGCGTGGAGTACGCGTTCGCCGACTCCAGGCCCTCCAGGACCTCCTCCTCGGAGATGCCCAGGCGCTCCGCCAGCTCGTGCACCGTGGGCGAGCGGCCGTGCTGCTGGGAGAGCTCGGCCGTGGCCGTGGTGAGGGCCAGGCGCAGCTCCTGGAGGCGGCGCGGCACCCGGACCGCCCAGCCCTTGTCGCGGAAGTGCCGCTTGATCTCGCCGACGACCGTCGGGGTCGCGTACGTCGAGAACTCGACGCCGCGCTCCGGGTCGAACCGGTCGACCGACTTGATCAGGCCGATGGTGGCGACCTGGGTCAGGTCGTCCAGCGGCTCGCCGCGGTTGCGGAACCGCCGGGCCAGGTGCTCGACCAGCGGCAGGTGCATCCGGACCAGCTTGTTGCGCAGCTCGGCCTTCTCCGGCGAGCCGTCCGGAAGCTTGCGCAGCTCGATGAACATCGCCCGCGCCCCGCTGCGGTCCTGCGGATCGTGCTGGTGTTGCGTGTGCTCGATGTGCTCGCTCATGTGGGCCGCCCGCTCTGCCTGCCGCGTCTGCTCCGCCACGGCCCGAAGGCCGTCAAGTCCGTCCACCGGGTGCGGCCGGGCCTGCTGCTCCGGAATACCGACGGAGCGCGGCACCTCCGGGTGCGTCTCGGGGATGCGCCTGTCGTCCCGCACCGGACCGTCCCCGCTCACGCCGGTCCGGGTCCCGCGCCGCGCTGTTTGTACAGGCTGATGGAGACCGTACGGTCGTCGGCGACCGAGGAGTCGACCTTGCCGGCGAGCGCGGAGAGCACCGTCCAGGCGAAGGTGTCGCGCTCGGGGGCCCGGCCGTCCGTGGTCGGGGCCGAGACCGTGACCTCCAGGGAGTCGTCGACGAGGCGGAAGACACAGCTGAGTACGGAGCCGGGGACGGCCTGCTGAAGCAGGATCGCGCAGGCCTCGTCGACCGCGATACGCAGATCCTCGATCTCGTCGAGGGTGAAGTCCAAACGTGCCGCGAGACCGGCCGTGGCCGTACGCAGCACCGACAGGTAGGCACCCGCGGCCGGCAGCCGGACTTCCACGAAGTCCTGATTCCCGGGCTCGCCTGCGATCTGGGACACCCTCACCTCCAAGGTGGCACAAGCTCTCTCGGGCCCCGGCGGAGGGGACGCCTCCGGGGCCATGCGGTACGTAATGCGGTGATCGTGCGTCGTCCACGCGATCGTGGTGCTCGGAAGGGCGACGCTATCGCGATCCATGGTGCCGTGTCGCCGGGACCCCTCCCGGCAGGTGTCACTCATGGTAAGCATATGAGCACGGACAGTGGCTAGAGGTGTGCGGTGCCCAATTGCTGTGAACCGACGCCGGGTTGACGTACCCAGGCCGCGGGCCGTCGAACCGTCCGGATCCTCCTGGCCTCCCGCGTCACACCAGTACGTTGTCCACAAAGCACCAGCGCCAGTCCTCGCCCGCCTCCAGGGTGCGCATCACCGGGTGCCCGGTCTCCTGGTGGTGGGCGGTCGCGTGGCGCATCGGCGAGGAGTCGCAGCAGCCCACATAGCCGCAGACCAGGCACTGCCTCAGCTGGACGTAGTGGGTGCCCGCATCCAGGCACTGCGGGCACGTCTCGGTCAGCGGCGCGGGCTCGGGGCGCGGCAGTTCGGCAACGTGCGGGCACTCGCTCATGATTGCCAGGTTACGACGGTCCGGGTGTGAGGTGGCTGGGATGGACGCGTTGCCGCTGGTGGCACTGGTCGCGGGAAGCGCGGTGGTGGCCGGCGCCGCCCGCCGCACCCCGGTTCCGGCCCCGCTGCTGCTGGTCGCGGCGGGGCTGGCCGCCGCCTATGTGCCGGGCGTGCCGGACTACACGCTCGACCCGCACATCGTGCTGCCCCTGCTGCTCCCGCCGCTGCTGTACACGGCCGCCGTCGACAGCTCGTACCTCGATCTGCGGGCCAATCTGCGGCCCGTCGCGCTGCTCTCGGTCGGTTACGTCCTGTTCGCGACCCTGGCCGTGGGCTGGCTCGCCTATCTGTTGGTGCCCGATCTGCCGCTCACCGCCGCGCTGGTGCTCGGCGCGGTGGTCGCCCCGCCGGACGCGGTCGCGGCCACCGCGATCGCCCGCCGCCTGGGCCTGCCGAGCCGGATCACCACGATCCTCCAGGGCGAGTCGCTGGTGAACGACGCGACCGCGATCACCGCGTACAAGGTGGCGCTCGCGGCGGCGGTCGGGGAGGGGGCGACCTGGGCGGGCGGCGCCGGGGAGTTCGCGCTGGCCTCCCTCGGCGGGATCGGCATCGGGCTCGTCCTGATGGTGCCGATCCAGTGGCTGCGCACGCATCTGACGGAGGCACTGCTCCAGAACACGCTCTCGCTGCTCATCCCGTTCGTGGCGTACGCGGCGGCCGAGCAGGTCGGGGCGTCCGGGGTGCTGGCGGTGGTGGTCGTCGCCCTGCACCTGGGCCACCGCTCCTGGCAGGTGGACTTCGCGACCCGGCTCCAGGAGGCGGCGGTCTGGAAGATGGTCGCCTTCGTCCTGGAGTCGTCGGTGTTCGCGCTGATCGGGCTGCAGCTGCCGGTGGTGCTCAAGGGGCTCGGCGAGTACCGGGTGGGGGAGGCGGTGCTGTACGCGACCGGGGTCTTCGCCGCGGTCGTCGCGATGCGGTTCGTCTGGGTCTTCCCGGCGACGTTCCTGCCGAGGGCGCTCTCGGAGCGGATCCGCACCCGCGAGCCGGACACGGACTGGACGGCGCCGGTGATCGTGGGGTGGGCCGGGATGCGCGGGGTGGTCTCGCTCGCCATCGCCTTCTCGATCCCGATGACCATGCACGACGGCCGCCCCTTCCCGGCCCGGAACCTGGTGCTCTTCCTGACCTTCACCACGGTCATCGCCACCTTGGTGGTGCAGGGGCTGACGCTGCCGCCGCTGATCCGGGCGCTCAAGCTGCCGGGCCGGGACGCGCGGGCCGAGACGCTGGCCGAGGCGCAGGCCCAGAACGAGGCCTCGCTGGCCGCCGAGCGCCGCCTGGACGAGCTCCTGGCGGACGAGGCCAACGCGCTGCCGCCGCCGCTGGCCGACCGGCTGCGCACGGTCATGGAGCGGCGCCGCAACTCCGTGTGGGAGCGCCTCGGCGGGGTGAACGAGGTGACCGGCGAGTCGGCCGACGCCACCTACCGCAGGCTGTCGCGGGAGATGATCGGCGCCGAGCGCGAGGTCTTCGTGCAGCTGCGGGACGCGCGCCGCATCGACGACGAGATGCTCCGCACGCTGCTGCGCAGGCTGGACCTGGAGGAGGCGGCGGCGTACCGGGAGAGCGAGTCGTGACGGCTAGAGCGGCTGACCGGTGACGACGGCGGCGACCGCCGTGCCCTCGGGGAACGCGCCCTCCTCGGCGAGGGTCAGCAGCCCGTACAGCATCTTGGCGACGTAGAGGCGTTCCACGGGCAGCCGGTGGCGGGCCTCGAAGTCGTCGGCGAAGGCGTCGAGTTCGGGGGTCGTACGGGCGTAACCGCCGCAGTGGAAGCGGTCGTCCAGGAACCAGTTGTCCCCGGCCGCCCCGAACGTCTCGTACTGCAACTCCCGTATCTCGCGCGCGAGGAACCCGCCCCGCAGTACCGGGAACCCGAGGGCCCGCTGCCCCGGGGCGAGCCCGGCGGCGAGACCCGCGAGGGTGCCGCCGGTGCCGCAGGCCACCGCCACCACGTCGGCCAGGCCGTGCAGTTCGCGCCCGAGGTCCGTGCACCCGCGCACCGCCAGGGAGTTGCTGCCGCCCTCCGGGACGACGTACGCGTCGTCGCCGCCGAACCGCTCGCGCAGCGCGGCGAGCACCTCCGGCTCGGCCTTGCGCCGGTAGGTGGCGCGGTCCACGAAGTGCAGCCGCATGCCGTCGGCCGCGCACCGGGCGAGCGACGGGTTGAGGGGCCGCTCGGCGAGTTCGTCGCCCCGGACCACACCGACGGTGGGGAAGCCGAGCAGGCGGCCCGCGGCGGCGGTGGCGCGCAGATGGTTGGAGTAGGCGCCGCCGAAGGTCAGCACCGGGCGCCCGGCGGCCGCGCGCAGGTTCAGGGCGAGTTTTCGCCACTTGTTGCCCGGCAGCGCCGGGTGGATCAGATCGTCGCGCTTGAGCAGCAGGCGGACGCCGTGGCGGGTGAAGCGCTCGTCCTCGACCGGTTGCAGGGGCGAAGGGATGCGCGGCCGCAGGGCGTCGGCGAGGTCGAGCGCTTCTTCGGTCACCTGTCCATTGTGACCGGCGCCCTCACTTCAGGCGCTCCTGGACCCGCTCCCGCAGCCAGTCCATGCCGAAGCCGCGCGGGTCGACCTTGCCGGGCTGCCACTCCTTGTGGCCGATCACCGACCGCTCGGTCCAGCCGTAGTGCCGGCAGACGGCCGCCGCGGCCTTCTCGATGGCCAGGAGCTGGGCCGGTGGCCAGTCGTCCTCGCCGTCGCCGAGGTTCTCGCACTCGAACCCGTAGAAGCGCGCGTTGCCGTCGGTGTCGGCTTTGCCGCAGGGCGGCAGGCGTTTCTCGGCGATCACCGCGCGCAGCACGTCGCCGTCGCCCGCGCCGGCGTGGTTGGCGCGGCCGTTGCCGACCAGGTGGACCGTGCCGTCCTTGGTGATCACGCCGTGGCAGAGCGGGCCGGGCAGGCTGTCGTAACCGTCGTAGCAGATGCGAACGGTGGCGGCGGATCCATGGGTGACGGTGTGGTGGATCATCACGCCGTTGAGCGGCCCCCAGGCGCCGTGCCCGGCCCGGTTGTGGGTGCGCCAGCCGTCGACCTCGACGACCCGGAGGCCTTCGGCGCGCAGGGCGGTGAGGAACTGGTCAGCCGACATGGGTGGGGCCATGGCCGACTCCTTCGAGCTTGCGGTGCCCATGGGGCACCTGGTGCGGTTGAGGTGGAATGCTCGCCACCGCTTCTACCGGAACTTCCGTACGGGGGCGATCTGTTCGGACGCTGTGCGAGCCGATCCGGACACAGATCGCCCGATTACGGTCAGTTGTCCGCGAGCCAGAGGTCGGGGCCGAACACCTCGTAGTGGATGTCGGCGGCCGCGACCCCCTGGTCGAGCAGCTGGGTGCGCACCGCCCGCATGAACGGCAGCGGACCGCACAGGTACGCGCGCGTGCCCGGCGCCACCGCGACCGAGGAGAGGTCCACCAGGCCCGTACGGTCAGCGGGGTGGCCCGGCTCGGGCCGCTCGTACCAGAAGTGCGCCGAGGCGCCGGGGAGTTTGGCCGTCAGCGCCGCGTGGTCCTCGCGCAGGGCGTGGTCGGCGGGGGAGCGGTCGCCGTGCACCACGGTCACCGGGGCGCGGTGCCCGGCGCCCGCCAGGTGCTCGAGCATCGACAGCATCGGGGTGCAGCCGATCCCCGCCGAGGCGAGCAGCAGGGGCGTCCCGCCAGTCCCGTCGCTATCGAGGACGGACGTGTCGAGGACGAGGTCGCCGTACGGGGCCGAGACGCGCAGCCGGTCGCCTTCGCGTACGCGCGCGTGCAGGTGGAGCGAGACCTCGCCGTCGGGGTCCGGCCCCTCGCCCCGGACCCGCTTGACCGTGATCGAGCGGGTGGCGGAGCCGGGGGCACCGCTGAGGCTGTACTGGCGTATCTGGCGGGCGCCGTCGGGCAGTTCGACCTGGACCGAGACGTACTGGCCGGGGCGGAAGCCGGGCGCCGGGACGCCGTCGGCGGGCCGCAGCCGGAAGGTGGCCACGTCGGCCGTCTCCTCGGTGCGCCCCTCGACGGTCCACTCGCGCCACACGTCCCCGGCGGCCACGCCCCGCTCGGCGTAGAGCCGGGCCTCGACGGCGATCAGGGCGTTCGCCATCAGCCAGTACACCTCGTCCCAGGCGGCGGCGACCTCGGGCGTGACGGCCTCGCCGAGCACCTCGGCGATGGCCGCGAACAGGTGCTCGTGCACCACGCCGTACTGCTCGGCCGTGACACCGAGCGAGGCGTGCTTGTGGGCGATGCGGCCCAGCATCACGTCGGGGCGCTCGTCCGGGTGGTCCAGGAGGTGGACCGCGAAGGCCGCGATCGACCCGGCGAGCGCCTGCCGCTGGACCCCGGCGGCCTGGTTGCCCCGGTTGAACAGGTCCCGCAGCAGCTCGGGGTGGGCCGCGAACAGCCTGGCGTAGAACCGCTCGGTGACGGCGGGGAGGGCCGCGCCGACGGCGGGCAGGGTGGCGCGTACGGCCGCGGCCGACTTCTCGGACAGCAAGAGAACTCCTTAATTGGAATCTAATACTCGCATTTTGGGCTGTGGAGCAGGGCCGCGAGCGGGCCGACGGTTCCTCAGTCGTCCGTCCGGCGCCCGCCCACGAGCCCGATGAGCAGCGGGCCGGTGGGCGAGGTGACCAGGTCGGCGACGGTGAGGGGGTCCAGGGAGGCGCAGAACGCCTCCTGGGCCCGGCGCAGCGCCCCGCGCAGCCGGCACGCCGAGTTGAGCGGGCACGGCACGGCCCCTTCGCACTCGACCACGTCGCCGGGGCCCTCCAGTTCGCGGACGAGCCCGCCGACCGACGCCCGGCGGCCCGCCGGGGTGAGCGCGAGCCCGCCGCCGCGGCCGCGCCGCGCCTCGACGAGCCCGAGGTGCTGGAGCCTGGCGACCACCTTCGCGGTGTGCGTATAGGGCACCCGCATGGTCTCGGCCACCTCGCGGGTGGTCGGCGGGGCCTCCCGGTCGCCCTCGTCGGCGACGGCTAGACGCATCAGTACGCGAAGCGCCAGGTCCGTGAATCTCGTCAGCCGCATGACGCCAGGCTAGATAACTTGCATATGCCGTGCAAATTTGTGGCCGGAACTGCGAGGGTGCCCCGGCGGGAGTGCGCAACCTGCCCCGCCGAAGGCCCTTCTAGTCCCACTCATTTGTGTAATGGCGCGCGCACGGTCCGTGCTGGAAGGCTGCTCGCGCAGGTCAGCTCATGATCGGAAGATCGAGAGGGAAACACATGTCGGTCGAGGCAGGGCCCGAGAACCGCGCGCAGCAGAGTCTTGGTACCGCAGCCGCGCGGAATCTGGCGACCACCACCAAGTCCGCCCCGCAGATGCAGGAGATCACCTCCCGGTGGCTGCTGCGGATGCTGCCATGGGTCCAGGTGCAGGGCGGTACGTACCGGGTCAACCGGCGACTGAGCTACTCGGTGGGTGACGGCAAGATCACCTTTGTGCAGACCGGCGAGCGGGTCGCCGTCATCCCGGCCGAGCTGGGGGAGCTGCCCGCGCTGCGCGGGTTCACGGACGAGTCCGCGCTGAGTGAGCTGGCGAACCGGTGCGAGCAGCGCGAGTTCGCCGCCGGGGAAGTGCTCGCCGCCCAGGGCGACCCGGTGGACACGGTCTACCTGCTGGCCCACGGCCGCGTGGAGCAGATCGGCACCGGGCCGTACGGGGACGAGGCGGTGCTCGGGGTCCTCGCGGACGGGGCGCACCTGGGCGAGCAGGCACTGGTCTCCGGCGAGGCCACCTGGGACGCCACGGCCCGGGCGGCGACGGCCTGTACGGTCCTGGCGCTCAGCCGCTCCGACGTGCTCAACCTGGCGGAGCGCGCGAGCTCCCTCGGCGAGCACCTCGCGGCGTACGCGCTGATCCCCGAGCAGCGCACCAACAACTACGGCGAAGCGGCGATCGACCTCGCCTCCGGCCACGTCGGCGAGCCGGTCATCCCGCACACGTACGTGGACTACGAGGGCGCGCCCCGCGAGTACGAACTGTCCGTCGCGCAGACCGTCCTGAAGGTCCACAGCAGGGTCGCGGACCTCTACAACCAGCCGATGAACCAGACCGAGCAGCAGTTGCGGCTCACCGTGGAGGCGCTGCGCGAGCGCCAGGAGGACGAGCTCGTCAACAACCGCGAGTTCGGTCTGCTGGCCAACTGCGACTACGGCCAGCGGCTCCAGCCGCACGACGGCGTGCCCAGCCCCGACGACATGGACGAACTGCTCTCCCGGCGGCGCGGCAACAAGTTCTTCCTCGCCCACCCCCGCGCCATCGCCGCCTTCGGGCGCGAGTGCAACAAGCGCGGTCTGGTCCCGGAGAGCATCGAGATCAGCGGCAACCGCATCCCGACCTGGCGCGGTGTGCCGATCTACCCGTGCAACAAGATCCCGGTCAGCGACGCCCGTACGACCTCGATCATCTGCATGCGTACCGGCGAGGCCGAGCAGGGCGTCATCGGGCTCCAGCAGAGCGGCATCCCGGACGAGATCGAGCCGAGCCTGTCGGTGCGGTTCATGGGCATCGACGAGCAGGCGATCATCTCGTACCTGGTCACCGCCTACTACTCGGCCGCGATCCTGGTGCCGGACGCCCTCGGCGTGCTGGAGAACGTGGAAGTGAGCCGCTGGCGCTGACCCCGCAGACCCCGCGCGGGCGGCCGGCGGCACGGGAGGTCCGCCGGCCGCCCGCCCGGAGACCGCGCACCGCACGCGGCGCGTGAACGCGCGCACCGGCCACGACGTATGGAACACCGCGTATGCGAACACCGCGTATGCGAACACCGCGTATCTGACACGGCGAGAGGAATGTCGAGTTGGTCATGGGGGAAGCCGTCGAGGGGCGCGAGGCCGTGGACCTGCTGGAGCAGACCCGGGTGGCGGTCAATCCGCGGCTGCGGAACACGGTGGAGTCGCTGCCGGGCTCGATACGGCGCGTCGCGATGTACCACTTCGGATGGGAGCACGCGGACGGCACCCCGGCCGCCGGGCAGGCGGGCAAGGCGATCCGGCCCGCGCTCGTGCTCGCCGCCGCCGGGGCCCTCGGCGGCGACCCCGACGACGCGCTGCGCGCCGCTGCCGCCGTGGAGCTCGTCCACAACTTCACGCTGCTGCACGACGACGTGATCGACGAGGACGCCACCCGGCGCCACCGGCCCACCGCCTGGACCGTGTTCGGCATCCCCGACGCGATCATCGTCGGGGACGCGCTGCTCGCGCTCGCGCTGCGGCTGCTCGCCGAGGACGGCCACCCCGCGGCCCCGGCCGCCTCGGCCCGGCTCGCGGCCTGTGTGATCGAGCTCTGCGCCGGACAGCAGGCCGACTGCGCCTTCGAACAGCGCGGCCCCCAGGAGGTGTCCCTGGACGAGTGCCTGGACATGGCGATGGCCAAGACCGGGGCGCTCCTCGGCTGCGCCTGCTCGCTGGGGGCGCTGTACGCGGGGGCGGGGCCCGAGGAGGTGGCCGCGCTCGACGCGTTCGGCCGCGAGGCGGGGCTCGCCTTCCAGCTCATCGACGATCTGATCGGCATCTGGGGCGACCCCGGCCGTACCGGCAAACCGGCCGGTGCCGATCTCGCCTCGCACAAGAAGTCGCTGCCGGTGGTGGCCGCCCTGACCTCGGGCACTCCGGCGGCGGCCGAACTCGCCGAGCTGTACCGGGGCCCGATGGGGGCGGCCGCGGTGCGGCGGGCGGCGGGGGCGGTGGACCGGGCGGGCGGCCGCGACTGGGCGCAGATCCACGCGGCCGACCGGATGGCCAGGGCGGTGGACCAGCTGTCCCGGGCGGTCCCGGACCTGGCGGCGGCGGGCGACCTGCTGGCCCTGGCGGAGTTCGTGACCCGGCGCTCGCGCTGACGGGGGCCCGAGGGGGGGAGGGGACGAGGCGCCCCGGGGCTGCTTCCGGGGCACCTCGTCCCCTGACTCGGAGAGAGACAACTCTAGGATCGTTCCGATCAGTTGAGGATGACCGGAACGCGACAAGGGTGGCCGACATGGGTACGGGACCGGACACGGGCATACGGCGGGTCGAGCGGGACGACGACAAGGCGGTGGAGACGGCCGTGCGCCTCCTCGACGAGGCGTTCCAGAACGACCCGGTGAGCAGCTGGGTCTTCCCGGACCCGGCGCACCGCCGCGAGGTGCACCGCCACCTCATGCGCGCCTTCCTGGAGATCTCGCTCGCCGAGGGCCACGTCGACCTCGCGGCGGACGGCACGGCGACGGCCCTGTGGATCGACGTCCCGGCCGAGCCGGCGGACGGCGACGAGGACGGCCCGGCGCAGCTGCGGGCCGCCGTCGACCCGGACAACGAGCGCGTCGAGCTGATCGGACGGCTCACCGGGTCCGTCCATCCGCACGGCCGGGCGCACGCGTATCTGCTGCTGATCGCGGTCGCCCCGGACCGCCAGGGACAGGGCGGCGGGGCCGCGTTGATCGCGTCCGTCCTGGAGCGGTGCGACCGGGAGGGCCTGCCCGCCTATCTGGAGGCGAGCAGCGCGCGCAGCTCCCGGCTGTACGAGCGGCTCGGCTTCGCGCACCTCGGGGAGCCGCTGCGACTGCCGGACGGCCCGCTGATGTACCCGATGTGGCGCGAACCGCGCGGCTGAAACGATTCGCCGCTGTACGGGGCCGGGTCCGGGGGTCAGCTCCCGAGCACCCGGTCCACGACCATCTGCACCAGCCGCTCGGCCGTGCCCTCGTCCTCGCCGAGCACGCCCGGCAGCGTGAGGTGCTCGACCAGCAGCCCGGTCATGGCGAAGTAGAGCAGCCTTACGGTGTCCGCGTCGCCCGGCAGCCCGGCCTCCAGATGGAACGCGATGTTCGCCTCCAGGTCGGCGCGGACCGCACCCGTCAGCGCCTCCCGCAGCTCCGGCCTGCGGGTGGCCTCAAGGCGCAGCTCCAGCATCGCGAGGTAGCCGGTGCGCTCCTTGACGATCCGCCGCAGCAGCCAGTGCATCAGCGAGGCGACCAGCTCCCGCGACGGCGCCGGCCGCATCGCCTCGCTCACCTCGGCCGGATCCGGTGTCATCCGTACGTGGATGTGCCGGCCCGCCTGGGTGAACAGGTCGTCCCTGCTCGTGAAGTAGTTGGAGGCGGTGCCGGGCGGCACCTTGGCCTCGCTGTCGACGGCGCGAAAGGTCAGCCCGCGCGCTCCCTCACGCGCCAGCACCTCGATCGCCGCGTCCACGAGTGCGGTTCTGCGTTCCGGGTTCCTGACCATCCGAGTCCTTCTCCTGATTTTCGAGGGCCCGCGTCCACAGGCCTTGCGCAACCACTACACACAAAGTACTTTACGTGCAGTGGTTGATCGACCGACCACTCCCGAGCCAGAAGAGGCCAGCTTGCGCAAGCTTTCGTACTACATCGCCCTCACCATCGACGGCTTCATCGCCGCCCCGGACGGGTCGTACGACTTCTATCCCCTCAGTGACGAGCTCTTCGGTTTCATGGGCTCCGACTTCCCCGAGGCCCTGCCGACCCCCGCCCGCCGGGCCCTGGGCGTCGACGAGACGCCCAACCGGCGGTACGACACGGTGCTGATGGGCCGCGGGACGTACGAGCCCGGCCTCAAGGCGGGCATGACCAGCCCGTACGCCCATCTGCGCCAGATCGTCTTCTCGCGCGGCCTCGGCGAGTCCCCGGACCCGGCCGTCGAGATCGTCTCCGGCGACCCGGTCGCGTTCGTCCGCGAGCTCAAGCGGGAGGAGGGTGCCGACATCTACCTCTGCGGCGGCGCCGACCTCGCCGGGCAGCTCGTCGACGAGATCGACGAGCTCGTGATCAAGAGCTATCCGGTCGTGGCGGGCGCCGGAATCCCCTTGTTCCGGACCGAGTTCACGCCACGCTCCTTCGTGCCGACGGACAGCCGTTCCTTCGAAAACGGTACAGTCGTCACCACTTACGCAAGGAAGCGCTAACTCCCATTTCGGTCACGCCCTGTGACGAACGGCAGGCTGCGGCGCTAATCTCCCGCCCATGACCACACAGTCCTGGGCGGGCTGGTACCGAGACCGCCATGGATCCGAAGCGCTGACGATCACCGCCGACGGGACCCAACTGCACACCCGCATCAGGGGAGTCGACTTCGCCGGGGCCGGGTTCGACTCGCTCGGCCCGGTGCCCGGCATACCGACGGAGGGCTCGTTCGCGCTCGACGGCGGCACCCTGCGCGACTTCGTCCTGGAATGGGACATGCCGGTACCGGTCGCCTCCGCCGACGGCGCGGTCCACCACGCCACCCTGAGCTGCCTGCTCTCCCTCAAGCCGCCCGAGCCCGACCTGGGGCTCGCGCTGCACCTCGGGGGAGCGGTGTACGCGTCAGGGCGCGCCGAGGTCGACTTCGGGTCGGTGCTCGACGACATCCGCCGCCAACTCCCTTACGGGGCACAGCTCCAGCCGTCCGTCCTCGAAAGCATCTGACCCCCGAGCGGCCGTCACGTACCGAGACCAGGTAGGTGACGGCCGCTTCCTCTCTTTTTTCGCGTGACTGTCAGAAACCCGTCAAGAAGCGGTAGTTGAAGACCACCCGGCCACATTGTTCTACTACTGTGCGAACAATGAAGGTTTCGATGAACCGTGTCCGGTACCGCCTGGTGGCCGTAGCCGTGCTGCCGTTCCTGCTGGCGCTCGCCGTCGACCTGCTCCTCTTCGCCGCTCTGCGCGACCGGCTGCCGACGCGCCTGGCCACCCACTTCGACGGCGGCGGCACCGCCGACGGCTACGCGGACCGCGGCTCGTACGTGACGGTGAACATCGGCCTCGCGGTCGGCCTCGCCGCCGTCTGGGCGGTCATCGCGGCCACCGCCGACCTCGCGGTGCGCGGGGCCCGTTGGGTGGTCGGCGCGGGATACGCGGCCGCGGGCCTGACCGGCTATGTGATGGCGGCCGCGCTGTACGCGAACCTCGATGCCGTCGACGGCAGCGAGGTCCGGCTGCCGCTGTGGCAGCTCGTGGCGGGTCTCGCGGTGGCCGCGCTCGCCGCGGGCGCCGGGGCGCTGCTGCTGCGCCTCCTCGACCTGCCCTCGGCCGTGCCGCCGCCCGGTCCCGGCGCGGTCGAACGGCTCGACCTCGCGGAGGGCGAGGTGGCGGGCTGGGCCAGGCGCGCCCCGTCGCGGACGCTGTGCGCGGTCGGCGTGGCGCTGCTCGTCGTCGGCGGCGTGCTCACGTACGTGTACGGGTGGGGGCGCGCCGCCGCGCCGCTGGCGTGCGGGCTGCTGATCCTCGGCTGCTCCTGCCCGTACGTCACGGTGGACCGGCACGGGCTGACCGCCCGTCCGACGGTGCTGCCCTGGCCCCGGGTGCGGATACCGCTGGCGGACGTGGACCGGGCGGTGAGCCGGGAGGTGAAGGCGCTCGCGGAGTACGGTGGTTGGGGCTACCGGGTGCGCCCCGGACGCTCGGGGCTGATCCTGCGCTCGGGCGAGGCGATCGTGGTGCGGCGCGCGGGCGGGCGGGAGTTCGCCGTGACGGTGGCCGACTCCGCGACGGCCGCGGCCCTGCTCAACACGCTGGCCGAGCGCGCGGCGGTGCGCTGATGCTGTTCCGGGTGGACCCGGCGTCCCCGGTGGCGCTGGGCGACCAGATCGCCGCGTCGGTGCGCCGCGCCATCGCCGAGGGCACGGTGGAGCCGGGCGAGCGGCTGCCCGCCGCCCGCGTCCTCGCCGACTCGCTGGGCGTCAACGTCCACACGGTCCTGCGCGGCTACCAGCGGCTGCGCGAGGAGGGCCTGATCGAGCTGCGGCGGGGCCGGGGCGCGGTGGTGGTCGAGGCGACCTCGTCCCGTACCCGGGCCGGGCTGCTCGTGCGGGTGCGCGAACTGGTGGAGGAGGCAAGGCGGTTGGGCTTGACCGAGGACGAGCTGGTGGCCCTGGTCCGCACGAGCCTCCGTTGACGTATCAGTAGGTCTGGAGCTCCACCAGATTGCCGTCGGGGTCGTGCAGATGGGCGGCCCGCATGGTCGGCCCCCACTGCGGCCGGTCCTGCGCCGGGGCGACCACGGTGGCGCCGGCCGAGGTGCAGAGCTCGACCCCGGCGTCCAGCGCCTCGGGCCCGTCCACATGGATGACGACGGACGCGCCCACGGGCACGTTCTCCTCCCCGACGGCCGCGGCCATCGCGGCCCGCGAGAACAGCGCGAACGTCGTACGCCCCTCGCAGTCGTCCCAACTCGCGTACCCCGTCCCCTCGGTCCCGCGCGCCAGCGAGCATCCGCTCAGCTTGGGCAGCACGGCCGCGTAGAAGCGGAAGGTCGGCTCGTATCGCTCCACCAGGAGCCGGGTGTACGGAGGTTCAAGAGGTGCCATGGCCCCGAATTTACCCCGTCCGGTGGACCGAGGCGGAGGCGATTTCGCCGTTGCGGAGGGTGTACGTACCGGTGAAGGTGCGGGTGCTGCCGTCCCGTTGGCAGGCGTCGATGTCCACGGAGACGGTGCCGCCCTGAACGGACGCCAAAGCCCCTCCCCCTCCCCACCAGCACTCCTCGGTGGCGTCGCCTTACGAGGCGGCACTGCTCAGCGCGGCGAAGGCCTTTTCGTAGAGAGCGAGTTCACTCTGTTCTGTTACGTCCACGGAGGACGAGGATCACGGTGGCGTACGTCTCGGTCTGAAGGGTGCCCCAGATCATCGTGGGCACGTACGCCTTGCCCCGCCGCGTGTCCTGGTACCAGCGGACCACGTCGCCCTGGATCGCTTCCGTACCGGCGGAAAGCCGCTCCGTTCAGGGAGCCGAACTGGTCACCGCGCTCCCTCCCTCCCTCTGGCGTGTGCCGCCGGGGCGGCGTAGACGGGTGTTGCCGTACCGGTCGAGGATGGCGCGGGGCGTCGGATCTTGTAAGACCGGGAATCTCGGCTAGCCGCGAGCCTAGGCCTCGTCCAGGAGCACATGCAGCAGCCCCAGGTCCGACGAGAAAAGCCGACAGCACCCGGCTCCGCGCGGATGCCGGGTGCTGTCGGGTGGTGCTGCCGGAGCGGCGAAGGAGGCGTTACGCCTTCTTCGTCTCCCAGAAGATGCGGTCGATCTCGGCGATGAGTTCGAGCGCCTTCTCGCCGGTCTTCGGGTCCGTCGACGCCTTGGCGGCCGAGAGGGCCTTCAGGGTGTCGTTGACCAGCTGGTGGAGCTGGGGGTACTTCTCGAAGTGCGGGGGCTTGAAGTAGTCGCTCCAGAGCACCGAGACGTGGTGCTTCGCGAGCTCCGCGCGCTGCTCCTTGATGACCACGGCACGCGCACGGAAGTGCGGGTCCTCGTTGGCCTGGAACTTCTCCTGGACGGCCTTGACCGACTCGGCCTCGATACGGGCCTGGGCCGGGTCGTACACGCCGCAGGGCAGGTCGCAGTGGGCGCTGACCTTCACCTTGGGGGCAAACAGGCGGGAAAGCATTGAGCTGTCCTTCCTCGTGATCGTCTTCTCAGGTGGGACATTACTCGGTGAGAGAGCCGATTTCGCGAGTGCCCCCGGGGGCTTAGGACAAAAGTCCAGGGTCACCATGGGACTCGTGGCGGAACGTACCGTGGGAGTGGACCGGGTACCGGGAGGTGGGTGGCGGATGACGGATCAGGGGCGGGAGCCGAGGGTGCCGTTGGGGATCGCGGAGGTGACCGGGACCTCCATGGTGCCCACCCTGCTCCACGGGGATCAGCTGCTGGTGCACTACGGGAGCGAGCTGCGGGCGGGTGACGTCGCCGTGCTGCGGCATCCGCTCCAGCAGGACCTGCTCATCGTCAAGCGGCTGATCGAGCTGCGCGAGGGCGGGTGGTGGGTGCTCGGCGACAACCCCGACGACGAGGTCGTCGACAGCCGGGCCTTCGGGACCGTGCCGTGCGAGCTCGTGCTCGGGCGGGTGCGCGGCCGCTACCGGCCGCTCACCCCCGGGCGTCAGCGCTCGATCGCCGTGCTGCTGTCCTGGCTGGTCTCGGCCGTGCGGCCGGTGTTCGCCGACCGGTCGGTCTCCAGGCGCTTGCGCGCCCGGTAGGCGGCCACGTTCGCCCGGGTGGCGCACCGGTCCGAGCAGTAGCGCCGGGAGCGGTTGGTGGAGGTGTCGAGGTAGGCGTTGCGGCAGGGCGCTGCCTGGCACAGGCCCAGGCGGTCGACGCCGTACTCCGTGAGGTGGAAGGCCAGGCCCATCGACGCCAGCGCCGCGTAGCCCGCCGTCGCGTTCGAGGTGTGGTCGGCCAGGTGCATGTGCCACAGCGGGCTGCCGTCCTCGTCCCGGTGGTCGTGCCCGGAGATCTGCGGGCTGACCGGGAACTCCAGGAGGAGGGAGTTGAGCAGGTCCACCGCCTGGACCTCCTCGCCCGCGTCCGCCGCCTCGAAGACCGCCCGCAGCCGCGCCCGGACCGCCCGCAGGCGCGGCACGTCCGCCTCGGTCGCCCGCCGGGCCGTCGTCGACTCGGAGCCGAAGAGCTCGCGGATCACCTCGACCGTCGTCAGGGAGTCCTTGTTACGGGCCGGCTCCTCGGTGTTGACCAGGCGCACGGCGTAGTCCGAGTAATAGGCCAGTTCCACATGTAATCCTTACGGCGACAGTAGCGGCAGCAGTAACGGCTGTGCGCTGTCCGAGGGTATTACGTGAAGGGCCTCGACGGGGACGGAACCCCGCTACGCCGAAAGGGGCGGTACGGGCTCCTCGGCCCGTACCGCCCCTGTCCGTACTCCCGGCGCCCCGGCGCCTACAGCACCTTCGACAGGAACGACTTCGTCCGGTCGTGCTGCGGGTTGGTCAGGACGTCGCGCGGGTGGCCGGACTCGACCACCACACCGCCGTCCATGAAGACCAGCGAGTCGCCGACCTCGCGGGCGAAGCCCATCTCGTGGGTGACCACGATCATGGTCATGCCGTCCTCGGCCAGGCCCCGCATGACGTCCAGGACATCGCCGACCAGCTCCGGGTCGAGCGCGGAGGTCGGCTCGTCGAAGAGCATCAGCTTCGGCTCCATGGCCAGCGCACGGGCGATCGCCACGCGCTGCTGCTGGCCGCCGGAGAGCTGCGAGGGGTAGTTGCGCGCCTTGTCGGCCAGGCCGACCCGGTCGAGCAGCCGCTCCGCGCGCTCGCGCACCACCGCCTTGGACTCGCCCCTGACCTGGATCGGCGCCTCCATGACGTTCTCTATGGCCGTCATGTGCGGGAACAGGTTGAAGCGCTGGAAGACCATGCCGATGTCGCGGCGCTTGAGCGCGACCTCGCTGTCCTTCAGCTCGTAGAGCTTGTCGCCCTTCTGGCGGTAGCCGACGAGCTCGCCGTCCACGTAGAGGCGGCCGGCGTTGATCTTCTCCAGGTGGTTGATGCACCGCAGGAAGGTCGACTTGCCGGAGCCGGACGGGCCGATCAGGCAGAACACCTCGCCCTCGGCCACCTCCAGGTCGATGCCCTTGAGGACCTCGGTCGCGCCGAAGGACTTGTGCACGCCTTCGGACTTCACCATGGCGGTCATCGGGTCACCGCCTTGGGGGTACGACGGAACAGGGCCAGATTGGCCTTGAGCCGCTGGAACGGGGTGGGCGGGAGCGCACGGCTGGCGCCGCGGGCGTAGTAGCGCTCCAGGTAGTACTGGCCGATCGAGAAGACCGTGGTGAGGATCAGGTACCAGGCGGCCGCCAGGAACAGCATCTCCACCGCGGCGCCGGACGTCTGGCCGATGTCCTGCGCCTCGCGCAGCAGCTCGTAGAACTGCACCGCCGAGACCAGCGAGGTGGTCTTCAGCATGTTGATGACCTCGTTGCCCGTCGGCGGCACGATCACGCGCATCGCCTGCGGGATCACGATCCGGCGCAGCGTCTTGGAGTGGCTCATGCCGAGCGCGTGGGACGCCTCGGTCTGGCCCTCGTCGACCGCGAGCAGACCGGCCCGGCAGATCTCCGCCATGTACGCGGCCTCGTTGAGCCCGAGCCCGAGCAGCGCCGTGAGCAGCGGCGTCATGAACGAGGACCAGTAGTCCTTGTAGATCGGTCCGAGGTTGATGTACTCGAAGACCAGGCCCAGGTTGAACCAGACCATCAGCTGGACCAGGACCGGGGTGCCCCGGAAGAACCAGATGTAGAACCAGGCGATCGACGAGGTCACCGGGTTCTTCGACAGGCGCATCACGGCGAGCAGGATGCCGCCCACGATGCCGATCGCCATCGACAGGACGGTCAGCAGCAGGGTCTGGCCGACGCCGTGGAGGATCCGGTCGTCGAAGAAGTAGTCCGGGACCGCGCCCCAGTTGATCTTGCCCTGGCTGAACGCGTAGACGATCGCGACGAGCAGCCCGATCGCGATCACGGCGGAGACGTACCGGCCGTAGTGGCGGACCGGGATCGCCTTGATGCTCTCCGGAGCGGCGGGCGGCGGGGTGTCCGCCGGCTCCGTCTTGTTGACGTCAACAGTCACGGGTGTTGCCTTTCAGAAGCCTTCAGGCCCTCCGCCCGGGGACGGGGCGGAGCGCGCCTGGAGCGGGGAGGTTCAGACGCCGCCGTTGATCTTGGCTTCCTTCACGGCGCCGGCCTCGACGCCCCACTTCGCGATGACCTTGTCGTAGTCGCCGCTCTTGATGATCGCGTCGAGCGCCTCCTTGAGGGCGTCGCGCAGCTGGGTGTTGTCCTTGGAGACCGCGATGCCGTACGGAGCGGCCTCGACCTGCTCACCGACGATCTGGAAGTCGTTGCCGCCGCCCGAGGTCTTCACCGCGTACGCGGCGACCGGGAAGTCCGAGGAGCCGGCGTCGGCGCCGCCGGAGCGCAGTCGGGTCTGGGCCTGCTGGTCGGTGTCGAAGGCCTCGATCGCGATCTTGCCCTTGTCGCCGCACTTCTCGGACTGCGCCTTGGCGAGGTCCTCGGAGACCGTGCCGCGCTGCACCACGATCTTCTTGCCGCAGAGGTCCTCCCAGGTCTTGATGCCCTGGTCCTTGCCCTTCGGGGTGTAGATCGAGACACCGGCCGTGAAGTAGTCCACGAAGTCCGCGCCCTCGCCGACCTTCTTCTTGGTCTTCGAGTCGACGCCGTTCTGGCGGTCCTTGGTGTCCGTCATGGCCGACATGGCCATGTCGTACCGCTTCGCGCGCAGGCCGGTGACCAGCGTGTCGAAGGTGCCGTTCTCGAACTGGAACTTCACGCCCAGCTGCTTGCCCAGGGCGTCGGCGAGGTCCGGGTCGATACCGGCGGTCTTGCCGTCCTTGTCCTTGAATTCGACCGGGGCGTACGCGATGTCCGAGCCGACCTTGATGACGCCCTTGTCCTGAATGGCCTTGGGCAGCTTCGAGAAGAGCGGGGCCTTGCTGGTGGCGGCGGAGCTGGAGCCGCCGTCCTTGCTCTTGGTCTGGTCTCCGCAGCCGGTAAGGAGCAGGGCACCGGCGACCGCGATCGCGCCGACCGCGGCAATCCGGGACGAGGCGGCGGTCGTACGACGGGTGGTGCTTGCGGTCATGGTCGGGTTCCTCCGGCGGGTGATGGAGTGGCCAGTGAGTGAACAGTGGGCCGTGGTGCCCGTCCTTGGGCGACACGACCGTGTTGTGTCGGCATCTTGCCATTCGGACCTGCGGAATCAGGGGGGCGCGCATGTCAAAATCGGATAACGGGTCACCCCCCAACCCCAACGGGCCGGTACATCAAGGCCGGACCATGTGCGGGTTTTACCTTTACCGGCCGGAAAATCTGCGGTTCATCTCGCGTTGTGGACACGTTTCATGCCGCATAGCTCACTTGTCCCGACATGCCGCTATGAGTCGTGTCACCACGGCGTTCCGCAGTCGAAATGGACTACTCGGCGCCCCCCTCCGTCCGGTAAGAAGGATCCTTACACCCCTCATCCGGGGCTCAGGGCGCGTTGTGCGGCGTGCCCGCGCGTACGTACCTCCTCCTCGCGGGGCGGGCCAACCGCTCCTCGCGGGGAACGTGCGTGGTGCCCACCCACCCCTCCTCAACAAGGAGTGGCCACCCTCAACTGATGAAGACTTAAGGGGTCAAATCAAAATGGCAGCGGAGATCGTCAATCCTCGCAGCGACAGCAGTACCGACCAAGGCTCCTCGGAGGAGCCCTTCGATCCGGCCTTCGCCCTGCACCGGGGCGGCAAGATGGCCGTGCAGGCCACCGTGCCCATCCGGGACCGGGACGACCTGTCCCTGGCCTACACGCCGGGTGTGGCGAAGGTGTGCACCGCGATCGCGGAGAACCCCGACCTGGTCCACGACTACACCTGGAAGTCCCAGGTCGTCGCCGTGGTCACGGACGGCACGGCCGTGCTCGGACTGGGTGACATCGGCCCCGAGGCGTCCCTCCCCGTGATGGAGGGCAAGGCCATCCTCTTCAAGCAGTTCGGCGGGGTCGACGCGGTGCCCATCGCGCTCGCGACCACCGACACGGACGAGATCATCGAGACCGTGGTGCGCCTGGCGCCCTCCTTCGGCGGAGTGAACCTCGAGGACATCTCCGCGCCGCGCTGCTTCGAGATCGAGCGGCGCCTGCAGGAGGCCCTGGACATCCCGGTCTTCCACGACGACCAGCACGGCACCGCCGTGGTCACCCTCGCGGCGCTGCGCAACGCGGCGAAGCTCACCGGGCGCACGCTCGGCGAGCTGCGCGGCGTGATCTCCGGCGCGGGCGCGGCCGGCGTGGCCATCGCCAAGTTCCTCCTGGAGGCGGGGCTGGGCGACGTGGCGGTCGCCGACCGCAAGGGCATCGTCAGCCGGGACCGCCAGGACCTGACCGACGTCAAGCGCGAGCTCGCGGAGATCACCAACAAGGCGGGCCTGACCGGCTCCCTGGAGACCGCCCTGGCCGGCGCGGACGTCTTCATCGGCGTCTCCGGCGGTACGGTCCCCGAGCCCGCGGTGGCCTCGATGGCGCCCGGCGCGTTCGTGTTCGCCATGGCCAACCCGAACCCGGAGGTCCACCCGGACATCGCGCACAAGTACGCGTCGGTGGTCGCCACGGGCCGTTCGGACTACCCGAACCAGATCAACAACGTGCTGGCGTTCCCGGGCATCTTCGCGGGCGCCCTCCAGGTCCGGGCCTCCCGGATCACGGAGGGGATGAAGATCGCGGCGGCCAACGCGCTGGCCGACGTCGTCGGCGACCAACTGGCCGCGGACTACGTCATCCCGTCCCCGTTCGACGAGCGGGTCGCCCCGGCCGTCACGGCGGCGGTCGCCGCCGCGGCGCGGGCGGAGGGCGTGGCGCGCCGGTAGCGCCTGCGGTCAGGACGTTCCGTACGGGACGCGGCTCACACCTCGATGAGGTTCCGCCGCGTCCCGTACGCGTTCTAGGGTCAGGGCCATGTTCGCCGCCTATGCCGCACGCATCGACCGTGACCAGCCGCTCTCCGGTCTGGAGTTGGGGGAGCGGCCAGCGCCCGGGGTACGCCCGGGCTGGTCGCTCATCGACGTCCGGGCGGCCTCGCTCAACCACCACGACCTGTGGTCGCTGCGCGGGGTCGGCCTCGGCGAGGACAAGCTGCCGATGATCCTGGGCTGCGACGCGGCCGGGATCGACCAGGACGGCAACGAGGTCGTCCTGCACTCCGTGATCGGCCAGACGGGTCACGGCGTGGGTCCCGGCGAGAGCCGCTCCATCCTCACCGAGAAGTACCAGGGCACCTTCGCCGAGCAGGTCGCCGTGCCGACCTGGAACGTGCTGCCCAAGCCCAAGGAGCTCAGCTTCGCGGAGGCCGCCTGCCTGCCGACCGCCTGGCTCACCGCGTACCGGATGCTCTTCACCAACGCGGGCGTACGGCCCGGCGACTCCGTCCTCGTGCAGGGCGCGGGCGGCGGGGTCGCGACCGCCGCGATCGTGCTCGGCAAGGCCGCCGGGCTGCGGGTCTTCGCGACCAGCCGCGACGAGGCCAAGCGGAAGCGGGCGGTCGAGCTGGGCGCCCTGGAGGCGTACGAGCCGGGCGCGCGGCTGCCGCAGCGGGTGGACGCGGTGATCGAGACCGTCGGCGCGGCCACCTGGTCGCACTCGGTCAAGTCGCTCAAGCCCGGCGGCACGCTGGTCATCTCCGGCGCCACCAGTGGCGACCGGCCCGCGCACGCCGAGCTCACCCGGATCTTCTTCCTGGAGCTGAAGGTGGTCGGCTCGACCATGGGCACCAAGGAGGAGCTGGAGGACCTGCTCGCGTTCTGCGCGGCGACGGGCGTACGGCCGGTCATCGACGAGGTCCTGCCGCTCGACCGGGCCCGCGAGGGCTTCGAGAAGCTGGAGTCGGGCGACGTCTTCGGGAAGATCGTGCTGACGACGTCTTGATGAGCATGACTCAACGCTGATCTGATCTCCCGCACGCTGTTCGACTACGTGCCGGAGGATGCCCCATGCGTACGAACAAGTTCCTCGCAGCGATCGGTTGTTGTGCGGTTCTGGTGGCGGGTGCGGGCGTACCCGCCGCCCATGCCCGGGAGGCGGGTGTCATCCCCCGGCTCACCGACGAGCAGGGGCGGGCGCTCACGCTCCGGGGCTGGAACGTGGAGGACAAGGCGCACCGGGGCGACCAGGCGCTCTCCGCGATCACCGAGCGGACCTTCCGGGACCTGCGGGCGAACGGCTTCGGCTTCGCCCGGCTGCTGGTCTTCTGGGACGACCTGGAGCCGGTGCGGGGGCAGTACAGCCAGGCGTACCTCCGTAAGGTCCAACGGGTCCTGGACTGGGCGCACCGGTACGACGTCCGGGTGGTGATCGACGCCCACCAGGACGTCTTCGGCCCGGCGTTCGGGCACCGGGGCATACCCGAGTGGGCGACGCGGACGGACGGGCTGCCGTTCACCCCGCACCCGGACGACTGGTTCTCCGAGTACTACGAGCCCGCCGTGCAGCGGGCGTTCACGCATCTGTACGGGGATGAGGACCTGCGGAAGGCGCAGGCCGCGATGTGGCAGGTGCTGGCGCGGCGGTTCACGCACCACCCGGCGGTCCTCGGCTACGACCTGATCAACGAGCCGATGGGCGAGTTCCGGGAGGGCGAGGACCCGGCGACGGCGGCGCGCCGGATCGAGGCCGAGCAGCTCACGCCGATGTACAACCGCCTGGCCCGGTCGGTGCGTTCGGCGGACCGGCGGCACTGGGTCTTCGTGGAGCCCACCCCGGCGGTGGGCGAGGGCGTGCCGACCGGCCTGGGCAAGATCAAGGATCCGAGGGCGGTGTACGCGCCGCACTTCTACAACACCGCGATGGAGGCGGGCGCGGACTACGACCCCTCGGCGGGCTGGATCGAGTCGTACGAGTCCGCCGTGACGGCCTATCCGAAGAAGTACGGGGTGCCGGTGGTGGTGGGCGAGTGGGGCCCGCTCAACAGCGAACTCCCGCACATGGCCCGGTTCTACACCGACGCGCTCGCCTCGCTGGCGCGCTACACCTCCGGCTGGGCGGGCTATGTGTGGTGCTACGGGGGCGGCTACTGCGCGGCCGACGCGGGAGGCGCGCTGCGCGGCAACAAGGCGCTGACCGCGACGCCGTACGCGCGGGCGGTGGCGGGGCGGGTGCGGTCGGAGTCGTACGACCCGTCTACGCGGACGTACCGCCTTGTGTACGTGGCGGGGCGCGGCGCGACGGAGCTGTCGGTGCCGTCGGCGGCGCGGGGGTGGCGGGTCCGGGTCGCGGGGCCGGGCTCGGTCCGGGGCTTGTCGGTGCGGGCGGTGGCGGGGGCGACGGTCACTGTGACGGTGGCGCCCCGCGCCTGACGCCTCCGTATTAGCCCCGGTGTACGAGGATGAAGTCCCCGTACGGATGCGAGCCCGGGCGGCCGTCGGTCTCGGCGAGCGCGCGGCGCAGGGTGTGCAGATGCGCGGCGGTGAGCTGGAGCGGCGGCTCGTCCGGCTGGTAGGTGGTGCCCCGGGGATAGTCCTCGTCCGGGGTGGTCGTCATCTCGATGTGGCAGCCGAGGACGTGGGTGACGGGGCGGGTGGCGCAGAAGTCGATCAGCCGGTCGGCGGTTTCGGCGTACGCGGTGGCGTCGTCGACGTACAGCCGCCCCGGGTAGAGCGAGTCGCCGGTCAGCAGGGTCTGGGTGTGCCGGTCGTAGAAGACGACGGCGGCGGGGTGGTGGCCGGGGCCGGGGATCAGGTCGAGGACGCGGCCGCCGAGGTCGAGCTCGACGGGCTTGTGCGGCCAGTCCGTGAACCCGAAGTGCCGGACCACGTCGTCGAGTCCGGGTGGGACGACGGTGGTGTCGGGGCGGTCCGCGAACTGTCCGTCGGCGGCGATGTGGTCGCCGTGGCCGTGGGTGTGGGTGACGAGCAGTTCGTACGGCTTGTCGGTGGTGCGGGGGTTGTGGGCCAGCCACTCGTCGATCAGGCGGTCGACGGTCTCGCGGAGCGGGAAGTGGGCCGGGTCCGGGCTGGCGCCGGTGTCCAGGAGGAGGGCGCGTTCGTTCCCGAAGAGGAGGAAGAGGAAGGGGGCCTCGAAGTGGACGGACTTGTTCTGGCGGAGGAGGACGGTGTGGGGGGTGGCGTGGTGGATCTGGATCTCGGGGGCGGGGTCGTGTTTGGGGGAGGGGTGGCCGGAGTGCCAGTGGGTGGGCAGGGTGGGGGTGTCGGGGGCGCCTCGGAAGTCGATCACGGGGTTAGTGTGCCCCCACCCCGCCCGTTCCCTGAAGCCCTTTGGCGGGCGCCGGGTGGGGGTTGAGGTCCGCTTCCCGGGGGCTACGCCCCCGGACCCCGTTGCGGGGCCTGCGGCCCCTGCACCCCGCTGGGGTGGGTGGGCCAGCCCGTTCGTCTGCGGATCGTGCTGGGTTGCTCGCGCAGTTCCCCGCGCCCCTAAGGGGCGCATCTTAGGGGCGCGGGGAACTGCGCGAGCAACCCGCCACCGGGCCGCAGGTGAACACGGCTAAGCCGATCCGCCCCGCAGGATCGCTCCGATGTGTGTCGCCGCCGTCGACAAGTGGTGGCGGGTTTCTCGGAGTTGGGACTCCGTCACCCCGTGGTCGCGGGCCGCGTCGCGGATGTCGTCGCGGAAGCGGTCCAGGAGGCGGTCCAGGTCGCGGGCCGGGTTGCCGGTGGCCGGGTCGTCGGCCCAGGCGGGCGGTGGCGTGGGCTCCTTCGCCGCGGGACGGGTGAAGCGGCCGAGCTCCTTCGTGATCTCGGCCAGACCCTCCCGTACGCCCGTAGGCCAGTCGCCCCGCGCGAAGTGGTCCTGCACCTGCTCCGCCACCCGCTGCATCTGCTCGCGCGCGCTGTCCTGGGCCTCCTTCGCCTGGCGGCGGGCCTGCTGGGCGTCCTCGCGGGCCCGGCGCGACTCGTCCTTCGCGCGGCGCGCCTGCTCCTTCCACTCCTGCTTGGCGCGCTTGAACTCCTCCTTGGCCTGCTGCCAGGACTCGCCGTCACCGTTGGTTCCGGCCCGCGCCTCGCGCGCCTGGCGGCGCACGTCGTCGCGCAGGTCGCCCGCCGCGCCCCGGACGTCCGCGCGGATCTCGGCCGCGAGCTCGGAGACCGACTCGCGGATCTCCAGCTCCAGGTCGGCCAGCTCGCCGCTGCGGCCCGCGAGTTCGGCGCGGCCCGCGTCGGTGATCGCGTACACCTTGCGGCCGCCCTCGGTGGTGTGGGTGACCAGGCCCTCCGCCTCCAGCTTGGCGAGCCGGGGGTAGACCGTGCCGGCGCTCGGCGCGTACAGCCCCTGGAAGCGCTCCTCCAGGAGGCGGATCACCTCGTACCCGTGGCGCGGGGCCTCGTCGAGCAGCTTGAGGAGGTAGAGCCGCAGACGGCCGTGGGCGAAGACGGGGGGCATCTCAGAGCACCTTCTTGGTCGAGGGAGCGGCCGGCTCCGCCGGGTCGTGCGACTCGGGGCGGCGCAGCAGCGCGAGCGAGCCGGAGACCGTGGTCGCCCGCAGCGTGCCCCGGCCCGCCCCCAGCGTCCCGGTGATCCGCTTCGCGCCCCACTGGCCGGTGACCCGCAGGTCGTCGAAGGCGTTGGAGACCGCGCCGCTGGTGGTGTTCGCCTCGACCCTGGCGTCCGCCGCCGGGTGCTCCAGGCGGATCGCGATCTCGCCGGAGACCGTGGTCAACTGGACGTCTGCGGGCTTCCCGGACGGGTCCAGGTCGAGCACCATGTCGCCGCTCACCGACTCCGCCCGTACGGACGTGGCCGCGCCCTCGATCACCGTCAGATCGCCGGAGACGGACTGGAAGCGGAGGTCGCCGGTGACGGCCTGGGCCTCCACGTTCCCGGAGACGGTCTCCGCGCGGACCGAGCCGGACAGGCCGACGAGGGTGGTGTCGCCGGTGACGCCGCGTACGTCCGTACGCCCCCGGATCCCGGAGACCACGGCGGTCGCGCCGACCACGCCGACCTCGACGGCGCAGGCGGACGGCACGGTGAGCGAGACGACCGCGCTGCGGCGCCAGCCCTTGCGGTCGAACCACTTGAGGAAGCCCTTCCAGGGCAGGTCCTCGTAGGCCACCGTGAGCGTTCCGCCCTGCTGGGTGACGATCAGCGGCGGTCCGTCGAGGGCGGCCACCTCCAGGCGCGCGGAACCTTCCTCGGTCCCCACGACGTTCACCGTTCCGTTGACGATCCGCACGTTGAGCGCGGTCACCGGAGCGTCGAAGGTGAGTGTGCGCGGCTCCTCAACGGTCCACGTCGACTCGGCCATGGCTCTGCCCTCCCTGGGCGGGTCATACGCAACATATCGCGTCTGCTTGATAGACACGATATATCGCGGATGGGGGAAGTCAAGGAGGCGTCCTGGAATGGGGGACGGTGGGTGGAAACGGGTGAATTGCCCTAGCGTATGGATCATGTCCAGCGTCTCTGGTGCCGCCTCCGCTTCCGCCCCCGGAGCCCTGCTGCTGTGCCGGGCCGAGCCCGCGGCCGTGCGGCCCGCCGCGCATCTGCTGCGCGAGCGGATGCTGCTCGCTGCGGCGGGGGACGGGTGGAGCGTGCTGGTCCCGGCGACGAAGCCGTGGCGGGGTGGCGCCGACCCGGTCGACCAGGTGCTCGCCGGGTGGGCCTCCGCGCTCGCCGTCGGGGCGAGCTGGCCCGTGGTGGCGCTGTGGTGGGACGGGGACCGTGCCGGGTACACGCTGGCGTCCGGGTTCCGGCGCACGGTCGGCTATGTGTGGCTGGCCGACGGGACGGCGGCGGGGGAGGACGAGGCGATGCGTACGTTCGCGGCGCGGCTCGGTCTCGATCCGGTGCTCGACCTGGAGGAGCTCGACCGGCTCACCCGGCCCGATCCGGCGGCCGACGCGCGGGCCCGGCTGCTCGGCCTCACCGCCGTGCTCGCCCGGGCGGGCGTCGCGCTGCCGGCCGGGCTGTCACCCGGTGAGCCCGCGGACCGGCTGCGAGCGGTCGCGGCCGCGACGGGGGCGGAGCCGGTGGAGTGGTCGGGCTGGCGGGACGCGGTCCGTGCGGAGCTCGACGTGGTGGAGGGCGGGGTGCTGGGGCCGTGGCTGGTGGGGCCTCGGGCGCGGGTGCTGGGGGGTGTGCAGGTGGCGGTGGGGCTCCCGGTGGCGGCGCGGGGGCTTGCCCGTCGCAACGGCGGCTGGACGGCTGCCGGGGTCGTGCTGCTCGCCCATGGGGCGCTGGGGCTGGTGTACGACCGGGTGCGCGGGCGGGACTGAGCGCGGGTTCGGCTGCGGGCCGGTGGTCCGTGTGCCCACCCTCCCCCAAGCTCTCGGCTTCGCTCGAGCAGGGTGGACCCCCAGCCCTGCGGAACGCCTGCCCACAACGAACGGCACGACGTTCCGCGAGGGCCGACCGTGGCCGGGCTGCGCCTCAGCCCCGCCTACTCGTCCTCGTCCTCGTCGTCCAAGCGGGCCAGCCACGTGGCCAGGCGTTCTACCGGGACCTCGAAGTCGGGGTTCAGGTCGACGAACGTGCGCAGCTGGTCGGCAAGCCACTCGAAGGTGACCTCCTCCTCGCCGCGTCGCTTCGCCAGCTCCTCGATGCCGCGGTCGGTGAAGTACACAACGTGCTCCTGGGGTGCTCCGGATGTTCCCCTCCAGGGTATCGGGCGCGGTGAAGGGGTCCCGTGCAACCGTTCGGCGGATTACCCTCGTCATCTCAAGTCAGGGGAATATGCGACTGGTTGAGGGGGCGGCCATGGCGCAGGCACGGGAGATCGAGTTGCCGGGCGGGGCCGTGGTGCTCGCCCGGGTGTCCACCGCCGGGGGGTACGCGGCGGACGACGACGACGTCGGGGTGATCGAGAAGGCCGTCGCCAAGGTGGAGCGGCTCGGTGAGCTGATCGAAGGCGTCGGCCGGTCCGTGCTCGACGCGGCCGCCGCCGTGCGGCCCGACGAGGCGAGCGTCAGCTTCGGCATCGAGCTGTCCGCCAAGGCGGGGGCGGCCGTGGCGATCCTCGCGGACGGCGAGGCCAAGGCGTCCCTCCAGGTCACGCTGACCTGGCGGCTGGCGGACCAGCCGTCGGCCACGCCCGTCGCGCCCCCGGCCCCCGGCGGCTCGCCCGATGCCTGAGTACGCCCACGACCCCTTCATCGACGATCTGGCGCGCTCGGCCACCGTCCACCTGCTCCCGGCCGGTGGCGGCACGATGTGGGGCAGCGGTTTCTTCGTCGCCCCCGGCTGGGTGCTGACCTGCGCGCACGTCCTGCGGCCGCATCTGGCCCGGGACCGGGAGAAGGTCTTCCACGTCGGCAGCGACCGGCTCGGCGACCCGCTGCCCGCCCGGCTCGCGGCCTGGCTGGTCGACGACGACCTGCGCGACGACATCCCCGTCGAACAGGACCTCGCGCTCGTCCGGCTCCTCGACGACGACGTGGAGCACGAGTGCGTCTGGCTCAGCGACTGCGCCGAGCCGCCCGCCGCGAGCGGCGCCGTGGTCTACGGATTCAAGCCCGAGGGGTGCCCGGAGCGCTGGCACAGCGCCATCGACATCCGTACGTACGACGGGAGTTACGGGCTCCGGTTCAGCGAGGTCGAGTTCCCCAAAGGGGTCTCCGGCGGGCCGGTGCTCGATCCGCAGACCGGCGCCGTGGTCGCCGTGATGAAGTCCCGCCGGATCGAGCGCGACGGCGGCCGGGCCATCGCGCTCCCGGCGCTGCGCCGGTTCGGCGACCTCTACCGGACCGTGCTCGCCGAGCACGACCGGTGGCACGGCGGCGAGCCCAGGCTCAGCGGCTACAACACCTGGGTCGACCGGCAGCAGAACCTCCCCGCGGCCGGGCTGCACCACACGCCCGAGCAGTGGAGCCCGTACGACCGGCGCACCGCCCTGAACCTGCTCGCCGCCGTGCCCGGGCCCGGCGGGGTGCCGCCGGTCGCCAAGCTGGCGCGCAAGGCGCGCGGCGGGATCGCCCCGCCGGGCAGCCTGCCCGACCCGCGCACCTGGCGGGACGGCCACGGCCTGCTCTACGAGGCGCACCGCCCGATGCCCGCCATCGCCTTCCTGCACTACCTCAAGCTCGTCGTCGAGTACGAGCGCGGGCGCGGCGGCGACCCGGCGCGGCTGGACGCCTGGGTGAACGAGCGGCTGCGCGGGGTCCCGCCGGTGGTGCACACCGTGGTCACCGAGGCGCGGCTGCCCGAGGGGCTGCTGCCGGTGCTGGGGCCGGGCGCGCCCGAGGAGATCCTGACCGTACTGCCCTATCCCACCGTCGAGCGCGGCGGCGCCGTCGTCACCGTGGAGCTGGAGCCGCTCTCCGACGCGCCGGACCGGTTCTACTGGCGCATCCGGGTGCACGACGGCGACCGGGAGGGCTCCAGACCCGTGGCCGAGGAGTGCAGCGGCGAGGGGGTGGCCCCCGGCGAGCTGATCCGGCGGCTGCGGCGGCCGCTGAGCACCGCGTTCCAGAGCGTCGACACCGACGACTGCCCCGCGCCCCTCGAAGTCGCCCTGCCCGCCGACCACTTCGACACCGCCGTGCACCGCTGGCAGCTCACCGAGATCGGGCGCCTGTACCGGTCGCCCTACCTCGGGGTGCAGCGCCGGGTGGTGCTGCGCGACCTCGACCGGCGCGGCGAGGTCGACCCCGAGTGGCGCGAGCGCTGGGACGGCCTGATGGCCGCCGAGGAGCTGGCCGCGGTGCCCGCGCCGCTCCCGGGGAAGGCGCCCCGGCTGCGCCACTTCACCGAGCTGGAGCCGGGCGCGGTGCCGGTGCTGTGCCGGCCCGCCGGGCGCGGGGTGGGCGGCGCGGCCATGCGCAACGCCCTGGAGGCCGGCCACGGAGTGGCGCTCTGGCACACCGACGGCCACCCCGAACACGGCTGCCACGATTTCTGCGTGGCCCTGCGCGCGGGGGCGGCCGATCTGCTCGGGCAGGCGAAGGACCCCACTGAACTCCCGGACCGGCTGCGCCGTATCAGGGAGGAGATCAGCGATTCCAAGGATGCCCAGCACTGGGCGGAGGGTGTGGCGATGCTCTACGACGACCCGGGACGGCCGCTGCCGGACTACGAGCGGGTGGACGCCCCGTGACCCGGCCCTCTGCCGCCACGCCGTGCGCCGCCGTGCGCCCGGTCAAGCGCCGCTGTGACCGGGTGTGCGTCCGCTCGCCCAGGTCCTGTCCGGAAAACGCATTTCGGCGGGCCGGGAGTGGGTACCTTCCGACTGGACCT
The DNA here is from genome assembly GCF_014649795.1 of Streptomyces melanogenes. GTDB lineage: Bacteria > Actinomycetota > Actinomycetes > Streptomycetales > Streptomycetaceae > Streptomyces > Streptomyces noboritoensis. Next base: position 363,080 of record NZ_BMTS01000006.1, read on the forward strand.
CGACTCGCAACGAGACTCGCAGCGACACGTGGCGCAACGACACGTGGTCAACAAGTGGTGCCCCGCCGACCGTCGACGAGGAGCGAGCGATGGACGACTGGCTGATCTACCGAGGCTTCGGGGCACCGGATCCGGAGCGGATCCGTGCGCTGCCCCCGCCGCCGCGCTGGCGCACCTTCGGCGGCGAGCCGCGCCCGTACACGGTGCCGGACATCGACATCGCCTCCAAGCGCCGGCTCGGCGACCGCGTCTCCGAGCTGTCCGCGCACGACGCCGAGACCCTCCAGCTGATCAACGCCGCGCTGTATCTGCGCCGCCCGCTGCTGATCACCGGGGAGCCCGGCTCCGGGAAGTCGACCCTGGCGCACTCCATCGCGTACGAACTGGGCCTCGGCCGGGTCCTGCAGTGGCCCATCATCAGCCGCACCGAGCTCAAGGACGGGCTCTACACGTACGATGCCATCGGGCGGCTGCACGACGCGCAGCTCGCCGACGGCCAGGCCGACGACATCGGCCGCTACATCCGGCTCGGCCCCCTCGGCACCGCGCTGCTGCCCGCCACCCGGCCGCGCGTGCTGCTCATCGACGAGCTCGACAAGAGCGACATCGACCTGCCCAACGACCTGCTGAACGTGCTGGAGGAGGGCGAGTTCCCGCTGCCCGAGCTGGAGCGGATCGCCGACCGGCCGGGCCGCGACGTGGTGGAGGTCCTCACCGACGACGGCCAGCGGGTCGCCGTGCCGAACGGCAAGATCAGCTGCCAGGCCTTCCCGGTCACCGTCCTGACCAGCAACGGGGAGCGCGACTTCCCGGCGCCGCTGCTGCGCCGCTGCATCCATCTGCACCTGGAGCCGCCGCGCGAGGAGCGCCTCGCGGCCTTCGTGCAGGCGCACTTCGGACCCGGCGCCGACGAGCGCAACGTCGATCTGCTCAGCCGGTTCACCCGCGACGACGGCGACGGCGAACTGCGCCCCACCGACCAGCTCCTGAACGCCATCTTCCTCACCCAGCAGGTGACCGAGGAGGGGCCGGAGCGGCGCGAGGAGATAGCCGAGCTGCTGCTGCGGCCGCTGGACACCAGGCAGCGGTGACCCCGATGACCGCAGCCGGGGGCCCGCGCCCCACCGAGAGCGCCGTGAGCTCCACGCTCACGGCACTGGTGGCGCGCCTCCGGGAGGCGGAGATCCAGCCGACCGCCCAGGAGCTGGCGGACGCGCTGTGGCTGGCGGGCTTCGCCGGTCCGCTCACCCGGCCCCGGCCGCAGGTCCCGGACGGGGTGCGGCCCATCGCCTCCGGCCCCGGCGTCAAGCCGCCGGACCCCGTCGACGCGGGCCCCGCGCCCGCCGAGCGCGTCCCCGAGCAGGGCGCCTCCGGCGGGCCCGCGGTCCGTCCGTACGAGGGCCGGGCCGATCTGTTCACCCCCGGGCCCGGCCCCGGAACCGGCCCGGGCGGCGAGGCCGGCGGCTTACCGGGCGGCTCCGACGGGGTGCGGGTGGCCGCGCCCGCCGCCGCGACCCTGCCCGAACCCCTCGCCCTGCAACGGGCGTTGCGCCCGCTCCAGCACTACCGGCCGCCCGCCCGCACCACCGGCAGCCGCCTCGACGAGCAGGCCACCGCCGACCGGGCGGCCGACACCGGCCTGATCCTCCCGGTGCTCAAGCCCGACCGGCGCCGCCAGGCCCGGCTCGCCCTGCTGATGGACGTGTCCTCCTCGACCGTGGTGTGGGAGCAGACCTTCGACGAGCTGCGCCAGGTCTGCGAGCGGGCCGGGGCCTTCCGCGAGGTGCAGCTGCACTATCTGCACGAGGGCGTGGACGGCGGGCCGCGCGTCGGCACCACAGTGACCCCCGGCGGGCACCTCGCCGACCCGTCCCAGTTCTGGGACCCGGCCGGACGCCAGCTGACCCTGCTGCTCAGCGACTGCGCGGGCCCCATGTGGCGCAGCGGGCAGCTGCACCGGCTGCTGTACGGCTGGGCGCGCACCGCCCCGCTCGCCGTGGTCCAGCCGCTGCCGCAGCGCATGTGGCGCTCCACCCACCTGCCCACCCGGCAAGGCGTGCTGCGGCGCCGTGAAGGCCCGGCCGGGCGGCTGGAGTTCCGGCCGCGCAGGCCCGAGCGCGGCCGCGACGCCCGGGGGATCCCGGTGCCGGTGCTCGCCCTGCGGCAGTCCTCGTTCGGCGCCTGGGCGCGGCTGGTGAGCGGCTCCACCGAGCAGACCATGGAGGCGGCGGTCGGCCGGGTCCGCGCCGACCAGGCCCCGGCGGCCGGCAGCGCCCGCGCCGAGCGGACGCTCACGGCCGCCGAGCGGGTCGCCGCGTTCCGCGCCACCGCCTCGCCCGACGCGGCCCAGCTCGCCGCCTGTCTGTCGGCGGCGCCGCTGGTGCTGCCGGTGATGCAGCTGGTCCAGCGGGCGATGCTGGTCGACAGCGGGCCCGAGGTGCTGGCCGAGGTGCTGCTCAGCGGGCTGATGCGGGTCGCCGACGAGGAGGGCGGCGGCGGCCGGGACGTGCTGCCCGGCTACGCCTTCCTGGACGGGGTGCGCGAGGAGCTGCTCGAACACCTCGGCGCCGGGAGCGCGATCCTCGTGCTCAAGCACTGCTCCGAGTACGTGGAGCGGCGCTACGGGCGGACCGTGCGCAACTTTCCCGCGCTTGCCGCTGCCGTCCTTGCCGGGTCGGTCGACCCCGGGGGCAGCGCGCCCGCCGGGCCGTCGGACGACTCCCGGCTGCGGGTCTTCGCCCGGGTCTCGGCGCAGGTGCTGCGGCGCTTCGGCCGGCCCGACCAGTTCGTCCAGCCGGGCGGCGCCGACGGCCCGGGCCCGCGCGAGCTGTCCGAGCGCGCCCGCGACTGCCTGGACCGGTTCGGCGCGTACGGCACGGTCCGCGACCTCGACATGGGCGTCCAGCTGCTCGGCGCCGCCGTGCGGGGCGAGCGGCGGGCTGCCGAACGGGCTTATCTGTACGGTGAGTTGGCGAAGGCGCTGCTGTTGCGCTGGGAGCTGCGGCGGCTCGGCGAGGACCTGGGCGAGGCCCTGGCCGCCGTGGAGAACGCGCTGCCGCACGAGCGCCGGGCCCATCTGACCCTCGCCCGGATCCTGGAGGCGATGGCGGACGAGGCGGAGTCGGGCCGGGCGGGCGCGGACGAGGCGTGGTGGCTGACGGCGAAGGCCCGGGTGCGGGCGGAGTCCGGCGGCGAGGGGGAGAGCGCGGAAGGGGCGGGCGGGGCGGCGGTGCTGGTCGAGCGCTCGGCCCACGAGGTCGCCCTGGAGTTCCTCAACCGCGCCCACAACAGCCTCGCCCTGATCGGCGGGATCCCCCCGGCCTCCGCCACCCAGCGCGCCGACTGGCGGGCCGCCTCGCTGGCCCGGGTCCGGGTGCTGCGCCGGCTCGCCGAGCTGGAGCCGGAGTGGACGGGCGGCTGCCTGGACACCGCGGTCCAGGTCACCGACGCGCTCCTGAAGGAGGCCCGCGCCGCCGACGTCCTGCTGCTGCGCGGCTCGCTGCTGCTCGCCCTCGCCCGCCACGCGGCCGCGAGCCCCGGCGAGGAGGCGCTGCTCACCGCCCGCTCCTACGCCGACCGCGCGGCCAGGGACCTGTACGCCGGGTTCGAGACGCCCGCGCCGGGCGTCCTGACCGACGCCGAGGTCAGCCGGGCCTGGCTGGACGTGGCCGACGCCGTGGAGCTCTCCCAGGCCGAGACCGACGACGCCACCCGGCTGACCGTCCTCCAGGCCCTCGACCAGGCCCGCCGCTACGCCGGCCCCGACCGCGAGGCCCAGGCCGTGTGCCTGCTGCGGATGGCGAAGGTGCTGCGCGAGCGGTACGAGTCGACCCGCAGCCGCACCCACCTCGACTCGGCGGTGGTGGCCTGGTCGGAGGCGCTGGAGCTGATGGACCCGGACGACCCGCGCCGCGCCGCCGCCTTCACCGAGCTCGGCGACGCGCTCACCGCGCGGGCCCGGGCGAAGGAGTCCGTCGACGACGCCCGGGGCGCGGTGCGCGCGCTGCGCCGGGCGCTCGACGAGACCTCCGAGTCCGCCCCCGAACTCGCCCGCCGCCGCTATCTGCTGGGCGCCGCCCACGTCCAGCGCTTCCACGCCGAACAGGTCCTCCCCGACCTGCACGAGGCGCACTGGATACTGGGCGCGGCGGCCAGGGCCACCGACCGCAGCGCGGTCCTCGCCCGGATCTGGCTGCTGCGCGCCGAGGTGCTGCGGCTGCTGTCGGAGCGCACCGGCTCACCGGCCCGGCTCGGCGAGGCGGCCGACCACGCGCTGCGGGCCGCGGAGGAGAGCAGGGCGGCCGGGGAGCCGCTGACGGAGGCGAGGGCGCGCCAGCTGCGGGCGCTGCTGCTGGAGCGGACGGCGGGCCCGGCCCGGGCACGGGAGGAGCACCTTGAGGTACTGCGGATCCTTTCGGACGCGGCAGCGGCGGGACGGTCGGACGCCGAGGCGGAGGCCCTGAGCCGGGCGGCGACCGACCGGCTCGACGACGAGCTGGGAGCGTCGTGACGGCGACCGCGACGGACGGGGCGACGGCGCTGCCGGACCCCGCGGCCTTACCGGACCTGCGCCCGCTGGCGGCCCGCTCCCCGCACGAGTGCGCCCACCCCGTGCTCGCCGCGGTCCTCGCCGACCTGTGCCACCGGCCCGGTGCCCAGGGGCGCGCCGGGGCGTACTTCAGCGACGCGCCCGCGACGGAGCCGGCGGACGCGGTGGGGGCCTACTTCGCGGACACGCCCTCGGCCCGCCCCGGCGACCCGCGCCAGGGAGACGTGCCGTGACCACCGCCGAGGAGCCCCGCTGGCCGCACCGCGAACTCGACCCGGACGCCGTGCGGGCCGTCCCGCTGCGCCAGTTCGTCCTGAAGGTGCACAGCCGGTGCAACCTCGCCTGCGACTACTGCTACATCTACCGCGGCCAGGACGCGAGTTGGCGCGAGCGCCCGGCCCGGGTGCCCGAGACGACCGTGCGCCGCACCGCCCGCCGCATCGCCGAACACGCCGCCGCCCACCGGCTCCCCGCGCTCCGCATCGACCTGCACGGCGGCGAGCCGCTGCTCGGCGGGGCCGGTCCCGTCGTGGCGTACGCGGCCGAGGTGCGCCGGGCCGTGCGCGAGGCCGTCCGGGGTGTGGTGCCCGGCGGCTGCGAGGTCACCGCGACCGTGCAGACCAACGGCACCCTGCTGACCCCGCGCACCCTGGACCGGCTCGCCGCCGCCCGCGTCCGGGTCGGGCTCAGCCTGGACGGGGGCGCGGCCCGGCTCAACACCCGCCGCACCGACCGCCGGGGCCGCCCCTCCTGGCCCGCCGTCGCCGCGGCCGCACGGCTGCTCGCCCGGCGCCCCGCCGCGTACGCGGGGATCCTGTGCACGGTCGACCTCGCCGCCGACCCCGAGGACGTCTACCGCTCGCTGCTCGCGCTCGGCCCGCCCGGCATCGACCTGCTGCTGCCGCACGGCAACTGGGCGGCGCCGCCGCCCGGGATCGCCCCGGCCCCGGTGCCGGGGCGGCGCGCGCGCCCCACCCCGTACGGGGACTGGCTGGTGCGGGTCTTCGACCTGTGGTGGGACGACGACCGGATGCGCACCGGGGTGCGGCTCTTCCAGGAGATCGTGGCGCTGCTCCTCGGCGTGCCGAGCTCCGTCGAGTCGGTGGGGCTCTCCCCGATGGTGGCGGTGGTGGTGGAGACGGACGGTGCGATCGAGCAGACGGGCGCGCTGCGCTCGGCGTACGAGGGCGCCTCCGCGACCGGGCTCGACGTCTTCCGCCACTCCTTCGACCGGGCGCTGCGCCATCCCGGCGTCGCCGCCCGCCAGTTGGGGGTTGCGGGGCTTTCGCGGGACTGTGTGGAGTGCCCGGTGCGGGAGGTGTGCGGGGGCGGCAACTACGCCCACCGGTACGCCCCGTACAGCGGATTCCTCCACCCCAGCGTGTACTGCGCCGACCTGGAGCGGCTGATCCGCCACATCGCGGCCCGGCTGGCGGACGCCGACGGGCCGCAGCGGGGCCGCCCGTGACCGTCAACTCCTGCTCATCGACATCTTTCTGACGCACAATTGAAGTTGCGCGCACATTCCGCAGCTTCCGGCCCGAGCCGAGGGAGTCCGCCGCATGTCCGACCACGAGGGCGCCGTGGGGCCCACGCTGCCCGAGCCGGCCGAGGAGTCACCCCGTGTCACCGTGCTCTTCGCCGGGCAGAGCCAGGCCTGGGCCGACTGGATCGGGCAGCAGCTGGAGCGGGCGGGCCACCCCGCCGTCCTCATACGGTGGGACCCGCTGCACCTGAAGCCCGCCGACTCGGCCCTCGCCGACCTGCTGGAGCCGCCCGGGCACATCCTGGTGGTCCTGGACGACTGGTACCTGCGCTTCGACTCGGAGAAGTACCAGGGCTGGGCCCGGCTGCTGCGCGACACCCTGCCGCAGCACCGCGACCGCGTCGCCGCCGTCAGCGTCACCGCCAAACCGCTGCCGCCCGCCGCGGCCACCCTGCGCCCCGTCGGGCTGCGCGGGGTCGGCCCCGACGAGGCGCGCCGCCGGGTCCTGGAGTGCGCCGGGTCGCCGGGCCGCCCCGGCGGAGTCGTCCTGGAGCGGCCCATCCGCTTCCCCGACGACCGCCCCGGGATCTGGAACGCGCCGCGCCGCAACCGCCAGTTCACCGGCCGCGAGGACGCCTTCGAGCGGGTCCACGACATCCTGGCCGCCTCCGGCGAGGAGGGCGGCCGGGTGGTGATCCACGGGCTGAGCGGCGTCGGCAAGACCCAGGCCGCGATGGAGTACGTCCACCGGTTCGCGGGCGAGTACGACATCGTCTGGTGGGTCGGCGCCGCCGCCAAGGCCAGCGCCCGCGAGGGGTTCGCGGCGCTCGCCCCGGCCCTGGACCTGCCACAGGGCAGCCGGCTCGGCGAGGTCATCACGGCCGTGCGCGGCGCCCTGGAGACGACCGGCCGGCGCTGGCTGGTCGTGTTCGACGGCGCGGAGAGCCCGGAGGCGGTCGGCGAGCTGATCCCGGAGGGCCCCGGACACGTCCTGGTCACCGCCAACTCGCCCGAGTGGCCGGGCCTGAGCGCCCAGCTGGTGCAGCTGCCGCCGTTCGACCGCGAGGAGAGCGTCGCCTTCGCCCGGCGCCGCGCCGAGCGGCTCGGCGAGCAGGACGCGGACCGGCTCGCCGAGGCCGTCCAGGACCTGCCGCTGCTGCTCGACCAGACCGCCACCTGGATCGCCAACAACCCGGCCGCCTCGGTCGCCGACTATGTGCGCGGCATCAGCCAGGGCGACCCGCACACCGTCTCCACCATGCCGTCCCGCGAGTACCCGGCCAGCTTCCAGGCCGCCTGGTCCAAGACGCTCAACAGCCTGCACGAGACCTCCGCCGAGGCCTGGGAGCTGCTGAAGCTCCTCGCCCACTTCTCCCCGGACTCCGTGCCGCTGCGGCTGCTGCAGAACGCCCGGGTCAGCGATCTGCCGCCGCACCTCGCCTCCCTGGTCACCGACCCCAGCAGCTGGAACTCGGCGCTGCGCACGCTCTCCCGGGTGACCTCGACGCCGCTGGAGTACGACGACCCCGGCCGGCTCGGCACCCGTACCGTCGGCTCCCTGCGCATCCACCGGCTGCTGCACCGCTTCGTGCGCGGCAGCCTGCCCGAGCAGGACCACGAGCGGGCCACCGCCACCGCCTGCCGGGTGCTGGTCGCCGCCGACCCGCGCGACCCGGCGGGCTCGCACAACTGGCCGCGCTACGCCGAGCTCATCCCGCACCTGGAGCCGTCCGGCGCGCTCGCCTCCACCGACCCGGACGTGCGCCGCCTCGTCCTCAACTGCATCGAGTACCTGCGGGTGCGCGGCGAGTTCCGCGAGGGGCGCCGGCTCAGCGGCCTCGCCGTGGAGTCCTGGCGGCCGCTGTCCGGCCCCACCGACGGCCTCGTCCTGGTCGCCACCCACCAACTCGCCCATACGCTGCGCCAGCTGGGGGAGTACGGCCGCGCCGAGGAGCTGGGCCGCGACACCCTGCGGCGGCTGATGGCGGAGGGCCGCGGCGGCATCGAGGTGGTCCGCGCCAAGAACGGCCTGGGCGGCACGCTGATGGTGCTCGGCAAGTACGCCGAGGCGCGCGCCCTGTTCGAGGAGGCGGCGGGGGAGACCGCGGCCCTGCTCGGCGACTGGAAGGTGCCCCGCCTCCTCGCGATCCGCCACAACCTGGCGGTCACCCTCGCCCTCCAGGGCCACTACGCCAAGTCCCTCTCGCGCCACGACGAGGTCCTGGAGGAGTGCATCTCCGTCCTGGGCGGCAAGGACCACCTCACCCTCCAGGCCGGGCTCTACAAGGCCCAGATGCTGCGGCTGATGGGGCGGTACGGGGAGGCGCTGACCATCCAGGAGTACAACCACCGCCTGCACCGCCAGATCCTGGGCAGCGACCACCCGCAGACGCTCACCGCCCAGCACAACCTGGCGCTGTGCCTGCGCCGCGACGGCGAGCCCGAGCGGGCCAGGGGGCTGCTCTGGGAGGCCCGCGACGCGATGCTGCGGCGCGCCGACGCGACCGCGTTCACCTGCGACTACGCCATGCTGCTGCGGGACTTGGGCCGCCACGAGGAGGCGCACGCGCTGGCCGTCGAGGCGGCCGCCGGATACGAGAAGCTGCTGGGCGCGGACCACCCGTACACGATCGGCGCGCACGACAACGTGGCCCTGGTGCTGCGCGAGACGGGCGAGCACCACGCCGCCCGCGACCTCGCCGAGCGCAATCTGCGGGCCTTCACCCGGGTCCTCGGCCACGCCCACCCCTGGACGCTGGGGTGCGCCATGAACACCGCCTCCGCGCGGGCCGCCGACGGCGATCTGCCGGGCGCGGCCGAGCTCGGCCGCGCCGCGCTGGTGCGAGCGGTCACCTCGGTCGGCCAGACGCACGTCCTGTCGGTCAACCTCCAGGCGGGCCTCGCCCAGGACCTGCGGGCACTGGGCCGCCGGGCCCAGGCCGCCGAGCTGCTCCGGGACGCGGTGACGACCCTGACCGTCGCGCTCGGCGAGAACCACCGCCAGACCGCCTACATGCGGAGCGGGGCCCGGCCGTACTGGGACTTCGAGCCGATGCCGGTGTGATGGCGACTGTGAGCAAAGCCACGCGCGGCTGGATTTGACACTTCTCTGACGTACTTCTGACGTGGAGCAGGCAATTCCCGTACGTGAACGTGCAGTTACTGTAGTTGATGGCCGAACTCCGCGCTGTCCCGGAGCACCCCGCCTTGAAGCGGAGCGTGATCGTCAAGATCCTTGAAGGGGCCCGGAGCATCGCTCAAGGGGCGCTCCCTTGGGGTGGGCGACGATCGAACGTGCCGAGAACCTCTCTTCCGAACACGGCGAGAGGCCGACTCCCCATGCCTTCAGGAGGGTTTGCCATGACTCAAGGCGACACGATCGGCGCCGGGCCGCCGACCGCGGCAGCCGACTCGTCCCGCAGGGCACGGTCCGCGCGCCTGGGCAGGACGACCGGGTTACGCACGGTCGCCACCCGGGACGGCTGGCTGCGCCCCGAGGCCACCCGGCTGCCCTCGCTGACCGGACTGCGCTTCCCCGCGGCCCTCCTGGTCTTCCTCAACCACACCGGACTGCCGTTCCCGTTCCTGCGCCTGGTCAAGGACGACGACGCGGCGATGGACTGGTTCGACATCACCCACAACGCGGGTTCCCTCGGCGTCACGTTCTTCTTCGTCCTCAGCGGATTCGTGCTCACCTGGGCGGTCCGGGAAACGGACACCGTACGCGCCTTCTGGCGGCGCAGGATCGTGAAGATCTACCCGAACTACGCGATCACCTGGGGCCTGGCGATGGTCGCCTTCGCCTCCGCCTATACGCCGACTCGAACGGCGATACTGAACCTGCTCATGGTGCACGTATGGGTGCCGAAGTTCGACGTGTTCTCCAGCGTGAACCAGCCCAGCTGGTCGCTGGGCTGCGAATTGCTCTTCTATCTTTCCTTCCCGCTGCTGCACAAAGTATTCCGCCGCATCAAGGCCGGGCACCTCAAGTACTGGATATCCGGTGTGACGGCGGCCATCATCGCCACGCCGTTCTTCACCTATCTGCTGCTGCCGGACGACCCCAACTTCCCCGGCGGCCTGGCGCTCGGCGCCCGCGCCTCCACGAACCAGTACTGGTTCGCGTACAACTTCCCGCCGATGCGGCTGCTCGACTTCGCGCTCGGCATGCTGGTCGCGCAGGCGGTGCTCAACGGCCGCTGGTGGAACATCGGCATGACCTGGTCGGGCCTGCTGCTGGCCGGCAGCTATGTGTGGGCCTCCCACGTGCCGTTCCTCTACTCGCAGCGGTCCATGACCATCATCCCGATCATCTTCCTGATCGCGGCCGCCGCCACCGCCGACGCGAGGAACCAATTCACGCTCTTCCGCAATCGCGCGATGATCTGGCTCGGCGAAGTCTCCTTCGCCTTCTACCTCGTCCACTTTGTCGTACTCGCATATGTGCGCAAGTGGCTGGGGCACGACATGTACTCGGTGCCGCAGACCATCGGCATCGTCCTCGTGGAATTCACGATCGCCCTGCTGGCGTCCTGGGCGCTGTACGCACTCATCGAGCGTCCCATCACCCGTAACTGGTCAAAGCCCCGGCACCCCAAGGCCGCGGCGAGCTGACCCGCACCGAACCACTTGCATTCAAGTGGAGTTCAAGATTCGACTGTAAGGATTCCCCCCATGAAGACCATCGCCCTCATTACAGGTGCCAACAAAGGAATCGGATTCGAGATCGCGCGCCAGCTCGGCGAGCTGGGGGTCACCGCGATCGTGGGCGCGCGTGACGAGAAGCTCGGCAGGGCCGCCGCCGAGAAGCTCGGCCAGCCCTTCGTACAGATCGACGTGACCGACCCGGAGAGCATCAAGAAGGCCGCCACCTACATCGACCTCGCCTACGGCAAGCTCGACATCCTGGTGAACAACGCCGGCATCACGGTCTCGCACGAGGACGGCAAGCCGAGCACCACCTCGCTGGAGACCCTCCGCTCGATATACGAGACCAATGTGTTCGGTGTCGTCGCGGTGACCAACGCGTTCCTGCCGCTGCTGCGCAAGTCGCCGGCGGGCCGGATCGTCAACCAGTCCAGCGAGATGGCCTCGCTCACCAACGTGCTCGACCAGGACCACCCGATCTGGCACGTCAACAACCTGCCGTACAACTCCTCCAAGACCGCGCTCAACATGATCACCGTGTCCTACGCCAAGGAGCTGTGGGACACCCCGATCAAGGTCAACGCGGTCGACCCGGGCTGGTGCCGCACCGACATCACCGGGGGCGAGGGCTACAAGTCGGCCGAGCAGGGCGCGGCGATCGCCGTGAAGCTCGCCACCCTGGACGCGGACGGCCCCACCGCCACGTTCGTCCAGGACCAGGGCATACTTCCCTGGTAAGCATGATCTTTCTCGCTCAACACCCCCACTGCTGAAGGAATATGACGATGTCCACTCCCCGTATGAACAACCCCGCGCAGGTGCTGCCCGACTCGATGGCGGCCATCGGCGGCCTCATCAAGTCGATCCGCAAGGCCGGTGTCGAGGAGGCCACCCTCGAACTCGTCCACCTGCGCGTCAGCCAGATCAACGGCTGCGGCCCCTGCCTCGACGCGTCGGCCAAGGCCGCGCAGAAGGCGGGCGTCTCCGACGAGCGCATCTTCTCGGTGGGCGCCTGGCGCGAGACGCCGTTCTACAGCGAGGCCGAGCGCGCGGCGCTGGCGCTCGCCGAGCACGTCACCCGGCTCGCGGACCGCGAGGACGCCGTGCCGGACGCCGTGTGGGACGAGGCCGCCAAGCACTACGACGAGCAGAAGCTGGCCGCCCTGGTCCTCCAGATCGGTGTGGTCAACCTGTTCAACCGCCTCAACGCCTCCACCAAGCAGCAGGCGGGCCAGGCCTGGTAGCCGCGTCGCACGCCGCCGGGGGCCCGGTTCCCCGGCGGCGTGCGACAGTTGGCCGGCCGGGGGACCGGCGAACGAGCCCACCGGCGGCGGACGCTGTCACATTTGCCGGGGTCGGTTCGTCATGGGATTGACGGAACGCGAACCAAAAGGATGTGACCGATGGACGAGCGCGAGTGGCTGGCGCAGCGATTCGAGGAGAACCGGAGCCATCTGAGAGCGGTGGCGTACCGGATGCTCGGCTCGCTGACCGAGGCCGACGACGCCGTTCAGGAGTCCTGGCTGAGGCTCAGCCGCGCCGACACGGACGACATCGAGAACCTGGTCGGCTGGCTGACGACGATCGTGGGCCGGGTCTGTCTGGACATGCTGCGCTCCCGCCGGGCCCGCCGTGAGGACCCGCTGGAGGCCCAGGTCACCGAGCCCGCCCTGGACCCGGAGGACGGCGCCGACCCCGAACACCAGGCGCTCCTCGCCGACTCGGTGGGCCTGGCCCTGCTGGTCGTCCTGGAGACGCTCGACCCCGCCGAGCGGCTGGCGTTCGTGCTGCACGACATGTTCGCGGTGCCCTTCGAGGAGATCGCGCCCATCGTGGACCGCAGCCCCGCGGCCGCCCGGCAGCTGGCCAGCCGCGCCCGCCGCCGCGTCCAGGGCGTGAACACCCCGCCCGCCCCCGACCTCACCCGGCAGCGCGAGGTCGTCGAGGCGTTCCTCAGCGCGGCCCGCGGCGGCGACTTCGACGCCCTGGTCGCCGTGCTCGACCCCGACGTCGTGGCCCGCTCGTACGCGGCCGACCGGCCCGGAACCTCCACCGTGCTGCGCGGTGCCTCCGCCGTGGCCCGGCAGGCGCTCACCTTCGCCCAGTTCGCCAAGTCCGCCGAGCCCGCGCTGGTGGACGGCTCGCCGGGCGTGGTGGCGGACCGCGGCAAGCCCGGCTACCGCGTGATGAGCTTCGGCTTCTCCGACGAGGGCTTCGCCGACGCGGTGATCACCGAGATCGAGGTCATCACCGACCCGGCGCGCCTGGGCGCGCTCGACCTGGTGCTGCTCGACGCCTGAGAAGGCGCCCGAGAACGGCCCGGTACCGCTTCGGCGGACCGGGCCGTTGTGCTTTTCGGGTGCATCACCGCAGGTCAGACACCGTTCTAAAACTATTTTTCGTCCAGCGGTCACATTCGCGGCGCGGGATCCGTCATATCAGTGACGGACGAGTCCGGGCGGTGAGCCGAGGGGGGCAGCACCGGTGGAGCGTCCGTCGCCCTCGTTCGGGGGCGCCCGTTCGAAGAAGCCCCCGATGGAGAGCAGCCTTTGACACGTATGGCCCGCGTCCCGAACAGAACTCTCGGGCGGCGTTCCGTATGCGGACGCGGTTGTGTCCGGCAGCCATCCGGCAGCGCCGGGGGCGCTCTCACCCACTCGATTTCCCATGATTTAGGAGTCTCGTAATGGCTGCCGCCGACTCACTCCCGAGGTCGGGACCCGCGACGGGCGTGAAGCCCGGCCTGATCCTGGCGTTCCTGTGCCTGGGCCAGTTCATGGTCTTCCTCGACGTGTCGATCGTGAACCTCGCCCTCCCGTCCATCCAGGACGGGCTCGACATGTCCGATGTCAGTCTCAACTACATCGTGACCGCCTACTCCACCGTGCTCGGCGGCTTCCTGCTGCTCAGCGGCCGGCTCGCCGACACCTTCGGGCGCCGGCGGCTCCTGATGACCGGCTTCGTGGTGTTCGCCGTCGCCTCGCTCACCTCGGGCCTCGCGCAGAACGCCGCCATGCTGATCACCTCGCGCGGCTTCCAGGGCCTCGGCTCCTCGATGATCGCCCCCGCCGCGCTCTCGATCCTCACCAACACCTTCCCCGAGGGTGCCGAGCGCAACAAGGCGCTGGGCGTCTGGGGTTCGCTGGCCGGTATCGCCTCGATCGTCGGCGTGATGCTCGGTGGCGTCCTGGCCGACGGCCCGGGCTGGGAGTGGATCTTCTGGATCAACGTGCCGATCGGCCTGGGCGTCGTGATCCTGGCCCCGCGCATCCTTCCCGAGAGCAAGTCCGACGCCCCGCGCCAGCGCTTCGACTTCGCCGGCGCCGCGACCCTCACCGCCGGTCTGCTGCTCCTCATCTTCACCCTCGGTGAGGCCATCAACGTCGGCTGGGGCACCGCCCGTACGATCGGCAGCCTGATCGGCGTCGCCGTTCTGCTCATCGCCTTCCTCGTCATCGAGACCAAGGTCGAGGCGCCGATGATGCCGCTGCGCATCTTCCGCCTCAAGACCATGCGCGTCGCCAACTTCTCCGCGATCCTCGTCTTCGGTACGTTCGGCGCGCTGTTCTTCTTCGCCAGCCTCTTCATGCAGCAGGCGTTCGGTTACTCGCCGATGAAGGCCGGCTTCGCCTATGTGCCGCTCGCCCTCGCGGTGGCGGTCGGCGCCGGCGTCGCCTCCGGCATGATCACCAAGATGGCCGCCCGCCCGGTGCTCGCCGTCGGTCTGACGCTGACCACCTCCGGCCTGCTGATCCTGTGGCGCACCGGCGCCGGCAGCTCGTACCCGACGCACCTGCTGCCCGCGTTCGTCCTGCTCGGCCTCGGCTGCGGCATGGTCTTCGTGACGCTCCAGATCGCCGCGTTCGTCGGCATCCCGGACGAGGAGGCCGGCATCGGCGCCGGTCTCATCAACACCAGCCAGGAGGCCGGTGGCGCCCTCGGTCTCGCCGTGATCGCGACCATCGCCTACAACGGCCTGGAGGAGAAGCTCTCCAAGACCGGTGGCGACCCCGTCAAGATCCACGACATCCAGGCGACGGCCAACCACCACGCGTTCCTCTCCGCCGCGATCCTCTGCTTCAGCGCCCTGCTGGTCGCCCTGTTCTTCATGCCGAAGGGCGCGAACTCGATGAGCTCGGCGCACGCCCACGGCAACGGCGACGCGGAGGTCGCGGGCACGCCCGAGGCCGCCGGAGTAGAGAAGTAGAAACGACCTTTGTGAACCGCCCGCTCGCCGCATAGGGCTGGGCAGGCCGTGGCGCTCCTCCGACACCTGGCGGAGGAGCGCCATCGGTCGATAACCGGGGGCCGGGCCGCTGTGGTCGCGGCCCCCTGGAACGCCTGGAAGGACGTATCCGCAATGTCACTGCCCCGAGGGCGGACGCGTGCTCCGGAGGTCTCCGCCTCGGTGGAGGCGTTCCTCACCGAGCCGCTCACCGCCACGCTGACCACCCTGCGGCCCGACGGCTCGCCCCATGTGGCGCCCGTCCGGTTCACCTGGGACGCGGCGTCGGGGCTGGCCCGGGTCATGACGGTGGTCACCTCGCGCAAGGCGCGCAACGTGCTGGCGAACCCGGGCGGCCGGGCCGCCCTGTGCCAGGTGGAGGGCTTCTCCTGGGTCACCCTGGAGGGCACCGGCACGGTCTCGGACGACCCGGCGCGGGTCGCCGAGGGCGTCAAGCGGTACGCCAAGCGCTATTGGTCGGCGCCGCCGAATCCGCCCGGCCGGGTGGTCCTGGAGATCGCGGTCGACCGGGTGATGAACCTCAACACGTAATTCACGCACCACACCGCACGGCTTTATCGGCGCGGCACCACCGGATGCACCCCATTCGGCGGCGCCGCGCCTTTTTGTATTGCATACGATCCAACTCCCGTACGGATTCGATGACTTGAGTCGTACTCAGGCGCCCGCTGCCACGATCGGCGATATCGGCTGAACCATGTCATCCATCTGCACGAGGAGTGCGAATATGACCCAGGGCGCAATTGTTGTCGGGGCCGGTCCGGTCGGACTGATGCTCGCCGGCGAACTCCGCCTTGCCGGTGTGGAGGTCGCCCTCTACGACAAGCTGCCGGCTCCCAGCGGAGAGTCGCGCGGTCTCGGATTCACCGGCCGTACCGCCGAAGTCCTCGACCAGCGCGGTCTGTTGAGCAGGCTCGGTGAGTTCCGCTGGGGCAAGCAGGGCCACTTCGGCGGCGTCCGCATCAACTTCGACGAGCTCGACGAGAGCCACTACGGCATCATGGGCCTGGCCCAGTCCCGTACCGAGGACACCCTCGGCAAGTGGGTCGAGGAGCTCGGCGTCACCGTGCGCCGCGGTTACGAGGTCACCGGCTACCGGGAGACCGAGGACGGCGTCGTCGTCGAGTACGAGGGCCCCGACGGCCCCGGCGAGGAGGCGGCCCAGTACCTGGTCGGCACCGACGGCGGCCGTTCCACCATCCGTCGCCTGGCCGGCATCGACTTCCCGGGCGAGCCCGCCACCCGCGGCATGTACCTGGCCGACGTGGTCGGCGCCGGGCTGCGGATGCGCCCCATCGGCGAGCGCATCGAGGGCGGCGGCATGGTCCTCTCGGTGACCCTGGAGCCGGGCATCGACCGCATCGTCATCCACGAGCCGGGCGTGCGCCCGCACCACGGCGAGGGCGAGCTGAAGTTCTCCGAGCTCGCGGACGCCTGGGAGCGCATGACCGGCGAGGACATCCACGGCGCCAGCGCCCGCTGGATGTGCGCGCTGACCAACTACACCGGCCAGGCCACGGACTATCGCAAGGGCCGCGTCTTCCTCGCCGGCGACTCCGCCCACGACCACGCCCCGCTCGGCGCGCAGGGCGTCAGCGTCGGCATCCAGGACGCCGTCAACCTCGGCTGGAAGCTGGCCGCCGCCATCAAGGGCCAGGCGCCCGACGGGCTGCTCGACACCTACCACTCCGAACGGCACCCCATCGGCCAGCAGTTGCTGCGCAACACGCTCGCCCAGTCGCTGATCTACCTCAGCGGCGAGGAGATGGAGCCGCTGCGCGCGGTGCTGCGCGAGCTGGTGCAGATCCCGGACGCCGCCCGCCACCTCGCCGGCCTGGTCAGCGGTCTGGACGTACGGTACGACGTCGACACCGACGGCAGCGGCCACCCGCTGCTCGGGCTGCGCCTGGCCCCGGGCCGCGAGGTCGAGCTCGCCGACGGCGGCCGCAAGCGGGTCGCCGAGCTGCTGCACGCCGGGCACGGCGTCCTGATCACCACCGGCGACTCGCGCGAGGCCGCCGAGCTCGCCGAGGGCTGGACCGACCGCGTCGACGTGGTCACCGGCAGCTGGGTCCCCTCGGACACCGCCGCCGGCCAGGACCCCGAGGCCGTTCTGGTGCGCCCCGACGGACACGTCGTGTGGGCCGCGCCCGACGGCGGCAAGCTCCGCGACGCGCTTGAGCGGTGGTTCGGCGCGGCTCAAGTGGCCGCTTAGAAGCTGACTCCGCAACCAGCCGCCACCCTGCCCAGGGCCTGTCCGGCTCCTACCCGCCGGACAGGCCCCGGCCGTACCCCCGCACAGCCACATCCGAAAGGGAATCCACCATGACCGTCCTCGTCACCGGCAGCAGCGGCAAAGTCGGTTCGCACCTCGTGCGGCTCCTGCGCGCCAGGGGCGTCGCCGTCCGCGCCGGCTCGCGCAGCCCGGAGAAGCTGACGCTGCCCGAGGGCGTCGAGTCCGTGAAGCTGGCGCTCGACGAGCCCGCCGACTTCCCGGCCGCGCTCGCCGGGGTGACCTCGGTCTTCCTGTACTGCGAGGCCTCCGCCATCGGCGAGTTCGTCCAGCGGGCCGAGGAGGCCGGTGTCGAGCACGTCGTCGTCATGTCCGCCGACGCGGTACTGCGCCCCGACGCCGCAGTGAACCCGATCGCCGCCCCCCACCTAGCCGTCGAGCAGGCGCTCGCCGCCTCCTCGATCACCTCGACCCCGCTGAACTGCGGCGCCCTCGCCAGCAACGCCATGCCGTGGGCCTGGCAGCTCAAGGCGCGCGGCACGGTCGGCCTGCCGTACCCGAACAGCTACGCCGACCCGGTCAACGAGCGCGACGTCGCCGAGGCCGCCCTCGCGGTGCTCACCGACCCGTCCCTGCGCGGCCGTTCGTACCACCTCACCGGCCCCGAGGCGCTCACCTTCACCCAGCACATCGCGGCCATCGAGGCCGCCGCGGGCCGGTCCATCCCGGTCACCGAGGTGCCCCCGGCCGTGTGGCGGGCGAACAAGCCCGACTTCATGCCGGGCGACATCGCGGACGCGCTGCTCGCCCTCTGGGCGGCCAGCTCCGCCCCGGTCCCGCTCACCGGCGACGTCGAGAAGCTGACCGGCCACCCCGCCCGGCCGTTCACCGAGTGGGCCCAGGAGTATGCGGGTCCGTTCCGCGGCTGACAGCCCCCTGCGCCTGGCGGCCGACCCGAAATCCGCCATCCCCCACAGGCACTGGCATTCCCCCCATGTAGGCACACGTATGACAGGTAGGACGAAGCATGTCGCTGGACCGTAGAAAGATGATCGGCCTGGGCGCCGGGTCCGCCGCCCTCGCGATGGCCGGCGGTGTCGCCACGGCCGAGCCCGCCGCCGCCACCGCGCGGCGCCGCGTCCCGAGCGACGCCGCGCTGGCCAGGTCCATCTCCGGCGGTTTCCACAGCCGCTACGCGCACGTCAACGGCGTACGGCTGCACTACGTCACCGGGGGTTCCGGTGCACCGGTGGTCCTGCTCGCGGGCTGGCCGCAGACCTGGTGGGCCTGGCGGCACGTCATGCCGGAGCTGGCCCGCAGCCACCGCGTCATCGCGGTCGACATCCGCGGCATGGGCGGCTCCGACAAGCCGCAGGGCGGCTACGACAAGAAGAACATGGCCCGCGACGTCCACGAGCTGGTGCGCTCGCTCGGCCACAGCCGGGTCGACGTCGTCGGCCACGACATGGGCGCGATGGTGGCGTTCAGCTTCGCCGCCAACCACCCGGCGGCCATCCGCAGGCTCACCCTCGTCGACACCCTGCACGTCGACGAGACCCAGTACGACATCCCGCTGCTGCCCCGGCCCGGCAAGGGCTTCAACCTCTGGTGGTGGGCGTTCAACCAGGTGCAGGGCCTGCCCGCGCAGCTGGCGGCCGGCCGGATGCGGCACATCGTCGACTGGCTCTTCGCCAACTCCCTGCCCGACCAGGGCCTCGTCCCCGACTTCGACCGCGCGGTGTACGCGCACGCGTACGACTCGCCGGACGCCGTCCGGGCGGGCACCGCCTGGTACCAGGCCGCCCACCAGGACATCGCGGACCTGAAGACCTACGGCAAGGTGACCGCGCCCGTGCTCGGCGTCGCCTCACAGCTCACGTACGACCAGTTCCGGCAGGTGCTGCCGACGCTGGCGACGGACGTCCGCGTGGTGTGCGCGGACAAGTCGATCCACTACATCCCCGAGGAGCAGCCCGAGCTGCTCAGCCGTGAACTGCTGAAGTTCCTCGCCTGACCGGACCCACCCGGGCAGCCGGTCAACGGCACTCGTCCCAAGGCCTGTTCAACATCTGCACGAGGAGTGTGACATGACTCAGGGCGCAATCATCGTCGGAGCCGGACCGGTCGGGTTGATGCTCGCCGGTGAGCTCAAGCTCGGCGGCGCGGACGTCGCCGTCTACGACCGGCTGCCCGCGCCGAGCGGCGAGTCCCGCGGCGTCGGCTTCACCCGCCGCGCCGCCGAGGTCTTCGACCAGCGCGGACTGCTCGCCAGGTTCGGCGACGTCGAATGGGCCCAGGGCCACTTCGGCGGGGTGCGCATCGACTTCTCCAAGCTGGACGACAACCACTTCAGTGTGCGGGGCGTGCCCCAGTTCCGTACCGAGGAGATCCTGGAGGGCTGGCTCGCCGAGCTCGGCGTGAAGGTCCACCGCAACCACGAGGTGACCGGCTTCCGCGAGACCGAGGACGGCGTGGTCGTCTCCTTCGAGGGCCCCGACGGTCCCGGCGAGGCCGAGGCCCAGTACGTGGTCGGCTGTGACGGGGCCCGCTCGGTCGTCCGCAAGACCGCCGGGATCGACTTCCCCGGCTGGGACGCCACCCGCGGTATGTACATGGCCGACCTGGTCGGCGCCGGGGTGCGCCAGCGGCCCATCGGGGAGCAGGTGCCCGGCGGCATGGTGATGGCGTTCAACCTGGAGAACGGCGTCGACCGGATCGTCATCCACGACGAGAAGCTGCGTCCCCACGAGGACAAGAGCCAGCTCACCTTCGAGGTCGTCGCGGACGCCTGGGAGCGGATGACGGGGGAGTCCCTGCACGGCGCCGAGGTGCGCTGGATCAGTGCCTTCACCGACACCACCCGCCAGGCGTCCGAGTACCGCAAGGGCCGCGTCTTCCTCGTCGGGGACGCCACCCACATCCACATGCCGGCCGGTGCGCAGGGCATGAGCGTGGGTGTCCAGGACGCGGTGAACCTGGGCTGGAAGCTGGCCGCGGCCATCAACGGCTGGGCGCCCGAGGGCCTGCTCGACACCTTCCAGTCCGAGCGGCACCCGGTCGGCGAGCAGCTGATGCGCAACACCCGCGCCCAGACCCGCCTCTACCTCACCGGCGACGAGATGGAGCCGCTGCGCGCGGTGATGCGCGAGCTGGTCGAGTCCCCGGACGTGGCCCGTCATCTGGCCGGACAGGTCAGCGGTCTGGACGTGCGCTACGACGTGGGCGCGACCGGCCACCCCCTGCTCGGGCTGCGCCTGTCGCCCGACCGCGAGCTGAACCTCGCCGACGGCACCCCCACCCGCATCGCGGAGCTGCTCCACAGCGCGCGCGGCGTCCTGATCACCACCGGCGACTCGCGCGAGGCGGCCGAGCTCGCCGAGGGCTGGGCGGACCGTGTCGACGTGGTCACCGGCACCTGGATCCCGGCCGACAACGTCACCGGCGACGACCCCGAAGCCGTACTGCTGCGCCCCGACGGCCACGTCGCCTGGGCCTCGCCCGACGGCGGCAAGCTGCGCGACGCGCTGGAGCGCTGGTTCGGCACGGAGGGCTAGCCGGAGGTCCGGCCGCACGTCACGACGGCCGGACAGACGAAGGCGCCCCCTGCCGGCGGGGGGCGTCTTTCGTCCGGTGCGCTCAGTCGATCCCCCGAATGATGTTCAGCTCGACGTCGTCCTCCTCCGCCCCGGCCAGCCGGAGCGGAGGAGCGACGGCGACGAGGTCACCCGGCCGAAGCTCGTGGTCCTCCCGGTCTTCCCTGTTCTCGTACATCTGCTCCCCCTTCGCATGGATACGAGCACGGGCTGTTCGAGCATGGCCGTACGGCGGCGGCACGGCGAGCCGCCGCGTTGCACAGGGCTCGGATCAGGCCGCGTACAGATCGAAGGTGGAGGTGCGGCGGGGGCCCGCCACGACGTCGAGCTGGGGGTCGACGGCGAGGATCGCCTGGTGCAGCCGCTGGAGCTGAGGCGAGGGCTCCACACCCAGCTCCTCGATGAGCCGGCCGCGCAGCTTGCGGTACAGATCGAGCGCGGTGGCCTGCCGTCCGGAGCGGTAGAGCGCCACCATGGCCTGCGAGTGCAGGCCCTCGTGCTGGGGGTGACGGGCGATCAGATCGGTGAGCTCGGCGGTCAGTTCGGCATGGCGGCCGAGGCGTAAGTCGGCGTCGATGCGGCGCTCCCTGACCACCAGACGGCTCTCCTCCAGGCGCATCACCTCGATGTCGAGGATCGGCCCGACCCGCACGTCGACCAGCGCGGGCCCCTCCCACAGGTCGAGCGCCCGCCGGAAGCACTCCGCCGCCCGCTCGTTGTGCCCCTCGTCGAACGCCAACTGACCCTCCGCCGCCAGCTGTTCGTACGCGTGGACGTCGACCGCCTCGGACGGGATCTGGAGCAGATAGCCGCCGTAGCGGGTGGCCAGAACATCCTTGGCCGAAAGTTGTGCGTCAGGGCCCATGGCACCGGCGAGCCGGCGCCGCAGTTGGAGGATGTACGTCTGCAGGGTGGTCAGCGCGCTCTGCGGCAGATCGGTGCCCCAGATCTCCTCCATCAGCGTGGGTACGGGGATGACGCGCCCCGGGTACAGGGCGAGCAGCGCGAGGATCTGACGGGGCTTGCCCGCCGTGGGGACGACGGAGACTCTGTTCACTTCGGCACTCAAAGGGCCCAGGACCTGAATTTTCACGGCTTCCTCTCGGATAAAAGGCGGGGGTGCGCCGGGACATCGTTGTCTCCCCCCCGGGGCCAGGCCGCCGGGGAGTGGTCGTGCGTACGGGTCAGCTCGCGCGGGCGACGAGCCGCTCGGTGACGGGGGCGCCGTCGGGCACCGGCGAGCCGGGCCGGGCCGCGAGGATGGCCATCTGGAGCCTGCCGAGCGCGGCCGAGGGCTCCAGACCGGCCTGGGCGACGAGGGTCGCACGCAGCCGCTGGTAGGCGTCGAGGGCCTCGCTGCGCCGCCCGGAGCGGTGCAGCGCCAGCATGAACTGGCCGTGCAGCGCCTCGTGCATGGGGTGGCGGCTGACCAGCACGGTCAGCTCGGAGAGCAGCTCGCGGTGGCGGCCGAGGAGGAGATCGGCCTCGATGCGCCGGTCGAGCGCGGCGAGCCGGGCCTCCTCCAGCCGCTCGGCCTCGGTGCGCAGCCGGGTGCCCTGGTGGACGCCGGTGAGCGCGGACCCGGTCCACAGGGCCAGCGCCTCGCGCAGCAGCCGGGCGGCCCCGGTGTGGTCGCCGGCGTCCATGGCTCGGTGGCCGGCCGTGGCGCGGCGCTCGAACTCGCGGAAGTCCGCGGTCCCTTCGGCGTCCTCGCCGTCGCCCCCGGTCTCCAGGCGGTAGCCGCCGGGCAGGGTGACGAGGACGTCCTTGGCGGTGCGCCGCTCGCCGTCGTGGCGGGCCAGCGCCTCGCCGATGAGCTCGCGGAGCTGCATCACGTACGTCTGCACGGTGGTACGGGCACTGCGCGGCGGGGCGTCGTCCCACAGTTCCTCTGCCAGCGTCGCGAGCGGCACCACCTGATCGGAGTGCAGCGCGAGGAGTGCCAGCACCTGCCGCGGCTTCGGGGCAGTGGGCGCGATGGATAACCCGTTCTTCCGCACCGACAGTGCACCCAGCACTTCGATGTCCATGTTTCTCCCCAGAGTCGGGAAATACGGGGGGTAAGGGTATTCGGGTCGGAAGTGTCCGCTCGGCTGGCAGGCCCTCGGCGGCAACCCGCTTTGATCATGTGCCCGAACCCACCCGCCGCGGCAAGACCGCCTGTGGCTGATCTGACGTACCTGTCAAAGTCCTGACCGCGTTGTCAAAATCCTGTAGCAGTCGCGAATTCTGCTCGGATTGAAGCCGCTCGACTCTGGGTAAAGAACGGCCGGATGTGGCGGATTTTCGCGGCCCTGCGCCCTGCCCCCGCCCGGATCCTGCTCCCGCTTCGATCCCGCTCCCGTGGTGCTCCGGGATCCGGATCTTACGTCTTCCTTAGGTAAGCGCCCAGTGCGCGGGTGCCCCGTACCGCCAGATGTGGCGTGGGTCACACCTGACTCCCGTCACATTCACGAGCCACGTTTCGTCATAGCTGTGACGGAGGAAGCCGACCGGTGTGGATGTTCTGGCAGGGCCGGTCGGCGTCCGACGTCGCAGTTCCCGCGTTTTTCTGTGTGAAGTGTTCGGCGTTTTACGTGAGATCTTTTGAGGAGAGCAAATCATGACTGCTCGGGCGAAGCACCCTGCTTTTGTCGTTCCCGGCGCCATTGACGCTTTGGTGGCCCTCGGAAAGGCCAGCAAGGAGGTTCCCGGCGTCGATGTGAAGCTGCTGGAGCTGCTGCATCTGCGGGCCAGCCAGATCAACGGCGACGGTGCCAACGCCGACCGCCACCCGCGCCTGGCGAAGGCCGCGGGCGAGACCTCGGACGAGCGCCTGTTCGCCGTGGCCGCCTGGCGCAACACGCCGTACTTCACGGACGCCGAGCGTGCCGCCCTGGCGCTCGCCGAGGCCGTGACCCGTCTCTCCGACCGCGAGGACGCGGTCTCGGACGAGGTGTGGAACGACGCGGCCAAGCACTTCAACGAGCAGCAGCTCGCGGCGATCGTCCTCTCGGTCGCCACCGCGAACCTGTGGAACCGTCTGCACGTGGCCATCGGCCAGGTTGCCGACCCCAACAGCTGATCACCCCCGTACAGCTGCTGGTGCCGGCCGACACCCCCGACGGCCGGCAGGTCGGGCGGACGGCTCGACGGCGGGCGGCCCGGTCACCGCAAGGACGTTGCGGCGACCGGGCCGCTTTTGTGTCCCGGACGGCTTTTGTGTCCCGGACGGAGGGAGGGGCTGGGTGCGGCCCCCGGCGGGAACCGCGCCCAGCCCCTCATCCTCGCTACTTCTGCTTCTTCCTCGCGGCCTCGATGAAGGCCTCGAAGAGGGGGAGGGTGTCGGTGCCCAGCTCGCCGTGGGCCTGGAGCCCGGCGAGGAAGGGGGCCGAGGGGTCCTCGGCCTCGGCGCCCTCGATGACGCCGTCGTCCGACCAGGCGGTGGCGACCAGCCCGGCGCCGAGCTTGTCGATGCCCTGGTGGTGGTGGCAGTAGACGGTGGCGGTCGGTCCGAGGGCGCTGCCGAGCAGCGAATCCGGCTTCACCTGGATCTCGCGCGGCTCGTACTTCCCGGGGACGGCGGGGGAGTGCTCGGGAAGGTGCTGGTCCAGGGTGCCGCCGCGAATGATGGATATCAGCTGGAGGCCGCGGCAGACGCCGAGCACCGGAATCCCGCGCCGCTCGGCGATCGCCAGGGCGGCGAGCTCGGCGGTGTCCCGGGCCTTGTGCGGGGGAAACGTGAACTTCTCCCGCTCGGCGCCGTAAAGGGCCGGGTCGATATCGGCGCCGCCGCTCATCAGCAGGGCGTCGGCCCGTTCCATCACGGCGTCCACCGCTTCGGGAATCGGCGGTACCAGAACGGGCGCTCCACCCGCCTGGTGGACCTTCTCCATGTACTCCCAAGGGAGCAGGGCCACCGAAACATCTCCCCAAATGTTCCAGTTCACCGTGCTCAGATCGGCGGTCACCGCCACGACGGGGCGAGTCATAGAATGTCGTCCTTCCCAATTCCAGCGAAATCGAGTTCCACTAGAGCGTTACTAGTGCGCTTCTCGGGTGCGCTCCACTTGTCCGCAGCGGGTACGGAGGCTTGGATCAAGAATTACATAGAGCACGCCTCTTTGGAAGAAATCCCAAAATAGGTATCGTGGAGACATCGCCGCTTTGTGGAGGAAAGCGGGTCGTCATCGCGCGCGTTCAACTGCGAGCTGATCGCAGTCGAACACCCCTATGGGGCGTGCGACGCTCTTGCGTACCCTCACGACAAGTGATCGGTTCATCGATCGGTCCATCGGTCCATCGGTCAAATAAATGGGGGAGACAACCATGACGGCCGCGACAGAGAACCCCGGCGCCCGTATGTATCAGGAGTTTCTCGGCGTCCACGCGATCCTGCGCCGGGGAACGGAACTGGTGGCGAACGCATTCGAGCGCCTCGGCGACGGCGACCAGGTCAGCGTCAAGGAACTCATCGACACCGCGCAGTGGCTCATCGACTTCACGCACCACCACCACGAGTCGGAGGACGAGCTCTTCTGGCCCGTGCTGCACGGGCTCTACCCCGAGTCGGTGGCGTCCTTCGACACCCTCAACGAGGAGCACGCGGAGCTGGACCGGGAACTGCACGGCCTGAGCCGGGCGGTGGAGCTCCTGACGGCGGCCAACGAGGCGGGAGGGCAGGCCGGCGACGCCGCGGTGACCGAGGCGGCGCACGCCGGCACGGCGGCCGCCCGCAAGGTCCGCGACATCCTGGCGGGCCACCTCGACACCGAGGAGCCGGTCGTACGCGACCTCTTCCCCGGCGTCCCCGGCGCGGAGATCGACCGCCTCCGCACCGCGATCACCGAGGGCAGCCCCAAGTCCGGCGGCCACCTGGTCTTCGGCCTCCTGGAGGACCCGGACCTGGCCGAGGGCTACGACGAACTCATCGCCAGCTTCCCCCTCGCCTTCCGCTCCCACCGCCCCGAGCTGCTCCAGATGTACGTGGCCAGCAAGAAGGCGCTGGGCCTCGCGTCGGACTGACCTCCGTCCCCGTGATCGGGATCGCTCAGCGGCCTCACAGCGTTGTACGGGCAGGAGACCCCAGACGGAGGTGACCGCTCGTGTTCGGTAGTGCGCTCAATGAGCTGTTCCAGCCCGGCAAGCGGCATGCCGAGGAAGAGAAGCGGCGGCTGGAGATCACCCTCGACGAGGTGGGCGACGCGGATCCCGGACGCGGGCCGATAGACCTGGGGAGCGGGACCGTGGTGATACGGGTCCCGCCGCCCGTGCGGGACGGGGACGCGAGTGAGGGCGCGGACGACCCGCAGAGCTAGTACGTACGCCGGAGGGCCCGGTATCCCGTTCTTGAACGGGATACCGGGCCCTCCGGCCGTACCACTCCAGCCACAGCGGCCGGCGACTACGCGTCGAAGACCTCCGACACCAGCTGCTCCTGCTCCTGCTCGTGCCGCTTCTTCGAGCCCACCGCGGGGGACGAGGAGTGCGGGCGCGAGATGCGGCGCAGGCGCTCGCCGTGCGGGATGTCCGCGCCGACCGCGAGGTCGAGGTGGTCGATCAGGTTGAGCGCGATGAACGGCCAGGCACCCTGGTTCGCCGGCTCCTCCTGGGCCCACAGGTACTTCTCGGCGTTCGGGAACTTGGCGATCTCGGCCTGGAGCTCGGCACCCGGCAGCGGGTACAGGCGCTCCAGACGGATCAGCGCCGTGTCCGTCGCGCCGCGCTTGTCGCGCTCCGCCTTCAGGTCGTAGTAGACCTTGCCGGCGCAGAAGACGACCTTGCGGACCGCGTTCGGGTCGACGAACTCGTCACCGATCACCGGGCGGAAGCCGCCGGTGGTGAACTCCTCCGCCTTCGACGCCGCCGCCTTCAGACGCAGCATCGACTTCGGGGTGAAGACGATGAGCGGCTTGTGGTGCGGGTTGTGCACCTGCCAGCGCAGGAGGTGGAAGTAGTTCGACGGGAGCGTCGGCATGGCGACCGTCATGTTGTTCTGCGCGCACATCTGCAGGAAGCGCTCGGGGCGCGCGGACGAGTGGTCCGGGCCCTGGCCCTCGTAGCCGTGCGGCAGCAGCAGCGTGACGCCGGACGTCTGCGCCCACTTCTGCTCGGCGGAGGAGATGAACTCGTCCACCACCGTCTGCGCGCCGTTGACGAAGTCGCCGAACTGCGCCTCCCACATCACCAGGGACTCGGGACGGGCCAGCGAGTAGCCGTACTCGAAGCCCATCGCCGCGTACTCGGAGAGCAGCGAGTCGTAGACGTTGTACCGCGCCTGCTCCTCGGTGAGGTACATCAGCGGGGTGTAGTCCTCGCCGGTCTCCTGGTCGACCAGGACCGCGTGGCGCTGGCCGAAGGTGCCGCGGCGGGTGTCCTGGCCGGAGAGGCGCACCGGGGTGCCCTCCATCAGCAGCGAGCCGATGGCCAGGGTCTCGCCCATGCCCCAGTCGATCGTGCCGTCCTCGACGGAGGCGGCGCGGCGCTGCAGCTGCGGCATCAGACGCGGGTGGACCTTGATCCGCTCCGGGATGTTCACCTGCGACTCGGCGATGCGCTTCACGACCTCCTGGGAGACCGCGGTCGTCACCGCCGCCGGGAACTCGGCCTGCGGCTCCGGGGACTGGATCTCGCCCGCCTGCGAGGTGGCCTCGCGGACCTCGGCGAAGACCTTCTCCAGCTGGCCCTGGAAGTCCTGGAGCGCCTGCTCGGCTTCTTCCAGGGTGATGTCGCCGCGACCGATCAGCGACTCGGTGTACAGCTTGCGCACCGAGCGCTTCTTGTCGATCAGGTTGTACATCTGCGGGTTGGTGAACTGCGGGTTGTCGCCCTCGTTGTGACCGCGGCGGCGGTAGCAGATGAGGTCGATCACGACGTCCTTGTTGAACGTCTGGCGGAACTCGAAGGCCAGGCGGGCCACGCGGACCACGGCCTCCGGGTCGTCGCCGTTCACGTGGATGATCGGGGCCTCGATCATGCGGGCCACGTCGGTCGCGTACATCGACGAGCGCGACGACTCCGGGGCGGCGGTGAAGCCGACCTGGTTGTTGATCACGATGTGGACCGTGCCGCCGGTGCGGTAGCCGCGCAGCTGCGACATGTTCAGGGTCTCGGCGACGACGCCCTGGCCCGCGAACGCCGCGTCGCCGTGCAGGGCGACCGGCAGGACCGTGAAGTCCGTGCCGCCCTTGTTGATGACGTCCTGCTTGGCGCGGACGACGCCCTCCAGGACCGGGTCCACCGCCTCCAGGTGCGAGGGGTTGGCGACCAGCGAGACCTTGATCTGCTCGCCGTCCAGGCCCGTGAAGGTGCCCTCGGCGCCCAGGTGGTACTTGACGTCGCCGGAGCCGTGCATCGACTTCGGGTCGAGGTTGCCCTCGAACTCCCGGAAGATCTGCGCGTACGACTTGCCGACGATGTTGGCGAGGACGTTCAGGCGGCCGCGGTGGGCCATGCCGATGACGACCTCGTCCAGACGCGACTCGGCCGCGCTGTCGATGACCGCGTCGAGCAGCGGGATGACCGACTCGCCGCCTTCGAGGCTGAAGCGCTTCTGGCCGACGTACTTGGTCTGCAGGAACGTCTCGAACGCCTCCGCCGCGTTCAGACGGCGCAGGATCCGCAGCTGCTCCTCGCGCTCCGGCTTGGAGTGCGGGCGCTCCACGCGGTCCTGGATCCACTTGCGCTGCTTGGGGTCCTGGATGTGCATGAACTCGATGCCGGTGGTGCGGCAGTACGAGTCGCGCAGCACGCCGAGGACGTCGCGCAGCTTCATCAGGGACTTGCCCGCGAAACCGCCGACCGCGAACTCGCGCTCCAGGTCCCACAGGGTGAGCCCGTGCTCGGTGATGTCCAGGTCGGGGTGCTTGCGCTGGCGGTACTCCAGCGGGTCGGTGTCGGCCATGACGTGGCCGCGGACCCGGTAGGAGTGGATCAGCTCGAAGACGCGCGCGGCCTTGGTGACGTCGTCGTCGTGGCTGGCGTCGATGTCCTTGAGCCAGCGGACCGGCTCGTAGGGGATGCGCAGCGACTCGAAGATGCCGTCGTAGAAGCCGTCGTCGCCGAGCAGCAGGTTGGCGACGATCCGCAGGAACTCGCCGGAGGCGGCGCCCTGGATGACCCGGTGGTCGTACGTGGAGGTGAGGGTCATCACCTTGGAGATGCCCAGCTTGTTCAGGGTGTCCTGGGAGGTGCCCTGGAACTCGGCCGGGTAGTCCATCGAGCCGACGCCCATGATGACCGACTGTCCGGGCATCAGACGCGGCACGGAGTGGACGGTGCCGAGGCCGCCCGGGTTGGTCAGCGAGACCGTGACGCCGGAGAAGTCGTCCATCGTCAGCTTGCCCTGGCGGGCCCGCTTGACGATGTCCTCGTACGCCTGCCAGAACTCGAAGAAGTTGAGCGTCTCGGCCTTCTTGATGCCCGCGACGACCAGCTGGCGGTCGCCGTTGGGCTTCACCAGGTCGATGGCGAGACCGAAGTTGATGTGCTCCGGCTTGACCAGGGTGGGCTTGCCGTCCTTCTCCGTGAAGGAGTAGTTCATCGACGGCATGGCCTTGATGGCCTGCACCATCGCGTACCCGATGAGGTGGGTGAAGGAGATCTTCCCGCCCCGGGCGCGCTTCAGGTGGTTGTTGATCACGATCCGGTTGTCGAACAGCAGCTTCACCGGGACCGCGCGCACCGAGGTGGCCGTCGGGACGTCGATGGAGGCGTGCATGTTCTTCGCCACGGCGGCGGCGGGACCGCGCAGCGTGACGTACTCCGGACCGGCCGGGGCCTCGGTCGCCGGGGCCGCCTTGGCCGCGGGCTTCGCCACGGCCGGGGCCGGGGCGGCCGCGGCGGGCTGCGCCGGAGCGGCGGGGGCCTGGACGGCGGGGGCCGGCGCGGGCGCGGCCGGAGCCTGGGCGGCGGGCGCCGGGGTGACCGGGGCCGGGGTGGCGGGAGCGGCGGGGGTGGCTACCGCAGCCCCCGCGGCTGCGGCGGGGGCACCCGCGACAGGCTTGTCCGCCGTGCCGGAGGCACCCGGCTTGTAGTCGGCGAAGAAGTCCCACCAGGCACGGTCGACCGAATTGGGGTCCTGGAGGTACTGCTGGTAGATCTCGTCGACGAGCCACTCATTGGCACCGAAGCCGGCTGCAGGGTTCTTGCCCTGCCCGTCTTGGTCGGTCGAGACGCTCGAATTACTGGGGGACTGAGACGACACGGCGGCAACCGCCCTCTTCCGCTTCACAAGGTGATGGACAGCGGAAATAAAGGCTACGCCTCCCTGGCCTGGAGGTGCAGACCGGGCGTGCCACAGTCGCGTAAGTCACACCGGAAAGCGAGTTTCAGGGCAGGATTTGGCGGGAAACAGATCAGGTTCGGCTGGCGAGTGGGTACGCCACAGCGCGGTTGCGACCCTGGTGGAGCCGCATCCCCTGACCACCTACACGCAGAACGTCTGCTTCCGGTTCGAACCCTACGTCAATTCGTCGTCCGGGGTGCCCCCGGAAGGGTGACCTGGATGCGGCATCCGCGCGACGATTCGGCCACGCCGATGTGGCCGCCGTGCAGATCCACCGCCCAGCGGGCGATCGCCAGGCCCAGGCCCGTACCGCCGTCGCTGCCGGGCCCGTGCGGGGCCGAGGCGTCGCCCCGGTTGAACCGCTCGAAGACCCGGTGCCACTCGGACTTCGGGATGCCCGGGCCCTCGTCCAGGACCTCCAGGTCCAGCGACTCGGGCTGCGGGCCGCGCCGGGCCCGTACGGTGACGCGGCCGTGCGGCGGCGAGTGCTTGACCGCGTTGTCGATGAGGTTGGCCACCACCTGGTGCAGCCGCTCCCGGTCCGCGTGCGCGGTCAGCTCGGGCGGCGAGACGTCCAGGTGGAGGTGGACGTCGGTACGGGTGTGGTTGCCGGAGCCGGAGGACAGGCCGCGCCGGGAGGCGGCCAGATTGGCCTCCTTGAGCACCCCGGACAGATACGGCCACACCTCGAAGCGGTGCGCCCGCAGCGGTACGACACCGTTGTCCAGCCGGGACAGGTCCAGCAGGGTCTCCACCAGGCGCCCCAGCCGCTCCGTCTGCTTCAGGGCCGTGCGCATCGTCTCGGGGTCGGCGGCCGAGACGCCGTCCACCACGTTCTCCAGAACCGCGCGCAGCGCCGCGATGGGGGTGCGCAGCTCGTGGGAGACATTCGCCACGAGTTCCTTGCGGTGGCGGTCCACGGCCTCCAGGTCGTCGGCCATGCGGTTGATGGTGGAGGCGAGGTCGCCGAGCTCGTCGCGGCGGCCGTCGCCGCGCACCCGGCGGGTGTAGTCGCCGTGCGAGATCGCCCGGGCGACGGTGTTCATCTCGTCCAGCGGCGCGGTCAGGCCGTGCGCCACGAACTGGGTGATCAGCAGGGTGGCTATCACCGAGAAGACGGTGATGAACCGCAGCTCGGTGCGGGTCTGCACGGCGACCATCAGCAGCCCGGTGGTGATGAAGACCGAGACCACGACCAGCGTGCCCAGCTTCGTCTTGATGGAGATCGAGACCTCCCGCAGGCCGCCCCTGAGCTTCTCGCGCACCCGGTCGCGGACTCCGGCGCGCGGCCCGTTCCGCCGGGCCCGCCCGTTCACCGCCCCGGCCGCCGCCCGGCTCATGGCGCCGGGGTCTCCAGCGCGTAGCCCACGCCGTGGACCGTGCGGATGCGCTCGGCCCCGATCTTCCGGCGCAGCGCCTTGATGTGGCTGTCCACGGTCCGGGTGCCCGAGGCGTCCGCCCAGTCCCAGACCTCCGCGAGCAGCTGTTCGCGGGAGAGGACCGCACGCGGGGTGTTGGCCAGGCAGCTCAGCAGGTCGAACTCGGTCGGGGTGAGGTGCACGTCCTCGCCGCGCACCCGGACCCGGCGCTGCGCGTGGTCGATCTCCAGCTCGCCCAGGCGCAGGATCCCGGTGCGCGGGGTGGCCGCGGCGAGCGTGGCCCGCTCGACCCGGCGCAGCAGCACGTGCACCCGGGCCGCCAGCTCCCGCATGGAGAACGGCTTGGTCATGTAGTCGTCGGCGCCGACGCCGAGACCGACCAGCATGTCCGTCTCGTCGTCGCGGGCCGTCAGCATCAGCACCGGGACCGGTCGGCGGGCCTGCACCCGGCGGCAGACCTCCAGGCCGTCGAAGCCCGGCAGCATGATGTCCAGGACCATCAGGTCCGGCTGCCACGCCTCGGCCGTGTCCACGGCCGCCGGGCCGTCGAGCGCCGTCTGCACCTGGAAGCCCTCGGCCCTCAGCCGTGCCGCGATGGCGTCGACGATCGTCGTGTCGTCCTCGACGACCAGCACCCGGCGCTGGGCGCCGGGGGTCGCCGCGACGCCGTTGTGGGTGGTGTGTGCCTGCTCCATCGCCCCGCCCTGATATTGCTTCCGGGGATCCGTGGGGTGATCCCCTGTGTCCGTCAGAGACTAGAGGCACCGGCCGCGTCCCGGCTACGCAGGGCGAACGGCGAGATGGACCACGTCGGGGACGCCCCGGGCAACTGTGATCTCTTCGGTCCTAACCCCGGAGAATCCGGCATTACGGAGAGCCTCCTCGAAGGCGGGGGAGGGCTGCGCGGACCACACGGCGAGGACTCCGCCGGGGGTGAGCCGGTCCCCACAGGCCGCGAGGCCGGTGGGGGAGTAGAGGCTGTCGTTGCTCGCGGTGACGGTCCAGTCGGGCCCGTTGTCGATGTCCAGGCAGAGCGCGTCGAAGGTGTCCGGGGCGCTCGCCACGTACGCGACCAGATCGGTGTGCAGGACCTCGGTGCGCGGGTCGGCCAGGGCGGCTGCGGAGAGCGGCGCCAGGGGTCCCGAGCGGTGCCAGTCGACGACCGCCAACTCGCGTTCCACCACGGCGATCCGGCCCCACCGGGGATCGGCGGCGGCGTGCGCGAGCGAGAAGCCGACGCCGAGCCCGCCGATGAGCACCGAGGGCCGCTCGCGGCCGGCCGGCAGCGCGTCGTGCGCGGCGTCCACGAGCAGCCGCTCCGAGCGCCCGTCGGAGGTGTCCATCAGGAACGTGCCGTTGGCGATGATCTCGAAGTGCGGGCCGCGCCGCCGGAGCACGACCTCTCCGTACGGCCCCTCGCGCCGGTCGAGTACGACCGGGTCGGCGATCGGGTCGGCGATGGGCATCGAAGGACCTCCTCGTAAGCGGAGCGAACGGCTCGGAGGCCGACGCGCGGCCTGCGTCAAAGGTTGTCCAATGTGGCACAAGTCATAGACGTGATGGGGAGCGTTCGCAGAGGGTGAGCGTTGTACAAGCGTAAGCATCAAGGCCGGACGATCACCGGCGCGGCTTGTGGTTCCGGGCGCGTGTGCGGCGCCCGGTGGAAGGGGCCTCACCGGTGAACCCTGGAACGACGCGGGACGCGGGGCTGCTCAACGGCATCCCGCGGCAGCGGCCGACGGCTCGGGAGACGGCAGACGAGACGCCGGAGGGCGGGGCCATCGCGAAGACCCCTGTGACGGCCGGGACGCCCGTCGGTCCGCAGGTGCGCGGACTGCTGCGCCGCGCCGTGCAGTTGGTGCCGACCCCGACGGGCACGCCCTTCACCTTCGCGTACACCCTGCTGCTGCTCCTCACGTCGCTGTACGCGGAGTTGGGCGACCCGGACACGGTCCGCACGCTGCTCGAAGGCTCCAGTACCGATGTGCAGCACCTCAGCCGCACGCCCGTGCTGGTGCTGCTCGCCAG
Organism: Streptomyces melanogenes; assembly: GCF_014649795.1. Classification (GTDB taxonomy): domain Bacteria; phylum Actinomycetota; class Actinomycetes; order Streptomycetales; family Streptomycetaceae; genus Streptomyces; species Streptomyces noboritoensis. The sequence continues at coordinate 396,506 of NZ_BMTS01000006.1, forward strand.
CGCGCTGTGGATCGCGGGCGGCATCTCCTCGCCGTGGGCCGTCGGCTTCGTCTTCATCCTCACCGCCCTGGAGCGCCGCGTCGGCGGGGTGCGCACGGCCGGGGTGTTCCTGCTCGGGCACGTGGTGGCGACGCTGGTGACCGAGGTGCCGGTGGGTGTCTCCGTGATGGCCGGGCAGCTCCCGGACTCCTCGCTGCACCGCCTCGACTACGGCATCAGCTTCGGCCTGATGGCGAGCGTCGGCGCGCTCGCCGGGCTGCTGCCGCCGCTGCTGCGGTGGCCGCTGCTCGGCGTGATGGCCGTGCTGCTCACCCAGGACCTGCTGGACATGGTGGATCCGCTGGCCAGTTGGGGCCATCCGACCGCCCTGCTCGTCGGCGTCGTCTGCTGGCCGGTGCTGCGCCGGGCGGACCGGCGCCGGGCCGCCGGGCGCACCGACGAGCCGTCAGCGGTAGCCGACGGGCAGATTGGCTCGTACGTTCCGTAGCGCCGGGCCCTGGTGGATGTCGTCGGTCAGGACGACGTGTCCCCCGTACGTGAACTGGTACATCAGCGCGTCGGCGATCGGGCGCCCGGTCGGGCGCGGCGGCAGATGCGCAAAGTCGGCGTCCTTGAGGGCCGTGCGGAGCTTGGCCAGGGCGTCCGGCGCCAGTGTGCCGGTGGTGGTCTTCCCGTCCCGGCTCGTCGAGGTGTAGGAGCCGTCCTCCTTGACCACCAGCTCGTTGTGCAGCCCCGCGAACCCGCCGCTCACCACCATCTTGAGCAGCTGCGCGTGCTGGGCGGGCGGTGTGGGCGCGGTGCTCCCCGGCGAGGTCGGCGGCGGCGTGCCGGGCGGCGGGGTCTGCGCGCTCAGGGTGCTGCTCGGCGCCGGGGTGGGCGACTTGGAGGCGCCGTCCGCCGAGGAGCTCGTGGAGTCGCAGGCCGTCGCCGCGAGCAAGGTGACGAGCAGCAGCGCTCCGGTCGTCGTCCAGGTCCTGCCCGTGTGGCTCATGCAGCCGAGGATGCCGGATCGGTGGGAGCGAAGTACAGGCTCGCCATCGGCGAGTGCGTCGTCCAGCCGAGCGATGCGTACAGCGCCTGGCCGTCCGGGGTGGCGACCAGGACGCCGGTGGTGGCGCCCGTCGCGTGCGCGCCGCTCTGGAGCGTGCGCATGACCAGGCCGCCGAGGCCGCGGCGCCGGTGCTCGGGCGAGGTCTCGATCTGGTCGGCCACGGCCGTCGCGCCGGTCGGGGCGATCTGGCCGCGCGCGGCGAAGTGGCCCGCCTCGGTGCGGACCAGGACGCGCAGCACGCCGCCGGTGGTCCAGCGGGTGAGTGTGTACCCGGCCGGGACCTCGGCGGGGGCCGGGGCGAGCGGCAGCGTCATCAGGAAGCCGGGCTCGTCGCTCTGCCAGCCGGGGCCGAGCCACGGCCGGACCGTGTCGCCCTCGGCGAAGAGCTTCAGCCAGGTGCCGGGCGCGGTCGTCGCCTCGACCAGCTTGCGCACCGAGGCCTCGTCGGGCTCGGGCAGCACGTGCCGGGAGACCTGCTTGACCTGGCCGACGTCGATGGTCCAGCCCCACGGCTCGGCGACCGGCGCCGCCGCGCCGCGCGACACGACCCACCCCTTGGTCCAGGCCTCGACGAGCTCCGGTACGGATTCCATGGCTGTCCCTCCCGTAATGCCGTTATGGCGATGCGAGTAATGGTCCTTTCTGTTCTGCGACTCTTACAAGAGGTGATCGCTCAGAGCGAACACCCGTTGGGGAACATTCCCTGGCTCACATGCATTGAGTCGGCATAGCTCAACTTGACTGCCGAAGGGGAGATCATGGCTCACTCGTCCGCACCGCTCACCCTGCCTGTGCTGCCGCTCGACGACGAGGTCGTGCTGCCCGGGATGGTCGTGCCACTGGACCTGTCCGACACCGAGGTGCGGGCCGCCGTGGAAGCCGCCCAGGCGGCCGTCCGGGCCGACGGCCCCTCGGCGGGCAAGCCCCGGGTGCTGCTCGTCCCGCGCATCGACGGGGCCTACGCCGCGACCGGCGTCCTCGGCACCGTCGAGCAGGTCGGCCGGCTCTCCGACGGCGACCCGGGCGCGCTCATCCGGGGCGTGACCCGGGTGCGCATCGGCGCCGGCACCACCGGCCCCGGCGGAGCCCTGTGGGTGGAGGGCGCCACGGTCGAGGAGACCGTGCCCGACCCCCTGCCCGGCCAGGTCACCGAACTGGTCAAGGAGTACAAGGCACTCGCCACCGAGTGGCTGAAGAAGCGCGGTGCCTGGCAGGTCGTCGACCGCGTCCAGCAGATCGAGGGCGTCTCGGCCCTCGCCGACAACTCCGGCTACTCGCCGTTCCTCACCACCGCCCAGAAGGTCGAGCTCCTGGAGACCGCCGACCCGGTCGCCCGGCTCAAGCTCGCCACCGAGCACCTGCGCGAGCACCTCGCCGAGCAGGACGTGGCCGAGTCCATCGCCAAGGACGTGCAGGAGGGCGTGGACAAGCAGCAGCGCGAGTTCCTGCTGCGCCGCCAGCTCGACGCCGTACGCAAGGAGCTGCGCGAGCTCAACGGCGAGTCGGAGGGTGAGGAGTCCGACGACTACCGGGCCCGGGTGGAGGCCGCCGACCTGCCCGAGAAGGTCCGCGAGGCCGCCCTCAAGGAGGTCGAGAAGCTGGAGCGCTCCAGCGACCAGTCCCCCGAGGGCTCCTGGATCCGCACCTGGCTGGACACCGTCCTGGAACTGCCGTGGCAGGAGCGCACGGAGGACGTGTACGACATCGCGGGCGCCCGCGCGGTCCTGGACGCCGAGCACGCGGGCCTGGAGGACGTGAAGGAGCGCATCACCGAGTACCTGGCGGTCCGCAAGCGGCGGGCCGACCGGGGCCTGGGCGTGGTCGGCGGGCGGCGCGGGGGCGCGGTGCTCGCGCTCGTCGGCCCGCCCGGCGTGGGCAAGACGAGCGTCGCGGAGAGCGTGGCCCACGCCATGGGCCGCAAGTTCGTCCGCGTCGCCCTCGGCGGCGTCCGCGACGAGGCCGAGATCCGCGGCCACCGGCGTACGTACGTGGGCGCGCTGCCCGGCCGGATCGTCCGGGCCGTCAAGGAGGCCGGGTCGATGAACCCGGTGGTGCTGCTCGACGAGATCGACAAGATCGGCTCCGACTTCCGGGGCGACCCGGCGGCGGCCCTGCTCGAAGTCCTCGACCCGGCGCAGAACCACACGTTCCGCGACCACTACCTGGAGGTCGAGCTCGATCTGAGCGACGTCGTCTTCCTGGCCACGGCCAACGTCCTGGAGGCCATCCCGGAGGCGCTGCTCGACCGCATGGAGCTCGTCCGCCTGGACGGCTACACCGAGGACGAGAAGGTCGTCATCGCCCGCGACCACCTGCTCCCGCGCCAGTTGGAGCGGGCCGGGCTGGACGCCGGCGAGGTGGTCCTGGAGGAGGGCGCGCTGCGCAGGCTGGCGGGGGAGTACACCCGCGAGGCGGGCGTGCGGAACCTGGAGCGCTCGCTCGCCCGGCTGCTGCGCAAGGTGGCGGCCCAGCACGAGACCGGCGAGCGCGCGCTGCCCTTCACGGTCACGCCCGACGACCTGCGCGGGCTCATCGGGCGCCCGCACCACGTGCCCGAGTCCGCCCAGGACCCGGCGGAGCGGCGCACCTCGGTGCCCGGCGTGGCCACCGGCCTCGCGGTGACCGGGGCGGGCGGCGACGTCCTGTTCGTCGAGGCGTCGCTGGCCGACCCGGAGACGGGCGCGGCGGGGCTGACGCTCACCGGCCAGCTGGGCGACGTGATGAAGGAGTCGGCGCAGATCGCGCTGAGCTTCCTGCGCTCGCACGGCGCCGAGCTGGAGCTGCCGGTCGCCGACCTCAAGGACCGGGGCGTGCACGTCCACTTCCCGGCGGGCGCGGTCCCCAAGGACGGCCCGAGCGCGGGCATCACGCTGGTGACCGCCCTGTCCTCGCTGCTCAGCGGCCGTCTGGTGCGCACGGACGTGGCGATGACCGGTGAGGTGTCGCTGACCGGCCGGGTGCTGCCGATCGGCGGCCTGAAGCAGAAGCTGCTGGCCGCGCACCGGGCGGGCATCACCACGGTGGTGATCCCCAAGCGCAACGAGCCGGACCTGGACGACGTCCCCGCGGAGGTCCTGGAGAAGCTGGAGGTCCACCCGGTCAGCGACGTCCGCCAGGTCCTGGAGATCGCCCTGGCCCCGGCGGAGGTTCCGGTGCCGCTGGCTGCGTAAGCAGCCGTATGTACGAGAAGGCCGCCCGGGACGGTTACGCCCGGGCGGCCTTCTCGTAAAGCCGCCTCGCCCGCCCGTCGAACAGCACCGCCGTCGAGGCCACGTCCGTGTCGCCGCCGCTCAGTACGCCGATGAGGTGGCCCCGGTGGTCCGGGCCCCGATAGTCCGCCAGCCAGGGGCTGCCGCTGGTGCCGGTCCAGAAGCCGGCGCAGTCGATCCGTACGTCGCTCGACAGATCGGGGTCCGGGCGGGTGTCGGTGGTGCAGGCGATGGGCCGGTTCTCCGGGTTGTGGTCCTCGTCCGGATAGCCGAAGACGGTCACCCGGCGCCGGGGCCCCGAGCTCCAGTCGGGCTGGGCCGCGCCCACCACGCTCTGCACGCTGCGGCCCCGGGCGTCCGGCTCCAGGGTCAGGAAGGCGTAATCGAAGGAGTCGTCGCCGTCCCCGGACCACCCCTGGTCGGTCTGGACGGCCTTCACCTTCCAGGTCCCGTACGGGTACGAGCCCTTGACCGCGCCGGAGAACCCGGGCGCGAACGCCATCGAGCCCACCGTCCCGGCGTCCGCGCAGTGCGCGGCGGTGGCGACGACGTTGCCCTTGGGGCTGGCCACGACGCTGGCCGTGCACCAGTGCTTGTCGCCGTCGACCAGCACGCCCACGGACGGCAGCCCGGAGGTCGCGGCGGCCGACGACTGCGGGGCGGGCGCGGGCGGCACCTCGTCGGGCCGGTCCTGCTGGGGCGCCGACGCGGCCGACCAGCCGCACCCCGTGACCAGGGCCAGCATCCCCGCGGCGGACACCCGCCCCACCCTTCGCAGCACGCGCATGGCGACCATCCTGTCGTATGACGGGACGCGACGCGGTGAGGCCCCCGGCGCGCGCGTCGGCGTGCCGGGGACCCGCACCTCCGAGGAGGAGAGATCAGCCGTTGGCCAGCGCCTGCAGCCGGTCGTAGGCGCCGTTGAACTTCGAGTGGTCGCCCACCGTCGGGCCGGACGACGTGTACTGCCACATCGTGTAGTAGCCCCAGCCGGCCGGGAGCGTGCCCGGGTCGGTGTTGTAGCGGGCGATCCACAGCGGGTTGGTGGAGCCGAAGGCGGCGGAGTTGCCGGTGCACTGGGTCCACCAGCTGGTGGCGGTGTAGATGACCGCGTCCCGGCCGGTGCGGGCCCGGTACTGGTTCACGAAGTCGCGGATCCAGTTGACCATCCCGGCCTGGGAGAGCCCGTAGCAGGCGGCGCCGTACGGGTTCCACTCGATGTCGAGCGCGCCCGGCAGCGTACGGCCGTCGCGCGACCAGCCGCCGCCGTGGTCCACGAAGTAGTTGGCCTGGGTCGCGCCGCTCGTGGTGTCCGGCGTCGCGAAGTGGTACGCGCCCCGGATCATGCCGACGTTGTACGAGCCGTTGTACTGCTGCGCGAAGTACGGGTTGGTGTAGTACGTGCCCTCGGTGGCCTTGACGTAGGCCCACTTCACCCCGCTGTTCCACAGGGTGGTCCAGGCGACGTTGCCGTTGTGGCTGCTGGTGTCGACGCCCTCGGTCTGGACGACCGTCGAGCCGGTCGGCGCACCGCCGGTGCCGTCGTGGGCGGCCACTCCCATGCCCAGGGTGGCGGAGCCGCGGGCGGGGGTCTGGGCCGCGCCGGACGTGCCGGGGGCGGTGAGGAGGAGGACGAGGGCCGAGAGGAGGATTCCGGCCGCGGCGAGGGGACCGCGACGGGCCGTTCCGGGTCTGTGCACGGGCATTGCGTGCCTCCGAAAGGCGTGGGTGGGGGGACGTGCCGGGGAATCGACATGTCGTTGTGGACATGTCATACAGAAAAAGCTACGCACGTAGACCGTGACGCGAAAGAGGTTCCGGAACTGCCATTGGCCCAGGCCTCTGGCAGGACGACGGAGGCCGGTGCGAGCTGCGCCGGCCACGGGCCGCTGCACATAACTTTCAGCCGCGGGCAGTTGACGGCCCGACGGCCGCACCCGCCGTGCGGCCCGCCTCCCCGTCCGCTCCGCCGGGTCGCGTTCGCGCCAAAGTCCTCATGTCAACTCACATGCCCCATTGAGGAGTTCATGCCCCACGGGCTTGCATGGCCATGACCAGTCGGCGCCCACCGGCGCCACCGGCCTCCCCGCGCGGCCGACGCCGTTTCGCGGGAGGCATCCGCATCGGCCCGTGGAGGAAAGACCTTGCACAAGCCCAGAGCAGGCAGAGCCGGAGCAGGCAGCACCCGGGGGACCAGGACCGGCGCGGGGGTGGCCGCGTTCCTGGGGGCCGCCGCCCTCCTCGCCACCGCCGTGCCGGCGGCCCACGCCGCGCCCCAGGCGCAGGCGCCCGCCACCGACGTCGTGCCCGGCACCGGCACCGCGACCCCCGCCCTCGTCGACGGCCTCCACGAGAGCGCCGACGCCGAGGCGGCGCCCGCCGACGCGGCCCGGAGCCACCTCGCCGCCAAGGAGAGCCGCTACCGGATAGCCGACCCCGGCCGCGACCTCACCCCCGTACAGACGCTGAAGCAGGGCGCGGACGAGACCGTACGGCTCCAGCAGAAGCACCGCGGCGTCGAGGTGCTCGGCGGCCAGTACGTGGTGCGGATGGAGAAGAAGGACGGCAAGCGCGTCGTCACCGGCACCTCCGGCAAGTACTTCACCGGGCTGACCACCGGCACGCGGGCGACCGTCGCCGAGGACGTGGCCGTGCGCCGGGCCGTCACCTCGGTCGCCGCCCGCATCGGCGGCGCCACCCTCGGCAAGAAGGACGTCCAGCCCTCCGAGGGCGCCAAGACGAAGGCGGCCGCCGCGCTCTTTGGCAAGGCGGGCGGCCTGGTCGTCGTCCCCAAGGGCGCGGGCATCCTCACCTACCGCGTCACCGTGCGCGGCACCGACACCGCCACCGGCAGGCCGGTCCTGCAGGACGTGTACGTCGACGCGCACGCGGGCTTCCCGGTGCTCCAGTACAGCCTGATCAAGACGATGACGGCGCCGAAGCCCGCGGGTGGGGCCGCGAAGCCCGCCGCCGCGCCGAAGGCGCCCGCCGCCACCACCAACCCCGGCACCAGCGGCACCGGCGTCAAGTACAGCGGCGAGCAGGTCCCGCTGGACATCTACTTCGACGACGCGGCCAAGCAGTACAGCCTCGTCGACTACGCGCGGATGGCCACCACCAGCAAGAACACCCTGCACACCTGGGACGCGCGCGCGGTCGACGTCAACGACGCCTCGGGGCGCTGGCCGGCCGGGCTCAAGGAGTTCACCAACGCGGCCCCCGACTACAGCGGCGACGCCACCGCCGCGGGCGCGGTCGACGCGCACTGGGCGGCCGGGCAGGTCTACGACTACTACAAGAAGGTGCACGGCCGCGACAGCCTGGACGGGCGCGGCATGACCATCAACTCGCTGGTCGGCGTGACCTACGCGGGCGGCCCGTTCGTCAACGCCTTCTGGGACGGCCAGAAGATGGTGTACGGCGCCGGGGACGAGCAGTACAAGACGCTCTCCGCCGACCTCGACGTCGTCGGCCACGAGATGACCCACGGCGTGGTCGAGAACACCGCGAACCTCGTCTACGCGGGCCAGTCCGGCGCCCTCAACGAGGCGCTCGCCGACTACTTCGGCAACGCCATCGACGTCACCGCCAGCGGCACGAAGATGGACGACCCGGACGCCGGGCTCATCGGCGAGGACCTGTGCCGCACCACCAAGCCGCGCGAGTGCGCCTTCCGCGACCTCAACGACGGCCGCACCACCGCCAAGGACTACCTCGGCGTCACCTTCGGCACCGACAACGGCGGCGTCCACCTCAACTCGACGATCTTCTCGGGCGCCCTGTGGGACATCCGCCAGGACCTGGACCCGAAGGACCCCTTCCTCGCGGACCGGCTGGTCTACAAGGCCCTCTCCACGTACATGACCCCGCTGGACGGCTACACCGAGGCCCGCAACGCGGTCGTCGCGGCCGCCAAGGACCTGGGGCTGTCGGCCAGGCAGCAGAACGTCGTCAAGCGGTCGTTCAACGCCCACGGCATCGTGCCCGGCTGGGAGAACGCCATCGGCGTCGACTCCGACCGCCTCTTCGGCAAGCTCAACATCGCCGGTACGGGCACGGCCGCGGGCGGCGGCTGGTGGGCCACGTCCAAGTCCAACGACGACGGCAGCGAGGCCTACTCGGTCTACGCCGGGCGGGTCGACGGCAGGGGCACGCCCAGGCTGATCAGCCCCAACGACGGCCGCTACCACGTGTATCCGGCCACCGACGGCAAGACGGTGGTGTGGGCCGCGTTCGGCACGACCAGCCTCGACATCCTCTCCCGCCCGATCGCGGGCGGCCCGATCAAGACGCTGTACACCTCGTACACCAACGTCCAGAACCTCCACGTGGAGAACGGCACGGTGGTCTTCGAGTCCTTCGACCCGTTCGGCGGGCGGCACGTCGGCTTCCTCAAGCCCGGCGACCGCGAGCCCACCTGGGTGGACGGCGGCAAGTACGAGCTCGGCACCGGACTGCCCTCGCTGAAGAACGGCAGGATCGCCTACGCCAAGCTCTACCCGGGCGAGACCGACTACAAGATCGGCACCGAGACGTACGACCTCGCCACCGGCAAGACCCAGCTCGCCCAGCAGCTCGGTGAGCCGCAGGCGATCGGCCAGACCGGCATCACCGGCAAGAACGTGTTCTGGCTGGTCGACGAGAACCCGGCCGACCAGGGACAGATGGCGGTGCGCAGGTCCACCCTGGAGGGCACCGGCACGGCGGACATCAGCGCCGAGTCCGGCCCCGGCGCGCTGATCCCGTTCGACCTGACGGCGTCCGACGACGCGGTCACGGTGAACACCCTGCTGCCGGACACCCAGTACCGCAATGAGACCCTGCCCAAGCTGTGGCAGCTCAGCGCCGACGGCACCCGCAGGGAGCGCCTCTCCTGCAACCGCGGCGAGCAGCTGTACCCGTCCGCCGCGGGCGGGCGGCAGGTCGTCTGGCTGGACGGCACCACCGGCTGGACGGACCTGGTCACCCGGGAGCGGCCGGCCGGCACCTGCTGAATGCGCTCCCCGCATGACGCGTAATTGAGCCAAAGGGCCCCCGGTGCTCGGCGCCGGGGGCCCCTGTCCAGCGGGGACTGGGAAATACTGTCCCGTCGGGACAGCGTGGGATGGGAGCTGATGTGCACGGTCCGGACCAGGAGTTTCTCGCACTCGAACGCGAGCTGGCGGTGTTCCTGAGGCGCGCCCGGGCGTCCTCCGGCGAGATGGCCCGCGCGGTCCATCCGGAGCTGGAGGCCGCGGCCTACGGGCTCTTCGTGCGCCTGGAGGAGGGCGGCCCGCAGCGGGCCACCGAGCTCGCCGCGTACTTCGGCGTGGGCAAGGCGACCATGAGCCGCCAGCTGCGCGCCCTGGAGGACCTGGGCCTGGTGGCGCGCGAGCCGGACCCGGCCGACGGCCGCGCCTCGCTGGTACGCCTCACCGAGGAGGGCCTGGCCCGCTTCCGCCGGGTCCGCGACGCCCGCCGCGCCCAGTACGTCACCAAACTGGCGGACTGGGACCGCAAGGAAATCGCAGAACTGGCGAGACTCCTGCACCAGCTGAACGCGAGAGCGGACATGCAGGAACCGGGGGCACAGCTGCGCCCCTAGGGTCGCAGCCCTTCAGGGGCGCGGTGGGGGCCCCGCCGCGCCAGGGCCGCCTGCTTTTAGGGACGCGGTGAGGATCCCGCCGAGCACCGGCCCCCTGCCTTCAGGGGCGCGGGGAACTGCGCGCCCAGCCCCCACCGGCCCGCAGCCGCGACTCAAAGCTCCACATACACGGCGGTGGCGTCATCGTGCGTCTTGCTGCCCCGCAGATACGTACGCCCGGCGGCATCGGCCCGCTCCAGCTCCCGCACCCTGTCGATCAACCCCTGCGGCCCGGCCTTGCGCAGCAGAGCGAGACACCCACCCCAGTCGCCCTCGCGAAACGTCTCGACCCACCGGCTGGCGCCATCACTGAGCGCGGCCAGTGCCCGTACATCCCTCACAGGGGTGCGACCGGTAATGGCGCGCGAGGCCACAGAGGGATCCGCCGCGGCGGTGAAGAACCCCCCCTCCCGGTTACGGGCCACCGCATCCGCCACGGAATCCGACACCAGCACGGACCGCGGCACCCGGTCGAGCCGGTCGTCCAGGACCGCCCGGACCACCCCGTCGGGCGACGACAGCAGCAGGACGGAGTCGGACAGCACCAGATGCTCCACGACCTCCTCGTCCCAACGCGCCACGACCACCGTCGCCTGAGGCGTACGCGGGTGAGAAAGGTCACAGGTGTCACGGTGGGCGTCCGCGGTGCGCCTGATGGACTCCGCGAGGATCCCGCTCAGCGGTATGTCGCGCCGCGAACCGGACAGTTCGGTCAGCGCGCCGCCGAGCCGCGCGGTGAACCAGGACACGTCGTGCACACAGTCCCCGTTGCCCGGCGGTGGGGTCACCCCGTCGAGCACCACCAGCACCCCGCCCCGTCCGGCGGCGGGCAGCACGGTGGCGGCCCAGTCCTCGTTGGGGCGGGCGGGGTCACCGGGGGCCGTGGCGAGTTCGATGCGCATACGGCCAGTCTGCACGACGCCTCCACGCGGCCTCCATGACGGCCAATTGGCCTGGACCACTGGGCCGGAAGGCGGCTCCGAGCCGGGCCCGACGGCCCGTCGGGAAGCTGTGGGCGGGCATCCTGCCAAAGGCCGCGCGGAAGTTCCAACCGGCCTTCCGCACGAGCGGTGGCGGCCATTCCGCGGGAGTTGATGGCCAACTCCCGAGTGTTGTTCACTCGTTCGGGTGGCGGAGTGGATGTTGCATGCCTCCTTCCGAAAACCACTGGAATGGTCGGAAGCCGTGCAGGGGTGGGAACGCGTCGCACACGACGCAAGAGACGCATGACCGGTCGTCACCTCGGCTTCATGGGTGGACGAGTCAAGATTGAGAGCACCGGTGCAGAACAAGCGGCCTCGGGGCAAGGGCGGCGAGACCGTCAAGGGCGCTGAGGGCGCCGCGGACACCGCGGGCGCCGGACGCCCCGTGCGCGTACGGACCCGGCTGGTCACCTCGGTCGCCCTGGTCTCGCTCACCGTCCTGGGCGCGGGCACCCCCACGCTGCTCACCGCCTCCTCGGACCTCAACGAGTCGCAGAGCCTGGTCACCCTGGCCGAGCTGAACCAGCAGGCCGTCACCCTGGCCCACGCCCTCGCCGACGAACGCGACGACGTCACCGCGTACATCGCGGGCGGCCGCGACCCGCGCAAGGACGCCGCCCTCAAGGACCGCGCCACCCGCGTCGACCGGCGCATCGACGAGATCCGCGCCACCGCGCCCGCGGCCCTCGGCCGCGACCTGGCCACCGTGCCCTCCCTGCGCCGCACCGCCCTCACCGGCAAGGGCACCGCCCTGGAGGCGCACCGCACGTACTCCGACGTGATCGCCAAGCTGCTCGGCCTCGCCGCCGAGCTGGCCGACCGGACGCCGCCGCGCGCCGCCGAGGCCACCCGCGCCCCGGCCGACCTCGGCCGCGCCGTCGAACAGGCCTCCGCCGCCCGGGGCCTGCTGGTCGCCGCGCTCTCCGTGCCGCAGAAGCCCGGCACCACGGTCTACGACCCGATCACCGGGCGGTACGTGCAGAAGGACGCCGCCGACGGCGAAGAGGGCCGCACCCGGGACGCCTTGAGCGCCGCCGGGCAGCAGGCGCGGGTGCGCGAGCAGTCCGCGCTCGCCGACTTCGACCAGGCGGCCGCCCCCACCGCGCGCGAGAAGCTCGCCACCACGGTCACCGGCCCGGACGTGGACGCCGCCGAGCGCTATCTCGCCCGCCTCACCGACCAGCCCCAACTGAGCACCTCCGACCGCAAGTTGGGCGCCGACAAGGTCGCCGCCGCGCTCACCGCGCGGATCGACCGGATGCGCGGCACCGAGTCGGCGCTCGCCACGGCCGAGGTGAAGCGGTTCGAGGCGCTGCGCGACGACGACGTGACCGACCTCGAACTCCGTGTCGCGCTGATCGGCGCGCTGCTGCTGTTCGCCGTCGGCGTCTCGTCCGCGAGCGCCCGCAGCCTCACCCGGCCGCTCGCCGTGCTGCGGCGCGGCGCGGCTCGCCTTGCCACCGCGCCCGAGGCGGAGGAGCCGGTCCGCTTCACCGGCCGCAACGACGAGTTCGCCCAGGCCGTCCGGTCCCTCAACACCCTCCACGACCGGCTGCGCGAGCACGCGGCCCGCGCCGACGACCTCGGCGCGGAGCTGGCCGGCGCCCGCGAGGGCCAGACCGCGCTCGCCGTCGAACGAGCCGAACTGGCCGAGGCCGTACGGGAGTTGACCGTACAGCTGGAGCGGGCGCGCGGCACCGTGCAGCACACCTTCGTCAACCTCGGGCTTCGCAGCCTCGGCCTGGTCGAGCGTCAGCTCGGCATCATCGAGGGCCTGGAGGAGCGCGAGCAGGACCCCGACCAGCTCGCCACGCTCTTCAAGCTCGACCACATGGCCACGGTCATCCGCCGCCACGGCGAGAACCTGCTGGTCCTCGCGGGCGCCGAGCACCACCACAACCACCCCGGCCCGGTCCCGCTCGTCGATGTCCTGCGGGCCGCCGTCAGCGAGATCGAGCGGTACGAGCGGGTCGTCATCCAGGCCCTGCCGCCGCACGCCCAGGTCGCCGGGTTCGCCGCCGACGATCTCAGCCACCTGGTCGCCGAGCTCCTGGAGAACGCCACCTCGTTCTCGCCGCCGGACGCCCAGGTCCAGCTCTCCGGCTGGCAGCTGGAGAGCGGCGAGGTCATGCTCTCGGTCCAGGACGAGGGCATCGGGGTGAGCCCGGCGCGCCGCACCGAGCTCAACATGCGGCTCGCGGACCCGTCCATGTACGAGCCGGGGGAGCCCGGCACCGAGACCGGTGGCCTCGGACTGCACGTCGCCGCGCTGCTCGCCCGCCGCCACGGGGTGCGGATCGAACTGCGCGAGCAGAAGCAGGGCGGGCTGGCGGCCGTGGTCGTGCTGCCCGAGCCGATCCTGCCGAAGACGCCCCCGGCCGAGCCGCCGCACGTGGCGCCGGCCCAGGGCGACGCGCCGCGCTTCACGCTGCCGGGCGCGCTGGCGGAGGCCAACTCCAACGTGCTGCCCGAGCGGGCGGAGCGCACGGCGGAGATCCCGCTCCCGGCCCCCGCGCCGGAGGCGGACACGCACGAGCGGGTCGACGAGCCGACGTTCGAGATGCGGCTCCCGACACCGGAGCCCGAGCCCGAGCCGCGGCCCACCGTCCCCGCGCAGCGCGTCACGGACAAGGGGCTGCCCAAGCGCACCCCGAAGGTGGTCAAGGCGGGCACCACCGCCCCGGCCCCGCGCAAGGGCGGCGCGGAGGTCGCCGACGCGCTGCGGCGGCGGCTCGGCGGGTTCCAGCAGGGCGCCCTGGAGGGCCGCCGGCACGCCGAGACCGAGATCCAGGAAGCACAGAGCGAAGCACACGTCGAAGAGAAGGCATCCAGGCCACACACGGGGGAGACAGTCGAGGAGGCACGCAGTTGACTGCGACCGGCACCGGCACGTTCGGACTGAGCAGCGAAGCCCGCAATCTGCACTGGCTGTTGCGGAACCTGGTCGAGGAGGTGCCGGGACTCCTCTCCGTCGCGGTCGTCTCCTCGGACGGACTGCTGCTGCTCTCGTCCGACCCGGACCAGCGGCCCGCCCGCACGGAGCCCCGCACCGAAGGGCCGCGCGGCTCCAGCGCCGACCTCGCCACCATCGTCTCCGGCATCGGCAGCCTCACCCACGGCGCCGCGCGGCTCATGGACGGCGGCGGGGTCAAGCAGACCGTGGTCGCGATGGAGGAGGGCAGCGTCTTCGTCATGGCGATCAGCGACGGCTCGCTGCTCGGGGTGCACGCCACGCCCGACTGCGACGTCACCGTCGTCGCGTACCACATGGCCCTCTTCGTCGGCCGCGCCGGACACGTGCTCACCCCCGAACTCCGCAGCGAACTGCGCCAGTCGATGGAGGCCGTCCAGTGACCTCGTCCGCATCCGCTCCCAAGCTGCCGATACGGGGCAGCGGCCGCAAACCCGCGCGGGTCCGCCCGTACTCCCTCACCGGCGGACGCACCCGCTTCGGCCACGTGCTCCTCGTGGAGACGTTCGTCGCGGCCATCGAGGCTCCCGAGGAGCGCAAGGCGCTGGGCGGCTCGCCGCTGCGGATGATGCCGGAGATGCGGGCGATCGTGGAGATCTGCCGCGCGATGCGTACGGTCGCGGAGATCTCGGCGCTGCTGCGCATGCCGCTGGGGGTCGTCCGGGTGCTGCTCAGCGACCTGGCCGACCAGGGAAGGATCCGTGTGTACGGGACCGGGCACGGCCCCGGGCGGCCCGACCGCGCGCTGCTCGAAAGGGTCATGAGTGGACTCCGCCGCCTCTGAACTCCTGGCGCCCGAAGCGGCCGCGTCCATCGAGGAAGACCTGCGGCCCTGGCAGCAGGACCGCACCAGAGCCCCCATCGCCACCAAGGTCGTGGTGGCGGGCGGCTTCGGCGTGGGGAAGACGACGTTCGTCTCCTCCGTCTCGGAGATCACCCCGCTCCAGACGGAGGCGGTGATGACCGAGGCGAGCGAGGGCACCGACGACCTCTCGTCGACCCCGGAGAAGACCACCACGACCGTGGCCATGGACTTCGGCCGCATCACGCTCGACGACGACCTCGTCCTGTACGTGTTCGGCACGCCCGGGCAGCAGCGGTTCTGGTTCATGTGGGACGACATCGTGCGTGGGGCGATCGGCGCGGTGGTGCTCGCCGACACCCGGCGGCTGTCCGACTGCTTCCCGGCGCTCGACTACTTCGAGAGCTGCGACCTGCCGTACATCGTGGCGGTCAACCACTTCGAGGGCACCGAGTCGTTCGAGCCCGAGGACGTCCGGGAGGCGCTGACGGTGCCGCCGCACATCCCCGTGGTGATCATGGACGCGCGCGACAAGATCACGGTGATCGAGTCGCTGCTGGCGCTGGTGGCGCACGCGCTGGAAGAACTGCCGGAGTAACGGCGCCCGTACTACTCCTTCATTTACTCACGTATCTGCTGACGTATCGGAGAACACTCGCATGCGGCGAATCCTGATAGTCGGGGCCGGTCAGTCCGGGCTCCAGCTGGCCCTCGGACTCCAGTCGAAGGGGTACGAGGTCACCCTGATGTCCAACCGCACGGCCGACGAGATCCGCTCCGGGCGGGTCATGTCGACGCAGTGCATGTTCCACACGGCGCTCCAGCACGAGCGGGACCTGGGCCTGAACTTCTGGGAGTCCCAGGCGCCGCGCATCGAGGGCGTGGGCGTCTCGGTGGCCGGCCCCGACGCCTCCCGGCCCGTCGACTGGGTCGGCCGCCTCGACGGCTACGCGCAGTCGGTCGACCAGCGGGTCAAGATGGCGGGCTGGATGGAGACGTTCGCCCAGCGCGGCGGCCAGCTGGTGATCCACGGGGCGGCGGTCTCGGACCTGGACTTCTTCGCGCGGACGTACGACCTGGTGCTGGTGTCGGCGGGCAAGGGCGAGCTGGTGTCCATGTTCGGCCGCGACGCCTCGCGCTCGCCGTACGCGGAGCCGCAGCGGGCGCTCGCCGTCTCGTACGTGCACGGGCTCGGCCCGCGTCCCGAGCACCCGGACTTCGACGCGGTCCGCTGCAACCTGGTGCCCGGGGTGGGCGAGCTGTTCGTGATGCCGACGCTGACGACGTCGGGCCGGGCGGACATCCTCTTCTGGGAGGGCGTCCCCGGCGGCCCGCTGGACGCGTTCCGGGGCGTGACGGACCCGGGCGAGCACCTGTCCTTGACCCTGGAGCTGATGGAGCGCTTCACGCCCTGGGAGTACGCGCGGGCGACGAAGGTCGAACTGACGGATGCGGGGGGTACGTTGGCGGGCCGTTACGCGCCGACCGTCCGCAACCCGATCGGGCGGCTGCCCGGTGGGGGCCTGGTCCTGGGCGTGGTGGACGTGGTCGTCGCCAACGACCCGATCACCGGGCAGGGCTCCAACTCGGCGTCCAAGTGTGCGGCGTCGTACCTGGCGTCGATCCTGGAGCGGGGGGAGGCGGCGTTCGACGAGGAGTGGATGCAGTCGACCTTCGACCGGTACTGGGCGACTGCTCAGCACGTGGTGAAGTGGACGAACGCGATGCTGGGGGTGCCGCCGGAGCACGTCCTCAACCTGATCGGCGCGGCCGGCGAACTCCAGCCGGTCGCGGACCGCTTCGCGAACGGCTTCGACGACCCGTCGGACTTCGAGAACTTCTTCTTCGAGGAGGGGAAGGCGGGGGCGTACTTGGCGGAGGTGGCATCGGCCCAGGCGGCGTAGTTTCCCCCACCCCGCCCCTTCCCGAAACTCTCCGAGGGATCCCTTCGTCTGCGCGACCAGCCACCCACGGTCCGCAGACAAAGCACCCGGCCGCCCGCCAGAGGGCTTTCGGGAAGGGGTGGGGTGGGGGCTAATCCCCCGGAGGGGCGTCCGACGCGTAGCCCTCGTCCGACCCCGCCCCCGCCCCCACCGGCAACCTCGGCGGTCGATACGACCGCACCGCCCCCGCCCCGGGATCAGGACGCACCGCCCCGAGCAGCGGATTCGACGCGATCGGGGAGATCTTCACCCGGGTCCCGGGACGCGGCGCCTGCACCACCAGCCCGTCCCCCACGTACAGGGCAACATGCGTCGCCCCGGGGTAGTACACCACTAGGTCCCCCGGACGCAGAGAACGCAGCGGAACCCGCCGCAGCGACGCCCACTGCTCCTGACTCGTCCGCGGAATCGCCCGCCCCGCATGCGCCCACGCCTGCGACGTGAGGCCGGAGCAGTCGTACGACCCCGGCCCCTCCGCCCCCCACACGTACGGCTTGCCGAGCTGCCCGACCGCGTACCGCAGCGCCTGCTCGCCCTCCTCCGACGGCGCCCGCACCCCGCTCAGCGCCCCCGTGGCCAGCAGATCCCGCTGGGCCTTCGCCATCCCGTCCCGCTCCAGGCGGGCCAGCTCGGCGAGTTGGTCCTCGCTCAGGGACGCGAGCAGGCCCTCCACGTCCTTCAGCCGGGTGCGCACCTCGTCCCGCGCCCGGCGCTGGCGCACGGCCAGCAGCGCCTGCTCGTCCAGCGCCTTGCGCGCCGCCCGCGCCAGACCGTCCGCCTGCTTCTCCATGGAGGCGAGCCGCGTGAGCGACGCCCGGCGCTCGTCCCCCGCGCGCCGGATCAGATGCCCCTGGTCGAGCGCCCCCTGCGGGTCCCGCGCCAGCAACAGCTGCATATACGTCGAGAGTTCGCTGCGGCCTTGGTACTGCTCCCGCGCCAGCCGGCCCGCCGCCTCCCGGCTCCGCGCCAGCGCGACCCGCGCCCTGGCCAGCCCGGCCGCGACCTTCTTCTCGTCCGCCGTGCGCCGCTTCAGCTGCTCCTCGGCCGCGTTGTACGCCTCGGACGCCTCCTCGGCCTGCCGGTACAGCGTCTGAAGCTGCGTCAGCAGACCGGACACCGAACTCTCCGGCGGCGTGGGTGCGGCCTGCGCCGCGGGGACGGACGACACGAGCGCCGCCGCGACGACCGCCGCCGTGCACACCGTACGCAGGGATCTCATCGACACGTGCTCACCTCCGGTCGGATGGTGGCACGGTGATCCGGGGCCCGGCCTGCCGAGTCGGGTGAACGGTGCGGATCCTTCCCCCGTACGGCCGTACCGCGGTGCGGAGGCTTGCCCCCGCGCCCGTCATGTGCGTACGAGAGGGAGGGTCACCGCACCGGCAGCGCGTACAGCGTCGCCCCGTGCCACACCACCGCCGCGTCCGCGCCCGCCGCCACCGCACGGTAGGTGCCCCGGTCCGCCGACTGCTCCTTGGTGCCCGCGTCCTGGAACTTCCACAGCCGTTCGCCGCTCGCCGCGTCCAGCGCCGTCACCTGGAACGGGTCGAGCGCCAGGACCGTACGCCCGGACGCGCTCGCCACCGTGCGGGTCTCCACCGGGGCGGTCGGGGCGAGGTCCGTCGAGCCGACCCACACCTCCCGGCCGTCCGGCGCGGTGACCGCCGCCACCTTGGTGGTGGTGTCGGGGGCGTACACAACTCCCTTGCTGAGAACGGGAGTTCCGTATGTCCCCGCGCCCTTCCCGCGCTGCCAGCGCAGCTTCGTCGTCTCCAGGTCGAACGCCTGGAGGCCGCCGCCCGCCGTGGTGAGCAGCGTGCCGTCGGGCGACAGCACCGCCGCGTCGGTGGGCAGCACCGTCCCGTACGACCGCGCCCACAGGTCCTTGCCGGTCTTCGGGTCGACCGCGAAGAACTCCGCGAGCACCTGCTTGGCGCCCTTCGGCGGGGCGGCGGCGGGGCGCCGCGCGATCAGCCGGCCACCGACGGCGGTCGCCCACTCGAACGTCTCGCCCCGGCCGAGCGGGCGGCGCCACAGGGTGGTGCGGGTGGCGATGTCGTACGCGTACAGCGCGGTGTCCTTGCCGACCGTGGCCGTGAACCACACCGTCGTGCCGTCGTGCGCGCGCACCTCGGGGGTGCCCATGCCGGGTGCGAGCTGGGCGTACGCCACCTTCTGGCGGATCGCGCCGTCCGCCACCGCGAACCAGGTGAAGTCGGTGGGGCCGACGCCGAACGCCACCGCCGGGTCCGGGCCCGCGGGCTGGAGCTGGGCGAGACCGGCCAGCTCGGGGCGGGTCCAGAGCTGCTTGCCGGTGCGCAGGTCGACGCCGGTGGGCGCGGCGCCGGGCACGACCAGGACCGCGCCCTGGACGAGCGGGGTGCCGAGGAGCTTGCCGCCGGGCACCGCGTATCCCCAGCGGGCGGTCGGGGGCGCGCCGGGCACCGGTTGCGGGCGGGCGGCGGGCTTGCTGTCGGCGGCGGGGGCCTTGCCGTCGCCGTCGTCCCCGTCGAACGCCAGCACCCCGGCCGCGCCGACCGCGAGCCCGGCCACCGCCGCGAGCCCGGCGGTCAGCAGCGACCGGCGGTCGGCGGTGAGCCGGGAGAGGGCGTTGGCGGGCGGGGCGGCCTGCGGAGGCTGGGGCGGCGGTACGGGCAGGGGCTGCGGCGCCGACCAGGCGGGCTGCGGGGGAGCCTGCCCGTTCAGGGCCGGTGCGGGCAGCGGGGCGGCGGGCTCCGGCACCCGGTCGGCCACCACCGGTCCCGGCAACTCCTGGGCCCGCGCGGCCCGTTCGGCGATCGCGGCCGTCAGGCGCGGCGGCAGCCACCCCGCGCCGGGCAGCGGGGCGACCCCGCCGGGGACCAGCTCGGCGGCCACCTCGGCCGGGGCCGGGCGCGACCCGGGCGCCTTGGCCAGACAGCGGCCGAGCAGCGGGCGCAGGGCGGCCGGGACCGGGGTGAGGTCCGGGACCGAGTGCGCGATGCGGTGCGCGGCCGCGTCGGCCGGGCCGGAGTCGAACGGGCCCGCGCCCCCCGCCGCGTACGCGAGCAGCATGCCCAGCATGAAGACGTCGGCGGCGGGGCCGGGCTGCTCACCGGCGACCTGCTCCGGCGTCAGATAGCCGACGGTCACACCGAGCCGCCCGCCCTCCCCGGCGCTCGCCGCGCTGGCGCCGCCGAGCACGCCGAAGGCGGTGACCAGCGGTCCTTCGGCGGTGAGCAGCACGACGTCGGGGCCCAGGCCCTGGAAGGCCTCACCGGTCACCGCGTGCGCCCGCTCCAGGGTGGCGGCGAGGGCCGCGCCCAGGGTGCGCACGGCCTCCTCGGGCAGCGGCCCGGCCAGCGCCACCGCCTCGGCGAGGGTGAGCGCGGCCGTGAACGGGGTGGCCAGCCACGGCAGCCACTCCTCGGGGCCGGTGGCCAGCACCGGCGGCACCCAGGGCCCGGCTAGCCGCTCGGCGGCCCGCGCCTCGGCCCGGAAGCGGGTGCGGAAGGCGGGCAGCGCGGCCAGGTCGGGGCGGGCAGCGGTGACACAGACCCCGCGCCCGTCCGCCCCGTGGGCGAGATAGACCCGGGCGGTGCCGGTCTCGCGCAGCCTGGCCCGCATGCGGTACGGACCGAGCTCGCGCGGTTCCTCGGCGGTCAGCGCCTCCATGGTTCAACTCCCCCTGCGGCACGGCGTGGACCAGCGAGCTTATCGCGCCACAGGAGCTCCTACGCGCGCGGCTTCGGCTTGGTCCAGGGCCAGCGGCGCGGCTCGCGACCCTCCGGGACGTAGGTGTACTTCCAGCCGCGCGGCAGCCCGAGGCGCTTGCTGTGTCCGACGGGCTCGCGCCGGTAGGCGTGGACGGTCGGCGGGCCGCCGTCGGCGTCCGGGACCGGGACCTCGTACCACTGGGGAGGCTTGTCCGTGGGGCCGACCAGGACGGGCAGGACGCGCCCGTCGAGGGGCCCGCCCACAAAGAGGGTGTTCTCGCTTCGCACGTCTCAAGTGTCACACCGGTGCGGGCCGCGCCGCGCGCGTCACAGCAGGTGGGCGGCTTCGGCCAGGACCGGGAGCACCCGGCGGGCGAGGAGTCCGGCCGGGCCGTCGGCGGGCTCCAGGGCCAGCGCGGCCCGGACCACGGCGGCCGCCTGCGGGTCGGTGGCGGCGGTCGCGGTGAGCAGGGCCACCAGGTGGTCGACCAGCCAGTCGCGCAGCTCGGGCAGCGGCGGCTGCTTCTCCTCGTCCAGCCAGATCAGGGAGGCGGCCTCGACCGCCGCGATCCAGGTGCGCACCATCATCCGCAGCCGTGCACCCGGGCTCTCCACCTCCAGGTGGAGGAGGATCTGCTCGGCGGCGGACCGGCGCACCTCGTCGACTATCGCGGTCGTCCGGGAGGTCTCGGCGACGCTGCCGCCCTGGAGGAGGGCGGAGAACCCGGCGTCGTGCTCGTCGACGAAGGCGAGGTAGCGGTCCAGAGCGTGGGTCAGGCGCTCGGTGAGCGGGCCGGTCTGGGGCTGGGCGAAGCAGAGTTCGAGCTCGTCGGCGGCCGAGCGCAGCGCCGCCTCGTACAACTGCTGCTTGCCGCCGGGGAAGTAGCGGTAGACCAGTGGGCGCGAGACCCCGGCCGCCTCGGCGACGTCGTCGAGCGAGACGTCCTCCGGCGCCCGGTGCGCGAAGAGCGACAGCGCGGCGTCGAGGAGCTGGGTGCGGCGCTCCTCGACGCTGAGCCTGCGGTACGCGGGGGTGGTGGCCGGTGAGGTCATACGGGCAGCGTAATCCCCGGGCCGTTGCTTCAGGCCGGTGCTCGTACGCGGTTGGCCGGGAGCGGAGGGTTCGGCGAAGGGTTCCCTGCGGGGCTCGGCGAAGCGGTCGGTGAACTGCTCGGTGAAGGGCATGCGGGGCCGGGTCAGGCCAGCAGCCCCGAGCTCTGCCACAGCCGGCGGCCCACGCCGCGCAGCACGCCTATGTCGTCGAGGAAGTCGGTGAGCCGCCTGGCGCCGTTCTGCATCACCTCGCGCCGGTGGCCGCTGGCCTTCACCTGGGCGACGGCCTCCCGGCGGTCCAGCCCCACGTTCTCGTACACCTTGGGGTTGACGAAGCAGGTGGAGAAGACCCGGGCCGCCTCGCCGCAGCTGACCCTGGTCAGCTCCCGCTCCCAGGCGGGCGCGGTGACCATCTGGCGCCGCAACTCCTCGCGGGCGTACCGGACGTGGCGGGCCTCCTCGACCACGTGGATGCGGGTGACGCCGCGCATCAGGGTCTGCACCCGGTCGTCCGGGAAGGTCAGCCGCTGCATCCAGTCGAGGATCTCCTCGCCGAGCAGGGTGGCCGCGAAGGAGCCGGGGGTGGTGGAGACGGTCTTCAGGACGCGCGCGAGGTTGTGGTAGAGCCGGGGGACCGGGTAGGTGGGCGATCCGCACTTCTGGATCACGCGGGCGAACATCATCGAGTGGCGGCACTCGTCGGCGATCTCGGTGAGCGCGTAGCGGACGTGGTTGCTGGTGACGGGCTTGTCGTAGACGTGCCGCACCAGCAGCTGCATCAGGATGATCTCGAACCAGATGCCGAGCGAGCCGAGCGAGGCGGCCTCGTGACGGGACAGTTCGATGCGCTGGTCCTCGGACATCCCGCGCCACATCGGGGTGTCGTAGAGGGAGAGCAGCTCCGGGGGCCAGAACCACTTGCCGTCCTCCAGCGGCGCGTCCCAGTCCAGTTCCTTGTCGGGGTCGAAGGAGTGCTTGGCGGACGACGCGAGCAGCCGCTCGGCGACCTCCTCGCGGTCCCGGAGCAGGCCGAGCGCGTCGCGGAGCACTTCGCTGTCGGTCACGGTCGTCATGGCTGGGGCACCTCGGTGGGAGTCGGCCTCGAAGGGGGTTACCGGCGGTCAACTCTTATGAGACTGCTTGTCAGCAAGCGCGTCAATCCCTTCGGCCCGACTTGTTGACCCGGCGTCTACCAACGTGTGAGCCTGCCAATGAGCCAACGTGTCACGGTCAGTCAGGTAGTTCCGCGAGGCGAAGGAGCCGCACGTGTCTACGCACGACCTGTATGTGAACGGCCCGCAGGACCCCCTCTGGGAGATCCCGGCCTCGGGAGCGGCGCGTTTCAGCTGGGACTACGACGACGGACGCGAGCGCCTCCTCGCCCTCTACCAGAAGGGCAAGGACAAGCAGTGGGACGGCGCCAAGCGGATCGACTGGGACATCGAGGTCGACCCGTACGACCCGCTGGGGACGCCCGACGAGTCGCTGACGCTGTACGGGACGCGCCACTGGGCCAAGATGACCGACAAGGACAAGGGCGAGCTGCGCAGGCACTACGCCTCCTGGCAGTTCAGCCAGTTCCTGCACGGCGAGCAGGGCGCGATGGTGTGCGCGGCGCGGATCGTGGAGTCGGTGCCGGACCTGGACGCGAAGTTCTACTCCGCCACCCAGACGATGGACGAGGCGCGGCACGCGGAGATCTACTCCCGCTTCCTCCACGACAAGGTCGGCATGCTCTACCCGGTCAACGACAACCTCCAGGGGCTGCTCGGCGACACCCTGCGCGACTCCCGCTGGGACATGCCCTACCTCGGGATGCAGGTCCTCATCGAGGGCCTCGCGCTCGCCGCGTTCGGCATGATCCGCGACACCACCGACAAGCCGCTGCCCAAGCAGATCCTGGCGTACGTGATGCAGGACGAGGCCCGGCACGTGGCCTTCGGGCGGATGGCCCTGCGCGACTACTACAAGCAGCTCAGCGACGCGGAGCTGCGCGAGCGCGAGGAATTCGTCATCGAGGGCTGCTACTTGATGCGCGACCGCCTGCGCGGCGTCGAGGTCCTGGAGAACTTCGGCGTCTCCAAGGCGGAGGCCGAGCAGTACTCGGAGCAGAACGAGTTCCTGCACCTGTTCCGCAAGCTCCTGTTCAGCCGCGTCGTCCCCTGCGTCAAGGACATCGGCCTGTGGGGCAAACGCCTCCAGCAGGCGTACGTGGACATGGGCGTCCTGGAACTCGGCGACTCCAACCTCGACCTGCTGATGGCCGAGGACGAGGAGATCGCAGAACAACTGGACCGCGACCGCTTCGCCCAGGAGGAGACGGCGCGAGTGGCGGAGGTGGAGGAGATGATCGCGGAGGGGGCGGGGGGCTGACCCGAGACTCACGCTTTCGTGCGGCGCTCCCTCGTTCCCCCTGGGTAGGCTGGCGGTACCGAGCAGACTCCTCCCCATGGGAGCAAGCATGAGCGCCGCACGTGACTACGGCCTTGACGACCAGCACGAGTGGGCCCGTCCGCCCGCCGGCGGTTGGACGGCGGACGACCTCGACCACCTCCCGAATCTCCCTCCGCACACGGAGCTGATCGACGGGAGTCTCGTCCTCGTGAGTCCGCAGACCCGGTTCCATTCGCGCACCATCCACTTTCTGGTGCGGTCGCTCATGGACCAGTCGCCGGAGCACCTCGAAGCCATCGGGGAGATGACGGTCACGCTCGATCGCCGCAATCGGCTGGAGCCCGATGTCCTCGTCGTTTCCATTGACGCGGACACAGGCCCCCGACAGACCTGGTTCAAGCCGGAGGACCTCATCCTCGCCGTCGAGGTGGTCTCCGACGAATCGGTGGACCGCGACCGCGAGGTCAAGCCCCGCAAGTACGCCCGCGCGGGCATTCCGCATTTCTGGCGGGTGGAAGAGAACGAAGGGATGCCGGTGGTGCACACCTTCGAGCTCGACCCCGGCACCAAGTCGTACGGTCTCACCGGCATTCACCACAAGCAGCTCAAGACAGACCGCCCCTTCCCCCTCGACATCGACCTCACCGCGATCGACCGCCGCCCGCGCAAGGGCTGATCAGTCCCGCAGCGCCGCCTCCATCACCGCCTTCGCGATCGGGGCCGCGTCGCCGCCGCCGCTGATGTCCGCTCGGTTGGCCTCCGCGTCCTCGACCACCACCGCCACCGCCACCGCCGGCTGGGCCGCGTCGGGAGCCTGGGCCCAGGAGATGAACCAGGCGTACGGGTGGCCGCGGTTGCCGATGCCGTTCTGGGCCGTGCCCGTCTTGCCGCCGACCTTCGCGCCGGGGATCGCCGCGTTGGTGCCGGTGCCCTTCTCCACCACGTCCACCATCAGCTGCTGGAGCTGCGCGGCGGTGGTCGGGCTCATGGCCTGGCGGTAGGTGCGGGGGCCGTTCTGGGCGACCGTGGTGCCGCGTGCGGTGGTCGTCCGCTCCACCAGGTACGGGTACTTGAGCTCCCCGCCGTTGGCCACCGCCGCCGCGACCATCGCCATCTGCAGCGGCGTCGCCGTCGTGTCGAACTGGCCGATGGAGGAGAGCGCCAGCTGGTCCGGGCCCATCTTCCTGTCGAAGTTGGACTTGGCCACGTGGGAGGGGATCCGCAGCCGGGCGTCGTTGAAGCCGAACCGGCCGACCGCCTCCAGCATCCCCGGCAGCCCCACCTTCACCCCCAGATGCGCCATCACCGTGTTGCAGGAGACGACCACGGCGTACGCGAGCGAGGCCTTGCCGCAGCCGTCCGCCTCGTTGGGCAGCGCGGTGGTGGTGCCGGGCAGGACGTAGGGGTCGGGCGTGGTGGTCGGCGCGTCCACGTCGGTCACCGCGCCCGCGTCGAGCGCGGCCGCCGCCGTCACGATCTTGAAGGCGGAGCCCGGCGGATAGGTCTGCCGGATCGCCCGGTCGAGCATCGGCTGGTCGGGGTCCGCGTTCAGCGCCGCCCAGGCGCCCTTGACCGCCCGCCCGGTCCCCGACAGCCGCCCCGGGTCGTACGAGGGGCTGCTGACGAGCGCGAGGATGCGGCCCGTGCCCGGCTCAAGCGCGGCGACCGCGCCCCGCTTGCCCGCGAGCCCCCGGAAGGCGGCCCGCTGCACGCCCGCCCTGATGGTGGTGACCGCGTCGCCGCCGCGCTGCCGCTTGCGGGTGAGCCCGCCCCACAGCGGCTTGAGCAGCGGCGAGGTGCCGGAGAGCACCGGGTCCTCGGCGGCCTCGACGAGCGTCGTGCCGTACACCTGCGAGGCGTACCCGGTGATCGGCGCGTACAGCGGCCCGTCGGCGTACGTGCGCTCGTACCGCAGCGCCTGCCCGCTGTCCCTGGAGCCGGTGACCGCGTCGCCGTCCACCAGGATGTCGCCGCGCGGCTGGCCGTAACGGGCCAGCGTGGTACGGCGGTTGGCCGGGTCGGCGTCCAGCGCGTCGGCCTGGAAGACCTGGACGCGGGCCGCGTTGACCAGCAGCGCCACGAGCAGGAGCAGACAGCAGGCGGCGGCCCGCCGGATGTAGCGGATCATCGGCTTCCCGTCCGGACGGGGGTGACCGTGCCGCTCTCCACGGCCGGGCGCGGGGTGCGCGCGCTGTCGCTGACCCGGATGAGGAGCGCCACGATCACCCAGTTGGTGACGACCGAGGAGCCGCCCTGGGCGAGGAACGGCATCGCCATGCCGGTGAGCGGGATCAGCCCCGTCACCCCGCCCGCGATCACGAACACCTGGAGGGCGAGGATCGAGGCGAGCCCGACGGCGAGCAGCCGCCCGAACGGGTCGCTCAGCGCGAGGGCCGCGCGGTAGCCCCGGGCGACGAGCAGCGCGTACAGCAGGAAGACGGCCGTGAGGCCCGCCAGGCCCAGCTCCTCGCCGGCCGTCGCCAGGATGAAGTCGGACTTCGCGGCGAACCCGATCAGGACGGAGTGCCCGGCGCCCAGGCCGGTGCCGAGCATGCCGCCCGCCGCGAAGGCGAAGAGCGACTGGGCGAGCTGGCCGGGGCCCTGGCCCGCCTCGATGGAGGCGAAGGGGTGGAGCCAGTCCTGCACCCGGCCGTGCACGTGCGGCTCCAGCGAGCCGACGGCCGCCGCGCCGACCGCCGCGAGCAGCAGCCCGACCGCGATCCAGCCGGTGCGGCCGGTCGCCACGTACAGCATGATCACGAAGAGGCCGAAGAAGAGCAGCGAGGTGCCGAGGTCGCGCTCCAGGACCAGGAGGCCGACGCTGAGCAGCCAGATCGCCACGATCGGGCCGAGCACCCGGCCGGTGGGCAGCTGGAGCCGCCAGACGCGGCGGCCGGTGTACGCGAGCGCGTTGCGGTTGGCGGCCAGGTACCCGGCGAAGAAGACCGCGAACAGGATCTTGGCGAACTCGCCCGGCTGGAAGGAGAGTCCGCCCGCCCGGATCCAGATCTTGGCGCCGTTCACGGCGGGGAACGGGATCGGCACCGCCATCAGGACCAGGGCGGAGGCGGCCGAGAGGTAGGCGTACCGCTGGAGGACCCGGTGGTCGCGCAGGGCCAGGACGACCGCCGTGAACAGCCCGACGCCGATCGTGGACCAGACGAGCTGGGTGGCGGCGGCCCGGCTGTGCGGGGTCTCCAGGTCGAGGCGGTAGATCAGGACCAGGCCGAGCCCGTTGAGCAGCACCGCGATGGGCAGCAGCAGCGGGTCGGCGTGCGGGGCGCGCCAGCGGACGGCGAGATGGGCGAGCAGGGCGAGCAGTCCGAGGCCCGCGCCGTAGCGGGCCGCGTCGGGCGGGACGGCGCCGCTCTTGGCCAGGCCGACGCCCGCGTATCCGTAGACCGAGGCGAGGACGGCGCAGACGAGCAGCGAGAGTTCGACGCCCCGGCGCTTGGCGAGGCGCGGGGCGGGCGGGGGGACGTCCGCCGCCGTCGGTGCGGTCATGTCGGGCAACGTAGCAAGCCGGAGCGGCTATGTCCCTTATGTCATAGTGTGCCGAGGGGTGGGAACGCCGAGTCGGGCAACCGCCGGCGGAAAGCCGACGGACCGTCACTGAGGAGTACGGCCATGGGGCCCGTGGAGTTCATCGTCCTCGCCTTCCCCGAGGAGCAGCTTCGGGTGCAGGCCGTCGACTCGCTCG
The DNA here is from genome assembly GCF_014649795.1 of Streptomyces melanogenes. Taxonomy (GTDB): domain Bacteria; phylum Actinomycetota; class Actinomycetes; order Streptomycetales; family Streptomycetaceae; genus Streptomyces; species Streptomyces noboritoensis. The sequence continues at coordinate 423,930 of NZ_BMTS01000006.1, forward strand.
TGGGGGTGCGCAGGTCCCGGGCCGTACGGATGGTCGACGCGCTGGTGGTCACCAGGACCGCGGCGGGCGAGGTGGTCGCCGCCGAGCTCGACGAGTTCGAGGAGCTCGCCGGGGTGCTGGTCGGCGAGGGCGTCGAGCGGCTGATCGGCCCGGAGGACGTCAAGGAGGCGGCGGACCTGCTCGACCTGGGCAGTTGGGCGCTGGTGGTGCTGATCGAGCACCTGTGGGCGCAGGAGGCGGCGAAGGGGGTGCGGGCCGCGGGCGGGCACGTCGCCGGGTCGGTGCGGATCCCGCCGGAGCGCCTGGAGGAGGTCAGGGCGGCCCTGGCCGCGCGCGCCGGGACCGTACGCGTACGAGAGGAAGGCTGAGCCCATGTTCATCCGGCGCGCCAAGGCGGCGGTACGACCCGTGGTGCGCCCGTCCGGCGCCCCCCTGCTGCGCGGCCTCCTGGTGGGCGGCCCGCGCCCCGCGAAGCCCGCGCCCGCCCCGGAGGCGCCGCCCGGGGCGGACGGCCCCGGCGACGCCGGACTGGTGGACCTGCTGAGCCGACTGGGACGGCTGGCTCAGCAGGGGGTGCTCACCGAGGAGGAGTTCACGGCCGCGAAGGCCAGGCTGCTCGGGCTGTGAGGTGACGGCTCAGCACCAGCGGGGCGACGGGCCGATGTTGTCGATGAACTGCGCCGAACCCCAGGCCCAGGTGCCGTCGCTCAGCAGGTACCAGCGGTTGTTGCCCTCGACGCTGCCGCCGCGGGTCTTGCAGAAGATGTGGACGATCGAGCCGTACCGCGCCAGGCCGATGACCCGGCTGCTGCGGGTCGGCTTGTCCCGCAGGAGCAGGCCGGACTTGGCCGTCACTCGCCCCTTGTAGTCGTTGTGGACGGATTCCTCGGCGGTCGCGGGACCGGCCGCCGCGAGGGCGGCGACCGCGCCGGTGGCCAAGCACAGGCCGAACAGGGCAAGCGGGGAACGGCGGGACACAGTGCCTCCTGGGGAGTGGAGGGCCGTGCTCCACGGCCCTTGGCTCGCCCCGCTCACGTTAGGTTCGCTCGTTGCCGCCCGCAAAGCGCTGAGGCCCGTCCGGGTGCGTCGGGGCTTCTGGTACGCCGTCAGGGTCCACGTACTCCGGCAGGATCAGCCGCGCCAGCGCGCCGCCGCCCGCCGCGTTGCCGAAGCTCAGTTTGGCGCCGAGGACCGAGGCCTGGCCGACCGCGATGGTCAGGCCGAGCCCGTGGCCCTTGTTGCCGCCCTCGGTGCGGAAGCGCTGGGGGCCGTGGTCGAGGAGGTACGGGGGATAGCCGGAGCCGTGGTCCCGCACCGTCACCACCGGCCCGTCCACGCGCAGCACCACCGGCAGCGCGCCGTGCTTGTGGGCGTTGCCCAGGAGGTTGGCCAGCACGCGCTCCAGGCGGCGCTTGTCGGTCTCCACACAGGTGTCGCGGACGATCACGAGCTCGGTCTGCGTCCCGGAGGCCCGCACCACCCGCTCCACCAGCGGCCCCAGTTGCTCCAGGTCCAGGTCGACCCGCTCGCTGCCCGCCTCCAGACGGGAGATCTCCAGCAGGTCCTCGGTGAGCGAGCGCATCGCCTTGACCCGGTCCCGTACCAGCTCGGCGGGCCGCCCCTCGGGCAGCAGCTCGGCGGCGGCGTGCAGTCCGGTCAGCGGGGTGCGCAGCTCGTGGGCCACGTCCGCGGTGAAGCGCTGCTCGCTCAGCAGCTTGTTCTGGAGCGTCCCGGCCATGGTGTCGAGCGCCCCGGCGACCGTGGCCACCTCGTCCTGGGGGCGCGAAGGGTCCTTCGTACGGGGGTCGTTGACCCGGGCGTCCAGGTCGCCCGCCCCGATCCGGCGGGCCACCGTCGCCGTCTGGTGCAGCCGGCGGGTGACCCGGGTGACGCCGAAGACGCCGACCAGGAGGGTCGCGCCGATGGCGAGGATGGAGGAGCCGAGGATCGCCTGGTCCAGGCCCGTGATCGTGCGGGCGCTCTGGCTGTAGTCGATCGAGACCGCGATCGCGCGGCCGTCGGCCGGGCCCGCCGCCCACATGGTGGGGCGGCCCTTGTCGTCGGCGACGACCGTGCCGCGCTTGCCGGAGACGGCCAGCTTGCGCAGCGAGGAGGGCAGGTCCTGCGGGTCCAGGCCCGCGCCCGGCGGCAGCGGCTCGCCCGCCTCGTACGCGCGCGAGACCTCCTCCAGCTTGTCCAGCGCCTTGTCGCGGGCCTGGCCGACGGTCTGCCGGGTCACCGAGACGTGCACGAGCACACCGAGCAGCGCCGCGAGCGCGCAGCACATCACGGTGATGAAGACGGCGGCCTTCCAGGTGAGCGTCGCCGTCCAGGCGGGCAGGCGCGGCCCCCTCACCGGGCGCTCGCGGAGGAGCGCGGCGACGGGCCGGAGGTCTTGGGGCGGGGCACCGCGCCGGGCGAGTGCTGCGGCTCCACCCGGATGATCTCGTCGCGGGTGGGCAGCATCGCGCGCTGGTGGTCGTCCCACGACCAGGCCGTGCGGTACTCGTACCCGGGGATGCCCGCGGAGACCGAGTGCAGGATGACGTCCCGCCCGGCCAGCTCCACGCCGATCAGCTGGTCCGAGGTGGACATGATCCGGGTGAGGGCGCCGCGGTCGGGCATATAGCAGCGCACGGCCAACTGCTGCTCCGGCATCTTGATGCCGAGGATCAGCTCGTCCCTGCCGTCGCCGGTCAGATCGCGGTAGTACGCCCTGAGCACCGGGCAGCCCTTCGGCTTCTCCCGGCACTGATTCAGCTGGCGAACCGTTTCCTCGTAGAGCCCGTCGGCGCCCGTGTACTGGTCGGGGTGGGCCCGGACCTCGGCCTGGACGACCGCGACCGGGTCGAGCGCGCGGACGTCGTCGCCGGGCACCTTGATGCCGGGCACCCGTTCCGTCTGGCCCTCGCCGAAGTCCAGGGGCGTCGTCGTGGGCTTGGGCAGATCGGGCCAGAGGTGGACCGGGCCGACCGCCGTGGGGGTCGCGCCCGCGCCCTCCAGGCTGCCCGCGTTGCCGCAGCCGGAGAGCAGCAGGGCTGCGGCGCCGGCGGTGAGCAGCAGGAGTGCTGCGCGGGCGGGGCGGCGGTGGCGGGTCAAGGTGCTCCTGTCGTGCGGGCGGCGGCGCCGGGAGCGGCACCGTCCCCGGGCTACTTCACCTTCACCAGATCGGCGTAGAAGATGATGTTGGCCGAGCGGTGGCCGTTCTTGATCGGGCCGCCGCAGGTGATGAGGCGGAGTTCCGGACGGTCGGTCTTCCCGTAAACCTTATTCGTAGGGAAGTCTGTTTTGTCCACTTGCTGAGTCTCGCGGATCCGGAAGACGGCCGTGGAGCCGTCGGCCCGCCCGACCTCGATGACGTCCCCCACGTGCATCTTCTTCACGTCCCGCATCAGGGCCGGGCCCTTCGCGGTGTCGTAGTGCGCGACGATCACGGACGCGCCCTTCTCGCCGGGCGTGACGCTGCCGGTGTACCAGCCCGCCAGCTCCGCCTTGTCGACCGGGGGCACCTCCAGCTCCTGCCTCTCGTCCACGCCGAGCCGCAGCACCGGGCCCGCGTCGACGCCCGCCGCCGGAACGACCACCCGGGTCGGCTCGCTCGCCATGAGCGGGCCCACCTGCTGGCGGGCCTGGGTGGTGGTGGCGTTCTGGACGGTGACGTCGGGAGCCTTGGCGCCGGACGAACCCGAGCCGCAGGCCGCGAGCCCGCCGCCCACGGAGAGGGCGAGCGCGGCGGCGGCCGCGAGACGGGCCGTGCGGCGCGGGCGGGAGGGGGTGGACGCAGTCATGTCCACCACCGTAGGCGGGCGGTGTTGCGGAGCTTTCCCGGCTTTGTAACAGCTCTCCATAGCCGGGGCGACAGCGCGGTTACTGCTGGTAGGGGTTCTGCCCGTGGGGCTGGCCGGGGGCCTGGCCCTGCATCTGCTGCGGCTGGGCCTGGTAGCCCGGCTGCGGTGCGGCGGCCGTCGCGAGCAGCTGCTCGGCGGCCTCCTTGGTGATCTGCTGCTCCATGCCGCAGAAGGTGCACTGCGTGCGGTACTTGGTGGAGACCGGGAAGAGCGGGATGAAGAAGAACGTGAACTTGGTGACGTACTTCCGCAGGCCGTGCGCGGCCGGATTGCCGCAGTTCCCGCAGACGAGCGTCATCATGGCGAGCTGGTACAGATATCCCTTGGTGCCCCAAATGAGCATCGGACTTCCCCTCCCGAGGTAAAGCGGCGCGTGTGGCGCGCGGTAGCGGCTCCGCACTATACGAGCCGCGATATTGCCCTGCGCGGCCGGTGCTGCTCCCATGGGCGTGGGGGTGATGCGGGATGTCGGGACTGCGGGTGACACCGGTGCACCGGCACGGACGGGCACGGCTGTACGTCAGCCTCCCGGACGGGCGGAGCGCCGCCTGGTACGACAGGGACAGCGGACGGGTCAGTCTCCTCCTGGAGGAGTGCCGCGACGCCGTCCTGGCCGCGCTCGCGCCCTTCGTGGTGGGCGAGGTGACGGTGGGCCCGCCGCCCGTCCCGATCTCCGCCGACCTGGCCCGGCTCTCCCTGCACCCCGACGACGACCTGGCGCCGAACCGCCCCGGCGAGGCGCTCCTCGGCGAGCTGGAGTCCGCGGGTCCGCCGCGCCGGTTCCGCGAGGACCCGCGCCGGGCGCTGCTGGCCGCGCAGGAGCGGGTGGGGGCGGGGCTCGATGCCCTGGAGGGGGCGGGGTGGCGGGTGCTGCACTCGGTGCCGCTGCCGGGGGACGGGCTGCTCGACCACCTCGTGATCGGCCCGGCCGGGGTGCTCACGTTCCGCACGGTCGCGGCGCACCGGCACCGGGTGCGGATCGCCGATCCCTTGGTGGGGGTCGGGCGGGCGGCGCCGGTTCCTTTGCTGCGGTGGGTCCGGCGGGATGCGGAGCGGGCGTCGTTGGCGCTGGCGGTGGGTGTGCGGGGCGTGCTGGTGCTGTCCGACACCGACCGCGTCGACCTGCCCGCGCCGCCGGTCGACGTCCGCGTCCTGCGGGACGCGGAGCTGCCCGGGCTGGGGCGGTTGGGTGGGGTGCTGAAGCCGGGGGATGTGGAGGGGCTGTATTGGCGGGCACGGGACCGCCGCACATGGCTGAGGGTGTGAGTTGCCCCCACCCCGCCCCTTCCCGAAACCCTCCGAGGGGTGTCGTTCGTCTGCGGACCGTGCTGGGTTGCTCGCGCAGTTCCCCGCGCCCCTGCAGGGCGCCCCGGAGGGGCGCATTTAGGGGCGCGGGGAACTGCGCGACCAGTTGGGGACGGCCCGCAGACGACGAACCCGGCCGCCCGCCAGAGGGCTTTAGGGAAGGGGCGGGGTGGGGGCATCACGCCTCGCGCAGACGCAGCACCGTCGTCACCCCCAGCCGCCCCGACCCCCGCTCCACCTCCGCCACCAACCCACCCCCCTCCACCGGCGTGTAGCCAACCTCCCCCCACCCCGGCGCCACAGCCGTCCGCGTAGGAGACGCGGGCGGCAGACGAGCCCGCCCCGCCTCCGCCCGCAGCGCCGACGGCAACGGCGAAGACACCGTCACCGCGTCGTCCCCCGGCAGCACAAGCACCAGCGCGCTCGGCCGCCGCGCGGAGCCGACGTACCCCACCACCACCCCCTCCCACGGCTCCGTGTGCCGCAGCTTGCGCCACGCGCGTGTGCCGCCCCGGTAGGGGGAGTCGTCCCGTTTGGCCACCAGGCCCTCGATCCCGCTCGCGGGGAGCGTCTCGTACCAGGTCAGGGCCGTTTCCACGGAACGGGTCGCCGGGACCGGCTGGAGCGGGGGGCCGAGGGAGGAGAGGAGGGACTCCAGGCGGGCGCGGCGCTCCCCGTACCCGAGGCCCCGCACGTCCTCCCCCCGGTCCGCCAGGACGTCGAACGCCGCGTACGACGCCGGGAGCCGGGACGCGAGCAGCCCGGCCCGCCCCGGCGTCGCCGCCGCCCGCCGCTGCACCGCCGCGAAGTCCGTGCGGCCGCCCGTCCACACCACCACCTCCCCGTCGAACACGCACCCCGCCGGCACGGCGAGCGCCGCCGCCACCAGGTCCGGGAACGCGGCCGTCACGATCCGCCCCGAACGGGCCTGGAGCACCACCCCGTCCGCCTCCCGGAACACCACCATCCGGTGGCCGTCGAACTTCGGCTCGTACCACCAGCCCGGCCCGCGCGGCAGCTCCCGTACCGACTGGGCCAGCGCCACCCGTACCGGCGGCCGCACACTCACGGCAACCGCCCCGCCCGGTTGAGGTTGATCAACGGCCCCAGTAGGTCTCCGTCCCGCGACAGGCGAGCCTCCATGTCGCCCAGCAGGAACACCAGGTCACCCGCACTGCCGCAGGACTCCACCTCCTCCCACGACACCGGCGCCGACACCGTCGGCCGCTCCCTCGCCCGGAGGGTGTACGGTGCCGCCGTCGTCTTCGCCGCCGCGTTCTGGCTGTGGTCGACGAACACCTTGCCGGGGCGGAGCGTCTTGGCCATGCGGTGCGTGACCAGGTCGGGGAGCGCCGCCTCCGCCTCCTGGGCGAGGCCCTTCGCGTACTGGGAGACGCGCTCGGACGGGGTGGGTTCGAGGGGGACGAGCAGGTGCAGGCCCTTGGAGCCGGAGGTCTTCGCGTACGCGTGCAGCCCGTCCGCCGTCAGGCGCTCGCGCAGCCACCGCGCCACCAGGCAGCACTCGACCACTGTCGCCGGGGCCCCGGGGTCCAGGTCGAAGACCATCCGGTCGGCCCGCGCGGGCGCGTCCGCCTGCCACTGCGGGGTGTGGAACTCCACCACCAGGTTCGCCGCCCACATCAGGGTCGACAGGTCCGGGACCGTCACCTGGCGCGCGCCGCTGTCCTCGGAGCGCGGGACCGGGGCCGTCGTCACCCAGGAGGGTGTGCCGGGCGGGGGATTCTTGGTGAAGAAGAGCTGGCCGTCGGGGCCGTCCGGGTAGCGCAGGAACGACACCGGCCGGTTGTGCAGATGGGCGAGGAGCGCCCCGGCGACGGTCGCGTAGTAGTGCAGCACCTCGCCCTTGGTGGTGCCGGTCGCCGGATACAGCACCTTCTCCAGGCGGGAGAGCGCGATCCGCCGCCCCTCCACCCATGTGATCGGCGTCATACGATGAGAATCCCACTATTCCCGACAGAGGGGATGAAGAGTGCGATCCATATGGAACGGCGCGATCTCATTTGGGCTGGTCAGCATTCCGATCAAGCTCTTCAACGCCACCGAGAGCCACTCGATCTCGTTCCGGCAGATCCACACGGAGGACGGCGGACGGGTCCGCTACCGCAAGGTGTGCGAGCTGGACGGCGAGGAGCTGGACGCGTCCGAGATCGGCAAGGCGTACGAGGACGCGGACGGGTCGCTGGTCCCGATCACCGACGACGACCTGGCCGCGCTGCCGCTGCCCACCGCCAGGACCATCGAGATCGTCGCGTTCGTGCCGGCCGACTCCATCGACCCGCTCCAGATCGACACGGCGTACTACCTGAGCGCCAGCGGCGTCCCGGCGGCCAAGCCGTACACCCTGCTCAGGGAGGCGCTGAAGCGGAGCCGGAAGGTGGCGGTCGCCAAGTTCGCGCTGCGCGGGCGCGAGCGCCTGGGGATGCTGCGGGTCGTGGACGACGTCATCGCCATGCACGGGCTGCTGTGGCCGGACGAGATCCGCGCCCCCGAGGGCGTCGCCCCGGACAGTGCCGTGAAGATCCGCGACGCCGAACTCGACCTGGCCGACGCCCTGATGGACACCCTCGGCGAGGTCGACGTCGACTCGCTGCACGACGACTACCGGGAGGCCGTGGAGTCCCTGATCGCCTCCAAGGCGGGCGGTGCGCTGCCGCCGGCCGAGGCCCCGGAGAGCAAGGGCGGCGGCAAGGTGATCGATCTGATGGCCGCGCTGGAGAAGAGCGTGCGCGCCGCGAAGGAGGCGCGCGGCGAGGAGGCGGCGGAGCCCGCCGAGGTCACCGAGCTCAAGCCGCGCAAGACGGCGGCCCGCAAGTCGGCCCCGGCGAAGAAGGCCGCCACCAAGACCACGTCGGCCAAGTCCACTTCGGCCAAGACCGCGACCAAGTCGACCTCGAAGAGCGCGACCGCCGCCAAGAAGTCGGCCGCGTCCCCCAAGGCCTCCGCCGCCGGTGCCAAGAAGTCCACCGCCACGACGGCCAAGAAGACCGCGAAGAAGGCGGCTCCCCGCAAGCGCGCGTCGGCCTGACGGCCTTCGTACGCCCACAGGGAGCCGGGTCGGAGCGCGCGGACGCCCCTCAGGGTGCTGTCAGACGCCCCGGGCCACCGGTTCGCCCAGCGCCTCCAGCTCCGCGTCCAGGTCGCGCGCGTGCACCTCGCGGGGCAGCGCGAACATGCCGAGCGCCACGAGCACCAGGATCCCGACCCCGTACCACAGGCTCAGGTCGAAGCTCTTGACGAAGTTGTGGCTGACGGCCTTCTGGCCCTGCTCGGTCAGGATCGGCTGGACCTTGTCCGCGCCCGGCACCGAGGAGGGCAGACAGCTGGCCGGGACCTTGGTCGGGTCCGACTCGGCCGACCGATCGTGCACACACGCCCGGAAGCCCTTGACGATGTCGTCGACGCCGTCGGCCGGGACCCCGGCGGTCACCAGCTCCTGGCGCAGGGCCGGGGTGACCTTGTCGACGCCGTGGTCGGAGTCGTCGGCCAGGTGGCCGAAGAAGAGCACGCCGACCAGGGCGACGCCGAGCGCCATGCCGACCTGCTGGGTGGTGCCGAGCAGACCGGAGGCCGAGCCCGCGTCCTTGGCGGGCACCTTGGTGAGGATCGCGTCGATCATCGGGGCGACCACCAGACCGAAGCCGAAGCCGGTCACCACCAGCGGCGCGATCATCTGCCAGGACGGGATGCCCGGACCGTAGTGGTGGGCGACGAAGATGTACGCGGCGAAGCCGAGCGCGTTCAGGAGCGCCCCGCCGATCAGCGTCAGGCGCCCGATGCGCGGGGTGAACACCTCGACCGCGAGGCCGGAGCCCGCGGCCGCGCCGACCGCGAAGGCCGCGCCGGTCAGACCGGCCCGCATCGGCGACCAGCCCAGACCCAGCTGCATGTACAGCGTCCACACCAGGAAGAAGCCGCCGAGCGCGATCCAGAACAGCGTCCACACCAGCATGCCCGCGGTGAACGCGCGCTCCTTGAACAGGCTGAGCACCACCAGCGGCGAGCCCACGGTCCGGGTGCGGTACCGCTCGAAGGCCACCAGGATGCCGAACACCACGACCGAGCCGCCCATGAGGAAGAACGTCCAGGCCGGCCAGTCGAGCGCACGGCCCTCGGCGAGCGGATAGACCAGCATCAGGATGCCGGTCACGGCGATCACCACGCCGATCGGGTCCAGCTTGACCGCGGCCGCCGACTTCGACTCGCGTACGAAGAACCAGGCGGCGATCAGCGCGCCGATGCCGACCGGGATGTTGACCAGGAAGATCGGACGCCACTCCAGGTCCGCGATGTTCGCGTCGACCAACACGCCGCCGACGATCAGACCGGCCACCGACGCCGAGCCGAGCACCCCGCCCCAGATGCCGAGCACCTTGCCGCGCTCCTCGGACGGGAACGTGACGTGGATGATCGCCAGGATCTGCGGGACCATCAGACCGGCCATGGCGCCCTGGAAGAAGCGGGCGCCGATGAGCATGCCGGGGCCGCTGGCGACACCGCAGAGCGTCGAGGCGATGGTGAAGCCCGCCACGCCGATCAGGAACATCTTCTTGCGGCCGTAGATGTCGCCGAGCCGCCCGCCGGTGATCAGCAGGGCCGCGAAGCCCAGTACGTAACCGGCCACGACCCACTCGATCTGGGTGTAGTCGGCGTGCAGGTCCTTCTGGATGCTCGGGATGACGACGTTGACGATCGTCACGTCGAGCATGTCCATGAACCCCGCCACCAGAACGATGATCAGGGCGAGCCAGCGGCGGGGGTCGAGCGGGGGCGCTTCGCCGGACGCGTCGGCTCCGGCGTGGGTGTCGTGAGTCATGGCGTTTCTACCTCTGGCCGATCGTGGTGACCGGGGCCGTGCGAGCCCGGTCGTGACGGAAGGAGCGTGATGAGACGAGTGCCATTTGCGGGTCTCCTTGCCACAGCGGCAGGAAAAAGTGCGTCACCGAGATGACGACACAGGGTCTGGGGGTGTGACTTCTCGCAGGTCACACCCCTTTTCCGGGGTTTACGCCCGGTCTGTGGCCGGTCCGGCGCCGCCCCAGCAGGCGGCCGCCCCGCGGATCGCCGGGGCGATCGGGCGGGGCGGGGGCACGGACGGAGGGGAGGGGCGGGGAGGGCGCATGGAAGCGCCCTCCCGCAGCGGGTGTCGGGCCCATGACAGGCCGACACCACCGCTCAAGAAGGCACTCACATGCTCCGACGGCCTGAGCCGCGGCCTAAGTCACGGCGTGAACCGCCGCCTAAGTCGCCGCGTAAGCCGCTCAAGCGACCGGCTGCTTGTCGGTGTACTCGGCGAGCAGGCGCTGGGCCTCCGCGTCGGCCTCGCCGGCCGGGACGAGGACGCCCGCGGGGGTGAGGCGCTGCGGCTCGGTTCCGGCCATCCGCCAGTCGAACTTCGCCGCCAGCTCGAAGAGGTCGGACTGGATCAGCGGGCCGCCCTTCTCGTGCTCGGCGGCGAGCGCGGTCGGGTGGTACAGCTCGTACCCGCCCGGCAGGTGCAGCGTCAGGAAGCGGCAGCCGCCCTCGACCGTGGTGGACCAGGTGTGCTCGGCGCCCTTGGAGATGTGCGCCATGCCGCCGGGGCCGAGCGTGGTCACCTCGCCGTCGATGTACATGACCAGGGAGCCCTCCAGGACGAAGTACGTCTCGTCGGACTCGGCATGCGTGTGGAGCGGCGGTCCGGGGGTGGCGGCGGCTATCTCGCCTTCCACGAGGGCGGCGGCACCATCCGTGGCACCGCTCGGCAGGACGATTTCAAACCCGCGGCGGCCGTCGGGACGGTCCTCGGGGTAGATGATGGTCGTCATGAATCCCTCTCTGGCTTGATTTCTATCAAGTGGTTACGGGTTTAGCACGGGCTCGCGGGTGCCGGTCAAGCAGCGCTCAACTTGCCCGTCGGGCGCGGCTCCAGTGGCACTCAGGCCCCTTGGACAACAGCTCTAGCACGCCTGTGTGCGAGCGCGGGATTTCCGCAGTTGGACACTTGTGGAGACGGCTGGTCGTCCCGTCAACGAATTTGCCGGGAGTTCAGGGATGTGTGAAGGGAAGCCCCGCGACTGTCCATTTCCCGTCCGCCGTCCGTCCGATATCCGCCCGGCGTCCGTCCGGTGTCCCTCCGGTGTCTGGCCGGTTTTCCGCGTGTCGCGGTCGGGCGATTTCCCAAAAACGCCGACGGGCGGGTACGGGACGCGGTGAGCGCCCGCACCCGCCCGTCGGGCGGCCGTCGGCTCAGACCCGCTCGGGGGTCCGTACGTGCTCGGGCCGGGGCCCGTACCCGATCATCCGGGCGATCAGCTTCCGCATCGGCCGGACATGCTCCGCGACCGCCAGGAACCGCGGCGGCTTGGACTCGCGGGTGCCGTGCAGGGTCGGCGCGATGAGCTGGTTCTGCAGCAGGATCTGCATGCGCTGGATGGCGACCACCGGGGGCAGCCGCCGCTTCTGCACCGCCGCCAGGTCCTCGGTGCTCACCGTGCCCCGCCGCAGCGGTTCGGCCAACAGGTTGGCGGTGGCCACCGCGTCCTGCACGGCGACGTTGATCCCGAACCCGCCGACCGGCGACATCGCGTGCGCGGCGTCCCCGATGAACAGCAGGCCCGGCCGGTACCAGCGCTTGAGCCGCTCGACGCGGACCTCCAGCATCCGGGCGTCCGAGAACTCGATCTTGTCCGGCCGGTCGCCCATCCACGGCAGCAGCGCGCGCACGCTCCTGCGCAGCGACTCGATGCCCTCGGCCTGGAGCTCGGCGTACCGGCCCTTGGGGATGACGTACGCGAACTGCCAGTACGTCTCCCGGCAGATGCCGATGAGCAGGCCCTGCTGGCCCATGCGGATGAACGTGTCCGGCGGGTCGCTCTCCTCGCGGGGGATCCGGAACCACAGGTCGTCCATCGGCGCCCCGAACCCCTGCGGGACGAGCCCGGCCGGGTGGCGCAGCACCGAGTCGCGGCCGTCGGCGGCCACGGTGAGCTCCGCGCGCAGCTCGTGCTCGCCCTCGGCGTCGCGGTAGCGCACGCCCCGGGCGCGGTCGCCCTCGCGGATCAGACCGTGCACCTCGGCCCCCATCCGCAGATGGAAGTTGGGGTACTTGGCGGCCTCGGCGGCGAGCAGGTTGAGGAAGTCCCACTGGGGGACGAAGGCGATGTACGGATACGTGCCGGACAGCAGCCGCTGGTCGGCGACGAGCACGTCCTGGGTGTCGGTGACCATGTTGATCCCCGGCGTGGTGCGGTGCGGCAGCTCCAGGAAGCGCTCGGCGAGCCCCAGCTCGGCGAGGACGTCCAGGGTGGAGGGGTGGATCGTGTCGCCGCGGAAGTCCCGCAGGAAGTCCCGGTGCTTCTCCAGGACGGTGACCTCGATACCGGCCCGGGCGAGCAGCAGCCCCAGCATCGCGCCGGCCGGCCCGCCCCCGACGATGCAGCAGGTGGTTGTCTCGGTTGCCATTCGTGCCACCTCGGCGTTGCGCATGGATGTCGTACTCAGTCTCGGTCGATCTCGGCGAGCATGCCCCACGGTTGTCGCGGGTGCCAAGGCCGTACGGATCGAACGGAGTGTCAGATCCCTTGGCGGGAGCGGAAGTTGAGGTTCAGTGGACTGCCGGATCGCCGGGCCGCCGGATCACCAGGTCTGGCCGCCCTGCTGGCGGGTGGCCGCGTTGAGCCGGTTGTAGAAGTTGCTGACGGCTATCCACAGCACCAGGGCCGCGAGCGGCTTCTCCTCGTAGTGCCGGGCGGCCTCGTCCCAGACCTCGTCGGAGACCGGCTCGGCGCGGTCGTTGAGCCGGGTGACCGACTCGGTGAGGGCGAGCGCGGCCCGCTCGGCGTCCGTGAAGTACGGCGTCTCGCGCCAGGCGGCCACCGCGAACAGGCGCTCCGCGCTCTCGCCGCCCTTCATCGCGTACCGGGTGCCGGAGTCGACGCAGGCGCTGCATCCGTTGATCTGGCTGGCGCGCAGATGGACGAGGTGCATCGTGGTGGCGGGCACTCCGGCGCTGTGGGTCGCCTTCTGAAGTCCCCGTACGGCCTCCATCGCCCCCGGGACGAGCGTCGCCGGGCTCGGCATCCGTGCTTCCATGACTGTTCTCCTGGCTGCCACTCGTCGCGTGGCCTGGGCTCCGACTGTCATGGAATTGACGAAGTGGGGCGGGCAAGTGTGACGGCCTCTTTTGCCCGGTCTTTGTCTGCTGGCCGGTGGGTGGCTGGGCGCGCAGTTCCCCGCGCCCCTGGTAACCGGGGTGCTCAGTTCAGGCCTGACACCTTGAACACGCCCCGTGCCGTCTCCCTGTCCACCCGTTCCGATACCTGCCGCAGGGCCGTTTCTCCGCAGCGGAGTGTCCCGCGCGTCACGCTCGTACGGGCGTCCTCGTCCAGCAGGCGCCACAGCGGCGGGTTGGCGACCAGGACCCGGGGGTCGAGTTCCGCCCGGGCGCCTTCCGCGTCGCGTAGGACCAGGCGCTGGGCGACGCCGTCCGACCAGCGCACCGACACCAGTCGGTCGGTGCGTACGGCCCGGGTGCGCAGTGGTCCGCGTGCGACCAGCAGGCCCGGGGCCGCCGACACCCGGGCCGGCCACAGCACCAGGAGCAGCAGCACGGCCAGGCCCGCCCACAGCGCCGCCCGCCAGGACGTGAGGGTGCCCGCGCCGCTGTCGATGAGCAGCAGCAGACCGAGCAGCACGGCCGCGCACCCCACCGCCGAGCGGGCCTCACCCGCCCAGGTCCGGTCGTACGCGGCGGGCGGCGCAGTACGGGGTGTCCGTCGTCCCATGGCTCTCATGCCCGTGACGCTAAGGACCGGGCCGGGGCCCTTCGGCGCCCGTTGATGAAGCGTTGACGCCCGCCGGACAAGTCTTGACGGCGGATATACGGCCTCCTGACGCCGTAGCCCGGGCCGCCCTGGCCGGAAGCCGCGTATGAAAGGCGTCAAGGACGTGCCAGTGGCCGTAAGGGGGCCGTCAACGAAACGTGCGGGGGCCGTGCGGAGGGGTTTGCTCTAGAGGTCCGCCCATTTCCCGCTCATTTCCGAGCCTCTTCGAGTTCTGGAGTTCGCGATGGCCGATCTGGCCTTCGTCGTCACCACGATCGCGGTATTCGCGTTGGTGGCGCTCATTGCCAAGGGGGTGGCGAAGCTGTGACTGCCGAGAACATCGTCGGTCTGATCGTGGCCGTCGCCCTGCTGGGATACCTCGTCCTCGCCCTTGTGTACCCGGAGAGGTTCTGAGCCCCGCCATGTCTCCTGTTCTTTCCGGTGTGCTCCAGTTCGCCGCGCTCACGGCGGCCCTGGGCCTTTCCTACCGGCCGCTGGGCGACTACATGGCCCGCGTCTATTCCTCCGACAAGCATCTGCGCGTCGAGAAGTGGATCTACAAGGCCGTCGGCGCCAACCCGTCCACCCAGATGCGCTGGCCCGCGTATCTGCGAGGGGTCCTGGCCTTCTCGGCCGTGAGCGTCCTCTTCCTCTATCTGCTCCAGCGCCTCCAGGGGCACCTGCCCGGCTCGCTCGGCTTCGTGTCGATCCCGGCCGACCAGGCGTTCAACACGGCCGCGTCGTTCGTGGCGAACACCAACTGGCAGTCGTACTCGGGCGAGCAGGCCATGGGCCACGTCGTGCAGACCGGCGGCCTGGCGGTGCAGAACTTCGTCTCCGCCTCGGTGGGCATCGCGATCGCGGTCGCCCTGGTACGCGGATTCGCCCGCTCCCGTACCGGCGAGCTCGGCAATTTCTGGTCCGACCTGGTGCGCGGCACCGTGCGGATCCTGCTGCCGATATCGGTGGTCGGCGCGCTGGTGCTGGTCGCCTGCGGCGCCATCCAGAACTTCGCCGGAATTCACGAGGTCGGCCAGTTCATGGGCGGCTCACAGCAGTGGAACGGCGGCGCGGTCGCATCGCAGGAGGCGATCAAGGAACTGGGCACCAACGGCGGCGGTTACTTCAACGCCAACTCGGCCCACCCCTTCGAGAACCCCGACGGCTTCTCCAACCTCTTCGAGATCTTCCTGATCCTGGTGATCCCGTTCGCGCTGACGCGGACGTTCGGCAAGATGGTCGGAAGCGTCAAGCAGGGATACGCGATCCTGGCGACGATGGTCACCATCTGGGTCGGGTTCACCGCCTTGATGATGTGGACCGAATTCGCCCACCACGGACCGGCGTTCGACCTCGCCGGCGGCGCGATGGAGGGCAAGGAGACCCGCTTCGGCATCGGCGGCACCTCGATCTTCGCGGTCGCCAGCACGCTCACCTCCACGGGCGCCGTGGACGGCTTCCACTCCTCGCTGACCGGTTTCGGCGGCGGCATCACCATGCTGGGCATGCAGCTCGGCGAGATCGCGCCGGGCGGCACCGGCTCGGGCCTCTACGGCATGCTGATCATGGCGATCATCGCGGTGTTCCTGGCGGGCCTGATGGTGGGCCGCACGCCCGAGTACCTGGGCAAGAAGATCGGCACCCGCGAGATCAAGTTCGCGGCCTGCTACATCCTCATCACCCCGGCCCTGGTCCTGGTGTTCACGGCGGTCGCCATGGCGATGCCCTCGACCCGCGACTCGATGACCAACTCGGGCGCCCACGGCTTCTCCGAGGTGCTCTACGCGTACACCTCGGGCGCCAACAACAACGGCTCCGCCTTCGCGGGCCTGAACGCCAACACGCCCTGGTTCAACACCAGCATCGGCCTCGCCATGCTGCTCGGCCGGTTCCTGCCGATGGTGTTCGTGCTGGCGCTGGCGGGCTCGCTCGCGGAGCAGAAGCCGATCCCGGAGACGGCGGGCACGCTGCGCACCAACAAGCCGCTGTTCACGGGCCTGTTGGTCGGCACGATCCTGATCGTCACCGGTCTGACCTACTTCCCCGCGCTCGCGCTGGGACCGCTGGCCGAGGGGCTGGCGTCATGACCACGAACCTGAAGTCTGAGGAGCCCGGCTCCATGTCCACCGCCACCCCCACCCGCGCCCCGCACAGCGACGTCCCCACCGGTCACCAGGACCAGGGGAAGGTCGGCGGCGGTCTGTTCGACCCGAAGCAGCTGGTCAAGTCGTTCCCGGACGCGGTCAGGAAGCTCGACCCCCGGGTGATGGTCAAGTCGCCGGTGATGTTCGTCGTCGAGATCGGGTCCGTACTGACCACGATCCTGGCGGTCAAGGATCCGGGTGACTGGTTCGGCTGGGCGATCGCGGGCTGGCTCTGGCTGACCACGATCTTCGCGAACCTCGCGGAGGCGGTCGCCGAGGGCCGGGGCAAGGCGCAGGCCGACACCTTGCGCAAGGCCAAGACCGACACGGTGGCCCGGCGGCTGGTCGGCTCCACCGAGGAGCGGGTGCCCGGTACCGAGCTGAGGATCGGCGACCTGGTCGTCTGTGAGGCGGGCGACGTCATCCCCGGCGACGGTGACGTCGTCGAGGGCGTCGCGTCCGTCGACGAGTCGGCGATCACGGGCGAGTCCGCGCCGGTGATCCGTGAGTCCGGCGGCGACCGGAGCGCGGTCACGGGCGGTACGAAGGTGCTGTCCGACCGGGTCGTCATCAAGATCACGACGAAGCCGGGCGAGACGTTCATCGACCGGATGATCAACCTGGTCGAGGGCGCGGCACGGCAGAAGACGCCGAACGAGATCGCGCTGAACATCCTGCTCGCCTCGCTCACCATCGTGTTCCTGCTGGCGGTGGTCACGCTCCAGCCCTTCGCGAAGTACGCGGGCGCCGAGCAGTCGATGATCGTGCTGGCCGCACTCCTGGTCTGCCTGATCCCGACGACGATCGGCGCGCTGCTCTCCGCGATCGGCATCGCGGGCATGGACCGCCTCGTACAGAGGAACGTCCTGGCGATGTCGGGCAGGGCGGTGGAAGCGGCGGGCGACGTCTCCACGCTGCTCCTGGACAAGACCGGCACCATCACTCTGGGCAACCGCCAGGCGTCCGAGTTCGTGCCCGTACGCGGGACGACCGAGGCCGAGGTGGCGGACGCCGCCCAGCTCTCCTCGCTGGCCGACGAGACCCCCGAGGGCCGCTCGATCGTGGTCCTCGCCAAGGAGAAGTACGGGCTGCGCGAGCGCCACCAGGGCGAGCTGACGGACGCCGAGTGGATCGCCTTCACCGCCCAGACCCGGATGTCGGGCGTGGACGTGGACGGGCGCAAGATCCGCAAGGGCGCGACCGGTTCGGTCGTGGCGTGGGTGAAGGAGCGGGGCGGCAGTGTCTCGGAGGACGCCCAGGCGCTCACCGACCGGATTTCCCAGGCTGGTGGCACGCCGCTGCTGGTGGCTCTGGAAGACGCTGACGGCGCCCGCGTCCTAGGCGTCATCCACCTCAAGGACGTCGTCAAGGAGGGCATGCGGGAGCGGTTCGACGAGCTGCGCCGGATGGGCATCAAGACGGTCATGATCACGGGCGACAACCCGCTGACCGCCAAGGCCATCGCCGAAGAGGCCGGTGTCGACGACTTCCTCGCCGAGGCCACCCCCGAGGACAAGATGGCCCTGATCAAGCGCGAGCAGGCCGGCGGCAAGCTGGTCGCGATGACGGGCGACGGCACCAACGACGCCCCCGCGCTGGCCCAGGCGGACGTAGGCGTGGCCATGAACACGGGCACGTCGGCCGCCAAGGAGGCCGGCAACATGGTCGACCTCGACTCCAACCCGACCAAGCTGATCGAGATCGTGGAGATCGGCAAGCAGCTCCTGATCACCCGGGGCGCGCTCACTACGTTCTCCATCGCCAACGACGTGGCGAAGTACTTCGCGATCATCCCGGCGATGTTCGCGGTGGTCTACCCGGGCCTGGACAAGCTCAACATCATGAGCCTGCACAGCCCCGAGTCGGCGATCCTCTCGGCGGTCATCTTCAACGCGCTGATCATCATCGCGCTCGTACCGCTGGCCCTGAAGGGCGTCCAGTACAAGCCGACCAGCGCCGACAAGATGCTCCGCCGCAACCTCGGGATCTACGGCCTCGGCGGCCTCATCGCCCCCTTCATCGGCATCAAGCTCATCGACCTGCTTATCACCCTCATCCCCGGAATCGGCTGATCCGTCATGAACAACTCGGTATCCAACACGGCCCGGTTGATCGGCGCGGGCCTGCGCGCCCTGCTGGTCCTCACGGTGATCTGCGGCGTCCTGTACCCGCTCGCCGTCACCGGCATCGCCCAGGCCGCCCTCGGCGGCAAGGCGAACGGCTCGGAGGTCAAGTCCCGGGGCAAGGTGGTCGGTTCGGAGCTCATCGGCCAGCGCTACGACCTCCCCAAGAAGAACCCCGCCGACCCCGAGGAGGCGGCCCGCCCGGACCTGCACTGGTTCCAGCCGCGCCCCTCCAACGGCCTCGGCTCCAACAAGGCCAACGGCGTCAACACCCAGTACGACCTGATCGTCTCGGGCGCCACCAACCTGTCCGGCGACAACGACAAGCTGATCCAACAGGTCAAGGACGCCAAGGCGGCGGTGGTACGGGACAACTCGACCCCGACGTACAAGGTCGACCCGTCCGACGTCCCCGCCGAGGCGGTCACCTCCTCGGGCTCGGGCCTGGACCCGGACATCTCCCCGGCGTACGCGAAGCTCCAGATCCACCGGGTGGCGCAGGTGAACGGCCTGCCGCTGGCGACGGTGGAGAAGCTGGTCGCGGACCACACGAGCGGCCGGATCCTCGGCTTCATCGGCGAGCCGCGCGTCAACGTCCTCAAGCTGAACATCGCGCTGAAGGAGGCCGTGGGGAAGTGACGGGCTTAGGACGGGGTCGGGGAGCGGGCCGATGACCAGGGTGCTGGTGGTGGAGGACGAGCCGCAGCTCGTACGGGCTCTGGAGATCAACCTCAGAGCGCGCCGGTACGACGTGGACGCGGCCCCCGACGGCGAGACGGCCCTCACCCTGGCCGCCGCGAACCCCCCGGACGCGGTGCTCCTGGACCTGGGCCTGCCGGACATGGACGGCATCGACGTGATGCGCACCCTGCGCCGCTGGTCACGGGCGCCGATCCTGGTGGTCTCGGCCAGGAGCACGTCGGACGAGAAGGTGGAGGCGCTGGACGCGGGCGCGGACGACTACATCACGAAGCCGTTCAGCATGGACGAGCTGTTGGCGCGGCTGCGGGCGGCGACGCGGCGGGGGGACGGGGGCGGGCCGGAGCCCCGGGAGCCGGAGCCCGGTTCCCCGGCTCGGGTCTCGACCCCCACCTTCACCCTGGACCTCCTGGCGAAGAAGGCGACCCGCGACGGCGCCCCCGTACGCCTGACCCCGACGGAGTGGCACCTCCTGGAGGTCCTGATACGCCACCGCGGCCGCCTGGTCACACAACGCCAACTGCTCCAGGAGGTCTGGGGCCCGACGTACCGCACCCAGAGCAACTACCTCCGCGTCTACATGGCCCAACTGCGCCGCAAACTGGAGGCGGACCCGTCCCACCCGAGGTATCTGGTGACGGCACCGGGGATGGGGTACCGGTTCGAGGTGTGAGGGGGAGGGGTGGAACGTAAGGTGGAGCAAAGTGGGCTATTCCGGCCTATGGCAGTCCATTCCAGACCTTACGTAGGGAGACGAGGGCCATGTCGAAGCGAGGGAACAAGCGCCGGGCGCGGAAGAAGAAGAGCGCGAACCATGGGAAGCGGCCGAACTCCTGATGCGGGTGCCTTTGGGCGCTCCGGGGCCACACTGAGGTCATGGAACTGGCGGCGGCACGTGCCCTGCTCCCCGTAGCGCTCCAGGAGGCGCGAGCCGGTCTGGCCGAGGGAGGAATCCCGATCGGCGCGGCACTGTACGCCGCCGACGGCCGCCTCCTGGGCCGCGGCCGCAACCGCCGAGTCCAGGACGACGACCCGTCCATGCACGCGGAGACGGCGGCGTTCCGGGCGGCGGGCCGCCAGCGGTCGTACGGCGGCACAACGATGGTGACGACCCTTTCCCCCTGCTGGCACTGCAGCGGCCTGGTCCGCCAGTTCGGCATTCCGAGGGTCGTGATCGGCGAGGCGACGACGTTTGAGGGTGGGCGTGAGTGGCTGGCGGGGGCTGGGGTGGAGATCGTGGTGCTGGATGACGAGGAATGCCGGTCGCTGATGCGGGGGTTCGTGTTGGGGAATCCGGGGCTTTGGGGGGAGGACATCGGGGAGGGGTGACGTGTGGGCTCGACGCGGGCGGCACGGGGTTCCGTCTGCGTGATCCGGATGGCGGCGTTGTCGTTCTCGGCCCCGACCGGGAAGAGGCGCCGACGCCGTGCGATCTCGACGAAATGAGCGACCTGGGCCGTACGTTCACGCCACGGGAGGTCCTGCCGTACGCCTACAAGCACGCGAACACGTTCGCGCCGGAGGGGTCGGCGTGGCCCGGCTCGTGATCGGACCTGGCGATCAGACCTTGATCACGGTGACGCGGCCGCCGCACAGGGCGGTGAGGTCCTCGGGGTCGGAGGTCAGCACGGTTACGGGCCCCGGGGCGGCGAGAGCGGTCGCGCTGAGCATGGCGTCGATGGCGTACTTGTGGCCGTGCAGCCCGGCGTCGGCGAGCAGCCCGGCGGCGTCCCGGGCGAGGGATTCCGTGACCGGCTCGACGACGAGGCGGGACAGTGTCCACTCCAGCGCGGGGCGGTTGATCCGCGGGTGGACCACCTCGACGAGCGTGGCCGCAGACGTGATGACCCGCAGATCGTCCGCTCGGGCCAGGGCGAGCCACGCGGTGACGGTCCGGTCGCGCAACACGGCCTTGGCCAGCCCCTCGCTGTCGAGCACGAGCGTGCCGCCCGGGGAGGCGGGCGACGGACTCACGCGGCGTCCGCCCCGCTGCCCGTCTGCTCCCGCCGCGCCTGCTGCAGCTGCTCCCGCAGGGCCTGGATCTCATCCTCGGCCACGGGCCCGTGCTCGGCCTCGGCGACCTGGATGAGCTCATTGAGATTGTCCCGCTCGATCTGCCGGGCGACGGCGGCGGCGACATATGCGGACAGCCCGGAGGGACCACTGCGGGCGCGAGCGGCTTCGGCGATGTCGCGCGGCATGGTGATCGAGTACTTGCCGGTAGGGTCAGGCATGCCACCTATCCTACCGCTGGTATTCCCGCGCTGCCGTTTTGCCTTCGCTCCACCTCGCTCTAGGGGAGCCGAAGGACGCCGTGGATGCGGACGGCCGGTGGGGTGGTGTTGTCGAGCGCGTCCAGAACGCGGATCGCGTATGTCTCGTTGGCGAGGCCGACGGCCTTTTCCCGGGAGCTCCAGCGCAGGGTGCGGGCTCACCGCCGATGCCTTCGTCTTGGCGCGTCAGCTTCAGGCTGCGTGACGGGGGCGGGCCGACCCTTGCGCGTACGGGCTGTTTCTCCCCTCGATTGGGCGGGCCTCCGACGACCTCCAATGAAGCGCACGGTCACCCAAAGGGGTTCCGGCAAAGCCACGCTGCCCTCACGTCCCAACCACTCGCGACATCCTCCCCCTACCAACTCATCTCTGGAGGCGTCATGGCGAGCTACAGCGACGTGCAAAAAGCAGTACGAGTTGAGAAGTTCCGCATCTGGTTCGCGTGGACGTCCGGCGGGATCATCTGGCTGATGATCACCAGCGCCACCAAGAGCATCGCGATCGTCAGCGTGATCACTCAAGTGCTGCTGGTGGTTCTCGGACTGCTGTTCACCATCGCCGCGGTGACGATGACGAACAGGCTCAATCGGAAGGCAGAAGCAGCACGTAGAGAGGTTCTCGGTGACCTGTAGCCCAGCAGGCGGCCTTCTGAGCCCTGCGGTAGGGCGCCGAGAAATGCTCCGGCAGCAAGGCCATTCGGGCGCGATGCGTTGCCAACGGACCTGGCCGACACCAGTGCGGAGCATCACGACCCGGCCTGGGAGGCTCGTTCGCGGGTGAGGCCTTGCGGCTGGCCTCAGGGCACCCTCGCTCATTCGCGGCAACCGTAGACTCCAGCCCCTGCAAGCCGAGTTCGAGCCCCTGGCCGCGACCGCTGCATCGCTGAGCCGGGTGTTGAGATCAGCAGCGCACTGAGCACGAGGTGACGAGAGGGGTCGGCATGTTGCCGATCGAGGGCGCGCGGCTGTTCCGCGAGGCGTGGATCGCCGGTGTACGCAAGCACTTCCCCGGCGAACCGAAGGCCGGCTACGTGACGCCCTGGGAGGACACCCCTGCATGGGAACGCGCCGCCGCAGGCGCGGTCCACGCCCAGATCCGCCAACTCCTGGACCAGACCGCCGGCCACGCCTCCCGCCTCGCCCGCGAACAGAAGAGCCGCTTCGTCGCCACGTGCTGGACGGCCCAGATGTACCACCACTTCGAGAACCCGAAGCCGGGCTACGTGGCCGACTGGGCTGAGCTGCCGGAGTGGCAGCGGGAGACTGATGCGGACATTTTTGAGGCGGTTGAGGGGGAGGCGGGCTGAGCGGATTGGGGAAGGGGTGACCTGGAGTGCCTGACGTGCCACGGTTCCGGCAACCGGGCAAGTCAGGGCCTTTCAGGCAGTGGAGATATTGCTGCCGTGGGACGATGCGCTCGGCACTTACACGGATCGTCCGCCAACGTCCAATGTGGTTCACAGCTGTGCGTCGTCGTTGTCATGCAGTTACACCCAGTGTGGCCCGCATCCGAAGCCGTGGCCGTGGCTGTAAGCGCCTAGAGGCCGCGTAACGCCTGGTGCAAGTTGTCGTAGGCGAGCCAACAGGCGATGCTGCCGTCGCCGTACAGGGCGCCCATGTCATCGACAGGCTTCACGAGGCGCAGGCTATGGAACCCGAGAATGATCTCTGGTTGTGGCATCTCCTGGATCTCGGCGACGGCGACCCACTTCACTGAGCCTTTTCCAACCTGGTTCTGGAGTGCGGCTGTTGGGCTGACAACGTGGTGAAGCCCCTGGTAGATGGGTTTTCGACCAAGAGAACCGGCTCCACCAG
>NZ_BMTS01000007.1:0-422591 GCF_014649795.1 Streptomyces melanogenes
AGCGCCGACGGCGCACCGGCCGCCGCGCCGCCGGACCTGTCCGATTTCCGGCCCATCGTCGTCTCCCTCTGTCCGTCCCGCGCCTCCACGCCAGGGTGCGGCAGGGGAGCGCGGCCGGGGAGGGGTCAGCGGACGACGTCGAAGACGTTCTTCTGGAGGCCGTTGGGGTAGGCCTCGTGCTCGACGAGCTTCAGCTTCTGGGTGTCCTTGTCCGTGGCGCTGAACAGCCGCTTGCCGGCGCCGAGCAGGAGCGGGAAGACGAGCAGGTGGTAGCGGTCGATCAGGCCGGCGTCCGAAAGGCTCTGGTTGAGGGAGGCGCTGCCGTGGACGATGATCGGCCCGCCCTCGGTCTCCTTCAGCGCGGCGACGTCGTCGAGCGAGCGCAGGATCGTCGTCTCGCCCCAGTTCGCCACCAGGTCGTCCTCGGCGAGGGTGGTGGAGACGACGTACTTCGGCATCACCTTGTAGTCGGCGAAGTCCGCCATGTCCGGCCACACGGGGCTGAACGCCTCGTAGCTGATCCGCCCCAGGAGTATGGCGGTGGCTTCCTTCTGCTCCCGGCCCTTGATCTCGAACGCCTCGGGGAGGAACTCGGTGTGCTTGAAGGTCCATCCGGAGTTGCGGTAGCCGGGCTCGCCGCCCGGAGCCTCCACGACGCCGTCGAGGGAGATGAAGGCGGTGCTGATCAGAGTACGCATCTAGGGTTCCTCGGTGTCTCGTGTTCGGGTCTCGGCAGTTCGGCCGGTGCGCTATGGGATCACACGCGCGGGTGCGGCGCACCAACCATGATCTCTGACTGTCGGCCACGGAGAAACTCATCGGTCGTCTTAAGCGGGATGGCCTGTTCCTCGTCGGCGGCGTGGGCCGTGGAGACGCCGGGCGACGTACGCGACGACCACTGACCTCCCCGGACAAGGATCCCCCGGCGATCAACTCGGCGCGAAAACCGGACAATGAGCGTCGGGCGCGTTGCTGGGAACAAGCCGTGGTGTGAGACTCGGGGCGCCGCGCCGGAGGAACTCGCCGGTGTCTCCAGCGAGGCAGCCTCACGACTCGCGGGGCTCGGGTCTTCTTGTCTGTACGTGCCGCGTGTCGTTCAGGCTCCAAGGATCTCTGGCGAGGAACCCGGAGAGGCCCCATGCCCAAGAGACGCAGCCTGTTCGCGCTGTTCACCGTGGCGCTGGCGATGCTGTCCGTCGCCGCGGTCGGCACACCCGCGCAGGCCGCGGGCTTCAGCCCGATCAACGTCTGGAACTCCACCCACTGTCTCGACAACGCCACCGAGAACGCCTCGAAGCTCCATATGTGGTCGTGCACGGGTGGCTCCGAGCAGAAGTGGCTCGAAGGGTTCAACACGCAGACAGGCCTGTTCACCTTCACCAACCAGCGCACGGGGCGGTGCATCACCGCACCGGCCTGGGGCTCGGGCACGGTCACGGTGGAGTTCTGCAACGCGGCCGCGACCACTCAGCAGTGGCGCGTCTTCTACGCGGACAACCCCAACGGGCCGCCGTCGGGCTGGTACCAGGTGTGGCAGAACGTGTCGAGCGGGCTCTGCCTCTCGACGCCCAGCGTTCGGAACGACACCCTCCTGCAAGCGACCGCCTGTGATCCCTCCAACCAGTACTACAGGTGGCACCAGCAGTGATGGCGTAAAGCGGTGGACAGCCCTGCGATGCTGGGCGAGCATCTCCGCGATGAACAACGAACCTCTCTCCGCACCCAAACGCGTCCGCTTCGTCGAGCTCAGTGCCAAGGCGCTGCGGGCGCTTGCCGACGGTGACCTCGCCGGCGGCAGCGCCGAGGCCGGGGTCGCGCTCGACGAACACTTCGTCTGCGACCGGGCCCGCTGGATCTTCGACTATCGCGCTGACCAGCTCGCCAAGGATCCGTCCGCCGCGCCCTGGATCACCAGGGCCGCGGTGTCCGAGCCGGACGGGGCCGTCGTCGGCGACGCAGGGTTCCACGGGCCGCCGGACGAGGCCGGCGTGGTCCAGATCGGCTACACCGTCGTGCCGGGGTATCGCCGCCAGGGGTATGCCCGCGCCATGGTGACGGCGCTGCTCGCCAGGGCCGCCGCCGAACCCGGTGTCAGGACCGTGCGAGCCATCATCAGATCCGACAACGAGGCCTCCCTGGCCACCATCGCGGGCTTCGGCTTCACGCGGGTCGGCGAGCAGGGGAACGAGCGCGACGGAATCGAGATCATCTTCGAGATCCCGGCAGACGCGAGGCAGGGCGAGTAGCTCTACGGCTCGTCTGCGAGCGCACAAAAGCAGGCCCTCGGAGCGGACTTGCCGCTTCGAGGGCCCACTGCTGCCCGCCTGGCTCAGACGGTGGTGATGTTCTCCGCCTGCGGGCCCTTCTGGCCCTGCGTGATGTCGAAGGTCACGGCCTGGCCTTCCTGGAGCTCACGGAAGCCGGAGGAGTTGATGTTGGAGTAGTGGGCGAAGACGTCCGGGCCGCCGCCGTCCTGGGCGATGAAGCCGAAGCCCTTCTCCGAGTTGAACCACTTCACAGTTCCGCTGGCCATGCTGGTACCTCTCAGTCGATATCGGATCCGCACCGCGCGGATCCGGAGGTGATCGCCCTGGTCCCGCACTGCACAGCAAAACGCCCGCACCGGAGCGCGGGCAGGTACTGCGAACCACGACATCTGACAGTGACGCTACACGGTGAAACCAGGCGCCACCAGAGAGCAACGGCCATGATCCGGACCGGGTTTGCGGTTCGCCGCCCACGGTGGTTGGTCGCACATGGTTTGTCCCGGTTCGCTCTGATCGGGGTATAGCCGGTCGTTTGTCGGTGTCTTTCGTCACTGTGGCCGCGCAGTCTCGTACGCGGTCAGGGGCCCGCGACTTCCAGGAATTGCCACCGGTTTACCCGCGCTCTCTTCCCAAGCCATGTGACATGTGCAATTTTTCTGGCTGCGGTCACCGTAAGTCGCGTTCAAGCCAACGGATCAGTGCGGCCCTGCGGGTCATCGGGGCCTGCCCGGACATGCCCGTACGTACAGGGGCGGCCCGGACGGTTCAGGCGGCCTGCGGCAATTCCCCCCACCACCGCGCACCGCAGCGCGGTCTTCACTCCGCTGGGAGGCGGCACGTGAACACCCGAACGGAACGAACAAGACGAAGTCTCAGCGGTCTGCTGATACTTGTCCTGGCGCTGTGCCTGTCCATAGCCGTGCTCGGCCAGACCGGCCGGGCCTCCGCCACCGAACACCGAGGGCTGGCCCCGCAGCCCACGAAGGCCGGGGCGGCCCAGCCCAAGCAGCACGCCGCACCGCCGCCGGTCGGCTCGACCGCGACCGTCTCCGACCGTGCCGACTCGCGCCGCAGCCCGGTCGACGCCGCGAAGCGGCCCCCGCAGAACCCGGTCCCCTCGCGGACGGTTCCGCCGGACCACAGCCGTGCGCGGGGCGCGGCCGCGACATCCTGCACGCCGGGCGACTTCGGGAGCCGGACCGGCTCCGAGCTCGTCGCGTTCGTCCAGGCGTCGACCACGAGCTGCGTCAACACGCTGTTCGGCGTGACCGGCACCGATGCACGCAACGCGTTCCGCGAAGCGCAGATGGTCACCATCGCCAACGCGTTCCAGAGCACGGCGCGGAACTACCCCGGAGACAACTCCACCCACGTGTGGCAGCTGGTGCTGTTCCTGCGCGCCGGGTACTACGTGCAGTTCAACCACGCCTCCGACGTGGGACCGTACGGCCCCACCCTCGCCGCGGCGACCGAGGCCGCGCTGGACACCTTCACCGCCTCCTCGCACTTCCTGGACGTCAGCTCGGCCAACGGCGACGTCCTGGGCGAGGTCCTGATCCTGACGGACAGCGCCAACGAGCAGGCCCGCTACCTGAACACGTACAAGAGGGTGCTCAACGCCTACGACAGCAGCTTCGACGCGTACTGGAGCATGGACGCCGCCGTCAACGACGTCTTCACCCCGATCTTCCGCGGCCACTGGAACCCCGCCTTCATCAAGGCGGTGACCGCCGACCCGAGCATCATCGACACCCTGGGCGCGTTCGCGCACAACCACCTGGCCAAGCTGAACGACGCCTGGTTCTACCTCGACTCCAACGCCGGTATGGAGACGGCTCGCTTCCTCGACACGCCCGCCCTCCAGGCCAAGGTCAGGCCGCTGGTGAAGGGCCTGCTCGGCGACTCGGCCATCACCGGGGCGACCGCACCCCTGTGGGTCGGGGTCGCCGCCATGACCGACACCTACGACAAGGCCCAGTGCTCGTACTACGGGACCTGCGACTTCGTCGGCCGCCTCACCGCCGCCGCGCTGCCGATCACCTACAACTGCGACAGCGCACACACCTTCCGCGCCCAGTCCCTGACCAACGCGGCCCTCACCGCCGCCTGCACCAGCCTCAAGGGGCAGGACGCCTACTTCCACGGCATCGTCAAGGACAGCGGCCCGGTGGCCGACGACCACAACACGAACATCCAGGTCGTGACGTTCGCCAGCCCCAAGGACTACCAGACCTACTCCGGCTGGATCTTCGGCAACAGCACCAACAACGGCGGAGAGTACCTGGAGGGCAACCCGTCCGACCCGGCCAACCAGGCCCGCTTCCTGTCCTACGTGAAGAGCGTCAACGACGGCTTCCCCGGCGACATCTGGAACCTCAACCACGAGTACACGCACTACCTCGACGGCCGCTACGACATGGCCGGCGACTTCGAGGCCGGGCAGGCCGTCCCGGACATCTGGTGGATCGAGGGCTTCGCCGAGTACGTCTCCTACAGCTACCGCGGTCTGCCCGACACCGAGGCGATCGCCGACGCCGCACAGCACACCTACGCACTGAGCACCCTGTGGCAGAGCTCCTACGCCAACTCCGACCAGACCCGTACGTACCCCTGGGGCTATCTGGCCACCCGCTACATGATCGAGAAGCACCCCGCGGACGTGCAGAACATGCTGGCCAAGTTCCGTGCCGGTGACTACGCCGGTGGATACGCGGTCTACAGCACCGGCATCGGCACCCGCTACGACGCCGACTTCACCACCTGGCTCGACGCCTGTGCCGCCGGAGCCTGCGGCAGCACGAGCAACGGACCGACCGCCGCCTTCGACGTGGCCGTCTCCGGTCTGTCGGTGAACCTGACCGACAGGTCCACCGACACCGGCGCCGCCATCACCGCACGCTCGTGGAACTTCGGCGACGGCACCACGTCCACGGCGACCAACCCGTCCAAGACGTACACCGCCCCCGGCACCTACACGATCTCCCTGACCGTGACCGACGCCAAGGGCCTGACCTCCACCACGGCCAAGCCCGTCACCCTCAGCGGAACCCTCCCGGCCTGCACCGGCACCGACACCCGCACGCTGGGGCAGAACTGCTCCCGCTCCGGCCGTTCGGCCAAGGCGGGCGACCTGGACTACCTGTACCTCTACCTGCCGGCCGGCACCGTGACCCTGAACATCACCACCACCGGGGGCACGGGCAACGCCGACCTCTACTACAACCCCAACGCCTGGGCGACCACCACGGCGTACACCGCCCGGTCGACGAACACCGGCAACAACGAGAGCATCACGGTCACCAACAGCACGGCCGGATACCGGTACGTCAGCCTGTACGCGCAGACCGCGTTCAGCGGCGTCACGGTCACGACGGCCTACTGACCCCGGCTCAGCCGAAGTCGGGAATCGGGTGGTCCGGAACGAGGGCGGCCGCAATGCGCTGGGTGAGCACCTGCGCGGTGTGGCCGCCCGTGGCCTTGGGGCCGTTGGTCGCCGAAACCGCGATGGCCAGGCGCTCGGAGGGGAGGTAGGCCTGGGCGGCGGTGTAGCCGAAGAACAGCGGGTGCTGGCCGATCCAGTCGCCGAGGACCAGCAGGCCCATGCCGTAGTGGGTGGCCCGGGTGTTGGCGAGGCAGACCGTTGCCGGGCAGGTCTTGGTCGGGTGGCCCAGGCCCACCGTCCCCGGGTCGAGCAGTTCCCGGTAGGCGGACGGGGAGAGCAGCTCGCCCGAGCCGATGCCCGCGGCCGAGCGGGCCAGGTCGCAGATGTCGGTGGTCTGCACCGCGCCGGGGGCGGTGGTCCACGAGGGGTTCCAGAAACTGGACTCCTCGTACTTCCCGCGGTCGGAGGTGAAGGCGTGCAGGACGGGCGTCGGAATGTCCGGCGTGAAGCTGTTCCGGGTCTCGTGCAGGCCGAGCGGGCCCAGGACCTGCTCCTGGAGCAGCACGTCGAGCGGAGTCCCGGTGATCTTCTCCAGGGCGGCGCCGAGGATGACGAAGTTGGCGTGGGAGTAGCTCCAGTTGGTGCCCGGCCGGTACCAGAGCGGTTTACCGGTGGAGATGGCCACCAGTTCCTTGGGCGTCCACTGGCGGAACGGGTTCGCGTAGACCGTGTCGCCGAAGCCGGGGGAGGTGACGTAGTCGATGAGACCGGACGTGGACGAGCCGAGCATGCGCAGGGTGATCTGCTTGCCGTGCGGCAGGTCGGGCAGCCAGCGCGCGACGGGCTCATCGAGGTCGACCCGGCCCTCGTCGACCAGCCGCAGCAGCGCGGTGCCCATGTAGCTGATCGCCACGTTGCCGTTGCGGAAGTGCATGGCGGGGTCGGCCGGGACGCCCGTCATCGACTCGCCGAGCGCGGCCGTGACGATCTCATGGCCGTCGCGGGTGACCCGCACGATCACGGACTTGAGCCCCTGCTCGGCCTTGGCCTGCTGGGCGAGCCGCAGGACGTCCCGGGCCGGGCCACGGTCGGGCAGTCGGGAACTGACGCAGGGGCTGTGGTGGCCGCGGCCGTCCGCCGCGCCGCTGGCGGTCGTGACCGGGGCGCTGAGCGCGAGGAGGGCGGTGACGGCGGCGAGACGCAGCACGGAGATCGGGCGGGGGCTCTCATGCGCGCAGTATCGGCCCGCAGCACCCGCACCCCGCCCCGGCGACCACCGACCCGCACGAAGATCACCCGTCGGGCCCGCAGACGCCGGACGGTCGCTGTCGCCTCCGGTCGGCCCGGCTGCGAGCGCGGTCAGTGGCGCCAGGGCGTCGTCGTTGGTCAACCACACCGCCGCACCAGGCAGTTCCTCGGGTGATCCTCTACTGCCCGGCGCGGGAGCGCGTCCGGGACACTGGCGGCCGTGACGGAAAACCGTACCGAGTGACACCGGGAAGGGCTCGCACCATGCTGGACGGCTGTACCCCGCTCCTGCCCGAGACCATGGGCCGCTACTACGACGACGGCTACTACCGGGGTGCGGCCCTGCCCCACCTCCTCGCCGAGCACGCCCGCACGTACACGACCCGTACCGCCCTCGTCCACGGCGAGCGGCGGCTCACCTACCGGGAACTGAACCGCCGCGTCGACCGCGTGGCCGCGGGGTTCACGCTGCGGGGCATCCGGCCGGGGGACCGGGTCATCGTGCAGATGCCGAACGTGCCCGAGTTCGTCATCACCGTCTACGCACTGATGCGTGCGGGCGCCCTCCCGGTGCTCGCGCCGACCACTTACCGGGCCGACGAGGTCGGACACCTCGCCCGTGTCGCCGAAGCCGCCGCCTACATCGGCCCCAGCATCCACCGTGGCTTCGACCACGCCGCGATGGTCGCGGAGATCAGTGACGACCATCCGCGGCTGCGCCGCGCCTTCACCCTCGACGGCCCCGATGGTGTCCAAGGAGGCTTCACCACCGCCCCCAGCGGCTGCCTGTTCTTCCCCCTGCGGTCCGTGGACGCCCCGAGCAACCCGGACCGCACGTACGACCCCAACGACGTCGCCTTCTTCCTGCCGTCGGGCGGGAACACGGCCTCGCCCCACCTGGTCCCGCGCACCCACAACGCCTACGCGTACCAGACCCGGGCCGCTGCCGAACTGATCGGCCTCGGCCCCGACGACGTCTACCTCGCCGTGCTCCCGGCCACCTCCCTCTTCACCTTCGGCTGCCCCGGCGTCGTCGGCACGCTCGCCACCGGCGGCACCGTCGTGCTGATCGACGACCCCGACCCTGCCGACACCTTCCGCACGATCGAGGCCGAGAAGGTCACCGTCACCTCCCTCGACCCCGCCCTCGCGCAAGGGTGGCTGGAAACCGTCCCCAACGGCTCGTACGACCTCTCCAGCCTGCGCCTCATCCAGGTCGGCGGCGCGCATCTCCACCCCGACCTTGCCACGCGCATCCCACCGGCCTTCGACTGCCGCCTCCAGCAGGTCTTCGGGACGGCTGAGGGGCTGCTCTGCCTGACCCGGCTCACCGACCCCGACGATGTCATCCAGCACACGCAGGGCCGCCCCCTCTCGCCCGGGGACGAGATCCGTATCACCGGCGCGGACGGCACCGACGTACCGGCGGGAACGCCCGGACAGCTCTGGACGCGCGGCCCCGGCACCCTGCGCGGCTACTACAAAGCCCCTGACCACAACGCCCGCGCCTTCACCCCCGACGGCTTCCACAAGACCGGCGTCATCGCCCGCCTCACCGAGGGCGGCAACCTCGTCATCGAAGGCTGT
Source organism: Streptomyces melanogenes (assembly GCF_014649795.1). Taxonomy (GTDB): domain Bacteria; phylum Actinomycetota; class Actinomycetes; order Streptomycetales; family Streptomycetaceae; genus Streptomyces; species Streptomyces noboritoensis. The sequence continues at coordinate 8,485 of NZ_BMTS01000007.1, forward strand.
ACGGACGCTGACTCCGGCCTCCCGGCATAAAGCAGGCGATGGTGTGGTGTGGCCCCTCGCGAACGCCGTCCTGGCAGGATGGCGGCATGGAACGTGTGGTGGGAATCGGTGGATATTTCCTGCGGGCCGCAGACCCGGCCGCTCTGGGTACGTGGTACCGCGACTGCCTTGGCCTGGACGCCGACGAGAACGGCCTGTGGCGTCAGGAAGCCGGGCCGACGGTGTTCGCGCCGTTCGAGTCCGAGACCGACTACTTCGGCTCTCGCGCCCAGCAGACCATGCTCAACTTCCGGGTCCGCGACCTGGACGCGATGCTCGCGCAGTTGCGTGCCAAGGGAGCGGACGTGGCCGAGGAGACGCAGGAGATGGAGGGTGTGGGGCGGTTCGCCTGGGTCACCGACCCGGAGGGCAATCGGATCGAACTGTGGCAGCCCGCCTGACCGCGTCTTCGTGTTCTGAGGTGTAGGCGCTGGGGGACGAGATCCAGCCGGAGAGGGAGAAACGCGTGATGCGGGCGCGACGCGCGTTCCATGCTGCCGAGCACCCTCTGCGTCTCTCGGACCCGGACACTCGGAAGATTGGAATCCGCCGATGCGCCCGCCCCGCCGTGCCTTATCAACCCTCACCCTCGCTCTCGCCGTGGCCACCGCCTGTGTCCAACCCACGGCCGCTGCCCCGCCCCGGCATACGGCTGTGCCGGGCCACGGACATGATTACGACGACGTACTCGACCTCAGAGGCACCCCGGCGGCGGCGCTTCCCGGCGGCGAGACGGACATCAACCCGGTCAACGTCTTCGCGGACCAAGGGGCTTGGCATGCTTACGCCCTGCCGGCGGCGGACACCCCGGGCGGATACGGCGGATTCACCGGCCCTCTCTACATCGCGCAGGAGTACCCATGGTGGCTGAGCACCGCGTTCAGCCGCATCCGGCTGAGCGAGGGCGGCCGCCCGCTGGATCTCGCGGGCGGCGGCACACCGCGCTTCACCTCACGCCCGGGGGCCCTGGTCCAGGCGTACGACCTCGGCGGCGGTCTCCGGCTCACCCTTGAGCTTCGGTACGCCACCCACCGCACCGCCCTGGTGCGGGCCGCGGTACGCAACACCGGCCCGGCCCCGCGCACCCTCGGCGCCGACTGGACCGGAACCCTGCTGCGACCCGCCCAGGCGCCCATGCGGCAGGCGCCCTCGCTGACCGTCGCGCCCCAGGGCGTCGCCGTCGGCTTCGCCAAGGTGCGCGCGGCGGACGACTACCTCACCGACGGCACCGAGCGGTTCGAGGTCCGCCACAAGGACCCGGTGCGGACGGCCCTGACGGAAGAGGGGGACTCCTACCGTACGGAACTGGCCGCGCCCTTCACCCTCAAGCCCGGCGCGGAACGCTCTCTGGACTGGACCGAGAGCTACACGTTCACGCGGGCCGAGCGGGTCGCGGAAGCGGGTGAGGTCCAGCGGGTGCTCGCCGATCCGGCGCGGACGGTCCGTACCGTCGACGCCCGCTGGCGACAGTACGTCGACGGTGTGACCGCCGGGGTGGCGCCCGGGCGGCGACGGCTCGCCGTCAAGGCGCTCGAAACGCTGGTGACCAACTGGCGCAGCCCCGCCGGATGCCTCCTGCACGACGGGATCACGCCGTCCCTGTCGTACAAGTGGTTCGCGGGCGGTCTGTGGGCGTGGGACACCTGGAAGCAGGCGGTCGGCACGGCACGCTTCGATACGGGACTCGCCGAGGCGCAGATCCGCTCGGTGCTCGACCATCAGATACGCCCCGGCTCCACGACCCGGCCGCAGGACGCGGGGATGATCCCGGACGTCGTGTTCTCCAACGACCCGCAGCGCGGCGGGACCAACTGGAACGAGCGGAACAGCAAGCCGCCGCTGGGCGCCTGGTCGGTGTGGGAGGTCTACCGGCGCAGCGGGGACAAGGACTTCCTGCGGGAGGTGTACCCGAAGCTGGCAGCGTACGAGCGGTGGTGGTACCGCAATCGGGACCACGACCACAACGGGCTCGCGGAGTACGGCGCGACCGTGGATCCCGCCAACGGCACGGCCGGGCAGCAGCGGCTGGCCGCGGCCTGGGAGAGCGGGATGGACAACGCGCCCCGGTTCGACGCCTCGTTGGGCACCTCGGTCGTGCCCAACCAGGACGGGGCGGGGCGGGTGATCGGGTACTCGCTGACCCAGGAGTCCGTGGACCTCAACTCCTATCTCGCCGCCGACCAGGAGCATCTGGGTCGGATCGCGGCGGAGTTGGGGATGCGGGCGGACGCCGATGGCTGGCGTACCAAGGCGGCCGCCACCGCCAGGGCCGTACGGGAGAGGATGTACGACCCGGCGACCGGTTGGTTCCACGACACCGCGCTCGGCACCGGGACCCGGCTGGTGGACCGGGGCAGGGGAATCGAGGGGGCGATTCCGCTGTGGACCGGTGTTGCGACCCGGACGCAGGCCGTCGCCGCACGCGAACGACTCCTGGATCCCGGCGAGTTCGCCACCTCGATGCCCCTGCCGACGGTGTCCAAGAGCTCGCCGTACTTCGCCTCGCGGCAGTACTGGCGCGGCCCCGTCTGGCTCGATCAGGCGTACTTCGCCATCGCCGGGATGCGCCGCTACGGGTTCGACCGCGACGCGGACGCGCTGACCGCGAGGCTCATCGACAGCGCGGCGGGCCTGAGCGGGAACGGGCCGATCATGGAGAACTACGACCCGTTGACCGGGGACCCGCTCAACTCACCCAACTTCAGCTGGTCTGCGGCACTGCTGCTGCCGCTGGTGGGGAAGCGGTAGCGGGGCCACCGCATCCCGCGCACGCGTCCTGATCCACAACTCTTGACAACTGTTCATGTTCTTGACTGCAGTTGCACTGCACCAAGCCTATGAACGGCACTACACCCCGAAGGGGGCGATCAGCGCATGACCAAGCCTGAGAGCGCGGGAGACGACTACGACGTCGTCATCAGCGGAGCCAGCCTCGCCGGCAGCGCGGCGGCGATCCTGCTCGCTCGACGCGGTGTCCGCGTCGCACTGCTGGAACGCCGCTCGGACCCCGAGGCGTACAAAGTGCTGTGCACCCACTCCCTCACGGCCAGCGCCTACCCGGTGCTGGACGAACTCGGCCTCGTGCCCGCCCTGGAGAAGGCGGGCGCCGTCCGCAACCACGCCCGCTGGTACACGCGGTGGGGATGGATCGAGCCGAGGGCCGCGCCGAGGGGCCCCGAGCTGCCGTACGGGTACAACGTCCGGCGCAGCACCCTCGACCCGTTGATCAGGTCCCACGCGGCGCAGACCCCCGGCGTCGACCTGCTCCTCGGCCACCAGGTGACCGGGCTGGTCCGGGAAGCCGGGCGCACCGTGGGAGTGCGCGCCTCGACGCCCGAGGGCGAGCGCGAGATCCGGGCCCGCCTGGTGGTCGGCGCCGACGGCAAGGACTCTTCCGTGGCGAAGTTCGCCGGAGTGCCGACCCGGACGCACGAGAACGCGCGGTTCGGCTATCTCGCGCACTTCCGCGATCTGCCGCTGCGCGACGGGATCGCTCATGCCTGGTTCCTGGAGCCCGACATGGCATACGCGTTTCCGAACGACGACGGGGTGACGGTCCTCGCGGTGCTCCCGGACAAGAAGCGGCTGCCGGCCTTCCGGGAGGACCTGGAGGGCAGCTTCCTCTCCTTCGTCCGCGCCCTGCCCGAGGCGCCGCCCATCGACTCCGCCGAGCGCATCACGAAGATCACCGGCACGGTCAACTACCCACTGCACAGCCGCAAGGCGACCGCCCCGGGCGTCGCCCTCATCGGCGACGCCGCCCTGACCAGTGACCCCCTGTGGGGAGTGGGATGCGGGTGGGCCCTGCAGTCCGCGCAGTGGCTGGCGGAGGCGGTCGCCTCGGCGGCAACCGGCCGGGGCGACCTCGACAAGTCGCTCGCGGCGTACGCACGCACCCACCAGCGCCGACTGCGCGGCCACCAGTTCCTGGCCGTCGACTACGCCACGGCCCGCCCGTTCAATCCCGTGGAGCGGCTGGTCTTCTCGGCGGCGGCGCGCGACGCATCGGTGGCGCGGCACATGCATCTCTTCGCGTCCCGCCTGATCGGTCCGCTGCGCTTCCTGAGCCCCGCAGCACTGGCGAAGGCTTCGGCCGTCAACATCAAACATCGCCGGGCGACTGTGCCAGCCGCGAGCCTGTCGCGCACGGAGTCATGACCGCTGCTGGGCTGTTCCGCTCAGCGGACCGAAGTCATTGCCATTCAGCGCGGAACTGGCATCCTGCATAGGCCGTGTCGCAGGGAATCTGATGAACGTTCCCAATTGCAGGTGGCGTTGAGGCGTGGTGACCTGGGGAGACGGGGTCGAACTACTCGATACAGCGACCGCGTCTCGCCAAGGCCGTTCGGCCTGCTCCAGTGATCCCTCCGATCAATGAACTGGACCGGCACCCGACACACCACACGCCCCGCCGTTCGAGCCGCACTGGAGAGTTTTATGGAACCGCTATTCCGTATGGCGTTGATCCGCCCCGCGGTCGGCCAGGATCCGGATCAGCCGAGTATCGAGCTGGCCCAGCAGTCCGCCTTCCAGGACGTGCTCGCCACCGCGTCGCAGTCGAGCACTCCTCGTGCCGAAGTGCGGCGCGTGGCGGGGGAGTTCGTCGCGTCGGTCAGATTCATCGGGGCGCCGGCGAAGACCCCGCTGGCGGCGCAGACCGCCGCGTTCGCCGCCACCCTCGGGCGGCTGCTGGCGAACCCGCCCGCCGGGCAGCCCAACGCCTTGCGGCTCGCCGTCGTCAAGGCGGTGCGGGACGCGTACGGGGCCGAGCCTCCGGCCGTCGTGGGCGGGCAGCCCTACCAGGAGTCGGTGTCGCGGCTCCGGGACAGCCTGCTGGCGATCAAGTACCTGCCGACCGAGCACGGTAGGCCGATCGACGCGCTCACCGACCAGCTGCGGTACCTGGAGGTGATCGCACGTCTGGTCTCGGACGCGGCGTTCCCGGCCAAGACCGACGACGTACGGCGGATGCTGCGGCGGTCCCTGAAGCTGCCCAGGGCGACCGGCCTGGAACCCGAGCTGTCCACGAGCGCGGCCGAGGCCCGCCAGCGGGAGCAGGAGGAGCAGGCCGCGGCCCGCCGCCGCGAGCGTGCCACTCAGCTGCTGGTCACGCACAAGCGGCTTCAGGACGCGGTCGTGGAGCTGACCGGCCTCGGCGGGGAGCATCTGCAGGCGACCTCGCAGGCGGACGGCGACGGGTCCGTACCGACCGCCGACCTCCAGCCCCTGGCCGCACTGAACCGACAGGTCAGCTTCCACAGCCGCCTCGGCGAGGCGAACCTGCGTGCCCTGGGCCCGGTCCCGGCCACACCGCTCGCCGCAGCGGAGGGGGAAGGAACAGCCGTAGAGGCCTCTGACACCCCACCTCCCGGCCACTCCCTCGCCGAGCCCGCAGGGGACCCCCCGGCCCAGCCCGCCCCGGTGCCGCCGGTGGAGGGCGCCGCGCTGCTTGCGGGGCAGGTCTTCGGCGCGAGGCCCGACCTGCTGTCGGGCACGCCGCCGTTCAAGCCCTCGCAACTCAGCGACCTCGGCTTCCGACTGCGGGCCAGCGCCATCGACACACTGAGCGCGCCCACCAAGACGCTCCTGTCGGAGCGCGGCATCGGGCTGAACGCCCAGCCGCTGGACCGCATCGTGGCCCGGTTGCAGGACGAGCGGACCTCGATCGGCGCGGAGCTGGAGACCCTGGTGGGCCGCCCGACGCGCCGCAGCGTCAAGCGCATCGGCGACACCCTCGTCACCCTCTCGACCCCGCTGCCCTCCCCGTGGACGGACCTGGTCGTCGGGGAAGGCCTGGCGCCCGAATCCGTGCCGCTGGCGGGCGAGCGGGTCCCGCAGACGCGCGGCACGGTCGCCCCGTCCGGCATCGCGGACCTGATCCTGGTCCGCCAGCAGCTCGTCGGGTACGAGGGCGCCGAAGTCGCCCACGTCGAGAACGTCCTGCGCGGTGAGAGCAAGCAGCGCGAGCACACCCGGCGGCAGGAGACCGAGCAGATCACCTTCACCGAGACCGAGGTCACCACGGCCGAGGAACGGGAGCTGGAGTCCACGGACCGGTTCGAGATGACCCGGGAGGCCAGCGCGGTCATCAAGGAGGACGCACAGCTCAAGGCGGGCCTGACCGTGTCGGGCAAGTACGGGCCGACAGTCGAGTTCAACGCGTCCGTCGAAGGCTCGCTGTCCCGCTCGAAGGAGGAGGCCACCAAGTCGGCCGCGACCTTCGCCCAGGACGTGACGCAGCGCAGCTCCAACCGGATCTCCGAACGGGTCCTGCAACGCACGTCCTTGCGCGTCACCACCGAGGTGACCGAGAAGAACACCCACGGACTGGACAACCGGAACGGCAACGGCAACATCTCCGGCGTCTACCAGTGGGTGAACAAGGTCTACGAGGCGCAGATGTACAACTACGGGCTGCGGACCATGTTCGACTTCATGGTGCCGGAGCCCGCCGCGTACTTCATCGAGACGCTCCAGTCGGCGCACGCCAGCGCGGTGGACCTGGCGAAGCCGGCCCCGTTCACGATGCGCCCCGACCAGATCACCGAGCTCAACTACGCCCAGTGGGTGCAGCTCTACCACGCGACGGACGTGTCCCCGCCGCCGGAGATGTACCGCACGAAGTCGTTCGACTTCAAGGCGGGCGGCGGCGACAGCAAGACCGACTACACGCACTCGGGGCAGATCGGCATCGACGACGGCTACATGGCCGTCCAGGTCTCCTGCGGCGCGCTGTTCAACCTCTGGCAGCAGAACTGCAGCGTCGACGTGCTCGTCGGCAGCAGGACGCACCGGTTCAACTACGGCGACTGGCTGTGGACGGCGCCGATGACGCAGGAGCGCGACTCCGTCCCGGTCGGCGTCCAGACCTGGCGGATCTCGGGGGTCGCCGTCGGCGTCGAGGTGAAGTGCCAGCGCACCGAGCGGGCCCTGGACAAGTGGCGTCTGGAGACCCACGCCAAGCTCACCACCGCCTACCTCGCGCGCCTCTCCGAGTACGAGCAGCAGCTCGCCGCCCTCCAACTGCAGGCCGGGGTGCCCATCCACGGCCGCAACCCGCTGGCCAACCAGCTCATCGTCGCCGACGAGCTGCGCAAGAGCTGCATCAGCATCCTCACCGACCAGCACTTCGACCTGTTCGGCTCGATCAACGTGGTGACGGCCGACGGCCGGGCGATCCCGCAGATCGACGTGGCGGAGGCCGCCGCCGAAGGCGCGTACGTACGGTTCTTCGAGCAGGCCATCGAGTGGGAGCACCTGACGTGGGTGGCGTACCCGTACTTCTGGGGCCGTAAGAGCCAGTGGGACGAGCGGCTGACCTATGAGGACCCGGACCCGCAGTTCAACCAGTTCCTCAAAGCCGGGTTCTGCCGGGTGACCGTGCCCATCCGCCCCGGCTTCGAAGGGGCTGTCGACCACTACATGAACTTCGGCGAGCTGTGGAATGGCGGCCCGCTGCCCGCGATCACCAGCCCGCTCTATCTGCCCATCGCCGACGAACTGGCCGAACGGCTCAACCGCCCCGGCGACGAGGTCCCGCAGGGCGCCCCCTGGCGGGTCCGCATCCCGACGACCCTCGTCAAGCTGCGCCACGACGACGAACTGCCCGTCTGGCGCAAGGACGCGTCGGGCGAGTGGGTGGAGAACTGAGGAACAGGAGCGGTTGGCATGGCGAAGGCCACCTCATTCGGCACGGTTGTCGCACTGATCCGGGCCGCCGAGGACCTGCTGATCAAAAAGGCCGGTCAGACGAGCCCCGCGGACCGCGTCAGCACCCTGCGGGGCGTGTACTACGGCACGGAGTGGAGTCTCGACTACAAGGTGGAATCCGCCCGCAGCCAGGGTGGCGCGCGCATCCGCAACGTCGGGTTCCTGACGTACACCGGAGGGTCGCTGCCCGCCGATCCCCGGCCGGCCTTCGCCGGGACCACCCTGATGGCCGACCTCCAGGCCAGCCAGAGCATCCGCGACCGGGGGCGCGGCATCGACATCGGGCACATGCTGATCGGACTGGAAGTGCGTTCCAGCCAGGCCCTGCGGACGCTGAACTTCCCAGGACAGGGCGGCACCGGCCTGGAGATCGTGACCTGGCTGGGCGACCTCGGGGGTGGCGCCGCGAACCTCGCCAAGCGCCGGACCCTGCGGCCGACGGGCGTGGAGGTCATCTTCCACAACCGCACGTCGGACTACGGGGTGATGGACAACCTGGAGGGCGATGCGGCCGGATACCTGGTCGGCTGCGGCACGACACCCGGCGGGCCCCCGCAGTACCCGCCGGGCAAGGGCATCGCGGACGTGCTCGCGAGCTATCTTCCCCTGGGGAGCAAGGCCGAGTGGGCCCAGCGCGCCGCCCGGTTCGCCAGTGCGCTCGGCGGCACGGTGTCCGCCAAGGGGATCGACAACCAGACCGCCCTGATCGACAAACTCGCGGACAAACTCCACGAGTTCGCGGTGTGGTACGCGGCAACCCGATGGGTCCCGTCGGGCGAACTCCTGGGTCCGGCCGCGGAGAAGGCCTGCCAGCACATGAAGGGAGCGGCACGGGAGGTGGCCACGGTCTTCGTGACCACCCTGTCGTCCGCCATCGCACATCCACCGAACGCCATCGACGCCGCCGGGCCGTACCCGGGCCAGAGCGCCACGGGCCCGTGCGCCAGCACGCTGCTGAAGGCCGCGTCGACCAACGTCGGCGCGGTCCGTCAGCAGCTCGACCAATGGATGAAGGACCTTGGCCATATGCTCCCATGACCCCGGTGGCGGGCGCCGGGCGGGCTACTCGCTCTTGCAGGCGGTGACGTTGTCGTTGGTGCCGGGTACGGCCGCGGCCCGGGCCGCCTGGAAGTTGGCCTCGAACGCGCTGTAGACGGACGGTGTGGTGATGCGCAGCAGCGCCTCGTCGTTGTTGCGCAGCGCCGGACCGCTCCAGTTGTGGCTGCCGGTCCACATCAGCTTCTGGACGCTGCCCGCGTACATACCGTCCACCATCACGTTCTTGGAGTGCACGATGCGGTTCGGGGTGGTGCTGTCGGCGTCGTCATCGTGCTGGTAGCAGCGGTTGGTGATGCCGGAGACACCGTGCAGGGTGTTCCACGTCCCCGTGTCCGTCTCGCTGTAGACGAGGTCCACCAGACACCCCGCCCCGGCGAGCGCGCGCAGCTTGTCGGCCACGTCCTGGCGGCTGATCTTCAGCATGGCCGCGTGGACGGTCGTACGGTGCGAGCCGGCGGTGTCCGTCCAGCGGCAGGTGATGTTGTCCAGCGCGTTCACGACGGTGTCGGTGGTCGCGTCGGTGCCCGCGCGCGGGAAGAAGTAGTACTTGTAGTCGCCCGCGTTTCCGTACGTATACGACCAGGCGGCGCGGTTCTGCGCGGGCAGCTTGTCGAAGTAGGAGAGGTAGCCGCCGTACAGCTCGGCGTTGCCCGCGACGGTGACCGAACTGTTCCAGTAGCGCGTGTAGTTGGACGGCGTCAGGTTCGAGGTGAGCTGCATGACGACGTTCTTCTGGGCGCCGCCGCCGACACTGCCGGCCAGCAGGACCTTGTTGTGGTTGATGCCGGTCCCCGCCGGACCCAGACAGGAGCTGCCGGTGGCGCAGAGCTTCACGTACGAGCTTTGCGAGGTGTCCGTACCGAGAGCGGCACGCAGGATGTCGTACGCCTTCGGGTAGTCGAGGGTGCTCGCGTCCAGGACCACCTTGACGCTGATGCCGCGGTCCGCCTTCGCGGCGACCAGCTCGTTGGCGACCGTCTCGTCCCACAGGTGGTACATGGCCAGCCGCAGTGCGGTTCCGCCGTCGGCGTTGGCGACGACGGACCGTACCTGGCTGCGGATCGCCTGCTGTGCGGCGTCGTCACCGGTCGGATCGTTGAAGACCGGGCCGGTCGTCACCGTGGCGGCGCTCGCGGTGTCCACGGGCCCGACCAGCATCCCGGTGAGCACCCCCGTGGCGACGGCGAACGCGCCGACGGCGGTGCGCAGTCGGCCGGGTATACGGATGGACTTCATATCTCCCCCTGTGAGATCCCCAAATTTCGCGCATCTTAGCGGCGCGTGGCGATCTCTGGAGCCTGACGGTCCGCGTGGAGCGCGGCGGTGCCCCCGAGCGTGGTGCTGCGGTGCTCGCCGGGCGTCATGCCGTAAGTCCTACGGAACGCGCGGCTGAACCACGCGGGGTCGACGAGACCCCATCTCGCCGCGACGGCGCGAATCGGCAAGGAGCGGAGGGCGGGTGTGCCGAGGTCGGCGTAGCACCGTTCGAGTCGGCGGCGCCGGATGCTGGCGGACACCGTCTCGGGCCGGCTGCGGAAGAGCTGATGCAGGTGCCGCACGGAGATGTTGTGCCGCGCGGCCACGGCACCGGCGTCGAGCTGCGGGTCGGCGAGGTTGTCGTCGATGAAGGTGTCGATGGCGGCCAGCAGGAGCTGGTGCCGCGTCTCGGCGGGGAGTCGTTCCTGCGTACCGATCCGCTCGGCCAGGAGGCCGGTCGCCAGGTCGAGGCTCACCGCACCGAGTCGTGTGCAGTCGGCCTCGTCCAGGGCGGATGCCTCCTGGACGACGGAGCGGAGGTACTGGGCGAGGACACGGCCGAACCCCGATGCCGCGGGCATCCTGTGGGCGAGCAGTTCCTCGACCCTCTTGCGCGGGAGGGGGACCAGTGAGTGGGGCAGGTGCAGGATGATCGCACGGGACAGGCCGCCCCCCGGGCTACCGCCGGCACGGCCGCTGTAGGGACGGGACGAGGTCCACATCGCGAAGTCTCCGGCGTCCAGGTGTGTTTCATTCCGTCCCTGGGCCACGTGCATCGCCCCCTCCAGGATCAGGGTGAGCTCGAAGGTCTCGGGGTCGGAGCGCCGCACGAGTCGCGCGGGGCGGTCCGAGGTGATCGGGGAGAACGCCATCGTTGTCACCTGGGCAGGGCCGAGTGGGAGAAATCCGACACGGCCGACGAAGTCCGGGACGCAGTCGCTGCTGATGCGGGTCGGGGCCACTCCTTGTTCCACGATCCCGCGCCACCATTCGAACCTGTGCTCCGGGGGCAGACCGGCGGTGTCGATCTCCGTGAAGACCATTCGCCCTCATCTCGGTATGCGGCTTCGGCACTGCCGTATCAGCTTGCGGGCGACCGGGAGTGGCAGCGGGTCCACGGTGACCAACCTGGCCGAGCCCCCTGCCTTTTTGGGCCGGATAGCCTCGTGCGCGCAGAAGCAACAAAGGCTGCGCCCATGGACAATGACGTCGGCGGGCGGTCGAACGCAGACTTGGCGCAGGGGGCGAGGGCGGCGCGCACGACCCGCGTCCGGCTGCGGCGGGAACGAACCCCGCACGCGATACCGGTCGTTCGTCACGGCCTCGCCCCGGTCCTATCCCACGACCGAGGAGCGAGGATGCGCAGACGAGGTCTGATGGTGACGGCGCTGGCCGCGTTGAGTCTCACCGCGGGCACCGTGGCGGCGGCCGCCCCGGCGAGCGCGGACAGTTGCGTCGACGGGTGGTTCTGCCTCTACTACAACTCGAACGGAGGCGGTGCGTTCGTCAGGATCGGCGGGAACATCCCCAACCTGACGAACACCAAGTTCAACGCCTGCGGCTGGAACTGCAACGGCATCGGGCAGAGCGTCTGGAACAACGCGGGATCGGCGCGGAACACCAACGACTTCTACGCCGCCACCGTCTTCTACCGCTTCGATTACAAGGGAGCGAGTGACTTCATTCCCACCAACTACCTCAGCAGCCTGCCGAATACGTACAACGAGGACGCGTCCGTGCTGTTCGGGCCGTGAAGATGAGACGGACCGCGGTAGCGTCCTGCGCTGTCGCCGTGTGTGTGGCTATCGGCGGCGCGGCCGGATACGCGACGACCACCGGCGGTACGGGGAGAGCAGGGACCGGACGGGCGGAGCTCCCCGTACAGGCGTATCTGCTGAGCTACCAGCAGCGCGACGACCTCAACAGGGCGTACGAACGGCTGGTGGAGCGCTGTATGCGCGAACGGGGGGCGTCGATTCAGGCGCTGACACACGTACGCCCGCCTCTGAAGGACCTCCTGGAACGCCGGTACGGCTTGACCGACCTGGAACAGGCCGAACAGTACGGTTACGGGCTCCCTCCGTCCCGAGACACCGCGCCACCCACCGCGCCGAAGCTGACGACGGCCCAGCGCCGGGTCTACGACGGCGCCTCCGGCGGGGGACAGCCACGAGGCTGTGTGGACTGGGCCGTACGCCAACTCGGCGACACCTCCCGGGCGCGGGACACGCCCTTCGCCATGAAACTGCAGCGGGGGACATGGGACGCGTCGGCCAAGGATCCTCGTGTCGTCGCGGCGGTGGCCCGATGGTCGTCGTGCATGAGTGCGCGCGGCTACCACCTCTCCTCGCCCGTGGACACGCCCGTCAAGGAAGCCGCCGACAAGGCCGCCGAGCGGGCACAGGCCACGGCGGAGGTGCGGTGCAACCGGTCCTCCGGCGTCGTCCGTGAGTGGTTCGCGGTCGAGGCCGCCTATCAGGAGGAAGCGATCGAACGCGACAAGGGCACGCTGACCGCCGAACGATCCGCCGCGTTGCGAGTCGTCGACCGGGCACGAGCGGTGCTCGACGGCTGAGAGGTGGCCAACGGGGGGAAGGGGGTACGGGGGCGGCAGCATGACTGTCGCCCCTCACCCCCTCCGGTCGCCGAAGGTCGTGGAAGATTTCCATGACGCCTCCGCCGGTTTCGACCGGAAGCGGGACGACGTCCGGCAGTTCCCCGCGCGCGAGCCGGCGGAAGTGATCTGCCACGGCGACGCGGCGACATACAACACGGTCTTCCAGAACCAACTCCCTGTCGCGCTGATCGACTTCGACACGGCCCACCCCGTGGAGCCCCCACGGTGAGGCTGAGGCGCTCGCAAAAACCAGTGGATCAGCGCCGCCGTGTGCCATTACCGTGCTGCTGAACCAAGTCGCCCAGGCAAGGACGTCCCGTTGTACACCCTGTGAGACCTCCCACGAGCTGATCGGTCGCGCGTCGCGCCTTTGCGCCGCGCCGCTTTTTGCTGCGGATTTCTCACACTGAAACCGGTGTACTTCTATGCTCAACACCTGGGTTGTCATACCCACCTGCCTGCCGCTCGTTCTCCGCCGTTGCCACGCGTGCACGTCCGAGCGCTTCCGGACGAGCGGTAAGTTCCGCGTCAACGCCAACCACAAGCTCATCGACGCCTGGCTCCTCGCGCTCTGCACCACTTGTGGGGACACCACGAAGCTCACGGTCTTCGAGCGGACGAACGTGCGCTCCGTACGACCTGAGCTGCTGGACCGGATGCACGACAACGACCCAGGTCTGGCGGCCGAGGTGCTCCAGGATCCGGTCGTACGGCGTCGCAACCGCATCGCCCTCGACTGGGACAACGCCTGGCGCCTCGACACCGGCGGATCGGATCATCTGGACCGCGAGGTGATGGACATCTCGGTCCGTTTCGCGGCGCGGATCCCTGTCCGGCCGGTGCGGCTGATCGCCGAAGGGTGCGGTCTTTCGCGGGCCGAGGTCGAGCGGCTGATCGAGGAGGGCAAGCTCGTCTCGGCGGTCCGGCTGAGCGGCAAGCTCTCCGGCGACTTCACCTTCACGCTCAAGCGCTGAGTCCGGCTCGGTTCGCCGAGCCTCCGCATGACCAGGGACCTGTCCGGCGGCGAGACCCGCCGCCGGACGGGCCTCCAATAGTGGAAACCCTCCAAGTCCGGGTCGACACCGTTGTGCCGGTCAAGATCACCAAGTCCCTCCGTGCGGCCGCAGACTTGCGGGACGGGGTGGCCGCGTTGGCCGCCGCGTCCTTGTTCGTGGCGACATCTGGGGGACCACACCGTGAGCGAACGCGTCATCGCGCCCAAGAGCCGGGGCTTCCTCTTCCTCGACTCCCACCCCGACGGCTGCCGACAGCTGGTGGACGAGATGTGGCAGGCCGTCCCCGCCCCGGTCACCGCAGAGGGCGAGGGGCCGGTGGCCCTGGTCATCGGCTCCTCCGCCGGGTACGGCCTGGCCGCCACGATCGCGGGCCTGGCCCGTGTCGGGATCCGCGGCATCGGCGTGTGCTTCGAGAAGGCGCCCGGGCGCCGCACCGGCACGGCAGGCTGGTACCGCACCGCAGCCACCGCCCGGCTCGCCCAGCAGCACGGGCGGGACATGGTCTTCCTCAACGGCGATGCGTTCGGCGACGCGATGAAGGAGCAGGTCGCCGACCTCCTCGCCGAGCGGTTCGGAGGACGGCTCGACTTCCTGATCTACTCGGTGGCCGCGCCCCGCCGCACCGACCCGGACACCGGCGACGTGTACGCCTCGGTCCTCAAGCCGGTCGGCTCGCCGTACACCACCAAGACCCTCGTCTTCGACGCGGACGGCGCCCCGGAGGTCAGGGAGGTCACCACCGCGCCGGCCGAGGGCGACGACATCGAGCAGACCGTGGCGGTGATGGGCGGCACCGACTGGGAACGGTGGATCACGTTCCTGGCCGACCGGTCCCTGCTCGCCGACGGCTTCACCACCGCCGCCCTGTCCTACATCGGCTCGCCGCTCACCGCCGCGATCTACCGGCAGGGCACCATCGGCGCCGCGAAGGCCCATCTCGAAGCCACCGCACGCACGCTGGACGAGCGCCTCGGCAAGACCGTGGGCGGCAGGGCCGTCACCTCGGTCAACGCCGCCGCCGTCACCCAGTCCTCCACCGCCATCCCCGGCATCGCCCTGTACACCGGGCTGCTGCGCGGCGTCCTCGGCGACACCATGGTCAACCCGGTCGGACAGCTGGTGGAGCTGTGGGACCAGCTGACCGGCGCCCGCCCGCTCGACCTCGACGACGAGGGCCGGGTCCGCCTCGACACCTGGGAACTCGCCCCCGCCGTACAGGACGCCGTCGCCGCACGCTGGTCCACCGCCACCAGCGACACCATCACCGAACTCGCCGACCTCGACTGGTTCAGCGACGAGGTCCACCGCCTCTACGGCTTCTCCGTCCCCGGCGTCGACTACACCACCCCCGTCGAAACCGATGTCCCCTGGCCCGTCCCGACCGCCTTGGACACTCGCGTATGCGACTGAGCGTCTGCGCCATGGGCGCGCGAGGTGCTCTCGCGATGAGATGAGCTCGTCACCGGGTGCGGCGGAACACCTTCTCCATCGAGAAGCCCCCCGCACCGGTGGCCGCCATCGAGGATCGCGCCGGACCTACACGGCCGGTCAGGACCATCACAGCACCCGGAGGGCCCCATGAGTCACGAACAGACGTCCCGCACTGCTTTTCCGCCCACCGCTATGTCTGTCGGACAGTCGGCGCGGGACCGGCTGACGGGAGTGCTCCTGGGCGCCGCCGCTCTCGCGATGGGCCTGATGGCGGGTCTCTTCTTCGCCTTCGACGTCTCCGTGATGCCGGGCCTGGCGAAGACGGACGACCGTACGTACGCCACGGCCATGCAGAACTTCAACTCCGTCATCGACGGCAGCGGCCCCTTCGTGCTGGTCTTCGTCGGTGCGCTGGCGGTCACCGCCTGGGCCGCGTTCCGCGCCTTCCGCAAGGGCCAACGGGCGATGGGGCAGTGGCTCCTGGCCGCCGCACTCTGCTACACGGCCGTACTGGCGCTGACCATGGGGATCAACATCCCGCTCAACAACAAGCTGGCCGACCTGGGCCACCCGGGCCCCGCCACCGACTACTCGGTGATCGAGGACTTCAAGGGAACCTGGGAGACCGCCAACATCTTCCGCACCCTCCTGTGCCTCACCGCACTGGGCGGCATCGTGCGCGCACTGCTCCTGCACGGCCGCGCCACGGCGACGAGCACCGCTTCATGATCGGGCAGGATGGAGCGCATGTCTGATGCCTTGATACGTCGCACGCCGCCCCACGACGACGACCTGATCGCCCCCGCTCTCAGTGGGTTCGTCGAGGGTTCCGGATACTGGCGGGCCGGTACGCTCGCCGGATTCGCGGACGCCGGGGACTACTTGACCGGTCGCGGCGAGGGCGTCCCGGCACAGTACAAGGGGTGGGGCTGGTCCCGGTTCATCGGACGCATCGGTGCCGTGGCGCTGCGGGCCACCGCCTTCCACATCCGGCCCGAGCTGCGGGAAGTCCTGCTGAGCATGCTGGAGGTATGGGCCGAAACCCCCTTCGCCGACCCGGACGTGCGGCGCCGGATGCGTACGGGGACCATCGAACTCGCCGAGGACAGCGTGTACGCCGCGCGCAACGGCGATGGTGCCCTGCTGGTGCTGCACGGACTCGCCACGGGCGAGCAGGGGCGGCACTTCGTCGAACTCCGCACGGGGCAGGTTGATCCGCCCGCGCCCGGGCGGATCGTCGCCTCCGAGCCCGTGCCCTCGGCCAGTTGGGAGACCCCGGAACGGCTGCGCCGGCTCGCCGGTCTCGTACGAGAGAACGGCCCGGCTCCCTGGGACCGCGCGGCGGCCACGGCGCTCGCCCGGGCGACCGGGCTCAGCCACGCCGCGGCCGCACTGCTGCTCGCCGGGATCCCCGATGTGTCGTACGGGTATCGAGGCCTGGACACCGAGGCGCGCAAGGTCATGGGGCTCAAGCAGTCCGAAGCCGACGCCGGGGAACGCGAGCTGATGGCACTGCGGGTGCCCGCGCGTCTCGATCTGCTGGCCGCCGTACTGCCCGACGACCCGGAGCAGCTGTGGCAGCCGGGCGGGCAGGCGGCGCTCGCCGAGCGCATCGCCGAGGCCTGGCGCGCCCAGCAGGGCGTACGCCCCGCGATCCCGGAGACGACGCTCACCGTGGCGGCCGAGCACGACAGCGTGCGCATGGCCCCGGCCGCGGTGTGCACGCTGTTCGCCGATCCCGCGAGCGATCCGGTGCTCACCCGTGACCCCGACACCCGGCTGCGAGCGAGCAGTGTCATCGGCCACGGCTGGGAGGGCGACGAGGGGTTCCGTTTCAAGGAGCGCCTCGAAGTGGCCTGCGCGGCCATCGACTGGATCTACGCCGAGCTGCCCGCAGGGGATCCCGTACGCGAGGGTGTTCCGCAGGTGGTCGCGCTGCTGCGGGAGCGGCTGGCCCACCCGCGGTTGCTGCTCGACGCCGACGGCAACCGCCTGCGCGGCCGGACCGTGGCAGATCTGCTCCCGGCCTTTCCCGGCGCCGAAGCGTACCTGGACGCCGTCGAGCCGCTGGACCATCCCACGCTCGACGACGGACTGGTCGTCGTGGCCGAGGCGGGATTCGACCGGCGCGGCGAGCGGGGCGCCCCGGGCATCTACTTCCGGCCCGGCAAGTACAGCGCGGACGAGCGCTCGCAGCGGCTGGAGGCCGTCGTCGACGCCGAAGGATCCAACCTCGCCCGCGTGCGCTGGCTGCGGGGGCCCGAGTGCGCGCGCATCGTGGAACGGATCACCTCCCAGACCCTGCCGCCCGGGCGCTACGAGACCGATCCCCGCTTGTCCGCACCCGACGTCGTCGACGAGGTCGTCGCCAAGACGGGCGTCGGCACGGATGCGGCGGCGCTGTACTTGCAGTTGCTGGCGCTGCCCGCACCCACCGACCGCAGGGTCCGCCGCTGGAACCAGTGGACGGCGGCGCGCCACAAGACGGTCACGACCGAACTCGTCGAGGCGTCCCTGGTGGTCGCGGACCGGCGCCCCCGGGCCGGGCGTGGCGTGTTCCTGCCCGGCGACTGGGTCGCCGCGGACAAGCCGTTCCATCCGATGGAGACCTGGAAGGCCGATCTGCTCGACGCCCGGGTGATCGCGGGCAAGGTCCGCTCCGTACCGTTCGCCGGACCACTGCCCGAACTCTTCGCCCGTGCTTGGCAGTCGCGCTCCCGGTGACGACGCCTTCATCCCGACTGCGTACGACGGTTCCGAGGCTCAGAACGTCCACCTTGTATGGGTGTACGTTCCGTCGTCCCGGCCGAAGCCGTACGCCGTCGCCGGGGCCACCGCGAACACGACGGCGTCGCCCTTGCGGAACGCGTCCCCGAGGCCGTGGAAGGGACCCTTGGGCGAGGTGATGTGCGCCCCGTACTTCGCCTCGTACGCCCCGATGACCTGCTCCATTACCACCGGATCGGTAAGTTGCTCCGCCCTGCCCTCGACCACCAGGTCGAGGCCCTGGGTGAGTGAGTTCCCTCCGGTGGTCAGCGCGCAGTGGGCGTCGTGCGCGAGGTTCCGCGCCTTCTGCTCGCCCGCGCCGGTGGAGAAGTACAGCCTGCCGTCGTGCCAGGCGGCGAGCACGGGAGTGACGTGCAGCCGGCCGTCGGGCCGTACCGTGGACACCCAGAAGATCTCGGCGGCCGCCAGCTGCCGCAGGGCCTGGGCCCATTCGGTGGCGGTGACCTCCCCGGCCCCCGGGCGGGGGTTGAGCGCGGAGCTGTACCGGGCGTCGAGTTCGGTCGTGGGCCCTTCGGCGGGGTCCTGTGTGGGCATGGGGATCTCCTTCCTCTACCCCCATAACGACCGGCTTCCGGTATCGAAATCATCGGTGCGAGTGAGCCTCCGGACCCTGACATACCGTCAAGCGTCGTCCCCCGTCATGCCGTCGATCATCTCGGCCAGTACGGTCCGCCGGTCCTCGCCCGGATTCGCCCGCAGCGGACGGGCCAGGCGGCGGCTGTCGTAGTGCCAGCGGTGGTCGAGATCTCGCGGGACGGCGTCGGTCTCGCGAACCTCGCCTCGGGTGCCGAGCAGTTCCGTGAGGTCGTGGGCGAGGGCGTGCCAGGACACATGGCCGCTCACGGCGTTGGCGACGCCGTGGACGGGGCGGTCCAGGCACTCGGTCACCGCGCGAGCCAGGGCGGCCGCGTGGACCCAGGCCGCTCCGTACCAAGGGTGTCCGCCGGTGCCGGGTCGGGGCAGCTCGATCGGCTCGCCTCGGCGGGCGGCCTGGTACAGCGTGCCGAGGGCGCCCCAGCGCAGCTGTTCGCGCAGCCGCTCGTGCGCGCCCCACACGATCGGGGAGCGCACGGCACTCGCCCCGCCGCGTCCGTCGGTGCCCGCCGCGCGCAGCACCATGGCCTCGCAGTCGAGTTTGGCCATGCCGTACGGGCTGACGGGCTCGCAGGGCGGTGACTCCTCCACGACCTGGTCCGCGTGGGGGTGTCCGTAGGCGTCGACGCTGCTGACGAAGACGAACGGTCCACGGCTCCAGGCGTCGACCATCGCCTCCATGGCCGCCAGGTCCACTTCTGGACGGGTGAAGGTGCAGGCGGCGTGGATGACCGCGTCCGCTTCCCTGACGGCGTCGCGTAGTCCGGCCAGGTCGGTGAGGTCGCCCGCGACGACGTCGACGCCCTCGGTGGCGATCAGATGGGCGGACTCGGGCCGGGCCAGGGCCAGCACGGGATGGCCCTGGGCGGCCAGCTCCCGCACGATGAACGCGCCGACGCCGCCGGTCGCGCCGGTGACCAGCACCGTGCCCGGACGAACGGTCCGGGACCGGGCGTGCTTGCTGGTGGTCCGCGCGGCGGTCTGCTGGGCCGCCCGCTCGTCGAGGAGCGCGGTGAGCGCCCGGGGCGTACGGGCCTGGAGCACATCGAGTCCCGTGAGCGGCAGGCCGAGCCCGGTGCGCAGGCGTTCGGCGAGCTGCACGGCGACGAGGGAGTGGCCGCCGAGGGCGAAGAAGTCGTCGTCGGGCGACGGCGTGAGGCCGAGCAGCGAGGCGAAGCCCTCGGCGACGGCCCCGGCTCGCGGACTGGAAGGGCCGCTCGGCGCGGGAGGCCCGGGCAGCCCGGCGGTGTCGAGGGCCCCGGCGGCCGTCTCGGGCAGCGCGTCCAGCAGCGTGACCGCGGCGGGCACGGACTCGGGCGCGAGCGAGCGGCGCAGCAGACCGAGCAGTTCGTTGCCGGACGGGCCGGCGCTGTCGTGGAGGACGGCGTAGGCAACGGGCGGCCCCTGGACGGGCCGGACGACGAGGGCGTCAGCGACCTGCGGGTGGGCGCGCAGGGCGTGGGCCGCCGGGTGGTCGGCGCCGTCCGGGGTGCTGTCTCCGGTGGCGGAAGGACGGGGCGGTGTGCCGAGGCCCGGCAGCTTGCTCAGCGCGAGCTCCGGGCCGGCCGCCGCCGCTTCGAGCAGGGCGGCGTAGTCCCGTACGGTCGCCTGTGCCGCCGCGTCGTCCAGCGTGCTCGGGTCGAACTGGACCAGCGCCGTGGGATGTTCGGCGTCGCCGAGGTCGAGGCCGTAGGACAGGGCGAACTTCGCGCCGCCGGTGGGCACGTCGACGTACTCGGCCGAGGTGCCGGGCAGTCGGAGCACCGTGGGCTCGCCCAGCACGTCGGAGGTGACGCGGACCAGTGCGGTGCCGTCGGCGCCGCGCGCCGTGGCGCCGAGACGTTCCAGGACGAGGTCGAAGGGGAGGTGCCGGTGGCGCTGGGCCTCCAGGAGCGCGTCGCGTACGCGGTGCAGCAGCTCGGTGAACGACGGGTCGTTGGACGCGTCGACGCGCACGGGCAGCGTGTTGACGCACAGGCCGACCAGGCCGCGCATGGCGGTGCCACTGCGGTGGGTGCCCGCCACGCCGATGACGAGGTCGTCGTCGCCGGTGAGGCGGTGCAGCGCGGCGAAGGCAGCGGTGAGCGACACCGCGAACAGCGTGGCGCGCTGCTCGGCTCCCAGCGCCCGCAGGCCGTGGGGCAGCGCGGACGGCAGAGGCACGGTGTGCACGGCCGCCGACGGGTTGGTGGAGCGCGACGCGGCCGGCAGGGGCAGGCGGGGCGGGGTGGCGTCGGCCAGCAGGCCGCTCCAGCGGTCCAGTTCCGGCTGGAGACGGGCGATCTCGTCGTGCTCGCGGCGCGCGTAGTCGGCGTACTGCGGCGGTACGGCGAGGACGCGGCCGCCGGAGCCGTCGACGGCCGCGGTGTACAGAGCGGCGAGTTCGTCGGCCAGGGTCTCCAGCGAGCCGCCGTCGACGGCTATGTGATGGAACGTCAGCAGTACGGTGTGGTCCTGCGGCCCGTGGCGCAGGACGCGGGCGCGTACCGCCTCGCCTGCCGCGAGGTCGAACGGCCGGGCCGCCTCCTCCCGCAGCAGCGCCGGAGCGTTCGCCGGGGCGGTGTCGACGACCGGCACGGCCACGGTGTTCGGGGCCGGGAGCGCTTCCTGGAACGGCTCGCCGTCCTGGTCGGCGTAGCAGGTACGCAGGATCGTGTGCCGGGCGACCAGCGAGGTCAGGGCGGTGGCGAGCGCGGCCGGGTCGAACGGGCCGCGCACCCGGGTGGCGAAGGGCACGTGGTACGAGTCGCCCGCGCCGCCGAGGCGTTCCATCAGCCACATGCGGCGCTGGGCCCGGGACAAGGGGACGCGGCCGGACTGGGCGGCATCGCGCACCGCCTGCCCGCTGGTGTCCGGGGCGCGGCGAGCGGCGGTGGTGCGGGCCCGGCGCAGCAGTTCCTGCTGGAGCCGCTGCTGTTCGGCTCGCGCCGTGGAGTCGGCGTCAGTGGACATCGCTGTGCTCCGGGGTCTGGGGGTGGAGGTCGCTGTGGGCGGCCAGCAGGGCACGTTCGATGAGGGAGGCCTGGGCGGCGACGGTCGGGGCGGCGAGGAAGTCGGCGAGGGCGAGCTCGACGCCGAGTTCCTCGCGCAGGTCGTCGGTGACGGCGAGGGCGAGCAGGGAGTGGCCGCCCAGGGCGAGGAAGTCGGCGTCGCCGTGGGTGACCTCGTTGCCCAGGGCCCGGCTCCACACCTCGGCGACGGCCTGCTCCAGCGGGCTCATCGCCGGGGCGGGCGTGGCGGGCGCGTCCTGGGTGGTGGCCTGGGCGCGGTCGGCCAGCGCGCGCCGGTCGACCTTGCCGGACGGGGTCAGGGGCAGATGCTCCACCAGGGTGATGGCGTCGGGCACCAGATGGGCGGGCAGGACGGCGGTGAGCCGCTCGCGCAGCGCCGAGGCGGCGGGTACCGGCCCGGGCGCGGCCACCACGTACGCCACCAGGCGCGCCTCGGGCGTGCCCCTGCCGTCGACCGTGACAGCCGTGTCGTCCACGTCCGGCTGCTGGCGCAGTACGTGTTCGACCTCGGCGGGTTCGATGCGGAACCCGCGGACCTTGACCTGGTCGTCGTTGCGGCCGTGGAAGTCCAGGACGCCGTCGTGGCGGGCGGAGACGATGTCGCCCGTGCGGTAGAGGCGTCCGGCGGTGGGGTGGTCGACGAACCGCTCGGCGGTGAGCTGGGGTTGGCCCGTGTAGCCGTGGGCGAGCCGGGTGCCGCCGACCCACAGTTCGCCCCGGTCGCCGTCGGGGACCGGGTTGCCGTCGGCGTCCAGGACGTGGACGGTGGCCCCGGCGATGGGGCGGCCGATCGGCAGCGGCGCGTCGCAGTCGTGCTCGGTCACGGTGTGGGCGGTGGCGAAGGTGGTGGTCTCGGTGGGCCCGTAGCCGTTGACGAGCTCCAGCCAGGGGAAGGCGGTCAGCACGTCGCGGGCGTGGGTCGCGGCCATGGCCTCGCCGCCCACGATGACCGAGCGGAGCTGGGCGAAGACGCGGGAGCGGCGGGCGGCGAGCTGGTGGAAGAGCGCCGTGGTGAAGAACGCCACCGTCACACCGTGGCGTTCGACGTGGCGGGCCAGGTCCTCCAGGGAGGGCCGCGGCACGGTGCACACGACGACCGCGGCGCCGTTGGCGAGCGCGGCCCACACCTCGAAGGTCGAGGCGTCGAAGGTCATGGGGGAGTGGAACAGGACGCGGTCGCGGGCCGTGACGGTGAGGTAGTCCGGTGCGGTGACCAGTTCGGCGATCGCCCGGTGCCCGATGGTGACGCCCTTGGGACGGCCGGTGGAGCCGGAGGTGAACATGATGAAGGCCGGGCCGTCCGGGGCGGCAGCACCCAGCGGCGGGCCGCTGACCAGGGGCTCTTCGGGCAGGGCCAGGACGGGTCCGATGAGCGCGGCCGCGTCAAGCAGCTTGGCGTCGCCGACGGTGAGCGTGACGCCCGCCTCGGCGATCATCGCTTCGGTACGGGGCCGGGGCTGCGCGGGGTCGAGCGGTACGCACACGGCTCCCGCCCACCACAGCGCGAGCTGCGCGACGACCGTGCGGGCGGAGCGGGTGGTCAGCAGCGCCACCCGGTCGCCGGGCGCCACCTGGTGCTCGCGCAGGCGCGCGGCGAGGGCACGGCCGGCCCGGTCGAGCTGGTGGTACGTGAGGGTGGTGTCGCCGTCCACGACGGCCAGGGCGTCGGGGGTGCGTTCGGCGTGCCGGGCCACGAGGTCCGGCAGCGCCGTCGGGTACGCCGGGGGTTCGGCGTGCGGGGCGGCGGGGGAGCCGGGCTGAGGCGTGGTGGGTGTCATGTCAGGCTCCTGCCGGTCGCGGGGTCTGGCGCTGGTCGAGGACGGCGGCGAAGGCGCGCAGGTCGGTGCTGCGCAGCAGTTCGTGGGCGCGCGGGCGGATACCGGTCTCGCGCTCGACGACCGCGAGCAGCCGTGCGGCGACGACGGAGGTGCCGCCGATGTCGGTGAAGTTGTCGCCGAGTACGGTCGCGGGCCGCCCGAGGAGTTCGCGTACGGTCGCCAGGACGAGGCGTTCGCCAGGGCTGGCGTCGGTCAGGTCGTCCGCGCGGGCCGCAGGCACTTCGGGGGCGTGGGTGGCGAGGGCGGCCCGGTCCACCTTGCCGTTGGCGTCGAGCGGGTAGGCGTCGACGAGGTGCACGGCGGCGGGGACGGCCTGCTCGGGAAGCCAGGCGCGGACCGCGGCGAGCAGATCACCGGGCGTGGGTGTCGTACCCTCGGCGGGCTTGACGTACGCGAGGAGACGGGCGAAGCCGGAGTCGTCGCGCTGCGCGGTGACCACCGCGGTGCGCACCCGGGCGTCCTGCTCGAAGGCGGCCTCCACCTCGCCGAGTTCGATCCGCACCCCGCTGATCTTGACCTGGTTGTCGAGGCGGCCCAGGAACTCCAGGCTGCCGTCGGCGCCCATGCGGACCCGGTCGCCGGTGCGGTACAGGCGGGCGACGCCGTCCAGCGCCGGATGCTCGGGCGGGGCGGTGAAGCGCCGCGCGGTCAGTTCCGGGTCGAGGTAGCCGAGCGCCAGGCAGTGGCCGCCGATGCGCAGTTCGCCGTCCTGCCCACGGGCGACGGGTAGCCCGTCGTCGTCGGTGACGACGACGGTGACACCCGGCAGCGGGGTGCCGATCGGCGGCGGGGTCATGTCGCCCGCAGCGGTGCCACGCATCGCGTACGTGGTGGTGACGACGGTGGCTTCGGCCGGACCGTAGGCGTTGTGGACGGTGGCCGTGACGTCCGGGCCGGGGCGGCGGCGCATGCGGTCGCCGCCGACCACCAGGTGACGCAGCTTCAGGTCCTTGGGCCAGGGCCGGTCCAGGAGCGGTTCGACGGTCGGGGTCGCCGCCACGCAGACGGTGACGGCGGCATCGCGCCACCAGTCGGTGAGCACGCCTGCGTCCCAGCGGGTGTCGTCCGGGGCCGGGACCAGGGCGGCACCGGAGGTCAGCCCGGCCCACAGCTCCAGCAGGTGCGGGTCGAAGGCGACGCCGATGAGCAGGGACTGCCGGTCGCCGGGCGCCAGGCCGGTGGCCGCCCGGTACCAGTCGAGGGCCACGGACAGCGAGGCCTCGGCCACGGCAACCGCCTTGGGGCGGCCGGTGGACCCGGAGGTGAGGACGGCGTACAGGGCGTCCTCGGGCGCCCGTCGTGCCCCCTGCGGGCGGTCGGCGAACGCGGCCACCGCGCCGGCGGGGGCGTTCACGCCGTCGGTGGGCAGCGGCAGCGGGGTGTGCTCCCCGTCGCGGTGGGCCGCGGGCAGGACAGCGGGGTCACCGATGAGGCAGGCCACGTCGAGGTCCTCGGTGACGGCCTGGATGCGGCGCTCGCCGGGGCGCGGGCCCAGCGGCAGGTAGACGGCGCCGATCCGGGCGAGCGCGACGGCGGTCACCACCAGGGCGGTGGAACGGTCGAGGCAGACACCGACCAGGTCCCCGGGCCGTACGCGCTCGCGCAGGGTGGCGGCGACGCGCTCGGCGGCGGTGGAGAGGTCCTCGTACGTCCAGGTCCGGGCGCCGTCGATGACGGCGGGGGCCTGCGGAGAGAGCCGGACCCGGTCCTCGAAGCGGGCGACGACGGTGGTCGGCTCCGCGGCGGTGCCGTGGGCGACGCTCACCACCGTGCGGGTGGTGTCGGCGGGGGAAGGGGGCTGGATCATCACGACTCCGTGGAGGCAGGGGCGGTGGCGGCGAGGGCGTCGGCCTGGTCGGCGAGCACCGGGTTGCGGAAGAGCACCTTCAGCGGCGGGCGCGTGCCCAGGTGGGGCTCCAGCCAGGCCGCGAGCTCGGCGGCCAGCAGTGAGTGGCCCCCGATGTGGAAGAAGTGGGAGCCGACGTCGAAGCGGCTGTGGCCGAGCACCTCGCGCCAGCCCTCGGTGAGGAGCGCGGTCATCGGGTCGTCCGGGACGGCCGTGTGCTCCGTCTCGGCCTCGGGTGCCGTCGGGGCCATGGGGTCGAGTGCGGCGGCGCGCCGGGCCAGGGCCGTCCGGTCCGGCTTGCCGCCGGCGAGGGTCGGCATCGACTCCAGCCGTGCCCACCGGGCGGGCACCAGGGGCCCGGGCAGTCGGCGGCTCAACTCGGTGTGCAGGGCCTTCTCGTCGACGTCGGCCAGGTCGGCGCCGTCCTCGAAGAAGCCGACGAGCCGGGGCGCGGCCGGGCCCTCGCGGTCCAGGACGACGGCGCAGGAGCGGCCGCCGAGCGCCGCGGACGCCGCCGCCTCGATCTCCTCCAGCTCGATGCGGTGACCGCGCAGCTTGACCTGGTTGTCGCGCCGCCCCAGGAAGTACAGCAGGCCGTCCAGGCCGCGGTAGCCGAGGTCGCCGGTGAGGTAGACGCGCTCCCCGCCGAGCGCGTCCACGGCGATGAACCGGGCGGCGGTCACCTCCGCGTTGCCGGGGTAGCCCTCGGCCAGGCCGGGGCCGGCGATGGCGAGTTCACCGACGGCGCCGGTGGGCAGCGGGCGGTGGTGCGCGTCCAGGACGTGGACGCGCTCGCCGGGCAGTTCGGTGCCCAGCGGGATCTCGGCGCCCTCGCTGAGGGCGTCGCGGGATATCTCGTGGACGGTGGAGCTGATGGCGGCTTCCGTGACGCCGTACGCGTTCAGCACGGTGGCGTCGGTGTCGGCGAGGACGCCGCGCAGACTCTCGGCGGGAAGGCGCTCGCCGCCCAGGACCAGGAGCCTGGGGGCCCAGCTCTCCTCGCGCAGCGCGGGCCGCAGCTCCTCGCGGGTGGAGAGGAAGTAGCTGGTGGGCAGGTTGGCGACGGTGACCCGGGCGGCGGCGAGCAGCTCGGCGAGCTCCGCCCCGGTGGGCACCTCGTACTCGGGCACCACCAGGCACGCCCCCGCGTGCAGGGTGGGCAGCACCTCCTCCAGCGATACGTCGAAGGACGGCTGGGCGAACATGAGGACCCGGTCGGCGCTGGTGAGGGCGAACCGGTCGGCGGCTGCGGTCAGATGGTGCTCCAGCGCCGCACGGCCGACGGCGACCGGCTTGGGCGTGCCGGTGGAGCCGGAGGTGTGGATGACGTAGGTCGTGGCGGGCAGGACGTCGGCGGCGTGGGCGCGGGGCAGGACGGGCGCGTCGATCCGGGCGGTGGGCAGGGAGTCCGGGAGGGCCGGGCCGCCCTCGCCGGTGAGGACGAGTGCTGGGGCGAGCCGTTCGAGCAGCAGGGCGGTACGGGCCGGCGGATCGGCGGGCGACAGCGGGCAGTAGACGGCGCCGGTGCGCAGACAGGCCAGCAGGGCGACGACCGAGTCGGCTCCCCGGGGCAGGACGACGGCCACCGGCCGGCCCGGCGCTACCCCCGCCGCACGCAGCCGCTCGGCCAACGAGGCGACACGCTCGTCGAGTTCGCCGTACGTCACCCGGCGTGCACCGCACAGCAGCGCGGGCAGCGACGGGTGGTGGGCGGCCACCGGATCCAGCGGATCGCGCCCGGCCGGGACGGGCACGGCCTCGGTGGCCGCCTCCACCGCGGCCGGGGCGAGGTCGGCCAGCGCGGCCTCGGGAGCGTCGAGGTAGGCGCGCAGCAGGTCGAGGAAGCGGCCCGAGAGCAGCCGGGCGACGTCCTCGCCGAACAGGTCGGCGTCGTAGTCCCACACCAGCGTCATGCCGGGCGCGCCGTGGCGCGGGGTGACTCCGCGCCGGTCGTCGGGCAGCAGCACCACGTCCAGGTCGAAGCGGGTGGTGCCGGTGTTGAACCCCTCGAAGAGCGTGATGTCCAGGCCCGGCAGGTCGATCTCGGGCAGCGGAGCGTCGTGGGCGCTGAACATGACGGAGAACAGCGGGTTGTCGGCGCCGGAGGTGTGCAGCCCGAGCGCCCGCGTCAGCTCCTGTACCGGTACGTCCTGGTGCGGCAGGGCACGGATGAGGGTGTCGGTGACGTCGTCCATGGCGTCCTGGGCCGGGGCGGTGGCGTCCAGGGACAGCGGCAGGGGGATGGTGTTGACGAACATGCCGACGGCGTCCTCGTACCCCAGGGGCCGGTTGCCGACGGCGGTGCCGATGACCATCCGGGAGCGGCCGCTGTGGCGGCGCAGGAGTTCCGCGAACAGCCCCAGGAGCGTGGCGAAGGGGGTGAGGCCGCGCTCACGGGCGTGCTCGCGCAGCCGCTCGGCGAGGTCGGCGCCGATGGTCTGCCGCAGCTGTCCGCCGTGGTGCCTGCGACGGGCGCCGGGGCGGAGCAGGCCGGGCAGCGGCAAGTCGTGCGGCTGGTCGCGCAGTTCGGCCTGCCAGAACTCCAACGACTCCGGGGCGTAGGCGGTCTTGGCCTGGGCCTGGACGTGGTCCGCGTACGAGGAGGCGGGCGGGAGCGTGAGGGTCTCGCCCGTGACGCGGGCGCGGTAGACGCGGAAGACGTCGTCGAGCAGGATCGCGAAGGAGTGCCCGTCGTGGATCAGGTGGTGCTCGACGTGGACGAGCCGGTGGTGGTGCTCGCCGAGCCGGACGAGCGTCCAGCGGATCAGCGGTGCCTCGAAGGTGTCGAGCGGCGTCTCGGCCTCGGCGCGCAGCAGTTCCTGGAAGGCCGCCTCGGGGTCGTCCACTCCGCTGAGGTCGACGGTGTGCAGCCGGGGGCGGCACTGCTCGGCGACCCGCTGCCCCGGTACCGACCCGGGCAGCGCGACGAGTTCGAGCCGCAGGCCCGGGTGGCGTGCCAAGGTCGCGCCGAGGCCCTCGTGCAGGGCCTCGGTGTCCAGCGGGCCCCACAGGTCGAGTGCGGCGGTGAAGTTGTAGGCACGGCTGCCGGGCTGCAGTTGCTCGTGCAGCCAGACGATCTCCTGCGAGGCGGAGAGCGGAAGCATGGTCGGTCCCTGAGGTTGTCGGGGCGGTTGTCCGGGGCCGGTCACGGTCGTGGCCGGGCGCGGTCGTACGGGCGGCTTGGCGGGTCGCGCGGGGCCGCACAGGGGGCTGGGTGGGTGCCGCTGGGTGCCGGGCGGCGGGCTCAGCCCAGGGCCCGCGCCGCCGGGCGCAGCGCCTGGGCGAGTGCGTCGAACGCCCGGTGGGCGGTGGTGTCGTCGTGCACCGCGCGGTCCCACACCATCCGCAGGCGGATCTCCGCGCCCTGGGTGACGGAGACGGCGAAGGGGGCGCGCACCGGTCTGCCGTCGATGTGGACCTCGCGGCCCTTGACACCGGCCAGGACCAGGGGCGGGCGGCGGCTGTCGTCGTCCACGGTCAGCAGTCCGTCCAGCGCGCCGTTCCAGCCCGGGCCGGCGGACCGGGCGGCGGCCACGACCGCGTCGAAAGGCATGTCGGCCCGGTCGAGGTCGTCCCACCAGGCGTCGGCCGTCACCTCTGGCGCGGGCCCGTGGCCGGTGGCGGCCGGGAAGACGACGGTGTTGAGGAAGCAGCCGACGACCGGCTGCGCACCGGAGGGGCGGCCGCCCCACGGGTAGCCGAGCGGAACGACGCGATCCGGGCCGTACAGCGCGCTCGCCGCGGCGCGGCAGGCGTCGAGCAGTCCGGGGAAGGGGACGCGGCCGTCGTGCGCGGGCAGCCGGGCCTCGGCCGAGCCGCTGGGGAGCGTGCCCGCGGGCACGCGTTCGGGACGTGGCGCGGGGGCGTGGGCGCGCACGGCGCGCAGCCGGTCCGCCCAGTACGCGGCCGCCTCGGGGGTGTCCGCGCGTTCCTCGGCGGCGAGTTGGAGCAGGACCGCCTCGTGGTAGGCGGCGAGTTCGGCTTCGGTCTCCTCGGGCGCGACAAGGGACTCGGTGGCGTACGCGGCGCCGAGTTCTTCGGCGATCCGCGCCAGCGACCGGCCGTCGCAGACGGCGTGGTCCAGGGCGACGGCGAGGAGGTCGTCGGTGCGGTGCTCGTCGTCGCGGGCGAGGAACAGGCGCAGGGGCGGGGCCTGCGGATCCCAGGAGGCCAGTGCGCGGCGCAGGGTGTCGGCGGGGCGCTCGCCCGGCGCGGGGGCCAGGTGGGTCACGCGGATGTCCGGTTCTCCCACGTGCAGGACGGGGGTGCCGCGTACGACGGTGGGCCGCGAGCGCAGGGCGGTGTGCCGGGCGGCGAGTCGGCGGGCCGCCGCTTGCAGGCGGGCGGGGTCGACGGTGCCGTGCGGGAAGGCGAAGAACATCGGCACCACGTCGGGGCGTCCCGCCGGGTCCAGCGACCGCACCAGCGCGAAGCGGCGCTGTGCCCCGGTGACGGGCAGCAGGGCGCCGGCCCCCTCGCCGGCGGTGATACGCCGGTAGCGGGCCAGGTACTGGCTCGTGATGCTGGGCACGGAGTCCTCTTCTGTCGTGATCGGGGGGGGTGCTTCGTGGGCGCGGCGGGGGTTCAGCGGGAGGGGGTGGCGGCGGGCTGTCCGTCGTCCTCCGTGGTGGTGTCCTCCTGGTGCGCCTCGGGGCCGGGCAGGTCCCGCATGCGGCGCAGTGGGGAGAACAGCAGCGGCAGCGGTACGGCGAGGAAACCGGCGGCGCAGCAGGCGAGTGCGGTGCGCGGCCCGAAGGACTGGGCGAGGGCGCCGCCGAGGAGCGCGCCGAGCGGCAGGGTGCCCCACATGAGGAAGCGCAGGGTGGCGTTCATCCGGCCGAGCAGCCGCGGCGGGCACAGCCCCTGGCGGAAGCTGACCTGGGCGATGTTGTAGACGACGGCGCCGAAGGAGCTGCCCGCCGATCCGGTGGCGAACAGGATCGCGCCGAGGGTGCCGTGCCCGGACAGCGGCCACAGCACGGCGAACGGTCCGCTCAGCAGGACGGACCACAGGATGAGCCGGGCCTGCCCCCACCGGGCGGCGAGCCGCCCGGAGCACAGGGCGCCCAGGAGTCCGCCGACGGCTGACGCGGACAGGACCAGTCCCAGTGCGCCTGGCTCGAGTCCCACGACGCGTACGAGATGCACGGTCTGGGTGGCCATCAGGACGGCCATGCACAGGTTGGCGAGGCCGGTGGTCAGGGCGATGACGCGGAGCAGGGGGTGGCCGGTGACGAAGCGGATGCCTTCGCCGATGTCCTTGCGCAGGGACGCGCCGGGCGGGGTCTGCGGCGGTTGCTCGGGCTGCCGGATGCGCAGGAGGACCAGGGCGGACAGCACATAGCCGAGGGCGTCGGCGAGGACGGCGAGGTGCGCGCCGACGAGCTGGACCAGCCCGCCTCCAGCCCCCGGCCCGGCCACCTGGGCGGTCGAACGGACCGTCTCCAGCGCGCCGTTGCCCGCCATGAGCTCCTCGCGCGGCACGATCTGCGGCAGATAGCTCTGGTGGGCGACGTCGAAGAACACGGTCGCCACTCCGGTGACGAGCGCGACGACGTAGAGCTGAGCCATCGTCAGGGCGTCGGCGACCGCGGCGGCCGGGATGCTGCCCATCGCCACGGCCCGCACCAGGTCCGCCCGGATCATCAAGGGGCGTTTGCGCAGGCGGTCGGTGAGGGCCCCGGCGGGCAGCCCGACGAGCAGGAAGGCGGCGGTCTCCGCCGCGGTGAGCAGGCCCACCTGGAAGGCGGAGGCGTCGAGTTCGAGGACGGCGACAAGGGGAAGGGCCACCAGCGTGACCTGAGCGCCGAGTTGTCCGGCGGCCGCTCCCGCGAGCAGCAGCCGGAAGTCGCGTCGGCGCATCGGGCTACCCGTGGAGGCTCCGGTTGTGACGGACATGTGAACGACCTTCACCGAATGGTCGATCGGGAGTCAAAGGATCACGGCCAGTTTCGGTCGAGTCTTGTCATCGCTCGCTGGAAACTCGGAAGAATTTTCGCCGAACTCCCGGTAAGTCCGCATGAATGCCTGCCACTCGGTGTGCACGGCGGGACTGGTGAGGTGCGACGGGTGCGGGCGGGGCGCGGAAGGAGGGGCGGATACCCTGCACACGGAGTGACAGTTTCGATCCTGACTGAAAACGACCACTCACGATCGTCTTGTTACGGAATCGCCTATTCCGTCAGTTACCGCGCGTATGCGGTGTCGCCCCCGCCGCGCGGTGCGGCAGTCCCTGCGCGCCACGACTCATACGGCGGGGAAGGAGAGCCGTATGCCGAGGTCTGCTTCGAGGCGGTGGACGCGGGCGGGGAGGGTGCGCCGGAGTTCCTGGAGTTGGGCGCGGTGGGCGGCGATGAAGCGGTCGCGTTGTCGCGTACGCAGGGGAGCGCGGGCCGCCTCGATCGGAGCCATGCACGTGGCGTACGTCCCGGCCAGGTCCGCGTCCGTCCGGTCGGCGGCGAGTCGCCGGTCGGCGAGCGCGAAGAGGCCGGGCTCGTCGGCGGCCGTGATGCCGTGCCGGGTCAGGCAGGGGGCGAGGCCCCGATATGCCTTGCGCACGGTCGGGGCGGCGCGCAGCTCGGCCAGCTCCCGCGTCCAGGCCGCCTGAATCTCGGCGTACACACTGCGCAAGTCGCGCGTGGCGCCGTCGCCTTGGCGCAGACAGCGCCGCCCGGCCGGGGAGGCGCTGCCCCTCCGCGTATCGCGTGGGTAGGGGAGAGGGGCGAGTACGGCGCCGAAGCCGTGGCGGCGGATGAAGGCGAGATCGGGCAGTTCGGCCTGGCGGATGTATGTGGGCGGCGGGCTGTCCGGCAGGGCGGTTCGGTGTGTCTGGGCGCAGGCGTGGGCCGAGGCGTCGCCGACGGCCTGGGCGAACGCGTCCAGGCCTGTGACCAGCGCGTTTCGGCTCCGGTCGAGGGCAGCGCGAGCAGGGTGATGTCCTCGGGCATGGCGTACGTGATCGGCACGGGCGGGGTGCTCGCCGGAGCGGGGGAGGGGCGAGGGTAAGCAGGACGACCCACTGTGCTGGAGCCGCCGGAGTCACTGGAGCAGGCGGTCAACGCCATGGCGCAGAGAAGTGCCGCCAGCGCAACGGAGTTGCGCGGTCGGGCCACGATCCCCCCTCCCTGGAGCCGGTGGGGACGGCCGTCGGGTCCGGTGGCGCACCGACCGGCGGCCCCATGGGTGTCAGTGCGTGATGTCCACGGTGTCGGTGCCGTCCTGGCTGGCGACGCTGAAGCGGGTGCCGGGGGCGAGGTCGGGCACGAGGACGTAATGGCCCACGGGGTAGTGTCCGTTGTCGACGAGCACATAGCCGGAGGCGCCGAACTTCCCGCCTGACGCCGTCTCGTACATTCCCGCGTACTCGTCCCAGTGCTCGCGTCCGGAGCGGTGGGCGTAGGTGAGGTTGAGGCCGTGGCAGGCACTGGACGAGGACTTGGTGGCGATGGTTCCGACGGTTTCCGTCCCTGTGCGCAGGGTGGTGGTCACGCAGTCCTGGGGCGCGGCGTGTGCCGTCGTGTGCACGGTGGCCAGCGAGCAGGCGGTCACGGTCATGAGCGTGAGGGCGGCCCGGGCCTTGTTCATGTGGGGTGTCCCCGTCCGTCGACGGCGTGAGTGAGCCATCGCGTCACTCTCCTTGACGATGAAGGAGGGCCGGGCCGGTGTGCCCGGCAGAACGCCCACTGTGCCCCGTCGGTCGCGGTCCCCTCCACCGCCGTTCCGCTCAGCGGACCGACGGTGGAGGGATCCGGCCGCGTCCTACTGCTCCGGCTCCCAGGCCTGGAGCAGGTCGAAGAAGCCCGGGTCGCCTTCGAGCTTCACGGACTCCACGGGAATCCGGCCGTACAGGAAGAGGACCAGCTCAGAGGCCGTGCCCCAGACCGAGGTGTTGGCAGCGGTGGCGGGCACCGCGCCGGCCTCGGGGAGAGGGGTGGTCCGTGCGCCGTCGGCGGAGAGCGAGAGGCGCCAGGAGCGGCCTTCGGTGGCGTGGAGGTCGACGAGAACAGGCTCGTGCGGCCAGGCGCTCGGCGTCGCGATGCAGGTGAACAGGAACTCCTCGACACCGTCGAGCGCCACCTCGTCGGGCAGCGGCTGCGGGGCACCTATGGTGATCTCGGCGTCGTACGTGTGCACCGCCATCTGCTGGAGCTGGTGCCGGGCGACGGCACCGCAGGTCGGCGGCGACTGCGACGCGCCCCACCACATCCAGACCCCGCGATCCGGGCCGGCCTCCCGCAATGCGTCCAGCAACTGCTCCGTGGACTCGGCCAACCAGGCCACCAGCGCCTCGCGCTCGCGCGGCGCTGCCGGGGTGCCCTCCGCTGATGCCTTGGC
The DNA here is from genome assembly GCF_014649795.1 of Streptomyces melanogenes. Taxonomy (GTDB): domain Bacteria; phylum Actinomycetota; class Actinomycetes; order Streptomycetales; family Streptomycetaceae; genus Streptomyces; species Streptomyces noboritoensis. The sequence goes on from NZ_BMTS01000007.1 coordinate 42,024, forward strand.
CGTGGCGTCGGGCCCCGCGGCGACGGTGGCGGCCCAGTCGCGGCGCCCCTCGCCGATGTGCTTCACCAGATCGAGCAGGGTCCACTCGGGGCAGGTCGGCACCTGTGCGTCGAGGCTGGGTGCGGAGGCGACCGCGGCGCGGAAGGCGGTCGATCGTTCGGCGATAAGCCGCAGCAGATCGGGGAAGGTCAAAGTGTTTTGCACGGCCCACTTCTATCACCGCGCTCCGACAATCGGACAGCGATTTTCACCGCCGCTGCGGAGGGCGCGCCCGCGTCCGTCACACGCCGACGAAGCTCACCGTTTCTGCCACCTCCGCCCGCCCCGTACGCAGCCGTGGCACGCCTTCCTTCTCGAACCCCACCGCGACACCGCAGAACAGTACGAGCCGGTCATCGGCCGCGACTATCCGGCTGACGGTCTTGCGGTACATCGTCCACATCACCTGGGGGCAGCTGTGCAGCCCTTCCGCCCTCAGCAGCAGCATGACGGTCTGCAGGAACATCCCCGCGTCCCCCCACTGGCCGGGGCCCATCTCCCGGTCGAGGTAGCAGAACAGGACGAACGGCGCCCCGAACGCCTGCGAGTTCAAGGCGGCTATCTTCCTGGGCCTGTCGGGATCGTCGCGTTCGATCCCCAGCGCCGCGTACCGCTGGGTGGCCGCCGCGGAGAAGCGGTCGAGGTACGGCCGGGTCAGGTCGGCCGGGTACATCGGATACTCCCGCTCGTCGCCGGGGTCTCCCGCCAGCGCCCTGGCCGTCGCGCGCCTCTTCAGTTCGGCCAAGGGCTCACCGGTCACCGCATACAGGTGCCACGGCTGGAGGTTCCCGCTCGACGGCGCCCGCGTCGCCGCGACCAGCACGCGTTCGAGTATTTCCTTGGGTACCGGCTCATCGCTGAACGCCCGCACGGCCCGGCGGCTGTCCACGGCTTCGTACACATCCACGTCTTCGTCCTCTCGCTCAACGGCACCACCTCTCTACCGTGGCGGACGACGCCTTCGCACCCAGAGCGTCAGGACCACCGAGCACACCGCGGCGAACGCGCACCACGTCGAGACGTACTCCTGCCGCCACAGCGCGAAGGACACCGCGGCCCCGACAGCGACCAGCACACCGAACAGGACCAGACCCCGGTCGCCGGACAGGAGCAGGGAGCCGATCGTTGCCAGGAGGTAGCCGGCGACGACCAGTTGCGCCTGCGGCAGCCCCAGGGAGTATCCGACGGTGTGGCCACGGATCTCGGCCGTCACGGTGCGGGTCGCCAGCGCGTAGGCCAGCACAGCCGCCGTCGCGACTCCCGCCGCCAGGGGGACGAACAGACGGCGGCGGGCGCCCGGCGGCGCGGCGCAGAGCACGGCCACCGGCACCCACAGCGCCAGCAGGGGCAGCGCGATGACGGCCCAGGCGACCGTGGCGGGCCCGGTACCGCCGTCGCCGTGCCAGACCGCGGCCTCGATGATCTGATGGGCCCCCAGCAGGAGAGGCAGCGCGGCGAGCGGCAGGTCACGGGGGTTTCGGGCCGCCAGGGTCACGGAGACGGCCCCCACAGCCATGATGCCCGCGCCCGCAACGAGGTCGGCCGTCGCGCTCCAGCACATGGCGGCAACGCTACAGCCGCGCTGGGGCTGGAGCGCGCCGGGCGCACTGCTGTCACTACGGCGAGTGCCCCGCCCGACGCGTTACTTCCGGCAGCCCTTCGCCTCCATGGCCTTCGGCAGATAGGCGCGGAGGAACGCCTCCATCGCCTTCCTGCGGTCGGCGGTCCCCTTCGGCACCGGATGTTCCGAGGTGAGGTCGACCAGGGTCACGAACTTGTGGCGTCCGCCCTGGTACGTGCAGACGGCGACCGCGACCCCGCCCTGGTCCGCGATCCGGGCGTCGTCGCCGACGGCGGCCTTCTGCGGATTGCCCATCCGCGCCAGCGCGTCGCGCTGTACGGCGACCGGATCGGTGTCGGCATCGGTCACGTCGTCGGTGACGTACACCGCCTGCTTCTTGTCCACCGAGACGGAACAGGTCGAGCTCTCGGCGCTGAGGGTCTTCGTGGACTGATCCAGCTTCTCCCCGTCCGGCAGGAGCGGGGCCAGCGGCTCGGATCCCACGGTGACGCCGCACAGCGCGTCGGGCACGGTGTAGTCGTCGGAGGAGGAGCACCCGGCGAGGACGCTGAGCGCGGCGGCGAGCACGAGGCCGCGGATCGTAGGGGTCACTGGTCGCCCGCCAGACCCTGGGCCGCCGCGTTGCCGTTGAGCGCGGCGGTGCTGGCCTCGTTGGTCAGGGTGTACGCGTTCTTGCCGCTGTCGGGGTTGACCTTGTCCCACTGCTCGGCCAGTGCCTTGAGCTGGCCCTCCCGGCCGACGAACACCTTGCCGTTCTGCTCCTGGATCTCGTGGTTGATGCGGGCCTGCTCGTCGAGCTGCCACTGGTAGGTCAGCGCGTCGACCCCGCGCTGCGCGACGTCGCCGACCCCGGGGATGAAGTTCACCGCCGCGCCGAAGCCGTGGTACATCCACTTGGCGTCCCACGACGGGTCGTGCTTGTCCGTCTTGAGCGCCTGGTAGCGGGCCTCCTCCAGGAAGCCGGTGGTCTGCCCGGCCCGCTGGAGCGTCTCGTGCGGGTCCTTGGGGTGGTCCTGGTAGATGTCCCGCACCATTTCCTGGTTCATGAATTCATTGAGCTTTCCGTACGAGTCCTGGCTGCGCGACACCTGTTTGGTGACCTCCAGGAGCTGGCCCCGGTCGAGCAGCTTGGGGTCGTTGGGGTCGTTGGCGAGCGCGCTCATCGAGTAGTGGACCTCGTCCGAGTGGTTGCCCAGGACGATCGCCATGTCGTCGCGCAACTCGGGCGCGAAGTCGTCGCCCGCGGCGGACAGGTACCTGAGCGAGCGGTCGAGGACCTGGCGGTGCTCCGGGGTGTGGTCGACGGGCCGGGCGTTCGGGTCGTTGGGGTCCACTCCGGTCGCGGCCGCGATGAGCGCCTTGCCGGTGGCGTCCTTGGACTGGTTGGCGTCGCCGTGGTTGAGCGGGGTGTCGTCGAAGGCGCGGCGGTCCTTGAGCACGTACTCGGCGTTGTCCTGCGGGGCGGTCGCGTTGAAGAACTGGGTCGCCGCGTCGGGCGACCTGGACAGGGCGGTCATGAAACCGGTCATCGGGTCGCGGCCGAACTCCTCGCCCATGAAGTTCATCTTCGGCATCGGGGGCCCGCCGACACCGCCGTTCCAGTAGTGGTCGGGCAGCTTCATCTTCTTCTCGGTGGACACGAGCGCGTTGCCGTAGCCGTTGAGGAAGGTGTCGTCGTAGTCGCCGACCCGCATCAGGTTGCTCATGAGCTGGAAGCCGTACACCTGGGTGCCGCGCGTCGTGATCTGCTGACCGCCCAGGCCGATCATGTCCTGCTCCCACAGCTGCATCGCGGTGCTGCCGGTCCGGGTGGCCCCCGCCAGCGTGAAGCCCAAGTTCTTCTGCAGCTCGCCCAGTTGGTCCAGGCGGGCGCGCTGGAGGCTGCCGCCGTCGGACGGGTCGGAGAGGTCCGCCCAGAAGTCGAGGGCGCCGCGCGCGCCAAGGGTGGTGGTGAACTTCTCCTGGAACAGCGGGTCGTTCTTGTACGCACCGAGCTGACGGGTGAGGTTGTCGAACTCCTCGGGGGTCATGTCGTCCCCCTTCTTCTTGATGAGGTTCGCCAGGTCCTCGGCGTCCTTGAGCGCCTTGGCCGCCGCGTCCCGGTCGCCGTAGGAGGCGTCGGAGAAGCCGAGCGGTGTCTGGCCCGTCAGGGCGCTCAGCACCTGCGCGGCGGTGTTGTCGCTCTCGGTGGCCTTGGCGAGGATGCGCTGCACCTCGTCGCGCAGGTTGTCGACGTCGGCGATGGAGTGCTCCGGCACCTTGGTGCCCTTGGCGGCGCGGTCCGGGTGGATGTTCATGGTGACGGTGAAGCCGCCCTTGCCCGTGCCCACCACGGTCAGGTTGTTCTTCAGGCCGTGCTCGATGGCCTCGTTCAACTTCTGCTGCCAGTCGACGAGTTCGTTGTACGTGTCCTGGAGGATGTTGCGGATGCTGGTCGCCTCGGTGACGGCGTCGCCGAACTCCTTGGCGGTCCGGGTGATGAACTGCCGGGTGACCGTGGCGTTCACCCCGGCCCAGTTCGCCTTCTGGGACTTGCCGTCCAACTGGTCGTGGGCGTCCGTCCGCAGCGACTCCAGCTTGCTGATCATCGCCGTCCAGTCGGAGACGGCCGTGCCGAGCGGGGTGAAGTTCCCGAATCGGAGCGCGTCGAGTTCCATCAGCCCTGCTTCCCTTCACCGAAGGCCCGGTTGAGGTCGAGCGCGCTGAGGCTGGTGACGATGTGGTACTCGTCGCCCGCGTGGGCGTTCTTGGTGTAGTCGAGGTGGTTGGAGATGTGTGCGCAGGCCTGGAGCAGGCTGTTGACCTGGTTGTTCCAGTGGTCGGCGAGGAGGGTGAGGGCGGCGCCGAGCGCGAAGTCCGTCTTCATGGCGGCACCGGCGGCGGTGGTGCTCTGCTTGGCGTGGTCCCCGTCGGTGTCGAGCCGCTGGTAGAGCTTGAAGGCCTCGTCGCCGACGCTGGCCAGGTCGCCCTGGCTCACCACGAGGTCGCCGTTGGGCGAAGGGCCCCCGCCGTCGTCGGGCACCCTGTTCAGCCGCGTCCGCGCGGCGTCCTGCTTCTCCGCGGCAGTGGTCTTCAGCTGCGCCCACTCCTGGTCGAACGACACGTTTTCCCCCATTCGAGCGTCCACGGATCGAAAAGATCTGGCCGCATCCTACGGACGTGCGCAAGGGGCTGCCGCAGAACTGGGGAACAGGGTGCCGCTGGGGCGCGGCCTTGCGGAACGCCCGGCTCCTGTGAGGGAACCGGGCGTATCCGTCTCGTACTGCGCGGTGTCGTGCGGGTCAGGCGAGCGGCACTCGGCTTCCTGTCACTCCCCGGCCGCGCGGGTGTGGACCACCTGGTACGTGTTGGAGTCGACCGAGGTCAGGAGCGAGCCGGTGCGCTTCTCGGCGTCCTGGCGGGCGGCGGGCTTGTCGCCCTGCTCCACGGCCTGGTAGGCGTCGAACGCCTCCTTGTTCTCCCACTGCGAGTAGGAGACTACGAAGGAGCCCTCCAGGCCGCGGGCGGCGATGCCCTTGAGGACGGTGTGGGAGACATAGCCGGGGATGTCATTGAGGAACTTCATGGACGGGCCGAGCGCGTCGACCAGGTCGTCCTGGTTCTTCTCCTCGACGCCGAAGACGGTGATCACGGTGTAGTCGCCGCGTGCGGGGGAGATCTCGACCTTGTCGCCGGACTTGGCCTGGGAGTAGCCGATCTCGTTCTGCAGCAGGCGGATCGAGGTGGTCAGCTCGCCGAAGAGCGGGAGCGTACGGTGCTCGAACTCCTCCTTGTTGTACCGGTCCTCCAGATCGGCGCGGCTGCGCCACTGGATGAAGTTGGCCGTGCCCGGCTTGTCCACGCCGGCGTGCACGGTGGAGGACATCCAGCCCGGGTAGGCGGCCGAGTCGACGATCTCGCGCATCGCGCCGAGCAGGCCCTCCTGCTTCTCCGGGGCGTCCGTCGTGAAGATGTTCAGGACGGTCAGGTTCTTGTCTTCAGCGGAAATCTTGGGCATGTCTCTTCGCTTCCTGTGAGGTACGGGTCGCAAGGCTGGGGACCAACTCAGCGGGACCGGCCGAACCCTCGGTCGAGGACTCCGGCGGGCAGCCCCTCCTCGAACAGATTGGCCCGGGCGGTGCGGCGGGCGGGAGAGACCGGCTGATCCAGGGACTGGCACTCCCCACCTAGGGACCGGGGGCGTCCCCGGTCCCGGGAGGCGGCGTTTACCGGGACCCGCGAGGTGCACGTTCTGGTCCTCGCACGGCTCCGCCACCGCGCGAGATGCGCTCCGTACCTCTTGCGCCGAACGGTCAGGCGCGTGGAGTGTTCAGGCCGCCTTGAGGAGGTCTTCCACGGTGCGGCGCACCTTGGTGATGACCTCTTCGTCTCCGAGGCGTAGCGCCGTGTTGGCCGCGCAGAGTACGGAATCGATCTGGAAGACCGCGAGGTCGATGTCGAGTTCCGCGATCTCGCGGGATCCGACGGCGGTCCGCACTTCCTTCGCGAGGGTGGCGAGCCATTCCTGCTGGTGGTGGAGCAGGGCGTCGCGGATCGGTCCCGGCTTGCTGTCGAAGCGGGCGATGTTCGCCATGCGGAAGCAGCCGCCTTCGAAGAGCGGGGTTGTGGCGTAGCCGATCCAGTGCTCGATCAGAGCGCGCAGCCGGTCGACTCCGGGAGCCGCTTCCTTCGCGGGGCGGACGACCGCGTCGATGAACATCTCGCGCGCGTAGTCGATGGTCGCGAGCTGGAGCACTTCCTTGGACCTGAAGAGGGTTTGGATGCCCGCCTTGCTCATGCCCGTATCGGTCGCGAGACGGCCGAAGCTGACGTCGTCCAGTCCGTCGAGGGAGGCGATGTCGACGGCGCGCCGCAGTGCGGTCTCACGCGCTCGTGCCCCTTTGAGGAGGCGCTTGTCAGTGATCGACGCCGTGTCTGCTCGCGTGACGATCGTTCGCGCCCCAGTGACCATACGGTCGATCGTACTGGTTGTCCTGCCGCACCGGCCTTCAGGGCGTGCGCTGGGCCAGGGAGGCGGCCAGCGTCCTGACCATCTCGCTCGTCAGGACGGCCTGGCCCGACGTGGAGAAGTGGATGCGGTCCGCACTCAGCAGGTTCTCCCGGGAGTTGACGGGGTGATCCCACATGTCGACGACGACGGCGTCGTACTCGTCGGCAAGGGTGCGTGTGAGGTCGTTGAGGGTGAGCACGCGCTCCGTCCAGTCGGGGAAGACCGGCACGACGTAGGAGCGCCCCAGGGTGAACGTCGTGAGCTGCGCGCCCGTCTCGGCCGCCAGGTCGTACATCTTGCGCATGTTCTGCTCGATCTCCCCGAAATCCGGCGAGCGGCGCAGGAGGTCGTTGGCGCCGCACGGGAGGTGCAGCAGGTCCGGGACGAAGTCCCGCACCCCGTCGATCTGTTGGTCGAGGGTGTCGACCGTCGTGGCGCCGATCACCGCCGTGTTCAGGTACGCCAGATCGGGCCGCACCTGCCGCAGGATGTGCGCGAACCGATCGGACCAGCCCAGGTCCCCGTAGCCGACGCTCTTGTCTCCCGTCCCTGCGGAGAGGCTGTCCCCGATCACGGCGTACCGCTGCCAGGGGGCGTCGAACAGCATCGCCGCGGCGTCGAGTGTGGCCAGGCAGTACGGGTCGGTCTCCTCGGTGAGGGATGTCGAAGTCATGAAGAAAGAATGCGGTCGACCGTATGTAATGTCAACGGGCGTTCTCTCGCCATGAGCTGACGAAATGTCAGAGATCCCGGGTCCGTGCGGTTCCGGCTAGAAGTTCCGAGGCACCGTCATACGGATCCCGTCCCGTGCCCACAGCACGAACCGTTCCACCGGCGTCACCTCGCGCCCCGGCGCGGGCAGGAAGCGCAGGCGCTTGAGCAGGACGGCCAGGACGAGCTGGGCCTCGACCGTGGCCAGGGCGGCGCCCTCGCAGCTGCGGGGCCCGATCCCGAAGGGGACGTACGCGAGCCGCGGCCGCTTGGCCACCTCCTGCGGCGTGAACCGCTCGGGGTCGAACCGCTCCGGCTCGGGCCAATGCTCGGGGTTGAGGTGCACCGCCCAGAACGGATAGAACACCGTCGTCCCCGCAGGGATCTCGTACGGGCCCAGGACCAGGTCCTCGGTCGTCTCGCGCGCGCCGTACGGGCCGGGCGGGAACAGGCGCATCGACTCCTTGAGCACCCTGTCCAGATATGTGAGGCGCCGCAGATCGCCGTAGTCGGGCGCGGCGCGTTCGCCCAGCACCTGGTCCAGTTCGGCGGCGACGCGGTCGGCCGCGTCGGGGTCGCGGCCCAGCAGGTGCAGCGTCCACGAGACGGCGACGCCGGTGGTGTGGTGGGCGGCGAGCAGCGTCACCATCACGGTGTCCCGGATCCGCGCCGGGCTCTCCCCGGCCTCGAGGAGCGCCCCGATCAGGTCGCTGCGGTCGGTGCGGCCGGTCGAGCGGTGTGCCGCCACCACACGGTCGACCGTCGCGCGCAGATACGCGAGGGCTTCATCGGCCCGTTCCGCCGAGCGCGGGTCGGCCCGCGGTACTTGGTAGAGCCGCCCGAGGTGCTCGGTGAGCACGTCCTCGAACGCGGCGACGACGCGGTCCGCGTCCGTGTCGATGTCCGCGTCGCCGAGCGCGAACCCGCAGATCATACGGAGCGACAGCGCGGTCAACTCCTGCTGCAGCTCGATGGGTTCGCCGTCGGGCTGCCGGGCTGCCCGGCCCAGCGCTCCGCGAGCTCCCGGGCCAGCTCCGTGAAGCGCGTGAAGTGCCGCTCGTGGGCAGGACGTCCGGCGAGCACCGAGAGCAGCAGTCGACGCCAGGGCGTGTGCGCGTCGGCGGGGAGTACTTGCAGGTTGCCCGCCTCGCACAGCGGGTCCAGGAACGCGAACAGCTCCTCGGGCCGCTTGTCGACGTGCGCCGTGGCCTCCAGGAGCACGGGGTCGGCAACCGACACGGCGGTGTCCGCGCCCGGCAGTTGGAAGCGCACGACAGGTCCGTACGTGTCGTGCAGGTGCAACTGGTAGCGGTGCAGCCCGCCCGCGGCCGCGACGGCGCTCCGCCCGCCGTCCTGCTGGTGCTCGGGTCCGGGGATGCGCATGACGTGCCTCCTGTCCGGGGTGCTGCCGACGGATCCGTCCGAGGATCCCTCGACTCGGCCCTGCCGTCAGCAGTGTCCCCCGGACACCCGGGGCGCGGTCAGATCCTTCGGGCGCCGTAGAAGCTGCCGAGGTAGCTCATCTTCTCGTAGCGGACGAAGGCGCCCGGCTTCGGGGCGTGCAGCACCATGCCGTTGCCCGCGTAGATGCCGACGTGCAGGAGGTTGTTGAAGAACACCAGGTCGCCGGGGGCGAGCTGGCTGAAGCTGACCGGGCTGCCGTCGTTGATCTGCGTGTACGTGACCCGCGATATGTGGACGTTGACCTGGGCGAAGGCCCACTGGGTCAGGCCCGAGCAGTCGTACGAGTCGGGGCCTTCGTGGCCGGACTGGTACGGCTTGCCGATCTGTGTGGCGGCGGCCTGGAGGGCGGCGTAGCCGCGCCCGGACCCGGGCTTCTCGCTGCCCAGGTTCACGCGCTCGCCGGCGCCACGGCTGGCGCGGTTCTCGTCCTGCTTGAGCTGGGCGCGCTCGGCGGTGGTGAGGGTGTTGAGGAGCTTCTGCGCCTCGGCGAGCTTGCCCTGGAAGGCCTTCTTCTTCTCACCGGCCGTCTTGCGGACGTCCGCCAGGTCGGCCAGCTTGCGGGTGGCTTCGGCGCGCTTCTGCGCCAGCGCCCGCTGCTTGGACTGGATGGTCTCCAGGGCCTGCGTCTGCCTGGCGCCCAACTGGTCGACCGCGGCCGCCTTGTCGAGGTAGCTGTCCGGGTCGGCGGAGAGGAAGAGCGAGACGGACGGGTCGATGCCGCCCGAGCGGTACTGGGCGCTGGCGAGCGAACCGATGCCGTTGCGCAGCGCGTTGAGCTCGGCCTGCCCACGGGCCACCTGGTCCTGAAGCGCCGTCACCTCCTTCTGGAGGGCGGTCTGCTTCTCGTTGGCCCCGTTGTACTCCTCGGTGGCCTTCTCCGCCTGGTGGTAGAGCTCGTCGACCTTCGACTTCACCTCGTCCTTGCTCGGCTTGGCGGGCGCGGCGTTGGCGGCCTGCGAGCTGAGCGCGACGGCCGCGGCGGCGGTCGCCGTGAGCACGGTGACACGGGCGCGGTTCGGATTCTTGGGACGACGGTGGGACCCCACGGAGGGCAGCTCCTTCTTCCTCAGAGCCGCCGAACTACGCAGACATGGCGGCCCCTTCGCGGACACCCCGAATGAGTGACTGATCGCGCGAAGGTTCGAGATATGACCTTAGTGACCAAGCTGTGATCTGTTCAAATCCCTGTGAGCAAAATCTGCCTCACGCAGCACAGTTTTTACACACTTCGCACACGCGGTACGGGTTGGCGGCCGAGGTTGGCCCTTGCGTCGACGTGCGCCGCTACATATCTTGCCGATGTATCGGATCGATACATCAAGCAGGCTGCTGGCGTGGGGAATTGAGATGAATCGCATGGCTCACAGCTCGTCGTTCGGTGCGGCGGCGGGCGCCTACGCCGAGCACCGCCCGGACTACGCACAGGCCGCGGTGCGCTGGGCACTCGAACCCGCGCCCGGCCCGCGGGTGCTCGACCTCGGCGCCGGGACCGGCAAGCTCACCGGCACGCTGCTCGCACTGGGCGTCGACGTCGTCGCGGTCGAGCCCGACCCGGCGATGCTGGCCGAACTGCGCCGCGCACTCCCGGCGGTGCGCGCCCTGCCGGGCAGCGCCGAGGAGATACCGCTCCCGGACGCGTCCGTCCACGCCGTGGTCTCCGGCAACGCCATGCACTGGTTCGACATGGACGTCGCGGGACCCGAGATCGCCAGGGTCCTTGCGCCCGGCGGGGTGCTGGCAGGCCTGTGGAACGTCTTCGACGACCGGGTCGAGTGGGTGGCCGGGCTCGCACGGGTCAGCGGGAGCGCGGCCATCGGCCCGCGTGACGTGCCCACGAGTTGGCGGAGCGAGACGGCCGCCATGCACCTCCCCAGGAAGGGCGGGGAAGCCCGGTTCGGCGCGCCCGAACAAGCGGAGTTCCCGCACGGGCAGCGCCGGACCGCCGACTCCCTCGTCGCCACCCTCGCGACGAAGGCGGGAATGCTGGTCATGCCGGAGCAGGAACGGGAAACCCTGCTGGGCCGGGCCCGGGCCTATCTCGCGAGCCGGTCCGAGACCACCGACGGCGAGTTCACCCTCCCGATGCTCACCAGCGTGCTGCGCGCCCGGCGGCTGTGACATCCAGCGTTCGGCTCGGCGACAGGCACCCGGAGCCCGGCCGACTTGCGCCTATGACACCGCACGAGCCACCACCGCAGCCGCGTCCGCGATCAGTTTGTTGTCGTAGTCGGCGTCCTTGGACCCGCGGTTCGTCAGGATCGCCATGACGATGGGCGCGCCGTCGGGGGGCCAGACCACGGCGATGTCGTTGCGGATTCCGTAGACGCCGCCCGCGCCGGTCTTGTCGCCGACCGTCCAGCCCTTGGGGACTCCGGCCCGGATGAGCTCGTCTCCGGTGGTGTTGGTCCGCAGCCACCGCGTCAGCTGGGCGCGTTCAGGCGTGCCCAAGCGGTCGCCGACGACGAAGGCGCGCAGGTCCTGGGCCAGCGCGCGGGGCGTGCTGGTGTCCCGTACGGTGCCCGGGGTCCACTGGTTGAGGTCCGGCTCGCGGCGCTCGACGCGGGTCACCGCGTCGCCCGTCTGCCTGAGCGCGCTCTCCAGGCCCTTCGGGCCGCCGAGCGCGTCGAACAGCAGGTTCCCGGCCGTGTTGTCGCTGTAGCGCACGGCGGCGTCGCACAGCTCGCCCAGCGTCATCCCGGTGTCGACGTGCTTTTCGGTGACGGGCGAGTTGGCCACCAGGTCCTCCTTGGAGTACTTGACCAGCTTGGCCATGCCATCCAGGGAGTACTTCCGCAGGACGGCACCGGCGGCGAGCGCCTTGAACGTGGAGGCATAGGCGAACCGTTCGCCGTCGCGGTAGGCCACCTCACGCCCGTTGGCCGTGTTCACCGCGTACACCCCGAGCCGCGCCCCGTACTTGCGCTCCAGGTCCTTGAAGTCGGCCACGGGTGCTTTCGGCTTCGTGTCAGGCCATGTCGTTGTGGCCGGTGACGACGACGCTCGGCCGTCTGCCTGGGCGCAGGCAACCAGAGGAAGAGTGGCGAGCAGGACGAGCCCGCCCAGCGCGGTACGTCGTACGCGTAAGAACTGCATGGTCAAACCTCCGTGTGCGCCGGGGAGACCGGCGCGTGCTTCCGCTGTCGTACGTATCCGATCACGGCCAGCGTCAGCGCCAGTCCACCGGTGAAGTAGAGCTCCACCCTGGTCCCGGAGTCCACGGCCATGAGGACCAGCACACCGGTCACCGCCGCCAGGGCCACCCAGGTCAGATACGGGAAGGCCCACATCCGGACGACCAGTTGGGCCGATGCCGTGCGCTCCAGGCGGCGGCGCAGCACCAGCTGGGACACCGCGATGAAGCCCCACACGATCAGCACGACCCCGCCGACCATGTTCAGCAGCCAGGCGAAGACGGTCGTGGGCCACCAGTACGAAAGGAGCACGGCGACGAAGCCGAAGGCGCACGAGGCGAGCACCGCGCGGCGCGGGACCCGGCCGGAGACCTTGCCCAGAAAGGCGGGGCCCTGGCCGCGCGCGATCAGGGAGTACGCCATGCGCGAGGAGCCGTAGATGTTGGCGTTCATCGCGGAGAGCAGCGCGATCAGGATGACCACGTTCATGATCTGAGCGCCGCCGGGGACACCGAGCCGGTCGAGCACGGCGGCGTACGGGCCGCTGTCGGTGACGGCCTTGTCGTTCCACGGGATGAGCGTGACGATCGCCAGCATCGAGCCCACGTAGACGATGCCGATCCGCCACATCGTCGTCTTCACGGCCTTGGCCACGCCCCGCGCCGGGTCCTCGGACTCGGCCGCCGCGATGGTCACCGTCTCCAGGCCGCCGTACGCGACGACCGAGGCGAGCAGTCCGACGAGCAGTCCGCTCATACCGGTGGGGAGGAACCCGCCGTCGTGGACGAGGTGGGCCGCGCCCGGGGAGTCGGTGCCGGGCAGCAGGCCGAGAACGGCCAGGGTGCACAGCGTCAGGAAGAGCGCGATGGCACCGATCTTCAGTGCGGCGAACCAGAACTCGAACTCGCCGAAGTTGGAGACGGCGCCCAGGTTCGCGCCGCAGAACAGCGCCATGAAGGCCAGCACCCACAGCCAGGACGGGGTGCCGGGGAACCACCCCTGCATGATGTGCGCGGCGCCGATCGCCTCGATGCCCACGCCCACGACGAGCAGCGTCCAGAACATCCATCCGGCGGTGAAGCCCGCCCAGGGGCCGATCGCGCGCTCGGCGTGCACGGAGAACGAGCCGGAGGCCGGGTCGGCCGCGGACATCTCGCCGAGCATGCGCATCACGAACATCACGAGGATGCCGGACGCGGCGTAGGCCAGCACGATCGACGGCCCGGCGGCGGCGATACCGGCACCGGACCCGACGAAGAGACCGGCCCCGATGACACCCCCGAGCGCGATCATCGAAAGGTGCCGCTGCTTGAGCCCGTTGGAGAGCGGAGTGCCGGGTTCAGGCGCGTCCTGTTGGTGCAGGGGAGTGGGTGTCAGTGTCTGGCTCATGTGCGGGTGTGTCCAATTAATGAGATGCAGGTACACCCGATTATGAGACGCCCACGCGATCTGCCATCCGCTCTGTCCGTTATCCGGAAGATGCGATGACTGTCCGCTAACCCGTACGTACGGAGCGGAATGCCCGGGTGGGTCGGCGAACGACGGAAGAAGGGGCGTATGTCAGGGTGCGCTCGACCGGGCGTCGGCCGTCAGGTGGTGGTTCCGTACGCGGTCAGCGGCTCCGGCAGGGGAATGCCGAGGCGTACGTGAAGGGTGTGGGCGGCGCGCAGAGAGGCGTCCGCGCGCTCGGTGTGGCCGGCCGCGGACAGGGTCGCGCCGAGGGAGAGCAGTACGGCGGCCTCCAGCGGGCTGTTGCCGAGCCGCCGCGCGCCCGCGAGGCTGCGCTCCAGGTGCGCTGCGGCCTGTCCGTACCGGCCGAGTTCCCGCAGGGCCTCGCCGAGGCCCCGCTCGACGAGCAGTTCCAGGTGCTCGGATCCGATCTCCCGGCAGCCGTCCAGGGCTTTGGTGTAGCTCGCCACCGCCTCGCCGGGGCGGCCCAGCTCGACCAGGGTGCGCGCGTGGCCCGTCTGGATGTAGACGCGCACCACCGTCCAGCCGAGGGGCGTGGCGCGGGAGAGGGCGTCCGTGAGGCAGTCCAAGGCCCGCGAGATGTGACCCAACTGCCGCAGGGGATAAGCGCTGTTGTTGCGCGTCTCCAGCTCGCCCCACAGATTGCCGCGGCGGACGTGTACGGCGACGGCCTCCTGGAGCAGGGCGAGAGCGGACTCGTAGCCGGGGGCGCCCGTCGCTCCCGTCGCGTCCAGCAGGCTGCTCACATTGAGGAGCTGGCCGAGCATCACCTCGTCGCCGGTGGCGCGGCACAGCGCGAGCGCGCGGTCCACCTGGGCGCGCCCCTCGGCCCCGCGGCCGACCTGCCACAGTCCGCCGCCCAGCATGTAACGGGCGCGGATCTCGGCGGCGGGCTCGCCGCGCAGGGCGGCGGCGTCGGCGAGCGCGGCGGCGGGCCCGTTCAGGTACGGCCACAGGAAGTCGTTCTCGCCGAACGGGTCGAGGGCCAGGAGCAGATCGGCCGCGGGCGCGATCCGTATCCCCGGTCGGCGCGCGGCCTGCCGCAACACCCCGAGCAGGGTGTCGAGCGCGTCGCGCACCCACTCCTGCCCGGCCGCCGCGTCGTCGAAGCGGACGGGGGTCGCGCGCGTGGTGGCCATGGCGTCCGGGGTGGTGCAGCCCGGGCGGCACAGCCGGTAGGCGCCGCGTACGGTGGCCAGGCAGAAGTCGACGAGACGGTCGAGCGCGGCGTCGGCCTCCGACGCCTGCGTTCCTTCCCCGGCGGGCCCCGCTTCCTCGGCCCGGGCCCGGGCGAACAGGCGCAGCAGGTCGTGGTAGCGGTAGCGGCGCTCGCCCGACGGCTCCAACAGGCCCACGTCCACGAGCTGTTCGAGCAACGCCTCGGTCTGCCGCTCGTCCCGGTCCAGCAGGGAGGCGGCCATCGGCACCGAGAACACCGGGCCGTCGGCGAGCGAGGCGAGGCGGAACGCCCTCGTGAGGTCGGGCGGCAGTTGGTCGTAGCTGAGCCGGAACGTCGCGTCGACGGCCAGGTCGCCGATCTTGATCTGGCCGAGCCGGTGCTGCTCCTCGGTCAGCCGGTCCACCAGCCCGGCGACCGTCCAGACGGGGCGCTGGGCGAGCCGCGCGCCCACGATCCGTACGGCGAGCGGCAGCCGGCCGCAGGCGGCGACCAGTTCGGCGGCGGCCTCCGGCTCGGCGGCGATGCGCGCCGGGCCGACGATCCGGGACAGCAGCGCCAGTGCCTCCTCGTCCGAGAACACGTCCAGTTCGAATGCCCGGGCCGACGGCAGGGAGAGCCTGACGCGGCTGGTCACCAGGGCGGCGCAGCCCGGGGTGCCGGGCAGTAGCGGGTCCACCTGCCGACCGTCCGCCGCGTTGTCGAGGAGGACCAGGACCCGGCGCCCGGCGAGCAGGGAGCGGTAGAGCGCCGCCCGCTGGTCGAGACCGTCCGGTACGGCGCCGATGCCCAGGGCGCGCAGGAACCGGCCCAGGACCTCCTCCGGTTCGACGGGGTCGGCGGACGTGCCGCCGAGGTCGACGTGGAGCTGGCCGTCCTGGTAGCGGTGGCGGACGCGATGGCCGGCGTGCAGGGCGAGCGCGGTCTTGCCGACCCCGCCGAGGCCCGACATCGCGGAGACGATGATCTGCGGGGATTCGGCGTCGAGCGCGGCCAGCAGGTGCTCGACCGCGGCCGTACGGCCCGTGAAGTCCGAGGGAGGTGCGGGTAGTTGGGCGGGTGTGGGGTGCCGATAGCCTGCGCCCCGGTCTGCCGTGGATCCCTCTGGGCCCCGGAGTGGACCGCCCGCCTGCGTGGCCGGGGACAGGTCGGTGGCGAGGGACGGGTCGGCCCGCAGCACCCGCTGGTACAGGTCGCTCAGCTCCGCACTCGGCTCCACGCCGAGTTCGGCGGCGAGTACGGAACGGCCGTCGGCGTACGCGGCGAGCGCCTCGGCCTGGCGCCCGCCACGGTAGAGGGCGAGCATCAGCAGCGCCCGAAGACCCTCGCGCAGCGGGTGCTCGGCGACGAGGAGAGCCAGCTCCGGGACGCTCTCGGCGTGCTCGCCCAGCTCCAGGTCGAGGCGGATACGGGACTCCACGGCGCCGAGCCGCCGCTCGCTGAGCGCACCTCGCAGACCGTCGGCGTGCGGCCCGGGCACACCGGCGAGCGGTATGCCGCGCCAGAGCGAGAGCGCTGTGCGCAGGAGCCGGCGGGCATCCTCCCGGTCGCCGCCCCGGGCCGCCTGGTCGGCTTCGGTGACGTACCGGTCGAACCGGTCGAGGTCGCAGGCGTCCTCGGCGGTCACCAGACGGTAGCCGCCGGGGGCGGAGGCGAGGACCGCCGCGGGCGTACGCGGCGGACGACCGGGCTCCAGTTTGCGGCGCAGCTCGAAGACCTGGCTCTGCAGAACGGACATGGCCCGTTTCGGCGCGGGGTGCCCCCACACACCGTCCACGAGGTCGTCGGCGGTGACGGCCCTGCCGCGCCGTGCCAGCAGGATCGCCAATATCGCGCGCTGCTGAGGCGTCAGCAAAATGGCCTCCCCCGCGCTGTCCACCACCGTGACCGGCCCGAGCAGCCCATACCGAAACTCGTCCTGGTGCATGTTTCCCCCCGTGCGTTCCCCGTGTTTCTCCCCGTACCCCCACCTGCGTATCCGGCGCCGCGTACACCCCTCGGGTCGCCGGAGACCGTCCGGACATCGTAGGGAGCGGACCGGAGCGAGCCGCAGTGGTTGGGCGCGCTCGGCGGGTCCCCGCAGGCGGAACGGCCGCCTCACCGAGGCGGCCGTCGTGGTGCGGGTGGGGTGGAAAGATCAGGCCGCGGTGAGGGAGAAGGCCCCGGCCCGGTCGGCGTACTGGACGATGTGGGAGCGCGAGATGTCGTAGCGGCCCGCCTCCACCGACAGCCACGCGCCGGAGCTCTGGACCTGCATGGTGAACTTGTCGGTGCCCGGGATGCGGTTGAGCCAGAACTTCTGGTTGCCGTAGATGTATCCGTTGCAGTCGCCCTCGGTGACCCAGTTGCCGTCCTGGACGTCCCACAGCGTCAGACAGGCGCCGTTCTTCTGGCTCTTGAAGATGTAGTCGGTGGTCGAGGTGTCACCGGGCCAGTGGCACACCCGCCACTTCTGGTTGGCGACGCCCACGTACTGGTACTGGAGCACCGAGCCCTTCGCGTCAGGCCCCTGCGAGATGTCGAAGACCATGTTGTTGGACGTGTTGATGCGGTACCAGCCCGGATCGCAGATCCATCCGTCGCGGGTGGGATCCGGGGACGCCGAGGCCGGGACGGCGGTCAGCAGCAGTGCCCCGCAGGCGGCGAGCAGGGTGGCGAGCAGACGTATGCGCCGGACGGCGGCGGTACGAAGGGCTCTCTTCACGGTCGTTGCTCCTTGGTCGAAGGCGGTGGTGGTCGGGTGCCGGGCGGCCGTCAGCACATGCCGAGCCGGTCCTGGGCGACCCTGCGCACCGTCCCCGCGGGCTCCGGCACGCAGTTGCGCACGACCGTGCCGATCTCCGGGTTCTCGTACGTGGTGTACGTGCCCACCCCGCCCTTGACCGCGTTGACCCAGATGCCGGTGGTGGAGCCGGTCTGGGCGCAGACGTACTTCACGTACTGGCCGTCGACGCGCCGGGTGCCCCGGTAGAGGCCGTAGTAGCCCGGCTGGTTGAAGCTCCAGGTGTTGGTGACCGTGGTGCTCGTCGTCGACGAGGTGGAGGTGGATACCGAGAAGCCGACCTTCATCTTCACCCGGGCGAAGAGGCCGCCGAACGACGCGGAGATCTGCTGGCTCTGGTTGACCGTGGTGGACACCGAGTCGACCTGCGTCAGTGACTCGGTGCGCTGCCCGGTGGTGCCCGAGGTGATGTTGACGGCGAGGAAGTCCGTGACGACCGGGGTGACCTGGGCGGTGACGTCGTAGTAGACGGTGTCGACGGCGGGGCTGCAGCTGCTGGAGGCGGGCGGCTGCGGATCGGCGTGCGCGGGAGCGGCGAGGAGGGCGGTGGCGGTCAGGGCGGCGCTCGCGAGGATGCCCGCCTGCCAGGTGCGGGGACGCGAAGGTCTCAGAGGTCTCATGCCGAGGTGTGCTCCTCAAGTCGTGGTCGTGCGGCCGGGAGACAGCGCCGGGGACGGGGTGCCTTCCCCCGTGCGCGTGCGGCGGCACCCCGACCCGGCCGCTTCAGTGTCGGGACGGCCCGAGGTGGCGCTCAAAGCCTTTCGATACGTCTCGAATCCGGACAGCGGACCGGTTGCTCCGACCGTCTTCCGGCCAGATACCCGGCGTCGGGCCGTGGCGTGCGGCGGCCGGGCTACCGTCGAGCGCACATCCGACTCCTGGAGAGGCGACGGTGCTGCGTATCCACTTCACCCCCGACGACCTGACCCGGGTGCGCATGGCCCGCTCTCCCGACCCCCTCGCCGAGACGATCCTGAGCCTGCCCGTCGTGCAGCGCCGGGAGTTCGGCGGCATCGCGCTGGCCGGCTGGCGCGAGCGCACCCGCAAGGGCCTGGGGCCGGAGATGCGGCCGCTGTTCGACCTGGCGCCGGGCGGGGCGGGCGAGTACGTGCCGGAGGCGTTCCTCCACGCGGCCGCCGCCACCCTCGCGGAGAGTCTGGACCACACCTGGTCGCTGCCGCGCCGGCAGTGGGCGGCCGACCACCGCGCCACCCAGTGGCTGCGGCCGCGCACCGCCCGCTGGATCCACGCGCTGCACCGGGGCGAGGGGGAGTGGGGCGACCTCGTCCACCGCGCCCTGCACGCCTACCACGACCTGGCGGTGGCCCCTTACTGGGCCCAACTCGTCGGCGCCGCCCACACCGACCGCACCCGGCGCGCCCTGCTCGCCGCCGACGCCGGGACCGGCGAACTCCTGGCCACCCTGCACCCCGAGATCACCTGGGCCGCGCCGCAGCTCCACGTGCCGTGCCATGCCGACCTGGACCTGCTGCTCGACGGCCGGGGCCTGCTGCTCGTCCCGACGTTCTTCTGGCCGGATCCCCTGGTGCTGGCGGACAACGCCGACCCGGACCGGCCGCTGGTCCTGCACTATCCGATCGCCCGCGACCTCGCCGCGTACCAGGCCGTGTGGGCGGCCGCCGCCGGACCGGCCCCGGACGGCGCGCTGCACGCCCTGCTCGGCGCGACCCGGGCGCGCGCCCTGCACGCGGCGGCGACCCCGGCCAGTACGACCGAACTGGCCCGGCGCACCGCCACGTCCCCCGCCACCGCCAGCCACCACGCCGCGGTGCTGCGGGCGGCGGGCCTGATCACCACGGAGCGCGCGGGCCCGGCGGTCCGCCACCGGCTGACCCCGCTGGGGCGGGCACTGCTCCAGGGGACGGGGTGAGCCCGGCCTGTCTGCGCGGGCAGAGACTGCACGCCTTCAAAAGGGTCTCGTCGTGGCCCGTACCCCGTCCACGGCGGACGCCCTACCGGGGTGCCTGGAACCCGCCGATCTTCTCTTCGAGCAGTTCGGCCAGCCGCAGCGGGGTGCGGTCCTCGTACATCGGGCCGATGAGCTGCACTCCCACCGGCAGACCCTCGGGGGACAGGCCCGTGGGTATGGCGGTGGCGGGCAGGCCGGGCATGGTGGCCACACCGGCCCAGACCAGTTGGTCGAAGTACGGGTAGTCGACGCCGTCGATGTCGATCCGGCGCTGCCGGGGATCGGGGTGGTGGTCGTGCGGGAACGCGGGGGTGGGGGTGATGGGACACACCACGGCGTCGAACTCGGCGAAGAACTGCCGCCAGCCGTGGCGGTGGAGCTCGCGACGGCCGTTCGCCTCGATCCAGTCGTGGTGGGTGAAGACCATGGCGCGCAGCCGCGCCGCGTCGAGGCTCTGGTCGTCCGCGCTCAGCGCGGCGGCGCGGGTGCGCAGCTCCTCGTATGCCTCGACGGGGAACCGTGCGGTCTGGCTCGAGAACAGCAACTCGGCGTAGAGCGTGGCGGCTTCGGCCAGGTCGGGCAGCAGCGGGCTGTGCCGCTCGACGCGGGCGCCGCTGTCGGCCAGCGCGTCGGCCACCCTGGTCAGCCCCGCCCGCACGGCGGACCCGGTCGGAATGAGCGGATGCTCGTCGAGGACCAGGACCCGGAAGTCGCCCAGCCGCTCGTGGCGCGCGGGCGGCAGCGCCAGGTGGTGCGCCATGCCGAGTGTCAGGGGGTCCGGGCCCGCCATGACGTCGAGCAGGAGAGTGAGGTCGCGGGCCGTGCGCGCCATGGGACCGACGACGGCGAGGTCGGGTTCGACCGGCAGGGCGGGGGCGGGCGGGGCGATCATGCCGCGGGTCGGCGCGAGTCCGAGTGTGGGCTTGTGTGCGTAGATGCCGCAGAAGTGGGCGGGGGTGCGCAGCGAACCAGCGAGGTCGGAGCCGGTGGACAGCGCGCCGAAGCCGGACGCCAGGGCGGCCGCCGAGCCGCCGGAGGATCCGCCCGACGTACGACGGTGATCCCAGGGGTTGTTGGTGGTGCCGTAGATCTCGTTGAAGCTCTGGATGTCCTGCAGGCCCACGGGCACGTTGGTCTTGCCGAGCACCACCGCGCCCGCGGCCTTGAGCCGCGACACCTGCACCGCGTCCTCGGCCGGCAGGAAGTCCCGGTGCTGCGGCATGCCCCAGTTCGTGGTCAGCCCGGCGATGTTGTAGGACTCCTTGACCGTCACCGGGATGCCGAGCAGCGGCCGGTCCTCACCGCGGGCGCGCGCCTGGTCAGCCTCGCGCGCGGCGGTCCGTGCACGGTCGTAGTCCGGTACGCAGATCGCGTTGATCGCCTTGTCGTCCCGCTCGATACGGGCGATCGCCGCTTCGGTCAGTTCCGTCGAGGTGACGTCACCGGCGCGCAGGGCAGCCATGAGTGGTTCGGCCGTCTGAAGATTCCAGTCCATGAATCCGACCGTACTGACGTATGGGAGAGGGCACGAAATCCCGCTTCCCGCAACGAAATGGATGGCTGAATACGCCTCATACTCATCCTGCTCGATCAGCTCCAGATCATGTTGATCTCACGCGCGAAGTTGCTGTATCCGGCGCGCAGGAAGGCGTTCGCCATCGGGATGTTGCCGAGGTCGGTGGACGCGCGGATACGGGGGACGTGCTGCTCGGCGAGGACCCGGGTGCCCTCGGCCAGGAGGTCGTCGATGTAGCCGTTGCCGCGGTGTGCGGGCAGGACCGCGATGTAGGCGATGATGGGGTTGTAGTCGTTGCGGGCCGGGATGACGAACCCCACCGGCTCCCCGTGGGGCAGTGCGGCGATGCGCCACCAGTCCCGCGGACTCGTGTACTGCGCCAGCTCGTCCTCGTAGTGCCGGATGGCCGCTTCGCGTACGGACATCCGGGCCAGGTCATCACGGCCGTGCGCGTCCAACGTGCCCTCCATAGCCGAGCCCATCAGAGCCACGAGTTCCTCGCTGTCGTGGACCGGCCGGAAGGCGAGGCGCTTGCTGGGCTCGGGGAGGGGGAATTCCGGACGCCATTCCAGGCGCAGCCGCTCGACGAAGAGCCGGGCGCCGGTCCGTTCCAGTACCGTCATGCGGTGCTCGACGGCTCGTCTGACCGCCGCGTCTTCGCGCCAGTCCGCCGGGACGAACAGGCTGTACTCAGGGGGACGCGATCCGCTCGGGAGGGTGGCGGCCATCGCGGTGTTCAGAAGGCGCACCCCGATGTCCACGGGATCGGAGCCCGAGGTACTGTCCGCGATGTCGAGGACGTCCAGCATGAGTGGCCCCGCGTCGCCGGCTGACCGGCTCCACCATGCCACCCTGGCCAGCAGGCGGTCACCGCGCAGGGCGACCCACATCCACTCCGGACGTCGACGGCCGTCGGCGAGGTCGTCCGCCAGCTCCTCGTTGAGGACGTAGGGCAGTTGGCAGAAGAGGTCGAGCTCTTCGCGCCCGGAAATCGGACGTATCGTCAGGTCGTTTGTGGCCACGGTGCATCCAACCGCGGTCGCCTTCGTCCGCAAACACCTTTTTCGGGACGCAGAGGTCGTGGGTTCAAATCCCGCCACTTCGACTTCGTAAGACCAGGTCAGGGGCCTGATCCGCATCGCGGGTCGGGCCCCTGAGCGGTTTCCGGGGTCGCCCTGGGAGCCGTTTGGGAGCCGAGTTCGGAATCGGGCTCCCGGGTATCCGTGACCGCCCTACTCACCACGGGTTGCCGCTGTTCGTCGGCGGCCTCCCTCCGTGCCATTCCCCCCTCTCAAGCTGTGCCAGCTCGTCCTCGTCCAAGTAGTCCCACCCCGTCGACTAGCGGACCGCGAAGGCGGCCTGGACCTCGTCGGCGCGGTCGGTCCACCAGTGCAGCAGCGCCTCGTCCGTCAGGAACATCTCGCCGAAGGCGGGGTCCTGGCGGTCGAGGTGGAACTCCAGTTGCCAGAAGTCGGTCACCCGCTTCCACCACAGCCGCTTCACGGCGTCGGCAAGGTCCGCCTCCGACAGGTTGATCACGGACCGGTAGCCGGAGCAGAAGGCAGCGATACGGTCGAGGTCGAAGACGCCACCGACCCCGAACTGCACCTGCGCGGTCCGCGCGAGCTCCTCCCCGTACGGACGGACCCCGAGCCGGTCCCAGTCCAGGACCGCCACCACCCGGCCGTTCCGGCGCAGCAGATTGCGGTACTGGAAGTCACCGTGCGTCCAGCCGTAGGGCCCAGCCGGCACTTCTCCCTCCGGCCGGGCAACGGCGGACCGGGCAAGGAGGCCGCGCCGGTCGTGCAGGGCCTCGATGGCAGCCTTGTCGAAGTCGGTCACGGGCTCGGCGGGCAGACGGATCAGGAGAGCGGCGGCTGCCTGGTCGGCCTCGGCCACGTCACGGACGCTCGCCGCCGGTGCCGACTCCGGGAGCGGGCCGGGGCCGTGCCGACGCAGGCCCTCGTGCAGGCGGGCCAGGAGCGCGCCGAGATCGCGAACCTGGCCGAGCGAGAGGTCCGTCCCCTGCACGTGCTCCCCGTCCACCCAGGGCAGAACGCAGTAGCCGTGCCCGCCGACCTCCACCACGAGATCCCCACCATCCGCGGGCAGCGGCGCCGGGACCGGAATCCCCTCGTGAGCCAGATCCACCAGAACTGCGAGGTTCCTGCGGACCTTTGGCAGAGGGACGTCAGTGACTTCCTTCAGCGCGTACGTTCCGGCAGCCGTCTCCAGCCGCCAGTTCCGGTTCATCAGACCATGGGCGAGAGACTGCTGGTCGCGCACCTCACCCAACCCGAACCTGCGAGAAAGGGCGGGCAAGGCGGCCAGCAGTTCGTCTTCTCTGGTCGTATCCATCACCCCCAGCACGGTACGCCGACACCACATCCCGCACCGCAGTTCGTCACCCAAGTCCCCTGCGGGCTGAGGGCCTCCTGGCGACGCCGGGATCCCTCAAGACGGCACAGCCGCCCCGGCCGACAGCCAGGGCGGCCTACGGGACGCGGGGCGACAGATGCCCGGCCCAGGGGAGTCCCTTACCTGAAGAGGCGGTCGCTGCTGGTGGCCATGCGGTGGGTGGTGCCGTGGTGGTTCACCCAGTCGCGGACCAGGTTGATGGCGTTGGCGCACTGCCAGCTGTCGTCGTACTCGCGTACTCCGGTGAAGGCGCCGTAGCCCGCGATGATGCCGTCCACACGGGCGTCGCCCAGCAGTTTGTCGACGTACCACGGGTCGTTGTAGGTGGTCGTCCAGGACAGCGTGGCCGCGAGCCGTCCGGCGGCACGGTCCTGGGCGCCCTTCTTCAGCTCCGCGCAGGTGTTCCAGGTGGCTTCCGTGCAGTTGCCGAACCCCTTGGTGATGTCGGAGTCGCCGTAGTCCATCGCCCGGTGCCCGGTCGGGAATCCGGAACCGGACCGGTTGAACGCGCCCATGACCTGGTCGCGGGTGCCGGTCGTCGTGATGCCCTCCAGACGGCCGAGCTTGCCTTCCAGGCTCTGCCAGCCCCGGCCGCCGACGTCCGGGGTGCTGCCGCCGTGGTACTCGTAGAAACCGTAGAGCACCTGGATCCCGGCGGCCGTCAGCCGCTGCGCCTTGTCGCGCAGTCCGGCGACGCTGCACGCGCGGTTGGGTGCTTCTCCGCAGTAGTTGGGGTCCTTGATGTCCAGCCAGACCAGCGCCAGTCGGCGCCCTGCGTTGGCATGGGAGAGGATGCGGTCGATCATGCTGTCGAAGCTCGGGCCGCGCCGGTTCTCTCCGGCCGAGGAG
The DNA here is from genome assembly GCF_014649795.1 of Streptomyces melanogenes. Classification (GTDB taxonomy): domain Bacteria; phylum Actinomycetota; class Actinomycetes; order Streptomycetales; family Streptomycetaceae; genus Streptomyces; species Streptomyces noboritoensis. The sequence goes on from NZ_BMTS01000007.1 coordinate 66,083, forward strand.
CAGTCGTGGTACGCGCGCCATTCGTTCGGGTTGTACCAGGCGCAGACGTCGATCTCGATGCCGTTGGCGCCGTGCTTGAGCGCGGCGTCCACACCGTCCAGGGTGTCGACCCGGTGCGCGATGGCGTAGATCGCCTGACGCTGGTCGGCTGCCGCCGCCTGGGTCGTGCTGAGCGCGGTGGCACCGATGATGCCGCACAGCGCCATCATCAGCGCGCGCATCATCCGTGGGCCGGCGCCCTGTCGAAGGTGAGTGGTCAAGAAAGGTTCCCCCTCATGTCGGTGCCCCGATCGGCCCGCCCGTTCGGCTTGGTCAAGAGCCGTGGGTGCGGTGCCTGGACCCCCCGAGCCTGCGGGAAGCTCCGTCCCGGCCGCCAGGACATCCCCGCACTCAGGGACGCGGGAACACGCAAGACGGCGTGTTCGGGCAGGTCGCTGTGCCCTGATGGTCCGTCGTTCGGGGAGAAGTGTCCGCGAACTCTCCCGGAATTGTCCGTGATCCGTAACAGAGGCATCCCCCGGCCGCCGTCACTCGTCCTGCCAGGTGGTCGCTAGGGTGACCGGGAATTCGGCGAGGGACTGCGCGAAAAGGGGCGGACATGGCACGGCATGGCGGGCGGGGTTGGTACGGCAAGGTGGCCGGGGCGGCGCTCGGGGTGACGGTGCTCGCCACCGGTGCCTCGGTGTGGACCGCGCAGGCCGGTACCGAGGGCGACTCGACGCCCAAGGCGACCGCGCCGGCCAAGCCGGGCAGTGACGTCAAGCCGGTCGATACGAGCATCGAGCACGCCTCGGACGCGGGAGCGCGCGGCATCAACATCACCATCGACGACGGCCCCGACCCCCGGTGGACCCCTCAAGTACTGGACCTGCTGCGGGAGTACGGAGTGAAGGCCACGTTCTGCATGGTGGGGACGCAGGCGCAGGCCCACCCGGACCTCGTGAAGAAGGTGGTCGCGGACGGGCACCGGTTGTGCGACCACACGGTGTCGCACAACACCGCCATGGACAAGAAGCCCCAGTCCTACCAGTCGCAGCAGATACTCGACGCCGAACGCATGATCACCGAGGCGTCCGGGGGCGTACGGCCGATGTACTACCGGGCGCCCGGCGGGGCGTTCACCCCCTACAGCCGCCAGCTCGCCGCTTCCCGTGGCATGCGCCCGCTGGGCTGGAACGTGGACAGCAAGGACTTCGAGCGCCCGGGGACGAACGCCATCGTCGCCACCGTCGAGCGCGAGCTGCACAACGGACCGACACTCCTCTTCCACGACGCGGGCGGTGACCGTACGCAGACCGTCCAGGCCCTGCGGCGGATCCTGCCCCGACTCAAGGAGCAGGGCTACTCGTTCGGCTTCCCGGTGCACTGAGTCCAGCCCCCCTCCACAGCGCCCGCCCACGGGCCCGTACCCGCGCTGTTCAGCCGACGGTGAAGACCGGCCCGCCCGGGCTCGACGATCACTACGGTCGAGTCCCATGACGACGGTTACCACGCGCACGGTCACCTACCCCGCCGACGGCCTCACGATGATCGGGCACCTCGCGCTCCCCGCCGGTGTCGACCGGCGGCCCGCAGTCCTGATCGGGCCCGAGGGGACGGGCCTGAACGACTTCCAGCGCCGCCGGGCCGACGCCCTCGCCGAACTGGGCTATGTGGCGCTGGCCTTCGACATCAACGGCGGGCGCTGGTTCACCGACCCCGAGGAGATGCTGGCGCACGCGCTTCCGCTGCTCGCCGACCCCGACCGGATGCGGGACATCGGCCACGCGGCACTCGATGTGCTGCGCGCCGAACCGAGGAGCGACCTCGACCGGATCGCCGCCATCGGATACGGCACCGGGGGCGCGATCGTGCTGGAACTAGGGCGCGACGGCGTCGACCTGCAAGCGATCGGCACGGTCAACGCACTGACCACGGGCCGACCGGGCGAGGCGGCGCGCATCCGTTGCCCCGTGTGGGCGGGGGTCGGATCGGAGGACCCGATCATGCCCGCCGAGCAACGGGACGCCTTCGCCGCCGAGATGCAGGCCGCGGGCGTCGACTGGCGCCTCGTGGTCTACGGCGGGGCCCTGCACGCCTTCCACCACCCGCCGGTCGACCAGGCCGTCCGCTCCGGCGTCGGCCACCACCCGGAGCACGCGAAGCGAGCCTGGCGCGACATCGTCGGCCTGTTGGCCGAGTGCATGCCGGTGACGGCTTCCGGCGAGTCACCGTGATGAGCGGACTCGGGATCAGGAACTAGTGTCGTGGGCATGGTCGAACACGATGCCCTCAGTGCCACCCGCGACGCCTACGACGACGTCGCCCTCGCCTATGCGGAGCAGTTCCGCGACACGCTGCGTGACCGTCCCCTGGACCGTGCGATCTTGGGTGTCTTCGCCGAGGCCGTACGTGCGAGTGGGGAGGGCCGGGTCGCGGACCTGGGGTGTGGGCCTGGCCATATCACCGCTCATCTGGACGGGTTGGGCCTGGCGGCGTTCGGCGTTGATGCCTCTCCCGCGATGATCGAGTTGGCTCGCCAGGCCTATCCGGGACTGTCGTACGACGTGGGTTCGATGGCCGCGTTGGACCTCGCCGACGGTGTGCTGGACGGCGTCCTCTCGCGCTGGTCCATCATCCACACTCCGCCGCAGGAACTGCCCGCCATCCTGGCGGAGTTCCACCGCGTACTGGCCCCTGGCGGCCACTTTCTGATCGGATTCTCGGCGAGCGAAGGCCCGTCTCACCCGACGCAGGTCTACGACCACACGGTCGCGCCGGCCTATCGGTGGTCGCCCGATCACCTCGCCGCGATGCTGCGCACGGCCGGGTTGGCCGAGGTGGCCCGGCTGGTTCGCCAGCCCGAGCCCACCGACCGACGGCAGTTCCAGGAGGTCCAACTGCTCGCCCGCAAAGCCTAGACAGCGGCCGGCCCGGGCAGACCCCAGCCCTTCAGCCCCGCACGTCCGGCTTCCAGTCCTGGACGAGGAGCCCGAGCAGCACCTCGTCCAGGAACTCGCCCATCACCCACGCCGAGGAGCGCAGCACGCCCTCGCGGACGAAGCCGTTGCGCTCGGCCGAGCGGAGCATCGCGGTGTTGTCCGACAGCGTCTCGATCTGCAGCCGCTGCAGGCCGCGCACGACGAAGCCGTAGTGGCAGAGCACGGCGACCACGTCGGTGCCGTAGCCCTTGCCTCGGGAGGACGGCAGCAGTCCGAGGCCGATGTGCGCGAGCCGGTTGTGGTTGTCGATGCCCCACAGCGTCGCGGTGCCGACCAGCGTGCCGCCGTCCAGCTCCACCACGGAGAAGGGGACGTGCCCCTGCTCCTTGTCGTCCACCACGAGCCGTGGATCCTTCGAGTTGGGCCCGACCGGCCGCCACGGCCCGGCCTCGGCGCGCGAGGAGTTGACCACGTCGTCGTAGAGCTCGGTCCGCAGGATCGGGATGTCTTCCTCGTGCCGGGCCCTGAGCCCGACCTTGCTGCCTGTAAGCATGCAGGCTTCTTACCCGACCGGATTCGCCGACAGCAAACCAATAATGCCAGCTGTCAGCCGTCCGACTCCGGTGACGGGATGTAGGCGCCCGGCACGTCCTTCGGCGCGAAGATCTCGTGCTCGCCCGGGTAGGGCGTGGTCCACTCGTGTGTCTGGTACCACGTGAAGTGGTTCATCTGCGCGGGGTTCGCGAAGTCGGGCTTGGCGTCGGGGCCGGTCAGCCGTTGCTTCGCCTTCCAGGCGTCCCACTCCGCCGCGAGCTTCTGCTTGTCGGCCGGGACCTTCGCCGACGGGACGGCCGCCGCCCGGGGATTGGGCGGCGCCGGGGCGTCCTCGCCGCAGGTGGGTGGGACCGGCAGACCCGCCGTCAGCGAGGTGCGGTTGGGCAGTGCGCTGAACGGTGTGAGGTCCGGCGTGGCGGTGAACGCCGCTGCCATCGGGCTGGCCGCGCTGTCCTTCTGGTTCATCGGAGGGACCCCGAGGATCTGCTCGATGGTGCGGATCATGGTGATCTGCGAGTAGTAGTGGCTGTCGACGCTGCCGTGTCGGGCCCATGGGCTGATGATCTGGATCGGGGCGCGGTGGCCGTCGACGTGGTCGAGGCCGGCCTGGGAGTCGTCCTCGACGAGGAAGATCGCGGAGTCCTTCCAGTACGGGCTGTGCGAGATCGTGTCGACGAGCCGACCGGTGGCGAGGTCGTTGTCGGCGACCTGGGCGGCCGCGTTCGGCGGTCCGCCGGTGTGGTCGCTGGACAGCCAGAACATGTTCAGGTTCGCCGGCCCGTTCTTCTCGAAGTCACGCTTCCAGATCTCGTACCGGTAGATGTCCGGCACGCTGGTGTCGAACTTCGGGAAGCCGTGCACCGACACGGAGTTGAGCGAGGGGATCGGCGAGGAGGAGACCAGGGGGTAGGCGGTGTCCTGTCCGGTCGAGCGCATGTTCTTGGTGTCGCAGTACAGGTTCTGCCAGCTCGCGTCCGACGGCTTGGTCAGGAACTCCTGGAACTCGCCGAAGTCCCGTACGGACTGTCCGGCCGCCTGGGCGCCGGTCCACAGGAAACCGGTTCGCTGGTGGCCGAGGGCGTCGTTCTCGGTGTCGTAGCTGCGGGCGTACTCACCGGCCATGGACTCGGTGTACTCCGGGTTGTCGGCCTGCATCAGCCAGTTGTGCCCCTCGGCCGAGTTCGTACCGATGTCGTACGTGTTGTCGTAGAGTCCGAACTGCTTGGCCAGTGCATGCTGGTTGGGGGTCACGTTCTCGCCGAACTCGGCCAGCGCCGGGGCGCCGTTGCCCTGCGGCAGGTCCCCGTAGACCTGGTCGTAGGTCCGGTTCTCCTTGACGATCAGGAAGACGTGCTTGATCGTCGACGGGTCGCCGAGCCGTACGGGAACGGGCACCGGCTGCGCGTTGCCCTGGCCGCGCGTGACCGAGCCGGGCGTCCAGCCGTTCTGCTCGAAGACCTTGGCCGTCTGGGCCTTGATGATGCTGTCCTTGGGCAGGAGGAACCGCTGCAGGCTCGATGTCGTGTCATGGGTGCCGTGTCCGGCGCTGTTCGTGGGGCGGCGGGCGTCGATGCCACGGGTGTTGGAGACCAGCACCTCGTTGCCGACGGTGGTGATCTCCGCGGGGAAGTAGTCCGTGGGGAGCAGGCCGACGTAGCCGACCGGCTCCTGCGGGGTGGTGTAGCGGTAGACGGCGACGGCGTTGGCCCGGCCGAGCGTCACCAGCAGGCGGCCGTCGCGGGAGAAGGTCACCGCGTTGGGCTCGTAGCCCACGGAGGCCTCCGGCCACGGCTTGGTGGAGATCGTCTGGACGACGCTGTCCTTCGTCGGGTCGATGACCGAGACGTCGTTGGTCGCGGTGTTGGTGACGAACACCGCGCCCTTCTTGGCGTACACGGCGGTCGGGTGGAGACCGACGTCGATGCTGGCGACGGCGGCACTCGGGTTCGCCACGTCGATGACGCTGACCGTGCCGGTGGTGGTCGCCGCGGTCACCGGGTCCGCGGGCACCTGGGTGTTGTAGGAGTTGACCGTGGTGTCGCCGGGCCGCGCCGGGCGGCCGCCCTCGTTGCTGACGTACAGCTTGGAGCCGACCAGGGCCAGGCCGCGCGGGGCGTTGCCCACGGCCCAGCTCTGCTGGACTGTCCCGGTCGCCGCGTTGATGGCGACCACCCGGTTCTGGCCGTTGACCGCCGCGTACACGGTAGAGCTGTCGGGCGAGAACGCCGCCGCGCCCACGAGCGCGTGCTTGGCTCCGTCCGCCGGGATCTTGACGGCCACGGGGGTGGCGAGGCTGCCGTCGGCGTTGACGGTGAACTTGGTGTAGCCGTCGGTCTGGCCCAGCCACAGCTGCTTGCCGTCGGGCGAGTACGTCGGGCCTTCCTGGCCCACGTCGTTGCCGCTGATGCGCAGGTCGGCCGAGGCGGAGCTGCCGATGCGCTGCTGGAGCTTCCCCCTTCGCAGGTTCACGATGTCCAGCGCCAGCCCCCCGTCGGCGAGCGAGGCCGCGTAGTGGGTGCCGTCCGGGCTGACCGTGGACGACATGATCTTTCCGTTGTTGATGACGAAGCGGGCACCGAACGGGGCGATGAACTGGTCGCTGGAGATGACCTGGCCCTGCTGGGTGACCTGGCCCACCTGGGCCGTGCCGAACTGGTCGGTCTGGGCGAAGGCGGTGCCGGCGAGAGCGAGGGCGACGGCGGCGACGCCTGCCGTTGCCAGGGAGGTTCGCCGACCGGGGCGTCTGCCGAGATGCCTGACGACAGAGCCGAAGCGCCTCTCCTCGGCACTCCGGCGGCGGCGTGTGACCTGCATGGAGTCATCCCTTCGGGGTGGCGGCGAGCAGTTCGACGTTGCCGTCGAACTGCCAGAGCGGGTTGGGCGCGTCCCCGGTCGGGGCCCGTAGAAGGAAGTAGCCGTTGACTTCCTTGGGTCCGTCGCCGTCGGCCACGAACCGCCCGTCCGCGGCGACGTCGAGCTGGTATACGGCCGTCCCGGTGGCCTGGACGTCGGGGAGGTGCCAGGAGACGACGCAGCGCCAGTCGTTGCCCGGCCCGTGGGCGCCGACCGCGACGCTGCCCTTGGTGCACGCCGCCGTGGCCCTGAGCTGCGCCTCAGTGACGGCGGGGCGGTGGAGCTCCTCGGCCTGGAGGCGGTAGAGGTGTGCGAAGGCCGTGGCGAGTGAGCGCTGCACCTTTGCCTGCTCGATCCCGGAGCCCGTGGCCGGGGTCGCGGTGGCGACGACCGCCACCGTCACGGCGAGGAGCCCGGCGAGCGGCAGGACTCCGGCGGTGACCGCACGGCACCCCGAGCCGTCGTCGTTGAGGTTGGTGAAGTCGCGCCGCAGGAAGAGCAGATAGGCCAGCGCGGTCGCGGTGACGGCCCACACCAGGGCGACCGCGATGCCGATCAGCAGCGGGCCGAGCTGCGTCGGGTCGGTGAACAGCCCGTTCCAGGCGAGGAAGGCGTAGCCGGGCAGGGCGAGGCGTACGGCGACGGGCAGCGGCAGCATCTGGGCGAGTTGCATCGCCAGCGCGACGAGCACGGGCAGCAGCAGCCCCATCGGGGACCGCCCCAGCGCGACCGACCCGAGGAGCCCGATCGCGGCGAGTGCCAGGGTCGGGGCGAGCACGCAGACCCAGGCGAGCAGGACCTTTCCGGCCGCGTCCGACGGGGCCAGCGTATGGCCGTCGAGGCCGACGAGCGGCTGGTTCCCGACCGCCACGATCCCGCCGACCGTGCTCGATGCGACCAGGCCGACCACGAGCAGCAGGATCGCGGTGAGGCTGGCCAGTGCCTTCGCCGTGAAGATCCGCCGGGGCGACCGTACCGCCACGAGCAGATGGCGCCAGGTGCCGAGGCGGTCCTCGGAGGCGAACACATCACCGGCGACCACCGAGGTGAGCAGGGGGAGCGCCCAGGCGCCCGAGAAGCCGAGCGTCACCAGCGGCCCGGCCCATCCGGTGGCGTGCATCCAGCGGCCGAAGAGCGTGTCGACGGGGAGCGAACTCTGCTGGCTCACCGCGGCGACGAAGAGCGCCGGAACGATCCAGCAGGCGAGGACCAGCAGGCGTACCCGCCAGGAGGAGAAGAGTTTGACCAGTTCGAAGCGGTAGGCACGGGCCACCGAGACGGTGCGGGCGGCGGAGGCGCGGTGGTCGGCGACGGTCAGGGTCATCGGCCGTCCTCCCGCACCTCGGTGAGGGCGAGGAACGCGGCCTCCAGCGGTGACACCACGGGGGCGAGCTCGCGCACCGCGATGCCCGCGAGCACCAGCCGCCTCACGAGTTCGTCGACGGCGGGCACCCGGGCGCGCACCACGAGCACCGCGCCGTCCTGCCCCGCCTCGACTCCGTGTGCCGCATCGGCGGTGTCGCCGGTACGGATCCCGTCTGTATCGGCAGCCAGCCGGAGGGCGGCTCGCGGGTCGGAGGTGCGCAGCCGGTAGTCGAGTTCGCGGTTCTCGGCGGCCAGCTTGCCCAACGGGCCGGAGAAGACGACCCGTCCGGTGGAGAGGATGGTGACCTCGGAGCACAGCGCTTCGAGGTCGTCCATGCGGTGGCTGGAGAGCACGATGCTGGTTCCGCCCGCCGCCAGCCGGCTGAGGACACCGTGGACGTGTCTCTTGCCTGCCGGGTCGAGTCCGTTGGCGGGCTCGTCGAGGACGAGCAGCCGGGGCTCGGTGAGCAGGGCGGCGGCCAGCCCGAGCCGCTGACGCATACCGAGGGAGAAACCGCGGGTCCGGTCGTCGGCGACGTCGGTGAGTCCGACCTGGTCGAGTACGTCGTCGATGCCCGCCGCCCGTACGTCACGGCCGTGCAGCGCGGCCAGTGCGGCGAGGTTGCGCCGGGCGGAGAGCGAGGGGTAGAGGCCGGGGCCGTCCACGAATCCGGCGACACCGTCGGGGGCGGAGAGTGCCCGCCCGACCGGCGTACCGAGGATGTCGAGGCGGCCGCTGTCGGCGACGGCCAGACCCAACAGGAGCCCTAACAGTGTGGTCTTGCCCGCCCCGTTCGGTCCGACCAGACCGTGGATCTGGCCCCGTGCCACGTCCAGGTCGACGCCGTCGAGCGCCACGACGTCGCCGAAACACTTGGTGATCCCACGAGCCCGGATCGCGAGCGGTGTGTCCATGACACCTCTCTTTCGAGACGTCAAGGACCATAGAGGCGCCACACGACGCGGGCAGGCACGGCGAGTTGAACACCGAGGGAACAGAAGGCGACCGTCAGCTGTCGTGAGAGGTTTGCTCATGCCTCCTTGCGCGTGCCGGACGGTTCGGAGCCGTTGCCGAGCACGGTGTCGACGTAGGCCGCGAGCGAGGAGCGCAGGGCTTCGGGTGTCATCTTCTGACCGTCGATCAGGTGCGCCACGAGGTCGGCGCGGATCGCGGCCAGCAAGGCGTGAGCGGTGAACTCGGCAGCGGGGACGCCGGGCACTTGGTCCAGGGTGTCGCGAAGGATGCCGTGCCACCAGCCGTAGTGCTCGGCCCGGTAGGGGCTGCCCAGTCCGGCGTCCTCCGCCGCCGACATCAGGTTCCGGTTCTCGATCTTGAAGCGGAGCGAGGCGTCGAGGAGGTCGAGCACCCGCTGCCGAGGCGAGGAGGCGGCCGCGTCCTGCGCTTCCCGTACGGCTCGCTGCACGGGTTCGAGGCGGGAGGCGATGACGGCGCCGATCAGTCCGGCGCGGTCGCCGAAGCGGCGGAAGAGGGTGCCCTTGCCCACGCCCGCCGCCGCGGCGATGTCGTCCATCGACACGCTGTGGGGGCTGTCGCTGGCGGCGAAGAGGGCATGCGCGGCGGCCAGCACGGCTTCTCGGTTGCGCAGTGCGTCGGCGCGTTCGGTGCGCTGGGCCACGGGTCCTCCTCGGTCTTCGGCCGGTCCCGGCCCTCGGGAATGATATTCGGTGGGGTCGCGCGAGCGGTGGTCCGTGCCGGGTGGACGCGCTTCGCAGCCCTCTTCCTCTCTCTTCTCCTCGCCGAAGCTCATGAGTGCTCTCGGTTCACCTCCCGCTCGGCGAAGGCGCGGAAGGTGCCCGGGCCGCGGCCGGTGAGGCGCTGAACGGCGTCCGAGGTACGGTCCTCGGCGCCCTCGGCGATGGCGCGGTCCATGGCGGCCAGCATGGTGGCGAACTCCAGCGGTATCTCGGCCGCCCACCGGTCCCGCAGCTGCTCGAAGGTCAGCCGCCGGTGCACCACTGTCCGGCCGGCGGTCTCGGTGATGATCGCGGCGACGTCGTCGTAACTCAGCGTCTGCGGCCCGGTGAGGATCAAGTCGGTGTTGGGGGCCCGCCGGTCGGTCAGGGCGCGTACGGCGACGGCGGCGATGTCCTCCGCGTCGATGAACCCGACGCGGCCGTCTCCCGAGGCCGACATGATCGCGCCCTCGTCGCGGATGCTGCGCGCATGCGGCATGGATCCGGTGAAGTTCTGCATGAACCAGGAGGGCCGCAGCACCGCCCACTGCTCGAACAGCCCGGGCAGTGCCGCGTGGACCTGCCCCACCGCCGGGCCGCCGGCGGGGATCGCCGACGAGCTGAGCAGCACCGCACGGCGCACGCCCGCGTCGTGGGCCCGGCGGAGGAACGGCAGCATGACCGCGGCCGGGTCCGAGGAGCCGATCGGCGGGACGAGGTGGACACGGTCGACGCCGTCCAGCGCCCCGCCCCAGGTCGCGGGCTCGTTCCAGTCGAAGCGGACGGCCTCGGCGCCCTCCACCGGGGTGGCGCCTCGGCTGGCGGCCCTGACGCGGTGGCCTTCCGCGGTCAGACGGGTGGTGACACGGCGGCCGGTGGTGCCGGTGGCTCCGATTACCAGGGTGGCGGGGGAGTTCATCGGTCGGCTCCCACGAAGTCGACGCCGGGCTGTTGGACGGCGAGCGGGTTCCAGTAGTCGCGGTAGGAGGTGATGCGCCCGTCGTGGACGGTGACCACGGCGATGTACGTCATGTCGAAGGGACTGTCGGTCGCCACCAGGAGGCCGACCCCGCGCATCTCCACCACGATCGTCTCGGGGACCGTGGTCTGGTGGATCGTCACCTCGGGGAATCCGTGCAGGTCGATGTGGTCGGGGTAGTCGCGCATGTAGTCCGCGACGGCCTGCCGGCCCTCCAGCCGCCGGGGCCAGCCCGGGGGCGCGAAGGGAAACTCCATGACTCCTTCCTCGTCCCACAGGTCGATCCAGCCGGGGATGTCCTTCTCCAACAGCAGGCGCAGACCGTGGTGGTACAGCTCCGCAGGCGCCATGGGCACTGACATGGTCAAGGCTTCCGTTCTGCTCGAAGACACGGCGATCCCACTCGTCATGCGAAGCGCGATGTCCAGTCATGACGGTGTTTCGATACGGGGCGCCAGAACAAAAGCGGACTGGCGGTCCGTGTGGAATGAGAGTACGGACCGCCGGTCCGCTTAGCAAGGCGAGGTGTGGTGGAGGGGTGCGGGTCTGTCTGCGTGTGGCTGACGGGCGGCGCGCGGAAGCGGTTCATCGAGCCATGCCCTCCGGCCCGATTCGGCTCCCCCTTTGGGTGCGGCCGGGCGCCCGTGCCGTACGGATGTGCCGCCCGGTGCTGACCAGGGGGGCATCGGGCCGTACCGAAACGGGCAGAGACGGGCAAGCTCCGGCGAGGAACGGGCAGGTGTGCGGGCGTGCGGCGGCGGTATAAAACTTGGCGGGCCCATTCGGGCGTCGATTGCCCGAACGGGCAGCGAAGGGCGGGAGGTCGTATGCGTTCGGAAGAGCGGCACCAAAAGCTCCTGACCCTGGCGCGCCAGGAGGGCCGGGTCGAAGTCGCGGGCGTGGCGGCGGTGTTCGGGGTCGCCCCCGAGACGATCCGGCGGGATCTGAGCGAGCTGGAGCGCCGCGGTCTGGTGCGTCGCACGCACGGCGGGGCCTACCCGGTGGAGAGCGCGGGCTTCGAGACCAACCTCGCCCAGCGGGTGACCCTGCACGTGGAGGACAAGCGCCGTATCGCGGCCGAGGCCGTCAAGCTGCTGGGGGGAGCGGAGACCGTCTTCGTGGACGAGGGGTACACGCCCCAGATCCTCGCTTCCCTGCTGCCGACCGACCGTCCGCTGACGGTGGTGACCGCCTCGCTGCCGACGGCCGCGGCGATCGCCGACTCCGTCAACACCACCGTCCTGCTCATCGGCGGGCGGGTGCGCGCCCGGACCCTGGCCTCCGTCGGGTCGTGGGCCTCGGCGATGCTCTCCGGCTTCGTCATCGACCTGGCCTATCTGGGGTCCAACGGGATCTCCAGGGAGTTCGGCCTCACCACCCCCGATCCCGCCGTCGCCGAGGTCAAGGCGAAGGCGCTGGCCGTGTCCCGAAGGCGCGTGTTCATGGGGCACCACGGAAAGTTCGGCGCGAGCAGCTTCTGCCGCTTCGCCGAGGTCTCCGACTTCGAGACGATCATCACCGACACCGGTCTGTCCACCGCCGAGGCCCACCGCTACGCGCTGCTCGGCCCCCAGGTCGTCCGGGTCTGACCCGCCGGCCCACCCGCTCGCAGGCATGGCCGCACATCGAGGGTTGTGTCATGAGCACGTCCATTCAGAGAGAGATGATGCAGCATGGTGACAACCAGGCGCGGCGCGGCCCTGACGGCCGTGGGCGTGTGCGGCGCGCTGCTCGCCGCGTGCTCCGGTGCCGGTGGCGGGGGCGGCGACTCCGGCTCGCACTCCGTCAACGTCCTCATGGTCAACAACCCGCAGATGGTCGACCTGCAGAAGCTCACCGCCGAGCACTTCACCAAGTCCACCGGGATCAAGGTCAACTTCACCGTCCTGCCCGAGAACGACGTACGCGACAAGATCAGCCAGGACTTCGCCAGCCAGGCCGGGCAGTACGACGTGGCCACCATCAGCAACTACGAGGCGCCGATCTACGCCAAGAACGGCTGGCTCTCCCCGCTCACCGACCGGGCGAAGGGCGACGCCGCCTTCGACCAGAACGACGTCCTGCCCGCCATCCGGGAGTCCCTGACCGCTCAGGGGCAGATGTACGCGCAGCCCTTCTACGGCGAATCGTCCTTCCTCATGTACCGCAAGGACGTCTTCGCCGCGAAGAACCTCACCATGCCCGAGCACCCCACCTGGACCCAGGTCGCCGCCCTCGCCGCCCGGGCCGACGGGGCGCGGTCCGGCATGAAGGGCATCTGTCTGCGCGGCCAGCCCGGCTGGGGCGAGGTGATGGCACCGGTCACCACCGTCGTGAACACCATGGGCGGCACCTGGTTCGAGAAGGACTGGACCCCCAAGGTGAACAGCCCCGAGTTCACCAAGGCCGTCGCCTTCTACGTGGACCTGGTCCGCGCACACGGCGAGGCGGGCGCGCCCCAGGCGGGCTTCACCGAGTGCCTCAACGACATGACCCAGGGCAAGGTGGCCATGTGGTACGACGCCACCTCCGCCGCCGGAGCCCTGGAAGCCACCGGCTCACCGGTCGCCGGCAAGATCGGATACGTGCCCGCGCCGGTCGAGAAGACCAAGAGCTCCGGCTGGCTCTACACCTGGGCCTGGGGCCTGCAGAAGGCGAGCAAACACCAGGACGACGCCTGGAAGTTCATCTCCTGGGCCTCCGGCAAGGACTACGAGAAGCTGGTCGGCGAACAGCTCGGCTGGTCGAAGGTCCCGGCGGGCAAGCGCGCCTCGACGTACGCCAACCCGAACTACGTGGCCGCCGCCAAGGCGTTCGCCACCGCCACCAAGGACGCGCTGACCGCCGCGGACCCGCTCGCCCCCGGCGTCCAGCCCCGCCCGGCACCCGGCATCCAGTTCGTCGGCATCCCCGAGTTCACCGATCTCGGCACCCGTGTCTCCCAGCAGATCAGCGCCGCCATCGCCGGGAAGACGAGCGTCGCCGCCGCCCTCGACAACGGCCAGGACCGCGCCCAGAAGGTCGCCGACAAGCACAAGGGACAGTGATGACCGCCCCACCCCTCGCCCGGCCCGCCCGCCGCGTGCGGCTGCCCGCCCTGGGCACCGCACCGCGGCCGCGCGGCTCCTGGGCCCGCCGCGCACCCCTGCTGCCCGCCCTGGTCTTCCTCGTCGTGGTCACCCAACTCCCCTTCCTGGGCACCCTGGTGATCTCCTTCATGCGGTGGAACGCGCTCGAGCCGGACCGGCGTGCGTTCGGCGGCCTCGACAACTACAAGGCCGCCTTCACCGACCCCGACCTGCGCTCCTCCATCGTCACCACGGTCGTCCTGACCGCCGCCGTCGTGCTGGTCAGCCTGTTCCTCGGGCTCGGCCTCGCCCTGCTCCTGGACCGGAAGTTCCTCGGCCGGGGCATCGTGCGCACCATGCTGATCGCCCCGTTCCTCGTCGTCCCGGTCGCCTCCGCGCTGCTGTGGAAGCACGCCCTCTACAACGCCTCGTACGGCTTCCTCAACGGCTCGCTGAACTGGCTGTGGCAGCTCTTCGGCAGCGACAGCGCCCCCCAGCCCGACTGGATGACGTCGAACCCCCTCATCGCCGTCGAGGTGTCGCTGATCTGGCAGTGGACCCCGTTCATGATGCTCATCCTGCTCGCCGGGCTGCAGAGCCGCCCGCCGGACATCGTCGAGGCGGCCCGCGTCGACGGAGCGAGCAGGGGGCAGATCTTCCGCCACCTCACCTTCCCCCACCTGCGCCGCTACCTGGAACTCGCCGCCCTGCTCGGCAGCATCTACGTGGTGCAGAACTTCGACGCCGTCTTCACCCTCACCTCCGGCGGCCTCGGCACCGCCAACCTCCCCTACACCGTGTACGCGACGTTCTTCCAGGCGCACGACTACGGCCAGGCATCGGCGGAGGGCGTCATCGTCGTCGCCTGCACCATGGTCGTGGCCACCTTCGCGCTGCGCACGGTGTCCTCCCTGTTCCGAGAGGAGACCCGGTGACCTCGATCCGGGGAACCGTCCGGCGCGGCGCCTGGGGCATCGCCGCCTGGGCCTGCGGTCTGTTCTTCTTCCTGCCGTTCGGCTGGATGGTGCTGACCTCCCTGCACAGCGAACCCGACGCCGCGACCAACCCGCCGAGCGTGGGCGCCCCCCTCACCCTCCAGGGATACCGGGAGTTCTTCGGCGCGGGCACCGGCACCAGCCCCTGGCCGCCGCTGGTCAACTCCCTCACCGCGAGCCTGGTGTCGACCGCGCTCGTGCTCGCCCTGGCGATCCCCGCCGCCTACGCCCTCTCGATCAAACCGGTCCGCAAGTGGACCGACGTCCTGTTCTTCTTCCTGTCCACGAAGATGCTGCCCGCCGTCGCGGGACTGCTGCCCGTCTACCTCATCGCCAAGAACGCCGGGCTGCTCGACAACATCTGGCTCCTGGTCGTCCTCTACACCTCGATGAACCTGCCGATCGCCGTGTGGATGATGCGGTCCTTCCTCGCCGAGGTGCCCGTCGAGATCCTGGAGGCCGCCTCCATCGACGGGGCGGGACTGCCGACCGTCCTGATCCGCATCGTCGGCCCGGTGGCGGCACCCGGCATCGCCGCCACCGCCCTGATCTCCTTCATCTTCAGCTGGAACGAGCTGCTGTTCGCCCGGGTCCTCACCGGCGTCGTCGCCGGCACCGCCCCGGTCTTCCTCACCGGCTTCGTCACCAGCCAGGGCCTGTTCCTGGCCAAGGTGTGCGCCGCCGCCGTCTGCGTCTCGCTGCCGGTGCTCGTTGCCGGGTTCGCCGCCCAGGACAAACTGGTCCAGGGCCTGTCCCTTGGAGCAGTCAAGTGAAAGCCGCCGTCATCAGCGCCCCCGGAGCCGTGTCGATCCAGACCGTCGACGACCCGGCGCCCGGCCCCCGGGAGGTGGTGATACAGGTCGCCGCGTGCGGACTGTGCGGCACCGACCTGCACATCCTCCAGGGCGAGTTCGCCCCCTCGCTGCCCGTGGTGCCCGGCCACGAGTTCGCCGGAACGGTCGTCGCCGTCGGCACCCGGGTGCACGAACTGGCCGTCGGCGACCGGGTCGCCGCCGACCCCTCTCTCTACTGCAACGAGTGCCACTACTGCCGCCTGGGCCGCAACAACCTGTGCGAGCGCTACGCCGCGATCGGCGTCACCACCTCCGGCGCGGCCGCCGAGTTCGCCGTCGCACCCGCCGCGAACTGCGTCCGGCTCCCCGACCACATCCGCACCGAGGACGCGGCCCTGATCGAACCGCTCTCCTGCGCGGTACGCGGCTACGATGTGCTGCGCACCCCGATGGCCTCCCACGTCCTGATCTACGGGTCCGGCACGATGGGCCTGATGATGCTGGAGCTCGCCAAGCGCACCGGCGCCGCCACCGTCGACGTCCTCGACATCAACCCCCAACGCCTCGACACCGCACGGAAACTGGGGTGCACGCACGCCGCGGCGACAGCCGACGAGATCGAGCGGCCGCGCGGCTGGGACGTCGTCATCGACGCCACCGGCAGCGAACGGGCCATCCAGGACGCCATCGGCAGGGTGGCCAGGGGCGGCACCTACCTCCAGTTCGGCGTCGCCGACTACGCGGCCCGCGCCACCATCGAGCCGTACCGCATCTACAACCAGGAGATCACCATCACCGGTTCCATGGCCGTGCTGCACAGCTTCGAGCGGGCCGCCGACCTCTTCGCGGCAGGGGTCCTCGACCCGGACGTCTTCATCAGCCACCGGTTCCCGCTGCTGGACTACGCCGCCGCGCTCCAACAGTTCCAGGCCGGACAAGGCCGCAAGATCCTCATCACGCCGTGACCGCGGTCGCGCCGGACAGCGCCCGTGCGCCGGTCCTCGTCATCGGCGAGGCACTCGTCGACATCCTGGTGCGGGCCGACGGCACCCGCAGCGCCCGGCCCGGCGGCAGCCCCGCCAACGCGGCGGTCGGCCTCGCCCGCCTGGGCCATCGCGTACGACTCGCCACGAGGGTGGGCGACGACCTCGCAGGCCGGGACATCCTGGCCCATCTGCGGCACAGCGGAGTCGAGTTGACGGAGGGCTCCGTCGTCCCCGGGCCGACCTCCACGGCCACGGCCCACTTGGACGCGGGCGGCGCGGCGACGTACGACTTCGACATCGTCTGGGAGGCCCCGGAGGTGCCCGTCGGGCCGTTCCATGTGCACACGGGGTCGCTGGCCACCGCCCTCGCCCCCGGCGCCGACCGCGTTCTGAAGTCGGTGGAGGCGGCCCGGCGGGCCGGCACCGTGTCGTACGACCCCAACATCCGGCCCATGCTGCTGGGGACACCGGCCGAGGAGCGCCCACGGGTCGAACGGTTCGTCGCCCTCAGCGATGTCGTGAAGGCCAGCCACGAGGACCTCGCCTGGCTGTATCCGGGGCAGGACGTCGACGGCATCGCCCGTGCCTGGCTGGAATCGGGCCCCTCGCTCGTGGTCGTCACGCTCGGCCCGGACGGCGCCCTGGCGCGGTGGCGGGACGGCGGCTGCGAGCTGCCCGCGGCGGCCGTACGCGTCACGGACACGGTGGGGGCGGGGGACGCCTTCACCTCCGGGCTGCTCAGCGGGCTCCTCGACGGCGGCCTCCTGGGCGCGGCGCCGCACGCCGGGACCCCGCGCGTGCGCCTCGGCGGCCGGGCGGCGGCCGACGTCCTGGCCTCGGCGCTGGTCGGGGCGACCGGCGCCGCCGCGCTGACCTGTCTGCGCGAGGGCGCCGATCCACCGACCCGGGCCGCGTTGGAGCGGTGGAGGCGGGGCTGCTGAGTGCCCGCACGACTCATGCCGCGCGCTTCAGCTCCGCCGCGCCGAAGGAGACGTCGAAGCGGTCGCACCAGATGCTGACGCTGGTGTAGGTGGCCAGGTCGAGGTCGGCCGGCAGGGCGTAGTTCTGGTCGCCCTTGTTGCCCTTGAGCTTGCCGAGGCTGACGTGCTTGCCGTCGTCGAAGACCCGCCAGCCCGCCGTGCCCTTCTTCACCGGCGCATCGGTGACCAGGACCCGGAGGTCGGGGCCGTTGCTGGTGTCCAGGCCCTCCAGACGCAACGTCCTGGTGCCGTCCGGGAGTTGGAGGACGCGCACGGACCCCTTCGTGGTGTGCTCGTGGCTGATCAGCTCGCCGGTCGCGAGGACGGACGGTATCGGCCGCGCACCGGTGGTGGACGCGGCGGTCGGCAGCGCGTCGTGGACCGTCTCGTCCACCCACAGCTTCCACGGCTGGAACCCGTACAGGCCCACGGCCAGCAGCACTACCGCGAGCCCCGACAGGACGATACCCAGGGGCTTCCTCAGGAAAGCAACCAGTGCGGTGACCGTGCGCATGACTCCCTCTCTCTTGTCGTGCGAAGAGGTGAGCCCCCTTCTCCCGTCCAGCTAACCGGAATCAGGGGGCCGTACGGGCCTTCGTGCTGGTGACGAAAGTCTTACGCCGTTCAGCTCTACGGTTGCCGCAACCCCCGAAGGAGTAGCGCGACCATGCGGCGAGGGTCGTAACCGGCGTCGCTGTCGCGTCCGATGCAGAGGTTGCCGATGCCGCGCATCAGCTCGTACGCGTGCGTCCCGGGCCGGATCTCGCCCGCGCCGACGGCGGCGTCGAGCAACTGCGCGCAGACGGGCACCAGGCGGTCCAGGAAGTAGGTGTGCAGCGCGGCGAAACCGCTGCTGTCCGACTGCAGGGCGTTGGCGAGTCCGTGCTTGGTGACCAGGAAGTCGACGAAGAGGTCGGTCCACTGCCGGAGTGCGGCAAGGGGAGAGCCGGCGTCGGCCAGCAGGCTCGGGCCGGCTTCGGCGCACGCCTCGACCTGGTGGCGGTAGACGGCGACGACGAGATCGGACCGGGTCGGGAAGTGCCGGTAGATCGTGCCCATCCCGACGCCCGCCCGCGCCGCGATCTCGCGGATCGGGGCGTCGACGCCGGAGGTGACGAACACGTCCGCGGCGGCGGCCAACAGCGTCTGCTGGTTGCGCTGGGCGTCGGCCCGCTTGCTGCGGGCCGGCCCCTCCCCGGACTGGCTTGTACTGGGCACCAGCGTCTCCTTCCCAGGTCCGCGAAAAAACGGAACACTGCACCGTTTACAAAGCGGAGCAGTGTTCCATATAGTAAGTGGAACAGTGCTCCACTTGAGTCTAGCCGGAGCCGGACACTCCCGACCGCCTCACCGCCGCCGCCCGAACGAGACCGGCGGCTGAGGCCACCGAAGGGAAACACCCACCATGAGTGCATCGACCTACTCATCCACCCCCGCCGCTTCGCCCGTCCCCGTCCTGTCGGTCAGCCCGGTGGTGCTCCCGGCTCCCGGCCGGGCCGTGGACCTGGACGTACGGGTCTCCGCGCCCGTGACCGGAGGCGAACTGCCGATCGTCGTCCTCTCGCACGGCCAGGGCTACTCGAACCACCTCTCCTCGCTGAACGGCTACGCCCCCCTCGCCGACTACTGGGCCGCGCACGGCTTCGTCGTGATCCAGCCGACCCACCTGAGCTCCATGACGCTGAGCCGGATCCTGGACCCCGATACCCCGGGGGCGCCGATGCACTGGCGATCGCGGGCCGAGGACATCACGTACATCCTGGACCAGCTCGACGCGATCGAGGCCGCCGTCCCCCAGCTCCGCGGGCGCCTCGACCGAAGCAGGACAGCCGTGGCCGGGCACTCGATGGGCGGCCACACCGCGAGCCTGCTGCTGGGCGCCCGCCTCACCGATCCCGAGGACGGAACGGAGGTGGACCTGGCCGAACCCCGGATCAAGGCGGGCGTTCTGCTCGCCGCACCCGGCAGGGGCGGAGATGCCCACCCTGTTCGACGCGGAGCACGGACTCGGCGGTGTCTCCGGATACGACGTCGCCGAGACCACGGACGAGAGCCCGGAGCGGGTGTCGGCGGTCCAGCGGCTCACCTGGGCCTACCTCCGCAGCGCGCTCTACCCCGGCGATCCCGCTTGGCAGCAGGCGTGTGACGCGCTGACGGCCGGGCCCAACCCGCTCGGACGCGTCGAGTCCAAGTAAGGCCGACGAGGTGCCACTTCGGCAGTGGACCGTGTCCTACTGCTGCGCGAAGTGGTTCTCCAGCCAGCTGAGCAAGGACGCGAACGCCGGGGACATGGTGGTGTCGGACTGGGTCAGAACGGTCGACCGGCCGCCGTCTTCCACCGTGATCGTGTAGCTCATCGCGTCTCGGGCGCGGTCGGGCCGTTCCGCCGCGGGTTCCGGGACGGCTCCCGCGACCAGCCGGGCCAGCTCTGCCGAGGCGTCTTCGGGCAGGGTGTCGGTGTCCAGCACCTTGGGCGGGAGGCGGAGGTTGATCGCCGCCGCCTGCCCGCCGTGAGTCTCCAGCGTCACCTTCGTCGTCCCCACCTCCCGGCCGGCGGAGCGGCGCTGTTCGCTGTCACGATCGTCCGAGGGGTGGAATCCGTATCAACCACCGGCGGTCACTTTTTCCCCTTCAGCGCGGCCACGTCCTTGGCCAGCGACGTCACCTGGGTGGTGAGTATCCCGATCTGCTTGGCCAAGGCCGTCAGGCCGTCCTGTCGGCCCGTGCTGCCGTTGCGGTTGCCCGCGCGGCTACGCGTTCGGGCGACCCCGGCCGGGACCCCGGTGATCTGGATGCCCACTTCCTGCCACGCCGCCAGCACGGCCAACTGCTCGGCGCTGCCGGCCCCGTACAGCGCCTCGGCCTTCTGGTAGGTGGTGTCCGCGAAGTCCTGGAACTGGGTTTCGGCGGTGGAGGCCTTGAGCGCTTCGTACCAGATGAGCCCGGCGGCCTCCCAGGCGAATCCGCCGATGCCCGTCGCGGTGAGGTAGAACGCCTTGTTCGGGATGCCGGAGTTGATGTGCACTCCGCCGTTGTCGCCCCTCTCGGTGTCCGGCAGGTGGACGAACCTGCTCATGTGGTCGGGCTGGGGGTCCTTGCCGAACAGGGCGTTGTCGTAGGCCTGGCCCGGGGCTTTCATCGATCGCAGGGCGTCGGCGTCGATTCCCGGGGTGAAGACCTCGGGTCCGATCAGCCAGTCCGCCGTGTCGGCCGACTCCTTTCGGAACCACTGCTTGACCAGCGACCCGAAGACGTCCGAGATGGACTCGTTGAGGGCTCCGGACTGGTCGTGATAGGCGAGGCCCGCCGTGTTCTCGGTGACTCCGTGCGTCAATTCGTGGGCGATCACGTCGAGGGAGCCGGTGAAGTCGGTGAACACCTCTCCGTCTCCGTCGCCGAAGACCATCTGCTGCCCGTCCCAGAACGCGTTGTTGTACTTCGCGCTGAAGTGGACGTATCCGTCCAGGCGCATCCCCCGGTCGTCGATGGAATTGCGGTTGAACACCTCGTGGTAGAAGTCGTGCGTCGTACCGAGGCCGTCGAACGCCCGGTTGACGGAATCGTCGGTGGACGCCGGTCCGTCTTCCGAGCGGGCCAGCGCGGACACGGGCAGCGACCTGCCGTTCTGGCAGTCGAAGACGGTACGTCGGCCGTTGCCGGGGGTGGCGGTACCGGCGAAGGACGCCCGGACAGCGCGCTCACCACGCAACCCTGCGGTGGTCAGCAAGGTGTCCAAGGCGGCTTGGTGCACCTCGGTCTTGTCGCTTCTCAGGAGCTTTTCGAGAAGGAGCGGGGGAACGATGCAGTTGGGGCGGCAGGTCCTGGTCATCGGATACCTCGCGCGAAAGCGAAAGAGGAGCGGCCGTTGAGCGGCCGTTGAGCCCCGCTCACAGCCGAATGGAGCGAAAGGTGCCTCCCGGCGCGCAGCCCGCGCCGAATGGCGAGCGGTTCCGCTGTCCGCGCCGCGCGCATGCAGGCAGAGGCGAAAGGCGTGTCTACTTCGAGTATCCATTTGATGCCGTGGCAGTGCACCCCCAGCGGTTTATGCGGCCTGCCTCGTCGTCCGCGTCAGGCGCCGCGCCAGCGTGTGCACCGTGCCTGTCGCCACGGGCAACAGGGCGAGGCCGAGGGCCCGGGAGGCGGGTGGGAGGCCCGCGCGGCGCAGATGGGACAGGGCCCACAGGCTGTACGGGATCACCACGGTGGGCGAGGTCGCCACGCCCGGGGTCGGGCCGTGATAGGCGGCCGACTGGGCGACGTGCGCCACGCCGTGGAGGCCGAAGCCGGTCAGGACGGTGCGGAAGAACGCGCTGCGCCCCTGGGTGCGGGCGCCGTCCGCCGCCGCGGCTGCCATCAGCAGGGCCATCAGGCCGATCGCGGTGTTCACCTGGGGCTGGGTGACCTCCATCCGGCTCCACATCGCGTCCGGGACGCGCGGGAAGCGGGCCTTGAGGCGCGGCACGGCGGAGCGGGACCAGGGAGCCATGGTGAGCAGCTCCTCCGCATCGTTGACCGCCCAGGCCGCGAACAACCCCCAGTAGACACCGGTGGGTACGACGTGTGTCCCCGCGGACGCCGCCGGATGCGCAGGTGTCCTGTGCCGTGCACGAGTCATGCTTCCCCCTCAAGAAGTGCAACGCAACGTTGCGTTGTGTTTTACGGTATCCGCATGGGTGAATCCAGTACGAGCAGTTCCCGGCGACGCACGGCGGGCACCGGTCCGCGCGCCGCCGAACGTATCCACGAGGCCACGTTGGAACTCCTCATCGAACGCGGCTACCAGAAGCTGACCGTGGAGGCCGTCGCCGAGAGGGCGGGGGTGAACAAGACGACGATCTACCGGTGGTGGCCGTCCAAGGGCCCACTGCTGCGGGCCGCGCTGCTCCGCTCCCGGGTGCTCGACATCGACATTCCCGACACCGGAACCCTCCGGGGCGATCTGATCGCGCTTGCCGGACAGATGGCCCGCCTGGTGAACGGAGAGCGCACCGGCCTCGTCGCCCGTGCCATGCTCAGCGGCGGCGCCCAGGACGAACTCGCCCTCCTCGCCCGGGACTTCTTCGCCGACCGCCTCGAACAGGAACGGCCACTGTTCGCCCGTGCCGTCGCCCGCGGCGAACTGGCGGCGGACGCGGACCCCGCCCTGCTCGTCGACCTCATCGCGGGCGCCGTGTGGATGCGGATCCTGCTACGGCAACTCCCGGCCGGAGAAGGCTTCGTGGAGGCCGTGGTCGACGCGGTGCTGCGGCCCGTCGGCGTCCCACTCGCCTCGGTGGAGGGCCCGCGCTGACAGTGCAGTCGGCCCGCGCGGGTCGGTCCCTGCCCTTCGCGCTGGTCAGCGGTCCAGTACGTGGCCGTCGTCCGGGCGGTGGTCGCGGGAGCGGCGCAGGTCGGTGGTGACGTAGGTGCGTTGCAGCCAGCGGTCCGCTCCGTCGTAGCGGGGGTGGAAGGCGGTGCGGCCGTGGACGGTGACGCGGTTGTCGATGACGACCAGGTCGCCGGGGGTCAGGCGCAGGGTGCGGGCGGTCGCCTCGCAGGCGCGGCCGAACGCGCTCAGCGCCGCGGTGGCCCGCGGGGTGAGCGGGGTCGTGACCAGCTGGGCCATGCGGATGTCGGGGTCCTCGGCCGCACCTGACAGCACGGGCGTGGCCTCGGGCGTGTTCGCGGACGCGTCGGGGCTGAAGGAGGGCGGCGGTGTGGTGATGAACTCCGGTGCGAACAGGGCCTGCCGGTCGGTCGGGGTGAGCAGTGGCAGTGCTTCGCGGATACCGGCGGTGCGCAGACCGGCCGTACGGTCGTGGTCGGCGCGCAGGCACAGGAAGACCACGTAGTCGGGCGGGTGGGGATGGAAGCCGTTCTCGGTGTGGAAGGAGAGCGGCGCCGAACCGGCGTTGCCGTGGAAGGTCTCCTGCCCGGGCACGGGCACGACGTCCTGGACGAGGGCGCCGGACTTCTCGGCGAGGTAGGCGAGCGGCTCGCCGAGCCCGCAGGCCACCATCGTGAGTATCGCGGCCGGGACGGTGACCCGGCGCTGGACCGAGTTGGGCAGGGCCGGTGTCGCGGGTAGGGCCGCCTCATCGATGGGCAGCCCGCCAATGACCAAGGTGCCGTGCGGGCCGGACTCCCTGCGGAACCGGCGTACTTCCCGGCGCAGCAGCAGCGGAAGGTCCTCCCAGGCGTCCCGGGCCCGTGCCAGCCACTTCGGGCTGTCGATCTGGTCGTCCCCGCCGGTGCACAGCGTGCGGGCCACTTGCTCGCACACGTCGGCATCGGCCGGTTCGAGTTCCCAGTCGGCGGCAGTGCTGCGGGTGGTGCCGGGCGTCATCTCGGGCATCAGGTCTCCTGCCGGGTGTGGGCGTCGGACGCGCGGACTCACGAGTGGCGCAGGCCGGCCACCGCGTCGGCGACGTAGTGGTCCCCGAAGCGGATCAGCGGGGCGTACTGGGCCGCGCGGCGATGGCGCATCAGCCGTAGTTCGGCGACGGCGTTGTCGGGTCCCTCGGGTCGCTGGGCGAGGGAACGGCGCAGATGCACCATCGAGTACGCCAGGGTGACGTGCCGTTCACCGTCCACGATGTCGGCTTCCAGCAGCGCGCCCCGTGCCTCGGCCAGCTGCGGGGCGCGGGCCGCCAACTGTTCGTAGGAGTCGGGAACCACGGCCAGCAGGTCCTTCATCGCCGCCCGGAACAGCTTGTAGCCGCGATGCTGGCGCCCGCTCAACGGCATGTCCACCGACGGCGGCGCCATGCTCTGGCGTACCGTCGCCATGTAGTAGTCGGTCGGGATCGTACTGGCGTGGGTCATGGCCGCCGGGAAACCCCGTACGTACGCCGTCGCATCCGCCAGCCGCAGCAGCGCGGCATCGCTGTCGCCGTGCCGGAGTCGGTGGGTGGCGTCGGATACGGCGACCGCGGCGCAGATGTTGAACAGGACGTGGACCTGGTGTCCGATGAGCCACCGGGCACTCCACACACTCTCCAGCGACGGCCCCGCACCGGGCTCGGGGAGGACCATCGGCAACGCGCGGTCGGGATCGGTGCCCGGCGCCGCACCCGTGAGGTCGAGCAACGCCTGCCGCATCCCGGCCACTTCCAGCGCCAGGTCGGCACCCGACAGCGGAGCCTCACACAGATCCTCCAGACCGCGCTGGATGACGAGGGCGCCGTGCAGAGCGGCCTGCTGATCCGACAGCTCCACCTCACGGACGCGGAAGTACGACTGACTGGTCGACTCCGCCGGAACGTCCTCACCGGCCACGATCGGAGCCAGCGCCGACAGCGCGGTCACCAACTCACCGACAGCGGCGGTGGCTCGCCGCAGCGCGTCGGTCCGCTCGATCGGTCCGGCGTGGGTCGGTATCTCGGCCAGTGCGTGTGCGGTGCGCTCCGCCTCGGCTTCGACCCGTGGGCCCAGTGCCGGGAGGGGCCGCCCGCTTCGGGGTTCACGGAAGACAGCGACGGCAGGATGACCGGCAACCGGTTGTAAGCCCATGGTGGAAGTGTTTCGCCAGGAACACCCCTCACGAAACCCCCAGGCGCGTCATATCCACCCCCGACGCGCTGCGATCACCCCCGCCTGGAAGCGGTTGGCCGCGCCCAGTTCCTCGTGGAGGCGGCTGATCCGGCGCCGCATCGTCCGTACCGACCAGCCCAACTGGCGGGCGATCGCCTCGTCCTTGAGGCCGCCGACCAGCAGGGTGAGCATCTGGCGGTCCTCCTCGTTGAGGGGGTCGTCGGCGGGGGCGTCCAGCGGGGTGGCCGTGCGCCAGCAGAGTTCCCAGTAGTCGATCAGCCCGTCCAGGAGGGCGGAGGGGCGGATGACGGCCGCGCGTACCTCCGCGGTGAAGTCCAGCGAGAGCGGCATCAGGGCGAGGCGCCGGTCCGCGATGGCCAGTTTGATGCGGAGACCGGGCAGGACGCGGGCCTGCTCGCCACGGTGCACCAACTCGCGGATGTCGCCCAGGACACCGGGCCATTCCAGGGCCTCGGGGGCGTACACGGCGCGATAGCGGACGCCCCGGGTGAGGGCCGTCGCCTCGACCGGGTTGGAGGTGGTGAGTGCGTACGGCGGCCGGTCCAGGGTGATGACCTCCTCGCGCGCCTCCTGCTGCAGCTGGACGAACCAGCGGCCCAACGCCTCGCCACCGGTGATGACTTCGACCTGCGCGAAGCTGCCCTGCTGGGCCGTGGTGAACAGCCGGGAGAGCTCCCCGGCGGCCGCCCGTACACCGTCGAGGTCGGCGGTACGGGAGCGGACCAGGGACTCCAGGGCCGCGCCCGGCTCGATGGCCGCGTAGCGGCGGCGCGTTCCGGCGAGCCGCCCCACCAGGCCGTTCTCGCGCAGCCGGTCCAGGGCGCGGGCGACCCGCTCGGGCGAGCAGGACAGATCGTCGGCCAGCTCGGCGGGAGCGGCGGTGTGGCGGACGAGGATCGCTCGGTAGACGCTCTCGTCGAACGGGTCGATTCCGGCAGCGGTGAGCTGGGGCATGGTGAGGATCTTGGCCCGTATGTGCCAGGGGCAGCAATGGGCCAGGCCAAATCATTGTCTGGACCACGGGATTCCGATTACTTGGTCTGGCATGACCCCTCGAAGATCCCTCACTGCCGCACTGACGGTCGCCGTGCTCGGCGGCCTGCTGTCCGCGGTACCCCAGTCCGCCACCGCGGACCCCCACCAGGATCCGGAGCAGCGCGTCATCGTCACGCTGACCGGGGAGGCCGCCGCCACCGGGAAGGGCGTTCTGCGCTCCGCCGACGCCCGGGCGATCGGCACCGACCGGGCCGCCCTCGCGGGCCGGCAGAAGTCGTTCCTCGACCGGGCCAAGGGCGCCGGGCTGCACACCGGTTCACCACGCACCCTGAATCTCTTGCTCAACGCGGTCGCCGTGACGGTGAAGGCCTCCCAGGTCGCCGCGCTCAAGCGGCTGCCCGAGGTGGCCTCCGTGGTCCCCGATGCCAAGATGCACGTGCTCACCGATGCGAGTGTGCCGCTGGTCAACGCCCCGCAGGTGTGGCGGCGCAAGGACCCGGCGGGCAACAGCGCCGACGGCACGGGCACCACCGTCGCCGTCCTGGACAGCGGCGTCGACTACACCCATCCCGACCTCGGCGGCGGTTTCGGCGCGGGCCACAAGGTCGTCGGCGGCTACGACTTCGCCAACGGCGACGCCGACCCGATGGACGACAACGGCCACGGCACCCATGTCGCGGGCATCATCGCGGGCAAGGCCGCCGAGAAGGACGGTGTCACCGGTGTGGCGCCGGGCGCGAGCATCGTGGCGTACAAGGTCATGGACGACGCGGGGGAGGGCTACACCTCGGACATCGTGGCCGGTATCGAGGCCGCGATCGACCCGGCCAATCCGCACCGCGCCGACGTGATCAACATGAGCCTGGGCGGCTACGGGGACGGCACCGACCCGCTCGGCGCGGCCGCGACCGCCGCCGTCAAGGCGGGTGTTGTCGTCGTCGCCTCCGCAGGCAACGAGGGCCCGGGCAGCGGCACCATCAGCACCCCGGCCGCCGCCGACGGCGTCATCGCGGTCGGCGCCTCCATCAGCGGACTGCGCATACCGAGCGCCGCCTACAAGGGCGGCGAGAAGATCCAGACGTACCGCGGAATGGTCTCCGCGAACCCGCCCGTCAAGCCCGTCACCACCGAGCTCGTCGACGTCGGCAAGGGCACCGCGGAGGACTGGGAGCGGGTCGGCGACGTCAAGGGCAAGGCCGTCCGCATCGACATGCTGGTCGCGCAGTCCTCGCGGGACCTGTACCTGACCGAGATCGAGATGGCTCGGGAGGCCGAGCGGCACGGCGCGGTCGCTCTCATCGGCGGGCCGTCCGGGGGCGGCGGCCCGGTGTTCGCCGCATCGCCGTCCCTGGCGCAGGACCAGCCCCAGTTCCGCTCCCTCGACGGCTCGGTCCCGCTCGCCGCGCAGACCTCCCTCAAGGACTCCGGCGACTCGCTGCGCATGGACACCATGGTCATGCTGGGCATGGACTCCACCCAGTACGCCGAGCTCGGCCGACGTCTGGCCAAGGGCAGGGTCGAGGTGACGATCACCGGCACGGACGTCACCGACCAGATCGCCTCGTTCTCCTCACGCGGCCCCGACCTTAGGTGGAACCTGAAGCCGGACCTGGTCGCACCCGGCTACGACATCCGCTCCACCATCCCCAAGTCCCTCTACGCGCCCGGCTACTACCGTATGTCCGGTACGTCGATGGCGGCACCGCACGTCGCGGGCGCGGCCGCCCTGCTGCGCCAGCTGCACCCCGGTGAGACCCCGGCGAAGGTCACCTCCGCGCTGGTGGGCTCCACGAAGCGGCTCAAGGACTACGGGACGAGCACCGTCGGCTCCGGCCGTCTCGACGTCGCCGCGGCCGCCGATGCGGCGGGCACCGGCATCACCACCACCCCGGCCACCCTCTCCTACGGCCTCGCCGACCTGGCCAAGCACACGGTGGGCGGCAGCAAGAAGCTCACGGTCACCAACTCCGGCACCAGGGCCCGCACGGTCCGGCTGAAGGCGAGCGGCGAGGCCCGGGTCAGCCCGGCCACCTTGCGCATCCCGGCGGGCGCCAGCGCTACGGCGACCGTGACCCTGCGGGCCGACCGCCCGTCGGGCGAGGCCGAGATCAGCGGCACGGTCACCGTCACCCCCGAGCACGGCACCGCACTGCGTGTCCCGTACCTCCTGGTCGTACGGCAGTTGTTCGTCCAGGCCGGTCCCGACCCGAGCGACGGCACGTCCACGGCCGTCGTCCTCACCCCGGCCCCGCTGGCGAAGCCGCCGGTCCTGACCGTCACCCCGCCGCACGGCAGGCCCTACACCGTCACCACCACGCTGCGCGCCGGAAACGTCTACCAGGCGGAGATCACCGGCCGCGGCGAGGGCGCCCACCTGGTGTCCGCCGATGGTCGGACCACCGACGGCAAGACCCTGACCAGCAACCAGGACGGCTTCGAGGTCACCCCCGCGAACAGCCGCGGCTCCCGCTGGCAGCCCGTCGGCCCCAACTCCGAGAGCGGCGACATCACCACCGCGCGCAGCGCCCCCGGCGCCGCCGTCCTCACCCAGTACAACAAGCCCGGCCCCTGGTCCACCCAGGACAACGGCGCCACCTGGCAGCAGCACACCAGGCTGCCGCTCGGCGACGTGGGCGGCCAGGCCTTCACCGTCATCGACCCGAAGAACGCCAAGCGCTGGTGGTACGCGTCCAACAGCAGGTCCGGCATTCCCCGTGCCGGCTCGATCCTGCGCACCGAGGACGGCGGCCGCACCTGGCAGACGCTGAACACCCCCGACACACGCATCACCGGCTTCCTCACCGACGAGGCGGGCAGGACCCTGGTCGCCGTCACCGCCACCGACCTGCTGCTCAGCAAGGACGGCGGCGACACCTGGACCACCGAGCCCCTCGGCATCCCCGTCGACGCCGTCTACGACGTGGCGATCGGCGGTGACAGCCTCTACTTCTCGGCGGGCAAGTCGCTGTGGAAGCGCGACGGCCTGTCCTCCGGCCCCCTGGGCAAAGCCACCAAGGTGTACGAGCCCACCGGCGGCAAGGTCTCCGTCAACGTCGTCGCGGACAGCGTGGCCGTGGCGATGTACGAGGTCGGGTCCGGCGTCGTCGGCTCCTTCGACGGCGGTAAGACGTGGGCCACGCTGGACAACCACGGATACGGCGGTACGGGCCTGACCCTCACCGGCGGCGACATGTACATCGGCTACGGCAAGGACATCCGGGTCGGCCGCGACCACGGCCGTCGGTGGAGCACCATCCCGTCCGTCAACAAGGCCTCCACCACCTC
Organism: Streptomyces melanogenes; assembly: GCF_014649795.1. Classification (GTDB taxonomy): domain Bacteria; phylum Actinomycetota; class Actinomycetes; order Streptomycetales; family Streptomycetaceae; genus Streptomyces; species Streptomyces noboritoensis. The sequence continues at coordinate 95,067 of NZ_BMTS01000007.1, forward strand.
CGACTTCGACCGCTGGGCCGACGGCTCGCTGACCGTCTCCGCGGACGCGGCCGGTGTCTACCGGGGTACGGCGGACGGCAAGGACTACCGGCGCCTCGGCGTCCAGGGCGGCACCGTCAACTCCCTCGCGGTCAGCGGCGACCACCTGCTCGCGGCCGGTCAGCAGGGCACGCACCGCTCGCCGCTGCCGGTCGCCGGAGCGGAGTGGGGCACCACCGGTGGCGAGGGCAGGATCGGCCTCTCGACCCGGCTGCTGCAGACCTCGGCCAAGGACTCGCGGGTCGTGTGGCGGGTGCGCTACGGCGCCTGGGGCGACTTCCACCTGCAGCGCAGCGGTGACTCGGGTGCCACCTGGCAGGAGAAGGGCTCGAGCAACGGCACGGTCCTCGCCATGGCGGTGCACCCCGCCGACCCCGACCGTGTGTACGTCAGTTACGGAAACCTCCTGGGCCGGGGCCTGTTCTCCACCGAGGACGGCGGCGCCACCTGGAAGAACCTGCTCCACGACCGGACGTACTTCACTGCCGTCGCGGGCGACCCGAAGAACCCGGACCGGCTGTGGCTCGGCGCCCCCGACGGCCTCTACCGCTCGGACAACGGCGGCGACGACATCAGCAAGGTCGCCGACGGGCGCGTGGACACCATCGAGTTCACCGGGTCGAAGATGCTGACCGGCGGCGACGCGATCAAGGTCTCGACGGACGGCGGGAAGACCTTCCGCACCGCCGACACCGGCGCACTGCCGCTGCGGGTCAGCGACCTGCTGCAGGTCGGCGGCACCCTCTACGCGGCCACCACCAGTCAGTGGGACGCGGCCCTGCCGCGCGGCGGCCGAGGCGTCCTGCGCTCCACGGACGGCGGCCGCAGCTGGCACAACATCTCCACCGGCCTGCAGAACCTCAACGCCACCAGCCTGGCGACGGCCGGCGGCTGGCTGTACGTGGGCACGGTGCAGGGAGGTGTACACCGCCTGAAGCTCTGACCGGGTAGTCGCGGAAGAAGGGGTGGCACGCCCGGCAGCAGGCGTGCCACCCCTTTCGGATCATGGTGACGATCCACCGCCCGACGTGCGACGATGCCCGACGACAAGGCGACGCGGAACGAGGAAGCCGGTGCGATTCCGGCGCGGTCCCGCCACTGTGATCGGCGAGCGAACCCCGAACAGACCACTGCCCACAGACGGGTGGGAAGGACGGGGCGAGCCGCGACCCGAGAGCCAGGAGACTCACGTCGTCGCCTCCTTGACGAAACCGGGGCGGATCTCCCCGGAGGAGGAGCGTGAGCGGGCATGGCGGAGCAGCGACCAGAAGGCGGCGCCGGACCCACCCCGGCCGACTCGGCCCCGTGCCGGATCGTGGTGTGCAGGGACTGCTGCTGCGGGAGCCCGAAGGTGCCCGGGGTCGACCACGTGCGGCAGAAGGCGCGCCTCGCCGAGCAGGCGCCCGTACGGGTCTCCGCCTGCCTCGACGTCTGCGAACAGGGCAACGTGATCGTCGTCCAGCCCTCGCGTGCCGCGCGCCTCGCCGGTGCCCGCCCCGTCTGGCTCGGTCTGGTCAACGACCCCGACGCCACGGAGGACATCGCCGCCTGGGTCCGCGCCGGCGGCCCCGGCGTCGCACCCTGCCCCGACATCCTCGACCTGTACACCTTCACCCCGTCCCGCAGGGCGCGATGAGCAGGCTTGGCCGTCCGGGCCCTGGCACCCGCCCCTGACCAGCGGCGACGGGTCCAGGACGTGTACGGGAGCCTGCTCGGCGGCCCGACTATGCTGATCACCACGCGGTGAGCGAACGGGGGTTCGCCACGTCGTCTACTCAGGGGGAGCGGGGAACGTGGCCAAGCCTGTACGTGCCGCCATAGGGGACACCTGGATCCGGTGCGGCTTCTGCCAGGGCGATGTGTTCCGGAACCGCGAGGTGAAACTCAACAGCTCCGGGGCCGAGTTCATGAACCTCGGCTGGGCGAACGAGTCGGCGACCGGACTGATCTGCTGGAACTGCGGCTACGTCCTGCTCTTCGCGAACCCGGGTCTGAAGCTGTACAAGGTGGAGAAGGACAAGGGGTGACACCACGTCTGGGACCCGGGGAAAGCTAGGCGGACTCGGGAAGCGGAGCCTCGGCGGGCCGCCCCTGTGTCGCGCGGGCCGTGTCGTGGCTTGAGCGGCGGGTGCGCTCCGCCCAGGCGGCCACCGGTGGGCCCGCCGCGCCCAGAGCCGCGAAGAACACGCCGAGCAGCAGCCAGCCCGCGTGTCCGAGGCCGAGGACCGCTGTCGTGAGCACCAGCGGAGCCAGGGCCTGGCCCGCGTCGAAGCCGATGCCGAAGAGGCCCTGGTACTGCCCCTGGGCGTGGTCGGGGGCGAGACCGAAGCCGAGCGCATAGCCGCCCGAGGACTCCCAGACCTCTCCGAGGCTGTGTACGCAGACGGCGAGGACGGCGAGCCCCGGCGCGACCCAGGCCGGAACGTCCGCGGTCAGGGCCATCAAGGGACAGCTGACCAGGAAGAGCAGCCCGGCGACGCGGAACGCCCGGCCGCCCTGGCGCGGTGTCTCCACCCGGGAGCCGATCCGGCTCTGGAGCAGCGCGCACACCCCGCTGTTGACCGCGTAGACCGCCGCCACGGTCCAGCGGGGCGCGTCGGTGTGGGCGGAGAGCCAGATCGGCAGGAGCAGGGAGACGGTCTGGTACTGCAGGCCCATCGCACCGTAGAGCGCGACGAAGGACACGTACGGCCGGTCGGACAGGACGGCCCAGCCGTGGTGCTCCTCGGGACGGGGCAGCGGCTGGTAGTTCGGGACGCCGAGCAGGGCGATCAAGCCGGCGCAGGCGAAGCTGGCGGCGTTGGCGAGGATGAGCGCGGTGTACGCCGCGCGGGTGTCCGCCGAGACGGCGAAGGCGGCGCCGAGCGTGCCCAGGACCACGCCGAGGTTGACGAACGTGCGGAGTCTCGCCCTGAAGGCGGCCGGGCGTTCACCGCCGGTACGGGCGATGAGCGCGCCGCCCGCGGCGCCGCCCGCCGTCGCCGCCAGCCGGTCCAGGGTGGCGATGAGCGTGAACGTCAGCCAGTCGTGGATGAGGACGAACGCGGCCATCGTCACGGCCTGCATCGCCAGGGCCGTCAGCCAGACCGTGCGCGGGCCGTACCGGTCGGCCAGGTTCCCGGCCGGGATCCCGGCCAGCAGTCCGACCAGCCCGGCGATCGTGAGGCCGACACCGACCCGCGCGGCGGGCAGGTGCACCACCAGCGTGAAGTAGAGCACCGCGGCGGTGTTGAACAGCCCGTTGCCCACCCGGCTGACGAAGCTCGCGGCGATGAGGGCACGCTGCGGAACGCCCGGCGACGGCGAGGTGGATATCCGCGGCCCGGCGCTCTTCCCGATCATGGGGACGAGGCTAGCAGCGCACCTGTAGGCACCCTCTGGATGGCCCGGGGCCGGGGAAAGCCGGTCGACCGCGCGGGAGGGTCTGCCTACCCTTCACTGCATGATCCCCGCCCTGCGTGCCCGCCGACTCTTCCACGCCGTGGAGAACCATCAGGGCGTGGACGTCTTCCCCGCGGTTGTCGAACCGTGGCTGGACGAGCACGCCGACGTCGTCCGGGAGGCCCTCGCGCCCCTGGCCGCCTTCGGCGGGTGGCAGCGTTCCGCGTACGAGTGCGGTGATCCCCTCGAGACGGCGTACGCCCTCAGCCGCGTGAGCGACGCACTGATCTACAAGTTCCAGCCGGTGATGCCGCCGGGCTCCGGGATCTCCTGGGCGCAGGACATCCACCAGCCCGAGTGCTGGCCGCAGATCACCCGTGACCAGTACCTGGCCGCCTTCGCCCGGCTCGGCATGACCCCGATCGGCGACGCCGCGTTCGAACCGTTCTTCCACGAGGTCGTCCACGTCGACCAGGACGAGGATCCGCAGGCGCCGGTCGAGATCACCGGGGCGGTCTGGCCGGGCCTGATGTTCGGGGAGATGCTCTTCAACCGGGTTGGTGTGAGGGTGCGGGCCGGCGCTCGGCACCTCGTCGCCGGCATCGCGGACCGGTCGCCGCTCCACGACGTATTCATACGCCGTCACCGGGAGACCCTCGACGGGTCGCTGGGCTGGGGCAGCAACTCGCAGTGGAATACAGACTTCCGCCGCGACTACCTCACCGACACCGCCTTCCACTTCGCCGTCGACGACACCCCCGACTCGGACCAGGACATCTTCGGCAAGCCGAGGAGACTGACTCCCGCAGAGCGATCGGACCTGGTGCGACACCGCTGCCGGACCCGTTCCCTCCAGGATCCGGATGCCCTGAACAGCGCCGCCCCCGGCGGTCGGCTCACCCTCCCGCGGCATCCGTACTGACCTGCCCGGCCTTACGCGGTGAGGGCGGCCATGAGTTCGTCGCGCCCACTGGCGCCGGTCTTGCGGAAGATCGCTCTGAGGTGGTCGTTGACCGTGTGTACGGACAGGTCGAGGAGCCGGGCGATCTGCTTGGGCGCGGTGCCGTCCTGCAGATGCCGCACGACCTGCTGCTCCCGGGTGGTGATCCCGTACCAGTCGCAGAACGCCGGGACGAGCAGTTCGCCGGTCGCCCGCTGGATCACGATCGCCACGTCGCCGTCGTCGCCGAGCGGCTGGGCGTCGATCGCGGTCCACTCGCCGTGCACGATCGAGGGGGTGCACACGCGCGCGTACCGTCGGCGCGGATCGCGGGCGTGCTCGCGCGCCTCGAACGACAGGGAGGCGTAGCAGTATGCGATGAGCCAGTCCGGTGCCCCCTGCTGCTGCGCCATCAGGGCCTGCCGCTGCCGGGCCTGGGGTGTCATAGCGGTGATTTTGCCCTCGGCGTCGACGACGAGCATGCCGGGCGGCAGTCCACGGTCCGTGGGCGCGATGGGTCCGGTGGTCACGTAGCCGCGCACCGCGGCGATCAGCGGCGGCCCGACGGCGGCGCTGCGGTGCGTGTCGTCGGTGTCGAACGGCCGCCCGCCCGCGGCCCGCAGCAGACCGAGCAGTCCCCACACGCCGCGGCCGTCCCGCAGGACCAGACAGAGCTCCTCGCCGACCCCGTACCGGGCGAGCAGCCGGTCGTACGCGCTCGCGCGGCAGCGGCGATCCGCCACGAGGACCGGCACGTTCTGCCTTGCCAGGCGGGCCAGTTGGGGGTAGTTGGCTCCCCGGCTGGCGACGGTCATCAGCTCACGGCCGAGATCCGGTTCGTACCCGTGCCAGAACCCCAGCGCGGTGGCGCCCACCCCCAGCGACGGGTTCATCACCACCAACCGCAGGGCGTCGTGCGCGACCACCGGCGCGATCACCCGGGACAGCGCGGCCCCCGTGTCCTCGACCCCGGCGCCGGGCACCAGCACCTCGCGCAGGTCGCGATACAACCGATCTCCCCCTGGCATCACGCCCCCCAGTGTGAGCCCCCATCCGCTGGACGGACAAGCCTATCGATACGGACATTTCGGAGTGGCTGGATCCGGTGGTCGTCCGAACGGCAATGGTGGAGGGTGGCCAGATTCGAACCGGTAAATGCCAGTTGGTCCGTCCGTGAGAGCGCAACACCTTAGCCGGGCGGCACCCTTCTGTGGGCCGGGTCGGAAGGACTGCTGGGGTTCATGGGGTGTGAGGTTTCACACGCGGCAGACAATTGCCTCGCCGTATCACCTTCCAGCAGAGTCATGGATCACTTAGGTCCCGCATGGCGATCCGCGAGGTCACCCGTGCGGACACTGCTGGAAGGAACGCGTGTGAGCCGGAGCTCGGTCCGGGGTTTCGCGGTGGCATCGGCCACCGCGGTCACCACCGTTGGCGCCGTAGTCGGTATTGCCGCAGGCGGTCCCGCGGCGGCCCCGAACGACAACGTCGAGGCGACCGCGGCGGATTCGACGCTCCTCGCGGACATACCCGTCGGCCAGCAGGCCCAGGTGCAGACCGCGTCCCTGACCCAGCAGGCCGACGCACAGTCCGCGCAGGCGAGCGCCGCCGCGAAGAAGTCCGCCGAGGAAGCCGCCCGCAGACAGGCCGCCCGGGACGCCAAGTCGAAGAAGGGCGCCGCCGAGAAGGCCGCGAAGGACCGCGACCTGGAGAAGCAGAGCGCGAGCCGCTCGACGGACCGGAGTACGCTCCAGACCCAGAGCTCCTACACGGTCGCCGAGGTCAAGGCGATCGCCCGCCAGATCGTCCCGGCGGGCCAGTTCCAGTGCTTCAGCAACATCGTGGAGAACGAGTCGAGCTGGAACTACCGGGCCACCAACGGCAGTGCCTACGGCCTCGTCCAGGCACTGCCGGGCACGAAGATGAGCTCCGTGGCCCCGGACTGGCAGACCAACCCGGCCACGCAGATCAAGTGGGGCCTCAACTACATGAACCAGCGCTACGGCAGCCCCTGCGGCGCCTGGTCGTTCTGGCTGTCCCACAACTCGTACTGACGCGCCTTCGGCCTTCGTAGCGCGGGCAGTGGCTTCCCGTCAGCTGCCCGCACCATGTGCGAGGACGAGGTCGCCGTCATACCGCGGCCGGTGACCTGGCCCTTCACAAATACACCGAAGACGCCGTTTGTTAGGCTCCTTTCGTCTCCCGCGGGGGAAGTCCGGTGAGATTCCGGCGCTGACCCGCAACGGTGTGCACGGCTGTCCGACGGTCGCCGTGCGAGCCCGATCGCCCGTGGGGGGCCTGCGACCCGTTGACTGCTCGCCGTGGACTGCGAGAGGGGACCGCGCGGTCGGCACGGCCGTACGGGCATCTCCCGCTTGACGTCCAGCCGGTGGCCCATGTGAAGGACGGTCCCCACCGTGCGCCGAAGGACGGCCCCCAGCCGGATACCCGTGCTGCCGCTCACCCTCGGCCTGGGACTGCTGCTCCTGCTGTCGCTCGTCTGCGGTGTCGGACTCGGGGCCGCCGAAGTCGGCTGGGCGGACGTGCCCCGTTTCCTGTGGGCCGGACTCACCGGTGGCACCGTCTCGGCGGGCGACGCGGCCGCGTACACCATCGTCTGGGAGATCCGGCTGCCGCGGGTCCTGCTCGGCGCGGTCGTCGGGGCGGGGCTCGCGGCCGTCGGGGTGGCCGTGCAGGCGATGGTCCGCAACGCACTGGCGGATCCCTTCGTCCTGGGCATCTCCTCGGGCGCCGCCGTGGGCGCCAACGCCGTCATCCTGATGGGGGCGTTCGCGGGACTCGGGGTGTGGGCGCTGTCGGTCTCGGCGTTCGCCTCGGCGCTCGCGGCCATGGCGCTGGTGTACGCCGTGGCCCGCTCACCCCGTGGGCTGACTCCCCTGCGGCTGATCCTGACGGGTACGGCGCTGGCGTACGGATTCGAGGCCCTCACCACGGTCATGGTGTTCGGCGCGGCCCGTGGCGAGGCAGCCAGGTCGGCGATGATGTGGCTGCTGGGTAGTCTGGGCGGAGCGACCTGGGCGAAGGTGCCGATCGCCGCGGTGACCGTGGCGGCCGGGTGGCTCTGGCTGCGGTGGCGGGCGGAGGCGCTCAACGCGCTCGCCATGGGGGACGAGACCTCGGCCGCGCTCGGTGTCCCGCCGTCGCGGCTGCGCCGGGAGCTGTTCCTCGTCACCGCGGCCGTCACCGGGACCGTCGTCGCGGTCAGCGGAGCCATCGGGTTCGTCGGGCTGATGGTGCCGCACGTCGTCCGCATGGTGGTGGGCGCGGACCACCGGCGGGTACTGGCGGTGGCCCCCTTCGCGGGTGCGGTGCTGCTGGTGTGGGCGGACGTGCTGTCCCGGCTGCTGCTCGCCCCGGCCGAACTGCCCGTGGGCGTCATCACGGCGGTGGTGGGTGTTCCCGCGTTCATCCTGCTGATGCGGCGCGGCGGCTACGCCTTCGGAGGTGGCTGACCATGCGGATCGACATCGACGGTGTGACGGTCGAAGCCGCCCGCACCCGGCTGGTCGACGACGTCCGACTCACCGCGGACAGCGGGGCGTTCGTCGGGCTCGTCGGCCCGAACGGCAGTGGGAAGTCGACGCTGCTGCGCAGTGTGTACCGGGCGCTGCGGCCCACCCGGGGAGCGGTACGGCTGGACGGCGATGATCTGCACGCCATGGATCCACAAGCCGCCGCACGGGTGCTGGCCGCGCTCCCGCAGGAGTCGTCCGCCGACTTCGACTTCACCGTGGCCGAGGTGGTCGCCATGGGACGGCTGCCGCACCGGGGGCGTACGGCGGCCTCGGACCGCGAGATCTGCGCGCGGGCCATGGAGCGCACCGGTGTCGCCCACCTGGCCGACCGGGGTCTGCTCAGCCTGTCCGGCGGAGAGAAGCAGCGGGTCCTCATCGCCCGCGCGCTCGCCCAGGAGCCGCAGGTGCTTGTGCTCGACGAGCCCACCAACCACCTGGACATCGCCCACCAGCTGGACGTCCTCTCGCTCGTCCGCGACAGCGGGGTGACCGTGTTGGCCGCGCTGCACGACCTCAACCTCGCGGCTGCCCACTGCGACCTCCTGTACGTCATCGACGGCGGCCGGATCGTCGCCTGCGGCCCTCCGCACGACGTCCTCCAACCGGAGCTGCTCGCCCGGACGTTCGGCGTGCGCGCCCATCCCGTACGGCATCCCGTCACGGGCGCCGTCCAGCTCCTGTTCGACCTGCTCCCGCCCACCGCGTAACACCACCTAAGGACGCCCATGCGCAAGCTGCTCGCCGCCGCCCTCTGCCTCGTCGTGACCACCGGGTGCGGTGCGAAGGTCGAGCGGGCCGAGGACGCGAAGTCCGCGGCGGTCACCCTCACCAACTGCGGCCGCGAGGTGACGTACAAGAAGGTCCCCGAGCGGGTGGTCACCAACGATGTCGGCATCACCGAACTGATGCTGGCCCTGGGGCTCGAGGACCGTATGGCCGGGTTCGCCATGCCCGACGACAAGGGTGACCTGCGCGATGTGCCGTGGAAGGACGGCTACGACAAGGTCCGTTGGCTCTCGAAGGACCAGCTCACCAAGGAGAACGTCCTCGACGCCCGCGCCGACCTCGTCTTCGCGGGCTGGAGCTACGGTTTCCGCGAGGAGGGCGGCTTCACGCCCGAGGCCCTGGGGAAGCTCGGCATCCCCTCGTACATCCTCACGGAGTCCTGCCGCAACAGCCGTACGAAGACCTCGCGCGGCATCATGCCGCCCCTGGACGCCCTGTACGCCGACCTGACCAACCTGGGCAAGCTGTTCGGGGTCGAGAAGCGGGCCGCCGCGCTGATCGCCGACTTCAAGAAGCGCATCGCGGACGTACGGGCGAAGGCCCCCGGCGGCACCGACCGGCCCACGGTCTTCCTCTACGACAGCGGCCGCGACCAGCCCTTCACCTCCGGCCGCTACGGAGCCCCGGAGCAGATCATCACCGAGTCCGGCGGCGTCAACGTCATGCACGATCTGGCGGACTCGTGGACCACGGTCGGCTGGGAGAGCGTCGTCGAGCGCAACCCCGACGTGATCGTCGTCTGCGACTACGGTGAGGTGAGCGCCGAGGAGAAGAAGAAGTTCCTCTTGTCCCACCCTCCGCTGCGGGACGTCTCCGCCGTCAAGAACCGGCGCATCTTCACGCTCGACTACGTCGACCTGGTCGAGAGCCCCCGCAACCCGTCGGCGATCGCCCGCCTCGGCGCGTATCTGCGGACGGTGGCGGGGACGCGGTGAGGGGCACCCGGAGACACGGGTGCGTGCGGGGTGCGGTCTTGTCCGGTCCGGCGGCGATAGCGACACTTGACCGCCGGACCCTCGGCATCCGTGCACGGCTATCACGAACAGGGGATGTTGTGACAGGACAGGTCGTTCCGCACGACGTACTGGGCAGCGGGCCCGCACGGGCCATCCTGCTCCACAACTGGTTCGGCGACCGGTCGAGCTTCGATCCGATGCGCGAGCACCTGGACGGGGAGGCGTTCAGTTACGCGTTCCTGGACTGCCGAGGGTACGGCGAGGCCATCGACGCGGACGGCGCGTTCACGATGGAGGAGGTCGCCGGGGACGCCCTCGCCGTGGCCGACCGTCTGGGCTGGGAGTCCTTCTCGGTCGTCGGCCACTCCATGGGCGGCAAGGCGGCCCAGCTGATGCTGCTGGACGCTCCGTCGCGGATCCGTTCGGTCATCGGCCTCTCCGCGGTCCCCGCGTCCGGGTTCCCGCTCGAAGGGGAGATGTGGGAGCTGTTCGCCGGCGCGGCGGAGAACCCCGCGAACCGCAGGGCGATCGTCGACAACACCACCGGCGGGCTGCGCGACGACGCCTGGCTGGACGCGTTGGTGGGTCGCTCGGTGGAACGTTCCTCGGCCGCGGCTTTCCGCGCGTACCTGGACTCCTGGGCGCGCGGCGACTTCCACGAGCGGGTGAAGGACAACCCGGCCCCGGTGCTCCTCCTCGTCGGGGCGAACGACCCGGCCCTGGGAGCCGAGGCCATGCGGGCCACGTGGCTGCAGTGGTACCCGAACGCCCAGCTGGAGGAGCTCCCGGACACCGGGCACTACGCACCGGAGGAATCCCCCGAGGCCGTCGCGGCGGCGATCGAGCGCTTCCTCGGCCGCTGAGGTTGCGGACCCTCGACGGGCAGGCCGCTTCCGCTTGTGTGAGGGTGGGAGCGGTTCCTACGCCCATGCGTGAGGGAAGTGCCCACGATGACCGAGCCTGCGCCCTTGTCGTACAAGGTGCTCGTCGCGGACGGAGTCCCCAGGAAGATCGATCTGCGGATGCCGAACGGCGACCGGATCGTCTCCTCGCCCGTCTCGTCCACCCTGATCCACGGGGAACGGGACGCCGTCCTGGTGGACCCGCCGCTGACCCATGGGCAGATCGCGCAGGTCGCCGAGGGCGTGGAGCGCTCCGGCAAGCGGCTCGCGTACGTGTACGTCACCCACGGCCACCCCGACCACTGGTTCGGCACGGCGACGCTGCTGGAGCGGTTCGGTGACGACGGCACCGTCGTGTACGCCACTGAGGGCACCATCGGGCAGATGCGCGAGCAGCTGAAGGGCAAGGAGGAAGGGTTCGCGAAGACCTTCTTCGAGGTCCCCGAGAACACCCCGGTCCTCGCCGTCCCCGTACCGGCCGAGGGGTTCCTTCTGGAGGGCCGGGTCCTGCGCGCCGTCGAGACCGGCCACACCGACACCGACGACTCCAGCGTCCTGCACGTACCGTCGATCGACCTCGTGGTCGCCGGAGACGTCGTCTACAACGGCGTGCACCAGATGATGCTCGAAGGCGGCGACGGCGGCCTCCAGGCGTGGCTCGACGGCATCGATCGGGTCGCCGCGCTCAACCCGCGCCATGTCGTCGCCGGGCACAAGAACAAGGACCTGCCCGACGATCCGAAGATCCTGGACGAGACCCGCCGGTATCTGCGCGACGCGATCCGCCTGCTGGCCGGCAGGCCGACCCCGCTGGAGTTCTTCGACGAGATGATGAAGCTCCACGGCGACCGGCTCAACCCCGGCCCCCTCTGGTACAGCGGCCTGGGCCTGCTCGCTTGACGGCGCCCCTGCACTAATCGGCTGGTCGCGTCGGCTCGGGCGTCGTCCGGGGGAAGGCTCGCCGGTAGTCGCTCGGCGACACCCCGATCTGTTTGAGGAAGTGGTGGCGGAGGTTGTTCGCCGTGCCGAGACCGCTCAGCTCCCCGACCTTCTCGATGGGCAAGTCCGTTGATTCCAGCAGGCTTTGCGCCCGTCCCAACCGCTGGTTGAGGAGCCACTGGAGTGGAGTCGTCCCGGTGGCCGCCTGGAGCCGCCGGTGGAGGGTGCGCGGGCTCATCGCCGCGCGCCGGGCCAGATCCTCGACGGTCAGGGGTTGGTCCAGGTGGGTACGCGCCCATTCCAGGACGGGCGCCAGGCTCCCGCCGTCGGTGGTGGGCACGGACAGGTCGATGAACTGCGCCTGGCCGCCGGGCCGATGGGCGGGCACCACCATCCGGCGGGCCAGCTGGTTGGCGACGTGTGCGCCCAGGTCGCGCCGCACCAGATGCAGGCAGAGGTCGAGGCCCGCGGTCAGCCCGGCGCTGGTGAGCACGTCGCCGTCGTCCACGTACAGCACCGAGTCGTCGACCTGTACCTTCGGGTAGCGCTCGGCCAGTTGAGCGGTGTGCATCCAGTGGGCGGTGGCGCGTCGTCCGTCGAGCAGCCCCGCCTCGGCGAGGGCGAAGGCGCCGGTGCACAGGGAGACCATGCGGGCGCCCGCGTCGTAGGCCCGGCGCAGGGCCGTGATCAGTGCGGGCGGCAGCGGTTGGCCCTCGTCGACGCAGGGGTCGGGTACCGAGGGCACGATGACGGTGTCGGCGCCGACGAGGTCGTCGAGCCCGTAGGGGGTCCGCAGCGACAGCCCGGTCCCGTGCGGAGAGCCGTCCTGAGGCTCCCCCGTACTGCACAGCCGCAGGTCGTACCAGGGGTCGGACAGGTCCGGCTGCGGCTTCCCGAAGATGGTGCACGGGATGCTCAACTCGTACAGATCCCAGGAGGGGACTCCGATGTCCTCGACCACGACCACGGCGACGGAACCAGGATTCATACCTCGAAGGGTATGGCAGGAATTTGGTGGTCGCTGTCATCAGCGTCACTGTTCCCGGTCACCGCGCGCTGCGATCTTGGTCGTACGTGACCGGCCGCCAGCAGGCGTACGTACAGGGAGTGGTGACATGCATTCAGATCGCCCGGCGGTAACCGTCATCGGCTTGGGCTCGATGGGTTCGGCGCTGGCCGCCGCATTTCTGGAGCGGGGCCATGAGACCACTGTGTCGAACCGCTCGGCGCAGCGGGCCCAGCCGCTGGTCGACCGGGGTGCCCGGCTGGCCGCGACGCCCGAGGAGGCGATCGCGGCGAGTCCGCTGACCATCGCGTGCGTACTGGACTACGAGGCGCTGTACGCCGTCCTCGACCCCGTCGCCGACTCGCTCGCGGGCAAGACCCTGGTCAACCTCACCTCCGGCTCCCCGGAACAGGCCCACGAGGCCGATGCGTGGGCCCGGTCGCACGCCGCCGACTGCCTCGACGGCGCGATCATGACCACCCCGCCGGGCGCCGGCAGCCCCGAGATGATGTTCCTGTACAGCGGTTCGCACGCCGTCTTCGAAGCCCACCGTCCGGCCTTGGCGTCCCTGGGGGACCCCTTGCACCTGGGCACCGACCCGGGCCTGGCCTCGCTCTACGACGCCGCCCTGCTCGGCCTGATGTGGTCCACCATGACCGGCTGGCTGCACGGCACCGCGCTGGTCGGCGCGGAGAAGACACCGGCCACGGCCTTCACCCCGGTCGCGATTCGCTGGCTGACCGCCGTAGCGGGCTTCCTGACCACTTACGCGCCACAGGTGGACGCCGGCCGCTACCCGGGCGACGACGCCACCGTCGACGTGCAGATCGCGGCCATCGACCACCTCATCCACGCGGCGGCGGCCCGCGGCATCGACAACGCCCTGCCCGAAGTCCTGATGTCCGCCATGGAACGGACCAAGGCCGCGGGCCACGGCTCCGACAGCTACGCGAGCGTGATCGAGGTCCTGGAGAAGCGGACGGACGACAAGTGACCGTGACACCAACAGCGACCACTCCTCTCGCGCACGTGCCATGGACGGACCTGCTGGCCGCCGCCACCGACGACTGCCTGGGCGCGCTCCTCAAGGGAGCCGGCCAGGACTGGTCACGCCCCGCGCACGGCCTCGACTGGACCTGCCGCGAGACCCTCGACCACCTCGCCCTCGGCCTGACCGGCTACACCGGCCTGCTCATCGCCCGTCCCGACGACCGCTACATCACCCTCTTCGCCTCACTCGACCCCCAGGCCTCCGTCCCCGCCTGTTTGGACGGCCTGCGGATCGCCGCGTCCCTCCTCACCTCCACCGTCCGCGACACGACTGCCGACGCACGCGCCTGGCACCCCTGGGGCCACTCCGACGCCACCGGCTTCGCCGCCATGGGAATCACCGAACTGGCCGTCCACACCTACGACATCACCCGCGCCCTCGGCCTGTCCTGGACCCCGCCCGACGACCTCAGCACCGCCGTCCTCGCCCGCCTCTTCCCCGACGCTCCCTCGGGACACAGCCCGTCCGACGTGCTGCTGTGGTGCACGGGTCGCATCCCGCTTCCCGGACTGCCCCGGCGCACGGACTGGCAGTGGGACGGGACCGTGCGTTGACCCGCTCCCACCACGACTCGTCCAGGTCGATGGCGTGGATCCCCTGGTTCGTATCCGGATGCTGATGTCACCATGCGTCCATGGCGTGGGAGATGGCCGAAGGGCCATGGGGGAGCGCGGCGAACGCGGCGCTGGCCGCCGGAGCGGCCGCCTTCGTCGGGGCCGTGGCGCTGGTGGTGCAGGAGTGGCTGGCGCGGCATAGCGCGTACGTCCGGCGCAAGCGCGGAATCGAGGAGGCGACGGCCTATCTGGCCTTCCTCGGCCAGTGGTTCAGTACCTACGAGGGGATGAGCCAGGGGGCCGACATCGGCCGGGCGAGAGAAGCGGTGGCCGGCTCACTGGACACCACCCTGCGAGAGATCGAGGCCCTGCTCGACGAGACACGCCGGGGAGTGCGGGCGTCGATCGGGGAACGGTTCAAGCGGGCGCTCCTGCTGTACGAGCTGCGGTCCACCGGGGCCCGAGCGGTCCGGGTCGTCTACTACGTCAACGGCGGGCTGTGGCTCGGCATGGCGTTCGGCGACGCCATCGACTCCAACATGTCGGCGGATCACCGCTTCAGTCAGTCGCTCGGGTGGGGGGTGTGGGGAGTGTTGACCACGGTGGCCTTGGGCCTGTGGGCCGCGCGCCTGGAGCGGGGCCGCAGAGTCGATCCCGTCGGTCGGTGAGGCAGTTCGACGACGGTCGGCCGGTCAGCGTCGCCGTGGGCCAGGCCGCCCGGCCCGGAGCTCTCAGACCCGTAGCGCCGACTCCGGGTGCTCGTGCTCGCAGGTGTCGTCGATGCCGTACGTGTCCCAGGCGGGGAACGGATCGCCCAGGGGTGGGGTCTCTCCCTCGGCCACGAGGCAGTTGGTCAGTGCGGACTGGAGGGCTTCGGTGCGCAGGCCGGTTCCGATGAAGACCAGTTCCTGGCCCTGGGGGGTGTCCGCGTCGCGGGCGCCGGAGGGCTCGAAGCGGGCCACGGCGCCCGCCTGTGACCAGAGGCCGGTCACGTGCGGGCGGCTGGCCAGCCAGAAGAAGCCCTTGGAGCGCAGGATCTGGCCGTAGGTTCCGCTGTCGAGGCCTTGGGTGACGAAGTCCCACAGGCGGCCCGGGTGGAAGGGGGGTTCGGCGCGGAAGACGGTGGAGGAGATTCCGTACTCCTCGGTCTCCGGGACGTGGTCTCCGTTGAGTTCCATGACCCAGCCCGGTGCCTCCTGGGCGTGTTCGAGGTCGAAGAGGCCGGTCCCGAGGACCTCGTGGAGCTCCACGCGTCCGCGGGTCGCGGGCACGATCCTCGCGGCGGGGTTGAGGCGGGAGAGGGTTGCTCGCAGCCGGTCGGCGCTTCGCTCGTCCACCAGGTCGAGCTTGTTGAGCACGATGACGTCGGCGAACTCGATCTGGTCCATGAGCAGGTCGCTGACGGTCCGCTCGTCGTCCTCGTACTGGTCGAGCCCGCGCTCGGCGAGACCGTCCCCGCCGGTCAGTTCGGGCAGGAAGTTCGCCGAGTCGACGACGGTGACCATGGTGTCGAGTCGGGCGAGATCGCCGAGGGTGGCCCCGTCGTCCCGGGGGAAGGCGAAGGTGGCGGCGACCGGCATGGGTTCGGAGATGCCGCTGGACTCGATGAGGAGGTAGTCGAAGCGGCCCTCGCGGGCGAGGCGGTCGACCTCCTCCAGAAGGTCGTCCCGCAGGGTGCAGCAGATGCACCCGTTGGTCATCTCGACCAGGCGCTCCTCGGTACGCGACAGGGCAGCCTCGCCGCCGCGCACCAGGGCGGCGTCGATGTTGACCTCGCTCATGTCGTTGACGATGACCGCCACGCGCAGGCCTTCGCGGTTGCCCAGGACGTGGTTGAGCAGCGTGGTCTTGCCCGCTCCGAGGAAGCCGGACAGAACGGTGACGGGCAGACGGCCGTCGGTGGTACCGGTCATCGGCTCAGCCCTCGGGGTGCAGCAGGCCGCGCTCGTACGCCTTGAGTAGCCGCTGCGGCACGAGGTACACGGAGCCGTCCACGGTGAAGGACACCAGCGGGGGAGTGGTCGCCTTCCATTGGGCGCGGCGGTGGCGGGTGTTGCTGCGGGACATCTTCCGCTTGGGAACGGCCATGGGGAATCTCCTCGGTAGGCGGGCGATCACAGACACTACATGAAAATGGATTCCATTTCCAAAGCGTCTCTGTGGCTCCTCCTCCGGGGCCCGCGCGATCTGGACGCCGCACGCGGAGAGGGGCCCGTCACGAACCAGGTGTCATCACCATGCGGGCGATCTCCACCCGGGACTTGGCGCCCAGCTTGCGGTAGGCGCGGGTGAGGGCCGCTTCCACGGTTTTCACGCTGACCACCAGACCCGCCGCGATCTCACGGTTCGTGGCCCCCTGGGCGACGCGGGCGACGACGCTCCGCTCGGTCGGTGTGAGGTGTTCCGCCCAGGACCCCTGTTCGGGACAGCAGACCGAGCCGTCCTGCGCGCGGTCGCGCTCGGCGCGTGTCATGGAGACCCATGAGCGGGCACCGGCCTTGGTGAAGATTCGCAGCGCGCCCGCGAAGGCGGCGCGGGCGGTGGTCTCGTCTCCGAGGAGGCGTCGGACTCGCCCCAGGGCCAGATGGGTGCGGGCCTCCTCCAAGGGGTATCCGGTGGCCCGCATCCGGGCTGCGGCATGCTCCAACCCCCTTGCCGCCTCGGCGAGTTCGCCGCGCGCCGCGCTGACCGCCGCTGCCGCCCTGTCGAGCGTGGCCAGGACGCCGGGGCGGCCGAGCCGTTCGGCCTGGCGCCGGGCCAGGGTGATGACGGCTTCCGCCTCGTCCGGGGCGCCGCAGGCCGCCAGGGCCTCCGCGAGGTCGGCGTGCCACCGTCGGGCAGCCGGATCCTGCTGGCCCTGTGCGGTCTCCAACTCGGCCGTACGGGTAAGGAGTTCGGCGGCTTGCTCGTACTGGCCGCTGAACAGTCTGATCCTTCCCTCGGCGTGCAGCGCCCGGGGCAGGAAGAGCCGGTCGTCGTCGTCCTCGCTGTGCCGTCTGGCCGTCTCGGCCGCGGTGAGCGCCCGGCTCAGGCTGCCGCCTGCCGTCTCGGCGAGCGAGACCGCGTACCAGGCGGGCCCCTGACTCAGCCCCGACTCCTCGGTGATGCGCAGGCTCTGCCGGGCGATGGTGAGGGCGGGGCGACATCGTCCGCGGTGGATCTCGACCTGCGCGAGACCGATGAGGCACTGGCTGAGGCTGTCGGCCGAACCGCGCTGCCGCAGTCTGTACACGAGGGTGCGCAGTTCGGCTCTGGCCTCGCCCAGTTCGTCGCGCACCAGGTGGAAGCGGTGTTTGAGGTACAGGGGCCCGTTGTGATGGGTCATGGCGTGCACGTCGTGCGGCGCGGCGAGCGCGGCGGCCAGGGTCGTCTCGGCCTGCGGGAGCCCCAGGAAGAGTTCCAGGGCCGCCTGCTGGGTCAGCGCCATGAGCTCGGTCCGCCGGTCGCCGGTGCGCGCCGCGAGCCCGGCGGCGCGCACGGCATGGCTGTGGGCGCGGGCCGCGGAGCCGCCCACCATCCACTCGCGCCAGCTCATCCGGTAGTGCAGCTGGGCCAGCAGGCCGGGGTCGCCACCGGCGTCGCGCACCGCCTCCGGGAAGACGTCCGCGATCTCGGCCATCGCCTGACCGCAGGAGTCGATGACCACGTTCCAGGCCCGTACCCGGTCGGCCGGCCGCCGCGCGTCGCCCAGTACCTCGTGCGCGAGTTGCCTGGCGAAGTCGAGGTCCGCGGCCTCGATGGCGTCCTCGGCGGCCGTGAGCCTGCGGGCGATGTCGGCGTGCGCCTGCCCGGCGGGTGTGTATTCGGCGGCCAGGCGGCCCAGCCTCGCCGCGGTTCTGGGAGAACCACGGCGGCGGGCCGCCGAGGCGGCCGCGGTGAGCCGGGCCGCCACGACCGGGTCGGGGCACGCCGCGAGCCGCGCGAGGTGGTGGGCGCGCTCGACGGGGTCGTCGGACGCGTCGGCCAGCGCGCGGTGCGCCGCCACCAGGCGCTCGTACGGGGTCTCGGCCCGCAGCACCATCGGTGTCAGCGGATCCAGGAAGCTGACGATCCCGTGGTCCGGCCCGGGCAGGACGTCGAGGAGGCCGTGCCGCATACAGGTGTCGAGGTCGGCCGCGGCCTCATGGCGACCGGCGCGCCGCACCAGTTCCACCGTGGGACGCACGGCGGCGCCCGCGACGACCAGCGTGTGGCGAGCACGGGCGGGCAGTGCGTCGATCCGGTCGAGGATCGGCCGGCGCAGGGAGTCGGGGACGGGGAGCGGTTCGGCGGCGTCGGGCACGTCCTGGTCCTCGCCCCGGGCGTGCTCGTCGAGGGCGGAGCTGAGCTCCAGTGCCGTGCGGGGGTTGCCGCCGCTCGCCTGGTGCAGGCGCGCGACGACCGGGCGGGGCCAGCCGGGGTGGTCGTGCCGCTCCAGCAGGTCCGCGATCTCGTGGGCG
Organism: Streptomyces melanogenes; assembly: GCF_014649795.1. GTDB lineage: Bacteria > Actinomycetota > Actinomycetes > Streptomycetales > Streptomycetaceae > Streptomyces > Streptomyces noboritoensis. Next base: position 113,596 of record NZ_BMTS01000007.1, read on the forward strand.
GTCATGGACGGTACGCGTATCCGGCGCAAGGGCCGGGGGCACAGCTCCTGTACGCCGGGGGAGCCGTCCACGTGGCCGGACGAGGGCCCGCCGTCGTTCCCGGTGGACCCCGTGCGTACGGTGACGAGCACCCACAGGCCGGCGTCGGCGCGGTGGGCGACGTACTTCAGGATCTCCGCCGTGGGCCGGTCGAGCCACTGTGCGTCGTCGACGACCAGCAGCAGCGGACCGGCCGCGCCGAGCAGGGCGAGGACCTTGCGGACGGCGATCCGCAGGACGAGCGCGTCGCGCCCGCCGTTCGGTCCGGTCGGGTCGGCTCCCCGGGCCGGTGCGCTGCGCAGCAGGGTCGTTTCGAGCACGGCCCGTTCGTGGGCGGCCAGCGCGGCGAGGGTGTCGTCGCCGACGCCGGACAGCAGGTCGATGAGGGCGAGGAAGGGGCTGTCGCGTTCGGCGGGGGAGGGCGAGCAGCGCAGCACCCGATGGCCGCGGGCGCTGACGTCCGCGACGACCTGGGACACCACCGCGGTCCTGCCGATGCCCGCCGGTCCGGTGAGGAGCACACCGCCCGCCCGGGACAGGTGGGCCAGTACGGTGTCGCGGAGGGCGTCGCGTTCGACAGCGGGTGGCCGGGCGCTTGCCGGGCCGACTGGCGGCAGGGTGATCGGCTCGGTCATCGCAAGCCCTTCCGGACACAGCCTTGTTCACGCCTCAGACGTCGATCATGAACCTGCCATTCATTGTGCCGCGCCGAATGTAGGACCGGCCTCTGGGAAAGGTCAAGACCAATTGAAGCTTTGCCGGCCGGTCGCCACATGCGGACCGGGCCGCTGGTCAGAAGACCAACGGCCCGGCCGCGTAGGGGAAATGAAGCCGATCGGTGGGCGGGTTCAGCAGGGGCCGGCGTCCTTCCAGACGGCCCAGGAACCGGGCGCGCCCGGTTCGGCACCGGTCGAGTACCACTGCGAGGACCACTTGTGGCCGTTGTACGAGACCTGGTCGCCCGGAACGTAGCTGGTGCTCGCGCTCCAGGCCGGGAGGTTGCCGCAGCCCTGCGGCGGGCCGCCGCCGGTGATGGTCCAGGTGAAGGAGGCCGTGCCGGTGGCGTTGTCGGTGTTCTTCGCCGTGACGGTCACCGAGAAGGTGCCGGCGGTGGTCGGTGTGCCGGAGACGAGACCGGTGGTGGAGTTGATCGACAGCCCGGCGGGCAGACCGGTCGCGCTGTAGGTGAGCGTCTTGCCGGCCGGGTCGCTCGCCTGGATCTGCAGGGAGACCGCGGTGCCGACCGCGCCGTTCTGGTTGCCCGGGCTGGTCACCGAGGGCGAGCCCGGCTGACCGTTGCAGCTGCCGGGTACGGGGTCGGCGCCGGTGACGCTGACCGCGGCCCAGGCGGCGTCGATGGTGTTGTACTCGGTGCAGTGCGTGCCGTAGAGGTCGGCGGCCGCCTTCAGCGAGTCGATGCGCGCCTGGTGGTAGTCCTCACGGCTGTTGGCGTAGGAGGCCAGCGCCTTGAACCAGATCTTGGCGGCCTTGTCGTTGCCGAGTCCGGTGACTGTGGAGTTGTTGCAGGTCGGGCTGTTCCCGTAACCGTGGTCGCCGCTGCCGACGGCCGCGAGGAAGAACCAGTGGTTCAGCGGGCCCATCGAGAAGTGCGGGTCGAGGCCGCCGTTGCCGCTGTCCCAGCAGTTGGGCGACCGGCCGTCCAGGGACGGGTTGTACATGTACCGCAGCGGCTTGTTGTCGCCGTTGATGTTGATGAGCTCGCCCATGGTGTAGTCGGGCTTGTCGACCGGGTTGTTGGCGTAGAACTCGACCATCGTGCCGAAGATGTCGCTGGTTCCTTCGTTCATGCCACCGGTCTCGCCGGTCTCGTCCCAGCCGGTGAGGGCGCCGCTCACGCCGTGGCTCATCTCGTGGCCCGCGACGTCGAGTTCGACCAGCGGGCGCGTGTTGCCCTGGCCGTCGCCGTACGTCATCTGGGACCCGTCCCAGAAGGCATTCACGTACGCGTTGCCGTAGTGCGTCCGCGACGGCACGCCCCGGCCGTCGCCGAAGATGCCGCTGCGGCCGTGGACGTTCTTGAAGTAGTCGTACGTCTGCGCCGCGCCGTAGTGCGCGTCGGCGCCGGCGGACGCGGGATCGCTGGTGGAGCCGTTGCCGAAGGTGCCGCTTGAGCTGGTGAAGACCGAACCGGTGCCGCTGGTGGCGTGGTTGAGGTTGGTGGTGTAGCCGTTGCCGTGCGAGGGGTCCTGCATCGAGTAGCCGCTGCCGCTCTGGGTGACGTCGATGGAGACCCGGCCGCTGTAGATCGACTGTCCCGTTCCGGCGACCGTCGGTGCGGCGGCCCGCGCCGCCGCACCGACCTTCGAGGCGCCGCCGTTCGCCGCCCCCTCTGCCGCGAACGTGCTCACCTCGTCACTGGCCCGTACGACCTTGCCCGTACGGGCGTCCACCAGCACGTGCAGACGGCTCGGCGTCTGGTCCGGGCGCACACCGTCGACGACGGTCTCCCAGACCAGGGTGGCGTCGGTGCCCTTCATGTGCACCGCGAGGTGCGAAGCGGAGACAGAGTCGACGCGGCCACGGAACGCGGCCTTCGACACCAGCGCGGCCCGGGAGGCGGCCAGTCGGGGCTCGGTGGAGACCGACCCGGAGGCCTGCGAACCGGTCGCAAGGGACTGGTAGGCGCCGTCCTTCTTCAGCTGCACGATGACGTCGCCGCCGTAGGTCGGCAGCCCTTTGTACGTGCGGTCGAAGCGGACGGAGGCGGAGCCGTCCCGGTCGACCACCAGGTTGCGGACCGAGAACGCGTCGCCGTCGGCCTTGTGGGCGTCCCTGGGGTGAGCCGCCAGCGCCTTCTGCGCGGCGTCCACCACGCGGCTGCGGACGGCGGGTGGCGGATCGGCCGTGTAGGCGGCCGCGCCGAACGCCCCGGCACCGGCCCGCGCGGGCTGCTGGGACGGCGCCGGAGCCGCCGTGGCGGCGGGCAGGGCGATGGCGGACGCGGACACGCAGGCCAGCGTGACCGTCAAGAGCCTCGCGGCTCTTCGTATGTCCATGGAAGTGGGGGTTCCTTTCACTTCGTACAGATGGGCGGCTCGCGCGCACAGGTATCCGCCGATGGTGCGCAGGGTGTTCCGGGGAGGCGGCGGACGCCTGTGGCTGTACTGATGACGCTGCTCTTGGGGAGACCGGCGCCGACGTATGAGTGTCCGGAAGGGGTGGGCGCGGGTGCCAGGCACTGGGCTGAGGGCGAGGGGTTTCCCTATCGGGAACCCTGAGGGAGTGATGAGGGCATGACAAACCAGTTATGCCCGCAATGTCATGGCTAAAGGGGAGTCGGGGGCGGTGCCGCGATGCGATGCGCGCCGACACCGCCGCCAATCGTGCGGTGTGAACGCGTCAGGGCGTGTCGGTGAGGGCCGCGTCGATCATCCGGCGGGTGGTCGCGGTCAGTTCGGCCAGGTCGGGGGCCGGGCGGGAGTGGGCGAGGGCTCCGGCCAGCCTGTCGTAGAGCAGTCCGTCCGTCCATGCCGCCAGGAGTTCGGCGGCCTCCTGGGGCCGGTCCGTGCCGAGTGCGGCCAGGAGTTCGGCGGCCCGGGTCCGCGCGCCCTGTCCTGCCCGGTGGAGCTCCGGCGCCAGCTCGGGGTTGCGGGCCGCCTCCAGGCTGAGCTCGAAGCGGGCCAGTTGGCGCTCGCGCCCCACTGTCAGCCAGTGGTGCAGCAGTCGTGCCAGGACCGCCGCGACCGCCTCCCGGTCCGGAGGCGCCGCGGCGAGGGCGCCGCCGCCTTCGATGTCACCGAGGTCGAGTTCCGCCAGCCGCTGGTAGCAGGCGCCGATCAGCGCCGCCCTCGTACGGAAGTAGTACGAGGTGCTGCCCGTCGGCAGCCCCGCCGCGCTGTCGACGGCGCGGTGGGTGAGGCCGCGCAGCCCGGCGGTGGCCACGAGGTTGATCGCCGTGTCCGCGATCACCGTGCGGCGGTCCGGTGCGGAGGAAGGAGTGCGAGGGGTGGACATGGCCTCACTCTACAGATGTAGAGTGAGCTCATGTCACCTCTACAGGTGTAGAGGGCTACTTGGGGCGGGAAGGACGTGGTGCGACATGTCAGGGAATCAGCGTCGTGCGGTCGTGGTGGGCGCGGGGATCGGCGGGCTCACGGCAGCCGTGGCGCTGCACCGCCGCGGCTGGCAGGTCACCGTCTGCGAGCGGGCGGCCGAACCGACCGCCGTGGGCGCCGGGATCGTCCTCGCCCCCAACGCCCTGCGCGCCTTCGACATCATCGGCTTCGACGTCACGCGGGCCGCGGGCAGCGCCTCACCCGCCGCGCTCGGTCTGCGCCGCCCCGACGGCCGTTGGCTGCAGCGCGCGGACACCGGCGCCATGACGGCCCGTTACGGGACTCCTCCGCTGGCCGTGCACCGTGCGGCCCTGACCGAGGCCCTGGCCGCCGAGCTCCCCGAGGGTGCGATCCGCTACGGCGCCGCTGTGGATGACGCCGAGGCCACGGGCGACCGCCCGTTGGTCCGTACCGCGTCGGGCGAGTTCACCGCCGACCTCGTGGTCGCCGCCGACGGGATCCACAGTCCGCTGCGCCGCCGGTACTTCCCGGCGCACCCCGGCCTCCGCTACAGCGGCGAGACCGCCTGGCGCACCGTCCTGCCCGCCGACGGCCCGGCCCCGGCGGCGGCCGCCGAGACCTGGGGCCGCGGCGAGCGCTTCGGCGTCGTCCCGCTCGCCGACGGCCGGGTCTACGTCTACGCGACCGCCGTCGCCCCCGAGGGGTACCGCCCCACCGACCTCCACGCCGAACTCCTGCGCCGGTACGGCACTTGGCACGACCCGATCCCCGCGCTGCTGGAACGGCTCGACCCGGCGGCCGTGCTCCGGCACGACCTCCACGACCTGGCCGCCCCGCTTCCGCGCTACCACCACGGCCGCATCGCCTGGCTCGGCGACGCCGCCCACGCCATGACCCCCAACCTCGGCCAAGGCGGCTGCCAGGCCATCGAGGACGCCGTCGTCCTCGCCCACGTCCTGGACGGCACCGAGGTGACTGACATACCCGCCGCCCTGACCGCCTACAGCGCGGCCCGCTGCGCCCGCACCGACGCCCTCCGCGTCCGGTCCCGCCGCGCGGGCCGGATCGCCGCTGTCACCCACCCCCTCGCGGTGGCCACCCGCGACTTCGCCGTCCGCGCCACCCCGGCCCGTACCACGCGGCGGGCGATGGACGACCTCTTCGGCGGCATGAACGGTGTGCCCGTGGCTCACATTGGCTCAACGGGCGCAGCGATGTAACTGATTCGGGTGATGCGGCAAGGCGACGAGGTGCCCACGGGCGGCGGTGGCTACAGCACCACGGTCTACTTCACCGTGTCCCGGTCCTTCGCCATCGGATCGACCTGGTACTGGAGCGGAAGGAACACCCACGCCACCGAGCCGGCCAAGGTCAGCGCGTTCGTCATTTGCACGCTGCCCTGACGCAGCGCGAGGACTCACCGCCACACACCGCTCCCGCGTGCAAGGGGCCTCCGCTCGAAAGCGGAGGCCCCTTCCTTGCTACCTGCCGTGGGCCGCTATCCGATGTTGCGGGGGTGTCGGGTGGTGGGAAGGCGGGTGGTGAGGTGGGCTCCGCGAGCGGTGGGGGTGATGGTGAGGGTGCCGTGGTGGAGGGTGGTGATGCGGTGGGCGATGGCGAGGCCGAGACCGGTGCCGCCGGTGTGACGGGGGCGGGCGCTATCGAGGCGGGTGAAGCGTTCGAAGACACGGGCGTGGTCTCTGGGCGGGATGCCGGGGCCGTCGTCGACGACGTCGAGGACGGCCAGTTGGTTCTCGGTGTCGTGGGTGAGACGGATCGTGATGCTCGTGGTGGCATGGCGTTCGGCGTTCTCGAGGAGGTTGCCCAGGACACGGGTGAGCAGGGCGGGGTGGCCGCGGACGGTCAGGGGGTGGTCGGCGGGGAGGTCGAGGCTGATCGCGAGGTGGGCGGGTGGGCGGTGGCGGGCGGCTTCCTCGCGGACCAGGTCGGTCAGGTCGACCCTCTCCATAGGCTGGGACCCGGCGGGTTTCTCGACGTCGAGGCGGGCCAGCAGCAACAGGTCGGCGGTGAGGCGCTCAAGACGCCGGGTGTCACCGAGAGCGGCGCGCACCACCTCGGGCCAGTCGGCCCGGCCGGGGTGGGTCAGGGCGATCTCAAGTTCGGCCTGGAGGGCCGCCAGGGGGTTGCGCAGTTCGTGGGAGGCGTCGGCGACGAACCTCCGTTGCTGCTCGACGGTGCTCTGGAGCCGGTTGAGGGCGGTGTTCATCGTCTGGACCAGCTCGGTGATCTCGTCTCCGGTCTGGGGGAGGGGGACCCGGTGCCTGGAGTCCTCGGCGGTGAGCTGGGCGAAGTGACTGCGGGCCTCTTCCACGGGCCGTAGGACGCTGCCGAGGGCGAGCCACGCCGTGAGGGCTGCCACCGCGGTCACGCCGATGAGGGCGCCCAGCCACATCGAGCCGGTGATGGCGGGGTGCGACTGTGTGCTGTCGGCGGGTACGAGGCCCAGGTTCCGGCACATCTGCCGGATCGGGGAATCCTCGCGCCCTGGGGCTGACGCGTCGTGGCTGGCGTCGGGCGTGAAGTCGCCTGCCGCGCTGAACAGCAGGCTGAGCAGCGTCAGGGCGATGGTGCCGAGCGCGGTGAGGGTCGCGGCGCGTCGGGTCAGGCGGGCGCGGACGGTGGTGGGGTGGAGCAGGCGGGAGAAGTCCGGTCGGTTCATGCGGGGGTCCTGCCAGGGGTGAGGCGGTAGCCGACGCCGCGGACGGTGCGGCTGCCGAACGAGGTGTCGATCTTTCGCCGCAGGGTGGAGACATGGACCTCGACGATGTCGCCGCCGAAGGCGTGATCCCGGACGTGATCGAGGGCCTCGGTCTTGGTGCGCCGGATGAGGGCGCGCAGGCGGAAACCGTTGAGACGGGGCACCAGGGCATGGACCGCAAATCCGTCGCCGGCAAAGCCGCGGCGCAGCGGCTCGGCCGATCGCTGGTCGTCTTCCCCTACCAGTATGCGCATGCCCACACGATGCCGTATCCCGCAGGGCAGGCACGGGTTCCTGAAGGACCTTCAGGAGGCTTCAGGTTCCCTTCAGTCATGTGCTGGCAGCATCCTCGTCGCCAGCTCGGGACGAGTGGGCGGCCACGGCCCCCACGCGGTGCCGCATGCCGCCGGATGCGGGCGGCGGCCGGGGCTGGCTGAGGTTCGACGGCAAGCAATCCCGAATCGGAAGGAGTTCATCATGAAGCTGCAGCGCAGTATCCGTACCACGATCGGCGTGTCCGCCGCGGCCCTGGCGGCCGTCACCGGCGTCATGGCCTCCAGCGGCTCCGCCTCCGCCGGCAGCAACGGCCAGCAGGTCCGTGTGTCGACGTACTACTCCGACTACGCGCGGGTGTGCGGCGTCAACCAGCACGGTGTGCATGTGTGCACGCCGTGGTTCGACACCCCCGGCAGCGGCTATCACGGTCAGACGGGATGGTGGTTCAAGGGCGGGACCACCATCGAAGGCGTCAACGCGGACAACGGCCAGCACCGCAAGGTCACCATCAGCGTTCCGGTCAGCCAGTCCGGCGACTGGGTCTCGTACAACGGCCGCAGCTCCAGGACGCTGTAACCCCGCGCCCGGCATCCGAGCGCGGGTCCGCAAGGACAACCGACCCGCAGCGCATCCGGCAACCGTCGCCCACTGGGGCGGCCCCGGCCGACAGCCGACCCGCTGTCGGCCGGGGCCGCCCCGGTAGCGACCTCCGCCCGTGCCGAGCCCGTCCAGCCGACGCCAATGACCACCCACCCTCCGAGGGAGCCGACATGCGAGTACGACACGGGACCGGAAACCGACCCCTCGCGGCTGTGGGCGCCGTTCTCCTCGCCGCCTCGCTGGCCCTTGCCGGATGCAGCGCGGGCCGGTCCGACGACGCGAAGTCGGCGAGCAAGGCGGACAAGGGCGCCGCCGCACCGCAGGGCGGGGCAGCGGGTGACGCGGCCTCGCGTCCGGGCGACGCCGGGGCGCGCAAGCCGCCCGCGAAACCCGCGCTGCCCCCGGCTTCGCACGTCATCCGCACCGCCGAGCTCACGCTCGACGTGCCCGACGTGGCCAAGGCGCTCGCCGCGGCCCGTGCGGCGGCCGACGAGGCGGGCGGGTACGTCGGCGACGAGACCACCGAGCGGGACGAGCGGGGGCATGTGGTCTCGCATGTCGTGCTGCGCGTCCCGGAGGCGAAGTACGACAGCGTCCTCGCGCGCCTTTCGGGCACCGGCAAGCTGCTCGGCCGCAAGGCCAAGGCCCAGGACGTCACCGATCAGGTGGTGGACGTGGAGAGCCGGATCACCACCCAGCGCTCCAGCGTCGCGCGCGTACGCGAACTGATGGACCGGGCGGGCCAGTTGAGTGACGTCGTCACGCTGGAGGGGGAACTGAGCCGCCGCCAGGCCGACCTGGACGCGCTCCTGGCGCAGCAGGCATCCCTCAAGGACCGCACCAGCCTCGCCACCATCACCCTGGGCCTTACCGCGTCGGTGCCCGCGAAGGAGTCCGACGACGGCGGCCCGGGCGTCCTGGACGCCGTCACGGGCGGGTGGCACGCCTTCGCCACCGCTGTGCGGTGGCTGGTGATGGCCCTGGGCGCGGCGGCGCCGTTCGCAGGCGCACTCGCGGCGGTGTACGCGGTGTGGTGGTGGGGGGTGCGGCCGCGGCTGCCCCGGCGCGCCGCGTCCGCGCCGACTGCCGACGACTCCTCCGAGACGAAGAGCGGGACCGGCTGAGCTTCGCCGCGCGGAGCCGCCGGGGCCAGGCTCTGCCTGATGGTCGGTCAAGTCACCCGACACCACTCCGCAGACACCATGCCGTCACCGGCCACCCCATCCCCTAGGTTCGGCTTACCGCGGTACACCCGGTACCGCGTACCGGACGCGAGGAACGGGGAGCAGGTATGGGTTGGGGAGTGCTGGACCGGTTGGTGGGGGAGCCCGAGAGGTTTTTCGAGCGGTGTCGGCGCGGTATGCCGGAGGTGTTCCACCCTGGTGTGTTGCCTCAAGAGGTGCCGGGGCTCGTTGACTTGGGGGACGCGCTGCGCGGTGGGCTGATGCGGACGCCGTACGTCGAGATGGTGCGCGAGGGCTCGGTCGTCGAGGCGCACGAGTTCTGCGCCGAGCGCGTGGTCGCCGGGCGGGTCGCGGAGGGGTTCGCCGACCCGGAGCGCGTCATGCGGCTGCTCGGCGAGGGGGCGACCCTGCTGCTGCCCCAACTCGACCAGTGGCACGCCTCGGTGGGGGAGCTGACCGCCCGGCTGGCGCACGACGTGGGCCGGCGGGTGGAGGCCTTCTGCTTCGCGACCATGGCCGGTCGGCGTGGGCTCGATGTGCACCGGGACGACGCCGACGTACTGGTGGTGCAGGTCGCGGGCCGCAAGGAGTGGACCGTGTACGGGGCCCCGGCCAACGGCCACTGGCGCCCGGGCCCGGTCCCGGAGCCGGGTGAACCGGTGCTGCGGACCGTGATCGGCGCGGGCGATGTGCTGTACGTCCCGCGCGGCGCCCCACACACCGCCACCGGCGACGAAGGGCTTTCCGTCCACATCGCCCTGACCATACGCGAGGCGGGCACAGCGCGGATCCGCCAGGCGCTGGCCGCGCTGCTGACCGAGGATCCCGGGGGCCGGTCGGCACGTCCACTGACGGAGAGTCAGCTCCTGGACTCCGTGCGGGATGCGATCGAGGCGGCGCGCAAGGCGCTCGACGAGGTGACGCCCGAGGAGTTGCTGGCCCGGGCCCGAGGTCCCCTGCCGGATGTTCCCGGCGCCGCGCCGCGCGCCGACTGGCCCACCGCGTAACCGGCGGAAAAACACCGCGGCTGCGGTGGGCCGGGGCCACCGCAGCCGCTTTGTGCGCGCTATCCGTCAGGATCAGATGCAGAACGGGCGGTGGCAGGAACCGTCACAGGAGTCGCTGATGCCGGCGCTCTGGTCGGCCTCGCTCCCCGCCACCACCTCGCGCACATCGAGGTCGAACAGGTCCTGCATCGTCTCGTTGTTCATGAGAATTCCTCTCGTCATGGCCGCGTGGTTCGCGACGGAACGAAACGGACGGTAGGCAGGGGCGTATCGGCCCCGTCAACACCTCACGGGCGACGGCGCGCGAAGAGGCAACCGGGGCTGCCTCTTCGGGCACCTCCCGGTGCGGAACGGCCGCTACCTGCGGAATCTCCGTTACACAGGAGCGAGGTATGGCAGTCGTACGACGACGGGGAGAAGCATGGGCGGACAGCACGGCACTCAGCGGGGCAGCCATTTCACCGCCGTCGATCCGGTGCTTCTGAGGGCTCCCGCCCAGCCCCTGCCCGAGCGCCCCGACAGCCCGGCCGGCCCCACCGAGGCCGATCTCGCGCGGTACGTGGCCGAGGCCGCACTCGACCCCCTGCTGCGCGAGGCGGTCGAGTTGTCCAGCCCTTCGTTGGCCCGTGTCCTGGCCGCCGACCGGCCCTTGGCGGGTGACGCGCTGCGTCGGGCCGCGAACGCCGTGGGCCGCTACCGGTTGCGGATGACCACCCGGCCCACCCCGTTCGGCCTGCTCGCCGGGGTCGGCCTCGCCCGCTTCGGCGAGGCCACATCCGTCCGCTGGGGCGGCAACCACCGCGCCTCAGTAAGACCCGACCTCGGCTGGCTGGCCAAGGTGGTGAAGCGCCTTCACCAGGACCCGGCGGTCCTGCCCGGCCTGCTGCTCGTAGCCGACCAGCAATGCGTGGTACGCGGCTCCCGGCTCGTGCTGCCCTATGTGCCCAGGGACGGTGACGACACCCTGGAGGAGGTGAGTGTCCGTCACACTCCCGTCGTCGCCGAGGTGTTGCGCAACGCCGCTTCTCCGGTCCCCTTTGCGGAGCTGCTGGCAGGGGTGTCCGAGGCCTTCCCTGCAGCACCCTCGGACGCCGTGGTGAATCTCGTGCGCACCTTGGTCGCCCGCGGTTTCCTGCACACCGACCTGTTCCCCGCCCCGGACAGCACGGACCCCCTCGGCCATGTACGGGACCGGCTGCCCGAAGACCTTCCCCTGCGCGGCGAACTGGAGAGCATACGCTCCGAGCTGCTGCGGTGCGAGGACCTTGAGGCGGGTGGCGACGGCGCCCGTCTCAAAGCGCTGCAAGTCACCCGGGAGCACATGACCGCGCTGTGCCCGAGCGACCAGGTGCTGCACGTCGACCTCGTACTGGACGCGGACGTGGTGCTGCCGGAGGCGGTGCGCGAGGAGTTCGAGCGCGCGGCCACCGCCCTGTGGCGGCTCTCCCCGCCCCGCACCGCCCCCGCCCATCTGCGCGCCTACCACCGTGCCTTCGTCGAGCGGTACGGCATGGAACGCGCCGTGCCCGTGTCCGAACTCCTCGATCCCGCCGATGGGTTGGGGCCGCCGGGGGGATACGAGCACCCGGCCGTCCCCCGGCCCGGCGCCGACGCGGAACCGCACGACGGTGACCTTGAGGACGCGGAGCGCCGACGGCTCCTGGCCGAACTCGCCGCCGGGGCGCTCGCCGACCTGTCCCCGGGCGCACCGCTCCCCGAGGTGGTGCTCGACGAGGCGCTCTTCGCCCGCCTCGCAGGCCCCGATCCGGACGGCACCGCCGCCAACCGCCTGCCGGATACCTTGGAGCTGTACGCGGAGCTGGTCGGGGTGTCCGCCGGGCGACTGGACTCCGGGGAGTTCAGGATCGCGCTCTCCCCGGTCGTCGGCAGCGACGTGGCCGGAGCCACTTTCGGCCGCTTCGCCGCGCAGCTGGGCGGGCCGGAGCTCATGGCGCGCGTCAGCGGCGCCCAGGCCCCGACGGGTGGGGACGGCGAGCCGATGCCGGTGCACCTGGAGTTCACCCCGGTCCGGCCGCGCCACGCCAACATCGCCCGCACCCCGCGCTGGCTCGGCCACCGCGTCGTCGTCGGCGCGTTCCCGGACGCGGCGGGGCCCGAGGTGCTGCCGCTGGACGACCTGGTGGTCCACGCCGACCCGGAGCGGCTGAGCATCCGCTCCCGCAGCCTCGGCCGCCCGGTACGGGTGACCGCCCACCACGTGCTCAACAAGCGCACCGGCGCCCCCAACGTGGCCCGCTTCCTGCACGAGGTGGGCCGGCTGAGCGGCCACCGGCTCTGGCAGCCCTGGGACTGGGGCGCGGCCGCCACCAACCCCGCCCTGCCCCGCGTACGGTACGGGCGCACGATCCTGGCCCCGGCCTCCTGGCGGCTCACCCTGCCCACCGCCGCCTTCGAAGAGTGGTGTGCCGCCCTGCCTCAGTGGCGGCGGCGCTGGGGCGTACCGGCCGCCGTGCGCCTCGTGACCGGCGACCAGCGGATCACGCTCGACCTCGGCCTTCCCTGGCACCAGCGGCTGCTGTACGCCCATGCGCGCACCGCCGAGATCACGCTCCTCCAGGAGGACCCGGCGGCCGCCGGGTCCGGCTGGCTGCGGAGCCCCGAGGGCGCCCACACGGCCGAGCTGGTCGTCGCGCTCCACGCGAGGGAGCAGCCCGCGCCCCGGCCCCAGATGCCGCCCATGGCCGTGCGCCGCACACCCGGGACGGTCTCGCTGCCCGGGGGCGGCTGGCTGTACGCCCGCGTGGACACCCCGCAAGCCCGGCAGGACACCGTCATCGAGGAGTGGCTGCCGCAGCTAGCCGCGGCGCTCCCGGACGGCATCGACCGCTGGTTCTTCATCCGCTACCGCGACCCCCAGCCGCACTTGAGGATCCGCTTCCACGGCGAGTCGCCCGCGCGGACGGCCGCCCTGCTCACCGTCGTACGCGAGTGGGCCGCCGAGCTCCGCGCCGCCCACCTCGCCTCGGGGCTGCGCCTGGAGACGTACGACCCGGAGCTCGAACGCTACGGCGGCCCCGAGGCGATGGCCGCCGCCGAGCGGGTCTTCCACGCCGACAGCCTGGTGGCCCTCTCCGCCGGAGCGGCTCGCGGCCTGCCGGGCCCCGACCGCGACCTGTTCTCGGCGGTCAACACCGCCGACATCGCCCGGCACTTCCTGGCGGGCGCGGGCGGCCCGCCCGCCGACGTCTGGCTGCCCGCCGCCTACCCCAAGTCCGAGCACGACCACCGCGCCTTCCGGGACAACCGTGCCGCCGTGCTGCGGGCGATCGGCCCCGACGGACCTGCTCCCGCCTTCTCCTCGCCCGAGCTGGCCCTCGCCTGGCGGCGACGCGCCGCCCGACTCGCCGACCACGGCGCGCTGTTGGCCGAGCTGAGGGAGCGTGACCCGGAGCGGACGCCGCCCGCGCCGGTGGCGGGCAGCCTCATCCACATGAGTCACAACCGGCTGATCGGCATCGACCCCGAAGCCGAGCGCCGGGCCCTCGCCCTCGCCCGGGGCGCCTTCGAGGCGCATCGTGCCCGCCGACGCGCCCAGGAGCAGCGATGAACCCCTCGCTTTCGTCCCCCGGCCTGTCGGTCGGCGCGGCCCGGGAGGCAGTCGACGAGGTGGCCGCGCGGCTGCGCACCCCCGAGGCGGTCGCCGCCTCCGGCACCCGGGCCGACTCGCTGGCCGCCGGACACCCGGGCGTCGCGCTGCTCTTCACCGCGCTCGCCGCCGACCGGGACGGCGACGCCCGGACCGTCGCCCACGGCCATCTCGCCGCCGCGACACGCGTCGACGGCGGGCTGCACGCCGCCGGTCTCTACACGGGGATGGCGGCCGTCGCCTTCGCCGCCCGCCTCGCGGCCACCGGCCCCGACACCTACCGCTCGCTCCTCGCCACCCTCACCCCCCGCATCGCCGACGCCGCCGTGCGGCGGGCGCGCCAGCTGCGTACCGCACGCGAAGCCGGTACGGGCGTGGCGTCGCACCAGTACGACGTGGTGTCCGGGGTGGCGGGGCTCGCCCGGCTGCTGCTCGCCCTCGACCCGAGCGGCCCGGCGCTGCGCCACTGCCTCCAAGCCCTGACCGACCTCGCCGAACCGACCGCCACCGGGCAGGGCACCCTGCCGGGCTGGTGGTCGGCGGGCGGGCCGGGCCGCGACACCCCTTCCTCCGACTTCCCGCGCGGCCACCTCAACCTGGGCCTGGCGCACGGGATTCCGGGCCCGCTGGCCGTCCTGGCCCTCGCCCTTGAGCAGGGCGTCCGGGTGCCCGGTCAGGAGGAGGCCGTCGCCCGGCTCGCCGACTGGCTGGCACGGCGCCGCAGCGAGGACGCGTACGGACCGTACTGGGCGATGGTGTTGCGCCCGGAGGACGAGCTCGCGGGCGTCCTTCCGCCGTCCCCGGCCACCCGGGCCGCCTGGTGCTACGGGAGCCCCGGTGTGGCCCGGGCGCTCTTCCTCGCCGGGCGGGCGCTGGGCGAACCCGGGTGGCGCCGGACGGCCGCCCGCGCCCTGCACGCGGCACTCGCCCGGCCCGCCGCCACGCGCGCGCTGGAGGGAGCCGGGCTGTGCCACGGCACCGGCGGACTGCTCCACATCGCCGCGCTCGTCGCGTACGACGCGGCGGACGAGGAACTCGCCGCCGGCCTGCCCGCGCTCGCGGCCGAAGTCCGCGCGGGACTCGACGCTCTGGAAGGGCCCGGCTTCCTGGAAGGCGCGGCGGGCGCGGCCCTCGCCCTGCACACCTACGCCCAGCGACCGGACGCCGGTCGACTGTCCTGGGACGCGGCGCTGCTGACGTCCTGATGTGAGCTCGTGGACGAGGGGGATTCGTGGTTCCTGTGGGGCGGCCTCAAGGGTCGTTTACCCGCTATTGAGTCGGTCGGGTCAGCCTGTACGCCAGCACATACGGGGCCAGTACACGTACAGGAAAGGACAGGTGGCACACGTGATCACGAAGCGTGTCAGAGTGACCGTCCGCGCATCCGACCCGCTGAGCCGGGCCGGAGTGATCAGTCATCTGCGACACCAGCCGTCGATCGAGGTGGTGGACGACACCCGCGGGCGGGCCGATCCGACCGCTCGGCCCGACGGCCGGGGCGTCACCGTGATGCTCGCCGACCGGCTCGACGAGCCGGTCCCGGCGGATCTGCGGCGGGTCGTGCAGGGTGGGGAACAGCGGGTGGTGCTGGTCACCCGTGAGCTGCGCGAGTCGGATCTGCTGACGGTGGTGGAGTGCGGGGTGCGGGCCATCCTCTGGCGCCACCAGGTCACCGGGCAGCGGCTCCTGAGGGCTGTGCACAGCGCGGCGCGCGACGAGGGCGAGCTGCCGCCCGACCTGCTCAGCAGGCTGCTGACACAGGTGGGACGGCTGCACCGCTCGGAGTCGGGCCCCACGACAGGCCCGGGAGGTGGGGCACCCCTGCTCGGCATGGCGCCGCGCGAGGTGGACGTGCTGCGCCTGGTCGCCGACGGCCTTGACACCCGGCAGATATCCGAGAAGCTCGCGTACTCGGAGCGGACCGTGAAGAACATCCTGCACGCGCTGACGACCCGGCTCCAGCTCAGCAACCGCGCGCATGCCGTCGCGTACGCGCTGCGCGAGGGCTACATCTAGGGGCGACGGCTGCCCCGCGCGGCTGTGAAAGACGATCAACCCTCTTATGGTCCAGACCTATTGACAGGTCTGGACCATTCCGCTTGAGTGCCTGGTGCCCCCACTTCATCCCCCCCACAAGGAGTGGCACATGTCCCTACGCCGGATCGTCGCGACGCTGGCCTCGGCGGTCTCCGCCATCGGTCTCGCCGCCCTCCTCCCGCTCGCCTCGCCCGCGTACGCGGCGAGCTGCGCCGCCCCCTACTCGGCCTCCGCCGTCTATACCGGAGGCATGACAGCCTCCTACAGCGGCCACAACTGGTCCGCCAAGTGGTGGACCCAGGGGGAGGCGCCCAGCACCGGCGGCTCGGGCGTCTGGGCCGACCAGGGCGACTGCGGCGGCTCCACCCCGCCGACCAACCCCGGTGGATTCGTGGTCTCCGAGGCCCAGTTCAACCAGATGTTCCCGAACCGGAACTCCTTCTACACGTACTCCGGTCTGACCGCCGCACTCAGCGCCTACCCCGGCTTCGCCAACACCGGCAGCGACACGGGCAAGAAGCAGGAGGCCGCGGCCTTCCTCGCCAACGTCAGCCACGAGACCGGCGGACTGGTCTACATCGTCGAGCAGAACACCGCCAACTACCCGCACTACTGCGACACCACGCAGCCCTACGGGTGCCCGGCCGGTCAGGCCGCGTACTACGGGCGCGGCCCGATCCAGCTCAGCTGGAACTTCAACTACAAGGCGGCCGGCGACGCGCTCGGAATCGACCTCCTGCACAACCCCAACCTGGTGCAGACCGACGCCGCCGTGGCCTGGAAGACCGGCCTCTGGTACTGGAACACCCAGAACGGCCCCGGCACCATGACCGCGCACAACGCCATGGTCAACGGCGCGGGCTTCGGCCAGACGATCCGCAGCATCAACGGCTCCCTGGAGTGCGACGGCAAGAACCCGGCCCAGGTGCAGAGCCGGATCAACGCCTACCAGAGCTTCACCTCGATCCTGGGCGTCCCGACCGGCTCCAACCTGTCCTGCTGACAGCGATCACTGTGAACCTGTTCGCGCGGCCGCGTAGTTGGTTAGGGTGGCAAGCAGAGCGGGAAACAGGAAGGCGCTGACGCATGGCTGCCCACCGGTCGGACGAAGGGGCGCACTCTCACCCCGCCTCACCGAGCCAAGATCCGGAACACCACTTACCGATCGCGGAAAGCCACCGCCGACCGACCGGACACGCCGCGCGTGCGACCGGCGGGTCGGCGTCCGCGTTGCTGCCCGCACCGCTGCGCGCGTGGCTCGGGCTGACCGCGGTGCTCGCCGCGATGGTGATCGCCCTGCTCGGGGTCCTGTACGCCGGTCACAGCGAGTCCGGCAGGGTGGACAGGTGGTTCGTCGAGCCGACGGCGGACAGTGTGCGGCCGCCGTGGCGGCGCACCGCTCTGGCCTTGGACTTCTTGGGGGAGCCTGCCGGTTCGTTGATGCTGGTCGGGGCCATCGTGGCGGGCTGTCTGCTAATTCGGCGTCCTCGCGCGGCGGTGCTCGTCGCTGCCGGGGTCGTCATGAGCGTCGGGACGGCGACACTCCTCAAGCACGTGGTGGGACGCACCATCCACGGCGCCGGCAACCTGTCCTACCCGAGCGGGCACACCGCCTTCTTCACCGCGCTCGCCCTCGCGGTGGCGCTGCTCGCGACCGGTTGGCTCGGCCTCGGTAGGACGGCCGGTATGTCACTCGTGCTCGCGGCGGCGCTGGTGGCGGGCGCCGCCATGGGCTGGGCGGAGGTCGCCCTGAGCGCGCACTACCCGACCGACGCCCTCGGCGGCTGGTGCACCGCGCTGGCGGTGGTACCGGCGACGGCGTGGCTCGTCGACCGCGCGGCCGACCGGCTGGCCGACGCCGGTCGGCGGGAGCGTCCCTGACGTCACATCATGCCAACGGGCGGAACACGGGCTTCACCGGCCGTCCGGCCAGCCAGGGCGTCGGGTCGGCGGCGTCCAGTGCCTTCCGGTACACCGCGCACGCCTGGGCCACCACATGGACGGTGCGGTCGATGTCGGCGTCGCTGAGCGCGCTGCTCACCACGAACGACGGGGCCAGCACACCGCCCGCGAGGAGCCGGCGCAGGAACAGCGTGCGGTACGGCTGCGACGGCTGCCCCTTCTCGTCGAGAGTGGCGAAGACCAGGTTGCTGGCCCGGCCCCGGACGACGACGTGGTCGCCGACGCCCATGCTGGCCGCGGCCTCGCGGACACCGGCGGCCAACCGATCGCCGAGGGCGTGCAACCGTGCAGTGATGCCCTCCTCGGCGTAGGTGGTCTGCACGGCCATCGCGGCGGCCAGCGAGTGCGTCTCCGCACCGTGCGTGGTGGACAGCAGGAACACCCGCTCGCCGGAGTGGCGCAGCCCGCCCAGCTCCATCAGCTCGCGGCGCCCGGCCAGGGCGGAGACCGCGAATCCGTTGCCCAGCGCCTTGCCGAACGTGGAGAGGTCGGGGACGACGCCGTACAGGCCCTGGGCGCCCGCCTCGGACCAGCGGAAGCCCGTGATCATCTCATCGAAGATCAGCACGCAGCCGTGCCGGTCGGCCAGCTCGCGCAGGCCCTTGAGGTATCCGGGCGGAGGCTCGGCGTGGGTGGCGGGTTCCAGGATCAGACAGGCGACCTCGTCCTCGTACCGGGCGAGCAGTTCCTCCGTGGCGGCCAGGTCCCCGTACGGGAACGTCACGGTGAGCTCGGTGGTCGCCGTCGGTATACCGGCGGGCATCGGGGTGGTGCCGATGAACCAGTCGTCGACGGAGAAGAACGGATGGTCGGCGCAGATCGCCACCCGCGGGCGGCCGGTGGCGGCGCGGGCGAGGCGCACCGCGGCGGTGGTGGCGTCGGAGCCGTTCTTCGCGAACTTCACCATCTCGGCGGTCGGTACGGTGGCCAGGAAGCGTTCCGCGGCCTCGACCTCCACGATGGAGGGCCGGACGAAGTTGCTGCCGCGGTCGAGTTCCCGCCGTACCGCCTCGATCACGCGCGGGTGGGCGTGGCCGAGGCTGACCGACCGCAGTCCGGAGCCGTACTCGACGTACCGGTTGCCGTCCACGTCCCACACATGGGCACCCCGGCCGTGGCTGATGACCGGGGCCAGGTTCTCGGGGTACTGGTCGTCGCCCTTGGCATAGGTGTGCGCGCCCCCGGGGATCATGGCGTGCAGCCGCTCGTTGGCGAGCTGTGACCGGGGGAGGAGGAACTCTTCGGTGTCCACGGTGACTTCAGCTCTCTTTCTGCTTCAGGACCTCGGCGAGGCTCGGCGCCTCCCGGTCCCGCTGGGACATCGACGTGACCGGCAGCGGCCACCCAATGGCGAGCTCCGGGTCGTCGAAGGCGATCGTCACGTCCTCGGCCGGATCGTGCGGGCGGTCGATCCGGTACGAGGTGTCGGCGGTCTCGGTGAGCGCCTGGAAGCCGTGCGCGCACCCCGCCGGGATGTACAGGGTCGCCTGCGTCTCGCCGGACAGGTCGAAGGTGGCCACGTTGCGGTAGGTCGGCGAGTCGGGCCGCAGGTCCACGACGACGTCGAAGATCCTCCCGTACGAGCAGCGCACCAGCTTGGCCTCGCCGTTGCCGGAGCGCAGGTGCAGACCGCGCAGCACGCCCCGGACCGAGCGGGACACGCTGTCCTGGATGAAGGCGTCCGGGTCGAGGCCCACCGAGCGGACCACGTCGGCGTCGAAGGTGCGGCAGAAGAAGCCGCGCTCGTCGGCGTACGGCGTCGGCTCGAAGAGGTACGCGCCCGTGATCTCCGGGACTTCGGTCGCTTTCATGGGGCCTTCCGCAGGGCATGGGCGTGGTCGGCCGCAGGGAACAGGGCCGTGGTCAAGTCGGTGAACTGGTCCTGGAGTTGGCGGGCGGCTTCCTGGTTCCGCTCGGTGAGGGTCCGCCGCAGCTTTGCCGATTGCTTCTCCAACTCCCGGAACTGTTCGAGCAGTCGGTCGGAGTCGACCGCGCGGGCCGGGTGGCAGTACGTGCCCAGGCCCATCCGGTCCATGAGCGCGTCACTCTTCGCCGCGTAGCTGACGGCGAGCGTCGGTGTGCCGGCCTTCAGTGCGCAGATCAGGTTGTGGTAGCGGGTCGCCACCACGGTGTCGGCGGCCGCCGTCTCCTTCATCAGGTCGGCCAGCGAGGCCGTCTCGGCGGCGGTGACCAGCGGCGAGTCCACCGCGTCGAGGATGGCCGCGACCACCGGCGCGTCGCATTCGTCGCCGGTGAGCAGCCGGACCGGCCTGCCGTCCTCGACCAGCGTGCGGACGAAGCGAGTCGTCCCGTCGAGGTAGCACCGGTGGATCTCCTCGGCCCGGGCGCGGTCGTCGTTGCCGCCGTGGAAGGCCATGACGCCGACGCAGACCAGGCCCGGGGTCGGGCTCTCGGAGGGCGTCGGCAGGGCGAACGCGAGGTCCGGGTAGACCTTGTCGCGCGCGGTGTCCACGCCCATCGCCCGCATCGCGTCGCGGGACGGGGCGTCCCGGTACGAGCGGTAGGCGGCCAGCCGCGCCGACCAGCGCACCAGGGCCCGGGTCGGCCGGTTGCCGATCGGGGCGGCGCCGACGCTGACCAGCGCGACCCGGGTGCCGAGCAGCCGGCCGGACGCGCAGAGCAGGAACAGCGAGTACGGGAAGCCCCACGGCCGCAGCGGCAGCGTGGCCTCCAGGACGCCCATGCCCGGCACGATCACCACGTCGTGCCGGCGCACCCAGGCGGCGGTGCGGAAGACGTCGACGAGTTTGCCCAGCCCCTTTCCCGCGATCGCGCCCGCACGCGACGCGGTCCGGTACTCCCCGCGGTACCAGTGCAGCCGCGTCGCGGGGATGCGGTACCGGGTCGCGACGACCTCGGGTCCGCCGCACAGCGCGTCCACGACCGCGTCCGGGTGCTCGGCGCGGAGGTAGCCGAGCACGGCCTCCAACGACCCGTCGTTGCCGAGGTTGCCGGAGCCGAGCAGGCCGAACACCCCGACGCGCACCGGAGTTCCGTCCGCAGATGTCACGTCTGCCTTCCCTCACGTCCGGCGACGAGGGCGTCGACGGAGACGGTGAGCTTGGCAGGGTCGACCGGGGCGCGGTCCTCGACCCGCTCCCCGGCGCCCGGCCGGGCGCGGCTGGTCATCCACGCGGCCAGGTGGCGGTGGCACGCGCGCCGGTCGGCCGAGGACAGCGGCGCCCGCCCGATCGCCGAGACGAAGCCCCAGACGTACTCGGCGAGCAGCCGGGGCGTCGGGTGCAGCGGGCCCGCCCGGCGCGGGTCCAGGTTGACGCACCGGGAGCGCTTGGACGGGTTCGCCCGCTCGGCGCGGGTGGGGTGGTCGCGGCGGAAGTACAGCAGCTCCGGCACCTGGTGGAAGGGTCCGTGCAGCCCGATCTCGGTGACGAACGTGCGGTCCGCGTGGTGGTAGCTGTCGTGCGGCTTCACCTTGCGCAGCACGTCGGCCCGCATCACCCCGTAGAAGTCGTCGCCGCCGGGCTCGAACAGCATGCTGCGGAAGCGCTCGGGCGCGTGCGGCGAGCCGGTGGCGAGCGTGTACGCGTACGGCACCTTCACCTGGCCGTTCTCGTCGATGACCGCCTGGTCGGCGTGGGCGAGGATCACCTCCGGCCGCTCGTCAAGGGCCTCGACGCAGCGCCGCAGCAGGTCCCGGGCGTACAGGTCGTCGTGCGAGGCCCACTTGAACAGTTCGCCCCGGCACTCGGTGAACACGTAGTTGTGGTTCGGCGCGGCGCCGATGTTCCTGGGCAGCCGGATGTACCGGATGCGCGAGTCCCGCGCCGCGTACTTGCGGCAGATGTCCTGGGTCCCGTCGGTCGAGGCGTTGTCGGAGACGACCAGCTCGAAGTCCTCGTAGGTCTGTCCGAGCAGCGCGTCGAGCGACTCGGCCAGGTACTCCTCGCCGTTGTACACGGGTAGGCCGATGCTCAGCCGGGGTTGGGCGGTCATGTGGTCCTCACTTCGCGGATCGGGTCTTGGTGGTGCGCGCGCAGGGCGGAGCGGAGCTCCAGCCACCACACGGTCGAGCTGCCGACGGTCGCGGCGGCGACGCCCCAGGCCGAGCCGACCGTGCCGCCCACGGCCGCCCCGCCGAGCCCGCCGCTGACGTAGCAGGCGGAGGCGAACAGCTGGCAGCGCAGGCTGCGCCGGGCCGCTCCCAGCGCCCGCAGCCCGGCCGCCGCGCCGGTGCCGAGGCCCGCGCCCGCGACGGAGAGGGTGACCGGCACGATGAGCTGGGAGGCGGAGTGCCAGACGCCGCCCAGGACCAGGTCGCCGAGCCGGTCCGGCACCAGCAGCAGCGCCCCGCCCCAGAGCAGCGCGCCGACGGCCTGGCCGCCGCCCAGCAGGAGGCAGAACGTGCCGAGGCGGTGCGGGGCGCGCCGCAGCACGCGTGCCGCCTCGGTGACGGTGACCAGCGACAGGCCCATCAGGACGGCGAGGAACGGGCCGAGCAGCAACTCGGCGCCGCGTACCGTACCCACCGCGCTGACCCCGACGATCGCGCCGAGCCCGTACGCCCGCAGCTGGCTCGCGCCGCTGAGGCTGACGTTCTCGACCAGGTACCGGTACCCGAGGTCGCGCTGCTCGCGCAGCCATCCGCGCGCTCCGCCCAGGTGGGGCCGGATGCCGGACTGGAGCCAGCCGTACCCCGCCGCCACCGCGGCGGACGCGCCCCAGGCCAGCACGAAAGCGGCCACCGTGCCCACATGGGCCGCCACCACCAGGGCCGGAACGAGCGCGACGCCCCACACGAGGTCGTTGACGAACGCTTTCTGCCCGGTGCCGGCGGCGAAGAACGCGAACCGCCAGGCGTCCTGCAGCAGCAGCCCCGGCAGCACGACGCCGAGGACGGCGAACGCGGCCCCCACGCTGCCGCCGAGGGCGAGGCCGACCAGCACGCACGCGGCGCCGATGCTGGTGCCGACGCCGAGCGCGGTACCGGAGGAGCGGGCCACCGCCGAGCGCCAGGCCGGCTCCGGCACGCCGCTGAAGCGCACCACGAGCGGGTCGGTGGCCAGCCCGCGCGAGACGTTGAGCACCACGCCGTAGGTCACCCAGGCCAGGCTGAACGCGCCGAACGCGGCCGGCCCGAGCGAGCGTGCCACGTAGATGCCCACCGCGAAGTTGCTCATGCTGGAGGCCGCCTGGTCGGCCAGTCCCCAGGACAGTCGGCCGACCATGGCCCGCTTGGCGGTCTTCGGCGCGGGTCCGGGCACGGCCGCCGGTACCGTCGCCTTCTCCCCTTCGGTGGTCACGGCGTCATGCCTTGATCAGATCGGCGCCACGCAGGGCGTCGGCCGCCGTGGCGACGGCGTCGAACGGCAGCCCGGCCCGCCCGGCGATGTCCAGCAGACTGTGCTCGCCGTCGGAGAGGCTGAGCACCCAGAGCATGGCCATCTGGGCCTGCTTGGTGTCGCTGCGGCCACCGAGCGCGTCGTACAACCCGCGCCGTCCCAGCTGGGGTTCGCCGTAGGGGCTGAGGTTGACGTACCGCCGGTTGCGGTCGAGCACGGCGAACGCCTCGCGGCAGACCGCGAGCGTGTCCGCCATCGCCTCCTGGGAGACGAAGTCCGGGTTGTCCGCCGAGGTGTGGTACTCGGGGTACCCGGCGTACGGGGTCCGGCTGAGCGAGCCCACACCGAGGTCGAACCCGGGGGAGCAGTACTGCCGCTCGTCGTAGCCGTACGGAGTGAACTCGTTGATGCCGTGCGGGCGTTCGGAGGCGGCGAGCACGTGCCGCATCACCCGGTCGATCTCCGCGTCACCGCGCCTGCTCTGCTTGTACGTCAGTTGGCCCCGGTCGCCCGCGCAGGCCAGCACGAGACCGTGTTTGACCTGGTCGATCCGTTCCGCGTTGCGGGCCAGCCAGGTGATCGCCCCGATGGTGCCGGGCGCGTAGATGAACCGGTAGGTGTAGTACGGAGTCTGCTCGGCCAGCGCCCGGGCCAGGAACGTCGCCACCGCGATGCCCGCCAGGTTGTCGTTGGCCAGTGACGGGTGGCAGACGTGGCAGGAGACGATCACCTCGTCGGCGACCTGCCCGGGGACCACGTGCTCGGCGTAGGTGAGGTGGCCGTCGGCGAGGGTGGAGTCGATGTGTACTTCGTACTCGCCCTCCGGCAGCGCGTCCAGGGTCTCCTGGGCCAGGCAGAACCCCCACTCCGGCTTGTAGTAGCTGGTGCGGTACGGCACCCAGGTCGGGTGGTCAGGCAGGGTGTGCAGGTGCGCGCGCAGCTCGGACAGCGGCATGGTCTCTGACACCGGCACGCTGTAGCCGAGCACGTGCAGGCTGGACGCGGCGAAGTCGACGACCCGGCGACCGGCGCTGTCGGCGATGTACGCGTCCCGGATGTTCCACTCCTGCGGCACCGTCCAGTCGAGCACCTGCGTTCCGGTCGGCACCTCGTGCACCCGCAACGGGACGTACTCGCCGACGATGTCCAGGGTGGCGCGCACGCCGTCGCCGGTGATGCTCCGGCAGAGCGGGTACAGCCGCTCCACCAGGGCGTGCATCTCCTCGCCGGTCGAGGTCATCGGCGCCACCGCAGGGTGTCGTCGACGGTACCGGCGTCGGATGCCGCGCGCAGCACGGCGAGGCGGGTGAAGCGCCGCTCGAAGTCGTCCCGGGT
Organism: Streptomyces melanogenes; assembly: GCF_014649795.1. Taxonomy (GTDB): domain Bacteria; phylum Actinomycetota; class Actinomycetes; order Streptomycetales; family Streptomycetaceae; genus Streptomyces; species Streptomyces noboritoensis. The sequence continues at coordinate 137,720 of NZ_BMTS01000007.1, forward strand.
CAGCTCGAACTTCCGGTAGGCCTCGGCGAGTTCGAGCGCGCCCCGTTTCACCGTCCACTCGCACGCGAAGCCGGGGATCGCGGCGCGGAACCGGGAGAAGTCCACCCGGTAGGAGCGCGGGTCGGCGCCGTTCTCCCCGGTGATCCGCACCTTCGCGCCGGTCACGGCTTCGGCGACCTGCTCGGCGATCTCGGCGACCGTGACGTTGTTGGTCTCGCTGCCGATGTTGAACGCCCGGTCGTGGACCGCTTCGCGGGGCGCGGTCAGCGCGGCCGTGAAGGCCCGTGCGATGTCGGCGGCGTGCACCAGCGGCCGCCAGGGGGTGCCGTCGGAGAGGACGAGGACCTCGCCGGACAGCAGCGCGTGGCCCACCAGGTTGTTCAGCACGATGTCGGCGCGCAGCCGGGGCGAGTAGCCGAAGGCGGTGGCGTTGCGCATGAACACCGGGGTGAAGTCGTCGTCGGCCAGCGCGTGCAGATCGTCCTCCACCCGCACCTTGGACTCCGCGTACGGCGTCACCGGGCGCAGCGGGGCGTCCTCGGCCACCAGCTCGTCGCCGCCTGCGGCGCCGTAGACGGAGCAGGTCGACGCGTACAGGAAACGCTTGACTCCGGCCTCGCGGGCCAGGCGGGCGAGGCGTACGGACGCGTGGTGGTTGATGTCGTACGTGAGCTCCGGCGCCAGCGAGCCCAGCGGGTCGTTGGAGAGCGCGGCCAGATGGATCACGGCGTCCACCCCGGCCACGTGCTCGGCCGTGACGTCGCGCAGGTCCACCCGGTGCCCCTGCGGGTCCCCGGGCGGCGGGCCCAGGACGCAGTCGGCGAACAGGCCGGAGTCAAGGCCGACGACTTCGTGCCCGGCGGCCGTGAGGACCGGGGCCATCACGGTGCCCAGATAGCCCTGGTGTCCGGTCAGTAGTACGCGCACAGTTCAGTCCCCCAGATTGAGCGTGAGTTTGGTGACGGCGAACGCCTCGGCGTAGCGCGCGTGGCATTCGATGCCCCGGATGCGTGCGAGGCCGAGGAAGGCCTCCCGGTCGTACCAGGGCCGGTGCCGCTGCGAGGGGTAGTGCTCCTGCAGCAGCCGCACCTTCTGTTCGGCGGTCTCCGGCGACAGCGGTTGGTACGCCGACGGGCGGCCGAGATCGCCGTCCCACTTGACGATCTCGTAGCCGAGCACGAGGTGGTCGCGGAACGCGGTGGGTATCAGCTTCGCCAGGCCGCGGTGGTCCTGGTGCGCGTCGTCGGTACGCGGCGCGAGCACCAGATCCGGATCGGTCTGCCCGCGCAGCTCCTCGACGGCGGCCTTGGCCTCGTCCCAGTGCACGGGCATCCGCCCGTCCGGCAGCTTGAGCACGGTCAGGCGCAGGTCGGCGCCCGGGCAGAAGGCGGCGAGCGCGGCCCGCTCCTCCTCCTCGCGGTCGCTGCCGCCGCCGGAGAGCACCAGCGCGTCGACCCGTATGCCCGGCCGCGCGAGGCAGAGCGTGAGGAGAGTGCCGCCGGCGCCGATGGCGATGTCGTCGCAGTGCGCGCCCACCGCGACGATCCGGTCCAGGGGTCCGGCCCCGAGCCGGATCACGCCCGCGCCCCCGCACTGTCCCGCTCCCACACGGCCCACGGGCGGTCGCCCCGGGCGTAGGCGTCGTCGAGCGCGGCCCGCTCCTTCACGGTGTCGGTCGGCTTCCAGAAGCCGCGGTGCTGATGCGCCACCAGGCGTCCCTGCTTGGCGAGTTGGCCGCATCCGTCGGCGACCAGGTCCCCGTTCTCCGGTATGTGGTCGAAGACCTCCTGGCGGAGCACGAAGTAGCCGCCGTTCTCCCACAGCGGCATGTCGCTCACCGCGGTGATGCCCCCCACCAGGCCGTCCTCGCCCAGCTCCACGCAGTGGAACGAGGACTGCGGCGGCACCACCATCATCGACGCACCGGCGTCGCGCCGGGCGAACCGGTCGATCATCTCCGGCAGCGGGGCGTCGGTGAGCACGTCGGCGTAGTTGGCGAGGAACATCTCCTCGCCTTCCAGATGCTGCCGCACCCGGCGCAGCCGCTCACCGATCGGCGACTCGACACCGGTCTGCACGAACGTGATGGTCCAGTCGGCGATGTCGGTGGACAGCAGCTCGGTCTTCCCGCCCCGCAGCACGAAGTCGTTGGACGTCGTCTCCTCGTAGTTGAGGAAGAAGTCCTTGATGTGATGGGCCCCATAGCCGAGGCACAGGATGAACTCCTTGTGCCCGAAATGCGCGTAGTAGCGCATGACGTGCCAGATCAGCGGGCGCGGCCCGACCATCGCCATCGGCTTGGGCACGTCGTCGGAGGCTCCGCTGCGCATGCGCATCCCGTAACCGCCGCAGAACAGGACGACCTTCATCGCTTGACCTCGACAATGCTCAGTTCCGGGATGGGAAAGACCAGTCGGCCGCCCCAGTCGTGCACGAAGGACAGCTGCTCGACCAGCTCGGCCCGCAGGTTCCACGGGAGGATGAGTACGTAGTCGGGTTTGTCCGCGGCTATCTGCTCGGGCGCCAGGATCGGGATGCGGGTGCCCGGGGTGAACCTGCCGTGCTTGTACGGGTTGCGGTCGACCGTGTAGGCGAGCAGGTCGGGCCGGATGCCGCAGTGGTTGAGCAGGGTGTTGCCCTTGCCCGGGGCGCCGTAGCCGACCACCGTCTCGCCGCGCTCGGCCGCTTCGATGAGGAACTTGAGAAGGTCCCGGCGCACCTTGGCGACCCGGGCGGAGAACTCGGTGTACCCGGACAGCTCCTGCAGCCCGGCGGCCTTCTCCCGGTCGAGGACGGCGGCCACCTGCTGGGACGGTGCACCGGCCACCTCTGCAGGCCGGGCCCACAGCCGGATGGAGCCGCCGTGCGTGGGCAGCAACTCCACGTCCACCAGGGCGAGTCCACCGCTCGCGAGCGCCCGGATCGCGGAGGCGACCGTGTAGTACTGGAAGTGCTCGTGGTAGATCGTGTCGTACTGGTTCTCCTCGATCAGGGTCAGCAGGTGCTGCACCTCGATGGAGACCCAGCCGTCGTCGGCGACCAGGGCGCGCAGCCCCTGGGTGAACCCGACCACGTCGGGGATGTGCGCGTACACGTTGTTGGCCACGACCAGGTCCGCCGGGCCGTGCTCGGCGCGGACGGCGGCGCCCGTCTCCGGGCTCAGGAACTCCGTGAGCGTGGGCACACCCGCGTCCCGCGCCGCGGCGCCCACGTTCACCGACGGCTCGATGCCCAGGCAGCGGATCCCCCGGTCCACCACGTGCTTGAGCAAGTACCCGTCGTTGCTGGCGACTTCGACCACGAAGGCGTCGGGACCGAGACCCACCTTCTGTACGGCGTCGGCGACGTACGTGCGCGCGTGCTCCACCCAGGAGGTGGAGTACGAGGAGAAGTACGCGTACTCCTTGAACGTCTCCTCCGGCGTGATCAGCGGCGGTATCTGTGCGAGCCAGCAGTCGGTGCAGACCCGCAGGTGCAGCGGGTACGCGGGCTCCGGCTTGTCCAGTTGGTCCGCGGCGAGAAAGCTCTCGCACGGTGGCGTCGCCCCGAGGTCGACGACGCTCGTCATCGCTTCCGAGCCGCAGAGTCGGCATCCTGTCATTTTCCGTCCCCATCCCCCCTGCTCGCGTGGGTGTCCCCACTGCGAGCCAGTGCTGACCGTCCCGCGATCGCGGTGCGGTACTCCTCCACCAGGCGGTCCAGGCCCACAGCCGGGCTGAACCCCTGTTCGTAACGGCGCCGGGCCGCCTGGCCCATCTCCCGGTTGCGGTCCGGCTCGGCCGTGATCCGGCGTATGCAGGACGCGAGCGAGGCGGGCTCGTGCGGCTGGTGCAGCAGCCCGGTCACCCCTTCGTCGACGAGTTCGACGAAGGCGCCGTGACCGGCGGCGACGGCCGGGACCCCCGCCGCCATCGCCTCCGCGACCACCAGGCCGAACGTCTCCAGGGCGATCGAGGGAGCCACCACGGCGACCGACCGGGCGAGGGCCTGGCGGCACTGCTCCGGGTCGTACAGGCCGACGTACCGCACGTCGTCCCGGCCCTGGGCCCAGGCGGTCACCTCCCGCTCCAGCGGCCCCGCGCCTGCCAGCACGAGCGGGACGCCCACACCGCCGGCCGCGGTGATCTCGTCCCACGCGGCCATGAGCAGCCGTACGCCCTTGGCCTCCGCGAGCCGGCCGAGGAAGAGCAGGTGCTCGCCGTCGTCCGTGCGGCGGGCGCCGGGGTCGGGCACGAAGTTGTGCTTCACCGCAAGGCGTGAGGCGGGCATGCCGGACCGCACCAGGATGTCGCGCTGGGCCGCGGAGATGCAGAAGAACCGCTCCACGCCGGTCCACCACCGGCGCCGGTTGACGGACATGCTGACCGCGAGCGGGACCGTCGCCAGCCGCGAGTTGCGGTAGCAGCCGTGCCGGACGGCGGGCAGCGGTGCCTTGGCCCCGACGCACTCGGTGCAGGACTGGCCGTTGCGGTGCAGCGTGCCGGGCGGGCAGACCTGGGTGTAGTTGTGCAGCGTGGCGACGACGGGCACGCCCGCGTCGGCGCAGGCGGCGAGGACCGCCGGTGACAGGAGCGGGAAGACGTTGTGGACGTGCACCACGTCAGGCCGTTCGCTGCGCAGCCGTGCGGCGAGCTCCGTGCGGACCGCCGGGTTCCACGGCACGAGGAGCGGCACGGCGACCTTGCCGAGCAGCGACCGGGCGGCGATGTCGTCGCTGCGCCGCTCGAAGACGTCGACTCGGTGGCCCGCCGCGCGCAGCAGTCCCACCTCCTCGTCGACGACCCTGTTCTCCCCGCTCGGCTGCGCCGAGGAGTAGCGGTTGTGCACCACGAGTACGTGCATGGTCAGGTCACCTCCCGGTTCCGGGCTCGGCGTGGGATGCCCCGTCGGGCGACCGCGGGCGGTGCCAGGGGTGTGGCTTCGCCAGGTGCCGCGAGCAGCGAGGCGGCCAGGGCGAGGTGCAGCAGATACGGCGAGGCGTCGCCAAGACCGGCCTCGGTGTACGAGGAGATGGCGACGTAGCTGATCAGGAAGATCGCGCAGGCCCGCTGCAGCGACGGCGGGCGCAGCAGCGCGACGCCGCCGAGAACGATGATGATTGCCGCCACGAGGACGACGCCGATCAGACCCTGCTCGTTGTAGACGGCCAGCCAGCTGTTGTCGATCGGCAGGCCGCCGAACGACTTGTCGCCCAGGCCCACGCCGAACACCTTCTCCGGCACGGAACGGGGCTCCGCCAGCAGGGCGTCCCAGACCTTGGCCCGGCCGGTGAGGTTGGAGAAGCTCTCCTTGTCCTGCCCGCGCATGAACCACGTCTGCAGCGCGGAGGCGAACACCACCGCGGCCACCGTGGCGCACAGCACCGACCAGGTGAAGAACCGGCGGGCGGCGGCGCTGGTCAGGATGAGCGAGCCGATCGCCAGGACCAACCCGAGGAGCAGGCCGATCGTGGCCGTCCGGGTGTGGGTCATCGCGAGCAGGACGAACGTCGGCACGATGATCAGCGCCGCGCTCGCCCCGGTGGTGCGGCGGCCCAGCAGGAGCAGCACCGTGAGCCCGATGATCACCGCGGAGTACTGTCCGATCTGCGGCGGGGTGAGCGGCCACAGCGCGCCGACCAGCCGTCCGCCGTAGTACTCCGGCATGGCGGTGCCCGGTGAGATGACCAGGCCCGCGGCCACCGATCCGAGCACCGCGAAGTACATCCGGATGTGGTAGCGGACGAACGTCAGGCTGCCGTCCCACCAGCGGCTGAGCAGCCACAGCGTGCCGACGAAGAGCGTCAGCCGGAAGCAGCGGAACAGCGCGCCGAGGCCGACCTCCAGGTGCATGCTGGAGATCACGCTCGGCACCAGCAGCAGGGTGAGCAGGAACACGAAGGCGCTGGGCCGGATGCGCAGCCGGAGGTTGAGCAGGAGCGCCAGCGCGAACGCGGCGACCAGCGCGCCCATGGTGGCCATCTGGATCAGCGAGCGGGGCAGCGTGACGATGGTCTTCCCGGCGGAGCCGAGCGTGTTGAGGCCCAGCAGTGCCCAGACGATCCAGACGGCTTTCGGCGTGCCGGTGGAGGGCGGTTCGGCTTCGGTGTGCGTGTCCGTCGTGTCCGGCAGCCCGCCGCGCATGGGGGTCCCGTCCATCTCAACCACCGGCCTGTGTGCCGAAGGTGCTGCCCGCGTCCTGGCGGTACGGCGGGCTCTGCCACTGCACGGAGTCGAGCTTGCGGTCCGGGTCGTCGGCGACGAAGGTCCACGGTCCGCGGTAGACGTTGTCGTGCCAGCGGTTCTGCTGTTTCAGCATGATCGCGTCGGCCACCAGCTTGCCCTTGTACGGCGACCAGTCCGGGTAGGTGCCGTAGTTGGACAGCACCGCCATGAGGCCGCACGCCACCGTGCACTTGACGACGGAGGTGTCCAGGACGAAGCGGTTGCCGTGGATGTCGACCCGCTGGGTCTTCCAGCGGCAGTCGGTGTAGAGCGGTGCGGTGGAGATCGACGGCTGGGCGCAGCGGTGGGTGTCCTTCACCAGCAAGGTGCAGTAGCCGGTGGAGGTGTTGGCCGGGCTGTTGCAGAACCGGTTGGCGTTCTCCCACAGGGTGATCCCGGACCAGTTGTTCTCCAGGACGTTCCGGTAGATCTCGATCTTGTCGGTGCGGGCCGGGACCCGTGGTTCGCCGCCCGCCTCCGACACGTAGATGGTCGCGTACGGGAAGGTGTCGCCGTCTGCGGCGTGCTTGCGGCCCTCGACCCAGTTGTTCCGCCGGATCGTGTTGTCGCGGATGACCGCGTTGTAGCTGGTCTCGTACATCAGCGCGGCACCGTCGTTGGCCTCCAGCAGGTTGTTCTCGATGCGGAAGTCGTTGTTGTTGTTGTCCGCCCACAACCCGGCTCCGCGGTTGTCGTGCACCCAGTTGCCGCGGATGTCGGCGCCGTTGACGGCCCAGAACTTGATGCCGCCGGTGCAGCCGCAGCCCGGTTCTTTCTTCTCCCAGTCGTCGGTGTTGTTGCCCACGATCTCGTTGCCCTCGACGACCAGGCCGGTGATGGTGTCGCCGGTCTTGTACGCGTTCATTCCGTACTGGCCGTTGTCGCGCAGGCAGCTGGCGCGGACCTGCTGGCGGGCACCGGCCATCAGCCCGGCGCCGGAGTTGTTCTGGATCGTCGTGTGCTCGATCTTCCACCCGTCGGCCATGTCGTGGTTGACGACGCCCTCGTCGTGCGGCGCGACGAAACCCTGCACGGTGAGGTAGCGGATGGTGACGTCGGGGGCGGTGCCGCTGAACGCGTAGTTGTTGGTCTTGCGGCCGTCGAGCACCGCGCCCGGCGCGCCGAGGTAGGTGTTGCCCTGCTTGGTCATGACTTGGGCGTATTGCTCCGGCAGGAGCTTGTGCGTGCCCGGCCGGAGCCAGAACGTGGTGCCCGCAGGGCTGCTCTTGCTCTTCGCCTCCAGGTCACCGACCACCGCGGGGTCGACCGCCACCGCTCCCGGCGGCGGCTGCGACGGCCCGGCGGCGGGTGTGGCACACACCTGGGCCGCGGTCGTGGCGGACGCCTCGGACGTGGCGGACGTACGGCCAGGCTTCGCCGGGGCGTCCGAGCTGCTCGTACAGCCGGCCGCCGCCAGCAGGACGAGCACCAGCGGTGCCGCCGCCGGCGCCCAGTGCCGCCTCTTGATCACCACGCGTGCCCCCTAGCCGCGGAACCTGAGCACGGTGGTGAACCCCTGTGCGCCGTCGGCGAAGCCGGTGCCGACCAGCGTGGTGGTGGGTTCCTTGCGCCCGAAGCCCGCCGAGTACCAGCCCAGCGGGGGGTTGGTCTCGCCGCGATGGGCCCGCCAGACCAGCTGTCCGGGCAGGTCGAGTTCGGCGGAGCGGTCCTCGCCGTCCCGGGTCCAGGTGAGCACGGCCCGGTTGTCCACCAGGTCCGCGGTGATCGCCGGGCCGAGGTGGAACGCCAGGCGCACCGCCCGGCGATCGCCGCGCACCTCGTCGACCACGCGCAGCTCCTTGGCCGCGGCGATCAGCTCCACCCGGCGGCGGTGCACGGACGGCTCGTAACCGTCGTGCTCGGCACACCACCGGACCGCACCCGCGTCGGAGGTGTCCGCGACCAGGACGCGGCTGCGGGCATGGCGGGTCCACAGGAACGGGCCGCCGGAGACGGACTGGTCACCGCCGTCCAGCTCCAGGGTGTTGTGGCCGAGGGTGGAGCGGAAGTACTGCCGCCACTCGGGCTGACCGTGGTAGCAGTACGTCCCCGGGTCGGCCAGCACGTCGACGCCGTCGTGCCGGACCTCCACGGACAGCGCGTCGGCGTGGGCGTGCGCGGCGATGGACAGGAAGCCGTGCGGACCGCCGTCGCAGCGGCACCAGATCTCTCCTGTCTCCTCCGGCGCGCGCAGGATGGTCATGCCCGCGTCGGCGAAGTGGGCCGGGCGGCTCGCAGGGCGGGTCACCGTCCCGTTCTTGGCGTACGGCCGGATGAGCGCGGCGAGCAGCGGGGTGCGCACATCGGTGCCGGTCACCTCCGGCCACCAGGCGAGCCGGCCGAACACGGCGTCCCCGGTGGCGAGCAGCGAGGCCCAGCGGTCGGTGCCCGCGCCGTCCACGACCAGACCGTGGCCGTCGTCCGCGTCGCCCTGGCGCGGTGGCCGCAGCCGGTTGTCCACGACGGCCGCGAGCGCGTCGGTCATCCGCAGCAGCACCAGCCGGACGGACGCGGGGACCGGCACGCCGGCGGCGTCCGCCTCGGCCACCGCGGCCAGACCGAGCTCAAGGACCAGCCCGTGGTACTCGGAGGCCAGCTCGCGGTTGAGGCCGGAGACGAAGGTGTTGCTCCGCAGGTGCCGCTCCAGCGACCGCAGCGCGTCGGCGCGCCAACTGGCCGAGGAGGGGAACCACCCGAACGCGCAGGCCGCGGCGAACTGCCCGGCGGCCTCGGCGATGACGTGGTTGTTCGCCGAGGACCCCCGGCTGGGGAAGGCGGCCAGCCAGCGCTGGTGGTGCCAGATCTGGTTGCGCGCCACCGGGTTGTCCTCGAACAGGTCGGCCGCGCCCGGCCAGCCGTCGAGCAGCCGACGGATCCACACCCAGGACAGCAGCCGGATGCCCAGCTCGATGCCGCTGATCCAGTGCACGCCGCGCAGCGGCGGGTTGGCCGTCCACCACGAGCGCAGGTGCTGGGCCACGCGCTCGGCGTACCGCTCGTTCCCGGTGAGCGCGTAGGCGGCGGCGAGCACGGTGAGGTACTGGTGCCGGGACGGCTCCCAGATCTGCTTGATGTCCCCGACCGCGTCCTCGTCGCGGTACGGCACGTCGAAGGCGTAGCCCCACGGCGCCCGGCGCCCGGTCTTCGGGTCGCACCACCAGTCCGGGTCGGCGAGGTCGTGGCGGGCCACCCCGAAGAACTCGGCGTGGCCTTCCATCAGCCGGTCCGCCTCGGCGACGAGACGCTTCGCGGCGTCCGGTGGCACCGCGGCGATCGCCTGGCCGGGCAGTACGGCGGTGAACCGGGCGCCGGTCACGCGCGGGCAGTCGGGCCGCGCCGACCGCCAGCGCCGCCTGCGCACCGCGTCGCCGACCCGGCCGCCGACCTCGCTCGGCCCCATCCGGGACAGCCGCCGCAGGTACCAGCCCGCGTTCATGGTCATCACGCCCTCGCCAGCGTCACCGGCACGCCGCCGGCCAGGCTGGCCTGCACGGCGAGGGTGGCCGCCGTGGTGGCGACCAGCGACTCCAGCGGCACCGGCATCGGCCCGCCGGTCCGTACGGCCTTGATGAACGAGGCCAGTTCGGCGTTCTGGCCCTTGTCCCGGGCCTTGGGCAGCCGCGAACTGACCCACTTCTTCTGGCCGTACACCGACGCGCGGACGAAGTCGTCGAGCCGTAGCACCTTGCCGTCCGCGACGAGGTCCAGCGTCTCCTTGGGGAAGCCGGACGCACCTGTGGTGACGTAGCTGAGGGTGGCGGTGGAGGCGTCCAGGTAGCGCAGCACGACCTGCAGGTCCTCGTTGCCGGACGAGGCGACCGCGTACACCGAGACCGGGTCGGCATCGAGCAGCCAGCTCGCCGTGTCGATGAAGTGTCCGCCCTCGCCCGCGAACCGCGAGCCCTCGGTGCCCTGTTGGAGGTACCAGCTGCCGTGCTGGAGCCGGCCCGCGTTGACGAGGTAGCGCAGGCTCGCCGGACCGGTCCGGGCGCCGAACCGCTTCCTGGCCTCCTGGAGCAGCGGCGCGAACCGGCGGTTGAAGCCCACCTGGAGCCGGTCGTTGCCGGACTCCTCCACTGCCGCGAGCACCCCGGCCAGCTCGTCCTCGGTGAGGGCCAGCGGCTTCTCCACGAACACCGACTTGCCGGCCAGGAGTGCCTTCCGGGTCAGTTCGGCGTGCGAGCTGTGCCGGGTGACCACGAACACCGCGTCGATGGACTTGTCGCCGAGCACGGCGTCGAGATCGGTGGTCGCCTCGGCGAAGCCGAACTTCCGCTTGGCGTTGGCCGCGGACAGCGCCGTCGTGGTGACGACGGTCGACAGCTCGACGCCGTCGCGCCCGGTCAGATGCGGCAGCAGCATCGACGTCGCGTAGTTGCCCGCGCCGACGAACGCGAGCCGCACCGGTGTCCTGACGGCCCGGGCCGGATTCCGCTTCACGTTCACCGGGGGCACGGCCACCTCAGGAGCCTCGGCCTCCACCGCCTGTTCGGGGTACCGGAACAGCACGGCCACGGCCTTCAGGTCACCGTCCTTGAGGCGCTGGTACGTCTCGACGGCGTCGTCGAAGGCGGCGACGTGGGAGACCAAGGGCTCCACGTCGACGCGGCCGCGGGCCAGGAGGTCGAGGAAGCAGGCCAGGTTGCGGCGCTCGGTCCAGCGCACATAGCCGATCGGGTAGTCCCGCCCGTCCAGCTCGTACTCCGGGTCGTAGCGCCCGGGGCCGTAGCTGCGCGAGAAGCGGACGTCGAGCTCCTTCTCGTAGTACGCGTTCCACGGCAGGTCCAGACGGCACTTGCCGATATCGACGACCCGGCCCCGGTCCCGGCTCAGCCGGGCGGCCAGCTCGACGGGCTGGTTGGTGCCGCCGCCGGCCGCCAGGTACACCTGGTCCACACCGTGCCCGCCGGTGAGCTCGGCGACCGCGGATTCCACGGCCGGGGAGGCGGGATCGCCGCAGGCCGCGGCGCCCAGCCGCTCGGCGAGCTCGCAGCGCGCCGGGTCGGGGTCGGCCCCGACGACCCGCACTCCCGAGGCGGTGAGCAGTTGTGCCACCAGCTGTCCGATCAGCCCGAGGCCGATGACCAGGGCCACCTCGCCGAGCTGCGGTTCGCCCTGGCGGACGCCCTGCATCGCGATCGACCCGACGGTGCCGAAGGCCGCGTGCCGGGGCGCGAGGCCGTCCGGCAGCGGGGTGTAGAGGTTCTTCGGCACCCAGTTCAACTCGGCGTGCAAAGCATGCTCGTTGCCCGCGCAGGCCACGAGGTCGCCGACCTTCACATCCTCGATCCCGGCGCCGACCTGCTCCACCACCCCGCACAGCGAGTAGCCGAGCGGTGTGTAGGAGTCGAGCTTGCCCATCACCTTGCGATACGTGGCGGGCACGCCGTTGGTGGCCACGCTCTGCATGACCTTGGCCACCTGGTCCGGGCGGGAGCGGGCCTTGCCCAGCATCGACATGCCGGCCTCGGACACCTTCATGAGCTCGGTCCCGGTGGAAATGAGCGAGTAGGCGGTGCGGACGAGCACACCGCCCGGCTTGCACCCCGGTACGGGCACGTCGAGCACCGCCAGCTCGCCGCTCTTGTAGTTCTGAACAACCTGCTTCACCCGAACTCCTCTGAATTCCTAAGCCGTTAACCGAGTGCTCTGGCCGGACCCAGAGGCCGCATCGCGATACCAGTACTCGAGGGTCAGCACATGCCACAGATGCTTGGAGAAGTCCCGCTGCCCGGCGGCGTCCTCGGCGACCATGCGCGCCAGCGCGTCGCGGCGCAGGAACCCGGAGCTGACGAGCACCCCGTCGTTGACCACCTCGCGCACCAGCGGCGCCAGATCCCGGCTCATCCAGGCCCGCAGCGGTGCGCTGAACAGGCCCTTGGGCCGGTAGACGATCTCCCGGGGCAGGATCGAGGTGGCCGCCTCCTTGAGGACGGCCTTGCCCTGCCGCCCGACGATCTTGCGGTCGCCGGGCACCGCGAACGCCGCCTTGACCACCTCGACGTCCACGTACGGCACCCGCACCTCGGTCGAGGCGGCCATGCTGGAGCGGTCCGTGTAGGCGAGGTTCAGGCCCGGCAGGAACATCCGGGCGTCGCCCAGGCACATGCGGTTGACGAAGTCGTCGAGCTCGTTGTCCTCGTAGATGTCCGCGTGCTCGGTCAGTACGTCGTCGACCGTCCCGGCCAGGTCCGGGTTGACCAGGGCGAGCAGCTCGTCCTGGTCGTACATGGTGTAGCTGCGCCGGAACGCGGTCTCCTCCGGCAGATCGGCGAAGGAGAGGAACCGCTTGGCGAACCGCACCGACCGGTACCCCCGGCGGGCCGTGGCGACCGGCAGCCGGTCCACGGCCCTGGACAGGCCGCGCCGCAGGGGCCGCGGGACGCGCTGGTAGCGCAGCGCGATCAGGTTGGCCAGGTGCTTGCGGTAACCGGCGAACAGCTCGTCGGCGCCCATCCCCGAGAGCATCACCTTGACCCCGGCCTCCCGGGCGGCCTGGCAGATCAGGTACGTGTTGATGGCGGCGGGGTCGCCGATCGGCTCGTCCAGGTGATACGTCATCTGCGGCAGCAGGTCGAGCACGTTCGGCGCGATCTCGATCTCGTGCAGGTCGACGCCGAACCGCTCGGCCACCTGCCGGGCATAGCGCAGGTCGTCCGGCATCGCCTCGAACTTGGCGTCCTCGGCGCGGAACCCGATCGTATAGGCGGAGATCCCCGGCCGGTCGCGGGCCGCGAGCGCGGTCAGATAGCTGGAGTCGAGCCCGCCGGAGAGGAAGGTCGCCACGGGGACGTCGGAGAGCAGGTGGCGCCGGGTCGACTCCTCGACGATGGCGGCGACGTCCGGCCGCTCGCCGCTGCGGGCCCGCTCCTGGCCCTCGGCGGCGACGTCCTTCAGGTTCCAGAACCCGCCGCGCTCCACCCGGCCGTCGGGCCGGCATCGCAGCCAGCTTCCCGGTGGCAGCTTCTCCGCCTCGCGGAACGCGCAGCGCGAGTCCGGCACCCAGTAGTACAGCAGCGAGGCCACCAGCGCCGCATGGTCCACCTCAAGGGATCCGCCGGTGGCGGCGGCGAGCGCCTTGAGCTCGGAGGCGAACACCAGGCCCGCACCGCGCCGGAGCAGGAACAGCGGTTTGATGCCCAACTGGTCGCGGGCGAGCACCAGTTCACCGGTGCGCTCGTCGAAGATCCCGAGCGCGAACATGCCGCGCAGCTTGGGCAGGCAGTCCGTGCCCCAGCGCCGCCAGGCCTCAAGAAGCACCTCGGTGTCGGAGGTACCGCGAAAGCGCACCCCGGCGGCTTCCAGTTCGGCACGCAGTTCGGGGGCGTTGTACAGCTCGCCGTTGTACGTCAGGGACAGGCCGTCAGAGACCATCGGCTGGGCGCCGGTCTCGGACAGGTCGATGATGGCCAGTCGGCGGTGTCCGAGGTGGACCTCGCCGTCACCGGCGCGATGGCTGTACCGGCCCGCCCCGTCCGGTCCGCGGTGGGCGAGGGTGTCGGTGAGCCGGTCGGTGACGGCCTTCCCGTCCGGCCATTGGTAGGTGCCTGCTATGCCACACATGCTCTAGTGCGCCTCCTGGCCGCTGTCCGGGACCCGGGTGGCCCACATCTGCAGTCGCTCCGACCACCGCTGGCCCGTCCCGTTCTGCTTCTGCCGGGACAGCCGCTCGGTGTGGCCGCGCAGCGCGGTGTGCAGCCCGTCCCAGAGCGTGCCGTCGGTGCGGTCACGCGGATCGGGGTCGATCAGCACCACGCCGATCACCGGGATGTTCAGGTCCGCTAGCTGCCGCGCCACGGTGTGCAGCCAGGCGGCGCTGCCGTGCCCGGCGCGCACGACGAGCACGGTCTGGTCACCGAGGTACTGGAGGTCGGTCCACGCCGTGCCGGGCGCGACCGAGCCGACGCCGAAGCGGCGCTGCGTGGGCGCGATCTCGGCGGCGTCCTTGCCGCTGACCACGGTCGGGCCGTCCGGCTTGTTGCCGTGATCGGCCAGCTGCGGGCCGGGCAGACCGTCGATGATCACCACGGGCCCGTCCGGTGCCAGTGCCTCGGCGAGGTCCAGGGCGATCACGCTCGTGCTGCGCGCGCAGCCCAGTTCCAGCAGCGACACCGGTTCCGTGGAGCCGCGTACGGTACGGGCCAGGCTCGTGGTGAGCCGTTCGCGCGCCGCCCGGGTCCGTTTGCGCTGCCACGGGCGGCGCGGGCGCAAGGCCGTGCGGCGCAGCTCCGCGATGACCGAGGCGCCCAGGTTCGCCGCGATGTCCCGGCGCAGCACGGGGCGGTCCGCGACCACCGCGGTGACCGCGGAGATCGCCAGCCCGACGACGAGCCCGAGGACGAGCCCGATCAAGGCGTTGGTGGCGGCGGCCTTGGGCACGGAGTGCGGCACCGCGCGCGGGGCGTCCACGATCTGCGTACCGGAGATGACCTTGGGCGCCCCGGTGCGCGCCTCCGCGGCGCGCTGGTCGAAGTCGGAGATGCGCGAGGTGAGTTCGGCCCGGCGGGCGAAGAGCGACTCGCTGTTCGCCGACGCCTTCGGGTCGCTGGTCGGGGGGCGGTTCCCGATCGACTTGTTGACCTGGGCGAGCTCGTCCTTCATCCGGTCGCGCTGGTCGAGCAGGGCCTTGGCCTCGGCCTTCGCGGTCTCCTGCATCCGCTGCACGTGGTCCGCGATGAACGCGTCGGCCAGCGCCTTGGCCCGGGCCACGGCCTCCGTGTCGCTGGCGCCCTTCACCTCGATCTGCATCAGGTTGTTGGTCACGCCGGTGCCCCGGTAGTCCGCGATGAAGTCTTCCGGCTTGTCATGGGACTTGAGGGACTGCAGGGCCTTGGCGGCGATCCGCGTGGTCCCCAGGAGCTGGACGTCGGTACGGATCAGTGTTCCGGAGTCGTTGGGCTGGTCCTCCTGATGCGCGACCAGCAGCTTGGTCACCGCGGTCGGGGGCGGCACCATCACGACCGACATCGCCGCGCCGATCAGCAGCCCGAGCAGCGCCAGGGTGGCCCAGAGGCGGCGGCGCCTGCGCACCGCCACCACCAGCGGCTGCAGGTCGATCAGCGGAGCGGCGGCCGACGGCTCCGAAGTCTTGCTGGTCGTCACGCGGAACCCCCCGAGGAATGGCCGTGCACCGCGGGCTCCGGAGCGGCGTCGTCCGGAGACGGAGCGGTGGTTCGCGTCGTCCGGGTCCGGACGGTGACGGCGACGACGGTGCCGACGACCTCGTGCCCCGCGTCCGCGCACGCCTCGGCGATGCCGGCGAGCTCGTCCGCGGTCCAGCTGCCCGCGCTGAGCACGACCAGGGCACCGGATTCGGTGTCGCGGTCCGGCACCAGGGGCTGCGCCACCTCGACGCCCACCACCCGCAGCAGCGGACCGTGCTCGGCCTCGGCGACGAGCTGTTCGGCCGCCAGCCGGGCGGTTGCGTCGCCGTGCGGTACGACGACCAGCAGCCGCCGGGGAGCAGGCAACTGGTCCCGCAGACGGGCGCACACCCGCCGGTAGCGGGTCCGTCTGCTGTCCTCGTCGCCGGACATCTGCGGGACCGGTACGTCCCACCGGGTGTCGAGGCCGAGGAGCCGGCGGACCACGGCCCGCGGGCCGCGCTCTTCCGCCCGGTGCGCGGGCCGTTCGCCGGGTACGTCGACGGTGCCGAGGAGGGTTGCGCCCAGGGCCGCGGTGATGTCCGGTTCGGTGCGCAGCCGGCGGTTCATCCGCGCGGCGGTGAGGTGGCCGATGACCGCGAGCAGGAAGGCCAGCAGTGCCCCGCCGGCGATGAGCTGCGTCCTCGTCGGCGGTGCCTCGCTGGTCGGCCGGGGCGCGGGCCCCATGACGACCATGCCGGCCTTGGTGGCCGTCGGGTTGGCCTCGTCGAGTTTCTTCATGGCGTCCTGCAGCGCGGTGCGCATCTTCTCCAGTTCGGTGCGGGCCTGCACGCTCTCCACGGTCTTGCCCGGGTCGGCCGCGTTGGACAGGTCGGTGATGCGGCGGCTGGCCTCCGCGACCTTCTGCCGCAGTGCCTCGGAGTTGGTGGCGGCGTCGGTGTCGGCGTTGCTGCCCGAGATCCGCGCGGCGAACGTGACGAACTCCTTGGCCAGCTGGTCGGAGAGCCGCTGGGCGCGCTCCGGGGTGTCGGCCGTGCCGGAGATCTTGATGATGTTTCCGTCGGCGGCCTTGGCGCTCACCCGACCCCGCAGGTCGTTGCCCTTGACGCCCTTCCAGCCGAGCGCGGCGGCCGTGCGGTCGACCACCGCCGAACTCGTCGCGATCTGTGCCTGGGTGAGCAGCTCGCGCTCCTCCCACTGCCCGGGCAGCAGGACCGGTGCCGACGCCGTGTAACTGGGCGGATTGAGCATGGAGGTGCCGTAGCCCAGGAGCGCGCCCACCACGGTGAGGAGGGTGAGGAGCCGCCAGCGCCGACGGAGAATCCGCCCGATGGTGACCAGGCGTATCGTGTCATCGCTCAATGGTGCGGCCTCCTACCTGTGCGCAGGCAGCGGCGTAGGCGGCGAGCAGCGATTCCTGGGAGTTGCGCCAGGAAAGCTGCCCGCTGATCCGCTCCTGGCCGATCTTGCCCATCCGGGCCCGTCTCTCCGGATCGTCCAGGAGCAGCGCGATGAGCTTGGCGAATTCGGCCTCGTCGTTGGCCGGTGCGTATACGGCGGCGTCCCCTGCGGAGACGCGCGCCTCCCGGAGGTCGAACGAGACGATCGGCCGGCCCATCGCCATGTACTCCAGGACCTTGTTCATGGTCGACACGTCGTTGAGCGGGTTGCGCGGGTCGGGGGAGAGGCACACGTCCGCGGTGGAGAGGTAGCGCACCAGATCGGCGTCCGGAATACGCCCGGTGAACTGCACCTGGTCGGAGAGGCCCAGTTGCCGGGACAGCTCCACCATCGCGTCGTAGGCGTCGCCCGCGCCGACGAACACCGCGTGCCAGTCGTCCCGCCCGAACTCGTCGCGCAGCTTGGCGAGAGAGCGCAAGGCGTAGTCGACGCCGTCCTGCGGGCCCATGACGCCGAGGTAGCACAGCAGATGGGGCTTGCCGCGCTTCAACTCCGGTTCGGGCGGCACCGGTTGGAACCGGTCGACCTGGGGTGCGCTGCGCACCACGAAGACGTCTTCCGGCCGTATACCACCACGGCGTATCGCGACGTTGCGGTAGCTCTCGTTCGTGGCGAGCACGACGTCCGCGGCCCGGTAGGTCCGCCGTTCCAGCGCGCACACGGCGCGGTAGAGCAGGTCCTCGCCGCGGTCGAACCGGGAGAGGTACAGCTCGGGCACCAGGTCGTGCTGGTCGAAGACGAACCGCGCGCCACGCCGCCTGAGCCACCGCGCCGCCAGGAACAGCAGGTCGGGCGGGTTGCAGGCGTGGACCACGTGGACCGGGCCGACCTTGCGGGCCAGCCGGGCCGTGTGCCACAGCGCCGATCCGTACTCCCGAAGGTACCCGGCCGGACCTCCGGTGGCCGCGCGCAGCGGGTAGCGGTGGATCCGCACCTCGTCGATCTCCGCCTCCGCCTCCGTGTCCCGCTTCTCCCCCCGGGGGCAGATGACGTGCACGTCCCAGCCCGCGTCGCGCAGCGTCGTGCACTCCTGCCACACCCGCCGGTCGAACGGCACCGACAGGTTCTCCACCAGGATCAGCGCGCGCCGGCCCGGCCGCGCGCCGGCGGTGGTGTCTTCGGACGATGTGTTACCAAGCAAGGCCCACGTACCCAGGTTCGGTCCGGCGCGCATCGGCGTCGGGAAGGTGGATGAGGTCGATCAGCACCGGGCCGTCGCCATGGGGCAGCGCCGACAGGACGGCCGGATCCCTGGTCCCGACCAGGCACACCTCGGCGTGTTCGAGGACCTCGTCGACGGAGTCCGCGAGCAGCTGCGCGAGGTGCGGCAGCCGGGACTCGATGTACTCGCGGTTCGCGCCGATCAGCCGGGAGAGGCTCACGTTGGCGTCGTAGATCCGCAGGTCGTATCCCTTGCCGAAGAGCCGCTCCGCCAGCTCGACGAGCGGGCTCTCGCGCAGGTCGTCGGTGCCGGGTTTGAAGGACAGACCGAACAGGCCCACCCGGCGTCTGCCGGTGCGCTCGACCAGGTCCACCGCGCGCTGCAGATGGTCGGAGTTGGAGGGCAGCACGTGGGAGAGGATGGGCACCGAGACGTCGGCCCGCTGCGCCGCGTGGACCAGGCTGCGCAGGTCCTTGGGCAGGCAGGAGCCTCCGAAGGCGAAGCCGGGCCGCAGATAGGCGGGGCTGATGTTCAGCTTGCGGTCGGCCAGGAACACGTCGATCACCTGGTGCGAGTCCACCCCGAGCGCCTGGCACACCGCACCCAGCTCGTTGGCGAAGCCGATCTTGAGGCCGTGGAACGCGTTGTCCGCGTACTTGATCGCCTCGGCCGTCGGGACCGGCACCCGGAACACCTCGCCGGGCAGGCCGTCGTACAGCGCCGCCACCGCTTCGCCGCTGGCTCGGTCGAGTTCGCCGATGACGGTCTTGGGCGGGTCGAAGAAGTCCCGCACGCTCGTGCCCTCGCGCAGGAACTCCGGGTTGACCGCGACCCCGATGTCCACCCCGGCCGTGCCGCCGACGTACTTCTCCAGGATCGGGACCAGCAGGTTCAGACAGGTGCCCGGGAGCATGGTGCTGCGGAACACGACGGTGTGCCGCCCGCCCCGCTCGGCCAGTGCGGCGCCGATCTGCTCGGTGACCCGCTCCAAGTACGTGGTGCACAGGCTGCCGTTGGGCTCCGACGGTGTGCCCACGCAGATCAGCGACACTTCGCTGCCCATGATCGCCTCGCGGACGTCGCCGGTGGCGCGCAGCGCACCGCTGCGTACGACCTCGGCGGTGAGCTCGCCGATCCGCTCCTCGACCACCGGGGCCTTGCCGTCGTTGACCAGGTCGACCTTCACCTGGCTGACGTCCACCCCGATGACCTCGTGCCCCAAGCTGGCCAGGCACGCGGCCGACACGCAGCCCACGTAGCCGAGCCCGAAAACGCTGACCCTCATGACCCGTTCCTCCCCCCGCGCAGACCCTTGCGGCCTGCGGTCCCTGCGTCGGCCGGACAGTGGTTCCCGCGCATCAGTAGGCCCCCTGTCCGTAGAGCACCGCACGCAGCGTCTTCCACAAGATGACGGTGTCCAGGGCGAGCGACCAGTCCTCGACGTACCGCAGGTCGAGGCGGACCGCCTCCTCCCACGGCAGGTCGCTGCGTCCGCTGATCTGCCACAGGCCGGTGAGCCCGGGCTTGACGAGGAGACGCCGCCGGATGTCCGGGCCGTACGCGGCGGACTCCTCCGGCAGCGGAGGCCGTGGGCCGACGAGCGACATGGATCCGGTGAGCACGTTGAACAGCTGTGGGAGTTCGTCGATCGAGTACCGGCGCAGCACCGCTCCCACCCGGGTCACCCGCGGGTCCCGGCGGAGTTTGAACAGCAGGCCCGCGCCTTCGTTGCGGTCGGCCAGCTCGGCACGTGCCTCGTCGGCCCGGGCGACCATGGTGCGGAACTTGAGAATGGTGAACTCGCGGCCGTCCTTGCCGACCCTGCGCTGGCGGTAGAACGCCCCACCCCGGCTGTCCACCAGCACGACCAGAGCCACGAACACCATCAGTGGTGCGAACAGCAGCAGCAGGAGGGCAGCGCCGAGCCGGTCGACGACTCCCTTGACCGCTCGGCGGCCTCCGGTGAAGGTCGGCATGCTGACCCGCAGCAGCGGTATCCCGAGCACCGCGTCGACGTGCAGTCGCGGGCCGGCCACCTCCATCAGTACGGGGGCCACGACCATCTCGGCGTCGCTGCCTTCGAGGTTCCAGGCCAGCCGCTGCAGCCGGTCCGGTGACCAGTGCGGGTCCGGTGTGACGGCGACGACGCGGTAGCCGTCGTGGCGGACGTGCTTGGCGACGTCTCCCAGTTGACCGACGACCGGCACTCCGTCCAGCTGGTCGGTGTCGAGCCCGCGACCGTCGGTCGTGCACACCGCGTCTATGCGCCAGCCGAGGTGCGGGAACTTGCGGGTGCGGGTGATCAGGTCGCGTACGGTGTCCGGGCTGCCGGCGGCGAGCACCGGTCGCAGGCACCGTCCGTCTTTGCGCTGCTTGTGCAGCCAGAGGCGCAGCAGATAGCGCGTGGTCATGGTGACGAGTGCGATCGCGGGGATCGCGACGAAGATCCAGAGCTTGATGTTGCGCGAGGCGAGGGCGATCCCGCCGAGCGACAGGACGACGGCCGCCGTGCACAGTGAGCGCCCGAGTCTGCGGAATTCCTCGGCGCCCTGGCCGAGTACGGCCGGAGCCCATGCCCGGCTCACCGCGAGCGCCCCCAGGACCAGCAACTCGGTGCCGAAGGCGAGAATTCTCCACTTCTCGTGCCAGTTGGCCGCGTCGCGGGCTCCGAAGAAGATACCGATCCCCGCCACCACGAAAGCGGTTGCCAGGGTGTCGCTGGTGATCACAGCGCGGCGGTACCGCTGTTCCCAGTCGATCTCGGTTTGGCTGATTGTCCCGTTCTCCAGGCGTCTTCGCGCCGGTGGATACGGGCTGACTAATCCCTCCTGGCGCACAGGCCCCCCCAGGTCACCAGTGGTTCGACGGGTTCGTCAAACACTGTTCCTCCCCCTCGGAAGGCAGCCCCCCGCCTCCCGCGCATCACATCCCGGCTATTCCAAGTGCTATGCGAACAACCCACCCCGGCGGCATGACCCATGGGTCCTGCCGGATTCTCTGGGTGCACGGGACCCGTCGAAACCCCGGGTGCTCCCCGCACCCAAAGTCCCTGTCGGGAGCCGAGAATTGATCCCCCCTGGTCCGGTGCCGGGGACGCGACTTCTGGCTGTCCCCAGCGCCCGACCTAAAGATCATTATTGGTCGCCTCGTACCTGAGCAGCTGACGCACGGACTCTAGACCATCGCAGCCGTTGTGTAGAGAGGATGTGTGTAATTTGTGCTCGCCTTTGAGACTGGATCAACCGACCGGTGAGCACCGGAAGGTGACGTGAAGCCATCGCTCGCTCCGGCGGCTTGCCCGGTCCCGGGCACAGCCTTTGCCCGGCAGGGGCATTGAGCTGCGGCGAGGCTTCTACGGAGCCGAGTTCGACCACGACTTCCCGCTGCTCGCGCACTATGACGTACCGCTGGACGGCGCCCGAAGCGGGTGGGGTGATTGACTTGATCGCGTCGGTGTTCGGCGGCATGTCCAAAAGCGCGCACAGGACATGAACGGCCGGTGCAATGATGTCAATCCTCCATGGCGACGTGCTCCATGAACGCCACCCGCCGTGGGTGCTCACCAGCTACGCGTCGGCTTGGCGCCGTGCCGTCACCAGGTAGGCGGTGCCGGGCCAGGGGCGCGCTCCCCTTCTCACTGTCCGTTCGGGATGGTCGCGCCACGTCCGGCTCCAGCGGCGGGCCAGCCGGTCCAGTGGCGGCACCAGGGGTGTCACGTCGTAGTGCACCGCGTCCTGCGGTGCCAGCCCGGTCTCGCGCATCATCCGGCGCAGTCGGGCCAACCGGATCGCTCGGATACCGGACACGTCCGCGGCGTGCCGCGGTGTGCCGAGGAGTCGCTCGACGCGGCCGAGCACACGCAGTAACGGCCAGTAGAGGCACCACTCGACCAGGCGGTACGGGCTGAGCGGGTTGAGCATCGTCACCGCGACCAGCCCGCCCGGCCGCACCACGCGCGCTATCTCGCGCAGCCCGTCGGCGGCGTCGGCGTACTCGAGCACGCCCATCGCGACGACGACATCGAAGTGTTTGTCGGGAAAAGGCATCTTCTCGACGCGCGCCACGGTTAACTCGACGTTGCTGGAGCCTTTCGAGCGAGCGGTGGCGGCATCAATCATTGCCGGGGACTGGTCGCATCCGGTGATCTGGAATTTCTCGGGGCGGGTGTCGAGGAGATGCCGCACCAGCATGCCGGGCCCGCAACCCACGTCGAGCAGACGGCCCTGCGGTCCGGCGCGAAGTGCCTCGTCGATCGCGTACAGTCGGGAACGGTAGTACCGTGCCGCCGGCCGCCAGCCCTCGTATGACGCGGCATAACTTGTCGCGTTGTCGGAGGTCAGATACTGCGCGACTACGGCGGCGTCGCGTGCCGGACTTCCGGTACTGCGATTTGCCCATGCAATCCTGGATGGCGCCATTGCTGCTCCCCTTCATTCCTCGGGTATTGCGCTGAATCCGTTGATCGGATGCTGCGATGCACGAAAGGCGCCGCTGACCTGCAAGGATGTGGGGAGTTGAGTGCGTATCCGGTGCGAGAGTCGAAGCACCTTTCCGGGGAGTGAGCGTACAGGGCGAGACCGTCGCCTGGTGGCGAGAAGTCGTTATGTGAGCCTTCGGTCAGGGTTACTCCAGCGGGTTTTGTCGGGTCTTGACTTGATGAACAGCGGGGCTTGGGATTTGGTGAGGATGCCGCGACTGATGGGGCGTTAGAGCGGTAGATGGTCCAAGCAGGTCAACGGCGCATTGGTGTTTCACTCATGCTCGACCCACGAATACGACCCGGCCGGAAAATGCCGCCTCGGTGTCTACTGTGCATCCGCCGCGAACATGACCCCGCCTCACCACACCGGGATGGGTCTGGCACGGCAGCCTCCAAACGACTGGTGAATATCGCCGAAATCCTCAACGCGACCTCCGGGCCGAGGGGGTGGGTCGGCCGACCCGTCGGTGGGAAGGCAACCGGCGACGAGGACGTGCTCGGCAAGTTCGACGGATCTGGAGGCGTTGGTGATTCGATGGGCCACCGCAGTGCAACGGAACACGCCGCCTCGGAGGTATCGCAATGACTGAGCAGTACGTGGTGGATCTCCAAGAGGTCGACGCGACGCAGATCGCGGTCGTGGGTGGCAAGGGCGCGCAGTTGGGCGGTCTGTCGGGGATCGAAGGCGTTCGCGTGCCGGGCGGCTTCTGCGTGACGACGGACGCCTTCCGGCGGGTCATGGCCCAGGTGCCGTCGATCGAGGACCGGCTCGATCAGTTGTCGCGCTTGAACCCGGACGACCGGGAGGAGATCCGCACACTCAGCGCGCAGATCCGCCGGAGCATCGAGGGGATCGCCATCCCGGGTGATCTCTCGGCGGCCATCGTTGGCGCGCTCACCCCGTTCGGCGAGCAAACCGCGTACGCCGTCCGGTCCAGCGCGACGGCGGAGGACCTGCCGACGGCCTCCTTCGCCGGTCAGCAGGACACGTACCTGAACGTCATGGGAGCGACGGCGATCCTCCAGCACGTCAGCCGGTGCTGGGCCTCGCTGTTCACCGAGCGGGCGGTGACCTACCGTCGGCGGAACGGCATCGAGGACCGCGCGGTCCACATGGCCGTGGTCGTGCAGCGGATGGTGTTCCCGCGTGCGGCCGGCATCCTGTTCACGGCCGATCCCGTCACGGGCAACCGGAAGGTCGCCACGGTGGACGCCGGTTGGGGCCTCGGCGAGGCCCTGGTCTCCGGCTTGGTGAACCCGGATGTGTTCAAGGTGCGAGACGGCGAGGTCGTCGCCAAAGCGATCGCCGCCAAGAAGTGTGCCGTTCACGCCCTTCCGGTCGGTGGCACGGAGGAGGTGGCGATCGACGCGCAGCGGCAGGAGCAGCCGGCGCTGACGGATGTGCAGGCAGTGGAGCTCGTGCGGCTCGGGCGGCGGATCGAAGCGCACTTCGGCCGTCCTCAGGACATCGAATGGTGCCTGGCCGATGACGGCTTCCAGATCGTTCAGAGCCGGCCGATCACGACGCTGTTCCCCGTCCCCGAGACCGACGACCAGGAGAATCACCTCTACGTCTCCGTCGGCCATCAGCAGATGATGACCGACCCCATGAAGCCCCTGGGGCTTTCCATCTGGCAGCTGACGGCCATGGCGCCGATGCACGAGGCCGGCGGGCGGCTGTTCGTCGACGTCACCCGGCGCCTGGCCTCGCCCGCGAGCCGCGCCGCCCTCCTGGACCTCATGGGGAGGGGCGATCCGCTGGTGCGGGACGCGCTGGAGACCGTACTCGACCGCGACGACTTCGTCCCGTCGCTCCCTGACGCGGGGCCCGGCGGGCCGCCGACCAGTGGCGCGCCCGCCCCGATCGAGACCGATCCGGCCATCGTCACCCAGCTGATCGAGCGCAGCCAGACGTCCATCGAGACCCTGCGGCGCGACATCCATACGAAGACCGGACCGGCACTGTTCGACTTCCTGCCGGAGGCCTTCGAGGAGCACAAGCGGGTCCTCAGAGATCCGCTGAGCATGCAGGCGATCATGGCGGGGATGGAGGCCACCTGGTGGCTCAACGACAAGCTGGGGGAATGGCTGGGGGAGAAGAACGCGGCGGACACGCTCACGCTCTCGGCTCCCGGCAACGTCACGTCGGAGATGGGACTGGCGTTGCTGGACGTCGCGGACGTGATCCGTCGGCGGCCGGAGGTGGTGGAGTTCCTGCAGGGCGTCGAGTACCTCGAAGACACGGCCTTCCTGGAGGAACTGGCGAAGCTCGCGGGCGGCACCGAAGCGCGCGACGCCGTGGAGGCCTACCTCGACCGGTACGGCATGCGCTGCGTCGGCGAGATCGACATCACGAGGCCGCGTTGGCGCGAGCGCCCGACCACACTTGTGCCCGTGATCCTCGACAACGTCAGGAACTTCGAGCAGGGCGCCGCCGAGCGGCGTTTCGAGGAAGGCCGCCAGAAGGCGCAGCAGAAGGAACAGGACGTGCTGTCACGCTTGCGTGCCCTGCCGGACGGGGACCGGAAGGCCGACGAGGCCAAGCGGATGATCGACCGGGTCCGCACCTTCATCGGGTACCGGGAGTACCCGAAGTACGGCATCATCAGCCGCTACTTCGTCTACAAGCAGGCCCTGCTGAAGGAGGCCGAACGCCTCGTACAGGCCGGTGTGCTTCCTGAGCGGGAGGACGTCTTCTACCTCACGTTCCAGGAGTTCCACGAGGCCGTGTGTGCGAATCAGGTGGATGACCAGCTGATCCAGGACCGCAAGGACGCGTTCCGCTCGTACCACGCGCTCACACCGCCCCGTGTGCTCACCTCGGACGGCGAGGCCCTCACCGGGGCGTACCGGCGCGACGACGTGCCGACCGGCGCCCTGGTCGGCCTACCGGTTTCCGCGGGAACCATCGAGGGACGGGCCCGAGTCATCCTCGACATGGCGGAGGCCGATCTCCAAGCGGGCGACATCCTGGTCACGGCCTACACGGATCCCAGCTGGTCACCGCTGTTCGTCGGAATCGCGGGCCTGGTGACGGAGGTGGGCGGCCTGATGACCCATGGCGCGGTGATCGCCCGGGAGTACGGCCTGCCCGCCGTCGTGGGCGTGGAGCAGGCCACTCGCCTGATCCGGGACGGGCAGCGGATCCGCGTGCACGGGACCGACGGGTACGTCGAGATCCTGCCTTGACCGGTCACACCGGAGGGAGGTGCCACCTCTGGCACGGGGTGCCGGACGTGCACATGCGATCGGGGGCAGCGAGGTCGCCGCTTGCGCGCCGGTGGTACGGCCTGGCGAACAGCGCCAGGTCGCACCAGACATCAAGGCTAGAGGGCTACCCTGGCGATATGTTCAAGTCTCGCAAAGTGCACGAAGGAGACGCCTGGGACGGCGTCGTCATCGACAAAACCCGTGGGATGACCGACGGCTCCAACCTGTACCACTACGTCGAGGTCCGCCTGCAGGACGGCACGACCAAGAAGGCCCGCATCGAGAAGGCCCTCTGGGAAACGCTCAACACGGGCGACCATCTCGTCAAGGAACCAGGTTCCCCGGCTCCGGCAAAGGCACCTCAATAGGAGCTCGCGACACGGGCCTTGGATGTGCCGGTCGGCGATGAGGCAGGTTGGCTGACCGGTTCGGCGAGCCAACGACAGGCTTCGGAGGCGATGACGCTGAACGTCCGGCCGCGCCGACGACGCGCCAGCTACGTCGCGCGCGTGGCGTCGGCTTCGTCCAGAGCCTGCGCGCCGTGCGGTTCGCCCGGCCGCGCGAAGAGGGAGCCTGCGTCATGACCGCTCAGCCCTTGCACTTCGACGGTCCCGGCGGCGACGAGCCCCGCCGGGTGCCGCCGATG
This sequence comes from Streptomyces melanogenes, assembly GCF_014649795.1. Classification (GTDB taxonomy): domain Bacteria; phylum Actinomycetota; class Actinomycetes; order Streptomycetales; family Streptomycetaceae; genus Streptomyces; species Streptomyces noboritoensis. Next base: position 163,986 of record NZ_BMTS01000007.1, read on the forward strand.
CCCGAACGCACCCCCCAGGCGCTGCGCCTGGCCATCCAGGAGCACGCCCCCCACCTGCTGCCGGACTTCGAAGCCCACTGGCGCCGGGCGATCGGCGACGCCTTCGACCTCACCCCGGTCCCGGCCTTCATGCGGTTGTGGCGGACCCAGTACGCCATCGCCCGTGACCCCGACCTGGAAGCCCACCTGCGCGACCTCGAGGCCCGCGCGGCGACGTCCGAGGATCCTGCCGAGTCCACCCGCATGCTGGCCGAGTACAGCCGTCTGCGCCGCCAGGCGGCTGCAGTGGAGCCCGGCCAGTGACCGATGCATTTCCCGGCCCATCGTGACGGGGATCGTGCCCGTCGTGGTTGCCGGGTTCTGTGCCGGAGGACATTCTCGGAGAGGTCAAGGCCGGGTCCGTCGCGGTGGGAGAGACAAGCGTGGAGAGGGAAAGCGTGGAGGATCTGCCCACGTCGGCTTCCGAGCCTGACGGCTGTGTGGTCGTGCGCGTGCTCAGTTACAACGTTCGCTCGATGCGCGACGACGTCGGCGCGCTCGCCCGGGTGATCCGGGCCTGTCGGCCCGACGTGGTGTGTGTTCAGGAGGCGCCGCGGTTCTTTCGCTGGCGCAAGGCCGCTGCCCGTCTCGCGAGGACTTCTGGGCTTGTTTACGTTACGGGCGGTGCCACTGCCTCCGGCCCCATGATCCTGTCCTCGCTCCGCGCCCACGTGGAGCGCACCGAGGACGTCCTGCTGCCCCGCACCCCCGGCCTGCACCAGCGCGGCTTCGCGACCGCCGTGCTGCGGTTCGGGCGGGTCCGGCTCGGTGTGCTCAGCTGTCATCTGAGCATCGACGACCGGGAGCGCTACGGGCAGGGTCGGCTGCTCCTCGACCAGCTGGCCGCCATGGACGTGCCGCACGCCGTCGCCGCGGGTGACCTCAACGACCGGCCCGACGGGCATACCTTCGGCCTACTCGCCGAGACTCTCCAGGACGGCTGGGCGACGAAGCCGTGGGGGCGGGAGCACACCACCCGGTTGGGCGATCCGTTGCAGCGGATCGACGTCGTCTTCGCCACGGAGGGGGTTCAGGTGTTGGGGTGCGGGGTGCCGATGGGGCTCAGCGGAGTCGAGGAACGGGACCTGCGGGCAGCCACCGATCACTTGCCGGTGCTGGCTGCTTTGAGGGTGCCCCCTACCTAGCGCGGATTCTCGCCGGGCACCGCGGCCCGCCTGACCTTGCCCATCGAGCTCTTCGGCAGCGAAGCCACGAAGTGGACCTCGGTGGGAACCTGGTGCGGCAGGAGCCGGGCGCGGCAGTAGGACGTCAGCTCCGTCGCGGAGAGCGGGGCTCCCGCGACGACGGTGGCCCGTACACGCTCGCCGGTGTCGTCGGTCGTCTCGCCCCACACCACCGCCTCGGCGACCGACGGGTGGGCCAGCAGGATCTGCTCCACCTCAAGAGGGTTCACCTTCTTGCCGCCCACATTGATGAAGGAGTCCTTGCGTCCGACCAGATGCAGATGGTCTTCGGGGCCGAGGCGAGCCACGTCGCCGGTTTTGTACCAGCCGTCGCGGAAGGCCCGCCGGGTGGCCTCGGGGTGGCCGAGGTAGTGCGTGAACATCGCGGGTGTCCGTACCAGCAGCGCCCCCTCCTCGCCTCGTGGCACCTCGTGCCCCTGCTCGTCGACGACCCGGACCCGCACGCCGGGCATGGGGCGGCCCACGCCGAGGTCCGCGCCGACGCCGTCCTCGGGTCGCCGCGCGGCGATGACTCCGGCTTCCGTGCAGCCGTAGACCTGCTGGATGTCCAGCCCGAGCCGCTCCCTGGCCCGCTGCGCCACGGCGGGTGGCAGGGCCGCCCCCGAGGAGAGGCACAGCCGCAGGGCGTCCGGCGGGCGCGGGGGAGACGAGCCCGCTGCCGCCGCGCGCGTCGTGAGGTCGTAGACCATGGGGGCGGCGACCAGCACCGTGCAGCCGTGCTGGTCCAGGGCCCGCAGGAGCTGTGCGGGGGAGAAGCGGCGGAGGAGGACGAGCTGCGCCCCGGCCCGCAGGGCGGTGACCAGTCCGGCGACCATGCCGAAGGAGTGCAGCAGCGGGACGGCGGCCAGGATGCGGTCGTCCTCGGTGATGCCGTAGGCGCGTGTGTAGAGGTCGCCGCCGTTGGCGAGGTTGCGCTGCGTGTGGACGGCGGCTTTCGGCTCTCCGGTCGAGCCGGAGGTGTACTGGTGGAGGAAAGGAGCGTCGGGCGCGGCGCTGGTCGGTGGCTCGTTGCCGTCGGCCTCCCGCGAGGGTGTGTCGCCCGGGTCCTCCACGGGGACGAAGGCGCGGTCGAGCGGGTCCTGGTCCTTGAAGCCGTTCAGCGCGGTGAGCCTCGCCGCGTGACCGACGACAGGCATGGGGCCCAACTTGTCTCGTACGAGGGTTAGTTGAGAATGGGGTGTGCCTGGTTCCAGGGGGACCACGCGCAGTCCGAGGTGTGCGGCGGCGAGGAAGGCGACGACGCAGTCCGGGGTGTTCTCCAGGAGCAACCCCGTCGTGACCTGCTCGGTGAGGCCGTGAGAGCGGAAGCGGCGCGCGGTGGTTCGTACCTTCGCGTGCAGTTCACCGTAGGTGAGGACGTCGTCCTCGCAGCGCACGGCGACGGCGTGCGGGCGGGTTCGGGAGGCGTCGTCGAGTAACGCCCCCAGGGTGGTGGGAAGTTGGTTCACTTCGGTGTCAGACGCGGTGGCCATCGATCACGCTCTCCTCTCCGTTCCGGTCCGCGAGTCCGTTCGCCGGTGTCACCGCTCGTGCGTACGGCGCGGGGGTGTGGACCGGACGCTCGGGGTCGTCGGCGGGGTCGTCGTCGGGCTGCTGGTGGCGGAAGTAGCGGTCGTAGAGGTGGCGGTAGGCTCCGCCGCGAGCCAGCAGGGTCGTGTGGTCGCCCTGCTCGATGATCCGGCCGTCGTCGACGACGACGATCGTGTCCGCCTTGCGGACGGTGGGCAGCCGGTGGGCGACGACGATGGTCGTACGGTCCGCGGCGAGTGCCTCCAGGCCCTCCTGGATCTGGGCCTCCGTCAGGGGATCGATGCTGGCCGTGGCTTCGTCGAGGATCAGTACGGGGGCGTCTTGGAGGAAGACGCGGACGAGGGCGACGATCTGCCGCTGGCCGGTGGACAGGTTGCGCCCGCCCTCGTCGATGGGGGTGTCCAGGCCCTGCGAGAGCGGTGCCAGCCAGTCGCCGCCCGCCACCGCGCGCGCGGCCGCCTCGATCTCCTCCCGCCCGGCGCCCGGCCGGCCACGGGCGATGTTGTCCGCCACGGTCCCGGAGAAGAGGAACGGCGTCTGCGTCACCACGCCGAGGCGGCGCCGGTACTGTTCGAGGTCCAGAGTGCGTACGTCGAGGCCGTCGACGTCGATGCTGCCCTGCTGGAATTCGTAAGCGCGCATGATCAGCCGCACCACGCTGGACTTGCCCGCCCCGGTGTGCCCCACGAGCGCCACGGTGCGGCCCGCCGGAATGGTGAGGCTCACGCCCTTGAGTACGGGATGGTCGGCGTCGTAACCGAAGTGGACGTCGCGCAGCGTGAATTCACCGCGCAGGCGGGGCACCGGGACCCGGTCGCGCTGGCGCACCGACGGCTCGCGGTCGACGAGCGCGAAGACCCGCTCTCCCGCGGCCAGGCCTTGCTGAAGCTGGCTCCAGAAGGAGGCGATGCTGGTGAGCGGTGACCAGAACAGGGCCAGGGCCTCCAGGAACAGCACCCACTCGCCCGCCGACACGGACCCCGCGTCGACGCCGTGCCCGCCCACCAGGACCACGGCGACCGTGCCCAGACCCGTGAGGGAGATCAGCAGCGGGAAGATACCGCTGAACAGGCGGTTCAGTCGCACACTGGCCCGGAACCACTGGTGGTTGACCGCGTGCAGCTCGGCTTGCGCGGATTCCTGGTGGCTGTGGTTGCGCGCCACGGCGATGCCCCGCAGGGTCTCCTGGACGTATCCGTTGACCTCGGCCAGTGCCTGCTGTTGCTGCCTTGAGGCGTTGCGCGCGGCACGGCGGAAGGCGAGGCTGACGGCGACGATGAGCGCCGCCACGAGCGCCGTCACCAGGGCCAGCGGCACATTGATCACGAAGAGGGCGGTCAGCAGGATCACGATCATCAGTACTTGGCCGAGCAGGCTGAGCGCCAGGCTGATCAGCGTCGCGAACGCCTGGGTGTCGTTGGTGACGCGGCTGACCACCACACCGGTGGGGTGGGCGTCGTGGAACGTCATGTCCTGGCGCATGGCCGCGGCGAACGCCTGCTCCCTCAGCTTGAGCACCACGTCCCCGGCCAGCGTCCCGGTCGTGCGCTCCTGGAGGAGCGTGAGCAGCCAGGCGGTGATGCCCGCGACGAGGATGGCCGTGACCAGCAGTGTCAGCCGGCCGTCGCCGTCGTCGTCCACGGCCGAGTCCACGGTCCGGGCCAGCAGCAGGGGTACAGCGCTGCCCGCCGTCGCCGCGATGATCACGGCGATGGTCACGAAGGTCACCGCCCCGCCCCTGCCGCGGAAGTACGGAGCGATACGGCGGGTCAGCTCGCGGTCGCCGTAGCGGCGGTCGTAGCCGTCCGGCTCGATGCCCTCCAGCAGATGGGCCATCAGTGGCTCTCCTCCTTGGCGCCCGCGGTGTCCGGGCCGGTGGGCGCCGGCTTGCTCAGGTAGGGCGCGAAGATCCGGCGGTAGAGGGGACAGTCCCGCAGGAGGTGTTCGTGGCTGCCCTGGTCGACGATCCGGCCGGCGTCCAGGACGAGGATGTGGTCGGCCGCCCGGATGCGGGACAGCCGGGGGGTGACGAGGAACGTGGTGCGCCCGGCCGAGGCCTGGCGCATGGCGCGCTGCACCTCGTATTCGGTGGCGCTGTCGACGGCGCTGGTGGCGTCGTCCACGGCGAGGATCCGGGGATCGGCGACCAACGCGCGGGCGATGGCGAGGCGTTGGCGCTGTCCGCCGGAGAGGGTGACACCGCGTTGGCCGACGACGGTGTCGTAGCCGTCCTCGGTCGCCATGATGAAGTCGTGCGCCTGGGCGATGCGGGCCGTGGCTTCCAGGCGGGCGTGGTCGGTGCCGGTGTCCGATCCGAGGCTGAGGTTGTCCGCGATGGTGCGGGAGAAGAGCACCACGTCCTGCTCGATGACGGAGATGCGCGAGCGCAGCGAGGTGGTGTCCCAGTCGGTGGTGGCCACGCCGTCGATCAGGACGCGCCCCTCGTCCGGCGCGTAGGTGCGGTTCAGCAGGTGCAGCAGGGTGGACTTGCCGCTGCCCGTGGCGCCGACGATGGCCACGGTGGTGCCCGGGGCCACGTGGAACGACACGTCGCGCAGCACGGGCTTGCCGGGTTCGTAGCCGAAGGTGACGTTGTCCATGGCGACTTCGCCGGCGATGGGCGCGATGTGCCGGCCGCCCCGCTCGTCCTCGTTCTCGGGGTCGTCGACGACCTCCTTGATGCGCTGTGCTCCCGCCATGCCGAGGTAGATGAGCCCGAGGCTGAAGGACGCCAGCTGGGTGGGGGCTCGCAGGGTGCCCATCAGCCCCAGGACGGCGACGAGTTCGCCGATGGTGAGGGAGCCCGCGTGCAGCAGGATCACGGAGTGCACCAGGGCGCCGACGGTGGCGAAGGTCAGCAGCAGCGGGGCCAGGGCCAGCGCCTGGGTGCGGATCTGGTGGACGGAGGCGTCCCGGTAGGCCCTGGCCAGTGCGGCGAACCGGGCGCGCTCCTCGTCGGCTCCGCCGGTCGACCCCACCACTTCGATCCCGGCGATGCTCTCCGAGGCCTGGGCGGTCATATCGCCGAATCGCTCCCGCGCGAGATCGGACACGGGCTCCAGGCGCCGTCCGTGTTCGGCCAGGGCCACGGCGAACAGCAGGACGAAGGCGACGGGGGAGACCAGCAGCCGCGGATCCACCAGGGCGATGAAGACGATCGGCATCAGGATGTTCAGCCCGAGGTCGACGGCCAGGTCGAAGCCGGGCGACACCATCAGGTTGAGTGACTCGGCGTCGCCGGTGGCCCGGGCCGACAGGTCGCCGACCCGCCGCCGGTTGAAGTAGCTCTGGCCCTTGCGGAGCAGGCTGGCGAAGACCTGGGCGCGCGCGTTGCGTTCCAGTCCGCTGGCGAAGGACTCCAGGCAGTAGGTGGCCATGATGCCGCCGAGCGCCCGGACGACCACGAGGGCGAGGAGTGCGGCGACGATGGCGTGGAAGGAGCCGAAGTCGGGCGTCCCGTCGTCCTGGTCGAGGATGGCGTCGAAGGCCAGACCGGTGACCAGGGGGATCGCCGCGGTCAGCGACTGCCAGGCCAGGCTGCCCAGCAGGAACAGGGCGATGTACGGCCTGAAGGGCCGCATCTGCGCGAGCAGCCAGCGGGGCACGCTGTCCTGAGCGCCTGCGCCGGACGCCGGTCGGGGAGGGGCACTGGTGTCGGCCGGATCCTCCCCGCCCGGGATGGTCTCGGCGGTCATCGGCTCTCCTTGTCTGTGTCGGGGGCCGTGGTGTCCTCGGACCCGGAGGGGGCCGGTAAAGACAATCGGCGCATGGTTTTCGGCCAGGGTTTAACGAATTTCCGGGTGCGTGGCGCGCTGGTGATTTCCGGGCCGTCGTGTGAATTCGGCTGGGTCGGCAGAGGGGTGCCACGGGGAAGCGATCGGTGCGCCGCAGGCGTGTTCGCGGGCAGGAAACGGGCGTGCGGATGGGGCATACGGGCGTACGGTTCGGGCAAAGGGGCTGCCCCGGGTATAGGTGCACGTGTGCGCACCCGGCGCGTATTGAGGCGGTGTGACCGAGGCATTGAGGTGGTGTGGCCGAAGTCTTCGGCGAGCTCGGTCGGATGAGGATCGTCCCTGTTCAGGGAAGTGGCATTGAGGGCGGAGGTCGTATCTTCGGCATCATGGATTTCCCTGGCACGCGAACGGTCTTGGGGCGTGCCGTGGCATGGAAGCTACTTGTTTTCAGGGCGAAACGAAAGTCCGCCCCCGGGTTGCGCAAACAGCTAGTTGTTGAAAATTAAATAAATACCCGAAGGGGCGCCCAATCGACATTTTCGGGCCGCCTGGCCTGAATGGGATGCGTCAAGTTGAATGGTTGATCTCACTCGAATCGTGTGGGTACTGTGATGAGCTCCAGTGCTGTAACGGGTGTTCAAGTGAGCCGCTATTGCATGTACGCGATGGCGAGTCGGCCACAGCCTGACAGTGGACGGCACGGGGCGGCGGCATCTCCCCGTGCTGGCTACGCCGGAGCGCGTGGCGACAGTGAGGAGGAGTGAGAGTGAGCCAGACGCTGTGCCACCCCCCGTCTCAAGGAGAACAGCTCGGTGTGATCACTCTGGTGCGCAACGGATTCCTGCAGCTCGGGCTGCGAGCCGTGCTGTCGACGACCCCCTTGGTCAGGGAGGTCAGACACTGCGGTGACTGGAGCGAGTTGGAGGACACGCTGTGTGCCAACAAGGTCGACGTCCTGGTCCTGCACGAGAAGGACTGCAGCCCTGATCGAGGTGTGCTCGCCGACGCCCGACGCCGGCGCCCCAAAATACTGCTGCTGCTCAGCAGCAGCGACGTGTCCGAGGAGGTCCTCGCGGGGCCCTCGGTCCCCGATGGATTTCTGGTCGAGAGCGAGTTGACCGCCACCGCGGTCGAGGAGGCGCTCCAGCGGATCGTGGTGGGGGAGGTGCCCATGCCCACCTCGGTGACCCGGGCCCTGCTGGATCGCGTCCGTGAGCCGGAACAGCAGCGTTGGCGCCGCGACGTCCCCCTGACCGGCCGGGAGAACGAGGTGCTGCCGATGCTCGCCGAGGGACTGAGCAACAAGCAGATAGCCCGGCGCCTCGGCATCTCCAGTCATGGCGTCAAGCGCATCGTCGCCAGCCTGCTGCTCAAGCTCGGAGCGCCCAACCGGACGGCCGCGGTGGTCACCGCCATACAGAACGGTCTCATTGCCTACTGATCGGCCCCGCGCTCGTCCGAGGGTCGCGATGTCCCTGCCCGCTCGGTGGAATGGAAAGCCGCATGTATCGATGTTCACCGTGCCCGAGCGGCCTGTGAAGCCTCCCATGGGCGCCCGTTCGGTGTGCCCGAACGGGCAGTCCCATGGAGGCGAGTGTGCCCGAACGGGCAGACCCGAAGCGCCGGGTGACGCTCTCGCGGCGCCGGCGCTACGGTGATCCCGGGCGTGCGGTCCGCGGCGGCTCACCGCCGGTTCGGGCGCGGAGCCCGCCGAAACCCCTTGCGCGACATCGCCCGGATCCAGGCCGGCCGCACCGGCCTGGCGGGGCGGTGCACGCACACCCCCACCTCCCCTCACCACGCCTGACCGTGCTGGAAAGGAGCGAGCCGTGGCGGAATTCGTCCGGTACTGCACCCCCCTCAGTGGAGGACGAGCCGTCACAGCGCCGGCCACCTGCGCGCAGCGGCACATCTGGAACCTGATGCAGCGTCAACTACCCGACGCCGCGTTCTACGACGTGTGCTACTGGGTGCCGCTGTCCGGCCACGGCACCGCACAGGACCTGCTCGACGTCTTCGCCGAACTGCTCAGGCGCCACGAGTCGTTGCGTACCTCATTCCATCGGGACGCAGGCGGCTCTCTGGTCCAACAGGTCACGGACTCAGCTGAGTTCGAGACGGAGGTGTGGACCCTCACGCGCGACGAGGACGCCGACAGTGTGCTGCACACCTGGCAGAGCCGTATGCGGCACACCCCCTTCGAGCCCGCGCGGGCCCCGCTGATCCGGTTCATGGTGATCGTCGCCGACGGCGCACCAGTGTTCGCCGCGTACTGCGTCTCCCACCTCGTGGTGGACCTGACGTCCCTGCGCCTCCTGGCCGACGAGGTGACCCGGCTGCTCGACGCCCGGGTGGCCGGTCGCCCCCTGCCACCCGCCGCACCGGCACGGCAGCTCGTCGAGCAGGCGGAGTTGGAGCACTCTCCGCGCGGCCGGGCCCTGCTGAAGCGGGCGCGCGCCTACTGGAGCCGCCAGCTCGCCAGCGCGCCCGCCACCCTGTTCCCGCCCCGGAACGGAGCCGGGGGCGGCCTGGCGGCGGCGGTCCGCTACAGCGCCGGCATGGAGTCCCGGGCGGTGGCGCTCGCGGTGCCGCTCCTGGCCCGGCGCTGGCGGGTGAGCACCTCCGTGGTGCTGCTGACCGTCGTCGCACAGCTCCTTGGCCGCCGCGCGGGGACGCCGACGTGCGCCCTGCGCCTGCTCGCCGCCAACCGGTCGGACCCGGAACTGCACGCCACCATCGGCAATCTGCACTCGGAGGTGGCCGTGACGATCGGCCTTGAGGGCGAGCGCATCGAGGAAGTCGCACGCCGGGCCTTCGCCGAGTGCACCGCCGCGTACGCGAACGGTCTCTACGACCCCGACGAGGTGGCGGAGCTGATCGCCTCCGCCCACGGGCCCGGTGTGCCCATCGACCTCTCGTACTGCTTCAACGACGTCCGGTTGGAGCACACCCTGCCGCCCGAGGCCGAGGACCGTGCCGCGGTGTCCGGCGCGGCCCTGCGGGCCGCGATGGCCGACACCGTCGTCGCACCGGATGAGTTCGAGGAGGGGGAGACCTTCTTCCTCGTGATCGACGACGAGATTCCGGGCCGGATCCGGCTGGTGCTCAACGCCGACCACCGGGCGCTCACCCCGTCCGAGGTGCACGGATTCCTGTACGACGTCGAGCGCTCGCTCGTCGAGTACGCCGAGGGTACGGGGCAGCAGGCCATGGAAGAACGCGGCGCGGCGGCCGCAGGCGGGCTCGGCCGGTCCCTGTCCTAGGGGACTCTCGGCTGCCACAGAGGTGCCACCCTGGCGCGGGAGCGTGCGTCCGGCGGACCGATGGGCCGTTCCGGACCGCTCTCGCGCTGTGGTGTGACGGCTCGCGGCAGGTGCTGTCCGGCTCCACTTGAGGGTCGGCGCTGAGGCATGCCCGGCCTTGGGACTCAGGCGCTCGCGCACGCCCGTACATGCGGCGTGCCAGTTTGAGGGAACCCCGGCATCAGGCCGGAGAGCGAGTCCGTACGCTCGATGCTCCCCGGGAGCCCCCGCGCCCGCCATGCGCATTCGACCGGGCGATCGGCGTAGCCGAATGACCCTAGCCCAAAGTGGGGGTGTTCGATCACCGGGGTCCCGGTGAGACTGTTTCCGGGCCGTCCGATCACGGCCATCCATCGGCGCTCGCCGGTCATCCCAGTGCCCTAGGTCCGTGGCACCGCTCCCGGCCCGCGTTGTCTTCGGACACCAGGACCAGAGAGCGCTCCCGGTGCCCTCCACCTGCCCGCCCCTCTCAACAGTCGGCAACCGCCCTTACGCGACCACCTCGTGACGGGAACACATGTCCGCATTTGTTGATCAACTCCCTTATGGAAACGCCGAGTTCATTTCTGAACGTGTGCTGCCGTCGATGGAGTGCGGCCGGTGAACGTCCGTGCCGTCGGACCGGCGGTCGCTGTCCAGGGAGGCCCTGGGGTCTCCCCGTACGGACCGATGCCGGTCGAGAACCCCGCGCTCGGTGAGGTCTTCGACCGGACCCCGGGGTGCACGCCCGAACAGCTCGACAGGGTGCTGGAGGACGCGGCCCGTGCCTTCCCCGGCTGGGCGGCGACACCCTTGGACGTCCGTCGCGAGCGGCTTCTCTCGTGTGAGCGTGCCCTGCTGGGCGTGGTGGATCCGATGGCCGAACTGCTCACCAGGGAGCAGGGCAAGCCCCTCAAGCACGCCCGGGCCGAAGTCCGCCTCGCGGCCGAGTGGTTCGGCCACACCGCTCGGTTGGAGTTCGCGCCGCAGCGGCTGGTCGACGAGCCCGGCGCCCGCGTCGGCCTGGAGCGCGTGCCCCACGGAGTGGTCGCCGCGATCGCGCCCTCCAACTACCCGATCCTGCTGGCCGTCTGCAAGATTGCCCCCGCGCTGCTGGCCGGTAACACCGTGGTCCTCAAGCCTTCGCCGGACACGCCGATGTCGAGCCTGATGATGGGCCGGATCCTGAGTGAGGTGCTGCCCGCTGGTACGTTCGCGGTCGTGGACGGCGGTGCCGAGCTGGGTGCCCGGCTGACCGCCCACCCCGTGGTCCGGCTGGTCTCGTTCACCGGCTCGGTCGGCGCCGGGCGAGCTATCGCCCGGCAGGCCGCCGCCGACCTCAAACGGGTCGTGCTGGAGCTCGGCGGCAACGACCCGGCCGTCGTCCTGCCCGGCACGGACGTCCTGCCCCTCGCCCGGGACCTGTTCACCAGGGCCATGACGAACAGCGGGCAGTTCTGCGCCGCGGTCAAGCGCGTCTACGCGCCCCGGGACCGGTACCGCCAACTCGCCGAGGCCATGGCGGCCGTGGCGGACTCGGCCGTCGTGGGTGACGGGCTCGACCCGGCCACCGAGTACGGACCGCTCGTCAGCCGCGCCCAGCTGGACCGGGTCGCGGACATGGTGGACGAGGCCGTGGGCCGCGGCGCCCTCGTCCTGGCCGGCGGCCATGTCCTGGACAGGGCCGGCCACTTCTATCGCCCCACCGTCGTCACCGACCTTCCGCCCGGCAGCCGCCTCGAAGAGGAGGAGCAGTTCGGCCCGGTGGTCCCCGTCATCCCCTACGACGACCCGGAGCAGGTGATCGCCCGGGCCAACGCCTCGCCCTACGGGCTGGGCTGCTCCCTGTGGGGCGACGAGGACCGGGCGCGGGCCCTGGCCGGGCGGCCGGAGTGCGGGACCGTGTGGATCAACACCCACGGCGACGTGCGGCACGACGTGCCGTTCGGCGGTCACCGGCACTCGGGGATCGGCGTCGAGTACGGCCCATGGGGTCTGAACGAGTACACGCAGCTCAAGGTGCATCACATCGCGCTTCGCCAAGCAGATCGGGAGATGTCATGAGTGAGAGCAGGCCGTTACGCGTCGACGGGACGGAGGGAATCGACCTGACGGGAGTCAGCGTCTTCGTCGGCGGCCCCATCCAGCACGCGATCCGGGACGACGGCTTCCACCAGCCGCTGCGCAACACGATCGGTGACATCATCGAGGCCGTCTCGGTCGTCAACGGCACGGTGTTCTCCGCGCATGTCGCCGAGAAGTTCGGTGAGGACACGCCGTTGTTCTCGCCCGATCAGGTCAGTGTGCGGGACTTCGGCTGGATGCGGCGCTGCGACGTGTTCGTCCCGGTGCTTCCCGTGGACGCGGCCGGTGAGCTGATGCGGACCGACGGCACCCATGTCGAGCTCGGCTGGGCCTCCGCGCTGGGCAGGCCCATCGTCATCGTCACCCCGGTGCCGATGGCGGCCAACGCCAGCCACCTGCTGCGCGGGCTGCCCACCGTCGCCGACGTCACGGTCTTCGACCTGGCCGAGGCGCACGCCAACCCCGTCGAACTGCTGCGGCTGCTGGAGAAGTTGGGCCGGGAGGCCGTGATGTCGAAGTGACGGCCATCAAGGACGCGGGAAGCGCCCCCGAGGGTGTCGACGCGGTGCCCGACGCCGGGTCCGCGCCGGTGGAGGTCCTCGGGCTGCGCCTGCGGTCACCCGTCGTCGTGGGCTCTGGTCTCCTCACCGACCAGGAGCGCAACATCCGTCGGCTGCTCGAGGGCGGGGCGGGCGCCGTGGTCACCAAGACCATCCACCCCGACCCCGGCCCCTCGGGCAACGAACGCCTGCTCCGTCTGCCCACGGGCATGCTCAACAACACCACGTACTCCCGTCGCTCCGTGGACGACTGGTGCGCGATGCTGCGCCGGTTCGCCGACGACGGCCTGCCGGTGATCACCTCCGTGCACGCGGACTCGCCGGACCAACTCGCCGATCTGGCGGAGCGTGTGACCGATGCGGGCAGCGCAGCCCTGGAGCTCGGCATCTCGTGCCTCAACGAGGAGGGCGGCGGTCTGGAGGACACTCCCGAGCGGGTCGCCGCGTACACCGAGGCGGTGCGGCGCCGCACCCCGGTGGCGTTCAGCGTCAAGCTGGCGATCGGGGAGCGGGTGCGCGAGCGCATCGACGCCGCCACGGCCTCGGGCGCGGACGCGATCACCCTGAGCGACACCATCGCGGGTCTGGCCGTCGACGCCGACACCGGTGAGGTGCGCCTGGGAGGAGCGTTCGGCTACTCGGGGCCCGGCATCAAACCGCTCGTGCTCGCCGAGATCTTCGGGCTGCGCCGCGACGGGCTGACCGTGCCGGTCATGGCGAGCGGCGGAGTCAAGGACGCCGTGGACGTGGCGGAGTATCTGAGCGTGGGCGCCGAGGCCGTCCAGGTCTACACGGCGCTGCACCGGAACATGCACGTCACGCTCCGCACCATCCGCCAGGGCTTCGACGACTGGCTGGCCTCGCGCGGCGGCACGGTGGCGGACCTGGTGGGTCAGAGCGTGAAGAGGGCATGAGGTGAAGGCGATGCGGCAACGCACCACGAACGTACCCCGCTACCAGGACCTGACCAGTCCGCAGGTGCCGCAGACCGCGGCCGGCGCCACCCTGGTGTGGCCGGTGGGAGGACTGGAGCAGCACGGCCCCCACCTCCCGCTCTCGGTCGACCTGGACATCCCGGAAGCCCTGGCCCGGCAGGTGGTCGCGGAGCTCGACGGTCTGCTGCTGCCCGGCCAGCCGCTCTCGGCCAGGTCGCTGCCGCAGAGCGGGGGCGGACTGCGCTTCCCGGGCACCGTCCACATCTGCGGCACCACCTTCATCGACTACCTGACGGACTGTCTGAAGTCCCTCTCCCGCCTCGGCCTCGGCCGGCTCGTCGTGATCAACGGGCACTACGAGAACGAGGGCCTGCTCTTCGAGGCGATCGACGGCTGCGCCCCGGACACCCTGTTCGCGGACACCGAGGTGGTCGCGTTCAGCTGGTGGAGTCTGGTCACCGACGCCTGGCTCGGCGAGCACATCCCGCACTTCCCCGGATGGCACGCCGAGCACGCGGGCCTGACCGAGACCAGCCTGATGATGTATCTGCGCCCCGACGTCGTCCGCGCGGAGCGCCCCAGCCATTCCTCACCACCGCCAGCGGGGGTGTACCGGCACCCCGTCGACGTGGACGAGATCTCGAACCAGGGTGTGCTGTCCTCCGCCGTCGGCGCCTCCGCCGAACTGGGGGAGCGCCTGTTCTGGCACCTGGTCGACGGCGCCGTCGAACTCCTCGGCAAGCCGTCCCGGGTCCCGTGAACACGACGAGCTCCAGCAGCCGAGGACGGGCCGCCCGCGATACGTACCGGTGACTCCACCACTCCAGCCACTCCCAGGGGGCTATGCAATGCCATCGACCAGGCCGTACGAGGACTACGACGTGTGTGTCGTCGGGCTGGGCTACGTCGGCGTCACACTCACCGCCGCGCTGCTCACCACGGGCAGAAGCGTGCTCGGCTACGAGACCAACCCCAAGGCGGCCGACGAACTCGCCCGGGGCGTCCTGGAGTTGGCCGAACCGGGCGTCGAGGAGGAGATCGAGGGCGGGGCCGCGAGCGGTGCCTTCGCCGTCACCACCGACCTCGGCGAGCAAAAGCTGCCGCCCGTCGTCATCATCTGCGTCGGCACACCGATCGAGACCGGCGGGACCACACCCGATCTGAGCCATCTGCGGGCCGCCACCGAGGCGATCGCGGCCGGCATCGACGAGACCACCGTGGTCATCGTGCGCAGCACGGTACCGGTGGGTACCTCGCGGAGCCTGGTGCTGCCCCTCCTGCGCGGCAGGATCCCCGAACCGCTGCTCGCCTACTGCCCGGAGCGCACCATCCAGGGCCAGGCGCTGGCGGAACTGCTGTCCCTGCCGCAGATCGTCGGCGGTCTCAGCGACGAGGCGGCCAAGCGGGCCGCGGAGTTCTTCGGCACCCTCTCCGACCAGGTGGTGCCGGTGTCCTCGCTGGAGAGCGCCGAACTGGTCAAGCTGGTGTGCAACTGCCACACCGACCTGATCTACGGCTTCGGCAACGAGATCGCACTCATCACCGAGACCCTCGGCCTGGACGCACGCGAGGTCATCGACTCCGCCAACCTCGGCTATCCCCGGCCCACCCTGCACAAGCCGGGCTTCGTCGGCGGCAGCTGCCTGACCAAGGACCCCTATCTGCTCGCGTACTCGGTCGCCGCGTACGACCACACACCCCAGATGATCACCGCGGCGCGCACGCTCAACGAGTCCATGCCGCGCAGGGTCGGCGAACGCGTCCTGGCCGCGCTGTGGGAGCAGGGCAGGGACCCGGCCGGCGCCAGGATCCTGATCTCGGGCTTCGCGTACAAGGGCCGTCCCGAGACCGACGATCTGCGCGGAGCCCCCTACGAGCGGCTGCTGCCGTTCCTCAGGGGCCGGGTCAAGGAGATCGTCGGGCACGACTTCGTGGTGCCGCCGGCCCGGATCGAGGCGCTGGGTGTCCGGGCGGTCGGCCTGACCGAGGGCTTCACCGGCGCGCACGCGGCCATCCTCCTCAACGACCACCGGCGCTACGGCGAGGTCGACGCCGCCGACCTGGTGGCGAGCATGGCGGACCCGGCACTGGTCTACGACACCTGGCGGGTCCTCCCGCCCTCGACGAAGGCGATGAGGCTCGGCCGTGCGTAAGAAGATCCTGATCACCGGAGGAGCGGGCTTCATCGGCCTGCACCTGGCCCGCCGTCTGGCCGCCACCTGCGAGGTCACCCTGCTCGACGACTTCAGCAGGGGCCGGTCCGACGCGGAGCTGTCCGCGCTGCTCGGCCCGGTCCACGTCGTCGGGCACGACCTCACCACGCCCGTGCCCGACGGACTGCTCCCGGACGACTTCGCCGAGGTCTACCACCTGGCCGCCGTCGTCGGCGTCGCCCACTCCAACGACAACCCCCGGCGGGTGCTGCGCACCAACCTCCTCACCACCGTCCACCTCCTCGACTGGTTCTCCGGCCTGACCGGAGCCACCCTCTGCTTCGCCTCCTCCAGCGAGGCCTACGCGGGCAGCGTCGAGGCCGGCATCGCGTCCGTCCCCACCACCGAAGACGTACCGCTGATGCTCCCCGATCCCACCGTGCCCCGTTCCTCGTACGGCTTCAGCAAGATCGCCGGAGAGCAGCTGTGCCGCACCTACGCGCGCACCCACGGCTTCGCCCTGCGCATGGTCCGCTTCCACAACGTCTACGGACCCCGAATGGGATACGACCACGTCATCCCGCAGTTCATCGAGCGGCTGCTCGGCGGCGCGGACCCCTTCGAGATCCACGGCGCCGACCAGACGCGCGCGTTCTGCTACGTCGACGACGCCGTCGACGCCATCACCGCGCTGACCGCCCTGCCCACCAAGGAGCCACTGCTGGTCAACGTCGGCAACGACCAGGAGGAGATCCTCATCAGGGACCTGGCCCGGAGCGTCTTCGACGCCCTGGGCCGCCACCCGGCCGTCGACGTCCACCCCGCGCCCCCGCTGTCGCCCGCCCGGCGCCTGCCCGACATCTCCCGGCTGCGCGAACTGACCGGGTACCGCCCGGCGGTTTCACTGAGCGAGGGGTTGCGCCGCACCTGCGAGTGGTACAGCCGGGACATCGCGGCACGCGGAAGCGGAGCGTGAGCGGCGTGCGCGTACGGTACGTCCACCGCGGCTACTTCCCGGCGCGTGCCGGAGCCGAACTGATGACGCAGTACCTCGCCGCGTCGATGAGCCGGCTCGGCTGGGACGCCGGCGTGTACACCCACCAGGTCGACGAGGACACCGCGACCTTCATGCGGGGCGCGGGCGTGAGTATCCAGCCGCTTCCGGCCACGCCCGACGAGACCGACCGGGCGGACGTGGTCCACGCCATCGACGCCTTCCACCCGCAGGACATCGCGGCCGGCCTGGACCTCGCCCGGGCCTGGGACGTGCCGTTCGCGGTCACCCCCGCCTCCGCCCCCGACGTCTGGCCGGACCGCGAGACCGTACTCGACGGCTGCCGCAGCGCGGACGCCGTCTTCGCCCTGTCCGTGGCGGAACGCGGCATGCTCCGCGACGCCGGCGTCAACGCCTCCAGACTGCACATCATCGGCCAGGGACCACACCTGCCCGGCACCCCCGACCCCGCCCGGTTCCGCCGCGAGCACGGCATCGAAGGACCCGTGGTGCTCTTCCTGGGGCGCAAGACGCGCTCCAAGGGCTACGTCACGCTCCTGGAGGCCACCGAGCACGTCTGGCAGCAACACCCCGACACCACCTTCGTGTTCATGGGACCCCGCTGGGACGAGGACTGCGCGCAGCGGTTCGCCGAGCACGCCGACCCCCGCGTCATCGAGCTCGGCATGGCCGACGAGGACGCCAAGCACAGCGCCCTCGCCGCCTGCGAGCTGCTGTGCGTGCCCTCCACCGTCGACCTGTTCCCGCTCGTCTACGTGGAGGCGTGGGCCTGTCGCAAACCCGTCGTCGCGTCCACCTTCCTCGGCAGTACGGAGGTCGTCGCCCACGGACGGGACGGCCTGCTCGTCCGCCCCACCGCCCGGACCGTCGCCGAGGCGGTCAACCGGCTCCTCGGCAACCCGTCCGAACGCCGCGCCATGGGAGAGCACGGCTACGACAAGGTGCGCCGTGAACTCGGCTGGGACGCGGTCGCCGACCGGGTCCACACCGTCTACCGCACGCTGATCGCCGCCCGGAAGCAAACGGAGAACGTCCGATGAAAGCAGTGGTCCTGGCCGGAGGTGAGGGTCGTCGGTTGCGGCCCGCCACCCTGGCCACCCCCAAACCCCTCATCCCCATCGACGGCATACCGATCCTGCACATCATCCTGACGCAGTTGGAGCGCGCGGGCTTCACCCATGTGTCGCTCTCCCTCGGCTACCGGGCCCACATGATCAAGGCGAGCTTCGGCGGTAGTTGTTCGCCGGATGTGGAGCTGGACTTCTTCCAGGAGGAGGAGCCGCTGGGCACCGCGGGCCCGCTCGCGCTGCTGCCGCCTTTCGAGGACTCCACCCTGGTGATGAACGCGGACCTGCTCACCGACATCGACTTCGCCGACCTGGTCAGGCGCCACAAGAAGTCCCAGGCCGCCGCCACGGTCGCGCTCAGCCGCCAGGACATCGACATCGCGCACGGCGTGGTGGAACTCGACGAGGAGGGGCGCGTGACCGACTTCCGCGAGAAGCCCCGGTTGAGTTACCTGGTCAGCGGGGGCATCTATGTGCTGGAGCCGTCGTTGCTGCGGTTGCTGCCGCCGCGCGGCCGGCACGACATGCCCGCCCTGCTCGACCGGGCCCGGGCCGAGGGCGAGCGCATCGAGGGCCATGTCATCGAGGGGGACTGGCACGACATCGGCACGCCCGAGCAACTGGACCTGGCCGCCGCCGCGTTCCGCGCCGACCGGGCCCGCTACCTGGGCCGTCGCGCCGCGGCCGCGCTGTGTGCGGGGAGCGGCGCCTCGCAGGAGGTGGTGGGTGGATGACGGCCTTCGACATCGCGCTGTACCGTCCGCAGATCGGGCCGGCCGCGATCGAGGCGGTCAGCGGCGTCCTGCGGTCCGGGTGGCTGTCGGCCGGGCCCGTCACCGAGGAGTTCGAGGGCAAGTACGCGGCCGCGCTGGGTGTCGGGTCCGCGGTCGCCGTCAGCAGCGGCACGGCCGCCCTGCACCTGGCCGTCCTGGCTCTGGGCCTGGGCCCGGGCGACGAGGTCGTGCTGCCGTCGCTGAACTTCGTCTCGGCCGCCGCGACTGTCGCGCTGTGCGGCGCCACCCCGGTGTTCGCCGACGTGAAGGGCCCGCACGACCTGTGCATCGACCCCGAGGACGCCGCCCGCCGCATCACCTCGCGCACCCGGGCGATCGTCGCCATGCACTACGGCGGTTACGCCGCCGATCTGACGGCCCTTTCCCGGCTGGCCCGTGCGCACGGCCTCGCCCTGATCGAGGACTGCGCCCACGCCCCCGTCACCGACTCGGTCCACGGCGTGCTCGGCACGGTCGGCGACATCGGTTGCTACAGCTTCTTCGCCACCAAGAACCTGGCCATGGGCGAGGGCGGCATGGTGGTCGCCCGCGACCCCGTCGTGAGTGAGCGCATCCGGCGGCTGCGCTCGCACGCCCTGACCGTCAGCGCCCAGCAGCGCGACCGAGGCGGATCCTCGCTGTACGACGTCGACGCCCTGGGCCTCAACTACCGACCCACGGAGATCGGCTGTGCCATCGGGTGCGTCCAGCTGGAGGCCCTGCCCGCCGCACAGGCCCGCCGACGGGACGCGGTGCGGATGTACCGCGAGCGACTGGCCTCACTGCCCGGGCTCACCGTGCCGTTCGCCGACCGGCCCGTGGAGGACAGCGCCCACCACCTGTTCGCCGTGGTGCTACCCGAGGGCACCGACCGCGAGGCGCTTCAGGGCCGGCTGCGCGCGGCGCGGATCCAGACCGGCGTGCACTACCCGCCCACCCACCTGTTCACCCCCTACCGGGAGCGCCAGGAGGACGAGCCGTGCCGTCTGCCGGTCACCGAGGACGTGATGGCACGTCAGCTCTCGCTGCCGCTGCACCCGGGCATCGGCGCGGCCGAGGTCCGCCAGGTCGTCGAAGCGGTGAGCGCCGCATGGCAGGAGACACCGTGAAGGGTGGCCGCGTCACGCTCTCCGACGGCGCCCTGTACCGCGACGGGCGCCCCTTCGTCAGCGTCGGGGTCAACTACCACCCCTCGCCCACCGGCTGCGACTACTGGCGGGAGTGGGACGGCGCCCGTATCGACGACGACTTCCGCCGGATGGCCGCCGCCGGACTGAACACCGTACGGTTCTTCGTCTTCTGGGCCGACCTCGAACCCAAGGAAGGCGTCTACGACCCCGAGATGACCAACCGGCTGCGGGAGCTGGCCCGGAGCGCCCATCGGCACGGTCTGACGTGTCTGCCCTCGCTGCTGACGATCTGGATGAACGGCCAGTGGTTCGACCCGCCGTGGCGCGAGGGCCGGGACCTGTGGCGGGACGCGGACCTGCGCGAGCGGCAGCGGGCCTTCGTCCACCACATCGCCACCGAGCTGCGGGACGCGCCGAACATCCTCGCCTACGACCTCGGGGACGAGGTGATCCACGTCGACTCCGCGTCGTCCGCCGCCCTCGGCGCCGACGAGGTCCGGGCGTGGTGGGGGATGCTCGCGGGAGCCATCCGCGCCGCCGACCCGAACGCGCTGGTCCTCCAGGCCAACGAGGCCTCGGCGGTGCTCGGCGGCCATGCCTTCCGCCCGGAGCACGCCGAGCCCCTTGACCTGGTGGGACTGCACGGGTTCCCGGTGTGGACACCGTTCCACATCGAGTCCGTCGCGGCCCGCAAGGCCACCGCCTTCCTGCCCTACCTCGTGCGGCGCGGGCGCGCCCATCGGCCCGTGTACGTCGACGAGATGGGCAGCTACGGCTGCGACGAGAGTACGGCCGCGCGGTATCTGCGGGCCGCGTCCCACTCCGCCTTCGCGGCCGGCGCGGTCGGCACCGCCGTCTGGTGTTGGCAGGACTTCACCACCGACCGCAAGCCCTACGCGCTGCGGCCCAACGAGCGGCGCGTCGGCCTGCTGGACGCGGACGGCCGCGAGAAACCCGCCCTGGCCGAGTACCGGACGTTCGCCCGGCGCGTGACCGGCGAGCTGGCCGGGTTCAGGCCGCTGCCCGCCCCGGTGGGTGTCTTCATTCCCGAGCCGGAGCCGCAGGACGAGGCCGGTTACCTGACGCCTTCGGGCAGCGACGCGCCCGCCGCCTTCTACGCCCACCTGCTCCTCCAACAGGCCCACCTACCATACGAGTTCACCGGCCGCGACGCGGATCTGGAGCGTCACGCGCTGCTGATCTGCCCCTCGGCGCGGCAGCTGTCGCTGCCCGACCGCCGCCGCCTGGCGCGGTACGTCACCTCCGGCGGCGTTCTGCTGTACTCCACCGGCAGCCTGCTGGACGCCGCGGGCGACGAGGAGTTGTTCGGCATTCGCGTGCGGGACTTCACCCGGGCCGACGACACCCACGCCGAGTTCACCTGGACGGGCGTACGCTTCCCGCTGCGCTGGGACCCCGGCCCGATCCCGGTGATCGATGCGGCGGGTGCCGAGACCCTGGCCGCGTTCCCCGACGGCTCGCCCGCCCTGACCCGCCACCGCCTGGGCGAGGGGAGCGCCTACTACCTCAACGCCCCGCTGGAGGCACAGCTCAACGCCCCCTACCGCCTCCAGGAGGTCGCCTGGCACCGGCTGTACGAGGCGGTCGCCGAGGCGGCGGGTGTACGTGTGCCGCTGACCGCGGACGACCCGTCGGTGGAGGTCACCGTGCTCGGACGCGGCGACGAGCGCTGCGCCGTGGTCATCAACCACGCTCCCGAAGCGGTGGACACGACGCTGCGGCGCCGACCGGTGGAAGGCACCCCGGAGACCACGGAGCCCCTGCGCCTGGAGCCCAAGGGGGTGCGTCTGCTGTTCTGGCCCGGCGACGCCACGGCGCGGCACCCCGGTGGGCGGGAGCGGCCCGAGGAGCGACAGACGTGATCGTCGACGCGCATGTGCACGCGGGGGAGTACTACCGCCACTACTCGGCCCGCTTCGCCGAGCAGATGACCGCCACCACCGACCTGGCACCCGAGGACCTGTCCGCGCCGGAGGCGAAACTGCTCGCCGAGATGGACGCCGCGGGCGTCGACCGTGTCTTCCTGCTCGCCTTCGACGTACAACGCGTCGAGGGGTTCTCGGTGCCGAACGAGTTCGTCGCCGAGCTGTGCGCCCGCCACCCCGACCGGCTGACCGGCTTCGCCTCCGTGGACGCGGGCGTCCCGGGCGCGGCCGGGCGCCTGCGCGAGGCCGTGACCGGCCTCGGCCTGCGCGGGCTGAAGACCGCCCCCTGCTACCTGCGCATGTCACCCGCCGACCGGCGGTGGTACGACGTGTACGAGACGGCCATGGACCTGGGCCTCCCGGTCCTGATCCACACCGGATACACACCGTCGCGCAACGCGGACGCCCGGTTCTTCTCCCCGCTGCTCGTGGAGCAGGTGGCCCGGGACTTCCCCGACCTCACGGTGATCCTCGCCCACCTCGGCACCCCCTGGACCCGGCCGTGCGTCGACCTGCTCGCCCGGCACGCCAACCTCCACGCGGACCTGTCCATCTTCGGCTCCTACCAGCCGCCCGCCACCGTGGCCCGGGCACTGGCCCACGCCCGCGACAGCGGTGTCCTCGACCGGCTCCTGTGGGGCACCGACTTCCCCTTCGCCTCCATGACCGGGTCCGTGACCCGCATGGCCGAGCTGGCCCGGGACCCCGGCCTGTGGCCGCACGGCAGCGACCCGCTCTCGCCGCGCGAGTACGCGGCCCTCATGGGCGGTACGGCGGCGCGGCTGCTCGCCCGCGCCGCACCCCGAGCCACACCGACTCCCCCTTCGAACCGATGACTTGAGGTGCCATGACCTTTTCCCGCGGCTACGAGTTCGACGCCATGTCGCGCCGCCCCCTGTACGGCGACGTGACCCAGCGTCTGGTCGCCATCTGCGAGGCCCCGGACGGCGGTGTCGTCGCCGACGTCGGCTGCGGCTCGGGCCTTGCCACCCAACTGCTCCTGGAACGCTCCGCGCAGGTCAGCGCCATCATCGGCATCGACCCCTCGGAGCACGAACTGGCCATCGCGCGCCAACGGTTGCGCGACCCCAAAGTGCGCTTCGTGCAAGGGCGCGCGCAGGACGTCGAATCCCTGACCGGACCGGTGGACGTCGCCGTCCTGAGCAACGTGATGCACCAGATACCGGCAGCCGAGCGCGGCCCCGTGATCGCCGGCTGCCACCGGCTGCTCGCACTGGGCGGGCGCTGCGTCCTCAACACCCTCTTCTACGAGGGAGCCGTGCTCCCCGAGACCCGGCCCTTCTACGCACACTGGCTGCGCGCCACCCGCGACGCCCTGCGGGAAAGGGGCGAGGACCTCGTCCTGGCCCGCAGCAAGCCGGTGGCCCTTCAGACCCTCACTCCACACCGCCACGAGGAGCTGTTCGCCGAGGCGGGGTTCTCCCAGACCAAGTCCGAGGAGGCCGTGTACCCGTGGACCCTCCAGGACTGGGAGGCCCTGTGCACGTACTCGGTGTTCGTGGAGGGGGCCACCGGGATCAGCGACCTGGCCCTCGGCTCCGAGGCGCTGACTCAGGGCCTGCGGGCCACCTTCGAGCGGCTTGAGCTGACCGAGGTGCCCCGGCGCTGGCTCTTCGCCTGGGGCATCAAGGGATCCCAGGAGGAGGCGTGAGAGCCCTGCGATGGCACGGCACACGCACGGCGGCGGTCGCGGACGACATCGCCATGCCCCGTATCGAGGAACCGCGCGACGCCGTCGTCCGCGTCGTGCGCAGCGCGATCTGCGGCACCGACCTCCACCCGTTCCGCGGCGAGATCGACGCCTTCACGCCGGGTACCGTGACCGGCCACGAGTTCACCGGCGTGGTCGAGGAGGCCGGGCCCGAAGCGCGCGGTCTCCGGCCCGGGGACCGGGTCGTCGCCTCGGACATCATCGCGTGCGGGCACTGCCGCTCCTGCCGCCGGGGCTGGCACTACCAGTGCGACCGGGTGGGCCTGTTCGGCTACTCGACCGTGGTGGGCACACGGGCCTACGACGGGGGACACTCCGAGTACGTACGGGTTCCCTTCGCCGACACCGTGCTGTTCCCGATCCCCGACGACGTCGGCGACGAGCGGGCGCTGTTCATCGGCGACGTACTCGCCACGGGCTACGCGTGCGCGGTCGGTGCCGAGGTGCGCCCCGGGGCCACGGTGGCGGTGGTCGGCTGCGGCCCCGTGGGCCTGCTGGCCCTGGAGGCCGCCTGGGTGCTGGGCGCCGCTCGCGTGCTCGCCATCGACCCGCTGGAGAGCCGACGGAAACTGGCCGCCGAACGCGGCGCCTGCCCCGTGCCCGCCACGCCCGACGTCGACCAACAGGTCGCCGACCTGACCGACGGGCGCGGCACGGACGCCGTCCTGGAAGCCGTGGGCACCGACGCCGCACTGCTGACCGCGCTGGACGTCGTACGGCCACGCGGAACGGTGTGCGCCGTGGGCGCCCATGCCTCCGAGGCCATGCCCCTGCCGACCCGGCTCGCCTTCGCCAAGGAGATCACGCTGCGCTTCGCCGTCGGCGACCCCATCAGCGACTTCGAGCCGCTGATGAATCTGGTGCGGGCCGGCCGCGTCGACCCCACCTTCCTGATCTCGCACCGGATGCCCCTGGCCGAGGCCGCGGAGGGGTTCCGGCTGTTCGACTCCGGCGAGGCCAGCAAGGTGGTGCTGATCCCGTGAGCACGTCGGCTCCGGCGAAGCCCCGAGGCCGAATGCACCAACGACGTCCCTTCCCGCCCCCGGCGTTCAGCCGTACATCGCGACCCCTGGAGGAACCGTGACGGACAACCTGACCAGCCCCACCAAGCCCGACGTCTCCGCCACTTCGGCGGACGGACCGCACAAGCCGGGCGGCGACGCACAGGCGGCGGCGGAAGTGGTGCGCAGGATCTGGGCACAGGTGCTGGAAGTGGAGGCCGGGTCCATCGACGTCCACCACAGCGACTTCTTCGAGATGGGGGGATACTCGCTGCTCGCCCTCCAGGCCATAGGAAGGATCCTGACGGAGTACGGGATCGATGAGGTCGAGGCGGTGGAATGGGAGGGAGAACTCCTCAACCGCCTCTTCGACAATGCCACGCCCATGGTTCAGGCCGAGTTCCTGGCGGAGATGGGCTGCGGCACTCCGAGCGCGGGCAACCGCCCGGCGGAGACCTCACGGTAGGACTGAGCTCGAAGCTGCTGCGCCGAGAAGGGCGCCTGGGGGGCATCTGCCCCGGCCAGGTGCCCTTCGCGTTCGAGTTCGCTTACGCGCGGCTGCCGACGGTCGGCTTGGCCGAGGCCGCATCGTCTCCGGCCACGGCGGCGTTGACGGCGCGGTGTGCCTCCTCGGCGATGCGCTCGCCCTCGGCCGCGTTCGTGGCGCACACGACGATGCCCAGTGAAGGCCGGTGCCCGGCAAGTGCCCTGACGGTCGACGGGTAGGCCCGGATGCCCCGTGCCCACAGTTCCTCGAATACGGGGCGGACGTGGGCCGTGTACGACGCGGTCCCGGTGAGCCGCAGCGGCATCGCGTCATGGGTGTAGGCGACCGGGGTGTGGTCGGCCCACCGCTCCGCGAGGGCGACCGCGTGCATGGCACCGGAGCGCCGGGCGTTGATCTCGGTGACGTAGAGCTCCCCGTCGACGCCGAGCAGGCAGTCGATCGTCAACCAGCCCCGGTACCCCAGGGATTCGGCGAAAATATGGACGGCTCTCCCCAGGGCGGAGAGCCGTTCCTCCACGTCGGGATCGACGACTCCGGGGCCGAGGGCCAGGCTGCGGTACCGCAGTCCGTCGACGCCGAGCATGCTGTATTCCATCCGCGGTTGCTCGCCGCCACCGACGAGGACATCCACGGCCGGGCAGTCGGCCGCATGCTCGATGTAGTCCTGCACGGTGAGCGGGAAGGTGCCGAAGAAGGGGTCGCGCCGCAGCGACTGCCAGAACCGTCGCAGGGTTCCGTCGGCGTCGGGCCGTGCGACGGCGGAGCCGTAACCGCCGACGCCGTACATGCTCTTGACCACCGCCCGGCCACCGCGGCCCACGACGGCCGTGACCGCTCCTTCGAGCTGCTCCCAGCTGGCGACCGAGATACCCCGTGGCACGCGGAACCCCGGGATGTGCGAGGCGAGGTCGACACAGCTCAGCTTCGATTCGAGGTACTCGCACGACCAGTAGTGCTGCGGCTCGGCGACGTCCAACCGCACGTCCCGCCCCTGACTGCGCAGGAGAGCCGCCAACGCGTACAGCTCGGGCGACGCCCCGAAGGACAGGAACCGCACCACGCGCGATCCGCTGGTCGCGGTGTGCAGCGCGGCCAGCGCGCGGTCGTCGTTGAGCAGGTCGTGGACCAGGCGGCCGGTGCGCGGCGTCGGCGACACGACCGGAGCGACGGTGCTGCCCAGGCCGGTGTGGACGTCGGCGAGCCACTCCGTGGAGTAGCCGGCGGGGAGCACGAGCACGCGGTTCCCGGTGCTCCAGAAGACACACTGGTCGGTGAGCCCCGTACCGTGTTCGACGAGGTCGCGTTCCACACCGGGGTCGAACTCCAGCAGTTGGCGTTTCTGGTTGAACTCGACGACGTTGGGGATCACCAGGTCAATGGTCTCGGGCATGCTCTCCTGCCTCAGGGTCTTGGTGTGCGCGTGCGGGTGCGCGTACAACGTGCTGACGTGAGGCAGACCGACCCGGTGTGTCCGCCGGATCGGTTCAGCCATGGCCCGCCCCTAGTAACTCGAATGCACACCAGGGGTGAGCAGGTGTGTTTCCGAACCGTGCAGGGCCGGCGAGAAGACACACATCAGCGTCATGCCGTGCTGCGAGCGCAGCACGTGCGGTTCGCCCATGCCCGGGGCGTACAGCATCCCCGGCCTGAGTTCGAAGACGCCGTCCTCCGACTCCACGGAACCGGAGCCGGACACGCAATAGCAGACCTCTTGGTGGTTGTCGTACCGCAGGTACGACTCGCTGCCGGGCTGTACATAGGTCTCGGTCAGACCGAAACCCAATTTGTCGGCCTGGACGAGTATTCGTCGGCTCCTTCCGTTACCCCAGTCCACGTCGCATTCGCTTCCCACGACATCTTCAACCGCGCGCACCAGCAAGGTTCACCTGCCCAGGAGTCAGTATTTCCGTCGGGGTCGTGAATCGAGTCTATGGAGTGAGGGGCCGGTATTCCACGGGAACTACGGGCATGGCCATTTGGCCATGCCCGCCGGGCGCTCCTGGTCAACGTATCGACAGGGAGGGGGTGTTGTTTCGGCATCGAAATCTGTAGCTTGCGAGTGAGGCCGAGCTCGGAGAGGGCGTTCGCAGGCCGTAACGGCAGAGCACACATCAAACAGCTCTTCTCCGCCGATCCGGCGACGCATCAGGCCACCGCGCCCGGGGCCTCCTCGGTGGGGTGCGGTCCGCCCCCGACTTATCCATGCGCTGTTTCGACCCTCTTGGAGGTTCAGGAATGACACTCCCACAGGAGAACGCCCACCTCGATCGCAACGACGTCTTCTCCTCGGCCGAACTGCGCGAACTGACCCGCCGTTCCAGCGGGATGGCCCTGCGCCGCTCCTCGGTACACGCCCTGCTGTACGGCATCGCCGTGACCGGGGCCCTGGCCATCGACACCTGGTGGGCCATCGGGCTGAGCTGGGTGCTGGGCGCCTTTGTGATCGCCTCGCTGCACAACCTGCTGCACTGCGCCTCGCACGGCACCTTTATGAACACCTACCGGGGGAACCGCATCGCCGGACAGGTCGCCGGCACGTTCCTCCTCATCAACAGCGCCATGTACCGGGTGTTCCACATGCACCACCACCGCAACACCCATACCGCTGAGGACCCGGAACCCGACGGCGTCATCACCACGCTGTGGCAGTACGCCGTGGCCATGATCAACGTGGACTACTTCATCGGTTTTCTGCGGATGTCGGTGGCCTCGCTGTCGCACCGGTACCCCTACTTCGTCAAGACCGACCGGGCCCGCTCCGCGATCCGCCGCGACACCTGGATCCTCTTTCTGTGGATCGCCTGTGCCACCGTACTGACCATCCTGTGGCCCATGGTGATGCTCACCGTGTACATCATGCCGACCTGCATCGCCTGGGTCGTGAACAACTTCTCCATCATGCCCGAGCACTACTATGCGGAGCGGACCGACAACCCTTGGCGTAACACCAATTCGGTCTACACCGAAAGCAAGTGGTTCGGCTTCCTCAACTGGAACACCAACTACCACGCCGAGCACCACCTCTATCCCGGGATCCCGGCCTGGAACCTGCACGAGGTGTCGAAGCGGGTACGGAGTCACCTCGCCTTCACCGAAACCTCCTACATCCGCTTCCACGCCCGTCTGCTGGGCGATGTGATCAGCGGCCGGGCGAAAGAGCAGGAGCAGGCCTTCGTACTGCAGGAGGGCCGGGCGACGAGCTTCATCTACTCGTTGGAGAAGGCCAGGTGACGGGGGTTACGGCACGCGGGTGAGCACCGACGTAGCCTGCCCCGCCGCCGTCTGAATAGCGAGGGTGCGTCCGACCGTGCGCACCCCGCCCGCTAGCATCGCTTCACATGGCGATACGGGGGTGGTGGCGGCCGGGTGCCGCAGTGATGGCGGTGCTGGCGGCAGTCTGCGCCTCGGGCCCGGAACGTTCCCAGGCAACGGGCACGGCGTCGGGTCCCGGCCCCCTCCCGGCCGACCGCTACAGCTCCACGTCCCAGGACTACCAGCGGGCCCAGCGGGCGTCGGCGCTCCTGATTCGCCAATGCATGGCGAAGCGCGGCCACCCGGACTTCCCGCTCGACCCCCGCTACCCCACTGACCCGATCGTCGCCGCCGCGGTCAGCACCGACTACGGCGCCCTCGACCTGGCCGCCGCCCGCCGCTGGGGTTACGGCTGGGACCCGAAGAAATCTTGGGTCTCCCAGCCCAAGGGCCGCCGGATGACGAACGCCGAGTACGCGGACGATCCCGCATGCAACGCCGAGGCCGACGGGCAGTTGATGCGCGGCATCGACGTACAGAAGGACTGGATCTATGCCGGCCAGCGGGCGGTCGAGGTCGACAAGGCGGTCAAGGGCGACCCCCGTCTGCGCGCGGCCTTCGAGGTGTGGTCCCGCTGTATGGCAGAGCAAGGGTTCACCCGCTACCCGGACCCCCTCGCCGCCTACACCGACAACGCCTGGCAGCGGGGCAGCGACGGCAACACCCTCCGCACGCGGCAGGAACGGGCCACCGCGGCCGCCGACGTCATCTGCAAGCGCCGCCACCACACCACCGAGGTGTGGCACGCGGTACGGGCCCAGAAGCAGGCCGCGGACATCACCCAACACCGCGACCGCTACGCCGCCGCGCTGCGCGCGCTGCGGACGTACCGGGCCAACATCGCCGCGGTGCTGAGCCGACTCGGCTAGGCCGTCCAGCGAAAGCGCTGCCACGCGACTGAGTGGTGTGCGCGCAGGCTGAGCGCAACTCTGTGGCGTCTTGAGCGGAAGTGAGGAAGGCTCGCGCACATGGTTTCGGTATTGCAGAACGTGGCGATCGACTGTGCGGATGCCTATGAGCTGGCTCGGTTCTGGAGCGGTGTGACGGGTCGTCCGATCGATCCGGATGCCAGACCGGGGGACCGGGAGACTCAGGTGCTGCTGGCGGAGGGCCCAGTGCTGTACTTCAACCAGGTGCCCGAGGCCAAGACGATCAAGAACCGGATCCATCTGTGTCTGCGCCCGGAGACATCGCGTGAGCAGGAGGTGGAACGGCTGCTCGGCCTCGGTGCCACCTTCGTCACCGATCACCGGAATCCCGATGGCTCCGGCTGGGCAGTCCTCGCCGACCCGGAAGGCAACGAGTTCTGCGTGCTTCGCAGCGAGTCCGACCGGGCCGCGACGTAGCGGACCGCGAGCTTGTCATAGAGTCGGCAACCAATGTCCCACCCCAGGCGTCGGGCAACACATGCAACGTGAATGGTTTTTCAGTCTCATACCGCTGACGATCGGCGTGGCTTTCCTCTGCTTCGGTGTGTACGGGCTCCGCCGCGCCAAGGCGCTGCGCCTCGGCGGGGTCAATGCCAAGGCGCGGATCGTCCGCCATGACGTCGAGCGCAACGACGACGGTGCCAGGTTCCACTACCCGGTCGCGGCCTGGACGGCACAGGACGGGCGCGCCTGCGAGTACGCGTCCAGATTCGGCCGCGGGACCGTGGGAAGCGGCTTCCGCGTGGGGGCGCACGTCATGGTCCGATACGACCCGCAAGCCCCGGACCGGTTCGCCATCGAGGGCTGGGACACGAGAGCTGTCGACCTGCTGTTCACCGTGCTGGGGGCGGTGTTCACCGGGGGCACCGTGACCGCCCTGGTCGTGCGGCTCCTCACCCTCTGACCCGTGGCCCGTCCGGAATGCCGGGCCACGGGGCGGGTCTGCGGCGTACGGGTTCGACTACGGTCGCGCCGACGGCGCAGCGGTAGAAGGCGCCAGTGCCTCCGTGGCCCGTTCGAGCGCCGCGTCCTCCTCGCTGCTGGCCCGAAGCTGCGGCTGGGCGGTCGGACGGCCCTTCGGCAGGAAGACGGCGAACACCAGCCCACCGGCGACCGCGGCCGTCGCGATCAGGAAGGAGACGCGGAAGCCGTGCATGGTCGGGAGCGCGACGGGACCGAAGTCCTTCGACGTGTTGGCGAGCACCATGCCGATGACGGCGCTTGACACCGACGTACCGATCGAGCGCATCAGGGTGTTGAGGCCGTTGGCCGCGCCCGTCTCGGACGGGTCGACCGCACCGACGATGAGTGCGGGGAGCGAGGAGTAGGCGAGGCCGATGCCCGCGCCGACGACGATCGAGACGACGATGGTCTGCCAGGCCGCGCTCATCAGGCCGAGCCCCGCCCCGTACCCGACCGCGATGATCAGCATGCCGAGGATGAGGGTGGTCTTCGGGCCGTACTTGGCCGAGAGGCGGGCGTAGAGCGGAGCGGTCAGCATCATCGTCAGGCCGAGCGGTGCCACGCACAGACCGGCCACGACCATCGACTGGCCGAGGCCGTACCCGGTGGCCGAGGGCAGCTGGAGCAGTTGCGGGAGCACCAGCGAGATGGCGTAGAAGGCGACGCCGACCATCATGGAGGCGAGGTTGGTGAGCAGCACCTCGCGCCGGGCGGTGGTGCGCAGGTTCACCAGCGGCGCCTGGACGCGCAGCTCCATCACGCCCCACAGGACGAGGACCACGACCGCCGAGCCGAGCAGGCCGAGCGTGGTGGTCGATCCCCAGCCCCAGTCGCTGCCCTTGGTGATCGGGAGGAGCAGCAGGATCAGCCCCGCGGAGAGGCCGAGGGCGCCGAAGACGTCGAAGGTGCCCTCCGCCTTGACCTTGCTCTCGGGTACGAAGAGGAGGGTCAGCAGGATGGCGACCACGCCGAGGCCCGCGGAGCCGAAGAACAGGGTGTGCCAGTTCGTGTGCTGGGCGACCAGGGCCGCGAGCGGCAGCGCGAGTCCGCCGCCGACGCCTATGGAGGAGCTCATCAGGGCCATCGCCGAGCCGAGCTTCTCGCGGGGCAGCTCGTCGCGCATCAGGCCGATGCCGAGAGGGATGGCGCCCATGGCGAAGCCCTGCAGGGCCCGGCCGACGATCATCACGAGGAGTTCGCTGGTGAATCCGGCGATCAGCGAGCCGACCACCATGATGGCGAGGCTGGCCAGGAGCATGCGGCGCTTGCCGTACAGATCGCCGAGCCGGCCCATGATCGGGGTGGCCACGGCGCCGGCGAGCAGCGTCGAGGTCATGACCCAGGTGGCGTTGGAGGGGGAGGTGTTGAGCAGCTCCGGCAGGTCCTTGATGACGGGCACGAGCAGCGTCTGCATCACCGCGACAGTGATGCCGGCGAAGGCGAGTACGGGGACGACACCGCGTATGCCGCGTGGGGCGGCCAGCTGGTCGGTCGTCGGCTGGGACATTACGGGGCCTCCGGAGGCGGAATGTGGTCGGCGGCGGCAGCGGGTACGTGTACCTCAAACCCGTTTCCCCAGGCGACTATTCCGGTGGACTCCGATGAATTCCGTACGAGAGTGAATCTTGACCTGGATGGGGAGCGCTTGACCTTCTCATTGCCTTGGTCTGGCGTTGTGCCCCGCAAGGGGGAGGGCTGCTACCGGCCTTGGAGGCGGAGGGAGACGAAGGTCAGGTCGCGGAGTTCGTCGGGGGCTTGGGGATGGCGACCGGCGGCGATTTCGGCGAGGGTGCTGAACTGTCCGGGGTAGACCATGACGGGCAGGCCACGGCGTGTGAGGCAGCAGACCCCTGGCGGCCGCGTCGAACTGGCTGGGCGGACGCCTCGGTGCGTACGTCCGGCTGCCTCGGTGGCCGGATGGCCGGAGAAGGCCGCCACGCCTCTCGTCGGCACCTGCCTCACCGGGCGCCGGTCCGCCCCCTAGGAGACGGCTGGCAATGCGCTGGTGGGCCCGGCGTGTGGAAGCCCACACTGGAGGCGTGATACTGGCGGGGGATCGGTTGTGCCGCGACCTGCGCGAGGTGTTGGTGCCGGGCGCCGGGGTCGAGGAGACCGGGGCGGAGCTGTCCCGGGTGATCGCGCCGGTGGTGGCGCACGACGCGTTGCGGTTGATGGTGATGAACCCGTCCCTGGGGGTGGGCGCGAGCGCGCTGGGGTTCTGGCACGGGTACGGGCCGGATATCGGCCGTGAGCTGATGAGGGTCGGCAGCCGGGGCGCGGCCTCCCCCCAACTGGCCCGCCTGGCACGGCAGACCGTGCCGGTGGTGGCGGATCGCGGCCTGCGCGGGGGCTGGTACGACCGGCTGCTCGCCCGGTACGGGTTCGGGGAAGAGCTGTGCCTGGTCCTGCGGGACGGCCGCGGTGTGTGGGGACTGCTCGGCCTGAAGCGGGCCGTGGGACGGCCGTTCGGCGCTGCTGACACGCATCGCATCACCGACGTCGGGCCGCCGCTGATCGCCGCGCTGCGCGGCTACGTGACCCAGGGGCCCGTCGCGCCCACGGGCAGGCGGCACGAGCTGCCGCCCGGCATGCTCGTCGTCAGTGCCGAGGGAGAAGTCGCCGCGAGGACACCTCAGGCCCGGACGTGGCAGACCGTGATGGCGCATCAGCAGGCGGCACCGGACTGGCTCATCGAGTACTGCTTCGCGGCCCTGTCGTTCGAGGCGCGCGAACATGCCCGCAACCCGCGCCGACGCTACCCCAGGGTGTGCACGCCCTTGATCGGGCACGGCCAGTGGACCGCGTTCGAAGCCCAACCGCTAGGCGACAACGGCGACATCGCCATCACGATCCAGCGTGCCACCGGCACGCTGCTGCTCCCCACGTTCTGCGACTGGCACAAGATCACTGACCGGGAACGGCAGGTCATCACGTACCTGCAGGACGGTTCCGCACCCAAACAGATCGCCCGGCTCCTCGGCCTGTCCCTGCACACGGTCAACGACCACCTCGGCGCGGTCTTCCGCAAGACCGGCACCTGCGGACGCGACGAACTGATGGCCGCCATCACGGCGTGATACCCCAAAGCCGTTCTCACGCTGAGGAGTTACCGCTGACATTCCGCTGCCCAGAAGAGCGCCTGGGGCTCCGCGTCAGTACGGGCCCCAGGCGCTCGGCGGTCAGCCGCAGTTGCTGGATATCCGCGTGTAGCCGACGTAGAGGCCGCCGAAGTTGTTGATGTTCACGGTCTGGCCGCCCTTGCCGACCGTATTGGAGGCCCACGGCACGGTGCCTCCGGCGGTGTAGAGCACGAAGTTCCCGTCCGTCTGGTAGACGGCGTGGACCGCGTCGGAGCCCCATGTGTGGGAGGCCCAGCAGACCGTCTGGTTCCCCTGGTACGTCTTGTAGAGGACCAGGTTGCCGTCCCACTGCATGATCAGACGGTAGATGCGCTGGTCGTTCCAGTTGCCGTATCGCGTCTCGATGTACTCGCCGCGGTCCAGGCTCTCACCTTGGTAGAGCATGCCGGGGTAGTTGTGCTGCGCGGACGCTGTACCGGTCCCGATCAACGAGGCGGTGCACGCCATCGCCAAGGACACCAGACCCAAAGCGGCGCGACGCAGTACGTTCTTCGACATTCGACCCGTCCTTTCCCTGCCCCTGTTCGGCCGCGCGCGGCAGACCGAACCATCGGCTCCCGAACCCGCAGGCGCGCCGTAGCGGCGGCCGCCTGGCGTGGGTGTCGCCCTGTGGCGACGGGGAAAGACTGCTCGACTGCGGGCCCTGGCTCCACGATGAGACGGTGCTCTAATCTTCCGCCGTGATCGAGATACGACTGAGCGGCACCGACCTGTCGCTCATCAGGTTCGCCCGGTCCCCTCTGGAAGAGACCGTGCACAGCCTGGCCGTACTCCACAACCCGCGCCGCCGAGCCCTGCACCGGCCGTGGCTGGACGCCATGCTCGGGCACATCCGGCCCCTCGACCTCGACTTGCTGTTCGCCCTGACCGGCACACCTCATGCACTGCCCGACTTCCTGTGCCCTCCGCCCACCCGCGCCGCCCCCACGTTCGAGGAAGAGCTGGACACCGTACGGGCCACCACGAGCGAGCAAGTCCGCGCCGGCATTGACGAGCTACGGGGCTCCGCGCCGGTGTCACCCACCCTGCAACCGCTCTACGACGACGCCACCCACCATCTCGCCCGGCTCGTCGATCAGCTCGCTGCCTACTGGCGCGCCGCACTCCATCCGGTGTGGCCCCGACTGCGATCCCTGCTCGACGCCGACATCACCCATCGCGCCCACTGCCTGACCACCGGGGGGCTGACGGCCCTGTTCGACGACATCCACCCGGACCTCGGATACCGCGGAGACTCCCTCCACGTACGCAAGCCGCTGCGCTACCAACGACCCGTCACGAACCAGGGCGTACTGCTGGTGCCCACCGTGTTCGGCCAGCACCTCAGCGTGCTGTACAACGAGAACTCCCCACCCGCCATCGGCTACCCCGCACGCGGCACTGGGGAAGTCTGGACCGCAGCGCCCGACACCGATGGCACACCCCTGGAAGAACTCGTCGGACGCACCCGCGCCAAGATCCTCGCCCATCTGGACATGCCGCTGTCCACCACCAGTGTGGCCACGTTGGTGGCAATGACCCCGCCGACGGCCAATCACCACCTCGCCGTGCTCCGCCGCTGCCGTCTCGTGACCTCCCGACGATCCGGACGCGAGGTCCTCTACCAACGCACCGACCTCGGCACCTCACTCCTCGATCCGCCTCCCTGACGCCGTGACACTCACCGAAGCGGTGCGGCTAAGGTGGCGCCTCATGAGTGAGCGCCCCAGCCAGCCAGGATCAGTCCGTAACCCCCTCCGCATACGTGTGGTCGGCGGCCTGCTGGCATGTTCGATGTTCCTACTGGGCGGCTGTACGACCAGTGACAATCAATCAGACAAGCCCGCGGAGACCACGCACCCGTCATCATCACTCTCTGCCACGCCCGCACCCTCGCCGACCAAGACATGGAGCTCCCCGGCGTTCCCCGGTCCCACCGCGCAGGCGACCATGGGCAGGATCGCCACACGATGGGGAATGGAAGTCCACCGGCCGGGCCGCTACGGCCAGGGACCGATGGAGGCGAAGCGGGTCCTCCCGGAGGGTTTCACCTTGTGGGTGCGGACGAGTAGCGATGACGACGGTCGAGCGCGTCGCGTCGAGTGCATGGCACTGAACTCGATGTCCCAGAAGGTCGCGGCCACCCTGGCGGAGTGCGCGGACATCGCGCTGAACGGAAAGGCGACCACCCGCCAGAAGGAGTGGATCTCCGCGCAACTGGCCATCGCGGACAAGCCGGACGGCCCACGGGAGTCCACCGACACCCTCACCGAGAGCGGCTTCACCATGCGTCTGGTCGCACGGGACACCGGGACCATTCTGACCATCACTCGCGCTGCGTAGCCTCTCTCCCCACTGATGCCGGTGGCGAATCTTCTCCAAATGCGCCACCCGGCTCGGCCCCACGGCGCTCAATCCGCTGGACTCGCTGCTTGCTCCGGGCGATCTCAGCTCACGCCAGTTCGATGACGGCTTACGGCGTACGGTTCAGAGATGGACATAGTCAGCGGCGTTGTCAGCATCGAGTACTCGCACTTCTACATCACCGAGCACATCGAGACCGGATTGGAGGGTGTCGATCAGACACCGGACTTCCACACTGACGAGCCTGTGATCATCACCCCCGGCCAGCTCACGATCATCAGCCGCGTGCAGTCCCATGCCGCCTGGGTGACCCTCATGCTCACCGAGGTCGAGCCTGTCCAACAGTCGGAGCACTGGCAGTTACTCGGCAAGCGGCCCTACCAGCCGGTCTCCGGCGGGCGGATGAGTCTGTCCGGCCCCACCACAGGCCCTGCCCTACCCGCTGCGGGCTGGCATACCGGCGGCCAGGGATATGCGCCAGACCTCCAGCTCGACCCCGCCTCGACCTACACCGTCCACGTCTACGCCAAGGGCCGACAAAACTCCCGAGCCAGGTACGAAGCCGCCATGGACCGCGAGGAGTGGGGTCTGCATGAAGGGTTCGAGGACTACGTGGTCGCCTTCATGCCCACCGGAGCGTAGGGGCGCCCGCACCCGGCACCCTGCCTCCCCGGCATGCACAGCACCCCCCGGCTTCACAACCTGAACGTACGCACACCGCTTGACAGCCAATCAGCCCCACTGGCTTCATGTGTTGCAGTGTGAGTGCGCCTATCCCGGCACGCACACCACGTACTGGTTCTGCTTCGGAGGCGGTCGACACAGGCCGTCTTGGCCCGAATGACTCCGCGTCATGTCCGGAAGGATCCGCCGCAGCCGCTGCCCGTTGAGGGGAGCGCTCCCGACCGTCCGCACCCTTGCCAGACCCAGAGGCGGCCAGCGCTTCGACCGCCCGGTTCCCGCACCGCAGTCCGGCCGCTCGGAGCGGGGCGGCCATGTCCCAAGGAGCATCGACGTGAGACATCAGCTCTTTCACGGCGGCCTGCCGCGCCGACTCACCACCGGACGGCGGACGGCGGGGATCCTCCTGGCCGCCGCCGCGCTGGTCGCCACGGCGGTCCCGGTCTCCTCGGCCATGGCCGAGCCCGGCTCCACGGCCGAAGCCCGGCACAGCCGTACGCCGCCCTACCTCAATCCCAAGGTGCCCACGGCGCAGCGCGTGTCCGATCTGCTCGGGCGTATGACACCGGCGGAGAAGTTCGGCCAGATGACCCAGGCCGAACGCGGGTCGGTCGACGCCGATCCCACGCGTATCACCGACCTCAACCTGGGCTCGCTGCTTTCCGGCGGCGGATCCACTCCCGCGTCCAACACGCCCTCGGCGTGGGCGGACATGGTCGACGGCTACCAGGCGCGCGCGCTCGCGACCCGCCTGCACATCCCGCTGCTCTACGGGGTCGACTCCGTCCACGGGCACGGCAACCTGCTCGGCGCCACGATCTTCCCCCACAATATCGGCATGGGCGCCACGCGCGATCCCCGACTGGTCGCCGAGGAGGAGCACATCACGGCGACCGAGACCCGGGCCACCGGGCCGCAGTGGGTCTTCGCGCCGTGCGTGTGCGTGGCCCGCGACGACCGGTGGGGCCGTACGTACGAGAGCTTCGGCGAGGATCCCGCCCTGGTCCAGCGGATGGAAAGCGCGATCGACGGCTTCCAGGGCACCCGTACGAAGGACCTCGCCCGGCCCGACCGCGTACTGGCCACGGTCAAGCACTACGCCGGTGACGGCGACACCACCTACGGCACTTCCACCACCAACACCTACACTCTCGATCAGGGCGTCACCCGCACCAGCCATCAGCGCTTCGGCGCCGTCGACCTCGCGCCTTACGTCACCGCCGTGCAGGTCCACCACGTCGGAAGCGTCATGCCGTCGTACTCGTCCGTCCAGTGGACCGACGTGCCCGGCAGCACACCGGTCAAGATGAGCGCCAGCAAGGAGCTGCTCACCGACGTGCTGAAGGGGAAGATCGGCTTCGACGGGTTCCTCATCAGTGACTGGGACGCCATCAGCCAACTCCCCGGCGACTTCGCCACCCAGGTCCGCACGTCCGTGAACGCGGGCATGGACATGTTCATGCAGCCGTACAACGCCCCGCAGTTCGAGCAGGCGCTCGCCGCCGAGGTCCAGGCCGGACGCGTCCCGACGGCGCGCATCGACGACGCGGTCTCGCGCATTCTGCGCGCCAAGTTCGAGCTGGGCCTGTTCGAGCACCCCTACACCGACCGGGCCAACATCGACACGGTCGGGTCGCCCGCCCACCGCGCCGTCGCCCGTCGAGCCGTCGCCGAATCCCAGGTGCTGCTCAAGAACGACCGGCACACCCTGCCGCTGAAGCCCTCCCAGCGCATCTACGTCGCCGGAGTCAACGCCGACGACCTCGGTAACCAGGCCGGCGGCTGGACCGTGACCTGGCAGGGCCAGTCCGGAAACAAGGCCTTCCCCGGCACCACGATCCTGCAGGGCATCCAGCACGAGGCGAAGGACGTCACCTACAGCGCCGACGCCACCGCGCCCACCGCCGGCCACGACGTCGGCATCGTCGTCGTCGGCGAAACCCCCTACGCCGAAGGCGTCGGAGACGTCGGCAACGGCGGCCACACCCTGAACCTCTCCGCCAAGGACCAGGCGAACATCGACCGCGTCTGCTCCGCGATCAGTACGTGCGTGGTCCTCGACGTCGCGGGCCGCCCGCAGATCATCACCGACCAGCTGCCCAAGGCGGACGCCTTCGTCATGTCCTGGCTCCCCGGCAGCGAGGGCGACGGCGTCGCCGACGTCCTGTTCGGCAAGCGCGCCTTCACCGGGAAGCTCCCCGTCACCTGGCCCCGCAGCGAGGCCCAGGAGCCGATCAACATCGGCGACGCCCAGTACGACCCGCTGTTCCCCTACGGATACGGGCTCACCACCCGGCGCTGACCCGGGGGTGTCGTGGCAGCGCCGCACCGGTTGCACACCGGTGCGGCGCCGCGCGGTCGAGTTGAGGGGTCAGCCCTTGACGTTCACCCCGGCCCAGGCGGCGTCCACGGCCTTCGCCTCGGCACTGTTCGCGCCGTAGAGGTCGGCGGCCGCCTTCAAGGTGCCCTGGCGGGCGCCGTGGTAGTCGGTGGTGGACGTGAAGTACGTGGTCAGCGCCTTGTACCAGATCTGCACGGCCTTGTCGCGGCCGATGCCGGTGACCGTGGAGCCGTCCACGGTCGGGCTGTCGTAGTGCACGCCGTTGATGTCCTTCGCGCCGCTGCCCTCGGACAGCAGGTAGAAGAAGTGGTTGGCGACGCCGGAGGAGTAGTGCACGTCGAGGTCGCCGACGCTGGCGCTCCAGTAGTCGGCCGAGCCGCGGCCGTCCTTGCTGGGCTTGTCCTGGTAGCGCAGCGGCTTGCCGTTGCCGAAGATGTCGATCTTCTCGCCCAGCAGGTAGTCGCCCTTGTCCTGGGCGTTGTTCGCGTTCCACTCCACCGCGGTGCCGAAGATGTCCGAGGTGGCCTCGTTCAGGCCGCCGGACTCGCCGGAGTACTCGAGGCCGGCGGTGGCGGAGGTGACACCGTGGCTGAACTCGTGCCCGGCGACGTCGAGCTGGGTGAGCGGCTTCTTGTTGGCGTCGCCGTCGCCGTAGGTGATCGTGAAGGTGCTGTCGTCCCAGAAGGCGTTGACGTACGCGTTGCCGTAGTGGACGCGGGAGACCGGGGCGCGGCCGTCGTTCTTGATGCCGTTGCGGTGCAGGACGTTCTTGTAGAAGTCCCAGGTCTGGGCGGCGCCGTAGGCGGCGTCCACGGCGGCGGTCTGGTTGTTGGCGGGGCTGCCGGTGCCCCACTTGTTGTCGGCGTCGGTGAAGACGGTGCCCTTGCCGCTCGTCTTGTGCTTGAGGTCGACGGTGCTGGAGCCGCCGCGCACGCTGTCGACGAGGGTGTAACCCGTCGACGACTTGGTGGTGTTCAGACTGACGGTGCCGCTGTACTGGCTGGCGCCGGTGCCGACCGCGGCGACCTGGGCGCCGCCCGCCGTGGCGGCGCCGGAGCCGCCCTTGGCGGTGATGCCGCCGGCTATGTCGTTGATCAGCTGGATCTCGTACAGCTTCTTGCCCGTGTTGGCGTCGGTGATGACGCGCAGCTTGCTCGGGGTGACACCGTCGTGCTGGGTGCCGGTGACGACGGTCTCGTAGGCGAGGACGGGCTTGCCGTCGGCGGCCCAGATGACCTTGCGCGGAGCATCGCCGGTGGCGGCGGCACCCGTGGTCTTCGCGGCCTTGGCGACCTTGACCGCGGCGGAGGTGGCGGCGGTCGGGGTCTGCTTCGGCGTGAGCGAGGCGACCTTGATGTCGGCCTTGACGGCCTTGGTGACGTCCTTGACCGTGCCGTCGGCCGCACGGTGGACGATGAGGTCGCCGCCGAGGACCGGAAGACCGGCGTAGGTGCGCTCGTAGCGCGTATGGACCGTGCCGTCGGTGTCCTTGATGACGTCCTTGACGACCAGCTCCTCCTTGGCACCGAGGCCGAGCGCCTGGGCGGTGGCCGCGACGGAGGTGGCGTCGTGGCGCTCCGGAGCGGCACCCGCCGATGCGGTGGCGGCACCGGCGGCGAGCAGGGCGCCGGTGAGTACGGCGGCGCCGGACGTGAGGGCGAGACGACGAGCCCTGCCACCAGTGGGGGAAAGCGAAGACATGGGGATTCTCCAGAAGGTCATGGGGAGTTGGACGGGATCGCCGCCCAACCGTTCAAGGAGGAACTGCCTTGATGAGCAGGGACACTCTCAGTCCGTCGCGCACATGTCACGTGGCATAAAAGGGGGTTCGGCCGCTCATGCCGGATTTGCCACCCGCCTCTTCATGGGAAGGACAAGGCCCCGATACACGCCGACATGGAGGGAACAGGAGACCGCAACACGCTTGAAAAGAAGTGTCTACGGCGCATCTGCTCGGCAAACATGTGCACCGGCGTGGACGCCGGTCGCCAGCGACGCCCATCGGCCCATCCGCTGCTCCCGGTGTCTAAGATCTGCGGCATGGCAACACGACTTGTGCAGATCAATATGAAGGCCCACGACGACTCCGCGCTCGGGCGGTTCTGGGCGGAGGCGCTCGGCTGGGGTATCGACAGCGAGGGCCCTGGCGTGACCAACCTCGAACCCGTGGGCATCACCTACCCCGACCCCTCGGCCGTCTGTATCGACCTCATCGCCCGCCCGGAACCCAAGACGGTCAAGAACCGGGTGCACCTGGATCTGGCCACCACCTCGCCCGCCCATCAGGCGGAGTTGGTCGCGCGCCTGAAGGGTCTCGGTGCGACGCTCGCCGATGTGGGTCAGGGCGATGTTCCCTGGACGGTCATGGCCGACCCGGAGGGCAACGAGTTCTGTGTCCTGGAGCCCCGCCCCGTCTACGGGGACACCGGGCCGATCGCCGCGGTGGTGGTCGACTGCGCCGACCCCCGGGCGATGGCCCGGTTCTGGGGCGAGGCGATGGACTGGAAGCTGCACGAGGTCGCCGACGACCACGCGAGCATGCGCTCCGCCCATGGCGTCGGCCCTTACCTGGAGTTCGTGCGGACCCCTGACACGAAGAGTGTGTGGAACCGCGTCCACCTCGACGTCAGCCCCTACCGCGGTGACGACCCGGCAGCGGAGGAAGCCCGGCTGCGTGCTCTCGGCGCCACCGACCCCGGGATCGACCAGTCCGGCATCTCCTGGACGGTTCTGGCCGACCCCGAGGGCAACGAGTTCTGCCTCCTCAGCCCTCGCTGACCCGGAGCAACCGCTCCGGCCGCCTCCGGGGCGGCGGCGCTGACCGCGTGGCGTCAGCGCCTGCCGCCGGAGACGGGAAGACAGGCTCTACGCACTCCTGGCCGCACCCGCACGCCCCTCGCGCCCGTCGCCGGGGTGGGCCAGGCCGAGGTGGTCGCGCAGCGTCGTGCCCGTGTACTCCGTGCGGTAGACGCCGCGCTCCTGGAGCAGCGGGACGACCCGGTCGGCGAACGGGTCGAGGCCGCCCGGGGTGATGTGCGGGACGAGGATGAAGCCGTCGGCGGCGTCGGCCTGGACGAAGTCGTTGATGGTGTCCGCGACGGTGGCCGGGGAGCCGACGAAGTTCTGCCGGTTGCCGGTCTCGATGACCAGGTCGCGGATCGACCACTTGTTGGCGGCGGCGAGCTCGCGCCACTCGCGGGCGGTGGCCAGCGGATCGCGGTACATCCGCACCTGGGCCCGGCCGCGGGCGACGGTGTGCTCGCCCAGGTCGGGGTCGATGTCGGGGAGCGGGCCGTCCGGGTCGTACGCGGAGAGGTCGCGGTTCCAGACGAACTCCAGGTGCTTGATGGCCGTGGCCCCGCTCACCTGCAGGCGGCGCACCTCCCGGGCCAGTTCCTCCGCCTCGGCGTCGGTGTCGCCGAGGACGAAGCTCGCGGCGGGCAGGATCAGCAGCTGGTCGCGCTCGCGGCCGTAGCGGGCCAGCCGCCCCTTGACGTCGGCGTAGAACGCCTGGCCCTGCTCCCGGGCGGCGTACCGGCTGAAGATGGCGTCCGCGCTCGACGCGGCGAACTCGCGTCCCTCGTCGGAGTCGCCCGCCTGGAAGATCACCGGGCGTCCCTGCGGGCTGCGCGGGACGTTGAACTGCCCCTGGATGTCGAAGTGCGGGCCCCGGTGCACGAAGGCTCCGGCCCGCGCGTCACGCAGGAACGTGCCGCTCTCGCGGTCCGCGACGATCTCGTCCCCGTGCCACGAGTCGAAGAGTTCGTTGGCGGTGGACAGGAACTCCTTGGCCCGCGAGTAGCGCTCCTGCTGCGGCAGGAAGCCGCCGCGCCGGAAGTTCTCACCGGTGAAGGCGTCCCACGAGGTGACCACGTTCCAGGCGGCGCGGCCGCCCGAGAGGTGGTCGAGGGTGGCGAACTGGCGGGCCACCTCGTACGGCTCGTTGAAGGTGGAGTTGATGGTGCCGGTCAGACCGAGGTGCTCGGTGACGGCGGCCAGAGCGGTGAGGACGGTGAAGGTGTCCGGGCGGCCCACGACATCCAAGTCGTAGATCCTGCCGCCCTGTTCGCGTAGCCGCAGTCCCTCGGCGAGGAACAGGAAGTCGAACTTGCCGCGTTCGGCGGTACGCGCGAAGTGGGCGAAGGAGCTGAAGTCGATGTGGCTGCCGGCCTCGGGGTCGCTCCACACGGTGGTGTTGTTGACACCGGGGAAGTGGGCCGCGAGGTGGATCTGCTTGAGCGGCTTGCTCATGGTGGAAGTCCTTGGGGCTCAGACGGTCGTGGGGGCGGCGTAGCGGTTGGCGGGACGGGGCAGTCCGAGCAGCCCGCGCAGGGTGTCGGCCTCGTAGGCGGCCCTGAAGGCGCCACGGCGCTGGAGTTCGGGCACCAGCTCGCGGGTGATGGCCGGGAGGTCGTGGCCGACGACGGCGGGCCGCAGCCGGAACCCGCTCAGCCCCGCCTCCTGCCACTCCTGCAGGAGATCGGCGAGTTCGACCGGAGTCCCGGTGAAGATCAGGGCGTCGCTCGTGTACGGAGAGCCGGCGAGGGCGTCCAGGCGTTCCCGCCGGGCCCGGGCGGCGCCGGGCTCGTCGTCCAGGAAGACCACCAGGTCACCGAATATGTGCAGGGTCTGTTCGGCGCGGCCGACCGCCGTCTGCTCGGTACGGATCTCCTCGACGATCGCACGGGCCTGAGCGCGGTCGTGCGGGGTGACGTATCCGATGTCGGCGGCCCGCGCCACCAGCCGGTAGGGCACGGTGGCGTGGGCCAGGGCGCTGACGATCGGCTGTCCCTGGGGCGGACGGGGGGTGATCGAGGGGCCCTTGACGCTGAAGTGCTCGCCCGTGAAGTCGATGTAGTGCAGTTTGTCGCGGTCGACGAAGCGGCCGGTGGCCACATCGCGTATCTCCGCGTCGTCCTCCCAGCTGTCCCAGAGCCTGCGCACGACCTCGACGTAGTCGCCCGCCTCGTCGAACAGGCCGCGCAGCGCCTGCTGAGCGGCGGGTGTGTTGAAGCCCCCGGCGGGCAGTGGCGGGACGGTACGGCGTCCGAAGTGCGCGGCCTCGTTCGGGCGTGGGGCGATCTGTACGCGCAGACCCGCGCGGCCCGTGCTCACATAGTCGAGCGTGGCGATCGCCTTGGAGATGTGGAACGGCTCGGTGTGCGTGGCCACCACTGTCGGTACGACACCGATGCGGCGGGTCAGCGGGGCGACCCGAGCGGCGATGAGGACCGCGTCCAGGCGGCCCCGGACCTGGTCGGTGCGCTCGTCGGGTTCGGTGAGGTGGGAGGACTGGAGGCCGAGCGCGTCCTCGATGGTGACGAAGTCGAGCAGACCGCGCTCGGCTTCGGTGACGAGATCGGCCCAGTAGGCGGCGGTCGGCAACTCGCGGGGACGGGACACGGGCTCGCGCCAGGCGGCCGGGTGCCAGCCCGCGCCGTCGAGGGCGGCGGCGAGGTGCAGGGGTGAGAGCGATGTGGACACAGGGGAGACGCCTTCCTGATGAGCCTTGCTGTCCGGTACGTGGTACGTGGGATCGCGTCGGGTTGGGCGGCGGTGTGGGGTGACCCCTCATGGACAGGGCGCCGCCGCACAGACCGCTGAGCGGGTGGGTGTCAGGAGTTGTCGAGCGGCAGGCCCGGCGGGTTGACCTGGGAGGTGGTGACGGCCTCGTTGGAAAGGTTCCAGGCGGCGAGCCACTTGGCGTACTGGCCGTTCTTGATCAGGTAGTTGATCGCCTCCGCGACGGGCCCGGCGAGCCCGCTGTCCTTCTTCGCGGTGGCCGCGATGAGGCCCTGGAGCGTCGCGCCCGCGCCGGAGAACTTGCCCGCGTTACGCGTCGGGTTGGGGGTCTTCGCGGTCTGGCCGACGTGGTACGAGATGCCGGGGTTGGGGCCGAAGGAGGCGTCGATCTTGCCGCTGGAGAGGGCCAGGGCCGTGGCGTTGTTGTCCTGGTAGTACTTGACGGTGAGCTTCTTGCCCTCCCGCTCCAGTTTCGCCTTCCACTCCAGCAGGATCTTCTCCTGGTTGGTTCCGGCACCCACCGCGACGGTCCGGCCGGCCAGGTTCTCGAAGTCGCCGCCGAACTCCCAGGTGTTCTTCTTCAGCACCTCGAAGGCGAGGTTGTCCTGCCGGTAGGAGGCGAACTCGTACTTCTTCTTGCGCTCCTCGGTGTCGGTGACGTTGGAGAAGGCCACGTCGACCTTGCCGCTGTCGATGCCGACGAACAGGTTCTCCCAGGTCGAGTTCTTCACCTCCGGTTTGAGTCCGAGGACCGCGGCGACCAGCCGGCCGAGGTCGGGTTCTGCGCCGGTGAGGGTCTTCTGGTCCTGGCCCACGTACTGCAGCGGCGGGGATCCGGCGGGCAGCGCGCCGACGCCGATCACCAAGGTGCCGTTCTTGGCAACGGACTTGGGCAGCTTGGCGCTGATCGAC
The DNA here is from genome assembly GCF_014649795.1 of Streptomyces melanogenes. Taxonomy (GTDB): domain Bacteria; phylum Actinomycetota; class Actinomycetes; order Streptomycetales; family Streptomycetaceae; genus Streptomyces; species Streptomyces noboritoensis. The sequence continues at coordinate 208,824 of NZ_BMTS01000007.1, forward strand.
TTCACCTCGGACACCTTCAGTGCGGTCTCCTTGGCGGCGCCGTTGGAGAGCGCGCCGACGGTGACCGTCCCGGCCGGTGCGCTGACGGGCTTGGTGGCGGCGTCGCTGTCGCCGCCGCACGCGGAGAGCCCGGCGGCGAGGGAGGCGACGGCCGCGGACGCGGCGACGCCGCGGAGGAGTGTGCTGCGGAGAGCGAGGGTGCGCATGGGTGTCCTTGTCCGTTGTCCGGGAGGTGTGTGCCCGGTGGTTGGTGCGGTACGGGAGGCTGCTTGTGCGGGTTCGGGGAGGAGCGGGGCAACGTGGTGGGGTGGGGTCGCCTCTCACATCGCCGTCTCCGTGCGGACGCGGGCGCGCAGCTCGCGCAGAGCCCGCCACACCTTCTGCGACGGGGTCGGCGGCAGCGTGCGCAGCGCGCCCCGCGAGTAGTGCCGCTCGACGTAGAACTGGACGACGGACACGATGCTGGTGAGGATCAGATACCAGGTGGTGGCGACCAGGAGCAGCGGCACGATGTCGCCGGGGTAGGTCGCGCCCATGCTCTGCACCGAGCCGAACAGGTCGAGCAACGAGACGTAGAAGACCAGCGACGTGGCCTTGACCAGGCCGATCAGCTGGTTGACGTAGTTCGGGGTGATGGAGCGCAGCGCCTGGGGAAACACGATCTTCGCGAACTGGTGCCGCTTGGGCAGCCCCAGCGCGGCGGCCGCCTCGTGCTGGCCCTGGTCGACGGAGAGCAGCCCGCCGCGTACCACCTCGGAGGCGTACGCGGCCTCGTTCAGGCTCAGTCCGACGACCGCGACGACCATGTCGGTGGCCAGGCGGGACTCGTCGAAGGTGAAGAAGGCCGGACCGAACGGCACGCCCACACTCAACGTCTGGTAGAGCGCACTGAAGTTGTACAGGAACAGCAGGACCACGATCAGCGGCACCGACCGGAACAGCCAGGTGTAGAGCCAGCTGACCGCGCGCAGCACCGGGCTGGGGGAGAGCCTGGCCAGAGCCAGTACGACACCGCCCAGCAGCCCCAACACCGCGCTGTAGGCGGTGACTTCCAGGGTGATGAGCAGCCCGTCGAGGATCGCCGGACGCAGGAACCAGTACGCGAACCGGTCCCACTGGTAGAAGGGGTTGGTCGCCAGTCCGTGGAGGACCTGCGCGGCCAGCACCAGGACGACGGCCGTGACGATCCAGCGACCGGGATGCCGGAGCGGAATCACCCGCTGCGCCGTCGGGGGCTTCGGCGCAGCGGGAGCGTCGGGGAGGGGCATGGCCTCGGGTGAAGCTGATCCGGAGGACACGGTGATGCCGGGCGATTCACTCATCGAGGGCTCCAGCGGATTCGGACAGCCCGGACCGTGGAAGCGGCGGCATCGAACCGAGCGGGAACGGCTCGGTACGAGGCGCGACGCGCGGTGGCACGGTGAACGGGGCCGGGCAGGGAGGGACCGCACCGCGAGGGCGGCGGCCGTGAAAAGAGTCAGAACGCCAGGAGGCTCAGAACGCCATGAGGCTCAGGAAGCCGGAAGCCCGCAGAGGGTCGTCAGTCCTGGCAGAGGGTGCGACAAGTGGCCGTACACAGCGCGCTGTTGACGCGGAGCAGGTCGACGGAGCGGTTCGTGCACAGCAGGACGCGGCCGAGGCGCCGCCATGCGGCCGTCCCGTCAGCTGCGTACATCGCTGCCACCATCACTTCTCCGGTTGTGGTGCATCCAGTCCTGTGCCGCAACTTAGGCATGCTGCCAGGGGAATGTCAACGAGGGGGACCACCGGCTGAGACCACGCGGTCGGCTGTGCCGGGTGTTCACCCATAGGGGTGGGAAAGGAGGCCTGGGCTGCTGAAGACGGCGTACCCGGTGACGCGTGCTGCCAAGATCCCCTTGCCGTAGTGGTCGACTCGGAAGGGCTTGGGGTAATGGGCAGCAGTGTGGGTGTGAACGTACGGTGGCTGGTGCGGGCGGGCGTGAGCGCGGCCTGTGTCGGTGCGGTGATGGCCGCGGGTGCGTCGACGGCGTTGGCCGGTGCGGCGGGATGCAACGGCCGGACCTGCATCGCCGTGGACGGCAGCGGGTTGCGCGTGGAGCAGGTGTCCGCGTCGACGACCTGGGGCGGCGACTTCACCGGCCACTTCCACATCTGGGGTGGCGGCCTCGACCAGAACAGCGCCACGGGGTTCTGGGGTTACCACCAGAAGTACACCGTACGGGTGGGGCGCGACCTCCCCAACCGGGCGGTGATCTGCGCCGAGGGCTGGGAGCACACCAATGGCGGCTATGTCTCGCGCGGCCGGGCCTGCGAGGAGGTCCGTTTCTGACGTGCCGTGGGGAGTTGGGACAGGAAGGTGCGTACGGTAGCGGTGAACTGGTCGGGGGCGTCGCAATGCACGACGTGCCCGGCCGGGAGTTCGGCCAGCCGAGCCTGCCCGGTCCGGCGGGCGATCATTTCCCGGGCGTGCTCTTGCGTCAGTACAACGCTGTCCGTTCCTCGGATCAGCAAGGTCGGGCACGTCACCTTCTCCCAGTCGCCCCAATAGTCGCCGGTGAGGGCTTTGTGGGACCGCACCGTGTGATCCATGTCGAATGAGTATCCCCATCCGTCTTCGAACGGGCGCAAGCAGCACTCGAGGTAGGGCGCCAGTGGGCCGAGTGCCGATGCCAGTGCCTGGTGGGACGGTGCCCAGCGGGGCAGCTGCGTAGTCAACGACCAGTCGGCGTTGACGACGGCGCCGACGTCCTCGACGATCAGAGCGGTGACCTGGTCCGCGTGCCGGGCGGCGTATTGATAGGCGTTCACACCGCCCATGGAGTGGCCGAGAACCGGCACCGGGCCGAGTCCGAGATGGCGGTGGAAGGCGGCGATGTCAGCGACGTAATCGGCCCGTTGATAGCTCTCGGCACGGTCGGACTCACCGTGCCCGCGCTGATCCAGAGCAATCACTCGCCACTGCGGCGCCAGCGCCTCGGCCAGCGGGGCGAACACCGAGGCCTCGTTGTAATGCCCGTGAAATGCCAGGATCGGGAGTCCCGGACCACCGAAGTCCAGAAACGACAACCGCCGCTGATCAACTGTGAAGAACGCACGCATGACGCGCATGCTAAGGCGTGTTTCCCGATTGGGGAGCGGCGCGAGGGGCTTTCGCGGAGTCTCGTGGAATCAGGTGTCGCATTCATGAGCACCTCGCACTCCTGCTTCCTGCGATGTGCGGGCCGCGGTCGCGTCGCGGGTTCGGTCCGGCGTATGCGGCAGGCGGGTCGGCTCAGGTGAGGAGTTTCGCGAGCAGGGCCATTTCGGTGGGCGGGTCGACCACCGGCTGGATGAGGAGTTCGTCGACGCCGGCCTGTTCCAGGGTGGTGATGCGGGCGAGGAGGTCGTCGCGGGTGCCGACCAGGGCCAGGGTGTTCATCAGCGAGGGCAGGACCAGGTCCCGGTCCTGCGGTGCGATGCGTCCGAGGTAGTTGGGGTAGAGCTTGGTGTGCCGGTCCGGGGCGGTGGCGGTGGTGCCGCGCCGGTCGAGGAGCTTCCGCACCGCCGCGCCTTCCTCGGGGCCGAGTTGCTCGGCGAGGGAGGGTGTGTCGGCGGCTGTGTCGGCGGCGAAGGCCAGCAGCGACAGGACGAGGTGGCCCGTCGCGTCTCGGGCCGCGTCGCCGTGGGGGTCCTCGTCCTCGTCGAGCAGGTGGAGCGCGGTGACCAGGTAGGAGTCCCTGTGGGAGTCGGGGTCGCGGGGTGTGCCCTGGGCGGAGTGGCGGCGGGTGTCGTGCAGCGCGTGCCAGGCGGTGGGGTCCAGCAGGCCGAACGAGATGAGGCCGGTGCCACGGCGCCCGGCGACGGCGGCGGCCTTCGGCCCGAGCAGCGCGGCCACGACGAACTCGATCGGGTCGGCGGTGTTCACCTGCGCCCCGGCGTGCAGGAACCGGATGTCGCGGACCCGGTTGCCCTCGCGGTATTGGGTCGCACGTCCGGCGCACAGGTCCTGGAGTGTGGCGGTGAAGTTCTCCAGCCTGGCCGTCGTGGTCGGCCGCATGCCCAGGGTGCGCCGGGCGGTGTTTCCGGTGCCGACTCCGCAGATGATCCGGCCCGGTGCCAGGGCGTTGAGGCTGGCGAGCCCGCTCGCGGTGGCCGGAGCCGAGCGCAGCGCCGGTGAGGTCACGCCGATGCCGAGCCTGATGCGGCTGGTGGCCTTCGCGCACAGGCTCAAGGCGACGAAGGGGTCGCCGTGGACCATCGGGGTGTCGTTGACCCAGAAGCTGTCCAAGCCCAACTCCTCGGCCCGTACGGCAAGGTCCTCCACACCGGGTTGCGCGGTGACCACGACGCCTGCACGCATCAATGCCTCCATGGTGTGAGGATCGAACCGAACCCGCCCAGCATGGCAGGTTTCGCCGCCGCACCCGGTGGCGGGCATGTCGCCGTCTTCGGGCTGCTCGGCCACCCCTGGAGAGGGCCTGCCCGGCTACCGGGTCAGAAGACTGGCCACGGCGTCGGTGAACGCTCCGGGAGCCTCCTGCGGAACGTTGTGTCCCACTCCCGGCAGGAGCCGGTGTTCGTACGGTCCGGTGAAGCAGTCGCGGTCCTCCGCCGCGCTCGGACCGCCTACGCCGTCGTCGCCGCTTTCGAGTACGACGGTGGGGACGGTGATCGGCGGCTGGGCGGCGATGAGGTCTTCGAGTTCCTGGTAGCGGGGGTCGCCCTCGGCCAGGCCGAACCGGTGCCGGTAGGAGTGGATGACCACGTCGACGAAGTCGGGATTGTGCAGGCTCGGGCTGCTGGCGGGGAAGGCCGCGCTCGCACCGGCCCAGGTCGGCGACCAGGTGCGCCAGAGCAGCTCGCACAGGTCGTCGCGGTTGCGCTCAAGACCGAGGCGCCCGCGCTCGGAGTGGAAGTAGTACTGGTACCAGTAGGTGCGCTCCCATTCCGGGGCGGAGGGTTCTCCGGCGTGCGCGAGGTCCTGGATGTTGTAGCCGTCGACCGTGACCAGGCCCCGGACGCGCTCGGGACGCAGGGCGGCGGCGATGCACGCGGCCCGGCCGCCCCAGTCGTAACCCGCGAGGACGGCGCTCTCGATGTCCAGCGCGTCCATGAAGTCGAACAGGTCCTGGGCGAGCGCTGCCTGCTGTCCGGAGCGGACCGTCGTAGCGTCCCGGAACCGGGTCGGCCCGAAGCCGCGCAGATACGGTGCGAGCACGTAGGCACCCTGACCGGCCAGGCCCGTGGCGACGTCGTCGAACGCCCTTACGTCGTAGGGGAATCCATGGAGCAGGATCACCGGGGTGGCAGCGGGATCACCCGCGTACTCGTAGGCGATGTCCAGTACGGGGGTCGCAACCTGTCCTGATGATGAGAAGGCCATCCTGCGATCATGGCACGGCCCCCCATCGAACTCCCTGGAATTCTTCGGGGTGCGAGGCCAGGCGCTCGACCTGCTCGATCGACACCGCAGCCTTTCGGATCGCCTTGCGCGTACGCCGTCGGTCGGACCCTGTTGAAGGGGTCTACCTTGTGCCGCGCGGCACCACGAGACCGGCCTCGTACGCGGTGACGACGGCTTGGGCACGGCTGCGCAGGTCGAGTTTGTGCATGGTGCGGTGGATAGGGGTCTTGACCGTCGACTCGCTCACATACAGCTCATGGGCGATTTCGTCATTGGCCAGGCCCTTTCCGACTAATCGGAGCACTTCCGTCTCGCGCACGGTGAGCTGGTGCAGGCTCTCGGGTCGGCGGGCGGCCTCGCCCGGTCGTGGTGCGTAGGCCTCGATCAGTCGGCGTGTCACGGACGGCGCGAAGAGCATGTCGCCGGACCGGATCGCCGAGATCGCGGCGATGAGGCGGTCCGGCGGGATGTCCTTGAGGAGGAAGCCGCAGGAACCGGCGCGCAGTGCGCCGTACACGTACTCGTCCGTGTCGAAGGTCGTCAGGACGATGATCTTGGGTGTGGGGGAGGTGCGCTGGGCCAGGATGCGCTCGGTCGTGGTGATGCCGTTCATGCCCGGCAGACGGATGTCCATCAGGATCACGTCGGGGTGGTGTTCGGCTGCCATGGTCACGGCCGTCTCGCCGTCCGCGGTCTCCAGGACGGACGTGAATCCGGGGGTGGCGCGCAGGATGGCTGCCAGTGCTGCCCGAATGAGGTCTTGGTCATCCACAACCAGCACTCTGGTCACAGCGGGCTCCCCGTGATGTCCACCGCGGTCAAGCAGTTTCCGATACGTGTCGCGCGTCGTCGGTCGGCAGGGTGAGCCGGACTTCGAATCCCCCTTCGCGTCGCGCACCGGCAACCAGCGTACCTCCGTAGGCTTTTGCTCTCTCGCGCATGCCGATCAAGCCTTGCCCGGAGCCGTGAGGGGATGCGACGGGATCTGCGGTGCCGCCGTCGTCGCGCACGGTGATGAGGAGTGCATCCGGAAGGTACGTGACGGTGACCTCCGCCCGGGTTCCGCGTGCGTGTTTGACGACGTTGGTCAGTGCCTCCTGTACGACCCGGAACGCGCACATCTCCAGTCCTGGAGGCAGGGAGGTGGGCTCTCCCCTCGGTCCGGATCGCGACGTCGACACCGGTCGCCCTCACGCGCGCGGCAAGGTCGTCGAGCCTGCTGAGCGCGGACGCCGTGGTTTCCTCCGGGTCGGGGATGTCGTCCTCGTCGACGTCGACCCGGAGCACGGACAGCAGCCGGCGCAGGTCCGCCAGTGCCTCACGGCCGGCCCCGGCGAGGTTGTCCAACGCGGCGCGGGCGGTGTCGGGCTCCGAGGAGAAGACATATCCGGCCAGTCCGGCCTGGACCGTGATCACCGACATGTGGTGGGCGACGACGTCGTGCAGTTCCCTGGCAATACGCATACGCTCGTCGACCACCGCCCGCCGGGCCCGCTCCTGCTGCTCCCGCTTCAACTGCTCGGTGAGCCGCCTGAGTTCATGGTTGCGTTCGGTGAACAGGCGCTGAGTGCGGCCCAGGAAGACGGCGACGAGGGAGATGAGCAGGGCCTGGCCTGCGGCCATGACCAGTGACAGGTGACCCGCCAGTCCACTGTGCAGCACAGCCCCGCACGTGAGTACGGCGCCCACGGCGGCCATCCGCAGGGACCGTCGCGCCGTCAGGCTGACGAGGGCGATCATCGGCGCCCACCAGTTCACCGTGGGCTGGTATCCGAGAGCCAGATACAGCGAGTACGCCGCGCACGTGGCGGCCAGGGCGGACATCGGGGCCGCCCGCCGCCAGACCAGGGGAAGCGCCACCAGGCAGCTGAGCAGATAGGCGCGGCCGTCGAAGGGGGCCCATCCGGCGGGATGGTATTCGTGTCCGGTGACGCAGGCACTCGCGGCGATGGCGGCGGCGAGCGCGATGTCGAACATCTGCCGTCGCCGTCGGAGTGGCCATGAGCCGCCGAGCGTCGTGATCTTCGTACGCATCGCCCGACGCTAGCGCCGGGCCCAACTGGTGTCATCAACCTGACGGTTGAAGCCATGGGTCGAGCGGGCTGGGCACTGCGGCCGTGGCCGTTGAGGGGGCCGGATCCTTCACCCTGCCGCGCGCAGCTGAAGAAGGTACGTCGCGGTCAGCGCGACGGCGCGTTCCTCGTCGTGCGACAGCTCCACGAGGGCACGTGACGCTGTCGCACCCGGGATGCCCGCCAGTGCCTGGGTCAGCCGCCCGCGTGCGGGCGGCTCGGTGGCGTCGTGGGCGAGGCGGTCGACGAGCGCGGTCGCGATCCGATCCGCCGTCGTGGTGTCGCTCGCCAGGACGCTCAGCGCATCGGCGGCGTCGGTGTCGTTCCTGCCCTGCTCGATCATGTCGATGAGCGTGGGGATCCCCTCGGCCACTCCGCGTGTGCCGAGTGCCAGGGCCGCGACCCCGCGGACCACGGCGTCGGGGTGCGCGAGGGCGGCTCGCAGGTGCTCGGTGGCCTCGCCGTCGGGCAGTTCGGCGAGGGAGCGAACGGCACGTTCGCGCACGGCGGCCACTGGGGAGTCGAGGCCTTGCGCCAGCAGGGCCGGGCCGCCGTCGCCCGATCGCGCCAGTGCCCATCGAAGGGCTCCGGCGACGTTCGGCTCCGTCTCGCTCAGCACCGCCTCGACCAGGGCCTCCACCGGCACCTCGGCGACCGGGGACAGGGCCGCGCGCTGGCGTGCGTCGGCGCTCTTCGACGCCAGCGCCTGGAGGAGCGCGACGACTTGGAGGACGTCCTCCCAGTCGCCGGGCTCCGCCGCTTCGATCCGGCGCAACTGCGTGAGCAGCTCGGTTTCCGCCGCGATGCGTTCGTGCGTCTGTCGGATGAGGTCGCCGACGAGTGCCGACGGAGCGGAGCCGGGGTCGTCGAGCGCGCGCCCGATCTCGCGCAGCGACAGCCCCAGCGACCGCAGGCTCTCGATCTGGAAGATCCGCCGGATGTCCTCGGCGGCGTACTCCCGATAGCCGGAGCCCGTACGACCCGAAGGCTGTACCAGACCGAGCGATTCATAATGCCTGAGCATGCGGGCACTGACCCCGGAACGTCGCGCCACCTCACCGATCAACACGTCTTATCTTCCCTCCTGCCTGTCCCCACCAAGAGCCACGACGCGCTTCGCCTCCTCGATCGCGAACTCGAACCCGGTGTCCGGGTCGTGCAGCAGGCGTTGGGTGGCGAGCGCGTGTGCGCGTACGTCAGGGGCCGACGTCGCAGCACGCAGCGCCGGTACGATCGCGTCCCCCAGCGCGACCAGCGCCCGGCTGAGGCTCAGCCGGGTCTCCCGGTTGCCGCGCCCGAGCTGTGTCGCCAACACCGCGGCCAACGCGGGCTCCTCGCCCTCCGGCACGAGGACGACTGCGGTCCGCCAGGCGGCTCGCGCGACTTCGTCGTCGGCGTCACACAGCAACTCCCGTGTGACCACCGGCCACGCCCGCCGGTCTCCGATCTTGGACAGCGTGTGCAGCGCCTGACTCCGCGCCTGCGGCTGCTCGCAGTCGACCGTACGGATCAGCTCGGGGAGCGTCAGGGACACCGGGTGCCGTGTGAGCGCCCAGGTCAGCATGTCGCGGACGAAGAACTCCGGCTCGACCGCGCAGCGCTCGAGGAGCTTGCCGACGAACCGAGGGTCGGGCGCCGTACCGACCGCCAGAGCGGCCCGCAGCCGCACGGAGGAGCGGTCGTCCTCCAGCCCCTGGAGTGCTCGTATTACATCCGTGTCCTGCTGTGTGATCGTCATCGGACCACCTCCTTGGCGAGCAGTGAAGGGCTTGTCACTGTGTCAAGGTCAAGCGGAGGGCTCGCCGGCATTCGGCCGGGCGCGGGGAACGGCGAATGTCGGCGCGGCGCTGGGGGAGGGCGTCAGGTGGGTGCGCTGCCGCAGATGCGGTACGTGACCGAGACCGCGCGACGTGCGGTCGGCGAATGGGCGGGGCCTGGAAGGGGACGCCGGTCGCACCCACGGAGACGACCGCCTGGGTGTGCTCGTCGGCCGGGTCAGTCAGTGCCCCCGGCGAAGTGCAGCAAAAGCCCCCGGACCACAGCTCCCACCACCAGGGCAGCGAATACGGGGCCGCCGAAGAAGACGGTGAAGGCGGCGCCGATGTTGGCGCCGATCACCCCGGCTGTGACGATCCGCCAGCCCACGCCCAGCAGCAGTCCGGCAAGGAGCAGCGGCAGGATGGCCTGCCACCACCGAGGGTCGAACCGCTGCCGACGGGTGGCGCGCAGCAGGACCGCCGTCGCCACGGCGGTCAGCAGCAGCGCGGCCGCGCCCAACGCCGTTTCCTGGCCCGACCCGATGGAGAGGGGGCGAACCGCGTAGTCCAGATCGGACGGCGGAAGACCATTCGCGTTCTGCTGCCCGATCAGCCACCAGGTGGCAACGGGCACGGCAATGATCAGAACGGCAGCGGTGGCGGCCAGAGTGCTCCGGGAGGAGCGAGCGCGTGTCGAAGTGGTGACCATGCGGCCAGCGTGGCTCCGAGCCTGGCCGGCTCGCATGAGCGCAGATACTCATCTTCCTGCCTCGCTGTCAGCGGCCGGATCGCTTCCGTGAGCCGCCGCCACCGCCCTGGCCGCGGCAGAACCGCGAAGGATCTTCGTCAGCCCGGCCGACTCGCTTTGGAGGACCGGCCCTTCCCGCGCCATCCTTGTCGAGACCTGCACCGAGATCCCACCCTCGGTCTTACAGCCGTGGCAGGAACAACGGAGCTGAGTGATCAGCCCAGGTCGGCCTCCCGGTGACCAGGGATAGCCACTGGCCGAGCGGTACGAGTCCGACATGGGGACGACGCGGGCGGCGTTGAGGGGGCAGGCTGTGGTCTGCCCCGTGAGCAGCACGGCGAGGCGCGCGAGGAGTGGCCCCTTGGGCTGCTGGCGAGGCTGTCGGCCATACACAGGGGCGGGTGGTGGTGTCGTCTCGAATGATGAGGGTGTCGAGGTCGATTTGGGTCAGTTAATCGCTGGGAGAGCTCGTGGCATTCTCCGTATCGTGACGCCATGACGGATGAGGGAGAGCCGACGCTCTACGTGAACCGCTGGGGCGACACACCAGACCCGGCCCGAGGTGGGCGGGGATCCTACCGGGACCTTTGCTCGTGCTTCTCCCAGTCCGAGCCGCATCCTCGAGCGAGGGTCGGGTTCCACACCGAACAGCAGGACACCTCCGCCCCGGGCTGGCAGCACCTGCTGGAGCTGGTCGACGAGGCTGCCGCCGATGGCCGCGAGGAGTTCCGCCCCCTGACCGAGCTCAGCGCCGAAGAGCGGCGGCAGGTCGTCACCCTGCCGCCGAGCATCTCCAAGCTCACCGCGGTCAGGCACCTCGTGCTCTATGGCAGCAACCTGGTGCGGATCCCGCCCGAGATCGGGGCCATGACCAGTCTGGAGGAGTTCACGCCCTACACCTCCTACCGGCTCCACTGGTTCCCTTTCGAGATCACCCGTTGCCGCAACCTGATCCGCAGCACGGTCAGCACCCGCGCGCTGTTCGGTAACTACAAGCTGCGGCCGCCATTTCCGCGGCTCCAGCCCTCCCAGGACTCCGCCGCCGAACTCGATCCGGCACGTCTCGATCCCCGGCGCTGGGGAGCCACCGCTGTGCACAGCTGCAGTGTCTGCGACCGGCCGATCGAGCAGTGGGGACTCCACCAGGTATGGATCTCGATCCGTGTGGCCACGGACGTGTTGCCCCTCCTGGTCAGTGCCTGCTCGTCCGAGTGCGTGGACGCACTGCCCCACGGCGCCAAGGACTACATCGCCGCACCGCACAAGGGCGGCCGCGTCGACCAACCGGCGTCTGACTGGGACTGACTCCCGATTCGGGGGAAGGCGTCTGGGCACGTAGCAGGCGGGTGTCCTGGCAGCGCTTGAGGGATCGTCTTCCACGCTGTGCCCGCTACCCCAGCCCGGGATCCCCCGCGCGCTCACGTGCCGCGGCCGCGCACGAGCGGCCAGGTTGACCACGACGGTCGTCAGAACCGCCCTGCCGAATGCAGGTGCGCCTCGGCCAGGAACCGCACCCGCTGTCCCCGTACCGCCTCGGCAGCCAAAAGCAGGACTCGATGCCTCCGGTGTGGGTGGTGAAGGCGGCCAGAGCAGGGTCACGAGCTAACCGGCGGCCCATCCGCCCCGTACCGCAGCCCGTCAAGGAGCAGATCGAGGAGGCGGCCGGCCCGCTCGCGCTGGTCGGGAGCGCTGGTGATCAGTGCGACGCCGGCCAGGCTGAAGCCGACGTCGAAGGGGTCGATGTCCGGGCGCAGGAGACCGGCGTCGGCGCCCGCGCGCAGCAGGGTGGTGAGTGCGGTGCCGAGCTTGTCGAGGGTTTCGGCGAAGGGGTCCGCGCCGGAGGCGACCGCGGCCCGCAGGGCGTCCGCCATGCCCTGCTTGGCGGCCAGGTAGTCGATGAAGGCGTCCATCCACAGGCGGATCGCCCGGTCCGGCGCATGGGCGGCGAGGAGCGTCGTGGCGCTGTCGTAGACCCGGGCCAGTTCGTTGCGGTAGGCCGCCTCGACCAGTGCCTCGCGGGTGGGGAAGTGGCGGTAGAGCGTGGCTGAGCCGACGCCCGCGGCCTTGGCGATCGTGTCGATCGCCACGTCGGGCCCCTTCTCGGAGAAGGCGCGCACGGCCGCTTCGAGGATGCGCTCCCGGTTGCGGCGGGCATCGGCGCGCAACACGCTCGGCTTGGTGGTCAAGGCTGCTCCTCTTCGTCAGGGGCCAGTCTAGCTGGACAACCGGGGAGCTCCCCGTTTACCGTTGCGGATAACTGGGGAACTCCCCGGTTACGGGTGTCGGCCCGTTCCCCTCCCCCTGCAAGGAAGCCCTCATGACCTCCCCGAAGACGGTTCTGATCACCGGTACGTCCTCCGGCATCGGCCTGGCCGCCGCCATCGGCACCGCCCGGGCGGGCTGGACGACCATCGCCACCATGCGCGACACCGGCAAGGCCGAGGCCCTGCTCAAGGCCGCCGACGAGGCGGGTGTCGCGGACCGGATCCAGGTCAAGCGCCTGGACGTGACCGACGCCGCCGGCGTCACCGCCTGCCTGGACGAGGTCGTCGCCGAGCACGGCCGCCTCGACGCGCTGGTCAACAACGCAGGCGCCGCTCAGGTCGGCACCATCGAGCAGAGCAGCCTCGACGACGTCCGCGCGGCCATGGAGGTCAACTTCTTCGGCGTGGTGGCGGTGACCCGGGCCGCCCTGCCGCACCTGCGTGCGTCGAAGGGCCGGGTGATCACCGTCAGCAGCGTCGGCGGCGCTGTCGGCCAGCCCTTCAACGAGGCGTACTGCGCGGCCAAGTTCGCCGTCGAGGGCTTCATGCAGTCCCTCGCGCCGGTCGCCGCGACCGTCGGCGTCGACGTCAGCGTGGTCGAGCCGGGCGCGGTGGCGAGCGAGTTCGTCGCCAATCTCGGCCTGGACGTCCCGGCGCTGCTCGCCGCCGCGGGGCCCTACAGCCCGGCGCTGGAGGCCTACATCAAGCGCACCCTGCAGTCGTTCGGCAACGCCCAGACCCCGGCCGAGGCGGCCGCCCCGATCGTGGACGCCCTGACCGTCGACCGCCCGCCCTTCCGTATCCAGACCTCGCAGTGGGCCCGCGACTTCGTCGCCACCACCCTCGCCGACCTCGACGGCTCCGCGGTCCAGACCCTCACCGGGGCCTGGGTGCGCTGACCGCTCCGCGCCCCGCCGGCTGCGGCAGCCGCACAGCATCCCCGCCGCACACCGTACGTACAGCCAACCAGCCACACCCAGCGGGACGAACCGCAACAGCAAGGAAGATCACCATGGAACTCCGCACCCTCGGCAGCCAGGGCCTGACCGTCTCCGCCGAAGGACTCGGCTGCATGGGCATGAGCGCCTTCTACGGCAGCACCGACGAGGCCGAGTCCCTCGCCACCATCGACCGCGCCCTGGAACTGGGCGTGACCCTGCTGGACACCGCCGAGAGCTACGGCCCGTTCCTCAACGAGCAGCTCCTCGGCAAGGCCCTCGCCGGCCGTCGCGAGCAGGCCGTCCTCGCCACCAAGACCGGGATCGAGTTCACCGACGACGGCACGCTCGTGGGCCACAACGGGCGTCCCGAGTACGTCCGTCGTTCGCTGGAGCGCTCCCTGCGCCACCTGCGCACCGACCACGTCGACCTCTACTACCTGCACCGGGTCGACCCGCAGGTCCCGATCGAGGAGACCGTCGGCGCCATGGGCGAGCTGGTGGACGCCGGCAAGGTCCGCCACATCGGCCTGTGCGAGGTCGCCCCGCGGACCATTCGCCGCGCCCACTCCGTCCACCCGATCACGGCGGTCCAGACCGAGTACTCGCTCTTCGAGCGCGGCATCGAGGACGACGGGGTCGCGGCCACCCTGAACGAACTCGAAATCGGTCTGGTCGCCTACTCGCCGCTCGGACGCGGGTTCCTGTCCGGTGCGATCACCAGCCCGGACGACTTCGCCGCCGACGACTTCCGCCGAACCGACCCGCGCTTCCAGGGCGAGAACTTCGCCCGCAACCTCGCCGTGGTCGACGAAGTCCGCCGCATCGCCACCGCCAAGCAGGTCTCGCCGTCCCAGCTGGCTCTCGCCTGGGTGCTGCACCAGGGCGCGGCCGCCATCCCGGGCACCAAGCGCCGCCGCTACCTGGAGGAGAACGTCGCCGCCACCACCGTGACCCTCACCGAAGAGGAGCTGGCCGCCATCGAAGCCGTCGCCCCGCGCGGCGTCGTCTCCGGCGACCGCTACGCCCCCGAGCTGATGGGGAACCTCAACGGCTGACCACGGGGGCGCGGCAGCAGGCCGGACCGGACGACCTCAAAGGCGCTTACGGGGTGAGCCAGCCGCGCAGGAGTCTGCTCACGGCGGGCATCGCCACGTACGTCATGAGTATGTTGAAGACGCAGGCCACGATCGCGCTGGCGAGCAGGAGGGGGAGCGGCGTCAGACGTGGTGTGAGGAAGAGGCTGCCGAGTACGGAGATCGGGTAGATCGCCAGGGTCGCGCTGATCGCCATCTTCCACCTCGGCGGCGCAGGCCGTGTCGAGCCCGGTTTGGCGAACCAGGTCTCCATGCCGGTCAGTTCGCGCCGGGCGATCTCGGTGTGGTGGTGTCCCTCGCAGTCGGCGAACCAGGCGGCCCGCTCCGGTGACTCCTGCCAGGCGCGGCACGCCTCGGTGTCCTGGAAGCGGTGGACGAGGAACCAGGGGGCGTCGCCGCCGGAGGAGCGGAAGAGCCCGTAGCCGAGGTGGCCCGGGAAGGCGGCCGCGGTCTCGAGGATCCCCTTCGCCCACACCTCGAAGGCGGCCTCGTGGCCGGGCTCCACCCGGCGGGCTATCAGGAGGGTCACCTCCCCCGTGTCGGCGGGGACGGTGGCGTGCTCAAGGCTGACGACGGACACACGAACTCCTTGTGATCTCACCGCGCCCGCCCACACCTTACGCGTGGTACGTCTTGGTGGAGCCGTGGGGAGCGTCGGCGCCGTCAGCCTGGAGCATCACCGTCCCGGTCGGGAGCCGAGCCACGTACGGACCTCGGGGGTCGTGGGGCCGGCGTCGTGTCGGACCGGGGAGAACGTGCCGACGAGCCTCCGTCGGCTTCAGGCGAGGTCGGCGGCGGGCTCGGTCGCGTATCGGCTCATCGCGTCGGCATGGGCCTGTGGTGTCAGCGACCGGCCGTCGGCGAGCACGTCGTGGAGGTCTCGGAAGTACCGCAGGTACAGGTCGGGGGTGAACGTGCTGAGCATGACGGCGGGTTGGTCGGTCGGGTTGGCGAAGGTGTGAGGGGTGCCGGGCGGAACCATCACGAACGTGCCCCCTACCGCGTCGTAGTCCTCCTCCCCGACGGTGAACCGCACGGTGCCGGAGAGGATGTAGAAACCCTCGTCGTGTTGGCCGTGCCGGTGCTGCGGCGGTCCTTGGGTGTGCGGGGCGAGGACGGACTCGGCGATCGCCAGGCGGTGTTCGGTGTGACTGCCGTCCTCCAGAACACGCATGCGCGTGGTGCCCAGGACGATCGTCTCACCATCGTCGGGACCCACCACGGATACGGCAGGGACGGTCTGGGGCTCGTTGGTCGGTGTTTCTTCGCTCATGCTCACAATTGCACCGCCGTGGCCGTACCCGCGTCCAAAACCCGTTCCGCCGCGCTGATACCTCATCGGTATCGTTGCCGCGTGGAGCTACGGACCTTGCGCTACTTCGTGGCGGTCGCCGAGGAATGCCACTTCGGCCGGGCCGCTGCCCGACTGCACATGAGCCAGCCGCCGCTGAGCCGGGCGATCAAGCGGCTGGAGGCCGATGTCGGGGCCCTGCTCTTCGTCCGCTCGCCGAGCGGCGTCACGCTCACGCCGGTCGGCACGGTGCTGCTCGACGAGGCGCGGGCCCTGCTGGCCCACGCCGACCGTGTCGGCGTACGCGTGAGCGCGGCGGCCGGCGTCGCGACCCTCACCGTCGGCATACTGGGCGACAGCACCGACCCGGGAGTGTCCAGGCTGGCCGCCGCCTACCGCCGCACTCACCCGGGCGTCGACATACGCATCCGCGCCACCGACCTGACCGACCCCACGTGCGGGCTGCGCGGCGGTCTGGTCGATGTCGCTCTGACCCGGGCGCCGTTCGACGAGACCGCCCTGACGACACGTGTGCTGCGTGCCGATCCGGTCGGTGTGGTCCTGCGCGCCGACGATCCACTGGCCCGCCGCGACAGCCTGCGGCTGGCCGAGCTGAACGACCGCCGCTGGTTCCAGTTCCCGCAGGACACCGACCCCCTCTGGCAGTCGTATTGGAACGGCGGCAGGCCACGCGAAGGCTCAGTGGTGCGCGCTGTCCAGGAGTGCCTGCAGGCCGTGCTGTGGAACGGCACGGTCGGCCTGGCTCCGCTCGGGTACGACTTCCCGGCAGAGCTGGCCGTGGTGCCGCTGGTCGACATGGCACCGAGCCGGGTGGTGGCGGTCTGGAAGGAAGGCGACACCAACCCGTTGATCCGATCCTTTGTCGAGATCGCGACGGCCTCGTATCGTCGCTGAGCTCTGGCGGTCGGTGCTACGGCAGATCTGGGTGTGAGCACTATGCCATCAGGCGGCACTCGCCCTGTCGTCGTGTACGCAAGGCGCCCAGCGTGCTTCGGCAAGCAGCATCGCGATCAGTACGAGCACCAGGGCGAACAGCTCGGCCAGGGAAGAGAGATGTGTTCCGAGCGGGACCGTGGCGAGGACGGCCGCGGCGCCGGCCGTGCGGAAGCGCAGGGGCGCGATGCGCAGCACCGCGCGGAAGGCGATGTTTCCCGCGAGGAAGAGCGCCACACCTCCCGCCAACGCGAGGGCCGGCGCGGTCGGCAGGTGGTCCGGGAGGTGCCCGACGGACCTCTTCACCCCGGCCGCGAGTACCGCGACGCCGAGCAGCATCGGTACGAAGCTGTAGTAGTACGCCAGCATCGTCACCCGGAACCTGGCCAGCCCGGACACGGCCCGCAGGGCCTCTTCGGCGGCCTCCTCGTCGCGGATGAAGTAGGTCCACCACAGCGCGGTCGTCAGGGCGAGAGCGAGGGCCACGCCGCCGAACAGGCCCCAGTCCAGCTTGAGATCGCCGGAGCCGACGCCGATGGCGATCACGGACTCGCCGAACGCGACGATGAGGAGCAGCCCGTGACGCTCCACGAAGTGCGCCGGGTCGAGTTCGCCGACGCGGCCCGTCACCGGGACGCGGTCGCCGTCGACGTCGGTGGTGATGCGGCTGGAGAGGACGGGAGTGATGGCCTGCAGAATCAGCGCGGCCAGCCAGAGCGCTTCGGCGGCCCGGCCGCTCACGGTGCCCGCCGCCGTGACGCACAGCGCGGCGAGGACGTTGGTGAGCGCGAAGCTGAGGACGTGCCGCCCGTGCAGGACGGCGTACAGGGCGCTGTGGACCACGGTGACCAGGACGTAGCCGAGGCCGAACGCGACGCCGTCCGTGGTGAACACCCGGGGGATGGCCAGGGCGCAGGTGAGGAAGCCGCACATGCCCAGGATCAGCGGTATGCGGCGGGCGTTGGTCTCGGGTGGCACCTGGTTGGTGAGGTAGGCGTAGGCGCCGTACATCCAGAAGAGGACGGCGAAGATCAGCAGGACCCGGCCGGCCTGGGCGAAGGACAGGTCGTGGCTGAGCAGCACGGTCAACTGCGTGATCGTGAAGACGAAGACGAGGTCGAAGAAGAGCTCCAGAGTGGAGACCCGGTGCCCCACGGCGCTCTCGGTCGCCCGTGCCGGGCCGTCGACGGCAGACATACGTTTCCCCCAGTAGGCATGTCGTTCCGATGTGCGGCGGACACACTAGCCCAGCCGAACGAAGTCGCCTCGACCCTGGAGGGCTACGGCCTCGGTTCGCCAAGGTAGTTGAGGCTCTCGGCCTTGGATGCCATGCCGCATTCACTCGACAGACGCGATGCGTCGGACGGCGCGGCTCTCGTCCCAGTGGGCCGGTGCCCTCGGCCAGAGCGGTTTCCGGGGAGCACGGGGCCTGAGGTAGAACAGCGGCATGGACGCCGCAGTACTTGAGCAGATGCTCGATGAGATCTTCGATCACGCCGTTGTGCACCACGGCTACACCAACTACATGCGTGACTACGAGGTCGTCGTCTACATGACAGCGGCTCCGAGCACGGGGATCAAGCCGTCCTACCTGCGGTATCTCTTCCGGTACTGCGTCCAGGCCCAATGCGAGACGGCACTACCGGCCACGACGTGGGAAAGCTCGTTGGATGACCGCCTCCTCGACCACGCGACCGGTGCAGGCCTCGGCGGGTTCGTCAGGGGTGTGAAGTGGCATCCGATGTACCCCGGCGCAAAGCTGCTTCCCTCGTCGGATGCGGCACGTCGTTGGTCGGCCGCCCTCGGGATCGACTTCCACGACGTCCTCATCGAAACCAACGCGCACCGGCTGACCCTGCTCTTCTCCGACCTGCAAGTCACTGAGGTGCCGGTTGGATACACCCCCGTTCGTCGCCGACTGAGCAGGATGAACTCGACCGTTGCGGTAGTCGGGTGATGTTGTGCAACCACCGGAGTACGTATATCGGTTGGCGCCGAGCCCATGGCTTCCGCGGCAGTGAGCACGCGCCGACGTACGGAACGCGCACCTGCGGGTGGCCCATGCAGCGGCATCGTGTTAGGAGTTGAAAAGGGGGCGGGGCGGCCGGATTCGAACCGGCGTCCTCGTCCATGTTGTGTACGCGCACTACCTCTGTGCTACGACCCCGCCCTTAGCTGGTGATCTTAAGGGGGCGTCCTCTTGGACGCAACGTGCTCCTTCGGGTCGGACGGCGTGGGAGTGTGCCACCGCTCCACGTCGGACATGCCGTCGACGAGGACCGGCAGAGGCAGGTCGGTGTAGGTGGCGGCTACGGCGTAGCCGATGCGCCGGTGCCGTCCTGGAGATTGTCGAATCGCGAGCGTGGAAGCGATTCCACTTCGCCGGAAGGGTCGCGCTGGGTGACGGGCACTTCGACGTGCACGGCGAACGAGGCGGAGCTCACTGGGCGCCGCCTTCCTGCACGGCGGTCAGCCCCAGGAACGTCCGCCGGCCAGCGCGGCCGCGGTCCGCATCGGACGCACCGGCCACCGTCCGGCGCGGACGTCCTGCCCGCTCACGCGGGAGCCCCGGGGGTGAGCAGGTGCTCGTACGCCTGGAAGCCGTCCCGGACGCCGAGGAGGATCTCGCCGAGGACGAGGTAGCCGTCGCTTATGAGCGGGGTGTCGCGCAGGGCCTCGATGAGGAAGTAGTACGCGCCCAGGTCCTCGGTTTCCAGCACGGCGAAGTCGGAGAAGCGGCCGCTGAACGCCTCTGCGTCGAAGAACCGGGCCGTGATCCGGTCCGCATGTCGGGCGAAGAGCGGCTCGATGTGCTCCTGGCGCATCCGGTTCCGCTCCTGGCGCGGCAGTGCCAGCCAGCGCGGCGTGAGCGTGTAGGTCAGGACGATGCCGTATTTCATGAGCCCCCCAAAGCCGATAGTGAACATCGTAAACTTTCATGGAAAGCTAAAGTGATACCCGTTAACTTTGTCAAGTGGAGGGCAGGCCCACGGCCATGACGGACACCCAGGGAGCCGCTGCGGGCAGGCGTCGGCACCGCGTGCGGGAGGAGGCGCTGGCCGACGCGATGCGCATCGCCCGTCGGCTGCTGGTCGAGGAGGGCCCGGCGGCGGTGACCGTCCGGGCGGTCGCCCGGGAAATGGGCCTGACCGCTCCGGGCCTGTACCGCTACTACGCCGGTCATCGAGAGCTGGTCCAGGCCCTGGTCTCGCACCTCTACGAGGAGCTCGCCGCATCCCTGGCCGCGGCTCGAGACCTGCGGCCTGTCGGCGAGCCGGGGCAGCGGCTGCGGCAGGTGTGCCGTGAGTTGCGCCGGTGGGCGCTGGCCCACCCACAGGAGTTCGCCCTGCTGTTCGCCAAACCGGTGGCGGACGCCGACACCGCACCAGGGGCGACCGCGCACGATTCGAGCTGGCGCTTCGGGGGCGTCGTCCTGGATCTGATGGTCGAGTTGTGGCGCCGCGGCGCCGTGCGAGTGCCCGCGGACCTCGATCCGGCCTGGGCGGCGCAGCTGGAGGAGGTGCGCGAGCACCTGGCGGGCGAGCCGCTGCCGCTGGAGGCGATCTACGTCTTCGTGGCCTGCTGGGCACGGCTGTACGGGGCGGTCGCGGTCGAGGTGTTCGGGCACCTCGACTTCGCCCTCACCGACCCCGGGCCCCTCTTCGAGCACACCATCGGGGAGGTCCTCACCCTGCTCGGCGACCCGGCCGCCTGACCGGCGGCCGGGCACGGCGCGGCCCCAGCGGCGCCGCCGACCGGAGCGGGCAGTCGTACCGGCCGCCGTGCTGGCGCCGCGGTTGTCGCTTTGAGCGCGCAGGTAGATGTGCCGACACTGAAGATCGGTCTGATGCATGACCGGATCAGCCTGGGTGTGTTCGGCGGTTGCTCAACTGTTTGCGTGTCGAGCGGGTGCTGCCTGCGGTGTTGGTGCTTGCGTCGGGCGTGAGGCGGTCGTGCCGCTTCCTTCCTGGTGGGTCGGGCGCCGGGGCAGCCGCGACGCGGGCCACAGGCCGAGAGCGGCGAGTGCGGCCAGGATCAGCAGAGTGGAGCTCATGGTTGAAACAGCCGAGCCGGTTGCGCCGGCCGCGACGGCGATGCCGAAGGTCGGCCCGATGTTCATGGCGGTTTGCTTGAGCCCGCCGACGACCCCGGCGTACCCGGGCGGCGCGTCACCGACGACGGTCCCCGTGGCGGTGACCATCACGGTGGCGAATCCGGCACCGATGGCGGCAAAGGCCGCAGCCATGGCCATCCATGTGCTGGCGGGACCGAGCCGGGACAGCCCCGCGATGCCGACCGCGACGAGGAACGTACCGGCGATCGCGGTGCGGCGCGCACCGTACCGGCGCAGTGCGGCGACCGCGGCGGGTGAGCCGAGGACCATGAGCACGGTCAGCGGAAGCACGCGCAGACCGCTGGCGAGTGGGTCGAGTCGAAGTACGTCCTGGAGGTAGAAGGTGGCCTTGAACAGCGCGCCGAACAGGCCGGCGGTGGTGACCAGCAGGATCGCCATCGATGCCGACACCGGTACGGACCGCGCTACGGCCGGCGGAACGATCGGGTGCGTGGTGCGGCGTTCGTGCCGGGCGAGCACCGTTGCGACGCCGATGACGGCGAGGAATTCGAGCAGCGTCGGCGCGGCGGTCCACCCCCGCGCGGGTACGTCGGCCAAGGCGTGGACCAGGAGTGCGAGCGCGACCGCCAGCAGGCCCGCGCTCGTGAGGTTGAGCCGTGGAGAGTTGGCACGTTCAGGTGCCGACGTCCGCACGGCGAGGGCGAGAACGGCGATGACGAAGGCGAGGGGCACGTTGACCCAGAAGACGGCGCGCCATCCCAGATGAGCCACGAGAACACCGCCCAGGAGCGGACCGGACCCTGCCGCCACCGCGATCGCACTGGTGCGGATGGCGATCGGCTTGCCGAGCCGGTCCGCGGGATACGCCAGCCGTAGCAGCGCGAGCGTCGCAGGTTGCAGGAACGCGGCGAACCCGCCCTGCACCGCGCGCAGGACGATCACCCAGCCGACCGTCGGTGCAAGCGCGATTCCGGCCGAGGCGGCCCCGAAACCGAGGACGCCGACGAACAGCAGGCGCGGGTGCCCGTACCGATCCCCGAGGCGCCCGGCGATCACGAGCAACGCGGCCACGGCGACCAGATAGCCGGTGCTCGTCCACTGGATCTGTGCCACGCTCGCGCCGAGATCACGCTGCATGGCGGGCTGAGCCATGAGCAGGATGGTTCCGTCCAGTGCGACGATCACCGCGCCGACCACGCTGACGAGAAGTGCGATCTGTCGCTGTGCGGGTGCGGTCATGAGGTCACCGGGCCGAGGTGGGCGTCGAGAACTGCCGCGATGAGCCGGTCGCGTTGGTTGTCGTCGGGGTCGCCGTCCAGCGGTGGGGCGCCAAGGGCGAGTTGCAAGCTGCCCCAGGCCCACAGCTGGGCGATGCCGTGCAGGTTCGACCACAGGGCGGCGGCGGTCACCGCAGACGGCAGTCCGGCCTCGTTCGGCCCGTCGGCGCGTCGCGCGGCATCCCGCTCCGATCGGCATCGGGCGACGAGTCCGGTGAAGTGTCCGAACAGCGGGAGGGTCGACTCGCGCAGCCTCGGTTGGTCTGATGCCTGCGCCGCGCCGTCGAGCAGGTCGTGTCGCCACATGAGTTCGAACATGCCGCGGCGTTCCCGTGCGTACCCGACGTATGCCCGCGCGAGAGCCTCCAACTGGCCGCGCGGTGTGGTCGTGCCGGCGATCGCGGCCTCGAACATGGCTGCGAGATCCTCGAAGCCGCGACGGCCGATAGCCGAGAGCAGCGCGTGGTGCGTCGGGAAGTACCGACGCGGCGCCCCGTGGGACACCCCCGCTCGGCGGGCTATTTCCCGCAGGCCCACGGACGCGGAGCCCTCGGTCAGCACAAGGCCGACCCCGACATCGATCAACCGCTCCCGAAGGGAGCTCTCATCAGTCATAGACAGTGTCTACCGTGCAGGCGTAGACACTGTCTACTCGTTGGGTGAGTGATCATTCTCCTCAGCGGGTGGCGGGGTGCTCAGTGCTGCAAGTCGGCGCGGAGGAGGTTGGGGTTGGCGCCGGTGAAGTAGGCGCCGCTCGGGACGTAGACGGCGTGGCCGCGTACTGCCACCGAGGTGGGGTTGGACAGGCCTTCGGTGCCGGTGAGGACGGTGTGGTGGGTGCCGTCGGCGGTGATGTAGGCGGCTTCGTTGAGGACGTTGAGGGTGGCGATCAGGGCGTCGCCGTGTCCGGTGAAGGCGAAGTCGTCGATGCCCGACAGGCCGGTCGCGCGGACCTCGGCGGGTTCGGCCGTGCCGTTGCGGCGGATGGGGATGCGCAGCAGGGTGCCGGTGTCGGTGTTGCCGACCCAGACGGCGTGGTGGTGCACCTTGAGGCCGTTGGCGCCGAACGCGGTGGTGGGCTTGAGGAGCGTGTCGTCGGACCAGGTCGTGGCGGTGCCGCCGTTCGTCGGAAGGACGTGGACCACGCCGAGCGCCGAGTCGGCGGTGTAGAGGCAGTGTTCGTCCTCGTCGAGGGCGAGGCCGTTCGGGAAGCCGGTCACGGGGAGGGCGGCGATCCGCTCGGGCCTGCCGCCGGGGCGCAGGCGCCAGATGCCGTGCAGGTCCTTGGTGCCGGTGGCGTAGCCGAAATAGAGCGTGCCGTCGTGGGCACGGGCGATGCCGGTGACGAGCGCCGTGCCGATGAGCGCGGTATGGGGCTGTGCGGAGGCGGGCAGGGTGGCAAGCACGGTGAGGTGGCCCTTGCGGTCGACCCGGGCGATCTGGCGCGCGAAGGACAACGTGAGATCAGCGGAGCCGTCCGGCTCAAGGGCGATGTTCTCGGGCTGCTGACCCTTCGTCAGGTCGAAGTGCCGGATGGTCCGGGGGTGGGACAGCGGGGGCGAGACAGCAACGGCCGGGGTCGCGGCCGACAGCGCCAGGGCGAGGCCGGCGAGGACAGCGCAGGCGGGGCGGAGCGTGCGCCGGGCTGGCCGGGTCGGCTGGGACATGGGTTCTCCTCATCCGGTCAACTGGTCGACGGGACGCCGATCGTCGGGGTGAACGCGGTGCGTAGGTCAGCAGAGCACGCCTGTCGCCAAGCCGCCCCCGGCCCGTCGCCGTGCACGCCGAAGATCCCCCGGTTGGCCGCTGCAGCAGGGCGGCACGGCCATGCTGCGGCGGCCGCCCGGTGTGGGTGTCCACGTACACGTGGCTCTGGCAACCGGCGCCTGGTGTGCCGGAATGTCCCGTCGGGGGGACCCTGGGGGTATGAGTGAGGCGTCGATAGTCGTGCAGCCGCCCCGTGGCACGGGTGGGCGGCGGGTGACGATCCGCGGGCGGCCTAGCAACCCCGGCAGAGGCGGTCGCTGATCCCCTCATCCGCCTCTTCGGCGAGCGGTAGTGGCCTGTTCGCGGGTGCCCACGAGGCGTAGGCGCACAGGCCGCCTGGCGCGCGCCCGGTCAGCATTCCTGAGGTGGCTGGATACAGGTACAGCGAGGGTTTACCCGGGAATCCTCCCATGGTTTGACGCCTGCTTGCTGACGGCCTGTCATGCTGCGGGACGGCCCCCTGGACGGGGGGAGAAGGTCCAGCGTTGAGCTGGCCCATACCGGACGGGGGAACCCATGCATGGAGGAAAGACGGGCTGGTCACTCGCGATGGCCCTTGCCGCCCTCGCGACGGCCACCGGGGGCGCGTCGGCCGAAGGGAAGCCGTTTCCCGCACCCGAGATGGTTGCCGCTCAGAAGGTGATCGCGCCGAACGTGGTGGTCCTCAGCTACCGGTGCAAGCCCAACGCCGAGCGCACGCTCAACATCGGGCTGACGGCCGAGGACACCGCCGCCAACCTGTGGGTGGAGGGCAGACAGCTCGTCTGCAACAACAAGAACCAGCGCTTCACGGCCGTGATGACTGACTACCAGAACGGCCATGACCGCAAGCTCAAGCCGGGAGAGCGAGCGACCACCTGGCTGTCGATTTACGTCAATCGTTCCTATCCGGTAGCCCGTCAGATGCGCACCCTCACTGTGGGCTGACCCGCGCGCAGGGTATGCAGGGCGATCTTGAGGAACTCATGGTCGCTCGGCGGAGTCGCCCGACTCGTGAACAGCTGACGCCTCTGCGGATTCGTGGTCATCCGGCGCCTCCGCCAAGGCCGCCGTGAGGAGGTTCAAGGACGGCGCGGGCCGGGGGCGTTCCAGTTGGGTGAGGACAGCGGTGGCCTCGGCGTGGGCCTCGCGTGCGGCTTCCCACTGGCCGGCCCGCGCGCGGCACAGGCCCAGGGTGCCCAGTGCGTTCGCGAGGTCGGGGCCGGACCCCTTGGGTGATTCGGCGGCCAACTGGCGGTAGAGGGCGACTCCTTCGTGGGCATGGTCGATTGCCCCCGCCGTCTCGCCCGTCGCCAGGAGGCGCGCGGCGAGGTTGACCACGGCGTCGGCCAAGAGGGCTTCGTATCCACCGGGTGCCGACGCGACTTGGCGGCGGCGGATCTCCACGCCCTCGCGTGCCGGGGCCAGCGCCTCGGTGTGCAGGCCCAGGTCTGCGAGGGCCCTGCTGAGATTGTCGAGGGCCCCCGCCAACTCGACATCGGGCGGTGGGAGGCCGTTGCCCTTCACCAGGGGGCGCGTGATCGCGACGGCTTCCTCGGCGGCCGCCCGGCGACGCTCCGGGCTCTCGTCCCAGAAGGCGAGGTTGGCCAGGACCAGAGCCAAGGACGGGGCAGCGGCCGCCCGGCGACGTACGATCCGCCGCCAGACTCTGACCGCTTCCCGTAAATGCTCGACGCCCTCCGCCACCCGCCCGGCGTCGGCGAGGGACAGGGCCAGCTCGTTGCGGAGCCCGGCTGCCCACACTGTGCGGCCCGCAGCCTCTGCCGCCGGGACCACCGCGCTCAGTATCGCGAGGTTGTCGTCCACGTAGCCCCATCGGTGGAGGAAGATGGACACGCCGTAGGTCAGGTCCACGGCCAGGTTGATTTGGCCGCCGGCTGCCATCCGGGTGGCCGCGACCAGGTTCGGTCGCTCCGCCTCCAGCCAGGCGATCGCCTCCTCGCGGCTGGTGAACGGGCCGGATGTCCCGCCTTCCGCCTGGCCCCACAGGTAGCGCGTGGCCGACCTCGCCGTGGTCGCGTAGTACCGCAGCAGCCGCTTCCGCGCTCGGGCCCGCTGCCTCGCGGAGTACTCGTGGGCGAGGCCGGAGGCGAACAGCCGGATGAGGTCGTGCATGCGCCAGCGGCCGGAGCCGACGGGCTCCTCGCTCAGCAGAGCGGCCCGCGCGAGGTCCGCCAGCTCGCCGCGTGCCGGACGGCCGAGGAGTGCCGAGGCCGCTTCCGTGGAGATGTCGGCTCCGGGGGCAAGGGGCAGCAGCCGGAACAGCCGTGCCGGTAGCGGGGCAAGCCGCCGGAAGGAGAGGGCGAACGCGGTGCGCACGCTGTCGTCGTCGTAGTGCAAAGAGCCCAGCCGCGTACGGGAGTCGGCCAGTTCGGCAGCGAACGTGGCCAGCGGGAGACCGGGATCGCCGGTCAGGCGCGCCGCGGCGAGCTTCAGGGCCAGCGGCAGCCCTCCACAACTCCCGACCACCTCGTCCAGCGCGTCGGACGGACGGTCGAGGCGGGCGTCGTCGGGGTCGGAACGGATGAGGGTGGTGGTGATGAGGTCCCGGGCGTCGGCGGAGGGCAGCTGTCCCAGCCTGAGCTGGCGTGCGGGCAGCGTGGCCAGTGTGTCGCGGGAGGTCACGAGGGCGCGGTGCTCGTGGCGTGCGGGCAACAGGGGGGCCACCTGATCGGGGGTGGAAGCGTTGTCGGCCACGAGCAGGACGGGTTTGCCTGCGTCGGCCAGCCTGGCCAGTTCGGACCGGTAGAGGGCGGCCCGCTCCTCCTGGGTCGGTGGCATGTCCTCGCCCCGGATGCCCAGGGCCCGTAACAGCCCACCGAGCGCTTGTTCCGCTGTCACCTTGCCCTGGGGGTCGTACCCGCGCAGATCGACGAACAGCACGCCCCCCGGAAACCAGCCGCGCACCACCGCCGCCTCGTGCGCCGTGTGCAGGGCCAGGGCGGTCTTGCCGATGCCGGCCAGCCCGGACACGGCCGACACCACCACCGCCGAGGCGGCGGGGGAGCGCGCCGGGCCGGGTTCCAGTACGCGCAGGAGCCGGGCGGTCTCGTCGCCGCGGCCGACGAGACGCGGCGGCCCGGCGGGCAGCGCGGCCATGGCCCGGGGCGCCGGCCCCGTACGTTCGGACGTGTAGGTGTAGTGGTCACCGGCGATCTGGGCCACGTGGGCCGACCCTCGCGCTACGACCCGCTGGCGCACCCATGGCAGGCGCCTGCGCACGGTTACGTCCCCGGAAGGTGCTGGTCCCGGCCGATCTGGCGGACCTCGGCGTGCCCGGAGGCGTCGGCCTCCTGGCGTACCACCGAGGTCTCGTCACCGGCCTGCGGCGCGGGGGCGTCCGGTGCGGTCTGGCTGCCGCCGATCTGCACGGTCCGCGCCCGGTCCGAGGCCGTGGCCTTCTGGGTGACCCGGTGGTCGCGACGTACGGCGGGCGCGGGCTCCGACTGCCCGGCCCACCATCCCACCGCCGTACCGACGACGCCTGCGCAGACCGCGGCGAAGGCCGCCGCCAGGGCCCAGCGGTCGGAGTCGGAGTGCGGCAGCCAGCCGAAGGAGACGGAGCGGGCGAGCCACAGGCACAGGAGGAACGCCCCGATCGTCGCGGCGACCGTCACGGTCCAGCGGAGCGGACGTGCCATGGTGCACCCTCCCTGGGCCGTCCCGTGCCAGGAAGCACCAGGATGGCACCCACGACGGCACCGCCGGAACCCGTTCGCCGCAGTGGGCGGGTGTTTCAGTGCAGTCCGGCGAAGAGGTCGTTCTCGGGTACGGCCGCGCCGGTGGTGTCCTGGACTCGTACGAAGGTCTCGACGCCCATCAACTCGGTGAACCTCTCCTGGCCCATCTTGAGGAAGAAGATGTTCTCGCCCTGGCTGGCGTGTGCGGCCAGCGCGTCGAACTTCTGGCCGCCGAACGCGGCGGTGTCCACCCAGGTGGTGATCTCCTCGTCGGGGAGCCCGATCTCGGCCAGCGCGGCGGCCTCGGCGGGATCCGCTTCCTCCCAGTCCGCACCGAACTCGCGCATGACCTCTCCGAACCGCTGCATCATCGAGCGGGGCGCCGTCGTCCAGTACACCTTCGGGGTCAGCCCGGTCATCTCCAGCGCCGCCATCGTGATGCGGTTCGCCTGAATGTGGTCGGGGTGGCCGTAGAAGCCGTTCTCGTCGTACGTGACGACCACATCGGGTTGGTATCGCCGCAAGAGTTCCGCGAGTCGGGCAGCGCCCTCCTCGACGGGTGTCCGCCAGAAGGAGCCGGGGGCGTCGTTGGTCGCCCAGCCCATCATCCCGGAGTCGGCGTAGTCCAGCATCTCCAGATGACTGACCTTCAGGATCTCGCAGCTGGACTCCAGTTCCTGGCGCCGCATCAACGCGACGGCCGCCGGGTCGTGTCCGGGGTCGCCCGGCTTGACACCTCCTGGTCCGTCGCCGCAACCGCCGTCGGTACAGGTCACGAGGACCGTGCGCACGCCCTCCGCCGCGTACCGCGCGAGGACGCCGCCCGTTCCCGTGGCCTCGTCGTCGGGGTGGGCGTGTACCGCCATGAGCGTCAAGGGTCGGCTATTCATGAAAGTCCTCCATGGGAAAAAGGTCTCGGTGTTCCCCGCCCGCGCGGCACCCGTCTTTTTCGGTGCAACAGCGGCGCGCGGACCGGTTGTTCCCTCCGCGCACCGGAGCACCTCCGGACCAGGGGGGATGCCCCCAACAGTGACTGGACCGGGTTCCTGAGAAACAGGTTGGCCTGTTAGTTCTGACGTCAATCATCTATGGTTAGGCGAGCCTAACCTAACCGCACCCCGGATGTCCTGTTCCAGGACGCTCACGGGGTCCATCATGTCTGCACGAAGGAACAGGAACACCGCATGAGACCCGAGTCCACCACCCTCGTTTTCCCCGCGCCCCCGACGTCTTCGCGCGCGGACGTGCACACGGAGACCGTGGAGGGCTTCGGCACCCTCCGCTTCACACCGGTCGATCCGGCGGCGGACAGCGCCGTGCTGCACGCCTGGGTCATTGAGGAGCGGGCGCAGTTCTGGGGCATGAACGGCGCGAGCCGGGAACTGGTCCAGGAGATCTACGAGGACGTGGACCGCCGCGACACCCACCACGCCTTCCTGGTCCGCCTGGACGACGAGCCGGTGGCGCTGTTCCAGACGTACGAGCCGACCGAGGACCGCATCAGCGAGTGCTACGAGGTACGGGAGGGGGACATCGGCGTCCACCTCATGCTGGCGCCGGTGACGGACCGTCCCCGCCCCGGCTTCAGCCGCACCCTGGTGGACGCGCTGATCCGCTTCACGTTCCGCGCCCCGGCCGTCCGACGCGCGGTGGCCGAGCCCGACGCCCGCAACGAGAAGGCCGTCGCACTTCTGAACCGCCTTGGGTTCGTGCGCCAGGGAGAGATCACCCTGCCGGAGATCGACCTGCCGGAGGTGTACCTCCCGCAGAAGCGGGCGGTACTGGCGTATCTGGACCGCCCGGCCGTACTCCCGCCTGCGGTGGCCATGGTCGTACAGCCGTAGAACCGCGGCCGATCGCGGAGACCGGCTGAGGGACGGGAGGCGGGCGGCCTTCTGGAGGTCCGCCGCGCGAGGCATCATCAAGGCAGCAGAGGTGCCCTCGCGCCGCGTTGGCAGCCCTGCCCCTACGATTCGCCGGCGGCCGCGCGTTCGCCCTGTACGTACGGGTCCGACTCGACGTCGTAGGTGCCCGCATGGCCGGCCAGCTGGTCCACCACGCGTTCCCACTCGGCGAGTTCGGCGGCCCGGCGTCCGCCGTCCGGCTCGGCCGACGGCTCTCCGATGTCCTCCGGTGCCGGGCTGTCGGCACGCGCGGCCAGCCGATGGAACGCCTTCGCCGCCTCGTGATGGTTCATTCCCTGGGCCTGGCGACGCACCGCGGCCCGCCCCGCGTGCTCGGCCTCGGTGGGTCCGTCCATCGCCGACTCGGGGTTCGGCAACGGCTGTTGGTACGACATCGACTCTCCTCCTGTGCGGACGGCGACGCGCCACGCCGCCTCGCTACCGTGCCGCCTACCCCGTCTTCACCTGGATACGTCAGGGCTCCGGTGGATCGAGGCCGGCCGCGCCTACAGTCAGCTGGGCCGTCTGGCCGACGGGTACCAGGCCCTCCGCATCGCCGAGAGCTGCGCGGCCCAGGACATCCGCCGCCCGGCAGTACGCGAGCTGGTGGCCGACATGGCCGCTCGTGATCGGCGCCGTACGCTGCCTGAACTGCACCGCTTCAGTCGTCAACTGGGAGTCCCCACGTGCGTGATCAGCCAGATCGGCAGACCGAGAAGCCCTTCCTGTACGTCGTCGTGTGCGCCTCCGGTATCGCTGACGATGTCGGCAAGCTGATCGCTGCGGCCCAGGAGGCGAACTGGGATGTGGGCGTCGTCGCCACCCCGCAGGGCCTCGGCTTCATCGACGCCGAGGCGGTCGAGGCACAGACCGGCTACCCGATCCGCTCGGCCTGGCGCTCACCCGGCGACCCTCGCCCGCTGCCGCCCGCCGACGCCATCGCGGTGGCCCCGGCGACATTCAACACGATCAACAAGTGGGCGGCGGGGATCTCCGACACCTTGGCGCTGGGCATCCTGTGCGAGTCGTACGGTTTTGGTATCCCCACCGCTGTCCTGCCTTACCTGAACTCCGCCCAGGCAGCCCACCCCGCGTACAGCCAGAGCCTGGAGCGGCTGCGCGAGATGGGCGTCCTCATCGGCTCGTACGAGCCGCACCGGCCGAAGGCCGGCGGCGGGGCGGACCGCTTCCGGTGGGAGGAGGCGCTGGAACTGCTCACTCCCAAGCTCCCCGCCAAGGAGTGATCAGTGGCGTCGTGGCAGCCATGGCTGCCCGAGCACGGGGGCCGGGGGCATGGCTTTTGCCGAGGCGCTGGATGCGTCAGGTCAGTGCGTGGGTGGGGTTGCGAGCGTCGTCCAGGGCGCGCTGGCTGACGGCCTGGTCGAGGACAGCGGCGGCGTCCGCGTTCCGCGGGCTGCGGCGGGGCGAGGCGTGCGGGCAGAAGTGGATCGACACCAATCTGGACGCCGGGCTCATCCCGGTCCAGGCCCTCAAGCGGCACCGAGCCAGCAGGTCAAGGACCGCGACGAGTGGGAGGGCGCCTGGGCGGAGACTGGGCGCGTCTTCACCCAGACGAATGGCGAGCTGCTCCATCCCGCCAACCTCCCCGCCGTTTCGTTGAGCTGTACGAGGAGATCGACCTTCCGCCGGTCCGGCTCCACGACCTTCGCACGGTGCTGCGACGCTTGCGCACGTGGCGAGGGGCGGTCAGGGGTCGCCCATGTCCAGTTCCTCCTTCCGCCCAGGTAGATCTTCAGGTAGATCTCGCGAGGGCAGTCGCAGCATGACAATGCTGACGGAGGCCACCCACAGCCAGAAGAGGAAGAAAGGGGTGACGGCGGGCAGGGACAGCGGGGCCAGCCATCCGGAGCGGACGAGGGAGATCGCGCTTCCCGCGAGGGTGACGAGACCCGCCGCAAGGGCGGTCCAGCCGGTCCAGGCCGGTAGTTCCCGGCTTTGGCGTATCGCTGCGGCTGCGGCGAGAAGGAAGAACGCGAAGACGGACAGCAGGCCGTAGAAGGTGTGCAGGCACGCTTCGGTGAAGGCGCGGAGCAGCGGCCAGGACTCGGGTGTGTCGATGAACTGCGGGGTGCTCGTCACGCTGAACATCGCGTTGACGACGAGCATGCCGGCCACGATGGTGGTGGCCGACGTGCGGATGATGAACGACAGCAGGGAGTCGTGGGGCAACCGGAGGGCTCGGGTCAGGGAGAAGGCGAACCAGATCCCCAGGAGCGCGCCGATGTTCGTGGAGAAGGTCTGGGCGAACGCTCCCGCCGAGTGCTGGTCGAACCACGCCGCGTACTCCGCGTCGGAGTCGCCGCGGACCGGCCAGAACTTCCAGGAATCCCGCGTGGTGAGCAGGACGGCCAGGGAGAGCAGGAGGTTCGCGATTCCGGCCCAGGCACCCACCCTGATCTGCGTGGTCTCCGACACCTTTCGACCGCCCTTCGCCTGTGCTCTGCCGAGTTGTCGAGTTGCGCCGTCTGGTTGTTCTACCGTGCGCCGTCGGTGCCGGTGACGGGCGTGACCGGACCGAGGCGTGGGGCCTTGAAGAGCACGTTGGCCAGCATGCGCGGGCCGACCAGCGCCGTCGGCGGTTTGACCATGTGATAGACGCTCAGGAACACGCGGAACACCTCCGGGTCGGTGACCAGGAGGCGGATGAGACGTCGCTTGTACCAAAGGACCGGTCGTAGCCGCAGCGGCAGCGCGCCGCGCTCGCGGTGGTGGTGCCACGCCAGATCCTCGCTGACGGACATGAGCCACGGAGTCCGTACGATCGCCCCGACTCGGCGCTGGGTCCGGCGTGCGGCCGTGTCCAGGTCGCCGGACCGGGCCAGCGTCTCGCCCAGAGCCTGGGCCTGCAGCACCGACACCGTCATGCCCTGCCCGAAGACGGGATCGAAGGCCGCCACCGAGTCGCCGATCGCGACCAGGCGCCGGGGCCACCGCCGTATCGCCGTGTACTCGTTGCGACGGTTTTCGGTGCGTTTGAATCCGTGGATCCCCGCGCCCTCGACGGGCGTCGCGGATGCCAGGAGCGCGTCGAGGGCGTCGTTGCCGAGCGCCTTGGCGAACTCCCGCCAGCCCTGTTCGTCGGTGGGCGGGTGGTCCCCGCCCGCACCGAACACCGTGACGGCCCATCGGCCGCCTTCCATGTGGATGGCGAAGGCGCCGCGTGGCAGGTCGGGGGCGCTGTTCATGTGCTGCAGGGCCTCGAAGTCCCGGCCGGGGGCGTCGATGAGCATGGTCGCGTACGCCAGCCCCGCGTCGACGACCTTCACCGCCGGACGCGGAAACCCCGCCTGCTCCAGCCACTGCGGCAACTTCGAGAACCTGCCCGAGGCGTCCACCACCCACTCGGCGTCCAGCACCTCCCCGCCTGCCAGCCGAACACCGACGACCCGCCTCGCCTCCCGGTTCCAGCACAGTCCGGTGGCGGGGGAGCGGTCGCGGACGGTGACCTGCGGATGGTTCACCACACGCTGACGCAGCGACCACTCCAGCAGGTCCCGCGAGAAGCCGTGGGCCTGTACGCCTGCCTGTGTGCGCGGTACGAGACCGGCGAACACGGTCGTCGACGCGAGCAGGCCGTGGTCGAAGAGCGGTGCTCCGGCCGCGACCAACTCAGCCTGCAGGCCCGGGAACAACGCTTCCAGCTGCCGCGCGCCCCGGGCCAGCATCCCGTGCACGTGCCGCGCCTGGGGGACTCCCTCGCGCGGCCCCGCCGTAGCCGGAAGCGTGCCTGACTCCACGAGCACGACCTGCTCGAAGTGATCGGCCAGCACCCGTGCGGCGGTCAGGCCTCCGATGCCCGCACCGATGACCACGGCCTGTCCGGGAAACCGTCCGTGCGGTGGGTGCGGCATGCTCATCCCCTCCAGTTGCTGCGTACGAGCGTCGGCGGGTGGGACCTCATGTGCCGGGGCCCGGACCGGTGCGGGCGGAGCCGGGGATGAGCTCCTCCAGATACGCCGGGTCGCCCGGCAGCAAGGCATAGCGGCTGGTGGTGATTCCCCATGCGGCGTGGCCGCCCATCCAGGCCCTCAGCAGACCGACGCACGCGGTCAACGCCTGCTGCTCCGTTCCGTCCAATACCAACGCCGCACACAGGCCGGGCACCTCCTCTTCAGTGCGCCGGAATCCGTCGAGGCGACGGCTGATGAGTTCCCGGGCCCGCGCACGGGCCTCGCCGGGCGGGCAGTGGTGCGCCCGCTGGAGAACGGTCACGAGGTTGAGCAGGTCGCCGGCGGCGGTTTCCTTCTCGACGGTGAGCACGTCGTTCGTCCAGCACACGACGTCTCCGGCCGCCCTCAGCAGACGCTGGTAGGTGCGGCTGTAGTACACCGCGGGCGGCAGCTCGCTCCCGCCCGCGAACTCGATGAGGTCGAACGTGATGAGGATGCCCCCCGCGGCCCGGCGCAAGGCCCCGTACTCGGCAAGGTGACAGACGTCGCCCAGGCCTCGGTACGCGGCCTGTTGCAGGTTGCCGGCAAGGTACTCCAGCAGGTGCAGATGCAGACGGCGGCACAGTCTGCTGCCGGCCCGGGCGAGGGTGCGGGCCCACAGCTCGGCCAGCGCGTCGCCGATCGGCCCGGTGGCCGGGCGGCGGGTGCCGGTGGACGCCACATCGGCGACGCCTGCCAGGAAGCCCTCGAACCCTTGCGGGTCCAAGGCGGTGCGGCGGTCGTCGTTCTGGTCGTCGAGGAAGTCCAGCCAGGCGATCCAGTCGGTGGTGAGCAGCAGGTCCTCCACCGTCGCGGTCGGATAGACGCGGGCCGCGAAATCCCCCAGGCGTACGGACGCGAGGCGCCGCTCGGCAACGTCGGAGCGCACCAGCCCGAGCCCACGTGCCCACGCCAGGACGTGCGTGTTCGCCTGGTCGGCGGCAGGGGACACGCATGACTGAAGGGCCCAGATACCGGCGGGCAGCGCGTCGTGGCCGCGCCTGTCCGGGCAGGTGCGGTCGGTGGCGGGTACAGCGCCGATCACGGTCGTGTCGGTCGAGGCATGCCCGGTGGTGCCGGTGGTGCCCTGCTCCATGGCAGACCCCCCTCGGGCTGCCCATCGCTCCTGCGCCGAGCATGCAGCCTGGTGTGGCATCGAAGGAAACAGGCGCACGGTACTACTCCTGCGGGCACAACCGAAGAGCCTTACGGCCTTGGCGCCGGGCATTGAGCGGGCCCCTGCCTCTGACGCGGGCAAGGCCCGCCACGGGTGACCCTGTCACCCCGCAGACCTCAGAAGTGGCACGGCTCCTACGCTCGCCGGACTGTGGTCGGGGCACCTCGATGGCTGACTAGTCTGGGCCGCATGTCGACGCTGTCCCTGTCCCCGCTGACTCTTTCGCACGCCGAGGTCGCCGAGGTGGCGGGCATCTATGCGAGCAACCCCGCGTACTGCCGTGCCGCTGGTGAATACGACCCCGACGACATCCGCATCGACCGGGTGGAAGCCGATCTGCGGGAGGAGATGGGCACGCCGGGTGTCGAGGTGCTGCTTGCCCGCGACCCGGAGGGCCGGGCGGCGGGCGTGGTGTCTCTGCTGCACGAGCACCCCAAGGATGGATATCCATGGATCGGTCTGCTCATCGTGCACGGAGACCAGCAGCGACGCGGGACGGGCCGACTCCTGGCGCAGCTGATCGAGAACCGCTTCCGCGAGCAGGGCAGGAACGCCGTCCGTCTCGCGGTTCTGGAGAACAACCCGACGGCTTTGGTCTTTTGGTGCTCGCTCGGCTGGCAGGAGATCGACCGCCGCTTCGATGTCCAGCACGCGCGGCCCTGCATCGTGATGCACAAGCAGCTGACCTGACAGGGGAGATGGCGAGTCCGGGGGACCGGGGCGCCGAGACGGCCGCGATCCGCGATCCGCGATCCGCGATCCGCGATCCGCGATCCGCGATGAAGATGTACGGCGGTGACGGCCGGGCGAACACCCACGGTCCTGGCGGAGATCACTCCGTACCACGATCGGGGCCTCAGCCGCCGAACCGGTCGTCGAGGTCGGTGTGGAAGTCGGCACCGACGAGTTGGGAGAACTCGGCGTAACTGTGTTGCGGGGGACCACCGGCGGGCGTGCCTGCGGCCCGGAGGTGGGACAGGGCGTCAGCGACGGCTCGCGTGGCGGTGAACAGGGCCGTCACGGCGTAGAAGGCCAGGGAGAAGCCGAGTTCCTGGAGGTCCGTGGCGGTCAGTTGCGTGGTCTCGTTGCCGTCGACGATGGACACCACTTTCGGGCCCTCGACGGCCGCGGCCACCGCCTCCAGTTCGCTGATCTTCTTGATGCCGTCCACGAAGACCAGGTCGGCGCCCGCGTCCTGATAGAGGCGGGCGCGCCGGACCGCTTCGTTGATTCCCTGCGCGGGAAGGGCGTCGGTGCGGCCGATGACCAGCATGTCCGCCGACCCGCGTGCCTCCAGCGCGCACCGCAGACGCTTGACGCTGCTTTCCGCGTCGAGCAGCCGTACGCCGCTCGTCTGGCCGCAGCGTTTGGGCATGGCCTGGTCTTCGAGGTGGATCGCCGCCGCACCGGCGCAGAGGAATTCGTGCACGGTACGGTCGATGTTGCTGGGGCCGCCGTAGCCGGTGTCGGCATCCGCGATCACCGGGATCGCCACCGCACGGGTCATGTTGCGTGCGTGCTCGGTCATCTCGGTCTGGCTGAGCAGCCCGATGTCCGGCATGCCCAGTCGGCTGGCCGTCGCGCCGAAACCCGTCATGTACACCGCGGGGAAGCCGGCCGCCTCCACGAGCCGAGCCGTGATCGAGTCGGGCGCTCCCGGGGCCAGAACGATCTCCGAGCCCTCCAACAAGGTCTTCAAGGTCGTGCCACCGGTCAACGGAACCCCTCCAGCCATATGTGGATCACAGCGGTACGGGCAAGCCTCAGCCCAAACACCGTCAGGCGGGTGTCGGGTCGGTCAGGTGTAGTGGAGAGGGCAGGCGTTGCGCAGGCTGTGTTCGGCTGCGCGGAGGTACACCGCCGTGTAGAAGGCGGCGTCGAGGTCGTCCTGCCAGGGGCCGGGGTGCGTTTGGGCTGCTCGCTGGACTTCCGTACTGGCGAACCAGTTGGTGAGGTTGAGGTTGTCGCAGTGTGCGGGGATCTGCGGCGGCAGCGCCAGCTGGTCGGCCAGTGTCCGGGCGGCGGCAAGGACCGTGTGGGCGGATTGCGCGATCGTGGTATCGGGGTGGAGCGAAGGCACGCGTAGTTCGATGGGCTGGGGAAGGCTGATCGGCAGGAGCAGCTCCCAGCCGAGGAGTGCGTCGCTGCGGTCCTGGCCGTCGGGCTGAGTGCGACACAGGGTGCTGAAGCCGTCCATGGGGCGGTTGAGCTTCTCTTCGAACGTGGTGCCTGATCCAGGGACGAAGTCGTATGGCTGTGGGGGTATGAGTGGCGGCAGCTTGAGACGTGTCAGTTCGGCGGTGAGGGCGCGGGCGGTGGGCTTGAGGACTTCTTCGTCGTCCCAGTCGTCGGCGGTGACACTGGCCAAGTAGATACCCATGGTGGGGAATCTACGGTGCGGCACTGACAGGGAGGCTGGGCTCGGCCCGTCCGGCGGGCGCCGCCGAGGGATTCAGTACGGTTCGCGGAGCTTGGTACGCAGTTTGCGCCAGTACCGGGCGAGCAAGGATTCCTCGGCGTCATGCCCCTGGGGGCGTAAGCGAGGGGGTGGGCGTCCACGTCCTCCAGCCGGACTCCCGGGCACTGCACGGGAATCCTCGCCCGGAACTCCTCGGCCCACCGAGCGTCGAGGCGGCGGAGGAGTTCGACCTGCTTGGCGTTCCACCCGATCCGCGAGTCCCGGTCGGCGGGCCACCTGTCCCGCTGGTCCAGCTCCCAACGGATGGCCAGGGTGGTGGTGGCGTAGAGGGCGATCCAGTGCAGGGCCTCGTCGAGGTCCTCGGTGGTAGTGCGTTGCTGGGATTCCACACCGCGCTCCATCACGACCATGTGGATGACCCCGTCATGGACCTCGATGTAGGGGTGGGAGGCGCCCCGGATGCTGAACCCGACCAAGTCGTGGACATCCCCTTCGTAGAGCTTGGCGGACATGGCGTGCACGGCGGCTTGCACATCCCCGATTGTTATCGTCATGGCGACGATTATTGCATCAAGTCAATCCGCAAAGGGGGAGTCGGCTGCCAGGGGCCTGAAAGTGACGGTTCCCGTTCCCTATCCTGAATAGCATGATCATTTGCACTGTGGGCCGTCCGGCCTCGCAGCGCGGTGACACCCCCGGGAGGGGACATGGCCACTGGCACCGTGAAGTGGTGCAACGATGCGAAGGGGTTCGGTTTCATCACCCCGGAGGGCGGCGGTGACGACCTCTTCGCCCACTTCAGCGAGATCCGAGTGGAGGGCTTCAAGACCCTGCAGGAGAACCAGAAGGTGGAATTCGAGGTCAAGACGGGCCCCAAGGGCCTGCAGGCCGCCAACATCAGGCCCCTGTAGCTGACCGACGCAGCCTCTGCCTTTCCTTGGGTGACAAGGAGGGGCAGAGCCCAAGGTCGGCGGACGCTGCGGTCCACGCACGCCATGTCCGGTCGGCGTCACGGTTGGCCGATCATGGGCGTTCACCGGCGGGCGCGGCAGGAAATGCGGTAGTGAACCGTCGCCGGGGTGCGCTAGCGTCGAAGCGTACTTGTTGCCGCCGTTGGGAGAGGCCCGTGCGCCGCTGAGGTCCGAGACACCGTGCACGCTGTTGGCGTGCCGACGAGTGTGACCTCGCAGGCGAGCCGTCTGCGGGCCGGGCTTCATGCTGCCCGGCCCCACCCCCGCTTGCGGCGCCTTCCTTTCCTCGTGCCATCCGCGGCCTGCGGCGGATGCGCGGTGTCTCCACGCGCTGGACCCCGTCACCAGTACGCCCCAGGGGAGACACCCACTCATGACCATGCACCTGTCCGCGCCCGTCCTGTGCACCGGGCTCACGTACACCTGGCCCGACGGCACGCCCGTCCTGAAGGATCTGACCTGGACGGCCGGCGACGGCCGCACCGGCCTGATCGGGAACAACGGGACCGGGAAGTCCACTCTCCTCAAGCTCATCGCGGGCCGGCTCGCTCCGGCGGCGGGTTCCGTGCGGGTGGCGGGCGAGCCCGGCTACCTCTCACAGGACCTGACCCTCGACGCGAGCCTGCCCGTCGACGTGGTCCTCGGTGTAGCCGAGTCCCGTGCCGCACTGCACGCCATCGAGTCCGGCGATACGGACGAGCGGCACTTCACCGCGCTGGGAGACGACTGGGACGTGGAGGAGCGGACCCATGCCACCCTCGCCCGCCTCGGCCTGGGCCACATCGGGCTGGACCGGACCGTCGGCGACATCTCCGGCGGTGAGGCTGTGCTGCTGCGGCTGGCCGCGCTGCTGCTGGCCCGCCCGGCGGTCCTGCTCCTGGACGAGCCCACCAACAACCTCGACCGGGAAGCCCGCACCCGACTGCGCCAGGCACTCGCCGACTACCGGGGCACGGTCATCGTGGTGACCCACGACCGCGAACTCCTCGACCACGTCGATCAGATCGCCGAACTCCGCGACGGCGCCATTCGGACCTTCGGCGGAAACCTGACCGCGTACGAGGAGACCGTCGCCGCCGAGCAGGAGACGGCCCAGCAGGCCCATGCCACGGCCCGCGCGGGCGTCGCCCGCCAGCGCCGCGACCTGCTCGCCGCCCAGACCCGCCAGGCGCGCAGCGCCCGTTACGGCAAGCAGGCCTTCGCGGACAACCGCATGGACAAGGCGGCCGCGGGGACGATGAAGCGCGCCGCACAGGTGTCTCGCGGCAAGCAACAGGCCGTACACGAAGAGCGACTGACGGAGGCTCAGAATCAGCTGGCAGCTGCCGAGGAGCGCCTGCGCGACGACGACACCATCCGCATCGACCTGCCCGACACGGCCGTGCCCACCCACCGTACGGTCCTCACCCTGGAAGGCCTGCGGCTGCGCACCGGGCGCGCCCTCGGCGACCTGCGCGTGCACGGGCCCGAGCGGATCGCGCTCACCGGGCGCAACGGCACCGGCAAGACGACGCTGCTGCGTACCGTCGCGGGTGAGCTGTCGCCCGCCGGGGGCCGGGCGACCGTCCACGTCCCGCTGCGGTACCTGCCGCAGCGTCTCGACCTGCTGGACGACGACCGGTCGATCTTCGACAACGTCTCCGGCCTCAATCCCCACGCCGTCCCCAACCGCATCCGCGCGCAGCTCGCCCGGTTCCTGTTCAAGGCGCACCGCGCCGACCAGCCGGTCGCCACGCTCTCGGGCGGGGAACGCTTCCGGGCGACGCTCGCGGCCCTCCTGCTGGCCGACCCGGCGCCGCAGCTGCTGTTGTTGGACGAGCCGACCAACAACCTCGACATGGCCAGTACGGGTCAACTCGTCCAGGCCCTCGCGGGCTACCGGGGTGCGCTGATCATCGCCAGCCACGACGAGCGCTTCCTCTCGCAGATCGGGATCACCCGGTGGCTGCGTCTGGACGCCGGTGCGGCACCGCGTGCCTCCGGTCGGCAGGCGGGCGAGGCGCGGACGGCGGAGGGCTGAGCCGACGGGGGACCTTCCACGACGTGCTCGGGGAGGCGGCGGATACCCTGGCGTGCCGGGCGGTGGTGCGTCAGTTCCGTCGTCACCGGGGTATTCCTTGGCCGTCGCCGTGGTGCGAGCGTAGGACCTGGGATGCGGTCGAGGCCGAGTGGGTCGAGTGGGGAGTTCTGGGATGAGTGAGAAGGCGCGAGTCCTGTTCGAGGCGTTGGACCTGGATTCCGACGGGCAGCTGACGCGGGTCGAGGTGATTTCGGCGCTGCGGGACCGGGGGCCGACGCTGGCGGCGCAGGGGGTGCTGCCGTTCTGGGGCGTGCAGGACGCGGAGGCGTCGTCGGCGCTGTTCGACGCGGCGGATGCGAACGGGGACGCGGTGCTGACGTTCGAGGAGTTCGCGGCGGTGGTGGACCGGCGGTTCGGCTGGTAGCCGGGGCCGTGCCGCGTGGGGCACCGGGCGCCCGGCAAGAGGTTGAAAGCGACGGCCTAGCGCGGTGCCTGCGGTGCCCTCTGTAACGGACTCGTGGGGGCGGCGAGCCGGTGCTGTAGCTCGATGTGGCGGAACTGGTAGACGGCCCCCACCCGCCGCAGCACACCCCGTTCGTGGGCGTCGGTGAGGAAGGCCATCAGGTCGTACGGCAGTCCCGCACGCAGGGCCAGGTAGCAGCGGGCAACGGTGTAGTGGCCCCAGGCGGACTGCCGGATCCCGATGGCCAGCCCGGTCAGGACGGCCGGGATGAGCCCCACGACGAAGCCCCACAGCGGGCCGCCGGCCGCCTCGGCGCCCCACACGCGTGTCGAGCCGGTCAGCACGGCGCACCAGCTCTGGATCCCGATGCTGACGGCGCCGACCACCGTGGCCGTGAGGACGCAGGTGATCAGGGTGCGGCGGTCGTTGGCGAGCAGG
This sequence comes from Streptomyces melanogenes, assembly GCF_014649795.1. Taxonomy (GTDB): domain Bacteria; phylum Actinomycetota; class Actinomycetes; order Streptomycetales; family Streptomycetaceae; genus Streptomyces; species Streptomyces noboritoensis. Next base: position 249,451 of record NZ_BMTS01000007.1, read on the forward strand.
GCCCGCGCGTCGACCGAGGTGCCCAGGTCGACCGGGACGGCACGCAGGCCGTGCACGAGTACGCCGGCCACGCCGAACACCGTGCCCGTCTGCAGGGCCGCCCAGAACGCGGCGCGCGGATGGGGAGGTGCGATGTACTGACGGCCGTCGCCGCCCGACAGGACGTCCGAGAGCAGGCCTTCCAGCAGGATGCTGGCGCCGATCAGCAGGGCGATCTGGAGTCCGCGGCCGAGGCTCTGTCCGCTGAAGTGCCAGCGTATCCGCGCGGCCGGACAGGCGAGTTCGGCGCGCAGGCCGTCCGTGCCGATCGCGGCCGCGGCCACACCGTACAGGAGGGCGTGCACCGCGCCGCAGCCGTTGCCGAAGGCCGCCGTGTAGCAGAGGGCGGCTACGAGCGCGGTCACCAGGGCCGCTCGGTCCCAGTCGGCGGGCCGTCGCAGGTACGGTCGGCCGCCGCACGCGAAGCCGGAGATGATCACCCCGGCCAGGGTCAGGGTGGTGACGTCGGCCAGGCGGTTGAGTACGAGTTCGGCGGTGACGTCGGGCGCGACGGCAAGGACGCACAGCAGGATGGCGGCCAGGCCCGCCGCGAGACCGCACACCAGGCCGCCGCAGATCCCGGCCGCTACGACGCCCAGACCGCCTCGCTGGTCCCAGCGCACCGGCGCCCCGTCCGGTGTGAAGTGGTGGGTCAGTTCCATGCCGATGCCCTCGAACAACCAGGCCACCGTGCCCAGCAGCACGCCGGCCAGCATGAGGGGCAGCGCGGTGGGAACGGCGTGCCGCAGCTTCCACCAGGCGAGTTCGGCGGTGCCGTCGCGTCGGCGCTCCATGGACCGGGCGAGGAAGCGCAGGGCGGGGCCGGCCCGGTCCGCGCTCCAGCGGGAGGGGCGGCGTGGGTGCGGCCGGTACGCGGCGTCGACGAAGGCGTCGAGGAGGTGGTGACCCACGGCCGTGCGGGTACGCAGCCGCAGCAACTCGCCCGGGTCCGGCAGCCGCTCGTGCCGCTCTCCTGGGCGGGGGTTGTACACGGACCGCGCCAGCGACACCATCAGCGGGCTGGTCAGGGCCTGCGCCACCGGCCCGGCCGTGCCCGCCGGCTCCACCACGGCGCTCCAGCGCTCGGCGGCCGCGGTGCGGGGGCCGCCGGCATCGTCGCGCAGGTAGGTCGCGACCTCCTCGGCGCCGAGCGGCTCAAGATGGATGCCGGCCAGTTCCGCGAGCCGGGCGGGGACGGCGCCGCACGGGTGCGAGGCGGCCCGGTACTCGTCGGGACGGCTCGACAGGACCATGCCGCAGCCGTACGGCAGGGCCTCGTTGACGCGGTGCAGGGCCAGCGCCCCCACGGCGGGCGGCAGTTCGTCGAACCCGTCGAGCACCGGCAGGACCAGCCGCCGCTCCAGCAGCACAGCGGCCAGGGTGACCTGCCCGAAGGCGTCGGAGGCGCGAGCCCCCAGTTCCGGGTGGTCCTGTACGAGTCGGCGCTCCATCCAGGTGCGCAGATCCAGTACGGCCGGATCCCAGGAGGCCAGCGGGAACAGCACGGGCACCGGATCGTCGGCCTCCCGTCGCTCGATCAACGCCAGCACGAGCCGCACCAGCAGCAGGGTCTTGCCCGACCCGGGCTCGCCGAGGACCAACAGACGCCTGGCCGGAACGCGTCGCGTGAAGACATCGACGATCTCGTCGCCCCGGCCGGCGAGCCCCTGCGTGTCCGAGGCCAGAGCGGGGTCGGCGTCACACCAGGCAACCGGCAACGGGTGCGGGGCCGCCAGCCGCATGGTCGCCTCGGCCTCCCACTGCCGTCGCACCGCTTCGGCCAGCCGGTCGGCGACGTCGGCGAGGCCGCATGCCACGACCGCCTCGGTCCGAGCGGCCCGGTAGGCGTTCCAGGCCAGATAGGCGCCGGCCCACGTCGGCAGCAGCGCCGCGAGCACGGAGGCCGGGTCCTGCATCCGCAGGGCCACCAGGAGCGCTCCCACCGCGCCCACGGCCAACAGGGTCAGATACACCACCCCGGTGCGCCGTACACGTGCACCGGAGACAACACCGCTCATGCGATGAAGCCTGGCGTACGGAGGCGGTCGAATGCGTCTGATCAGTGCGTCCGCTACCCGGGTGGGTGAACGACGCGGAATGTTGATCGGCCTGGACGAGAGCGCTTTGCCGCCGGGTGTCCGGGCGACGCCGTGCGACTGGGGCAGCGGGACGAGGGCGCCGGTTGCGGTCTTGGCCAGGCGGTGCGGGGTGGCAGTCCGTACGGGAGTTGTGATCCGATGGCAGCTGGCGACGGTAAAGGACAGATTGTCCATAGGCGGCGCCTGGATCGGCGCGTGCCGGGGGACGACGTGCCGAGCACCCAAGGGGAAGAGGGGGTTGGCACGCCGTAGAGCAGGCGCGCCGGAAGGCATAAGTGGGGTGGGGCGGGAGATGGTTGCGGGGGACACCGCGCTGCGGTGCGCGCTGCTCGGTCGGTGGCGCGCGTGGTGCGGCGACAGGGAGTTGGAGCTCGGTTCTCCGCAACAGCGGGCGTTGTCCGCCGCATTCCTGACGGGAGCGGTCTGCTCTCCTCGCGGGCCGAACCCGTCACGGCGAAGCCGGTATCACGCGCGGCCCGCCCTCCGGTGACTCCTCGCCCAACCGTCCTCGCGTCCAACGGTCCTCACGTCCTTCGGAGACACCCCATGCCCCCCACCGTCTCGCCCGGCCACCCCTCGGGCGGCGAATCCGAGCGAACCGCCGCCTGCCGCTTCACCGTTCTCGGTCCCCTTCGCATATACGACGGGTCGGCCGAGGTGCGCGTCGGCGCGCCCCAGACGCAGGCGGTGCTCGCGGCCCTGCTGCTACGGGCGCGTACCCCCGTGTCCACCCGGGAACTGATCGCCGCGGTCTGGGGCGACGAGGCTCCGCCCGGCGTGCTGGGGGCGTTGCACACCCAGGTCTCCACCCTGCGTCGGCTGCTGGAGCCCGGCCGGGCACCCCGCGCCACCGCGCGCACGTTGGTGACGACGGGTGACGGCTACACCCTGCGCGTCGCACCGGAGGACGTCGACTTGACGGTCTTCGAGCTCCGTACGGCCGAGGCGCGGCGGGCCTGGGCCGCCGACCGGCCCGAAGACGCACGGTCCCTGTTCGTCTCCGCGTTGGACCTGTGGCGCGGTATGCCGCTCGCCGGCGTGCCCGGCCCGTACGCCGAGGCTCAGCGCGCCCGGCTGGAGGAGCTGCGACTGTCGGCGGTCGAGGCCCGCTGGGAGGCCGAGATCGTGGTGGGCGGGCACGACAACGCGGTCGGTCCGCTGCGGGTGCTGGCCGCCGAACACCCCTGGCGTGAGCGGGTACACGAGTTGCTGATGACCGCGCTGCACCACGCCGGACGGCGGGCGGACGCACTCGACGTCCACGCGCACGTCCGCCGCGTGCTCGCCGAGGAGCTGGGCACCCGCCCGGGCCCCGGCCTGGACCGGCTCCAGCAGAAGATCCTCACCGCCGCACCCGGGCGGCAGGCGGGCGACGCGGCGCGGCTCCGGGCTCCGGACCAGTCCTGTGGATCGGCTCAACTGCCCCAGGACATAGCTGACTTTACGGGTCGGAACGACGAGGCCGACCGGCTGTGCGCCACGCTGGAGAAGGGTGGGATCGTCGCTCTCAGCGCCATCAGCGGGATGGGCGGCATCGGCAAGACCGCCCTGGCCGTCCGTGTGGCCCGGCGGATGCGCCACCGTTTCCCGGACGGGCAGTTGTACACGGACCTGAGGGGCACGGACCCTCGGGCCGCGGAGCCCATGGAGGTGCTGGGCCGCTTCCTGTGCGCCCTCGGCGTCCACGCCGGTCACCTCCCGACACTGCCCGAGGAGCGGGCCGCCCTCTACCGCTCCCTGCTCGCCACCCGGCAGGTGCTCGTCTTGCTGGACAACGCCCGCGATCCGGCCCAGGTGCGCGATCTGCTGCCTGGTGCGCCCGGCAGTGCGGTGCTGATCACCAGCCGCTCCCGGCTCGCGGGCCTGACCGGGGCCACCCTGGTGGACCTGCGGCCCCTGGCGCGGGCGGAGGCCCTGGAGCTGCTGACCCGTATCGTCGGCGAACAGAGTGTGTCCGCCGAGCCGGAGGCCGCCGCCGAGGTGCTCGACGCCTGCGGCCATCTGCCGCTCGCCATCCGCATCGTGGCCTCCCGGCTGGTCGCGCGGCCGGATGACACGCTCGCCGAGATCGCCGCGCTGCTGGCGGACGAGCGGCGCCGCCTGGGCGCGTTCAGGGCCGAGGACACCGCCGTGGAGACGACCTTCCGGCTCGGCATGGACCTGCTGGACGCCGAGCACGTCCGCGCTTTTCGGCTGCTTGCGCTTCCCGAGACGCCCGAACTGAGCGTGCCCGTCGCCGCGGCACTGCTCGCTCGACCGGAGCGGGAGGCAGAGGAGCTGTGTGAAGCGCTGGTCGATCTGAGCCTGCTGGAGTCGGTCGCCCCCGGCCGTTACCGCTACCACGACCTGCTCCGGCTGTTCGCCCGGCAGACCGCATGTGCCGAAGTGCCGGATGACGAGCGGACCGCAGCCCTCACCCGGCTGCTGGAGTTCTGCCTGGCCACCGCCCTCGACGCCCACCGGGTATCGCTGCCCGACGACGTGTTCCCCGGCAACGCGGCCCCGCTGCCCTCCCGGGGCCTGAACTTCACCGGCCCGCAGCAGGCCACCGCCTGGCTGCTCGACGAGCAGACGTCGCTCCTGGGGCTCATCGAGCAGGCGGCGGGCGACGCCTCCTTGTCCCTGGCCGTCTGCGCGGACCTGTTGCTGGCCGCGGACCCGCTGGGCCGCCTCGGCGCGCAGCCCTACGGCATCGAGCGCGCCGCCCGCACCCTCGCCGACGCCGCGCGCGCCGCCGGCCACCGCACCGCCGAAGCACGCGCCCTGTACATGCTGGGCAGCTCCGTGCAGCACCGCTTCGCCATGCGGCTCGGCGCACCGGACCTGGACCGCGCCATCGAGCTGTGCCGCGCGGCCGGGGACCGGACGCTGCTGGCCCATGTCCTGATCACCCGAGGCGGAGGCGCACTGGCCCTGCGCGACTTCACCACCGCGCACACCCTCCTCACCGAGGCACTGACCCACGGCAGGGCCGTGTCCAGCCGCGGCATCGAGGCGTACGCGCTCGGCTTCCTCGGCCTGGCCCTGCTGGCCACCGGCCGGACCGAGGAGGCACTGGCCCACTGCCGCGAGGCCGTCGCCGTCACCCGCGCGACCGGGGACATCGCGGGTCAGGCCAACGCGCTGCACAACCTCGGCCAGGTCTGTCTGCGGACCGGGCGGATGCCCGAGGCCTTCGACCACCTGCACGAGAGCCTGCGCCTGTGGCGTGAGACGGGCTCCCGCTTCCGCGAGGGCCTCCTGCTCGGCGCGATCGCCGAGGCCCACAACCTCTCGGGACGGCCCACAGAAGCCGCCGAACACGCCGCACGGGCACGGGACATCGCCGAAGCGCGAGGCGACGCGGGCATCCTCGCCCGCGCCCTCACCCAACTCGGCCACGCCCATCGGACCCACGGCGACACCGACCGGGCCCGCGAGCACTACCGCCGCGCGGAGAGCATCTTCGGCGAGCTCGGCCTGCCCGACGCGGACGATGTCGCCCGGCACCTCAGGGAGCTGTGACCCGCAGCGCAGCCATGCTCTCAACGACCGCGCCTGTACCTCTAGTCCCCACCGCCGTCCCCGCCGCCTCCGTCTCCACCGCCACTGTCCCCGCCGCCTCCGTCTCCGCCGTCTCCGCCGTCGGATCCCCAGCCGTCCGAGCCGCCTGGTTCGTTGTCGTCGCCGCCGCTGCCCAGGTTGCTGAACCAGGGGCGGTCCCAGGAGTCGTCGGCGGCGATCGGCTCGCCGGCGCTGGTCTGCGGACGCTGGAGCCGGAAGCGGGCCGTGCCCGTGGTGTCACCCAGACCAAAGGTGACCGCGAAGGCCTGGGCCATGACGGCGTCCAGCGGGTCCGGGCTCTCGTAGTGCACGGGCGCCAGGGGCAGCAGCACCGTCCCGGGGTCGAGGTCGGGGCGGCGCGGCGGTCGCTGTATCAGGGCGACCCGCTGCTCGTCGCGCAGCAACCAGGAGCTCGTGCGGTCCGCCCGTCGCAGCTCCCAGAGGCCCTGGGGCAGCCGCGCCTGCGCGTAACTCCTGGACTTGCGCAGCTTCTTCTTCAGGACGAGCGTGGTCGGTACGTCCCCGACGGTCATCCGAAGCCCCTGCGCCTGGTCACCGGTGCTGCTCAGGAAGCCGTGCGGCGCCCGTATCCGTACGGGTGGAGCGCCCGGCCCCCACACGTCCACGCGTACGAGTCGGCGGTCCACCGCCACGCACACCTGGCCGGCGGGTCCGTGGGCGTACCGTCGGGCCAGCCACAGCGGCACGCCTTCCGCCCGCGCCCGCTCGGCCAGGGCGTTCAGCTGCGCGGGCCCGCCGCAGTGCCGTACCGCCAGTTCCCCAAGCCGTTGGGCGAATTCGGCTGCCTCGCGGACTTTCACGGGAGTGGTGGTGCCGGTGACGCGCGTGACCGGGATGACGCCGCTGCCTGCGGTCAGCCGGTCCAGCGGACGTTCCGTGCCACCACCGCCGAGCCAGTGGCCGCGCTGGAACGCCTCGGCCATGGCCGGCAGGTTGAGCTCGCTCAGCGGTGTGACCTTGCCGCCGCGGCGCAGGCCTTCCTCCGTCAGCTCGACGGTCCGCGCCAGCGGATTCCACGACCGTTCCGTATAGAGCGCCTGGCTCATGCTCTCTCCCCCCCCGTGTCCGTGCAGTACAGCGACCGAGCCTATCGATCCTCAAGATCAGGACGCGCTCGCACGGCGTCCGGTTTCCGGGGCCCGCACAGTGCGGGGGTGACTCGGCGGCGGGCCGGTGGTTGCGCTGCCGGACGGCAATTGTGCCTGCGCGCCTGCCCGTTCAGCCCTTGGCCGGCGAGGTGAATGGCATGTAAAAGGAGTAAGGGGTGTAGCGGATATGCAAGCGGCCGTCGACGGTCTCCTCGACGAAATGGCAACGGATACCTGAGATGGGCGTTGGATAACAAGTACAGTCTCGATCAAGACATTTGGGGGAGCATTCCGGCCCAGGGGGAAGTGAATGATTGCCATGTGCAGCTGCCTTGCGTGATATTCGTAGGGCAAGCCCGAGAGACGAGACCGCGGAAGGGTTGCACGGAGGCAAGCGGGGGTGTTTTTGACGAGCCTTCATATGTGCGGCCGTGACGTGGCCTTCCCGTTCGAGCATCGGATGAAGGAGAACGTGTGATCTCAAAGACGAAGAGAGTTGCCCGTTCCGTGATCGTGGCGTTAGCAGCCACCACGGCGGTCACGGTTGCCATGCCCACGGGCAACGCGTTCGCCATCGACCACGTCGAGTGCCGTGGCGGGGAGAACTTCCTGAAGATCTGGTCGCACCTGGACAACCGCTCCAGCGTGGACTGCTACGCCAACAAGGGTCGGAAGTCCTTCGGCAGTTGGTGGGTCGACCGCATCTCGACGGGCAACAACGACCTCATCTACTACGACGTAAACGGCGACTCGGTCCGCATCAATCGATGGACGGACATCACCTTCCCGCACCGTCCCCCGCGGGTCAAGGACATCGAAATCCTTTAACCGGCGAGCGGTGAGGTGCCGGGGGGACCGCGCCAACTCGCGTCCTTCGCAGGCTCGATATCTCTCCTGCGGATAGCTGAATTCCCAGTCGGGGTGAATTCCCTCTTGCCCGGCTGATCGATGCAGGCCACGCGATTCCGCGTTGGCCTGCATCGGTATGTTCCTCAAACGCGCTGACGGTAGGCCCGCGTACGTGTGAGGTGGCCGTGGATCTACGCCGGGCCCGTTCGGGCGTACGGGCCGACCCTACGGCTGCGGAAAATGAGCTGCGCCCGGGTGTGCCGCCGTACGAGGATCGAGCATGACTTGGCATCTCACGGACGACGTCGAAGCCTTCCGGGCGGCCGCACACCCCTTCCTCGCCGCCGACCCGGCCCGCAATACGGTGCTGCTCACCATCACCGAGGGGGCGCGCGAGGGGCACTGGCCGGGTGCCCGGTTCGGCTGGTGGACCGGTTCCGGCCCGGTGGTGGGCGGCGCGTACGTCCAGACCCCGGGGATGCCCCCGGTGCTCGGCACGATGCCGGACGGCGCGGCCCGGGAGCTGGCCGGGGCGCTGCGCGGCGAGGTGCTGGTCGGGGTGAACGGTGCCAGCGCCACGGCCCGTGCCTTCGGAGAGGCCTGGGGCCCCTACCAAGTGGACCGTCAGGAGCGGCTGTTCCGGCTGGCCGAACTCGCCGACCCGGCACCGGTGGTGGGCCGCGCCCGCCTGGCGACCGAGGCGGACCTGCCGGTGGTCACCGCGTGGATGATCGCGTTCCTGGAGGAGGTGGCGCTGCCGCCCGGCCTGGGCGCGGCGGCGGCCGCGGCGCGGCGCACAGCGGCCGGGCAGATGGTGCTGTGGGAGACGGACGAGGGTCCGGTATCGCTCGCCGCCGCCTCCGCGGTGCTGGCCGGTCAGTCCCGTATCGGCCCGGTCTACACCCCGCCCGCACTGCGCGGCCGCGGCTTCGCGGCCGTCGCCACGGTGGCCGCGACGCGGCTGGCCCTGGAGTGGGGAGCGGAGCAGGTGGTCCTGTTCACGGATCTGGCCAATGCGACGAGCAACGCGCTGTACCAGCGGCTGGGGTATCGGCAGGTCCAGGACCACCTGGTACTGGACTTCACGGGCGGAGCCGACTGAGGGGGAGCTCCTGGTCCCTGAAGTGAACCGAGGTGACTTCGAGCCCCACTGGTTCAGGTGTTGTCCGTGTCCGTCTCCGGCCCTGGGGTGGGCGCGGGCATGAGGTTGCCGTCCTCATCGAGGGGTACGTGGATGGCGCAGGGGTCTTGGCCGGTGGGGTCGGTGGGGCGCGGCGTCTCGGGGCCGTCGGGGCCCCAGCGGAGCATGCGGCGGGTGCGGGCGATGCGATAGACGACGCCGTGGACTTCCAGTTCGTTGACGGGTGCGGCGCGGAGTTGGTCGGCGCCGGCGACGTAGGCAGCGAGCTGTGCGGCGGTGTGTGGGTCGCAGTCCCCGGAGGCAAGGAGGGTGCGGGCGTCGGTGTGTACGTCGGGGAGGAGCCGGCGCCGGTGTGGCTCGAACTGCAGGAGGGTGTACTCCAGTGTCTTGCGCGCCTCATGCGGAGTGGGGTGCATGGAGCTGGCCGGTGTCCAGCCGGTGCTGCTTCGTTCGACGAGGGTGTATGTGGCGGGCAGCAGCACGACGTCGGGGTGGGTTTCCCGGGCCCGGAGCGAGTCGTTGCGTACGGGGGTGGGAAAGCGTTTGCCGGTGTACGTCAGGCTGCGCAGGGCGAGGGTTTCCGCGGCCTGGGCCGGGGTGAGGGGCGCGTCGGGGTCCAGGACCAGACCGCCGTCGATCCGCGCTGCCAGGGTCGTGGAATCCCAGTCGGGCGCGGCGGGCTCCGGGTCGCTGGGGCGGGGCAGTTCGATGCCGCCGCTGCCCTCACCGGCGTACTCCTCGGCCCGCACGATGCGGTAGCGGGTCCCCAACACGGTGAGTTCCTCGACGCGTTCGCTCTCCAACCGGGCCACCGCTGCCAGTATCCCGCGGCGCTCGGCCCGGTCTTTGGCGTCGTCCTTCGCCTTGAACCACAGGAGTGAGTTGAGGCTGTCGCGGGCCTCTTGCGGGTTGTCCGCGCTCACCGCGACCACCACCCGCCACCGCGCCCCGTCATCGGCGCCCTGCGCGGCCACCCCGAACACGGGACCGCGCACCGCGAAGCTGCCCGCCCGCCGTACGGCATCCGCGGCGTCCGCCTCCGTGACAGCCTCCACCGGTTCCACCGGAACCCGCACGACCAGGGGCCGTTGCCCGCCTGCATCTTCACGCCCGTAGTTCATGGCCCCATCCTGCCGAGGACGGCGCACCGTCTTGAGGGGTTCGCGGTTTTTCCCACCCGCACGGGGGCTCTTTCGTGCCAATGGAAGCCTGCTTTACGGTAATGGGGGAGCCTGTTGGAGGGCGGGGAGCGGCCGTTGGACCCGTGCACGATGGCGGAGGCGCCGTCCGCATGGCGTTTGTGTCTTGCGGGCAGGCTTTCCTCTGAAGACCAGTCGGCCCAGGCGGCGGCTTGCCCAATCGGGTGTGCTCGGCGTCGGGCTGGCGGTCGAGCAGGAGCGATGCGTTGGTTGCGGGGGAGGCATCGCAGGGCCGGTGCGGGTTCCGGCTCTGACGCGGCAGTGATCGCTGAGGGAGGACTCCCGTGTCCGTTGAGGACAACAAGAGGCTGGTACGCCTCTTCTACCAGGCGATTGACGACGGTGACCTGGACGCGATGGACGTCCTGGTGGCCGAGGACTACAAGGACCATTCACCACCGCTTCCTTCCCTGGCGCCCGGCCGGGAGGGACTCAAGCAGGCGTTCCGTCTGTTCTGGGAAGCCAAGCCCGGAACCCACGAGATCGAGGACCAGATCGCGGAAGGGGACAAGGTAGTGACCCGGTTGACGGCCCGAGGGGTCCACAAGGGGGACCTGCCGGGTATGCCCGCCACGGGCAAGTCGGTCACGATGACAGCGACGGTGATTCACCGCATCGAGAACGGCAGGCTCGTGGAGAAGTGGTCGGACAAGGACCTCCACGGGTTCCTCGCGCAGCTCAAGGTCACTGAGAAGTCCCACCTGGCTCCGTAAGGACCCCAAAGGTACCTGGCGGTGGCCGTCAGGTACCTTTGGGGTCCGGCAACCGACGGATCCAAGTACAGCTCTTGCGGGCTCATACAATCCGTGGTGCGCGGGCTGCTGTAGCAGCTGATCAAGCGGGTGCTGGAGTCCGCCTTGGAAGGCGAGAGCACCGATCATGTCGGCTAACAAGCGGTGGCAGGGCTGTAAACCTCCAGGACGACTGCGGTGCCGGCCACGGTGCTGTCCTCGTGCATGGTGATGTGCTGGCCGGGCTGAACGTGCGTCCAGTGGGAGGGAGTCAGGGGCAGAAGACGAACCGTGGCTCGCCCACCGGGCTCCAGCGTGGGCATGTTCTCCACCCAGAGCATGGCGATGCTGACCGCACGTTCGCCGGTGGGTGAGAGGTGTCCGATGTCCCACATGGGCCGCAGAACACCGGCACCGGAGATCGGCGTCGTGCGTCGCGCTTCGGCGGCAGGACGAAGCGTCAGCTCCGCCCTGATCGCGCCGTTGCGGATCTCGGAGCACCGCCAATGGCACCAGGCCGCGCTCCGCTCCAGCCGGAACTGATCAGCCGCTTCGGCGAGCTTCTCCCAAAACGCCAGAGGGGGAGAGCCAGCATCTCCGAGCTCCTCCAGCAAGCCCAGGGCGATCTCCCACTCGTCGTGGACGAGGTAGTCCCAGATGTCCCGCACCGTGATGTCATTCTCGGTGGCGGTCTCTTCCGGAACCAGCAGGGAGGCTGCTTCGAGCAGCTCAGCGACGTCCATGTGCTCATTGTCGACCACATGAAACTATCAGGCTGCGCGGCATCCACCAGGGCATCCAGGCCTAGGACGACTGACGGACCCCCGCGACGATCGTGTAGAGCTCGATGATCACGCCGTCCCTGTTGCGGGCGATGTCCATGCCGCTGACCAACGGGGGTCGGCCGTCGGAGGGGCCCCACTGGAAGCCGAGGTGGCCGATGTCGTCGAGCTCGGACGCGGCGCCCGCGGGTTGGAAGACCCAGTCCGGGTTCTCGGCCAGCAACTCCGCCGCGCGGCGCGCGAATTCCGTACGTCCATGGTTGATGCGGTCCGGTTCGTGCCACACCACGTCTTCGGCGTAGGCCTCGGCGATGACCGCGGCCCGACGATCCGGGTCGTGTTCGTTGAACACTTCCAGGAGGTTGACTCGCATCAGGTCGGCAGGGGATCTGGTCATGGTGAGTCCGTGAGTCTGTTCGTGTGGGCTGGTCGGGTGGTGGAGTGGAGGGCCGCCGGTGCGTGCAGCCGCGTGGGTCAGTTCGCTGCGGCTGGGGCCGTCCGTAGCGGGGCGAGAGCCGAGGTCCAGGCGATGACCTGGTCGAGCATGGTGCTGAGCGCTTGGAGGTTGTGGTCGCCGGGTTTGAAGATGCTGTAGTTCTCGAAGTCGGTGTGCAGGGAGAGCGTGACTTGCTGGCGTACGTCGGCCATCTGGAGTTCGGCGGCGGTCAGGCGCAGTTGTTCGGCGGAGCGACACCTGCTGGTGATCGACGCCGTAGAACAGGTTGCACCGCAGGAAACCGCCCATGTGCATCACTCCGTGCGGGGGGACTCGGCAAGAGGAGGGGCAACGCGCCCGTAGTGTGTCAGGTGGTCGTCAGCCGTGTTCCGCTACTCCTGGCGCGGGGGCTCCTCGGACGCGGCCCGTGGGCGGATGGTCCGGTCGATCTCGGAGCTGTAGCAGTGTTTGACCCGCCCGGTCGGCCAGAGGGTGCCCTGTGGGGTGCGGACGAGTACCCATTGTCCCGGGTGGGGCAGGCCCATGACCTCCACCGGGAGCGGGGCACCCGGGGGGAGGTGCGAAGGGCGTTTGGGTGTGCCGCTGAAGAAGCCCGACGGTAGCGCCAGCCGGTAGTCGTCGGACCACAGGTATGTACGCTCTTTCGCCGGAACCGTCACGGGCACCCCGACATCGGAGACGAAGGTGTAGGCAGGCTCGATGTATGTGTTGAGCCGCATGCGGCGGACGGGGAGCTCGGGGAGCTTGAGGAACCGCTGGAGGTGGGAGCGGACCCAGACCAGGGAGGTGGAGATGATCACGGACAACCCGCTCAGGAAGGCGAGGAAGAACGGGTAGGCGGGTACCTGGTCGGGGACGTGAGGAGTCATCACCCGCACGGCCATCACCACCGACGCGGCGAAGACGACCAGCGATCCCGCCAGCATCCAGGGCGTACGCGTGAGCCTGCGGTATTCCCGGTCGTGGGCCTTGAGGACGGTGTGGGTGGCATCGGTCTGGGTCGGCCGCGGTGTGGTGGGCCAGCTGCTGGTCACGCGTGCCTCTTCGAAGGCGTTGAGCTGCTCGGCCGGCCAGGTGACCGTCCCGGCGCCGTCCGGCAGGGTGAACCGCACGTCACCATCCAGGGTCGACGTACCGGTCAGCCGTGCCCGCTTGCGGCGGTATCCGAGCGGCCCGGCGGCGAACCACCACCCCCGGACCTCGCCTTCGCTCTCCGCCGCGAGGAGTGCGTCCCGGTACACGCTCAACGTTCCCCGCGAGCCGGGCAGCAGCACGTGCATGACCCCGGTGAAGTGGCATTCCATGGAAGGCTGTCCGCTCGGCCCCCGGGCGGGCGCGAACACGGGGCAGGTGTCCAGGGAGGCTTCCCCCGGAGGCTGCCCGGCCGCCTCGACCGTCCGCTCGACCGGCACCGGTCGCCGCGCCAGTGGTACGTCGCCGGTCGCTCTCTCCGCCTTCCAGCACGGCCGCTGCCCGCTACCGCGCGACTGGTCCTCCACGTACTGCCATACCTGGCGGGCCGTGACATAGCCGCCGCGCCCCGACGCTCCGTGCCGCAGCGCCGCGACGAGGTGGCCGGTGAACGGACTGGGCTCACCGTCCTTGAGTGCGTCCTTGGCGGCGCCGTGTGGTTCGCAGCTGCTCATGACGAACCGGCCGCGGCCCGCGAAGGGGGCTGCCATGTCGGGGCCCTTCGCGTCGGCCGCTCTGCCGCTGTAACAGCAGTCCAGGACGACGATGATCGCGCGTGCGGGGCAGTGGTCCATCCGATCGGTGAGGTAGGAATGGCGCACCGCACGCAGCCCCCTCCGTGTGAGCGTCGTGTCCCGTGTGCACAGGAAGAGCCGGTTGTCCATGTCGAGCTGGCCGTGGCCGCTGTAGTAGAGGAGCAACTGCTCCTCTCGCGTAGCCCCTTCGAAGAAGTCGTATATCGCCTCCTCGACTTCCTGGCTGGTGCGGTCGCGTAGCTCCGTCACCTGCCAGGGCAGTCCCACCTCGGGGTCGGTGAGGGCGGCGCCCAGCTCTCTGAGGTCGTTCGCCGGGCCTCGCAACGGGCCCAGCTCCGGTTCGTCCGGGAAGTCGGCGTTGCCGATGAGCAGGGCCCGGTACGGCGGTGGTGCCTCATCCAACGGAATCGCCGTCCGTCGACGGGTCGTCTGGCGTCGGCGGCGGTTGTTCCTCCCCTTCGCCACCATGGAATCTGGAGCGCAGCCAGTGCTCCACGGTTGCCTGGAGGGTGGCGTTGTCGCTGTTCCTGGTGGTGACCGTCACTTCGCCCTTGTCGCCGTTCTCTTCCCATTGGAGATGGACGCCGCGGTCACGGCTGTTCTTGAGCCAAGTCCCGATGACCGCCGCGACCCCGCCGACGGCCGCCGAGACGATCGTCAGGACCACGTCCGGCAGCCCGCCGCTCTTCGCACCCGGCTCACCGGCCGTGTGCCGCGTCTCCAAGGAGACTTCCCTGCCCAACTCCTCCAGGAGGAGGCCCACTTGGGAGAGCCACCTGGCGTCATCGGCATCGAAACGGTCACTGGTCGCCGTGATACGTACGTGCACCTTCTGCACCTGCACCACCCCCGACGGAGAGGGTACTGACGGGCGTGCGACTACGGGGCCGTTTCCCGGTGTTGCACTACCGTGCGAGCGCCCCACGACGAAGGGGCATGCCGGACCCGGCGCACAACCCGGCTGGGACCTCCCGGTCGGGCTTGGCAACCGCCCCATACCGGAACATAGCGCTCCAGTTGCCGATGGCTGAAGTTGTTCCCCGTGAGGCTACGGCCCCCGGGTGGCGTGCTTGCATGTATTCATGATCGTTAATTTGCAGGAAACATCGGGATCGCGGACCTACCTGGAGCACATCCTGGAGCACTGGCACCAGGACGACGACGCCGAGGCGCTCGTCCAGGGTGAGCTGCGGCTGACCCGCCGTCAGGCCCGGCAGCGGCTGTTCAGTCTGGGGCACGCGTTGCGGCGGCAGGGGCTCGTACCCGGTGATGGTGTGGGGTTGTTCCTGGCCAACCGGGTGGATTCCGTCCTGGTGCAGCTCGCCGTGCATCTGATCGGCTGCCGCGTGGTGTTCCTGCCGCCCGAGCCGGGGCCCGGTGAACTCGCCGCGCTGGTCGAGCAGTCGAACGCACGCGTTGTGGTGACCGATCCGGTGTTCGCGGCACGCGCCGCTGACGCGGCCGGCCGCAGTGCCCATGCACCGCTGCTGCTCAGTGTCGGTCCGTGTGAGCAGCGGTGTACGGATCTGCTGGCCGTGGCGGACGAGTGTCCCGTGACGCGTCCCGAGGGCGTGCCCGCCCCGGCTGCGGACGAGGCCGTCACCGTTTTGTATACCGGCGGCACCTTGGGCCGCCCCAAGCTCGCAGCCCACGGCCACCGGCTGTACGACGTGCTGACGGATGGCGTGGCGACCGACGGGCGCAACGGTCCCTCTACGGGTTTCTTCCCGGCCATGGACCCGCGTAAGGACCGGGTGCTCGTCTCCACGCTGCTCACGCACGCCAGCGGCCACCTCACGTCGCTTCAGGCGCTGGTGACGGGATGCGCTCTCGTCGTGCTGCCCGAGTTCGAAGCGGGCGCGGCCTTGGAGGTGCTGCGCGAGGAGCGGATCTCCGCCACCATGTTCGTCCCGCCCATGCTGTACGCGCTGCTCGACCACCCGCAGTGCGAGCCGGGGGCACTCCCCGCGCTGCGGCGGATCGTGGTCGGCGGCGCGGCCTCCTCGCCCAGCCGGCTCCAGCAGGTGGTCGAGATCTTCGGACCCGTGATCAGCCAGGGCTACGGGCAGTCGGAGGCGCTCGGCATCGCCGCGTTCGACGCGGAGGACTTCGCCGTGCAGGTGGCCCGCCGCCTCGAGCTCTGGCGCAGCTGCGGCCGCGCGATCTCCGACACCCGGATCGAGATCCGCGGCGAAGACGGTACGGCGGTACTGCCCGCCGGGCAGGTCGGCGAGGTGTGCGTGCGGGGCAAGACCGCGATGCTCGGCTACTACGAGGACCCGCAGCGCACCGCCGAGGCGTTCCACGGCGACTGGCTGCGCACCGGGGATCTGGGCTACCTCGACGCCGAGGGATACCTCTATCTCGTCGACCGGGCCAAGGACATCATCGTCACCGGCAGCACCAGCGACAACGTCTACTCCCGGGTCCTGGAGGACTTCCTGCTCACGCTGCCCGGCGTGCGCAACGCGGCGGCGCTGGGCGTGCCGGACGAGGAGTACGGGGAGGCGGTACAGATCTTCCTGGCCACGGCCGAGGGCGTGGATGTCGACCCGGACGCGGTCGGCGCCGCGGTGACCGCCGAGTTGGGGGACCTGTACACCCCCCGCAAGACGGTGCTGCTCGACCAGCTGCCGATGACCAAGGTCGGCAAGGTGGACAAGAAGGCGCTGCGCGCCGCGTGGACGAATATGGCCGTGGACACTCCGTAGGTTGTCGGCTGTGTCTCCGGGGCGAGATATGCGGCTCTCGCAGGCACGCTCACACGTCGCGGTGTCGTACGACGAGCACCGCGAGGGTGACTGTGACCAGTGGCCACAGGGCGTATACGATCCAGGCGCCAGGGAGCGTGGCGGTGTAGCCCAGGGATCCGGGATCCGGCTCCCACGTCTGGACCAGACGGGTCCAGGCGGCCGAAACCATCGCGTGTTTGACGTCCGCCGACCAGCGGTTGCTCTCCGAGAACATGGTGGGCAGCATCAGCAGGGTGAAGACGCCGGTGAGCATGGTCCCGGCGGCATGCCGGAGCAGAACGCCCAGGCCCAGACCGACCAGGGCGCACACCGGAGCCAGCAACGCGGATGCCACCAGCGGCCGGAGCACATCGGAGTGGGTGAGGGGAACGCCGGCGTCGTGGACGTCCAGGACGGCCTGGGAGACCAGGAAGGATCCGATGGAGGCGGCGGCGCCGACCGCGGTCCACAGCGCGGCGACGACGACCGCCTTGGCCAGTACCACCGCACCGCGGGAGGGGACGGCCACGGTGGTGGTGCGGATCAGCCCGCTGCTGTACTCGCTCACGACGGTGAGGGCGCCCATGCTGCCGGCGACGAGTATCAGCGTCAGATAACCGGTCGACGGGTAGGCGTCGTAGACCAGGAACTCACCGGGTTCGGAGCCCGCGGCCTTGTCGGCCAGTGCGGCCGCGGCGGCCGACCCGAGGACGAACAGGATGGTGAGTGCGAGGACCCACGGGGTGGAGCGCAGGGACCGTATTTTGATCCACTCGGCGGCGATCAGGTCCCGGAAGCGGGCGGGCGGCTCGGCGAGGGGCGTGGCCGAAGGGGTCGCGAGGGCGGAGGCGTGTGTGGTCATCGGGGCTGTCCTGCCTGGTATTCGACGCTGTCGGCGGTGAGTTGCATGAAGGCCTCCTCCAGGGAGGCGGTTCGGGTGGTCAGCTCGTTGAGCAGGATCCCGTTGTCGAAGGCGAGCGCGGCGATCCGGTCCGTCGGCAGTCCGGTCACGGTGAGTTTCTCGGTGCCCGCCGATCCCTCCGGCTCGACCGATGCGCCGGCCGCGCTCAGCACCGCCGTCAGCTCGGCCGCCTGCCGCGTGCCCACCACCACGCCGAGGCCGGTGCTGCGGGCCGCGAAGTCCCGTACCGACTCGGCGGCGATGAGCTTGCCCCGGCCGATGACGACGAGCTGGTCGGCGGTGTTCTCCATCTCCGACATGAGGTGGCTGGAGAGGAAGACCGTGCGGCCCTCGGCCGCGAGGCGCCGGAAGAGGCGGCGCATCCAGAGCACACCCTCCGGGTCCATGCCGTTGACCGGCTCGTCGAACATCAGCACCGGCGGGTCGCCGAGCAGGGCGGTGGCGATCCCCAGCCGCTGCTTCATACCGAGGGAGAAGCCGCCGATGCGGCGCCTCGCCGCAGCGGTGAGGCCCACCTCGTGCAGGACCTCCTCCACCCGGCGCCGGGAGATCCCGTTGCTGCGGGCCAGGGCTGCCAGGTGGGCCGCGGCGGTGCGTCCGCCGTGGACCTGGCCCGCGTCGAGAAGGGCGCCGACGTGACGCAGGCCGCGCGGGTGGCTGCGGAAGGGGACCCCGCTGACGGTGGCGGCGCCGCCGGTGGGCGCCTCCAGGCCGAGGATCATCCTCAAGGTGGTGGACTTGCCGGCTCCGTTGGGGCCGAGGAAGCCGGTGACCTGGCCCGGCCGCACGGTGAAGGACAGCTGGTCGACGACGGTCTTGCCGCCGTAGCGCTTGGTGAGTTCATTGACTTCGATCACATGGACAACCCTGCCGGGAGGGCCGCGTCCGGTCATGGGGCCGTGGGCGGCAATCGTGCGGCCGCATGCGCCCGTGGGTGTACGCCCACGGGCGCATGCGGCGGGGGCCGACGGCCGGATAACCTCGCGGGATGATCGACATACCGGCCACCCCGCTGCCCGCGCGCGTCGCGGGGCACGACCTTCCTCCCGGGTGGGCACACCGCTTCGAGAGGGCACACCGCCGATGACGAGAACGAAGGTCATGGCCTGCGTGGGGGGTGGGGTGTACCTCCTCGCGGTGGGTCTGCTCGTAGCAGGCGCGCCGCGGGCTTCGGGCACGGTCCACGGCATCGGGGCACTGCTGGCGGCGAGCCTGCTCGTCGGCGTCCTGCGCCGCACGCCGATCCTGGCCCTGGCCATGACGCTCCTGGGTTCCACGGCCGTGGTGGTGGGTCCCCCGAGCACGGCCCGTGTGGACCAGTCGGCTTCGTACCAGGGCCAGTTCCTGTCGTATCTGGCCGTCGACCTCGTCCTCGGCTTCATCGTCGCCACCCGCACCCGGCGGTCCTCGACGGTCGCCGCGGCCACCTCCCTCGTCGTCCAACTCCTCCTCGTCGGCGGCTTCGCGCACGGCGACGGCCTGGCCGTCAACCTCCTGATCGCCCTCCTGGCGATGGCCGCGGCCTGCACGGCCGGTCTGCTGAGCCGCGAGCGGCGCGAGCACGCGGTGCAACTGCGCGCGCAGGCAGTCGCGGAGGCCGTCGTCGCCGAACGGCTGCGGATCGCAAGGGAGTTGCACGACATGGTCGCGCACAGCATCGGGATCATCGCCATCCAGGCCGGGGTGGGAAGCCGGGTCATTGAGACGCAGCCCGAGGAGGCCCGCGAGGCACTGCGCGCCATCGAATCCACCAGCAGGGAGACCTTGTCGGGGCTGCGGCGCACCCTGGTCGCACTGCGTCGGACCGACCCGGACGCGGAGGTCTCGGGGCGGGCGCCGCACGCGCCTTCGCCCGGTCTGGCGGACCTGGAACGGCTGGCGGCGACGACGGCGGACGCCGGGGTGCGGGTCGACGTGAGCCGTGGCGGGCAACAGCGCCCGCTGCCGGCCGACATCGACCTGTCGGCCTACCGTATCGTCCAGGAGGCGCTGACCAACGTGGTCCGCCATGCGGGCACCGGGCGTTGCCGGGTGGCCATCGACTACGGAGACGAGGAACTGTCCGTGGAAATCGTCGATGACGGGCGCGGCGCCACCGAGGATGGCCCGGCCCACGGCTTCGGCATCGTCGGTATGCGCGAGCGGGTCGCTCTGCTGCACGGCCGCATCACTGCCGGGCCGCGTGCCGAGGGCGGCTTCCGGGTGGCGGCGCGGCTGCCCCTGCCCGTATCCGCCGCAGTTGGGGTGGAGGCCCGATGACCGGCGGTCCTGTACGGGTCCTGCTCGCCGACGACCAGCCCCTGGTGCGGTCCGGTCTGCGCGTGATCATGGCCGACCACCCCGACCTGGAGGTCGCCGGGGAGGCGTCCACCGGCGCCGAGGCGGTCCAACTGGTCGGGGACCTCGCCCCCGACGTCGTGGTGATGGACATCCGGATGCCGGGCATGGACGGGATCGAGGCCACGCGCCTGATCACCGCCGGCCCGACCGCGACCCGCGTCCTCATCCTGACCACCTTCGACGAGGACGACTACGTTTATGGCGCGCTGCGGGCCGGAGCGAGCGGCTTCATGCTCAAAGACATGGCGCTCGACGACATCCTCGCGGCGGTCCGCGTGGTCGCCGCCGGTGACGCGCTGATCGCGCCCGGTGTCACGCGCCGTCTGATCGCGGAGTTCGCCGGGCGCCCCGAAAGCGCCCCGACGCGCCCCCCGCGGCCGGTCGAGGGCATCACCGAGCGGGAACGTGAGGTCCTGGCGCTGGTCGGCCGCGGCCGGTCGAACACCGAGATAGCGGAGGACCTCTTCATCTCGGTGGCCACCGCCAAGTCGCACGTGTCGCGGCTGCTCACCAAATTGGGTGCGCGGGACCGGGTGCAGCTCGTGATCACCGTCTACGAGATGGGGCTCGTCACGCTGCCCGGCTGAAGGACAGGGGCATCAGGCGGTGACCAGGCCGGTGCGGTAGGCGAGGACCACGAGCTGGACCCGGTCGCGGGCGTCGAGTTTCGTCAGCAGATGGCCCACGTGCGACTTGGCGGTCCCGGTCCCGATGTGCAGCCGTTCGGCGATCTCACTGTTGGAGAGGCCTTCCGCGACGAGGGTGAGAACTTCACGCTCGCGTTTGGTGATCGCCTGCAGCAGGTCGGCTGCCGGTGGTGGCGAGGGTGTGGGGCGGGCGGCGAACTCCCCTATCAGGCGGCGGGTGATGCCGGGGGCGAGGAGCGCGTCGCCGGCGGCGATGACCCGGATGGCGGCGAGCAGCTCCAGCGGTGGTGTGTCCTTGAGTAGGAATCCACTGGCCCCGTGGCGCAGTGCTCCGTAGACGTACTCGTCCAGGTCGAAGGTGGTGAGCATGAGCACCCGTATGTCACTCGGTCCGGGTGGGCCGGTGGTGATCAGGCGCGTCGCCTCCAGACCGTCCATGTCGGGCATCCGGACGTCCATGAGGACGACGTCGGGCCGTTGGCGGCGGGCCAGTTCGACCGCCTGGATGCCTGTAACGGCTTCACCGACGACCGTCAGGTCGGGTGCCGTTTCGACGGTGCCGCACAGGCCGGCCCGGACGAGGGCCTGGTTGTCGGCGACCACCACCCGGATCATGCGGTGTTCTCCGTGGTCGAGGTCAGGGGCAGGTGGGCGGTGACCTGAGCCGTGCCCCGGCAGTGGACCGGCCTGGAGCCGGCCGCCGTAGAGGTGTACCCGCTCGCGCATGCCGATGAGGCCATGGCCGAGGGCGTGGCCGTCGGCGGCCAGGCAGCCCTGGCCGTAGTCGGTGATCTCGATGGCGAGTTCGTCCTCGCGGTAGTCGGGGGTGGCGCGGGCGGCGGTGGTGCCGGCGTGCTTCACGACGTTGGTGAGGGCTTCCTGCACGATCCGGTAGGCCGACAGTTCGATCCCGGCGGGCAGGTCACGGGGGCTGCCCGTGATCGTCAGATCGACTCGTACACCGGCTTTGGCGGTCTGTGCGAGGAGCCGGTCCACGTCGGCGAGCCGAGGGGCGGGGGCGAGCGCGGGAATCCCTGCCGTGCGGCAGGGATCCTCCGCGCGGAGCACACCGAGCAACTGCCGCATCTCCGTCAAGGTCTGTCGGCCGGTGGTCTCGATGGTGCTCAGTGCGGCGCGGGCCTCGGCGGGTCTGTCGCCGATGACCAGATGGCCGAAGCCGGCCTGGACGGTGATCACGCTCATGCTGTGCGCGACCACGTCATGGAGTTCCCGGGCGACCCGCATCCGTTCCTCGGCGACGCTTCGCCGGGCTCTGTCCAGCTCGGCTTCGGCCAGCCGGTAGCGGTGCCGCACGAGTTCCTCCGCGTACCCGCGGTGCTGGCCGACCGCGTACCCGGCCGTCCAGGCGGCGACGAAGGCGAGCGTGAAGGGGAAGGACGGCGCCCGGGTGGACCGGGAGCATCATCGCCGGCAGTACGGCCAGGGAGACGGCGAGCGCGGCGAGCGCGGCACTCCTACGGCATACGGCCGCCACCAGGTACAGGACGTAGGCCAGGGGCGACATCGCCATCTCGCCGAGCCCCGCCGTGACCGGAGTTGCCAGCAGCGCCGTCAGCAGTGCCCCGTACGCGGCGAGCAGGTGGCGCCGCCGGAGCGCGATGGGCAGGGCGACGAGCACGGTCCCGGCCAAGGCCAGTGGCAGACGGGACGCGCTCTGGTGGTGGGCCAACACGGACAGGACGAACAGGGCGTACACGGCGGCGGGCAGGCAGTCCAGCGCCAGCCAGTGGCCGGGACGCAGCCGTTTGCCCAGCGCGGGGGACGCGGCTCAGGGTCCATACGCCCACGGTAACGGCGTTCGCCGGGTGATTCATCAGCCCCGCGGCCTATGCCCGCAGGCATACGGCCGCTCCCGATCACGGCTGCGCGGGCCCGGAGGCAGAGCGCCGAAAGTGCCCTGCGGGCAGACGACTTCGCCGCCGTGCGCCCCGCAGCATGAGGGCACGGCGCGCTTGCCGGATGAGGCCGGAGACGAACACCGCCGTACCGCGAAAGGGGAGTATCGGATGCACCTGTTGGTAAGAGCGGTGGCAGCCGCCGGGGTCGCGCTCTGTGTCAGTGGCACGACGGCGGGAGGAACGGCCGTGCCGACCCCGTCGCGGCACGGGTTCCGGTGCGTGGTTGACAGCGCAGTCAAGCCGCCGGTCCCCGGCGCGATCCTCGACGTCACCGGGCCGCGCGGGCACTTCAACGGCGCGAGCGGAAGGTTCGCGTCGGGCGGCCGCGGTCTCCGGCCGACCGACACCTTCCGTACCGCGAGCCTGACCAAGACGTTCACCGCCGCCGTGGTCCTCAAGCTCGTCGAACAGCATGAGTTGCGGCTCGACGACCAGATCGGGAAGTACCTCGACACCACCCTGGTCAGTCGCGTGAACGTGACGGGCGGAGTCTCCTACGGCTCACGGATCACCGTCCGGCAGCTGCTGAACCACACCGCGGGCCTGTACGACTACGCCACCGACCCCCGATGGCAGCACGAGGTGCTCACCCACCCGCACAAGACCTGGGCGCCGCGGGAACTCGTGGAGTGGGCGATCACCAACGGCACGCCGTACTTCCGGCCCGGCGCGGGCTACCACTACTCCGACACCGGCTATGTCCTCGCCGGACTCATCGTCGAAAGGGTCACCGGCAAGCCGCTCGCGCACGCCTACCGCACCTTGATACTCGATCCACTGCGGATGAGGGACACCTACCTGGAGCGCTGGGAGAAGGCGCGCGGCGGCCCGCTGTCGCACCCCTACCTGGGCACCGTGGACACCCGCTCCTTCAACCCCACCTTCGACACCTTCGGCGGCGGTGGCCTCGTCTCCACCAGCGCCGACCTGACCACGTTCATGCGCGGCCTGTTCGGCGGCAGAGTGTTCCGGCACCCCGCGACCCTGCGCACCATGCTGGACACCACCCCGCAGAGCGGCAGGACCTATGGGCTCGGCATCCAGACCACCACCGGGGCCGACGGGGAGAAGTACTGGTTCCACACCGGCGCCTGGGGGCGTTCCAGATGTACTCGCCGGCCCACCGGATCTCCATCACCGGCACGGTGAACCAAGCGGCCCCTCCTCACCCACTTCTCCAGAACGCCTTCACCCTTGCCCTCGGCAGGCCGGTCCCGCCCTGCACCGCACCACGCGGGGTGCCGCCAGTTGGTCTGAGGGTCAGCCGCGTGGGGAGCGTTCGATGAAGGGGGCGAGCAGGTTCGGTACGGCCTCTTCGGCGTAGGTGAGTCCGACGCCGACGGATACGTCCCGCACCTTGTGGCAGCCGACACCCGCCGTGGTGGCGCCGATGGTGAGCAGCCCGTTGCGTCGCTGGAAGTAGGAGCGGGTGATGGTCCAGCCGATGACGCCGTCCCGTTGGAGGGCGACGGTGCGGCGGGCGAAGGTACCGGCACGGACGACGAGGTAGCGGTCGCGGATTCCGTGGCCGAGGGCACGGTAGGCGTCGTTGGCGAGGGCGATGACGACCGGTATACCGACGAGTGCCGTGATCCAGGCGGTGTGCACCAGGACGGGGGTGAGCCACAGCCCCAGGCCCAGCGGGATCGCGACGACGGGCGCGAGGACCAGCAGGCCGCGGTTGATGCGACGGCGCAGGGCCGCGCGGGAGTGCGGGACGAGCGCGGTCAGCTCCGTCGGAGACCGTTCCTCGGCGAGGAGGTCTGCGGCGACTCGCAGCGCCTCGTCCCGGGGCACGGGCGGGGTGAGGGAACAGCGGCTTCGGTTCTCGCTGCTGTTGCTGAGGCCGCCGGCTATGGCGCTCAGGCTGGCGCCGCCCGCCCAGCGCAGCAGCATCGGCTCGGCGACCTCGACGCCGCGCAGCCGACGCTCCTCGATGGTCACGGAGCGGGAGATGAGCAGTCCACGGCGGATGCGGAAGCTGCCGTCCTGCTCGCGCTCCAAGCGGTAGTTGGCCCAGGCGTCCACAAAGGTGGCGGTGGAGATCGCGGCGCCCGCGACGGCGGTGATCACGGCGGCGACGAGGACGCCGAACCACAGGGGTACGGAACCGAAGCGGTCCTCGATGTCTTTGACGACGCCGAGTTCGAGCGGGTCGACCTTCATCTCGTGCAGGATGCGGTAGGCCGTGCCGAGGCCGACGAAGACACTGCCGACGCCCCAGACGGTGAGCGGCGCGTAGCGCAGCCAGGCCCAGTCCATCTCGGCGATGGTGACGTCTTCGTCCTGGCCGGTGGCGCGGCCGCTGCCGCGGCTGTCGAGGAGGAGCCTGCGCAGTTCGCGCGCCTGATGCCTGGTGATGCCGTCGAGGGAGAGCTTGCGGCTGGAGGGCGAGCTCTGTTCGCCGGTGCCGATGCGCAGCGAGGTGAGGCCGAAGAGGCGGTGCGTCGGCTTGGCTTCGAGATCGACGCTGCGTATCCGGTCGACGGGGACGGAGCGGCGGCTTCGGAAGAGCAGGCCGGAGCGCAGTTCGACGCGGTCGCCGGTGACGCGGAAGCGGGTGGTCAGCAGCCGCATCGTGCTGATCCCGGTGACGACCAGGAAGGTGATCACCAGTGAGCCGAGCGAGATGAGGGCCTGGAGGTTGGCGCCGGTCGAGGCGACCGTGAGGGCGAACAGGGCGAGCGGCCCGGCGAGCATGCTCAGGTTGACCAACAGCAGTCTGGGGCTGAGCCTGCTCCACTCGGGGCCTGCGGCCGCGCCGTTGGAGGTCCCGGTGGCCTCCCGCGGTTCGGTGTCGTGGCTCATGTCGCGTCTCCCGGCGTGGCCTGGGTCGACTTGGTGAGGTGTTCGACCACGTCCCGCGCGGTCCGGTGGTCGATTCCCTTGATCTTCACGGTGCCGGAGTAGGAGGCGGTGGTGACGGTGATGCCGGAGAGACCGAAGAGCTGTTGGAGAGGCCCGCGCAGGGTGTCCACGGTCTGGATGCGGGACAGCGGTACGACCCGCCACTGCTGCCAGAGCCAGCCGGACGCCGCGTAGACGGCCTCGTCGGTGGTCTCCCAACGGTGCACCCGGTAGCGCCAGGTGGGCATGACGGCCATGTAGGCGAGGCCCGGTACGAGCGAGATCGCGAAGGCCCAGCCGAAGAACAGCCTGGCGGGCGGGATGGAGAGGGACAGCACGCCGAAGACGATCGGCAGGGGCAGGGCGAACAGCGCGGACTGAAGCGTCCACCAGCCCACTGCCCGGGCTTCGACACGATTGCGCGGAGGCCTGAGCCTGACGTCGTCGATGTGGTTCACCGCTTCACTCTAGTTCTGAGGCGATCTTGCACTCAAACCAGATCTGACGATCAGTCATATCGGTGTGTATTGGCGGAACTTGGGTGGTGTGCCGCCGTGTTGTTGATGGGTCCGGCAGAGCCGGTCATCCCCGAGTCTGATCCCCGCACTGTCAATCCCCCCGGAAGCGCGAACTATCAGGACGCAGCAGCCCAACGAACACGGAACTGGCATCCCGTCACAGCCCGGAGCAATTCGATGCAGCCACTATCCAGGTGAACGGCCTTTCAGTTGTGAAGAAAGTGGGCGCCCGCACCCCTACGATGGCTGAAACACTCCGCGTGGCCATCCAGTAACCAGCCAAACTTGGTGTGTAACCAGCCAGTATTGGCTCAATGTCGCCGCATCCTCTCGCGGGCGGCAATAACTGGACCTCCATATTCCATTCATTGGAATTTAGTCTCTTGATCACGGTCGTTTCTGTGTCATAGCCTCAAAGGGAAGTGCCAACGGCATCTACCTACGGAGGTAAACCATGGCAAGCTCCAATGACCGCGCCGCCGCCGACCTCGAATTCCCCGAGGTCGAGGTCCGCGTTTCCCCGGTAGCCGACCGGGCGCGCGCGACCTTCGCCAAGACCCACGCCCGTCCGAGCGTTCCGGACTTCGCGAAGCTGTTCGCCGACTCGGCGAAGTAGTCGGGGCGGCAAAGTAAGTTAGCACCGAGTTATGGGGTTCCGTGTGCATCGAGCTGCGAGGCTCGATGCACACGGAATCTGCTCTGCAGGCATTCCATAGCCGTACGAGAGTGATTCAGGGAATATGACGAAACTTGCCTCGCGGTTCGGCCGCGCCCTGTCGGGGGAACTCGGACCGGATTTCTCAACCCATCAGGTCAGTAATGATGTCGTATTCCGGCACCTGGACCCCTCGCTCCTGGACGACTGCTTCTCATGGGCCGGACTGAACGAGATCCTTTCGCGGGGCTCCGCCGTACCGGCAGACTTCTTTCTGTGCGCCCAGGGAAAGCGACTGCCCGAGCACCAGTACACGACGTCCCTGGACGGACACCGGGTCTTCGACCTGCCGCAGGTGTTCGCGCTCATGCGGGCCGGCGCCACATTGATCATCGATTCCCTGGACCGCATCCATCCAGGTGTCCGCGCCGCGACCGACGACGTCATGCGGATCACCGGCGAGACAGCGGCCTGCAACCTGTTCGTCACCTTCGACGACGCGCAGGCCTTCGACAGCCATTTCGACGAGGTCGACACCTTCGTCGTCCAACTCCTCGGAACCAAGCACTGGAAGGTCCACGGGCCGTCCGAAGAGTTCCCCTTGCCCGAGTACGGCAACAGTGATCCCGTGAACTGCCCGGACACCGTCCTGTTCGAGAAGACCCTGGTGCCGGGGGACGTTATCCACGTGCCCCGGGGCTGGTGGCACACCGTCCGCGGGGGCGGGGAGACCAGCTTGCACCTCACCTTCACCTTCACCCGCCGCACCGGGTACGACTGGCTGCGCTGGGCCGCCCGTCAGACCCTGGGCCGGGTCGAGATCCGCGAGAGCCTCGACCGCACCGCCTCGCCCGAAACACACCAGGCCCAGCTGGAACGCATCATCGAGGCGTTCCTGGCCGAGGCGAAGAACCTGCGCCTGGACGACTTCTTCACCGCGGAACGCCGTGCCTCCGGTGGACGCAACCTGGCGAGCCTGCCCTGGGACGTGAGCAAGACCCGCCCCTCCGGGGAGGACGTGGTGGAGCTGGTACCCGTCCTGCCTCCGCCGGTCCGCGTAGAGGGGGACCAGGTCATCGTCACGGCCGCCGACCAGGACTTCGCGCTGCCCGGCGGACACCACCCGGCGATCGAGGCACTCGTCCGGGCCCGCCGACTCACCATCGCCCAACTGGCCGCGCAGGCCGGGGCACCCGTGACCTCCGTGTCCGCACTCGTGTCGGCGCTGCTGCGCTGCGGGCTGGTCACCGTCTCCGGTGCGGACACCGCCCGTCCGGACAGCGAGGGCGACCGGTGACGGCCCCCATCCGCCCAGGCCTGGGCGCACTCGGGTTTCCCTCCGTCGACCTGGACGCCGTGCTCACCGGGGAACTGACCGCCGACGCCGTCATTTTGGGACTGCCCTTCGACGCCGGAGTGCCAGGCGTTCCCGGTCAGCGACACGGCCCGGAGATCTTCCGCAAGCTCAGCCCCGCCCACAGCTGGACGGTTGACGAGAACGGCGCACTGGGCGGCGTGATCGACCCGGTGAATCGGGGCACGGTGCTGTCCGGCCGCAGGGTGTTCGACATAGGGGACCTGGGCTCGGTGCCGATCGATCCACGGATCGGCCGCGGCACCTACTACAAGACCCTCACCCGCCTTTCGGAACAGCTCGCCGAAACGGGCGCCCTTCCCGTCTTCATCGGCGGCGACCACAGCCTCTCGGCACCGGCGGCCACCGGAGCCGGGCTCGTGCACGGCCCCCTGCGATTCACCTGCTTCGACGCGCACTGCGACTTCAGCGCCCGGCCCATGCCGGACGCCACCGACATCACACACGCGGACTTCCTCGGCCACCTGCTCCAGGCCGGCACGATCTCGGACGCGGAGCTGTACGGCGTACGCACGTATCTGCCCGCCGACTGCGGTCCGCTGCCGGACACCCTGCGCTGCGCCTACGCCTACCCGTACGGCCCGACCCCGGACCGGGACGACCGGCCGACGTACCTGTCGATCGACCTGGACGTCATCGAGCCGGCGGACTTCCCGGCCACCGGACATCCGGAGGCCGGCGGCTACCGGCTGCGGGAACTGCTCGCCGCGGTCGAGCACGTCTGCCGTACGCGGCGGGTGGTGGCGGTGGACATCGTCGAGGCGCTCCAGGACGACCGGGAGAACCGGGCCACCAGCGCAACGGTCTCGGCCCTGGTCATGACATGCCTACGGGCACTGCTCGAACACCCTCGGGAACGGGAGACAACCGGATGAGCACGGGCACGACGGCGGACACGGCGCCGCAGACGGCCACCCCCGGCGAGGAGGGGGCCGACGGCACGGGCATCCGCTCCCTGCACGGCTGGCAGCGGCAGCTGATCGCGGAGCACGACCGGCCCGCCCTGCGCACGCACGGAGCGACCGTCACCGGCGTCAACGCCGGGGAGCGCGATGTCACGATCCGCGTCCACCAGGGCCGCACCTGGATCTACAAGGTGTGGCAGGGAGACCGCGGCCAGGACACCCACCACCTCTACACCCCCGTCACCGGCCGGATCCATGCCATCGGCCCGGACGAGGCGGAGTTCCTCCAGGCGGAGGACTGGTCAGCGGTACCGGCCGCGGTGATCAGGCGTCTGACGTCCCTGGTCATGCCGTTCGAGGAGTCCGGCTGGCAGTTCCCGGAACTCCCCGCCGACGCGCGGGTGGACACACCGCGCGTCCGTGTCCTGATGCTCAACCCCACCGAGCAGTGCAACATCCGCTGCACATACTGCTACTACGGCGGCGCCTACGCCGACACCCGCCCCCACCAGACCGCATCGCCGCAGGCGGACATGGTGAAGGCCGCCATCGACCTGTTCGTGACGGACGAGGAGAAACTGGATTCCGCCCCCCGGGCCGTGTACTTCTTCGGCGGGGAACCACTCCTCGCGTTCGAGGAACTGAAGAAGGCCGTGCTGGCTCTGGAGGAACGCAAGCGCGAGGTGGGAGCCCGCCTGGAGAACCTCGTCCTCCAGGTGAACTCCAACGGCATGCTGCTGACCCCGAAGATCGTCGATTTCCTCGTCGAGCACGACATCTATCTCAACATCTCGATCGACGGCCCCAACCACGACCGCTACCGCGTCGACCGACGGGGCAAGGGCACGCACGACCGGGTGCGCGAGCGCACCGACTGGCTCGCCGAGAACTGGCCCGAGTACTTCTCCACACGGGTCGCCCTCATCTGCGTCCTGTCGGCGCCACTCGACGCGGCTGCTCTCTACCGGTACTTCTCCGAATGGCCCACCGCTCACCGCGCCCTGGCGTGGGACTTCGACCTGTTGCTGCCGGGCGGTGAGCAGTCCTACGCGGACTTCGAGCAGATATTCGGCGAGCAGCGCCGGGTGTGGGACCTCTTCGTACGCTCCCACCACCAGACGTACGAGGAGCGCGAGCAGTCGGGTCGCTACCACTTCGCCTTCAGCCACGGCTTCCTGCACCGCTCGTTCCACCGGGTGCTGAACCAGCCGGAGCGCGACGGCGGTGCGCGCCTCAGGCATCTGCTCGGCATGCAACTGATACCCGGGAACGAATACTTGGTCCTCGGATCCGACGGTACGCTCTACTCCTCCTACGAGTACCAGTCCCCGGATTTCGCTGTCGGCCACACCGACCGGGGAGTCGACCCGATGGCCGGACCCGAGCAGCTCGCCATGTTCCGCGACTCCGTCGAGGCCGGTTCCTGCACCACGTGCTGGGCGGCTCCCCTATGCACGGTCACGGTGCCCGAGGCCCCCTTCCGGCGATCGGACTCCGCGGAGGCGGCGCGCGAGAAGGTGACGGCCAAGCGGGCACGGTGCATGTCGGAGCGGGAGAACCTCCAGCAGGCGCTGCGCGCCCGCGTCGACATCGAGCAGGAGTACGGGGACGAGGCCCTGGACGGGCACCGCGACGACTGGAGCCGTCAGCGGATGGAGGTGGCCCGTGTCGATCCCTTCTACGCCTGACGCATCCGCCGACGCGGCCGACGCCGACCTCCCGGCCCTGCTGTGCGGAGCCGAACCGGCCCTGCTGCGGGGAGCAGGCCGCCACTGGCCGATCTTCGCCGCGCTGAGCGAGGAGAACCTACGGGCCCGCGCGGACCGCCTGGTCGAGGCCGAGGACCGGGACCGCCGCCCGGTGACGGTGTCCCTCACCGAGGTCCTCGACGACATGCGGGCCACCCGCCCGCGGGGGCTGTACCTGCGCCACCAGTCGGTGTCACGGTTCGACCCCGCGCTGCCGACGCTCGTACCGAAGGAGGTACGGCGTCTCAACTGGCTGCTGGCCCTGGAACCCGACGCGCGCCCGGACTGGAGCTGGCTGATGATCGGCGCCGCGGGCACGAGCTCGCCCGTGCACGTCGATGTGATGGCGAGCGCCGCCTGGAACCTGCTCTGCGCCGGCACCAAGCGGTGGACCTTCCACCCGCCGAAACGGGCCGAGGAGTGGCGGCTGCTCCCGCCCGAGTGCGCGAGGGGCACCCATGACTCCCCGCCCCGCGAGTTCATCCAGGAGCCCGGCGACATCGTCGTCACCCCCAGCGGCTGGGCCCACGAGGTGCACAACCTCACCGGCTCGATCGCCGTCACCAGCAACTTCATCAACCGTTCCAACCTGGACTTCGCCCTGCGGTACTTCAGCCTGATCGGCGACACCGACGCGCACGACGTGCTCGTCGCCGTCGGCGCGGCCTTCACCCAGCACGGGGAAGGCGGTGGCCGTTGAGCGGGCACGACCTGCCGTTCGAGCTGCCCGCCGTCGGCCTCGGCACCTGGCAGATGTGGGGCCGGGCCGCCGAGCGGGGCGTCTGCGACGCGATCGAGCTCGGCTACCGGCTGATCGACACGGCCGCCGCCTACCAGAACGAGGAGGCGGTCGGCGCGGGCATCCGCAGCAGCGGAATCGACCCCGGCGAGCTCCTGGTCGTCACCAAGTTCCCCGAGGAGGACGCGGGCCGCGAACGAGAAATCCTGCGCACCAGCCTCGACCTCCTCGGCGTCGAGCGCATTGACCTGTGGCTCGTCCACGCCCCGCTGGACGCGGCGGGATCACTGCGGATCTGGGAGCGGTTCGTCGAAGCGCATGAGGAAGGGCTGGTCCGCGCCATCGGCGTGAGCAACTTCCTTCCGGAGCAGGTGGACGACCTGGTCAGGGCGTCCGGAGTGGTCCCGGCGGTGAACCAGATCGCCTTCGGCCCGCACTACTACGACGCGGACGTCGCCCCGCACCACGCGGCGCACGGCATCGTGCTCCAGGCCCACAGCCCCTTCAGCGAGAACAACCTGGCCCACCCCGTGCTCCGGGCGATCGCCGACAGGCACGGGTGCACGGTGCGCCAGGTCCTGCTGCGCTGGCACCGGGCGCATGGCGTCTCGGCCGTCGTCAAATCCGTCTCCCGTACCCACCTGACCGAGAACCTGGACGCCGCCGGCCACCCGCTCGCCCCCGCGGACGTGGCGGCCCTCGACCGTCTGGGCTTCAACCCCACCCCGGGACAGCGAGCATGAGAGTTCACCTAGACGCCGTACAGCGCTCCTATCACGTACGGCGCCGCCCGGAGACGGGTTCGAGGCTGACCCGGCTCGTCCGCCGTGAACGCAGTGAGGTCGAGGCCCTGCGCGGCATCGACCTGCGCATCGAACCGGGTGAGTCCGTCGGCTACATCGGGCTCAACGGCGCGGGCAAGTCCACGACGATGAAACTGGTCTCCGGCATCCTGGCCCCGACGGCCGGCCGGGTCACCGTGGACGGCCGGGACCCGCACCGCGAGCGCCGCGCCCTCTCCGCCGACCTCGGATATCTGGCGGCCCAGCGCGCCAGCCTCTGGTGGGACCTGCCCGTCAAGGACTCCTATGAACTCATCCGGCGCGTCTACGGGATCGAACCGGCCCTGTTCCGCCGCCGCCGCGAGGAGCTGGTGGCCCGGCTCGACATCGGCAAGCACCTCAACACCCCGGTACGCGAACTGTCCCTCGGCAACAGGACCCGTGCCGAGCTCGTCGGGACCCTGCTCCACGCGCCGAGGCTGCTGCTCCTGGACGAGCCGACGATCGGGCTCGACATCTTCGCGCGCGAGGCCATCTGCGGCCTCCTCAAGGACATCCGCGAGACCAGCGCGCCCACCATCGTGATGGCCAGCCACGACCTGCGGGACGTGGAAGCCGTCTGCGACCGCATCGTCATGATCGACGCGGGCCGGCTCGTGCACGACGGCAAGATCGCCGAACTGCGCGGGCTCGGCGGCGGTACCCGCCGCCTGGTCGTCCACCACGCCGAGGGCCATGTGCTGCCCTCCGCGCCCGGTCTCGTCCCGGTCAGGACGGCCGCCAGGACCGTCACCACCTTCGAGTACGCCCAGGGCGACCTCCCCCCGGAGATACTCTCCGCCCTCTTCTCCGATCCACTGGTCGACGACGTCCAGCTGGAGGCGCCGAGCCTGGAACAGCTCATCAAGACCCTCTACCGGAAGGCCGGCTGATGGGGCGGACGCGCCATTCCCTGCGCCCGCATCTGGCCGTGGCCCACATGCAGCTCAGGCTCTCCTTCCACTACAGGACCCGAGCCTTCTCGCAAGGGGTCGGTGCCCTCCTGCTCATCGGCCTCCAGGCCGCGTTGTGGACGGCGGTGTATTCGGGCGCCGGGGACGACACTCCCGCCGGTTGGCTGAGCCTTCGCCAGACCATGGTCTACGCCGCGGCGGGCACCATCTGGGTGCTGTGCCTGCCCAACCTCGGCCTCGCACGCCAGCTCGAGGCCAAGATCAGGGACGGTCGGATCACCACCGAACTCCTCATGCCGCTGGGCTTCTTCAGCCAGTGGTTCTCCGTCGCGGTCGGCCGCACCCTGGGCATCACCGCACTGGTGGGCGTGCCCTCGGCGCTCGTCGGCGGTGCACTCCTGCTGCCCTTCGACCTCGATGCCGACTACGCCCTCCAGCTCGCCCTCACCAGTGCCATCGCCTTCGTCATCCTCTTCAACCTCAGCTACATGATCGGGCTTTCGGCGTTCTTCATCCGCCGCGTCGAGGGCCTCAACGAGGTACGCGAAGCACTGCTGCTCCTGCTGGGAGGGTCAATGATGCCGATCTCCCTCTATCCCGCAACCCTGCGCGACGCGGTGGTGTGGACCCCGTTCGCACACGGCTTCTACACCCCCCTCGGCACCCTGGTGAAGGACCCCTTCGTCGACGCACACGTCATCGTCATCGGGCTGGCCTGGTCCGCGCTCTTGACCGCGGCCAGCGCCCTGTGCACCTGGAGCAGCCTGCGTAGGCTGGTGATCGCCGGTGGCTGAGCGCCTCACAGACTGGAAGAAGTCGCTGGATGTCGCGTTCTTCGCGACCCGGATGAACTTCCGCAGCCATCTGGTCCACCCCGGTGAGGTGGTGCTCGCCAATCTGGGGGCCCTCGTCCAAGCGGTGTCCGGTGCCGCCGTGTTCATGCTGGCGCTGTCGACGACCGGCGTGATCCACGGCTGGACCCTCGCGCAATGGGCCGTACTCACCGGTTTCACGGCTGTGGCCCGTGCTCTGTGGAACACGGTCTTCTTCGGCACCCTGGACATCCCCGACATGGTTCGCTCCGGCGAACTCGACCACTACCTCGTCCGCCCCGCCAACCCGCTGATGCTCATCCTCTTCTCCAAGGTCGACACGGACGTCTGGATCGAGATCGTGATCGGCCTCACCACCATGGGGGTGGCACTCCACGTCAGCGGCACCGAACTCACCGCACAAGTAATGCTGTTCATCCCGGTCGCC
The DNA here is from genome assembly GCF_014649795.1 of Streptomyces melanogenes. GTDB lineage: Bacteria > Actinomycetota > Actinomycetes > Streptomycetales > Streptomycetaceae > Streptomyces > Streptomyces noboritoensis. The sequence continues at coordinate 283,469 of NZ_BMTS01000007.1, forward strand.
CTCATCGGTGCGGCACTCGTCTTCGCCGCCATGCATCTCGCCGTCACCTCACTGTCGTTCTGGCTGCGGCACGACGCCATGCTGTCCATGTTGATCTGGCGGCTCGACAGCTTCGCGCAACTACCGATGAGCTTCTACCCGAAGTGGGTGCTGGCCGCATTCTCGACGGTCGTCCCGTTCGCCTTCGTCGGCTACTACCCATGCCTCTACATCCTCGGCAAGACGAGCTCGCCCCTCGTGTGGGCGTTCCCCCTGGCAGGCCCCCTGCTCATGATCCCCGCAGTCGTGCTGTGGCGACGCGGTCTCACCCGCTACAGCAGCACCGGCACCTGAGGAGCCACGCAGTGAACCACCTCGCGGCGTTCGAGCGCGACGGATACCTCGTCCTGGACCTCTTCTCCGAGGACGAGGTGGCGCGGATGAAGCAGATGCTCTCCGCCCTCATCAATCCGCCGGCCTCCGAACGGCACCCCCGCCTGCATGTCCACGCCGCGTCGCAGGTCCCCCTGCCGCGACTCGACCCGTACAACCCGTACGCCGTCTGGAAGATCGTCAACACCCCGCTCGCCGGGGACGACTGGTACGCCCTCATCCACAACCGGCGCGTCCTCGACGTCATCGGCGAGCTCCTGGGGCCGGACATCAACCTCCACATGGGGTTCGCCCGCCTGCGCCCCTCCGGGCTGCGGGCCGAGGAGGGCTGGCACCGCGACCTCGAAACCGACCAGCACACCCTGCCGGAACTGGTCACCGCGCTCATCTACCTCGACGACATGGACGCCGAATCCGGTGCCACCTTGGTCTGGCCGGGCAGCCACCGGCACGACGAGCCGACACCCGCCGACCATGAAGCCGTCCCGGTGTCAGTCCGCCAGGGCTCCGTCCTCTTCCTGCACTGCCTCACCGTGCACCGCGCCAGCACCAACCGCACGACGCGCCACCGCTCCATCCTGATCAACGAGTACAAGAGCGCCCGGACAATAGAGCTCACCCCCAACGACGCCGCCTTCGGCGACCTGCCGCTGCGCAGAGGGGGCCGAAACCTTGTAGAGCTGTGACGGCGGAGGGCTTGTGCCCGGGCTCAAACGGTCAGGGCTTCAGCCGTGCCGCCGCCTCCGCCGCCTCGGGCAACCCCGCCTTGGTGAAGACCTCCAGCGCCTCGGCGGCGTGCGCCCGGGCCTCCTCCAACTGTCCGGCGTCGGAGGAGGTACGGGCGTGGATGAGCAGGGCGTAGCCCCGGTCCCGGGCGCGGTCCGGGGTGGTGCGGAAGTACGACACCGCCTGCCCCGCCATCTCGAGCGCGGCCTCGATGCGGCCCAGGACGCGCAGGGTCTCGGCGGACCGGTAGTGGGCCTGCGCCCGCTGGCCGGGGATCCGCTCGGCCTCGCACACCTCCAGGCACTCGGTGTAGCTGTCGAGCGCCTCGTGCGGGCGGTGCAGTTCGTGCAGGGCCTGGCCGCGTACGCACAGCGCGTGGGCCACCCCGTGGGGGTCCGCCATGGTACGCAGGGCGGCCAGCGCTTCCTCGCAGGAGGGCAGTGCCTCGGCGGCGCGGCCGCCGCGGATCCGGGCCAGGGCCGCGTTGAGCGTGGTGATCAGCTCGGCCGAGCGCTGGCCCTGCGTCCGGGCCAGGGCGAGCGCCTGGTCGAAGTGGGCGGCCGCGTCGTCGTACCGCTGCTCGAACTGGGCGATGACACCGAGGTCGTTGCAGGCCTGTTGGAGGATGGTCCGGTCGCCGGCCCGGCGGCAGGCCTCGGCGGCGCGTTCGGAGTGGGTGCGCGCCTGGCGGAGCCGGGTCGCCTGGAGCGCCGCGTTGCCGCAGATGAAGTGGGCGCGGCCGGCCGCGCGATGGGCACCGGCGCGGGTCGCGGTGTCGGCGAGCTCCGCGGACGTCACGGCCATCTTGGCGTACGGGATGTCCTGGCCGAAGGAGCTGAGTGCCACCAGGAGGTCGGCGGCCATCGTCAGCAGGACCGGATCGGGGCTGCCCGGCCCCCTCAGCAGCAGCCGGACGGTGTGGACGGCGCAGTCCGACTCGGCGACGACCCACTGACGGGCCTCGGCGAGCCCGGCGAACGCGTTGCCGGGCTCGGCGACGGTTTCGGCGATGGTGCTGTGCACCGGGTCGCCCGGCACCATCCGCTGGAACGCCGCGGCCGCCCGGTGCAGCAGATGGTGCAGGAGGCGGCGGGCCACCGTGAAGTGGTCGTCCGCCGACGCGTCCTCGGGTCGGGGCAGATGCAGGGCGAAGTCCCGGCCGAGGTCGTGGTAGCGGTAGCGGCCGGGCTCCGGGGACTCCAGCAGCGCCGCGTCCACCAGCGCCTCCAGGAGCTCTTCGGCGTCGCGTTCGCTCAGAGCCAGCGCCGCCGCGGCGGCCTCCAGGGAGATGCTCGGCCAGGTCACCGGGGCGAGCGAGCGGAACGCCCGGGCCTGATCCCTGGTGAGCTGGCGGTAGCCGAGTTCGAAGACGGCGGCCACCGCCAGGTCGTCGGCCTGCAACTCGGTCAGCCGCCGACGCTCATCGGCCAGCCGCGCCGCCAGCTGCGCCACCGTCCAGCCCGGCCGCGCGGACAGCCGGGCCGCCACGATGCGTACCGCCAGCGGCAGATGGGCGCAGGCGCCGACGAGTTCCTGCGCGGCCGACTCCTCCCGGTCGATGCGCTCGGCGCCCGCGATGTGCCGCAGCAGCGAGAGGGCCTCGTCGCGGGTGAACTCGGCGAGCTGGACATGGTTGCCGGACGGCACACCGGCGAGGCGCGCCCGGCTGGTGACGATCACCCCGCAGCGCACGGCGCCCGGCAGCAGCGGTTTGACCTGGGCGGTGTCCCGGGCGTCGTCGAGCAGCAGCAGGACCCGTCGGTCGTCGAGGACGGTACGGAACAGCCGGGCGCGGTCCTCGACCGAGCCGGGTATCTCCTGGCGGGGCACGCCCAGCGCGGACAGGAAGCCGGCCAGCACCGCGGCGGGAGTCGTCGCGTCCGCGCTGGTGCCCCGTAGATCGGCGTAGAGCTGGCCGTCGGGGTAGGCGTCCTTGACCTGGTGGGCGACGCGCAGCGCCAGGGCGCTCTTGCCGATGCCGCCCATCCCGCTGACCGTGGCGATCGCCAGCGTGCCGCGCTCCTCGTCGGTGAGGCTCCGGTTCAGGGTGGTGAGGGCGTTCGTGCGGCCGCTGAAGTCGGCGACGTCCGCGGGAAGTTGTGCCGGGCGCGCGAAGGCGCCGGTGGTGCTGCGCCCGGCGCCGTCGGGGTCCTCGGGGCGGGCCGCGGGGACGGCGGGGGCCTGGGTGCGCACCGGCGCCAGCAGCGCGGGGTCACCCCGCAGGATGCGCTGGTGCAGCACCTGGAGTTCCGGGCCCGGGTCGAGGCCGAGCTCCGCGGCGAGCACATCGCGGGCATCGGCGAACACGGCGAGGGCGTCGGCCTGGCGTCCGGCGGCGAACAGGGCGCGCATCAGGAACCCGTACGGCCGCTCACGCAGCGGCCGCTCCTTGATGAACCCGGTGAGCGCCGGGATCACCTGGGCGGGGCGGCCCAGCAGGATGTCGAGGTCGAACCGCTCCTCCAGGAGGTTCAGGCGCAGTTCGGCCAGCCGGGAGCGCTGGCGGTCGGCGAACGGCCCCGGCACTCCGGCGAGCGGTTCGCCACGCCACAGCGCCACCGCCTCGGAGAGCAGTTCGGCGCACTCGTCGTAGCGCTCGGCCTTGCGGGCGTGCGCCGCCTCGGTGGCCAGGTGTTCGGCGCGGAGCGCGTCGATGCGGAGCGGCTCGGCGGTGAACCGGTAGCCGTCGTTCGCGGAAGCCAGTACCTGGGGGTCGCCGCCGTTGTTCTCCAGGAGCTTGCGCAGCTTCCAGACGTTGGTCCGCAGGATCATCACCGCGGATCCCGGTGCCGCCTCGCCCCACACGTCGTTCATCAGCTCGTGCAGGGGGACCACATGTCCGGCGCGCAGCGCCAGCGCGGCCAGTGTCGCCTGCTGCTGGGGGGAGCCTCCTGACACGACGGCGTCGCCGGTTTGGATGCCCACCGCTCCGAGCACGAAGAATTCCACGGTCCCCCCGGGTGTTCCGCATGACTCACCGGCGTGTTCCGCCTGGTCAGGGCGGTGGCCGGTCAATGGAGCGTCATCCTACGGGCCGAAGGTGTCCTGGAGGGGGTATCCCTGGGACGGGCGTATTTCGTGTCGGGTCCCGGGCCGGTCCGTGGGTGCGCCGCCTGTGTGGCGGGGCCGCCGGTCACACCCAGCCCAGGCGTGCCGCGCGCAGCCCCGCCTCGAACCGGCTGCGGGCGCCCAGCCGTTCGTTGAGCGAGGCCATGATCCGCCGGGCGGTGCGCGCCGAGATGTGCAGCTGGACCGCGGCGGATTCGTCGGTGTGCCCCTGGGCGAGCAGGGTGAGCAGGGCCCGCTCCTGCTCGTTGGGCACATGGCGGTCCTCGGCCGCGTCGCCGCACAGCGGGGCGGCGCCGCCCCAGACCCGCTCGAAGAGGGCGAGCAGGGGAGCGACCATGCCGGGGGCGGAGAGCTGGAGTGCGCCCTTGCCGCTGTCGGCCGGGTCCATCGGCACCAGGACGTGTGAGCGGTCGACCACGACCAACGGGGTCGGCAGTGCGGCGACGGTGCGGAACTGGCCTCCGTGTGCGACCAGCGCGCGGGTGTAGCCGAGGGTCGCCGGGTCGTCGCGGATGCCGTCCAGGGCAACGGTGCGGATCGCCACCCCGCGCTGGAGGGCCAACGTGTCGCCCTGGCGCGCGGCTTCCAGCGCGGCCGCCGGCTGGGTGTCCGCCATGAAGGTGAGGATCTCGTGCTGGGCTTCCAGGGTCAGCCGCTCCAGGCGCCGTCGCACCGCGTCCGTCCCGGCCAGGTGCTCGACGCCGTCCGCCCGCTGCTGGGCGGGGCCGCCCGAACCGGCGAGGATGCGGACCAGTGCCTGGTGGCTGCTGGCCACCTGGTGCTGGCGCCGGAGCAGTTCGTCGTGCTGCTGGTCGAGCAGTCGCTTGACTCCGAGGACCGGGTCGACCACGGTGAACCGACTGGGCGCCTCGAACGACATCTGCACCAGTTGCAGCGCGAACAGCCGGTCGAGGCAGGCGCGGATCGCGTCCGGTGCGACGGCCAGCTCGGCGGCGATCTCGGTCACGCCCAGGGCCGGCCGGTCGAGCATCGTCTGGTACACCGTACGGTCCAGCGCCTCCAGGCCGAGCGTCGCGGACATTCCCTACCCCCATCGTGTGCCGATCTCCCAGCGGATCCGCTGTTCCCGCGGATCCGCGCCCAGTGTGGGACGCGGCCATCTACAGCCCATACATCTCGCGTCTATACGCATCCGCGAGGGACGCGAAGCGGTGTCACAAAGCGGCCTGTCCGCTTCTGACCAGCCAAAACCCGTTCCCCCTGGGGTGGATGGCGTTGAGGATGGGGTCATCGCCGCGGCGCAGCGCCGGGCGGTTCCCAAATCTTCTTCCTCCCATTTCTGCTGAGGGCACCTCCATGACTTCTTCGTTGCCGTGCGCCGTCCGTACGACCTTCGCGGTGGCCGCTCGCCACCCGGCCCGGAACTGACGTACTCCCCAGTGGAGCTGACCGTCGTCACCCTCGACGCGGTCGACCCCGCGGCGGTCCGCCCGACGGACGGCGCCCGCATCGTCGACCTGCTCTGGACGGCGGCGGCCGACGGCGAACGCCTGGAACACATCAGCGTCCAGGTCGACCGTCCGGGCCGCCTCCACCTCGGGATGTTCATCGCGGCGACCGGGGAACGCACCACCCGGTCCACGGCGCTGGCGCTCTGCCGCCGTGCGCTCGCGATGTCGCCCCTGCTCGGCGGCTGGCGGATCGCCGTCGCCCCGCCCGCTCGACGCACCCCCCTGTCCTGACCCTTTCCGACGAAACAGATGAAACACGAGGAGCACCCGTGACCAACCCCTTCGAGGACGAAGAGGCCGTCTACCTCGTCCTGGTGAACGACGAGAACCAGCACTCGCTGTGGCCCGCCTCCCTCGCGGTGCCCGCCGGCTGGCGCACCACGCACGGCCCGGCCGCCCGCCAGGTGTGCCTGGACGCCATCGAGGAGACCTGGACCGATCTGCGCCCGGCGAGCCTGATCGCCGCCACGAAGGAGGTCTGAGCCATGACGACCCAGCGCACCGCCCGGCCCCGGCACTACCTGATGTGCCGCCCGAGCCACTTCACCGTCACCTACCAGATCAACCCGTGGATGGACCCGGCCAAGCCGACCGACACCGCGCTCGCCGTCCTCCAGTGGGAGCGGCTGTACGCGCTCTACCAGGAGCTCGGCCACACCGTCGAGCTGATCGACCCGGTGCCGGGCCTGCCCGACATGGTGTACTCGGCCAACGGGGCCACGGTCCTGGACGACCGCGTCCTCGTCGCCAACTTCCGCCACGCTGAGCGCAAGGACGAGGCCGCCGCCTACCAGGCGTGGTTCGAGCAGCGCGGCTACCAGGTGGTGCACGCCGCCCGCCACACCAACGAGGGCGAAGGCGACTACCTCGTCGCCGGCGACCGCATCCTCGCCGGTACGGGCTTCCGCACCGACCTGGCCGCGCACGCCGAGGCCGAGCGGGTGCTCGGGGCGCCGGTGGTCAGCCTCACCCTGGTCGACCCGCGCTTCTACCACCTGGACACCGCGCTGGCCGTACTGGACGACGGCGAAGTCATGTACTACCCGGGCGCGTTCTCCCCGGAGAGCCGCGAGGTGCTGCGCGAGCTGTACCCGGACGCGCTGCTCGCCGAGGAGGCCGACGCCGAGGTGTTCGGGCTCAACGCCGTCTCGGACGGGCGCAACGTGCTGCTCCCGGAGACCGCGGGCAACCTCGCGGACCGGCTCGCCGACCGCGGCTTCACCCCGATCGGCGTGGATCTGTCGGAGCTGCTCAAGGGCGGCGGCAGCGTCAAGTGCTGCACCCTGGAGCTGCGCCACGCCCCGGCGGCCGCGGGCGGTGCGCGATGACCGCCGCGCTCCACTGGCTCACCGAGCCGGGCGCCCCCGCCACCGTCCGTGCGCCCGAGCTCGCCGACGCGGCGGCCGCCCGCGACTGGCTCGCCGCCCACCAGGACGAACTGCGCGCCGGGCTCCACAAGTTCGGCGCGGTCTACCTGCGTGGCCTGCCGGTCCACAGCGTGGAGGACTTCGCGCTGGTGCGCGACGAGCTGATCTCGACCGCCACCCCGTACCGGGAGAAGGCCACCCCGCGCAGCGCGTACGGCAGCGGTGTCTTCTCCTCCACCGACCTGCCGGCCGCCCAGGCGATCCGGCCGCACAACGAGAACAGCTACACCCTGACCTTCCCCGGGCTGCTGCTGTTCGGCTGCCTGACCGCACCCGAGGAGGGCGGCGCCACCCCGGTCGCCGACTGCCGCGAGGTGCTGCGCCTGCTCCCCACCGAGCTGGTCGAGCGGATGCGCGCACACGGCTGGGTGCTGACGCGCAACTACTCGCCCACCCTGTCGGTCGACTGGCAGGCCGCGTTCGCCGCCGAATCGGCGCAGGACGTCGAGCGGTACTGCGCCGAGAACCTGATCTCCTGTCAGTGGCGCGAGGACGGCCATCTGCACACCGGGCAGGTGCGGCCCGGCATCATCCGCCATCCGCACACCGGCGACGAGGTGTGGTTCAACCACCTCGCGTTCTGGAGCGAGTTCTCGCTGGACGAGGACATCCGCGAGGTCCTGCTGGAGGAGCTCGGCCCGGACGGTCTGCCGTTCTCCACCGCCCTCGGCGACGGCATCGCCCTGACCGCCGAGGACCTGGCGGCCGTCAACGACGCCTACGACCGGGCCACCGTGCGCCGTGCCTGGCAGCCGGGTGACCTGATGCTCGTCGACAACGTCCTGACCGCGCACGCCCGCGACCCCTTCCGGGGCGATCGCCGCATCCTGGTCGCCATGGGCGACCCGGTCGCGGTGACCGACTGCGCCCCGACCGTCGCCCCCGCCCCGGCGGTGCTCCATGGCTGAGCCGCAGGACCTGCTGACACGCTTCCTCGCCACCGCGGCGGCGGTCCCGGACCGGATCGCGATCCACGCCCCCGGCGGCTCCTTGACCTTCGCCGAGTTGGACCGGCGCACGGCCCGTCTCGCCGGGCGGCTGCGCGCGCTGGGCGTCGGCCGAGGCGACCGGGTGGGCGTCAGCGCGCGCCGGAGCGTGCACTGGGCGGTGGCACCGCTGGCCGTGTGGCGGGCGGGCGCCGCGTATGTGCCGCTCGACCCGGCCTACCCCGACGACCGGCTCGCCTTCGTCGCCGCCGACGCGCACCTGCGCGCCGTGGTCTCGGACACCGGTGCCCTGCCGTGGGCCGACGGCCTGCCGGTGCTGGGGCCCGACGAGAGCGGCGAGGACCGGTTCGACGACCTGGCCCCGAGCGCGCTCGACCCGGCGTACGTCATCCACACCTCGGGCTCCACCGGCCGCCCCAAGGGCGCCGAGGTCACCAGGGGCTCCGTGAACGCGCTGGTGGAAGGCCTGGAGGAGCGCGGCGTGTACAGGACCGGGCACCGCGTGGTCGGCTGGAACGCCAGCCTGTCCTTCGACGCCTCGGTGCAGCAGTGGGCCCGGGTCTGCCGCGGCGACACCCTGGTGCTCCTGTCCGACGACGACCGCACCGACCCGGCCCGGCTGGCGAAGCTGCTCGACGACCACCACGTCACCGAAGTGGACTTCACCTCCTCGCACTTCCAGCTCGTCGGCTCCGGGCTGCGCGGACGCGGCCTGCGGCTGCTCCTGGGCGGCGAACCCATACCGGAGCGGATGTGGCGCTCGCTCGCCGAAGGCGAGGACGCCTGGAACCTGTACGGGCCCACCGAGTGCACCGTCGACGCCACCGCGACCCCGGTCGCCGGCCCCGACCCGCACCTGGGCCACCCCCTGGCCCATGTGCGCGCCCATGTGCTCGACGCGACGCTGACACCGGCCGGCACCGGCGAGCTGTATCTGGCCGGCCCGGCCGTGGCCCTCGGCTATGCGGGACGGCCGGGGCTGACCGCCGAGCGGTTCGTCGCGGACCCCTTCGCGGCCGACGGCGGCCGGATGTACCGCACCGGCGACAAGGTGCGCCGCCGCCCGGACGGCACGCTGGAGTTCCTCGGCCGCACCGACCGCCAGATCAAGGTCCGCGGCTTCCGGGTGGAGCCGGGTGAGGCGGAGGACCGGCTGCGCGAGCACCCGGCGATCGGCGCGGCCGTCGTCGCGCTGCGCACCGGCCCGGACGGGGACACCCTGCTGGCGGCGTACTGCGTCACCGAGCCGGACGCGGCCGTGAGCGACGACGAACTGCGCGCGCACTGCGCGGCCACGCTGCCCGCCCACGTCGTGCCATCGGCCTTTGTCCGGCTGGAGGCGCTGCCGCTGACACCCGGCGGCAAGGTCGACACCTCGGCGCTGCCCGAGATCACGGCGGTCACCACCTCTGCGGGGCGGGCCCCCGAGGGCGAGCTGGAGCAGCTCATCGCCGGGGTGTGGGCCGAGGTGCTGGGCCGCGACAGCGTCCACGCGGACGAGAACTTCTTCGCGCTCGGCGGCCACTCGCTGGTGGCGCTGAGGGTGGTGTCCCGGCTCAAGCGGGCCACCGGGATCATCCTGCCGACCAAGGCCGTCTACCGCTTCCCCCGGCTGAGCGATCTGGCCCGGCACGCGGAGTCGCTCCGGTCGGGCGGTGCCGCATGAGCGCCCCGGACACCACCGTGGTCCGCCTCACCCAGCGGCCCGACCCCGCCCGCACCCTGGTCTGCCTCGGCTTCTGCGGCGGCGGCACGGCCTCCTTCCACCCCTGGATCCCGGCGCTGCCCGACGACACCGACCTGGTGGCCATCTGCTACCCGGGGCGCGAGGGCCGCTTCCTGGAGGAGTGCGCGTCCACCTGGGACGAGCTCGCGGCGGACGCCGCGCACGCCGTCGCCTCCGTCGCGGCCGAAGGCCCGTACATCCTGTTCGGGCACAGCATGGGCGGCTGGATGGCCTTCGAGGTCGCCGCCCGGCTGGCGGCGGCCGGCGCCCCGGTGCCGCGGTCGCTGGTGGTCTCCGCCTGCAACGCGCCCGACCAGGGCCTCACCGAGCGGGACCGGTTCCCCGCCCAGGGCCAGCACGACGGTGAACTCCTGGAGTGGATGCGCACCCACGGCCTGCTGCCCGCGCACGTCCTGGACGAACCCGAACTGACCGAGATGGCCGTGGAGTTGATGCGCGCCGACATCCGGGCCCGCGACACCTTCACCTTCGCCCCCGGCACCCGTATCGACGTGCCCCTGCACATCCTCTCGGGCGCGGACGACCCGGTGATCGGGGACGACCTCGGCCCGCGCTGGGCCGGTCTGACCACCGGCGGATCCCGCCACGACGTCCTGCCCGGCGGGCACTTCTACACCCCCGCCGTCTGGAACGCCCTGCCCACCCGGATCGCCGCGCTCGGCGCTTCCGTCACTCACTGAACGAACGGCACCACCATGACCTACGCACCCGCGTTCGGCATCAGCCATGTCGAGCACTACGTCGCCGACCTGACCACCGCCGCCGCCGAATTCACCGGCGCCTACGGCTTCCGCCCGGTGGCCCGCGCGGCTTCCGGGGAGGCCGAGTCCCTGGTCCTGCGCCAGGGCCGGATCACCCTCGTCCTGACCCAGGCCCGCTCGCCGCGCCACCGGGGCGCCGACTACGTCCTGGCCCACGGCGACGGAGTCGCCGACATCGCGTTCACCGTCGCCGACGTCCCGGCCGCCTTCGACGAGGCCGTCTCGCGCGGAGCGGTGCCGCTGGCCGTGCCGCGCCGCCATGAGGACGGCCGGACCACCGCGGTCGTCGCGGGCTTCGGCGACGTGGTGCACACCCTCGTCGAGCCCGGCCCCGACGGGCTGCCGCCGGGCTTCACCGCCCTGGCGGACGCCTCCGAGGCCCCGGCCGGGGAACTCCTCGACGAGCTCGACCACTTCGCGGTCTGTCTGCGCGCCGGGGAACTGGAGCGCACGGTCGACTTCTACACCCAGGTGCTGGGCTTCAAGATGATCTTCAGTGAGCTCATCAAGGTGGGCGCGCAGGCGATGGACTCCAAGGTGGTGCAGAGCGCCACCGGCGAGGTCACCCTCACCCTGATCCAGCCCGACACCAGCGCCGAGCCCGGGCAGATCGACCGCTTCCTGGAGGAGCACGGCGGCTCCGGCGTGCAGCACCTGGCGTTCGCCGCCGGTGACGTGGTCCGCGCGGTGGGCACCCTGCGTGAGCGCGGCGTGGACTTCCTCTCCGTGCCCGACGCCTACTACACGATGCTCGCCGACCGCATGGAGCTGACCCGGCACAGCACCGAGGAACTCCACGGCCTGGACATCCTGGTCGACGAGGACCACGACGGCCAGCTCTTCCAGATCTTCACCCGCTCCACCCACCCCAGGCGCACCCTCTTCCACGAGGTGATCGAGCGGTTCGGCGCGCGCACCTTCGGCAGCGGCAACATCAAGGCCCTGTACGAGGCGGTGGAGGCCGAGCGCCTGAGCACCGAGGACGTGCTGCGGTGAGCACCCACGCACCGGTGCGCACGCAGGACTTCGCCACCCTCGCCGAGCGGAGCCTGCCCGCGCCCGTCTGGGACTTCCTCGCGGGCGGCAGCGGCGAGGAGCTGACGCTGGCCGCCAACCGCGCCGCGCTGGACGCCGTCACCCTGGTTCCCCGGGTGCTGACCGGCGGCGCGGGCCGCACCACGGGAGCCGACCTGCTCGGCACCGCGGCGGCCCTGCCGCTGGCCGTCGCCCCCATGGCGTACCAGCGGCTGCTCCACCCCGACGGCGAGGCGGCCACGGCCCGCGCGGCCAAGGCGGCCGGGGTGCCGTTCGTGCTCAGCACACTCAGCAGCGTGCCCGTCGAGGAGATCACCGCTCTCGGCGCGGACACCTGGTTCCAGCTCTACTGCCTGCGCGACCGCGCGGCCACCACCGAGCTGGTCCGGCGGGCCGAACGGGCGGGCTGTTCGGCGCTGATGGTGACCGTGGACGTCCCCGTGATGGGGCGCCGGCTGCGGGATCTGCGCCATGGCTTCGCGCTGCCGCCCGAGGTGGCGCCCGCCCATCTCGACCCGGCCGGGACCGGCCGCACCCACGACAAACGTGCCGGAAGCTCCGCCGTGGCCGAGCACACCGCCGAGGCGTTCGCGTCCGACCTGGACTGGGACGACCTGGCCCGACTGCGCGCGGACACCCGGCTGCCGCTGATCGTCAAGGGCGTGCTGGACCCGCGCGACGCCGCCCGCGCCGCCGCCGTGGGCGCCGACGCCGTGGTGGTCTCCAACCACGGCGGCCGTCAACTGGACGGCGCGGCAACCGGTATCGACCTGCTGCCCGCCGTCCGTGAAGCCGTCCCCGACGGCTGCCGGGTGCTGCTCGACAGCGGCATCCGCAGCGGCACCGACGTCCTCAAGGCGCTGGCGCTCGGCGCGGACGGGGTGCTGCTGGGGCGTCCGGTCCTGTGGGGCCTGGCCGTCGACGGCGAGCAGGGCGTACGCGAGGTGCTGCGGCTCGTGGAGAGCGAACTGCGGTCCGCGCTGACGCTGTCGGGCTGCGCCGGACCGGCCGAGGCCCGGCGCCTGGGCGTACGGGGAGCGGCCCGATGACCTCACCCGTACTGCTCGACCGGGCGGATCTGCACGCCTCGCTCGCCGACCCCGCCCTGCTGTCGATGAACTTCCTCAACGAGGTGGCGGGCCGCTACCCCCGGGCGATCTCCTTCGCGCCGGGCCGGCCCACCGAGGAGACCTTCGACGTCGCCGACCTGCACCGCTATCTCGACGCCTACGCCCGCCACCTCGCCGAGGACAAGGGCTATGACGAGGTACGGGTGCGGCGGGAGCTGTTCCAGTACGGGCGGACCAAGGGCGTCGTGCACGAGCTGATCGCCCGCCAGCTCCAGTTGGACGAGGGCATCACCGTCGACCCGGAGGCCATCGTCGTCACCGTCGGGGCCCAGGAGGCGCTGTGGCTGGTGCTGCGCGCCCTGAAGGCCGCCGAGAACGACGTGGTGCTCGCGGTGACACCCGCCTACGTCGGACTGACCGGCGCTGCCCGGCTCCTCGACCTGCCGGTGCGGTCCGTCCCCGAAGGCCCCCACGGCCTGCGGCCCGAGGACCTGCTCGACCGGATCCGGGCCGTGCGGGCTGCGGGGGAGCGGCCCCGGGCCCTGTACCTGGTGCCCGACTTCTCCAACCCCAGCGGCCACTCCCTGGACCTGGCGACCCGCCGGCGCCTGCTGGAGATCGCCGCCGAGGAGGACATCCTGCTCCTGGAGGACAACCCCTACGGCTACTTCCGGGCCGCCGACGGCGAGCGGTTGCCGACGCTCAAGGCGCTCGACACCGGGCAGCGGGTGGTACACGTCGGGTCGCTGGCCAAGACCTGCTTCCCCGGCGCCCGGGTGGGTTTCGCCGTGGCGGACCAGCAGATCGCGGGCGGAGGCCTGCTCGCCGACGAGCTCTCCCGCGCCAAGAGCATGGTCACCGTCAACACCTCACCGATCAGCCAGGCCCTGGTCGGCGGCATGCTCCTGGAGCACGGCGGCAGCCTGCTGCGCGCCAACGAGCGTGCGATCGCCGTCTACCGCCGCAACCTCGACTGCCTCCTGAAGGGCCTTGAGCGCCGGTTCTCGGCACTGCCCGGCGTCTCCTGGAACACCCCGTCGGGTGGGTTCTTCGTGGTGGTGACGGTGCCGTTCCCGGTCACCGACGCGCTCCTGGAGGACGCGGCCGTACGGCACGGCGTGCTGTTCACCCCGATGCGCCACTTCGGCGACGACGCCCGCTCGGCCCGCCAACTGCGCTTGTCGTGCAGCTATCTGACCACGGATCAGATCGAGTCGGGGCTCGACCGGCTGAGCGACCTGATCGCCGAGCACCTGCGGGCGGCGCCGGATGCCTGACCGCCCGTACCGGGACCGAGAAGAAGGAATCCCCATGCCCGTCGACGCGAACGGCCCGTCCCGGTCGCTCAGTCACCTCCTGGCCGCCGCCCTGCGGCGCCACCACGCCTCCATCGCCGTCGTCGACCAGGGTGTCCACCACACCTATGCCGAACTCGACCGGCTCTCGGCCGAGATCGCGGGCGGGCTCGCCGCCCGTGGCCTGGGACCGGGCCAGGTGGTCGCCGTCCACGCCCACCGCTCGTGGGCGCGCTGCGCCGCGGTGCTCGGCGCCTGGCGGGCCGGGGCCGGGGTGGTCAGCATCGACCCCGCCATGCCGGCCCCCCGCGCCGCGAAGATCGCCCGGTTCAGCGAGCTGGTGGTGCGCGCCGACGGCACCGCGCCGACCGGTCTCGGCCCCATCGAGTGCACCGTCGACGAGGTGCGCGCCACCCCGCTGGAAGAGCCGCTGGAGGGTCCGGTCGGCTATGTCATCCCCACCTCCGGCTCGACGGGCGAACCCAAGTCGGTGGCCGTGCCGCCCGGCATCCTGGCCGCGCTCGGCGAGTGGCACCGCACCCACTGGTCCCACGGCCGCCCGCCGCACACCCTGCAGGCGTCCTCCATCGGCTTCGACGTCGGCTACGAGGAACTCGTCGCGACCTGGCTCGCCGGAGCACGCCTGGTGGTCGTGGACGACGTCCAGCGCCAGGACCCCTTCACGCTGATGGAGATCATCCGCGAACACCGGGTGGCCCGGCTGTTCCTGCCGGTGGTGGGGCTGCACGCACTGGCGACCGCCGCGGTCTTCGAGGACGACCCGATGCCGGACCTGCGGGAGATCGCGGTGGCCGGCGAGCGGCTGGTCGTCAACGCCGAGGTACGGGAGTTCTGCGCGGCCGGCGGCGTCACGCTGGTCAACGAGTACGGGCCCAGCGAGACGCATGTCGTCACCGAGTACCGCATGGCGCCGCAGGACGCGGACCACTGGCCCGACCACCCGCCGATCGGCCGGGCGGTCGCCGGAGCGGAACTGCTCCACCACGCCGACGGAGTGCTGCGGCCCTTCGCCGCCGGCGAGGAGGGCGAACTGTTCGTCGCGGGGGAGTCGGTGGGGCTGGGATACCTGGGTGACCCGGAGCTCACCGACGCCAAGTTCCGCACCCTGGCGCACCGCGACGGCACCGCGCGCCGCGCCTACGCCACCGGCGACCTGGTCCGCTTCGACGGCACCGATCTCCACTTCGTGGCCCGGGCCGACGACCAGCTGAAGGTGAGTGGCTACCGGGTCGAGCCCGGCGAGGTCGAAGCGGTCCTCGACGCCGTGCCGGGCGTGCGCCGGGCCGTGGTGGTGGCGGTGACCCTCGCGGGCTCCACCCGGCTGGCCGCTGCCTACACGCGCACCGGGACCGGCGAAGCCGACGCCGAGGCGCTCGCCGCGGCCTGCGCGGCCCAGCTGCCCGCCTACATGGTGCCCAAGCACTTCCAGGCGCTGAACGAGCTGCCGGTGACCGCCAACGGAAAGGTCGACCGGGCCCGGCTGCGCACGCTGTTCGCCGTCGGCCGCACCGTCTGAGACCCGAAGACACCACCACCCGAGGAAGGGACAATCGAGTGACACCGCAGGAGCAGATCCTGTGCGGCGTGCTGGCCGACCTGTTCGCCAGGCCCGGCATCGGCCCCGAGGACAGCTTCGTCCGGCTGGGCGGCGACAGCATCATCGCCGTCCAGGTGGTCGGCGCCGTCCGCCGCGCGGGCTGGGCCGTCACCGTCCGCGACGTGCTCGCCCAGCCGGACGTGGCACACCTCGCCGCCGCCGCCCGCCCCGTGACCCGGCCCGCCCGCCCCCGCCAGGAGGACGGCGTCGGCGCCGTCGTGCCCACGCCGATCATGCACTGGCTGCGCGAGCGTGGCGGCCCGGCCGACAGCTACCACCAGTTCATGGTGGTGCGCACCCCGGCCGCACTCACGCTCGACGACGCCCACGCCGTGCTCCAGGCGCTTCTGGACCGCCACGACATGCTGCGGCTGCGGCTGACCGACGACGGGCCGCACACGCTCCCCGTCGGTGCGGTACGGGCCGAAAAGTGCCTGACCCGGGCGGTCGCGGACACGGCCGGGAACGTCGAGCGGGAGGTGCACGCCGCCCGCGACCGGCTCCGCCTGGCCGACGCCGACGTGGTGCGGGCGGTCTGGTTCGACGCCGGGCCCACCGCGCCCGGACGCCTGGCCCTGGTCGTCAACCACATGGTGGTCGACGGCATCTCCTGGCGGATCATCACGGACGACCTGGCCCGGGCGTGGCAGGCCGTCGCCGACGGGCGCACCCCCGCCCTCGACCCTGTTCCCACCTCCTTCCGCCGCTGGTCCCGGCTGCTGGTCGCCGAGGCGGACCGGCGCCTGGGCGAACTCCCGTACTGGACCGAGGTGGTGCGCCCGGGCGGGGCGACGATCGGCCGCCGGGAGCTCGACCCGGCCCGCGACCACGAGGACCGCGCCGCCCACCTGACCCTCACCCTGCCGGCCGCCACCACCGGGCCGCTGCTCACCAAGACGGCCGAGCGGCTGGGCGCCGACGCCAACGAGATCCTGCTGACCGGCCTGGCACTGGCACTGGCCCACTGGCTGGAGCAGCCGGGCGACGTCCTGGTGAACCTGGAGGGCCACGGCCGCGAAGAGATCGCCGAGGAGGCCGATCTCTCCCGTACCGTCGGCTGGTTCACCACGCTCTTCCCCACCCGCTTCGCACTCGCCGGACTCGCCGTCCCCGACGCCGAGGCCGACGGCCCCGTGGCCGGTCTCGCGCTGCGGCGGGTCAAGGAGCAGCTGCGCCGAATCCCCGGCAAGGGCCTCGGCCACGGGCTGCTGCGCCATCTGCACCCGGCGGGCGGGCCGCTGGCCGCCGCCGGCCGCCCCCGGCTCGGCTTCAACTACCTGGGCCGTTTCCCGGGAACCAGCGACGCGGACTGGCAGATGCTGCCCGAGTACGGCGCCCGCCTGGACGCCCCCGGCCCCCGTATGCCCATGGCGCACCCCGTCGAGGTCAACGCCATCGTCCTGGAGACGGCGGACGGGCCGGTCCTGCACGCCGACTGGGCCTGGGCGCCCGGTGTGCTGGAGGAGCCGGAGGTGCGCGCGCTCGCCGAGACCTGGTTCCGCAGGCTCGCCGCGCTCGTCGCCCACGCCGAACGGCCCGACGCCGGCGGCACCGTGGCCGCCGACCTCACCCTCGCCGCGATCGACCAGGACGAACTGGACGACCTCGCCGCCTCCCTCGAAGCCCTCTGACGAACCATCCGGAGTGAACCAGTAATGAACACCAGCCAGTCGGCGGTCGAGGACATCCTGCCCCTGTCCCCGCTCCAGGAAGGCATGCTCTTCCACTCGGGGTACGACCAGGACTCCCGGCACCTCTACATCGCGCAGTTCTCGGTCGACGTGCGGGGCGCGCTGGAGCCGGCCCGGCTGCGGGAGGCGGCGCAGACCCTGCTGCGGCGCCACGCCAACCTGCGGGTCTCCCTCACCCACCGCAAGAACGGCGACCCGGTCCAGGTGGTCCGCCGCGACATGCCGCTGGCCTGGCAGGAGAGCGACCTCGGCCACCTCGGCGAGCAGGAGGCGCAGGCCCGCGCAGAGGAGCTGACCGCGCAGGACTGGGAGCTGGGCGTCGACAGCCGACGGCCCCCGCTGGTGCGCTTCACCCTGCTGCGGCTGGGTCCCGAGCGCCACCGACTGCTGGTGACGGCCCATCACATCCTGCTGGACGGCTGGTCGTTCGCCCTGCTCTTCAAGGAGCTGTTCACGCTGTACGGCACCGGGGAGCTGCCCCCGGTGCGGCCCTACCGCGCCTATCTGAACCACCTCGCCGCACGCGACCGGACGGCCGCGGAGACGGCCTGGCGCACGACGCTGGACGGTCTGGGCCAGCCCACCCATCTCGCCCCGGGCGGTGCGGTCTCGCCCGGCAGTACCCCCGAGGACGTCACCTTTCGGCTGACCGAGCAGCAGACGGCGGCGCTGACCGGGCGGGCCCGCGAGCACGGCCTGCTGCTCACCTCCGTCGTCCAGGGCGCCTGGGCGGTTCTGCTGGCCCGCACCACCGGCCAGGACGACGTCGTCTTCGGCTGCACCGTCAGCGGCCGCCCCGCCGAACTGCCCGGCGCCGACGACATGATCGGCATGCTCATCAACACCGTGCCGGTGAGGGCTCGCATCGAAGGATCCGCCTCCCTCGCCGACCTGTGCGGCCTCCTCCAGCGCCAGCGCACCGACCTGCTCGACCACGACCACCTCGGACTCACCGAGATCCAGCGCCTGGCGGGCTCCCCGGCCGCGCTCTTCGACACCAACCTGGTCTTCGAGAACTTCCCCCTCAGCGACTACCGGCTGGACGTGCCCGGCCTCGACCTGGACACGCGGATCTCCTTCCGCGACACCACCCACTTCCCGCTCACCCTGGTGGTGGAGCCGGGCGCCGCGCTCGGCCTGCGCCTCAGCCACCACCCCGAACTCCTCGACGGCGACCGCGCCGCCGACCTCGGCTCCCGGCTCGTGCGGCTGCTGGAGCGCTGGAGCGCCGACCCCACCACGCCCCTGGCGGCCCTGGACACCCTCACCGACGACGAGCGCCACCGCGTCCTGACCGAGTGGAACGACACCGCCGCCGAGCTGCCCGCCACCACCCTGCCCGAGCTCTTCGAGGCCCAGGCGGCCCGCACCCCGCACGCCACCGCCGTGGTCTTCGAGGACGAGCGCCTGAGCTACCGCGAACTCGACGAGCGGGCCGGCCGACTGGCGAATGTCCTGGCCGCCCGGGGAATCGGCCCCGAGAGCCTGGTCGCGATCGCGCTGCCGCGCTCCCTCGACCTCGTCGTCGCCCTCTACGGCGTCCTCAAGGCGGGCGCCGCCTACCTCCCCGTGGACCTCGGCCAGCCGGAGGCCCGCAACCACGGCATCCTCGCCGACGCCCGGCCCGCGCTGCTGATCGGCACCGACTTCCAGGCACCCGCGGTGCCGGTGCTGCGCCTGGACGCCCCGCTGCCCGAGGCACCGCCCGCGCCCCGGCCCGCGCTCGACCCCGACCACCCGGCCTACGCCATCTTCACCTCCGGCTCCACCGGCCGCCCCAAGGGCGCCCTGGTCTCCCACCGGGCCATCGTCAACCGGCTCGCCTGGATGCAGCGCACCTACGGCCTGACCCCCGACGACCGGGTCCTGCAGAAGACCCCGTGCGGATTCGACGTGTCGGTGTGGGAGTTCTTCTGGCCGCTCCTGAACGGCGCCACCCTCGTGGTCGCCCGGCCGGAGGGCCACCAGGACCCGGCCTACCTCGCCGACCTCATCGCCCGCGAGTCGGTCACCACCGCCCACTTCGTGCCGTCGATGCTGGACGTGTTCCTGCGCGAGCCGGACGCGGTACGGGCCCGCTCCCTGCGCCGCGTCATCAGCAGCGGCGAGGCGCTCGCCCCGGCCACTCAGGACGCGTTCTTCCACACCCTGCCCACGGCCGAGCTGCACAACCTGTACGGCCCCACCGAAGCCGCCGTGGACGTCACCCTGTGGGCCTGCCGGCCCGGCGCCGCCACGGTCCCCATCGGCCGCCCGGCCGCCAACACCTGTACCTATGTCCTGGACGGCCGGCTGGAGCCCACCGCGCCCGGCGTGGCCGGTGAGCTCTACCTCGCCGGTGTGCAGCTCGCCCGCGGCTACCTCGGCCGCGCCGCCCTGACCGCCGAACGGTTCGTGGCCTGCCCCTTCGCGCCGGGCGAGCGGATGTACCGCACCGGCGACCTGGTCCGCTGGACCACCGACGGCGTCCTCGAATACCTGGGCCGCACCGACGACCAGGTCAAGATCCGCGGCTTCCGCATCGAACTCGGCGAGGTGCAGAGCGCCGTGGCCGCCTGCCCTGGCATCGCCCAGGCCGCCGCCGTGGTCCGCGAGGACCGGCCGGGCGACCCGCGGCTGGTCGCCTACGCCGTGCCCGCGCCCGGCGCCGAGACCTCCCCGGCCGACCTGCGCGTCGCCCTCGCCCGGATGCTGCCCGCGCACATGGTCCCGGCGGTCGTCCTGCTCGACGCCCTGCCGGTGACGCCCAACGGCAAGCTCGACCGGCGCGCCCTGCCCGCCCCCGGCCACCGCGTCGGCGGCCGCGCCCGGCGCACGGCCCACGAGGACATCCTGGCGGGCCTGTTCGCCACGGTCCTCGGCCTGCCCGAAGTCGGCGTCGACGACGACTTCTTCGAGCTGGGCGGCCACTCCCTGCTCGCCATGCGCCTGGTCGCGCAGATCCGCGGCGCACTCGGCGTGGAACTGGGCATCCGCGAGATCTTCGGCGCGCCCACCGTCGCGGCGCTGGCCGCCCGCCTCGACGGCGCCGGGCGCGCCCGCCCCGCGCTGCGCCCTGCCGAGCGCCCCGCCACGCTGCCGCTCTCCGCCGCCCAGCGGCGCTTGTGGTTCCTCAACCGCCTGGACGGGCCCAACCCCGCCTACCACAGCGTGGTCGCCGCCCGCCTGACCGGCGCGCTCGACACCGACGCGCTGCGCGCCGCACTGGCTGACCTGGCCTTGCGGCACGAGACCCTGCGTACGGTCTACCCGGAGACCGACGGCGAGCCGCGCCAGCTGATCCTTGAGGGCGCGGCACCCGAGCTGGAGGTGCTCGACGCGGACCGGGCGGACGTCGGCGAGATCGCCGCCCGCCCCTTCGACCTCGCTGCCGAAGCCCCGCTGCGCGCCGTCCTGCTCACCGCCGGACCCGACCGCAGCACCCTGGTTCTCGCCCTGCACCACATCGCCACCGACGGCGAGTCCTGGGGCCCGCTCCTGGGCGACCTCGCCCGCGCCTACCGGGCCCGCACCCAAGGCGAGCTGCCCGACTGGACGCCGCTGGCGGTCCAGTACGCCGACTACACCCTCTGGCACCGGGAACTGCTGCGCGAGCGGGGCGAGGAACAACTCGCCCACTGGCGCCAGGCACTGGCCGATCTCCCCGAGGAGCTGGCCCTGCCCACCGACCGCCCCCGGCCCGCCGTGGCGAGCCCGGCCGGCGCCGCCCACGCCTTCGACCTGGACCCCGCCCTCACCCGCGAGCTGGATGCCCTGGCCCGCGCCCACGGCTGCACCGTGTTCATGGTGGTGCAGGCCACTCTCGCGGTGCTGCTCTCGCGGCTCGGGGCCGGGACGGACATCCCGCTGGGCACGGTGGTGGCGGGACGCTCGGACGAGGCGCTGGACGACCTTGTCGGGTTCTTCGTCAACACCCTGGTGCTGCGCACCGATGTGTCGGGCGATCCGAGCTTCGCCGAGCTCCTGGGCCGTGTCCGCGAGGCGGACCTCGCCGCCTTCGCCCACCAGGACGTCCCCTTCGAGCAGGTCGTCGAAGCGGTCAACCCGCGCCGCTCCCTCGCCCGCCACCCGCTCTTCCAGGTGGCGCTGACGATGCGGCGGGCCGGCACGGCCGCCGCCCTGGAGCTGGCCGGGGTGGAGGCGGAGACCGCCGAAGTCGACGTCACCGAGGCCGAGTTCGACCTCGCCTTCCAGATCACCGAGCGGCCCGCCGGACTGCACACCGTGGTCAAGTACCGCACCGAGCTGTTCGACGCCCGCACCGTGGAAACCCTCGGCGAGCGGCTGCGCGCGCTGCTCCAGGCCGTGGCCCGCGCGCCGAGGGGCCGCATCTCCCAGCTGGAGACCGTGCTGCCGGCCGAGCGCGCCCGCCTGCTCGGCGCATGGCTGCCGGTCGCACCCCGGCCCGAGGACGCCCCCGACACCGTGCACCGGGCGTTCGAGGCCCAGGCAGCCCGCACCCCGCACGCCACCGCCCTGAAGTCCGGAGCCGCCCACCTCACCTACCGCGAGCTCGACGCCCGCGCCGACGCGCTGGCCCACCGCCTCACCGCGCTCGGCGTCGGCGCCGAGACCCCCGTCGGCATCCTGATGCGCCGCTCCCCGGACGTCGTCGTGGCGATGCTGGCCGTCCTGAAGGCGGGCGGCGCGTACGTGCCGCTGCACACCAGCTACCCCACCGCCCGCATCGCACGGATCCTCGACAACGCGGGCTGCCCGGTGCTGCTGGTGGACGAGGAGTTCCGGACGTTCGAGCCGGGCCGCGCCCGTACCGTCCTGGTGACCTCCGCCGACGCACCCGCCCGCCCGGACACCGCTCCCGCGCCCCGGGTCGTGGCGGGACAGCTCGCCTACGTCATGCACACCTCGGGCTCCACCGGCGAGCCCAAGGGCGTCGCCGTCACCCACCGGGACCTGCTCGACCTCGTCGCCGACCGGGGCTGGCACAGCGCCGAAGGCCACCGCGTCCTGTTCCACGCGCCGCACGCCTTCGACATCGCCGACTACGAACTGTGGGTGGCCCTCCTGTCCGGCTGGGAGGTGGTCGTCGCCCCCGAACGCGACCTCACCGTCGCCGCACTGGGCGCGCTCATCCACGACGAGCGCATCACCGCCGTCCACCTCACCGCCGGGCTCTTCCGCGTGGTCGCCGAAGAGCGCCCGCAACTCCTCGCGACCGTACGCGAAGTGCTCACCGGCGGCGACGTGGTCAGCGCGGCCGCCGTCCGCGCGGTGCGCGCCGCCTGCCCCGGCATCGCCGTGCGCCACCTGTACGGACCGACCGAGGCGACCCTGTGCGCCACCTCCCACCTGATCACCGACGACGTCCACGGCCCGGTGCCGATCGGCCGTCCCCTCGACAACACCCGCGCCTACGTCCTGGACGAGCACCTGCGCCTGGTGCCGCCCGGCACCCCCGGCGAGCTCTACCTGGCCGGCGCGGGAGTGGCCCGCGGCTACCGGGACCGGCCGGCGCTCACCGCCGAACGCTTCGTCGCCGACCTCCACGGAGCCCCTGGGACCCGGATGTACCGGACCGGCGACCTGGCCCGCTGGAGCGCCGACGGTCTGCTGGAGTTCCTCGGCCGCGCGGACGAACAGGTCAAGATCCGGGGCTTCCGGGTCGAGCCCGGCGAGGTGGAGGCGGCGCTCGCCGCGTGCCCGGGCGTGCGCCAGGCCGTGGTCACCGCGCACACCGCCGACGACGGCGACAAGCGCCTGGTGGCCCACGTGGTCGGCGAGGCGACCGAGGCCGAACTGCGTACCCGGTTGGCGGGCCTGCTGCCCGACTTCATGGTCCCCTCCCACCTCGTCGTCCTGGACGCGCTGCCGCTGACCCCCAACGGAAAGGTCGACTACCGGGCCCTGCCGGCGCCCGTGCCCACGGCCACCGCCGGGCGCGCCCCGCGCACCGCCCACGAGGAGATCCTGGCAGGCCTGTTCGGGGAACTCCTCGGCCTGGCCACCGTCCCCGTCGACGCCGGCTTCTTCGACCTCGGCGGCCACTCGCTGCTCGCCACCCGCCTGGTCAGCCGCATCCGCACGGCGCTCGGCGTCGAACTGTCGCTGCGCGACGTCTTCAAGGCCCAGACGGTCGCGGGCCTCGCGGAGCTCGCCGCCCGCGCCGAGGACGCCCGCCCGTCGCTGCGCCGCCACGAGCTGCCCGCCGAGCCGCCGCTCTCCTTCGCCCAGCAGCGGCTGTGGTTCGTCCACCAGGCCGAGGAGCGCTCGGCCAGCTACAACGTCCCCTTCGCCTACCGGCTGCGCGGTCCCCTGGACGCGGCTGCCCTGACCGCGGCCCTCGGTGATCTGACCGCCCGGCACGAGGTGCTGCGCACCCTCTTCCCCGAGACCGACGGCGAGCCCCGGCTGTGGCTGCTGAGCGGCGCCGACGCGGCGGTGCCGCTGGAGCGCGCGCGGATCACCGAGGCCGCGCTGACCGAGGCCGTACGCCGGGCCGCGGGCCACGAGTTCGACCTCGACGAGGAACTTCCGCTGCGCGCCCATCTCTTCGAGCTCGGCGCCGAGGACCACGTCCTGGTCCTGGTGCTCCACCACATCGCCACCGACGGCTGGTCGTGGGGCCCCCTCCTGGACGACCTGGCCACGGCATACGAGGCGCGCCGCGACGGTGGCGCACCGCGGTTCACACCGCTGCCGGTGCGCTACGCGGACTACGCGCTGTGGCAGCGCGAGACGCTGGGAGCGGAGAGCGACCCGGACAGCCTGATCGCCCGTCAGCTCGGCTTCTGGCGCAAGGAGCTGTCCGCTCTCCCGAGGGAGCTGGCGCTGCCGTACGACCGGCCGCGCCCGGCGGTGGCGAGCTTCTCGGGCGGCTCGGTGCCCCTGGAGGTGGGCGCAGACCTGCACGCCCGGCTGTCGGACGTGGCCCGCGCACACGGCTGCACCGTGTTCATGGTCGTGCAGGCGGCACTGGGCGCACTGTTGTCGCGGCTGGGCGCCGGAAGCGACATCCCCATCGGCACGGTGGTGGCCGGGCGCGCCGACGAGGCGCTCGACGCCGTCGTCGGGTTCTTCGTCAACACCCTGGTCCTGCGCACCGACCTGGCGGGCGATCCCACCGTCGCCGACCTGCTGCACCGGATCCGGGACACCGACCTCGCGGCCTTCGCCCACGAGGACGTGCCCTTCGAACGGGTCGTGGAGGCCCTCAACCCGGAGCGTTCCCTTGCACGCCACCCCCTGTTCCAGGTGCTGCTGCAGGTGCAGAGCGAGGCTCCTGCCCTGCCCCGGCTGTCCGGCGTCACGGCCGAGGCCGTTACGGTCGAGTCGCGGGTCTCGAAGTTCGACCTCGGCGTCGATGTCGTCGAGAGTCGCGCGCAGGACGGCAGCCCGCTCGGCATGAGCGGCGAGCTGACGTATGCCACCGAACTGTTCGACCCGGCGGGCGCCGAGCGGCTGGCGGCTGACCTGGTCGCCGCGCTGCGGCAGGTCGCGTACCACCCCGAGCGGAAGGTGAGCGCGCTCGAAGGGCTCTCCCTGCGCGCCTCGCAGGAGGGATCCGCGACCGCGAGCGGCCCGGCCGAGCAGGTCGGCGCGGCGGACGGCTTCGAGCAGCGCGTGCGCGAGCTGTACGCCGAGGTGCTCGACCGCGACGAAGTCGGCTCGGAGGACAACTTCTTCGCCCTCGGCGGCCACTCGCTGCTGTTGACCCGGCTGATCAGCCGCATCCGGGCGGAGTTCGGTCTGGAGCTGAAGATCCGCGACGTGTTCCAGCACCCGACCCCGGCCAAGACCGCCGCCCGGCTGGCCACCGCCCCCAAGGCGCGTCCCGCGCTGCGCCGCCTCGGCGGCTGAACCACCCCCGTCGTCCCCGCGCACTTTCCAGGAGAATCCCGTGTACCCCGTTTCCTTCGCCCAGCGACGGCTGTGGTTCCTCAACCGGATGCCCGAGACCGGCCCGGCCTACAACTGCCCCCTGACCACCCGTCTGAGCGGCCGACTCGACTGGGTGGCCCTGGCGGTGGCCCTCGATGACGTGACCGCCCGGCACGAGGTGCTGCGGACCGTCTACCCCGAGGTCGACGGCGAGCCCGTACAGAAGGTCCTGGACCGTACGCCCGCCCTGCGGGTCGTCGAGATGACCGAGGACGCCCTGCCGTCCGCCCTCGCGGACGAGGCCGGTCACGTCTTCGACCTGACCAGTGAACTGCCCGTACGGGCCTGCCTGTTCACCCTGGGAGGCGACGAGTTCGTCCTGTCCCTGGTGATCCACCACATCGCCACCGACGGCTGGTCCTGGGGCCCGCTCCTCGGCGACCTCGCCCAGGCCTACGAGGCACGCCGCGGCGGCCACGAGCCGGAATTCGCACCGCTGCCGGTGCAGTACGCCGACTACGCCGCATGGCAGCGCGAGACCCTGGGCGAGGAGGACGACCCGCAGAGCCTGATCACCCGTCAACTCGGCTACTGGCGCGAGGAACTGGCCGCACTTCCGGCGGAGCTGGCGCTGCCGTACGACCGGCCGCGCCCGGCGGTGGCGAGTTTCGCGGGCGGTTCGGTCCCCGTCGAGCTGGATGCCGCACTCCACGCGCGGCTGGCCGAGGTGGCCCGCGAGCACGGCTGCACCCTGTTCATGGCGCTCCAGGCCGGTCTCGCGGTGCTGTTGTCGCGGTTGGGGGCGGGGACGGACATTCCACTGGGCACGGTGGTGGCGGGACGCGGTGACGAGGCGCTGGACGACTTGGTCGGGTTCTTCGTCAACACCCTGGTGCTGCGTACCGATGTCTCGGGCGATCCGAGCTTCGCCGAACTCCTTGGCCGTGTGCGGGAGGCGGACCTGGAGGCGTTCGAGCAGCAGGACGTGCCCTTCGAGCGGGTCGTCGAGGCGCTCAACCCGGAGCGATCCCTGGCACGCCACCCTCTCTTCCAGGTCATGATGACGCTGGAGAGCGGCGAAGGCCCGGCGTTCACGCTGCCCGGCGTGGTCTGCTCCGAGCAGCCCGTCGGCTGGGACGTCGCGAAGTTCGACCTGACCGTGGACTTCCACGAGCGGCGGGACGCGCACGGCGCCCCGGCCGGCATCACCGGAGCTCTCGAATTCGCCACCGACCTCTTCGACCGCGAGACCGCCACCGGCATCGCCGCCGCGCTCGCCCGCGTACTGGAGCAGCTGGCCGCCGACCCCGCGCGGCCGGCCGCACTCGCCGACCCCCTCTCCGCCGAGCAGCGCCACCTGGTCCTCAGCGGCTGGAACGACACGGCGGCCCCGGTGCCCGAGCAGACCTTGCCGGAGCTGTTCGAGGCGCAGGCCGCCCGCACCCCGGACGCGACCGCCCTGGTCTTCCAGCACACCGCGCTGAGCTTCGCCGAGCTCAACACGCGTGCCAACGCCCTCGCCCACCGCCTGGTCGCGCACGGAGTCGGCGCCGAGGACCTGGTCGCGCTGGCGCTGCCCCGCTCGGAGCAGTCGGTCGTCGCGCTGCTGGCGGTGCTCAAGGCCGGAGCCGCCTTCGTCCCCGTCGACACCGACTACCCGGCCGAGCGCATCGCCAAGCTGCTCGCCACCGCGACCGCGGTCGTCACCGACCGCGCCACCGGGGCCGACCTGCCGGACACGGCCCCCGGCCACGTCCTCGTCGACGCCCCCAGCCGCTTCCCCACGAGCGACCTCGCACGCGCCATCCACCCGCACCACGCCGCGTACGTCATCCACACCTCCGGATCCACCGGTGAACCCAAGGGCGTGGTGATCGACCACGCCGGACTGCGCAACCTCTTCGCCTTCCACCGCGCCGGGGTCATCGCCCGCGCCGAGGAGCGGGGCGGCGGCCGCCGGATGCGCATGGCGCTGACCGCCGCGCTCTCCTTCGACACCTCCTGGGAGGGGCTGCTCTGGATGGTCGCGGGGCATGAGCTGCACCTCGTCGACGACGACACCCGCCGCGACGCGACCGCCCTGGTCCGGCACATCGCCGAGGCCGGCATCGACGCGGTCGACGTGACTCCCACCTACGCCGAACAGCTGGTAGAGGAAGGGCTCCTTGACGGTCCCGGCCACCGCCTGAGCGTCCTGCTGCTCGGGGGCGAGGCGGCGGGCCGGGCCCTGTGGACCCGGGTCCGCGCCGCCGAGGGCCTGCTGTGCCACAACCTCTACGGCCCCACCGAGTGCAGCGTCGACACCCTGTGGTGGGACGCCGCCGAAAGCGAGGAGCCGCTGGTGGGCCTCCCGCTCGCCAACACCAGCGCCTACGTCCTCGACGAACGGCTGCGCCCGGTCGGCCCGGGCGTCGCGGGCGAGCTCTACCTCGCCGGACCGGGCCTGGCCCGCGGCTACCTCAACCGCCCCGCCCTGACGGCCGGCCGCTTCGTGGCCTGCCCGTTCGAGCCGGGCGCGCGGATGTACCGCACCGGCGACCTGGTCCGCTGGGACCGCCACGGCCGCATCGACTACCTCGGCCGTGCCGACGACCAGGTCAAGATCCGCGGCTTCCGCATCGAGCCCGGCGAGGTGGAGGCCGCGCTGCGGCGCTGCCCGCAGGTCGCCCAGGCCGCGGTGATCGCCCGCGACGGCGGCACCGGCGGCAAGCGCCTGGTGGCGTACGTGGTCCCGGCCGACGGGCAGAGCGCGCAGGCGGCCGCCTTGCGCAAGCAGCTCGCCGAGCACCTGCCCGACCACATGATCCCCTCGGCGTTCGTGGCCGTGGAGAGCTTCCCCATGAACCGCAACGGCAAGCTGGACCGCGCCGCACTGCCCGCGCCCGACTTCGCCGCCGAGTCCGCCTCCCGGGCCCCGCGCGGCCCGCGCGAGGAGATCCTGGCGGGACTGTTCGCGCAGGTGCTCGGGGTGGCGTCGGTGGGCGCCGAGGACAGCTTCTTCGACCTCGGCGGACACTCCCTGCTCGCCACCCGGCTGCTGTCGCTGATCCGTTCGGCGCTCGGCGCCGAGCTCGGCATCCGCGACCTCTTCCAGCACCCCACCGTCGCCGGGCTCGCCGCCCGGCTCGGCGACACCGACGGCACGGGCCCGGTACGTCCGGCGCTCGCCCCGGCACCGCAGCGCCCCGCCGCCCCGCCGCTTTCGCCCGCCCAGCGCCGCCTGTGGTTCCTCAGCCGCGCCGGTCAGGGCGGCGCGTACCACTGCCCGTTCGCCCTGCGGCTGCGCGGCCCGCTGGACGCCGACGCCCTGGCCCTGGCCCTCACGGACGTGACCGGCCGCCACGAGGCGCTGCGCACGGTGTTCCCCGAGACACACGGCGAGCCGTACCAGCGGGTGCTGGCCACCGCCGACGCGGTGGTCCGTCTGGACGTCGTCGCCTGCGGGCCCGAGGGGCCCGGCACCGCCCTCGACGCCCTGCTGGCCGAGCCCTTCGACCTGGCCGCCCGCCCGCCCGTCCGCGCGGCGCTCTACCGGACGGCCGAGGACGAGCACGTACTCGCGCTGGTCGTGCACCACATCGCCCTCGACGGCTGGTCCTGGGGCCCCCTCTTCCACGATCTGGCCGAGGCCTATGAGGCACGTCGCGACGGGCGTGCGCCCCAGTTCGCGCCGCTGCCGGTGCAGTACGTCGACTACACGCTCTGGCAGCAGGACCTGTTGGGCGACCAGGACGACCCCACCGCACTGATGTCCCGTCAACTGGCCTTCTGGCGCGGTGAGCTGGCGGACGCCCCCGAGGAGCTGGCGCTTCCCTTCGACCGGCCGCGACCGGCCGCACCGGGCTTCACCGGTGCGGCGGTGCCGGTGGAGCTGGACGCCGCACTCCACGCGCGCCTGCTGGGCCTGGCGCGGGAGCAGGGCTGCACCCTGTTCATGGTGGTGCAGGCCGGTCTCGCGGTGCTGTTGTCGCGGTTGGGTGCGGGGTCGGACATTCCGCTGGGCACGGTGGTGGCGGGGCGCTCGGACGAGGCGCTGGACGACTTGGTCGGGTTCTTCGTCAACACCCTGGTGCTGCGTACGGATGTGTCGGGTGATCCGAGTTTCGCCGAGCTGTTGGGGCGTGTGAGGGAGGCGGATCTGGCGGCGTTCGAGCGGCAGGACGTGCCGTTCGAGCGGGTCGTGGAGGCGCTCAACCCGGAGCGCTCCCTGGCCCGCCACCCCCTCTTCCAGGTGATGCTCCAGGTCCAGGACGGCACCGACAGCGCACTGGAGCTGGCCGGTCTGGACGTCCGTCCCGAGCCGTTCCGCTTCGACGTGGCCCAGTTCGACCTCACCGTGGACGTCCAGGAGCGGTACAGCGCCGACGGCGCCCCGGCGGGCATCGCCGGACACGTGGAATACGCGGCCGAGCTCTTCGACCGGGTCACGGCCGAGACCGTCGCCGCCGCGCTGACCCGGGTACTGGGCCAGCTCGCGGCCGAGCCGCACCGGCCCGTCGCCGCCGCCGACCCGCTCACGGAGGCGGACCGGCACCGGCTCCTGACGCAGTGGAACGACACCGCGCTGCCCGTGGCGGCCGCCACCGTGCCCGAGCTGTTCGCGGCGCAGGCGGCCCGTACCCCGGACGCGACCGCCTTGGTCTTCCAGGACACCGCGCTCAGCTTCGCCGAACTCGACGCCCGTTCCAACCGCCTCGCCCACCGCCTGATCGCCGCGGGCGCCGGGCCCGAGCGGGTGGTCGCGCTGGCGCTGCCCCGCTCGGCCGACTCCGTGGCCGCGCTGCTGGCCGTCCTCAAGGCGGGCGCCGCCTTCGTCCACCTCGACACGGCGTACCCGCGTGAGCGGATCGCTCATATGCTGGCCGACGCCGCCCCGGCGCTCCTGGTGACCGACACCGCGACGGCCACCGGGTCCTTCCTGGACGGCGTCGCCTGCCCGCCGCGGATTCTGGTCGACGACGAGGCGGCCATGGCCACACACCCCGCTGACGGCCCCGATGCGGCGCCGCACTCCGGCGACGCCGCGTATGTCGTCTACACCTCCGGCTCCACCGGCCGCCCCAAGGGCGTCGTCGTCGACCACGCGGCCCTGCGCAATCTGCACGCCTTCCACCGCGCCCACACCATGGCCGGCGCCGAGAAGGCCACAGGGGGACGGCGGCTGCGCGTGGCACTCGCCGCCTCGCTCTCCTTCGACGCGTCGCTGGACGGCCTGATGTGGCTGGTGGCCGGGCACGAACTGCACCTGATCGACGATGACGTCCGCCGTGACGCGGCCGCCTTCGTGCACCACATCGCCGAAACCGGCCTCGACGTCCTCGACGTCACCCCCACCCACGCCACGCAGCTGGTCGAGGAGGGGCTGCTCGACACACCGCCGAGCGTGCTGCTCATCGGCGGCGAGAGCGCGGACGAGAAGCTGTGGACGCGGCTGCGCCACACGGACGGGCTGGTCGCCTTCAACCTGTACGGGCCGACGGAGTGCACGGTCGACGCCCTGTGGTGGGAGGTCTCCCGCAGTGAACGCCCGCTGGTCGGCGAGCCGGTCTCCAACACGCGCGCCTATGTGCTGGACGAGCTGCTGCGCCCGGTGGCCCCGGGCGTCAGGGGCGAGCTCTACCTCGCCGGGGACGGGCTCGCACGCGGCTACCTGGGCCGGCCGGGGCTGACCGCGGAGCGGTTCGTGGCCTGCCCGTTCGAGCCGGGCGCGCGGATGTACCGCACCGGCGACCTGGTCCGCCGGGACCGCCACGGCCGTATCGACTACCTGGGCCGTGCCGACGACCAGGTCAAGATACGCGGCTTCCGCATCGAGTTGGGCGAGGTCGAGGCAGCCCTCGCGGCCGCCCCGGGCGTCGCGCAGGCGGCGGTCGCCGTACGACGCGACGGGCCCGGCGGCGAACGCCTGGTCGGCTACGCCGTCGCGGCGCAGGGTGACCCCGTGGCTCTGGAACCGGAGGCACTGCGGGCCCACTTGGCCGTCGTGCTGCCCGACCACATGGTGCCGTCGGCGTTCGTCGTTCTTGAGGCGTTCCCGCGTACGCCCAACGACAAGCTCGACCGGGCGGCGCTGCCCGCGCCGGATCCCGCCCGCACGGGCAGTGTCGCTGCCCGCACCCCGCGGGAGAAGGTCATCGCGGGCCTGTTCGCCGATGTCCTGGGCTTGCCGCAGGACAGCGTCGGGGTGGAGGACGGCTTCTTCGCGCTCGGCGGACACTCCCTGCTGGCGGCCCGGCTCATGTCCCGTGTCCGCGAGACGCTGGGCGAGGAGCTGGGGGTACAGGACCTGTTCGCCGCCCCGACCGTCGCGGGCCTCGCCGCCCGCGCGACGAGCGGCCTCACCGACGACGAACCGATGTCGCCGCTGATCACCCTTCAGCCCGGCACCGCCGGGCAGCCCCCGCTGTTCTGCGTCCACCCGGGCGCCGGAATCGGCTGGGTCTACCGGGAGTTGCTGGACCACCTCGGACCCGACCGGCCCCTGTACGCCCTCCAGGCCCGCACGCTGAGCGAGCCGGAGGCACGGCCCGCGAGCGTGGCGGAGATGGCCGACGACTACGCGGCCCTCATCCGTACGGTCCAGCCGTCCGGTCCGTACCACCTGCTCGGCTGGTCCTTCGGCGCCCTGGTCGCGCACGCGATCGCGGTGCGGCTGCGCGAGGCGGGGGAGGGGGTGGCGCCGCCGGTGCTGCTCGACGGCTACCCCGGCGCGGAGGCGGCACCGATGCCGGACCCGCTCCGAGAACTTCTGGACTCACTCGGGTACCCGACCACGTCCCTGCCCGCCACCGGACCGCTGTCCGCACCGGACTTCCTCCATGCGGCGCGTACGGAGGACGGCCCGCTGGCCGCGCTCGACGAGCGGACAATCACCGCGCTGGGCGAGGCGTTCGTCCACCACGACACGCTCGCGGCGGGCCACCACCCCGGCGTGTTCGACGGGGACCTCACCCTGGTCTCGGCCGCGCACGAGGTGGGCGCACCGGACCCGGAGACCTGGCGGCCCTACCTGACGGGCCGGATCACGCACCACCAGGCGCCCTGCACCCACGGCGAGATGATGACGCCGAAGGCGGCTTCGGAGATCGCGGCGCTGCTGCGCCAGGTCAGCGTCGGCGAAGCGCTGGTGGGCCGATGAGCGCGGCGACGACGGCGGGGCCGGAGAAGGCGCCGGGCCTCCTGCGCCACCGGGACTTCCGGCTGCTGTGGGCGGGGGAGTCCGTGAGCCAGTGCGGCAGCGCGGCGACCCGTGTCCTGCTGCCGCTGATCGCGGTGAATGCCCTCGGCGCTGGGGCGTTCACGATGGGTCTGCTGAATGCCGCCGCGTGGCTGCCCTGGCTGCTCATCGGCCTGCCGGTGGGCGCCTGGACGGACCGGATGCGGCGGCGGCCGGTGATGATCGTGTGCAACACCGTCTCGGCGGCCCTGATGTTCTCCCTGGCGGCCGCGGCCTGGCTGGACGCCCTGACGACCAATCAGCTTCTCGTGGTCTCCCTGCTGCTGGGCACGGCCGATGTGTTCTTCCGGGCGGCCTACAGCGCGTATCTGCCGACTCTGCTGCCCGCCGAGCAACTCGCGGACGGCAATGCCCGGCTGCAGACCAGCGAATCCGCCGCCGACGTCATCGCCCCGGGGGTGGGCGGTGCCCTGGCCCAGGCCGGGAGCGCGGCCGTCGGCTTCCTCGCCGACGGGCTGAGCTTTCTGGTCTCGGCCGTCCTGCTGGCCAGGATCCGCACCCCGGAGAGCCGGCCGGGTGGGGGAGAGCGGGTGCCCGGGCAGAAGGGGCTGGCGCGGGAGATCCGCGACGGCGTCGCCTTCCTCACCCGTGACCCGTTCCTGCGGACGATCCTCCTCTGCGACGCGGCGATGAACCTCTTCCTCGCCGGTGCCCAGTCCCTGGCGATCGTCTTCCTCAGCCGCACGGTCGGCGCCGACGGCACCGTCATCGGTGTGCTGATCGCTCTGGCCGGGCTCGGCGGTGTGCTGGGCGCGGTGCTCTCGCCGCGCCTGGCACGCCGGGTCGGCACGGCCCGCGCGGTCCTGCTGTGCGCCTTCGGCGCCGGCCCGTTCGGCCTGCTGATCCCCCTGACCAGCAACGGCGCGGGGCTGCTGGCCTTCCTGGTGGGCGAGTTCTTCCTGATGGCCGGAATCGTTGCCGGAAACGTCGTCATCGTCAGCTTCCGCCAGGCGTACTGTCCGCCCGAAATGCTGGGCCGCGTCAGCTCCGGCATCCGCTTCGTGATGTACGGAACGGTGCCGATCGGCAGCCTGCTGGGCGGCACCCTGGGCGCGGCCGCCGGCAACCGCGAGGCCCTGTGGATCCTGTACGCGGGCAACGCCCTGTGCGCGCTGCTGCTGTTGAGGGGACCGCTGCGGGGTATGCGGGATCTGCCGGTGCCGGTGCCGGTGGTGGATGCGCCGGGCCAGGCGATGGGGTGATCCCGTCGCCGCATGCGCCACCTCCAGGCGCAACCGCCGACCCGCCCGGCGTTACCGCTACGGCGAGGGGGGCCGCTGCGGGGAGCGGAGTACGAGCAGGGTGATCTCGCTGGGGGCGAAGACGCGGAACGGCGGGCCCCAGAAGCCGGTGCCACGGCTTGTGTAGAGAAGCGTGCGGGTGCCGTGGTGGCTGAGGCCGGCGACGGTGGGCTGGTCGAGGCGGACCAGGTGGTGGAAGGGCCAGATCTGGCCGCCGTGGGTATGGCCGGAGAGTTGGAGGTCGACGCCGACGGCCGCCGCCCGGTCGATGAACTTGGGCTGGTGGGCCAGGAGCAGGACGGGGTGGTCGGGGTCGGCGCCGTGCAGGGCCCCGGCGAGGTGGGCGCGGTGGCCGGTGAGGCCGGAGGAGTGGGCGGTGACGTCGTCCACTCCGGCGACCACGAGGGTGTCGCCACCGCGTTCCAGCAGCAGGTGGCGGTTGCGCAGCGGCTCCCAGCCCAGCTCGTCCATCAGGTCGACCCAGCCCTGGGCCTCGCTGTAGTACTCGTGGTTGCCCGTCACGTAGACCCGGGCCCGGGTGGCCTGTACGGCGGCGAGTGGGGTGGCCTGGGCGCGGCGGCGTTCGGCCGTGCCGTCCGCGATGTCTCCGGTGTGGCAGACCAGGTCGGCCTGCAGCGTGTTGACCGTCTCGCAGACCCGTGCCGACCAGCGGGCGCGGTCGAGCGGGCCGTAGTGAGTGTCGGTGATCAGAACGACGCGCGTGCCGTCCAACCCGGCGCCCAGACGGGGAAGTTGCACATCGAGGCGGCGCACCCGGGGGACCCGGCGGGCCTCGACGTACCCCCAAGCCAGCAGCACGGCGGCCGTGGCGAGGCTCGCCCAGGTGACGATCCGAGCCCGGTCCTGGCCGTCACCTACGCCGGTCACGGTCAGCGCGAACCGCAGCAGGACGCCGAGCAGAACGGACCAGGTGAACAGGACCCAGCTGGCGCCCAGCAGGGTGTCCCCGACGATCGCCGCCCAATCCTGCTGCCGTCGCCCGTGGCCGCGCACCATCGCGAGCGGCATACCGACCAGGCCGAGGGCGAACAGGGCGGTACCGGCCAGCGCGACAGGAAGGGGCCAGTGCTGACCGGCGTACAGCAGCAGCCAGCAGGGCACGGCCCACAGCAGGACCGGGGCGATCAGGGGGAGATAGCGCATCAGGCGGCGCAGTCGGCTCCGCTGAGCCCCGTGGGCCGCACTGTCGGCGGATCGGGTCTCGCTGGTATCGGCCACGTTTTCCCTCCTCGATCAACCAGGCTGCCGTCGCGCGCACTGTAGCCGGTCTCCTTCGGCCGGAGGGACGGGGTGCTCGTGATGGGCAGCCCGATGGGGCGAAGGGGGCCCGCCCCCGGCCAGGAGGCTTCGACGTCGGTCCGCCCCGGCGCGAGCTCAGGTCGATCGGTCAGTGGCGCGGTCGCCGAGCAGCCCTTCCGACAGGGTCCACAGGCGTTCGGCGCCCGCCGGGGCAAGGGCGTAGCGGGCGACGGCGTGCAGCGTGTTGGTGCGATGGTCGACGGTCTCGGCCTCGTTGCAGTCGGCGAAGTACCGGCCGCCGATGCCTTCGAGGAGGGGGGGAGGTGGCGAGGAGGACGGAGGTGGCGGCGCCCTGTTCGACTGTCTTGATGAACTCGGCCGGAACCCGTCCGCTGCCCTGGCCGCCGGTGTGGCGTTGGAGGTTGGTGTAGACGGCGCCGGGCATCAGGGCGTTGGCGGTCTTGGACTGGCCGTACGCGAGCCATGGGTCGTAGCGGCGGAAGGCGAAGTGGACGTCGTCCCAGACGATCGGGGACTGCTGGTGGCCGGTGGAGCTGACGACGACGATACGGGCGCCGTCGGCGGCGAGTGCGTCGTGCAGGCCGGTGGCCAGGGCGAAGTGGCCCAGGTGGTTGGTGGCGAACTGCCATTCCCAGCCCTGCGCGGTGTACTGCTCGGGGCGGGCCATGACACCGGCGTTGTTGACCAGGATGTGCAGCGGGCCCTGCCAGGCCGTGGTGAAAGCGGTGATGGACGCCGGGTCGGTGAGGTCGAGGCGGGCGACGTGCACCTCGTGGTTGCCCGTCGTCTCGGTGATGTCCTTGGCGATGCGCTCTCCGGCTGCCGTGTCGCGGACGGCCAGGGTGACGGCCGCCCCGGTCGAGGCCAGGGCCCGGGCGGTTTCCGCGCCGAGGCCGGAGGAGGCTCCGGTGACCAGCGCGCGGCGGCCGGTGAGGTCGATGCCCTGCGCGGCCTCGGCGGCCGTGCTGGAGAATCCGAAAGGGGTGGTGATGAGGGGCATGGGTGAACGCCTCCTGTTGGGGTGGGAGTTGAGATC
Source organism: Streptomyces melanogenes (assembly GCF_014649795.1). Classification (GTDB taxonomy): domain Bacteria; phylum Actinomycetota; class Actinomycetes; order Streptomycetales; family Streptomycetaceae; genus Streptomyces; species Streptomyces noboritoensis. The sequence continues at coordinate 319,333 of NZ_BMTS01000007.1, forward strand.
GGCTGAGGGCCGGTTCAAGGGGTGAGCAGGCGGTCCTGTTCCACCGGTGGTGTGCCGCCGTGCCAGTCCAGGACTTTGCCGAAGCGGATCAGCTCGCCGTACAGGGTTGGGTCGACGGGCTCGCTGAACACGAGGTCCAGTACAGCCCGGGCGGCTTCGGCGGGGGACTGGGCCTGGCTGTAGTCGCTGAACCACGGCCGGGAGGTCGCGGTGTCGACCATGCCGGGGCACACCGCGGCGATCAGGGTGCCGGACGCCAGGTCGCGCTCGCGGCGCTGCCCGGCGACCGCCCGTACGGCGGCTACCTGGGCCACCTTCGAGGGCACGTTCAGCCAGCGCGGCCACCCCGCCTCCTGCGCGGTGTTGTGGTGGATGGCGCTGCGCCAGGACTCGACGGCGTACTCGACCTGGTCGAGACTCGCCTCCTCGAACAGCGGGTGCAGCCGGGGGTCGAGGTGGCCGAGGGTGCCCAGGCTGCTGGCCACCACCAGCAGCCGCCCGCCGGGTCGCAGGAGCGGGCCGAAGGAGCGCAGCACGGCGTGGGTGGCGGTGTTGGACACGTCGATGAACTCGTCGGCGCGCCCGGACTGGGAATCGGAGGGCAGCAGGCGGGCGACCGCGTTGGAGATGATGACGTCGACACCGCCGTACTCGCTGCCCAGCTCGTCGGCGAGACGGCCGATCGCCTCGGTGTCGGTGACGTCGAGGAGCTTTCCGCGCACCTGGGCGCGGGTGGCGGGCAGCCGCGTCACCGCGCGGGCGGCCTCGGTGACGCGCTGCGCGTCGCGGCCGGTGAGCAGGACCAGGTCGTGCGGTGCCATGCGGGTAGCGAGGCCTTCGGCGAGGGCCTGGCCCAGGCCCTGGTTGGCGCCGGTGACGAGGGCGATACGGGGAGAGTTCATGCCTGCCACGCTAGGAACCGTTTGCTCATGCGTCCAACGAAACTTGTGCACACGTGGTATGCGTAAACGTCATGGACTTCACGGATGTGTCGCTGACGGCGCTGCGGGTGTTCCGGGCGGTGGCCGAGCAGGGAACGTTCACCGCCGCGGCGGCAGCGCTGGGCTACACCCAGTCGGCGGTGTCCCGGCAGATCGCCTCCATCGAGCGGGCCGCGGGCGCGGAGCTCCTTGAACGGCGGCGTGACGGCGTACGGCTGACCGAGGCCGGGCGGATCGTTATGCGCCGTGCGACGACCGTGCTCGACGAGATCGACCAGGCCGCCCGTGAACTGTCCGGCCTGCCCGAACCCGGCGGCACCGTCCGCCTGGGCTGGTTCCCCAGCGCCGGCACGACCCTGGTGCCGCGTGCCCTCGCCGCCCTCCGCCACAGCGATCCCGGCCTGCAGGTGATCAGCCGCGAAGGAACCACCCCAGTGCTGGCGCGCGCCCTGCGGGCGGGCAGCATCGACCTCGCCCTGCTGGCATCCGCGCCTCCCTTCCGCGCGCCCGACACCGAATCACCGCCGCTGGCGCTGCAGACGCTCACGGAGCGCGCCCTGCGCCTGGCTGTGCCGGAGACCCACCCCCTGGCCCGCGGGGACTTCGTCGACGTGGCCGACCTGCGCGGACAACGATGGATCGCCGGCTCCTCCCACGGCGCGGACGGGCTCATGGGTGTCTGGCCGGGGCTGGACGAGCGGCCCGAGATCGTCCACACCGCCCGGGACTGGCTCGCGAAACTGCACCTCGTCGCCGCGGGCTGCGGCCTGACCACCGTGCCCGCCTCCATGGCCCACGCCGCGCCGCCCGGCCTGCGGATCCTGCCGGTGCGCGGCGGACCGCAGGAGATGCGCCGACTGCTCCTGGCCCGGCTGCCCCAGCCACCGACCGAACCCGTCGTACGCCTCGCGGCCGCTCTGCGCGCCGCAGCGCTTGCCACCGTCCCGTATCCGTGACCATGGCCGCCGCTCGGGCGGCCGGGCGGCAGCGCCGCCCCGTCGCGAGCCCCTGCGCTCATCAACCTGAACATCCTGGGCGGTTGGCGGATGTCGAGAACGGGTCACCGGCTCCGTCCCAGGGATATCAGCGGCCACCACCGGCCGTACGAGGAAGAAGGAGAAACCATCATGGCGATTCAGCGGATGGACAACGTCGGCATCGTCGTCGAGGACATGGATGCCGCCGTCGCGTTCTTCGTGGAACTCGGTATGGAGCTGGAGGGCAGGGGAGAGGTCGAGGGTGGCTTCGCCGACCAGTGCACCGGACTCGACGGCGTCCACTGTGACATCGCGATGCTCCGGACGCCGGACGGGCACAGTCGGCTCGAGCTGGCGAAGTACCGCAGCCCCGCGGCGATCAGTGCCGGGCCGCGCAACCGGCCGCACAACATCGTGGGCACGCACCGCGTCATGTTCGCCGTCGACGACATCAAGGACACCGTTGCCCGCCTGCGCCCGCACGGCGCCGAACTCGTCGGCGAGATCGCCCGGTTCGAGGACGTCTACCTGCTCTGCTACCTCCGCGGCCCGGAAGGCATCATCGTCGGACTGGCCGAGCAACTGCGCTGAGCAGGAGGAACCGAACCGTACGATGCGGCGGGCAGCAACACCGTGATGACACGTCATCCGCTCACACGCGCCTCGTCAGGATGCCGTGGTGGCGTGCGTACGCGTTCCACGCGCGGGTTTCGGCGGCATCGGGGGCCAGGACGGCCGTACGGGCGGTGAAGACGGCGACGAGCCGGCCGGTGCGGCCGTGCCAGGTGTCGGGCGGGATGGTCGCGATGGTGGTGGTGGCCGCTTCCAGGGCGCCCTGTTCGAGCTGTGCGCGTGCCAGGTGGATGGTGACGCGGTAGCGGTTGCGCGCCAGGCCGGGGCGGTGGCGCAGGACCGCGAGGGCGTGGTGGGCGCGTGCCTCGGCCTGTGTCCACTGTCCGAGTGTCAGCAGGGACATGAGGGAGAAGAGGTCGAGTCCGGCCTGGTCGTAGAAGCGGATCCAGGGCGGCCGGGGCAGGCTGGGGTCGGCGCGGTCGAGGGAGTCCTGGGCGTGGCCGATGCTGCGCAGGGCGGCCGTACGGTCCGTCAGGTCGGCGTGGTGGACGGCGGTGGAGACATGGGCGAGGGAGGCGAAGAGCGGGTCGCGGCGGTTGATGGACAGGGCGCGGTTGACGTCGGCGGCGGCCAGGGCGTCGGTGTGCCGGCCGAGTTGGCGGTACAGGCCGCCGGCCAGTCCCCATACGTGGTAGCGCGCGGCCGGGTCGGCGGACAGTCCGGCCAGGGTGACGGCCTGGTGCAGGTGCTGTTCGGCGGCGGTGAAGCGGTGGCCGTCGGTGGCGGCCCACAGGGCGCTGCTGGCGAAGGCGGCGGCCAGGGCGTAGAGCTTGCCGCGGACGCGGGTGCTCGCGGAGCCGTGCTGCTGGAGGCCGAGGGCCTGGCGGACGAGGTGGGCCGCGCCGTTCTCCAGGGCCTGGGTTCCGCCGTGGCGGTGGTCGACGTCGACGACCTCGGTCAGCTTCGCGGCGAGCCGGGCGACGTCGACCAGGCCCACCCGGGCCGGTGGCCCCCGGAACGCGGGGGGCGCGGCGTCGGCCGTCGGGGGGTGTGGCCCGTCGCTCGGTGCTGGGGCGGCCGGGGTGGGTGAGGCGGCGCCCCGGGGTGCGAACCCCAGGTCCTGGACCGCAAGGCCCGTCAGCCGCGCGAGGGCTTCGCGCTGTCCGGTCTGGGGCCAGGCCACCTCGCCGCAGAGCCAGCGGCGGATGGTGCGGTCGGTGGCGGTGCCGGGGCGGCCGGTGAGGGTGGCGAGTTGGGCGTTGAGCCGGGTGGCGAGCTCGGCTGCGGTGAGTGCGTGTGCGGTCATCCAGTCGGCGAGCGCCTGATTGCGCGTCGTGGCCATGCGGTCGACGGTAGGGAGACCCGCGTGTGCATATGCCGGGGAGCGGAACGATTCGCCCGATGGTGTACGTTCGCGCCGCACGGGCGCGTCACGCCGGTGTCTGTGCGGTCAGGGGTGCTGGCGATCGTGGTGGATCGCGGCGTCGGCCAGCGCGTCGCGCAGGGCGAACAGGGCCAGCAGGTCGGCGTTGGCCGTGAACCGGGTCAGCAGGTGGCCGATCTGCCGTTCGTCCGCCGCGCGGACGGCCCGCACGATGTCCGAGATCACACAGCGCAGGGTGTCGGAGGCGGAGTCGTCCCGAGGGTCGCCCGGCGCCCGTGACCGCGCGCGGTCCTCGGCCGACGGCTGCTCCGCTGCCCATCGCATGCTCCAAGGAGACCGCCGCTTCCTGCGCGGCAGTAGGTCGAAAACCGGGGGTTCCGTGTGCATGCCCCCGGACGACCTGGTGATCCCTTTACCTAGAAGGGCCCTGCACGCCGATGGCCCGGAGCGGTGCCATGCGGAGTGACCTGCGATTTTGTGTCGCAGCGTAACGGGTCGGCGACCCGGCGGCCGACGCGCCGATGGCCCCCACCCCCGTTGCTGGCGGCGTCGGAGCGATCACAGAATGTGGTCTGACCGAGCGGATCCAGCCACTGGATCCACGCTCTCACCCTCTTGCATGACAGGAGTACGTCCCGTGCGTCTTCGTCCCACTCTCGGCGCCACTCTTGGCGCCATGGCGCTCCTCATGACCCTGCACGCCCCGGCTCACGCGGACCACGGCACCATCAACTACAAGTACGGCAACCCGCTCCAGCCGAACCAGGCGAAGACCGGTGTGTACCCCGCCAACCTGGAAATTCCCGAAGACCAGTGCATTGAGGTCCCCGAGGTGGAGGGCAAGCCCCTGCAGACCGCCTGGGCACCCGAGAATCGCAGCCAGAGTGACATCTTCGTCTACACGGAGCCGGAGTGCTTCGATGTACGGACGAGGGTGAAGGTCGGACAGAAGCTCGGAAACCTCGTCCTGTTCAAATCGTTCATCCAGCCCAGCTGAGGCGTACCTCTCGATGCCCTGGTACTGGCTTGTCGGAGCCCGTACCGGGGCCCGGCCGTGACAGCTCGTGGGCTTCGGGCACGTGCTGGTGACCGGGGTTCGCGGCCTGCGCCGCCCGCCGCTCGGTCACAGCGCTGTGCGGCAGGCCGAGCGTGGCGGTCAGAGTTCGTCGCGTGAGGGGTTGGGGTAGTTCCAGGCGGCGTTGAACGTGTGCAGGACCCGTAGGTACCGCCTGACCTGGGAGGCGTTCGCAATCGTGCCGATGTCGGGGATGTAGGGGACGGTGGGGGTGGAGGTGTTACCGGCGCCTACGAGGTTCCAGTAGAAGTTGGACAGGACGCCCCAGTTGTTCTCCAGGTTCTGCTGCCATCCCTACAGGCCGGTCCGGCCCCGCCCCCAGTCGCCGACCGCGGCGCGGAAGACGCCTTCGAGGTCGTTGAAACGGGCGGCCTCCGAAGTCATCTGGTCCGGTGGACGGAGTGGGTGTGCGGCCGGGGGCGGCGCACACCCACTCCTCGTCCGGCCGGGCCGGGTCAGCTCGTGGTCGTGGCCGACGCCTTGACGGCGGAGGCGAAGTCCGGCTGCACGCCGAGCTGGGCGAGCATGACGTTGATGCCGGCGTAGCAGTTGAACTCCTTGATCCTGCCGTCCTCGACGTACCAGAAGTCGCCCGCCGGGATGGCGAGCTTGACGCCGGTCGGCTCGATGACACCGGCAGGTGTGGTGAACGGGCCGGTGAAGCTGCCCTGGATCGTCAGCTCGACGGCGACGACGTTGCCCATGACGTGGAACCGGTGCAGCTCGCGGTGGATGTCGGACGCCAGCTCTGCCATGGCGAGCACCGGGTCCCCCAGGTGTTCTATCGCTTGAACTCCTTTGAGGGGGCAGCGTTTGGCCTGTTCAGCTGTGTGCCGGATGTCGGTAGTCTGCCGGGATGACTGACTTCGGTGAAGCTGTCCGCGCCCGGCTGCGTGCGCCCCTCATCTGGTACGTCGGAACCGTGTTCCCCGATGGAGCGCCGCAGGTCAGCCCGATGTGGGTGGACCTGGAGGGCGAGCGGGAGCTGACGTTCAACACCTCGGTGGGCCGGGTGAAGGAGGAGAATCTGCGCCGTGACCCGCGCGTATATCTCTCACACGCGGACGCCGATGAACCCTTCGACCGGGTGCAGATCAGCGGCGAGGTGGTCCGCTTCATCGAGGGTGAGGAGGCCCACGAGCGGATGGACCGGCTGGCGCGGAAGTATCTGGGCAGCGAACGCTTCGAGTGGCTCATGCCGGGGGAGCGAAGGGTCGCGGTGATCGTGCGGCCGGTCAAGGTGCGGCACATCGTGGGGGTGGAGCGGTTCCGGCCTGGTGGCCCGGTGCCCGCTCCCTGACCGGCCCACCAAAGCGCTGTCCCCCTCGCCGTGGCCGGCGGTCAGGGGCGCGGCCCCGTCGGCAAGTAGTAGGGGCGGTTGTGGGCAGCCACGGGGGGAGACTGGTACGCCCATGCGCCGATGGCCGGTGTTCCGTCGCCGAGGAGCGTGCGGATGCCGTGACCGAGGGTGTCGTCCGGGGCGTGGACCGTGAGCCGGGTGCGGGCGGAGTGTTCCGGGGAGGACAGGTCGTACCAGCGATAGGGCTGGTAGACGTTCATGGGACCGGCGAGCAGGCGTCCCTCGGGGTCGGTGCCGTAGCCGGTGATGGGGGCCGAGTTGGCGGCGGCGGAGGTGAGGCCGTCCAGCTCCGCGGTGATGTCGAGCAGCGGGCGCGGGCCCTGCTCCAGGGTGTCGTCCGGGCCGATCGTGGCGGCCTTGCACTGGATGGTCCAGGTTTCGCCGACGGGCCCGTTGAGGGACGGCAGGTCGACCTCGAACCAGCCGGGGTGCTTCGGCTCCGCGTAGAGCTCTTTCCCGGCCCGGATGGCAAAGGGGTTGTCGCACACGACGTGGAGGCGGGCGATGCCGAGCAGTTTCGTCTGGTCCCAGCCCTGAACGTACTGGGCGTACGTCAGGCGCGGGAGCCGGTCGCCCTCGCGCGTCGGGAACGCGATGACGTTGAACTCGATCTCCTGGGTGGTTCCTCCGCCGAACGCGTACTGCGCGAAGTACAGCTGGTAGTTGAGCGATACCAGTGCCCGCCCGTCCTCGAAGGTGGCTGCGGTGAGATCTGGGTGCTGTTGGGCGAGCAGTTTGCGGACCGGTTCCGGGTCGACCAGCCAGTCGATGCCGATCTGGTGCAACGCGCCGTAATGGAAGGGGAGTTGGAAGGGTTCGGGTACGGGCGGCAAGGTGGCGGTCATGTCGGGGCTCCTGGGGTCGGTGACGGCTCGTTGGGCGCGGGGGACGTCGGGGGCGCGACGAGGGAGCCCGGGCGGTCGCGGGCGGCCAGGTCCGCCTCGATGCGCTCCGCGCTGCGCAGGGTGAGCGCGGCCATCGTCAGCGTCGGGTTGGAGGTGGCCACCGAGGGCATGCTGCCGCAGCCGATCGCGTACAGGCCCGGGTGGTCCCAGCAGCGCTGCCAGGCGTCGACCACCGAGGTGGCGGGGGAGTCGCCCATGATGTGGGTGCCGGCGGCGTGGCCGGCGCCGCGGTATCCGTAGGTGCGGCCGTCGTGCTCGAAGCGGCCCGGCCAGGCCGCCACCGGTGTGTAGTCCGTGTGGTCCTCGGCGCCGAGCAGCGCGAAGATCTGGTCGGAGACCGCCCGGGCCGCCGCCATGCCTTCCTTGACGTGTGTGTCGAGGTTGTACGTGACGAGGGGGCGGGGCAGGCCGAGCGGATCGCGCTCGTGGGGGTGGAGGGTGACCCGGTTCGCGGGGTCGGCGCCCTGTTCCATCTCGAACTGGAGGGTGAACTGGCGGCGGATCCGGTCCCCGACCGCCCGTCGTAACTCGGCCCCGAACAGGCCCCGTTCGGTGAGGAAGTGGTGCACGTCCGCATCGACGGACCCCTTCGCCCAGACCCAGCCCCACGCCCCGAGCTCGACCCGGAACGGCGCCCGCAGCCTTCGCGCCGCGCCGGCGCGGAAGCCCTCCAGGCCGGAGACCGAGCCGGGGCCCCGGTACGGCCCGGCGTCCTCGGGTAACAAACCCCAGGTCAGCAGGACCGGATGGTCCATCAGATTGCGGCCGACCTGGCCGCTGCGGTCGGCGAGCCCGGAGAGGAGCAGCAGCCGGGCGTTCTCCACGGCGTGCGCGGCGAGCACGACGACATCGGCGTGCGCGACGGACACCTGCCCGTCGTATGAGTGGTACTCCACGCCCGTGGCGTGCCCCCGCCCGTCGACGAGGACCCGGCTCACCACGGACCGGTCCTGGAGCGTGACGGTCGTACTCCAGCGCCCCTGGGTCTTGAGCGGGGTGTACTTGGCATACGAGGGGCAGTGCGGCACGCAACTCGCGTTGCCCACGCACCGGCTGTCCGGGGCGGGTTGTCCGTCCCGGCCGCGCGGCACGTAGCCGCGGCCGCCGTCGTACCGGGGGTCCGGGACGCCGTTGCGTGCGTGCGGGGTGCCGACCACGCGCAGTTCGACCTCGCGCAGGGAGACGGGGTCCTTGACGCGCCGCCCGTCGAGGCGGGCCGAGAGGATGCGGTCCACACGCGAGGCGGGCAGGGCCCGCATGGGAAACACGTAGTCGTCGGGGAAGGGCAGCCCGACGTGCTCGCGCTGCTCGTCGGCGTCGGCGGCCACCCCCAACTCCTCCTCGGCCGCCCTGTAGTGGCGCTCCAGGTCGTCGTACGTGAGGGGCCAGCGCCGTCCGTACCCGAAGGACTCGGTGTCGAAGTCCTCCGGCAGCATGCGCGGCACGAGGCCGGTCCAGACGTTGCCGGTGCCGCCGTTCACGCGGACGTATCCGCTGGCGTACGGGAGCGGGCCGTCCTGCCGCAGGTGGCCGTCCGCCCGGAAGCCGGGGGTCCCGTCCGTGCCGGAGAGGCCGGAGAGGTCCGTCGCCTCGGGCCAGGGGGCCGCCGGGTGGGCTCGATAGGGGGAGCCGGGTACCTTGGCGGCGGTCGTCAGGTAGGTGGTGAGCGGGTCGGCGGGCGGCTCGTGGGCGCCGGGGCCCGCCTCCAGGACCAACACCCGCCTGCCGTGCCTGCCCAGCTGGTGTGCGACGAGTGAGCCCGCGACTCCGGCGCCGACGACGATCACGTCGTACCGTGTCACCGTCCGCTCCCCTCGGCCCCGGCGCCCTGGCCGGTCCGGTCGCCCGTCTCGCCCCAACTGCCGTATCCGCCGGGATCGGTGGCGGGAGCCTTGAGACCGGCCGCCTTCCACACCAGGCCCTCGGCATAGGCGCGCGAAGAGACCACGGTCGGCGGCGGCCCCGGCCAACTGCCCGTGTACCAGAGGTACGTCACCGCCCGGGCCGCATCCCGCAGCTCGCCGTCCATGGCGTCGTCGAGCTCCCGAAGCTCGCGCAGCAGCCGCGCGTATCGCTCGATGCCGAGCTCTTCCGCAGCGACCGCCTGGTACACCTCGGTCAACCCGGTGGCCTGCAGGGATGCTTCATCGAATCCGGTCAGCCGCGCCGACAGGTCGATGAAGCGAGGTAAGTCGTCTGTGAGGGGCACGCGGGCATCGGTGCCCAGTTGCCTGCCGGTCCATGCGCTGTGTTCTTGGAAGGGCTTGTTCACGCCAGAGGCGAGGCTTGATCTTGGCAGGATGCAATACTCACAGCCGTACGCGACATGCGTGCCCATGACGGTGACGGGTAGTGCGGCCGCGCGCCGAGCGGGAGATGAGCGCACTCACCCGGTGGGACCACCGGCGGCCTCGCGCCGCACGGTCTCCGCGACGTTGGACAGTGCCGTGCCGAAGTGGCGGCGCTGTGTAGCGGTGAGGGAGTCGAAGACGAGTCGGCGCACCTGCGCGACGTGCCCCGGCGCGCTGTCGACCAGCTTCTGCTGACCGCTGTCGGTCAGCGTGGCCAGGGTGTAGCGACCGTCGCTCGGGTCGACTCGACGTACGATCCACTCCCGCGCCTCGAAGCGGTCCATCAGCTTGGACAGCCGCGGGAGTGTGCTGTTGCAGTCCCGGGCCAACTCGCTGAATCGCATGGTGACGTGATCCGCCATCGACAGCCGGGCGAGTACGCCGTACTCGAAGTTCGAGATGCCCGCGTCGCGCTGCAGCTGACGGTCCAGGGCCGCGGGCAGCGCGATCACGACGGTGAGAAGGTCCTGCCAGAGTTCCTGCTGGTCGGCGTCGAGCCACGGTGACGGTGTATCCATGCGAGCCATTCTACTTGCCCAGGCAAGGGATATCTATTGCCTGGGCAAGTCATCGTCGTCTACGTTATAAGTTGCCCAGGCAAGTAAAAAGCGGCTTCAAGGAGTCATCTGTGATCAAGATCAGCATCTTCCTGACCCGGCGGGCAGACCTCAACCATGAGGAGTTCGTGGAGTACTGGCAGAAGCACACCGCGCTGATCACGAGCCTGCCCGGCGGAGAGGTCCCGGTCCGGCGCTACGTCCAACTCCTGCCCACCGACGACGAGATCCCCGGCATACGCACGGCTGCCTACGACGGTGTCGCCGAGGTGTGGGTCGACAGCGTCGCCGATGCCGCCCGCTGGTTCACCTCCGACACCTACACCACGACCGTCGCCGCGGACGAGGAGAACTTCCTCGACCGCTCCCAGACCCGTTTCCTCTACGCCACCGAGCTCGCGATCTTCGGCTGAGCACCGCCGCCGGAGACGACTCGCCCCGGGGCCGGCAACCGACCCAGGTCAGTCGTGCGGAACGAGGCCCGGGCGAGCTGACGAAGAGGTCGCCCGGGCCGGGCTCGTCCCCACCGATGGGGTGCTGCCGAGCCTGTTCAGCAGCCGAGCAATCGCTCGTAGCGCCCATGAGGGCCGGGGGCTGCCAAGGGCCGTGGTGACCATCCGCTTGCTGCGTACGAGGTCCCGATCCCTCTCTTGACACCCCGTCATGGGCGCGGGCTACCGTGGCCGTGGACGTCGAAAACACGGCCCGGTCGGTAGTCCGGGCGGCGCCATGCGCCCGTCGCACCCGAAATTCGGTGTGTCCAGAGCGTCCCTTTCTTTGTCGTGCACGAGAGAGGGAACCCGTGACCACCTCAGCTCTCCGCGTGATCGTGATCGGTGCCGGTCTGGGCGGCTTGGCGCTCGCCCAGGGACTGCGCCGCGACGGCATCGACGTCTCCGTCTACGAACGGGACGCATCCCCCACCTCCCGGCGTCAGGGCTACCGTCTGCGGCTGAACCCGGACGGGCTCCATGCCCTCGACGAGCTTCTGCCCCCGCCGCTCAGCCGCTTGGTGTCGACGACCGCCTCGCCCCAGCCGCCGACCGTCATCCTCGACGCCCGGCTCGACCAGCTGTCCGCCACCGACCCCGGCGCCAGCGCCGACGGAGGCCGCAACGTCGCGGTCAACCGGCTCACCCTGCGGCAGATCCTGCTGCACGGACTGGACGACATCGTCCACTTCGGCAAGGAGTGCACCGGCTACCGGATCCACGCCGACTCCACCTGACCGCGCACTTCCGCGACGGAACCCGTGCCACGGGTGACGTCCTGGTCGCGGCCGACGGTGTCAACTCCGCGGTACGACGGCAGTATTTGCCGCATGCACACGTCATGGACACCGGTGTACGAGTCATCTACGGCCGCTTCCCGCTCACTCCAGAGACCACTGGTCTGATTCCCGACCGTCTTTTCGCCCTCTACACCGGGATCGTCGGTCCGGACCACCAGCACGTCGGCCTCGCGCCGGTGCAGTACGCACCCCTCCGAGCGACGCCATCGCGCGCCTTGCACCCACGCTGGACCTGGCCGACACCGAGGACTACATGATGTGCCTGTTCTCGGCCCGCACCGAACTGCTGCCCCACACCGACGCAGAGCTGCACCGTGCCCCCGGGCAACAACTGCGGGACATGGCCGCGGGTATGACCCGCAGCTGGAATCCCCTCCTCGGCTCGATCATCGCGCTGTGGCAGCCCGAGTCCGTCTTCCCGCTGACCATCCGCTCCAGCGTGCCCCTGACACCCTGGCCCACCAGTACCGTCACTCTGCTCGGCGACGCCATCCATGCGATGAGCCCGGCCGTCGGCGTCGGGGCGAACACCGCACTGCGCGACGCGCTCGCCCTCGCAACCCAACTCGGCAAGGCCGCCCGCGGAGCCGACCTCGTCTCCTCTCTGCACGCCTACGAAGCCGACATGACCGCCTACGGCTTCGACGCCGTACGCACCTCCGCCCGATACGGCCAGCAACGCATCGGCCAGGCCCCACTGCCCGACCCGACCAGCTGACCCACCACCGGGCCGGTCCCGGAGGCCGTCTGGGCCGGTGGTGCGAGGGTCCAGACGGCCCGGCCGGTTCAGGGGCTGACTGTGTTCCAGCGTTGGGCGGGGATGTCCTGGCACTTGTAGAGGTTGACGACGCCGTGGTCGGCGTCGGGGGACAGCAGGCAGAGGTGGTTGGCTTCGTTGCGGTAGCGGATGCTTCCGTCGGGGTATGCCTCGGCGAGCCAGCGCTGGCCCGCTCCGGCGACGCCGCGGGCATCGTCACACTTGTAGAGCAGGGCGGCTGTCTGGATGGTGGCGTGGACGTCCTGGCTGCCCAGGCACTGGTTGTCGCCGCTCAGGCTCAGGATGCGGACCAGGTTGTCGTCCCGGCTGATCCGCTGGATGTTCCAGCCGAAGTCCTGCCGCTCGTACAACAGCCAGCAGATCGCCGAGGCCACCGGGAGTCGGCCCGACGACTACCGGTGCGCCGCTCTGGCCCACTTCGCCCTGGAGACATCGGCCTTCGCCCACCGCACTGACGACCCCGAACGCGCCATGGATGCCGCCTTCGCTCTCCTCCAGGACGGGTGGGGCGCGGCACGACGGGGCACGCGGCGAACGGGCCCTGAGCCCTTCGGCTTTGGTGGACTTGGCGGCTGAGGGCAGGTTTCGTCTCGGTTCCGGGGACGGTGCGGCTCAGGGCAAGGGTCGCGCCCTTTCTCGGTCCGCTGGGGGAGCGGAGTGTGGCGAGGATGCGCTACGAGCCGGTGTCATCTGGCCGCAGTCTGGCTGATATCCGTCGCGTTTATGGGCGCTTTACGTAACAAAGTGCATACGCTATGTGTCGTGTCGGTGCGGATGGTGCTCTGGAGGCGGCAGTCGTCGGTCTGGGTCGCAGTGGTTCTCGCTGTGGTCGTGGCCGGACTGGTGCATGTCCTGGGATGTGCGCACGGGCCGCAGGACGACGGCGTTGGCAGGGCGGATTCTCTCCTGAGCGCGACGTCCGTTCCCTTGGAGCACGCCTCCGTGAAGCCGTCGCGCGACGCGGAAGCCGAGGAGTGCGCTGGGGTTGACGCGCCGGCCTGGATGCCGGGGGCCGCGGTGACGGCCCCGAGCATCGGCGCGGCGGTGCAGACGGTCGAGTACCCGACGGTCCGGCAGTCGGCGCCGTTGGGTGTAGTGCCACGGGCCGGGCCGGAACAGGGGCGGGCCCTGGCGGAGCTTGGGGTGTGGCGGAGCTGACGGGGCCGGCTCCGTGCGCCTGGACCGGTTGGACGGCGGTGTTGCCATCCCCGGTCGCGTGCGGTGCTTCTGCGTGCCGACAGCCCGCTTTTCTAGCAACGCGTCCCCTGCCTGACATGCAGTTCCGCGGGGATGCGGGAGAGCCACGCGATGAACAACTTCCCCATGACGTCACTGCCCGCTGCGGCGGCGCAGTTGCTGTCTGCTCCGTCCCTGCCCGCCTGGACCCCGGCAGGGTTGGTGGGTGACACGCCGAGCCTGTGGATCGGCGAGCCGTTCACGGCCGTCGGCCGGGGTTTCTGGGCCAAGCTCGAAGGCCACAACCCGGGCGGAATCAAGGACCGTACCGCGCTGTACATGGTGGCTCGCGCTCGTGAGCGCGGCGATCTGCTTCCGGGGGCGCGGATCGTGGAATCCACCTCCGGCACCCTGGGCTTGGGCCTGGCCCTGGCCGGGGTGGCCTTGGGGCATCCGGTCACCGTGGTCACCGACCCGGGCATGGAGCCGTTGATGACCGGCCTGCTCACCGCCTACGGCGCGGACATCCAGGTCGTGGCGGAGCCGCATCCGGTGGGGGGCTGGCAGCAGGCCCGCCGGACACGGGTCGAGGAACTGCTCGCGCGCCATCCGGACGCCTGGTGCCCGGACCAGTACAACAACCCCGACAACGTGGCCGCGTACGCGCCGCTGGCCCACGAGCTCGTCGCCCAGCTCGGGCGGATCGACACGCTGGTGGTCAGCGTGGGCACCGGCGGGCACTCCGCCGGAATCGGTGCCGTGCTGCGCGGCTTCTTCCCCTCCCTGCGGATCGTCGGCGTGGACACCTGCGGCTCAACCATTTTCGGTCAGCCCGCGGGGCCCCGGCTGATGCGGGGGCTGGGGAGCAGCATCTACCCGCGCAACGTCGACTACACCCTGTTCGACGAGGTGCACTGGGTCGCCGCCGGCGAGGCGGTCTGGGCCGCCCGGGCGCTGGCCCGCTCCCGATACGTGAGCGGGGGATGGAGCGTGGGGGCGGTTGCCCTGGTGGCTCGTCACCTGGCCGCCGCCGGCCCGGCGGAGGAGAAGATCGCGGCGGTGTTCCCCGACGGCCCGCAACGCTACGTCGGGACCGTGTTCGACGATGCCTGGTGCCGTCAGCATGATGTGCTCGGCTGCGTGCCCGCCGAGGCACCCGACGAGATCGGCCATCCCGGCGAGCGTACGGTGTCCCGCTGGACGAGGTGCGCGACCGTGCTGGACCCGGTCGGCGCGGCACTCCGCTCCGGCGCCGTCGGCCCCACGGGAGTCACCCGGTGAAATCCCTGTGGTCCACCACTCGCTCCTTCCCGCCCGCCGTCCGGCTGTTGATGGCCAATCAGTTCGCCATCAACCTCGCCTTCTACATGTTGATGCCCTACCTCGCCGCCCACCTGTCCGACGATCTGGGCCTGGCGGCGTGGGCAGTCGGCCTGGTGCTGGGGGTGCGCAACCTCTCTCAGCAGGGCCTGTTCCTGATCGGCGGCACCCTGGCCGACCGGTTCGGCTACAAGGCCCCGATCATTGCCGGATGCCTGCTGCGCACGGGCGGCTTCGCCCTGCTGGGCTGGGTGGACAGCGTGCCCGCCCTGATCGTCGCCTCGGCGGCAACCGGCTTCGCGGGCGCCCTGTTCAACCCGGCGGTCCGCGCCTACCTGGCCGCCGGTGCCGGCGAGCGCAGGGTGGAGGCGTTCGCCGCGTTCAACGTCTACTACCAGGGCGGGATGCTGCTGGGTCCGCTGGTCGGCCTGGCCCTGCTGGCCGCCGACTTCCGGCTCGTGTGCACGGTGGCAGCGGCGATCTTCGCCGCGCTTACGGTGCTGCAGTGGCGGGCGCTGCCCGCCCGGGGCGGAACCGCCGACACCGGGGAGGACGGCCCGTCCGGGGTGCTGGCGCAGTGGCGCACCGTGGTTGCCAACCGGCCCTTCCTGCTGTTCTCGCTGGCGATGATCGGCTCCTACGTACTGACCTTCCAGGTCTACTTGGCGCTGCCGCTCGCCGCGGGTGACGCGTTCGGGGCGGCCGGGACGAGGGCCACCAGCGCCTTGTTCGTCGTCTCGGCCGCCGTCGCGGTCCTCGGGCAGCTGCGGCTGACCGGCTGGGCCCGCAAACGCTGGAGCCCCCAGCAGGCTCTGGTCCGCGGACTCACGGTGATGGGAGTGGCGTTCGTCCCGCTCGCCCTGGTCCCCGGCACGGGCGGCCGAGCCGCGCAGGCGATGCTGCTGGCCGCGCTGATCGTGGCGGTGGTGGGGCTGGCCGCCGGTAGCGCGGTGGTCTACCCCTTCGAGATGGACACCGTGGTCTCCCTGGCCGGGAACCGCCTGGTCGCCACCCACTACGGCCTCTACAACACCGTCTCCGGCCTGGGCATCACGCTGGGCAACCTGGCCACCGGTGCCCTGTGGGACGTGGCCCAGCGCCATGATGCGCGCTGGCTGGCATGGAGTGCGCTGGGCGCCACCGGTATGGCCTGCGCCGGCGCGGTGTTCGCACTCGCCCGCACCGGGCGCCTCGCCGCGACTGACGCGCAGCCCGTCCCTGCCTGAGCGGGTGTGAGGCAAAGGGGGGGCGGGTGTCCGGTCCTGCGGACCGGACACCCGCCCCCTTTGCTGCGGCCCCGGCAGCGACAGGGGCAACTCCGTTGTTTTGCCGTGCCGGAAAATCATGCTGGGGTCTACCGGACGTCACCCGAGCCCCGCACAATCGCCCCTATGACGATCACCACGGGCGCGGTGCTGCCCACGCACCGGACACCCGTCGCGCTCGCACGGGGGTTCCTGACCGGTGGCGTGGTCGGCACGTCGCTCGCCGCACTCGTCGTGGGCGGGATCGTCGAGAACGTGCCGCTGTTCGTCACGGGGTTGGTCCTGCCCGTGGTGTACGGACTTCTGTTTTTCCTCGCCGGTATGCCGAGGCGTGCCCGGGAGGCGGCGGTTGTGCCCCGCACGGCGCTCGCGATGATCGAGAGTCTGGAGGCTGTCGGGGGCGAGTCGAGCGATGTACCGGTGCGGTTCGAGCTCACTGTCGCACCGGACGACGGGTCGGCGTACCGGGTGGAGTTCAGGCAGGACATCAACCTCGTGGACCTGTCCGACTACCGGCCGCGCGGCGTCGTGGTGGTCCAGTATCCGCCGGACCGGCCGTGGCGGGTGCGCATCGTCAAGCGGCCGACTCCGGAGTGGGAGGAACGGGCGGCCTCGGCCCGCCTCGACTCGGCGCCCGGGACGGCCAGGGTGGCCGCGCCCCCGGAGGGCTGTGCCTTCGGCTTCGTCGTGCTCCTCGGCCTGCTGCTCGGCGCGGCTGCTGTGGTCCTGCTGTTCCGCGTGGACCTCTTCGACCGCGACGACACCGCGCAACCGCCTCCGGTAGCGAGGCCGTCCGTCTCCTCCACGTCGTCGACCACGGTGGTGTCGTCGGCGTCCGGAACGGTCTCCTTGGGCCCGGGGCAGTCGTTTCTCGACAAGGGTGAGCTGGACCGGGCTGTCGGCTCGCTCACCAGGGGTGGGGACACGCACCAGGCGCTCACCGTCGTCGTGCAGGAGCGCCTGCTGTCGGTCGTGTTCTCGCCGACCGGCACGCAGCCCCCGGGACTCGACCCCCGTACGCTGCCCTACGACCGTTTCCCCGCCCTGGTCGAGGAGGCCACGGCCACCCTCGGCGTCCGCTCTCCCCGGACTTGGCAGATCATCGCCGACCGTCTCACCGGCTCCCTCGTCATCAGGGTTGTCGTGACCGGGCCCGAAGGTGCGGCGTCACTGGAGGCCAACGGGCAGGGCAAGGTGGTGCGGCGCGCACCCGCACGGTGAGGTGCCCTGGGACCGCACTGTTGGGACGGCAAGGGTGTGCTCGGTGGCCGTCCCCGAAGTAGCAGGAGGAAAGACGGATGGGCTGGCACGGGTATCTGGTGCTGTGGTGCGGTGTGTTCGGCACGCTCGCACTGGTCGGCTACGGGAGGTCGCTGGCCGGGATGACCCCGGCGCAGCGGGCGGTCCGGGTGACGGGGCGGATCGAGCGGGTGGGGGAGCCCCGGCACGGAAGCTCTCCGAGGGAGGGGATAGCCGTGGTCGTCTCCTTCCAGGACCCGTCCAGCGGGCAGGAGTTCACCGTCACCAACGACGGTGAGCGGGGCGAGAGGATCAGCGCGGCCTGGACGGGTCGGGAGATCGGCGTCCACTACCCGCGCGGCAGGCCCCACGCCTTCCGGTTCACCAGCGACCTCTCCGAAGGCGGGCGCGGACTCGGCTGGCCGACCTTCGCGGTCTTCCTCGTGTACGCCGGTCCGGTCGTCGTCGCCGCGATCGACTGGGGTTGGCCGTGGGCCTTGCTCGGCTTCTGCGGGCCGTGGGCTCTCTCCGGCCTGTACCACCTGCCCGGGAACGTACGCGACAGGAACCGCCGTCTCGACACACTGGCCGCCATGGCCGCCGTACCCGGCCGTGTCGTCGCCGTACTCAAGAGCGTCAGCACCGACGACGACGGCTACACCTCCACCCACCTGGTACCGGTCGTCACCTTCACCACCCTCGACGGCAGGGCCGTCACGGCCTACTGCGAGTCGGGACTGCCGGACCCCGCCGGATCGCAGGGCCTGGACGTCACGATCCACTACGCCTGCGACGACCCGGCCGTCTTCGTCCTGGACGTCGAGGCCGAACGCCGGTCCTGGAAACGGGACATGGCCGTCAACGTCGTGGGTGTACTGGTCGTGGCAGCGGCGGCCGTGGTGGGGGTGGTCGCACTGTGACGCGGGAGCCGGGCTGTCTTCCCGCCATTCAAGGCAGGCCGCCCGATCGCCTCGTAGGGCCGAGGCCGGGCAGTCGACGGCCATGGCTGGACGGCTCTCCCCGCGCCCCGCGTCACAAGGAGGTCTGCCTGGGGGTGGGCCCGGCGCTCGCTCGGGCCCACCCTGCGCGGGCTTCGGGGTGTCAGGAACAGGTGGCCAGGAGGATGGAGATCACGGTGCAGTCGGCCGTGGCGCTGTCGTTGGCGGCGTTGGGGTCGGTGGGAGTCGACGCGGTGCGGGTGGCGGACACCGATACGCGGCCCAGCGAGAGCAGATGCAGGGGGATGTCGAAGGACTTGGCCGCGCCGGCACCGCTGGCGATGGCCTCGAAGGTACAGGTGACGGTCCCCGCGCTGGTGGTGCATCCGGCGGGCAGGCCGGTCGCGCTCAGACCCCGGGGCAGGGACGCGGTGATGGTGGCCGAGACGGCGGTGTCCGGTCCGGTGTTGTTGGCCGTCAGGGTGTAGCGGAGGTAGGGCACCAGGATGCCCAGCTGCGGCCGGGCGGTGACGTGCACGTCGATGTCCGCAGCGGCCGGGGTGTACGTGATGCTCACCGAGCCGTCGCCCGAGCGCACGCCGGTGTGGAAGACGGTGCCGGCCGGACCGTGCCCGCTGCCTCCGCCGCCGCCCGCCGATCCGACGGTGCCGGAGGGGCTGCTCAGGATCCCGCCGCCTCCTCCGCCGCCGAACCAGCCCCCGCCGCCTCCTCCTCCACCGGCGCCGCTGGCACCGGCGCCGCCCGTACCTCCGAGGGCCGGGGCGCCGCCTGTCGCGGCAGGGGCACCGTTGGCGCCGAGGCCACCGGCACCGCCGGCACTGGCGGTACCCGCCCCGCCGCCTTCCGCCCCGTCGCTCCCGTTGCCGCCGGCGGTACCGCTGGCGCCGCCTCCGTTGCCGCCGTTCCCGCTGACGGCGGTGCCGATCCAGTTGCCGCCGCCTCCGCCGCCACCGGCCACCACTAGCCGGTCGCTCGGGCCGTTGGCGCCCTGGCGTACGTCCGAGGCGCCTCCTCCGGCGCCGCCGTCGGCGGCGGGCTCGTTGCCCGTACCCGCGGCGCCCGAGCCGCCGTAGCCGCCCGAGCCGCCGACGTTGATCTGCAGGACCTGTCCCGGCGTGACGGCCAGCTGGGCCTGGGCCTCCCCGCCCAGTCCGCCCGTGCTGCCGCCCTCGGGCCCGTCCTGGCCCTGGGCGCCGAAGGCGTCCACGCTGATCGAGTAGACCTTGTCGGGCACGGTGAAGGACTGGGCGCTGCCCGTGTAGGAGAAGGTGACCGTCGTCGCGGCCAGCGCCGGCGGCGCGAGGGCGACCAGCCCGGCGCCGGCGAGCGCGAGCGCCATCGTGCCGGGCAGAACCAGCGTGGTCAGCCGCCGGGCCAGGCCGCCCCGACGCGGCCGCGCCGTCGACGATCTGCTCCCGCTCGTACAAAGAGGTCTGTGTGACATGGGGATCGTGCCCCTTTCAGGAGGGCTGCGACCCTGCCCCGGCGGCCCCCCTCGGGCCGACTCGACGCGGCAGGCCGCCATGGCCCACCGCCCGCTCCTGCCCCAAGCATGAACGGACGCCGGCCCGGTGTTCCGTCCTCGTCAGTGCTCCACCCGTGGTCTTTTGGCCACGGCCCGCGCGGAGATCCTGAGGTGAGTCCGCTGCATACCGTTCACAGATCAACGAGCATGCCGCCCCGGAACCTGCGCCGAAAGGAGTCAACAGGCCACAGTCACCACGCCTACTTGGTCGTGTGGGTCGGGTAGACCTGAACGTCGGTGTAGGCGCCCTTGATCTTTCCCGCGGCTGCGGGCCACTTCAGGCTCACGGTGTGGGTCTCGTTCGGGGGCGTCACCAGGATGTTGGTCGGGGACGCGAGGCTGTGGCCGGTGGTGTCGATGTCGTAGGCCAGGTTGAAGACAGCGGTGTCGCCGGGCTTGAGGGTGGTGACACGCGGTTGGGCGTGGCCGCGCTCGATGGGGTTGGAGGTGTGGTCGGCGTCCTTGATGTCGACGCCCGCGAAGCCGGTCGCCGAGCAGGTGGTCGAACCACGGTTGACCATGGTGATGTCGATCCTGCCGGAGCTCTTGTCGGGCGCGGCGTTGGTGGCGTTGATGGCCAGGTCCGGCGTCTTGCAGAACGTGACCTTGCCGCCGGCCTTCGCCTTGCCGCCGGTCTTCGTCGTACCGTTCGCGGCGCCGGAGCCCGACTCGGTGCCCTCACCTGAGCCCGACGCCGTGTTACCGGCCTGTGCGCCAGTGGAGTTCGAGCGGCCCTTCGACTGCGAGCCGCCGTTCGTGGGTGAAGAGGACGTGGACGAGGAGCCCTTGGAGGACGAGTCGTTCGCGGAGTCGTCGCTGCCGCAGGCGGTGAGTAAGAGGGCGCCGGTGACGCCGAGGGCGGCGAGAGCGGTGGTGCGGGTGTAGTTCATGGTGTTCCCCCTGAGGTGGCGCGGTGCATGTAGTCGGAAGTATTTGTATCTCACACCGAGTCACAGGCGGTCCTCCGCGACGTCTTCGTTCCGTCACAGGCGTAAGCCCTGCCTCGCGGTTCGCCAAGGTGTCGCCGTACGGCCAGCGGTGTGGCTGGAATTCGACCCTCTGGCTGTGTCCCCGGGGTGAACTTGCTCGCCACGGCTGGTCGCCGGGGGCCTCAACCGCGGCCGCACCCCGACGTCCTGGACGCTCAGCGGCGGGAACGCGCCCGGGTCTGCAGTGAGAAGGCATCCGCTGGGGCGGACGCCCCCTCGTGACAGAGGCATGACGCGTCCGGACCGACAAACCGTCGGCCACCGGGGCGCGTTACTCATACGACCCCGGTGAACCTGTCCTCGACATAGGTCTTCCTCGCCTCGTCGTCGCGCGCGGAGGCCAGATACCGCGACCAGGCCTGCGCTTCGTGCCAGACGGCGCCCATCTCCCACACGCAGAACGTGCCCCGGTGGTCGCCGGGGAAGGTGTGCAGTCGGAAGGGTCCGTCATCGTTCTTGGCGAACACCGTCTCCCAGAGCTCGTTCTCGCCGCGCCAGGTCTGCACCAGCAGGAACGAGAACGTCGGGGTGCACTTGTGGAGTATCACGAAGCCCAGCTCGTCATCGAACGGCAGCTCTGTGGAGGCGAGGAAGTCACGGGCCTGCTGACGTTCCTCCTCGGAGAGTTCCAGTTCGGCCCGGCGCAGGTCGTACCACTTCAGGTAGGCACCGGGCAGACGCAGGCCGTCGGCGGGAGTCATCAGCTTCGGAACGTGCTGATAGGTATCGGCGACGCTGCCGCCGCCAGGAAGTTCGCTCATGCGGCAAACCTAGCCCGGCCGATGCCCAGCCTGTTCTTCAGGACTGAGCAACAGACGTTCTGACGGACAGGCGATCGGAAATCAGCACACTCACCGTGCCTTGTCCGCGGACAACTCCCTCTTTTCCCGCGCGCCTCACACCGCTGACCTCGCACTTCCCCTCACTCTCCGCGCCGGACAACTCGTCCTGCATAGCGGACAATCTCGCCCTCTGCACAAGATCGGTCGCGGCGCCGCGGACAGGGGCGCCTCAACCGATCGGCCGGAAGCCGAGACCGGAAAGCAGAGAGGTGAGGGGCATGACGCTGGAACTGCTGGACAGGGCAGCCGTGGAGGAGAGCTTCGACATCGAGGTCGACTTCTCGGGCCTGGAGCGCGTCGAAGCGCCCGAGCTCGGCGGGAGTACGGGGATCGCCTGCGCCAACACGGTGCCGTGCTGTGTGTCGCAGTCCCCGACGAGCTGCGGTCAGACGTACGGGCGCGGCGTCTCGATGTGTCCGACCTGCTGAGCGCACTGCTGTGAGCGGTGACTAGTGGGCCCGGTGCCGGGCGGGGAGAGGACTGTCCGGCACTCGGGCCGGCAGCACCGGGCCGCGGGGACGCACGCGGCCGTATCCCGGTGGACTTCTCTCGTGGGCGGGTGAGCATGCGGCGGATCGGCGGGGGCGGCAGGGGCGGAGGGCCCGGGGCCGGGGGCGACCAGGAACGGCCGGAGGACGACGTGGCCGCGAGCGAGCGGGAGCTGTTCGGCTCACGGCTGCGGCTCGGCGGCGGATACACCGCCCACGATCTGGCCGGGGCGGACGCGCGCACCTTCTCCGTGCTCGCCGGACTGCCCTCGTTCCTGCGGAAGTCGGCCGTGCTGGCGTGGGACGCCGGGCGCGGCCGGGCCGCTGCCCTGGCCGCTGTCGAGGTGAGCCGTGGAGCCATCGCGGCGCTCGGGCTCGTCGCGACCAACGCCCTGCTGATGCGGCTGTTCGCGGGCGGTGACGTGCGGGACCGGCTCACGCAGGCTCTGCCGTCGATGGGGTGGCTGCTCGCCGTGGCCACGCTCACCACCGTTCTGGCCGCCGCCTCGACGACGCTGTCGGGAAGTCTGGAGCCGCAGGTCGAGCGTCGTGCGATGCTCCTGCTGCTGCGCCGCAGCGCGCGGGTGGAACTCGCGGCCATGGAGTCGGGCGACTTCCAGCGGCTGTTGCACTCCGCCCAGCGCGGAACGGTGGCCGCGCGGCAGATGACCAGGAACAGCCTTCAGGTCCTGCACGGCCTGGTCGTCTTCGCGTCCGCCGCCGTGGTGCTGGTCACGCTGCACCCCGTACTGCTTCCTCTGCTGCTGGCCGCCGCCCTGCCCAAGGGCTGGGGCGCGGCCCGCTCCGCCCGCCGTTCCTACCGCTCCACCCAGACGTGGCTGGAGCACTCCCGCCGCAACCAGGTGCTCGCGCGGCTGCTGCTCGACCGGGACAGCGCCCCCGAACTGCGGGTGCACGGGGCGGCGGAGTACCTGGTGGAGTCCTTCGACCGGATGTCACGGGAGGCCGCCGGGGAGCAGGCCCGCCTCTCCCGGGCCGCCGCGGGCACCACGGCGCTCGCCGGCGCCCTCGCCGGGCTCGCCGCGGCCGGGGTGTACGGGCTCCTTGTCCTGCTGGTGATGGGGTCCTGGATCCCCCTGGCGGCGGCCGGGACCGCCGCGATCGCCGTCCGCACGGCCACCGCGCAGCTGGACTCGCTGGTCCAGCAGGTCAATTCCCTCTATGAACAGGCCCTCTTCCACGCGGACCTGGAAGCCGCCTGCCGCATGGCCGGCGAGCGGAAGGTACCCCGGGGCGGGAAGCGGGTGCGGGCGGCGCCCGCGGCCATCAGCCTCAGCGAGGTGTCCTTCCGCTACGCGGGCGTACGGGAGCCGGCCCTGGACAGCGTGTCCCTGGAGATCGCGAAGGGGCAGATCGTGGCCTTGGTCGGGCCCAACGGGGCGGGCAAGACAACCCTGTCCCGGCTGCTGTGCGGGCTGTACACCCCCGAGCGCGGCAGCGTCCGCTGGGACGGCCGTGACCTGCGCACCCTGCGCCGCGCCGACGTCCACGAGCGCATCGCCCTGGTCTCGCAGACCTTCACCCAGTGGCCGTTCACCGCTCGCACCAACGTCGCCATCGGACGCCCCGAGGCCCGCGCCGACGGCGCACGGCTGCGGCGCGCCGCGGCCGACAGCGGATTCGCGGACGTCGTGGAACGGCTGCCGCAGGGCTGGGACACCTTGCTGGCCCCCGAGTTCGTCGGCGGCGTCGAGCTGTCCGGCGGCCAATGGCAGCGTGCGGCCCTCGCACGGGCCGCCTTCCGCGGCGCCGACATCCTCGTCTACGACGAACCCACCGCCGCCCTCGATCCCCAGACGGAGATCGAGTTCTTCGACCGCATCCAAGAGCTCGCCCGCGGCGGACAGACAGTGGTCCTGGTCACCCACCGGCTGGCGTCCGTCCGCCACGCCGACCAGATCTTCTTCCTCGACCGGGGACGGCTGGCCGAATCCGGCTCGTTCGCCGAACTCCTCGACCACGACGGCCGGTTCGCCCGTCTCTACCGGATGCAGGCGGAACAGTACGCCGCCGCGCCCCGCTCCCGTACCAGCGCACCCGAACCACCCGTGTCGCCCGTACAACCCGGGGACAGCGCACCCGCACCAGCCCCGGAATCGCTCAGAGAAGGGAACCGCGTTGCCTGAGCCCGTCTTCCGCGGCCTGCCGGACCTGCTGGTTCGCCTCGCCGTCGCACCCACCTCCGCCGCGGACCCGCCGGCCGCCTCCCCCTCGTCCACGTCCGCCGCGGACAACCACGCCCAGCTGCGACGGCTCCTCGCCGATCCGGTGCTGCGCGAGTCGATCGAGGTGTCCAGCGGCTCGCTGACGCACACCCTGGAACGGCTGGAGCGCGGCGAGGCCATCGACGACCGTTCATGGGAGCGGGCCCTCAAGTCCGCCACCCGGTATCTGCTGCGGATGGCCCAGCGCCCCACGCCGTTCGGCCTGCAGGCCGGAGTGGCTGCGGCCGTGCCGGGGAAAGAGGCGCGTTTTCGGCTGGGCGAGGCGCACCGCAAGTTCGTGTGGCCCGACGCCGAGTGGGCCGCCCGGGTCGCCGACGCGCGCCTGACCGACCCTCGTACACGCGGCACGGTACGGGTCATGGCCAACGGCCTGTGCACTGAGCGCGGTGCCCGGCTCGTCCTGCCCAGCACCCGCATCCCCGGGGAAGGCGGCACGGAGCTGGGCACGGGCGAGATCACCATCGCCCGCAGCAAGCTCACCGACCAGCTGCTGCGCACGGCACGTACGCCGATCCGCCTCGACGAGCTCGTGGACGGCGCCGCGCGCCGTTTCCCACAGGCCCCGGCGGGTGCCCTCGACCGTGCCGTCGACACCCTGGTGGCCGAGGGTTTCCTGCTGTGCGACGGCCGCCCGCGCCAGCACGACACCGGCGACGACGTGCGCGTCCTGGCTCCGGAGCAGGCCGCGTACCTGCGAGCTTATGCCGATGCGCCGTTGGGGACGGGACGCCAGGCGTGGCGGGCCGCCGTGCGCGCGATGGACGCCGTCGCACCCCAGGGCACCCGCCGGCCCCTCCATGTCGTCCTGGCCATGGACGCGGAGGTGAGCCTGCCCGATGACGTCGTCGCGGAGGCCGAGCGCGCGGCCACGGTGCTGTGGCGGATGTCGCCGCAGTCGCGCGGGCCCCGGCATCTGACGCAGTATCACAAGGAGTTCCTGGAGCAGTACGGAGTCGAGCGACTCGTCCCCGTGCGCGAGCTGCTCGACCCGGTCGTCGGCCTCGGAGCTCCGTCCGGCTACCTGCTGCCGCCCTCCGCGCGACCCCCCGTCGACGTGCGGTCCGCACGGGAGCGCGACGATCTGCTGGGCGACCTGGTCGAGCGGGCGCTCCACGCGGGCCAGGACGAGATCGTCCTGACGGAGGAGACCGTAGCCGCCCTGTCCTTCGACGACGCACAGAGCCGACCGCCCTCGCTCGACCTGTTCGGCCAGCTCCACGCCGTCGACTGCGACGCTCTCTCGGACGGGGACTTCACCCTGGTCCTCGGCCCCGCCTGCGGCTCGCACGGCGTCGGCGCCATATCCGGGCGGTTCTGGGAGGTGACCGGCAGCCGCCCGATCGTCCGCCCGGTGGTGGGTTCGCGGGCGGGGAGGGAGGAGCCGGTGGCCGCGCAGCTCGCCTTCCGCCCCGTGCTGCCCCGCTCGGTCAACATCTCCCGGGTCCCGCTGCCGGGCGTGCCCAAGATCGCCGTCGGTGAGTTCGCCGACACCACCGATGCCACTGGTACCGAGTCGATCCCGGTCGACGACCTGGCCGTGCGCGCGAGCTTCGACGGCTTCCAGCTCCTGCGCCGCTCCACCGGACAGCAGATCGCCGTCGTCGTACCGCACGCGCTGGACCTGTCCACCTCGGCTCCCAACGTCGCCCGCTTCCTCGCCGAGTCGCACGCTGTCGGCCTGCACGCCTGGACACCGTGGTACTGGGGCCGCCTGGAGGTCCTGCCCCATCTGCCGCGGGTCCGCTACGGCCGTACCGTCCTCAACCCGGCGCGCTGGCGTCCCACCCCCGAGCTGACCGGCGCGGCCCAGCGGCCCGGCGACTGGCCCGCGGCCCTGGACCAGTGGCGGCGCGCCTTCCTCGTCCCGCGGCACGTACTCGTCGCCGTCTCCGACAAGCGGCTGGAAGTGGACCTCACCCACGGCCCGCACCGGGAGCTGTTCCGGCACGAACTGGCGCGCCGCCCCGACCTGGCGGTCTTCGAGTCGGTCGGCGACCGGCGGACCCGGTTCGGCTGGTCCGCCGGCCACGCCAACGAGATCGTCTTCCCCCTGGTGCCC
Source organism: Streptomyces melanogenes (assembly GCF_014649795.1). Taxonomy (GTDB): domain Bacteria; phylum Actinomycetota; class Actinomycetes; order Streptomycetales; family Streptomycetaceae; genus Streptomyces; species Streptomyces noboritoensis. The sequence continues at coordinate 345,633 of NZ_BMTS01000007.1, forward strand.
CGCGCCGACGCGCCCGCGCCCAGCCCGGCCCCCCGCATAGCGGCCCGGCCCCGGCGTGACGTCCCCGCGCACCACATCGGCGGCGCGTGGCTGTCCACGAAACTGCTCACCCCGCCGACCGAGCACGAACACCTCCTCACCCACGAACTCCCCGTACTGTTTGCCGAGTTGGGCCATTCAGTCAAAAGCTGGCACTTCGTGCGGTACGCCGACCCGGACCCGCAGCTCAGGCTCCGGATCGAGGCGCGCGACGGATCGGGCTCCGCCGACCTCCTGCCCGCCTTCCACGGCTGGACGCGCCGTCTGTACGCCGAGGGGCTGATCCGTGACGTATCGCTGCACACCTTCGTCCCGGAGGCCGAACGGTACGGTGGCGACCAGGCGGTGGCGAGTGCCCTGGAGGTGTTCCACGCCGACAGCGTGGCCGTTGTCACCCAGCTCCAGCACGCGGTGCGGGGACGGCTTGGCACGGACCGCGTGGTCCTGGCCGCCGCCACCTGTGCCGACCTGCTCGAAGCCGCACTTGGTAGTTCGTGGGCCGACTGGGCGCTGGACCGGCTCATCTGGCCGGCCGCTGGATCCGTACGCCCGTACCGCCGTGAGGCCATGGCTCTGATCGGCCCGGACGGCACCACCGGCGCATCGTCTGACCACCCCGGCACGCAAGGGCTGCGCGACACCTGGGCGCGGCGGGCGGAGGCGATGCGCGCCCATGCGCGAGCCATCGACGAGAGCGGTTCGGGCGCAGCGGTGCGCGACCGCGCGCTCAGCGGAGTCCTGCACATGCACGCCAACCGCGCCCTGGGACTCACACGTGAGGGGGAGAGCCTCGCCTATGCCGTCCTGGGCGACAGCATCCGCTCGCACCGCGCCCGGACCGGCCGCCTCGAGACGGCCCGTACGGACCGTTCGGACCACCACGGGGAGGCCGGGGCATGACGACCGCGACCCGGACGGCACAGGAGATCGAGGAGATCGCACGGCGGCTGCGCGACCCCGCCCAGGTGCTGGCAGTCGTGGAGGCGCAGGACGCCGCCGCGCCCCGGCCCGACGGTGAACAGGTGCGCTCCTGGCTCCCCGCCTCCCTGGCCTCCGGCTACCCCGCCCTCGCCCTCTTCTACGGTGAACTGGCCCGCCACGACCCCGCCTACCGGAGCGTCACCCACCGCTACCTGAGCCTCGCGGTCGACGCGCTGAGAGCCGCACCCCACCACAACGGCCTCTACAGCGGCTTCGGCGCGGTGGCCTTCGCCGTCGAGTGCGCCGCCCACGGCACGTCCGACTACCCGTCCCTGCGCGGCGCGTTGCGTACGAGCCTGGGCGCGGCAGCCCGTTCGGCTCTCGCCCAGGAGACCCGGCGGCTCGACGACGGCGTCCCCGCCGATGGCTTCCAGTCGTGGGACCTCATCACCGGCCTGACGGGACTGGGCTGCGTCCTGCTGACCCAGCAGGACCCGGACACCGAGGTACTGCGCGGGGTGCTCGGCTCTCTGGTGCGGCTGACCGACCCGCTGGTCGTCGACGGCACATGCTTCCCGGGCTGGTGGGTCACCTCGCAGCCCTCGTCCGTGCCGCAACCCGCCTTCGACCACGGTCACGCCAACCTCGGACTCGCCCACGGCATCCTCGGTCCGCTCGCCCTGCTCAGCCTCGCCTGGGAGCAGGGCCATCGGGTACCGCGGCAGGAGGAAGCGGTCCACACGGTGATGGAGTTCTTCGCCCGGGCCGAGGAGCGGGACGCCGAGGGACCGTACTGGCCACGCTGCCTGCCCCGGACCCGGTTCACGGCACCCGGCGGCACCGGCGTGCACCCGTCCGCCGCCACCGGCTCGCCGCTGCCCGGACCGTCCTGGTGCTACGGCACACCCGGCCTCGCCCACACCTTCCACCTCGCCGCCCGCGCCTTCGCCCGCCCCGAGTGGGCCGCGCGCGGGCAGGAGGCGCTGTGCGCGATGCTGCGCCGCCCGGAGGAGGCGGGCGCGGTCATCGAGCCGGGGTTGTGTCACGGCTGGTCCGGAATCGAGCACGTACTGCGCCGCCTGCGCCTCGACCGCCCCGGCCTCGAAGTGGCCGAGGCCGCCACCGCTGCCGGGGCCCGGCTGCGCGCCGCCCGGGACCTCGACGCGCCGTTCCTCTACCCCGTCCCCAACCCCCATCTCGGCCAGGACTACCAGCTGCCCGGCTTCCTGGGCGGCAGCGCCGGGATCGGCCTGGCCCTGCTGGCGCGGGAGAACGGTCATGCCGCCACGCCATGGGAACGGGCGTTGCTGCTGGGGTGAGGCAGCCACTGCCGGGCAAGGGTTGTCGGATGCCACGCCAGAATCACTGGGGCGGATCGGGACGCTCTCACTCCTCTTACCACCTGGACCGCGACGGCCAGGCCCGCCGACTGTGTTGGAGGACAGCGGCCTCCAACCCGGGTCCGCGGTGGTGACGGGTGTCTGCGGCGGCAAAAAAGGTCGGTGAATACGGTGGAGTTCGTGATCACGGGGACTCGTACCGGTGATAATCGCGTCGGCCTGTGAGTTCCTCGCCCCCTTGCGGAGGTTGCGACTGATGCGCGCCCGGGGCACTGACGCGCCGGTACTCCTCCGCCGCTCCGGGGCCGGAAGCCAGGACTCCACCCGCCATCCCCACCCCCTCACTCAGGAGAATCTCGATGATCGACGGTCTGAAGGTCCCCGAAGGCGTCGGGCAGACGGCGCTGGTCGTCGCCTGGATGCGGCAGATGGAGAGCCAGAGACCCGACGCCCTGTTCCAAGACCCGTTCGCCGACCGGTTGTTGAAGGCGATCGCGGAGGACCCGTCCTTCACCGAGGTGTCGGACATGGTCACCCGAGCGAGCAGCAGCACGCGCGAATACCCCGCGTACTTCGCGGTGCGCACCCGGTTCTTCGACGACGAGCTGCTCAGCGCGATGCGCGCCGGGGTCCGCCAAGTCGTCACGTTGGCTGCTGGGGTGGATGGACGGACCGTCCGGTTGGACTGCCCGCCCGGAACGCAGTGGTACGAGCTCGACCTGCCGGACATGACGGCCTTCAAAGACGCACTGATTGCCCACTCGGGACTCGCCGCCACCTGTGAACGCCGCGGAGTGGCCGCGGACTTGACCGCCAACTGGTCCGACGCGCTGCGCGCGGCGGGCTTCGACCCCGGCCAGCCGACCGCCTGGCTGGTGGAGGGCCTGCTGATGTACCTCTCCGGCGAGGCGGGGGACGCCCTGCTCTCCGGGTTGTCCGCGCTGTCTGCGCCGGGCAGTCGGATCATGCTGGAGCAGTTGGAGGCGGCGATGCTGGGGGAGGAGGGCGAACCTTCCCGTGAACGGCTCGCGTCGCAGGGGGCTCGCTGGCTGTCCGCCCGGGACGACGTGGAGTCGTGGCTGGCAGGCCATGGTTGGAGCGCTGAGGTCTACAGCGGTGCCGACCCCCGTATCGGGCACGGGCGCACTGTCTCCCGCCTGCCCGCCTGTTGGGTGGCGACCGGCACGCTGGCAGAGCGTGCGGATACCGACTCGGCTGGCTGAAGGCGCCCTACGAAGGTCTCGGTGTGCGCTCCATGAGGGGACGTGGGGGCGAGCCGTGCTTTACCTGGGGGCGAGGCCAGCCAACTCCTCGCCCCCACTGGTGCTCACTGAACCGATCCAGCCAAGCGAGACTGATTCGTTCCGTAGTCGAGTAGTCACTCTGGAGTGACGGTCGTGGCTGCCTGTGTCCCTGTTGGGGTCGGGTGATGGGTGGCGAGTCCCTCCGCACCGCGAGCGTCTTTGTTGCTCAACTCGCTTCGCTTTTCCATTGCTTGACTCAGAGTTTTGCTGCTCATGGGACTTTGATTTCCTGTCGTACCTCTTCGTCGAGCCGGTGTCCCGTTTTATTCGGAATAGTCCATTCCGCTGGCTAAAACAAGATCATTCCCCGACATGCGGCGGATACGGTCATGGCGACTGGTTCATCCAGTCGACGGGGGGTACGGGGTGAGCTGGGCGTTTGCGCCCCTTCATGCCGTGTGTGCCCGTCCTGAAGTTCGTTGACGGGGGTATGGGGGATGACCGTGGGCCGGGAGTCCATGTGTGCGGTGGCGGCTGCCGCCACACGAGTGCTGCAGCCGGACTCCGGCTTCCCGCAGGTGAGTACCGCAGCACTCGATACCCCGTGAGGCGCTGAAGCGCCCTCGCGTCGGCGAGAAACAACGCTCAGCGGTCCGGCCCCGAGGCAGGCCTTCCCGGCATCAGTTTCACGCGTCCTCGTCGCGAGGGCTGATCTCGCCGCGCGTTCAGGAACTACGAATTCCGCTCGGTGAGGCACTGGTGAGGCACCGGTGAAGCGCCTCCTTCGCCATGACCGCTCTCCATTTATCGGGTCACCCAGCACTGGGTACCAGAGGGGTTTCTGACACAGCATGCACAACAGCAACACCACCTCCGCGCGTGTGCGGAAGATCGTCACTCGCGGCATCGTGGCCACCACCGCACTGGCCGCCGTGACCGGAGCCGTCGCACCGGCCACCGCCGCCGAGCAGCCCGCGAAGGCGAGCGCCCAGGCCGGTGCCGTGGGCACGACCGCCGAGCAGCGCATCGAGGCGGCGTCCAAGGTCGACTTCGATCCGCCGTCGGAGGTGCTCCTGCTCAGCGACTACGACTTCATCCACGTGCTGTGGCAGAAGGCCCGGGACGGGGGCGACCGCATGGCGACGGTGCGTACCGCCGCGGAGGAGGCGATGTTCAGCTCCAAGCCCGAGGACCACGTACGGTTCATTACGACTGGCATCGGCGAGGCGCGCAAGATCGACCAGAAGCGCGAGCGGGACAAGGCGGAGGCCGACCGTGCGGCCAGGCTCGCCAAGTCCCAGGCCCTGCTCGCGGTTGGCATCCCGAGCAGCCCGGAGCTGCTGGAGCTCAGCGACGACAACTTCGTCCGCGCCATCGTGCGGCACTCGGCCTCCGGGCCGGAGGTGCGGTCGGCGGGTGCCCGCGCGCTGGCCGGTGACGCGGCCGCCTGGCACGAGTTCATCGTGAACGGTGCCCGCGAGGCCCACAAGCGCGACGTCGACAACGAGCTCAAGGAGATCGAGGAGAGGAACCGCCAGGAAGCCGAGCGCAAGCGGCAGCTGGCCGCCCGCAAGAACGTGGCGGCGCTCTTCCGCGTGACGCCGACCGAAGCCATGCTCGGCCTCGCCGACGACAACTTCCTCCGCGAACTGCTGCGTACGGCCCCGGCCGACGTCAAGGGCACCGAACTCTTCGCGGCCGCCCAGAAGGCGCTGCTCAGCTCCGACCCGGCCGCGTGGAAGAAGTACATCGACACCGGGGCCGACGAGGCGTACAAGCGTGACGACGAGAACCGCCGCAAGAAGATCGCCGAGGAGAACCGGCAGCTCGCCCGGCGCATCCAGGCCGCGGCCGAGAACGGCGGGGTGAACCCCAACCTGGTGGCCGCGGCGAAGAAGGCGCTGGCCGGGACGGACGAGGACGTCACCGCGTTCCTCAAGGACGAGAACCAGCACCGGGCGCGACGGCAGTCCTTCATGTCGTCCTACGTCACCGACATCGGCTGGTACATCCGCAGGAACGCCGCCGACGGCGACGGGGCGTTCATCGCCCCGATGAGCTACGGGTTCAAGCAGGCCGACCGTGAGGACGCCACCTGGGTCATCGTGCCCGCGCTGGCCAGCAACCCCGGCTGCTTCTCCTTCGAGTCGGTGAGCAAGCCCGGCTACTACCTCAGGAACGAGCACCGGGGCGAGAACGTGCTGGTGGCCGGGGACGACGGCAGTGCGGAGTTCCGGGCGGACGCCTCCTGGTGTCCCCGCCAGGGCTTCAACGGCTACGGGAAGTCCTTCGAGCTCGCGAGCAAGCCGGGTGTCTGGCTGCGGAACTTCCAGGGGCGGCTCTACGCGATCACCCAGTACGGCAAGGACTTCGACCGGGACTCCACCTGGATGGTCATCCCTCCGTACGCGGACTGACCGCCTCCTGCCTGCTTCCTGCTCCCGAACCCTCAACAGAGATGAACGGACTCCACATGTCCCGGACCGTCAGAGCCGCGTTGGCGCTCGGCGCCAGCGTCGCCGCCCTGGCCGGCAGCGTTACCACCGCCCAGGCGACCCCCTCCACCGCTGCGTCGTCCTACGTACGGCTCCAGGTCGAACACAGCGGCAAGTGCCTCACCATCCAGGACGGCGCCATCCGCGATGGTGCCTACGCGGTGCAGTCCACCTGCGACGCCGACGCGGACCACCAGCTCTTCAGTCTGACGCCCGCCGGGTCGGGCACCTTCGAGCTGCGGGCCAAGCACAGCGGCCGGTGCCTGAGCAGCTCCGACATCGAGGTCGGGCAGCAATGGTGCTTCGACGGTGCCAGTCAGCGCTGGCGGGTGATGTTGGTCGAGGTCGCCAAGGACCTGTACGAGCTGAGGCCCATGTCGGCTCCCGACAAATGCCTGAACATCGACTTCTGGAAGCCCGAGGAGGACGGCATGCGCGCGATGACCTGGGAGTGCGGCCATGACCTCGCCCGCTGGCGCTTCCTGCAGGCCTGACGCCCACCGCCGAGAAGAAACGGAAATCACGATGGTAAGAACTCTCCGTTGCGCGCTGGCCGTCTGTGCCGGTGTCGCCGCGGTGGCCGCCGGCGCGCCCACCGCACACGCGTCGGCGCCCGCCGGCGCACCCGCGTCCGCTGAAACGCTCGTCAACCTCCAGCTGGCGGGCAGCGACATGTGCCTGGACATCTCGGGTGCCGCTGACAACGGCGCCAGGGCCATCCAGTGGGCCTGCGACGGGACCGACACCCAGAAGTGGCGCATGATCCCTGTGGACAACTCCTCCTTCGAACTGCGGTCGGCGCGCAACGGCAAGTGCCTCGAAGTCGAGAACAGCGGTACGCAGATCGGAGCCGCTGTGCAGGTGTGGGAGTGCACCGGGGGCAAGCAGATGCGCTGGCAGGCCGACTTGGTCGACTTCGCCAACAAGAGCTACGAGTTCCGGGCCACCCACACGACCGAGCGCTGCCTGGACATCAACAACGGCGGCTTCCAGAACGGTGTGCGGACCAACGGCGTGGTCGCGCAGTCGTGGTCCTGCAACCAGAGCGATGCCCAGCTCTGGCAGATCAAGGCGGTCGAGTGACCCGCCGCCCACCTCTGACCGGCCGCGCACATCGGTGGCTCGTGACCGTGCTGACGGCCGGACTGCTGGCGGGCGGGGGAGTGGTCGCCGAGACCGCGTCGGCCCGGGCCGCGGTCACCGCCGCGGATGACGGGGCGGCCGAGCAGCCCTCGCCGGTCAGGTCCGCGGCGGCCCAGGCGGCCCGCGACCGCGTTCTGAAGATGGCGATGTCGAATCTGCCGTCCGAGATCCGTACGTCGGCCTGGCTCGCGCTGCGCAGCTCGCGCGGCGACGAGGCGATCACCCAGTGGCTGGCGCCGGGGGGCGGGTTCGAGCTGGCCATGCAGCGGCTGAAGGAGACCCGGAGTCGTAACCGCGCGTTCTGCGAGCGGGTGGCACGTACCCACACCGCGACCTTCGCCCCGGAAGTGCACGCGGCCGCGGAACGCGCCGTGAAGGGATCGGACGCGGACCGGGCGGCCTTCGTCAAGTCCGGTTATGCCGAGGCCCAGAAACGCGACCGGGCGGTCCGGGAGGCGGATGCCGAGCACCGGGGGGACGTCGCGGCGAAGGACCGGGAGTTCGTACGGAACGTGGCAGAGCGGGACCCGGGGGAGAACGTACGGGTCGCGGCGCAATGGGCGTTGCGGCCGTCGGCGACCGATGCGGACGTCGCGGAGTTCTTCGGGTACGGCTGGGCGTCCGGCGCGAGCCTGGATCTGGAGGGCTACCGGCTGCGGAGCGCGGAGGCCGAGACCGTACGGCACTACACCTTGTCCCGGCTGGTGGAGAAGGCCGTGGCCGCCGAGGCCGCGTTGAAGGACGCGGCCGACGCCGCGCAGGCGCGCATCGAGGCGGAAGCGGCGTGGAAGGCGGTGGCCGACCACTCCCATGCGGCGCGTCACAGGTGGCTGGCCGACCAGGAAGCGGCACGCGCGCAGGCCGAGAGCTGGCGCGACATCGCCAAGGCGGCGGCGGACAGTGCCGACAGCCTCTGGAAGCACATCGCTGAGCCGGCCGGGGCCAACCAGGATTCCTGGGCGCGGGAACAGGCGGACGCGGCCGGTACGGCGGCGTTCTGGAAGGACATGTACGACCGAGCCCAGGACGGAGAGAGCCGCGTCAAGGGCTGACGAGGCGCGGGCGGCGGTGTGTCCCGCCGCCCGGGCCCCGTGAGGGTGCCCGCGGTTTCTCGCGTTCCCCATGCCCCTGCCCGTGTGTGCGGGCAGGGGCTTCTTTTTCCCTTTTTCAGGAGGAATTTTCCGTGATGGGCAGATTACGGCCATGGGCCGGAAGAAGACGCGGTGCCGCCGGCGCGGTGGCGAGCAAGGTCGTGACCGCCGCGGTCGTCGTGGCGCTGCTGGGCGGCACCATGCAGCAGGCCGTCGCCGCCACCGACCAGCCCGCGACGCGGCCGCTGTCGGCGCTGACTCAGCGCCCGGCAGGCGTACCGGCCGCTGCCGTCAGGACCGCGGCCGAGCAGGCGAGTGACGACCGTGACCGTGAACTGGTCGAGATCTATGCGCAGTTCGACGAGGAAGAGGAGGTCAGGGAGGCCGCGAAGAAGGCTCTGGAGAGCACCGATCCGCAGGCGGTCCGGGAGTTCCTGGAGCACGGCGAGTCCGAGGCACGCCAGCGCGCCAAGGAGAAGAAGGACGCCGCGGACGCCGCCGACCGTCGCACGATCGAGGCGATGCGCGGCACGGGCGGCTCCTTCCTGGAGCAGGAGATCGACCGCGTCCTGAAGGGATCGCGGCAGGACCGGGCCGACTTCATCGCCTTCGGCGCGGAGATCGCGCGGCAGCGGGACAAGCAGACCGGGCAGAACGACAAGAAGCGCGCGGAGGAGAACCGCAAGCGGGTCGAGATGCTGGTGGCGTCCGGTGGCCCGGAGGTAAAGAAGGCCGCTGCGGCGGCCCTGGCTTCCAACGACGACAAGGTCATCGCGGAGTTCCTGGAGAAGGGCTACCAGGTCGCCGCGCAGAAGGACGCCGACCGGCGGGCCGCCGAGGAGAAGGCCCAGAAGGAGGCCCAGGAGGCCGCCGAGAAGCTGCGGAAACTGGCGGAGAACACCGCGCGCGCCGCAGAGGCCCGTACGAAGCTGATCGCCGCCCACGGCGATGCGGTGAAGGCCCTCAAGAACGCCTCGAACGCCATGAGTTCGGCGGCCGCACAGGCACGTCAGGCCGACCGGATGCTGGCCGCCGACCGGGCCGGCAAGCGGTCGTCGGACTACGGTCCGGTCAAGGCCGAGATCGCCCGGCAGGTCAAGAACGCGGACGAGGCGGCCAAGCAGGCCCAGGTCGCCGCGGGCCGCGCGAAGACGCAGGCCGAGGTCCTGGTGGAGACCGGTCTGGCGCGCGGCGCGCAGTGGGCGCAGGTCGCCGAGGGCATCGCGTCGGCGGCGGCCGCCGCGGTCAAGGCCACGCAGACCGCGCAGCACGCGGTGGACGCGACGGCCGCCGACGCGGCAGGTCTGGGGGCCAAGAACCAGGCGGAGTTGCACGAGGAGCAGGCCAAGCAGTGGCGTGCGAACGCGGAGGAGCACGCGAAGGCCGCGGCGCAGCTGGCCGATGCGGCCGGTCGTCAGGCGAAGGTCGCCGACGACGCCGCCGGGAAGAGCCGGCAGGCGCGCGTCGACGCCGAGAAGGCCGAGAAGGAAGCCTGGGACCACGCCAGGAAGACCCGCGAGGCCCGCGTGGAGGCGCAGCGCCAGGCGAAGATCGCCGCGGAGCAGCGGGCGATCGCCGAGCACGAGCGCACCCTGGCCGCGGAAGCCCGTGCGCGGGCGGAACGCGAACGGAACAACGCCGCCGCGGCGCGGGCACGGGCCGAGGCCGAGGCCCGTACGGCCGCCGCCAAGCGTGCCGAGGCTCAGGCGGCCGCCGCTGACGCCGCTGCCGCGCGGGAGCGGGCCGCTGTCCAGGAGGGCAAGTCCGCCACCGCGGACGAAGCAGCTCGCGTCGACGAGGAGAAGGCGCGCGAGGCGCGGAACAAGGCGTTCGAGGCCGAGCGCGACCACAAGGCCGAGGAAGCCCGGGCAAGGGCGACCGAGGCGTACGCCGCCGCGGCCCAGGGCACGAAGGACGCCGAGGCCGCACGGACCGCCGCGACCGAGGCGCGGACCGCGGCCAATGCCGCGGGCCAGGCCGCCGGGCGGGCCCGTAACGCCGCCGACGAGGCGAGCGGCGCGGCCACGCGGTCGCGCTCCGCCGCCATCGCGGCCGAGGGCGCCGCCGCCCGTGCGCGGGCCGCGGCCGCCGAGGCGTCCGCGCATGCCGCGCGGGCGAACGAAGCGGCCAACAAGGCGGAGGCCGCCGCTGCCGCCGCCAACCAGGCCGCGACGAAGGCCGCTTACGAGGCGTCGGCCACGCACGCCGCGGCCCTGCGGGCCGACCACAAGGCGGCCGAGGCGACGGCCCAGGAAGCCCGTGCGGGCATGGCCGCGCACGAGGCGGCCCGCCTGGCGGGTCTCGCGGCAGTCGAGGCCAATGGTGCCCTGCAGGCGGCCAACCGTACGAAGGACGAAGCGGAGGGCGCCAACCGTGAGGCGGCGATGGCGCAGATCCAGGCCACCGTCGCGGTGCAGGCGTCGCTGTCGGCGCGTTCGACGGCCGCGGGCATCGCCGATCCGGCGAACACGGCCATCGAGCTGACGGCTCCCTTCTCCGGCCAGGACCTCGACGCGGACTTCGCCGCAGCGGTGGCCCGGGCCGCCCTGGAGATGGGCGCGGAGCAGGTCAAGTCCGCCGAGGCCAAGGCGAACGAGGCGGTCAAGGCAGCCGAGGCTGCCGAAGCGGCGGCGAGCCGCGCCAACGCCCAGGTGGCACCAGCCTTCAAGGCCGCAGCCAACGCGGCGCGCTCGTCGGCGGACGCGGCCCGGTCCTCCGCCGCCGCCCTCAAGTCGGCGGCCCAGGCCGCCGAGGAGGCAGCACAGGCCCGTGCGGCCGCAGCCCGCGCCAACCAGGCGGACACCCAGGCGCAAGCGGACGCCCGGGACGCCCGCCAGGCGGCCAACGACGCGTACGCGGACGCGAACGCGGCCCGTAACACCGCCACCGCTGCCGAGGCGGAGGCCCAGCGGGCCGGCGACGCCGCCACCCGGGCGGAGAACGAGGCAGCCGCCGCCAACAGCGCCGCCACCACGGCGGAGAAGCAGGCGGCCATCGCCCAGGGCGCGGCCAAGCAGGCGGAGAAGGACGCCGCCGACGCGGGCCGGCTGGCCGACTCCGCCGAGGAACACGCCAAGTCGGCGGAGACGGCGGCGAAGAACGCCGACACCTACGCCAAGGAGGCCGACGAGGCAGCCAAGAACGCCGAGCAGTACCAGCGCGACCAGGAGCGCAAGGCTCGCGAGGAAGCCGCCCGGAAGGCCTCGGAGGCCCATGACGTGTCCGCGTCGGGGTCGGAACTGGACCAGGCGCTCAAGGAGCTCAACCTCACCCCCGAGCAGTACAAGGAGGCCAAGGACCTCGCGGGCAAGGACCTCATCGACTACTTGATGGAGAACGGCGCCGAGCTCCTGGTCGAGCTCTTCCTGGAGGACATCAAGGCCTGCATCGACGACCCCGACATCCCGACGTGCCTCTGGGCGATCGTCCAGAACATCGGGCCCGGCAAGCTGCTCAAGATCGGCAGCAAGCTCCCGAAGATCACGAAGGCCATCTGGGGCATCAACAAGTTCCTCGACAAGATCGCCGGGGCCAAGAAGCGGCTCAAGAAGGTCGAGGAAGCCGTCGAGCGGGTGCAGAAGAAGATCCCCGACTGCGACCGGGACAAGCCGAAGCCGCCCAAGGGCAAGGGGGTCGCCAGGCTCGCCAGCGGCGGCGGCGCGAAGGACGCGGTGAAGGACATCGCGTGCGGCGAGACCGAGTTCTTCACCGTCCAGGACAAGGCCGACGCGGCGCGCCTCCGGGCCGGCGGCCACCCCTTCCCGACCGAGCCGCACCGGGCGCACTTCGGCCCCGGCGTCTACGCATGGGGAAGCCGGGCCGAAGCCGTGGCCTACGCGGCCAACAAGCCGGGCTCCGAGATCATGCGGTTCACGGTCAGCAACGTGGCCCTGGCCACGCTCCCGCAGGCCCACCTGGGCCTCATGTCGGACGACGCCGCGACGGAGTTCATGGAAAAGTACAGTCTCCTGTGGGACGGAAAACCCGACCACGGCCTGAGCTACATCACCCGACCGACGGCCAAGGGCACGGAGAACTACTTCGCGTCCACGGTCTTCCTCATCCTGAAATTCGACTGATGACAGAATCCAGAACCTACGTCTACAAGCTCCTCAAAGGGCCCTGGGGCGTGAGGATTTCGCTCACCGCGCAGGTTGTCCACGGCGAACCGTCGGACGGTGAACGGGTGTCCCCCGAGGTGCCTGTGTGGATCGCCTTCGAGGAAACGGCTTCCGCACTCGACGAAGCCGTCAAGACGGGATTGCGTGACGGCCTCGCGGCGGTCGCTTCCGAGGTGTCGGACAGCGTGGGGGGTGCCCCTGCCACCGTAGTCATCCACCGGATGTCCTACGTCGAGTCGGACTTCCAGGAGGAGGGCGTCCCGGTGGCGATGTGCCGGTGGGCCGAGGAAGAGTTCAGCCTTCCTCCGCGCGGGATTGAGGCATCGTTCGACCGGGTGGCCAACCGGTATTCCTTCGACTGGCGCTGACCCCATCCACGGCGGTTGCCCTGCTGCTCCAGGCGGCAGGGCAACCGCACTGCTGTCGCGGGGAGAACGGCGGTGATGTCTTGAGCCTCGTGTGGGACATTGGCGACTGATGCGGTCGACCAGCGTGGCGATCTCGGGCAGGAGGAAACCGGCGCACAGACCTCACCCACCACCCGGGCACCGTGGCAGGGGAGACCACCGCACCCGCGGCGGACACCCGTCCCTTCACTACACTGAGCTTGATCGTCTGGTCGTGAGGGCGACTGGGGTCCCTGCATGGGCAGGCTGGCCCCGGGTGGGAAGGGGCTGGTCGCGGAAGGTTGCGAAGTCCTGATCTCAAGTGGGCCGGTTCCGTCTTCGCCTGGCACGGATCCTGACCGCGACGCTGGAAGGGATCACCGCGCGGCGCCGAGGCGAAGCACCACGGCGCTAACCCGCCACCAGGCCCTGACGATCCGCTGCCTCGACAGGATGGAGCGGTGGCCCAAACGTTCGAAGTCCCCGCTCGCCAACGTGCCGGTGAGCGGGGGCTTCGCCGTACCAGGGCTCCGGGGTGTCAGGGCTGGCGCACGGCACTAGTAGCTGTCGTAGGTGGGTTTGCCGTTCGGTCGGTAGACGCCGACGATGGTGCCGCCCTTCGTCGTCGAGACGCTGACCGGCTCCAGCGAGGTGGGGATCGCTCCGTCGGCGAACAGCCGTTTGCCGGTGCCGATGATCACCGGGTGGATGGTCAGCCGGTACTCGTCGACGAGTCCGTCCTTCATGAGGGTCTGGGCGAGGTCGCCGCTGCCGACGACGTTGATGTTGCCGCCGTCGGACGCCTTCAGCCTGCGCACGGCGTCGGCGACGTCACCCTCCAGCAGCGTGGAGTTCTGCCACTCGACGGACGTCAGGGTCCGAGACGCCACGTACTTGTGCATGCTGTTCATCCGCTCGGTGAACGGGTTGGCGGGATCGGCGGTCGGCCAGTACGACGCGAAGATCTCGTACGTCTTGCGGCCCAGCAGCATCGCGTCGGAGCGCTCGTACCAGCCGGCGATGGCCGCGCCGACCTCGTCGTCGGCCACCGGCTTCTGCCAGCCGCCGTGCTTGAAGCCGCTCCCGGAGTCCTCGTCCGGACCGCCCGGCGCCTGCATGACGCCGTCGAGCGTCAGGAACGTGCAGACAATGATCTTGCGCATGGTGCGCTCCCTTCGTTGACGGGTAGACCGCACAGCCGCCGGAAACTCATCGGCGGTACTTCCGGCGCAGCACTATGGCCGCACAGCCGCGGATCGCACCATCGTCAGGGCCGAGACAAGCGACAGCAGCGAGGTCCGCGTCCTGCCCAGCGGCGGCGGCCAGGAACCGGCCCGGCCGGTGCGCGCGCGGGCGCTGCTGTCCTGAGCGCCCCGGCGAATCCGGCGAAATGAGAAGACGAGACGGTCCGGCTCGCGTCGTGTTGGCCCCCTGTGCGACGACAACGGTTCCGGCGAATCCGCCGACGAGCCGGGGGACGGGCAGCGCCGCCACCGACGGCGCGCCTGCCCCGCACCCGGCGCCTCAACCCGCAGGATGCCCCGACCCCCCTGGTCGGCACCCGCATGGTTGGGGTGGGGCAGGGCAGACGCGAGGTGATGCGGACGGCGGACCGATGGGCGGCGGCATGCGAAGCGTGGGCGTGGAGGAGGAGCTGTTGCTGGTGGACGCCCGCAGCGGTGAGCCACTGGCCCTGTCGGGGGCCGTGCTGGCGGCCGCGGACTGGTCGGTCGGACAGCGGACGGAGGGCGGCGGACCGCAGGGGCACACCTTCGAGAAGGAACTGCAGCAGGAACAGTTGGAGTTCGCCACCAAACCGGTGAGGGAGATGGGTGAGCTCCTGGAGGAGATCACTCGCTGGCGGGCGGAGGCCGCCCGGCATGCTGCGTCCGCCGGGGCGCTGGTCGCGGCCCTCGGCACCTCCCCGCTGCCGGTCCGGCCCTCGTTGAGCACGGGCAAGCGGTACGAGTGGGTCGGCGAGCAGTTCGGCATGACCGCGCAGGAGCAGCTGACCTGCGGCTGCCACGTCCACGTGTCGGTCGAGTCGGACGAGGAGGGCGTCGCGGTCCTGGATCGGATCCGCCCATGGCTGCCTGTGCTGACGGCGATGAGCGCGAACTCGCCGTTCTGGCAGGGTGAGGACAGCGGATACGGCAGCTACCGCAGCCGGGTGTGGAACCGGCTGCCCTCGGCCGGGCCCACGGACGTCTTCGGGTCCGCCGACCGCTATCACGAGCAGGTGCGCGCGATGCTCGACACCGGGGTGCTGCGCGACGAGGGGATGATGTACTTCGACGCCCGCCTGTCCGCCGCGTACCCGACGGTGGAGGTCAGGGTCGCGGACGTCTGTCTGGAGGCGTCGACCCCGGTCCTGCTGGCGGCCCTGGTACGCGGCCTGGTCGAGACCGCCGCCCGCGGTTGGCGGGACGGACAGCCTCCGGCCAGGGTCGGTACGGGCCTGCTGCGGCTGGCGGCTTGGCGCGCCGGCCGCTCGGGGCTGGACGGCCCGCTCATCGATCCTCGGACGATGCGCGAGACGTCCCCGGAGAGGGCGGTCGAGGCGCTCTACGCCCATGTGCGCGAAGCCCTGGCCGACCACGGCGACGACGATCGCGTCCGGGAGGGCATCGCCCGCCTCCGGGAGCACGGCAACGGGGCGCGCGTCCAGCGCGGGCTGCTGCGTACGGAGGGCACGCTCGGCGCTGTGGCCACCCGCTGCGCGGAGATCACTGCCGGGGGCGCCTGAGCCGGAGGCGGTGCGTCGATGCGGGTGTGGGCATTGCCTTGTTGAGGTGGCGGCCGGACCCCGGCCACACGGGTGGATGCGAGGAGTCCGAGGCGGTGAGCGGCGCGCGACCTCCCGAGCGGCAGCTCATGAAGCAAGGAGTGGCCGACGTCTTCACAGCGGGTGACCCGTGGTGGGTGGGCGCAGACCGAACGGCCTACGTGCCGCGTGTCGCGGCCGGATCTCGGGGACGGTCGCCGTGCTCGGGGCCATGCTCGGGCGCATGCGTCGGATCACTGGCTGGGTGTTGGCGGGCACCCTCTGTCTGGCCGCGTCCGGGTGTGCCACGGTCGGTGAACGGGCCGGGGCCGCCGAGGCGGCGGCCCGTTCCTTCGAGCGGGCGCTGACGGCTTCCGACGGCGTACGGATGTGTGGCGTACTCGCCCCCGCGACGCGGGAGGAACTGGAGGCCGAGGCGCCGTGCGGCCAGGCCCTGGCCGCGTTGCGGCTGCCGCCCGCGCCTGGGCCGGCGGAGCGGGTCGATGTCTACGGGGCTCAGGCAAGGGTGGTCTTCGCGCGGGACAGCGTCTTCCCGACCTCCTTCCCGGACGGCTGGAAGGTCACGGCCGCCGGGTGCATCCCCCGGCAGGGACGCCCGTACCACTGCGAGTTGAAGGGGGACTGAGTGTCCCAGGCACGCGTGCTGTACGTGATGTTCCTGATCGCAGTGTTCGCAGGGCTCGGCTATGCCTTCACGGTGGGGCTGATGCACCGGTGAGCGCGACGACCGGCCGGGGATTCCTTCGCGACAACGGTCTGACGTTGGCGTTCGGTGCTGGCTTCCTGCTCACGCTGGTGGGCCAGGCCATCGCCGGCCACGCGGAGCTCAACAGCGTCCTGAAGGCGCAGAGCCTGCATCCTCTCTCGTTCGTCGACTACCTCTTCACCTCGGACTTCATGGTCGATGTCACGGAGAACTGGCAGTCGGAGTTCCTTCAGTTCTCCCTCTACATCATGGGCACGGTGTGGCTGGTGCAGCGCGGATCGCCGGAGTCCAAGTCACTGGACAAGGTGGGGACGGAATCGGATGAGGAACAGCTGGTCGCCACGTACGCGCGCTTCGACTCGCCCCGGTGGGCGGCTGCCGGCGGCTGGCGCAGGGCTGTGTACTCCCGTTCGCTCGGCCTGGTGATGAGCCTGATCTTTGTGCTGTCGTGGCTGGCCCAATCGGTCACCGGCACCATCGCGTTCAACGAGGAGCAGCTGCGGCAGCTGCAGGACCCGGTCGGGTGGCCTGTGTATGTGACGTCCGCCGAGTTCTGGAACCGCACGCTGCAGAATTGGCAGTCCGAGCTCCTGGCTGTGACGGCCATGGTCATCCTCTCGGTCTACCTGCGCCAGCGCGGGTCACCGGAATCGAAGCCCGTGGGTGCCGCTCACGCCGCCACGGGAGTCGAAGGCTGACTGGTCGGACGGCGCCAGGGCCAGGGGGCGGTGGTGAGATCGATTCCCCCGTTCTGGCTTTCCGGGCGATGGAGCCCTGTGCGGACAGGCGCAGCCGAGGCCTCGGTCTCTCCACGCCCGCCTCCACGCCAGGCTCGTCGCCCACGAACGCGGTTGCCGCATCCGCCTGCACGCCGCGTCCCGGCGGTTCACCACGGCTGTCAGCGCGGTGCGGCCCGGCCGAACCAGTGGCGTCGACCGCGGCCGGCGTCGGGCATCGCAGTGCCGGTCTCGGCGCGGGCGCCGTCGCGCTGCTTGAGCAGATCGTCGCGCTCGCGGTCGACGACGGCGGCCTCACGACGTGATGTGCCGAGTTCCCGGCGTGTCCGTGCGGAGCGGCGGGTCGAGCGCCGGGCGCCCATCATGATCAGGGAGAGGCCCAGGAGGGCTGCGGCTCCGACGATGATTCCGCTCAGAAAGAGCGATCCGGTCGACCCGGTGACGTGGTAGCCGAAAATCGAGAAATCACCGCCGTCGCCAAGGCCGTGCCCTGCTCCGGTATTGCCGACTATTCCGGTCAAGCCGATGATGAGGGCGGCGATCAGAATGACGAGTCCGAGGATGAGAATCATGAGATTGCTCCTTGGATCCGTGCCCGGAGAATCCGCCGGACACGGCTCGCGTCTGCCCTGATTTTGAGCGGTTAAGCCAGAACGCCAGACATCATGCTTGCCTCGACGTCATTCTCCCCGGGTTCGACTTCTCGACGGGAAAGCTCATCGTAGGGATGCCCGACGCCAGGGGTGGGGCTGTCAGGGGACGCGCAGGGCCAGCACGACGACGTCGTCTTCGCGATCCGGGTCCGTCCGCGTGCCGCTGATCCGGCGGAGCAGCCCGGCCGGCGGCTGGTGACCGCGTGCCGGGCGAGCAGGGCGACGAGCTGGGCGATGGAGGCGTCGATGTCGTGGCCGCGGCGCTCGATGAGCCCGTCGGTCGGCGACGCGACGACCTCATCGACGAGTGCGACACCGCCCGCGCGCGGGTAGATGCGCAGGGAACGGAGGACTTGCTCCGGCCCGACACATCACGCCGGGACAGGCACTGGTTCGGTCACCGCGCAGCCCGCAGGTGACGCCCCTTTGCCCCCTTGCGTCCCTATGGCGAGGGGCGGTGAGGGAGTCAGGCCGGCGTCCCTGCGGGTAGGTCTGGGCGGGGTCCTGGTGAGCGGCCGGGTGAAGTGGACGCCCGCCGCCTGCTCCGACGCGCGCGGGTGAATCCGTTGTCCGGGGTTTGAGGGTCGCGTGCTGCGCTGGTGGCGGGTGTCCGGGCCGCGGCGCCTCGCTGGCGGCAGCGCTGTCTCCCGTAGGGGAGGCTCACGGCTTCCTCTCACCAGCCTCCTTCGAGTGTGATTACCTCACCGCCCGGCACGCGAAAATCTATGTTGGCTGGAGTAGATTTTTGACAGTGATCTGGGTATGGTTTCTCTCGTAACGCAGAGAGATCGCAGGGCCCGGCAGAGATGAACTGCCGGGCAGTGGTACCCGCAGGTGCGGGTTGCAGGACGGTGCGGTGGTGGAGTTGCGGAGCCGGAGCGGTTGCAGGATGGCGACGGGACTGACGGCCGCACCGGGTGGCCCGCAGTGGTCAGGGGCCGCCGTGAGCAGTACCAGCAGTACGCAGGACAGTAGGACCCGCGCAGTAAGCAAGTGATTGACCCCAGAGGGAAGAACGGAGGAGCGAGCGCCATCAGGATCGCCCGGGCGGAAGCCTTGAGCCCGGGTACCGCAGGACATCGATAGTGAGGTGGTCTCCGGTCAAGCAACCGCGATCCCCGCAGCCCCGACATCGGGCTGGCGGACACGGAACGCCGGCAGGGCATGAGAGCCGGCAGATGGTGTAGCAGTTCCTTCGGGACCCTGGTGCCGCATGGCACCAGGGTCCCTCGACGCGTTCCATGACAGAGGTGCACATGACGGCAGATGACTCCTACGACCGACTTGATGACGACGACTACCCGGCCTACACCATGGGCCGGGCCGCCGAGATACTCGGCACCACCCAGGGCTTCCTCCGCGCCATCGGAGACGCCCGCCTCATCACCCCGCTGCGCTCCGCAGGCGGACACCGCCGCTACTCCCGCTACCAGCTCCGTATCGCCGCCCGCGCCCGCGAACTCGTCGACCAGGGCACCCCCATCGAGGCCGCCTGCCGCATCGTCATCCTCGAGGACCAGCTCGAAGAGGCCCAGCGGATCAACGCCGAATACCGCCGCGCCGCCGAGTCGGCGAGCCCGACAGCCGCCGCCTCCGACGGCGGCAGGCCCCAACGCCCGTGACGGCATCGCCTTCACCGCCAGCGACTGAACCGTGTAAGTGGCGGGGCCCGAGGCGGCCAGTTGCGATGGCAGACCGGGGCTGTGACGAGTCGGGTGCTGCCGTCGGCCAGGCTGTAGGACAGGCCCACCACGGCGCTCTGTCCGGTGCTGACCTGGTCGGCGAGTACGCGGGAGCCATCCAGGAGGAGGGCGACGGTGTGCCGTATGTGCTCGGCGAGGATGTCGTCGTCCCGGGTGAGACCGGATGCGCGGGCGGACAGGATGCTGGGGGTGACGCGCTCGACGACGTCGCGTACCTACCCGGTCGTGCCGACGCCTCCGCCCAGGGCGGCACGGGCGGCCGCGACCGCGCCGCACGAATCGTGGCCCAGCAGCACGACCAGCGGGCAGTCCAGCACGCTCACCCCGTACTCAACGCTGCCCAGTACCTCCGGCCCCGCCACGTGGCCCGCGGTGCGCGCCACGAACAGTTCCCCAGTCCCCGGTCGAAGAGATCTCGACGGCCAGCCGTGAGTCGGAGCAGCCGAAGAGCACGGCGAACGGGCGCTGCCCGGGTGCGGTCTCGGCGCGGCGCGCGGCGTCCTGGTTCGGATGCTGCGGCGCGCCCGCAATTGAAGCGTTGGTTGCCAGCCAGCAGCAGCTCGAAGGCTTCGGAGGGAGCCAGGGGCGGGCGTCAGTCAGGGCCGCAGGCTACGACGAGGCCCAGCTCATGATGCCGCCGGGCCGCCGCCCACAAGGGCGTGGGGGCGGTGGCCCGGCGGCCAGAAAGCGCTCACCTGCTGGCGCTGTGGGACGGAGCATCCCCGGGCGCTGCGGCTCCCGTCAGGCGGCGTGCTGGGGCTGTTGCAGTTCTGCCTGGCCGAAGAGGAGGGCGTAGCCGCCGGGGAGCTGCTTCAGGATGCGGGCGAGCAAGTCGGGCCCGGCCAGGTGGGAGACGACGGTGAGTACGGCGCCGGTGTCCCAGCGGGCGGTGGCCGCGGTGGTGCCGGTGCGGGTTGCCAGATCCTTGACGAAGCCCCAGCCGGTGAGCTGTTCGGTGTCGGGGATCTGGGCGGTCAGGGTGAGGGCGGCCTCGAAGGGGAGGCAGCGTGCGAGGTCGACGCGTTCGTCTCCGGTGATCTGTCGGCCGAGTGCGGCCAGGACGTTGCGGACGGATTCCGCGGCGCGTTCGCGGGTGGGGTAGGCGCCTTCGTAGCGCACGCGTTCCAGCATCTGCTCGAACGTCATGGCCGTCCGCGGCGGGTTCGCTCGAGGCTGGTCGTACATGGTGCGCGGTTGCCTTTCTCTTCGAGGGTTCGGGTTCCGGCCGGCGTCGCTCAGGTGGGTTGAGGCTCGCCGAACAGGAGGTCGTAGCCGTGCGGGAGCTGGAGCAGGACCTCGCGGGTGAGGCTGGCGCCCGCGGCCGCGGCGACGGTGGAGAGGACTGCGCCGATGTCCCACAGGGCCGTCTGCTCGGTGGCGCCTTCGATCCAGGCCGCTGTCGCCCGTACGAAGCGTTCGGGGGAGAGCGGTTCTGCGGCCTGCAGCGGGTTGAGGAGGATCAGGGCGTATGTCTCGGGGAGCCGGGCGGCGAGTTCGGCCCGCACGCTGCCGACCAGGTGCGCGCCCAGCAGGGCCAGGACGACGCGGGCTGCCCGTTCGGCTTCGGCCAGTGTCTGGTATCTGCCGCGTTCCTGGATGTGGGACAGGAACGCTTCCCGGCGCATCGGCATCACGCCACCTCCGGGGGGAAGGGGGGGTGAGGGCGGAGGACGGGGTGCCGGAGGGGGGATTGCCCTCCCGTCCTCCGCCGCTGGTGCCGGGCTGGTCAGCCGGAGATCTGCTTGCGGCCGGACTCGCCGCCGATGGTGATCTTCCGCGGCTTGGCGCGCTCGGCGATCGGGATGCGCAGGGTCAGGACACCCGCGTCGTAGTCGGCTTCGATGTGCTCGGTGTCGAGGGTGTCGGCCAGCATGACCTGGCGGGAGAAGACGCCCAGGGGCCGTTCGCAGAGCTCCATCTGCACGCCGTCGGACTTCCCCGTGGGCCGGCGCTCGGCCTTCACGGTGAGCATGTTCCGCTCGACGTCGATGTCGATCGCCTCGGTGCTCACGCCGGGGAGGTCGAAGGCGATCACGTACGCGTCGCCCTGCCGGTAGGCGTCCATCGGCATCACGGACGGCTTCGACCATGTGCCCGATGTGCCTGACAGCTGCTGGACGATCCGGTCCATCTCGCGGAACGGGTCGGTGCGCATCAACATCGCGAAACACCTCCAGTTGGTTCGGGCAGGAACTGCCAATGCGCTTCAACGTGCTTCCGTTGTAACATGTCATCGAAACGATGACAAGTAAGCAGTCATCTGGAGGATGACAGAGCGATGGAGAGTGCCATGAACGCAGCCGACGAGCCGACCGCACCCATCCCCTTCCTCACCGCAGCAGCAGCACTGGAGACCATCCGTCAGGCCGTAAGGGATGCACAGCAGCCCTCCGGGACCGCGCCGACGGCTCAGGACACGCCCGCCCCGCACTCGGGCCCGCATCCGGCACTGGCCGCACTGCTGACGCTGCGCAAGGTCCGCGAGCAGCTCGCCAGCTGGGAGAGCGGCCTGATCGAAACCGCCCGCGACCAGGGCGCCAGCTGGGCCGACCTCGCCGGCCCCCTCGGCGTCGCCAGCCGCCAGGCCGCCGAACGCCGCTACCTGCGACTACGCCCCGGCACCGCCGGAAGCACCGGCGAGGAACGCATCCAAGCCACCCGCGACACACGCGCCGCCGACCGCACCGTCAACGCCTGGGCCCGCGACAACGCAGCCGAACTACGCCGACTCGCCGGCCAGATCACCTCCCTCACCGGCCTCCCAGCCAGCGCCCAAGGCGCCATCGGCGACCTCAACCAGGCCCTCGCCGACAACGACACCGCCCGCCTCCTGCGTCCCCTGACCAACACCCGGCCCCACCTGCGCCCCCAGGACGCCGAGCTCACCGAACGCATCGACGCCATGACCCGGCACGCCGACCAACTCCGCCAGGACACCCACGACCAACGCAGTACCTGACCGGGTCTGTCACGCATCAGGGTCTTCCAAGATTTTCGTAGGCGTTGATCGTCTTGGTGGAGGTCGGCCGAGCAGGACGCGCTGGCGCAGGGGTGCGTAGCCGGCGCGGCGCGGCCATACGTCCGGCGCTTGAGCAGCCTGATCTTGCTGTTGGCCCCCTCGGTGCGGCCGTTGTGACAGAGCAGGGTCAGAGCGGCGTCGACGCGGCGCGGTCGCGTTCCAGACCCGTGGCCAAACGGCGAAGATCGAGCGTCGTGTCCTGGCTCCGCAGGGCGAGTTGAAGCGGCCCGTCAGGCAGCACCTTGAGTGGTCGAAGCGGCTGTCGGGAACCGGCGTCGCATGATCGGCCGGCTAGCAGTCTGCGGTCATGCCTGATCCTTCCCCGTTCGCCGTGCCCACCCGCTTCGACGGTGCGCCGGATCGTGTCGTGGTCGTCATTCCTGGCGTCGGTTACTCGCCCGCACGGCCGCTGTTGCATTTCGCCCGCAGTGTCCTGCTCCAGCACGGTTGGACGGTCCAGGAGTTGTGGTGGCAGATTCCCGACGGGTTCTCGGAGTTCACCGTGGACACCGAGGCCGTCGATGCCGAAGCGGGGGCCTGTCGGCTTGTCGTCGGCAAGTCCCTGGGCTCCCTCGCCTGCGACATCGCAGCTGACAGGGACATCCCGGCAGCCTGGCTCACTCCGATCCTGACCAACGATCATGTGGCGGCGGCGCTTCGGCGAGCCACGGAGCCGACCCTCCTCGTTGGCGGAAGCGCCGACAAACTCTGGGATTCCGGTGGTGTCCCGCCGGGTGGTGTAGCGGCGATCTCCGCGTAGCCCCTGGTCATGGGGCGGCCATCGCGCAACTCTCCGAGTAGTGACGCTCGTTGAGAGGTGGCGCGATGGCCTTGTCCCAGCATGACCTACTTCGCCTCATGGAGGCACTGCGTACGGCGGACGGAATTGAATTGGTCCGCGTCCTGGCCCAGCGGATCCTGCAGGAACTCATCGAGGCCGAGGCCACCGCCCATATCGGTGCGGAGCCCGGCGAGCACACCGACAGCCGCACGACCTGGCGCAACGGGCACCGCGAGAGGCTGCTGACCACGCAGGCCGGGGATCTGGACCTGGCGATCCCCAAGGTCCGCACCGGGTCGTTCTTCCCGTCGCTGCTGGAGCGCCGACGGCGTATCGACCAGGCCCTCTACGCCGTCATCATGGAGGCATACGTGCACGGCGTGTCCACCCGCAGCGTGGATGACCTGGTCAGAGCGTTGGGCGGGGACACCGGGATCTCCAAGTCCGAGGTCTCCCGGATCTGCGGCGACCTCGACACAGAGCTGACTGTCTTTCGCACTCGGCCCCTGGACCACATCCGCTTCCCCTACGTCTATCTCGACGCGACGTACTGCAAGGCCAGGGTCGAGCACCAGATCGTGTCCCAGGCCGTGGTCATCGCCACCGGCATCACCGAGGACGGCGGCCGCGAAGTCCTCGGGCTCATGGTCGGCGACAGCGAAACCGAGGTGTTCTGGAGCGGGTTCCTGCGCTCGCTGCGGGCCCGCGGTCTGAACGGGGTCCGCCCGGTCATCGGCGACCACCACCTGGGCCTGGTCGCGGCCGTCCGCAAGGTCATGCTCGGCGCCGCCTATCAGCGATGCCGCGTTCATTTCCTGCGCAACGTCTTCTCGGTGATCCCGAAGGACTCCGGGGAGATGGTGGCTGCGACGATCCGCACGATCTTCGCCCAGCCCACCGCCGAGCTGGTCCGTTCCCAGCTCGACACCGTCGCCGACATGCTCGGACGGCAGTTCCCGAAGGTCAGGGAGATGCTCCTG
Organism: Streptomyces melanogenes; assembly: GCF_014649795.1. Taxonomy (GTDB): domain Bacteria; phylum Actinomycetota; class Actinomycetes; order Streptomycetales; family Streptomycetaceae; genus Streptomyces; species Streptomyces noboritoensis. Next base: position 369,777 of record NZ_BMTS01000007.1, read on the forward strand.
GAGGCCAAGACCGACCTGACCGCGTTCGCGGACTTCCCCGAGCGACATTGGAAGAAGATCCAGTCCACGAATCCCCTGGAGCGGGTCAACCGTGAGATCAAGCGCCGCGTCGACGTCGTCCAGATCTTTCCCAACCCGCCGGCCCTCGAACGACTCACCACCGCTGTCCTCATCGAGATGCACGATGAGTGGATCGCCTTCCCTCGCAGCTACCTCCCCAAGGGTGGCATGGACTCGATCTACCCCCAGCCAGAAGATCAACCAGCCGCCGTTACACCACTACAGGGGACATGACCCGCGTGCGCCTTCGCTGCGCCGACAAGGCGCCACACCACCGATGCCGGTGAGGGCGCGGCCCACTACTGCGACCGGCAGCACCCCCTGGTCCGGAGTTTTACCTCCGTGCCCGCGCCGGGGGAGTTGTGGTCCTGGGCTCGGGCGAGATGGGCTTGGAGCGAGGCTGGGCTGACGGGGGATCCGTCCTGGGCCGGCGGATGGGGGGGCATGCCGAGCATGACGGTGCGGCCGCAACGGACCACGGAGACAGCCTCCTCGATCTGGGCCCGGTCCTGCTCCGTCAGGTCCTCCAGATCGACTTCGACGCGGCTGATCAGCCGCCGGACGCGCCGGATCTCCTCTTCGGACGGGGCGGCTTCGGAGGGGGCCCAGTCGTCGGCCTCGAACGTGGGCATCAGCCGTTCCCGGCTGTTGAGCAGGTCGGAGAGATAGCGTTCGAGGTCCGGCAGGTAGGAGACATCGGTGCGGAAGTGGTCGCAGCCGACGCAGCGGAACCGTATCGGGCAGGCGTTGCCGCCGGCCGCGACGTTGGACGGTTCGAGGCCGACGCCGTAGGCGGTGGCGACCTCGCGGGCGGGCCCGCCTGCCCGGCTGCTCTCAGGTCGTCGTCAGGTCCCGGTCACGGGCTTCTCGCTCGCTGACGCCGGTTCCGCCACTTCCACCCCTCTTGTGGCGCGCGTTGACGTACAGGACAAGCAGCGACGCCGTCCCCGTGAAGGCCAACGTGATGATCGCCGACCAGGTCGCGACGTGCCCGTAGCCTCCCGGCTCGCGGGGGTCGAGGAAGTCGTACGGGTACCAGCCCGCGTGCGGCCCGCGCAGGAGCGAGTAGGCGAGGTAGAGCAGTGGGAAGGCCAGCCACGGCAGGGCCCGGGTCCAGGGGATGCGGCGCGGCGGAGGACGCAGGAGCCAGTCGGCGAGGAACACGGCCGGGATGACGCCGTGCACCACGTTGTTCGCCCAGATGATCGTGTTCGCGTCGATGGTCCCAGCCAGCAGGGCCCAGTACACCAGCCCTGTGATTACCAGATAGAGGGTGGCGGCACCGCGCAACAGGTCGGGGACCGGGCGGGTGCCGCGCAACAGGGCCAGCCCACCGGCCAGCAGGACGGCGGCGCCGAGCAGGTTGGAGAGATTGGTGAAGTACGAGATCCAGTTCGCCGCGCCCTCGTCGGTGTGTGTTGCCCGGTTGAGCGAGGTAGAGAGGGCCGCGACGCCCAGTAGCGCTAGCCCTATTTTGGCCGAGCCTTCCAGCCTGGTGCTTAGAGACATGACCTGAATGTTACTTGTGTGTAGATCGGCGGAACCTCTACGTCGCTCCGGCCCCGTCCGGTGGCCTCGAAGGGTCTCGTCCCGGCCTCCTGTCCCATATCCGGCACCCGCACCGGGCAAATCGTCCAGGCGGATCAGCTTCGCCGGTCGATGAGCATCACGCCTGTCCGTCTTGACGCGGCCGTAGTGCTCTCGGGTGCGCAGGTAGGTCGTAGTGGGGGTGTTGTGATTTTGTCGGGTCATTTGAGAGCCACGACTCCGGTGGTGGTGAGAGCCGGGATTGGGCCGTTCGTGGAGGGGATGTACTCGACCGTGGGCGGTGGGCTCCGGTGTGATCGGGAGCCACTCCGGCGAGATTGGGAGCCACTGTTCGGGTGACCTGCCCGGTCGGGGCGGAGTGTCCGAGGGGGTCGTTGCCGGGGCATCGATAGCGTGTGGGTGCGGGCTCCGGAAGTCGCCTCCCTGACAAGACGCGGCCAGGAGCCCGCCCTCGTGTCTGACTTGGATCATGTAACGGCGTCACCTGTGTCCCGAGCGCGTCGGCGCATGCCGGCCGTGCACCGCCCAGGGGGCGATGCGCGAGGACTGGACGCTATTCGTGTCGTTTTGGCCTGATGGGGGAATGAGGCGGGGCCCCGGAGCGGTAGGGGTATCCCATGGCGCCGCGGTACTGGTCCCTGTGGGGAACGGACGCTGGCACTGTGCCCTTCACAGAGACCGGAAGGACGCGGATGATGACGGATGCGCAAGGACCGGCCGCCGTGCCGGCGGCCCACGCAGCGGGACGCCCCCGGGCGGCTCGCCCCAGGGGGCTTCACCGGGCCGGGAGGTGGTGCACCGCCGCCCTCATGGCGGGCGCGGCACTGGCCCTGAGCGCCGGACCGGCACTGGCCAAGGACAGCTCTGCGCTGACCGACTACCCGCAGACCCCGGCCCCCGTCATCGCACCAGGCACATCGGGCCAGGTGGTGATCGGCCTGAAGAACACCTCCCCCACCGAGGACGTGATCCACGACAGCGTCCCGACGTATGGCGACACCGGCAAGATGTACCTGTCGATGTATACGGACACGATGCATGGCATGACGTTCGCCGACAACACCCTCACCCCCGTCGGCAACGCACCAGGCCCCTGGTCGTGCACGCTGAACTCCGACAGGACAGGCCTCAACTGCGTCTCCGACTACACCGGCGTGCTCGTCCCCGCCGGGGGAATCGCCCAGTGGCAGGTCAACGTCACGGTCCCGCCCAGCGCACCGAAAGACAGCACACTGACCGCAGGCCCCATTCTCCTCACCTACCACTACAACTGCGTTGTCTCGTATGTGACAAACATGTCGGCCCAGGTCAGGACCGGCCCGGCAGCCACCTGAACCAAGAAGCCCCTCGCCATCGTCTTGGTAATCCCGCCCTCCGGCGCACCGCCGAGTCGACCACGGCAAACCATGGTCGACTGATGGGGCAGGGGTCACTGCGGTGTGGGGAAGAGCGAGTCCTGGGTGGCCTGGTAGCGATAGGACTCGGTGCCGGTCTGGATCAGCGTGCAGCGGAAGGTGATCCGGTCGGCGATGGCCGCGCAGAGGCGGGCGTCGCCGAAGGTCTTGTCCCATTCGGTGAACGGGGAGTTCGTGGCAACGGCGGTGGCCTTGCGTTCCTCGCGCTCAGTGAAGATCTGGAACAGCAGCTTGGCGCCCTTGCGGTCCAGGTTGAGGTAGCCGAACTCGTCCAGGCACAAAAGATCGATCTTGCTGTAGCGGGCGATCACCGAGGACAGGCGCCGGGCGGCGTCGGCCTCGGCGAGCTCGTTCACCAGTGCGCTGGTGGTGGTGTAGCGGACCGACAGGCCGGCCTCCGCGATCGCGGTGCCGATCCCGATGAGCAGGTGGCTCTTGCCAGTGCCGCTGTCGCCGATCAGGACCAGCGGGCAGCCCTCGCGTACCCAGGTCGGGGACTTCAGGTCCGCGACGACCTCCGGGGTGACGTTCGGGTTCTTGGCGAAGTCGAAGTCCTCCAGCCGCTTGGGGCGCGGGAAGCGCGCCAGGCGCAGCAGCCGCTGCTGGCGGCGCAGGTCGCGGTCGGCGAGTTCGACCTGGAGCAGGTCCAGCAGGAACTGCTTGTAGCTGGCCTGCTCGCGCCGGGCGGACTGGGCGAGCTCGATGAACCGTTCGCGGAAGGCGGGCAGCCGCAGGTCGCGGCAGGCCTCGTCGATGAGCATGTCCTCCGGGTCGCCCGGCAGTGACATCCGCCGGGGTGGAATCTGCCCGGTGTCCGGCTTCTCGTCCTGGTCGGTGAGGGTGATGGTGGGGCTCATGCGCCGTGGCCTTTCCGGGTCTGGCCGCTGTCGCGGCGGGTGGCCGGGCTCAGCAGCCGGTCGTACTTGCTCATGTCGGGAAGTGCCGTGCGCGGGTCGGGCGGCAGACGGCGCGTGTGCAGGGAGATCACCCGGGCCTCCTCGTCCGCCCGGTCCCCGGCTCCGGGGACCACGTCGTGCGACGGCTCGTCCGGGTCGGTGAGGAGTTCGGCGTCCTCGGCATCGGTGCCCTCCATCGCCTTGCGGGCCTCGATGGCGACCAGGTCGGTGGAGACCGAGCCGATCCGCAGGCAGGTCTCCATCGCCGTGGCCAGGGCCTGGGCCGGGAGCTGGCGGTGCAGCAGCAGGACCTCGATCAGCATCCGGGTGCCCTCGCGGTCGCCCGCCTTCTGCTTGGCCGCGGCCCAGAACGCCTCGTGGACCTTGGTGAACCCGCCCTCCGCGCGGGCCTGCGCGAGCGCGGAGGCCCCGGCGAACGCACCGGGTTTGACCAGCAGGATCTCCAGGTAGTGGTCCAGGATGTCGTGGTAGGCATAGCGGCGGGTCAGCCTCGGGTGGCGGGCCACGACCTGGCGGCCGTCGAACACCTACAGCTCGTTCGCCCGCAGCTTGACCCGCACCTTGGCACCGATGAACTTCGCCGGCACCGAGTAGTAGCCCTGCCGCACTGTGATCCTGGAGTTGCGGGCGACGGTCGGCGTCAGGTCGATCCCGCAGTCGTAGTCGTCCGCGGGCAGCGGCCTCAGCCGTACGCGCTCGGCCTCGAAGTCGAACCCGATCGAGGTGGGCCGGCCGTGGATGTGCCGGGCGTCCTCGGCCACGTCGATCGCGGCCAGCCGCTCGTTCAGCTCCGCCAGCGAATCGACCTGCGGCGGCGGTACCAAGTGCTTGCGCCTGAACCGGCCGCCCTCGTGCTCCACCCCGCCCTTCTCGTGGGCGCCGTCCTCACCAGGGGCGCGGTAGAACGCCGAGAACTGGTACCACGACTTGAACGACGCCCACCGGGTCGACTCCACCCGCGAGCGCCCGAACAGCACCTGCTTGACCGCCGGCTTGAGGTTGTCGTACCGGATGTGCACCGACGGCACCCCGCCCAGCACCGTGAACGCCTCGACATGCCCCTCCAGGAACGCTTCCTGCGAGGCCGTCGCATATACCCGGTGAACCGCCTTGCCCGAATAGGACAGCCGCAGCGTGAACAGCACGCACTTGCGGCGCTGACCGGCCAGGTCCAGCCAGAAGTCCGCGAAATCGACCTCCGCCTCCTCACCCGGCCGCTTCGCCTGCGGCACCATGCCCTCCACGTGCCGACGCCCCTCCAGCGCCTCCGCCCTGATCTGCGGACGGCGCTTGGCGACGTAGTCGTAGACGGTCGTCGGACGCGCCAGCTCGAAGTCGTGCTCCGCAGCCAGGCGCTCCTGATCCGCACGACCGTGTGCCGCTGCTTCACCGGCGCGTCCAGGTCCTCGCGCAGCAGCGCGTCGATAAACCCCTTCACCGGCTCCAGCACACTCGGCCGCGGCTGCGGCGACTTCCGCTTCGGCGGCACTGGCGACTCCAACGCCTTCCTCACCGTGTTCCGCGACACCTTGAACCGCGCGGCCAGCTCCCGCCCCGACAGCCCCTGCTCCCGCTCGGCCCGGCGGATCTTCTCGAACAGCACTTCATGCGACCTGTGCACCAGCGGTCTCCCTGACCCGGACCGTGATCAACATGCACAGGGTGGCGGCCAAACAGCCCAACCCACTCGATTACGCCAAACGCGGCATGTCACAGACCATCACACCAAAGCGGCTCCCGACCTCGCCGGAGAAGCACCGGTCCCCAAAGACACCGGAGCCGTGGCTCTCGTACACCCCGTTAAAAACAGGGGTGTTGCCTTCGTCGCCTTCGAATGAGTGCCAACGGACAGCGGACTTCGACAGGGATGCGGCTCGCGACCGAGCCTAGGCGGTCGATCAACTGGCGCGACAGGAAGAAGCGGAGGCTCCCGAAGGCGGCCAGGACGGCGAGGCCCACCCAGAACATCGTGCTCTCGCTCTCGCCGACATCGACTGCTGGCGGTCAAGGTGCGGTGAGATCAATCAAACTTCGTTGAGACGATGCACGGGGTCTGGCCCCGAGCGCGACCGGCTGCCGACTGTGCTCGGTTTCAGCGGGAGCGGCCCGAAGGGCCACCAGCCCTGGCGAGTGCGGCGGCGGGCCGCGGCTGCCGGTAGTGGTGTCTGCGTCGGCGGTGTGGCTGTGGGGTGAGTGGTGGGAACCGTGTAGGCCTGATGGCACGTCGTGACACGTATGTCGCGGACAATGAGGGCAGCCGGTGGACGGTGATCCGCCTTTGTGGGCGTTGCTGTTGTTCTTCCTCGCCGTGGGCGGTGCGGTGGCCGTCGTGGGGGTTGCGGTGATCGTGAGTGCGGTGGGCCTGGTCGTAGGGGCGAAGGCGCTGGTGCGTAGGCGCGGGCAGGGCGGGGGAGATGGCGAGGGCTGACCTGGTCACCCGTGAGCCGTTCCCAGGACTTCCATACCCTTCCGCCAGGCCCGACCATCCTTGGGCTCCGCTGCGGTCACTTGGGTAGATCGGGGGAGAGGAAGGGGGCGAGGAGTGCGAGCAATGCGTCGGGGCGATGGAGGGGGATGATGTGGCCGCAGTCCTTCAGATGGTGTCCGACCAGGTCGTCGGTGATGGGGCGGAGTTGGTGTTCGAGGCCTGTGCCGATGGGGTGGGAGCCGATGGCCATGGTGGGCATGGTCAGCCGAGCCGTCGCGACGGCGTCCTGGATCTGTTGTGCGCTGGTGGGCAGGGCCCGGTAGTAGGAGAACGCGCAGCGCAGGGCCTCGCTCCCGGTATACGCGTGGACGAAGGCTGCACGGATGTCGTCGGGTACTCCCCGCCCCAGCGTTCCCGAGTCGAGGAACCAGTCGATGTACGGGGCCTCGTTGCCGGCCAGGACGGTTTCCGCGAGGCCGGGGACGGCGTGGAAGCCGAACCACCACGGGGCGCCGCCCGCGACGACGTGCTCTGCTCCGGGCAGGCGGCCGAGCAGTGCCTCCATCACGACCAGGCGCCGGACGAGGCGGGGCTGGCGCAGCGCGAGCAGGACGGCGGGGGCGGTGCCCGCGTCGATACCGACCACCGCTGCCGAGGGCTCGTCGAGTGCGTCGAGCAGCCCTTCGGCGTCGGTGGCGAGGGTGCCTGCGTCGTAGCCCTCGACGGCGCGTGCACTGGCGCCGAGGCCTCGCAGGTCCGGGGCGATGACCCGGTACTGCCCGGCCAGTCGGCTCATGATGCCGCTCCAGAGCTGCCAGGTGTGCGGGAAGCCGTGCAGCAGGAGAACCGCAGGTCCCTCCCCGGCGATGGCGACGTTGAGTTGGACGCCGTTCGTCACGATGCGGTGCAGGTGGTGTGCGGCGGTTGCGGGCATGATGACTCCCCTGCTGGTTACCATTGGTGACCACCAAACGGTAGGTAACTGCCTGGCCGCTTCCAAGACGGCACTTTCAGGGAAGGTGGTGAGCCCCAGGTGACCACCCGAGGAGCCCGGGCCGCCGGTCGACCGGTGCGCGGCGATCTGTTCGATCCCCACTGTCCGACGCGACAGTTGCTGGACCGCATTGGTACGAAGTGGACGTCTATGGCCGTCAAGACGCTCGCCGATGCCGCACCGGAGGAGGTGCGCTTCGCGGAGCTGAGACGCCGGATGCCCGGCGTGTCGCAGAAGATGCTGTCCGTGACGCTGCGAAGCCTGACCCGCGACGGGCTGGTGTCGCGCCGGGTCGAACCGGCCGTGCCACCACGGGTCTTCTACCAGCTCACCGCACTCGGGCTGTCCCTGGAAGCCGCGCTTGCGGGGCTGCGGACCTGGGCGGAGGAGCACATGGCCGAGATCGACCGCGCCAACGAAGCCAACGACCAGGAGGCCGATGAGGGATAGGCAGGCCGATTTCGTGCTCCGTACTGATGGCTCGGGTACGCGATATAGCAGGCGTCGCCACCCCGGTACCTCTAGGAGATGGAGGGGATCCGTCGGCGCAGTGGCTGGTGACGAAGGCGCTGGTGAGGGACCACAGACAGATGGTGTTCGAGGAAGGCATCTCCGGTTCCGCCCGAAACACTCCAAGACCCTGAAGCCGCCGTCGAAGGCACCTGTACGCACTACCAGCAGCCCGTCACCATCGTCGCTCTCCTGGCGACACCGGAAGCCGCCCGTCCGCCCATGCCGACCGGCCTTCGTGATGTCGTCCCGCTCCGCAGGGTTCTATGACAGTGAGACCGATGGGCCGGCAGTCCGGATATCCAGCTGCCGACCACAGGCCGTGATGGCAGGCTCTGCCCATGGCTTTCCTTCGTTGCGAAGCGGTCCGATGGGTCGATGACGAACCCCAGCCCGGCCTGGTCGAGGTCCGCTTTGCCGACGCCCACCAGCAGCAATGGGCCTTCGTCGACAAGTGGCCCATCTTCACCGGCGACGACCTGACCCCCGACTCCGACTATCCCGTCGAGGTCGGCCTCCTCTGTGACATCCTGACCGCCGACACCACCACAGACAGACTTACGATCTCCGTCGCACCTTGGGGACTCGAATCACTCGACGGACGCGTCGAGTTCGAAGTGCGAGTTGATCAATTGACCATGGGCTGAGGTTCACCATCGCCGGGCCTCGCCGACCTGACGGTCGGCAGGGCTCACGCAGCTCGCCGATCCCCACCCTCCTCACACCATTCAACCAACAACAGAGTGAGGCGAAGAGCGGCAGCGGGCGTTTTCAAGGTTCTGACCGTGCATCCGTGAAGGCTCAGCCTGGCGTCGGCCACGAGTGCCTTCGGCGCAGAGTCCCGCGCTGCTCAAGCGGTTGCGCGGTGGCGCGCGAGCCTGGACTCGGTCGTCTTTCTGGCGTAGCCATCACGGAAGCGCGGTCAGAACCGTTTTCAAAGATCCCCATCAACGCGTCGCTGAGCCGCTTGAACCGCCTGTAGGCATCGGCCAGAGCGACCCGTACGCGGTTGGCGGCGTCCAGCACACCGTCGGGGACCAGCATCTGCGCCTGCGCGAAGTCGCATGCTCTTCTCCGGGATGTCGGGACCGGTATCCCGGAGAAGGGTGAGGGGCGGGGCAGACGGTTGGGCGGTCGGTCAGGCGGTCTTGGTGAACGTGTGGAGATGTTCGCGGAGGAAGGTGTGCAGTGTCCTGGCGGGGCGGCCGAGGATGATCTCGATGGTGTCGTTGGGAGATTCCGGGTGTGCGATGGCCAGTTGCTGGATCTCTACCACGTGGCTGGCGAGCCAGGGCGGCATCTGTGCGGTGGACAGGAGGTGGCTGTGGAACTCGCTCGGCGGCAGGTCGATGTAGCGAACGGGGTGGCCGGTCAGCTCGCCGAGCAGACGGGCGAGCTCGGGGTGGCTGAAGGCCCGGGGACCGGTCAGGGTGTAGGTGGCGCCGGCAAGGCTGGGGCGCAGGAGGGTCTCGGCGGCGACGTCGGCGATGTCTCGGACGTCGATGTAGTTACAGGGTGCCTCGCGCATGGCCCCGATGAGTACGCCCTCGGCGATCGCTGGGGCGTTCAGGAGCAGCTTTTGCATGAATGCGTAGGGCCGGAGCAGCGTAGCCGTCATGTCGGTTTTCGCCAGGTGTTCCTCGACCTGCCAGTGGCTGCGCGAGATGGCCACCGGTGAGGCGGGCTCGGCTGCTGGGGCAGAGAGTTTGACCACGTGCCGTACCCCGCAGTGGGCTGCGGCGTCTATCACGTTGGTCTCAAGCTCGGCTTGACGCGGGCTGTTGGCCATGGCGAGGAACAGTTGCGTGGATCCCTCGAACGCGTCGCGGAGCGTCTGAGGGTCCGCGGCGTCCGCACCGACGATCTCGACTGGTGTGTTTGCGCCGATCGCGGCGCGCAGATTGTCGGGCGTACGGCTGACGGCGCGGCAGGGGACTTCGCGTTCGATGAGCCGCCGGAGCAGGGCGCTGCCGGTGGCGCCGGTGGCGCCGACGATGGTGATCACAGTGTGCCTTTCGTGGGTGAGGGGTCTGGAGAACCGGGTGGGAAGGGCTGGGTCAGGCCGGTTGCCGGGATGTTGTGCCGTGCCACCGCCAGGTGACGATGGCGGCGGCCAGGCCGGCCGACAGCGGCAGGTCGATCCGCAGCCGCTCCAGCCATCCGGCATCGGGGACCAGTGTGTGCGACGGCAGCCAGTCGGATCCGAACCATCCGGCCAGGCCGGCGATTCCGGCCGCTGTAATGACGAGGCCGAGGGTGAGTAGCGGTCGCGGCGCCGAGGCTGTCCAGCGCCGGGGTCGGCCGCGGCGGTGCAGCCAGGCGCCGACGATGCAGGCCACCAAGGCCGATGTGGCCCCGATGGAGGTGAAGGCGGCCCTGGTCAGTTCGGGCTGGCCGCTGAGGAATCCGCCGAGCCCGGCGGTGAGCGCAGGGGCCAGGTAGGCGGTCGCGACTTCCTTCCACAGGGTGAACGGACGCGTGGCGAAACCGCGCTGGGCGGTTCTGGGAGAGGGGCTCATGTGACTCCTCCAAAATAAATTAGCTGGCTAACCAGATGATTAGGAAGCTAACTATATGGGTGCAGGAAAGGGTGCCGCGCGGTTGAGGAAGCTGCCCCCGCGCGGAAGTGATGCCGCAGCTATTCGGCAGTCAATGCGTCGATCCGCTGAGTGATCCGCTCCAGGAGGTCGAGGAACAGCCCGCGTTCATCGGCGGCCAGTCCGCCGACCAGCGCCTCAAGCCGTGCGAAGTGGTCCGCGGCCATATCGCGCAACCGCTGGCTGCCGCGCGCCGTGAGTACCACCACTGCGCCCCGCCCGTCCTCCGTTGAGGCGCGGCGAGCCACCAGGCCCTCTCGCTCCAGGCCAACGACCAGGCCCGTCACTGTGGCGCGCGAGACGCCGAGACTCTTCGCGAGCTGCGACGGCGACTTCTCCCCGTCGCTGTCCTCGAGATCCACCAGGAGGCGGTAGCGCCCGGTCGACAGCCCGGAACGCGCAAAGTGCACTTCGGACGCCCGGTCCAGGCGCGCCCCGGCAGCCATCAGGCGCACCGCGACAAGTACCGCCTGCGGGTCGGTCTCAAGCCCGTACCGCGCGATCTGCTTCCGCGCCTGTTCGAGCGTGGGTGCAGCGCCGGGGTTCGCGTCCTCGTCACTCATAAGAAGTAATATGGCGGCTAACTATCTGCCAGTCAAGTCGCCGAGAGCCTCACACCTGCAGACTCCGGACGGTTCCGCCCCCGACGACGGCCCGCCGCGACCCGGGGGGCCTCACCGCAGACCTGGTCATCGGTGCCCTGAACGAGCGTGACGTGCCCGGCCGTCTGCGGTACCCGGCCGACATCTGCGCGGAGCTGTCTTTCGGCGCCCGTATCGGAGGCAGGGCGCCAGACCCCGCCGACTCACCCCGGTCAGCGATCCAGCCGCCCATCGGCGACGCCGGGGGTACGGGCCTTTACGGATGCCGCCCCTGTCGCCCCGTACGGCTCACTGGTCCCCGCGCAGGCCGCAGCCGGCGTGGGAGCGGGAGGTTGGACGGCGTGGCTGCGGCCCCGGCCGGTGAAGGCGCGGGGCCGCGGGGCATCGTGGTTGTCGGGAAGATGCGGTCTGAGCCTGCCCGAATTACCCCTGCCCAGGGGCGTGGCGCGTTTCGTAGGCTGAGCGCTGGTGGCCGTTGGTCGCCGACGAGGGAGGGCGAAGCCGTGGTACTCCTCGATCTGCAGGCTCTGACACTCCAGGACGCCGAGCATGCCAGCACGGGTGCGGCAGGGAGCGCGGGTAGCGTCTTTTTCTGCAACAGCTCGGTCACGGTGATCTTCTGTTGTGTCGATGGGCCGGTCGACCGGTAGCCACCGATTCCCCCGCTGAGCGGCCCTCCCGTCAGACCTCCTTGGCGGTGTTGAGCTGAGCGTAGGCCTGCTCGATGAACAGCCACCCGGCGCCGGTGAGCCCGAACACGACTTCGTCGTATCGGAGCGGCGGCACGAGCACGGCCTGGGCCGCGGTCCCGTGTACGGCGCCGCATCCGAACCTGCGGGCCTCGTAGATCAGTCCGTCACTGAACGGCTCGTCGGTGTCGAGCCACAGGATCTGCGGGGCGTAGGCGCCGAGCGTCATCCGGTCGAGGGCTGAGTCGTCGGCGGTCTCGCTGTGCACGATGGCGAGTTGCACGGTGAGGGGCGGCACAGCGGTCCGCGTGACGGCATGACTGGGTCGTCGTGCTCGGGCTCGTGGGCGAGTAGGGGGGCGCGGGCGCTCGCGTCGGGTACCGGGGTGCCTGGGCGGAGGTCTTGTGGGGCAGGCATGTTGCGGCGGTGCGGAGTTCAGAGGTCAGGGTTGAGTGGAGGTTGATTTGGCCCATGTGTTTGGTGTGGGCAGCTTGCAACCTATTTACGGTTCTAGATCATGTTCGTGATGGTTGGGTCTGGTGCAGCTTTGGGTGACAGGTTCGGTCACGCGGCCTGGAGGGCCGGTGTGGTCATGACGGTCTCGAATTCGACGGGGGTCAGTCGGCCGAGAGAGGCTTGTCTGCGGCGTCGGTGGTAGGTCCGCTCGATCCAGGTCACCATCGCCGTTCGCAGTTCCTGACGGGTGGCCCACTGTCGGCGGTCGAGGACGTTCTTCTGCAGCAGGCTGAAGAAGGACTCCATGGCCGCGTTGTCGCCGGCCGCCCCGCCTCTCCCTGTCGAACCGGCCATCTGGTGGCCGGCGAGTGCCTGAACGAATTTTCCGGACCGGAATTGCGATCCGCGATCGCTGTGCAGAATGCACCCGGCGACGCTTTCGCGGCGGGCAACGGCATTGTTCAGCGCGGCGACGGCCAAGCGGGACATCATCCGCCCGTCGATGGAGTAGCCCACGATCCGCTTGCTGAAGACGTCCTTGACCGCGCAGAGATACAACTTCCCCTCCCCGGTGTCGTGTTCGGTGATGCCGGTAAGCCACAGTTGGTTCGGACCGGTCGCGGTGAAGTCACGGCGGACGAGATCGTCGTGCACCGGCGGGCCTGCCTTCTTGGTCCTGCCACGCTTCTTGCCGAAGACGCTCCACCAGCGGCTGTCCCGGCAGATCCGCCATGCGGTCCGGTCCGCCATGCCAGCTCCCAGATTGCGGGCTTCGTCGGCCAGGAAGCGGTAGCCGAACTCCGGGTCCTCGCGGTGAGCGTCGAACAACGCGTTGGCTCGAGCGGCTTCATCGAATTCGGCATCGGTCACCGGCCGCTCCAGCCAGCGGTAGTAGGGCTGTCTGGCGAGCTTCATCACCCGGCACGTCACCGCGACGGGCACTCCGTCTCCGGCTAGCTCTTTCACGAGCGGGTAGATCCTTTTCCCGGGAGATTCGCCTGCGACAGGTAGGCCGTGGCCCGGCGCAGAACCTCGTTCTCCTGCTCCAGCAGCTTGATCCGCCGACGTGACTCGCGAAGTTCGGCACCCTCCTGGCTGGTCGTTCCGGGCTTGGTCCCGTCGTCGATGTCTGCGCGGCGCATCCACTTCCACAGCGTCATGGCGTGGACACCGAAATCGGCGGCTACCTGCTCGACGGTCACGCCCGGACCGCGGTTCCTCGCGACCCGCACGACGTCCTGGCGGAACTCTTCCGGATAAGGCTTGGGCACAGCGACACCCTTCCCATCTGCCCCACAGGGCAAGCCAGTTCAGATGTCACCCGATCGTGCGGCAGACCCCACTACGTCAAGCGGCTAGCAGCTGGAAGACCTATGCCGGTGTAGGCGTGGCCGTGGGCGCCCTCGTTGTCCTCGGTATCCTCGCGTACTTCTTCCTACCAGGTGCTGCTGCGGCTATCACCGCCCTCGGCGCCGCAGCCCTCAGAGCAGCAAGACCACTCCTGAAGGGCTACACAAAGATCGCCTAGCCACTCTGGGGCTGCCTGTCACAGCACCCGGCAGGCAGCCCGAAACGCTCCCGGACCGACAACAACTGAGCCATCGGCTCGTCCGGGCTCCAGACGGTGGGTTGAAAAGTTCTGCCTGGCGGGCGGCTGGTCAGTCCTCGTCCAGGGCTTCTGTACCGTCCCGGACGAGGGTGGCCGTTTTGAGTGGCCCCATTTTGCTGGCGGTGGCGGTGGCGGTGGCGGTGGCTGTCGGCCCCAGGCCACTCCTGACTCAGTAGTCCCCTAGCTCGTTCGCGGAGAACATGAGGCTGTCGGGCCCCGGGAGGTGCCGGCCGGGCGGGTAGTAGCGCCGTCGCCCGTTCCGGTCGGTCACGGCGGTGTACCCGGCGGCCTCCAGCCGCCTCGTGTACTTGGTGGAGTCGCGTTGGGCGAGTGCGATCCTCAAGATGATGAGAGATGAAGCGAGGACGAAGAAGCCGCCCGCGAGGAGGAGAGCGAAAGTCCTGTTCTCCGTCTTGAACTCGGACCAGAGCTCCCAGGTGCCCGCCAGGGAAGGGATGAGCATAACCAGCGCCCGGTGCCTCATCGAATACTGACGGTTGAGGTCCGTCATCATCCGGGCCTTGAGGAGTTCGCGCACCTCGGGCTCGTCGGGCGGCAGTGAGCGTCCGTCGGCCGCGTGGGGATAGCGGGCCCAGTTCGCCGCCGCGCGGGCCTGGGCGTGATCACTACGGTCCGGCAGGAGCAGCATGGTGGCGCACTGATCTTCAAAGTCTTGGTGCAGGTCCATGTACACGTACCCGAACTGCTCAGCGACGAGGGCGAGTCGAGTCATACCCTTGAACGTGTACCCAGAGAGGCGGAGCTTGACCGGCTCGCCGGACGCCATCGACCGCAGCAATTTCCGCACGCGCTTTTTGCGCACTTGTGCACCCCCGTGACTTGTACTCCCTGAAGCCTCGCACACCGGAGCGCACGTACGACACGAGGGGTGGCCGAGGCCCCACAACCCCCACACCCACACCCACGCCCAGCCGCAGCCCCAGCCCCAGCACTGAGCCTGTTCCGCTTTGACGGAGACCATCGGTGTGGTGGTCAGGCTGCGAGTGCGGTCTCGTAGTCAGCGGGGCTGCGGTAGCCGAGGCTGCTATGCAGCCGGTGCAAGTTGTACCAGTCCTCGATGAAGTCGAAGATCGCGGTGCGGGCCGTGGCCCGGCTGGGCCAGGTTCTCGTGTCGAGCAACTCCCCTTTGATGGTGGCGAAGAACGCCTCAGCGAGCGCGTTGTCCCAGCACTGTCCAGTGCGGCCAACAGACAGACGGATGCCGAACTCCGTTGCCAGGGTGGCGAATTGCTGACTGGTGTATTGACCAGGTTCAACCAGTGGATGCAACACCGGCTTATTTCATCAATAGTAGATGGTCGTTGAGGGATTCGGCGGGCGTCTTCCAGCCGAGGCTCTTCCGGGGCCGGCTGTTGAGCGTGGCAGCAACCGCCTCGATATCCTCAGCCGCCCATCGAGAAGCGTCAGTTCCCTTCGGGAAGTACTGGCGCAACAGGCAGTTCGTGTTCTCGTTGGTGCCGCGCTGCCAGGGGCTGTGCGGGTCGGCGAAGTAGACCGGGATGCCGGTCTCGATCGCCGACCGAGCGGTCACCACGTCGGCACAGCTCGACGATCTCGGCCTTGAGCTCCGGCGTGAACGAGCGGCGAGGGCGCGGCTTCTTCTTCCCCATGTTCTCCATGATGGGCATCCTTCCGGGGACGAACCCCTGATCTCGGATGTCCGTCAAAGCGGATCAAGCCCAGGTGGCCGCGCGCATCCGATCGCTGATCTCGTGGTCGGGCCAGGCACCCGTGCCCGGGAGCGGGGCGGTGTGGTGCCGTCCCCGTCCCGCTCCGGGCGGCGGGGTGTGCGGTGTTCACAGGAGGGGCCGGTAGGCGATGATGTGGCTGCCGGCGGCGACGTAGACGGTGTGGTTGGCGATGGAGACGCCGTTGCCGGCCAGTGCGGCGATGGCGTCGGGTGCGCCGTCGAGTGCCAGGGGCCGGTGGAGGAGGGGCAGGCCGGTGTGTGCGTCGTAGGCGTCGAGGAAGCCGATGGAGTCGACTGTGTACACGACGCCGTCCGCGGTGGCCACCGGTTGGTAGTGGATGCCGTCCCCGACGGGCGAGAGCCAGGACGCGGCGCTCGCGTCCGGCCGGAAGGCGACCATCAGGGTACCCAGGGCCACATCGGCGTAGACCTGCCTGGCCGCGGGGTCGTAGGCGGTGGAGGAGCCGTTGCACACCAGGCAGCCGATGCCGACCAGGATCCGGCGCGCGGCTTGCATCGAGTCCGTCCGTACCACGTGGTAGATCCCTGACTTCTGGAGGTCGCCGACGAGGAGCGCGCCGTCCCGGTCGCGGAAGAGGTTCGGTGCGGCGCCGAAGTCGAGGTCCTGCTGCAGGCAGGCGATGCTGTCGCGGGCTTCCTCCAGCGGCGGGAGGAAGGGTGGGAAGGCTGGGAGGGTGGGGTTTTCCGGCAGCAGCATGCAGGTGGGCTTCGCCAGGTCGCGCAGGATGGGGGTGTACTGGTCGATCAGCCCCTTGTAGGAGGCGGTGATGGTGCCGAAGGCCGACCGGCTCTGGTTCAGGTCGATCTTGAGGATGGCGTTGGTCCGGGGGTGTTCCTTCTGTTTGCTGAAGGGGTTGCCGGTGCCGACGTAGGCGTATCCGGTGGCCGTATCCACGGCGGGGGTGCTCCAGATCCCGCCGCCCGCGTCACCGGTGAGCTGGTCGGCTTCCGGGATGGTGTAGGTGTGTTTGAGGACATGGCCGTCGGTAGCGCTCAGGACGGCGAACCCGCCCTGGGCGGTGGGCACGCCCTCCGGGCCGGAGAAGCCCACGAACACCGCCCCTTGGTAGACGATGGGGCTGGCGTGGGTGTAGGCGCCGGGCTGGGTGTCCAGCGCGGGGCTCTGCCACAGTCGGTTTCCGGTTCGGGCGTCCAGCGCCAGGACGTACGGTCCGCCCAGCTTGTTCACGGCCACCAGCACCTGCTGCTGGTCGACGAAGATCGTGGAGACCACGACGCCCGCGCGGGCTCCTGTCTCGTCGACGCTCAGGTCGATGGGGGTGCGCCACACCCGGCGGCCGGTGTTGGCGTCGAGGGCGGCCACGTCGCCGGCGGCGTCGCCGATGTAGACGCAGCCGCGTGCCACGGTGGGTGTGCCGGCGAGGTCCTCGTAGCCGACCACCTGGGACGGGTTGCCGGTGTGGTAGACCCAGCGCGGTGTGAGGGCCGCGGCCTTGAGCGGCGCAAGGCGGTGCTCGCTCTGCTGCGTGCGTGTGTTGGTGTAGTCCCTGCCGTACATCGGCCAGTCGCCGCCGGGCGTCGTCGCCTCCGTACAACCCTCGGTGTCCGGCACCGCCGGTGCCGAGGGAGCCAGTGCGGTGCCCAGGGCCAGCGTCGCGGCCGTGGCCGCGGTCGTGATCGTCCTGACGAGTCGTCGCATGACGGACCTCCTGACGGGATACGGGGGGTGGGAGGGCATGACGTCGCGTAAGCCGTGGCACCGCCGGGTCGCACACCGGGCCTGACGTCGTGTCGGTGCCGTACGGCCTGGACGAGGTGAGGCGGTGTACGGGCGCACGACGGCGCCGGTGGAGACCGTGGAGGGGAAAGCCACCGCTCACGGGGCGGTAAGGAGATGGCCGGGGCCCCCGGGGCAGGCCTAGGCCGACCGGGTTCGTCCGGAGCCTGGCGCGTCCTTCGCCGACGCCGCCATGGCCTTGCTCACCAGGGTGTTACGCCGGGGCCGGCCGCCGACCTCAGCGTGGCGGGTGCGCGGCACGGACCGCCCACCGCCCTGGCTGGTTATGTCTACCGCGGCCGTGGGCGCGTATGCGGTCCGATAGGTGCGGCCGGTGTCGGCGACTGCCGTCACGCTCGGGGAGGCCGACGATGTCAGGTCCATCACGGGTGGCTCCTCCCTGTACGGGGTGCCCTTGTCCGCGCCGCACGCCCGGGGGGGCGTACCGCGATCGGTACGGCGGCGGGTCCGGGCCACCGACGCCCGGCCCGCTACTGTCGGTCGACCTGCGGAGCCACCTTCGTCCGCGTGTGGCGCGTACGGGAAGTGTCCGCCGACCAGCCAGATCTGGCCATCCAGTCAACAGGGCGCAGCGATGCGCGCAGGGGCGTGCACTGTGGTGAAGCGCCGTGCGCTCCGGCCTTCGTGTGGTGAGAAGCGCACGCCGGGCCTGGAGATGCAACACCATGCGCCGGTCGTGGCGCTTCAGGCTCGCGAGTGGCAGCCACGGCTCGCTGACGGCCCTGGGACGCGGGCAGGCAGTTGCCCCTGCGGCCAGTTGATGGACCACCCCCGTACGCATGAGGAACAGCGGGAGCCCGTCCCGCTGGCTGCTCTCGCGGTGTTCCCGGACGCCTCCTGGTCACTCACCCGGTGCTGTCCGGGGCTGCGGGGCTTTACAGGTAGGTGTGTGAGACGTGTCGGCTACCGCTACATCCCCCAAGGCCGGGCCGAAGTCGACCGGCCCGTCACCACCCCGCGATGGCTGGGCCGCCTCCTACTCACCCATCCCGACCACCTCCGGGACAGGGACGCAAGTCTCCTCGCCGAGCTCACCTCGTCCTGCCCAAAGATGACTCAACTGGCCTCATTTATTCGCGAGTTCGCACAGCTCCTCACGTCGGCCGCAGGCGATGACGAGAAACTCGCCGCGTGGATCGTCAGCGTCCGCACGGCCCAGCTGCCCTGCCTCCACGCCTTTGCGAACGGCCTCGAACTCGACCGTGCAGCCGTCACCGCCGGCCTCACCCTCCCGCACCACAATGGGCGGACCAAGGCGTCAACACCCGCACCAGACGAATCATGAGACAGATGCACGGCCGCGCGGGCTTCGATCTCCTCCGCCACCGCATCCTCCCGCACTGACTGTCACCCATCGTTACCACCGATTACGGGGCAGAGCCGAATACGGGACAGAGCCGCTCTATTTACAGGCCCGCAGAGCAGGCGGTGCCGGACGGCGTGATCACGCCGCCGACGAGGGAGTCGGAGTGGTGGGGGACTCGGGAAGCAGCAAGCTCGGTCATGTCCCCGTGTCGCCGGACATCAACGCGCGGTGTGGCGCGGATCTCGGCCCGGGACGCCGTCCTCGTCAGGAGTGAGTGTGGAGTGGCGCTGGGTGGCGCGGTATTCGCTGGGGGACATTCCGGTGGCCGTGCGGAAGGCGCGGGAGAAGCCGTCGGGTTGGGGGTAGCCCCAGCGTGCGGCGATGGCGTGGATCGTGAGGTGCTGCAGGGCGGGGTCGGCCAGGTCCCTGCGGCAGCGGTCGAGCCGTTGCCGGCGGATGAATGCCCGGGGTGTGAGGCCGTGGTGCTGGAAGACGCGGTGCACGTAGCGCAGGGAGAGGTGGTGGGCCGCGGCGATGGTTTCCGGTCCAAGGTCGGGGTCTGCCAGATGCTCAGTGGTGAAGGCGCTCATCCGCAGGAACAGCGCCTGCTGGCCCGAAGCGCCTGATACGGCAGGGCTGCTGGGCGAAGCGTCTTGGTCGAGATGGTGGGCCAGGACGGCTGACAGCAGGTCGAGCGCGCTGGCTTCCAGGCGGGCGGCGTCGGCCGGTGTGTACTGGGCGTACTCGTTGGCGAGCCCTGTCAGGAACTGGCCGAACAGGCGGCCGATGCCCTGTGTCCATGGCAGGGACCGGCCGTACAGGCGGGTGAGCTGCTCGTGCGGAAGCCGCAGGAGCTTCTTGGGGCACTGGTAGACGAGATGCCTGCCCGGGGTGTCACCGGCGTGGATGTCGATGGGCTGCGAGCTGTCGCCGAAGGCCATCTGGCCGCGGTTGAGCAGGGACCGCTGCCGGTACTGCTCGATGCTTACTTCTCCGGCGGTGACGAGGTGGATCCGGTACATCTCCGGGTCGGACTGGCGGATATGCCGGGCTGTGCGCTGCGCGGTCACGGAGGCGTAGGAGGACAGGACGGAGACCTGCCCGGCGCCCAGGGGCATCATCTCGATCCGCGCTTTGAAGGTTCCCGCCTCCAGAGGGGTGACGCGCTGGGGCACCTGCGCCAGGGCCATGGCCGCGGCCCACGCCTCCGGCCGCTCGCGGACGGGAAATCCGGTGGTGTCGACGACTGTGGAACGCATCCCTACCCCCACGCACTCTGGCAACAGTGATCCAGAACAGTCAGCAAAGTGCAGCAGTGTTGGGGACCGACAGTGCGTTCCACGCCAACAAGGGTGCACTGGGCGCCAATTACGTCCCGCGGTTTTTCGGGCAGAGTCGGTTCTGCCCAATCACCGCTGATCTGGTTCCGCCGCAAGCAGCGGTATCAAACGGGGCAGCATGACGAACAGGTAAGACGGCCATGACGCCCCGTGCCCCGCGATCTGCACCGTCACACCGACCACACCGCTGGCCGGGACTCCCGCCTGCTCGAACCCGGGAGTCTCGTCCAGGGGGAGGGGATGAGCTCGATGCGTCATTCACGATCATCCGGCCGCGGCAGACGAGGACTGACGGTCCTCATCGCGGTCGCCGTCTCCACGCTCGCCGCGGCGGTTGCCACGGCCGCCCCCGCCGAGGCCGCTCCTTCCAAGGCCGCCGCTGTGGCGGCCGACCAGCCCAAGCTCGGGGATGCCTGCACGCCCGCTGACCTCGGCAAGCGGTACCCGTACATCAAGTCGACCCAGATCGTTCCGACGATCACACATTTCAAGGGCTGGTACGTCACCGAGGGAACCATGGGTTCGCAGACGGTGGAGACCAGCACCCAGACCGTGATCACCGTGTCGGTCGGCCTGAACGCCTCCATCCAGGGCAGCTTCCAGATTGAGGCCCTCGCCCAGGTCGGGGCGAGCCTGGGCATCAGTGTCCAGGCGTCCTACAGCCACACCAGCAGCGAGTCCAAGTCGATCACCTGGGACTTCCGCAGACCCGGCTACTACGCCCTGTACGAGGGCACCCGCAAGGTCACCGGCCAGTACGGCAGCCTGAACTGCAACCGGGTGAGCCTGGGCAACGGCAGCTACGCCACCAAGTGGGTCGACGGCCCCGAGGCCGGCAGCTACACCACCTACACCACGCTGGAAGAGGGCGCGGTGCGCTGCGAGGACGCCGTGCCTGCCAGCAGCATCATGCGCAAGGCCCAGGACATCCTCGGCTGCGGCGCCGCCCTGGCCCGCACCGAGCGCGCACCCGCCGCAGACAAGGCATCCGTGTCGGCGAACGCGCAGAAGCCGGCGGTGAAGGCGGCGGTCGACTGGCCGCCCACTGGCAACGTGCCGGCGGGTTTCACCTGCGACGCGGGCTACTACAAGATCGCTACGCAGGACCGGTCCCTGTTCTGGTCGGCGCCCATCCTGAGCCTGGACAACAGCATCACGCTGAAGACCGCCTCAATGTTCGGCAATGGGCCGGACCAGTGGCAGATGTGCCACGGTCCGCAGACCAACGGCAACGCCGAGCAGATCCTCATCAACCGCGGCACCGGCAAGTGCCTGGCCGTCCCGCAGGCCACCGCCTCCAGTGAAGGTGCCGCTCTGGTGCAGGACGACTGCAAGGTCGATGACCTGCAGCGGTTCTTCGTCTACCGCGACGTGCCCGGCTCCGACAAGATCGGCGTCCAGAACAAGTACACCGGCTTCATGATGGGCCACGACCGCAATGCCCAGGACCAGCCCGTACGCCAGTACAGCATGGGCAGGGCCGACGGCAGCGGCACCTACGTCCTGGTCAAGGCCTGACCCCTGACACCACGCCTGGTTCGGGAGCACCGGTGACATAGCGAGGGCCCGGGGACTCCGCGTCCCCGGGCCCTCGCGCGCGACAGGGGCGTGCCGGGCGGGCGCTCAGGAGCGTGACGGTGTGGCACTGGCCGTTGACAACTCGTCAAGGTGCGCGGCGTGAGCCGGGAGTCAGCGCCAGGAACCTCACCCGCCCGAATACATCACTGACATCGCGCCTCGCCTCGGCAACTCCGGCTCCCCGAAGAGATGCCGGTCCGCCCGGGACTTGAACTGCCCGGCTCGGGAATTCCCTGGTGAACCGCGGTCAGGCGCGTTTGCCGGACCGTCCGTGAACTCGAAGGCCTGAGCCGGCCGTCGTCACAGCAGACCAGGCGTGCGGCGCGATGGACACGCCCACCTGCCCGCCCCGCCACCACCGGCATGAGCTCCGGGCAACTCCGGTGCGGACAGGCCCTATCCACCAGAAATGCGAGAGGGATCGATCATGTCTCTACCAGGTATACGTCGCCACCATAGAGGACGGGACCGAAAGCCGAACTGGCTGCGCCGTGTCCTGTCAGGGGCGACGGTGGCCGCGACGGCCGCCGCTGTCGCACTCGGTGGCACCGCGACGGCCGCCGCCGCGCCCGCGCATCCGACTGACCGCATCAGCGCCGTCACGCCAGGCCCGGCGGAACACACCATCACGTTCAAGATGACCACGGTGCGGGTGACGGAGCTGGTCACCACAACACCGGATCGCGCGGGCAACGTCACCGTGCGGCTGGCCAACGGGAAGACCATTCCTATCCCGGCGGCCAACAAGGACCTGGTGATGCGCCGCGCTGCCCAGCAGGCCAAGACCCAGCTCACAGCCGCCGGGCCCGTCGAATGCGGCAGAAGCTTTGTCAGGTTCAAGTTGAAGTCCAACCACCAGCCGTTCGTCATGGAGACCGGGTTCGATGTCTTCGGCGGGTCAGCCATCGGCTACAAGTGGCTCGTCACCATCAAGGGGCCGAACAACTACGCCCACGAGTACACCAGTCAAGGCAACCTGCTCTTGCGTGACAGCTGGCAGGGCAGCTACACGAGCGACAAGGACGAGGGCGAGGGACTCTACACCGCCGAGGTCGATGCCGGCGTCTCCCACTTCCAGTACGTGAGCGGCGACATCTGCTTTTCGGAGCCGGCGCGCAATACGGCGCGCCTCACCAAGCCGAAGGCCGCCTGCCTGGATGTGGCTCAGCCCAATTCCGGCGGTGGGTGGATCCTCAACAGCACCGACCCTGTGCCGCATCGCAACCGGACTGACCCGACCAGCCAGGCCGGTACTCGGGCGGCCGGGGCGCAGGCTTGTCTGCGCAAGCCGCTCGGCTCGGGCAGCGCGGCTTCGGGGGACATCACCGGCTGGCAGGACGCGCAGCTGTTCGTCGCCACGAACTCGCCCGGCACGGCGATCTCCCGCTGCCACCTGATCGCCAACGTCCTCGGCGGGAAGGGCCAGATACTCGACGGCGGACAGGCCAACCTCGTCCCTTGCTGGCAGGTGGGGATGAACACCGGAACGCCCAGCATGCGAACCTACGAGAAGCAGGTACAGGACGCGGTCGCATCCACCACGGGGCCGGATGATGCGGTCTTCTATGTGGTGACGCCCCTCTACAAGGACAGCGACAGCACGATCCCCACCGGCGTCACCGTGAGTGCATCGCTTCAGCGGGCGGACAGAACACAGACCCTGCTCTTCGTCACCACCATCTCCAACACCCAGGGCAATACTGGGCTGCTCAACCTCGGAAACTGATCCGATCTGACGCACACCGCAGGGAGCCAGCATGAGCCGTACCACCCCGCCGCGACCGGTCGATGTCACCGCGGTCTTCCCTCAACTGGCTCCCCTGGTGCGCACGGCGACCCGGTTGCATCCACGCCCCGGATCGCCGACGCCGCACGACAGCTCGGTCGGCGGGCCACTACTGTGGCCCGCCGACGAGCCGTGGCCACACTGCGACGGACCACACGTGTGGGACCAGGTGAACGCGCCCCTCTCGCCGGAAGACGTGCGGCTGCAGCGGCGCATCCAGGCAGCCGTGGCGAGCCGACCGCACGGCATTCCCGAAACAGCCCGGTACACGCCTGAGGAACAGGCAACCAACGAGCGGATCAACGCCGGCCACCCGTGGCCCGTGGGCCCGATCGCCATGCTGCCCGTAGCCCAGCTGTACGGGCGTGACGTCCCCCTGCTGCGCCCGCCCGGTCGGTTTGGGGCCGATCTGCTCCAGGTGTTGTGGTGTCCCTTCGACCACCCGGCGCACCCCAGGACCGCCCTGTTCTGGCGGTCCGTTGCCGCGGTCACCGACGTCCTCTACACCCCTCCGGAGCCGCCCGCCGTCCAGTTCCCCGGCTATCTGCCGGAGCCGTGCCTACTCGAACCGGAGCAGGTTACCGAGTACCCCCACGTGATGGAGTTGAGCACGGAGCTGCAGCAGCAGTTGGGGGACTGGAGCACGTGGCAGACGGCCGGCGCCGCTGTCGACAGCTACTACGCGCCCGCCCCGCAGGAGCTCTACACGGACAAGCTGTCCATCGCTCCCGGCTGGAAGGCCGGTGGGTGGACCCGCTGGGGCCTCACCGACCCCGTCCCCCGCGTCTGCTCCGCATGCGGCACCGAGGCGGAGCCGCTGCTGACCATCGCCACCACCGAATGGGGCGCCGGTACCGACAATTGGGCCCCCGAGGAAGACCAGGCCAACCCCACTGCAACCCTTCCCGGCTATCCTCCGGCGAACTACACCATGATCGACCTTGCCCGGGGATACGATCTGCAACTCCACGTCTGCCCGGCATCCCCGGACCATCCGCACATCGAGCTGATCCAGTGAACACTGCCCGGCGTCCCCGGCGACGCCAGCTCGCGGGACAGCATCGTCCCCTACTGTCAACGGCTGTGAGACTCGGAGTGGCCGGTCTGGGATCGGCTGCCAGGGTGGTATCGGTCGTCCCGCCATGTGGTGACTCTTGTCAATGGTGGCCCCAGAGGGTGCCTTCAAATGGACTTGTCCGACGTGGTGGGAGCCGACGCCGCCTTGGGCCACTTCGGTGTCCTGATCACGAGATTGCCCGCCGTTCACGGCGTGGCCCGTCACAGTCCTGGCCCGGAGTGACTCTTGGCCCAGACCGACGCCGGCCATCAGCGGCCGAACCGTTGGTCCCTGGACTGAAAGGCACCCGCCCACCGCGACGATTGTCGCGCAGTGAACCGTGCCGGCTTTCCTGCCGGTGTTTTGTTGGCCGGTGATCAGTCGGTCAGGGGGTGTGGGTCAGCGTAGTGCGCTGCCTCGTACTCGGTGGGGCTGATCATGCCTAGACTGGAGTGCAGGCGGTTATCCGGGGGCAGGGCAATGGGGGCTTGCGAGGGCATAAGGGGATGACGTCCCGTGAGGGGCGCGTGGAAGCGCGAAGCGAATTCGCGAAGGGCGGTTCTCTTGTTACCGTTTCAAGTAGAGCCATTTTGAGGCGTGTTGGCGGCTCTGATCAGGGGTTTGCTACGCCATTGCCTCACGGGACAGCACTCGCATTATTTGTGCCGCGCCCCCGCCGGGACCCCCTGCATGCTGGAGGTAACCGTGACTAACAGTTCCCCTGTACAGCGCACTACCCATGACCAAGGCGTTGCGCCGCCTGTGTTGGAACTTCGGGTCGGGGGAGTGTGCTTGACTATTCAGCGCGTGCCCGTATGGCTGATCACTCTGCTGACCACGACCAGCGGAACGGGAACCGCCTGGTGGGTAAGCCGTTGAAGCGAGGCGGGCGACGTAGCGGGACACTGCTTTAAAGAGATCATCTCATTTGGATTGACCGGTAGCCTGTCTGGGTGTTGATGGTTGAGCGGTTGGTGCCGGACGGGTTGTGGGAGTTGTTCGAGCGGGTGGTGCCGGAGGCGCCGACGCGGCCTCAAGGGGGTGGTCGGCGTCGGTAGGGCGACCGGGAGGTGCTGGCGGCGATCATCTTCGTGGCGACCACGGGGTGCACGTGGTCGCAGATCCCTCCAGTGTTCGGCCCCTCCGGGGCGACGGCCCACCGTCGGTTCATGGAGTGGAGCCGGCTGCGGGTGTGGGCCAAGCTGCACCGCCTGGTGCTCGATGAACTCGGTTCCCGCGGCGAGCTGGACTGGTCGCGGTGCGCGGTCGGCTCGGTGAACGTGCGAGCCCTGAAAAAGGGGGCCTGACAGGCCCGAATCCTGTAGATCGGGGCAAGTTCGGCTCGAAGATCCACTTGATCACCGAGCGGACCGGCCTGCCCCTGTCTGTCGGCATCTCCGGCGCGAACGTCCACGACAGCCACGCACTCGAACCGCTCGTCCGGGGCATCCCACCCATCCGGTCCCGTCGCGGCCCCCGTCGGCGCCGCCCCGCCAAACTGCGTGGCGACAAGGCACCCCATGCGGTTAACGGTCAAGCAGCCGGGATGAGTTGATCTGATGCAGGAGGGTTGAAGGCTATCGATTCGTCATAGTTCTGGCGTGTGGTCAGGCAGTGGTGGAGCTGTCCGATCATGCGGTTGAACAGGTGGCGAAGTGCCGCGTAGTACCGGTCTCCGATGCTCCGTCGGTGGTTGTAATGAGCGTGGGCTCCAGACGAGGCGGTCAGTGGGGAGAAGGCCCAGTGCCGTCCGGTGGCAGCCAGTCGGCTGTTCTTGATCCTGCGGTGGGTGACGTGGCGGCTTCTGCCTGATTCCCGGGTCACGGGGGCGCTTCCGGCATACGCCTTGAGGCCGCGTGCATGCGGGAAGCGTGTGCGGTCATCGCCGATCTCCGCGAGGATGCGGGCTCCGGTGAGGATGCTCAGGCCGGGGAAGCTCGTGACGATCTCCGCGTCGGGGTGTGCGAGGAAGAGTTCCTCGGTGCCTCGGTGCCTCGGTGCCTCGGTGCCTCGGTGCCTCGGTGCCTCGGGCGAGGTCTTCACATGCTTGGCAGACAGCATTGAGCTGGGCGATCAGGGCCGCAGTCTGACGGCCCATGGCGGTCTCGGCCGCAGCGGGCTGGTGGAGCCAGGTGCGGCGGAATACTTCGTGCAGTCGGCCGGCTTCGGCGATGATGTTCCGCTGGCGCCCGGCCCGCTGGAGGGCGGCCTTGAGCTGACGCGGGGACAGCCGGGCCGCCTCGGAGGGTGTGGGCGCGTCGGTGAGGATCGCACGGGCCTCGCGGCGGATCAGCCCTTCGCGCTTGTCGGTGAACGCCTCCAGGATGGAGGGGTAGTACTCGCGCAGGTGCGAACGGAGCCGGTTGTGGATGCGCGTGCGTTCCCAGACGGCGTCCTGCTGGGCGCGGGCCAGGACCGCGATGGCTGTGACCTGGTCTGAGTCGGCGGGCATCGGGCGGTGCAGTTCGCGGTCGGTCCGCAGGATGTTCGCCAGGACCACAGCGTCTTGGTGGTCGGACTTCTTGCGCGAGACCGAGTGCCGGTCCCGATAGCGGGCGACCGCCATCGGGTTGATCGCATAGACCTTGCGTCCCGTGGCCCGCAGGCACGACACCAGAAGCCCCCGGGAAGTCTCGATCGCGATCGGGACCGGATCGTCCGGGCTGTCACCATGCGCGGCCAGCAGCGTCAGCAGGTCCTGCAGGCCGGCCGCATCGTCGGTGATCCTGGCCTTGCTGAGCAGCTGGGCGCCTTCGTCGACGAGCGCCACATCATGATGGTCCTCGGCCCAATCGATTCCACAGGTCACAGCCACTGTGAACTCCTTCGAACGGTTGTTGCCCGTCGGCGTCGAGCCGCGGCAGGACCACCCGGCGACCTAATAGAAGCGCTCCTGGCGCACCACCCCATCAGCCATCCGTAGCCCCAGCTGCACCCAAGGGCCTCGTTCTCGCGAAGGGCTCAACAGCCCCGGCTTTTACGGGAGATGACCTTGAGCGTGGCTCGAACCATGGCACCGTACGGCGACGCGACAACCATGGGCAGGGGCTGGTGCATCCCTGTTGTCGAAGCGCTCAGGCGCCGCATACATCTCAGACGTCTCATCCAACCCCTGCCCAGCGCCTATTAGGCATACACCTCCCGCAAGAACCGCCGCTACCTGCGGCGACGCGGAATCCGCCACATCATCCCCGAACGCCTCGACCAGCAACGGCACCGGCACATGCGAGGGCTGATCGCTCCGCTGGAGCGGAAGAACGGCTGGACGCTCACAGAGGAGGCCGGACATGCGGGACCTGACCGGTACGGCACCGCCACCCGGGGCCCCGGCCCCGGCGCGAGGTCCGGGGCCCCGACGCTGACAACCCAACCGGCCGTCGGCGCTGCCTCCGTGCCCACGAGACGCGGCATCGACGCAAGTACAGCGCGTGCGGGTGACGAAAAGGGTCACGTCGGGGCAGCGGGAGAATGTGTTGCTGATGACGGCGTCTTCGCTGACGTCGGTGTCGAGGCTCCAGAGTCGGAGCCACCTACCCGACTCACATCACCCCACACAGCACACGGCATCACAGAAGATCCATAGCTTTGCTATTTCTTGGTGTCCTGTATCGGGTATATGTTGCTTTTAATCGCCTATCAAGATGATCTAATGATCAGGCAGTTGCGCGAGCATCCGCTTCGTATGGCCGGGGGAAGCAGGCCTGGAGTGAGTCTCGTCAACACACCACGCCCGTGGGGGCGTGAGCGTACAAAAGCGTTCCAGGGGGTTCATCGATGGGGACATCCACTTCCTCTCATGCGTGGCCAACTGTGCCCGCCCACGGGTCATTTGGGTAACGGCCAGCGGTAGCTGAAGCCCGTTCCCCGACCTTCCCGTCATCCGCAGATTCCCCCCGGTGACCATCATGCCGACGCTGTAGCCGCGCTGCCCGGCCAGCTGCCTGTCATGGACGTCGTAACACCAGTCGACGAGCGTCTTCGGGCCGAACTTCGTGCACTCTGTGCGCTGCGGCCGGCGCGGGCGCAGCGCTCTGCACGGCCGATGCGCGGGCGGGGCGCTCTTGGTGAGGGATGCGCTGATAGACCAGGGCCCGGCCTCTGTCCCGCATGGCGCGCCTCACGGATCCCTCCAGCCGATGCACAGCGCCGCTAACGCCCCACAACAACCAGCCCCCGCAGCCAACCCGGGTCCGGGCCGCCCCAAGCACACCGCACTGGCCTGCCTGCACCCCCACGGATAGCGCCGGCGCCTGTGCTGTCCGGGCTCGCCCTGCGGCGGCTTCCCACTCATGACTTCCGGCACGCACCGGGCACCACGCCCCATGCGTACCGGTAGCTGCCCGCCATCAGTGCGGGTGGTGGACATTCACTAGGAGATCTGATGAGACTCAGTAAGAGGGCAAGGGTGCCGGTGACCGCGGTCGCCGCTGCCGCCCTCCTCACCGGGCTGCTGCCCGGCATGTCCATATCGGCGTGGGCTGACGCACCCACACCCAAGTCACCTGCCACGCCATCGGCGCCAGGCCAGGTGCAGGATCCAGGCAAGAAGCTCGGTAAGGACTGGCAGTCCAGTCCCGACCGCGCAGTGACCGCCGCCGCCGACCGGGACGGGCTGCAGATCCTCGTCGCGGACAGCAGCAAGGCGTACACGTGGAAGACGGTGGCCACGCTGTCCGAGCCGGGCATGCCCGCGGACTCGTGGATCGGCAACCAGTGCCAGATGGACCGCGGCCACGCCGCTGTCGTCTACGCGCCGCGCAGTTTCACGAACAAGCCGGACCTGATGCAGGGCGGTGCGTTCACCGCGATCGTCGACCTGGAATCGGGGCGGGTGGCAAAGCTGCCGTTCACCGCGTCGCTGGCCTACTTCGACCCGGCCTGCAACACCATCACCCACACGGCCGCGTTCACCGCCTTCCGTGACATGAACGATCCGGCGAGCACGAAGACACGCGTCATTACCGTCGACACCAGCGGCAAAACCCTCGGTTCGGCCGCGGCAAAGGGTGAGCTCACCAGCGCCGTCCCGGTCAAGAACGGGACGGTCGCGGCCCTCGGCAAGCACCTGGTGCACCTGGACCAATCCGGCAAGGTGAAATCCCTCGCGGACGCGGACAGTACGCCCTTCGATATCCGGCCCGCCGCTGACGGCAAGGTCGCTTTCGTCGACCGCAAGAACACCTCCACCGCCCACGCCAAGCTCTTCACCGGCAAGGGCAAGCCCTCCTCCATTGCCACGGGTAAGCTCGGCGACCTCGACCTGATGCAGGGCGACGCGGGCAAGGTGTTCCTCACCGGCCACCCCGCCACCACTCCTGCGGCCCGGGGCACCGGTGTCATCCCGATCAATGCCCCGGCCGCCACGGACATTTCCTCCCACGGCCGCCTGGCCGTCGACCCGGTCCTCACCCCCGGCCTCCGCGCTGGTCTGAAGCACGTCAAGGACGCGGGCAAGGGATTCACCCAGGTCAAACCGGCGCCGGAGCGATCAGCGGCGCCGACCGCACCGGCCGCCTCCGCCGACGAGCCGGTCACCATCACCAGTACCGCCACCACTACCGGGGCGAAGCTCGCCCAGAGCGTGCAGCAGGAAAACACCGATGGCTCCGCGATCGGTCTCTCCCCGGCTCTCAAGGCAGCCGCCCCCGCGCGCCCCAAGATGCTGCGCGGCGTTGCGGCGGCATCGAACGACCCCACCGATCCTGACCGCTGGTGCTCGGTCTCCCGCAACGACGTCAACGTGCAAGCGCTGCAGCCGACCCCGAACCAGGTCGAGTGGGCCGTCGACATGGCGGTGCGCGGCAACCTGCGCGCCGGCTACCTCCGTCAGGGCGGCTACCGCGACCAAGCCGGTCTGGGGACCATCGACCCGCAGGGTCTGTTCCCCCCGCCGACGCTGAATGGCGGAGGCAAGATCCCCGCGAACGTACTGCTCGGAATCATGGCGCAGGAGTCGAACCTGTGGCAGGCCGAGTCCGGTTCGATCCCCGGCCAGATGGGCAACCCCCTCGCCGCCGTAGACGGCTACTACGGCCACAAGGCCGTCGCCGGTAACCCCGATGCCTCCTGGCAGATCCACTGGGACAAGTCCGACTGTGGTTACGGCGTCGGGCAGGTCACCGACGGCATGCGCCTGGCCGGGCACGAGAAAACGGGCGAGACCAGCCTGTCCCCGGCGCTGCAGAAGCTCATCGCCGTTGACTACGCCACCAACGTCGCCGCGTCGATGAAGATCCTCGCGAGCAAGTGGAACGAGGTCCACACCGACGGGCAGAAGATCACCGTCAACAACGACGACCCGTCCATGGTGGAGAACTGGTTCACCGCCGTCTGGAACTACAACCTCGGCTTCAACCCGCCCTCTGAAGCCTCCGCGCACGGCGGCCACTGGGGACTTGGCTGGTACAACAACCCGGCCAACCCGCTCTACAAGAAGAGCTGGGGCCACCCCTTCATGGACACCACCGTCGACGGCACCGAAGCCAACCGCGACGCTGCCCACCCGCAGGACTGGCCGTATGAGGAGAAGGTGATGGGCTGGGCCGCCTGGTCGATCGACACCGGGTTCTCCTACGGCACCGACGGCCGCCAGGACTGGAAGGGTGAATCCGGCTTCTCCTCGGCCGGATTCCGGCCCGCCTGGTGGGACCTCAACCTCTCCCGCAGCCTCGTCTCACCGCCCCTGGGAGTCTTCTGCAACAGCGCCAACAACTGTGACCCGGACACGCCGCCCAACTGCAAGGACGAGGCTTGCTACGCCCAGTTCTGGTGGAACAAGCCCAACGCCACCTGGAAGCAGGCTTGCGCCAGTCAGTGCGGCCACGAGAGCATCAAGTACCAGACGCTGATCTCTGAACCGGGCCGCGGCACCCGCCTGAAGAACGGAACCCCGGTCTGCACCGGAGCCCCGGCCGGCGCTCTGGTCGTGGCCTCCGTGCCCGATGGAACCCCGACCTGGGGTGACTGCGGCAAGGCCAGCTCGGCGGGCAGCTTTGAGTTCACCTTCACCCCCGGCGCGGAAGGCCGATACGAAGCCAAGGCAGACCTGCACCAGATCGGCGGCGGCTACGGCGGCCACTTCTGGTACGCCCACGACCGCAACGTCGCCCACCTCGGCGGCAACGGCGGCGTCATGAGCATCGACGGCGCCTGGAAACTCGGCAAGGCCGTCGACAAGGGACAGGCCAAGGTCTACGCCCACATCCCCGACACCGGAGCCCAGACCAAGGAAGCGATCTACCAGATCGTCACCCCCTTCGGAACGGTAAACAGGACGGTCGACCAAGGCGCCAACGCGGGCAAGTGGGTCGACCTGGGCGCCTACCGCTTCAACGGCCAGCAGCCCGAGGTGAAGTTGTCCAACGCCAACAGCAGCGGCACTGCGGACAAGGACATCGCCTGGGGAGCCGTCGCCTTCGTCCCCGGCAACTACTCCGGCCTGCCCGAAATCCACGTCCCTGCAGAAAACCCCAACGCCCCGGATATTGACTTCGTGGCAACGCAGAAAGCAAAGGAGACGGCGCCTGCGGGAGCTGCCTCCCAGAAGCTTGCAGCAGGTCCGGCACATGCGTCTTCGTGCCGGGTCGGTGGCGACGGCGTGACCCTGTGCGCCGAGTACAAGCCGCTCAGTGCCAAGACACAGAAGACTGCCTCGCCGCTCCCGACCGCGGCCGCTCCCTCGAAGCCCAGGGCCGCCGCAGCAGGTGGCACAGGTCCTGTCGGCTGGTGCAAGAATGTGAACGGCAGCGCCATGCTTACCCGGACAGAAGGCTGTCTGCGCGGCATGCTCCCCCTTACGGCCACACGCGATGGCGCTCCCATCGGCAACGCGGTCATGCAGATCATCCAGGAGATCAACCTCAACCCCAAGTCGAATCAGTTCACGACGTGGACCGAGATATCACTGATCAACATGACGGGCATCAGCTCCACGAGCCTCACGTCGTTCGACGAGAACTGCTGGCCGACAACGGGATGCGCCGAGACCGAGGGTCCCTGGACGGGCAGCACCACCTGGACTGCGGGTGATACCCATGTGGCCACACGCACCAACACCTACACGTGGAACAAGATCGCTGGCGGCGACCAGATCCTCAACCTGGACTGGACTACCGCCTGGTCGACTCCGCAATCCGCTGTCAAAGCGGTGCCCAAGTGGAGCAACAGCGGGTTCGATATGCGCTGTGACAACAAGGTAGCCGGCAACACGGGATGCGTATTCTACAAGTACACGCCCACTCTGCAGCTGAACACGAAGAAGTACCCTGCCGCAGCCGCGTACTACTGGGTGATAATGGAGAAGCTGGCCTCCCACCCGGGAAGCGAGAAGTACAACAAGCCGCTCCACCGCCTCGCCGATGAGAGCAAGGCCAAGGGCAACAGGGACGTGATGTGTGATCTGGCTGTAGCAGAATGGAAGCCGCATCCGGACGCGACGGGACCGAGCTGCGACGAATACCCCTTCGCGAAGTCCCGTGAAAGCGGCGGGCAGTCGCTTACTTCAGGAAAATACTGTGTGCAGATGTATGACGACAAGAACACGGGACTGCTGGAACTCGACAGTAACTATCCTTATCCCACCTGGAATGAGGTCTGCGGCCGGGGCGCAGTTCCGGCAATCCAGAACACCTCCGCTGGTGGTGAACTCGGACGGTTCACATCGGACATACGGCTTCTGGACAATGATCCGTACTACGTCCAGACCGGATTCGAGTACTGTGACATCAAGTCCGTCTGCAACATCAGCTAGCCGTTAAACCCAATGGACTCGGCCCTCCAGGTAGTCGCTACTGGAGGGCCGATCTCCTTTACGGGTCAGCTGACGACCCATTCCAGCATGCGCCCCTCATGGATGGAGGGGCGACGGCGCACAGTGGGAAGAGGGGACATGCCCTCCACCGCCTTGCACATATCGCCCAACATCAGGCCCATGCCCGGCCAGAGCCACACATAGTCGGGAGAACCGAAAGAGATCTCCCCGACGTCTCCGTAATGCTCCCTGCGGTGGTCAATGAACAACAGATCACCACTGAAACTCTGAGCGAAGGGAACCCACTGCCTATGGGCAGTACGCCCGACCACCTCTTCCTCGTATCCCTCCTCCTCGGCGTCCTCTGCCATTTCGGCGAGATTCTGCTGCCACTCCAGGATCCCATCTGTATCGAGGAGGCTGTAACCGAGGAGGAACGCACCGGCTTCCATGCTCGACCTGCGCGGCGCGACACCGTTGTGCATCGACAGCAGCGCCTTCAGGTCGCCGTTGAGCTGAAACCCGATCCCGGCTTCCAGTCTGTGGATATCCGCATCAGACGCGCCTGGTCGAAGCGCGACGCGCTCTTCCGAGGCGTTGCGCATAAGCCAGTCCTCGAACCTTTTCCAAAGATCTTCGAAGCGAAACGCTCCTTCAGAGGCAGACTGATCCATTCGACCCTCCTAGCCGCTCCGCATCAGCGGACGTTTATGTCAAGCGGAACCATTGTTGCAGAGTGCTGTCCCCCTCCCGCGGGGGGCCGTTGTAGGCCTGTTGGTGTGCGAGGGGGAGGGGGGACACAGCCATGGTTTGCAGCACTGGGGCGAAGTCCTCCGGTTGCCCCAGAATCCGAGCAGCGGCCGACGGCGTGCCGCGCGGGCATGGCTGGCCGCCCTGCGGCTGCCGACAACTACGGCTGTGGCGGCCATGGTCAGACGCAGGATGTGGATCAGGACGGATTGAACGCGACCCCGGACGTCACGGTGGCCCAAATTGCCGTTCATGCGGGCGCCCAAATCCGGCCCCGACGACGCCTCCGAGGCGATGGACTCCTGCACTGGTGACACCGTTGGTACCCGCCCACTGATACTGGACCTCGTCCAGCATCAGTGGGCGCCGCACTTCGAACCACGTCACCAGTCTTACGCTGCCAGCCCTCGCACAGAATCCCGGCTCAGCGTGCCCCTGGCGGCCGCTCCAGGGAACAACACGGGTCGTCGAGGCCACGCGCTATCGCGAAGGCGGCTGCGCCGAGAAAGCCCTGGCCGCCTAGGCACGCACGTGGTCCGCCTGGAGACCCCTCAGGAGACCCGGCGTGCGGGTACGAAACGGTGCAAGCCGGATGCCCGACAACCTTCCGCGCCCTACACCGCGCCAAGAACGCGCTAGTGCCGATCGGAACAGCCCGGCAGCAAACCACCGCGTGCACGAGGTAATTGCCAGCAGCGGCCAGATAAGCGATTTTCCGCAGAGTCGAACCAACGACGTGACACCTCGGAGGTACCTCCCTCCGTCGCCCTCGGCCTTTCCACGTCGAGAAGTTCCATGAGCGCGTCCACGTCCGTGTCGGCTCAGCCGGGGACGATCACGGAGTCGGCGTGCGGAAGGTGGTCGAACCCCTGGTCCGTGTCCAGGTGGTAGCGGCCAACCCGCACGGCGCCCGGGCCGCACAAGGAGAAGCTGTACCCGGGGCCACGAGGCGGGGCGCCTTTGTGCCCAACAGCGCGCTCACTATGGCCCGTTCGCAATGCAGGATGCAGTCCCTCGGCTGCGGACGATGACTATGCCGACACAGGCGACACGAGGAGTGTCGCAGGGATTGCGGGGAAACGGTGCAGGCCTCGCACGTTCCACCCGCCGGAGCTCGCTAAGATCACCGGTGTTGCAGACGACATCTCTCCCGAATGAAAGGCATGTCATGCGCAAGCCAATAGCCTACCTCTCGGCACTCTTCCTGGCGGTGGGCTTCCATACCGCCATGGCCCCGCAGGCCTCGGCGGCCGGCCCGTTCTGGGGCGAGCTCTACACCCCGGTCGGCCCCAGCACCTCGTACCCCGCCAAGTGCGCCACTCCCAAGGGCAACAGCACAGCCAACGGAACCATCATCACCCTGTGGACCTGCACGGGGGACGAGCTCCAGAAGTGGGACCACGATGGTTACCAGATCGTCCACAAGGCGAGCGGGAAGTGCCTGACCCCGAAGGGCGACGCGTACGACACCAACGGCGCGGTGCTCACCCTGTGGCCGTGTGAGAACAGCGGCAACAACCGAAGCCAGCAGTTCTGGTCGAGCGACTGGTCCATGCACACCAACTACTCCGACAAGTGCCTGACCAATAAGGGCGGTTCGGCGGGTAACGGCACCTACCTCACCCTGTGGACCTGCGCCTCGGACTACCCGCCGGAGCAGCACTGGATGATGCGCTACTGACGGGTGGCAACCCGCTGACCGGGGCTCCCGCCCGGTGGCCAGGCTCAGCGGGTAGGCGCATTCACCGACGGGCCCTCAGCTGGCCGGGCGTGATTCCGCAACGCGGCGCAGCGCCGCGGGAAGCAGCCGGGGCGCAGCACGGCCCCTGACGGGCTCTGCGGGCCCCGGCCGGTGGCCAGCGCTGCCGCACGGCGCCCTGAGGGACGCCCTCCGGGCCCTGGCAGGCCGGCTGGCACCCGCCGCGGGTGCTAACGCTGGTTGAACCGTTCCGGGTTTGATCGAGACTCTAGGTTGTGACTGTGACCTGGGGTCTCGTGGTGTCGCGGTAGTGGTTGGCTTCGTATTCGGCGGGTGGGATGTGCCCTGTCTCACCGTGGAGTCGGCGGTGGCAGTACCAGTCGATCCACTCGGCGGTGGCGAGCTCGACCTGGGAGAGCGTCTTCCAGGTGTGGCCGGGCTTGATCAGCTCGGTCTTGAGCAGGCCGATCGTGGACTCCATCAGGGCATTGTCGTAGGCGTCGCCGACTGAGCCGATCGAGGCCGCGATGCCTGCCCGGCCCAGGTGCTCGGCCAGCGCGAACGATGTGTACTGACCGGATTCAACCGGTCGTTGCAACACCGGTCTGTTGGAGCAACAGTAGCTGTTCGTTGAACGCTTCGGCCGGTGTCTTCCAGCCGAGCGTCTTGCGGGGTCCGCTGTTGAGGGTGTGGGCGACGGCCGCAACTTCCTCGGCGGACCATCGTGAGAGATCGGTTCCCTTCGGAAAGTACTGACGAAGGAGCCCGTTGGTGTTCTCGTTCGTGCCGCGCTGCCATGGACTGTGAGGATCGGCGAAGAACACGGGAATACCGGTCTCGACTTTGAATTGCGCGTGCGCCGACATCTCCTTGCCTCGATCCCATGTCAGCGACCGTGCCAGCTGTTCGGGCAGCATCGACATCGTATTGGCGAGTGCGTTTTTCATCGTGATCGCCCCGTAACCGGCCAGCGCAGGGCCATTCTTGACCGTGTGTTTGTGCCGGTAGCCTTCCTCGCGCGGCAGGTGAATCAGCATCGTGAATCGAGTTGAGCGCTCGACGACGGTGCCGATCGCGGAACGCTCAAGCCCGATGATCAAGTCCCCTTCCCAGTGGCCGGGAACGGCACGGTCCTCGACC
The DNA here is from genome assembly GCF_014649795.1 of Streptomyces melanogenes. GTDB lineage: Bacteria > Actinomycetota > Actinomycetes > Streptomycetales > Streptomycetaceae > Streptomyces > Streptomyces noboritoensis. Next base: position 406,498 of record NZ_BMTS01000007.1, read on the forward strand.
TCGGCGGGCCGTTCGCTGATCAACGCTTCGGGCGTCACGTGCGCCCAGGTCTTGCACCGCGAACGAGCACGCGGGGAGCGCAGCGCGCGGCCCGTGCGCAGACAACGGATGAGCTCCCGCTTGAACGCCCCGCGGCCCTGGATGTAGAGCGCCTGGTAGATCGCCTCGTGGCTGATGCGCATGGACTCATCATCCGGGAAATCAAGCTTGATCCGGTTCGCGATCTGCTCCGGGCTCCATGCCTGCACCCACGCGCGGTCCTTGCGGTGCGGCTTGTTCCGCCCCGTCCACTCACCCGTCGCCGGCCCTGCGATCGCCGTGCCGCCGGGCGCGCTGATCTGTCCCGACAGCCGCTCCTGAACGTATGCGTGCAACCGCGGATTGGTGACCAGCTTTGCCGTTTTGGGGCGGCGTGCGGCCATGTCCGATTTCCACTGCGCGACCGATGCCCGGTAATCGAGCTTCCCGCCTCTGGTAGCCGCGTTGCGCCGCAGCTCACGGGAAATCGTCCCCGGATCACGGCCGACGTACCGAGCGATTTCGCGAACGCCCTTGCCCTGGGCTTTCAGGAGGGCGATCTCCTCCCGCTCGGAGAACGACAGGTACCTGCCGGAATGCGGCTTCGGATCGAACGGTCGCATGCCGCCACACTGTCGATACCAGCGCGTGGCCACCGCCGACGCCACGCCGATAACCCCGGCCGCTTCCTCCGGGAGAAGACCCTTGGCGATCTCGACCCAGAACGCCGCTTCGACGTGACGCTGATACTTCGGATGCCCCGGGGACCTCAACTTCGGGCGCACCGCTCGATCGGCTGCCTGCTGACGACGAACCATCCAACACCTCGCTGATCACAAGGTGTTGCGACGACCGGTTGAATCCGCCCTGCGACCCGGCGTCCGAATGATGTATCAACTCACCCTGCCTATAGGGGTTTTGGTAGCGGCTACGTTGCCACAGTGCCATCTCCAGGGAGTCCAGGACGTGCCGGGTCTCCTTGCTGGTGGCCGCGGACCACCCGACGATCCGGCGGGAGAAGGTGTCCATGATGAACGCGACATAGACGACGCCGGAGTGCGTCTTGACATGGGTGAAATCGGCGACCCAGCACCGGTTGGGGGCAGGGGCGACGAAGTCGCGGTCCAGCAGGTCCGGAGCCCGTTCCACGCTCGCATCCGGCACCGTGGTGATCACCCGCTTGCCGCCGACCGCGCCGGTGATCCCGAGCTCGCGCATGAGGCGTTCGACCGTACAGCGGGCCACCGTCTGGCCCTGCCGGTTCAGCTCGTGCCAGATCTTCCGGGCCCCATAGACGCGGTAGTTGGCGTCGAAGATCTCCAGGATCCGGGCCTTCAGGTCAGCATCCCGCACCGCCCGGGGCTCCGGCGGGCGGGTCCTGGCCGCGTAGTAGGTGTAGGGGGCGATGCTGACGCCGTGCTCGGTGAGCACGGCGCGGATCGGCTCGACGCCGCCGAAGCGGACCCGGTCACGACCACCTGCAGACCCTCACTGCCCGCCTCAACCTTGCCCATGACTACGGCATGCTTGGCGACCCAGAACGGTCGGTCTCCTTGTATGAGCAGCTACTCAGTGACTGCGAGCGGGGGTTCGGCGCCGACCACCCGCTGACCCTGGCTTCACGCTCCAACCTCGCGAGTGCCTACGCTGCTGCTGGGGATCTAGCCCAGGCCATTCCCCTGCACCAGCGGGCGCTCAGTGAGCGTGAACGGGTGCTGGGTGCAGACCACCCCTTCACGTTGGCCTCGCGGCGCAACTTCGCATACGCCTTCGTGTTGGCCGGGGATCTAGAACAGGCCATTTCCCTGTACGAACGGTCACTCAGTGACTCTGAGCGAGTACTGGGCCCCGGCCACCCGCAGACCCTGCTCTCGCGGCGCAAACTCGCGGACACCTACGCCGCCGCTGAGGACTGGAACCTGTCCATTGCCGCAAACGAACAGGCACTCAGCGAGTGTGAGCGTGTTCTAGGCCCCGACCACCTGCAGACTCTCGTCTCCCGGAGCCAATTGGCCCGTGCCTGCACAGCAGCCGGGGACCTGCACCGTGCTGCTCGCCTCTATGAGCGCGTGCTCAGTGACCTTGAGCGGACAGTGGGCCCCAACCACCCGCAGACCACGACCTCCCGCAGCACACTCGCGGACATCTGCCGCCGGGAACTGGGACCGAGCCATTCCCCTGCATGAACAGGTGCTCATTGACCGTGAGCGACTCCTCGGGTCCGACCACCGCGACACCCTGGACGCGCGCAACAGCCTTGCGACCGACTACACGTGTGCCGGCGAGGCGGAGCGCGCCATCCCCCTGTACGAGCGGAACCTCAACGACACCGAACGACTGTTTGGCCCAAATCACTCTGACACACTGATCTCGCGCTACAACCTAAGGGCTGTCCCGTGACCAGCAGTTACGGGACAGCCCTTAGTTGGCCAGCTGTGCATTTCAGTTGGCCTCTCGGGCAGCCACTGGCCAGGTGTGAAGCCCTGTGAGCTGCGGGAATACCCAAAGGCCGGGCGGTTGGCAGGTTGGGCGCGGGGTTCTCGCGGGCTGGTGGGTTTGGAGAATGGGCGGCCTGCGGTGCGCGGACGGCAGGGGGCGACGGCACCTGAGCATCCCCGCCTTACGTTCTCCCGCAGGGCCTGGAGCTAGGCGCGACGGCGTCAGCTCTCCTGGCCGGCGAGCCTAGGGTCGGCGTCGTGTCGACTTCGTCAGCGCGACCGACGCCAGGACACAGGCCATGGACGCCCTGCCGTGGATGACCGCCTCCGGATCCGGTGAACCGGGACTACTGCGCTGCGTTCGCCTTCCACCCCGAGGAGCCAGAACCGGACGACGACCCCTGCACCTCCCCGCTCTGAGCGGCGAGCGACCAGTCGCGGCCGTCGGTCATGCCGTCCACGCCTGCACCGGAGTTGTCCGCCCACGCCACGTATCCCGCTCGGTCACACCACGTGCGTGGAAAGTTCGTCATCGCTCTCGACTGGCCGCTCCGGTGCCTGCCCGTAGCGCAAGAGACCCGTCCCCGCTTGCGGCGGGGACGGGTCTCTATCAGTGCGTGCGTTTCCGCTGGTACGGATCAGTTGGAGATGGTGTACCAGTCGGTGTCACTCTGGGAGGTCGGGATGGTGGCGCTGTACGAGCCGCGGCTCGCGCCCGTGCAGTTGGCGCCGGCCCAGCCGATGTAGCTGACCCGTCCCTTCCACCACCAGCCGCCGACGTAGGTGTTCCTGTTCGGGGTGTTGAAGCAGATGTCGGCGCGCTCGCCGTTCTGGTTCGTACCGACCAGGTAGACCGAGTACGTGTCGCCACGCGTGTCGGCGAAGATGATCTGCTGACCGTTGCCGGCTGCGGAGGACTGCCCAGCGGTGCCGAGGATGCCGGCGAAGGCCAACGCCAGCGCGCCGACCGTGGTGGCCGCTGTCTTGCGGATGCTCATGATTCCCCCTGAGAGTGGCTGGATCTGTTCTGTGCGCCATGATCATAAGCGGCGAAGGGGCCACTCTCGCAAGGATTTTCGGATCGAGGGATCGGACCGCTGGGGATCTGCTTCGTATCCACCATCACGTGGGGTCGGCGGTGCGGGAGCCGCGAGGAGGGGCGGGGGCGGCGGCCGGACAAGGCGATCACGCTGCAGCCGCATGCTTTGCTTGGGTCGCAGCAACCAGGGTGGGCCGAGGCGGGCTCTGTCGCGAATTGCTTGTAGGGAGCGCTCCACTCTGTACCAGGGGGGAAGCGCTCCCTACAGTCTGGACTGCCAACAGGAGACCTGCTCCCCGCGCAGGCGGGGGTGAACCGCAGTCCTTCTCCGAGGACGGCCAGCTCGGCCAGTCCTCATCGGCGGTCTCAGCAGGATCGACTATCTCACCCATGCCTGTACAACGAATGCTGCCCGTCACGGATGTGCTTGGACTGTCAAAAATCTCCCGCGACCGTCAAGCAAGTCCAGCATCAACCGCGTCAAGGAAGAGCCGGGACTGCACACCTCACGATGGCCGGTCTTCGTGTCACCGGAGCGCAGTGTGACGCGCGACGACCTCATCGCCATGCTCCGCGAACAGACCTCAGCATGCGGACCTGCACGCGACGCCTTGAGAGCCGGGGGTGACTTCGTCGTCTGGGAGGGCCCGGTCCCCGCCAACCGGCACGCGGGCGTCTTCCGTCTGCGCATGCGCAGCGCCTTGAGGCGTGGCCACACGATCGATGGCCTTGCCGAGAGCGTCGACATCCTCAAAGGGGCCGGAGAAGAGCTGCTTCGTACCGGATGCACCGACGCCGTGGACAAGTCGTCGGTGTTCACGATCTTTTTGAACTCCACGGCGACCGTTGTGGTGGCCTTGCCTGCTGCGGCGGGCGCCGACTCACCACCCCTTGAGCCGGGACGCGACAGGTGGAACCAACGCGGCATGGTGAACCGGCCGTTTTGGCCGTCGGGACAAGGCTGCTGGAATCAGTTGGTCACGCGAGCCCTCGAGTAACGTAGCTTCCACGGAGCCCTGCTGGCAGGCAGAACCAACGGCTCAGCCGTCTCGACCATGCGGCTCAGGTCCGTCATCTGAACTCGCTCCAGCCAGTCCGAGAGGATCAGCGCCTCGCCAGGGGTGAGTTTGATGGTGATCTCAGTGTGCTGCACGTCCTGTCACCAGCCCGTCGCCTGGTGACAGGACGGGTGCCGCCAGGGCTTGATGGCTTCGGCATTGAGCCAGCGGCGCACGGTGGAGGCCGGCCTATCCGGGGTGATAGCCCTGGCGACCACCTCGCGGGTCAATTCCGGGAACGACCAGTGTGACAGCGGGGTGCCGGTCTCTGCGGGTATCTGGCAGGCCAGCGCCTTGACCGCGGCGACATGCAGCGAGGTGAATAGCGATGGCCTGCCCGAGCGCCTGCGGTCGGCGAGGGCGGGCAGGCCTCGGCGGCGCACCGGCCCTGCCAGGTACGCACCGTGTCCACGCGCATTTGCGCCTGCGCGGCTATCCCGGCGTTGGGGAGCCCCTGGGGCGCCAACAGCACGATGGTTCCCGCGGCCGGGCCTGTGCGGGGTCTTGTGGCGGTAGGCCATTTTCTTCAGCCGTTGGCGCTCGGAGGTGGTCAGCACCACGGGCCCGGCGGGGCACACAGGCACGGAAGGAGGACGGCCGATCGGTGGTGGGTAGTGGGCGGTGGGGGAGGGCCGGCATCAGGCCGCACCTGTCCCGCGAAGCCTGCGACGGCACGCCCACGCCCGGTTTGTTGGCAGTCGGGTCGGTCCGTGTGGTCGCAGTGCGGGGAGAACCCGGCCGATTTCCTCAGGCGAGGCAGGCCCACTTGGCGGCTGACGGAGGGTGTAGGGGTTCAGTCGAGGACGACGACCATCTTGCCGAGGGCTTCTCCGGCCTCCATAGCCCGGTGGGCTTCGACGATCTCGTCGAAGCGGAAGACCCGGGTGGGGCGGGCCCGGAGGGCACCGGCTGCGACCTTGGCGTAGATCTGGTCCAACGGCACTTCGGTGAGCGGGAATGCGGGGGTGCCCAGCACGAACGCGCTGCCGAAGAAGCTGAGCTGGACCCCGGTGGGGAGGTCGGTGATCGGGTCGAAGTCCCGCACCGGGTCGAATCCGCCCAGGAAGCCGAGCTGGCACACCCGGCCACGGGGTCGGACGATAGCCAGCGAGTCACGCAGGACGCTGTTGCCGACGACGTCGAACACCGCGTCGATGGCGATGCCCCGTTCTCTGACCTGGGCGGCGAGCGCGCCGTCGTCGATGAGCACGTTGCCGGCGCCGAGTTCCTTCAACAGCGGCACGTGCGCCGGGTTCCGGGTCGTGGCGAGCACGGTCGCGCCGTGGTCGACCGCGAGGTTGACGGCGGCCTGGCCGAGCGAGGAGGTCGCTCCCCGCACCACGACCGTCTCGCCCGGCCGCAGGTCCAGATTGTCGAACAGGCCGCTCCACGCCGTCGCGTACACCTCGGGAACGGCGGCCAGGTCGGCCCAGTCCAGCGGCGAGTGCACGGCCACCACGTTGGTTGCCGGTACGGTCACCAGTTCCGCGTAGCTGCCGTTGCGGGTCCGGCCCATGCCGCCGAGGAACGCCACCACCCGGGTCCCGAAGGGGAGTTCGCCGGATGGGTCGGCTTCGACCACCCCGGCGCACTCGATCCCGGTGACAGCCGCCACCTCTCCCCAGGCTCCGCTGCGCATGTACGCCTCGGCGTGGTTGAGGCCGAACGCCTTGACCCGGACCAGCACTTCGCCGTCGGCGGGCACCGGCTCGGGCAGTTCGGTGAGGGTGAGCACCTCGGGGCCGCCGTGGGCGGAAATGACTATGGCCTTCATGTCGTGACTCCATTCTTGAGCATTCATTCAACTATTGGGGCGAAAAAAGCGGGCCACCCCGTACGGTGGCCCGTGTGGGTGACCGTCAGCCGAGAGCGGCGAAGGCGTTGTCGACGATCGCCCGCAGGAGCGCCTCGTCGGGATTCGCCTTCCCGACCACCATCAGCCCCTGGCATGTCGCGACCAGCAGCTTGGCGCTGCCGGCATAGTCCAGCGCGGCGCGCACCTCGCCCTTGCGGGCCGCGTTCTGCAGGGCCTGGGTCATACACCGCTCGAGCCGGGCCAAATGGCCGCGTACGACGGCCGCCGCCTCGTCGTCCTCGGCGGCCTTCTCGATCGCCGTATTGACGAGCAGACAACCTTGTCGGCCCTCGGGGCTGAGCAGGTCGCGCACCAGCCCGTCGAAGTAGCCGCGGATCTCAGCCACCGACGCGTTCGAAGCCTCAAGCTCGCCCAGCTTCTCGGGGACGACCAGCCTGGAGTAACGCTCCAACGACTTCAGGAACAGCGCGTGCTTACCGCCGGGGAAGGCGCTGTAGAGGCTGCCGGGCTTCACCCCGGTCGCCTTCACCAGATCCTCGATAGACGTCGCGCGGTACCCGAGCTCCCAGAACCGCAGCATGGCCACGTTCAGGACGGTGTCGGGCTCGAACTCTCGAGGTCTGGGCATGAGGCAAACATAGATGAACGCTCATTCAAGAACAACCCCCTGGCGTTCGAAGCGAGGGCGGATTGCCGCCACTTGAAGCGTGACCGCCGCCAGCGGGCGCCGACGCCCACCTCGACTCAGTGAGCTCCGCGGCATGACGCAGGGCCTGGGCGGGCACCGCCTCCACTTCCCGCGACAAGTACGGACGGCTCCGCTCCGCGTCGGCGCCTACGTCGACGCTCGACTGAACCCGCGAGCCCAAATTGGGGGTTGAGGAACATCCATGTCAGATCGTGCGCTCAGTCGACGTCGGCCCTGGTGGGCGGCTGACGGAACATCGGCGGCCGTACCCCTGGAGTCGTCCCGCAGATAACGCCCCAATTATCTGCGGCATCGATGATCACGACCTGCGGCGACGTCTGCGGGGCGGTGCGCCACCGGGGTCGGCAAGAGTGCCGAACGCTTCGGCGGTGCCCGTCCGCCCGCCACCGTGATGGACGACGAGATCGGCGGTGCCCTCGAACAGGTGTGGGGTGAGGCAGCGGTCACCACCTGGAACGCCCGGCTTCGGTGCGGCGGCCGAGGTGCTGCGGTCCTGTGAACGCGGCCACCACCTGTGCAAGTGCCTGCGGCGCCAAGGCTCCGGCTTCGTCCAGATCCGCGACCGCCGCTGGGGCGACTTGCGCCGCTTCGCGGCCGACGAGCCCGAGTACCAGGAGGTCATCGAGTCCCTCGCCTACCTCGCTCCGGCCGACTCGGTCCCCATACCCCCCTCGACGACGCCCGGTGAGTGCCGTACTGGGTGAACCGCTGGCTGCAGGAGCGGATGGTGTTCTGACGAGGAGCGCGGCCGACTGGGCCGGAGCCCCGGCCCGGCCGGGCCGGCTGCGACCGCACTGCTGACGCGGCTGGTTGACGGCGTCGAGCGGATCTATCGATCGCTGCCCTCCGCTGGCCCAGCCTTGGCCATCTTGTGGTCCATGCGGCTGGCCTCGGCCCGTACGAGCTGGTCCAGCTCGGCCCGGAACAGGGCAGCATCAAAATCGCGGACACGTTCCCCGGAGCCACGCCAGATCGGTCTCGGCGCGGATGCGGGTCGCCCGCTCGCGGGTGAACACTGCGTCCGTCTTGGTCAGGACCAGGGTGTAGGGGCGTCCTTGGCGCCGGGTGGTGTGGGACACGGGCAGGCCGGCCAGGTCGATACGGCTGTGGATGTGGCGGCGCCTGTCCTTCGCGAGCGGCCAATCCATAGCCCGGTGGGTGCGGGAGGTGAGGAAGGCGTCGAGGTCGAGGCAGAGGCCGCAGCCGGACCGGCAGGCACCCACCGGGGCGAGTGACCAGTCGTCCGCGGCCCGGATGGGCCGGGCGAGGGCTGCGCTCAGCCGGGCCTCGCAGTGGTCGGCGAGCGACTGGAAGGCGCGGGCCGCTGGCGTGCCGTCTCCTACGGCGACCGGTCGGCCGGCTGCGGTGCGCAAGGCCGGGAGCAGGCATTCCAGGGTGGTGTCCGGCAACCCGCGCAGGGTAATGGTGATCGTGTCGGCGGCCGCGGGGCCGGCTGACCGCAGGATGTGGGCCAGCGTGGTGCCGAGCCGCTCCATGCCGGCGCTGCGTTCCGGCTCCCGGCCCATGCCGAGCCAGTGGGTGAGCCGCTCCTCGGCCGCTTGCCAGGCCCCCTCGACCAGCGGTCTGCATAGCGCTTCCCCGTCGCCGCCGGCGGTCCGCAGCGCGGCACAGAGACCGGGCAAAGTCTCAAGCCAGGTGGCCCGGTCGGCCGCGGTGTCGGCGCCGACCGGGCGGAACCAGCTGCTGACAGCCTCGCGCGCCCATGTCCGCCCGTACCGTGTGGCCGCTTTCGCAAGGTCGGGGGCGTGCCGCTCACTCAGAGTCTCCACCCGGAAAGGAGCGAGGAGCATCGCGGCGGTATCGGCTTCCCCCAGTCCCACCGCCACGCGCAGGGCGGCCGTGAAGAGCGGAGCGGCCGCCGCGCCCGAACCGTGGTGCTGCCAGACCGGGGCGAGCGACCGGGCGAGCGTACGCGCCACCTCCAACTCCCCGCCGTCCAGGTGGCTCTGTAGCTCCTGCAGGGCCCCCTGGGAGCCCGCCTCGGCGCGTGCCGCGAACGAACGTTGCCGGGGCCAGAGCACCACTGCGGCACGCCGGTACCAGCGGTCCAGGGTATTGCCGTAGTTGCCCATGTAGCCCTCGTACTCGGACCGGTAGGGCGTGAGGCCCCTGTTCTCGGTGGTGGCGCACGCCTCGGCGTACGGGACGGGCAGGGAGATCTGCTCACCGCCGGTACCGTCGGGACGGGTCCACCAGCCGAGGGTGATCTCGTCGTCGACCAGTTCACCCAACTCGTAGTCGGAGAAGTCGCCACTGCGTCGGCGCTCGGCTCCCGGCTCGCCGTCGGGGTCGAGGAGGCACTCACCCTCGCATTCCTCGTCCTCACAGTCGTCGAAGTGCTCGACGTCGCCGTAGTAGTCGTAGCGCTCGTAGGGCGGTACGGCGTCCCATGTCTCCTTCACCTCCGCCAGCGCGAGGACTGCCTGGCAGCCTGCCTGCCCGGCGGCCTGGCGAAGCAAGGTGGCGCGGGTGGCGTCGGCACCCTTGAGGCTGTTCCAGCCCAGGCTGCGCTGGGTGTACTCGTGGTCGAGGAGGTAGACGAGCCGGTTGGGCGGCGTGGCTTCTTTGCGACCGTAGCTGTAGCGCTGCTGCGCCGGCTGGGCGAAGTGCTCGGTCAGGCAGTGGGCCAGATCGGCTACTGGGCCTTCGTCGGTCTCGCCGGCCGGCCGGACGCGCTCGGCGAGCAGGTTCATGGTGAGGGTGATGCGGTATCCGGAGGTGACGGGCTTGACCTCGTGCCGGCAGTCCGCGTAGAAGGCGGCGAAGGTCAGCCGCTCCCGGGAGGCCTGGTAGGCGATCCTGCGGCCGGCGTGCTCGATGACGAGTTCGCCGCCGGTGTGGTGCGAGGGCAGCGAGACCACGAGGGTGCCCACCATGGAGTCGTGCTTCTCGGAGTCCTGGTGCGGCAGGAAGAACTGGCCCTTGCCATAGACGAGCAGCGCGTGCGGTTCGGCGCACAGGACGGTGGTGGACGGCAGACCGAGCGCGGTACGGACACGGTCGAGGACACCACTCAGAGTTCGTTGCCAGTCGGGCCCGCTCAGGGTGATCCGGTCCGGAGTGATTTCCCAGGTATCACGCACGCTGGTATCGGCCAGGGTCTGCTCACCGCGGCCAAAGTTGGCCTGCCGGGCCTGGGCGATCAGCTTCCGGGTGACAGGGGCGCGCAACGGCAGGGGCAGTTCACCGACGCCGTCGACCTCGATCCGCAGGGCGCGGGCGGGCATCTCGATGCAGGTACTGAAGTCCCCGCGCCGCTCCGAGTTGCCGAGCAGCTCCGCCAAGCGCTGCCGTGCTCCTTGCCTCATGATGCTCCCACCCTCCGGTCGGCTGCGTGCCATTCAGGCATCCTGAAAATCCTAGTGATACGGAAAGTCTCCGCGCCCGGATGGCGGAACGGCCTTGACAACCGGGGCACGCGGGGGATCGCCTCCGCTCTGCCAGTGCTAGGTCATTGACCTCGGCGTCGGTCATCGGATCGGTCGCCGCGTCCGCGGCACTGCTCATCCGCACCGCCAGCTCCTGCGGGGACATCCCATGGGCCAACACGGCGCTGGACACCCAACCGTCCAGCCGACCAGCCCCAGAAGAGTCATCCCGGGCCCTGTCGCTCCCTGGGCAGGCCCGTCCGTACCTGCGCAAGAGGGACTGGAAATGGAGGAGCCGAGGGCGGAATCCGACGACGGCACGGTGGCCCGGATCGCGGCGATCTACATCGCCAAGGCGTCAGGGATGGTGTGTCTGCGCGTCCCGCACGACACGGTCGACGGCCTGCGCGCCCAAGGGTGCAGGAGCACGCCTCCAGCCCGGATGCGGTCGGCCTCGCGGTGGATGTGTACGAGCGGGACCGTGTCACCGGTGCGGGGAGCCGGCCCGTCACGGAGGAAGACACAGTGGGCGTCGTCGGGCGCTTCCCGCAGCGTGAAGGGAACCTCAGACAGCCGCCCTCCGGGGCCGTGGCCGATATCGGTGAGGAGGAGGGCGACGAGCCGCTGCCGCAGATGGAGGATGCGCGGTCGGTGCCCGTCGGTGCTGCGGCTCAGGGGGCGAGGCGGCAGCGTGGCCCACGGGTGGACGCTCCCCTCGACGCACCGCCGTCTCCGCCACGTGAGAGCAAGGGTGGCGGTCTGAGCGCCTCCGACCGGTACTACCTCGCGTGGAGGCAGTACCAGGAGGAACACGGAGGTGAGCCCACTGATGAGGAGTTGTCGGCCTACCTGGCTACGAAGGGACTGCTGGGCCGCGGGGGCAAACCCGTCAGCCCAGCCAACGTGCGCCGCCACTTCGTACGGTGGCGTATCTACCACGTGTGGGCGGAACACCGGGTACGTACCGACGAGCCCGTACTCGTGGAGGTGGCGCGGGTGTGCGGGGAGCGGGGTGTCACCGCCCAGTACAACAAGCCCGTCACCCCCACCCTGATCGCCGGGGAACGCGCAGACTTCGAGCGCCGCTGGCAGACACTCACCCACCAACCCACCCCAGACACGCCATAAACCCCACCCTGACGGAGGAGGAACCATGCCCGCCCTGCGCATCGACCCCGACACCACGGTCACCGAGCTCGACCTGCCGCAGACGGACGCCTTCTGCCAGATCCGCGTGCACGTGGGATCCCCCGATGTCGTCGACCAGGGTGTGTACCACCGGCGGGCGGTGCTGCACCGTGATGGCAGCGGCCGCACGCTGGGTCTTCCGCAGAATCTGGTCGGCTGGGCGTTGGCGAGTGCTTGGCGGGGTGTTGCTCGGTATCCCCTGGCCGGGACCGTCGTCGTCACGGGCTGCACAGCCGACGGGGAGGTGACCGCACTCGACGACGACCTGGTGGAACACGTTCAGGCTGTGGCGGACGCCGTGCGGGAGACGCTGGAGCGGTGGCGTCGGCGGCCTCCGGTCTCCGACGAGGCCGCCATCGGTGAACTGCTCGCCTACGCGGCCCGCGACGTCGCCTCCAGCCGGTAGCGGTGACCTGCACGGCCAGTCGGATGGGAGGTCCGGGGCGACGTGGCGTTCCTGGACCACAACGGCACGCTGGCCCCGCCGCGCTGAGATCCCTCAGGCGCCGGGTGGCCGGTATGCTCCTGGCCGTTCCGAGGGCACGGGGACGCCGGAACCGTCCCCCAGATCGTTGCGCATCAGCGCCTGCATCTGTGTGATCTCGTCCCACATTTGCGGCAGGAACGCAGGCAGCTCCTCACCCGTGGGAGCGTCGGCAGTCGACGCGGCGCCGAGTTGCCTGAAGCGCTTGAGGGAGCATTGACATCACCGCGCGGCACCGATGCTCCGCCATCCACCTGCGATCATCCGGCAGTTCATGGCCGGGTAATGACCCCATGCCCAGCACAACGAGCAAGCCTCGTGCAGGACATGCCAGTACCGTCCAACAAGTCGCCGGACCGTCCAGAATCAGCCAGGGACGTCCTGTCCAACAACCCGTGGGGCTTCACATTGACATAGACCCCGCCCCGGCACCGGGGAAGGTGAGGTGAGCAGGTCGTGCTACGCCCGAGGACATTCCCGGGCCCGGAATGCCAACGCGGGGGGATGGCGCCGACCTGTTCACCTCGTACATCAACGTCCGCTGAGCTTTTCCGCGTGCTCAGCGCATGCGCTGGAAGGTGCGCAACCCGTCAGCGCTAAACCAGGCGCTGCCGTTGTCGCCCGTGACGATGCGCTCTGAATCCCGGGCCTGACCGGGCTTCTTGTGGTTGACGTCCCACTCCTGGTAGTGAATCGGGTTGCCGTCACCACCGGTGCGTGGCAATGCTTGGTTGCGATTCGGCCAGGTGGCACCCCCTCTGGTGCCTGAGCCATCGCTCGGCGGCCACGCGCCGGCGTCGATCAGCTCCAACGTGCGAAACGCCCGCTCCGGAATGGCAGCACGCACGAACCGGGACGATTCACCCGACCGCGCCTGCCTGGTACCCCCATTCGCGGTGGTGTCAGCGTGTGCCGTTCCGGAGAAGGCGAGAACTGTCCCGGCAAGAGCAAGGGTGGCGAGTACACGCCTAGCAGTGTTGATCATGCCTCGACAACGATCTCCAGCCGCTGGGGTCACGCAAGCCCGTATGTCCGGCGCTGTGTCGGGGCCAGCGATGCTTACCCTGCCGGCGGCAAGGCGGATCTCTGTGGTCAGTCGCCCGCGGGAGCGTCCGATCGCGTGGTGGAGCGGTTCGCCGGCCGGGGCCCCTTCTGTACGGGCCCCGGCGGCATGCTGGTGAGCACGGACGATAGTGGATCCTTCGCGACCACCCAGTCCAAGCCTTCCCGCGCCAGACTGGGCCAGCAGGGCGCTGAAGACGCGGCCCCAGGCTCCGGCAATCCCCAGTACCGTAACCGGGTGTAGACGCCCTTCCACGAGCCGTCCGCGGCGGGCAAGTGCGCCCACTGATATCCGGTGCGGAACGGCCGGGCGATCGCTCGATCACATGGCGGTGCTCCCGCCACCCTCCGCCCCGTTCCGGCCTCCGGTCCGGCAGCAATGGCTCTGTCCGCGCCCACTGCGTGTCGGTCAACGGCACGGTCGACCCAACGATCCGATGGCCCGCAGGAAACGGCTCAGCTGAGTGATCGCCAGGTCCAGGTGGTGGATACCTCCAGCGAGTCGACGGGAGTGACCAGGCGCGGGAGAGTGCTGAGGCCGTTCGGCGGGCCGGTCTGCGCTCCGACGGCCACGGTCTCGGCCTCCTCGTCGTCGATCGTGACCCACTCGGTGCGGCTGGTGACCCTCAACTCCAGGGCCCCGGGCCAGGTGAGCGTGACGTCCACGCCGTCAGGCACCCCAAAGCAATCGTCCCAGGGACCGGGCTGCGGATCGATTCGACGGCCCGTCGGCAGAGGGTCGTCACCACGTTCCTCCTGCCCGACGCGTCCACGCCGCGCTCACACTCCCGCACAGCAACGACCCGCCCCACCGAGGGCGTCAACACCACGACCGTTCATGATCGCGATTCCAGTGACGCTCCGTGGCTCTGGCACGGAAAGTGATCCAGAACCAGTTTTAAGTGCTCCTGGGGGTTCATCCGGCTGTGATCGGGCCGAGGTAGGTACCGCCCGAGGCGTCAATGGTCTGGCCAGTCACCCAGCGTCCTTGGGGGCCCGCCAGGAAGCCCACCACACTTGCGATGTCTTCCGGCTCGCCGATCCGTCCGAGCGCGGTGATCGACTCAAGTCCGGCCATCGCCTCGGGAACGCCGGTCCACCCGGCGGTCATGTCGGTGAGCACCACCCCGGGTTCAACCGTGTTCACCGTGATTCCGCGCCGGCCCAGCTGGTTGGCGAGCGACGGGCTGAGGGCGGCCAGCGCGGCCTTGGTGACGGTGTAGCCGATCTGGAGGGGGTTCGCGATCCGGGTGGCCGCCGAGCCCACGTTGACGATCCGTCCGCCGTCCCGCAGCAGCGGCAGTGCCCGCTGGACCACGAAGACCGGCGTGCTCACGTTGACCGCCAGCAGATACTCGAATTCCTCCTCGGTGAGCTGACCGATCGAACTGACCGAGTGAATACCCGCATTGTTGACCAGGATGTCCAGGCCATCCACGCCGTGGTCCGCCAACCCGGCGCCGAGCCCCTCGAACAACCGGTCCACCGCGCCGCTCTCGCCGAACCGGGCCCGCACCGCGAACGCCCGGCCCCCGGCCTCGGCTATCTGTGCCACAGTCTCCGCGGCGGCCTTGTCATTGCCGCCGTAGTGGACCGCGACCAGCGCCCCCTCGACGGCTAGCCGCAGGGCGATGGCCCGCCCGATCCCCCGCGAGCCGCCCGTCACCAATGCGGTCCTGCCGTCCAGTTCCCCCACGATCGCCTTCCCTCCGTGACGCCCCGGTCCCATCCGGGAACGATTCACCCTATGCGGCCCCGGCGACGTGCGGTACTGATCCTCCCGCGCCCACCCAGGCCGGTGCCCGCCAACCCAAAGGACCAGCACGCGACTTCGCCCCAGCCCGCTCAGCGTGCTGCTGGCCGGCAGCGGCCGTCCTTGCGGCGCCGCGCCCGCTCCATGACCTGGAACCGGCACGTCGCACCTGGCGAGATATCGATACCGGGCCCGAGCCTTGCTCAACGCCCTCTGCAGAGCGGTGACGGTGAGTTCTTCACCGGGGCGCCGTCGGACAGGTTGGGCAGACCTCCGCCGGCACCGAGGCCGGCTAGGGCCGGGATGCCCAGCCAGGCACAGGTGGTGATGGCACGTGCCTCACCGACCCGGGGGCATTCGGCGAGAGCGCCGTCCGCCAGCACCTACTCCGCGGCGGCCCTGGCCCTGGCCTCGGCAGGGCCCGAGCCAAGCCCGAGGCATTGCCGGCCAGCAGTGTTACGACAGAGCAGACCCAGGCATGCACGGTGCCGACGCTGATGCGGCATACCGTCATACGCCCGCTCATCGCGGTCGTCTCCGGGGGCTGGATCGTGGCTGAGTACGCGTCATGAGGACGGCAGTCCCTTGGCTCCGGTGAGGATGGCTCCGGCCATGCGGGCTCCGGTCAGCTTGGCGCCGGTCAAGTCTGCCCCGGTGAGGTCCGCCCCGGTCAGATTCGCCTCCCGTAGATCGGTTTTCGACAGGTTCACCCAGGGGATGAGGGCGCCTTGGAGATCAGCGCCCCTGAGGTCGACCGCGGAGAGGTTGGCCAATCCGAAGGAAGCGTTGCGCAGGACGGCGCAGTTGGTCGGCTGCCACTCCTCGGCCGGTGTGGGGCTCTCGCTGTCCTCGGGCGAGATCAACAGGCTTCGGTCGCAGAACTTGGTCTTGCGCGGCTCGAGTTCATTGAGGAAGGCCTTGGTGAGGTCGGCCTGGGAGAAGTCGGTTCCGGTGAGGTTGTGGGCACAAGGCTGGATCACGCCGCAGAATCGACGTTTGAGTGGCGTGGATCACTGGAGTTCACGGGCGTCGCGCGAGGAAGACGAACTCTCTTCCTGGTCGGTCAGGCGCATCGCGAACGTCTTCCACCACGTAGCCGTGTGCGGCCAGGTCCCTCTCGACCTCGTCCCGCTCTCGGAA
>NZ_BMTS01000007.1:422601-426373 GCF_014649795.1 Streptomyces melanogenes
CGCAACGTCGAATCAGACGTCAGCACCCCTCCGTCCGCGGCGAACGTGTAGGTCCAGCGGAATGTCACCAGAGGCCACCTCACCTCAGTGAGTTCGACCCAGCTCTCGACGGAGCCGACGCCTGAAATCTCCATGACGCTGTAGGAGTTCTCGCGGGTCCACCCTTCCCAGGCGCGTCTGGCCGGATCGCGGGTCTCGAAGACCAGATGTCCGCCAGGCCGTAGTGCTTCGTAGGCTCCTCGTAGCGTCCTGTGCCACGGCTGCGGATCAACGATGGCCTGGGAAACGTTCGCTGTCATCGTCGCGAGGTCAACCTGCAGCGGCGGGAGGTCCGCCGCGTCACCGCAGATCCAGCGCACCCGCTCACTGCCCGGTTTGTCGCGAGCGACGTCGATGGACGCCAGGGCGGGGTCGACACCGACGGCCTCGATCCCGCGATCAGCCAGGAGAAGCGCGAACACCCCTGTTCCGCAGCCGATGTCCAGCACTCGGCGCGCCCCGAACTCATCCGCCATCCGAAGGTATGGATCGAGATCGCTGCGGTCAGGGTCGAGCGCGTCATAGATCGCGGCGAGCCGTGGATGCCCGAAGCAGTCGTCAGCCATGCGGTCGAAGGTAGGCAGAGTCCGCGCCGAACAGCTACTGGGTTTGGTGGCTCTAGAAGGTGAGAGAGGCAAGCGACCGCCGAACGTGCACACCGCCTTCCAAGAGCCCCAGGTCATACGCCCCTAGGTCTGGATCCGCGAACACCCCCGCGAGCCCCCCACGGCCACCCCTGGCGACCAGCACCCCGCGCCACTCAAACTTCTATGGCACGAACTTAATGATGATCAACCTTCCCTACGTTGTTCTGCGGGACGTGGTGAGCCCTTCGTATGGTTCATCCACCCAGGGGTATCGGGTGTGGCTTTCAACCTTCTGCCGTCAGAGGCTTCCATCGATCGGCCGCCCGATGCCCCACGACGACTCGGCTGCCAATGAGGAATTGCGAATGATCGCTCCGTAGGGAATCGACAGCGAGGTCGTCCGTCGGGAGGCACCAGCAACACCACCGCACGGAGGCACCACATGGCCGCGATCTGGGCCGGCATCGACGCAGGCAAAGCCCACCATCACTGCGTCGCGATCGACGAGAGCGGCCGTCGGCTGCTGTCCCGACGCGTCTGTCGGCGTACTCTCTGATGCGGCCGGGTCTGTACGTTTGAATGAGGCCAGTGGTCAGGCCACGTTGGTGTCGCGCTCGATAGCCTTGAGGCGGTTCTTGAGCCGGTAGCTGGGCCCGTTGATGGAGATCATCTCGCAGTGATGCAGGAGGCGGTCGAGGATCGCGGTAGCGAGGACCTCGTCGCCGAAGACCTGGCCCCATTCGCTGAAGGTCTTGTTCGACGTGAGGATGATCGAGCCCTTCTCGTAACGCTTGGAGATGACCTGGAAGACCAGGTTGGCCTCGGCGCGTTCGAGGGGCTGGTAGCCGACTTCATCGACCACCAGGACACTCGGTCGCAGGTAGGAGCCGAGCTTGTTGGTCAGCCGGCCCGCCGCCTCGGCAGCCTTGAGGTTGCGGACCATGTCGTCGAGGCTGGTGAAGTAGATCGAGTAGCCGGCCCGGCAGGCCGCGACCGCGAGGGCGACGGCGATATGCGTCTTGCCGACCCCGGGCGGGCCCAGGAGGGCGGCGTTCGACTTGGCCTCCACGAAGGACAGGGTGGCCAGGTCCTTGACCTTGCGCGGGTCAAGTTCAGGCTGGAAGGAGAAGTCGTATTCGTCGAGTGTCTTGTGGTGCGGCAGCCGGGAGATCCGCAGGCCGGTGCGGAAGCGGCGGTCGTCACGGATGGCCAGTTCCTCGGACAGCACCAGGTCGAGGAAGTTGAGATAGCCCATCTTGGCCTCGTCCGCGCGGCGGGTGAACTCGTTGATGGTCTCCGCCAGATGAGGCAGGCCGAGTTTGGCGGCCGTGGTGCGGATGCGGTTGCCGGTCAGCTCGCTCACAAGGATTCCTCCGTGGCTGGATGGGTGGTGAAGGGCCGGGTTCCCGTCAGCTCGTCATAGACCGACAGCGGACGGCGGCCGACCTCGACCTGGGTGGCCGCGGCCCGGTTCAGCAGGGCCTGCAGCGGGCCGACTTCCTCGCCCCGGGGCTGCGGGCGGGGCTGGGGCGGGACGTTGCCGGTGGTGGTGCGGCGGCCCTTGCCGGTGGGCAGGCCGTCCCAGTGTGTCTCCTCGACGACGCGAACCCCGCGGCCGACCGCCCGTGGGTGCATGGCCAACAGCGTCTGACCGCCGGGGTCTGGGACGGTGGCATGCAGCATGATCTGCGCTTTCGTGGCCCGGATCTCCACCAGCTGCCTCGGGCGGACCTTGCGGGCCGGCACGGAGTAGAGGTTGCCGTCGAAGGCGACCAGACAGTCCTTGCCGACTGGCCGCAGGTGCCGCTCGGCCACCAGATACGGGCTCGGCGGCAGCGGCTTGAGAGCTGCATGGTCCCGGGCCGCCCGGTGGCCGATGACCTCGTGGTGGGTGGCATGGGTGCGGGCCCGCCGCTGCGGAACCCAGGCCATGAACGCGGCGTCCATCTCCTCGACGGAGGCGAACGACCGCCCGGACAGGACATGGTCGCGGACGATCAGCACCTGGCGTTCGACGCGGCCTTTTCCGGTGGGGCGGTAGGCGGCCAGTACGTCGGGATCGAAGTCGTAGTGTCCGGCGAAGCCGACCGCTTCCGGGTGCAGCGGGACCGCCTCGCCGGGGGCGACGTGCCGGCGGACCACGGTCTTGGTCCGGTCGTAGACGATCGACATCGGCACCCCGCCGAAGTGCGCGAACGCACGGCGGTGGCAGTCGAAGAACGTCTGCAGGTCCTGGCTGGTGGTGAAGCAGCAGAATGGATCGCGCGAGTACGACAGGGTCATGTGGAACGAGTAGACCTTCGCGATGCCCATGTGGGCGAGGATCTTGCCCTCGTCACCCCAGTCGACCTGGGCCTGGGCCCCGGGCACCACCTCGAAACGGCGGTGCAGGCCCGCCAGCTCCCGTGGCGTGATGCCCAGCTCATCGGCGATCCGGGGCCGGGCTTCTTGCAGATAGAGCTTGACCCGCTGGTAGTTGATGGAGAAGCCGTACTCGCTCGCCAGGCGCTCGTGCACCACCGCACCCTTGATGAGGATCTCCGCCCGC
Organism: Streptomyces melanogenes; assembly: GCF_014649795.1. Taxonomy (GTDB): domain Bacteria; phylum Actinomycetota; class Actinomycetes; order Streptomycetales; family Streptomycetaceae; genus Streptomyces; species Streptomyces noboritoensis. The sequence goes on from NZ_BMTS01000007.1 coordinate 425,776, forward strand.
AGCATTGCGTCGATCAGCGGCGCGACCTCATCTACCACCTTCTTGCGGGGCCGGCCGTTCGACGTCCGCTTCGGCGGCGCGGACGGTGCCTGCCCCGACAGGTACTTGCGAACCGTCTTCCGGTTCAGCCCCGTCTCCTTGGCAATCTCCGTCAGGCTCACCGCACCCGACTCGAACAGGGCACGAAACCGCCGGAGTTCCAACCAGCGTTGCGGGTCCAAGACCACCGTCAGCCGCCCTCCACCGCCCTCACCGACCAAGCAGCAGACTGCCGAGCAACAGGACTCACCGCATCAACAAGCGGCCCTCTTCACTCGTACGTGACCGGCCGCGTTCATGTGTACGCCGACAGCGTCGCCAACGACGAACCCGAACTGCTCGAACTCCTCCCCGACGTCCTGGCCCTGGGCGACGAGGTGACCTGGGGCATCGAGCTGGCTGACGGCGGAGCCGCACTGGCCATCGCGGTCCTCCTCAACCACGACCAGCCGGTCCACTACATCTCCGGCCGGGCCATTCACCGCGCCTCCGAGAGCTACCGCGGCGAGGGCAAGACCGACGCCAAGGATGCTGCCGTCATCGCTGATCAGGTCCGCGT
>NZ_BMTS01000008.1 GCF_014649795.1 Streptomyces melanogenes
CACGCCACCCGCACGATCTGACAGCCCGACGCCGTCAGCTCCGCGATCTGCTGAAGCGTCGCGCCGATGTCCGACGTACGCGTCGTCGTCATCGACTGCACCGAAATGGGCGCTCCCCCGCCGACGGCCACCGACCCGACCTGGATGCGCCGCGAGGTGCGGCGCATCGCCAGCGGTCGGGCCGGCAGCGCGGGGAGGCCCAGGGAGACGGGCTCTCCGGTCCTCATCACGTCACCCGCGGTTTCCCTGCACGGTCTCGCGGACCGCGCGCAGCGACTCCTTGAGCGACCCCATGGTCGCGAGGACGGCGGTGGGCTCGTAGCCGCAGTGCGCCATGCAGTTGGCACACCGGTCGTCCTTGCCCCGGCCGTACTTGTCCCAGTCGGTCTCCTCGACGAGCTGCCGGTACGTCGGGACGTACCCGTCGCTCATCAGATAGCAGGGCCGCTGCCAGCCGAAGAGCGAGTAGTTGGGGATCGCCCAGGCCGTGCACGGGAAGTCCGCCTTGCCCTCCAGGAAGTCCAGGAAGAGCGGCGAGTGGTTGAGCCGCCAGCGGCGCCGGTTGCCACCGGAGAACGCCTTCTTGAAGAGCTCCCGGGTCTGCTCGACGCCCAGGAAGTGTTCCTGGTCGGGCGCCTTCTCGTAGGCGTACGCGGGCGAGATCATCATCTCGTCGACCTGGAGGTCGTCGTTGAGGAAGTTGAGCACCTCGATGATCGTCTGCGGGGTGTCGGTGTTGAAGAAGGTGGAGTTGGTGGTGACCCGGAAGCCTTGGCGCTTGGCCTCCTTGATCGCCGCCACCGCCTCGTCGAACACGCCCTCCTTCGCCACCGACTCGTCGTGCCGCTCGCGCAGCCCGTCGATGTGCACGGCGAACGCGAAGTACGGGGACGGGGTGAACTTCTCCAGCTTCTTGCGCAGCAGCAGGGCGTTGGTGCACAGGAAGACGTACTTCTTCCTGGCCACCAACTGACGCACGATCTCGTCGATCTGAGGGTGCATCAGGGGCTCGCCGCCCGCGATGGAGACCATCGGGGCACCCGACTCCAGGACGGCGCCCACGGCCTGGGCCACCGGCATGCGCTGCTTCAGGATCCCGGCCGGATGCTGGATCTTGCCGCAGCCCTCGCACTTCAGATTGCACGCGAAGAGCGGCTCCAGCTCGACGATCAGCGGGAACTTCTCGCGCTTGCGGAGCTTCTGTTCAAAAAGATAGGTCCCGACCCTGATGGACTGGCGAAGCGGCATGGCCATCTGGCTCACCTCCTGGGGAGCGGCAAAGAACGGTGCCATTCAAAGAAAGCGGGAAGGACGGCACGAAGAACGCGGAAAGCCGATATTCCACCGCGTACCGTGCCGATCCGGACGAGTTCATGTTCTGGAGCGTCCACGACCACCCGTACGGCCGCAACCGGACGCTCTCCGGCCCCGACGGCGCTCCACAGCGTCGCCGCGGACTCCATGTCCACGGCGATCGCCCCGGTCGCGCGCAGTTCGGCCCGTTCGTGACCACGCACCACGTGGTCGGAGCCGATGAGCGGACCGGTGTGCACGGTGCGGCCGGGCAGCGCCGCGGTCAGCGCCTTGGCCAGCACCTCCGTACCCACGCAGGCGGTCGTGCCGCGCGGGTCGCGGGTCTCCGAGGCGACGACCAGGTCGCCGGGGTGCATCCCGGGGGCCAGGCCGGCGCAGAATCCGGAGGCGATCACGGCCGCCTCCCGGTTGGCCGAGGTGCCCAGGCCGCGCAGCACGGCCCGCTCGGCGGCTCTGGGGCCCATGCCGCTGCGCAGCACGGTGACCACCTGGCCCGGTGTGCGGCCCCGGCCGCCGCTGCGCAGCGCCAGCTCCTCGATGGTGAGCGCGCAGGCGACCAGCAGCGGTACGGGTTCGGGGAGTGCGGGGCGTACGTCCATCACTTCCCCTTGGGGCCGTTGGGAGAGAACGGTTCTCCATGGACGTAGCGACCGAGCGCGGTCAGCGGGAACACCTGCCGGTAGAGGTGGTAGTTGATCGAGAAGTCCCAGGGGAACCCGGTGCCGGTGAAGTACGGCTCGTCCCAGGAGCCGTCCGCCAGCTGGGTCCCGGCGAGCCAGGCCACGCCCCGCTCGACCGCCTTGCCCTCCCGCTCCCCCGCCGCCAGCAGCGCCAGCAGCGCCCAGGCGGTCTGGGAGGCGGTGGAGGCGCCGTGCCCGATCCACTCCTCCTCGCGGTAGGAGCGCAGGTCCTCGCCCCAGCCGCCGTCCTCGTTCTGCACCGACTCCAGCCAGCCGACGGCCCGGCGGATCGCCGGGTGCGAGGCGGGCAGCCCGGCCGCCGTCAGCGCCGGCACCACCGAGCCCGTGCCGTACACGTAGTTGACGCCCCAGCGCCCGAACCAGGCGCCGCTCGCCTCCTGTTCGGCGAGCAGCCACTCGATGCCCCGGCGGGTGCGCGGCTCGTGAGCCCGGCCCTCGACCGCCAGCATCTCCACCACGTGCGCGGTGACGTCGGCCGACGGCGGGTCGATGACCTCGCCGAAGTCGCAGAACGGCAGCCGGTTGGGGAGCGGGCTGGTGTTGTCGGCGTCGAAGGCGCCCCACGCCCCGTTCCTCGACTGCATCCCCAGCGTCCAGCGCGCGGCCCGGCCGATCGCCCCCTCGACCCGGTCGGGGTCGGGGTGGCGCACCCGGCGCAGCGCGAGGATCACCTCGGCGGTGTCGTCGATGTCCGGGTAGTTGTCGTTGTGGAACTCGAACGCCCAGCCGCCCGGCGCCAGTTGGGGCTTCTTCACCGCCCAGTCGCCGGGCCGGACGATCTCCTCGCCGAGCATCCAGTCGACCGCCTTGACCAGCGCCGGGTGGTCGGCGGGCAGCCCCGCGTCGGCGAGCGCGATGGTGGCCAGGCAGGTGTCCCACACCGGGGACTGGCAGGCCTCGATCATCCGGGCGCCGTCCTCGCGCCACACCGCGAACCGGTCCAGGGATTCGAGCCCGGCCCGCATCACCGGGTGCTGGAGGTCGTAGCCGAGCAGGTGCAGGGCGATCACCGAGTAGACGGCGGGCGGCTGGATCCCGCCCCAGCAGCCGTCGTTCTCCTGGCGCTCGACGATCCAGCGGGCGGCGGTGTTCATCGCGGCGCGGCGCAGCCTGCGCGGAGCGAGGCGGTGGTAGACGTGCAACGCCCGGTCGAGCCGCTGGAAGGCGCCGTCCCAGCTCGCGGCCGGGGCGAGCGGCTTCACGGGGTTGGGGTCGCGCGCGTCGGTGTGCAGCTCGTCGAGCGCGAAGGGCGCGGGCCGCACCGGCCGCTTGGCGGAGACCACCGTGAGCGGCACGATCGTCTGCCGGGCCCAGCAGCCGAAATCGTAGATGTTCAGCGGGAACCACTTGGGCAGGAAGATCAGCTCCGGCGGCAGCTCCGGCAGGTCGTCCCACTTCCACCAGCCGAACAGGGCCAGCCAGATCCGGGTGAAGACCCGGCAGGCGGCGATGCCGCCCTGGCTCCTGACCCACGCCGAGGCCCGCGCCATGTGCGGGTCGTCCGGCCGGTCCCCGGCGAGCCGCAGCGCCACGTACGCCTCGACGGTGGCGGACAGCTCCGGCGGGCCGCCGTAGAAGGTGGCCCAGGTGCCGTCGTCGCGCTGCTCGCCCCGGATGAAGAGCGCCGCCGCCCGGACGGTCTTCTCGTCCTGGATGCCGAGGAACTGACGGAGCAGCAGGTCCTCGGCGTCCATGGTGACGTTGGTCTCCAGGTCACCCTTCCACCAGCCGAGGGCGTCCTGCCTGCCGAGCAGGTGCTCGACCGCGCGGTCCGCCGCCCGCCGGGCGGCGTCGAGCGCCTCGTCCGCGCCGGGTGGTGCGGTCGGTCCCGTGGCCGCGGCGGCCGGGGGCCGCGGGGCCCCGGCGCTTCCGTCGGTCGTCGCTGTCATGGCTTCCCCTTAATGCAAGTGCAGTGGTACTTCTGCTGTGCTGGGGTCTCCGTCGGACGCGGCCCCCTGGCGGGCCCGCTCCGGCGACGTCGCGTCATATGCGAATGGTGATCATCTCTTCCGTACGACCACGAAGTCGGCCAGCGCGGTCAGCTGCGCCCGCACCCGCTCGGGCATGTCGACGGCGCCGAGTGCCTCGATCGCCACGGCGTGCTGCCTGCGGGCCTCCTGCGAGGTCCACTCGCGGCCGCCCGCCTCCTCGATGAGCGCCGCCCGGGTGGCGAACTCCTCCTCGGAGAAGGTGTCGAAGTCGTTGCTCTTGGCGTCGGCGGCGAGCAGCTCGCCGAGCCGCTCCGAGGCCGGGCCGCCGGCCGCGAGGGCCGCCACCACCGGCAGGGACTTCTTGCGCTGGCGCAGGTCGCTCCAGGTCTGCTTGCCGGTGGCCTCGGGGTCGCCCCAGATGCCGAGCAGGTCGTCGACGGCCTGGAAGGCGAGGCCGAGGTGGTAGCCGTACGCCTCCAGGGTGTCGGCGGTCCTGTCGTCGGCGCCGCCGAGGACCGCGCCGATGGAGCAGGCGCAGGCGAGCAGCGCGCCCGTCTTGTTGCCCTCCATCTCCAGGCACTCCTCGACGGTGACCCGCTCGCGATGCTCGTACGAGATGTCCTGGGCCTGGCCGTCGATGAGCTTGCGGGTCGCGGTGGTCAGCCGGCGCGTGGCGCGCCCCGCCTCGACCGTGCCGAGCTCCAGGAGGACCTCGTTGGCCAGCGCGAAGAGCGCGTCGCCGACGAGGATCGCCTGCGCCGGGCCGTGCACCTTCCACACCGTGTCGCGGTGGCGGCGCTGCTCGTCGCCGTCCATCAGGTCGTCGTGGAGCAGCGAGAAGTTGTGGACGAGCTCGACCGCGACCGCGCCGGGCACGCCGACCTCGGGCCGGGCACCGGCCGCCTCGGCGGAAAGGAGTGCGAGCGCGGGCCGCACCGCCTTGCCGCCGTCGCCGTCCGCCGGGTTGCCCTGGGCGTCGATCCACCCGAAGTGGTAGGCCGCGACGGTGTCCATGGGAGCCGCGAGCCGGTCCACGGCCGTGCGCAGCACCGGTGTGGCCAGCGTCCGTCCGCGCTCCAGAAGCGCGGCGACGTCCACGGTGTCGACAGCCGAGTCAGCCGAAGGCACAGTCGGCACGGTCTCTCCTCTTGTTCCAGTGCTGCTAAGGGTCATGCCGCCTCCTGAAGCGGGTGGGCGTGGGAGCGGCCGAGTACGGCCAGAGCCGCGCCCGCGGCGCTGAATCCGCTGCGTACGGCGCCTTCCATCGTCGCGGGCCAGCCGGTGGCGGTCCACGCGCCCGCCAGGTACAGGCCGGGCGCATTGGTGTGCGCGCCCGGCCGCAGCCGTCCCACGCCGGGGGTGGGGGCGAACGTCGCTGTCCGCTCCCGGGTCACGAAGAAGTCCCGTACGCCCGCGCCGCGCGCGGCGGGCAGCAGCCGTTCGAGCTCGGGCAGGTAGCGCGCACGCAGCGCGGCCACCGGCTCGTCGATCTCGTCCCCGGCGGCCGACTGGGAGACGGCCAGGTACTGGCCCCCGCCGGTGAGCCCCGACGACTCGGTGCGGTCGAAGACCCACTGCACGGGCGAGCCGAGGGCGGCGAAGAACGGCTGGCGCAGCACCTTGCGGTCGTAGACGACATGGAGGTTGAGGATGGGCGCGGTGCCGATGTCGAGCAGCTTGCCCGGGTCGTCGAGCGCGCCGTGCGGCAGCAGGTCGTGCGCCTCGCGCTGCGGGACGGCCAGGACGACCACCTCGGCGTCCAGCGTCTCGCCGCTGACCTCGACCCGCCAGGCGCCGCTCTCGGTACGGGACAGCGACTCCGCCTTGGTACGGGTCTCCACCCTCACCCCGGCCGAGGAGAGCGCCTTGCGGGCCAGCGTGTCGTGGAGCTCACCGAGCGGGACGTGCGCCCAGCCGATGTCGGCCGCGCCGGGCTCGGAGAGCAGGCCGGTCTTGAAGACCATCGCGGCGAGCCCCAGGGAGGCGTGCGGGGCGGTCGCGTTCAGGGTCGCCACGCCGACCAGGTCCCACAGGGCCTCGACGGTGCGGGCGGACTGGCCGTGGCGGCCGAGCCAGGTCGCGAAGTCCACCCCGTCGAGCGCCGGGTCGGCGGGGTCGAGGCGCTTGAGCGCGAGTGCGGCGCGCCCGACGGAGGCCCGCTCGGCGAGCGAGAGGTGCGGATAGGTGGCGAGGCTCCTGGCCAGGTGGAGCGGTACGGGCAGGGCGCTGCGGCGCAGCCGGCCGAGCCGGGGCCCGCCGGGGTGGGCGACGTCCAGGACGGGCACGTCCAGGCGGTCCTGGAGCGGCGCCAGGTGCGTACCGCCGACCCGGTCCAGGAACCAGCCGTAGGCCGTGCAGCAGCGCAGGTAGACGTGCTGGCCGTTGTCGACGGTGAGGTCGCCGCGCCGGAAGGAGAAGGCGAGGCCGCCCAGGCGCGGGCGGCCCTCGATCAGGGTGACGCCGAGGCCGGCGTCGGCGAGTTCGAGCGCGGCGGTGATTCCGGCCAGGCCTCCGCCGACGACCACCGCGCGTTCGGGCTGCGGGGTTGTCATGCGCCCTCCCCTCCGGCCGTGCCGGTGTCGTGCGCACGCCCGGCCGTCGCAGTCAGGGACGCCCCGGCCGGAGCGGGGGTTGCACACCCTGTGCGCGTAATGCTCCTCGGCCGCACGTCCAGGTGCCCATGGGCCATCAGGCGCGCCTCCTGGCGGTCTGCCGGGAGACGGTACGGGTGTCGAGTCCCGACAGTCCGCGTACCGCCACGTACGCCTTCTCCCTGCCAGGCAGCGAGACCCGGCCGCGCAGCACGGCCTCCGGGTCGCGCTCGATGCGGTCGAGGAGGCGGCGGTAGATTCCGGCCATCGCGGCGACACAGGCGCCGCTGCGCCGGTCGAGCATGGGCAGCAGCCGGTAGCCCTCGGCGAACAGGGCGCGGGCGCGGCGCACTTCGAAGTGGACCAGGCCCGCGAAGTCGGAGCCGGCCGGCGGCACCGGGGTGTGGAAGCCCGCGGCGCAGCCGAACTTCGCCAGGTCGTCGGCGGGCAGATAGGTGCGCCCGTTGCCCGCGTCCTCGCGAACGTCCCGGAGGATGTTGGTGAGTTGCAGCGCGAGACCCAGCGTGTCGGCGTACTCGGCGGCGCGCTCGGTGCCCGGTGCGCCCGGTTGTGTACCGAACACGCCCAGCGAGAGCCGGCCGATGGCACCCGCGACACACCGGCAGTAGACCTTCAGGTCGTCCCAGGTCTCGTAGGTCTCGCCGTGCACGTCCATCAGGACGCCGTCGATGAGCTCGTCGAGCCCGTCCAGCGGGATCGGGAAGCGGCGCGCCGCGTCGGCGAGCGCCACGGCCACCGGGTCGGTGTCGTCCTCCTCGACCGCGCCCTCGGCGATCCGGCCGAGCAGCGCCCGGGTGTCCTCCAGGCGCTGCTTCTTGTCCTTGGCGGGCAGGAGTCCGTCGCCGATGTCGTCGACGCGCCTCGAGAACGCGTAGAGCGCGGACATCGCCTGGCGCTTGTCGGTCGGCAGCAGCCTGATGCCGTACGCGAAATTGCGCGCCTGCTGTCCGGTCACCGCCTCGCAGTAGCTGTACGCGGCCTGTACCGGCGCGGACACGTGTGCGTGTGGATCCACGGTCCGGCTCACCCCTCTCTACGCGCTCTACGCAACACGGCTCCCACTTCGCGCAGCAGACTGGACTTGGTGGGCTTGGGAGGTCCAGGAAGTACGTCGTGGCCGGCGGCAGCGACCGCGTCGAGCGCGGCGCGTCCTCCGGCCACGAATCCGGCCAGCAGCAGCCTGAGTCTGCCGTGGACGCTACCCACCAGGGAGGTGCCTTCATTCAGCAGCTGTGCGGCGCGTTCCGCCTCGAACGCGACCAGGGCGCGCACCGACGCGCCCCCGCGCGGCGCGGCCAGATCGGCCTCCGTGACGTGGAACCGCTTCATGTCCTTGGCGGGCAGGTAGACGCGGTCCCGGCCGAGGTCCTCGGTGACGTCCTGGAGGTGCTCGACGATCTGGAGCGCCGTGCAGACGGCGTCCGAGCGGCGGATGCGCTCGGGGCTCTCGGTGCCGGTGATCGCCAGCACCAGGCGCCCCACGGGGTTGGCCGACAGTTCGCAGTACGCCACCAGGTCCTCGTAGGTCTCGTACCGCCTGACCTGCTGGTCCTGCCGGTTCGCCGCGATCAGGCCGAGGAACGGGCCGGGGGTGAGCGAGCGGCGGCGGACGGTGGGCTGCAGGGCCTTGAGCAGCGGGTGGTGCGGGGTGGAGTCGAAGACGCGGCGCAGATCGGCCTCGAAGGCGTCGAGCATCACGAGCCGGTCGTCCGCGTCGGCGGGGGCCACGCCCAGGTGGCGGGCGTCGGCGCCGCCGGGCGCGAGGTCGCCGTCGCCGATGTCGTCGACCAGGCGGGCATAGCCGTACACCGCCATCAGGTCGTCGCGCCAGGCGCGCGGCAGAAAGAAGGGGGCCACCGGGAAGTTCTCCTCCGTGGCCTTGTCGAGCGTGGTGCGCGAGGGGGAGTCGGTGCGCACGTCCCGGACACCTGTCACCGGGGGCCGCCCGGTACGGGAACGGCGGAGGTCTCTCGTAGCTGGAGATTTCCCGTAGCCATTGCCGTCACATCTCCCGTTCTACACCGCCGACCCAAAACATCCCATTTCGGACACGCCGCCGAGCCTCCCGAGTGGCGGACGGCTGCCGCGCGGGCTGTCCGGGGCGGTACCGCCCATCCGTCACGATCAACACCGGTACAGCTTACGTTGTACAACGCCTGACAACACGTCGGGGTGTTGCGCGCATTACAAGAACACTTCAATCCGCGCCAACCTTCCCCTGACGCAGGCGACTTGACGGAGCCTTGACATATCGGCCCGTCCCGCGGGCCTCCCCCAAGGACGCGAAGGCCCCCGCCGGGGTTGATCGGCGGGGGCCATCGGGGTCGTTCGAACGGTGACCGGCTGTCAGCGGCCGGTCTCCTTCTGGTACGCCTTGACGACCTCGTCCGTGGGGCCGTCCATCAGGAGCTCGCCCCGCTCCAGCCAGAGCACCCGGTTGCAGGTGTCCCTGATGGAGCCGATGCTGTGGCTGACCAGGAAGACCGTGCCCGCGTGCTTGCGCAGCTCGCGGATGCGCTCCTCGGAGCGGATCTGGAACTTGCGGTCACCCGTGGCCAGCGCCTCGTCGATCATCAGGACGTCGTGGTCCTTGGCGGCCGCGATGGAGAACCGCAGCCGGGCCGCCATGCCCGAGGAGTACGTCCGCATCGGCAGGGTGATGAAGTCGCCCTTCTCGTTGATGCCGGAGAAGTCGACGATCTCCTCGTACCGCTCCTTGATCTCCTCGCGCGACATGCCCATGGCCAGACCGCCCAGGATCACGTTGCGCTCGCCGGTCAGCTCGTTCATCAGCGCGGCGTTGACGCCCAGCAGCGACGGCTGGCCGTTGGTGTAGACCCGGCCCTTGGCCGGCGGCAGCAGCCCGGCGATCGCCCGCAGCAGGGTCGACTTGCCCGAGCCGTTGGTGCCGATCAGGCCGATCGCCTCGCCGCGGTACGCGGTGAAGGAGACGCCCCGCACCGCGTGCACCTTGCGCATGCCGCGCGACTCGCCCTTGTCCCGCTTCACTATCCGGCTCAGCGCGGCGGTGGCGCTGCCCCGGCCGCCGCCCGCGCCGTTGACCGTGTACACGATGTGCACGTCGTCGGCGATGACGGTCGGGATGCGCTCGCCGCTCGCGTCGGCGAGCCGGTTGTTGTCCTCAGCCACGGCCGTACTGCTCCTCTGCCTTCCAGAAGTACACGAAGCCCGCGACGCCCACGACGAGGGCCCAGCCGACCGCCACCAGCCAGACGTGCGGCGGCAGGTTGTGGGCACCGTATCCGTCGATCATGGCGAACCGGGCCAGGTCCATGTAGACCGCGGCCGGGTTCACCTGGAGCACCTGGGCCAGCCAGTGCGGCTTGCCCTGGAGGACCACCTTGATGCTGAACATGACGCCCGACGCGTACATCCAGGTGCGCAGGACGAACGGCATCAGCTGGGCCAGGTCCGGGGTCTTGCTGCCGAGCCGGGCCATGATCATCGCCAGTCCGGTGTTGAAGACGAACTGGAGCGCCAGGACCGGCACCATCAGCAGCCACGACGCCATCGGCATGGTGCCCGACGCGACCACCACGAGGATCAGGACGATCATCGAGAACAGCAGCTGCTGGAGCTGCTGGAGCGCGAAGGAGATCGGCAGGGAGGCGCGCGGGAAGTGCAGCGCGCGCACCAGGCCGAGGTTGCCGGAGATCGCCCGGACGCCCGCCATCACCGAGTTCTGGGTGAAGGTGAACACGAACACGCCCGTCACCAGGAACGGGATGTACACGTCCGACGGGATGCCCCGCTTGGCGTTCATCAGCACGCCGAAGATGAAGTAGTAGACCAGCGCGTTGAGCAGCGGGGTCGCCACCTGCCAGATCTGGCCGAGCTTCGCCTGGCTGTACTGGGCGGTCAGCTTCGCCTGCGAGAACGACAGGATGAAGTGGCGCCGCCCCCAGAGCTGGCGGCAGTACTCGAACAGCCCCGGCCGGGCGCCGCTCACCGCCAGGCCGTGCTTGGCGGCGAGGTCCGCCGGGGACAGAGTTGTGTCACTCACAAGAGGAAACTTTCGCTTTCAAAGAAGTTCGCCCGATGACCGAAGTGCCCGGAGCCCGGTGGCCCGCACCCGATGTGCTCAGACCCGAGAGTGTCAGATGACGGGCGGACGGCCCAGCCGGGTCAGCCGCCAGACCGTACGCCACTTCATGGGGCGGCGCGGTCCGCACGGCGTGGTCCAGCCCTCCTTGAAGCCGCCGAACCACGCCTTGAGGGCGGGCCCGGAGGGCTTCCTGGCGAGCGTGAGCAGCATCCAGACCCCCAGATAGACCGGGACCAGCGGGGCCGGCAGGTTGCGCCGGGCCAGCCAGACCCGGTTGCGGGCCACCATCCGGTGGTAGACCGCGTGCCGGGACGGCGCCGTCGTGGGGTGGAACAGGACCATGTCCGCGCGGTAGTCGATCATCCAGCCGGCGTCCAGCGCCCGCCAGGCCAGATCGGTCTCCTCGTGGGCGTAGAAGAACTCGTCGGGCAGCCCGCCGACCTCGGCGATGACCTTGGTGCGTACGGCGTTGGCGCCGCCCAGGAAGGTCGTCACGCGCGAGGAGCGCATCGGGTCGGAGGCGCGCAGCCGCGGGACGTGGCGGCGCTGGGTGACCCCGGTCTCCGGGTCCGCGATGCGGAAGCTGACGATGCCGAGCGCCGGGTCGGCGGCGAACGCCTGGCGGCACAGCTCGGCCGTGTCGGTGTTCGGCAGCAGCCCGTCGTCGTCGAGGAAGAGCAGGATGTCGACCTCGGCGCCGGACGGGCCGAACGCCTCGATGCCGACGTTGCGCCCGCCGGGGATGCCCAGGTTCTCGGGCAGCTCCACGGTCCGCACGCCCGCCGGGACGTCCGGGACCGGGGCGCCGTTGCCGACCACCACGACCTCGACCGGGTCGCCGTCCTGCTTGGCGACCGAGTCGAGCAGCGCGCGCAGCTCCTCGGGGCGGTTGCCCATGGTGATGACGACCGCGCCGACCTTCAGCGGGGCGCTCACTTGAGCCTGCTGGAGGCGAGGATGGACACCAGGTGCAGCACGCTCTGGAGCAGCGCGATGCCCGCGAGGACGGCGACGCCGAGCCGCGAGAAGAACAGGTCGCCGCGCACGTGGTCCACGATCGCGAGGACCAGGATCAGCAGGGTCGCCTCGATGCCCATGACCAGGCGGTGGAACTTGAGCGCGCCGGCGGCCCGGCGGGCCAGCGCCATGCCGGACGAACGCGGCTCGGACGCCGTCTCCTTGACCGGCGGCATGCCCTGCTGGTGGCGGGCGACACCGACGAGGTCGGTCTCGGACTTGATCAGCACGGCGCCGAGGGCGGCGAGGGTGCCGAGGAAGGCCCACAGCCAGTCGATGCGCCCGGTGCCCCAGATGTCGGCGGCGCGCAGCCCGAAGCCGACGAGGACGGCGGCGTCGAGCACATAGGCGGCGACCCGGTCCACGTAGACGCCGACCATCGAGTACTGCTTCTTCCAGCGGGCGACCTCGCCGTCGACGCAGTCCAGGAGCAGATAGACCTGCGCCATCACCACGCCGAGCACGGCGCCCCAGATCCCCGGCACCAGAAGGGCCGGGGCCGCGAAGGCGGCGGCGACGGTCATCACGTAGGTCAGCTGGTTGGGCGTGACCTTCGTGGTCACCAGGTGCCGGTCGACGCGCAGGGAGACCTCGCGCATGTAGAGCCGGCCTCCCCAGTGCTCGCCGCTCCGCCGGTCCTTGACGCCCGGAGGGTGCACGACCGGGCGGAGTTCAGCTACCGATGGCTTTTGCATAGTCGGCGTAAGCGTCCTTGATCTGGGCTGTGGACAGGTTGAGGTGTTCCAGGATCGTGAAACGGCCCGGCCGGGTCTGCGGCGCGTACGCCACCGCCCGGACGAACTCGTCGGCGGAGAAGCCGATTTCCTGCGGGAGGACCGGCAGGCCGTGCCGCCGCAGCACCTCCGTGAAGAGACCGGACTGCTCGGCGGCGCCGCGCAGGTGCATCGCGAAGGCGGCGCCGAGGCCGACCTGCTCGCCGTGGAGCGCGGAGCGCTTGGGGTAGAGCAGGTCGAAGGCGTGGCTGATCTCGTGGCAGGCGCCGGACGAGGGGCGGGTGTCGCCGCTGATCGACATGGCGATGCCGGAGAGCACCAGCGCCTCGGAGAGCACGGTGAGGAACTCGTCGTCGCCGACGCCGCCGGGGTGGCGCAGCACCGACTCGCCCGCGGTACGGGCCATGGCGGCGGCCAGGCCGTCCACCGGTTCGGCGTTGACCTCGTGCGAGAGCTCCCAGTCCGCGATCGCGGAGATGTTGGAGATCGCGTCGCCGATGCCGGAGCGGACGAACCGGACCGGTGCCTCGCGGATCACGTCGAGGTCGATGACCATGGCGATGGGCGTGGGCACGCCGTAGGAGCCGCGGCCGTTGTCGTTGTCCAGGATCGAGACCGGCGAGCAGATGCCGTCGTGCGAGAGGTTGGTGGCGACCGCCACCATGGGCAGCCCGACCCGCGCCGCGGCGTACTTCGCCACGTCGATGATCTTGCCGCCGCCCAGGCCCACGACCGCGTCGTACCGCTTGCCCTTGATGTCGTCGGCGAGCTGCACGGCGGAGTCGATGGTGCCGTCGGCGACCGGGTACCAGTCGGCGCCCGGGAGCACCGGCGCGAGCTTCTCGCTCAGCGCCTGGCCCGAGCCGCCGCTGACCGCGATCGCCAGCTTGCCGGAGGCCGAGATCCGCTGGTCGGCCAGGAGGCCCGCCAGGTCGTCAAGGGCGCCCCGGCTGATGTCGACGACGACCGGCGACGGGATGAGCCGGGTCAGTACTGGCACGCGATCTCACGGCCCTTCGCGAGGTCGTCGTGGTTGTCGATCTCGACCCACGAGACCTCGCCGATCGGCGCGACGTCGATCTGGAAGCCGCGGTTGACGAGCTCCTGGTAGCCGTCCTCGTAGTAGAGGTCGGGGTCGCGCTCGAAGGTGGTCTTCAGCGCGTCGGCGAGCTCGTCGGCGGCGGAGCCCTCGATGAGGGTGACGCCGATGTACTCGCCGGTGGCCGTCGCCGGGTCCATCAGCTTGGTGATCTTCTGGACGCCCTTCTCGGGGTCGACGATGACCTTCATCTCCTCGTCGGCGAGGCTCTTCACCGTGTCGAGGGCGAGGATGATCTTCTTGCCGTCGCCGCGCGCGGCCAGCAGCGTCTTCTCGACGGAGACCGGGTGCACGGTGTCGCCGTTGGCGAGGATCACGTCGTGCTTGATGGAGTCACGGCCGCACCACAGGGAGTAGGCGTTGTTCCACTCCTCGGCCTTGTCGTTGTCGATCAGGGTGAGCTTGAGGCCGTACTTCGCCTCCAGCGCCGCCTTGCGGTCGTAGACGGCTTCCTTCTTGTAGCCGACGATGATCGCGACCTCGGTGAGACCGATCTCGGCGAAGTTGCCCAGCGTCAGGTCCAGGATCGTGGTGTCGCCGTCGACGGGCACGAGGGCCTTCGGGAGCGTGTCGGTGTAGGGGCGCAGACGCCGTCCGGCACCGGCTGCGAGTACGAGGCCGATCATGCGGGTTCTCCTTCGTCATGTACTGCGGGTGCTCCGGAGGACACCCAGAAGCGGATGGACTCCACGACCACCAGGAGCGCGATGCCTACCGCGAGGGCGGTGAGCGCCAGGGTGAAGTCCGTGCCGCGGTCGGCGAGGGCCGCCGCGAGCACCGCGACCACCAGCGTCCGGCCTTCGTGGCCGCCCGTCAGCCGGACCAGCCAGCGCGGCGGCGCGCCGGAGCCGCCCTTGATGCGGTAGACCGTGTCGTAGTGATGGTAGGCGACCGCGGCCACCAGTCCGAAGGCCGCGGGCAAGGCCCCGTTCACCTCGGAGCGGGCGGCGAGGATGAGGACCGTGCCGTATTCGGCGGCCCGGAAGAAGGGCGGCACCAGCCAGTCGAGGGCGCCCTTGAGGGGGGCGGAGACGGCGAGGCCGGAGAAGAACGCGTACGCCACGGCCGCGCCCACACAGGCCCAGGACGGACCCGAGACGGCCGAGTCGACGAGCACGACGGCCGCGCCGAAGGCGGCGAGGAGCGGGGCGACGAACCCGGCGCGCGGGGCGCGGCGGGTGGAGCCCCGGGCTACCGACTCGGCAAGGGGGCCGCTGTCGGCGAGCTCGGCCAGCGCCTGCGCGGCCCGGTCGGTGCGGGTCGCCTTGCGGGTCAGCGAGCGCAGCACGCGCCCGGCCGTGGTGTAGCAGGCCGCGAAGGCGCACCCGACGAGCAGGACGTAGAAGACGGTACGGGGCGTGGTGACGGCGGTCAGGACCGCGATCATCGCCCAGCGCTCGCCGATCGGCAGCACGATCATCCGGCGCACCCAGACCGTCCAGCCGACCGAGTCGAGCTTGTCGGAGAGGGCGGCGGTGGGGCTGGTGTTGGCGCTGGCGTCGTGGTTGGACTCGTTGAACGAGAAGTCCACGACGTGGCGGCAGGTCTGCAGGACCATCGCGCCGAGCGCCAGTGCCCAGACGTCGTCGCCGCCGCGGGCCGCGCCGAGCGCCAGGCCCGCGTAGTACGCGTACTCCTTGGCCCGGTCGAAGGTCGCGTCCAGCCAGGCGCCGAGCGTGGAGTACTGGAGCGAGTAGCGGGCGAGCTGCCCGTCGGTGCAGTCCAGGACGAAGGAGAAGAGCAGCAGCGCGCCGGCCGCGACGAAGCCGCCCCGGGTGCCGGTCGCCGCGCAGCCGGCCGCGATCAGCGCGGTGAGCAGCGAGGCGGTGGTGACCTGGTTGGGGGTGAGGCCCCGGCGGGCGCACCAGCGGGCGATGTAGCGCGAGTACGGGCTGATGAAGAAGGTGGTGAAGAACCCGTCGCGGGACTTCACGGCCGTACGCAGCCGGACGGCCTCGTCGTCCACGGCGTCCACGGCCTTGCGGGCGGCGAAGGCGGCCTCGGGCCCGGCGGGCACGGTGGCCACCAGCGAGCCGAGCTCGGGGCGGTGCACGGCGGTGCCCCGGTCCTCCAGGGCGGCGGCGACGCGGTCGACGAGGACGCCCGTCGCGGTGGACGGGGTGTTCACGGCGACCGAGGCACCGGCGGCGGCCGGGGCGGGCGCCCCGGCGAGGTCCGCGAGCGCGCGCCCGAGCGCGGGGCGGGCCTCCGCCTGGACCGCCATGGCTCCGCTGACCGCCGCCGCCGGGAAGCGGGGGTCGGTCAGGGCGAGGCGCAGGGCGTGCGTGTGGCCCACGAAGGACGGATCGACCAGGGCGACCCGCTCACCGGGCGGGACCTCGGCGAGCAGGCCGGGCAGGTCCTCGGGCCGCTGGGCGGACCGTACGTCGAAGCCCAGCGAGCGCAGCTCGGGTGCGAGCTGCGACCCGGGGACCGGGAGCCCGGTCAGGATGGCGGTCGACAGACGAACTCACTCCTTGGAGCTGGCATGGCTGATGTCCGGCGGCCCGGCCCGGAAACAAGCGGCGGGCGGCACGTCGGCAGAGGCTATCGGGAGGCTATCGGATGCGTGGAACCGGGAGTTCATCGCCTGTTTACGCCCCGATCGGGCCCTGCGGCGGGGGTCCGCCGCGTGGATCATCATCGTCGATCAAGGCCGCGCCCCACAAACCGCCCCCCGTCGATCGGCACCGGGGCTCCGCGCCGTCCGGGGCGGCCGTGCACCGCTCTGACCTGCGACGCCTGTGCGAATGGCGTACAAACCTGAGAGGCAGCACGTTTTCGCAGGTCAGGGCACATGACAACGGTGTTCAGTGCCGTGTTGCCCGATACCCCCCGCCCGTAGTTCACTGACCCCTCGTACGGAGATCGCACAACCTTGCCGACCGTCTGAGAGGTGGCCTTCCATGGGGGCTGGGCACGACCACGGACACGCGCACGGCGGACCGGCGCCCACCGGGACGGCCGCCGCGGCCTACAAGGGGCGGCTGCGGGTGGCCCTGTGCATCACGCTGGGCGTGATGGTGGTCGAGATCGTCGGCGGGCTGCTCGCGGACTCGCTGGCACTGGTCGCGGACGCGGCGCACATGGCCACCGACGCCCTCGGGCTGGCGATGGCGCTGCTCGCCATCCACTTCGCCAACCGCCCGGCCGGTCACAACCGGACGTTCGGCTACGCCCGCGCCGAGATCCTGGCCGCGCTCGCCAACTGCCTGCTGCTGCTCGGCGTCGGTGGATACGTGCTGT
This sequence comes from Streptomyces melanogenes, assembly GCF_014649795.1. Taxonomy (GTDB): domain Bacteria; phylum Actinomycetota; class Actinomycetes; order Streptomycetales; family Streptomycetaceae; genus Streptomyces; species Streptomyces noboritoensis. Next base: position 16,721 of record NZ_BMTS01000008.1, read on the forward strand.
ACGAGGCGGTCCAGCGGTTCGTCGAGCCGGCCGACACCTCGGGGCCGACGACGATCGTTTTCGGCCTGATCGGTCTGGTCGCCAACATGGTCTCGCTGTCGCTCCTGATCAAGGGCCAGCAGGACAGCCTCAATGTGCGCGGCGCCTTCCTGGAGGTGCTCGCGGACGCGCTCGGCTCGGTGGCGGTGCTGATCTCGGCGGTGATCATCATGTCGACGGGCTGGCAGGCCGCCGACCCGATCGCCTCGCTGGTGATCGGCCTCATGATCGTCCCGCGTACGGTGAAGCTGCTGCGGGAGACGCTGAACGTGCTCCTGGAGGCCGCGCCCAAGGGTGTCGACATGGGCGAGGTGCGCGCCCACATCGTGGCCCTGCCGGGCGTCGAGGACGTCCACGACCTGCACGCCTGGACGATCACCTCCGGCATGCCGGTGCTCTCCGCCCATGTGGTGGTCAGCCAGGAGGCCCTGGACTCGGTGGGCCACGAGAAGCTGCTGCACGACCTCCAGGGCTGCCTGGGTGATCACTTCGACGTGGAGCACTGCACCTTCCAGCTGGAGCCGAGCGGCCACGCGGCCCACGAGGCCGGGCTCTGCCACTGACCGACAGCGGGCCGGACACCCCGGCTCGCTCACACGTTCGATGGTTCCGCTTCGGTGCGGCTGGGCACGATCCCTTCTTCGGTGGTGTCGCGCACCCGACGCATTACGGACATGCGCCGCCCGTCGAAGTGCGGACACGCCGCTTTTGTACGGCAGACTTGGCAGCCGAGGACCGAAGCGAAGGATGGTTATGCCGACCACACCAGCCACTACGGCGAACAGCTCGTCGAACGGGACCGCCGAAGAGATCATGCTCGAACTGGTCGACGAGAGCGGCAATACCATCGGCACCGCGGAGAAGCTCTCCGCCCACCAGGCCCCCGGCAAGCTGCACCGGGCGTTCTCCGTCTTCCTCTTCGACTCCACGGGCAAGCTGCTGATCCAGCGCCGCGCGCTGGGCAAGTACCACTCCCCCGGCGTCTGGTCGAACACCTGCTGCGGTCACCCCTACCCCGGCGAGTCCCCCTTCGCGGCGGCCGCCCGGCGCACCCACGAGGAGCTGGGCGTCTCGCCCTCGCTGCTCGCCGAGGCGGGCACGGTCCGCTACAACCACCCGGACCCGGACTCGGGCCTGGTGGAGCAGGAGTACAACCACCTCTTCGTCGGTCTGGTGCAGGCGCCGGTCAAGGCGGACCCGGAGGAGGTCTACGAGACCGCCTTCGTCTCGCAGCAGGAGCTGACCGCGCTGCACGAGCGGGCCACCTTCTCCGCGTGGTTCATGACGGTCCTGGACGCGGCCCGGCCCGCGGTCAGGGAGCTCACAGGGCCTGCCGCGGGCTGGTGACCGCGCCGGGGACCGGGGCCAGCGGCAGGGCCACCCAGATGATCTTGCCGCCGCTCGCGGTCTGCTCGACGTCGCAGGCCCCGCCCGCCTCACAGGTGATCTCGCGCACCAGCAGCAGTCCGCGCCCGCCGGTCTGGCCGTAGTCGGTCTCCAGCGCCTTGGGGCGGTAGGGGTGGTTGTCCTCCACCGAGACCCGGATCCACTCGGCGCCGATGGCGACCTCCACGGCCACCTGCGGGGAGAGCAGGGCCGCGTGCTTGACCGCGTTGGTGACCAGCTCGGAGACGATCAGCAGAAGGCCCTGGACGAGGTCGTCGTGGACCGGCACGCCCTGCCGGCGCAGCAGGTCGCGCACGGCGTGCCGGGCCTGCGGGACCGAGGCGTCGACGGCGGGTGCCGTGAAGCGCCAGACTCCCTCGTACGGGAACGGCCTGGCCGGCGCGGCGTCGGGTGGCACGCTCCCGCGGATCTCCATGTTCCGGCACCCACCCTCGCACTCGGCTGTCAGGCTCTTCGGTAACGAGTGTTGAGAGTGGGATGGTCCGGACCGGGCGACTGAACAGAAGTCAGCGCGTATCGACGCCTTCTGATCTCAATCGCCCGCCGATGTCACTTCCGAAAACGTCCCTGATCGCTGTCTGACGGCTTTGCCACGGCTTGCGGGGGTGTCTGCGGTACGGGTTCGGGCTCCCGGGCGTCGGTGTCCGCGAGCCCGTCCGTCACCAGGCCCACGATCCGCCGGCCGCCGACGCCGAGCGCGATCAGGCCGAGGCCGTCGAAGAGCAGGCCGAGCGAGAAGAAGCAGCCGATCACATAGCGGCTGCTGCTCGGCCAGCTCGCAAGGACCAGCACCCCGAGCAGCACGCCGAAGGCGCCCTGCACCAGCGTCCAGCCCATCTGCGGCCCGCGCACCACCACGCTGCCCGCGAGCCGGAACACCCCGCCGGTGAGGAAGAGCAGCGCGGCGAACATGGTCAGCGCCTCGGCCGAGCCCTCCGGGCGGCGGATGACCACCACACCGGCCGCGATGTTCAGGGCCGCGACCACCACGCCGAGCCAGAAGAAGTTCGCGCCGCGCGACTGGATCGCGTGCATCAGCCCGACCACGCCGCCCACCAGCAGCAGCCAGCCGAACAGGAGCATCGAGGTGAGGGTCGCCACGCCTGTGTAGACGAGTCCGACCAGGCCCGCGAGGGCGAGGACCGCGCCGAGGACGGTCAGCCGTCCGAAACTGCGGCGGAGCTTCCTGCTGTCGCGTGCGGTTGCGGGTGCGGCCATCAGCGTCTCCTCGTGGCATCGCCGGTCGTCCCCCTCTTGATCATAGGAGCGGCCCGCCCGGATAGCATCCGGCGCATGGAGCCGCAGCTGGAGCACACCGTGGCGGACGGGGTGGCCACCGTCGTCATCAGCAACCCCGCCAAGCGCAACGCGATGACGGCCGGGATGTGGCGGGCACTGCCGCCGCTGCTCGACGGGCTGGCCGCCGACCCGGACGTGCGGGCCCTGGTGCTGACCGGCGCCGGGCCGACGTTCTGCGCGGGCGCGGACATCTCCTCGCTGCGCGCGCCCAGGCCGGGCGAGGACCCGCAGTCGCTCGCGGTGGCGGCCGAGGAGGCGCTCGCCGCCTTCCCCAAGCCGACGCTGGCCGCCGTGCGCGGCTACTGCGTGGGCGGCGGCTGCCAGCTCGCGGCCGCCTGCGACCTGCGCTTCGCGGAGGAGGGCGCCTCGTTCGGGATCACGCCCGCCAAGCTCGGCATCGTCTACGCGTCGTCCTCGACCCGGCGGCTGGCCGCCCTGGTGGGGCCTTCGACCGCCAAGTACCTGCTGTTCTCGGCCGAGTTGATCGACTCGGCGCGGGCGCTGCGGACCGGCCTGGTGGACGAGGTGCTGCCGGCCGGTGAACTGGACAAGCGGGTGGCCGAGTTCACCCGCGTCCTCGCCGCCCGCTCCCAGCTGACCCAGGCGGCGGCCAAGGAGTTCGCGAACGGCCGCACCGACCGGGACGCGTACTGGCGGGAGCAGGCGCGCGGCAGCGGCGACACCGCCGAGGGCGTCGCCGCGTTCCTGGAGCGCCGGGCCCCGCGCTTCACCTGGACCGCCTCGGGCTGAGCCGCGCTACCGCACGACGGCGTGGCCCCCCGAGCGCAGCCTGGCCACCAGATCGGCGGGGGCCTTGAGGGGCGAGCCCGCGTCGTAGGGCGGCTGCGGGTCGTACTCGGTCAGCAGCTGCACGGCCTGCGCGAACTCGTCGCCCGCGAGGCGGCCGACCAGGGTGAGCCCCATGTCGATGCCGGAGGAGACCCCGGCGGCGGTGATGTACTTGCCGTCGACGACCACGCGCTCGCCGGTCGGCTCGGCGCCCAGCGCGGCCAGGGTGTCGTAGCCGAGCCAGTGCGTGGTGGCGCGCCGGCCCGTCAGCAGCCCGGCCCCCGCGAGCAGGATCGAGCCGGTGCAGACCGACGTCGTCCAGGTGGTGGTGGCGTCGACGGTACGCAGCCAGTCGGCCAGGGCCGCGTTGCGCAGCGTCTCCTCGGTGCCGGGGCCGCCCGGGACGACCACGATGTCCGGGGTGCGCACCTCGTCGAGGGACTTCTCGGCCACCAGGCGCAGGCTGCCCTTGTCGTTGGTCACCGGACCTGCCTGCTCGGCGACGAAGACCGTCTCGGCGTCGGGCAGGCGGCAGAGCATCTCGTACGGGCCGATGGCGTCCAGCGAGGTGAAGCGGTCGTAGAGCAGGATGGCGATCTGCATCGGGTTCCTCTCGGGGTGGGGCGGACAGGTCAGCCGGCGGGGTGGAACCGGCGCCGGTACTCGGCGGGCGCGGTGCCCAGGGACTTGAGGAAGGCGCGGCGCATGGCCTCGGGGGTGCCGTAGCCGCAGGCGCGGGAGATCTCCTCGACTCCGTCGGCGGTGTCCTCCAGCAGCCGCCGGGCGTGCTCGACGCGGACGCGCTCGACGTAGCGGCCGGGCGTCGTCCCGGTCTCGGCCTGGAAGGCGCGGGCGAAGTGGCGCGGCGAGAGCCGGGCGCGGGCGGCCAGCGCGTCCACCGAGAGGTCCTCGCCGGGGTGCTCGGTGATCCAGTGCTGCACCTCGCGCAGCGGCTCGCGCCGGGCGGTCTGGGCGGAGAGCTGGGCGCTGAACTGGGCCTGGTTGCCCGGGCGGCGCAGGAACACCACCAGGTGCCGGGCGACCGTGAGCGCGGCCTCGCGCCCCAGGTCCTCCTCGACGAGCGCGAGGGAGAGGTCGATCCCGGCCGTCACCCCGGCCGAGGTGGCCACGTTCCCGTCGCGTACGTAGATGGGGTCGGGCTCGACGGTGACCTTCGGGTGGCGGCGCGCGAGGGATTCGCAGTACGCCCAGTGGGTGGTCGCGCGGCGGCCGTCGAGCAGCCCCGCCTCCGCGAGGAGCTCGGCCCCGGTGCAGACGGAGACCAGCCGTTCGGCCCGGGGCCCGTGCTCGCGCAGCCAGGCGATCAGGGCCGGGTCCGGGGCGCGGGTGCCGCTGCCGCCCGGCACCAGCAGGGTGTGCGGCTCGGGCGCCTCGGCCAGGGCGAAGTCCGGGACGAGGGTGAGCCGGCTGGAGCTGCGGACCGGGCCGCCGTCCAGCGAGGCGGTGCGGACGCGGTACTCGTCGCCGACGGCCCGGGCGAAGTGGCCGGCCCCCGTGAAGACCTCCATGGGACCGGTGACGTCCAGGCTCTGGACGTCCTCGAAGAGGACGATGAGGACGGTTCGCTGTGCCATGCCCACGATTCTTCGGGGCGCCCGGGGTGTCCGCAATGACGAGTACCCCACCTTTCCTGCCACCGCGCGCCCGTCCCGTCCGGGGACTTCACGCCGTACCGACCAGTCGGTAACCTGCGGGTATGACGTCTCTCCCGCCGCGCGCCGGCCGCCACTGCCACAACTCCGTCAACCCGCTGCACTCGACGGTCTACTTCTCCCCCGACTACACCAAGGAGCTCGTGGCGCTCGGCATCGAGGACGAGCGCGCCTCCTACTTCGCGGGGCGCGCCGCCGCGATGGGCGCGGTCGGCCCGGGCACGATCACGGCCACGTTCTACAACTTCAACCACGAGCTGGTCGCCCGGCACGTGCCCGCCGTCTGGGACATCGCCTCCCCCGAGGCGGTCCTCGCCGCCCGGCTGCGGGCCGTCGACAGCACCCTGCGGCGCCTGCTCGGCGACGACGTGGTCGCCTCCCCGGAGATGGCCGAGGCCGCCCGCCTCGCCCTGCGCGCCGCCGAGGGCTGCACCCGCCACGCCCGGCCGCTGTACGCCGCCCACGCCGACCTGCCGGTGCCCGAGGAACCGCACCTGGCGTACTGGCACGCGGCGACGCTGCTGCGCGAGCACCGGGGCGACGGCCACCTCATGGCGCTGCTCGACGCGGCACTCGACCCGCTGGAGGCACTGGTCAGCCACACCGCCACCGGCAAGGGCATGGCGCCGCGCTGGGTGATCGCCTCGCGCGGCTGGCGGCGCTCCGACTGGGAGGCGGCGCAGGAACGGCTGCGCGGGCGCGGGATCCTGGACGCCGAGGGCGAGTTGACCGAGGCGGGCACCGCGCTGCGCGCCGAGGTCGAGGAGCGCACGGACCGGCTCGACCTGGGCCCGTACGAGCTGCTCGGAGCGGACGGCGTGGCCCGGCTGACCGAGCTGGCCCGGGGCTTCCTGATGACGGCGCTGGCGGCGGGCGCGTTCCCGGCCGACCTCACCGGCAAGGGCTGACCGCCGATTGTCGGTGCCGCCTGCCACAATGGCGCCTCAAGCTCTGCGAGAAGGCGGTACGGGATCGTGACGACGTCCATCGAAGGCAGGATCGCCGAGGAACTCGGCGTACGGGAGCGGCAGGTGAAGGCCGCCGTCGAGCTGCTCGACGGAGGGTCGACCGTGCCGTTCATCGCGCGCTACCGCAAGGAAGCGACCGAGATGCTCGACGACGCCCAGCTGCGCACCCTGGAGGAGCGGCTGCGGTATCTGCGCGAGCTGGAGGACCGCCGCACGGCGGTCCTCGACTCCGTACGCGAGCAGGGCAAGCTCACCGAGGAGCTGGAGCGGCAGATCCGCGCCGCCGACACCAAGGCGCGCCTGGAGGACATCTACCTGCCCTTCAAGCCCAAGCGCCGCACCAAGGCGCAGATCGCGCGCGAGGCGGGCCTGGAACCGCTGGCGCAGGGCCTGCTCACCGACCCGTCGGTGGAGCCGCTGGCCGCCGCGGCCGCGTTCGTCGACGCGGACAAGGGCGTCGCGGACCCGGCGGCGGCCCTGGAGGGCGCCCGCGCCATCCTCACCGAGCGGTTCTCCGAGGACGCCGACCTGATCGGCGAGGTGCGCGAGCGGATGTGGGCCAAGGGCCGCCTCGCGGCCAAGGTGCGCGAGGGCAAGGAGGAGGCGGGCGCCAAGTTCGCCGACTACTTCGACTTCACCGAGCCGTTCACGGCGCTGCCCTCGCACCGGGTCCTGGCGATGCTGCGCGGCGAGAAGGAGGAGGTCCTCGACCTCGTCCTGGAGCCCGAGGAGCCGTCGGAGGTGCCCGGCCCCTCGGCGTACGAGAACATGGTGGCGCGCCGCTTCGGCATCGCGGACCGGGGCCGGCCGGGCGACAAGTGGCTGGCCGACACCGTCCGTTGGGCCTGGCGCACCCGGATCCTGGTCCACCTCGGCATCGACCTGCGGCTGCGGCTGCGCACGGCCGCCGAGGACGAGGCGGTGCGGGTCTTCGCGTCGAACCTGCGCGACCTGCTGCTCGCCGCCCCGGCCGGGACGCGCGCGACGCTGGGGCTCGACCCCGGGTTCCGTACGGGCGTGAAGGTGGCCGTCGTGGACGCGACGGGCAAGGTCGTGGCGACGGACGTGATCTACCCGCACGTCCCGGCCAACAAGTGGGACCAGGCGCTGGCCAAGCTGGCGGGCCTCGCCAAGGAGCACGCGGTCGAGCTGATCGCCATCGGCAACGGCACGGCGTCCCGCGAGACCGACAAGCTCGCCGGTGAACTGATCACCAAGCACCCCGAGTTGAAGCTCACCAAGGTGATGGTGTCGGAGGCGGGCGCCTCGGTGTACTCGGCGTCGGCGTTCGCCTCGCAGGAGCTGCCCGACATGGACGTGTCGCTGCGCGGCGCGGTCTCCATCGCCCGCCGCCTCCAGGACCCGCTCGCCGAGCTGGTCAAGATCGACCCCAAGTCGATCGGCGTCGGCCAGTACCAGCACGACCTCTCCGAGGTGAAGCTCTCGCGCTCGCTCGACGCGGTCGTGGAGGACTGTGTGAACGGGGTGGGCGTGGACGTCAACACCGCGTCCGCGCCGCTCCTCTCGCGCGTCTCGGGCATCGGCGCCGGACTCGCCGAGAACATCGTGGCGCACCGCGACGCCAACGGCCCGTTCCGCTCGCGCAGGGCGCTGAAGGACGTGGCCCGCCTGGGCCCGAAGGCGTACGAGCAGTGCGCGGGCTTCCTGCGGATCCGCGGCGGCGACGACCCGCTGGACTCGTCCAGCGTGCACCCCGAGGCGTATCCGGTGGTGCGCCGGATGGTGAAGTCCACGGGCAGCGAGGTGGCGGCGCTCATCGGCAACACGGCGGTGCTGCGGTCGCTGCGGGCCGACACGTTCGTGGACGAGACGTTCGGTCTGCCGACCGTCACGGACATCCTGCGCGAGCTGGAGAAGCCCGGGCGCGACCCCCGGCCCGCCTTCAAGACGGCGACCTTCAAGGAGGGCGTCGAGAAGATCGGCGACCTGGAGCCGGGGATGGTCCTTGAGGGCGTGGTGACGAACGTGGCGGCGTTCGGCGCGTTCATCGACATCGGGGTGCACCAGGACGGGCTCGCGCATGTGTCGGCGCTGTCCAAGACGTTTGTGAAGGACCCGCGCGAGGTGGTGAAGCCGGGGGACATCGTCAAGGTGAAGGTGCTTGATGTGGATGTGCCGCGTAAGCGGATTTCTTTGACGCTGCGGTTGGATGACGAGGCGAGCGCCGGCGCCTCGGGCGGCGGGCCGAAGCGGGAGGAGCGGGGTGGGCGGCCCCCGCGGCAGCGTCAGCAGCAGCGGCGCGGTGGCGGTGACCGGGACCGTGGTGGTCGTCAGTCGGCGCCGCCTCCGGCGAATGGGGCGATGGCGGATGCCCTTCGCAAGGCGGGGTTGCTGGATCCGAAGGGGCGCCGCTGAGGGGGGCGGGCGGGGTGGAGCGGTGCCCGGGGACGGGGTGCCGCTGTGCCCACCCTCCCCCAAGCTCTCGGCTTCGCTCGAGCAGGGGGGACCCCCATCGCCCTTAGCGGCACGATTGCCCACAGCTCCTCCGGAGGGGGGTTGCTAGCCCTCCAGGGCCACCGGGCCCGTTGTGACAGGTTCCGCGTTCCTTCGTGTCTTTGCCCAGCCGTTGCGGCCTCGGGTCATGCGGATGAAGGCGCGGGCCGAGACCACGAAGAGGTGGTAGGCGTACAGCCAGAGGGCCACGCCCCACAGGACCGCCGTGAGGCGGGAGGCGTCGGGGGCGTGGTCGCGGCGGTAGACCGGGCCCCACAGGACGAACGGGCCGATGGCCAGGGCCGCGAGCACCAGCATGAGCGGCCACAGGGTGAGTGAGCCGATGCCGCCCAGGACCAGCATCGCCGCGCTCAGCGCGAGCGTCAGCAGATGCGCGACCGGCTGGCAGAACGTGTACAGCGTCTCCAGGACGCCCCGGCCGCTGTAGTGGCGGGACGAGACGATGCGTGGGGCGTAGCGCACGCACTGGAGGTTGCCCTGGGCCCAGCGGGTGCGCTGGGTGAGCAGTCGGCGGGCGTGCGGCAGGCCTTCCTGGGAGACCCAGGTGTCGGCGATGTGCGTGATGCGGAAGCCCGCGAGGATCATGTGCAGGCCGAGCTCGTAGTCCTCCAGGAGCGCGCCGCGCTGCCACGGGCGGCGTTCGGCGTCGGCGATCCGGTCGAGCGCGGAGAGCCGGGTGAACTGGCCGTTGCCGCCCAGGCCGACCGAGCCGGTACGGCCGCGCAGCAGCTGCATCCCGGCGTTGGAGACGGCGAACTCCATGTCCTGGACGCGGACGAGGAGCCGCGCGAAGGCGTTGGCGACCCGGCCGCGCTCGGGCAGCGGGCGGGGGTCGTCCACGTTGCGCATCCGCACGCTGACCTGCACCCCGCCGATCTCCGGGTCGCCGAACGCGGCCGGGCCCGAGACCAGTTCGAGGGCGCGCGGGTCGAGCCGCCCGTCGGCGTCCACGACGCACACCACGACCCGGTCGCGGTCGGCGCCCGCCGGCAGGAACTCCCCGAGCTGGTCGTACGCGGCGTTCAGCGCGTCGCCCTTGCCGGTGCGGGCGTCGGGGCGTATTCGACGTACGAGATGGACGCGGCGGTCGTCCTCCGCCAGGGCGGCGACGATCAGCCCGGTCCGGTCGTCACTGTCGTCGTCGACGACCCACACGTGCGCGGCCGGAAAATCGGCCCGGAGCTGCGAAACGGTGGCCCCCACGACGGCCTCCTCGTCCCGACACGGCACGAAGAAGTGCCATTCGAGAGCGGCGGGGTCCCCGGCCTCGGCACGCGGCCGGTTGAGGTAGGCGTGCCGGGCTCCGGCCCAGTAGAGGAGGAAGCAGGTGAGGAGGACGAAGGGGAAGAGGAGGATGAGGAGGCTGTCGAACATGGGGGGCTTTCGGTGAGTTGGGGGGCGGCCCTTCAGGGACGCGGGGAACGGCGCGACCAGCCGACGGACGGCCTTCGGCCTCTAAGGGGCGCGGGGAACCGCGCGGCCAGCCAGCGACGACCCGCAGCCGACCGGCGGCACTTCCGGCCCCATAAGGGGCGCGGGGAACTGCGCCGCGAGCGACCGCGTCGGTGAAGTGCTACGCCGCCGCCCCGTACGGCATCACGGCCAGTTCCGACAGCAGCCCCACGATCCGGCGCGACGCGAGCCCGTCGCCGAACGGGCTCGGCAGTGCCGCGAGCCGGGCGCGGCCCGCCGTACCCAGGGCCAGCCCGTCCCGCGCGGCACGCCCGAGCGCGGGGCCAGGCGCCACCAGCGTCGCGAAGTCGGCCATCGCCTCCGGCCGCTCCGTGGAGTTGCGGACGACCACCAGCGGCCGCCCCAACACGGTGACCTCCTCCTGGACGCCCCCGGAGTCGGAGACGAGCAGCGCCGCGTGCCGCGCCAGGGCGAGGAAGTCGCGGTACCCGAGCGGACGGGTCACCCGCAGTGGCGCGAGCAGCGCGGCGAGCCCCGCCGCCTCGACGCACGCCCGGGTACGCGGGTGCAGCGGCAGCACCACCGGCACGTCGGCCGCCAGCGCGGCCAGCTCCGTGAGGATCGCGCGCAGGGCCGCCGGGTCGTCGGTGTTCTCGGGGCGGTGGACCGTGGCCAGGACGTAGCCGTCCGGGGTGAGGCCCAGCTCATCCAGGTGCGCGGAGCGCTCGTCGGCGTCCGGCAGCTGGCTGTGGACCGCCTCGACCACCGTGTTGCCGGTGATCTCCACGAGCTCCGGGGCCACGCCCTCGGCCAGCAGGTTGTCGCGGTTCTCCGGCGTCGCCGCGCACAGGACGTCGGCGAGCCGGTCGATCAGGACCCGGTTGTGCTCCTCCGGCATGTTCCGGTCGTGGCTGCGCAGCCCCGCCTCGACGTGGACGAGCGGGACCGACCGGGCGTTGGCGGCGAGGGCACCGGCGAGTGCGGCGTTGGTGTCGCCCTGGACGACCACGGCGAGCGGCGGCTCCGCCAGGAACAGCGCGTCGAGCTGGGCCAGGGCCGCCGAGATCTGGACGGCGCGGGGGTGGCCGCCGATGCCGGTGAGGTAGGTCGGCTCGGGTATGCCGAGGTCGGTGAGGAACCGGCCGGAGAGCTCCTCGTCGTAGTGCTGGCCCGTGTGCACGACGTGCGCGGCGGGTCCGAGGAGGCGGATCAGCTCGGTGAGCTTGACCAGCTCGGGGCGGGTGCCGAGGACGAGGGCGATGCTGCGGGGTGGCAGGTGGGTGGGCACGGGGGCTCCTGGGACGGCCGGGCGGGACGTCCATGAGCGTGGCCGGGGAGCGTTGCGGGGGGTGGTGGCGGTTGGTTGCCCGACGGTTGCGGTGTGGGGGTTCGGGACGTTCGGCCCCGGGCGGGCGGGACCTTTGGCCCCCACCCCGCCCCTCCCGGGTGGGAAGCCTCAGACCCCCGTCTCCCCCCGATATCGATACCCCATCCCCCGCACCGCCTCGATCGGATCCCCCTCCCCCTCGCCCGCCGCCTGCTGCAGCTTCCGGCGCAGTCTCAGTACCGCGAACTTCACCCGGTCGCGGCCGATGCCCTGGGGGTCGTCCCAGACCTGGTCGAGGAGCTGGTCCGTGGTGACCACTCGGCCTCGGTTGCGGACCAGGAGTTGGAGGAGGCGGTATTCGATGTCGCTGAGGCGGACCTCCTCGCCGTGCCAGAGGGCCGCGCGGCGTTCGGGGACCAGGCGCAGGGCGTCGTCGTGGGCGGCGCCCGCCCAGCGCGCGGGGGCGGCCCGGCGGAGCAGGGCCTCGACCCTGGCGAGGAGTTCGTCGTTGCCGAACGGCTTGGGCAGGTAGTCGTCGGCCCCGGCCCGCAGCCCCCGCACCCGGTCGCTCTCGGCGCCGCGTGCGGTGAGGAGCAGGACGGGCAGGTCGGTCATGTCCCGAGTGCGTTCCAGGACCTGCCAGCCGTCGAGGCCGGGCAGGCCGATGTCGAGCAGCATCAGGTCGGGGCCGTCGGCGAAGAGGCGGCGCAGGCCCTCGCGGCCGTCGGCGGCGGCCACCACCTCGTACCCGGCCCTGGTCAGCAGCACCCGCAGCGCCGTCGCCACGTCCGGGTCGTCCTCGACGACCAGGATCCGCGTCACGGCTCCTCCCCGCCGCGCCCGGGCCCGGCCACCGGCAGGCGCAGGGTGAAGACCGCTCCCCCGCCGGGCGCGTCCGAGACGGTGAGGTCACCGCCGTGGCGGCGCACGATGTCCCGGCTGAAGGTGAGGCCGAGACCGGTGCCGGGGAAGCCGCCGCTCTCGGCGTTGGGGGCCCGTACGAAACCGGAGAAGATCTCCTCCCGGTACGCCTCCGGCACGCCGATCCCCGTGTCCGAGACCGTGATGCGCCAGCCCTCGCCCTCCGGCGCCGCGTCGATCCCCACCGCCCCGCCCGGTGGCGTGAACTTGGCCGCGTTCTCCAGGAGGTTCGCCAGGACGTGTTCGAGGCGGTGCTCGTCGCCGTACAGCGGTGGGCCCGGCTCGCAGGAGAGGACCGTGAACAGGCCCGCTTCCGTCAGTGTCGACATGCGGTCGTGCACCGCGTGCTCCAGCATCCGCGCGATGTCCACCTCGCCGAACTCCAGGCGCAGTTGGGGCTCGCGCATCCGGGTGGTGTCGAGCAGCGTGGTGATCACGGTCGCCATCCGCCGCGCGTTGCGGCGGATCGCGTCCAGGAAGTCCAGCCGGTCCGCGTCCAGGGGGCCCGACGCCGGGTCCGCGAGCAGGTCGCAGAAGCTGATGATGGAGGTCAGCGGGGTGCGGAGGTTGTGCGACGCGGAGGCGAGGAACTCGTTGCGCTGGCGGGCCAGCTCCGCCAGCGCCTCGTTGTCCCGCCGCAGCGCGTGCTCCCGGCGCTTGTCCTCGGTGATGTCCTCGGCGGTCCACAGCGACCCGAAGGGCCGCCCGCCCGAGTCGTAGAGCGGCTCGACGTCGCGGCGGATGACCCGGCCGTCGGTGAGGTCGATCTCGGCGGCGCGGTGGATACGGCGGGCGGCGATCGTGTGGGTGGTCTCGACGACCCAGGCGGGGCGGTCCGCGAAGGTGTCGCAGACCGCCTCGACCACCGGTCCGAGCGGGGCCCCTGGCTCGTACGACACCCGTCCGGCCAGGCCGAACATCTCCACGAAGCGGCGGTTGACGGCGACCACGTGCTCGTCGCCGCCTTGCACGATCGCCGCCCGGGGCAGCGCCTCCAGAACGGCCTGCAGTCGGTCGCGCTCGCGGTCCACCCGCTCACCGTACGCGCGCACCGGCCGCCGCTCACGTAACGCGGGCGCGTCCCGGCGCACAACCGGTCGCGTCAGCGCACGGTCAGCTCAGCTCCGTCACCTTGCCGTCGGCGACCTCGATGCGCCGGGTCGTGTGCACCGCGTCCAGCATCCGGCGGTCGTGGGTGACCAGGAGCAGCGTGCCGGTGTACGAGTCGAGGGCGGACTCCAGCTGCTCGATCGCCGGGAGGTCGAGGTGGTTGGTCGGCTCGTCGAGGACGAGCAGGTTGACGCCCCGGCCCTGGAGCAGCGCGAGCGCGGCCCGGGTGCGCTCGCCGGGCGAGAGCGAGGCGGCGGGGCGCAGCACGTGGTCGGCCCGCAGGCCGAACTTGGCGAGGAGCGTGCGCACCTCGGCCGGCTCGGTGTCGGGCACGGCCGCGCAGAACGCTTCCAGTAGGGCCTCCTCGCCGACGAAGAGGCCCCGGGCCTGGTCGACCTCGCCGACGATCACGCCGGAGCCGAGCGTCGCCCGCCCGGCGTCGAGCTGGAGGCGGCCGAGCAGGGCGGCGAGCAGGGTGGACTTGCCGGAGCCGTTGGCGCCGGTGATCGCCACGCGGTCGGCCCAGTCGATCTGGAGGGTCGCGGGGCCGAAGGTGTAGTCGCCGCGCCGGATCTCGGCCTGGCTGAGGGTGGCGACGACCGCCCCGGAGCGCGGCGCGGCCGCGATCTCCATCCGGAGCTCCCACTCCTTGCGGGGCTCGTCGACGACGTCCAGGCGCTCGATCATGCGCTGGGTCTGGCGGGCCTTGGAGGCCTGCTTCTCGCTGGCGTCGCTGCGGAACTTCCGGCCGATCTTGTCGTTGTCGCCCGCCTTGCGGCGGGCGTTCTTGACGCCCTTGTCCATCCAGCCGCGCTGCATCAGGGCCCGGCTCTCCAGGGCCGAGCGCTTGTCCGCGTACTCCTCGTAGTCCTCGCGGGCGTGCCTGCGGGCGGTGGCGCGCTCTTCCAGATACGCCTCGTAGCCGCCGCCGTAGAGCGTGATCTGCTGCTGCGCGAGGTCGAGTTCGAGCACCTTGGTGACCGTGCGGGTGAGGAACTCGCGGTCGTGGCTGACCACGACCGTGCCCGCGCGCAGGCCTTTGACGAAGGACTCGAGGCGCTCCAGACCGTCGAGGTCGAGGTCGTTGGTGGGCTCGTCGAGCAGGAACACGTCGTACCGCGACAGCAGCAGCGAGGCCAGTCCCGCGCGGGCGGCCTGGCCGCCGGAGAGGGCCGTCATCGGCTGGTCGAGGCCGATGGTGAGGCCGAGGGTGGCCGCGACCTCCTCGGCGCGCTCGTCCAGGTCGGCGCCGCCGAGGTCGAGCCAGCGCTCCAGGCTCTCCGCGTACGCGTCGTCGCTGCCGGGGGCTCCGTCGACCAGGGCCTGGGTGGCCGCGTCCATGGCCTCCTGGGCGGCCGCCACGCCGGTGCGGCGGGCGAGGAAGGCGCGCACGGTCTCGCCGGGGCGCCGGTCCGGCTCCTGCGGCAGGTGGCCCACGGTGGCGCCGGGCGGCGAGAGCTTCAGCTCGCCGTCCTCCGGCGTGTCGAGTCCGGCGAGCAGCCGGAGCAGGGAGGACTTCCCCGCCCCGTTCGCCCCGACGAGGCCGATGACGTCGCCGGGGGCGACGACGAGGTCGAGCCCGGCGAAGAGCGTGCGGTCGCCGTGGCCGGCGGCGAGGTCCTTGGCGACGAGAGTGGCAGTCATGAGGACATAGATCCTACTGGGGTGCGCTGACACCGGCCGACGAATATCCGCCGGGGCCCGGTCCGCCCGCACACTGCGGACCGATTCCGCAGGTCGCCCCAGCGGACCGTTTCAGCGCACCACCGCCGCCGTGATCACTCCGCCCGTCGTGCGCGCCACCAGGAAGGCCTCTCCGCGCAGGGCGCGCTCGTCCAGCGGGATGCGGTGCGGGCCGGGGTCGAGGACCGCGTCCAGGACCTCCTGGGTGTGCACGCGGTGCAGCCGGTCCAGGCGGTACGCGGTGAGCCGCACCCGGCAGGTCGCGCCGACCGCGAGCCGGGCCTCCTCCGGGGACGCGGAGAGGTAGGTGAGCCGGCGCTGGCCCGGCGGGGTGCGGTCCAGGGCCTGTTCCAGCTGGGCCACCAGGAGCGGGGTGATGGGGGCCAGGCCCGTCACGTACACGGGGTGCGTGTGGGCGCGGCCGAACGCGGCGCGCACCGCCGCGCGTTCGGCCTCCGGGACCGCGCGGCCGAAGGCGACCGCGCCGTAGGTGGCGAGCTCCTCGGGAACCGCCTCGGTCACGTCGTGGGCGATGTCCGCGCCGATGCCGATCGAGCGCAGGGCCGCCGCGAGCTTGCCGAGGACGGCCGCGCGGGCCCCCACCAGCAGGACCCGGCGCCGGGGCGGCTCGTCGCAGAGCAGCCGCTCCAAGGCGGCTCTGTACTCCTCGGCGCGGAAGCGGAACGGCCCTATCCCGTGGTAGCCGTTGAGCGGCAGATCGGGCACGGGCCCGGTCTGCCAGGCGAAGTCCCGCCAGATGATGTCGTCGCCGGAGCGCTCGATGACCGCGGTGACCGCGCCGCACGCCAGGTCCTCGCACTCCGGGCAGGCATAGACCACGTACCGCCCGTCGGCGAGCGGCGGTTCGGTCTCCAGGAGGAGGCTGCGCACCTGGGCGCCGAGGATGGCGGGCGGCACGTCCGCCGCGAGCGGGGAGACGGCGTCGAGGTCGGCGAGTTGGAGCAGCAGCGGCCGGCCGTCGACGACGAAGTCCATGAAGTCGCGGTGCAGCTGGGGAGAGCCGGCCCCCGCCACGTCGCCTGCCCGCATCGCGGGGGCGAGTGCGAAGGTCGCGTACGCGGCAGACATGTCCTGAGTATTCCCATCTGCGGCTGTTCCGAGCACGGGGTCACCCATTCCGCTACCGTCCCGCCATGAGCGAGCAGATGATCGTGCTGGGTGGCGGAGTGATCGGGCTGACCACGGCGGTGGTCCTGGCGGAGTCGGACCGCCAGGTGCGGGTGTGGAGCCGGGATCCGGTCGGGGAGACGACGTCGGCGGTGGCGGGGGCGCTGTGGTGGCCGTACCGCATCGAGCCCGCCGGGCGGGTCGGCGACTGGGCGCTGGCCTCCCTGCGGGTGTACGAGGAGTTGGCCGCCGATCCCGGGCGGACCGGGGTGCGCCTCGTCGAGGGGCTGCAGTCTGGCCTGAACCTCGCCGAACTGGGGCCGTGGGCGGCCGGGGTGGCCGGGCTGGGCGAGTCTTCGGACGGGGTGCGCGCCCGGATACCGCTGATCGACATGCCGGTGCACCTGGCGTGGCTGCGGGGGCGTCTGGAGGCGGCGGGCGGGACCGTGGAGATACGCGAGCTCGACGGGTTGCCCGACGCGCCTGTCGTGGTCAACTGCACGGGTCTGGGCGCCCGTACGCTCGTTCCCGACCCCGGGGTGCGGCCGGTGCGCGGCCAGTTGGTGGTCGTGGAGAACCCCGGGGTGACCGAGTGGTACACCTCCGTCGACCACTCCTCCAGCGACACGACCTACTTCTTCCCCCAGCCCTACGGGCTGCTGCTCGGCGGCACCGCGCAGGACGACGACTGGGACCTCGCCCCGGACCCGCGCGTGGCCGAGGAGATCGTGGCGCGGTGCGCGCGGGTGCGTCCCGAGATCGCCGGGGCGCGGGTGCTCGCCCATCGGGTGGGGCTGCGGCCGGTGCGGGACGCGGGGGTGCGGATCGAGGCGGAGACCACCGCGTCGGGCGGGCTGCTGGTGCACAACTACGGGCACGGCGGCGCCGGGGTGACCGTCGCCTGGGGGTGTGCGCGGGAGGCGGCCGCGCTGGCCGCCTCCCGCACTCCCCTCCGGTGAGAACCCGTTGCGGCGGGCGCTGCCTCAGCAGCGCGGCACGGGTTCGGCCGCCGTCAGCCCGTACTGCGCACGGGCGTCGAGCAGCAGGGGCACGAGCGCCCGCAGCGGCTGGCGCAGCGGGACGAACGCGCCGTCGCCGGACCGGCGCGCCCGGATGCCGTGCAGGGCGAGCCGGTCCTTCACCTCGGCGTACTGGGCGGGTGTGAGGCGGTAGCCGCAGGGCGGGTCGGTCAGGGTCTGCTCGGGTTTGGCGGGTTCGTTGTCCGCTCCGCCTAGGTAGACCGGCCCGCGGTCGCGGTATCCGGCGAGCCGGGCGGCCGTGGTGGCCGCCTCGACGGCGCCCCTGCGCTCGGCCGTGAAGCTCAGCAGTCCGCGCAGCCCGCTCAGCTGGGAGACCACCCGGCGCCGGTTGTTGAGCGCCGGGTCGGCCTTCTCGGCATCGGTCGCCGCGTCCACGCGGCTCTCGATGAGCAGGCCGACGGCGTGCTTGATACCCGCCGTGTTGCGCAGGATCCGCTCCTGGCCGTCGCCCGCGACCTGTTTGACCGGCTCGCCGGTGACGGGGTCGGTCCAGATGCCGTAGGTGCCGGTGGAGAAGCCGTCCGCCTTGGCGGCCTCCCGTACGTACGCGCCCGACAGCGTCCGGGCCTCCTCGTGCACCGCCGGGGCGGTGTTGAGGTTGCGCGGCCACAGGTCGAACAGGTCCTTGTCGTAGTACTTGGGCGTGGCGCTGTACTCGTGCAGGTCGTAGACGACGTCGGGCTGTTCGTCGCGCAGCACGGCGGCGACGGCCCGGGCCTCCTGCGTCTTGAGGGCGATGTGGTCGCGGTTGATGTCGACGCCGTCGGCGTTGACGCGGCTGTCGGCGGCCCGGCCGTCCGGGTTGGCGGTCGGCACGACGTAGAGCGTGGTGTGTGCGAGGAGTTGGCGGGTCGCCCGGTCCTTCGCGTAGGCGAGGTCGCGGACGGTGGCCAGACAGGCCTCGCGGCCGGCCGGCTCGTCGCCGTGCTGGCTGCACACCAGCAGGACGCGGTGGGCGGTGTGCCCGGTGCCGACGCGGACGAGCTGGAGCGGGCGGCCCTGGGTGGTGGTGCCGATGCGCAGCACCGAGGCCCGGTCGCTGCCCTGGGCGACGGCCGCGAGGAAGTCCTGCTCCTCGCTCTCGCCGGTCCAGCGCGCCCCGGCGCTCACCTCGAAGCCGGTACGGGGCGGGCTCGCGGTCGCCCGCGCCGGGACGGTCACCAGGGGCACGGCGAGCGCGGCGCCCGTGACGCCGAGGAGCAGGGTGCGGGCTCTCATCGCGCCTCCGGGACCGGGCGGAGCAGGTGCGGGGCCTCGACGCCGGCCGGGTGCGGGACCTTCGGCGCGATCCGGTGCGGGGTGGTGGACGTGGCCCGCCAGAACGCCCCCGTACCGCCGAGGAGCGGCAGCTTCGCCGAGGTGCGGGCGAGGTCGAGGGTGAGGGTGGGGCGGCTCGCGGGCGGGTCGATGAGGTCCTTGTCGGTGCCCGCGACGATCAGCGCGAGGCGGTGGCCGGCCGGAACGACGTGGTCGGTGGCGTGCAGGTCGAGGGTGATCGTGTACGGCTTGCCCGGGGTGAGCGGCTGCCCGGTGTCGCCCGCGTAGTTGCCGAGGTCGGCCCAGCCGCGGCTGAACACGGTGTAGTCGACGGCCTTGGTGTCGGCCGATGTCACCTTGTAGCAGGCGCTGTCCCCGGCCGTGCTGTCGCCCCAGCAGGTGCGGGCGGTGCCGGTGAGGATGCCCTCTCCGTCGCCGCCGTAGTTGCGGATGGTGTCGGGGCCGAGGTCGACCAGGACCGCCGAGAGGTGGGCGCTGGTGGTGGTCGGGGTGGCGGTGACGGTCACCTTCGAGGAGCCGGAAAGGCGCAGGTCGGCGCCGAGCGGCTGGGTGACGAACCCGGCCTTCTCCGGAGTGGACCTGTCGACGGCCGCGGACCAGCTTCCCTCGTCCAGCTGCGGGTTGTCGGTGAACGTCTCGGTCGCTCCGGCGGGCGCCGGGTTCAGGCCGAGGCCGCCGACGCCGGGCGCGGAGCCGGTGACCGGGCGCAGCACGGCGTCACGGGTGCCGGCCGGGGGCCAGGTGCGGTCGGTGGACCACTGGTCGGGGTGGCGCTCGATGTCGGCCATCGGCGCGCGCTCTATGCCGTTGTCGTAGCCGAGGAGGTAGTGGTCGAACCACTTGTGGAGGGTGGCGACCCAGTCGGCGCGGCGGTAGTCGAAGGGGTCGACGTGCCCGGTCTGGGAGAGCCAGATCTTGCGCTCGACGCCGTGGGCCGCCAGCGCGTCCCACCACTGGCCGAAGTTCTTGGTCCGTACGTTCAGGTCCTGCATGCCATGGACCACGAAGACGCTCGCCTTGACGTCGCCCGCGTCGGCCACGTAGTCGCGCCCGCTCCACAGCGGCGTCCAGTCGCCGGTGCGCGGCGCCCCGTCGACGAGCCGCTTCTGCACGGCGGCGCAGTGGGCCTGTGCCTCGGGGCTCTCGACCGCGTTGGAGAGCCAGTCGGGCCCGGAGTCGTAGAGCGGGGCGCCCTTGGCGAAGTAGTAGTCGTACCAGGAGGAGATGGCGCTGATCGGGACGATCGTCCTGAGGCCGTCGACGCCGGTGGCGGCCACGCCGTTGGCTATGGTGCCGTCCCAGCTCTTGCCGATCATGCCGGTGCGGCCGTTGGTCCAGCCCGCGCTCGCGCGCTGGTTCCCGGTCCGCGTGGTGTAGGCGCGGGCGCGGCCGTTGAGCCAGTCGACGACCGCCTTGGCGGACTGGATGTCGGACGGGCCGCCGATGTCGACACAGCCGTCCGAGCGATTGGTTCCGGCCAGGTCGACGCCGACGAAGGCGTAGCCGCGGGGCACGAAGTAGTTGTCGTAGAAGAGCGGCATCTGGACGACGCGGCCCTGTGCGTCGTACGTCTTGAGCTGGTGCTCGTTGCCGCGTCCGCAGCAGGAGTAGTACGGCGAGGCGTCCATGATGACCGGAACCTTGCGGCCCTGGCTGGCGGGCTCGCGGGGGCGGACTATGTCGACGGCGACCCGGTCGCCCCTGCCGTCGCCGTCCTCGTCGAGCCGGGTGTCGACCCAGACGGATTCGCGTATCGCGTTCTCGTACGAGTAGACGGGCGTGCTCTCCCTGGCACGGCCCGCCTGGGCGCCCGCCGGGGAGAGGAACAGGGCCGTCAGGGCGGCCGCGGCCGCCATCACGAGCAGGCGCGCCCAACCGGGCGACCGGAGCGATCTGAACCTTGTGCGGCTGGACCGCGCAGGAATCGGCATGGGCGGACGGTACTCCCGTCAACTCCCGTGCAAAAGGGGGCATGCACGGTCCGAAAGTGCTCCTGGACGAGCAGGTCAACATGTCGGCGCAATGGCGATCGTGTGACAGGTGGGGCCATGGACATGACCTGCCGGGCGGGCGCTGAATAGGGTCCGAAGAGATCGTTCACCCCGACGACTTGGAGCACTCGTGCACCGCAGAATCCTCGCCCCGAGCGTGCTCGCCGCGTCCTTGCTGCTGGCGATCCCGGCATCCGCGACCGACTTCACACCGGGCGCCCCGGGTATCGGCGACCCCTACTACCCGAGCAGCGGCAATGGCGGTTACGACGTTTCCCACTACGACCTGCGACTGAAGTACCAGCCCGCCACCGACCTCCTGGAGGGCACGGCGACGATCCTGGCCACCACGACGCAGAACCTCTCCCGCTTCAACCTGGACTTCGGGCTCGCGGTGAGCGAGGTCAGGGTCAACGGCACCAAGGCGAAGTACGTCAAGACCGGCACCCAGGAGCTGGAGATCACCCCGGCCGCGCCGCTGGCCAAGGGCAAGTCGGTCTCGGTGGTGGTGAAGTACGCGGGCAAGCCGTCCGAGCTGAGCATCGACGGGTACACCGCCTGGCACCGCACCCCGGACGGCGGGGTGGCGGCGCAGGAGCCCGACTCGGCCGTGTGGTGGTTCCCGTCCAACGACCACCCGCTGGACAAGGCCACCTACGACGTGTCGGTGCTGGTGCCGGACGGCACCCAGGCGATCAGCAACGGCACGCTCCAGTCGCAGAGTTCCAAGCTGGGCTGGACCCGCTACAACTGGCGCTCCAACAAGCCGCAGGCCACCTATCTGGCGACGCTCGCGATCGGCAAGTTCGACATCACGACCGACACCACGGCCAACGGGCTGCCGGTCATCAACGCGTACAGCAAGGACCTCGGCGACAACGACGGTGCCGCGCGGGCCAGCATCGAGCGCACCAAGGAGGTCACCGAGTGGCTGAGTGACGTGTTCGGACCGTATCCGTTCAACTCGGTCGGCGGCTACGTGCCGAACGTGACCTCCGGCTTCGCCCTTGAGACCCAGACGCGGCCGTACTACAGCCCCAAGCAGTTCGCGAACGGCGCCAACGTCTCGGTGGTCGTCCACGAGCTGGCCCACCAGTGGTACGGCGACAGCGTCTCGGTGAACGGCTGGAAGGACATCTGGAACAACGAGGGCTTCGCCCGCTACGCCCAGTGGCTCTGGTCGGAGAAGGAGGGCGAGGGCACCGCGCAGGAGCTCGCGGACTACGTGTACGCGCAGCACCCGGCCGACGACCCGTTCTGGAAGGTGAAGCCGGGCGACCCGGGCGCGGACAACCAGTTCGACCTCGCCGTCTACGACCGGGGCGGGCTCGCCCTCCAGGCGCTGCGCAACGCGGTCGGCGACAAGACGTTCTTCACGATCCTGAAGGGCTGGCCGGCGGCCCACCAGTACGGCAACGCCAAGGTGGGCGACTTCGTGCAGTACGCGGAGAAGGTCTCCGGCAAGCCGCTGGCCGGGCTCTTCGACACGTGGCTCTACCAGCCCGTCAAGCCCGCCGCCCCGGCCGCCAAGAAGGCGAAGCTGGTGGCCGGTTCGGCCGGCTCGGTGGTGACGCAGCCGAAGTCCTGGAAGAAGATCGCGGCGACGAACGAGATCCACGACCGTCACTGACGCGAGCACGGCTCCGGTGGGCGGGCGCGGCTGGGGAGCCCGCGCCCGCCCACCGGGTCTCCCCCGGGGCCGCCGGATACGCTGGGCGCGGCGCAGCGCCGTGCGCCGCAACCACCGCCGCGCACGAGGAGCACCCGCCTTGACCGTGCAGCACCCCGGGGCCCGCCCCACCCTGGAAGCCGTCGCCGCGCACGCCGGGGTCTCGCGGGCCACGGCCTCCCGGGTCGTCAACGGCGGTGCGGGGGTGCGGCCGCCGCTCGTCGACAAGGTGCGCCGGGCGGTCGAGGAGCTGGGTTACGTACCCAACCACGCGGCCCGGACGCTGGTCACCCGCCGCACCGGCGCCGTCGCCGTGATCATCCCCGAGCCGGAGATCAGGATCTTCTCCGACCCGTTCTTCTCGCAGCAGATCCGGGGCATCAGCAGGGAACTCACCGCGCACGACACCCAGTTGGTGCTGCTCCTGGTGGAGGGGCCGGGCGACTACGACCGGATCGCGCGCTATCTCGCGGGCGGCCACGTCGACGGCGCGCTCGCCTTCTCGCTGCACACCGACGACCCGCTGCCCGCGATCGCCCGCAGGACCGGGATGCCGACGGTGTACGGGGGCCGCCCTGGCTGGCCGACGGCGCCGGGCGAGCGGCCCGTCCCGTACGTGGACGCCGACAACCGGGGCGGCGCGCGGCAGGCCGTACGCCATCTGCTCGCGCTCGGCCGCAGCCGGATCGCCCACATCGCGGGCCCGCGCGACCAGACGTCGGCGACGGACCGGCTCGACGGGTTCCACGACGTGCTGCCCGGCGCCGATCCCGAGCTGGTCGAGGAGGGCGCCTTCACGGCGGAGAGCGGGGCCCGTGCGATGGCCCGGCTGATGGAGCGGCGCCCGGACCTGGACGCGGTGTTCGCCGCGAACGACCTGATGGCGTCGGGCGCCCTGCGGGTGCTGCGCGAGCACGGGCGCCGGGTGCCCGAGGACGTGGCCCTGGTCGGCTTCGACGACATGCGCGGGGTGGCCGAGACGACCGATCCGCCGCTGACCACGGTCCGCCAGGACATCGAGGGGATGGGCCGGCTGATGGCCCGGCTGCTGCTGCGGGGCCTGGCCGAGGGGGCGCCGGACGCGCCGACCCCGGTGATCACGGAGACGGCGCTGGTGCGTCGGTCCTCGGCCTGACGTTTCAGCGTCTGTGCCGCGCCCTTGCCTCCCGGGCGAGCGGGAGGTAGCGCAGCCGCTCGGGCAGTACGGGCACGACGGCCCGCACCACGCGGCCGAACCGGCGCAGCTTCCGCTCCTGCGCGTCGGTCCACTCGAGGCCCAGCGCGTCGCGCGCGTCCGGCGGCAGGAACCCGATGGTCGCGAACCGCCGGAAGCGGGATATGCGCGGCAGCAGCACCGGCCAGCACAGCCGGAGCAGCAGCCGGACGGGCAGCGGGCCGCGGTCGGGGGCCGGGACCTTCGCGTCGACCGAGATCAGCTCCTCGACGACCGCGTTCGAGGCGATCTCGTCGCCCAGCATCTTGCGGTAGTACGGCCAGAACTCCTCGATCGTCTGCGGCATGTCCCGGTCGTGGATGCCCAGGATGCGCCCCACCTGGAGCCACTCGGCGTACAGCTGCCGCTCCTGGGCCTCGGTGAGGGGGCGGTTCAGATACTTCTGGGAGTGGGCGAAGACGGGGTAGCCGGTGGCGTGCACCCAGGCGTAGTTGGCCGGGGTCAGCGCGTGGTACGGGCGGCCCCGGGTGTCGGTGCCCTGGATGGTCCGGTGCAGTCGGCGCAGCCGCCGCCCCTCCTCGGCGGCCGCCTCGCCGCCGTACACCCACAGCTGTAGGGAGCGCAGGGAGCGCTCGCCGCGCCCCCAGGGGTCGGTCCGGAACACGGAGTGCTCGTCGACCCCGGCGCCGACGGCCGGGTGCGCGACCTGGAGGGTGAGCGCGGCGGGCAGGGTGAGCAGCATCCGTACGTCGCCGGCGAGGCTCCACAGGACACCGCCGGGCGGAGGCGGGGTGGGGACTGACGGCTGACGATTTTCGATCATGTATTCAGGGATATCAGATAACAGATGACACATTCTCCCCACTGTCATCCGGGCTGACATCCGGCCTGACAGCCGGCACCGCCGCACCAAGATCGCCCGCTAGTTACGACCCCGGCAAGAAATGCGCCACCGAACGGTTACCCCGAAGTAACTGTGGCTGGTTTGATGTGCCCGCCAGGCCAACCCCCCACTCCACTCTCGGGAGTTCCAGTGCCGCACTCCGCGCTTCGCCGTGTCCCCGGCGCGGCCCTCGCCACCGCGCTCGCCGCCGTCACGCTGGCCGCCGCCGCCCCGTCGGCCTCGGCCGACACCGCCTCGGCGGACGCGCCCAAGCTGAAGGTCCTGACGTACAACACGTTCATGATGAGCACCAACCTGTACCCGAACTGGGGCCAGGAGCACCGGGCGCAGGCGATACCCGCCGCTTCCTTCTTCCAGGGCAACGACGTCGTCGTCCTCCAGGAGGCGTTCGACAACACCACCTCGGACGCGCTGAAGCGGAACGCCGCCGCCCAGTACCCGTACCAGACGCCGGTCGTCGGCCGGAGCAAGGACGGCTGGGACGCCACCAGCGGCTCGTACTCCTCGACCACCCCCGAGGACGGCGGCGTCACCGTGCTCAGCAAGTGGCCGATCGTCCGCAAGGAGCAGGTGATCTTCAAGGACGCCTGCGGCGCCGACTGGTGGTCCAACAAGGGCATCGCGTACGTCGTGCTGAACGTCAACGGCACCAAGGTGCACGTCGTGGGCACCCACCTGCAGTCCACCGACTCCGGGTGCGGCGCGGGCGAGGCCGCCAAGGACCGCTCGCTCCAGCTCAAGGCGATCAAGTCGTTCCTGGACGCCAAGAACATCCCGGCGAACGAGCAGGTCATGCTCGCCGGTGACCTCAACGTCGACTCGCACAGCTCCGAGTACGCCTCGATGCTCACCGACGGCGGTCTGGTCGCGGCGGACTCGCGCACCGGCCACACCTACTCGTTCGACACCGTCGACAACTCCATCGCCGCCTACCGCTACCCCGGCGAGGCGCGCGAGGACCTCGACTACGTGCTGCACTTCCAGGGGCACGCGCGTCCCTCCGGCTGGAACAACAACGTCGTCAAGGAGCAGTCGGCGCCCTGGACGGTGAGCAGCTGGGGCAAGAGCTACACGTACACCAACCTCTCCGACCACTACCCGCTGGTCGCGGGCGGCTGATGCGCTGAGGCGGCCCGTTCCCCGGGTGGGTGACAACAGTGGTGAGACAGCAATACTGTTGCATCGCAGTCCGCGCACCCGGGGAAACGAGGCACCGCCATGGCGACGGAGACCGAGGAGCCGACCCTGACGGTCGACGAACTGGCCGCGCGGGCCGGGGTCACCGTGCGCACCATCCGTTTCTACAGCACGCGCGGCCTGCTGCCACCGCCCGCGATCGGGCCGCGCCGCGTCGGCCACTACGGCCCTGCGCATCTGTCCCGCCTCGCGCTGATCGAGGAGTTGCAGCACCACGGGATGACGCTGGCCGCGATCGAGCGGTATCTGGAGCAGCTGCCGCCCGACCTCAGCGCCCACGACCTGGCCATCCACCGTGCCGTGGTGGCCTCCTGGGCCCCCGACGCGGCCGAGGAGGCGACCCGGGCCGAGCTGGAGCGGCGGGCCGGGCGGGCCCTGTCCGACACCGACATCGACCGGCTGGCCGCGATGAGCGTCCTTGAGCGGACCGAGGCGAAGCCCGACGCGTTCCTGGTCGACCCGGGCCTGCTGGCGCTCGGGGTGCAGCTCCTGGACGTGCCGATCGCGCACGAGACGATCCTGGCGGCGCGGACCGTGCTGCTGGAGCACACCCGCTCGGCCGCGCACGAGCTGACACGGCTGTTCCGGGACGAGGTGTGGAACCCGTACCGGGAGCGGGAGTCGGACCCCGACCACGTGGCGGCGATGCGGTCACTGTCGGCCCATATGCAGCCCATGGTGGTGCAGGCGCTGGTCACCGCGTTCCAGCGCTCGCTCAAGGAGGAGCTGCGGGCGGCGTTCCGCGCCGAGTCGGAGTGACGGGCGGGGGCTCTCCGGCCCCCGCCCGCACCCCTTCGCTCACGCGTCGGTGAACTTCTCGCCCTTCTCCGCCTTCGCCACGAGCAGCGCGGGCGGCAGGAACCGGTCGCCGTAGCGCTCGGCCAGCTCGCGGGCGCGGGCCACGAAGCCGGGGAGCCCGCCCTCGTACCCGTTGATGTACTGGATCACGCCGCCGGTCCACGCCGGGAAGCCGATGCCCATGATGGAGCCGATGTTGGCGTCGGCGACCGAGGTGAGCACGCCTTCCTCGAAGAGGCGGACGGTGTCGAGCGACTCCGCGAAGAGCATCCGCTCCTTCATGTCCTCGAAGGGGACGTCCGCGCCGGGCTTGCCGAAGTGCTCGCGCAGCCCCGGCCAGAGCCGGACGCGCTTGCCGTCGCCGTCGTACTCGTAGAAGCCCGCGCCGCCGCTGCGGCCGGGGCGGCCGAACTCGTCGACCATGCGGTCGATGACCGCGTCCGCCGGGTGGCCGGGCCAGACACCGCCCGCCTCCTCGACCGCGCGCCGCGTCTCGTCGCGGATCTTGCGGGGCAGGGTGAGGGTCAGCTCGTCCATCAGCGAGAGCACCTTGGCGGGGTAGCCCGCCTGGCCCGCCGCCTGCTCGATCGACGCGGGCTCGACGCCCTCGCCGAGCATCGCGACGCCCTCGTTGATGAACTGGCCGATGACCCGCGAGGTGAAGAAGCCGCGCGAGTCGTTGACCACGATCGGGGTCTTCTTGATCTGGCGGACCAGGTCGAAGGCGCGGGCCAGCGCCTCCTCGCCGGTGCGCTCGCCCTTGATGATCTCGACGAGCGGCATCTTGTCGACGGGCGAGAAGAAGTGCAGCCCGATGAAGTCGGCCTGGCGCGTGACACCCTCGGCGAGACCGGTGATCGGCAGGGTCGAGGTGTTGGAGCAGAGCAGCGCGTCCGGCTCGACGACGTCCTGGATCTCCTGGAACACCTTGTGCTTGAGCTCGGTGTTCTCGAAGACCGCCTCGATCACCGCGTCGCAGCCCGCCAGGTCCTGCGGGGTGGCGGTGGGGGTGATCCGGGCCAGCAGCTCGTCGCGCTCGGCCTCGGTGGTGCGGCCCCGCGAGAGCGCCTTGGCGAGGAGCTTCTCCGAGTACGCCTTGCCCTTCTGCGCGGCCTCCAGCGAGACGTCCTTGAGGACGACCTCGATGCCGGCCCGGGCGCATGAGTACGCGATGCCCGCGCCCATCATGCCCGCGCCGAGCACGGCGACCTTGCGGACCGGGCGCGGCTCGATGCCCTTGGGGCGGTTGGCGCCGGAGTTGACGGCCTGGAGGTCGAAGAAGAACGCCTGGATCATGTTCTTCGCGGTCTGGCCGGTGACCAGCTCGGTGAAGTAGCGCGCCTCGATGGTCAGCGCGGTCTCGAAGTCGACCTGGGAGCCCTCGACGGCGGCCGCGAGGATGTTGCGCGGGGCCGGGTAGGGGGCGCCGTTCAGCTGCTTCTTCAGGTTGGCCGGGAAGGCGGGCAGGTTGGCGGCGAACTTCGGGTTCGACGGGGTGCCGCCCGGGATCCGGTAGCCCTTGACGTCCCACGGCTGCTGGGATTCGGGGTGGGCGTCGATGAAGGCGCGCGCCTTGGCGAGCATCTCCTCGGGGGTGGCCGCGACCTCGTGCACCAGGCCGTTCTCCAGGGCCCGCTGCGGGGAGTACTGGGTGCCCTGGAGGAGCACCTTCAGGAGCGCGTCCGCGATGCCCATCAGCCGTACGGTACGGGTCACGCCGCCGCCCGCCGGGAGCAGGCCCAGCGTCACCTCGGGCAGGCCGATCTTGGAGCCGGGGGCGTCGAGCGCGATGCGGTGGTGGCTGGCGAGGGCGATCTCGTAACCGCCGCCGAGCGCCGCGCCGTTGATGGCGGCGACGACCGGCTTGCCCAGGGTCTCGATGCGGCGCAGCGAGCGCTTGATGGCGGTGCCGGTGTCGAAGGCCTGCTGGGCGTTCTCGGGGCCGACCTGGATCATGTCCTTGAGGTCGCCGCCCGCGAAGAACGTCTTCTTGGCGGAGGTGTAGACGATGCCCCGGATGGAGTCCTTCTCGGCCTCGGCGCGGTCGGCGATCGCCGCGATGGAGTCCTTGAAGGCCTGGTTCATCGTGTTGGCGGACTGGTTGGGGTCGTCGAGGACGAGGGTGACGACGCCGGTCTCGTCCTGTTGCCAGCGGATGGTCGTGCTTTCGGTCATTGCTCAGATCTCCGTATGAGGGGGTGCCGGGACAGGACGGTCAGAGACGCTCGACGACGGTGGCGATGCCCATGCCGCCGCCCACGCAGAGCGTGGCGAGGCCGTAGCGCTGGTCGCGGCGCTCCAGCTCGTCGACGAGCGTGCCGAGGATCATCGCGCCGGTGGCGCCCAGCGGGTGGCCCATGGCGATGGCGCCGCCATTGACGTTGATCTTGTCGAGCGAGAGGCCCATGTCCCGGGCGAAGCGCAGCACCACGCCCGCGAACGCCTCGTTGATCTCGACGAGGTCGATGTCGTCGATGGTGAGCCCGGCCTTGGCGAGCGCCTTGCGGGTGGCGGGGGCGGGGCCGGTCAGCATGATGGTGGGCTCGGAGCCGGAGACGGCCGCCGAGACGATGCGGGCGCGCGGGGTGAGGCCGTAGCGCTCGCCGACCTCGCGCGAGCCGATGGCGACCAGGGCGGCGCCGTCGACGATGCCGGAGGAGTTGCCCGCGTGGTGGACGTGGTCGATCTTCTCCACCCAGTGGTACTTCTGGAGCGCCACCGCGTCGAAGCCGCCCATCTCGCCGATGGCGGCGAACGAGGGCTTGAGGGCCGCGAGCGAGTCGGCGGTGGTGCCGGGGCGCATGTGCTCGTCGTGGTCGAGGACGACCAGGCCGTTGCGGTCCTTGACGGGGACGACGGACCGGGCGAAGCGGCCGTCCTTCCACGCGTCGGCGGCCCGCTCCTGGGAGAGCGCCGCGTACTCGTCGACATCGCGCCGCGAGAAGCCCTCGATCGTGGCGATCAGGTCGGCGCCGATGCCCTGCGGGGCGAAGTTGGTGTCGAAGTTGGTCATCGGGTCGGCGAACCAGGCGCCGCCGTCCGAGGCCATCGGCACCCTCGACATCGACTCGACGCCGCCCGCGAGCACCAGGTCCTCCCAGCCCGAACGGACCTTGGCGGCGGCCAGGTTGACCGCCTCCAGGCCCGAGGCACAGAAGCGGTTCTCCTGGACGCCGGCGACGGTGTCCGGCAGCCCGGCGGCGATCGCCGCGATCCGGGCGATGTCGGAGCCCTGGTCGCCGACCGGGCCGACCACGCCGAGCACGATGTCGTCGATCGCCGCCGGGTCGAGGTCGGGGAAGCGCCCCCGGATCTCGTGGATCAGCCCGACGACGAGGTCGATCGGCTTGGTGCCGTGCAGGGAGCCGTTGGCCTTGCCCCGGCCGCGCGGGGTGCGGATCGCGTCGTACACATACGCTTCGGTGCTCACGGAAAAGCCTTTCAAGGAGGGTTAGCCGAGGAGGGAACGACCGATGATCTCCTTCATGATCTCGGTGGTCCCGCCGTAGATGGTCTGGATGCGTCCGTCCGTGAAAGCCCTGGCGACGCGGTACTCGCTCATATAGCCGTAGCCGCCGTGCAGTTGCAGACAGCGGTCGGCGGTGCGCTTCTGGAGCTCGGTGGCCCACCACTTGGCCATCGAGGCGTGTACGGCGTCGAGCTCCCCGTTCGAGTGATCCACGATGCAGCGGTCGAGGAACGCGCGGGTGACGGCGCACTCGGTGGCGAGCTCGGCGATCTCGAAGCGGATGTGCTGCTTGGTGGCCAGCGGCCGCCCGAAGGCCTCGCGCTCCTTCACGTACTGCGTGGTGATCTCAAGCAGGTGTTCGGCGGCGGCGATCCCGGCCACGGCGATCGCCATCCGCTCCTGCGCCAGGTTGGTCATCAGGTGGACGAAGGCGCCGTTGAGCTCGCCGAGCAGGTTCTCCTTGGGGACGCGTACGTCGTTGAAGAACAGCTCGGCCGTGTCCTGGGACTTCTGGCCGATCTTGTCGAGGTTGCGGCCGCGCTCGAAGCCCGCCATGCCCCGCTCGACGACGAGCAGCGAGAGCCCGTGGGCGCCGCCCTCGGGGGTGGTCTTCGCGACGACGATCACCAGGTCGGCGAGGATGCCGTTGGAGATGAACGTCTTGGAGCCGTTGAGCAGCCAGTGGTCGCCCTTGTCCTCGGCGTGCGTGGCGATGCCCTGGAGGTCGGATCCGGCGCCGGGCTCGGTCATGGCGATCGCCGTGATCAGCGAGCCGTCGCAGAAGCCGGGCAGCCAGCGCCGCTTCTGCTCCTCGGTGGCCAGCCCGGTCAGATACGGCCCGATGATGTCGTTGTGCAGCCCGAGCGCGAGGCCCGCCGCGCCCGCCCGGGTGAACTCCTCGGCGAGCACCGCGCTGTAGCGGAAGTCGGCGTTGCCGCCGCCTCCGTACTCCTCGTCCACCGCGAGCCCGAGCAGCCCCTGGCGCCCGGCGGCCAGCCAGGCCTCGCGCGAGACGATGCCGTCCTTCTCCCACTGGTCGTAGTGCGGCAGGACCTCCTTGGCGAGGAAGGTGCGGACGGTCTCGCGGAAGGCGTCGTGCTCGGCGGTGAAGATCTGCCGCTTCAACGGTCGTTCTCCTCTGTGGACTTGGCGTTCCCGGACGCGGCGAGCTCCGGCACGCCCCAGTCGCGGGCGACCTCGGCGGTGTCGGCGCCGGGCAGGGCGGGCGGACGGCGGACGGCGCCGGGGGTGGCCGAGAACCGGGGCGCGGGCGCCGGCTGAGTCAGGCCGCCGTGCTCGACGAAGGTGGCGCGGGCGGCCAGATGCGGGTGGGCGGGCGCCTCGCGCAGCGAGAGCACAGGCGCCACGCACGCGTCCGACCCCTCGAAGACGGCCGTCCACTCCTCGCGCGTACGGGTGCGGAACCGCTCGGCGATGGCCGTGCGCAGCTCCGCCCAGCGGGCCAGGTCCTTGCGGGCCGGGGCGACCGCTTCGAGCCCCACGAGGCGGATGAACTCGTCGTAGAACTGCTGCTCGAGCGAGCCGACCGCCATGTACTGGCCGTCGGAGGTCTCGTAGGTGCCGTAGAACGGGCAGCCGCCGTCGAGCAGGTTGGCGCCGCGCCGGTCCTGCCAGCCGCCGGCCGCGATCATGCCGTGGATCATGGTGGCGAGGTGGGCGGCGCCGTCCACGATCGCGGCGTCCACGACCTGCCCTTCCCCCGCCGTCCGGGCGTGCTGGAGGGCGGCGAGGACGCCGACGACGAGGTAGAGCGAGCCGCCCGCGTAGTCGCCCACCAGGTTGGCGGGGACGGTCGGCCCCTCGTCCGGCTTGCCGATCATGCCCAGGGTGCCGGTGACGGCGATGTACGCGATGTCGTGTCCGGCGCGGGCGGCGAGCGGGCCGTCCTGGCCCCAGCCGGTCATCCGTCCGTAGACCAGCCTCGGATTGCGGGCCAGGCACTGCTCGGGCCCGACGCCGAGACGCTCGGCGACGCCGGGGCGGTAGCCCTCGACGAGGATGTCGGCCCGTTCGACCAGGTCGAGGACGCGGCGGGGGCCGTCCTCGGACTTCAAGTCGATCAGCACGGAGCGCTTGTTGCGGTTGGTCAGGTCGTACGCGGGGTTTATGGCCAGGCCGGCGCCGCCCGGGCGGTCGATCCTGACCACGTCGGCGCCGAGGTCGGCCAGGAGCATCGCGGCGAACGGGCCGGGCCCGATCCCCGCCAGCTCGACCACGCGCACCCCGGTGAGCGGGCCGTTCCCTGAACCTGTCATCGAGCCCCCAGCACTGTGACACAACTGATGTAACATCAGTGATGCTAAGAACACGTTCCACTTCGCACAAGCCCCTTGCGCGAGCAAGCGCTTGGTTTTTACCGAGTGGTACGCCAGTGTTCCATCGGCCCGGCTCAGCCGCCGTCGAGCTCCGCGATCAGCTTCTTCGTGGCGATCGCCCGATAGCTCTCCTCCACCCACTCGCAGAGCAAATCCGCCCTCGGCGCGCCCTTCTCGGCCAGCGGCACCCGCACCCAGCCCGACTTGCCCAGGCCGTACCCGGACGGCTGGGCGCCGGGTGAGGTCAGGGCGTGCGCGTGCGTGGCGTCGTCCGTCAGCTTGACGCCCATGCCCAGCGGATAGGTGCCGTCGTCAACACCGAGGAAGACGAAAATCTTTTTGTTGACCTTGATGACGGTCTCGCCCCAGGGGTGCTCCTCGACGGCCCCCGGCAGCCCCAGGGCAAACGCCCGCACCTTCTCCCATTTCGCCAGCGCGGCCTTCGGCGGTGCTCCCATGTCCGTCCTCCTCGCTCACCCTCTTGATCACCCGCGACACCGCTACTCACGCTAGCCTCAGCCACCGACAACGGCGCGGGAGCGCGACCGGGGCAGAGCGAATCGGAGGGCACCCCCTTGGAACGGTCGGAGCAGTCGGAGCGGTCGGCGGAGCAGCGGGCGCGGCGGGCGGCGCGGCCGTACGACCTCGTGCTGTTCGGCGCGACGGGGTTCGTGGGCGCGCTCACGGCGGAGTACCTGGCCGCGCACGCGCCGCAGGGGTGCCGCTGGGCGCTGGCCGGGCGGTCGGCCGCCAAACTGGAGCGGCTGCGCGAGAAGCTGGCCGCGATCGACCCGGCGTGCGCCTCGCTCCCCCTGCTCACCGCGGACTCCGCCGACCCCGAGTCGCTGCGCGCGCTCGCCGAGTCCGCGCGGGTGGTGGTGACCACGGTCGGCCCGTACGTCTGGTACGGCGAGGGCCTGGTCGCCGCGTGCGCCGAGGCGGGGACCGACTACCTCGACCTGACCGGCGAGCCGGAGTTCGTGGACACGATGTACGTACGCCACGACGCGCGCGCCCGGGAGACCGGCGCGCGTCTGGTGCACGCCTGCGGGTTCGACTCGGTTCCGTGCGACCTGGGTGTGTACTACACGGTCCAGCAGCTGCCCGAGGGCGTGCCGCTGCGGGTGGACGGGTTCGTACGGTCCAACGCGATGTTCTCCGGCGGCACCCTGGCGTCCGCGATCACCGCGATGGGGCGCGGGCCGCAGCAGCTGCGGGTGGCCCGGGAGCGGCGGCTGCACGAGCCCCGGCTCGTGGGGCGCCGGGCCCGATCCCCGCTGGGCGCGCCGCACTTCAGCCGCGAGACCGGCGCGTGGGCGCTGCCGCTGCCGGTCCTCGACCCGGTGGTGGTGGCCCGCTCGGCCTCGGCGAGCGCGCGCTACGGGCCCGACTTCCGGTACCGCCACTTCGCGGCCGTACGGCGACTGCCGCTCGCGCTGGGCGCGGTGGCGGGGGCGGGGGCGGCGTTCGGGGTGGCCCAAGTGCCTGCCGCGCGACGGTTTCTGATCAACCGATACGAGCCGGGCACGGGCCCTGACCAGGAGCGGCGGGATCGGAGCTGGTTCTCCCTGCGGTTCGTTGGGGAGGGCGGTGGGCGGCGGGTCTTCACCGAGGTGTCGGGGGGTGACCCGGGGTATGACGAGACGGCGAAGATCCTCGCGGAGGGGGCGCTCAGTTTGGCGTTCGATGAACTGCCGTCGCTGGCCGGGCAGTTGACGACCGTCACGGCGATGGGTGACGCGCTGCTGGAACGGATCCAGAAGGCGGGGATCCGTTTCCGGGTGGCCGATGCGCGTTGAGCGCTCCGCGGGGGCGTGGTTATTCGGCTGCGGACCGTGGGTGGCTGGTCGCGTAGTTCCCCGCGCCCCTAAAGGGGCGCACTCCGCAGCGCGTCGGCGAGCCCGGCCAGTACGGGCTACACCGGCCGCAGCGCGTTACGAAGCGCCTCCCTGCACAGCGCGTCCGCCCTCCGCGTCGACTCCGGTAGCCGGTAGCGCGGGGTCAGGCTCAACACGTGGGCGCAGGCGTTGTCCAGGGTCACCCGGTGGCCGACCGAGACGAACACCGGCTTGATCGCGTCCTGGGTGCGCAGGGCGCGGCCGACCTCCTCGCCCGGTGCGGCCAGCAGCGGCGACGCCTCGCCGCGCCGGGTGCCCGGCTGCTCGTACGCGAAGGTGAACGGGTTCTTGGCGACGCCGATCACCGGGAGCCCGGTGAGCACGCCGAGGTGGGAGGCGAGGCCGAAGCGGCGCGGGTGGGCCAGTCCGTATCCGTCGCAGACCACCAGGCCGGGGCCGGTGGTCAGCGCGCCGAGGGCCGCCAGGACCGTGGGGATCTCCCGGAAGGCGAGCAGCCCGGGCACGTACGGGAAGGCGACGCGGCCCACCGCGGTGGACTCCTCCACGACCTCCAGGGTGGCCGCGTCCAGGACGACGGCGGCCGCCGCGACGACGTCCCGCTCGTCGTCGTACGCCACGTCCACGCCCGTGACCAGCCCGGTCCCCGGCGGCGGGCCGGGCTCGTCGAGCACGACCCGGCCGCGCAGTTCGTCCTGCACGGCCAGCGCCCGCGCCTCGTCGGCGGGCCAGCCCTCGGGGATCTCCGTCAGCGTCACCATGCCCTCACCCTAGACGCGGGCCGGAGTAGCCTGACGATCATGTTCATACTGGACCTGACCTACACCGCCCCCATCGAGCGCGTCGACGAGCTGCTGGCCGAGCACGTCAGCTGGCTGAACGGGCAGTACGAGGCCGGGGTGTTCATCGCCTCCGGCCGCAAGGAGCCCCGCGAGGGCGGGGTCATCCTGGCTGTCGGGGACGATCGCGCGGCGATCGAGGAGATCGCGGCGACCGACCCCTTCAGCGTCCACGGCGTCTGCGCGTACCGGATCACCGAGTTCTTCGCGACCAAGGTCGCCCCCGAACTCGTCTCCTTCCGGCAGGAGTTGCCCGCCGTCTAGCGGGTGGATCGAGCCACCCGGCCCTTCTCGCCCGCCGCCCAGCAGCCCCCGTCGGGCGTGCAGTCCACGGTGTCGTACGAGCCGGTGTCGACGGTGTGCCAGGTGCGGCCGCCGTCGGTGGTGGCGTCGGTGCCGGTGGGGCCCACCGCGAGCGCCGTCGAGCGGGAGTGCGGCAGCCAGGCGACGCCGGAGCGGTAGGCCGCGACCGGGGCCGTCGCCGGGGACCAGCTGCGGCCGCCGTTCCCGGTGGCCTCGGCGGCCCGGGGCGAGGGCTGTCCGGCCCGGTAGTCGCCGCCGACGGCGAGTCCGTGCGTACGGTCGCGGAAGGCGAGGCCGAAGACGCCGCGCGCCGGGTCCCCGGCCGGGATCGTCGACGCGGTCGCCGTCCAGGTCAGACCGCGGTCGGCGGAGTGCAGGACGCGTGCGGTGGCCGCGCCGCCGGTGGCCAGCCACACGTCGTGCGGCCCGGAGCTCACCAGGCACTGGCCGCTCGCCGCGAAGGACGCCTCGCCGGGCTGCGCCTCGGGCATCCCGGTGTTCGGCAGCACCTTCCAGGAGCGGCCGCCGTCGGCGGTGGACAGGATGCGGTACCTGCCGTCGACCGGGTCGCTCACCGCCAGTCCGTGGCGGTGGTCGAAGAAGGTGAGGCAGTCGTAGAACGCCTTGGGGTCGAGGTTGCGGAACGATTCCTTCCAGGTGGCGCCGCCGTCCTCGGTCCGATAGACCCGGGACGCCTCGCCCTCGCCGATCGCGAGCACCACGGCCCGCCGTCCGTCGAAGGCCTCGACGTCCCGGAACTCCAGCTCGCCCGCGCCCGGAGGCGAGACATCGCGCCAGTGCCGCCCGCCGTCGGCCGTCCGCAGCACCGTGCCCTTCGTCCCGGCCACCCACGCGGTGGTCCGGCTGACCGCCGCGAGCCCCCGGAACCGGGCGTCCGTACCGGTCTGTGTGAGCTGCCAGGACGGTGCCGGGTGGTCCTCGCCGTGGCCGTGCGCCTGGGCCGGTGCGGTCAGCGCGGCGGCCAGCGCCACCCCGCCGAGCCCCACCGACAGCATGCGTCTCGTCTTCCCCATGGGCTTCATGGCGCTGGAAGCTAGCCGACCCCGCGAGGAGCGTCCAGAGGGCGAAACTCGACCGTATCGACATCAATCCGGAGCCAGTTAAGCACCGCGTAAGACCGAGCGGTGACGCACCGGTAAGTGACGCACACGTAGCGATCAGGTGACACAGCTCACCCTCCGCTCTGGTGCACGCAACCGTGTTTTCTGCCGTCTTCGTGAACAGCAGGAAGTGAAGTACCCGGTCGTGAGTAGGGGAGCAGGGCGTTGTCCACTGTCATCGAGCAAGCCGTCGAGGCCCGCCTGATCGCGTCCGACCCCCGGGTGCAGACCGTTCCCGCGACGCTGACGTACGACCGCGAGGACCCGTTCGCCGTGCGGATGGTCTTCCCCGCGCCCGCCACCCTGGAAGGGGTGGAGGTCTGCTGGGCGTTCTCGCGCGAGCTCCTCGAAGCGGGGGTGGACACCTCGGCGGGGATGGGCGACGTGCGGGTGCGGCCGTACGGGTTCGACCGCACGGTCGTGGAGTTCCACGCCCCGGAGGGCACCGCGATGGTGCACATCCGCACCTCCGAGCTGCGCCGCTTCCTCAAGCGCACCCAGCTGATGGTGCCCGCGGGACACGAGCACCACTACCTCGACCTCGACGGGGACCTCACCGCGCTGCTGCGCGACGCGTGCTGACCCCACGCGCCGCCGCGCCGGTCAACTGCGTGCCGTAAATCGTTTGCACGCGGTCGGCGTCACGTCGTACGTTCATCTCGGCCCTGTTGTCGTCGATCGGAGTAGGACGTTGCTCGTCTGAGGCATCTGAGACACCGTTTCGCGCACTCCCTTCCGTGTCGCGCGCGCGGTGTGACCTGCCTCCGAGCCGTCCTCCACGACCAGGGCCTCTTTTCTTTTCTCCTGCTGCCCTGACACCGGTGTCTCAGTTCCCGTTGCCCCCGCCCTTCCCCGCAACAGGGAGACACTCATGTCCAGTTACACCGCGTCCTCGACGCACATCAGCTGCTCCGACCTCTCCTTCGCCTGGCCCGACGGCACCCCGGTGTTCGACGGATTCCAGCTGGCCGTCGGCCCCGGCCGCACCGGGCTGATCGGCCTCAACGGCTCCGGAAAATCCACGCTGTTGCGGCTGCTCGCCGGTGAACTCACCCCGGCCGGCGGCCGGATCCTCACGGCGGGCGAGATCGGCTACCTCCCGCAGAACCTCACCCTGGCCACCGGAATGCGGGTCGACGAGGCCCTCGGGATCGACCGGGTGCGGGCCGCGCTGCACGCCATCGAGGCGGGCGACACCCGCGAGGAGCACTTCACGGCGGTCGGCGACGACTGGGACGTGGAGGAGCGGGCCCGGGCGGCGCTCGGCCAGCTCGGCCTCGACGCCGTCGGGCTCGACCGGACCATCGGGGAGCTCTCCGGCGGCGAGTCGGTGCTGCTGCGGCTGGCCGCGCTGCTGCTGCGCCGCCCCGACGTCCTGCTGCTCGACGAGCCGACCAACAACCTGGACCTGCAGGCCCGTCGGCGGCTCTACGACGCGGTGGCGGCCTGGCCGGGAGTGATGGTCGTGGTGAGCCACGACCGCGAACTCCTGGACCGGGTCGACCAGATCGCGGATCTGCGCGACGGCGAGGTCTCCTGGTACGGCGGCAACTTCTCGGCGTACGAGGAGGCGCTGGCCGTGGAGCAGGAGGCGGCCGAGCGGATGGTGCGCACCGCCGAGGCCGACGTCCAGCGGCAGAAGCGCGAACTCTCGGACGCCAACGTCAAGTTGGCCCGGCGCCAGCGGTTCGCCCAGAAGAGCTACGAGAACAAGCGGGTGCCGAAGATCGTCGCCAACGGCCGCCGGAGCGAGGCCCAGGTGTCGGCGGGCAAGCACCGCATCCTGCACACCGAGCGCCTGGCCCAGGCGCGGGACCGGCTCAACGAGGCGGTCGACGCGGTCCGGGACGACGACGAGATCCGTATCGAGCTCCCGCACACCAAGGTCCACCCGGGCCAGGGCGTCCTGACCCTGCGTGACCTCCGACTGCCTTACACGGAGCGGGCGGTGGGCAATCTGGAGATCCACGGGCCGGAGCGGATCGCGCTCGTCGGCCGCAACGGGGCCGGCAAGACGACCCTGCTGCGGGCGCTCGCCGGGCAGCTCGCACCGGCGGCCGGCGAGGCGGAGGCACATGTGCCGCTGCGGTTCCTGCCGCAGCGCCTCGACGTGCTGGACGACGAGCTGAGCGTGGTCGACAACGTGGCGCGGTACGCGCCGGACGCCACCGGCAACGCGATCCGGGCGCGGCTCGCCCGCTTCCTGTTCAAGGGGGCCCGGGCCGACCGCCCGGCCGGCACGCTCTCGGGGGGCGAGCGCTTCCGGGCCTCGCTCGCGGCGCTGCTGCTCGCCGAGCCCGCGCCGAGGCTCCTGATGCTGGACGAGCCGACGAACAACCTGGACATGGCGAGCGTAAGGCGGCTCACCGACGCGCTGGCCGCCTTCGAGGGGGCGCTGATCGTGGCGAGCCACGACGTGCCGTTCCTGGAGTCGATCGGGGTCACCCGGTGGCTGCTGCTCGACGGTGAGCTGCGCGACACGACGGCCGAGGAGGTGCGGGAGGGCAGCTGACGGATGTCTGACTTGTCTCCCGCTGCCCCGCTATGACCTGGGCGGATGACGGAGAGTAGTCGGGGAGGAAGAGGGCGGGACTTGGCTGTGGCTTACCGCGCGCTTAACCTACGGTCTCGTAACCTACGTAGGCGTAGGTAACCCGTCCCCCCTCCCCGTCCCCCTGGAGCACCCTCGTGACGATCACCTCTCCCCACCTCGGCAGTTCGGACGTGTGGACCGACGCCCGGCTGCTGTACGCGTTGGAGGAGGTCGTCGAGAAGGAGCTCAACCGGCACCTCAAGGTGGCCAAGGACTGGATGCCGCACGACTACGTGCCGTGGTCGGACGCGCGCAACTTCCCCGGCCTCTTCGAGGACGGCGAGGCGTGGGAGCCGCAGCAGTCCAAGGTCACCGACATAGGCAAGATCGCGCTCGTGGTGAACCTGCTCACCGAGGACAACCTCCCCAGCTACCACCACGAGATCGCGAGCCTCTTCGGGCGCGACGGCGCCTGGGGCACCTGGGTGCACCGCTGGACCGCCGAGGAGGGCCGGCACGGCATCGTGATGCGCGACTACCTGCTCGCCTCGCGCGCCGTGGACCCGGACAAGCTGGAGCAGTTCCGCATGGCGCACATGGCGGAGGGCTTCGAGTCGGACAACCGGCACTCGATGCTCCACTCCGTGGCGTACGTGGCCTTCCAGGAGCTCGCCACCCGCATCTCGCACCGCAACACCGGCCACCAGTCCGGCGACCCGGTCTGCGACCGCATGCTGGCACGGATCGCGACCGACGAGAACCTGCACATGGTCTTCTACCGCAACCTGCTGGGCGCCGCCTTCGAGCTCGCCCCCGACCTGACCATGCAGGCGGTACGGGACGTGGTCGTCGGCTTCCGGATGCCCGGCCACGGCATGCCCGGCTTCGAGCGGGCCGCCGCGCAGATGGCGATCGGCGAGATCTACAACCTGCGCATCCACCACGACGACGTGATCCAGCCCGTGCTGCGCTACCTCAAGGTCCTGGACATCGACGGGCTCGGCCCGGAGGGCCTCAAGGCGCAGGAGGAGCTCGGCCTGTACATGGGCGGGCTCGACTCGGAGGCCAGCAAGTTCGACGAGAAGCTCGCCGCGCGCAAGGCCCGGATGCTGGCCCGCGGCAAGGCCTGAGCCGACCCCGCTAGCGCGCGTCCTCCCGGATCAGCTCCGCCGCCTTCTCGGCGAGGGCGACCGTCGGGGCGTGCGTGTGGCCGCGCGTGATGCGCGGCATGACGGAGGCGTCCACCACCCGTAGACCCTCGGCGCCGCGCACCCGGAGCCGGGGGTCGGTGACCGAGCCCTCGTCGGAGCCCATCCGGCAGGTGCCCACCGGGTGGTACAGCGTCTCGGCCGAGCCGCGCATCGCCGCCGCCAGCGCCTCGTCGTCGACGACGCCCGGGTAGGGCGCCAGCGGCCCCGCCGTGTGCTCGGCCAGGGCCGGGGTCGCCAGCAGTTGCTCCGCCCGGCGCACCCCCACCAGCAGCCGCCGCAGGTCCTCCTCGGCGGTGAGGTAGCCGGGGTCGATCCGGGGCGGGGTGGTGGCGGCCGTCCCGCCCAGGTCGATCCGGCCCTCGCCGACGGGTTGCAGCAGCACCACCCCGATGGTGAGGCCGTGCTCGGTGGGCGGGGTGAGCCCGTGGTCGACGAACGGCGCCGGGGCGAAGACCAGCTCGATGTCCGGCGCCACCAGGTCGGGCCGGGTGCGCACGAACGCGACGGCCTCGCCGAGGTTGGAGGTCAGCGGGCCCCGGCCGCGCAGCAGGAAGCGGCCGAGGTTGGGGAGCGTGTCGGCGCCGGTCAGCGTGACGGGCCGGGGGCAGCGCACGGTCACCGCGTACGCGAGGTGGTCCTGGAGGTGGCGGCCGACGTCCGGCGACGCCACCTTCACCTCGACCCCGGCCTCCCGCAGCCGCTCGGGGTCGCCGATCCCGGAGAGCATCAGCAGGTGCGGCGAGCCGATGGCGCCCGCGCTGAGGATGACCTCGCGTCGGGCGGTGAGGGTGCCCGGGCCGCCTGCGGTGACGACGCCGGCGACCCTCTTCCCCTCGAACTCCAGCCCGCACACCCGGGTTTGGGTGAAGATGTCCAGGTTGGGGCGGCGTGCGGCCGGTTTGAGGTAGCCGTCGGCGGCGCTCCACCGGCGCCCCTTGCGCTGGTTGACGGGCGTCGTCGCGTACCCGGAGTGGTCCGGGCCGTTGAGCTCCCGCAGCCCCGTGATGCCCCGGTCGTGGCAGGCGGCGAGGAAGGCGAAGGTGAGCGGGCTGGGGTCGCGCAACGGCGAGATCCACAGCGGCCCGTCCGTGCCGTACACCGAGTCGCGGGGCGTCGGCCCCGTCCAGCGCTCGGCCCGGCGGAAGTACCGGACGAACGCGTCGTACGCCCACTCGGGCCCGGCGGCCTCGCCCCACGCGTCGTAGTCGGCGCGGTGGCCGCGGACCCACATCATGGCGTTGAGGGACGAGGAGCCGCCGAGGGTGTGGCCGCGCGGCCAGTACAGCGCGCGCCCGCCCAGCGCCTCCTGCTTCGCGGTCGTGAAGTCCCAGTCGTACGCGGTCTTGAAGAGCTTCGGGAAGGCGGCGGGGATGCGGATCTCGGGCTTCCGGTCGCGCGGGCCCGACTCGACGAGCGCCACCCGGACGCCGGGATCCTCGGAGAGCCGGGCCGCGAGCACACAGCCCGCCGAACCCGCTCCCACCACGATGTAGTCGTATGTGCGCGTCGTACCCGCTGTCCTCAACACGCCCCCCAGGCCGTGACGTTGGGTCTGCCGGCCCGTCCAGCATGACCGGCCGGGGCCGGACGTGCCAGAGCGCGGACGCGCGGCCCGCCCCCGAACGGGCACGCGCGTCCGCCGGCGGAACCCGGCCGTTCCTGAGGCGGCCGGGTTCGTGGCTCGGGCTCCCGGTGTCAGGCCCGGCTGCGCTGGAGCTGGAGTCTCTCCTGCTCGGAGAGGCCGCCCCAGACGCCGAACCGCTCGTCGTTCGCCAGCGCGTACTCCAGGCACGCCTGGCGCCCCTCGCAGCTGCCGCAGAGCTGCTTGGCCTCCCGCGTCGAGCTGCCGGGCGCGGGGAAGAAGAACTCGGGCCCCGCCTGGGCGCACAACGCGGTCTCCTGCCAGGCGAGTTCCTGCCCGGCGATGGTGGTGTTGATCGACATGACATCCATGCTGGCCCGGCCGGATCAACGTCCGGTCAATGATCGTTGAACGCCCTCCGCCGCCCGCGTCAAGCGATCTCCTCCCGCCGCGCGGTCTTTGGCCGATTACGGCCGTCACGGCGCCGATCGTCGGTCCTTCCCGGTCTTCCACCGGCCACCGACAGCGCGGGCCGGAGCGGTTCCGGTCGCCTTCGCCGTTGCCCTGAGCGACCAGATGACCCGGCCGTAGTGTGGAGCCCTTCGTCGATCACGACCCGGCAGGGAGCCGATATGACCGAGGCCACCACGGTGCGCACCCCGACCGGCGCGCAGGCCGTGCAGCGCGCCCTGGAGGTGCTGCACTCCTTCCACGACAACGGTCCCGACCTCAGCGCGTCCGATCTCTCCCGGCGCCTGGGGTTACCCGTCTCCACCGCGCACCGGCTGGCCCGCACGCTGGTGGGGGCGGGCTTCCTGGAGCAGGACGTGCGGACCGCGCGCTACCGGCTCGGCCCCGCCATGACCGAGCTCGGCCGCCTCTCGTACCACCAGCGCGGGCTGCACCTGGCCGCCCCCGAACTGGCCGACCTGGCCGCGCGCACCGGCGCCGCGGCCGACCTCGCGCTGCGCAGCGGCCCGCACGTGGTGAGCGTCGCGGGCGGCCCGGTGCCCCCGCTGGCCGGGCTGCGCCGCCCGCTGCGCTCGACCGCGCCGGGCCGGGTGCTGCTCGCCTGGCCCCGGCCGGACGAACCGGCGGCGCTCGACGAGGAGTTGGCGGACGTCCGGGCCGACGGCTTCGCGCGCGAGGAGAGCGAGACGGCGCCCACCGGTGCGTACGACACCGGGTACGGGACGCGCACGCTCGCCGTGCCGGTCCTCGACCGCTCCGGCCACGCCCGCTTCGCCCTGTCGCTGCGGGCCGCGCCCGCGGTGATGACGGACGAGCGCGCCGCCTGGTTCCTGGCCCAGGCGCGGGCGTGCGCCCAGGCCCTGGAGATACTGCTGCTGCCTCCGGCGGAGCGCCGCCCGCCCGCGGCGTAGGCGGCTACGCCTCCTCCTTCTTGGCCCGGCTCGGCTGCACCCGCTTGGGCTCCCCCGGCATCTTGGGGTAGTCCGGCGGGTACGGCATGTCGCCCAGCCGGTGCTCGTGCTCGTCGCGGGCGGCCAGCTCCAGCAGCGGCTCCAGGCCGAAGGCGTGCTCCTCCATGTCCGCGTGGACGTCGCCCACCTCGGCGTACCGCACGGGCATGGTCTTCAGGTCGAAGTCCTTGGGGTGGACGTCGTCGAGCTCGTCCCAGCGCAGCGGCGCGGAGACCGGGGCGTGCGGTTTGGGGCGGACCGAGTAGGCGGAGGCGATGGTGCGGTCGCGGGCCGTCTGGTTGTAGTCGACGAAGATCCGCTCGCCGCGCTCCTCCTTCCACCACGCGGTGGTGACCTTCCCCGCCATGCGCCGCTCCAGCTCGCGCCCGATGGCGATGGCGCAGCGGCGCACCTCGGTGAAGGTCCAGCGCGGCTCGATCGGGACGAAGACGTGGATGCCGCGG
This sequence comes from Streptomyces melanogenes, assembly GCF_014649795.1. Lineage (GTDB taxonomy): Bacteria > Actinomycetota > Actinomycetes > Streptomycetales > Streptomycetaceae > Streptomyces > Streptomyces noboritoensis. The sequence continues at coordinate 60,139 of NZ_BMTS01000008.1, forward strand.
CCGCCGGACGTCTTGGGCCAGCCTTGGATACCCGACTCGGCCAGCAGGGCGCGCAGTTCGTGGGCGACCGGCACCGCGTCGTCGAAGTCGGTGCCGGGCTGCGGGTCGAGGTCGATGCGGAGTTCGTCGGGGTGGTCGGTGGCCGCGCGCCGCACCGGCCACGGGTGGAAGGTGAGGCAGCCCAGGTTGGCGGCCCACAGCACGGCGGCGGGCTCGGTCGGGCAGATCTCGTCGGCGTGGCGGCCGCTGGGGAAGGAGATGCGGGCAGTGGGGATCCACTCGGGCAGGTTCTTGGGGGCCCGCTTCTGGAAGAAGGACTCGCCGTCGACGCCGTCGGGGTAGCGCTCCAGGGTGGTCGGGCGGTCGCGCAGGGCGCGGGTGATCCCGTCGGCGACGGCCAGGTAGTACGTGGCCACGTCCAGCTTGGTGTAGCCGCGCTCCGGGAAGTACACCTTGTTCGGGTTGGACAGCCGGACGGCCCGTCCGGCCACGTCCAGCTCGACGGCCTCGCCCTTGCTCGTGCCCATGCAGGCCACGGTAGGCGCGAGCCGCAAATGGCGCATATCGGCACAGTCCGGTGAGAATCAATGGCATGGATCTGCCGGTGATGCCGCCCCTGAAGCCGATGCTCGCCAAGTCGGTGGCCAGGATTCCGCCCGGGATGCAGTACGAGGCGAAGTGGGACGGCTTCCGTGCGATCGTGCACCGCGACGGCGACGAGATCGTCATCGGCAGCCGCAACGGCAAGCCCCTGACCCGCTACTTCCCCGAGCTGGCCGAGGCACTGAAGGAGCGGCTGCCGCAGCGCTGTGTGGTGGACGGCGAGATCGTCATCGTCCACGAGGGGCGGCTCGACTTCGACCGGCTCACCGAGCGCATCCACCCGGCCGCCTCCCGGGTGAAGCTGCTGGCCGAGCAGACCCCGGCCAGCTTCGTCGCCTTCGACCTGCTGGCGCTCGGCGACGACTCGCTGCTCGACAATCCGCTCAGCGAGCGCCGGGCTGCCCTGGCCGGGGCCCTGACCGGCGTCACGGCGCCGGTGCACCTGGCGCCCGCCACCACGGACGCGGCCGAGGCCCAGGAGTGGTTCGAGCGGTACGAGGGCGCCGGGCTCGACGGGGTGGTGGCCAAGCCGCTCGATCTGCGCTACCGCCCGGACGCCCGGCTGATGTACAAGATCAAGCACGAGCGCACGGCCGACGTGGTGGTGGCGGGCTACCGCTTCCACAAGAGCGGCCCCGCCGTCGGCTCGCTCCTGCTCGGCCTGTACGACGCCTCCGGCGCCCTCCAGCACGTCGGGGTCTGTGCGGCCTTCCCGATGAAGCGGCGGGCCGAGCTGATCGAGGAGCTGGCACCGCTGCTCCTTGAGGACCCGGTGGGCGGCGGGCACCCCTGGGCGGCCTGGCTGGACGAGGCCGCCCACGAGGGCGCCCGGCTGCCCGGCGCGCAGAGCCGCTGGACCGGCAAGAAGGACCTGTCGTGGGTGGCGCTGCGGCCGGAGCGGGTGTGCGAGGTGGCGTACGACCACATGGAGGGCGACCGCTTCCGGCACACCGCCCAGTTCCGCCGCTGGCGCCCGGACCGGTCCCCCGACAGCTGTACGTACACCCAGCTGGAGGAACCGGTCAGCTACGACCTGGCCCAGGTGCTGTCGGGCGGGTAACCCGCAGGCTCACCCGTTGCGACGGGCGATCACCCGGTACGCGTTGGAGAACCGGGTCCGCCGCACCAGCGGGTTGAGCAGCTGGTCGAGGCCGTACACCGCGATCAGCACCGGCAGGAACGCCCACACCAGCGCGAACCGGACGGCCCGTGCGGCGCGCCCGGGGCGGTGCGGCAGCCAGGGCGCGTCGTCGCGCGGCAGCAGCCGGTCGAACAGGAACCAGGTGGCGCACACCAGGTCGGCCGGGATGTGGGCGTCGCGCCGCTCGGCCACCTCGACGGTGAAGCCGAGCTCGCGCAGCCGCCGGCACAGGTTGCCCATCGGGACCATGTTCAGGTGCTGGGGCTGGAACCAGGGCAGCCAGAGCCGGCCGAGCAGCCGCCCCGAGAGCGACTCGGGGTCGGGGACCTCGATCAGCAGGTGCCCGCCGGGCGCCAACGCCCGGTGCGCGGCAGCGAGTTCGCGGTGCGGGTCGAGGGTGTGCTCCAGGTAGTGGAACATGCTGACGGCGTCGTAGCGGCCCGCCATCTCCTCGGCGAGCTCCACGAACAGGCCCCGGTAGGCCTCCTCGATGCGGCCCTCCTTGGCCGCGAGCTCGACGCCCTCGCCCATGTCGAGGCCGTCGAACCGGGTGTCGGGCAGCACCTCCTTGGCGGTGGCGCAGAAGTGGCCGAGCGAGGTGCCGACGTCCAGCCACCGGCCGGGCAGGGCGACGCGCCGCAGTGCGCGGGCGCTGCGACGGAACCGCTTCTTGCTGCCGTTGCCCTCGAACATCTTGGCGGTCGTCTCGGCGCCGAGTCCGTCGTAGAAGTCCCGGTAGTAGAAGTCCAGGCCCTCCTGGCTCAGCCGCGGGTTCTGGAATATGTGACCGCAGCCGCGGCACCGGTCGAGGACGAACTCGCCGGGCTTGCCCTGGATGAGGTCCGTGGTGCGGAACTTGCGGCGCAGGTCCGTGCCCAGGCACCAGGGGCAGTCGGTGCGCGCCGGCAGGAAGAAGCGGCCGGTGCCACGGGCCAGTTCGTCCTGGTACGACGGGCGGAGTTCGGCGATCCGTTCGCTGTCGGGCATGTGCGTCCCTCTCTGTGGGGGCTCTATCGGGGGCGCCCGGCGACGGGCGCCGCGGCGGCGAGCTTTTCGAGGTGGGTGGCGGCGGCCGACTCGCCGCCGGCGGCGCGGAAGGCGTCCCGGACGCGGCGGGCCGCGTCCCGGTAGCCCGGCTCGGTCACCACCGCGTCCAGGGCCGCGCCGATCCGCTCGCGCCCCGCCCGCGCGAACTTCACCCGCACCCCGGCTCCGGCGCCCACCACTTGGGACGCCACGACCGGCTGGTCGTCCCGGATCGGCGCGACCACCAGCGGCACCCCGTGCCACAGCGCCTCGGTGACGGTGTTGTGCCCGGCGTGGCAGACGACCGCCGACATCCGCTCTAGGAGGGCGACTTGCGGCAGCTGGGCCCTGACCAGCACATCGGGCCCGGGCGGCAGCGCCCCGAGCAGCCCGCCGGGGTCGCAGACCACCGCCCGCAGCTGTCCGGTGCGGGCGCGGACCGCCGCGACGCTCTCGGCGAGGAAGCGGCCGCCCGCGTCGGTGTTGGCCGTGCCGAGCGTGATCAGGACCGCCGCCGTGCCCGGCGCCAGGTCCAGCCACTGCCAGGGGAAGTCCCCGGCGGCGGTGCGCCGGACGGCCAGTGCGGGTCCGACGAACCGCAGGTCCGTCTCGGGGGTGGTGTACGGGCCGGTCAGCTCGGGGGTGGTGAAGGCGAGGGTGAGGGCCGGGGAGAAGCGCGGGTCGTGGGTGGCGGCCGGGTCGCCGATGCGCCGCCTCAGCTCGCCGAGCAGCCCGGTGAGCCAGCTGTGCACACCGGGCAGTCCGGCCATGCTGTCGGTGAGCTCGGCCGAGGTGGTCGACGAGGTCGCGAAGGGCACACCGAGCCGCTCCGCCACCAGGGCGCCCGCCACGGTCTGCTGGTCGGCCACCACCACGTCCGGGCCGAACGCGGCGATCGCCGCCTCCACCCCGGGCGCCATCGCCTCGGCGAGCGGGCCGAGGAAGTCGGCCCACAGGAACTTCAGCGCCGCCACTCCGCGCAGCTGCGGCGGCCGTCCCGCGAGGCGGTCGGGCCCGGCGCAGGCATAGACCCGGGGCCGCTCCCCCACCAGCCGCTCGACGATCGCGGGCCGCCCCGCCCACGCCACCTCGTGGCCGCGCGCGGTCAGCTCGGCGGCGACGGCGGCCGCCGGGTTGATGTGCCCGGTCAGCGGCGGCACCACGAACAGGAAGCGGCTCACCGGACCGGCCCCGGTCCACTGGGCTCGGGCGCGGCCCCGGCGTGCTCGCGGACCCAGTCCAGGGCGAGCCGCCCGACCGCGTCGGAGGCCTCGACCAGGACCGAGTGCTTCTGTCCCGGCACCACCGCGACCCGGCAGTGCGCCAGCAGCGACCGCAGCCGGGCGGACTCGGCCGCCACCAGCCCCTCCTGCCCGTTGACCAGCAGCACCGGACAGCGCACCCCGCCCAGCTGCTCGTCGGTGAGCACCCGTCCGGTGGGCATGTCCTCGGCGATGGTGGTGGCGCGTACGAGCCGGGCGGCGGCCCGGCCGAGGCGGCGGATGTGAGCGTCGTGGCGGGCGTCGCCGGTCCGGGTCGAGGAGAGCGTCCCGTACTGCTCGGTGAACCACACCAGCGCCTCGTCGTCGCCCATGTCCCCGGCGTGGCGCAGGGCGGACGTCATCGTGTGCGACCAGGCCCGGCTGGCGGGCCCCGACTCGACCACGGTGACGGTGGCGACGCGCTCGGGCCGGTGGACGACGAAGTCGAGGGCGACCGTGCCACCGAAGGAGTTGCCGACGAGGTGGACGGGGTGGGCGATGCCCAGTTCGTCGAGGAGTGCGTCGAGGTCGGCGGTGAAGTCCTCCAGGGCGTAGCCGCTGGGCGGGCGTTCGCTGCGGCCGTGTCCCCGCAGGTCGTACATGACGGCGTCGAACCCGGCCTCGGCGAACCTGGGGCCGAGGGTGAAGTAGTAGCTGGCGAGGCTGTCGATGAAGGCGCCGTGGACGAACACCACGGTCGCGTCCGGCCGTCGGTGGGGCGGGCGCAGCCGCTGGACGTGCAGGCCGAGACCGTTGGCGCGGATCATGACCATCGGGCGGCTCCCGCTTCCGGGGCCGTGCCGAGGCTGTGCAGGACGTGGTCGACGAGCCGGCCGACGGACAGCGCGATGACCTCGTCGATCTCCAGGGAGGCCACGAACTCGGCGAAGTTGACCTGTTCGCCGTACCGCTCCTGGAGGTGTCCGGACAGCATGACGAGATCGATGCTCTCCAGCTCCAGGTCGTCGCCGAACAGGGTCTCGGGGCGGATGTCGGCGGGGTCGGGAGCGTAGTCCCCGAGCACCTCCACGATCAGCCCGGCGATCTCGGCCAGGACCTGCTCCTCGTCCGGCGGGGCGAGCGGGACGGGGCCGGGCGGCCGTTCGCTGGTGGTCACTGGGCGTTCTCCTCAAGGGTCGTCGCAGCCGTGGTCCAGGCCACGACATGGGTGGGGTCGACGAGCGTGCAGTGGACGTGGTGGGGGCGGCCGTCGACGGTGACGGTGAGCGAGTCGGAGGCGGCCCCGGTCACCTCGAAGGCGTGCGGCCGCCCCCCGAACCCGGTGCCCTCCGCCTTGGCGACGGCCTCCTTGGCCGTCCAGAACCGGGTGAACCAGAGGGCCTCGGGCTCCCCGGATCCGGCCACGAGCCGGGCCAGCAGGGCGAGTTCACGGGGGCCGAGGGCGACGCGGTGGGTCTCGGGGGTGCGGTCCGCGACCTCTTCGATGTCGATACCGACGCCGTTCGCGTACGAGCCGGGGCTCGCGGGGCGTACGAGTGCGACCGCCAGATCGCCCCGGTGGGCGAGGGAGAGGTCGAGCGCCGGGAGCGTACGGCCGTGCACCCCCACGGCACGGGGCCGCCCCGACTCCTCGTTCACGATCTCGATCTCGGCCGGGAACACCGCACCCTCGCCGCGCTCCCACAGCCACCGCCGCACCGCGTCCTTGGCGGCGATCCGGCCGAGCAGCCACTGCCGCCGGCCACGCGGCGGCTTCTTCTCGTACGCCTCGCGCTCGGCCCGGCCCAGCTGTATGCGCATCAGCAGGTCGCGCGATGCCGGGTCCGGCCACACGTCCCGCAGCAGGCACCAGCCGCCGGGCCGGGCCTCTGCCAGGGCCAGGTGCTCGGGGTAGCCGCCGGACCTGCGTGCGTCGAGCCCGGAGAAACGGCGGTCGCGCCAGCCGGAGAGCTCCGCCCACACCGTCCCGCCGGGCAGGGTGAGCCGGACGTCGGCGAGGAGGGTGTCCTCGGTGAGCGAGGTGATGACGGCGTGGCAGCCGACGGGGGTCCCGGGCTGCGGGGGCGGCCCGAAGAAGCGGGCCTCCTCCAGCGCTACGGGGAAGATCACGGTCCGGGTGGGGTGGGTCGACATCAGCCAGTAGCCGAGGAGTTGGCCCACGTTGTCGAGGAGCGCGCCCGGCGCGGAGGGCGTGGTGATGGTGCCCCGGACGTGGCGGGGCCCGACCCCGCGCAGCGCGGTGACGCCCTGGAAGGCGGGCCCGTGGAACATCCACCGGTCCTCGTAGAGCTGGGCCGCCGCGATGTCGGGCGGGCGCTCGTCGGCCGCGTCCAGCGGGGGTGCGGGCGGCGGGGCCGGATAGCCGGGGGCGAGCTCGACGCTCGCGCGAGCGTAGGGCCCGAACGCGACCGCCCACCGCCCGGGGCCGTCCGGCCGGGCGGTGACCGTCACGTCCACGGCCGGGACGGCGTTGACCCACCTCTCCAGCCGCACGTCGTGGACGGCGACGGCCCGCTGCCCGGGCGCGGCCCGCTCGGCCGCGGCCATCAGATGGTGCAGGACGGTGGTGGCGGGGACGACCGGATGCCGGTCGGCGAGCTCGGGCCATCCGGGCCGCTGCGGGAAGAAGCAGTGGTCGAGGAGGTAGGGCATGTCAGTGGTGGAGACGCGGAGTTGGGTGCGGTGCTCGCCCTCGGGGGGCGGGGTGACCGTGTCGGGTGCGGCTTGCGCCCCCCGTGGGCCCGCCGCCTCCAGGACCGCCGCCACACTGTCCGCCGTCTCCCGCATCAGCGCGTCGAGCTCTGCCGCGACGGGGTGGCGCCGGGTGAGCGACTCCCCCAAAAGTCCCGCTGATATGGGGTGTTCGACCCGGTTGGCCGTACGAGAGGGGCTCAGCTCCGCACGTAACTCCTCCACCCGACGGGGATCCAGGGGAACCAGCGCCGCTCCGAGGTCGAGGGGGATCGGGGCGGCGGAGGAGCGCGGACCTTCCCGCCCGGCGGGCGACAGCGCATACCCCTCCGCCCACAGCCCCGTCTCCACCCGCAGCAGCTGCGCCAGCCCGCCGCGCCGGGGCGAGTTGGCGGAGAGCGTGAGGTGGTCGCGGGTCTTGAGGGTGTCGTCGATCAGTGACGTCAGACGGCCCGTGCCCACCTGGACGAAGGCGCGGAAGCCCGCCGCGTACAGGGCGTCGATCAGCGGCCGGAACCGTACCGGCTCCAGAAGGTGGCGGACGAACAGGGCACGGACCTCGTCGGGGTCGGCCGGGAACGGGGCCGCCGTGGTGCCGGACCAGACCGGGACCCGCTGCGGAAGGATCTCCGCCGCGTCCACGCCCCGTTTCATGGGGCCCAGATAGGGGGCGAGCATCGGCGTGTGGAAGCCGGAGCGGAACGGGAGCACCTGGCAGATCACGCGCTCGGCCCGGAGCTTCGCCGCGAACTCCTCGACCGGCGCTTCCGGGCCGCACACCATCGACTGGCCGGGCGAGTTGTCGTGCGAGAGGACGAGGTCCGGCCAGTCATCGAGCGCCTGGCTCACCCGGGCCGCCGGTGCGCCGATCGCGGCGAACGCCAGGCCCGGCACCCGCAGCGAGTCCGGGTCGAAGGAGGCGAAGAAGGCGTCCGCCTTGTCGGCGGCGAACATGCCGCCCGCGATCATCGCCGCCCACTCCCCGACGCTGTGTCCGGCGACCCCGTCGGGCCGGACGCCGAGCCCGCGCAGGGCCTCGTCGAGGACCCGGCCGACGCGGAGCACGCCGAGCCCGTGCCGGGCGACGTCGGTCGCCCCGGTGTACGTACGGCCCGGCAGCCGCAGCCCGTAGTGCTCGGCCACCTCGTCCACCCGGGGCGCGAACTCGGCCTCCAGACCCGGGAAGACGAACGCCACCTTGCCCCCGCCCGCCTCCCCGAGCAGCGGGCGCGGGGCGAACCAGACGTCGCTGCGGCCGCGCCACGGGCGGCCCTGGGCCACCGCGCGGCGGGCGAGCGCCAGCCGCTTGGCGGTCGGGTCGACGATGCCGAGCCGGGCCGTGGGCGTGCCGAGCCGGTACGGGGCGGCGCCCCGCTCCCGTACCGTCGCGTCGTCCGCGTCCAGGGCCCGGGCCAGGTCCTCCGCCGTGGCGGCGGTCAGGCGCAGCACGTGCTCCGGTTCGCGCACGGCCGCCCGGCGCCGGGCGGGCACGGCTCCCGGTGCCTGTTCCAGGACCACGTGGGCGTTGATCCCGCCGAAGCCGAAGGCGTTGACGGCGGCCCTGCGCAGCGGCCCCTCCCAGGGGCGGGCGGCCGCCGTCGGGCGGAACCGGGTGCGGGCGAGGGCGGGGTGCGGGTCGTCGCAGTGCAGGGTCGGCAGCAGGGTCGCGTGGTGCACGGCGAGGGCCGCCTTCACCAGTCCGGCGACGCCCGCCGCGGGCATGCAGTGGCCGATCATCGACTTCACCGAGCCGATGACGGGCGCGGCCGGGCCGTCCGCGCCCGGCCCGAACACCTCGGCCAGCGTGGCCAGTTCGGCCGCGTCGCCCGCCGGGGTGCCGGTGCCGTGCGCCTCCAGGAGGCCGAGGGAGCCGGGGTCGCGGGGTTCGAGCCCGGCTGCCCGCCAGGCCTGGCGGACCGCGCGGGTCTGGCCGCCCGGGTCGGGGTTCATCAGCCCCGCGGCGCGGCCGTCGCCCGCGACGCCGGTGCCGCGGATCACCGCATACACCCGGTCGCCGTCGCGTTCGGCGTCCGCGAGGCGCTTGAGGACGACGACGCCGGTGCCCTCGCCGATGAGGATGCCGTCGGCGGCCGCGTGGAAGGGGCGGCTGCGCTGGCTCGGCGAGAGGGCGCGGAGCTGGGCGAAGACGCTCCACAGCGTGATGTCGTGGCAGTGGTGGACGCCGCCCGCGAGCATCAGGTCGCAGCGGCCCGAGGCCAGTTCGCCCACCGCCTGGTCGACCGCGATCAGCGAGGACGCGCAGGCCGCGTCCACGGTGTACGCCGGGCCCCGCAGGTCCAGGCGGTTGGCGATGCGGGAGGCCGCCAGGTTGGGGACGAGCCCGATGGCCGACTCCGGGTGCTCGGGTCCCAGCGTCTCGGTGAAGGCGGCCCGCACCCGGTCGAGCTGGTCAGGCGCGAGGTGGGGCAGCAGTTCGCCCAGGGTGCGCGTCAACTGGTGTGCGGTGCGCACCCGTTGATCGAGGCGGACGAGGCCCGGGTTGAGGTAGCCGCCCCGGCCCAGGACCACCCCGACCCGGCCGCGCTCGGGCAGCCGCTCCTCGCCGCCCGCGTCCGCGATCGCCCGGGCCGCCACCGAGAGTGCGATGAGCTGGTCGGGCTCGGTGCCCGCGACCGAGCTCGGCATGATGCCGAAGCGGGCGGCGTCGACCTCGGCGAGGCCGTCCACGAAGCCGCCGCGCCGGCAGTAGATCCGGTCGGCGGCGCCGCCCGGGTCGCCGGGCCGGTAGTACACCGGGTCCCAGCGCCCCTCGGGCACGTCCCGTACGGCGTCCACACCGTCGACGAGGTTGCGCCAGTACGCGTCCAGGTCCTTGGCGCCGGGCAGCAGCACGGCCATGCCGACGATGGCGACGGGGACTTGACGCTCACTCACATCCGTCGCCGCAAATGACGTCTCGCCGGTCATGTCACCAGCCCGACGCCGTGTAGACCACGGACGTGGTCGACGCGTCGCCCCAGGCCAGCTCCCGCAGCAGGGCGAGTGCGCCCTCCTCGCGGTCGATGAGGGCCACCCCGCGCCGGGCGTACTCGCGGGCGAGGTGCGGGGTGACCATGCCGCCGTGCACCCCGGACGGCGCCCACGGCCCCCAGTGCACGGTCAGCGCCCGCCGCCCGGTGCGCCGCGCCCACCGCTCGCCGAGGGCCGCGAGCGCGTCGTTGGCGGCGGCGTAGTCGCTCTGCCCCCGGTTGCCGAGGACGGCGGAGACACTGCCGAACAGGACGGCCGTCCGGGGGCCGTGGGGCAGTTGGGAAGCGGCGTCGAGCAAAGCGCGGGCGCCGTCCGTCTTCGTCGCGTACACCCGCCGGAACGACTCGGGGTCCTTCTCCTCGATGAGCCGGTCCTCGATCACGCCCGCCGCGTACACGACCACGTCGATGCGCCCGTGCTCCGCCTGGATCTCCTTGACGGCCTGGGCCACGGCACCGCCGTCGCACATGTCGGCGACGCGGTACGCGGCGGGGCTGCCCAGCCTCCCCAACCGGTCCAGGGTGTCGGTGACTTCACGGCCCGCGAGGACGTTCCTGACCTCGCGCTCGATCGCGGCGGCGGCAAGCTCGCCCCGGGCGGCGAGCAGCGCCCGCAGCGCGGCCGCGTCGGCGGCGCCCGCGAGCTCCGGGTCCTCGGGCCCGGTCGGCAGCGGGGTCCTGCCCAGGAGCTCGATCCGGCAGCGCGAGGCCGCCGCGAGCGCCAGGGCGAAGTCGGCGGTGATCCCGCGCGCGCCTCCGGCGAGCACGACGACGGAGTCCCGGTCGAGCCCGAGCGCCGCCGCTTCGGCGGCCCCGTCCCCGGCGGGCCCCGCACCGGTCCGCGCCAGCCCGCCGAGTGCGCGCTCCACGAGCTCGTACCCGCACCGCCCGGCGTCGGTGCGCACCACGACGGGGGCGCGGTCCTCGGCGTACAGCTCGGCCAGCAGGAGGTCGGCCCGCCGCGCGGCCGTGGCCGCCGGGTCCAGGTCGACGACGCGGGCGGCGAGGTCGCCGTACTCCCGCCCGATGGTCCGGAACAGCCCGTGCAGCCCCGCCCCCGCGTCCTCTCCGGTGCCGGGCGCGGTCCTGCCGCAGATCAGCCATCGGGGGCCGAGGCGCAGTGCGGCCCGGAAGACCTCGAAGGCCCCGGGGAGCAGCGCCTCGCCACCGTCCGACGGGGCCACGGCTCCCAGGTGGAAGACGCCGTCGAGGGGCCCGTCGGCCGGGTCGAGCCGCCGGTCCGTGTCGTACGCGACGGCCTCCGCACCCCGGTCCCTCAGCCGGGCCGCCAGCTCCTCGGCGGTCGCACCGCCGCCGAGCAGGGCGAAGCGCCTGCCGTGGAGGTCGGCGTCGGGTGGGGTGACGGGCACGTCGAGGGGCGTCTCCTCCAAGAGGAAGCGGCGCGGGGCGACACCGTGGACGGGCTCGGGTTCGGGTTCGGGTTCGGCAATCGCGGGCTCGGCCGGGGTCTCGTGCCCGGTGATCCACTCCGTGATCGCGGCGACCGTACGGGCCCGGGACAGCTCCTCCATCTCCGCGTCGTCGAAGGTGCGGGTCCCCGCGAGGTGGCGGGCCAGCTCGCCGACGATCTCGGTGCGCTTGATGGAGTCGATGCTCAGGTCCGCTTCGAGGTCCAGATCAGGTTCGATCATGTCGACGGGGTAGCCGGTGCGTTCGCTGATGACGGTGAGCACGGCCTGCTCGATGTCGACCACGACCGGACGTGGGGCTTCCTCGGGCACCACCGCAACCTGTACGACGGGGTCCGTGCGAGGCGGGACCGGCGGCGGGGACGCGACACCGCCCGTCGCCCCCAAGTGCGTGAGCAGGACGTCTCGTTGGGCCGCGACCAGCTCGCGTGTCGTGCGCAGGAAGTCCGCGATGAGGTCGTGCTGGGAGGGGCTGTCGCGCGTCACCGTGTTCGTCTCCAGACTGACCCGTCGGGCCGGTTGCAGGGCTCCGGGCAGCAGCTCGCCGGAGCGGGTGCGGACCAGGTGGCCGTCCACGGTCCAGCCGGGCGGCTCCGGCCTCTCGATGACCGCGCCCCGGCCCTGGAGGAGCCGCCCGGCGCGCACCGGCACACCCGCGACCGCCAGCCGCGCCAGCGACTCCAGCAGGCCGCGCAGCCCGGCGCCGGGGCGGGGCTCGCAGGCGACCGCGAGGTGCGGCCGGTCGCCCAGGATCTGGCCGACGAGGCCGGTCAGCACCGTGCCCGGGCCCGCCTCGACGAAGATCCGCGCCCCCGCCGCGTACATCGCCTCGACCTGCTCGGCGAACCGCACCGGCGACCCGATCTGCGCGGCCAGTTCGGCGCGTACGGCATCGGGCCGGGCCGGATAGATCGCGGCCGTCCGGTTGCTCCAGACCGGGAACTCCGGCGCCCTGACCGTGTGCCGGGCCAGGGCCGGGGCGAACCGTTCGCCCGCACCGGCGACCAGCGGACTGTGGAAGGCGCAGGCGACCGGGATGCGCCGCACGGTGAGTCCCGCGCCCCGGAGGTGGTCCAGCGCCTCGTTCACCAGGGCGGTGGGGCCGGAGACGATGGTCTGGCGGGGGCCGTTGCGGTTGGCCGCGACGACCTGACCGGTCAGCCCCGCCCCGGCGAGGACGCGCTCCACCTCGGCGGGGGCGGCCACGACCGCCGCCATGGTGCCGGGGTCCTCGCCGAGCGAGCCGAGGATCGACTCGGCCCGGCGGGCGCTCAGGTCGAGCAGCGCGTCGGGAGCGAGGGCTCCGGCAGCCGCCAGGGCCACCAGCTCCCCGTAGGAGTGCCCGCCCGCCATATCGGGTCGCACGCCTGCCCGTTCCAGAACATGACTCATCGTCAGCCCGACGATCCCCAGGGCTGGTTGAGCCATCCGCGTGTCCTTCAGTGCCTCCTGCTGGCGGTCGGCCGCACCGGGATCGAAGGCCTTCGGCGGATAGAGCGCGTGGGCGTACGCCCCGCCCTGCCGCACCAGGTGCGCGGCCTCCGGGAAGGCGACGAGTAGTTCGGCGAGCATGCCGGGCCGCTGGCTGCCCTGACCGGGGAAGAGGAAGGCGACCTTGGCGTCGGCCCCGAGACCATCGCCCCCGTCCGTCCCGGGTACGCCAGCGAGCCCGCCCGCCCCGGACCCGTCGGCCAGATACACCCCCTGGCTCCGCTCCCCCGCCGCCGCCTTCCGCAGGAGCCCGCGCAGCTCGTCGACGCTCTCCGCGACAACCGCGATCCGCACCGGGCCCGGCCGCGACTCGGCGCGCCGGGCCGCCACCAGCGCGGCGTCCCGAAGCCGGAGCGCGGTGTCCGACTCACCCAGTTCGCCCAGCAGCCACTCCGCCTCCCGCCCGGCCGCCGCCGTGTCCGCGCCCCGGAACAGGAACAGTTCGGCCGGCCACTCCTCGTACCCCTGGGCCGGAGGCGCGTCCGTGTCGTGGGCGGTGAGCACCGCGTGGAAGTTGGTGCCGCCGAAGCCGAACGCGCTGACCCCGGCGATCCGTTCGGCCGCCGGGGCCGCCCATGGCCGCGCCTCGGCGTGGAAGGCGAAGGGACTGGTCGCCGGGTCCCAGGCCGCGTTCGGCTCCTGGAGGTGGAGGGTGGGCGGGGTGATGCCGGTGTGCAGGGCCAGCGCCGCCTTGATCAGGCCCGCCAGGCCCGCCGCGCACTTGGTGTGGCCCAGCTGGGACTTGACCGAGCCCAGCGCGCAGCTTCCCGGCGCCGCGCCCGACTCGGTGAACACGGCGGTGAGCGTGGCCAGTTCGGTGCGGTCGCCGACCACGGTCCCGGTGCCGTGCGCCTCGACCAGGCCGACGCGGGCGGGCGGGATCCCGGCCGCCCGGTAGGCCCGTTCCAGTGCGGCCCGCTGACCCTCGGGCCGGGGCGCGGTGAGCCCCAGGGAGCGGCCGTCGCTGGCGCTGCCGATGCCCTTGACCACGGCGTAGACGCGGTCGCCGTCCCGCTCGGCGTCGGCCAGCCGCTTCAGCGCCACGCAGGCCACGCCCTCGCCGAGCACGGTGCCGTCGGCGGAGGCGTCGAACGTACGGGAGCGGCCGGTCGGGGAGAGGGCGCGCACCGACGAGAACAGCAGGTAGTCGTTGATGCCGTTGTGCAGGTCGGCGCCGCCGCACAGCACCATCTCGCTGGTGCCGGAGGCGAGTTCCTTGCAGGCCACGTCGAGTGCGGCGAGCGAGGAGGCGCAGGCCGCGTCGACCGTGTAGTTGGCGCCGCCGAGGTCGAGGCGGTTGGCGATCCGGCCCGCGATGACGTTGGCGAGCATGCCGGGGAAAGAGTCCTCGGTGAGCCTGGGCAGCTGCTCCTCGACGGCTGCCGGTACCTCCCCCAGATAGGCGGGCAGGACCGTGCGCAGGGTGGTCGCGCCGGACAGGTCGCTGCCGGACTCGGCCCCGAAGACCACGGACGTACGGGAGCGGTCGAAGGACCGGTCGCCGTACCCGGCGTCCTCCAGCGCCCGCCGGGCCGCTTCGAGGGCGAGCAGCTGGACGGGCTCGATGCTGCCGAGCGAGGCGGGCGGGATGCCGTACGCGAACGGGTCGAAGGGGATCGGCGGCAGGAAGCCGCCCCACCGCGACGCGGTCGTCCCTGCGCGCTCGCCGGTGGGGTCGTGGTAGATCTCCGGGTCCCAGCGGTCGGCGGGGACTTCGGTGACGGCGTCGACGCCGCCGACGACGTTCGCCCAGTAGGTCGCCAGATCGGGGGCCTTGGGGAACATGCAGGCCATGCCCACGACAGCGATGTCGAGCGGCTGCGGGGCAGGCTCCTCGACGACCTCCTCGGCCGTGCCGAGGGCTTCGCGCAGCTCGGCCGTGCGGCGCTCGGCGAAGGCGGTCGCGCCCCGGCTCACGGCGTCGTGCAGCGCGCCGACGGTCGTGGCCGCCGAGCGCAGCACGGCCACCTCCCCGGCCATGAACATCCCGGCGTCCAGCTGGCGCTGCTCGGAGACGGGCCGCAGCTCGCCGCCCTCCCGCTCGACGCCCTTGCTCGCGATCCGCAGCCGCCCGATGTTCAGCCGCTCCAGCTCCTCCCACGCCTGCCGGTCGGGGGTGCCGTCGGCGTGCAGACGGGCGCGGGCGGCCGCGTAGTCGGCGGTGTACGGGCTGGCGACGCAGCGGGTGGCATGACCGGGGGCGCTCTCCAGGAGCGCGGTGGCCCCGGCGGCGATCACCTGGCGCTGGAACACCGGCTGGATCGCGCCGCACTCGACCGCCTCGGCCGTGAACAGGTAGGCGGTGCCCATCAGGACGCCGACCGCGACCCCGTGCGCGGCGAGCGGGGCGGTGAGGGCCGCGGCCATGGCCGAGGAGCGCTCGTCGTGGATGCCGCCCGCGAGCAGCACCTGGAAGTCGCCCGCGGTGCCGGGCGCGCGGGCCACGTACTCCTCGACCACCGCCAGCTGCGCCTCCCAGAGCGGAAAGCTGTTGCGCGGTCCGACGTGTCCGCCGCATTCGGCGCCCTCGAAGACAAATTTACGCATGCCCATGTCAATGAACTGTTCGAGCAGCGTGGCCGACGGCACGTGCAGGAACGTCTTGATGCCGACCGCCTCCAGGTCGGCCGCCTGCGAGGGGCGCCCCCCGGCGATGATCGCGTGGGTGGGCCGGACGGCTCGGACGGCCGCGAGCTGTTCCGCTCTGATCCGGCTGTCCGCGAAGCCGAGGATGCCCACGCCCCAGGGCCGTTCGCCCAGGTCGTCGCGGGTTCGTTCGAGGAGGGCGCGGCTCTGTTCGCCGTCGGACAGGGCGAGCGCCAGCATCGGCAGCGCACCTTCGCGCGCCACGGCCGCCGCAAAGCCCGCCCGGTCGCTGACCCGGGTCATCGGACCCTGCACCACCGGCAGCCGGGTGCCGAGCGCGTCCGCCATCGCGGAGCCCGCCGCCAGGGTCCGGGCCACGGCCGGATCGCCCACGGCGGCCAGGATCGCCTCGCGCACTCCGCGTACGGCCGCAGCCACGGTGCCCCACCGGTCGGCGAACCGGGCGGCGAGGAACGCGTCCTGGCCGACGGGGAGTTCGAGGCCGGTGCGCGCGTTCCGCAGCGCCCGGACGCCGTCGACGACGCTCGTCCCGGACCCGTCCGCCGTGCGCAGCGCGGCCGCCGCCGCGTCGTCGGTCCCGGACTCGGCGAGCAGGGCCAGCTGGGTGTCGAGGACGACCCCGGCCGCGCCGCCGACCACGGCCGCCGCGGCCGTACGCGGGCCGATGCCCCCACAGGCCCACACCGGCAGGTCGTACGCCGGGTCGGCGAGCAGCGCCTGAAGGAGGACGAACGTACTCAGATCACCGCTGCGGCCGCCGCACTCACTGCCGCGCGCCACCAACCCGTACGCGCCGTCCGCCGCGGCCCGGCGCGCCTCGTCCTGATCTCCGACCTCCGCCAACACCCGGCATTCATCGGTCAGTTGACCGATCTTCCAGTCGGCGTCGGCGGCGAGCAGCACCACGGGCGGCAGGTCGCCGCCGCACTCCTCGGCGACCTCCTCGGGGGTCAGTGCGCAGGACGGTCCGACCCGGACGGCGAACGCGCCCGCCGTCCAGCGCCGTACCCGGGCGAGCGCCTCTCTGGCGCGGCGGTCGCCCGCCCCGAGGTCCAGCACTCCGAGTCCGCCGGCCCGGCGGACCTCGGCGACCGGACGCGGGTCGGGCAGCCCTAACGGGCACACTCCGATGACAAGTTCAGGGTTCGGCGCTACGGGCGTCATGAACACTCCGAATCAGACCGATGGAGCTGCGAGGGGGGTGGCGGCAGCGGAGAGCCCCGAAGGGTCGGGGGCGGCGGGCCCGCCGGACGGCCGGGGGGTGGGCCGCCCTGCGGCGCCGGGCCGCGTGTGGAGCTCGTACCACTGCCGGGACGTGCGCTGACACGGGGACTTGCGCTGGTGCCGGAACTCGTACCGCTGCCGGGACGTGCGGTGGGGCGGGGACTCTCGACGGCGCCGCCCGACGGGGAGGGCCGGGGCGAGCGTGGTGCCTTGCGGGTCGACGCGGCCGGCTGCCGCTCGGCCGGGGCCGACCTTACCGATCGCGGGGAGCGGCTGCCAGGGCGCCTCACGCCCCGCCGCGCCGTCCCCGGCCGTCCCGGCTTCCCCATGGGCTTCCCATCCTTCCTGACGTTCCGTCATATCTGACACGCCGTCATATTGCAATCGCGCGCGGCGGCCCGATCCGGCCGCACGGATCACCCCGCGAGACCTCCCCGCTTCCGGAATATCGTTTTCTCTTCCTATTCCATTCAGGTCGATTTCCGCGCCCATTCCCGAATTTGTCACGCCCGTGAGCATGTGTGCGGCGGAGACAAGAAAGAGCGCGGCCGCACTCACCGCGGTGACAAGAAACAGCGGCGACCGGGACCTCCGCCACCCTTGCATATCCGGCGCCTTGACCGTCCCCCTACTCGCAAGTAGTTTACGCATCCGAAACGCGGAACTTTCCGCCCTTCACCTAGCCTCCACGCCCTTTCGCGGGCGAGTGTTCGCGCCAGTTCCGCACTGTCCGTACAACACACAAGAGGTAGCTCATGGGAGCTCAGCAGAGAAAGTCCGGAGCGAGATCGGTCCTTGCCCTCACCGCCGCCGGCGGCGTCGTCGCGGGGATGCTCGGATTCGCGGGCGCCGGGACGGCGCAGGCGGCCCCGGCAAAGCTCGTCCAGCAGTACGACTGTGTATTTCCGCTGATCGGCAGCGACCCGATCGAGGCCACCATCACGGCCGAGATACCGACCGAGATCGAAGTGGGCACGGCGTCGCCCGCCTTCGCGGTCAACACGGCCACGAAGGTGAGTTCACGGGCGGCACAGGGGCTCGGGCTCGTCGGCGGAAAGACGCTGGAGGGCAAGGCGACGGCGACCGTCACGGTATACACACCGGACGGTCCACTCTCCGGAATCGGCGTGGAGAACACGGTCGAGAAGACCAACATCCCCAGCCCGCCCGCCGACTTCACGGTCAACGCCAAGGGCAACGCGCCTTCGCTCACCTTCAACACGGTGGGCGACGCCCGCATCGAGGTGAACGGGATCGGTCTGCACGACATGATCGTGCGCGACGCCAACGGCAAGCCGATCCAGCTGGTCACGGGCAAGGACACGTTCGACGCCCCGTGCACGCTGAAGTCGACGGACAAGGTCCTCGCGAGCTTCAAGATCGTGCCGAAGAACCCCACGAACCCAACGAATCCCACGAACCCGACCAACCCCACCAATCCAACGAATCCCACGAACCCCACGAACCCCACGAACCCCACGAACCCGACTGACCCCACCAACCCCACCGCCCCCTCCGGTTCGACCGCTCAGCAGAACCTGAGCACCCAGGTGAAGGCCGCGGCCGGGACGCTCTCCATGAGCCAGCCCGGTGACAGCGTGGCTCTCTCCGCCGTGAACCAGGGCCTGGGCGGCGTCTCCAGCGGCAACCTCCAGACCGTCACCGTCAAGGACGGCCGCAACGGCGCCACCGGCTGGTCGCTGACCGGCAAGGTCACCGACTTCACCGGGACGGCCGGCGCGATCGGCGCGGACAAGCTCAGCTGGAAGCCCGCGTGCACGACGTCCCCGGGCTCCAAGAGCAACTGCGTGGCGGGGACCGAGGGTCCCGTCGGAACCGTCGGCGCCACCCTGGCCGGGGCGCCCGACGCGGCCGCCACCGGCGGCCAGTTCACCGTGGACAGCGCGCTCAACCTCACCATCCCCGCGACGGCCGCCGCGGGCGACTACAAGGCCGTGCTCACCCTCACCCTGACGTGAGTCGCGCCTCCCCCGGGCCGGTCGCACCCCGCGACCGGCCCGCTTCCGTCCCCACGAGCTCCCAGGGGGAACCCGTATGAGCAAGCGCAGCACTTCGCGGCGGTGGGCGCCGCTCCTCGCCGTTCTCGCCGTCCTCGGCCTGCTCACGGCGTTCGCCGCGGTGTCCGCGCCCGCCGCGCGGGCCGCCGACAACGGCCGCTGGTCGGTCTTCCCGGTGCACCAGGGCGCGCCGAGCACACCGACCCGGGCGTACTTCCGGATGACCGCCGACCGGGGCGCGACCGTGCGCGACCAGGTGACCGTGAAGAACCTCGACGCCCGGACGACGACCTTCCAGCTGTACGGAACGGACGGCTACAACACGCCGCGCGACGGCGGTTTCGCCGTGCGGAACAAGGGCGAGCGGATGACCGGCGTCGGGGCCTGGACACGTCTGGACCGCACCGAGGTGACGGTTCCCGGCGGCGGCGAGGTCACCGTCCCGTTCACGCTCACCGTGCCCAAGGACGCCGAGCCGGGCGACCATCCGGGGGCGGTCGTCGCCCTCGACACGCGTCTGGGCCACGCCGACGGCAACGGGGTCGCGGTCCAGCAGGCCGTCGGGGCCCGCGTCTATCTGAAGGTGAACGGAGCCCGTGTACAGGGGCTGCGCATCGACGACGTGCGGTTCCGCTACACCGCACCGCTGGTGCCGGGTGCGAAACGCGCCGCGACCATCTCGTACGCGCTGGTCAACAGCGGCAACGTGATGCTCTCGCCGCAGGTCACGCTGCGGGCGAAGGGGGTGTTCGGGCACACCGCCTTCGAGCCCCCGGGGCGTCGGCTGCCCGCCGAACTGCTACCGGGCCAGCGCGTCGAGGTCACCCAGAAGTGGGTCGGGCCGCCGCTCGTGGACTGGGGGAACGTCGAGGTGACCGCCAGCGACACGGCGGGCAACCTGGTCGAGAGCGCCGAGGTCGACTACGCCACGGTGAACTGGACGGTCGTCGCGCTCGCCGGACTCGTCCTGGCCGGTGGTGTGGTGTGGTTGGTGCTGCGGCGCCGGGCGTCCGGGCGGGTCGGGCGGACCGGGTGACTTCGGCCGTACGTATACGGCTCATTCGGTCCCGTCGCCTTATACCGTCCCATCGCCTTATACCGTCCCATCGCCTTATACCGTCCCATCGCCTTATACCGTCCCATCGCCTTATACGGTCCCGTCGTCGCCCTCACCCCTGATGCGGCGCGGCGCGTAGTGGAAGGCCGTGATGCCCGCCGCGCCGAGCACTCCGGCGCCGGTGAGCAGCCAGCCCGCGGCGGCGGCGCCGGTGCCCGCGAGGCTGCCGTCGCCGGGGCCGTTGACGTGGGTGACCAGATCGGTGCCTCCTGAGGTGCCGCCGGTCGTTCCGGGCGGCGGGACGAACGGGCCGGGGCCTGCCGTTCCGGTGGGGCCGGGGGTGCCGCCGGGGCCGGTCGGGCTCGGGCCGGTCGGGGACGGTCCCGTCGGCCCCGGTCCGGTCGTCGTGGAGCCGGTCGGGGTGGGGCCGGTCGGGGTCGGGGCGGTGGGGGTCGGGCCCGTCGGGTCGGCGCCGGTGACGGTGAACCGGTGGAGTGTCTTGTTCTGGTCGGCGGGCTTGAGCGCGCAGGGTGCCTCGAACACGTCCCCGTAGGGCGGCAGTTGGACGACCTTGCCCGCCGCGTCCCGGGCCGTCAGCTTCAGCGTGAGGGCGTTGACGTCGATGGTGGCCGCGCCGGGCCTGCGGAAGGAGAGCGACGGGGCCGCGCCGGCCGCCTTGACGTCGAAATCCCTGGCCGGGCTGGGCACTTCGGCCTTCGCCACGGTGGTGTCGAGGCCCACGTCGAGCTGGTCGCCGCCCGGCAGGTTCACCGTGGCGCTCGCCGAGGCGATCCCCTCCACGCTCTTCGCGCCCACGAGCCCGAGCCCCTGCGCGGCCCGCGCGCTCACCGTGGAGAGCGCGTCGATCCGTATCGCGCCCGTCTGGGTGTTCACGGGAATCGAGGCGGGAAGTTCGGCGGTGATCGCCACTTTCAGCGGATCCGCCCCGATCAGCGGGAACTTGCACTCGTACGTCTGTGAAAGCCGGGCCTCCACGGCGGCCGCGCTGCCGACCCCGTACGAGAGGAGCGCGCCGCCCGCCAGCGCGAGGGCCGCCGAGCCGCCGAGCGCGCATTTCAGGCCGGTTCTGTTTTTAGGAACTCCCATACCCCAAGGAAAGTAGTGAGGTCAGGGAGGTCGGTCAACGACCATTTCACGCCCGCTGCCACTCCGTCCGAATCGCATCCCTATCGCGCTGGGAATGCGCACGGGACGACGAAAAAAGACCGCCCGATTCATCAAGGGATGCCAATTCACAATTCCCTGGTCGCTCGGTACTGAATTTAACCTTGACCCCCACCTTACTGCTCAGTAGTTTTCGATCCGAAACGCGATGGTTTCATCTCCGCGAGAGGCAGCTCATGGGAATTCAGAGAAAGCGGACCAAGGGGGCGCTGTCCACCCTGGCGGTGACCGCCGCCATAGGCGTGGTCGCCACCACGGTGTCGGTCACCGCCGCCGGCACGGCAGCGGCGGTACCGGCCAAACTGGTGCAGGACTACTCCTGCGTCTTCCCCCTGATCAACGCCGACCCCATCAAAATCACCATCACGGCCGACATACCGGACGAGATCCAGAAGGGCCAGGCGACCCCGGCCTTCGAAATCGACGCGAACACGCTGGTGAGCTCCCGGGCCGCGCAGGGCCTGGGGCTGGTCGGTGCCAAGACCCTGGAGGGCAAGGCCACCGCCGACGTCACGGTGAACACCCCGTCCGGTCCGCTCTCCGGGATCAAGGTCGAGAACGACGTGGCCAAGGGCAACATCCCCAGCCCGCCCGCCGACTTCACCGTCGTCGCCAAGGGCAACGCGCCCTCGCTGACCTTCGACAAGACCGGCGACGGCAGCATCGACGTCAACAACATCTCGCTGCACGACATGATCGCGCGGGACGCCAACGGCAAACCGGTTCAACTGGTCACGGGCAAGGACACGTTCGACGCCGCGTGCACCCTGACGTCGACGGACAAGACCCTGCACCGCTTCAAGGTCGTGGACAACAACCCGACGAACCCGACCAACCCAACGAGCCCCACGAACCCCACCAACCCCACAAATCCGACCGACCCTACGAACCCGACCAACCCCACGAATCCAACGAGTCCGACCAACCCAACTAGCCCCACCAATCCCACAAACCCAACGAACCCGACCAGTCCGACCAACCCCACCAACCCCAACCCGCCCATCCACCTGGGCTACGGCCTCACCGGAAGCTCGGTCATCAAGGCCGCGAACGGGACCGCCGCGCTGGCCGGTGGCATCGAGGCCGACTTCGACCTCGCCTCGGGCACGTACAACGCCGATCTGACGCTGAACCCGACCTCGGGCAAGTTCTCGATCCTCGGTTTCCTCCCCGCGACCGCGAAAATCGAGTTCCAGCAGGTGGGCCGGACCAACGGCACTCTCAACACGGCCGGTGACCTCACCGCCAAGTCCAGCATGTACGTGAAGCTCCCCGAGATCGCCGTCTTCGGCATCCCGCTGGGCGGCGGCGCGGACTGCAAGACCGGCACCCCCGCCGACGTCAATCTGACGTCGGACGGCAGGTTCGACCCGCTCGGCGGCGGCAAGCTGAAGGGCACGTACACCCTGCCGCCGCTCAAGAGCTGCGGCGCGTTCAACGACATCCTCAGCGCCTTCACCTCGGGCCCGGGCAACACGATCAACATGACCCTCGCCAAGAAGGGGTGACCCCTTCCCCTTCCTCCGGGTGCGGCTCCGTGCGTTCCTCCGAGCGGGCCGCCAGACCGGCCTCCGCGCCCCGGGCGTCGGGGGCCGGTCGTCCGACAGCGGCCAGGCGCCGCCGCAGCCCGGCGGCCCGCTCCCCCGCCACCACCAGGAACCCGGTCGGCAGGAACACCAGGTCGGCCACGATCATCGAGAGCGAGAAGTACGGCAGCCCGAGCAGCAGCCCGATGCCGATGTGCTCGGCGAACAGCAGCGCGAGCAGGACGTTCTTGACCCGCCGGTCGAGCAGGCTGAACGGGAAGGCGACCTGGACGAGCACGGTTCCGTAGGTGAGCGCGAGGACGGTCAGCGCGTGCGAGGAGAGGGCATGCGAGAGCGCGGGGTACGGTTCCAGCCAGTCGAGCCCGGCGGACCAGTACACGGCGGTGCCGTCCTGCCAGGGCGCGCCCTGGATCTTGTACCAGCCGGCCGACCCGTACAGCAGGCAGAGCTGGATCATCATCATCGCCACCGCCCCGTTGTGCAGCAGATGGCCGATCAGCTCCAGGGTCCGGCGCACGCCCGGACGGCCGCGCACCCCGCGCCACACCGCCTGGCCCGCCCAGCAGCCCCACAGCAGCAGCGCCCAGCCGCCGGTGAGCAGGGCGAGCAGCGTCGCCCAGGCGAGGACGAGTCCACAGACGGCCCACAGCACCACTCCCGTACGGTCGTCGTCCGTGTCCGGGGCGCGCCGGCGCGCGTCCAGCGACCACACCTGGGCGCACCGGGTGAAGACGAGGTAGACGGCGGTGATGCGGAAGATGGTGTCGCCCGCGTTGAGCACGTTCTCGTTGCGGTGGTCGAGGGAGAGCACGCTGACGAGGAAGAGCAGGGAGGCCGTCCGGGTGCGCCAGCCGAGCAGGAGGGCCACGGCGACGGCCGCCGACAGCACGTAGAAGACCTCGAACCACAGCTGGCCGCCGGACCAGCGCAGCACGCTGAACGCATGGCTCCGGTCCAGCGAGTGCTCCGCCAGCCGCCAGCTCCACGGGGCGTCGGGGCCCCAGATCCGCTCGCGCCGCCAGAACTCGTGGACGAGGAGCAGCAGCCACACCCCGGCCATGCCGATCCGTACGGCCGCGCTCTGATACGCCCACACGCGGGCGTCACACGCTCTCCCGAGCGCCCGGTCCAGCGCTATCCCACCGGCTGGTCGTGGCTTCATGACGTACGCCCCTGAGCGAAGTCGGCGGCGCTCACCGGCCACCACGGACAGCTGCGCACCACCGGCGCGGTGCGGGCAGCGCCCGTCTTCCACGGCGGGGGCGGGACGGTGGTGTCGGTCGAGCGGAACTGGATGCGTTCGATGCGCTCGCCGCGCGGGGTCGCGGGCATCCGGGACAGGGCGAGGCGCTTGAGGTACTGCTCGCTGTCGAGGCCGACCGCGCCGACGGGCCGCTGCTGTGCGTCGTGCGAGGCGAGCATCGTGCTCCAGGCGGTGGCGAGTTGCTGGCGGATCCGGCTCGGCAGCGGGTTGCCGCTCAGCTCGGCCAGGTCCTGCGCGGTGAGGTCGTGCCAGGGGCCGGTCCGGGTCGTACCGTCCGCCGCGCGCAGTTCGACGCGGGCGGCGACCGCCGTCGTGGTCCGGGTGATGTCGGGCGCGAAGAGCTGCCAGCTCTGAACGAACTCCGGCGCCATATAGGAGGTGACCGTGTCGCCGATGGCGTCGGTGGCCGCGTTGCGCGGGGCGAGGTGCAGGAAGGTGGCGCCGGTGTGGACGAGCAGGCCGACGACGACGGCGATCGCGGCGACGACGACGGCCAGCCGCTGCCCGCGCGACAACTCCCGCAGGCTCTCGGGCCGGTCGGGTTCAGGATCCATCGCCCGCCCCCTGTCCGCCCCCGGCAGCGGCGACGGCCGCGACGCAGTCCGGGTTGCCGTCGAAGGCCTTCCGCAGCTTCGGGTCCGCACGCAGGTCGTCGGCGGGCCCTTTGTACGCGCTGACCGCCTTCAGGGAGGAACCCGCCGCGTCCAGCGCCGACTTCAGCGACTTCTGGTCGGTGACCTGGGCCTTGGAGAGCGTGGCGACCGCGTCGCCCACCGATGTACGGGCCCGGTCCAGATGGGCGAGGGCCGTGCCGAAGGCGGCCGCGCCGCCGTCCACCGGCGGCGCCCCGTCCTTCTGCATGTCCGCGCGCAGCGACCCCAGCCGTTCGGAGAGCGCGGTGAGGAAGGTGACCAACTGGCCCTTGGCCCGCACCGGCTGCGCCTTGTCGACCGTGGGCACCGCGAGCCCCGCCCCGCTGTCCGCCAGGTGCGCGCAGACTCCGCCCGCCCAGTCCACCTCCGGCGGCGGCTGCGAAGAGGAACCACACGCGGCGGCAGGCAGGCCGACGGCGGCGAGCAGCGCGAGGCGCGCCACGGCCCGTTTCACCTGTCGAGGAAACACGGCTCTCACTCCTTGCCCTGGTCGGTCGGGGTGCCCGGGGCGCGCTGGAAGGTGTCGAGGGCGGCGATCCGCCAGGTGCCGCCCTGGCGGACCGCGTCGACCGCGAACATCGCGGCGGCGACGGTGGTGCCGCCGACCTTGCCGGTACGGGTGCTGCTCTGGTCGGCGAAGACCAGGACGCGGGCGCGGTCCCCGTCGAGGACCTCGACGCCGCTGTCGGTGACGGTGGTGGTCAGCACGAGCTTCTGTCGCGGCCCCTGCTCGCGGACCGGACCCATAAAGGTCCGGTACTGGGCCACGGCCGCACCGGTGAGCCGACGCGCGGCCGCCGCGTCGGTCCTGGCCGGGTCGGTGTGGTCGTACGAGAAGATCCCCTGCACGGTCTCGTCGACGACACCTTTGACCTCGCTGGTACGGGCGGTGTCGGCCAGTGCGGTGTTGCTCCCGGCGGTGTCCTGCTGCCCGCCCTGGACGTACGCGAGAACGGAGAACGCGGCGAGCAGCACGGTCAGGGCGGTGAGCAGCAGCGGCCAGGACAGGAGAGTCCTGGCGGGGCGGGCGGCCGTTGCGTTGGGTCTCCGGCGCCGCACGGGATCGGCGGCCCGTTGCACCGGCGGGCGCTGTGCGGCCAGGCGGCGCTGCCGGTTGAGGAGGTGGCGGGTGGTCGACATCGGGGCCTCCGGATCAGCTGCCGCTGGGGGTGGGCGTACCGGCGGACGGGTTCGCGGTCGGTGCGGGCGCGTCGCCGACCGGTGCCTGGCCCAGGCGGCTGAGCTTCCAGCCCGCCGGGGTGCGGCTGAGTTCGCCGAGCATCCGGCTGTCCTTGGTGTTGCTCTTCCGGTCCGCGGCGACCACGGTGATCCGGATCGCGACCATCACCCGGGCCCGGCCCGCCCGTTCGTCGAGTTCGGTGACCGCGCCCGAGAGCACCTTGGCGGTGGTCGTGGTCCCGGCGCTCTCGACCTGCCGCTCGAACTGCTTCCTGCTGTCCTTGAGTTCCTTGAGCAGGTCGCCGGTGGCCGACTCCTCCCAGAGGTCGAGGCCGTGGGCGAGGTCGCCGTGGTCGAGGGTGTTCATGTTCTGTACGCCCTGCTCGCCCGCCTGGAGCACCTCGTCCCTGGTGCGGGCGAACGCGGCCCGCTCGTCGCGGGCGACCGCGTACCAGGAACCGCCCGTCCAGACGGCGAACGCGCAGGCCAGCGCGGCCGCGAGCCCGGTCGCCGCGGTACGGGACGGCCGTCTGCGCGCCCTAGATGTCAGCCGTGCCATGGCACCTCCCCTCTCGCCCTAACGGGCCTCGATCGCTGTGATCCGCCAGTGCCCGCCGTCGCGCCCGACGGTCACCGAGAGCTGCGCGGCCACCGTGGTCGCCTTGGCGCCGCGCCGCACACTGGTCTGGTCGAGGAAGAACAGCAGCTCCGCACGCGTGCCGGTGAGCCGCGTGACCCCGGCGCGGGCGACTCGCGTGGTGAGCGTCAACTCCTGTTCCTTTACGCGCTGTTGGACCTGCGCGAAGAGCGCGTCGTACTCCTTCGCCGCCTGACCTCTCAGCAGCGCGTGGGCGTCGGCGCGGGTGCGGGTCAGGGTCTGCGGGCCGTAGCTGAACACACGGCTCACCGCCGACCCCACCTCGTCCAGCACCGCGTCGGTCGCCGCCCGGTCGGTCAACGCGCGGTTGGCGGCGGCCGGGGAGTGCTTCGTCTGCCCGGCGAGCAGCAGCAGGACGCCGCTCGCCACCACCAGGGCCGCGACGAGCAGCGGCAGCAGGAATCGGCGCAGGCGTGTACGGGCAGCCGGTTCTTGAGCGGCGCGAGCCGTGGTGGCCGTCTCCTCGGTCGTGGTCATCGTGCCCCCTCAGCCCGTCCCGACCGCGACGGCGGTCAGGGAGGCGAGCTTCCAGCCGCCGCCGGTGCGTGTGAGGCCCGCCTCGAAGCGTTTGCGGTCGGTGGTCGGGGCGCCCGTGCGTGGCTGCGCCTCTATTCGTACGGTCGCGATCAGCCGGGCCGTGCCGGACCGGTCGTCGAGTTCGGTGACGGCCGCGTCGGTGACCTCGGCGCGGGTCGTGGTGCCCTGCTCTTTGAGGACCTCGGCGCTCTTGGCGCGGGCCGTACGCAGCTCGTCCCGGAGCGGGCCGGTCGTCGCATCGAGCCAGGCGGCCAGGCCCACGTCGACCTCGCGGGCGTCGACGGAGTTCAGCCGGGCGATATGGCTGCGCCCGGCGGCGAGTGCCGCGTCGCGGCTGTGCGCGTACGCCAGATCGCCGTCGCCCCGGGCCCGCGCGTACGACCACCCGGACACACCGCACAGGGCCAGGGCCAGCACGAGCCCCAGCACCAGCACCGGCCGTCGAAGCCTCATGCCGTCACTCCCCCAGTCCCAGCAGCCCGGCGAGGCTCGTCGGGCTCTGCGGCGGAAGGGAGGGCGCGCCCAGCACGCCGACTCCCCCGCCGGAGCCGGACAGTGAGCCCGGTACGGCCGGGGTGGGCAGCGGACCCCTGGGCGCGTTGCCCGAGCCGCGCACGTTCTGGCCGCTCGCGGCCGGGGCGGTGCAGCGCGCCGAGGTGTTCACGTGCGTACTCCCGGAGGTGTCGAGGCCGTTGCGGTAGGGGGTGCCCTCGTAGCCCTTCGTGCAGGGCAGTGGCTCGAAGAAGGTGGTGACCATGCCGAAGTTCACGCCGCCCGACCCGACGGCGGTGGAGCCCGCGGCGGCCACCCGGGGCAGCCGCACCATCAGCTCCTCGGTGCCACGCTGCCGGGTGACCAGCAGCTCGGAGGTGGTGGTGAGGTTGGCGAGGAGCACGCTCAGACCGGGGTCGGTGTCGCGCAGCAGCGCGGTGAACTCGTCGGCCGTGCCCGGGGTTTGGTCGATGAAGCGGCGGAGGTCGGAGTCGGAGTCCTTCAGCTGCTGGGCGAGCTGCCGGGCGCCCGTGGCGAAGGAGGTGAGGGCCCGGGTGCTGTCGGCCTGGGTCTTCAGCACGGTCTCCCCGTCGGCGAGCAGGGTGGTGGTGGCGGGCAGCGCCTGGTCGGCGGCGTTGAGGAACTGGCTGCCCGCGTCCAGGAGCACCTGGAGGTTGGAGCCCTGGTTGGCGAACGCCTTGCCGAGCTCGTCGACGGCGGTGCGCAGCTCATCCGTCGGCACCGAGGCCGCCAAGGAGTCGACCCCGGTGAGGAGTCGGGTGATCGGGGCGGGTGTGCTGGTGTCCTCGCGGGCGACCGTGTCGCCGTCGTGGAGGTAGGGCCCCCGGTCGGTGCGGGGCGCGAGGTCGAGGTACTGCTCGCCCACCGCCGAGAAACCGGCCACCTTCGCGTCCAGGTCGGCGGGGATCGGCGGCGTCCCGTCGTCGATGGCGAGGCGCGCCTCCACGCCGTCACGGGTCAGCGCGATGCCGCGGACCCGGCCGACGTCGACGCCCCGATAGGTGACGTCGGAACCGGTGAACAGGCCGCCGGTCTCGGCGAGTTGGACGCGTACGGTGTACGAGCCGGGCGCGCCGACGAAGCGGCCCAGGTCCGCGTACGTCACCGCGATGTAGCCGAGTACCAGCGCCCCGAGCAGCAGGAAGGCGAGGTTCTTGAGGTGCGTGCCGAGGGTGATCACCGGACACCGCCTTCCCCGACGGACGGCAGCGGCAGCGCGCCGCCGGGCGGCGCGGATCCGCCGTGCGCGGGGAGGATCAGGGTGCCGGGGACCGCGGCTACCTTGAGATAGACGTTGAGGTAGTCGCCCTTGACACCGGTCAGCACCTCGTCGGTGAACGGGTACGTCATCAGCACCTGGAGCGAGGCGGGCAGGTCGCGGCCCGCGTCGGCCAGGCCCTTCAGGGTGGGCGCGAGCGCCCGCAGGTCGGCGACGAGGTCGGCCCGGGTGCGCTCGACCGTGCCGACGGCCGCCGTCGACAGCGTGTCCAGGGACTTGAGCATGGTGACGAGCGAGCCGCGCTGGTCCCGGAGCACCTTGAGGCCGGGTTCGAGCCGGTCCAGTACCGTGCCGACCTTGGTGTCCCGGGCGGCCACGGTCGACGACAGCCGGTCGAGGGCGCCGAGCGCGTCCGTGAGGTCGCCGCGGTGCGCGTCGAGGTCCTTGGCGAAGGTGGCGATCCGGGTGAGGACGGAACGGGCCGAGGACTGCCGGCCGTCGAGGGCGCGGTTCAGCTCGCGCGTGATGGTGTTGATCTGCTGCACCCCGCCGCCGTTGAGCAGCATCGACAGGGCGCCGAAGACCTCCTCGACCTCGGCGTTGCGGTTGGTGCGGGCGAGCGGGATCACCGCGCCGTCCGCCAGCGGCGCGGTGTCGCGTACGGCGGCGGCGTTGCGCAGCCCGGCGGTGTCGTTGAGGTCGGGGCGCGGCGCCAGGTCCCCGGGCGCGACGAGCTGCACGTACTTCTCGCCGAGCAGGCTGGACTGCTCCAGGTTGGCGTAGGCGTCGGCGGGGAGGCGCACCTTGCCGTTGACCTTCATGGTCACCCGGGCCAGCCAGTCGTCCCCGCTCACCGTGATCTTCTCGACCCGGCCCACCGGAACGTCGTTGACCTTGACCGACGACTGCGGGAAGAGGCTGGTCACGTCCTTGAAGACCGCGGTGACGCGGTACGGATGGCTGCCGAGGTCGGCGCCGCCGGGCAGCGGCAGGTCCTCGATACCGTGGAACGACGGCATGCCGAACCCGCCCGGCACCATCGCGAGCCCGGTGGCGACGGCCGCGGCGCACAGCGCGAGTCCGCCCCGCGCGACGGCCCGCCTCATCGCGCGGCCCCCGGCGCGCTCCGCCCGTACGTCTCGGCGGCGGGCAGCGGCAGCAGACCCAGCTCGTTGAGGTCGGCGCGGCCGTCGATGGTGCGGGTCGCCGGGTCGTAGGCGTTCTCCAGGTTGGCGGCGGCGAGCGGAAGGGTGTCCAACGCCTCGCCCAGAGAGGCCCGTTGGTCGACGAGCGACTGGGTGAGCGCGGCGAGCCGGTCGACGTCCTTCTTCAGCCTGCCCCGGTTGTCGCGGATGAAGGTCTTCACCTGGCCCAGCGCGGTCCCGAGCTGGCGCAGCGCGGCCGCGAGGTCGTCCTTCTCGCCCGCGAGGAAGGTGGTGATGTCGCCGAGCCGCTGTTCGGTGGTGCGGACCGTGCCGTCGTTCTCCTTCAGCATGGTGACGAACGACTGGAGTTGGCGCACGGTCCTCACCAGGTCGGCGCTGGATCCGCCGAGCACCTTGGCGGCACCGCCGAGCTGCTGGACGGTACGGCCGGCGGCGTCGCCGTTGCCCTTGAGGTTCTTGGCGCCAGTGTCGATGAGGTCCGAGAGGGCGCCCTTCTTGTTGGCGCCGTCGGGGCCGAGCGCCTCGACGAGACCGCTGACGCTCTTGGCCAGCTCGTCGACCTCCATCGGGGTCGCGGTCCGCTCACGCGGGATGACCGCCCCGTCCGCCAGCGTCGGCCCGCTACCACTGTAGGCGGGGCTGAGCTGCACGAAACGGCCGGAGACGACGCTGGGGGCGACCACGACCGCCTGCACGAGCTGCGGAATCCGTACGCCCTTCTTGACGCTCAGGCTCACCCGCACCTGTCGGCCCTCGGGCCGGATGCGGCCGACGCTGCCGACGCGTACGCCCAGGACCCGCAGGTCCGACCCTTCGTGCACGCCGACCGTCCGGTCGAAGTACGCGGTGATGTGCAGGGCGCCGTCGTCGCCCCACACGCGCACGGCGACGGCCGACACGGCGGCCGCGACCAGCAGCGCGAACGCGATGCCGAGCGCGAGGAGCTTGCGCGGCCGGGGCAGCGTGAATCGCAAGGGCCTCAACTCCGTCCCCCCTTCCCTGGTTTCGGCGGCATGCAGCCGTCCGTCGGCGGGCTGCCCGGGGGCAGATACGTCTTGGGGACGAGGCCGCACAGATAGCTGTCCATCCAGTGGCCGTTGCCCAGGGTGTTGCCGACCAGGCGGTAGTACGGGCCCGCCTGGGCCAGGATCCGGTCGAGGCCCGCCTTGTTCCTGGCCAGGACCGCCGTGACGCGGTCGAGCGAGTCCAGCGCGGGCCCGAGTCTGGCCCGGTTGTCCGCGACGACCCCGCTGAGCTGGGTGCTCAGGTTCCGCGCGCCGGTGAGCAGGCCGTGGATGGCGTCCCTGCGGTAGCCGACCTCGGCAAGGAGCTGCCCGCCGTCGGCGAGCAGGCCGCGCACCCGGTCCTTCTTGCCGTCCAGCGTCCTGGTGACCTGGTCGGTGCCCTTGAGCAGCCGGGTGATCTGCTCGTCGCGGCTCGCGATGGTCAGCGACAGGTCGGCAAGGCCCGTGACGGCCTTGTGCACGCCCGGCGGGGTGTTCCTGAAGGTGGCCGAGAGCGTCTCGAAGCTCTTGGCGAGTGTCCGTGTGTCGAGCTCGCCCACGGTCTCGCCCAGGCCGTTGAGCGCGTCGAGCACGTCGTACGGGGAGGTCGTGCGGGTGATCGGGATGCGCCGGTGCGGGTTCTGGGCGGCGGTGCCGCGCGGGTCGACCGCCAGGTACTTGGAGCCGAGGAGCGTCCTGATGGCGATCCCGACCGTACTGGCGTCGCCGACCCAGGCGTCCTTGACGGTGAAGGCCACCTTCACCTTGGGCCCGTCGAGCCCGACCGCGTTCACCTCGCCGACCTTCACGCCCGCGATGCGCACCTCGTCGCCGGGGTGGAGCCCGGCCGACTCCTTGAAGTCGGCGGTGTAGCGGGTCCCGCCGCCGAGGAACGGCAGCGCCTTGACGTTGTAGACGAGCAGCCCGATCAGGGTCATGGAGAGCAGACCGACGACGGCGATCGCCACGGGGTGCCGCTCGGCGAGCGGTCTGCGCGCCTGCCTGCGGAGGCGCCGGATGCGTAACGGCCTCATCGGCGGCACCTCTGATCCTTGATCGCGATGCCGGTGGGAGGCGGGCTGCCGTCGTCGGTGACGACCCCCGTCACCCTCGCCTCGCAGAGGTACAGATTGAGCCAACTCCCGTACGAGACAAGGCGGGTGGCGGACTGCATCTTGGCCGGGGTGCGCCGCAGGAACTGCTCCAGGAGCGGTCCGTCGTCCGCGAGGTGGGCGGAGACGCGGCCGAGCTGGTCGATGCTGTCGCGCAGCGGCGCCCGGCCCTCGTCGAGCAGTCCGGCGGTGCTGGTGGTCAGCGCCGACAGGGAGCTGATCGCCTGCCCGATGGGCTTGCGGTCGCCGGAGAGGCCCGCCACCAGCTCGTCGAGGGTGTCGATCAGGCCGGTCAGCCGGGTCTCGCGGGTGTTGACCGTCCGCAGCACGGTGTTGAGGCTGTCGACGACCGACCCGATCACCGCGTCCTTCGCGGCGAGCGTGCTGGTGACCGACCCGATGGTGGTGACCAGGCTCTCCACGGTGGGCTCCTCACCCTGGAGCACCTGGACGACGGACCCGGCCAGCTTGTTGGTCTCGGCCGGGGAGAGCCCCTGGAACAGCGGCTGGAAGCCGTTGAACAGCTGGGTGAGGTCCAGCGCGGGCGAGGTGCGGCGCAGCGGAATGGTCCCGCCCGGCCGCATCGGCGGCTGCCCGAGCGGGCCGGTGCCGCGCTCCAGGGCGACATAGCGCTGGCCGACCATGTTGAGGTACTTGATCGAGGCGGTGCTGGAGGCGGGCAGGACCCGGCCCCGCTGGACGGAGAACCTCACCTCCGCGTACCGCCGTTGGACGATGTCGACCGACTCGACCTGGCCGACCTTGACGCCCGCGATCCGGATCGAGTCGCCCTCGGTGAGCCCGGTGGCGTCGGTGAACCACGCCTTGTACGTGTCCTTGTCGCCCAGGCCCGTGTTGCTGATGCTCAGCGCGAGCACGGTGGTGGCCAGCACGGTGACCAGGACGAAGACCGCCGACTTGAGGAGCGGTCCGGTGAGGGGGGCCCGGTTCACCTCAGCCTCACCTCCGCGCCCCGCAGCACCGGACCGGCGAGCACGCTCGACCAGTCGGGCAGCGCGTCCGGAGTCCGCCGCTCCCCGGCCGCGAGCACCTCGTTCACCAGGCTGTTCTCCTGCGGCGAGTTGGCCACGCCGAGCCCGCCGCCGACCGTGGCGAGCGCCGGGGACGCCGGGGGACGCCCGGACGCCGGGCCGCCGCTGTACGGGACCGGGTAGCAGGCCGGGCCGCCGGTGGCCGTGTAGCTCGGGGCGTCGTGGCCGGGCCGGTAGGCGCCCCGGTCCCGGACCACCGTCACGTCGACGTGCAGCCCCGGTTCGTCGGTGTCCTTGCCGAGGGCGCGGTCCATCGCGGGGACGAAGTCGGCCAGGGTCTTCAGGGTGCAGGGGAAGGCCGGGGCGTACCGGCCGAAGATCTGGAGGGAGGGACGGCTCGCGGCCGTGACCCGGATGAGGTTGCCCCGGTTCTGCCGGATCCAGGTGGTGAGGTCACGGGACGAGGTGGTCACCGACGCGTACACCGTGGCCAGCCGGTGCTGCTCGGCGGCGAGCGTGGCGCTGGTGGTGGTCGCGTCGTAGAGCGCGTCGACGATGTCGGGCGCCGCCTGCGCGTACCCCTCGCTCACCCGTACGAACTCCTTGATGTCCCGGTTGAGGACGGGCAGTTGCGGGTTGAACTTACCGAGATACGCGTCGAGTTGGGCCAGTGAGGCGCCGATCTTGTCGCCGCGTCCGCGCAGCGCGTCCGAGACGGCCGTGAGGGTCGCCGACAGCTTCTGCGGCTGTACGGCGGTGAGCAGCGGCAGCAGGTGGTCGAGCGCCGTCTCCAGTTCGACGGCGCCCCGGCTGCGGTCCTTCGGGATGACGCTGCCGGGCGCCAGCGGTCGGGCGGAGGGCCGGGCGGGCGGTACGAGCGCCACGTACCGCTGTCCGAAGAGCGTGGTGGGCAGCAGCTGGGCTGTTACGTCCGAGGGCACCCGGCGCAGTTGCCCCGGCTTCATGGCGAGGGTGAGCCGGGCGGTCCGGCCGTCCGTGTCGACCTTCTCGACGCGCCCGATCACCACGCCCCGCAGCTTCACGTCGGCCTGCGGGCGCATCTCGTTGCCGACCGACCCGGCCTCCACGACCACCCGGGCGGTGGACTCGAAGTCGTGGTGGTAGAAGGCGAGCGAGAGCCAGATCAGGGGGATCGGCAGCAGCAGGTACGCCAGCCCGGCCAGCCGTCGGCGGCGCGCGAGCACGGTGTCCGCCGGGCGCGCCTTCGCCGGGGCCCTCATCACCCTCTCCCGCACGGGCGCGCTCATCCCGCCACCTTCACCGTGGTCGTGGCCCCCCACAGCGCCAGGCTGAGGAAGAAGTCGGTGACGCTGATCAGCACGATCGCCGTCCGCACCGACCGGCCCACGGCCACACCGACGCCCGCCGGTCCGCCGGTGGCGCGGTAGCCGTAATAGCAGTGCGCCATGATCACCAGGACGCTGAAGACCAGCACCTTGAGGAAGGAGAGCAGCACGTCGGTGGGGGCGAGGAAGAGGTGGAAGTAGTGGTCGTAGGTGCCGGTGGACTGGTTGTTGAAGAGCACGGTGACCATCCGGGACGCCAGGAACGACCCGAGCAGCCCGATCCCGTACAGCGGGACGATCGCCACCGCGCCCGCCACGATCCGCGTCGAGACGAGATACGGCATCGAGCGCACACCCATGCTCTCCAGCGCGTCGATCTCCTCGTTGATGCGCATCGCGCCGAGCTGGGCGGTGAAGCCCGCGCCGACTGTGGTGGACAGGGAGAGCGCGGCGACCAGCGGGGCGATTTCGCGGGTGTTGAAGTAGGCCGAGACGAAGCCGGTGAAGGCGTCGGTGCCGATCTGGCTGAGCGCCGCGTACCCCTGGAGGCCGACCACGGTTCCGGTGAAGACGGTGATGCCGATCATCACGCCGACCGTGCCACCGATGACGCTCAGCCCGCCGCTGCCGAAGGAGACCTCGGCGAGGAGGCGCTGGACCTCCTTGGGGTAGCGGCGGACCGCGCGCGGGATCCAGAGGAGGGCGCGGAGGTAGAACAGGAGCTCGTCGCCGGGGCGGTCCAGCCAGGCGAAGAGCCGGCTCGGCTCGCGTGATCCTGTGTCGGTGTCCTTGGCGGTGCGGCCGCGTGCCCGGTCCAGGAGCGCCATGTCACAGCCCCTTCGCCGGGACGAGCTGGAGGTAGAGGGCGGTAAGCACCATGTTGACGAAGAAGAGGATCAGGAAGGTGAAGACGACCGACTGGTTCACCGCGTCCCCCACGCCCTTCGGCCCGCCCTTGGGGTTCAGGCCCCGGTGGGCGGCGACCACTCCGGCGATGAACCCGAAGAGCACCGCCTTGAGTTCGCCGATCAGCAGGTCGGAGAGCTGGGCGAGGGCGGAGAAGCTCGCCAGGTACGCACCGGGCGTGCCGTGCTGCACGATCACGGCGAAGAAGTAGCCGCCGAGCGTCCCGACCACCGAGACCAGTCCGTTGAGCAGCAGCCCGACCGACATGACCGCGAGGACCCTGGGCACCACGAGCCGCTGCACCGGCGAGACGCCCATGACCTCCATGGCCTCCAGCTCCTCGCGGATCGTCCGCGCCCCGAGGTCCGCGCAGATCGCCGAGCCCGCGACCCCGGAGATCAGCAGCGACACGATGAGCGGACTGGCCTGCTGCACGAGCACGAGGACGCTCGCGCCGCCGGTGAAGGACTGGGCGCCGAACTGCTGGATGAGGGAACCCACTTGGAGCGCGATGACCGCGCCGAACGGGATCGTCACCAGCATCGCGGGCAGGATGGTCACACTGGCGATGAACCAGAACTGCTCGACGAACTCCCGCACCTGGAACGGCCGCCGGAAGGTGAGCCGTACGACGGTCCAGCCGAGCGCGAAGAGTCTGCCGGTCTCACGCAGCGGGTTGAGGACCCGCAGCGGCGGCCGTGCCCCGACGGCCTTCCCGGCCGCCGGCTCGGAGGGCGCGCTCATGCCGGTCCCCCGCCCTCGTAGGTGTGCAGGGGTCTGGTCCGTACGAGCGTGTCGGCGCCGTTGGCCGTATAGGCTTCCGCCGTGTCCCGCAGGTCCGCCTCCACGGCCGCGCGGGCGGCGGGCGGCAGCTCGTCGAGCAGCTCGCGGACCCGGGCGCGGCGGCGCTGGACCGCCCGGCGGGCGGGCAGGCCGGGGGTGGGTTTGAGCTGCGGGGCGAGGGTGCGCCGGGTGGGCGGGCCGACGACGAGGCCGTGCGAGGCCTCCTCGGCGATGGTCGCCCGGTCCTTCTCCTCCGACATGCCGATGGGCCCGGCCCTGCGCCCGTTGAGGAACTGCTCGACGACCGGCTCCTCGCTGGTCAGCAGCACCTCGCGGGGCCCGAAGGCGACCAGCTCACGGCAGAACAGCATCCCCATGTTGTCCGGCACCGTGGTCGCGATGTCGATGTTGTGGGTGACGATCAGCATCGTCGCGTCGAGCTGGGTGTTGATGTCGATGAGCAGCTGGGAGAGGTACGAGGTGCGCACCGGGTCGAGGCCGGAGTCCGGCTCGTCGCACAGGATGATCTGCGGGTCGAGGACGAGCGCCCGCGCCAGCCCGGCCCGTTTGCGCATCCCGCCGGAGATCTCGCCGGGCAGCTTCCGCTCGGCTCCGGCCAGACCCACCACCTCCATGCGCTCCATGACGATCCGGCGGATCTCCGACTCCTTCTTGCGGGTGTGCTCGCGCAGCGGGAAGGCGATGTTGTCGAAGAGGCTCATCGAGCCGAAGAGCGCCCCGTCCTGGAAGAGCAGCCCGAAGAGCTTGCGGGCCTCGTAGATGTCCTTCTCGCGGCTGTTGGCCATGTCCACGCCGTCGACGAGGACCCGGCCCCGGTCGGGGCGGAGCAGCCCGACGATCGCCTTCAGGAACACGGTCTTGCCGGTGCCGGAGGGGCCGAGCATCACGCTGATCTCGCCCGCGGGCAGGGTGAGCGTGACGTCCTGCCAGATGGTCTGCCGTCCGAAGGCCTTGGTCAGCCCCTCGACGACCACGTCGATTCCCATGGCTTCGCGGCTCCTCAGCGCCGGGGCAGTTCGGGGACGGGCGGGGCGCTGCCGGCCCCCGCGAGCTGCCCCTGCCGGATCCGGACGGCGTTGCCCGGGCCGGAGAGGGCGGCGGTGAACAGCGGCGACAGGTCCTCGCCCCGGCTGCCGCAGCCGGCGAACGGCGGGATGGCGATCTGCCCGTCGAGGATCCCGCCGGTCAGGAAGTTGTACGAACCGCTCAGGACCGTGTCGAAGGGCCGGGCGGTGCGGCAACGCCGTCCGACGTCCAGCGGCACGCCGTTGACGCGTACGTCGTGGACGCGCAGGTACTGCCGGTAGGCGATGGTGGTGGTGAACGTCTCGCCGCGCCGGATGTTGACGACGGTGACCGGCTCCGGCTCGAAGCTCACCCTCGCGCTGGTGGGCTGGAAGCCGAAGGCGAGGAACGTGGAGCGGGCGTCGGGGAAGCGCAGCAGCCCCACCGAGTCCGACTCGTCGTAGTCGGGGGCGCCGACCGTGCGCTTGCCGAGGTTGAGGTGCATCGGGCCGGGGCTGTCGTGCGGGTCGTTGACGACCATCGCGCTGCCGAGCTTGTGCACGGTGGCGTACCCGACGGCCACCACGCAGAGCGAGGCGCCCAGGTGCCCCTCGACCGCTCCGGGCGGCGGCTTGGGCAGCCTGCTCGGGTCGAGCTCCCCGGCGGGCGGGTCCGCCGGACAGACGGGCGCGGTGGCGAGCGGGGCGGGGCCGACCTGGATCGCGGGCTTGTGCGTTCGGGCGTCCGCGCTCGTGGACGGGGCCGGGGAAGCGGCGGCGGTGCCCGGGGTTGAGGGCTCGGTCACCGTCCAGGCGGCGAGGCGCGGGCCGGGGGGTGCTGCGGGGAGGCAGTGAAGCTCCAACGGGGCGGTGGGACTGGGTGGTTGGGTCGCTCCCGGCGACTCCGAGGCGCCCGGAGCCGGGGTCGATCCCGACGAGGGAGCCGCTCCCACCTGCACCATCAGCGTCAACTCCCCCGCTGTGAGCGTCACTTCCCCCGGCGACCCCACCGTGATCACCGGAACCTCACCCGCGAACACGGGCAGCAGCCCGTCGGCCCCCGCACCGACGGCGGGCGCGACGAGTCCCGCCCAGTCGGCGCGGGCCGACGCCCCGTTCTGGGCGACGTCGACGGCGAGGCGGGCGGTGCCGGAGACCTCGGTGGCGCCCGGGGGCAGGAGCGCGGCGACCGCGTCCGGGGTCAGCTCGGGGCGCACGGCGAACCGCTCGGCCCGCAGCGGCTGTCCGGGGCGGCCGCCCGTCGGATGGACGCCGGTGAAGCCGACGGTGACGGCCCGGTGTACGGAGCCCGCCGCACAGTCGTAAATGGCCTGAACGCCCGTCTCACGGTCCCGCGCAATTGTCCCCGACGCCGGAACAAGGCCGAGGAGAAGCGCGATCACGCCGAGCGCGGCGGCGATAGCGGCACCACGCCGGTCGAATGCACCGCCCATGGCTCTGCTCCTGTGAATAGCGGTTCTACGGGCGCCGGGAACGGCCGATGTCGCCGTGACGTTACGTACGGGTAACCCGGTGCCGCAATACCGCTCGCGCGCGAATCTCCGATCTCCTCGCCCACCGGTGATTACTTGTCACCGGCGCCACAATTCCGGTCGGTCGCATTGTCAACGGCGGCACAGAACCCGGGCGCACACAGAGGCGGGGCCCCGCGATCCGGGGGGACGGATCGCGGGACCCCGCCGGGATCCGCAGCCCTGGGGCGTGGGCCGCGCCGCCGGGGAGCGGGCGGCGGCCCGCCGTGAGGGGCGGCGAGAGCCGTCGGCCCCGGGGCACCGAGGACGCTACGCGCGGGGAATCGGGCCGTGCAATACCCGACGGCCGAATCCGGCCGTCGGCGGAACGGCCGCCACGCGCACGCATGTTATTGCGCGGCGACCGACCGTACCCCGGAAATTCGTACACAGGTCAACGTTTTCGCTCGTGTTCGGGCAATCCCATTGCCACTTGCGCGCCGGGGCGAGCACCTTTGTGTCCGGCCGGTACGAGAACCCGTCACGGGGCACACATTTCCTCCGTACGCACTGGTGCCTTCGGGCGCGGGCTGGTCTATGTTGCAGATGTTGTGAGTTGACGTCGGCCCCGCAGCAGGCCCACGGTGCGTCGCCCACCCGAGCCGAAACGTCGAGCCGTACGTCCCGGCCAGTGAAAGGGACAGCGCATGCCGAACGCCCTCCACGCATCGGCCTCCTCGGAGCAGCTGGGACCGATCCCCCGGGAGCTCGCCACCATCATGTGGCCCGAACTCCCGCCGCTGCTCGACGAGATCAAGGCCGAGGTGATCCGCGCCTACCCCGAGTTCGCGGACGTCTTCGCGGGCCCGCACGGCCGGTTCGTGCACTCGGCGATCGAGCAGAGCCTGACCATCTTCGTGGACCAGGTGGTGCGGCCCTCGGTGCCCTCGCCGCTGCGGGACGAGATGATCCGTACGTTCGGCCGGTTCGCCGCCGCCCACGGCCGCAGTCTGGACACCCTGCGCGGCACGTTCCGCATCGGCGCCCGGGTCGCGCTGCGGCACACCAAGAAGGTGGGCAAGCGCTACAACCTCTCCCCCGTCTTCATGCTGTCGTTCGCGGACACCCTGTTCGCGTACATGGACCAGTTGGAGGCGCTGGCCAGCGAGGGCTATATGGAGGCCAGGTCGTCGGCCGAGGACGACCAGGACGAGTTACGGAGAAAGATCCTGCGGCTGATCGCGTCGGGCAGCGGCACACCCCGGGCCACCCTCGTGGAGCTGGCCGAACGGGCGGGCTGGCAGCTGCCGGAGGAGCTGACCCTGGTGGCGCTGAGCGCCGGCGCCCACCCCGCCCGCACCGCCCTGCACGGCGACGTGCTGATGGACCTCGGGGACCCGCAGCCGTATCTGCTGGTGCCGGGCGCCCTGGACGCGGAGCGCCGCTCGGCGCTGGCCCAGGCGCTGGGCGGGGCTCGCGCGGCGGCCGGGCCCACGGTGTCCCTGGCCGGGGCGGCCGACTCGCTGCGCTGGGCCCGCCAGGCGCTCGGCCTCGCGCTGTCCGGGATCATCACCGAGGCGCCCGTCGTGCACTGCACGAACCACCTGGTGACCCTGCTGCTCATGTCGGACCCGGCGCTGCTCGAACTGCTCGCGGCCCGTGAACTGGCCCCGCTCCAGGGCCACACGGCGACCCGCCGGGAGCGTCTGATCGAGACGTTGCGGGCGTGGCTGGCCACCCGGGGCACCGCCGCCCAGATCGGTGAGGTGCTGCACATCCACCCGCAGACCGTGCGCTACCGGATGCGCAACCTCGACGCGGCCTTCGGGCGCCGGCTGGCCGACCCCGAGCACCGCTTCGCCACGGAGGTCGTGCTGCGCGCGATGCATCTGCGCGAGCGCGCCGACGCCCTGCCCGCCTCCTCGGTCACTCCTTCCCGTACAGCTCCTCGATCTCGTGGGCGTACGCGGCGGCCACCGCCCGCCGCTTGACCTTCAGGGACGGGGTGAGCAGTCCGTTCTCCTCGGTGAACTCGCCCGCCACCAGCCGGAACCGGCGGATCGACTCGGCTCGCGAGACCGCCGCGTTGGCGTGGTCCACGGCCTTCTGGACGTCCGCGACGAGCTCCTTGTCCTCGACCAGCTCCTCGACGGGGGTGTCCTTGGGCCGCCCGCGCACGGACAGCCAGTGCTGGAGCGCGTCGGGGTCGAGCGTGACCAACGCGGCGACGTACGAACGGTTGTCGCCCACGACCACGCACTGGCCGACGGGCGGACGGCTGCGCAGCCGGTCCTCCAGGACGCCGGGCGAGACGTTCTTGCCGCCGGAGGTGACCAGGATGTCCTTCTTGCGTCCGGTGATGGTGAGATAGCCGTCGTCGTCGAGCCGCCCGAGATCGCCGGTCGCGAACCAGCCGTCCGCCAGGACCCCGTCGGTGGCCTCGGAGTTGTTCCAGTAGCCGCCGAAGACGATCGGCCCCTTCACCAGGACCTCGCCGTCGTCGGCGATGCGGACCGAGGTGCCGGGCACGGGCTGGCCGACCGTGCCGGGGCGCGGGCCGAGCGGCGGGGTCAGGGAGGCGGCCGCGGAGGTCTCGGTGAGCCCGTAGCCCTCGAAGACGAGGATGCCGGCGGCGTAGAAGAAGAGGTTCAGCTCGGGGTCGAGGGGCGAGCCGCCACTGAGCGCGTGCCGCAGCCGGCCGCCGAGCTCCTTGCGTACGCGCCGGTAGACCAGCAGGTCGTAGAGCGCGTGGCCGAGGCGGAGTGCGGGGCCGGGCCGCTTCCCCTTGCCGAGGAAGTGGTTCAGTGCCGCCTCGCCGTAGCGCACGGCGATCCGGTCGGCGCGGTCGAAGGAGGCGGCGCGGCCGATCCGCTCGGCGGTGGCCCGCCCGGTGTCGTGGATCTTCTCGAAGAGGTACGGCACGCCGACGACGAAGGTGGGCCTGAACGCCCGGAGTTCCGGCCGGAGTTCGTCGGGCTTGAGGCTGGGCCAGTGGCCCAGCTCGATGCGCGCCAGCAGGCAGGCGAGCTGGAGGGTGCGGCCGAGGATGTGGGCCAGCGGCAGGAACAGCAGGGTCGAGGCGGCCCGTTTGCTGACCTCCCGGAAGACGGGGTGCATCAGCTCGACGGTGTTGGCGGCCTCGGCGTACAGGTTGCCGTGGGTGAGCACGCACCCCTTCGGCTTTCCGGTGGTGCCGGAGGTGTAGCAGAGGGTGGCGACGGTGTCGGGGCCGAGCGCGGCGCGCCGCTTGGCGACCTCCTCGTCGCTCGTCTCCCGCCCACTGACAGCGAGTTGGGCCAGAGCGCCGTCCTCGATGACGAACACCCGGCGGCCCTCGGCGGCCGCCCCGGCCGTGCGCACCTCGGCGCCGCTCTCCGCGATCAGCATCCCGGCGCCGGAGTCCGCGAGGATCCAGTCGATCTGCTCCGCCGAGGAGGTGGCGTAGACGGGGACGCTCACCCCGCCCGCCGCCCAGATCGCGAAGTCGAGGACGGCCCACTCGTAACGGGTGCGCGACATCAGCGCGACCCGGCCGCCGGGTTCGAGTCCGGCGGCGACCAACCCCTTGGCGGTGTCGGCGACTTCACGGGCGAAGGCGGCCGCGGTGACCGGCTGCCAGCGCCCGCCACGCTTGCGGCGCAGCACCACCGCGTCCGGCGCCTCGGCGGCGTTGGTGAACGGGATGTCGGCGACGCTGCCCGTGCCGGGCCCGGCGGCGAGCGGGGCGACCCGCGCCTCGCGCACCTCACCGCCCTCGCGCACGAGCTCCACCCGGGCCCGCCCGGTGAGACCGCCGCGCCGCACGGCCGTCCTCAGATCCTTCCGTACGCCCATGCGCGACTCCTCTGCTCGGCTCAGGGCGGAGTGGTACGGAGCACTTACCGGTGGTACGAGAAATGACTGACTGGTCAACTTACCGTCGCGTAACGAGAAATCAATCCCACCGGATCCGCCGAGCCGCGCGGACGATTGTGGGAGGTTCCGACCAGAGCGCACCTCTTGCCCCGGCCTGGCCCGCGCCCCTTACAGTGCCCTGGGCCGTCGGGAGCCCGTCGGACGGGAGGGATTCAGGTGGGGCACTCGCGCGCCGCGCGGTGGGGGCGGTTCGCCGTCCACGTCCTGCGGGGGCAGGCTCAGGTCGACTTCGTGCCGAGCGCCGTGACCGGCGCGGTCTTCTCCGTGGGGCTCTTCGTG
This sequence comes from Streptomyces melanogenes, assembly GCF_014649795.1. Classification (GTDB taxonomy): domain Bacteria; phylum Actinomycetota; class Actinomycetes; order Streptomycetales; family Streptomycetaceae; genus Streptomyces; species Streptomyces noboritoensis. The sequence continues at coordinate 102,356 of NZ_BMTS01000008.1, forward strand.
GCGGGCTGGCACTACGGTCTGTACGGGCTGCTGGGCACCGCCGTCGGCACCGGCACCGCGCGGCTCCTCGGCGTGGAGCGGGGGCGGGTCGCGGCCGGGCTCGAAGGGTTCAACGCCTGCCTGGTCGCCGTGGGCTTCGCGGTGGTCCTGGGAGCCGGGCACCTGTCCACCGCGCTGCTCGCGGCGGGCGGCTGCGCGGTGGTCACCGTGGTCGCCGGGGCCACCGCGACCGTGCTGCGCACCTGGGGCCTGCCGACCCTGACGCTCCCCTTCTGTCTGACGGCGAGCGCCATGACGATCGCGGCGCCGGGCTTCGGCAAGGTGTGGCACCAGGGCGAAGGACCGGCCGCGCTGGCCCGCGCCGCCGAGGGCCCGGTCGGCCCGGGCCTGAGCGATGTGGTGCACGGCTTCTTCGCCAACGTCGCCCAGGTCTTCCTGGTGCCGCAGTGGTACGTGGGGCTGATCTTCCTCGCCGGGATCTTCGCGGCCGACCGGCTCGCGGGCGCGATGGCCTGCGCGGGCAGCTCCGTCGGGATCCTCACGGCCTGGGCGCTGGGCGCACCGGCGGAGCGGATCGCGGACGGGACGATGGGGTACAACGCGGTACTGGTGGCGATGGCGCTGTGCGGAGTGCTGCTCGCCGCCGACCGGTGGAGCCTCGGCTTCGCGGTGGTGGGCGCGGCGACCGCGACCGTGCTCGGCCCGGCGCTGAGCGCGCTCCTCGCCCCGGCCGGGGGCCGTCCGTTCACCTGGCCGTTCGTCCTGACCACCCTGGTGTTCCTGGCGTCGGTCCCGGCGCTGCCGAGGCTGCGGCGCACGGGCGCTCCGGTGCCCGCCGAGCCGGACGGAGTACGCGCGCCCCTGCCCGGCTGACCCGCCGCGAAGGCCTCCCCGGGCTCACCCGCACGGCCTACAGGGCATGCGCCCCACCTGCGGCGGTGTGAGGGTGCCAATGTGACCACAGCCAGCGACACCGCACCTCCGGCACCCGCCGCGCCGCCCGTGCTGGACGTCCGCCAGCGCAACATCGTCTTCGGCACGATCATGCTCGGGATGCTGCTGGCCGCGCTGGACCAGACGATCGTGGGCACCGCGCTGCCGACGATCGTCTCGGACCTCGGCGGCGCCGCGCACATGTCCTGGGTGGTCACCTCGTACCTGCTCGCGGAGACCGTCGCGACCGCCCTGGTCGGCAAGTTCGGCGACCTCTTCGGCCGCAAGGTGGTCTTCCAGGTCTCGGCGGTCGTCTTCATCACCGGCTCGTTCCTGTGCGGCCTGGCGACCAACATGTCGCTGCTCATCGCCTGGCGGGCGCTCCAGGGCATCGGCGCGGGCGGTCTGATGGTCACCGCGATGGCGCTGATCGCGGATGTGATCCCGCTGCGCGAGCGCGGCAAGTACCAGGGTGCGATCGGCGCGGTGTTCGGCGTCGCCACGGTCATCGGGCCGCTGCTCGGCGGGCTGTTCACCGACCATCTGAGCTGGCGCTGGGCGTTCTACGTGAACGTGCCCATCGCGGTCCTGGTGGTCATCGCCGCCGCCCGCACCATCCCCTCGATCCGCTCGGTCGCCAAACCGGTGATCGACTACCTCGGCATCGGCCTGGTCGCGGCCGGGGCGAGCGCCCTGATCCTGGCGACCAGCTGGGGCGGCAACGAGTACGCCTGGACCTCACCCACCGTCATCGCGCTCTTCGCGGGCGGGGTGGTGGCGCTGGCCCTGTTCTGCTGGGTGGAGACCCGGGCCGTCGAGCCGATGCTGCCGATGCGGCTGTTCCGCAACCCCGTCTTCACGGTCTGCTCGGTCCTCAGCTTCATCGTCGGCTTCGCGATGCTGGGCGCGATGACGTTCCTGCCGACCTACCTCCAGTACGTGGACGGCGACTCGGCGACCGTCTCGGGCGTGCGCACCCTGCCGATGGTGGTCGGGCTGCTGATCGCGTCGGTCTTCAGCGGCAACGTGGTCAGCAAGACCGGCCAGTACCGGATCTTCCCCATCGTGGGCGCGCTGGTGATGGGCGTCGGGCTGTATCTGCTCTCGCTGATGGGGCCGGACAGCGGCGCCTGGCTGGAGTCGCTGTACATGTTCGTGCTCGGCCTCGGCATCGGCCTGTGCATGCAGGTCCTGACGATCGCCGTGCAGAACACCGTCGACTACGCCGACCTCGGCACCGCCACCTCCGGCGTGACCTTCTTCCGTACGCTGGGCAGCTCCTTCGGCACCGCGGTCTTCGGCACGATCTACGCCAACACCCTCAAGCCGAACCTGGCGGACGGGATCGCGGCCGCCGCGAAGGCGGGCGGGGCCGACCCTGCGGCGCTCGCCAAGGCCGCGCAGTCCCCCGAGGGCCTCAAGTCGCTGCCCTCGACGACGGCCGCGCCGATCGTCCAGGCGTACGCGGACTCGCTGCACACCGTGTTCCTGTGGACCGTGCCGGTGGCGGTCGTCGGGTTCCTGGTGGCGCTGTTCCTCAAGCAGGTCGAGCTGCGCGACACCGCCCGCTCCGCCTCCACCGACATGGGCGAGGGCTTCGCGCAGCCGTCGACCGGCGACTCGCAGAAGCTCCTGGAGCTGTCGGTCGGCAAGATCGTCCGTAGTACGGGCATCGACACCGCGCGCCACATCGTGACCCGCTCCGACACCCGGCTCGACATGGCGGGCGCGTGGGCGGTGATGCAGGTGGAGCTGTTCACCAGGATGGTCGGGCACGCGGGCCTCGGTCTGATCGCGGCCCGCCGCCATGTGCCGCCGGAGGTGCTGGTGCCGGTCTTCCAGCGGATGGTCGACGAAGGGTTCCTGACCCGCGAGGGCACCTACTTCTCGCTCACCGAGGGCGGCCGGCGCGAGGTCGACGCGATCAGCGCGTCCTGGTCGGACTGGCTCAACGAGCAGTTGGAGCGGGACCGGGGCCGCCCGCGCAGCGCGGAGCTGCGGGCCGCCGCCGACGCCATCGCCAAGCGGCTGCTGGCCGAGGACCTGGCCAACGGCCTGCCCCCGGCCGACCGCGAGACGGTGGGCGCGGCCCGGTCCTGACCGCACCCCCGATCCGAGGAGCCCCCGTGTCTCAGCCCGTATGCCCTCCGTGGCCGTCGTGGCCGCCGTGCCCGGCGTGGTCGAACTTGAGCGCCTCCGGCGGCGCCACCACGAACGGCCGCATCATGCCCATGTCCTCGTGCTCCAGCAGATGGCAGTGGTACATGAACCGCCCGTACGCCCCGTCGAAGCGTCCCAGCACCCGCACCAGCTGCCCCGCCGGGACCCGGAAGACGTCCTTCAAGCCGCGCTCGTTGGGCGCCAGCGGGACCGGCCGGGTCGCGTCGTAGGCCACCGGCTTGCGGGTGCCGCCCAGCTTCGCGTCGAAGCCGTCCACGGTGTACGTGTCCCGGCCCATCAGCTGGAAGTCGGCGAGGTGGATGTGCATCGGGTGGGTGGGACCGCCGAGGTTGAGGAAGCTCCACTGCTCGAAGGTGCCCTCGGCGACGGTGAACCCGAGGCCGTCGTTGAAGGTGCGCGAGATCCGCCGGTACGTCTTCACCGTGCCGTCGGCGCCCTGCACCTGGATCACCCCGTCGGCCGGTGTGGTCGGCCCCTCGGTGACCTCGGCCATCTCCCAGATCTCCGGGTGGCCGCCGCCCCCGACGGTGCCGGGCGGGGTGAGCACGACCAGCCGGTGGCCGTGGTGCACCTGCCCGTGCTCGTACCGCCGGAAGGAGCCGGAGAGGACCTGCGGCAGGACGAAGGCGTCGGGCTCGGGGCACTCGCGCACCCGGAACTCCATCACCTGCGGGTAGCGCACGTTGTTCACCGGGTCGGGCACCCCGGCCGGCTTGCCCGCGCCCTTGTTGACCAGGCGCAGGCTGCGGCCCGCGAGCTCCCGGAGGTCGACGAGCAGGTCCATGCGTTCGGCGGGCGCCACGGTCAGCGTCGGCAGCGCCGCGTCGAAGTCGACCGGCACCGGGGCGGGCAGCAGGCCGCCGTCGCTGCCGATCTGGTGGAGCACGCCGGGCACCGGGTTGTCCTCCTCGTCGAGGAGCACCAGGTCGTAGATGCGCGCGTTGGACGCGTTGACGAGCCGGAAGCGGTACCAGGCGGCATCGGCTTCGAGGTAGGGCCAGATCACTCCGTTGACCGTGGTGAACGGGCCGGTGAAGGGCAGCGAGACCGGCCGGCCCGTCTCGGCGTTCTTCGGGTCGACGACGACGGTCTTGTGCAGCAGCCGTCCGTTGAGGCGCCCGTCCTCGTCGGTGTCGAGGTTGCGGTCGGCGAGGATCAGCGGCATCTCCCGCTCCCCGCACGGCAGTCGCAGCGCGTCCTCCTCGTCGTCGCGGAGCAGATACGTGCCGACCAGCCCGGTGTACACGTTGAACCGGGTGATGTTCATGGCGTGGTCGTGGTACCACCACTGCACGGCCCGGTGGTCGTTCGGGTACTCGGACAGCTGGGCGTCGCCCTGCGCCACCGCGTTGTCGGCCCAGCCGTCGTTGCCGCCGCCGGTCTGGGCGCCGTGCAGATGCGTGACGGTCCAGGCGGGCAGCGCTGCCACATCCGCATTGGGCTCGACGCCGCCGCGCCCGGCCTCGGTGGAGGCGGGCGGGGTGCCCTGCGGGCGCACCGGCACCTCGACGGCGGTGACCGGGTACTCGCTGCCGCGCGGCACCCGGTTGGTCCAGGCGATCCGCACCCGCTCGCCGCGCCGCACCTCGATGGTGGGCCCGGGCACGGTGCCGTTGTAGCCCCACATCAAGGTGGGCGGCAGCTGGCTGTGCAGCCGCACCCAGGCGGGACGGACGGCGATCTCGGTCTCGCGGTGCACATCGACCCTGGCGGGCCGCAGCACTTCGGGAATCGGGAGCCGGTCGGTGTAAGGGACGAGCTCGTCCCCGGCGGTGTCGGACATCTTTCCCCCTGATCCGGGCGATTACTGCCGCATTCTGCCGCATACACCGGAAAGGACGCCGAAAGACCCGTCCGGGTTCACTCCGTGAAGACCGCGTCCAGATACACCCAGGCACCCTCGTACCGGACGAATCGGCTCCGCTCGTGCAGCGAGCCCTCGCCGCCGCCCTCGGTGTAGTGGGCACGAAAGGCGACCTCGCCGGTGGTGTGGAAGGCGCTGCCGTCCTTGGTGTCCAGGATCTCCAGCCGGGTCCAGCGCATCCCCGGGTCGAAGTCGACGGCGGCGGGCCGGTGGTCGGGGTGCCAGGTGCGCAGCAGATACGGCTCGTCCTGGACGGCGAAGGCGCTGAAGCGGGAGCGCATCAACGCCTCGGCGGTGGGCGCCGCCTGCCCGGCGTGGTAGCGGCCGCAGCACTCGGCGTACGGCGTGGGCAGCCCGCAGGGGCAGTCCTTGGGGGCCTGGGGGCGGGCGGGTCGGGGGGTGCGTCGGGCCATGCCCCTATCTGACCACATCCGCCCGGTCGCGCCCGATCGCGTACGGCCCCGCACGGCCCGGCCGGTGGCGGCCGCAACTGCCGTACGCCCACGGAACACTGGGCTCGATTGTCTCTTCCGGCTTGGCCGCCGCATCCGTATGCTCCTGCGCCGACGTGATTGTTACCACCGGTAATAGGGGGCACCATGGAGCGTTCGGGCACCACTGCGCGCAGCACTTCGGGCCGCACCTCCGGCAGTACGAGACGCACGTTCGTCGCGGGGACGGCGGTGGCGGGCGCGGCGACCGCCCTGGGGCTCGAAGCTGCGGTGCCCGCCGCGGCCGCGGCGCGTGCGGGAGCCGCCCCGGCGGCCGGGCAGTCGGTGGTGGTGCTCGGCGGCGGGGTCGCGGGTCTCACCGCCGCCCACGAGCTGGCCGAACGGGGCTTCCGCGTCACGCTCTACGAGCGCCGGGCGCTCGGCGGCAAGGCCCGCAGCATGGACGTCCCGGACAGCGCGCGCGGCGGGCGCGGCCCGCTGCCGGCCGAGCACGGCTTCCGGTTCATCCCCGGGATCTACCACAACCTGCCGGACACGATGCGGCGCATCCCCTTCCCGGGCAACCCGCACGGCGTGTGGGACAACCTGGTCGCCCCCAAGGAGATGATGTTCGCCCGCACCGGCTACGAGGACCTGCGCCTCCCGCTGCCCTGGTCCGGCACCCCGCAGCAGCTCACCCTGGACGCGCTGCGGCGCGCCCTGACCGGGGTGCTGGGCACCTTCCAGCGGCTGCCCGCACGCGAGATCGCGTACTTCGCCGACCGCCTGGTCACCTTCCTGACCAGCTGCGACGAGCGCCGCAACAACCAGTGGGAGGCGACGCCCTGGTGGACGTTCACCAAGGCGGGCCAGATGAGTTACGAGTACCAGCGCATCCTCGCCGTCGGCGTCACCCGCAACATCGTGGCGACCAAGGCGGAGGAGGCGAGCACCCGCACGGTGGGCTCGCTCCTGGAGGCGTTCGTCTTCAACGCGCTGGGCCGGGGCGCGGACGGCCCCCTCGACCGCATCCTCAACGCGCCCACCAACGAGGCGTGGATCGACCCCTGGGTCGCCCATCTGCGCACCCTGGGCGTGGAGTTCCAACTGGGCTGGACCCTGCGGGAGTTCGCGTACGACGGGACGAAGGTGACGGGAGCGGTGGTCGAGGACCCGGGCGGTACGCGCCGCACGGTGAGCGCCGACCACTACGTCTGCGCGCTCCCGGTGGAACACGCCCGGCCCACCTGGAGCGCCGCGATGCGCGCGGCCGACCCGCAACTGGCCCGCTGCGACAAGCTGCGCACGGACTGGATGACCGGCATCCAGTTCTATCTGACCGAGCGGCCCGACGGGGTGCACGGCCACTTCGACTGCATCGACTCCCCCTGGTCGCTCACCGCGATCGCCCAGGCCGAGCACTGGCCGCACCACGACTTCCGCACCGACTACGGCGACGGCACGGTGGTGGACTGCCTCTCGGTGGACATCTCCGAGTGGGACAAGCCCGGGATGCTGTACGGCAAGACGGCCAAGCAGTGCACCCGCGAGGAGGTCGCCCGCGAGGTGTGGGCGCAGCTGAAGGCCTCGGTCAACGACACCGGCAAGACCGTGCTCAGCGACGGCAAGCTGCACTCGTGGTTCCTGGACCCGGGCGTCTCCGGCATCGGCACGCCGGAGCCGAGGAACGAGGACGAGCTGCTCATCCACCCGGTCGGCACGTTCCACAACCGCCCTTCGGCGGCCACCAGGATCCCCAACTTCTATCTGGCGGGCGACTACGTGGCCGTCCCCATCGACCTGGCGACCATGGAGGGCGCCAACACCTCGGGCCGCCTCGCCGCCAACGCGCTGCTCGACCGGGCCGGTTCGGCCGCCCCGCGCTGCTCGGTGGCCTCCCTCTACAGCGCCCCGGAGCTGGACCTGCTCAAGCGCGACGACCGCTTCCGCTACCGCCTCGGGCTGCCCAACGTCTTCGACGTGGGCTGACACGGCTCGGCCGCCGCGCGGGCCCCGAGGGGGCGCCGGGCGGCGGCCGTCCGGTGGATCACGTCAGCAGGAAGTCGGCCTGGCCCGACTTGGCGCCGAGGATGAACGCGGCGATCTCGTTGCTGCTGTAGATCAGAGCGGGGCCCTCCGGGTCGGCCGACTGGCGCACCGCGACCCGGCCGTCGGCCAGCTTCATGGCTTCGACGCAGTTGCCGCCGTTGCCACCGCTCCACGGCTTGTGCCAGCCCTCGGTCCCGAGCTCGCGGGCCGGCATGCCGTTGTATATGTGATCCATTCACAGCTCCTCGCGGAGATCCGCCAGGATCTCCTTCGTGCGTCGTGCAGTCGCGGCCTGGGCCGCCATGCGGTCCATGACTTCGAGGTGGGTGTCGACCTCGGGACGCGCGTCGAGATAGACCGCGCCGGTCAGGTACTCGCTGTAGACCATGTCCGGGAGTTCCGGCACGGCAAATCTGAACAGGACGAACGGGCCGTACGTCCCCGGGTGGTGCCCCGTCGCGAACTCGGCGAGCTGGATCGTCACATGGGGCAGCTCGGCCGCCTCCAGGAGCCGGTCGAGCTGGCCGCGCATCACCTCGGGCCCGCCCACCGGGCGGCGCAGCACGGTCTCGTCCATGATCACCCAGAACCGCGGCGCGTTGTCCCGGGTGAGCAGTGACTGGCGCTCCATGCGCAGGGCCACGTGCCGCTCGATGTCGGCGGCCCGGGTCTGCCCGAGGGCGCCGCTGACCATCACCGAGCGCGCGTACTCCTCGGTCTGGAGGAGTCCCGGAACGAAGTGCGGCTCGTACGTCCGGATGAGCGAGGCCGCCCCCTCCAGGCTGACGTACATGCTGAACCAGTCGGGCAGGATGTCGTGGAAGCGCTGCCACCACCCCGGCTTGTTGGCCTCCTCCGCCAGTTCGATGAAACGGTCCGTCTCCTCGTCCCCGATGCCGTACGCCTTGAGCAGCAGCTGTACGTACGGGATCTTCAGCGCGACCTCGGCCGTCTCCATGCGGCGGATCGTGGCGGGAGCGACGCGGAGCACCTTCGCCGCCTCCTCGCGCTTGAGGCCGGCCCGCTCGCGCAGGTCCTGCAGGCGTCTGCCCAGCACGACCTGCCCCACGGTCGGGGCGGACCGGGGTTCACTCACGTCAGACCTCCCCTAACCCTGTTGCCGAGCAGTGTGCCATGCCACCTCAGCCCAGAACACAGCACTCTGCAATTTTCAGAGTGCCCCTTGCCAAGTGTCACGGATGGGTGGAAGGTAGGTCGGTGAACGCCCGCACATGCGGTTGTCGCGTGCGGCACCGCTTCCCCACTGTGAGGACCCGGTCGTGGCCCCTGGTAATGCGCTCGTCCCGCAGCTCATAGGCGCGGCCTCCACGGTGTCCGTCGCCGACGTCCGCCGGTACGCGTTCGAACTCTCCGCCCGGCCCGAATCCGCCGCCGCCGCGCGCCGCCACACCGCCGAGGTCACCGTCCGGTGGGGGCTGTGCGAGGAGCTGGGCGACGCGGCCGCGCTGGTCGTCTCCGAGCTCGTCACCAACGCCGTCGTGCACACCGCGGGCACCCGGGTGTCCTGCGAACTCTCCTTCTCCTCCGGTCACTTGACGGTCGCCGTCAGGGACCAGGGGTACGGCACGGGCGGGCCCACGCTGTGCGACGCCGCCGACGGCGAGGAGGGCGGCCGCGGGCTGCTGCTCGTCGACGCGCTGAGCGTCGCCTGGGGCGCCCACGACGTGCCGCACGGCACCGGCCGGATCGTCTGGGCCCGGCTCGGGGCGGTCCCTGCATGCTGAGGGGCCCACGCACACTTCTGTCCAGAGGCGGCCGGGAAGAGGCTGGGGGGCCTCGGGGGCCCGGCCCGCAAGGGGGCGCCGGAGCGACCGGCGGCAGACTCGTGCTGCCGCCGGCGCTCCCGGCGTCTCTGGGCTGCGACGCGGTCGCGGTGCCCGCCTCCTACGGCTTCCGGGTGCTGTCCCGGCTGCCCCGCTCGGGCTGCGTCTTCGCGGACGCCGTCTGCTGGTGGTGGGTGGTCCCGGCGGGCTCGGACCACGACCTGACCTGGCCGCACCCGGCCCGCTACGCCCCGGACGCGCGCGTTCCGGAGAACCCGGGACGGCGGATGATCCACTGCCCCGACGGAACCAGCCCGTACACGCCCCCCATCCCGCTCTACCTGGTGGTATGCCAGCTCACTGGAACGGCACCGGCATGGACCTGACCTGTTCGCCCGCCCTTCGCGCCGACCCCGGGTGGGACTTCGCCCCCCGCGGACCGGAGCTTCCCGCTCACGGGCTCAGCCCGTCGTCAGACCTTGCGCCGCCCGGGCCAGGGCGTCCAGGACCGGGCTGATCAGCGGGTGGTGCTCGGCGCCGCTGCGGACCGCCGCGAAGACGCGGCGGGTGGCGGCGGGGCCCGCGACCGGGCGCACCACCGTGTTCTTCTGCTCCATGCCGCGCAGCGCCGAGCGCGGTACGAGCGCCACGCCCGCCCCGGCGCCCGCCAGCGCCACCACGGCGCGGAAGTCGTCCGAGGAGTGGACCAGGCGCGGCTCGAAGCCCGCCAGCTCACAGGCGAGGAAGACCACGTCGTGGCAGGGGTTGCCGGGGTACGGGCCGATCCAGTCGTCCTCGGCCAGCTCGGAGAGCCGCACCTCCGGCGCGTGCGCCAGCGGGTGCCCGGCCGGGAGCACCGCGTCGAAGGACTCCGCGTAGAGCGCGACCCGGGCCAGCCGCCGGTCGTCCTCCCTGGGGGCGCCCCGGTACTCGACCGCGAGCGCCACGTCCGCCTCGCCGTCCAGGACCATCGGCAGCGACTCGTCGCCCTCGGCGTCGCGCACCCGGACCCGGATCGTGGAGTGCGTGGCGCGCAGCCGGGCCACGGCCGGGGCGAGCACCTCCGCGATGCCGGTGGCGAACGCCGCCACCGTCACGTCGCCGGCCGCGCCGCCCGCGTACGCCGCCAGCTCCGCCTCCGCCCGCTCCAGCTGGGCGAGGACCGCGTTGGCGTGCTCCAGGAGGATCTCGCCGGCCGCGGTGAGCCGTACGCCCTTGCCGCTGCGGGTCAGCAGCGTGTGGCCGGTCTCCTGCTCCAGGGCGGCGAGCTGCTGGGAGACGGCGGAAGGGGTCAGATAGAGCGCTGCGGCCGCGGCGGTCACCGTACGGTGGTCCGCCGCGGCGCGCAGGATGCGGAGCCGGCGCGGGTCGATCACCCGGCCATTGTCGCCCGGGCGTCGATGAACGCGGCAACGGCCCGCTCCACGTCGGCCGTGGAGTGCGCGGCGGAGAGCTGGACCCGGATGCGGGCCTGGCCCATCGGGACCACCGGGTAGGAGAAGCCGATCACGTACACACCGCGTTCGAGCAGCAGCTCGGCCATGCGGGCGGCCTCGGCGGCGTCGCCGATCATGACGGGGGCGATGGCGTGGTCGCCGGGCAGGATCTCGAAGCCCGCCTCGGTCATCTTCGTCCGGAAGAGCGCGGTGTTGGCGGCGAGCTTGTCGCGCAGGTCGCCCGCCGACTCCAGCAGGTCCAGGACCTTCAGGGAGGCCGCGGCGATCACCGGGGCCAGCGAGTTCGAGAAGAGGTACGGGCGCGAGCGCTGGCGCAGCAGGGCGACGATCTCGGCGCGGGCCGCGACGTAGCCGCCGGAGGCGCCGCCGAGCGCCTTGCCGAGGGTGCCGGTGATGATGTCGACGCGGTCCATGACGCCGTGCAGCTCGGGCGTGCCGCGGCCGCCGGGGCCCACGAAGCCGACGGCGTGCGAGTCGTCGACCATGACCATGGCGTCGTAGCGGTCGGCGAGGTCGCAGATCTCCTGGAGCGGGGCGACGTAGCCGTCCATGGAGAAGACACCGTCGGTGACGATGAGGCGACGGCGCGCACCGGAGGCCTCCTTGAGCTTCGCCTCCAGCTCGGCCATGTCGCGGTTGGCGTACCGGTAGCGGGCGGCCTTGGAGAGCCGGATGCCGTCGATGATCGAGGCGTGGTTGAGGGCGTCGGAGATCACCGCGTCCTCGGCGCCGAGCAGGGTCTCGAAGACACCGCCGTTGGCGTCGAAGCAGGACGAGTAGAGGATCGTGTCCTCCTGGCCGAGGAACGCCGAAAGCCGCGCCTCCAGCTCCTTGTGGACGTCCTGGGTGCCGCAGATGAAGCGGACCGAGGCCATGCCGTAGCCCCAGCGGTCGAGCGCCTCCTTGGCGGCGGCGATCACCTCGGGGTGGTCGGCGAGGCCCAGGTAGTTGTTGGCGCAGAAGTTCAGGACCTCACCGGTGGGCACGGCGACCGAGGCGTTCTGCGGGGTGGAGATCACCCGCTCGGGCTTGAAGAGACCGGCCTCGCGGATCTCGTCGAGGGTCTTCTGGAGGTCGTCGCGAACGGACGCGTACATGCTCAGGCTCCTAGATACCGGGGGGACTCAGGCGGTCCAGTCGAGGATGATCTTGCCGCTGCGGGCGGTGGCGGCCTCGTCGAAGGCCGCGTCGAAGTCCCGGTAGGAGTAGCTGCCGGTGATCACCGGGGAGAGGTCGAGGCCGCCTTCGAGCAGCACCGTCATCGCGTACCACGTCTCGAACATCTCACGGCCGTAGATGCCCTTGACCGTGATCATCGAGGTGACGATCTTCGACCAGTCGACGGCGAACTCCTGCGCGGGCAGTCCGAGCATCGCGATCTTGCCGCCGTGCGTCATGTTGTCGATCATGTCGCGCATGGCCTCGGCGCGGCCCGACATCTCCAGGCCGACGTCGAAGCCCTCGCGCAGACCTAGCCGGCGCTGGGCGTCCGCGATCGAGGACTGCGCCACGTTCACCGCGAGCGTGGCACCGGCCTTGCGGGCCAGCTCCAGGCGCTCGGGGCTGACGTCGGTGATCACGACGTTGCGGGCGCCCGCGTGCTTGGCCACGGCCGCCGCCATGATGCCGATCGGGCCCGCGCCGGTGATCAGGACGTCCTCGCCGACCAGCGGGAAGGAGAGCGCGGTGTGCACGGCGTTGCCGAACGGGTCGAAGATCGCGGCGACGTCGAGCGGGACCGGCGTGCGGTGCACCCACACGTTGGCGGCGGGCAGCGCCACGTACTCCGCGAAGGCGCCGTTGCGCCCCACGCCGAGGCCGATCGTGGAGCGGCACAGGTGGCGGCGGCCCGCCAGGCAGTTGCGGCACTTGCCGCAGACCAGATGGCCCTCGCCGCTGACCAGGTCGCCGACCGCGATGTCCCGGACGTCCGCGCCGACCGCCGCGACCTCGCCGACGAACTCGTGGCCGAGGACGAGGGGGGTCTTGACCGCGCCCTGCGCCCAGCCGTCCCAGGAGCGGATGTGCAGGTCGGTGCCGCAGATGCCGGTGCGCAGCACCTTGATCAGCACGTCGCCGGGGCCGGTCTCCGGCTCCGGGACGTCCATGAGCCACAGTCCGGGTTCGGCGTGCTGCTTGACAAGGGCCTTCATGGCGGGCGGCTCCCGGGACGTACAAAGAGGGGCGAAAGCCATGGTTCCATGGCTGATCACTAATCTGCCGAGCAAGAGCCGCCCGCGTCCATCGAGGTTTTCTTAAGCGGGCCAACAGCCGAGCTTCACGCGCCCCTCGCGCACTCCCCCTTCACCCTGTTCACCACCGCACCTCACACCAGGGACGCGGCCGCCTCCACCGCGAGCCCGTGCCCCTCTTCGTACGAGCGGCGGTACGCGGTGTCGTCGAGCACGGCGCGCAGTTCGGCCTCGGCGCGGCGCCGCACGGCGGGCTCGGACGGCAGCGGGCGCAGCCCGAAGCCGCCGTGGCGCCCGTCGGCGTGCCGGTCGTAGGCGCCGAGCAGCCGGGCGCCCTCCTCGGCAGCGCCGAGGTGCGCCTTGGCCCAGGCGGCGACGAGGAACTGGCTGGTGATCAGATTGGGCGCGACCAGATACGCCTGCCCCTCCAGCTGCCGCACCGCCTCGCGCACATGCCCGAGCGCGTCGGCGTACGCGCCGCCGAGGCAGTCCAGCCAGCCGTCCACCCCGGCGACCAGACCGCGGAACATCTCCGGCACGTTCTTCGTGAACTCGGCCTCCATCAGCCGCAGTTGCTCACGCGCCCGGCCGACGCGAGCGGTGGCCGCGTAGTGGTGGGCGAGCAGCATCCGGGCGGTGCCGACGCCCTCGCCCGCGTAGTGGCGCGACTCCTCGACGGCGTCGAGCAGCAGCCGCTCGGCCCGCCCGGCCTCCTCGTCCGTCCGGGCGACGGCGAGGCGGACCGTGGCGAGACGCGCCTTGAACATGGGGCCCTGGGCGTACGCGCCGGTCCAGGTGGTGGACGCCATGGCGCGCTCGAAGTCGGCGGCGGCCTCCTCGTACCGGCCCCGCCGCGAGTGGTCCTCGCCGCGCGCCGAGAGCGTCTCGGCGATGGCCCACGGGTCCCCGAGCCGTTCGAACAGGGCCAGTGCCTCGTCCGCGTCGGGGCCGCCGACCAGCTTGGCCCGCAGCAGCAGCGCGAAGGCGAGGTCCCACGGTTCGCCGAGCGCCCGGCAGTCCTCGACCATCGCGTCGACGGCCTGCGGGAACCCGGCGAACTCGTGCGTGAGCATCCGGGCGAAGTACCAGACGGACCCGGGCTGGCGGCAGTTCTGCGGCAGCGCCGAGCCGTACGCGGCCACGATCCGGCGCAGATACGGCTGGGCCGCCGGGCTGGCGAACTCCGCGCCCTCGCCCTCGCCGCCGCCCGCGAACAGCATCATCCGCACCCCGCGCCGGGCCTCCCACAGCTGCTCCTCGGACCACGGCGGCGGCGCGTCGGTGCAGCGGGCGGTGAGCGGCACGGCGGGGCGCACCGGCTCCGCGAACGGGTCGGGCCCCATCCCGGCCGCCGCGAGCGACCAGGCGCGGGCGTCGCTCTGGTGGCCGCGCAGCTGCCAGAACCAGCTCATCGAGAGGGCCGTGCAGAGCGCGTCCTGCTCGCGGCCGTGCTCGACCGCCCGGCCCAGCGCGGTCCGTACGTTCCCGTGCTCGGTCTCGAACCGCCGCATCCCGTCGGCCTGCCGGGGCCCGCGCAGCACGGCCTCGCCGGTGCGGGCGAGTTCGCGGTACGCGACCAGATGGCGCAGCTCGACCGCCGCGCCCTCGCCCGACTCGGCGAGCCGCTCGGCGGCGTACTCCGCGACGGTCTCAAGGAGCCGGTAGCGCATCGCGCCGCCGTCCGGGTCCGCCACGACCAGGGACTTGTCGACGAGGGAGGCGAGCAGGCCGAGTACGTCGCCGGGGTGCTCGGCCGGGTCGGCGGGATCGGCGCAGACCGCCTCCGCCTCGGGCAGCGCGAAGCCGCCGGAGAAGACGGCGAGGCGGCGCAGCACGGCCCGCTCGCGCGCGTCCAGGAGCTCCCAGGACCAGTCGACGACGGCCCGCAGGGTCTGCTGCCGGGGCCGCAGCGTCCGGCTGGTGCGGGCTCCGTCGCCCAGCAGGCGGAAGCGGTCGTCGAGGCGGTCGGCGAGCTGGCGCGGGGTGAGCATCCGCAGCCGGGCCGCGGCGAGTTCGAGGGCGAGGGGCAGCCCGTCGAGGCGGCGGCAGACCTCCGCGGCGGCCTCCGGGTCCTCGGCCACGCGGAAGCCCGCCCGGGCCGCCGCGCCCCGCTCGCCGAACAGCCGCAGGGCGGTGTCCAGCGGCAGGGGTCCCACCCCGCGCACCCGCTCGCCCGGGACGCCGAGGGGTTCCCTGCTGGTGGCGAGAATGGTGACTTCGGGGCAGGCGGTGAGCAGTTCGTGCGCCAGCTCGGCCGCCCCGGCGGCGATCTGCTCGCAGTTGTCGAGGACGAGCAGCATCCGGCGGCGGCCGCAGTGCGCGACGAGCCGTGCCAGCGGGTCTCGGGGCCCGGCCTCGGCCGCGGTGAGCAGCACGCTCTCGCGCGCGCCGAGCGCGGTGAGCAGGGCCTGCGGCAGCTGCGCCGCCTCCCGTACGGATGCGAGCTCGGCCAGCCAGACGCCGTCGGCCCACTCGTGGGCGACAGCTTCGGCGGCCTCCAGGGCGAGCCGGGTCTTGCCCGCGCCGCCGGGTCCGGTGAGGGTGACGAGCCGGGCGTCGGCCAAGTCGGCGCGCAGGGCGAGGAGTTCGGGCTCGCGCCCGACGAAGGAGGTGAGGCGGGCGCGGAGGTTGCCGGGGGCGCTTTCCGCGCGTCGAGCCGGATCCGCCGATGGGGTGTCCTTCAGCAACTCGGCGTGCAGCGCCCGCAGTTCGGGACCCGGGGCGGTGCCCAGCGCGTCGTCGAGGGCGAGGCGGGCCGACTCGTACGCCGCCAGCGCCTCGGCCCGGCGGCCCGCCGCCGTCAGGGCGCGCAGGTACAGGGCTCGCAGCGGCTCGTCCAGGGGCGCCGCCGCGACCAGCCCGGCCAGTTCCGGCAGGGTGTGCTCGGCGCGGCCGAGCGCGGTGTCGGCGGCGAGGCGGCAGCGGCGGGCCTCGGCGTGGCGGCGCTCGGCCCGGACGACCAGCGGGTCCCGTTCCCGTACCGGAAGCTCGGCCAGGACCGGCCCCTGCCACAGCGCGAGGGCGTCGTCGAGCAGTTGCGCCGCCTTCCGCGCGTCCCCGTCCGCCAGCGCGTCCGCGCCTTCCCCGGCCAGCCGTTCGAAGCGGAACACGTCGATGTCGTCGGGGTCGGCGGCCAGCCGGTAGGCGCCCGGCGCGGACTCCACGGCGTCCCGGCCGAGCGCCCGCCGCAGCCGTCCGACCAGCGCCTGGACGGCCGCGGCCTCGTCGGCGGGTGCGGTGTCGTCGGCCCAGAGCCGGGCGGCCAGCTCCGCTACCGGCACCGCGCGTCCGGCGCCCGCTGCCAGCGCGGCGAGCAGGGCCCGCAGCCGGGCGCCGCCGAGCGGCACCTCACTGCCGTCCGGGCACAGGGCCCGCGTCGGTCCGAGTACGCGGTAGCGGAGTGTCACCCGCCCATTGTCTACGGCGGCCGTGACCGGCGGCTCCCGATCAGCTCTCGACGGGGGCCGGTTCCATGCGGACGAGGCTCAGATGGCCCCGGCGCCGGGTGATCACGACGTTCCTGGGCGCGCTCTTGGGGGCGTGCGCGCGGGGCTCGGCGGGCGTGCGGCGCAGCACCAGGGTGACCCGGCGCAGTCCCAGCTCGCCCAGCGTCCCGGAGGACTCGTCGAGGACGCGGCACTCCACGGCGTCCCAGCCGGGGTCGGGGTGGCGCACGGCCCGTACGGTCCCGTCGTGGTGCACGGCGGCCGGGCCGACCATGCGCATCCAGTGCGGCAGGCCCTGCTGGTAGGCCGCGCTCATCAGCGGGTCGTCGGCGATCTCGCGGTGCACGGCGCGCAGTTCGGGGTCGTGCGGGTCGCGCTCCAGGGCGGACGAGAGCTGGGCGAGCATGGGGAGGCACCAACCCGTCTCGTGCTGGGCGAGCACGGAGCCCGCGTGGGGGTGGAAGAGGACGAAACGCAGGAAGTTGTCGCGGGGCATCGCGGTGGGGTGGGGGCCCACGGCGCGGAACAGCCTGTCGTACGCGGTGTTGGCGTGCACGACGTTCCAGCTGCGATCGACGAGGAACGACGGTAAGTCCGTGGCGTCCATCATCGCTATGTGGTCGTCGACGTAGGCACGCGCCTCGGCGTCCCACTGGTCGGTGGCGGTGGCGCCCCGTCCGTTGTCCGGTACGGGGCCGGCTGACCTGTTCACCAACGGTTCTTTCACCATCGAGAACGCGACTCCTCTTGCAGGCACGCGGTGCGCCTGCCGTCCTCCACGTCCTCATCGCACAGAGGTCGATCTTCGCACCGTGCTGCGATCCTGCTCCCGCCGACAAGACAATGTCAACCATCGTGGCATTCCGGCCCGAGAACGCCTCAAATACGCCACAGCTGTGGCAAGTTCTGGTTCTCTACGGCGTGAGCAAGTAGCCTCCGGACATCTTCACTCTGTGTTCGAGGTGTGCGGAGCAACTCGTGTGATCTAGGAGAATTACTGGTGACGGACGGCTTCTCGGATCCGGGACCGGCGGCCACGGGCCCTCTGGGGGACATCGCGGCCCGCGTCGACGAACTGGCCCGCAAGCTCGGAATGAGCCAGGCAGAGGTCTTCGACGTGCACCAGCTCTCCGACGCCTCGGGCGTTCCGGCCGACGTCGTCCAGGCGCTGCTCGAAGGCCGTCCGGCCGGTGAACCGGACGTCCAGGCCCGGTTCCTCCAACGGTTCGGCGCGCTGCGCCGCTCCCGGCTGAAACCGAACGGCCGCCCCTACACCCAGCAGGAGATCGCCGACGGCGCCGGGATGTCCCGGCAGCAGGCGGGCGCCCTCATCAACGGCGACCGGCGCCCCACCATGGAGCACTGCGACGCCATCCAGCGCTTCTTCAAGGTCCACGCGGGCTATCTCACCGCCGAGGACAGCGAGGCCCTGAGCGACGCGCTGCTCCGTACCGAACAGGAGCTGCTGCACGCCTTCGCCGCCCGCGAGCACGACCGGGAGCGCGAACTCGACGCGCTCGCCCCGGCCGGGGACGACCCCCTTGAGCGCCTGCTCCAGGACCACGGTGTGCGCGGCATCGCCTGGCGGGCCGCCCAGCTCCCCACGGACAAGCACCGCGACAAGGTCACCGAGTGGCTGGACATGCTTCTGGAGAACGTGAAGCGCGCGGATCCCTGACCCGGGCGGGCCCCGGTCCGCCGCCCGGCGGAACCGGCCGCGGAGTCGCTGGATTTGGGCGGGGATACGATCTTCCATAGGATCCGGCGATGATCACCAGAAAACGGTTGGCGGCCGGGGTGGGCGCGCTGCTCGCCACCCTCGCCACCGGCATCCTCCCGGCCGACGCGGTCGCGGCCGACGGACCGCCCGCACAGAAGGCCGCACCCAAGGTCGAGCTGGTGCTCGACGTCAGCGGCTCCATGCGGGCCCGCGACATCGACGGCCAGTCCCGGATGGTCGTCGCCAAGCAGGCCTTCAACGACGTACTGGACTCGGCCCCGCCGGAGGTCGAGCTCGGCATACGGACGCTCGGCGCCAACTACCCGGGCAACGACCGCCAGGTCGGCTGCAAGGACACCCGCCAGCTGTACCCGGTCGGCCCGCTCGACCGCACCGAGGCGAAGACCGCCGTCGCCACCCTCGCCCCGACCGGCTGGACGCCGATCGGCCCCGCCCTGCAGGGCGCGGCGCAGGACCTCAAGGGCGGCGAGGCGACCCGCCGGATCGTGCTCATCACGGACGGCGAGGACACCTGCGCGCCGCTCGACCCGTGCGAGGTGGCGCGCGACATCGCCGCCCAGGGCATCCACCTGGTCATCGACACGCTCGGCCTGAACCCGGACGCCAAGACCCGTGACCAGCTGACCTGCATCGCGCAGGCGACCGGCGGCACGTACACCTCGGTGAAGCACAAGGACGAGCTCAAGGACCGCGTCAAACAGTCGGTCGACCGCGCCGCCGACCCGGTGGTGGTCCCGGTCGCCACCAACGGCGCCGCGAGCTGCGAGAGCGCGCCGCAGCTGAAGCCCGGCCTGTACACCGACCGCGAGACGTTCGGCGAGCACCGCTGGTACAAGGTCGACGTCAAGCCCGGCCAGGAGCTGCGCGCCGCCGTCAGCATCGGCGCCGACCGCGCCGTCAACAACGACTACGGCGTGCTGATGCGGGCCGTCACCCGGCACGGCCGGGAGATCGTGCGCGGCTCCGAGGCGGGCGACGGCCGCACCGACCTGATCTCTACGGGTCTGCGCTATCCGAAGCCGAAGGCGAAGGACGACGCCGACAAGGACGCCGTGGAGACCGTCTGCCTCCAGGTCAGCAACTCCTTCTCGGCGCCCGCGTCGGTGAAGACCACGCCCGGTATGCCCGTCGAGCTGACCGTGGACGTCGTCGACGGCCCCGACCAGCCCTCGGACGTGGCCGCCTTCGGCCTCGGCCGCGGCTGGTGGCTGCTCGGCGTGCTGGTGCTCACCGGCCTCCTCGCCGGTCTGCTGTGGGGCTGGATCTCGCGCTGGCGCGTGGCTGTCTGGAGGACCAACTGATGCGTACCACAAGGATGCTGGCCGCGGCGCTGCTCACCGGCGCCGCGCTGCTCGCCCCGGCGGCACCGGCCTTGGCCGACACGCCGTCGCCCGGCCCGAGCAAGTCCTCCGGCGCGCCGACGGAGGCGGGCACCACGTTCCGTACCGCGACGCCCGTCAAGCAGGGCCAGCAGGCCACCGCGACGGCCTCCAGCGGTGACTACCTGTACTGGGTCTTCCCCGCCGACGCGGGGCAGCGCCCCACCGTCGACGCCACGGTGACGCTGCCGTCCGCCGGCCGCCAGACCGCGACGACCTGGCGGATCGACGTGTACGACGGGCTGCGCCGCCGCCAGCCGTGCATGTACGGGGCGCAGTCCCGCTCGGCCGCGCCCGACGCCACCAGCGTGACGCTCTCCTGCACGCTGCGCCCGGTGCGCGCCTGGGCCGACGGCTGGTCGAACGACCCGCTGCCGGGCAGCTACTACGTACGACTCACCGCCGTCGGGCTGCCCGCCTCCGAGCGGGGTCTGCCCGTCAAGGCGGAGATGAAGCCGACCACCAAGGACACGGGCGGCGCCCACGCGGTGGACGGCAGCCTGTCCACGCCGCTGGGCGCTGGCGGCCCGAAGGCGGAGCCGGAGGACGGCTGGTCGTCCGGCTGGTGGACCGACCGCTGGATCTGGACGGCCGTCGGCGGTGTGCTCGGCGCACTCGCCGGTGTCGCCGGGTACGCGCTGACGCGCGGCCGGGGCCGCGCGTCGTACGTCCCGCAGAGCTGACGCTCCGTCACTCCCCCTTCGCCGTCGGCCCGGCAGGCACGCGCCGGGCCACGGCGGAGGCGGCGGGGATCCCGAGCGCGTCCCCGAGGTCAGCGGAATGCGAGGAACACCGTCTCCTTCGGTCCCTGGAGGTGGATGTCGAAGCGGTGGGCGCGCACGGCCGGGTCGGCCACGGCCATCAGCGTGCGGCGCAGCTCCGGCTCCAGGGAGTCGAGCAGCGGGTCCGGCGCCTCGCTCAGATACACCCGGGTGAACAGGTGGTGCAGCAGGCCCCGCGCGAAGACCGCGACGCACAGGTACGGGACCCCGCCGGGCGCCAGCGTCCGCAGGGTCCAGTGGCCGGACGCGTCGGTGGGGACGCGGCCGAAGCCCGTGAAGTCGACCCCGTTGCGGCCGAGCGAGCCGGGTTCGCCGGTACGGGAACCGTCCGGTCCCGGCTGCCAGAATTCCAGGAGGGCGTCGGGCACCGGCTCGCCGTCCCCGTCGTAGACGTGGCCGTGCAGCGTGAGGGTGTCCGGGTGGCCCGGCGGGGCCATCGCCTCGCCGCCCGCGAAGGGCAGGGCGTGGCCGTAGAAGGGCCCGATGGTCTGCGAGGGCGTGGGCTGGTTCACCGCTCCCCCTCCTCGAACGTGGTGGCGGACGTGCCGCCGAGCACGATGTCCCAGCGGTAGCCCAACGACCAGTCCGGTACGGAGAGTCGGGGATCGTACGCCGCGACCAGCCGGCTCCGCGCGGCCTCGTCGGGGACCGAGAGGAAGATCGGGTCGTACTCCAGCAGCGGGTCGCCCGGGAAGTACATCTGGGTGATCAGCCGCTGGGCGAAGGCCGTCCCGAAGAGCGAGAAGTGGATGTGCGCGGGCCGCCAGGCGTTCTCGTGGTTCTGCCAGGGGTACGCGCCCGGCTTGACGGTGGTGAAGGAGTAGCGCCCGTCCGCGTCGGTGAGGCAGCGGCCGAAGCCGGTGAAGTGGGGATCCAGCGGCGCGCGGTGCCGGTCGAGTTGATGGGCGTACCGCCCGGCCGCGTTGGCCTGCCAGATCTCGGTCAGCTGGCCCGCCACCGGCCGCCCCCCGCTGTCCACGATCCGCCCGCTGACCGTGACGCGCTCGCCCAGCGGCTCGCCCCGGTGGTGCGCGGTCAGGTCGTGGTCGAGCGGGCCGACGTCGGTGGCGCCGAAGACCGGCCCGCGCAGCTCGACGGCCTCCGGGTCGCGCACCGGGAACGGCGGACGCCTCGGGTGGCGCAGCCGACTGCCCACGTACGGCGGGAAGTCGCGGGGCGGGTGGTCGGCGCCCCGGACGTCGGCCGCCTCGGTGTCGACGACGTGCTGATCAAGACCGTCGGGCGGCTTCCCGTACTGCTGACGCACTGCCATCTCTCCCTCTCTCAGACCGACTTGAGGGCGTTCAGCTCCCTCAGCTCCAGTTCGCTGGGCGGTGGTGTCACCCCCACCCGGTCCGCGGTCCGCAGCGGCCACCCCGTCGCCTCCCGCACCTGGCCGACGGTGACACCGGGGTGCACCTCGGTCAGTATCAGTTCGGCGGTCGCCGGATCCGGGCGCAGCACGCCGAGGTCGGTGATGACGGAGACCGGGCCCCGGCCGCGCAGCCCGTGCCGGGCGCGGTCGCCGGGGCCGGTGCCGTGGCCCAGCGTGGTGACGTAGTCGAGGCGCTCGACGAAGGTGCGCGGCGAGTGGCGCACCGCGATCAGCACCTCGCCGCAGTGCGCGGCGATCTCGGGGGCGCCGCCCGCGCCGGGCAGCCGCCCGCGCGGGCGGCCCGGACCCCGGTCCACCTCTGTGGTGTTGATGTTGGCGTACCGGTCCAGCTGCGCGGCGCCGAGGAATCCGACGTCGATACGGCCGCCCTGGAGCCAGTAGGTGAACATCTCGGTGACCGGTACCAACGCGTCGGCGGTGTCGGCGAGTTCGCCGTCGCCGATGGAGAGCGGCAGCCGGGACGGCTTGGCGCCGATGGCACCGGACTCGTAGATCAGGACCAGGCCGGGGTTGTGCACGCGGCGGGCGAGGTTGGCGGCCGTGGACGGCAGTCCGATGCCCACGAAGCACGTCCGCGCACCCACGAGGGCCCGGGCCGCGCCGACCGCCATCAGCACGTCGCCGCCGACGCGGCCCGGTCCGTCGCTCATCCGGTCACACACTCCTTGAGCCACTGCTGGAACACGTCCCGGTCGCGCGAGACGCGGTCCCACTCCCGGTAGTAGTCGTTGTCCCGTTCCGAGTACCCGGCGGCGTACGAGGGATGGGCGCCGCCCGGCACCCAGGCGACGGCGTCGACCACCCAGCCCGGCAGCACCACGCCGCCCGGGCGCGGCTCCAGCACTTCGACGAGCTCCTCGACGGTGACGAGCACCCGCTCGGCCGCGAGGACCGCCTCCTTCTGCACCCCGGCGAGCCCCCACAGCTGGACGTTGCCGTCGCGGTCGGCCTGCTGGGCGTGGATGACCGTGACGTCCGGGTTGACCGCGGCGACCGCCGCCAGCTCCTGCCCGGTGAACGGGCAGTCGATCGTTGACAGCGTTGTCGTACGGCGTCCCAGATCGCTGCCCCGGTAGCCGTTGAGGAGCGCGAACGGCAGCCGGGAGGCGCCCGCCGCATAGCGGTTGGCCATGCCCGCGTGGCTGTGCTCGTCCAGCTCCAGCGGCCGCGGCCAGCCGTTCTCGACCGCGTCGCGGAACCGGTGCAGCGAGCCGACGCCCGGGTTGCCGCCCCAGGAGAACACCAGCTTCCTGGCCAGCCCCGCCCCGATGAGCTGGTCGTAGATCACGTCCGGGGTCATCCGCACCAGCGTGAGATCGGTGATGCCCTGCCGGATGACCTCATGGGCCGCCGCGAACGGAATGAGATGGGTGAACCCCTCCATGGCGACCGTGTCCCCGTCGCGAATCAGGTCGGCCACCGCCTCGCGCAGCCCTCGAATTTCGGCCATTGCTTCCCCCTGCCCTTCGCTTCCCCGTAGCGGTAGGCTCAGTGTTTAGTCAGTGCACTGAGCACCTACCGCCTTCCGAAGCTAACGGGACGAGTCGGACGGGTCAACACCCGCAGTGGGCTGAACACTTGACCGTACGCGGTTGACCGAAAGCGCTCGCTATCGAGCGGCAGCACGAGAGGAACACACCGTGTCCGCAGTCGACTTGAGCGGCCACCCCGGACATCTGGCCCGGCGGCTCCAGCAGGTCCACTATCTGCTCTGGAACACGATGGTCTCCGAGCAGACCACGTCCCCGCAGTTCGCGGTCCTCAACACCCTGGTCGCCTCCCCGGGCCTGGACCAGCGGACCGTCGGCGAGCGGGTGGGCCTGGACCGGTCGACGATCGCCGAGGTCATCAGCCGGCTGACCCGGCGCGGTCTGCTGCGCAAGACGCGCGACCCGCGCGACGGCCGCCGCTCCCGGCTCGACGTCACCGACGAGGGCCGCGCGGTGCACCGCGAACTCACCGTCCGCACGGCTCGGATGAACGAGGTGTTCCTGGCCCCGCTGGCCCCCGCCGAGCAGACCGTCTTCCTCGACCTGCTGCGCCGGGTCGCGGACGCGGCCGAGAGCTTCGGCGGTGCGGCCGAGGAAGAGGCGCAGGCCGGCTGACCCGGGGTCTAGACCCCCTCTCGCCGCACCGGCGGTTCCTGCGGGGTCGGCCGTACGGGACCGAACAGCACCGCCCTCGCGATGCGCGGCGCGAACAGCGCGGTCACCGGGGCGGTCAGGTACAGCACGTCGCGGAAGACCCGGCCGACCGCCGGATCGCCCGGCGCGCGGGCCTCGACGCGCGCGAGGTACCACCCGGAGACCCGGTCGGCAGGCGTGCTGCGCGCCGCGCCGCCCGTCGCGGTCGGCATGTTCTTGTCGGAGCCGGCCGAGATGTCCCAGGCCTGCCGCGAGGCCGCGAACATCGCCTTCTGCACCCGCCGGGTCGTCGGCGTACGGCGTGTGTCGGCCAGCGCGTCGCGCAGCGCGAGGGCACTCATGGCGGCGACCGTCATGCCCTGGCCGTAGATCGGGTTGAACACGCACTGGGCGTCACCCGTGGCCAGGAATCCGGCGGGACGGCGGCCCGGAAGGTCGTAGCGGCGGCGGATGTTCGCGGTGGTGCGGTAGGCGAGCGCGGGCGCGTCGGCCTTGGCCGCGTCCAGCCAGTTCCGGGTGATCGGGTGCGGCAGCCGGTCGGCGAACTCGGTGAACCCCCGGTCGTCCAGCGGCGGTTCGTTGCCCCGCAGCCCCGAGAGCGTGACCATCCACCGGTCGCCCTCGGCGGGCAGCACCACCGCGCCGTGCGTCTGGCCGGGGTTGGGGACGATGAAGTGGGGCTCCGCGTCGTCGTCCTCGCCCGTACGGTAGACGCGCGTCGCGTAGGCGAGCCCGGTCTCCAGGGTCTCCTCGACGGCCGGTTCGGCGCCGATGGCACTCAGCCAGTCGGCGGCCTTGCTGCCGCGGCCCGAGGCGTCGACCACCAGGTCGGCGGCAAGCCGCTGCGGCTCCCGGCCCACGGCGACGGCTGCCGCGCCCCGCTCGCGCAGCAGCACCCCGCGCACCCGCGAGGCGTCGCCGACCAGGCCCACGGTCTCGGTGCCCTGGACGAGCTCGATACGGGGATCGGCCAGCACCCGGCGGCGTACCAGCCACTCCAGCAGGGGCCGGGTCGGGCAGATGAAGAAGGCGGTCTCCTCGGTGCGGCGGAACCAGCGCCCCGCCTGCCACTGCGCCAGGTCGCTGGGCGCGCCGACACGGGGCGCGCCGTGTGCCATCAGCTCGTCGGTGAATCCGGGCAGCAGGGCGTCGTAGGCGCGTTGACCGCCCGGGATCAGCACATGGGTGTGGCGGCTCTGCGGCACCCCGCCGCGCGGCTCGGGCCCGTCGGGCAGCCGGTCGCGCTCGATCACCGTGACCCGGTCGGCGTGGGCCGCGAGCACCTGGGCCGCGAGCAGCCCCGCCAGACTCGCCCCGATGACGACGGCGTGCCGCCCCCCGTCCCCGGACGCGCCGGTCCCGTTCACCGTCTCCAACACCGTGCTTCCCCTTGTCCGCCGCGATCCGTGGCCGCCCAGTATGACGCGCCGCGACGCCCTCGACCTGGCGGAGTCATACGATTTGGCCCGATCCGACCGCTCGCTCGGCAAAGGTCAGGCCCCATGGAACGCACCGACCGCACCGCTCCCCCTGACCCCGGGATCGACGGCTTCGCCTACCACCGCGTGCCGGTCGCCCAGGCGGTGGCGCTCCAGGTGGCCGTGGGCGGTTCGGGCCCGCCCGTGGTCCTGCTGCACGGCTTTCCCCAGACACATCTGATGTGGCGTCATGTCGCCGCCGAGCTCGCCGCCGACCACACGGTGATCTGCCCGGATCTGCGCGGCTACGGCGACAGCGACAAGCCGGTGGACACCGACGGCTCGGTGTACGCGAAGCGGACCCTGGCCGCCGACGTCGTCGCCCTCGCCCGTGCGCTGGGCCACGAGCAGTTCGCGCTCGTGGGGCACGACCGGGGCGCGCTGGTCGCGATCCGCGCCGGGCTCGACCACCCGCACGCCGTCACCCACCTCGCGTCCCTCGAAGTGGTGCCGACCCTGGACACCTGGGACGTGCTGCGCGGCACGTCCGGCGCCGCCGGGTTCCCGCTCTCTCTGACGGCCCAGCCGCCGGGCCTGCCGGAGCGGATGATCTCCGCCACCGCCGACGAGTTCTTCGGCCACTTCCTCGACCTGTGGACCCGCGACCCGGACGCCATCCCCGCCGAGGTGCGCGCCGCGTATCTGCGGGCCTGCCGTGCGGCCGTCCCCTCGATCGTCGCCGACTACCGCGCCTCGGCCCACATCGACGTCGAGCACGACACGGCCGACCGCCGCTGTGGCAACCGGCTGCGCATGCCGGTGACCGTGCTCCAGCAGGACTGGGGCGCCGCCCCCGACGCCGGGACGGCCGAGCGGTGGCGCACCTGGGCCCCCGACCTGGTCCACCGGACCGTCTCCTGCGGCCACTTCATGGCGGAGGAGTCCCCGGCGGAGGTGGTGGAGGTCCTGCGCGAGCTCCTGGCGCGCTGACCCCCCGTACACGCGGACCGGGCCGCCCCCTGGGGGACGGCCCGGCCGTTGAGGCGGAACGATCAGGCGGTGAGGATCGCCGGGTCGCTGACGCCGGCCGTGCCGGTCTCCACGTGTCCGGCGAACCGGCGCAGGAAGGTGGAGGCGGTGCTGGAGACCACCGACACGTCGTACCAGCGCTTGCTCGCCGTCAGGTCGACCGTGTACTTGACGGTGGCGCCCGGCTGGACCGTGAGCGCCTGGGAGGCGCCGCCGTACCCGTCGGTGACCGTGAGGCGCGCGCTCGACGTGCCCGCGTTGGTCAGGGTCAGGTCGAGGTTGCCGGTGGTCGCGTTGTGCCGGGCGGTCACCTCGGGGCCCGCGGTCTTGCCGGGGTTGCGGAAGGTGCGCAGGAACCCGTTGGGGCCGAAGACCGTGAGGTCGGTGGTGCCCTTCGAGTACGCGGTGTTCCACGTGTCGGAGAGCGTCTTGCCCGCCTCGGTGGTGTACGTCCACGGCCCGTCGGTGCGGTTCGGCGAGGTCACGAAGAACTGCGCGCCCGCCGAGGCGCCCGCGCCGAAGGTCAGCGTGAACTTGCCGGTGGACGCGTTCGCCGAGCCGTCCACGTACGGCGCGTACCGCAGCGGCCGGGTCTTGCGCGAGCCGCGCTCCTGCTTGGGCACGCTGCCGGTGGTGGGCGGCACCGGCACGAAGTCCGGGTGCCGGTTGTGGTCCGGCGGCAGATAGCCGGCCGTCGAGGGCAGCGAGGCGGGCGTGGTGTTGGACTTGCCGAAGTCGAACGCCGAGGTCAGGTCGCCGCAGATGGCCCGCCGCCAGGGCGAGATGTTGGGCTCCTGGACGCCGAACCGGCGCTCCATGAAGCGGATGATCGAGGTGTGGTCGAAGGTCTCGGAGCAGCTGTAGCCGCCGGTGGACCAGGGCGAGACGACGAGCATCGGAACGCGCTGGCCGAGCCCGTAGGCACCGGCGCCGTGGCTGATGTCACCGGCGTAGTAGTCGGCCGAGGTCGAGACCGTGGACAGGCCCTGGTTGGCCGAGGAGGGCGGGAACGGCGGCACGATGTGGTCGAAGAAGCCGTCGTTCTCGTCGTACGTGATGAACAGCGCGGTCTTCGCCCACACATCGGGGTTGGAGGTCAGCGCGTCGAGCACCTGGGAGATGTACCAGGCGCCGTAGTTGGCCGGCCAGTTGGGGTGCTCGGTGAACGCCTCGGGCGCGGCGATCCAGGAGACCTGCGGCAGCTTCCCCGCCTTCACGTCGGCCTTGAGGATGTCGAAGAAGCCCTGGCCCGCCTTGGCGTTGGTGCCGGTGCGCGCCTTCTCGTAGAGCGCGTCGCCGGGCTTGGCGTTGCGGTAGCTGTTGAAGTACAGCAGCGAGTTGTCGCCGTAGTTGCCGCGGTAGGCGTCGTTGATCCAGCCCCAGCCGCCGGCCGCGTCAAGGCCGTCGCCGATGTCCTGGTAGATCTTCCAGGACACCCCGGCCTTCTCCAGGCGCTCGGGGTACGTCGTCCAGCCGTACCCCTTCTCGTCGTTGCCGAGGACGGGCCCGCCGCCGGTGCCGTCGTTGCCGGTGTACCCGGTCCACATGTAGTAGCGGTTCGGGTCGGTGGAGCCGATGAACGAGCAGTGGTACGCGTCGCAGATGGTGAAGGCGTCGGCGAGCGCGTAGTGGAACGGGATGTCCTCACGGGTGAGGTACGCCATCGTGGTGGACGTCTTGGCGGGCACCCACTGGTCGTACTTGCCGTTGTTGAACGCCTTGTGGCCGCCGGCCCAGTCGTGGTTGAGGTCCTGGATGAACTGGAGACCGAGGTTGTCCGCCTTGGGCCGGAACGGCAGGACTTCCTTGCCGCCGCCCTCCTGGTGCCAGACCGGCTTGCCGCTGGGGAGCGTGACGGGGCGCGGGTCGCCGAAGCCGCGCACGCCGCTGAGCGAGCCGAAGTAGTGGTCGAAGGAACGGTTCTCCTGCATCAGGACGACCACGTGCTCGACGTCCTGGATGCTGCCGGTGCTGCCCTGCGCCGGGATGGCGGCGGCGCGGGCGATGCTGTCGGACAGCATGGTGAGGGCCGCGGTGCCGCCGGCGAGCTGCATGAACCGGCGCCGATTGAGTTCAGCCATGAGTGAGGTGACCTCTGCAAGGGTGTGGGGACAGAAGCGACTGGAGTGTTCCAAGAACAGCGAGCAATACGGAAGACCCAGTGGCGTATCCGTGTCGAGCGGCGGTACGCGAGACGAACACGGGCCCCGCCGTGACGACCGGCGGGGCCCGTGTTCCGTACCGATGCGCGATGCCTCTAACGGGGCTGGTGCTCCTGCTCCTCCACCTGCTCGTGGCCGTGGCTGTCGCCGTGGCCGTGGCCCGAGGCCTGGATCTGCTTGTACTCCTCGACGGTGGCCTTGGGGACGTGCGAGCCCGGCCCGTACATGGCCTTGGCGAGCTTGGCGCGCAGCCGCTGGGAGCGGGTGGTCTTGCGCCGGACGCCGTTCGCGTCGACCTCCGGGCCCAGTTCGAAGGGCGCGGGCTGCTCGTGCTGGGTGAGCTTGTACAGCTGGCCCTGGTCGAGCGGCTCGTGCACCTCCACGTACTCACCGTGCGGCAGCCGCTTGATCATGCCGCTCTCCCGGCCGTGCAGCGCCTTGTCGCGGTCGCGGAGCTGGAGTCCGTGGCAGATGCGCTTGGTGACGATGAAGGTGAGCACCGGTCCGGCGAAGAAGGTGATCCGTACGAACCAGGTGATCGAGTTGATCGAGAGGTGGAAGTGGGTGGCCCACAGGTCGTTGCCGCCGCCGATCAGACACACGAAGTACATGGCCAGCCAGGCCGTGCCGAGGCCGGTGCGGACGGGGTGGTTGCGCGGCCGGTCCGCGATGTGGTGCTCGCGCTTGTCGCCGGTGACCCACGCCTCGATGAACGGATAGGCGCCGATCGCGGCGAGCAGCACCGGGAAGAGCATGAAGGGGATGAGGACGCCGAGGGCGAGCGTATGGCCCCAGGCGTTGATCTCCCAGCCCGGCATCACCCGGATCAGGCCCTCCGAGAAGCCCAGGTACCAGTCGGGTTGGGCCCCGGTCGAGACGAGGTCCGGCCGGTAGGGCCCCATCGCCCAGACGGGGTTGATGGTCGCCACCGCGCCCATGATCGTCAGCAGCCCGAAGACCAGGAAGAAGAACCCGCCCGCCTTGGCGGTGTAGACGGGCATCAGAGGAGCGCCCACCACGTTCTTCTCGGTCCGTCCGGGACCGGCGAATTGGGTGTGTTTGTGGTAGAAGACCAGGATCAGATGGGTGACGACGAGCCCCAGGATGAGCCCTGGCAGCAGCAGCACGTGCGCCGAATAGAGCCGGGGAATGATGTCGTGCCCCGGGAACTCTCCGCCGAAGAGGAAGAAGGAGATGTACGTGCCGACGATCGGGATCGACAGGATGGCGCCGTCGGCGAACCGGATGCCGGTGCCGGAGAGCAGGTCGTCCGGGAGCGAGTAGCCGGTGAGGCCGGTGATGAGGGCCGTGAACAGGATGGTCCAGCCGAACAGCCAGTTCAGCTCGCGCGGCTTGCGGTAGGCCCCGGTGAAGAACACGCGCATCATGTGCACCAGCAGCCCGGCACAGAAGACCAGCGCGGACCAGTGGTGGACCTGACGGATCAGCAGCCCGCCGCGCACGTCGAAGCTGAGGTCGATGGTGGACTCGTAGGCCCTGGTCATCCGGACGCCGCTCAGCGGGGTGTACGAGCCGTTGTAGACGACCTCCACACCGCTCGGCTCGAAGAAGAGCGTCAGATAGATGCCGGTGAGTATGAGGACGAGAAAACTGTAGAGGCAGATCTCGCCGAACATGAAGGACCAGTGGTCCGGGAAGATCTTGCGCATCTGGGTCCGGGCGATGGAGTAGATGCCGAGGCGCCCGTCCGCCCAGTCGGCCAGCTTCTCGCCCTTCGCCGGCTCTTTGGGTCGCGCTGTGTCCTCGGTGCCGCTCCTGATATCGGTGCTCATGCGTCTCCCCCTCAGGCGTTCCATCCCTCAAGGCCTGTAACAGGGTAGACATCCGAACACCCGGGCCAACAGCCCCCACCCGGACGCGAGTTGAGTGACCCGGGCCACGTGGTGACGCTGTGTTCCGGGCGGGGGCCGACCGCGACACCCGCCGGACGCCTCGGACACGCCCGGCGGGTGCCCGCGGGTCAGCCGCCGAGCGGGACCTCGCGCGGGACGAACTCCCAGGTGGGCTCGGACAAGGCGGTGACGGCGGCGATGGCTATCGCCGCGGTGACGGCTGTGGCGGTGGCGGTGGCTGTGGCGTTCAAGTGCTGCTCCCCTGCGAGGTGTTCGGTGGGGTGGGGGTGACGGCGGAGATGGCGGTACCGGCGGCGCCGTGACAACGGCGGCTCGCGATGGGACGCCTAAGAATACCTACCGAGCGGTTCATTTTGCCAGCGGCGGTGCAAGCTCAAGTAGGCCTCAAATGCCACAGAAGACTCAGGAACGGGATCTTCCATCGAATGGAACCAGGCACTTCGGTCTTATTTCGGTGCGCGAACCAGGACGCCGCTCACTACGGACGTGGGTCGTGTGTACCGCGTCCGGCTATAGCGGGAGTCGCGAGGGGCGCCGGGCCGCATGCGCACCGGCCCCGGAAACGCAGAAAACCCCAGATCGACTGGGGTTCTCGCTGGTGTTGCTGGTGTCCGAGGGGGGACTTGAACCCCCACGCCCGATAAAGGGCACTAGCACCTCAAGCTAGCGCGTCTGCCATTCCGCCACCCGGACTAGGTGTGTGTCTCGCGGGCTTTTCCCCCGCGGCGACAGAGATAACTCTACCAGGGGTTTGAGGTGGTGTTCACCCGCATATTGCGTGGTCAGGCGATCGCGGGGCCTTGGCATGGGTGACGGTCGGGCTCCTCGGCCGTTGATCGCCCGAACGGGGGCCGAGGGTGGTCGTTCGGGCACTCAGCGTGAAACCCGCAGGGGCGGCGTCCGCGCCACCATGTGGGTACGGCCGTGGGCTCGCCGGGCGTGGGGCCCGGGTCGCGCGGGGTGCGGGCCCTAGCCTCGGGGCGTGGGCAACGGCGAGCGTTATCGGCGGCCCCGGATGCTGTCTCCGCTGCGGGAGCATCTGCGGGACACCTTCTGGTTCGCGCCGAGCGCGGCGCTGGTGCTGGTGTACGTGCTGTGGCAGCTGGCGTACTGGCTGGACACGGCGATCGTCGACGAGCTCCAGCGGCAGCGGGAGTACGACGCGGTCAGCGAGCTGATCGGGGTCGTCGACGATCTGAAGACCGTGATCACCACGGTCAGCTCGGCGATGATGACCTTCATCGGTGTCGTCTTCAGCATCTCACTGGTCGCCGTGCAGATGGCGAGCGGGCAGTTCACCCCGCGCGTGGTGCGGATCTTCGTACGGTCCCGGATCACCAAGCTGACCTTCGCCGTCTTCCTGGCGACCTTCGCTCTGTCGCTGCTCGTCCTCACCTCGTACAGCGGGGTGACCGATCCCAAGCTCGTGGACAGCGTGCCCATCGCGCAGAGCCTGCTCACGATCGGCATGGTCACGCTGAGTCTGCTGCTCTTCATCGCGTACGTGAACGCCACGCTGCGGTTGATGCGCGTCGGGCACGTCGTCGACCGGATCACCGCCGAGGCGTTCCGGGTGGTGCAGAAGATGCCGCAGGGAGGCGTGGGCGAGGAGCCGGCGGCGGAGAGCGGGCAGATCGGGCACAGCGGGCGGGCCGGGGTGCTGCGGGACGTGAACATCGCGCGGCTCGTGCGCGCGGCCCGGCGCCAGGGCGTCGTGCTGCGGCTGATCCCCCGGATCGGGGACTTCGTGGTGCCGGGCACGCCCGTGCTCGCGGTGCACGGCGGTCGGGCGCCGTCGCGCGGCGCGCTCGGGTACACCGTGTCGGTGGGGGTGGAGCGCACGTTCCACCAGGACCTCGGGTTCGGGCTGCGGCAGCTCTGTGACATCGCGCTGCGGGCCCTCTCCCCCGCCGTGAACGATCCGACGACGGCCGTGCAGTGCCTCGACCGGATCGTGCAGCTGCTCGCCGAGCTCGCCCACCGGCCGCTCGGCG
The DNA here is from genome assembly GCF_014649795.1 of Streptomyces melanogenes. Classification (GTDB taxonomy): domain Bacteria; phylum Actinomycetota; class Actinomycetes; order Streptomycetales; family Streptomycetaceae; genus Streptomyces; species Streptomyces noboritoensis. The sequence continues at coordinate 134,612 of NZ_BMTS01000008.1, forward strand.
CGGTGGGACACCGTGACCGCCGGGGTGCCGTACGGCTGGTGCAGCCCGTCCCCTCCTGGGAGGACCTCGTCGACCTCGGCTTCACCGAGATCCGTATCTACGCCGTCGGCAGCCCGCAGGTCACCCGGCGGATCGTGGCGGCCCTGGACGAGCTGCTGCGGCTGGCTCCCGAGCAGCGGCGCCCGCCGCTCCTGCGGCACCGGGCCCTGCTCGTCCACGCCGTGGAACGAGACGTTCCGGAGGCGGCCGAGCGGGCGTTCGCGCTGGAGGCCGACCGGCAGGGGATCGGCTAGCGCCTGCCCGCCCCGGCTCCCGCCCTCCCCGTCGGCAGCCCCTCCGTCAGTGGTTGACTGCGCCCATGAGAATTGGCGACAAGGTCGACGACTTCAAGCTCCCCGACGAGACGGGCACCCTGCGCACCCTCTCCGAGCTGGTGACCCAGGGCCCGGTGGTGCTCTTCTTCTACCCGGCCGCCTTCACCCCCGGCTGCACCGCCGAGGCGTGCCACTTCCGCGACATCGCCGGGGAGTTCCGGGCGCTCGGGGCCCAGCCGATCGGCATCAGCGCCGACGCGGTGGAGCGGCAGGCCGAGTTCGCGCAGAAGCACTCCTTCGGCTATCCCCTGCTCTCGGACTCCGACGGCACGGTACGGGAGCTGTTCGGCGTCAAGCGCGGGTTCAGCATCGCCCCGACCAAGCGTGTCACCTTCGTCATCGACACCGACCTGCGGGTGCTGGAGGTCGTCAAGAGCGAGCTCCGGATGAGCGTCCACGCCGACCGCGCCCTCGCCGCCCTGCGCAAGCGCGACGCGTAGGCCGTCGGTATCCCCCCGTACGCGTGAGGGCACGCCGCCGGTCCGGCTGGCCGGGGTCGGGGGTGCTGCTCCGACCCCGGCCAGCCGGTCGTGTACTCAAGCCGTTCGCGTACTCAGGAAGCCGACGCCTCCTACGCGTACGACTCCGGGAAGTTCCCCGGCAGCCGCTCCCCCGCCGGGCCCTCGGTGACCGCCCGCACCAGCAGCTCGCCGCCGACGAAGGCGCCGCGCCACGAGGCGCCGAAGCCACCGAACAGCTCCTCGCGGTCGCCGCGCGAACGCGGCTTGCCCCGGCCGACCTTGAACGCCCGGATCTGCGGCGCCAGGCGGGCGTACGTCTCGGGGTCGTCGGTCGACAGGCTGGCGACCAGGGCCCCGTTCGAGGCGTTCATGGCGGCCAGGAGCTCCGCCTCCGTGTCGACCAGGACGATGGTGTCGACCGGGCCGAACGGCTCCGCGTGGAACAGCGGTGAGGACGAGGGCGGGTTGAGCAGGCTCACCGGCGGCAGGTACGCGCTGGTGTCCTGGCCCGGCAGGAACCGGCCGTCGGCGAGGCCGCCCCGGTGCAGCGGGACGGCGCCCCGGTCGATCGCCTCGGCGACCTGGTCGCCCAGCTCCTTCGCCTTCGCCGCGTTGATCAGCGGCCCGAAGTCCAGCTCGGGCAGGGCGTCTTCGGGGTGCTCGACCGCGAGGGGGTGGCCCGTGCGGACGGTGTGGACCGCCGGGAGGTACGCGGCGAGGAACCGGTCGAAGAGCGCGCGCTGCACGACGAACCTCGGATACGCGGTGCACCGCTGCTTGCCGTAGTCGTACAGCTTCGGGATGACGGCGGACAGCGCGTCCCAGTCCGTGTAGTTCCAGATTCCCCAGGTGTTGAGTCCTTCCTGTTCGAGGATGTGCCGCTTGCCGATGTCGGTGACGGCCGTGGCGATGCGCGCGCCGGTGTCGCGCCCGCCCACGAACGACACACAGCCGATCTCCGGCGAGCGCACCAGGGCCTCGGAGAGCTCGCCGCCGCTGCCGCTGACGAGGGTGACGGGGATGCCCTCGCGCGCGGCCAGCGCACTGGCCAGGGTGAGGCAGGAAAGGCCGCCGTCGGTCGGGGTCTTGGCGATGACCGCGTTGCCCGCCAGTGCCTGTACCAGCATGGCGTGAACGAGCACGCTCATCGGATAGTTCCAGCTCGCGATGTTGGAGACGGGGCCGTCGAGCGGGGTGCGGCCCTCCAGCATCGCGTCGATGTTCTCCACGTACCAGCGGACCCCGTCGATGGCCCGGTCCACGTCCGCCTGGGCCAGCTTCCAGGGCTTGCCTATCTCCCAGACGAGGAGCAGGGCGAGGAGTTCGCGGTGTTCGGTGAGCGCGTCGAGGGTGGCTCCGACGCGGGCGCGGCGCTCGGGCAGCGGGATGTGCCGCCAGGCGCGGTGCTGGTCGAGGGAGGCGCGGACCGCCTGTCGGGCGGTGGGCGCGTCGAGTCGCGGCGGGCCCGCGATGGGGCTGCCGTCGATCGGGCTGGTGGCCGGCAGGGCGCGTCCGTCGGGCTGCCACTGGCCGTTCCAGAGGTTGAGGACGCGGTCGTCCCGGAAAGCCTCGGGGGCGATCGCCCGGCAGCGCTGCCAGGCGTCGGTCCAGGCGGTGCCGGGCTTGAGGATGAGGGTGGGTGCCATCTGTGGGTCTCCGCTCGGGTCGGGCGGGGCAGGAAGTGGCGCTGGCCGCCCTCGCACCGGGCGGCCGTACGGCGACGTTAGTGACTCGGAGACCTGCCGCGATACGCACCCACGGTCAATTATGAGTGACATCACTTGAGGCCGGGGGCTGTTGGGCGCGCGTGTGCCCGGCCGGGCGGTCGATGCCCGCGCACAGCCAGTGGTCCTGCCCCCGGGTGCGGTGAACCCTCGGTGTCAGGTCACGCGCCGTCAGCGACGACCCTCGCGCGGCCCGACGGCGACGTCGAGAGCGACGTGCCCGCGCGGATGCCCCGGCCCCTGCTCCCGTCACGGGCAGCGGATGACCTGTCCCGCGTACGACAGGTTGCCGCCGAAGCCGAAGAGCAGGACCGGGGCGCCGGTGCGGATCTCGCCGCGTTCCACCAGCTTGGACAGGGCCATCGGGATGCTGGCGGCCGAGGTGTTGCCGGAGTCGACGACATCGCGGGCGATCACCGCGTTCACCGCGCCGATCTTGCGGGCCACCGGCTCGATGATGCGGAGGTTGGCCTGGTGCAGGACGACGGCGGCCAGCTCCTCCGGGGTCACCCCGGCGCGCTCGCACACCCGACGGGCGATCGGCGGCAGCTGGGTGGTGGCCCAGCGGTAGACGGCCTGGCCCTCCTGGGCGAAGACGGGCGGGGTGCCCTCGATCCGTACGGCGTGGCCCATCTCGGGGACCGAGCCCCACAGGACCGGGCCGATCAGCTCCTCGTCCGCGGCCTCCACCACGGCGGCGCCCGCGCCGTCGCCGACCAGGACGCACGTGGTGCGGTCGGTCCAGTCGGTGACCCCGGTCATCTTGTCGGCGCCGATGACCAGGGCCCGGGTGGACGAGCCGGCCCGGACCGCGTGGTCGGCGGTGGCCAGGGCGTGGGTGAAGCCCGCGCAGACGACGTTGAGGTCCATGACGGCGGGCGAGCCCATGCCGAGGCGGGCGGCGACCCGGGCCGCGGTGTTCGGGGAGCGGTCGATCGCGGTGGAGGTGGCGACCAGGACCAGGTCGATGTCGGCGGGGGTCAGCCCGGCTGCGGCCAGCGCCTTGGCGCCGGCGTGCGCGGCCAGCTCGTCGACGGGTTCGTCGGGCCCGGCGACGTGGCGGGTGCGGATGCCGACCCGGCTGCTGATCCACTCGTCGCTGGTCTCGACCATGGCGGCGAGCTCGTCGTTGGTGAGCACCTTGGCGGGCTGGTAGTGCCCGAGCGCGACGACGCGTGAACCTCGCAAGCCGGTCATGCCGCGGTTTCCCCTCGTAGGACATCAGGAGCCATCCAGTCTTCGTGGCTACCGACCGGTACAGGGGCAAGAGATCCAACAGGCTTCCCGGCGTGCCTTTGGAGCCTTGTGTCAGCTCCCGAGGGTCTTGCGCGTACCGCGGCGCCGACTGACGCCTCACTTTCCCCGTGCAGGACAATGAGCTCGTCGAGGTCACCTCGCCGCACGACGGCCCGGTGACCCACGGCACCCTCGCATCAAGGGCCGCTTCGGCCTCCAGCACGTACAGAATCGGGAATGAGATGGGACGGGTCACCGAACGCCGCCGCATCATCCGCATCCGGGACGGGGCCGTCTCCGCCCGGCCGGACACGCTGGTGGCCGAGGAGCCACTGGAGATCCGGCTGAACGGCAGACCGCTCGCCATCACCATGCGCACCCCGGGCGACGACTTCGCGCTGGCGGCCGGGTTCCTGGTCAGCGAGGGCGTGATAGCGGCGGCCGACGAGGTGCAGTCGATCGTGTACTGCGCCGGGGCGACCGCCGACGGGGTCAACACGTACAACGTGGTGGACGTGAAGCTCTCCCCCGGCGTCGAGGTCCCCGACATCACGCTGGAGCGCAACGTCTACACCACGTCGTCGTGCGGTCTGTGCGGCAAGGCCAGCCTGGACGCCGTCCGTACGCAGGCGCGCTTCCCGATCGCCGACGCTCCCCCGGTCAGCGTCACCCCCGAGCTGCTCGCGAGCCTCCCCGACCGGCTGCGGGCCGCCCAGCGCGTCTTCGACCGGACCGGGGGCCTGCACGCGGCCGCGCTCTTCTCGGAGGAGGGCGAGCTCCTGGACGTACGGGAGGACGTGGGGCGGCACAACGCGGTGGACAAGCTGGTGGGGCGGGCCCTGCGGGACGGGCGGCTTCCGCTGTCGCGGGCGGTGCTGCTCGTCTCGGGGCGGGCCTCGTTCGAGCTGGCCCAGAAGGCCGTGATGGCCGGGATCCCGCTGCTCGCCGCCGTCTCGGCGCCGTCGTCGCTCGCCGTGGACCTGGCCGCCGAGACGGGCCTGACCCTGGTCGGCTTCCTGCGGGGCGCCAACATGAACGTGTACGCGGGCGAGCACCGCATCGCCCTGGAGGCCCCGGCCGCCCAGGGCTGACGGGGCCCCATAGTCGGTGTCCTACGGCGCCGCCGCGAAGACGACCGCCGAGGCGGGCAGGACCGTGCCGAGGCGCGGGAAGTTCAGGCCGACCGCCGCCCGGTGCTCGTCCTCGGTGAGCGCCGCCATGGCGTCCTCGGCGAAGACGAGTTCATAGCCGAGGTCGGCGGCGGCGCGGGCGGTCGACTCGACCCCGAGGTTGGTGGCGATGCCGCCGAACACCAGCGTCGTGACGCCGCGTTCGGCCAGCCGCTCGTGCAGACCGGTGCCGTGGAAGCCGCCGATGGTCCGCTTGACGACGGTCAGGTCGCCGTCCGCCGCGAGCCCCGCCACCAGGTCGCTGCCGGGCGGCTGCACCTCGACGTGCGGCCGCTCGACGCGGACGAGCACGACAGTGGCGCCCGCCGCACGGGCGCGCGCCGCCAATTCCTGGGCGGTGGCGACCACTTCGTCCCCCGAGCGGGGCGCGAGCGGCAGCGCGGTGATGCGGTCCATCAGATCGACGAGGACGAGCGCGGTACGGGCGGGATCCAGCGGAGCGTCAGGTGCGGTCATGACGGCACGCTACCGCCCCGATGATCAAGAAGACGGCCGGGGGCGCCCCTTGCGGCAACCGCGATGACCAAGGGCGCCCATCAGGCCCCCTCCTCCAGCTCCGCCGCCCCGATCCGCCGCAGCAGCGCCATCAGCTGCTCGCGCTCGGCCGCGCCCAGCGGTGCCAGGAGTTCGTCGTTGGCCCGCTCGGCCGCCACCGCGCAGCGGGCCAGCATCGCCTCCCCCTCCTCGGTGACCGAGACCGCGTTCTTGCGGCGGTCGCGGGGGTCCGGCTCGCGTACGACGTATCCGTCGGCCTGGAGGTCGTTGAGGACGCCGACCAGATCCTTGGGGTCGAGCGAGATCCGGCGCCCTAGGTCGGCCTGGGCGAGCGGTCCGTACTCGGACACGGCGGCCAGTACGGCGTGGTGCCACATCTTGGCGCCCTCGTTCGCGATGGCCGCCGCCACGAGGCCGCGGCCCCTGGTGGCCGCCCGGCCGAGGATCCAGCTGGGCAGGGCCTGGATGCGCTGGAGGGCGGGGAGGGAGTCGGCGCGTTCGGTCACGTAGACGACCTTACCCAGAAACCATTGGACTTCCCAACGATTCCCGGTCTATTGTTCAACTCGTTGGGACCACCAATGAATCCAGTCCATCCACACCGGGAGAGTCCATGCGCCGTGTTCGCTTCGAGGTCAACGGCGGCCCCGAGGTCCTGTTCACCGAGGACGTCGAGGCCCCCGCGCCCGGGCCCGGCGAACTGCTGGTCCGCACCGACGCCATCGGCGTCACCCTGCCCCTCGTCCGCAAGGTCCGCGAGGGCAAGGGGCCGTTCCCGCTCGGGGGCGAGGTCGCGGGCACGGTGACCGCGGTCGGCGAGGGCGTCACCGCCTTCGCCCCGGGCGACCGCGTGACGGGACTCTGCTTCTCGCACGGGTACGCCGAACTGGCCGTCCTCCACGAGGCCATGGCCTCCCGCATCCCCGACCACGCCTCGTCCGTCGAGGCGGTCGCGCTCGTCCGCAGCGGTCTGGTGGCGCGCGGCGCCTACGAGTCGGCGCGGCCGCAGCCGGGCGAGTCGGTCCTGGTGACGGCGGCGGCGAGCGCGGTCGGGCAGCTCGCGCTCCAGCTGGCCCGGGCGGGCGGCGCGAGCCGGGTGGTCGCGGCGGTGAGCTCGACCGAGAAGGCCGATTTCGTACGGGAGATGGGCGCCGACGAGGTCGTGCTCTACGGCGACGAGTCCTGGGGCGAGCCGGTCGACGTCGTCCTCGACGGCGTCGGCGGCGAACTGCTCAAGCCCGCGGTGAAGGCGCTGGCGCCGGGCGGACGGCTGGTCGCGTTCAGCTCCGGCGGCGGCACCGTCGAGGTCTACGACCTGCTGGTCGGCGGCAAGTCGGTGATCGCCTTCCAGATGGCGCTGATCGCCCGCGGCAAGCCGGCGCTGTACGCGGCCTGGCGCGACGAGCTGTGGGAGCTGCACCGCGCCGGCAAGCTGCGCGCGGCCGTCGCCGCCGAGCTGCCGCTGGAGGAGGCCGCCCGCGCCCATGAACTGATCGACTCGCGGCGCAACTTGGGCAAGGTGGTGCTCGTCACCGGCGCCGCGTGAGAGCGGCGGGCCGGGCGACCGGGCCGGGCGCCGCCTCCTCCAGCGGGTCGCGCGCCCGCCGTCTGGCGATCACCGCGCAGACCATCAGCTGCATCTGGTGGAAGAGCATCAGCGGCAGCACCGCGAGCGCCGCCTGGGCTCCGAACAGGACGCTGGCCATGGGCAGCCCGGCCGCCAGGCTCTTCTTGGACCCGGCGAACTGGATCGCGATCCGGTCGCCCCGGCCGAACCCGAGCCGCTTCGCCCCGTACCAGCTCAGCGCGAGCATCGCGGCGAGCAGCACCGCCTCGACCCCGAGCAGCGCACCGAGCCGGGCCGGGCTCACCTGGCCCCAGATGCCCCGGACCATGCCCTCGCTGAACGCGGTGTAGACGACCAGCAGGATCGAGCCCCGGTCCACCAGGCCCAGCACCTTCTTGTGCCGGGTGAGGAAACCTCCCACCCAGCGCCGCAGCAACTGCCCGGAGGCGAACGGCACCAGGAGCTGGAGGGCGATCTTCAGTACCGAGTCCGCCGGGACGCCTCCGGCGCTGTCGCCGAGCAGCAGCGCCGCGAGCAGCGGGGTCACGAAGATCCCCGCCAGGCTGGAGAAGGAGCCCGCGCAGATCGCGGCGGGCACGTTCCCGCGCGCGATCGAGGTGAAGGCGATCGAGGACTGGATGGTCGACGGGACCAGGCACAGGAACAGGAGCCCCTGGAAGAGGTCCGGGGTCAGCACCACCGGCACAAGCCCGCGCGCGGCGAGCCCCAGCAGCGGGAAGAGCACGAACGTACAGGCCAGGACCGTCACATGGAGCCGCCAGTGGCGCAGCCCGTCCAGCGCCTCCCGGGTGGAGAGCCGGGCCCCGTACAGGAAGAAGAGCAGGGCGACGGCCCCGGTCGACGCGCCGCTAGCCACCTGCGCGGCGCCGCCGGAGACCGGGAGCAGCGCGGCCAGGGCCACCGTGCCGATCAGCGTCATGATGAACGGGTCGATCGGCAGCCAGGACGGCAGCTGGGGCGTGCGGCGGTTCATCGGCTCCACTTGGCTCTTCGCTCGGCGCCTTTCCGGGCCTTCGCGGGCGGTCGGGTCGTACGGCTTCGTGCCGCGCCCGGTCGGACCCTCTCGATCATTCACCCCGCCGGGCCGATCGGGAATCCCGTACACCACTCTGACTGTCATCGCGTTCCGCGATAACCTGCTGCCGTGTACGAGCCGCACCAGCTCCGGACCTTCCTGGCCGTCGCCCAGACGCTCAGCTTCACGCAGGCCGCGCGGCGGCTCGGGCTGCGGCAGTCGACGGTCAGCCAGCACGTGCGGCGCCTGGAGGAGGCGACCGGGCGGCCGCTGTTCAACCGGGACACGCACAGCGTCCGGCTCACCGAGGACGGCGAGGCGATGCTCGGCTTCGCCCGGACGATCCTGGCCGCGCACGAGCGGGCGGCGGCTTACTTCACCGGGACCCGGCTGCGCGGGCGGCTGCGGTTCGGCGCCTCCGAGGACTTCGTGCTCACCCGGCTCCCGGAGGTCCTGGAGGCCTTCCGCCGCGACCATCCGGAGGTCGACCTGGAGCTGACGGTCGAGCTCTCCGGCACCCTGCACCGCCGTCTGGAGGCGGGCCGCCTCGACCTGGTGCTCGCCAAGCGGCGCCCCGGCGACACCCACGGCGAGCGGGTCTGGCAGGACACCCTGTGCTGGATCGGCGCGCCGGGGCTGCGCCTGGACCCCGACCGGCCGGTGCCGCTGATCCTCTTCCCGCCGCCGGGCATCACCCGGGCCCGGGCGCTCGAAGTGCTCGAGGAGCACGGGCGGCCGTGGCGGATCGCCTGCACCAGCGGCAGCCTGAGCGGACTGGTCGCGGCGGCCCGGGCGGGGCTCGGCGTGATGGCGCACACCCGCGGACTGGTCCCGCCGGGGCTGGTGCCGCTGCCGCCGAGGTCGGGGCTGCCCGAGCTCGGGCCGGTGGACTTCGTGCTGCTGCACGGCGGGCGCCGCCCCTCGGCGCAGGAGGCGGCGGACGCGCTCGCGGCGGCGATCCTGGCGAGCGGCCTCAGCCCGCGTACGTCAGCCGCTTGACCTGGCGCAGTAAGGGCGCGGTCTCCACGTGCCGGACCCCTTCCAGGGTGCCGAGCTTCTCGCTGAGGTACGTGTAGAGCCCGGCCGGGTCGCGGCAGATGACGACCGCGACCAGGTTGGCAGGCCCGGAGGTGGCACCCGCGAAGGCGACTTCCGGGTGCGAGGCGAGGGCCGCGCCGACGGCCGCCAGCGCCGAGGGCGCCACCGTGATCCACAGCAGCGCCCTGGTCCGGAAGCCGAACCGGGTCGTGTCGAACTCAACGTCGATGAACAGCGCGCCGCAGCGCAGCAGCTGGTCCAGGCGCCGCTTGACGGCGGACTCCGAGCGCCCGGTGGCCTTCTGGAGCTCGGGGTAGGACGCCCGGCCGTTGCGCGCGAGCGCGGCGATGAGGGCGTCGTCCTCCTCGTCGAGCCGGATCGGGGCGGACGGGTCCACCGGCGCGGGCAGCAGCGCGGCCCGCTCCTCGGCGGTGAGCGCCGAGTCCTTGGTGAACCAGCCGAGCGGGCCGCCGTAGAAACGGTGGAGCAGCTGGTGGGCGCCGATCTCCACGATGCTCGGGGTGCGCGGCAGCTTGCCGAGCAGCAGCGCCTCATAGTCCTCGGGCCGGCGCGACTCGGTCGTGCAGACCACCTCGGTGCCGCCCGAGGTCAGCCCGATCCAGGCGGTGTCGGACCGCCGGGCCAGCGCCGTCGCGATGGAGACGGAAGCGTCGGGGGTGCAGCGCAGCCGCAGCATCCAGCGGGTGTGGCCGAGCCGTTCGGTGTCGCGGACCCCGACGACCCGCAGCTCGCCCTCCGCGTACAGCCTGCGGTAGCGGCGGGCGACGGTCTGGTCGGAGACGCCGAGCACGGCGGCGATCTTGCTGAAGGGGGCCCGGCCGTCCAGGACGAGCGCGCTCACCAGCCGCTGGTCCAGCTCGTCGAACTCGGGTGAATCCATCGGCCTGAGCCCTTCCGATGTCGGATTCCTGCGTGTACGGCGGACTGGGTGGAGCTTCGGTCCGGCCGGAACCGATCGTACGGGACGTCGAAAGAACAAGGTCGGAGGAACGAAATGCGCAAGTGGGGGCCGTTGGTCGCCGTGTCCCTGGGAACGTTCATGCTGCTGCTGGACGTGACCATCGTGACGGTGGCGCTGCCGGACATGGCGAGTTCGCTGGACGCCTCGCTGTCGAGCCTTCAGTGGGTGATCGACGTGTACGCGCTGGCGCTGGCCGCGCTGCTGCTCGGGGCGGGCGCGGGCGCCGACAAGGCCGGGCGCCGGAAGTTCTACGCGGCGGGCACGGTGCTCTTCGCGGGCGCCTCGCTCGCCTGCGGTCTGTCGGGCGACGCGGGGACGCTGATCGCGATGCGCGCGCTCCAGGGGGTCGGCGCGGCCGCGATGTTCGCCACCACGCTGCCGCTGCTCGGCGCCGCCTACCAGGGCCGCGACCGCTCGGTGGCGCTCGGTGTGTGGGGCGCGGTCAACGGCGCGGCCGCGGCCCTCGGCCCGATCCTGGGCGGGCTGCTCACCGAGGGCTTCGGCTGGCGGTGGATATTCTTCGTCAACCTCCCGGTGAGCGCGGTCGCGGTGTGGCTGACGGTCCGGGTGGTCCCGGAGTCCAAGAGCCCGGCGGGCGGGCGCACCGACTGGGCGGGCACGGCCCTGTTCGCGCTCTTCGCCGGCACCCTCACCTATGGCGCGGTCAACGCGGGCACCGACGGCTGGTGCGACTCCCGCACCCTGCTCTCCTTCGCCGCCTCGGCGGCCGCGCTGCTGGTCTTCGTGGTGGTGGAGAGCCGTACGGAACAGCCGCTGATGGATCTGTCGCTGCTGCGGCGCCCGGCGTTCGTCGGCGTCCTGGTGGCGGCGCTCGCCCTGAACTCGGCGGCCTTCGGCGTCCTCCCGTACACCTCGATCTGGCTCCAGACGCTCCTGGACATGAGCCCGGTGACCGGCGGTCTGGCCCTGGTGCCGCTGGCGCTGGCGTCCTTCGTGACCTCGGCGCTCGGCGGGCGGTTCCTGCACGGCATCTCGCAGCGACTGCTGATCTGCGGCGGGCTGCTGCTCATCGCGGCCGGACTGTTCGGCCAGGCGATCCTCGACGCGGATTCCGCCTGGACGACGCTGGTCGCCGGTCTCGTGGTGACCGGCATCGGGGTGGGCCTGGTCAGCCCGGCCCTGGCGTCGGCGGCGCTCGCCTCGGTGCCGCAGCGCAGCAGCGGCATGGCGACCGGCGCCATGAACACCATGCGCCAGCTCGGCTACGCGGTGAGCATCGCGGTGTTCGGCACCCTCGCCACCTCCCGGATGGCCGACTCGCTGCACAGCACGCCCGAGGCCCGGGCGCTCGCGGGCGGCGCGGCGGGCTCGCTGCGCGGCCGGGTCCCCGACGAGGCGCTGCACTCCGCCTTCGCCTCGGGTCTCAACGGCGCCGCGGTCGCGGCCGGGGCGCTCGCCGTGGTGGCCGGGCTCGCCGTGTTCGCGCTGGTACGGGCGCCGAAGGCCGCGCCCGTCCAAGTACGGACCAACCGCGCGGTCCCGGTAGAGCGGGCGTGACCAGGTCGTACAGATTCCGTGGAGAAAAAACCGCCCGCGTCCGACTCCCGGGTCGGATCGCGGGCCGGGCGGGCCAGGCACCGCCGCGCTCACGGTGCTGACCTGTGGTGATGACGGTCACCCTCGCACTTGACCGTATTCCTCGACGCCCCTCCCGTCGGGACCCCGGGTGGGGTACCGTCACCGGCGCTGTGCGGAGCGCCACAAGGAGCAAGGTATTGCGCGAGTTCACTGTCCCACCCATGGCGACGGCGCCTTACGTCGGCGGGCTGGCGGACGTCGTGTTCGACCACGCCCTCGACGATCCCGACCGGGTCGCGCTGGCCCGCAAGGACGCGGCGGGCCAGTGGCAGGACGTGACCTCGGCACGCTTTCGCGACGAGGTGCTGGCGCTCGCCAAAGGGCTGATCGCGGACGGTGTGCGGTTCGGCGACCGGGTCGCGATCATGTCGCGGACCCGCTACGAGTGGACGCTCTTCGACTTCGCGCTCTGGTCCATCGGCGCCCAGCCGGTGCCCATCTACCCGACCTCCTCCGCCGAGCAGGTCTTCTGGATGCTGCACGACTCCGAGGTCACCGCGTGCGTGGTCGAGCACGAGGACCACGCCATGACCATCGGCTCGGTGGTGGACCGGCTGCCGCACCTCAAACGGCTGTGGCAGCTCGACGCGGGGGCGCTCGGCGAGCTCCTCGCGGTGGGCGAGCAGATCGACGACGACGTGGTGCACCGCCACCGCCGCGCGGTCACCCCCGAGTCCACCGCGACCGTCATCTACACCTCGGGCACCACCGGCCGCCCCAAGGGCTGTGTGATCACGCACGCCAACTTCATGTTCGAGGCGGACACCATGGTCGCCCGCTGGGAGCCCGTGTTCCACTCGCGCCCCGGCGACGAGGCGTCGACCCTGCTTTTCCTGCCGCTGGCGCACGTCTTCGGCCGGATGGTGGAGGTCGCCGCGGTGAGGGGCCGGGTCAAGCTCGGCCACCAGCCCGCGCTCTCCGCCTCCGCGCTGCTGCCCGACCTCCAGTCGCTGCGGCCCACCTTCATCCTTGCGGTCCCGTACATCTTCGAGAAGGTCTTCAACGCCGCCCGCCGGCGCGCCGAGGCGGACGGCAAGACCGGCCCGTTCGACAAGGCCGTGGAGATCGCGGTGAAGTACGCGGAGGCGCTGGAGCAGAAGGCCTTCGGCCTGGGGCCCGGACCCTCGGCGGGCCTGCGGATGCAGCACCAGTTCTTCGAGAAGGTCGTGTACGGCAAGGTCCGCGAGGCGATGGGCGGCCGGGTGCGGCACGCCATGTCCGGCGGCTCCAGCATGGGCCGCCGCCTGGCGCTGTTCTTCGCCGGCGCGGGCGTGACGATCTACGAGGGGTACGGCCTGACCGAGTCCACGGCCGCCGCCACCGCCAACCCGCCCGAGCGCACCCGCTTCGGCACGGTCGGCCAGCCCGTGCCGGGCACCACCGTGCACATCGCGGAGGACGGCGAGGTGTGGCTGCACGGCGGCCAGATCTTCTCCGGCTACCTCAACGAGCCCAAGGCGACCGAGAAGGTGCTCAAGGACGGCTGGCTGGCCACCGGTGACCTCGGCGCGCTCGACGAGGACGGCTATCTGACCATCACCGGCCGCAAGAAGGAGATCCTGGTGACCTCCGGCGGCAAGAGCGTCTCGCCGGTGGCCCTGGAGGAACGCGTCCGGGCGCACCCGCTGGTGGCCCAGTGCATCGTCGTCGGCAACGACCGCCCGTACATCGCGGCCCTGGTCACCCTCGACCAGGAAGGCGTCGACCACTGGCTGGCGATGCGCAACAAGCCGTCGATGACCGCGTCCGAGCTCGTGCGCGATCCCGACCTGGAGACCGAGGTGCGGCGTGCGGTGGTCGCCGCCAACACCCTGGTCTCCCAAGCCGAGCAGATCCGTACCTTCCGGATCCTCGCCCATCAGTTCACCGAGGAGCACGGTCTGCTCACCCCGTCGCTCAAGCTCAAGCGGCGGGCCATCGAGGAGGCCTACACGGTGGAGGTGGACGCCTTGTACCACTGAGCCGTCGTGGTACAGGGCGCGCCACCCCCGTGGGCCGGTCGACTCGCCTCCTGCTCAGGTCACTTGATCAGCACCTTGAAGACCTTGTCCGAGCCGTCGGGCGCGTCTCCGTTGTTGTCGCAGTTGGTGGTCGACAGCCACAGCGCGTCCTCGCCGGGCACCTTGGTGACCGTGCGCAGCCGTCCGTAGGAGCCGACGTAGTACGCGGTGGGTGTGCCCACGTTCTCGGTGTCCCCGTTGATCGGGACGCGCCACAGTCGCTCGCCCTTGAGCGCCGCCATGTAGACGACGTTGCGGACGATGGCGATGCCGCTGGGCGAGGCCTGCCCGGTGGGCCAGGACGCCTTGGGGTTGGTCATCCCGGCCGTGGAGCAGGAGCCCTCGCAGATGGGCCAGCCGTAGTTGTTGCCCGGTTTGATGAGGTTGAGCTCGTCCTTGGAGCTGTTGCCGAACTCGGCCTCCCACAGCCGCCCACCGCGGTCGAACGCCAGGCCCTGCGGGTTGCGGTGGCCGTAGCTGTAGACGTAGGTGCCGAACGGGTTGCCGGGTGCCGGTTTGCCGTCGGTGGTCATCCGCAGGATCTTGCCGTTGAGCGAGCCCTTGTCCTGGGCCAGGTCGGGGGTCTGGGCCTCGCCGGTCGAGGCGTACAGATACCCGTCAGGACCGAAGGCGAGCCGTCCGCCGTTGTGGTACTTGCTCTTCTTGATCCCCTTGAGCAGGACGGTGTAGTCGGAAAGCGTGCTCCCGTTGTACGTCATGCGCGCCACCCGGTTGCCCTCGGAGGCGCTGTGCATGAAGTAGACGTAGTGGTTGCTCGCCCACTTCGGGTCGACGGCGACACCCATCAGCCCGCCCTCACCGCTGGTGGTGACGGACTCCGGCACGGTCCCGACCTGCGTCTTGGTGCCGCTCGGCGTCACCTTGAACACCTTGAAGCTGTCCCGCTCGGTGACCAGCGCACTCGATCCGTCCGGCATCCAGAAGGTGCCCCACGGAATCGTCCAGCCACTGGAGAGCGTGCTGATGGAGGAGGGCACACCCCCGTCGCTCTGGCAGGCGCCGGTGGTGAAGGTGACGGCGTTGCTGTCCGGCGAGGCGTTGCCGCCCGCGTCCTTGGCGACGACGGTGAGTGTGTACGGGCTGTCGCAGGCGAGCCCGGTCACGGTGGTGCTGGTGGCGGGCGGTTTCCCGGTGACGCTCTTGTAGACGCTGGTGCCACTGCGCACCTCGTACGCGGTGACGCCCTTGTCGTCGGTGGACGCGCCCCACTTCAGGTCCGCGCTGCCGGCGGTGACGTTGGACGAGGTGAGCGTGCCGGGCTTGGTCGGCGGGGTGGTGTCGGTGCTGGGCCGGGTGGTGCAGTCGGCGGCGGCGCTGGCCGGGGAGACGTTTCCGGCCGCGTCGCGGGCGAACACCGTAAGGTTGTACGGGGTGTTGGGGCTCAGGCCCGTGAGGGTGTCGGAGGTGAGGTTGCCCGCCACCTCGCCGATCTTGTTGCCGTGCTCGTACACGTCGTACATCGCCACACCCACGTTGTCGCTGGAGGCGCCCCAGCTGAGGGTGAGCGAGTCCTCGGTGATCGCCGAGCAGCTGGGAGCGCCGGGCGCGGTGGGCGCCTGGCCGTCGCCGCCGGAGGCCGCGAAGTCGACGTAGTCGATGTTGGCGAGCCCCGCCGCGGTGGCGGCGCTGAGCCTGATCTTGTTGCTGCCCGCCTTCACCGGTGCGGTGAGGGTGGAGGTGGCCCAGGTGTCCCAGTCGGCGGTGGCGTCGAAGGCGCGTGCGGTGGCGACGGCCGTGCCGTTGACCAGGACGTCGGCGGGGCGGTTGGCGGTGGTGCCGTTCGCGTAGCGGATGCCCACCGTGGCGTTGCCCGCGGCGGCCGCGTCGACCGTGAACTCGACGTAGGCGCCCACCGCGTTGTTGGAGTTGACGAACCCGGTGCCCGAATAGCCGGTGTGGTTGGTGTCGACGGTGGAGCCCGCCGAGTAGGTGCCCTTCTCCGCCTCGTACCGCGTGGGGGCGGCGGAGGCGGACTGCGGCACCGCCTGCACAAGGCCCGCGCAGAGCAGCAGCACGGCGCTCGCGGCCGTCTTCCGCGCCAGGCTTCTCGCGGGTCGTGGGGGTTGTGCGAGACGCATCTGATCCTCCTTCACATGCCTTACGGCACCCAGTAGTTGCCGGATGCGACGATCATCGACTGGAGCTGGACGCTGGCGCCGTAGTAGAGCTTCGGGTCCACCGGGGTGGCGGCGAGCTTGCCCCAGAGCGCGTCGAGCCAGGCCTGCGAGCCGGGGTCGGTGAGCGCCGCGACGGCGAACGGGGCGGTGAACGCCATGTCCTTGCCGCTCTCGAAGGCCGAGCCGTTGAGGTGGTAGCCCGTGCCGATCTTGTTCGGGTCGCCGCCGGTCTTGGCCTTGATCCAGCCGTTGAGCTTGCGCGCCGAGGCGAGCGAGGCGGCGTCCCCGCTGGTCACCGCGTCCGTGGCGATGCGCCACGGGTCGCGGCAGGCGTTCCAGCCGAAGTCGCCGTCGTGGGAGCTTTCGAGCACCTTGCCCGGGGCGGGCTTGGGCGTGCTGTTGGTGGTGACGACGAAGTCGGCCAGCAGCCCGGTGGAGGCGGCGTACTTGGACTGCTGCGAGGTGATCAGGCTCTGGTGCGCGGTGCGGACGGTGTCCCAGGCGGAGTCGCCGGTGGCCGTCCGGAAGGCCCGGAAGTGGTCGATCAGCCAGTCCGAGGAGCGGGTGATCCAGTGGTGGGACTCGCCGGACCCGGACCAGTCGCCGAGCAGCATCAGATGCGTGGTGGCGTTGACCTCGCTCTTCTTGATCCCGGCGATGTGCTTCACCGCCAGCTCCTTGTAGTCGTACGGACCGCCGCTCCCCCACTGCTTGTCGGCGAGCAGCAGTCCGTACGCCACATCGAGGTCCCCGTCGGTGGCCGAGTCCGAGCCGTCGACGCTCTTGCAGGAGGAGTCCTGCTCGGCGGCTAGCAGAGCGGAGTTGTTCACGGAGGGGTGGGCCAGGGTGTACTTCACCAGACCGTCGAAGATCTTCTTCGCGTCGGGATCCGCCCCCGCCATGAGGGCGGTGACGACCATCCCGTACCCCTGCCCCTCGGCCACATACGGGTGGTCGGCGTCCGGCGAGAGCACCTGGTACCAACCGTTGCCGCAGTTCTGCCTCACGAACGCGGACTTCCACGCCTTGTAGGTGGTGACGACCTGCTGGTCGACCGTCGCCTGTGTGCCGCTGGGCTTCAACGTGCCTGCGGTGTACGGGAACTGGTGGCTGCCGAACGGGACGGCCGGACCGGCCGCCGCGACCGACGGCGTGGTGGCGAGCGCGGTGGCCAGGAGGCCCACGGCGGCCGTGAGGGCACCGGCCGCGATTCCGCGACGCCGCATGGACTGCCGCTGTGTCATCTGCTGTGTCATCGTCACTCCCTCAGCCCGTGTACTGGACGACGATCTTGGTGAAGGCGTAGGGCGCCTGGGAGACCCCGCTGCACGAGTCGCCGCTGCCGCCCGAGCCGCACTGCCGGTCCCGGTTGACCGACCAGAAGGAGTACCGCGCTATGTGATGCTGCTTGGCGTAGCCGAGGATGGTCTGGAAGTCGCCGGTGGTGACGGTCTCCCCGGCCTCGTCGGTCTTGCCGTTCATGGACGACACCCCGATGTGCCGGTACGCGGTGTCGTCGCCGTAGCCGTACGCGCTCTTCACTGCGGCCTTCAGCCCTTCCAGGGCGCTCACGGTCGCCGAGCCCATGGAGCCGCTGTGGCCGCCGAAGTCGAACGGCATGATGACCCAGCCGTCGTTGGCGAGCCCGGCCGCGGCGCCCTTCCTGATGAGGTCCTTGCCGTTGGCGTCCGGCCCGCCGGGCGTGGTCCCCATGGTCACGTAGGTGACGATCCCGGGGTTGTTCGTCTTGACGATCTTCAGGGCGTCGACAACCCGCTTGCGCACGGTCGCGTTGGAGAACTCGGTGTTCTCGATGTCGATGTCCAGCGCCTTCAGGTGGTACGCGTCGATCACCTTCTGGTAGGCACCGGCCAGCGCGGAGGCGCTGGAGCACTTCTCGCCGAGCTTGTTGCCGCTCCAGCCTCCGACCGAGATGACGATGTCGCCGCCCGCGCCCCGGATGGCGTTGATCGCGGACTGGTCCGAGCCGCCGGTGAGCGCCCGCGAGCCGTCCCACTTCGGGTTGCAGCCGCCGTCGGAGAGGATGAAGGCGAGGGTGAACCACTTGACGCCGGTGGCGGCCATGACGTCGGTGGGCTTCTGCGGGTCGCCCCAGCCCAGGTACTCGTAGGGGGCGGCGGCCATGGTGCCCGCGGCGAGCGGCGGGGAGGCGACGGCCTTGGGCCCGGAGGCGACCAGGGGCAGGACGAGACAGCTGAGGCCGGCGGCGACCGCGGCGGCGCGGCGTCGGGGAGCGGCAACGTGCATGGGGGGTCCTTTCGAGGGGGGGGAAGGCGAGTTAGGAAAGCTTCCTAACCATCACTGCATAGCAGTGCCTGGAGAGCCTGATGTCAATGGCTCGCGTAGACCCAACTTCCGTTATGTGTGCGCAAGTTGGGGGCTTTGGGGTGGGAGCGCCCGGGATCAGCCCCGGCCGGATCCGGGTTCCTGGGCTCGCGATCCGGATGTGGCGTACGCCGAACCCAGCCACGTCTCGTCGATCCGCAGGCGCTTGTAGCGGGCGGTGTCGGAGGAGGCCGCGTAGGTGCTGGTGACTTCGAGGCGGACGTGGCGGGCCGTGGTCGCCGGGAGGTCGATGATCGCGACACCCCGCGCGCTGGGCAGCGTGCCGGACTTCACCGGGCTCCCCCAGGAGCTCCCGTCCGCGCTGACGTACACCTTGTAGCCCTTGATGCGCGCCGACTGCTCGATGTCGGACCTGGCGTAACTCACCGAGTCTTCCCGCTGGTTGATGCCGAGGTACTGGACTTTCGTGGCCGAGCCGAGGTCGTAGTCGAGCCGCACCGGGAGGGTCTTGTCGCTGTCCCAGTACGTCAGATAGCTGCCGTCGGCCGCGGCCGCGGCCCCGTGTCCGCTCGCCGAGGCGCTGGCGGTCATGGTGTAGGTGCCGGCGGGGATGATCCCGGTGCGCCCGGCCGTGGTGACCTTGAAGACGGTGTCGTACGGGTCCCAGCCGCCCAGGCCACTGAGGGTGAGCGTGCCGCCGGACTGGCTGTACGAAATCGCCGCGCCGGTGCGGAGGTTGGTCACCCCGGTCACCCGGTAGCCGTTGTCGCGCAGCTTGAGGACCGAGGTGCTGGGCGGGGTGATGACGTGGACGTACTGCCGGTCGGGGTCGGTCTTGGCGATGGTGGTGACGCCGTGGGCGCCGTCGTTCCAGAACCCGGGCTTGAGGCCGCCGTACATATAGCCGCCGCCCTCGACGCCGTGCAGCGACTCCCAGACGGGGTCCAGATAGCCGTTGGCGAAGTCGTTGAAGGAAGCCTGGTTGGCCGGGAACTTCCCGTTCACCTGGGCCGTTTCCGCCATGAGGGCTTTCACCGACGACCCGGCGTTGGTGACGAGCCGTCCCAGGGTGAGCTTCTTGTCGACGCTCGGATTCGATCCGTCGTACCACCAGGCGCCGGTGGACGGCAGTTTGAAGTCGGCCTCGGTGAGCCGCGGCTGGGCGGTGTAGAGCGCCTGCGGATAGTCGTAGGCGGGGCTAATCCCGGTCTTCTGCTCATTGCTGATCATATCCATGACCGGCGTGTCTTCGTTGTTGTTGCTGAGCGTGAAGGAGGGGCGCTTCTGCTGGATCTGCTCGTACAGGTGGTGGCTCTCCCAGTAGGCGTTGTCGTTGTCGATCCAGAAGCCGCCGAGGTCGGGATAGCGGTCCATGACCTCGAAGAAGTTGTCGTAGCTGAACTGCCCGAACCCGTCGCGGGTGGTCAGGTCGACACGGCTGCCCTTGTACGAGGAGTAGGCGGCGGAGTCCAGCCACTCATGGCCGCCCTCGTTGTGCCACTGGGGGTCGTCGGTCATATAGAGGATGGTCTTCAGGCCCTTGGCCTTGGCGGCCGCGATCAGCTCGCCCAGGAAGTCCCGCTTGGTCGAGCAGCTGCCGGGGATCTTCGACGGCCAGGGGCGGGCATAGCCGAGACGGCTGTGGAAGGTGGCGAGGACCAGATACTGCGCGTGCAGCTTCTGCGCCTCGCTCACCCAGTAGTCGGGCGTCCAGCCGCCGCCGGTGACGTCGGACTCCCAGGCCGAGCAGCTGGTGTGGGCGGGCGCGGTCCGCTCGCCCCAGTGCAGGAAGAGCCCGGAGGTCGAGGCGCGCAGGAAGTCCTGGCGTGGGTTCGCCGCGTACCGAGGTGTGAGGGGTGTGAGGGGTGTGCAGAAGGAGGTGGAGCCGGAGTTGGCGATCCGCAGGGCGCCGCCGGAGGTGTTGGCGCTGTCGGTGACGCAGTAGCCGCTGACGTTCTGGAAGCCCAGGTCGTGGGGGCTGCCGCTGCCGCGCTGCGCGGTGAAACGGGTGAACCGCACCGGGCCGCCGCCGTTGGCGATGACCGCGGGCCGCCCGTCATTGGCGGCGAACCGCACCGAGCTGTCGGTGAAGGAGACGTTGTCGGCGTTGTGCAGATACCAGCCGAAGGCGGGGCGGGTGCCGATGCTGTTCGGGTTGTAGTCCGTGGAGGTGTTGGTCGGCACACCGGTCGACATGGTGCCGTTGCCGCCGGGGACGGTGAGGTCGACGTGGGTGAACGTCACGCCGTTGATGTGGTTCGCGCCGGACTCGCCCCACAGGGTCGGGCTGAAGGAGGGGCTGCTGCCGGTCGCCTTGATGTTGTCGTACGTGACGTTGGAGATGTGCCCCACGCCGGGGCTGTTGCCGCAGCGTTTGCGGGTGCCGATCTTCAGCATGATCGGTGAGTGCACATTGGTCATGGTGATGTCGCGGTAGTGGACGTCGCTGATGTCGGCGCCGTCCATCGACACCAAGCCCAGGCCCGACTTGTTGGCGCCGTTGATGGTGATCGCCTGGAACTGGTAGTCGGTGAAGTCGCCGCAGGTCTCCGAGCCGAACATCAGCGCGTTGCAGCACTTCGCGGACAACTTGCTGTCGTGGACGGTGACATGACCGTTGGGGAGTTTGGCGCCGAGCGCGTAGTCGCTCTTGAAGACCAGGGCGTCGTCGTTGGCGGCGATGTCGGCGTTGGTGATGGCCACCTGGGTGGTGCTGATGATGTTCCAGCCGTCGCGGTCGCTCGCCGTGTCGATGTGCAGCCGGTCGGAGGTGACGTGCGAGCAGCCGTTGATCAGGGCGGCGAAGTGGCCGCCGCGCCGCAGGGTGATCCCACCGCCCAGGGTCAGTCCGTCGCACCGCGTCAGCGAGATGATCTTGTCGGCCTGGCCGGACTTGGGGTTGCCGGTGATGAGGTTGCCGCCGCCGTCGATGACCCCGGCGCCGGTGAAACCGATGTTGCTGAGCCGGTCGCCGTGGATCATGGCGTTGTGGAAGTGGCTGTGGCCGTAGTCCTGGTACTTGTCATACGGGTTGGACTCGGGCGGGTCGTACTTGCCCGCGCTGGACCCCTTGAGCGTGGCTCCGGAGTCGAGTTGCAGGGTGACGTTGGACTTCAGATGGATGGTGTTCTGCGACTTGTAGGTGCCGGACGGGAACCGCACGGTGCCGCCGCCGGCCGCGTTGGCCGCGGTGATCGCCTTGTCGACGGCCGGGCTGTCATTGGCGGAGCCGTCGCCCTTGGCGCCGTAGCTCTTGACGTTGAACTCGCCTGCGGCGGAGGCCGGTTGGGCGGGAGACTCCGACGGCGCCGCGAGGGCGGTGGGCTGGACGAGCGTGAGCAGCGCGGCCACGACGAGGCCGAGCAGCGCGGAGCATCTCTTCACCTGTCCTCCTCCAGTTGCTCGTTCATGATCAGAAAGGCGCCGAGGCCGTGGAAGTCGTTGGTGGCCCGGGTGCGTGCGATGTAGTAGGCGTAGTCACCCACGTTGGTGCCGATGGAGATGTCGGTGAGGTTGGTCCGGCCGTCCGTGCCGAGCGAGATCTTGGCGAGGACACCCTGGTAGCCGCGCTGGGCGACCGCTTCGTAGTGCGGGTCGATGTAGCCCTGCTGGACCGCGCGGTCCAGCGCGTAGGTGAACATGCTGGAGCAGGACGTCTCGGTCCAGTTGTCGGACTTGGCTCCCTTGTCGACGACCTGGAACCAGCGGCCGGTCTTCGGGTCCTGGTAGCGCTCAAGACCGCCCGCGAGGTTGCGCAGATACGTGAGGAGCTCGGCGCGCCGCGGATGCCCGGCGGGGATCGCGTCCAGCACACCGACGACCGCCATCGAGTACCAGCCGATGGCCCGGCACCAGTGCTCGGGGGCGAGCCCGGTGGACTTGTCGGCCCAGCTCGCGGTGCGTGACTCGTCGTACGCGTGCTTGAGCAGGCCGTTGGAGACCTGCAAGTGGCTGCCGTAGACGGCTAGTTGCTTGGCCGCCTCGTCGTCGGCGTACGCGGAGTCGCCGAACTCCTTGCCGTACTCGACCAGGAACGGGTTGACCATGTACACGCCGTCCGCCCACAGCTGGTGGGCACGGCTGCTGTTGTCGGCGTGCCAGAAGCCGCCGTCGGCGGTGCGGGGATAGGTGTTCAGCCGGTCGCGGACCTTCTTGGCGGCGATCCGGTAGCGGTCCTGCCCGGTCTCGTGGTGGAGGATCACGAGCAGTCGGCCCGCCTGCATGCTGTCGAGGTTGTTGAAGCTCTGGCCGATCTTCCCCGAGCTGTCCACGAACCGGTCGACGTAGCTCTTGATGTAGGAAAGCAGCTTGGGGTCGTGGGTGCGCTGGTAGACCTGGTACTGGCCGAAGAGGTAGAGCCCGACCGGGTACGACCAGCCGCCGATCGACGACGGGGTGAAGCGGGCCGTCGTCGACTTGGTCATGGCGACCGACCAGTCCGTGGCCCGGACGTCGGACCGGTGGGCCGCCCGGTGCTGGGCGGCCGTGGCGGGGGCTGTGGCAGTGCCGATCCCGCCCGCCGTGAGCGCGGCGGCCAGGAGGGCCGTGAGCAGGCGGGGACCCCGGCGGGAGGCGCGGGAAGGGGTGTCGGGGGCGCGGTGGGGGCCGCGGGTTCTCATCATGGTCACCTCATGGGGACGGCTGGGGGGACGACCTGTACGAACGGGGTACGGGCAGGGGCTGGGGCACGTCGGAGGTGCGGCGGGCCGTGAACTCTTGGACGAGGTGGTGGTCGGGGGCGCGGTGGCACGCCGGGTCGGTGCGGGCCGGGTCGCCGGTCAGCGCGTACGCCTGGCAGCGGCAGCCGCCGAAGTCGACGGTGCGCAGCTCGCACCCACGGCAGGGGTCGGGCATCCAGGCGGTGCCCCGGTAGGCGTTGAAGGCCGGGGACTCGCGCCAGATCCACTCCAGCGGCCGGTCGCGGACATTGGGCGGGTCGAGGCCCGGCAGCGACGCGGCGGCCGGGCAGGGCAGCACGGTGCCGTCGGGTGCCACGGTGAGCGAGACCGCGCCCCAGCCGCCCATACAGGGCTTGGCGGTGCCGTCGAAGTAGTCGGGGACGACCCAGACGAGCTCGACGCGCCCGGCGAGCCGCTCCCGCCAGCGCTCCACCGTGTCCCGGGCGCGCTCCAACTGGCCGCGTTCGGGCAGGAGGTGGTCCCGGTTGAGCAGGGCCCACCCGTAGAACTGGGCGTTGGCCAGCTCGATGCGGTCGACGCCCCAGCCGAGCCCCAGCTCGACGATGGCGTCGAGCGCGTCCAGGTTGTCGCGGTGCAGCACCACGTTGAGCCCCAGCGGCAACCCCGCCTCCCGCACCAGGGCGGCGGCCCGCTCCTTCGCCGCGAAGGAGCGACGGCGGCCCGCGATGCGTTCGGACGTCCGCGCGTCGGCGTGCTGGACGGACAGCTGCACGGCCCGCAGGCCAGCGCGTACCAGAGCGCTCAGGCGCTCCGCGTCGAGACCGATCCCGCTGGTGACGAGCTGGGTGTAGATCCCGGCCGCGTCGGCGGCGGCGACGATCTCGGGCAGGTCGCGGCGCAGCAGCGGTTCACCGCCGGAGAGGTGGGTGTGGATGACGCCCAACTCACCTGCCTGGGCCATGACGTGGCGCCAGTCGTCGGTGTCCAGCTCGCGACTTCGGCGTACCAGCTCCACCGGGTTGGAGCAGTACGCGCAACGCAGCGGGCAGCCGTGGGTGAGCTCGGCGAGCAGCGCCCAGGGCGGGTCGACGGTCATCGCAGCCACCCCTCGTCGCGTAACTTGCCGAGGAACACCGGGACTTCGTCGGCCACCGGCGCGCCCGGAAAGCGCGCGCCGAGCTCGTCGACGATCCCCCGCACGTCACGGCGGCCGTCGCACAGCCGCACGATGTGCCCGGCGGGGCCGCGCAGCACGACGACGCGCTCGGGCAGCACGAGCAGATCGGTGCCGCGCACCCGGTCGTGGCGCAGCAGCACGGACCGGGCGAGCGCCGGCCGCCAGGGGCTCATGGCGCACCCCCGGACGTGTCGGCCTCGCCGCGCTCCACCGCGTCGAGCAGCGACCACAGGACGTCGCACTTGAAGGCGAGCGCGGCGACGGCCCGTTCCTGCTGCTCACGGGTGCGCGCCCAGGACTTGACGAGGGCGAGCGCCTCACCGCCGTCGCGGCCGCCCTGCTCGATCCGGGTGCGGAAGTACGTGAGCCCATCGGCCTCGATCCACGGATAGTGCCGCTCGAACGCGTCGATGCGGGTGCGCATCAGCCCCGGCGCGGAGAGCTCGGTGAGCGAGGCGGCGACGGCGTCGAGCAGCGGCCGCAGCCGGCAGAAGTTGACGTATCCGTCGACCGCGAGCCGTACGCCGGGAAGCACCTCGGCACCCGAGGTAAGCCGCTCCCGGTCGATCCCGGCGGCCTCCCCCAGCCGCAGCCAGCGCTCGATCCCGCCCTCTCCGTCGCGCACACCGTCGTGGTCCTGGATGCGCCGCAGCCACGTACGCCGCAGAGCCGGTGTGTCGAACTTCGCGAGGATGTGGGCGTCCTTGACGGGGATGTGCCGCTGGTAGTGGAAGCGGTTGACGATCCACCGCCGCAGCTCGTCGGGGCACAGATCGCCCTTGTGCATCCGTACGTTGAAGGGGTGCCGGTCGTGGTAGCGGGCGTCGGAGACGGCACGAAGGTGTGACTCCAACTCGGCGTCGGTCCAAGGCAGTTGAGTGGCGTCGGCAAGGTTTCCGCGAGAACTCATAGCTCGATCACCATCCGCTCGGCGGCGACTTCGAGCCCCAGGGCGGTGAGCCGGGTGTGTTCGGCCGCGTCGGGGTCCGTGAGGGGGTTGGTGTTGTTGAGGTGGGTGTAGAGGCACCGGCCGCGTATCCCGGTGAGCCGATGGGCGGTGCCGTCGGGCCCGTCGATGGGCAGGTGTCCCATGGCGGTGGCGGTGCGGGGTGAGATTCCGGTGCGTACGGGCTCGTCGTCGTCCCAGAAGGTGCCGTCGACCAGGACGCAGTCGGCGTCCTCGACGGCCTTCTGCAAGGCGTCGGGCCAGGCGGCGAGGGCGGGGGCGTAGACGGCACGGGCGCCGGTGGAGGGTTCGTGGAGGAGGAGGGCGACGGCCCAGGAGAGGTCGTCCCGGGCTCCGGGCGGTGGGGGCAGTTCGTGCGCGTAACGCGGCCGTTTGGCCGAGATGGGCAGGGCACTCAGCTCGATGGCATCGCCGAGGGGCTGCGGGTCCGGGCCCAACTCCCGCCATTCCAGGGGGGTATAGGGGCCGAGGACGTCCCCGAGGCGCAGTCCGTTCAGCAGTGCGTGCCGTACGGGCGGGGTCGCCCAGACCTCGACTCCGGTACGGGCCTCGCGGAGTCGGGCGATGCCGAGGGTGTGGTCGAGTTCGGCGTCCGTGAGGACGACGCCGACGACGGGGGTGTCCCGGAGGCCCGGGCCGGGGTGGAGGGCGGGGGCGGCCTCGATCTGGTCGGTGAGGTCGGGGCCCGCGTTGACGACGTACCAGCGGTGGTCGGCCACCCTGACGGCCAGTGACGCGTGGCGGCGGCGCCGGTGCGGGTGGGCGCGTGCCCCGGCACAGCCGGGGCACGCGCAGTTCCACTGGGGCAGTCCGCCGCCCGCCGCGGTGCCCAGCACCTGCAGCAGCATGGCGGTGGGTCTACCGGTCGGTGAGGGCGTAGGCGGTGACTTCCAGCGCGGTCTCGACGACCACATAGTCGGGAGTCACCCAGACCGGCGTTTCCTCCGATGTTTCCTTGGTGTCGTTCATGGGGTCGTACCTGCCTTTCCAGATCTTCCTGGGAGGTGGGGTTCAGGAGTGAACTCTGCACGGCATATGCAGGGGAAGGACCGGACGCGGCGTTCACAAGGATGTACCGCGTTCAGTTATGTGCCATAGAGTCGCGTCTTGTTGGTGCGCGGTCAATGGTCTGAACCGAGAAGGTCGGATCTGTAGCGCAGAAATCAGGCCACCGTCACAATGGGTTCAGCGCGCTGGGAATGGTTGTGTCCGCTTGATCGTTGATGTTGTGAGTACCAGACCGACGACGTAAGGATCGACCGCTCGTGAGCAAGGTCCCCTCCATCACCCTCAACAACGGCGTCGAGATGCCGCAGCTCGGTTACGGTGTCTGGCAGGTGCCGGACGCCGAGGCCGCGCAGGCGGTCACGACCGCGATCGAGACCGGGTACCGGTCGATCGACACGGCCGCGATCTACGAGAACGAAGTGGGCACCGGAAAGGCGATCACGGCGTCCGGGGTCGCCCGCGAGGAGCTGTTCGTCACCACGAAGCTGTGGAACAACGCGAGCGAGACGTGGACGCGGGACGGCGTCCTGCGCGAGTTCGACGCGTCCCTGGCCAAGCTGGGCCTCGACTACGTCGACCTGTATCTGATCCACTGGCCGCGCGCGATGCGCGACGACTACGTGGCGATCTGGAAGGCGTTCGGCGAGCTCGCACAGAGCGGCCGCGCCAAGGCGATCGGCGTCTCCAACTTCAAGGAGCCGCAACTGCGCCGGATCATCGACGAGTCGGGTGTGGTCCCGGCGGTCAACCAGGTCGAGCTCCACCCGCAGCTGGCCCAGCCGGAGCTGCGCGCCTTCCACGCCGAGCACGGGATCGCTACCGAGGCCTGGTCGCCGCTGGGACAGGGCAAGGGGCTGCTCGAGGTCCCGACGATCGTGGCGATCGCGCAGAAGTACGGGAAGACTGCGGCGCAGGTCGCGCTGCGGTGGCACGTTCAGCTCGGGACGATCGCGATCCCGAAGTCGGTGACGCCGTCGCGGATCGCCGAGAACTTCGACGTGTTCGGCTTCGAGCTCGACGCGGAGGACATCGCGGCGATCGCGGCGCTGGACGAGGCGAAGCGGCTGGGTCCGGACCCGGACGACTTCGACTTCTGAGCGGCCGGTCTCGTTCGTCTGCGAACCGGTGGCGGGCTGAGCGCGCGGTTCCCCGCGCCCCTTTTGGGGCCCGGTCTTTGTCTGCGGGTGAGTGGTGGGTTGCTCGCGCAGTTCCTCGCGCCCCTAAAAACCCGCCTTCGTCCGCAGACCGTCTGTGGCTGGTCGCGCAGTTCCCCGCGCCCCTTAGGGCCCGCTCCGCGGCAATCGCCTGGGCGGCCCGGAGGGGCGCTCTTAGGGGCGCGGGGAACTGCGCGACCAGCCCACCACAACCCGCAGACGAACACCGGGCCCCTCAGCCCGCCCGCCGTGCCGTATGGACAGACCTCGCCGCCAGCAGGAACACATCCCGCCGCCGCGCGAGACCCGCCTCGTCGGTCGGGTCGAGGAGGCGGGTCAGGACCGCCGCGTCCTCCGGCGACAGCCGTTCGCCCACCGTCTCCAGGTGACGGGTGAACGCGGACACCACCTGCTCCCGCACCGCCGCATCCAGCGGCGCCGGGAAGTCGACCAGGAAGGTGCGGGTGGCCGGGGACGTCAGCCCCACGGACGTCAGCAGGGCCGCCCAGTCCTCGGTCTCCTCCTTCGCGTCCGGCAGCTCCGCCCGCATCAGGGCGAACCGCTCGTCCACCAGCACGTCGATCCTGGCTTCCAGGCCCGGCTGCCCCATGCCGATGTCGCGCGGCAGCCGGCGCGTGGGCAGCCCGCCCTCGGCGAGCGCCACCGTGCCGCCCGGCCGCAGCAGGCCCGCGAACCCGGCGAGCGCGGCCCGCTGGTCGCCCAGGTGGTGCAGCGAGTTGCCCGCCCAGATCAGATCGGCCTCGCCCAACTTGCCGAAGCCTTCGGGGAGTTCGGCCTCGATCGTACGGACGCGGTCCGCCAGACCCAGCCGCTCCGCCCGGGCCAGCGCGTGCCCGAGGAGCGCCCGGTTGCCGTCGACGGCGACGACCTCGGCCTGCGGGAAGGCCTGGGCGAGTAGACAGGTCACCACGCCCGGGCCGCTGCCGATGTCGAGGATCCGGCGCACCTCGGCGTCCGGCCGCTGCCCGCCGATCCAGGCCGCGGCCTCCCCGTACGCCCCCGAGAACAGCTCGGCTTCGCCCACCAGGAGCGGCAGCAGGGCCTCCCAGTCGAAGTCGGCCCAGCCGTCGCCATGACCGTGGGAGTGGCCATGGGTGTGACCCCGGTGGCCACCGTGCCGGCTGTTCTGCCCGTCCTGCCCGTTCCGGCCGTCGTGGCCGCGCGATTCGCTCATGGCTCCACCCTGCCCCCGGCCTCCCCGGAGCCGGGAATCTCTTTGCCGTTTCGGCAATTCGTCCGGTGCTCCTGCGGGCTGACCCCGCGCACCCGCTTGAACGCGGCACTCAGCGCGAACGCGCCCCCGTACCCCACCTGCCGCGCGATCGCCTCGACCGTCGCGTCGCTCTCCCGCAGCAGGTCCGCCGCGAGCGCGAGCCGCCAGCCCGTGAGGTACGCCATCGGCGGCTCCCCGACCAGCTCCCCGAACCGCCGTGCCAGACCGGCCCGCGAGACCCCGCACTTCGCGGCGAGCGCGGCGACCGTCCACGGGTGCGCGGGCTCGTTCTGGAGCAGCCGCAGCGCGGGCCCCACCACCGGGTCGCCCATCGCCCGGTACCAGGCGGGCGCGTCCGCGCCCGGCCGGTTGAACCAGGCCCGCAGCACCGCGATCAGAAGCAGGTCGAGGAGCCGGTCCAGAACGACGCTCTGGCCGGGCTCGTCCCGGGAGATCTCCTCGTCGAGCAGCGGCATCACCGAGCAGTTCCACTCCTCGGCGGTGAGCACGAGCAGCGGCGGCAGCGCGTCGAGCAGCCGCCCGCTGATCTCGCCCTCCATCAGATACGTGCCGACGAGCATCGTGGCCGAGCCGTCGGCGGCGTTGCCCCAGGTCCGTACGCCCAGATCCATCGACTCCGCCAGCGGCTCGCCGCGCAGCGTGGTGCACGCCCCGCCCGGGCCGATCCTCGCGAACGGCTCGGCGTCGCGCGCGTGGGCGACGGTGTACGGGTCGGGGCCGCGCGCGACGACGATGTCACCGGGCCGGGCAAGGACCGGCGGCCCCGACTCCGGGACGATCCACGCCTCGCCGCGTGTCATCGACATCAGGCAGATGGGCGCCCGGTCCTCGATCCGTACGGACCACGGCGGCTCCATCACCATCCGCAGCAGAAACGCCCCACGGGCGCGCGGTCCGTCGAGGAGTCCGGCGAGTGCGTCCATGGCCGCGAGCCTAGTCGCAGCCCTGTCGGACCGGGTGGCGGAGCCGTAGACGCAGACGTATGCGCATGAGCCCTTGGAGCATGGAGAGTCGGGGCCGTGCCCGCGAAGCTGGACGCATGACGAACACAGAGCTGAACACCGATCAGGACACCTCCGCCACGCCGAACACCGTGCTCGTGACCAGCGGCACCGGCAAGACCGGGCACCGGGTCGTCGAGCGGCTCACCGCGCTCGGGGTGCCGGTCCGCTCCGGCTCGCGCAGCGGCGAGATGCGCTTCGACTGGGCCGACGAGTCGACCTGGGGGCCCGCCCTCGCGGGTGCCGACGCGGCGTATGTGGCGTACTTCCCGGACCTCGCGGCGCCCGGCGCGGTCGAGGCGATGCGGACCTTCGGCGGGCTCGCCGTCCGGCACGGTGTGCGGCGCCTGGTGCTGCTCTCCGGGCGCGGCGAGCCGGCGGCGGTCCTGGCCGAGGACGCCCTGCGCGAGTCGGGCGCGGACCTCACGGTCGTACGCGCCGCGTTCTTCGCGCAGAACTTCAGCGAGGGCGCGATGATCGAGGGCGTGCTCGCGGGCGAGATACCGTTCCCGGCGGGCGACACGGCCGAGCCGTGGGTGGACGCCGACGACCTCGCCGACGTCGTGGTCAAGGCGCTCACCGAGGACGGGCACGCGGGGCTGGTCCACGAGTTGACGGGCCCTCAGCTGCTGACCCTCGCCGACGTCGCGGCGGCGCTGTCGGCCGCGACCGGCCGCCCGGTGCGGTACGTGCCGATGTCCGGCGCCGAGTACGCCGGACTGCTGGAGCGGTACGGGCTCCCGGAGGGCGAGGCGCAGTGGCTCGCTGAGCTGTTCACGACGCTGCTCGACGGGCACAACTCCTCGACCACGGACGGCGTCAAGCGGGTCCTCGGCCGGGAGCCCAAGGCGTTCGCGGACTTCGCCCGGGACGCGGCGGCGGCCGGCGACTGGCAGGGCTGAGGACCGGGCCCGGCGGCCCGCCGGGCCCACCCCGACCGCCCCGATCGTTGATCTCCGGCCAGGTGACCGAAACCTGCCGTGACCAACACCACGCCCTCCGTGAGCGTCCGATTACCGCAATCGGGGCCTGCCGTCGGGTAGTCGCCATTCCTTCGGACTAGGTTTTCGTCTGTCACCGCATTGACGACACGCCGCGACGAAGGAAGCTGAACCGATGGACGAGAACGAATCCCTGGCGGAGCGATTCGAGGAGAACCGCCCGCGCCTTCGGGCGGTCGCCTACCGGATGCTCGGCTCGCTGAGCGAGGCGGAGGACGCCGTCCAGGAGGCCTGGCTGCGGGCGGACAGCTCCAGCGAGGGCGTGGAGAACCTGAGCGGCTGGCTCACCACGGTCGTCTCGCGGGTCTGCCTCGACATGCTGCGCTCGCGCCAGGCCCGGCGGGAGGATCCGCTCGACGTCCACGTGCCCGACCCGATCGTGGACCGCCCGGACCGGGTGGACCCCGAGCACGAGGCGCTGCTCACCGACTCGGTCGGGCTCGCCCTGCTCGTCGTGCTCGACACGCTGGCCCCGGCGGAGCGGCTGGCGTTCGTGCTGCACGACATGTTCGGGGTGCCGTTCGAGGAGATCGCGCCGATCGTGGACCGCGCCCCGGCCGCGACCCGGCAGCTGGCCAGCCGAGCCCGCCGCCGGGTGCAGGGCCGGGCCGTCCCCGACCCGGACCTGAACCGGCAGCGCAAGGTCGTCGACGCCTTCCTCGCGGCGGCGCGCGGCGGCGACTTCGAGGGCCTGCTCGCCACGCTCGACCCGGACATCGTGCTCCGGGCCGACTACGGGCCGGGCTCGCTCACCCCGTCCAAGACGGTGCTCGGCGCCCACGCCGTGGTCCAGAACGCGCTGTCCTTCGCCCAGTACGCCAGGTTCGCCCGCCCGGCACTGGTCAACGGCGCGATGGGCGTGGTCAACGCCCCGGAGGGCCGGACGATGGCGGTGCTCGGCTTCACCGTCCGGGACGACAGGATCGTCGAGATCAACATCCTGGCCGACCTGGAGCGGCTGGCCGACCTGGACGTGGCGGCGCTCGACGCGTGAGCCCGGCGCCTCCCGGGGCCCGCGCGCCCCGGGAGGTCAGCCCGCGCCGTGGCCGGGGGCGATCGCCTCGACGCGGTGGGCGAGTGCGAAGTCCTTCTCGGTCACCCGGCCGCCCGCGTCGTGGCTGTTCACCGTGAGCGCCACCGTGTTGTAGCCGAGCGTCAGATCGGAGTGGTGGTTCAGCTCGTCCTGGATCTGCGCGATGTGGATGACCATCGCGGTGGCCGCGAAGTGCGAGGCCAGCCGGTAGGTGCGGGCGAGGCGCTCCTCGCCGTCCGGGAGCGACCAGCCCGGCAGTTCGCGCAGGCGGTCCTCGATGTCCTTCTGCGACAGCGGCTCAACGGGCATGACCGGACTCCTTACGAGGTGGTGACGGTACGGGGTGGAACACGGCATCTCCGGCTCCGTCTCCGTAGCGTCGCCCCTATGCGTGTACTTGTCACGGGAGGCGCGGGCTTCATCGGCTCGCAGATCGTCTCGGCCCTCTCCGCCCGGGGCCATGAGCCCGTCGTCCTCGACCGCGCGGTCCGGCCCGGCGACGATGTCCGCGACCCGGAGGCGGTCGCCCGGGCGCTGCGCGGCGTGGACGCCGTCTGCCACCAGGCCGCGATGGTCGGCCTCGGCACGGACTTCTCCGACGCGCCCGACTACGTGGCCTGCAACGACCTCGGCACGGCGGTGCTGCTCGCCGCGATGGCCGAGCGGGAGCAGCGGGACCTGGTGCTCGCCGGGTCGATGGTGGTGTACGGGGAGGGGCACTACGAGTGCCCGCGCCACGGGCCCGTACGCCCCGGGCCCCGGCCGCACGAGGAGCTGGCGGCCGGGCGCTTCGAGCCGCTGTGCCCGCGCTGCGGCGCGGAGCTGACGCCGGGCCTGGTCTCCGAGGACGCGCCCGCGGACCCGCGCAATGTGTACGCCACCACCAAGCTGGCCCAGGAGCACCTGACGGCCGCCTGGGCGCGCGCCACCGGCGGGCGTGCGGTGTCGCTGCGCTACCACAACGTGTACGGGCCGGGGATGCCGCGCGACACCCCGTACGCCGGGGTCGCCTCCTTCTTCCGCTCGGCGCTCGCCCGCGGCGAGGCGCCCCGGGTCTTCGAGGACGGCCGCCAGCGCCGCGACTTCGTCCACGTACGCGATGTGGCCGAGGCGAACGCGGTGGCCCTGGAGGCCCTGCACGAGCGCCCGCCGGGGACCCTCACCGCGTACAACACGGGCAGCGGGACCCCGCACACGGTGGGCGAGATGGCCGAGGCGCTGGCCGGGGCGTACGGCGGGCCGAAGCCGGTGGTGACGGGCGAGTACCGGCTCGGGGACGTCCGCCACATCACGGCCGACTCGGCGCGGCTGCGCGAGCAGCTCGGGTGGCGGCCGGCGGTGGGGTTCGCGGACGGGATGGCGGAGTTCGCGCGGGCGGAGCTACGCCCGGCCACTGGCTGACGGTTTGTCAGGGACGGGCCGCCGGGAGGATCAGTTCGAAGCGGCAGCCGCCGTGCACGTTGTGGACGGCGGCGCTGCCCGCGTGCGCCTCGACGATGCCGCGTACGATCGCCAGGCCCAGGCCCGCGCCGCCCGGTGGGGTGCGCGCCTCGGTGCCGCGCCAGCCGGTGTCGAAGACGCGGTTCAGATCGTCGTCGGGGATGCCCCCGCAGCCGTCCGTCACCGAGAGCACCACCGACTCCGCGCGCGCCTCGGCCGCGACCGCGACCGTGCCGTCGGCCGGGGTGTGCCGGATCGCGTTGACCAGCAGGTTCGCCAGGACCCGGGTCATCTCCTTGCCGTCGACCTCGACCGGGACCGGCTCGACGCGGTCGCCGACCAGCCGCACGCCGTGCTCGCGGGCGAGCGGGTCGGCGCCCGCCAGCGCGTCACCGACCAGGTCGTGCACGGACATCCGGGCCGGGTTGAGGGTGAGGGCGCCCGCGTGGATGCGGGAGAGCTCGAAGAGGTCGCCCACCATGCCGTCGAGGCGCTCGACCTCGGTGCGGATCTGCCGGAAGTAGCGCTCGGGGTCCTTGGCCATGCCGTCCTCCAGGGCCTCGGCCATCGCGCGCAGCCCCGCGAGCGGGGTACGCAGATCGTGCGAGATCCAGGCGACGAGCTCGCGGCGGGAGGTCTCCAGGGCGCGTTCGCGCTCGCGGGACGCGGAGAGCCTGGCGCTGGTGGCGGCCAGCTCGCGGCTGAGCGCGGCGAGTTCGGCGGTGGCCGGCCCGGCGGGCGCGGCGAAGCTGCCGCCGTCGCCGAACGAGCGGGCGGCCAGGGCTAGTTGATGGCTGCTGGCGACGACCCGGCGGCCCAGGATGAGCGCGGTGGCGAGCGAGACGGCCGCGGCCATGGCGATGACCAGGGTGACGACCTTCAGGTCGTGCGAGGACAGGAACATCTCCCAGGCCACCGCGAGGGTCCCGGCGAGCATCGCGCTGACCGCGACGGCGGCCACCACGGCGAGCGAGGCGGTGACCGAGCGGTGGCGCAGCAGGCGCAGCGCGAGGGCCCCGAGCAGGCCCGCGGCGGCGGCCCCCAGGAACGCGTACACGGCTATGAGCAGGACGTCCTTCATGGTCAGGCCTCCTCTCCGGCGAGGCCCGCGCCCTGTGGCGCGTCGTCCGCGTCCGCCGCCTCGAAGCGGTACCCGACCCCCCACACCGTCTGGATGAGCCGCGGCTTGGCGGGGTCGTCCTCGACCTTGCCGCGCAGCCGCCGTACGTGGACGGTGACGGTGGACAGGTCGCCGAACTCCCAGCCCCACACCTCGCGCATCAGCCGCTCGCGGGTGACGGCCTCGCCGGGGTGGCTCATCAGATAGGCGAGGAGGTCGAACTCCCGCAGGGTCAGGGCGAGTTCAGAGCCCTGCTTGACCGCGCGGCGGGCGGCCGGGTCCAGGACGATGCCCGCGCGTGAAACCGGCGGGCCCGGCCGGGCGGCGGCGGCCCGGCTGCGGCGCAGCACGGAGTCGACGCGCAGCACCAGCTCGCGCGGGCTGAACGGCTTGGTGACGTAGTCGTCCGCGCCTATCTCCAGGCCGAGCACCCGGTCCTCCTCGTCGCCGCGCGCGGTGAGCATGATGACCGGTACGGGACCGGCGCTCCGCAGGGTGCGGCAGACCTCCAGGCCGTCCATGCCCGGCAGCATCAGGTCGAGGACGACGAGGTCGGGCCGGCGCGCACCGGCCGCGCGCAGGGCGGCGGGGCCGTCGCCGACGTGCTCGACCTCGTACCCGGCGCGTTCGAGATAGCCAGTGACCACCTCGGCCACGGTCGGGTCGTCGTCGACGACGAGGATGCGGGACTGGGCGTTGTGCATGGCCACAGGGTCGCATCCGGCGGGCCGCCGCGTCGCCACCCGGATGGCCGACCCGGGACGACGTCCCTGTTTCGTAAGAACCCGAAGTCCCGATTTGTCCGCCGCGCCTTCGTACCGTGAGGGGCGTGACCGACTCGATCCCCACGACGGTGGACGTCGTACTGCCCTGCCTCGACGAGGCCGAGGCGCTGCCCTGGGTGCTGGCCAGGATCCCGGCGGGCTGGCGGGCCGTCGTCGTCGACAACGGCTCGACGGACGGCTCGGCCGAGATCGCCCGCGCGCTCGGCGCGACCGTGGTGCACGAGGCCCGGCGCGGCTTCGGCGCGGCCTGCCACGCCGGGCTGCTGGCGGCCGACGCCGAGTACGTCTGCTTCTGCGACTGCGACGGCTCACTCGACCCCTCGCTCCTCGCGCCCTTCGTACGGGAGGTGGCCGCCGGAGACGCCGACCTCGTCCTGGGGCGGCGCAGGCCCACCGCGCGCGGGGCCTGGCCGCCGCACGCGCGCGCCGGGAACCTGGCCCTGGCCAGGATGCTGCGCCGCCGCACCGGGCTGCGCCTGCACGACCTGGGCCCGCTGCGGGCGGCCCGGCGCGCGCCGCTGCTCGCGCTCGGCGTCGCGGACCGGCGCAGCGGCTATCCGCTGGAGATGGTGGTGCGCGCGGCGGACGCCGGGTGGCGGGTGCGCGAGTACGACGTGCCGTATCTGCCGCGCACCGGCAGGTCGAAGGTGACCGGCACCTGGCGGGGCACCTGGCAGGCCGTGCGGGACATGCGCGCGGTGCTCGCCCTGCCGCCGGTTCCCGCCGCGACGGCGGGTGTGCGGTGACGGCGCCGGTCACCCTCCTGGTGATCGCCAAGGCGCCGGTGCCGGGCCGGGTCAAGACGCGGCTGACCCCGCCGTACTCGCCCGAGCAGGCCGCGCGGATCGCCGAGGCGGCGCTCGCCGACACCCTGGACGCGGTGCTCGCCGCTCCGGCCCGGCGCCGGGTCCTGGTCCTCGACGGGGCGCCCGGCCCGTGGCTCCCACCGGGCATCGAGGTCGTCCCGCAGTGCGCGGGCGGCTTGGACGAACGCCTGGCGGCGGCCTTCGCGCTCGATCCGGGCCCGGCCCTGCTCATCGGCATGGACACCCCGCAGGTGGGCCCGGATCTGCTGGCCCCGGCCCTGGCCGGATGGGGGCCGGGCGAGGCCTGGTTCGGCCCGGCGGCCGACGGCGGCTTCTGGTCGCTCGGCCTGACCGCTCCCGACCCTTCGCTGCTGCGCGGGGTGCCCATGTCCGTCCCCGAGACGGGCGCGGTCCAGCGGCGGCGGCTCGTCGACGCGGGGCTCACCGTGCACGAGCTGGAGCCGCTGCGGGACGTCGACATCGCGGCCGACGTGCGCGAAGTGGCGGCGCTCGCGCCGGACGGCCGGTTCGCGCGGGCGGTCGCCCTGTGCGGGGGCGGTTCCGTCGAGGCGGGCGCCGCGCGATGACCACGACCGCCGTGCCCGCCGCGCTCGCCTGGCGGGCCGATCCGTACACCGCCGCCCTGCGCAGCGGGCGCGGGCCGCTGTTCCTGCACCGCCGGGACGGCTGGCTGCTGCCGCTCGAAGTGGAGCGCTGGTGCGCGGCGCCGGACCCGGCCGACCTGACCGTGCTGCGGCGGTGCCGGGGCGCCGTGCTGGACATCGGGTGCGGGCCCGGGCGCCTGGTGGTGGCGCTCGCCGCGCTCGGTACTGCCGCGCTCGGCGTCGACGTCAGCCCCGAGGCCGTCCGCCGCACCCAGCGCTCGGGCGGCAGCGCCCTGTGCCGGTCGGTGTTCGACCCGCTGCCCGGCGAGGGCCGCTGGCACACCGCGCTCCTGCTCGACGGCAACATCGGCATCGGCGGCGACCCGGCCGCCCTGCTGGAACGGGCGGCCCAACTACTGTGTCCCGACGGGCAGTTGCTCGTGGAGGCGGCGCCCTTCGACGTGGACGAGCACGTGGAGGTGCGGGTGGCCGACGGCCGGGGCGCGTTCGGGACGGGCTTCCCCTGGTCTCGGCTCGGCGCCGCCGCACTCCTGAAGTACGCGCACGCCACCGGCTGGCGGGCGGCCGAGCGGTGGACGGCGGCCGGGCGCCCCTTCGTCGCGCTGCGCCGGACGTGAACGGGGGGGCCGGGCCCGAACTCTGGGGAGGAGTCCGGACCCGGCCCTGTTCACCGTGGGGGGATCAGCTGAGGTTCAGCGCCGTGTCGTCGACGACGAACGACGTCTGCAGGCTGGAGTCCTCGGTGCCGTTGAACTTCAGGGTCACCGTCGACCCGGCGAGCGACGACAGGTCGAACGTCTTCAGCGCGTAACCGGTGTTCTTGTTGAGGTTGGAGTAGCTGGCCAGGGTGGTCGAGCCGGCCGTCACCGTCAGCTTGTCGTAGGCGGTGGAGGTGGTCGTCTCTCGGGTGTCGATGTGCAGGTAGTACGTCAGCGTGGCGTGGCAGTTCTGCGGGATGGTCACCGTCTGGGAGAGCGAGTCGGTGTGCGTCGAGCCGTAGCCGTCCAGCCAGGCCTTCCAGGAGCCGGAGTGCGCGGCCTCGCTGCCGCTGTTGTCGATCACACCGGCCGTCGCCGACCAGGGCGCGGCCGAGCCGGTCTCGAAGCCGGGGTTGCCGAGCAGCTGGGCGGGCTGGCAGCCACCGGTCTGGGTGACGGTCCAGCTGAACGAGGTGCTGCCGGTGGCCGCGGTGGTGTCCTTGGCGGTGACGGTCACGCTGGAGGTGCCGACGGCCGTCGGGGTGCCGGAGATCAGTCCGGTCGAGGAGTTGATGGACAGCCCCGCCGGAAGACCCGTGGCGCTGTACGTCAGGCTCTGCCCGGCGTCCGAGTCGGTGGCCTTGATCTGGAGGGAGACCGCCGTGTTGACCTGGGTGCTCTGGTCGCCGGGGTTGGTCACGGTGACCGTGTTGCCCTGGCTGGTGCCGCCGGTGAACGCGGCGGTGCCGTTCGGGGTGCCGAGGCCGGTCGGGCCGTCGTAGCCGGTGCCCGCCTTGCACAGGTAGGTGCCGCAGGAGCCGTTGGCGCCGGACGTCACGTCGTACAGCGACGCGGTGTGGGCGTACGGGTAGGAGGCCGGGTAGCTGCCCGCCGCCGGGGTGCCCGCCAGGGCGTAGACGCCCGCGATGATCGGCGCGGAGGCGCTGGTGCCGCCGTACACGTTCCAGCCGCTGGCCTGGTAACTGTCGTACACCGCCAGGCCGGTGGCCGGGTCGGCGACCGCGGAGACGTCGGCGACGGTCCGCTTGGCGCAGCCGGTGTCCTTCTGCCAGGACGGCTTCGGGTCGTAGGCGGAGCAGCCGGAGCCCGCGCCCTGACCGCCTGAGCTGGTGCCCCAGACCGACTCGGACCAGCCGCGCGCGTTGCTCGCACGGCTCAGCGAGGTGCCGCCGACCGAGGTCACGTACTGGGAGGCGGCCGGGTACTCGACGCCGTAGCCGCTGTCGCCGGAGGAGACGGTGATGGCGACGCCGGGGTGGTTGAAGTACGCGGAGTCGGAGGTCGGGTCGGTGGAGTCCTCGCCGCCGCCGTAGCTGTTGGAGACGTACTTGGCGCCCATGGTGACCGCGCGGTTCACGGCCGCGCCCAGGTCCTCCATGGTGGGCTGGTTGGCCTCGACGAGCAGGATGTGGCAGGACGGGCAGACCGCGCTGACCATGTCGACGTCGAGGGAGATCTCACCGGCCCAGCCGGAGTCGGGCGTCGGGTAGCTGGTGCCGCCGTTCTGGTCGACCTTCTTGAAGCAGCCGTTGGCGGTGGTGCAGGCCGGCAGGCCGTACTGCGAGCGGTAGGTGGCCAGGTCCGACTCGGCGTTGGGGTCGTCGTAGG
Source organism: Streptomyces melanogenes (assembly GCF_014649795.1). Classification (GTDB taxonomy): domain Bacteria; phylum Actinomycetota; class Actinomycetes; order Streptomycetales; family Streptomycetaceae; genus Streptomyces; species Streptomyces noboritoensis. The sequence goes on from NZ_BMTS01000008.1 coordinate 173,099, forward strand.
CGTCGATGATGGCCACGGTGGCGCCCGAGCCGCCGGATGGCAGGGCGTAGGCGCTCTGCAGGTCGGAGGGGCCGTAGCCGGAGGGGGCTGCGTCCGGCACGACGCCGAGGCGGTGCTTCACGTCCGTACGGGCCAGGGCCAGGCAGGACATCCGGCCCGGCTGGGTGGCCTGCGCGCACAACCGCTCGGTGGGGGCGGCGGTCTGGGCGGTGGTGTCGTGCGCGGGGGCGGCGGAGACGGACGGGGCGGCGGCCAGGAGCCCGCCGGTGGCGAGCGCCACCAGGGACACGAGTGCGGTGGCGGCTCTGCCGGTGGGCTTCCTGAGCCCGAAGGGTCTGTTCGTGTGCGGGGATCTCTTCGCGTACATGGAACTGCCCTCCATGGGGGGTCGGCTCGCCGGGATGAGGGACGAGCGGAAGGCGACCGTCGATGGATCTGCATGGCGGGTGCATGACAAGATCGCCTCTGAGAAAGTGCCACCCTGCTGAGTGGTGGCACGGTTGAAGGTAGGACAGCCACCGGGCGCCGACAACTTCGGTAGGGCAAAGCGAAAGGCAAGGATTCTTCTCGGCTCCGGCTGGATCACACCGCACTGATCGCGTATACCGTGGTCGACCATGGAGCCGGAGCAGGAGTCGGTCAACGACCTGGTCGCCCTTGGGCTTTCGCGCTACGAGGCGCGGGTGTACCTCGCGCTGGTGCGGCGCGACTCCTATACGGCGGCCGAGGTGGCACGGGAGGCCGAGGTGCCCCGCCAGCGCGTCTACGACGTGCTCGACGGCCTGGTCAGGGCGCAGCTGGCGGTCGCGCACCGGGGGCGGGTGGCCACGTTCGGGGCGGTGGCCCCGGAGCTGGCGCTGACCCGTCTGATGGCTCGTCAGAGGGAGTCCCTGGAACGGCTGGAACGCGTCTCGACGGGGCTCACGGCGGCGCTGCTGCCGCTGTGGGAGGCCGGGCGGTCACACACCGACCCGCTCGACTACATCGAGGTGCTGCGCGACCCGAAGACGATCGCCGAGCGGTTCGCGGACATCCAGGACCAGGCGGACAGCGAGCTCCTGACCTTCTGCCGCCCGCCGTTCGTCGCGCCCGCCGCCAACCTCCCGGGCCTCAAGGCCGCGCGGCGGCTGCGGCGGGGCGGGGGGACGGTGCGGGCGCTGTACACGTACGACGCGCTCCGGGACGAGGAGGTCCTGGAGAACGTCGCACGCTTCGGCGAGGCGGGCGAGGAGGCGCGGTTCACCGAGGAACTCCCCCTCAAGCTGGTGATCGCGGATGCGGCGCTGGTGCTGTGCGACATGCCGGATCCGGTGGCGGGGACCGGTGCGACGACTGCTCTGTACATCGAGCATCCGGCGCTGGCCGCGTGTTTGCGGCTCGCGTTTTTGACGGTGTGGGAGGGGGCGGAGACTATGCAGCGGGCTCGGGCTTTGTAGGTGCCGTGCGGTGTTTGTCTGCGGGTTGTCGTGGGTTGCTCGCGCAGTTCCCCGCGCCCCTAAAGACCGCGGCGCCGGCGCGCGGCCTGTACGCGCCTGACGGCCAGCACCAGGACCGCCCCGAACCCCACCACCCCCAGCAACACCAACCAATTCCGTACGTAATCCAGCGGCAGCACCGTCGCGTTGTTCTTCGGGCCCGGGCGCAGGATGTCCGGGAGGGCGATGGCTGTGAGGCAGCCTGCGGTCACCAACGCCGCTCGGAGCGGGCCGCGTACTCCCGGCCGGGTCAAGGCGCCCCCCAGGCCCACCAGCAGCACCAGCGGAGCGATCAGGCCGTCGTGCAGCACGATCGCGCCTACCAGCCACACCGCCACGTCCCACGGCGACTGCGCCCACACCAGTGACGCCCCGAGGCCCATCAGGGCGAGTCCGAGCGCGCCCACCGCGTAACGGCCCGCCATCACCGCACCTCCAGTCGCGTGACCCACTTGGTCTGGAGCACCCCGGGGCGGTTGGGGGCGATGATGCGGGCCGGGTAGCCGTGGTCGGGGGTGAGGACCTGGCCGTTGAGACGCAGGGCGAGGAGGGTGAGCGGGTCGCGCGCGTAGGTGCGGCCCATGTCCATCACTCGGTACGCGCCGTGCTGTTCGAGCGAGACGACCCGCAGCGCGGCCCCGGGCGCCCCGGCCCGTTCCGTCAGGTCCTTGATCCGTACGCCCGTCCAGTGCGCGTTCTTGCTCCACCCCTCGACGCACGCGATGGGCAGCTCCACCTCGTACTGGGGCAGCGCGGCCAGCTCGTCGAGGGTCAGCTCGTACGGGCGCGGCCCCGCCACCGTCAGCCGCCAGGCCGCCGTGTCCACCCGGGTCGTCCCCGCGGCCGCCGCCGTGCGGTTGACGGGCAGGCCGAGCGGGCCGTGGTCGGGGTGGCGCGGCGCCAGGAGGTCGACGTCCTTGAGCGGCGTGAACGACTGGCCCACCGTCGTCACGGTGACCGCGCCCACCGCCACCGCGAGCCCGGTGAGCAGCGAGCGCCGGTCGGGCGCGTTCTCCGGTTCCTGCGGCAACGCGCGCGTGGCGGCCGAGCGCTGCCACCAGTACGCCTTGATGTCCGGCCACTTGACGGCCAGGTGCAGCAGCAGCGCGCCGGTGAGGAGCCAGCCGACCGCGAAGTGGACGGGCACGAAGCTGAACGGCCACGGGTACCACTGCACGGTGTTGAGCAGCCCGGTCAGCAGCTCGAAGACGGCGCCCGCGACGAGCACCGCCACCGACAGCCGCTCGAGCGCGTGCCGTACGCCCTTGAGCGCGGGCCACACGAACAGCTTCGGGTAGACGGTCCACAGCTTGCCGAAGAGCAGCGGGATCGCGGCGATGCCCACCCCCACGTGCAGGCCCTGGTTCAGCCGGTATCCCCAGGTGGGGCGAGCGGGCAGGTCGTTGGCCAGCCAGCTCGGCGGGTGCTGGAGGTAGTGGCTCAGCACACCGGTGACCATGCAGACGAGCATGGCCACGCCGAGCAGGCGGCCGATCGCCGCCGCGGTGCGCCGGTCGTGCAGCGCGCCACGGAAGGACGGCAGCAGCGCCGACGGCGGTGGGAGCGGGAGTCGTGACTTCATGTCTCCATGACATCCCCGGAAGGCCCTGAACAGGGCTCCTGACACCTTACGGTTCACGGACGTGTGGTGTGCTGGGCCGTCCGGGCGCCCTTCGGCCTGCGAATGTGGACGGGTGATCGCCCCGCGTACCGACACCGCCCCGGCCGACCGGCCGACCGCCGCCCCGGGCGCCCTGCGCCGCACGGCGCCGACCGCCGTGCTCCTGGCCGCGCTGGCCGCCGTGCTCGTCCTGACGGTCGTCGAGGACGGCTACTACTTCCACCCGGGCACGCTCTCCTGGTGGTACCTGGCCTGCTGGCTGCTGTTCGCGGCGGCCGTCCGGTCGCTGCGCCGGGTCCCGGCCCGCCACCGCACCCGTCTGGTCCTGGCGGGCGGGGTGCTGGTCGCCGTGACCGGCCTGGCGGCGCCGCCGACCACCAGCACGGACATGTTCCGCTACGCCTGGGACGGCCGGGTGCAGGCCGCCGGGATCTCGCCGTACGACCACACCCCCGCGGACCCGGAGCTGGCCGGGCTGCGGGACGACTGGCTGTTCCCCAGGGGCTCGGCGTGCGAGGGCCCCGACCTGGCCCGGTTCGGCGAGCCGGACCGCTGCACCCGCCTCAACCGCCCCAAGGTGCACACCATTTACCCACCGGTGGCCGAGGCGTACTTCCTCGGCGTCCACGGGCTCTCCCCCGCCGCCGCCCGCCACAAGCCGCTGCAGATCGGCGGCGCCGCGCTCGCCGTCGCCACCACGGGCGTCCTGGTGCTCGTCCTGCGGCGGCGGGGGGAGGACGTGGGGCGCGCGGCGTACTGGGCGTGGTGCCCTGCGGTGCCGATCGAGGGGGTCAACAACGCGCACGTGGACGTGCTGGCGGTGCTGTTCGCGGTGGCCGGGCTCGGCGCGGTCGCGGTGCGCCGCCGGGCGGTCGGGGGCGTGCTGATCGGCGCCGGGATCGCGGCGAAGATGCTGCCCGCCGTGGTGCTGCCGGGCGCCCTCGCGGGCGTGCTCGCGGGGCGCCGCCCGGACTGGCGGCGCGCGGCCGCGGTCCTCGTCCCGACCGCCGGTTTCGTGGCGCTCTCCTACCTCCCGTACGTCCTCGTCTCGCACGCGTCCGTCTTCGGCTATCTGGGCGGGTACGCGGAGGAGGAGGGGTACGACGACGCCTCCGCCCGCAGCCGGTACGGGCTGCTGCGCCTTGTGCTCCCGGACTCCTGGGCGCTGCCCGCGGCGCTCGTCCTGGTGGGCCTCGTCGTGCTGTACGTGCTGCGCCGGGGCGATCCGGAGCGCCCTTGGAGCGGGGCGCTGCTGGTGCTCGGCTGGGCGTTCTGCCTGATGACGCCCGGCTACTCGTGGTACGCGCTGCTGCTCGTCGCGCTGGTGGCGCTGGACGGCCGCTGGGAGTGGCTGGCGATCGCCGCGGCCGGAGCGGTCTGTTACGTGACGGCGTGGGCGATGCCGCACTCCTTCGACGTCGTCAGGACGAGCGCCTACGCGGTGGCGGCGGCGGTCGCGCTGGCCGGGTGGGGGGTGCGGCGCCGGGCGTTGTCAGTGGCCCGGGTTAGTGTCTGATCCATGACGACAACTGCCGGGATCGACACGGGAGTAGGGCCGATGCTGCGCGGCTGGCGCGAGCAGCGCAGGATCAGCCAGCTGGAGCTGGCCCTGCGCGCCGACTCGTCCGCGCGGCACATCAGTTTCATCGAGACCGGCAGGTCGCGCCCCAGCCAGGAGATGATCCTGCGCCTCGCGGAGCACCTGGAGGTGCCGGTCCGCGAGCGCAACGCCCTGCTCCTGGCGGCAGGGTACGCCCCGCAGTACACGGAAACGTCCCTGGACGACCCGTCCATCAGCTCCCTGCGCGAGGCGATGGAGCGGCTGCTGCGGGGGTACGAGCCGTTCCCGGCGCTGATAGTCGACGGTACGTACACGGTCCTCGCGGCGAACCGGGGCATCGAGATGCTCCTCGAAGGCGTGCCCGAGCGGCTGCTGACTCCCCCGCTCAACGCGATGCGCCTGACCCTGCACCCGCAGGGCATGGCACCGCGCATCCGCAATCTGCGCCAGTGGCGCGGCCATCTGCTCGAACAGATGGAGCGCCAGATCGCCCTGATGCGCTCGGACGCGCTGCGCGAGCTGTACGAGGAGGTCGCGGCGCACCCCGTGCCCGAAGCGGGGGACGACGACGGCCCCGACCACCTCGTCTGCCCCTTGGCGCTCCCGCTGGTCATCGAACACCGGGGCACGGTGCTTTCGTTCATATCGACGATCGCCACGTTCAACACACCGATGGACGTGACCGTCTCCGAGCTGGCCATCGAGACGTTCCTGCCGGCCGACCCGGAGACGTTCGCCTACCTCCAGTCGCTCACGCCGTAGGCGGTACGCGGTCGAGGAACCCGGCCACGGTGGCGATCCGCCCGTCCTCGGCGAACGTGACCACATCGGACCCGGCGACCGGCGCGGACCCGTCCGCGACCGAGACCAGCTCCCAGCGGAACCGGGCCAGGTCGTGGTGCCCGTCGACGACCCCTTCGAGGCGGAACTCGAAGCCGGGGAACTGGGCGTGGACCGCGCCGATCACCCCGGCTATCGCCTCGTACCCGGTGGCGTCGGACATCGGGTCCGTGTAGCGCCCGTCCGCGCTCCAGGCGGCCTCGACTGCCTTGGCGAGCTCCTCGGCCGAGCCGCTGGCGTTCCACGCCTCGAAGTAGCGGGCGACGGCGGTCTCGTAGCGGTTCTGGGACATGGAAATCAGCCTCCGGACAAGGATGTGAGTCAAGAACGAACACGGTGCTGGAACCCGGGCCCCGGCCGGAGTGCGCCGCCCGGGACCCGATGGCTCCACCTTGCCCGGCGGGGGTGGTGGGGGTCGATTACCAGGGAGGTAATGCGGGGGTGGAGTGCGGGGTGGCAGGCTGGCCGCCGTCCCCGGTCGTGAACCCCGTCCGCCCCCTTGTCCCCGCCCCGATCACCGCCATAGCCTCCCGATCGTGTCCTTCCGCAGCCCCGGCGTCACGGACGTCCCCTACGTCGCATCCCTCTCGCCCGGCGGCGGGGAGCACCTGCTTCCGCCACGGGCCTGGTACGCCGAGTCGGATGCCAGGCGGCTCTCGCTGAACGGGAGTTGGCGGTTCCGGCTCGCGGGGAGCGCCGACGCGTACGACGACGGCTTCGCCGCGCCCGGGTACGACGCCGGGGAGTGGGGCGAGGTGCGGGTGCCCGGGCACTGGGTGCTCCAGGGCTGCGGCGCTTTCGGCGGGCCGGTCTACACCAACCACCTCTACCCGTTCCCGGTCGACCCGCCGCGCGTACCGACCGAGAACCCGACCGGCGACCATCTGCGGGTCTTCGACCTGCCCGACGGCTGGCCGATCGGCGAGGGCGGCGCGGTGCTGCGCTTCGACGGCGTCGAGTCGTGCGCCCGGGTGTGGCTCAACGGCCAGGAGCTGGGCCACTTCAAGGGCAGCAGGCTGGCGCACGAGTTCACCGTCGGGCCGCTCCTGAAGGCGCGCGGGAACGTGCTCGCGGTGCGGGTGCACCAGTGGTCGTCGGGCTCATACCTGGAGGACCAGGACCAGTGGTGGCTGCCCGGCATCTTCCGGGACGTCACGCTGCTGCACCGCCCCGAGGGGTGCGTCGGCGACCACTTCGTCCACGCCTCCTACGACCACCGCACCGGCGCGGGGACCCTGCGGGTCGACAGCGACACCGCCGGCCGCGTCACCGTGCCCGAGCTCGGCATCGACCTCGCGACCGGCACGGAGGCGACCGTTCCGGTCGAGCCGTGGACGGCGGAGACCCCGCGCCTGTACGACGGGGTGCTGGCCACGGCGGGCGAGCGCGTCCCGCTGCGGATCGGCTTCCGCACGGTCGCCCAGGAGGACGGCCTGATCAAGGTCAACGGGCAGCCGCTGCTGTTCCGGGGCGTCAACCGGCACGAGTTCCACCCCGCCACCGGCCGGGCCCTGGACGCGGCGACCATGCGCCGCGATGTGCTCCTGATGAAGCAGCACCACATCAACGCCGTGCGGACCAGCCACTATCCGCCGCACCCCACCTTCCTCGACCTCTGCGACGAGCTCGGGCTCTGGGTCGTCGACGAGTGCGACCTGGAGACGCACGGCTTCGTCGAGCAGGCCTGGCGCGACAACCCGGTGGACGACGACCGCTGGACCCCGGCACTGCTCGACCGGGCGGCCCGGATGGTCGAGCGCGACAAGAACCACCCGTCGGTCGTCGTCTGGTCGCTCGGCAACGAGGCCGGGACCGGGCGCGGACTGACCGCCATGGCCCACTCGATCCGCTCCCGCGACACCTCGCGCCTGATCCACTACGAGGGCGACCCCGACTGCCACGACACCGACATGTACTCGCGGATGTACGCCTCGCACGCCGAGGTCGAGCGGATCGGCCGCCGCCTCGACGGCGGCCCGCAGTCCCGCCGCCGACTCCCCTTCGTCCTGTGCGAGTACGCCCACGCGATGGGCAACGGGCCCGGCGGACTCACGGAGTACCAGCACCTGTTCGACACGTACGAACGCTGCCAGGGCGGCTTCGTCTGGGAGTGGATCGACCACGGCCTGGAGCACCCGGCGTACGGCTATGCCTATGGCGGCGACTACGGCGAGGAGCTGCACGACGGCAACTTCGTCTGCGACGGCCTGCTCTTCCCGGACCGCACCCCCTCCCCCGGTCTGACCGAGTACAAGAAGGTGATCCAGCCGGTACGCATCGAGGGCGACGGCCGGGCGGGCACGGTCGAGATCACCAACCTGTACGCCTTCGCCGACCTTTCCGGTCTCGCCTTCACCTGGTCGTACGAGGCGGACGGCGTGCCCCTCGCCACCGGCACCCTCGCGGTGCCCGAGCTCGGCCCGGGCGAGCGGGCGGAGCTGAAGCTCCCCGAGCGCCCCGCCGGGGCCGAACCGACGGCCGAGACCCGGTGGACGGTACGGGCGGTACTCGCGGAGGCGACCGCGTGGGGAGAGCGCGGGCACGAGATGGCCTGGGCCCAACTACCCGTCAGTACACAAGTGTTGGCGCCTGCTGCCGTGGGCGCTCGCCCTGCCCGTTCCGGCGATCGGGTCACGCTCGGTCCGGCCGTCTTCGATGCCCGGACAGGAGCTCTCACGTCCTTCGGCGCCGTGGCCCTCACCGGGCTCCGCCTCGACGTGTGGCGCGCGCCCACCGACAACGACGAGGGCGCGGCCTGGCAGCCCGATCTGCGGTACGGGCCACGCTGGCGCGAGCTGGGGCTCCACCGCATGCACCACCGCCTGGACTCGGTGGAGTTGACCGGGGACGCGCTGGTCGTGCGCACCCGCGTGGCCCCGGCGGCCCGTGACGTGGGCCTCGCCACGGAGTACCGGTGGGCGTCCGACGGGACCCGGCTGCGGCTGACGGTCGCGGTCGCGCCGGAGGGCGAGTGGCAGGTGCCGCTGCCCCGGCTCGGCATCCGGTTCGGGCTCACGGGTACGGCCCCGGGCAGCCGCGTCCCGGTGCGCTGGTTCGGCGGCGGGCCGGGCGAGGCGTACCCGGACACGGCGGCCGCGTCGGCGGTGGGGCTCTGGGAGGCGGACGTCGACGACCTCCAGACGCCGTATGTACGGCCGCAGGAGAACGGGGCCCGGACGGAGGTCCGTTGGGCGGAGATCGGCGGGCTGCGCATCGAGGGCGACCCGGAGTTCTGGTTCACCGCGCGGCGCTGGACGACCGAACAGCTCGACGCGGCCCGGCACTTGACCGACCTCGTCCCGGGCGACACGGTCTGGGTCACGCTGGACCACCGCCAGCACGGCATCGGCTCCCAGTCGTGCGGCCCGGGCCCGCTTCCGCAGCACCAACTGCGCGTGGAACCAGCCGAGTTCACCTTCACCTTCTCCGAACTCACCGACTGAGGCGCGACCGGGCCGATCACCGGCAGGAGCACGCGGGAGCCTCCGGGCCGCCCGCGTGCTTCGCGCTGCCCGGGACCCGCCACCACCCCTCCATTCAGCCGTACCGCATCACCCGAACGAGCTACCCGGCCTGGAATCTCCCCCTAACCGGTTAATTACCCCTTTCGAGGACATGCGCATGACCACGGTCGGGGATACGTGACAGGCACACGACCGCACACCCCCTGGAGCACCCGCGTGGAAACCGCAGGCGTCCGCCCGGCAGGAGACAAGGAAGTTCCATGGCCACCCTGTGCCGACCCGCAGTAGCCGTACCCGACCATGTGATCACGCAGGAGGAGACGCTCGCGCTCGCCCGCGAGACGCACGCCGACCATCCCCAGCGGGACCTCGTCCTGCGCCTCATCCAGAACACCGGGGTCCGTACCCGGCACATCGTGCAGCCGATCGAGGCCACCCTGAAGCACCCCGGCTTCGAGGAGCGCAACCTGCTGTACGAGGCGGAGGCCAAGGCCCGGGTGCCCGGTGTCGTCCGGCAGGCGCTGGCGCACGCCGAGGTGGAGCCCAAGGACATCGACCTGATCGTCTACGTGTCGTGCACCGGCTTCATGATGCCGTCGCTGACCGCCTGGCTGATCAACACCATGGGGTTCAGGACCGAGACCCGGCAACTGCCGATCGCCCAGCTCGGCTGTGCCGCCGGAGGCGCGGCGATCAACCGCGCGCACGACTTCTGCACCGCGTACCCGCGCTCCAACGTGCTGATCGTGTCCTGCGAGTTCTGCTCGCTCTGCTACCAGCCCACCGACATCGGCGTCGGCTCGCTGCTCTCCAACGGTCTGTTCGGGGACGCGATCTCGGCGGCCGTGGTGCGCGGCGAGGGCGGCACCGGGATGCGGATCGAGCGCAACGGCTCGCACCTGGTGCCCAACACCGAGGACTGGATCTCGTACGCCGTGCGCGACACCGGGTTCCACTTCCTGCTCGACAAGCGCGTCCCGGGCACCATGGAGATGCTCGCGCCCGCGCTCAAGGCGCTGGTGGCGCAGCACAGTTGGGAGATCCCGCAGATGGACTTCTTCATCGTCCACGCGGGCGGGCCGCGCATCCTGGACGACCTGTGCCACTTCCTCGACCTGCCACCGGAGATGTTCCGCTTCAGCCGGGCCACCCTCACCGAGCGCGGCAACATCGCCAGCTCCGTGGTCTTCGACGCGCTGGCCCGGCTCTTCGACGAGGGCGGCGCGGCGGACGGCGCGGGCGGCCTCATCGCGGGTTTCGGCCCCGGCATCACGGCCGAGACGGCCATCGGCCGGTGGGCCAGGGCGGCCCCCATGGCCGCCGCGATGAGCAACTGAGCGCGCCCGGCTCGGCCGCGCTCAGTGCTCCGGGGGCGTCTCGCGGGCGCAGGACGTCCCCTCGGGCGGCAGGACACCGTCGAGCAGGAAGGTGTCCGCCTTGTCGCGGACGCACTGCGAGGCCGTGTACCCGCCGTGGCCCTCGCCCTCGTACGTGAGGACCACGCCCTTGCCCAGGTGGCGGGCGGTCTGCGCGGCCCACTGGTACGGGGTGGCGGGGTCGCCCTTGGTGCCGATGAGCAGGACGGGCGGCGCACCGGTCTTGTCTATCCTGCGGATGTAGTCCGTGCCGGCGGGCCAGCCCGTGCAGGAGATCGCCGCCCCTACCTGGTCCGGGCCGAACATCGGGGAGGCCTTGGCGAACTTCTTCTCCAGTGAGGCGAGTTCGGCGGCCGGGTCCTTGGCCCGCTCCGGGTCGTCGGCGCAGTTGACCGCGAGGAGCGCCTCGCGGCTGTTGTCGTCGTCGGCGCGGTTGCCCTGCGCGTCCTCCCCGGCGAACTGCTTGTTGATCTCGTCGAGGACGGCCGGGTCCCCCTTGTCGTGGAGGGTGGCGATGCCCTGCGCGAGGGTGGGCCACAGCTGCTCGGCGTAGAGCGAGTTGGTGATCGCGGTACGCAGGTCGGCGGAGGTGAACTCGGCGCCGGAGGCGGTCGTGGCGCTCTTGCGGTCGAGCCGGGCGACGGTCGCGTCCAGCGTGCTGGTCGCCTTGGCGGTGGTGGCGCCGAGCGGGCAGACCGCGCCCTGGGCGGCGCAGTCGGACAGGAAGGTGTCCAGGCCCTTCTGGAACGCCGTGGCCTGGGCGAGCGCCGACTCCGCCGCGTTCGCGGTCAGCGAGTCCACGGCGTCCAGGACCATCCGCCCGGTCCGCTTGGGGAACTGGGCGGCGTAGACCGCGCCGAGCCGGGTGCCGTAGGAGATGCCGAAGTAGTTCAGCTTCTTGTCGCCGAGCGCCTGGCGCAGTACGTCCAGGTCGCGCGAGGCGTTGATGGTGCCCACGTGCGGGAGCAGCTTGCCGGTGGTCCTGCGGCACTCCTCGGCCACCGTCCGCAGCTCGTCGACGAGCTGCGCCCGGCCCTCGGCGTCGTCGGTCGTGGCGCCGTCCGAGGAGCTCTCGATGTCCTGCTCGGCCTTGGCGCCGCAGCGCACGGGAGCGCTGCGGCCCACTCCCCGGGGGTCGAAGCTCACCAGGTCGTACGCGGGGGCGAGCCGCGCGGTGTCCGCAGTGAAGCCGCCGAGGCCCTTGAGGCCGGACTCGCCGGGGCCGCCGAAGTTGAAGACCAGCGAGCCCTTGGGAGCGGTCGGCGAGGCCGCGCCGGTCGGGGACGCCGTACCCGCTTCGGTGCCCGTGCCGGTGGGGCCCTCGCCGGACTCGGCCGCCCGCACCCGGCCCACCGCCAGCGCGATCGTGCCGTCCTCGGGCCGGGCGTAGTCGATGGGCACGGTGAGCTCGGCGCACTCCATGCCCTTGGGGGCGTCCGGGACCGTGCAGCCGCCCCAGGTCAGGTGCTGGGTGTAGAAGCGGGTCAGATCGGGCCCCCGCCCGTCCGCCGCGGCCGGGACCGCCAGGGCGAGCAGCGCCAGGGCCGCACCGGCGGCGCCCGCTGTCGTACGTCCGCGCATGGCAGACCTTTCGGTCGGGGTGCCCCCGCACCAAACGTAAGCCGCCGAACGGAGTACCGCACGACGGATCGCCCGCTGTCGTCACTCCCTGTGAGAACAGCAGGTCACCAGGGCGGCGGCCGGAACCCGTCCACCGCCCTGCCGTGTCGGCCCCGGCTACTTGCCGTGCGGGTCCGCCGGGGTTCGGTGCTGCTCCTCTCCGGGTTCGGGGTCCTCGCGGTCGGGGGTCGCGGGGGCCGGGCGACGGATCCGGGCGGCCTCGGCGCGCAGCATCGCGTTGAGCGCCGCGAAGGGGTCGATGGGCATGGCTGAACCACCTCGCTGTGCTGGTGAGTTGACGTACCGCTGGCTCGCAGAGCACGGCACGCTCAGCAGCGCAGCACCACACAGCGCACGGCATCGAGGGAAGAAGGCCGCACCAGGCCGGGGCCACCGGGCCCCCGTACGACCGGCCGGGGCGCCACTCGTACGGAACGGGCGCCCGGCGCCGGGCGGCTCGCGCGGGCCGACACCGGCGGCGCGGGCGCGGCCTCGTCCGACTGCTCCTCGCCCACCGGGCCCGGCACCGCCGACGACACGGCGGTCCGCTCCAGGGCGGGCGGTCCCGCCGCCTCCGCCCCCGGCGCCGCCCCGAGCAGCGCGGCCACCACGAGCAGCACCACGACGGCGCGGCGCAGGGCGGCGAGGAGAACGGGCGGCATGCCTCAACCTTGCCCGCAAAAGGCCATGAACTGCGCGGATCCGGGCGATATCCCCCCTCCCGGGTGAACGTCCGTCAGCGCACCGGGAACACCGGCCCCTTGAGGGTGAACGGCAGCGCCCCGCAGCCCTTTACGCGCGGGCGTTCTCCCGTACGGCCTGCTCGGGAAGCTCCACCGCGTCCGCCGCCGCCTCCTCCTGCGGGCGCTGCTTCCTGGCCGCGAGCAGCGCGTACACCAGGACGCCCGCGAAGAGGAACAGCACGCCCTGGTAGACCGCCGCGTAGCCGGAGCCGGCGACCAGCCAGAGGGAGAAGCCGGCGGCGAGGGCGGCGAGCAGTCCGTCGCGGATCAGGCGGCCGCGGTGGACGCGGTCGGCGCGGTCGGAGGCGAGGAAGTAGATCTGGGCGGCGGTGGACAGGAGGTAGGGGACGGTCGCCGTGAAGGTGGTGACCAGGACCAGCATCTCGAAGACGCCCTTGGAGCCCGCCGTGTAGTTGTAGACGGTCAGCGACGAGGCGAGGACGACCGTGACCAGGACGCCGACGGTGGGCACGCCCCGGTTCTTGCGGGCGAAGGCCTGCGGGAACAGGCCGTCCTTGGCCGCGGCGTACGGGGTCTGGGCGCTCAGCAGGGTCCAGCCGTTGAGGGCGCCGACCATGGAGACCAGCGCGGCGACGGCGACCGCGGCGCCGCCCCAGCCACCGCCGAACATGGCGTCGACGGCGTCGGTGAACGGCGCGGTGGAGGTCACCAGGCGGTCGTGCGGCACGGTGCCGAAGACCGAGAGGGTGCCCAGGAGGTAGATCAGGGCGGCGCCGAGGGTGCCGAGGATGGTGGCGCGGCCGACGTTGCGGCGCGGGTCGCGGACCTCGCCCGCGCTGACCGCGGCCGACTCGACGCCCAGGTAGCTGAAGAGCAGGATCGCGGCCGAGGCGGAGACCGCGCCCATCGCGCTGTGGTCGTCGGCCTGGAGGGGGCCGAGGTTGGCCGGGTCGAAGAAGAACAGCCCGCCGACCGCGACGAGCAGCAGCGGCGCGAACTTCAGGACGGTGGAGACCAGTTGGACCGCGCCCACGTACCGGGTGCCCGCGAGGTTGGCGAGCGCGGGGAGCCACTGGAGGGTCAGCGCCGCCGCGATGGTCGCCGCCTTGTTGCCGTGCAGGGGTATCAGCACGTCGAGGTAGCCCACGGCCGCGACCGCGAGCGCCGCGTTGGAGACCCAGGTGGTGATCCAGTACGACCAGGCGGCGAGGAACCCGGCGAAGTCGCCGAACGCCTCGCGCGCGTAGACGTAGGGTCCGCCGGTCTGCGGCAGCCGCTCGGCGAGGCGGCCGAAGACCAGCGCCAGCGCGATCGCGCCGACGGTCAGGACCGCGAAGGCGAGCAGGCTGATGGTGCCGAAGGGGGCGACCGACGCCGGCAGCAGGAAGATCCCGCCGCCGATGATGTTGCCCATGACCAGGGCGGTCGCCACCGGCAATCCGAACTGCCGGGCATGCCTGCTCTGGGTCTCTTGCGTGGTCATGGGGTGGTGCGCCTCTCTCCGTGCCAAAACCCGTTCATGGTCGGGTACGGAGGACCCCGCTCAAAATCACGCGGATTTGTCCCGCAGAGCGGCCCCTTCAACCGGAAATGGTCCGTCCGCTTCGCTCTCGGACCGGGGAATCTGCGTGGCGGCGGAAACCGGCACCTGCGGCCCCAGGCACTCGCGCAGCCAGCGCCGCAGCACGTGGTGCACCTGCTCGGCGCCCACCAGCTGCCCGCCGTCGGCGACCGGCGCCGACAGCTCGCGCGGCGACAGCAGGAACGGGTGCGCCTGCTCGCCGCCGAGTCCGCCGTGCGAGCCGATCTGCTCCTCGAAGGCGTGCACCTCGCCGGTGACCGGGTCGTACATGGAGTTGACCATGATGTCGGCGGTGTGCGGGAAGGTGTCGGTGCGCCGGACGGCGTCGGCCGCGCCGGGCGCCAACCCGGTCAACGGGCCCTTGCCGTCCTCCAGTTCCGCGAGCGGCACCTCGTGGATCCTGTCGGTGCCCGCGCCGCCTATGACCAGCGCGCCGTGCTCCTCGCTGCGCACCAGGAGGAACCCGATGCCGGGGTGCCCGGCGAGGGTGCGCAGGAGCGCGGGGTGGCGGCGGTCGATCTCCTCGCGGCTGAGCCGCCCTTCGGTGTCCGGGAAGGAGACGAGGCCCAGGTTGCCGGAGGCGAGCACGATCGGGTCGGAGCCGGGCCCCGCCTCCCCGTTCCCCGGGACCGGCCGGTGCAGCGCCACCCGCACCGCGTCCCGCGCCTCCGCGCCGCTCTTGGTGCGCCCGGCGCTGCGCGGCACGGGCAGCCCGCACCCGGCCCGCACCAGGTCCTTCAGGGTCAGCCCGTAGGCGCCGAGGAACGTCTGACCCGGGCTCTGCCCATGGTCGGAGAGCAGCACGATCCGGTACGCGCGCGGGGCGTGCTCGGCGACCTTGGCCAGCAGCGCGATCGACCGGTCAAGCCGCTCCAGGACCTTCTGGGCGTCCCGGCCGCGCGGCCCGGAGTGGTGGGCCACCTCGTCGTACGCCACCAGGTCGGCGTAGACGGCGGTGCGTCCGGCGAGCATGTCGCCGATCACCGCCGCGACCACCACGTCGCGCTCGACGACGGTCGCGAACGCCCGGATGAACGGGTAGAGCCCGCCACGCCGCACGCGCGGCGTATCGCCGCGCAGCCGGGCGCGGGTGGACTGGCCGAGCTCGCGGCCGACCTCGGCGACGAAGGAGAGCGCGGTGCGCACGGCGTTGGCCGGATCCGAGAAGTACGCGAAGTAGCCCGCCCGGGACCGGTTGCGGCGCCCGCGCCGGGCCGCCATCGACAGGACCAGGGCGAGCTGGTCGGCGCCGCCGGAGAAGAGGTTGCCGCGGCTGGCGCCGTCGACGGTGAGCAGCCCGCCGTCGCCGGTGCGCTCCACGGCCCGGCGCTGGAGCTCGACCGCGGAGGCGGGGCGGTTGGAGACCATCAGCTCGCCGGTCTCCTTCTCGTACCACCGGAAGGCGGGCACGTCGAAGGTGCAGCCGTGCAGGATGCCGAGCTGGCTGGCGCCGGTCTGGCTGGACCAGTCGGTGCGCCACGGGGTCAGCCGGTGGGAGTGCTCCAGCCAGCCGGCGACGGTCGGCATGAGACCGGCGCCGACCGCGTGGCACAGCACGTCGTGGCCGACGCCGTCGAGCTGGAGGAAGACCGTGCCGGGCGTCTCGGGGCCGCGGTCCCCGTCGCCGCGTCTGCGGCGGCGCCGGTCGGCCAGGCGCGAGAGCCTGCGCCGGTAGGCGTTGTCGTCCCGGACCGCGAGGGCGGTGGAGGTGGCGGAGGCGACCGCCGACATCGCGGCGGCCACCACCACCGCGGTCTCCGGCTGGGCCGCGCCGCGCCCGCTGGGGATCAGGCTCAGCGCGATCAGCAGCAGCGAGCCGTTGAGGAAGAACACCAGCAGGCCCAGGACCAGGGCCGGGACCAGCAGGAACGCGCGCACCACCAACGGCCACACCAGGGCGCTGAGCAGACCGAACGCCCCCGCGCCCCAGGCTGCGGTGAGCGCGACGCGGGTGATGCTGTCGCCGCCCGCGGACTTCAGCCGGAAGTCGGGCAGGATCCCCGCGAGCACCATCATCGTGAGCGTGGAGACCGCCCACACCACGATCACCCGCACCAGGGCGCTGCCCGCCGTCCGCCATCGCCCTGTGCTCACGCCGCTCGTCACTGCCTCTCGCCTAGCCGTTCCCTCCCAGCGTGTCACAGGGGCGGAAACCGGCCGACGAATTTGATTCGCGGCGGGCGGCGCTCGGGTCAGCAGCCGTCGTACCCGGCGGTCGGCATCGAGAGCCTGCGGTGGATGTGGGCCTTCTTGGCGGCGTCGTACGACGGTTCGTCGAGCCCGGCCGTCTCCAGGCGCACCCCGCGCCGCTCGCACTCGGCGGAGAAGTCCGGCACGGACGTCAACGCCCGGGCCAGGACGCGCTCGTTGGGCGCGACGAACAGGTCCACCTGGCCCGCCTCCACGTCCGCCCACAGGCCGAGGTGGTCGGGGCGCAGGCCGTAGAAGAGCAGCTGCCGGGTGACGACGTACCCCTTGTCGGCGGCCCAGCGCGCGCACATCTCGTGCTGGCTGCGGGTGTCCACCAGGAAGGGGTCCAGGTCGAGTTCCTCCAGCGGGGTCAGACTGGCGATCGCCGCCACTCGTACGTCACCCATGACCGACCCCCATGCCCTTCGTTTGTGGTGCCGACCCTACTCCTCGTTCACGGCGGCGAGGAGTAGCCGCATGAGTGGCAGATCTTCCAGCCGTCCTGGGTCACCGCGAGTATCCCGCCGCAGCGGGGGCACTGCTCAGAGTGCATGATCATGCCGGGCCTTCCCTTCTGACCGATGCCTACCCCGGACCCGGTCCGGTGCGCCCCCCGACACTTAGGCTCGTACACAACAGCGTGCGCGGTGGTTTTCGAGCGGAGGAGATTTCGGGTGCCGGTGGAGATCACCTGGTGGGGTCATGCCACCTGCACGGTCGAGGACTCCGGGATGCGGGTGCTCACCGATCCGCTGTTCGCCCGGCGCCTGGCGCATCTGCGCAGGCGGCGGGGGGCGGTGCCGCCGCCCGAGGCCGCCGTCGCCGAGGTGGTCCTGGTCTCGCACCTGCACTCCGACCATCTGCACCTGCCCTCGCTCGCCCGGCTCGCGCCCGGCACCCGCCTGGTCGTGCCGCACGGCGCGGTCCGGGCCGTGCCGGGCCTGCGCAAGCTCGGCCTGCGCCTCACCGAGGTGCGCGCCGGGGACCTGGTCGACGCCGGTGACCTGCGCGTACGGGCGGTGAGCGCACGGCACGACGGGCGGCGGCTGCCGTTCGGCCCGCACCGGGCGCCCGCGCTCGGCTATGTCATCGAGGGCCGGGCACGCACCTACTTCGCCGGGGACACCGGGCTCTTCGACGAGATGGCCGAGGAGGTCGGCCCGGTGGACGTGGCCCTGCTCCCGGTCGGCGGCTGGGGTCCGCACCTGGGCCCCGGGCACCTGGACGCGGGCCGGGCCGCCCAGGCGCTGGCCCGGCTGGGGGCGCGGGCCGCAGTGCCGGTGCACTACGGCACGTACTGGCCGATCGGGCTCGACGGGGTGCGCCCGCACGAGTTCCACGCGCCCGGCGACGACTTCGTGCGCCACGCGGCCCGGCTCGCGCCCGGGGTGACGGTGCACCGGCTCGCGCACGGCGAGAGCGTACGGCCGGAGGTCGCCCGGTGATCGCCGCGTTCCTGGCGCGGGCGGCGGGCCAGGTGCCGCCGGAGTCGACCCAGCAGGCGCTCGGCTATCCGTCCCTGTTCATCCTGGTGGTGCTGGGTTCGCTGGTGCCGGTGGTGCCCACGGGGGCGCTGGTGTCGACGGCCGCGGTGGTCGCCTTCCACCAGACGGCGTGGTTCTCGCTGCTGCTGGTCTTCGGGGTAGGGGCGCTCGCCGCGTTCCTGGGGGACGTCGGCCTGTACTGGCTGGGGCAGCGCGGGGTGCGCTCGCGCGGCGGGTCGCGGTGGCTGGCGGCGCTGCGCGAGCGGGCGGCGCCGGACCGCCTGGAGCAGGCCCAGGAGAAGCTGAACCGGCACGGGGCGGCGGTCCTGGTGCTTTCCCGGCTCGTCCCGGCGGGCCGGATCCCGGTGATGCTGGCGTGCCTGCTCGGCGAGATGCCCCTGCGCACGTTCGTACGCGGCGACGTGCCCGCGTGTGTGGCGTGGGCCGGGGCGTACGGACTCATCGGCATCCTGGGCGGCTCGCTCTTCCCGGAGCCGTGGCAGGGCGTGGTCGCGGCGGTCGTGCTGACGCTGCTGATCAGCGCGGCCCCGACGGTGTGGCGCAGGCTGCGGCATAGGGCGGCGGCGGCCGAACCGGCCGAGGCCCCGCACCCGAAGTAGGTCAGGCGGCCAGCACCCGCGAGGAGCCGACCGGCAGATCCCACAGATGCGCGCGCGGGCGGCCCGTCCGCTCCCAGGCCGCCCGCACCCGGGCCAGCGGTTCGAGCACCGGCTCGGCGGAGAGCACGAACGTGCCCCAGTGCATCGGCGCCATCCGCCGCGCCCCCAGGTCCTCGCACGCCTGGACGGCCTCCTCCGGGTCGGCGTGCACATCGCGGAGCCACCAGCGCGGCGCGTACGCCCCGATCGGGAGCAGGGCCAGGTCGAGCGCGGGGTGGCGGCGGCCGATCTCCTTGAACCAGTGGCCGTAGCCGGTGTCCCCGGCGAAGTAGACGCGCCGCCCCCGGCGGTCGCCGAGCACCCAGCCGCCCCACAGCGAGCGGCAGGTGTCGGTGAGGGAGCGCTTGGACCAGTGGTGGGCGGGGACGAAGTCGAACCGCACGGGTTCCCGTCCGGGCACGGCCAGTTCGGCCGACTCCCACCAGTCGAGCTCGGTGACCCGGGTGAACCCGCGGCGTCTGCACCAGCGGGCCAGGCCCGCCGGGACGAACAGCGGGGTGCGGCGCGGGAGTCTGCGCAGGGTGGGCGCGTCCAGGTGGTCGTAGTGGTTGTGGCTGATGACGACGGCGTCGACCGGCGGCAGGTCCTCCCAGCGCACCCCGACGGGGGTGAGCCGGGCCGGGGTGCCCAGGATGCGGCGGGACCAGACGGGGTCGGTGAGCACGGTGAGGCCGCCGATCCGCACCACCCAGCTGGCGTGCCCGGCCCAGGTCACGGCGACCGTCGCGGTGTCCACGGCGGGCAGCGGCCCGGGCGCGAACGGCAGCTCGGCGATGCCGCGCAGCCCCTGCGGGGACGGGCGCAGCGCCCCTTCCCTGGCGAGCCGGGCCATCGCGCGCACGCCGGGCAGCGGGGCGGAGAGGCGGTCGGCGAAGGACCGGGGCCAGCGGCGGTGCTCGCCGAGCGGGCGCGGGGGCGGCGCGGTGACCGGCGGGGCGGTCCGCGGGCGCAGGGCCCGGTCCGACTCCTGCGTCTGTCCCGACTGATCCGTCTGATCCGTCTGTTCCGTCATCGAGGCGGCTCCTGTCCGGTGGCGGTCCAACTGCGGCGGCGTGCCGGGCGCTGCGGTGGCCCGGCGGGGGTCACAGCCCGTCGAGCGCCTCCCCGAACGCGGCCAACGCCCGCCGCACGTGCGGCAGTTCCAGCGGCTCCGCCGCCGCCAGCGTCCGCGCGCACTCCTCCTCGGTCACCCCCACCAGCGGCCCCGTGGCGAGCCGGGCGCGCAGCGCGCCCAGTTCGTCGCCGAAGCGGTGGCCGCCGGGGGCGGAGGCGCCGAGCCGGCCGGTCAGGTACTCCTCCAGCTCCATCGAGTCGGTGACCCCGCGCGCGGCCAGCCGGTTGCGGAGCGGGCCGAGGTCGGCGTAGAGGTGGCGGCCGGCCTGCGGGGGCCGGGCGAAGGCCCCGGCGGCGAGGACCGCGCGGTGGGCCGCCTCGGCGAGGGCGCCGTGCAGGGCGGCGGCCCGGCCCATCCGGACCTCGACCGGGTCCGGCTCGCCCAGGGCGTGGGCGGCGGCCTCGGCGATCGGGCCCGCCACGACCGAGCCGAGCGCGGTGAGGACGTCGAGGGTGCGGGCCCTGGCCCTGGCCGCGCGCTCGGTGGCCGGGAAGCGGGCGACGGCGGCGGGCCACCCGGCCGGGGTGAGCGCGCCCGACAGGTCGGACAGGACGGTCACGTCGTCGGGGCACATCTCGGCGGGGCTGAACAAGACCGTGTCGTGCGGGTGGTGCAGGGTGTCGCGCCACGTCTCGTCGCTGATGATGTGCAGCCCCTCCCCCACGGCCGCCTCGCACGCCTCCCGTACGGTCTCGGGCGGCGCGACCGTCGCGGTCGGGTCGTCGGCGACGGAGAGCACCAGGAGCCGGGGCACCCCGCCCTCGGTGCGCACCCGGCGCACGGTCTCCAGGAGGGCGTACGGGTCGGGGACGCCGCCGCACTCCGCCGGGGTCGGCACGTGGTAGGCGGGCCGCCCCAGGAGCCGGGCCTGCGGGGTCCACCAGGCGGGGCAGGGCCGGGGCAGCAGGACGTCGCCCCCGTACGAGGCGAGCAGGGCGAACAGGAGCGCCGGGGCGCCGGGGGCGGCGGCCACCAGCTCGGGGTCGCCGCGCAGCCCGCGCCGCCGCCAGTAGCCGCAGGCGGCCTCGCGCAGCCGGGGTCCGCCGCCGGGCGGTTCGGGTGCGGTGCGTCCGGCGGCGCCCGCCAGGACGCCGGCAAGCTCGGGCAGGACGGGCAGCCCGGTGCCGGGTGCGGGCGGTCCGTAGCGGACGGGTCCCCGGCCTTCCGCCACCGTCCCGTGCATGCGCCGCCTCCTTCGCGCCCTGCGGTCCGCCGTTTCGGCACCTTGAGCCCTTCGCGGCCCCTGAAGCCCTTTATACGGAGGTTTGCTCGGCGGCGCCGCTCCGCATGCGCACGGGGATGTGCCGGACGGGTCGGCGGTCAGACGGCGCGGGGGACGGCGGCGAGCTCGTCCTCCAGGCCGCGGCCCTTGGTGCGGACCACGCCCGCGGCGAGCTCGGACAGCTTGCGGTTGGCGTGCTGCGAGACGGTGCGCAGCACCGCGAAGGCCTCCTCGGCGTCGCAGCCGAGCACGTGCATCACGATGCCGCTGGCCTGGTCGATCACCGCGCGGGAACGCAACGCCGTCTCCAGTTGCTCCACCTCGGCCAGGGCCGCGTGGTAGCGGCGGTCGCGGACGAGCCCCGCGGTGGTCTCCTCGCCGAGGATGCTCACCGGGCCGCCCACGGCGTCGTCGAGCGAGCCGGGGCGGAAGCTGTAGAGGCTGAGGGTGACGTCGATGCCGGAGCGGCGGAAGGGGAGGGTGACGCAGGACCGTACGCCCGACTCCAGGGCCAGGGCGCGGTATCCGGGCCAGCGGCGCTCCGTCAGCAGGTCCTCGGTGTCCACCGGCGCGCCGACGTCCAGCGCGGTCGGGATGGGCCCGTCGCCGCAGGCCAGCTGGACGCTGGCGAGCGGCGCGAGGTCGGGGTGCGTGGCGGTGACCCGGCTGTCGGGGCCGCTGTCGGCGATGGTCGCCACGGCGCCGCAGGCGGCGGGGGCGCAGCGCACCGACTGCTCGGCGAGCCGGGAGAGCCGGCCCACGGGGGAGGCGGAGTGCGGTCGTCGACGTTCCGGCTCCAAGAGCATGGGAGAACCTCCTGAACCGCGCCTTCCCCGCCCCAGGTCCGGGAAACGGTCCGAGCGGCTAACTTGCTGCCATGACGCGGACGGCGGACGACTTCGGCGAGGAACTGGCGGACTTCGTCCGACGGGTGGGCGAGCTGCGCACCGCGCGCTCGCAGTCCGACGGGGAGCGGCTGACCGTCCTCGACGCCGCGCTCTTCGAACTCCAGCACGTGGTCGACCAGTTGTGGCCCCGCTACGAGCAGTTCGTCGCCGAGGCGGCGGGCGCGCCCGGCTCGCCGGGCGACCGGCAGGAGCGGCTGCTGCTCAAGGCGCTGTTCCAGCGGATGCCGCTGCCGGTGGCGCTCGTCGACCGCGAGACAGTGGTGCGCAGGCTGAACTTCGCGGCCACCGGGCTGACCGGCGCCCGCGCCGGGTACGCGACCGGACGGCCGCTGGCCGCCCTGCTGATGCCCGGCGACCGCGCCGCGTTCCGCTCGCAGGCGGCGGCCGTGGCGCGCGGCGAGGGCGACCGGGGCCTGACCGTACGGCTGCAGCAGCGCCCGGAGGAGCCGCTGCTCGCCACCCTGACCGCGCTGCGGCCGCCGGACGAGCCGCATCCGGCCGTCCTGGTGGTCTTCCAGCCGGGGATATCCCGGGCGGCCTCGGCCGCCGCCCCGCCGCCCGAGGTGCCCGACCTCGCCGAGTCGACGCGGCACGCCCGGCTGATGGACCTGGTGGACACGATGGCGGCGGCGCTGCTGCGGCTGCCGCCCGGCGATCGCACCGAGGTGCTCGCCACGGCCGCCCGGGTGCTGTGCGGGCGCTTCGCCCAGTGGGTGGTGGCCGACGCGGTGGACGGCGGGCTGCGGCGCGTGGCCGTCCTGGGCCCGGCGGCCGAGGAGAACGCCGCGCTGCGCCACGCGGTCGCCGGGCAGGACCCGGCCCGTGCCCCACTGGTCGCGGAGGCGGCCCGGGCGGGGGCGACCTCGCTCCAGGTGCAGCCCGAGGACACCGACGGGTTCGGCCACGATCCCTCGGGCGCGCCGGTCCTGGCCCGCGCCGACGTGACGTCCCTGCTGTGCGTACCGCTCGGCGCGCCCGGCCCCGTACAGGGCGTGCTGACGCTCTTCCGTACGGGGCCGGCCCGGCCGTTCTCCATGGCCGAGGCGCAGGCGATGGACGTGATGTCCCGTCATGTGGCGCTGGCTATGCGGCGTCCCGCTCCACCCGGTGACGATCGGCCGGAGCCTGCTCCCGCAGCGCCTGATCCCGCAGCCGAGTGCAGCAGCGACTGATCAGCCGGGAGACGTGCATCTGGGAGATGCCCAGGTCCTCGGCGATCCTGCTCTGGGTCATGTCGCGGAAGAACCGCATGTAGAGGATCTGCCGCTCCCTGGGCGGGAGTCGGCGCAGCCCCGGTTTGACGGCCTCGCGGTCGACGACGACGTCGAGCGCCGGGTCGGGGGCGCCCAGCGAGTCGCTGAGGCTGTAGCCGTCCTCGGCGCCCGGCAGTTCGGCGTCGAGGGAGAGCGCGGAGAAGCTGTCGAGCGCTTCGAGTCCGGCCTTGACCTCGTCCTCGGTCATGCCGGTGTGCGCGGCGATGTCCGCCGCCGAGGGGTTGCGGGCGCCGGCGGTCTGCATGAGCTCCTGGCGGGCGGCGCGGACCCGGCCGCGCAGGTCCTGGACGCGGCGGGGCACGTGCAGGGTCCACATGTGGTCGCGGAAGTGGCGCTTGAGCTCGCCGGTGATGGTCGGCACCGCGAAGCTCTCGAACGCGGCGCCGCGCTCCGGGTCGTACCGGTCGACGGCCTTGACCAGGCCGAGGGCGGCCACCTGGCGCAGGTCGTCGAGGGCCTCGCCCCGGTTGCGGAACCGGCCGGCGAGCCGCTCGGCCATGGGCAGCCAGGCCCGGACCAGGTCCTGGCGCAGCGCGTGCCGTTCGGGTCCGGCGGGCAGGGCGGCGAGCCGCGCGAACGCGGCGGCGGTATCGGGGGCGTCGTCGTGCGGGTGCTTGGCTGTGGCCTGTGCGTGAGTACGCATGTGGGACAGCTCCCTGAACGGTGGTCTCGGATGGTGGTTACCGCCGGGAGGGCTGCGCCGGGTGCCCCGGCCGTCGACACGGGCACGCCCGGAGCGGACAGCCGCTCCCACGGACGTGCCTCCGGTCCGAAGCACGTTGAGCGCCTGCCCGGGGTCATCCGCTCCAAACGCCCCGGGTCCGGCATGGACGGGGCGGGGCGGGGTACTGCGCCGGGACGGAGCCGAGACGGAGACGAGGCGGAAAGCGATGGCACGGTACGTGCGGGAGGTCATGACGGCGGGGGTGGCGGCCGTACGGCCCGACGCCTCGCTGGTCGAAGCGGCCCAGCTGATGCGCGCCCAGGACATCGGGGACGTGCTGGTCGCGCGGGGCGACCAGCTGATCGGGGTGCTCACCGACCGGGACATCACCCTGCGCGCGGTGGCCGACGGCGCCGATCCGCTGACCGTCAGCGTCCAGTCCGTGTGCACCCGTTCACCGGTGTGCGTGGGCCCCGACGACGAGCTGGTGACGGCAGTGCGGCTGATGCGGCGGCACGCGGTGCGCCGGCTGCCGGTGGTCGAGGGCGGGCGGCCGCTGGGCATGCTGAGCCTCGGTGACGTCGCCGCCCACCAGGACCCCCGCTCGCCGCTCGGGGACATCAGCCGGGCGGCCCCGCAGAGCTGGCCGGAGGTGCCCCGGCAAGGCGGGCCGGCCGACCGGTCCGGCCCCCCTCAGCTGCGCTGATACGCCGTCAGACGGTCCGGCCGAGCATCGCGAGCAGCCGCGTCTGGGCGTCGGCCCCCTCGGGCACCGCCACGGGCGCGTCGAAGAGGCTGCGGGGCAGCTGGTCGGCGTACCCGCCGAACTCCCGCGCCGTCGCGTCGACCAGGTCCTGAGGCAGCCGCTCGTCCGCGCCGATCGCCCGGGACAGGTCCCAGGCGTGCACCACCGCGTCCGCCACCATCTGCGAGCAGTACGCGGCGGCGGGCGTCTTGCCGTACGAGAGCTCGACCGTGCCGTCGAGCGCGCCCGGCCCGGCGAACGCGGCCACCGCCGCGGCCTGCGCCGACTCCCACACGCCCACCGGGTCCGTGCCGAGCACATCGCCGTCGTAGGCGTCCCCGACGTCGGCGATGGTGCGGCCCTCCGCGACCAGCGGCGGCACCCACAGCTGCTCGACGGCCAGATGGTTGACGAGGTCCCGCACCGTCCACTCGGTGCACGGCGTGGGCAGGTCCCACTGGTCGGCCCGGACCGCGTGGACACGGGAGCCGAAGAAGGCGATGGCCTCGCGGTGGCGGTCGAGGAGCTGGGCGTGGTCCGCAGACGCAGAAGAGTCCATGGGACCACTCTTCCCGACCGGGGCGTACGGCTCAAGCGCGGATTGCCACGGATTGCGCCGGCCGCGTGCGGGTACCCATGGGCCATGTCTTTTCCGTCCCTGACGTCCGTACCGCCCCTGCCGCCCGCCGCCGGGCGGTCCGTCCGGACCGTGCCCCGCAGCCTCGGCGCCCATGACCGGGCGCTGTTCCGGGTGGCCGCCGACCGGAACTGGCCCGGCGCCCGCGCCGTGCTGCCCCGGCTGAGCCGGGCCGCCGACCACGGGCTGCTGTGGTTCGGCGCCGCCGCCGCGATGGCGGCCACCGGCTCGCCCCGGGCACGCCGGGCGGCGCTGCGCGGCGTGGCCTCCCTCGCACTCGCCTCGGCGACCGTCAACACAGTGGTCAAGCGGTCGGTGCGCAGGCCCCGGCCGATACTGGACCTGGTGCCGCTGGTACGGCAGTTGAAGCACCAGCCGATCACCACGTCCTTCCCGTCCGGGCACTCCGCGTCGGCGGCCGCCTTCGCGACCGGGGTGGCCCTGGAGTCGCTGGGCTGGGGCGCGGCGGTGGCACCGATCGCCTTCTCGGTGGCCGCCTCCCGGGTGTACACGGGAGTCCATTACCCGGGCGACGTCCTGGTGGGCGCGGCCCTCGGCGTCGGCGCGGCGTTCGCGGTACGGGGCCTGGTGCCCACCCGGCGCCAGCTGCCCGCGCCCGGGCGGCCGTACACGGACGCGCCCGCGCTGCCCGACGGCGAGCACCTGGTGGTCGTGGTCAACGAGGCCTCCGGCACGGCCGCCGCGAAGGCCGCGGCGGTGCGCGACGCGCTGCCGCTGGCCGAGGTGGTGGAGTGCGCCCCGGAGGACCTGGCGGGGGCGCTCGACAAGGCGGCGCTGCGGGGCCGGGCGCTCGGGGTGTGCGGCGGCGACGGCACGGTGAACCTGGCGGCCGTGGCGGCCGCCCGGCACGGCGTGCCGCTCGCGGTGTTCCCCGGCGGCACGCTCAACCACTTCGCGTACGACCTGGGCATCGAGGAGGTCCAGGACACCGCCCGCGCGCTGGCCTCGGGCGACGCGGTGAAGGTGGACCTCGGCCGGTTCACGCCGGGCCCGGACGGCGCCGCCGCCGGATACTTCGTCAACACCTTCAGCCTCGGCGTCTACCCGGAGCTGGTGCGGCTGCGTGAACGCTGGTCGCCCCGGATCGGCGGCTGGCCGGCCGGGGTCCTGGCGGCGTACGAGGTGCTGCGCGGCGAACGCCCCCTGGAGGCCGAACTGAGCGGAAAGCCGCACGCGCTGTGGCTGCTGTTCGCGGGCAACTGCATCTACCAGCGCCTGGGCCCGGCCCCGGCGCACCGCTACGACCTGGCGGACGGGCTGCTCGACGTCCGCGTGGTGCACGGCGGCCGACTGCCCGGCTTCCGACTGCTGGCGGCCGCGCTGGCCGGACCGCTCAGCCGCTCCCCCGTCCACGCGGCCCAGCGCATGCGCCGCCTACGCATCGCCCGACTCGCACCGGACACCCCCGTGGCGTACGACGGGGAAGTCGCCCGCATAGAGGGCGAACTGACGGTCGACAAACTGCCGGAGGCGTTGACGGTGTACCGGCCGCCGGTGCGCGCGTGACGGGGATGCGCGGGTACCGCGCCCTTCAGGGGCGCGGGGAACTGCGCGACCAGCCACCCACGGTCCGCAGCCGAAGGAACCACGCACCTCCACCGGAGCCTTAATCCGTGAACGTAGCCCCCGGCTTCAGAAGTCGCAGCCGCTCGCTCAGTCCGGCCGCGGCGAACGCCTCGGTCAGGGTGTCCGCGCCCTCGCTGAAGTGGCCCCAGTGCTCGAAGTGGAGCGGCACCACATGGCGGGCGCCCAGGATCTGGGCGGCCTCGGCGGCGGCCTCGCTGGTCAGGGTCAGCGGGGCGCCGTCGAAGAGCGGGGTGCGCGCGGCCCCGGCGAAGAGGACGGCCACGTCGACCGGGCCGAAGCGCTCGGCGACCGCGCGGACGTGGTCCAGCGAGGCGTTGTCGCCACTGACGTAGACGGTGGGCACCGCGTCGCCGTGCAGGACGAACCCGGTGACCTCACCGGCCAGCGCCTCGGCGCCCTCGGGCCCGTGCAGCGCGGGCACCCCGGTGATCCGCAGCCGCTCACCGAGCTCGTACGTCTCCCAGTTGGGCAGCGCCGTCACCGCGTCCCCGAGCCTGCCGTGCGCGGCGGGCGTCGACAGGACGAGCGGCACCCGGGCCAAGTAGGCGCGCCCGGACTCGTCCAGGTTGTCGGGGTGCTGGTCGTGCGAGAGCAGCACCGCGTCCACCGCCCCGGTCTCGTCGGCCTCGACGGCCGGTCCCGCCGTCTTCACCAGTTTGCGGTCCGTGCCGATCGGATAGTCGCCCGGAGCGTCGAAGGTCGGGTCGGTGACCAGCCGGACGCCGCAGATGTCCACGACGGCGGTCGGCCCGCCCACGTACCGGATCGATACCTCACCCATAGTGCCCTCCCAAGTGATCTTCCTTGCTCGGCAGGGGTAACGCACCCGACGCTACGGCTTGTTCCGCCTCGCCGGTAGTGCCGACTCGACGGCGCCCGGCTGCCCCGGAGCGCGCCCGGCGGACGACGCCGCGCTGTCCACATGGCGAAACGCAGATCTCACCATCCGACACGTCGGCGTACGGTGACGGTACGTACCGACCGCGAGAACGTCGAGAGAGGGAGCCGGTCATGTCGAAGGAGACCGCCGTCTACACCCACGGCCACCACGAGTCCGTGCTGCGCTCGCACAGTTGGCGCACCGCGGCCAACTCCGCCGCGTACCTGATCGGTGAACTCAAGCCGGACGCCAGGGTCCTGGACATCGGCTGCGGCCCCGGCACCATCTCCGCCGACCTGGCCGCACTGGTCCCGGACGGCCACGTCACCGCCGTCGACGCGGCGCCCGGAATCGTCGAGCAGGCGCGCGCGTACGCCGAGGGGCGCGGGCAGCGGAACATGGCGTTCGGCGTCGCGGACGTCCACGCCCTCGACCACCCCGACGACTCCTTCGACATCGTCCACGCCCACCAGGTGCTGCAACACGTGGGCGACCCGGTCCAGGCGCTGCGCGAGATGCGCCGGGTCACCCGGCCGGGCGGTCTGGTCGCGGTCCGGGACAGTGACTACGGCGCCTTCACGTGGTTCCCCGAAGTCTCTTCCCTGGAGACCTGGCTGGAGCTGTACCACCGGGTCGCCCGGGCCAACGGCGGCGAGCCGGACGCCGGGCGGCGGCTGCGGTCCTGGGCGCGCGAGGCGGGCTTCACCGACATCGCCTCCACCGCCTCGACCTGGTGTTTCGCGACGCCGGACGAGCGCGCCTGGTGGAGCGGGTTGTGGGCGGACCGCACGGTGGCGTCCTCGTACGCGCAGCTCGCGGTGGACGGCGGCCACACCACCGAGGCGGCGCTCGCGGCGATCTCCGAGGGGTGGCGGGAGTGGGGCGCCGACGAGGACGCGTGGTTCATGGTCCCCCACGGCGAGATCCTCTGCCGCGTGTGACGGTCACCAACTAGGCTCGTACGTATGGAGATCCTCGGAACCACACTGCGCATCTGCGTCGACGATCTGGAGACCTCGGTGGTCTTCTACGAACGCCTCACCGGAAGCAAAGCCCTCCGCTTCGAACGCGGCGGAGTCTCGGTCGCCGCGGTCGGCTGCTTCCTGCTGATGAGCGGTCCGGAGTCGGAGCTGGAGATCCTGCGCAAGGTTTCGGCCACGATCGCGGTGAAGGACGTCGAGGACGCCTACCGGGCCCTCACCGGCGTGGGAGCCCACGTGATCGCGGGCCCGGTCCCCACACCGGTGGGCCGCAACCTGATCGCGGTACACCCGGACGGCTCGGTGTTCGAGTACGTGGACCACAAGTCGGCGTAATCCGCTGGCAGGGCGCGCCCCTTAGGGGCGCGGGGAACTGCGCGACCAGCCGACCACGGTCCGCAGACGAACTCCGCGCCCCTTACCGCGCCTCCGGCCGCATCCGGTAGTCGTACCGCCCGGGCAACGGCTCATCCGTGATGCGCGCCCACACCTCCCCCAGTATCTCCGCGCCTTCGCGCAGATCAGCCACTTCGAAACCTTCGTCGAAGACGGAACGCGCACCGGCCAAGTCCCCCTCGGCAAGCAGGATCTGAGCCTCCAGAAGCCGAAACGCCCCCCGCCCCTGCGTAGGGGCCCGCAACCGATCCCACACCGCCCGCGCATCAACAGGGCGCCCCGCGCCCAACAGCGCCCCCACCGCCTCCCGCCCGAGCGCAGCCGTCGCCGCAACCCACTGCTCCCCGTCCCGCCGCTCCTCGCACAGGTCGTCGAACGCCTCCGCGTACAGCGACGCGGCCCGGTCCGCGTTGCCCGCGAGGTGGTCCGCGACCGCCAGGCACCGCAGCAGCGGCCAGCGCGAGGGGGCGAGCGGCAGCCCGCGCTCCCAGCTGCGTACGGCCTGCGCCCGGTCGCCCGCGTGCCACTGCGCGACCCCGAGGTGGTACTCGGTGAGCGGGGACGCGGGCGCCGTCTCCAGCATGTCCCGCCAATGCGGGGCCACCAGGGTCGGCCCGGGCGGGACGACCCGGCGCGGCTCGGGCAGCGCGCCGGCGTGGAGCAACTCCAGCCAGGGCGCCTGCTCTTCGCCGAGCGTCGACTCGGCGAAGGGCGTGCCCGGCAGCTTCAGGCTCCCCCGCAGCACTTCGAGCGCCCCCCACCCGGACCCGGTGGCCAGCGACTCGACGGGCTCGGTGTCGGCGTACGGGCGCCAGGCCGCGTACGCCTCCTCGACGCGCTCGCGCGGCAGCACCGCCTCCAGTCGCTCCGCCACCTCGCCGCGCGCGGCCGACCAGTCGTCGCCGTGGACGGGTCCCGGCGCGGCGGCGAGCGGGCCGTACGCCTCCAGCCAGGCGAATTCCGCGCCCGCCTCCAGCGGAACGTGCTCCAACTGGGTGCGTGCCAGGCCCGCCTGGATCTCCGCGTAACCGGTCGTCCCGGGCTCGGTCAGCCACTCCTGCCAGCGCCGCCCGCCCCGGCCCGAGCCCCACAGGAACAGCTTGCGCCCGCGCAGCTGATCGGTCGACGTCTGGATCAGGCCCTGCCCGGCCGCGTCGAGCGAGGCGATCCAGCGGCGGGTGCCGTCGGGCACCTCGTAGAAGTAGTCGGCGGGGTACTCGCCGCGCAGCGGATACGTACGGTCGGCGCCGTCCCACTCGGGGACCGGCACCCGCCGCAGCGTGTGCTCGTATCCGAAGTGCCAGGCCTGGTCGGCGGGGGCGAGGACGCGGGTGCGCTCGCCCTCCTCCACGGCAATGTTGGACCACCAGTAGACGGGCGCGGTCCGCTCGTGCGGGTTGCGGACGCGGACGCCCACGTACAGGAAGTCGGAGTCCTCGGGCAGCCACAGGTCCACCTGGAACGGCAGGTCGCGCAGCCGCTCCCACTCCCACAGGCGCAGCATCTCGCCGCCGTCGGGGGCGGGGACGACGGCCGCGTGCACGGGGGCGCAGGAGAGGGTGGTGTGGCCGGTGGCGCCGATGTTCCACTCGATGCCGCCGGAGAACCAGGCGCCGTTGAGGGCGAAGTCGGCGGGCTGCAGCACGGGGTTGACGTAGAGGAGTTCGCGGCCGGTCGGCTTGTGGAAGAGGGAGTGGATCCGGCCGCCGAGGCCGGGCAGTACGGTGACGCGCAGCCGGGAGTTCTCCAGGACGAGCGTGTCGAGGTCGGTGGGGGTGCGCTCGCGGCCGTAGCCGTCGAGGATCCGGACCGGCAGGACCGTCTCCAGCGGCTGGTAGCCGATCTGCCGGGCCATGTCGCGCGGCAGGTCCTCGCGGGCCCGTTCGTCGAGGGTGTGCACCTCGTCGAGCGGGCGCAGCGCGGGCAGCGGGTTGGGCGGCCCCAACGGGGCGGCGGGCAGGGTCAGTACGGCACGTCGCACGGTCGTGGCCAAGACAACCTCATTCCCTCGCGCGGTCGGCCGCCCCGTCCCTGCGGCCGCCCCGTGACCATGGAACACGGCGCGCGCCGCACTGACCAGAGGATCCCCTGGTCAGGATTGCGCAAAGGCGTCTGCCGGTGGCATCGCGACGGGGTCAGCGCGGCTCGACGACGGGGTCAGCGGGGCTCGACCATCTCCGCCGTG
Source organism: Streptomyces melanogenes (assembly GCF_014649795.1). Classification (GTDB taxonomy): domain Bacteria; phylum Actinomycetota; class Actinomycetes; order Streptomycetales; family Streptomycetaceae; genus Streptomyces; species Streptomyces noboritoensis. The sequence goes on from NZ_BMTS01000008.1 coordinate 204,309, forward strand.
ATCGCCCAACGTTCGTGGTCGCGCCAGGCGCCGTCGATGAAGAGGAAGTCCGGCGAGAAGCCCTCGAGGCGGTATCCGGCGCGGCGGACCAGGGCGATGGAGGCGGTGTTGCGGGGCTGGATGTTCACCTCCAGGCGGTGCAGGCCGAGCGTGCCGAACGCGTACCGGGTGACCAGGTCCAGCCCTTCGCCCATCAGCCCGCGCCCGGCGGCGTGCGCGAAGGCGCCGTAGCCGAGGGCCCCGCTCTGGAAAGCGCCCTCGACGATGTTGTTGATGTTGATGAACCCGGCGATCCGGTCGTCCTCGCGGGTACAGACGAGGAACCCGTACCGGTTCGGATCCTCCATCAGCCGCCCCGCGTAGGCCGCGTACGCGTCGGGTTCGGCAGGCGGAAACAGCCACGGCGCGTGCAGGTTTCGGCTCTCCCGGGCGAGCGCGGTGAACTCCCCCGCGTCCTCCAACGTGAAGCCTCGGATACCCACGCGGGGGCCTTCGGCGAGGTAGGTGATCTTGTCGGACACGGGGTCAGGTTACGCGGGGATTCGTCTGCGGGCCGGTGGCGGGCTGGTCGCGCAGTTCCCCGCGCCCCTGAGATGCGCCCCTGCGGGGCGCCCCCAGGGGGATTGCCGCGCAGCGGCATCTGTAGGGGCGGGGGGAACTGCGCGAGCAACCGGCCACGACCCGCAGACGAACACCGGGCCGATAAGGGGCGCGGGGAACTGCGCGACCAGTTGGGGACGGCCCGCAGACGAAACGGGATCCAGGGGCGGGACGGGGCCCGCTACTTGCCCCGCAGCGACTCCACCAGCTTCACAATCCGCCGCTGCCGCGTCTCCGCACTCTTCGCGCCCTCGATCTCCCCCACCTGCTTCCGCTTGAGACTGAACGCCATCCGCTCATACGCCCCCCGCAACGCGGGATCCGCATCGAGCACCGCCGCGAGATCATCCGGCGCCTCCACCACCCGCGGCTCGTCGTCGAGCTCGACGTCGACCTCGATCTCCTCGCCCAGGTCGACCCCGCTCGCCTCGCGGTTGGCCGCGCTGATGCCGATGAGGATCTGACCGCGCATGGCGGCGACCCGGGTGCGCCACGAGTGGCCGTTGACCGCGACGACCACGGGCGGCCGCTTGCCCTGCCCGAGCCCGTCGACGACCTCCTGCGGCACCTCCACGCCCAGCGCGTTCCCGGACGGGATGACCGTGGCCTTGAACTTCATGCTCGTACTCCTCGCCCTCACCCTGCATGCCCGTGTCAAACGGACACGATATACCGCGAGTTGTCGACCATCCGGCCGCGTTCGTCCGGCCGCGTTCATCCGCCCACGGTCATCTGCCCCGCCGCCGGATGAAGTAGCCCCCGCAGATCACCCCGACCACGAACACCGCGAGCAGCGCCAGATAGAGCGGCATGGAGACCTCGGGGATCAGCAGCCGGATCTTGACCTGGCGGGTGTTCTCGAAGATGAAGATCAGGGCGAGGACCGCGATCGTGCCGACCGCGACCCGCGACGGCGTGAGGGCGCCCCCGAACCCCGTGCCGCCCTTCGTCCCGCCCGACGCGTTCTTGGGGCTCATGACCCGGCCCTTTCTGGGGGTGCCTGCCTTGGAGGGGTGGAGGACACCCCTTCCGTACAGGATGGACGGGTCCCGTACCGGAAGCGGCCCTGGAGCGGTCCGTACGGGTGAGCCGGGCATCCCGGTCCGGCCCGGGGCGTCGCCGCCCACCCGAGCCCGCCTTGTCAGACAAGTGACGGCCGGGCCATGCTTGCGCCATGGCAGTCAGCGGACAGCAGCGCAGGCCGGTCGTCGCCCTGTACGAGCGGATCGCCGACGCGATCCACGACGGCACCTACCCGCCGGGCTCCACCCTGCCCTCGGAGCCCAGGCTCGCGGGCGAGCTGGGGGTGAGCCGCCCGGCACTGCGCGAGGCGCTGCTGCTGCTCCAGGAGGACGGGCTGCTCACCGTGCGCCGGGGCGTGGGCCGGACCGTCAACGACCGACCGCCCCGGCGCGGCTTCGAGCAGCTCCAGCCGCTGGAGGAGCTGCTCGGCACCGGCGGCCCGGTGCGGGTGCGCGCCCTGCTGCGCAGCGTCGAGGAGCCGACCGACTTCACCACCCAGCACCTGCTCCCCGCCGCCGGCGCGGAGCTGCGGTTCTGGGAGACGGTGCTGGTCGGCGAGGCGCTGGCGGTGGCGCTCTGCCATGAGTGGGCCGCTCCCCAGGACGTCCTCGAACGGCTGCACCCGGCGTTCGCCGCCGCCCTCGCCGACGAGCCCGCCCGCTCGATGCTCGCGGTCCTGGCGGACGCATCGCGGGGCGTGCCGCTGACCGCCCACAGCGGGGTCACGGCGACCCTCCTCGGCCGCCGCCGGGGCGAGCAGCTGGACCGCCCCGCCGACACCCCGGCCGTACTGATCACGCAGGTCGTACGGGTGGAGGGCACCCCGGTCCTGGCCGCCAAGCACATGCTCCCGACCGGGTCCCCGGCGCTGCCCGTCCTGCACAGCGGCTAGCCCGCGCGGCCGAGGCTGTACACTCCCCGGTCATGCACTTGTCTGACAACCCTGCCGCCCAGCCTGTCGCCGACTGGATACGCCGCGCGCCCAAGGCCGTCCTCCACGACCACCTCGACGGTGGTCTGCGCCCCGCCACCATCGTCGAGCTGGCCCGCGCGTGCGGCTACGAGGGCCTGCCCACCGAGGACCCGGCGGCGCTCGCGGTCTGGTTCCGCGACGCGGCCGACTCCGGTTCCCTGGAGCGCTATCTGGAGACCTTCGCCCACACCTGCGCGGTGATGCAGACCCGCGAGGCGCTGGAGCGGATCGCGGCGGAGTGCGCCGAGGACCTGGCGGCGGACGGGGTCGTCTACGCGGAGGTGCGGTACGCGCCCGAGCAGCACCTGGAGCGCGGGCTCGCCCTCGACGAGGTCGTCGACGCGGTGAACGCCGGATTCCGCGAGGGCGAGCGCCGCACCGGCGGGAAGATCACGGTCCGCGCGCTGCTCACCGGCATGCGCCACACCGACCGCTCCCTGGAGATCGCCGAGCTGACCGTGGCGCACCGCGACCGCGGGGTGGCCGGCTTCGACATCGCGGGCGGCGAGATCGGCAACCCGCCGGCCCGCCACCTGCCCGCCTTCCAGCACCTGAAGCGGTCGAACTGCCACTTCACCATCCACGCGGGCGAGGCCGTCGGCGCGGAGTCGATCCACGAGGCCGTGCAGATCTGCGGCGCCGAGCGCGTCGGCCACGGTGTGCGGATCACCGACGACATCACGGTGCACGAGGACGGCACGGCGGACCTGGGCCACCTCGCCTCCTACCTGCGCGACAACCGCATCGCCCTGGAGGTCTGCCCGACCTCCAACCTCCAGACCGGTGCGGCCAAGGACTACGCCTCGCACCCGATCGACCTGCTGCGCCGCCTCGGTTTCCGGGTCACCCTGAACACCGACAACCGGCTGGTCTCCGGCACCACCATGAGCGAGGAGTTCCAGCACATGGTGGACGCCTTCGGCTACGGGCCCGAGGTGTTCGAGCAGTTCACCACCGCCGCCGTGGAGGCCGCGTTCCTGCCGCTGCCGGAGCGCCGCCGCATCATCGACGAACTGGTCCGCCCGGGCTACGCCGCCCTGTAGCGGACGGTGCCGTACGCCTCCATGACGTACGTTCCATGGCGTACGGCACCACGGCGTACGCGCTACACCAGCGCGGGCACCTCCAGCGTGAGCGTGCCCGCGTCGGCGTCGAGCACCGCGGGCACCCCCAGCGGCATGGTCAGCGAGGGCGTGCAGTGGCCGAAGCCGAAGTGCTCGACCACCGGCACGCCGAGCGGTGCGAGCCGCTCGTACAGCACGGCCCGCACCTTCTCGTACGGTCCGCACTCCTCCCAGGAGCCGAGCGCCACCCCGGCGACCCCGTCCAGCCAGCCCGAGCGCAGCAGCTGGGTGAGGATGCGGTCGATCCGGTAGTCCTCCTCGCCGACGTCCTCGATCAGGAGCAGTCCGCCGCGCGCCGACGTCCTGGCGTGCGGGGTGGCGAGGTCGGCGGCGAGCAGGGCGAGGCAGCCGCCCACGGTGACCCCGCGGGCCCGGCCGGGCACCATCGGGCGGGCGCCCTCCGGGGCGAGCGTGCGGGCCGCCTCGGGGTCGAAGAGCGTGGTGCGCAGGGAGCGCTGGGTCGGGTCGTCCTTGAGGAAGGTCGCCGCCGACACCATCGGCCCGTACAGCGTGGAGAGCCCCAGCCGTATCGCGAACGCCTCGTGCAGCGCCGTCACGTCGCTGTAGCCGACCAGCACCTTGGGTCCGGCGGCGCGCATCGCGTCCCAGTCGAGCAGGTCCACCATGCGCTGCGCCCCGTAGCCGCCGCGCGCGACGAGCACCGCGTCGACGGACGGGTCGCACCACGCCTCCTGGAGGTCGCGGGCCCGGCCCTCGTCGCCGCCCGCGAGGTAGCCGAACTCCGGGTGCCGGTCGCGGACATGGGGCATCACGACCGGGTCGAGGTCCCAGCCGCGCAGGATGTCCAGGCCCGCGTCGAGCCGCTCCCCCACCACCGGCCCGCTGGTGGCGACCACCGCCACCCGGGCGCCGGGCCGCAGCCGGGCAGGCCGGGTGAGCGGGGCGGGGGTGTGGTGCGTCGAGGTCACTTCTTCAGCTCCAGGAGGGGGACGTCGGGCCGGTCGATGCCGAACGTCTGGGCGTACAGGGAGAGTTCCGCCTCCAGGGCGCGGACCATGGTGTCCGCCCGGCGGAAGCCGTGTCCCTCGCCCTCGAAGGCGATGTACGCGTGCGGTATGCCGCGGCCCGCCGTCCTGGCCAGGAACCGTTCGCACTGTACGGGCCGGCAGATCACGTCGTCGAGCCCCTGGAGCAGCAGGAACGGCACGCTGATGCGCTCGGCGTGGGTGATCGGCGAGCGCTCCTCGTACCGGCCGGGGAGCTCGGCGCGGGGGCCGATGAGGGATTCCATGTACTGCGACTCGAAGTCGTGCGTGCCGTCGTCCGACGACCAGTCGGTGAGGTCGAGGACCGGGTAGATCACGGTGCCGCAGGCGTAGACGTCGGTGGTGGCGAGCGAGGCCGCCGAGGTCCAGCCGCCCGCGCTGCCGCCCCGGATCGCGAGCCGCCGGGGGTCGGCGGTGCCCTCGTCGGCGAGTGCCCGGGCCACGGCCGCGCAGTCCTCGACGTCGACGACGCCCCACTGCTCACGCAGCCGGTCGCGGTACTCCCGTCCGTAGCCCGTGGAGCCGCCGTAGTTGACCTCGGCCACGCCGATGCCGCGCGAGGTGAAGTAGGCGATCTCCAGGTCGAGGACGAGCGGGACCTGGCTGGTGGGGCCGCCGTGCGCCCAGATCACGTACGGCGGCAGCTCGTCGGCGGGCGCCGTCCAGCCGGGGTGGTGCGGCGGGTAGACCAGGGCGTGGATGTCGCGGCCGCCGGGGCCGGTGAAGGTGCGGATCTGCGGTTCCGGGTAGTACGCCGGGTCCACCGGGTCGTCGTGGGCGCGCCCGACGACGCGGGTGCGGCCCGACCGGGTGTCCAGCTCGACGACCTCGGCCGCCGTGCGCGGGCTGGCGGCGACGCCGACGACCCTGCTGCCGTGCACCGCGAGCGTGGAGCCCCAGGCGGTCCAGGGGCCGGCCGCGTCCACGACCTCGCCGCTCTCCGGGTCGAGGATGCCGAGCGCGGTCGCGCCCCTGCCGTGGACCACGGCGATCAGGCCGTTCTCCAGCGGGTGGAACCAGCGGCGGCCGAGCTGCCAGAGCGGCCCGCCGAACTCCTCCTCGCGCGGGCAGAGCGGCACCGCGGCGCCCTCGCGGTCCGCCGGGTGGGAGGAGGGCGAGACCGCGGGGGCCGGGTCGGCGCGGTAGAGGTTCCACCAGCCGGTGCGGTCCGAGGAGAAGAGCAGCCGGCCGTCGGGCGCCCAGTCGGCCTGGGCGATGGATTCGCCGGGTCCGCCCGCGACCGGCCGGGCGCCTTCTAGGACCCCGTCGTCGCCGAGGTCCGCGAGGATCAGCTCGGTGCCGTCCCACGGCATGTCCGGGTGGTCCCAGGCGAGGTAGGCCGCGCGGGAGCCGTCCGGGGAGATCCGGGGGCCGGTGACGAAGCGGTGCCGCCCGTCGGAGAGCTCGCGCACCCGGCCGCGGTCCTCGGCGGCCGAGCCGTCCAGGGGCACGGCCGCCAGCACCCGGCGGACGTCGGTGGGCGCCTCGCCGGTGAACTCCTCCAGGACGCACCAGACTTCGCCGCGCTCCGGCACGAGCACCGGGTCGGCCCAGCGCAGCCCCTGCCCCACCGCCGACAGCGGGGTGAGCGGCCTCGGCTCCCCGGCGCCGTCCGGCTCGTACGCATACAGCCGCTGGTCCGGGAAGTGGGCGAAGACCACGAGCGGGCCCCCGTCGCCGCGCGGGACGGCGGCCCACGGCCGACCGCCGTACTCGATGACGCGCGTCCTCACGTTCCACGGCGCGGGCAGCAGCGACCGCGCGTCTCCGTCGGTCCGGCGCCGGACCAGGGCGCGGCGGCCGCCCTCGGTGGGGCGCGGCTCGGTCCACCACACCTCCTCGCCGACGACCCCGACGAAGTCGGGCGACCCGTCGCGGCCGGCGGCGAGCTCGGCGTCGATGGGCGACGGCCACGTTCCGTAAGGCCCGATGGGCACCATGTCTTCCCACTCCCCCTACGCCGCGCGCAGATAGTGATCGAGGACGCGCACGCCGAAGTGCAGCGCGTCCACCGGGACCCGTTCGTCGACGCCGTGGAACAGCGCCGGGTAGTCGAAGCCGGGCGGCAGCCTCAGCGGCGAGAAGCCGTAGCCGGTGATGCCGAGCCGGGAGAACTGCTTGGCGTCGGTGCCGCCGGACATGCAGTACGGCACGACGTGCCCCTCGGGGGCGAACTCCTCGACGGCCGCGCGCAGTTTGGCGTACGTCGGCGAGTCGACCGGGGCCTGGAGGGCGACCTCCTTGTGGTGGAACTCCCAGTCGACGTCGGGGCCGGTGAGCCGGTCGAGCGTGTCGCGGAACTCGTCCTCGCCGCCCGGCAGGATCCGCCCGTCCACGTACGCGGTGGCGTGCCCCGGAATCACATTGATCTTGTAACCGGCTTCGAGCATCGTCGGGTTGGCGCTGTTGCGCACGGTCGACTCGACCAGGGCGGCGGCCGGGCCGAGCTTGCCGAGGAGCTCGTCCACGTCGAAGTCGGGGGCGGCCGGGTCGGCCGCGATCCCGTACACCCGGGCGAGTTCGGCCAGGGCCGCCCGGACCGTCGGCGTGAGCCGGACCGGCCATTGGTGCTCCCCGATCCGGGCGATCGCGGCGGCCAGTCGGCTGACCGCGTTGGCCCGGTTCACCTTGGAGCCGTGGCCCGCCCGGCCGTGCGCGGTGAGCTTCAGCCAGCCGGTGCCGCGCTCGCCCGCCGCGATCGGGTAGAGGGCCGTTCCGGGGCCCGCGTGGAAGGTGAACGCGCCGGACTCGCTGATGCCTTCGGTGCACCCTTCGAACAGGCCGGGGTGGTGGTCGGCGAGGAAGCCGGAGCCGTCGATCGCGCTGGCCTCCTCGTCCGCGGTGTACGCGATGACGATGTCCCGACGGGGGCGGATCCCCGCGCGCGCCCAGGCCCGGACGACCGCGAGGACCATCGCGTCCATGTTCTTCATGTCGACGGCGCCGCGCCCCCACACCACGCCGTCGCGGACCTCGCCGGAGAAGGGGTGCACGTCCCAGTCGGCGGGCTCGGCGGGCACCACGTCCAGGTGACCGTGGACCAGGAGGGCGTCCGCGGAGGGGTCGGTGCCCTCGATGCGCGCCACCACGTTGGTGCGCCCCGGCGTCCGCTCCAGGAGGACGGGCTCCAGACCGGTGGCGGCGAGCCGCTCCGCCACGTACTCGGCGGCGGGCCGCTCGCGGCAGTCCCCGCCACCGCGGTTGGTGGTGTCGATCCTGATGAGCTCCGAGGTGAACGACACGACCTCGTCCAGCGCCCGACCGTCGATGTGCTCAGCCATACTGCTCCTCCACCGCAGCCGAGACGATCGTGGTGACCGCCTTGAAGGTGCGGATGCCGTCGTACATGGTGCCGCTGGTGTAGGCGACGCGGCGCTCCCCGGTCCGCTCGGCGCCCGGGACCACCGTGGCGGCCATCGCCAGGTGCTCCGCGTCGAATTCGAGCTCGACGGTGAACGGCCCACCCTGCACCGGATCCTGACGCACCGCCAGACCCGCTGCCACCTTGGCGGCCGCCCTGATGTCGGCGGCCGTGCGCGCCGGGGTGCGGCACACCGCCGCGTACCGCGACACGTGGTCCTTGACCGCCACCTTCTGCGCCCCCGGTGCGTACCCCTCGGCGTCCGCGCACGTCAGGTCGTCGCCGGTGACCAGGACCACCGGCACTCCGTACTCCGCGACCACGTGCGCGTTGAGCAGACCCTCGCTCGCCCTCGTCCCGTTCAGCCAGACGCCCGTGATGGAGTTGGCGAGATACGTGTGTGCCAGCACGCCCTCGGTGCCCGCGCCCGTGTGGTAGCCGACGAACGCGACCCCGTCCACGTCGCCGTGCTGGACGCCCTCGACCATGGACAGCGACTTGTGCCGCCCGGTGAGCATCTCCACGCGCTCGTCCAGTCGTTCCAGCAGCAGATTGCGCATGGACCAGTGCGCCTCGTTGATGAGGACGTCGTCGGCGCCGCCGTCGAAGAAACCCAGCGCCGCCGCGTTCACATCGGACGTGAACAAGCCGCGGCAGCGCTCCCACTGCGGGGTGCCCGGCAGCACGTCGGCGGGCCAGGTGACACCGGTGGCGCCCTCCATGTCGGCGCTGATGAGGATCTTCATGCCACGAAACCGTACGCGTCGCGGAACGCCCTCACCAGCCCTGTGGATAACCCCGAACGCGTGTCCTCGTCGGCCCCCGGCCACCCGTCCGCGATCGAGCCAATTGGTGCAGACCTCTTGCATGTTGGTCCAGACCAATGCCAGCCTCTGGTCCGAACCAGCTGAGAAGGAGCCCCCACATGTCCGTACGACGCACAGCAGCCTCGCTCGGTGTCCTCGGTGTGGCGTCCGCGTCACTGCTCTCCGTCGCCGGCTCGCCCGCCGCCGCGCACGGCGCCGTGTTCAACCCGGTCAGCCGGGTAGCCGCCTGTTACGCGGAAGGCCCCGAGACGCCCAAGTCGCAAGTGTGCAAGGACCTGGTCGCCGACTCCGGCACCCAGCCGCTCTACGACTGGAACGAGGTGAACATCGCCAATGCCGACGGGCACCATCAACAGCTCATCCCCGACGGCAAGTTGTGCTCGGCCAACCGTGAGAAGTACCGCGCGCTCGACTGGGCCCGCACCGACTGGCCGGCCACCGGCGTGGCGGCGGGCTCGTTCGGGTTCAAGTTCCGGGTGACGGCCCCGCACTCGGGGACGATGACGGTCTACATCACCAAGGAGGGCTTCGACCCGACGAAGCCGCTGAAGTGGTCCGACCTGGATTCGCAGCCGGTCGCCACGTACGCCACCACGCGGACCTCGACCGACGGCTACTACAACTTCACCGGGAACCTGCCCGCGCGCACCGGCCGCCACATCATCTACAAGGTGTGGCAGCGCAACGACAGCCCCGAGGCGTTCTACAGCTGCTCGGACGTCGTGTACGGCAAGTCCGCGCAGGCGGCGGCCCAGCCGTCGGCGCCCAGCCAGCAGGGCATCGACGCGGGCGCGTCGAAGTCGACCGTGAGCCACCACGGGCACGGCGGCGGCACGCCGTCGAAGGACTCGTTCGCGCTCGGCGCGGCGGCGCAGCCCGTCGCGGCGGTCTCCATGGCGGGCGTGCTCGCCGGCGGGATCCTGCTGCTGCGCCGGCGCAAGGACTCCTGACCCCGCCCGCCGGACCTCACCCGGTGCGCCCCACCACCCACCACTTGGAGGGCAGCGCGATCCGGGTGCCGTCCGGCCGGTACTCGGTCGTGGTCAGCGGCAGTTCGCCGCGGGCCACGACCGTCAGTCCGGCCGCCCCGAGCAGCGCGGGGACGGCCGCGTCGGCCACCTCGCCCGGGGTGAGGCCGTGGGCGAAGACCGGGCGGAGCTTCGGCGGCGCCCCGGCCGGGTCCTGCGCGAGCCCCATCAGGACCGGCTTGGCCGCCTCCGCGAGCTCCACCAGGAAGGCCCGGCCGCGCGTCCCCACCAGCGTGGCGACGGCGTCGGCCAGCGGCTGGCGGTCGGCCGGTTCGCACTGGTGCAGCACCCCGCGCACATACACGTTGGCGTCGCCCAGGCGCGCGTGCAGCTCCTGGACGGCCTTCTCGTCGGTCGCGTCCAGCTGGTCGAACCGGACCCGCCCGTCGGGGTCCTGGCTTCTGGCCCGCTCGACCGCGGCGGGCGAGAGGTCGACGCCGACGACGCTGTCGTAACGGTCGGCGAGGAAGCGGGCCTGGGTGCCGTTGCCGCACCCCAGGTCGACCATGGGCAGCGCCAGATCGGCGAGATGGGGCTCGAAGAGCGCCAGGTGGGGGCCTGCCGTCAGGGCCGGTTCGGCGTCCCAGAACACCGCGCCCGTCTCGTCGGGCGCCTCGTTCCAGAACCCGTCCCAGGCGTCCTTGTACCGACTCGTCACGCTCATGACCGACTCCCCAGGCTGGCACGCACAGTGTCAAGATCGGTCTATCGCTCCGGGGGCACGCCGACAAGCACCCGGCGCAATCATTCACCCCGCGTTCGAGCCGCTTCAGCGCCTCGTGCGCCCCCTGCGCGGCAGCGACACCTCGAACCACACGGTCTTGCCCTCGCCCGTGCGGCTCGTCCCCCACTCGCGGGCCAGCCGGCTCACCACCCGCAGACCGCGCCCGGCCTCGTCGAGCGGACCGGCGTGCAGCAGCATCGGCAGCGTGTGGTCGTCGTCGACGACCTCGCAGCGCAGCGACTCGGCCCGCACCATCCGCAGCCGCACCTGGTGGCTGTGCGCATGCCGTACGGCATTGGTGACGACCTCGCTGACCAGCAGCTCCACGGTCTCCGCCACCTCCTCCAGGCCCCATTCGCGCAGTCGCCCGACGACCAGGCGGCGGGCCCGGGCCACCTCGCGCGCGTCTATGGCGAGCGGCCACTCGGCGACGTCCTCGCGCGCGATGCCGTTGAGCCGGGCCATCAGGAGGGCGACGTCGTCCTTGCGGCCGCCCCGGGTGTTGAGGGCGCGGATGATGGTGTCGCAGGCGTCGTCCATGGAGGCGGCCGGGTGCGCGGCTGACTCGCAGAGGGTGGCCAGCCCGACGCCGATGTCCTCGCCCCGCATCTCGACCAGGCCGTCGGTGCACATCACCAGCCGGTCGCCGGGCTCGACACGGACGCGCGCGGTCTCGAACGGCACGCCGCCGACGCCGATGGGCGCTCCGGTCGGCAGGTCGAGCAGTTCGCTGCGGCCGTCGGCGGCGCGGACCAGGACCGGCGGCACGTGGCCCGCGTTGGCCAGCAGGAGCTCGCCCTCGATGGGGTCGTAGACCGCGTACAGACAGGTCGCCAGATAGTGCTCGCCGAGCCGCTGCGCCAGGTCGTCGAGGTTGCGCAGGAGCTGGGCGGGCGGCAGGTCGAGGGCCGCCATGGTCTGGACGGCGGTGCGCAACTGGCCCATCATCGCCGCCGAGTTGAGGCCGTGGCCCATGACGTCCCCGACCACGAGGGCGATGCGGGAGCCGGGCAGCTTGATGGAGTCGAACCAGTCGCCGCCGACCCGGCCGAGCAGGGTGCCGGGCAGATAGCGCGTCGCCGTGTCGCAGCCGGTCATCTGCGGGGTGACCTGCGGCAGCATCGAGTCCTGGAGGGTCTCGGCGACGCTCTCCTGGTAGGTGTACATACGGGCGTTGTCGAGCACCAGCCCGGCGCGGGCGGCGAGTTCGGCGCCGGTCACCCGGTCCATGTCGTTGAACTCGGTCCGCTCCGCGTGGCGCAGCAGGATCATGAAGCCGAGCACCACATTGCGCGCCTTGAGGGGAACCACCAGCATCGACCGGCCGTTGATCAGAGGCCGGATGTCGCGCTTTTCGAACTGCGAGGCGATGGCGGTTCCCATCTGCTCGCTGATGCGCGGGACGAGCACGGGCTCGCCGGAGGTCATGCACTGGAAGAAGGGGGTGTGCGCGGGGAACGGCATGGACTCGCCGACCGGTACGACGTCGTCCCACCGTCCGGGTGCGTCGACGTGCTCGACGGCGACCCGGTGCCACAGGGTGGTCTCGTCCGGCGGCCCGTCCGGGAACCCCTCACCGGCGATGACCTGTTCACGCAGATACGTGCCCGCGACATCGGTGAAGCGCGGCACCACGGCGGCGCTCACTTCCTGGATCGTCCGGGACAGATCGAGGGAGGAACCGATTCGGCCACTGACTTCGTTGAGGAACTCCAGCCGCTCGCGCACGGCGGCGTATTCGAGGTCCTGCTCGAACTCGGAGGCGGGCGCCGACCCGACGGCGGCCAGTGCCTGGTCGCCGCCCCGGGCGGCCCTGCGCTCGGCCCGGCGGGGCACACCCCAGTCGGGCGTCACCGGCACCCGGTCGTGCTGGCTGAATTCCAGCACGGGATAGCCGAGTTCGAGCACCTGCGAGACGATCCGGGAGCTCTCGCCGACGCTCATGCTGGGCAGGATCTCGGGCAGCCGCCCGGCCAGCTCGTCGGCGCCCTGGAACTCGGTGTGCAGGCCGAAGCCGGGCGCTATCCGCTCCACCGCGCCGCGGCCCGGCCCCGGGTTGTCGGCGTGCAGCTGCCGCGCGTCCGCCGCCAGCACCAGAAGGCGCTCCAAGCCCGGCCCGACCAGCGGATACGCCCACCAGAGCACCTCGACGCGGGGCCGCCCGGGATCCGAGAGGGTGGCTCGCCCGGCCGTCGGGTACGAGGTGAGACCGCTGAGCGAGGCGTCCAGGCCCGGCCCGAACTCGTCGTAGGCGTCCAGCTCGCGCAGGACGTCGCCGGGTCGGTCCTCGCGCAGCGCGCCGGAGACGGGGAGCAGATCGAGGGCGAGCCGGCCGACCGCCTCCTCGCGGGCGGGTCCGAAGAGCCGGCGCGCACCGGTCGACCAGTGCGACACCAGCCCGTCGCCGTCCACGACGATCACGGCAAGCGGAATCCGTCCGGCCACGGCGGACTGCCGCGGCAGTGTCGGCGGAGTGCCACTGTCCATGGGTGGAGGCTCCTTCCCCGCCGCAAGGATCTGCGGCTGTGCCACCTACCGTACGGCCATGCGAAGGCCCCGCGCGGGGCAACGCCGGAATAGGGCGCACGCCCGCGTGTACCGGGCATTTGGTTGAAGAATAGTCAGTCCTCGTGGCCCAGCTGGAGGTCCCGCTCGGTGCGTCCGCCGCCCGCAACCTGGAGCACCGTGGCCACCGGCGGATACCCGGCGGCGATCACCGTGTACTCGCCCGAGGAGAGGTCGACGAAGCGGAAGGTGCCGTCGGGGCCGGTGGTGAGGGTGTCCACGACGTTCCCGGCGGCGTCGAGGAGCGTCACGCGCGCGTCCTCGACCGGCCGTCCGCCGCTCGCCCTGACCGTGCCGCGCAGCACCGCGCCGCCCGCGAGCTCGATGTCCTGCCGGGTCTCGCGCGAGGCCTGGACGCTCACCGGGAGGGCCGCGGGCCGGAAGGCGGGCGCGCTGGCGGCCAGGGTGTACTCGCCCGCCACCAACTCGCTGATCACATAGGCCCCTTCGCGCCCGCTGCGGGTGGTGGCGACGACCTCGCCGCGTACGTCGGTGAGGGTGACGGCGGCGTCCCTGACCGGGGTGCCGTCGGCGGTGACCACGGATCCGGCCAGCCGCCCGGCGCCGCCGAGGACCACGTCGAGCTCGACCGGGCGCTCGCCGACGGTCACCGAGACGGCCTGCGGCTGGTGCCCTCCGGCCGCCGCGATCAGGACGTAACTGCCGGATCCCGGAACGCTCAGCGCGTACCGCCCGTCCTCGCCGCTGCCGCCGCGCCCGACCTGCTGCCCGCGCACGTCGACGAGGGTGAGCGCGGCGCGCGGCACGGTGGTCCCGTCGCTGTGCTGGACCGTTCCGCAGACGGGAACTCCGCTCGTGTACGGGGCGTTGGACGTACGGGCGTGGGGCACGGGTGCCGGTTCGACTGCGGGGGCGTTCTGGGACACCAGCGGTTTCTCCTTGAGGAAGAAGGCGAGCAGGAGGCCGAGCACGAGCACGGGCACCAGATAGAGGAAGATCCGCGGCATCGCCTCGGCGTAGGCGCGGATGTAGCCGTCGCGCAGGGCGGGCGGCATGGTGTGGACCAGCTGCGGGGTGATCGACTCGGGGTCGGGGAGCCGGGCGCCCGCGGGGAACTGCTCGGTGAGGGAGTGCGCGAGGCGGTTGGTGAACAGGGTGCCGAAGACGGCGGCCCCGACGCTTCCGCCGATCTGCCGGAAGTAGTTGTTGGCGCTGGTGGCGGTCCCCAGGTCGGCGGGGTCGGCGGCGTTCTGCACGGCGAGGATGAGCACCGGCATCACCAGACCGATGCCGATGCCCAGGACGGCCATCCAGACGCTGTAGTCGAGCCGGGGCGTGTCGGTTTCCAGCCGGGAGAGCAGCCACATGCCGACGGCCGAGACGGCGCTGCCGAGGACCGGGTAGATCTTGTAGTGGCCGGTGCGGCTGATGAGTTGGCCGGAGATGATCGAGGCGGCGACGATACCGCCCATCATCGGCAGGACGAGGAGTCCGGACTCGGTGGCGCTGGCGCCGTCCACCATCTGCAGGAAGGTCGGCAGATAGCTGGCCGCGCCGAAGAGCGCGACGCCGATGACCGCGCCGACCAGACCGGAGATGTTGAAGATCGAGTCGCGGAACAGCCGCAGCGGGATGACCGGTTCGCGCGCGTAGTTCTCCACGACGACGAAGAGCAGGGTCGTGCCGACGGCTCCGGCGGCCAGCCCCAGGATGGTCCGCGAGCCCCAGGCGTACTCGGTACCGCCCCAACTGGTCAGCAGCACCACGCACGTCGACGCGGCGACGAGCAGGAGCGAGCCGAGGACGTCCAGGCGCGGGCGGGCCGCGGGCCGGGGCAGTTTGAGGACGACGGCGATGACCGCGAGGGTGACCAGACCGAAGGGGACGTTGATGTAGAAGCACCAGCGCCACGAGGTGTGGTCGGTGAAGAAGCCGCCGAGCAGGGGTCCGGCCACCGAGGCCAGTCCGTAGACGGCGCCGATCAGGCCCATGTAGCGGCCGCGTTCGCGGGGCGGCACGATGTCCGCGATGATCGCCTGCACGCCGATCATGAGCCCGCCGCCGCCGATTCCCTGGAGGGCGCGGAAGGCGATGAGTTCGTCCATCGTCCGCGACCAGCCGGCCAGCGCCGAGCCGATCACGAAGACGACGATGGCGAACTGGAAGACGGGTTTACGGCCGAAGAGGTCGCCGAGCTTGCCGTAGATGGGCAGCCCGATGGTGGAGGCCAGCAGATAGGCGGTGACGGCCCAGGAGACCTTGTCGAGGCCGTGCAGATCGCCGACGATCTTCGGCAGCGCGGTCGCCACGATCATCTGGTCGAGCGCCGCGAGCAGCATGGTGAGCATCAGGCCGACGAAGACCAGCCGCACCCGGCGCGGGGTGAGCCCCACCAGGGCCTCGGCCGGGCCCTCCACCGGTGCCGGGACCGGCGGCCCGTCGACCGGCGCCGCGTCGGAGAACTCCGGGGCCGGCTGCTGCGCGGCCCGCCGCATCCACCGCCGCTCCCCCGAAGGCCCGCCCTGCGCCGGGTCCTTCACCAGAGTGATCCCACCCACGTCTGCTCCCCTCGTCGCGCCGCCTGATTCGCCTGCGCGGCGTACATACTGCGCATCGGGCGCTAATGGGGAGCAAGCGGAAGAGGAGTGGGGCGGGGGCGCACAACTCGCCCTGGAGGGGCGCGCGTCCACCGCCCCATCAGCGCGTTTCACACGACCCGGGACGCGCGGGCGCACCACCGGGCCGCCGTGAAAACCACTCGAACCGGTGACTGTGACCGGAAACGCGCAGGGGCTGGCTGTCGGCCGGGGCCTACTTCTCGACCTCGGCGGCGAGCTTGCCGAGCACGGTGTCGTAGATGCGGTTGAGGCCCTTGGGGGCGAAGGTCTTCTCGAAGAAGCCGCCGATGCCGCCGGCGCCGTTCCACACGGTGGTGACGACGACCTTGGAGCTGCCCTCCCCGGCCGGGGTGACGGTCCAGGTGGTGACCATGGACGAGTTGCGGTCCTTCTCGACGAGCTGGCCCTCGGTCGGCTCGGACACCTCCAGCAGGCAGTCGCGCACGCGCTTGCTGGTGGCCTGGAGCTTCCAGTGGACGAGGGTGCCCTCGCCGTCGCCGCCCTCGCGCACCTGGTACTCGCTGAAGTGCTCGGACAGGAGCTTGGGGCGGCTGTCCTTGTAGTCGGCCACGGTGTCGAACACCGTCTCCGGGCTCGCCGCGATGATCCGCTCCGTGGTGGCCTCGACCTGCGCCATGGCTCTTCCTCCAGCACTCGTGACATCCGGGGGGCTGCGCCCGGATTCGGGGTGGGCAAAGCCAATCACCTCGGGTCCGGGCCCCCAAAATCGGGGTTGCCGCGATCATGGGAACAGGTGTTCTATTCTGGGGTCAGTGCTACGGAAGAGGCCCGAGGAGGCGTTCATGCGCTGGGACAATCTGGCCGAGACCGATTCACCGGGGCCGGGCGCGGGCGGCGCGGCCGCGCTGTTCGACGCGGACGCGGTGGTCACCCGCACCTTCGACACCCCCGAGTTCCGCGGGGTCACCTTCCACGAGGTCCGCGCGCGTTCGATCGTCAACCGGGTGCCCGGGGTGTCCCGGATGCCGTTCGAGTGGACCGTCAACCCGTACCGGGGCTGCACGCACGCGTGCGTGTACTGCTTCGCCCGCAAGACCCACAGCTATCTCGACCTCGACACCGGCATCGGCTTCGACTCGCAGATCGTCGTCAAGGTCAACGCGCCCGAGCTGCTGCGCCGCCACCTCTCCTCCCGGCGGTGGGAGGGCGCGCACATCGCCATGGGCACCAACGTCGACTGCTACCAGCGCGCCGAGGGCCGCTACCGGCTGATGCCGGGGATCATCGAGGCGCTGCGCGACCACGCCAACCCGTTCTCCATCCTCACCAAGGGCACGCTGATCCTGCGGGACCTGGAGCTGCTCAAGGAGGCGTCCGAGGTCACCCACGTCGGCATCTCCGTCTCCGTGGGGTTCGTGGACCACGCCCTGTGGCGCACGGTCGAGCCGGGCACGCCCGCGCCCGAGCGGCGCCTGGACGTCGTACGGACGCTGACCGAGCACGGCATCGGCTGCGGGGTCCTGATGGCCCCGGTCATCCCCTTCCTCGGGGACCACCCCGACCAGCTGCGCGCCACCGTCCGCGCGATCGCCGCCTCCGGCGCGACCTCGGTGACGCCGCTGGTGCTGCATCTGCGGCCGGGGGCGCGCGAGTGGTTCATGGAGTGGCTCGCCGAGCACCATCCGCAGCTGGTGCGGCGGTACGAGCGGCTGTACGCGGAGGGTGCGTACGCGCCGAAGTGGTACCAGCGCCGGATCACCCGCCAAGTACACGAGCTCGCGACCGAGTTCGGCATCGGACCGGCGCACCGGGGCGCGGCCCGGCGTATTCCGCGGCGGGTGGAGCCGGAGCCGGCCGGTCCGACCCAGCTCACCCTGCTCTGACCAAAACCTGGTGGCCGCGTTGTCAGTGGCATGGTCCAGGATGGACGCATGACTTCGCTCACGCACATCGCCACCCCGGACGGCCTCGCACCCGGCGTCAACTACAGCCATGTGGTGTGGGGGACGGGCCGGTTCATCGCGATATCCGGCCAGTGCGCGCTGGACGAGAAGGGGAACGTGGTCGGCGAGGGCGACCCGGTGGCACAGGCGCGGCAGATCTTCGAGAACCTGCGCCGCTGCCTGGAGGCCGCGGGGGCGACCTTCGACGACGTGGTGAAGCTGACCGTCTTCGTCACCGACATCGCCCATCTGCCCGCGGTCCGCGCGGCGCGTGACGAGCACCTCGACACGGTCCGGCTCCCCGCCAGCTCGGCGGTGCAGGTCTCGGCGCTGTTCCGCCCCGAACTCCTGATGGAGATCGAGGCGTTCGCGGTGGTCGCGGACCGTTGAGCGCCGAACGTTGAGCACGGACACCCGTATACGGGACATGACCGCGGCCGACTGCGAGGCGGTAGCGGCCGTCCGTATCGAGGGCTGGCGGACCGCCTACCGGGGCCTGATCCCGCAGCCGTACCTGGACGGTCTGAGCGTCGAGCGGGACGCCGAGCGCCGCCGGGAGTATCTGGCGGGCGGCGACGGCTCGGTGGTCGACGCGGTCGCCGAGCGGGCGGGCGAGGTGATCGGCTGGGGGTGCTACGGGCCGTACCGGGAGGACGGCGGCGGGCGGACCGCCGACGGTGAGCTGTACGCCCTGTATGTGCACCCCGACCAGTGGTCCACCGGCGCCGGGCGGCTGTTGACGGCCGAGCTGACCGCCCGCGCGGCCGCCGACGGGTATCCGCGCCTGCTGCTGTGGGTCCTGAAGGCCAACGACCGGGCCCGGCGGTTCTACGAACGCGCGGGCTTCACCCCGGACGGCGCCGAGGAGGACTTCGTCGTGGACGGGGTCGCGGTGCCCGAGGTGCGCTACGCGATGCGCCTGAGCGCGACGGCCGCCGCCGACGCCAGCCGGGGGCGGGCCAGCGCCACCTCCAGGACCTCGACCGCCCGCTTGTCGCCCAGCTCCCCCAGCCCCTCCACACAGGCCAGCGCCACCCGCCAGTAAGGGGTGTCGGGCGAGAGCAGCGGCCGCAGCGTGGCGATCAGCGCCGGTACGGCCTCGGGGGCGCGCAGCGCGGTGAGCAGCCGCACCGGGTGCAGGGCGTAGGCGGTGCGCAGCTGGTTGGTGGCGAGCGCGGCCGCCGCCCGTGCGGTGCGCGGGTCGCCGAGCCGGGCCAGGGCGTGCGCGGCGGAGACGCAGCGCGCCGGGTCCCGGTGGTTGAGCAGCAGCACCAGCGCCTCGAAGGCCCGCCGGTCGCCCGCGCAGCCGAGCCGGAAGGCCGCGATCTCCCGCGCCCACAGCGGCCGTTCGCGCTCGGTGAGCACGGCCGCGAGCTCGTCCCGGTCGTCGGTCGAGAGCAACCGCTCGTACGCCGGCACCGCGTCCGACGCCCTGGCCTCGCCCCGCAGCCGGTCCGCCAGGGACCGGAGCTCCTCGTCCATGCGGGAAGAGTAATGGCCCACGGCGGGCGCGCGAGAGGTCCGGCCGCCAGCCGGGGCGAGCCAGATCACACGGACTGCTTACCTCCGCACTATGGCGCGCTCGTTACTCACCAGTTAATCTCAAGTGAGCGGGTACCCCCCGCGAACTCCGGTGGCCTGGTGACGCAGCCACCGCGAGTGTTCGTCGGTTCGGCAGTTTCACGGCGTGGCCCCGGGACCGGGTCCGTCGGCCCTCAGCACCACCACGACTCACCTCCCGCACGCCGTGCGCCGCCGCGCGCACCCGCGTCCTCACCGACACCTTCGCGACAGCCGGACGCCGGTCGCGTGCGCCCTCTCCTCAGTCGTCACTCACCCTGGAGTCCCGTGATGGACACCCCCCTGAACACCGTCGCCGTGGTCGGTCTCGGCACCATGGGCACCGGCATCGCCGACGTGCTCGCCCGCGCGGGCCGCGAGGTCATCGGCATCGACATCAGCGAGCAGGCCGCCCGCCGGGCCGTGGCCTCCCTGGAGGCGTCCACCGCCCGGGCCGTGGCCCGCGAGCGCATCACCGAGGAGGAGCGGCGCGACGTCCTCGCCCGGTTCCGCACCTTCACCGACCTCCAGGCGGCGGCCGACGCCGACCTGGTCATCGAGGTCGTGCCCGAGTCGTACGAGCTCAAGCAGCAGGTGTTCGCCGCGCTCGACGCCATCGTCGCGCCCACCGCGATCCTGGCGACCGGCACCAACGCCCTGTCCGTGACCCGGCTCGCCGCCGAGTCGGCGCACCCCGAGCGCGTCCTGGGCCTGCACTTCTTCAACCCGGCCCCGGCGATGAAGCTGGTCGAGGTGGTCTCCTCTGTGCTGACCGCGCCGCCCGCCGTGGACGCGGTCACCCAGCTCGCCCTGGCGCTCGGCAAGGAGCCGGTCGCGGTCGGCGACCGCCCCGGCTTCGTCGCGGACGGCCTGCTCTTCGGCTACCTCAACCAGGCCGCCGCGATGTACGAGTCGAAGTACGCCTCCCGCGAGGACATCGACGCGGCGATGAAGCTGGGCTGCGGGCTGCCGATGGGCCCGCTGGAGCTGCTCGACCTGATCGGCATCGACACCGCCCGCACGGTCCTGGAGGCGATGTACACCGACTCCCGCGACCGGCTGCACGCCCCCGCGCCCATCCTCGGCCAGCTCGCCGAGGCGGGCCTGACCGGCCGCAAGACGGGCCGCGGCTTCTACACGTACGAGGCCCCGGGCAGCACGACCGTCGTGCCGGACGCCCAGACGCCCGCCACGGCCGCGGGCCCGGGCGCCGGCCGCGGGATCCGCTCGGTCGGCGTGGCCGGTTCCGGGACCATGGCCTCCGGGATCGCCGAGGTCTTCGCCAAGGCGGGCTACGACGTGGTGCTCGCCGCGCGCGGCCTGGAGAAGGCCGAGACCGCCAAGTCCCGTATCGCCAAGTCGCTTTCGCGCTCTGTCGACAAGGGCCGGATGACGGCCGAGGCCCGCGAGGAGACGCTCGCCCGCATCACCCCGGCCGGTGCCCTCGAGGCCTTCGCCGAGGTGGACCTGGCCGTCGAGGCGGTCGCCGAGGACCTGGGGATCAAGCAGCAGCTGTTCGCGTCCCTGGACAAGATCTGCAAGCCGGGCGCGGTGCTCGCCACCACCACCTCCTCGCTGCCGGTCGTCGCCTGCGCCCGCGCCACCTCGCGCCCGCAGGACGTCATCGGGATGCACTTCTTCAACCCGGCGCCCGCGATGAAGCTGGTCGAGGTGGTCCGCACGGTCCTGACCTCGGACGAGGTGCACGCCACGGTCCGCGAGGTCACCGCGAGGATCCGCAAGCACCCGGTGGACTGCGGGGACCGGGCCGGGTTCATCGTGAACGCGCTGCTCTTCCCGTACCTCAACAACGCGATCAAGATGGTCCAGGAGCACTACGCCTCGCTGGACGACATCGACGCGGCGATGCGGCTCGGCGGCGGCTACCCGATGGGGCCGTTCGAACTCCTCGACGTGGTCGGCCTCGACGTGTCGCTGGCCATCGAGAAGGTGCTGCACGCCGAGTTCCGCGACCCGGGCCTGGCGCCCGCCCCGCTCCTGGAGCACCTGGTCGCGGCCGGGTGCCTGGGCCGCAAGACGGGCCGTGGATTCCGCGAGTATGCCCGGCGCTGAGCCGTGGGGCTCCCCCGTCCACCGGCCGGGGGAGGGCTGGGGCGGGCTGCTCGATCCGTCGGGCGGTCCGCCCCCGCGAGCGCGACTTCCTGCACATATGCAGTACGTTCGGTCCATGCCCCAGCCCGCTGCCTCATCGAAACGGCCGACCCGAACGTCCGCCACCCCCGACGCCCCGGAAAGTGCCGCCGGCAGCCGCGCGGCCGCCCAGCGGCTCAAAATGCGCCGCGAGCTGGCGGCCGCAGCAATGGAGCTCTTCTCGGCCAAGGGGTACGAGGCCACCACGGTCGACGAGATCGCGGCCCGCGCCGGGGTCGCCCGCCGCACCTTCTTCCGCCACTTCCGCTCCAAGGAAGAGGCGATCTTCCCCGACCACGACGACACCCTCGTACGGGCCGAGGCGGTGCTCAACGCCGCTCCCCCGCACGAGCATCCGCTGGACACGGTGTGCCGGGGGATCAAGGAGGTCATGAAGATGTACGCCTCCTCCCCCTCGGTCTCCGTGGCGCGCTACAAGCTGACCCGCGAGGTGCCCACCCTGCGGGAGGCCGAGATCGCCTCGGTGGCCCGCTACGAGCGGCTCTTCACCCGCTATCTGCTCGGCCACTTCGACGAGCACGAGCACCACGCCGGGAACGACGACCCGCTGCTCGCGGAGGTGGCCGCCTCGGCGGTCGTCACCGCGCACAACCACGTGCTGCGGCGCTGGCTGCGGGCGGGCGGCCAGGGCGACGTGGAGGCCCAGCTCGACCACGCCTTCGCGATCGTCCGGGACACGTTCGGATCCGGGATCGGGGCGGGCCGCACCGCCGAGCCGAAGCCCGCCGCCGCGTCCGTCTCCACCAGCGACGAGGTGCTGGTCGCGGTGGCGCGCACGGACGCGCCGCTGGACGAGATCATGCAGTCGATCAAGAAGGCGCTCCGCCGGCGCTGAACCGGTACGACCCGCCGAAAGCCGCCCCACCAGGGCGGCTTTCGGCGTTTCCGGAAGCGTTCACGGAGGCGTTTGCGGAAGCCTTCACGAACCGGAATCGATCGATCATCGCTCATCCGTGCAGGTCATTACGCAATTGAGAGAAATTGTTGGCACGCGGTGTCTTGCCGACTGGCACTGCGTGCCATACGTTGATGTTGTCCGGGCGGCCGGCGTGCAGAGACCTTTCGTACGCCGGCTGTCCCCGCAAGCTTCCCCAGCGAGCGCGCCCGGACGCCTGCGTCACAGGCACCCTCCCGCGCCCACCAGGCGCCGCCGATCCCGTAGTACCGCCGAACCGACGGCACACCTCCACAGCAGCAGTCCCCTCAGCGTTCCCAACGCGCTTCGCCGGAGGCAACACCGTGAAGGAAATCCTGGACGCGATTCAGTCGCAGGACAGTACGGCCGCGGACATCGCGGCTCTGCCCATCCCCGAGTCGTACCGCGCGATCACCGTGCACAAGGACGAGACGGAGATGTTCACCGGGCTCGCCACCCGGGACAAGGACCCGCGCAAGTCGCTGCACCTCGACGAGGTGCCGGTCCCCGAACTGGGCCCCGGCGAGGCCCTGGTGGCCGTCATGGCCTCCTCGGTCAACTACAACTCGGTGTGGACGTCGATCTTCGAGCCGCTCTCGACGTTCGGCTTCCTGGAGCGCTACGGCAAGGTCAGCGAGCTCACCAAGCGCCACGACCTGCCGTACCACGTCATCGGTTCCGACCTGGCGGGCGTCGTCCTGCGCACCGGCCCCGGCGTCAACGCCTGGCGGCCCGGCGACGAGGTCGTGGCGCACTGCCTGTCGGTGGAGCTGGAGTCCTCCGACGGCCACAACGACACCATGCTCGACCCCGAGCAGCGCATCTGGGGCTTCGAGACCAACTTCGGCGGCCTCGCCGAGATCGCGCTGGTCAAGTCCAACCAGCTGATGCCCAAGCCCGCCCACCTGTCGTGGGAGGAGGCGGCGGCGCCCGGTCTGGTGAACTCCACCGCCTACCGCCAGCTCGTCTCGCGCAACGGCGCCGGCATGAAGCAGGGCGACAACGTCCTGATCTGGGGCGCGAGCGGTGGACTCGGCTCGTACGCCACGCAGTTCGCGCTGGCCGGAGGCGCCACGCCGATCTGTGTCGTCTCCAGCCCGGAGAAGGCGGACATCTGCCGCGCGATGGGCGCCGAGGCGGTCATCGACCGCAACGCCGAGGGGTACAGGTTCTGGAAGGACGAGCAGACCCAGGACCCGAAGGAGTGGAAGCGCTTCGGCAAGCGCATCCGCGAGCTGACCGGCGGCGAGGACATCGACATCGTCTTCGAGCACCCCGGCCGCGAGACCTTCGGCGCCAGTGTCTACGTCACCCGCAAGGGCGGCACCATCACCACCTGCGCGTCCACCTCGGGCTACATGCACGAGTACGACAACCGCTACCTGTGGATGTCCCTGAAGCGCATCATCGGCTCGCACTTCGCCAACTACCGCGAGGCGTGGGAGGCCAACCGCCTCATCGCCAAGGGCAAGATCCACCCCACCCTCTCCAAGGTCTACAGCCTCGAAGAGACCGGACAGGCCGCCTACGACGTGCACCGCAACCTCCACCAGGGCAAGGTCGGCGTCCTCGCCCTCGCCCCGCGCGAAGGCCTCGGCGTCCGCGACCACGAACTCCGCGCCCAGCACCTCGACGCCATCAACCGCTTCCGCAACATCTGAGCACGGAGCGACATATGACTGAGCGTCACAAGGACCGGCCCTGGCTCATGCGGACGTACGCCGGTCACTCGACCGCCGAGGCGTCCAACGAGCTCTACCGGCGCAACCTCGCCAAGGGTCAGACCGGCCTGTCGGTCGCCTTCGACCTGCCCACGCAGACCGGCTACGACCCGGACCACATCCTCGCCCGCGGCGAGGTGGGCCGGGTCGGGGTCCCGGTGTCCCATCTCGGTGACATGCGGCGGCTGTTCCAGGACATCCCCCTGGAGCAGATGAACACCTCGATGACCATCAACGCCACCGCGATGTGGCTGCTGGCCATGTACCAGGTGGTCGCCGAGGAGCAGGGCGCCGACATCACCCGGCTGCAGGGCACGACGCAGAACGACATCGTCAAGGAGTACCTGTCGCGCGGGACGCACGTCTTCCCGCCCGGTCCGTCGCTGCGGCTGACCACCGACATGATCACGTACACGGTCAACCACATCCCCAAGTGGAACCCGATCAACATCTGCAGCTACCACCTCCAGGAGGCCGGGGCCACCCCGGTCCAGGAGATCTCGTACGCGATGTCCACCGCGATCGCCGTGCTCGACGCGGTGTTCGCGTCCGGGCAGGTGCCCGAGGAGCGCAAGGGCGAGGTGGTCGCGCGGATCTCCTTCTTCGTGAACGCGGGTGTCCGGTTCATCGAGGAGATGTGCAAGATGCGGGCGTTCGGCCGCATCTGGGACAAGGTGACGCGCGAGCGGTACGGCATCGAGGAAGCCAAGCAGCGTCGCTTCCGCTACGGCGTCCAGGTCAACTCGCTGGGTCTGACCGAGGCGCAGCCGGAGAACAACGTCCAGCGGATCGTCCTGGAGATGCTGGCCGTGACGCTGTCGAAGGACGCCCGCGCGCGGGCCGTCCAGCTGCCCGCCTGGAACGAGGCGCTCGGCCTGCCGCGCCCCTGGGACCAGCAGTGGTCGCTGCGCATCCAGCAGGTCCTCGCGCACGAGAGCGACCTGCTCGAGTACGAGGACATCTTCGCCGGGTCGCACGTCATCGAGGCCAAGGTGGACTCGCTGGTCGAGGAGTGCCTGGCCGAGATCGAGCGGATCCAGCAGATGGGCGGCGCGATGGCGGCCGTCGAGTCCGGCTACCTCAAGTCGCAGCTGGTCTCCTCGCACGCCGAGCGCCGGGCCCGTATCGAGGGCGGCGAGGAGAAGATCGTCGGCGTCAACTGCTACGAGTCGACCGAGCCCAACCCGCTCACCTCCGACCTGGACACCGCGATCATGACGGTGGACCCGGCGAACGAGGCGCGGGTGGTGGCCAAGCTGCACGAGTGGCGGGACAACCGGGACGAGACCCGGGCCTCGGAGGCGCTGGCCGCGCTGAAGAAGGCGGCCGCCGGGTCGGAGAACCTGATGGCCGCGACCCTGGAGTGCGTCCGCGCGGGCGTCACCACCGGCGAGTGGTCCTGGGCACTGCGCGACGTCTTCGGCGAGTTCCGGGCGCCGACCGGGGTCTCCTCGGCTCCGGTCGCGGTCCCGGCCGAGGCGGGCACACCGCTGGCGCTGGTCCGCGAGAAGGTGGTCCGCACGGCCGACGAGCTCGGCGCGGGCCGGCTGCGCCTCCTGGTGGGCAAGCCGGGCCTGGACGGGCACTCCAACGGCGCCGAGCAGATCGCCGTACGCGCGCGTGACGCCGGTTTCGAGGTGGTCTACCAGGGGATCCGGCTCACCCCCGAGCAGATCGTCAACGCCGCCCTGGCGGAGGATGTGCACTGCGTGGGCCTCTCGATCCTGTCCGGCTCGCACGCCGAGCTGGTCCCGGACGTGCTGGCGCGGCTGCGCGAGGCCGGCGCTCCCGACATCCCGGTGATCGTCGGGGGGATCATCCCGCCGGCCGACGCCGAGGAGCTGTGCAAGGCGGGTGTGGCCGCCGTATTCACCCCGAAGGACTTCGGTATCACGGAGATCATCGGCCGTATCGTCGACGAGATCCGGAAAGCGAACAAGCTCGACCCTCTGGAGGTCCCCGCATGACCAGCTCTGTCAACCGTCTCCGGCCGCGCCGTTCGTGCCTGGCCGTCCCGGGCTCGAACCCGCGCTTCCTGGAGAAGGCGCAGGGCCTCCCCGCCGACCAGGTCTTCCTGGACCTGGAGGACGCCTGTGCGCCGCTCGCCAAGCCGGAGGCCCGGCACACCATCGTCAAGTTCCTGAACGAGGGCGACTGGACCGGCAAGACCCGGGTCGTCCGGGTCAACGACTGGACGACCGAGTGGACGTACCGCGATGTCGTGACGGTCGTCGAGGGCGCGGGGCACAACCTCGACTGCATCATGCTGCCGAAGGTCCAGACCGCCCAGCAGATCGTGGCGCTCGACCTCCTGCTGACCCAGATCGAGAAGACGATGGGCTTCGAGGTCGGCAAGATCGGCATCGAGGCGCAGATCGAGAACGCCCAGGGCCTGAACAACGTCAACGAGATCGCCACGGCCTCCCAGCGCGTCGAGACGATCATCTTCGGCCCGGCCGACTTCATGGCGTCGATCAACATGAAGTCGCTGGTCGTGGGCGAGCAGCCGCCCGGCTACCCGGCGGACGCCTACCACTACATCCTGATGAAGATCCTGATGGCCGCCCGCGCCAACAACCTCCAGGCGATCGACGGCCCCTACCTCCAGATCAAGAACATCGACGGCTACAGGGCGGTCGCCCAGCGCGCCGCCGCCCTCGGCTTCGACGGCAAGTGGGTGCTGCACCCCGGCCAGGTCGAGGCGTCCAACGAGGTCTTCTCGCCCTCGCAGGAGGACTACGACCACGCCGAGCTCATCCTCGACGCGTACGACTACTTCACCTCCGAGGCCGGCGGCAAGAAGGGCTCGGCGATGCTCGGCGACGAGATGATCGACGAGGCCAGCCGCAAGATGGCGCTGGTCATCTCGGGCAAGGGCCGGGCGGCCGGTATGCAACGCACGTCGAAGTTCGAGATCCCGGAGGCGTAACACCATGCAGTTCGGCCGCACCTACGAAGAGTTCACCGTCGGCGACGTGTACAAGCACTGGCCCGGGAAGACGGTGACGGAGTACGACGACCACCTGTTCTGTCTGCTCACCATGAACCACCACCCGCTCCACATGGACAGCAACTACGCGGAGAAGACGACCGACTTCGGCAAGAACGTCGTCGTGGGCAACTACATCTACTCGCTGCTGCTCGGCATGAGCGTGCCGGACGTGTCCGGCAAGGCGATCGCCAACCTGGAGGTGGAGTCGCTCAAGCACGTGGCGCCGACCTTCCACGGCGACACCATCTACGGCGAGACGACGGTCCTGGACAAGACGCCCTCGAAGTCCAAGAACGACCGCGGGATCGTCTACGTAGAGACCAAGGGGTACAAGCAGGACGGCACCCTGGTGTGCGTGTTCCGCCGCAAGGTGATGGTCCCCACCGAGACGTACATCAAGGAGCGCGGCGGCGAGCAGCCCGGCCGCCCCGAGCTCAAGTCGCAGGAGAAGTAGCCATGGCCCGTCTCGCGCAGACCGCCGGTCTGACCGACGTCCAGCAGGAAATCCTGGCCACCGTCCGGGACTTCGTCGACAAGGAGATCATCCCGGTCGCGACCCAGCTGGAGCACAAGGACGAGTACCCGACGCAGATCGTCGAAGGCCTCAAGGAGCTCGGCCTGTTCGGGCTGATGATCCCCGAGGAGTACGGCGGTCTGGGCGAGTCGCTCCTGACGTACGCGCTCTGCGTCGAGGAGATCGCGCGCGGCTGGATGTCGGTCTCCGGCATCATCAACACGCACTTCATCGTGGCGTACATGCTCAAGCAGCACGGCACCCAGGAGCAGAAGGACACCTTCCTGCCCCGGATGGCGCTGGGCGAGGTGCGCGGCGCGTTCTCGATGTCGGAGCCCGCGCTCGGCTCGGATGTGTCGGCGATCACGTCCAAGGGCGTCCGGGACGGCGACGAGTACGTCCTGAACGGTCAGAAGATGTGGCTGACCAATGGCGGAACGTCATCGCTCGTGGCCGTTCTGTGCCGGAGTGACGAAGGACACCCCGAGGGCACCGCCCCCCACAAGTCGATGACGACCTTCCTGGTGGAGAAGGAGCCCGGCTTCGGCGAGGTCCGGCCCGGTCTGACCATCCCCGGCAAGATCGACAAGATGGGTTACAAGGGCGTCGACACGACCGAACTCATCATGGACGGACTGCGCATTCCGGCCAATCGGGTCCTCGGCGGGGTCACCGGCCGAGGGTTTTACCAAATGATGGACGGAGTCGAGGTCGGCCGCGTCAACGTCGCGGCACGTGGTTGCGGCGTCGCTCAGCGTGCATTTGAGCTGGGTGTCTCGTATGCCCAGCAACGTCACACTTTCGGCAAGGCGATCGCCCAGCACCAGGCGATTCAGTTCAAGCTGGCCGAGATGGCTACCAAGGTCGAGGCTGCTCATGCCATGATGGTCAACGCAGCACGCAAAAAGGACTCCGGGGAACGAAACGACCTTGAAGCAGGGATGGCGAAGTACCTCGCCTCCGAATACTGCAAGGAAGTCGTGGAGGACGCCTTCCGTATCCACGGTGGCTACGGCTTCTCGAAGGAGTACGAGATCGAGCGCCTGTACCGCGAGGCGCCGATGCTGCTCATCGGTGAAGGTACCGCCGAGATCCAAAAAATGATCATTGGGCGTCGGCTTCTCGAAGAGTACCGATTCCAGGGTTGATTGCCGCTTTTAGGTCGGTTCGGCCGCGAAGAACATCACACCCTGTAGGCGATTTCTGAGGGCTTCCGGCCGACCGACTCGGCTTCTGGCTTTCCCAGTTGCGGCTCGCAACCGATAGCATCGCTGGTAAACCAGCCGCCGTCCCCCACTTGCCAGCGCGGCATCATCCGCTACGAAGGTCACACATGCCCCACAGCCAAACCTCTGCATCTCGCGACGGTTTCCTCCAGGGACGTCTTGCTCGCGGAGCATCGCCGTGGCTTCTGCCGACCGTCGCCACCGCAGCCCTCAGCCTCGCCCGCGCGCGCCGCTCCGGCGCCGCCAAGGCCGTGGCCGTGCCCGCCACCGCGCTCGCGGCGGGCATGCTGTGGTTCTTCCGCGACCCCGAGCGCGAGATCGCTACCGGGCGGGTCATCTCCCCCGCCGACGGCGTGGTGCAGAGCATCATGCCGTGGAAGGACGGACGCACCCGCGTCGCGATCTTCATGAGCCCGCTGAACGTCCACGTCAACCGCGCGCCCCTGGCCGGCACGGTGACGTCCGTCGAGCACGTGCCCGGCGGGTTCGTTCCGGCGTTCAACAAGGAGAGCGAGAACAACGAGCGCGTTGTCTGGCACTTCGACACCGAGCTCGGCGACATCGAGATGGTGCAGATCGCGGGTGCGGTGGCGCGGCGGATCGTCCCCTACATCCCCCAGGGCACCAAGGTGGAGCAGGGCGAGCGGATCGGTCTCATCCGGTTCGGCTCCCGCGTCGACATCTATCTTCCGGAGGGGGTCGAGGTCGCTGTCGAGGTCGGGCAGAAGACCACTGCGGGGGTGACTCGAATTGACCGTGATTGATCCGGACACCCAGACCGACTGGGTGCCGGGCGCGGACGCCGACGACGACGCCGAGGAGATGCCCCTCTCCCTGCGGCTGTCCATAGCGGACACCCTCACGCTCGGCAACGCGACCTGCGGGTTCATGGCGGTGTACTTCACCACCACCGGAATCCTCATCCCGCACCTGTCGGGCAGTGCCGAGACCGGCATGGCGCGGCACTCCGCCGCGACCGCCGTGATCCTGATGCTGCTCGCGGCGATCTTCGACCTCTGCGACGGCCTGGTCGCGCGGAAGCTGCGGAGCTCGCCGATGGGGGCCGAGCTGGACAACCTCTCGGACCTGATCAGCTTCGGGCTCGCCCCGGCGTACTTCGTGCTCGTGTACGGCATGGTCGCGGACGACGCCCATCAGCGGGTGGCGGCCGTGGCGGCGATCACGGTGCTGCTCGCCGTGGTGCTGCGGCTGGCGAGATTCTCGTGCGTGACGATGAAGGACGGCATGTTCCAGGGCATGCCGAGCCCCTTCGGCGCGCTCACCGTCGTCTCGATCGTGCTGCTTGAGCTGCCGTTCGTGCCGACGCTGCTCGCCGTCATAGGAGTGGCGTGGCTGATGGTCAGCCGGGTCGAGTACCCGAAGCCGCGGGGGATCCTCGCGGTGGCCATGCTCAGCTGGATCGTGGGCGCGATGGGGCTGCTGGCGGCGTGGGCGTTCGACGCGCCCGGCGGTCAGCTGCTGCTCCAGACGGGCTGTGTGCTGCAGGTCGTCCTGGGCGCGGTGATTCCGCTGTTCGCCACGGCTCGCCGGGTGAACTCGATCCGCGACAACCGACGCGAGGCGAGGGCGGCGCAGTTGCCTTAGCGCTTGCGCGCTGTGCCTGTACGTGAAGGGCCCCGGACCACTTGGTCCGGGGCCCTTCTCGTGCGGTCGCTCGACTGCGGACCGTGGCGGGCTGATCGCGCAGTTCCCCGCGCCCCTTAGATGCCGCTGCGCGGCAATCCCCGGGGCGGCCCGGAGGGGCGCACTTTAAGGGCGCGGGGCTGTGACATTTGCGGCTCCGCCGCGCGGGCGCGACCAGCCGCGCACGGTCCGCAGTCGAAGCTGTCAGGTCAGGAAGTCCTGGGCGATCTGCTCGGCCACCCGTTCCAGCAACGGACCCGCCTCCGCCATGCACCGCGCCGGATCCGGCTCCAGGGCCGTGAGGGCGTACGCGCGGCGGATGCCGGCCGTGCCCAGGGCCTCCGGGGGGAGGGCCAGGCGGCCGCAGACCGCGACGACCTCGATGCCCGCCGCCCGCGCCGCCGCCGCCACGCCCGCCGGAGCCTTCCCGTGCAGGGTCTGCTCGTCGAGCGAGCCCTCGCCGGTGATCACCAGGGTGGCCCGGGCGAGCGCCGGGGCGAAGCCGAGGACGTCCAGCATGACCTCGATGCCGGGCCGGAACGTCGCGCCGAGGGCGACCAGCGCCCCGTACCCGATACCGCCCGCCGCCCCCGCGCCCGGCGCGAGCGCCGCCTCGGCCGCACGGGCGCCCACGGACGCCCCCAGGACCTCGGCGAAGTGGCCGAGCGCCGCGTCCAGGGCCGCCACGTCCTCGGGCGTGGCGCCCTTCTGCGGCCCGTACACCGCGGGCGCCCCCTTGGGCCCCGTCAGCGGGTTGTCCACGTCGCTGGCCAGCACCAGGTCGACCGAGCCGAACCGGGGGTCCAGGCCGGAGAGGTCCGCCGTGGCCAGCGTGGCCAGCGGGCCGCCGCCCGGCGCCACGGGCTCGCCCGCCGCGTCCAGGAAGCGCGCGCCCAGCGCCGAGAGCATGCCCGCGCCGCCGTCCGTGGTGGCACTGCCGCCCACCCCGAACACGATCGTGCGCGCCCCCGCGTCCAGCGCGGCGAGCAGCAGCTCGCCCGAGCCGTACGTGGTGGCGGTCAGCGGGGCGAAGACGCCCTCGGGGAGGTGCTGGAGGCCGGACGCCTCCGCCATCTCGACCACGGCCACCCCGTCCCGTACCGCGAAGGCCGCGGTGACCGGGGTGCCGAGCGGGCCGGTGACCCGGGCCTCGCGGCGGGTGAACCCGGCCGCGACCGCCGCCGCGACCGTGCCGTCGCCGCCGTCGGCGACCGGCAGGGTCTCCACCGCCAGACCGGGCACGATCCGCCGCAGCCCGGCCGTCACCCGCTCCGCGACCTGTACGGCCGTGAGCGAGCCCTTGAACTTGTCCGCCGCCACCAGCACGCGCGCGGCTTCGAAAACTGCTCCGTCCGTCACCTTGCTAATCCCTTGCTATCGAACAGGCAGTCGCGCCGATCCGACCCTATCCGCCGTACGCGGCCCTGCCCATAGGTGTCATGCACGGCGGGACGGCGTGCCACCCCACGAAACCTCCATATCGCGGACCATAGTGGGGCGGCATGAGCACGGATTCGATCGATCGTTCCGGGCCCGGCGCCCCGCCCGGCGAGGCCGACGGCACCGCCCCCGACCTCACCGTCGTCGCGATCGGGGTGGCCGCGGTGGTGGCCGTGGTCGCCTGGGCCGCGCTCGGCAAGCACTCCTTCGACAGCGCCTCCGCCACCGCCCTGGCCTGGGTGCTCGCCAATTTCGCCTGGCTGTTCGTGATCGCCGCGGACACCTTCCTCGTGCTGTGCGTGGTGCTGGCGATCAGCCGGTACGGGCGGATCCGGCTCGGCGCCGACGACTCCGAGCCCGAGTTCACCAACCTCGCGTGGATCGCGATGATGTTCAGCGCGGGCATGGGCATCGGCCTGATGTTCTACGGGGTGGGCGAGCCGCTCACCCACTACCTCACCCCGCCGCCCGCGAGCGGCGCCGCGCCCCGGACCGGCGACGCGGCGCGCACGGCTCTGGAGTACTCGTTCTTCCACTGGACGCTCACCCCCTGGGCGATCTACGGCATGGCGGGGCTGGCCCTGGCGTACGCCGGTTTCCGCAAGGGGCGCGGCAACCGGCTCTCGGCCGCCTTCGTCCCGCTGGTCGGTGCCCGGCGCGCGGACGGCTGGCCCGGCCGGTGCATCGATCTGCTGGCGGTCTTCGCGACCGTCTTCGGCACCGCGACCAGCCTCGGCCTCGGCGCGCTCCAGGTCGCCAAGGGCCTGGAGATCACGGCGGACGTGAACGACTCCACGGCCACCGAGCTGATCATCATCGCCTCGCTCTCGGCGGCCTTCGTCCTGTCCGCGTTCTCGGGGCTGCACAAGGGCGTGAAGTGGCTGTCCACGCTGAACATCGTGCTCGCCGCCGCGCTGATGCTGTTCGTGTTCCTGCTCGGACCGACGGTGTACGTCCTGGACACGATCCCGGCGTCCGTCGGCGGCTATCTGCACCAGCTGCTGCCGATGGCCAGCCGCACCGGTGCCTTCACCGACCGGGCCTGGCTGGGCGCCTGGACGATCTTCTACTGGGCGTGGTGGCTGTCCTGGGCGCCCTTCGTCGGGACCTTCATCGCGCGGATCTCGCGCGGCCGCACCGTCCGCGAGTTCCTGGTCGGGGTGCTGCTGGTGCCGAGCGGGGCGACCGTCCTGTGGTTCTGCGTGATGGGCGGGACCGCGATCCGCCTCGACTCCACCGGCACGGCCGATCTGGCGGCCAAGGTGAAGGACGGCGCCGAGGCCTCGCTCTTCGCGATGCTGGACGCGCTGCCCATCGGCACGGTGACCTCGTACCTCGCGATGGTGCTCGTCATGACGTACTTCATCACCAGCGCCGACTCGGCCTCGCTGGTGATGGGCTCGCTGACCAGCCGGGGCTCGCTGCACCCGCCGACCTGGCTGGTGGTGCTCTGGGGCGTGCTGATGGCGGCGGTCGCGGCGGTGCTGCTCGTCGCGGGCGGCCTCAAGTCGCTCCAGACGGCCACGATCCTGGTGGCGCTGCCGTTCGTCCTGGTGATGCTCGGGCTGTGCTGGGCCCTGCTGAAGGAGCTGCGCGAGGACCCCGGCGCCGGGCCCGCGCGCGGCCACGCGCTGCACGGGGTGCGGGACGCGGTGCGGGCCATGGTGGGCGAGGCGCTCACCGAGCAGCGCCGCCGCACGGGCAAGTACCGTACGGGTGACGGCGGTTCCGGCACCGCGTCGGGTACACCATCGGGTACACCAGAAGGATGACAGAGCTGGCGGACCGGATCCTCGGCGGATGGCTCGGCCGGATCGCGGCAACATGCTCGGCAAGCCGGTGGAGCGCGGGGACCACTGGACGCGGGACCGCATCGACCGCTATCTGCGCCGCGCGGACGCGCTCCCGCTCACCGACTACCTCCCCGACCCCGACCTGCTGCCGCCCGCCGCGCCGGGCGAGTTCGAGCTGCGGCCGGAGTGGCGGCAGTGCGTACGCGGCCGTGTCCACGGCAGTTGCCGGGACGACGACGTGGATTACGCGGTGCTGGGCCTGCACCTCCTGGAGACCCACGGCTTCGCCTTCACCACCGAGCAGGTGGGCGAGCTGTGGCTGCTGCGCCTGCCCTACCTCCAGACGTTCACGGCCGAGCGGGCCGCGTACCGCAATCCGGCGAACGGGCTGAAGCCGCCGCTGACGGCCACGTACGACAACCCGTACCAGGAAGTGGATCGGCGCGCTGATCCGCGCGGACGTCCACGGCTGGACCTCGCCGGGCGACCCCCGCCGGGCCGCCGCCCTGGCCCGCCGCGACGCGGTCCTGTCCCACACCGGCAACGGGGTGTACGGCGCGATGTGGGCGGCGGCGCTGGTCGCGGCGGCGTTCACGGCGTCCGGCCCGCGCGAGGCCCTCGAAGCGTCCCTGCTCCGCATCCCGGACCTGGCCGAGCGCACGGCGCGGCTAGCGGCCGCATGAGGGGCCCGGTGTTCGTCTGCGGGCCGGTGGGGGGCTGGTCGCGCAGTTCCCCGCGCCCCTGAAGGACGGGGCCTACGGCCCCTGCCCCGGAATCCCTCCCGAGCCGAGCCCAACCCCCTAGGGGCGCGGGGAACTGCGCGCCCAGCCACAGACAACCCGCAGACGAACCCCGGGCATACTGCCCCCGTGACCACCCACGACTACGCCACGTACATCGCCGCCCTCCCCCGCGTCCTCGCCGGCGCAGCCGCCCTCATTCGCGACGGCCGGGGACACGTCCTCCTCGTGCGGCCCAACTACCGTGACGGCTGGGCCCTCCCCGGCGGGACCATCGAGTCCGACCAGGGCGAGACTCCCCGTCAGGCGGCCCGGCGCGAGTCGCTGGAGGAGATCGGGCTGGACGTGAGCCCGGGACGGCTGCTCGCGATCGACTGGGTGCCGGGGCCGGACCGGCCGCCGATCGTGGCGTACGTGTACGACGGCGGCGTCCTCGCCGAGGACCGGCTGAAGGAGATCCGCCTCCAGGAGGAGGAGCTGATCGACTGGCGGCTGGTCCCACGCGAGGAGCTCACCGCGTACCTCCCGGGCCAGCTGGGCCACCGCGTGCTCGCCGCGTTCGACGTGCTGACGACAGGGGCGGGCACGGTGGAGCTGGAGAACGGGCGGGCGGTGGGCTGACGACCATCGGATCTACGTCAGCGCATTCCGTCAACCATGCTGCCCCGAACGGGAGTTGCCCGCACAATGTCCCCGTGCCGCAAGACGACTACATGGAACTCATCCTCGACGACGGGGCCCGGGTCAGAGTAGGGCTCACCCCCGTCGGCGAACCGAGACCGACGGCCCGGGTGGCGGACGACGACCTGCCGGGCGGGATCGGCGGGGCGACACCCGTCGGCCGCGGCGGCGAGCG
Source organism: Streptomyces melanogenes (assembly GCF_014649795.1). Lineage (GTDB taxonomy): Bacteria > Actinomycetota > Actinomycetes > Streptomycetales > Streptomycetaceae > Streptomyces > Streptomyces noboritoensis. Next base: position 239,598 of record NZ_BMTS01000008.1, read on the forward strand.
GGTCGCCGCGCTCGCCACGGACACGCTCGCGGCCGTACTGCGACCGCTGGGCCCCTTCCTCCAGCAGGTGCACGACTCCGTACGGGAGATCCCGAACCCGCCCGACTCCCTCGACGTCGGCTTCGGCCTCCAGATCGGCCAGGACCTCAAGCTCGGGATCGTCGGCGCCAACGGCCAGGCCAGCATGACCGTCTCGGCCACCTGGCAACTGCGGCCCGGCGAGACCAACGGCGGCAACTGACCCGTGGGCTGGTTCAAGGCACCCGGCGCCGACCCCTCCGCCGACGCGCGCGGCGCGCTCGTGCGGGTGCTGTCGGCCGACCGGGGACGGACCGCCGGCGCGGGCGTCTATCTCTCCGGCCGCCGACTGCTGACCTGCGCGCACGTCGTCAACGCCGCGCTGGGCCTGCGGATGCTGAGCCCGCGCGACCCGGGCGCGGTCACCCTCGACGTCTCCTTCCCGGCGCTGGCCCCCGGCACTGCGGGCGCCCGGCAGGCGCGCCTGGTGGCCTGGGTGCCGCCGCGCGCCGCCGACCGTCAAGGGCCGGTGGCGGACGGCTCCCTGGAGTGGGGCGGCGACCTGGCCGTACTGGAACTGGACGAGGAACCGCCGCCCCCGGTGGGCCCGGTGCGCTGGCTCGACATGCGGGCCGGACAGCTGGTGCGGGCCTGGTACGGCGGCGGTCAGCCCTTCGCGTACGCGGACGTCCAGGTCGGCTCGTGCGACGGGCGGATCGGCTATCTCGACGGGCAGCTCTCCGGCGCGGCCGTCGACGACGGGTACAGCGGCGGGCCCCTGTGGTCGCCCGCCGACGGGGCCGCCGTGGGGCTGGTGATGGGCCGGATCACCCCGCCGGACGGGGAGTTCGACACCCAGCACACCGTGCGCCGCAGCTGGGGCCTGACCTGGCAGTCGGTCCGGCAGGAGCTGTTGCGGGTCGGGGCGGCCCCGGACCCGGCGCCCCCCGGTGCGCGCGAGCCCGTCGGCGGCGACGAGTCGGTGCGGGACATGATGGTCGGCCCGCTGCACGCCCTGCTGGGCGACCCGACCGTACGGGCGGCGCACTCCACGGCGCTCGGCGCGGCCCTCGGGATGCGGACCAGGGCGGACGGGACGGCGCCGTCGGTGGAGGAGCTGGCGGTGGTGCTGTGCACGGTCGAGCGCGCGCTGCCGACGCTGGCCGAGTCGCTGGCCCCGTCGCTCGGCGACGCGCGCGGCCGCGCCCAGCTGGACCGGCTGCTGGCGCTCGGCCGGCTCACCGACGCGGCCGGGCTGCTCTCCGTCGCCGAGCACCGGGCGCTGCTGGTGAAGTGGGACCACCTCACCCGCCAGGACCCGGGGCTGCTCCCCCGGGCGGCGACGGCGGCGCTGCCGTATGTGGACCTGCCCCGGTCGCTGACGGCCGCCCGGCTCGACCCCGACGACGTGCCCGGCGCGGTGCGCGAGCTGGAGGAGTGGCCGGGCGACGGCTCGCCGGTGCCCGACGAGACGCCCCGGCTGCCCGCCCTGCTGCGGGTCGTCGAGTACGCGGCCGCGGAGACCGGCGGCATCGCCTGCCAGGCGCTCCAGGAGTGGAGCGGCCGGGTCGCGGACCGGCTCGGCATCCACCCCTCGGCGCTGGGCGAGCGCCGGGCGGACGCGGCGCGCTGGTCGGACCGGTCGGCCGGTACCGGGGTCCGCGTCCTGGTGGAGCTCAGCCGCCACCCCAAGGACCCGGCCGACCGCTACCGCTGCGCGGTGTGGCGGATGCGCGCGGATGGCACGGCCGCCCGCACCGCCGCCGGCGCCGAACGGCCTCGCACCGGGCGGGAGATCGCCCGGCTGGTACGGGAGGTGGCCGGGGGCGCGGAGGGCGCGGGGCAGAACGTGGCGCTGGTCGCGGTGTCCGTCGCCCCGGACGCGCTGCACCTGCCGGTGGACGAGTGGGACGGGGCGAGCGCCGACGAGTTCTTCCCCGCGCCGCTGGGCGAGGACTTCCACCTGGTGCTGCGCTGCCCGCAGATCAGACGCCGCTCGCGCACCGGCGCGGGCGACCTGAAGCGCCGCTGGGGCGCCCGGCACCAGAGCGAACCGCTCGTCGCGGACCACCACGTCTCCGACGAGATGGAGCTCATCCGACTGCTCAAGACAACCCACTACGACGCCGCGCGCGTCATAGTGCACGGGCCCCCCGGCGGCCGGACGCGGCTGCTGCACTTCTGTCTGGCGATGGGGGTGCCGATCGTCCTGTGGGACCGCGCGGAGCCGGGGGACGCCGGCCTGCTCGACGGGGCGGGTCCGTACGGCCCCGTCGACGAACTCCCCGAAAGGGTCCGGCACTTCAGGGTCCGCGCCTATATGGACCCCGAGGTGCCCGCACGGCCGGCGCTGGTGTGGGAGGACGCCGAGCTGCCGCTCCCCGACGAGCTGCAGCTCGCCGACCCCTCGCGGGGACCGGAAGCAATCGCCCGCCCCTCGGAAGGAACGGATCAGGCGACATGACGGAGAACGACGGGTGGCGGCTCTTCCGCGGCGACCGCACGGCCCGCCAGGTGGACTTCCCCGAGGCGCCGCCGTGGCGGCAGTTCGCCAACGGGACCCCGGGCACGCGGGTGCGCCACCGCCCGTATCTGATCGGCCGCACCGAGGCCGACGTGGTGAGCGCCGCGCTGCATCTGCGCCGTCCGCTCCTGGTCACCGGGCACCCCGGCACCGGCAAGTCCTCGCTGGCGCACGCCGTGGCGCACGAGCTGTCGCTCGGTCCGGTGCTCCAGTGGCCGGTCAACAGCCGGTCGGTGCTCAAGGACGCGCTGTACGGGTACGACGCCATCGGGCGGCTGCGCGAGACGCATCTGCGCCAGGAGCGCGGCGCACCGGAGCCCGACATCGGCACCTTCGTGCGTCTGGGACCGCTGGGCACCGCGCTCGTCCCGCGCGAGCGGCCGCGGGTGCTCCTGGTGGACGAGCTCGACAAGGGCGATGTCGACCTCCCCAACGACCTGCTGACGGTGTTCGAGGAGGGCGAGTTCGAGATCCCCGAGTTGTCGCGACTGCCGGAGGCGCAGTCCGAGGTGCCGGTGCTCACCCATGACCCCGAGGGCGGTCGGGTCACGGTCACCCGGGGCGTGGTGCGCTGCCGCGAGTTCCCCGTGGTGGTGATCACCAGCAACGGGGAGCGGGACTTCCCGCCCGCGTTCCTGCGCCGCTGCGTCCGCCTGGACCTGCCGGATCCGGACGAGGAGCGGCTGCGGGACATCGTGGCGGCGCATCTGGGCGAGGGGGCCCTGGAGGGCGTCGACGACCTGCTGCACGCGTTCCTGAACCGCCGCGCGCCGGGCGAGCTCGCCACGGACCAGCTGCTCAACGCGGTGTTCCTGCGCAAGGGCGGGGTGAATCTGAACGCCGAGGGCCTGCTCGACGCGGTGCTCCACCGGCTGGGCGGATCGGTCTAGCCGTGCCGCGCGCGGAGCCCTCCGACGCCCTGGCCAAACTCGCCGCCCTGGTGGGCCACGAGCTGTCCACGCACGAGTTGCTGGACACGCTGTGGCTGGCCGCCCGGCTGCCGAGCGGTGCCGCCGCCCCGCTGGCGAGCGCCCTGGCACCGGACCGGGTGCGGCAGCCGGGCTCGCAGGCGTGGGAGGATCCGCGTACGCCGCCCGAAGGCACGGCGGTGCCGCCCGACGAGTCCGGGGACGGCGACCCCAAGGAGGGCACCGGGTCCCAACCACCGCTCCCCACCCAGCTGTTGGGCGCCCTGCACGCGGCGGCGGCCTCCCGCAGCGCCCCCGAGTTCGCCGGTGCGACCTCCTCGCCGCAGCGCCCGCCGCGCGGCACCGGGGCGCTGCCGGTGCGGGTGCCCGAGGAGAAGGCGCTCGGCGACGGGGAGCTGCGGCTGAGCCGGTCCCTGCGGCTGCTGAAGCAGCCGCATACGGGCTCGCACTTCTGGGAGTTCGACGAGGAGGCGACCGCCACCGCGATGGCCGAGAGCGGCCTCCCCGACGTGGTGCTGCGGCCCGCGCGGCAGCGCTGGCTCGATCTCACGCTGCTCATCGACGACGGCCTCTCGATGCTGCTGTGGCGCAGGCTCGCCACCGAACTGCGGTCCGTCTTCGAACGGTTGGGCGCCTTCCGGGACATCCGGGTGCACGGCCTGGACGCCCGCTCACCCGACGCGCCCGGCCTCAAGGTGCGCCCCTTCGACCCCGGCGGCCCGCTGCTCTCGCCCGCGTCCGCCGCCGACCCGTCGGGCCGCACCCTGGTCCTGGTGATCAGCGACGGGGTGGGGGCGTGCTGGCGGGACGGGCGGATGCACGCCGCCCTGGAGCGCTGGGCCCGGCAGGGCCCTACGGCGGTGGTGCACGCGCTGCCCGCCCACATGTGGGACGCCTCCGGCATCCGCTCGGAGCAGTGGTCGGTGACGACGCGGCGGCGCGGGGCTGCCAACCACACCTGGGAGGTGACCGACCCGCTGTTGCCGCCCGGCCTCGGCGACCGCTTCCCCGGGGTGCCCGTCCCCGTACTGGAGCCGTATCCCCCGGCCGTCGCCGCCTGGGCGCGCCTGGTGGCCTCGCCCGGGGCCAGCGCGGAGCTGCCGCTGCTCGCGCCGCCGGGTGTGCGGGGCCTGCGGGGCGAGGCGGCGACCCGGGGCGCGGACCCGGCCGACGCGGTGCTGCGGTTCCGGGACGCGGCGTCCCCGCAGGCGTACCGGCTCGCCGCGCACCTCGCGGCCATCTCGCCGCTGACGGTGCCGGTGATGCGGCTGGTGCAGGCGGCCGTGCCGTGGCGCTCGGACACCGCACACCTGGCCGAGGTGTTCCTCGGCGGGCTGATGCGCCAGGCCGACCCGCCCGGCCCCGGGCTCCCCGCCCAGCACCGCCGCTTCGGCTTCCTCGACGGCGTCCAGGAGATCCTGCTCGACACCGCCTCCCCGATCGACCTGCTGCGCACCACCCGCGCGGTGACCGACCGACTCGCCACGCTGGTGGGCCGCTCCCCCGACTTCCCGGCCTGGCTCGCCCATCCGTCGGGGACGGGCGAACTCCTGCCGGGGACCAGGCCGTTCGCCTGGCTGGAGGACCGGCTGCTGACCCATCTGGGCGCCAAGCCCATGATCTCGGTGCAGCCGCCGTCCGCGGTCGTGGAGCGCGAGGAGGTGGGGCTGCCCTCCGTCCTGGAGGCGGCCCCGTCCTGGCAGCCGCTGCAACTGCTCGACCAGCAGGTTCTCGGCCCGTACACGCTCCAGCTGCGCGACGAGAGCCGCGGCAAGGCCGTCGCGTACATCGGTGAGGACCCGGACGGACGGCAGGTGCTGATCAGGGTCGCCCGCTCGCCCGACTCGCCCACCGCCCGCGAGCTGCTGGCCACCGAGCGGCGGGCGCTGCGGCGCATGGACGGGGTGTACGCCCCCGTCGTGGTGGCGAGCGACCTGAACGAGAGGACGCCGACGCCCTGGATCGCGCTGGGCCTGGACCCGCTCAGCAACGGTCTGCCCGCGCCCACGCTGAGCGCGGTGCTCCAGGCGGCCGGGCCGCTGCGCGACTCGCCCCTGCTGGCCTGGCTGGGCTGGAGCCTGGCCCGGGCCGTGGCCCGCTGCCACGGCAAGGGCCTGGTGCACGGCGCGCTGACGCCGGGCACGGTGCTGGTCACCGAGCGCACGCTGCACATCGTCAGCTGGACGTCGGTCCGGATCGACGGCGCCTCCAGCGCCTCCCTGCTGACCGTGCCCCCCAACTCGCCCTACCGCGCCCCCGAGGTGACGTCCTGGGGCGAGTCCCGGATCGCGGCGGGCGATGTGTACTCGGTCGGGGCGATCCTGCTGCACGCCGTGACGGGGCGGCACTGGCGGCAGTACCAGTTCGACCTCCTGCGGCGCCACCCCGAGTTCCGCCGCCTCGACGAGCACCTGCGCGACCTGCTGCTGCGCTCGGTGGACGAGGAGCCGGAGGCCCGGCCGACGGCGCGGGAGCTGGCCGAGGCGTTCGGCGCGCTGCTGCCGGTGCCGGTGGAGTGGGAGGAGTACCCCGACGACCCGGCCGCGGCGGACGCCGAGGACGTCCCCGAGGAGGAGGACGACCGCGAGCAGTGGATACGGACGATCCGGGCGCCGCTGCGCCGGCCACTGCGGATCGCCGTCCTGGGCGTGAAGGACCGGGCCGGGTGCACCACGATCACCACGGTGCTCGGGGCGGTGCTGGCCGAGCAGCGGCAGGAGCGGGTGCTGGCCGTCGACACCGACCGGCACGCGGGCACCCACATCCACATCGCCCGCCGCGTCTACCGGGCGACGGAGGCCTCTCTGAACGACCTGGCCCGCTCCGGCCACGAGATCGAGCACTTCGACCACCTGCGCCTGTTCCTCTCGCAGCACCGGTCCGGACTCATGGTCCTGGCCAACGACTCGGTGTCCCACCCACCCACGGTCGGCCAGTTCGCGGACTACGAATACCGCAAGGTCGCGGACGTGACGGCGCCGTACTTCGACATCACGCTCGCCGACACCGACAAGTTCCCGCAGGTCGTCCTCGAACTCGCCAACCGGGTGGTGATCGTCTCCCGGGCCGACCCGGCCGGGGTGACCCAGGTGCAGCGGGCCGTGGACCGCCTGGTGTCCATGGGCAGGTCGGACCTGGTGGCGGAGGCCGTGGTCGTCCTCAACCACAGCCGCCCGGCCGCCGGCTGGACACTGGACGCGGCGACGATCCGCAGCCTCAGCTCCCGCTGCCGGGGCATCCTCACAGTCCCCCGCGACGGCCATCTGACGACCGGCAGCACGGTGGAGCTGTCGTGGCTGGCCCCGGAGACGTACAAGGCGTTCCTGCGCCTGGGGGCGCTGCTCGTGGAGGACTGAAGGGCGGGCGGGTCTGGCAGCGACGTCAGAACAACGACACCCGGCGTCCGTCAGAACAGGGCGTCCTCCCCCGCCCCCTTCTCGAAGGCCAGCAGCCGCTGCTTGCGGTCGAGGCCACCGCCGTAGCCGGTCAGGCTGCCCGTGGAGCCGATCACACGGTGGCAGGGGACGATGATGCCCACCGGGTTCTTGCCGTTGGCCAGGCCCACCGCGCGGGAGGCGCCGGGGTTGCCGAGGGCCTGGGCCAGTTCGCCGTACGAGCGGGTCTCGCCGTACGGGATGCGGCGCAGCTGGTCCCAGACCGCGCGCTGGAAGTCGGTGCCGCGCAGGTAGAGTTCCAGGTCGAACTCGGTGCGCTCGCCCGCGAAGTACGCGCCGAGCTGGCGGATCACCTCCGGGAACGGGCCGCCGTCGTCGGGTTCGCCGAAGGTCTCCTGGGGCGGGCGGTGGCGCTGGCCCTCCATGTAGAGGCGGCTGAGCACGCCGTCCTCGGCGACCAGGGTGAGCGGGCCGTACGGACTGTCGGTGACGGTGTGGGTGGTGGTCATCGTGAACGTCCTCACGCGGGGAGGTGGTTGATGGGGTGGTCGTCGGTGGCCCAGAGGTACTGGACGGCGTAGGCCCGCCACGGGCGCCAGGCGGCGGCGCTCGCGGTGAGGGCGGCAGGCGAGGAGGGCAGGCCGAGCGACTGGGCCGCGCGGCGCACGCCCAGGTCGGAGGGGAGGAACGCGTCCGGGTCCCCGAGCGCCCGCATCGCGATCACCTCGACGGTCCAGGGCCCGAAGCCGGGCAGCTCCAGGAGCTGGGCGCGGGCCCGGTCCCAGTCGGTGTCGATGCCCAGGGCGAGGCTGCCGTCGGCCAGTGCGGCGACGAGCGTGGTGAGGGTGGCGCGCCGGCTGCGCGGCAGGGCCAGGGACTCGGGATCGAGCCCGGCCAGCGCGGCCGATGTCGGAAACAGATGGGTCAGCCCGCCCGCCGGGTCCTCCACCGGCTCGCCGTGCGCGGTCACAAGCCGGGCCGCGTGGGTGCGGGCGGCGGCCGTGGAGACCTGCTGGCCGAGCACCGCCCGTACGGCGAACTCCGCCGCGTCGACGGTACGCGGCACCCGGCGTCCGGGGGCCTTGTCGACCAGCGGGGCGAGCAGCGGGTCGGCGCGCAGCCGGTCGTCGACGGCGACCGGGTCGGCGTCGAGGTCGAGCATCCAGCGGCAGCGGCTGATGGCGATGGTGAGGTCGCGCAGATCGCTGAGCGAGAGCAGACAGCCGATGTGGTCGGGTCCGGGGGTGAGTTCGACGATGCCGTGCCCGTACGGGAGGGAGAGCGTGCGGCGGTACGCGCCGCCGCGCCACTCCTCCACGCCGGGAACCGCCGTGGCGGCCAGGTGCCCGAAGAGGTTGTCCGGGTTGAGCGGGGCGCGGTAGGGCAGCCGCAGGGCGATCGTGCCGGGGGCCTGGCGGGCGATGCCGCGCGCGGCGCGGGCGCGCAGGTCGGTGGGGGCGAGCGCGAAGACCTCGCGGACGGTGTCGTTGAAGGTGCGCACGGAGGCGAAGCCCGCCGCGAAGGCGACGTCGGCCATCGGGAGCGCGGTGGTCTCGATGAGGATCCGGGCGGTCTGGGCGCGCTGGGCGCGGGCCAGGGCGAGGGGTCCGGCGCCGAGCTCGGCGCGCAGCTGGCGCTCGATCTGGCGGGTGCTGTACCCGAGCCGCGCGGCGAGCCCGGACACGCCGTCGCGGTCGACGACGCCGTCCCGGATGAGCCGCATGGCGCGGGCCACGGAGTCGGCCCGGGCGTTCCACTCCGGCGACCCCGGGCTGGTGTCCGGCCGACACCGCTTGCACGCCCGGAACCCGGCCTGCTGGCAGGCGGCGGCGCTCGGGTAGAAGGTCATGTTCTCGACCTTCGGCGGCACGACGGGACAGCTGGGCCGGCAGTAGATCCGGGTGGTGAGAACGGCGGTGAAGAACCACCCGTCGAAACGAGCGTCCTTGGACTGGACGGCTCGCACGCAGCGCGCTTTGTCGGTGTGCATGGCCGCGGGGGCCGCGGGGGCCGCGGGGGCCGCGGCGGGGACGGGGTTCATGTGCTCAGCATCGGCTACGGCCGGGGGGTGTCGCTGGCAGGAATGCGACATCAACGTTCCGGGGGATCTTTGTCTGCGGCTGTGTGGGTGGCTGGTCGCGCAGTTCCCCGCGCCCCTTTTCTGCCCGGCCTTCGTCTGCGGGTCGTGAGTGGCTGAGCGCGCAGTTCCCCGCGCCCCTAGAGGGCCTGCGAGGGTGCTGGGGTGCATCACCCCGTGCGCCTGGGCTCCGGGTGCCTACAAGGTGCTGGGCCGCAGCCTCCGTGCGCCTGCGCATCGCAGCCCCCTCAGCCACGCCCCCCTAGGGGCGCGGGGAACTGCGCGACCAGCCACCCACCCACCCGCAGACAAACACCGGGCAGAAAAGGGGCGTGGGGAACTGCGCGGCCGGCCGCCGATCACCGGCAGACGAATCCGCCCCCTACCCCACCGCCTCCTCGAACGCCCGATACGCCGTGTCGTCGAACAGTACGAAGCGGACCTCTTCGACCGAGGTCGGGGGCAAAGACGAGGCCGCCTCCCGTACCGCCCGCACCGCAACCCGCGCCCCGTCGTCCAACGGCCACCCGTAGATCCCCGTGGAGATCGCCGGGAACGCCACCGTCCGGGCGCCCAACTCCCCCGCCACCCGCAGGGATTCCCGGTAGCAGGAGGCCAGCAGGGCCGAGCGGTCCTCGTCCCGCTGCCAGACCGGGCCCACAGTGTGGATCACCCAGCGCGCGGGCAGCCGGCCGGCGGTCGTGGCGACGGCACGCCCCGTCGGCAGGCCCTTGCCGTAGTGGGACGCGCGCAGCCGACGGCAGTCCGCCAGGATCTCCGGCCCGCCCCGGCGATGGATCGCACCGTCGACCCCGCCCCCGCCCAGCAGCGAGGAGTTGGCCGCGTTGACGATCGCGTCCACGGACTGGTCCGTGATGTCACCCTGGACGAGCACGATCGCCGGCCGCGAAGCGGCCTCCGTCATCCCCGGTCCGCCATCCGCAGCGCCCGCCAGACCGCCTTCGCCGCGTTGTGCCCGGACATGCCGTGCACACCAGGGCCCGGCGGGGTGGCCGAGGAGCAGAGGAACACCGACGGGTGCCGGGTCGTGTACGGGAACAGGGACAGCGTGGGCCGCAGCAGCAGCTGCAACCCGCGCGCCGCGCCGCACGCGATATCACCGCCCACATAGTTCGCGTTGTGCGCCGCGAGCTGTGGCGGCCCCGCCGTGGCGCGCGCGAGCACCCGGTCGCGGAAGCCCGGCGCGAACCGCTCGATCTGGCGCTCTATCGCGTCGGTGAGATCGCCGTCCCACCCGTTCGGCACGTGCCCGTACGCCCAGAACACGTGCTTGCCCTCCGGCGCCCGCGAGGGGTCGACGAGGCTGGGCTGGGCGGTGATCAGGAACGGGGTCTCGGGGGCGGTGCCCCCGGACGCCTGGCTCAGCGCGGCGCCGATCTCGCGGCTGGACGGGCCGATCTGCACGGTCCCGGCCCGCCGCGGCTCGGCCGCGGTCCACGGCACCGGGCCGTCCAGCGCGTAATCGATCTTGAAGACGCCCGCGCCGTACCGATACCCCTCGTACGCCCGCCCCAGGCCCGCGATCCGGGCGAGCGCGGTCGGTGAGGTGTCGAAGACGTACGCGCGCGCGGGCGGCAGGTCGTCGAGCCGCTTCACCTCGAAGCCGGTGTGGACCGAGCCGCCCAGGTCGCGCAGGTACGCCGCGAGCGCGTCCGCGATCGACTGCGAGCCGCCGCGCGGCAGCGGCCAGCCGTTCGCGTGCGCGGCGAGCGCGAAGACCAGGCCGACGGCGGAGGTCGCCACCCCGCTCAGCGGGGCGATGACATGGCCGACGAGCCCGGCCATCAGCGCGCGCGCCCGGTCGTCCCGGAAGCGGCGCATCGTCCACGCGTACGGCGGCAGTCCGTCGAGGCCGAAGCGGGCGAGGCCGACCGGGTCGCGGGGCAGGGCGCTCAGCGGCAGCGACATGAAGTCGCGCGCCAGGACGTCCCACTTGTTCACGTACGGCGCCACCAGCCTGCGGTACGTGCCCGCGTCGCGCGGGCCGAACGACGCGGCGGTCTCGGCGACCGAGCGGGCGAGCACGGCCGCGGTGCCGTCGTCGAAGGGGTGCGCCATGGGCAGTTCGGGGTGCAGCCACTCCAGTCCGTACCGGTCGAGCGGCATCCCGCGGAAGGCCGGGGAGCCGATGCCCAGCGGGTGCACGGCGGAGCAGGGGTCGTGGCGGAAGCCGGGGAGGGTCAGCTCCTCGGTCCTGGCGCCGCCCCCGATGGTGTCCATGGCCTCGAAGACCTCAACGGACAGACCGCGCCTCGCCAGTTCGACCGCGGCGGTCAGTCCATTGGGCCCCGCCCCCACGACGACGGCATCGAGCATCGACGGCACCTTCGGACTCCTCACGCCCTTGTGGCCAAGACACCCAGCATATTCCGGGCCACGGACAATCAGGCCCGGGGTGGGTGCGGTTGCGCCACGAGGCGGGCCTGCGGCCGCACCCCCTCCCCGCAGCGGCCCGCGCGTCCGCTCACTCCCCCGCCAGCAGCCTCCGCACCCGCTCCGCGGTCGCCGCGTCCCGGGCGGCCGTGAACGGCAGTGCGTTGCCGCCGGTTATCCGGAACGGCTCGCCCGTCAGCGTCGTGTGGACCCCGCCCGCCTCGGTCACCAGGAGCAGGCCCGCCGCGTGGTCCCACGCCAGCTCCCAGGAGAACGCGGTCGCGTCCAGCTCGCCGCGCGCGACCGCCAGGTACTCGAGCCCGGCAGAGCCGCACGGGCGCGGGCTGACGCCGTCGGTGCGCAGCCCGAGCAGCGCGCGCTTCTGGTCGTCCGTCGTGTAGTCCGGGTGGGAGGTGGCGACCTCGATCACCGCGCCGGGCGCGGGCGCCCCGGACCGGATCGGCGCGCCGTTGCACGTCGCGCCCCGGCCGCGGATCGCGACCGCCATGACGTCGAGCGCCGCCCCGTACGTCCACGAGGCCAGCACTTCGCCTCGGTGCGCGAGCGCCACCAGGGTGCAGAAGCCCTCTTCGCCGCGCACGAACTGGCGGGTCCCGTCGACCGGGTCGACGATCCACACCGGCGCGTCGCCGCCCAGCGCGTCGTACACCGACGGGTCGGCCGCGACGGCCTCCTCGCCGACGACGGCCGAGCCGGGCAGCAGCTCGGTCAGGGCCTGGGTCAGGAACTCCTCGGCGCGCCGGTCGGCGACCGTCACCAGGTCGTGCGGGCCGCTCTTCTCCAGGACCTCGTGCGCGGCGAGCTGGCGGAAGCGCGGCATGATCTCGACGGCCGCCGCCTTGCGGACCGCCTCTTCGACGTCGGACGACCGGTCTTCCAGAAACTCTGCGAGCAACCCTTCGATCATGCGTCCAGCAAAACATGCCCCACTGACAATCGGCGAACGTGGTCCCAATTCCGGGCGTCATCGAGGTGACGTCGGCGGACGGCCCGGGTCAGCGCCCCACCGCGTACCCCTGCATCCCGCGCGGATTCGCGGCGGCGGACAGGATCCCGGTCTCCGGATCGCGGGCGACCGCGCACAGCCGTCCCTCCGACCAGGCGCCGCCGACCGTGACCCGGTGCCCGCGCCGCCGCAGCCCCGCCACGACCTCCCCGTCGGTCCGCGCCTCGACCGTGACGCTGCCGGGGTGGGTCGCCCGTGGGTAGAACGAGCTCGGGAAGGAGTCGTTGTGCCAGTTCGGGGCGTCGATCGCGCCCTGGAGGCCGAGTCCGCCGCGCTCGCCCGCGCCGAGTGCGACGGCGAGGAAGAAGTGCAGCTGCCACTGGTCCTGCTGGTCCCCGCCGGGCGTGCCGAACGCCAGCGCCGGTACGCCGTCGCGCAGCGCCAGGGTGGGCGACAGCGTCGTACGGGGGCGGCGCCCCGGGGTCAGCGTGTTCGGCAGCCCCTCCTCCAGCCAGGCCATCTGGAGCCGGGTGCCGAGCGGGAAGCCGAGCTCGGGGACGACCGGGTTGGACTGGAGCCAGCCGCCGCTCGGGGTCGCGGCGACCATGTTGCCCCAGCGGTCGACCACGTCCAGGTGACAGGTGTCGCCCCGGGTGGCACCGCTCGGGGCGACGGTCGGCTCCCCGGTGCCCGCAACCCGTACGTCGGCGTCCGCGCCACGCGCGCGTAGCGCCTCTCGGGCGATCCGGGGCGGACGCCCGCCGGGGCTGCCGGGCCGCAGCTCGTACGAGGCCTCGGCGCCCACGAGCGCGCGCCGGGCCGCGTTGTAGTCGTCCGAGAGCAGCTCGGTGAGCGGCACCTCGGCCGCGTCCCCGTACCAGGCCTCCCGGTCGGCCATGGCGAGCTTGCACCCCTCGACCAGGAGGTGGACGTACTCGGCGGATCCGTACGGCGGCAACTCGTCCGGAAGCAGCGCCAGTTGCTGCAGGAGCGCCGGGCCCTGGCTCCAGCCGCCCGCCTTGCAGACGGTCCAGCCGTTCCAGTCGTACGTCACCGGGTCCTCGTACGTCGCGGACCACCCGGCGAGGTCGGCCGCCGTCAGGGTGCCGCTGTGGCGCTCGCCGCTGGTGTCCAGGGTGGGGCGGCGCGCCTGCGCGACCAGCGCCTCGGCGACGAACCCCTCGCGCCAGATCCGTCGGGCCGCCTCGATCTGCCGCTCCCGGCCGTCACCGGTCGCGGACGCGCGCGTGGACGCCGACTCCTCGATGAGGCGGCGCCAGGTGCGCGCCAGGGCCGGGGTGCGCAGCAGCCGCCCCGGGCGCGGGGCGCGGCCGCCCGGCAAATACACCTCGGCCGAGGAGTGCCACTCGCTCTCGAAGAGCGTGCGCATCCCCTCCACGGTCTCCCCGATCCGCTCGACGGGCGGATGCCCGTCCTCGGCGTATCCGACGGCGTACTTCAGTACGTCGGCGAGCGGCTTGGTGCCGTGGTCGCGCAGCAGGAGCAGCCAGGCGTCGAAGGCGCCGGGCACGGCGGCCGCGAGCGGGCCGGTGCCGGGCACGAGGTCCAGGCCGAGCGAGCGGTAGTGGGCGGCCGTCGCCCCGGCGGGCGCGGGCCCCTGGCCGCACAGCACCCGCACCGCGCCCCCGGCCGGGGCGAGCAGGATCGGCACCTCGCCGGCCGGGCCGTTCAGATGCGGCTCGACGACATGGAGGACGAAGCCCGCCGCGACGGCGGCGTCGAAGGCGTTCCCGCCGTCCTCCAGGACGGCCATCGCGCACTGCGAGGCGAGCCAGTGGGTGGTGGAGACCATCCCGAAGGTGCCCTGGAGGGTGGGCCGGGTGGTGAACGACGTCTGCGGCACATGGAAGGCACGGGCTATGTGATCGTCCATCCCGGCAGGCTAACGACGCCCGCCGTGGAATGTCAGACCCCCCGTCTACGGTTGATTCTGCTCGGAACGGATGGAGGAGCAGCGGTGCACGGTGAGTACAAGGTCCCCGGCGGCAAGCTCGTGGTGGTGGATCTGGACGTCGAGGACGGCGTGCTGAGCGGTGTGCGGGTGGCGGGCGACTTCTTCCTCGAACCGGACGAGGCGATCCTGGCGATCAACAGCGCGCTGGAGGGCGCCCCGGCCGACACGGACGCCGCCGGGCTCGCGGCCCGTATCGACGCGGCGCTGCCGCCGGGCACGACGATGTACGGACTGACGTCGGAGGGCGTCGGCGTCGCGGTCCGCCGCGCGCTCGCGCACGCGACGGACTGGACGGACTACGACTGGCAGCTGATCCACGACGGCCCCCAGTCCCCCGCCCTGCACATGGCGCTGGACGAGGTGATCACCGCCGAGGTCGCGGCCGGGCGCCGGCCGCCCACCCTCCGGGTGTGGGAGTGGGGCGCCCCGGCGGTGGTGATCGGCAGCTTCCAGTCGCTGCGCAACGAGGTCGACCCGGAGGGCGCCGAGCGCCACGGGATCACGGTGGTGCGCCGGGTGTCCGGCGGGGGCGCCATGTTCATCGAGCCGGGCAACACCATCACGTACTCGCTCTCGGTCCCCGACGCCCTGGTGCAGGGCCTGTCCTTCGCGGACAGCTACGCCTACCTGGACGACTGGGTGCTGGGCGCGCTCGCCGACATGGGCGTGAAGGCCTGGTACCAGCCGCTGAACGACATCGCCACGGACGCGGGCAAGATCGCGGGCGCCGCGCAGAAGCGGGTGGTCGCGGACGAGGGCGCGGTGCTGCACCACGTGACGATGGCGTACGACATCGACGCCGACAAGATGCTGGAAGTCCTCCGCATCGGCCGCGAGAAGCTCTCCGACAAGGGCACCAAGAGCGCGAAGAAGCGCGTGGACCCGCTCCGCCGCCAGACGGGCCTGCCCCGGGAGGCAGTCATCGAGCGGATGATCGCCTCGTTCCGGGGGCGGTACGGGTTGGCCGAGGGCCGGGTCACGGACGAGGAGATGTCCCGCGCGCGGGAGTTGGCGGAGACGAAGTTCTCGAACGAGGAGTGGACGGCGCGAGTGCCGTGACGCTTCGCTGTGAAGTGGGGTGAGGGGTGGTGACTTGTCTGCGGGTCGTGGTGGGCTGGTCGCGCCCACGCGGCGGAGCCGCACAATGACACAGCCCCGCGCCCCTAGGCGCACTGCGACAAAGCCGCTCAGCCAGCACCCGCCCCGTATTCTCGCCTCCCCGGTCCCATCAGCCCCGTATAGACCACCACCGCCGCCCCCAACCCCACGGCCCACCCGTAGTCCGCCAGCGGCTTCAGCAGCGGGAGCAGGCCGTCCGTCGGGAACGGGCCCAGCTTCTTACCCTTGTCGTCGACCGTCGAGTACGAGCCGCCCACCGCCAGCACGCCGCCGATCGCGAACGCGGTCACCGCGCGCCAGTTCCAGCCTGCCCGGTACCAGTAACGGCCGCCCGGGCGGTACAGGTCGGGCACGTCGAGGACCGTGCGGCGGATGATCCAGTAGTCGGCGATCAGGATGCCCGCGACCGTGCCGAGCAGGCCGCCGACCACGCCCAGCCAGGTGAAGATGTACAGCTCGGGCGTCGACGTCAGCTTCCACGGGAAGATGACGACACCGACCACGCCAGTAATCAGCGCGCCCCTGCGGAACGTGATGAAGCGGGGCGCCAGGTTGGCGAGGTCGTACGCCGGGGAGACCACGTTCGCCGCGATGTTGACGGAGATCGTCGCGATCAGGACCGTGAGCAGCGCGAACAGCAGCCCGAAGACGTTGTCGGTCCGGGCCACCAGCTCCACCGGATCCCAGATCGGCACCCCGTACACCGCCTGAGAACCGGACGTGACGAGCACCGACAGCAGGGCGAAGGCCGTCATGGTGGTCGGCAGGCCGAGGGTCTGGCCCCACACCTGGGCGCGCTGGCCCTTGCCGAAGCGGGTGAAGTCGGGGATGTTCAGGGACAGCGTCGCCCAGAAGCCGATCATGCCCATCAGCGACGGGAAGAAGACCGGCCAGAAGTCGGGCCCCCAGCCGTGCTTGGAGGGCTGGTCGAGCAGCGGGCCGAGGCCGCCCGCCTTGTGGGCGATCCAGATCAGCAGCACCACGGCCCCGACCAGGACGAACGGCGCCGCCCAGTTCTCGAACCGGCGCAGGGTCTCCATCCCCCGGTAGATGATGGCCAGTTCCAGGGCCCAGAAGAGGACGAAGCACAGCCACAGCGTCCAGGGCTCGCCGCCGATCTCGGAGGCGTCGGCCCAGCCGCCGAAGACCTTGCCGAGCAGCACGAAGACGCCCTGGCCGCCGATCCAGGTCTGGATGCCGAACCAGCAGCAGGCGACCGCCGCGCGGATCAGCGCGGGCAGATTGGCGCCGCGCAGCCCGAAGGAGGCCCGGGCGAGCACCGGGAAGGGGATGCCGTACTTGGGTCCGGCGTGCCCGGTGAGCAGCATCGGGACCAGCACGATCACATTGGCGACCGCGATGGTGAACACGGCCTGCTTCCAGTCCATGCCCAGGGCGACCAGACCGGAGGCGAGCGTCCAGGAGGGGATGTTGTGCGCCATGCCGACCCAGAGAGCGGCGAAGTTGTACGTGGTCCAACGGCGTTCCCCGGGCGGCACCGGCCGGAGGTCGTCGTTGGCGAAGCGGCTGTCCGGCGGGGCGTCCGTGGGTATGGCGGTGTCGGTCATGGGCGGGCCATCCGTTCGGGGGACGAGGAGGGGGCGAACGGGCCGTGGGGGGGGCGGGTTACGGGGACGGGGACGCCCGGTGCGGGCCGGGCGCCCCCGGATTCCTCAGCTGAGCGCCGGGATCACCCGCTCCCCGTACGCGTCGATGACCTCTTCCCGCGCGTCGTGCATCGCGTACACCGCGAACTGGTCGACGCCCAGGTCGCGCAGCGCCTTCAGCTTCTCGATGTGCGCCTCGACGGGGCCGAGGAGGCAGAAGCGGTCGACGATCTCGTCGGGGACGAAGGCGGTGTCCGGGTTGTCGGTGCGGCCGTGGTGGCTGTAGTCGTAGCCCTGGCGCGCCTTGATGTAGTCGGTGAGCGCCTCCGGCACCAGGCCCGAGTGCTCGCCGTAGCGGGCCACCAGGTCGGCGACGTGGTTGCCGACCATGCCGCCGAACCAGCGGCACTGCTCGCGGGCGTGGCCGAGGTCGTCGCCGACGTAGGCGGGCGCGGCGACGCAGATGGTCACGGAGGCGGGGTCGCGCCCGGCCTCCACGGCGGCCGTGCGGACCGCCTTGACCATCCACTCCGTCAGGAACGGGTCCGCGAGCTGGAGGATGAACCCGTCGGCCTTCTGCCCGGCGAGGGCCAGCGCCTTCGGTCCGTACGCCGCCATCCAGACGGGCAGCTTGCCGTCCCTGACCCAGGGCAGTTTCAGACGCTGTCCGTCGACCTCGGCCTCGCGGCCCTCCGCGAGGTCGCGGATGACGCCGATGGCCTCGCCGAGGCGGGCCAGGGTGTTGGGTTTGCGACCGGCGACGCGCATCGCGGAGTCGCCGCGGCCGATGCCGCACACCGTGCGGTTGCCGTACATGTCGTTGAGGGTGGCGAAGGTGGAGGCGGTGACCTCCCAGGTCCTGGTGCCCGGGTTGGTCACCATCGGGCCGACGTGCATCTGCCGCGTGTGCTCCAGGATGCGGCTGTAGATGACGAACGGCTCCTGCCAGAGGACCGCCGAGTCGAAGGTCCAGCCGTAGCGGAAGCCGTTGCGTTCCGCGCGGCGCATGAGGCCGACGACGGTCGAGGCGGGCGGGTCGGTCTGCAGGACGAGTCCGAAGTCCATGTGGTGCTGCTCCTGGTTACTGGCCGAGGTACTGGGAGGTGGCCCGCGGGGTGTAGACGCCGTGTCCGGCGCGTCCGGTGAACTGCCGCTCGTGCAGGACGAGTTCTCCGCGCGAGAGGACCGTCTCGACGCGTCCGGTGATCCGCCTGCCCTCGTACGCCGAGTAGTCCACGTTCATGTGGTGGGTCTCGGCGGAGATGGTCTGCTCGGCGTGCGGGTCGTAGATGACGACGTCGGCGTCGGCGCCCGGTGCGATGGTGCCCTTCTTCGGGTACAGCCCGAACATCCGCGCGGGGCTGGCGCAGGCGATCTCGATCCAGCGGCGCCGGGTGAGGTGGCCGTCGAGCACCGCCTGGTGGAGCAGGTCCATCCGGTTCTCCACGCCCGGCAGCCCGTTGGGGATCTTGGAGAAGTCGCCCCGGCCGAGCTCCTTCTGCCCCACGAAGCAGAACGGGCAGTGGTCGGTGGAGACCACCTGGAGGTCGTTGGTGCGCAGCCCCCGCCAGAGCGCGGCCTGGTGCTCCTTGGGCCGCAGCGGCGTCGAGCAGACGTACTTGGCGCCCTCGAAATCCGGCTCGGCCAGGTTGTCGGTGGAGAGGAAGAGGTACTGCGGACAGGTCTCGCCGAACACCGGAAGCCCCATGTCCCGGGCGGCGGCCAGCTCGGCGACCGCCTCCTGGGCCGACACGTGGACGACGTAGAGCGGCGCCCCGGCGACCCGGGCCAGCTGGATCGCCCGGTGGGTGGCCTCGGCTTCGAGCAGGGCGCGGCGCACCTCGCCGTGGTAGCGCGGGTCGGTGCGGCCGGCGGCGAGCGCCTGCTCGACGAGGACGTCGATCGCGATGCCGTTCTCGGCGTGCATCATGATCAGCCCGCCGTTGGAGGCCGAGCGCTGCATCGCCCGCAGGATCTGGCCGTCGTCGCTGTAGAAGACGCCGGGATACGCCATGAACAGCTTGAAGGAGGTGATGCCCTCCTCGACCAGCAGGTCCATCTCCTTGAGCGTGTGCTCGTTCACATCGGAGAGGATCATGTGGAAGGCGTAGTCGATCGCGCACTTGCCGTCCGCCTTGGCGTACCAGGCGTCCAGGCCCTCGCGCAGCGCGTGGCCCGGCGACTGCACGGCGAAGTCCACGATGGTGGTGGTGCCGCCCCAGGCGGCGGCCCGGGTCCCGGTCTCGAAGGTGTCGGAGGCGAAGGTCCCGCCGAAGGGGAGCTCCATGTGGGTGTGGGCGTCGACTCCGCCCGGGATGACGTACTTGTCGGACGCGTCGATCGTACGGTCGGCGCTCCAGCTCTGCGCCGCGCTCGACCCGTGTGCGGCGAGCGCCGCGATGCGGCCGTCCTCGATCAGTACGTCGGCGTGGATCTCGTCGGCGGCGGTGATCACCAGACCGCCGGTGATCAGGGTGCGGGTACTCATGGGTGGTGCTCCCTTTCGTACGCGTACAGGTCGTACACGTTCAGGCCGAACTAGACGCTCCGCAGCGCCCGTTCCAGGATCGTCGCGCCCTCCTCCGCCTCCGCCACCGTCAGGGACAGCGGTGGGGCGATCCGTAGCACGCTGGTGTTGTGGCCGCCGCCCTTGCCGATGAGCAGGCCGCCCTCGCGTGCCGCTTCGAGCACGGCGGCCGCCGCCTCCGGGTGGGCCTCGTCGGTGCCCGGCTTGACCAGTTCGATGCCCGCCATCAGGCCCCGGCCGCGCACCTCGCGTACGAGCGGGAGCTGGGCCGCGACGGCCCGCAGCCGCTCGATGAGCAGACCGCCGACGCGGCGCGCGTTGCCCTGGAGGTCGTGTTCGAGGAGGTACGAGAGGTTGGCGAGGCCGGCGGCCATGGTGACCGGGGAGCCGCCGAACGTCGAAATGGAGTTGGCGTCCAGGCAGTTCATGACGCGGGCGCTCGCCACCACACCGCCGATCGACATGCCGTTGCCGATGCCCTTGGCGAAGGTGAGGATGTCCGGCGGACCGTTCTCGGCGTGCGCCTGCCAGCCCCAGAAGTGCTCGCCCGTGCGGCCCCAGCCGGTCTGCACCTCGTCGCTGATCCACAGGATGCCGTGCCGGTCGAGGACTTCGCGGAAGGCGGCGTAGAGCCCGTCGGGCGGCGAGGTGAAGCCGCCGACGCCCTGGATGGGCTCGGCGATGAGCGCGGCCACCTCGCGGGTGTGCCCGAGCAGGTCTTCGAGGTCCGCCACGCACGCGTTGATGAACTGACGGTCACTCAACTCCGCGTAGGGGCCCCGGGAGCGGACGCCCCCGTGCACGTACAGCGTCTGCAGCGGCGACAGGCTCGTCGGCGACCAGGCCTGGTTGCCGGTGATGCCGACCGCGCTGAACGAGCGGCCGTGGTAGCTGTTGCGCATCGCCAGGATCTGGTTGGAGCCCCTGTACGCGGTGGCGAGCAGCAGCGCCGTGTCGTTGGCCTCGGTGCCGGAGGTGGTGAAGAAGACCCGGGCGTCCGGGATGCCGGAGAGGTGGGCGATCCGCTCGGCGAGCTCCACCATCGGGCGGTTGAGGTAGAGCGTCGAGGAGTGGATGATCCGGCCGGCCTGGTCGGAGACGGCCTTGGTGACCTCGGGCAGGGCGTGGGCGGTCATCGTGGTGAGGATGCCGCCGAAGAAGTCGAGGTAGCGCTTGCCCTCGGCGTCCCAGACGTGCCGGCCCTCGCCGTGGGTGATCTCGATCGGGTGCCGGTAGTAGAGCGCCAGCCACTCGGGCAGGACCGCGCGGTGGCGGTCGAAGAGGGCGGTCACGGCTTCACCAGCCCTTCGTAGGCGTCGGGCCGCCGGTCGCGGTAGAACGCCCACTGCTGGCGCACCTCGTCGATGAGGCCGAAGTCGAGGTCCCGGACGAGGAGTTCCTCCTCCTTGTCGCTGGCGGTCTCGCCGACGAACTGGCCGCGCGGGTCCACGAAGTAGCTGGTGCCGTAGAAGTCGTTGTCGCCGTACTCCTCGCGGCCGACCCGGTTGATGGCGGCCACGAAGTACTCGTTGGCCACCGCCGAGGCGGGCTGTTCCAGCTGCCAGAGATAGGCCGAAAGTCCACGCGAGGTGGCGGAGGGGTTGTAGACGAGCTGGGCGCCGTTGAGGCCCAACTGTCGCCAGCCTTCGGGGAAGTGGCGGTCGTAGCAGATGTAGACGCCGACCCGGCCCACGGCGGTGTCGAAGACCGGCCATCCCAGGTTGCCCGGTTTGAAGTAGTACTTCTCCCAGAAGCCCTTCACCTGGGGGATGTGGTGCTTGCGGTACTTGCCGAGGTAGCTGCCGTCGGCGTCGATCACGGCGGCGGTGTTGTAGTAGAAACCGGAGCCCTCGATCTCGAAGACCGGGACGACGATCACCATCCCGGTCTCGCGGGCGAGCTCCTGCATCCGCCGCACGGTCGGCCCGTCCGGCACCGCCTCCGCCCACCGGTAGTGCTCGGGCTCCTGCACCTGGCAGAAGTACGGGGCGTTGAAGACCTCCTGGAACCCAATGATCTTCGCACCCTGCCGGGCCGCCTCGCGGGCGTGTTCCTCGTGTTTGGCGATCATGGATTCGGTATCGCCGGTCCAGGTGGCCTGGACCAGTGCGGCACGGACGACATTGGCCATGAGCTGCTCCTTAAACGGGCCGTCAGCCAGGCATCCACACGCGTAGACCGCGTGTGGATGAGACCGTAAAGCCCGTCACGCACCGTGGCAAGACCATCGCCGTTACGCCACGAAGTCGATCACGTTTCCCTCGGTACGGGGCCGGGCAGCCGGGCCCAGTTGCCCCGCCGGGCGTGCCTCAGCAGCACCGGGTCCGCGCCGACGACCACCGGGTGGCCCACCTCGGCGAGCAGCGGGAGGTCGGCCGCCTCGTCCGCGTACGCGTAGCAGTCGGTGGCAAGCAGGGCGTGCTCGCGCAGCAGGGCGCGGGCCGCGTACCCCTTGCCCTGGCCGCGCATCGGGGCCTTCGGCCGGGCGCAGAGCACGGCGTCGGCGCCGAGTTCATGGGCGAGGGGCGCGACGGCCCCGGCGGACGCCTGTGTCACCAGGACCACCAGGTGGCCCCGGGCGGCGTGGTCGTGCAGCGCCGCCAGGACCGGCGCGTGCCAGAGGCGGCCGAGCGGCGGCCCGGGGCCGTCGCGGTGCGGTTCGGGCAGCTCGGGCACGGCCAGGAGCGTGCCCTCGACGTCGAAGAACGCGGCGGCGGTGGGCGTACGCGGCCGGGGTGTTCGCGGCTGGGCGGTGCGGGAGTCCATGTCCATCGGTACGGACCCTGCCCAGCCGCGCCCTCACCTCAATCCGAAAATTTCAACGTTCTGTTGCAATTCTGGCCACCCGGAAGGCGTGCACGACGTCTCGCCGCCGCCCTTCGGAGACCGCCCCGGCGGCGGCGAGCAACTGCGGCCCGAGCCGCGCCGGGGCGTGCGCGGCCAGATGCGCCGCGTCCTCCGGCGTGCGGACCCGGACGAAGGCGCTCAGCAGCGCGGCCGCCTCGCGCTCGCGCCCGGCGTCACCCAGCGCGAGCACCGCGTCCGCGATCTGCTCGGCGGGCCGGCTCACGCCCTGGCGCAGCAGCCGGTGGCAGTCGGCGCCCTGCCCGGCGGCGGCGAGCGCGTCGGCCGCGGCGGCCAGCCGGTCGGGCGGCAGCGAGGCCGCCTCCCACAGCAGGGTGGCCCAGTCGGCGCCCAGGCCCGCGCGGTGAAGCTCGCCCGCGAACAGCGGCAGCAGGGCGGCGGGCCCGGCGGCCGCCTCGCACAGCACGGCGTGCGCCTCGCCGGTACGGCCCCGGGCGCGCAGCCGCACCAGCCGGACGACGGCCTCGCGCACGCTCCGGCGCTGGTCGCGGTCGTCCGCCCGCTCCTGCCGCTGCTCGCCCTTTCCCCGGGCGTGCTCGGGTTGCCTGCGGGTGTGCCAACCGCTGCCGAACCGGGCCCCGGTGGGCGCGGCGGCGGCGACCGGCGGCAGTAAGGGCCCGCCGTCCTCCGCCTCCGCCGCGTCGGCCTCGATCCCGGCGAACCGGGCCCCGCGCGCGATGCGGCGCGCGGCGGGGCGGGGCGCGGGGACGCGGGGCGCCGGGTCGGCGGCCGGGCCGCCCGACCCTCCGGGCGGCCCGGGTTCACCGGACGCGCCGGGCCGGGCGGGACCGCCCCGCACGCTCGGGCCGTCCTCCCCCTCGGCCGGGTCCCTGGGCCGCGCCACCGCCCGCTCGCTGAACCAGCCCCTCGGGACCTCCGGGCCCAACGCGGCGATGCGGGCGCGCAGTTCGGCGCAGCGCGCGGTCGCCCGGGCCAGGTCGTCCTGGATCCAGGCGAGTTCGGCCGGGGCGGCGCCGGGCAGCCGGTCGGCCGCGTACGCCTGCTCGCGGAGCATCAGGGCGAGCCTGTCGCGCAGCGCCTCGCGGCCGCCCGGGCGGGCGTCGTACGCGGCGGCGGCCGCGGTGTGCAGCGCCCGCGCCCGTACCGTCTCGCGGGCCACCGCCTCCGGGCCGTGCGTCGGCGCGAGGTCCTGGAGCAGCGATTCGACCACGTCCCAGGGCGGGATCTCGCTGCCGTCGAGACAGGCCGCCATGCCGTCGGGGTCGCGCCGCAGGAAGACCCCGTACCAGCCGTCGTACCGATCGAGCAGGGCCGTCATCCGACCCAGGTATTGCATGAACACCCCGATGTCCACCGGGAGTTGATTCACCGTCATGGCGCGATCCCCCAACCGCTCGACTGAACCCCCACGGTCCGTGGGCATTCGATACCCGCCGTATTGCGCCCGTGTTACGCCGAGGTCTTCGCCGCGATACCGGCGTGTGGCCACGCGTCGAACGGGGTGGTGATGGAAGAAGTCGCGCGCCCCCGACCGGCGCCCCCCCGTGCGCCCCGCGCCCGTCACACCGCCGAGCCCCGCCCGGGGTTGTCCGCGTGCGTCAGCGTCTCCCAGGCCACGAACAGGTCGTCGGTGCCCGCCGGGCGCTGCCGCTCGGCGAGCTTCTCGGTCTCGGGGAGCTTCAGGTGCATCCGGTTGCGCAGATGGTTGAGGGCGACCTCCACGTCCGGGCCCATCGTGCGCTCCACCTTGCCGCCGCACAGCCACGGCGGGGCCGCCTCGCCCAGCTGGTAGCGGGCGTGGAACTCCAGGGCGGCCCGCAGCCGCTCGGCCGTCGGCCCGTACAGGTCGACGCCCTGCTGCCAGGCGGTCTCCGCGATGTGCCCGGAGGCGGCCAGCGAGTAGCCGATGTGCATGAAGTTGCGGCAGGTCTCCTGGCCGAGCCCGTCGGCGTAGGTGCGCTGCCCGAACCAGTACGTGGCCAGCTTCTCCGGGGTGTTCATGGTGCCGCCGGGCGGCGGTTTGGGCAGCTTCCCGTCGGAGCCGAGGTAGAAGTACGCGGGCACCCGCGCCCGGTAGCGGGCCAGGGACTCGGTGAACAGCTCACGGTCCTCCACGAACACCGCGATGCCGATGGCCGCGTCGGTCATCGCCAGTTCCCAGTTGCCGTTGTAGTCGGGGACCTTGGCGGTCACCGCGGGCAGATAGGCCTTGCGCAGCATCCACTTGAAGCGCTGGACGTCCGCGGCGCCCCACTTCGGGTAGCCCGCGTGCACGATGTCGGCGGCGCGCGCCCAGGAGGAGCCCGCCCAGGCGGTCTGCAGGCCCGCGTTGCCCTCGGTGTGCTCCTTCATCACCTTCGACCAGCCGTCCATGATCTCGACGGCCTTGCGGGCGTGCGCCTCGTCACCGCCGACGGACCAGAGCAGCGCCTGGGTGTACGCGGCGATCGCGTCCTCGCGCTCGGCCAGACAGGAGGGCGGCCCGGCGTTCGGCGGACACGGCACGACCTCGGCGGGGTGCGGGGTGTAGGCGAGCGAGCCGTACCGGCTGGTGCGCATCTTCTCGTACGCCGAGCGCCAGGGCTCCCGTCCGGCCCGGACCCTCTTCCGTACGGCGTCCAGCTGACTCCCGCCGATCACCACGCCGGGGTGATGGAAGGCGGTGACGGTGTCGTGGTCGGCGGTGGCGGAGACGCGGGACGCGGGGGCGCAGGCGGCGAGGACGGCGGCGAGCACGAGGGCGGTGGCGAGGCGGGGCCACGTGGGGGTGGGCGGCTTGGGCACGGTTCCACGGTGGCGGGGGCGGCCTCCGGCCGCAGGATCTGTTGCGCCGACCGGCTGTACGCCCCGTTAGGGGCGCGGGGCTGTGACATTTGCGGCTCCGCCGCGTGGGCGCGACCAGCCCACCACGGTCCGCAGACGAACGAAGGGGTTACGGGACTAGACTCGCCCTCATGGTCCGCACCCCTCTCACCCCCGAAGAGCGCGAGCGCGGCGAACGGCTCGGCCGGTTGCTGCGGGCCGCGCGGGACGGGCGCAGCATGAGCGAGGTCGCCGCGGCCGCCGGGCTCTCCGCGGAGACCCTGCGCAAGATCGAGACCGGCCGCGCGCCGACCCCGGCGTTCTTCACCGTGGCCGCGCTGGCGTCCGTACTCGGCCTCTCGCTGGACGAGGTCGCGGGGCACTGCACGCCGCTGGCGGCGTAAGCACTTCGCCGGTGGCGGTTCGTCTGCGGACCGTGCGTGGCTGGTCGCGCCCACGCGGCGGAGCCGCAAATGTCACAGCCCCGCGCCCCTGGGGCGACTCGGCAAAGCGGGGTTGCACAACATCAGCCACCGGCACTTCAGCCCGCCTCCGACCCCTCCGCCGTCCACCCCGGCACCTGAAACCGCGGCGCGACATCCCGCCGGTGCACTTCCTCCCCGCAGGACCGGCACATGATCGCCGGGTCCAGATCCGCCCCGCACGAGTGCCGCCACACCGTCGGCGGCACATCCGCCAGGTGGCGGTCGCCCCAGCGCATCAGCATCAGGAGCACCGGGCGCAGCTCCTGTCCCGCCTCGGTGGCCCGGTACTCGTACCGCGCGGGGCGCTCGTTGTAGAGCACCTTCTCCAGGACGCCCGCGTCGACGAGCCGGCGCAGCCGGGCGGTGAGGATGTCGCGGGGGGCGCCCACGTTGCGGGCGATCGCGTCGAAGCGGTGCACACCGAAGAAGACCTCGCGCAGGACGAGCAGCGCGTACTTCTCCCCCACGACCGCCAGCGCGTCGGCGATCGAGCAGGGCCGGGAGTTCTTCTGCGACGTCGTCATGGCTCCACGGTAAGCCAGGAACGGCAGTGCATTGGATTTTCCAACCCATCGGGTTACAGTGGGTCCACTTTTCCAACCTACTCGCCGGTAGCGCGGGTGGGACCCGAGCGGAACCGAGGAGCACGCGATGCGTGACGCCGTGATCGTGGAAGCCGTCCGTACCCCGATAGGAAAGGGAAAGCCGGGCGGGGCGCTCTCCCAGACGCACCCCGTCGAACTGCTCGCCCACACCCTGCGCGCCCTCGTCGAGCGCAGCGGTGTCGACCCGGCGCTGGTCGACGACGTGATCGGCGGCACCGTCGACCAGGTCGGCGAGCAGGCCATGAACACCACGCGGTACGCCTGGCTCTCCGCCGGGTTCCCCGACACCGTCCCCGCGACGACCGTGGACCGCCAGTGCGGCTCCTCGCAGCAGGCCGTGCACTTCGCCGCCCAGGGCGTGATCTCGGGGGCGTACGACCTGGTCGTGGCCTGCGGGGTGGAGTCGATGAGCCGGGTGCCGATGTGGTCCAACGTGCCGGCCGGCAAGGACCCGTTCGGCCCGGGCGTGGCCGCCCGCTTCCCGGAGGGCCTCGTCCCGCAGGGCATCAGCGCCGAGCTGATCGCGGCGAAGTGGTCGATCGGGCGCGAGCGGATGGACGAGTTCGCCACCGCCTCGCACCAGAAGGCCGCCGCGGCCTGGAACGCCGGGCTCTTCGACGACGAGACCGCGCCGATCGCCGGGCTGACGCGGGACGAGTCCGTACGCCCCACCACGACCCCGGAGATCCTCGCCGGGCTGAAGCCGTCCTTCGTCGACCCGAACTTCGCCGAGCGGTTCCCGCAGATCGACTGGTCGGTGACGGCGGGCAACAGCAGCCCCACCAACGACGGCGCCTCCGCCGTCCTGATCACCTCCAGCGAGACGGCGGCGAGGCTCGGGCTTCGCCCGCTCGCCCGGCTGCACAGTTTCGCGGTGACCGGCTCCGACCCGATCCTGATGCTCACCGGAGTCATCCCGGCGACAGAAAAGGTGCTGCGCAAGGCGGGACTCGGCCTCGCTGACATCGACCTCTTCGAGGTCAACGAGGCCTTCGCGAGCGTGGTGCTCGCCTGGCAGCAGGAGACCGGCGCCGACCCGGCGAAGGTCAACGTGCAGGGCGGCGCGATCGCGCTCGGCCACCCGCTGGGCGCCAGCGGCACCCGGCTGATGACCACGCTGGTGCACTCCATGCGGCAGCGCGGGGCGCGGTACGCCCTCCAGACGATGTGCGAGGCGGGAGGGCTCGCCAACGCCACCGTCCTGGAAGCCCTCTGACACCTCCTCAGCCCGCGTCACCCGTACGGCCGTCTGCGTGAGCGCTCCACCCGACCGGTATAGTAATTGGAATGGTAGAGATCAAGACGGATGCACAGATGGACGCGATGCGGGAGGCCGGGCGGGTGGTCGCGCGGGCGCTCGCCGCGGCGCGGGACGCGGCGGGCGTGGGCGTGAGCCTGCTGGACCTCGACACGGCGGCCCACGAGGTGCTGCGCGCGGCGGGCGCCTCCTCGCCGTTCCTCGGCTACCACCCGGACTTCGCCCCGGTGCCGTTCCCGGCCGTCGCCTGCGTCTCCGTCAACGACGCCATCGTGCACGGCGTCCCGGACGGCTACCGGCTGCGCGACGGCGACCTGGTCAGCGTCGACTTCGGCGCGGTCCTGGACGGCTGGGCCGGGGACTCGGCGATCAGCTTCACGGTCGGCCGGGCGCGCGGCGAGGACGTCCGGCTGATATCGACGGCGTACGAGGCACTGGAGGCGGGCATCGCGGCCGCGACCGTGGGCAACCGCATCGGCGACATCGCGCACGCGATCGGCAAGGTGTGCCGGGGCGCCGGTTACGGCATCCCCGAGGACTTCGGCGGCCACGGCATCGGCCGCGAGATGCACGAGGACCCGGGGGTGCCCAACGAGGGCCGCCCGGGCCGGGGCATGGTGCTGCGGCACGGCATGGTCCTGGCGATCGAGCCGATGCTGATCGCGGACGGCACCGACGGGTACTACCCCGCCCCGGACGGCTGGACATTGCGCACGGTGACCGGGGTCCGCGCGGCGCACACCGAGCACACGGTCGCCATCACGGACTCCGGGCCGAGGATCCTGACGCTCGTGTGAACCGCGTCCTTCGTCGACGTTCCGTCACGACGGCGTGAGGCGCGGCTTTTTGGCCCGAACCGGGTACCCGGTTCGGGCCAGAAGACACCCTCGGAAACGGCCGCACGCTGGCTGGTCCGTACCTGTCCCGGAACGTGACGTTCTGCTGTCATGGTCCCGCCAACCCCCCACAGGAGAACCCGGGCTGGCGACATGACCGAAGGGAGCGTCATGTTCAACGCACTGGCCATCGGCGGCGCGTCCGCCGTTCTGCTGGCCGCCCCGCTCAGCTCCTCCGCCCACACCCCCGGCGGGTGGGGCACCCCGCCGCCCGACAAGATCGTGATCGACCTCGTGACCGTCAACGGCTCGGGGTGTCCGGCCGGGACGGCGGCCGTCGCGGTCTCCCCCGACAACACCGCGTTC
Organism: Streptomyces melanogenes; assembly: GCF_014649795.1. Taxonomy (GTDB): domain Bacteria; phylum Actinomycetota; class Actinomycetes; order Streptomycetales; family Streptomycetaceae; genus Streptomyces; species Streptomyces noboritoensis. The sequence continues at coordinate 268,308 of NZ_BMTS01000008.1, forward strand.
ACCGTCACGTACAGCACCTACATGGCACAGGTCGGCAAGGGCTCCTCGCCGACCGACATCAGAAAGAACTGCCAGCTGGCGCTGAACGTCCACGTCCCGCAGGGCTTCACCTACGCGATCGCCTCGGCCGACTACCGCGGCTTCGCCCACCTGGAGAAGGGCGCCACCGCGCAGGAGCGGGCGAACTACTACTTCCAGGGCATGCCCCAGACGGCCTCCGCCACGCACCCGTTCAAGGGGCCGTTCTCCGACGACTGGCAGACCAACGACACCACGGACGTCTCCGCCCTCGTCTACAAGCCCTGCGGTGAGGAGCGCTATCTGAACATCAACACCGAGCTGCGGGCCGGGGCCGGCACCTCCGACACGACCAACACCACCAGCTTCATCAGCATGGACTCGACCGACGCCTCCATCAACACCATCTACCACTTCTCGTGGAAGGAGTGCCCACCGCCCAAGTAGCGCGCACGCGGGCCGCCCGGCACAGCGCGGGCGGCCCGCACCCCGTCAGTTGTCGGCGACGAACTGCCTGGCCAGCGCCTCGCCGAGCGAGACCGCCGCATTGTGGCTCTCGATCGGCTTCACCTGCGAGTTCTTGAAGAGGATGTACGTGACGCCGGAGTCGGCGCCGCCGGTGGCCGGGTCGGGGTCCATCCCCAGCGCCTTGGCGGTGGCGTAGGACGCCTCGCCGATGACCTTCGAGGGGCCGGTGTCGCCGACCACCGCGTACTCCACCCTGCCCTTGTAGATCACGGCGGCCACACCGCCGCCCTTGATCCCGGACGAGCCGTGGTCCCAGATCGAGCTGGAGCCGGGCACCACGACGTACGGGAGCTTCTCGGCGCTCAGCGGCCGGCCATCGGACTGATGGAAGGCGGTGTCGCCGTGGAACGAGCGGTCGGTGCCGCGGTTGCAGGCGGTGGTCGGCCGGCCGTCGCAGTCGATGTCCAGGTCCGCCTTCCAGAACACGGCCCCGTTCATGTCGCACACCGCGACGGTGGCGGCGCTCTCGCTGTCGGTCCTGTACCTGCCTTGCGAGATCTGGTCGCAGGTCTTCACCCTGGCCAGCAGTTCGGCGGCGAGGGTCACGCTCCGGGTGGTCGCCGGGAGAGCGGCGGTGGCGAGCAGGACGGCACCGGAAGCGGCGGCGAGGGCGAGCGTTCGCGTACGCACGTGGGGACCCTTCTCTCAGGAAATTTTCTAGCCAACCGGGACAATCTGACCCGTTTGCCTGAGTACGTCGACCCGGCTGCGCCAAATGGACGCGGCCCCGTCCACGAGAGGACAAGGGCCGCGCCCGCTTCACCCGCCCGCGGACGAGTTCTGACGAAGTGTCACCCAGCTGGGCGCACCACCATCGCCGAACCGCCACCGCGCCGGACCTTCTCGGCCGCCGCCACCCAGCGGCCGTCGGCAAGCCGCTCCACCCCGGTCGCCGCGCCGATCACCGGGTTGAGCGTGAACTTCTGTCCCAGCGCCTCCAGTTGGGCCTTCAAAGGGCTGTTGTAGAGCCCGGGCTCCAGTTCGGTCGCCGCCGCGTTGCGCTGGCTGGCGCGCGGGGCCGCGATCGCGTCGACCAGCGGCAGCCCCCGGTCGAGGTGCCCGACGAGCGACTGGAGCACCGTGGTGATGATGGTCGCGCCGCCCGGCGATCCGAGCGCGAGCACCGGCCTGCCGTGACCGTCCAGGACGATCGTCGGCGACATGGAGGAGCGCGGCCGCTTGCCCGGACCCGGCAGGTTCGGGTCGTGGACGGCCGGGTTGGCCGGGGCGAACGAGAAGTCCGTCAGCTCGTTGTTGAGCAGGAAGCCCCGGCCGGGCACGGTGATACCGCTGCCGCCGGTCTGCTCGATGGTGAGCGTGTACGAGACGATGTCGCCCCACTTGTCGGCCACCGTCAGATGCGTGGTGTTCTCGCCCTCGTACGTGGTGGGCGAGGCCTGCCCGGAAGTCGCGCAGGGCGCCGGGTGGCGGGGGTCGCCGGGCGCCAGCGGGCTGGTCAGGGCCTTGGTGTCGCTGATGAGACAGGCCCGCGAGTCCGCGAACCGCTGCGAGAGCAGCCCCTTGGTCGGGACGTCCTCGAAGGCCGGGTCGCCCACCCAGCGGCCCCGGTCCGCGAAGGCCACCCGGGTCGCCTCGATGTAGCGGTGCAGGTACTGGGCCTCGGACGCCTTCGACAGGTCGGTGCGCTCCAGGATGTTCAGCGCCTCGCCGACCGTGGTGCCGCCCGAGGACGAGGGCGCCATGCCGTAGACCTTCAGGCCCCGGTAGTCCACCTTCGTCGGCGCCTGGTGCTTGACCGCGTACGCGCGCAGGTCCTTCTCGGTGAGGTCGCCGGGGCGGGCGACCCGGGCCGAGCCGGACGCGACGGGGGGCTTGCGGACGGTCCGTACGATGTCCCGTCCCAGGTCGCCGCGGTAGACGGCGTCCACGCCCGTGCGCCCCAACTCCTCGTAGGTGCGGGCGAGATCGGGGTTCTTGAGCTTCGAGCCGACCACCGGGAGCTGTCCGCCGGGCAGGAAGAGCTTCGCGGTGTCCGGGAAGTCGGCGAACCGCGCCTGGTTGTCGGCGGTCTGCTGGCGGAAGGTGTCGTCGACGGTGAAGCCGTCGCGCGCGATCTTCTCGGCGGGCTTGAGGAGGCGGCTCAGCGGCTTGGATCCCCAGGCGCCGAGAGCCGCGTCCCAGGTGGCCGGGGTGCCGGGGGTGCCGACGCTGAGCCCGCTGGTCACCGCGTCCGGGAACGGCAGCGGTTTGCCGTTCTCCAGGAACAGGGACGAGGTCGCGGAGTGGGGCGCGGTCTCGCGGCCGTCGATGGTGTGCACGGTACGGGACTTGGCGTCGTAGTAGACGAAGTACCCGCCGCCGCCGATGCCCGACGAGTACGGCTCGGTGACGCCGAGGGCGGCGGCCGTGGCGACGGCGGCGTCCACCGCGTTGCCGCCGTGCTTGAGGACCTCGATGCCGGCGGCGGTGGCGTCCGCGTCGACGCTGGCGACGGCGCCCCCGTAGCCGATCGCCTCGGGCGTCTTGGCGGGCGGGGGCGCGGTTCTCGGCGGGGCGGCCGCGACCGAGGTCGCCACGGCCGCGGCGACGGCCAGTAACGAGAGACTGCGGACGGCGGAGCGACGCATGCGTACCTCCTGGGTGCGAATGTCCGCGCAGCGTAGCGCCGCGCCCTCGGTCGCGTCAGGACCGTCCTCGAAGGCGACACGAACACGACATCGAACTCCCGCTAACATGCCCGCCCATGAACGACGACGTGCGCAACATCGTGCTGGGAGTGGTCGCCGCGGGCATCAGCGCCGCCCTGGGCTGGCTCACCCGCACCTATCTCTGGAACCGCAGGCTCCGCCGCAAGCAGGCGTTCTTCGGGCTGCCGACCCACTCCGAGTGCCTGCTCGTCGTCAACCGGGACGCGGGGGCGGAGGGCGCGGTGCACCGGTTCGACGTGTTCGCGCTCCTGGAGCTCGCCTCGCTCATCAAGGACTGCGGGGCCCACGCCCGGATCGTCCAGCACGACCTGACCCAGCAGGGCTTCGGGGAGCGCACCGAGTTCTGTCTGGGCGGCCCGTACTCGAACCGCCGGATGGCGGCGCACCTCTCCGCGCTGCTGCCCGGTGTGGCGATGAACGTGGACACCGAGCCCGGCCCGGACCGGGGCGCGCTCACCATCGGCGGGGAGAAGTACCGGGTGGAGGGCGGGGTCACCGAGTACGTGATCCTCGCCCGGGTCACCGCGGGCCAGGGGCAGCGGCCGGTGTTCCTGTTCTGCGGCCAGCGCGCGATAACCAACCAGGCGGCCACCCGCTATCTCGCCCGCAACCACCAGAAGCTGGCCCGCAAGCACGGCAACGGCACGTTCTGCCTGCTCCTGAAGGTCGTCAACTCCCTGGCGTACGGCCCGGACGTGGTGGAGGTCGTCGCCGACGTCACCCGCGCGGCCCTGACCCCGGCCCCGGCAGCCGGAGCGGCAGCGATTTGATTCCGTTGATGAAGTTGGAGACCAGCCTGCGGGGCGGCCCGGCGAGCTCGTAGCCGGGCAGCAGCCGCAGCGCCTCCTCGTGCAGCACCCGTAGCTGGAGCCGGGCGAAGTGGGCGCCGAGGCAGACGTGCGGGCCGTCCCCGAACGAGACGTGCGGGTTGGGCGCACGCGTGAGGTCGAGCTGGTGGGGGCGGGTGAAGACGCGCTCGTCGTGGTTGGCGGAGGCGTGGAAGACCACCACCTTGTCGCCCGCGCGCACCCGCTGCCCGGCGAGCACGGTGTCCCGGGCGGCGGTGCGGCGGAAGGTGAGCACCGGCGGGTGCCACCGCAGCAGCTCGTCCACGGCCGTGTCCAGCGACGCCTCGCCCGCGCCCAGCGCCCGCCGCTGGTCCGGGTGCTCGGCAAGCGCCAGGAAGCCGCCGGGCGCGGCGCTGCGGACGGTGTCGTTGCCCGCCACGGTCAGCAGGAAGAAGAACATCTCCAGCTCGGCGTCGGCCAGTTCGGAGTGCGCCAGCGAGGTCATGATGTCGTCGGCGGGCGCGCGCCGCTTGTACGCGGCCAGCTCCTGGGCGTACGCGAACATCTCGCGCAGCATCGCGGGCGAGCGCGGGTTGACCGGCCGCCCGTCGGGGCCGAGCACCGGCGGCTCGTCCGGGTCCTGGTAGCCGATGACCCGCTCGGTCCATTCCAGGAGCAGCCCCCGGTCGCCGCCCGGCACGCCGAGCAGGTCCGCGAGGTTGAGCAGCGCGTAGTCGTCGGTGACCTCGGTGACCAGGTCGAACACCCCGCCCTCGGCGCCGTCGCGGGCCGCGCCCAGCAGGGTGCGCGCCCGGGTTCGTACCGCCGCCTCGAACCGGTCGGTGCGGCCGGGTGTGAAGGCGCGGCTGACCAGGCGGCGCAGTCGGCCGTGCTGCGGAGGGTCCTGGTTGAGCATCATGCGGCGGATGAACGGCAGGTCGTCGGGGTCGGGGTCGCGGATCTGGGTGGCGCCCAGCGTGGAGGAGTAAGCGACCGGGTCCTTCAGCACCCGGACGACGTCGGCGTGCCGGGTGACCGCCCAGAAGCCGGGCCCGGCGGGCCAGCCCAGCACCTCGTACTCCTCCTGCCAGGCCACCGGGTGCCGCTCGCGCAGCTCCCGGTAGTCGTCGTGGGGCGGCCCGGCGGCGTACCGGCGAGGGTCGAAGACGTCCGGCAGATCACTCATCGCACCAAGGTGACGGCAACCGGACGCCCGCGACAAGAGTGCCCGGCCGGGTCAGAACGGGCAGCGCTCCAGGGTGAGCGTGGTGTCGTTGCCCTTCAGGACCACGGTGACCGCGCCGCTGTCCTCCCTCGCGTGCGCCGCGGTGCAGGACAGCTGCTGGCGGGCCACGGCGGAGAAGTCGCGGACGGGGCGGTACACCGTGATCCGTACGGTGGTGCCGTCCAGCTCCATCCCCATCGCGCCGAAGTAGCTGGGCAACTCCGAGGTCAGCCCCGCGGCCCGGTCGGCGTCCCGGGGCCCGTCGAACAGCATCATGACCGCCCGGCCCGCGGTCGCCTTCCCTTCGGTGTCCCGGATGACGGGCAGCACTCCGTCGGGGCCCTTGAGGTAGACGGCCACGCCGCCGTGGGCGGCGTCCGGCACCGTCTGCACGAGCGCCGGGTCGCCCACCTCCACGACCCCGGAGGGCCGCACCCCGCACGCGGCGGGCAGCAGCACGGCGGGCAGCAGCAGCGCGAGCACGCCGGTCCTCGGCCGCCTCATGACACCGGCTCCGCCGACAGCGGCTCCCCCGGCAGCGGCTCCGCGACCGGCGGGCGCAGCGGCAGCACCACGGTGAACACGGCGCCCCCGTCGGGGTGGTTGGCGGCCCGGACCGTGCCGCCGTGCAGCCGGACGTTCTCCAGGGTGATGGCCAGGCCGAGACCGCTGCCCACCGAGCGGGTCCGGGCGGCGTCGGCCTTGAAGAAGCGGTCGAAGATGTGCGGCAGCACGTCCGGGGCGAGTCCGGGGCCGCTGTCGTGCACCTCGGTCACCACCCGGGGGCCCTCGGGGAGCTCCTCGGTGCGCAGCGTCACCCGGACCGGCGCGGCGCCGTGCCGCAGCGCGTTGCCGACGAGGTTGGCGACGACGATGTCGAAGCGCCGGGGGTCGAGCATCGCCCGTATCCCGTCGGGGAGTCCGACGACGACTTCCTCCTCCCACCGTCTGCGCTGGAGCGTCTTGGCGATGGTCTCGGCCACGTCCACCTCGTCGAGGTTGAGCGCGGCGGCCTTGGCGTCGAAGCGGGAGATCTCCATCAGGTCGTCCACCAGCGTGGCGAGCTTGCCGGTCTCGGCGGAGACTAGCCGTACGGCGGCGGCCGTGTCGGGGTCGAGCCGGTCGGCGTCCTCGTCGAGCACCTCCGTGACGGCGAGCATCCCGGCGAGCGGGGTGCGCAGCTCGTGCGAGACGTCGGCGGCGAACCGGCGGGCCCTGGCCTCGGCCTTCTGGAGCTCCTCGACGGACCGCTCCAGCTCCCGGGCCGACTCGTTGAACGTCCAGGCCAGATCGGCCAGTTCGTCCGAGCCCTTCACCTCGATACGGGTGTCCAGGCGCCCCTTGCCCATACTGCTGGCGGCCCGGCGCAGATCGCGCACCGGCCGCAGCACGCTGCGCGCGGCGAGCAGCGCCGGCACCAGCGCGATGGCGAGCGCGGGCAGCGCGCCGTCGCGGGCGGCGTTGACCATCGCCTGGACGGTGTCCTCCTCGGCGTTGAGCGGCATCACCGCGTACACCATGATCCCGCTGGGCTGTGTCGGCTGCATCCCTTCCTTGCCGAGCCGCACCGGCATGCCCATGGTCAGCCAGGGCTTACCGTCCTTCACCACCCGCTGGAAGGTGCCGTGCGGATTGGCGCCGGCGCGGCGGCGCAGGTCCTCGGAGAGGAGGGCGGAGGTGGGCTGGCTGACGTTGGAGGCGCGCAGCGTGCCGTACTCGGCGTACACGTACCAGGGGTGCGGCTTGCCCTGGCGGCCCACGGTGAGGCTCAGCTGGCGCAGGGAGTCGCGGGTCATCGGCAGCTCGACCTTCTGGGCGCCGATCTGTTCGCGCAGCTGGTCGACCGCGGTGTCCTGGGCCTGCTGGAGGATCGCCGAGCGGGCCTCCTGGTAGATGAGGGTGGCGGTGGTGCCCGCGGCGATCACCGCGACCAGCAGGAAGGCGGCCACCAGCCGGGCCCGCAGGCCGATGCGCCCGAGCCGTTTGAGCGCGCGTATCACCGCAGCGGTCCGAAGCGGTAGCCGAAGCCGCGGACGGTCTGGATGTAGCGGGGGCTGCCCGACACGTCCTCGATCTTGTTCCGCAGCCGCCGCACGCAGGCGTCCACCAGGCGCGCGTCACCGTGGTAGCTGTGCTCCCACACCGACTCCAGGAGCTGCTGGCGGCTGAAGACCTGCTCCGGGGAGGCCGCCAGGTGCAGCAGCAGCTTCAGCTCGGAGGGGGCAAGCTGCAGCCGCTCGCCCGACTTGGCGGCGGTGAGCCCGGCCCGGTCGAGGGCGAGTTCGCCGTGGAATTCGAGGCCGGGGCGCCCGCCGGGGTCGGCGAGGCGGCGCAGCACGGCCCGGATGCGGGCCTCGATGACCTCGGTGCGGGCGGGCTTGACGATGTAGTCGTCGGCGCCCGCCTCCAGGCCCACCACCACGTCGAAGTCGTCGCCGCGGGCGGTGAGCATGATGATCGGCAGCTGGCTGGTCTCGCGGATGCGGGTGCAGACCTGGACGCCGTTGATGCCGGGCAGCATCAGGTCGAGCAGGACCAGTTCGGGCTGGAAGGTCTTGAGCGCCGCGAGCCCCGCCTCGCCGGTCTCGGCCGCGCGCACCTCGTGGCCGCGCCGGCGCAGACCGAGCTCGACCCCTTCCCGTACGGAGGGGTCGTCCTCTATGAGCAGCACGCGTGGCATGAGCGTCAGTATCCCAGGAGTCTCAGGGGTCTCGAATGTCGCGGTGGTCTCACTTGCCGCGGAGGCCTCGGCCGGGCGGCCGGGGCCGGTCAGCGGCCCCGGCCGCCCCGCAGCTTGCCGATCATGTCGTTGATCCCGTCGAGCCGCAGCGGCCGCGCCAGCAGCGCCACCGTCACCAGCAGCACGGCGGATCCGGCCCCGGTCGCCGCGATGTCGCCGAGGCCGTCGGCCGCGCGGGCCGCCGCGTACCCGAGCAGCGCGGCGGGCACGCAGCCCAGCAGCAGCCGGCCGTGGGCGGCGAGCGAGGGCGAGCGCAGCAGCCCGCCGCCGCCGAGCCTGCGGTCCAGGGTGTAGGCGGTGACCGCCCACCCGGCGAACAGGGCGAGCGAGTACGCCCCGGCCATCCCGGTGACCGCCCAGCGCGCGGGCAGCAGCACATAGGCGAGGGCGGACAGGCCCGCGTTGCACCCGGCGATCACCAGGTTGAGCACGAACGGGGTGCGGGTGTCGCTCAGCGCGTAGAACCCACGCGAGAGCACGTACTGCCCGGAGAAGGCGATCAGCCCGGGCGCGAACGCCATCATCATCCCCGCCATCACCGACACGTCGGCCGGGGACGTCTTTCCGTACCCGAAGACCGCGCCCATCAGCCAGGGCGCGAGCGCGAGCAGCGCGCAGGCGGCCGGGACGATCATCGCGGCGCTGGTGCGCAGCCCGTAGGAGAGGTCGCGCCGCACCCCCGCCGGGTCGTCGTCGGCGGCCGCGCGGCTCATCCGGGGCATCAGCGCGGTGAGTATCGAGACGGTGGCGATGCCGTGCGGCACCACCCAGAGCATGTACGCGTTGGTGTACGCGGTGTAGCCCGCGCCGCCGGCCACGCCCTGGTCGTGGGCGTGCTGCCCGGCGGTGGTGGAGAGCCGGGTCACCACCCAGTACGCGGCCTGGTTGGTCAGGACGAGCAGCACCAGCCAGCCCGCCGAGCGCAGCGGGCGGGTGATACCGCTGCCGCGCCAGTCGAACCGCGGCCGCCAGCGGAACCGGGCCGCGCTCAGCGCCGGGAACAGGGCGAGCGCCTGCACCACGATCCCGGCGGTGGTGCCCCAGCCCAGGATCCGGGTGTCGGTGGCGCTCAGGGTGGAGCCGGAGGTCCCGGCGGTCGCCAGGTAGAGGCCGAACACCGCGATCACGACGAGGTTGTTGAGGACCGGCGTCCACATCATCGCGCCGAACCGGCCGCGCGCGTTGAGCACTTGTCCCAGCAGCGTGAACAGGCCGTAGAAGAGGATCTGCGGCAGGCAGTAGCGGGCGAAGGCGACCGTGAGGTCGCGCTGGGCGCCGGTGTAGTCGGTGTAGAAGTCGATGATCCGCGGTGCGGCGAGCACCGAGAGGGCCGTCATCGCCACCAGGGCCGCGGTGCACGCGGTGAGCAGCCGGTCGGTGTAGGCCTTGCCGCCGTCGGCGTGCTCCTTGGCGGCGCGGACCAGCTCGGGCACGAAGACCGCGTTGAGGGTGCCGCCTATGAGCAGGGTGTAGAGGATGTTGGGGATGGTGTTGGCGACCGTGAAGCCGTCGCCGACGAGCCCGGTGCCGAGCGCAGCGACCACCACGGCGGAGCGCACGAACCCGGTCGCCCGCGAGACGACCGACCCGGCCGCCATCACCGCGCCGCTGCGCGCCACGGACGCCTTGGCCGCGTGCCGGGGTCCGGTGTGGACCGGGGCCGTCACCGGCGTGCCAGATAGGCCTGGAACGCGCGGTACAGCGCGTGGTTGGCGGTACCGCTCATCGGTGTCTCCCACTCCCCCAAGGTCTCGACCACCTGTCCGCCGGTGCCGAGCTTCCAGCGCAGCAGGCCGAACGGGCGATCTTGTGGATCAAGGGTGGAGGGTACCCCGCGCATGTCGTACACATCGGCGCCGAGGGCGTGGGCGTCGAGCATCATCTGCCACTGGAGGGCGTTGCTGGGCCGCACCTCGCGGCGGTGGTCGGCGGAGGCGCCGGTCTGGTACCAGACCCGCCGGCCGGCCGTGATCATGGTGTGGGCGGCGAGCACCTCGCCGCCGTGGACCGCGAGGTAGAGGCGCATCCGGCCCGGCTGCTCGGCGTTGAGCACCGCGTACTGGCGCTCGTAGTACGCCAGCGACCGGCCGAGCCGGAAGCCGTCGCGCTCCTCGGTGACGCGCAGCAGCCGGTAGAACTCGGGCAGGTCGGCCGCGCCCCCGGTGACCACCTCCACGCCCGCCTTCTTGGCGGTGCGCACGTTGCGGCGCCACTCCTGGTTGAGCCCGGACCACAGCTCGTCGGGGCCGCGCCCGGCCAGCTTGACCTGGAAGACGTGGCGCGGCTGGGCGTCGGCGTCGCCGTCGTCGCCCCCGCAGCGCCGCCAGCCGCGCGCCCGCAGCCGCTCGGCGACGGCCGAGCCGAGCGGGTCCACCTCGGTGGCGAGCACGTCGCCGACCCTGCGGCCGGGCCCGGTCGCGGACTTCAGCAGCGCTGCGTCCCAGCGCCGGTAGGCGGGCGAGGGCCCGATGCGTACGGCGAAGGCGCCCGCCCGGCGCAGATGGCGCAGCAGCGGCCCCAGCCAGCGGTCGATGTCGGGGTCGGTCCAGTCCGCGACCGGGCCCTCGGGCAGGTAGGCGAAGTATTTCCGGGTGCCCGGGAATTGCCGGTAGAGCACCAGGGCCGCGCCCTTCAATTCACCCGTGTCAAGGTGCCAGCCGACCCTTTCCGCGGACCATTGGTCCTTCACCTCGGCCCACGAGGGGTGCTGCAGGAAACTCACGTCGGTACGGCCCGCCAGAAAGGACCGGTACTCGGCGACGGAGAGACCGCGCACCCGCAGGTCCTGATCCTGGTCGCCGCTCACGAGCAGTGCGGACACGTGGGTGACCCCCCCAAGTACGCCCCGCCTTCGGTGCCGCGGGGATGCACAGGATGCTCACAGCGGACCATGACCGGGTCGCGCGACGTATGTGACCGGACGGTGACAGTTCCTCTGCGGTGCTCGTCACAATCGAAATCCCGAGATTCCCCGCGCTTTCCGCAACCTAGAGTCGAGTTACCGACTCTCTCCTATGGAGAAGCATTGCTACGGAGGTTTTCCAGTTGAGCCGCATACGCCGCCACACCCCGCTCCGCCGCCGCCCGGTCCGTAACGCCGCGATCGTCGGCACCGCTGTCCTCGCCGCGGCCCTCACCGCCTGTTCCGGCGGCTCGGGCGGGTCCGGCGACGGCAAGGGGGGCGCCGCCGATCTGGCGGGCGCGGGCAAGAAGGCCGAGATATCGGTGAACCTGACGGGCCAGCAGGCGAAGGCGGGCGAGCCGGTGAAGGTCACCCTGGCCGCCGGCAAGCTCCAGGAGGTCACGGTCACCGACGCCAAGGGCGGGAAGCTGGCGGGGAAGACCGGCGCCGACGGCAGGACCTGGACCTCGGACCGGGTGGCCGCGCCCGGCACGACGTACGCGGTCGAGGCGAAGGACGACAAGGGCTCCACCGCCAAGGCCGGTTTCACGACCGCCGCCGCCGACAAGGTGAACAAGCTGTCGCTCTCGCCGGGCAAGGACACCACGGTCGGCGTCGCCCAGCCGCTGTCGATCGTCTTCGACCACCCGGTGAAGAACAAGGCGGCCGTCGAGAAGCAGCTCAAGGTGACCACCTCGGACAACACCCTGGGGTCCTGGGGCTGGATGGAGGACTACTCCGGCAAGTCCCGCGTCGACTGGCGGCCCAAGGACTACTGGAAGTCCGGCACGAAGGTCACCCTCGAAGCGGACCTCAACGGCGTCGACTCGGGCAGCGGCTGGTTCGTCAAGGACTACAAGACCGGCTTCACCGTCGGCAGGAACCAGGTCGTCAAGGTCGACCTCGACAACCACCGCCTGAAGCTCTACCGCGACGGCGCCGTGGTCAAGGACATCCCGGTGTCGGGCGGCACGCCCGGCGGCGACAAGCGGTCCTGGCGCGGCAAGGCCGTCCTGATGGCGAAGGAGGGCACGATCAACATGAACTCCGAGACGGTCGGCCTCGGCGACGCCTACAACAAGATGGTCGACTACTCGATGCGCCTGACCTGGTCCGGGATGTACGCGCACGCCGCGCCCTGGAACGCCCAGTACTTCGGCAACACCAACCACAGCTCCGGCTGCATCGGCATGAGCGACTCCAACGCCAAGGAGCTGTACGGCACGGTGCAGGTCGGCGACCCGTTCGAGATCGTCGGCGACGACACCAAGGGCCCCCAGGCGGTCAACAACGGCTACGGCGAGTGGAACCTCAGCTGGGAGCAGTGGCAGAAGAAGAGCGCCCTGACCGGCGGCTCCACCTCGGGCGCCTAGAGACCCGGCAACACCGTCACTCCCACCAAGGAGAGCGGCGCCCTCGTCGCGTATCTGTACGACGAGGGCCCGCTCGGCCTCGGCAAGCCGGTCGCAACGCCCCCTACACCTTGTGGTGGACACCGTCGACCCGCTCTACATCGAGCACAACCCGACCGGCGCGCAGCTGACCTTCTCCTCGCCCGCGTCAGACCCGTCGTATCTGACGGTCCCTCTCCGCGAAGAGTGATCACCGGCTGCTGCCGGGTGGGCTTGCCCCCTGGCTACTGCACTCCCGGCAGCAGCGTCCCTGGTTCGGCCGGGGCGACTTCCACGGCCTCCGTCTTGGGATTGCGCTTCTGTCTCCTGGCCATCCAGGTGGCGAACCAGGAGAGCAGCATGCACATCCCGATGTAGATCGGCGAGATCACCATCACCACGGGGATGAACGGCAAATCGTAGTCGAGATTCGAAGCGATGAGCTTCCCCGCGTGCAGGAACTCCTCATAGGTGATCAGATAGCCGAGCGAGGTGTCCTTCAGCGCGACCACCAGCTGGCTGATGATGGTCGGCAGCATCGCCCGGATCCCCTGCGGGACCAGCACGTACGTCATGACCTGCGTCTTGCGCATCCCGAGTGAGAATGCCGCCTCCTTCTGGCCGCGTTCCACGGAGTTGACGCCGGAGCGGAAGACCTCGGCGAGCACCGAGCCGTTGTAGAGCGTCAGTCCGGCCACCAGCGCCGGCAACGGCTGCACCTTCAGCGCCACGAAGATGAAGAAGATCATGACCAGGACGGGCATGGCGCGGAAGAACTCGACCAGCAGCGTGGCGAGCCAGCGCACCGGCCGGTGGTCGGAGAGCCGCCCGGTCGCGAGCACCGCGCCGAGCGCCAGCGAGAACAGGGCCGCGAACCCGAACGCCTTGAGCGTGTTGCCGAGCCCGCGCAGCAGCAGCCGCTGGATCCCCTCGTACTCGAAGGGACGCCACTTGGTGGCGGTGAACTGGTCGGTGTCGAACAGGAGGTAGACGATCCAGCCGACCAGGGCGAGGAGCAGGACCGTCGAGACGAGCCCGTAGAGCAGGTGCCGCTGCTGGGTCCTGGGACCGGGGATGTCGTAGAGGGCGGTGGCTTCTCTGGACAGCTGTGCGGTCATCGGGCGACTCCCCAGTACTTCTCCATGAGGTTGAAGACGGCGCTGATGGTGAGCGTGATGATCAGATAGCCGACGGCGATCCAGATGAACGTCCAGATGATGTCGTAGCCGAGCTCGCTGAGCGTCTTGTACGTGCCGAGCAGCTCGGTGACGCTGAACGCGCCCGCGATGGCGGAGTTCTTGGCGAGCGCGATCAGCGTGGAGCCGACCGGCGGGATGACCGAGCGGAAGGCCTGAGGCAGGACCACGGCCGACAGGGTCTGGCTGAAGGTCATCCCCAGGCTCCGGGCCGCCTCGCCCTGGCCGGTGGGCACGGTGTTGATGCCCGAGCGCAGCGCCTCGCAGATGAACGCCGAGGTGTAGCAGCCGAGCGCGATCACCGCGAACAGCTTGAAGGGGAGCACCAGGCCGAAGCGCGGCAGCCCCAGCAGCACGGCGAAGAACAGCAGCGTGAGCGGGGTGTTGCGCAGCACGTTCACCCAGACGGTGCCGAGCGCCCGGAACGAGCCGACCGGCGAGACCCGGAAGGCCGCCATCAGGAAGCCCAGCGCGAGCGCCACGGCCGAGGCGTAGACGGTGAGCTCGACCGTGCCGAGGAAGCCCTTGCCGTACAGCGAGAAGTTCTTGGTCAGTACGTCCATGCGGGGCCTCAGCTCGCCGGGTAGCGGTCGATGGGCGGGGCGGGCGCGGCCTTGCGTCCCGACAGGCCGAGCGTCGCGTCGTACGCCTTCTGCCAGTCGCCGTTCTTCTCGTGGGTCTCGATGGCGTTGTCGAGGGCGAACCGCAGGGCGTTGTCGCCGCGCGGCACGCCGACGCCGTACGGCTCCTTGGAGAAGGGCTTGCCGACCACCTTCAGCTCGTCGGGCACCTTGGCCGCGTACCCGCTGAGGATGGTGTCGTCGGTGGTGACGGCGGCGACCTGGAAGGTGAGCAGGTTGTCCACACAGACGGAGTACGTGTCGTACGCGACGAGATCGGCCTTCGGGTAGTCCTTCTGGATGCGCTGGTACGGGGTGGAGCCCGCGGCCGAGCAGACGCGCTTGCTGTTGAGGTCCTGCGGCCCCTCGATGTCCTTCTCGTCGGTGCGCACCAGCAGGCCCTGGCCGGCCAGGTAGTACGGCCCGGCGAAGCCGACCAGCTTCTTGCGGTTGTCGTTGATGGTGTAGGTGCCGACGTAGTAGTCGACCTGGCCGTTCTGCAGCGCGGTCTCGCGGTTGGCGGAGGCGATCGTCTTGAAGGAGATCGTCTTCGGGTCGAAGCCGAGCGAGGCGGACATCATCTTGGCGATCTCGATGTCGAAGCCCGAGTAGACGCCGGTGGCCGGGTCCTTCTCGCCCATGTACGGCTGGTCCTCCTTGGCGCCGACGACCAGGTGCCCGCGGTTCTTCGCCCGCCGCCACACCGGGGAGTCGGGCAGCGAGAAGCCCGTCATGACCTGGTAGTGGGGCAGCAGTTCGGCCTTGGGGCCCTTGACCGGCGGGCTGCCCGACTTGCCGCATCCGGCGGCGGCCAGGACCAGCGCAAGCGCGGCCAGCGCGCGTCGCGTACGCGTCATGGTTGCGTCCACTCCCCGTTCAGTGCTTGAGGATCTTGGAGAGGAAGTCCTTGGCTCGGTCGCTGTGCGGGTTGGTGAAGAAGTCGTCGGGGGTGCGGTCCTCGACGATCTTTCCGTCGGCCATGAAGACGACGCGGTTGGCGGCCGAGCGGGCGAAGCCCATCTCGTGGGTGACGACGACCATGGTCATGCCGTCGCGCGCCAGCTGCTGCATGACTTCCAGGACCTCGTTGATCATCTCGGGGTCGAGCGCGGAGGTGGGCTCGTCGAAGAGCATGACCTTGGGGCTCATGGCGAGCGCGCGGGCGATGGCGACGCGCTGCTGCTGGCCGCCGGAGAGCTGCGCGGGCAGCTTGTCGGCCTGGGAGGCGAGGCCGACCCGGTCGAGGAGTTCGCGCGAGCGCTGGTCGGCCTCCTCCTTCTTGCGGCCCCGGACCTTGATCTGGGCGAGCGAGACGTTGGCGAGGACGGTCCGGTGGGCGAAGAGGTTGAAGGACTGGAAGACCATGCCGACTTCGGCGCGCAGCGCCGCCAGCCCCTTGCCCTCCTCGGGCAGCGGCTGCCCGTCGATGGAGATCGACCCCGACTCGATCGCCTCCAGGCGGTTCATCGTCCGGCAGAGCGTCGACTTGCCCGACCCGGACGGGCCGATGACGACCACCACCTCCCCGCGTCCGACGGTGAGGTTGATGTCCTGGAGGACGTGCAACTTCCCGTAGTACTTGTTGACGTCACGCAGCTCGATCAACGGATCGACGGCCATACGCTGTCCTGCCCACTCATCGCTGTGTCGAGGTCAGCGCAAACTATCCAGCCCGGAAAGGGACTTCACCTCGACACGCACGAACAGGACATAAACCGTATTTTGGGTTAGGGGACGGTCGGCCCGTCAGATCTCCGCGGCCTCCGCGTAGATCTGCGACAGCTCGGGCGTTCCGCTCGCCGCCCACTCGGTCCCGGCGCCCACCACGTCGATCTCGCGCCCCGAGGCGAGCCGCACCACCGGCTCCCCGCTCGGCCACACCTGCCAGGAGGCGCCCTCGACGGTGCGCACCAGCACGGTCCCCAGGTACAGCCCCGCGTCGTTGCCGAGGCCCGGCAGCTCCTCCGGGTCGTCGCGCCAGTGCGGCGGCAGCTGGTCGAGCGCCGCCAACGACGCGGGGCTGTCGTCGAGTTCGAGCCCGGCCTGCTGCGCCCTGACGCGCAGCAGCTCGCACTCCGCGAGGAGCTCGCCCACGCCCTCCGGATCGGTCTGCACCGCCTCGGCGAGCGCCGCCGTCCGCTGCGAGCCGTGCCGCTTGCGCCAGTTGTCCAGGATGTTCATGGCGTCAAGCGTCCCATTCGCACAGACCTGCGCACCACAGGGCACGCGGAGTGCGATTCTCAGATCTCCAGGTCTACGACCACCGGGGCGTGGTCCGACGCGCCCTTGCCCTTGCGCTCCTCGCGGTCCACATAGCTGTCCTTGACGGCCTTGGCGAAGGGCGCGTTGCCGTACACCAGGTCGATGCGCATGCCGCGGTTCTTGGGGAAGGACAGCTGGCGGTAGTCCCAGTACGTGTACGGCCGGTCGTACTTCAGGGGGCGGGGCACCACGTCGGACAGGCCCGCCTCGCGCAGCGCGGCGAGCGCGGCCCGCTCGGGCTCGGTGACATGGGTCTGGCCCTCGAAGAACGCCACGTCGAAGACGTCCTCGTCGGTCGGGGCGACGTTGAAGTCGCCGAGCACCGCGAACGGCCGCTCCCCCGCCGCGTCCTGGGCGACGGCCGCCTTCAGGGCCTCGAACCAGGCCAGCTTGTACGCGTAGTGGCCGTGGCCGACCTCCCGGCCGTTCGGCACGTACACCGACCACAGGCGCACTCCGCCGCAGGTCGCCGAGACGGCGCGGGGCTCCAGGGTGTCCTCGAAGCCGGGGTCGCCGGGCAGGCCGAGCACCACGTCGTCCAGGCCGACCCGGGAGACCAGCGCCACCCCGTTCCACCGCCCCGTCGCGTGGACCGCCGACTCGTAGCCCAGCTCGCGGAGCTCGGCGGCGGGGAAGCCCTCCAGGGTGGTCTTGGTCTCCTGGATGCACAGCACATCCGTGCCGGTGCTCTCCAGCCAGGCCAGGAGACGGGGCAGCCGGGCGGTGATCGAGTTGACGTTCCAGGTCGCGATGCGCATGTCCCCCAGCCTAACGGCGGGGTGTGACACTCACCCGTGTCAGAGCTGCGCCGAGTCCCCCGGGCTCAGCCGGGCGTGGTCGGCGCCGCCCAGATTGCCCAGGTGGGTGTCGTAGATGGGCCGGGCCAGGTCGGTCAGGAGCGCGTCGTGGATGTCGATGGCGCGGCGCGGCTTGACCTCCCGTACGTACTCGATCACCTCGGAGATCTTGCTCCAGGGCGCCTGCACCGGCAGCATCAGCGTGTCCACCGGGTGGTCCGGGACGGTGAGCGCGTCGCCGGGGTGGAAGAGCGAACCGTCCACCAGGAAGCCGACGTTGGTGATCCTCGGGAGGTCCGGGTGGATCACCGCGTGCAGCTCGCCGTGGACCTGGACGTCGAACCCGGCCGCGTGGAAGGCGTCGCCGTGCCCGACGGTGTGGACGCGGCCGGGGAACGCCGCCGAGATCTTCTCCGCGACGCTGCGCAGGGTCCAGATATCGGCCGCCGGATTGGCCTCCAGGGCGGTCCGCAGCCGGTCCTCGGCGAAGTGGTCGGGGTGCTCGTGGGTGACGAGGACGGCGTCCGCGCCGAGCGCGGCGTCCGCCTCGCTGAAGGCGCCGGGGTCGATGACCAGCGTCCGGCCGTCCTTCTCCAGCCGGACGCACGCGTGGGTCTTCTTGGTCAGCTTCAGGCTCATGACCCCATCCTGCTACGGCGGGCGCCGCCTCGCCCGGACGGCTCAGTGCTGCGGGGTGGTCTCCTCGCGGATGACGGCGGCGGCCGCCCGGAAGGCCGCGCCCGCCGCCGGGAGGCCGCAGTACACGGACGTCTGGAGCAGCACTTCCCTGATCTCGTCGGGGGTGAGCCCGGCCCGCAGCGCGGCGCGGGTGTGGGCCGCGACCTCGTCGAGGTGGCCGCCCGCGACCAGCGCGGAGAGCGCCACGACGGCCCGGGTGCGCCGGTCGAGCCCGTCGCGGGCCCACACCTCGCCCCAGGCGTAGCGGGTGGCGAGCTCCTGGAAGTCGCCGGTGAAGCCGTCGGCCTCGGCGGTCTCGGCGTCCACGCGCGCGTCCCCGAGGACCTCGCGCCGCAGCTTCATGCCCTGTTCGTACGGGTCGGGCCGGCCGGGGACCTCGGGCGCCGGGGCCGGTACGGGCTCGGCGGCCATCGGGACGGGCACGTGCAGGGTCTGCGGCGACGGCGAGGCGGCGGCGACCGGCGGCGCGGGCGGCACCGGGATCGCCGGGAGCGTCTCGTGCCAGGCCGTCGAGAAGTGGTGCACCAGCAGGTCGGTGACGGCGGCGGGCTGCTCGACCGGCGCCAGGTGCGCGGCGCCCGGCACCACCGCGAGCCGCGCGTCGGGCACCCCGGCGACCAGGGTGCGCGCGTCGCCGGGCCCGGTCACCCGGTCCTCGGCGCCGGCCAGCACCAGCGTGGGGACGCCGATACGGGCGAGGTCGGCGCGGATGTCGAAGGCGGCCAGCGCCTCGCAGGCCGCGATGTAGCAGCCGGGGTCGGTGGTGCGGACCATCTGGACGGCCCACTCGACGATGGCGGGCTGCGCCGCCGCGTACGCGGGCGTGAACCAGCGCTCGGGCGCGCTGCGGGCCATCGGGTCCATGCCGTTGCTGCGCACGACCACGCCGCGCTGGCGGAACTCGTCGGCGGTGCCGAACCGGGCCGAGGCGGCGATCAGCGCCAGCGAGGCGAGCCGCTGCGGGTGGCGCAGGGCCAGATCGGCGCCGACGGCCGCGCCGATCGCGCTGCCCGCGTAGCCGAACCGCCGCACGCCCAGCTCGTCCAGGGTGGCGATCAGCCGGTCGGCGAGCTCGGAGACCGAGACCGCCGGGTGGGCCGGGGCGCCGCCGTGGCCGGGAAGGTCGAACCGCACGATCCGCCAGGTCCCGGCGAGTTCGGGTATCTGGCGGTCCCACATGTGCCAGGTCGTCCCGAGCGAGGGGCCGAGCACCAGGACCGGCGCGTCGTCGGGACCGTCGATCCGGTACTGGAGGGTCGGCGCCTTCGCGGGCTCGGGCGTCTCGGTCACAGGCGTCTCAGTCACGTCGCTCACTCGCTCCAGACTAGTGAGCGGACCGGCACGCTCCGGTCAGGGGGTCGCGGTAGCCGCCCGTCCGGTCACGGCGTCGCCGTGGAGACCACGAAGACGACCGGGTTGTCCGGGTCGCTCTCGTCCACCGTGATGTCCTGCGTGGGCAGCGGGTCCTTCTGGGCGTGCCGGGTGCCCGCCCAGTCGTGGCCCGACGGGAAGGACCAGCCGACCGTCCTCGCGTCCGTCGCTCCGATCGCCACCGAACCGGGCCGCAGCGCCGCCGTACTGGTGCCGGAGTCCTTCAGGAACTCGGCGAGACCGGCCGCGGTGGTCTTGAACTGCACGTACAGCTTGCTGACCGCCCAGCTGTTGGTCTCGAGGTACTTGACGTCCGTGGCGGACGAGGGGACCGGCACGTCGTAGATGCGCCGCTGGGTCTTGGACGGCCAGTCGTTCTGCAGCCCGGTCGCCGAGGCCTCGCTCTCCTTGTCGCGGCCGCTGTCGCGGCTCTGCCCGGCGGAGATGGCCAGGTAGCCGGCCGGGACCCCGATGAGCAGCACGATGATGATCGCGGTGAGCCAGCGGCGGCGGATCATGTGCCGGTGGTCCTCCGGGGCCGGGGGCTGGTCCGGGGACGGGGACTGGCGCGGCACGGCGGGCCGCTCTGCGGGGGTCATCACGGCGATCCCTGGGTGGTGCGGGCGGAGCTCGACTTGCGGACGGCCTCGGCGACCTGGGCGTACCGCTCGTAGCGCTCCACCCGGCGGCGGTTGGCTCGGCGGAAGCGGCGGGCGACCAGACGGGCCAGGTCGGCGGCGCCGACCATACCGGCCTCGGGGCCCAGCTGCGCCTTGGCGATACGGGCCTCCGGCCGGTAGCCGCGGCCGGTCAGATGGCGCCGGAAGGCGTCCCTGGCCGGGCCGATCAGCAGGTCGTCGGCCGCGCTGACGCCGCCGCCGACGACGAAGCAGGACGGGTCGAGGGCGGCCGCCAGGTTGGCGATGCCGACGCCGAGCCACTGGCCGATGTCCTGGAGGAGCTCGACGCACATGGCATCGCCCTCCCGGGCGAGCTCGGTGATCAGCGGCCCGGTGATGTCGGGGATGTTGCCCTTGACCCGCTCCAGGATGTTGTACGCGACCGGCGAGTCCGCGACCGCCAGCTCGCGGGCCTCGCGGACCAGGGCGTTGCCCGAGCTGTACTGCTCCCAGCAGCCGCGGTTGCCGCACGGGCAGCGGTGGCCGCCGGGCACGACCTGCATATGGCCGAACTCGCCGGCCACGCCGTACTTGCCGCGCTTGACCCGGCCGTCCTCCAGGATCGCGCCGCCGATGCCGGTGCCGAGTGTGATCATGACGAGGTGGTCCTCGCCGCGGCCCGCGCCGAACCGCCACTCGGCCCAGGCGGCCGTGTTGGCGTCGTTGTCGACCATGACGGGGACGGCGAGCCGGGACTGCAGGGCGTCCCGCAGCGGCTCGTTGCGCCAGGCGAGGTGCGGGGCGAAGAGAATGGTGCTGCGGTCGGCGTCGACCCACCCGGCCGCGCCGATGCCGACGGCGTGCACGTCGTGGCGGTCCGAGAGGTCCAGGACCAGCTCGGTGATGGTGTCCTCGACGACCTTGGGGCTCTTGGACTTGTCCGGCGTCTCGGTGCGGATCTTCTCCAGGATGGTGCCGTCGGCGTCGACGACGCCCGCCATCACCTTGGTGCCGCCGATGTCGATGCCGACGGTGGGGACGCGGGGTGCGGTCAGGTGCGAGCGGCGCTCGCGGGTGCCGACGGTGCGCAGGACGGTGGCCCGGGCGGAGCCTCGGTAGGTGTTCATCGGGCCGCACCCCTTCGCGCAGGGAGAGGGGTGTCCTGGAGTGCTCGCACGAGGGGTGTCGTCCCTGGAGGTCTCGGGGAGCCGGGGTGACCGGCGGCGGACGGCGCCCGCCGTGCCCGATTCTGCCACCCCGGCCGGGACCCGACCTCGTGTGCCCGGGCCGCCCCGGCCGTTACTCGCCGGTGTCGGCGGCCCCGCCGCCCAGGTGCGGCTCGGGGGCCCGCTGGAGCTCGTGGCTGAGCTCCTCCAGCTCGCTGCCGCCCGCCATCTGGCGGGTGAGCTCGTCCAGGGTGATCTGGGTGCGCAGATGGCTGCCGGTCATCGTGCCGCGCTTGAGCAGCACGAACCGGTCGCCGACCAGATAGGCGTGGTGCGGGTTGTGCGTGATCAGGACCACGCCGAGGCCCGCGTCCCGGGCGGCCGCCACGTACTTGAGCACGACGCCGGACTGCTTGACGCCGAGCGCGGCGGTGGGCTCGTCCAGGACCAGGACCTTGGCGCCGAAGTAGACGGCGCGGGCGATCGCCACGCACTGGCGCTCGCCGCCCGACAGGGTGCCGATGGGCTGGTCCACGTCGCGCAGGTCGATGCCCATGCGCAGCAGCTCCGCGCGGGTGGTGCGGCGCATCAGGTCGACGTCGAGGCGCTTGAAGGGGCCCGCGCCCTTGGTCGGCTCGGAGCCGAGGAAGAAGTTGCGCCACACGGGCATCAGCGGGACGACCGCGAGGTCCTGGTAGACGGTGGCGATGCCCCGGTCCAGCGCCTCGCGCGGGTTGCTGAGCGAGACGTCCTCGCCCTCGATGCGGAAGGCGCCGGCGTCGTGCCGGTGCAGCCCCGCGATGATCTTGATGAGGGTGGACTTGCCGGCGCCGTTGTCACCCAGCACACAGGTGATCTCGCCGCCGTGCACCTCCAGGGAGACGCCTTCGAGGGCGCGGATGTTGCCGTAGTACTTACTGACGTCGTCGAGCTCCACCAGGGGGCTCGCGGCGCTCTTGGTCAGGGTCGCGTCCGTCATGCCGTCGCCTCCGCCCGCTTGCGCACCCAGGCGTTGAGCAGGGTGGCCAGCAGGAGCATCGCTCCCAGGAAGAACTTGAACCAGTCCGGGTTCCACTCGGCGTAGACGATGCCCTTGCTGGTCATGCCGAAGATGAACGCGCCGACCGCGGAGCCGATCGCCGAGCCGTAGCCGCCGGTGATCAGACAGCCGCCGATGACGGCCGCGATGATGTAGATCAGCTCGTTGCCGACGCCCTCGCCCGACTGGACCACGTCGAACGAGAAGAGCAGGTGCTGGCCGGAGATCCAGGCGGCGAACGCCACGCCCATGTACAGGCCGATCTTGGTCTTGTAGACCGGCACGCCGACCGCGCGGGCCGCGTCCGCCTCGCCGCCGACCGCGAAGATCCAGTTGCCGAAGCGGGTCCGCAGCAGGACCCAGGTGGCCAGCGCGACCAGGCCGAACCACCACAGGATGGTCACCTTGAGGTCGACCGAGCCGATGGACAGCTGGGAGGCGAACACCTTCTTCGCCGAGGCGAAGCCCTCCATGTCGGCGATGGACTTGGTGGAGACCGTACCGCTGATCAGCTTGGTGAAGCCCAGGTTGAGTCCGGTCAGCATGAGGAAGGTGCCGAGCGTGATGATGAAGCTGGGCAGTTTGGTACGGGTCAGCATGAAGCCGTTGAACGCGCCGAGGGCGAGCGTGGTCAGCAGCGAGACCCCGACGCCCACCCAGACGTTCGCGGTCATCTGGTAGCTGAACATCGACGACACCAGCGCCGACGTCGTCACCAGCACACCGGCCGACAGGTCGAACTCGCCGCCGATCATCAGCAGCGCCACCGGCACCGCCATGATGCCGATGGTCGACGCCGCGTACAGGACGGTCGAGAGGCTGGAGGCCCGCAGGAAGCTGTCGGCGACGACCGAGAAGAAGACGAAGACGGCGACGGCGCCCACGACCGAGCCGAGCTCCGGGCGGCCGAGCAGCTTGCGCAGCACCGACCGGTGGATCAGCCGCTCGTCCTTCGCGGACGCCGGCGCTGGGGCGGTGGCGGTCATCGGGTCCCCCGCTTCGTGTAGTCCTCCAGCTTGGCGGCCGCGTCCTTGGTGATGATCTGGGGTCCGGTCAGCACCGGCAGCCCGCCGCCGAGGACGTCGCCGTTGTACTTGTAGAGCCAGAGCAGGTCCACGGCCTCGTACCCCTGGAGGTAGGGCTGCTGGTCGACGGCGAAGCCGAGGGTGCCGTCCTTGAGTTCGGCGGCGACCTTGGCGTTCAGGTCGAAGGTGTCGACCTCGGCGGAGCTGCCCGCGGAGCCCTTGGCCTTGACGGCGGTGTCCGCGAACGGCGCGCCGAGCGTGACCACCGCGTCGATGGACTTGTCCGCCTGGAGCTTGGCCTCGATGGAGGACTGCACGTCGGGCATGTTGGTGCCGGTGACGTAGAGGTTCTGCAGCTCGCCCTTGAAGGCCTTCTTGGTGCCCGCGCAGCGCTGCTCGTGGCCCACGTTGCCCTGCTCGTGCAGGACACAGAGCGCCTTCTTCTTGCCGCGCTTGTTGAGCTCCTCGCCGACGGCCTCGCCCGCGATGGTCTCGTCCTGCCCGATGTGGGTGAGCGCGCCGTACTCCTTGGACTTCTCGGAGCCCGAGTTCACCGTGATGACCGGGATACCGGCCTTGGCGGCCTTGGCGACGACGTCCTTCATGGCGTCCGGCTTGGCGAGCGTGACGACGATGCCGTCGACCTTCTGGTCGATGGCCGCCTGCACGAACTGCGCCTGCTGCTGGCCCTGGTCGCTGTGCGAGTACAGGAAGTCGATGTTGTCCTTGACGGCGGCCTGCTTGGCGCCGCTCTGGACGATGTCCCAGAAGGTGTCGCCGTCGCCCGAATGGGTGATCATGGCGATCTTCCAGCGGGGCGTGTTCACCGCCGCCTTGCCCTGCGCCGAGGCGGCCTTGCGCGCGTCCTCGGCGCGCTTGCCCCCGGTACTGCTGCATCCCACCAGGGAAGCTCCGAGCACCGCCGCCAGCACCGCGCCGATCGCGCGTACCCCTGTCCGAACCCTTGCCACGACGCCGTGCTCCTCTTGCTGTACTCCCAGGTGCGTCCGGGACTGGTGCGGACCTGTCCCGGCCGCCCAAGTATGGGTCACGTGAGGTCGGCGGCGGATCATCGGGTACCGCGAGCGGTGTACTTCTCCAGCGCCGGCACGTCCTTCTCGGTGACGATCGCGGGGCCGGTGAGGACCGGCCTGCCGCCGCCGATCACATTGCCGTTGGTCTTCTGGAGCCACAGTTCGTCGACCGCCAGATACCCCTGGAGATAGGGCTGCTGGTCGACCGCGAAGCCGATCTCGGCGGCCTTGAACTGCTTGATCACGGCCGCGTTGAGGTCGAAGGTGTCGACCTCGGCGGAGCTGCCCGCGTCGCCCTTGGCCTTGACCGCGGCGGCCGCGACCGGCGCGCCGAGCGTGACCACCGCGTCGATGTCCTTACCGGCCTGGAGTTTCGCCTCGATGGAGGACGTGGCGGCGGGCGTGTTGGTCCCGTCGACGTTCAGGTTCTCGACCGAGCCCTTGAAGGTCTTCTTCACCCCGGCGCACCGCTCCTCCAGCGACACGTTGCCCTGCTCGTGGATCACGCAGACGGCCTTCTTCTTGCCGTTCGCGTTGAGCTGCTCGCCGACCGCCTCACCGGCGACGCCCTCGTCCTGCCCGATGTGGCCGAGCGCGCCGAGCTGCTTCGAGTACTGCGCACCGGAGTTGATGGTGACGACCGGGATGCCCGCCGCGACCGCCTTCTTGACGACGTCCTGGACGGCCTGGGGCTTGGCGAGGGTGACCACGATCCCGTCGACCTTCTGGTCGATGGCCGCCTGGACCAGCTGCGACTGCTGCTGGCCCTCCTTGTTGGCCGAATAGAGGAAGTCGACGTTGTCCTTGGCGGCGGCCTGTTTCGCGCCGCTCTGCACGATGTCCCAGAAGGTGTCACCCTCGCCCGAATGGGTGATCATCGCGATCTTCATCCGGGGTGTGGAGACGCCTTTGCCGCCGCCCGAGCCGTCCTTGGTCTTCTCCTCGGAGCTCTTGCCGCCCGAGGAGCTGCATCCGGCGACCGTGAGTGCGAGGGCCGCGACGACCGCCGTCGCCGTGGCCGCGGTGCGGGATATGCGCATGGGGTCCGCCTTCCGTCCCGGCCGCCCGGTTGCGGCACGTGAGTTCTAGCGGCGGGCCGACACACCCGTCAATACTTTGTCCGAACATTCTTACGTGATGTACGAATGCGATGTACGAGCATGACCGACGGGCCGAGCCCTCACGGCCGTACGAGCAGCTGGAACTCGAAGGCGTACCGCGACGCCCGGTAGACGTGCGTGCCGAACTCGACCGCCCGCCCGGTGTCGTCGAAGGTGGTGCGCTGCATGGTCAGCAGCGGCGCGCCCTCCGCCTCGGCGAGCAGCTCCGCCTCGGCGGCGGTCGCGGCCCGCGCCCCCACCGACTGCCGGGCGCTGTGCAGCGTGATGCCCGCGCCGCGCATCAGCCGGTACAGGCCGGTGGCCTCCAGGTGCGCGGTGTCGAGGGCGAGCAGCCCGGTCGGCAGGTAGTTGCGCAGCTGGGCCATCGGCTCGCCGTGCGCGTACCGCAGCCGCTCCACCAGATGGACGTCGTCGCCCTCGGCCACGCCGAGCGCCGCCGCCACTTCCGCGGTGGCCGGTTCCACAGTGTTGCGCAGCACCTTGGTGGCGGGCTTCTGCCCGGCCGCCTCCAGGTCGTCGTAGAGGCTGCTCAGCTCCAGGGGGCGCTTGACCTGGCTGTGCACCACCTGGGTGCCGACTCCCCGGCGGCGCACCAGCAGGCCCTTGTCGACCAGGGCCTGGATGGCCTGGCGGACGGTGGGGCGGGACAGGCCGAGGCGGCCCGCGAGGTCGATCTCGTTGCCGAGGAGGCTGCCGGGCGTGAGGGTGCCCCGCTCGATGGCCGCCTCCAGTTGCTGGGACAGCTGGAAGTAGAGCGGGACCGGGCTGGTGCGGTCCACGCTGAGCTGGAGCGGCACGGCGGGATCCGGCACGGTTCTGGGCTGCTTGGACACGGGGTGAGCGTAGTGCGCGGGCCATGTTGACGGGAAGTCGTGAAGTCTGATTGTCAGGACAAACTCTTGACAGGACGTGCGGGCACCGTCACCTTTTGGCCATGCGTATCGGACTCATCGGAACGGGACGTATCGGCTCCTTCCACGCGGAGGTACTGGCCCGCCATCCCTCGGTCAGCGAGCTCGTCGTCGCCGACGCCGACCCCGCGCGGGCCGCCGAGGCCGCGGGGCGGACCGGGGCTACGGCCGCCACGGTCGACGAGCTCTTCGCGGGCGGCCCGGACGCGGTGGTGATCGCCTCGGCGACCGCAGCGCACGCCGGTCTGATCGCCCGGGCTGCCCGGGCCGGGCTCCCCGCCTTCTGCGAGAAGCCGATCGCCCTCGACCTGGCCGGGACGCTGGCGGCCCTGGACGAGGTGGAGAGCGCGGGGACGGTCCTGCAGATCGGGTTCATGCGGCGCTTCGACGCCGGATACGCGGCGGCCCGCGCGCGGGTCCGGGCCGGTGAGCTGGGGCGGCTGCACACCGTACGGGCGGTCACCTCGGATCCGGCGCCGCCGCCCGCCGCGTATCTGCCGCTCTCCGGCGGCCTCTACCGGGACTGCCTGGTCCACGACTTCGACAGTCTGCGGTGGGTGACCGGCCGCGAGGTCGTCGAGGTGTACGCGATGGGCTCGGACGCCGGGCCCGCCATGTTCCGCGAGGCCGGGGACGTCTCCACGGCCGCGGCCCTTCTCACCCTCGACGACGGCACCCTCGCCACGGCGACGGCGACCCGATGCAACGGCGCCGGGTACGACGTACGGATGGAGCTCGCCGGGGACCGTGACCAGCTGGCGGTGGGGCTCGGCGAGCGCACGCCGCTGACCTCGGCCGAACCCGGGGCGCCCGAGCCCGCCGGGAAGCCCTGGCCCGGCTTCCTGGAGCGGTTCGCCCCCGCCTACCGGGCCGAGCTCGACGCGTTCGTGCGAGTCGTGCGGGGCGAGCTGGCGAACCCCTGCGACGGCCGGGAGGCGCTGCACGCGCTGCGCGTCGCCGAGGCGTGCGAGCGCTCGCGGCACGAGCGCCGCCCGGTCGCCGTCGCGGAGTTCACCGACTGAGGTTCACCAGCTGACCGGCAGGCTCTCCGGGCCGCGCACCAGCATCCCCGAACGCCAGGTCAGCGCCGCCGGATGGATGTCGAGCGCCAGGTCGGGACAGCGCTCCAGGAGCGAGCGGATGGCGATCCGCGCCTCCAGGCGGGCCAGCGGCGCGCCCAGGCAGTAGTGGATGCCGTGCCCGAAGGCCACATGGCCGCGGGCGTCGCGCCGGATGTCGAAGCGGGACGGCTCGGCGTACTTGGCCGGGTCGCGG
This sequence comes from Streptomyces melanogenes, assembly GCF_014649795.1. Lineage (GTDB taxonomy): Bacteria > Actinomycetota > Actinomycetes > Streptomycetales > Streptomycetaceae > Streptomyces > Streptomyces noboritoensis. Next base: position 295,705 of record NZ_BMTS01000008.1, read on the forward strand.
TTGGCGTCGGCCATGGCGACCAGGACGAGCTGGCCGCCGCCGGGGACCACCGTCCCGGCGATGTCGACCGGCTCGGTGGTGAAGCGGTACGTCGGGGTCTCGACCGGGCCGTCGTAGCGCAGCATCTCCTCCACCGCGTTGTCGATCAGCCCGTCGAAGTCGGATCGCAGATCGGCCAGTTGATCCGGATTGCCGAGCAGTGCGAGGACGCCGTTGGAGATCAGGTTGACGGTCGTCTCGTGGCCCGCGACCAGGAGCAGCCAGGCCATGCCGAGCAGTTCGGGGCCCGACAGCCGGTCGCCGTCCTCGTCGGCCGTGGTGATCAGCGCGCTCATCAGGTCGTCGCCGGGCCGCTCGCGCTTGCTCTCCAGGAGCGCGGTCAGATACTCCGACATGGCCTTGGCGGCCGCCATCCGGTCGGCGAGGACGGGCGCGGATATGGAGGTGTTGGACCACTCGCGGAAGCTGTCCTGGTCGAGGGCGGGCACCCCGAGCAGCTCGCCGATGACGGTGATCGGCAGCGGGAAGGAGAGCGCCTCGACGAGGTCCGCCCGGCGGTCCGGCCGCTCCAGCATGGCGTCGAGCAGCGCGTCCGTCATCTCCTGGATGCGCGGGGCGAGCAGCTCGACGCGGCGCGGGGTGAACTCCCGGGTCACCAGCTTGCGCAGCCGGGTGTGGGCGGGGGCGTCGGAGCTGAGCATGGTGGTGCCGGAGGCGACCGCCTTCACCCCGAGGTCCGGGTCGGCGTTGCGCCACTCCTTGGACAGACGCGGGTCGGCGAGGGCGGCGCGACCCGCCTCGTAGCCGACGACGAGCCAGGCGTCGGCGCCCTCGGGCATCCGGACGCGGTGCACCGGGCCGCGCTCGCGCAGCCCGGCGTAGACGGAGTAGGGGTCGCGGGTGAACCCGTCGCCGAGAGCGGCGAGATCGACCACGGCGTCCTCAGTGGCTTCGCTGGTCATCAACGCAGGTCCTTTCAGGGCGTCGTGACGGAGCGGCTCACCCTAACTCTCCAGTAGCTTCGAGGGCTTCTACCCTGGTCGCAGCGAGGGGAGGCGCGGTGCTGAGGCGTTGGTGGTTCATGGGGGCGCTGCGTCCGGGCATGCCCGCACAGCGGACGTGGGAACCGTCGAAGGAGGAGCAGCAGCGGGTCCTCGACGAGTGGGAGACGGCCCGCGAGCGCCTGGAGCGGCTGGTGTCGGCCCGGGTCACGGCCGTCGGCGACGTGCTGCGGGCGGCCGAACTCCCGGTCGGCCGGGGCGGTCCGGACGCGCCGAGGCCCGGCGGGGACGCCCGGGACGGGCGCGACTACGCGTGGGTGCTCGACGCCTTCCAGGCCGCGGGCAAGCTCCTGGACGAGGCGGCCGACCTGCCGGACCTGGCCGCCGCCGCGGTCCTGGCCGAGCGCGCCCTGGTCAGGTTCGCCGCGCTGCACGCCCGCCGAGCGGGGCAGCCGGTGCCCAGGCCGCCCGAGCGCTGCTACTACAACCCGCTGCACGCGGCGGCCGAGAGCGGCGGGCCGCCCGCGCGCAAGCAGCACCGGCAGCGGGCCCGGCGCCGGACCGGGCCGCGCGAGGCGGCGGCCGACCGCCGTCCCGCCTGCCCGTCCTGCCGCAAGGCGATCCTGGCGGGCCAGCAGCCGGACGTGCTGCCCGCGCTTCTCCCGGTGAAGGTGTCCCGGCTGCGCACCGCGCGGCTGCTGGTGCCGTACTACTCGGTGCCGCAGCAGTGGTCGCTGTGGTCGGTCTCGGCGTGCGGCGCGTACGGCGACGAGTGGCCGGCCCTGGTGCTGCGCGGCGAGCACCGGCGCAGGGCGGCGGCCGCCCGCAAGGCGTGAGCGCCTGGCCTCACCAGCGCACCGGCAGATGGCGCACACCCCGGATGAGCATCCCCGGCAGCCACTCCAGCGAGCCCCCGTCCAGGGCGAGTTCGAGGCCGGGGGCGCGCTCCAGGAGCGTACGGATCGCGATGCGGCCCTCCATCCGGGCGAGCGGGGCGCCCAGGCAGTAGTGGATGCCGTGCCCGAAGCCGAGGTGGCTCTGCGGGGTGCGGCGGATGTCGAAGCGGTCCGGGTCGGGGTGGCGGGCCGGGTCGCGCCCGGCGGAGGCGAGGGCGACGAGGACGGCCGCCCCGGCGGGGATGACCGTGCCGCCGCACTCGACGGCCTCCTTGGTGAACCGGTACGTGGCGGTCTCCACCGGGCCGTCGTAGCGCAGCATCTCCTCGATCGCGCCGTCGATCAGCCCGTCGAAGTCGGCGCGCAGCGCGGCCAGTTGCTCGGGGTGCGCGAGCAGCGCCCGTACCCCGTTGGAGATGAGGTTGACGGTGGTCTCGTGGCCCGCGACGAGGAGCAGGAAAGCCATGCCGATGAGCTCGTCCGGGGAGAGCTGGTCGCCGTCCTCGTGCCGGGTGCGGATCAGCGCGCTCATCAGGTCGTCGGCGGGGGCGGTGGCGCGCTTGTCCTCGATGAGCTGCACCAGGTAGGCGCCCATCTCCAGCATGGAGGCGTTCGTCCCGTCGTTCTCGGTGGGCGCGACGGCCTCGTTGGAGAGTCTGCGGAAGGTCTCCCGGTCCAGGTCCGGCACGCCGAGGAGCTCGCAGATGACCGTGATCGGCAGCGGGAAGGCGAACGAGTCGACCAGGTCGGCCGTGCGGCCGGGCGCGGCCAGCATGGTGTCGAGCAGCCCGTCGGTGATCTCCTGGACGCGCGGGCGCAGCGCCGCGATCCGGCGCGAGGTGAACTCGCGGGCCACCAGCTTGCGCAGCCGGGTGTGCTGCGGCGGGTCCGAGTCCAGCATGTTGGCGCTGACCGCGGTGAACTCGTAGTCCCCCTCGGCGATCGCCCGCCAGTCCTTGGAGAAGCGGGCGTCGGCGAGCGCGGCCCGCGCCTCGTCGTGTCCGACGATCAGCCAGACCTCGTCCGTCTCATGGGTGCGGACGCGGTGCACCGGCCCCTCGGCGCGCAGCTTCGCGTAGTACGGATACGGGTTGGCGGTGAAGTCCTCGTGGTCGCGCAGATCGACGAGCGGCATGCTCTGTTCCCCCTCCGGTTGTTCGATTCAGCGTACGTCGCCGTCCTCGTCGAGCAGCCCGGCGTCGTGGACGAGCAGCGCGATCTGGACACGGTTGTTGAGGTCCAGCTTGGCCAGCACGCGCGAGACGTGGGTCTTCACCGTCGGCACGCTGAGGAAGAGGGCGGCGGAGATCTCCGCGTTCGACTGGCCCCGGCCGACGGCGACCGCCACCTCCCGCTCCCGCTCGGCGAGTTGCCCGATCCGCGCCCGGGCCCGGGCCGCCCGGTCGTCGGAGCCCTCCGGCGCACCCGCGACCTGGTGCATCAGCTGGCGGGTGACGGCCGGGGAGAGCACCGGCTCGCCCGCCGCCACCCGGCGTACGGCGGCGACGATCTCGGCGGGCGCGGTGTCCTTCAGGACGAACCCGGCGGCCCCCGCGCGCAGCGCCCGTACCACCTGCTCGTCGGCGTGGAAGGTGGTCAGGACGATGACCTCGGGGGCGTCGGGGCGGGCGCGCAGGGTCTCGGTGGCGGTGAGCCCGTCGACGCTGGGCATCCGGATGTCCATCAGGACCACGTCCGGGCGCAGCCGGTCGGTCAACTCCTCGACCTGGGAGCCGTCGGAGGCCTCCCCCACGATCTCCAGGTCGTCGGAGCCGCCGAGCATGAAGGTGAGTCCCGCGCGGACGAGGGGGTCGTCGTCGACGACCAGGAGGCGGATGGTCATGAGGGCCACGGTAGCCAGGCGCGGACCTCGAACCCGCCACCGGGCGTGCGCCCGTGCTCCAGGCGGCCGCCCGCGAGCGTGGCGCGCTCGGTCAGCCCGATCAGCCCCTGCCCCGACCCGGGCACCTTCGGTACGTCGCCGACGGGCGCCGGGTTGCGCACCTCGACGGTGAGTCCGTCCCCCGGGCGGCCGTTGACGGTCACGGTGACCTCGGCGCCGGGAGCGTGCTTGCGGGCGTTGGTGAGGGCCTCCTGGGCGATGCGGTAGGCGTTGCGCCCGGTGGCCGCCGGGACGCCGTCGGGATCCCCGATCCGGCTGTCCAGGGTGACCTTCATCCCGGCCTCGCGGGACTCGGCGACCAGCGCGTCCAGGGTCGCCAGCGTCGGCTGGGGCCGGTCCTCGGCGCCCTCGTCGGGGCTGCGCAGCACGCCGATGATCTGGCGCAGGTCCTGCAGGGCCTCGTGGGCGCTGTCGCGGATGACCCCGGCGGCGCGGGCGACCTCGGCCGGGGGCGCGTCGGGGCGGAACTCCAGGGCGCCCGCGTGCACGCTGAGCAGGGTGAGCCGGTGGGCCAGCACGTCGTGCATCTCGCGGGCGATGGCCTCGCGGGCGAGCCGCTGGGCGTTCTCGGCCCGCAGCGCCGCCTCCGCCTCGGCGCGCACGGCCCGCTCCCGCAGCGCCACGACGAGCTGGCGCCGGGCGCGCACGAGCATGCCCCAGCCCGTGGAGAGGAGGACCATCACGGTGCCGGTGATCGCGTTGGCCAGCAGGCCGGTGTGCGGGTCGGGGCGGACCACCGGCTGGAGCACGGCGCTGGCCACGGCGGCGGTGCCGACGAGCGCGACGGCGGGCTTGAGCGGCCGGTGCACGGCCAGGCTGAACAGGGCGACGAGCAGCGCCCCGGAGGCGACCGGCGCCACGGTGGTGACGGCGACCAGCACGGCCGCGAGCTGTACGGGCCACCGCCTGCGCAGCCAGACCGCGCAGCAGGCGACGGCCCCCACCAGCTGGTCGACCGCCTGAAGGGGCTCGGGGTAGTCGGACGCCTGGTTCATGGCGTCGGCGGCGAGCACGCCGATCAGCGCGGCGCAGAGGAACGCGCAGGTGTCGACGACCCAGTCCCGTACGGTACGGCGCGGCGCACGCCCCTCGGGCCGGTCGCCCGGCAGCTCGGGGGCGACGACGGCGGAGGGCAGCAGCCAGCGGTACTCGGGACCAGCGCGGTTCATGCCACCCAAGCTACGCAGGTCAGGGGTGGCGTGGCGGGTTCCGCCGGGGGCGCGCTACCAAAGTCGTACGGGTCGAGACTTTCGCCGCGCCGGACGAGCCGGAAGGCCGACGCGGGGCGCTCCGCAGGGAGTGTGGTGGTTTGGCTGCGGGCCGTCTGTGGCTGGTCGCGCAGTTCCCCGCGCCCCTAAGGGGCGCGGAGCGCCCCGGTGCTGTCGGCCGGGGCGCTCCGCGCAGGGGCGGGTGTCGTCAGCCGCCCAGCTCCTGGTGGCGGGCGTTCAGCCGCGCCGCGCCGTCGCTCGTGAGCGAGCCGAACAGACGCAGGCGGGAGATGCCGCCGTCGGGGAAGATGTCGATGCGCACGTGCGTGGCGACCGCCGGGGCGTCGAGCACGAACCGGTGGTTGGTGTCGGGCTGCAGCCGGGTGCGGGGCAGGATCTCGCGCCACTCGCCCGACTCGCCGTCGCGCACCGAGAGCGCCGCCCAGCCCGCCGAGTTGCCCTTGAGGTACGCGGTGTCGATCTCGACCGCGCGGATCTCGGACTGCGCCACCAGCTGGTAGCGGATCCAGTCGTTGCCCTTGTCGCGGCGGCGGCGGGTCTCCCAGCCGTCGTCCATCTTGCGGGAGCGGCCCGGCTGGATGGTGTTGGTGGCGGGCGAGTAGAAGCGGTCCGAGGCGTCCTCGACCTGGGCGCCGTTCTCCAGCGCCGCGAGGTCGAAGGTGCCGAGCACGGCGAGCCACTCCGGGTCCGGGGCGACCTCGCCGTACACGCGCAGCCGGGCGATGCCCCCGTCCGGGTGCTGGTTGACGCGCAGGTGCGTGAAGCGCTGCTCGACGTCGACGGCGAACCCGTTGGCCGCGTGGCCGCCGACCGCCGTACGCGGTACCAGGGTCACCCACTTCACGTCGTCGGCGAGCAGCTCCTCGGGCGACGGGGAGCCCGCCACCGAGGTGGCCTCGACGGAGACGGCCTGCGGGTAGTTGCCCCGGAAGTGGGCGGTGTCGACGACGATGCCGCGCACCACGCCGGGGGCGCCGAGGCGTACGAGCGCCCAGTCGTGGTCGTCCTCGGTGGGGTGCGGCACGGCGGCCGAGACGCCTCGGCGGCGGCGGGTCTCCCAGCCGTCCATGATCTTGCCCTTGTGGCCGAAGTGCTCGGGGTCGAACTCGGCGGCGTCGGGCTTGAGGAGGTTCTCGCGCTCGGCGAAGAACTCGTCGTTGGCGGCGATGACGCCCGCGCCCAGGCGCCGGTCGGCGAGGTCGGCGTACTGCGTGAACGGGAAGTCGGCGGTGCGGTAGTCCGCGTACGGGTCGCCGCCGCCGTAGGGGCTGGCGTCACCGGTGAAGGAAGGGATCTCGCTCACGGTTTCAGTTGTTCCTTTCGAGCAGGCGGCCGGTGGGCTCGGTGAGGGTGCCGTTCTCCTGGATGCGCTCGCCGCGCAGCCAGGTCGACTTGACGACACCGTGCAGGGTCTTGCCCGCGTACGCGGTGACGCGGTTGCGGTGCTGGAGTTCCGCCGGGTCGACGGTGAAGGTCGCGTCGGGGGCGAGCACGGCGAAGTCGGCGTCGCGGCCGGCCTCGATGGCGCCCTTGCGGTCCAGGCCGACCAGCGAGGCGGTGGCGGAGGACATCCAGCGCACCACGTCCTCCAGGGTGTGGCCGCGCCGGCGCGCCTCGGTCCAGACGGCGGAGAGGCTGAGCTGGAGGCCGGAGATGCCGCCCCAGGCGGTGGCGAAGTCGTCGGTCTTGAGGTCGGCGGTGGACGGCGAGTGGTCGGTGACGACGCAGTCGATGGTGCCGTCGGCGAGCGCCGCCCACAGCAGGTCCTGGTTGGCGGCCTCGCGGATCGGCGGACAGCACTTGAACTCGCTGGCGCCGTCCGGGACTTCCTCGGCGGTGAGCGTGAGGTAGTGCGGACAGGTCTCGACGGTGAGCCGGACGCCCTCGCGCTTGGCGGCGGCGATCACCGGCAGCGCGTCGGAGGACGACAGGTGCAGGATGTGCACCCGGGCGCCGACCCGCTTCGCGGCGGCGATCAGGGACTCGATGGCGGTGTTCTCGGAGACGCGCGGACGGCTGGCCAGGTAGTCGGCGTACTTGGGGCCGGGCGTCTGCGGCGCGGCCGCCAGCTCGTGCGGGTCCTCGGCGTGCACGATCAGCAGCCCGTCGAAGCCCGCGATCTCGGCGAGCGACTGGGCCAGCTGGTCCTGGTTCAGCTCGGGGAACTCCTCCACGCCGGAGGGCGACAGGAACGCCTTGAAGCCGAAGACCCCGGCGTCGTGGAGCGGCCGCAGGTCCTTGACGTTGTCGGGCAGCGCGCCGCCCCAGAAACCGACGTCCACGTGCGCCTTGGCGCGGGCGACCTCCTGCTTGACGCGGAGGTTCGCGACCGTGGTGGTCGGCGGCAGGGAGTTGAGGGGCATGTCGACGAGGGTGGTGATGCCACCGGCGGCAGCGGCCCGGGTGGCGGTCCAGAAGCCCTCCCACTCCGTGCGGCCCGGGTCGTTCACGTGCACATGGCAGTCGACGAGGCCCGGCAGCAGCACGTCGTCGCCGAAGTCCTCCAGGCGCGCCCCGGCGGGCACCTCGGCGTCGTACGGCAGTACGGCGTCGATCACCCCGCCGGCGACGGCGACCGAGGCAGGGCGGGTGCCGTCGGGCGTGATGACGCGCGACGAGCGCAGTACCAGGTTGACGTCGGACACCCGAGCCCCTTCCAGCGAAATTCAACGAACTGTTGAAGGAGTCTTCACGCCGATCAGGGAGCCGTCAAGGGTGCCCCGGGTCCGGTGACGGCCAACGGCGTGGGTCTTGGAGGTTTCCACAGAATGGAATTAGACTTTCACTTCCCAGAATGTAGCTATCGCCACGGGGTGCCCCACCGGAACGGACAAACCCGCTCTGACCGGCAAGGACTCCCTACGTACGCACTGTACGGCGAAGAACACACAGGTAGGCTGCTGCCTCGCCTGCCAGCTGAAAGGACCGCGCCGTGCCGACGTCCAGCGCCAGCACCACCGACGCCTCCAAGCCATCCGCCGCGAGCGGTGGCGTCCAGTCCCTCGAGCGCGCCTTCGACCTTCTGGAGCGGATGGCCGACGCCGGGGGCGAGGTCGGCCTCAGCGAGCTCTCCGCCAGCAGCGGCCTCCCCCTGCCGACCATCCACCGTCTGATGCGCACGCTGGTGGCCTGCGGTTACGTACGCCAGCAGGCCAACCGGCGGTACGCGCTGGGCCCGCGGCTGATCCGCCTCGGCGAGTCCGCGTCGCGGCTGCTCGGCACCTGGGCGCGGCCGTATCTGGCCCGTCTGGTCGAGGAGACCGGCGAGACGGCGAACATGGCGCTGCTCGACGGGGACGAGATCGTGTACGTCGCCCAGGTCCCCTCCAAGCACTCCATGCGGATGTTCACCGAGGTGGGCCGACGGGTGCTGCCGCACTCCACGGGCGTGGGCAAGGCGCTCCTCGCGCACACCCCGCCGGAGGAGGTCCGGGCGCTGCTCGCCCGCACCGGCATGCCCGCCGCGACCGAGAAGACGATCACCACGCCCGAGGGCTTCCTCGACGCGCTGGAGCAGGTGCGGCACGCGGGGTACGCGGTCGACGACAACGAGCAGGAAATAGGAGTCCGCTGCCTCGCGGTGTCGGTACCGAACTCCCCCACCGCCGCCGCCATCTCCATCTCGGGCCCGGCGGGCCGCGTGACGGAGGCGGCCACGGAGAAGATCGTCCCGATCCTGCAGGGGATCGCGGAGGAACTGTCGGCGGCGCTGGCGAACACGGGGCAGGGCTGAGCGATTCGGGTGCGGCCCGGTGGTGGGCTGGTCGCGCAGTTCCCCGCGCCCCTAAAGATGCGCCCCTCCGGGCCGCCCAGGGGATTGCCGCGCAGCGGCATTCTTAGGGGCGCGGGGAACTGCGCGACCAGCCACCGACAACCGTCAGCCGACCACGCGCCCCACACCCAACCTCCCGTCCGCCATCTCCACCACGTGATCCACCCGCGACAGGTGGGCCACGTCGTGGGTGACGAGCACGGTCGCCGTCCCCCGCTCCCGGGTGAGCCGGACCAGCAGGTCCAGCACAGACGCCCCCCGCGCGTGATCGAGCGCGCTCGTCGGCTCGTCCACCAGCAGCACCGACGGCGCATTCATCAGCGCCCGAGCGATGTTCACCCGCTGCCGCTGTCCCCCGGACAGCTGATGCGGACGCCGGTCCGCCCGGTCCGCGAGGCCGACCGCGTCCAGCAGTTCGAGGGCCCGCGCCCGGGCGGCCCCAGGGGCCCGGCCCGCCAGATGCGCCATCACCTGGAGCTGCTCCGCCGCCGTCAGCGACGGCAGCAGGTTCGGCTGCTGGAAGACGATCCCCACGCGCTCGCGCCGCAGCACCGCCCGCTCGGCCGCACTCAGCTCCCCCGTCTCCGCCCCGGCGAGCACCACCCGCCCCCGGTCGGGCGCGATCAGCGTCGCGGCCACGGCGAGCAGACTGGACTTGCCCGACCCGGACGGCCCGACGCACGCCGTGAGCGTGCCGGGCGGCACCGCCAGGGACACCTCGTCGAGCGCGGTGAGCCGCCCGTCCCCGTCCGGGTAGGTCAGCGTCACACGGTCCAGCAGCAGCGCGGTCATCGGGCACTCCCCAGCGCGGTCAGCGGGTCGACGGCGGTGATCCGCCGGATGGACAGGGCGGCGCCGAGCACGCCGAGGCCGATCAGGACGAGCGCGGGCACCAGCGTGGTGCGCACGTCGAGCACGAACGGCACCGCGCCCTCGACCAGCCCGCCGACCGCCGCCGCGAGCCCCGTCCCGGCCGCCGTCCCCGCGCACAGCATCAGCACGGCCTGCCCGAGCGCGTCCCGCAGCAGATAGGGCGTGGAAGCGCCGAGCGCCTTGAGGACCGCGATGTCCCCGCTGCGCTGGATCGTCCACACCGTGAAGAACGCGCCCACCACCAGCGCCGAGATGCCGAAGAGGAAGCCGCGCATCAGCTGGAGCGAACCGTTCTCGGCCTTGTAGGACGGCAGCGCCGAGAGCGCGCCGTCCGGGGTGCGCGTCGTGGTGCCCAGGGCCCGGTCCGCCGCCGCGAGGTCCACGCCGTCGCCGAGGGTGAGGGCCACCACTGTGGCCGGGGCCCCGGGAGCGAGCGCCGTCCAGACGACCGGGGTGTGGCTGTACGAGTCCTCGCCGCGCACCGCCGACACCGTCAACGAGCGACCGTTGACGACGACCGCTTCCCCCACCGCCGCCCGCAGCTTGTCCGCCGCGCCCCGCGAAAGGACCACGGCCCCCTCTCGTACCGGAGCCAGAGCGGAGCCGGGACGGACGGCGAACACCGACACCGCCTCCGTCCGCTCCCCCGCCTTCGCGTTCACCGTGGAGATCGCGATCGGCTCGGCGCCCCGCACCCCCGGCACCCTGCCCCACCCCTCCCACACCGACGGGCCCAGGACCGAGCTGGTGAACGAGACCGCACGGCCGCCGGGCGGCGCCGCGAAGGCGAGCCGGTCGGCGGGCAGGCCCACCACGGCCGAGGTGTTGTCCCGGGCGAGCCCGGCGGTCAGCCCGGACAGCAGGCCGACGAGCAGGGTAATGAGCACCACCACCGTGCCCATCAGCGCGAACCGGCCCTTGGCGAACCGGAGGTCTCTCCATGCGACGAACATGGCTCCAGCCTTGCGGCCCGGGGCCGCCGGGACATCGCGCCACAGCACACATCGACCGGATCGAAGGACGGATCCGCACATCAAACTTTCGGTTGACCGGGCCGGGGCCGGGCCCGCTTACGCTGGAAGACCTATGGACCCCCGCCCCCACACCCCCGTATCCCGGCTGCTGCGCCTGTGTCTGCACGCGCTGCTCGCCGGGCTGCTCGCGCTGGTCGCGGCCCGGTCGGTGGGCGACGCGGCGGTCCTGGCGGCGGCGGGCGCGATGGCGGCCGTGTACGCGGCGGGGGTGCTGACGCCCGCCGTGCGGCCCCGCACGGGCCCGGGCGCCGGCTGGCTCGGGGTGCTCTGCGGTGTCTGGCTGGTGCTGCTCGCGCTGTCGCCGGACGCCCTGTGGGTGGCCTTCCCCCTCTACTTCCTCCAGCTGCACCTGCTGCCGCGACGCTGGGGCCTGCCCGCCGTGGCGGCGACGGCGGGCGCGGCCATCGCGAGCTTCCTGTTCCACGGCGAGCAGGTCACGCCCGGCACCTTCATCGGGCCGGTCCTCGGCGGGGCCGTCGCGGTGGCGACCGTGTTCGGCTACGACGCGCTGTACCGGGAGAGCGAGCGGCGGCGCGAGCTGATCGAGGAGCTGGTGTCGACCCGGGCCGAGCTCGCCGAGGCGGAGCGCGCGGCGGGCACCCTGGCCGAGCGCGAGCGCCTCGCCCGGGAGATCCACGACACGCTGGCGCAGGGCCTGTCCTCCATCCAGCTCCTGCTGCGCGCCGCCGAGCGCGCGCTCGCACCGGACGACCCTGCCCGTACGCACGTCGAGCAGGCCCGCGCGGCCGCCCAGGACAACCTGGCGGAGGCCCGCCGGTTCGTCCGGGCGCTGACCCCGCCCGGCCTGGAGCGGGCCTCGCTGCCCGGCGCCCTGGAGCGGCTGTGCGCCTCGACGCCCGGCCCCGCCGTGCAGTTCGGGGTGAGCGGCACCCCGGTCGAGCTGCCCACGCCGTACGAGGTCGCGCTGCTGCGGATCGCCCAGTCGGCGCTCGCCAACACGGTCCAGCACGCGGCGGCCGGGCGCGCGGAGATCACGCTGAGCTTCATGGACACCTCGGTGGCACTGGATGTCGTCGACGACGGCAAGGGCTTCGACCCGGGCCGCGAGCGCCCGTCCGGCACCGGCGGCTTCGGGCTCCCGGCGATGCGGTCGCGGGCCCGTTCGCTGGGCGGCACCCTGAGCGTCGAGTCGGCGCCGGGCCAGGGCACGGCGGTCGCGATCACCCTGCCGTTGCCGGTACGGGAAGGGAGCGCCCGGTGACCGCCGAGCCGATCAGACTGCTGCTCGCCGACGACCACCCGATCGTACGGGCGGGGCTGCGGGCCGTCCTGGACACCGAGCCGGACTTCACGGTGGCCGGGGAGGCCGCGACCGCCGAGCGGGCGGTGGAGCTGGCGGCCTCGGGCGGCTTCGACGTGGTGCTGATGGACCTTCAGTTCGGCGCCGGGATGCACGGCTCGGCCGCCACCGCCGCGATCACCGCGCGGCCGGGCGCGCCCCGGGTGCTCGTCCTCACCACGTACGACACGGACGCCGACATCCTGGCGGCCGTGGAGGCGGGCGCGGCCGGGTACCTGCTCAAGGACGCGCCGCCGGAGGAGCTGGCGGCGGCCGTGCGGACGGCGGCGGCCGGGCAGTCGGCGCTCGCCCCGGCGGTGGCGCACCGGCTGATGGACCGGATGCGCACCCCGGCCGAGGCGCTCACCCGCCGGGAGCTCGAAGTGCTGCAACTGGTCGGCGACGGGCTCTCCAACCTCCAGATCAGCAAGCGGCTCTTCCTGAGCCAGGCGACCGTCAAGTCCCATCTCGTCCATATTTACGCAAAGCTGGGAGTGGAGTCGCGCACGGCGGCGGTCGCGGCGGCCGGCGCGCGCCGGCTGATCCGGCAGCCGGGCTGATTTCCTCTACGCCCACGCGTCACGGGCGCCCCGAACGGGCATGCAAGCGGCATGTGTCCGGCCTGACCCGCGCGGAGGCCCCGTATGCCACAGACAGCCCGCCAGTACTGGTGGAATCTGCAAGGACGCACCAGACTCAACTTCAACTGGGGCATCATCAACCACGACTCCACGGTGATCGTCACCGCGTCCGAGTACAGCGTGGACAACAACGATCCCCGGCACAGCCCCCGGTTCGTCGGCGCCGCCACGATCACGGTGGAGAACATCAGCCCGCACTCGCCGCCCTACGACCCCAACCACGGCGTCACGTTCACGGTCAACGTGGAGTGGGGCGCGCCGCTGCACATCGTCACGGACATCACGGTCCTGGACGGCCCGCCGGTCGCCATCGAGTACCAGAACGGCTGAGGGGGGCCGATGCCGCGTACCGCACGCCAGTACTGGGCCGGCCTCCAGGGCCGTACCGCGCTGAACTTCAACTGGGGCATCATCGACCACGACTCGACGGTCGTGGTCACGGTGTCCGAGTACAGCGTCGACCCCAACGACCTCAAGCACAGCCCCCGGTTCGTGGGCGCGGCGCCGGTGCGGGTCAGCAACATCAGCCCGCACTCCCCGCCGTACGACCCCAACCACGGGGTGACCTTCGTGGTCACCGTCGACTGGGGCGCGCCGCTGCACATCGTCACCGACATCACGGTCCTGGACGACAAGCCGGTCTACCGGCTGTGGGACGGCGGCCGCCTCGCCTTCGCGATGCAGGCGCAGCAGCAGACCAACTGGTGCTGGGCGGCCGTGTCGACCAGCATCGCGCTCTTCTACAACGCGGGCAGCACCTGGACGCAGTGCGCGGTGGCCAACTCGCAGACCGGGCGCACCGACTGCTGCGGCGGCGGGGCGAGCGGGGCGGGCTGCAACTCGCAGCAGCCGCTGGACAATCCGCTGAGGATCGTCGGCCACCTCGACCGGATGGTCGGCAACCGGGTGGACTTCGCGACCGTCGAGTCCGAGATCAAGGCGGGCCGCCCGCTGTGCGTGCGGATCGGCTGGTCGACGGGCGGCGGGCACTTCCTGACCGCGATGGGCGTGGACGCGCCGCTGAGCGGCTCGGACGCGATCGTGGCCGTCGACGACCCGATCTACGGCCGCTCCGACCAGGTCTACAACACGCTCGCGACCAACTACCAGGGCAGTGGAACCTGGACCCACAGCTACTACACCCGGGCATAGGGACGGACCATGGCGCTTCAAGTACCGCAGCCACCCCAGGAGTCGCGCTCGGCCGCCGAGGCCGGGGTCGAGCTCCTCGCGGGCCTCGGCCGGGTCCGCACCGCGACACTGCTGCCCGCCACGGCCGACGAGCTCCGGCTGGCGCATCCGCTCCAGATGTACGTGATCGGGCTCGGCGATCTGCCGGGCGGCCTGGACCGGGCCCGGCCGGTCGCCTGGCGCTATCTCGTCCAGCACGACTCGGGGCCGGTGGCGCTCGCCGAGACGGTACGGGACGAGGCGGGCGGCCATGTCTTCAGCCAGCTCAACTACGGTCCGTTTGTGGCCGGGACGGCGGCAGCGCTGGCGGCCGCCGGGCGTGAGCCGGGCGACGCGGAGGTGCGGCTGCTGCACCTGCCGGCCGTCCATCTGATCGCCGTCTGGCTGCACTCGCCCGGCTCGGACTCCTTGGTCCCGGCGGCCCCGGCCCCGCCGGACGTCGAGGCGAACCGCTCGTACCCGGCGGCCGAACTCTTCGCGCTGCTGGCCCGGAACGCGCCGCAGGACGTGCTGCCGCCGGAGGCGGAGGACGACCGGGGCGGCGGCTGACGCGGGTCGCGCTCGTGAGCCCCCGGCCGCCGGGGGCTCACACCCGCAGCGCGAAGTCCTGTGCCGTCGCCCGGCGCAGCTCCCGGGCCGCACCCCTGGGGGCGCGCGGCGCCGGCACGGTCAGCAGCGGGCACTCCGCGTGCCGCAGCACGTACCGCCGCGCCCGGGTCCGCCAGGCGCCCATGCGGGCGCCCACCACCAGCAGGTCGTCCGGCCTGTGCGCGACCGTGCACAGCGCGGGCCCCGGCCGCCCGCGCACCGCCGCCTTGCGGACCTCGACGCCCGGCGGCAGCCCGCCGAACGCGTCCGCGAAGGCCGCGTCCAGGCGCTGCCTGGCGTCCTGCTCCCAGTGCGCCGCCCACGCCCGGTCGGGGTGGCGCAGATACAGGTACTCGCCCTCGGGCGGCTCCCACGCGATCACCGCGACCAGTCTGCGGCCGCTGCGCCGCGCCTCCTGGGCGGCCGCGCGCAGGGCGGCCAGGCTGCCGAGCGAGCCGCTCACGCCCACGACCACCCGTCCGGGGCCCGGCCTGCCGTGCCGCGCGTTCATCTGCCCCGCCCCTTCCACGGCCGAAGGGCCCACAGCCGACCGAGCGAGAGGGGCCTTTGCCCCTCCTCGTGGCGCCGCTGCATCTCCCGCTCGAACCGGTCCGTCACCGTGCCCGTGACCGTCGCCTCGCCCTGCATGGTTCTCGCCCTTTCCGGCCGTTCCAGACCAATGCGCTGACACCTCCGGATTCTGTAGGGTGATTGGCCTGGACAGCAGGGCCAATCCACGGGAGTTGGTATGGCAGGGATGGGAACGGTCCACTCCTTGGGCGGGGTGGCCGACAGCAGCCGGACCCTGGGCAGCCGCCAGCTGGCCACGCTGGTCGCCGCCACCGCCGGGGAGCGCCCCGGCTATCGCGCGCTCGCCCAGGGCGTCCGAACGCTCCTGTTGGACGGGCGCATTCCGCTGCACACGAGGCTGCCCGCCGAGCGGGAGCTGGCCGGGGCGCTCTCAGTGAGCCGGGCCACCGTGACGGCCGCGTACGACCTGCTGCGCGAGGGCGGGTACGCGGTGAGCCGTCGGGGCGCGGGCACCTGGACCGAGCTGCCGGCCGGCCGGCGCCCGGCCAATGTGGCCAGCTTTCCGGACGGGGCGGACACCATCGACCTGGCGATGGCGGCGCCCGCCGCGCCGGAGGCCGAGTACGCCGAGGCGCTGGCGCTCGCCGGTGCGCGGCTGACCGGCCATCTGCGCACCCCCGGCTACCACCCGCTGGGCCTGCCCGAGCTGCGCGCGGCCGTCGCCGAGCGGTACACGCGGCGGGGGCTGCCGACGCTCCCCGACCAGATCCTCGTCACCACGGGTGCCCAGCAGGCCCTCTCCCTGGTGATGGGGCTCCTCGCCCGCCCCGGCGACCGCGTCCTGGTCGAGAGTCCGTCGTACGCGAACGGTCTGGACGCGATCCGGTACGCCGGGCTGCGCATGACGCCGGTGCCGGTGACGGACGACGGCTGGGACGGCGAGCTGATGGAGTGCGCACTGCGGCAGACCGCGCCCCGGCTCGCGTATCTGATCCCGGACTTCCACAATCCGACCGGCGCGCTGATGGGGCCGGAGCAGCGCGCCCGGCTACTGCGGTCGGCGCGCGCCACCGGCACCTGGCTGCTGGTCGACGAGACGATGGCGGAGATGGCGCTGGACGTCCCGGCGCCCGCCCCGCTCGCCTCGCTGGCGCGCCACGGCGAGGGGGAGCAGGTGGTGACGGTCGGCTCGCTGAGCAAAACGCACTGGGGCGGGCTGCGGATCGGGTGGGTGCGGGCGAGTTCGCGGCTGATCACCGAGCTGGCGGCCACCCGGATCCACCGGGACATGGCGTCCTCGGTGCTGGACCAGCTGGTGGCGATCGAGCTGCTGCCGGGGATGGACGAGGTGCTGGTGACCCGGCTCGCACAGATGCGCGAGCGCCGGGCGGCTCTGGCGGGGGCGCTGTCTCACCACTTCCCCGAGTGGCGCTGGCAGTTGCCGCCCGGCGGTCTGACGCTCTGGGTGGACCTCGGCCGCCCCATCGCGGGGGCGCTGTGCGATGCGGCGCTGGCCCATGGGGTACGGCTCCAGGGCGGGGCCCGTTTCGCGGCGGACCCCGGGACGCACGAGCACCGCCTGCGCCTGCCGTACTGCATGCCACCGGAAGTGACCCGCGAGGCGGTCCGCCGCCTGGCGGCCACTCTGTCGGCGGGCCTGCCGGCGACCCCCAGGGAACTGGACCGCCCGCACTGGGTGGCGTAGCCCTGGCCTGTTCGTCTGCGACCCGGTGATGGGCTGCTCGCGCAGTTCCCCGCGCCCCTGAAGGGGTCCGTCGTTGTCTGCGGATCGTGGTCGGTTGCTCGCGCAGTTCCCCGCGCCCCTAAGGATGCCGCTCCGCGGCAATCCCCGGGGGCGGCCCGAAGAGGCGCATCTCAGGCGCGCGGGGAACTGCGCGCTCAGCCCGCCACCGGTCCGCAGACGAACACCGGGCCTCACAGGGGCAGCGCACCACCGGCCCGCAGACAAAGGCCGGGCACCGCGTCAGCGCGTCGGCTCGCCGAATAAGTCGACCGCCTCCCGGACCCCCTTCACCGCGACGGACAGCGCGCTCACCGAGCCGATCGACCCCGCGATCAGCAGCAGCGAGCGCCGCAGGCGCGGTACCTCCGGCGTCCCGGACACCGCCATCGCGTCCAGCGCCGCGAGCTCGTCCTCCGCGACGGCCCGGTCGGGGAACTCCCCGGGATACCCCGCCAGCTCCCGCCGCAGCCGCGCCACGGCGACCCGCAGCCCCGCCACCCTGGGATCCGCACTGCCGGTCACAGGCGCCTGCTCCACGCGTCGCAACAAAATTCCTTCCCCACGCACATCTTCGTGCCGGTGCTCACAGCCCGTCAGCGAAGGTCAACTGACGGGAGTTGCGGGCCAGTTAACGCCATCGCGCCCGGCGCGCGCCACCGTGTGGACGGAATTCGGCGGGCGCATTCGGTATACGTGGGGCCATGACAGCAACGACGAAGGACGAAGCGCAGGTCGTGGGCCTGCTGCTGGCCGCGGGCGGCGGACGCCGCCTCGGCGGACGGCCCAAGGCCCTGTTGACGCACCGGGGCCGCCCGCTGGTCGAGCACGCGGTGCGGATGCTCCGCGAGGGCGGCTGCACCACCGTGCACGTGGTGCTCGGCGCCGCCGCGGCCGAGGTGCGCGCCCGCGCGCACCTCGACGGCTGCGTGCTGGTCGACAACCCGGAGTGGACCGAGGGCATGGGCTCCTCCCTGCGCGCGGGCCTCGCCTCGCTGGCCGCGACGGGCGCGGGCGCCGCCCTGGTCAGCCTGGTCGACCAGCCCGGCATCGGCGCGGAGGCGATCGGCCGCGTCAGGGCCGCCTACCGCTCACCGGATTCGCTCGCGGCGGCCGCGTACGACGGAAAGCGCGGCCACCCCGTGCTCTTCGGCGCCGACCGCTGGCGGCCGATCGCGGCGAGCGCGCGCGGCGACCGCGGGGCGCGCGCCTATCTCGCCGAGCACGAGCCGGAGATCACGCTCGTCGAGTGCGGGGACGTGGCCGAGCCGTACGACATCGACACGGCGGCCGATCTCGGGCGCCTGGACTGATCCTCCGGTACACCTGGAGTGAACGCGGTGGCACCGAGCGCCACGGTCTGTCGACCCGGAGAATCTCGATATCAACAAACCATTGAACTTCCACTATGAGGAAACTAGTATCCACTGTTCAGAAGCGCCCGATTGATTGAGACGGCGCCCCCAGTCGCATTCCGGGGTCCTGGCACTGAGTGCCTTTTCTGACTTCCGGCGGCCGGTGAGGGCACCGCCCGCGAAGGAGTGACAGCACATGTCCGCACCAGCGCCGTCCCCGCTGGCCATCGTCGACGCCGAGCCCCTGCCCCGGCAGGACGAGGTGCTCACCGACGCGGCCCTCGCCTTCGTGGCCGAGCTGCACCGGCTGTTCACGCCCCGCCGTGACGAGCTCCTGCTCCGCCGCCAGGACCGCCGCGCCGAGATCGCCCGCACCTCCACGCTGGACTTCCGCCCCGAGACCGCCGCCGTGCGCGAGGGCGACTGGAAGGTCGCCCCGGCCCCGGCCGCGCTCAACGACCGCCGGGTCGAGATCACCGGTCCGACCGACCGCAAGATGACCATCAACGCGCTCAACTCGGGCGCCAGGGTCTGGCTCGCCGACTTCGAGGACGCCTCCGCGCCCACCTGGGAGAACGTCGTCACGGGCCAGCTCAACCTGATCGACGCGTACGAGCGCCGGATCGACTTCACCGACCCCAAGTCGGGCAAGTCGTACGCCCTCAAGGACGCGGGCGAGCTCGCCACCGTCGTGATGCGCCCGCGCGGCTGGCACCTGGAGGAGCGCCACCTGCGCTTCGACGGCCGCCCGATGCCCGGCGCCCTGGTCGACTTCGGCCTCTACTTCTTCCACAACGCCAAGCGTCTGATCGAGCTCGGCAAGGGCCCGTACTTCTACCTCCCCAAGACCGAGTCGTACCTGGAGGCCCGCCTGTGGAACGACGTCTTCGTCTTCGCGCAGGACTACGTCGGCATCCCGCAGGGCACGGTCCGCGCGACCGTCCTGATCGAGACGATCACGGCCGCGTACGAGATGGAGGAGATCCTCTACGAGCTGCGCGACCACGCCGCCGGGCTGAACGCGGGCCGCTGGGACTACCTCTTCTCGATCGTCAAGAACTTCCGTGACGGCGGCGCCAAGTTCGTCCTGCCGGACCGCAACGCGGTGACCATGACGGCCCCGTTCATGCGCGCGTACACCGAACTCCTGGTCCGCACCTGCCACAAGCGCGGCGCGCACGCCATCGGCGGCATGGCGGCCTTCATCCCGTCCCGCAAGGACGCCGAGGTCAACAAGGTCGCGTTCGAGAAGGTCAAGGCCGACAAGGACCGCGAGGCGGGCGACGGCTTCGACGGCTCCTGGGTCGCCCACCCCGACCTGGTCCCGATCGCCATGGCCTCCTTCGACGCGGTCCTCGGCGACAAGCCGAACCAGAAGGACCGGCTGCGCGAGGACGTCTCGGTGGCGTCGGGCGATCTGATCGCCATCGACTCGCTCGACGCCAAGCCCACCTACGACGGGCTGCTGGGCGCCGTCCAGGTCGGCATCCGCTACATCGAGGCCTGGCTGCGGGGCCTGGGCGCCGTCGCCATCTTCAACCTGATGGAGGACGCGGCCACCGCCGAGATCTCCCGCTCGCAGATCTGGCAGTGGATCAACGCGGGCGTGGTGTTCGAGAACGGCGAGCTCGCCACCGCCGACCTCGCCCGCAAGGTCGCGGCCGAGGAGCTGGCCGCGATCCGCGCCGAGATCGGCGAGGAGGCCTTCGCGACCGGCCGCTGGCAGCAGGCCCACGACCTGCTCCTGAAGGTCTCGCTCGACGCGGACTACGCGGACTTCCTGACGCTGCCCGCGTACGAGCAGCTGGTCGGCTGACCCGCCGTCACTCCACGCGGGGCCGGGGCGAATCCTTCGCCTCCGGCCCCGCGCCGCATCCGCCCTGTCAGAATGAGCGGATGTTACGTGGAGGCAGGGTCGCCGTAGTCGGCGGCAGTATCGCCGGGTGCGCCGCGGCGCTGGCCGCGCACCGGGGCGGCGCGGCGGAAGTCACCGTCTTCGAACGGGCCTCGGGCCACCTCGCGGACCGGGGCGTCGGGCTCGCCATGCACAACGACCGGTACGCGGAGCTGGAGGCGGCCGGTTACGTCGACGCCACGATGCCGTGGCTCCAGCTGGGCCGCAGGTGCTGGTACGTGAAGGACGGCTCGGCGCCGCTGGGCCGACGGATCGGGGTGCTGCCGTTCCCGTTCCGTACGTACAACTGGGGACCGCTCTGGCACGAACTGCGCGGCCGGGTGCCCGAGTCGGCCGACTTCCGCTCCGGGACGACCGTCGACGCGGTCGAGGTCACCCCGGACGGCGTGGAGCTGGCGACCGGGTCCGCCAGCGAGCGGTTCGACGTGGTGATCGGCGCCGACGGCTACCGCTCGGCGGTCCGCACCGCCGCGTGCCCCGAGGTGCGGCCCCGGTACGCGGGCTATCTGGCCTGGCGGGGCGCCTTCGAGGCCGACCGGCTGATGGCCCCGGAGCTGTGGCCCGACGAGGACTGCGTGTACGCCGTGTTCCCCGGCGGGCACGTCATCATCTACCGCATCCCCGACGGCCGGGGCGGGCTGCGGGTCAACTGGGTCCTCTACACCGCCCCTCCCCCGGACCTCGACCTGCGCTTCGACAACCCGACCAGCCTGCCGCCCGGCACCCTGGCCGCGACCCTGCACATCCGGCTCGCGCACATCGCCGACACGCAACTGGCGCCCTACTGGGGCCAGTTGGTGCGCACGACCACCGCCGACGAGCTCTTCGTCCAGCCGATGTACGACTTCACCGCGCCGCACTACGCCACCGGCCGGCTGGTCCTGGCGGGCGACGCGGCGACGGTGGCCCGCCCGCACACCGGCGGCGGCGCGGTCAAGGCGCTCCAGGACGCCACCGCCCTGGAGACGTGCCTCACCGGCACACCGGACTGGGAGGCGGCGCTGCGCGCCTATGACACGGGCCGGGCCGCGAGCGGCCGGTCCATGGTGGAGCTGGGCCGCCAGCTCGGCATCGGCCTGGTGGAGCGGACGCCGGACTGGAGCGCGATGGACCAGAGCGGCCTGGAGAAGTGGTGGCAGCAGGCCGACGGCTCGGGCGCGTTCGGCGGACGCCGGCTCAACTCGTAGCCGTTCCGCCGCCGATGACAACCGTGCGCTGGGCCGAGAAGTCGCCCCACTTCCCGTCGGGCAGCTGGGCACGCAGCTTGACGCTGTAGCGCGTGCCCGGCTTCTCGGAGGAGACGGTGAGGCTGTACGACGCCCGGCCCGGGGGCGGCGCCGCGCCGAACACGATCGTGGTGGTCAGCCGTCCGTCGAGGAAGAGCTGGTACGAGGTGACCGGGCCGCCGGTGTCCGGCGGGAGCCAGGACAGGTCGACGGTCGGCACGCCCGCCACTTTCCCGTAGCGCGCGGTCAGTTCGGTGGGCGCGGTGCTCGCGGGCGCGCCCGGCTCCGAAGCCGTGGTCAGGTCCACCGCGTCGCTGTCCGGCGAGGAGTTGTCGGCGGCGTCCCGCGCCCGCACGGTGAAGGTGTAGACGGTCCCGGGCCGCAGTCCGGTGACCCGGGCGCCGGTCTCGCGCCCGGAGACGCTGTGGATGCGCACGTCCTCCTGGTAGATGTCGTACGAGGTCACACCCACGTCGTCGGTCGCCCGCCGCCAGCTCAGGGTCGCCGCGCGGCTCCCGTCGGCCCGGCCCCGCAGGGCGCCCGGCGCGGTGGGCGGCCCGTGATCGGCGGGGCTCGGCGCGGGCGTGGTGACGGCCACGGGGGCGCTGGGAGCGGAGAAGTTCCCGGCGGCGTCGCGGGAGCGCACGGTGAAGCTGTAGGCGGTCGCCGGGGCGAGCCCGTCCACGTCGATCATGTGCTTCTCGCCCGGCACCGCCTTGACGCGGGTGCCCCGCTGGAGGATCTCGTACCCGGTGACTCCTTTGTCGTCGGCCGACGCCTCCCACATGACGTGCACGGAGGTGGCGCTGCTCGCCTGCGCGGTCACTCCGCCCGGCACGGTCGGCGCCCGCCGGTCGCGCTCGTCGGCGGTGGCCGAGCAGGCGGCGAGGACGAGGGCGGCACAGGCCAACAGGGCGTATCCGGTGGGGCGTTGCACGGCCGGGCCTCCCTCCGTACGAGATGGTCCAGACCTATATCGCACAGGTGGCCGCGCTCGGCAAGGGGTCGGACGGTTCCGGCGTCCCGCGAACAAGTTCGGCCGGACGCGATGAGTTCCCGCCGCCGGGCCGGTCTGCCCTGTCATGGATACGCAGACACAGACCCCCGGGCCCGACCTCGGCCCCGCCGCCCGCGCCGTGGCAGGACTGCTCGCCGGAGTACGGGACGAGCAGCTCGGGGCGCCGACGCCCTGTCCGAAGTACTCCGTACGCGAGCTGCTCGGGCACCTCGCCGGGCTCACCGCCGCCTTCACCTCGGCCGCCGCCAAGAAGTCGGGACCCGAGACCGCCACCGACCCCGGGTCCGTCACGCCCGTACTGCCCGAGGACTGGCGCACCGGGCTCCCGGGGCGGCTCGACGCGCTGGCCGAGGCTTGGCGCGCGCCGGAGGCCTGGGCCGGGGACACCCAGGCGGGCGGCATCACCTTCCCCGCCGCGATCGCGGGTGTCGTCGCGCTCGACGAACTGGTCGTCCACGGCTGGGACCTGGCCCGGGCCACCAAGCAGCCGTACGACCCGGGCGCGGCGAGCCTGGAGGTGGTGCACGGCTTCCTCGACGCGAGCCGGGACGACGCGCTGCGCGCGCCCGCGTTCGGGCCGGTCGTCGAGGTGCCGCAGGACGCCCCGCTGCTCGACCGGGTGGTCGGGCTCAGCGGGCGGGATCCGCGCTGGGCCGCCTGAGCCCGGCGGCCACGGCCACCGCCGTCGCGAGGAGCAGCGCCCCGGCGGCCCAGAAGGCCCGTTGGGCGCCGTCGGCCGGGTCCGCCGCCCCCAGGAAGACACCGCCGAGCAGGGCCGTGCCCAGGGTGCCGCCGAGTTGCTGCACCGCGTTGAGCAGCCCGGCGGCCGAGCCGGTCTCGGCGGGGCCGACGCGGTGC
Organism: Streptomyces melanogenes; assembly: GCF_014649795.1. Classification (GTDB taxonomy): domain Bacteria; phylum Actinomycetota; class Actinomycetes; order Streptomycetales; family Streptomycetaceae; genus Streptomyces; species Streptomyces noboritoensis. Next base: position 318,777 of record NZ_BMTS01000008.1, read on the forward strand.
AGGGCGGCCGTGAAGAACGGGACGGTGAACAGCCCGACCCCCGCGCCGCACACCGCGAGCGCGGCGGGCAGCGGCCACGGGTAGGCGGCGGGGTCGCTCGCCGCATACACCGCCGTCGCGGCCAGGACGCCCGCGAGAAGGGTGGCGAGCCCCGCGTACATCAGGCGCGGCCCGTACCGGGGCACGAGCCGGGCGCCCGCGACCCAGGACGCGACGGCCATGCCGAACGACCAGGGCAGCAGGGTGAGGCCGGCGGTCAGCACATCGGCGTCCAGGCCGAGTTGGAGGTGCAGGACGACCACCAGCATCAGGCCGTTCATCACCGCGAAGAAGAGCGTGGAGGTCACCAGGGCGGCCGGGAAGCCCCGGTGCCGGAAGAGCCCGGCCTCGACCAGCGGGCTGCGGCCGCGGCGGCTCTTGCGGCGCTGGTCGAGCCCGAAGAGCCCGAGCAGCGCCGTCCCGCCCGCCAGCAGCGCCCAGGTCCAGCCGGGCCACCCGGCGTCGTGGCCCTGGATCAGCGGGTAGACCACCGCGCCCGAGCCGGTCACCACGAGCGCGGTGCCGGAGAGGTCGAGGCGCGGGCGCACGGCCGCCCGGTCCTCGTGCAGCAGCGGGGCCGCGAGCAGCACGGCGGCGCCGAGCGGCAGGTTCACCAGGAACACGGCCCGCCAGGACGAGCCGAACAGGTCGGCATGGGTCAGCAGCCCGCCGAGCGCGGGCCCGCAGACGGCGGCCAGCCCCATCACCGGGCCGATGGTCCCCAGCGCCCGCGCCCGCTCGTCGCCGTCGAACATGGCCCGGATCAGGCCGATGGTCTGCGGGATGACGAGCGCGGCGGCGGCGCCCTGCACGGCCCGCGCGCCGATCAGCACCCCGGCCGAGGGCGCGGCCGCGCACAGCAGCGAAGCCGCGAGGAAGGCGGCCACGCCGACGCGGAACACCCGCCTGCGCCCGAGGATGTCGCCGAGGCGGCCGCCGGTGATGAGGAACATGGCGAAGGGGAGGGTGTAGGCGGCGGCGTACCACTGGATGACGGAGTCCGGGCCGCCCAGGTCGGTGTGGATGACGGGCGCCGCGACCTGCACGATCGTCGCGTCCAGCAGGTTCATCGCCTCGGCGGTGAGCAGCACGGCCAGCGCGGCCCAGCGCCACCGGTACGGGCCGCGGGGCACCCCGGGTGCCACGTCCGCCACCACCGGTCCTTGTCGTACGAGCTTCGGCACAGCCACTCCCTCCGTAGGCCGCCGGGCTTCCCGCGGCTCCCCCGAGCCTGCTGGCGGGTACGCTGGCTGTTCCATCCACAGCGCCAGATTCGTCGATTCGTTCCATCGATACGGCCCAGGTGAAGGAATCTCACGTGCTCGACGAGATCGACCGTGCTCTGGTCCACGCCCTGCACCTCGACGGGCGGGCCCCGTTCGCGCGGATCGCGGCGGTCCTGGACGTGTCGACGCAGACCGTCGCCCGGCGCTACCGGAAGCTGCGGGCCGAGGCGGGGCTGCGGGTGGTGGGGCTTGTCGATCCGGCGACGGCGGGGCTCGCCCAGTGGATGGTGCGGCTGAGCGCCGTGCCGCGCGCCGCGCAGGACCTCGCCCAGGCCCTCGCGCGCCGCGAGGACACCTCCTGGGTCAAGCTCGCCTCGGGCGGCACCGAGATCGTGGCGATCGTGCACGCCCCGCAGACGCTGCTGCTGCGCGAGATCCCCCGTACCGCCGGGGTGACCGCCGTGTCCGCGCACTATGTGCTGCACCTCTACCTCGGCGGGCCCACCGCCTGGCGGGGCCGGGCCCGCACCCTGGACGCAGAGCAGCAGCGGGCCCTCGCCCCAACGGACCTGCCGGACAGGGAAGTCGACGGCTCGCGCGGGCTTCCCTCGCCCGCCGACGAACCGCTCCTCGCCGCGCTGCGGCGGGACGGCCGGGTGCCTCTGGCCGAGCTCGCCGACGCCACCGGCTGGTCGCCCGCGACCGTCGCGCGGCGGCTGGCCGAACTCCGCGCGAGCCGGGCCCTGTTCTTCGACGTGGAGATCGACAACACGCTGTTCGGCGCCGCCACGCAGGCGCTGCTGTGGATGTCGGTGACCCCCGCGCACCTGGACGAGGTGGCGCGCGAGCTCGCCCGCCACGACGAGCTCGCGTTCGTCGCCGCGACCACCGGGCCGAGCAACCTGGTCGCCCAGGCCCTCTGCCCCGACCCGGCGGCGCTGCACCACTACCTCACCCACCGGCTGGGCGCGCTGGAGGCGATCCGCACCCTGGAGACCGCGCCGGTGCTGCGCACGGTGAAGGCCGCGGGCCCGCTCCTGCCCGCGGCCTCCCGTGCCGGGAACCTCAACCGGCCTCCGGCACCTCCCTCGTGGGGATCCTGAGCTGGTTGAAGCCGTAGTACACCGCGAGCACCCCGTGCGCGGCGAGCGTCAGCGGCGCGGAGACGAACGCGAGCAGGACCGTCGCCGGATAGGCGAGCGAGCCGAGCGCGAAGCGGGCGCGGGTGGCCCGGGCGGCCGCGAAGTCGACGCGGTCGTCGAAGAGATGGCCGGTCCGGGTCACATGCCACCACAGCGCCTGGAAGTTGAGGGCCATGACGACCATGAGTCCGCTGTAGACGGCGGCGGCCACGTGTGACGCGTTGTCCTCCCTGAGGTATTCGGCCATCAGCCCCGCCGGCCAGGGGATCGCCGCGACGGTCATGAGCAGCAGCAGATTGAGGAACATCAGCGTGCGGTCGACGCGCACCACATAGCTGAAGAGCGTGTGGTGGTTGACCCACATGATGCCGATGACCAGGAAGCTCACCACATAGGCGGCGTACGAGGGCCACTGGTGGCCCAGATCGCTCCAGAGGTGGTCGCCCGCGTGCGGGGGCACCTTGATTTCCAGGATCAGGAGGGTGATCGCGATGGCGAAAACGCCGTCGCTGAACGCCTCGACCCGGCTCGATTCATTCACCGGGTGAACTGAACCCGACGCGGCCGGATTCTTCAACTTCCTTGTGTCACAAGGCTGTACGTCCTCGCGGCGCTAGTGGTAGGAAAGTTTCCTAACAAAACAGTGAACGACGAACTCCCCCCAGGAGGTCAGGTGCTCACCCCCCACTTCAGCGCCACCGCACGTCGTCTCAGGATCACCGCGTCCGCCGTTCTCGGCGCCGCCGTGATCGCCGTACCCGCGGCCACGGCCACCGCCGCGACCAGCCACAATGCCCCCATGGCAGCAGCGGCGACCGGGCTCGACGACCCGGCCAAGAAGGAAATAGCGATGGAGCTCGTCTCCAGCGCGGAGAACTCCTCACTGAACTGGAAGGCCCAGTACAAGTACATCGAGGACATCGGCGACGGCCGGGGCTACACCGCCGGCATCATCGGGTTCTGCTCCGGCACCGGCGACATGCTCGACCTCGTCGAGCTCTACTCGGCCCGTGAGCCGGGGAACGTGCTCCAGAAGTACCTGCCCGCGCTGCGCACGGTGAACGGGAGCGACTCGCACGCCGGGCTCGACCCCAACTTCACCAAGGACTGGAAGACGGCCGCCTCGGAGACCGCCTTCAAGAACGCCCAGAACGACGAACGGGACCGGGTGTACTTCAACCCGGCCGTCAAGCAGGGCAAGGCCGACGGAGTGGGCACGCTCGGCCAGTTCATCTACTACGACGCCATCGTCATGCACGGCGACGGCGCCGACCCCACCAGCTTCAGCAGCATCCGCAAGAAGGCGCTGGCCAAGGCGAAGCCGCCGGCCCAGGGCGGCGACGAGACGAAGTACCTCAACGCCTTCCTCGACGCCCGCGTCTGGGCGATGAAGCAGGAGGAGGCGCACAGCGACACCAGCCGCGTCGACACCGAGCAGCGGGTATTCCTGAAGAAGGGCAACCTCAACCTCAACACGCCGCTGGACTGGAAGGTCTACGGCGACCCGTACCACATCGGCTGATCCGGCCGACGACAGAGCGGCGCGTACGACACGGGGTAGGTGTCGTACGCGCCGCTCGCGCGCGGGCCCGGCACGCGCGGCTCAGTGCGCGGCCACCACGGGTTCCGCGAGGACGGCGGACTCCTCCGAACTCGCCTTCTTTCCCAGGTGGTTGAAGGTCAGGTTGAGGACGATCGCGACCACGCAGCCGGTGGAGATGCCGGAGTCGAGGACCACCCGGACGTTCTCCGGGAAGGCGTCGTAGAAGGTCGGCGCGGCGATCGGGATCAGCCCGATACCGAGGGCGGCGGCGACGATCAGGGCGTTCTCGCCCTGCTCCAGGGCCGCCGTGGACAGCGTCTGGATGCCGCTGGCCGCGACCGAGCCGAAGAGCACGATGCCCGCGCCGCCGAGCACCGGCAGCGGCACCAGCGCGATCACGGACGCGGCCACCGGGCACAGGCCGAGCAGGATGAGGATGCCGCCGCCGGTGGCGACCACGAAGCGGCTGCGCACCTTGGTCATGGCGACCAGGCCGATGTTCTGCGCGAAGGCGCTGGCCATGAAGCCGTTGAAGAGCGGGCTCACCGCGCTGCCGAGGGTGTCGGCGCGAAGGCCGCCCTCGATGGTCCGCTCGTCGGCAGGCCGCCCGACGATCTTGCCGAGCGCCAGCATGTCGGCGGTCGACTCGGTCATGCAGACCAGCATCACGATGCACATCGAGACGATCGCGGCGGCCTCGAAGTGCGGGGAGCCGAAGTGGAACGGCGTGGGGAAGCCGACCGCGTCGGCACCGCGGATCGCGTCCAGGCTGGTCATGCCGAACGGCACGGCGATCAGGGTGCCGACGACCAGGCCGAGCAGGATCGCGATCTGCTGGAGGAACCCGCGCAGCAGCCTGCGCAGCGCCAGCACGATCACCAGGGTGAGCGCGGCCATGCCGATGTTCTTCGTCGAACCGTAGTCGTGGGCCGCGGCGTTGCCGCCCTGCGCCCAGCGGAAGGCGACCGGCAGCAGCGAGACGCCTATCAGGGTGATCACGGTACCGGTGACGACCGGCGGGAAGAAGCGGAGCAGCCTGCTGAAGTACGGGGCGAGCACGAAGCCGAGCACACTGGCGACGATCACCGCCCCGAAGATGACGGCCATGCCCTCGTGGCCGCGGTCCTTGCCGATGGCGATCATCGGGGTGACCCCGGCGAACGAGACGCCGTTGACGAACGGGAGGCGGGCGCCGACCTTCCAGAACCCTAGGGTCTGGAGCAGGGTGGCGAGCCCGGCGGTGAAGAGGCTCGCGCCGATCAGGAACGCGGTCTCCTTGGGGGTGAGCCCCACGGCGGGCCCGACGACCATGGGCGGGGCCACCACGCCCGCGTACATCGCGGCCACGTGCTGGAGGCCGCTGGTGAACATCTTCAGTGGGGGCAGGGTCTCGTCGACCGGGTGCTTCCCGGTGGCGGGATCGGGAGTGACTGCATCGTTGCGAAACCTGGGCTGCGGGGCCACGGGCGGTTCCTCCGGTCGGTTACGCGTCGGCGGTGACGCGGGTGTCAGGGAGGTGGTGCAGTGTGACGCGTGCGTGCTGCGGCGGTGTTACGTACGGCGTACGGCAGGGTCTCGTAAGCGGTACGGGTGCGGCGGAACGGGCAGTGCTCCGTGCGGGGATGGGCACGGGTCACCGTCCCGGGGAGTGCGCACGTCCATGTGGTGCGCACCCCCCGGGCGCGGCTGCCGCGGACCCCGCTCGGGTCCACGGCGACCGGCCGAGGGCCGTCCCCCTCGGCCGGACTCCTGGGCGGGAATCCCGGACCGGGATCAGCCCTGCGCGGCGATCCGCGCGAGGCGCTGCGCCTCGTCCCGCGTGGCGCGGGCGATGGCGTCCTCGTCGACCGTGAGGAGGCGGTTGTCCTCGACGATCTGCTTGCCGTTGACGAACGACGCCGTCACCGGGGCGGCGGCGCCGAAGACCAGGGCGGTCACCGGGTCGGCGATGGAGGCGTGGGCCAGGGTGTCGAGCTTCCAGAGCACGAAGTCGGCGAGCTTGCCCGCTTCGAGGGAGCCGATCTCGGCCGCGCGGCCGAGCACCTGGGCGCCGCCGTACGTCCCGAGCCGCAGCGCCTGGCGGGCGTTCAGGGCCGCCTCGCGGTGCGCGCCGAGACGGTTGATCAGGAGCGCGTTGCGCAGTTCCGTGTGGAGCTCGCCGGACTCGTTGGAGGCGGTGCCGTCGACACCGAGACCGACCGGGACACCCGCCTTCAGCATGTCGGGGACGCGGGCGATGCCGGCCGCGAGGCGCGCGTTGGAGGACGGGCAGTGCGCCACGCCCGTGCCGGTGCGGGCGAACGCGGCGATGTCCGAGTCGTTCATGTGGACGCAGTGCGCCATCCACACGTCCTGGCCGAGCCAGCCGGTCGACTCGAAGTAGTCGGTGGGGCCCATGCCGAACAGCTCCTTGCAGAACTGCTCCTCCTCCACGGTCTCCGACCCGTGGGTGTGCAGCCGTACGCCCTTGGAGCGGGCCAACTCGGCGCCCTGCTTCATGAGTTCGGTGGACACGGAGAACGGCGAGCAGGGGGCGACGGCGACCTGGGTCATCGAGCCGAAGGAGGCGTCGTGGAAGCGGTCGACGGTCTCGGCGGTCGCCGAGAGCGCTCCGTCCAGGGTCTCCACGGCGAAGTCCGGCGGCAGTCCGCCGTCCTTCTTGCTGCGGTCCATGGAGCCGCGGGCGAGGGTGAACCGTACGCCCATCTCGGAGGCGGCGCCGATGATCGCGCCGGACAGATCACCCGCGTTCCGCGGGTAGACGTAATGGTGGTCCATCGCGGTGGTGACACCGCCGCGGGCCATCATGGCGAGCGAGCCCTGCGCGGCGACGCGGCCCATCTGCTCGTCGATGCGCGCCCAGGTGGGGTAGAGCGCCACCAGCCAGTTGAAGAGGTTGTGGTCGGTGGCCAGGCCGCGCGTGATCCACTGGTAGAAGTGGTGGTGCGTGTTGACCAGACCGGGGGTCACCAGGTGGCCCGTGCCGTCGATGCGGCGGACCACGTTCTCCAGGCCCTCCGGGGCCCTGCCCGCGCCGATCGACTCGATCCTGTTGTCGGCGACGACGAGGTACCCCGAGGCGTACTCGGTGTCGTCGGCGTCCACGGTCGCGATCGCACAGTTCTCGATGACGATGCGCTGGGCTGCTGCCGATGGTGCCATCGTGCTTCCTCTTTTTTCTGCTACTGAAACGAGTGGGCACGGCAGGACCCTAGAGGATTTGAGTGCCGGGGCCGGGTGACCCACGGGTGCCGAGAGAGGGAACGCGCCCCCGGGCGGCGGGGTCCGGGGGCGCTCCGGGATCAGAGGTTGGTCATGTCGACCGGGATCCGCGGCTCGACGCCGTCCCGCAGGATGGTGGCCTCGATCAGACCGTAAGGCCGGTCGGCCGCGAAATAGACCTCGTTGTCGTTCTTGAGCCCGAACGGCTCGAGGTCGACCAGGAAGTGGTGGTTGTTCGGCAGCGAGAAGCGGATCTCGTCGATCTCGCTACGGCTGTTGATCACCCGCGAACCCATCTGGTACAGGGTCTGCTGGAGCGAGAGGGAGTACGTCTCGGCGAAGGCCTGCAGGATGTGCTTCTTCGCCTGCTCGTACGACTTCTCCCAGTTGGGCATCCGCTCTTCGTCGCTGGTCCAGTTGTAACGCCAGGCGGCGGAGACGTCGGTGCACAGGATGCGGTCGTACGCCTCCTTCAGCGTCGTGTACTTGTCCTTGACGTAGCCCCAGAACTCCGAGTTGGTGGAGTTCATGACCGTGAGGTCCTTGAGCCCCGAGATGACCTCCCAGTTCTCACCGTCGAAGGTGATCTGGGTGGTGCGCAGCTCCTGGCCCTTGCGGGCGAAGGAGTGGCGTACCTCGTCCGAGCCGATGAACTTGGAGTTGGCGTCGGAGGTGGCGATCCGCTCCCAGGCGTACTCCTCGATGCGGATGCGCGCCCGGTGGATCGGCTCCTGCGACGTCACGAAGTGACGGGCGAGGTGGATGCCGAACTGCTCGGCGGACTCGATGCCGTGCTCCTTGGCGAACGCGTACACCGTGTTCTTGGTGGTGTCGGTCGGCAGGACGTTCGCGTTCGAGCCGGAGTAGTGGACGTCGTCCATGTCGCCGGAGAGGGCGACCGAGACGTTCAGGTCCTTGATGTGGTGGGTGTCGCCGTCCCGCGTGATCTTGACGACGCGGTTCTCTGCTTTGCCGTACTGGTTCTGGCCGAGAATCGTGGGCATGTCTGCTAGCTCCCTCGGTAAACGGAGTAGCCGAACGGGTTGAGCAGCAGCGGTACGTGGAAGTGCTCGCCCGGCACGACGGCGAACGTGATCGCCACCTCCGGGAAGAACGCACCGCTGTCCCTTACGCGGGGGGCGTCCTGCTGCGCCTCGGCTTGCTTCTTTTCGAAGTACTGCTCGACCTCGAAGTCGAGTCGTACGTGGGTCGTGCCCTCCGGCAGCGCCGGAAGGTCCTTGCAGCGCCCGTCCGCGTCGGTCGCGGAGCCGCCGAGCGCCACCCACCCGGCGTCGCGGCCCGAGCGGGCGGCGAGCGAGATGACGACGCCCTCGGCGGGGCGCCCGATGCTGGTGTCGAGGATGTGCGTCGACACCGACGCGGTCGTGGCCGTACTCATCAGTGGTTGTCCTCTTCTACGAGACGGGTCAGCCGGATTCGGTTGATCTTCCCGAGTTCGGCGCGCACGATCTCGCGCTCCGCCTCGGCGGTGTTGCCGATCCTGGCCTTCATCGCGTCGCGCATCTGCTCACCGGTGGCCCCGGTGGCGCAGATCAGGAAGACGTGGCCGAACCTGTCCTGGTAGGCCAGGTTGAGTTCGAGCATCTCGGCCTTGAGCTCCTCGGTGGCGCCGGCCATCCCCCGCTGCTCGCGGGCGGAGGTCGGGTCGCCGGGCTTCGGCCGCCCGATCGGCGGGTGCCCCGCCATCGCCTCTTCCAGGTCCTTCACGTCCAGCTCGGCCATGACGGCGTCGCTGGCGGCGAAGAGCTCGTCGGCGGTGGCGTACGGGCGCCGGGCGAGCAGCTTGCTCCCCCATACCGAGCTGGCGCACACCTCGTGGAGCGCGGCGAGCGCCGTGCTGTCGTCGGAGGTGTTGAACCGGGCGAGGCCCGGCGTCGAGGTCGAAGTCACGAACGGCCTCCGTGGCCTTGGTGCTGGACGGGCTGCGGATAGCTAACGCCCTCGGAAACATCCCGTCAACACTTTGTTGAAAACTTGGAGCAACAAAAAGCCGCCGCCCGGGATTCCGGACGGCGGCGCGTCGAGCACGGCTCGCGGGCGGGCGATTTCAGTCGCTCTTGGCCGCGTTTTCCCTGTTCAGGTAGTTGTACACGGTGAACCGGCTCACTCCGAGGGCGGACGCGACGGTCTCCACCCCATGGCGTACGGAGAACGCGCCGCGCGCCTCCAGGGTCCGCACGACCGACTGCTTGGCCTTGCGGTCGAGCTCGGCCAGCGGCTTGCCGTGACGGCGCTCCATGGCGGCCAGGATGTGGTCGAGGGAGTCCGACAGCTGCGGCAGCCGCACCGCGATCACGTCCTCGCCCTCCCAGCTGAGCACCACGTCGTCAGGCTGGGCCTGGTCGGCCCCCAGTATCTCCGCGCCCATGGCGTCCACCAGCGGCTTGACCGCCGTGACCAGTGGGTGGTCGGCAGGCTCGGTCACTTCTCGCCCTCCCCGACCACGTTGACCTGGAGCGACACCCGGGTGGCACCGGCCGCCAGGGACTTGCGCAGCAGCGCGTCGACGGCGGTGAGCACCTGGTCGGCGCCGCCCTCGGCGGTGTTGCCGAAGGGGCCCACGTCCACGGCGTCGAGCGCCGCCGTCTGCAGGACCTCGCGGGCGGCCACCGCATGCGGGGGTGCCTCGTCCAGGTCGAAGGGCTCGGTCGTGAACTCCACTCTCAATCGCACGCGCACAACCTACTGCTCGGATTCGCGATTGAGGGAGGCCAATCGGAAGGGCCCCCTTGACAAGCTCGCCGGTCTCCCTGCAACCTTCCATCAAGCAGAAAGTAACTTCCGCAATACGGAAGGAGCGCCGACCCTCATGGGATACTCGGACCAGCGCTTCGATGTGAACCTCTCGATCCTCTTCACGGAACTCCCGCTCCTGGAGCGCCCCGCGGCCGCCGCCGCGGCGGGCTTCACGGCGGTCGAGCTGTGGTGGCCCTGGATCGAAACCCCCACTCCGGCGCAGGCCGAGCTCGACGCCCTGAAGAAGGCGCTCGACGACGCCGGCACCCGGCTGGTGGGGCTGAACTTCTACGCGGGCGCCCTGCCGGGCCCCGACCGCGGAGCCCTCTCCGTACCCGGCGAGGAGTCGGACCGCTTCCGCGCCAACATCGAGGTCGCGGCGGACTTCGCCGCCTCGGTGGGCTGCAAGGCGCTCAACGCGCTCTACGGCAACCGGGTGGAGGGGGCCGACCCGCAGGTGCAGGACGCGCTCGCGCTGGAGAACCTGGTGCTGGCCGCCCGCGCCGCCGACCGCATCGGCGCGATCCTCCTGGTCGAGGCCCTCAACAAGCCGGAGTCGCCGCTCTACCCGCTGGTGAGCGCCCCGTCCGCGATCGAGGTCGTGGACAAGGTGAACGCGGCGACGGGCCTGGGCAACGCCAAGTTCCTCCTCGACATCTACCACCTGTCGATGAACGGCGAGGACGTCTCCCAGGTCATCGAGGCCTACGCGGACAAGACCGGCCACGTGCAGATCGCCGACAACCCGGGCCGCGGCGCGCCGGGCACCGGCTCGCTGCCCCTGGAGGCGCTGCTCGACCAGCTCGCGAAGGCCGGTTACGACGGCTGGGTGGGCCTGGAGTACAAGGCCGCCGACGCGGCCGCGTCCTTCGAGTGGCTCCCGGCCGAGGCCCGCGCGGCTCGCTGAGGCAGTGGGCTTCCCCTGAACTTCTTGACGTACCACGGCAGTTAGAGAGGCACCCCCAATGAGCAACCTTCCCAAGATCGCATGGATCGGCCTCGGCATCATGGGCTCGCCCATGTCCGAGAACCTGATCAAGGCGGGTTACTCCGTCACCGGCTTCACGCTTGAGCAGGACAAGCTGGACCGCCTGGCCGCCGCCGGTGGCACCGCGGCCGCCTCGATCGCCGACGCGGTCAAGGACGCGGACGTGATCATCACGATGGTCCCGGCGTCCCCGCAGGTCGAGGCGATCGCCTACGGTGAGGCCGGCATCCTGGCCAACGCCAGGCAGGGCGCCCTTCTGATCGACATGTCCTCGATCACCCCGCAGACCTCGGTCGACCTGGCCAAGAACGCCAAGGACAAGGGCGTCCGCGTCCTTGACGCCCCGGTCTCCGGCGGCGAGGCCGGCGCCATCGAGGCCGTTCTCTCCATCATGGTCGGCGGCGACAAGGCCGACTTCGACGAGGCCAAGGGCATCTTCGACGCGCTGGGCAAGACCATCGTGCTCTGCGGCCCGCACGGCTCCGGCCAGACGGTGAAGGCCGCCAACCAGCTGATCGTGGCGGTCAACATCCAGGCGTGCGCCGAGGCCGTGGTCTTCCTGGAGAAGTCCGGGGTGGACCTCGCCGCGGCCCTCGACGTCCTCAACGGCGGTCTGGCCGGTTCGACCGTGCTGACCCGCAAGAAGGACAACTTCCTCAACCGGAACTTCGCGCCGGGCTTCCGCATCGACCTGCACCACAAGGACATGGGCATCGTCACCGACGCCGCCCGCAACGTCGGCGCGGCGCTCCCGGTCGGCGCGGTCGTGGCCCAGCTGGTGGCCTCGCTGCGCGCCCAGGGCGACGGCGGCCTGGACCACTCGGCGCTGCTGCGCGCGGTGGAGCGCCTCTCCGGCGCCCAGCTCTGACCCGGGTCCCGCTCTGAGCCTTCCGGCTCCCCCACACTTCCGGGCGGCGGTGGCGCTGACACCTGTCCTGTCGCGCCCAGGCGTCGCCGCCGCCCGGAACACCACACCCCATTTTCAACAAACTGTTGACGTTCGCTTCGGGGCGTACCTACGCTCCTGACACCGCAGACCGTTCAGCAGTGCAGCTCCCGTACGGAAGGTCACGATGTCGAAGCGCGTGCTTACGACCGAGTCCGGCGCCCCCGTCGCCGACAACCAGAACTCCGCCACCGCCGGCGTCGGTGGCCCCATCCTCCTCCAGGACCAGCACCTGCTGGAGAAGCTCGCGCGCTTCAACCGTGAGCGGATCCCGGAGCGCGTGGTCCACGCCCGCGGCTCCGGCGCGTACGGCTACTTCGAGGTGACGGACGACGTCACCGGCTTCACCAAGGCCGACTTCCTCTCGCAGGTCGGCAAGCGCACCGAGACGTTCATCCGCTTCTCCACGGTGGCGGACTCGCTCGGCGGCGCGGACGCGGTCCGCGACCCGCGCGGCTTCGCGCTGAAGTTCTACACCGAAGAGGGCAACTACGACCTCGTCGGCAACAACACCCCGGTGTTCTTCATCAAGGACCCGATCAAGTTCCCCGACTTCATCCACTCCCAGAAGCGCGACCCGTTCACGGGCAAGCAGGAGCCGGACAACGTCTGGGACTTCTGGGCGCACGCCCCCGAGGCGACGCACCAGATCACCTGGCTGATGGGCGACCGCGGCATCCCGGCGTCGTACCGCCACATGAACGGCTACGGCTCGCACACCTACCAGTGGACGAACGCGCAGGGCGAGGCCTTCTTCGTCAAGTACCACTTCAAGACGAACCAGGGCATCCGCAGCCTGTCCTCGGACCAGGCCGCCGAGCTGGTCGGCAAGGACGCGAACAGCCACCAGACCGACCTCCTCCAGGCGATCGAGCGGGGCGTGAACCCGTCCTGGACGCTGTACGTCCAGGTCATGCCGGCCGCCGAGGCCGCGGACTACCGCTTCAACCCCTTCGACCTGACGAAGGTGTGGCCGCACAGCGACTACCCGCTGCAGCGGGTGGGCCGCCTGGTCCTGGACCGCAACCCCGACAACGTCTTCGCCGAGGTCGAGCAGGCGGCGTTCTCCCCGAACAACTTCGTCCCGGGCATCGGCCCCTCGCCCGACAAGATGCTCCAGGGCCGCCTGTTCGCGTACGCGGACGCGCACCGCTACCGCCTGGGCGTCAACCACACCCAGCTCGCGGTGAACGCGCCGAAGGCGACCGAGGCCGACAACTACGGCCGCGACGGCCTGATGGCGACCCGCAACGGCCGCCGCTCGGACAAGAACTACGAGCCCAACTCCTACGCGGGCCCGTCCCAGTCGGACGCGGCGCTCTCCGCCCCGCTCGCGATCGCGGGCTGGACGGGCACCCACGCGGCCCCGTCCCACGTCAAGGACGACGACTTCTTCCAGGCGGGCGAGCTGTACCGCCTGATGTCGGACGACGAGAAGTCCCGCCTGATCGCCAACATCGCCGGCGGCCTCTCGCAGGTCTCCCGCGACGACGTGATCGAGAAGAACCTGGCCCACTTCCACGCGGCGGACGCCGAGTACGGCAAGCGCGTGGAGGAAGCGGTCCGAGCCCTGCGCGAGGACTGATCCTCTTCTCTTCCAGACTGCGCAGGGAATCTGACGGGAGGTCAAATTCCCTGCGCTGTCCGAACCGCCGGCCCGGATGAGGGGTGGCCGGTGGGTTCGGACGACTCGGTGATCGCGGCGGCGCGGACGATGCCAGTGCGGTGGTCAAGGTCTGCCCCGGCCCTTCTTGACCTGAAAGAAGGGCAAACTCCGGGACACACCAATCGCCCCCCGCCGCGATCCCGAACACGGGCCGAGCCCGTACCCCCTCCCCCACTCGACTCCGCCCGGCGGTGCGAACGACCACTTCTCCCGGCCGGCGCTCGCACTGCTCCGCAGGCTTCGCCCGGCCGCGCCGGACTCCGTCCGCCGGCCCCCCTCCCATCAAGCTCCGCCCGGCGGTGCGAACGTCCTGTCGCGCCAGCCTCGTCCCGTCGGGCGGTCACCACTTCGAAGCCCGGGTGCTGGGTTCGGTTTACGGTCCCGAATCGAGCACTCGATGATCAAGGCCCTGCCTGTGCTTTCAGGTGGGGCCTTGATCTGTTTCGGGGGCGTGGGAACACCGTGGGAACCCTTCCAGTCCGCACGCGTCGGCCTCGGTGCGCGGCTGCGCGAGTTGCGCACCGAGGTTGGGCCGACGGCAAGGGCATCGTCGCGGCCTGTCCCGGACAGCCGTCGGAAGCGGCGGTCTACGGTCCGCAGGCGCGCCGCCTCGGCTGCACCCGACTCGCCGACGGCTTCGACTTCACCAGCATCTCCGCCCTGCGCGCGGCCGCGATCGCCTCCATCCCGGCGGCCCTGTCCGTCGTGAAGGGCGCGATCGGTTCCGTGATCGGCGATCCCACGACGGCGGGGTGGCTGCCGAGAGGTAGCCGGTGACGCCGCAGGACCCGGGGGTGTACATCAGCCCCGCGCAGATGTACCAGGAGATGCGCTCACTCCCACGATGCCCTGACCCGGGTCGAAGGCAAGGTGGATTCGCTGGCTGGGCAGAGCACGCAACTGGGTGACCACAAGACGCGGATCCGGGTCCTGGAGCGGGCGCGGTGGCCGCTGCCCACGATCGGTGCGCTGGCCGGGTTGGCCGGTTCCGGGACCAGCCTGGTCGCCTTGTTCCAGCGGTGACGACGCGAGCCCTCTGTCTAGCCCACGGGCCGGACAGAGGGCGCATTCGTCATGCCAGCCTTGGCCAGGTGGCTGCCGGACCGGTTCACTGATGCGACGGTTCGCATAACTCTCAGAAGGGGCGCACGAAGAGACGGAAACGAGCCGCAGCGCATGAATACCGCCAAGCGAATGCCCCGGAGCTCAAGCCATGCTCAGGAATCCCTGATTCCTGTGGTCAGATGATCACGGAACTGAGTTAATGAACAGGTCGTTCATGAGGAACGGTTTTGGGGAGGGTGTCTCATGAGCAGGAAACTCAGGCGTGGGATATTGGTCTGCGCGGCTGCGACCACAGCCGTGCTGGGAGTTGGATTTCCGGCATACGCCGACGGGCCGACCGTATCGGCCCCTTCTGTGGAACAGGTGACGAATCCGGGCACTGAGCCGGGTCCGAACGACCAGCTGCCGATAACAGAGTCGGAGCCGGAGGTAGTCAATACGGTTCCGCCAGCGGAGCCGGAAGAGACCGACCTGGTTGAGAACCCCACGCCAGAGCCACTGCCGGAGACTAATGACGAGTCACCGGCTATGAACGGTGGCGTGTACTGCGGACCTGGAACCACCTCCGTCTACATACCGAAGACGAAGGGTGCGCAGTACCACTACGGCGTAGGACCTACGAACTCCAATTACAACGGCACCTCTCGGACCGCTCGGAGCACCTTCACGTCCGAGGTGACGGGGGAAGTCGGCGTGAGTGTCTCCGCTGGCCTCAAGACAACCGTTGGGTTCCTGGTGGCAAAGACTGAGGTTCAATGGAACCTCAGCCTTTCGACAAAGATCACGGCGAAGCTAGGGAATCAGATCTCCGTCGACACGCCGCCCCACAAGACCACCAACGCGAAGTACGGGGTATACAGGCTGAAGACCACTGGGGTCAGTTACCTGATGTACAGCAACTGCAAGACCAGCGCCCGTACAACGGTCACCAGCTACATCCCACTGCGCCGCGGATGGTACCTGTGGGAAAACTGAACCACCCTCGCGCTCTCAACCTCTGCCGAACCTCCTGGGCACTGACGTCTCTACTGCTCATGATGGGGGCCGTCGGCTGTAGCGGCGATGACGATACACACGCCGCACCCTCGTCCAGGATCCCCTCTCCCTCTGCTCCGAGGGCCGGTACATCGCCTGCTGGAAGTACGGAGCACGTCGACGGCGAAACGGTTACTCAAGCTCCACGACCTGTCAACGACGGAAAAGTGCTCACCAGTGCACACTCCCGCAAGGGCAATGCCGAGCTCCCTCTGGGAAAGATCCGTGCAGGACGATTGGCTATTCAGGTGAACTGCCAGGGGAAGGGAGCGGTCGAAGTGTCAGTTGATCCAGTAGGCCTGAGCTTCCCCATGAAATGTGTTGCTGCGGAGTCAAGCAGCACTTACAACGAAATGCACCTGAAATCCGATCGAGCCGAGGGGACTATTCGCATCACGGCACCTTCGACGGTTCAGTGGGCGCTGACGGTCGAGCAGTAGAGAGCCCTCGCCTCCATTCAGGCGCTATGCCCCTTCCCGCCATCAGGAGGGAAGGGGCGCTTTCGTCATGCCGCTTCGTAGTGGTGGGCCCGTCTGCCCCGCCATTCGATCAGCGCAGAGTCCCCGGCGACCATGTCCTCGGCGGTCGTCTCGTCGAGGCCCGTCTGCCGCAGGAATTCCACGAGGTCCCGGTCGCTGAAGGCGAGGCCGATGATCTGTCCGCGCACGGTGACGCGCCGGCCGCCGGTGCCGCGCGGCCGGTGGACGATTATCGGCGCTCCGTCCATCTCTTCAGGGTGCTCTTGCTCGGTCACTCCAGCACCCCGAGCTCACTGTCCGGGCGGCAGAAAGCGCAGGCCGGGACGCCCTCGGCGAGGGCGGCGAGGGCCTGCTCGCGGGTGATGGCCTCGGGCTCGCCGGGAGCCATGGTGCATCCGCCGATGTGAACGCCTTCGGGTAGCCGGGGCTTGTCGGCGCCTCGCCGTACGTAGGCGATCACCCAGTCCGGTGGTGGCGGGGGCGGGCGCCGGGCGGCTTCTTCGGCGGCGCGCTTCCGCTCCTGCTCGATCCAGCGCTGCGTCCGGGCGAGGTCGGCCCGCTGGACGCGCTCCAAGAAGAGGAGGGCGGCGAGACGCGGCGAGGCTACTTCGAACACGCATTCGAGTATAGATCGTTCCGGGTGCGGCGCCACACTGACCGATCTCGGGGCGCGCGATGCCGCTCCCGTGCGGCGGGGCCTCCACCGTTGCGCGCAACGCAGCCGTCTTAGCCAAGATTCGCAATCTCCGGCAATCCCCACCCGCTCTCTGGCTATCCGTCGCATCCTGGTCCTCCACCCAGCACAGATGGAGGGCACTATGACGCTCCGGTTCATCGGCACCACGTCCGAGTACGGCAACTGCCCCACCCTGTATGAGATCGCCGAGACTGGAGACATCGTCGTCCAGGGGGCCAAAATCACTGATCCGGCCGACCTCGCGGGGCTCCGAGACCTTGGTGCTGACGAGACTGCCGTCATCATCCCCCGCGAGCTGCTGACTCGCTTCGCACCGAAGGAGTGACGTTGCCGTCGCTGATCCCGTTCGAGGAGATCACTCACCTGTTCTCCGAATTCCAGCACACTGCCTTCCGGCTGGAGACTCGCGGTTCCTACGCCTCCGATCGACAAGGCGCCCGCTTCCAGGCATTCCTGCAAGGCATTGAGCCGCAGCCCGAACCTGATCACCCATGGAACGTCAACGTGAGGGCGAGGACCGCACAGGGCGCGCGCTTCTCGCGGATCCGCATCATCGACGAGCCGCCGACGGACGGGCAGCGGTTCCTCATGGCCTCAGCAGCGGCGAATACTGCGGGTGAGGAGATCCGTGTGTTGCCTCGGTCGGTGGCCGGACAGCTGGAACTCCCGGGCTACGACTTCTGGCTCTTCGACTCCAGCACTCTGGTGCGAATGCACATCGACGAGTCCGACACCACCACTGGCGTTGAGGTCAGCGCCGACCCTGCTCAGGTGCTGGAGGCCTGTCGCGCGCGGGACGCCGCTTGGCCGCTCGCTGTGCCTGCCGCCGTGGTCTGGCCGAGGGTACGTTCCTCTGTGTGACGGACTTCCAGAGCGCACGGGTCGCTCTCGGCGCGCGGCTACGGGAGCTGCGCGCCGAGACTGGCTTGAACGGCAAGGACTTTGCGTCGCGGCTGGGGTGGCAGCGCTCGAAGGTGTCACGGCTGGAGAACGGCAAGCAGACCGCGACGTCTGGCGACCTCGACGCATGGGCGGCCGCAGCCGACGCATCGGACCAGGCCGCAGACCTCAAGAGCCGCTTGCGCGGTCTGGAGTCGCAGCAGCGCTCATGGCGCCGCCAGGTTGCAGCAGGCCAGCGCCCGGTGCAGGAGCGCTACGTCGTGGAATACCAGCGCACGGCCACGATGCGCGGCTACGAAGCCACCGTGATTCCCGGCCTGTTCCAGACTCCTGACTACGCTCGGGCACTCATGGTCCACAACGCCGAGGTGATGCAGACCCCGCGCGACACGGACGAGGCTGTCCAGGCGCGCATGCGGCGCCAAGAAGTGTTGTATCAGGTAGGGAAGCTGTTCCGGGTGCTCGTGTGGGAGGGCGCGCTACACGCGCTGATCTGCCCTCGCGAGGTGATGGCCGGGCAGCTCGACCGGCTGGTAGGGCTGATCGGTATGAGCACGGTGGAGCTCGGGATCGTCCCGTTCGGGGCCCGGCTGAAGCTGACCCCCAAGCACGGCTTCTGGATCTTCGATGAAGAGCGGATCATCGTGGAGACGATCAACACCGAGTTGCAGTTCGACTCTCCCGACGACCTGGCCTTGTACGGGCGGGTCTGGGATCGACTCAACGACGCGGCTGTGTACGGCCCCCAAGCACGGCTCCTGATCGGACGCGCCCGCACGTCCCTGGGGCTCCCATAAGCAATCTCTGTCACTCGATCGGCGTTGCACGCAATCACGCGCAATCGGCGCGCGCCACTGAAACTGGCGTCCCTACGGTGCTCGTCATGGCCCCCAAGACGCGTAATCCCCAGCACGCGGACGCCGACAACACCCAGACCAGCAACCCTGCGCAGTACCGGCGTTGCGAGGTGTGCTGCGAGCCGGACGCCGACATCGTCACCCTCATGGTCATCGGCGACGGTGGCGACGCCTCGATGTACCCGCACCGGAACTGCACAGCAACCGCCGCAGCGGGGGTGGTGTCGGAATGACGGAGCACACCCGGATCGCTCAGTGGCTCGCCTCCGCGCACGACACGCCGTCGACGGCCTGGTTGGAGTGGTCGCAGAGCGGTGCCGCGCTGCTGCCGACCGGCCGAGTTTTCGACGCCCTCCGTATCTCTGCCGCGATCATCCACGCCGCCGCACAAAGTGGCAGCCCAGACGCCGTCGCCGTGTACCTTGCACGGGTCATGGATGGCCCGGTCATCCATGACCCCTACGCCCAGAGCGTCTCGTACTTCGCCCTGGTGCCCGTCGGCGCATGCACCCAGCACGACACCCCGGACGTGCAGCGCCTCGCCCCCGGAACTTGGCTCGGCGTCCCGGACGTGCCCCGCACTGCCCGCCCCGGGACGTACTGGATCCGCCCGCCGCGCCGTCGTGAGGACCTGTGCGTCCCGGCCGGGGTCGACCAGGTGGTCCGGGTCGGCCGCCAGCGGAGCACCGCGCCGGGGGCGGACGGCTCGGTCGGGCTCGACTTGGATGGGATCAAGGAGGAGTGCGAGGCACTTCTGCGCGGGACCACGCCGAACGTCGACTCCCCGTCGCTGGAAGACGCTACGGAATCGACCCTGCGGGCGCGCGGCCACCTGATGCTGTTGCTGCCCGCGCTTCAGGACGCCGAGGCGCGGCTACTCTCCGACGATCCCGTGCGCAGCCGTGTCCTACTTGGCGTAACAGAGGCGCACCGGCAGTTGGGCCTCGACAGCTCCTCGGTGAACCTCGCCCGCCAGTACGCGCACATGCAACGCCTGGCTCGCTGCTGCCTAGGCGCGGTGGACCTACTGCGGGCGCTGGGGGCGTCGGCCGTATCCCGGTGACCGCCCGCCCCCGGATGGTTGGGCGCCCCGGGGGGCGGGTTCCGGTCTCGGTCGCTGGCGCGGCTAGGCCGGCGCCGACATGCCGTACACGGTGACTGGCACGCGACTGATGTAATGGACATACATCGCATACATCCCTCTTGGCGACCCTCCTGCCCTAGCCCCCCAGGCAGGCGGGAGTGGTCGGCGGTGCCCCTGCCTTCGGGTGGGGGCACCGCCATGTTCCCATCGGCTCGGATGCCCTCGTCTGCACTCATCCGCACGACTGGCTGGGCAACCTCCACAGCCCCTGTTCCCATGGGAACAGGGGCGGGAATCCAGCGGCATTGAGGCACATCGAGCGGCATCGACCTACACCGTTCTGTCCAAGTTCGAGACATCACCGCAGGTCAAAGGGGGGTCAATTATCTGGTTACGGTCCCGAATCGAGCGCTCGATGATCAAGGCCCTGCCTGTGCTGTCAGGTGGGGCCTTGATCTTTGTCAGGGGGCGGCAGCCTCCGCGTCACAGGCCCCGGCCCGTAGGATCCGCCTCATGATTCGCGCAGTGGTGTTTGATGTAGGCGAATGCCTGGTGGACGAGACCCGCGAGTACGGCACCTGGGCCGACTGGCTCGGTGTCCCGAGACACACCTTCCACGCGATGTTCGGCGCGGTCATCGCCCAGGGCCGCGACTACCGCGAGACCTTCCAGGAGTTCCGGCCCGGCTTCGATCTGTACGAGCAGCGCGAGGCCCGCGCGCAGGCCGGGCAGCCGGAGCACTTCGGTGAGTCGGACCTGTACGCCGACGTCCGCCCGGCGCTCACCCGGTTGCGGGCCGACGGGCTGTGGCTGGGTATCGCGGGGAACCAGACCGTCCGGGCCGGCCGCATCCTGCGGGAGCTGTTCTCCGACGACGTCGACCTGATCGGCACCTCGGACGACTGGGGTGCGAGCAAGCCCGACCCGCTGTTCTTCGAGCGCGTCGCCGAGGTCGTACCGTTCGAGAACAGCGAGATCCTCTACGTCGGGGACCGCGTCGACAACGACCTGCGGCCCGCCGTCGCGGCGGGCATGGAGACGGCGCTCGTGCACCGGGGCCCGTGGGCGACGATCCAGTGGAACACCGAGGAAGCGGAGAAGCTCCCGACCTTCAGAGTCGAGAGCCTCTTGGAGCTGTCCGGGCAGATCATCGACTTCAACGCGCGAGGGCGCTGACCGTCGTCGACCAGCGGTACAGCCGGTCGTCGAGGTCGCGAACACACGGCTCGTGCTGGTGCGGCGCCAACGCGCGCCGCACCTCGCGTACGCGGTCCATGCCCGTGGCGTACCAGGTGCGCTCCAGCTGGTCGAGTGCCCGCACGGCGTACGTACAGGCCTGTTCGGGGTGTCCGGCTGCGGCTTCCACAGCTGCCAGGTCCCCCAGGATGACGGTCGCCTGCTTCTCCTCGCCGGGCTCCAGAGCAGCGAGCGCGCCGATCAAATGGCGCGCCGCGAGGCCACCGGCTGGTCGTAGCCGGGCGGAGGCGTAAAGCCAAGGGCTTCCATGTCCTGGCCGAGCAGGTTGGTCAGCGCCTGCTGATGGTCGGGCTGGGGCCATGGCGGGCTCGCTGATTCCCAGCGGCACAGTTGCCGCGAACTCACCGAGAGACCAAGGCCGCGGAGCGCTTCGACCAGCGCCTCCTGTGAGCGATAACCAGCGGCCATGCGAGCCGACTTGAGCTTGATGTTGCCTGCGGGTCGAGGCACACGTCACCTCCGAGTCCGGGTTACGGAACCAGTGTCGCCAAAAGGGCATCGCAACGGCTAGTCCTCACCCGGACGGTGACATGAAAGTCTGATTTGCCGTCACTGAAAGGCAGTTGGAAGTCGTCGTATCGGGGCGGCGGCAGGACCAGGCTGGTGGTCACCCACTCCCACCGACGGAATTCGAGGAGCTCAAGGTGACCCACTCGCGCACCGGACCACTGGCAGGCGCCTGCGGACCGATTGCCGCAGGCGAAGCACTCAGCCATCAGCCCAACGACTTGGCGCGGTACCGGCGCTGCGAGGTCTGCAAGGAGCCCGGTGCCGACACCATCACCCGCATGTTCGTCGCCGACACGGGCGGCGACCACACCAGCTACGCGCACGCCGACTGCGCGAACGTGGCCGGGGCCGGGGTGATCACGCCGTGATGAACCAGGCCACGCGAACCGTCACCGACTGGCTCGCCTCCGCGCACCCTGCCCCCGCCCAGGCCCAACGCGAATTCGCCGTAGGCATCGCCCTCGTACCGACCGGCGAGAAGTTCGACGCGATCCGCCTCCCCGCACCCGTCGTCCACGCCGCCGCACGCGCCGAGACCCCCGACGCCGTCGCCACGTTCCTCGCCGAGGCCCTCCCCGGCGGAGCCGTCATCCACGACGCATACGGCATCGGCGTCTGGTACTACGCCCTCGTCCCACCCGGAACGTACGCCAACTGGCAGGCGCCAGACGTCGAGTGCCTGCGCCCAGGGACCTGGCTAGGGGTACCGCGCGTCGACCTGACTGCCCCGCCAGGACCGCACTGGGCACGGCCACCGGACGCTGTAGGCAGTATGTGTTCCGCGCATGCCGCAGCCGACCTGGTGGAAGTCGGGCAGGCCAGGCTGCACCAGATGCCAACGGCGGAGTCGACGCTGTGAGCGCCCGGTCGGTGATCCGGTACGCGGAGTGGATCCTCGGCGTCGACACCACCCCAGGCGCCGCCGGGCCGATCTACGTCATGGAGTGCACGACGTGCCTCGACGCGTCCCCACCCTCCGACGAGAAGGCGGGACCGGAGGACTGGGCGATCCGGCATACGGCACGGCAGCACGCCCACTCCGGATTCCGGGCCATCGTGACCTCCTTCAGCCGGGTCAGCCCCGCACCCGGCAATCCCCTTCACAAGCAGGCGACGCCCCGGTGACTGCTACGGCCGTTCAAGGTCGGCCAGCCGAGCTCGCGTATCCGAGGGTGGTGGTGAGCTGCTTCACTGCGGCGGAGGCGGCCGAGGCCTTGGCCATGCCGACGACTGCGCCACCGTTGGAAGCGGTTACGGCCAGCCTCGGTAGTTGTCGGTGTACGTCGGGTCACCCAGTTCGTCTTCGCAGCCTTGGTAGTGGTCCGGGCCTCCTACGTGGCTGATGACCAACCCGTACGACTGGGGGAACAAATCGCAGCCCTTGTCAGACCACTGACCCGCGAACATGGTCCAGATGATCAGGGCTATGCAGGCGAGGACGATGGTCGTCGATCGTTTGAACGGCCATCTGCGGCCGAGGGTCTCTGGCATGCGCGCGATTGTCACGCCGGGGACCTGTGGGCGGGGAGTTTTCCACGAAGGTTACTTCGTATGAGAACGACGACATTGGGCCGCATCCGCGCGCCTGGAACATGGCGTTGCTTTCCTGAGCAACAGCGCGAACAGCCGGCTTCCGTGATCGTCGACCGGGCTGCGGGCTCCGCCGTACTGGAGCTGGTACCTGCTCAGCTCGGGTACGGCGCGCTGATCCACGACGCGGACGAGCTGGGCCGTTAGTGCTACGGATGCATCCCGGCACATGCGCCCGGCACAGGAGGCGCACCGCCTGGATGAGGGAACTGGCTCCGCATCCCGACAGCTCACAGCACGGGCGGACGCTTCCTTTCCGTTTACTCCTTCACGTGGCACCTTGATCGCCCTCGTTCCGTAAAGCACCCGTCAAGAATCCGTTTACATGCACAGAATGTGGCGGTATCGAACATTCAGCCCGGCGGCACCCGGCTGGGCTACTTTTGTTCGGCGGAATGCTGTACGAGCTGTACCGAACCGCGGGAGGGGTACGTCGGCGACCCGAACGGCGCCGAGGACCCCTGCGGTGGCGTCTGGCCGGGGAATACATATCCAAGTACCAGGTGTGCAGGAACACCCAGCCCTGGATCTGTCGCCCCCTCGTCTGCTTGTTAGACGGCAATCGGTCGGCCCACATGGTCAAGGCCCCGTCCGCGGGGCGCGGGCGGGGCCTTGCTGTCGTGCTGTTGGCTGTGGCGCGCGGCTCTGTCTTCAGAGACGGTGCATGCGGGTGTAGGGGCTCAGGATGCGGGCGCGGCGCGAGCCGAAGTCGACGAGCATGGCGACTCCGTCCTCGACGCCCACGATCGTGCCCAGGCCGAACTGGTCGTGGGAGACCCGGTCGCCCAGGGCGAAGGTCTTGGCCTGCGGCTCGACCGGAGCTTTGAAGGGACTGGTGGGCAGGTGGCGCCTCGGCGCGGACGGCTGCGTCATGGTCTATCCAGTATGCGCCGTCCCGGCCCGTCGCACCGCCTCCGCCCGTCTCGGATTCGACACGATTGGCCCGTGAGCCCCTCGGAGCGCCGCCGAAACGCCGACGAAACCCCAGCGCATGAACTCGAACGAGTGAACGGCGGCGGCTCCGGTGCCACCCCCCACGGGAAGCACCGGAGCCGCCGGTCTCGTACGGGCTGGCGCGCTACGACGCCCGCAGCGGACGAATCGCCGTCGGCGCGTGGCCCGGCTCCGTCGCCAGCTCCTCGAACTCGTTGATCGCGTCGATCTTGACGCCCATCGAGATGTTGGTGATCCGCTCCAGGATCGCCTCGACGACGACCGGGACGCGGTACTCGGCGGCCAGCTTCTTGGCCTCCTCGAAGGCCGGCAGCAGCTGGTCCGGCTCGGTCACGCGGATCGCCTTGCAGCCCAGGCCCTCGACGACCTTGACGTGGTCGACGCCGTAGACGCCCAGCTCCGGGGAGTTGATGTTCTCGAACTCCAGGTTGACCTGGAAGTTGATGTCCAGGCCGCGCTGGGCCTGGCGGATCAGGCCCAGGTAGGAGTTGTTCACGAGGACGTGGACGTACGGGATGTTGTGCTGCGCACCGACCGCCAGCTCCTCCAGCATGAACTGGAAGTCGTAGTCGCCGGAGAGCGCGACGACCGGGGTCTCGGGGTCGGCGGTGGCGACGCCGAGCGCGGCCGGGATGGTCCAGCCGAGCGGGCCCGCCTGGCCGCAGTTGATCCAGTGGCGCGGCCGGTAGACGTGCAGCATCTGCGCGCCGGCGATCTGGGAGAGGCCGATCGTGGTGACGTACCGCGTCTCGGGGCCGAAGGCGCGGTTCATCTCCTCGTACACGCGCTGCGGCTTCAGCGGGACGTTGTCGAAGTGCGTACGGCGCTGGAGCTGCGCCTTGCGCTCCTGCGTGGACGCCGCCCACGCGCTGCGGTCCGGCAGCTTGCCCGCGGCCTTCAGCTCCTTCGCCACCTCGACGAAGAGCTTCAGCGCGGCCTTGGCGTCGGACGCGATGCCGTAGTCCGGCGCGAAGATCTTGCCGATCTGGGTCGGCTCGACGTCGACGTGGACGAACTTGCGGCCCTTGGTGTACACGTCCAGCTCGCCGGTGTGGCGGTTGGCCCAGCGGTTGCCGATGCCGAGGACGAAGTCGGACTCCAGGAAGTTCGCGTTGCCGTAGCGGTGCGAGGTCTGCAGGCCGACCATGCCCGCGTTCAGCTCGTGGTCGTCGGCGAGGATGCCCCAGCCCATCAGGGTCGGGATGACCGGCGTACCGGTCAACTCGGCAAACTCCACCAGCAGTTCGGACGCGTCGGCGTTGATGACGCCGCCGCCCGCGACGATCAGCGGGCGCTCGGATTCGAGCAGGAACCCGAGCGCCTTCTCGACCTGGGCACGGGTCGCGGACGGCTTGTAGACCGGCAGCGGCTCGTACGTGTCCGGGTCGAAGTCGATCTCGGTGAGCTGGACGTCGATCGGCAGGTCGATGAGGACCGGGCCGGGGCGGCCCGAGCGCATCAGGTGGAACGCCTGCTGGAACACGCCGGGGACCTGCGCGGCCTCCAGGACTGTGGTCGCGGCCTTGGTGACCGGCTTCGCGATGCTCGCGATGTCGACCGCCTGGAAGTCCTCCTTGTGGAGCTTGGCGACCGGCGCCTGGCCCGTGATGCAGAGGATCGGGATCGAGTCGGCGATCGCCGAGTACAGCCCGGTGATCATGTCGGTGCCGGCCGGGCCGGACGTACCGATGCAGACGCCGATGTTCCCGGCGTGGGCCCGGGTGTACCCCTCGGCCATGTGGGACGCGCCCTCGACGTGGCGGGCCAGCGTGTGCTTGATGCCGCCACCGGCCTTGAGGGCCGCGTAGAAGGGGTTGATCGCCGCGCCCGGCACGCCGAACGCGTTGGTGACGCCTTCGCGCTTGAGGATCTCAACTGCCGCTCGGGCAGCGGTCATACGAGGCATGGAGTGCTCCTGCTTCGGCCTGGCGGATCGGGCTCTGTCGCGCCACCTGAGAGCCGTGATTCCGTAATGCGGAAGTTTAGTTCTGCTATATGGAAGAAACATAAGGGGGCGTACGCAGGCGCGTCAAGGGATCCCCGAAGTCGCCTGCCGGGCGGGGCGCGGGTGGGGGACGATGGGCCGTACGGGCGGCGAGCACGGGGTGGACGGCATGGGTATCGACGGAATCGGCGACGGAACCGGCGGAGCCGACGGCAGGTACGGCGGGACGCCGGGGCGCGGTGGGTCGGTGGGGCGCGGCGGGGTGAACGGGGGCGGGCTCGGTGGGTCCGGATACCCCGGCGGACCCGGGCGCCCCGGCGGGACCGACGGCCCCGGATACGTGGGCGGGGCCGGATACCCGGGCGGGCCCAACCCCGGTGGGTCCGAATACCGTGGAGGACCTAACCCCGGCGCAGCCAACCCCGGCGGGTCCGGATACCCCGGTGGACCCGGGCGCCCCGGCGGCGCCGGATACCCGGGCACCCCCGGTGGCCCCACCCACCGCACCACCCCCGCCCACCCCAGCCCCGCGCTCGGCCGGGAAACGCTCGCCGTGCGGTGTCCCGTCTGTCGCCGTGAGCACCGGTACGCCGCCACCACCTACCCCTGCCCCTGCGGCGCCCCGCTCGCGCCGCCGCTCCAGCGCGGGGTCGCGCCCGAGCCGATCACCCATCGCACCTGGACCGAGGACTGGGTCGTGGTGCGCTGCGACGCGTGCGGGCGGCAGGACCAGTGGCCGCAGCCTGAGCTGGGGTGCTCGTGCGGCACGGTGCTGCGGATTCCGGTGCGGCCGGTCTCCGCGCCGCCGGCCCCGCTGCCGCTCCACATCCCGGTTCCGCCGACCGCCGCGCCCCCGCGCCGGGCGTTCCGGCCGGTGACCATCCGTACCGCCCGGGACGCGGTGACCGCGGCGGCGCTCTACCTCAAGTGGCTCGGCTTCCGGGACGTCCTGCAGTCCGAGGCGCGCCCCGCCTCCGGGATCGATCTGCGCGGCCCCGGACTGGTCGCCCAGGTCGACCCGACGACCCGCCCGGCGTCGCTGCGCGCGGTGGAGTGCCTGTGGCTGAACGCGCTCAGCAGCTCGGCCACCGGCGTCTACTTCTCACTCGCCGGGTACACCAAGGACGCCCGGGCCCGTGGCGACGGCCTGTCCATCCCGCTGTTCGTGATGGACCTGACGGGCACGCCCCAGCCGGTCAACGACGCGGCGGACGAGCTGGTCGCCACGGGCCCGTAAGCGCACGGACCCGTAAAGAGGGAACAGGCCCGACCCCTACTCCCCGTACCCCTCCCTCAACTCCACCTTCCGCACCTTCCCGCTCACCGTCATCGGGAACTCCGTCAGGATCCGCAGCCGTCGCGGCACCTTGTAGTGCGCCAGGCGGTCGCGGCAGAACGCGGCGACCTCCTCCGCCGTGGGCGGGTCCGCCGGGTCGCGCGGGATCACGCAGGCCAGGATCTCCTCGCCGTACTTCTCGTCGGGCACGCCCACCACCTGCACGTCCGCGATCTTCGGGTGGGCGTAGAGGAACTCCTCGATCTCGCGCGGATAGACGTTCTCGCCGCCCCGGATGATCATGTCCTTGATCCGGCCGACGATCTGTACGTAACCGTCCTCGCGCAGCACCGCCAGATCACCGGTGTGCATCCAGCGCCCCGCGTCGATCGCCTCGGCGGTCCGCTCCGGCTCGTCCCAGTAGCCGAGCATCACGCTGTAGCCGCGGGTGCACAGCTCGCCCGCCTCGCCGCGCGGCAGCGTGACGCCGGTGGCCGGGTCCACCACCTTGATCTCGATGTGCGGCAGCACCCGCCCCACCGTGCCGGTCCTGCGCTCCAGGTCGTCCTCGACGCGCGTCTGGGTGGAGACCGGGGACGTCTCCGTCATGCCGTAGCAGATGGACACCTCGGCCATGTTCATCTCGGCGACGACCCGCTTCATCACCTCGACCGGGCACGGCGACCCCGCCATGATCCCCGTACGCAGCGAGGACAGGTCGTACGAGCCGAAGTCCGGCAGGTTCAGCTCGGCGATGAACATCGTCGGCACCCCGTACAGCGAGGTGCACCGCTCCCCCTCCACCGCCCGCAGCGTCGCCGCCGCGTCGAAGGACGGCGCCGGGATCACCACGCAGGCCCCGTGCGAGGTGGCCGCGAGGTTGCCCATCACCATGCCGAAGCAGTGGTAGAAGGGCACCGGCACGCAGATCCGGTCCCGTTCGGTGTACGAGAGCGACTCGCCCACGAAATACCCGTTGTTGAGGATGTTGTGGTGGGAGAGCGTCGCCCCCTTGGCGAAGCCGGTGGTCCCCGAGGTGTACTGGATGTTGATCGGGTCGTCGCACGACAACTCGGCCTGCGTGTCGGCGAGTTGACTGGTCGTCACCTCAGCGCCCGCCGCCAGGAGCTCGTCCCAGGACCCGTCCCCGATGTAGTGCACCGCCCGCAGCTCCGGGCACTCCGGACGCGCCCGCTCCACCAGCGCCCGGTAGTCGCTCGTCCTGTGCGCCTGCGAGGCGACGAGCAGCGAGATCCCGGCCTGCTTCAGTACGTACGCGAGCTCGTGCGCCCGGTACGCCGGGTTGATGTTCACCATGACCGCGCCGATCCGGGCCGTGGCGTACTGCACGAGCACCCATTCGGGGCAGTTCACCGCCCAGATGCCGACCCGGTCGCCCTTGCGGACCCCGCTGCCGAGCAGCCCGCGGGCGAGCTCGTCGACGGACGCGGCGAACTGGGCGTACGTCCAGCGCCGCCCGGACTCGACGTCGACCAGCGCCTCGCGGTCGGGCCAGGCGGCGACCGCCCGGTCCAGGTTGGCCCCGATGGTGTCGCCGAGCAGCGGCGTGCCGCTCGTGCCGTGGGCGTACGAGAGGTCCGTCACCGCAGGTCCCCCTCGTGGTACTCGGCCTTCGAACCCGCCGCCGTGGCCTCGCGCAGCTCGATGCGGCGGATCTTCCCGGAGACCGTCTTGGGCAGCTCACCGAACTCGATGCGGCGGATGCGCTTGTACGGGGCGAGGACCGCGCGCGAGTGCTCGAACAGCACCTTCGCGGTGTCCGGTCCTGGCTCCCAGCCCGCCGCGAGCACGATGTACGCCTTGGGCACGGCGAGCCGCAGCGCGTCGGGCGCGGGAACGACGGCGGCCTCGGCCACCGCCTCGTGCTCCAGGAGCGCGCTCTCCAGCTCGAACGGCGAGATCTTGTAGTCGGAGGCCTTGAAGACGTCGTCGGCGCGGCCGACGTAGGTGATGTAGCCGTCCTCGTCGCGGGATCCGATGTCGCCGGTGCGGTAGTAGCCGCCCGCCATCGACTCGGCCGTACGCTCCGGGTCGCCGTGGTAGCCGGTCATCAGGCCGACCGGGCGGGCCGAGAGGTCGAGGGCGATCTCGCCCTCGGTCGCGCCCGGCTCGCCCGTCACGGGGTCCAGGAGCTCGACCTTGTAGCCGGGGCTGGGCCTGCCCATCGAGCCGGTCTTGAGCAACTGGCCCGGGGAGTTGGCGACTTGGACGGCCGTCTCGGTCTGTCCGAAACCGTCCCGGAT
The DNA here is from genome assembly GCF_014649795.1 of Streptomyces melanogenes. GTDB lineage: Bacteria > Actinomycetota > Actinomycetes > Streptomycetales > Streptomycetaceae > Streptomyces > Streptomyces noboritoensis. Next base: position 348,219 of record NZ_BMTS01000008.1, read on the forward strand.
GACCCGGCCCCACTCGCGCCGGACCGTCTCGATGACCTCGGGGTTGAGCGGCTCGCCGGCCGCGACGACCTCGCGGGGCGGGGTCCGCAGCGCGCTCAGGTCCGCCTGGATCAGCATCCGCCACACCGTGGGCGGCGCGCAGAAGCTGGTGACGTCCGCCGCGTCCATCGCGGACATCAGCCGGGCCGCGTCGAAGCGCGCGTAGTTGTAGATGAAGACGGTCGCCTCGGCGTTCCACGGGGCGAAGAGGTTCGACCAGGCGTGCTTGGCCCAGCCGGGCGAGGAGATGTTCAGATGCACGTCGCCGGGCTTCAGACCGATCCAGTACATCGTCGCCAAGTGGCCGATCGGATACGACACATGGGTGTGCTCGACGAGCTTGGGGCGGGCCGTGGTGCCGGAGGTGAAGTAGAGCATCAGCGGGTCGTCGGCCAGGGTGACCCCGTCCGGCTCGAACCGCGCCTTGGCCCCGAACGCCCCGTCGAAGTCCAGCCACCCGGGAACGGGGTCGGCGCCGTGCGGCTTGACCGCGATCCGGGTGTACTCCCCCGGCACGTCGTCGAACTTGGCCGCGTCCTCGGCCCGTACGATCACGTGCCGGGCGCGCCCGCGCTCGATCCGGTCCCGCAGGTCGGCCGGGCCGAGCAGCGGGGTCGCGGGGATGACGACCGCCCGCAGCTTCATGGCGGCCAGCGCGGTCATCCACAGTTCCTGCTGGTTGCCGAGCATGACGACGACGCGGTCCCCGGCCCGTACGCCTTGAGCGCGCAGCCAGTTGGCGACCTGGTCGGAGCGCAGGGACATCTCGGCGTACGAGAGGGTGATCTCGCGGCCGTCCTCCTCGACGATGTGCAGCGCGGTGGCGCCGTTGCCCTCGGCGATGACGTCGAACCAGTCGAGCGCCCAGTTGAACCGCTCGGGGCGCGGCCAGGTGAACCCCTGACAGGCCGTCGTGTAGTCCTCCCGGTGCTCCAGCAGGAAGTCCCGTGCGGCCCGGAACTCCTCCGTGGCGCCACGTGCGTCCATGTGCCCTCCTCGTTGCCTGGCCACTCTCTACCACCTCGCGGTGTGTGACCAGGCCTCTTTACCCCCGTAGGGGGGTGCGGGGGAAGTCCGCGCGGCGGATTCCCCCCACCCCCGTGGGGCCTCCGGGAGGAGGGGGCATCCCCTACTTGTCCGCGGTGAGCTTCCCCGCGGCGCCCCAGCTGTCGGCGGGGGTCTCGTGGATCCAGACCTGGACGGTCTCCGCCGGGATCCGGTACGCGTCGACGAACGCGTCCGTGACCCGCTTGACCAGCTCGCGCTTGAGCTCGATGTCGCGCGGACCCTGCTGGATGGTGACGATCGGCATGACGGTCAACTCCCTTGTCAGCGGCGGCTTCCCGGTTCCTCCGGGCCGCTCACCGGCGTGACCTCACTCCATCCCATCGGGGTGCGCCGACCAAGAAGCAGAAGGCGACGACAGCGATCAGTTTTCGTGATCGTCGCTGGTCGGGGCGGCATTTGGGGTCTCGCACGCCTTCAGGAGCAGGTCCAGTTCCGCCGGTCGGGTGTGCGCGTGCACGGCGAGGCCGGTCGGCAGGGCCAGGCCCGGTGCGCGGAACGGCAGGAAGGCGACCCGGGGGCTGTGCAGCACGCGCGCGTGGGACGCGTACACCACCGTCCAGAGCGGCCGCGCGCCCGTGCCGATCGTGGCGAGCGTGTCCTGGAGCGAGCCGCTCACCGGGCCCGGCAGCGGCTCGAACCCGGCGGCGTGACAGGCACCGACCACCAGGTCGACCAAGGCCGGGTTGTTGCGGCGGGCCGTGATGCACAGGCCGAGCCCGGCGAGCTCGCCGACCGCCACGTCCGCCGCGCGGGCCAGCGGATGCGCCGCCGGGACCGCCGCGACCAGCGGGTCCTCCCACAGCGGCAGGATCCGCACCCCCGTCCCGGGCGCGGTGGACCGCACGAATGCCGCGTCCAGGCGCCCGTCCGCGACCTGCTCCAGACGGTCCCGGGTCGCCCCCGACACCAGCTCGACCGGGGTGTCGGGCGCGAGCGCCGCGAACCGGTCGAGTACGCGGTCGAGGTGGGCCCCGAGGCCCGTGCTGGTGCCCAGGCGCAGCCCGGTGCGACCGCGTACGGCGGCCCGGGCCCGTTCCGCCGCCGCGAGCACCGTGCGCGCCTCGGGCAGCAGCCGCTCCCCGGCGCCGGTGAGGCGGACGTGCCGGGGCGAGCGGTCGAAGAGCTCGGCACCCAGCTCCCGCTCCAGGCGGCGCACCTGCTGGCTCACCGCCGACTGGACGATGTGCAGCCTCCCCCAAGCTCTTAAGGAGCAGGGGGGACCCCCATGGCGGCCCGCCCGAAGTGCAGTTCCTCGGCGACGGTGACGAAGTAGCTGAGCTGCCGCAGTTCCATGCGGCGACTCTAGCCAGGGGGGATCCGGCGACCCGGCGCTAGGGGATCGTCAAAGTCGGGCGGAACGGGATCAACAGCGCGTCAGGAGACGGCTCGGAGGCCCGGACGCGGGCATAGCTTCGACGCGTCGCACACAGACGTCGAGCGCCGCACCGAGCGGCGCCGCACCACCCGGCCTCGTACTCCACCGGAGGGCACCCACCATGGAAAGCCTCACCATCGACGACGCGGACCCCGACGAACGCCGCCCGGCAGCGGCCCTTTACGTGCCGGTTCGGCTCGGCTCTGCCGGAGGACAGCAGTTGCGCTTCTCGCGCACCCCGCTCGGCGTACGGACCGCCGTCGGCTTCACCAGTCCCGAGCGGCTGTGCGCGGTGCTCGGGCCCGACCAGAGCTGGATCCGGCTCGCCGAGCCCGCGCTGCGGTCGCTGGCGGAGCCGCTCGGCGTGACCACGGTGACGGTCGACCCGCAGCTCGCGGCCCCCGCACCGACGGCCGTACGCCGCGAGCCGGCCGCGCAGCCCTGCGCGCGCCGGGAGGGGTGGGACCCGGACATGGTCGGCGTGCTGCGGGTGACGGGTGCGGCGGCGGCCGTCTGGACCGCCGTGACCGCGATCCACGCGTTCGTGGACTGACGGAGGGATCCCCTGATGACAACCGAACCCGACTCCCTGGTACGGGAGTTGAGCTCCCCCTCGGTGTGGCCGGACTCCGCCGTGAACGCGCCCGGCGGCGATGTGTCGCTCGCCGGGGTGTCCCTCGCGGAGCTGGCGGAACGGCACGGCACGCCCGTGTACGTACTCGACGAGACGGAGGTGCGGTCCCGGGCGCGGGCCTGGCGGCGGGCGCTGCCGGACGCCGAGGTCGTCTACGCGGCGAAGGCCTTCGTGTGCCGGGCCGTGGTCGACTGGATGGCCGAGGAAGGCCTGGGGCTCGACGTCTGCTCGGCGGGCGAACTGGAGCTCGCCGCGACCCGCGGCTTCCCGCCCGAGCGCGTCGTGCTGCACGGCAACGCCAAGTCCCCGCGGGACCTGCGCACGGCGCTGCGCATCGGCGTGGGCCGGATCGTCATCGACTCGGACTGCGAGATCGCCCGGATCGCGTCCCAAGTCCCCAAGGGCGCGGCCCAGAAGGTCCTGGTCCGGGTACTGCCGGGCATCGAGGCGGGCGCGCACCGGAAGATCCGTACGGGGGCGGAGGGCCAGAAGTTCGGCCTGTCGATCGCGGGCGGCGACGCGGAGGACGCGGTCGTCCGCGTCCTGGGCCAGCCCGGGCTCGCACTCGCCGGTCTGCACTGCCACCTGGGCTCCCAGATCACCTCGACCGAGCCGTACGGGGAGGCGGTGCGCCGGGTGGTGGCGTTCCTGGCCCGCATCCGCGACCGGCACGGCGTGACGCTCCCGGAGGTGGACCTGGGCGGGGGTTTCGCGGCGGCATATCTGCCGGGCGACGCGGCGCCGTCCCCGGAGGCGTACGGCCGCCGGATCACGGAGGAACTGTCCGCCGCCTGCGCCGATTTCGCGTATCCCCTGCCCCGACTCATGGTCGAGCCGGGCCGCTCGATCATGGCTCCGGCCGGGGTGGCGCTGTACCGCGTCCTGTCAGTGAAGCGCACCGGCGCGCAGGTGTTCGTCGCGGTCGACGGCGGGATGAGCGACAACCCGCGCCCGGCGCTGTACGGGGCGAGGTACACGGTCCGCATGGTCGGCCGTACGACGGCGGCGCCGATGCGCGCCACGACGGTGGTCGGGCGGCACTGCGAGGCGGGCGACATCCTGGCGGAGGACGTCGAACTGCCGGAGGACGTACGCCCAGGGGACGTCCTCGCCGTACCGGCGTCCGGGGCGTACCAGGTCTCGATGGCGTCGGGCTACAACATGACGGGTCGGCCGCCGGTGGTGGCGGTATCCGGGGGCAGGTCGCGGCTGCTGCTGCGGCGGGAGACGTTCGAGGACCAGAAGGCGAGGGATGTGGGGGTGTGACGGCTCCTTTCAGGGACCGGGCGGGGCTCACCCCATGACGTCCCCGAACCGGACGTCGTAGGAGGTGGCCGAGGTCATCTCGGCGAGCAGCCGCTCGCCCTCGGCGGCCACCTCGTCGCGCCGGGCGCGGGAGAGGGACCCGAACGGCTGAACGGTGAGGACGGCGTGCTCCTTGCCCTCCTCCAGGCGCCACACCCCGGCGAGGAAGCCGTCCACGAGGAGGGTGGAGAAGGCCTGGTTGCCCTTCCAGGAGCGGCCCCAGTGCTCGGCCGGGATCACCCGCGTACGGTCGGCGTGCGACAGCAGCAGGTTGTCGAACTCCGGCAGGAAGCGCGGCGGGGCCGGGGTGTCCTCGTCGGGGCGGGGCGCGTCGGGCAGGTCGAAGAGCTCGACCCCGTTCTCGTCACGGAAGGTGACGAGAACGGGCCGCAACCGCTCGAAGACCTCACCCAGCCGGGTCAGTCCGGCCCAGGTCTGCATGTCCTTGAACGAGGCGGGCCCGAACGCGGCGAGATAGCGCAGCACGGTGTCGTCCGGGGCCGGAACGGGCCCCGGCGCCCGACCCAGCCAGTGCTCGGCGGTGGTCAGCGCCACGCGCCCGCTGCGCCCCCACAGCCCGCGCGGCGTGACCTGCACGAGCGGCAGCGCGCAGCGCGCGGCGAGGGAGAGCGCGAAGGGCGTGGCGTCGGGCCACTGCTCGCTCAGCACGTCCCGGATCTCCTTCATGGTGTACGGCCGCTCCTCCACCAGCCCGCGCACGGTCTCGGCGAGCCGCTCCAGGTCCACGCCCTCCAGCTGCCCCCGGAACTGCTTGAGCTCGCGGTCGCGGGCGGCCTGGACGAGCGGGCGCAGGGTGAGGACGTCGTCGGCGGTGTGGAGGTGGATGGTGGACCGCAGGGTCACGATCCGTACGAGCTCACGCGCCTCGATGAGTGCGGACAGCTGCTCCGGCCGGAACCCGGCGAGCCGGGCCCACAGCGCGAAGTACGGCGGCTTCACGTTCTGCGCCTGCAGCCCGACGAGATGCGCGACGGCTTCCTTCGGCCCGAGCGCGTCGGTCCGGCGCAGGAGGTGCTGCCGGTCGAGGGTGGCGCGGTTGAGGGCGCGGGGGGTGAGCGTTGTCTGGGGGGCCATACGGGCACGGTAGTGGGGATTGAGGACAGATTCTGTCCGCGATGGAAGGAGAGAGGTGGCGGTGGCCTAGGTCAAGGAACGGGGCGGCCGCATCCGTGAGGACGCCGAGCCTGTGCCATTTGAGCCGTATATCCTGCACCGAGACCAGGCGGGCACACTCCGACACACCCCGGCCCGCCGCGGAAGGCCGCCGGAGGCGGTCGCGCGCGGGAGGTGAAGCCATGACCCAGCAAGGTGCCGGCGGGGGTGTGGGGACGCCGCGACCGGGCGGGGCCGGCCCGGGTGGCGCGATGACCGGGCGGCGAAGCACCACGGGCCGGGTGGCGCGATGATCGAACGAGAAGCCGCTCCGGGGCGGGTGACGCGATGACCGTACGAGAAGCCGCTCCGGGGCGGGTGGCGCCATGTCGAGCGGGAAGCCGGCTCGGGCACGGTGACGCCACACCCAAGCGAGAAACCGCCCCGGGCCGGGTGACGCCGTGACCGCGCGAGGGGAAGGAGACGGCGGCTATTCTCCGCCGCCGCCGAAGAAGCACTCCTGGCGGCGCCAGCTCGCCCCGCCGCCGAATCCGCCCGCGTCCACGCCCCCGGCGACCACGGCATCGGCCGCCCCCGGTCCCGTACGCCACGACCACCGCAGCGTCGTGGAGTCCGCGCTGTACCGGGACGGCCGCCGCGTCTCGTCCCCCGACACGCTCGCCGAGACGTTTCGGCGGCTGCGCGAGACGCCGGACGGCATGGCGTGGATCGGCCTGCACCGCCCGTCGGAGACGGAACTGCTCTCGCTGGCCGAGGAGTTCGACCTCCACCCGCTCGCGGTGGAGGACGCCCTGGAGGCCCACCAGCGCCCGAAGCTCGAACGGTACGGCGAGACCCTCTTCGTCGTCCTGCGCGCGGCCCGCTATCTGGACGCCCCCGAGGAGGTCGACTTCGGCGAGCTGCACGTCTTCATCGGCCGCGACTTCCTCATCACGGTCCGCCACGGCGCCGCCCCCGACCTGTCGGCGGTGCGCCGCCGCATGGAGGAGACACCGGAGCTGCTGGCGCTCGGCCCGGAAGCGGTGCTGTACGCGATCCTGGACGCGGTGGTGGACGGCTACGTACCCGTCGTCTCCGGCGTCCAGAACGACATCGACGAGATCGAGACGGAAGTCTTCCGCGGCGACCCCGAGGTGTCCCGCCGCATCTACGAACTCTCCCGAGAAATCGTCGAGTTCCAGCGCGCCACCCGCCCCCTGGTCGGCATGCTGCACGGCCTGATGGCGGGCTTCGCCAAGTACGGCACGGACGAGGAACTCCAGCGCTACCTCCGCGACGTAGCCGACCACGTCACCCACACCAGCGAGCGGGTGGACGGCTTCCGCCAGGCCCTCACGGAGATCCTCACGGTCAACGCGACCCTGGTCACCCAGCAACAGAACGCGGAGATGCGGGCGTTGGCGGAGGCGGGCTTCGAGCAGAACGAGGAGATCAAGAAGATCTCGTCTTGGGCGGCTATTTTGTTTGCTCCCACGTTGGTGGGGACGATCTACGGGATGAACTTCGAGCGGATGCCCGAGCTGGGGTGGGCGTACGGGTATCCGTTCGCGATTCTGCTGATGGCGGGGGTGTGCGTGAGTCTGTACTTCATTTTCAAGCGGCGGGATTGGCTGTAGGCGTCACGCCGGACCTGATGATCAACTTCGCTCATGCGAACGCCTGCAAGGACCCGTTTCGGGGTCCTGGGGAGAATCTGGGGAGAATGCGCGGCCTTGGGGAGCAGGCCATCACTGCCGTCACCTGCTGTTCTGCACCTCCCGTATGACGCGGCGCGCCCGAGCGGCTTCGGTCAACCGTCACCGAGGGTGACCCACAGGGCCGCAAAGGCGTCAGCGCCCAGGAGAGCTCGTTTTCTCCATCAGCCCCCCTCGACGATGGCGGACACCGGCAGCCGGAGTCCGCGATTGAGGCGTGGACCTCGTCATCGGTTACGGCGGGGCCGCGATCGTCCGGTCTGGCGTCGCCGGGGACGTCACTTCCTGCGCCGCTGTCCGATCCGGATGAGGAATTCGTTTTCCTCGGGGAAGGTGTCGTTGTCGCTGAAGTCGGTCAGCCGGTGCTTCACGGCGGCCTCGAAGTCTTTCAGGCGGGCGCCGAAGAGGTGGGGTGCAGCGAAGGACGTGGAGTAGAGGTAGCCGAGGATGCTCTCGGCGGTCCAGGTGCGCTGTACGGGGACGCGGAGTTCCGCGACCTCGTTGAAGGGCGACTCCGCCATGATCTCGCCGTAGGGGCGGTTGTGGTGCTGGAAGGTCCCGGATCCAGCGCGCCGCTCCTCGCCGAGGAAGCTCTTCACCACACCCCGGACGGCTTGCTTCCATGGGCTGCCAGCGACCCAGAACCCGAGAATGTGTGGCAGCGTGCCCTTGCGCGCCTGTGCAGCCGGGAGACCCGGCTCCCGACACGTCACCGCTACTGATCCAGTCGAGGACGAGGACGCACGCACCCCGAGGGTGGAAAATGGGTCGTCCGGGACTCAGCGGGGGGGGAAGACACGCGTGCACGCGCAGGAGACCACATTCAACGAACTCGTCCAGGGCGAGAAGCAGTACCAAGTGCCGCTCTATCAGCGCACCTACAGCTGGCAGCGGGATGAGTTGCAGCAACTCTGGGACGATGTTCAGGAGTTAGTTGAGGAGCACTTGGAAGGACGGCCCCCAGCCGCGCACTTCCTCGGCTCCGTGGTGCTGGCACCAGGCCGGATCACCGCTGGCGGCATGCAGCGTTGGCTTGTTGTCGACGGCCAGCAGCGGCTCACCACCCTCATGCTGGCCTTCACGGCGTTGCGCGACAGCCACCGAGAACGTGGCGCGGAGCAGAAGGCCGAGCGCATCCATGACCTCGTGCTCGTCAACAAATACCGAAGCGGCGACGACCACTATCGGCTTCTGCCCACGCAAGCGGACCGCGACGCCTTCACCGCCTGTGTCGAGAGTTCACCCAGGGCAGGCGGCCCCGGCAACGTGGGCGCCGCCTACCGGTTCTTCCTGGGCGCCCTCGCAGAAGGCCAGGAAAACGCCGGTGATACGTGGACGGACGCGGTGGAGACCGTGCTGAGCGGTCTGCTGTCGATCGTGGAGATCACCGCGTCGGAGGGCGACAACGTTTACCGGATCTTCGAGTCGATCAACAACACGGGGGTCGGACTCAGCCAGAGCGACCTCCTGCGCAACTACCTCTTCATGTGTCTGCCGACCCGGGGCGAGTCTGTCTACCAGAATCTGTGGCTGCCCATGCAGGAACGGCTGGGCCCCGCCAACCTCGAACTCCTCGTCTGGCTTGACCTGGTGGTGGCCGGCAACAGCCGGGCGAAGCAGAGCGAGATCTACCGGGACCAGAAGAAGCGCCTGGAGCCCCTGAGTTCCGACGAAGCGGCCCTGGAGGCCGAGATCGCCTCCCTCGCCCGCCGGGCGGAGCGTCTGATGCGGATCCTGGAACCCGAACGGGAGCCCGACCCGGAGCTGCGCGAAGTACTGGAGAGGCTCTCCCGGTGGGGCGGTCAGACCCACTACCCGCTCGCGCTCCATCTGCTCGACCGCGTGGATGACGGGCAAGCCACACCGCACCAGGCCGCCCGTGCACTGGTATACGCCGAGAGCTACATGGTGCGGCGCCTGTTCACCGGGCACTCCACCACGGGCAGCAACCGGGTGTTCATGGAGATGGCCAAGGAGATGGAGAAGGACGACGACCCGGCCGAGGCCGTAAGCCGGTTCCTGTCGAAGAGCAAGACGGGTGCCCGCGTCTGGCCCGACGACAACGCCGTCCGCGAGGCGATCCGCACCCGGCCCTTCTACAAGGCGGGCCGCAGCAACCAGCGGTTCCAGGTGCTGCGCAGGCTGGAGGAGAGCTACGGAGCCAGCGAACCGATCGACTACGCCAAGGCGCACCTGACCGTCGAGCACGTGCTGCCGCAGAGACCCGCACACCAGTGGCTGGACCTGCTGGCCGAGGAGACCGAGGACGGACAGGGCCCCGAGGAACTCCACGCCCTACTGGTCCACACCCTGGGCAACCTGACCCTCTCGGCCGACAACGCGAAGCTCTCGAACCATCCGTTCCGCCGCAAGCAGGAGATCCTGGACTTCAGCTCCCTGCGGATGAACCAGGAGATCGCGGGGCGGGAGCGCTGGGGCAAGGCGGAGATCCTTGATCGTGCCGCTGCCCTCGCCGACCGGGTGGTACGGCTGTGGCCCGGCCCCGTCGCGGGCACGGTCCCGGTGGACGACGAGTGGTCCGGCTGGAAGGAGCTGCGGGCTGCGCTTCTCGCCATGCCGGCCGGGACGTGGACGACGTACGGTGATGTCGCGGCGCTGATCGGCACCCACGCCGTCCCGGTCGGCCAGCATCTGGCGTCCAAGGTGGGCCTGCACGGCGCCTACCGGGTACTGACGGCGGACGGCCGCGTCTCGGCGGGCTTCAGGTGGCCGGATAGCCAGCACCTCGGTGATGTGCGAGCCCGTCTGGAGGCCGAGGGAGTTTCCTTCGACGACGCAGGCCGGGCCCGCCGATCCCACCGCCTGACCACCTCCGACCTGGCGGCCCTGCTGGGCAAGGACGTCTCCGATGAGGCCGAGCCGTCACCGCGGGCCGACGACGAGCAGCTGTCGGCTGCCGGCCGGTTCGAAACGCAACTGCGCGACAACCAGACAGAGGAGACCGTCAACGGCGTCCTGGATGCCCTGCGCTTCTGGGAGCATCAGGGCGGTCATCTCGCCTACGGCCGAGCAAGCGAGACCAGTTGCTTCCCCACAGTGCGTTTCGGCAACGCCCCCGCTTCCCGAGAGCTGTGGCCCCTGGCTCTCTACCCGGTCTCCGGCACCGTCGAGGTTGTATTCCAGTATCTGAAGAAGCGTCCCCCGTTCGATGACGAGCCGCTGCGGCGCGAGTTGATGAACCGCCTGAACGAGATCGATGGCATCGACCTGGCCGAGGCGAAACTGGACCTTCGCCCGTCCTTCGCGGTGGAGGTCTTCGCCGCGCACAGCGAGGAGATCTGCGCGGTGCTGGAATGGTTCGCGCATACGGCGGCCCTGGCGGAGGCCCGCCGTATGGTGGACGAGAACCCGGGCACTCCCTGACGCTCTCCGTGCCCCCTTCAGTGGGGTGTGGGGCGACAGCACCCTGCTGGCCCCACGCACGTCACGCATGGGGCCGGCAACCATGGCGTGTGGGACCGATGAACACTACGGGCGCGGGTTGACGACCGGCGCTAGGAACGGGCTCGGCACCCCGTGCCAGGACACCCGCAGCGCCTCGCGCGCCCGCGTGCACGCCACGAACAGCAGGTTCAGCTCGCCGTTCAGGTCCTCCTGGTGCTGCTGGGCGTCAACCTCGACCGCGGTGACGGCCGACTTCATCGGCACGGTGCCGTCATTCACCCCGGCGACGGCGACGCAGCGGAACTCCAGCCCCTTCATCCGGTGCATGGTGCCGATCCGGACACCGGCGGCACCGCGCCCGGCACCGAGCACGCACGCGGCGAAGCCGGCCTGCTCCAGGGCCTGGGCGATGTCCCGCCCCAGCTGGACGTAGCGCACCGCCACCCCGATGTCCTCCGCCTGCACCCCTGCGCCGATCCAATCCCGCACACGAGCCACCAACGCCTCGATCTCCTCAGGCTTTGTGGCATACCCGACCGTCTCCGGCCGCTCTCCGTGCATGGTGGAGCGGTATCCCGCCAGCGTCTCGCTCCCGCCGTCCATGTCGTCCGGTTCCTCACCGGTCAGCAGTGAGGCCGACCAGGCTAGGTTTTCGTGCGTGGTGCGGTAGTTGATCCGGAGTCGGTGCGAGCGGCCGACGACCTGAACGCCGAGCGAGCGCAGCGACACCCGGTTCCCGTAGATCCGCTGATAAGTGTCACCAGCGAGGAACAGATCGTCCTGACCGGGAGCGACCAGGGCCCGCAGGAACCGCCACTGCGCGGGGTGCAGGTCTTGCGCCTCGTCGATCACGACATGGTGGTACGGCCGCTGTTCCCGGCCGTCCAGGAGACGTGCCGCCTCCGCGCACACCCGAAGGAACGTCCACTCGCCAGCCTGGCGCAACTGCTCCTCGAACGTGGTGACGGCTCGCCATACTTGAAGGCGTTTCAGCGGTGGGAGCGCGGTGCCGCGGCCGGTGCGCGGCGCCTTCAGGTACTCCTCCGGTTCGGTCAGGGCCCGCGCGAGGACGACCTGACGCCACTCCTGGTCGAGGAAGACGTCCGTGAAGTCGATCCCCAATCGTTGCGCCATGCGCATCCAGCGGGCGGTGATCTCCTTCTGGTCGAAGACCAGTTTCAGTGGGGCGCCGCCGCGCCCCGCCCGTACGATCTCGTTGGCCAGGACGTCGACGTTGACCACCCGGATCTTCGCTCGGACGTTCTCCTCCTCGACCAGGAGCGTCAGACAGCGCTCCAGCTCGGCCGCAAGATCCCTGGTGAAGGTGGTGAGCAGAACGCATCCGTCGGGAGCCTCCTCGGGCAGTTGCCGGGCCAGATGATACGCCCGGTGCAGGGCGACCACCGTCTTGCCCGTGCCGGGCCCGCCGGTGACCCGGGCCGGCCCGGCGTAGCCCTCGTGGTACGCCAACCGGTACTGGCTCGGGTGCAGAAAGACCCGCCAGGCGTCGAACGGCCGCTCCAGGATTCCCTGCAGTTCGACGGGGCCCGACACGAGCGCGACCCGGCCGCGGGAACGGGCCATCGCAGTGCCCAGCTCGTCACCGTCGTCGGCCGCGGGCGTCCGAGCGGCGGTCCGCGCGTACGCCTGCACCAGTTCCCGGTCGATCGCCTCGGGCTTCATGCCGGTCGCGAGCCCCAGCAGTACGTCGTACTGATGCTCCGGCAGTACCTTGTGCAGTGCCTCCAGATGATCCTCGTCAGGGATCAGTCGGATGATCGGCAGGATCTCCTCGTCCACACCGAGGCTGCGCAGCACCTTGTCCGGGTAGTCGGAGGCGGGGAACAGGCGGGTCAGTTCCTCGACGACCAGCGCACGCAGCCCCGCCGTGGCCCGTTCCAGGGCCACGTCGTTGCGTATCTCGATGCCTTGCGTCGCCTCGTTCACCGACGCGCGGTGCTTGGCAGCCCAGTCGTTGGCCTTGTCGTGGGGAAGCACCTTGAGCAGCAGGTAGCTGTCGCCCGACTCACCCTTGAGGACGACGCCGCGCCAGAATCCGATGATGCGGATGGTCCGCAGCCGTGGATCTTTCTGATGAGTCAGCTTCTCCAGGTGCAGCCCAGTGTGCGTGGCTGCCGCGAACTTCTCGAACACCTCGAAGACCCGCTTCTGGACTGGTTTCTCCAACGCCGCGAACTCCAGCAGGAAGTCCCGGTGCATCCCCAGCGTCGCCATCCGCGCCCCCTCCAGAAGACTACGATCACCTTACTGACCAGCTCCGATTCGCGAGACCGGTCAGTACGTGCCAGGGCAGCCGGATCGCCTCGATCGCCGTCCGTCTGCGGCGCGGGTCAGTTGACTCGGCGGTTGCCGGGTGGAACCTCGCTCCGATGCATCCCCACGACGACGGAGCCCGGCCCGTTGGCGGACAGGCTCTCGCGTATTAGGTCGATGACGTAGTCCCAGCCGGTGCCGCGCGTGCCGATCCATCCGTCCCTGAGTAGCGTGGTGAAGGTGGTGTTGTTCAGGTACCGGGGAACCGACTGCTCGACGATGCGTGTCCCGCCGGACGGCCCGTCGGCCTCAGGGCGTTGAAGCAGTTCCTGGAAGTGCTCCCGCGTCAGATACATGCCGGGGATGAGGGCGGCAGAGTTCATCATGAAGGGAGTGGTTCGACACAGTTTGACCATGCTGGGCGTGGGGACCAGGCGTGGATCCCCCAGGGTCGTCCGCCCCTCCTGGCTGGTCCGAGCCCACTCGTCCTCGGCCTTGCACTGGTCGTCGACGGTCTCCATACGCTTCAACTCCCGCTCGCCGGTGGCGTCGTGCCAGTACACCCAGCCGGGCCCGCTCTGACGCATCCGCTTGTACTGGACCATGGCCACGCTTCGGGCGTGCTCGTTCACGTAAATCATGTCGACGCCCATGACGGTCTCGGCGTTCGTGCGGTTGGCGTTGTACACGAACAGCCGATGGCGGGATTCAGAGCTGCGGCGGTAGATCCGCCAGGCGACCTGCACGGCGTCTTCGCCCTCCATGCCAGGAAAGCGAAGGTAGTCGTGGACGATCTGCTGGTCCTCGATCTGTCGGAGGGCGGGCATCCCTTCGATGAAGGGGACGGACCGGGATCGAGGATCGTCCCCGCCGAGCGGCTGCTGCCACGCTTCGAGTGGATCGCGGTCCGCGCCGAACGTCTCCATGACGGTACCCAGCGCGTCCTTCTCAAAGCTTCGCTGTTCTCCTTCCCTGCCTGTCGGAGGATTGGCACCCAGGCTGTTCTCCAGGTCGTCCAACGTCTCGTTCAGTTCCGGCCGCAGGTGCCGGATGGCGGCGAGCAGATTGTCGCCGGCCGCGGGAGACAAACGACCGTCGTCCTTGAGGAATCGGCGGCTGGCCCCCATCGCGCCCTCGAGGTCGACGAGCGGCAGCGAAACCCGGAGTGTGGTGAAGTCGCGGGGAGCAGGGCGCGTTCGTAGGTGCCCGACCGCCTGCCCGGGAAGACGCCGCCCACCCCGATGATCCTGCGCTGCTCATAGCGGGCGTGACGGTCCGTGAAGAAGGCGAGGCACCAGACGCGCGGCTTCCTCCAGTCTTTGTACGGATACGCGAAGGTCCGCTCACCGCGGGTCAGCCATGCCGGAGGCTTTTCGGGGAGCCGCTCCATCATCAGCGCAGTGCTGTGCACCAGAGCGACGGCGACCATTTGTGACCTCCTGCATCATGTGAAACCGGAGGCTCAATTGTTGGCCAGGTTCCGGGCTTCAGGGCTAAGTGGCCGTCAACCGGCCATGGAAATGGCGATGATTTGACGGTGACGGGAATTCATCAGGGGCCTGGCCACCGCGCGAGAACCCCTCAGCGCTGCAACTCCCTTATGTGTTCCCCCATCCGTCCCGGTATGGGACCGCCGTTCAGTAGCACGCCCGCCTCGATGTTGCGCTCGGCGCCGGCCTCCGCGAGGTTGGCGCCGGAAAGAAAGAGCATTCGGTCGTCGGCCACCGCCAGCTTCGCGTATAACCGGCTTCCAGGAGCGGGGCGTTGACCCGTCGACCAGCGCCAGAGCCTCAGGCCCGGTACGCGGGAGAAGGCATCGGCCGGCTCACGCCCGGAGAGTAGCCCGCCCGCGCCTTCCAGCGTCTCCACGACGATGTCCACTGTGACGCCCCGGGCCACGGCCTCGGACAGCGCTGCGGTCAGCGGTGCGTACGAGCGGGCCGAGTAGGTCACAGCGACGAGCCGGTGCTCTGCGGCGCCGACCACCTCCGTCAGCACCTGGGCGGTGGCGCGGCTGGATGTCCCAGGCGTGGAAGGGCCACTCCACATCGCACGAGCCTCGGTGTCCTCGCGCTGCCGGGTCCAGGCCGCCGCGTAACCCCGCAGATACGCCGCCGTCTCCGCCGAGGGAACGCCGCCCTCCGTCATTGACGCCAGCAACACTGATACGGCTTACAGCGCGGCCGGCGCCTGAAGCCTGCCGAGGATGTACGCCGGGGAGCGGCCCTGGGAGAGGAGCGTGGCCAGCGCCTTAGTCCGTGTGGGCCAGAGCGAGGCGGCGGCCGTCGCTGCCGCCACCTCGAAACGTCTGCGGCTCACCGGGTCGATCCGCTCACCCGAAGTTCGGGATTAGGGCCAGCGTTTTCGGGTCGCCTGCCAGATGGGTGATGAACCGCCGGTCCAGGAACCGGTTGCCGCGCTCGCACGTCGTCTCGGACACGAACAGGCAGGAGTGGCAGGCGGCACCGTGCAGGAAGTCCTCCGGCGCCTTGGGAAGACGCTCGCCGCACAGCGGGTCCGAGGAGCACCGCCCCGCCTTGTACAGCGCCGTCCGTACGATCCTGGCCAGCCGGTTCTCACCGGTGCTCGGGTCCTGATCGGCGAGGGAGACCAGCCCGCCGAGCGTGCCCTCCGAGTCCGGGACGGCCGTGTAGATGAGGATGCCGGTCCGCCGTTCCTCGGCGTCGCCACTGTAGATCCGCTCGGCCAGACTCGCCGAGTTGTAGCCGCACTCCATCGCGATGGTGCGGATGAGCAGATGGGAGAGCGTGTGAACGGCGATGTAGCGACTGCCTGGCTAGCCTTGCATCAGGTCGGAGCCGTCCTGGATCCGTTCCGACCTGCGGTGGTCGCGGAACCGGCCGAAAGCCGCGGCGTGTGCGGCGACGGCGTCGCTCGACGCGACCCGCTGCTCGATCAGGTAATCGTCCACCCGCAGGAACAGACCTTCGCCGCGCACCTCGCGTAACCATTCTACCTGCCGCACCTGGGAGAAGACAGTGGACAACGGCCCACTGAGCGAGGCGTCCACGAGCGCGAAGTCCTCGGTCGGGTCGGCGGTCTTCGCCGCGGACAGCACCTGCCACTCGGGGGTCAGCAGGTCAGGAGGGCCCGGCGGCTGCTCGGTCTCGCCCGCATCACCAGCGTTGTGCACGGTCGCCATGGAGATGATCGACTCCGGCAAGAGGGCCGGTCTCACGGGGAAGCGCCCGGCGATGCGCTGCCGTTCGTCGTCGGGATCGAGGAGTTCCGGACGAATGAAATTGAGGGCGACCGGACGCCTCAGATGCAGGTCGGCGCACACCTCGCGCATCGCTTCGTGACCTATCGGCGCGCGCATCCCGCAACGAACTGCGATGCGCTGTCCCCGAGCCATACGGGGGGCCTCCCCAAGGTGTGTACGCAACCGGTCTGTCCCGGACCATCACGGTGCGTGCATGGTCGCTGACGATCCTAGGTCAGCACGAGAGGACCAGGGAGCGGACGGGTAAACCGAAAGTCTCGAAGCTACCGAATCCTTCGCCGACGCCCCGCTCCACGAGAGTTGCATGCCTTCAGGAGCGGTGTACGACTCACGGTGCTACGCCGTATTCAAGGGGACGGGACGGAGTACTGGGGACTTTCACAGACGCGCCGCAAGTACGGGTTCGGGGCAGGTCGCAGGCCAGCAAGATTGGCCCTTGCGTCGTGTGCTCTGTTGTCCGTGCGCTCTGCAGTACGGCCCCTGACCACGTATCAAATCAGCAACCTTCGACTGCCCGAACCAGACGACATCAGCCACCTGAAGGCCGCATGCAATCCGATTCCGGTCGCAAGTTGTCATCCACCACACGGGCAGCCGGCATACGGGGCGGCCACGCAAGCATGGATTCCGCGGTCGTGTACAGGAACCCGGCGAGCGTAGGGTGAAGCCATGGCCAAGCTCACGGAGGAGCAGAAGCGGCAACGAGCCGCCAAGCGTGCTCTGCGCTCGGCCCTCGAAGCCGAAGCGGATGACCGGCGGCGCCGCGAGCGGGATGAACAGTGGGAGCGCGAAGGCACACGTCTCAGCTGGGCGGAGTACGTGGCTGGTGAGCCCTGCCGCGGTTGCGGACTGCCCATGACGGATGAGCTGGGGAGCTGGCCACCTCTCCTGAAGTTGTCCGAGGCGGAGAAGCTCGAATACGAGGAAGCCAACCAGAAGTTCCGGGAGCGGCACGTCGACTGCCGGGACGCCCGGTGGACCGTCAGCGGTTCTCGGGTAACGCACTGCTGTTTCTGCTGCCCGCCACCGCCGATGGGGCCGAAGCAGGTGGAGAAGCTCGCCAGGCTGTTCGCTTCCTGGCCCTCACGGGAGGAACGCAAGAAGGATCTCGATACTTGGGACCTCACTCTCCGTTGCGACCATGTGGTGCCACACATTCAGCATCGCGAGCACAGCTACGTTTCTACCCGCATCGTCGACTGCCCAGAGTGCGGGGAGCGTCGCGGCGTAGCGAGCAGTGAGCGGGTAGGGCCGGCATATCGCGATGACGGGACCATCCGTGAGCGGGCGGCAGCTGATCGAGACAGGCTCGCCCGTGAATTGGCAGCCGCCGAGGCGAAGTTGGCCAGTCAGCAGAAGAACGCGGCGGCAACCCAACGCCGCATCGCCGAACTGCAGGAAGAGCTCGGCAGTAAGTCTTGATGAGACGAAGCGCAGGCGGCGATGCCAAATCATTTCCCGGCAACGCTTCCCATGGGTACCGGCCGGGAACCCTCGTGTATCGAGGCGTCAGGACTTGGCGGTCGAATCGCGGCCAGGCCAGTACTTCGGCGGGGCGACGGCCGGGTCCGTGATCTGGAGGCGCTTCTGCCGGGTCGGGTCGATCGACGTCAGGGCGACGAGACGCTGGCCGTCGGCTGTTTCGAGTTCGGACAGGGCGTGGGGAAGGGCCGCGCAGACGGTGGCGATCGCCGTGCCCAGGCCCACCAGGCCACCGTGTTTGTTGTTCTGGCGGTACTCGATGCGATGCAGGCCCGACTGTGCGATGGCCGCCACTTCGAGTGGCCGGCTGAGCTGCTTGGTGTCGTTGGTGACGACGACCTCGAAGCCGTCGGCCTTGGCCTTGGCGTACAGCTCGATGTCCTTCGTGCCCGTTCAGCCCTTGAGCTCGTGGACGTGGACGACTTCATGCGCCTTCAGCAGGATGGGCACGATCTCGGCCATGGGACGGGGCACGTTCTCGTCGAGCAGCAGTTTCAAGCGACAACCTGCCGGGGCTCGCTGCTGCCATAGCTGTCGACGTACTCGCTGAAGTCGGCGGCGTCCCGGGCGGCCTCGGCCGTCACGCCTGGGTAGAACTCACCGATCTGGTCCGGCGGGATGCCGTCTCTTACGAGGGCAGCGACATCTGAGGCTGGGATCCTGGTGCCTTGGATGACCGGTTCTCCGCCCCGGACCGACTCGTCGACCGCGACGTGCTCACGGGGGGGGTGAGCAGAGCGGGAATACTACGGCCGTCCTTATAGAAGGGCGCGAGAACATCCACCATCTGGTGGATGACCACGTTGCCCCCCCTTGATCAGGTCTACGGCGTGGTCGGGTTCAGCCAGATAGATCGTGTCCGGGCCCGCGACGAGTTTGTACGAGGAGAGGTGCTCCCACTCGCCGAGGTCTTCCCGGAGCGTGTTCAGCGCACGGCGGATCTTCTGCAACGAAGCCTCTTCGCGCAGCTGCACGCAGATGCGGAGTGCGACAACGTCGCGGAACGAGTAGAGAATCGGCCTCTCGCTGGAGATCTCGGGGACGAGCACGGCGCCTTTGGGCCCGGAGGCTCGGCGCCAGTGGGACAGCTGGCGCAGAGTGGCGCCGGAAAGAGCTGCGGCGAGTTTGGGTTCGTACGACACCGCGTGCCTCCTTCCGTCTTCCGCCCCCATCGATATCGGCCCGAACGTACCCCCTTCTCCTTGAGTCCACGCGGCACAGAAACCGAAGGGCCCATTCAGGGTGAGCCGGGGACGCCGGACGCCCCCATGCCGCTGCCACGGGAATCGCCACAGGCCGGCACACGTCCGTGGCATTTTCGGCCACCCACCGGCGGCGCCCGTATGCGCCGCGTAACCTCACGGGCATGGGGGCATCAGCATCCGGTGCAGGTCAGGACGCCGACGAGGAGGCGCGGCGGCGGCTGAACGCGTACACGTACCTCAGCGCGCCCGAGCGGCTGGAGCACGTCGCGATCATGCGGGTCTTCTGCGGAACGCTGCTGGCGGATCTCGCCGTCCCGGACATCATGGCGAAACTGCGCCAGACCGGTGCTTCCGCCGCAGGACTCGACGCCGACACCCTCACAGTCCGACTGGAACAGCTGGTCCAGTGGGGAAACCTGCTCCGCAGCAGCCACACGGTGAACGCGTCCAGCATCAGCGAGTACCAGCGTTCCCGCTCGCGCTACCAGCTGTCGAAACTGGGCGAACGCATCCAGCGGGACGCCGACGGGGTCCTGGCCGAGGCCGACGCCGCCCGCGAGGTGAGCAACGAACTGCTGGCACTGGTCGAGCGCGGGCTGCGGGAGCTGGCCGACCTCGTGACCGCGCCGGGCGGCGTCGAGCCGCAGGACGGACTGGAGCGGATCAGCACGCTGTTCGTGCAGTTCACCGAGTTCGCGGACTCCATACGCGACTTCTACGCCTACCTCGGCCAGGTGCTGTCTCGCTACGACCTGGACAGCGCCGAGTACCAGGGCTTCAAGGAGCTGCTCCTGGACTACGTCGAGGCAATCACGGAGGACGTGGCGTTCCGCGCGCCCCGGATCTCGGCGGCGTTGGACACCCTGTGGCCGCTCATCCCGGCTCTGCTGGACCGACTGGACTCCCACGCCCAGGGGCTCACCGGGCTCTCGACGCAGGCGCAGGGCGAAAGCCGCCCGGACGTCCGGATCCAGCGCAGCCGGGGCCGCGAATTCGCGGACTGGGAGGGCCTGCGCGGCTGGTTCAGCAACACCGACGGCCAGGGCAGCCAGGTCGACCAGCTACGCGATGCCACTCTGCGCGCGTTGCAGTCGCTGCTCGCCAACGCCAAGCGAATGCTGCGGTCGGCCACCGGGGAGATGTCCCGGCGCAAGGATCTGCTGCGGCTGGCCTGCTGGTTCGACGAAGCGACGCCGCGGGACGCGCACGACATCGCCGTCGCCGCCTTCGGGCTGTACGGCGCCCGCCATCTGGGCATACCTCCGGCCACCGACGAGGTGGTGCCCGCCTACACAAGCTGGTGGACCGGTCCGGTGGTCGAGGTACCGGTGGCCCTGCGTG
Source organism: Streptomyces melanogenes (assembly GCF_014649795.1). Lineage (GTDB taxonomy): Bacteria > Actinomycetota > Actinomycetes > Streptomycetales > Streptomycetaceae > Streptomyces > Streptomyces noboritoensis. The sequence continues at coordinate 368,419 of NZ_BMTS01000008.1, forward strand.
AAAGAGGCAGCCGCGCCCAGCGGGGCCGGGCCTCCGCGGTGGAAGACCACTCCGCGCAGAAGCAGCTGCTCAGGGAGGCCGCACGGCAGCGGGCAGCGGCCAGAGCAGCAGCGGCGGACGAACTGCGCAGCGCGTCCGGCCGGTTCGCCGAGGTACGCCTCACGTCAGCGGCGCTCGGCCTGCTCTTGGAGCTACTGGCCACTGCGCTCGGAAACGCACAGCTCAGCAGGCCCGTCAGCACGGACGGGGAGAGGACGGCGGTGTTTGACCTCGACTCGGCCAGCAGTGAAGACGCCGAACTGCGTATCCGCCTCACCGTGCGCCGGACGGCGGGCACGCGAACGGTGCTGTACTCGGCCGACGGCGACCTGCTGCTGGACGACCTGGAGCTGGACATCGGTCGCACCTCCGCTGCGGTCGGCGGCGAAGCGGAGGCGAGCGTGTCATGACCCTCCCCTCGACTCACGACGTAGCCCTGGCAGCCGAGCGCCGCACCGCCGCCCGGCTGCTGCTCGCCCACCCGCTGATCGCATCGGACGGCCCCCACGCCGACCTCTTCCCGCTGGTCCGCAGGCACGCCGACTGGCTGGGCAAACGGTTCCAGCAGGTGCTCGGCTACCGTCTGCTGGTCGACAGCTCCTACGCCCGCCTGTTCAAGGCGGGGCTGGGGACAGGTTCGGGTCACCGGCTGGAGCGCTCCACCGGCACCCCGTTCACCCCACACACGTACGCCTGTCTCGCGCTAGCCCTGTCCGTGCTGGTGACCGCGCCCGAGCAGATGCTCCTGTCACACCTGGTCGCCGATATCAGGGCTGCCGCAGCCGACGCCGGAATCGAGCTGGAGGAAACGGGACGAGCGGCCGGGAAGCGGACCCTGGTCGCGGCTCTGCGCCAGCTCGTCGACTGGGACGTGCTCATCGAGACCGAGGGCCATGTGGCCGCACTTGCGCAGGAGGCGGGCGGAGAAGCCCTGATCACGATAGACCGGGAGCTGGCACGCGTGGTCGTCGCCGGCCCGCTCTCCCAGGCACGGAACGGCGCCGACCTGGTCCGGCGGGCAGCGGACCCGGGCTTCGGCGGACCACGCACCTACGTGCGCCGGATGCTCGTGGAGACACCCGTCGTCCACCTCGACGAGCTGACGGACGCCGAGCGTGACTGGCTGCGCACCCGGCAGCGCCGGGAGGCCCAGGCTTTCTCCGAACTCCTTGGTCTCGAGATGGAGATCCGTGCCGAGGGCGTGGCGCTGGTGGACCCCGAGGAAGAACTCACGGATCTGCACCTGCCGGGCACGGGGACCGTCGCACAGGCCGCGCTGCTGCTGGCGGAACGGCTCGTGGAACGCCTTCGGCCGCAGGAACCGGGGCATCCAGCGACCGGCGGGACACTCATCATCGGGGTGGCCGTCCCGGACGGCCTGGTGGACGAGGTGCTCGCCGAGCTCATCACCGAGTACGGGCAGCGCAGCAACTGGCAACGCGGCTACCTGGAAGACCTTCCCTCCCTGCGAGAGGCCGTACTGGACCTGCTGGTCCGCATGCGGCTGATGGCCCGCGCGGGCCGGCTGCGCGCCGAGGGCGAAGGACTGCCGGAGGGGTACGTCGAAGAGGCGTCGGAAGGACGCACGGTGACCGATGTCCATGGCGCACGGCCCGGCGGCGACGGCTGGGTGCTGCTGGCCGCAGCGGCTCGCTACGCCACCCAAGTCATGGTGCGCCCGGCCACCACAGTCGGCAAAGGCACGGACGTTCAAGAGGAGTGGCCGCTATGACCACCGACGCGCGTGGCCCCGTTCCGCTGCCGCGTTCCGGCCCCGCGACGACCACCGGCGCGCGCTTCCGGCTGCACCGGGCGGGCATCCAGAACGTCTGGCAGTACGACGAGCAGGAGTTCTCCTTCGGCGACGGGCGGCTGCTGCTGCGTGGCAAGAACGGCGCGGGCAAGTCCAAGGCCCTGGAGATGCTGCTTCCGTATCTTCTGGACGGCGACTCCCGGGCACTCGACGCGACAGGCACCGGCCGCACCACACTTGCCTGGCTGATGCTGGACGGGTTCGAGCAGACCAACCGTCTCGGGTATCTGTGGGTGGAGTTCCGGGGCACGGCCGACGACGGCAGTCACCCCCACCTGACGCTCGGTGCCGCCATCCGCGCCTCGAAGTCGACGCAGAAGGCGCTGCCGACGTTCTTCGTCACCCCGCTGCGGATCGGTGAGGACCTGCACCTGGTCGAGGCCGGTAAGCCGCTGCCGGTCGACCGGCTCAAGGAGATCGTCGGCTCCGACAACACGACCGACCGTGCGGTCCAGCACCGCTCACGTGTGGCCCGGGAACTGTTCGGCATCACCGACGCGACGCGCTACCGCAATCTCACCCAGCTCCTCCACCGGCTGCGGCGCCCGACGGTGGGCGACCGCATCGAACACGGGGGCCTGGTCTCCCTGCTGAGCGAGACCCTGCCGGGGCTCGACGAGGACGTGGTCGAAAAGGTGGCGCGCAACCTCCACGACCTCGACGCCGTACGGGAAGAACTCGGCCGCCTGGAACGCACCGACGCGGCCTTGCGTACGTTCCTCACCAGTTACCGCGGCTACCTGGCCGGGGTCCTGCGCACCTCCGCCAAGAGAGTGAGCCACGAGCTGGGCGTCCTCGCTCAGCGGCGCCGGGCGGCCGGAGACGCCGCACAGCGGACGAGCGACTTGAGGACGCAGGAGGAGGAGTTGGAGGGCCGACTGAAGACCCTGCGCGAAGAGGAACAGGACGCCCGGACCGACCTGGCCGCCCTGCACGCCAGTCACGCCTATCGCAGCCTGCGCGAACTTTCGGAGCGCCGCGGCACGGTGGAGGCACTGCACACCGCCGCCGTGGCCGCGTTCACCACCCTGCGGAACGCACACGACGCGGAGGAGGGCTCGGCGGAGCGGCTGGCCGAAGGTGTCGAACACCTCGGAAGTCGGCTGGCCGAGCTGGGAACCGAACACCGGGAGTTGCTGACGCAGGCGGAGAAGGCCGGGCTTCCTACCGGCCACCTCGGCGAGGCGGTGGCTCTGCCGCGCACGGTTCTCGCCCAGGCCACCGAGACCGGGCTGACGACTCCGGACGGGGAGACGCGCACCGTACGGCACCGGTCGGTGGCCCGAGTGGACACGGTCACGGCGCAGGAAGGGCTGCAGTCCTGGCAGAACCAGTTGGAAAACGCCGAGTCGGTCGCGAGGAACCGGGCCCGGATGGTTCAGGAGGTGACCCACCTCATCTCACGGGCGGACGAGGCCCGGGCCGGGGCAGCCCAGGCTGATGCCGAGCGAGAACGGCTGGAAGGCGAGGCAGAAGACGCCGCCGGCCATCTCGACGGCAGCCGCGAGAAGGTCGCTGAGGAGAGCGGCGCCTACTCCCGTCAAGTCGCTGAGTGGGCGGCACGCACGCGGAATGCGTTGGGTGCCGACTGCCCGTCGCTTGACGCCGTCCACGCCGTCGTCGGCCTCGAGACTTCTACCGATGCGCCGTTCGCGGACCGCACGCTGCCGCCCGATATCGACAGACAGGCGTGGCTGACCGCTCAGGCCGCGTTGGAGCCGTACGGCGAGAAACTCACCGAACGCCGGGACGCCCTGGTACTCGGTGTCAGCCGACTCGGCGAGGAACTCGACCGCCTGGCGGAGCAGAAGCGGGACTGGGAGCAACGTACCGACCCCGAGCCACCCGCCCCGCACCATCGCGCCGCCGCGAGGACGCCGGGCAGTGGAGCCCCTTTCTACCGGCTCGTGGACTTCGCGGACGACCTGGCTCCGGCCGACCGAGCCAGTCTGGAAGGGGCGCTGGAGGCGAGCGGAATCCTGGATGCGTGGGTGAATGCGAACGGCGTCCTGCTCGATCCGCACACCCGGGACACCCTTCTTCAGCCGGGTCCCGTGCTATCCGATGGGCCGACTCTCGCCTCGGCCCTGCGCCCAGCCCCTGAACCGGGTTCCGGCGTCACGGCCGAGCAGGTGGAGGGTCTGCTGGCCAGCATCGCACTCGCATCAACACAAGGGACCTCCGCGCACAATGCGGTTTCTTGCGACGGCAGTTGGCGTCTGGGCGTACTCAGCGGTCGTCATGACAAGGGCGACACCGAATACGTGGGAGCCGCCGTACGCGCCGAGACCCGGCGACGCGTCCTCGCCGAGTTGGAGGAGCGGATCGCGCAGACGGCACAGCGGCTGGCCGGTATCCGCGAGGAGCTCGCCGCAGCCGATGCCATGCGTCGAGCTCTCACGCTCGCGGAACGGGATTTCCCCAGGGCACGGAATCTCGCGGACGCCTGGAGCAGGACAGAATCAGCCGAGCGGACGCTGCGCGACCTGACCGCCAAGGCGACCCGGGCGGCGCGGCTGGCGGAGGAGGCACGCGCTCTCGCGGTCTCGGCGCGGGCCAAGGCGGAGGCCACCGCCACCGCCCACGACCTGCCCGGCGACCCGGCCGCCCTTGACCGTGTGCGCACCGCACTCACCGGCCTGCTCGGCGGTATCGGGCACCTGCACAGGGCCGTCAGCGGCACGGGCGAGCGACTCGGTACCAACCAGGCCGATGCCGACCGGTACGGACGCGCCCAAGAGGATCGCCTGGCCGCGGACGACAGCTACCGGCTCCACCTCGACGGACTGCGCACCGCTGAGCATGACCTGCGTACCCGCGAGGAGGCCATCGGAGCGTCCGAGGAAGAGATCCTGTCCCGCGAGCAGGAGGCCAAACAGCGCATCGCGAACGCCGGTCGCGCCCTGCCCGGGGCGCAAAAAGCCCGCGACGACCTCCACGATCAGCGCGTGCGGGCGGAAGAGGACGAGAAGCGCCTGCGCGGGACCCTGGCGGACCAGGAAACGACGGTCATCGACACTGGCAGCGCTCTTCGCGCTGCTCTCGGCCGACCGGAGGTGGTGCTCGGCGCCGGCCTCGACCGGTCCTCGCTGCCCGAGTACGTGTCGGACGATCCCGGCGCGGACGTGCGCAGCCGTCTTCGAGCGCTGCGGGCCCTCGCCGACGCCGTGGAGCAAGCCCTCGGCCGCCCGAAGGGCGAGGTGTCGGACAGCGCCCTGCTCAACCGTCACACCGATCTGCGCGATCAACTGGCCGGCGGGTTCGACGCGCAGCTAGAGGAGCGCGACGGTATCAAGGTCTGCCGCTTGGTCGACGACCACGGGTCCCATGACGTCGCGGCCGTGGGCGAGCGGATCGCGGTCCAGGCCGCGGAGGCTCGAGGGCGGCTCACCGAGCGCGAACGTGAGGTCTTCCAGCGCTTCCTGACCGGCGAGCTAGGCGACCACCTCTCGGCACAGGTCATCACCGCGGCGAACCTGGTCGCGGCTCTCAACGACACCCTGCGGACCGTGCGTACCTCCCACGGCCTCGGCGTCGAGCTGCTGTGGAAGCTGGACGAGGACGTGGACGCGGATGTGCGCGCGGCCGTCGAGCTGCTGCGCAGTCCGTCGAGCCTCAGGACACGCGACCAGACCGAGCAGCTGCGCGAGGTGCTGCAACGCCGAATCGAGGACGCCCGCCGTGCCGACCCGTCAGCCGGTTACGCCGCTCATCTGCGGACCGCGCTGGACTACCGCGACTGGTTCCGCTTCCACACCTTCGTGGTCGAGGACGCGGTTCCGGGCCGCCGTAGGAAACTGACCGGCCGGACCGGTCTCAGCCAGGGCGAACAACGGGTCCTCTCCTACCTCGTGCTCTTCGCCGCGGCAGCCGCCCACTTCACCAGCCTCGCCGAGTCAGCACCGCACGCGCCACGGCTGATCCTCCTGGACGACGCCTTCGCCAAGGTCGACGAACCCACCCACGGCCGGCTGGGCCGTATCCTCGTCGACCTCGATCTCGACTTCGTCCTCACCAGCGAGCGGCTCATGGGCAACTGGCCCGAGGTTCCGTCGCTGCACATATACGAGTGCCTCCGTGATCCCCACGTACGCGGGGTGGCCACCCTTCACTACACCTGGAACGGCCGACACCGGCGTCTGGTGTCCGTATGAGCGGGCTGCCCGCCGCGACGCGCGACTGGCTGACGGGACCTGGACTCACCCGGCTCTGGCAGGTGGCACGCAAACGCCTGGAGAGCAACGGCGTACAGGCCATGGGTTCGCTCCGACTGACCGCGATGAACGCCCAGGAACGCAACGATCTGTCCCTCCTACTGGGCAAACCCCTCACAGGTGCCGCCGTGACCGTACGGCTCGACGTGCTCGACGCGCGGCTACGCGCTTCAGCCGCCGGACTCGGACTCAGACAGACCCTGGAAGAACTCGGGCCGCCGCTCACCGACCGCCGTGCCGCCCGCGTGGATGCTATGGCACGGCGGGAGCAGGTGTGGTCGTCCCTCGCTTCGTCACTGGACGCCTCCCCGCTCGCCGACCAGGAATGGCCTCGGCAGTGGTACGACCTGCTGCGCCGTACCGGTGTCCCGAAAGGAGTGACACCTGAAGCGGCGATATGGACACTCCAGCAGGCGGTCCAAGTCCTCACCGCTCTCCTCGGACCCGAAGGAACTGAACGCAACGGCACACGCGGCCGAGGAGAACTCGCAGCCATGACGACAGGCTCCGCGCACGGCCTAGACGACGGCACCTGGCTCGCACGCGTCGTCCAACGCGGCGTCGCCCTCGCCCATGGCACCGAGTTTCCCGACGACGCCACCGGCCGACGCGCTCTGTGGCGACTGGTGTCCGTCACGCCGGACGAGGTCTCCAGCACGGTGCTCACCTACGGGCTGCGACCCGTCGGCGAGGGCTGGCGAGAGCGTGCTTTGCGGGAGCGGGCCGACCATCACTGCGAAGTTCATGTCACACCACGCGACCTCCGTGACCTCCGGCTGCAGCTCCCCGCCGCAACGCTCATCCACGTCTGTGAGAATCCGCGTGTGGTGGAAGCCGCGGCGGACGCGGCCTGCGTCCAGCCCATCGTGTGCACCTCCGGCAGCGCCGCGACCGTGGTCTTCACGCTTCTCGACGCCCTCGCCGCCACGGATTGCCGCTTCGCGTACCACGGCGACTTCGACTGGCCGGGGATCGCTCTGGCCAACCGGGTCATCCGCCGCTACGAAGCCCGGCCGTGGCGCATGGGCACCGCGGATTACAAGCACCTGGCCGCTCGCAGTCAGGCCGAGGGCATCCCTCAACTGGCCCTCGACGGCCAGCCGGTCGACGCGGACTGGGACCCGGATCTCGCCCCCGCCATGACCGCCCTCGGCGTCGCGCTCCATGAGGAGGCGACCCTCGACCTCCTGGTGGACGACCTGTCACGCCGGGCGTAGGGACGCCGACGCCTCCGTGCCGGGTTCTGGGAGCCACCTGGGAGCCGACCCGCTCCCCAAGCCCCTTCCACACCACCCGACACCGCCCCACCCCAACGCCCCGACCAGGCAAAACATTAAACCGCCCGGTGTCGATCTTGGTCGAACCTCATTCGGGACGAAGAGGTTGTAGGTTCAGCTGGTACCGGCTCCTTCGGCCCCTGGACGTGCTGTCGGTAGCGTGGGCCACCACGCTAGGCACGCCCCGGACCAGCCGCGCGTCTAGTCTCTCTTGCCCGTGTGACCGACAGCATCGCCGATACCGTGGGTGACAGCTGAGCCATCTCCGAGCAGCCTCCGTATCGCTCTCTCGGTCACACTGAACGTCGCTCCCTTGGGGAGAATCTGGGGAGAACGCGACCCGTTGGGGGAGCGGCTGGGGAGACTCGACCGCACAAACCGGCATGACGACGAAAGCACCGGAAACGATCGTCGGCCCAGGCCAGGGCATCCCACCACCAGATTGCCGCAGGTCAGCGCCCCGAGGGTGACGTCTCCAAGAAGATCTCGTCTTGGGCGGCCATTCTGTTCGCTCCCACGTTGGTGGGAACGATCTACGGGATGAACTTCGAGAACATGCCGGAGTTGCAGTGGGCAGCCGGGTATCCGTTCGCGATTCTGCTGATAGCGGGGGTCTGCGTGAGCTTGTACTTCATCTTCAAGCGCCGCCACCCGCTCTGGGCAACAGGCCACTCCGGCCACCGAAGTTCACAACACCGAGCGCTCTACCGGTCGGCCGTGGGGGACGGGTGCTCGGAGGGGGCGGTGGACGACCAGAATTCGTCGTGGAGGTATGGGCGCGGGAGGGGCTTGCCGCCCTCGTAGGCGGGGGTGTTCGTGTCCACGTTGGAGGGGGCGGTGGGCTTTTGGACCGGGGAGTCGGCGGCGCAGGGGGTCGCGATGGTGAACTGGAACTGGCCTTCGCCGCCCACCGCGACGTCCATACGGAAGTCGTCGGGGGTCGAGGCATAGATGGCGGGGAACTTCGCGTCGGTATCGATGCTGGTGATTTTGAACCCGCGCGCCTTCCAGCTCCGCTCGACCACACCGAGCAGACTGCCGCGGCGTTCCGGAGAGACGATCGTCATGACCCTGATTCCCCGGGTGACGGAGCCCCCGCCGGTGGCCGAGTTCTTCCAGTCCGGGCAGCCGCTCTCCTCCGATGCCTCATGCACCCAGCGAAGGTTGGGCCTGATGGCGGCGAGGGTTTCCTGGAGGATGGCGTCGGCCTTCTCGGCCGCTTGCTGCATGTTCACCTTTGAGTCGTTCCGTTCGGTGTGGCCGGAGGTGGAGAGGCCGCAACTGGTGGTGGCCAGAAGCGTCAGCGCGATGCCGACGCGGCGGAGGGGTTTCACCGGGGCTCCTGAGTGTGGATCTTTTTGCCTTGGCCCGCCACGATCTTGGCGATGTTCCGTGCGGATTCCCGGTCTTGGTCGGGGTTGAAGTAGTGCGAGTGAGCGCTGACGTCGACCGGATTCTTGAAATCCCCGTCCTTGAGTTTGTTGAGCTTCTCCATATCGAGGATGGACGGCCCGTCCCCCGTCGCAAAACGATGGGCGCCGAACTCGCGGCTCGCCGGGTCTGTGCCGAAGTAAAGCTGATCGGGACCGCCTCCCGCATGCTCTCCGATCTTGTGACCCACGTACGCGCCGATGGGTCCGCCCAAGAGGCCGCCGAGCGCGGTGCCGGTTGCCTCCTCCTTGGTGGGCAACTGGGTCACGACGTCGTGCTTGGCGGCTCCCACGTACACATGGTCACGGCCGACCCCAAGGTCGTCGGCGGTCTTCGCCTCGGTGCCGGGGCTGCCGACCAGGATGATGTCGTCGGCGCCGGGGATGCCGCCGTGCTGCTGGGCGGCGAGGCCGACGGTGAGGGAGCCGTAGGAGTGGCCGATGGCGGTGACGTGCGGGTCGCCCGTCTCGTGCGTGGTGGAGATTCCCGCCATGAACTGGTTGTACGCCGACGCGCCGACCTTGGCGTCGTGGTCGCCCATGACCGCGAAGTTCTCGGCGAGCTTGTTGAGGTCGAGGAATTTCTCGGCCTCGAACTGCGGGGCGTCGTAACCGAGCCAGACGATCGACGCACTCGAAGGGTCGTAGAACCCTGCCCCCTTGGCGGTCGCGCGGGCGCGCGCGATGTCGTTGCGGGCGAAGTCCTCGTCGAGCGACGTGCCCAGCCCCGGAACGTAGGCCGACACGTTCTTCGACGCGTCGGGGTTGCCGAAGGCGACGATGGCCCGGCCGTTGCCCTCCTCGCCGATCCCGAGCAGGTACATGGGCGGGACGCCCGGCTCCGGCGCGGCCCGCAATTGGGTGTCGATGGAGCGCAGCCCGTCCAGTTTGGCCCGGGCCTCCTTGTCGTCCGTCCCTGACAGCTTTCCGATCAGCAGTTGCAGGTTGTCCCGGTTGGCCTCGTCGCGGACGGCGGCCGGGATCCCGTCCAGGTTGCCGAGGATGTCCGGGCATGCCGCGAGGTACTCGTCGCGCTGGGCCTGGGACAGGTGGGT
>NZ_BMTS01000009.1:0-121079 GCF_014649795.1 Streptomyces melanogenes
CCTCCGCAAACTACGCTGCTCGACCACCCGGATTACCAGCCTCGTCCAGGCCATCCTCACCCTTCATCTGACCTGTTCAGGGTGAAGATGGAAAAGGCTCACTGAGTGGACGTTAAGTCCGTTTCTGGTAGCGGCCTCGTCCGGGCTGGGTGAGGAAGCCTTGGCGGGTGAGGCGTCCGAGGCGGCTGCGAGTGATGTTGACAGCCGCCTCGTGGGTGGGCATGCCGAGGAGTTCATGCAGCTCACGGGCTCTGAATGCCCGGCCGGGGTGCTCGTTGAAAGCGTTCACGATGGCCTGGTAGGCGGTGGCCGTCTCGGGCGGTTCGGGTTCGTCTCCCGCCGGGGCGAGTCCGGCGATGACCTTCTGGGTGGTGGCCAGGTCCGCGAGGTGCGCTTCGGTCTCGGCCAGGGCGGCGGTCAAGTGCGCGATCTGCTCGCGTAGTTCACCGGCCCGGGCCGTCGTCTCGTCGTGCTGTGCCTGGAGGCCGGCCAGCAGTTCAATGACGTTCACGCGGCCAGCTCGAGGGTGTCGCGCCAGGTGGGACTCGGTGTGGTGAGGCGGCGGGTCATGTTCGCGATGGAGGCCCAGTAGACACGCGAGGCAGAGGTGTCGAGGCGGTGGTCGTACTCGCGGGCCAGGCGGCGGCGCAACATCAACGTGCCGTTGACCTGCTCCACGATCCACCGCTTGGGCTGCGGGACGAACCCTTTGCCCTGGTCTTCGGGGTTGCGGCGGACGACCTCGACGTCGATGTCCATCAACGCGCCGTGGATGACGACTTCGTCCTTGAAGCCCTGGTCCACCAGGGCCTTCTCCAGCCGCATCCCGCACCGCTCGGCAGCCTGGTCGAGCAGGGCCATGCCGGCCATGTTGTCGTGGGCGGAGGCGGCCAGCACCACGACGCCGATGACCAGCCCCAGCACGTCGACGGCCAGCCCCCGCTTGCGGCCCGACACCTTCTTGTGCGCGTCCAGCCCCGTCGTGGCCTTCGGGACACCCGCCGCGGCGCGGACGGACTGGGTGTCGAGGATCACGAGGGACGGGTCCTCTAACCGGCGGGCCCTCTCCCGCACTTGGCAGCGCAGAAGTTCCTGAATCCGCTGGTCGAGGCCGTCCTGGCGCCACAGGCCGAAGTAGTAGAACACCGCCGACCAGGCCGGTAGATCGTGCGGCAGGTACCGCCACTGGCAGCCCGTCCGGTTCTGGTAGAAGATCGCGTTCACGACCTCCCGCAGGTCGCAGGACCCGGGGTCCCCAGTAGCCGACCGGGCCACCCGGTCCTGCTCCCAGGCCGTGATCATCGGTTCGATCAACGCCCACTGCTCGTCCGACAAGTCGCTGAGGTACGGCTCTCTCTTCACGCCCCGCATCTCAACATGGACATGCCCAGAAGGCGGCCTGGATGGCGATCGGTACCACGATCGAGCGATCACGAACCGAGGAAGATCGGACTTAACGTCCACTGAGCTCAGTGTGTGCTTTCGGCAACCACTCTGCCCCGCGTGCCACGCGCACGATCACAGGCACCGAGGCCAGTCGGAACAGTGCATTCTCTCCAAAACGGATCAGTTCCGCGCCTCTGTCGTCGAGTCCGGCGGCCCGGCATGCGGCAGTCATGACCCGGACTGCCTCAGCCGACGTGAATACCCCGCCCGATCCCCGCGCAGTGTCAACCGCCATGCCCGTACCAGCTCCCCTAGTCTAGTCGCACGCGATCAACCGGCGCATGCTGACGGGCGACCAACCCGACGCACGCCGGACACGACCACGACCGTACCCATAGGTGCCGAATGGGGGCGAGGCCGCCCGAACAGCCGGAGCTGTCACAGGCTTGCGGTGAGGGTGGCACGTGAGATCGAGGCTGCAATTGATGACAGCGGCCAGCGGACCCGCTCCGGCGGCCCCTCGCGCTCCCGCGGCCGCGCTCAAGGCGCTGACCGAAGGGTCCCTGCCTGCATTGCCTGCCGTCCGAGCGTCGAGCTGGGCGTGTTGGGGTGGGCTGAACGGGCATTACATGCGACCGATTGAGCTATTGAAGGAGCAATATCGGGTGATAATTCCCTAATGTCTGCGTGTTGGCCGATCGGGGCGGGAGGCATGTGTCCGGTGGGTGTGCTGCCGGGTCGGCGACCGTTGCGGAGGTTCTCCGGTTGCGGCACGAACAGGTACGGGCCGCCTCGAACCTCACAGCAACGGAAGGATACAGGGCATGACGGATGTGCAGGAGCCGATGGGACTGCCGGTGGCCCGCAACGCGGCGGGCGGAGTGCAGCGCGCCGGGAGGTGGAGAGTGGCGGCCGTCCTGGCAGGCGCTGCGATGGCCTTGGGCGTTAGTCCGGCAGCAGCCGAAAATGCTGTTCCGATGCCCCCGACCCCCCCGAAGCAGCCTGTGAGGGTCCAGGGCACGGACTACCCCGGAGTCCCGGTGCCTTTCGTCGAGCGGGGGCAGACAGCCGCGGTCACGTTCGGCATCAAGGACAGCACTCCCGTCGGCTATGCTCACGGTTACCCCGCCATTACGAATAACTGGGAGATGATTTTCTACGCTCCGGATCACACAGCGTTTGCGGACGACACGCTGACCCCGGTGGGGGACGCGGTGGGCTCGTGGTCTTGCACGCGGCTTTCGAGCGGAAGCTTCATGCAATGCACCTCCACATATGCTGGGCCGCCGCCCCCGGTGACGGGGGCGCAGTGGCAGGTGAACCTCACGGTCCTCCCGGACGCGCCCAGCGACACCATGCTGACTGGTGGGTACGGCGTTCTTCAGGTTGCGTCTCCCGATCCCGATGCAAGCCCGCACTGGAACAGGTGGGATACACCGAACATGAGTCTGTCCGTCGGCACGTGCCCTGCTCAGCAGGGTTGATGCACGACGAAACGCCCCTTGCGTCTCCCCGAAGGGGAGACGCAAGACGGCACAAGTGAGGTTCCCCCGCTGCGCGAGAGGTGCTCGACCACCCGGATCAGCAAACTCGTCCAGGCCGTGCTCACCCTCCATCTGACGAGCTCAGAGTGAGGATGGAAAACGCTCACTGCCTGATGGGGATTCGGGGCGATAGCCGCTCGGTCCTCGGATACATCGCGGATCTGTTGAAGAGCCCATCCCGGGATTAGCCGTGCGTCTGCCATTCATGGATGATCTCACTCGCCAGGTATGAACACGGCCTTGGGAACTCGACCGAGAGCGTCCCTGAGCGCCGTCAGCCAGTGAAACGAAGACCGGGCAGCGGTGCTGGTGAACTCCTTCGCGTGAAGTCGTTGATGGCACCTGTGCTCATACTTTCTCTGCCGGGGTGCAATAGCCTCTAATTTACGGACGGGATGTGTGCAGCTCGATTTTGGCAGCATGGACGAACCGTGGTTCTTCCTCGCTGAATTGGCGAACGGCATCAAAGTAAGATTCGGTATGGGTAGGAGGTCGAGACTGCCATCCCTCTAGGAGAGCTTCAAACTCCTCGTGGTCCAGAGTGTCAGGTGGTAGTGCGCTCTCGGCTTCACGACAGGACCGCACTGCCGCTCGGGTGGCCGGGCTGCTTGGATCAACCGGTCCTGAGGGGTCACTGGAATAAACGTTCCTCAGGGCGCTGAGTGCCTCCAAGAGTCGTGCAGCAGTGGAGCTGACGTCTGGCAGCTCGGCGTCGAAAATTCGGCCAAGCTTGCCCCATGCTCTCTCGTAAATGGCTTGCTTGCGGAGATGGTACCCCGTAATCTCCGCAGCTCGGGCCATTCCTGCAGCGGGGGCGGCGACGCTATCAGGGCCCTCTAGCTCGATAATTGTTTGTGCTTCTTTGAGGGCTACGAGAGCATCCTCAAGGGAAGATTTCCCGGACCTGATGCTCTCTGCCGATAGAGCCTCTGTATTTTCCATGGCGAATCGCTCGCCCAGGTCCCTTACCCGATTTGCGCTAAGGAGGAAAGACGCGTAGGCCTCCCGTTGAGTACTGCGACGCCACTGCAGATGGGCTGCCTCCTCCCCGGCGCGAACAGCGTCCAACGCCGCGCGGTACGCAGATGCGGCTTGAGCCAGGCCCGCTTCGCTGGTTGCCTCCGCGGTACGCAGTGTGGCCCTCAACTGCCACCGGCCGATGAGCACGCTTGCAGGTATCCCGATCAACGTTACGGCGGCCGCGGACAGCGCACCTACCCCCTCAAGGTCCATGCAGGCTATGGTGCCGCAACTGACGGGCGGGGCTACATGGCACAGGTTGGTGGAGTGGCTTTGGGCAGCACGCCGCCGCGCGGAACGAAGGACTCCTGCCCGCACAGGTTGTCGGCCGGAGGCCTTCTGCGACATGCGGAGACCGACGACTGTCGTTAGAGAACCTCTAGCAACCGAGTGGCCGCGGTGGTGTTCGCACGGCTGACCTGGGAGAAGGCGGGCAAGGTCAATTACGTCGTCATTACGTTCACTGTCATGCGTCCGCTTTCGGCGACATCTGCCTGCACGTACAACAAGACCCCGCGTCCAGCGAAGTGGCTGGTCACGGGGTCTTTAGGCACCTACTAACAGGTGCCCCCGGCAGGATTCGAACCTGCGCACACGGCTCCGGAGGCCGTTGCTCTATCCCCTGAGCTACGGGGGCGTTCACCGCTTGGCGGCGACGGGTTGAACACTACCAGCTCTCGTGGGGTGGCTGTGAACAGGTATTTCCGGTGGCCGGCGGGGGTGGGGTCCCCCGCAGGGGGCGGAAGTGGGGAAAACCCGGACGCGGCGACGGTCGCGGACCTAACCTCGAGATGTGTCAGGCGTGTCCGGCCGGGTGCTTGTTGTCGACGACAACAAGGTCATCCGGCAGCTGATCAGGGTCAACCTCGAGCTGGAGGGCTTCGAGGTCGTGACCGCGGCCGATGGTGCCGAGTGTCTGGAAGTGGTGCACCGGGTCTGTCCGGATGTGATCACTCTGGACGTCGTGATGCCACGGCTCGACGGGCTGCGTACGGCCGCACGGCTGCGGGCGGACGCGCGTACGCGGCATCTGCCGCTCGCGATCATCAGTGCCTGTACGCAGTACGAGGTCGAGAACGGGCTCGCCGCCGGTGTGGACGCGTTCCTGGCCAAGCCCTTCGAGCCGGCCGAGCTGGTCAAGGTCGTACGGCAGCTGATGCACCGGGAGGCCCCGCCGTCCGCCGACGGCAACAGGCAGCCCGGACGAGCCGGTCGGGCGGCCGGTACGAGTCGCGGCTGAGCCGTGGCGGCAGGGGTGGGTACGCCCCTTCGCCCCGCCCCAGTGCGGTCGGCCCTATGCCGTCAGCCCCTCCGGCCCCGCCGCCCGCCGACAGCAAAGTCGCGGCTGCGGGGTAGGGGAGTACGCCCCTCGCCCCCCAGTGGCGTCTGCCCGCCCCGAGCACAGTCGCGCCCAGCCCCACCCCGGCCCCGCCGCACCCTCGCCGGGGTCCCGCTGCACGCCCGCCCCGGCACCCCGGCCCCGCCGCACCCCCATCCCCCGCCCCCCGGAGGGCCGACGCCCACATCCCGAAACCGATTACCCGCCCCCACCCCCCTCTCCCATACGCTGGTCCCGTGACCCCCGCAGAGCTCTCCCGTACCGTCGTGCGTGCCGTGCGCAGTGCCGTCGACGAGGGTGTGCTGTCCGTGGTCGTGCCCGATGACGTCAAGGTCGAGCGGCCTCGGCCGGGCGGGGGCGGGGACTACGCCAGTGCCGTCGCGCTGAAGCTCGCCGCCGCCTCCGGGCTGGCGCCCCGCGCCGTCGCCGAGGCGCTGCGCGGGCACCTCACCGGCGCCCCCGGGGTCGCGCGCGTCGACATCACCGGGCCCGGGTTCCTGAACTTCACCCTCGACGCCGGCCCCGCCGCCCACGACGAGCTCGTACGTCGGGTCCTCGCGCTCGGGCCGCGCTACGGGTACGGCGACTCCCTCGCCGGGCAGCACACCTCCTTCGCCCCCGTCGACGAGCCCCGCGCCCTCGCCGTCACCTCCGTGGTCGTCGAGCTGCTGCGCTCACAGGGCGCCACCGCCGAGATCACCCCGTACGGGAGCGAGCGGATCCACGTGCTGCCCGCCCACCTCCCGGAGGTCGGGCCCGACGCCGCCCGCTGGGCCTACCTCCGCGCCGCCGCCCACGACCGGCCCGCCCCCGCCGCCGAGCTCCTCGCCCAGCGCGACAGCAATTCGTACTTCCGGGTGCGGTACGCGTACACCCGCACCCGCGCCCTCACCCGCAACGCCCACGCCCTGGGCTTCACGAGCGCCCCGGGCGACCTCGGTATCCGCGAAGGCGCCCCCGGCGCACCGCATGCCACCCACCGCACCCCGAATCGCGCCCCCGGCGACCTCGGCCTCCCCGAAACCGCCCCCGGCGACACCGGTACCCCCGACACCGCCACCCCCCTCCTCACCCGCCTCACCGACCACCCCGACGTCCTCCTCCGCGCCGCCCACCTCGCCGCCCCCGACCGCGTCGCCCGGCAGCTCGAAGGGGTGGCCGATGCCGTTCTCGACTTTCAGCACCGTGTGCTGCCGCTCGGGGACGAGAAACCCTTGGCCGCCCACCGTGCCCGGCTCGCGCTCGCCGAAGCCGCCGGGGCGGTGCTGGCCGGTGGCCTGTCCCTGTTCGGCATCGACGCCCCTGAATTCCTGTGAACTCGTGAGAGTCGTAAGAGTTGTGAGAGTGACAGCATGAGCCGTTCCGCACACCCCGCCGGGCCCCGTCACGCCGACGTCCTTCCCGAAGGGCACTACTCGGCCCCGCCCGCCGACCTCAACTTCCTTGATCCGAAGGTCTGGTCGCAGACCGTCGGGCGGAACACCGACGGAATCGCGACCGTCGCCGGGCGCGATGTCGCCTCGCTCGCCGAGGAGTTCGGCACTCCTGCCTACTTCCTCGACGAAGCCGACTTCCGCGCCCGCTGCCGCGCCTGGGCCGACGCCTTCGGCAAGGATGCGGATGTTTTCTATGCCGGGAAGGCCTTCCTTTCGCGTGCCGTCGTCCGGTGGCTCCACGAAGAAGGGCTCAACCTCGACGTCTGCTCCGGCACCGAGCTCGCCACCGCCCTCTCCGCCGGAATGCCCGCCGAGCGCATCGCCTTCCACGGCAACAACAAGTCCGAGGACGAGATCCGGCGGGCCGTCGAGGTCGGTGTCGGGCGCATCGTCCTCGACTCCTTCCAGGAGATCGTCCGCGTCGCCCACATCGCCCAGAGCCTCGGCAAGCGCCAGCGCGTCCAGATCCGTGTGACCGTGGGCGTCGAGGCGCACACCCATGAGTTCATCGCCACCGCTCATGAAGATCAGAAGTTTGGTATCGCCCTTGCTGGGGGGCAGGCCGCCGAGGCCGTGCGGCGCGCCCTCAAGCTCGATGGGCTTGAGCTCATCGGGATCCACTCCCACATCGGGTCCCAGATCTTCGACATGGCGGGGTTCGAAGTCTCCGCCCGGCGGGTGGTGCAGCTGCTCGCCGACGTGCGCGACGAGCACGGTGTCGAGCTGCCCGAGATCGACCTCGGTGGCGGGCTCGGCATCGCGTACACCTCCGACGACGACCCCCGCGAGCCGCACGAGATCGCCAAGGCGCTCAACGAGATCGTCACCCGCGAGTGCGAGGCCGCCGGGCTGCGTACGCCGCGCATCTCCGTCGAGCCGGGGCGCGCGATCGTCGGGCCCAGCGCCTTCACGCTGTACGAAGTCGGGACGATCAAGCCGCTGGAGGGCCTGCGGACGTACGTCAGCGTCGACGGCGGGATGTCCGACAACATCCGGACCGCCCTGTACGACGCCGAGTACTCCGTCGCGCTCGTCTCGCGCACCTCCGACGCCGAGCCGATGCTGGTACGGGTCGTGGGCAAGCACTGCGAGAGCGGCGACATCGTCGTGCGGGACGCGTTCCTGCCCGCCGACCTGGCGCCCGGCGACCTCATCGCGGTGCCCGCCACCGGGGCGTACTGCCGCTCCATGGCCAGCAACTACAACCACGCCCTGCGGCCGCCCGTCGTGGCCGTCCGCGACGGCGAGGCACGGGTCGTCGTACGGCGCGAGACCGAGGAAGATCTCCTGCGGCTCGACGTCGGATGATGAATAAATGAATAGATCGATGAATAAATAGTGGAATATGTGTCTCAGGATCCGGACGGGGGGGCGGAAACCTCCGTCCGGTGAGTGAGACTGGTCGGCATTCAAGCTGGTAGAAGGAAACGAGGTCGGATGATGCGTACGCGTCCGCTGAAGGTGGCGCTGCTGGGCTGTGGAGTGGTCGGCTCAGAGGTGGCGCGCATCATGACGACGCACGCCGACGACCTCACGGCGCGCATCGGCGCGCCCGTCGAGCTCGCCGGTGTCGCCGTACGCCGGCCCTCGAAGGTGCGCGAGGGCATCGACCCCGCCCTCGTCACCACCGACGCCACCGCCCTCGTCAAACGCGGCGACATCGACGTCATCATCGAGGTGATCGGCGGCATCGAGCCTGCTCGTACGCTCATCACCACCGCCTTCGAGCACGGCGCCTCCGTCGTCTCCGCCAACAAGGCGCTGCTCGCCCAGGACGGCGCCGCGCTGCACGCCGCCGCCACCGAGCACGGGCGGGATCTGTATTACGAGGCGGCGGTGGCGGGTGCCATTCCGCTCATCCGGCCGCTGCGCGAGTCGCTCGCCGGTGACAAGGTCAACCGGGTGCTCGGCATCGTCAACGGCACGACCAACTTCATCCTCGACAAGATGGACTCGACCGGCGCCGGGTACCAGGAGGCGCTCGACGAGGCCACCGCCCTGGGGTACGCGGAGGCCGACCCGACCGCCGACGTCGAGGGCTTCGACGCCGCCGCCAAGGCCGCCATCCTCGCCGGGATCGCCTTCCACACCCGGGTCCGCCTCGACGACGTCTACCGCGAGGGCATGACCGAGGTCACCGCAGCCGACTTCGCCTCGGCGAAGGAGATGGGCTGCACCATCAAGCTGCTCGCCATCTGCGAGCGCGCGGCCGACGGCGAGTCCGTGACCGCCCGGGTGCACCCCGCGATGATCCCGCTCGACCACCCGCTGGCCTCCGTGCGCGGCGCGTACAACGCGGTGTTCGTCGAGGCCGAGGCCGCCGGACAGCTGATGTTCTACGGGCCGGGCGCGGGCGGCGCGCCGACCGCCTCCGCGGTCCTGGGCGACCTGGTCGCGGTCTGCCGCAACAAGCTCGCCGAGTCCACCGGACCGGGTGAGTCCGCGTACACCCAGCTGCCCGTGAGCCCCATGGGCGACGTGGTGACGCGCTATCACATCAGCCTCGACGTGGCCGACAAACCGGGTGTGCTCGCCCAGGTGGCCACCGTCTTCGCCGAGCACGGGGTGTCCATCGACACCGTCCGCCAGCAGGGGAAGGACGGCGAGGCCTCCCTCGTCGTCGTCACCCACCGCGCGGCCGACGCGGCCCTCACCGGGACCGTGGACGTGCTGCGGGGGCTCGACACCGTGCGGGGTGTCGCCAGCATCATGCGTGTGGAAGGGGAGTAACGAGCAATGGCCCACCAGTGGCGCGGAATCATCGAGGAGTACCGGGACCGGCTCCCCGTCTCCGCTACGACCCCGGTCGTCACCCTCCGCGAGGGCGGCACGCCGCTCGTGCCCGCGCAGGTGCTCTCCGAGCGCACGGGCTGCGAGGTCCACCTCAAGGTCGAGGGCGCCAACCCGACCGGGTCCTTCAAGGACCGCGGGATGACGATGGCGATCACCCGGGCGAAGGAGGAGGGCGCGAAGGCGGTCATCTGCGCCTCCACCGGCAACACCTCCGCCTCCGCGGCCGCCTACGCGGTACGGGCCGGAATGGTCTGCGCCGTCCTGGTGCCGCAGGGCAAGATCGCGCTCGGCAAGATGGGCCAGGCGCTGGTGCACGGCGCGAAGATCCTCCAGGTGGACGGGAACTTCGACGACTGCCTCACGCTGGCCCGCGGCCTCTCCGACAACTACCCGGTGGCGCTGGTCAATTCGGTCAACCCGGTCCGCATCGAGGGCCAGAAGACCGCCGCGTTCGAGATCGTGGACATGCTCGGCGACGCGCCCGACATCCATGTGCTTCCCGTCGGCAACGCCGGCAACATCACGGCGTACTGGCGTGGTTACCGGGAGTACGCGGCCGACAAGCTGGCCACGCACACCCCCCGGATGTGGGGCTTCCAGGCCTCCGGCTCGGCGCCGATCGTGCGCGGCGAGGTGGTCAAGGACCCGTCGACGATCGCCACCGCGATTCGCATCGGCAACCCCGCGTCCTGGCAGTTCGCGGAGGCCGCGCGCGATGAATCGGGCGGTCTCATCGACGAGGTGACGGACCGTGAGATCCTGCGGGCCTACCGGCTGCTCGCCGCCCAGGAGGGCGTCTTCGTGGAGCCCGCGTCGGCCGCCTCGGTCGCCGGTCTGCTCAAAGCCGCCGAGCAGGGCCTGGTCGACCCCGGCCAGAGGATCGTGTGCACGGTCACCGGAAACGGCCTCAAGGACCCGGACTGGGCCGTCGCGGGCGCTCCGCAGCCGGTCACGGTCCCGGTGGACGCGGCGGCCGCGGCCGAGCGCCTCGGTCTGGCCTAGCCGAAACCCGTACAACGCCGTGCAACTCGGCACGTAGGGGCGCAGGGGGCTCGCGACACGCATCGTGCGCCTCCTGTGCGCCCTATGTCGCCACTGAACCTTCCTTCGATAGGCTGTACCCAACCCACCCCGCCGCATATGCCGCGGTGCAGTTGCCCCCGTGGCCGTCGGGTCTTGGGTACCTCTTCGAAAATCTCGCAGCAGTCTCACAAGGAGAGTCATCAGAGCGATGGCCGGTCCCGCATTCCGCGCCGCCGCCGTACGGGTGCGCGTCCCCGCCACCAGTGCCAACCTCGGCCCGGGCTTCGACTCCCTGGGCCTGTCACTGGGGCTGTACGACGACGTGGTCGTCCGCGTCGCCGACTCCGGCCTGCACATCGACATCGCGGGCGAGGGCGCCGAGACGCTGCCCCGCGACGAGAGCCACCTCCTCGTACGGTCGCTGCGCACCGCGTTCGACCTGCTCGGCGGGCAGCCGCGCGGCCTGGAGGTCGTCTGCGCCAACCGCATCCCGCACGGCCGGGGCCTGGGCTCCTCGTCGGCCGCCATCTGCGCCGGGATCGTCGCGGCGCGCGCGGTGACCATAGGCGGCGACGCCCGGCTCGACGACGCGGCGCTCCTGGAACTGGCCACCGAGATCGAGGGCCACCCCGACAACGTCGCGGCCTGTCTGCTCGGCGGGTTCACGCTCTCCTGGATGGAGGGCGGAGCCGCCCGGGCCATCAGGATGGACCCCGCCGATTCCGTCGTTCCGGTGGTCTTCGTGCCCGGGAAGCCGGTGCTGACGGAGACCGCGCGGGGACTGCTGCCGCGCACCGTCCCGCACGGGGACGCGGCGGCCAACGCCGGGCGTGCGGCGCTGCTCGTGGAGGCGCTGACCAGGCGCCCCGAGCTGCTGCTCCCGGCCACCGAGGACCGGCTCCACCAGGACTACCGGGCACCGGCGATGCCCGAGAGCGTGGCGCTGGTCAACCGACTGCGGGCGGACGGCGTCCCCGCGGTCATCTCCGGCGCGGGGCCCACGGTCCTGGCGCTGGTCGAGGACGGTGCGGCCGACAAGGTCGCACGGCTGGCGGGCGACGGGTGGGCCGCGAACCGGCTCCGCCTCGACGCCTCGGGCGCGAGCGTCCTGCCACTGGGGGCCTAGGGCCGTCAGGGCGGGACGCGCGGCTTGCCGGTGAACGAGAGGGGGAATGTTTGTTGGATCCGGTAGTGTTAACCTCAAGTCTGCATCGGTCGTCATTGTGGCGCGGTGCTTCGTGTCCCCTTCAGGGACCGCCATTCTTCCGGGAGCCTCCCAAACTGCCTGCGCAGCCTGCCTGAGCAGTTTCCGAGCACGCTCCGGAACCGGCTTGACACCCCCCGCTTTTCCCAGGGGGCCGAGTAGGGGAACTCGGGCCGGACCCCACGCACGTTTATCTCTCCGCCGTACGCGGCGGACCACCGCCCCGGCACGGTCAGTGACCCCAGGTCACGAGCCGCGTTCGGACAGCACAACCGGTCGCCGAGCCAGACAGGCCGACGTCCGCTCCAGGGAAGGACCCTTCGTGAGCGACACCACCGATCTGATGGGCGTGACTGCCGACACTTCTGTCGGCGACGCCGCGCCCGCCGCAGGTGCTGCCTCGGGCACCACCTCACGGCGCCGCCGCTCCGGCACCGGCCTCGACGGCATGGTCCTGGCCGAGCTGCAGCAGGTCGCGTCCGGCCTCGGCATCAGGGGCACCGCGCGGATGCGCAAGAGCCAGCTGATCGAGGTCATCAAGGAGGCGCAGTCCGGTTCCGGCTCCGCCGCCCAGGCCAAGGGCGCCGACGCGGCCGAGACCAAGCCCAAGCGCCGCGCCACCTCCAAGGCCCGTACGGGTGACGAGGCCGCCGAGAAGCCCGCCGCCCAGCAGCAGATCGAGATCCCCGGCCAGCCGGCAGGGGGCCCCTCCCGCGCGAGCGAAGCCGAGCGTGGGGGAGACGACCAGCCCGTGGGCGAGCGCCGTCGTCGGCGGGCCACCGCGGCCGCCGGATCGCCGGAGACCGCGACCGCCGTCGCCGAGCCGCAGACCGCCAAGGCCGAGGCCAAGGCGGACGTCCGGGCCGAGCAGAAGACCGACGCCCAGCCGGACGCCAAGGCCGCCGAGGCCGTCGACGGCGCCGAGGGCCGGCGCGACCGCCGGGACCGCGGCGAGCGGGGCGACCGCCAGGGCCGCCAGCGCGGCGACCGCGACCGCGGCGAGCGGGGTGAGCGCCGCGGCAAGGGCGACGACCAGCAGGGCCAGGGCGGCCAGCGCCAGCAGCGCCAGGGCGGCCAGGGCCAGCAGAACAACGGTCCCCAGGACGACAGTTACGACGACGAGGGCCGCCGCGGGCGTCGCGGCCGCTACCGGGACCGCCGCGGCCGCCGCGGTGGCCGGGACGAGTTCGGCGCCGAGCCGCAGGTCAACGACGACGACGTGCTGATCCCCGTCGCGGGCATCCTGGACATCCTCGACAACTACGCGTTCATCCGGACCTCCGGCTACCTGCCGGGCCCGAACGACGTGTACGTGTCGCTCGCCCAGGTCCGCAAGAACGGTCTGCGCAAGGGTGACCACGTCACCGGCGCGGTGCGTCAGCCGAAGGAGGGCGAGCGCCGCGAGAAGTTCAACGCGCTGGTCCGCCTGGACTCGGCGAACGGCATGGCGGCCGACTCCGGCCGGGGCCGTCCCGAGTTCAACAAGCTGACCCCGCTCTACCCGCAGGACCGCCTGCGCCTGGAGACCGACCCGGGCGTGCTGACCACGCGGATCATCGACCTCGTGTCGCCGATCGGCAAGGGCCAGCGCGGTCTGATCGTGGCCCCGCCGAAGACCGGCAAGACCATGATCATGCAGGCGATCGCCAACGCGATCACCCACAACAACCCCGAGTGCCACCTGATGGTCGTCCTGGTCGACGAGCGTCCGGAAGAGGTCACCGACATGCAGCGGTCGGTCAAGGGCGAGGTCATCTCCTCGACCTTCGACCGTCCCGCCGAGGACCACACCACCGTCGCCGAGCTGGCCATCGAGCGCGCCAAGCGCCTCGTGGAGCTGGGTCACGACGTGGTCGTGCTGCTTGACTCGATCACCCGTCTGGGCCGTGCGTACAACCTGGCGGCCCCGGCCTCCGGGCGCATCCTGTCCGGTGGTGTCGACTCGACCGCGCTCTACCCGCCGAAGCGCTTCTTCGGTGCCGCGCGCAACATCGAGGACGGCGGCTCGCTGACCATCCTCGCCACCGCGCTCGTGGAGACCGGCTCGCGCATGGACGAGGTGATCTTCGAGGAGTTCAAGGGCACCGGCAACATGGAGCTCAAGCTTGACCGCAAGCTCGCCGACAAGCGCATCTTCCCGGCGGTGGACGTCGACGCGTCCGGCACCCGCAAGGAAGAGATCCTGCTCGGCAGCGACGAGCTCGCGGTCGTCTGGAAGCTGCGCCGGGTGCTGCACGCGCTCGACCAGCAGCAGGCGATCGAGCTGCTCCTGGACAAGATGAAGCAGACGAAGTCGAACGCCGAGTTCCTGCTCCAGATCCAGAAGACCACCCCGGGCAACGGCAACGACTGACGTCACCGCCGTAGCCTGCGAGAACGCCCCCGGCACCTCGGTGCCGGGGGCGTTTTTCGTCCGTACGAGACCAATCCGGGCGTAGAGAGCTTCACCACAGGCCCAGGGCGTTCTTAAGGCGTTCTTAGAACCCTGTGCAACCCTTCTTGGTGCTTCTCCGTCTGACAAGTGTCGACAAACCGTGCCTGACAGACACGGCGGGGGGTACCAGGAGCGGCAGCGAGGACTGAGGAGACCATGGCCGAGCAGAGTGAGAGCGGCAGCGCCCGAATAACCGGCGGTGGCCGGGGACGGCGCCGCAAGCGCCCGACCACGGGCCGCCGCGCCGTGAAGATAGCGGCCTGGTCCGCGGCGGGCGTCGTGCTGGCCGGCGGGGCCGGCCTCGGGTACGTCTACTTCAAGCTGAACGGCAACATCAAGGGCGTCGACATCAACGCCCAGCTCGGCACCGACCGCCCGCAGGACGTCGACAACGGATCCATGGACATCCTGGTCCTGGGCTCCGACTCGCGGGCCGGCGCCAACAAGGAGTACGGCAAGGACGAGGGCGGTGCCCGCTCCGACACCGCGATGATCGTCCACGTCTACGAGGGCCACAAGAGCGCCAGCGTCGTCTCCGTCCCGCGCGACACCCTGGTCACCCGGCCGTCCTGCACCACCACGGACGGCAAGACGGACCCCGGTGGCAAGCGCCAGATGTTCAACACGGCGTACGAGGTCGGCGGCCCGGCCTGTGCGGTCAAGACGGTCGAGCAGATGTCCGGCATCCGGATGGACCACTACATCGAGGTCGACTTCACCGGCTTCAAGAAGCTCATCGACGAGCTCGGCGGGGTGCCCGTCACCACCGCGAAGCCGATCAAGGACACCAAGAGCCATCTGGACCTGCCGGCCGGAAAGCACACCCTCAACGGCGAGCAGGCGCTCGGCCTGGTGCGCACCCGGCACGGCGTGGGCGACGGCTCGGACCTCGGCCGCATCCAGCTCCAGCAGGCCTTCATCAAGGCGCTGATCGAGCGGGTCAAGGGCGTGGGCGTCTTCACCAGCCCCACCAAGCTGTACGGCCTCGCGGACGCCGCCACCAAGGCGATCACCACCGACTCCGACCTGAACTCGATCAACAAGCTGATCGGCTTCGGCAACGGGCTCAAGGGCCTGGGCGCCAACGACGTCCACATGGTCACCCTGCCGGTGATGTACGACCCGGCCGACCTCAACCGCGTACTGCCGCAGCAGGCCCAGGCCAAGCAGGTCTGGGACGCCCTGCTGAAGGACCAGCCGATCCCGGCCTCCGCCACCAAGGACTCGGCGGGTGACAAGGGTGACGCGGGCACCGTGGTCAGAACCGGCTGACCTGCGGTTTCGCCGAGCGGGACGAGCCGTGGAATAGATCGGGGCAGACCCCGGTTTTGGGAGATACGGCCAGTCCTGGCAGACTGGTACGTCGGCCCCGGTTCACGTGTGCGCATTCCCGCGCGGACGACCCGGAGCCCTCCCTGAACTAGGAGACACCTTGAAGCGCGACATCCACCCCGAGTACGTCGAGACGCAGGTCAGCTGCACCTGTGGCGCGTCGTTCACCACCCGTAGCACCCTGGCCGAGGGCACCATCCGTGCCGAGGTCTGCTCCGAGTGCCACCCGTTCTACACGGGCAAGCAGAAGATCCTCGACACCGGTGGCCGCGTGGCCCGCTTCGAGGCCCGCTTCGGCAAGGCTGCTGCCGCCAAGAAGTAGCGAGCCACTGCGCCGGTCTTCGGCCGCCCCCGTGCGGGGCGGCTGGGACCGGCGCTTTGCCGTCTGCCGCAGCCACTCAACGATTACCAGGAGCCCCCGATGTTCGAGGCGGTCGAGGAACTGATCGGCGAACACGCCGATCTGGAGAAGAAGCTCGCCGACCCTTCGGTCCACGCCGACCAGGCGAACGCGCGCAAGCTCAACAAGCGCTACGCCGAGCTGACGCCGATCGTCGGGACGTACCGCTCCTGGAAGCAGACGGGCGAGGACATCGAGACGGCCAAGGAGTTCGCGGCGGACGACCCCGACTTCGCGGCCGAGGTCAAGGAGCTGGAGAAGCAGCGCGAGGTGCTGACGGAGAAGCTGCGGCTGCTCCTGGTCCCGCGCGACCCCAGCGACGACAAGGACGTCCTCCTGGAGATCAAGGCGGGCGCGGGCGGCGACGAGTCGGCCCTGTTCGCCGGCGACCTGCTGCGGATGTATCTGCGGTACGCCGAGCGCGTCGGCTGGAAGACCGAGATCATCGACGCCACCGAGTCCGAGCTGGGCGGCTACAAGGACGTCCAGGTCGCGGTGAAGACCAAGGGCGGCAACGGCGCCACCGAGCCCGGCCAGGGCGTCTGGGCGCGGCTGAAGTACGAGGGCGGGGTGCACCGCGTGCAGCGCGTGCCCGCCACCGAGTCGCAGGGCCGCATCCACACCTCCGCCGCCGGCGTGCTCGTCACGCCCGAGGCCGAGGAGGTCGACGTCGAGATCAACATGAACGACCTGCGCATCGACGTGTACCGCTCGTCGGGTCCCGGCGGCCAGTCCGTCAACACCACCGACTCGGCCGTGCGCATCACGCACGTCCCGACCGGTGTGGTCGCCTCCTGCCAGAACGAGAAGAGCCAGCTCCAGAACAAGGAGCAGGCCATGCGCATCCTGCGCTCCCGGCTGCTCGCGGCCGCCCAGGAGAAGGCCGAGGCGGAGGCCGCCGACGCCCGGCGCAGCCAGGTGCGTACCGTGGACCGCTCCGAGAAGATCCGCACCTACAACTTCCCGGAGAACCGCATCTCGGACCACCGGGTCGGCTTCAAGGCGTACAACTTGGACCAGGTGCTCGACGGCGACCTGGACGCGATGATCCAGGCGTGCGTCGACGCCGACTCCGCCGCCAAGCTCGCCGCGGCGAGCTGACACCCGTAAGACACCCGGCACTTCCCCCGCCGCACGATGGGGCGGGGGAGGCCCATTGCAGCCCGGAGGACCAGCGTGCCGCAACATTCTGGGGGGCGAACCCCAGGCCCCCGCAGTGTGCTGCTCGCGGAGGTGGCCCAGGCCACCCAGCGGCTGGCCGACGCCGGCGTGCCCTCGCCGCGCTTCGACGCGGAGGAGCTCGCCGCGCACATCCACGGCGTCAAGCGGGGAGAGCTGCACCTGGTCAAGGACGCCGACTTCGACGCCCGGTACTGGGAGGCGATCGCCCGTCGTGAGGCGCGCGAGCCGCTCCAGCACATCACCGGGCGGGCGTTCTTCCGCTATCTGGAGCTCCAGGTCGGCCCCGGCGTCTTCGTGCCGCGCCCCGAGACCGAGTCGGTCGTCGGCTGGGCCATAGACGCCGTGCGCGCCATGGACGTGGTCGAGCCGCTCATCGTCGACCTGTGCACCGGCTCCGGCGCGATCGCCCTCGCCATGGCCCAGGAGGTGCCCCGCTCGCGGGTGCACGCCGTGGAGCTGTCCGAGGACGCGCTGGAGTGGACCCGCAAGAACGTCGAGGGCTCGCGCGTCGTGCTGCACCAGGGCGACGCCCTGACCGCGCTGCCCGAGCTGGACGGCCAGGTCGACCTGGTCATCTCCAACCCGCCGTACATCCCGCTCACCGAGTGGGAGTACGTCGCCCCCGAGGCCCGGGACCACGACCCCGAGCTCGCCCTCTTCTCCGGCGAGGACGGCCTCGACACGATCCGGGGCATCGAGCGCACCGCCCACCGGCTGCTGCGGCCCGGCGGCCTCGTCGTGATCGAGCACGCCGACACACAGGGCGGCCAGGTGCCGTGGATCTTCAACGAGGAGGCCGGCTGGGCGGACGCCGCCGACCACCCCGACCTGAACAACCGTCCGCGCTTCGCCACGGCCCGCAAGGCCCTGCCGTGACCGTCGTTACCCCCAACCGCTTCAAGACCGCGTACGTGTACGAGGAGGCCCCGTAAATGGCTCGGCGATACGACTGCAACGACGCGACCGACCGCACGACCGGTCTGCGCGAGGCCGCCTCCGCAGTGCGCCGCGGCGAGCTCGTCGTCCTCCCGACGGACACCGTCTACGGCATCGGCGCCGACGCGTTCAGCTCCGAGGCCGTCGCTTCCCTGCTGGACGCCAAGGGCCGCGGCCGCAACATGCCCACCCCCGTCCTGATCGGGTCCCCGAACACGCTGCACGGCCTGGTCACGGACTTCACCGAGCAGGCGTGGGAGCTCGTCGACGCGTTCTGGCCGGGCGCCCTGACGCTGGTCGCCAAGCACCAGCCGTCGCTCCAGTGGGACCTGGGCGACACCCGGGGCACGGTCGCGATCCGGATGCCGCTGCACCCGGTCGCCATCGAGCTGCTCACCGAGGTCGGCCCGATGGCCGTCTCCTCCGCCAACCTGACCGGGCACCCCTCGCCCGAGGACTGCGACGCCGCGCAGGGGATGCTCGGCGACGCCGTCTCGGTGTACCTGGACGGCGGCCCCACCCCGGGCATCGTCCCGTCGTCGATCGTCGACGTCACGGGCAAGGTGCCGGTGCTGCTGCGCGCGGGCGCGCTCGACGCCGACGAGCTGCGCAAGGTGGTACCCGACCTCGAGGTGGCGAATTGACAGCCCCTGAGACGGGGCGTGGCATAGGCACCGGGCTCACCGGCACCACCTTCCGCATCCTCCACGTCAGCACCGGCAACGTGTGCCGCTCGCCCATCACCGAGCGGCTGACCCGGCATGCCCTGACCGATCGCCTCGGCGACCCCTTCACGGGCGGCCTGATCGTGGAGAGCGCGGGCACCTGGGGCCACGAGGGCGCCCCGATGGAGGCCAACGCGGCGGCCGTCCTCGCCGACTTCGGCGCGGACGCCTCCGGCTTCACGGGGCGCGAGCTCCTGGACGAACACGTCATCACCGCGGACCTGGTCCTCACCGCCACCCGCGACCACCGCGCCCAGGTCATCTCCATGGGCCACTCGGCGGGCCTGCGCACCTTCACCCTGAAGGAGTTCACCCGCCTGGTCCGCGCCATAGACCCGGCCACCCTGCCGGACGCCTCGCAGGAGGGCATGGTCGAGCGCGCCCGCGCCCTGGTCCGCGCGGCCGCGGCCCTGCGCGGCTGGCTGCTGGCCCCGAGCGCCGAGGCGGACGAGGTGAACGACCCGTACGGCGCCCCGATCACGTTCTTCCGCTCGATCGGGGACGAGATCAACACGGCCCTCGAACCGGTCGTCACGGCTCTTACGGGTGTGCCCGCGCCGCACTGACGGGATTCCGTCGGGCGCCGGTGCACGCGTCGGCCTACATTGGATCTGACGCCTCACACCACCCCCTGTCAGGCCCGGAGACCCCGATGACGGTCACCACCGCAGCCGTGTCCGCTGCCCGCTCCACCGCCCCCGAAGGGGCGTTGGACGCCCTGCGGCGCCAGGATCCCGAGATCGCCGACGTGCTGCTCGGCGAGACGCGGCGGCAGGCCACCTCGCTCCAGCTCATCGCCGCCGAGAACTTCACCTCGCCCGCCGTGCTCGCGGCGCTCGGCTCCCCGCTCAGCAACAAGTACGCCGAGGGCTACCCCGGCGCCCGCCACCACGGCGGCTGCGAGATCGTGGACGTGGCCGAGCGGATCGCCGTGGACCGGGCCAGGGCGCTCTTCGGGGCCGAGCACGCCAACGTACAGCCGCACTCCGGCTCCTCGGCCGTGCTGGCGGCCTACGCGGCGCTGCTGCGCCCGGGTGACACGGTGCTCGCCATGGGGCTCCCGTACGGGGGACACCTCACCCACGGCTCGCCCGCCAACTTCTCCGGCCGGTGGTTCGACTTCGTCGGCTACGGCGTCGACCCGGAGACCGGCCTCATCGACTACGAGGAGGTCGCGGCCCTGGCCGAGCGCCGCCGCCCGAAGGCGATCGTCTGCGGCTCGATCTGCTACCCGCGCCATCCCGACTACGAGGCGTTCCGCGAGATCGCCGACTCGGTGGGCGCCTACCTCATCGCGGACGCGGCGCACCCGATGGGCCTGGTGGCCGGGGGAGCGGCGCCCAGCCCCGTCCCGTACGCCGACGTGGTCTGCGCGACCACCCACAAGGTGCTGCGCGGCCCGCGCGGCGGGCTGCTGCTGTGCGGCGGGGAGCTGGCGGCCCGGATCGACCGGGCGGTCTTCCCGTTCACCCAGGGCGGCGCCCAGATGCACACCATCGCGGCGAAGGCGGTCGCGTTCGGGGAGGCGGCGACCCCGGGGTTCACGGGGTACGCCCATCAGGTGGTCGCCAACGCGCGCGTGCTCGCGGCCGGGCTGGCCGCCGAGGGGTTCGGCGTGGTGACCGGCGGCACCGACACCCACCTCATCCTGGCCGACCCCGGCCCGCTGGGAGCCGACGGAAGGGCCGCCAGGGGCCGCCTGGCGGGCGCCGGGCTCGTCCTGGACACCTGTGCCCTGCCGTACGACGAAGCGCGCGGCATCCGGCTCGGTACGGCCGCGCTGACCACCCAGGGGATGGGCGAGGCGGAGATGGCGAGGATCGCGGTGCTGTTCTCGGCGGCGCTGCGCGGGGACGCCGAAGCGGGCGGTGGGGCGCACGCCGACGTCCGTGCCGAAGTGCGGGAGCTCGCGGGAAGATTTCCCCCGTATCCGCACTAGATGGGGTTGATATCCCCACTGGATGGGGTTGACTGCAACCATCTCGTGTACCCGCATGTCCTCAACCATGTGGGCGCGAAGCTAGTGTGTGGGGCTGAGATGGCCAGCGATACCTCTGGGGCAGCCCGTGCGTGAATACCTGCTGACGCTCTGCGTCACGGCCGCGGTGACCTACCTGCTCACCGGGCCGGTGCGGAAGTTCGCCATCGCGACCGGCGCGATGCCGGAGATCCGCGCCCGGGACGTGCACCGCGAACCGACGCCGCGGCTCGGCGGCATCGCCATGTTCGGCGGACTGTGCGCGGGCCTGCTCGTCGCCGACCACCTGGACAGCCTCAACGGCGTCTTCGAGCGCTCCAACGAACCGCGCGCGCTGCTCTCGGGCGCGGCCCTGATCTGGATCATCGGCGTCCTGGACGACAAGTTCGAGATCGACGCGCTGATCAAGCTGGGCGGTCAGATGATCGCCGCCGGTGTGATGGTCGTGCAGGGTCTGACGATCCTGTGGCTGCCCATCCCGGGCATCGGCGCGGTCTCGCTCACCTCCTGGCAGGGCACGCTGCTCACGGTCGCCCTGGTGGTGATCACCATCAACGCGGTGAACTTCGTGGACGGCCTGGACGGCCTCGCCGCGGGCATGGTCTGCATCGCCGCCGCGGCGTTCTTCATGTACGCGTACCGGATCTGGTTCGGGTACGGCATCGAGGCCGCGGCCCCGGCCACCCTCTTCGCCGCCATCCTGATGGGCATGTGCCTGGGCTTCCTGCCGCACAACATGCACCCCGCGCGGATCTTCATGGGCGACTCGGGCTCGATGCTGATCGGGCTCGTCCTCGCGGCCGGCGCCATCTCCATCACCGGCCAGGTCGACCCGGACGCGCTGCGGATGAACCTCAGCCTCAGCGGCAGCGAGCGCGAGGCCACCCACGCGATGCTCCCGGTGTTCATCCCGCTGCTGATGCCGCTGACCATCATCGCGATCCCGATGGCCGACCTGGTGCTGGCGATCGTGCGGCGCACCTGGAAGGGCCAGTCGCCGTTCGCGGCCGACCGCGGGCACCTGCACCACCGGCTCCTGGAGATCGGCCACTCGCACAGCCGCGCGGTGCTGATCATGTACTTCTGGGCGGCCCTGATCGCCTTCGGGACGCTGGCGTACTCGGTGCACTCGGCGTCGATGTGGATCGTCTTCGTCATCGTCGCGCTGAGCGCGGTCGGTCTGGTCCTGCTGCTGCTCCCGCGCTTCACCCCGCGCGCCCCGCGCTGGGCCGAGGCGTTCGTCCCGCCGCGCTACCGGCGCCGTACGCGGCTCGCCGCGGCGGCCGCGGCCGCGGAGGGCACCGAGGAGTGGGACGGGGCCGAGGAGGAGCGCACACCGGTCGGCGCGGGCGTCTCAGGCGTCAA
Organism: Streptomyces melanogenes; assembly: GCF_014649795.1. GTDB lineage: Bacteria > Actinomycetota > Actinomycetes > Streptomycetales > Streptomycetaceae > Streptomyces > Streptomyces noboritoensis. The sequence continues at coordinate 22,098 of NZ_BMTS01000009.1, forward strand.
CGGGGCGACCGCCGTCGGCCCCCGTTCGCGCTTCCCCGACCGGCGGAAGACCGGCGCGTCGCGCTGACGAATTGCCGCACCGGGCCCTAATACCAGACAAGTTGCCGTCCGTTCTGCACATGCGCGCACGTTCACTCTCATGTGTGACGGGCAGCACACCATCATGGTAAAGACCTCATCAAATAGTTTGTGATACGGTTCACGAGACCCGGCAACAGAGCCGAAGGACCGTAGTGCGACGGCCCATTGGCCCGAGGGATCCCCTCGGCCGGGGCCTACGCTCGTCCATGACGACACCCTGCCCCCACCCAGTAAGCGGAGCTGCCGCCATGCCGTCCAACGACGCCCGCACCCTCCTTCGGACCGCCCTACCCACCGCTGCCGCCGGCGTCATCGCCGTCGCGGTCAGCGCCGGGGTCGCGGGCGGCAAGGGGGCCATCGGCGCCGCCATCGCGACGGTCGTGGTCATCGGCTTCATGGGCATCGGGCTGCTCGTCCTGGAACGTACGGCGAAAAGCCTGCCCCACCTGTTCCAGGCCATGGGGCTGATGCTGTACACGGCTCAGTTGCTGTTGCTCTTGATCTTCGTCGCGGTCTTCAAGGACACGACGCTGTTCAACCCCAAGGCGTTCGCCGCCACGCTCGTCGCGCTGACCCTCGTCTGGATCGGCATGCAGGCACGTGCGCACATGAAGGCCAAGATCCTTTACGTCGAGCCGGATTCGGAGGCTCACAAGCCCACGAAATCCGGGTCTTCGTCGTGAAAGGTAGGGGCGGAATAAATGCGAGTTCGAGACCCTGCTATCGTCCGGTGCCAACTGCGGCACTGCGGGCGCGGGCATCTGAGCTGACGCCTGCTCGATCGCGAGGCTTGATGCCCGACCGCCGCCCCATCATCCGTAACACCAGTCCAGTGCCGAACCGCGGCTGCGCGCCGCGCCGACACAACGAGGTTGCCGTACCTATGCGCCACGCTGAAGGAGCCCGCGGTGAGTGCTGACCAGACCCAGCTCGCCTTCGACTGGAACTGCCGCATCCTGTCCGACAACGGCTGTGGCTTTCCGGCTCCGGGCCTGCACTCCTTCCTCTTCAAGCCGCTCTTCACCGTCGGTGGCTACGAGTTCAACAAGGTGATGCTGCTCGCGCTCGTCACCACCCTGCTCATCATCGGCTTCTTCTGGGTGGCCTTCGGCCAGGCCAAGGTGGTCCCGGGCAAGCTCCAGATGGTCGGCGAGGCCGGCTACGACTTCGTGCGCCGCAACATCGTGTACGAGACGCTGGGCAAGCGGGAGGGCGAGAAGTACGTCCCGCTGATGGTCTCGCTGTTCTTCTTCATCTGGATCATGAACGTCTGGTCCGTGATCCCGCTGGCGCAGTTCCCGGTCTCCTCGGTCATCGCCTTCCCGATGGTGCTCGCGGGTCTCGTCTGGGTCCTCTGGGTCAGCGTGACCTTCAAGCGCCACGGCTTCGTCGGCGGCCTGAAGAACATCACGGGCTACGACAAGAGCCTCGGTGCGGTACTGCCGCTGGTGATGGTGATCGAGTTCCTGTCGAACCTGTTCGTCCGGCCGTTCACGCACGCCGTGCGACTCTTCGCCAACATGTTCGCCGGCCACCTGATGCTGGTCATGTTCACGGTCGCGTCCTGGTACCTGATGAACAGCTACATGATTCCGGCCGCCGGAGTCTCGTTCGTCATGACCATCGTCATGATCCTCTTCGAGCTTTTCGTGCAGGCGGTGCAGGCGTACGTCTTCGTGCTCCTCGCCTGCTCGTACCTCCAGGGCGCTCTGGCCGAGCACCACTGAGCCCTGGCCCGCCCCGCAAAACCCCTAGTCGTCCGGTGGCCAACCCCCACCGGTCCATGAAAGAGAAGGAAGAACTGGCATGTCCCAGATCCTCGCTGCCTCCGAAGTCACCGGCTCGCTCGGCTCGATCGGCTACGGCCTCGCCGCCATCGGCCCCGGCGTCGGCGTCGGCATCATCTTCGGTAACGGCACCCAGGCCATGGCCCGTCAGCCCGAGGCCGCGGGCCTGATCCGCGCCAACCAGATCCTGGGCTTCGCCTTCTGTGAGGCGCTCGCCCTCATCGGCATCGTTATGCCGTTCGTGTTCGGTAAGTAAGCACCTATTACTGACACGCATCGACGAAAGGCACTGATGTGATCGCCAACCTGGCTGCACTCGCGGCCGAGGAAGAGCAGAACCCGCTCATTCCCGCGGGCCCCGAGCTGCTCGTCGGCGCCATCGCCTTCGCCATCGTCTTCTTCGTCTTCGCCACGAAGCTGCTCCCGCGTATCAACAAGACGCTGGAGGAACGCCGCGAAGCCATCGAGGGCGGTATCGAGAAGGCCGAGGCCGCGCAGACCGAGGCTCAGAGCGTGCTGGAGCAGTACAAGGCCCAGCTCGCCGAGGCCCGCCACGAGGCTGCCCGCCTGCGCCAGGAGGCGACCGAGCAGGGCACCGCGCTCATCCAGGAGATGAGGGCGGAAGGCCAGCGGCAGCGTGAGGAGATCATCGCTGCCGGCCACGCCCAGATCGAGGCCGACCGCAAGGCCGCGGCGCACGCGCTCCGTCAGGACGTGGGCAAGCTCGCCACCGACCTGGCCGGCAAGCTCGTCGGCGAGTCCCTTGAGGACCACGCCCGGCAGAGCCGCACCATCGACCGCTTCCTCGAGGGTCTCGAGGACGCTTCGAAGGCCGAGGCCACGCGATGAACGGAGCGAGCCGCGAGGCACTGGCTGCCGCGCGCGAGCGTCTCGACGCGCTGATGGACAACACGTCCGTCGACGCGGCGAAGCTCGCCGGGGAGCTGGCGGCCGTCACCGCGCTGCTCGACCGCGAGGTGTCGCTGCGTCGGGTCCTCACCGACCCGTCGCAGCCCGCCGAGGCCAAGGCCGAGCTGGCCGGACGCCTCCTCGGCGGCCAGGTCGGCGGCGAGACCGCCGACCTGGTGAGCGGCATGGTCCGCTCCCGCTGGTCGCAGTCGCGCGACCTGGTGGACGCCCTGGAGGAGCTGGCGAGCACCGCCGACCTCACCGCCGCGCAGCAGGCCGGTGCGCTCGACGACGTGGAGGACGAGCTGTTCCGGTTCGGCCGGATCGTCACCTCCAACGCCGACCTGCGCTCCGCGCTGACGAACCGCGCCGCCACCACGGCCGCCAAGGGCGAGCTGCTCGGCAGCCTGCTCGGCGGCAAGGCGAACGCGGTCACCGAGCGGCTCGTCGCGCGTCTTGTGACCAAGCCGCGTGGACGTAGCCTGGAAGCGGGACTCGACTCCCTCTCCAAGCTCGCCGCGGAGCGCCGGGACCGCATGGTCGCCGTGGTCACCTCGGCGGTGCCGCTGACCGACGTGCAGAAGCAGCGCCTCGGCGCGGCTCTGGCGAAGGTGTACGGCCGCCAGATGCACCTGAACCTGGACGTGGACCCGACGGTCCTCGGCGGGATCTCGGTGCGGGTGGGCGACGAGGTCATCGACGGCACGATCGCGCAGCGTCTCGACGAGGCGAGCCGGCGACTGGCCGGCTGACCTGCCTCGGCAGGTCACCTGAGTACACAGCATCACAGCGGCCCGGTTGGGCCGTGCAGAACTTGCAGAAGTTCCTGGGGGCCGCCCCCAGACCCCCTAAGAAGCTTCAGGCCCAACAAGGAGAGCAGGGAACCCAGATGGCGGAGCTCACGATCCGGCCGGAGGAGATCCGGGACGCACTGGAGAACTTCGTCCAGTCGTACCAGCCGGACGCGGCCTCGCGCGAGGAGGTCGGTACGGTCAGCGTTGCCGGCGACGGCATCGCGAAGGTGGAGGGCCTGCCCTCCGCCATGGCGAACGAGCTGCTGAAGTTCGAGGACGGCACCCTCGGTCTCGCCCTCAACCTCGAGGAGCGCGAGATCGGTGCGATCGTCCTCGGCGAATTCAACGGCATCGAGGAGGGCCAGCCGGTGCAGCGCACCGGTGAGGTCCTCTCCGTCGGCGTCGGCGAGGGCTACCTCGGCCGCGTCGTCGACCCGCTCGGCAACCCGATCGACGGTCTCGGCGAGATCGCGACCGAAGGCCGCCGCGCCCTCGAGCTGCAGGCCCCGGGCGTCATGGTCCGTAAGTCGGTGCACGAGCCGATGCAGACCGGCTACAAGGCCGTCGACGCGATGGTGCCGATCGGCCGTGGCCAGCGTCAGCTGATCATTGGTGACCGTCAGACCGGCAAGACCGCTCTGGCCGTCGACACGATCATCAACCAGCGCGACAACTGGCGCTCGGGCGACGTGAACAAGCAGGTCCGCTGCATCTACGTCGCCATCGGCCAGAAGGGCTCGACCATCGCGTCCGTTCGCGGCGCCCTGGAAGAGGCCGGCGCGCTCGAGTACACGACGATCGTCGCCGCCCCGGCGTCCGACCCGGCCGGCTTCAAGTACCTGGCGCCGTACACCGGTTCCGCCATCGGCCAGCACTGGATGTACGCCGGCAAGCACGTCCTGATCATCTTCGACGACCTGTCGAAGCAGGCCGACGCCTACCGCGCCGTGTCGCTGCTGCTGCGCCGCCCGCCGGGCCGCGAGGCCTACCCGGGCGACGTCTTCTACCTGCACTCGCGTCTGCTGGAGCGCTGCGCCAAGCTCTCCGACGAGATGGGTGCCGGTTCGATGACCGGTCTGCCGATCGTCGAGACCAAGGCGAACGACGTGTCGGCGTTCATCCCGACCAACGTCATCTCCATCACCGACGGTCAGTGCTTCCTGGAGTCCGACCTGTTCAACGCGGGCCAGCGCCCGGCGCTGAACGTCGGTATCTCGGTCTCCCGCGTCGGTGGCTCGGCCCAGCACAAGGCCATGAAGCAGGTCTCCGGCCGACTTCGCGTGGACCTCGCCCAGTACCGCGAGCTGGAGGCGTTCGCCGCCTTCGGCTCCGACCTGGACGCCGCGTCGAAGGCCTCGCTGGAGCGCGGCAAGCGCATGGTCGAGCTGCTGAAGCAGGGCCAGTACCAGCCGATGCCCGTCGAGGAGCAGGTCGTCTCCGTCTGGGCCGGCACCACCGGCAAGATGGACGACGTCCCGGTCAACGACATCCGTCGCTTCGAGTCGGAGCTGCTGGAGCACCTGCGCCGTGAGCGCAAGGAGCTCCTCACCTCCATCGCCGAGGGCGGCAAGATGTCGGACGACACCCTGACCTCCATCGCTGACGCCATCGCTGCCTTCAAGCGGCAGTTCGAGACCTCGGACGGCAAGCTTCTGGGCGACGACGCGCCGGTCTCCACCAGCAAGTGACGACGGAAGGGACCTGACTCATGGGAGCGCAGCTCCGGGTCTACAAGCGTCGCATCCGTGCCGTCACGGCGACCAAGAAGATCACCAAGGCGATGGAGATGATCGCCGCCTCGCGCATCGTCAAGGCGCAGCGCAAGGTGGCGGCGTCGATGCCGTACGCGACCGAGCTCACCCGTGCGGTGACCGCGGTGGCGACCGGCTCGAACACCAAGCACGCCCTGACCACCGAGGCCGAGGCGCCGACCCGTGCCGCGATCCTGCTCATCACGAGCGACCGCGGTCTGGCCGGCGGCTACTCCTCGAACGCCATCAAGCAGGCGGAGCGGCTCACCGAGCGGCTGCGCGGCGAGGGCAAGGAGGTCGACGCCTACGTCGTCGGCCGCAAGGGTGTGGCCTACTACGGCTTCCGTGAGCGCAAGATCGCGGATTCGTGGACCGGCTTCACCGACAGCCCGGCCTACGCCGACGCCAAGCGCGTCGCGGCGCCGCTGATCGAGGCCATCCAGACGGAGACGGCCGAGGGCGGCGTCGACGAGCTGCACATCGTCTACACGGAGTTCGTGTCGATGATGACGCAGAACGCGGTGGACAACCGGATGCTGCCGCTGTCGCTGGAAGCGGTCGAGGAGGAGAGCGGTACGAAGGGCGAGATCCTTCCGCTGTTCGACTTCGAGCCGTCGGCGGAGGACGTCCTCGACGCCCTGCTGCCGCGCTACGTCGAGAGCCGCATCTACAACGCACTGCTGCAGTCGGCCGCTTCCGAGCACGCCGCCCGCCGCCGTGCGATGAAGTCGGCCACCGACAACGCCGGGGACCTCATCAAGAGCCTCTCCCGGCTTGCCAACGCGGCCCGCCAGGCCGAAATCACCCAGGAAATCAGCGAGATCGTCGGTGGCGCGAGCGCCATGGCTGACGCGACCGCGGGGAGTGACAAGTAATGACGACCACTGTTGAGACGGCCGCCGCCACGGGCCGCGTCGCCCGGGTCATCGGCCCGGTCGTCGACGTGGAGTTCCCCGTCGACGCCATGCCCGAGATCTACAACGCGCTCACCGTCCAGGTGGCCGACCCGGCCGAGGACGGCAAGCTCAAGACGCTGACCCTGGAAGTCGCCCAGCACCTGGGTGACGGCCTGGTCCGCACCATCTCGATGCAGCCCACCGACGGTCTGGTCCGCCAGGCCCCGGTGACCGACACGGGCACGGGCATCACCGTCCCCGTCGGTGACTTCACCAAGGGCAAGGTGTTCAACACCCTGGGCGAGGTGCTCAACTACCCCGAGGCGAACGCCGAGGTCACCGAGCGCTGGCCGATCCACCGCAAGGCCCCGAACTTCGACGAGCTCGAGTCGAAGACCGAGATGTTCGAGACCGGCGTCAAGGTCATCGACCTCCTCACCCCGTACGTCAAGGGTGGAAAGATCGGTCTGTTCGGTGGTGCCGGTGTCGGCAAGACCGTTCTGATCCAGGAAATGATCTACCGCGTCGCCAACAACCACGACGGTGTGTCGGTGTTCGCGGGCGTCGGTGAGCGTACCCGTGAGGGCAACGACCTCATCGAGGAGATGGGCGACTCCGGCGTCATCGACAAGACGGCGCTCGTCTTCGGCCAGATGGACGAGCCCCCGGGCACCCGTCTTCGGGTCGCGCTGGCCGGTCTGACGATGGCGGAGTACTTCCGTGACGTCCAGAAGCAGGACGTCCTCTTCTTCATCGACAACATCTTCCGGTACACCCAGGCGGGTTCCGAGGTGTCGACCCTGCTCGGCCGTATGCCCTCCGCGGTGGGCTACCAGCCGAACCTGGCCGACGAGATGGGTCTCCTCCAGGAGCGCATCACCTCGACCCGTGGTCACTCGATCACCTCGATGCAGGCGATCTACGTCCCCGCGGACGACCTGACCGACCCGGCCCCGGCCACCACGTTCGCCCACCTCGACGCGACGACGGTTCTCTCCCGTCCGATCTCCGAGAAGGGCATCTACCCGGCCGTGGACCCGCTGGACTCCACGTCCCGCATCCTGGACCCGCGCTACATCGCGAAGGACCACTACGACGCCGCCATGCGCGTCAAGGGAATCCTCCAGAAGTACAAGGACCTCCAGGACATCATCGCGATCCTCGGTATCGACGAGCTGGGCGAGGAGGACAAGCTCGTTGTCCACCGTGCCCGTCGCGTCGAGCGCTTCCTGTCGCAGAACACCCACGTCGCCAAGCAGTTCACCGGCGTGGACGGTTCGGACGTGCCGCTCGACGAGTCGATCACCGCGTTCAACGCGATCTGCGACGGTGAGTACGACCACTTCCCCGAGCAGGCGTTCTTCATGTGCGGTGGCATCGAGGACCTGAAGGCCAACGCCAAGGAGCTGGGCGTCTCCTGAATCGCCTGACTCGTAAGAGTCGCGTTTCGGCGGAGAGGGGCGGGCACGTCCCGCCCCTCTCCGTACGCCCACGCTGCATCTCCCGGGGGACAACCCCCGGACCCCCGGCCGAAAGGCCGGGTGGGCCCCGGCGCTCCATCGCTCCGGGCCCTACTAGACTTGACCCAACACCCGGCTCCAATCGCCGGGTGGTGACCCGAGGAGCCCACCTTGGCTGCTGAGCTGCACGTCGAGCTCGTCGCCGCGGACCGCAGTGTCTGGTCCGGCGAGGCCACCCTGGTCGTCGCGCGCACCACGTCCGGCGACATCGGCGTCATGCCCGGTCACCAGCCGCTCCTCGGAGTGCTGGAGTCCGGCCCGGTGACCATCCGTACGAGCGAGGGCAGCACCGTCGTCGCCGCTGTGCACGGCGGGTTCATCTCGTTCGCGGACAACAAGCTCTCCATGCTCGCCGAGATCGCGGAGCTCGCGGACGAGATCGATGTCCAGCGCGCCGAGCGGGCGCTGGAGAGCGCCAAGTCGGCCGAGGACGGCGCCGCCGAGCGTCGCGCCGAGGTCCGGCTGCGTACGGTGTCGGTGCGCTAGCACCCCGCCGAACAGTTTTGCCCTCAGCCGCGGTCACGGGTCTGGAATCTTCCGGACCCGGCCGCGGCTGAGGCGATGCAGGCACAAGAGAGACCGGGGCGATCCCCCGGCCCCGAATGGAGCGAGGAGGTCGGTGTAGATGACCCTCGTTCTGCTTGTGGGCGGCCTGGTCGTCGCGCTGGTACTGGTGGGACTCTTCGTCTTCGGTCTGCGCCGGCGGCTGATCCAGCGTTCCGGCGGGACCTTCGACTGCAGTCTGCGCTGGGACGTGCCGGAGGGCGGCGATCCCGGGGGCAAGGGCTGGGTGTACGGAGTCGCACGGTACAGCGGTGACCGGATCGAGTGGTTCCGTGTCTTCTCCTACGCGCCTCGGCCGCGGCGGCTGCTCGAGCGCTCCGCGATCGAGGTCGTGGCGCGGCGGCAGCCGGCGGGGGAGGAGGAGCTGGCGCTCCTGTCCGACGCGATCGTTCTCGGCTGTACGCATCGGGGCGTGCGCCTCGAACTCGCGATGAGCGAGGACGCGCTGACGGGCTTCCTGGCGTGGCTGGAGGCGGCACCGCCGGGCCAGCGCGTGAACGTGGCGTAGGGGTTTTTCCCCACCCCGCCCCTTCCCTGAAGCCCTGGGCGGGCGGCCTGTTCTTCGTCTGCGCGCCGTCCCCCACTGGTCGCGCAGTTCCCCGCGCCCCTAGGAGCGCCCCGAAGGGGCGCATTTAAGGGGCGCGGGGAACTGCGCGAGCAACCCGCCACCGGGCCGCGGACAAACGGTGACACCGGGGAACGGGGACGGGCCGTCCGCCCGGTGTCGTACCAGGAGCGGGTTACCTGAGGCCGCTGTCGATCGCCGAGATCAGCTCACCCCCGGCCGTGTCGCCGCTGAATTCCCAGAAGAACGCGCCCTTCAGGCCCTGCGCCTTCACATACGACATCTTCCCCGCGATCGTCGACGGCGTGTCGTAGCTCCACCAGTTGGAGCCGCAGCGGGCGTACGCCGTGCCCGCGATCGTCCCCGTCGTCGGGCACGAGCTCTTGAGGACCTTGTAGTCCTCGATGCCCTGCTCGTACGTCCCGGGGGCCGGCCCCGTCGCCGTACCGCCCGGCGCGTCCTGGGTGACGCCGGTCCAGCCGCGGCCGTAGAACCCGATCCCCAGGTTGAGCTTGCTCGCCGGAATCCCCTTGCCCCGGTACTTCTGGATCGCCGCGTCCGTGTTGAAGCCCGCGATCGGGATGCCGTTGTACGAGGTGAGCGGGGAGTGCGGAGCCGTCGGCCCCTTCGCGTCCCACGCACCGAAGAAGTCGTACGTCATCACGTTGTACCAGTCGACGTACTGCGCCGCTCCGGCGTAGTCGGCCTGGTCCATCTTGCCGTTGGCCGAGCCGTCGGCCGTCACGGCCGCCGTCACCAGGTTCGAGGAGCCGAACTTGGCCCGCAGCGCGGACAGCAGGTTCTTCAGCGCGGCCTGGCCGCTGGTGTCGCAGGAGAGCCCGCAGGCGTTCGGGTACTCCCAGTCGATGTCGATGCCGTCGAAGACGTCGGCCCAGCGCGGGTCCTCCACCAAGCTGTAGCAGGAGTTGGCGAACGCCGTCGGGTTGGCCGCCGCCGCGCCGAAGCCGCCGGACCAGGTCCAGCCGCCGAACGACCACAGCACCTTGATGTTCGGGTACTTCTTCTTCAGCTCGCGCAGCTGGTTGATGTTGCCCGCGACCGGCTGGTCCCAGGTGTCGGCGGTGCCGTCGACGCTGGAGGAGGCGTCGTACGTCTTCTGGTAGTCGGCGTACGCGTCACCGATGGCGCACTGGCCGTTGGTGACGTTGCCGAACGCGTAGTTGATGTGCGTCAGCTTGGCCGCCGAGCCCGAGGTGACGATGTTCTTCACGTGGTAGTTGCGCTGGTAGACGCCCCAGTCGGTGAAGTAGCCGAGCTTGACCGTGGAACCCGGGTCCGGATTGCCGCCGCCGCCCGTCGTGGTGACGGTCGTCGAGCCGGAGGAGGGGCCCGTCTGGTCGGCGGTGTCGCGCGCGGTCACGCTGTACGTGTACGTCGTTCCGGCGGTGAGGCCCGAGTCCGTATACGTGGTGCCTGTCACCGTCGCGATCTTCGACGAGCCGCGGTAGACGTCGTAGTTCTTGACGCCCTTGTCGTCGGTCGCGGCGGTCCACGACAGGTTCACCGAGGTGTTGGTGACGCCGCTCGCCGTCGGAGTGCCCGGCGCGGAGGGCGGGTTGTCGCCCGGCGGGGTGGTACTCCCGTCGCAGGAGCCGCCGTTGAGCTTGCAGCCGGACGGGGCGCCGGAGCCCGCGCCGTTGAAGCCGAAGGTGACGCTGGCGCCGGGTGCCAGCGTGCCGTTGTACGACTTGTTCTTGGCGGTCCAGTGGTTGACATCATGAGTGACGTCCGCGTCCCAGAACGAGGTCACGGACGTCCCCGAGGGGTAGTCCCACTCCACGGTCCAGGAGGTGAGCGCCGTGGTGCCGGTGTTCTTGACGGTCCACTGGGCGCCGAAGCCGGAGCCCCAGTCCTGGGTCTTGACGTAGGTGGCGGTCGCCGAGGCGGCGGCCGCGGCGGGAGTGGCGCCGGCCAGGCCGACGACTGCGGCCAGGGGAAGGGCCAGCGCGGTGAGGACGGCCGCGGCTCTGGTTCTGAAGCGGGTGCGGGTGCGGATGCGCGTGGGAGTGCTCAAGGAAGCTCCTCGAGTGAGGTCCGACGGGTGTGGGTGGGACCCTGCTCCGCCCGGTGAGCACACGGTGGGTCGTGGGCACGCTCACACAGCAGTGCCGTGAGCGTAGAAAGGTCTGTACCAACCGTCAAGAGGTCCAGACCAACGGCCGGAACCTGCCGTCAGACGCCCAACTCCTGGGCCAGTACGGCCGCTTGGACCCGGCTGCGCAGCTCCAGCTTCCCCAGCAACCGGCTGACATGGGTCTTCACCGTGGCCTCGGCCATCGCGAGGCGACCCGCGATCTCGGCGTTCGACAGCCCCTCGCCGATGCACGACAGCACCTCCCGCTCGCGGCGGGTCAGCGTGTCGAGGGCGGCCGGGCACACGGAAGGCGCCTTGGCCGCCGGGGCCGCGAACTCCGCGATCAGCCGGCGCGTGACGGCCGGGGCGATCGTGCCCTCGCCGCGCGCCACCGTCCGTACCGCCTCGATCAGGTCCCTCGCCTCCGTGTTCTTCAGCAGGAAGCCCGCCGCGCCCGCGCGCAGCGCCCCGAAGACGTACTCGTCGAGGTCGAACGTCGTCAGCACCAGCACATCGGCCAACCGCTCCGCGACCACCTGACGGGTCGCCGCGACCCCGTCGAGCCGGGGCATCTGCACATCCATCAGCACCAGGTCCGGGCGCAGTTCGCGGGCGAGCCGGACCGCCTCCTCGCCGTCGGCGGCCTCCCCGGCCACCTCGATGTCCGGGGCGCTGCCCAGGATCAGGACCAGACCGGCCCGTACCGACGACTGGTCCTCCGCGACCAGCACCCGGATCGTCATGTGGTCGACTCGCTTTCCTGGATGGGCAGTTCGGCCCGGACCCGCCAGATCTTGGTGCCGTCGTCCCCCGGCTCGGGCCCCGACTCGAAGCTCCCGCCGAGCAGGACGGCCCGCTCCCGCATCCCGACGAGCCCCGCGCCCGAGCCCGGCGCGCGCGGCCCCGGACGCTCCTCACCGTACGGGCTGGTCACCCGGACCGTCAGCGCCCGCCCGGTGTGCGCGAGCGCGGCGGTGACCGTGCCGGGGGAGGCGTGCTTGAGGGCGTTGGTGAGCGACTCCTGGACGATCCGGTACGCGGCCAGCTCGACCGGGGCGGGCAGCGCGGCCCCCTCGGGGCGGGCGTCGTCGAGGGCGAAGTCGAGCCCGCTGGAGGCGCCGTTCGTACGGGCCTGGGCGATCAGCGCGTCCAGGCCCGCCAGCGTGGGCGCGGCGGCCGGGGCGCGCCCGGCGCCGCTGTCGCGCAGCAGCCCGATCAGCCGGCGCATCTCCGCGAGCCCGTCCACACTGTTGGTCCGGATCACCGTGAGTGCCTGGCGGGTGGTGGCCGGGTCGTCCAGGGAGAGCGCGGCGGTGGAGTGGATGGCGATCGCCGAGAGGTGGTTGGCGACCATGTCGTGCAGCTCGCGGGCCATCCGGGCGCGCTCGGCCACCACCGCCTGGGTGCGGTCGATCTCGGCGAGCAGCGCGGTCTGCTCGGCGCGCAGGGTGGCCGCCTCGGCGGCGTCGCGGTGGTTGCGCACCAGCGCGCCGGTGGTGGCCGGCGCGAACGAGACGAGGCCGGTGAGCAGCCCGATCAGGAGGGCCTCGGGCTTGTGCAGCCACGCCAGGAAGCCGATGGCCACCGCGACCGAGAGCAGCCCGGTGGTGACGGGGATGCGGCGGGCGGCGGCCGGGGTGCCGTACAGGACGGCGGCGTAGACCAGGTCCGTGAACATCAGGACCGTCACCACGCTGCCGAGCGTGAACTGGTCCGCGATGATCGCGAAGGTCCCGGTGACCAGGGCGAACCGCGGGGCGGTCCGGCGTACGAGTTCGAGGGCCGCCATGACGACGAGCGGCAGCAGCACCCACGCGCCGCCGAACGGGTGCCCGCCCTGGGTGTGCAGCCCGAGCGCCCAGCCCGCCAGGCCGGTCAGCAGGCCGACGACGGCGATGATCACGTCGTGGCGGTGCGGGCGGCGGCGGAAGAGGTTCACGGTCCCATGAAACACGGGGCCGGGGGCCCGGGCCTCCACGTACGGGGCGATCCGGGACTACATCGAAGGATGCAGTGTCGTTTCCTCACTGTCGACGACGAGCGGGCGCGATCTCGGGCCGACGCTGGAAGGGAGTCCGAGGAGAGGAACGGGGAACGCCGTGATCGTCACACTGATCGTCATCTGCGAGGTCGGCTTCTGGGTGCTGCTCGCCGGGGGCCTGGCACTGCGCTACTTCGCCAAGATGCCCAGGGCGTCGGTGGCGGTCCTGCTCTGCGAGCCGCTGCTGGAGGCGCTGCTGCTCGTGGTCACCGTGATCGACCTCAAGAACGGCGCCGAGCCGGACTGGAAGCACGGCCTCGCCGCCGTGTACATCGGCTTCTCGGTGGCGATGGGCCACTCCATGGTGAAGTGGGCCGACGCCCGGTTCGCCCACCGCTTCGCGGGCGGCCCGCGCCCCGCCAAGGCCCCGGCGGGCGGCGCGGCCCGCACGCTCCACGAGTGGAAGACCGCGGGCCGCTGGACCCTCGCCGCCGCGATCGCGATCGGCCTGCTCCAGGCTGGCATCTGGTACGTGGGCGGCGACGGGAACGTGGACTCCCTGCGGATGTGGCAGCAGCGGATGCTGTGGCTGATCGGCATCAACGTGATCATCGCGCTGAGCTACACGGTGTTCCCGAAGAAGGTGGAGGAGTCCCGGTCCCGCAAGAGCCTGTTCTGAGCGGCCTACCGTTCACCGCCCGGTACCCACAGCACGTCCCCGACCTCCTTGTTCGCCGTCCTGGCCAGGATGAACAGCAGGTCCGACAGCCGGTTCAGATACGTCGCCGTCAGCGGGTTCATCGTCTCGCCGTGCACCTCCAGCGCCGCCCACGTGGAGCGCTCCGCGCGGCGCACCACCGTGCACGCCTGGTGCAGCAGCGCCGCCCCCGGCGTACCGCCCGGCAGGATGAAGCTGCGGAGCTTCTCCAGGCGCTCGTTGAAGCGGTCGCAATCCGCCTCCAGCCGGTCCACGTAGAACTGCTCGACCCGCAGCGGCGGGTACTTCGGGTCCTCGACCACCGGCGTCGACAGATCCGCGCCCACGTCGAACAGATCGTTCTGCACCCGGGTGAGGACCTGCACGACCTCCTCCTCCAGAGCGCCGAGCGCGATCGCCGTGCCGAGCACCGCGTTCGCCTCGTTGGTGTCCGCGTACGCCGAGATCCGCAGATCCGTCTTGGCGGTACGGCTCATGTCTCCCAGGGCCGTGGTGCCCTGGTCGCCGGTACGGGTGTAGATGCGCGTCAGATTGACCATGGGGTCAGCCTAGTTACGCGGGGCCCGTCCGCCACGCCCGGACATTCCCCGCCCAAGTACGCGGTACGGGACGACCGGTAGGCCCCGCCGAGCCCCGTCGTGAGACGCCGCTCACCCGTCTTGGTGTGATGTCCGTCATCTGAGACGTGACGCGCATCTCTTACGGCTCCCAAGACGCCTCACGGCCGATAGCCTCCGCCGGAGAGCCGTAGCAGTAAGCCGTCAAAGGGGTGTGAAGTGGCCAGGAAGCTCGCCGTCATCGGGGCCGGACTCATGGGTTCGGGCATCGCGCAGGTCTCGGCCCAGGCGGGCTGGGACGTCGTCCTGCGTGACGTCACCGACGAGGCGCTGGCCCGTGGCACCGACGGCATCAAGGCCTCGTACGACAAGTTCGTGAGCAAGGGCAAGCTGGCCGCCGAGGACGCGGAGGCCGCGCTCGCCCGCATCACCACCACGACCGACCTGGACGCCGCCGCCGACGTGGACGTCGTCGTCGAGGCCGTCTTCGAGAAGCTGGAGGTCAAGCACGACATCTTCCGTACGCTCGACAAGATTGTGCGGCCGGACACCGTGCTCGCCTCCAACACCTCCGCCATCCCGATCACCAAGATCGCGGCGGCCACCGAGAACCCCGAGCGGGTCGTCGGCGTCCACTTCTTCTCGCCGGTCCCGATGATGCAGCTGTGCGAACTGGTGCGCGGCTACAAGACGAGCGACGAAACCCTGGCCACCGCCCGGGAGTTCGCCGAGTCCGTCGGCAAGACCTGCATCGTCGTCAACCGCGACGTCGCCGGTTTCGTCACCACCCGGCTGATCTCGGCGCTCGTCGTCGAGGCGGCGAAGCTGTACGAGTCGGGCGTGGCCACCGCCGAGGACATCGACCTCGCCTGCAAGCTGGGCTTCGGCCACGCGATGGGCCCGCTGGCCACCGCCGACCTCACCGGCGTGGACATCCTGCTCCACGCCACCAGCAACATCTACACGGAGTCCCAGGACGAGAAGTTCGCGCCGCCGGAGCTGATGCGCCGGATGGTTGACGCGGGTGACATCGGCCGCAAGAGCGGGCAGGGCTTCTACAAGCACTGATTGACGCACCCTCACCTCCCCTCGCCCCAGAATCACTCCATGGGGTGAATTAGGTATCGGTTCGCTTACAGACGGCAACTTCCCTGCGGTCTGTGCAGTCAGTTGGTGCAGTAAGAGACGACAGGCAGACAGGCATACGGAGCACTCCGGGGAGTACATATGCACATCAGGGGCGACCACGTCGAGCTGGTCGTCGGGGGCCGCCTCGACGTCCGCAGCGCGGCGGACGCCCGTACGGTCCTGCACTCGGCGGTCGACGACGGAGCCGGCGACCTGGTGCTCGACCTGACCGAGCTGGACTCCTGGGACGCCACCGGCCTCGGTGTGATCATGGGCGCCCACCGGCGGGCCGGCCGCTGCGGCCGGCGCCTGGTGCTGCGGGGCGTGCCGCCCCAGATGCAGCGCCTGCTGGTGGCGACCCGGCTGCACCGCATCCTCGCCATCGAGGGCGGCATCGCCGCGGAGGCGCTGCCGCGCGTGTGAGCGTGCGCGGCGCCACCGCCGTACGAGACTGGTACGGGCCTCTTGAGCACGACCTGTGCGGCACTTGTGCAGGTGATGTGGAAGCCGGTCCTCCGGGTGCAATCCTCACCGGACTGTGACGCTCTGGGCGGGGTGGCACCCCGCCCGTTCGGAGATACTGGGCGAAGGTTTAGGGTGCGGTCTCCCGCCGGTCGACATCCCTGCGGCGGGTACCGGACCAGAGCGACAGCGCAGTGCGTAGCGGCCGGGAGGGGCAAGGTTACGCAGGCGCATCTGGGGGGCTTTCACCATGAACCCGATGGACACCCGGGGACCGGACGACTTCGACCACGAGCAGGACGGAACGGGCACCGGCACGGGCGCGGCCGCACCGCGCAAGGAGCGCGACCGCGACGCCGTCACCCCGGAGATCGGCGCGCGCGCCGCCGGACTCGCGCGCACGGTCCAGCTCGTCTCCGGCGACTTCCTGCTCACCGTCAACCCGGTCGACGGCAGCGAGATCGAGCCCTGCCCGCCCGGCGAGATACCCGGCCGCCCCGAACGCCAGTCCGCCGCCGAACGCGCCGACCGCGAGCGCGCCCTGCGCCCGCCGGTGCCCGCCGGGCCCGCGGCGCCCGCGCCGGTCCTGTTGGAGCGCGGCGAGGAGCGCGAGCGCCTCGTGCGCCTGCTCGGCCGGGGCCGCTCGGTCCGGCTGACCGGGCCCGCCGGGTCCGGGCGCACGGTCCTGCTCGACGCGGTCGCCGCCGACTGCGCCCAGCTCGCGCCCGACGGCGTCATCCGCCTCAGCGGCCACCGCCGCACCCCCCAGGAACTGCTGCACGAGCTGTACGCGACGGTCTTCCGCGCCCCGCTGCACCGGCCCGACCGGGCCGGGCTGCTCGACCAGGTGCGCGAGATCGGGGCGGTCGTCCTCGTCGACGACCTGGAGTTCGGCGGGGCCGCGCTCGAAGAGCTGCTGGCCGCCGCCCCCGAATGCGCCTTCCTGCTCGCCGCGACGCCCGAGGTGGCGGCGCCGCCCGCCGAGTCGCACCTCGAAGAGGTCTTCCTCACCGGGCTCGGGCGCAGCGCCTCCCTGGAACTGCTCGAGCAGGCCGTGGACCGGCCGCTCAGCGACGAGGAGGCCAACTGGGCGGGCGACCTCTGGTTCGAGTCGGAGGGCCTGCCGCTGCGGTTCGTGCAGGCGGGCTCGCTGCTGCGGCGGCGGGACGGGCTGCGCGGCGAGGGCGTGCCGCGCGACGAGTTCGGGCTGCCGGTGGACGAGCCCTCCGACCTCTCCGTCTTCTCCGCCGAGGGCCGCGAGGTGCCGCTGCCGTCGCTGGGCGAGGGCGCCGCCGCCGCCGCGCCGCTCGCGGCCCGGCTCGGGCAGGCCGCCCGGGAGACCCTGCGGTTCGCCGTCGCGCTCGGCGGCGAGGTGCCGCACCAGGCGCATCTGCCCGCGCTCGTCGGGGACACCCACGCGGACGCCGCGCTCGGCGAACTGCTCGGCTGCGGGCTGCTCTCCCCGGTCGGTACGCGCTACCGGCTCGCGGCGGGCGTGCTCACCCAGCTGGAGGCGGCCGGGTACGGGGAGGACGCGAGCGAGCGGGCGCACACCGCCGCCCAGCACTACGCCTGGTGGACCGGGCACCCCTCGGTCACGCCCGAGCGGGCGGCGGCCGAGGCGGACGCGGTCCTGGCGGCCCTGGGCGCGCTGGTGCCCGGCGGTGACGCCGGCCACCCCGCCACGGCCGTCAAGCTCGCCCGCAGCGCGGCGCCCGCCTTCGCGGCCGGGCTGCACTGGGGGGCGTGGGAGCGGTCCCTGCGGATCGGCTCGGCGGCGGCCCGGCTCACCGGCGAGGTGGCCGAGGAGGCGTACTTCCACCATGAGCTGGGCGTCCTGGCGCTGTGCGCGGGGAACGTGGACCGCGCCCGTGCCGAGCTGGAGGCGTCCATCGGGCTCAAGGGCGCGCTCTCCGACAAGCGGGGCACGGTCGCCGGGCGCCGCGCGCTGGCCCTCGTCGAGGACCGCTCGGGCGGCCCGGTCGTCTCGGGCGGCCGTACGCCGTCCGGTGACGAGGTCCCCGCCGCGCGCTACGAGGAGTCCCAGTCGCCCCCGGCCGGCGTCCCGGTCCCCGACACCACCCCCACGGTCCTGATCCCCAGCGGGGTGCCCGCCGCCAAGCGGACGCTCTTCACCGGCACGCGCCGCAATCTGGTGGCGGCGGGGGCCGGGGCGGTGCTCGCGGCGGTCCTGGGCACGGTGGTGACGCTGGGCGCGACGTCCGGCTCCGACGCGCCCGGCAAGGTCGAGCAGCGCCAGTCGGCGAACGAGGACGCGACGGACCCGGAGCTCCCGGCGGACTCGCCGACGGCGGGGGCGCCGTCGCACGGGTCGGGGGCGGGGTCCACGTCGCCTACGCCGTCTCGGCGGGGGACACCGGGGACGACGCCGACGTCGGAGTCATCCCCGGGGACGGCTCCTTCCGGGAAGCCGTCGACGCCTTCGGAGACCCCGTCGGGGCCGTCCACATCGCCGGGTGGGCCGAAGCCGTCGGTTCCGGGGCACACGTCGCCGTCGCCCAAGCCTTCGACGACGAAGCCGTCGAGCCCGACGCCGATACCGCCGACTCCGACCAGTCCCTCGCCGACGCCGACCGAGTCCACGCCGACGACCACGGGCGGCTCGTCCGGTGGTACGCCGCCGAGCAACACTGCGTCGGGGCCCACCACGCAGAGCCCGGTGGCGTCGCCTACGGCGTAGGCCCCTCCCCGCCCCTTCCCTAAACCCTCCGGGGGTGGGGGTGGGGGTGGGTTTCCCGGGGGCTGCGCCCCCGGACCCCCCTGTCTTCGGCTGCAGGCCGTCTGTGGCTGAGCGCGCAGTTCCCCGCGCCCCTAACTACCTAGGGGCGCGGGGAACTGCGCGAGCAACCCAGCACGGTCCGCAGACGAACGGGGTCGGGGCGAAGCCCCGGGAAACCGTGCCTCAGAACAGGCGCAGCTTGTCGTCCTCGATGCCTCGCATCGCGTCGTAGTCGAGGACCACGCAGCCGATGCCCCGGTCCGTCGCCAGTACCCGCGCCTGCGGCTTGATCTCCTGGGCCGCGAACACACCCCGTACGGGGGCCAGGTGCGGGTCGCGGTTCAGCAGCTCCAGGTAGCGCGTGAGCTGCTCGACACCGTCGATCTCGCCGCGGCGCTTGATCTCCACCGCCACCGTCCCGCCGGACGCGTCCCGGCACAGGATGTCCACGGGACCGATCGCCGTCGCGTACTCGCGGCGGATCAGCGTGTACCCCTCGCCCAGCGTCTCGATCCGGTCCGCGAGGAGCTCCTGAAGGTGCGCTTCCACGCCGTCCTTGATGAGGCCCGGGTCCACCCCAAGTTCGTGCGAGGAGTCGTGGAGGATCTCCTCCATCTTGATGATGAGCTTCTCGCCCGCCTTGTTCACGACCGTCCAGACGCCCGAATCGTCCCCCGTCCCCTCCTTGAGGGTGCAGGGCGGAGACATCCAGTTGAGGGGCTTGTACGCCCGGTCGTCCGCGTGAATGGAGACGCTGTTGTCCGCCTTCACCAGGATCAGCCGGGTGGCGGAGGGCAGATGGGCGGTGAGGCGGCCCGCGTAGTCGACGGAGCAGCGGGCGATGACGAGACGCATGGTCGGCAACGCTACTCGAATCCCCCCGCCGAACGCGATTCGTCCGGCAAAGCGCTGTTCGTTATTGGCCGGTTACGTGCCAAGTACCTGTCGCAGCCACCATGCCGCGCCTACCGTGTAAGCGGGAGGTTGTCGGTCAGGCACGCTGCGTGGCCGACTTCGTTCCTTTCCCTGCCCGTAAGACCCCCTCCCCGGGGTCGCGAGAGGAGAAACCATGTCGCTCGACGTCTCACCGGCCCTACTCGAACAGGCCGAGCGAGGCGAGGTCGACGAAGCCGATTTCGTCGACTGCGTCCGGACCTCCCTGCCGTACGCATGGGAGATGATCAGTTCTCTGGTGGCCCAGCTGAAGGTGGACGGTGGTGAGTTCGCCGACAACCAGACGCCTCCGCCGGACGAGCAGGCGCGCGGCCAGCTTCTGCGTGCGCTCGCGAGTGACGCCATCCGCGGTTCGCTCCAACGGCACTTCGGTGTCCGTCTGGCGTTCCAGAACTGCCACCGCGTCGCCGTGTTCCCCCTGGACCCGTCTTCCGACGAGCGGCTCGCCCGCTTCACCTCGGTCCGGGGCCAACTGCTCAACCAGTCCCCGGAGTTGAGGGACTGCTGACGGCTTCGCCGCCGCTCCGCATCGCGGGAGGTGCAACTGATGCGGAGCGGGGGCCTTTTGTGGGGCCCCGAGCCCCCGCGCCCCACCGGGCGCCGTCCCCCTCGGGCCTCACCCCAGCAGCGGCAGCACTTCCGCGCCCAGCCTTCGTACGTTCTCCTCCGTCGCGGCCAGGTCGCCCGATCCCTCCACCAGGAAGGCGAAGCGCGTGATGCCCGTCTTCTGTGAGGTCGCCGCGATGCGGTCGGCCGCCTGGCGCGGGGTGCCGACCGGGTGGAGGCCGCAGAGCAGTTCCGTGTACAGCACGGGGTCGCGCATCGCGCGGTGGCGGCCGTCGACCGTCACATGCGCGTCGAGGCCCTGCTTCAGCCAGCCCGGCATCGCCTTGAGCAGGGTCTCGGCGGCCCGGGCGCGGTGGTCCTCGATCTGCGCCACCCCGGCCGACACATGCGGCGCGGCCGCCACCGCCTCCGGTGCGACGCCGGACGCCAGCGCGTGCGACCGCCACAGCGCGACCATCTCCGCCTTCTCCTCGTCGCCGCAGTGCATCCCGAGCAGCATCGGCAGGCCCCGCTCGGCGGCCAGCTTCACGCTCTTCGGCGAGGTGCACGCCACGATGACCTCGGGGCCGGCCGGACCGTCCGACAGCAGCTCGTCGGGCCTCGGCACCACCGGGACCTCCCGGAAGGTGAAACGTTCTCCCAGACTCGATACCCGGGGTTCGGACAGCCACCGCAGCAGCAGGTCCAGGGACTCCGGGAAGCCCTCCTCGTACGCCCGCAGGCCCGAGCCGAAGACCTCCAGGTCGACCCAGGGCCCGCCGCGGCCCACGCCCAGCGAGAACCGCCCGCCGGACGTCAGGTGCAGCAGCGCCGCCTGCTCGCCGAGCGCCACCGGGTGCGCGCTGGGCAGCACGCTGACCGCCGTCCCCACGCGGATCCGTCGCGTACGCCCCAGGAGCAGGGCCGCCAGCGTCACCGCCGACGGGCACACCCCGTACGGAACGAAGTGGTGCTCGGCCAGCCACACCGCGTCCAGGCCCGCTTCCTCGGCCACCTCGGCGGACCGCACCGCCCGGTGCAGTGCCTCCCCCTGGCCCTGGCCCGGGAATTGGGCTGCCAGTACAAAAGTTCCGACACGCATCGCCTTCTGCCTCTCTCGCGGCCGACGCGGCTCCCCCTCTTACCGGCAACAACGCCTGACAAGTGCCAAGGGCACGGCCCAAGGCGAACTTCTTGCGATAGTCCGGTAAGTGTCCCCCGTACGAGTTACCGTGCCACCCCTGTACGAGCTCGGGTACCCGGGGCAAGTACCTCTACGCTGGAGGCAGTCATCCGTCCGGCCCCGTGAGGTGTTTCCGTGTCCCCGCGCCGCAACCGCCCCAAGCCCAAGGGCGGCGACCAACCGACCGAACCCACCGGCGGGGCGGGGGAGCGCTTCGGCCTCCAGCGCTCCGAGACGTACCAGGGCGAGGAGTGGTCCGTCCGGCACGTCAGCGGCGCGAGCGCGCAGGGCAAGCGCTACCGCTGCCCGGGGTGCGACCAGGAGATCCCCTCCGGCGTCCCGCACGTGGTGGCCTGGCCCGAGTACGGCGGCGTGGACGACCGCAGGCACTGGCACAAGGCCTGCTGGAACGCGAAGGACCGCCGCACCAGCAGGGTGCAGCGGTCCAGGAACGCGCCCAGGTACTAGGCGCCGGGTCAGACGTCCCGGCTGTTCAGCGCGGCGAACGCGCCGCCGAGCGCGGCGGCCGTCACGGCGCCCAGGATCAGCAGCGGCGTCCAGCCGGTCGGGCCCGAGTCGCTCACCGACGAGCCGTAGAACACGGCCAGTTGGCTGGGGATCGAGTACTCGAACAGGGCCTGGCGCACGCCTTCGAGCGACGGCGCGAACATGAACAGCGCGAGCACCAGCGGCAGCAGCACCACGCCGATCATGACGGTGATCGCGCCGGCCGAGTGCCGGATCAGCGCGCCGACCGCCAGCGAGAGCAGGCCGAGCGTCGAGACGTAGAGGCTGACGCCGATCGTCGCCTTGAACAGCTGGGAGCCGGTCGGCTGCTCGGCGGAGCTCACCATCCCCATCTGCAGCATCGCCACCAGGCCGGTGCAGAGCGTCACGATGACGAAGGACAGCAGGAAGAAGACGACCGACTTGGCGGCGAGGATCCGGGCCCGGCTGGGGCACGCGGTCAGCGTCGTGCGGATCATCCCCGTGCCGTACTCGGAGGCGATGGTCAGCACGCCGAGCGTGATCACGCAGATCGAGCCGAGCAGCACGCCGTAGAAGCCGAGGCTGAGCAGCGGGGTGTCGCCCATGTGCGCGTCGGAGGCGTTGACCGCGACCGCCGCGAGCAGCCCGATGCCGAGCACGAGCAGGATGAGCACGCCCAGCGTCCACATCGTGGAGCGCACCGAGCGGATCTTGGTCCACTCGGAGGCGAGCGCGTCGCCGAGGCTGGCGGGCCGCACCGGGATCGGCGAGGTGTACGTCCCGAGGGGCGCACCCGGTGCCTGCTGCTGGTAGGGGGTGGTCATCGGGCGTCCTCGGGCTTGGTCAGGGCGGGGGCGGGCGCGGCCGCGGGCGGGGCGGCCGGGGGAGCGGGCTGCGGGGCCGCGGCCGGGGCCTGGGGCACGGGCGGGGCCGCCGGGGCCTGGGGGGCCTGCGGGGCCGTGTACGGGTTCGCTCCGGGCGGCGGCGGGGCGTACCAGCCCTGCGTCGGCACCTCGGGGATCGCCGGCGGCGGCTGGTACCCGGGCGGCATCGGCTGCATCAGACCGGCCTTCTGGTCGGCCGTGGAGCGGTAGTCCACCGCGCCCTGCGTCATCCGCATGTACGCCTCTTCCAGCGAGGCCTGGTGCGGGGAGAGCTCCCACAGGCGGACGTCCGCGCCGTGCGCGAGGTCGCTGATGCGGGGCAGGGCGAGGCCGGTCACCCGCAGGGCGCCGTCCGGCTCCGGCATGACCTGGCCGCCGGCCTCGGTCAGCGCGGCCGTCAGCTTCTCCCGGCCGGCGGGCTCGGGGGTGCGCACGCGCGCGAAGTCGGCGGAGTTGTGGGAGATGAAGTCCTTGACGCTCATGTCGGCGAGCAGCTGGCCGCGGCCGATCACGATGAGGTGGTCGGCGGTCAGCGCCATCTCGCTCATCAGGTGCGAGGAGACGAAGACGGTCCGGCCCTCGGCGGCGAGCTGCTTCATGAGGTTGCGCACCCACAGGATGCCCTCGGGGTCGAGGCCGTTGACCGGCTCGTCGAAGAGCAGTACCTGCGGGTCGCCGAGGAGGGCCGCGGCGATGCCGAGCCGCTGGCCCATGCCGAGCGAGAACCCCTTGGAGCGCTTGCCCGCGACCTCCTGGAGGCCGACGACCCCGAGCACCTCGTCGACCCGGCGGGCCGGGATGCCGGAGAGCTGGGCGAGCGAGAGCAGGTGGTTGCGGGCGCTGCGGCCGCCGTGCACGGCCTTGGCGTCGAGCAGCGCGCCGACCTGGCGGGGCGCGTTGGGGAGCGTACGGAAGGGGTGGCCGCCGATGGTGACATGGCCGGAAGTGGGCTGGTCAAGGCCGAGGATCATGCGCATGGTCGTCGACTTGCCGGAGCCGTTGGGCCCCAGGAAGCCGGTGACGGCGCCGGGCCTCACCTGGAAGGAAAGGTTGTACACGGCTGTCTTGGCGCCGTAGCGCTTCGTCAGGCCGACTGCCTCGATCATTCTCCAGCCCCATCGACGGTGTAGGTCGTCGGGGCGGTGGCGGATCGCCAGGGTGCCCCCGTATGAGTGAGGAGCTTATCGAGGACTTTACGGTTCCGGCCAAGCGATGAGATGTGCGTTACGTAGGCGTTTGTCCGGTATATGGACTAGGCGTCGCGCTTCTTCAGGACCAGGTAGCCGCCCACGAGCGCCACGATCACCCACAGCGCCATGATCCCGAGTCCGGCCCACGGGCCGTACGGCGGCGGCTCGCTGTTCATCGCGTTCGGGACCACCTGCATGATCTTGGAGCCCGCCTGGTCGGGGAAGTAGCGGGCCACCTTCTTGGCGCCCGGCACCGCCGACAGGATCTGCGAGATCAGGAAGAAGAACGGCATCAGGATGCCGAGCGAGAGCATCGAGCTGCGCAGCATCGTGGCCACGCCCATCGAGAAGAGCGCGATCAGCGCCATGTAGAGGCCCGCCCCGAAGACCGCCCGCAGCACGTTGGGCTCGCCGATGGTGGTGCGGTGCGGGCCGAGCAGCGCCTGGCCGAGGAAGAACGAGAGGAAGCTGGTCGCCATGCCCACGACCAGCGCGAGCGCGGTGGCGACCAGGAGCTTGGAGAAGAGGAACGTGGCCCGCTGCGGCACGGCGGCGAGCGAGGTGCGGATCATGCCCGAGCTGTACTCGGTGCCGACCACCAGGACGCCGAACACCACCATCGCCAGCTGGCCCAGCACCATCCCGGAGAAGCTGATGAAGGTCGGGTCGAAGGTCAGCCGCTCGGCCGGCTTGAGGTCGTCGAACTGCGACTTCATCAGCGCGCACAGGGCCGCGCTCACCGCGACCGTGACGACGAGCGCGCTGACCAGCGTCCAGGAGGTGGAGGAGACCGTACGGATCTTGGTCCACTCGGACTTGAGGACCGCGGGTACCGATGCCATGGGTCAGACCCCTTCGCCGTCGGACGCCGAGCGCTCGGCCGTGACGTTCCCGGCCGGGCCCTGGGCCTTCGCCCGGTAGCTCTCGCCCCAGTTCGCGGCGGGCGCCGGGGGCGGCCCGTGGCCGGTGTCCGAGTGCGCGTGGTACTCCACCGATCCCGCCGTCATCTGCATGAACGCCTCTTCGAGCGAGGCCTGCTGGCCGGAGAGCTCGTGCAGCACGATCTGGTGCTGGGCGGCCAGTTCACCCAGCCGCTCGATCCTGCCGTTGTCGACTTCCAGGGCGCCGTCGGCGGTCTGGGTCACGGTGATCCCGTTACGCGCCAGTACGTCGAGCAGGTGTTCCCATTGCGGTGAGCGCAGCCGTACGAAACTCCGCGAATTCTGCCGGATGAAATCCGCCATCGATGTATCGGCGAGCAGTCGGCCCTGGCCGATGACGATCAAATGATCCGCCGTCAGCGCCATTTCGCTCATCAGGTGAGACGAGACGAAGATCGTTCTGCCCTCCGCCGCGAGGGCTTTCATGAGATTGCGGATCCAGTGAATTCCCTCGGGGTCCAGACCATTGACGGGTTCGTCGAACATCAGGATCTCGGGGTCGCCGAGCAGCGCGGAGGCGATTCCGAGCCGCTGGCCCATGCCGAGCGAGAACCCCTTCGACTTCTTCTTCGCCACGGCCGTCAGACCCACCGTGTCCAGCACCTCCGCGACCCGCCGCTCCGGGATCCGGTTCGACTGGGCGAGACACAGCAGGTTGTTGTACGCGCTGCGGCCGCCGTGCATCGACTTGGCGTCCAGGAGCGCGCCGATGTACTTCAGCGGCTCGTCGAGGTCCCGGTAGTGCCGGCCGTCGATGCGCACGCTGCCGCTGGTCGGGTTGTCGAGATCGAGCATCATCCGCATGGTGGTGGACTTGCCGGCGCCGTTGGGTCCCAGGAACCCGGTCACCACACCCGGTCTGACCTGGAACGACAGGTCGTCGACCGCGGTCTTGGAACCGAAGCGCTTGGTGAGACCGGCTAGCTCGATCATGTCGCCACGCTAAAGGCGGACAAAGCCCCCCGCCACCGGAGTGGCGAGGGGCTCTCGACCGTGCGAACGCAGCCCACGGGGGAGGAGCTGCGGTCCCGACGGGACTAGCGGGACTGCTGCGCCGGAACGCCGCGCGAGACGGGCTCGTCGTCGACCGGGGAGCCGGCCGCCGCGACCGCCGCACCCGTCAGGGTGGCCAGCATCTCGCGGACGTTGGTCAGCTGCGCGTTGATCGAGTCGCGGCGGTTGGTGAGCGCCGCCAGCTCGCGCTCGGATTCCGAACGGATGCGGTCGGCCTTGGCGTTGGCGTCCGCCACGATGTCCTCGGCCTGGCGCTGGGCCGTCTCGACCGTCTGACGGGCCCGGCGCTCCGCGTCCGTACGCAGCTTCTCGGCCTCCAGGCGCAGCTGCTCGGCGCGGTGCTCGATCTCGGCGAGACGCTTCTCCGCCTTGGCCTGACGCGAGGCCAGGTCGCGCTCGGACTGCTCGCGGCGCTTGGCGAGGTTCGTCTCGAAGTCGGCCGCCGCCTGCGCGGCCTTGGCGCGGGTCTCCTCGAAGAGGGCGTCCGCTTCCTCGCGCTTGGACTGCGCGTCCTTCTGCGCCTCGGAGCGCAGCGTGGAGGCGTCACCCTTCGCCTTCTCGACGATCCGGACGCCCTCGTCCTCCGCCTTGGCCTTGCGCTCGGCGGCGAACGACTCCGCGTCGTTGCGCACCTGCTGGGCCGCCGACTCGGCCAGCTCGCGGTGCTGTTCGGCAGCGCGGCGGGCCTCCTCGCGCAGGTCCTTCGCCTCTTCCTCGGCGAGACGGAGGATCTTCTCGACCCGGGCACCGAGGCCCGCGTACGACGGCTCCGCGTCGTTCACCTGGGCCTGGGCGTTCTGCGTTTCGAGGTGCAGTTCCTCGATGCGCTTTTCCAGAGAAGTGATCCGTGCCAGAGCGCTGTCACGGTCGGCGACGAGCTTGGTAATGCGGTCGTCCACCTGACCGCGGTCGTAACCACGCCGCACGAGCTCGAAGCCGAAGGGGGAGGAAGTGTCGCTCATGGGGTTCCTGTCGAATGAGACCGGTGAGGTGATAGGGGGAATCCTAGGGGCCCAGGCGGCGTGTCATCGAGCGTATGCCCGTTTGATCTGGAGAATGTCCAGCCTTTTGAGTGGCTAGGCCTCCGAGGACTTGCCACTCGAACGGGTACCCCCGGCAGCCGCACCCGCCTTGGCCGCCTCCTTGCCGCCGGAGGACGGGGCCTCGAAAGATTCCAACGCCTCAAGTACGTCCTGGACACGGGAGATCTCTGCATTGATGTCCGCGCGGCGCCTGACCAGCACGTCCAGCTCGCGCTTGCCCTCGTCGACCGTGCGCCGGGCCTCCGCCGCCGCGTCGTCGCGCAGCTTCGTCGCCTCCCGGATCAGCTCGGCCTTCTTGGTCTCCGCCTCCTTGAGCAGCGCCTCGGCCTTCTTCACGGCCGCGATGCGCACCTTGCTCGCCTCGGAGTTGGCGTCCGAAAGCAGCTCCTTGGCCTTCGCCTCGGCCTGGGTCGTCTGCTCGGTGGCGGCCGTGACCAGCTTGTCGACGCGCTCGCCCGCCGTCTTCATCTGCTCGGCGCTCTCCCGCCGGGCCCGCTCGTGCAGCTCCTCGATCTCCGCCTCGGTCCGCGCGCGCACCTCCTCGGTGCGCTCCCTTATGGCCGTCGCGTCCGCGCGCGCCCCGGCCAGCAGCTCGTCCGCGTCCGTACGGGACTTCTCCACCAGGGAGTTGCCCTCCACGGTCGCCTCGGCGACGATCCGCTCGGCCTCCTTGCGGGCCGCGCCGACCATCGTGTCGGCCTGCTCCTCGGCCAGCGTGGCCGCGAGCAGCGCCTCCTCCTGGGCCTTGGCCATGAGCTGGTCCGCCTGCTCGGCCGCGTCCGCACGGCGCTTGTCGGCGGCCGTGCGCGCCTCGTCGAGCAGCCGGTCGGCCTCCTCGCGGGCCTCGGTACGGATCTTCTCCGCGGCCTCCTCGGTCCGGGCGCGGCTCTTCTCGGCCTCGGCGCGGATCCGCTCGGCGGCCTGCTGGGCCGAGCCCACGGTCTCGGCGGCCTCGGCACGCAGCCGCTCCGCCTCCCCGTTGGCCTCGGTGAGCACCTTCTCGGCCTCGCCGCTCGCCTCCGCGACGAGCTTGTCGGCCTGCTCGGCGGCGTCCGCACGGCGCTTGTCGGCGGCCTTGCGGGCCTCGTCGAGCAGCCGCTCGGACTCCGTACGCGCCTCGGTGAGGATCTGCTCGCCCTGCTCGCGGGCGTCCGCGACCGTCTGCTCGGCCTCGGCGGCCGCGGCGCTCAGGACCGAACTCGCGTCCGCGCGCGCCTCGGTGGTGACCAGCTCCGCGTAGGTGTCGGCCTCGGACGTGGTGCGCTCGGCGTGCGCGGTGGCCTCCGCGAGCAGCCGGTCGTGCTCCGACTGGCCCTCGTCGTGCAGCTGCTGGGCCTCCGCCACCAGACGCTCGGCCGTGGCCGTCGACTCGGCGGCCAGCCGCTCGGCCTCCGCGGTCGCCTCGGTGACCAGGCGGTCGGCCTGGCTCGCGGCGTCGTTGCGGATCCGGTTGGCGTCCTCGCGGGCGTCGGCCCGGGTGCGCGAGGCGTCCTGCTCGGACGAGGCCAGCGCGTCGGAGGCCTCGGTGCGCATCCGCTGCGCGTACTCCGACGCGTCCGAACGGGCCTTCTCCGCCTCGGCGATGGCGTCCGCGACGGTCCGCTCGGCCAGCTCCCTGGCGGCCTCCGAGTCCTCCTGCGCCCGGGTGCGGACGCGCTGGGCGTCCTCGGCGGCGCGCTCGCGCTCGGCGTGCGCGTCGGCGCGGACCCGGTCCGCCTCCTCCTGCGCCTCCGTCTTCGTACGCTCCGCCACGTGCTCGGCCGTCGAGCGCAGCCCGGCGATCTCCTGCTCGGCCTCCTCGCGCAGCCCCGACACCGAGTCCCGCACCTGCTGGGCGGTCTGCTCGGCCGCCGCCACCAGCTCGGTGGCGCGCCGGTCGGCCTCCTCGCCGAGCCGCTGCGCCTCGGCCTGCGCCTCCTCCACCCGCTTGCGGGCGGAGGCGAGCAGCTCCTCGCTCTGCTCGCGGGCCTGCGCCCGCTCCGAATCCGCCTCGGTACGCGCCGAGTCCAGCGTCTCCTCGGCCTCGCGGCGCCGGCGCGCGGCCTCCTCCTGGGCGGCGGCCAGCGCCTCGGCGGCCTCGGCCCCCACCCGCTCGGCGGCGGCCGCGGCCTCCGCGCGCATCCGGTCGGCGGTCTCCTGCGCCTCGGACTTGAGCCGCTCGGCCTCCGCTGCCGCCTCGGACCGCAGCCGTACGGCCGCGCCCTCCGCCTCGGCACGGGCGGTCGAGGCGTCGGCGGCGGCCTCGGTGCGCAGCCGCTCGGCCTCCTGCTCGGCCTGCGCCTGGAGCGTACGGACCCGCTCGGCGGCCTCGGTGCGCAGCCGCTCGGTCTCCTCGGCGGCCTCGCGCCGGATCCGCTCGCTCTCGCCGCGCGCCTCGGTCAGCGCCTGCTCGGCGGAGGCGTGCCGCTGCTCGGCCTCGGTGTGCAGCCGCGTCAACTCGTCGGCGGCGTCGGCCTGGCGGGCGGCGACGGCCCGCTCGGTCTCCTCGCGCAGCGTGGCGGAGGCCTGCTCGGCGGCCGTTCGGACCGCCTCGGCCTGCTCCTCGGCCTCGGCCCGCATCCGCTCGGCCTCGGCCCGGGTGCGCTCCAGTGTCTCCTCGGCCTGCTTGCGCAGCGTCGTGGCGCGCTCCATGGCCTCGGCGCGGACCCGCTCCGACTCGGCCCCGGCCGAGGTGCGCAGCTCCTCCGCGTCGGCCTTCGCCTTGGTCAGCAGCTCCTCGGCGGTCCTGGCCGCCTCCTCGATCTGCTGGACGCCCTCGCGGCGGGCCTCGCCGCGGATGCGCTCGCCCTCGGCGACCGCCTCGGCCCGCAGCTGCTCGGCCTCGCCGCGCAGCCGGCGCGCCTCCTCCTGCAGCTCGACCGTCTTGGCCCGGTACTCCTTGGTGTCGTCCTTGGCCGCGCCCTTGAGCTGGTCGGCCTGCTCCTCGGCCTGCGAGCGCAGCCGGTCCGCCTCGGCGTCGGCCTCGCGGCGGATCCGCTCGGCCTCCTCGGACGCCTTGCGGGTGGTCTCCTGGGCGTCCGCGGACGCCTTGGTGAGCACCTCCTCGGCGGCCCGGGCGGCCTTGGCGAGCTGGGCGGCGGTGTCCTCGGCCGCGCTGGTACGGGCCTTCTCGGCGGCCTCGGAGACCGTCGCCTCGGCCTTGGCGCGCGCGTCGGCGAGCGCCTGCTCGGCCTCCGACTTCAGCGCCTCGGACTCCTTGGTCGCCTCGGCGACGAGCCGGGCGATCTCCGTCTTGGCGGTACGGGTGCGCTGCTCGTTGGCCGACTCGGCGCCGGCGAGCTGCTTGGCCGCCGAGTCCTTCGCCTCGGCCAGCACCTTCTCGGCCTCGGCCCGCGCCTCGCGCAGTGTCGACTCGGCCTCCTGCATCCGCTGCTCGGCGGCCCGGCTCAGCTCGGCCGCCTGCTGGCGCGCCTGGTCGGACTCGGCGGTGGTGGACGAGCGCAGCTGCTCGGCGTGGGAGGTGGCCTCCTGGGCCTGCGTGGAGGCGGCGTTAAGCAGCCGCTCGGCGTCCTTGCGGGCGCGCAGCAGGATCGCTTCGGCTTCCGTACGGGCCGACTCGGCCTCGGAGCCGAGCCGTTGCCGGGTCTCCTCGGCGACCCGGGCGGCCTCCGCGCGGGCGGCGGCCAGCGCCGCCTCGCTCTCGGCGCGCGACTCCTCCAGCAGGCGCCGGGCCTGCGACTCGGTCCGCGCCCGCAGCTGCTCGGCCCACGCCACGTTCTCGTTGACGTGCGACTCGACGGTGGCGCGCCGCTCGGCCAGCTCCTGGTCGAGCCGCTGGCGGCGGTTGACCGCCTCCGCGTGCAGCTCGGCCTGGAGCCGGGCCTGGTGCTCGGCGTGCTCCTGGAGGATGCGCTGGGTCTGTGCACGGGCGTCGCGCAGCTCGCGCTCGGCGTCGTTGCGCAACTGCTCGGCCTGCATCTGCGCGTTGCGCAGCAGCTGTTCGGCCTGGTAGCCGATGTCCGCGGCGTCGTAGGCAGGACGCGTCGCGAGGTTGCGGCGCGCCTCGTGCAGCTTGGCGCGCAGCACCTCGACCTGGTAGCCGAGGTCCTCGGCGTGCTGAACGGCCTTCTCCCGCTCGGTCTTCAGCCGGTCCATCTCGGCCTCGAACCGCGAGAGGTGGTCGTCAGGCCGGTGGCTGTCCTGGCGTTCGTAGCCCCGCACTGCGCGGTCCCATCCGTCCCCTGGTCGCGAACACTGCCCGTACGAGCACCGTCCGACGACGGACGGGCCCCCGGTGAATGGTGTCAGATCGACAAGGGGGCGTGGGTCCCAGGCCCCGACCCGACCCCGGCCCGGAACCGCCCACTGTACCGGCCCCGGAATCCCGGGGTCAGTGCTCCGCCGCCGAGGTGACCAGTTCGGTCAGTACGCCGTGGCAGTCCTTGGGGTGCAGGAAGGTGATCCGGGAGCCCATCGAGCCGATCCGGGGCTCGTCGTAGAGGACCCGGACGCCCTTGCCGCGGATGGCCTCGGCGTCCCCGTCGACGTCGGCGGTGCCGAAGGCGATGTGGTGCACGCCCTCGCCGTTCTTGGCCAGCCACTTCCCGACCGCAGAGTCCTCCCGGGTGGGCTCCAGGAGCTGGAGGTAGGAGGCGCCGCCGTCCGACGTACCGTTGATCTTGAGCATGGCCTCGCGTACGCCCTGCTCCTCGTTGACCTCGGAGTGGAACACCTCGAATCCGTACGTAGCACGATAGAACTCGACGGTCTTGTCGAGGTCGAAACAGGCGATCCCGATGTGGTCGATGCGCGTCAGCATGGGACCAGTGGAGCGCCCCGGGAGGTGGTTACGCAACGTGCGCGCGATCACACCGGCTGCCCGGTGACGCCGCCGGTACCGCTCAGTACATTTCCAGTAAACCCTCGTTCACTTCTCACCTCCCAAGGGGCTGTGCCTCATGTCTGGAACGACCGGTACCACTTCAGTGATCGTCGCGGGCGCCCGGACGCCCATGGGCCGACTGCTCGGCTCCCTCAAGTCCTTCTCGGGCGCGGACCTCGGCGGTGTGGCCATCAAGGCGGCGCTCGACCGGGCGGGCATCGGCGGTGACCAGGTCCAGTACGTGATCATGGGCCAGGTGCTCCAGGCCGGCGCGGGCCAGATCCCGGCCCGCCAGGCCGCCGTCAAGGCCGGCATCCCGATGAACGTGCCGGCGCTCACGATCAACAAGGTCTGCCTCTCGGGCCTGGACGCGATCGCGCTCGCCGACCAGCTGATCCGCGCCGGCGAGTTCGACGTGGTGGTCGCGGGTGGCCAGGAGTCGATGACCAACGCCCCGCACCTGCTGCCGAAGTCCCGCGAGGGCTACAAGTACGGCGCGATCGAGATGCTCGACGCGATGGCGTACGACGGTCTGACCGACGCCTTCGAGAACATCGCGATGGGCGAGTCCACCGAGAAGCACAACACCCGCCTGGGCATCGAGCGCGCCCCGCAGGACGAGTTCGCGGCCGCCTCGCACCAGAAGGCCGCCGCCGCGCAGAAGAACGGGCTGTTCGAGGCCGAGATCACCCCGGTCGAGATCCCGCAGCGCAAGGGCGAGCCGGTGATCTTCGCCAAGGACGAGGGCATCCGCGCGGAGACCACCGTGGAGTCGCTGGGCAAGCTGCGCCCGGCGTTCGCCAAGGACGGCACGATCACGGCGGGCACCTCCTCGCAGATCTCGGACGGCGCGGCCGCGGTCGTGGTCATGTCCAAGGCGAAGGCCGAGGAGCTGGGCCTGGAGTGGATCGCGGAGATCGGCGCGCACGGCAACGTGGCGGGCCCGGACAACTCGCTCCAGTCGCAGCCGTCGAACGCGATCCTGCACGCGCTGGGCAAGGAGGGCATCGGCGTCGACGACCTCGACCTCATCGAGATCAACGAGGCGTTCGCGGCGGTCGCGGTCCAGTCAATGAAGGACCTCGGCGTCTCCCCGGAAAAGGTGAACGTCAACGGCGGCGCGATCGCCCTGGGCCACCCCATCGGCATGTCGGGCGCGCGCGTGGTGCTCCACCTCGCCCTCGAACTCAAGCGCCGGGGCGGCGGTACGGGTGCGGCGGCGCTGTGCGGCGGCGGTGGCCAGGGCGACGCGCTGATCATCAAGGTCCCGGGCAAGTAGGCGCTGTTCCCGCGGTACGTACGCACTGATCACTGGCACCTGACC
Organism: Streptomyces melanogenes; assembly: GCF_014649795.1. GTDB lineage: Bacteria > Actinomycetota > Actinomycetes > Streptomycetales > Streptomycetaceae > Streptomyces > Streptomyces noboritoensis. The sequence continues at coordinate 55,036 of NZ_BMTS01000009.1, forward strand.
GAACGGAGCGGCAATGGTGGACGTCCCCGAACTGGTGGCACAGGCGAGGGAGGGCCGGCCGCGGGCCGTGGCCCGGCTGATCTCGCTGGTCGAGGGGGCGTCCCCGCAACTGCGCGAGGTGATGGCGCAGTTGGCTCCGCTGACGGGCGGGGCGTACGTGGTGGGCCTGACGGGTTCACCGGGTGTCGGCAAGTCGACATCGACGTCGGCGCTGGTGACGGCGTACCGGCGGGCGGGGAAGCGGGTCGGGGTCCTCGCCGTCGACCCCTCCTCGCCGTTCTCCGGGGGCGCGCTGCTCGGCGACCGGGTCCGGATGTCGGACCACGCCTCCGACCCCGGGGTCTACATCCGCTCCATGGCCACCCGGGGCCACCTGGGCGGCCTCGCCTGGTCGGCCCCGCAGGCGATCCGGGTCCTGGACGCGGCGGGCTGCGACGTGATCCTGGTGGAGACGGTCGGCGTCGGCCAGTCCGAGGTGGAGATCGCCTCCCAGGCGGACACCTCGGTGGTGCTGCTCGCGCCCGGCATGGGTGACGGCATCCAGGCGGCGAAGGCGGGGATCCTGGAGATCGGCGACGTGTACGTCGTCAACAAGGCGGACCGGGACGGGGCCGATGCCACGGCCCGGGAGCTCAACCACATGCTGGGGCTCGGCGAGGCGCGCGGCCCCGGCGACTGGCGGCCGCCGATCGTCAAGACGGTGGCGGCCCGTTCCGAGGGCATCGACGAGCTGGTCGAGGCGCTGGAGAAGCACCACGCGTGGATGGCGGAGCACGGGGTGCTGGGGGAGCGGCGGCTTGCCCGGGCGGCTCGGGAGGTCGAGACGATCGCGGTCACGGCGCTGCGGGAGCGGATCGGTGACCTGCACGGGGACCGCCGCCTGTCGGCCCTGGCGGGCCGGATCATCGGGGGGGAGCTGGATCCGTACGCGGCGGCGGACGAGCTGGTGGCGGGCCTCACGGGCGAGTAGCCCCTCCGGGGGCAGTGCTCGGCTGCGGACCGTGGTGGGTTGCTCGCGCAGTTCCCCGCGCCCCTAAGAACGCCCCTCCGGGGCGCTCCGGGGATTGCCGCGCAGCGGCATCTTTAGGGGCGCGGGGAACTGCGCGACCAGCCCCCACCGGGCCGCAGACGAACTGACCGGCGTCAGAGCTTCCCGCGGTGGCCGCGCAAATGCTCCGCCACCGGGGTCAGCGAGGCCCGCAGGTCCGACAGCGCCTCGCTCGACAGCAGGTCGATGAAGTGCTTGCGCACCGACGCCACATGGTGCGGTGCCACCTTCTCCATCGTCTCCACCCCCGCCTCGGTCAACACCGCGAACAGCCCCCGCCGATCGGACTCGCAGTTCTCCCGGCGCACCAGCCCCGCGTTCTCCATCCGCGTGATCTGGTGCGAGAGGCGGCTCTTGGACTGAAGGGTCGCGGCGGCGAGGTCGCTCATGCGCAGCCGCTGCCCCTCGGCCTCCGAGAGGTTGACCAGGATCTCGTAGTCGTTGTTGGTCAGGCCGAACGGCTGCAGGTCCTTTTCCATCTGGTGCGTCAGCATCCTGTTGACGTCCAGATAGGTACGCCAGGCGCACTGCTCGCTATCGGTCAGCCAGTTGGTGGCCGTCTCGGTCTCCATATGTGGATTCTACCTAAGAAGTTGAATTCTGAACGAAGCCTGGGAGTGTGACGCCCCGCACGCACCGCGCGCAAGGGTGCGTCAGCCGCCCGGTCCAGGTCGTGGTCAGCGCCTGGCAAGGGTGCACGCGTTCGACGTCACACTCCGCAGACTACCGCTCACAGGCCGAAGCGACGCTGGAGGTCTCCGAGCTGGCCGGGAAGACGCGGTACCGAACCCGCCGCCCCGCCCGCCCCGGCCGGCGCCCCGCCGCCCGGAACACCCGGTTCCGCGGGCACTTGCCCGGTTGTCTGCTCCGCCATCAGTGCCTCGGTGGACTGGAGCAGCACCGTACCGGCGCCCACGAACTCGAACTGGTGCTCCTCGCCGGACGTCCCGCCGAGCCCGGTCAGTGACCGGATTCCGCCCAGTACGCCCGTCATGTAGCCGTGATCGTAGTGATGGCAGGGCGACGGACAGTCGGCCCAGCCGACCAGCGCCTGCGGGTCCACCCGGATCGGCGGCTCCATGAACACCACCGGTCCATTGGACGCCGCCACGAACTTCCCGGTTCCGATCAGCGTCAGGAAACCCGGCACGATCGACTGCTTGAGCGCCAGCGTCGGCTGGTAGGCGAGCAGGTTCCCGGCCCGGATGGTGAGGTTGCCGTCCTCCAGGTCGTAGCTGTTGACATCGAACGCCCGGTCCGCGAGCAGCATCTTGCCGGAGCCGTCCGCGACCACCCAGTCGCTCGCGTGCAGCGGCGAGTGGAAGCTGGTGCGCAGCAGCCGGTCGAGGCGGCCGTGGCCGATGCCGTTGAACTCGATGCGCCCGTAGTAGGCGATCATCTTGCCCTTCTGCAGGAACCACTGGCTCGACTTGAGCTCCACGCAGAAGGTGTACTTGTTGACGTTGTCGTCCGCGGGCAAGGAGTGCGGGTCGAAGATCACCGGGCCGGTCACAGCTTCTCCTCCGAGGCCTGGACGTACACCGCGCCGTTTCCGGACAGTTCGAGCTGGAAGGCCTCTCCCGAGCCCCGGCCCACCATGTCCCGCCAGCCCAGCGCCGTGGACAGCTTGTTGCGTACGTCGCCGTGGTGGGCCACGTACGCCTGCGGGTCCACGTGGACCGGGCGCTGCGGGGTGATCGGCAGCTCGATCACGCCGCCGTGCGCCATCACGGCGACCGCGCCGTGGCCCTTGAGCGTGGTGGTGAACAGGCCCTGGCCGGTCACCTGGCCCCGGACCATGCCCATGACCCCGCCCTGCGAGCCCATGAACATGGTGCCCTGCTGGAGGGTGCCGTCGAAGGCGAGGAGGCGGTCCGCCTCGACGTAGAGGGTGTCCCCGGCGAGGTTGATCACCTGGATGTGGTGGCCGCCGTGGCCGAACATCACGGTGCCGCTGCCTTCGACCGTCATCAGCGGGGTCGCCTCGTTGGCCACCCGCCGGCCGATCATCGACATCAGACCGCCCTGGCCGCCCTGCATGTTGGGCGTGAAGGACACCTCGCCCTTGTACGCGAGCATCGCGCCGCGCTGGCTGAACATCTTCTGGCCGGGGGCCACCGTGGCCTCGACCATCTTGGAGTTGATCTCGCGGAAGGGCATCAGACGTCCCCGCCGATCGTGTTGCGCTCGCTGGGCTGCACGTACACCAGTCCCTCGCCCTCGAAGCGGATCTGGAACGCCTCGCCCGAGCCCTCGCCGAGCAGGGTGCGGAAGGTCACCCCGGACTGGAAGTGCTGCTGGAGGTTGCCCTGGTGGGCGATGTACGCGCCGGGGTCGACCGCCAGCGGGTACTGCGCGGAGACCCGCAGCACCACCGCGGGGCCGTCGGAGACGATCGCCGCCTGGCCGTGGCCCTCGACCGTGGTCGTGAACAGGCCGTTGCCCTGGGTCGCCCCGCGCAGCCCGGTGAAGGTGGTGCCGGTGCGCAGCCCCGCGTCGGTGGCGAGCAGATTGCTCGCCTCGACCCAGAGCTTGTCGCCCTGGAGGGAGACCAGGTTGATCTCGGAGGCCCGGTCCGCGAAGTAGCAGGTGCCGTTGCCCTTCACCTCCATCACGGTCATGGATTCGCCGGTCAGACGGCGGGTCACCATGCCGCGGATGCCCTCACCGCCGCCGGACATCTTCTTGAAGGCCATCTGGCCGTCGTAGGCGACCATCGAGCCGTTCTTCGCCTTGACGGCGTCCCCGGTCATGTCGACGGCCAGCACTTTGCTGCCTTGGAGTCGGAACGTTGCCACGGGCTGACGTTAGCGGCCCGGCACCCACCCGACCAGGCCCCTCGGGAGCCGGTCCGGGCCGGTGGGGACCCCCGCCAAGATCCCGGCGCCGCCGATGTCACAATGGAGAACGTTTGTGCTTGCGTTCACAAGCAACACCCTCCGACCCTCCCACCGAAGGTGCCCCCGTGGACATCAAGACCGCATCCGCCCTCCACCGCCTCCGGCTGGTCTCGGCCCCGGAAGCCGTCTCTTTCCTGCTGCTGCTCGTGTGCTCGGTGCTGAAGCGGACGACCGACGTCAACGCCGTCCCGGTGATGGGCGCGATCCACGGCATCCTCTTCATCCTGTACGTGATCTTCTGGGCCGACGCCTGGAACAAGGCGAAGTGGCCGGTGAAGACCGCCGCCCTGTACTTCGTCCTGTCCGTGCTGCCGTTCGGCGGCTTCGTGGCCGAGCGCAAGCTCAAGCGCCAGGCCGAGGACGCCCTGATCGCCGCCCGCGCCCGCAAGGAAGGCGTGGTCGGAGCGTGATCGTCGCCTTCTCGGTCACCCCGCTGGGCGTCGGCGAGGACGTGGGGGAGTACGTCGCCGACGCCGTCCGCGTCGTCCGCGAGTCGGGGCTCCCCAACCGGACCGACGCCATGTTCACCTCGATCGAGGGCGAGTGGGACGAGGTCATGGACGTCGTCAAGCGGGCCGTCGCCGCCGTCGAGGCCCGCGCCCCGCGCGTCTCGCTGGTCCTGAAGGCGGACGTCCGCCCCGGCGTCACCGACGGGCTGACCTCGAAGGTGGAGACGGTGGAGCGGCACCTGTCGGCCTGAGCCCCGACCACCGCCCGAGCCCCCGGCCGCCCCGCGCGGCGGCGGGGGCTCTTCCATGTCGTGGTGCCCGGCAAACCGCTCGTACGGGAACCGCTCACTCGGAGTACTCCAGTCGACACGCCGAAGAATCTCCACTTTTGTGGTGATATCTACCTGGCTCGATCAGCTGGAGGGCACAGTGCGGTCGGAGAGTCCGTCGGAGCAGTACGACTACGAGACCCACAGCCGGCTCGCCGGACCGCTCACGGAACCGGACAGGGCGGCCTACCGGGTGCGGTACCGAAGTCTCCTCTCCAGCGAACCCCGCCGAATACGCGCCGTGCTCCTGATGACGCTGGCGCCCGTGCTCACCGCGGTCCTCCTCGTCTACCTCGTCTGGCCCACCCACTGGGTGGAGCGCGAGGGCGGCGACGAGTGGCTGGTCGGCCTGGACATCGCGATGCTCGTCGCGATCGGCCTGATCGAGCTCTTCATGGTCGTCAACGTGGTCTCCATCGCCCACGCCACGATGGTCGCCCGGGACCCCATACCCGTGTACCCGGAGCCCGGCACCCGGGTCGCCTTCCTCACCACCTGGGTCCCCGGCAAGGAGCCCATGGCCATGGTCCGAGCCACCCTGGAGGGCGCGGTCCGCCTGCACCACCCCGGCCCCCTCGACGTCTGGCTCCTGGACGAGGGCGACGACGAACGGGCCAAGGCGCTCTGCGAGGAGCTGGGGGTGCGCCACTTCACCCGCAAGGGCGTCCCCGAGTGGAACCGCAAGAAGGGCCCGCACAAGGCCCGTACCAAACACGGCAACTACAACGCCTGGCTCGCCATGCACGGCGCCGGCTACGACTTCTTCGCCTCCGTCGACACCGACCACGTGCCGCTCCCCAACTTCCTGGAGCGGATGATGGGCTACTTCCGCGACCCCGACGTCGCGTTCGTGGTCGGCCCGCAGGTCTACGGGAACTACGACTCGCCCGTCACCAAGGCCGCCGAGTCCCAGCAGTTCCTCTTCCACGCGCTGATCCAGCGGGCCGGCAACCGCTACCGCGCCCCGATGTTCGTCGGCACCAACAACATCGTCCGGATCACCGCACTGCGCCAGGTCGGCGGGCTCTACGACTCGATCACCGAGGACATGGCCACCGGCTTCGAGCTGCACCGCCGCAAGAACCCGCGGACCGGCCACTTCTGGCGGTCGGTCTACACCCCGGACGTGCTGGCCGTCGGCGAGGGCCCGGAGTCCTGGACCGACTTCTTCACCCAGCAGACGCGCTGGTCGCGCGGTACGTACGAAACGCTGCTCAAGCAGTACTGGAAGGCGCTGTTCCGGGTCCCGCCCGGGCGGCTCCTCTCGTACACCCTCATGCTCGTCTACTACCCGATGACCGCCGTCAACTGGCTGCTCGGCATCGTCAGCTGCGTCCTGTTCCTCTGGTTCGGCGCCTCCGGCACCCAGGTCTCCGCCTCCGTCTGGCTGATGCTCTACAGCGACGCCGCCGCCCTCCAGATCGGGCTCTACCTCTGGAACCGCCGCCACAACGTCTCGCCCCACGAACCCGAGGGCTCCGGCGGCCTCGCCGGAATGGGGATGTCCGCGCTCTCCGCGCCCATCTACCTCAAGTCGCTCGCCTCGGCGGTGCTGCGCACCCGCGGCCGGTTCGTCGTCACCCCCAAGGGCGGCGAGGCCAGCCCCGACCGGCTGTGGACCTTCCGCATCCACCTCTTCTGGGCCGCCGTGCTCGTCGCGTCCCTCGCCGCCTCGGTCCACTACGGCCACACCCACGTGGCGATGCGCACCTGGGCGGTCCTCGCCCTCGCCATCGCGCTCGCCCCCGTCGCCGTCTGGTCCTGGACCGCCCGGCGCGAGCGCGCGGCCGCCCGGCGGCGGGCCCTGGCCCCCGCCGCCGAGGCCGAGGGGGCGGAGGCCGCCCTGGCCACCACCACACCGGCTGCCACGACGACCGGAGGGAACTGACCCATGGCCTACCGGCCCTCCAAGAGCACCAAGAAGACGCTCCTCGGCGGCGGCGCGGTCCTGCTGCTCGCCGGGCTCAACGCCCCGGCCGCGCTCTCCTTCGCCGAGGAGCAGTACCACGCGTACCAGATCCGCCGGCCCGAATACATGCGCAAGTACGGCGCCTGGGACACCGTCGACATCCCCGCCAAGTACCGTACGAACGCGATCCACGCGGCCCTGCTGCACACCGGCAAGGTCCTGATCATCGCCGGGTCCGGCAACAAGCAGGAGAAGTTCGACGCGGGCTCCTTCGACACCGTGCTGTGGAACCCGAAGGACAACACCTTCAAGAAGATCCCCACCCCCGAGGACTTCTTCTGCTCCGGCCACGCCCAGCTCCCCGACGGCCGCCTCCTGGTGGCCGGCGGCACCGCCCGCTACGAGGTCCTGGACGCCCAGGTCAAGCGGGCCGGCGGCGGGATGCGGGTCAAGAACGAGAACCCGGACAAGCCCGTCACCATCAAGAAGGGCACCAAGTTCCGCTCCCCGTCCGGCGTCGAGTACGTCTCCAAGTTCGACGTCACCGTCCCCCGGGCCAAGCGCGAGTTCGTGGTCAGCTACTACGCGACCGGCCAGATGAAGCCGTGGAAGACCAAGGTCACCGCCGCCGAGGCCCGGGTCTTCGTGGAAGCCACCGCCGAGGGCCCGAAGGCCGTGGCCACCGACCAGGCCCAGTACGAGATCGAGGGCCTCAAGGGCGAGGACGCCGACAACACGTACGGCCTCGCCGAGAAGATCACCATGGACAAGCAGGACTTCCAGGGCATCCGGGCGGCCTACGAGTTCGACCCCAAGGCGGAGAAGTACATCCCCGTCGCCCCCATGCGGGAGGCCCGCTGGTACCCGACGCTCACTACCCTCCAGGACGGCAGGGTCCTCGCCGTCTCCGGGCTCGACGACGTGGGCGTGATCCTCGCGGGCGACAACGAGATCTACGACCCCAAGACCAAGAAGTGGGGCAAGGGGCCCTTCCGGTACTTCCCCACGTACCCCTCGCTCTTCCTCACCAAGAGCGGCAAGCTCTTCTACTCCGGCGCCAACGCGGGCTACGGGCCCGCCGACAAGGGCCGCGAGCCCGGGCTCTGGGACATCTCCACCAACACCTTCACCAAGGTCGACGGCCTCGGCGACGGCGACCAGCTGGAGACCGCCAGCTCACTGCTGCTCCCGCCGGCCCAGGACCAGCGGTTCATGCTGCTCGGCGGCGGCGGGGTCGGCGAGTCCAAGAAGTCCACGCCCCGCACCGCCCTGATCGACCTCAAGCAGGACAGCCCCGCCTTCAAGACCGGGCCCGCGCTCCCGCAGGGCACCCGCTACCTCAACAGCGTGATCCTGCCCGACGACTCCGTCTTCACCAGCGGCGGCTCCGAGGACTACCGGGGTCGCGGCGCCAGCAACATCCTCAAGGCCCAGTTCTACGACCCCGCCGCCAACGTCTTCCGCGAGGCCGCCGACCCCACGGTCGGGCGCAACTACCACTCCGAGGCGCTGCTGCTGCCCGACGGCCGGGTCGCCACCTTCGGCTCCGACTCGCTCTTCGGCGACAAGGACAACACCAAGCTCGGCAAGTTCGAGCAGCGCATGGAGATCTACACCCCGCCCTACCTCTACCGCGACAAGGACCAGCGCCCCGCCCTCGGCGACGGCCCGCAGGCGGTCGGCCAGGACCGCCGGGCCACCTTCCCCACCGCGCACCCCGAGCGGATCGCCAAGGCCCGGCTGATGCGGCCCAGCGCCGTCACCCACACCACGGACGTCGAGCAGCGCTCGATCGACGTGCGCCTGACCAAGGACAAGAAGACGGTGACGGTCGAGGTCCCGCGCGACAAGGCGCTGGTCCCGCCCGGCTGGTACATGCTCTTCGTCACGGACGCCCAGGGCACGCCGTCCGAGGCGAAGTGGCTGCTGATCGACTGACCGCCCGGCCCGCCGAGGCCGATCAGGCGGTCGAGCGGCGGGCCAGGCCGAGCGCGTACTCCGGCCACCAGGCGCCCGCCGCCGGCCCGCCCCGGCAGGTCCCGTCCGAGTCGCCGGGCCGCTTGATCCACAGGTAGGCGTCGAGCAGCGGGTCCCCGGTGCTGGCGGTCGGGGCCGTGCCGAGCGCCCGGCCGGGCGGGTTGCACCAGGCCTGGCCGGGGTCGTCGAGCAGCGGCCCGGCCCCGTTGCGGCTGGTGTCGATCACGAAGTGCTTGCCGCCGAGCCCCTGCGAGACCTTGGCGCCGTACGCCCGTACGGCCTCGTCGGTCTGGAAGTTGGAGACGTTCAGCGCGAACCCGTCGGCGCGGGCCACCCCGGCGCGGGTCAGCGGGGCCACCAGCTTGGCCGGGTCGGGGATCCACGCCGGGTTGCCCGCGTCCAGGTAGACCTTGGTGTTCGGCAGCTTCTTGAAGTGGTCCACCGCCTCGTTGAGCAGCTGGTAGCGCTCGTCCCAGTGCTCGGGGGTGGTGCAGCCGTCGACCATGTGGGCCACCGCGTCCGGCTCCAGGACCACGATCGCCTTGGCGTCCCCGATCGCCTCGGCGAACATGCCGAACCAGGTGCGGTACGCGGTCGTGTCCGCGGCCCCGCCCGCCGACAGCCCGCCGCAGTCGCGGTGCGGGATGTTGTACGCCACCAGCAGGATCGTGCGCTGGTCCTTGGCCGCGCCCGCCACCGCCCGGCGGATCCCCGGCCCCGGGTTGTCCCACGCCGGCCAGTCCGCCATCGGCCGGTCCGCGATCCGCCGCAGCGCCTCGGCGTCGGCGGTACGCCCCTGCGCCTCCCAGATCTTGATCTGCTTGGCCGCGTTGCTGTCCGGGTCGACCCAGAAGGGCCCGCCGGGCGCCGGTTCGGCGCCCTCGCCCGTGGAGTGGCGCTGGGCGGAGGTGGTGCCCGGATCCGGGTCGGGGGAGCCGGAGCAGCCGACCGCCAGGGTGAGCAGGGCGGCGGCGAGGAGGGTGCGGCGCCGGGCGTTTCTGTGCCGGGACATACGGCTCCCTGGGGTCACAGGCGTACACAGGACGCGAACAATCGTGACATATCGGTCACTCTCCGCAATGGAGCGCCACGGGCCGAAGTGTGAGACGGGGCTGACCGGCATATGACCAGTCGGTAAGGTCGGTGCGTGCCGAAGCCGCTCAGCCTCCCGTTCGACCCCATCGCCCGCGCCGACGAACTCTGGCAGCAGCGCTGGGGGCCGGTCCCCTCCATGGGGGCGATCACCTCGATCATGCGCGCGCACCAGATCCTGCTCGCCGAGGTCGACGCGGTCGTCAAGCCGTACGGGCTGACCTTCGCGCGGTACGAGGCGCTGGTGCTGCTCACCTTCTCCAAGGCGGGTGAGCTGCCGATGTCCAAGATCGGCGAGCGGCTGATGGTCCACCCCACGTCGGTGACGAACACCGTGGACCGCCTGGTGCGGTCGGGGCTCGTCGACAAGCGGCCCAACCCGAACGACGGGCGGGGCACGCTGGCGTCCATCACGGACAAGGGGCGCGAGGTCGTCGAGAACGCGACGCGGGATCTGATGGAGATGGACTTCGGGCTGGGGGCGTACGACGCGGAGGAGTGCGGCGAGATCTTCGCGTTGTTGCGCCCGCTGCGCGTTGCCGCGAACGATTTCGAGGACGAGTAGAGCTCGGGCCTTGCTGTGATGTGCCGGGTGCGGGTTGTGGTGGGCAGTTCCCCGCGCCCCTGGCTGGATGGGGCCCGGCCAAGATCGTGCTGTGCGGGCCGTTAGTCTCGTAGGCATGAAAAAGAGCGTGTTGACCCGCTACCGCGTCATGGCCTACGTCACCGGTGTCCTCCTCGTCCTGCTCACGCTCGGCGTGATCGCCAAGTACCTGCTGGACATGGACGGCGCGGCCGACTTCACCAAGATCGTGGGCATCGCGCACGGCTGGCTGTACGTCCTGTACCTCGTCTGCGCCTTCGACCTCGGGTCCAAGGCGAAGTGGCCGGTCGGCAAGCAGCTCTGGGTGCTCATCGCGGGCACGATTCCCACCGCCGCCTTCTTCGTCGAGCGCAAGGTCTCCCGCGAGGTAGAGGCCCTGGTCACGGACCCGGCGCCGGTCGCGGCCCAGGCGTAACCCCACCGCCCGCGGAGAACCGCGGGCGGTCGGCCATCGACATTTACTAGGACGTCCTAGTAAATTCGAAGGCATGGACGCTGACGCCATCGAGGAGGGCCGCCGACGCTGGCAGGCCCGTTACGACAAGGCCCGCAAGCGGGACGCGGACTTCACCACGCTCTCCGGGGACCCGGTCGACCCGGTCTACGGGCCCCGCCCCGGCGACACCTACGAGGGCTTCGAGCGGATCGGATGGCCCGGCGAGTACCCGTACACCCGGGGTCTCCACGCGACCGGCTACCGGGGCCGGACCTGGACCATCCGGCAGTTCGCCGGGTTCGGCAACGCCGAGCAGACCAACGAGCGCTACAAGATGATCCTCGCGGCGGGCGGCGGCGGCCTCTCGGTCGCCTTCGACATGCCGACCCTGATGGGCCGCGACTCCGACGAGCCGCGCTCGCTGGGCGAGGTGGGCCACTGCGGCGTCGCCATCGACTCGGCCGCCGACATGGAGGTCCTGTTCAAGGACATCCCGCTCGGTGACGTCACCACGTCGATGACGATCAGCGGTCCCGCCGTGCCGGTGTTCTGCATGTACCTGGTCGCCGCCGAGCGGCAGGGCGTCGACCCGGGCATCCTCAACGGCACGCTCCAGACCGACATCTTCAAGGAGTACATCGCGCAGAAGGAGTGGCTCTTCCAGCCCGAGCCGCACCTGCGCCTCATCGGCGACCTGATGGAGCACTGCGCGGCGGGCATTCCGGCCTACAAGCCGCTGTCGGTCTCCGGCTACCACATCCGCGAGGCCGGGGCCACGGCCGCGCAGGAGCTGGCGTACACCCTGGCCGACGGCTTCGGGTACGTGGAGCTGGGCCTCTCGCGCGGTCTGGACGTGGACGTCTTCGCGCCCGGTCTCTCCTTCTTCTTCGACGCGCACCTCGACTTCTTCGAGGAGATCGCCAAGTTCCGCGCCGCGCGGCGGATCTGGGCCCGCTGGATGAAGGAGGTGTACGGGGCGAAGTCCGACAAGGCGCAGTGGCTGCGCTTCCACACCCAGACGGCCGGTGTCTCGCTGACCGCCCAGCAGCCGTACAACAACGTCGTGCGGACGGCGGTGGAGGCGCTCTCCGCGATCCTCGGCGGCACGAACTCGCTGCACACCAACGCGCTCGACGAGACGCTCGCCCTGCCCAGCGAGCAGGCGGCCGAGATCGCGCTGCGCACCCAGCAGGTGATCATGGAGGAGACGGGTGTGGCCAATGTGGCCGACCCGCTCGGCGGCGCCTGGTACGTGGAGCAGCTCACCGACCGCATCGAGGCGGACGCCGAGAAGATCTTCGACCAGATCAAGGAGCGCGGGCGCCGGGCGCACCCGGACGGGCAGCACCCGATCGGGCCGATCACCTCGGGCATCCTGCGCGGGATCGAGGACGGGTGGTTCACCGGGGAGATCGCCGAGTCGGCGTTCCAGTACCAGCAGTCCCTGGAGAAGGGGGACAAGCGGGTCGTGGGCGTCAATGTGCACCACGGGTCCGTCACCGGTGACCTGGAGATCCTGCGGGTCAGCCACGAGGTGGAGCGCGAGCAGGTCCGCGCCCTGGCGGACCGCAAGGGCGCGCGCGACTCGGCACGGGTGAAGTCCGCGCTGGACGCGATGCTCGCTGCCGCGCGGGACGGGTCGAACATGATCGCGCCGATGCTGGACGCGGTGCGGGCGGAGGCGACCCTGGGTGAGATCTGCGGGGTGCTTCGGGACGAGTGGGGCATCTACACGGAGCCGGCGGGGTTCTAGATGCCGCTCTAGTGGGCCGTCTTCCGGGTGCGGGTGGACTGCGGCTGGTCGCGCGGTTCCCCGCGCCCCTACCAGTTCACCCGGAACGCCGCTCCCCCCTCGGGGGCGTTCCGGACCGACAAGTCCGCCCCGTGTGCTCGCGCGATCTGGCGGGCCATCGCCAGGCCCAGGCCCGAGCCGGGGAGGGCGCGGGCGCGGTCGGCTCGGTAGAAGCGGTCGAAGACGTACGGGAGATCCTCTTCCGCGATGCCGGGGCCGTGGTCCCGTACCGTCAACTCGCGGGCCGACAAGGTCACTTCGACCGGGGCGCCCGGTGGGCTGAACTTCGCCGCGTTGTCCAGGAGGTTGGACAGCAGTCGGGCCAGCCGGGCCGGGACGCCGGGGAGTGTGGCGGAGGCGTCCGCCAGGTCGAGGCGGAACGGGGTGGACGGCCAGTGCGCGCGGGCCGTGTCCACCGTGTGGGCCACCAGCGGGGCCAGCCGCACCTCCTCCAGGAGCGGGGTCGGCTCCTCGTCCCTGGCCAGGTCGATCAGGTCGTTCACCATCACGGTCACTTCGCGGATCTGGCGGCCCAGCGCTGAGGACGCCCGAGTGCGCTGAGCCTCTGTCAGGCGATCGGCACGGGCCAGGAGTTCGGCATTGGTCCGCAGCGCCGTGAGCGGGGTGCGCAGTTCGTGGGAGGCGTCCGCCACCAGTCGGCGCTGGGCCGTCACCGACTGCTCCAGCTCGCCCAGCATGGTGTTGAAGGACGCGGCGAGCCGGGTCACCTCGTCCTCCTTGCCCAGCGGGCCCGGCGGCAGCTCGATGCGGTGGCTGGGGTCGCGGGTGGTCGCGATGTGCTCGGCGGTCGCGGTGAGCCGGGCGACCGGGGCGAGGCCGGTGCGCGAGACCCAATAGCCGAGCCCGGCGGCGAGCAGCACCCCGGCCGCGCCGACCCCGGAGAGCAGCCGGGCCGCCTGGCGTACGCCCTCCTCCACGGTGTCCGCGCGCAGGGCCACCTGGAGCGCCTCGCCGCGCGGCAGCGTGGTGGTGAGCATGCGGGCCGGGTGGCCGGAGAGGTGGATGTTGGTGAAGTAGGGGCGGCGCTGCCCGGCCGCGACCTCGCGGGCCTGCGGCGGGACCGGCAGCAGATAGGGCTTGGCCGGGTCGCCCGCCGGGTTCCTCGGGACGATCTGGGCGCAGGCCGGGGCGGAGAGGAAGCGGCACTCGCCGTTGATCACGCCGGGCGCGGCCCCCCGGTTCTGCTGGGCCGCCAGGGTCGCGGACTGGGTGAGGTTCAGGTCGAGCTGGTGGAACAGCTCGTAGCGGATCACGAAGAACGCGGCCGTGCAGACGCCGAGCGCGACCAGCGCCACCGCCGCCGATGCGGCCACGGCGAGCCGGGTGCGCAGCGGGCGCCTGCGCCGCCAGCGGGCACCGAGCCGGCGGCGCGCGCTCACGCGGTGTCCAGGCGGTAGCCGACGCCGTGGACGGTGTGGACGAGCCGGGGCTCGCCGCCCGCCTCCAGTTTGCGGCGCAGATAACCCACGTACACCGCGAGCGAGTTGGAGTCGGGGCCGAAGTCGCGGCCCCAGACCAGCTCCAGGATCATCTCGCGCGGCAGGACCTGGCCGGGGTGGCGCATCAGCAGTTCGAGCAGGGCGGACTCGGTGCGGCTGAACTCCAGGGGGCGTCCGGCGCGGTGGCCGGTCCTGGTGGCCGGGTCGAGGACCAGGTCCGCGAAGACCAGCCGCTCCGGGTCCGGCTCGTCGGGCGCGGCCCGGCGCAGCAACGCCCGTACGCGCGCGATCAGTTCGTCCAGTGCGAACGGTTTGACGAGGTAGTCGTCGGCGCCCGCCTCCAGACCGTCGACGCGTTCGCTCACCGAGTCGAGCGCGGTCAGCACGAGGACGGGGGTGCGGTCGCCCAGCGCCCGCAGCTGGCGGCAGACGGCCAGCCCGTCCAGGACCGGCATCATCACGTCGAGGACCACCGCGTCCGGCTGCCAGGCGGCGATCTCGGCGAGCGCCGCCAGCCCGTCGGCGGCGCCCCGCACCTCGTACCCCTCCACGGCGAGGCCGTCCTCCACGGCGGCCCGCACCTCCGGCTCGTCATCGACGACGAGGATGCGGGCCGGGGGCCGGGCGTGTGCGCTGCTGCTCATGGGCAAAGAGTGCCAAACGCCGCTCTTAGAAGCCTCTTAAGCCACCCCGCGAACCTTCGGGGCATGCGCACACCACTCTCTGTCGTGATCGGTGCGGGCGGCACCGGCGGCCACATCTACCCCGGGCTGGCGCTCGCCGAGGCGCTGCGCCGGGCCGCCCCGGACGCGGTGATCTCGTTCGTCGGTACGGAAAGAGGCCTGGAGGGCGAGCTCATCCCGGCCGCCGGATACCGGCTGCACACCGTCGACATGATCCCCTTCGACCCGGCGCTCGGCGCCCGCCGCTATCTGCTCCCGGCCGCGCTGCTGAAGTCCGGCGCACAGTGCCGGGCGATCCTGCGGGCGCAGGGCGCGCAGGTCGCGGTGGGGATGGGCGGCTATCCCAGCGCGCCCGTCATCGTCGGGGCCAGACTCGCCGGACTGCCCAGCCTGATCCACGAGTCCAACGCCGTGCCGGGGCGGGCCAACCAGTTCGCGGCCCGGCTCACCCGGAACATCGCGGTCGCCTTCGACCGCAGCCGGGCGCATCTGGCGGGCGGCGCCGACGCCGTCACCACCGGGATGCCGATCGCCTCGGCGCTCGCCGGGCTCGACCGGCCGGCGCTGCGGGCCGAGGCCCGGCGGGTGCTCGACGTGCCGCCCGGGGCGCGGCTCGTGCTCGTCAACGGCGGCAGCCTGGGCGCGGCCCGGCTCACCGAGGCGGCGGTCGGGCTCGCCCGGCGCTGGCAGGGGCGCGACGACGTCCACCTGCTGATCAAGACCGGTCCGGCCGCCCTAGAGGAGACCCGGCGGCGGCTGACCGGGCTGTGGGGCGCGCGGGCCGTGCCCTACCTCGACCGGATGGACCTCGCGTACGCGGCGGCCGATCTGGTGGTGTGCCGGGCCGGTTCGGCGACGGTCGCGGAGCTGGCCAGCACGGGCGTCCCGGCGGTCCTCGTCCCGTATCCGCACGCGCCCGGCGACCACCAGACGCACAACGCGCGGGTCCTCTCGGAGGCCGGGGCGGGCCTGCTGCTCCCGGACGCCGAGACCACGGCCGACCGCCTCGCCTCGCTCGTCGAGCCGCTGCTCGCCGATCCGGCGCGGCTTTCCGCGATGGCGGGGGCGGCGGATCCGGGGCCCCACGCGCGGGCGGCGGAGCTGCTGGCGGCGCGGGTGCGGGAACTGGCCGGGCACCACATTCACTCGTACGACAAGGAGCACGCAGCATGAACAACTGGCAGAACCGAACCGTCCTCGTCACCGGGGCCGAGGGATTCATCGGCTCGACCCTCGTCGACCTGCTGGTCGAACAGGGCGCGCGGGTGCGGGCGTTCGTGCACTACAAGCCGTACGCCGAGAAGGGCCATCTGGCGCATCTGCTCGACCACCCGGCGGTCGAGATGATCGCGGGCGACGTGCGCGACGCCGGGCGGGTGTCGGACGCGGTCGCCGGGTGCGACACCGTCTTCCACCTCGCCGCGCTGATCGGCATCCCGTACAGCTACGACTCGCCGGGCGCGTACGTCCAGACGAACGTCGTCGGCACGGAGAACATCGCGGAGGCCTGCCGCCGGCACTCGGTGCGGCGCCTGGTGCACACCTCGACGAGTGAGGTGTACGGGACGGCGCGGACGGTGCCGATCGCGGAGGACCACCCGCTCCAGCCGCAGTCGCCGTACTCCGCGTCGAAGATCGGCGCGGACGTGCTGGCACTGTCGCACTGGCACGCGTTCGAGCTGCCGGTGACGGTGGTGCGGCCGTTCAACACGTACGGGCCGCGGCAGTCGGCGCGGGCCGTGATCCCGACGATCCTGGCCCAACTGCACGCCGGGGCGCAGGAGATCCGGCTCGGCTCGCTCACTCCTACGCGTGATTTCACGTACGTGACGGATACCGCGCGGGGGTTCCTCGCGGTGGCGGAGTGCGAGCGGGCGGTGGGGGAGGTGGTGAACCTCGGGTCGGGCCGGGAGATCTCGATCGGGGATCTGGCGGAGTCCCTGATCGCGGCGTCCGGGCGTTCCGCGCGGGTCGTGGTGGATCCGGCTCGGCTGCGGCCGTCGGGGAGCGAGGTGGAGCGGCTGCTGTCCGACAACTCTCGGGCGCGGGAGTGGGCAGGGTGGGTGCCGGAGGTGTCCCTGGGGGAGGGGCTGAAGTGGACGTCGGAGTGGGTGGAGGGGAATCTGGGGGCGTTCGGGGCGGGGTACGCGGTGTGATGTGACCCCCACCCCGCCCCTTCCCGAAAGCCCTCTGGCGGGCGGCCGGATGCTTCGTCTGCGGACCGTGGTGGGTTGCTCGCGCAGTTCCCCGCGCCCCTGGATGCGCCCCTGCGGGGCGCCCAGGGGATTGCCGCGGAGCGGCATTTTTAGGGGCGCGGGGAACTGCGCGACCAGCCACCCACGGTCCGCAGACGGACACGGTTCAGGCCGTCGCCTGCAAACCCGTGCAGATCAGGAGCGTGAAGTCGCGGGCCCACTCCCGGTCCACCGGCTCCGCGCTGACCAGCGCCCGGTGGACCACCGCCCCCGCGACCACGTCGAAGATGAGGTCGGCGTGGCGCGCGGAGGCGATCGCGTCGTCCTCGTACGGCAGCTCCCCCCGCACCTGCGCCCGCTCCCGGCCGATCAGTACGAGCCGTTTCTGCCGGTCCACGATCGCCGAGCGGATCCGGCCGCGCAGGGCGTCGTCGCGGGTGGACTCCGCGACCACCGCCATCAGCGCCGTCTTCGTCTCGGGGCGCTCCAGGATGGACGCGAACTGGAGCACCACGCCCTCCACGTCCGCCGCGAGGCTGCCGAGGTCGGGGAGTTCGAGCTCGTCGAAGAGGACCGCCACCGCGTCCACGACCAGCTCGTTCTTGCCCGCCCAGCGCCGGTACAGCGTCGTCTTGGCGACGCCCGCGCGGGTCGCCACGTCCCCCATCGTCAGCTTCGACCAGCCCAGTTCCACCAGCGCCTGCCGGGTCGCCAGCAGGATCGCCGCGTCGGCCTCGGGGCTGCGGGGGCGGCCGGGGCGCGCGGTTCTGCCGGGGCTGGATTCGGAACACATGACGTACGACCATACCGGCCGGTAAGGAATGCGCTGTGGGAGAGATCACGGCGCGTTCGGGGCCTCCTCCCGGCGCTTCCGTGCCGACTCCAGTTACGCTACGGCTCGTAGCGAAAGACTCCAGCGGTCTTTGAGCGACAACCACAGAACAGCAGTACACGCAGGGACGCAGGCGCCGGGTGGGGACCCGGGTGCGCCGGGATCCTGCCACCGGTTGAGCACACTCGCGCGCGGAAGGGGGAGGATGTACGCATGCAGCCTAGGAACATGTCCATGAGCGGCGTCGTCGACCTCGCCGCGGTGAAGGCGGCCGGTGAGGCCAAGGCCAAGGCGGAGCAGGCCCGGGTAGAGGCCGCCCGTCAGGGCGGGGGCGCGGCCGTACCGCCGTCGGCCCTCGTGATCGATGTCGACGAGGCCGGGTTCGAGCGCGACATCCTCCAGCGTTCGGCCGAGGTGCCGGTCGTCATCGACTTCTGGGCCGAGTGGTGCGAGCCGTGCAAGCAGCTCGGCCCGCTGCTCGAGCGGCTGGCCGCGGAGTACAACGGCCGCTTCCTGCTGGCCAAGATCGATGTCGACGCCAACCAGATGCTGATGCAGCAGTTCGGGATCCAGGGGATCCCGGCGGTCTTCGCGGTGGTCGCCGGGCAGGCGCTGCCCCTCTTCCAGGGCGCGGCCCCCGAGGCCCAGATCCGCGAGACCCTCGACCAGCTGATCCAGGTCGCCGAGGAGCGCTTCGGCCTCACCGGCATCGCCGTCGACGCGGAGGCGGACGCCGCGCAGGCCCCCGCCGCGCCCGTGGCCGGTCCTTACGACGCCCTGCTCGAAGCGGCCGTCACGGCCCTGGACTCGGGCGATCTGGCCGGCGCGGTCCAGGCGTACAAGAACGTGCTCGCCGACGACCCCGGCCACCCCGAGGCCAAGCTCGGCCTCGCCCAGGCCGAACTGCTGCGCCGGGTCCAGGACATGGACCCGCAGCAGGTCCGCAAGGACGCGGCGGAGAAGCCGGCGGACGTCACCGCCCAGATCGCCGCGGCGGACCTGGACCTGGTGGGCGGACACGTCGAGGACGCGTTCGGCCGGCTCGTCGAGGCCGCCCGGGTCACCTCGGGCGAGGACCGCAACGCGGCGCGGCTGCGACTGCTCGAACTCTTCGAAGTGGTCGGTACCGACGACCCGCGGGTGACCAGGGCCCGGGGCGCGCTGGCGCGAGTTCTTTACTGAACCGGGGCCCGGTGTCCGGGCCGCTCCAGGGGCGCTGAGCTGTCATCGCGTGCGTGTGCACCGCTGACGATTTGGCGACACGGAGACAAGCGGCGACCGCGTTTTACCAAAACTTGGTAAACGCGGTCGCTGTTACTGGCAGTAAATTGAACTGCTTCTTACGTCCGTATTGAGACGTCTATTTCCCCTTCTGTCCGGTGACTTGGGGGTACGAAGTGTGGCGGCCCGATGCCGGGCTGTCGTGCCACGGTTATCCCTCCGTTACTGGCAAGTAACGAACCCCCTTGCGCCCCTCCTCCGAATGGACCACGATCGGCCACGCTCGGTCCAATAACGCACCAGCCCGACAGCCACTCGGGGCTGCGCGTTTCTGGGTCCCCACCGAGCCGGCCGGCGGCCCCGTCGCCGACTGTGGACAGGGGGGTCTCCGCTCACCGGCGGGGCCTGTCCAGCAGGTTGTGCGTGATACGCGTCAGGCGCGACCAGTGGTTGTCGCTCGGGGGTGATCGCCGGTGATTCGGACGCGGTACGCGCCTGAAGACTCGGGCGCTCCTTCCCGAGGACGTAGCACTTCTCCCATCCCTGGACAGCCTGCGAGGGTCCGTCCCGGAGATGTACGTCCGAGAAGGAGGAAAGTCATGGAGTCCCAAGTTCGTGGCGGGACCAGATGGAAGCGGTTCGCGCTGGTCATGGTGCCCAGCGTGGCCGCCACTGCGGCGATAGGCATCGGCCTCGCCCAGGGCGCGCTGGCGGCGTCGTTCAGTGTCTCCGGGGTCGACTTCAAGGTCACGGCGGACCGGCTGGAAGGTGACGACCTCCTCCAGTACGGGTCGATCGCCACCGGCACGGACCTCGAAGGCAACAAGGCCGCGCACCCCGTTGTCGTCTCGGGCTTCAGCCACGCCGAGATCTACAACATGTGTCAGTCCGTCGTGACGCCGAAGGTTCCGTTCTTCGGCAACATCACGATGACGCTGAACGCGGGCACGGGCAGCGAGCCCGTCAAGGCGGACAACATCTACCTCGATGTGTCCCAGCTCGACACCGACGCCGAGTTCAAGAACATCGACATCGGTGTCGCGGCCGGCGAGGGCTCGGCCAACGGCAAGACGAAGATGCAGGGGAACGCGACGCCGAAGTCGAACCCGTACGGGTTCGCGCAGCGCGCCGAGCACGCCACCCTGAAGAACGTGGAGCAGCGTGCGTGGGCGACCACGGCCGGCAGCTTCAAGCTCAGTGGTCTCAAGCTGCGGCTGTCCACGGGCGCCAACGAGTGCCAGCTGAAGCACTAGGCACTCTCCCCGGTGGCCGCTGAGCGTACGGCCCTCACGGCCACCGGGACCTCTTCACTTTCACAGCAACAGCGGTACCAGGGAGCTGTTTTCCATGAGCGCCGAGACCACAGGTTCCCGCGGTTTCACCTACTGGCGGCTTCGTTTCCGGGCCTGGCGTGGCAGCCGTCCGTTCTGGGCGGGCCTGT
Source organism: Streptomyces melanogenes (assembly GCF_014649795.1). GTDB lineage: Bacteria > Actinomycetota > Actinomycetes > Streptomycetales > Streptomycetaceae > Streptomyces > Streptomyces noboritoensis. The sequence continues at coordinate 75,404 of NZ_BMTS01000009.1, forward strand.
ACACCATGGCCGGTGGCGTGCCCATCGCGTACTTCCCGTACGCCAATCTCCACCTCGGGAACATCACGCTGGCCATGTCCACGACGGCGGGCGCCGGTTCGCTGATCATCGGCGTACTGCTGATCACGCTCGGCCTGACCATCTGGTACCACCAGCAGGTCCGGGTGTTCGCGGGCGTCGCGGCCATTCTGCTCGCGCTGATCTCCCTGCCCGTCGCGAACATCGGCGGCTTCCTGATGGGCTTCCTGCTCGCCCTCTTCGGCGGCGCGCTCGCGCTGTCGTGGGTGCCGGCGAAGCCGAAGCGGCGCGATCTGCGCGCTCAGGCGGGCGACCCCTCGGGTGACGAGCCGGACGGCGGGACCGTCCCCGGCCCGCGCGGGGAGGAGTCCGGAACGGCCGTCACCGAAACGACAGTTGACGCCAATGGCGGGAGGAACAGTGCGGGGTGACGAGACGCGGCTGGGCTCGACCGGAGGCGACAACTCCCGTGAGAGAGGCGGGCCGCGGCACGCGGCCCCGAGGAAGTCGCTGCTGACCAAGCTGCAGATGCCCGCGGGCAAGGCGATGGCGCTGGCCGCGATGCCGACCGCCATGTTCGTCGGGATGAGCCTCACGCCCAAGCTCGCGATGGCGGACGACAAGACGGACATCCCGTTCGCGCCCGGCCCCTGTGTGACGCGCTCCGACCAGCCGAGCGAGTCGCCCAGCCCGTCGTCGAGCAAGTCGTCGACGCCGAGCCCGTCGTCCTCCTCTTCTCCCTCGTCCACGGACAAGGACACGGACAAGGACAAGGCCAAGGAGCCGACCCCGACGACGACGCCGTCGGCGGACAAGGCGCGGCAGCCCCAGCAGAAGCCCTCGGGGCAGACCTCCACGCAGGCGCCCACGACGAAGCCGTCCACGACGCCCGCGCCCACCAAGTCGACCAACCCGCTCGACCCGTTGGGCCTGGGGGACGTGCTGGGAGACATCCTGGGCGTACACCCGACCAAGTCGTCGGCACCGGTGACCCCGAAGCCGTCGTCGACTCCGACGTCCACGCCGACCACCAAGGCTCCGACGCCGAAGACGACCCCGGGCAAGCCGTCGACGAAGCCGGCCACGAAGCCCGTGGACAAGACGGCCGACGCGATCCGCGAGGCGGCCAAGCAGGCGGGCACGAAGGTCGAGGACCTGGCGGACAGCGCCAAGGGCCTGGACCCCAAGAAGGACACGAACATCCCGGACGGCGCCAAGCAGCCGTTCCCGTGTCCGACTCCCGACCCGAAGGCCCTGGCCAACGCCAAGCTGGACGCGGGCGTCCCGCTGCTGCCGGACCAGCCGTGGATCCTCAAGACCTCCAAGCTGACGCTGAGCGGTCTGAACTACGAGGGCATCGTCGAGGTCAAGACGGGCAGCGGCAAGATCAAGAAGGTCCTGAAGTTCACGGCGAAGTCGGTGGACATCGACAACCTGCACCAGCTGGTGTACGGCCCGGAGCTGAACGGCAAGCCGACCACCGCCCACGTCAAGGCGCGCGCGGGTTCCGAGTCGACGATCCGCAACGGCACGGTGACGATGTACACGGAGGAGCTGAAGGGCAACCTCCTCGGCCTCATCCCGGTCACGTTCAGCCCGCAGACCCCGCCGCCCCTGAACATCCCGTATGTCTTCTTCACGAACGTGACGATCCACCAGGCCGGCCAGTTCGGCGGCACGCTGACGATCCCGGGCCTGCAGAACTACATCACGGACGGCAGCCCCGAGTAGCCGTACGCGCAAAGACCCATCCGGGAGCCGCAGTTGGCCGTGGCCCGCACCGAATCCGGTGCGGGCCACGGCTTTTCACGCGTACGGGGAGCGCTACACCCGCCGCCGCTTCTCCGGCCTCCGCTTCAGCACCACGTAAGCGACCCCCACCGCCACCGCGGCCCCCGCCCCGATGCCCGTCCAGCCCAGCACGCCCATCCCCGACGAGTCCGTCTTCGTCGCCGCCGTGCCTACCGGCTTGGGTGCGGGGGTGGGCTTCAGGGCGTCCAGGGTGCCCACCGGCTTCGCCTTGCCGACGGCCGTGAAGCCCCAGTCCAGGAGCGCGCGCGTCTCCGTGTAGACCTTGTCGTGCTTGTTCTCCTGGGGGTTCATCACCGTCACCAGGATCGTGTGGCCGTCGCGGGTGGCGGCCTCGGCCAGGGTGTTGCCGGCGTGGGTGGTGTAGCCGTTCTTGCCGCCGATCAGGCCGGGGTACTTGGGCACGCCGCCGATGCCGGACAGCATGCGGTTGGTGTTGGAGATACCGAACGGCTTGCCCTTGGTGTTCGGGCCGCCCGGGAACTTCGCGTCCGCCGTCGCGCAGTACTCCTTGAAGTCCTTGTTGCGCAGGCCCGAGCGGAGGAACAGGGTCAGGTCGTACGCCGAGGAGACCTGGCCCTCCGCGTCGTAGCCGTCGGGGCTGCGGACGTGGGTGTCCTTCGCGCCCAGCGCGTCCGCCTTCGCCTGCATGTCCGTCACCGTCTTCGGGACGCCGCCGTTCATCGACGCCAGGACGTGCACCGCGTCGTTGCCTGAGCGGAGGAACACGCCGCGCCAGAGGTCGGCCCCCAGATACGTCTGGCCCGGGACGATGCCGACCGCGCTGCTGCCGTCGCCCATGCCCGTGAGCTCCGCCGGCTCCACCTTGTGGCTCGCCGTGCCCGGGACCGCCGGAAGGACCGTGTCCGCGAAGAGCATCTTGAGGGTGGAGGCGGGCGGCAGCGGCCAGTGGGCGTTGTTGGCGGCGAGTACCTGGCCGGTGTCCGCGTCCGAGACCATCCAGGAGAGCGCGGAGAGGCCCGTGGGGAGCGCGGGGGCGCCCTCGCCGGTCTGCGGGCCCGGACGGCCCAACTGCTCGCCGCCGAGCGTCGACATGGCCGCCGGGGGCTCCTTGGGGGCTCCGGCGCGCGGTACCCCGGGGCTCGGCTTCCCGGGCGACGGCGTGCCCGGCTTCACCGGGTGGGCCGCCGCCGGGGCGACACCGGAGACGACCGCCGCCACGGTGAGGGCCACGGCCGCCAGCGGGCGGTTGAACTGCACAGTTATCGGGGCACGCATGAACGCGAACGTACCCCACGGAATATGTAGATCCTGTTGCGGGCACTCCGCGACTGGGCAACGGAGACGGTAAAAGGTTCTCCTGTACGCACGAGGACGCACGGGGTACGGGTGAGGGCGGCGCCCCGGGATTCCTCCCGCGGTGCCGCCCTCGACCCTCACGTACTAATGACGGACCGTCAGGCCTGCTGGCCGCCGCCGCCCAGGTGGTGCACCCGGACCATGTTGGTGGTGCCGGGGACGCCGGGGGGCGAGCCCGCCGTGATGACCATCGTGTCGCCCTCGTGGTACCGCTTGAGCTTCAGCAGCTCCGCGTCCACGAGGTCGACCATCGCGTCCGTGTTGTCCACGTGCGGGACGACGAAGGACTCGACGCCCCAGCTCAGCGCCAGCTGGTTGCGGGTGCCGGCGTCCGTGGTGAAGGCCAGGATCGGCTGGGCCGCGCGGTAGCGCGAGAGGCGGCGGGCCGTGTCACCCGACTTGGTGAACGCGACCAGCGCCTTGCCGTCCAGGAAGTCCGCGATCTCGCAGGCCGCGCGGGCGACCGAACCGCCCTGGGTGCGCGGCTTCTTGCCCGGCACCAGCGGCTGGAGGCCCTTGGAGAGGAGCTCCTCCTCGGCGGCCTCGACGATGCGGGACATCGTCTTGACCGTCTCGATCGGGTAGGCGCCGACCGAGGACTCGGCGGAGAGCATGACCGCGTCCGCGCCGTCCAGGATCGCGTTGGCCACGTCGGAGGCCTCGGCGCGGGTCGGGCGCGAGTTGGTGATCATCGACTCCATCATCTGGGTCGCCACGATCACCGGCTTGGCGTTGCGGCGGCACAGCTCGATGAGGCGCTTCTGCACCATCGGGACCCGCTCCAGCGGATACTCGACGGCGAGGTCGCCACGGGCCACCATCACACCGTCGAACGCCATGACGACGCCCTCCATGTGCTCGACGGCCTGCGGCTTCTCGACCTTGGCGATGACCGGCACCCGGCGGCCGACCTCGTCCATGACCTTGTGGACGTCCTTGACGTCGTCGGCGTCGCGGACGAAGGAGAGCGCGACCAGGTCGCAGCCCATCTTCAGGGCGAACCGCAGGTCCTCGACGTCCTTCTCGGACAGGGCCGGGACGTTCACCGCCGCGCCGGGCAGGTTGATGCCCTTGTGGTCGGAGATGACACCGCCCTCGATGACGATGGTCCGGACCCGGGGGCCCTCGACCTCGGTCACCTTGAGCTCGACGTTGCCGTCGTTGATCAGGATCGGGTCGCCCTTGGAGACGTCGCCCGGCAGCCCCTTGTAGGTGGTGCCGCAGATCGACTTGTCGCCCGGGACGTCCTCGGTGGTGATGACGAACTCGTCACCGCGCACCAGCTCGACGGGGCCCTCGGCGAAGGTCTCCAGGCGGATCTTCGGTCCCTGGAGGTCGGCGAGCACGCCCACCGCGCGACCGGTGTCCGCGGCGGCCTTGCGGACACGGTCGTACCGTTCCTGGTGCTCTGCCTGGGACCCGTGGCTGAAGTTGAAGCGGGCCACGTTCATACCGGCCTCGATCAGAGCAGTCAGCTGCTCGTAGGAGTCGACGGCGGGGCCCAGTGTGCAGACGATTTTGGAACGGCGCATGAGGCGATCCTATCGGTTTGTTTCGCTCCGGAATATTCCGTCTGGTGGAATGTACAAATGGGCGGAGGTGCGCTCAGGCGTGGCCTCCGGACCGGTCCTTCTCAGGCTCCGGACCGGACCAGCGCGTACGTCTGCGTCGCGATCTCCAGCTCCTCGTCCGTGGGTACCACTGCCACGGCCACCCGCGCGTATTCCGGCGAGATCAGCCGCGGCGCGTCGGACCGTACGGCGTTGAGCTCGCCGTCGACCGCCAGCCCCAGCTCCTCCAGACCCAGCACGGCGGCCTCGCGCACCGGCGCCGCGTTCTCGCCCACCCCGGCGGTGAAGGCGACCGCGTCCACCTTGCCCAGGACCGCGTAGTAGGCGCCGATGTACTTCTTCAGCCGGTGGATGTAGATGTCGAAGGCGAGCGCCGCGCGCTGGTCGCCCTCGTCGATGCGGCGGCGGATCTCGCGCATGTCGTTGTCGCCGCAGAGCCCGACCAGACCGCTCTTCTTGTTGAGCAGGGTGTCGATCTCGTCCGTGGACATCCCGGCCACCCGCTCCAGGTGGAAGATGACGGCCGGGTCGAGGTCGCCCGAGCGGGTGCCCATGACCAGGCCCTCAAGGGGGGTGAGACCCATCGAGGTGTCCACGCAGACCCCGCCCCGGACCGCCGACGCCGAGGCGCCGTTGCCCAGGTGCAGCACGATCACGTTGACCTCGGAGGGGTCCTTGCCCAGCAGCTTCGCGGTCTCGCGCGAGACGTACGCGTGCGAGGTGCCGTGGAAGCCGTAGCGGCGGATGCGGTGCGCGTCGGCGGTCTCCACGTCGATCGCGTACCGGGCCGCGTGCTCCGGCATCGTGGTGTGGAAGGCGGTGTCGAAGACGGCCACCTGCGGCAGGTCCGGGCGCAGCGACTGGGCGGTGCGGATGCCGGTGATGTTCGCCGGGTTGTGCAGCGGGGCGACCGGGACGAGCCGCTCGATCTCCGCCATGACCTCCTCGGTGATGACGGTCGGCGCGCTGAACTTCAGCCCGCCGTGCACCACCCGGTGGCCGATCGCCGCGAGCTCGGGCGAGTCCAGGCCGAGGCCGTCCTTGGCGAGCTCCTCGGAGACCGCCTTCAGGGCGGCCGCGTGGTCCGCGATCGGGCCGGTCAGCTCGCGCTTGTCGCCACCGGTCAGCGGGGTGTGCACCAGGCGGGAGGTCTCCTCGCCGATCCGCTCGACCAGGCCCACCGCGAGCCGCGCGGAGTCCGCCATGTCGAGCAGCTGGTACTTCACCGACGACGAGCCGGAGTTGAGTACGAGGACGCGCGACGGAGTCGGGTCGGTGCTGGTCATGCGGAGGTCTCCTGCCCCTGTGCCTGCGCCTGGGCCTGGATGGCCGTGATGGCGACGGTGTTGACGATGTCCTGGACGAGGGCGCCGCGCGAGAGGTCGTTGACCGGCTTGCGCAGACCCTGGAGCACCGGGCCCACGGCCACGGCGCCGGCCGAGCGCTGCACGGCCTTGTAGGTGTTGTTGCCGGTGTTGAGGTCCGGGAAGATCAGGACGGTGGCCTGCCCGGCCACCTCCGAGCCCGGCAGCTTGGTCGCGGCCACGGACGGCTCCACGGCCGCGTCGTACTGGATCGGGCCCTCGATCCGCAGGTCCGGACGTGCCTCGCGGACCAGCTCGGTGGCCTCGCGGACCTTGTCGACGTCGGCGCCCGAGCCGGAGGTGCCGGTCGAGTACGAGAGCATCGCGATCCGCGGGTCCACGCCGAACTGGGCGGCGGTGGCGGCCGCCTGGACCGCGATGTCCGCGAGCTGCTCGGCGTTCGGGTCCGGGTTGACCGCGCAGTCGCCGTACACCAGCACCTTGTCGGCGAGGCACATGAAGAAGACCGAGGACACGATGGACGCGTCCGGCTTGGTCTTGATGATCTCGAAGGCGGGGCGGATGGTGGCGGCGGTGGAGTGCACCGAGCCGGAGACCATGCCGTCGGCCAGGCCCTCCTGGACCATCAGGGTGCCGAAGTAGTTGACGTCCGCGACCACGTCGTACGCGAGCTCCACCGTCACGCCCTTGTGGGCGCGCAGCTGGGCGTACCGCTCGGCGAAGCGCTGGCGCAGCTCCGAGGTGTGCGGGTCGACGATCTCGCACTTGGTGACGTCGATGCCGAGGTCGGCGGCCTTCTTGCGGATGGCCTCCACGTCGCCGAGCAGGGTGAGCTCGCAGACGTCGCGGCGCAGCAGGACGTCGGCGGCGCGCAGCACGCGCTCCTCGGCGCCCTCGGGGAGGACGACCCGGCGGCGGTTCGCGCGGGCCTGCTCCAGGAGCTCGTGCTCGAACATCATCGGGGTGACGCGGCCGCTGCGGGCCACCGACATCCGGGCCAGCAGGTCGGCGGTGTCGGTGTGCCGCTCGAAGAGGCCGAGCGCGGTCTCCGCCTTGCGCGGGGTCGAGGCGTTCAACTTGCCTTCGAGGGCGAAGAGTTCCTGCGCGGTGGGGAAGGAGCCGTGGCTGACCGCGACCACCGGGGTGCCGGGCGCCAGCCGGTCGGCGAGCTTGAGGATGGCCTCGCCGGGCCGCTCGTCCAGGGTCAGCAGGATGCCCGCTATCGGGGGCGTCCCGGCGCTGTGCGCGGCCAGCGAGCCCACCACCAGGTCGGCGCGGTCGCCCGGGGTCACCACCAGACAGCCCGGGGTCAGGGCGTTGAGGAAGTTCGGCAGCATCGCGCCGCCGAAGACGAAGTCGAGCGCGTCCCGGGCGAGCCCGGCGTCGTCGCCGAGCAGAACCGTTCCGCCGAGTGCCGAGGTGATCTGGGCGACGGTCGGCGCGGCCAGCGCGGGCTCGTCGGGCAGCACGTAGCAGGGCACCGGGAGGCGGGCCTTGAGGCGCTCCGCGATGGCCTCGCGGTCCTGCGGGTTCACCCGGTTGACGACCATCGCCAGCACGTCGCAGCCCAGTGCCTCGTAGGCGCGGTGGGCGTTGCGCGCCTCGGCCCGCACCGACTCGGCGGGCTGGCCCTTGCCGCCGACCACCGGGATCACGGACGCGCCGAACTCGTTGGCCAGGCGCGCGTTGAGCGAGAGCTCGTCCGGGAGCTGGGTGTCGGCGAAGTCGGTGCCGAGGACCAGGACCACCTCGTAGTCCCGGGCGACCTTGTGGAAGCGCTCGACGAGCTGGGAGACCAGCTCGTCGGTGCCGCGCTCGGCCTGGAGCGCGGAGGCCTCGTGGTAGTCCATCCCGTACACCGTCGCGGCGTCCTGGGACAGCCGGTAGCGGGCCCGGAGCAGATCGAAGAGGCGGTCGGGGCCGTCGTGCACGAGGGGGCGGAAGACGCCCACCCGGTCCACTTGGCGGGTCAGGAGCTCCATGACTCCCAGCTCGATGACCTGGCGGCCGTCTCCCCGGTCGATCCCGGTCACGTACACGCTGCGCGTCACGCGTGCTCTCCCGTTCTGTCTGCGTCGTTACTGGTGGGCGGCTCGGGCGGGGGTCCCGGGCGGGTGGTCGCGGCGCCGGCTCCCGCGCACGAAAAAAATCGCGACGGGGCAGCCTCGCCCTCTTGACAATACCCCTGCGGGTGGTTAAAGCGCCCGCCGGGCGGGGGTGGGGCCGAGGTGGGGGCGAAGGTCCCGGACCCAAGGGACGAAAGGCCTCCGTCCCCCCGGCATGGCCGCGCTGGGAGGGCGGGGCCCGTGAGGTGCGTGTGACAATCGGTTCGTCGGCCCGGTTCCTCGCGCCGGCGGGCACGGCACCACAGAGCAGGAGACTGAGTCACGATGCGCATCGGAGTCCTCACCGCGGGCGGCGACTGCCCGGGCCTGAACGCAGTGATCCGGTCGGTCGTGCACCGCGCCCTGACCGGCCACGGCGACGAGGTCATCGGCTTCGAGGACGGGTTCAAGGGTCTGCTCGACGGCCACTTCCGCCCGCTCGACCTGGACTCGGTCAGCGGCATCCTGGCCCGCGGCGGCACCATCCTCGGCTCGGCCCGCCTGGAGCGCGCCCGGCTGCGCGAGGCCGCCGAGAACTGCGCGGAGCTGGCCCGGCGTTACGGCATCGACGCGCTCATCCCGATCGGCGGCGAGGGCACGCTGACGGCGGCGCGGATGCTCTCCGACGCCGGGATGCCGGTGGTCGGCGTGCCGAAGACCATCGACAACGACATCTCCGCCACCGACCGCACCTTCGGCTTCGACACGGCCGTCATGGTCGCCACCGAAGCCATCGACCGGCTGAAGACCACCGCCGAGTCGCACCAGCGCGTGATGGTCGTCGAGGTGATGGGCCGCCACGCGGGCTGGATCGCGCTGGAGTCCGGCATGGCCGGCGGCGCCCACGGCATCTGTCTGCCCGAGCGGCCCTTCGAGGTCGACGACCTGGTCAAGATGGTCGAGGAGCGCTTCGCGCGCGGCAAGAAGTTCGCGGTGATCTGCGTCGCCGAGGGCGCGCACCCCGCCGAGGGCGCCATGCCGTACGAGAAGGGCGCGATCGACCAGTACGGTCACGAGCGGTTCGCCGGCATCGGCAACCGGCTGGCCATCGAGCTGGAGCGGCGCCTGGGCAAGGAGGCCCGGCCGGTCATCCTCGGCCACGTCCAGCGCGGCGGCGTGCCCACCGCGTACGACCGTGTCCTGGCCACCCGGTTCGGCTGGCACGCGGTGGAGGCGGTGCACCGGGGGGACTTCGGGAACATGACGGCGCTGCGGGGTACGGACGTGGTGATGGCACCGCTGGCGTCGGCCGTCACCGAACTGAAGACGGTCCCGGCCAGCCGGATGTTCGAGGCGGAGTCGGTGTTCTGAGGGATTCCCCACCCCGCCCCTTCCCTTAACCCTCCGGGGGTGGGTGGGGGTGGAGGTGGGTTTCCCGGGGGCTTCGCCCCCGGACCCCGTTGCGGGGGCTCCGCCCCCTGCACCCCTGGCGGGGCTGCACCCCTGGCGGGGCTGCACCCCTGCACCCCCTATACCTGTGCCAGCGCCCAGAAGTGGTCCACTATCCGCTCCAGGAACTCGCGGCCCGCGTCTCCCGCCGTCGATTCGGCCGTGGAGCCGCTCGAGCCCCAGCTCATCGTCGACACCATCCGGCCCTGGTAGTCGGTGTGCAGTTGCTCCAGGACGTCCTGGAGGTGGTGGCGGGGGAGGGGGAGGAGTTTGGAGGCGGGGCGGACGTAGGCCTGCCAGCGGGTGGTGACCGCGCTGCGCAGCAGTTCCGCCAGGTCCTCGTGCTGGCCCGTCGCCGTGACGTACTCGCGCAGCGACAGGTTCAGCGCCTGGGCCAGCGCCTCCGACTGGCGCTCGTTGCCGCGCCAGCGGCCCGACTCCTCCATCCGGAGGTACGCCCCCGCGTCGAGTCCCACGCGCCGGGCGAGGTCCTCCGGGCTGAGCCCGCGCGCCATCCGGTGCTCGCGCAGCGTGGCGGCCGCGGCCATCAGATCGCCCGGCGAGCACCACAGCACCCCCGCGAGCGCCGTCAGCTCACGGGAGTCGGGCGTGCCGAAGCCCTGTTCCCAGGAGGAGACGGTCTCGGGGGAGACCCGCAGCCCGTACTGGGCGTACAGGCCGTAGGCGACATGGCCGGGCGCCATGCCCAGCGCCTCGCGAAGACGGCGCATGGCGGGGGCGTTGAACGGCGGGGTGGGGTGCACGCGCACACCGTAGGTGCACAGGGTGACGGATGACCACGGTGTGTTCACCCAAATCTGTCAGTCCGTAGGAAGGTACGGCTCCATTTATCGGGTGCATTACGACCCGTCCCTCACCCCTTGACCGCCCCGCCCAGTGCGAATCCGCCGCCCAGGCGCTGGGCGATGACCACGTAGAGCAGCAGCACCGGCGTCGAGTAGAGAATGGAGAACGCGGCCAGCTCGCCGTAGACCACCGAGCCGTAGTTGCCGAAGAAGGTGAAGATCGAGACCGAGGCGGGCAGCCGGTCCGGGGAGAGCAGCAGCATGAAGGGGACGAAGAAGTTCCCCCACAGCATGATGAAGGTGTAGATCGTCACCACCGTCACACCCGGACCCATCAGCGGCAGCACCACCCGCCACAGCGTCTGCGGCATCGACGCCCCGTCCGTCCACGCCGCCTCCTCCAGGACCCGTGGCACGCCGTCCATGAAGTTCTTCATCAGCCAGATGGCGAACGGGAGTTGCGCGGTGGCCAGGAACAGGGCCGTGCCGTACACCGTGTCGATCAGGTCGACCTGCACGAACAGCCCGTACACCGGGACCATCACCGCCGTGATCGGCAGACACGTGGTGAACAGGACCGTCAGGAGGTACGGGCGGGTCAGCCGGGAGCGGTAGCGGGAGAGCGGATACGCGGCGAGCACCGCGCACACCACCGTCAGGGCGGTCGCGCCGCCGCACAGCACCAGGCTGTTGAGCATCGGCGTGAAGGTGATCTCGTCGGTCCACACGGCGGAGAAGTTGTCCAGGCCGGGGTTGCCCGGCACCCGCACCCGCAGGTCCGCCTCCGTGTCGAGCGAGGAGAGCAGCAGCCACAGCAGCGGCAGCGCGAACGCGGCGGCGACCGCGAGCAGCGCGGCGTCGGCGGCCAGCCGCTCCCGGGTCCGGCGGCCCACGCGTCCCAGCACCCTCACACCTCCACCTTCATCAGCCGCAGATAGACGACCGAGAACAGCGCCCCCACCAGGAGCAGCAGCAGCGCCACCGCCGTCCCGTACCCGATCAGGCTCTTCAGGAACGCCTGGTCGTACATGAACACCGGGAGCGTCTGGCTGCGCCGGCCCGGGCCGCCCCGGGTCATCGCCCAGATCAGCCCGAACACGGAGAGCGTCTGGAGGGTGTTGAGCATCAGGTTGGTGCCGATCGAGCGGCGGATCATCGGCAGCGTGATGTGCCAGAGGCGGCGCAGCCCGCTCGCGCCGTCCACCTCGGCCGCCTCGGTGATCTCCTGCGGGATCTCGGCGAGCGCGGCCGAGTAGATCAGCATGGAGAAGGCGGTGCCGCGCCAGACGTTGGCGAAGGAGACGGCCAGGATCGGGAGGCCGAACAGCCAGTTCTGGGTGGGCAGATGGAGCCAGTCGAGGACGGCGTTGAGGGTGCCCTCGCGACGGAAGAAGGCGTACAGCAGGAACGCGGCGACGATCTCCGGCAGCACCCAGGCCGCGATCACCAGCGTCCCGGTGAGCGTGCGCACCGGCCGCGAGGCGCGCCGCATGAGCGCGGCGAGCGCGAGCCCCAGGGTGTTCTGCCCGAGGATCGAGGAGACCACGGTGAACACCACCGTCAGCCATACGGCGTTGCGGAAGCCGGGGTCGGCGAACGCCCGCCGGAAGTTGTCGAACCCGACGAAGCTGGTCCCGGACGAGCCGGTGAGCTGCATGTCGGTGAAGGCGATGTAGACGCAGTAGCCGATGGGCCCGGCGAGGAAGAGCAGCAGGAGGAGGGTGGCGGGGGCGAGGGGGAGCCAGCGAACCGGCCGTGCCCTCACCGGGTCACCGCCCCCTCGGTGATCGTCCGCAGCTGCCCGTCGTACGTCTTCGCGGCCTGCGCCGCTGTCGAGTCACCCGTCGTCACCGCCTCCATCGCCTCCCCGATCGCCGAGGAGACCTGCGGATACACCGGCAGGGCGGGGCGGTAGTGGGTGTACTTCACCAGGCCGGTGAAGAAGTCGATGCCCGGCATGGACTTCAGATACGCGGGGTCCTTCGCCACGTCGTCCCGCACCGCGATCTGCGCGTCCACCACGTCCCACTTCACCGCGTTGGCCGGGGTCTGCATCGCCTGGAGGAACTCCCAGGCCAGCTCCGGGTTCCCGGCCTTCCGCGGGATCGCCCAGGTCCAGCCGCCGGACAGGGAGACCCGGCCGGGCGCCTGCCCGTCCTTGGTCGGCATCGCGGCCTGTCCGAGCACGCTCGGCCACTGCGGCCACTCCTTCGCGCCCTTGGGCCCCCAGAACTGGCCCAGCCACGACCCGTCCAGCGCGATCGCGAGCTTGCCCTCGGGCAGCCACTCGGTGGCGACGCGGGTGTTCACATTGGGGTCGAGCGCGTCGGAGAGGTCCGGGCCGAGCTTCTCCCCGTACACCGTCCGGACGAAGTCCAGCGCGTCCTTGAAGCCCTGCGAGCCGGTGACCCACTTCTTGGCGCCGGGGTCGTACAGCGGGTTCTCGCCGGTCCCGTACAGCAGCATCTCGAAGCCCTGCATCACCGCCGCCTCGCCGAGCGCCTTGCCGGTCAGGACGCTGAGCGGGATGACGCCGGGGACCTTCTTCTTGACGGTACGGGCGGCGTCGAGGATGTCCGCCCAGGTGCGGGGCTGCCAGTCGACGGGGAGTCCCGCCTTGGCGAAGAGCTGCTTGTTGAACCACAGGCCCCGGGTGTCGGTGCCGTCCGGGACGCCGTACGTCCTGCCGTCCTCGGCCTTCGCGGCCGCCTTCGCCGTGGGGACGAAGCGGCTCCAGGAGTCCCACTTGGCCAGCTGGTCGTCCAGCGGTCTCAAGTACCCGGCCTTGATGTCGGAGTTGATGCGGAAGGTGTCCTCGTAGACCAGGTCCGGCGCGGTCTTGGCCGAGCGCATCATCTGCTGGGCCTTGGTCGCGTAGTCGTTGTCCGGGGCCTGGATGGGGACGAGCTTGACCTTCTTGCCGGGGTGGTCCTTCTCGAACCGCTCCTTCACCGACTGGAGGAAGTCGTCCTTGAAGCGCACCTTGTTGTCGGTGTTCCGGTTGTAGGCGATCTTCACGGTGGCGGAGTCGCTTCCGGAGTCGCCGCAGGCGGCGAGCGAACCGGCGGCGAGCGCGGTGGCGAGGACCAGCGGGGCAACGGCGGTGGGGCGCACGGCACGACCTCCTCGGGCCACGAATGGCTGCCCGGTGAACGTAAAGCCGCCCCGGGGCATGGTCAATGGGGCCCGTCGGCCGCCGTGATCGACTGTCGGATCGTCAACTCATGTGTCAGCGGCGGGAGTCGACCCAGCGGTACTGGAGCTCCGGGCGCCCGATCTGCCCGTACTGCGGGGTCCGCTCGGCGCGGCCCGTGGTGACCAGGTGCTCCAGATAGCGGCGTGCGGTGATGCGCGAGATGCCGACCGCCTCGGCCGCCGCCGACGCGGTGACGCCCGTCGGCGAGGACCGCAGGGTGCGGGTCACCGCCTGGAGCGTGGGCGCGCTCAGCCCCTTCGGCAGGGCCGTGGGCTGCGGCGCGCGCAGGGTGGACAGCGCCCGGTCGACCTCCTCCTGCCCGCTGGCCTCCCCGGCGGTCGCGCGGAACTCGGCGTACCGCACCAGCCGGTCGCGCAGGGTGGCGAAGGTGAAGGGCTTCAGGACGTACTGGACGACGCCCAGCGAGACGCCCTCGCGCACCATCGTCAGATCGCGGGCCGAGGTCACCGCGATGACGTCGGCGCCGTGCCCGGCGGCCCGCAGTGAGCGCACCAGCTGGAGGCCGTGCCCGTCCGGCAGATACAGGTCGAGCAGCAGCAGGTCGACCTCGACGCGATCGAGGACCCGCAGCGCCTCGGCCCGCGAGTGGGCGGTCCCGGCCACCGCGAAGCCGGGCACCCGGCCGACGTACAGCCGGTGCGCGTCGGCGGCGACCGGGTCGTCCTCGACGACCAGCACTCTGATGGGGCCTTCGGTGGAGGTCATGCCGGGACCGCCTCGCTGCGCAGCGGCAGCCGTACGGTGAACTCGGCGCCCCCGTAGGGCCCCTGCGCCAGCTCCACGCTTCCGCCGTGCCGTGCGACCGTCATCCGCACCAGCGCCAGGCCGATGCCGCGCCCCGGGCTCTTGGTCGACCAGCCGCGCTCGAAGACGGCGTCCACGGCGGCCGGGTCGACCCCGTGCCCGCTGTCCGCGACCCGCACCACCAGCTCCTCGTCCTCGGCGGTGAGGGTGACCGCGACCCGGGCGCCCGCGCTGCCCTGGGCCGCGTCGACCGCGTTGTCCACCAGGTTGCCCAGGACCGTGACCAGGTCGCGGGGCGGCATCGTGGGTGGCAGCAGCCCGTCCTCGATGGCGCTGCCCTCGGTCAGCGCCAGCTCGACTCCGTGCTCGTTGGCCTGGGCGGCCTTGCCGAGCAGCAGCGCGGCGAGCACCGGCTCGCCGACGGCCGTGACGACCTGGTCGGTGAGGGCCTGGGCCAGCTCCAGCTCGGCCGTCGCGAACTCCACGGCCTCCTCGACCCGGCCCAGCTCGATCAGCGAGACCACCGCGTGCAGCCGGTTCGCCGCCTCGTGCGCCTGCGCCCGCAGCGCCTGCGTGAACCCGCGTTCGTTGTCCAACTCCCCTGACAGTGCCTGGAGTTCGGTGTGGTCGCGCAGGGTCACCACGGTGCCCCGGCGGCCGCCGCTGGAGACCGGGCGGGTGTTGACCACCACGATCCGGTCGGCCGTCATATGGACCTCGTCCGCCCTCGGCTCGCTCGCCAGCAGCGCCCCGGCGAGCGGCGCGGGCAGCCCGAGCTCGGCCACCGACCGGCCCACCGCGTCCTCGCCGAGCCCGAGCAGCTCCCGGCCGCCGTCGTTGATCAGCGCGATCCGGCGCTGCCCGTCCAGCATCAGCAGCCCCTCGCGCACCGCGTGCAGCGCGGCCTGGTGGTAGTCGTGCATCCGGCTCAGCTCGGCCGCGTTCATCCCGTGGGTGTGCCGCCGCAGCCGCGCGTTGATCACGTACGTACCGAGGCCGCCGAACGCGAGCACCCCGGAGGCGACCGCGAGCAGCGCCGCCACCTGCTTGCGCACCTGCTCGCTGATCTTGTCGATGGTGATGCCCGCGCTGACCAGGGCGGTGATCCGGCCGTGGTCGCGCACCGGCGAGACGACCCGCACGGACGGCCCGAGCACGCCCATGTGCGTCTCGCTGAACGTCTCGCCGCGCAGCGCGGGCCGGATGTCGCCGAGGTACGTGCGGCCGATCTCGCCGGGCACCGGATGCGTCCAGCGGGTCCCGTCCGGCGCCATGATCACCACGAAGTCGACGCCGGAGGTGTGCCGCAGGCTCTCCGCGTACGGCTGGAGGACCGCCGTCGGATCCTTCGAGCGCACCGCCTCCACCACGGCGGGCGAGGTGGCGACGGCGGTCGCGATGGCGGTGGTCTGCCGCCGGGCGGTCTCCTCGGCCTGGGCGCGGTCCTGGACGTACGAGTAGAGCGCGCAGCCCGCCACGATCGCCGCGACCAGCACCACCTGCATGGCGAAGAGCTGGCCCGCGAGGCTGCGGGGACGGGGTATGCGCATGCCGGACAGTGTGCACCCCCGTACGTCACCGTTAGGACAAGCGGCGTGAACGAAATGCACGCAAGGGTGACCGGGGTCACAGGCTGATGGATAGTCGCGTGGATCCATCGAGCCATCGGACACAGACTCACGTACGCGGGACGCGTACGGAATCAGTAGGAGGCACCCCGTGACCGCAGCAGCCGCCCGGCGGGACCGTACGCACTATCTGTATCTCGCCGTGATCGCCGCCGTACTCATCGGCATCACCGTCGGCTTCGCCGCCCCCGGGGTGGCCGTCGAGCTCAAGCCCATCGGCACCGGGTTCGTGAACCTGATCAAGATGATGATCTCGCCGATCATCTTCTGCACGATCGTGCTCGGCGTCGGATCGGTCCGCAAGGCCGCCAAGGTCGGCGCGGTCGGCGGACTCGCGCTCGGCTACTTCATGGTGATGTCCACCGTGGCGCTCGCCATCGGCCTGGTCGTCGGCAACATCCTGGAGCCCGGCTCCGGTCTGCACCTCACCGAGGCGACGCGGCACGCGGGCGCCAAGCAGGCGGCCGGGGCCAGCGAGTCCACCGCCGACTTCCTGCTCGGGATCATCCCCAAGACGATGGTCTCCGCCTTCACCGAGGGCCAGGTCCTGCAGACCCTGCTGATCGCGCTGCTGGTGGGCTTCGCGCTGCAGGCCATGGGTTCGGCGGGCGAGCCGGTGCTGCGCGGCATCGGGCACATCCAGAAGCTGGTCTTCCGGATCCTGTCGATGGTGATGTGGGCGGCGCCGGTGGGCGCGTTCGGCGCCATCGCGGCGGTGGTCGGCGAGACCGGCACGGACGCGCTGAAGTCGCTGGCCGTCATCATGGTCGGCTTCTACATCACCTGCGCGCTCTTCGTCTTCGTGGTCCTCGGCACGCTCCTTCGCCTGCTCGCCGGGGTCAACATCTTCCGGCTGCTGAAGTACCTGGGCCGCGAGTTCCTGCTGATCCTCTCCACCTCGTCCTCCGAGACGGTGCTGCCGCGGCTGATCGCCAAGATGGAGCACCTGGGCGTGAGCCGGTCGGTCGCGGGCATCACCGTCCCCACGGGCTACTCGTTCAACCTGGACGGCACCGCGATCTACCTCACGATGTCCTCGCTCTTCATCGCCAACGCGATGGGCAGCCCGCTCAGCGCGGGCCAGCAGATCTCGCTGCTCCTGTTCATGATCGTCGCCTCCAAGGGCGCGGCCGGGGTGACCGGCGCGGGCCTGGCGACCCTGGCCGGCGGCCTCCAGTCGCACCGCCCCGAACTCGTCGACGGCGTCGGCCTGATCGTCGGCATCGACCGCTTCATGAGCGAGGCGCGGGCGCTGACCAACTTCGCGGGCAACGCGGTCGCCACGGTCCTGGTGGGCACCTGGACCAAGGAGATCGACTCGGCGCGGGTCGAGGAGGTCCTGGCGGGCCGGATCCCGTTCGACGAGGTGACGTTCGCGGCGAGCGACCCGCACGGGCCGGTGCCGGAGCAGCCGGAGAAGCAGCAGGTCACGCTCGCCAAGGAGCCCGTCGCCGCGGACGTCCCCGAGGCGAGGGAACCCGCCACCCCCTGAACGCGTCCGGACAGGTGTCCACTACCGTGCGGGGCGTCCGTCCGGAAGCGGGTGACGGGGAGAGCGAGCACAATGAAGATCGACTGGGACCGGCGCACCTGCGCGCGCAAGGGTCATGTGACGTACGAGCCGAGCGAGGCGGAGCTGCGCGAGCGGCTGCGCGCCCACACCGGACTCGGCGAGGCCTGGCGCTGTCTGCGCTGCGGCGACTTCGCCCTTGGCACCCCGCACGGCTCGGGGCCCGCCGAGGACGCGCCGCTGGTGCCGCGCGGCAAGGTGCTGCGGGACCTGTTCATCCTGCGGTTCCTGGCCGTGGAGCGGCTGGTGCGCGGGGTGTTCATCGTCCTGGTGGCGGCCGCGGTGTGGAAGTTCAGCAACAGCCAGGACTCGGTGCGCCGGCTCTTCGACGAGAACCTGGACGTCTTCCGCCCGGTCTTCCAGCACTTCCACTACGACCTCGACCACTCGCCGGTCGTGGACACCATCCAGAAGTCCTTCGGCTACAAGCACTCCACGCTGGTGGCGGTGGCGGCGGCGCTGCTCGTGTACGCGCTGATCGAGATCGTCGAGGCCGTAGGGCTGTGGCGGGCGGAGCGCTGGGCGGAGTACCTGACCGTGGTCGCCACGGCGATGTTCCTGCCGCTGGAGGTCTACGAGCTCACCGAGAAGATCAGCTACCTCAAGATCGTCACGCTGGGGCTCAACATCCTCGCCGTGCTCTACATCCTGCTCTCCAAGCGCCTGTTCGGCCTGCGCGGCGGGCGGGCAGCCTTTGAGGCGGAGAGGCACAGCGCGTCGCTGATGGAGGTCGAGGCGACGGCCGGCCTCGCGGTGGGGACGACGTGAAGGGAACCCGGACGATGAGCAAGAAGTTCGCAGTGGTACTCGCCCTGCTCCTGGGCACGGCCCTGGTGGCCCCGGCGGCGGCCGAGGCGACGCCGAGCGCGGTGGTGCGGACGGTGTCGGCGGCGGCACCGGCGGCGGCGCCCGACGCCGTCGCGAGCACGACCGCCACACACGGGACGCACGGCAAGTCGTCCCACGTGACCCTCGCCAAGCCCAAGAAGAAAAAGAAGAAGAGCTTCCTCAAGAAGCTGGGCATCTTCCTGCTGGTGATCTTCCTGCTCTTCGTGGCGGCCGTGATCCTGGTGATCTGGCTGATCGTGCGGCGCGTCCGCAGGCGCCGCACGAGCCACTGAGGTTCACCGGTCAGGGCAGCAGCGCCCGCTCCTCACCGGTGAGGACCACATCGGCGGCCGCCGCCGAGTCCCGTACGGACTCGGGGCGGCTGCCGCCCGGAATGGGGATCACGTTCGGCGACCGCTCCAGCAGCCAGGCCAGCGCGATCTGCTGCGGGCTCACCCCACGGGCGCGGGCGACGGCGTGGAACCCGTCGTACGAGGAATCGGCGGCGATCGCCGAAGCCCCGTCCAGCGAGCTCCGCGAGATCCCGCCGAGCGGACTCCACGGCAGGAACGCGATCCCCAGCTCCGCGGTGAGCCGCAGCTCGGGCTCGGCGTCGCGGACAGCGGGGGAGTAGCGGTTCTGCACCGCCACCAGCCGGTCCCCGAGGATCTCGTGGGCCTGCCGGATCTGGTCGGCGTCGACGTTGGAGATCCCGGCGAGCCGGACCGTACCGTCGTCGATCAGCTCGCGCAGGGCGCCGAGCGAGTCCGCGTACGGGACGGCCGGGTCGGGCTTGTGCAGCTGGTAGAGGCCGATGGCCTCGGTGCCGAGCCGCCGCAGCGACTCCTTCGCGGCGCGCTTCAGATGCTCCGGCCGCCCGTCGACGCTCCAGTCCCCGTCGTCGGTCCGCCCGCGCCCGCCCTTGGTGGCGACGAGGACGCCGTCCGTGTCACCGCCGTACGAGGCGAGCGCGCGGGCGAGCAGCAGCTCGTTGTGGCCGGGCTCGCCGCCGGGCGCGTAGTACGAGTCGGCGGTGTCGAGCAGGGTCATGCCCGCGTCGAGCGCCGCGTGGACGGTGGCGAGGGCGCGGGCCTCGTCGGGCCGCCCTTCGATGGACAGGGGCATGGCGCCGTACCCCATGGCACTGACCTTCAGGCTGCCAAGTGACCGATACCGCATATCAGTTGCCCCCGTGTCCTGCTATTGCTGCTGCTTCGAGGGTCTGGGCCACGGCGTCCGTGAGCCAGTCCTTGGTGTGCGAGAAGGTGAACCCGAGCTGTTCGGCGCGGGTGTTGGCCATGCCGTACGAGCGCCGGAAGGAGAACGGCGAGACCTCGCCGACCTCCACCGCCCGGTAGCGCGCGGGCCCGGCGCCGATCGCGGCCACGATGTCCTCGGTGGTGAGCGGCCCGTGCGAGGCGGCGTTGACGGGCCCGGTGAAGTCCTGCCCGGCGGCCCAGAAGAGGAAGTCGGCGATCTCGTCGACGTTGATGTAGGTGGCGGGGTGGTTGACCGCCGGGACGGCGATGGGCTCGCCGTCGCGGAGCCGCTCCGCGTAGTGGGTGACGCGCCCGGTGAAGTCGTCGGCGCCGCCGAGGACGTGGGCGACGCGGGCGGAGACGTACGGGAAGTCCGGCGCGGCGGCGAAGACGGCTTCGGCCTGGCGCTTGCCCTCGCCGTAGTGCGCTTCGAGGAACTCCGGTTCGTTCCAGGGGAGTTCGGGGTCCACAGCAACTCCGCGCGGATCGACGGAGCTCTCCGGCACCGGCGCGGCCGAGTCCTCGTACTCGTACACCTCAATGGTGGACGTCATCACATACCGGCGGGTGCGGTGGGCGAAGACGCGGCGGGCGGCGGCGGCCTGGCGCGGGGTGTAGCAGACCTGGTCGAGGACGACGTCGAAGGTCCGGTCGCCGAGGGCGGCTTCGAGGGCGGCCTCGTCGTCGCGGTCGGCGACGAGGTGCTCGACGCCGGGCGGGGGTGGGGAGGACCCCCGGTTCAGTACGGTCACGCGGTCACCGGCGGTGACGAGGCGGGCGATGAGCCGCTTGCCGAAGTACCGGTTTCCGCCGATGACCAGCACGTTTCGGGGGGTGATGTTCATGTCGAATGTCATGCACACAGTGTTACGTTGACGGGCGGCATCCTGAAGGGGGAAACATGGGAGAACTGTCGGATGTACCGAAGGAACCACGGAATTCACGGGCGTTGACCCACGATTCCTCACCGGCCTTCGATCAGGTGGATCGACAGCTGCTCGAACTGGTCCAGTCGGAGGGCCGGATCAAGCTGAGCGAGCTGGGCCGGCGGGTGCGGCTGAGCCCCGCCGCCGTCACGGAACGGCTGCGGCGGCTGGAGGCGAGCGGTGTGATCACGGGGTACGGGGCGCGGGTCGACGCGGCCCGGCTCGGCTACGGCATCCAGGCGTTCATCCGGGTCAACCCGCACGGCGGCTACACCCTGAAGCACCCCAGGACGCTGGAGCTGATGGAGCGCGAGGAGATCCGGGAGGTCCACCACGTGGTGGGCGAGGACTGCTGGATCATCAAGGTCGCGGTCGCGGACACGGGGCATCTGGAGGAGGTGCTGGGGGAGGTGTCGGCGCTGGGGCGGACGACGACGTCGATCGTGCTGTCGTCACCGGTGAGCGGAAAGCCGCTGCTGCCGCCGGGCTGAGCTGGATGCTTACCTGGGGGTGGGTAGCTGACAATAAAGTCGGTACTTGTGGGGAATTGGGGCGGGGCGAAGGATCGTCGCCATGACGAACTCCAGTAACGCTATTAGTTCTGCCCCGACTTCTACCCCCACTTCCGTAACCGTTCTGGGCCTCGGGAACATGGGCCGGGCGCTGGCCGGTGCGTTCCTCGCGGCCGGGCATCCGACGACCGTCTGGAACCGTTCGGCCGGGCGCGCGGACGAGCTCGTGGCGCGGGGTGCGGTCCTCGCCGCGAGCGCCGAGGAGGCCGTGCGGGCGAGCGCGCTGACGGTGGTGTGCGTGGTCGACTACGACGTGGCCGAGGCGGTCCTGGCGCCGGTGGTGGGGGCCGGTGCCTTCGAGGGCGGCCGGGTCCTGGTGAACCTCACCTCGGACACGCCCGAGCGGTCCCGTTCGGCGGCCAAGTGGGCGGCCGAGCACGGCATCGCGTACCTCGACGGCTCGGTGATGGTCCCGACGACCGTCGTCGGCGGCCCCGAGGCGCTGATCTTCTACAGCGGCGACCGCGAGGCGTACGAGCGGTACGAGGGCACGCTGCGGGCGCTGGGCGCCAAGGCGACGTTCCTGGACGAGGACGCGGGGCTGGCGGCGGTGTACGACCTGGCGATGCTCGACTTCTTCTATACGGCGATGTCGGGGTTGGTGCATGCGTATGCCCTGGCGGGGGCGGATGGGGTGGGGGCGGGGCGGTTGGCCCCGTACCTGGACACGATCTCGTCGATTCTGCCGCCCATTTCGGCTGTGATGGCCGGGCACATCGATGCGGGGGCGCACCCTGGGGACCTGGGGAACCTGGCGATGGAGGTTGCGGGGATCGATCACATCCTGCACATGGCTCGGGCGCGGGGGCTGGATGTGACGGTGCTGGAGGCGGTGCGGAGGATTGCTGGGCGGTCGGTGGAGAAGGGGTTCGGGGGTGACGACTGGTCGCGGACGATCGACGAGGTGCGGGGGTGACGACCCCGGGTCCCTTGCCTGGTTAGTCGGACAGGTCGAGTGAAAGCCGGACCGCGCGTGACACCGCTTCCAACTGGTCCTCCGGGACGATCCCGAGGTAGGAGCCGGAGGTGAGGAAGGAGACGGTGACTGTGTGGAGCTGCGTGCCGATGACGGTGGCTCCCACGGGCTTCGTGATCGGGGCGGACAGTAGAGTGTCCGGTGCGGTGCCGGTGGTGTCGCAGACAGCGCCGACGACGGTCAGCGGATACGCGGACATGGCCGCGTCCGCCTCGACGATCAGCAGGGTGTGCTTGATGCCCCTGGGGGTGGTCGCGCTCCACACCTGGCCCCGGCGTACGGGCGGAGTCCCGCTCACCGCTCACCGCCGGGAAGGGCGTCGAGCGCGTCGAGAGTGAGTGCCTGGAGGTCTTCGATCTGCTCGCGGCCGTACGTCGCCTGCCACTCGGCGAGCCGGGCGGCCGCGTCGCGGACGGCCTGAGCCTTGAGGGCCTTGGCGGTGTAGGCGGAGACGTTTCCCTCGGCCTCGGTGCGGATCGCGGCCAGTATGTCGGCTGGAAGAGTCACGGTGATGCGCTCAGTCGATGCCATACGCTGAAGCGTACTGCTGCACTTACTTTGGTGCATATCGCCTGATGGGGTGAGGGCGACGGTCCACTGCGACATCTCCACGGCAGACACCTACTCGCCGTCCCTGCATGGGCTTCGGTCCGGCGAGCCTCTCGTCGGCCAGTGGGGCGGGGGAACCTCGTACGTTTCCGATTCTGGGATGTCCGGGAGCGGGTAGAACGTCCCTTGCGAGCGCAGCGACTTCGGGAGAGGCCAACCATTCCGAACGAGCGGCTAAGGGCCGTCGTGGCTTCGGTGGATGGGCACACGCAGCCCTCCGCCTCTGTAATTCAGGGGTGATCCCGTGAGCGTTGGGCGGTGGGGCAGTCTGGGGCGCATCGCGTTACAGCGAGGAGGTGCGCCGGCGGTTCGAGTGCTTCACTGCGCGTCACGCCGGGATGGAGGAGCAGAGCGGTGGATGCCGTGGCGGTTCCACATATCCGGTCGGCTCATCGGCGAAGCTGGGTGATCGGATCCGCTCGCAGGACTTGGGCGTCGTTACTGGGCTTCCAACGAGCAACAAGGGTGAATATCGGCGCAGTAGGTTCGCCGGAGGCACCATGGATGCATGGACAGGGCCGTAGGCGTACCGCCTCCGCCAGGAAAGAAGAGACGTAACGCAGCGTTGTGGCTACATGACCAGCCGCTACAACGGGACTGGGCGTTCTGGACGACGATCGGTTTCGCTTGCTTGGCGGCCCTGACCATCGGCACGAGCAACCAGTCGACAGCCGCGCCGCTTCCCGGATGGCTGGACACACTACTGGCTTCGATCACGATTGCGGTTCTCTTCGGTGCGGGTCCCGCATTCCTCCGGCTCCTCGTTCGGAGACGGCGCCAGTCTCGCGGAAGCGCACCCACTTCCGAGCTTCCACAGAGCGTGGATGCCGCCACCGCAGACGCATCTGGAGTCGCAGGCTCCACTGGTGAGACCTCACCCGAGTGACACAACGACGTGGTCCACCATCTATTCACGGGTCGGTTCAGGCAGCCCCAGAAGGCGCCGGATCACCCCAGGACCGCAGGGACAATCCGTGGCCACACCGCTGGCCTGGAGGCGGCTGGATGCCGAGGGCTTTGAACGGCTTCTGTTCGACCTGTTGCGCGATTTTCCCGAGCACCAGAACGTTCAATGGCTTTCCCACACCCGAGCCGCGGACCGCGGCCGCGATCTGTCGATGGACCGCGTCATCCGCGACAGTACGGGAGGCACCCGACGCGAGCGGGTCACCGTGCAGGCCAAGCACTGGCGGGCCAAGTCCGTCGGCACCGCCGCCATCGCCGAATCCGTGGCGGCTACGAAGCTGTGGGAGCCACCCGTGGTGCGCACGTTGATCGTCGCGACCAGTGGGCGATTCTCCCGCTGATGCCGTCCTGTGGGCGGACAGGCACAACCAGAGCGGAATCGCCCCGTTCGTGGAGCTCTGGCCCGAGAGCAAGCTCGAGGCGCTCCTTGCCCGAAAGCCCCACCTCATTGCTTCGTACCGCTTGCGGTGACGGGGGAAAGCCACAGGGGTCGTCGACGCACATGCCCTTGTGGTCCGCGCCGGCCCCGGTCGCCCACCGACGACACGCTTGCCTTGACGTCGGCGTCAAGGCATACCGTCAACCCATGCGAATCGGCGAGCTGGCCGCACGGGCAGGAACCACCACCCGCGCGCTGCGCTACTACGAGTCGCGCGGCCTGCTGACCGCGCGCCGCGCGGAGAACGGCTACCGCGCGTACGACGAGGACGACCTGCGCCTGCTCCGGCAGATCCGAACCCTCCAGGACTTCGGGTTCGAGCTGGAGGAGACCCGGCCGTTCGTGGAGTGTCTGCGAGCGGGCCACCCGGCAGGGGACACCTGCCCCGCCTCGCTCGCCGTGTACCGGCGCAAGCTCGCCGAGCTGGACGGCCTCATCGGCCAGCTCCAGTCCGTACGCGACCAGGTCGGTGCGCAGTTGGCCCGGGCGGAGTCGGCCCGGGCCGAGCTGGAGGCCGGTTCGCTGGTGCCCGGAGTCCCCGGGTGCGAAATGACGGGTATGGAAGAGGGGTTGGGATGAGCGTGCAGGCTGTGGGCGTGGACGTTGTGACGGACGCCACCTTCGACGCCGAGGTGCTGGCGGCGGATCTGCCGGTGCTCGTGGAGTTCACCGCCGAGTGGTGCGGCCCGTGCCGCCAGCTCGCGCCGGTGCTGAGCCAGATCGCCTTCGAGGAGGGCGACCGGCTCAAGGTGGTCCAGCTGGACGTGGACAAGGACCCGGAGACCACCCTGAAGTACGGGGTGCTGTCGATGCCGACGCTGATGGTGTTCCGCGCCGGCGAGCCGGTGAAGTCGATGGTGGGCGCGCGGCCCAAGCGGCGTCTGATGCAGGAGCTCGAAGACGTACTGCAGTAAGCGATAAGTGCCAGAGAAACCAAAAGCCCCGGTCCGATATTGCGGCCGGGGTTTTTCTCTGCGTATAGTGAGTTCTTCGTGTGCGTTCTCGCAAGAAACACGCGAAAAGCCCTTACGGAAAGCACTGTATCGCGTCAGGAGCGGAATTGTCAACCGAGGAAATTCGGAAAGAACAGCAATTCATCGACGGGCTCTACGCACGCCTCGAAGACCTGCGTGAGCAGGCCGAGGCGTCGGTGCGGCGCGCCCTGGCGCAGGTCGGGACCGGACTCCAGGCGCGGCTCGAGCGCGATGTGCTGGTGGCCGAGCAGTCCGGGCTGCTCAGCGCGCTCGACGGCGGCGAGAACGGGCTCTGCTTCGGCCGCCTCGACTTTTCCGACGGGCGCGCCCACCACATCGGCCGCATCGGAATCCGCCGCGACGACACGGAACGTACGCCGCTGGTGATCGACTGGCGGGCCGACGTGGCGCGCCCGTTCTACCTCGCCACCGGGTACACCCCGATGGGGCTGCGCCGCAGGCGGCACCTCACCACCCAGGGGCGCACGGTCACCGCGCTGCACGACGAGATCCTCGACCTCACCGACGCGGCCCGCACCGGGCACGAGGGCGCGGACGCCGACGCCGTGCTGCTCGCGGCGCTCGACGCGGCCCGCACCGGCCGGATGCACGACATCGTGCAGACCATCCAGGCCGAGCAGGACAAGGTCATCCGGGCCCCGCAGCGCGGCGTCCTCGTCGTCGAGGGCGGGCCCGGCACCGGCAAGACGGCGGTCGCGCTGCACCGGGCGGCGTATCTGCTCTACGCCTACCGCGAGCAGCTGGCCCGGCGGGCCGTGCTGATCGTCGGCCCCAACCCGGCGTTCCTCGGCTACATCGGCGAGGTGCTGCCCGCGCTCGGCGAGACCGGCGTGCTGCTCGCCACCATGGGCGAGCTCTTCCCCGGCGTGCACGCCACCGGCACCGACAGCCCGGCCGCCGCCGAGGTCAAGGGGCGGAGCGAGATGGCCGACGTGCTCGCGAAGGCCGTGCGGGACCGGCAGACCGTGCCGCACACCGCCGCCGAGATCGACCACGAGGGGTACGGGACGCTCAGCCTGGAGCGGGCCATGGCCGAGGACGCCCGCTGGCGCGCCCGCGAGACCGGGCTGCCGCACAACCTGGCCCGCCCGCACTTCGCCTTCCACATCATCGACGCGCTCACCGCGCAGCTCGCCGACCGGATCGGCGCGGACCCCTTCGGCGGCGAGAACCTTCTCGGCCCCGACGACCTCGCCCAGCTCGGCAAGGAGATCGCCACCAGCCGCGAGGTGCACGCGGCGATCGAGGAGTTCTGGCCCACGCTCACGCCGGAGGGGTTCGTCGCCGACTTCCTGGCCGACCCGTCCCATCTGGCGGACACCGACGCGGAGTTGATCCGCCGCGAGGGCGGCGCCTGGACGCCCGCCGATGTGCCGCTGCTCGACGAGGCCGCAGAGATCCTCGGCGAGGACGACTCGGCGGCCCGCGCCGCCGCCGAGGCCGAGCGCCAGGACCGGATCGCGTACGCGCAGGGCGTCCTCGACCTCTCCGCGGGCTCGGAGAGCTTCGAGTTCGAGGACGAGGAGTCCGAGGTGCTCGCCGCGCACGACATCATCGACGCCGAGCGGTTCGCGGACCGCCACGAGGAGGCCGACCACCGCAGCGCCGCCGAGCGCGCCGCCGCCGACCGCACCTGGGCGTTCGGCCACATCATCGTGGACGAGGCGCAGGAGCTCTCCGCGATGGCGTGGCGGCTGCTGATGCGCCGCTGCCCGACCCGCTCGCTCACCCTGGTCGGCGACCCGGCCCAGACCGCCGACGCGGCGGGCGTCGGCTCCTGGCGGCGGATCCTGGAGCCGTACGTGGAGGACCGCTGGGAGCACGTGCGCCTGGGGGTCAACTACCGTACGCCCGCCGAGATCATGGAGGTGGCGGCGCAGGTCTGCCGCGCGGTGGACCCGTCGTTCGAGCCGCCGAGCTCGGTGCGGGCCACCGGTGTGCGGCCCTGGGCGCGCGAGGCGGCGCCGCAGTCCCTCGCCGAAGCCGTCGCCGAGGCGGTGAAGGCGGAGACCCCCGAGGCCGGCCGCCTCGCGGTCGTCGCGCCCCGCACCCTCCACCCCGCGCTGCACGCGGCGCTGCCGGACGTCCCGCCGGGCGAGCCCGATCTGACCCGCCCGGTCGTCCTGCTCGACCCGCGCCAGGCCAAGGGGTTGGAGTTCGACACGGTCCTGGTGGTGGAGCCGGCCGAGTACGGGGTGAGCGATCTGTACGTGGCGCTGACCCGGGCCACCCAGCGTCTCGGCGTGCTGCACTCGGCGCCGCTGCCGAAGGCGCTGGCCCAGGCGCTGGACCAGGACGCATAAGAGAGGGGCGCATAAAAGAAGGGCGTGCTCACACCGGCCGCAGCCACACGGTGGCCAACGGCGGCAGGGTCAGCTGGATGCTGGCCGGCTGCCCGTGGCTCGGTGTGGAGTCCGGCTTGAGCGGGTCCTCGTTGCGGATGTCGCCGCCGCCGTAGCGCGCGGCGTCCGTGTTGAGGACCTCCGCCCAGGCGGAGACGGTGTCGGGGACGCCGAGCCGGTAGTCGTGGCGGACCACCGGGGAGAAGTGGGAGACGGCGAGCAGCGGGGCGCCGGAGGCGTCGTGGCGCAGGAAGGCGAAGACGTTGTCCTCCGCCGCGTCGCCCGCCACCCACGCGAAGCCGCCCGGGTCGGTGTCCCGCTGCCACAGCGGCGGGGCGTCGCGGTAGACCGTGTTCAGATCGCGCACCAGGTCCCGTACGCCCCGGTGGTCCGGCTCCGCCGAGTACGACGGGTCGAGCAGCCACCAGTCCGGGCCGGTCGTCTCCGACCACTCCGCCCCCTGAGCGAACTCCTGCCCCATGAAGAGGAGTTGCTTGCCCGGGTGCGCCCACATGAAGCCCAGATAGGCGCGGTGGGTGGCCCGCTGCTGCCACCAGTCGCCGGGCATCTTGGAGACCAGCGCGCGCTTGCCGTGGACGACCTCGTCGTGGGAGATCGGCAGGACGTAGTTCTCGCTGTACGCGTACACCATCGAGAAGGTCATCTCGTGGTGGTGGTACTTGCGGTGGACCGGCTCGTGGGCCGCGTAGCCCAGCGAGTCGTGCATCCAGCCCATGTTCCACTTCAGGCCGAAGCCGAGCCCGCCGAAGCCGCCGGGGCCCACGTGGTGGGTCGCGCGCGTCACGCCGTCCCACGCCGTGGACTCCTCGGCGATGGTGATCACGCCCGGGCAGCGGCGGTAGACCGTGGCGTTCATCTCCTGGAGGAAGGCCACCGCGTCCAGGTTCTCCCGCCCGCCGTGCTCGTTGGGCGACCACTCGCCCGCCTCGCGCGAGTAGTCCAGGTAGAGCATCGAGGCGACCGCGTCCACCCGCAGCCCGTCGACGTGGAACTCCTCGCACCAGTACGTGGCGTTGGCCACCAGGAAGTTGCGGACCTCCTTGCGGCCGTAGTCGAATTCGAGGGTGCCCCAGTCGGGGTGCTCGGAGCGCGCCGGGTCCTCGTGCTCGTACAGCGGCCGCCCGTCGAAGTGGGCCAGCGCCCAGTCGTCCTTGGGGAAGTGCGCGGGCACCCAGTCGACGAGCACCCCGATCCCGGCCCGGTGCAGCGCGTCCACCAGGAAGCGGAAGTCGTCCGGGGTGCCCATCCGGGCGGTGGGGGCGTAGAAGCCGGTCACCTGGTAGCCCCAGGAGCCGCCGAAGGGGTGCTCGGCCACCGGGAGGAACTCGACGTGGGTGAAGCCCAGGTCGCGGACGTACGCCGGGAGCTGCTCGGCCAGTTGACGGTACGTCAGGCGGGGGCGCCAGGACGGCAGGTGCACCTCGTACACCGAGAACGGGGACTCGTGGACCGGCCGGTCGCCGCGCGCCGCCATCCACAGGTCGTCCTGCCACACGTGGTGCGACTCGGTCACGATCGACGCGGTCGCGGGCGGCACCTCGGTGCGCCGGGCCATCGGGTCGGCCCGCAGGGTGTGCGAGCCGTCGGGGCGGGCGATGTCGAACTTGTAGAGCGCGCCGTCGCCGACGCCCGGCAGGAACAGCTCCCAGACGCCGGTGGAGCCGAGCGAGCGCATCGGGTACGCGGTGCCGTCCCAGTAGCAGAAGTCGCCGGTGACGCGGACGCCCAGCGCGTTGGGGGCCCAGACGGTGAACCGGGTGCCGGGCACGCCCTGGTGGGTCATCGGGCGCGCGCCGAGCGCCGTCCACAGCTCCTCGTGGCGGCCCTCGCCGATCAGGTGCAGATCGAGCTCGCCGAGCGCGGGCAGGAAGCGGTACGGGTCCTCCACCTCGATCTCGTTGTCGTCGTAGGTGACCAGGAGCGAGTACTGGGGGACCTCGGGCAGCGGCAGCATCCCGCTGAACAGGCCGTCGCCCTCGTCGTGCAGCTCGGCGCGGAGCCCCTTGGCCAGGACCGTGACCGCCTGTGCGTACGGGCGCAGCACCCGGAAGGTGATGCCGCCGCGCACCGGGTGGGCGCCGAGCAGCCCGTGCGGGTCGTGGTGCGCCCCGGCGAGGAGCCGGGCGCGGTCGTCGGTGGCGAGCGGCTGTGCGGCCCCGACGCCGTGGCTCCCGCCGCGCTTCGGCTTCGACGGCGCGGCGGCGCGCGCGGGCCGGGAGGGGTCGGGGTTCTGCGGGCGGGCGGTCACGGGTACGGCCTCCTCGGGGGTGGTGCGGGGGTCGGGGTCAGTCCTGGGCCAGTCGGCGGACCGCCGCCATCGGGACGGCGAGCCAGTCGGGTCGGTGCCGGGCCTCGTAGAGCACCTCGTACACCGCCTTGTCCGTCTCGTACGCCCGGAGCAGCTCGGGCTCGTCGCGCGGGTCGGTCCCGGCGCCCGCCGCATAGCCCGCGCAGTACGCGTCCCGGCAGGACTCGGCCCACTCGGGGCGCCAGGGGAGCTGGGTGCGGGCCGCGTAGTCGAAGGAGCGCAGCATTCCGGCGACGTCGCGGACCGGCGGCTGCGGGCGGCGGCGCTCGGTCAGCGGCCGGGCGGGCTCGCCCTCGAAGTCGATGACCGCCCAGTCGCCGGCGCCGGTCCGCAGGGTCTGGCCCAGGTGCAGATCGCCGTGGACGCGCTGGGCGGGCCGGGGCCGGGCCGCCTTCGTCACCGCGTCGAACGCGGCGCGCAGCCCGGGCACATGGGGCAGCAGCGTCGGCACCGCCTGCGCGGCCGCCTCCAGGCGCTCGCGCATCGCGGCCGCCAGCAGCTCGGTCTGGGCGCGGCCGAGCGTGACCACCGGCAGCGTGGCGGCGAGCGCGGCGTGCACCTCGGCGGTGGCCCGGCCGAGCGCGTGCGCCTCCCGGGTGAAGTCGCGCCGGTCCGCGAGCGCGCGCAGCGCCAGCTGCCAGCCGTCCTGGGATCCGCGCAGATACGGCTGGAGCACGGCGAGCGTGGCGTTCTCGGGCCGCTCGGTCTGGATCCAGGCCGCGGGCGCGGGCACCCGGGGGCACCCGTGCCGGGCCAGGACCAGCGGAAGCTCCAGGTCGGGGTTGACCCCGAAGTGGATCCGACGGAATACCTTGAGGATGAACGTATCTCCGTACACCAGCGAGGAGTTGGACTGCTCGGCGGCGAGCAGGCGCGGCGCGAGTCCGGCGGGGACGGGGATGCCCGGGTCGCAGCCGAAGCGCAGTGGCCCAAGGCGTCCCGGGGTGCGCAGCCGCTCCAGGAGGAGGGCGGCGATCTGGGGGTCCTGGAGCGCGTCGTAGACGGTGAGCCCGGTCAGCGGTCCGGCGGTGGCGTGCCCGACGAGCGCGGGCGCGAGCGGCGGCGGCAGCACCTTCCGTACGCCGAGCAGCAGCTGGTAGACGTCGCCGCCCTCGGGGGCGGTGCCGGGCTGTTCGGCCCGGACGAGCAGGTGCAGACAGCCGGGCAGCAGCTCGGTGACCGAGGCCAGCGAGAAGCCGGTGACCGGGCGGCCCTTGCCCGCGAACCAGCGCTGTCTGGGGAGCCATTCGTGCAGCAGCGGCGCCAGCGAGGGCAGCAGCGCGACGGGAGTCAGGGTGGGTGCGGCCTTGGGCATGGCAGCGCGTCCTTTCCCCGGGCTCACAAGGATGTGCGCAGAGTGTCCCGGATTGCGGCATTGGCTGTCCGGCGGCGCGCGGAGCGTCCGGTGTGCCACTGGGAGCGGTCCGGAGCGTCGCTGAGGAGAGTGCCCCGGGCGGGCCGGAGGAAACCGGCCCGCCCGGGGCCGCCCCGAGGCGTCCTCAGAGCGGTGGGGCTAGCCGATCACGATGCAGTCCTTGCGCAGCCGGAACCAGTAGAAGCCGTGACCCGCCAGGGTGAGCAGATACGGCCACTGGCCGATGGCCGGGAAGCGCACCCCGCCGATCAGCTCCACCGGATGGCGTCCGGCGAAGGCCCGCAGATCGAGCTCGGTGGGCTGGGCGAACCGCGAGAAGTTGTTCACGCACAGCACCAGGTCGTCCTTGTCCTCCCGCAGGAAGGCCAGGACCGCCGGGTTCGAGGACGGGAGTTCGGTGTACGAGCCGAGCCCGAAGGCCGGGTTCTGCTTGCGGATCTCGATCATCCGCCGGGTCCAGTGCAGCAGCGACGACGGCGAGGCCATGGCCGCCTCCACGTTGGTGACCTGGTAGCCGTAGACCGGGTCCATGATCGTGGGCAGGAACAGCCGTCCCGGGTCACAGGACGAGAAGCCCGCGTTGCGGTCGGGCGTCCACTGCATGGGGGTGCGCACCGCGTCCCGGTCGCCCAGCCAGATGTTGTCGCCCATCCCGATCTCGTCCCCGTAGTAGAGGATCGGCGAGCCGGGCAGGGACAGCAGCAGGGCGGTGAACAGCTCGATCTGGTTGCGGTCGTTGTCCAGCAGGGAGGCCAGCCGGCGCCGGATGCCGATGTTGGCGCGCATCCGGGGGTCCTTGGCGTACTCCGCGTACATGTAGTCGCGCTCTTCGTCCGTGACCATTTCGAGGGTCAGCTCGTCGTGGTTGCGCAGGAAGATGCCCCACTGGCAGGTCTTGGGGATGGCCGGGGTCTTGGCGAGCACCTCGGAGACCGGGTAGCGGCTCTCGCGGCGCACGGCCATGAAGATGCGCGGCATCACGGGGAAGTGGAACGCCATATGGCACTCGTCGCCCCCCGCCGCGTAGTCGCCGAAGTAGTCGACGACGTCCTCCGGCCACTGGTTGGCCTCGGCGAGCAGCACCGTGTCCGGGTAGCTCGCGTCGATCTCGGCCCGGACCCGCTTGAGGAAGTCGTGGGTCGCGGGCAGGTTCTCGCAGTTGGTGCCCTCCTCCTGGTAGAGGTACGGGACGGCGTCGAGGCGGAAGCCGTCGATGCCCAGGTCCAGCCAGAACCGCAGCGCGGCCAGGATCTCGTCCTGGACGGCCGGGTTCTCGTAGTTGAGGTCGGGCTGGTGGGAGAAGAAGCGGTGCCAGTAGTACTGCTTGCGGACGGGGTCGAAGGTCCAGTTGGAGGTCTCGGTGTCGACGAAGATGATCCGGGCGTCCTGGAACTGCTTGTCGTTGTCGGCCCAGACGTAGTACTCGCCGTACGGGCCCGCGGGGTCTTTCCGCGACTCCTGGAACCACGGGTGCTGGTCGCTGGTGTGGTTCATCACGAAGTCGATGATCACGCGCATGCCGCGCTGGTGGGCGGCGTCCACGAACTCCACGAAGTCGGCGAGGTCGCCGAACTCCGGGAGCACCGCGGTGTAGTCCGAGACGTCGTAACCGCCGTCCCGCAGCGGGGACTTGAAGAAGGGCGGCAGCCAGAGGCAGTCCACCCCCAGCCACTGCAGGTAGTCGAGTTTGGCGGTGATGCCCTTCAGATCCCCTACGCCGTCGCCGTTGCTGTCCTGGAAGGACCGCACGAGCACCTCGTAGAAGACGGCCCGCTTGAACCATTCGGGATCGCGGTCCTTGGCGGGAGTGTCCTCGAAGGTGTCGTGGACGGGCTCGTTGACGATCATGGTGTGGGTGACCCTCCGATCGGCGGGGACGGTCGCAGGACCAGGACGTGCGCGGGCGCGCGGCCCGGCTCTAGGCGCACGTAGTTGGTCCTGCCCCAGTGGTAGGTCTCACCGGTGAGCTCGTCGCGCACCGGGACGGACTCGTGCCACGAAAGGCCGAGTTCCGGCATGTCCAACGAGACCGTGGCCTCCTGGGTGTGGTGGGGGTCGAGGTTGGCGACCACCAGAACGGTGTTCGACCCCGAGCGCTTGCTGTACGCGAGCACCGCGTCGTTGTCGGTGTGGTGGAAGCGCAGCGAGCGCAGCTGCCGCAGCGCCGGGTTGCGGCGGCGGATCCGGTTGAGCGAGGTCAGCAGCGGGGCCAGCGAGCGGCCCTCGCGCTCGGCCGCCTCCCAGTCCCGGGGCCGCAGCTCGTACTTCTCCGAGTTCAGGTACTCCTCGCTGCCGTCGTGCAGCGCCGTGTTCTCGCACAGCTCGTAGCCCGCGTACACGCCCCAGCTCGGCGAGAGCGTCGCGGCGAGCACCGCGCGCACCTCGAAGGCGGGGCGGCCGCCGTGCTGGAGGTAGGCGTGCAGGATGTCGGGGGTGTTCACGAAGAAGTTGGGGCGCATGTACGCGGCCGACTCACCGGTCAGCTCGGTGAGGTAGTCGGTCAGCTCCTGCTTGGTGTTGCGCCAGGTGAAGTACGTGTACGACTGCTGGAAGCCGATCCGGGCCAGCGCGTGCATCATCGCGGGCCGGGTGAACGCCTCGGCCAGGAACACCACGTCCGGGTCGGTCCCGTTGACCTCGGCGAGCACCTGCTCCCAGAACACCACCGGCTTGGTGTGCGGGTTGTCGACGCGGAAGATCCGCACCCCGTGGTCCATCCAGAACCGCAGGATCCGCACGGTCTCGGCGACCAGCCCCGGCATGTCCCGGTCGAAGGCGAGCGGATAGATGTCCTGGTACTTCTTGGGCGGGTTCTCGGCGTACGCGATGGTGCCGTCGGCCCGGTGGTGGAACCAGTCGGGGTGCTTGTCCACCCAGGGGTGGTCCGGCGAGCACTGGAGTGCGAAGTCGAGGGCGACCTCCATGCGCAGATCGCCGGCCGTGCGCACGAAGTGGTCGAAGTCGTCGAGGGTGCCGAGGTCGGGGTGGACGGCGTCGTGGCCGCCGTCGGGCGAGCCGATGGCCCAGGGCACGCCGACGTCGCCGGGCGAGGCCGACAGGCTGTTGTTGGGGCCCTTGCGGAAGGTGGTGCCGATGGGGTGCACCGGCGGCAGATAGACCACGTCGAAGCCCATCGCGGCGACGGCGGGCAGCCGCTCGGCGGCGGTCCGGAAGGTGCCGCTCACCGGCGGCTTCCCGGCCTCGACCAGCGCGCCCTCGGAGCGCGGGAACAGCTCGTACCAGGACCCGAACAGCGCCCGCTCGCGCTCCACGACCAGGGGCAACGGCTCGCTGGCGCTGACCAGTTCGCGCAGCGGGTAGCGGGCCAGGGCCGCGTCGGCCTCCGGGGTCAGGGCCGCGGCGAGCCGGGCGGCGGCCGGGCGGGCGCCGTCGCGCAGGGCGTCCACCGCGGCGAGCACCGCCTCGCGGCCCTTGGTCTTCGGCACCCCGCGCGCGGCCCGCTCGTACAGCGCGGCGCCCTCCGCGAGGACCAGCTCGGTGTCCAGACCCGCCGGGATCTTGATCCCGGCGTGCCGGCGCCAGGTGGCCACCGGGTCGCTCCACGCCTCGACCGTATACGACCAGCGCCCTTCGGCCGCCGGGGTGACCTCGGCGCCCCAGCGGTCGGTGCCGGGCGCCAGCTCGCGCATCGGCGTCCACGGGCCGGGCCGACCGCGCGGGTCGCGCAGCACCACGTTGGCGGCGACCGCGTCATAGCCCTCGCGGAAGACGGTGGCGGTGACCGCGAAGGCCTCGCCCACCACCGCCTTCGCCGGCCTTCTGCCGCAGTCGACGGCGGGGCGGACGTCCAGGACGGGGATACGACCGATGGGCATGTTCACGGGCTCACCTGGTGGCTGGTGGGTGCGGGGCGTGGCGGGGTCTGCTCTTTGTAACTGCTCCGTTGACGTTTGACGGGCTGCGGGCATGGCCGCTCCTGTCCGCGTTCACTCGGGTGGCGGTCAGCGGTTGCACAGACGGCGTCCTACCGGAGGAGCCTTCCACAGGCTCCGAGTGGGCATTCCGGTGGTTTGTTAACTACCTGGGCGTAACGGATCGGACAAGGAAACGGCCCCGTCTTTCGGCGGGACCGCACCAGAATTTGCCTACCCACAAGTTCAGTTGGCGCCCGGACCACCGCCCACGCGCAGCAGGCGGTCGGGCGAGCCGGGCCCGGCGCGGGTGATCCTCCCGGTGGCCGCCCGGGCGGTCAGGGCCGCTCCCACCTCGGCCGGATCCGCCGCCGGGTGCCCGCCGAGGTACAGCGCGGCCGCGCCCGCGACGTAAGGCGCCGCCATCGACGTGCCCGACAGGGTCCGGTACGCCGAGTCGCCCGTGTGCCACGCCGAGACGATGCCCGTACCGGGGGCGAACAGGTCAAGTGCGGAGCCCCAGTTGGAGAAGGAGGCCCGGGCGTCGTCGCGGTCGCTCGCGCCGACCGTGATCGCCTCCGGGGCCCGGGCCGGGGAGTAGCGCGCGGCCGGTTCCCCCTCGTTCCCGGCCGCGACCGTGAACGTCACCCCGGCGGCGACCGCGCCCCGCACCGCCCGGTCCAGCTCCGGGCTGGGAGCGCCGCCCAGGCTCAGATTGGCGACGGCGGGGCGGTGGGCGTGGCGGGTCACCCAGTCGATCCCGGCGATCACCCGGGCGGTGGTGCCGGTGCCCCGGTCGTCCAGGACCCGCACGGCCACCACCGCCACCTGCTTCGCCACGCCGGTCGTCGCGCCCGCCAGGGTCGCCGCCACATGGGTGCCGTGGCCGTTGCCGTCCTGGGCGTCGGCGTCGTCGTCCACGAAGTCCCAGCCGCTGCTGGCCCGCCCGCCGAACTCCCGGTGGCTGGTGCGCACCCCGGTGTCGATCACGTACGCGGTGACGCCCGCGCCGCCGCCGACCGGCGCGTCCGTGTCCAGTGCGCGCCCCTCGGGCGGCGCGGCCCGGGCGGGCAGCGCGAGGGCCAGCGCCGCCACCGTGCCCAGCGCCGTCAGCGCCCCGGCCGTGCGCGGCCGCGTACCGCGTGTCGCTCCCATGCCGTGGTCCCCCCCCTCGGGCTCGGCCGCCCTTCGCAGCCTCCCGCCCCCGGGGGACGCCCACAAGGGCGCACGCCGGGGGCGGTCGCTTCCGTGCGCCGTGGTAGTGCGGGGCGCCCGCCCACTACCTTCGAGGGTGAAGGACAGTCGAACAGAGCTGTACGTCCACCCTGTTGCGTACATCCCCTGCGAAGGTGGAACACGTGAAGGCAATCCGTCGATTCACCGTCCGCCCCGTCCTCCCCGAGCCCCTGCGGCCGCTGAGCGAGCTGGCCCGCAATCTGCGCTGGTCCTGGCATCCGGAGACCCGCGAACTGTTCCGGTCCGTCGACCCCGAGGGATGGCGGGCGGCCGGAGAGGACCCCGTGCGCCTGCTGGGGTCGGTCTCCGCCGCCCGGCTCGCGGCCCTCGCCGAGGACCGCCGCTTCGTCCGGTCCCTGACCGCCTGCGCCGGCGACCTCGCCGACTATCTGGGCGGGCGGCGGTGGTACCAGGAGCAGCCCGAGGGGCTGCCTGCCGCCGTCGCCTACTTCTCGCCGGAATTCGGGATCACCGCCGCCCTGCCGCAGTACTCGGGCGGGCTCGGCATCCTCGCCGGCGACCACCTCAAATCCGCGAGCGACCTCGGCGTACCGCTGATCGGGGTCGGACTCCTCTACCGGCACGGCTACTTCCGCCAGTCCCTCTCGCGCGACGGCTGGCAGCAGGAGCACTATCCCGTCCTCGACCCCAACGAACTGCCGCTGTCGCTGCTGCGCGAGGCCGACGGCGAGCCCGCCCGGATCTCCCTGCACCTGCCCGGCGGCCGCGCGCTGCACGCGGTGGTCTGGATCGCCCGGGTCGGCCGGGTCCCGCTCCTGATGCTCGACTCGGACGTGGAGGAGAACGGCCCGGGCGAACGCGACGTCACCGACCGGCTGTACGGGGGCGGCAGCGAGCACCGGCTGCTCCAGGAGATGCTGCTGGGCATCGGCGGGGTGCGGGCGGTGCGCGCGTACTGCCGGATCACCGACCACCCCGCGCCCGAGGTCTTCCACACCAACGAGGGCCACGCGGGCTTCCTGGGCCTGGAGCGGATCCGCGAACTCGCCGGTGAGGGGCTGGAGTTCGAGGCGGCCCTGGAGTCGGTGCGGGCCGGGACCGTCTTCACCACCCACACCCCGGTCCCTGCGGGCATCGACCGCTTCGACCGCGAGCTGGTCGCCCACCACCTCGGCGACGACGGCGAACTGCCGGGCGTCGACGTCTCGAAGATCCTCCAGCTCGGCATGGAGACCTACCCGGGAGGCGAGCCCAACCTCTTCAACATGGCCGTGATGGGACTGCGCCTGGCCCAGCGTGCCAACGGCGTCTCCACCCTGCACGGCGAGGTCAGCCGGGAGATGTTCGCGGGCCTGTGGCCCGGGTTCGACCCCTCGGAGGTGCCGATCACCTCCGTCACCAACGGGGTGCACGCGCCGACCTGGGTGGCGCCCGAGGTGTTCCGGCTCGGCGCCAGACAGATCGGCGCCGGGCGCGCCGAGGACGCGCTGACCGTGGGCGGCTCGCCGCGCTGGGACGCGGTCGCCGACATCCCCGACACCGAGATCTGGGAGCTCCGGCGCGAGCTGCGCGAGCAGCTGGTCCTCGAAGTGCGCGAGCGGCTGTACGCGTCGTGGCGCACACGCGGCGCCGGTACGGCCGAGCTCGGCTGGGTGGACGGGGTGCTCGACCCCGACATCCTCACCATCGGCTTCGCCCGCCGCGTCCCCTCGTACAAGCGGCTGACCCTGATGCTCCGCGACCGGGACCGGCTGATGGAGCTGCTGCTGCATCCGACCCGGCCGGTGCAGATCGTGGTGGCGGGCAAGGCGCACCCCGCCGACGACAGCGGCAAGCGGCTCGTCCAGGAGCTGGTGCGGTTCGCCGACGACCCCCGGGTGCGCCACCGCATCGTCTTCCTGCCCGACTACGGGATGGCGATGGCCAAGAAGCTCTACCCAGGCTGCGACGTGTGGCTCAACAACCCGCTGCGGCCCCTTGAGGCGTGCGGGACCAGTGGGATGAAGGCCGCGCTCAACGGCTGCCTCAACCTCTCGGTCCTGGACGGCTGGTGGGACGAATGGTACGAACCGGACTTCGGCTGGGCCATCCCGACCGCCGACGGCTCCGCCACCGACGAGGACCGCAGGGACCAGCTGGAGTCGACCGCGCTGTACGACCTGATCGAGGACCGGGTGGCGCCGCGCTTCTACGACCGGGGCGAGAGCGGGCTGCCCGGCCGCTGGATCGAGATGGTCCGCGAGACCCTCGCCTCGCTCGGCCCCAAGGTGCTCGCGGGGCGGATGGTGCGCGAGTACGTGGAGCGGCTGTACGCGCCCGCCGCCCGGGCCCACCGCGACCTGGGCCCCGACACGGCCCGGGAGCTGGCGGCCTGGAAGGCCCGGGTGCGGGAGGCCTGGCCGCAGGTGGCGGTCGACCACGTGGAGGCGGTCGCCGCGACCGCGCCGAACGGGCACGCGGAGCTCGGCTCCACGCTGGCCCTGCGGGTGCGGGCCGGGCTCGGCGGGCTCCAGCCGGACGACGTGGAGGTGCAGGCGGTGGCGGGCCGGGTGGACGCCGCCGACACGCTCGCCGAGGCCCGCACGGTCGCCCTGAAGCCCGCGGGCGGCCCGGACCTGGAGGGGCGCTGGGTGTACGAGGGCCCGCTCGCTCTGGACCGGACCGGCCCCTACGGCTACACGGTCCGCGTCCTGCCCGCCCACCGGCTCCTCGCCGACGGCGCCGACCTGGGTCTCGTGGCCTTGCCGACCGAGGCGACGGGGGAGGGGGCGGGGGTGCTGATGCGCTGAGCGGAAATGGGTTGTACCGTACGTCGGCCGCTGCCATGCACCCCGTACGGAACTGCGAGGTCCGATTGTGAACCCTGCCGAGAATGTCGCCACTCGTCCCATACGTCCGTATGGGACCTGGGCGGCACGCGCGGGCCTCGCCCTGCTGCCCTTCGCGTCCCTGGGGCTGCTGTGCCCGGTGCCGTCGCTGGTGATCGCCGTGAAGCGGCACCGCGGCGCGGACTGGGTCGCCTTCGCGGTCTTCTGCGCGGTGTGGGTGTCCTGGGTGCTCCAGCTGGCGACCACCCCGGACACCACGCACGGCATGCGGTTCGCGGCCGACGTGTTGCTGATCGGGCTGTCGACGGCCGGTGCGGCCGCGCACGCCTGGAAGGCGTGGCCGGCGGCCCGGCAGTCCCCGAACGACGAGAACGGCAAGAGCGCGTGAAGCAGGTCAAGCAGGTACGTCAGGCGCAGGCGGCGAAGGCCGCCCGCGAGGAGCAGGACAAGCAGAGCCGATACGCGCGCTACCGGCTGCGGTTCGCCCGGCTCACCGCGCCGGCGCGGGTGCACCGGCGCCGGGTCTGGATCGCCGCGGGCGTGGCGGCGGCCGTCGCCGTCGCCGCCGTCCTGGTCTCGGTGCTGGACAAGGACGACAAGCCGGGGCCGCCGGATCCGCGCGCCCGGCAGTACAAGAACGTCGACGCCTGTCTGCTGACCGGGGACAAGGGCGTCACCGAGGGCACCGAGGGCGCACCGGCGTGGGCGGGGATGCAGGACGCCTCGAAGTCCACCCACGCACGCGTCAACTTCGTCCCGGTGACGGGCGAGCAGACCACCGCCAACGCCACCCCGTTCGTCAACAGCCTCATCCAGCGCTCCTGCGACGTGGTCGTGGCGGTCGGCAAGGCCCCGGTGGCGGCGGCCGAGGCGGCGGCGAAGGCCCACCCCAAGGTCCGCTTCGTGGTGGTCGGCGGCGAGGCCGCGGCGGCCAATGTGACGGCCGTGCAGCCGGGTGACGGAGTGAAGGCGGATGTCGCCCGGGCCGTCGAACAGGGAGTCAATACACCCGGATAGCCCGGAATTTGTTGTTCCGCACCGCATGGACATGGCAAAGAAATCTCAAAGGATCATGGGGTGGAAGCAACCACTGTAAAACCGTGGGGCACGATCGCCTGGCTTTGTCTTCTGTAAGCCTCGCGTAAGTAAAGGCTGCCTCAATGCGCGCTCGATGGGCCCGAACGTCCCGTCTCTTGTTTCCACCCGGTAGAACCGGACACCGCAGGGCCAGGAGGATCGCCCTCCTGGTCCTGCTGGCTTTCTCCTTCATGTTGACGACCGAGACGGCGGAGGCCACCGGGGCCACCCTGCCCCGGCTGTCGATGCCCAAGTGGTCCCTGTCGGGCCTGTGGGAGTGGGCCAACAAGTCCCCGCTCGACACCCCGGACCAGCAGAGCGGCACCGCGCGCGGCAAGAGCCACAGCGCCTCCGCCAAGCAGACCCGGGCCAAGGGCGGCAACGGCCACGAGCCCGGCAAGGGCAAGGGCGAGCTCGGGGAGTACAGGAGACCCGAGGACAAGGCCGAGCCGGCGAAGACCGGCAAAGCGGCCGGGAACGCCAAGAGCTTCGACGCGCGCACCAGCAGGCGCGACGCCAAGAAGTCCACGGCGACCTCGGACTTCTTCACCAACACCGACGGCTCCACGACGGTGCGCCATTACACCGGGCGCTCCAACTTCAAGGCCGCCGACGGCAGCTGGAAGCAGATCGACACCAAGCTGCGCGAGGAGAAGGGCGGCCGGCTGGTCGAGAACGCCAACTCGCTCGGCGTCGCCTTCGCCCCCGACGCGGTCACCCCCGACCTCGCCTCGGTCGAGTTCGGCTCCGGGCGCTCCCTTTCGTACGGGCTGCACGGCGCCGCCAAGAGCGAGCCGGTGGTCGACGGCGACTCCACCGCCACGTACGACAACGTTCTCAAGGACACCGACCTCAAGCTGTCGCCGCTCGCCGAGGGCTTCAAGGAGCGGATCGTCCTGCGCTCCAAGGCGGCCCCCAACACCTGGGTCTTCCCGCTGAAGACGAAGGGGCTCACCCCGAAGGTCGCGGACAACGGCGACGTGGTGTTCACCGACGCCGACGGCAAGGTCACCGCGACCGTCCCGCACGCCTTCATGGAGGACTCGAAGATCGACCCGCGCTCGGGCGACGCCGCCCAGTCGCGCGCGGTCAGCTACGAGCTCACCACCCTGGACGGCGCCCCCGCGCTGCGGATGACCGCCGACCGGGCCTGGCTGGACGACCCGAAGCGGGTCTTCCCGGTCACCGTCGACCCGACGGTGACGGCCAGCAACTCGACGTACACCCAGAACACCATCGGCGGGGACCACTCCACCGAGAACATGATCAAGGTGGGGTCGTACGACTCCGGCACCAACAAGGCGAACTCGTTCCTCCAGTTCTCCTCGCTGGGCACCACGCTGGCGGGCCAGAAGGTCACCGCCGCGACCCTGAACGTGTACGCGGTCTGGTCCTCGACCTGCACCCCCGAGCCGTTCAACGTCCACCCGGTCACCAAGGCCTGGACGCCCTCCACGGTCACCAGCTACCCCGGCCCGGCCTACGGCTCGGCGATCGGCTCGGCGACGGTGGCGCCCGGTGCCTCCTGCACCAACTCCTCCAGCTCCACGGGCGTCGGCGTGAAGATGCCCGTCCCGCTCAACACCAGCTGGTTCAACACGGTCGCGGGCGGCGGCGCCAACTACGGCCTCGCGATGACCGCGATCACCAGTGACATGCTGCACTGGAAGAAGTTCCACTCGGACAACTCCACCACCGCGGGCTTCCGCCCGGCGCTGGACCTCACCTACACGGCGAATGCCGCCCCGCAGGTCAACGCCCAGTACCCGCCGGAGAACTATCAGGCCAACACGCTCCGCCCGGAGCTCACGGTCTACGCGACCGACGCCGACCACGGCCCGAGCGCGCTGTCGTACTCCTTCGACGTCTTCGACGCGGACAGCGGCAGCCAGACCCCGGTCGTCAGCTCCGGCACCCTCACCCAGGGCGCCTGGGCGATCCCGGCCGGCAAGCTGAAGTGGAGCAAGAACTACCTCTGGTTCGCCACCGTCAGCGACGGCACCAACGCGGTGTCGTACGACAGCCGGTTCACCACCGCCGTGCCGCAGCCGCCGGTCACCTCGGGGCTCAGCCAGAACACCGACGGCCACGAGTTCGACCCCAGCGACGGCAACTACACCACCGACGACACCGACGCGGATGTCGAGGTCACCGGACCGTCGCTGTCCATCGAGCGCTCCTACAACAGCCTCGACCCGCGTCAGGACAGCGCGTTCGGCGCGGGCTGGGCGACCATCGCGGACATGAAGGCCGCCGAGGTCAAGGACGGCTCCGGCGCGGTCACCAGCGTGGTCATCACCTACCCCGGCGGCGAGCAGGTCGCCTTCGGCCGCAACAGCGACGGCACCTTCGTCCCGCCGCTCGGCCGCTACGCCCGCTTCCAGGCGGTCACCGGCGGCTACACGCTGGTCGACAAGGACTTCACCACCTACAGCTTCACCCAGACCACGGCCAGGGCCGGGGTCTACGCGATCAAGACCATCACGGACTTCGCGAACCGCGGTGAAACGTTCTTCTACACCAACAACCAGCTGACCAAGATCACGAACACCACGTCCAACCGTTCGCTGACCCTCAGCTGGCAGACCCCCGCGGGCGCCACCGCCGCGCACGTCAACACGGTCGCCACCGACCCGTCGACCGCGGGCGACTCCGCCACCGCGCAGACCTGGCAGTACAGCTACACCGGTGACCAGCTCACCAAGGTCTGCCCGCCCGCCGACTGGTCCAAGTGCACCACCTACGGCTACGCCACCGGCAACCACTACCGCACCACGGTCCTGGACGAGGACCCGTTCGCGTACTGGCGGCTCGGCGAGGCGGCCGGTGACGGCGTCGCCAAGGACGCGGTCGACCTCAACCAGGGCAAGTACAACGGCATCTACCACAACGTGACCACCGGTGGCACGGGCGTGCTCGCCGGGTCCACCCAGCCGGCCGCCACGTTCGACGGCACCAGCAGTTACGTGGAGATACCCAGCGCCCCGGGCGCGACCCCCTCGTACGCGAGCGTCTCGCTCTGGTTCAAGACCTCCCAGGCGGGCGGCGTCCTCTTCTA
Organism: Streptomyces melanogenes; assembly: GCF_014649795.1. Taxonomy (GTDB): domain Bacteria; phylum Actinomycetota; class Actinomycetes; order Streptomycetales; family Streptomycetaceae; genus Streptomyces; species Streptomyces noboritoensis. The sequence continues at coordinate 118,554 of NZ_BMTS01000009.1, forward strand.
CTACGGCGACAAGCCGCTGAGCGACCCCGACCCGGTGGGCACCACGACCCACAACACCCCGGCGGTCTACGTCGGCACCGACGGCAAGCTGCACGGCTGCTTCGCCTCGTCGCCCGGCTGCAACACCACGATCGTCTCCGCCGCCGCCGTCAACGACAACAAGTGGCACCAGGCCGTCCTCACCGGCGCCGCCACCACCATGTCGCTCTACCTCGACGGCGTCTCCCAGGGCACCAAGTCCGGCACCATCAACGACTGGGCGCAGCCCTACCTCACCCTCGGCGCCGGGGTGAACACCGACGGCTGGCCGAACATGAACGCGGCGGACCCGCTCGGCCACTTCAGCGGCCAGCTCGCCGAGGCGGCGATCTACTCCGAGCCGCTGACGCAGGACGTCATCACCGCGCAGTACCAGGCGGCGACCCGGCCGGCCGGGCTGCTCAACAAGATCACCACGCCGAACGGCAAGATCCAGAGCTCCGTCACCTACTCCACCGCCGACGACCTGGTCACCCAGGCGGTCGACGGCGACGGCGGCACCTGGAAGCTCAACCCCGCGACCGTCACCGGCTCCTCGCAGGTCTACCGCTCGGCCGTGATGGGCGCCGCGCCTTCCGGGTACTGGCGCCTCGGTGACGTCCAGGGCGCGCCGCAGGCCGCCAACGAGGTGCACACCGGCTTCGGCACGTACAACACGGTCACCCAGGGCGCGGAGGGTCCGTTCGGTCCCGACGACGCGACGGCCGTCGACTTCGACGGCGCGACCTCCTTCGCCGAGCTGCCGTACGCCCCGCTGCACCGCTCCGGCAACCGCGCGATCGAGCTGTGGTTCCGCACCGCCAAGCCCGGTGTGATCGCCGCCGACCAGGCCCGGGTGCCCAACGACCCGGCAGGCGCGGGCGCGGCCTACTCGCCGCTGATGTACGTGGGCGCGGACGGCAAGCTGCGCGGCCACTGGTGGAGCGCCACCGGCAGCGGCACGACCGACTTCGGCTCCAAGTCGACGGTCACCGACAACGCCTGGCACCACGCGGTCCTCTCCGCCTCCGGCACCACCCAGACGCTCTACCTGGACGGCGAGAAGCAGGCCGACTACACCGGCGCCGCCGGTGACCAGACGACCACCCGCACCTTCATCGGCGCGGGCTTCACCAAGGGCTGGATCAGCTCGCCCTCCGACGTCAGCTACTTCGACGGCTCGATCGCCGAGGTCGCCTTCTACGCGTCGCCGCTGACCGCGGACGAGGTCGGCCGCCACTACTCGGCAGCCAAGGCGTCCTCGGGCACCGCCCCGGTCCGCACGGTCAAGCTGACCGACCCGACCGACAAGACGCTCACCTATGTGTACGACGCGGAGCTGGGCAACCGGCTGCTCGCCGCGACCGACACCGGGGGCAACCGGACGACGTACGGCTACGACACCTCCGGCTTCCTGCACACCGTCACGGACGCCAACGGCAACCGCTCGGTGACCGGCCACGACGTGCGCGGCAACACGGTCTCCACGACCACCTGCCAGAACACGGCCGCCAACACCTGCGCGACCGAGTACTACACGTACTACCCGGACGCGACCACGCTGTTCCCGACCATGGACGCGCGCAACGACCTGGTGCTCACCGAGCGCGACGGTCGTTCCTCGGGCCCCACGGACAACACGTACCTCACCAGCTACGCCTATGACACCAGCGGAAACGTCACTGCGGTGACCAGCCCGCCGGTGCCGGGCTCGCCCGCGGGCCGGACCGCCTCCACCGTGTACACCACCGCGACCACCGTCGCGGCCGAGGGCGGCACCAACTACGCCCCGGCCGGACTCGTCGCCTCGGTGCGCACGCCGGGCGGGCGCACGACGTCGTACACCTACTTCAAGAACGGCGACCTGGCGCAGGTCACCGACGCCAACGGCGCCTCGCTGAAGTACACGTACGACAACCTGGGCCGCCAGATCACCAAGACCGAGGTCTCCGACTCCTACCCGGCCGGTCTGACGACCACGCTGGCGTACGACAAGGACGACCAGGTCACCTCGGAGATCAGCCCGAAGGTCACCAACCGGGTCACCGGCGCCGTCCACCAGGCGAAGTCGACGACCGTCTACGACCCGGACGGCAACGTCCAGTCCCAGACGGTCTCGGACGCCACCGGCGGCGACACCGCCCGGGTCACCTCGATGACGTACGACGCGTACAACCGGGTCGCGACCCGGACGGACCCGGGCGGCGACACCACCGCGTTCGAGTACGACGTCTACGGCAACAAGGTCAAGGAGACGGACCCGGCCGGGAACGTCAACGAGTACACCTTCGACGCCGACGGCAGGCCGCTCACCACCAGCCTGCTCAACTACACCGGCGACCCCAACAGCCCCTCCGCGCCGACCAAGCTGGTGCAGGAGTCGCGGGCGTACGACCCGGCCGGGCGGCTCGCGTCGATCACCGACGCGATGGGCTGGGTGACCGAGTACACCTACACCGACGACGGCCTGTCCGCGTCCGTGGTGCGCAGGGACCCGCAGAACAACAA
>NZ_BMTS01000009.1:121225-374786 GCF_014649795.1 Streptomyces melanogenes
CAACGACGGCACCACGACCACCTCGTTCACGGTGGACGCGGCGGACCGCACCACGTCGACCACGATGGACCCGGGCGGGCTCGCCCGGACCAACAAGGTCTCCTACGACCCGGACGACAACGTCGTGTCCGAGACGGACTACGACCCGACCGGCGACACCAGCACCACCGACACGCGCTACGACGCGCTCGGCAACGTCACCGGCAACACCGTCCACGACGGCACCACCGCGCCGGTCGGCCGCTGGAAGCTCAACGAGACCAGCGGCACCAACGCGGCGGACTCCTCCGGCGGCACCAACAAGGTCACCCTCGGCACCGGCGTCACCCGCTCCACCGAGCAGGGCGGCAGCGCCGTCTTCGACGGCACGGCCAACGCGTACGGCCAGGGCACCGGCCCGGCCGTCAACACCAACGGCAGCTTCACCGTCTCGACCTGGGTGAAGCTCGCCGACACCACCGCCAACCACACGTTCGTCTCCCAGGACGGCACGGCCGACCACGGCTTCCAGCTGTACTACTCGACGGCGTACGGCTGGACGTTCAACCGGACCTCCGGCGACGTGGCGTCCCCGACGCTGGCGCGTGCCACCTCCGGCACGGCGGCGGTGACGGCCAACACCTGGACGCATCTGACGGGTGTCTACGACGCGACGGCCGGGGAGATCCGGCTGTACGTCAACGGCGCGCTGAAGGCGACCACTCCGTACAGCGGCTCCTGGGAGGCCACCGGGCCGCTCCAGATCGGCCGCCGTATGTCGGGCGGCACGCAGGGCGAGTACCACAAGGGCTCCCTCGCGGACGTCCAGGTCTACGGCGAGGCGCTCACCGCGACGCAGGTCTCCGGCGTCTACGGCAAGACCCTGCCCGCCGCGGGCAGCTCGGTGCGCAGCACCAGCTGGAAGCTGGACCAGCGCGGCATGCCCCTCTCGGTGACCGACGCCAACGGCGCGACCACCGACTACGGCTACGACGAGTCGGGCCAGCAGACCAGCGTCACCGAGCCGGCGGTCAACGCCGAGCAGAACGGCGGCACTCCGACCTCCGTCCGCCCGGTCTCGCTCACCGGCTACAACACCTATGGCGAGCAGACCGAGTCCTCCGACCCGCTCGGCAACGTCACGGTCACCGCCTACGACGGCGAGGGCCAGGAGGCGTCCACGACGCTTCCCGACTACACCGCGCCGGGTGCCTCGACGCCGATCAAGGCGGTGTCCTGGAACGAGTACAACCACCTCGGCCAGGTCTCCGCGGAGGTCGACGCGCTGGGCAACCGCACCGAGTACACCTACACCCAGCTGGGCGACCTGGCCTCGGTGAAGGAGCCGGGCGGCGACACCACCCGATACACCTACGACACCAACGGCGACCAACTGTCGGCGACCCGCCCCAACGGCGCCCGCCAGGAGTCGACCTACGACTACCTGGGCCGCGAGGTCACCAGCACGGACATCGTCCGCCAGCCCACCCAGCGCGCGTTCACGGCGATCAACTACTACGACGCGCCGGGGCAGCAGCTGTCCCGCCGGGTGAGCCCGGCCGGGGTCCCCGAGTCGTACACGTACAACGCGCTCGGCGAGGTCGCGTCCACCACGGACGGGGCCAACAACACCACGCGGTTCACCTACGACAAGGACGGTGAGCTCCTCACCTCCACCGACCCGGACGGCACCAGCACCAAGAACACGTACAACGGGTTCGGCGAGCTGTCCTCGATCAGCGACCTGGACGCCAACGGCGCGGTGCTGCGCACCAGCGGCGCGACGTACGACCGGATGGGCAACGCGGTCTCCACGACCGACTTCCGCGGCCACACCACCGCCTTCACGGTGGACCCGACGGGTCTGGTCACCAAGGCCGTGCAGCCGGTCTCCGCGACGGAGTCGATCACCACGACCTACGGGTACGACGTCGGCGGTCACCGCACGCGCTCCACCGACGGCCGGGGCAACGCGTTCCTGACCACGTACAACACCTGGGGCCTGGAGGAGTCGCAGATCGAGCCCTCCACCCCGGCCTACCCGAACGCGGCGGACCGCACCTTCACGCTGGTGTACGACGCCAACGGCAATGTGCGCGAGCAGCGCTCGCCCGGCGGGGTGACCGTCACCAGCGAGTACGACGCCAAGGGCCGCCTCACCAAGCAGCACGGCACCGGTGCCGAGGCCGCGACGGCCGACCACACCTACACCTATGACTCGGACGACCGGATCACCTCGGTGACCGGCACCGACTCCGACACCGGAAAGGACACCTTCGGCTACGACGACCGCGGCCAGCTGCTGTCGACCAGCGGACCTTCGGGCACCGCGTCCTTCGCCTACAACGGCGACGGCGGGATGACCTCGCGCACGGACGCCTCGGGCACCTCCAGCTACGGCTACGACGGCGACGGACGGCTGTCCACGGTCAACGACGGCGCCACCGGCTCCGCGCTGACCTACGGCTACGACGTCAACAGCAACGTCAAGTCGATCGACTACGGCACCGGCAAGGCCAAGCGCGCCTTCGGCTACGACGCCCTGGAGCAGCTCAAGTCGGACACCCTGACCTCCCCGACCGGCAAGACCCTCGCCTCGGTGAGCTACGGGTACGACGAGAACGGCAACGAGACGTCGAAGACGACCACCGGGGTCGCGGGCGCGTCCGCCAACACCTACACCTACGACTGGGCGAACCGCCTGGCGTCCTGGAACAACGGGACGACGACCGAGGGCTACGGCTACGACGCCTCCGGCAACCGGACGCGGGTGGGCGGCGACACCTACACCTACGACGCCCGCAACCAGCTCAGCTCCGACGGGCACAACTCGTACACGTACACCGCCCGCGGCACGATGAGCACGCTCACCGACGAGCAGGGCAAGCAGACGGCGGTCAAGTCCGACGCCTTCAACCGGGTGATCAACGAAGGGGACCGCACCTACACCTACGACGGCCTGGACCGGGTGCTCAGCGCCAACGACCCGGGCATGGTCCCGGTGTTCCAGTTCGCCTACAGCGGCACCGGCAACGAGGTCGCGAGCGACGGTTCGGCCACCTACAGCCGCAACGCCGATGGCTCGCTGGTCGGGGTGAAGGACGCCTCGCGTTCCGCCCTGACGATGACCGATCTGCACGACGACGTCATCGCGCAGTTCACGGCGGGCGGCGAGGCGCTCAGCGGCTCGACCACCTACTCGCCGTTCGGCAAGGTCGGCCAGACCAGCACCATGCTGGGACGCCTCGGCTACCAGTCGGGCTGGACCGACCCGGAGACCGCCAAGGTCAACATGGCGGCGCGCTGGTACTCGCCGCAGACCGGCCAGTTCAACAGCCGCGACACCGCGGACGTGTCGGACGCGGCGTCCTCGGTCACCGGCAACAGGTTCGCCTACGGCGACGACAACCCGATGACGATGACCGACCCCACCGGTCACTGGAGCTTCGGCGGCGCCTGGAAGAAGTTCAAGAAGAAGGTCAAGCACGTCGCCAAGTCGGCGTGGCACAAGACCAAGAAGGCCGTCAAGCACGTCGCCAAGGCCGTCAAGAAGGCCGCGAAGAAGATCAAGCACGCGGTCAAGAAGGCGGTCAAGCGGGTCAAGCACGCGGTCCGCAAGGCCGTGCACTACGTGCACGACGCCGTCAAGAAGGTCAAGAGATACGTCAAGCGGACGTACAAGCGCGTCAGGCACTACGTCCACAAGGTCGCCAAGGCCGTCAAGCACGCGGTGAAGCGGGTCGCCAAGGCGGTCAAGCACGTCGCCCACAAGGTGGTCAAGGCCGCCAAGAAGGTGGGCCGGGCCGTCAAGAAGGCCGCCAAGGCCACGGCCAACTACGTGAAACAGCACGCCTCGACCATCGTCCCGATGGTGGTGGGCATCGCCGGTGCGGTGGCCTGTACGGCACTGACCGCCGGTGTCGGCGCGGTGGCGTGCGCCGCGGCGGCCGGAGCACTGGCCAACGCGGTCGGCTACGCGATGAGCGACGGACCCCACACCCTGAGCGGCTTCCTGGGAGCCGCCGCGATCGGCGCGGGCACCGGGCTGATCGGCATGGGCGCGGGCGCGGCGGTCGGCCGGGCCCTGGCGGGCAGCGCCCTGGGCGCGGTGGCCAGGGGCGGCCTGTCGGGCATCGCGGCCGGAGCGGCCGAGAGCGGTTCGTACTACGGGGCCACCTGCGCGGGCAGCGAGGACGGCTGCAGCGTCAGCGGCGCCGTGAAGGCGACCGCGGCGGGCGCGGCGCTCGGCGGCATCTTCGGCGCCGTCGGCGGCAAGGTGCGCGGCGGCTGCCACAGCTTCAGCGGGCAGACCTCGGTCGTGCTCGCGAGCGGTGCGGCCCGGCCCATCAGCCAGGTCAAGGTCGGCGACCTCGTCCTGACCGCCGAGCCGGGCAAGGACAAGAAGGAGGTCCACAAGGTCACCAAGGTCCATGTGACCAAGCACGACCGGGACTTCGTGGACCTGACGGTCGCCACCAAGGAGGGCCCCAAGCCGCTCCACACCACGGCGCTCCACCAGATCTACGAGACGACCGCCAAGACGTGGACGCGGGCGAAGGACCTGCACCCGGGCCAGCGGATCCAGACCCTCGACGGCTCCACCGCCGAGGTCCTCAACGCCCGCGCCTTCTCCAGCGCCACGACCGTCACCTACGACCTGACCGTCGACGGACTGCACACCTACTTCGTCACGGTCGGCGACGAGTCGCTGCTCGTCCACAACTGCAACGCGCCGAAGAACGTCGACGCCACGATCTCCGCGAAGACCCGGGCGCACGTGCTCAACGGCGACGTCAACGACAAGGGCGCGTTCGGCGGGTGGCACATGCACCCCAAGCAGTCCGGCGGCATCCCGGCCAACCGCTACATCAACGGCGAGCTGAGCACCAACGCCGACGGCTCGGTGACCGTCCGCGGCACCAACGGCGAGGGCAACGGCAAGGTCGGGGCCATCCGGGAGGACGGCACCACCCTGGAGAAGGACGGCAGCGCCGGCCAGACGTTCTTCCCGGAGGACTGGACGGCCGATGACATCATGGAAGCCGGAGCGAAGCTGTTCTGCTCCGGGAAGTACAAGTACGGCAACACGAGAGTGACGCACACGCACAGGGGAGTGAAGATGCAGGGCTTCCTGGAGAAGGGGGGCGACGGCGTCTACCGGCCGTCGACCTTCTTCCCGAAGGGCAAGTGATGACCGGCTCCGACCGACCGGCCGTGTGGTCGTTCACCCTGGACGAGGACGAGGACTGGGTTCCGTCCAGGGAGCCCGCCGGGGACGAGAACCTCCGGCGGGCGGTGGAGACGCTGCTCCTGGGGATCGCCTCGGCCAAGGCCGCCGAGGCCTACCTCGCGGCGTGGCGCGCCGACACCGAGCGCTGGGGGTCGGGGTTCTCCCTGTCGACCGCCGGCGCCGGGGCCGAGCGGGTCTCCGCCGGGACCGTCCGGCTGGTCGACCTGTACGGGCAGTTCGAGGACTGCGACATCGCGGCGGACGAGTTCGACGCGATGCTCCGGGACTACCTGGCGGCCGCCCGGGCCGCCGAGGGCTAGCGGTACGGCCGGGCCGCCGTCGGCCCGGCCGTGCACAACGAGCGGTGCCCGGACCCCTTGTGGGGGTCCGGGCACCTTTCACGTTCCAGTCAGCCGCCTGACCGTCAGAACGTGAGCTTGAAGTTGTCGATGTAGCCCGTGTCGTACCGCGCCTTGTCCTGGACCTTCAGCTTCCAGGTGCCGTTGGCGACCTCCGAGGAGGCGTTCACGGTGTACGTGGTGTCGATGTTGTCCGTCGAGCCGCCGGTCCCGGTGGTCTTGAGGGAGTACACCGAGCCGTCGGGCGCCACCAGGTCGATCTGGAGGTCGCCGATGTAGGTGTGGACGATCTTGACGCCGACCTTGAGGGCGCTGGGCGCGTTGCCCGTGACACCGGTGACGTTGACCGACGAGGTGACCGCCGCTCCCGGGGAGTCCGGGATGTTGACGTTGGTGCCGTTCTCGAAGACCTTGCCGCCGCCCGGGTCGCCGCCGTGGCGGGCGCCGACCGCGATGGCCGCCCACGCGTCGGTGATGTTGTTGACCTCGGCGCTGCCGGCGCCGTACAGCTCGGTCGCCGCGGCGATCGTGCCGTCGCGGGCACCCTTGTAGTCGGTGCTGGAGTTGAACTTGGTGGTGAGCGCCTTGTACCAGATCAGCTGGGCCTTGTCGCGGCCGATGCCGGTGACCGGCAGGCCGTCGGAGGTCGGCGAGTTGTAGGTCACGCCGTTGATGACCTTGGTGCCGCTGCCCTCGGAGGCCAGGTAGAACCAGTGGTTCGCCGGGCCGGAGGAGTAGTGGACGTCCAGGTTGCCGATGCCGGCGTACCAGCTGTCCTTGGAGCCGCCGTCCTTGCTCGGCTGGTCCATGTAGCGCAGCGGGGTGCCGTCGCCGTTGATGTTGATCTTCTCGCCGATGAGGTAGTCGCCGACGTCGGAGCTGTTGTTGGCGTAGAACTCCACCGCGGTGCCGAAGATGTCCGAGGTCGCCTCGTTGAGGCCGCCGGACTCACCGCTGTACTCCAGGCCCGCCGTGTTGGAGGTGACGCCGTGCGTCATCTCGTGGCCGGCCACGTCCAGCGAGGTCAGCGGGTCGTTGTTGCCCGAGCCGTCGCCGTACGTCATGCAGAAGCAGCTGTCGTCCCAGAACGCGTTGACGTACGCGTTGCCGTAGTGGACGCGGGAGTACGCGCCGACGCCGTCGCCCTTGATGCCGCTGCGGCCGAAGACGTTCTTGTAGAAGTCCCAGGTCTCCCCGGCGCCGTAGGCGGCGTCGGCGCCCGCGGTGGCGGCGTTGGAGTTGGTGCCGTCGCCCCAGGTGTCGTTCGTCTGGGAGAACAGCGTGCCGGTGCCGGACGAGCCGTGGTTCAGGTTGTACGTCTTGTGGCCGCCGCGGCCGCCGTCGGTCAGCGTGTAGTTCGAGCCCGACTGCGTGGTGCCGAGGGTGACCTGGCCGCTGTAGTGGGTGTTGCCGACACCGGTCTCGATGCCCTGCCACTGGTACAGCTTCGCGCCGGTCGACGCGTCGGTGATGACGTGCAGCTGGTTCGGGGTGCCGTCGTCCTGCAGACCGCCGACGACCGTCTCGTACGCGAGGGTCGGCGTGCCCTTGGCCATCCAGACGACCTTGCGCGGGGCGCGGTCGGCGGTGGCCTTCTTGGCGCCCTTGTCGGCGGCGGCCGCGAGGGCCTGCTTCTGCGCGCCGGCCGGACCCTGCTTGGCGGTGGTGGCGATGTTCTTCAGCTCGGCGCGGTTGGCCTTGAGGACGGCCTGGGTGGCGCCGCCCGCGGCGGTGTCGACGACGAGGTCGCCGCCGAGGACCGGGAGTCCGGCGTAGGTGCGCTCGTACCGCGTGTGCTGGGTGCCGTTCTGGTCCTTGGTCACATCGCGGACGACGAGCTTCTCCTGCGCGCCGAGGCCGAGCTGCTTGGCGGTCTCGGCCGTCTTGTCGCCGGCCTGGCGTATGAGCTCGGCCCGCTGCGAGGGCGAGAGCTTGGCGGGCAGAGCGCCCGGGTTGCGTACGGCCTGCGCCTTGAGGGCGGCGGCCGACGCGGAGTCGTCGGGACGTGCGCTGGCGCTACCTGCCTGGACTCCGACGGTGAGCATGGCGGCTGCGGAGAGCAGAGCGGCGGTGGCGGTGGCACGACGACGGTGCGTGGATCTCACGCGAACTCCTTCTGCGAGGGGGGTACCGGCGGCTGGGTCGGCCGTCCGGGCGGAGCATGCGGAGCGGTGGTTCTTGGATCGGGGAGAGAGTGCCAGGAGTGGCCGACTGCTGTCAGGAGCGCGTCAAGAAGTTGGCCGGAATTCGTTCGTTGTACGAAGGACGCCGTTCGTTAAGCGGACGTTTCCTTTGTCAACACCATGTGTACGGGGGGCAGTTGGGTGCGCCGCGATCGACGGGAGTGTCCGGATACGCACCCTGTCCCACCAGCACGAAAGCCGTCCGGAGCGGTCGCGGAAGCCGCTCGCGACAATGGCCGCAATGTGTCTCCGCACTTGTCCGTCCCGGAGCCCGCCGGGCGTCCGCCAGGCGGACAGTGGGACGGGTGCGGCGGCGATCCGGTTCCCGCCGCCGCACCCTTTCCGCTAGGCGAGGCTCTCGCGCCAGGCCCGGTGCAGATCGGCGAACCGGCCGGTCCCCGCGATGAGTTCGGCGGGCCGGCCGTCCTCGACGACGCGGCCGTGCTCCATCACCAGCACCCGGTCCGCGATCTCCACGGTCGACAGCCGGTGGGCGATCACGACGGCGGTACGGCCGTGCAGCACCGTGTGCATCGCGCGCTGGACCGCCCGCTCGCCCGGGATGTCCAGGGACGAGGTCGCCTCGTCGAGGATCAGCACCGCCGGGTCCGCGAGCAGCGCCCGGGCGAAGGCGACCAGCTGGCGCTGGCCCGCCGAGATGCGTCCGCCGCGCTTGCGTACGTCCGTGTCGTAGCCGTCCGGCAGCCGGGTGATGAAGTCGTGCGCGCCGATCGCCTTCGCGGCCCGCTCGATCTCCTCGCGGCTCGCCTCGGGGCGGCCGATGGCGATGTTGTCGGCGACCGTGCCGGAGAAGAGGAACGCCTCCTGGGTGACCATGACGACCCCGCGCCGCAGCTCGGGAACGGCCAGTTCGCGCAGATCTACGCCGTCGAGCAGGACGCGGCCCGTGGAAGGGTCGTAGAAGCGGGCGAGCAGCTTGGCGAGGGTGGACTTGCCCGCGCCGGTCGAGCCGACCACGGCCACGGTCTGCCCGGCCGGGATGGTCAGGTCGAAGCGGGGGAGGACCTCACCGCCCGTACGGTACGAGAACCCGACGCCCTCGAACTCGACGCGCCGCCCCGGCAGTTCACCGGACCGCTCCGGCAGCGGCACCGGCCGCTCGGGCTCGGGCACGGTCGGGACCTGGGCAAGGAGTCCGGCGATCTTCCCTAGGGAGGAGACGGCCGCCTCGTACGAGTTGAGGAACATCCCGAGCCGGTCGATCGGGTCGTAGAGCCGCCGCAGATACAGCACGGCGGCGGCCAGCACGCCCAGCGCGAGGGTGCCGTCGGCGACCCGGTAGGCGCCCCACAGCACCATCGCGGCGACGGCGGTGTTGGCGACCAGACGCGACCCCACCACGTACTGGGCCATCTCCAGGATGGCGTCGCCGTTGGTGCGCTCGTGCGTGTGGTTGAGCTTCTGGAACTCCTCGTCGTTGGTCCGCTCGCGGCGGAACGCCTGGACCGGCCGGATGCCGTTGAGGGTCTCCGCGAACTTGACGATCACGGCGGCGATCGCCGTCGAGCGGGCGTCGAACGCGCGCGAAGCGCGGCGCCGGTAGCGGCGGATCAGCAGGTGCAGCGGCGCGTACGAGGCGACGGCGAGCGCGCCGATGCCCCAGTCGAGCCAGAGCAGCACGACGCAGATGTACACACCGGAGAGCACCACGCCGATGAGCTCCTGGAGCCCCTCGTTGAACAGCTCGCGCAGCGACTCCACGTCGGAGGTGGAGCGGGAGATGAGCCGGCCCGAGGTGTACCGCTCGTGGAAGTCCACGCTCAGCGCCTGCGCGTGCCTGAAGATCCGCCCGCGCAGATCGAGCAGCACGTCCTGGCCGACGCGGGTGGAGGCGCTGATGAACGCGTACTGGAGCAGCCCGGCCCCCAGCGCGCAGACGAGGTACCCGGCGCCGACGGCCACCAGTGGCCCGTAGTCGTCCTCGCGGAACGCGGGCACGCCCCGGTCGATGGCGTACGCGACGAGCAGCGGCCCCGCCTGCACGGCGGCCTGCTGCAACAGAATGAGCAGCGCGGTGACCACGACGCGGCGCCGCATGGGGCGGAGCAGGTCGAGGAGGAGGGCGCGGGTGGCGCCGGCGGGGGAGGGAAGGGCGTCGCGATCGAACGGATCGTCCTGCGGCGGGGTTCTCGGCCCTTCCGGCTCCTCCGGATCGGCCTGCCGCTCCGCGCCGATGGTGGTCGTCATCGTTCTTCCCCCTCGTCCCCCGCGCCGGACATCAGCCAGGCGTACTCGGCGTTGCTGCGCAGCAGTTCCTGATGCGTGCCGACGGCGGCGATGCGGCCGCCGGAGAGCAGCGCGACCCGGTCGGCGAGCATCACCGTCGACGGGCGGTGGGCGACGACCAGCGCGGTGGTCTCGCGCAGGACGTCGCGCAGGGCCGCCTCGACGCGGGCCTCGGTGTGGACGTCGAGGGCGGAGAGCGGGTCGTCGAGCACCAGGAACCTGGGCCGCCCGACGACCGCCCGCGCGAGGGCGAGCCGCTGGCGCTGCCCGCCGGAGAGGCTGAGCCCCTGCTCGCCGACCTGGGTCTCGACGCCGTGCGGCAGCTCCCGTACGAACCCCGCCTGCGCGACGTCGAGCGCCCGGTCGAGGTCGTCGGTGTCGCCGCCGCCCATGAGGACGTTCTCGCCCACGGAGGCGGAGAAGAGGGTCGGCTCCTCGAACGCCACGGCGACGAGCGCGCGCAGCTCGTCGCGCGGCATGCCCGCGATGTCGACGCCGTCGAGGGTGATGCGCCCCCCGGTCGCCTCGTACAGCCGCGGCACGAGCGCGGTGAGCGTGGTCTTCCCCGACCCGGTCCCCCCGACGATGGCCATGGTCTCGCCGCTGCGGATGTGCAGATCGATCTCGGAGAGGAGGGGCGGGCTGTCGCTGGGGGCGTCGGGGTAGCGGAAGGCGACGTGGTGGAACCGGATGCCGAGGTTTTCGTCTGCGGGTTGTGTGTGGCTGGTCGCGCAGTTCCCCGCGCCCCTAGGCATCTCCAGCCCCTCCGGCGTTTGAGGAGCGGGGTCCGGGGCGGAGCCCCGAAGGCGGGGTGCAGGGGCCGCAGGCCCCGCGTGGGGGTCCGGGGGCGTAGCCCCCGGGAGACCGCCCTTACCCCCACCCACCCCCGGAGGGTTTAGGGAAGGGGCGGGGAGGGGCTCATCCAGGACCTCAAAGAATCGCTCCGTCGCCGTCCCCGCCTCCTGGCTCATCGCCAGCAGGAACCCGATCGAGTCCACCGGCCACCGAAGGGCCAGCGCCGTGGACAGGAACGCCACCAACGTCCCGGCCGACAGGCCCCCGTCGGCCACCCGCACAGTCCCCAGCACCAGCGCCGCCCCGATGGCCAGCTCCGGAATCGCCGTGATCACACCCCACAGCGCCGCCAGCAGCCGCGCCTTGTGCAGCTCCGTGCCCCGCAGCTCCCGCGCCAGCGAACCGAACGCCCGCGCCTGGCTGCGATGCCGCCCGAACCCCTTGATGATCCGCACGCCGAGCACGCTCTCCTCGACCAGCGTCGTCAGATCGCCCACCTGGTCCTGCGCCCGCCGCGCCGCCAGCGAGTACCGCGTCTCGAAGAGCGAGCACAGCCCCACCAGCGGCACCACGGGCACGATCAGCACCAGCCCCAGCGTCCACTCCTGGGACAGCAGGATGACGAAACCCACCAGAATCGTCACCGCGTTGACCAGCAGGAACGTCAGCGGGAACGCCAGGAACATCCGTACCAGACTCAGATCCGTCGTCCCCCGCGACAGCAACTGGCCCGACGGCCACCGGTCGTGGAAGGAGACGGGCAGCCGTTGCACATGCCGGTACAGATCCGCCCGCATCGCCGCCTCCACCCCCGCCAGCGGCCGCGCCACCAGCCACCGCCGCAGGCCGAAGAGGAGCGCCTCCGCCACCCCGAGCAGCAGCAGGACGAGCGCCCCCAGCCAGACCCCGCCGGGGTCGCCGTCGCTCACCGGCCCGTCGACGATCCACTTCAGTACGAGCGGGATCAGCAGTCCGAGACAGGACGCGAGCACGGCGATGAAAGCCGCGCTGAACAGCCGAGTTCGAACGGGACGCACGTACGGCCAGAGCCTCAGCAGCGTACGGACCGTCGACTGGTTCTTGGTGGGTGCATGTATGTCTGGCATCAATCATCGAGCCTAAACTTCCCCACCGACAACGCCCACAGGCTTTTTGACCGGGGACCAAGGTCGTAGAGGCCGTGCACCATCCGCCCTAGCCCGTCACGCGCAGCACCTGTACCGACCGCGCCCCCACCCTCACCTCCACCCCACCCCGATGCACCCGCCCGGCCACCCCCGCCTGGTCCTCCAGCGCCGTGTCGACCACCACCTCGTACCCCTCGCCCCACGGCGCCCCCGGCACCACGAACCCCGTCGGGCGGCTGCCCGCGTGCAGCACGATCAGGAAGCTGTCGTCCACCACCGGCGCGCCGAAGGCGTCCCGCCCGGGGATATCACGGCCCGACAGGTACAGGCCGAGCGTGGACGTCGGCGCGTACCAGTCCCGCTCCGTCATCTCCGATCCGCGCGCCGTGAACCACGCCAGGTCCCGCAGCCCGTCCGCCCGCTGCGCCCGGCCGGAGAAGAACGCGCGCCGCCGCAGCACCGGATGGCGGTGGCGCAACGCGACCAGCCGGCGCGCCAGTTCGAGCAGCCCGCGCGGGCCCGGCTCGTCAAGGAGGGACCAGTCGACCCACCCCACCTCGCCGTCCTGGCAGTACGCGTTGTTGTTGCCCCCCTGCGTACGCCCCATCTCGTCCCCGGCCACCAGCATCGGCACCCCCGTGGACACCAGCAGCGTCGTCAGCAGGTTGCGCAGCTGGCGGCGGCGCAGCGCGTTGACCCGGGGGTCGTCCGTCTCGCCCTCCACCCCGCAGTTCCAGGACCGGTTGTCGTCCGTCCCGTCCCGGTTGCCCTCCCCGTTCGCCTCGTTGTGCTTGCGCTCGTACGAGACCAGGTCCCGCAGGGTGAAGCCGTCGTGGGCCGTGACGAAGTTGATCGAGGCGTACGGGCGGCGGCCGCCCCACGCGTAGAGGTCGCTCGACCCCGACAGGCGGTAGCCCAGATCGCGCACATCTGGCAGCGCCCCCCGCCAGAAGTCCCGCACCGCGTCCCGGTACCGGTCGTTCCACTCCGTCCACAGCGGCGGGAAGGCCCCGACCTGGTACCCGCCGCGCCCCACGTCCCACGGCTCCGCGATCAGCTTGACCCGGCGCAGCACCGGGTCCTGGGCGATGACCGCGAGGAACGGGGAGAGCATGTCGACGTCGTGCATCGAGCGGGCGAGCGCCGCCGCCAGGTCGAAGCGGAAGCCGTCCACCCCCATCTCCGTCACCCAGTACCGCAGCGAGTCCGTGATCAGCCGCAGCACCTGGGGCTGCACCACGTGCAGCGTGTTGCCGCAGCCCGTGTAGTCGGCGTACCGGCGCGCGTCGGACTGGAGGCGGTAGTACCCCTTGTTGTCGATGCCGCGCAGCGACAGCGTCGGGCCGCGTTCGCCCGCCTCCGCCGTGTGGTTGTAGACCACGTCGAGGATGACCTCGATGCCCGCCGCGTGCAGCGCCCGCACCATCCGCTTGAACTCGCCGACCTGCTGGCCCGCCGTCCCCGACGCCGAGTACGCCGCGTGCGGCGCGAAGTAGCCGATCGAGTTGTAGCCCCAGTAGTTGCGCAGGCCCCGGCGCAGCAGATGGTCCTCGTGGGCGAACTGGTGCACCGGCAGCAGCTCGACCGCCGTCACCCCCAGGCGTACGAGATGGTCGAGCGCCGCCGGGTGCGCGAGGCCCGCGTACGTGCCGCGCAGCTCCTCCGGGATCCCCGGGTGCCGCTTGGTGAAGCCGCGCACATGCAGCTCGTAGATGACCGAGTCGGCCCACGGCGTCTTCGGGCGGCGGTCGTCGGCCCAGTCGTCGTCATCGTGGACGACGACCCCCTTGGGGACGTACGGCGCCGAGTCCCGGTCGTCCCGTACGGTGTCGGCCACCTGCTGCTGCGGCCAGTCCCGCACGTGTCCGTACACCTGCGGCGGCAGCGCGAAGTCGCCGTCGACCGCGCGCGCGTACGGGTCGAGCAGCAGCTTCGAGTGGTTCCAGCGGGCCCCCGTCCACGGGTCCCAGCGGCCGTGCACCCGGTAGCCGTACCGCTGCCCGGGTCGCACGCCCGGCACGAAGCCGTGCCAGATCTCATGGGTGAGCTCGACCAGGGCCAGCCGGGTCTCGGTGCCCGCCGTGTCGAACAGGCACAGCTCCACCGACTCCGCCCCGCCCGCCCACAGCGCGAAGTTGGTGCCCGCCACCCCGTCCGGCCCCACCCGGAACCGGGCCCCCAATGGTGTCGGTGCGCCCGGCCAGACCGCCGGGCGCACCGCGCCGGGACCGGCCCGCGGACCGCGCCGGCCGTTCAGTTCCCGGTGCCCTTCCCTCTGCGGAACCGGGCGCCCCACCCCCCGCTCCGCCTCCTGCTCGGCTGCGCTCGACACCCCTCGGCCTCCCGCGGCTCGGCGCCTGGACGGAGCGCGGCGTCCCGGCCGCGGCTCCCCACGCGTGTCCTCGCAGGTTTTCTTCCCGTTACCCGGCTCGTACTCACGTTTCCCCCGGCGGGGCGCGGTCGTTGACCGGGCGTGAGATTCGTACTGAAGCGGGCAGGGGCGACCACCGCGGCCGCCCTGACATGGGCGGGACTGACGGCGGCGCTGGTGGCCGGGCTGGCCGGGTGCAGCGGGGACCACCTGGACATCGGCGGGGTCGACGGGGTCAAGGACGTCGTCGCGGGCAAGGCGCGATCGCCCCGGGACGTGATCCTGGTGACCCCCGAGGACGGGGCCAAGGGCGTCAAGGCGGACGGGAGGATCGAGGTGCGGGTGCCCGGCGGGCGCCTGGAGCGGGTCAGGGTGATGAAGGCCGAGGACGCGCAGCCCGAGGAGGTGCCGGGCCGGATCACCGAGGACGGGCTCTCCTGGGAGCCGAGCCAGGACGCGGGGCGGCTCGAACTGGCCGCCAAGTACACGGTGGACGCGGTGGCGCTGGACGGCCACGGCCACCGCCAGGCCCGCCACACCACCTTCACCACGCTGGTGCCCGAGCACCGGTTCATCGGCTACTTCAAGCCGGAGAACCGCTCGACGGTCGGCGTCGGCATGATCGTCTCGTTCAACTTCAACCAGGCGATCGAGAACAGGGCGGCCGTGGAGCGCGCCATCAAGGTCACCTCGACGCCGCCGGTCGAGGTCGTGGGCCACTGGTTCGGCAAGGAGCGCCTGGACTTCCGGCCCAGGGAGTACTGGAAGCCCGGCACCAAGGTCGCCGTGGACATGCGGCTGCGTGACGTCCCCGGCGCCCCCGGGGTCTACGGCATCCAGGAGAAGCGGATCGGGTTCACCATCGGGCGCGACCAGCAGTCCCTGGTGGACGCCGACGCGCACACGATGGAGGTGCGCCGAGGCGGCGAGCTGGTCAGTACGGTCCCGATCTCGGCGGGGGCGCCGAAGAACACCACGTACAACGGCAAGATGGTCGTCACCGAGATGTTCGACGTGACCCGGATGAACAGCCGCACGGTCGGCTTCGGCGGGGAGTACGACATCCCGGACGTGCCGCACGCGATCCGGCTGACCGCCTCCGGGACCTTCCTGCACGGCAACTACTGGGCGTCCTCCGGCACCTTCGGCTCCAGCAACACCAGCCACGGCTGTGTGGGCCTGCGCGATGTGAAGGGCGGCAGCCCGGACACCCCGGCGGGCTGGTTCTTCGACCGCACGCTCGTCGGGGACGTGGTGGAAGTCATTAACTCCCGGGACAAAACGGTCGCGGCCGACAACGGGCTCGGTGGCTGGAACCTGGACTGGGCGAAGTGGAGGGCGGGCTCGGCCCTCTGACCCTCCCTCGCCGGCCGGCCCGGCCCGTACAGGCCCCCGGTGACGTCTGGATGTAGCCACAGCGAACGCACAGGACTATTGGGACTGAACAGTGACATTCGCGTGGCGGTGAGTGTGCGTCCGGTGTGATTACCTAGGCAATCGTGTGCGCGCGAGGACGCGCGCGGGGGTGTTTTTCAGTGCGGGCCGTGGCGTGATCCAGGCCGTGCGAGGGGAGAGAACTGTCGTGAACGGGCAGCACATATCGGGGGCTCCGACGAGAGCGGCGGGGCGGCGCGGTACGCCGGGTCTGCTGGCTCTTCTGCTGGGGGCGCTGCTCCTGCTGGTCACCGCGTGCGGTGGCGGCGACGACTCCGCCGGCGGCGGTGACGGCAAGGGCAAGGGCGGCGCCGGCAAGGCGGGCGAGGACACCAAGGCCTCGGCCGCGGTCGTCACCATCGCGCCCAAGGACGGCGCGAGCGACGTGCAGACGAGCGGCGCGCTGAAGGTCTCCGCCTCGCAGGGCAAGCTGACCGCCGTCGCGGTCGCGGACACCAAGGGCAACGCGGTGGCCGGAAAGATCTCCGCCGACGGCACCGGCTGGAGCCCGGACCAGCACCTCGCCTCCGCCACCAAGTACAAGGTCCACGCGGTCGCCAAGGACGACGACGGCCGGGAGTCCGCCAAGGACACCACGTTCACCACGCTCGTCCCCAAGAACACCTTCATCGGCACCTACGCCCCCGAGGACGGCGACACCGTCGGCGTCGGCATGCCGGTCTCCATCAACTTCAGCCGCGGCATCACCAACCCGCAGGCCGTCGAGAAGGCCATCAAGGTGACGGCCGAGCCGTCGGTGCCGGTCGAGGGCCACTGGTTCGGCAACGACCGCCTGGACTTCCGCCCGGAGAAGTACTGGGCCGCGGGCACCAAGGTGACCGTCAAGTTCAACCTGGACGGCGTCGAGGGCCGCCCGGGCGTCTACGGCAAGCAGACCCGTACGGTGAAGTTCACCGTCGGCCGCTCGCAGGTCTCCACGGTCGACGCCGCCGCCCACACCATGACCGTCGTGCGCGACGGCAAGACGCTGAAGACCATCCCGATCAGCGCGGGCTCCCCGCAGAACACCACGTACAACGGCCAGATGGTGATCAGCGAGAAGTACCAGGTGACCCGGATGAACGGCGCCACCGTGGGCTTCGGCGGCGAGTACGACATCAAGGACGTGCCGCACGCGATGCGCCTGTCCAGCTCGGGCACCTTCATCCACGGCAACTACTGGGGCGACCCGTCGGTGTTCGGCAACACCAACACCAGCCACGGCTGCGTCGGTCTGCGGGACGCGCGCGGCGCGGGCGACTCCTCGACCCCGGCGGCCTGGTTCTACGACCGCTCGCTCATCGGTGACGTGGTCGTCGTGAAGAACTCCAAGGACAAGCAGATCCAGCCCGACAACGGCCTCAACGGCTGGAACATGTCCTGGGCGGAGTGGACGAAGTAAAACGCATGTGAAGGCTACGGACCCGGTCGCTGTGACGCACAGCACCGGGTCCGTCGCCGTTAACGGCAACTAACCTGCTGCCATGACTGTGACCCTCGAAGTCTCCGAAGGCGTCGGCACCCTCCGCCTGGACCGCCCCCCGATGAACGCCCTGGACATCGCGATCCAGGACCGGCTGCGCGAGCTCGCCGAGGAGGCGACGCGCCGCGACGACGTCCGCGCCGTGGTGATCTACGGCGGCGAGAAGGTGTTCGCGGCGGGCGCGGACATCAAGGAGATGCAGGCGATGGACCACACCGCGATGGTGGTGCGGTCCCGGGCGCTCCAGGAGTCGTTCACCGCCGTCGCGCGCATCCCCAAGCCCGTCGTCGCCGCCGTCACCGGGTACGCGCTCGGCGGCGGCTGCGAGCTCGCGCTCTGCGCCGACATCCGCATCGCCGCCGACAACGCCAAGCTGGGCCAGCCCGAGATCCTGCTCGGTCTGATCCCGGGCGCGGGCGGCACCCAGCGCCTGTCCCGGCTGATCGGCCCGTCCCGGGCCAAGGACCTCATCTTCACCGGCCGGATGGTCCGGGCCGACGAGGCCCTGTCGATCGGTCTGGTGGACCGGGTGGTCGCGGCGGAGAAGGTGTACGAGGAGGCGCACGCCTGGGCGGCGAAGCTCGCTCAGGGACCGGCGCTCGCGCTGCGCGCCGCCAAGGAGTCCATCGACGCGGGTCTGGAGACGGACATCGAGACCGGCCTCGCCATCGAACGGAACTGGTTCGCGGGCCTGTTCGCGACCGAGGACCGCGAGCGCGGGATGCGCAGCTTCGTCGAGGAGGGCCCCGGCAAGGCCAAGTTCCTCTGAGCCGAGCGCCGTTGGCGGCCGGTCGTACACCCTGCGGGTGGATTAGCCTGGCCTTAACGGAGCCTTAAGTACGACCGGCTCCGAACGCTTGGTGATCAGCTGATCGCTGCCCGTCATCGCAGCTCGTAGGCGGTACGGACGTGATCCACTGCCCTCGGCATATGCTGAACGAGCTCCCCGGAACCTCTGGTTCCGGGGGCCGTTTTCCCCAGGAACGGCCCCGGAGGCGGCTCCGGGCGGCCATGATGGGTCCATGGCGGGGCTGGAGGGTGTGGAACAACCGCGGCAGCGCGCTGGCGCGACCGCGGCTCGGTGGTCGCCGGCCGTCGAGGACGAACGGGCGCTCAAGGCGCTGGAGTTGTTCGGCAACCCGACGGACCAAGAGGTACGGCTGCCGTCCCGGCCCGAGTCCGCGGCCACCGCGCGCCGGCTCACCCAGTGCGTGATACTGCGCCAGTGGGCGCTCTCCCCGGCCCTCGCCGAGCAGGCGATCCTGCTCGTCTCCGAGCTGGTCGGCAACGCCGTGCGGCACACCGGTGCCCGCGCCTTCGGGCTGCGGATGATGCGGCGCCGGGGCTGGATCCGGATCGAGGTGCGCGACCCCTCGCGCGGGCTGCCCTGTCTGATGCCGGTCCACGAGATGGACACCAGCGGGCGCGGGCTCTTCCTCGTCGACAAGCTCTCCGACCGCTGGGGAGTGGACCTGCTGCCGCGCGGCAAGACGACCTGGTTCGAGATGCGGGTCGCCGACCGCTAGAGCGGCCCCCGGACCTGCCGTGAGTACGCCGAAGCCCCCGTGCCTGCCGGGTGTGGCGTGCCTGCGGGGGCTTCTGCGGAGCGCCGCCGCGGATCGAAGGGGGTGTGATCCACGGCGACTAAGACGACCGAGCTCGGGTCAATGAGGGGTCGTGTCTCCGACTATGGCAGACGGGGGGCCTTCACGCCAAAAGTCCTTACTCGGACAAACTTCCCCATACCGTCACAGTTTAGCTGTGAATCGTAGGTGAACTAGAGCACGCACCTTGTTAATGGTGAATAAGTATGGGCGCCGCTGAGTGTTTCATCGAACCCGTCTGCCCGGCGGATGGCGTGTCCTCGGCGACCCGCAAAGGTCCTGAAATGGGTCAATCATTACCTTCCGCCCGTGGGCCCACTTAAATGTCCATGTGCTGAATCCATCTCCCCGTGGGGTCGACCGCCGCAGCGCACTGCGTGCCGGGGCGGGGGCGGCCGTCGCGGGGGCCTTCGCGGCCGGCTGCACGGACGACGAGGGCGGCGCCGGGCCGCCGCCCGCCGCCGCGACGCCCACCGCGTCCGCCGCCTCCGCCCGCCCCGGCACCACCCGCGCCGCCCCGGCCCCGCGCGCCTTCCCGCAGCAGCCCGCCCAGATCGCGCACGGCCCCCGCGACCGGCCGAAGATCGCGCTCACCTTCCACGGCCAGGGCGACCCCAAGGAGGCCACCGCCGTCCTCGCCGAGGCCGAGCGGGCCGGCGCCAGGGTCACCGTCCTGGCCGTCGGGAGCTGGCTCGACGAGCACCCGGGGATGGCCCGCCGCATCCTCGACGGCGGCCACGACCTCGGCAACCACACCCAGCGCCACATCGACATCTCCGCGCTCGCGGAGCGGGACGCGTACGCCGAGATCACCGGCTGCGCGGACCGGCTGCGCCGGATCACCGGCTCCATCGGGACCTGGTTCCGGCCGTCCCGTACCCAGTACGCGACGCCGCTCGTTCAGGGACTGGCCCGGCGGGCCGGGTACCCGCACGTCCTCTCGTACGACGTCGACTCGCTCGACTTCACCTCGCCCGGCGCCTCGGCCGTGACGCGCAACGTGACCGGGCGGATCCGCAACGGATCCGTGGTGAGTCTGCACTTCGGCTACGCGGACACGGTCGCCGCGCTGCCGGTCCTCCTCGCCGACCTCGACCGCCGCGGACTGCGCGCGGTGACCACCACGGAGTTGCTGACCTGATGCCGACCCCCACCAAGAGGACCGCCGCGCTGCTGTGCGGCCTCCTGCTCGCCGCGCTCGCCGGCTGCGGCTCGTCCGCGGACAAGGGAGGGAACGAGGCCCTGGGCACCAAGGGCGCCGAGCGGCCCCCGGTCCCCAGGAAGGCGGTGCCGCAGGGCCTGCCCGGGATGCCGCCGGTCCTGGACCCCAAGGACGCCTACGCCGCGGACCGCCCCAACGCCCTCCAGCCGTCCGTGAAGAACTTCCTCGAACGCGTCTACGTGCCCAACACCAACTCCAACACGGTGTCGGTGATCGACCCCAAGACGTACAAGGTGATCGAGACCATCCCGGTCGGCCACCAGCCCCAGCACGTCGTGCCCTCCTGGGACATGAAGACCCTGTGGGTCAACAACGACCTGGGGGACAGCCTCACCGCCATCGACCCGGCGACCGGCAAGACCGGCCGCACGGTCCAGGTCTCCGACCCGTACAACCTCTACTTCACTCCCGACGGCAAGTACGCGGTCGTGATGGCGTCGATGGACCGCGAGCTGGTGTTCCGCGAGCCCGTCAACATGAACCGGGTCAAGACCGTCCCGGTGCACTGCGCGGGCGTCAACCACGCCGACTTCTCCATGGACGGCCGCTACTTCATCGTCTCCTGCGAGTTCTCCGGCGAACTGCTCAAGGTCGACACGGCGAAGATGCAGGTCATCGCCCACCAGAAGCTGCCGTTCGAGGGGGCGATGCCGCAGGACGTGAAGATGTCCCCGGACGGCAGGACCTTCTACATCGCCGACATGATGGCCCACGGCATGTGGGTCATGGACGGCGACCGGTTCAGCACGCCGACGCTGCTGCCCACCGGCAAGGGCTGCCACGGCCTGTACGTCAGCCGCGACTCCAAGGAGATGTACATCTCCAACCGGGGCGAGGGCACCATCTCCATCTTCGACTTCGCCCAGAACAAGCTGACCAAGAAGTGGCACCTGCCGGACGGCGGCAGCCCCGACATGGGCGGCGTCTCGGCGGACGGCAAGGTCCTGTGGCTGTCCGGCCGTTACGACGCCGAGGTGTACGCGATCGACACCACCACCGGCAAGGAGCTCGCCCGCATCCCGGTCGGCTCGGGCCCGCACGGCCTCGCGGTCTACCCGCAGCCGGGCCGCTACTCGCTGGGCCACACCGGCATCTTCCGCTGAGCCGGTACGCGAAGCCGCCCCCGGGGAAGGCGTCCCCGGGGGCGGCCGCGTCTCACCGGCTGTTTGTCACCGGCCGTTTGTCACCACAGCACCGGCAGCCGTTCCGGCAGGCGCTTGATGAAGCCGGTGCGCCACACCAGCTGCTCCGGCGGGACCGCCAGGCGCAGCCCCGGCAGCCGCTCCACCAGGACGCCGAGCGCGATCTCCGCGTGCGCCCGGCCCAGACCGGTGGCCGGGCAGAAGTGGCGGCCCGCGCCGAACGAGAGGTGCGGGTTGACCTCGCGGTCCAGGTCGAGCCGTTCGGGGTCGGTGAAGACCTCCGGGTCGAAGTTGGCGCCCTCGACCAGGACGAGCACCAACTCGCCCTTCTTCACCAGCACTTCACCGACCCGTACGTCCTCGGTGGCCAGCCTCGGCAGGCCGTCCCCGATGGAGAGGTTCCAGCGCAGCAGCTCGTCCACGGCCCGGTCCATCCGGTCCGGGTGCTCCCGCAGGTACGCGATCAGCTCCGGGTGCTGGAGCAGCGCGAGCACCGCGAGGACCAGGAACGCGGACGTGGAGACGGCGCCCGCGCCGAAGAGCGAGACCGCGACCGTCGCCAGCATCTCGTCGGTGAGGTGCGCGGACTCCTCCTCCGTACGCAGCTCCGCGAGGCGGCCGAGCAGGCCCGCACGCTGGTCCTCCGGCGCGTTGAGCCGGTCGACCATGTACCCCAGGTCCTTGTACCAGTTGAGGCGGGAGCCGTCGAAGGCGTGCGGGCTGGTCATGAACGCGATGTCCAGCCCGCTCATCAACCGCCGCCAGTCCGCGAACGGCACCCCGACCACCTTGCAGTGCAGAGCCGCCGAGAAGGGGTCGGCGAACCCCGCCCGGAAGTCCGCCGGCGGTCCCTCGGCGAGCAGGCCGTCGACGAATTCGTCGGCCCGCTCCCGCAGCCACTCCCGCAGGCCGTCGGTGCGCGGGTTGAGCGCCTTCATCACGGCGCCGCGCAGCCCCGCGCTGTTGATGTTCCCCATGTTGTTGACGACCTCCGGCGGGATCGTCAGCGCGTACTGGCGGGGCGCGTCCGGGGCCGCGGTGTCCTTGAGGCTGAACCGGTCGTCCTCCAGGACGCGTTTGGCCAGCGCGTAACTGCTCACCAGCCAGGCGGTGTCACCGGTCAGGGTGCGCACCCGGGCCACCGGCTCCTTGCCGCGCAGGGCGGCGCACTCCTCGGGGAGGACGTCGCCGCGCCGGCCGAGCGGGAAGTCGAGCAGGGGGCCGGTGTCAGTGGTGGTGCTCGTGGTGCTTGTGGTGCTTGTGCGGCTCATGCGGCGACTCCTTCCGGGCGGACGGCCTGCGGGCGCACGATCGCGTACGCCTGGTTGCGGGAGGCGCGCAGACCGCCGCCCTTGGCGTAGAGGAGCTCGGTGAGCGGGATCAGCGCGTGGTAGCTGGACACCGAGGACGGGACCTGGAGGATCCCCGGGGTGTCCAGGAAGAACGGGAGCTCGGCGGCGATGTAGTCGAGGCAGGCGGCGGTCTGCGCCGGGCTCACCGGGGCGCCGTCGGCCTTCCCGGCCAGGAACGCGGCGGCCATCTCCTCGCAGCCGGTACGGAATTCGCGGTCGGTCGCGAGGAAGTGCCGCACCCGGCGGTGCAGCAGGTCGTACACCGGGTTGCCCTCGAACTCCGAGAGCGCGTGCACCCCGACCGGGAGCCCCGGGCGGGCGGCCTCCTCGACGCCCCGCACGATCCTTCTGCGGACCGCCTTCAGCTCCTTGGCGGCCCGCCTGCGCGCGTGCTCGTCGTCGTAGCCGAGCGTCGCGAACATCCGGTCCACATGGCGGTCGGCGTAGACGAGGTCGACCCGGTCGAAGCGGGCGGAGGCCCAGCGGACGAGACCGGCGATGCGGTCGGCGCTGAAATAGCTGTTCCCCGGACTCACCCCGATGAGGACGTGGTCGCCCTCGTCCCAGATGAAGCGACAGCTCCGGGTGAACGGCTGGAAGGTAAAGGTGGTGGTTGCTTCAGTGGTGGCAGTCACTCCTGAATCGCCCCAGCGCCGCGAGTCCCTGGGAGCCCTGTGCTCCCGGTGTGGCGGCGACAGCACGAAGTTATCGCCCGGTGGCGGAGCGTAGGGAAGGGGGTCCCGGACTTTTGGCGGGAATTCGCCCCTCGAAACACCGGGGACGATGTTTGCGGGATGAGGCTGGAGGGGACCTAGTCGGCCCCGGCGGGGCTCAGTGCGCGACGAGCAGCGCTTCCGAGCCGACGGGGCGGTACCCCGCCGCCTGGAACGTCCGTACGCTGCACCTCGTCCCGGAACTTCAGTGCCCGGGTGCCGTACGGGAAGGGCCCGGGGCCCGTTAGTCTGACCCCCGTCAAAAACGCACCAAGATAGGGGTGGACCCAGTGGCGGACATCGAAGAGGCCCGCAAGGCGTTCGCGCGGCTCGACGTCGACGGCAACGGCGAGGTGACGGCGACCGAGTACAAGCAGGTCATGGCCCAGCTGGGCGACTTCCACGTCACCGAGACCGTGGCCCAGGCCATCATCAGGGCCAAGGACGCCAACGGCGACGGCAAGCTCTCCTTCGAGGAGTTCTGGGCGTCCCTCAACAAGTGACCCCCGCTCTCGCGTCCGCCGGCCCGTGCTGAATCGGGTCGGCGGACGTCGTGTTTCTGCCGGTCGCGGCCCCGCCCACGCGCCGCGCGCATCATGATCGATCGTGGATCGAGCCAATAACGGACCTGCACGCGTCAATATAGGAAACAACTCGCAGACGATAGGTGCAGAACTGTCCCAACAAGGGTCGCGCCGCTCGATATCGCCGCCTTGTGAGCGTCTCACCAACTAGATTTTCGCCAGGGACTTCGCTACCGTTCGTGCACGTTACTCGCCGGTCCGATTTTCGAGCCAGGCTCGGTGGGATGAAGTGAATAGGATGAAAAGGAGTCGACGATGCCTTTCTCATTATCACTTGGGCGAGAAGGAGCGTGGGGCCGGATCATGCGTCGTATTCTTTCCTGGGTGAGGCCGGGTGCCACGGGCCGCCGGTCGGCGGACGACGGGAATCCGGATACGGAGGCCTGCCTCTTCTGCCAGCGCGAGCGACCGGACCTGAACCGGATCATGCGTGAGAACAAGACCTTTTACGTCCGCTACGACAACTTCCCCGCGGCGGAAGGCCATGTCGAAATCGTGCCGAAGCGCCATGTCGAGTCGTTCTTCCAGCTGACGACCAGGGAGCTGAAGGACGCCTATTCCCTGATCCGCTTTGCGCAGGAGAACATCGACGACCGGCATCATCCCGACGGATACACGATCGGCGTGAACGAGGGACGGGCCGCCGGGCGGACCATCGACCACCTCCATATCCATCTGATTCCCCGGCACCGCGGCGATGTGCCCGACCCACGGGGCGGCATCCGCCGGGCGGTTCCCAACTGTGAACCGGACACCTGGACGGCCCGGCCGGAACCCGAGGAGAAGGCCGCCGAGGATCTCGCCGGGGCACACCGGGGCCGGACCTGACGGCGGGACCCGACCGCTGTTCCGCGGAGCCTAGATGTCGTCGAGACCGCCGTGCCCGAGGCGTGAGCACAGCGAATTGATCTCGTCCCACAGCGCCCGGACGGCGAGGGAGTCGTGCCCGCGGCTCGCGTCCACGCTGACGCACCCGCGAAAGGTGCCGGTTCCCCCTCGGATCGGGCCGGCGAAGACCGCTCCCCGGTGCCGGACGCGCTGGAACTCCGCCCAGTCGAATCCCATGACGGCCTCGGCCCCGTGGGCGGCCCGGTAGGCCTCGAACTTCTCCTGGTCGCTCAGATCGGCGGCCAGTTTCTCCACGTCCATCGAGACCTCGGAATTCCGTTTCCAGCAGAGTCCGACCACGCCGACGCCCTTGGGCGGGGCGAACGTCCGGGTCGTCGGAGTGCTGCCGAGCCGGTAGGTCGCGACGCGCTGGAGATATCCGTGGACGGGATGCCGGAGCGACCGGCGGATGCGCCAGATGTGCAGACCCAGGTCCTGGAGTTCGACGGGCGGCTGCGCGCGTACGGCGAGGCACAGCATCTTCCCGTAATGAGTGAGTATCTCCTGGCGGATGGCCGACCTCCGCTCCACCCTTTTCCGCTCGGACAGCGCCTGGAAAGGGGTGAAGGCTCCGAATATCCCGATGATGCAGATCAGCGTCACGATGACAAAGGGACGGCCGTCCGATAAGTCGGTCCAAAACTTCCGGTCGGGGAAGTCGTACTGACGAGCCACCATGCAGATACTGGCCGCGAGCAGGATCAAGCGATCCAGGATCTTGGCCGTCAAGGACCTCATTCGCACATTCTAGTGCGCACTCCCGGAGATGCTCCCGAGCAGTACCTGAATTCTCCGCCGCTCCTGCGCTATTCCTCCACGCGACCGGTGGCCAGCAGACTGATGTCGGACCTCTGGTGCTTCCAGGCAACTCCCGGAAGCGGGCGCACGGCACCGAGGTGGTTTACGGACTCCGCCCGGCCGGTGTCCGTCGCCTCACCGATGACATGGAAGTCCAGACCCGCGAGCGCGAACTCGGCCCGGCACTTTTCCAGCTTTCCCGCCTCCAGGGTGAAGGCGAGCTGGAAGTCCGAGGAGGCGCTCATCGACAGCGCCAGGGATTCGACGCCCATGAGGTCGGCGACCAGGCCCACGGCCGGCTCGACGGGGACGTCCTCCTCGACCACGCGGAACCCCACACCGCTCGCGTGCATGATCTGCTCGATGGTCGCCTTGAGGCCGTCCGAGGTGTCCTGGCAGGCCGTCGCGTACGCCTTCGTACCGAGGATCCGCCCTTCGGCGACCCGGGCCCGCGGACGCCTCCAGCCGTCCAGCAGCCGCCGCTCCACCTCGTCGGACAGCCCCTTCTCGAACGTGTCCCGCTTGGGGAAGTAGGCGACGGCCGCGCCGAGCAGCCCGCACGGGCCGGTGACACAGAGCAGGTCGCCCGGGCGCGCCCCGCTGCGCATCAGCGCGCTGCCCGGCCTGCAGACCCCGAACGCCGTGGCGGAGAGGATGATCCGCTCGGCGTTCCCGATGTCACCGCCGACATTCAGCGTTCCGCAGTCCGTGCACCCCCGGTGGATGCCCGCGATCACCTCCTGGAACTCCGCGTCGTCCACCTCGTGGGGATAGCGGACCACGCTGAGCACGCCGATCGGGGTGGCTCCCATCGCGGCGATGTCGCTGACGTTGGCGACGGCCAGGTAGTAGCCGATGTCGAACCCCGAGAGCAGCCCCATCTCGTAGAGGACGAACTTGGGGCCGCGGATGTAGTCCGAGCCGACGACCAGGCTCATGGGCGAGCTCAGGTCGTAGACGGCGCAGTCGTCCTTCGCGTCCGCCCCCGCGGTCAGCCGGACGTCGAGTCCGTCCGCGCCGACGCTCGTTCCCGACTGTCCGGTGAGGAACTCGCCGATGAGCTGCTGCACCCTGGTCGGCTCGTCCGAGTAGGTCGCCTTGCGAGGGGTCACGGTGTCCTGTTCTTCCTGGGGGCTCATGAGGAGTGCCGCCGGAGCCCGTGCAGGGCGGAGGCGAAGACGGCCGACGCGGGGCTGTAGGTCGAGTCGACCTCCAGCGCGTTCGGCATGGCCCGGATGGCGTCGCGGTTCTGCAGGTCGCGTTCCGTCGCCGGCCCCACGCTCGTGGAGCGGTCCTTGTGGGTGCGGTACTGCGCTCGGCGGCGTTCTCGGCGAATGGTCTCGCTGGCCGTCAGATAGACGTGCAGCGAGGCGTGGGGGAGCAGGGTGACGGCCACGTCGCGGCCGACCGCGACGATGTCGTCGTGCTTCTCCGCGATGTTCTGGTGCAGGCGGAGGATTTCCCGGCGACAGGCCTGGTCCTGGGCGATGGATTTGAGATTTCCGTCCAGCGAGGCGTGCCAGATTTTCTGCGTGATGTCCTCGCCCCGGAAGAGAATCGCGTGGTGCTGGCAGATTCCCTTTTTCCCCTGTCGGTGGTGGACCTCCGGCTGGTGGACGAGAAGGGATCCCAATTCTGTCCTCAGCCTGTCGATCGGTACGTGATCGAGGGCGTAGGCCAGGCTGCGATAAGTGACACCGGTGTCCAGGAAAGCCAGGCCGAGTTCTTCCGCAAGGCTGGTGGCCAGGGTGGTCTTTCCGCTGGCGGTCGGGCCGTCGATGGAAATGGATACGGCGGGCATGTACGTCCTCCGGGCCGGCTTCATGGCGGGTTCTGGTCCGGGCCGACGCGCCAGGCCGACGTCAGCGCGACCGTTTCACGAAAGAGTTCCTTGCGGACCACCAGCGCGTAGTCCCACAGCGGGTCCGCGATACCGACGATCTCCGCGACCTTCGCGCGCAGGTACTGGCGGGGCATGGCGGGCCGGGGCCGGTAGACGTTCATCCCGTCCTCGTGCAGGCACATGAAGTAGGGGACGGAGTCGAACGCGGCCAGGTGCTCCAGGCCCGCGAGCGCCGTCGGGGCCAGCCCGTCGGCCAGGATGAGCTCGTCCACGCGGCGGCCGTCGACCGGGAGGATGTGCCAGTGCGCATGGGAGATACAGGCGCCGGACTGCATGCCGGGGCTGGATCCGTGCTCCAGCACGGTGAACATGCCGAAGGTCTCCCGATAGGCGGGCTCGACCTTTCCCAGCAGCTCCGGGAGTTCTTCGTCGAAGGCATTGGCTAATTGCGCAAAGCTGAAATAGTGATCAACGGGCAGAAGGAGAAGATGACCGAGGGTCATGGGCGACAGATCGGCCAATAAGCGGAAGTTGTCCGTCGAGTGGATGAGGCGGCTGGGCGGCTCCCCCTTGTACACCATCGAAAACGTGGTGTCCCGCGAACCGGCGAGTTCTTGGCAGAGGTCGGATCCGACGCACTCAATCCCGCGCGGCATGTTCCACTCCTCGACTTGTGGAGCAGTTGCGTCCTCGGATGAAGGCCGGAAAGACGGCGATAACGTACTGTAGTCGCCCCTGGCGTGCAAGCGGAGTACGGTAATAGGCCAAAGTGGGTCGACAGGTTCCGATCAATACGGTGATCGGTGATTCCGCCCCACTGCCGAGGCTCGCCATTTCGTTCGGGGCGGCGACGGTCCGCGCCCTTCAAGACAAAAGGCGGCGGCGAGGACCACCAGGGTCCTCGCCGCCGCCGAGCCGGAGCGTCCGGCCGCCGTCAGCACTCGATGATGTTGACCGCCAGGCCGCCGCGCGCGGTCTCCTTGTACTTGACCGACATGTCCGCGCCGGTCTCCTTCATGGTCTTGATGACCTTGTCCAGGGACACCTTGTGGCTGCCGTCGCCGCGCATCGCCATCTTCGCGGCCGTCACGGCCTTCACGGCCGCCATGCCGTTGCGCTCGATGCACGGGATCTGGACCAGACCGCCGACCGGGTCGCAGGTCAGGCCCAGGTTGTGCTCCATGCCGATCTCCGCGGCGTTCTCGACCTGCTCGGGGGTGCCGCCGAGGACCTCGGCCAGCGCGCCCGCGGCCATCGAGCAGGCGGAGCCGACCTCGCCCTGGCAGCCGACCTCGGCGCCGGAGATCGAGGCGTTCTCCTTGAAGAGCATGCCGATCGCGCCCGCGGCCAGCAGGAAGCGGACCACGCCCTCGTCGTCGGCGCCGGGCACGAAGTTCATGTAGTAGTGCAGCACGGCCGGGATGATGCCCGCGGCGCCGTTGGTGGGCGCGGTGACGACGCGGCCGCCCGCCGCGTTCTCCTCGTTCACCGCCATCGCGTACAGCGTCGCCCACTCCATCGCGTGCGCGTCAGGGTTGCCCTCGGCGCGCAGCTGGCGGGCGGTGGTCGCGGCCCGGCGGCGGACCTTCAGACCGCCCGGCAGGATGCCCTCGCGGGACATGCCGCGCGAGACGCACGCCTGCATCACGCGCCAGATCTCCAGCAGCCCGGCGCGGATCTCGTCCTCGGTGCGCCAGGCCTTCTCGTTCTCCAGCATCATCGCGGAGATCGACAGGCCCGTCTCCTTGGCGAGGCGCAGCAGCTCGTCGCCGGTGCGGAAGGGGTACTTCAGGACCGTGTCGTCCGGCACGATCGGGTTCTCGCCCGCGGCGCCTTCCTTGTCCAGGGCGGACTCGTCCACGACGAAGCCGCCGCCGACCGAGTAGTACGTCTTCTCCAGGACCAGGGCGCCCTCGCTGTCGTACGCGAAGATCGTCATGCCGTTGGCGTGGTACGGCAGCGCCTTGCGGCGGTGCAGGATCAGGTCCGCGTCGAAGTCGAAGGGGATCTCGTGGGCGCCGAGCAGGCTGATTCGCCCGTCCGACTTGATCCGCTCCACCTGCTCGTCGGCGCTCTCCACGTCGACCGTGCGCGGCGAGTTCCCCTCCAGGCCGAGCAGCACCGCCTTGGGGGTGCCGTGGCCGTGTCCGGTGGCGCCGAGCGAGCCGTACAGCTCCGCGCGTATCGCCGCCGTGTGGGCCAGCAGGCCCTCGTTCTTCAGCCGCCGCGCGAACATCCGGGCAGCGCGCATCGGGCCGACCGTGTGGGAGCTGGACGGGCCGATGCCGATCGAGAACAGGTCGAAGACCGAGATGGCCACGGGAGACTCCTAGGGGTAGACGCCGTTGTCTGCCGGGGTGGTGCAGAGCGAGCAGGTGGAACGGGCGGTGCAAGGGTTCGGGGCACCGCACTCACTGTCCAGTGTGCGCGGTGCCCCGAAGGTTCGTACGAATAAAAGGGTACGAAACTACTTCAGGCCGGGGTACAGCGGGTGCTTCGCGGCCAGGGCGGAGACCCGGGCGGCGAGCGCGGCCTTGTCGAAGTCCGGCTTCAGGGTCTCGGCGATGACGTCGGCGACCTCGCGGAAGTCGTCGGCGTCGAAGCCGCGGGTGGCCAGCGCCGGGGTGCCGATCCGCAGGCCCGAGGTGACCATCGGGGGCCGCGGGTCGTTCGGGATCGCGTTCCGGTTGACCGTGATGCCGACCTCGTGGAGGCGGTCCTCGGCCTGCTGGCCGTCGAGCTCGGAGTTCCGCAGGTCCACGAGGACCAGGTGGACGTCCGTGCCGCCGGACAGGACCGAGACGCCGTGCGCGGTGACGTCGTCCTGGACCAGCCGCTCGGCCAGGATGCGGGCGCCGTCCAGGGTGCGCTGCTGGCGCTCCTTGAACTCCTCCGAGGCCGCCACCTTGAACGAGACCGCCTTGGCCGCGATCACGTGCTCCAGCGGGCCGCCCTGGAAGCCCGGGAAGACCGCGGAGTTCAGCTTCTTCGCGAAGTCCTTGTTCCGGGCCAGGATGATGCCGCCGCGCGGGCCGCCGAGCGTCTTGTGCGTGGTGGAGGTGACCACGTCCGCGAACGGCACCGGGTTCGGGTGCAGCCCGGCCGCGACCAGGCCCGCGAAGTGCGCCATGTCGACCCACAGCAGGGCCTCGACCTCGTCCGCGATCCGGCGGAACTCGGCGAAGTCCAGCTGGCGCGGGTACGCCGACCAGCCCGCGATGATCACCTTGGGGCGGTGTTCCTTGGCGAGCCGCTCGACCTCGGCCATGTCGACCAGACCGGCGTCGTCGACGTGGTACGGGACCACGTTGAACTGCTTGCCGGAGAAGTTCAGCCGCATGCCGTGGGTGAGGTGGCCGCCGTGCGCCAGGTCCAGGCCGAGGATCGTGTCGCCGGGCTGGGCGATCGCGAACAGGGCGGCCTGGTTGGCGGAGGCGCCGGAGTGCGGCTGGACGTTGGCGTACTCCGCACCGAACAGGTCCTTGACCCGGTCGATCGCGATCTGCTCGGTCACGTCCACGTGCTCGCAGCCGCCGTAGTAGCGGCGGCCCGGGTAGCCCTCGGCGTACTTGTTGGTGAGGACCGTGCCCTGCGCCTCCATGACCGCGACCGGAGCGAAGTTCTCCGAGGCGATCATCTCGAGGGTGGACTGCTGGCGGACGAGCTCGGCGTCGACGGCGGCGGCGACGTCCGGGTCCAGCTCATGGAGGGACTGGTTCAGAAGCGACATCGGAAGTTCCCTGGAGTTGGTGGGTCAGCCGGCGGTGAAGGCGGTGTACTCGTCGGCGGAGAGCAGGTCGCCCGGCTCCTCGGCGACGCGCACCTTGAACAGCCAGCCGCCCTCGAACGGGGCGGAGTTCACCAGCGACGGGTCGTCGACGACGTCCTGGTTGGCCTCGACGACCTCGCCGGAGACCGGGGAGTAGAGGTCGCTGACCGACTTGGTCGACTCCAGTTCGCCGCAGGTCTCGCCCGCGGTCACCGTGTCACCCACCGCCGGGAGCTGGACGAACACGACGTCACCGAGCGCGTTGGCCGCGTGCTCCGTGATGCCGACCGTCGAGACGCCGTCCTCGGCGCCCGACAGCCACTCGTGCTCCTTGCTGTAGCGCAGCTGCTGGGGGTTGCTCATGACCTGAATTCTCCTGTACGAGGGGGAGTGGTGGTGAACAAGAAAGTAGTGCGGTGCGTGTGCGAGGGGTCACTTCTGGCGCTTGTAGAACGGCAGCGCCACGACCTCGTACGGCTCATGCGTACCGCGGATGTCGACGCCGACACCGGAGGTGCCCGGTTCGGCGTGCGCGGCGTCCACGTACGCGATGGCGATCGGCTTGCCCAGCGTCGGCGACGGGGCGCCCGAGGTCACCTCGCCGACGACCTCGCCGCCCGCGACCACGGAGAACCCGGCGCGCGGCACCCGGCGGCCCTCGGCGATCAGGCCGACCAGCTTGCGGGGGGCCTTCGCGGCGGCGCGCTCGGCGGCGGCCTCCAGGGCCTTGCGGCCCACGAAGTCGCCCTCCTTCTCGAACTTCACGACCCGGCCGAGGCCCGCGTCGAACGGGGTGAGCGCGGTGGTCAGCTCGTGCCCGTACAGCGGCATGCCCGCCTCCAGGCGCAGCGTGTCGCGGCAGGAAAGACCGCACGGCACCAGGCCCGCGTCCTTGCCCGCCTCGGTGAGCGCCTGCCACAGCTGCTCGGCGTCGGCCGGGGCCACGAAGAGCTCGAAGCCGTCCTCGCCGGTGTAGCCCGTACGGGCGATCAGCGCCGGGACGCCGGCCACGGTGCCGGGCAGGCCCGCGTAGTACTTCAGGCCGTCCAGGTCGGCGTCGGTGAGCGACTTCAGGATGCCGGGGGACTCGGGGCCCTGGACGGCGAGCAGCGCGTAGGCGTCGCGGTCGTCGCGGACCTCGGCGTCGAAGGCGGCCGCGCGCTCGGTGATCGCGTCCAGGACGACCTGGGCGTTGCCGGCGTTGGCGACGACCATGTACTCGTCCTCGCCGAGGCGGTAGACGATCAGGTCGTCGACGATGCCGCCGTCCTCCTGGCAGATCATCGTGTAGCGGGCGCGGCCCACGCCGATGGTGCTCATGTTGCCGACCAGCGCGTAGTCCAGAGCCTGCACGGCCTGCGGGCCCGTGACGGTGATCTCGCCCATGTGGGAGAGGTCGAAGAGACCGGCCTTGGTGCGCACGGCGGTGTGCTCGTCGCGCTCGCTGCCGTACCGCAGCGGCATGTCCCAGCCGGCGAAGTCGGTCATGGTCGCGCCCAGCGAACGGTGCGTTGCGTCAAGGGCGGTGAGACGGGGATTGCTCATGAGGGTGTGACTCCCAGGGCATGACGGCGAGGACGATCCTCCCCATCTGTCATCGGAACCTGAGAGGTTCGCCGGGAGACCCGGCTTGCACCTTGGGTGGAGTCGCGCCGTCCGGGGACGCGCGACTCGCTTTTCAGATCTGCCTCATCCACGCGGTACGGGGCCTGAGAGATTCAAGGGAGGGACTTGCTCCTTCGGCGCCCCGCGATCCTCCCGGCCTTCTGGGGCCTTGGGGGAACTGCCGGGGACTCTCCCGCGTGGATTCAAGCGGCCGGTATGCAGTTTGGCGCGCACATCATTGCACGCCTCCCACGGGGACCACATCACCCGAGTCTCATTACCATCCTTTTACGCGCATGGGGAAAGGGTCGCACGACCCGGCAGAGGGAGCACCGATGACGGTTCACACGACGGCGGCGGCGCA
The DNA here is from genome assembly GCF_014649795.1 of Streptomyces melanogenes. Lineage (GTDB taxonomy): Bacteria > Actinomycetota > Actinomycetes > Streptomycetales > Streptomycetaceae > Streptomyces > Streptomyces noboritoensis. The sequence goes on from NZ_BMTS01000009.1 coordinate 154,318, forward strand.
CGCGGACGCCCCGGTTCCGGTGGTACGGGACCTGCGCGGCCGGGGCGGTCGCTCACCGCACACGCTCCGGTTCGCCGAGGGCGACGTGGTGGTGGTCTCCGGCCTGCCCGGCAGCGGCAAGACGACCCTGCTGCGCCGGGCCGTCACCGGCGTCGGCATTGACTCGCAGGACACCCGGCGCGCCTGGGAGGCCCGGATGGGCGGGGTGCCGTACGCGCTCTACCGGCCGGTAGTAAGGGTCGCCCACTTCCTGCGGATGCACCGGGCGCTGCGGTCGGGCGGGGGCCTGGCCGTCCACGACTGCGGCACCCACGCCTGGGTGCGCTGGTCGCTGGCGAAGGGCGCGGCGCGGGGCGGCCGCGCGCTGCACCTGGTGCTGCTCGACGTCTCCCCCCAGACGGCCCTGGCGGGCCAGCTGGCCCGCGGCCGCAAGGTCTCCTCGTACGCCTTCGCCCGCCACTCCAGGGCGGTGCCCCGCCTGATAGCGGCGGTGGCGCAGGGCCGCCTGCCGAGGGGGGTGGCCTCGGCGGTCCTGCTGGACCGGGAGGCGGCGCAGGCGCTGGCCCGGATCGCTTTCGAGGAGAGCCCCGGCCGGGGCTAGAGTTTCATCGAGGGGCGCGGGGGCTCCGACTTCTGTGGCTCCGCCGCGCTGGGGGTCCCCCCTGCTCGAGCGAAGCCGAGAGCTTGGGGGAGCGACCAGCCGTACCCCCAGGGGCGCGGGGAACTGCGCGACCAGCCACATTCGGCCCGCAGACGAAGGACGGCAGATGGACCTGCTCCACCCACACGGCGGCGGTGGCTGGCCCGGCAACGAGCTGGAAGAGGCACTGGCGGCCTCGCTCGGCGTTCCGGGCGCGGGCCCCCGCCTGATAGAGGTCCTGGGGCGCAACCCCGTCTGGATCCCCCTCCCCAACGGCGGCAGCCGGGACAGCACCGACCTCGACCTCCCCACGATGGAGATCGCCGGCTCCCCCTACGTCCCCGTCTACAGCTCCGAGCAGCAGTTCCTCCAGTGCGTCGGCCCGCACATGTCGTTCGCCGTCGCCCCCGCCGTGGAGTTCGCCCGCGGTCTGCCCCCGCAGCTCGGCATCGCGCTGAACCCGGAGGGCGCCGTCGGCGTACCGCTGCCGCCGCCCGCCGTCGCCGAGCTGTGCCGCACCGGGCGCACCGCGCTCGACGGGCCCGCCTCCGGCGCCCGGGTGCGGCTCTTCGAGCCCGACTGGCAGGAGGACCCGGTCGACTTCCTGTCCGCCGCGGCCGAGGAGTTCGACGCCACCGGCGTGGTGCGCACCGCCCGCCGCGCGCTCGCCTCCATCGAGGGCGACTCCCCGACGCTCTTCATCGGCGTGGAGTTCTCCACCTGGGACGGGGCCGGGCGCAACGCCCCCATGGAGGCGCTGGGCCGGGCGCTGGGCCGGGTCCCGGTCGGCTGGCCGGTCAACCTGGTGCTGCTCGACGTGGCCCAGGACCCGGTGGGCGACTGGATGCGCGAGCGAGTGCGCCCCTTCTACACGCGGGCCACCCCCTAGCTACTCCCGCATAAGCTGGTTTCATAATCCGTAGACCCCCGCGGCCGCACGCCTGTGCACCGGCGGCGCGGGGGAACGAAGAGGGGCGGGACCCAGGGTGAGTGCGTCAGGCACCGCGGCGGCCGGGCAGGTCGAGCACATGCTGCGCCAGGTGGCCCCCGGACGCTACGACGCGTACGAGGCGCTGCTGCACGCCCTCGCCGACCCCTCCTCCGGCCGGCTGTGGATGCTGCTCTGGCACGGCCGGCCCGGCGCCCCCGACGCGCAGTACGGGAACATGGAGGTCGACGGGGTGGCGTACGCACCCTGTGTGACCTCCGCCCAGGAGCTCTCCGCCAGTGGCTGGAACCGGGCCCACGAGGTGGTCACCGGCCGTGACATCGCCCGCACCCTCTACCCGGACCGGTACGGGATCTGGCTCAACCCGCACGCCCCCGGCGGCGGGGTCGGCATCCCCTGGCCGGATCTGCGCCGGATCGCCACCGGCCTGGACCGGATGCCCGCGGGCCCGCTGCGGATCACCGAACCGGCCGTGGAGATCCCGCAGTTCTACGCCCTGCTGGCGCAGCACGCGCACCGCACCCCGGCCGTCCGGGCGCTGCGCCGCGCCTGGGTGCAGCCCGCGCTCGGCACGCCGTATCTGGCCATCGGGCTGGACCTCTACGACACCGGGCCGCAGTCGGTGGACGCGGTGCGCGCGATGATGCAGCAGGCCGTCGCCGCCGTGCCCGACGGCCTTCCGGTGTCCACGGTCGCCCTGTCCGACGAGTACGACCCGGTCGGGATGTGGCTGCGCGCCAAGGGGCGCCCCTTCTACGACCGCGAGGCGCACTCCGCCCCCGCGGCCCCGGCGGGCGGCTACGGCTACCCCCCGGCAGCCCCGCGCGCCTACTGACGTCACACGTATCACCTACGCAACACGCCTCAAACCCTTCCTCATCGGTCATCGGTGTCCCGGTTGCCCTGGCTGCTCCACCCAATTCGGCCGCTCATAAAGGCAGTTGGGTGACATGCCCGATCTGGTCGGTTAGTGCACGACTGGTCCGCTCAGACGATCACGACGTCCGGATAACGGAAGCCGTCTGACCGCATCACGTTTAGGCAACCATTCACCGTCAGGTCTGGCGGGTGATCGCGAACGCGTTGAAGACTCCCGGCTAACAAGGGCCGGTTGGCCCGTCGCAGATCACCGCACCACCTGATGGAACAAGCCGCCACAGCGGCTGGTACGGGCCGGCCATCCGCCGGCCGGGAGGGGTCAGAGGCACTGTGACCGCACCGCTCGAGACCACCGGATCGGCTGCCGAGGTGCCGCCGGAGGCAGTACTCACGGGGGCCAAGCAGAGCCAGATCGAGGGCCGTTCACTCGGACAGATCGCCTGGACGCGCTTCAAGCGCGACAAACTCGCGGTCGCCGGTGGCGTCGTCGTCGTCCTGCTCGTCCTGCTCGCCGTTCTCTCCAAGCCGATCCAGTGGGCGTTCGGGATGGATCCGAACGAGTTCCACCAGGACCTGATCGATCCGGCCCTGCTGGCGCCCAAGGGAGCCTGGGGCGGCATGAGTTGGGAACACCCGCTGGGTGTCGACCCGCAGTACGGGCGCGACATCCTGTCCCGGATCATCGAGGGCTCCTGGGTCTCGCTGCTCGTCGCGGGCGGCGCCACGCTGCTCTCGGTCGTCATCGGCGTGATCATGGGCGTCACGGCAGGGTTCTACGGCGGCTGGGCGGACACCCTGATCAGCCGCGCGATGGACGTCTTCCTGGCGTTCCCGCTCCTGCTCTTCGCCATCTCGATCTCCGCGTCGCTGCAGGACGGGGCGTTCGGACTGACCGGGCTGCCACTGAGGATCAGCGTGCTGATCTTCGTGATCGGCTTCTTCAGCTGGCCGTACATGGGCCGTATCGTCCGGGCCCAGACGCTCAGCCTGCGCGAACGCGAGTTCGTCGAGGCGGCCAAGAGCCTCGGCGCCCGCGGTCCGTTCATCCTGATCCGGGAGCTGCTGCCGAACCTGGTCGCACCGATCCTGGTCTACTCCACGCTCCTGATCCCCACGAACATCCTGTTCGAGGCCGGACTCAGCTTCCTCGGCGTCGGCATCTCGCCGCCGCAGGCTTCGTGGGGCGGAATGCTCTCCACCGCGACCGACCTCTACGAGGCGGACCCGCAGTACATGATCGTGCCGGGCCTGGCGATCTTCATCACGGTCCTGGCGTTCAACCTGCTGGGCGACGGGCTGCGAGACGCCCTCGACCCGCGAGGCAAGTAAGCACGCGGCACCTGCCACACACGACACATCTGCCGCAACCATCCATAGAGGGGGCATTCCTCAGGTGAAGACGAGAAAAGCGACCGTCCTGATCGCTACCGCCGTGGCGCTGACGCTGGGGGCCACCGCGTGCAACGACTCCAAGGACGACAAGAGCGGTTCCAAGCCCGGCAAGTCCGCCGCTGACGCCGCTCTGACCCAGATCGTCAACAAGTCCGACAAGAAGGGTGGCACCGCCACCTACGCGATGTCGGACGTCCCGGACTCCCTGGACCCGGGCAACACGTACTACGGCTGGGTGCAGAACTTCTCCCGCCTGTACGGCCGCACGCTCACCACGTTCAAGCCGGCCGCCGGCAAGGACGGCCTGACCGTGGTCCCGGACCTCGCGGAGTCGCTCGGCAAGCCCAGCGCCGACGCGAAGACCTGGACGTACACCCTGAAGAAGGGCCTCAAGTTCGAGGACGGCACGCCGATCACCTCGAAGGACGTCAAGTACGCCGTCGAGCGGTCGAACTTCGCCCCCGAGGCCCTGTCCAACGGCCCCACGTACTTCAAGTCCCACCTGATCGGCGGCGACAAGTACGAGGGTCCGTACAAGAACAAGGACCCCAAGGGCATCGAGTCCATCGAGACGCCGGACGACACCACCATCGTCTTCAAGCTGAAGGACGCCTTCGCGGACTTCGACTACCTGGCGACGTTCTCGCAGACGGCTCCGGTGCCGAGGGACAAGGACAAGGGCGCGACCTACGTCCAGCACATCGTCTCCTCCGGCCCGTACAAGTTCGAGTCGTACGAGGAGGGCAAGAGCGCGACCCTCGTCCGCAACCCGCAGTGGGACGCGAAGACCGACCCGAACCGCCCGGCCCTGCCGGACAAGATCAGCATCCGGTTCAAGGTCAACGCGGTCACGGTCGACAACGACCTGCTCGCCGACAACCTGACCGTCGACGCGGCCGGCACCGGTGTCTCCCCGCAGACCCAGCCGAAGGTCATCACCAACCCCAAGTACAAGGCGCAGACGGACGGTTCCTACGCCGGCGCGACCTCGTACATCGGTCTGAACGTCAACGTCGCCCCCTTCGACAACATCCACTGCCGCAAGGCCGTCCAGTGGGGCATCGACAAGGCGTCGATCCAGGCCGCCGCGGGTGGCGCGCCCAAGGGTGACGTCGCCTCTACGCTGCTGCCGCCGTCGGTCAACGGCTACGCCAAGTTCAACCTGTACGAGACCCCGGGCGACAAGGGCGACGAGGCCAAGGCCAAGGACGAGCTCAAGCAGTGCGGTCAGCCGAACGGCTTCTCCACCAGCCTGACGGCCCGCTCCGACCGCCCGTCCGAGATGGCCATGGCCACCGCGGTCCAGGCGTCGCTGAAGAAGCTCAACATCAACGCCGAGATCAAGTCCTTCCCGGCGGGCAAGTACTTCCAGAACTTCGCCGGCAACCCGCAGTACGTGCACGACCACAAGCTCGGCATGATCATGACCGCGTGGGGTGCCGACTGGCCGACCGGCTTCGGCTTCCTGGACCAGATCATCAACGGTGCGGCCATCAAGCCGTCCGGTGGCAACAACGTCCAGGAGCTGAACGACCCGGCGATCAACAAGGCGCTGAACGACGCCATCGCCAACACGGACAAGACCGCCCGTGAGAAGGCCTGGGGCGACATCGACAAGATGGTCGCCGAGAACGCCTCCGCCGTTCCGCTGATCTACCGCAAGAACCTGCTGTTCCGCCCGACGTCCGCGACGAACGTCACGGTCACCCAGGCGTACCTCGGTATGTACGACTACCTGCTGATGGGTTCCTCCAAGTAAAGCGGCTGAGCCCCCGAGTTCTTTGAAAGGCAGGTGAAGGCTCCGGTGCCCGCCGGGTCGGGAAGACCCCCGGCCTGGCGGGCACCGGTTGCCGGACAGCTGTGGCTGCGTACATCATCCGACGCGCTTTCGGCGCGGTGGTCCTGCTGCTGATCGTCAGCGCGGTCACCTTCGCGATTTACTTCCTGGTGCCCCGGCTGGCCGGCCAGACGATGGACCAGTTGGCCGCCCAGTACGTGGGCAAGGACGCCAATGCCGGTGCGATCGCCGCGGTGAAGAAGAACCTCGGGTTCGATCAACCGCTCTACGAGCAGTACTGGCACTTCATCAAGCAGATCTTCGTCGGCGCGACCTACAAGTTCGGCCCCGACGCCTCGGTCTGCAACGCCCCCTGCTTCGGCTACTCGTTCAAGAACCACGTCGAGGTCTGGCCGCAGCTGACCGAACGCATCCCGGTCACCTTCTCGCTCGCCATCGGTGCGGCCGTCATCTGGCTGATCTCCGGTGTGGCGATCGGTGTCGTCTCCGCCCTCAAGCGGGGTTCGTTCATGGACCGCTTCTTCATGGCGATCGCCCTCGCCGGCGTCTCGCTCCCGATCTTCTTCACCGGCATGCTGGGCCAGGGACTGTTCACCGTCCAATGGCCCATCTGGAACGGTGTGCACTATGTGAACTTCACGGACAACCCGGCCGACTGGGCCTGGAACCTGCTGATCCCGTGGTGCAGCCTCGCCTTCCTCTACTCCGCGCTCTACGCCCGGCTCACCCGGGCCGGAATGCTGGAGACCATGGGCGAGGACTACATCCGCACCGCCCGCGCCAAGGGCCTGCGGGAGCGGACCGTCATCGGCCGACACGGCCTGCGTGCCGCGCTCACCCCGATCGTCACCATCTTCGGCATGGACTTCGGTCTGCTGATCGGCGGCGCGGTCATCACCGAGCAGGTCTTCTCCTTCCCGGGCCTCGGCTTCTACGCGGTCGACGGCGTCCGCAACAACGACCTCCCGGTCGTCATGGGTGTGACCCTGGTCGCCGCTTTCTTCATCGTTCTCTGCAATCTGCTGGTGGACCTGGTGTACGCCGCGATCGACCCCAGGGTGAGGCTCTCGTGAGCGACCTGAACAAGACCGGCGCGGCCGTCGGCGAGCCGGTGGCCGAGCGCCCCGCCGACGCCGGGGAGGCCTTCCTCTCCGTACGCGACCTGCGCATCCACTTCAACACCGACGACGGCCTGGTCAAGTCCGTCGACGGGGTCAGCTTCGACATCAAGCCCGGCCAGACCCTCGGCATCGTGGGCGAGTCCGGCTCGGGCAAGTCCGTCACCTCGCTCGGCGTGATGGGGCTGCACCGCAGCGCCAACGCCAAGATCTCCGGCGAGGTGTGGCTGGACGGCGAGGAGCTGATCGGCGCCGACCCCGACCACGTACGGCGGCTGCGCGGCCGGAAGATGGCCATGATCTTCCAGGACCCGCTCTCCGCGATGCACCCGTACTACACGGTCGGCGCGCAGATCGTGGAGGCCTACCGGGTCCACAACGAGGTCTCCAAGAAGGTCGCCCGCACCCGGGCGATCGAGATGCTCGACCGGGTCGGCATCCCGGAGCCCGGCAAGCGCGTCGACGCGTACCCGCACGAGTTCTCCGGCGGTATGCGCCAGCGCGCGATGATCGCGATGGCGCTGGTCAACAACCCCGAGCTGCTGATCGCGGACGAGCCGACCACCGCCCTGGACGTCACCGTCCAGGCGCAGATCCTGGACCTGATCCGCGATCTGCAGAAGGAGTTCGGCTCCGCCGTCATCATGATCACGCACGATCTGGGCGTGGTCGCCGAGATGGCGGACGACCTCCTGGTGATGTACGGCGGCCGGTGCATCGAGCGGGGACCCGCCGAGAAGGTCTTCTACGAGCCCCAGCACCCGTACACCTGGGGCCTGCTGGGGTCGATGCCGCGCATCGACCGCGAGGAGACCGACCGGCTGATCCCCGTCAAGGGCTCGCCGCCGTCGCTGATCAACGTGCCGTCCGGCTGCGCCTTCAACCCGCGCTGCCCGTACGCGGACCTGCCCAAGGACAACGTCACGCGCACCGTGCGTCCCGAGCTCAAGCAGTGGGACGACGCCGAAGGGCACTTCTCGGCCTGCCACATGTCGCAGGAGGAGCGGACCCGTATCTGGACCGAAGAGATTGCGCCGAAGCTGTGAGCGACAAGAACCCCACGGGCGCCGAGGGCACCGAGAAGGCGATCCCGGAGCAGTCGGCCGCCTCGCCCGAGCCGATCCTCAAGGTGGAGGGGCTCACCAAGCACTTCCCCATCAAGAAGGGCCTGTTCGGGCGGCAGACCGGCGCGGTCAAGGCGGTCGACGGCGTCTCCTTCGACGTCCGGGCGGGTGAGACCCTCGGCGTGGTGGGCGAGTCGGGCTGCGGCAAGTCGACCATGGGCCGACTGGTCACCCGGCTGCTCGAACCGACGGGCGGCAAGGTCGAGTTCGAGGGCCACGACATCACGCACCTGTCGGCCGGGCGGATGCGTCCGCTCCGCCGCGACATGCAGATGATCTTCCAGGACCCGTACGGCTCGCTGAACCCGCGCCACACCATCGGCGGGATCGTCTCCACCCCCTTCCGGCTCCAGGGCGTCACGCCCGAGGGCGGGGTGAAGAAGGAGGTCCAGCGGCTGATGGAGCTGGTGGGCCTCAACCCCGAGCACTACAACCGCTATCCGCACGAGTTCTCCGGCGGCCAGCGCCAGCGCATCGGCATCGCCCGCGCGCTCGCGCTCAACCCGAAGCTGGTCGTGGCGGACGAGCCGGTCTCGGCGCTCGACGTGTCGATCCAGGCGCAGGTGGTCAACCTCCTGGACGACCTCCAGAGCGAGCTGGGCCTCACGTACGTGATCATCGCCCACGACCTGTCGGTCATCCGGCACGTCTCGGACCGGATCGCGGTGATGTACCTCGGCAAGATCGTGGAGCTCGCCGACCGCAAGTCGCTCTACTCGGCGCCCATGCACCCGTACACCAAGGCGCTGCTTTCGGCCGTGCCGGTGCCGGACCCCAAGCGCAAGGGCGTCAAGAGCGAGCGGATCCTGCTCAAGGGCGATGTGCCGTCGCCCATCTCGCCGCCCAGCGGCTGCCGCTTCCACACCCGGTGCTGGAAGGCGACGGAGATCTGCAAGACGCAGGAGCCGCCGCTGATCGCCCTGAAGACGGGCCACCAGGTGGCCTGCCACCACCCGGAGAACGCGCCGGACCAGGCCCCGGGCGAGGCGGTACTGCCCGAGGCGCGGGGGTCGGTGGAGGTGGTGTCGGTGACGAAGACCGAGGCGGCGGCGGAGGTGTCCCCGGAGGCCGAGCCGGTCGCCGAGGCGGCTGTCGACGCGGAAACGCCGGAGGCTGCTGAGCCCGAGTCGGAATCTGAGCCCGAGTCGGGGTCCACATCCGGACCGGACTCCACCGTTCAGGAGTCAACCGACAAGTAACGCATGACGGTTCGGCAAAGTCATGTTCACGCCGAAACGGGAGAGTGCAGAGTCTGCCTGTCCGTACGCACGGAAACGCGTTCGAAGGGCAGACTCATGGCACTCTCCCGTTCGGCACGCCGTACCTCACGGCTGCTCGCCCTCGCCACCGCGGCGGCATCGGCCTTCACCATCGCCGCCGCACCCGGCGGCGGCTCGCCCGGCGCCGCCGGCATCGGCGACCCCTACTTCCCCGACCTCGGCAACGGCGGCTTCGACGCCCTCCACTACGACCTCGGCGTCAGCTACCACCCGGACTCCGGGCGGCTCGACGGGCGTACCACGATCACCGCCCGCGCCACCCAGACCCTCACCAGCTTCGACCTCGACCTCCAGAAGCTCACCGTCGACGCGATACGGGTGAACGGCAGACCCGCCGACTTCACCCGCAACGGCGACGAGATCGTGGTGACGCCCCGTCACAAGCTGCACAAGGGTCAGGAGTTCGAGGTCACCGTCGTCTACGGCGGCGTTCCCGTCGCCCTCAACGGCCCCATCGTCTTCGGCTCCGACTACGGCTGGATGAAGACCAAGGACGGCGTCTTCGTGGCCTGCGAGCCGAACGCCGCCTCCACCTGGTTCCCCTCCAGCGACCACCCCGCCGACAAGGCCACCTACGACATCCGCATCGACGCCCCCAAGGGCCTGACCGGCGTCTCCAACGGCCGGCTCATCTCCTCGTACGACCGCGGCGACCGCTCGTACGCCCACTGGCGCGAGAACCGGCCGATGGCGACCTACCTGGCCACGGCGACCATCGGCAAGTTCGACGTGCGGACCGGGAAGACCCCGGCCGGGACGCCGATCTACGTGGCGATCGACCCGGTGCTCAAGGGGCAGAACCAGGTCGACGTGTACGGAGTGACGGCCGAGGCGACCGACTACTGGTCCGAGGTCTTCGGCCCGTACCCGTTCGAGGAGACGGGCGCGATCGTCGACGACATGCCGCAGGCGGGCTTCTCGCTCGAAGTGCAGTCCAAGCCCGCGTACTCGGCGGTGCGCAACGAGACCACCATCGTCCACGAGCTCGCCCACCAGTGGTTCGGCGACTCGGTCTCGGTGGCGCAGTGGAAGGACATCTGGCTCAACGAGGGCTTCGCGAGCTACGCCCAGTGGCTGTGGGAGGAGCACAAGGGGCGGGGGACCGCCCACGACCTGGCCCGCGCGTACTACAACGGCCGGCCTGCCACGGACGCCTTCTGGCAGACGAAGGTCGCCGACCCGCAGCGCGACACGATGTTCGCCGGGGCGGTCTACCGGCGCGGCGCGCTGACGCTCCAGGTGCTCCGCGAGCGCATCGGCGACCAGGCGTTCTTCAAGCTGCTGCCCGCGTGGACGAAGCTCCACCGGTACGGCAACGCGAACACGGCGCAGTTCGTCAAGCTGGCCGAGAAGATCTCGGGACAGCAGCTGGACGACCTGTTCCAGACCTGGATCTACTCGACGGGCAAGCCGGCGTGGTGAGGCGGCGAGGCTGAAAGCGCGGGCACCGCACATGTTCGAGTAAAAATGTCGGGTGCTCCACGAACTGTTCACCCCCTCCGTCCAGCATGCGCTCGACCTCGTCGGAATCTTCGTCTTCGCGATCTCCGGCGCGCTGCTCGCCGTACGCAAGAACTTCGACGTGTTCGGCATCGCGGTCCTGGCCGAGGTCACCGCGCTGGGCGGAGGGCTGTTCCGCGACCTGATCATCGGCGCGGTACCGCCCGCCGCGTTCAGCGATCTCGGGTACTTCATCACTCCGCTGCTCGCCGCCGTCCTGGTGTTCTTCCTCCACCCCGAGGTGGAGCGGACCCAGAACGCGGTCAACGTGTTCGACGCGGCGGGCCTCGGCCTGTTCTGCGTCACGGGCACGACGAAGGCGTACGACTACGGGCTCGGGCTCACCTCGTCCGCGGCCCTCGGCCTGGCCACGGCGGTCGGCGGCGGCGTCCTGCGCGACATCCTGGCCAACGAGGTCCCGTCCCTGCTCCGCTGGGACCGCGACCTGTACGCCGTCCCGGCGATCGTGGGCGCCACGATCGTGGCGCTCTGCATCCGCTTCGACACCCTGAACGCGGCGACGAGCGGCACGGCCATCGTCACGGCATTCCTGCTCCGCCTGGCGGCGATGCGCTACCACTGGCGCGCACCGCGGGCGTGGAACCGGAGGAGCGCGACGGCGGAGGAGGGGTAGGGGGCGAAGCCCCCCACCCCACCCCACCCCTTCCCGAAAGCCCTCGGGCGGGCGGCCGGGTGCTTCGTCTGCGGGCCGGTGGTGGGCTGGTCGCGCAGTTCCCCGCGCCCCTAAAGGGGCGCCCCAGCAGGGGCGCATTTAAGGGGCGCGGGGAACTGCGCGACCAGTTGGGGACGGCTCGTAGACGAACGAATACCTCGCGGTCCGGGGGCGTAGCCCCACCCCCGGAGGGTTTAGGGAAGGGGCGAGGTGGAGCAAAAAAAGCTACCGCTCAGTAACGTACCGGTGTACCGTGGCCGCATGGCACAGGCAACGATCGGGGACAGCGAGTTCGACCGGGACACCGCCGTCACCCCGCGCGCAGACGAAGACGGCGTCTACGACGCCCACCTCTCGGCAGGATGGACGATCATCCACGCCGTGAACGGCGGATACCTCCTCGCCCTCCTCGGCCGCACACTCGGCCAAGCCCTCCCGCACGCCGACCCCTTCAGCGTGACGGCCCACTACCTCACCCCCTCCGCCCCCGGCCCCGCCGTCATCCGCACCCAGCGCGCCCGCACCGGCCGCACCCTCTCCACCGGCCAGGCCTCCCTCTTCCAGTACGACGAGAACGGCGCCGAGATCGAGCGCATCCGCGTCCTCGCCTCGTACGGCGACCTGGATGCGCTCCCGGACGACGTCCGCACCACCGCCAAGCCGCCCGCGATCCCGCCGATCGAGCACTGCCTCGGCCCGGCCGACGGCCCCGCCCCGATCCCGGGCAGCTCGGCCATCACCGAGCGGCTGATGCTGAAGCTCGACCCGACCACCCTCGGCTGGGCGGTCGGCGCCCCGTCCGGCAAGGGCGAGATGCGCGGCTGGTTCGGCCTGGCCGACGGCCGCGACCCCGACCCGTACTCGCTGCTGCTCGCCGTCGACGCCCTCCCGCCGACCGCGTTCGAGATGGGCCTGACCGGCTGGACGCCCACCGTCGAGCTGACCGCGCACATCCGCTGCCGCCCGGCGCCCGGCCCGCTGCGGGTCTCCATCACCACCCGCAACCTGGCCGGCGGCTTCCTGGAGGAGGACGCCGAGGTCTGGGACAGCGCCGACCGTCTGGTCGCCCAGTCCCGCCAGCTGGCCCGCGCCCTGCGCACGCCGTAACCCGTACGCCCGACTCGACGCCGGGCCGCCGCCCTCGGCTCTGCTCTCAGTCCAGCCAGTGGCGGCGGCCCAGCGTGACCAGCCTCAACTGCCGCCGTGCGGTGGCCAGTACGGCCTCCTCGGCCCGCCGCGCCGCCGCCTCCTCGTCGCCGTCCGCACCCGCGCCCGCCTCCAGGATGGCGGAGGCCGTCATCACCATGTGGTCGACGTAGACCCCGGCCAGCATCCGCAGATCCGCCGCGCTCCAGCCCCCCGACTCCGGGTCCGCGCCCAGCGCCTCGGCCACCTCGTCGGCGAACCGCCGCAACTGCACGCCGATGGCGGCCCGCACCGGCGCCACCCCGCCGTGCCGCTCCCGCGCGATGAACCGGACGTGCGCCGGGTGTGCCCGTACATGAGCGGCGATCAGGTCCACCGCGCGGTCGATGCGCTCGTCGCTCCCGCCGGTCGTCACGATCGCCGCCCGGATCGTCTCGTGCAGACTCCCCAGCGCCTCCTCGACCAGCGCCACCCCGAGGTCGGCGGTGTCCTTGAAGTGCCGGTAGAACGCGGCGGGGGCGACCCCCACGGCCCGGGTGACCTCGCGAAGGCCCAGGCTGCTGAGGCTCTGGTGTTCCAACAGCCCGAGGGCCGCGTCCAGGAGGGCCTGACGCGTCTTCTGCTTCTGGGCCTGCCGGATCCCGAGAGTGTGGCTCATTCCACTCAGTAAACAGCTGTTCGCTGATTTTGGGAAGGCTAGACTGGGTAGTCAGTGAACAGTCGTACTCCGGAATTATGGACTCCAACGACGGACTCCCGAACGACTGATCCGACACGAGACAAGAGAGGCACCCCATGCTTTTCCTCGTCGCAGCCCTCCTCCTGCTGGGGGTCGTGCTGGGCTCAGCGGCGCACCTCCCGCTCCCGGTCACCCTCGCCGCCGCCGGCGCCATCGGGCTCTGGCTGATCGTCTTCGCCATACGTGAACGCATCTCGTCGCACCGGAGGGCCTGACCATGGAACTCGTCCTGAACCGCCGCCGCGTCCGCGACAAGGACGCCGACGGCATGGCCGTCGCCGCCTTCGTCCTCGGCCTGCTCGGCCTGCTGGTCATGAACGTCGTGCTCGGCCCGATGGCCATCGTGCTCGCCGCACTCGCCCTGCGGTACCGCACCACCCGGCGCGGCCGCGCCTGGCTCGGACTCGCCCTCGGCATCGCCGATCTCGCGGTCCTCGCGGGCCTGGTCATGGCCGACGGAACCGTCTCCTGGGGGCTCGGCGCCTGAGGCTGGTCCGGGTGGCTCGTAGAATCGGGCCCACCATGGCTTACCTCGACCACGCCGCGACCACCCCGATGCTCCCGGAGGCGGTCCAGGCGATGACCGCCCAGCTCACCGCCACCGGCAACGCTTCCTCGCTGCACGCTGCCGGACGCCGGGCCCGCCGAACCGCCGAGGAGGCCCGCGAGGAGCTCGCCGAGGCCCTCGGCGCGCGACCCAGCGAGGTCGTCTTCACGGCCGGCGGCACCGAGGCAGACAACCTCGCCGTCAAGGGCCTGTACTGGGCCCGCCGCGACGCCGACCCCCGCCGGGTCCGCGTCCTGACCAGCCCCGTCGAGCACCACGCCGTGCTCGACGCGGTCCACTGGCTCGCCGAGCACGAGGGCGCGACGGTCGAGTACCTCCCCGTCGACCGGTACGGGCGGGTGCACCCCGAAGCCCTGCGCGAGGCGATCGCGCGCGACCCCTCCGACGTGGCCCTGGCCACCGTCATGTGGGCCAACAACGAGATCGGCACGGTACTGCCGGTGGCCGAACTCGCCTCCGTGGCCCGCGAGTTCGACGTCCCGCTGCACGCCGACGCCGTCCAGGCGGTGGGCCAGCTCGACGTCGACTTCGCCGCGTCGGGCCTGGCCGCGATGACGGTCTCGGGCCACAAGATCGGCGGTCCGTACGGCATCGGCGCGCTCCTCCTCGGCCGTGAGTACACCCCCGTGCCCGTGCTGCACGGCGGCGGCCAGGAGCGCCATGTGCGCTCCGGCACCCTGGACGTCCCCGCGATCGCCGCGTTCGCGGTGGCGGGGCGGCTGGCCACCGAGCGCCGCGCCGACTTCGCCCGCGAGGTCGGGGGCCTGCGCGACCAGCTGGTCGACGCGGTCCGCGCGGCGGTCCCGGACGCGATCCTGGGCGGCGACCCGGCCCCCGGCGGCCGCCTCCCGGCGAACGCGCACTTCTCCTTCCCGGGCTGCGAGGGCGACTCGCTGCTGCTGCTCCTGGACGCCCAGGGCATCGAGTGCTCCACCGGCTCCGCCTGCACGGCGGGCGTGGCGCAGCCCAGCCATGTGCTGCTCGCCACCGGCACGCCGCCCGACCTGGCCCGGGGCACCCTGCGCTTCTCCCTCGGCCACACCTCCACGGAAGCCGACGTCCAGGCGGTGGCGACGGCGATCGGGCCGGCGGTGGAGCGGGCGCGGACGGCGGGGCTCAGCTGACGCCCCGGGCGCGGGGTGCGGCCTGGCCCGCACCCCGCGCCCGGGATACTCGCGAGCCACCCGCCCCGTACGCCACGTACTCTGGTGGGTGCTATGACGAAGACATCCCCGCGCCCCCTCCGTGTCCTCGCCGCCATGTCCGGCGGCGTCGACTCGGCCGTCGCCGCCGCCCGCGCAGCCGAGGCGGGCCACGACGTCACCGGCGTCCACCTCGCCCTGTCCGCGAACCCGCAGTCCTTCCGCACCGGCGCACGAGGCTGCTGCACCATCGAGGACTCCCGCGACGCCCGCCGCGCGGCCGATGTCATCGGCATCCCCTTCTACGTCTGGGACCTCGCGGAACGCTTCCGCGAGGACGTCGTCGAGGACTTCGTCGCCGAGTACGAGGCGGGCCGCACCCCCAACCCGTGCCTGCGCTGCAACGAGAAGATCAAGTTCGCCGCGCTGCTCGACAAGGCCCTCGCCCTCGGCTTCGACGCCGTCTGCACCGGCCACTACGCCACGGTCGTCCTCAACGAGGACGGCAGCCGCGAGCTGCACCGCGCCAGCGACATGGCCAAGGACCAGTCGTACGTCCTCGGCGTCCTGGACGAGAAGCAGCTCGCCCACGCGATGTTCCCGCTCGGCGACACTCTCACCACCAAGGACGAGATCCGGGCCGAGGCCGAGCGCCGGGGCCTGGCCGTCGCCAAGAAGCCGGACAGCCACGACATCTGCTTCATCGCCGACGGCGACACCCAGGGCTTCCTGGCCAAGCGGCTCGGCAAGGCCGAGGGCGACATCGTCGACGAGTCCGGCACCAAGGTCGGCTCCCACGAGGGCGCCTACGGCTTCACCATCGGCCAGCGCAAGGGTCTGCGCATCGGCCACCCGGCCGCCGACGGCAAGCCCCGCTACGTCCTGGACATCTCCCCGGTGAACAACACGGTCACCGTCGGCCCCGTCGAGGCCCTGGACGTCACCGGCCTGACCGCGATCAAGCCCCGCTGGTGCGGCGACGCCCCGGCCGGCCCCGGCACGTACACCGCGCAGCTGCGCGCCCATGGCGGCGAGACGACGGTGACGGCGGAGCCGGTGGACGGCGAGCTCGTGGTGAGCTTCGCCGAGCCGGTGCGCGGCGTCGCGCCCGGCCAGGCGATCGTGCTCTACGACGGCACGCGCGTGGTGGGGTCGGCGACGATCGCGACCACCACGCGGCGTACCGAAGCCGCGGTCTAGTTCGCCGGTCTAGTTCACCGCGAGGGCCTCGCCGGGCTCGATGTCGGACTCCGTGCCTATGAAGCACAGGTGGTCCTTTATCAACGTCACGGCCGCCAGCGGCTCGTGGTAGGCCCAGGCTATGTCCGGCGCGTCCGGCAGCGACCAGTACGCCGCAACTCCCTTGTACGGGCAGGTGGTCCGGGTGTCCGACGGGCTCAGCAGATCCAGTCGGACGTCCTCGGGCGGCAGGTAATAGCGGACGGGCAGACCGTCCTCGTGCACCAGCAGCGGGCGGGTGCTGTCGGCGAGCACCTGCCCGTCCCGCACCACGCGGACGCGGAGCGCGCCCTCCCCGGCGGCCTCGGCCGAGACCAGGTGGTCCGGATCGTAGGGCGGCGGCGGGCCCGGCGGGGGTGTCGCGGCGCCGGTGGGCTCGGCGAGGATCGTGCGAATCGTCGTAGTCATGCCCGCTCAACGGCCCGTCGCCCGCTGCTTGTTCCCCCGATTCGCCGTTCGGGACACTGTTCACCCGTTCGAGTGGCGGAGGTCTTTCGGCGTACGGTTGAGCCATGAACATCTGCGTCTTCCTCTCCGCCGCCGACCTCGACGACCGCTACACCCGCCCCGCCCGCGAGTTCGCCGAGCTGCTCGGCAAGGGCGGCCACACGCTGGTCTGGGGCGGCTCGGAGAGCGGGCTGATGAAGGTCGTGGCCGACGGCGTGCAGGAGGCGGGCGGGCGGCTCGTCGGGGTCTCCGTCGACTTCCTGGCCGCCAAGGCGCGTGCCAACGCGGACGAGATGGTCATCGCCAAGGACCTCGCCGAGCGCAAGGCGCTGCTCCTCGACCGGGCCGACGCCGTGGTCATCATGGTCGGCGGCACCGGAACCCTCGACGAGGCCACCGAGATCCTGGAGCTGAAGAAGCACGGCAAGCACACCAAGCCGGTGGTGCTGCTGAACACCGCGGGGTTCTACGACGGCCTCAAGGAGCAGTTCCGTCGCATGGACGACGAGGGCTTCCTGCCGCTGCCCCTCACTGACCTGGTCTTCTTCGCGGAGGACGCGGTCGCCGCCCTCGCCTACCTGGAGGCGTGACACTAGCGGCTGCCGCCGCGGGGGCAGGCATCCAGTAGTGCGAGCATGTCGGGTATGGCTACACACCTGATCACTGGGGCCGGCTCCGGCATCGGCGCGGCGGTCGCGCGGCGGCTGCACGAGCGCGGCGACGAACTCGTGCTGCTCGCGCGCGACGCCGGGCGCGCCAAGGAGCTCGCGGCGCGGTTCCCCGGCGCCCGCACCCTCGTCGCGGACCTCGCCGACCCGGACCGCATCTCCAAGTCGCTCGGCATGCAGCCGATGCCCGACCACCTCGACTCCCTCCTGCACATCGCGGGCGTCGTCGACCTCGGGCCCGTCGGCGACCTGCGCCCCAAGACCTGGCACCAGCAGCTCAACGCCAACCTGATCTCGCCCGCCGAGCTCACCCGGCTCTTCCTGCCCCAGCTGCGCGCGGCCCGCGGCCACGTCGTGTTCGTGAACTCCGGCGCCGGGCTCAACGCGCACGCCGAGTGGGGCGCCTACGCCGCCTCCAAGCACGGCCTCAAGGCGCTCGCGGACTCGCTGCGCCACGAGGAGCACGCGGCCGGGGTGCGGGTCACCTCCGTCTACCCGGGCCGCACCGCCAGCCCCATGCAGGCCAAGGTGCACTCGCAGGAGGGCAAGGAGTACGACCCGGCGAAGTTCATCGACCCGGAGTCGGTGGCGACCACGATCGTCATGGCGATCGACCTGCCGCGCGACGCCGAGGTCAACGACCTGACGGTGCGGCCGGGCCGATGAGCGACGCCGTCAGCGACTTCCCCTGGGGCGCGGCCACCGGCGTCGGCTCCATGCCCGGCGGCGACGCGCGCGAGGCCGCCAAGACCGTCACCGGGTCCCTGATCGGGGCCGACGGCTCGGCCGGCGACTTCCCGTTCCTGCCCGAACTGCCCGCGCGCGGCCCCGGCGCCGACATGATCGGGCGCACGGCCGGGCTGCTCGTCGAGATGTACGCGCGCGTGGAGCCCAGCGGCTGGCGGCTCGGCGACCGGCCGGGCCGCGACACCCGGCGGGCCCACTCCTGGCTGGGCGAGGACCTGGACGCCCTGGAGGAGTTCACCCAGGGGTACCAGGGTCCGCTCAAGGTCCAGGCGGTCGGGCCGTGGACGCTGGCCGCCGCCCTGGAGCTGCGCGGCGGCGAGGCCTCGCTCGGCGACCCGGGCGCCTGCCGCGACCTGGCCGGCTCGCTCGCCGAGGGCCTGCGCGCCCACCTGGCGGACGTGCGTCGCCGGGTGCCGGGCGCGCGGATCCTGCTCCAGCTCGACGAGCCGTCGCTGACCGCCGTGCTGCGCGGGCAGGTCAGGACCGCCAGCGGCTACCGCACCTACCGCGCGGTCGACCGGCAGGTCGTCGAGTCGGCCCTGCGGGACGTCGTCGCGGTGCACGACGGCCCCGTCGTCGTCCATTCCTGCGCGCCCGACGTGCCGTTCGCCCTGCTGCGCCGGGCCGGCGCGGCCGCCGTCTCGTTCGACTTCTCCCTGCTCACCGAGCGTGACGACGACGTGATCGGCGAGGCGGTCGAGAGCGGCACCCGGCTGTTCGCCGGAGTGGTCGGCGGCACCGACGGCCCATTGTCAGACCCTGCCGGTAGCGTCATGGGTGTCAGGACGTTGTGGCGCAGGTTGGGGCTGCATCCGGGGACTCTCGCGGAGTCCGTGGTGCTCACCCCGTCGTGCGGTCTCGCGGGCGCCTCGCCGGCGTATGCCCGCGCGGCCCTCGCGCACTGCGTCCGGGCGGCGAGATCGCTCGCGGACAACCCTGAGTGACGGGGAAGACGGGAAACGGGAGGACATGACAGTGGCTGGCGAACAGAACGACGTGGTGCCCGCGGACGCACGGGAGAAGCACGCGCTCCTCGCCGAGCAGGTCGAGGAGCACCGCTTCCGGTACTACGTGAAGGACCAGCCGGTCATCAGCGACGGCGCGTTCGACAAGCTGCTGCGCGGCCTGGAGGCCTTGGAGGAGGAGTATCCGGAGCTGCGCACACCGGACTCGCCCACCCAGAAGGTCGCGGGGGCGTACGAGACGGACTTCGCCTCGGTGGAGCACCGCGAGCGGATGCTGTCGCTCGACAACGCCTTCGACGACGAGGAGCTGGCCGCCTGGGCCGAGCGCGTCGCCAAGGACGTCGGCACCGCCGAGTACCACTACCTGTGCGAGCTGAAGGTCGACGGCCTCGCGGTCAACCTGACGTACGAGCACGGGCGGCTGACCCGCGCCGCCACCCGCGGCGACGGCCGCACCGGCGAGGACATCACGCCCAACGTCCGCACGATCGCGGACATCCCCGACCGCCTCAAGGGCGACCGCGTCCCCGACCTGGTCGAGATCCGGGGCGAGGTCTACTTCCCGATGGAGGCCTTCGAGGGGCTGAACGCGCGTCTGGTGGAGGCGGGCGACAAGCCGTTCGCCAACCCGCGCAACGCGGCGGCCGGTTCGCTGCGCCAGAAGGATCCCAAGGTCACCGCCACCCGCCCGCTCCACATGGTGGTGCACGGCATCGGCGCGCGCGACGGCTTCACCATCGACTGCCTCTCGCACGCGTACGAGCTGCTGCGCGAGTGGGGCCTGCCCACCGCCCAGCACAACAAGGTGGTCGGCTCGCTGGACGAAGTGCGCGACTTCATCGCGTACTTCGGGGAGAACCGCCACTCGGTGGAGCACGAGATCGACGGCGTCGTCGTCAAGCTCGACGAGATCCCCCTCCAGGGCCGCCTCGGCTCCACCGCGCGCGCCCCGCGCTGGGCGATCGCCTGGAAGTACGCGCCGGAGGAGGTCAACACCAAGCTGGTCAACATCCGCGTCGGCGTCGGCCGCACCGGCCGCGTCACGCCGTACGCGCAGGTGGAGCCGGTGACCGTGGCGGGCTCCGAGGTCGAGTTCGCCACCCTGCACAACCAGGACGTGGTCAAGGCCAAGGGCGTCCTGATCGGCGACACGGTGGTGCTGCGCAAGGCCGGTGACGTCATCCCGGAGATCCTGGGCCCCGTCACGGACCTGCGGGACGGCACCGAGCGGGAGTTCGTGATGCCCGCCGAGTGCCCCGAGTGCGGCACCGCGCTGCGGCCCATGAAGGAGGGCGACATCGACCTGCGCTGCCCCAACGCGCAGTCGTGCCCGGCCCAGTTGCGCGAGCGGCTGTTCTACCTGGCGGGCCGCAAGTGCCTGGACATCGAGAACTTCGGCTATGTCGCCGCCGCGGCCCTCACCAAGCCGCTGGAGCCGTCCGAGCCGCCGCTGCTCGACGAGGGCGACCTGTTCGACCTGACCATGGACCGGCTGCTGCCCATCAAGGCGTACGTCCTGGACCAGGACAGCGGGCTGCCCAAGCGCGACCCCAAGACCGGTGAGGAGAAGGTCGCCCTGGTCTTCGCCAACATGAACGGCGAGCCGCGCAAGAACGCGGTCTCGATGCTGGAGAACATCGCGGCCGCCAAGGAGCGCCCGCTGGCCCGGATCCTCACCGGGCTGTCGATCCGTCATGTCGGCCCGGTCGCCGCCGAGGCGCTGGCCCGCGAGTTCCGCTCGGTCGACCGCATCGAACAGGCCACCGAGGAGGAGCTCGCGGCGGTCGAGGGCGTCGGTCCGACCATCGCGGCCTCCCTCAAGCAGTGGTTCGAGGAGGAGTGGCACCGCGAGATCCTCCGCAAGTGGAAGGCCGCGGGCGTCCGTATGGAGGAGGAGGGCTCCGGCGAGGACGAGGGCCCTCGTCCGCTGGAGGGGCTCACCGTCGTGGTGACCGGAACGCTGGTCAACCACACCAGAGATGGCGCGAAAGAAGCGCTCCAGAGCCGTGGAGCCAAGGTCACCGGTTCCGTTTCCAAGAAGACGTCGTTCGTCGTCGTCGGGGACAGCCCTGGTTCGAAGTACGACAAGGCGATGCAGCTGAAGGTTCCGGTTCTCGACGAGGACGGGTTCGCTGTCCTGCTGGAACAGGGTCCCGAGGCTGCTCGCGAAGCGGCTGTGCCGAGCGCGGAAGAGGGGGAATAAGAGGAGTGGAAGGCTCCTCTCGGACGGTCCTTGGTCACCCGTTCAGCGCATAGCAGACGGATCGAGGTGCCCAGGTCGCATTCGGGCAAGAGCTGTAGACCGCTGCCCGTCGGAGCCTTCCGCGGCCTACTGTTGTGATGAGCGCCAGTCGTGCACGGCTGAAACGGGGAGCTTGGGGGAGTTCCCGGTCGTGGTGGCATGACAGAGGGGCCATCGCGTGGCATCGGCACCGCCGGCTGTGAGAGGGACGGGAATGAAACCGACCGAGAGCACCGCCCCGGCCGCACGGCTGCGCGGGTTCGCGGGATTCTCCTCCAGGCTGACCGCCGGCGTCCTCGGGACCGCCGCCCTCGCCCTGGCCGTGGGGTTCTACCGCGCCCTCGACACGGGCGACGCCCTCTTCCCCGGCTCCACCACGGGCTGGGCGCTGGCCGTCCTCACCGGGATCATCGTGGGCCATCTGGTCGCGCTCGGGCGCGACCGCTGGTGGGGCGGCACCGGCTCCGGCGCCGCCCTCACCCTCGCCGTGCTGCTCCTGTACGGCTGGGTGCCGGCCGGGCTCGTCTCCATGGCGGTGGTGGTGCTGGTCGGCGCGGCCCGCCGGCACCGCTGGCGCCAGGGCGTGCTGCACGGCGCGGTCGACGTCCTCGGCATCGGCGCGGCCGCGCTGCTGCTCGCGGTGTTCGGCCACCATCCCAGCGTCCGCTCACCCTGGTGGCCCACCGAGTGGACCGTCTCCTCGGCCCCGGTGGTGGTCCTGGCCGCCGGAACGTATCTGGTGGTCACCCGGATACTGCTCTGGTACGCGCTGGCGCCGCGCGGCGGCGGACTGCCCACGGTCGCCCGGACGGCCCTGCTGCGGCAGGGCCTCGTCGCGGTCGCCCTGCTCGGCATCGCCCCGCTGATCTGCGTCGTCGCGATGGCCCTGCCGGTCCTGCTGCCGCTGTTCGCGGTCCCGCTGATCGCCCTCGACTCCACGCTGTGGATCGCCCGGGCCCGCGCCGAGGAGCAGTTGCGCGACCCGCTCACCGGACTGCCCAACCGCCAGTGGCTCCTGGAGCGCACCTGGGCGGCCCTGGAGGAGGCCGAGGGCCCCGGCAACCGGGCCGCCCTCGTCCTGATCGACATGGACCGGTTCCGCTCGGTCAACGACACCCTCGGCCACCTCGCCGGGGACCGGCTGCTCCTGCAGATAGCCGAACGGCTGCGGCTCGCCCTGCCGCGCGGCGCCGAGGCGGCCCGGCTCGGCGGCGACGAGTTCGCCGTGCTGCTGCCCGTGGCGGACTCCGCGACCAGCACCATGCGGATAGCCCGAGGCCTGGTCGCCGAGCTCTCCTCGCCGCTCGACCTGGACGGGCTGACCCTCGTCCTGGAGGCCAGCGCGGGCGTCGCCGTCTACCCCGACCACGCGCTGGACGCCGAAGGCCTGCTGCGCCGGGCGGACGTGGCGATGTACCAGGCCAAGCGGGACCGCACGGGCGTGGAGGTGTACGAGTCGAAGCGGGACTCCAACACCCCCGACCGGCTGGGCCTGCTGGGCGATCTGCGGCGCGCCCTCGACGCGGGCGACGTGGAGCTCCACTACCAGCCCAAGGTCCGCTTCGACGGCCAGGTGGCGGGCCTGGAGGCGCTGGTGCGCTGGGTGCACCCGGAGCGCGGCCGGGTCCCTCCCGACGAGTTCATCGCCATCGCGGAGTCCTCGGGGCTGATGCCGCACCTGACCGAGTACGTCCTGGAGACCGCGCTCGCCCAGGTCGCCCGGTGGCGGGCGCAGGGGCTCACGGTCCCGGTCGCGGTCAACGTGTCGCCGCGCGACGTCCACACGCCGGGCTTCGCGGGCGCGGTGGCGGCCCGGCTCGCCCGGCACGGCGTCCCGGCGGGCGCCCTCCAGCTGGAGATAACCGAGCACGTGCTTCTGGAGGACCCGCAGCGGGCCGCCGACACCCTGGCGGGCCTGACCGGCCACGGCGTGAAGATGTCGCTGGACGACTTCGGTACCGGGTACTCGTCGCTGGTGCACCTGCGCCGGCTGCCCGTCAGCGAGCTCAAGATCGACCGCTCCTTCGTGGCCCGGCTCGCCGTCGACAACGAGGACGCCGAGATCGTCCGCTGCACCCTCGACCTGGCCCACTCCCTCGGTCTGCTCGTCGTCGCCGAGGGCGTCGAGGACGACGAGACCTGGGAGCGGCTGCGCGACCTGGGGTGCGACGCCGTCCAGGGCTGGCTGGTCGCCGCCGCGATGCCGCCCGCCGAGGCCACCGCCTGGCTGCTCGCCCGCGGCTCGCGCGGCTGGCAGCGCCCCGCCGACCTGGAGGCGGCCGCCAAGTCCGCCGCCGCGGCCGAGGAGCCGTCGGGCACGCCGGTCCAGTGACCCGGCGCGCCCGCCCGCGCGGTGCTCAGCCCGCGTGGACCGTGCCCGCGTACCGCTGGACGAACCGGGTGCCCGCGTCCGACGTCACCGTAACGTCATAGCGGCCCTTCAGGACACGGCAGTTGAGGGAGCCGTGGCCGTGCGGGCCCACCCAGACCGTGCGGGCGCCCCGCGCGTCGTCGTCGGACGTGACCGTGAACGCTGTCGCCGTGTCACCGGAGTTGGCGAACCGCAGCTCCACCGTGGCGCGCTCCGGCCGGGTGCCGCGCAGCGCCGCCGTGGCCGACGGCACGGCCGCTCCCGCCTCGCGGCCCGCCCGGACGACCGTGCCGGAGAAGCGCCGCAGGAAGCCGTCCGCGCCGTGCACCGCGAAGTCGTAGCGGCCGTCCGTCTCTGCGGTGTCCCAGACGTACGTGGCACGCGCCCCGGGGGCCACCGTGAACGGCGTACCGGTGAAGGGTTTCAGGACGTTCGGCAGCACCAGGAAGTGGAAGGTCTCGCTGCCGTGGTTGGCGAGCGTGCAGGTGACCTTGCCGGAGACCCGGTCCACCGAGACGTCCGCCCACGGGCGGTACGGCAGCGGGCGGTGCGGGCGCGCGCCCGGCTCCTGGGTGGCCATGGACTGGGCGCCGTTGCCGGGCAGCTTCACCGCGGGCAGCGCGTTGCCCGCGTCCGCCTTCGCCATCAGGGCCGTGGTGTCGGGCAGCGCCGGAATCGAGTAGTCCGGGTTGCCGAAGTCGAAGCAGCTGGTCAGATCGCCGCAGACGGCCCGGCGCCAGTCCGAGATGTTGGGCTCCCGCACCCCGGTGACCACCTCCAGGAACCGCAGGACCGACGTGTGGTCGAACACCTGCGAGTTGACCCAGCCACCCCGCGACCAGGGCGATATCGCCCACAGCGGCACCCGGTTGCCGAGCCCGATGGGCCGCCCCCCGGCGAACTCGTCGGGCGTGCCCGGCTCGGGGAACGGCGGCGGCACATGGTCGAAGTAGCCGTCGTTCTCGTCGTACATCAGCAGGAAGACGGTGTGCTTCCACACCTCGGGGTTGGCGAACAGCGACTGGAGGGCGGTGTTCACCCAGTGCGCGCCGTAGTCGGGGCTCGCGGCCGGGTGCTCGCAGAAGAGGTACGGCGCCACCAGCCACGACACCGTCGGCAGCGTGCCGTCCTTGCAGTGCTGGTCGAACGCGGTGAGGTCGAACTTCGTCATCGCGTTGACGTACCGGGGGTCGTCCTCGGGGAAGGCGTGGAACTGCTTGAAGTACGAGAGCCCGTTGTCGTCGTAGTCGCCGGTCCGGTCGTCCTTGCTGGGGTTGTGGTAGACGCGCCAGCTCACCCCGGCCTTCTGGAGGCGCTCGGCGTACGTCGTCCAGTCCGCGACCGGGTTGTCGGTGACCGGGGTGTTGTCCGTCCAGGGGCCGGTCGTGCCGTCCTTGCCGGGGCCGCAGGTGCCCGACCACAGATACAGCCGGTTGGGGTCGGTGGGCCCGGCCTGCGAGCAGAAGTAGCCGTCGCAGAGCGTGAACGCGTCGGCGAGGGCGTACTGGTAGGGGATGTCCTCGCGGGTGAAGTAGCCCATGGTGCGCTCGCCCTTGGCGGCCACCCACTTGTTCATCGCGCCGCCGTTGATCGCGGTGTGGCCGGTGCCCCAGTCGTGCGGCAGGCCGCCCGCGTTCTGCGCGTTGTACTTGGTGGTGTCCATCCGGAACGGCAGGACGAAGCCGTCGGCGCGGCCCGGGCTCGGCTGGCGGAAGACGGAGTCGCCGCCGGGGAGGGTCAGCGCCTGGCGGTCGTCGAAGCCGCGGACGCCGGAGAGGGTGCCGAAGTAGTGGTCGAAGCTGCGGTTCTCCTGCATCAGGATCACTACGTGCTTCACGTCCTCGACACTGCCCTCGGGACGCGCCCCGGTGGCAGCGGCGGCGGTCTCGGGCAGGCCGACGGCAGCGGCGGCGGCGGTCGCGGCGGACGCGCCCACGAAGGCGCGGCGGCTCAGCGGAGTCATGTCAGCGGTGTCCTTCGAAAGCTGGGGCGAAGAGCTCAGTGGAGGGTGAAGGTGACGGCCGGGGCGGCGTGGTCGGACGGCCAGCCGTTGGCGGCGGTGTCCGGCACCGGCCGGGGCCAGCCCGTGCAGAGCGTGTGCGCGGCCTCGACCTGGAGCGGCCCGGCGTACTGGACCTGGTCGATCCGGTCCTGCGGCTCATCGGGCCGCACCGGCGACCAGGTGGCCGCCGGTTCGCGCGCGGGGCGGGGGTGCGCCTCGCGGTGGGCGTCGCGCAGCCCGGCGGCGGCGAGCGCCACCGTGACCGGCCAGCGCAGCCGGGCGCCCCGGTCGAGGTGCGAGGGCGAGGCGAGCCCGGCGGCGAGGACGAGGGGGGTCCGCCGGGACGCCAGGTCCTTCTTCATCGCGGCGAGCAGCGCCGTGGCCTGCCGGTAGCGCGTGCTCTTCAGCTCGGCCGCCTCGACCTCGGCGGGCGAGCGCCCGTCGCGCAGCGCGTACGGGCCGTACCCGGCCTCGTCGAGCTGCGCGGCCCACACCCGTACCGCCCGGTCTCCGGGCAGCCGCAGGGTGGCGGCGACCGCCGGGACGTCCGCGACCGGCGCCGAGGCGTCGTCGAGCGGGAAGCGGCTGAGCAGCCCGACCCCGGCGGCCGTGTCATAGGCGTGCCAGCCCAGGGCGCGGGCGAGCGTGTCGGCCGAGGACGCGGCGGACTCCTGGAGCGCCACCACGTCGAGCCGCTGCCCGAGGACGAGCCGCAGCAGCTTCTCGTGCGGGTCGGCGGTGTGCGCGCCCGCGTCCCACAGGTTGAGCGACGCCACGGTCAGGCTCGGCCCCGCCCAGGCGCGCCGCACCGGCACCTGGACGGTGACCGTGTCGGAGCCGCCCGCGCTGTCCCTGACCGCGACCGTGACCCGGCCGGGGTGCGCGCCGGGCCGGGCGGGTGCGGTGCCGGTGACCGTCCCGTCGGCGGCCACGTTCAGCCAGGAGTCGCCGGAGAGGCGGCGGAAGGACGGGGTGCCGGACGGGTTGCCCGCCGGGCGGATCCACAGCGGGGCCAGCGCCACCGAGACGCGCTCGCCCGGCCCGTACGCGCCGGTCGTGAAGGCGTCGGTGACCGCGTGCGGCCGCACGACGGGCGGCCGGGCGGCGACGGTGAAGGGCGCGGTCCGGGCGAGGATCCCGTAGCCGTCCTTGGCCAGCAGGTAGGCGGTGTAGACGCCCTCGCCGAGGCCGGAGGTGTCGAGCGTGATGTCGCCGGACGCGACCGGCACGTACGACCAGACCAGGGAGGAGCCGGTGCCGGGGCGGCGGTCGCCGTCGTAGATCCCGATCCAGTTCTTCGGGTCGGGCGCGTCGGTGGCCCAGTGGAAGGCGAGCCGGTCGCCCTCGCGGGGCGAGGTGGGCGCGGTGAGGGTCAGGGTGGCGGCGGGGGCCGCGGCCGTTCTGAGGGGGGACACGGGGGGTCTGGTCCTCTCGGGCTGAGTTGGCTGGACAACTTCGCCCAGTCAGCCAGGACTTCCCGCCCGTGACGTGAACGGGACATGACCGGCGGCCGCAGATCCGGGGACGCGTCGGCGGGCACGCGCGCGTGGCCGCGGCGAGGGTGGAGAGGGCCGCGCGGACGGTGATCGGCGTCCGCCCCACAAACCGTTTAGTCGAGTGGCGACCCGGCCCCATAGGATTGGGCCCAAACCACACACACCCGAACCCCTGAGGATCGCTGCATGCCTGGCATTACGCGCGAGGAGGTCGCCCACCTCGCCCGGCTGGCGCGTCTGGAGCTGAAGAGCGAAGAGCTGGACCACTTCGCCGGACAGCTCGACGACATCATCGGCGCGGTCGCCCGCGTCTCCGAGGTCGCCGACCAAGACGTACCCCCGACCTCCCACCCGTTGCCGCTGACCAACGTCATGCGCGCGGACGAGGTCCGTCCGTCGCTCACCCCCGAGCAGGCGCTCTCCGGCGCCCCGGCCCAGGAGCAGCAGCGTTTCAAGGTGCCGCAGATCCTGGGGGAGGACTAATCACATGACGGACATCATCAAGCTCACCGCCGCCGAGATCGCCGCGAAGATCGCGTCCGGCGAGCTCACTGCCGTCGAGGTCACCGAGGCCCACCTGGCCCGCATCGAGGCCGTCGACGAGAAGGTGCACGCCTTCCTGCACGTCGACCGCGAGGGCGCGCTGGCGCAGGCCCGTGCCGTCGACGCCAAGCGCGCGGCGGGCGAGAAGCTCGGCCCGCTGGCCGGCGTCCCGCTGGCGCTGAAGGACATCTTCACCACCGAGGGCATCCCGACCACGGTCGGCTCGAAGATCCTCGAAGGCTGGATCCCGCCGTACGACGCGACGCTCACCAAGCGGCTGAAGGCCGCCGACGTCGTCATCCTCGGCAAGACCAACATGGACGAGTTCGCCATGGGGTCCTCCACCGAGAACAGCGCGTACGGCCCGACCGGCAACCCGTGGGACCTCACCCGGATCCCCGGCGGCTCCGGCGGCGGCTCCTCCGCGGCGCTCGCCTCCTACGAGGCCCCGCTCGCCATCGGCACGGACACCGGCGGCTCCATCCGCCAGCCCGCCGCCGTCACCGGCACCGTCGGCGTCAAGCCGACCTACGGCGCGGTCTCCCGCTACGGCATGGTCGCCTTCTCGTCCTCCCTCGACCAGGGCGGGCCCTGCGCCCGTACGGTCCTGGACGCGGCGCTCCTGCACGAGGTCATCGCCGGACACGACCCGCTCGACTCGACGTCCATCGACGCGCCGGTCCCGCCGGTCGTCGAGGCCGCCCGCAACGGCAGCGTCGAGGGCATGCGCGTCGGCGTCGTCAAGCAGTTCTCCGGCGAGGGCTACCAGGCCGGCGTCGTCCAGCGCTTCAACGAGTCGGTCGAGCTGCTCAAGTCGCTCGGCGCCGAGATCGTCGAGCTGGACTGCCCGTCCTTCGACCTGGCGCTCTCCGCGTACTACCTGATCGCGCCCTCGGAGTGCTCCTCCAACCTGGCCCGCTTCGACGCCATGCGCTACGGCCTGCGGGTCGGCGACGACGGCACGAAGTCGGCCGAGGACGTCACCGCCCTGACCCGCGAGGCGGGCTTCGGCGACGAGGTCAAGCGCCGGATCATCCTCGGTACGTACGCGCTGAGCTCCGGCTACTACGACGCGTACTACGGCAGCGCCCAGAAGGTCCGCACGCTCATCACGCGGGACTTCGAGAAGGCCTTCGAGCAGGTCGACGTGATCGTCTCCCCGACGACCCCGACCACCGCCTTCCCGATCGGCGAGCGCGCCGACGACCCGATGGCGATGTACCTCGCGGACCTGTGCACCATCCCGACCAACATGGCGGGCAACGCCGCCATGTCGCTGCCCTGCGGCCTCGCGCCGGAGGACGGCCTGCCGGTCGGCCTGCAGATCATCGCCCCCGCCCTGAAGGACGACCGCCTGTACAAGGTGGGAGCCGCCGTCGAGGCCGCCTTCGTGGAAAAGTGGGGCCACCCGCTGCTTGAGGAGGCTCCGTCGCTGTGAGCAAGGCACTGTCCAAGGCCAAGGGCTTCAAGAAGTCCAAGTCCGGTACGTACCTGTCCATCGGAACCACCGCCTTCGGCGCGTTCAGCGTGATCAAGCAGGCCAAGAAGGCCCGTCTGGAGCACGACACGCTGAAGCTGGTCGACGCTGCCGTGTCCGCCGCCGCCATCGTGACCGGCCTCGCGATCCTGTACCGCGAGCTGAAGCGCCTCGGCGACGACGACGTCCTGCTGGGCTGAGAGGGAAAGTTTCACCGTGACCGTCACTGAACTCCTGTCGTACGACGCGGCGCTCGCCGCGTACGACCCCGTCATGGGCCTCGAGGTCCATGTCGAGCTCGGCACCAAGACGAAGATGTTCTGCGGGTGCTCCACCGAGCTGGGCGCCGAGCCCAACTCGCAGACCTGCCCCACCTGCCTCGGCCTGCCCGGCTCGCTCCCGGTCGTCAACGCGATCGGCGTCGAGTCGGCCATCAAGATCGGCCTCGCGCTGAACTGCGAGATCGCCGAGTGGTGCCGCTTCGCCCGGAAGAACTACTTCTATCCGGACATGCCGAAGAACTTCCAGACCTCGCAGTACGACGAGCCGATCGCCTTCAACGGCTATCTGGACGTCCAGCTGGAGGACGGCGAGATCTTCCGCGTGGAGATCGAGCGCGCCCACATGGAGGAGGACACCGGCAAGTCGACGCACGTCGGCGGTGCCACCGGCCGCATCCACGGCGCCTCGCACTCGCTCCTGGACTACAACCGCGCGGGCATCCCGCTCATCGAGATCGTCACCAAGCCGATCGAGGGCGCGGGCGAGCGGGCCCCCGAGGTCGCCAAGGCGTACGTCGCCGAGCTGCGCGAGCTCATCAAGGCGCTCGGCGTCTCCGAGGCCCGGATGGACAAGGGCCAGATGCGCTGCGACGTGAACCTGTCGCTGCGCCCGAACGGCACCGAGAAGTTCGGCACCCGCAGCGAGACGAAGAACGTCAACTCGCTGCGCTCGGTCGAGCGCGCGGCCCGCTTCGAGATCCAGCGCCACGCGGCGGTGCTCTCGTCCGGCGGCACGATCGTGCAGGAGACCCGTCACTTCCACGAGGAGGACGGCTCCACCACCTCGGGCCGCATCAAGGACAACGCCGAGGACTACCGGTACTTCCCGGAGCCCGACCTCGTCCCGGTCGCCCCGGCCCGCGAGTGGGTCGAGGAGCTCCGCAAGGGGCTGCCCGAGCTGCCCCGGGTGCGCCGCAACCGGCTCCGCGAGGAGTGGGGCGTGTCCGAGCACGACATGCAGTCGATCCTCAACGCGGGCGCGGTCGAGCCGATCGTCGCCACCATCGAGGCGGGCGCGGACGCCGCGGCCGCCCGCAAGTGGTGGATGGGCGAGCTGGCCCGTAACGCCAACGAGCAGGGCGTGGCCCTGGACGAGCTGCCCGTGACCCCGGCGCAGGTCGCCCGGGTGGCGGCGCTGGTGGCCGCCGGCGACCTCAACGACAAGCTGGCGCGCCAGGTCATCGAGGGCGTCCTCGCGGGCGAGGGCGACCCGGACGCGGTCGTCGAGAAGCGCGGCCTGAAGGTCGTCTCGGACGAGGGCGCGCTCGGCGCGGCCGTCGACGAGGCCATCGCGGGCAACGCGGCCATCGCGGACAAGATCCGCGGCGGCAAGGTGCAGGCCGTCGGCGCCCTGGTCGGCGCGGTCATGAAGACCACCCGCGGCCAGGCGGACGCGGCCCGCGTCAAGGAGCTCATCCTGGAGAAGCTGGGCGTCAGCGAGGGCTGACCCCCGGCGGCTTCCCCACGTACGTAGTACGTGGACGAGTCGGCCCCCGTATCCAAGGGATGCGGGGGCCGAGTCATATGCCACGGTGGCGCGGAATCAAACCCTCCTGCCGGGTGACCTCGTTCCGGAACGTCTATAGGGTGCCGAGCGTGGACGGGCGAGAAGCGGTGAGAGTGCTCGGGCGCCGGACGGCGCTGCGGTATCTGGCGCTGGGGACGGCGGCCAGTGCGGTGTCCGCGTGCACCGGCGCGGGCGCGGCGGAGGGGCCCCGCAAGCAGGCGCTGAAGGCGTTCGTGAAGGGCGAGTGGGCCTACCGCTCGAACCAGAACCACCAGGGCGTCCTGACGGTCAATCCCGACGGGCACTGGTCTGTCACCCAATGGGGTGGAATGTCCGGTCAGTGGATGCTTGACGGTGCCGTCCTCTCGGTGAGCACCGACGCCCCGACGGGCGACGCGGAGTCCGAGGAGCAGGAGGCCTTCACGCTGACCAGCATGCCGGAGAAGGTCTCCCGGTCGTTCTCCGAGCTCTTCACGCTCTCCGGCGGCTGGTCGAGCATCGGCACCGCCGTCGAGGCGGGCTACAGCAAGGGCGTGCTGACCCTCGCCTTCCGGGGCGACGGCGCCGAGGACCTGCTCGTCACCTGCACCCGCCGCAAGTGACGCGAGGGGCCGCTGAGACTCCTGTTCGCACGGGCTCGGGCCTGCCCCTGTGCCCGCCCTGTGAGTAACCCCACGAAACGGGCAAACGATCACTATTCGCTGTCAGAGTTGCAGCGCGTAGAGGTCATGCGTTCTTTGCGGGCTGTTCAAGTCGTACGTCGTACCGGCTGTGGCTGTTCCCGGGCAAAGATCCACGAACCATCCAGGGAGCACATTCGTTGGCAGCCATCGCACGGTGGTGCATCAGGCACCGCCTCGTCGCCGTCCTGCTCTGGCTCCTCGCGTTCGGCGGCGCCACGGCCGCCACCGCCGTCGCCGGCTCCGCGTACTCCAACGACTACGAGGTCCCGGGCACCGAGTCCGGCCGTGCCACCGCCCTGCTGGACGCCGGATTCCACGGCGGCCGCGGCGGCGACACCGACACGGTCGTCTGGCGCACCGACGCCGGCTCCGTGCGCGCCCCCGACATCCAGCAGCGCATGTCCAAGGCCCTCGGCACGGTCGCGAAGCTCCCCGGCGTGGCCTCCGTGACCGGCCCGTACGGCCGTGACGGCGGCGCGCAGATCAGCGCGGACGGGCACACGGCCTACGCCACCGTCACCTTCGACCGGCCCGCCGACGAGATCCCCGAGGCCCAGGCGCGGGCCGTCGTCGACACCGCGCGCGCCGCCTCCGCCGACGGACTCCAGGTCGCGGTCGGCGGCAGCGCCGCAGCCCTCACCGAGACCAGCTCCGCGCACCTCAGTGAGATCGTCGGTGTGGTCGTCGCGGCCGTCGTCCTCTTCCTCGCCTTCGGCTCGCTCGCCGCCAGCATCCTGCCGATCGTCACCGCCGTGGTCTCCGTCGGCACCGCGTACGCCGGCATCGGGCTGCTCAGCCACGCCATGACCGTCGCCGACTTCGCGCCCATGCTCGGCCTGCTCATCGGCCTGGGCGTCGGCATCGACTACGCCCTGTTCATCGTCACCCGGCACCGCCGCGGCCTGCGCCAGGGGCTCTCGGTCGACGAGGCCGCGACCCGGGCCGTGGCGACGACCGGTCGGGCGGTGGTCTTCGCGGGCGCGACCGTCTGCATCGCGCTGCTCGGCATGCTCATCCTGCGGCTCGGCTTCCTCAACGGGGTCGCCGTCGCCGCCTCGCTGACCGTCGTCCTCACCGTCGCCGCGTCCGTGACGCTGCTGCCCGCGCTGCTCTCCCTCATCGGGACGCGGGCGCTCAGCCGCCGCGAGCGGCGCCGACTGGCCGAGCACGGGCCGCAGCCGGAGCTGCCCACCGGCTTCGCGGCCCGCTGGTCCGCCTTCGTGGAGCGCCGCCCCAAGCTGCTCGGCGCGGTCGCCGCCGTGGTGATGCTGGTGCTCGCCCTGCCCACGTTCTCGCTCCACCTGGGCACCTCCGACCAGGGCAACAACCCGGCGAAGTCCACCACCCGCACCGCCTACGACCTGCTCGCCGACGGCTTCGGGCCCGGCGTCAACGGGCCGCTCACCCTCGCCGCCAAGCTCGACGGCGCCGACGACCGGCTCGCCATGGAGCGGCTGCCCGACCTGCTGCGGTCGAGCCGGGGCGTCGCCTCGGTGGGCCCGGTGACGTACAACGCCAGCGGTGACACGGCCGTCCTGACCGTGGTGCCGGACTCGGCGCCGCAGTCCCAGGACACCAGCGCCCTCGTCGACCGGCTGCGCCACGAGGTGCTGCCGGGCGCCGAGAAGGGCACCTCGCTCGACGTCCACGTGGGCGGGGTGACCGCGAGCTACGACGACTTCGCGGGCGTGATCGTCGGGAAGCTGCCGCTCTTCGTCGGCGTGGTGATCACCCTCGGCTGCGTCCTGCTGCTCCTCGCCTTCCGCTCGATCGGCATCCCGCTCAAGGCCGCCGCGATGAACGTGGCGGCGGTGGCCTCCGCGTTCGGGATCGTCGTCGCGGTCTTCCAGCGGGGGTGGGGGAGCGAACTCCTCGGCCTCGGGGCGTCCGGCCCGATCGAGCCCTTCCTGCCGGTGATCATGGTCTCGGTGCTCTTCGGGCTCTCCATGGACTACCAGGTGTTCCTGGTCAGCCGGATGTACGAGGAGTGGCTGGAGACCGGCGACAACCGGCGGGCGGTCCGGGTCGGCCTCGCCGAGACCAGCCGGGTGATCAACTCGGCTGCCGTGATCATGATTTCGGTCTTCCTGGCGTTCGTGCTCAGCGGCGAGCGGGTGATCGCGATGTTCGGCATCGCCCTCGCGGCGGCCGTCGCCCTCGACGCGTTCGTGCTGCGCACCCTGCTCGTACCGGCCCTGATGCACCTGCTCGGCGGCGCCAACTGGTGGCTGCCCGGCTGGCTGGACCGGCGGCTGCCGCGGATCAGCATCGAGCCGCCCGAGTGCCGCCGTGCGACGATTCCGGTGCAGCGCACGAGCGAGCAGGTCGACGAGCTCGTGGGCTAGCCGTACGGGACCACGCACGACATACGAGGGAGCAGCGGGATGTTCGCGATATCGCTGGGGGACGACGGCGCGGAGCTGCGGCCACTGGAGCCGCACCACGCCGAGGAGTACCTCGCGCACATCGACCGGGGGCGTGACTTCATCGGGCAGTTCATCATGCTCGCCGAGGTCAGCAAGGACCTCGAAGCGGCGCGGGCGTTCCTCCAGGGGTACGCGGACAAGGCGGCCGCCGACACCGGGCGCGTCTACGGCATCTGGTCCAAGGGCACGCTCGTCGGCGGTGTCCTCTTCCGCACGTTCGACGCCCGGCTCGGCACCGCGGAGGCGGGCTGCTGGCTGGAGGAGTCGGCGGTCGGGCGCGGGCTCGTCACGCGCGCGGTCCGGGTGCTGATCGACTGGGCCGTCGACGCGCGCGGCATCGAGCGCGTGGAGTGGCTGGCCGCCTCCGGCAACACGGCGAGCATCAACGTGGCCAAGCGGCTGGGGATGTCGCGGGACGGGGTCCTGCGGTCGAACTACCCGTACCGGGGTGTACGGCAGGACACGGAGGTGTGGTCGGTGCTGGCACCGGAGTGGCGTGCGGCCCGGGAGGCGCACGCCGCGCGTTAAGGCGCCTCTCAGAAACGCCGCCTACCGTCCCCGGCATGACTGCCACCCCCGCCACCACCAAGACCGACAACGAAGCCGACGTCGAGGCGACGGCTGCCGAGGAGTCGGTGGCCGTCGTCACTGACGCGGCCACCGACACCGCCGCACCGACCCCGGACGGCGACGAGCTCGACGACGAGCTCGGCGACGACCTTCCGCCCGCCTCTCCCGTCCGTACCGCCATCGGCGCCGGTGCCGCCGCCGTCGTCTCCGGGGCGCTCGGCCTCGCCTCGCTCACCGGCACCTGGACGGGCAAGGTCCTCTCCGAGCGCGAGACCCTGCTCGGCCAGATCAAGACCGCCCAGGGCGGCTCGGCCTCCGCGCAGATCCACGAGATCTACGCCGACTCCTGGCACACCACCGCCGCCGTCAACGGCGGCTTCGCGCTGCTCGCCCTGCTCGTCGGCGCGTTCGTGCTCGCCCGCCCCGCGTTCGGCGCCCCCAACGCCCACCCGCAGCCCGGCTGGGTGCGGGCGGTCGCGCTCGGCGGCCTCGTCCTCGGCGCGATCGGCCTGCTGCTCTCCGTCGGGATGTTCTTCGACCTGTTCGCGACCCTGCCCTCGACCGGCTCCTGACGGCCCTGACTGCTCAGAGCGACGGGGGCGCCATCGTGAAGCGGGCGAGGACGGCGGCGCGCACGGTCTGGCGCTGAGGCTCCAGATCGAGCGCCGGAACACTCTCCGGCGCTCCGCCGCCGTACCCCGCCGCGCGCATCATCCCGGGCGCCGCCACCGGGTACGGCCGCGCCTCCTCGGCGCCCTCGTCGGCCAGTTCGAGCAGCGCCACCAGCTCGCTGCCGAGCGCCGTCGCGTACTCGCGGGCGCGCTCCACCGCCTGCTCGACGGCCCGCCGCCGGGCCTTCCCGTACGCGGGCGAGGCCGGGCGCAGGCCCCACCAGGGGCCGTCCACCCGGGTCAGTTCGAGCGAGGCCAGGCGCGAGGCGAGTTCGCCGAGCACCGTGAAGTCACCGAGCTCCACCGTCACCCGCACCTGCCCGTGGTACGCGCGCACCCGCTCGCCCCGGCCGAACTTGCCGAGTTCCGGGCTGACCGAGAACGAGCCCGTCTCCAGTTGCTCCACCGCCTCCCCGTACGACTTGACCAGGTCGAGGACGGCCGTGTTGCGGCGGGTGAGGTCTTCGAGCGCGGTACGGCGGTCGGTGCCGCGTGCGGTCACCGTCACGCCGAGCCGGGCGATCTCCGGGTCGACGTCGAGCACGGCCTCGCCCCGGACCGCGATCCGGGGGGCGTCGGGGGTGCCGTAGGGCAGGTGCGGGGACGGATCGGTCATCTCGGCTCCATGGGTCGGCTGGGTGCGCCCCACTCTTCCACCGGCCCGCCCCGTAAGGCATCCACTAAGGCATCCGCCCGGCATCCGAGCCCCCCTCCTTACGTCTAAGCACACCACCCCGCCGACCTGGGCGGATCTAAGGCCCCGCCGCCCTACGGATGCGGCACTCTCCCGATGTGCCGGGACCCCCTGGGAAGCGAGAGTTGAGGCATCGCAGGAAGCGATGGACCACCAACTCAAGCCCCACCAGGGGCACCAGGGAGCCCGAGATGTTCGAGTACGAGATGCACAAGGTGAACCAGGCCGAGCTTCTCCGCGAGGCCACCGCCCAGCGCCTGGTCCGCCAGGCCCGCCTCGCCCGCCGGGCCCGGCGGAACGCCGACCACGAAGGCGAAGGGCGGGTGACCCACCTCCGGGACCTGCGCGACCGTTTCGCGCACGCCGCCTGAGCGCCGCGGGACGTGCGATGACCTTGATCGTCACAACGGGTGCCGCGAGACCGGACGGCTGTGCGATGCTCGGCGACGTGGAGACCAGGTCTTTCAGCCCCGTGTTCGTCGGCCGCGCCGGTGAACTGACCGCCTTGACCGAAGCGCTCGCCCGCGCCACCGCGGGCGAGCCGCAGGCGTTGCTGGTGGGCGGTGAGGCCGGGGTGGGCAAGACCCGGCTCATCGAGGAGTTCACCAACGCCGCCTGCGACGCCGGAGCCGTGGTCGCGGTCGGCGGCTGTGTCGAGATCGGCGCCGACGGCCTTCCGTTCGCCCCCTTCTCCACCGCCCTGCGCACCCTGCGCCGTCGACTGCCCGACGAGCTCGCCGCGGCCGCCGACGGCCAGGAGGAGGAGCTGGCCCGGCTGCTGCCGGAGCTCGGCGAGGCCAGCCGGGAGACCGGCGAGGACGGCACCGCCCGCCTCTTCGAACTCACCGTGCGGCTCCTGGAGCGGACCGCCGCCGACCGCACGGTCGTCCTGGTCCTGGAGGACCTGCACTGGGCGGACGCCTCCACCCGCCATCTGCTCGCCTACCTCCTGCGCACCCTGCGGCGCGGCCGCCTGGTCGTCGTCGCCACCTACCGCGCCGACGACATCCACCGCCGCCACCCGCTGCGCCCCCTGATCGCCGAACTCGACCGGCTGCGCACCGTCCGGCGCATCGAGCTGTCCCGCTTCAACCGGGACGAGGTCCACCGCCAGCTCACCGGGATCCTTGCCGCCGAACCCGAACAGGCGCTGGTGGACGAGATCTTCGCGCGCTCCGACGGCAACGCCTTCTTCGTGGAGGAGCTGAGCGTCTGCCACGAGTCGGGCTGCGTCCCCGGCGGCGGCCTCAGCGAGTCCCTGCGCGACCTGCTGCTCGTACGGGTCGAGGCGCTGTCCGAGAACGCCCAGCTCGTCGTGCGCATCCTCGCCGAAGGCGGCTCCACCGTGGAGCACCCGCTGCTCGCCGCGGTCTGCGGGCTCGCCGAGGACGACCTCATCATCGCGCTGCGGGCGGCCGTCGGCGCCAACATCCTGCTGCCGACCGAGGACGGCGACGGCTACCGGTTCCGGCACTCGCTGGTCCGCGAGGCCGTCAGCGACGACCTGCTGCCCGGCGAGCGCTCCCGCCTCAACCGCCGTTACGCCCAGGCCCTGGAGGCCGACCCCGCGCTGGTCCGCGCCGACGTCCACGCCACCCGCCTGGCCAGCTACTGGTACTGCGCGAACGATGCCGCCAAGGCGCTGCCCGTCGTGCTGCGCGCCGCCGTCGAGGCCCGCAAGCGGCACGCCTACTCCGAGCAGCTGCGCCTGCTCGAACGCGGCATGGAGCTGTGGGACTCGGTCCCCGCCGACGTCCGCACCGACCTGCGCCCGCTGGACTACGCGGGCGCCTACCCCTCGTGCGGCACCTGCGACCCCGCCACCACCCCGCTCGGCTACCTCGACCTGCTCGCCGAGGCGGCCGTCGCGGCCCGCTTCAGCGGCGAGCGCGAGCGCGCCGTGAAGACGGCCAAGCGCGCGCTGCGGCTCATCGAGTCCGAGGAGAACGACGCCCCGCCGGGCACCCCCCACGGCGACCCGCTGCGCGCCGCCTGGTTCTGGACCGAGCTCGCCAAGCTGGTGCAGAGCCTCGGGCGCGGCGACGGCTGGGACGAGATCGCCACCGCCCAGGAGCTGGTGCGCGGACTGCCGCCGTCCGCCGTGCACGCGGCGGTCCTGGCCACCGCCGCGGGCTGGGGCATGCTGCACCGCCCCGGCCCCGAGTCGCTCGCCGCCGCCGAACGCGCCGTGGAGTACGCCCAGCTCGTCGACGCCGAGGAGATCGAACTCAACGCCCGGCTCACCCTCGGCAGCCTGATGGTCGACGCGGGCGACATCGAGGGCGGCCTCGCCGCGATGCGCGGCGTCATCGACCGCTCGCTCGAACTCGGCCTCGTCGGCGAGGCGGGCCGCGGCTATGTGAACCTCTCCTCCAGTCTCGAATCGGTCGGCCGCTCCCAGGAGGCCGCTCGGACCGCGGCCCAGGGCGTACAGGTCTCGCGCAAGTTCGGCCTCCTCGACAACGAGGCCTGGGCCGCCACCAACGAGTCCGACGCCCTGCTCAGCCTCGGCCGCTGGGAGGAGGCCACCGAGCGCGTCGAGTGGGTCCGGCGCTCCGGGGTGATGGGCAAGCCCAGGGGCTACTCCGCACTCCGCCTCGCCCAACTCTCCTTGCTGCGCGGCGAGTTGGAGCTCGCCGCCACCCGCCTCACCGACGCCGTCGGCCACTTCGGCGCCCGCGATCTGCTCCCGCAGAACGCCTTGCAGGTGGCCCGGGCCGAGCTCACCGTCGCCGCCGGGCAGGGCCGGTTCGCCTACGCGCGCGCCGTGCTCGCCCGCGCCGCCGAGGCCGGCTTCCCGCCCGGCACCCAGCGGTACGGCTGGCCGCTGCTGATCACCGCCGCCGCCGTGGAGGCCGATCTGCGCGGGCTGCCCGCCGCCGCTCCCGGCCGGGACGAGGCGGTGGCCCTGATCCGCTCGGCGGCCCGGACGATGCCCACCCCCAGCCCGGTCGCCAAGGCCTACGCCCTGTGCGTCGAGGCGGAGCTGGCCCGCGCCGACGGCCGGGACGACGCGGCCCGCTGGGAGGCGGCGGCCACCGCGCTCCAGCCCCTTGAGCGCCCGTACGAACTCGCCCGGGTCTGCCACCGGTGGGCCGCCGCGCTGCTCGCCGAGGGCAACCAGCGCGACAAGGTTGGCACACTGCTGCGGCAGTCGCACTCCGCCGCCGTACGCCTCGGGGCCCGCCCGCTGGTGGAGGAGCTGGAGCTGCTGGCCCGCCGGGCCCGGCTGCCGCTCACCGCGCCGGATCCCGCCGTCCCGGACGAGCCCGCCGACCCGGCCGGGGCGCTCGGGCTGACCAGCCGGGAGCAGGACGTCCTGCGCCTGGTCGCCGCGGGGCACAGCAACCGGCAGATCGCCGAGGAGCTGTACATCTCCCCGAAGACGGCCAGCGTGCACGTCTCCAACATCCTGGCCAAGCTGGGCGTCTCGGGCCGCGGCGAGGCCGCGGCGCTGGCCCACCGGCTCAACCTCTTCACGGAGAAGGTGGCCTGAGCGGGGGCGTGGGGTGCGGGGTGTGGCTTGGCGCGCCCCGTCCCCTGCACCAACGGCACCCCTTCGCCTACGTCACCTCCAGTTCCAGGATCTTGTCGTCGCCCGGCTTCGGGGTGCCCCGGCCGTCGGTCTCGCTGGTGACCAGGAGCAGGGTGTGCGGCCCCGTCGCTATCACCGTGCGCAGCCGTCCGTACGTGGACGTCAGGAACGCCTCGGGCTTCGCCAGCGCTTTGGTGCCGTCGAGCGGGATGCGCCACAGCCGTTCGCCGCGCAGGGACGCCATCCAGATGCTGCCCGCCGCGTACGCCACACCGCTCGGTGAGGCGTCCGAGGTCTTCCACTGCTCCACCGGGTCCACGAACCCCGGCTTGTTCCCCTTGCCCTCGACCAGCGGCCAGCCGTCGTTGTCGCCCGGCCCGATCACATTGAGCTCGTCCCAGGTGTCCTGGCCGAACTCCGAGGCCCACAGCCGCTTCGCGCCGTCCCAGGCGAGGCCCTGCACATTGCGGTGACCGTACGAGTACACCACCGAGTCCGCCTCGGGGTTGCCGTGCACCGGCTGGCCGTCCGGCGTCATCCGCAGGATCTTGCCGCCCAGCGACTTCTTGTCCTGGGCCAGGCCCCGGTCGCCCGTCTCGCCCGTGCCCGCGTACAGCATCTTGTCCGGGCCGAAGGCGATCCGGCCGCCGTTGTGGATGGTGCCCTTGGGGATGCCCCGCAGGATGGTGTCGGGCGCGCCGAGCTGCTCGCCCGCCGGGCGCTTCTCGTCGTAGATCATGCGGGCGATGCGGTTGTCGGACTCGGTGGTGAAGTACGCGTACACCTGGTGGTCCGAGGCGAACGCGGGGGAGAGCGCGAGGCCGAGCAGGCCGCCCTCGCCGCCCGGTTTCACCCCCGGCACGCTGCCGATCACCGTCTGTTTGCCGGCCGCGTCGATCCGGCTCACCGTGCCCTCGTCGCGCGAG
Organism: Streptomyces melanogenes; assembly: GCF_014649795.1. Taxonomy (GTDB): domain Bacteria; phylum Actinomycetota; class Actinomycetes; order Streptomycetales; family Streptomycetaceae; genus Streptomyces; species Streptomyces noboritoensis. Next base: position 194,756 of record NZ_BMTS01000009.1, read on the forward strand.
GCGACAAGGAGGCCCCCGTCGGGCAGCGGGGCCACGCCCCAGGGCGACTTGAGGCCCTGGGCCACGGTTCTGGTGACCTTCACCGAGCCCTTCGGGGGTGGCAGATCGGCGGCGGGCGCGGAGGTGGACGCTCCCGGGGAGCCGGTCGCGGGCGTCGAGCGGGCGCCGCCGTCGGGCCGCGGTGCGGTCCCGGACGAGCACCCGGCCGCGAGCACCAGCGCGGCAGCGGCCAACAGGGCCGTCACAGCAGGACGTTGCACGGTACGCATTCCTTTCGAGCGGCTGCGGTCTCTACGGTACTTACACCGCCCGAGCCGCCCAGGTTCCCGATTCCCGATCGCCTTTCCCGGCCCCGGCCCTGCGGACCCTCAGTCCCACGACCCCCGGGCCCCCGGCAGCCGTTCGATCTCCGCCTCGTCCCGGTCCGTCAGCGCGAGCCCGGCCGCCGCCGCGTTCTCGCGGGCCCACTCCTCGCGCTTGGTGCCCGGGAGCGGGACCACGTGCGGGCCCCGGCCGAGCAGCCACGCCAGCGCGACCTGGGCCGGGGTCACCCCGTCCCCGTGGCGCGCCGCGACCCGGCGCAGCCCCGCCACCACGGGCTGGTTGGCCGCCATCATCTCGGCGGTGAAGCGGGGGTGCCGGGCCCGTACGTCGTCCGGCTCGAAGCCCTGGCCCGGGGTGAGCGTGCCGGTGAGGAAGCCGTTGCCGAGCGGCATCGCGGCCAGGAAGCCCACGCCCCGCGCCGCGCACCACGGCAGCAGCGCGTCCAGCGCCTCGCGCGCCCACACCGACAGCTCCGCCTGGACGGCGCTGACCGGGAAGACCTGCTGCACGCGCTCCAGTTGACGTATCGTCACTTCATAAGGGGCGCCGGACCGGCGGGCCGTCAGCGGGGCACCCGTGGCGCACACGCCGAGCGCCCGCACCTTGCCCGCCGTCACCAGCTCCGCCATCGCGCCCCAGGTCTCCTCGACCGGCACCTCGGGGTCCGCCCGGTGCAGCTGGTAGAGGTCGATGACATCGGTCTGGAGCCGCCGCAGCGAGGCGTCGCAGGCGCGCTTCACATAGCCGGGCCGCCCATTGGCCACCACATGCGCGTCGCCGCCCATCAGCAGGCCGCACTTGGTGGCGACGAAGGCGTCGGCGCGGCGCTCCTTCAGGGCCCGGCCCACCAGCAGCTCGTTCTTGAACGGGCCGTACATGTCCGCCGTGTCGAGCAGGGTGGACCCGGCGTCGAGCGCGGCGTGCACGGCGCGCAGCGAGCGGTCCCCGCGCTGCTGCGACGTGGTGTAACCCCAGCTCATCGGCATGCAGCCGAGGCCGATCGCGCCCACCTCCAGGGCTGCCGCACCGATAGTCCTGCGCTCCAACTCCCCGTACCCCTCCGAACAGCCCTGGGTGTGGCCCCCAAACTAACCTCTGGCCGCCGCCGGTCCTGACATAGCCTCCCGGCATGACTGCAGACGTGTGGCTCCCCCTCCCGGCCGACGAGGTCCCGGGCCTGCCCGACGGCCTCTCCTACCGCCTCTGGGACGGCGGCCCCGACTACCCCGCCGACCCCGCCGACTGCGCCTTCTACGTGGTCCCGTACATGAAGGGATCGGAGATCGCGGTGCGGCCGCTCGCCGCCATGACCGGCGTACGGGTCGTACAGACCCTGTCGGCGGGCATCGACCACGTACAGCCGGGCCTCGGCGCGCTGCCGACCGGCGTGCGGCTCTGCAACGCGCGCGGTGTGCACGAGGCGTCCACCGCCGAACTCACCCTCGCGCTGATCCTGGCCTCGCTGCGGGGGATTCCCTCGTTCGTCGCGGGGCAGGAGAAGGAGGAGTGGCGGTCCGGGTTCTATCCGGCGCTCGCCGACAAGTCGGTGCTGATCGTCGGGTACGGATCGATCGGCGCGGCCATCGAGGACCGGCTCGCGCCGTTCGAGTGCGCCCGGGTGGCGAGGGTGGCGCGCTCCTGGCGCACGACTGCGCGCGGTCCAGTGCATCCCCTCACCGAACTGCCCACACTCCTCCCGGAAGCCGACGTGGTGGTCCTCTCCACGCCCCTCACGGAGCAGACGAAGGGTCTGGCGGGCGCAGAGTTCCTGGGCCGCATGAAGGACGGGGCGCTCCTGGTGAACGTGGCCCGGGGCCCCGTCGTGGACACCAAGGCGCTCCTCGCGGAGCTGGAGAGCGGCCGCATCCGGGCCGCGCTGGACGTCACCGATCCCGAGCCGCTGCCCGCCGGACACCCGCTGTGGCATGCGCCGAACGTTCTGATCAGCCCTCATGTCGGGGGCTCCACTTCGGCGTTCCTGCCGCGCGCGAAGGCGCTGATCGCCCGCCAGGTGACCAAGTACGCGGCCGGGCAGCCGCTGGACAACATCGTCCTGACGACCGGGTAGGGCCGCCCCGCCTTCGATTCGCGACTCTGCGCACCGGTCCAAGTGCGGTCCGTGTCCGCAACTCCCGCGGTGGTCACGGAGCGTAGAGGAACTATGTCCCTGAGTGACGAGACTGGTGTATCGTCCCGACCGGGGGCTGCGCCGCGTGTCTGGCGGCGCGGGGGAGCGAATGTCACAGCGAGGGGGGCGACGGGCGATGCACGGCCAATGGACGAACGATCCGACGCGGCGGAGCCGCCGACGGCTACCCCGAGGCGCACGGGCGGGGCTCCCGAGGGGCCGCACCCGGCCCAGGATCCCGGTCCGGGCCCGCACCCGGATGCCGGCCAGGCCCCGGCCGCCGGCCAGGGCGGCCCGGCCGCCCTCCCCGACCGCCCGCCCGGCGGCCGCGAGGGCCCACCCGCCGGGCCGGGCGAGCGGTTCCGGAGTGCCCCGCACCCGTATCGCGTGTGGACCCGGAGGGGCCCGGTGAGCGCCGGTGCGGTGCTGCCCCACCGGCCCGTCCCCGGCGGCGGGACGGGTCTGGTCTCCCAGCTCGTCCTCGCGGTGGTCTGCGCGGGGTACGCGACGGGGGCGGCGCTCGGCTGGGGATCCTCGGAAGTCGCCGATGTGATGGGGGACTTCGGGCTCAGCGCCGCGGCGACGGCGGCCTCGGTCTCCTGCTTCCTCTACGCGCGCGGAGGCGCCGGGGAGGGGGAGAGCCGCTTTCGGCCCGCATGGCTCCTCTTCTCGTTCTCCTCCGCCATGGCGGCGAGCGGCAACGGAGTCTGGGGGTGGTACCAGGTGGTGCTCGAGCACCCGGTCCCCTCGCCCTCCATGGCCGACCTGTTCTTCCTGCTCTTCGCGCCGCCCGCGATCGTCGGTCTCCTCGTCCTGGCCAAGCGTCCGGTGACCCGGGCGGGCTGGGTCTGCCTGGCCCTCGACTCCTGGCTGATCGGCGGCTCGCTGCTGACCCTCTCGTGGAGCCTGGCGCTGGCGCACACCGCGCACTTCGAGGGCGCGAGCGTCGCCCGCGCCGCGCTGGCGCTGGCGTACCCGCTGCTCGACATCGTGCTCGTGAGCATGGTGCTCGCGCTGCACTTCCGGCGCTCCTCCGCCAACCGGTCGGCGATCAACACGGCCATCGCCGCGCTCGCCCTGACCGTGCTGTGCGACGCGCTGTACACCTCACCGCTGCTGCGCGCGCACTACCGCTCGGGCCAGCTCCTGGACGCGGGCTGGTTCGCCGCCTCGCTGCTGCTCGCCTACGCGCCGTGGGGCGCCCGCAGGCTCGCCCCGGGCCCTGCCGTGCCGCCACCGCCGCCGCCCCGGCGGCCGGGCGCGCTCCCGGCCAGCAGGCCGATTGCGGGCTCGCTGGGGGCGCTCACGCCGTACCTCGCGGCCGCCGTGTGCACCCTGGGGATCCTCTACAACGTGATCGAGGGCCGCCGGGTCGACCGCGTGGTGGTCTTCACCGGGTGCACGGTGGTGCTCGCGCTCGTCGTACGCCAGGGGATCATGCTCGTCGACAACATCGCGCTGACCCACGAACTGGCCCAGAAGGAGAACCACTTCCGCTCCCTGGTGCAGGGCTCCAGCGACGTCATCATGATCGCCGCGCCCACCGGGATACTGCGCTACGTCAGCCCCGCCGCCGCGGGCGTCTACGGACGGGATGCGGAGGACCTGGTCGGCTCCGAGCTGGCCTCCCTCATCCATCCCGAGGACCTGGGCCGGGTCGTGCACGAGGTGCGGCGCTTCCTGGCCGCGCCCCCGCTGGAGGAGCCGGCCGGCCGGATCGAGTGCCGCTTCCGCTCGGGCACCGGCGAGTGGCTGAACGTGGAGTCGACCATCAACCGCCACCAGGGCGGCCTCATCCTCAACAGCCGGGACGTCACCGAACGGGTGCGCCTGCAGGCCCAGTTGCAGCACAACGCCGAGCACGACCCGCTCACCGACCTGCCCAACCGGGCGCTGTTCACCGAGCGCGTCCGCCAGGCGCTGAGCGGCCGCCGCGCCTCCGACCCGGGCACGGCGGTGCTCTTCATCGACCTCGACGGCTTCAAGCAGGTCAACGACACCATCGGCCACCAGGCCGGCGACGAGCTGCTGATCCAGGCGGCCCGCCGCCTCCAGGACTCGGTGCGCGCCGGCGACACCGCGGCCCGCCTCGGCGGCGACGAGTTCGCCGCCCTGATCCTGGGCGACGGCAGCCGCGACCGGGCGGCCCGCCAGCGCCAGGTGCACGAGATCGCCGACCGGCTGCGCCTCACCCTCTCGCAGCCGTACCAGATCGACGGCAACGAGGTGCGGGTCGCCGCCTCCATCGGCGTCGCCTTCGCCGAGCGCGACGTCAGCGCCCGCGAGCTGATGCGCAACGCCGACCTCGCGATGTACCGGGCCAAGTCCGGCGGCAAGAACCGCGTCGAGATGTACGCGCCGCAGATGCAGGCCGAGGTCGTCCGCAAAACCGAGCTGGCCGCCCGGCTGCGCACCGCGCTGCACGAGGGCGAGTTCGCGCTGCTGCACCAGCCGGTGGTCAACCTCACCACCGGGCGGGTGGCCGCCGTGGCCGCGCAGGCGCGCTGGAGATCGGCCCAGGGCATCCTGTTCACCCCGGCCGAATTCCTCCGGGTCGCCGACGACAGCGAGCGGACCGCGGAGCTGGGCCGCTGGCTCCTCGAAGAGGCCGTCGAGCAGGCCGCCGAGCGCGGCAGGGCCGGGCACGACACCCCGGTCGCGGTCCGTCTCCCGGCCCGTCGCCTGCTCGACAAGTCGATGCCGCTGGGATCTGTGGAAGCCCTGCTGACCAGGCACGGACTGCCGTCGGGCGCCCTGGTGATCGAGCTGTCCGACAGCGACCCCAGGATCTCCTTCGACGACCTGGAGCGGCGGCTGGTGAGCCTGCGCCGGCTCGGCGTGCGGATCGCCCTGGACGGCTTCGGCAGCGGGTACGCGGCGATCAACGCCCTGCGCCGGCTCCCCATCGACGTACTGAAACTGGACAGGGGGCTGGTCGAGGGCGTGGTCGAGTCCGCCCGGCTGCACAAGATCACCAGCGGGCTGCTGCGGATCGCCTGCGACCTCGGGATGCAGTCCGTGGCCGACGGCGTGGACGTGCCGGAGCAGGTGCTGGCGCTGCGGGCCATGGGGTGCACCCACGGGCAGGGCATGGCCTTCTCCGGGCCGCTCGACGAGTACCGGCTGCGCAGGGCGCTGGTGCGGGGCACCTTCCCGGTGCCGGGCGGGGCCGCGTTGCCCGTGCTCAGCGGCCGGGCGCTGCCCTCCGTCCGGGTCAATCACTCAAATAGTGAGACACCCGTCCCACCCACTTGACACTACCGGGGCGCCGGGGGGAGGGTCATTGCCATGCGCACCCGAATTCTCGTACTTGGAAAGCGCGTCGGCTGAAGCCGGGCCCCCACGTGGGCCCAGTGGACCACACCCGACGCGCTCCCCTCGCTTGCCTCACGGCACGAGGGGTTTTTTGTTGCACCGGCACCCCTGAAGCACGACAGCGATCCCGACCAAACCCCCGCAAAAACCCTCAGCTTCGAGAAGAGAATGCGATGACCGAGCAGGCCACCGGGGCCCACCATCCGCAGCCGCGGGCCCGTAACGGCGGACACCAGGCCGCCACCGTCGAGCACGTCACGGGCGCGCAGTCCCTCATCCGCTCTCTCGAGGAAGTCGGGGCCGAGACCGTATTCGGCATTCCGGGCGGTGCCATCCTCCCGGCGTACGACCCGATGATGGACTCCACCCGGGTCCGCCACGTCCTGGTCCGCCACGAGCAGGGCGCGGGCCACGCCGCCACCGGTTACGCGCAGGCCACCGGCAAGGTCGGCGTCTGCATGGCGACCTCCGGCCCCGGCGCCACCAACCTGGTCACGCCGATCGCCGACGCCCACATGGACTCCGTCCCGCTGGTCGCGATCACCGGGCAGGTCTCCTCCAAGGCGATCGGCACCGACGCCTTCCAGGAGGCGGACATCGTCGGCATCACCATGCCGATCACCAAGCACAACTTCCTGGTCACCAAGGCCGAGGACATCCCGAGGACGATCGCGGAGGCCTTCCACATCGCCTCCACCGGCCGCCCGGGCCCGGTCCTGGTCGACATCGCCAAGGACGCCCTCCAGGCGCGCACCACCTTCTCCTGGCCGCCGCACATGGACCTGCCGGGCTACCGCCCGGTCACCAAGCCGCACGCCAAGCAGATCCGCGAGGCCGCCAAGCTGATCGTCCAGGCCAAGCGCCCGGTCCTGTATGTCGGTGGCGGCGTCCTGAAGGCCGGCGCCACCGCCGAGCTGAAGGTCCTCGCGGAGCTCACCGGAGCGCCCGTCACCACCACCCTGATGGCGCTCGGCGCCTTCCCCGACAGCCACCCGCTGCACGTGGGGATGCCCGGCATGCACGGTGCGGTCACCGCCGTCACCGCGCTGCAGAAGTCGGACCTGCTGATCGCGCTCGGCACCCGCTTCGACGACCGGGTCACCGGCAAGCTGGACAGCTTCGCCCCGTACGCGAAGATCATCCACGCGGACATCGACCCGGCCGAGATCGGCAAGAACCGCGAGGTCGACGTGCCGATCGTGGGCGACGCCCGCGAGGTCATCGCCGATCTGGTGCAGGCCGTCCAGGCCGAGCACACCGAGGGCCACACCGGTGACTACAGCGCCTGGTGGAACGACCTGAACCGGTGGCGCGAGACCTACCCGCTCGGCTACGACCAGCCGGACGACGGCAGCCTCTCGCCGCAGCAGGTCATCCAGCGCATCGGCGAGCTCGCCCCCGCCGACACCATCTACGCGGCCGGCGTCGGCCAGCACCAGATGTGGGCCGCCCACTTCATCAACTACGAGCGCCCGGCCACCTGGCTGAACTCCGGCGGCGCCGGAACGATGGGGTACGCGGTCCCGGCGGCCATGGGCGCCAAGGCCGGCATGCCGGACCGCCCGGTCTGGGCGATCGACGGCGACGGCTGCTTCCAGATGACCAACCAGGAGCTCACCACCTGTGCGCTCAACAACATCCCGATCAAGGTCGCCATCATCAACAACGGCGCCCTCGGGATGGTCCGCCAGTGGCAGACCCTCTTCTACAACCAGCGCTACTCCAACACCGTGCTGCACAGCGGCCCGGAGGCCACCGGCCTGGAGCCCAGCGCCGGCACCCGCGTGCCGGACTTCGTGAAGCTGTCCGAGGCCATGGGCTGCTACGCGATCCGCTGCGAGCGCCCGGAGGACCTGGACAAGGCCATCGAAGAGGCCAACTCCATCAACGACCGCCCGGTCGTCATCGACTTCATCGTCCACGAGGACGCCCAGGTGTGGCCGATGGTCGCCGCCGGCACCTCCAACGACGAGGTCATGGCCGCCCGCGGCGTCCGTCCCGACTTCGGCGACAACGAAGACGACTGAGAGAGCAGAGAGAGACCGTCACCATGTCGACCAAGCACACGCTCTCCGTCCTGGTGGAGAACACGCCCGGCATCCTCGCCCGGATCGCCGCGCTCTTCTCCCGCCGCGGCTTCAACATCGACTCGCTCGCCGTCGGTGTCACCGAACACCCCGACATCTCCCGCATCACCATCGTGGTCAATGTCGAGGACCTGCCCCTGGAGCAGGTGACGAAACAGCTCAACAAGCTGGTCAACGTCCTGAAGATCGTCGAACTCGAGCCCAGCGCTGCGATCCAGCGCGAGCTCGTCCTGGTGAAGGTGCGTGCCGACAACGAAACGCGCTCCCAGATCGTCGAGATCGTCCAGCTGTTCCGCGCCAAGACCGTCGACGTCTCGCCCGAGGCCGTGACCATCGAGGCCACCGGCGGCGCCGACAAGCTGGAGGCGATGCTCAAGATGCTGGAGCAGTTCGGCATCAAGGAGCTCGTCCAGTCCGGGACGATCGCCATAGGGCGCGGCTCGCGGTCCATCACCGACCGCAGCCTGCGGGCCCTGGACCGCACGGCCTGAACCCGCCCCCTCGCGGTTCCGTATCGCGAGACTTAAAACTTCCCGACGCATCCCCGCCGTACGGTGGGACGCAACACCAGCACACCAAGGAGATATCCCAGTGGCCGAGCTGTTCTACGACGACGACGCCGACCTGTCCATCATCCAGGGCCGCAAGGTCGCGGTGATCGGTTACGGCAGCCAGGGCCACGCCCACGCGCTGTCGCTCCGTGACTCGGGTGTCGACGTCCGCGTCGGTCTGCACGAGGGCTCCAAGTCCAAGGCCAAGGCCGAGGAGCAGGGCCTGCGCGTGGTCACGCCCGCCGAGGCCGCCGCCGAGGCCGACGTCATCATGATCCTGGTCCCGGACCCGATCCAGGCCCAGGTCTACGAGGAGTCCATCAAGGACAACCTGAAGGACGGCGACGCGCTGTTCTTCGGCCACGGCCTCAACATCCGCTTCGGCTTCATCAAGGCCCCCGAGGGCGTCGACGTCTGCATGGTCGCCCCCAAGGGTCCGGGCCACCTGGTCCGCCGTCAGTACGAGGAGGGCCGCGGCGTCCCGTGCATCGCGGCCGTCGAGCAGGACGCGACCGGCAACGGCTTCGCGCTCGCGCTCTCGTACGCCAAGGGCATCGGCGGCACCCGGGCGGGCGTCATCAAGACGACCTTCACCGAGGAGACCGAGACCGACCTGTTCGGCGAGCAGGCCGTGCTCTGCGGCGGTACGTCCGCGCTGGTCAAGGCGGGCTTCGAGACCCTCGTCGAGGCGGGCTACCAGCCGGAGATCGCCTACTTCGAGTGCCTCCACGAGCTGAAGCTCATCGTCGACCTGATGTACGAGGGCGGCCTGGAGAAGATGCGCTGGTCGGTCTCCGAGACCGCCGAGTGGGGCGACTACATCACCGGCCCCCGCATCATCACCGCCGACACCAAGGCCGAGATGAAGAAGGTCCTCACCGAGATCCAGGACGGCACCTTCGCCAAGAACTGGATGGACGAGTACCACGGCGGTCTGAAGAAGTACAACGAGTACAAGACCCAGGACGAGAACCACCTCCTGGAGACCACCGGCAAGGAGCTGCGCAAGCTCATGAGCTGGGTGAACGACGAGGAGGCGTAAGCCTTCACAAGGGGCCGCGGCGATGCGCCGCGGCCCCTTGTCCATCCCGTCCACACCCGGACGGGTGACATTCCGCCACGGCGGAAAACCCCGACTTGAGCACCACTACACTGCTGCTCAATACATCGCGTCAGGCCCACAGCGTCGTGCGTCTTCCACGCGGCTAGCACCCTCCACCGCCTGCGGCCGTCGGGACGGCCGTCCGCATTGGACTTGTGAGGACTCACGTGAGCTCGAAACCTGTCGTACTCATCGCTGAAGAGCTGTCGCCCGCCACCGTCGACGCCCTCGGTCCGGACTTCGAGATCCGGCACTGCAACGGAGCCGACCGCGCCGAACTGCTGCCCGCCATCGCCGACGTGGACGCGATCCTGATCCGCTCCGCGACCAAGGTCGACGCCGAGGCCATCGCCGCCGCGAAGAAGCTGAGGGTCGTCGCCCGCGCGGGCGTCGGCCTCGACAACGTGGACGTCTCCGCCGCCACCAAGGCCGGCGTGATGGTCGTCAACGCCCCGACCTCCAACATCGTCACCGCCGCCGAGCTCGCCTGCGGTCTGCTGGTCGCCACCGCGCGCAACATCCCGCAGGCCAACACCGCGCTGAAGAACGGCGAGTGGAAGCGGAACAAGTACACCGGCGTCGAGCTGAGCGAGAAGACCCTCGGCGTCGTCGGCCTCGGCCGCATCGGAGTCCTGGTCGCCCAGCGCATGTCGGCCTTCGGCATGAAGATCGTCGCGTACGACCCCTATGTGCAGCCCGCGCGCGCCGCGCAGATGGGCGTCAAGCTCCTCACCCTCGACGAGCTGCTCCAGGTCGCGGACTTCATCACCGTGCACCTGCCCAAGACCCCCGAGACCCTCGGCCTCATCGGCGACGAGGCGCTCCACAAGGTCCAGCCGCACGTGCGGATCGTGAACGCGGCGCGCGGCGGCATCGTCGACGAGGCCGCGCTGTACTCGGCGCTCAAGGAGGGCCGCGTCGCGGGCGCGGGCCTCGACGTGTACGCGAAGGAGCCCTGCACGGACTCCCCGCTCTTCGAGCTCGACCAGGTCGTCTGCACCCCGCACCTGGGCGCCTCCACCGACGAGGCCCAGGAGAAGGCGGGCATCGCGGTCGCCCGCTCGGTGCGCCTGGCGCTCGCCGGCGAGCTGGTGCCGGACGCGGTCAACGTCCAGGGCGGCGTCATCGCCGAGGACGTCAAGCCGGGTCTGCCGCTCGCCGAGCGCCTGGGCCGGATCTTCACCGCGCTCGCGGGCGAGGTGGCGGTCCGCCTCGACGTCGAGGTGTACGGCGAGATCACCCAGCACGACGTGAAGGTGCTCGAACTCAGCGCGCTCAAGGGTGTGTTCGAGGACGTGGTCGACGAGACCGTCTCGTACGTGAACGCCCCGCTGTTCGCGCAGGAGCGCGGCGTCGAGGTCCGCCTCACCACGAGCTCGGAGTCGCCGGACCACCGCAACGTGGTCACCGTGCGCGGCACGCTCTCGGGCGGCGAGGAGGTGGCGGTCTCCGGCACGCTGGCGGGCCCCAAGCACCTCCAGAAGATCGTGGCGATCGGCGACTACGACGTGGACCTGGCGCTCGCCGACCACATGGTCGTGCTGCGTTACGAGGACCGCCCGGGCGTCGTCGGCACGGTCGGCCAGATCCTCGGCGAGGCCGGGCTGAACATCGCCGGAATGCAGGTCGCTCGCGCGGAGGAGGGCGGCGAGGCCCTCGCGGTCCTGACGGTCGACGACAGCGTGCCGCAGCCGGTGCTGACGGAGGTCGCGGACGCGATCGGCGCGACGTCGGCGCGGTCGGTGAACCTGGTCTGAGACGGTTGCCCGCGCCCCTGACTACCTAGGGGCGCGGGGAACTGCGCGAGCAACCCAGCACGGTCCCCAGACGAACCCCGAAGTCCGTATACGCTTGTCTTAGACATCCGTCTGCGGGCCTAGTACGCTGCCCGCATGGGACACCGTGAGGATCTACTGGACGGCGCCAAGCGCTGCCTGCTGGAGAAGGGCTTCGCGCGCACGACCGCGCGGGACATCGTCAAGGAGTCGGGGACGAATCTCGCGTCCATCGGCTACCACTACGGATCCAAGGACGCGCTGCTCGCGCAGGCCTACATCGCCCTGGTCGAAGGGGTCTCGGACGCCTTCGACGCCCCCGAGCAGGTCGCGGCCACCGAGCCCGGCTCCCTGGAGCGCTTCCAGGAAGTCTGGTCGAACATCATCGCCACCATGGAGCAGCCCGGCTCGATGTGGCACCTCAGCATGGAGATCGTCGTCATGGGCGACCAGCTGCCGGGGGTCCGCGACCATCTGGCACAGGCCCAGCGCGAGGGCGCGCGCGGCATCATCCCCATGTTCATGGGGGGCGAGGAGGCCGAGGTCGGCGACGACGAGGTCGACACGCTCGGCAAGCTCTACATGACGATGATGATGGGGCTCATCGCCCAGTGGACCTTCGACCCCGGCACCGCGTCGAGCGCGGCCGAGCTGACCGAGGGCCTGCGGCGGCTCATCGCGGCGGCCGGACCCGCCAAGCCCTCACAGGCGTGACGCCTTCAGCGCCATGTGCAGCAGCAGCCGGTCCTCGCCCTCGTCGAGGTCGAGGCCGGTGAGCTGCTCGACCCGGGAGAGCCGGTAGTAGAGGGTCTGGCGGTGGATGCCGAGCGCCGCCGCCGTACGGCCCGCCTGGCCCGCGCAGTCGAGGAACACCTCGGCGGTGCGGGCCAGTTCGGTGTGCGAAGGGGTGAGCAGGGCGCGGACCGCCACGTCCTGGGGCGCGGTGTCGGGGAGCGCGGTCAGCAGCCGGTACGGGCCGATCGCCGCCCACTCCGCGACCGGGCCGAGCCCGGGCTCGGCAAGCGCCGCCCGGGCCGCCGAGGTGGCCTCGTGCCAGGAGGCGGGCAGCTCGCCCAGGCCCCGGCGGGCCAGCGCGACCCCGGCGGCGGCGCCCGGCCCCGCCGTGGCGCGCAGCCGTTCGGCGGCGGTCAGCGCGGGCGCGAGCGCGTCGGCCGAGCGGAGCCGGACGAGCGCGCCCAGCGCCTGGGCGGGCGGGGCCGGTGAGGGCTCGCCCTCCTCGCCGTGCGCCCCCCATGGCACCGCGCACAGCGCCGCCGTCCCGGGGACGGTCCGTACCGACGGGGTCTCCTGGGGCCAGGGGCTGACGCAGACCACCGCGTGCAGGCCGTCCGCGTCCGGGCCGAGCGCCGCGCGCAGGGCCGCCGTCGCCATGTCGCGCTGCCAGCCCCGCCCGGCGGTCAGCGCCGCCCGGAACTCGCGCGAGAGGTCGGCGCCCGCCTGGGTCTCGTCGGCGAGCAGCCCGCCGATCCGGGCGGCCACCTCCATCGCGGCGGTCAGCCGGTCCTCGGCCGGGCCCGGGTCGGCGTCGAGCAGCCATACGTAACCGAGCACCACACCCCGGTGGCGGACCGGCAGGCAGACGCGGTCGCGGAAGACGCCCGCCTCGGGGGCCGCCGGGATGCGGACCGGGCCGGTCGCGCGGGTGATGCCGAAGCCCTCGAACCAGGCGCGGACCGCCGGGGTGGAGCGGCGGGTCAGGATCGAGCGGGTGCGCACCGGGTCCATGGCCGAGTCGTCCTCGGAGTCGTGCGCACCGAACGCGATCAGCCCGAAGTCCCGGTCCTCCAGGGTCGCGGGGGCACCGAGCAGCGCCGAGATCTCATCGACCAGGTCCTGGTAGTCGCCCTTCACAGCAGCCATTCTCGCGCATATCGGCGCCGCCTTCAGACATCTGTCTGAGATGCGGGGCACGGATGCGTGACAGGTGTCGATGGCAGAGGATCGGAAGGATCCTTAGGTTTCACGGTGGTTCTCCGTGCCGTTCCCGGATCGTCGGGTTTCGGCCCCCTGCTACCCCTTTCCATGGAGGTGCCCCGTGCTGGGTCCCGTGATCCTCGCCGCGTCGCGCAGCGACAAGATGCGCCGTTTCATCTCGGCCGCGCCCGGCACCAAGCAGGTCGTCGACCGCTTCATCGCCGGGGAGACGGTCGAGCAGGTCGTGCCGATCGTCAAGGACGCCGCGGGCAAGGGCCTGGAGGTCACCCTGGACGTGGTGGGCGAGGACATCACCACCGTGGAGCAGTCGTACGCCGCGCGCGACGCCTACCTCCAGCTGATCGAGCGCCTCAAGGACCTGGACCTGGGCACCCGCGCCGAGATGTCCGTGAAGCTCTCCATGTTCGGCCAGGCGCTGGAGGGCGGCCACGAGCTGGCCCTCGCCAACGTCCGCCCGGTCGTCGAGGCCGCCGCCGCCATCGGCACCACGGTCACCCTGGACGCCGAGGACCACACCACCCTCGACTCGATGTTCGCCATCCACGAGGAGCTGCGGAAGGACTTCCCGCAGACCGGCTGCGTCATCCAGGCGTACCTCTTCCGCACCGAGGACGACGCCCGCCGACTGTCCGCCGCCGGCAGCCGCGTCCGGATCGTGAAGGGCGCCTACAAGGAGCCCGCCTCCGTCGCGTACCAGGACAAGGGCGAGATCGACAAGGCGTACGTCCGCATCCTGAAGATCCTCATGGACGGCGAGGGCTACCCGATGATCGGGTCGCACGACCCGCGCCTGATAGCCATCACCCAGGAGCTCGCGCGGCGCGCCGGGCGCAAGCTGGACGAGTACGAGTTCCAGATGCTGTACGGCATCCGCAGCGACGAGCACGTGCGCCTCGCGGCCGAGGGCCACCGGATGCGCGTCTACACGGCGTACGGCACCGACTGGTACGGCTACTTCATGCGCCGTCTGGCGGAGAAGCCCGCCAACCTGCTCTTCTTCGCCCGCTCCATCCTCACCAAGGGCTGAGCCCACCACCCCTCATCAAGGAGTTCAGAGACTCATGGACGCTGTGACCCAGGTCCCCGCTCCCGTCAACGAGCCGGTGCACGGCTACGCCCCGGGTTCGCCCGAGCGTGCGCGCCTCGAAGCCAAGCTCAAGGAGCTGGCCCAGAACCCGATCGAGCTGCCGATGACCATCGGCGGCGAGAAGCGGATGGGCGGCGGCGAGCGCTTCGACGTCGTGCAGCCGCACAACCACCAGTCCGTCATCGGCACCTACGCCAACGCCACCACCCAGGACGCGCAGGACGCCATCGACGCCGCCCTCGCCGCCGCCCCGGCGTGGCGCGCGATGGCCTTCGACGACCGCGCCGCGATCATCCTGCGCGCCGCCGAGCTGCTCGCCGGCCCCTGGCGCGAGACGCTGGCCGCGTCCACGATGCTCGGCCAGTCGAAGACCGCCCAGCAGGCCGAGATCGACACCCCGTGCGAGCTCGTCGACTTCTGGCGCTTCAACGTGCACTACGCCCGCCAGATCCTGGCCGAGCAGCCCCCGGCGAACTCCCCGGGCGTGTGGAACCGCATGGACCACCGTCCGCTGGAAGGTTTCGTCTACGCGATCACGCCGTTCAACTTCACGGCCATCGCGGGCAACCTGCCGACCGCCCCGGCCCTGATGGGCAACGTGGTCGTGTGGAAGCCGTCCCCGACGCAGACCCACGCCGCCGTGCTGCTGATGCAGCTCCTGGAGGAGGCCGGGCTGCCCAAGGGCGTCATCAACCTGGTCACCGGCGACGGCCTGGCCGTCTCGGAGATCGCGCTGAACCACCGCGACCTGGCGGGCATCCACTTCACCGGTTCCACCAAGACCTTCCAGCACCTGTGGAAGACGGTCGGCACCAACATCGAGAAGTACCGCACCTACCCGCGTCTGGTCGGCGAGACCGGCGGCAAGGACTTCGTCGTCGCGCACCCCAGCGCCGACCGCGCGATCCTGAAGACCGCCCTGACCCGTGGCTCCTTCGAATTCCAGGGCCAGAAGTGCTCCGCCTCCTCGCGTGCGTACGTCCCGGCGTCGATCTGGAACGACGGCTTCAAGGAGGAGTTCGCGGCCGAGGTCGACGGCATCACCATGGGTGATGTCACCGACCTGTCGAACTTCATCGGCGCCGTCATCGACGAGCGCTCGTTCGCCAAGAACAAGGCCGCGATCGACCGCGCCAAGGCCGACGCCTCCTGCACGATCGTGGCCGGCGGCACCTACGACGACTCGGTCGGCTACTTCGTCCGCCCGACCGTCATCGAGTGCTCGGACCCGGAGAACGAGGTCTTCACGACCGAGTACTTCGGCCCGATCCTGGCGATCCACGTCTACGAGGACGACAAGTACGACGAGATGCTGGCCCAGATGGAGTCGGTCTCGGACTACGCCCTCACCGGCTCGGTCATCTCCGGCGACCGTGCGGCGGCCGCGTACACGATGGACAAGCTCCGCTACGCGGCGGGCAACTTCTACATCAACGACAAGTCGACCGGTGCCGTCGTCGGCCAGCAGCCCTTCGGTGGCGGCCGCGCCTCGGGCACCAACGACAAGGCGGGCGCCCCCCAGAACCTGATGCGCTGGACGCTGACCCGCGCCATCAAGGAGACCCTGGTCCCGCCGACCGACTACACGTACCCGCACATGGGCTGACGTCTGGTCACTTCTGAACCCCGCCCCCGTCCTTGGTCCCCCAACCGAGGACGGGGGCGGTTTCCATTTGGGGCCTACGGGCTTACAGCCTGCGGGTCAGGAAGTCGTCGATCAGCGAGGCGATCTGGGCCGCGTGGGTCTCCAGGGCGAAGTGGCCGGTGGGCAGGAGGTGGACCTCCGCCTCGGGCAGGTCGCGCAGGAAGGCGAGCGCCCCGGCCGGGACGAAGATCTCGTCGTGGGCGCCCCAGGTCGCCAGGAGCGGCACCTGGGAGTCGCGGAAGTACTCCTGGAAGGCTGGGTAGAGCGCGAAGTTGGAGCCGTAGTCGGCCATCAGGTCGAGCTGGACGGCGTCCTGTCCCTCGCGGGCCATCAGGGCGGCGTCGTAGTGGTACGCGTCCGGGCTGACCAGGGACGGGTCCGGGAGGCCGTGCAGATACTGCCACTTGATGCCCTCCAGGGAGCTGATCTCCCGCACCGGCGCCTCCGTCTCGGGCGTGCGCTCGGCGATCAGGGCGAGCGGCGCCTCCCACGCCTCGCCCAGGCCCTCGGTGTACGCGTTGCCGTTCTGCGTGACGATCGCCGTGATGCGCTCGGGGTGCGCGAGGGCGAGCCGCAGCCCGATGGGGGCGCCGTAGTCCTGGATGTAGAGCGCGAACCGGGTGAGGCCGAGCTGCTCGGTGAACTCCCCGGTGAGGGCGGCCAGGTTGGCGAAGGTGTACGCGTACTCCTTCGCCGACGGCGCCGAGGAGTAGCCGAAGCCGAGGTGGTCCGGGGCGATCACGTGGTAGCGCGCGGCCAGCTTCGGGATCAGGTCGCGGAACATGTGGGAGCTGCTGGGGAAGCCGTGCAGGAGCAGCAGGGCGGGGGCGTCGGGCGAGCCCGCCTCCCGGTAGAAGATCTCCTGGCCGCCGACGACCGCCGTCCGGTAGTGGATCCGCTCCGCGCTCATGTCTAACCCCTCAAAGCTTGTTTACCGGTTGTCGTGGTGTGCGAGTAGCCAACCACGGATCGGTGTAACCGGTCAAGTGTCTTTGAGGGGTTAGAAGAATGGGCGGGAGTCAGATCTCCACCAGCACCTGCTCCAGCGACTTCCGTACGAGGTCGGGGACTTCGCAGCCCTCGGCCGGATAGCCGACCGGGATCACCGCGAACGCCTTCTCGTTCACGGGGCGGCCCAGCACCTCGCGCAGGAACCGCATCGGGCTCGGCGTATGGACCAGTGCGGCAAGTCCGCTCTGGTGCAGGGCGCTCAGGAGCATCCCGACCGCGATCCCGACCGACTCGTCCACGTAGTAGTGCTTGTGCTTGGTGCCGTCCTCGGCCAGCCAGTACCGCTGCTGGAAGACCACGATCAGGGCCGGGGCGTCGGTCAGATGGCTCTTCACGGCGTCCGTGCCCAGCGGGCGCAGCGCCGCCAGCCACTCCTCGCCGAGCCGGCCGTCGTAGGAGACGCGCTCCTCGTGCTCGGCCGCCTCCCGTATTCGGCGCCGTATCTCCGGATCGCGCACCAGGACGAAGGTCCAGGGCTGCTGGTGCGCGCCCGAGGGGGCGGTCGCCGCGCAGGCGACGGCGTCCCGGACGGCCTGCTCGGGGACCGGGTCGGGGGAGAACTGGCGTACCGTACGGCGCTGCCCCATCGTCTCGCGCAGCGCCGCCGCGCGCGCCAGGGACTCGGCGGCGGGCATCCGGTCGGGGCGGTAGGGGACCGGGCGGTAGGGCTCGCCGTGGGTCGGGGTCCACTGCTGCTCTGTCGTCGGTGACATGGAAGCGAGTCTGGAGCAGCCGTGCCCGGCGCGGAAGGACGCGAAGCGGCCTGCCACAGTGGGCGCATGACTGAGTCTCAGCACACCGCGCACACCTCGCAGCTCGGCCCGGACGGCCTGCCGAGAATCCGCGAACTGCTCGACACCGCCTTCGGCGGGGACTTCAGCGACGAGGACTGGGACCACGGGCTCGGCGGGGTCCACTCGTTCCTGGACGACGAGAAGGGGCTCGCCGCGCACGGCAGCGTGATCATGCGCCGGGTGCTGCACGGCGGCCGGTCCTACCGCGTCGGCTACGTCGAGGCCGTCGCCGTGCGCGAGGACCGGCGCCGCCAGGGGCTCGGCGGGCGGGTGATGGCCGCCCTGGAGCACGTGATCGACGAGGCGTACGAGTTCGGCGCGCTCTCCGCATCCGACGAGGGCGCCGAGCTCTACCGGGCGCGCGGCTGGCAGGTCTGGCCCGGGCGGATCGAGGTGCTGAGCCCGGCCGGGGTGGTGCGCCTCGCCGAGGAGGAGGGCACCACCTACGTCCGCCCGGCCGCGGGCGGGCGGCTGCCCGACCCGGCGCGGCCGCTGGTCTTCGACTGGCGCGACGGCGACGTGCTGTGACGGCGGTTCGGGGCTACAGGACGCCCGCGTCCCGGGCCGTCCACACCGACGGGTACAGCGGGCGGAAGCCCAGCTCGTCGCGGATCCGCAGGGTCGACACGATCGTGTAGAACGGGTCCGGGTCGGTGCGCCGCGCCAGCTCCGGCGGCACCTCCACGCCGTTGAGCTGGTGCAGCTCGACCGCCGTCACCGGGCAGTCGTCCGCGATGTTGTACTTGCGGCCCGCCACCCCCGGCGCGTACAGCAGCCGCGTCAGGCCCTGCGCCACGTCCGCGTGGTGCACCATCGGCAGCCGCTGGGCCGCGGCCCACTGGCCCGCCCAGTGCACCGAGTAGGCCAGGTGCGGGTCGCCCTCGCCGTAGACGAAGGCGAGCGCGCCCACGCGCACGTCCAGACCGTGCTCGCGGTGCAGGGCGAACAGGCCCTCCTCGGCGGCCGCCTTGGACTCCGCGTACGTCCCCCACAGCGGGCCGCCGGGCAGCGGCGCGTCGTCCTCGGTCAGCGGACGCCCGCGCCCCAGGCCGTACGCCAGGTTCGACGACACCTGCACGAACCGGCTCACCCCGGCCTCCAGCGCCGCCCGGCCGAGCGAAATCGCCGCGTCGTGGTTGACCGCGCGGTTCTCCTCGTCCGGCACGTTCCGGTACGCCACCGCGAGGTTCACCACCGCGTCCACCCCGGCCAGCGCCTTCGCCACGGACTCCTCGTTCCGCACGTCGCCGACCGCCACCTCATGGGCGCCGAGGGCGGCACCGCGTGCCTCGTCGCGCACCAGGACCCGCACCACGTCGGCCCGCTGGACCAGCCTCGGCACGAACCGCCGGCCGACCTCGCCCGTCGCCCCCGTCACCAGAATCCGCATTGCCCGCTCCTCTCGGTTGCCTGGCCCCAGCGTGGCGCGAGGCGGCCGGCGGCGGGAGGGACGTCCTCATCCAGGGAGCGGGACTCCCTGGATACGGACCGTGGTCACCGGCATGCTGAGGGAGTGGACAGAGAAGAACTCGCGGACTTCCTGCGGCACTGCCGGGCCCGTCTCGAACCGTCGGACGTCGGCCTCGCGGCCGGGCCCCGGCGGCGGACGGCCGGGCTGCGCAGGGAAGAGGTCGCCCAGCTCACCGGGATGTCGGCGGACTACTACACCCGGCTGGAGCAGGCCCGCGGCTCGCGCCCGTCCCGGCAGATGCTGACCGCGCTGGCGCGGGCGCTCAGGCTCAGCCGGGACGGGCGCGACCACCTCTTCCACCTCGCCGGGGAGGAGCCCCCGCGCGAGCGGCACGGCTCGGTCCACGTGCGCCCCGGTCTGATGCTCATCCTCGACCGGCTGCACGACGCGCCCGCGCAGGTGATGAGCGACTGGGGCGAGGTGCTCGCCCAGAACGCGATGGCGGCCGCCCTGGTCGGTGAGTCCGCGCCCGGCCGGAACATTATCCGCGGCTACTTCACCGAGCCCGCGCTGCGCGCCCTCTTCCCGCCCGAGGACCAGGCCGAGCACGCCCGCAGCCACGTCGCCCAGCTGCGGGCGGTGCTCGCGGCCCGCCCGGACGACCCGGAACCGGCGGCCCTTGTGGCCGAACTGCGCGCGGTCAGCGAGGAGTTCTCGACGCTCTGGGACGAGCACGAGGTGGAGACGCGGCACGCCAAGGTGAAGCGGTTCGTCCACCCCGTGGTCGGTCTCCTGGAGCTGGACTGCGAGGTGCTGCTGAGCTCCGGCGAGGGGCAGTTCCTGGTGGTGCACTCGGCCCGCCCCGGCACGGAGGCCCACCAGCGGCTCGAACTGCTGCGGGTGGTGGGCCTCCAGGATCTGACGGTCAGCCGCTGACCGAGGCCGCGCCGGTCTCGATGTGGCCGGTGTAGCGCCGCGACCACGTCGGGTCGACGTCCGCCGTGACCGTGTAGTCGTACCACCCGTTGTGGTACGCCACCGCGTTGAAGAAGTCCTCGGTCGAGCCGCCCGCCGGGACCTGGTACGTCCAGGGGCCGTCGGTGCGGTAGTTGTTCGCCTTGACGGTGAAGGTGACCGCGGCCGACGAGGTGTTGGTCAGCTTGAACCAGATCGCCATCTTGCCGGTGCCGCTCTCCACCCCGTACCGGGCCGCCACCTCGATCGCCTTGCCCGCCTTGGTGGCGTCCCCGGTGAACCGGCGCTGGAAGCGGTTGGGCCCGACCATGGTGAAGTCGTACGCGCCGCCGCCGAACCCGGTGCCGATGTGGAAGTAGTCGGTGGCCGTGCCGCCCGCGTCGACCGTGTACTGCCAGGGCGTGGTGTCGCGGTACGCGTTGGGGTGGATCGAGAGGTGCGCGGCGGCGGAGGCGGGGGCGCCCTGGTTGGCCATGGTGAACCAGGCCAGGATCTTCCCTGCGGCACCGAACTCGAAGTGGTCGAGGTTGCCGTTCGGCTGGTACGGCAGCGCGCGGGCCGGGCGGGTGCCGGGCTCCTGCGCGGGCAGCGCGTTGTTCTGCGGCGCGGGGTTGGGCAGCGGGGCGCAGTTCACCCCGAGCGCCTTGGTGGCGGGCAGCCCCGAGGGCACTCCGTACACCGGGTTCGCGAAGTCGAAGACGCCGGTCAGGTCGCCGGTGACCTTGCGGCGCCAGGCGCTGATGTTGGGGCAGGCGGCCGGGGTGCCGAGCGCGGCCGTCCAGGTCTCCAGGAAGCGCAGCACCGACGTGTGGTCGAAGACCTCGGAGGAGACCCAGCCGCCGCGCGTCCACGGCGACATGACCAGCATCGGCACCCGGAAGCCGAGCCCGATCGGGACGCCGCCGAGGAACTCGCCCGCCGCGCCCGCCGGGGGAGAGGGCGGCGGCACGTGGTCGAAGAAGCCGTCGTTCTCGTCGTAGTTGAGGAACAGGACGGTCGAGTCGAACACCTCGGGGTTCGCGGCGAGGGCCCGGTAGACCAGGTCCACGAAGTGCGCGCCGTCGCCGGGCGGGGCGTACGGGTGCTCGGAGAACGCCTGGTTGGCCACCACCCAGGAGACCTGGGGGAGGGTGCCCGCGAGCGCGTCCGCCTTGATCGCGGCGGCGATGTCGTCGGGCGTGGAGCCGGTCGCGGCCGGGACCGAGGACATGCCCCGGTCGTGCAGCGGGTTCCCGGCCGGGGCGTCGGTGAACTTCTTGAAGTACGCCAGGCCGTTGTCGCCGTAGTTGTCATTGGCCTTCTGGTAGACCTTCCAGCTGACCCCGGCCCGCTGGAGGGCCTCCGCGTACGCCTCCCAGGTCAGTCCGGACTCCTCGCCGCCGTCCTTGCTGGCGGCGTCGACCTTGCCGCTCCACAGGAAGGTGCGGTTGGGGCCGGTGGCGCTGAGCGCCGAGCTGAAGTAGGCGTCGCAGATGGTGTAGTTGTCGGCGAGCGCGTAGTGGAACGGGATGTCGTCGCGGTCGAGGTAGCCGAGCGAGCGGACGTTGCCGACGCCGGCGACCCAGTTGTCCAGGCGCCCCTTGTTCCACGCCGAGTGCTGCGAGGTCCAGCTGTGCGGCAGGTCGCCGGTGCACTGGGCGAGCGTCTTGCCGTCGGCGCCGCCGGAGGCCGGGGTGGAGCTGAGCTTCCACGGGTACTGGCGGCTCAGACCGTTGGGCTGGTTGAAGACGGGCTGGCCGCCGGAGAGCAGGATCCCGCTGCGGTCGCCGAAGCCGCGCACGCCCCTGAGGCGGCCGAAGTAGTGGTCGAAGCTGCGGTTCTCCTGCATCAGGATCACCACGTGCTTGACGTCCCCGACCGTGCCGGTGGCCGAGGCGGCCGCGGCGCTCCCGGCCGTGACCGCGGCCCCGTCGGCCGCCTCGGCCGTGCCGGGCAGCACGGCCCCGGCCGCCACACCCGCGCCGAGCGCCACGAATCCCCTACGACTGATCGGCGTCATCCGCCCGCCCCTTCACTCCCCGGTGCCCCTGCGGCACATCGAGCGCAAGGGTGCGGGTGACCAATGGTCTGGAGCTAGACCTCTCCAGGGAGGGAATCGTGAACACTCGGTCAACGGGCGGGTTTTGGCTGTTCACAAGCGTGTGCGTAGGTCGCGCTCAGGCATCCTCGACGCCCCGCGCGACCTCCCGCTTGATGCGCTGCCAGGCCAGGGCCACGCCCACCGGGGCGGCGACCGCCGCGCCGATCAGCGCCGGGTAGGCCACCGAGTCGCCGCCGTAGTGGACCGCGGTCGCGGTCGCCGTGCCCGAGACGACCGCCGCGGCCACCATCTGCTTGACCTTTCCGCGGTACCGATCGCTGAGGAAGAGCTGCTTGGCGGGCGGCGCCACCAGCTCGTCGAGCCCGGCCGCGGGACCGGCGCTCGCCGCCTTGGGGCGCTTGAAGTACATGAAGAACATCCACTGCCCGCACAGCTCCCAGCCGTCCGGGGCCAGCCCGGCCGTCACCGACTCGCGCTCGGCCGTGTTGTTCCCGGTCTCGCGCCGGTACTCCCACCGCATCGCCGCCGCCGGGTCGCGGCGGCAGACGAACCGGCCGAGCCGGTCCAGGCCCTCGACCTCCCAGCCCTGGTCGCCGTAGTGGTTGAGGTACTTGCGGTCGGTGTAGATGTCGGCGGTCCACTTCCAGGTCTCCGCCTCGG
This sequence comes from Streptomyces melanogenes, assembly GCF_014649795.1. Classification (GTDB taxonomy): domain Bacteria; phylum Actinomycetota; class Actinomycetes; order Streptomycetales; family Streptomycetaceae; genus Streptomyces; species Streptomyces noboritoensis. Next base: position 217,618 of record NZ_BMTS01000009.1, read on the forward strand.
CGCCCGGCTCCTGGGCCCGGCCCCCGGTGAGCCGGGCCGCGAAGTCCTCCGGCGCGCCGAACTCCTCGTACGGATCGGTGGACCCGGACTCCGTCAGATAGCCGGTGAGCTCGGCGACGTTCGCCGCCACCTCGCCCGGCGGCATCCCCGAGGCGCGCAGCTTCTCGGCGAGGGCCCGGAAGTAGTCCTTCTGCTCGCTCATGACGGTCGTCCCCCTGGTGTCGCGCTGGTCAGCATGGTCTGTACGGAGGTGTGGAACTCCAGCCAGGACGCGCCCTGTTCGGCGAGCGCCCGGTGGCCCTCCTCGGTCAGCCGGTAGTACCGGCGGCCCGGCCCGCGCTCGGCGGCGCGGAACTCCCCGACGGCGAGCCCGGCCTCTTCGAGCCGGTTCAGTACGGGGTAGAGCGTCCCGCCCTTGATCTCCCCGAGCCCGGCCGCGGCCAGGGTCTTGGAGATCTCGTAGCCGTAGCTCTCGCCCCCGGTGAGACAGGTGAGGACGAGGAGGTCGAGGACGCCCTTGAGCCAACTGGATCTGCGGTCTGCGGCCATGCGTGTATTCCAGCACTAGCTAGGTAGGAATGCAAACTAGGTGCCGTGCCTCACTAGGTTTCGTACCTCACTGGGTTGCGGTGTCGAGGCCGGTGTCCGACGCGGCGTATCACTCGCCCACGCGGATCAGCATCTTCCCCGTGTTGCCGCCGCGCAGCATGCCGATGAAGGCGTCCACCGTCCGCTCGATCCCGTCGACCACCGTCTCGTCCGACACCACCCGCCCCGACCGCAGGTGCGGCACCAGGAACTCCTCCAACTCGCCCTGTACGTCACGGTGGTTGCGCACCAGGACGCCCTCCAGGCGCAGGCTCTTCTCCACCACCGAGTAGAGGTTGCGCGGGGCCGCGGGCGGCGAGGCGAGGTCGTTGTACTGGGCCACCGCGCCCACCCAGGCGATCCGCCCGTGGTCGCGCAGCGCCGAGATCGCGCCCTCCAGATGGTCGCCGCCCACGTTGTCGACGTATGCGTCGATGCCGTGCGGGGCCGCCTTCGCCAGCTGCTCGCCCACCGGGCCGTCGTGGTAGTCGAAGGCGGCGTCGTAGCCGACCGCTTCCGTCAGGAAGTCCACCTTCGCGGCCGATCCCGCGCTGCCCACGATCCGGCCGGCGCCCAGTAGCCGCGCGATCCGGCCCGCCGCCGTGCCGACGCCGCCCGCGGCCGCCGAGACGAACAGGTCCTGGCCGGGCCGCAGTTCGAGGGTGCGGGTGAGCGCCACGTACGCGGTGAGGCCGGTGCCGCCGAGGATGCCCAGATGCGCGGAGAGCGGCACGCCCTCGTACGACGTGATCGTGCGCGTCCCGTCCACGCCCAGCGTGACCAGCGCGTGGGTGCGCCAGCCCTGCCGGTGGAAGACGAGGTCGCCCTCGCGCAGGCCGGGGTCGAGGGAGGCGACGACCCGGCCGAGCGCACGGCCCTCCAGCGGCGCGTTCAGCGGGTCGAAGTCCATGGCCTCGCGGTGGTACGGGTCCACGGAGAGGTAGAGGTTCTGCACGAGGGCGGTGCCGGGCGCGGGCTCGGGGACCGGGCCCCGCACGAAGGCGAAGTCGTCGGGGGAGGGCAGGCCCTTGGGGCGGGCGGTCTGGTGCACGGTGAGCGAGGTCGTCGTCATGGGGGAGACGCTAGGAAGGAATGCGCGGGCCGGGCAGGGGGTTGCGTCGATGGAACCGCCCGATCCATCGATTTCGCTCATACGTCCAGGTGGGAGCCCTGATGCCGAACGACCTCGCCCCGCGTGAACTGCGTGTGCTCGCCGCCGTCGAGCAGGAGCGCAGCTTCTCCGGGGCCGCCGTGGCGCTCGGTATGACCCAGTCGGCGGTGTCGCACTCGGTGCGGTCGAGCGAGGCCAAGATAGGCGCGCTGCTCTTCGAGCGGGGCCGCGGCGGTGCGATCCCGACGCCCGCGGGGGCCAGGGCCGCCGGGTACGCCCGCCGGGTGCTGCGGATGCTCGACGTGCTGGCGGCCGAGGCGCGCGGCGCGGCGCCCGACCCGGCGGGGGACACCGTGGCGGGGCCGCTGCGGATCGCGGCGTTCCGCAGTGCCGCGCTGCATCTGCTGCCGCCCGCCCTGGAACGGCTCACCGCCCGGCATCCCGGGATCACCCCGCAGGTCCGGGTGGTGCGGGAGCTGGGGCCGGGGACGGTGGGGGAGGTGGCGGCGGGCCGTGCGGACCTGGGCATCGCGACGATCGGGACCAGCTCGCCGGTGCCGCCGGGGCTGGTCGGGGATGTGTTGCTGGAGGAGGGGTACGCGCTGGTCCACCCCTCGGGGCACCCGGCGCCGCGCTCGCTGCCGCTGGTCGACTGGATGGAGAACTGCTCCTCGTACACCCGGGAGTGGTGGGCCGAGCAGGACTGGATCCCGGCGGCGACGGTTCAGGCGGAGGACGACGGAGCGGTGCTCTCGATGGTGAGCAGTGGTTTCGGTATGGCGATCATGCCGGAGCTGTCGCTGACCGGAGCGCCGCACACGGTCGAGATCACTGATCTCGGAGTGGAGCGGCCGACGCGGTCCGTGGGCTATGTGACCACGCCCGAGCTCGCCGGGACGGTCGCCGTCCGCGCGCTCATCCGGGAGCTGCGGGCGCTGCGGCGGTGAGGTGGCGGTGACATGGAGGTGGGGCGCCGTCTCAGATAGTAGGAAGTCCGAGTAATTGTGGAGACAGAAGCGGAGTCCTCCCTTAGCTTTGTAGAAGCCGAACGTCTCGCTAGATCCAGCGAATGGCGGTCGCGAGCGCGGTGCCCCTTGGCAGGCAACCCCTGCGGCAGCGCTCCCCGCCCCTTCCGGCGCCTCGATATCCCCGTGATCTCAAGGAGTCGATCCCTCATGTCCGAGACGACGACCGTCCGCCGTGTCCGTCACGCTTCCCGTACGAACGAATCCGACCGTAAGAACGCCGCCGCCGCCCTCCAGCGTGCGCTTGACCGGAGGGACAACGGCGGCTCAACCGGGCACTAGGCGCGCGGGAGCGCCCCTTAACGCCCGCGCTCGATCTCGAAGTGGTCGATTCTCGCGCCCGACTCCGCCAGGGCCGTCACCGTCATTCTGGGGTGGTGGCCCGCCTGGACCTCCACCGCCAGGAACGAGTAGCCGGTGAAGCGGACCCGGGACCACTCCACGGTCTCGGTCTCCTTCTGACGGCCCTTGACCCAGTGGTAGCTCGCGACGCTCTCCTGGTCCTTGACGTGGCCCTCGTAGCTGTCGGGGGCCGGGAAGTCGTAGAGCGAGCGGCCCGCGCCGCCGGCCGTCACGTACACGATGCCGTCCCGCGTCGGGTCGGTGCGCTCGCCGATCGGGACCTTGCGCCCGACCGTGTTTGCCTTGATCGCGTCCGTGCGCTCGTACACATGGTTGTGGCCGTTGATGACCAGGTCCACCTGGTGCTTCTCGAAGAGCGGCACCCAGGACTCGCGCACCCCGCCCTCGGAGGCGTGCGCGTTGGTGGTCGAGAAGGCGCAGTGGTGGAAGAAGACCACGATGAAGTCGACGTGCCGGTCGGCCCGCAGCTCGGCCAGGCGCTTGTCGAGCCACTGGGTCTGCTTGCCGCCGCTGATCCCGTAGTTGGCGGGGATCTCGTACGAGACGTCGTTGGCGTCCAGCGCGACCACGCCGACGTTGCCGTGCACGAACGAGTACACGCCGGGCTGGTTGACCGGGTCCGGGCCGTTGTCCGGCAGCGACCAGCGGGCGTTCTGGCCGCCGTAGCCGTCGGGCGAGTACCAGGCCTCCATGTCGTGGTTGCCGGTGGTCACCATCCACGGCACGGTCTTGGCGACCGACTCGGTCTGCGCCAGGAACTGGTCCCAGGTGCGGGCGTCGTAGCTGTCGCCGGAGGTGCCCGAGCCGGACGGGTCGGCGTAGCAGATGTCGCCCGCGTGCAGGTGGAACGCCGGGTTCTGACCGAGGATCAGCTGGTCGTTGCCGAGCGCGTGGTAGCTGACGCCCTGGTCGCCGAAGGCGGTGAAGGTGAACGACTCGGCGCGCTCGGGCGCGGTGGTGAAGGTGCCGAGCGTGCCCAGGTTGCGCGGGTCGGCCGGGTCGAAGCCGTCGTGGCCGACGCCGTAGTAGTACGTGGTGCCCGGCCGCAGCCGCTCCAGGCCCGCGTGCACGTAGTACTGCTCGGCCGCCGCGATCTTCCCGCCGTTCAGGACGGGCGTGGTGAGGTGGCGCACCTCGGCGCCGATCCGGTGGCTGAGCGCCCACGGCTTGAGCCCGATCCGGATGTACGGCCGCCGCACCGCGAACGGGACCTGCCAGGAGACCGTCATCCGGGTCTTGGGGTCCGCGCCGTACGCGAGGTGCCGCCCGAACGGGGCCACCAGCGAGCCGTCCACCTCGGGGCCGCGCGAGGTGAGCACGGTGGGCGCGGCCTGGGCGGGCGACGACGTGGCGAGTCCGGTGCCCACCCCGGCACCGGCGATCGCGGCGGTCGCCACGGAAGTACGCAGTACCCCGCGCCGCGTCAGCCGCGTACGCAGGTACTCGTGCTGCTCGGCCATGCTCATACGGCCGGCGAGCTTCTCGGGTATACCGAAACGAGGGATGTCCATGGCCGGAAACGTCCTCTCCTCAGACGACGCGAATCTCACCACCGGGTGAACGGGGCGCGTACAGCTCCCCATGCAACTCCCCGGAATCTCCCCGCACATCACCCCTGACAGCCATTCGGCGGCCGCCCGGAGGGGCTATGGCGATGGCTCGCCCCGGACCCGAGCCACGCAGGGATGTCCGCATGATGGACTCAACGTGTCAATGAATGGGACGCGGAGTACGGTGCATTCATGTCTCGCAGCATCGATCTCGCAGTGATCCCCGGTGACGGCATCGGCCAGGAAGTGGTGGCCCAGGGCCTCAAGGTCCTCAATGCCGTCCTTCCAGCGGACGTGAAGCTGGAGACCAAGGAGTACGACCTCGGCGCCCGGCGCTGGCACCGCACCGGCGAGACCCTGCCGGACGCGGAGCTCGACGCGCTGAAGACGCACGACGCGATCCTGCTCGGCGCCATCGGTGACCCGAGCGTCCCGTCCGGCGTCCTGGAGCGCGGTCTGCTGCTGAAGCTGCGCTTCGCCTTCGACCACTTCATCAACCTGCGCCCGTCGAAGCTGTTCCCGAACACCGAGACCCCGCTCGCCGGCCGCCCCGACATCGACTTCGTCGTCGTCCGCGAGGGCACCGAGGGCCCGTACACGGGCAACGGCGGCTCGCTGCGCACCGGCACCCCGGCCGAGGTCGCCACCGAGGTCAGCGTGAACACGGCGTACGGCGTGGAGCGCGTGGTGCGCGACGCGTTCGCCCGCGCCCAGGCCCGGCCGCGCAAGAAGCTGACGCTGGTCCACAAGAACAACGTCCTGGTCTTCGCCGGGCACCTGTGGAAGAACATCTTCGACACGGTGGCCGAGGAGTACCCGGACGTCACCACCGACTATCTGCACGTCGACGCCGCGACGATCTTCTTCGTCACCCAGCCCGAGCGGTTCGACGTGATCGTCACCGACAACCTCTTCGGCGACATCCTCACCGACCTCGCCGCGGCCGTGACCGGCGGCATCGGCCTGGCCGCGTCCGGCAACATCAACCCGACCGGCGCGTTCCCCTCGATGTTCGAGCCGGTCCACGGCTCCGCGCCGGACATCGCGGGCCAGGGCAAGGCCGACCCGACCGCCACGGTCCTCTCGGTCGCCCTGCTGCTGCGCCACCTCGGTTACGAGGCCGAGGCGGCCCGGATCGAGGACGCCGTCCAGGCCGACCTGGCCGCGCGGGACGGCTCCGCCCGTACCACCGACGAGATCGGCGACGCGCTCGCCGTACGCGTATCGGGCTGACCCGAGCGCTCTTCCCCAAGAAAGCCGCCGGGTCGCACCAGCACCCGGCGGCTTTTCCTGTACGGCCCCGGGGTGCCACCATCAGTCCCTGGGCCGCGAGCACACCGTTTCTGTCATGGTCCCGCACGAGCGATAATCGAACGTGGGACCGCGGCATGCGGAGAAGCTCGGACGTCCCGGCAGCAGCCGGGGCGGCGTGAGCGCGGTCCGACCCACACAACCGGTGAAGGACACGCAACCATGACGACGCCCACGATCGAGCTCAAGCCGTCCGCGAACCCGCTGTCGGACGCGGAGCGTGACGCGATCCTGGCCAGCCCCGGATTCGGCCGCCACTTCACCGACCACATGGTGACGGTCAAGTGGACCGAGGGCCGCGGGTGGCACGACGCGGAGCTCACTCCGTACGCGCCGCTGTCGATGGACCCGGCGAACATGACGCTGCACTACGCGCAGACGATCTTCGAGGGTCTGAAGGCCTACCGTCAGCCCGACGGTACGGTGGCGACCTTCCGCCCCGAGGCCAACGCGGAGCGCTTCCGCTCCTCGGCCCGCCGGATGGCGATGCCCGAGGTGCCGACGGAGCTGTTCATCGCCGCGTGCGACGCGCTGATCCAGCAGGACAAGGGCTGGGTGCCGTCCTCCGGCGAGGCCTCCCTCTACCTGCGCCCGTTCATGATCGCGAGCGAGGTCGGGCTGGGTGTCCGCCCGGCCAACGAGTACCTCTTCATCGTCATCGCCTCGCCCGCCGGGGCCTACTTCCCGGGCGGCGTGAAGCCGGTCTCGGTCTGGCTCTCCGAGGAGTACGTGCGCGCCGTCAAGGGCGGTACGGGCGCGGCCAAGACCGGCGGCAACTACGCCGCGTCCCTGGTGGCCCAGGCCGAGGCGGCCGAGCACGGGTGCGACCAGGTGGTCTGGCTGGACGCGGTGGAGCACCGGTGGATCGAGGAGATGGGCGGGATGAACCTGTACTTCGTGTACGGGGACCGCATCGTCACTCCCGAGCTGACGGGGTCGCTGCTGCCGGGGATCACCCGTGACTCGCTGCTGAAGATCGCGCGGGATCTGGGGTACACGGCGGAGGAGGGGCGGATCTCCACGGAGGACTGGAAGCGGGACAACGAGGCGGGGACGCTGACCGAGGTGTTCGCTTGCGGCACGGCGGCGGTGATCACGCCGGTGGGGTCGGTGAAGTCGGCGCGCGCCAACTGGACGCAGGGTGACGGTGAGCCGGGTGCGGTCACGATGCGCCTGCGCAAGGCGCTCCTGGACCTCCAGACGGGTGTCACGCCGGACACGCACGGCTGGATGCACCCCCTGGGCTAAGGGGTTTCAGCCCCCACCCCGCCCCTTCCCCAAACCCTCCGGGGGTGGGGGGAGGGGCGGAGGTGTTTTCCCGGGGGCGACGCCCCCGGACCCCGGGCGGGGCCTGCGGCCCCTGCACCCCGCTTCGGGGCTCCGCCCCGGACCCCGTTGCCCCGTTCGTCTGCGGACCGTGCTGGGTTGCTCGCGCAGTTCCCCGCGCCCCTAGAAGCGCCACTTCGGGCCGCCCCGGGGATTGCCGCGGAGCGGCATTCTTAGGGGCGCGGGGAACTGCGCGACCAGCTACCCACCGGAGCCGCGGATGAACGGGACCTCAGCCCACCTCCACCCCCGGAGGGTTTAGGGAAGGGGCGGGGTGGGGGACTCTCCCCCAGGTCAGCGCCGCGTACGCCGCACCCCCCACCACCCCCGACAGCAGGAAGCTGCAGTCCACCCCGCCGGTGAAGCGCAGCAGCGGGCCCGACCACTGCGGCAGGGACACCGCCAGCAGACCCGCCCCCGCGCCCAGCGCCCACGCGAGCACGGCCCGCCAGTTCCACCCGCCCCGGTACCAGTACGCCCCGCCCCGCGACCGGCGGTTGAAGACCTGGAGGGCGTCCGCGTCGTACACCCCCCGGCACCGCACGAAGCCGATCAGCGTGATGACCGCCCACGGCGTGCCGATCGCCGTGAGGAGCAGCACGAAGGACGTCATCGCGGCCTGTGCGTCCCACGCGTAGTGGCCCGCGAAGACGCACACCGTCGCGACCCCCGCCACCGCGAACGTCGCCTGCGTACGCGACGCACGCGGCAGGATCGCGTCCAGGTCGAGCCCCATCGAGTACAGCATCAGGCCCGCGTTGCCCACCGAGCCCGCCGACGCGGCGAGGAGGAGGGGGACCAGGTACCAGCCCGGGGCCGCCGCGACCAAGGGGCCCGCGTAGTCCGTCGCCGCCCGCGCCGCGTACGCCGTGAACGTGCCGAACAGCTGCGGCACCAGCAATCCGGCCGTCAGCCCCAGCCACGTCGCGTGCAGCACCCGGCGCGGGGTGTGGCGCGACGGCGAGATGTAGCGCGTGTAGTCGCCCAGGAGCGTGATGAAGGCGATCGGGCCGCTCAGCCCGGCCGCGACCAGCGCGAGCAGCCACGTCGGCCAGAACGAGCCGAGGAGGTAGCCGCCCGCGTCGGGCAGCGCGCCCGTCGTGAAGTGCGGGGCGTACGCCGCCACCCCGAGGATCAGCAGCGCCGTCATGCCGACCGCGAGGACCCGGGACAGCCGCAGCAGCACCCGGTACCCGTACACCGCGCCGACCACCGTCGCCGCTGCGAGCACCGCGTACACCACGGCGTACGAGACACCGCCCGTGGGCAGCCCGAACAGCCGGTGCAGGACGCCCGTCATCGCGTCCCCGCCGATCCACACCGTCAGCGCGGTGTAGCCGAGCGAGAGCAGCAGTCCCACCACCGAGCCGACGAGCCGGCCCCGTACCCCGAACTGCGCGCCCGACGACGTCGACAGGTTCGTCGCCGTGCGCAGCGATACCAGCGCCAGCGGGGCCGTCAGCAGCGTGCCGACCAGCGTGCCCGCGACGACCGCGCTCACCGACGCCCACCAGCCGAGGCCGAAGGAGACCGGCAGCCAGCCGAAGACGATCACGCCGAGACAGAGGTTGGAGCCGAGGAGGATCGACACCAGATCGCGCGGACCGCTGGTGCGCTCCGCCTCCGGGATGGTGTCGACTCCGCGCTGTTCAATCGGCATGGGCTGCCCCTGAGTCCTCTTGATGGCTTGGTTTGGCCTGGGTGGCTCGAATGCGGTGGTTCTTTGTTTGAGTGACGTTCAATGTGTGGCATCGCCGCGCGCTCGTCAACCCCCTTGGCTCATGACAGAGCGCGATATGTGTGGTTAGAGTGTTGTTCAAATAGGAGGTGTGCTGGCGTGCGACTTACCCCCACGGAACGTGACCGGCTGCTGCTCTTCGGTGCCGCCGAGCTCGCGCGGGCCCGCCGGGCCCGAGGGCTGCGGCTGAACGTGCCCGAGGCGACCGCGCTGATCGCGGACACCGTCTGCGAGGCGGCCCGCGACGGGCGGCGGCTCGCCGAGGCGATCGAGGCGGCCCGCTCGGTGCTCGGGCCCGACGACGTCCTGCCGGGCGTCGCGGACGTGGTCACCGAGGTGCACGTCGAGGCCGTCTTCGACGACGGTTCGCGGCTCGCGGTGGTCCCGGCGCCCATCCACGGCGCCGCCGGGCTCGGCGAGGACGCGCCCGGCGCCGTCCTGCCCGGGCCCGAGGGCCCCGAACAGCAGCCCGCCGTCCGGCTCGCCGTGCGCAACACCGCGGCCGTCCCGGTCAGCGTGACCTCGCACTTCCACTTCTTCGAGGCCAACCCGCGCCTCGACTTCGACCGCGCCGCCGCGTACGGGATGCGGCTGTGCGTCCCGGCCGGGTCGTCGGTCCGGTTCGACCCGGGCGGCGAGGGCGAGGTCGGGCTCGTCCCGATCGGCGGCGCGCGGATCGCCATCGGCTTCGCCGGGCTCGTCGACGGGCCCCTGGACGCGCCCGGCGCCAAGGAGGAGGCCCTGCGCAGGGCCGCCGCCTGCGGCTATCTGGGCGCCGGCACCTCGGAAGGGACCCCCGCATGAGCAAGCAGACCCGGCACAGCGACCACTGCGCGCCCGGCAGCCGGCACATCGACCCGGACGAGTACGCGGCCGTCTTCGGGCCCCGCGCGGGCGACCGGATCCGGCTCGGCGACTCGGGACTCGTCGTCCGCGTCGAGTCCGACTCGCAGCACCCGGGGGACGAGTTCCTCGCCGGGTTCGGCAAGACCGCCCGGGACGGGCTGCACCTGAAGGCCGCCGCCGTCCGCGAGACCTGTGACGTCGTGATCAGCAACGTCGTGGTGATCGACGCGGTACAGGGCATCCGCAAGGTCTCCATCGGCATCCGCGAGGGCCGTATCCACGCCATCGGGCGGGCCGGGAACCCGGACACCCTCGACGGCGTGGACGTCGTCGTCGGCACCGGGACCAGCATCGTCTCCGGCGAGGGGCTCATCGCCACCGCCGGAGCCGTCGACACCCACGTCCATCTGCTCTCGCCGCGCATCATGGAGGCCTCGCTCTCCTCCGGCGTCACCACGCTCATCGGCCAGGAGTTCGGCCCGGTGTGGGGCGTCGGCGTCAACTCGCCCTGGGCGCTGCGCAACGCGTTCGCCGCCTTCGACGCCTGGCCCGTCAACATCGGCTTCCTGGGCCGGGGTTCGTCCTCCGGCGGCGCCCCGCTGGTGGAGGCGCTCGCCGAGGGCGGCGCCTGCGGATTCAAGGTGCACGAGGACATGGGCGCGCACACCCGCGCCCTGGACACGGCGCTGCGGGTCGCCGAGGAGCACGACGTCCAGGTCGCGCTGCACAGCGACGGTCTGAACGAGTGCCTGTCGGTCGAGGACACCCTGCGCGTCCTCGACGGCCGTACGATCCACGCCTTCCACATCGAGGGCTGCGGCGGCGGCCACGTCCCCAACGTCCTGAAGATGGCGGGCGTGCCGAACGTCATCGGCTCCTCCACCAACCCGACCCTGCCGTTCGGCCGGGACGCGGTCGCCGAGCACTACGGGATGATCGTCTCCGTCCACGGCCTCAAGCCCGACCTGCCCGGCGACGCCGCCATGGCCCGCGACCGCATCCGGGCCGGGACGATGGGCGCCGAGGACGTGCTGCACGACCTGGGCGCGATCGGCATCACCTCCTCCGACGCCCAGGGCATGGGCCGCGCGGGCGAGACCGTGCGCCGCACCTTCGCCATGGCCGGGAAGATGAAGGCCGAGCTCGGGCCCCTGGAGGGCGACGGCGAGGGCGACGACAACGCGCGCGTGCTGCGCTACATCGCCAAGCTCACCATCAACCCCGCCATCGCCCACGGCCTGGCCCACGAGATCGGCTCCATCGAGGTCGGCAAGCTGGCCGACCTCGTGCTGTGGCGGCCCGCCTACTTCGGCGCCAAGCCGCAGATGGTGCTCAAGTCCGGCTTCCCCGCCTGGGGCGTCACGGGCGATCCCAACGCGGCCACCGACACCTGCGAACCCCTCGTCCTCGGCCCGCTCTTCGGCGCCCACGGGGCGACCCCCGCCGAGCTCTCCGTCGCCTTCGTGGCCCGCGCCGCCCTCGACCAGGGGAGCGATCTGATGCCCACCCGCCGGCGCCGGGTCGCCGTGCGCGGCACCCGTGGCATCGGCCCCGCCGACCTGGTGTTCAACTCCCGCACCGGAGCCGTCGACGTGGACGGCCGCACCGGTCTGGTCACTCTCGACGGCGACCCGCTGCGCTCCGAGCCCGCCGACTCCGTCTCCCTCAACCGCCTCTACTTCCTGTAAGGACCCGCCTGATGTCTGCTGCCGCCGACGGCTTCCGCATGCCCGCCGAGTGGGCCCCGCACGAGCGCACCTGGATGGCGTGGCCGGGCCCCAACGTCACCTTCCCGAACGAGGCGGAGCTCGCCGAGTCCCGCGCCGCCTGGGCCTCCGTCGCCCGCGCCGTGCGCCGCTTCGAGCCGGTCACCGTCGTCTGCGGCCCCGGCCAGAGCGCGGCGGCGGCCGCCCTGCTCGGCCCGGACATCGACCTCGTGGAGCGCGAGCTCGACGACGCCTGGATGCGCGACATCGGCCCCACCTTCCTGACCAACGGCACCGAACTCGCCGCCGTGGACTGGACGTTCAACGGCTGGGGCGCCCAGGACTGGGCCCGCTGGGAGCACGACGCCAAGATCGGCGCGTACGTCTCGGACCTCGCCGGGGCCCGTACGTACACCTCCCGCCTGGTCAACGAGGGCGGGGCGATCCACGTCGACGGCGAGGGCACGGTGCTGCTCACCGAGTCCGTGCAGCTCGGGCCCGAGCGCAACCCCGGCTGGACCCGCGAGCAGGTCGAGGCGGAGATCCACGGGATGCTCGGCACCCGCAAGGCGATCTGGCTGCCGCGCGGCCTGACCGCCGACTACCCCCCGCACGGCTACGGCACGCTGGGCCACGTCGACATCGTCGCCGCGTTCGCCCGCCCCGGCGTGGTCGTCGCCCACACCCAGCCGGACCCGGCCCACCCCGACCACGAGGTGTGCAAGGAGAACGTGGCGCTGCTGCGGAGCCAGACCGACGCCCGGGGCCGCGGCATCGAGGTCGTGGAGGTCCCCGCCCCGACCGTCCTCACCGACGACCACGGCTGGGTCGACTACTCGTATATCAACCACTACCTCTGCAACGGCGGCGTCGTCCTGTGCGGCTTCGACGACCCGAGGGACGAGAACGCGGCGGGCATCTTCCGCCGTCTCTTCCCCGAGCGGACCGTCACCCTCGTCGACGCACGTACGATCTTCGCTGGGGGCGGTGGCATCCACTGCATCACCCAGCAGCAGCCCAGGGTGTGATCAGCCGGGGTGTGATCCAGGAGGAAGAGGACATGGCCGGTCCGGCCCGCGCGCGCAAGAACGCGCCGCCGCGCGAGGAGGTGCTGGCCGCCGCCATGGCCACCATCGCGGAGCGCGGCCTGGACGGGTTGACCATGGCCGGGCTCGGCCGCGAGGTCGGCATGTCCAGCGGCCACCTCCTCTACTACTTCCGCAGCAAGGACGAGCTGCTCCTGGAGACCCTGGAGTGGAGCGAGGGCCGCCTCGGCGGCGAGCGCCGTGCCCTGCTCTCCGCGCCGGGCACGGTCCGCGAACGCCTGGACGCCTACGTCGACCTGTACGTGCCGGACGGCGCCCGCGACCCGCACTGGATCCTGTGGCTGGAGGTCTGGAACCGCTCGCAGAGCGCTGCCACCGACGCTGCCGCCCGCGCCCGCCAGGCCGCCATCGAGGGCGCCTGGCACCGCGACCTGGTCGCGATCATCGCGGAGGGCGTCTCGCGCGGCGAGTTCCGCCCGGTCGACGCCGACCGCTTCGCGGCCCGGCTGCGCGCGCTGCTCGACGGCTTCAGCGTGCACGTGGCGGTCGGCATACCGGGCACCGGACGGCCCCAAGTGCTCGACCACGTGAGGGAGTTCGTGGACGAGTCGCTGACCGGTCCCTGAACACAACGTACGCAAGTACGCCTTATCGTTGCGTCCGCAAGCCTTGTCGGCCGGATCGAGCTGGGCCACCGTGATCTTCCATGGGACGAGAGCAGTGGAAGAAGATCTGGGTCGGCTCGGCCGGGAACATGGTCGAGTGGTTCGACTGGTTCGTGTACGCCACGTTCGCGGTGTACTTCGCGGACGCGTTCTTCCCGAAGGGGAACGACACCGCGAACCTGATGAACACGATGGGGATCTTCGCCGTCGGCTTCTTCATGCGGCCGGTCGGCGGCTGGCTGCTCGGCCGCATCGGCGACCGGCGCGGCCGCAAGGCGGCGCTGACCCTCACCGTCACCCTGATGTCCGCCTCGGCGATCCTGATCGCGGTGGCGCCGACGTACGGGGTGGCCGGGTACGGCGGAGTGGCGGTCCTGCTGGTCGCCCGACTCCTCCAGGGCCTGTCGGTGGGAGGCGAGTACGCGGCGAGCGCGACCTACTTGACCGAGGCGTCGGACCCCCGCCGCCGCGGCTTCGCCTCCAGCTTCCAGTACGTGTCGATGACCGCGGGCCAGCTCGTCGGCCTCGGCCTCCTGATCGTCATGCAGCACACGATGTCCGAGCATGCGCTGCACAGCTGGGGTTGGCGGATCCCGTTCATCGTGGGCGCGCTCGGCGCGGCGATCGTCTTCTACCTCCGGCGCAACATGCTGGAGACCGAGGTGTACGAGGAGTCCGGCGCGGCGCTCGACGAGGACCGGGGCACGCTGAAGGCGCTGTGGGGCCACCGCAGGGAGGCGTTCCTGGTCATCGCGCTGACGATGGGCGGCACGGTCGCGTACTACACGTACACCACGTATCTGACGAAGTTCCTCTCCAAGAGCGCGGGCATGCCGAAGCCGACGGCGTCGCTGGTGTCGTTCTGCGCGCTGTTCGTCTTCATGTGCCTCCAGCCGCTGGCGGGCATGCTGTCCGACCGGATCGGCCGTCGTCCGCTGCTGATCACGTTCGCGGTCGGCTCGACGTTCCTGACCGTGCCGATCATGACGATGCTCAAGCACGCGGGCACGTTCTGGCCGGCCTTCGGCCTGGCCCTGCTCGCCCTGGTGGTGGTGACGGGCTACACGTCCATCAACGCCTGCGTGAAGGCGGAACTGTTCCCGACGGGCATCCGCGCCCTGGGAGTGGCCCTCCCGTACGCCATCGCCAACGCCCTGTTCGGCGGCACGGCGGAGTACGTGGCGCTCTGGTTCAAGAAGGCGGACATGGAGTCCGGCTTCTACTGGTACGTGGCGGGCTGCGCGGCGGTGTCGCTGGTGGTGTACCTGACGATGAGGGAGACACGAACGATCGACCTGAATCGTGTCTCTGCCCCTGCTGAACTGTTGCCGTCCGCTGTGGGCAGCAGTTCCGCTGGGGCGGAACGGGTGGGCACAGCGGACCACCGGCCCGCACCTGAACGGGGGTCTGGGGCGGAGCCCCAGGGGAACGGGGTGCCCGCATCCTGAGACCCCGGGCCACGCCGTGTTGCCTCTGTGGCAGACTCAGGACCGTGCTCGCTTTCATCATGATTATGGACAGCAGCGCGCCGGTCCGCAGTGACCGCTGAACCCGCGGCAAACCCCCGCGGCAGCGGACATCGTGCCCCAGACCCGCGCGCAGACCCTTCGCACCCGCGAGGGGTTTTTTCGTTTCCCGGCCCACCACGGCCGGACGCGAGCCGCACGCGATGATGGGGGCAAGTGGAGCCAGAGAATCCGGAGCCACTCACCCGACAGGAGTCACACCAGCATGACGGCCAACGAGGCACCTGAAGAGAGCCATCGCGTCGACGACACGTTCCACGTCTTCGACACCACGCTGCGCGACGGCGCCCAGCGCGAGGGCATCAACCTCACCGTCGCGGACAAGCTGACGATCGCCCGGCACCTGGACGACTTCGGGGTGGGGTTCATCGAGGGCGGCTGGCCCGGGGCCAACCCCCGCGACACGGAGTTCTTCGCCCGCGCCAAGCAGGAGATCGACTTCAAGAACGCCCAGCTGGTGGCGTTCGGGGCGACCCGCCGCCCGGGCGGCAGCGCGGCCACGGACCCGCAGGTCAAGGCGCTGCTGGCGTCCGGAGCGCCGGTGATCACGCTGGTCGCCAAGTCCCACGACCGCCATGTCGAGCTCGCCCTGCGCACCACGCTGGACGAGAACGTGGAGATGGTCCGGGACACGGTCTCCTACCTGCGCGAGCAGGGCCGGCGGGTGTTCGTCGACTGCGAGCACTTCTTCGACGGGTACCGGGCCAACCCCGAGTACGCCAAGTCGGTCGTCCGGGCCGCGAGCGACTCCGGCGCCGACGTCGTCATCCTCTGCGACACCAACGGCGGCATGCTGCCCGCCCAGATCCAGGCCGTGGTCTCCACGGTCCTCGCCGACACCGGTGCCCGGCTCGGCATCCACGCCCAGGACGACACGGGCTGCGCCGTCGCCAACACGCTGGCGGCGGTGGACGCGGGCGCGACGCACGTGCAGTGCACGGCCAACGGCTACGGCGAGCGCGTCGGCAACGCGAACCTGTTCCCGGTGGTGGCGGCGCTTGAGCTGAAGTACGGCATGAAGGTCCTGCCCGAGGGCGCGCTGCCTGAGATGACGCGCATCTCGCACGCGATCGCCGAGGTGGTGAACCTGACGCCGTCGACGCACCAGCCGTACGTGGGTGTCTCCGCCTTCGCGCACAAGGCGGGTCTGCACGCCTCGGCGATCAAGGTCGACCCGGACCTCTACCAGCACATCGACCCGGGCCTGGTCGGCAACCGCATCCGGATGCTGGTCTCCGACATGGCGGGCCGCGCCTCCATCGAGCTCAAGGGCAAGGAGCTCGGCGTCGAGCTCGGCGACGACCGCGAGCTGGTCGGCCGGGTCGTGGCCCGGGTCAAGGAGCGCGAGCTCAAGGGCTACACGTACGAGGCGGCGGACGCGTCCTTCGAACTCCTCCTGCGCGCCGAGGCGGAGGGCCGGGCCCGCAAGTACTTCCGCATCGAGTCCTGGCGCGCCATCGTCGAGGACCGCCCCGACGGCACGCACGCCAACGAGGCGACGGTGAAGCTGTGGGCCAAGGGCGAGCGGATCGTGGCGACGGCGGAGGGCAACGGCCCGGTCAACGCGCTCGACCGCGCCCTGCGGGTCGGCCTGGAGCGCATCTACCCCCAGCTGGCCAAGCTGGAACTCGTCGACTACAAGGTCCGCATCCTGGAGGGCCGCCACGGCACGGACTCCACGACGCGGGTCCTGATCACGACGACGGACGGCGCGGGGGAGTGGGCGACGGTCGGCGTCGCGACGAACATCATCGGGGCGTCGTGGGGAGCGCTGGAGGACGCGTACACGTACGGCCTGCTCCGGGCCGGGGTGGAGCCGACGGAGTAGCCGCCGGGGGGGGTGCCCCGGACCCCTTGCGGGGCCTGCGGCCCCTGCACCCCGCTTCGTTCGTCTGCGGGCCGTCTGTGGCTGGTCGCGCAGTTCCCCGCGCTCCTGAGATGCCGCTGCGCGGCAATCCCCCTGGGTGCCCCGAAGGGGCGCATCCAGGGGCGCGGGGAACTGCGCGAGCAACCCAGCACGGTCCGCAGACGAACTGGTCCCCCGGAGGGTTTAGGGAAGGGGCGGGGTGGGGGCTAAAGGGCGTTTGTCCGGTTCGTCGGGGAGTCCGGTAGCGTCGGACGTATGAGGTCCCGCGTTTTGCTCGCACTCTCCGCCGCCGCACTCGCCGCGCTGGCGACCATCGCCCCCGCGGCCGCCGCCCCCGCCGCATCCGGCGTCGCCGAAGTCGCCGCCGCGCTCAAGAAGGCACCGGTCTACGTCGACCCCGGCGCCGCCGGCCAGCTCTCGGCCGCCCAGGCCGACGCGCTGGCCAAGAAGATCAAGGACGCCGACAAGCCGCTCTTCGTCGCCGTGCTGCCCGCGACCGCCGCGTTCCCGAAGGACACCCTCCTGCGGAACCTCCGTACGGACACCGGCGTCACCGGCCTCTACGCCGTCCGCCTCGGCGACGCCTTCAACGCCGGAGCCGACCGCAAGGTCATGTCGCCGCAGGCCGTCGACAACCTGAAGACGGCCGTACGCGCCCCCGGCACCGCCACGGACGCGTCGACCCAGCTCAACGCGTTCGTCGACCAGGCCCTGCCCTCGATGCGCGGCCACGCCCCGGCCTCCTGGGGAGGCGGCTCCAACGACAAGGGTGGCGTTTCCACCACCGCCCTCATCACCACCGGCGCGGTCGTCGTCGCGGGCGGCGCCGGCGCGTACGCCCTGGTCCGGCGCAGCCGCAAGAAGAAGGCCGAGGAGGAGCGGGCCGCGCTCCAGCGGCTCCAGGTGGTCGTCGACGAGGACATCACCGCGTTCGGCGAGGAGCTCGACCGGCTCGACTTCCATCCGGCGGAGGCGGGCGCCGACGACGCCATGCGCGCCGACTACGAGCGCGCGCTCGACTCGTACGAGACCGCGAAGACGCTGATGGCGGCGGCCCGGCACCCCGGTGACGTACGCGGGGTGACCCAGGCCCTGGAGGACGGGCGGTTCTCGCTCGCCGTGCTGGCGGCCCGGCGCGAGCACAAGCCGCTGCCCGAGCGCCGCGCCCCCTGCTTCTTCGACCCGCGCCACGGCCCTTCGGTCGAGGACGCCGACTGGTCCCCGGCGGGCGGCGCCCCGCGCCAGGTCCCGGTCTGCCTCGCGGACGCGACGCGTCTGCGGGACGGCCAGGACCCGCTGGTGCGCGAGGTCGACACCGACGGCGGCCGCCGTCCGTACTACGACGCGGGTCCGGCGTACGGGCCCTGGGCCGGCGGCTACTTCGGCGGCGGCATCCTGCCCGGCCTGCTCATGGGCACGATGCTCGGCTCGATGCTCTCCACCCCCGCCTACGCGGCCGACTACGGCGGCTCCGACTTCGCGGGCCAGAGCTACGACGGCGGTGACGTCTCCGGCTCCGACTTCAACTCGTCCGACTTCGGCGGCGGCTGGGGCGGCGGTGGCGGAGACGGCGGCGGCGGTGGGTTCGACGGGGGCGGCGGCTGGTAGGGGTTGCCCGGCTACCGTTACGCGGCCTTGATCGCCGAGATATCGAAGGTCAGCTTGACCTTGTCGCTGACCACGACACCACCGGTCTCCAGCGCCGCGTTCCAGGTCAGGCCCCAGTCCGAGCGCAGGATGTCGGCGCTGCCCTCGAAGCCCACGCGCTGGTTGCCGTAGGGGTCGGTGGCCGAGCCGTTGAACTCCAGGTCGATGGCGAGCGGCTTGGTGACGTCCTTGATGGTGAGGTCGCCGACGATCCGGAACTTGTCGCCGCCGAGCTGCTGGGCCTCGGTGGAGCGGAAGGTCATCAGCGGGAACTGCTCGGCGTCGAAGAAGTCGCCGCTGCGCAGGTGGTTGTCGCGGTCGCCGATGCCGGTGTCGACGGAGGCGATCTTCACGTCGATGACGGCGGCGGAGGCGGCGGGGTCGGTCCCGTCGAGGGTGAGGGTGCCCTCGTGCTCGGTGAACGAGCCGCGGACGTTGGTGACCATGGCGTGACGCACGGTGAAGCCGATGCTGCTGTGCGCCGGGTCGATGGTGTACGTGCCGGTCAGGGCGGCGAGGGCCGGGTCGACGGGGGCGATGGTCGTGGTCGTGTCGTTGCTCTTGCGGGCGAAGATTCCCATGGCTGCTGCTCCTTCGGGGCGGTCGGTTGAATGTTCAACAAGAGCGACTGTAGACCTATTCCGTTCAAGTTTCAACAAACGAGTTTTCCGGGCGTGGCGAGGCCTGTACGGCTGGGTACAGGGGGCGGAGCCCCCTGCGCGGGCGCCCTAATACCGCGGCGGCACCGGCGCGGGCCCCAGCGTCGTAGTCCCCGGTGCCGCCCGATGCCCCAGCCCCGTCCGGTACGCGTCCAGCGCCGCCTCCGTCCGCCCCGTGCGGCGCAGCAGGTCGCCGAGGAGGCGGCACAGGTCCGCCAGGTCGCCCGTGGCGCCGCTGCGCTCCAGCAGGCCCAGGGCCGTGACGTAGTGCTCCTCCGCCGCCTCCAGGTCGCCGCTCTCCTCGCGGATCAGGCCGAGCAGGCGGTGCGCGCCGCCCGCGTGGACCGCGCCGTGCCGGTCGCCCAGCTCCGGCGCCGGATCGACGAGCGGGGTGAGCAGCGAGGCGGCCTCCGCGTGGCGGCCGAGGCGGCGCAGCACGTCGGCCAGCTCGACCTCGACCTGGCAGGTGAAGAGCGCGGCCCGCTTGGCGGCCAGCATGTCGCGGGCGGTGCGCAACTCCCGCTCGGCGGCGCCCAGGTCGCCGTCCTGGGCGTACACGTACCCCCGCATCCAGTGGCAGTGCGCCAGATCGGTCCGCAGGCGCAGCTGGCGGTAGACCGACTGGGCCTTGGCCAGTGACGCGTCGGCGTCGGCCGTGCGGCCCTCGGCGAGGAAGGTGCGCGCCACCTGCCGGTGCATCCCGGCGACCAGTGCCGGGTCGGAGACCTGCGGCGCGAGCGCCAGCGCGAGCTCCGCGGCGTGCGCGGCGCGCGCCTGGGCGCCCATGTCCAGGTAGGGGCCGATGACCGCCGAGTAGAGCAGGACCAGCGACTCCGGGTCGTTGAGGCCGCTCGTGCCGAGTTCGTCGATGGTCGATTCGAGCAGGTAGCAGGCGTAGCGGAGCTCGCCCGCCAGGACGTGGGCGATCGCCCGGCCCCGGATCGCCCGCGCCCGGCGCGGCAGCGGCTCGCCGACCAGCTGGCGCTCGGACGCCTCGAAGTGCCGTATCGCGTCGGCCAGTTCCCCGGTCTCCAGGGCGCAGTCGCCCAGACCCAGCAGGGCCTCCGCCTGCTCGGGGAGCAGGTCGTGCAGCTCGGCCTCGGTCAGCAGCTGGCGGTAGCGCACGGCCGCCTCGTCCGCGTCGCCGGTCGCGAGCAGCCGCTGGGCGTCGGTGAGTCCCAGCCGCAGCTCGGTCGCCAGGTGCGCGGGACGGCCGGTGGCCAGCTCCTCGTACGTGGTGCCGAGGCGCTCGGCGAGGTGGCGCAGCGCCGCCTCGGAGGGCCTGACCTTGCCGGACTCCAGGGTCGACACATAGGCCGGGGTGTAGGCGGGCTCGGCCAACTGCCGCTGGGTGAGTCCCCGTTCGGCACGCAGTCGCTGCACCCGGCGGCCGATCGCGGCAGGTTCGTCCATCGTGTCTCCCTCGTACCGGGGCATTGCGCATGCCCCGTGCGCCCCCTAACTTAAGCGAGCCATTCAATAGATTTACCCGACTGCTTAACTTCCGTCACTGGGGGAGGAATTCATGCGCTCAGCCTTGCGTCTGCGCAGAACCATAGCGGCGACCGGACTCGCCGCGTCCGTCGTTGCGGCACTCCTGTCCGGGCCCGCCGCGGCCGCGGGCACTCCGGCTCCCCGGCCGCGCGTCGAGGTCGAGATACCCGGGCCCGAAGGGGGAGTTGCCGCCGGATCCGGCCATGTGCGGGTCCCGGCCGCCGGGGTGAGCCGACCCGCCGCCCGGCTCTCCGGGCGGGCCGCCGACGCCGACGGCGACGTCAGCGAGATGGTGGACAACGGGCCCAGCGCCGACCGCCTCGACGTCGTCATCGTCGGCGACGGCTACACCGTCGACCAGTTGGCGAAGTTCCACGCCGACGCCAAGGCGAAGTGGGGCGAGGTGACCGGCGTCGAGCCGTACACCACGTACCAGAACCTGTTCAACGTATGGACCGTCGACGCCGTCTCCGCGCAGTCGGGCGTCTCCGGCGACCCCGCCCAGGGCGAGGTGAGGAACACCGCGCTCGGCTCCTACTTCTGGTGCGACGGCATCGAGCGGCTGCTCTGCGTCGACCAGGACAAGGTCGACTCGTACGTCGCCAAGGCCCCGCAGGCCGACCTGGTGATCGTGCTGGCCAACAGCGCCAAGTACGGCGGCGCCGGGTACAACGAGCCCAGCCAGAAGCTCGGTTACGAGGGGATCTCCACCGCGTCGGCCGACAACGCCAAGTCCGGCCAGGTCGCCATCCACGAGACCGGCCACTCGCTGGGCAAGCTCGCGGACGAGTACTTCTACCCGGGCACGCCCGGCTACGAGCACTACTCGGGGCCCGAGGTCGCCGAGTCCAACATCTCGGTGCTGAGCGCCTCGGAGATGGCCGCGCGGCGCACCAAGTGGTACCGCTGGCTGGGCGAGACCTCGCCCGACGGCGGCACGGTGGGCGCGTACGAAGGCGGCGGCTACTACGTCACCGGGCTGTTCCGCCCCACCGACAACTCGATCATGCGCATCCTCGGCAAGCCCTTCAGCCTGCCCGGGCGCGAGGCGATGATCGCCGGGTTCTACCGGCACGCCTCGATCGCCACGGCCGCCGTGCCCACCGCGCAGACCCTGCGCGCCCACGACCGGGCGCGGGTGACGGTGCCCCGCCTCGCGGGCGCGGACGTCAAGCAGCCGGTGATCCGCTGGTACCTGGACGGCCGTGAGCTCCGCCGCTTCGAGGGACGCACCTGGGTGGGCGTCGCGCAGGCGATCATCTCGCCGTGGGACCGGCAGGCGCACCAGCTGAAGGTGACGGTGACCGACCCGACGACGTCGGTCCGGGATCCGCAGATCGCGGCCGGGCTCACGGACTCGGTCACGTGGAGCGTACGGCGGTAGTGGGCAGCCCTTTTAGCAAGCGCTTTCCCTTCGGCGTGTCCGGGGCATTGAACGCCCCGGGCACGCCGTGCTACACCAGCGGGCAGCGGTCTACACCACTTCCCTCCGGGAGTTCCCCGTGTCCTTGCTGCCCCCGTGGTCCCGTCGCACGTTCCTCACCGTCGTGGGAGCAAGCGCTCTCACCCTGACCGTGACTCCCGAGGCGTCCGCCGCCGACGAGTTCGCCCTGCTGCGCGGGCGCTGGCGCGACCTCTCGCTCGGCACCGGCTACGACCCGGGCGCCGAGCCGTACGCCTCCCGGCTCAAGGAGACCGGCGACCGGGCCCGGACCTTCCGGGCCTCGATGGCCCCGGCCGACCGCTCGCTCTGGCCGGACTGCCCGTTCGACCCGCCCGCCGGGATCACCCAGAGCTACGGCCGGCTGTGGACCATGGCCCAGGCCTTCCTCCAGCCCGCCACCGGCCTCACCGGCGACCCGGGCCTGCTCGCCGACGTCGTCGCCGGTCTCGACCACCTGTCGGCGAAGGTCTACAACCCGTCCACCACGCGCTACGGCAACTGGTGGGAGTGGCAGATCGGCAGCCCCCGGCTGCTGACCGACCTGGTCAACGCGCTCTACGAGCACCTGGACGAGGCCCGGATCCAGGCCGCCTGCGCCGCCGTCGACCACTTCGTCCCCGACTCCGCCCTCGGCGACTACTCGGGCACCTCCACCGGCGCCAACCGCGTCGACCTGTGCCGCTCGGTCGCCGTGCGCGGAGCCGTCGGCCGCGCCCCCGCCAAGCTCGCGCTCGCCCGCGACGCCCTGTCGCCGGTCTTCCCGTACGTCACCAAGGGCGACGGCCTCTACGCCGACGGATCGTTCATCCAGCACACCTCGATCGCCTACTCCGGTACGTACGGACAGGTCATGCTCGACGGGCTCGGGCGGCTCTTCACGCTGCTCGCCGGGACGAGCTGGGCCGTCACCGACCCCAACCGGCGGATCGTCCTGGACAGCGTGGAGCGCGCGTACGCGCCGCTGATCCACAACGGGCTGGTCATGGACAGTGTCAACGGGCGGGCGGTGAGCCGGGGGTATCTGCTCGCGGACGATCTGCACGTGATGCGCAGCGACCACTTCCACGGGCAGGGGATCATCGCCGCGATCGCGGTCCTCGCGGGCGGCGCCTCCGAGGCCGAACGGACCCGCTGGCAGGGCATGATCAAGGGCTGGATCGAGCGGGATCCGACCCATCCGGTCCTGGCCGCCCGCCAGTTCGGGGTCGCGGACCTGGCCCGGCTCCAGGCGGTCGTCGAGTCGCCGGTGCCGGCCGCGCCCGAGCCGGTCGGGCACACCCTGTTCGCCGCCATGGACCGCGTCGTCCACCGCCGCCCCGCCTGGACCGCCGCCCTCGCCATGGCCTCGGAGCGGATCTCGTACTACGAGTGCGGCAACGGCGAGAACCCGCGCGGCTGGCACACCGGCGCCGGAATGCTCTACTGGTGGCCGGGGGAGCGGGGCAACGACCAGTACACGGACTGGTTCTGGCCGACCGTCGACCCGTACCGGCTGCCCGGGACCACCGTGTCCACCAAGCGGCTCGCGGACCGGGCGGGCGGCGAGTGGGGCGCGGCCAGGCCCGCCGTGAAGTGGGTGGGCGGGGCGAACGACGGCGAGTTCGGGGCCGTCGGCCAGCACGTGAAGGGCCTCGGCTCGACCCTCGATGCCCGCAAGTCCTGGTTCTGCACGGCCGGGACCGTCATCTGCCTCGGCGCCGGGATCACCGCGACCGACGGCGTCCGGGTCGAGACGGTCGTCGACAACCGCAACCTGGGCGAGGCCGGGACCGGTGCCTTCACCCTCGACACCGCCACTCGCCCCCGCTGGGCGCACCTGGAGGGCCACGGCGGCTGGGTCTTCCCCGGCGGCACCACCGCCCTGCACACCCTGCGCGAGCCCAGGACCGGGGCCTGGAGCGACATCAACACCACCAGCTCGACCGAGCGCCGCACCCGTACCTACCAGACGCTGTGGCTGGACCACGGCGTCGACCCGGCGGGCGCCTCGTACAGCTACCAGCTGATGCCGGGCGCCTCGCGGCAGACGGTCGCGGCCCGCGCCGCCGACCCGGGCTGGCTGTCGGTGCTCGCCAACACGGCCGCCTGCCAGGCCGTGTCCGTGCCCGCGCTCGACCTGCTGTGCGCCAACTTCTGGCAGGCTGGAAGCGCGGGCCCGCTGGCGGTCTCCGCCCCCGCGAGCGTCCTCGTACGGAGCAAAGGCGCGACGGCCACACTCCGGATCAGCGAGCCGCCGCGCACCGGGCAGCCCTTCGAGGTGACCTGGAACCGTCCCGTACGACGGGTGACCAGTGCCGATCCCACGGTCGAGGTGCTCGCCACCGGCAAGGCGCTGCGGCTGCGGATCAGGCCCGGCACGGCGGGCGCCAACCACCGCTGTGACGTGGCTCTCACCTGATCGGGTTGTTGAACCCCCACAAAGCCGGATGGGCCTGAGCTGGCACTTCGCCTGCATCGCGGGATTGTTCTGTTCAGGGCTACCAGGAAAACGGTCCGGAGACTGTACGGAGTCGACGGCGGGAAATTCTTGGTCGGGTTCGTAGGGTCGATGCATGACCGTTGTGGACGAAACCCCGGGTGAGCCGAGTGACGCGCGTGGCCGCGTGGCCGAGCTGCTGGCCCTGCGCGAGCAGGCCCGGCGCGGGCCGAGCGAGCGCGCGACCGAGGCGCAGCACGCCAAGGGCAAGCTGACCGCGCGCGAGCGGATCGACCTGCTCCTCGACCCGGGTTCGTTCAAGGAGGTCGAGCAGCTCCGGCGGCACCGGGCGACCGGCTTCGGCCTGGAGAACAAGAAGCCGTACACGGACGGTGTCATCACCGGCTGGGGCACGGTCGAGGGCCGTACGGTCTTCGTCTACGCGCACGACTTCCGCATCTTCGGCGGCGCCCTCGGCGAGGCCCACGCCACGAAGATCCACAAGATCATGGACATGGCCATCGCGGCCGGTGCGCCCCTGGTCTCCCTGAACGACGGCGCCGGCGCCCGCATCCAGGAGGGCGTCAGCGCCCTCGCGGGATACGGCGGCATCTTCCAGCGCAACACGCGCGCCTCGGGCGTCATCCCGCAGATCAGCGTGATGCTCGGCCCGTGCGCGGGCGGCGCGGCCTACAGCCCGGCGCTCACCGACTTCGTCTTCATGGTCCGTGAGACCTCGCAGATGTTCATCACCGGCCCGGACGTCGTCCGCGCGGTGACCGGCGAGGAGATCACCCAGAACGGCCTCGGCGGCGCGGACGTGCACGCCGAGACGTCGGGCGTGGCGCACTTCGCGTACGACGACGAGGAGACCTGCCTCGCCGAGGTCCGCTACCTCCTGTCGATGCTCCCGTCCAACAACCGGGAGAACCCGCCGTCGCACCCCAGCGAGGACCCGGCGAACCGGCGCGGCGACGTGCTGCTCGACCTGGTGCCCGCCGACGGCAACCGCCCGTACGACATGCACAAGGTGATCGAGGAGCTCGTCGACGACGGCGACTACCTGGAGATCCACGAGCGCTGGGCCCGCAACATCATCTGCGCCCTGGCCCGGCTCGACGGCCAGGTCGTGGGCATCGTGGCCAACCAGCCGCAGTCGCTCGCGGGCGTCCTGGACATCGAGGCGTCGGAAAAGGCTGCCCGTTTCGTCCAGATGTGCGATGCTTTTAATATTCCGATCGTCACCCTTTTGGACGTGCCCGGCTTCCTGCCCGGTGTCGATCAGGAGCACGGTGGAATCATCCGGCACGGCGCGAAGCTGCTGTACGCGTACTGCAACGCCACCGTGCCCCGGATCTCGCTGATCCTGCGCAAGGCGTACGGCGGGGCGTACATCGTCATGGACTCCCAGTCCATCGGCGCCGACCTCACCTACGCCTGGCCGACCAACGAGATCGCGGTGATGGGCGCCGAAGGTGCCGCCAACGTCATCTTCCGCAAGCAGATCGCGGAGGCCGAGGACCCCGAGGCGATGCGCGTGCGCATGGTCAAGGAGTACAAGGCCGAGCTGATGCACCCGTACTACGCGGCCGAGCGCGGCCTGGTCGACGACGTCATCGACCCCGCCGAGACCCGCGAGGTGCTGATCGCCTCCCTCGCGATGCTGCGCACCAAGCACGCCGACCTGCCGTCCCGCAAGCACGGCAACCCGCCTCAGTAACGAGGAGCTCCGTTGACCACCCCGACCTCTTCCTCTCCTTCCGTCCTCCGCGTCGAGAAGGGCGAAGCCGCGCCCGAGGAGCTGGCGGCCATCACGGCCGTCCTGCTCGCCCGCGCGGCCGCCCAGCCCGCCCCCCAGCCCCACACCCGCGACACGGCGGGCTGGCGCCGCCTGGAGCGCACGCCGGGCTTCCGGGCACCGCACTCCTGGCAGGGCTAGGCCCGCAGAGCCTGCGAGAAGGCCCCGCCGCTCCCGTGTGGAGTGGCGGGGCCTTCTCGCGTTCTCGCGCGTACGGTACGGGTCGCCCAGTGGACGCTCACATGCCGAAGGCCCCGCCACTCCAGGAGGAGCGGCGGGGCCTTCCGCGTCGTACGGGCGGGCGCGGGGCTACCGCAGCCGTGCCATCAGCGCGTGCTCGACCAGGGTGATCAGCGCGCTCTTCGCGTCCGCGCGGTGGCGGGCGTCGGTGGTGATGATCGGGGTGTCGGGGCCGATCTGGAGGGCCTCGCGGACCTCGTCCGGGGTGTACGGCTGGTGGCCGTCGAAGCCGTTGAGGGCGATGACGAACGGCAGGCCGCTGTTCTCGAAGTAGTCGACGGCCGGGAAGCAGTCGGCCAGGCGGCGGGTGTCCACCAGGACCACGGCGCCGATCGCGCCGCGCACCAGGTCGTCCCACATGAACCAGAAACGGTCCTGGCCGGGGGTGCCGAACAGGTACAGGATCAGGTCCTGGTCGAGCGTGATGCGGCCGAAGTCCATCGCGACCGTGGTGGTCGTCTTGTCGCCCGTGTGCGTGAGGTCGTCGATGCCCGCGGAAGCGGACGTCATGACGGCCTCGGTACGCAGGGGGTTGATCTCCGAGACCGCGCCGACGAACGTGGTCTTGCCCACGCCGAAGCCGCCCGCCACCACGATCTTCGCGGAAGTAGTGGAGCGGGCAGCACCGCCGCTAGAGCTTGCGAAGTCCACTGAGCACCCTTTCGAGCAGTGTCACATCTGGCTGGCCGCCGGCGGACTCGTCGCCGCCGGGCTGGTGGATGGCGACAAGTCCGGCCTCCGCCAGGTCGGCGACGAGGATTCGGGCAACGCCGAGGGGGATGGAGAGGAGTGCCGAGATCTCGGCGACCGACTTGATCTCACGGCACAGATGGCAGATCCGCTGGTGCTCGGGCAACTGCCCTTGCAGCCTGGCGGGTTCCGCCGTGGTGTGCACCAGCGCCTCGATGGCGAGCTGGTAGCGCGGCCGGGTGCGGCCGCCGGTCATGGCGTACGGACGCACAAGGGGGTTGTGCGTGCCGCCCGCCGGGGAGGGCTGGGGGGTCTGCCGCGGCTGCACCGGCTCGATGCGGGGCTGCGGCGGCTGGTCGTACGGACCCGGCTGACGGTGGGGCTGCTGGTACGGGTGCTGGCCCTGGCCGCTTCTGCTGGGGGCGGAGGGAAAGTTGAACCGGTTCTGCCCGTGCTCACCCGGAGACTGCTGTCCACCGCTGTATGGGTGTCCGCCTGGGGGTGTTGTCACGTTTCCTCCTCCGACTGCCGGTCGCCCGTTCCTGTGGGACCGCGCCACCGCACTTTATGGCGCGGTGGCGAGAAACGCACTGCCTGTCTGGTAGTTGAGAACGGAAGGTTCACAACTAATTAAGGAGACTGCCCTGGAGTTCCGCGCGCAGATCCGGGGTGAGGACGGTGCCCGCGCGGTCGACAAGGAGAGCCATCTCATAGCCCACGAGACCGATGTCGGCCTCCGGGTGGGCGAGTACGGCCAGCGAGGAGCCGTCCGAGATGGACATGATGAAGAGGAAGCCGCGCTCCATCTCCACGACCGTCTGGTTGACGGCGCCGCCCTCGAAGATCCGGGAGGCTCCCGCGGTCAGGGACGTCAGTCCGGAGGCAACAGCCGCCAGCTGATCGGCCCGGTCCCGGGGGAAGCCTTCGGACATCGCCAGCAGGAGTCCGTCGGCGGAGACCACCACCGTGTGGGACACCCCGGGGGTGTTGTCCACGAAGTTGGTGATCAACCAGTTCAGATTCTGCGCCGCCTGGCTCATCGGGCTCACACTAACGCTCCTGGTTGTAGGTGTTACTTGTGTCCGACCCCGCGCTGCGGCCCTGCTGGACGCCCCGGCGCAGGTTGCTCAACCTGCCGCGGACGTCCTCGGGAGCGCGGGAGACCTGTGGGCCGCCCTGCGGGGTCTGCTCGGCCGCGCCCTCGACCAGATTGGCCTTGGGCACCCGCCGGGGAAGCCCGGAGGGGGTGACCCCGCCGGCCTTCGGCTCACGCAGCTTCTCGGCCCGCGTCCAGCGCTCGTCGTTGGTCGAACGCCAGTCGTCGGTGGGCTCGCCGGTGCCGGCGGCGGCGCCGTTCGAGGCTCCGGTTCCGGTTCCGTTCACGGTTCCGCCAGCGGACCCGTTCACGGTCGCGGAGCCGGTGCCGTTGACGGGCTGCCGCTGCTCGGGCCGCTGCGGTTCGGACTTCTGCTGCGGCTCCTGGGCGGCGGGCTGCCAGTTCTGCTGGCTGCTGCCGCGCCTCGGCAGACCGGCGCCGGTCAGCTGGTGGGAGGAGGCCGGGGTGGGGCCCGGACGGTCGAAGCCTACGCGCTCGCGGCCGCCCTCGGGAACGTCCGGAGCGGATTCCGCTTCCTTGTTCGCCTGCGGGTAGTCGGTCGCGTAGGAGTCCTGGTACGCGGCGTTCTGCTGCCACTCGCCCTGGTGGGACGGGTCGCCGTAACCGCCGTCGTACTGCGGGCCGTCGGCCGCGGGCGCCTGGTAGGCGGTCTCCGCGTAGCCCTGGTCCGGGTAGCCGTTCTGCTGCTGGCCCTGCTGCTGTCCGTAGGACTCCTGCGGGTACGCGTCCGGGTAGTCCTGCGCGTACTGCTGCTGCCCGTCGAACTGGTTGTCGTACGCGCCCTGCGGGGTGTTGTACGACTCGTCGAAGCCGCCCTCGTAGGACTGCTGCTGGCCGTACTGCTCGTCGTACGCGCCGCCCTGCTGCACACCGTCGACCTCGTCGCGGTAGAGCGGGCGGTCGCCGCCCTGCGCCTGGGCCTCCAGGGCCGCGCGGCGCTCCTCGCGCATCAGCGAGCGGTTGACCGGGTCGAGCTGGAGGGCCTCGCCCTGCTCGCCCGTCTCGTAGCGGGAGTCGTCGAAGCCGAGCTCGGCGGCGGTGCGCATGGCCGGGGCGGCCGGGGCCTCGAAGCCCTGCTGCTCGGGGATGATCTGCGAGACCGTGAAGTCGTCGCCGGGCAGCGGCTCGCCACCGCCACCGTGGGTGATCGCGTCCGGGAGCATGACCAGCGAGGTGGTGCCCGCCTGCTCGCCGGAGGGGCGCAGCTGGACGCGGATGCCGTGCCGGTCGGACAGCCGGCCGACCACGAACAGGCCCATGCGCTGCGAGACGGCGGCGTCCACGGTCGGCGGGTTCGCCAGCTTGTGGTTGATGTCCGCGAAGTCCTCGGCGGTGAGGCCGATGCCCTTGTCGTGGATCTCGATCATGACGCGACCGTCCGGGAGGCGGGTGGCCGTCACACGAACCTTGGTCTGCGGGGAGGAGAACGTCGTGGCGTTCTCCAGGAGCTCGGCGAGCAGGTGCACGAGGTCGGTCACGGCCTGGCCGTGGATCTC
Source organism: Streptomyces melanogenes (assembly GCF_014649795.1). Taxonomy (GTDB): domain Bacteria; phylum Actinomycetota; class Actinomycetes; order Streptomycetales; family Streptomycetaceae; genus Streptomyces; species Streptomyces noboritoensis. Next base: position 247,287 of record NZ_BMTS01000009.1, read on the forward strand.
GCTCTCCGGCACCCCGGTCAGCTCGATGCGCTCGTACGACTCCACCTCGGAGGAGGCCGCGCGCAGCACGTCGACCAGCGGGACCGGCTGGTTCCAGCGGCGGCCCGGCTCCTCGCCGGCGAGGACCAGGAGGTTCTCGCCGTTGCGGCGCATACGGGTCGCGAGGTGGTCCAGCTTGAAGAGGCTCTCCAGCTGGTCCGGGTCGGCCTCGTTGTTCTCCAGGTCGGTGATGAGGGTCAGCTGGCCCTCGATCAGGGACTGGTTGCGGCGCGACAGGTTGGTGAAGATCGCGTTGACGTTGCCCCGCAGCAGCGCCTGCTCGGCGGCGAGCCGGACGGCCTCGCGGTGGACCTGGTCGAAGGCGCGGGCGACTTCGCCGATCTCGTCCGTGGAGGTGATCGGGATGGGCTCGACGCGGGTGTCGACCCGGCCGGGCTCGGTGCGCGAGAGCTGGTCGACGAGCATCGGCAGTCGCGTTTCGGCCACCTCGAAGGCGGCGGAGCGCAGTCGGCGCATCGAGCGGCTCATCTGGCGGGCCACCATGCCGGCCAGGATGAAGGCGGCGAGCAGCGAGACCACGACGATGGCGCCGTTGAGGTACGCGGAGGTCTTGGCGTCGTCGGCGATCTGGCCGGCCTCGGTCACGGCCTTGGTGACCAGGTCCTGCTCGATCTCGGTGTAGCCGTCGAACTTGGCGGTGGAGGCGGCCATCCAGGCGTCGGGCGTGATGCCCTGGGCCTTGAGCTGCTTGGCGCTCTGACCCTCGCCGATCGCGGCGGCCATGCTGTTGAACGGCGAGCCGTCGCGGGCCGGGGCGGCACCGATGCGCGGGCCGTCGTCGGCCTGCTGGCGCACCGCCGGAAGGTCCTTGGCGGCCTGGGCGGCCTTGGCCTCCATGACCTGCTTCAGATGGGCGCTGTCCGCGTCCGTACCACCGGCGTCGAACTCGCCGAGGGCGATGAACTCCAGGTAGTTGTACGAGTTGAACGCCTTGACCTGCATCTGGAAGGTCTTGGGGTCCTCGCTCGGGCGCATGATGAGGTGCAGACCGATGGACCGCTGGAGCGACTCCGCGGCCTTGGCGAGGTCGACCGCGTACACCATGCGGCCGTAGCTGGTGATGTTGCCGGTGCCCAGGCCGAGCTCGTTGGAGAACGTGCTCAGGTAGTGGGGGATGGCGGTGTAGCCCTCTTCGGTGAGGACCGGGTTCTTCGCCTCGACGCCCTTGGCGTAGGCGGTCTTGCGCAGCTGGTCGAGGTTCTTCTCGACCTCGCGGACCTTGGTCAGACGGCGCTGCAGGCTCGCCGTGTCCGGCATGCCCTTGACCTCGTCGTCGAACTTGGCGCGGGCCGCGTCCGTGACGGCGTACGCCTTGGCGATGACCTCGTCGTCGCGCTTGTTCTGCAGCAGGGGGCGAGCGGTGAGGTCACGCTCGTTGAGCAGGGCCTGGCCGTACTCCGAGGCGGCGCGCACGATGTTCGCCGTCTTCTCGGCGTCACGGGCGTCGCGCCAGGTGGATATGGAGTTCTTGACCTCGAAGCCGCCCATGACGAGGCCGACGAGGACGGGGATGAGGAGGATGGCGTTCAGACGGGTGGCCACCCGCCAGTTGCGCGGCGAGAACTTGCTGCGGCTGCCGGAGTCGGGGCTCGCGAGCGGACCCGTGCCCTTGCCCGCGCCCTTGCCCCCGGAGGGGGTCGGCAGCTCGTCCGGCGTCGCCGCACTGCGCTGCGGCGGGGTGAAGTTGCCCCGCGCCTGCTGCGTCGCGGAGCTCGTCGTGCTTCGCCTCACTCGACCAACAACCTCTCGGCGCCGGCACCTCTCGTGGTGTGCCTTTAAATGTTCTGAGCCGTACTACTCGGGAGTTCGTCGAATTCCAGCACGCCAGGGGGGTCCGTTCCAAACAGCTGGAATGAGGGGTTCCGAGTGGCACACGCCTCAGATAAAACGGGCATAAAGAGCGAGCCCCGTCAAAAGACGGGGCCGATGTGAGCGCAGTGACACCATGTGAACGCGGCGGGTGTCCGTGACGAGGGAATTCTCTGTCGAAACGTTATGAACACAGGGGCGGATCGTGTCAAAGGACACAGTCCGCCCCCGTTCGTCTACGACAACTGCCGTATGGACCCGACTACTTGAGTCGTGCCATCAGTGCGTGTTCCACCAGCGTGATCAGCGCGCTCTTCGCATCGCCGCGGTGGCGGGCGTCGGTGGTGATGATCGGGGTGTCGGGGCCGATCTGGAGCGCCTCGCGGACCTCGTCCGGGGTGTACGGCTGGTGGCCGTCGAAGCCGTTCAGCGCGATGACGAACGGCAGCCCGCTGTTCTCGAAGTAGTCGACCGCGGGGAAGCAGTCGGCCAGGCGGCGGGTGTCCACCAGGACCACGGCGCCGATCGCGCCGCGCACCAGGTCGTCCCACATGAACCAGAAGCGGTCCTGACCCGGCGTACCGAAGAGGTACAGGATCAGGTCCTGGTCCAGGGTGATGCGGCCGAAGTCCATGGCCACCGTGGTGGTGGTCTTGTCCCCGGTGTGGGTGAGGTCGTCGATGCCCGCCGACGCGGACGTCATCACGGCCTCGGTGCGCAGCGGGTTGATCTCCGAGACGGCGCCCACGAACGTGGTCTTGCCCACGCCGAAGCCGCCCGCCACCACGATCTTCGCGGAGGTGGTAGACCGTCCCGCTCCGCCGCTAGAGCTTGCGAAGTCCACTGAGCACCCTTTCGAGCAGCGTCACATCCGGCGTGCCGCCGGCCTCTCCATTGCCCGGCTGGTGGATGGCCACCATGCCGGCCTCCGCCAGGTCGGCGACAAGAATCCGGGCCACGCCGAGCGGCATCTGCAGCAGCGCCGAGACCTCCGCCACCGACTTCACCTCGCGGCACAGGTGGCAGATCCGCTGGTGCTCCGGGAGCAGCGTGGCCAGGTGTGCCGGGTCCGCGGTCGTGCTGACCAGGGCCTCGATGGCGAGCTGGTAGCGCGGCCGGGTCCGGCCGCCCGTCATGGCGTACGGGCGGACCAGCGGCTGGTCGCCTTCACTGTCGTAGTGCGCGTCGTGCAGAGCGCCGTACGAATCGTGTGAGGCGGGTGGCGGGGTCATGGATCCTCCGGGCGGGACAGCAGGGACAGCGAGTGTCTTCGAGCCGTCGGATGTGGCCGGTGGGGGGCGGGGTGCGGCCGGACGGTGGGTTCTGACTGAGGAGTGGGGTGCCTCAGTGGAGCAGGCTCCCCTGGAGCTCAGCTCGCAGATCCGGGGTGAGGACGGAGCCCGCGCGGTCGACCAGGAGGGCCATCTCGTAACCGACCAGGCCGATGTCGCACTCGGGGTGGGCGAGCACGGCCAGCGAGGAGCCGTCGGAGACGGACATGAGGAAGAGGAAGCCGCGCTCCATCTCCACCACGGTCTGGGCGACGGTCCCGCCCTCGAAGATCCGGGACGCACCCGCGGTCAGCGAGGTGAGACCGGACGCCACGGCCGCGAGCTGGTCGGCCCGGTCCCGCGGAAAACCTTCTGACATGGCAAGCAGGAGTCCGTCGGCAGAGACCACCACTGTGTGGGACACCCCGGGGGTGTTGTCCACGAAGTTGGTGATCAACCAGTTCAGATTCTGCGCCGCCTGGCTCATCTGACTCAACTATCGCTCCTGCTGGTGAGTGGGGTCCATCGAGAAACTGCCGGTCGACGGGCCGTTTCCGGCCTGCCGCCCCTGCTGGATACCCCGGCGGAGATTGGTCAGGCGGCCGCGCACGTCGTCGGGCGCACGCGAGACCTGGGGGCCTGCCTGGTTCTGCTGCTGCTGTGCGGTGCCCGCGACCAGATTGGCACGCGGGACCCGCTTGGGCAGACCGGAAGTGGTGACACCGCCGGCGGCGGGCTTGCGGGCCCGCTCGGCCTGGCGGACGAGTTCGTCGTTGGGCGAGGGGCGCCACGAGCCGTTGCCCGGTGCGGCGTTGCCGGCCGCGCCGTTGGCGTCGCGCTGGACGGGCGCCGGGCGGCGCTCGGCCGGCGGCTGCTGCGCCGCGGCCGGGGGCTGCGCCGGACGGATCCCCTGCTGGGGTCCGCCCTGGCCGCCCTGACCCTGGTTGCCCTGGCCCTGGACGCCCGGTGCGGGCTGTCCCGGCTGCTGGCCGTTCTGACCGCCCTGCCCGTGGAACCAGTTGGTCTCCAGGGTGTCGTACAGCGGCGTACGGCCGTCACCGGCGTTCGGGGCCGGCGGCAGCGCCTCGGGCTGCGGCTGCTGCGGCAGGCTCCCGGCGGCCGGACGCGGCTGCTGGTTCTGCCGGGGCTGCGGCGCCTGGTACTGCGGCTGCTGCGGCTGCTGCGGGGCACGCGGCGCGTCGAACTCCGGCCGGGCGTACTGACCGGTGTTCTGGTCCGCGTCCTGGCCGGTCCGGCCGTACGCGCCGGGGCGCTCGAACTGGCCGTTCGCCTGCGGCGACAGCGGCGCGGCGTTCTGGCCGCCCTGCGGCGCGCCGAAGACGTCCGGGCGCACGAACTGGCCGGTGGACGAGGGGTCCTGGCTGCCGGGCGGCGGCCCGTCGAAGTCCGGGCGGGCGAACTCGGCCGTGGAGCCGGGGCCCTGCCGGTCGTCGAGCTGCGGCCGGGGGTACTGCCCGGTGTGCTGCTCGACTTCCTCGTGGCCGCGCGGGCCGTCCTGGGAGGCCTGCTCGTTGCCCCAGCTCGCGGCCTGCGGGCGCTGCGGGGCGCCGCCGGGCAGCTCGGCGCGCGGGGCGCCGGGCGGCGGGGTCAGCGGGCGGTCGCCGCGGCGCGGGGCCGGGGGCTGCTGGGCCGGGGTGCCGGTGCCGAAGGCGCCGCCCTGGCCGAAGCCGCCCTGGTTCTGGCCGCCCTGCGGCGGCTGCTGGCCGCCGTTGCGCGGAGGCAGCGCGGCACGCGGACCGGCACCGCCGGCCACCGCGCCGCGCGGGGCGCCCGCGCCGAGCCGTCCGTTGCCACCGCTGCCGCCGGCCGGGCCGCTGCCGAGCGCACCGGCGAGACCGGCGCGGGCACCGGGGCCCGGGGTCACGCCGGGACGGCCGCCGCCGGGGCCCGCCGGGCCCTGGCCCTGGGGACCGCCGGGCTTGCCGGGGGCCTTCTTGCCGCCCTGGGCGACGTCGACGGGCAGCATGACGAGCGCCGTCGTACCGCCGGAGTCGGAGGGGCGCAGCTGGATGCGGATGCCGTGTCGCAGGGACAGGCGGCCGACCACGAACAGACCCATGCGGCGCGAGACCGAGACGTCCACGGTGGGCGGCGACGCGAGCCGCTCGTTGATCGCGGCGAGGTCCTCGGGGGAGAGGCCGATGCCGGTGTCGTGGATCTCGACCAGGACGCGGCCGTCGGGCAGCGCGTGACCGGTGACGCGGACCTTGGTCTGCGGCGAGGAGAACGAGGTGGCGTTCTCCAGCAGCTCGGCGAGCAGGTGCACGAGGTCGTTGACCACGCGGCCGGCGACATCGGTGGCGGGCACGGCCGCCAGCTCGATGCGCTCGTACTGCTCCACCTCGGAGGCGGCGGCGCGGAGCACGTCGACCAGCGGGACCGGGCGGGTCCAGCGGCGACCGGGCTCTTCACCGGCGAGGACGAGGAGGTTCTCGCCGTTCCGGCGCATACGGGTCGCGAGGTGGTCGAGCTTGAAGAGCGAGGAGAGCTGGTCCGGGTCGGCCTCGCGGGACTCCAGTTCGGAGATGAGCGAGAGCTGACGCTGGATGAGGCCCTGCGAGCGGCGCGAGAGGTTGGTGAACATCGCGTTGACGTTGCCTCGCAGCAGCGCCTGCTCGGCGGCGAGACGCACGGCCTCGCGGTGCACGTCGTCGAAGGCCGCGGCCACCTGGCCGATCTCGTCGCGCGAGTGCACGCCGACCGACTCCACGGACGTGTCGACGTCCTGCGGGTCGGACTCGGAGAGCTGCTTGACGAGCTCGGGCAGGCGGTCCTGGGCGACCCGGGTGGCGGTGTCCTGGAGGCGCCGCAGCGAGCGGATCATGGACCGGGCCACGACGAACGCGCCGACCAGCGAGACGCCGAGGACGATGAGGATCAGGGCACCGTTGAGGATCGCGTCCCGCTGCGACTGGTCGCGCAGCTCGCGGGCCTTCTGCTCCATCTCGCCGAGCAGGGTCTGCTCGATCGTCTTCATCTGGTTGATCTTGTTGGAGTCCTGGTCGTACCAGTCGAGGTACGAGCGCTTGGTCTCCGTGGCGAGGCCGCCCTTGAGGACGCGCTGGGAGTACGCGTTGGCCGCGGTGATCTCCGAGTTGCCCTTGTCGAGCGGGGCCATCAGCTCTTCGGGGTTGCCGTGGTTGCTCTCGTAGACGATCGAGAACGACGACAGCTCCTGGCGCTCGCCGTCCGCCGCGGACTTGGCGTAGAGGCGGTCGGACTCGGCGAGCGTGCCGCTCTTGTCCTTGGTCGCGGGGAGCGCGGCGGCGATGATCGCGCGCTGGATGGAGGCGTACTCCTTGGCGGAGGAGAACGCGGCCAGCGCACGGGTGCGCTTGATCATCTCCGGGTTGGAGGTGGCCTGCGCCATGTCCTGGGAGAGGCTGAGGAGGCCGCGGATGAGGCGGCTGTAGCCCTCGACGGTCTGGGAGTCCGAGACGTCGCCGTGGTAGGCGCTCTTGCGGATGTTGTCGAGGTCCTGGAGCTGGATCGCGATGGCCGTGACGTTACGGCGGATCGACTCCAGGGCGTCGTCGTTGTCCGGGTTGTCGACGTCCTGGGTGGCCGTCATGAACGACTGCTTGACCCGGTCGGTGGTGCCCCGGGCCGTCTGGACCATGTCCGCGCCGGTGTCGGTGGCCAGCGGGCCCGCCGACTTGTCGCGCTCCTCCTGGAGCGCGGCGGCCAGCTCGGTGGCCTGCTTGGTCATGTCGGTGAGCAGCTGCATGTGGTCGAGCTGCTTCATGTCGTTCATCGACTGGTTGATGCGCAGCCCGCCGAGGGTGGTCGCGGCGACCACGGGGAGGGTGAGGAGCGCGACCAGGCGGGTGGAGATGCGCCAGTTGCGCAGGGCTATTCGCGACCCGGTGTCCACGGCGGGCTTCGGCTTCGGCGCGGCCGACGGCTTCTCACCGCCCGCGGCGGAGCGTCCGGTCGGGCCGGAGGGGCCGCCGGTGTCGTCGCCGCCCGGTGAAGGAGCGGACGGGTTCTGGGTGGCCCGGGGGTTCTGGGCGTGCTGGGGCGAGGAACTGACTGATGTGGGGCCAGTCCCGCCGTGCGGCTCCTGCTCCGCCGCAGCGCTGCCATCCCTCTTGAAACGTCCCTGCACTAGCGTCGCAACCTCTGGACCAGGCGTCCCCCCGCTCTGAACGGAAGGGACGGTGTCGGCGTCGTGGGGCAAGTGTGCGCCCCATGTGTTGGTCGTGAGTGACCGGCGCTTGTTGGTCTCCCCCTCCCCGCCGCCACTCGGCGCTGCGTTGCGCCCTTGCGCGCCGGTCAGTGACCCGCGGCGGTGCGTGGAATTCCAGCACAGTGCCGGATCTCCAACAAGGCCCGCGTACCGGGCTGTGACCTGAGTGACACATTGTGATGGGCGGGTCACGAGCCGTAGAAACCATGCACGGATGAATCGGACTTTTACCCACGAGTCGCTTACGTGGGAGGAGTGACCCAGTCGCCATGATCAAGAGCGGAATGGAGGGTTCAGTGGTGCAATGTCCGTTTCGATGGCCGGAATTGACGGGGCGTAATGCCCGAATTGTTTACCAACTCGTGAGCAAACTCACATGATGATCGTCGCCTCTACGGCCGTTTGCCGGGAATTCGAATGTTTAGCCTGACGCTTTACAGGGATGGCCAATCCGACAACCGGCGCCGCCGCGCGCCCCGCAACCGACAGGGTTCGAACGGCAGATGAAGACGACGATGATGATCCGCACCATAGCCAACCCCCGCCGCACCACCCTCGCGCACCTCGCGGACGCCGAGGAGATGCAGACGGAGCTCCTGCCCGAGCACTCGGTGGACCTGCCCACCCAGACGGCCAACCCGCGCCGCACCGTCCTGATGGACGCACCGGTCGCCGCCGCCCAGTAGATAGCGCGGGTCGCCCCCTCACCCGCGTTAGCCTGGAGCGTCAGTCTCCAGCCAGCGACCAAGTGAGGGGCGACAGCATCCCGTGCGCATCGCCAGATTCTCCATCGACGGCAATGTCGCCTTCGGCGCGGTCGAGGACACCCCGCAGGGGCCCGTGCTCGACATCATCAAGGGCATTCCGTACGCCGACTTCGAGCTCTCCGGGACCAAGGTCCCGCTGAGCAAGGTCCGGCTGCTGCCCCCGGTGCTGCCCAACAAGGTCGTGGCCATCGGCCGCAACTACGCGGAGCACGCCAAGGAGCTCGGCAACGAGGTCCCCGAGGTTCCGGTCGCCTTCTTCAAGCCCACCACCTCGGTGATCGGCTCCGGCGACGCGATCGAGTACCCCTCCTTCTCCAATGAGCTGCACCACGAGGCCGAGCTGGCCGTGGTGATCGGCCGGATGTGCCGCGAGGTCCCGCGCGAGCGCGTCAAGGACGTCATCTTCGGCTACACCTGCGCCAACGACGTCACCGCGCGCGACGCCCAGCAGCGCGAGAAGCAGTGGGCCCGGGCCAAGGGCTTCGACACCTCGTGCCCGCTCGGCCCCTGGGTGGAGACCGACCTCGACCCCACGGACCTCACGATCCAGGCGACGGTCAACGGCGAACAGCGCCAGCTGGGCCGCACCAGCGACATGATCCGCTCCATCGAGGACCTGGTCGTCCACATCACCGAGGCCATGACGCTGCTCCCGGGCGACGTCATCCTCACGGGGACCCCGGCCGGAGTCGGCCCCCTCAACGTCGGCGACGAGGTCGCCGTCACCATCGAAGGCATCGGCACTCTCACCAACAAGGTTGTCAAGCGTGGCTAGCGCATCCGGCTCTCCCGTACGCGTCCGTTTCTGTCCCTCCCCGACCGGCAACCCGCACGTCGGCCTGGTCCGCACCGCCCTGTTCAACTGGGCCTTCGCCCGGCACAACCAGGGCACCATGGTCTTCCGCATCGAGGACACCGACGCGGCCCGCGACTCCGAGGAGTCGTACAACCAGCTGCTCGACTCGCTGCGCTGGCTGGGCCTCGACTGGGACGAGGGCCCCGAGGTGGGCGGCCCGCACGCGCCCTACCGCCAGTCCCAGCGGATGGACATCTACCGGGACGTGGCCGAGAAGCTGCTCACCGGCGGCTACGCGTACCACTGCTACTGCACCACCGAGGAGCTCGACGAGCGCCGCGACGCGGCCCGCGCCGCCGGCAAGCCGTCCGGCTACGACGGCCACTGCCGCGAGCTGAGCGCCGAGCAGAAGGCGGCGTACGAGGCGGAGGGCCGCACGGCCATCGTCCGCTTCCGGATGCCCGACGAGCCGATCACCTTCACGGACCTGGTCCGCGGCGAGCTGACCTTCACCCCGGACAACGTGCCGGACTACGGCATCGTCCGCGCCAACGGGGCCCCGCTGTACACGCTGGTCAACCCGGTCGACGACGCCCTGATGGAGATCACCCACGTCCTGCGCGGCGAGGACCTGCTCTCCTCCACCCCGCGCCAGATCGCGCTCTACAAGGCGCTGATCGAGCTGGGCGTGGCCAAGGGGACCCCCGCCTTCGGCCACCTCCCGTACGTCATGGGCGAGGGCAACAAGAAGCTCTCCAAGCGCGATCCGCAGGCCTCCCTGAACATCTACCGGGAGCGCGGCTTCCTCCCGGAGGGCCTGCTCAACTACCTCTCGCTCCTCGGCTGGTCCTTCTCGGCCGACCAGGACGTCTTCTCGATCTCCGACATGATCGCGAAGTTCGACGTCGCCGACGTCAACGCCAACCCGGCCCGCTTCGACCTGAAGAAGGCCGAGTCGATCAACGGCGACCACATCCGCCTGCTCGACGTGAAGGCGTTCACGGCCGCCTGCGAGCCGTGGCTGACCGCCCCGCACGCCAACTGGGCGCCCGAGGACTTCGACCGCGCCGCCTGGGAGGCCATCGCGCCGCACGCCCAGACCCGGGTCACCGTCCTCTCGGACATCACGGCCAACGTCGACTTCCTCTTCCTCAAGGAGCCGGTCGAGGACGAGGCGTCCTGGGCGAAGGCGATGAAGGAGGGCTCGGACGCGCTGCTGCGCACGGCCCGCGAGAAGCTGGAGTCGGCCGACTGGTCGTCCCCGGAGTCCCTCAAGGAGGCCGTCCTGGCCGCCGGCGAGGCGCACGGCCTCAAGCTCGGCAAGGCGCAGGCCCCGGTCCGCGTCGCCGTCACCGGCCGCACGGTGGGCCTGCCGCTCTTCGAGTCCCTGGAGATCCTGGGCAAGGAGAAGACGCTGGCCCGCATCGACGCGGCGCTGGCGAAGCTCGCCGCGTAGTTTCCGTATGGCGGAGTGACGTACGACCCGAAGGGGCGGTAGCCGGACCGGCTGCCGCCCCTTCGGCGTACCGTCGCCGTATGACCGTCCGCGCAGTGCTCTGGGACCTCGACACTGCATTTTTCGGGGGATAACCCCCGAACCCCCAGCCGGAGAGCACCGCGGGGGTACCGTCGACGTCATGGCGACCCGCGCCGTCCTCTGGGACCTCGACGACACCCTCTTCGACTACGCCTCGGCCGCCCGCAGGGGCATGCACGTACACCTGGAGGCCGAGGGGCTGCCCGCCGCGTACGCGTCGATGGAGCAGGCGCTCACCACCTGGGACGAGCTCACCGCGTACCACTGGGCGCGGTTCGCCGCGGGGGAGACCGACTGGCAGGGGCAGCGGCGCGACCGGGTGCGCGCCTTCCTGGGCGCCGAGCTGAGCGACTCCGAGGCGCAGGCGTGGTTCGAGCGGCACCTGGCCCACTACGAGGCCGCCTGGTCGCTCTTCCCGGACACCCTGCCCGTCCTCGACCTGCTCGCCGACGGCTACCGGCACGCCGTCCTCTCCAACTCCTCCCTCCACCACCAGGAGCGCAAGCTGGAGGTCCTGGGCGTACGGGACCGGTTCGAGGCCGTGGTGTGCGCGGCCGAGCTGGGGATCTCCAAGCCCGACGCCGGCGCCTTCCACGCGGCCTGCGAGGCGCTGGGCCTGGCGCCCCAGGAGGTCGCGTACGTGGGCGACCAGCCGGACATCGACGCGCGCGGGGCGGGTGAGGCGGGGCTCCTGGGGATCTGGCTGGACCGCAACCAGGTGGGCGGGCGGCCCGAACTGATCCGGATCACGGGCCTGGAGGAGCTCCCGCCCCTGCTGCGCCGCGATACCCGTTTTGGAGCGCCGGACACCTTCGGGTAATGTTCTTCCTGCGCCGAGGGGAGCGGGAAGAAAAGCCCGGAACCGAAAGCGCAAGCCGAGCAAGACCCCCACCGGGGGTTGCGTTTTGGTGGCCTATGGTGTAATTGGCAGCACGACGGTTTCTGGTTCCGTTAGTCTAGGTTCGAGTCCTGGTAGGCCAGCTCGCAGAGCTTATCTGCACCGCGGATTCCAGATCCGCAAAGCCCCCGTTGTGTAGCGGCCTAGCACGCTGCCCTCTCAAGGCAGTAGCGCCGGTTCGAATCCGGTCGGGGGTACAGATCCTTCCCAGGGAGACAGTCCGGGTCGCACCCGCTGACTCTCATGCAGGATCGCTAGGGCCCCCGTTGTGTAGCGGCCTAGCACGCCGCCCTCTCAAGGCGGTAGCGCCGGTTCGAATCCGGTCGGGGGTACTGGTCTAAACCACCATGGGCTATGGTGTAATTGGCAACACTACGGTTTCTGGTACCGTCATTCTAGGTTCGAGTCCTGGTAGCCCAGCGGATCGTCAAGATCTGAGGATCTTCCGAGATCCAAGCACGCCCCCGTTGTGTAGCGGCCTAGCACGCCGCCCTCTCAAGGCGGTAGCGCCGGTTCGAATCCGGTCGGGGGTACGTGAAGAAGGGGCCCGGCACACACTGTGTGCCGGGCCCCTTCCGCATGTCCGGGGGATACCCGGGGGCGGGTCGGCCCCCGGGCGGTGCTCACGGCCGGACGAACCGCCGCGCCGACTCCTGCGCCTGGGCCAGCCGCCGCAGACTCAGCAGCACCGGCTCGTACAGGACGGTCAACGCCACTGCCGCCTCGACCTGTTCGGCGGGGGCGTCGTAGCGCTCCACCAAGTCCAGGTCGGTGACCGCCACTTGGGCGGCGGCCGCCGCGTACGGGGCCAACTCCTCGGTGGAGCAGGGGTATCCGAGCCGGGCGAGCGCGGTCACCGCCGCGAGCAGCGTCCGGTACGCGCCCGAGCTGCCCTGCGGGTCCGAGCTGCCGTACTGCCAGCCGAGCCCGTCGACCAGCGCGTCCACCGAGGCGCGCGCCGCCCGGGCGTGCGGGTCGGCGGGGTCGGGCTCCGGCGCGTTCGGCAGGGCCTCCACGGCGACGCCGAGCTGGGAGTGGTGGTCCAGGGAGTCGTCCTCCAGGGCCGCGAGCACCTCCTTGGCGGCGGCCACCGGCACCCGGCCCACCTGGATCAGCGCGCGCACCAGCTTGAGCCGCTGGAGGTGGGCCGTGTCGTAGTCGGCCTGGGTGGCGGTGACCCGGTGGCCCGGCGGCAGCAGTCCCTCGCGCAGGTAGTACTTGATCGTCGCCGGGGCGACCCCGCTCCGCTCGCTCAGCTCCGCCAGTCTCATTCCTCTTGCGCCTTCCCTTGGAGAGTGCCACTATCTAACCATCGGATAGCGGAACTATCCAATACACGGCCCAAGCAACCGTCGTCTGTCACTGGGGGAACGCCATGAGCGAGAAGCCGATCGAAGGACGTATGACCGCCGCCGCCGAGGGGGACGTGGTGGTCTTCCTCATCGGGATGCGCATCAACCGCTTCCGCGCGCTGCGCAGTTGGCTGCCGGTCACGTCCGCGATGCCCCGGATGCTGAAGGAGCTCGTCAAGGAGGAGGGCAGCGGCCTCCTCGGCTTCCAGCCCGTCCTGGCCGGGCCGCGCACGCTGGCGGTGGTGCAGTACTGGGAGTCCAAGGAGAAGCTCCTGGCGTACGCCTCGGCGCAGGACAAGGAGCACCGCCCGGCCTGGACGGCCTTCAACCGCCGGGCGCGGGGTGCCAAGGGCGCGGTGGGGATCTGGCACGAGACGTACGTGGTCCCGGCGGGCTCGTACGAGTCGATCTACGTCGCCATGCCGGGCTTCGGCCTGGGCAAGGCGACGGGCATGGTGCCGGTGGGACGGCGGGGGGACCGGGCGGCGGACCGGCTCAAGGCGGCGTAGCGCTCCGCTGGGGGTCCGGGTTTCGTCTGCAGGCCGCCGCGGGCTGGTCGCACCTACGCGGCGGCGCCCCTGAAGGGCTGTGGCGGAGCGAGTTCTCCGGCGGCCGGGTACCCCCTGAGGGGCGCGGGGAACTGCGCGAGCAACCCACCACTCAGCCGCAGACGAAGACCGGGCCTCAAAACACGCCTCCGGCCCACCGCTGCGGCGTTGGAGCGGTGGGCCGGAGGCGGACGTGGGGGCTAGCCGTTGCGGCGCAGGGCCTCGGAGAGGCGGGCGGCGGCGTCGATGACCGCCTGGGCGTGCATCCGGCCGGGGTGGCGGGTCAGGCGCTCGATCGGTCCGGAGACCGAGACGGCCGCCACCACGCGGTTGGACGGGCCGCGCACCGGCGCCGACACCGAGGCCACGCCCGGCTCGCGCTCGCCGATCGACTGGGCCCAGCCCCGGCGCCGTACGCCCGACAGGGCCGTCGCCGTGAAGCGGGCCCCTTGCAGGCCCCGGTGCAGGCGCTCCGGCTCCTCCCAGGCCATCAGGATCTGGGCGGAGGAGCCCGCCTTCATCGTCAGGGTCGAGCCGACCGGCACGGTGTCCCGCAGTCCGGACAGCCGCTCGGCCGCCGCCACGCAGATCCGCATGTCGCCCTGGCGGCGGTAGAGCTGGGCGCTCTCGCCCGTCACGTCGCGCAGATGCGTGAGCACGGGACCCGCCGTGGCCAGCAGCCGGTCCTCGCCGGCCGCGGCCGCGAGCTCCGCGAGCCGCGGGCCGAGGATGAACCGGCCCTGCATGTCCCTCGCCACCATCCGGTGGTGTTCCAAAGCCACGGCAAGGCGGTGTGCCGTGGGTCGTGCGAGCCCGGTGGCCGCGACCAACCCCGCGAGGGTGGCCGGACCGGACTCCAGGGCGCTCAGGACGAGAGCCGCCTTGTCGAGAACGCCGACGCCGCTAGAGTTGTCCATGAAACGATACTCGCGTCTCACTCTGTGAAACGCAAGTTCAATTTTCTCCGGAACTTGCGAACCTGTACTGGCGGTCCGCACAACGGTCCGCAGCCACCGTCCGGTCCCGGGGGCCCGGGCGGAGCACCCGGTCTCTAGTTGGGCCGGCGACGACGCCGGCCGGAGGGAAAGCGATGGGTAGGACACTCGCGGAGAAGGTCTGGGACGACCATGTCGTCAGGCGCGCCGAGGGCGAGCCCGACCTCCTCTTCATCGATCTGCACCTGCTGCACGAGGTGACCAGCCCGCAGGCGTTCGACGGTCTGCGCGCCAACGGCCGCCCGGTGCGGCGCCTCGACCTCACCATCGCCACCGAGGACCACAACACCCCGACCATCGACATCGACAAGCCCATCGCCGACCCGGTCTCCCGGGCCCAGCTGGAGACGCTGCGCAAGAACTGCGCCGAGTTCGGCGTACGGCTGCACCCGCTCGGCGACGTCGAGCAGGGCGTCGTCCACGTGGTGGGACCGCAGCTGGGTCTGACCCAGCCCGGCACCACCGTGGTCTGCGGCGACTCGCACACCTCCACGCACGGCGCCTTCGGGGCCCTGGCGTTCGGGATCGGCACCTCACAGGTAGAGCATGTGCTCGCCACCCAGACCCTGCCACTGGCGCCCTTCAAGACCATGGCCATCACCGTGGACGGCGAGCTGCCCGACGGCGTCACCGCCAAGGACCTGATCCTGGCCATCATCGCCAGGATCGGCACCGGCGGCGGCCAGGGCTATGTGCTGGAGTACCGCGGCTCGGCCATCGAGAAGCTCTCGATGGAGGCCCGGATGACCATCTGCAACATGTCGATCGAGGCCGGCGCCCGGGCGGGCATGATCGCCCCCGACCGGACCACGTTCGACTACCTCGAAGGCCGCGCGCACGCCCCCAAGGGCGCCGACTGGGACGCGGCGGTCGCGTACTGGCAGACCCTGAAGGCGGACGAGGACGCGGTCTTCGACGCCGAGGTCGTCATCGACGCCACCGAGCTCTCGCCGTTCGTCACCTGGGGCACCAACCCGGGCCAGGGCGCACCGCTTTCGGCGTCCGTCCCCGACCCGGCTTCGTACGAAGACGCTTCGGAGCGCCTCGCCGCCGAAAAGGCGCTGGAGTACATGGGGTTGACCGCGGGCCAGCCGCTGCGGGCCATCGACGTCGACACCGTCTTCGTAGGTTCCTGCACCAACGGCCGCATCGAGGACCTGCGCTCGGCCGCCTCCATCCTGGAGGGCCGCAAAGTCGCCGACGGCGTACGGATGCTGGTCGTCCCGGGCTCGGTGCGGGTCGCCCTGCAGGCCGTCGAGGAGGGCCTGGACAAGGTCTTCACCACCGCCGGCGCCGAATGGCGGCACGCGGGCTGCTCGATGTGCCTGGGCATGAACCCGGACCAGCTGGCCCCCGGCGAGCGCTCCGCCTCCACCTCCAACCGCAACTTCGAGGGCAGGCAGGGCAAGGGCGGCCGCACCCATCTGGTCTCGCCGCAGGTCGCGGCCGCGACAGCGGTTCTCGGCCATCTGGCCTCGCCCGCCGACCTCACCGACGCCCGTACGCCCGCTGGAGTCTGATCAGCCATGGAAGCTTTCACCACGCACACCGGCCGGGCTGTCCCGCTGCGCCGCTCCAACGTCGACACCGACCAGATCATCCCGGCCCACTGGCTGAAGAAGGTCACCCGGGACGGCTTCGAGGACGGACTGTTCGAGGCCTGGCGCAAGGACCCGTCCTTCGTCCTGAACAAGCCCGAGCGCCAGGGGGCGTCGGTGCTGGTCGCGGGCCCCGACTTCGGTACCGGATCCTCCCGCGAGCACGCGGTCTGGGCGCTGCAGAACTACGGCTTCAAAACCGTGATCTCGTCCCGGTTCGCCGATATCTTCCGGGGCAACTCGCTGAAGAACGGGCTGCTCACGGTGGTTCTCGACCAGAAAGTCGTGGACGCGCTCTGGGAGCTGACGGAAAACGACCCGAACGCCGAGATCACCGTTGACCTCAAGGACCGCCAGGTCCGCGCGGAAGGCGTCACGGCCGACTTCGAACTCGACGAGAACGCCCGCTGGCGGCTGCTGAACGGCCTGGACGACATCAGCATCACCCTGCAGAACGAGCCGGACATCGCCGCTTACGAGGCGAAGCGACCCTCCTACAAGCCCAGCACTTCGCTCGTCTGAGGCTTTCGAAGACCGTTCGCCGCCTCCCCGGCGGGTCTTCGGCAGTCTTTCGGCCCAACACGCCCCCTGTCTTTCGGGACAGGGGGCGTGTTGCGTTGCGGGGTGTCAGGGTGGCGTCAACTAGCCTAGGCTGCACAGCAGATGGCCGGATTGGGACTTGCGCGACCGGTGGTCGTTGGGGAACCGGAAACCACCCGGAATCCCTCAGTTGCCCCCGCCGGAGGCGACAACTCGCCCCAGATGGCACAATCGGCGCATGGAACGCGACAGCCAACTCAAGCTCTACCGGGTCGTCGCGGACCGACTGAAAGAAGCGCACACAGTGGTGCGCGAACTGCAAGTCCCGGAGGGCGTACGGATGGCGCTGTCCCGGAAGCTGCTGGTCATCACAGCGGCTGCCAAACACGATCTCGCCGATGCGGCAAGGCGTCTGGACCGGTTGATGAAGGACCTCGACGAGGGCCGATTCCCCGAAGACGACTGAGTCACAAGGAGTTGGTAAGACCGACTTCGTTGCGGCACTAGGGTGATTAGCCCGTTTCGTGTTTGATTTGCGGTATATATCTGCCTAACGTGCGAAAAAGCCAGAACAGATTCGTTCCGGCCAATGTCTCCGAAGGGGAAGACGTGAACAAGGCGCAGCTCGTAGAAGCGATTGCCGACAAGCTCGGCGGCCGTCAGCAGGCCGCGGACGCCGTGGACGCGGTGCTGGACGCGGTCGTCCGCGCCGTCGTCGCCGGCGACCGGGTCTCGGTCACCGGTTTCGGTTCGTTCGAGAAGGTCGACCGTCCGGCCCGTTACGCCCGCAACCCGCAGACGGGTGAGCGCGTGCGGGTCAAGAAGACCTCGGTTCCGCGCTTCCGTGCGGGTCAGGGCTTCAAGGACCTGGTCAGCGGCTCGAAGAAGCTCCCCAAGGGTGACGAGGTCGCCGTGAAGAAGGCACCCAAGGGCAGCCTCTCCGGTGGTACGTCCAGCCGGAGCACGGTCAAGAAGGCGGCGGCTAAGAAGGCCACCACCGCCAAGAAGGCCGCCGCCAAGAAGACCACGGCGAAGAAGACCGTCGCGAAGAAGACCGCCACGAAGGCAGTGGCGAAGACGACGGCGGCGAAGAAGACCACCGCCAAGAAGGCCACCACCGCCAAGAAGGCGACCCCGGCCAAGAAGGCGACCACGACCAAGAAGGCGACCACGACCAAGAAGGCCGTGGCGAAGAAGACCGCGCCCGCGAAGAAGGCCGTCGCGAAGAAGGCGCCCGCCAAGAAGGTCACCGCGCGCAAGACCACCGCCAAGAAGACGACTGCCCGCAAGAAGTAGGCACCGCCGGACGGCTCACGCGCCGGGCCGGGCTCCCCTCGGGGAGCCCGGCCCGCGGCGTGTCCGGCCGCTGTTCAGGCCGTCCGCTGCCGCAGAAGACCGTCCGCGGCCTTGTCAGAAGGTCTGCAGCGTCACCAGCGTGATGCGCAGGGACGTGCCCTCGCCCTCGGTCTCGATGCGCACGCGCTGCCCCACCCGCAGCAGCCGCAGCCCGCCCGCGTCGAACGCCTCGGCCCCGAAGTCCACCGGGGTCCCGTCGTCGAGCAGCACACTGCCGCTGCGGGTCTCGAAGTCGTATGTGTACGCGGTCGCCTGCATACCGGAAAGCCTAGTGCCCCGGTACGACATCGACCGCGCCCCGCAGCGCCGCCGTCGCCGGGCCCGGGCCCAGGGCGAGTGCCGTGCGCAGGTCCGCGCCCGTGTCCACGTCCCGGCGCACCGAGTCCACCCCGCTCAGCAGGATTTCCGCCGCCCCCGAAGCCGAATGCGCGGCGCGCGAGGGGCCGCCGAAAGCCGGGGCCAAATCCACTCCCGGCCCGGCCGAAAGGAATGTCGTCCCGATTCCGGCCGCATCGGCCAGAAATGCGCGCGGAAATACGGAGGCGGCATCAAGCACCCGGCCCAATTCCGCGGGCCGCAGTGCGGGCAGATCCGCGTTCAGGGCCGCCACCGCCGCCCCGGGGCGCAGCGCCCGTACCGCGTACGCCCCATGTGCGAGAGCGGCGTTGAGGCCCGCCCCCGGGCGGTCCGCGATGATCCGGGCGCCCAGCGCGGCCAGCTCCGCGCCCGCCAGCGGATCGTCCGTGACTACCGCCACATCCCGTACCGCCGGGCAGGTGAGCGCCGCCCCCACGGTGTCCAGGGCGAACGCCAGAGCGAGCCGGGGACGCAGCTCGGCGCCGACGGCGGCGGCGAGCCTGCTCTTCGCCAGTGCCAACGGCTTCAGCGGCACGACCAGGGACCAGCGCGCCGGTGGTGCGGTGTTCGTGGCGTCCTCCTGCCTCTCGGCTCTCCCCGCCCCGTCGAACGCATAGTCGCTGGACAGGACCGGGGTCATTGTCACCCGGCCAGGAGGGGGTGCCCCACGGTCGGGGCGTACGGTGTTCTCGACAGACCGGAGGGCCGGGGCGACACTTGCTCCCTGCGTAGCTCGCGCAGTCATCGACAGTGGTCTGTCCTAGAGGAAGGTGCTCCGAGTGTCCCGCCGCAGAATCGGCTTCTGGTACCGCCTGGCGGCGGTCATCGCCAAACCTCCACTGGTGGTGCTTTTCAAGCGGGACTGGCACGGAATGGAGAACATTCCGGCGGACGGCGGTTTTATCACCGCCGTCAATCACAACTCGTATCTCGACATGTTCTCCTACGGGCACTTCCAGTACAACACCGGACGGGTGCCCCGATTCCTCGCCAAGGCGGCGCTCTTCAAGGCGCCCGGCGTGGGACTGCTGCTGCGCGGCACGGGCCAGATTCCCGTCTACCGCGAGTCCTCCAACGCCTTCGGCGCCTTCCGGGCCGCCGTCGAGGCGATCGAGGGCGGCGAATGCGTCGCGTTCTACCCCGAGGGCACCCTCACCCGCGACCCCGGAATGTGGCCGATGACCGCCAAGACCGGCGTCGCGCGCGCCGCGCTCCAGACGAAGGCCCCGGTCATCCCGGTCGCCCAGTGGGGCGCCAACTTGGCGATGCCGCCCTACGCCAAGGAGAAGAAGGTCCGCCTCTTCCCCCGCAAGACCCTCCAGGTGAAGGCCGGTCCGCCGGTCGACCTCGCGCGCTTCTACGACAAGGAGCCCACCCCCGAGGTGCTGCGCGAGGCGACCGAGGTCATCATGGCCGCGATCACCCGCCAGCTGGAGGAGATCCGGGGCGAGAGCGCCCCCGCGAAGCCGTACGATCCGCGCGAAGTCCGCGCGCAGCAGCGCCGCAAGGCCGCCGGGGAGGGCACCAAGTGACGCACGCCGCCACCAAGGCAGCAGTATTCGGAACCGGCTCCTGGGGTACGGCGTTCGCCATGGTCCTCGCCGACGCGGGCTGCGAGGTGACCCTCTGGGGCCGCCGCCCCGAACTCGCCGAGGCGATCAACACTACCCGCACCAACCCCGACTACCTGCCGGGCATCGAACTGCCCGCGGGGGTACGGGCGACCACCGACCCGGCCGAGGCCGCCGAGGGCGCCGACTTCACCGTCCTGGCCGTGCCCTCGCAGACCCTGCGCGGCAACCTCGCCGCCTGGACGCCGCTGCTCGCCCCCGACACCGTGCTCGTCTCCCTGATGAAGGGCGTCGAACTCGGCACCGCCAAGCGGATGAGCGAGGTGATCGAGGAGGTCGCCAAGGTCTCCGCCGACCGCGTCGCCGTCGTCACCGGCCCCAACCTCGCCAAGGAGATCGCCCAGCGCCGGCCCGCCGCCGCCGTGGTCGCCTGCCGCGACGAGGCCGTGGCCCAGCGCCTCCAGGCCGCCTGCCACACCCCGTACTTCCGCCCGTACACCAACACCGACGTCGTCGGCTGCGAGCTCGGCGGCGCCGTCAAGAACGTCATCGGGCTCGCCGTCGGCATCGCCGACGGCATGGGCCTGGGCGACAACGCCAAGGGCTCGCTCATCACCCGGGGCCTCGCCGAGACCACCCGGCTCGGGCTCGCCATGGGCGCCGACCCGCTGACCTTCTCCGGCCTCGCGGGCCTCGGCGACCTCGTCGCCACCTGCTCCTCGCCGCTCTCGCGCAACCACACCTTCGGCACCAACCTCGGCAAGGGCATGACCCTCCAGGAGACCATCGCGGTCACCAGGCAGACCGCCGAGGGCGTCAAGTCCTGCGAGTCCGTACTGGATCTGGCCCGCCGCCACGGCGTCGACATGCCGATCACCGAGACCGTCGTCGGCATCGTCCACGAGGGCAAGCCCCCGGTGGTCGCGCTCAAGGAGCTGATGTCGCGCAGCGCCAAGTCCGAGCGGCGCTGAAGGCGGCGGACCGAACGGGTACGCTCAACGCGATATGAGCAGCGAGAACCTCCCCCAGAGCCCTGAGAGCACCCAGCAGCCGCGCAAGCCGCGGGTGGCCGTCGTGTTCGGCGGCCGCAGCTCCGAGCACGGCATCTCGGTCGTCACCGCCGGTGCCGTGCTGCGCGCCATCGACCGTACGAAGTACGACGTGCTGCCCATCGGCATCACGACGGACGGCCGCTGGGCGCTCACCGCCGACGAGCCGGAGCGGATGGCCATCGCCGACCGCAAGGTGCCCAGCGTGGCCGAGCTCGCCGAGTCCGCCGAGGGCGCCGTCGTGCTTCCCGTGGACCCGAACAGCCGCGAGGTCGTCTACACCGAGCCCGGCGCGGTCCCCAAGGCGCTCGGCGAGGTCGACGTCGTCTTCCCGGTGCTGCACGGCCCGTACGGCGAGGACGGCACCCTCCAGGGCCTCCTGGAGCTCTCCGGCGTCCCCTACGTCGGCTCGGGCGTGCTCGCCTCGGCCGTCGGCCAGGACAAGGACTACATGAAGCGGGTGTTCACCTCGTTCGGGCTGCCCGTCGGCCCCTACCTGGTGGTCCGGCCCCGCGAGTGGGAGCAGGACGAGCAGGGCGCCCGCAAGCGGATCGCCGCGTTCGCGGGCGAGCACGGCTGGCCGCTGTTCATCAAGCCGGCCCGGGCCGGATCCTCCTTCGGCATCACCAAGGTCGACTCCTTCGAGGGCCTGGACGAGGCCATCGAGGAGGCGCGGCGCCACGACCCCAAGTTCCTGGTCGAGTCGCTGCTGCGCGGCCGTGAGATCGAGTGCGGCGTCCTGGAGTTCGAGGACGGGCCGCGCGCGAGCGTCCCCGCCGAGATCCCGCCGGTCACCGACCACGCCTTCTACGACTTCGAGGCCAAGTACATCGACTCGGCCGACGGGATCGTGCCCGCGCCGATCGGCGCCGAGGCCACCGCCGAGGTGCGCCGGCTCGCCGTGGAGGCGTTCGAGGCCGCGTCCTGCGAGGGTCTGGTCCGGGCGGACTTCTTCCTCCAGGAGAACGGCGAGTTCGTGATCAACGAGATCAACACGATGCCGGGCTTCACGCCGATCTCGATGTACCCGCGCATGTGGGAGGCGACGGGGGTCGACTACGCGGAGCTGGTGGAGCGCCTGATCGAGGCGGCGCTGCGCCGGTCGACGGGCCTGCGCTAGACCGTCTTCGGGATGGTCTTCCGGACGGGGGAGCCGAACGGCTGGAGCACGGACGCGTCGTTCGCGTAGCGCTTGCCCGTCAGCAGCTCGACGTAGGGGTCCCGGTACTGGGTGATGAAGCGGGGCCCCTCCGCGCGCTGCTGCACCGTCCAGTCGACGCCCTCCACGCCGACGCCCGGGAGCTTCGGATCCGACATTTCCTCGGGTCGCGGTATGCCGCAGCGCAGTACGATCTCCGCGTCCCCGTCCCCCCACCGGGCCGTCAGCGGTGAGTCAGGGGTGGGGTCGTGCCGCTGCTGCCCGGCCACGGTGTCCGGCAGCGCCTTGTCCAGTGCCGCGCAGGCGGCCGCCTCCTTCGCCGACGGCGAGGGAACCGCGGCCCCCGCGTCGGCGTCGGACGAGGAAGAACAGCCCGCGACCGCCATGAGCATGGCGACCGCAGGCAGGACGAGCAGCGGACGGCGGCGCGGAGAGGTCACCGGTCAAGGGTAAGCGGGGGCTACAGATGAACCACCGGGCAGGTCAGGGTGCGGGTGATCCCGTCCACCTGCTGGACCTTGGCGACCACCATGCGGCCCAGCTCGTCGACCGTGTCCGCCTGGGCGCGCACGATCACGTCGTACGGCCCGGTGACGTCCTCGGCCTGGATCACTCCCGGAATCTTTGCGATGGTCTCGGCGACGGTCGACGCCTTGCCCACCTCGGTCTGGATGAGGATGTACGCCTGTACCACGGAACCTCCAGGGCGGCCACGAGGATCATGTCCCCTCCCTACGGCGGGGAGGCCCAAGGGGGGAAGAAAGAGACGCCACGGTATCGCGTCGCCGTGTGCGCCGGGGAGTACCGCGCAGGCGCGGGCGCTCGCACATCCGCGTGCGCGGAGCAGAAGTTGACGTATGTGTTGACGGTACCCACCGAGGTGACCGCTCGCGACCGCGAGCGCGCCGGGTGCCAAGGGGTACGAGGATGAGAGGTGGCACGGTGAAAGGCACTGTGGGCGAGTTGGGGGAGTTCGGGCTCATCAGGGAGCTGACCTCCCGGCTCACCTCGACCCCCGCGGTCCGGATCGGCCCCGGCGACGACGCCGCGGTCGTGACCGCACCCGACCGCAGGGTGGTGGCGAGCACGGACATCCTCCTGGAGGGCCGCCACTTCCGGCGCGACTGGTCGACCGCGTACGACGTGGGCCGCAAGGCCGCCGCGCAGAATCTGGCCGATATCGCCGCCATGGGCGCGGTCCCGACCGCACTGCTGCTCGGGCTCGTCGTCCCGGCCGAGCTCCCGGCCACCTGGCCGGTCGAGCTGATGGACGGGATCCGCGACGAGTGCCAGGTCGCGGGGGCGGCCGTGGTCGGCGGCGACGTCGTGCGCGGCGACACCATCACCGTCGCCATCACCGCCCTCGGCGACCTGCGCAACCACGAGCCGGTGACCCGCGGCGGCGCACAGCCCGGCGACGTGGTCGCGGTGACCGGCTGGCTCGGCTGGTCGGCGGCGGGCTACGCGGTGCTCTCGCGCGGCTTCCGCTCGCCGCGCGCCTTCGTGGAGGCCCACCGCCGCCCGGAGCCGCCGTACCACGCGGGCCCCGCGGCCGCCGGGCTCGGCGCCACCGCCATGACGGACGTCAGCGACGGCCTGGTCGCGGACCTCGGGCACATCGCGGAGGCGAGCAAGGTCCGCATCGACCTGCGCTCCGGCCTGATCGACATCCCGACGCAGATGAACGACATCGGCCAGGCGGTCGGCGTCGACCCGCTCCAGTGGGTGCTCACCGGGGGAGAGGACCACGCGATCGTGGCGACCTTCCCGCCGGACGTGAAGCTGCCCGCGCGCTGGAAGGTCATCGGCGAGGTACTCAACCCGTCGGCGCTGCCCCAGGTCACCGTCGACGGCGCCCCCTGGACCGCCAAGGGCGGCTGGGACCACTTCGGGGACGCCGAGTGAGCGCCGCGCCGCCCCGGGTGCTGACCGTCGCCGGTTCCGACTCCGGCGGCGGCGCGGGCATCCAGGCCGACCTCAAGACGATGCTGGCCCTTGGCGTCCACGGGATGAGCGTGATCACGGCCGTGACCGCGCAGAACTCGCTGGGCGTCCAGGGCGCCTGGGAGCTGCCCGCCGAGGCGGTCCGGGCGCAGTACCGCTCGGTGGTCGACGACATCGGCGTCCAGGCGATCAAGACCGGAATGCTCTCGTCCGCCGCCCTGGTGGAGACGGTCGCGGAGCTCCTGTCCGGCACGGACGCGCCGGTGGTCGTGGACCCCGTAGGGGTCTCCAAGCACGGCGACGCGCTGCTGGCGGCGGAGGCCCTGGAGTCCGTACGGGAACGGCTGCTGCCGACCGCCACGGTGGCCACGCCCAACCTGGACGAAGTGGCACAGCTCACGGGCGTACGGGTCGAGGACGAGGACGGAATGCGGCGGGCGGCGGAGGCGATCCTCGCCTACGGCCCCCGCTGGGCCCTGATCAAGGGCGGCCACTACCCGGGCGACGCGCTCGACCTCCTGACCGACGGCAAGGAGGAGCACTGGCTCCGGGCCCCCCGCCACGACAACACCCACACCCACGGCACGGGCTGCACCCTCGCCTCAGCGGTGGCCTCGGGCCTGGCGAAGGGCCTCCCGGTCCCGGAGGCGGTGAGACAGGCGAAGGAGTACGTGACGGGGGCGATCGAGGCGGGCTTCGCGCTGGGGGCGGGGATCGGCCCGGTGGACCACGGCTGGCGCTTCCGCACCCCCTAGGGGCGCGGGGAACTGCGCGACCAGCCCCCACCGGCCCGCAGACGAACGGACACGGCAAAAAGCCGGTCCACCAAAGGTGGACCGGCTTTTTAAGGCAACCGCAGGGGCTGCGCTACGACGAAACGTCGCGTGTTAGCGCGAGACCTTGCCGGCCTTGATGCACGAGGTGCAGACGTTGAGCCGCTTCGGCGTCCGACCGACCACGGCACGCACACGCTGGATGTTCGGGTTCCAGCGACGAGACGTACGGCGGTGCGAGTGCGAAATGTTGTTGCCGAAGCCCGGCCCCTTGCCGCAGACGTCGCAGTTGGCAGCCACGGGTCACTCCAAAGACTTCAGATGCACTTACAGTGAAATCCGGCGCACCGGAATCAGAGATCTGAAGTGGCTTGCCGGGGGAATGGCCCGACTCTCGCCGGGCAACCGAAGCAGCATACAACGGCTGCTCCCGAGATACGAAACTACCATGACCGCCGCCGCACCCCACCCCGGGCCGACCCCCCGCCCCGGGTCTACCCTGCTGCTGGCCCGCAGCTCACCGGCCGCTCTAGGAGGACACCAGGTGCCGCAGACTCTCGACGCCGTCGCGGTACGCACCTGGTGCTCGCTGGCCCTGGACGGGCTCGGCCGGGACCGCGAGGAGATCGACGCGGTCAACGTCTACCCCGTCGCGGACGGGGACACCGGCACCAACCTCTATCTGACCGTGGAGTCCGCCCACCAGGCGGTCGAGGCGGTCTTCGCCGCGTACACCGAGGTGCCGCGGACCGGGGCGCCGAAGACGGCCGACGTCATACGGGCCATGGCGCACGGCGCCCTCGTCGGCGCACGCGGCAACTCCGGCACGATCCTCTCCCAGCTGCTGCGCGGCATGGCCGAGGTGCTTGCCGAGCGCGGCACGGACCTGTCCGGGGCCCTGCGCCGGGCCGCCGAGTCGGCGTACGAGGCGGTCGCGCACCCGGTAGAGGGCACGGTCCTGACGGTGGCGACGGCCGCGGCCGACGCGGCCCGGGAGGCGGACGGCGACGCGGCGGCCGTGGCCACCGCGGCCTACGGAGGCGCCCGGCGGGCCCTGGAGGAGACGCCCGGGCAGCTCGACGTCCTCGGCCGCGCCGGGGTCGTGGACGCGGGCGGCTGGGGTCTGGTGACGGTCCTGGGGGCGCTGGCGCAGGCGCTCTCCGGCGAGGCCCCGGTCGTACGGCACGAGGCGCATCCGCCGCTCGACCCGCACACCTGCCCCTCCGACCCCGCCGAGAGCGCCGGACCCGCCTTCGAGGTGATCTACCTCCTGGAGGCCGACGACGACGCCGTGGCCCGGCTGCGGGGCCGCCTGGACGCGCTCGGGGACTCCCTGGTGGTCGTCGGCGGCGACGGGCTGTGGAACGTCCACGTACACGTGGACGACGCGGGCGCGGCCGTCGAGGCGGGCGTGGAGGCCGGGCGCCCGTACCGGATCCGCATCACCCACTTCGGGGCCCGGCTGGAGCCGCGCGAGCAGGTCCAGCGGGCCGTCGTCGCGGTCGTGCCCGGCGAGGGCCTGGCCGGGCTGTGCGCCGAGGCCGGGGCGACCGCCGTCCTCGCCCGGCCCGGCGAGCCCCCGGCCAGCGGCGAGCTCGTCGCCGCGATCCGCCGCGCCCACGCGCGCGAGGTCGTGCTGCTGCCCAACGACGCCGAGCTGCGCCACACCGCCGCCGCGGCCGTGGAGCAGGCGCGCACCGAGGGCGTACGGGTCGCGCTCATCCCCACCCGGTCCGCCGTCCAGGGACTGGCCGCGCTCGCGGTGCACGCCCCCGACCGCCGCTTCGACGAGGACGTGGTCGCGATGACGGCGGCGGCCGGCGCCACCCGGTACGCGGAACTGGCCGTCGCCGAGCGGCAGTCGTGGACCACGGCCGGCATCTGCCAAGCCGGGGACGTGCTGGGTCTCATCGACGGCGACGTGGCCGTGATCGGGCAGGACCTGGCCCGTACGGCCAAGGCGGTCCTGGACCGGATGCTGGCGGCGGGCGGCGAACTGGTCACGCTGGTGCTGGCCGCCGACGCCCCCGCCGACCTGGCGCCCGGCATCGAGGCCCATGTGCGCGAGGCCCATCTCGCGGTCGACACGGTCGTCTACGACGGCGGCAACCAGAGCGCCCCGCTGCTGATCGGCGTCGAGTAGCCGCTCGCGGGACCCGTCGAGTCGCCTCCGTACGCGGAGAGTTGTCCACAGGGGGCCGGGGGATCCTGCGGGATGTCAGTGGTGTGGTGTGCAATGGATCGCGTGCCTGCGCTCGATGAACCCCTCAAGAAGCTGCTCGGCGGCCCCACCGCGAAGGTCATGGCCGAGCAGCTCGACCTGCACACGGTCGGCGACCTCCTCCACCACTACCCGCGGCGGTACGAGGAGCGCGGCCAGCTGACCAAGCTGGCCGAGCTGCCCCTCGACGAGGACGTGACGGTCGTCGCCCAGGTGGCCGACGCGCGCGTGCACACGTTCAACGGCGGCCGCGGCCAGCGCCTGGAGATCACCATCACCGACGGCAGTGGCCGCCTCCAGCTGGTCTTCTTCGGCCGCGGCATCCACAAGCCGCACAAGGAGCTGCTGCCCGGCAGCCGCGCGATGTTCGCGGGCAAGGTGTCGATGTTCAACCGCCGCCTCCAGCTCGCCCACCCCACGTACGCGAAGCTGAGCGCCGACGGCGACGACTCCGCCGAGGTGGTGGACTCCTGGGCGGGCGCGCTCATCCCGATCTACCCCGCCTGCAAGGGCCTGGAGTCCTGGAAGATCGCCAAGGCGGTCGACGCGGTGCTGCCCAGCGCCCAGGAGGCCGTGGACCCGCTGCCTCCCTCCCTGCGGGAGGGCCGTGGCTTCGTCCCGCTGCCCGAGGCGCTGCTGAAGGTCCACCGTCCGCACACCAAGGACGACGTGGAGCAGGCCCGCCAGCGGCTGAAGTGGGACGAGGCGTTCGTCCTCCAGGTGGCGCTGGCCCGGCGCCGCCACGCGGACGCCCAACTGCCCGCCGTGGCCCGCAGGCCCGCCCCCGACGGCCTGCTCGACGCGTTCGACGCCAAGCTCCCCTTCACCCTCACCGACGGCCAGCGCACGGTCTCCAAGGAGATCTTCGACGACCTGGCGACCGAGCACCCGATGCACCGGCTGCTCCAGGGCGAGGTCGGCTCGGGCAAGACGATGGTGGCGCTGCGCGCCATGCTCGCCGTGGTCGACAGCGGCGGCCAGGCCGCCATGCTCGCGCCCACCGAAGTGCTGGCCCAGCAGCACCACCGGTCCATCACGGAGATGATGGGCGAGCTCGCCGAGGGCGGGATGCTGGGCGGCTCCGACCTCGGTACCAAGGTCGTGCTGCTCACCGGGTCGATGGGCATGCCCGCCCGCCGCCAAGCCCTGCTGGATCTGGTCACCGGCGAGGCCGGGATCGTGATCGGCACGCACGCGCTGATCGAGGACAAGGTGCAGTTCCACGACCTGGGCCTGGTCGTCGTCGACGAGCAGCACCGGTTCGGCGTCGAGCAGCGCGACGCCCTGCGCGGCAAGGGCAAGCAGCCCCCGCACCTCCTGGTGATGACGGCGACGCCGATTCCGCGCACGGTCGCCATGACCGTCTTCGGCGACCTGGAGACCTCCGTCCTGGACCAGCTCCCGGCGGGGCGTTCGCCCATCGCCAGCCATGTCGTCCCCGCCCAGGACAAGCCGCACTTCCTGGCGCGCGCCTGGGAGCGGGTCCGCGAGGAGGTCGCCAAGGGCCACCAGGCGTACGTGGTGTGTCCACGCATCGGTGACGACGAGGACGAGAAGAAGGCGGCCAAGAAGAAGTCAGCCGAGGACGAGGCGGAGAAGCGGCCGCCGCTGGCCGTCCTGGACATGGCGGACCAGCTCCGCAAGGGCCCGCTCCAGGGGCTGCGCATCGAGGTGCTGCACGGCCGGATGCAGCCCGACGACAAGGACGACGTGATGCGCCGGTTCGCGGCCGGCGAGGTGGACGCGCTGATCGCGACCACGGTCATCGAGGTCGGGGTGAACGTGCCGAACGCCACGGCGATGGTGATCATGGACGCGGACCGGTTCGGCGTCTCGCAGCTGCACCAGCTGCGTGGCCGCGTCGGCCGTGGCTCGGCCCCGGGCCTGTGCCTGCTGGTCACCGAGATGCCGGAGGCGAGCGCGGCCCGGGCCCGGCTGAACGCGGTGGCCGCCACCCTGGACGGCTTCGAGCTCTCCCGGATCGACCTGGAGCAGCGCCGCGAGGGCGATGTGCTGGGCCAGGCCCAGTCGGGCGTGCGCTCGTCGCTGCGGATGCTCGCGGTCATCGAGGACGAGGAGGTGATCGCGGCGGCCCGCGAGGAGGCGGTGGCCGTGGTCGCCGAGGACCCGGATCTGGAACGGCTGCCCGCACTGCGGACGGCGCTGGACGCCCTGCTGGACAAGGACCGCGAGCAGTACCTCGATAAGGGCTGACGAGGACCGGCAAGCGCCTGCGGGGCCGGGGAGGCGGCGTCGGCGGCCGCTTCTGAGAAACTGAGGGGACACCAGTGACGTACGTAGAGCGACAAGGACTCAGATGACCCGCGTGATCGCCGGCCGGGCCGGCGGACGCCGCCTGGCCGTACCGCCGGGCAACGGCACCCGCCCCACCTCCGACCGCGCGCGCGAGGGCCTCTTCTCCACCTGGGAGGCCCTGCTCGGCACGCTGGAGGGGATCCGGGTCGCGGATCTGTACGCCGGGTCGGGCGCGGTCGGCCTGGAGGCGCTCTCCCGGGGCGCCTCGCACGCGCTGCTCGTCGAGGCGGACGCCCGGGCCGTGAAGACCGTCCGTGACAACGTGCGCGTACTGGGCCTTCCGGGCGCTGAGGTACGTAACGGAAAAGCGGAGCAGATCGTTGCGGGCCCGGCTCCCGAAACCCCCTTTGACGTGGTGTTCCTCGACCCGCCGTACGCGGTGACCGACGACGATCTTCGCGAGATCCTCCTCACACTCCGCGCGGGGGGCTGGCTCGCCGACGAGTGCCTGGTCACCGTGGAGCGCAGCACCAGAGGCGGGGAATTCGGCTGGCCACAGGGGTTCGAGGCACTGCGGGCCCGTCGCTACGGCGAGGGCACGCTTTGGTACGGTCGCGCCGCCTCTACGTGCGAAGACGCACCATGACCGGGAGCGAGGGACTTCAGTTGCGCCGAGCCGTCTGTCCGGGGTCGTTCGACCCCATCACCAATGGACACCTCGACATCATCGCCCGCGCCTCCAAGCTGTACGACGTGGTGCACGTCGCGGTGATGATCAACCAGTCGAAGAAGGGCCTGTTCACCATCGAGGAGCGGATCGAGATGATCCGCGAGGTGACCGCCGACTTCGGCAACGTGGAGGTCGAGTCCTTCCACGGCCTGCTGGTCGACTTCTGCAAGCAGCGCGACATCCCCGCCATCGTGAAGGGTCTGCGCGCGGTCAGCGACTTCGACTACGAGCTCCAGATGGCCCAGATGAACAACGGGCTCTCGGGCGTCGAGACGCTGTTCGTGCCGACCAACCCGACGTACAGCTTCCTGTCGTCGTCGCTGGTCAAGGAGGTCGCGGCGTGGGGCGGAGACGTCTCCCACCTGCTGCCCGCCACCGTCCACGAGGCACTGACCGCCCGGATCGCCGAGCAGCGCTGAGCTGACAGGGTGTCAGCTGGTGTCGGGCGGGCCCCGACTGGCCTTACAGTCGTCCCGTCCGTCTCCCAACCAGTCGTAGAGAGTGGCGAGCCCACGGTGGACGTGCAGAAGAAGCTGGACGAGATCGTCGACGTCGTCGCCGGTGCCCGCTCCATGCCCATGTCGGCCTCGTGCGTGGTCAACCGCGCCGAGCTGCTCGCGCTCCTGGAGGAGGTGCGCCAGGCCCTGCCCGGCTCCCTCGCCCAGGCCCAGGAGCTGATCGGCGGCCGTGAGCAGATGGTCGAGCAGGCCCGCCAGGAGGCCGAGCGGATCATCGAGTCCGCGCACGCCCAGCGGGGCACGCTGATCTCCGACACGGCCGTCGCCCGGCAGTCGCAGGACGAGGCCGACCGGATCCTGGCCGACGCCAAGCGCGAGGCCGACGAGATCCGCGCCGAGGCCGACGACTACGTCGACTCCAAGCTGGCCAACTTCGAGGTCGTCCTCACCAAGACCATCGGCTCGGTCGACCGCGGCCGCGAGAAGCTGCTCGGGCGCGGCCCGGGCCTGGACGAGCAGGGGCAGGCCGACGCGGACGCCCCCGAGTACAGCCCCGACCCGCAGACCCTGATCCGGCGGGCCGACGAGTACATCGACACCAAGCTCGGCGCCTTCGAGGCCGTCCTCGCCAAGACCCTCGAAGCGGTCGGCCGCGGCCGCGAGACCCTGCACGGCCGGATCGCCAGCGACGAGCTGGGCGCGCACATGGCCGCCCAGGACGCCGCCGGGGCGCTCGGCGGGGGCCACACCAGCGACGCGGACTACCTCGCGGGCCTGGCCGAGCTGGCCGACCCCCAGCCGCAGGCGGCCGCCCAGCCCCAGCAGGCCCAGGTCCCGGCGCAGGTCTACGACCCGTACGGCTACGGACAGGCCCAGGCGCAGCCCCAGCAGGACCCGTACGCCTACCAGCAGCCCCAGCAGCAGTACGCCCAGTACGGCTACGACCAGCAGCCGCAGCAGCAGGACCCGTACGGCTACGACCAGCAGGCCTACGGCCACCACGCGCAGCAGGCCGTCCCGCAGCCCGCGCACCCGCCGCAGCCCGCCCTGGACGAGACCAGCCTGTTCGACACGAGCATGATCGACCTGGAGCAGCTGCGGCAGTACGAGCAGGGGCGCTAGCCGGGCGCCGCGGACCGGATTGGGTCAATCGCGGCGCGTCCAGTATCCTGGCTGTTCGGTCGCGCGTACGTCCGCGATCAACGCTGCCCGCGCATCGCCGCACCCACGGCGTCGCATGGCGGCCACCCTCCACGATCCGAAAGCGGGAAGAACCCTGAGCACGCACCTCGACCACCGCAACCCCCTCGTGTTCGACACACACGAGCTGGGTCGGCGTCCCGGTGCGCTCCAGCGGATCTCCCGCACGGTCGAGGCGCCCGCCGATCTCGGGATCGACGGCGTCGTCGGAGTGCCCCAGGGCGCGCCGGTGGAGATCGAGCTCCGCCTGGAGTCGGTCATGGAAGGGGTGCTTGTCACAGGCACCGCCCGTGCATCGGCCGAGGGTGAGTGCGTAAGGTGTCTGGAGCCGCTGGAGCTCGCGCTCGATGCGGACTTCCAGGAGTTGTTCTCGTACCCTGACGCCGACGACCGGGGCCGCAGCAAGCAGGCGGAGCCGGCCGACGACGCCGAGGACGAGGACACCATCCCGCTCGAGGACGGACTCTTCGACCTCGAGCCGGTGCTGCGTGATGCGGTGGTGCTCGCACTGCCGATGCAGCCGGTGTGCCGGGAGACCTGCCTGGGCCTGTGTTCCACGTGTGGATTCAGGCTCGAGGACGACCCCGACCACCACCATGACGCCGTCGACATCCGTTGGGCGGCACTGCAAGGACTCGCCGGGACCATCCAGGACGGCGAGAAGGACAACATGAGCGGCACTGCCTCTGACGTGCAGCGCGCCGCCGAGAAGCAGGAGAAGTAGCCGTGGCTGTTCCGAAGCGGAAGATGTCGCGCAGCAACACGCGCCACCGCCGGTCGCAGTGGAAGGCTGCGGTCCCCACCCTGGTTACGTGCGAGCGTTGCCAGGAGCCGAAGCAGCAGCACATCGCGTGCCCGAGCTGCGGCACCTACAACAAGCGCCAGGTCCTCGAGGTCTGAGCGGCTGGTGAGAGGCCCGATGTCTGATCTGTCGAATGCCGGCGCCAAGAAGGCGGGCAGTAGCGACAACAACTCGGCCTCGTCCCACACGCTTCTGGAAGGGCGGCTCGGGTATCACCTTGAGTCCGCCCTTCTGGTGCGTGCGCTGACCCATCGTTCGTACGCGTACGAGAACGGCGGTCTGCCGACCAACGAGCGGCTGGAGTTCCTCGGGGACTCCGTGCTGGGCCTGGTCGTCACGGACACGCTGTACCGCACCCACCCCGACCTCCCGGAAGGCCAGCTGGCCAAGCTCCGGGCCGCGGTGGTCAACTCTCGTGCGCTGGCGCAGGTGGGCCGTGGGCTCGACCTCGGCTCCTTCATCCGGCTCGGCCGGGGCGAAGAGGGCACGGGCGGCCGGGACAAGGCTTCCATCCTCGCCGACACCCTTGAAGCGGTGATCGGCGCGGTCTATCTGGACCAGGGTCTTGAGGCGGCTTCCGAGCTCGTCCACCGGCTCTTCGACCCCCTGATCGAGAAGTCCTCGAACCTCGGGGCCGGCCTGGACTGGAAGACCAGTCTCCAGGAGCTCACCGCGGCCGAAGGCCTCGGCGTTCCGGAGTACCTGGTCTCCGAGACGGGTCCCGACCACGAGAAGACCTTCACTGCTGCCGCCCGCGTCGGTGGTGTCTCGTACGGCACCGGCACCGGCCGCAGCAAGAAGGAAGCGGAGCAGCAGGCCGCGGAGTCGGCATGGCGCGCGATCAGCGCGTCCGCCGACGAGCGGCTGGCGCAGGCCAAGGCGGAAGCCGAGGCCGCCGTCGCCGCGCCGGACGGCGGGACGCCGACCCCCGCCGCCGACCCGGCCGCCTGAACCGACTTCCTTGATCCCCGTCGCACTCCGGTGCGGCGGGGATCGTGCTTTTCCCCGGGGTTGTCAGAGGCAGCCGGTAGCGTTTGCGCAAAGGTGTTCGGGCGGTGCCGCGCTGTGGAGGTGACGGATGTCTGTGGACGTGCCGGAGATGGTCAACGAGATCGCTCCCTATGTCACCGCGGCGGCCGTGGCGTACGGCGCAGGGGTGCTGGACCGGACCCAGGACGAGGCCGCCACCGCCGTGGTGGGCCTCGGGCGCCGGCTGGCCCAGCGCGTCTTCGGCGTGCGCCGCACGGACGAGGAGCTCCCCGAGGCGCTCGCCGACGTGGTCGAGGCCCCGGACGACACAGATAACCAGGGGGCGTTGCGCAAGGCGGTCCGCAAGGCGCTGCTCGCGGACGGCGCGCTGGCGGACGAGGTGGCGCGCATGCTGGCGGGCGCGCCCCGCGAGATACGGACGGGGGACGGCTCGCCCGTGATCACCGCGAGCGTCATCGGCGGCGACAGCATCCAGATCGGCTCGGTCGGCGGCAACGTCCGCCTCACCACCGCCGCCCACTGAGCGGGGTAGTGCGGTGACGGGGGAGAGCACGGGCGGAAACCGGGTGGAGGGCTCGGTCGTCGGCGGCGACAGCCTGCAGATCGGCCGGGTCGACGGCGACGTCACCGTCCTCACCGGCATGCCGCCCCGCGCCTCGGCCCCCGAAGCGGTGCCCGAAGGCTTCTGGACCGCGCCCGGCCCCGCCACTCCCGCACACCGGCGCCTCGGCCTGCTGCCGGTGCGCGAGGCCGATCCGATCCGGCTGGGGGTGCACCGGCCCATCCGGCCGGTCGGCAGCCAGGTCCCGCGGATGCCCGCCTATGTCCCGCGCGACCTCGACGAACCGGCGCACGGCGGACTGCGCCCGCTGGTCGACGCGGCGGCGCGGACCGGCGGGTTCGTCCTGCTGGTCGGCGGCTCCTCGGTGGGCAAGACCCGATCGCTGTACGAGGCGGTCAGGGACCGGCTGCCCGACTGGTGGCTCCTGCATCCCTCCGGCGCCCGGGACATCGAGCAACTGGTGGGCCTCGCCCCGCGCCGCCTGGTGATCTGGCTCGACGAGCTGCAGAACTACCTGGACGGCGAGCACGGACTCACGGCGGCGACCGTACGGTCCCTGCTCGCCCCCGGCCACCAGGTGCTGGTGGTCGCCACGCTCTGGCCGCACTACTACGACGCGTACACCGCACAGCCCCGCTCGGCCAAGGACGAGGACCGGCACCCCTTCGAACGGGAACTCCTGAAGCAGGCCGACACCGTACGGGTCGCGACCGGCTTCAGTGCCGCCGAGCGGGAGCGCGCCGAGGGGATGGCGGAGGCCGACGAGCGGCTCCGCACCGCGCTGGCGTCGAAGGACTTCGGCCTGACCCAGGTGATCGCCGGGGCGCCCCAGCTGGTGCACCGCTGGGAGTCCGCCGACGCCTACGCGCGAGCCGTGCTGACGGCCGCCGCCGATCTGACCCTGCTGGGTGCGCAGTCCCCTATCC
This sequence comes from Streptomyces melanogenes, assembly GCF_014649795.1. Lineage (GTDB taxonomy): Bacteria > Actinomycetota > Actinomycetes > Streptomycetales > Streptomycetaceae > Streptomyces > Streptomyces noboritoensis. The sequence continues at coordinate 282,022 of NZ_BMTS01000009.1, forward strand.
CCGGGGAGCTGCTGCGCGCGGCGGTGCCGGGCTACTGCACTCCCGAGGAGCGGGCCGGGGCGCCCGCCGACTGGTTCGAGGCCGCGCTGGAGTACACGACCCGGCCCCAGCTGGGCGCCACCAGCCCGCTCGTCCCCGTCAACGACGGCCAGACGATGGGCGGCCCCGACGGCTACCGGGTGGCCGACTACCTCGTACAGCACACCGGCCCGCGACGGCGGGTCGTACCGCCGGAGACCTTCTGGACGGCGTGCGCCGAGCGGCTGACCGGCACGGCGGACGCCATCCGGATCGGTGCGAGCGCGGTGGCCCGCCAGCGCTTCGCGGCGGCCGTGCCCCTGCTGCGCCGCGCCGCGCGGGCGGGCGAGCCCTCCGCGATCCATCAACTGGCCGAGCTCTACCGCACGATGGGGGACACCGAGGGCGCCGAGGAGATGGCGGCTCTGCTGGCCGCGTCACCGGACAGCTCCGCGCCGCTCTACCAAGTGCTGCTCGCGGGCTGGGACTTCGAGGAGATCTTCGACCTGGCACTGGCCGGAAACGAGTACGCCATCGATCACCTGATCGAGTACGGCGACGAGGAGCTGGCCATCGATCTGCTGCGCGCCCGGATGGAGCCCGACGACCTCGGGTCCTGGTACCGGCTCGCCACCCTCCTCCACGAGGTGGGCGAGGACGAGCAGGCGATCGCGATCCTGGAGATGCTCCTGGCGCGCGAATACGACGCCGACGGCGATCTGCTGATGTTCCTCACCGAGCTGCTCCAGCACGGCGGCCACGTCGAGCGGCTGTACGAGCTGACGGAGGAGGGGTACTTCTTCGCGGCCCACTACCTGGCGGTCCTCCTCAACGAACGGGGTGAGGGACCGCAGGCGCTCGACATCCTCCGGGAGTTCGCCGGTCAGGGGCACATGGACGTCGACGACCTCCTCGCGGAGCTGCTCGCCGAGCACGAGTGCGTGGACGAACTCCTCGACCGGGCCGCCGACGGGGATCCACGCTCGGCGGTCAAAGCGGTCGAGCTGCTGCGCGGCAGGGGCGAGGTGGAGCGGGCGGCCGCACTGCTGAGGCCGCTCGCCGACGCGGGCGACGCCTACGCGTCGTCGACCCTCGCGAAGCTCCTGGGCAGGGACCGCAGTGCGGACGAGCTCAGGGCCCGGGTGGCGGCGGGGGACGAATGGGCGGCCGAGGCCCTGGCGAAGCTGCTGCTCAGGGGCGGCGAGCTGGAGGAGGCCGTGCGCGTGGCCAAGCTGAGCATCTCCTCCCTGCTCGCGGACGACCTCGTACAGGAGCTGGTGGAGCGGGGCCGGGCGGAGCTGGCCGTGGCGTTCCTGGAGGAGAAGGCCGCGTCCGGCGAGGGCTTCTGGACCGGTCGGCTGGCCAAGCTGCTCAAGGCCCAGGGCAGGGCCGACGAGCTGCGCATACGTATCGACATGGGGGATACCGGCGCCGCCGAGGCGCTGGCCGCGCTCCTTGAGGAGCAGGGGCGGCAGCAGGAGGCCCGGAGCCTGCGGACGTACGGGATGACGGTGGACGGGCGGATCGCGCGGGGCCGGTGAGCCCGGCCCACCGGTCGCGCCCGGGGCCGCGATACGCTCGGACACCCCAGAAACCCGCCGCCTCCGGAGGAGTCCCCGTGCCAGAACTGCCCGAGGTGGAAGTCGTACGGCGGGGGCTTGAGCGCTGGGTGGCCGGGCGGGTCGTGGATCACGTGGACGTGCTGCACCCCCGGGCCGTGCGGCGCCACCCGGCCGGTGCGGCGGACTTCGCGGCCCGGCTCAAGGGGCACCGCATCGGAGTGGCCCGGCGGCGCGGCAAATATCTGTGGCTGCCGCTGGCCGACACCGACCAGTCGGTGCTGGGGCACCTCGGGATGAGCGGGCAGCTCCTGGTGCAGCCCGAGAGCGCGCCCGACGAGAAGCACCTGCGGATCCGGCTGCGCTTCCAGGACGCCGCCGACACCGAGCTGCGCTTCGTCGACCAGCGGACCTTCGGCGGGCTCTCGCTCCACGACAACACCCCCGACGGGCTGCCCGACGTGATCGCGCACATCGCGCGCGACCCGCTCGACGAACTCTTCGACGACGCGGCCTTCTTCACCGCGCTCAGGCTGCGGCGCACCACCGTCAAGCGCGCGCTGCTCGACCAGTCGCTCATCAGCGGCGTCGGCAACATCTACGCCGACGAGGCGCTGTGGCGCGCCAAGGTGCACTACGAGCGCCCCACTTCGACCCTCACGCGCCCCAAGTCCGCCGAACTCCTCGGCCACGTACGGGACGTGATGAACGCGGCGCTCGCCGCAGGCGGCACCAGCTTCGACAGCCTCTACGTCAATGTGAACGGCGAGTCGGGGTACTTCGACCGCTCCCTCGACGCGTACGGGCGCGAGGGCGAGCCCTGCCGCCGGTGCGGCACCCCGATGCGCCGACGCCCGTGGATGAACCGGTCCAGCTACTTCTGCCCGCGCTGTCAGCGCCCGCCGCGCACCGCGTCGTAACGCTCGCGGGCTTCGAGGACCGACGGCATCCGGTCCTCCATCAGATGGATCAGACCGAGCAGGCGCTCGGCGACCTCGTACCCCAGCGGGGTCAGGGTGTAGTCGACGCGCGGCGGGTTGGTCGGCTGGGCCTCGCGGTGGACGAGCCCGTCGCGCTCCAGCGCGTGCAGCGTCTGGGAGAGCATCTTCTCGCTCACGCCGTCGACCCGCCGCCGCAGCTCGTTGAAGCGGAAGCTCCCCTCGTGGAGCGCGCCCAGCGTGAGGCTGCCCCAGCGGCCGGTGACGTGCTCAAGGGTGCCGCGCGAGGGGCACGCCTTGGAGAAGACGTCGAACGGCAGGTCAGCGGGGTCGGCGGTGACGGTCTCTTCCATGCCTCTCACCATACGACGACGCAGCGCTAACCAAAAGTTAGCGCTGCGTCGTAGGGGGCTTATGGGGAAGCGTGCTCTAGAAGCCGAAGTCCTGCGTCCACCAGGGGCCGCCGTCGCCGAAGTGCACGCCGACGCCGAGCGTCTTGTAGTCGCAGTTCAGGATGTTCGCGCGGTGGCCGGGGCTGTTCATCCAGGCCTCCATGACCGCCTTGGCATCGGCCTGGCCGCGGGCGATGTTCTCGCCGCCCAGGTTGCCGATGCCCGCCTTCGCGGCCCGGTCCCAGGGGCTCTTGCCGTCCGGGTCGGTGTGGTCGAAGAAGCCGCGCGCCGCCATGTCGTCGCTGAACGAGGTGGCCAGCGCCGCAAGCGAGGCATCGGCCCGCACCGGGCTGCAGCCGGCCTGCGCGCGCTGCTGGTTGACCAGGGAGACGATGGTGGCGGCGGCCGCCTGCTCGGCGGTGGGCGCCTTGATCTGCCGCTGCTCCGGGACGACGGTCTTCGCCTTGCTGGGCTTCGCGGACGGCGTGGCCGGCTTCGGCGCGGCCGGCGCGGTCGTCTTCTCCAGCGTCGGCGTCGGCGCGGCCGACGACGGCTTCTGGGAGGGCGTGGCGGAGGGAGAGGTGAGGGGCGCGTGGCTGCTCGGCGAGGTGATCGGCGCCGAGGGGGCCGCGCTGGTCGGCTTCACGGACTCGCCGCCCTGCTGACGCAGATCGGAGGTGCCGCCTGCCTGGACGTGCTCGCCCGTGGGGCCGCCGTTGAGCTCGAAGGAGGAGCCGCCCGGCAGCAGGCCGGAGGCTATGGCTACGGCGCCCACCGCCACGGCGGCGGACGCGCCGAGCAGCCCGGTGCGCACGGGCACCACGGGCTTCTTCTTGGCGGGCGCGGCGGAGCGACGATGGCGTCCCATCTGCGGGCCTCCCTCATTGCTTCAGTGCTGTGGTCCCTGAGCCGCGGGCCCCGTCCGGGGGCGACGGATGCTGGTCCGAACGGGTGAGGCTCATTGCGTCGGGACTGTACGCCATGGCGCAAGAGGGCGAAGTGCTCCGTGAGCTATTGGCCGGTTAGCGTGCACCCATGAACGAAGATGCACGGCTCACCGCCTGGGTACGCGGCCGAGTACAGGGAGTGGGCTTCCGCTGGTTCACCAGGGCAAACGCTTTGGAGATCGGCGACCTCGTCGGGTTCGCGCTCAACCTCGACGACGGCAGGGTGCAGGTCGTGGCCGAGGGGCCGCGTGATAAATGCCACCGTCTGCTGGAGTGGCTGAGGGACGGCGACACACCCGGCAGGGTCGACGGGGTCACCGAGATCTGGGCCGCGCCGCGCGGCGGCTACGACGGCTTCGCGATCCGCTAGGACGGCCCGGGTGCCCGCATCGCCGCCCGGGGGCCGCGTACCAGTCGGTCGGTCCGGGTCCGGGGCCCCTGACCTCGTACGACTTCGTTGTTGCCAATCGCGGCCCGGCGTGCAAGGCTGCCGCTAGAAGGATGATCTCCACGCCCCCTGGGCTCCGCGGAGAGGCCTCGCCGGGTGCGTCCCGGCCGAACGGCCCCCGGATTGCCCGCCGATACGGGGCGTGATCGTGTTGACCGTCAAACTTTTTGGTGAGACGCTGGAAGCCCCGCGCACCTTAGCTGTTTGGCATGAAGAACCGCAGTCAAGTCCAAGCACCGCGGGTGCGAATCCCTCACGACCCACACCGCTTCGGTCGGTCACTCATTGTGGAGGACCATCCATCATGGCAAAGGCGCTTCTCGGTTACGTCGGCGGTTCCGACCCGCGACTCCTCGCCGAGATGCGACGGCTCCAGCAGCGTGTCCAGGACCTCGAGTCCGAGCTCGTACGGATCCAGTCCGAGAAGGACGCGCTGTCCGCTGCCGTTGCTTCGCACCGCGGAGACTCGCTGCTCGAAGGCATCGACATCGACGTACCCCAGGCGGAGCCTGCGCTCACCTGATCCACGGGCCGCACCCCGAAGGCCCGTAGGTGAGATCCCACTTCTCCTAGAGTAGAGACAGATATGCAAGGGACGCTTTGGCGTCCCTTCTTTCTTGCCCGGACCCTCTGCTCTTCGCCGCTCTGCTTCTTTCTCATCCGGTGTGCCCTGCGTGGCCAGAGGTGAAACCGCCGGGGCTGCGCCTTCCCGGGGCTCGGGAGGGCGCGGAGAGTAGAGTCCGACGGCGTGCACCTCAAGGCCCTCACCCTGCGCGGGTTCAAATCCTTCGCTTCCGCGACGACACTGAAGTTCGAGCCCGGCATCACCTGTGTGGTGGGCCCCAACGGCTCCGGCAAGTCCAATGTGGTGGACGCGCTGTCCTGGGTCATGGGCGAGCAGGGCGCCAAGTCGCTGCGCGGCGGCAAGATGGAGGACGTCATCTTCGCCGGGACGACCGGCCGCCCGCCGCTGGGCCGCGCCGAGGTCTCCCTCACCATCGACAACTCCGACGGCGCCCTGCCCATCGAGTACGCCGAAGTCACCATCACCCGGATCATGTTCCGGGGCGGCAGCAGCGAGTACCAGATCAACGGCGACACCTGCCGGCTGCTCGACATCCAGGAGCTGCTCTCCGACTCCGGCATCGGCCGCGAGATGCACGTGATCGTCGGGCAGGGCCAGCTCGACTCGGTGCTGCACGCCGACCCGATGGGCCGCCGGGCCTTCATCGAGGAGGCGGCCGGCGTCCTCAAGCACCGCAAGCGCAAGGAGAAGGCGCTGCGCAAGCTGGACGCGATGCAGGCCAACCTCGCGCGCGTGCAGGACCTCACCGACGAGCTGCGGCGCCAGCTCAAGCCGCTGGGCCGGCAGGCCGCCGTCGCCCGCCGGGCCGCCGTCATCCAGGCCGACCTGCGCGACGCCCGGCTGCGTCTGCTCGCCGACGACCTGGTGCGGATGCGCGAGGCGCTGCGGGCCGAGATCGAGGACGAGGCGGCGCTCAAGCAGCGCAAGGACAGCGCCGAGGCCGAGCTGAAGGCCGCCCTCGCGCGCGAGGCGGAGCTGGAGGACGAGGTCCGCAGGCTCACGCCCCGGCTGCAGAGCGCCCAGCAGACCTGGTACGAGCTGTCGCAGCTGGCCGAGCGGGTGCGCGGCACCGTCTCGCTCGCGGACGCGCGCGTGAAGAGCGCCACCGCTCAGCCCCCCGAGGAGCGCCGGGGCCGCGACCCGGAGGACATGGAGCGCGAGGCCGCCCGGATCCGCGAGCAGGAGGCGGAGCTGGAGGCGGCCCGCGAGGCGGCCGAGCGCGCCCTGGAGGACACCGCCTCCCACCGCGCCGACCTGGAGCGGGAACTCGCGCTGGAAGAGCGTCGTTTGAAGGATGTGGCCCGGGCCATCGCGGACCGGCGCGAGGGCCTGGCGCGGCTGCACGGACAGGTCAACGCGGCGCGGAGCAGGGCGGGTTCGGCGCAGGCGGAGATCGACCGGCTGGTGGCCGCGCGCGACGAGGCGGGCGAGCGGGCGGCGCTGGCCCAGGAGGAGTACGAACAGCTGAAGGCCGAGGTCGACGGCCTGGACGCGGACGACCACGAGCTGGGCGAGGCGCACGAGCGCGCCAAGCGCGAGCTCGCCGAGGCCGAGACGGCCCTGGGCGCCGCCCGCGAGGCGGTCACGGCCGCCGAGAGGAAACGTGCCGCCTTGGCCGCCCGGCACGACGCGCTCGCCCTGGGCCTGCGCCGCAAGGACGGCACGGGCGCGCTGCTCGCCGCCCAGGACTCGCTCCAGGGGCTGCTCGGCCCCGCCGCCGCGCTGCTCACCGTCGCGCCCGGCCACGAGGTGGCGGTGGCCGCCGCCCTGGGCGCCGCCGCCGACGCGCTCGCGGTGTCGGGCCCGGCCACCGCCGCCGAGGCGATCCGGCTGCTGCGCAAGCAGGACGCCGGGCGGGCCGCGCTCCTGGTGGGCGGGCTGCCGGGCCCCCAGGAGCCCGATCCCGTACGGCCGGGCGGACCGCCCCATGCGGCGGACCTGGTGCGGGGACCCGAGGAACTGCTGCCCGCCGTACGGAAGCTGCTGCGCGGGGTCGTGGTCGTGGGCACGCTGGAGGACGCCGAGGACCTGGTCTACGCGCAGCCGGGCCTGACCGCCGTCACCGCCGAGGGCGATCTGCTCGGGGCGTACTTCGCGCACGGCGGGTCCGCCGGGGCGCCCAGTCTGCTGGAGGTGCAGGCGTCGGTCGACGAGGCCGCCGCCGAGCTTGCCGAGCTCGCGGTGCGGTGCGAGGAGCTCGCCGAGGTCCAGCGGACGGCGGGGGAGCTGCGGGCGGAATGCGCCGAGCGCGTCGAGGAGCTGGGGGAGCGGCGCCGGGCCGCCGACCGGGAGAAGTCGTCCGTCGCCCAGCAGCTCGGCCGGCTCGCCGGGCAGGCGCGCGGCGCCGCGGGCGAGGCCGAGCGCACGGCGGCGGCCGCCGCCCGCGCCCAGGAGGCCCTGGAGAAGGCCCTTGAGGAGGCCGAGGAGCTCACCGAGCGGCTCTTGGTTGCCGAGGAGATGCCGGTGGAGGAGGAGCCGGACACCTCCGTACGGGACCGGCTCGCCGCCGACGGGGCCAACGCCCGCCAGACCGAGATGGAGGCCCGCCTCCAGCTGCGTACGCACGAGGAGCGGGTGAAGGGCCTGGCCGGGCGGGCCGACGCGCTCGACCGGGGCGCCCGCGCCGAGCGCGAGGCGCGCGCCCGGGCCGAGGAGCGGCGCGCCCGGCTGCGCCACGAGGCACAGGTGGCCGCGGCCGTGGCGGCGGGCGCGCGGACCCTGCTCGCCCACGTCGAGGTGTCGGTGGTGCGGGCCGAGCGGGAGCGGGCCGAGGCCGAGGCCGCGAAGGCCGCGCGCGAGCAGGACCTGGCGGGCGCCCGGGCCACCGGCCGCGACCTCAAGGGCGAGCTCGACAAGTTGACGGATTCGGTGCACCGCGGCGAGGTACTCGGTGCCGAGAAGCGGATGCGGATCGAGCAACTGGAGACGAAGGCGCTGGAGGAGCTGGGGGTGGAGCCGGCCGGGCTGGTCGCCGAGTACGGCCCCGACCAGCCGGTGCCCCCCTCTCCGGCCGCCGAGGGAGAGGAGCTGCCCGAGGACCCGGACCACCCGCGCAACCGGCCCCGGGGTTTCGACCGCGCGGATCAGGAGAAGCGACTGAAGTCAGCCGAACGGGCGTACCAGCAGTTGGGCAAGGTCAACCCGCTCGCCCTTGAGGAGTTCGCGGCCCTGGAGGAGCGGCACAAGTTCCTCTCGGAGCAGCTGGAGGACCTGAAGAAGACCCGGGCCGACCTTCTTCAGGTGGTGAAGGAGGTGGACGAGCGCGTCGAGCAGGTCTTCACGGAGGCGTACCGGGACACGGCCAGGGAGTTCGAGGGCGTCTTCTCGCGGCTCTTCCCGGGCGGCGAGGGGCGGCTGGTCCTGACCGACCCGTCCAACATGCTCGCCACCGGTGTGGACGTGGAGGCGCGGCCGCCGGGCAAGAAGGTGAAGCGGCTCTCGCTGCTCTCGGGCGGTGAGCGGTCGCTGACGGCCGTGGCGCTGCTGGTGTCGATCTTCAAGGCGCGGCCGAGCCCGTTCTACGTGATGGACGAGGTCGAGGCGGCCCTCGACGACACCAATCTGCAGCGGCTCATCCGGATCATGCAGGAGCTCCAGGAGTCCTCGCAGCTGATCGTGATCACGCACCAGAAGCGGACGATGGAGGTCGCGGACGCGCTGTACGGCGTATCCATGCAGGGTGACGGAGTCTCCAAGGTCATCAGCCAGCGACTTCGCTAACTGATCTTCAAGACTTGAACAAGAGCGACACGCGAGGGTCACTCAATTCACATGTCTCGCCCTATTGACTTCGAAACTTGAAGGCATAGTCTCTGCAACGTTGCTTTTACCTTCAAGTGGTGGGTGACCTGAAGTTGTGCGCCACTTGAAGTGCCCCCAACGCCCGGCGACGCTGCCGGGCGGCCCCAGGAGTTCACGTGACCAGTACGCAGCCAAAGGCCTCGGGAGCCCGCACGGCGCACCCCGATCACCTCGGCCATGTCATCTTCATCGCGGCGGCGGCCGCGATGGGCGGCTTCCTCTTCGGCTACGACAGCGCCGTGATCAACGGCGCCGTCGAGGCCATCAGGGGCCGTTACGACATCGGTTCGGCGGCACTCGCCCAGGTCATCGCGATCGCCCTGATCGGCTGTGCGATCGGCGCCGCCACCGCGGGCCGGATCGCCGACCGCATCGGCCGCATCCGCTGCATGCAGATCGCCTCCGTGCTCTTCACCATCAGCGCCGTCGGCTCCGCGCTCCCCTTCGCCCTGTGGGACCTGGCCTTCTGGCGCATCATCGGCGGCTTCGCCATCGGCATGGCCTCGGTCATCGGCCCGGCCTACATCGCCGAGGTCGCCCCCGCCGCGTACCGCGGGCGGCTCGGCTCCTTCCAGCAGGCCGCCATCGTCATCGGCATCGCGATCTCGCAGCTGGTCAACTGGGGCATCCTCAACGCCGCCGGCGGCGACCAGCGCGGCAAGCTGATGGGCCTGGAGGCCTGGCAGGTCATGCTCGGCGTGATGGTCATCCCGGCCGTCCTGTACGGCCTGCTCTCCTTCGCCATCCCCGAGTCGCCGCGCTTCCTGATCTCGGCCGGCCGCGACGCGCGCGCCCGCGAGGTGCTCAAGGAGGTCGAGGGCGAGCACATCGACCTCGACGCCCGCGTCGCCGAGATCGAGCACGCCATGAAGAGCGAGCACAAGTCGACCTTCAAGGACCTGCTCGGCGGCTCGTTCTTCTTCAAGCCGATCGTCTGGGTCGGCATCGGCCTGTCGGTCTTCCAGCAGTTCGTCGGCATCAACGTCGCGTTCTACTACTCCTCGACGCTGTGGCAGTCGGTCGGCGTCGACCCGACGCAGTCGTTCTTCTACTCGTTCACCACGTCGATCATCAACATCATCGGCACCGTGATCGCGATGATCTTCGTCGACCGGATCGGCCGCAGGCCGCTGGCGCTCATCGGCTCGGTCGGCATGGCCGTCGGCCTCGCCCTGGAGGCCTGGGCGTTCTCGTACGACCTCGTCGACGGCAAGCTGCCCGCCACCCAGGGCTGGGTCGCCCTGGTCGCCGCCCACGTCTTCGTGCTCTTCTTCGCCCTGTCCTGGGGCGTGGTGGTCTGGGTCTTCCTCGGCGAGATGTTCCCGAACCGGATCCGCGCCGCCGCCCTCGGCGTCGCCGCCTCCGCGCAGTGGATCGCCAACTGGGCCATCACCGCGAGCTTCCCGTCGCTGGCCGACTGGAACCTCTCCGCGACCTACGTGATCTACACGATCTTCGCCGCCCTCTCGATCCCCTTCGTACTGAAGTACGTGAAGGAGACCAAGGGCAAGGCGTTGGAGGAGATGGGCTAAAACCCCGCTGCCCTCTCTCCTCGACACACGTACTGCCCCGGCTCACCCATGGAGCCGGGGCAGTACGTCGTCCGTGAACAGGCGCAGGCTGCGCCACCCCTCCTCCAGCGGCATCCCGCCGCACAGCGGGTGCAGGACCAGGCTCTCGGCGCCGAGCGCGGCGCACTCGTCCGCCGTCACGATCCGGTAGACGCCCTCGGCGCGCAGCTCCGCCACCGTGGCGGCGGTCGAGCGCACCGCCGAGCGGATGTCCTTGGACTGCCAGGACGCGTACATCCGCGCCTCGTGCAGGAAGTGCTCCCCGTACAGCGCCCAGGCCCGGTCCGGGTCCTCGCTCAGATGCAGCAGGGGCGTCTTCTCGGCGGGCATCATCGTCCAGCCCTCGGTGCCGTGCAGGGCCAGCTGCTCGCGGTAGTACGCCTCCAGGTCCGGCAGATGGGCGCTCGGGAAGAACGGCAGCCCCAGCCGGGCCGCCCGCCGGGCCGCCGCCTTCGAGGAACCGCCCACCAGCAGCATCGGGTGCGGCTGCGTGAACGGGCGCGGAGTGACCCGTACGGTACGGCCCTCGTACGTGAACGGCTCGCCCGTCCACGCCTTGAGCAGCGTCTCCAGGAGCAGGTCCTGGAGCTTGCCGCGCCTGCCCCACTCGACGCCCGCCTGCTCGTACTCCTCGGGCCGGTAGCCGATCCCCGCGACCGTCACCAGGCGCCCGCCGCTGAGCAGGTCCAGGACCGCGATGTCCTCGGCAAGGCGCAGCGGGTCGTAGAGCGGGCCGATGATCGCGGACACGGTGACCGCGATCCGGCTGGTGGCTCCGAAGACCGCGCCCGCGAAGGCGAACGGGGAGGGCAGCCAGCCGTTGCCGGTGCCGTGGTGCTCCTCGGTCTGGACGGTGTCGACGCCGTGCGCGTCGGCGTACGCGGCCATCTCCACCGCGGCGCGGTAGCGGGCCGACAGGGTCTCGGGCGGCTCGTGCGGAGCCACCAGGTTCATGCGTACGACCGTGAACGGCATGGGAAGTCCCCCTCCGCCGGGCTGGATCCGGTGGAGGGGGACGGTAGCTGACGATGCGTCAGACAGCCAGGGGTGCGCGCTCCTCGTCCGCTTCGTCCGCCCCGGCCGGCGCCGGTACGGCGGGCTTCGGCAGGACCACGTACAGCAGGCCCGAGACCACGATGGTGGCCACCCAGCCCAGGCCGTACTCGCCGACCGGGTTGTTGGCGGCGAGCGGGCCGGTGAACCAGTCCGAGGTGGTGAAGAGCAGACCCGAGCCGAGGCCCACCGCCCAGGCGGCGACGGCGGCGGGGGAGAAGCCGCCCGTGTACCAGTAGGCGCTGGTGGGGGTGGTGTCGAGCAGCGCCTTCGCGTCGTACTCGGTGCGCCGCAGCATGTCCGCGCCGAAGACGCCGACCCAGGCCGAGAAGGCGACGGCGAGCAGCGAGAGGAAGGCGATGAAGGAGCCCATGAAGCTCTTGGCGACCAGCATCAGGACGCCGCCGAAGGCCAGCGAGATCACGGCGTTGACCGAGACCGCCCAGTGGCGCGGGATCTTGAAGCCGAGGGTCTGCGCGGTGAAGCCCGCCGAGTACATCGACATCGAGTTGATCAGCACCATGCCGACCAGCGCGATCAGCAGGTAGGGCACCGCGATCCACAGCGGCAGGATCTCGCCGAGGAAGGACACCGGGTCGGCGGCCGAGGCCAGGTCCGGCGTGGAGACCGCCATGACCGCGCCCATCAGGACCATCGGCAGCACGACGATCCCGGCGCCGCCGACGGAGCTGGCGACCATGGCCTTGGAGGAGGCCGTGCGCGGCAGGTAGCGGGTGAAGTCCGGGGCCGAGGGGATCCAGCTCACGCCGCCCGCGGCGATCAGGCCGGTGCCCGCCACCATCAGCGACATCTTGCCCGCCGGGCGGTCGAAGACCGCGCTCCAGTCGGTGTTCATGGCCAGGTAGACCAGCACGAGCACGGAGAACGCGCCGAACAGATAGGTCGCGTACTTGTTGCACTTCTGCACGACGTTGATGCCCAGGCCCGAGATCGCGAAGGTCGTCACCACGAAGAGCAGCAGCGTCACGATGATCAGGAAGGTGTTGCTCTTCACGTCGAGCAGGATGTCCAGGACGGTCAGCATCGCGTACGCGCCGGTGACCGCATTGATGGTCTCCCAGCCCCAGCGGGCGACCCAGATCAGGGCGCCGGGCAGCAGGTTGCCGCGCTGCCCGAAGACCGCGCGCGAGAGCGCCATGCCGGGGGCGCCACCGCGCTTGCCCGCGATCGATATGAGCCCCACGAGGCCGTAGCTGACGAGCGGCGCGGCGGTCGCGACGACGATCGCCTGCCAGAAGTTCAGCTTGTACGTCACGACGAGGCTGGCGCCCATCGTGAGCAGCAGCACGCTGATGTTGGCGGCGACCCAGGTCGGGAAGAGGTCCCGCGTTCTGGCGGTGCGCTCGCTGTCGGGGACGGGCTCCAGGCCACGGGTTTCCAGTGCGCCTTCGGACTGGGAAGTGGTGCTCATGAGGTGCTTGTTGCCTCTCGCTCGGCTCTGGCGGGAGCCGGTGGGGGTCATCTCGGGGGACTCTACGCGCGTTGACGCCTCCCCCTCCATCGTAACTTAATACGACGATTGCCCCATAATTCCCTTTGATCTTCATGCGAAGACACGACCGGGGCTCCTCGGCGGCGCATGACTGATACTGGGGTCGTTATGGAATTCGTCATCCTTGCTGTAGTCATCGCCCTGGTCGCGGTCGGCGCGATCAGCGGGCTCGTGGTCAGCAGCCGCAAGAAGAAGCAGCTGCCGCCCACGGCGCCCACGTCCACGCCGACCATCACTGCCCCGCCCGCCGAGCCCCACGTCGGCGAAGACGCCGCGGAGACGGCCGAGGAGCAACGCCGCACCATCGAGGAGGTCGCCCTCCCCGAGGCCCCGGCGAGCCCCGCCGTGGTCGAGGAGGCGCTTCCCGAGGCGCCCGCCGCGCCCGAGATCGAGGTGCCCGAGCCGACGGCCGGCCGTCTCGTACGGCTGCGCGCCCGGCTCGCCCGGTCCCAGAACTCGCTGGGCAAGGGGCTGCTCACGCTGCTCTCCCGGGACAACCTCGACGAGGACACCTGGGAGGAGATCGAGGACACCCTGCTCACCGCGGACGTCGGCGTCGCCCCGACCCAGGAGCTGGTCGAGCGGCTGCGCGAGCGCGTCCGCGTGCTCGGCACCCGCACCCCCGCCGAGCTGCGCACCCTGCTGCGCGAGGAGCTCGTCGCGATCCTCGGCCCGGACTTCGACCGCACGGTGAAGACCGAGGGCGGCGCGGAGACCCCCGGCGTCGTGATGGTCGTCGGGGTCAACGGCACCGGCAAGACCACCACCACCGGCAAGCTCGCGCGCGTCCTCGTCGCCGACGGCAAGTCGGTCGTCCTGGGCGCGGCGGACACGTTCCGCGCGGCCGCCGCCGACCAGCTGCAGACCTGGGGCGAGCGCGTCGGCGCCCGCACCGTGCGCGGCCCCGAGGGCGGCGACCCGGCGTCGATCGCCTTCGACGCGGTCAAGGAGGGCATCGCGGAGGGCGCGGACGTCGTCCTCATCGACACCGCGGGCCGGCTGCACACCAAGACCGGGCTCATGGACGAGCTCGGCAAGGTCAAGCGCGTCGTGGAGAAGCACGGGCCGCTGGACGAGGTGCTGCTGGTCCTCGACGCGACGACCGGGCAGAACGGGCTGGTCCAGGCCCGGGTGTTCGCCGAGGTCGTCGACATCACGGGCATCGTCCTGACCAAGCTCGACGGTACGGCCAAGGGCGGCATCGTCATCGCCGTCCAGCGCGAGCTGGGTGTGCCGGTGAAGCTGGTCGGGCTCGGGGAAGGCGCGGACGATCTGGCGCCGTTCGAGCCGGGGGCGTTCGTGGATGCGCTTATTGGGGACTAGGGCGCCTAATGTCCGGGGTGCCTCTGTTGCTTGGCGGCTGCGGGTTGTCTGTGGCTGGTCGCGCAGTTCCCCGCGCCCCTTAGGCGTTCCCGGTCGCCCGTGACGTAAGCGCGTCCCAAGAAGGGCCCATCGCATCGTGTAGATGCGATGGGCCCTTCCTCTTGTCGCTCCTCAAGACGGCGCCCTGTGGCAGATGTACGCCAGCGTGCCCAGTAGCAAGCGGGCCTCCGGGGGGCGCGTCGCCGTGTCCAGGGACGGGGGGCGCAGCCAGTGGACGTCCGCTGATGGGGGAGCCGGTACGTACTCGCCGGGGCCCGGGCAGACCAGGTCCAGGTCGGCGTCGTCCCAGCCCATCCGGTAGAGCAGGCCCGGCAGTTCGGCCGCGGCGCCCGGTGCCACGAAGAAGTGCGTGCGGCCCGCCGGGGTCGTCGAGACCGGGCCGAGCGGCAGCCCCATCCGCTCCAGGCGCACCAGCGCCCGCCGCCCCGCCGGCGCCGCCACGTCCAGGATGTCGAAGCTGCGGCCCACCGGCAGCAGCACCGCCGCCCCTGGGCACTCCGCCCACGCCTTGCCGACCTCGTCCAGGGTGGCGCCCGCCGGGACCTCCGGCGCGAAGTCCAGCGGGTGCGCCCCCGGCGCCGGGCAGCCCGGCTCGCCGCACGAGCACTGGCCGGAGAGCTCGCGGGCCCCGGGGGCGACGTCCCAGCCCCACAGTCCCGTGTACTCCGCCACCGCGGTGACCTCGGTCGCGCGGCCGCGGCGCCGCGAGCCGGGCCGGATTTCGCGGATCCCCCGGCTGCTGCCGATCGTGAACCCCATGCCCCCTCCAACGGATCTGACTCGACGGTGGTTACGATCCGGAGTTCCCTGATTGCGCGCTGCTCACCCGGCGGCTCGCGGCGGAAGGGGAGGTAGTGCGAACCGGTCCGCGCGCCCCGGCGTGCACCGTTCCATCGACTCCTGATCGACCTGTGTCAAGTGAATCGCGCGCAGCGCCAAGGGAGTTCATTCGAAGGGGTGGCGAATGGTGGCGTTTCTGCAATCGCCCTCGCGGGACCCGTGATCGTAGGATTACTTTCGGTACATGGACCCTGGAGGCCCACGCGCTCGTGGGTATGCCAAAGGCAAGGAGCGGTACCGTCCGAAGGGCCGCGTCCGGCGGACAACAGGCCCCGACTCGCGGCATTCTGATAGGGGTTCGCGTGGCAGGGAAGACGCACAAGGCTTTAGCTGAATGGGGGCGTTCCAGTGGGCGGCAGTGGGGCTAGCGGTACGAGCGCCGGCAAGCGCCCCAACGAACAGCTGAGTTCGTGGTTCGTACGGAGCGGCTGGTCGAAGGGCGAGCTCGCGCGGCAGGTCAACCGGCGGGCGCGCCAGCTCGGCGCGCACCACATCAGCACGGACACCTCCCGGGTGCGCCGCTGGCTCGACGGCGAGATGCCGCGCGAGCCGATCCCGCGCATCCTCTCCGAGCTGTTCTCCGAGCGGTTCGGCAGCGTCGTGGCCGTCGAGGACCTCGGGTTGCGCACCGCACACCAGTCCCCGTCCGTCTCCGGGGTCGACCTGCCTTGGGCGGCCCCCCAGACCGTCTCCCTGCTCAGCGAGTACTCGCGCAGCGACCTGATGTTGGCCCGGCGCGGCTTCCTCGGCACGTCCCTGATGCTGTCGGCCGGGCCCGCCCTGATCGAGCCCATGCAGCGCTGGCTGGTGCCCGCGCCCCCCGGCGAGGCCGTCAACGTGGAGACCCCCGCCAATGCCCGGCGCCCGTCCCGGCTCTCCAAACCGGAGCTCGACCTCCTGGAGACCACCACCGAGATGTTCCGCCAGTGGGACGCCCAGTGCGGCGGCGGACTGCGCCGCAAGGCCGTCGTCGGCCAGCTCCACGAGGTCACCGACCTCCTCCAGGAGCCGCAGCCCCAGGCCACCGCCCGCCGCCTCTTCCGGGTCGCGGCCGAACTCGCGGAACTGGCCGGGTGGATGAGCTACGACGTGGGCCTCCAGCCCACCGCCCAGAAGTACTTCGTGCTCGCCCTGCACGCGGCCAAGGAGTGCGGCGACAAGCCCCTCGGGTCGTACATCCTGTCCTCGATGAGCCGCCAGATGATCCACCTCGGCCGCCCCGACGACGCCCTGGAACTCATCCACCTCGCCCAGTACGGCAGCCGCGACTGCGCCACCCCGCGCACCCAGGCCATGCTGTATGCGATGGAGGCGCGCGCGTACGCGAACATGGGCCAGCCCAGCAAGTGCAAGCGGGCCGTCAGGATGTCCGAGGACACCTTCGGCGACGCCGGGCTCGACGGCGAGCCGGAGCCCGACTGGATCCAGTTCTTCTCCGAGGCCGAGCTCAACGGGGAGAACGCGCACTCGTTCCGCGACCTGGCCTACGTGGCCGGGCGCAGCCCCACGTACGCGACGCTCGCCGAGCCGGTGATGGAGAAGGCGGTCGCGCTCTTCGGCAAGGACGACGTCCACCAGCGGTCGTACGCGCTGAACCTGATCGGCATGGCCACCGTCCACCTCCTCAAGCGCGAGCCCGAGCAGTCCACCGTGCTGGCCGGACAGGCCCTCCAGATCGCCAAGACGGTCCGCTCCGAGCGGGTCAACACCCGGCTGCGCAAGACCGTCGACACCGCCGTGCGGGACTTCGGGGACGTGGCCGAGGTCGTCCAGTTCACCGATCTGCTCGGCCGCGAGCTGCCCGAGACCGCCGAGGCCGTCTGACCACCCGGGGAGCCGCCACGGCGGCATACAGGACGCCGGCCGCGACGCCCACCCCGTACACCCCGACTCGGCTCCCCCACGCCAGGTCAACCGGGGGACGTCGCGGCCGGTCACCCGTCCGCGTGTACGCGGATGGTAGCCGCCCCCCAGGACGGTGATCCGGCAGTTCATGCCGGTGTAACACGTCCGACCCCTTCGTCACGGTGGCGAAACATCGTGCGGCATCGACGGAAACCGCGCTGCGCCAACCTCATGGCGCATAACGGCCCACCCCTTCGCAGCCACTCGTTCGCCCCCGCACGGGCCGCCGTACCGACGACGAGGAGACGCCGATGCCCCCAGGCATCACGCTCGCAGCTGACGCTCCGCAGCTGTCCAGCGCCAACACCGGTTTCATGCTGATCTGCTCGGCGCTGGTGATGATCATGACCCCCGGCCTGGCCTTCTTCTACGGAGGCATGGTCCGCGTCAAGAGCACCCTCAACATGCTGATGATGAGCTTCATCAGCCTCGGGATCGTCACGATCCTGTGGGTGCTCTACGGCTTCAGCCTCAGCTTCGGCGAGTCCAACGGCTTCATCGGCTGGTCCAAGGACTACTTCGGGCTCAGCGGCATCGGCATCGTCCAGCTCTGGCCCGGCTACACCATCCCGATCTACGTCTTCGCCGTATTCCAGCTGATGTTCGCGGTGATCACCCCCGCGCTGATAAGCGGCGCGCTCGCGGACCGCGTCAAGTTCAGCGCCTGGGCGCTGTTCATCACCCTGTGGGTCACCGCCGTCTACTTCCCGGTCGCGCACTGGGTGTGGGCCTCCGACGGCTGGCTCTTCAAGAAGGGCGTCATCGACTTCGCGGGCGGCACCGCCGTCCACATCAACGCGGGTGCCGCCGCCCTCGGCGTCATCCTCGTCATCGGCAAGCGCGTCGGCTTCAAGAAGGACCCGATGCGGCCGCACAGCCTGCCGCTGGTCATGCTGGGCGCCGGGCTGCTGTGGTTCGGCTGGTTCGGCTTCAACGCCGGCTCCTGGCTCGGCAACGACGACGGCGTCGGCGCGGTGATGTTCGTCAACACCCAGGTCGCCACCGCCGCCGCCATGCTCGCCTGGCTGCTCTACGAGAAGCTGCGCCACGGCTCCTTCACCACCCTCGGCGCCGCCTCCGGCGCGGTCGCGGGCCTCGTCGCCATCACCCCGTCCGGCGGCTGCGTCAGCCCCCTCGGCGCGATCGCGGTCGGCGCCATCGCGGGCCTGCTGTGCGCCATGGCCGTCGGCCTCAAGTACCGCTTCGGCTACGACGACTCCCTGGACGTCGTCGGCGTCCACATGGTCGGCGGCATCGCCGGCTCCCTCCTCGTCGGCCTCTTCGCCACCGGCGGCGTACAGTCCGACGCCAAGGGCCTCTTCTACGGCGGCGGCCTCGACCAGCTCGGCAAGCAGGCCATCGGTGTCGGCGCGGTCCTCGGCTACTCGCTGGTGGTCTCCGCCGCCCTCGCCTTCCTGCTCGACAAGACGATCGGGATGCGGGTCCCCGAGGACGACGAGGTCTCCGGCATCGACCAGGTCGAGCACGCCGAGACGGCGTACGACTTCAGCGGCGCGGGCGGCGGCACCGCCACCCGCACGCCCGCACCGGCCCCGAGCGAGAAGGCGCAGAACAAGAAGGTGGACGCATGAAGCTCATCACCGCGGTCGTCAAGCCGCACCGCCTGGACGAGATCAAGGAGGCCCTGCAGGCCTTCGGAGTCCAGGGCCTCACGGTCACCGAGGCCAGCGGATACGGGCGCCAGCGCGGCCACACCGAGGTCTACCGCGGCGCCGAGTACACCGTCGACCTGGTCCCCAAGATCCGCATCGAGGTCCTGGTCGAGGACGACGACGCCGAGCAGCTGATCGACGTCGTGGTCAAGGCGGCCAGGACCGGGAAGATCGGGGACGGCAAGGTGTGGAGCGTGCCCGTCGAGACGGCCGTCCGGGTCCGCACCGGCGAACGCGGCCCCGACGCCCTCTGAGTTGGTCCCCCGATTCGGTACGGACAGGAGCTGCCGGGTGACGAGTGTGGAAGTCAGCACAGAGACAGAGGACTCCGGATCCGGCGGCTACGCGGCGGCCCGGCTGCGCCTCCTCCAGGAGGAGGCGCGGTCCGGGCCGCCGCGCCGTGCCGCCCTGGCCCAGCTCACCGACGACTGGCTGGCCCAGCTCTTCACCGGAGCCGCCCGGGCGGCCGGGGTGCGCGGGGCCGCCCTGATGGCCGTCGGCGGGTACGGGCGCGGCGAACTGTCGCCCCGCAGCGACCTCGACCTGGTGCTCGTCCACGACGGCAGCGCGAGCGCGAGCGCCGTCTCCGCGCTCGCCGACAGCCTCTGGTACCCGGTGTGGGACCTGGGGCTGGCCCTCGACCACTCGGTCCGCACCCCCGCCGAGGCCCGCAGGACCGCGGGCGCCGACCTCAAGGTGCACCTCGGCCTCCTGGACGCCCGCCATCTGGCGGGCGAGCAGTCCCTGACGGCCGCACTGCGCACCACCGTCCTCGCCGACTGGCGCAACCTCGCGCCCAAGCGGCTGCCCGAACTCGACGCGCTGTGCCGCGAACGGGGCGAGCGGCAGGGCGAGTTGCAGTTCCTGCTCGAACCCGACCTCAAGGAGGCGCGCGGCGGCCTGCGGGACGCCACCGCCCTGCGCGCGGTCGCCGCGTCCTGGCTCGCCGACGCGCCCCGCGAGGGCCTGGGGGAGGCCCGGCGGCGGCTCCTGGACGTCCGGGACGCGCTGCATCTGGCCACCGGCCGGGCCACCGACCGCCTCGCCCTCCAGGAGCAGGACGCCGTCGCCGCCGCGCTCGGCGTGCTCGACGCGGACGTCCTGCTGCGGCAGGTCTACGAGGCCGCGCGGACCATCTCGTACGCCAGTGACGTGACCTGGCGCGAGGTCGGCCGGGTGCTGCGGGCGCGATCGGCGCGGCCCCGGCTGAGGGGGCTGCTCGGGGGCCGGACGGCGGCCCCCGAGCGGACCCCGCTCGCCGAAGGCGTGGTCGAGCAGGACGGCGAGGTGGTGCTCGCGCTCGCCGCGAAACCCGAGCGCGACCCGGTGCTGCCGCTGCGGGCCGCCGCGGCCGCCGCCCGCTCCGGCTTGCCGATCTCGCTGCACGCCGTGCGCCGCCTGGCCGCCGCGGTGCGGCCGCTGCCGGTGCCCTGGCCCGCCGAGGCCCGCGAGGAGCTGGTGACCCTGCTGGGCGCGGGCGAGTCCACCGTGCCCGTCTGGGAGGCCCTGGAGGCCGAGGGACTGATCACCCGGCTGCTGCCCGACTGGGAGCGGGTGCGCTGCCGCCCGCAGCGCAACGCCGTGCACACCTGGACCGTGGACCGCCATCTGGTGGAGACGGCCGTACGGGCCTCCTCGCTCACCCGCCGGGTCCACCGCCCCGACCTGCTCCTGGTCGCCGCCCTCCTGCACGACATCGGCAAGGGCTGGCCCGGCGACCACAGCGTGGCGGGCGAGGTCATCGCGCGCGACGTGGCCACCCGGATCGGCTTCGACAAGGACGACGTGGCCGTGGTCACCGTCCTCGTACGCCACCATCTGCTGCTCGTCGACACGGCGACCCGGCGCGACCTGGACGACCCCGCGACGGTACGGGCGGTGGCCGAGGCGGTCGGGACGGCGTCCACGCTCGAACTGCTCCACGCGCTCACCGAGGCGGACGCGCTGGCCACCGGACCGGCCGCCTGGTCGTCGTGGCGGGGCTCGCTGGTGGCGGACCTGGTGAAGCGGGTGGGGGCGGTGCTCGCGGGGGAGCCGGTGGATCCGGAGGCGCCGGTCGCCACGGCCGAGCAGGAGCGGCTCGCGATGGAGGCCCACCGCACGGGCGGCCCGGTCCTCGCGCTGCGCGCCCAGACGGACGCGCCCATGGAGGAGGGGGCCCGCGAACCGCTCGGCGTGGAGCTCCTGATCGCGGTCCCGGACCAGCCGGGAGTGCTGCCGGCGGTGGCGGGCGTCCTGGCCATGCACCGGCTCACCGTCCGCACGGCCGAGCTGCGGGCGATCGAGCTGCCCGACCCCGTGGGCGGGGAGATCCTGCTGCTGGACTGGCGGGTGGCGGCGGAGTACGGCTCGCTGCCGCAGGCGGCCCGGCTCCGCGCCGACCTGGTCCGGGCGCTCGACGGCTCCCTGGACCTCGCGTCCCGGCTGGCCGAGCGCGAGGCGGCCCGCCGCCGGGGCCCGGCCGCGCCCCCGCCGCGCGTCACGGTCGCCCCGGCGGCGTCCCGCCTGGCCACGGTGATCGAGGTCCGCGCCCAGGACGCACCGGGCCTGCTGCACCGCATCGGGCACGAGCTGGAACGGGCGGGGGTACGGGTGCGGAGCGCGCACGTGTCGACGTTGGGGGCGAATGCGGTGGACGCGTTCTATGTGACGGACGGGGAGGGGGAGCCGCTGGGGGTGGAGGTGGCGGTGGGGGTTGTGCGGGGGGTGGAGCGAGCGCTGGGCTCTGGCGGAGGCTGATTCCCCCCACCCCGCCCGTTCCCTTAAGCCCTCTGGCGGGCGGCCGGGGGCTGCGCCCCGTTTGTCTGCGGACCGTGGGTGGGTTGCTCGCGCAGTTCCCCGCGCCCCTAAGTGCGCCCCTTCGGGGCGCTCAGGGGATTGCCGCGGAGCGGCATTTTTGGGGGCGCGGGGAACTGCGCGACCAGCCACCCACGGTCCGCAGACGAACGCAGCGGGGTGCAGGGGCCGCAGGCCCCGCAAAGGGGGTCCGGGGGCGTAGCCCCCGGGAACGAGCCTTCACCACCCACCCACCCCCGGAGGGTTAAGGGAACGGGGCGGGGTGGGGAAACGTCCGCCGGGATACCCTGGGGGGCGTTCACCCGACCGCCCTACGAGCCGAGGATCCGCGACCACCGTGTTCGACACCCTCTCCGACCGCCTCAGCGCGACATTCAAGAACCTCCGGGGCAAGGGCCGCCTGTCCGAGGCGGACATCGACGCCACGGCCCGCGAGATCCGCATCGCGCTCCTCGAGGCCGACGTCGCCCTGCCCGTCGTGCGCGCCTTCATCAAGCAGGTCAAGGAGCGCGCGTCCGGCGCAGAGGTCTCCCAGGCGCTCAACCCCGCCCAGCAGGTCGTCAAGATCGTCAACGAGGAGCTCATCACCATCCTCGGTGGTGAGACCCGTCGGCTGCGGTTCGCCAAGACCGCCCCGACGGTCATCATGCTCGCCGGTCTCCAGGGCGCCGGTAAGACCACCCTCGCCGGAAAGCTCGGCCAGTGGCTGAAGGGCCAGGGCCACGCGCCCCTGCTCGTCGCCTGTGACCTCCAGCGGCCGAACGCCGTCAACCAGCTCTCCGTGGTCGCCGAGCGCGCCGGCGTCGCCGTCTACGCGCCGGAGCCCGGCAACGGCGTCGGCGACCCGGTCAAGGTCGCCCAGGACTCCATCGAGTACGCCCGGTCGAAGCAGTACGACGTGGTCGTCGTCGACACCGCCGGCCGCCTCGGCATCGACCACGAGATGATGCAGCAGGCCGCGGACATCCGCGACGCGGTCAAGCCCGACGAGATCCTCTTCGTCGTCGACGCCATGATCGGCCAGGACGCGGTCAACACCGCCGAGGCCTTCCGCGACGGCGTCGGCTTCGACGGCGTGGTGCTCTCCAAGCTCGACGGCGACGCCCGAGGCGGTGCCGCGCTCTCCATCGCGCACGTCACCGGCAAGCAGATCATGTTCGCCTCCAACGGCGAGAAGCTCGACGAGTTCGACGCGTTCCACCCGGACCGCATGGCGTCGCGCATCCTCGACATGGGTGACCTGCTCACCCTGATCGAGCAGGCGGAGAAGACGTTCAGCCAAGAAGAGGCCGAGAAGATGGCCTCCAAGCTGGCGTCGAAGAAGGGCCAGGACTTCACGCTCGACGACTTCCTGGCGCAGATGGAGCAGGTCCGCAAGATGGGCTCCATCTCCAAGCTGCTCGGCATGCTCCCGGGCATGGGGCAGATCAAGGACCAGATCAACAACATCGACGAGCGCGACGTGGACCGTACCGCCGCGATCATCAAGTCGATGACCCCGGGCGAGCGCCACGACCCGACGATCATCAACGGCTCGCGCCGCGCCCGTATCGCCAAGGGCTCCGGCGTCGAGGTCAGCGCGGTCAAGAACCTCGTCGAGCGGTTCTTCGAGGCCCGCAAGATGATGTCGCGGATGGCCCAGGGCGGCGGGATGCCCGGCATGCCGGGGATGCCGGGCATGGGCGGCGGTCCCGGCCGGCAGAAGAAGCAGCAGAAGCAGGCCAAGGGCAAGCGCAAGAGCGGCAACCCGATGAAGCGCAAGGCCGAGGAGCAGGCGGCCGCCGAGCGCCGCGAGCAGGGCGCCGCCGGTCTGCCGGCCGCCGCCCAGGCCCCGCAGGACTTCGAACTGCCGGACGCGTTCAAGAAGTTCATGGGCTGACGTCCGTCCGGGCTCGTCCTACGTACTTCGTACGTACGAGTCGTTCGACGCGGCAAGGGAAGGGCCCGCGAGCCGTACAGGCCGCGGGCCCTTCCGCGTACCCAGGGCCCGGCAGCCCTGTCGGCCCACCCGGAATGCCCTGTTCCGTCCGCTCTCCGATAATCGCCGTACAGGCCAGAGGAGAGCAGCGTGCCCAATCCCGTCCCCCCACGAGATCGCACCGACCAGCCGTGGCGCTCCGAGGGCGCGCCCGCGCCGCCCCCGCCGAAGCGGAAGATGCCCGGGGGCTGGGGCAGCCTGATCCTCGCCGCGCTCGTCGTCTACCTGGTCACCAATCTGATCCTGTCGTTCCTCGACGAGGGCAACGAGCCGACGCTGTCGTACACCGAGTTCAGCAAGCAGGTCACGGCAGGCAACGTCGAGAAGATCTACTCCAAGGGCGACGCAATCCAGGGCCAGCTCAAGAGCTCCCAGACCGTGCCCGGCGGCAGCGACAAGTACACCAAGTTCACCACCCAGCGGCCGACCTTCGCCGACGACGACCTGTGGTCCCAGCTGACCAAGCAGAACGTCACGGTCACCGCCGAGCCGGTCGTCGAGCACCGCAGCTTCCTGGCCAACCTGCTGATCTCGCTCGCCCCGATGCTCCTGCTGGTCGTGCTGTGGCTGTTCATCGCGCGCCGGATGAGCGCCGGGCTCGGCGGCGGGATGCTGGGGCGCAAGGCGCCGCCCAAACCCGTCGAGCTGACCGAGGACAAGCGGACCACCTTCGAGGACGTGGCCGGCATCGACGAGGTCGAGGGCGAGCTCAACGACGTCGTGGACTTCCTCAAGAACCCCTCCGCGTACCGCAAGATGGGCGCCCGGATGCCCGGCGGCGTGCTGCTCGCGGGCCCGCCCGGCACCGGCAAGACCCTGCTCGCGCGGGCCGTCGCGGGCGAGGCGGGGGTGCCGTTCTTCTCCGCTTCGGCTTCCGAGTTCATCGAGATGATCGTGGGCGTGGGCGCCTCGCGGGTACGCGAACTCTTCGCCGAGGCGCGCAAAGTGGCCCCCGCGATCATCTTCATCGACGAGATCGACACCATCGGCCGGGCGCGCGGCGGCGGCTCCGGGATGGGCGGGCACGACGAGCGCGAGCAGACGCTGAACCAGATCCTCACCGAGATGGACGGCTTCTCCGGATCCGAGGGCGTCGTCGTCATCGCCGCCACCAACCGGGCCGACGTCCTGGACCCGGCGCTCACCCGGCCCGGCAGGTTCGACCGGATCGTGCAGGTCAGCCCGCCGGACCGGGGCGGCCGTGAGTCCATCCTGAAGATCCACACCCGTGAGATCCCGATGGCCCGCGACGTCGACCTCGCCCAGCTGGCCCGCACCACCCCCGGCATGACCGGCGCCGAACTCGCCAACCTGGCCAACGAGGCGGCCCTGCTCGCCGTCAAGCGCCGCCAGAGCGAGGTCACCCAGTCCGACCTCTCCGACGCCCTGGAGAAGGTCCAGCTGGGCGCCGAGCGGCCGCTGGTGATGCCGGAGGAGGAGCGCCGCCGCACCGCGTACCACGAGAGCGGCCACGCCCTGCTCGGCATGCTCCAGCCCGGCGCCGACCCCGTCCGCAAGATCACCATCGTGCCCCGGGGCCGGGCGCTCGGCGTGACGCTGTCCACCCCGGACGCCGACAAGTACGCGTACACCGAGGACTATCTGCGCGGCCGCATCATCGGCGCGCTCGGCGGCATGGCGGCCGAGCACGTCGTCTTCGACGTGATCACCACCGGCGCCGAGAACGACCTCGAACAGGTCACCAACCTGGCCCGGGGCATGGTGGCCCGGTGGGGCATGAGCAAGAAGATCGGCCCCCTCACCGCCCTGCCGGGCGACTCCCAGCAGGCGTACGGGCTCGCCGCGGCCCCCGAGACCCTGGACGCCGTCGCCACCGAGATGCGCCGCATCGTCGACGAGTGCTACGCCGTGGCGTGCCGCCTGCTGCGCGAGCACCGCCCCAAGCTGGACACCCTCGCCGAGGCGCTGCTCAAGAACGAGACGCTGGAGGAGGAGGCCGCGTACCGCGCGGCGGGCATCCCGCGCCTGGCGAAGACGGACTCCTGAGCGGACCCGGGACTCGCCCTACGCGCGCGTGGACGCGGACTCCGGCCCTCTACGGCGTACGCGCGATCAGATAGCGGAACACGTTCGGCATCCACACCGTGCCGTCCCGGCGCAGATGCGGGTGCAGCGCCTCCGTCAGCTCCTTCTCGACCTGGACCTGGTCGGTGGCCCGGGCCGCCGCGTCGAACAGGCCCGTCGACAGCAGCCCGCGCACCGCGCTGTCGGTGTCCGCGTAGCCGAACGGGCACGCCACCCGCCCCGAACCGTCGGGCCGCAGCCCCGCCCGCGCCGCCAGGTCCTCCAGGTCGTCGCGCAGGCTCGGCCGCCAGCGCGGCGCGTCGGTGAGCCGGGCCGCCACCCGCAGCACGCCCGAGGTGGCACACCGCTCCGGCGGGCCCCAGCCCGCCAGCACCACCGCGGCGCCGCGCTCGGCGAGCCCCACCGCGGCCTCGAGGGCCGGGCCGAGGCCGTCCGCGTCGCCCGCCGCACAGCCCACCGGCTCGAAGGCGGTCACCAGGTCGTAGCGGGCCCCGGCCGGACCGGCCGCGGCCCGCGGGCCGCCCTCCAGGACCCGGGCGTCGTCGCGGTCCCCGGCGCGCCCCCACACCCCCTCCGGCAGCAGCCGCTCACGAGCCAGCGCGAGCCGCTCCGGCCGGGTGTCGACACCCGTCACGCGCGCGCCGCGCGCGGCCGCCATCAACAGGGCGAGCCCGGAGCCGCAGCCCAGGCCGAGCAGCCGGGTGGCGGGTCCCACCTCCAGCCGCTCGTACACCGCTTCGTAGAGCGGTACCAGCATCCGCTCCTGGATCTCCGCCCAGTCACGCGCGCGTGCACACGCCTGCGCGGGTGGGGCGGAGGCCGCGGGGGACTGGTGCCGGACGAGCGTAGGTGTCATGGAAAGCGCCCCAATCCGCAGAAGAGGTCAGCCGTGCGCTGATGGAAAGCCCCCGTGAACGTGCGGTCGCACTCCCCCCGTATGCCAGGGAACTCCGCATCCGCCATCGCGTCCAGAGGGAGGGCGATTCACGTTCGGGGCCGCCGGGCCCGTACCATTCGCGCCATGGCAAAGGCACCCGTTCTCACGCCCCAGGCGGAAGACTTCCCCCGCTGGTACCAGGATCTGATCAACAAGGCCGAGCTCGCGGACAACGGTCCGGTGCGCGGCACCATGGTGATCCGACCGTACGGCTACGGCCTGTGGGAGCGGATGCAGCAGGAGATGGACGCGCGGATCAAGGACGCGGGTGCGCAGAACGCGTACTTCCCGCTGTTCATCCCGCAGTCCTACCTGACCCGCGAGGCCGAGCACGTCGAGGGCTTCGCGCCCGAGCTCGCGGTGGTCACGCACGGCGGCGGCAAGGAGCTCGAAGAGCCCGTCGTGGTGCGCCCCACCTCCGAGACGATCATCAACGACTACTTCTCGAAGTGGGTGCAGAGCTACCGCGACCTGCCCCTGCTCATCAACCAGTGGGCCAACGTGGTCCGTTGGGAGATGCGGCCGCGCGTGTTCCTCCGTACGAGTGAGTTCCTCTGGCAGGAGGGCCACACCGCGCACGCCACCTACGAGGACGCCCGCGACTACGCGGCGCGCATCCACAAGGACGTCTACGCGGACTTCATGATCAACGTCCTGGGCATCGACGTGGTCCTGGGCCGCAAGACGCCCAAGGAGCGGTTCGCCGGCGCCATCAACACCCTCACGCTCGAAGGCATGATGGGCGACGGCAAGGCCCTCCAGATGGGCACCAGCCACGAGCTGGGCACCAACTTCGCCAAGGCCTTCAACACCCAGTACCTGTCCAAGGACGGCAAGCAGGAGCTGGTCTGGCAGACCTCGTGGGGCGTCTCCACCCGCATGGTCGGCGGTCTGATCATGTCGCACGGCGACGACAACGGCCTGCGGGTGCCGCCGCGCCTGGCGCACGTCCAGGTCGTCGTCATGGCGATCAAGGGCGACGAGGCCGTCGCCAAGGTCCGCGAGCTCGGCGACCGCCTGAAGGCGCTGGGCATCCGCGTCCAGGTCGACGACCGGGTGGACACCCCCTTCGGCCGCCGCGCGGTGGACTGGGAGCTCAAGGGCGTGCCCGTACGCGTCGAGATCGGCCCGCGCGACCTGGAGGCCGGCACCGCGATGCTCGCCCGCCGCATCCCCGGCGGCAAGGAGCCCGTCTCCATCGACGCGCTCGGCGAACTGCTGCCGAAGGTCCTCGAAGAGGACCAGGCGCAGCTGCTGCGCGAGTCCCGCGAGCGCCGCGAGACCCGCACCAGCGAGGTCACCACCCTGGAGGAGGCCGCCGAGGCCGCCACCGCCGGCGGCTGGGCGCGCATCCCGTGGGCGACCCTGGGCGCCGAGGGCGAGGCCAAGCTCGCCGAGCAGGCCGTGTCCGTACGGTGTCTGGTCGCCGAGGACGGGTCGGTCCCCGAGGCCGACGACGCCCCCGGTACCGTCGCCATCGTCGCCCGCTCCTACTGAGCGGCCCGCGGCCCGTTCCGGTCGGCCGAAAACGCCTCTTGCGCACCGGCTGATTTCTGGAACCCCGGCGCGTGGACATCATCTACGCGCCGGGGCGTACGCGCCGCTACGTACTACCTTGGTGTGAGCTGTGAGGCTTCTCCGCAGATCAGCGCACCCGCCCTCGTCCGGACGCATCAACGGCAACTGACGGGTACGTGCAAATTATTTGGGATGCCCCGGAATAGGAACACCGGGGCACTCCGGCTCGTTGTCACGACGTGAGCACGACACCACCTGTTCTCGCCGCAGAGCTGGCGCAGGCGTGGGCCGACATTCAGCGGTACCACCCCGAGCTGCCTGACCTTGCCGCGCCCGAGTCCCTGATCGGAGAGTCGTCGTCCGCCTGCGGCGCCGAGCTCTCCTTCGAGCGACTGCTCCACGAGGCAGTCCACGGCATTGCCGCCGCCCGGGGTGTCCGCGACACATCCCGGGCCGGGCGATACCACAACCGCAGATTCCTGGCCATCGCCGAGGAGCTCGGCCTCGACCATCCCGAGGAACCGCACCCCAGCAGCGGCTTCTCCCTGGTCGCGCTGAACCCCGAGGCGAGGCGCCGCTACCGGCCGACGATCGAGCGGCTGCAGCGGGCCCTCAAGGCACACACCGTGGCCACCGCCGCCGACACCAAGCGCTCCTTCAGAGGCCCGGCGGCCCGGCACGGCTCCTCCGGCGGCGGCGTCCGCGTCAAGGCCGTCTGCGACTGCGGCCGCAACGTGCGCGTCGTTCCCTCCGTGCTCGCCCAGGCGCCGATCGTCTGCGGCGGCTGCGGCAAGCCGTTCCGCATCCCCGAGGTCGTGGCCGCGGCGAGCTGATCCCGGACCGGTCGCCGGACGGGGGCGGCGCGGGCCGGGAGGCGGACACAACACGCAGGTGCGCCGCCCGGGGGTGCCCCACGGACCCCCGGCGTGCCCGGCGCCGGCATGTGGCACAATGGCTAGCTGTACTCGACAGCCGCACAGGAACCCTCTCGCCTCCGGCTGACGCGTCCATCGGGCACTCCGAGTACCGCAACCCCACGTGGCATCCCGTTGTGCCCAACCACGTCAAGACCAGGAGACACCACTCCAGTGGCAGTCAAGATCAAGCTCAAGCGCCTCGGCAAGATTCGCCAGCCGCACTACCGCATCGTCGTCGCCGACGCCCGCACCCGTCGTGACGGTCGCGCGATCGAAGAGATCGGTATCTACCACCCGACGTACAACCCGTCGCGCATCGAGGTCGACGCCGAGCGTGCGCAGTACTGGCTCTCGGTCGGCGCCCAGCCCACCGAGGCCGTGCTCGCCATCCTGAAGCTGACCGGTGACTGGCAGGCGCACAAGGGCCTCCCGGCCCCCGCGCCGCTGCTGCAGCCGGAGACGAAGGAGAGCAAGCGCCGCTCCTTCGACGAGTTCGCCAAGGCTCTCGAGGGCGACGACGCCAAGGGTGAGGCCATCACCCCCAAGGCCAAGAAGGCTGACAAGAAGGCGGACGAGGCTGCGGCCGACGCCGCCGAGTCGACCGAGGCCTGAGCATGCTCGAGGAGGCTCTTGAGCACCTCGTGAAGGGCATCGTCGACAACCCCGACGACGTGCAGGTCGCCTCGCGCACCCTGCGCCGGGGGCGCGTGCTGGAGGTCCGGGTCCACCCCGACGACCTCGGCAAGGTGATCGGCCGCAACGGCCGCACCGCCCGCGCCCTGCGTACCGTCGTGGGCGCCATCGGTGGCCGTGGGATCCGCGTCGACCTCGTCGACGTGGACCAGGTCCACTGACAAAGTTGGTCGTTTTACAAGATGCGCCGGCTCGGGCCGGGGAGGGCCATGGTGCCCACCCCGGCCCGCAGTCGTCTCTGAAGCCACAGGCACCGACAGGAAAGTTGAACGACGTGCAGCTGGTAGTCGCGCGGATCGGCCGCGCCCACGGCATCAAGGGCGAGGTCACCGTCGAGGTGCGCACCGACGAGCCGGAGCTGCGGCTCGCCCCCGGCGCCGTACTGGCCACCGACCCGGCCTCCACCGGGCCGCTCACCATCGAGACCGGCCGCGTCCACAGCGGCCGTCTGCTGCTGCGCTTCGAGGGCGTACGCGACCGGACCGCCGCCGAGGCCCTGCGCAACACCCTGCTCATCGCCGACGTGGACCCGGACGAGCGTCCCGAAGAGGACGACGAGTACTACGACCACCAGCTCATCGACCTCGACGTGGTCCTCACCGACGGCACCGAGGTCGGCCGGATCACCGAGATCTCGCACCTGCCGTCCCAGGACCTCTTCATCGTGGAGCGGCCCGACGGCACCGAGGTCATGATCCCGTTCGTCGAGGAGATCGTCACCGAGATCGACCTGGACGAGCAGCGCGCGGTCATCGACCCGCCGCCCGGCCTGATCGACGACCGCGCCGAGATCGCCTCCGCGCGCGACGACGAGACCGACGGGAACGACGACTGATGCGCCTCGACGTCGTAACGATCTTCCCCGAGTACCTGGAGCCCCTGAACGTCTCCCTCGTCGGCAAGGCACGCGCGCGTGGACAGCTCGACGTCCACGTACACGACCTGCGGGAGTGGACCTACGACCGGCACAACACGGTCGACGACACCCCCTACGGCGGCGGCCCCGGCATGGTCATGAAGACCGAGCCCTGGGGCGCCTGCCTCGACGACGCGCTGGCCGACGGGTACGAGGCGGGGGCGCACGGCCCCGTCATGGTCGTGCCCACGCCCAGCGGACGGCCCTTCACCCAGGAACTCGCCGTCGAGCTCTCCGCCAAGCCGTGGCTGATCTTCACGCCCGCGCGCTACGAGGGCATCGACCGCCGCGTCATGGACGAGTACGCCACGCGGATACCGGTGTACGAGGTCTCCATCGGCGACTACGTCCTCGCGGGCGGGGAGGCCGCCGTCCTGGTGATCACCGAGGCGGTGGCCCGGCTGCTGCCCGGCGTCCTCGGCAACGCCGAGTCCCACCGCGACGACTCCTTCGCCCCCGGCGCCATGGCCAACCTCCTCGAAGGGCCCGTCTACACCAAGCCCCCCGAGTGGCGCGGCCGCGGCATCCCGGACGTCCTGCTCAGCGGGCACCACGGCAAGATCGCCCGCTGGCGGCGCGACGAGGCGCTGTGCCGCACCGCCCTGAATCGGCCCGACCTGATCGAGCGCTGCGACCCCGCCGCCTTCGACAAGAAGGACCGCGAGACGCTGTCCATCCTGGGCTGGGCACCGGAGCCCGACGGCCGATTTTGGCGCAGGCCCCAGGACGTGGAAGAATAAGCAGCTGCTGTACGCCCGGCCCACGCCCCTGCCACAGGGGGAAGGGCAAAGCGTTCCCCGCGCACGCGGGAGTCGCCCCACGGCGGTCCGGTGCGAACGGCAACCTGAACCCCATCACGACATTCCGCTGATGACCTGTGGCATCGGCAAGGAAGCAGAAGAACATGGCCAGCCTGCTCGACTCCGTCAACGCCGCGGCGCTCCGCACCGACGTCCCGGCCTTCCGCCCGGGTGACACCGTCAACGTCCACGTCCGCGTGATCGAGGGCAACCGCTCCCGTATCCAGCAGTTCAAGGGCGTTGTCATCCGCCGCCAGGGCGCCGGCGTCTCCGAGACCTTCACGGTCCGCAAGGTCTCCTTCTCCGTCGGCGTCGAGCGCACCTTCCCGGTGAACTCCCCGATCTTCGAGAAGATCGAGCTCGTCACCCGCGGTGACGTCCGCCGCGCGAAGCTGTACTACCTGCGCGAGCTCCGCGGCAAGGCCGCGAAGATCAAGGAGAAGCGCGACAACTGAGCTCCGGCTCGGCGGTGGGCTGCGGCCCACCACACTCGCGTACGGGTCCACAGGCCGGGCGGATAGGCTCTGCCCCCGATGGACACCGAAGCACAGCACACGGAGCGCGACCTCCCCTCCACCCCTCAGCCGGGGCCGGAGCGGGGGTCGCGCTCCGCGCGTTTTCCCGCCCTCGCCGCCCTCCTGGAAGGGCCCTGGCGCAAGGCCGCGGCCCTGTTCGCGGTGTGCCTGGTCTTCCTGCTGCTGCTCAGCCACTTCGTCCTGCAGCCCTTCCTGATTCCCAGCGGCTCCATGGAGCCCACCCTGAAGGTGGGTGACCGGGTCCTGGTCAACAAGCTGGCGTACCGTTTCGGCAGCCATCCGGCCCGCGGTGACGTCGTCGTCTTCGACGGCCGGGGCTCGTTCACGGACGAGGCGCCCGAGGGGAACCCGGTGGGCAGGGCCGTTCGTTCGGCCGTTGCGGCCCTGGGGCTCACGGAGCCCGCCGGGAACGTGTACGTGAAGCGGGTCGTCGGC
This sequence comes from Streptomyces melanogenes, assembly GCF_014649795.1. GTDB lineage: Bacteria > Actinomycetota > Actinomycetes > Streptomycetales > Streptomycetaceae > Streptomyces > Streptomyces noboritoensis. Next base: position 314,221 of record NZ_BMTS01000009.1, read on the forward strand.
GTCGGCGGCGACCGGATCGTGTGCTGCGACAAGGGCGGGAGGGTGCGGGTGAACGGGACACCGGTGACCGAGGAGTACGTACACCGGGGCGACGCCCCCTCCCAGGTGCCGTTCGACATCGTGGTGCCCGACGGCACCCTCTTCGTCCTCGGCGACCACCGCTCGCGCTCCAGCGACTCCCGCGACCACCTCGGCTCCCCGGGCGGCGGCATGGTGCCGGTGGACCACGTGGTGGGCCGCGTCGACTGGATCGGCTGGCCGTTCGGCCGCTGGTCGGGGATCGGCGGCTCCGGCGCCTTCGCGCGCGTGCCCGCACCGGGCGGCGCCCATGGGTAACCGCGGGCGCCCGCGCTCGGCGCCCCGCCCCGCCGACGAACCCCTGCCCACCGGCACCCGGCCGACGTCGCGTGCGGGGGCGCGGGGAGCGGGGGCGAGAGGGGCTGGGCGGCGGGCCCCGCAGCCGGAGGCCTTCGGGACCGCCTCCGAGGACTTCGCGACCGCCCCCGATGACTTCGTGACGGTCGAGGCGCCCGCTGTCGATCCGACCGGGCCCGATCCTTCCGGGCCTGACCTTTCCGCGCCTGATCTTTCCGCACCTCCCGGCCCCGCTACGGAGGCGGCCGCCGCCCCCGAGCGCCCGCCCGGCCGTCGGGCCCAGCAGGGCCGGGCCGACCGGCGCAGGCTCGCCCGCAAGGTGAAGCGGCGCCGGCGCAGGTCCGCAGTGAAGGAGATACCCCTGCTCGTCGGGGTGGCGGTGCTCATCGCCCTCGTACTGAAGACGTTCCTCGTCCAGGCCTTCGTGATCCCGTCCGGCTCGATGCAGGAGACGATCACCATCGGCGACCGGGTGCTCGTCGACAAGCTCACGCCCTGGTTCGGCTCCAAGCCGCAGCGCGGCGACGTGGTGGTCTTCAAGGACCCCGGCGGCTGGCTCAAGGACGAGAAGAAGACCAGCGGCGGCAGCGACCCGGTGGTCGTCAAGCAGGTCAAACAGGGACTCACCTTCATCGGGCTGCTGCCCTCCGACAACGAGCAGGACCTCATCAAGCGGGTCATCGCGGTCGGCGGCGACACCGTGAAGTGCTGCGACGGGGGCGGCAAGGTCACCGTCAACGGCATGCCCCTGGACGAGCCCTATGTGCACCCCGGCAACCCGCCCTCGGAGATCGAGTTCGAGGTGAAGGTGCCCGAGGGGCGGCTGTTCATGATGGGCGACCACCGCTCGAATTCGGCCGATTCCCGTTTCCACCTCGACGAGGCCCACCACGGGACCGTCTCCGAGGACGGGGTCATCGGGCGGGCCGTCGTCATCGGCTGGCCCTTCGACCGCTGGAAGTGGCTGGAGGAGCCCGGGACGTTCGGCTCGGTGCCGGACGCGCCCGGCAGGTCGGACACCGCGCTCGGTGCGTCGCATAGGGTGTCCTCCCGGGATCCGGCAGCGGATCCCGACAGATCACGTGAAGTAGCGGTAAATAAATCGATATCGGATGACCCGAAATCGAACGAGACGATCCGGCTCCCGAGCCCTGCGGAACTCCCGCTCGTTATGGGAGTGGTGGGCCTGCGCCTGGCACGGCGCGGGCGGTGGCACGGACTGAGGAGTGGATGTGGGGGATTTGGCGGTCGGCGCACGATCCGGACACGACGAGCCCGAGGAGCGGCCGGACGGGCCCGCCGACCCGCCTGCCCAGGCTCAGGCCGACAGCGGTGGTGGCGGCACCGCCGACGGCGGCCCGGGGGGTGACGGCGAGCCGGGCGGCTCGGGCAGCAGTCCCAGGAAGCAGCGCTCCTTCTGGAAGGAGCTGCCGCTGCTCATCGGCATCGCGCTGATCCTCGCGCTGCTGATCAAGACGTTCCTGGTGCAGGCGTTCTCGATCCCCTCGGACTCGATGCAGGACACCCTCCAGCGCGGTGACCGGGTCCTGGTGGACAAGCTGACGCCGTGGTTCGGCTCCACGCCCGAGCGCGGCGAGGTCGTCGTCTTCCACGACCCGGGCGGCTGGCTGGAGGACCAGAAGCCGGCCGAGCCCAACGCGGTGCAGAAGTTCCTCAGCTTCATCGGCCTGATGCCGTCCGCCGAGGAGAAGGACCTGATCAAGCGGGTCATCGCGACCGGCGGCGACACCGTGGAGTGCAAGAAGGGCGGCCCGGTCAAGGTCAACGGCAAGGCCCTGAACGAGCCGTACATCTACCCCGGCGACAGCGCCTGCGACGACATGCCGTTCGGCCCGATCAAGGTCCCCAAGGGCCGGATCTGGGTGATGGGCGACCACCGCCAGAACTCGCTGGACTCCCGCTACCACCAGGAGCTGCCGGGCGGCGGCACCGTCTCCAACGACGAGGTCGTGGGCCGCGCGTTCACCATCGCCTGGCCGCTCAACCGCATCGACTGGCTCGGCATCCCGGGCACCTTCGACCAGAAGGGCCTCAACGGCATGGGCGCGGACGGCACGGCGGCCCCGGTGGCCGCGGGGCTCGCGGGCGCGGTGCCGATCGTGCTGTGGCGGCGCCGCCGGCTCACCCGGCCGAGTGACGCGGTCGAGGGCACCGACCTCACCCGGGAGGGCTGACCGCGCGGGATACCGCCGGGTAGGGTGCCGTCCCAGATCGTCGATCTCCGGGACCCGCGAGGACGCGGGTGACCGGGGGAGGAGCACTGGGATGAGCGGAACAGGACGTACGGACGACGGCCGCGGCCGCGGTCTCGGCAATCTGCTGTCGGGGCTGGCCGTGGCCGTCGGCTGTGTGCTCTTCCTCGGCGGGTTCGCCTGGGGCGCCGTCGAGTACAAGCCGTACACGGTGCCGACCCAGTCCATGAACCCGACGGTCAAGGCGGGCGACCGGGTCCTCGCCCAGCGCATCGACGGCGCCGACGTCAAGCGCGGCGACGTGGTGATCTTCAAGGACAAGGTCTGGGGCAACGTCCCCATGGTCAAGCGCGTCGTCGGCATAGGCGGCGACACCGTCAAGTGCTGCGATCAGGGCGGCAAGCTGACCGTCAACGGCCAGGCGATCGACGAACCGTATCTGCACAACACGGCCGCCTCCACGACCAAGTTCAGCGCCACCGTCCCCAAGGACCAGCTCTTCCTCCTCGGCGACGAGCGAGACGTCTCGCTGGACTCCCGGGTGCACCTGGAGGACGCGGCGAACGGCTCGGTGCCGCGCTCGGCCGTCAGCGCGCGCGTGGACGCGGTGGCGTGGCCGCTGGACGGCATGCTGAAGCGCCCGACGGGCTTCAAGGTACTTCCGGGCGGCATCTCTCAGCCGGGGCCCCTGATGCTGATGGTGGGCGCGGTGGTCGCCGGAGCCGTACTGATCGTGCTGGGCGCGGCGTACGGACCGCTGGCGCGGCGCCTGGGGCGGCGGCGCGGGGCGGTGCGGGAGGTGCCGGTTGCAGGGCAGTGAGGGCGCTGGGCCTGGACCTGGGGCTGGCGGGATCGGTGCGTCCGGCGGGGCCGGTGGGCCGCTCGGCGACGAAGCGGTGGGGTTTCGCAAGGTCGCCCGGGTCGTGCTGCTCGATCCGCAGGACCGCATTCTGCTGATGCACGGATACGAACCGGACAATCCCGACGACACCTGGTGGTTCACCCCGGGCGGCGGCGTGGAGGGCGACGAGACCCGGGCCGAGGCGGCCCTGCGCGAGCTCGCCGAGGAGACCGGGATCACGGACGTGCAGCTGGGGCCCGTGCTGTGGCGCCGGATGTGCTCGTTCCCCTTCGACGGCCGCCGCTGGGACCAGGACGAGTGGTACTTCCTGGCCCGAACCACCCAGACCGAGGCCGCGCCGACCGACCTCACCGAGCTGGAACTACGCAGTACCGCGGGGCTGAGGTGGTGGACCTCCGCCGAACTGTCGGCGGCCCGTGAGACGGTGTACCCGACCAGACTCGCCGAGCTGCTGCGCACGCTGCTCGACGAGGGTCCTCCGCGTGCGCCGGTGGTCCTGGCTCCGGAAATCGTCTAGAGGCCCGGGGGGCTGACGCACAATAGGGGGACGCACGGCTGAAGGGGAACATGCCATGAGCGCCGAGGACCTCGAAAAGTACGAGACCGAGATGGAGCTGAAGCTCTACCGGGAGTACCGCGACGTCGTCGGTCTGTTCAAATACGTGATCGAGACCGAGCGGCGTTTCTACCTCACCAACGACTACGAGATGCAGGTGCACTCGGTCCAGGGCGAGGTGTTCTTCGAGGTGTCGATGGCGGACGCCTGGGTCTGGGACATGTACAGGCCGGCTCGCTTCGTCAAGCAGGTCCGCGTTCTCACGTTCAAGGACGTGAATATCGAGGAGCTCAACAAGAGCGATCTGGAGCTTCCGGGGGGCTGATCCGCGGCGTTCGCGGCGTGGGAGAGGTCCGCCGGGTCGGGTCGATTCGGGTCCATGGCATCGGCGTCCACCGATTTCGCCGCGTCCACAGCGCGCACGTCCACCGTGTGGGTGACGGAGTTGTCCACAACGGCCCGACTGTCCACCAAGATCCACTTGTTGGCGGCGGATGCGTGACAGTCGGTGCCGGAGGTGGTGCCGAAATGAGCGCACGAGGAGCACTCGGGCAGTACGGCGAAGACGTGGCGGCGAGGCTGCTGGCCGACGCCGGAATGACAGTGGTCGCCCGCAACTGGCGCGGCGGCAGGACCGGAGAGATCGACATCGTCGCCCGCGACGGCGACGTCCTGGTGGTCTGCGAGGTCAAGACCCGCAGAGCGGGCCCGTTCGAACACCCCATGGCGGCCGTCACCCCCGCCAAGGCCGAGCGGCTCAGACACCTCGCCGAGCGCTGGCTCGCCGACCACGGAGGACCGCCGGGCGGCGGCGTCCGCATCGACCTCGTCGGCGTCGTCCTGCCCCAGCGCGGCGCACCCCGCGCCGAGCACGTGCGAGGGGTGGCGTAAATGGGATTCGCCCGCACCTGCTCAGTGGCGCTCGTCGGCGTCGAGGGCGTCGTCGTGGAAGTCCAGGCCGACCTCGAACCGGGCGTCGCCGCCTTCACCCTCGTCGGCCTGCCCGACAAGAGCCTCAGCGAAAGCCGCGACCGCGTCAGAGCCGCCGTCGTCAACTCCGGCGGCGACTGGCCCCAGAAGAAACTCACCGTCGGCCTCAGCCCCGCCTCCGTCCCCAAGAGCGGCAGCGGTTTTGATCTCGCCGTTGCCTGTGCGGTCCTCGGCGCCGCCGAACGCATCGACCCCAGAGAGCTCGCCGACCTGGTGATGATCGGCGAACTCGGACTCGACGGCCGGGTGCGCCCCGTGCGAGGCATCCTGCCCGCAGTCCTCGCCGCCGCCGAGGCCGGATACGAACAGGTCGTCGTCCCCGAACAGACCGCCGCCGAAGCGTCCCTGGTCCCCGGCATCTCCGTCCTGGGCGTACGGAGCCTGCGCCAGCTCATCGCCGTCCTCACCGACGAACCCGTCCCCGAGGAAGAGCCCGACCAGGAGGGCAGGCCCGACGCCATGCTCGCCGGACTGGCCGTCCCCGGCGCCGGAGTCTGCACCGGCCTCTCCATCGACGCCGACACCAGCCCGCCCGACCTCGCCGACGTCGCGGGCCAGCGCACCGCCCGCACCGCCCTGGAAGTCGCCGCGGCCGGCGGCCACCACCTGATGCTGTACGGACCGCCCGGCGCGGGCAAGACGATGCTGGCCGAACGGCTCCCCGGCATCCTGCCGCCCCTCACCCGCCAGGAATCCCTCGAAGTCACCGCGATCCACTCGGTCGCCGGAATCCTGCCCCCGGGCAAACCCCTCGTCCACAAAGCCCCCTACTGCGCACCCCACCACTCGGCGACCATGCAGTCCCTCGTCGGCGGAGGCAACGGCCTGCCACGGCCGGGAGCCGTCTCACTCGCCCACCGAGGTGTCCTCTTCCTGGACGAGGCCCCCGAGTTCACCGGCAAGGCCCTCGACTCCCTGCGCCAGCCCCTGGAGGCCGGACACGTAGTCGTCGCCCGCAGCGCGGGCGTCGTCCGCCTCCCGGCCCGCTTCCTCATGGTCCTCGCCGCCAACCCATGCCCCTGCGGCCGCCACACCCTGCACGGCGCGGGCTGCGAATGCCCCCCGTCCGTCATCCGCCGCTACCAGGCCCGGCTCTCCGGACCGCTCCTCGACCGCGTCGACCTGCGCGTGGAGGCCGAGCCCGTCCGGCGCGAGGACCTGCTCGCCCAAGGTGGACGCGGCGAATCCACGGCACAGGTCGCCGACCGCGTCCTGGCCGCCCGGGAACGGGCCGCCGCCCGCCTCCAGGGCACACCCTGGACCACCAACAGCGAAGTCCCCGGACACGAGCTGCGCACCCGCTGGGTCACGGCCCCCGGAGCCCTCGCCGCGGCGGAACGGGACATGGAACGCGGCCTGCTCACCGCCAGAGGCCTCGACCGCGTCCTACGCGTCGCCTGGACCCTCGCCGACCTCTGCGGCGACGACCGCCCGGACGACACCCACATCGGCCTCGCCCTGGAACTGAGAACGGGCATTTCCAGGGGGGCGCCGCTGCCGGTGGGGGGTGCGGGGTGAGCGGGGCGGGGGCCGGTTCTGGGGCTGGCTTCGGGTCCGGGTCCGTTTCCGGGCCGGAGGGGCCGGTGCTCGGCGGGTCTGTGGGGTCCAACGGCCCGGCCACCGGATCGGTGGGGTCGGTCGGTTGGACTGCCGAGCCGGTGGAGTCCACCGGCTCGGCCGGGGAGAGCCCGGCCGGTGCCGATGCCGGTGCTGGTTCCGGTGTCGACGCGGCCGAGGGCGTACCGGCGACCAGCGGCGGTCCGGGGGAGCGCGAGCGGCTGGCGCGGGCCGCGCTGACCAGGGTCATCGAGCCGGGGGACGAACGGGCGGGCAGGTGGCTGCGTACGTACGGGGCGGTGGAGCTGATGCGGCGGCTCACCTCGCCCGAGGACGCCGAGGACACCGACGACCCACTCACGGGTGTGAGCGCCGCGCGGCTCGCCGGGTACCGCAGACGCGCGGCGGGCGCCGACCCCGAGCACGACCTGGCCACCCTGGTCGCGCTCGGAGGGAGGTTCATCTGCCCCGGAGACCGTGAATGGCCGGGTCAGCTGGACGACCTCGGTGACGCCCGCCCCGTCGGGCTCTGGCTGCGGGGCCCGGCCGACCTGCGGTTATGGGCACTGAGATCCGTCGCCGTGGTCGGCGCCCGAGCCTGTACGCCCTACGGCGCCCACATGGGCGCCACCCTCGGCGCCGGGCTCGCCGAAAAGGGCTGGGTGGTCGTCTCCGGCGCCGCCGCGGGCGTGGACGGCGCCGCCCATCGCGGCGCCCTCGCGGCAGGCGGCGCCACCATCGCCGTCCTCGCCAGCGGAGTCGACGTCGTCTACCCACGCGCCCACGCCGAGTTGATCAGCCGCATCGCCCAACAAGGCGTACTCGTAGCGGAGTTGCCGCCAGGAGATCATCCAACCCCCAGCCGGTTCGTCCAGCGCAACCGCGTGATCGCCGCCCTCACCCGCGGCACCGTCGTGGTCGAGGCCGAATACCGCAGCGGCTCCCTCGTCACCGCGCGCAACGCCCAACGGCTCGGCCGCCACACCATAGGCGTACCGGGCCCCGCCACCAGCGGACTCTCCGCCGGAGTCCACGAACTGCTGCGCGGCGAAGCCGCCCTGGTCACCGACGCCGCCGAAATCGTCGAACTCGTGGGGGAGATGGGCGACCTCGCCCCGCCACGCCGGGGCCCCGTCCTGCCCAGGGACCTCCTCGCCCCCGCCACCGCACGCGTACTCGACGCCCTGCCCGGCCACGGCGAAGCCACCGTCGGGGACATCGCCCGCGAGGCCGCGACCACGCCCGAGGAAGCCCTCGGCAGGCTGTACGAACTGCACTCCCTGGGGTTCGTCGAACGGGAAGGGGACGGCTGGCGGTTGACGTCAAGCCCGCTCCGTACGCCGAGCACGCGGCGAGGCGGTGCTTGACCTGGAGCATTCGGGTGAAAAGGTAAGGCCGATGACCACCGAGGGCCGCACGCCAGCGCTTTCGGGGCCGACGCACCCCGCGACGGCCCCCACCCCCGCGCGTGACGGGCCGCCCCCGCCGGGCAAGCCCGATCCCCTCACGTTTGCGCACCGCAACAGCCCGGTCACGCTACGCTCACGAGAACCCCGCAGCAGAGACAGCTCCCCGCTCACGTCACAGCAGAACGGCTCAAGGCAACGCATGCCCCAGCACACCTCCGGGTCTGATCGCACGGCAGCTCCCCCTGCTGCCCGCGCCGGCGGCACCGTGCGACCACCGGCGCCCTCGTCCGTCGACGAACTGTGGCGCTCGTACAAGAGCAGCGGCGACGAGCGCCTGCGCGAACAGCTGATCCTGCACTACTCGCCGCTGGTCAAGTACGTCGCGGGCCGAGTCAGCGTCGGGCTGCCGCCCAACGTCGAACAGGCCGACTTCGTCTCCTCCGGAGTCTTCGGACTCATCGACGCCATCGAGAAGTTCGACATCGAACGGGCCATCAAGTTCGAGACGTACGCCATCACGCGCATCCGGGGCGCGATGATCGACGAACTCCGCGCACTCGACTGGATCCCGCGCTCCGTACGGCAGAAGGCCCGCGCCGTCGAACGCGCCTACGCGACCCTCGAAGCGCAACTGCGCCGCACCCCCTCGGAGAACGAAGTCGCGACCGAGATGGGCATCGCCGTCGAGGAACTGCACGCCGTATTCAGCCAGTTGTCGCTCGCCAACGTGGTCGCGCTCGAAGAGCTGCTGCACGTCGGCGGCGAGGGTGGCGACCGGCTCAGCCTCATGGACACCCTGGAGGACACCGCCGCCGACGACCCCGTCGAGGTCGCCGAGGGCCGCGAGCTGCGCCGACTGCTCGCCCGCGCCATCAACACGCTGCCGGAGCGCGAGAAGACGGTCGTCACCCTCTACTACTACGAAGGCCTCACCCTCGCCGAGATCGGCAACGTCCTCGGCGTCACCGAGAGCCGCGTCAGCCAGATCCACACGAAGTCCGTCCTCCAGCTGCGGGCCAAGCTGGCCGACGTGGGCCGCTGAGCGCCACCACGGCACATCGCCCCTCCGCGGATCCCCGCCCCAGCCTTAGAGTGGAGCGGTGCCAAGGATTCGAGCGGCCTCAGTGGCCGAGCACCGCGCCATGCAGCGCGCCGCCCTGCTGGACGCCGCACGCTCCCTGCTGTCCCAGGGTGGCACCGACGCCCTGACCTTCCCCGCCCTGGCCGAGCGCACCGGGCTGGCCCGCTCCTCCGTGTACGAGTACTTCCGCTCCCGGGCAGCCGTCGTCGAAGAGCTCTGCTCCGTCGACTTCCCACGGTGGGCGGCCGACATCGAAGCCGCCATGCAGCAGGCCGGCAGCCCCGAGGAGAAGGTCGAGGCGTACGTACGCCGCCAGCTGGAGCTCGTCGGCGACCAGCGCCACCGCGCCGTCGTCGCCATCTCCGCCAGCGAGCTCGACGCCGGCGCCCGCGAGAAGATCCGCGCGGCCCACGGCGGCCTCATCGCCATGATCGTCGAAGCCCTCGGCGACCTGGGCCACACCCAGCCCCGCCTGGCCGCGATGCTCGTCCAGGGCGTGGTCGACGCGGCAGTCCGCCGCATCGAACTCGGCGCGGCGGAAGACCCGACGGAAATCGCGGACGCGGCGGTGGGCATGGCCCTACGGGGCGTGGTGGGCTGAGGCCTGGGGGCCGAAAACAGGACGTCACCCCCGCCCCTCCCCCCGCCCCCACCCCTCCCTCCGCCCCCCTCACACCCCCCAAACCGGCAGCAGCCGCGCATGCCCCCCACGCACCAGCGCCAGCGGGTTCAGATACACGTCACCCCGCTTCAGCCCCCAGTGCAGGCAGCTCTTCGCGCAGTGGGGCGGCGACGGCTGGTCCGCGTCCGGTTCCACTGCCGCCTCCACCACCGCCACCGGCTGCCCCGCCGACACCCGCTTGCCCTCCCCGACGAGCGCCCGCACCGGTTCGTAAGTCGTCCGCAAGGGCGGGCTTCCGGGCCCGTCCAGGGTGATCGTCAGCACGCCCCTCCCCCCGACGGGGCCGGCGAAGGTCACCCGGCCCGCCGCGGCCGCCCGGATCTCCGTGCCCGGTGGGGCCGCGAGGTCGATGCCGCGGTGGCCGGGGCCGTACGGCGTGGCGGGCGGGTCCCAGCCCCGTACGACCACGGGCGTCCCGGGCACCGGCCACACCCGCCCGGCCCGGGCGGTCACCCCACCCGCGTCCGCAACAGCAGCCACCACCTCGCCACCCACCGGCGCGCGCAGCAAAGAACCGGCAGGCGCCCCGGTCAACGACCCCAGCGCCCCCGTCACGACCAGGCAGATCAGTGTGCGGTGCATGCCGGAGATGATCCCGGGGTGCGGGGATTCGCGGGGATCATGGGCCGGGGCTGTGGACAACCAGGCCGTTGTGGACAGTGGCGTCACCCGGCACGGTGAGGGTCCCGTACACTTCTTGTGGCGATCCGGGTCACCGGGTCGACTTCGCACGCCCCGCCGGTGGTCCAGACCAGCGGCCGCGCCTCTCGGTCCTTCACCTGTCAACGGTGCGGGGCACGGCGCATCGGGGCGTCAGGCGCGGCAGCCGCCCGGCGGCCGCGATAACCGAGTACCTCAAGGAGTACGGCCATGGCCGTCGTCACGATGCGGGAGCTGCTGGAGAGCGGCGTCCACTTCGGTCACCAGACCCGTCGCTGGAACCCGAAGATGAAGCGCTTCATCTTCACCGAGCGCAACGGCATCTACATCATCGACCTGCTCCAGTCGCTGTCGTACATCGACCGCGCCTACGAGTTCGTCAAGGAGACCGTCGCGCACGGCGGCTCCATCATGTTCGTCGGTACGAAGAAGCAGGCTCAGGAAGCCATCGCGGAGCAGGCGACTCGCGTGGGCATGCCCTACGTGAACCAGCGCTGGCTCGGCGGCATGCTGACCAACTTCTCCACCGTCTACAAGCGTCTGCAGCGCCTCAAGGAGCTCGAGCAGATCGACTTCGAGGACGTCGCGGCCTCGGGTCTCACCAAGAAGGAGCTCCTGGTCCTCTCGCGCGAGAAGGCCAAGCTGGAGAAGACCCTCGGTGGTATCCGCGAGATGTCGAAGGTTCCCAGCGCCGTCTGGATCGTCGACACCAAGAAGGAGCACATCGCCGTCGGTGAGGCGCGCAAGCTCCACATCCCGGTCGTCGCGATCCTCGACACGAACTGCGACCCCGACGAGGTCGACTACAAGATCCCGGGCAACGACGACGCGATCCGCTCCGTCACCCTGCTCACCCGCGTGATCGCCGACGCCGTCGCCGAGGGCCTCATCGCCCGTTCCGGCGTCGCCACCGGTGACTCGAAGCCGGGCGAGAAGGCCGCCGGCGAGCCGCTCGCCGAGTGGGAGCGCGACCTGCTCGAGGGCGACAAGAAGGCCGACGAGACCGAGGCCCCCGCGGCTGAGGCTCCGGCCGCCGAGGCCGAGAAGCCGGCCGAGGCCGCTGCGGAGGCTCCGGCCGCCGAGGCGCCGGCCGCGGACGCCGAGCAGGCCTGACCTTCACGGTCTTCGCTTCGGTGGTGACGGCGGGGGCACACGCTGTGCCCCCGCCGTCACCCCATAGCCCCGTAGATCTTCCGTAGATCTTTCAGACTTCGAGTCAGACTTCGAGAGAGAAACACAGACTCATGGCGAACTACACCGCCGCTGACGTCAAGAAGCTCCGCGAGCTCACCGGCGCCGGCATGATGGACTGCAAGAAGGCGCTGGACGAGGCCGACGGCAACGTCGACAAGGCCGTCGAGGCGCTGCGCATCAAGGGCCAGAAGGGCGTCGCCAAGCGCGAGGGCCGTTCCGCCGAGAACGGTGCGGTCGTCTCCCTCCTCGCCGAGGACAACACCTCCGGTGTCCTCCTCGAGCTGAAGTGCGAGACGGACTTCGTCGCCAAGGGCGACAAGTTCCAGGCCACCGCCGCCGCGCTCGCCGCGCACGTCGCCGCGACCTCCCCGGCCGACCTGGAGGCGCTGCTCGCCTCCGAGATCGAGGCCGGCAAGACGGTCCAGGCGTACGTCGACGAGGCCAACGCCAACCTGGGCGAGAAGATCGTCCTCGACCGCTTCGCGCAGTACGCCGACGGCTTCGTCTTCGCGTACATGCACCGCACCATGCCCGACCTGCCGCCGCAGATCGGTGTCCTGGTCGAGCTGGACAAGGCCGACGCCGATGTCGCCAAGGGCATCGCCCAGCACATCGCCGCGTTCGCGCCGAAGTGGCTGTCCCGCGAGGACGTCCCGGCCGAGGTCGTCGAGACCGAGCGCCGCGTCGCCGAGGAGACCACGCGCGCCGAGGGCAAGCCCGAGGCCGCGCTGCCGAAGATCGTCGAGGGTCGCGTCAACGGCTTCTTCAAGGACGCCACGCTCCTTGGCCAGCCGTACGCGCTCGACAACAAGAAGTCCGTCCAGAAGGTTCTGGACGAGGCCGGTGTCACCCTGAAGCGCTTCACGCGCATCAAGGTCGGCATCTGAGTCCGTTCAGCGATCGACGGAAGACCCCGCTAGGGTCTGAGGCAGTCGTCGGCCGCGCTCGCGACGGACGACCGCAGATCTGACGAGGAGGCCATTGCCGCTCAGGGACACAGCACCCACCGGCAATGGCCTTCTTCGTATGTGTACGAGGAGATCCCCATGAATCAGGGCGCGGACGCCGCCACCCAGGCTGACCACAAGCGCGACGACGGCAAGGTGACCGGACGCTTCATGCTGAAGCTCTCCGGTGAGGCGTTCGCCGGCGGAGGGGGTCTCGGCGTGGACCCCGACGTCGTGCACGCCATCGCCCGCGAGATCGCCAATGTCGTACGGGACGGCGCGCAGATCGCCGTCGTCATCGGCGGCGGCAACTTCTTCCGCGGAGCCGAGCTCCAGCAGCGCGGCATGGACCGGGCCCGCTCCGACTACATGGGCATGCTCGGCACGGTCATGAACTGCCTCGCCCTCCAGGACTTCCTGGAGAAGGAGGGCATCGACTCCCGGGTCCAGACCGCCATCACGATGGGCCAGGTCGCCGAGCCGTACATCCCGCTGCGCGCGGTGCGCCACCTGGAGAAGGGACGCGTCGTCATCTTCGGCGCGGGCATGGGCATGCCGTACTTCTCCACCGACACCACGGCCGCCCAGCGCGCTCTGGAGATCGACGCCGAGGCCATGCTGATGGGCAAGAACGGGGTGGACGGGGTCTACGACTCCGACCCCCGCGTCAACCCGGACGCCGTGAAGTTCGACGCGCTGGAGTACGGCGAGGTCATCACCCGCGACCTGAAGGTGGCGGACATGACGGCCATCACCCTCTGCCGCGACAACAACCTCCCCATCCTCGTCTTCGAACTCCTCGCCGAGGGCAATATCGCGCGTGCGGTCAAGGGTGAGAAGATCGGCACGCTCGTGAGCGACCAGGGCACCCGGGCCTGACCGGGGGATGGACAATCCCCTGACGGTCGGACACCGTGCAGGGAAAGACGCGGGTTACGCAGGGCCGTTGGGCACCCCACGGAGCACTCCCGGCCCACTCAAGACATGCAGGAGCAAGTGGTGATCGAAGAAATCCTCCTCGAAGCCGAGGAGAAGATGGAGAAGGCCGTCGTGGTCGCCAAGGAGGACTTCGCCGCGATTCGCACCGGCCGTGCGCACCCGGCGATGTTCAACAAGATCGTGGCCGACTACTACGGTGCGCTGACGCCGATCAACCAGCTGGCCTCGTTCTCGGTGCCCGAGCCGCGCATGGCCGTGGTGACCCCGTTCGACAAGAGCGCGCTGCGCAACATCGAGCAGGCGATCCGCGACTCGGACCTTGGCGTCAACCCGAGCAATGACGGCTCCATCATCCGGGTGACGTTCCCGGAGCTGACGGAGGAGCGCCGCCGGGACTACATCAAGGTCGCCCGGACCAAGGCCGAGGACTCCAAGGTGTCGATCCGCGCCGTGCGCCGCAAGGCCAAGGACGCCCTCGACAAGCTCGTCAAGGACAAGGAGTCCGGCGAGGACGAGGTCCGCCGTGCGGAGAAGGAGCTCGACGACACCACCGCGAAGTACGTGGCGCAGGTGGACGAGCTGCTCAAGCACAAGGAAGCAGAGCTGCTCGAGGTCTGATGAACGACTCTTCCTGGGGGGCTCCGCCGCGACCCGATCACTGGGGGCCACCCGACCAGGGGCCTTCCCGGGAGGTGCCTTCGGCGGGGGCTGCCTACGATGCGTATGACGCCCCGTCCAAGACGCAGCCGATGCCCGTCGTGACCGATACGGGCACCGGCATCGCAGACCGCGAAGAACGTGACCGGGGGGCCGCTCGGGTGAGCGGTCCCCTGTTCCGCGAAGAGACGCCGCAGGAGCCCATGCCCAGCTCTGTACCACCTTCGACTCCGCAGCAGCCGCAGCGGCCCGCGCAGCCGGAGAAGAAGCGGGCGGGGCGCGACCTGCGGGCCGCGATAGGGGTCGGTGTCGGGCTCGGCGCGGTGATCATGGCGTCGCTGTTCGTCGTGAAGGCCGTCTTCGTCGGAGTGATCGCGGTGGCGGTCGTCGTCGGCCTGTGGGAGCTCACCTCCCGCCTCGACGAGCGCAAGGGCATCAAGGCGCCGCTGGTGCCGCTCGCGGTGGGCGGCGCGGCGATGGTCGTCGCCGGCTACGCGCGCGGTGCCGAAGGCGCCTGGGTCGCGATGGCGCTCACCTCGCTGGCGGTGCTGGTGTGGCGGATGACGGAGAAGCCCGAGGGCTATCTCAAGGACGTCACCGCCGGTGTCTTCGCGGCGTTCTACGTGCCGTTCCTGGCCACGTTCGTCGCGATGATGCTGACCGCCGACGACGGGCCGTGGCGGGTGTTCGTCTTCCTGCTGCTGACCGTGGTCAGCGACACCGGCGCGTACGCCATCGGCTGGCGGTTCGGCAAGACGAAGCTGGCGCCGCGCATCAGCCCCGGCAAGACCCGCGAGGGCCTGGTCGGCGCGGTGACGTTCGCGATGGCGGCGGGCGCGCTGTGCATGCACTTCCTCATCGACGACGGCCAGTGGTGGCAGGGCCTGCTGCTCGGCCTCGCGGTCGCGGCGAGCGCCACGCTCGGCGACCTCGGCGAGTCGATGATCAAGCGGGACCTCGGCATCAAGGACATGGGCACGCTGCTGCCCGGCCACGGCGGCATCATGGACCGCCTGGACTCCCTGCTGCCCACGGCACCCGTGGTGTGGCTGCTCCTGGTCGCCTTCGTCGGCAGCTGACCGGTTGGCCCGTACGGCGCTGACCTGCTGTTTCATCGGTCGGGGGCTCGTTGTCCACAGGACGGCGAGCCCCTTTCCGTATGTCTGAGACACTGGTGGGACCATGCCGAAGCCCGGAGAACTCACTTTCGTCGCCCCCCGCGGAGCCAAGAAGCCGCCGCGGCACCTCGCCGACCTCTCGCCCGCCGAGCGGAAAGAGGCTGTCGCCGCGATCGGCGAGAAGCCGTTCCGCGCCAAGCAGCTCTCGCAGCACTACTTCGCGCGGTACGCGCACGACCCGGCCCAGTGGACCGACATCCCCGCCGCCGCGCGCACCCGCCTCCAGGAGGAGCTGCTGCCGGACCTGATGTCGGTGGTGCGGCACATCTCGTGCGACGACGACACCACCCGCAAGACGCTGTGGCGCCTGCACGACGGGACGCTCGTCGAGTCGGTCCTGATGCGCTACCCCGACCGGGTGACGATGTGCATCTCCTCGCAGGCCGGCTGCGGCATGAACTGCCCGTTCTGCGCGACCGGCCAGGCGGGCCTGGACCGCAACCTGTCGACCGCCGAGATCGTGCACCAGATCGTCGACGGCATGCGCGCCCTGCGCGACGGCGAGGTCCCCGGCGGCCCGGCCCGGCTGTCGAACATCGTCTTCATGGGCATGGGCGAACCGCTCGCCAACTACAAGCGGGTCGTCGGCGCCATCCGCCGCCTCACCGACCCCGAGCCCGACGGCCTGGGCCTGTCCCAGCGTGGCATCACCGTCTCCACCGTGGGCCTCGTCCCGGCCATGCACCGCTTCGCCGACGAGGGCTTCAAGTGCCGCCTCGCCGTGTCGCTGCACGCCCCGGACGACGAACTGCGCGACACCCTCGTCCCGGTCAACACCCGCTGGAAGGTCCGCGAGGTCCTGGACGCGGCGTGGGAGTACGCGGAGAAGTCCGGCCGCCGCATCTCGATCGAGTACGCACTGATCCGCGACATCAACGACCAGGCCTGGCGCGGTGACCTGCTCGGCCGCCTCCTCAAGGGCAAGCGCGTCCACGTCAACCTGATCCCGCTGAACCCGACGCCGGGCTCGAAGTGGACCGCCTCGCGCCCCGAGGACGAGAAGGCGTTCGTCGAGGCCATCGCGGCCCACGGCGTGCCGGTCACCGTCCGGGACACCCGTGGCCAGGAGATCGACGGAGCGTGCGGGCAGCTCGCCGCGTCCGAGAGGTAGTCTGAGCTCGAAATCTGCATATTCCGACAGGGGAGCGCCACAGCGCTGAGAGTGCGACACCGTCAGGTCGCAGACCCTCTGAACCTCGCCCAGGTCATTCTGGGTAGGAAGTTCGGTCACCACTCAAGCTGTTGCGCCCTGCCCGCACGACCCGCCGTCGTCCGGGCAGGGCCGCGTCTCTTCCTGGTCCCACCAGGAGGATCCAGAACCATGCGCAGTACGAAGAAGATGGCGGCCGGCGCACTCGCCGCCGCCCTGGGCGTCAGTACGCTCGCCGCGTGCGGCGGCAAGGACGACACCGCCAAGTCCGACGGCGGCACCAAGTCCAAGACCGTCACGCTGGTCAGCCACGACTCGTTCGCCGCCTCCGACGCGGTGCTCAAGGAGTTCACCGCGCAGACCGGCTACACGGTCAAGGTCCTCAAGAGCGGCGACGCCGGCGCGGCGCTCAACCAGGAGATCCTCACCAAGGGCTCCCCGCGCGGCGACGTGTTCTTCGGCGTCGACAACACCCTGCTCTCGCGCGCCCTCGACCACGGGATCTTCACCCCATACGAGGCGAAGGGCCTCGCGGCCGTCCCCGCGGCCGTCCAGCTCGACAAGGGCCAGCACCGGGTCACCCCGATCGACACCGGCGACATCTGCGTCAACTACGACAAGAAGTACTTCGCCGACAAGAAGCTCAGCCCGCCGAGCTCCTTCACCGACCTGATCAAGCCCGAGTACAAGAACCTGCTGGTCACCGAGAACGCGGCGACCTCCTCGCCCGGCCTCGGCTTCCTCCTCGGCACCGCCGCCCAGTTCGGCGACGACGGGTGGCAGGACTACTGGAAGAAGCTCAAGGACAACGGCGTCAAGGTCGTCGACGGCTGGGAGCAGGCCTACAACCAGGACTTCTCCGGCTCGGCCGGCGGCAAGAAGGCCAAGGGCGACCGCCCGCTGGTCGTCTCCTACGCCTCCAGCCCGCCCGTCGAGGTCCTGTACGCCAAGCCGCAGCCCACCGAGGCCCCCACCGGCGTCGCCACCGGCACCTGCTTCCGCCAGACCGAGTTCGCCGGGCTCCTCAAGGGCGCCAAGAACGAGGCGGGCGGCAAGGCGCTCCTCGACTTCCTGATCTCCAAGAAGTTCCAGGAGGACATGCCCCTCAACATGTTCGTGAACCCGGTGGTCAAGGACGCCAAGCTGCCCGAGCTGTTCACCAAGTTCGGCGCCACCGTCACCGAGACGCACGACGTCGCTCCGGAGAAGATCTCCAAGAACCGTGAGCAGTGGGTCAAGTCGTGGTCCTCGCTCGTGCTGAAGTAAGCCGCACGCCCCGCGCGAAGAAGGTGCGCGAGAGCGCGGTGCGGCTCGGCCTGATGGCCCTGCCGCTCGCGTTCTTCGCGCTCTTCTTCGCCTGGCCCGTGGCCGCGATCGTCGGCCGCGGGCTGCGCGTCGACGGCGTCTGGCACCTCGGCCGGATCGGCGAGGTGATCACCGAGCCGGACATCGGGCACGTCCTGTGGTTCACCACCTGGCAGGCGCTCGCCTCCACCGCGCTCACCCTGCTGATCGCACTGCCCGGCGCCTACGTCTTCGCCCGCTTCGACTTCCCCGGCCGCCATCTGCTGCGGGCCGTGGTCACGGTCCCCTTCGTGCTGCCCACCGTCGTCGTCGGCACCGCGTTCCTCGCGCTGCTCGGCCGGGGCGGGCTCCTCGACGAGCTGTGGGGCGTACGGCTCGACACCACGGTGTGGGCGATCCTGCTCGCGCACGTCTTCTTCAACTACGCCGTCGTCGTACGGACCGTCGGCGGCCTGTGGGCGCAGCTCGACCCGCGCCAGGAAGAGGCCGCCCGGGTCCTCGGTGCCTCCCGGTTCGCGGCCTGGCGCACGGTGACGCTGCCCGCGCTCGGGCCCGCCGTGGCGGCCGCCGCGCTGATGGTCTTCCTCTTCACCTTCACCTCCTTCGGCGTCGTCCAGATCCTCGGCGGCCCCACCTTCTCCACCCTCGAAGTGGAGATCTACCGCCAGACCGCCGAACTCCTCGACCTGCCCACCGCGGCGGTCCTCACCATCGTCCAGTTCGCGGCGGTCGGCGCGGTCCTCGCCGTACACGCCTGGACGGTACGGCGGCGCGAGAGCGCCCTGAAGCTCGTCGACCCCAAGCAGACCGCCCGCCGCCCGCGCGGCGCGGGCCAGTGGACGCTGCTCGCCGGGGTGCTCGCGGTGATCGCCGTACTGATCCTGCTGCCGCTGGGCGTGCTGGTCGCCCGCTCCCTGGACACCCCCGACGGCTACGGCTTCGGCTACTTCCGCTCCCTCCAGTCGGTGGGGGAGGGCGGAACGTTCCTGGTGCCGCCGCTTGAGGCGGTGTGGAACTCGGTGCAGTACGCGCTGGCCGCGACCGGGATCGCGCTGGTCATCGGCGGTCTGGCGGCCGCGGCCCTCACCCGGCGCGGTGGCCGCCTGGTCCGAGGCTTCGACGCGCTCCTGATGCTGCCGCTGGGAGTGTCGGCCGTCACCGTCGGCTTCGGCTTCCTGATCACCCTGGACCGGCCGCCGCTGGACCTGCGCACCTCCTGGATCCTGGTGCCGCTGGCCCAGGCACTGGTGGGGGTGCCGTTCGTCGTACGGACCATGCTTCCCGTACTGCGCGCGGTCGACGGGAGGCTGCGCGAGGCGGCGGCCGTCCTCGGCGCCTCGCCGTTGCGGGTCTGGCGGGAGGTGGACCTGCCGCTGGTGCGGCGGGCGCTGCTGATCGCGGCCGGGTTCGCGTTCGCCGTCTCGCTCGGCGAGTTCGGCGCGACCGTGTTCATCGCCCGCCCCGACCGCCCCACCCTGCCGGTCGCGGTGGCCCGGCTGCTCGGCCGGGCCGGGGACCTCAACTACGGCCAGGCGATGGCGCTCAGCACGATCCTGATGGTCGTGTGCGCGCTGTCCCTGCTCCTCCTCGAACGCGTTCGTACGGACCGGACCGGAGAATTCTGATGCTCAAGCTCGACGGGGTGACGGTCCGGTTCGGCGAGCGGGCCGCGCTCGACGCGGTCGACCTGGAGGTCGCCGAGCACGAGACGGTGTGCGTGCTTGGCCCCAGCGGCAGCGGCAAGTCCACGCTGCTGCGGGTGGTCGCGGGCCTCCAGCCGGTCGATGAGGGGCGGGTGCTGCTCGAAGGCGCCGACCAGGGCGGGGTGCCGGTGCACCGCCGGGGCGTCGGCCTGATGTTCCAGGACCACCAGCTGTTCCCGCAGCGGGACGTGGCCGGGAACGTGTCCTTCGGCCTGCGCATGCGCGGGGTGCCGCGCGCCCGGCAGGCCGAGCGGGTCGAGGAGTTGCTGGAGCTGGTCGGACTGCCGGGAGCGGGGCGGCGGGCCGTCGCGGCGCTCTCCGGCGGCGAGCAGCAGCGCGTCGCCCTCGCCCGCGCGCTGGCGCCGTCGCCCCGGCTGCTGATGCTGGACGAGCCACTGGGGCAGCTGGACCGTACGCTGCGGGAGCGGCTGGTGGTCGAACTGCGCTCCCTGTTCGGCCGGTTGGGTACGACCGTGCTGGCCGTCACGCACGACCAGGGCGAGGCGTTCGCGCTCGCCGACCGGGTCGTGGTGATGCGGGACGGCCGCATCGCGCAGACCGGTACGCCGCTGGAGGTCTGGCAGCGGCCGGCCTCCGAGTTCGTGGCGCGCTTCCTCGGGTTCGAGAACGTGGTGCCGGGTGTGGTGTCGGGGGTGGTGGCTTCCACGGAGTGGGGGGCGGTGCCGGTGCCGTCGGGGTCGGCGCAGGGGGCTGTGCGTCTGCTCATCCGTCCGGCGGGGGTTCGGTTGCTCCCCGCCGGGGAGGGGCTGCCTTGCGAGGTCGTGTCCCGCACGTTCCGGGGGAACCATGTGGCGCTGCGGCTTCGGCCCCGTTCCGGGCCTGTTTTGGAGGCGGAGTGTGGGGTGCGGGATGCGGCGGGGGTGGGGGAGATGGTGGGGGTGGGGTTTGTGGGGGCGGAGGTAGTGGTTCTGGCGGGTTGAGCCCCCACCCCGCCCCTTCCCGAAAGCCCTCTGGCGGGCGGCCTGGTTCTTCGGCTGCGCGACCAGCCACCTACCGGCCCGCAGACGAACCTCACCCCCGGAGGGTTTCGGGAAGGGGTGGGGTGGGGGAAACCTCCCCGTCAGCGGCGACGGGCGCCGCCTCCGGCTCGGACCCGTACCACGCCACCCCCACCGCCCCCGCCACCGCGAGCACGAAGCCAAGACCCGCCATCCACCCCAGCCCCGCCCGCGACGCGTCGCCCAGCCACAGGACGCCGATCGCGCCCGGCAGGACCGTCTCGCCGACCACCAGCGCCGCCGTCGCCCCGTTGACCGAGCCGATCTGCAGCGCCACCGTGTGCAGGTACATCCCGCCGACCCCGGCCACCACGATCGCGTACAGCGCGGGGTCCGCGAGCAGACGGCCGAGGTCGAAGGGGTCCACGCCGTTCAGGACGCGCACGCCGACCCCCAGCGCGCCGAAGCCCAGGCCCGACAGCAGGCCCGCCAGGATCGCGGCGCGGGCGCCCAGCAGCCGTACCGCCACCGCGCCGCCCGCCATCAGCAGCACCGACACCACCAGCAGCCACCAGTGCGTGGCCAGGGACGTGTCCCCGCTGCCCTCCGCGCCCGCCGCCGTCGCGAGCAGCACCAGGGCCGAGCAGACCACCGCGATCGAGCCCCACTCGGCGCGGCTCAGCCGGATGCCGAGGAGCTTGACGCTCAGGACCGCCGTGATCACCAGGTTGGCGCTGATCACCGTCTGGGAGAGGAAGAGGGGGAGCAGACGGGCGGCCAGCGCGCCCAGGCCGAAGCCCACGAAGTCCAGGACCGTGCCCACCATGAACTCCCACGTCAGCGCCGCCTTCGCGGTCGACGACAGGCTCGGGCCGCCGTGCTGGGTGCGGGCCGTCGCGGCCGCCTCGCGGCGCGCGGACTTGCGGGATCCGACGGCTTGCAGGACCGAGCCCGTGCCGTAGCAGATCGAGGCCGCGATCGCGGTGAGTAGGCCGAGCAGCACCAAGAGCTCCGTTTCGAGGGATCAGACGTCAAGCGGGAGCACGATTCCGCTCCTCAGCAGCAGACGTGCTCCGGCCGCCTCGCGTTGCCTGGTGTGATCTACGCGTCTTCGCTCACGCCGAAAGGCGCGCCAGCTCCGCCGCCGCCTCGTCCACCGAGTCCACCAGCGCGATCCGCGCCGCCATCGGGCGGCCCTGCGCCAGCGACTGGAGCAGCGGCCACGCGGGCAGCCGCTCGGTCCAGTGCGCGCGGTCGACCAGCACCATCGGCGTGGGCTCGCCGCGCGACCCGTAGTAGTTCGGGGTCGCGTTGTCGAAGATCTCCTGTACGGTCCCGGCCGCGCCCGGCAGGAACACCACGCCCGCGTTGGAGCGGGCCAGCAGGCCGTCCTCGCGGGTCGCGTTGGCGAAGTACTTGGCGATGTGGCTGGCGAACGCGTTCGGCGGCTCGTGGCCGTAGAACCAGGTGGGGATGCCGACCGACACACCGCCCCGCGGGTGGCGTCCGCGTACCTCGAAGGCCGCCCGCGCCCAGTCCGAGACGGACGGCGCGAACGACGGCGCCTTGGCGAGCAGTTCCAGCGCCTCGCCGAGCACGGCGTCCGCGAACGGCGCCGTGTACGCGCCCAGGTTCGCGGCCTCCATCGCGCCCGGCCCGCCGCCGGTGGCGACGGTGAACCCGGACCGGGCCAGGGTGCGCCCCAGCCGGGCCGCCCCGGCGTACTCCTCGCTGCCCCGGCCCATCGCGTGCCCGCCCATCACGCCCACGACCCGCGTCCCGGCCAGGAACTCGTCGAGCGCGTCCGAGACCGAGTCGTCGTGGATCGAGCGGAGCATCGACGCGAAGACGTCGCCGTCCGACTTGGTGCGCTGGAACCAGGCGTACGAGCGGGCGTCGGGCGTGCGCTCGTAGCCCGCGTCGAGGTCCTCGAACAGCTCGTCGGGGGTGTAGAGCAGCCCCCGGTAGGGGTCGAAGGGCAGATCGGGGACGGGCGGGAAGACCAGGGCCCCGTCGGCGCGCACCTTGGCGGTGGCGTCCGGCTCCATCCGGCAGCCGAGGAAGACGGCGCCCGCGGTGTCGACGGACAGCAGCGCGAACGTACGGTCCGTCAGGTCGAGGGACTGCAGGCGGTATCCGACCAGCGTCCCGCCCGCGACGACCTCGTCGAACTCGGCTACGGACTCGATCTCCCGGTCCTGCGCGCTCTCCACCCGCTGAAAGTCTTCACTGGCCATCCGGCCACGATAGTCGTACGGGGTCCAGCAGCCGGGGCCCGGGCTCAGCCCGTCAGCGGCAGTGCCGCCAGCTCGGCGATGCCCCAGGTCACCGGGCCGAACAGGGCCAGGAGCGCCGCCGCGCGCAGGGCGGCCGAGGCGCGCAGCAGCTTGGCCGGGGCGCCCAGGCGCAGCAGCGCCGCCGTCGTCTCGCCCCGGGCGTGCTTGGACTCCAGGGCCGCCGTCAGCAGCGTCGCCACCGAGCACCCCGTCACCAGCGCCGCGCCCAGGCCCGTGAGCGGCCCGAAGGGGTGCGGGCCCGCCTCGTCGCCGTACAGCGTGGCGGCCGCGATCGTGGCCGAGGCCACCGCGCACACCACGCCCAGCGGGCGCCCGATGCGGCGGGCCTCTTCCATCAGGACGCGCCCCGCCAGCAGCCGGGCCGCCCCGGGCCGCGCGGTCTGGAGCAGCCGCCCGCACAGATGCGTCAGGGCCGGGCCCGCGACCGCCAGGCCCAGCGCGGTGAGCACCCAGCCCGCCAGCACCCCGGCGGGGCTGCTGTCGGGGTGGCCCGGCATGGGGATCGCGGAGCCCGGGGTGCCCCGGCTCGCGAACGTCTCCATCGCCAGGCCCGCCGTGATCAGGGTGATCCCCCAGGGCAGGCCCGCCGGGACGGACGCCGGGGGCCGCTCCGCGCCGGTCGGCCGGGGCCGGGGCTGCTCCTTGCGCGGGCGCAGGGCGAGCCCGGCCGCCGCCGACGCGGTCAGCGGCAGCACCGAGAGCAGGGTGAGGGCGGCGGCCAGCGGCAGCGGCCGGTCGGCGGCGAGCAGTCCGGCCGCCGCCCCGTCGAAGGGCAGTCCGGTGATGTCGCCGCGCAGATGGAGGTAGACGAGCAGGGCGACCGTCGAGCCGAGCGTGCAGGCCACCGCCGTCGACGCCGCCGCGATCGCGGTGAGCCGTCCGGGGCCCAGGCCCACCGCCGAGAGTCCGGGGCGGGGGCGGGTGCTCGGGTCCGTACGGGCCACGGCGACCGCGAAGTGGACGGTCGCGGCGAGCGGCACCGCGCACCACACCAGCCGCAGCACAGAACCGCCGGGGTGCGCGACCGCGTGGCCCAGGGTGCACAGGAGCAGGAAGCCGACCCCCGCCGAGGCCGCGGCCACCAGCAGGCGGCGCAGCAGGACCAGCGGGTGGGTGCCGCGGGCTAGACGGAGAGCGAGCACGCGGCGCGGCCCTCCGCGTCGGGGGCGCCCTGCCCGCCCGCGTTGACCCGGCGCCCGTCCAGCAGCCACACCGTGCGGTCGGCGAGCGCCGCGACCTCCGCGTCATGGGTGGCCAGGACCGTGGTGATGGCGTGCGAGCGGGCCGCGGCCGTCAGGGTGCGCAGCACCTGGGCGCGGTCGGCGCGGTGCAGGGTCGCGGTCGGCTCGTCGGCGAAGAGCACCGCGGGGGAGGTGACCAGGGCGCGGGCGATCGCCACCCGCTGGCGCTGCGCGGTGAGCAGGGCGTGCGGGCGGCGGCGGGCGCAGGCGCCGATGTCGAGCCGCTCCAGCCACTCCAGGGCGGCCTTCTTGGCGGTGCGGTGCGCGATGCCGCGCAGCAGCAGCGGCAGCGCCGCGTTCTCCCAGGCGTTGAGCTCGGGCACCAGGGTCGGCTCCGGGTCGATCCAGCCGAACCGGTCGCGGCGCAGCCGCTCGCGGGAGAGCGCTCCCATGGTGTGGACGGGGGCGCTGTTGAACCACACTTCGCCCTGGTCGGGCACCAGCTGGCCGGACAGACAGCGCAGCAGGGTCGTCTTGCCGCTGCCGCGCGGGCCGCCGACGGCCAGGATCTCGCCCTCGCGGATCCCGAGGGAGACCCCCGTCAGGGCGGGCGAGCCGCCGTGGGAGTGGTGCAGGGAACGTCCCCAGAGCACATCGTTGTCCGGCGGGGCCACCATGGCGTACACCTCGGTTCAGATCAGATTTCCTACTCCCCCGTACGGGGGAACGAAGGCAGGGCCGATCGGTCACTGGGCACCGTAGGGACTGATGCGCGCCGGTCCCGACAGCACGCGGCCCGGTGGCGCCCATCTCACTCGGATGGGCGCCACCGGGCCGGTGCGTTCAGACGAATCGCGGGGGACGGTCCGGGGACGGCTAGAGCTTCGTCCAGGCCTCCGTCAGGACCTCGCGCAGGATGCCCTCGATCTCGTCGAAGGTCCCCTGGTCGGAGATGAGCGGCGGGGCCAGCTGGACCACCGGGTCGCCCCGGTCGTCGGCGCGGCAGTACAGGCCGTTGTCGTACAGCGCCTTGGAGAGGAAGCCGTACAGGACGCGCTCGGTCTCCTCGTCGTTGAAGGACTCCTTGGTGGCCTTGTCCTTGACGAGCTCGATGCCGTAGAAGAAGCCGTTGCCGCGGACGTCGCCGACGATCGGCAGGTCGTGCAGCTTCTTGAGGGTGTCGAAGAAGGCGCCCTCGTTGTCGAGCACGTGCTGGTTGAGGCCCTCGCGCTCGAAGATGTCGAGGTTGGCCAGGCCCACGGCCGCGGAGACCGGGTGGCCGCCGAAGGTGTAGCCGTGCAGGAAGGTGTTGTCGCCCTTGTAGAACGGCTCCGCCAGCTTGTCGGAGATGATGCAGGCGCCGATCGGGGAGTAGCCCGAGGTCATGCCCTTGGCGCAGGTGATCATGTCCGGTACGTAGTCGAACTTGTCGCAGGCGAACATCGTGCCCAGCCGGCCGAAGGCGCAGATGACCTCGTCGGAGACGAGCAGCACGTCGTACTTGTCGCAGATCTCGCGCACGCGCTGGAAGTAGCCGGGCGGCGGCGGGAAGCAGCCGCCCGCGTTCTGCACGGGCTCCAGGAAGACCGCGGCGACCGTGTCGGGGCCCTCGAAGAGGATCTCCTGCTCGATCTGGTCGGCGGCCCAGCGGCCGAAGGCCACCGGGTCGTCGCCGTGGATCGGGGCGCGGTAGATGTTGGTGTTCGGCACCTTGTGCGCGCCGGGGACCAGCGGCTCGAAGGGGGCCTTCAGGGCGGGCAGACCGGTGATGGACAGGGCGCCCTGCGGGGTGCCGTGGTAGGCGACCGCGCGCGAGATGACCTTGTACTTCGTGTGGTTGCCGGTGAGCTTGTGGTACTGCTTCGCCAGCTTCCAGGCGGTCTCGACGGCCTCGCCGCCGCCGGTGGTGAAGAAGACCTTGTTGAGGTCGCCCGGGGCGTAGTTCGCCAGGCGCTCGGCGAGCTCCACGGCCTTGGGGTGGGCGTAGGACCACACCGGGAAGAAGGCCAGCTCCTGCGCCTGCTTGTAGGCGGTCTCGGCGAGCTCGTGGCGGCCGTGGCCGGCGTTGACGACGAACAGGCCGGAGAGACCGTCGAGGTACTTCTTGCCCTTGTCGTCGTAGATGTAGGTGCCCTCGCCCCGCACGATGGTGGGAACGGGCGCGTTCTCGTACGACGACATGCGGGTGAAGTGCATCCACAGGTGGTCGTAGGCGGTCTGGCTCAGGTCCTTGCTCACGGCTATCGGGTTCCCCACATATAGGTCTGCTTCTTCAACTTGAGGTAGACGAAGCTCTCGGTGGAGCGCACGCCGGGGAGGGCGCGGATCCGCTTGTTGATGACGTCCAGCAGGTGGTCGTCGTCCTCGCAGACGACCTCCACCATCAGGTCGAAGGAGCCCGCGGTCATCACCACGTACTCGCACTCGGCCATGGCCGTGAGCGCCTCCGCGACCGGGTCGAGGTCGCCCTCGACATTGATGCCGACCATCGCCTGGCGCCGGAACCCCACGGTGAGGGGGTCGGTGACGGCGACGATCTGCATCACGCCCTGGTCCAGCAGCTTCTGCACGCGCTGCCGCACGGCCGCCTCGGACAGGCCCACGGCCTTGCCGATCGCTGCGTACGGGCGGCGCCCGTCTTCCTGGAGCTGCTCGATGATCGCCAGGGACACGGCATCGATCGACGGGGACGATCCGTTTCCGGTCCTGGGGTCTGCGCTTCGACTGGCCACGGAGCCACTGTGCACCCGACTCGTCTGTCCCGCAACCCCAAAGCGATGAAATTCGTTGTTCCGTGACCTCGGAAGCACTGAATCCGAAGTTACCGGGCGGCGGGTCTGTCGAAAGCGACACTTCACCGACTAAGGTGGGCGTCTCACCCATCGGACACCGAACCGGAGGCCAGCGAAGTGACCACCGAACTGCGTCGTTTGCGCAACTACATCGACGGAGAGTTCCGCGATGCTGCCGACGGGCGGACCATCGAGGTGGTCAACCCGGCCACGGGCGAGGCGTACGCCACCTCGCCGCTCTCCGGCCAGGCGGACGTCGACGCCGCCATGGCCGCCGCCGCCGCGGCCTTCCCGGCCTGGCGCGACACCACCCCGGCCGAGCGCCAGAGGGTCCTGCTGAAGATCGCGGACGCCTTCGAGGAGCGCGCCGAGGAGCTGATCGCGGCCGAGTCGGAGAACACCGGCAAGCCGCTCGCGCTCACCGCCAGCGAAGAGATCCCGCCGATGGTGGACCAGATCCGCTTCTTCGCCGGCGCCGCCCGGCTGCTCGAAGGCCGCTCGGCCGGCGAGTACATGGAGGGCATGACCTCGATCGTCCGCCGCGAGCCGGTGGGCGTCTGCGCGCAGGTCGCGCCGTGGAACTACCCGATGATGATGGCCGTGTGGAAGTTCGCCCCGGCGCTCGCCGCGGGCAACACGGTCGTCCTCAAGCCCTCGGACACCACCCCCGCCTCCACCGTACTGATCGCCGAGATCATCGGCGCGATCGTCCCCAAGGGCGTCTTCAACGTCATCTGCGGCGACCGCGACACCGGCCGCGCGATGGTCGAGCACCCCACCCCCGCGATGGCCTCCATCACCGGTTCCGTACGGGCCGGCATGCAGGTCGCCGAGTCGGCGGCCAAGGACGTCAAGCGCGTCCACCTAGAGCTCGGCGGCAAGGCCCCGGTCGTCGTCTTCGAGGACGCCGACATCGCCAAGGCCGTCGAGGACATCGCGGTCGCGGGCTACTTCAACGCGGGCCAGGACTGTACGGCCGCGACCCGCGTGCTCGTCCACGAGTCCATCCACGACGAGTTCGTGACCGCGCTCGCCAAGGCCGCCGCCGACACCAAGACCGGCCAGCCGGACGACGAGGACGTGCTGTACGGCCCGCTCAACAACGCCAACCAGCTCAAGCAGGTCACCGGCTTCATCGACCGCCTCCCGGCGCACGCCAAGGTCGAGGCGGGCGGCCACCGGGTCGGCGACAAGGGCTACTTCTACGCCCCGACCGTCGTCTCCGGCCTCAAGCAGGACGACGAGATCATCCAGAACGAGGTCTTCGGCCCGGTCATCACCGTCCAGTCGTTCACGGACGAGAAGCAGGCCCTGGAGTACGCCAACGGCGTCGAGTACGCCCTGGCCTCCTCGGTCTGGACGAAGGACCACGCCCGCGCGATGCGCATGTCCAAGTACCTGGACTTCGGCTGCGTCTGGATCAACACGCACATCCCGCTGGTCGCGGAGATGCCGCACGGCGGCTTCAAGAAGTCCGGCTACGGCAAGGACCTCTCGGCGTACGGCTTCGAGGACTACACCCGCATCAAGCACGTGATGACGTCGTACGAGGGCTGACTCCCCTCGTAGGGACGGGACGTGTGGTGCGGCACCGGACGGGGTGCCGCACCACACGTGTGTCCGGGGCCTGATCGGTCGACAGGTTGTCGGGCCTGCGGGGTCGGGCTGTACGCAGCGTCCATTGCCCCGTACACCGGCGCCCCGGCATCCTTCGGGGGTGCGAGCGACCCCCATGAACCCCCTCTCCCGCCGCCACCTGCTGCGCGCGCTCGGCGGCGGGGCCGCCGCGGCCGCGCTGGCGGGCTGCGGAGTGCCCGCGGCGTACGTCGGACCCGGCGACCGCGCGGCGCGCGACCGCTCGGCCGCCGACCACCGGCTCACCTTCGCCAACTGGCCGCTGTACATCGACACCGACGAGGACGACAAGTCGAAGCGGCCCACCCTCGACGCGTTCACCAAGAGCACCGGGATCTCCGTCACCTACACCGAGGAGATCAACGACAACGACGAGTTCTTCGGGAAGATCAGCCCGGCCCTGATGAACCATCAGGCCACCGGCCGGGACATCGTCGTCGTCAGCGACTGGATGGCGGCCCGGTTCGTACGGCTCGGCTGGGTGCAGGAGATGGAGCGCGCCCGCCAGCCCAACGTCGCCAAGAACCTGGACCCGCAGCTCACCACGCCCGCCTTCGACGAGGGGCGGCTGCACAGCGTGCCCTGGCAGTCCGGGATCACCGGCATCGCGTACAACAAGAAGCGGCTCGGCCGCGAGATCAAGCACACCGGTGACCTGTGGGACCCGCGGCTCGCGGGCAAGGTGACGCTGCTGTCCGGGCTCGACGAGTCGTTCGCGCTGCTGATGCAGGGCGACGGCGTCGACGTGACGCGGTGGACGGCCGACGACTTCCACCGGATGTGCGACAAGGTCGAGAAGCAGGTCCACAAGAAGCAGATACGCCGCTTCACCGGCAACGACTACATCAAGGACCTCTCCACCGGCGACGTGCTGGCCTGCCAGGCGTACTCGGGCGATGTGATCCAGCTCCAGGCGGACAACCCCGACATCGAGTTCGTGGTGCCCGAGGAGGGCGCCGAGCTGTGGGCCGAGTCGATGATGATCCCCAACCTGGCCCGCCACAAGGCCAACGCCGAGGCGCTGATCGACTACTACTACGACCCGCACGTGGCGGCGGAGCTCGCGGTCTGGGTCAACTACGTCTGCCCGGTCCCGGCCGCCCGCGAGGTCCTCGCGGCCTCCAAGGACAAGGACCGCGCGGAACTGGCCGAGGACCCCCTGGTCTTCCCGGACGCCGAGATGCGCCAACGCCTCGCGATCGCCCGGGACATCACGTCGGAGGAACGGCTGGAGTTCGCTAAGAGGTGGAACGCGATCGTGGGGCTCTAGAAGGAGCCCCGAGGCTGGTTTGAACACGTTCAAATCGCGGCGTAGGCTGCGGTCATGAGCGAGCGAAGAGCTGCCCTCGTGCGGCGCATACGCCTGTGGCTTGTCGTCTTCATCGTCTGCCTCGTGCTGAGCGGACTGACCGCGTTCCCGCTGGTGCACGAACTGCACTGGACGCAGAGCCTGCTGCGGTCCACCCCGGCGGGGGACTGGTTCCCGGGCCTGACGGGGTGGATCGACCGGGTGCGCGAGGGGCTCGACGCGACGGACGAGAAGTACCCCTTCGTCCTCTACGGAACGGACTGGCTGGCGTTCGCGCACCTCGTCATCGCCGTCGCGTTCTACGGGCCCTACCGCGATCCGGTGCGCAACATCTGGGTGATCGAGTTCGGGATGATCGCCTGCGCCGGGATCATCCCGCTGGCCCTGATCTGCGGGCCGGTGCGCGGCATCCCCTTCTGGTGGTCGGTGATCGACATGTCCTTCGGCGTGTTCGGGGTGATCCCGCTGTACGTCGTACGCCGGAAGATCAAGGAGCTGGAGGCGCTCACGGCGCCGGCCCCCGCGGGGGCACCAGCGGCCGTGTGAGTCAGTGGTGGGTCGGGGGGCCGAAGGTGGTGGCGACGATCGTCAGGGCTGTCGGGTTCATGTCCTTGCCCTTGGCGTCCGTCGAGTTGACGCTGTACACGAGGGTCCGGGACAGGTCCGGGGTCGCGGCGATCACCGCGTTGTAGCCCCAGCGTCCGCCCGTCTTGCCCCACACCTGGCGGCCGCCGAGCTCCATGGTCTCCAGGCCCGCGCTGTACGCGGAGGGCTCGTCGGTCCCGTACAGGTGCACGTTCGGGCCGGGGGTGGTGAACATTTCCTTGAGGAGGGGGCCGCGCACGACCTCTCCCCGGAACAGGGACCGGAGGAACGTCTCCAGGTCGGCGGTGGTCGAGATCAGGTCCCCTGCGGCGAAGGCCTCGGTGGCGCCCCAGACCGTCACATCGCGCAGTTCCTTGGTTCCGTCGGCCTTCACGAACTCCTGGTAGCCGTGGTTGTGGGGGCCGTGGATGGTGGGGTCGGCGCCGGGGAAGTAGCTGTCGCGGAGACCCAGCGGCTTGAGGATACGGCGCTGGACCTGGTGGGCGTACGAGTCGTGGGTGACCTTCTCGATCAGCAGACCGGCGACGGTGTAGCCGATGTTGTCGTACCTCTGCTGGGTCCCGGGCTTGAACAGCCGCTTCTGGGAGGTGGCCTGACGGACCATCGCGGCGGGGTCGTGCCGGTCGAAGCGGTGCGCGTACCAGGCGTCGAGGGTGTCGCCGCTGCCGCTGTCGTACGACGGGATGCCGCTGGTGTGGTTCAGCAACTGGCGTACGGTGACGTGCTTGTACGAGGCCGGTATCAGCTCGGGCAGATAGGCGCGGACGGGCCGGTCGAGGTCCACCTTGCCCTCGCCCGCGAGCTGGAGCACGACGGCGGCGGTGAACACCTTGGTGACGGAGCCGACGCGGAAACGGGCGCGGGGGTCGGCGGGGTTCTGGGTCTTGAGGTCGTGGACCCCGCCGCTGCCGGTGAAGGTGCCCTGGGTGCCGCCGACGCGGACGAGGGCGGCGGTGGCGTTGCCGTTGGGGAGCTGGGCGAGCAGGGCGGGCAGGCCCGGCTGGGCGGTGGTGGAGTGCGGGGCGGGCGGCGCGGCGACGGCGGGGGTGGCGGCGCCGCCGAGCGCGAGGACGAGGGCGGTGGCGACGAGGGTGGTACGCATGGGGTGCTACTCCGTCAGCAGAGGGTCGGGGTCGATGACCCAATCCTGCTGATCTTCGGCGCCCGGGGGATCGCCGGAGCGAGCGATTGAGGGGGCCGGGTTTCCTCCCCCGCGCGGGGGAGTCGAGGAGTCAGCCGTTCACCGCGATGAGCCCCGTCTCGTACGCGCAGATCACCGCCTGGATACGGTCCCGGAGCCCCAACTTCGCCAGAACATGCCCGACATGGGTCTTCACCGTGTGCTCGGAGACGGTGAGCTCGGCCGCGATCTCGGCGTTGGAGAGGCCTCGGCCGAGCAGGAGCAGCGTCTCGCGTTCGCGCGCGGTCAGCACGTCCAGGCGCCCGGACGGGGGCGCGGGCGCGGCCGGCGGCCGGGAGGTGTACTCCGCGATCAGCCGCCGCGCCACGGACGGCGCCACCAGGGACTCGCCGGCCGCGACGACGCGTACGGCGTGGACGAGGTCGTCCCGGCGTACGTCCTTGAGCAGGAAGCCGCTGGCTCCGGCGTGCAGGGCGTCGAACACGTATGCGCCGGAGTCGAAGGTCGTGAGCATTACGGTGCGGCAGGTGGATTCTGTGGTGATGGTGCGGCAGGCGGTTATGCCGTCTGTGACGGGCATGCGGATGTCCAGGAGGGCTACGTCGGGGTGGAGGCGTCGTACGG
This sequence comes from Streptomyces melanogenes, assembly GCF_014649795.1. Taxonomy (GTDB): domain Bacteria; phylum Actinomycetota; class Actinomycetes; order Streptomycetales; family Streptomycetaceae; genus Streptomyces; species Streptomyces noboritoensis. Next base: position 346,223 of record NZ_BMTS01000009.1, read on the forward strand.
CTTCTACGGCCGCTTCGCCGTTGGCCGCCTCTGCGACGACCTCGATGTCGGGCTGTGCGTCGAGGATCATGGCGAATCCGCTGCGCACGAGTTCTTGGTCGTCGGCGACGACGACGTGGATGGTCATGGTGTGTCCCCCTCGTGGGGAGGGTACTTGGGGCTGCGCCCGGGTTGGTTCCCCACCCCGCCCCTTCCCGAAAGCCCTGGGCGGGCGGCCGGGTGCTTCGGCTGCGGACCGTCCCCAACTGATCGCGCAGTTCCCCGCGCCCCTGAAGATGCCGCTCCGCGGCAATCCCCGCTTTTAGGGGCGCGGGGAACTGCGCGACCAGCCATCCACGGTCCGCAGGCGAACGGGCAGGGTTGCTTGGAGTTCGTAGCCGGGGGTGTTGGCTCGTGGGCCCGAGCTTGTCGAGCCTCCGTGTGCCGCCGCCCGTTCCGCGACGCCGATCAGGCCGTGGCCCGTGCCGGGGCCGGGGACCGTGCTCGGGCCGCGGCCGTCGTCCGTCACCGACACCGTCACCTCGCCCCGCCCGTACGCCAGCCGCACCCACACCCGCCCAGCCCCCGCGTGCTTCACCGCGTTCGTGACCCCCTCCTGCACGATCCGGTACACCGTCGCCTCCAGATCCAGCGGCAGCGGACGAGCCGCGCCCGTACTCTCGTACGAGATGCGCGGGCCGCCCACCGAGGACCGCGCGATCAGGTCGGGGAGCGCGGCCAGCCCCGGCTGCGGGCTGCGCGGGGAGTCGGCCGACGGGGCGTCACGCAGCACCCCCAGCATCCGCCGCAGCTGCACCATCGCGTCCCGCCCCGTCGAGGAGATCGCCTCGAACGCCGCCTCCGCCCGCTCCGGCGCGGCCCGCACCGCCACCGGGCCCGCCTCCGCCTGGACCACCATGATGCTCACCGCGTGCGACAGGATGTCGTGCATCTCCCGTGCGATCCGGGCGCGTTCGCGCGCCGCTGCCTGCTCCGCCTCGATCCGGTTGGCCCGTTCCAGCTGCGCCGCGCGGTCCTCGACGGCGGCAGTGTACGCCTGCCGGGTGTGCGTGAGCCGCCCCAGCGCGTACGCCGCGCCGAAGACGAAGAAGCTGAACAGCAGCTCCTTGGTGTCCCCGGTGTTCAGGGCCACGGACGGGAAGACCAGGACCCCGATCAGCGTCGCCACCGACAGGCGCTGGCGCGCCGGCGACAGCGCCGCCACCGTGTACAGCGCGATCAGGCCCGGATACGGGAGCGGCTGCCCCGGACCGTCCAGCGTCAGCTTGTACACCGCGCCCGCCGCCAGCGTCGCCAGCACCACCGCGACCGGGGCCCGGCGCCGCCACACCAGCGGCAGCACCGCCAGCGAGGTCAGCCCGTAGTCCGCCCAGGTCGCGGCGCGCAGCCCGGCCGGGCGGTCCGCCACGAACGGGATCGTCATCGCCGCCTGCACGAGCAGCGCGAGCCCGATGTCGACGGCCCACGGGTTCGCCCCGCGCAGCCACGTCGCCGGGCGACCCCTCAGCCGTCCCGCGTCCAATCCGTACCCCCCGCCAGGACCGCGCGCAGCGCGTCCACCCGATTCGTGGTGACCGCGTCCACGCCCTGCGCGAGCAGCCGCCGCATGGTCCGCTTGGTGTCCGCGGTCCACACGGACACGAGCATCCCGTCGCGGTGGATCCGCCCGGCCAGCTCCGTACTCATCAGCCCGAAGCGGTAGTTGAGCCAGCGCGGCTTGACCGCCGCGATCAGCTCGGGGCGCGGCGGCGCCAGCGTCGTCCACGTCAGGGCGATCTCGGCGGACGGGTCGGCGGCGCGGACCTTCAGCATGGCGGCGGCGCCCGCGCAGTAGTACACGCGGTCGCCCGCCCCGCACTCCTGCACCGTGCCCACGACCGCCCGCACCGCCGCCTCCGTCGCACCGGGCAGATCGATCATCACCCGGTGCGCGCCCGCCGCCATCAGAGCCGCGCGCAGGGTCGGGACGCCGGAGCGGGTCAGCTCGCGGACGTCCTCGTACACCAGCGAGGACAGCGGGCGGTCGTGGCCCCACAGCCGCTCCAGCGTCTCGTCGTGGAGCAGGACGGGGACGCCGTCGCGGGTGAGCCGTACATCGATCTCGACCGCGTCCGCGCCCCGCTCCAGCGCCGAGTGGATCGACGGGAGCGTGTTCTCGCGGACGCGGTACGGGTCGCCGCGGTGGGCCACGGCAGTCACGGTGCGCATGGGCCCATTGTTGTCGCGCGTTACGGCGCCAGCCACTTCGTCGTGTAGTCGTCGATCTCGGCGGCGAGCTTCGTCTTGCCCGCCTTGTCGAGGAAGGACGCCTCGACGGCGTTCTTGGCAAGGTCGGCCACGCCGCGCTCGTCCAGCTCCAGGAGGCGGGCGGCGACCGCGTACTCGTTGTTGAGGTCGCTGCCGAACATCGGCGGGTCGTCGCTGTTGACGGTGACGAGCACGCCCGCCTGCACCATTTCCCTTATGGGGTGCTGGTCGATGTCGGCGACCACGCGGGTCGCCAGGTTGGAGGTCGGGCAGACCTCCAGAGCGATCCGGTGGTCGGCGAGGTGCTTGAGGAGGTCCTGGTCCTGGGTGGCACTGGTGCCGTGGCCGATGCGCTCGGCGCGCAGCTCGGTGAGGGCGTCCCAGATCGACTGCGGGCCGGTGGACTCGCCCGAGTGCGGCACCGAGTGCAGGCCCGCGGCGATGGCCTGGTCGAAGTACGGCTTGAACTGCGGGCGCGGTACGCCGATCTCCGGGCCGCCGAGGCCGAAGGAGACCAGGCCCTCGGGGCGGATGCCGTCGGCGGTGGCGAGCCGGGTCGTCTCGGCGGCCGCCTCCAGACCGGCCTCGCCCGGGATGTCGAAGCACCAGCGCAGCACCGTGCCGAGCTCCTTCTCGGCCGCCTTGCGGGCGTCCTCGATCGCGTCCATGAAGGCGCGCTCGTCGATGCCGCGGCGGGTGGAGGAGAAGGGGGTGATGGTCAGCTCGGCGTACCGGATGTTCTGCCGGGCCATGTCGCGGGCGACCTCGTACGTGAGAAGCCGCACATCTTCCGGGGTGCGGATCAGGTCGACGACCGAGAGGTAGACGTCGATGAAGTGCGCGAAGTCGGTGAACGTGAAGTAGTCCGCGAGGGCCTCGGGGTCGGTGGGGACCTTCGAGTCGGGGTGGCGGGCGGCCAGTTCGGCGACGATACGGGGGGAGGCCGAGCCGACGTGGTGCACATGGAGCTCTGCCTTGGGCAGGCCCGCGATGAACGGGTGCAGGTCGGTCATGGTTTCCTCCGCAGGCTCTGGGCTTCCCTCTTCGGGGATCATGTTAGGCCGGGCGGATCCCCCGGCATCCGCTGGATCCCGCCGCGGGCGGGAGCTTTAGCATGTCGGAACCACGATGGGGGAGGCCCATGTCAGACAACCGCGATCAGCCGTCCCAGGGTGCCGAGCCCGGGGACCCGTGGGCTCCGCCGGAGCGGAAGGTTCCGTTGGAGAAGCCGGGGGCGACGGGTCAGCCGGGTCAGCCCGTGCCGCCTGTGCATGACCAGCCGACCGTGACGTCGATGCCGGCGGCGGGGGAGCCCGGGCCCTCGGACGCGGCGGGTCCCGGTCCTGGTTCCGGTCCCGGTCCGGTGGGCGGCCCCGGGTGGGGTGGGCCCGTGCCGCCGCCTCCGACCGCGCCGGGCGGTCCCGGCCAGGCGGTCCCCGGTAGCTACGGCTACCCGGCCTACCCCGGCTATCCCGGTTACGGCTATGGGCACCCCGGGTGGACCGGTATGGGTGCCCCGCTCAACGGCTTCGGCACCACGGCGCTGGTGCTCGGCATCGTCTCCGTCGTGCTCTTCTGCATGTGGGGGCTCGGGGTCATCCTGGGGATCCTTGCGCTGATCTTCGGGTTCCTGGGGCGGGGGCGGGCTAAGCGGGGGCAGGCCACGAATGGGGGGCAGGCGCTGGCGGGGATCATCCTCGGGGCGGTCGGGATCGTGGTCAGCGGGGTGTTTCTCGGGCTGATGATCTGGGCGGTCACGAATGACGAGGACGGGGATGACTCGTCCAGGTACGACGACCCGTTCGCGACGTCGCTGGTCACCGGGGATGTCCACCCCACCCCGCCCCTTCCCTAAACCCTCCGGGGGTGGGTGGGGGTGAGGGTGGCGCTCCCGGGGGCTGCGCCCCCGGACCCCGTCGCGGGGCCTGTGGCCCCTGCACCCCGCTTCGGGGCTCCGCCCCGGGCACCCTGCGTTCGTCCGCGGGTCGTCCCCAACTGGTCGCGCAGTTCCCCGCGCCCCTTAGATGCCGCTCCGCGGCAATCCCCGGGGCGCCCCGAAGGGGCGCTCTTAGGGGCGCGGGGAACTGCGCGGGCAACCCACCACCCACCCGCAGACAAAGGCCGGGCCCACGCCTACGCGCCCCGCAGACCCTCCCGCGCCTCCATCAGCGCGAACCCCAGCAAGTTCTCGCCCCGCCACTTCGACGGATCCTCCGCCTCGGGGGCGTCGGCGGGCAGGCCTATGCCCCAGATGCGGTCCAGGGGGCTCGCCTCCACCAGGACCCTCGTGCCGGTGGACAGGAGGTAGGCCCTCAGGTCGGGGGACTGGCCGAACTTGTGGAGGCTGCCCGCCACCACGATCCCGTACCGCTCCCGCTTCCACACCGCCTCGTCGAAGCCCCGCACCAGCCGGCCCGCCTTCTTCGCCTCCGCCGGGGTCCTGGCCGCGAGCGCCGCACGCTCCGCCTCCGCGTCGCCGAACAGGCGCGCCTTGGCCGCCATCATCCAGTGCTCGGCCGTCGCGTACGCCACGCCGTCCACCTCGAACGGCGACGGCCACCACTGGCTGAAACAGCTCGGTCCGAGCGTCCCGTCCCGCCGGGGCGTGTGGCCCCAGAAGTGCAAGAACTTGACCCTTTCACCATCCTTGACCTGCGCGATCAAATTGTCGATCTTCTCCATACACGCGAGTCTGGCATCCGCCACTGACACTCCGTACGGGTATTTACGGCCTGACCCGACACATGGTCGACAGATTCCGTCGCGTAACCAAAAGGCAACAACGGAATCACTTGTTGGTCAGATGCCGCTCTGTCAGGATCGGCACTCAAATCGAGCTGGAGCTACGGAGACCGTGAGCGAGATGGGCAACAGCAACAGCAGTCGCTTCCCGGCGCAGGACCGTTTCGAAGGCGGCGCCCAGTACATCGGTGGGCGGTTCGTCCCCGGTACCTCCGGGCGTAAGCAGGACGTCGTCGACCCCGCGACGGGTGACGTCGTCTATACCTACGAGCTGGCGGGTTCCCCCGACGTGGATGCCGCCGTCGCCGCCGCCAAGGACGCCTTCCCCGCGTGGGCCGCCCTCACCCCGGCCGAGCGCTCCGACGCCCTGCACCGGTTCGCCGCCGTCCTCGCCGACCGCGCCGAGGAGTTCGCGCAGGCCGAGTCGCTCCAGTGCGGGAAGCCGATCAAGCTCAGCCGGGAGTTCGACGTCCCGGGGACCGTCGACAACACCGCGTTCTTCGCGGGGGCCGCCCGCCACCTCCAGGGGCAGTCCGCCGGGGAGTACTCGGGCGACCACACCTCGTACGTCCGCCGCGAGGCCATCGGTGTCGTCGGCTCCATCGCGCCCTGGAACTATCCGCTCCAGATGGCCGCCTGGAAGGTCCTCCCGGCCATCGCCGCCGGCAACACGATCGTCCTCAAGCCCGCCGAGATCACCCCGCTGACCTCGCTCCTCTTCGCCGAGGCCGCCACCGCCGCCGGGATTCCGGACGGGGTACTCAACATCGTCTCCGGCGCCGGGCGCGACGCCGGGGAGCACCTCGTCGGGCACCCCGACGTCGTCATGACCTCCTTCACCGGGTCCACCGCCGTCGGCAAGCGCGTCGCCGAGATCGCCACCGCCACCGTCAAGCGGACCCATCTGGAGCTCGGCGGCAAGGCGCCGTTCGTCGTCTTCGACGACGCCGACCTCGAAGCCGCCGTGCACGGCGCGGTCGCCGCCTCCCTCATCAACTCCGGCCAGGACTGCACCGCCGCCACGCGCGCGTACGTACAGCGGCCGCTCTACGACGCCTTCGTGGCGGGGGTCGCCGATCTGATGGCGACCGTCCGGGTCGGTGATCCCTTCGACCCCGCCACCGACATGGGCCCGCTGATCAGCCACGTCCACCGCGACCGCGTCGCAGGCTTCGTGGAGCGCGCCCGCTCGTACGCACGGATCGTCACCGGTGGCGCGGCCCCCGAGAACCAGGGCGCCTTCTACCTGCCCACCCTCGTCGCCGACGCGCCGCAGCACAGCGAGGTCGTCCAGTCCGAGATCTTCGGGCCCGTCCTCGCCGTCCTGCCCTTCGACTCCGACGACGAGGGCATCCGGCTCGCCAACGACACCCCGTACGGTCTCGCCGCCTCCGCCTGGAGCCGGGACGTCTACCGCGCGGGCCGCGCCACCCGGGAGATCAAGGCCGGGTGCGTCTGGGTCAACGACCACATTCCGATCATCAGCGAGATGCCGCACGGCGGCTACAAGGCGAGTGGCTACGGAAAGGACATGTCGGCCTACTCCTTCGAGGAGTACACGCAGGTCAAGCATGTGATGTACGACAATACGGCGGTCGCTGCGAAGGACTGGCACCGCACGATCTTCGGGGACCGATAAAGCATCCGATCAGCGGCGCCGCCGCGTGAGCGGCCGTCCGACCAGCGGCCGCCACCTCCACCCGAAAGGGCACACAGCGCATGGAGCAGTACGAGCCGGACCGCCTGTCCGGGGCCCAACTGGCCGCCATACAGCGCAGCCTGACCAGCGGCCGGGGCGCCCTGACCCGCCGCTCGCTGATGCGGGCCACGGGCTTCGGCGCGCTCACCGCCGGCGGCCTCGCCGCGCTCACCGGCTGCGGCATCCCCGCCGCCAAGAAGGCGGACGGCCAGGCCCCGGCGTCGACGGACCACTCGGCCAAGGAGAAGGTGCTCAACTTCTCCAACTGGACCGAGTACATGGACGTCAGCGACGACAAGAAGCACCGGCCGACGCTGGACGCCTTCACCAAGCGAACCGGCATCCAGGTCAAGTACACCGAGGACATCAACGACAACGTCGAGTTCTTCGGCAAGATCAAGCCGCAGCTCGCGGCCGGCCAGGACATCGGCCGCGACCTCATCGTCGTCACCGACTGGCTCGCCGGGCGGCTCATCCGGTTCGGCTGGGCGCAGAAGCTCAACGCCTCGAACCTGCCGCACGCCTTCGCCAACCTGTCGGCGCCGTTCCGCACCCCCGACTGGGACCCGGGCCGCGCCTACTCGTACCCCTGGACCGGCATCCCGGCCGTCATCGCCTACAACTCCAAGGCGACCGGCGGCCGGAGGGTCGACTCGGTCACCCAGCTGCTCGACGACCCCACCCTCAAGGGGCGCGTCGGCTTCCTCACCGAGATGCGCGACACCGTCGGGATGACCCTGCTCGACATGGGCAAGGACCCGGCGAAGTTCACCGACGCCGACTACGACGCGGCGATCGGACGGCTCCAGAAGGGCGTCGACAAGAAGCAGATCCGGCGCTTCACCGGCAACGACTACACGGGCGACCTGGACAAGGGCGACCTCGCCGCGTGCGTCGCCTGGGGCGGTGACGTCACCCAGCTCCAGTCCGACAACCCGGACATCAAGTACGCGATCCCGGCCGCCGGCTACATGCTCTCCAGCGACAACCTGCTGATCCCCGCGAAGGCCCGGCACCAGGCCAACGCCGAGCGGCTGATCGACTACTACTACGAGCCGGCGGTCGCGGCCCAGCTCGCCGCGTACATCAACTACGTGTGCCCGGTCGACGGCGTACGTGACGAACTGAGCAAGATCGACCCGAAGCTGGCCGAGAACGCGCTGATCCTCCCCGACAAGGCCATGGCCGCCAAGGCGCACTCCTTCCGCTCGCTCAGCAGCGAGGAGGAGACCAAGTACGAGGAGAAGTTCGCCAAGCTCATCGGCGCCTGACCACCCCCCCAAGACCCCCTCCCCTCGTCCCTCTCCACCCCTGGGATCGCAACCCATGACTGACGACAAGAACGACGGCGGCGACGTCCGCCTCACCGGGATCAGCAAGACGTACGGCTCCTTCACCGCCGTCCATCCGCTCGAACTGACCGTCCCGCAGGGCTCGTTCTTCGCCCTGCTCGGCGCCTCCGGGTGCGGCAAGACCACCACCCTGCGCATGATCGCCGGACTGGAGGAGCCCACCACCGGGACCGTCTTCCTCGGCGACAAGGACGTCACCGACCTGCCGCCCTACAAGCGTCCGGTGAACACCGTCTTCCAGTCGTACGCGCTCTTCCCGCACCTGGACGTCTCCGAGAACGTCGCCTTCGGGCTGCGCCGCCGGGGCATCAAGTCGGTGAAGAAGCAGGTCGACGACATGCTGGAGCTCGTCCAGCTCGGCGACTTCGCCAAGCGCAAGCCGCACCAGCTCTCCGGCGGCCAGCAGCAGCGCGTGGCGGTCGCCCGCGCGCTCATCAACCACCCGCAGGTGCTGCTCCTCGACGAGCCGCTCGGCGCCCTCGACCTCAAGCTGCGCCGCCAGATGCAGCTGGAGCTCAAGCGCATCCAGACCGAGGTCGGCATCACCTTCATCCACGTCACCCACGACCAGGAGGAGGCCATGACCATGGCCGACACGGTCGCGGTGATGAACGGCGGCCGCGTCGAGCAGCTCGGCGCCCCCGCCGACCTCTACGAGAACCCGAGGACCACGTTCGTGGCGAACTTCCTCGGCACCTCCAACCTCATCGAGGCGGAGGTCGTCGAGAAGAGCGGCGAGGACCTCGTCGTCACGGCGGGCGGGGCCAAGCTGAAGCTGCCCGGCGGGCGATGTTCGGCCCCCGACACCAGCGGCGGGAAGATCCTCGTGGGCGTGCGCCCGGAGAAGATCTCGCTCGCCCACAAGGACGACGAGGGCTCGATAGCGGCGGGCCGCAACCGGGTCCCCGGACGGATCGTCGACTCCTCGTTCATCGGCGTCTCCACCCAGTACGTCATCGACTCCCCGGCAGGTCAGGGGCTTTCGGTGTACGAGCAGAACATCGAGCGCGACACCCGTCTGGTGCCCGGCGCCGAGGTCGTCCTGCACTGGAACCCGGCGCACACCTTCGGGCTCGACGCGGCGCAGGCGATCGACGCGGGCGTGGAGAAGGTCGAGGACGCCGCGTGAGCGCCCTGACCGAGGCGCCCCCGGCCGCCGACCTCCCCGTACGCAAGGCGTCGGTGCGCAAGCGGCTGGTGCCCTACTGGCTGCTGGTGCCCGGCCTCCTCTGGCTGGTCGTCTTCTTCGCGCTGCCGATGGTCTACCAGGCCTCCACCTCGGTGCAGACCGGCTCCCTGGAGAAGGGCTTCCAGGTCACCTGGCACTTCCAGACCTACTGGGACGCCTTCAAGGAGTACTACCCGCAGTTCGTGCGCTCGCTGCTGTACGCGGGGACCGCGACGCTGCTCTGCCTGCTGCTCGGCTATCCGCTGGCGTATCTGATCGCCTTCAAGGCGGGGCGCTGGCGCAATGTGATCCTGGTGCTGGTCATCGCGCCGTTCTTCACCAGCTTCCTGATCCGCACGCTCGCCTGGAAGACGATCCTCGCGGACGGCGGACCGGTGGTGCACGCGCTCAACTCGCTGCACGTGCTGGACGTGACGAGCTGGCTGGGCTTCACCGAGGGCGACCGCGTACTGGCCACGCCGATGGCGGTGGTCTGCGGCCTCACGTACAACTTCCTGCCGTTCATGATCCTGCCGCTGTACACGTCCCTGGAGCGGATCGACCCGCGGCTGCACGAGGCCGCCGGTGACCTGTACGCGACCCCGGCGACCACGTTCCGCAAGGTGACCTTCCCGCTCTCCATGCCGGGCGTCGTCTCGGGCACGCTGCTCACCTTCATCCCGGCGAGCGGCGACTACGTCAACGCCGAACTGCTCGGCTCCACCGACCAGAAGATGGTCGGCAACGTGATCCAGTCGCAGTTCCTGCGGGTCCTCGACTATCCGACGGCCGCCGCCCTCTCCTTCATCCTGATGGCGATCGTGCTGGTCATGGTCACCGTCTACATCCGCCGAGCCGGGACGGAGGACCTGGTCTGATGCGCTGGCTCCGACGCAATGTGATCGTCATCGCGGGGCTCGCGACCCTCGCGTACCTGATCCTGCCGAACGTCGTCGTGATGGTGTTCTCGTTCAACAAGCCGAACGGGCGCTTCAACTACTCCTGGCAGCGGTTCTCCACCGACGCCTGGAAGGACCCGTGCGGCGTCGCCGACATGTGCGGCTCGCTCTCGCTCTCGCTCCAGATCGCCACCTGGGCGACGCTCGGCGCGACCGTGCTCGGCACGATGATCGCCTTCGCGCTGGTGCGCTACCGGTTCCGGGCGCGCGGCGCGATCAACTCGCTGATCTTCCTGCCGATGGCGATGCCCGAGGTCGTCATGGCCGCCTCGCTGCTGACGCTCTTCCTCAACCTGGGCGCGCAGCTCGGCTTCTGGACCATCCTCATCGCCCACATCATGTTCTGCCTCAGCTTCGTGGTGACGGCGGTCAAGGCGCGCGTGATGTCGATGGACCCGAGGCTGGAGGAGGCCGCGCGCGATCTGTACGCGGGACCGGTCCAGACCTTCGTCCGGGTCACCCTGCCGATCGCCGCCCCCGGAATCGTCGCGGGCGCGCTGCTCGCCTTCGCGCTCTCCTTCGACGACTTCATCATCACCAACTTCAACGCGGGCTCCACCGTGACGTTCCCCATGTTCGTCTGGGGATCCGCACAGCGGGGCACGCCCGTTCAGATCAATGTCATCGGTACGGCCATGTTCGTCATCGCCGTAGTGGTGGTCGTCGCCGGCCAGCTCGTCGCGAACCGGCGCAGCAACAGCGCGAAAGCCTGAGCAATAACTGCCGAACCCTTCGAGGGAGTTGGAAATCATGGCCGTAACCCGAGCCATGAGCAGTGCAGCAGCCCATTCACTGACGGACGCCCAGCCCGTCCCCTTCTGGCTGGAGGACCCGGGCAGGCCCGGTGCCCACCCCGCCCTCGCGGGCGACGAGCGGTGCGACCTGCTCGTCGTCGGCGGCGGCTACAGCGGACTGTGGACCGCGCTCCTGGCCAAGGAGCGCGAGCCCGGCCGAGACGTCGTGCTCATCGAGGGCAAGGAGATCGGCTGGGCGGCCTCGGGCCGCAACGGCGGCTTCTGCGCCGCCTCCCTCACCCACGGCCTGGGCAACGGCCTGGCCCGCTGGCCGGACGAGATGCCCCGCCTGGAGAAGCTGGGCGCGGCCAACCTCGACGCCATCGAGGCGGCCGTCGCCCGCTACTCCCTGGACTGCGACTTCGAGCGCACCGGCGAGATCGACGTGGCCACCGAGCCGCACCAGCTCGACGAACTGCACGAGATGCACGAGGAGGCGGTGGGGCTCGGCTTCGAGGGCCTCGAACTGCTCGACGGGGAGGCGATGCGGGCCGAGGTCGACTCGCCGACCTTCCTCGGCGGCCTCTGGGACCGGCGCGGCGTGGCGATGCTCCACCCCGCCAAGCTCGCCTGGGGCCTCAAGCGGGCCTGTCTGGAACTGGGCGTACGGATCTACGAGCACACCCCCGGCCTCGACCTGGTCTCGGCCGGTCCGGGCATGGTGGTGCGTACGCCGTACGGGCGGATCCGCGCCCGCCGGGTCGCGCTCGGCACCAATGTGTTCCCGTCCCTGGTCAAGCGCGTGCGCGCGTACACCGTCCCGGTCTACGACTACGCGCTGATGACCGAGCCGCTGAGCCCGGCGCAACTGGCCGCGATCGGCTGGAAGAACCGGCAGGGCCTCGGCGACTCGGCCAACCAGTTCCACTACTTCCGGATCACCGCCGACCACCGCATCCTGTGGGGCGGCTACGACGCGATCTACAAGTACGGCGGGAAGGTACGGGCCGAGTACGACGACCGGCCCGCCACCTACCTCAAGCTGGCCGAGCACTTCTTCCGCTGCTTCCCGCAGCTGGAGGGGCTGCGTTTCAGCCACGCCTGGGGCGGGGCGATCGACACCTGCTCGCGCTTCTCGGCGTTCTTCGGCACGGCCCACGGCGGCAAGGTCGCGTACGCCGCCGGGTACACCGGCCTGGGCGTCGGCGCGACCCGCTTCGGCGCGGACGTGATGCTCGACCTGCTGGCGGGGGAGCGCACCGAGCGCACGGACCTGGAAATGGTCCGCAAGAAGCCCCTCCCGTTCCCCCCGGAGCCGGTCGCCTGGGCGGGCATCGGCATCACGAAGTGGGCGCTGGCGAGAGCGGACGCGAACGGGGGCCGCCGCAACTTGTGGCTGAAGGCGATGGATCGGGCGGGCTTGGGCTTCGACAGCTGACGGTTCATCAATGAGGTGTGACGGGTGGCGGTTCGGGGAATCGGCCACCCGTCACCTTTTCAACTAGATCGTTACGCGCCGGTGCCGCGCCGGGGGGCGCACAACCGGTGATCTTGGTGTGAGCCGGTTCACTACCGTTAAGTAGCGAAACCCGCGTCATAGCCGGGCCCGACCCCGCTCTCTCCACGTGAACGCAAGTCCGCGCTCACGGAAGGAAGACCGGGTGATGAATGGCTCGGGCCCGAAGACAGCGGTGGAATGGCTGGCGTCGGTGGCGCCGGATCCAGACGCCTGCCGGTGGGAGTGGGAGCGCAACCCCCTCGGGGTCGCCCTCCTGCCCGCCGGCAGGCGCTGGGACGTACTGATCCTGCCCGGCGAACTGGGGCACCCCGCGCTCGACGTCCTGCTCCGGCTGGTCGACCGGCCGGGCCCCGTCCTCGCCGACTTCGGCGACGCCCGGCTGGGGTTCTTCGTACCCCCGGGCACGGCCGCGCGCTGGCTCGGCACCGGGGTGCGCGGTGCCGGACAGGGCACCTGGATCGTGGTCCCCTACCCGGGCCGGGTCAGCGGCGGGGTGCGCTGGCTGGTGCCGCCCGACGGCTCCGGCACCCTCACCGACCCCGCGCTCCTCGAACTCGCCATGCACGAGGCGGCGGCGCAGATCGCGCGGGAGGAGCGGGAGGGACGGGACTGAGCGAGGTACTGCCAGAGGTCTTGACAACCCGATTGGTCTGGACCACATTGTGGCGGGCTCGGCCTCATCCCCGCCATCCCGGATCCGATCCCCCCATGCCCGGAGGACGTTGTGGACCGCACCGGACGCCTCGCCAGTCTCACCAGACCTGTCAGATCCGTCAGTCCTGCCAGTCTCACCAGATCGGCCAGACCTCCCAGGCTTCTCGCCGCCGTCACGGCGGCCGTCCTCGCCGCGGGCGCCCTGGTCGCCTCCGCGCAGACCGCCCGCGCCGCCGACACCGAACTCGCCCGCAACGGCGGCTTCGAGGCCGCGCTGGACGGCTGGAGCTGTACGGCGGGCAGCGGCACGGTGGTCGCCTCGCCCGTGCACGGCGGCACCAAGGCCCTCAAGGCCACCCCGGCCGGGAGCGACAACGCCCAGTGCTCCCAGACCGTCCAGGTCAAGCCCGACTCCACGTACACGCTCAGCTCGTGGGTGCAGGGCAGTTACGTCTATCTGGGCGCCTCCGGCACCGGTACCACCGACGTCAGCACCTGGACCCAATCCGCCCCGTCCTGGCAGCAGTTGACCACCACCTTCAAGACCGGCGCGAACACCACCTCGGTCACGATCTTCACGCACGGCTGGTACGGCACCGGCGCCTACTACGCCGACGACGTGAGCCTGCTGGGCCCCGGCGGCGGGCCCGTCCAGCTCCCGGCCGCCCCCACCGGCCTCACCGCGGGCTCCGCGACCTCCTCCAGCATCGCCCTGAGCTGGGCCGCCGTCCCCGGCGCCACCGGCTACAACGTCTACCAGGGCGGCTCCAAGGTCCTCTCGGCGAGCGGGACTTCGGCCACCGTGACGGGCCTGGCCGCGTCCACCGCGTACACCTTCCAGGTCACCGCCACCAACACGGCCGGTGAGTCCGCGAAGTCCGCCGCCGTCACCGCCTCCACCACCAGCGGCGGGGGAGGCAACCCGGGCGGCGGTCTGCCGACGCACGCGCTCGTCGGCTATCTGCACGCCAGCTTCGCCAACGGCTCCGGCTACACCCGGATGGCCGACGTCCCCGACTCCTGGGACGTCATCGACCTGGCCTTCGGCGAGCCGACCTCGGTCACCTCCGGCGACATCCGGTTCACCCTCTGCCCGGTGAGCGAGTGCCCCGGCGTCGAGTCCGCCGCCGACTTCAAGGCCGCCATCAAGACCAAGCAGGCCGCGGGCAAGAAGGTCCTGATCTCCATCGGCGGCCAGAACGGCCAGGTCCAGCTCAGCACCACGGCCGCCCGCGACACCTTCGTCGCGTCCGTCTCGAAGATCATCGACGAGTACGGACTCGACGGCCTCGACGTCGACTTCGAGGGCCACTCGCTCTCGCTGAACACCGGCGACACGGACTTCCGCAACCCGACCACCCCGGTCGTCGTGAACCTCATATCGGCGCTGAAGACGCTGAAGGCCAAGTACGGATCGAAGTTCGTGCTGTCGATGGCCCCGGAGACGTTCTTCGTGCAGCTCGGATACCAGTACTACGGGTCGGGGCCCTGGGGCGGGCAGGACCCGCGCTGCGGTGCCTATCTGCCGGTCATCCACGCCCTGCGCGACGATCTGACCCTGCTGCACGTCCAGGACTACAACTCGGGCTCGATCATGGGCCTGGACAACCAGTACCACTCGATGGGCGGCGCGGACTTCCACATCGCCATGACCGACATGCTGCTCACCGGCTTCCCGGTGGCAGGGGACACCAGCAAGATGTTCCCGGCACTGCGTCCCGACCAGGTCGCCATCGGCCTGCCGGCGTCCACCAACGCGGGCAACGGCTACACGGCCCCCGCCGAGGTCACCAAGGCGCTGGACTGCCTCACCAAGAAGGCCAACTGCGGCTCGTACCAGACCCACGGGAGCTGGCCGGGGCTGCGCGGTCTGATGACCTGGTCCGTCAACTGGGACCGGTTCAACGGCGGCGAGTTCTCGAAGAACTTCGACGCATACCCGTGGAGCTGAGCAGCAGGAGCATCCCGCACAGGCAGCCGCTCGCCAGCACGTCCAGGGGCCAGTGGTAGCCGTGCAGCACCAGACCGGTGCCCGTCGCCGCGGTGAGCACGCCCGCGGCGGCGGGCATCACCCATGCCCGGCGCGGGGCGGTGTACCGGGCGAGCAGCAGGGCGGCGCCGCCGTACGCCACCATCGCGGTGGCCGTGTGGCCGGACGGGTAGTAGCCGGTGTCGGTGGTGAGCGGGCCCGCGCGGTCGGTCCAGATCTTCAGCGGCACGACCAGCGCCGGGACCAGCGCCATCGTGGCGGCCGCGATCAGCGCGTCCATGCGGGCGCCGCGCCACACCGCGTACCCGAGGGCGAGTGCGAGCAGCGGCAGGGCCACGGGCATCGAACCGAGGTCGGCGAGCGCCTGGGCCACGCCCTGCGGGCCCCGGCCCGCGAGGTGGCCGCCGACGCGTTCGTCCAGTCGGCGCAGCGGGCCGTCGGCCACGACCTGCCAGGTGAAAAGCGCGAAGAAGACCGCGAGGGCGGCGAAGGCGGTGAGGAGGAAAGCCGACCGCCCCGGAACAGGGGGGGAGGTTCCGGGGCGGTCGCCTTGACCGGTGTGCCGTTCGCCCCGGGGGGTGTGGGGCGGACGGCCATCCGATCGGTGAGGAGTTCCGGAGCCAGAGGCACCGGCGGTGTGCGCCAGGGCACGCCCAGAACGAGGCTGAGGATGCGCCGCCCTGGAGCCGCCCGCAGTCTCCTGCGGGCGAGGTGTTTCTCTCATCTGCAGAAACCGTACGGCAGTGGGAGGGGGACCGACAGCCGGATCCCCATCCCGCCATCGGCCCCCCACACGTTCTTCACAGGCCGGACCCCCGGCCCGATGATCAGAGCGTGCCGAAGGCCTGCTCGATGATGTCGAGGCCCTCGTTCAGCAGGTCCTCGCCGATGACCAGCGGCGGAAGGAAGCGCAGCACGTTGCCGTAGGTGCCACAGGTCAGGACCAGCAGGCCCTCCGCGTGGCAGGCCTTGGCGAGCGCGCCGGCGGCGGCCGCGTTCGGCTCCTTGGTGGCGCGGTCCTGGACCAGCTCGATGGCGATCATGGCGCCGCGGCCGCGGATGTCGCCGATGATGTCGAACTTCTCGGCCATGGCGGCGAGGCGGCCCTTCATGACCTCCTCGATGCGCTTGGCCTTGCCGTTGAGGTCGAGCTCCTTCATGGTCTCGATCGCACCGAGGGCGCCGGCGCAGGCCACCGGGTTGCCGCCGTAGGTGCCGCCGAGGCCGCCCGCGTGCGCGGCGTCCATGATCTCGGCGCGGCCGGTCACGGCGGAGAGCGGCAGACCGCCCGCGATGCCCTTGGCGGTGGTGATCAGGTCCGGGACGATGCCCTCGTCCTCGCAGGCGAACCACTGGCCGGTGCGGCAGAAGCCGGACTGGATCTCGTCGGCGACGAAGACGATCCCGTTGTCCTTGGCGAACTGCGCGATCGCGGGCAGGAAGCCCTTGGCGGGCTCGATGAAGCCGCCCTCGCCGAGGACCGGCTCGATGATGATCGCGGCGACGTTGTCGGCGCCGATCTGCTTGTTGATCATGTCGATGGCCTGGGCGGACGCCTCGGCACCGGCGTTGTCCTGACCGGTCGGCCAGCGGTAGCCGTAGGCGACCGGGACGCGGTAGACCTCGGGCGCGAACGGGCCGAAGCCGTTCTTGTACGGCATGTTCTTGGCGGTCAGCGCCATCGTCAGGTTGGTACGGCCGTGGTAGCCGTGGTCGAAGACGACGACGGCCTGGCGCTTGGTGTACGCACGGGCGATCTTGACGGCGTTCTCGACGGCCTCGGCGCCGGAGTTGAACAGCGCGGACTTCTTGGCGTGGTCGCCCGGGGTCAGCTCGGCGAGGGCCTCGGCGACCTCGACGTAGCCCTCGTACGGCGTGACCATGAAACAGGTGTGGGTGAAGTCCGCGAGCTGCGCGGAGGCGCGGCGCACGACGGCCTCGGCGGAGGCGCCGACCGAGGTCACGGCGATGCCGGAACCGAAGTCGATCAGACGGTTGCCGTCGACGTCCTCGATGATGCCGCCGCCCGCGCGCGCGGTGAAGACGGGCAGGGTGGAGCCCACGCCGGCGGCGACCGCGGCGACGCGGCGGGCCTGCAGCTCCTGCGACTTGGGGCCGGGGATCGCGGTGACGATGCGGCGCTCCTGCGGGATCGCGGTCATGAGGGCTCCTGGGTGATCTGCGTCTTCGGACGCGGGGGTTTTGGACGCTTCCTTGGCTTTCTTCGCAGGCTAGGGCCCGGCGCGGGGTGCGGGCATGCGCCGTTCGGGAGTGGTGGGGGTGTGTCGTTGTCCGTCGCGGACATAGCAACGCGGGATGTCTGGTCGGTCGGGTGCGGCTCGTCTGTGGCTGGTCGCGCAGTTCCCCGCGCCCCTCAAATGCCGCTGCGCGGCAATCCGCCACCGGCCCGCGGACAAAGACCGGGCTCAAACAGCCGCCACGCTACGCCCCGTAGTTCCGTCGTTCCGTTTAGATTGGCCGCTGGACTCGGTTACGGACCTGGCTGGTCAGGGGGCAAAGGGTCGATGGACACCGAAGGCACGCACGACGCACGGGGTACCGAGGCGCGGCCGGTGCCGCGCCCTGCCGCGCCGCCGCCCGTCCCGGCGCCGCCTCCCGCCTTCCCGCCGCAGCCCGCCCGGCCCCCCGGGCGCCCGCCGCTGGGCGAGTGGCTGCGGACCCCGCGCGCGGCCGCCGAGCCGGGCCTGTGGCGGTACGGGCACCGGCCGCGCCCCACCGACGCCGTCCACCGGGTGCCGGACCGGGCGCTGCTCAGCGGCGCGGTCATCGCGCTGCTCGCGGCCGTCCTGGTGTGGTCGCTGTGGCGCAACGGATACGTGCCGCACCGGATGGTGCCGCTCGAACTGTTCACCCCGTCCGACTGGTGGGGGTTCCACCGCAGGCCCCCCGCCGCGCTGACCGCGCTCGCCGCCTACAACAGCCTGGTCGCGGTCGCGGTCATCTACGTCTTCGGCCACTTCGGCAACTGGCGCGAGGTCTTCCGGCGGTACGCGGTGGATCACCCGCAGCCCGCGCGCGCGGTGCGCACCGCGCTGGTGGCGGTCGCCCTGGCCTGGTTCGTGATCTGGGCCGACGACTGGCTGCCGTTCTACTCGCTGGCCTTCGGCGTGGTGCCGCACTCGTGGATCTTCAGCGACGACCCGGTGGCCACCAAGGACGCCACCGACACGGTGACCACCGTCTACCACGTAGTGGTAGTGGTGGCCGCGCTGTGGGTCTGTGGCCGGGCGGGCGACTGGCTCGGGCTCTTCCGCGAGCGCACCGGCCGCCCGGGCGTCCGGACGCCCGCCCCCGCCGGAGCCCCCGCCGACCGCAGCCCCGCCGACTGGCCCCAGCTGCGCGAGGCCGGGCAGCACGCGGCCGCCGACCGGCTGGCCGCCGACGCGGAGAGCGGCCGCATGAACGACGTGGACTGCGCCCGCATCCGCCGCGCCTGGACGTCGGTGGTCGCCGACCCGGCCCGGCTCCCCGCGTTCACGGACGCGGTGCTGCGCGACGGGGCCCGCGCCTGTCTGCACCCCTCCGGCGACCGCGACCTGCCCGCCCGCGCCGCCACCCACGACCTGCTCACCTCCCAGGTGCGGCTCGGCCGGTTCGTGGACCTGGACAACAACCCGCCCGCCCGCCGGGGCGCGGGCGCCGCCGTCGACCCGGCGGCGCTCGGCACCTCGCTGCTCGCCCTCGGCCCCTCCGGCGCGGGCAAGACCCGCCGTCTGGTGCGGCCCGTGGTGGAGTCGCTGGCGCTCCAGGCGCTGGCCGGGCAGGCCGCCGTGGTCGCCGTCGGCGCCGCGGGCACACCGCTGGGCGCGGACGAGGCGTACGACGTGATCGTGCGGCCCGGCGACCCGGCGTCCGAGTACGACCTGGACCTCTACGGCGGCACCGTCGACCCCGACGAGGCCGCCGCCCTGCTCGCGGAGGCCTGCGCCGGGGACCTGCCCGACGCCGACGTCCGGCGGGCCGCGACCGCGCTCGCCCAGCTCCTCGGGCCCTACCGGGCCGCGTACGGGCGCTTCCCCTCGGTGCCCCGGCTGCGCGAGCTGCTCGACGGCTCGGGCGACGCGCTGGACGAGCTCCGCGCCGACCTCGACCGCGAGGCGCACCCCGCGCTCCACCGCGAACTGGACGCGCGCGTCCGGCAGACAGGCATCCCCGGCGACCCGGGCCTGGACCTCGCGGACCGCCTCGCCTGTCTGGACCGGCCCGCCTTCGCCGCCTTCTTCGACACCACCGGCCACAGCCGCCCGTTCTCGCTGCGCGCCCTGGAACACCCCGTACGGGTGAGGGTCGACCTGCCCGAGCGGGCGCACCCGGAGGCGGCGCGGCTCCTCAACCGGCTGCTGCTGGCCCAGTTCACGACGAACGCGGTGGCCCGCCACGACCGCTCGCTCTTCGCCTGCCTGGTCCTGGACGACGCCACGCACGCGGTGACCGCGGGCTCCGTACGGGCCCTGCAACGGCTGCGGCAGGCCAACGCCGGGGTGGTGCTCACCCTGCGCGCGCTGGGCGACGTACCCGAACGGCTGCACACCTCGCTGCTCGCGGCGGTCGGCTGCCACATGGCGTTCTGCGGGGTCACCACCTGGGACGGACAGCTCCTGGCGCAGCTGTGGGGCACCGAGTGGATCGAGACCACGGAGGTCGCCAAGCACGCGGTCTTCGCCGACCAGCCGCTGACCCGGGCGCTGCACGCGTTGCGCAAGCTCGCCACGGGCAAGCCGGTGACCCGGGACGCGGTCACCGTGCGCAAGGTGGAGCGGGAGCGCTGGTCCGCCTCCCAGCTCGCCCACCAGGTGCCCGCCGGGCACGCGGTGCTCTCGCTCACCGACGTCGGGGGCGAGCACGCGCCGCCGCTCCTGGTGGACCTGCGGGGCTGAGCCGAGGGGGTCGCGGCGGGCGCCGTGACCCCGCCGTCCTGGCAGAATCGAGGTGCGCCCTCATACGGGACGGCGCATTCCCCCTCGTACCCCTCGAAGGTCGTCGAAGCCCCCCATGCCGCCCACCCTCGCCTCCCTCGTCCAGCACTCGGCGCTGAAGCTCACCGTGCGCGCGGGCGAGGACCGGCTGGACACGCCGGTGCGCTGGGCGCACGTCAGCGAGCTCGCCGACCCCGTCCCCTACATGGAGGGCGGCGAGCTCCTCCTCATCACCGCGATGAAGCTGGACGCCGAGGACCCCCAGACCATGCGGCGCTATGTGCGCAGGCTCTCCGGCGCCGGGGTCGTCGGGCTCGGCTTCGCGGTCGGCGTCACCTACGACACGGTGCCGGACGCGCTGCTCGACGCGGCCCGCGAGGAGGACTTCCCCCTTCTCGAGGTGCCGCGCCGCACCCCGTTCCTGGCGATCTCCAAGGCCGTCTCGGCGGCCATCGCGGCCGACCAGTACCGCGCGGTCACCGCGGGCTTCGAGGCCCAGCGCGAGCTGACCCGGGCCGCGCTCGCGGGCCCCGGCGAGCTGCTCGCCCGGCTCGCGGCGCACGTGGACGGCTGGGCGGCGCTGTACGACACGGCGGGCGCGGTGGTCGCGGTGCAGCCGGAGTGGGCGGGGCGCCGGGCGGCCCGGCTCACCGCCGACGTGGCCCGCCTGCGCGACCGGGCCGCCCCGGCCAGCGCGGTGGTCGGCGGCTCCGACGACCGCTCGGACGACCGCGTCGAGCTCCAGTCGCTCGGCACCGGGCGGCGGGTGCGCGGGGCGCTCGCGGTCGGCACGGGGGCGCCGCTGGGCACGGCCGAGCGGTACGCGGTGCACTCCGCGGTCGCGCTGCTGACCCTGACCACCGAGCGGTCGCGGGCCCTGCAACTGGCCGAGCAGCGCCTCGGCGCGGCGGTGCTCGGCATGCTGCTGTCCGGGCAGCAGGACCACGCCCGGGCGGTGGCGGGCGATCTGTACGGCGGGCTGCTGGACGCCCCGTTCCGGCTCGCCATCGCGGAGAAGGAGGGGGAGTCGGCCGACCTCGGGGTGCTCGCCGAGGCGATGGAGTCGGCGGCGGCGCGCTCCGGTGAGGCGGTCCTGGTGGTCCCCGAGGGCGACCGGCTCGTGGTCCTCGCGGCCGACGGCGGCGACGCGGTGGCCGCGTGCGTCTCCTTCGAGCCGGAGGAGGGCGCCGAGCTGGTCATCGGCCTGTCCGCCCCGGCCGGGCCGATCGCGGCGGCGTCCGCGTACAAGCAGGCCGAGCAGGCACTCGCGGTGGCCCGGCGCCGGGGCCGGCCGCTGGTCGAGCACGAGGAGCTGGTGGCGGGTTCGCTGGTGCCGCTGCTCGCGGACGACGCGGTACGGGCGTTCGCGGACGGGATGCTGCGGGCGCTGTACGAGCACGACGCGACCGGGCGGGGCGATCTCGTCGCCTCGCTGCGGGCGTGGCTGTCGCGGCATGGGCAGTGGGACGCGGCGGCGGCGGACCTGGGGGTGCACCGGCACACGCTCCGGTACCGGATGCGCCGCGTGGAGGAGATCCTGGGCCGCTCCCTGGACGACCCGGACGTCCGAATGGAGCTGTGGCTGGCGCTGAAGGCGACGGGCACGCGCGGCGAGGGCTAGGTCGTTCGGCTGCGGACCGTGGTGGGTTGCTCGCGCAGTTCCCCGCGCCCCTGGAAGCGCCCCTGCGGGGCGCCCAGGGGATTGCCGCGGAGCGGCATCTTCAGGGGCGCGGGGAACTGCGCGATCAGCCCACCACCGGGCCGCAGATGAACGCAGCCCCCGGCCGCCCGCCAGAGGGCTTTCGGGAAGGGGCGGGGAGGGGCCATCCAAACCGGCGTGCCCGCGGTCCCCACCACTCCACCCCGGACAAACGCCGACTTGGCCGGACCGGCCTACGGTGGGAGGGACAGTAGACCCACTACCTCGGAAGGGCCGGGATTCGATCATGACTTCCACCCACGCCTTCTGGCTCGCCGGCCGCCAGGCCACCGGTGAGGACAGCTTCGACGTCACCTCCCCCTGGGACGGCCGGCTGGTCGGCAAGGTGAGCGTTCCGACCGAGGCCCAGGTCGAGGAGGCCGTCGCCGCCGCCCACGCCGTGGTCGACGAGTTCGCCGCGACCCCCGCGCACGTCCGCGCCGCGGCCCTCGACCACGTCTCCAAGCGCCTCGCCGAGCGCACCGAGGAGATCGCCCAGCTCATCTCCGCCGAGAACGGCAAGCCCATCAAGTGGGCCCGCGGCGAGGTCGGCCGCGCCGTGTCCGTCTTCCGGTTCGCGGCCGAGGAAGCCCGCCGGTTCAACGGCGGCGAGGCCCAGCGCCTGGACACCGACGGCGGCGGCGTGGGCCGCCTCGCCCTGACCCGCCGCTTCCCCAAGGGCGTCGTCCTCGGCATCGCGCCGTTCAACTTCCCGCTGAACCTGTGCGCCCACAAGGTCGCCCCGGCCATCGCCGTCGGCGCGCCGATCATCCTCAAGCCGGCCCCGGCCACCCCGCTCTCGGGCCTCATCCTCGGCGAGCTGCTCGCCGAGACCGAGCTCCCGACCGGCTCCTGGAGCATCCTGCCGGTCGCCAACGACAAGATGCCGGCCCTGGTGCAGGACGACCGCCTCCCGGTCATCTCCTTCACCGGCTCCGACAAGGTCGGCTACGCGATCATGGACTCGGTGCCGCGCAAGCACTGCACCCTGGAGCTCGGCGGCAACGGCGCGGCCGTGGTCCTCGCCGACTTCGCCTCCGAGGCGGACCTGGACTGGGCGGCGACCCGTATCGCCACCTTCTCCAACTACCAGGGCGGCCAGTCCTGCATCTCCGTGCAGCGCGTGATCGCCGACGCCGCCGTCTACGACCGGCTGCTGCCGAAGGTCGTCGCGGCCGTCGAGGCCCAGGTCACCGGTGACCCGTCCGACGCCGCCACCGACGTCGGCCCGCTGGTCAGCGAGGACGCCGCCAAGCGCGTCGAGTCCTGGGTCGACGAGGCCGTCCAGGCCGGTGCCAAGCTGCTCGTCGGCGGCAAGCGCGACGGCGCCGCCTACGCCCCGACCGTCCTCACCGAGGTCCCGGCCGACACCACCCTCGCCTGCGAGGAGGTCTTCGGACCGGTCCTCACCGTGCAGAAGGTGGACGGCGAGGAGGAGGCCTTCGCGGCCGTCAACTCCTCCAAGTACGGCCTCCAGGCGGGCGTCTTCACGCACGACCTGCAGACCGCCTTCCGCGCCCACCGCGCCCTGGAGGTCGGCGGCGTGATCGTCGGCGACGTCCCCTCGTACCGCGCGGACCAGATGCCGTACGGCGGCGCCAAGGCCTCCGGCGTCGGCCGCGAGGGCGTCCGCTACGCGATGGACGACTACACGTACGAGCGCGTGCTCGTCCTGACGGGCCTCGCCCTCTAGGACGTACGTACGGAGACGGCCGGAGCCCACCAGCGGGCTCCGGCCGTTTCGCGTCCCAGGGGTGGTCGGGCCGCCCGGAATCGGGTACATACGGACGAGTAGCACTGTCCGGTAACGGGTGCGTGCGCGCGCCCCGACCACCTCGCGGCGAGGAGTACCCCTCAATGACCGCACCACACGGCACACCGAAGGTCTCCGAGCGCGAAGCGCGCCGGGTCGCCGAAGCCGCGCGCGAGCAGGACTGGCGCAAGCCGAGCTTCGCGAAGGAACTCTTCCTCGGGCGCTTCCGGCTCGACCTCATCCATCCGCACCCGCTGCCCGCCACCGAGGACGTGGAGCGCGGCGAGGCGTTCCTCGCCAAACTGCGGGACTTCTGCGAGACGAAGATCGACGGCGCCCTCATCGAGCGCGAGTCGCGGATCCCCGACGAGGTGATCAACGGGCTCAAGGAGCTCGGCGCCCTCGGGATGAAGATCGACACCAAGTACGGCGGCCTCGGCCTCACCCAGGTGTACTACAACAAGGCGCTCGCGCTGGCCGGTTCCGCCAGCCCCGCGATCGGCGCGCTGCTCTCGGCGCACCAGTCGATCGGCGTACCGCAGCCGCTGAAGCTCTTCGGCACCCAGGAGCAGCGGGACACCTTCCTGCCGCGCTGCGCCCGTACCGACATCTCCGCCTTCCTGCTCACCGAGCCCGACGTCGGCTCCGACCCGGCCCGGCTCGCCACCTCGGCGGTCCCGGACGGCGACGACGCCTACGTGCTCGACGGGGTGAAGCTGTGGACCACCAACGGCGTCGTGGCGGACCTGCTGGTCGTCATGGCCCGGGTGCCGAAGTCCGAGGGGCACAAGGGCGGCATCACCGCGTTCGTCGTCGAGGCCGACTCGCCCGGCGTCACCGTGGAGAACCGCAACGCCTTCATGGGCCTGCGCGGCATCGAGAACGGCGTGACCCGCTTCCACCAGGTCCGCGTCCCCGCCGCGCACCGGATCGGCCCCGAGGGCGCCGGCCTGAAGATCGCCCTGACCACGCTCAACACCGGCCGCCTCTCGCTGCCCGCGATGTGCGTCGGCGCCGGCAAGTGGTGTCTGAAGATCGCCCGCGAGTGGTCGGCGGCGCGCGAGCAGTGGGGCAAGCCGATCGCACAGCACGAGGCGGTGGGCAGCAAGATCTCGTTCATCGCGGCCACCACCTTCGCCCTGGAGGCGGTGCTCGACCTGTCCTCGCAGATGGCCGACGAGGACCGCAACGACATCCGCATCGAGGCCGCGCTCGCCAAGCTGTACGGCTCCGAGATGGCCTGGCTGATGGCCGACGAGCTGGTCCAGATCCGCGGCGGACGCGGCTTCGAGACCGCCGACTCGCTGGCCGCCCGCGGCGAGCGGGCCGTACCGGCCGAGCAGATCCTGCGCGATCTGCGCATCAACCGGATCTTCGAGGGCTCCACCGAGATCATGCACCTGCTGATCGCCCGGGAGGCCGTCGACGCCCATCTCTCCGTCGCCGGGGACTTGATCGACCCCGACAAGAAGCTGCCCGACAAGGCCAAGGCGGGCGCCAACGCCGCCGCCTTCTACGCCCGCTGGCTGCCCAAACTCCTCTCCGGACCGGGCCAACTGCCCAACTCCTACAGCGAGTTCGGCGACCTCGCGCAGCACGTCCGGTACGTCGAGCGGTCCGCCCGCAAGCTGGCGCGCTCCACGTTCTACGCGATGTCGCGCTGGCAGGGCCGGATGGAGACCAAGCAGGGCTTCCTCGGCCGGATCGTCGACATCGGCGCAGAACTGTTCGCGATGAGCGCCGCGTGCGTACGGGCGGAGCTGCTGCGTACCACCGGCGACCACGGCCGCGAGGCGCACCAGCTGGCCGACGTCTTCTGCCGCCAGGCCCGGATCCGGGTGGACGAGCTCTTCGAGCGGCTGTGGGCCAACACCGACGACCTGGACCGCAAGGTCGTCACCGGCGTCCTGGCCGGGGCGTACACCTGGCTGGAGGAGGGCGTCGTCGACCCGTCGGGCGAGGGCCCGTGGATCGCGGACGCGACCCCCGGACCGGCGAAGCGGGACAACGTCCACCGCCCGATCCGCTGAATCCGCAGGGCAGTTGGGACACCGAGGGGCCCCGCTCCCCGGTGTCCCGGCGGCCCCCGGACCGCGCCGCGCGGCCCCGGCACGGGGGAGTGCTTACCCGGCGCACAGCCGATGCGGCAAGAATGGGGGCATGAGCGACAGCCCAGCCCCCCTCGCCGACCCGCACATCGCCTTCGACCCCGCCGAAGGCCGCCGGGACATCGTCGTCCTCGGCTCCACCGGGTCCATCGGCACCCAGGCCATCGACCTGGTGCTGCGCAACCCCGACCGGTTCCGCGTCACCGCGCTCGCCGCGTCGGGCGGACGGGTCGCGCTCCTGGCCGAGCAGGCGCGCCGGCTGCGGGTCCGCACGGTCGCGGTCGCCAAGCCGGACGCGGTGCCCGCGCTGCGCGAGGCGCTGAAGGAGCAGTACGGCGCCGAGCCGCTCCCCGAGATCCTCGCGGGACCCGACGCGGCCACCGAGCTCGCCGCCTCCGACTGCCACACCGTCCTGAACGGCATCACCGGCTCCATCGGCCTCGCGCCGACCCTGGCCGCCCTGAAGGCGGGCCGCACCCTGGCGCTCGCCAACAAGGAGTCGCTGATCGTCGGCGGCCCGCTGGTGAAGGCGCTCGCTAAGCCCGGCCAGATCATCCCGGTCGACTCCGAGCACGCCGCCCTCTTCCAGTCCCTGGCCGCCGGCACCCGCGCCGACATCCGCAAGCTGGTCGTCACCGCCTCCGGCGGCCCCTTCCGCGGCCGTACGCGCGCGGAGCTCGCCGACGTGACCCCGCAGGACGCCCTCGCGCACCCCACCTGGGCCATGGGCCCGGTGATCACCGTCAACTCGGCCACCCTGGTCAACAAGGGCCTCGAAGTCATCGAGGCGCACCTGCTGTACGACATCCCCTTCGACCGGATCGAGGTCGTCGTCCACCCGCAGTCGTACGTCCACTCCATGGTCGAGTTCACCGACGGCTCCACGCTCTGCCAGGCCACCCCGCCCGACATGCGCGGCCCGATCGCCATCGGCATCGGCTGGCCCGAGCGGGTGCCCGACGCGGCCCCGGCCTTCGACTGGACCAAGGCGTCGAGCTGGGAGTTCTTCCCCCTCGACACCGAGGCCTTCCCCTCGGTCGGACTCGCCCGGCACGTCGGGGAGCTGGGGGATACGGCTCCGGCGGTGTTCAATGCCGCGAACGAGGAGTGCGTGGACGCTTTCCTCGCGGGACGGCTGCCTTTCAACGGAATCATGGATACGGTCACAGAGGTCGTCGCCGAGCACGGCACCCCCGGCGAGGGAACTTCCCTCACGGTCTCGGACGTCCTGGAAGCGGAGACCTGGGCACGGGCCCGGGCCCGTGAACTCGCGGTGAAGGCGACAGCGGAGGCGCGCGCATGACGATTCTGATGACGGTCCTCGGCATAGTCGTCTTCGTGGTCGGCCTCCTCGTCTCGATCGCGTGGCACGAGCTGGGCCACCTCTCCACGGCCAAGATGTTCGGCATCCGGGTGCCGCAGTACATGGTCGGCTTCGGCCCGACCATCTGGTCGCGGAAGAAGGGCGACACCGAGTACGGCATCAAGGCGGTCCCGCTCGGCGGCTACATCCGCATGATCGGCATGTTCCCGCCCGGCGAGGACGGGCGGATCACCGCGCGCTCCACCTCGCCCTGGCGCGGCATGATCGAGGACGCCCGCTCGGCGGCCTTCGAGGAGCTCCAGCCAGGCGACGAGACGCGCCTCTTCTACACGCGCAAGCCGTGGAAGCGCGTGATCGTGATGTTCGCCGGGCCGTTCATGAACCTGATCCTCGCCGTGGCGATCTTCTTCGGCGTGATGATGACGTTCGGCGTCAACACCCAGACCACCCAGGTGGGCAAGGTCTCCGACTGCGTGATCTCGCAGAAGGAGCAGCGCGACACCTGCAAGGCCTCCGACCCGGTCGCCCCGGCCAAGCAGGCCGGGCTGAAGGCCGGTGACAAGATCGTCGCGTTCAACGGCGAGAAGGTCGGCGACTGGTCGGCGCTGCAGAAGCACATCCGCGACACCATCGGCCCCGCCACGATCACGGTCCAGCGCGACGGCAAGCCGCTCGACCTGCACGCCAGCCTGATCAAGAACGACGTGGCGAAGATCGACGGCTCCGGCAACTACACCTCCGGCACCACCTCGGCGGGCTTCCTCGGCTTCAGCCCCGCCACCGGCATCGTCCAGCAGTCCTTCGGCGAGTCCGTGGACCGCATGGGCGACATGATGCGCTCCGGGGTGAAGTCGCTGGTCGCGATCCCCTCCAAGGTCCCGGACCTGTGGAACGCGGCGTTCAACGGCGAGGAGCGCAAGGCCGACTCGCCGATGGGCGTCGTCGGCGCGGCCCGGGTCGGCGGCGAGGTGTTCACCCTGGACATCCCGCCGGAGAACCAGATCGCGATGATGCTGTTCCTGGTAGCGGGGTTCAACCTCTCCCTGTTCCTCTTCAACATGCTGCCGCTGCTGCCGCTGGACGGCGGGCACATCGCCGGCGCCCTGTGGGAGTCGCTGCGCCGCACGGTCGCCCGCGTCTTCAAGCGCCCCGACCCGGGCCCGTTCGACGTGGCGAAGCTGATGCCGGTGGCGTACGTGGTCGCGGGCATCTTCATCTGCTTCACGCTGCTCGTGCTGGTGGCGGACGTGGTGAACCCGGTGAAGATCTCTTAACGGGCGGTACGTGTCGTACGCGTGTAGGGGGCGGGCCGGGCGCATGGAGTGCCCGGCCCGCCCCTTCGCGTGAACTCTTGGGGCGCGATGTGCTCGGGCGCCCCGGGGTGACGTAACCTCGAAGGCTGGAGCCCGCTGATCTCGGGACCTTGATCCTCACCTTGATCCACACCTTGGGGTTGCACAGCAGATGACTGCGATTTCACTGGGAATGCCGTCCGTACCGACCAGGCTGGCCGAGCGTCGCAAGAGCCGTCAGATCCAGGTCGGGTCCGTCGCGGTCGGCGGGGACGCTCCTGTCTCGGTGCAGTCGATGACGACGACGCGTACGTCGGACATCGGCGCGACGCTTCAGCAGATCGCGGAGCTGACGGCGTCGGGCTGTCAGATCGTGCGGGTGGCGTG